>OZ219952.1:0-166578 GCA_964291365.2 Stappiaceae bacterium
TTTTTTTTTATCTTTTCTAATAATTTTTTCTAAGTAGTTTATAGCCACGGTACCGTGTTCGATGCTTTCCTCTGTATGTAGTACTTTTTTTTTTTTTTTCTTTTTCTAAGTAATTTATAGCCACGGCCTAAAAGTATGGGTTATAAGAACGGCAATTGGCAGCGTTGTGACCGATAGCTTGGAGGGTATACTCTCGCATTTGGTGTCAGTGGTACCGTGTTCGATGCTCTCCTCTGTATGTAGGATCTTTTTTTTTTTCATTTCTAAGATTTTTTCTAAGTAGTTTATAGCCACGGTACCGTGTTCGATGCTCTCCTCTGTATGTAGTACCTTTTTTTTTTTTCTTTTTCTAAGTAATTTATAGCCACGGCCTAAAAGTATGGGTTATAAGAACGGCAATTGGCAGCGTTGTGACCGATAGCTTGGAGGGTATACTCTCGCATTTGGTGTCAGTGGTACCGTGTTCGATGCTCTCCTCTGTATGTAGGATCTTTTTTTTTTCATTTCTAAGATTTTTTCTAAGTAGTTTATAGCCACGGTACCGTGTTCGATGCTCTCCTCTGTATGTAGTACCTTTTTTTTTTCTTTTTCTAAGTAATTTATAGCCACGGCCTAAAAGTATGGGTTATAAGAACGGCAATTGGCAGCGTTGTGACCGATAGCTTGGAGGGTATACTCTCGCATTTGGTGTCAGTGGTACCGTGTTCGATGCTCTCCTCTGTATGTAGTATCTTTTTTTTTTTTAAAGATTTTTAAGTAATTTATAGCCACGGTACCGTGTACGATGCTCTCCTCTGAATGTAGTCCTTTTTTTTTTTCTTTTTCTAAGTAATTTATAGCCACGGCCTAAAAGTATGGGGTATAAGAACGTTTAAAAAACGGCAATTGGTGGCGTTGTGACCGATAGCTTGGAGGGTATACTCTCGCAGTTGATGTCAGTGGTACCGTGTTCGATGCTTTCCTCTGTATGTAGTATCTTGTTTTTTTTTTCTTTTCTAAGATTTTTTCTAAGTAGTTTATAGCCACGGTACCGTGTTCGATGCTCTCCTCTGTATGTAGTGCCTTTTTTTTTTTCTTTTTCTAAGTAATTTATAGCCACGGCCTAAAAGTATGGGGTATAAGAACGTTTAAAAAACGGCAAATGGCGGCGTTGTCACCGATAGCTTGGAGGGCATACTCTCGCAGTTGGTGTCAGTGGTACGTGTTCGATGCCCTCCTCTGTATGTAGTATCTTGTTTTTTTTTTCTTTTCTAAGATTTTTTCTAAGTAGTTTATAGCCACGGTACCGTGTTCGATGCTCTCCTCTGTATGTAGTGCCTTTTTTTTTTTCTTTTTCCAAGTAATTTATAGCCACGGCCTAAAAGTATGGGGTATAAGAACGTTTAAAAAACGGCAAATGGCGTCGTTGTCACCGATAGCTTGGAGGGCATACTCTCGCAGTTGGTGTCAGTGGTACCGTGTTCGATGCTCTCCTCTGTATGTAGTATCTTGTTTTTTTTCTTTTCTAAGTAGTTTATAGCCACGGTACCGTGTTCGATGCTCTCCTCTGTATGTAGTACCTTTTTTTTTTCTTTTTCTAAGTAATTCATAGCCACGGCCTAAAAGTATGGGGTATAAGAACGTTTAAAAAACGGCAATTGGCGGCGTTGTGACCGATAGCTTGGAGGATATACTCTCGCATTTGGTGTCAGTGGTACCGTGTTCGATGTTCTAATCTGTATGTAGTATCTTGTTTTTTTCTTTTCTAAGTAGTTTATAGCCACGGTACCGTGTTCGATGCTCTCCTCTGTATGTAGTACCTTTTTTTTTTCTTTTTCTAAGTAGTTTATAGCCACGGTACCGTGTTCGATGCTCTCCTCTGTATGTAGTACCTTTTTTTTTTTCTTTTTCTAAGTAATTCATAGCCACGGCATAAAAGTATGGGGTATAAGAACGTTTAAAAAACGGCAAATGGCGTCGTTGTCACCGATAGCTTGGAGGGCATACTCTCGCAGTTGGTGTCAGTGGTACCGTGTTCGATGCTCTCCTCTGTATGTAGTATCTTGTTTTTTTTCTTTTCTAAGCAGTTTATAGCCACGGTACCGTGTTCGATGCTCTCCTCTGTATGTAGTACCTTTTTTTTTTTCTTTTTCTAAGTAATTCATAGCCACGGCCTAAAAGTATGGGGTATAAGAACGTTTAAAAAACGGCAATTGGCGGCGTTGTGACCGATAGCTTGGAGGATATACTCTCGCATTTGGTGTCAGTGGTACCGTGTTCGATGTTCTAATCTGTATGTAGTTTCTTGTTTTGTTTTTTTTTTTTCTTTTCTAAGATTTTTTTATAAGTAATTTATAGCCACGGTACCGTGTTCGATGCTCTCCTCTGTATGTAGTACCTTTTTTTTTCTTCTTTTTCTAAGTAATTTATAGCCACGGCCTAAAAGTATGGGGTATAAGAACGTTTAAAAAACGGCAATTGGTGGCGTTGTGACCGATAGCTTGGAGGGTATACTCTCGCAGTTGATGTCAGTGGTACCGTGTTCGATGCTTTCCTCTGTATGTAGTATCTTGTTTTTTTTTCTTTTCTAAGATTTTTTCTAAGTAGTTTATAGCCACGGTACCGTGTTCGATGCTCTCCTCTGTATGTAGTGCCTTTTTTTTCTTTTTCTAAGTAATTTATAGCCACGGCCTAAAAGTATGGGGTATAAGAACGTTTAAAAAACGGCAAATGGCGGCGTTGTCACCGATAGCTTGGAGGGCATACTCTCGCAGTTGGTGTCAGTGGTACGTGTTCGATGCCCTCCTCTGTATTTAGTATCTTGTTTTTTTTCTTTTCTAAGATTTTTTCTAAGTAGTTTATAGCCACGGTACCGTGTTCGATGCTCTCCTCTGTATGTAGTGCCTTTTTTTTTTCTTTTTCCAAGTAATTTATAGCCACGGCCTAAAAGTATGGGGTATAAGAACGTTTAAAAAACGGCAAATGGCGGCGTTGTCACCGATAGCTTGGAGGGCATACTCTCGCAGTTGGTGTCAGTGGTACCGTGTTCGATGCTCTCCTCTGTATGTAG
Organism: Stappiaceae bacterium; assembly: GCA_964291365.2. Classification (GTDB taxonomy): domain Bacteria; phylum Pseudomonadota; class Alphaproteobacteria; order Rhizobiales; family Stappiaceae; genus JBDWFY01. Next base: position 3,050 of record OZ219952.1, read on the forward strand.
TATCTTGTTTTTTTCTTTTCTAAGTAGTTTATAGCCACGGTACCGTGTTCGATGCTCTCCTCTGTATGTAGTACCTTTTTTTTTTCTTTTTCTAAGTAATTCATAGCCACGGCCTAAAAGTATGGGGTATAAGAACGTTTAAAAAACGGCAATTGGCGGCGTTGTGACCGATAGCTTGGAGGATATACTCTCGCATTTGGTGTCAGTGGTACCGTGTTCGATGTTCTAATCTGTATGTAGTTTCTTGTTTTTTTTTTTTTTTTCTTTTCTAAGATTTTTTTATAAGTAATTTATAGCCACGGTACCGTGTTCGATGCTCTCCTCTGTATGTAGTACCTTTTTTTCTCTTTTTCTAAGTAATTTATAGCCACAGCCTAAAAGTATGGGCTATAAGAAGGTTTAAAAAAAGGGAATTGGCGGCGTTGTGACCAATACATTGTTAGTGAAATGTATTGGTAGTGAGCTTCACTACATAATGTATGATCCCTATTTACACATACACCTGTCTCTCTCCATCTTACTCCTCCCAACACACACAATTTTGTGATTTGTATCACCATATTTGTCCCTGCAGTTAAGCTGCCATGTTTTCGAGCTAGAACAGCCGTTTAGAGTATGCTGGAAGGTCTCTCCCTCTCACTCTCTCTCTTTATATCTTGATTTGTCTCTCTTAATTCCTTTCTCTCCTTTTTCACCTAATGACCATCTGTACTCTTGATTTTCCCTCTTCTTTCTCCTCCTCGTTCCCTCTCCCTCCCTCTCCCTGTATAATATTCAATCTTATCCTCCCTTTCCTGTTCCCCCGCACACACAATTTCATATTTGTCTCTGCATTTAAGTAGCCAAGATACAAGCTTGTACTGCAGCTCAGCTGACAAAATTAACATTTTAAGCTGGTAGAGCTTTTGACAGATGGCATATTGCTGGTAAGTCTCTCTCTTCTATCTCATTCTCCAGATCATCTATACACACTTTTCATTCTCTCTTCTTATCTTCCCTTGCTCATTCTCTGTCTTTCTCTCCTTGGCTCTCTGTCCCCCCTCTCTAATTAACTTTACTCTCCCCTTCCACGCCACACACAATTAATTTTTATGATTTGTATTCCCACGTTTGTCTCTGCAGTTAAGCTGTTAGTTGGTACATACAGCTGTCGAGACTCAGAGGTACTGTGCTGGTACGTCACACTCTTTTTAAAATTAAATTTCCTCTGTTCCACCCTCTCTCTTTATCCCTATATTCCTCTCTCCACCCTCTGTGTATTTTCATTCTTATTTCTCACTTCTTTTCTCTCCCTTACTCTCTTCCTCTAGTATCTCTCTCCATTACTGTATAGTGGGAAATTTTTGATGGTGCAAAATTTCACGGAGTTGCTTCCCAGCCCTTCAGAAGAAAATTTCTAATTTCATGCGGTGCTCAGCAAGACCACACCCACCGACAGTATATAATAAGTTCTAGCTGAAGTTTTATGGTTCTTATTTCGCACTGGCTGAGCTATCCACGAGAATCGCAAGGCTTTGCACCATGCAAAAGTTTTCAGCTATGTGGTATCTATTTAATCTTACTCTACCCTTCCACACAAATTAATTTTTTCTTTCTCCATGCATGCACTCTAATCCTTGCAGCTCGGCCACCAATTTCAAGCAGGTGCTACTTTTGGGAGTGTGCTGGTAGGTCTCTAATTCTCAACTTTCTGTACTACCAATCTTTCAAATTCCTCCCTGTCCTACTTTGTTTCTTTCCTTCCTTCTGTATACTCCTGATTTCTCCCTTTTTCTCTCTTTCCTTCCATCACTCTCATCATCCCTACCCTTTCTAATGATGTTATTAACATTAATTTTACTCTCCCTTGTTTAACCTCTGAATATAAAAAATTTTTGATCGATTTTGTGCATCCATTTTCGTTCTTGCAGCTTGGTTGACAAGTTATCAAGGTGCTACAGCTGTTGAGAGCATACTCAGGGGTGTTAAGGACTGGGTCCAGTATAAATGAGCTGAATCAGTGCCAGTCTTTGAAAGCCTGTTTATGTATGTTGCAATGCACTAATATGTACAAAAGTTTATCCAGACAAAGTTTAGCACAGTCTAAAGTTAATTATCAGGCCACGCCCACTCTTGTATCAAGCGTTATTAGGTGGTTAATTCAATTAACGCCACACACTCTATATGCTACAGGAGCAGTTCCCGGGTGGTGTACTAAACGTCACTCAAGTATGTTAGTTGGCTCAAGACAATGAACTTTAGCGCTTATTGGCATGGGGTGTACACTTACAGAATTTCTGTAAACTGCTAATATGTATGTTTTGTACTGCTACTCGATACATAAACTAGCGTCTAGCGCATGCAATGACGAGAGTCTACATTTACCAACTTATATACCGGCTTATCTTCGTCCAGGATATCGATGAATGTCATCCAAAAGCTTTCCCCAAGGCTTCCACTGCCCCTGTTAAAGCGTCTCTCATCTTCTCAAAGCAGCTGCTTAGTAGCTGCCTCGAGGACAAACGATTATAGCTCGAAGGTAGCCTAGCCTACAAACTTATAGTCAACGCTAACGACTAAACTAAGGCTCGTACTCGCTAACTGAGCGACTAATTCTCGACTAACGACGATCTCTAGCCTATACTCGGCTAGTTTCTAAACGGAGCGATCTGGCAGCCATTGGCCACACCTCCGTAAATTGATTAATTTTCTCTGTTTTCTTCCGCGCGCGCGTAATACGTACGTATAGCTGGCCCCAGTCCTTAATGGGTCTGAGTATTATATGCTGGTAAGTTTCTTTCTCTTGTCCTTTTTAGTTTATTCTTCTCGCTCTCATCTCTCTTTCCCTCCCTCATGTGTTTGCTTCCACCCTCTCTTACTTTTTGTCCATCTCCACCCCTTGAATGTATCCTCTTTGCTTGATTCTTTTCCATTATCCCCCCCACTCTCTCTCTCTTACTATTCTTCCTAGGCCCTCTCTCTCTACCCTCTCTCTCCCCACTCTCTCTTACTTTTCGTTTATCTCCACACCTTGCATGTGTCCTCTTTGCTTGATTCTTCTCTACATTATCCCTTCCCACCACTCTGTCTTTCTCAGATTGCTCTCCCTAGTCCGTCTGTCTCTACCCTCTCCCACTTTGAAGTCATACTCTCCTCACCTTTGCTAACAATTTTATGATCTGCTTCAACACTTTCATTCCTGCAGCTCTGCCGACAAGGTTTCAAGCTAATAATGGTTGAGAACAATGCTGATAATTTGTTACTGAACATTGCTTTAGGCTTTCTTGATATATACTACCTAGCTACCAACTATGTAGCTCTTTCTGCTTTGTTTTTGTCTTTCTTGGCCTAGTATTTTGTATGTATAATTCGATGTTGAGTTCAACAAAATCGGTTGTAGTGAAAATCATATTATTTCAATGTCAACCTCACAACAGTTGGTAGTGAATGTCACCTAATTTTTTATGTAGTGAACGGTTGCGTAGTGACCATCACTACATTAAAAGTGGTGAGAACTGTGGTGAACATTTCACTACATATTTGTAGTGACAGTCACTAATCATTTTTTACAGTGTAGGAAGTAATATGTAGGTCATGGACTGTGCCAGCATAGATTCCAATTCTGGTCATGCACTGTCCCAGCTATGAACCATTCAAGTGAACAATGAGTTATAAAATTAATTTGTAGTTCAGTGAATTTTTATAGGATTTCCCAAGGTGCCTATTGAGTGGATTACAAATGGGTGTTATTAACACTGTTTTGAAGGTATTATAGGTTGCCTGTCTGTTCTGCGAGTCACTACCTTCACTACCACAACATTAACCAACCTGAAGCTCTTCCAATGTGGATGTCCATGATAGCAGCTGTCCTTAATGCTAGGTTAGATGTCTTAGACCAGTTAAATGTGCCAAAATATTTCTTAGGTTCTGCAATAGAAGTAAAAAATTGTTTAACTAGGCATGAACAAACAACAGGATAGTTAATAAGCTCATATGGCATAATACACTGATCCTGTAATTGAATACTTCCACATTTAATATTGTGGATGTCTCATAATACAAACTAACGCAAGGCGCATGCACAGTTTGGTAGAGGTCGTCGATGGACCTAAAAAAAAGCGCTGTACGGATATTTTTCTGTTCGTTGTCCATTGACAATCCCTCCCGAACACAGCGCATGCGCCTTACACTAGAAACCTTTAGCCAAGGGACCTGGAAAAACCTATCAGGGTGTTGGCCGACTACATTAGCAGTGGTGTGATAGGCTATGGTCACTTCCTAGATTTTGAATGCTATGTTGGAGCTTCAAAACGATCTCGTACAGCCAAAACGTAGCGATCGCTTTGAACACTAAATAGGCTAACGAACACCTCCCCCCCCCCCCCCCCCCAAAAAGGGCTTACATTGAGCAACTGACCTCAACTCTCCAAGATACAGCCGTATTTCACGATGATGGAATGCCAAAGCGAGCGAGATCGGATCTAAGAGCGCAAAACGCATGCAGATTTCTGTAGAGGTCGTGGCAGTCATTTTCCGGTTGGTTGTACATCGACGATCCCTACCGAACAGCCCAAGCGCCTTAGACTAGAGACCTTTAGCGCAGAGCCTTGGGGAATTAATCAGAGTCGGATGGCTATATTACCAATTGTGAGAAAGGCTATGGCCACTCCCTAGATTTTGAATACTAGGTTAGAGCTTCAAAACGATCTCATTATAGCCAAAACATGGAGATCGAATTGATTTTAATGACAAAAAGAGGCCTAATAGTCAAAAGCAAAAGTGTGAACAAAAACTGAGATAAAGTGGTGGCAGATGATGGTGTTAAAGAAGCGGTGCTACAGAAATGAATTTGTTGAAAGAGTAGAGTAAATGTTTATAGGTTGTATGTGATATAAATTTCCATTCTTCAATGTTGGTCAGGTAGGGAAAGCTATGTTCAGTAATTTACAGTGTTTGATAAATTATTGCCTTTCCTGAGCATATGAACGACAGTTCAGCAAAAATTAGATGTTCAAACTTAACTACTGTCTCTTCATTTTGAACACTATATAGGTTAAATAGGTTGGGCTCACATTGAGCTAGTTACCTTAACTCTCCAAGATACAGCCATAATTCTCAATGATGGATTGCCAAAGCGAGCGAGGTTTGAATCTAAAAGCTCGAGGAAGGTTGGTAGGGGTGGTCGATGTACGGCCAACACAAAACCCGCTGTACTGCGATTTTCCGGTTAGTTGTCCGTCGATGATCCCTAACGAACTCAGCGCTTGCGCTTTAGACTTGAGACCTTTATCCAAGGGGTCTGAGAAATCAATCAGCGATTTGGCTGGCTATATTAGCAATGGTGGGACAGGCTACGTCCACTCCCTAGATTTTGAATGTTGTTTGAGCATCAAAACTATCTCGCATAATCAAAACGTAGCGATAGTTTTGAACGCTAACGAACATCAAAAAAGGACTCACATTAAACGAATTACTTCAAATCTCCATGATAGCGCCATAATTCTCAATGATGGATTGCCAGAGCGAGCGAGAATGGATCTAAGAGGGCCAGTCGTATGCGCAGTTCCTTAGTGGTCGTCGCAACGGTTTCTCTCTTGGTTGTCGATCGACGATCCCTACAGTTTATGCGCCTTAAATTGGAGACCTTCAGCCTAGAGGCTTGGGAAATCAATCAGCTAGTTGGTTGGCTATATTAGCAGTGATGGGAAAGGCTATGGCCGTTTTTGAATGCTATATTTGATCATTAAAACCATTATATAATTTGGTTGAGAACGCTAAATAGCCCACAAAAATGGATCACATTCAGCGTCTGATCTTAACTCTCCAAGATACGGCCTTAATTTTCGATGATGCATTGCCAAAGCGAGCGAGAATGATCTAAGACTTAAGGCGCATGCGGCAGTTCTCGGTAGGGATCGTCGTCTTAGACCTTTAGCCCAGAGGCTTGGGTAGTCAATCAGCGTTTTGGTTGGCTATATTAGCGGTGGTGGTACAGGCTATAGCCACGCATGAGCTGTTGACTGAAGACATTTAGCCCAGAGGCCAGAGAAATCAATCAGCGATTGGCTGACTATATAAGCGGAGGTGGAACAGGCATTGACAACTCCCTATATTTTCAATGCTATGTTTGAACTTCAAAATGAACTTGTATAGCCAAAACGTTACGATCGCCAAGTAGGCTTACGAACCACAGCCCCCCCCCCCCCCCCCCCCCCCCCAAAAGGGCTCCCTTACTTCTCCAAGATACAACCATAGTTCTCGATGATAGATTGCCAAAGGAGCGATGGAGGATATGAGTCGAAGGCGCACGCGCAGTTCAGTATAAGTAGTCTATGGTTAGTTGTCCATCGATGATCCCTACAGAACAGCTGCATGCGCTGTAGACTGAAGACACTTACCGTAAATGTTCTAATTACAGCGCCAAAAAATTTTAATTCTAATCTTCAGTTGGTGCTTCTATTCGAGACAAAAAATACTTCGAAAGACGCTAGTGGCGCTTAAATTATGGTGGTGTTTAGTAAATAGGACCATAGATAATGGAGAGGAAGGAGGGATTGGAAACGCGCATACCCTGTAGATATATGCTCGTCACGGTCACGTGACTTCATCTAAGTTCGCGATTGGCATAAAACTACATCAAGGCAGCCTTTGCAGGTCTTGGAAATGGCACCATGTATGCATATCACCTTTCTAACCAACCTACCAGAGACCTAAAGCCAAAAACCCCCCAAAAAATTAGGCAGTTTTCAGAACGGTTTTGTAGCTACCACTCACAGATTGGATTTGAGTACTTTTTACGAGACCTGTGCATAGTGAATGGACTCTTTCAATGCCTGGCACGAACTATCGTCACATAGAGAATGCAAACATCGCCTTCAAGTAAGTCCTTTCGTTTCAAAATGAGCACACTAAGCCCAGATCTGTTGTGAGCCTGGGTAGAGTCCAGCGTTTAAAACGCTCGCTGGGGAACATACCTCATCAACAGAGCTCGCGAATGCTTCAGTTGCACTCTGCATCTGACTATAGACAAGGTGCCATCGACTTTTCTTGTGGGTCGACCACCGTTTGTGAAGGAAAAGTACACAGAAGAATTTCAAGCGTGTACAATAGCAGGCGCGACTACCAAGACCATTCATATCACTCTTTTCATTGCTTGATCCCTTGTTCGATAGCACTACACTTGTTTTCAGTCAGGTTACTGGCGAATACTAGGCTGTACAAGGCTATAGGAGTTTGTACTATAGTGTACGATACTGACTTGCAATGGAGGCGTGTCGTGACGAGCATGTCCGTGACGTCACTATGGTGATATGTGACCGGATCTGAGAAAATCCGCCATATTGCCCATTCTATGAAATTTTAGTTTGCTTTATTTTTGAAAACCTCTACCATAGAGCTAACCTACCTCCTAGTCTGAGACAGATCGCGCGCTTCGCTTTATTCGCGATCGCACTACAAGCATAGAAAACGAGAAATTACGGTCCGAAGGCGTTGGTATGTACGCGTATAGCGTTTCCGTATACTACACTTGAATCGGAAGTCAATTAAATGGACCTGGGTGGAGCCGTTCTAAATGAACGCTAAGGTCGAGCTAGTCGCGAACTTCGTCGTCCATAACAAGAGCCGCTTCTTCTTCGATGCCTAAGAAGCCTAAAGGTGAGTGAACGGGAATTCCAAATAACGCCCTTAGCAACGGGTTCCGTATACGGCAGCTGTATAGACTAGGTAGATCGAAATGAAGGCATACTTCGCCTTGTAACTTACGTTTACCCTCCGTAAGTGACGGCAAAGGATAATAGAAAGGTTTTCTGACATGAATATGACAAAAACTGGACTTTGACTTTTTTACCAGTGGCACTAAAAATGCGCCATGCGCCATATGCGCGTTTGGACAGTATGGCGGTTTTCTCAGATCCGGTCACATATATGCGCGTTTCCAATCCCTCCTCCCTCTCTATTATCTATGATAGGACTCTACATACAAAAGAACAGCGTTTTCTATTTAGTAAGCGCCACTTAAAGAAATTTAGCGCTGTATTTGGCGTTATAAATAGAGTGCAACAATCTTCGTTAACCTCCAAGAGGCGCTTAAATTAGGGTGGCGCTATAATTCGAACATTTACGGTAGTCCAAAAATCAGGGATATCAATCAGCGTGTTAACAATTTATATTAGCAGCCATTCCTTGAATTTGAATGTTATTTGAGCTTTATCGAATAGCCAAAAACGTACGATCGCTAAATAGGCTAACGACCCCCCCCCCCCCCCCCCCCCCCCCCAAAAAAAAGGGCTCCCATTGAGTGACTGACCTTACCTTTCCATGGTACAACCATAATTCGATGATAGATGGATACAAGAGCATAAGGAGCCTGCGCAGTTTGGTAGAGGTTGTCAATTATTGATTATTCATCGACGATCCCTGCAGAACAGCGCATGCGCTGTAGACTGAAGATACTTAGCCCAACAATCAGTGAATATCAATCAGCGAGTTCAATGACTATATTAGCTGAGGTGCAACGGGCTATGGCCATCCCTAAATTTTAAATGTTTTTTTAGCTTCATCGATTAGCCAAAACGTTACGATAGCTAAAAAGGCTAAAGAACCACCAACCAAAAGAGGGCTTGTATTGAGCGACTGACCTTACCGTTCTAAGATACAACCATAATTCCCGAAGATAGATCGCCAAAGAGAGCGAAAATGGATATAAGAGCCGAAGGCGCATACGCAGTTCGGTATAGGGTGTCAATGGTTAGTTGTCCATCGACGATCCATACAGAACAGCTCATGCGCTGTAGACTGAATGTATTTAGCCCAAAGATCAGGGAAATCAATCAGATTGTTAGCTGACTATATTACCATAGGTGCAACAGGCCACTGCCTAGATTTTGAATGTTGTTTGAGCTTTATCGAATAGCCAAAACGAAACCATCGCTGTCCATCGACGATCCCTACAGAACAGCTGCATGCGCTGTTGACTGAAGACATTTACCCCAAATATCAGTTATATCAATCAGCGAGTTAACTGACGTTGTATCATGGAAGCCATACAGATCAAAGGTGCCGACAGTTGAATATACGCTGAAGAATCCCGGATTTCCGGTGGTGTGTCGATAAACCACCGGAATCGTAGCTTGAAACAACTTGCGCTAGGCAGAGAAGACCCACAAAAAGCTACTTCCAGTGACAGATAGGCTATGAACAGCTAGTACTAACGATAGGCTGGCTGTAAACTGCTCGCGATTGTGACTCACGAGGCTTGAATAGATCACGCTAACGCCGTGTCGAGTCGATCGACTCGCCATACAACGTAGAAAGCGTGCCAATTCTTTACTTTTGACCTATCAGCGGTGTCTTGGATAGTTTTCTCCATGATACAAGTCGTTAGACCTTGCCTACTAGGGCTTTCATCCCAAACACACTCTGTAATATTTGAATAAACCATCGGGCTTATTCAAATATTACCTCGTGTATTTGGGATAAAGCCCTAGTAGGCACGGTCTAACTATAACATATTAGCAGAGGTGCAACGGGCTATAGCCATTCCATAGATTTTGAATGTTGTTTGAGTTTCATCGAATGGCCAAAACGTTACGATCGCTAAATAGGCTAACGAACCACCGTCCCCCGAAGAAAGGGCTCAAATTGAGTGACTGACCTTGTATCTCCAAGATACAACCATAATTCTCGATGATAGATCGCCAGAGCGAGCTATAATGGATAATATAAGTGCCAAAGGAGCACACGCAGTTCGATAGGTTGTCAATGGTTAGTTGTCAATCGACGATCCCTACAGAACAGCGCATGTGCTGTAGACTGAAGATACTTAGCCCAAATATCAGGGAAATCAATCAGCGAATTAGCTTACGATATTAGCAGTGGTGTAACGGGCTTTGGCCATTCTCTAGATTATGCATGTTGTTTGAGCTTCATCGAATAGCCGAAACGTTACGAACGCTAAATAGACAAACGAACCACCCTCCCCCTCCCACAAAAGGGCTTACAATGAGCGACTGACCTTACCTCTCCAAGATACAACCATAATTTCTCGATGATAGATCGCCAAAGCGAGCGAAAATGGATATAAGAGCCACCATGGACGGATCAACGCATGCGCTGTAGACTGAAGATACTTAATTCAAAGATCAGGGAAATCAATCAGCCAGTTACCTGGCTATGTTAGAGGAGGTGCAGCGGGCTACGGCCATTCCCTAGATTTTGAATGTTGTTTGAGCTTCATCGAATAGCCATAACGTTAGATCACTAAATAGAGCTAACAAACTACCCTTCCCTCCCAAAAAGGGCTTACATTGAGCGAGTGACCTTACCTCTCCAAGATACAAACATAATTCTATATGATTGATCGCCAAAGCGAGCGAACATGGATATGAGAACCAAAAGCGCTCACGCAGTTCGCTATAGGTCGTCTATGGTTACTTGTCCATCCATATAGTCCAAAAGGCCAGGAGAATCAACCATCGAGTTGGCTGACTATATCAGCAACGGTCTATGGCCACTCCGTAGATTTTTAACGTCGTTTGAACTTCAAAATAGGAGTGCTATGGCTACTCCCAAATAGGCTAACGAATCCCCTCCCCAAAAAGGTTCACATTAAGCGACCAACCTTAACTTTCTAAGATACAACCATAATTCTCGATGACAGATCGCCAAAGTGAGTGAAAATGGATATGAAAGCCAAAGGCGCATGCGCAGTTTGGTATAGATCGTTAACGGTTAGTTGTCCATCGACGATCCCTACGGAACAGCGCATGTGCTGTAGGCTGAAGACATTCAGCCCAAAGACTAAGAAAATCAATCAGCGAGTTGGCTGACTATATTAGCAACTGGCTATGGCCACTTCCTGTATATCGAATGTGTTTTAAACTTCATAACAATCTCGTATAGCCAAGATAACGAGTACCGTTGTCGCCCGTGTTGGGACCACTTCACAGAGTCCGCTATTGAATACGTGCTGAGTCTCTCTATTTAACCGTTTTATCCACAATTGTCCGTTGTGTGACACATTCTCTATGATCCGTCTGTCCGATCGGGCAGCGTGGACAACTTTCGTCCGTCCGACGATCCCTTTCCAGTCAGTTCTATACCGTCCGAATCATATCATATAGCGCATGTATATAAATTTTCATTACAATCAGTTTAATTATTAATAGCATAATAATGAAGAGAGTAGATACATCCACTCAGTTGTATTTTAGTCAATCTCAGCTAAAACTTGAATGCTTCCTGCCATTGTTCCTCTTCAGCACTTTGTCAGCTCTCTCTACCTACAATATTCATAGTAGCCATAAACTGCTTCTATAATAAATAGTACTACAAAAAAATAATTGATGCACATAACAACCTACATACCAAGTCTTTATACAATGAGATGGACATTTATCAACGTTAGACACTTGTGGTAGAGAACTGTGTTCCAAATAATTTCCCATAGCCAACTAATTTGTAGGATAGTCCCCGAAATGCTTGCTACATGTACATCTCAACTGCTCACTAGGATGCACAACAAGCGAAGTTTCACATATACACGAGCATATTGCTCACACACTCTCATACCCTTTCAGCTTAAATATGTGCCATCTTGACAGCACGCTAGTCATACACAGAGAACACAAGTGTGCTATTTCAACACACAAAAATGTGCTAAACTAATGTCTCCAGTTTCAACACATTGCACATGTGCTAAATTGAAAGATGTGCTAAATGAGCACATGTGTTATTTTTGAAGTGTGCTAAACTAACGCATGTGCTCCTCCAAAAGTGTGCTAACTTAGCACATGCAAGAAGTGCGCTGATGTTAGTTCATGCTACTTGAAAGGGCGGCTTGGTTAAAAAAAAAAACTCTTTAGACATTCAACACACTATATTATTATCAGTACCAAAAGGCAGTAATAAAAAAAGTAAAACAGATGGATAAACCTAAAAGATGCTTTAAAACCTCTGAAACACAACACGTCACCTAAAACAAGTAAACAAACTCACTACAGTATGTAATTTAAAAGTTTGGAATACTTGGCACTTTTTCGTGCTCCAGTTTCGTCCTTTCTTTCCAGAAGTACTTCTTGTACAAACAGCATAAAGTTCAGGGAAGGGAGTGGTTTTGGATACTGGATATGGTAGGCCCAGTATGTGGCTATTAGTGAGATGATTCCTTCTGTGATTGTGAAGTCACTAACTTCAAAGAGAAGCTCTTTCTCTGCTGCAACAAATCCTTGGGTTAGGGAGGGGTTTGTCTTGTTCAGAAAGATGCGCAGACAAGGCTCAGTATATGCTTTCTCTTTGAGCACGCTTTGAACATCCATCCCAGCCTATCCAAGAGAAAGGGAATGAGGTTAAATTCAGACAAAATCAACTGTGGTTTGACTTACTTCATGGAGTGAATAAACTCCAGGTGCTTTAGCACCCTGCCCAGACCCTCTCAAGCTCTTGTCGATGGTCTCCATCACCTTCATCAGGTCATCCTCTTCAACTGATTCAGGCACCTGGTGTCTACCATACTGCAGCAGTTTAGGAGCAAACTTGAGCAGGTTTTTGGTTATGGTCTCCACAGCAGCTTCACCGCACAATAGGCTAAACTCTGTTTTGACCTACACAACACAGAACAAAATGAACAGTACATGTGTATACAAACATCCAGACACACATGTACACTTACTATCATGTACACACACACACACACACACACACGCATGCACACACACGCATGCACACACACGCATGCACACACACTACCCCACACACACTCGTACCCAGAAGAGCTGGATACAGGCTATTGTAGCATCTGGTGTTTTATTAGAGCCCCAACCCCCGACACACATAGATGGTGAGGGAGGTAGGAAGGAAGGGAAAGAGAGACACGTACCCATTTTTTGAAGCCCAAGAAAGGATATTCTTCTTTTAACAGCACAGCATGAAGGTCACTATCTTCTATCTGTCTGCGTCTTGTGGCATGGGTGAGCTTCAGTAGTTGGTGTATTTTGTTGTTGTTGGGTCTGCTTTTTGATAGTTCATCCTTCAGCGACTGGACATTCCGCTCGTAGGCAACAGCATCCCCTTCTTCCAGTGACGATGATTGGCAACGAGCTACCACGGGTGTAGCATGCTGTGCTGTAATGATCTTGGATTTCACCTGGCCATCAGTAGGTACTGGTTCGGATTTCCGGCGCAAGTTTCGAAATTTTTGACTCATGTAGTCCTTCACAGTTTTCTGGAAAAGAATAAGACACACACACTCTTGTAAGTGCAGATTTATTCCACTCTACAGCAACAGCTTACCCAGTATTCCCCATTTGTTGGCATTTTGTCCCTCAGCTGGGGATACTCTCTGCATAGTGTCTTTGCGACGGTGATGTAGTCTGAAGCGCAGCGGCCAGAACAAACTCCAAAATAGAATGTAGCCGCTTCTCTTAACATTCTAGTCTTAGCAGTTCCAAGCAAATCTCCCCGTTCAATTGCATCAATCGTCTTTCGTGAAAAGGTGTTTGGTAGTGGGCACGGTTCAGGAAGACGACGTACACTAGTGTCTGGTCTGGTTGGTGTTTTGTCTGGATCACGATTTTCTTTGTCAGGGTTCAGAGTGGGTTTTCGTTTGGGGACTGGGTCAGGGAAATCTTGTTTTCGTTTTAACGGTGGCACTGGAATTGAGGAGATTACTAAGTCTTGTGTTGGAGAGGACACACTGAGATCATAGAGATCATCTTCCGGCCAATTTTCTTTGTCTAATGGATCTGAATTGAGTGTTGTTGCCATGTTAGATGAGATGAATTGAGCTGTTTGCCCAAGTGAGGTGTCATCTAGTCCACCAAGCAAGGATTCCTACACATAAAAAGGGTGATAACACTGGTAATATAATTTTTGACTTGCATATTATGGTGTATAAATACAAGCACAATACTACAGTGTATCAATATTTTCTCACCTTCTCAGAGAACTGCTCAAAGCTGCTTGTCATAAGTTTTTCAATTACAGCTTTGAGCTTAATTCTCAACCCACTCTGGGGGACCAGGTGTGAAAACTCTGTGAAATCATCAGGGAGTACAGCAAGTGCTGCTCCATCAATGAAGTTTGCTACAATGTATGCAGAATAAAATGAAAACACATCTTTTTTTTTACCAATATCTATTGCAATAATAAACATGAAAGTTTACTAGTCTAGCGGTATACACTAATCTCTAGGAAACTTACCAGACAAAGTGTCCAACAGTACCTCAGGTAAAGCGTGCTCTCTCAGCAAAGAAGTGACCTGATCGATAGTTAGTTTCTCCATTATAAGACAGTTTAGCAGCACCTTCTCGAAAACTCCACTCTCTTGTGCGCGATCTCTCTCACTCCCAAAATACTTGTACACATGGAGCAACTTCACACATTTATTTACGCGAAAAGTAATATTGCAACTCAAAGTGTGCGTTATTTAGAATCAGTTGGACTGCAAGTAGCTATCTATCCTGTTCTCTTGCCAACTGTACTATGTCAACTACGTTTTGTCACTTGTGTGACTACGGGTGTCGTGATTAGAGAGCTCTTTTGAAACATTTACGTGACATCCACGAAAATGATGCCAACTTCCAAGTGAGTTGCAGTTTGTGTGGCCGAACCTACAGGAAGTGGTGTTCTTTAAAGAAGCATTTACATCATTCTCATCCAAGTAAGTTTAGTTTAATAAACGCTAATATGAAGGGGTGAGACTGCATTGTTTAACTTCAGAATGCCTTTTCATGGTTTGTAGCCTTCAGCACTGAGCCCCCCTTGTACAGTGTGAGTGGTGGTGACCCAGCAGATGACTGGTTTGATGATCAACACTCAGCAGACAACAAAGAAGAGGTCGATCAGCATTGGGAAAGTGTTCGTTTCCTGCTACATATGACTGAAGAACATTCTCTTAGACATGCCGGTGTGGACAGCTTTTGTGATTCCACACAATGGTTTGTTGAGAAGGTTTGCTCACAAAACGGGTTGAAGCTAATTTGCCACCAAGTGTTGATTCACAACGTAGGAAAGACATCTTACAAGAGTGTGTTCCTGGAGACTTATTTGCTGGGCTGAAATCGAGATACAGTAGAGAGAAGTACTACTGTGATCATTTCAACTATGTGGTAAGATCAAAAGTGTGGATAAGATCAGCTTCATAATGCAATTTAATTGTCCGTTGTTGGGTGTGCTGTAGGAACCAACACCTATTGTTTTGGGAACCGAATGGAAATGGACTGTACAGAATGGAAAGAGAAAGCTAATTGATACAAAACACCATGGGTATGAAGTGGACCTGTTTGCTGGGCTAAAGGTAGGTATTACGTGTGGAGAATTGTTGGACATGACAGTGGCATGTGCTCAAGTGTATACATGCACACTCATGTTAGTACACGAGATGTATAAATTTCATGGTAGCATCGATTAAAATTGTTTTCAGACTTTGCTGAACAATCCTGCTGTAAGACAAGGGATTGCCACAACTCATACTAGCACTGACGGTGTTCTGAGGGACTTTTGTGATGGAAACTTTTTCCAAAACCATAAGGTCTTCTCAAAGTACCCTGATGCTCTCCAATTCATCATGTACTATGATGAAATAGAAGTAGCCAATCCCCTAGGCACGAAAGCTGGAAAACACAAGTTAGGTACAGTAACGTAGAATTGTGTATGTTACAAGGCTCTGTTTAATATACATGTATGTCATCTGCAGGTGTGTTTTATTACACATTGGGGAATATTCGGCCAATGTTTCGTTCACGTCTTCAAGCAATACAACTGATTTCAGTGGCAAAATACTCAGATATTCGTCAATATGGATTTAATGCCTTGATCCAGAATTTCATTGCAAATGTCAGTACCCTTGGAAAGGTGGGTTTCACTATATACTTGCACTTGTCAGGGCTGCCAACATTTCTATGCCATTTGTCCTAACACACCTCTCAGAAATCCTGAGATTCTAACACCAAGAAATCCTAAGAAATCCAAATAGCTACTAATTGAACACTGCCCAAGTTGTTCAGGAATAGCTACACTTACACACTTGAATTTATCATACCTAGATTCCTTTAGGATTTATTCTGTCCTCATTATGGTCACTTAAACTTCACAATGCAGGTCATTTGCTATGCTGTGCGACGACCTTTACCAATTTAGTATTGTCCGTTGTGACGACCTCTTACCTTTTAGAAGACACGCGAAAATCCGAATAACAATCAAATCCGTCCGAATAGAAATTTAAGACTTCAGAAATCCGAATATTCGGACAAAATCCGAATTTATGGCAGCCCTGACTTGTATTCTGCCTTGTCAACTTACACTGTATGTACTGTAGGATGAAGGTTATTCTTTGAAATTGAAGGATGAGACTGTAGTTCTTCATGGAGCAGTTGTTTGTTTCTGTGGTGACACACCAGCTAGCTGCTACGTCGGTGGCTTCAAGGAAGGAGTAGGATTCTCACTGAGGAAGTGCAGGCAATGTTTGGCCATGCTCCCGGATATGTCTTCTAAGGTAATGAAGAAACTTTATTTAAACTGTGTGTAACATACACTGTATCTCTGTTTGAATTAGTTTCATGCATCAGAGTTCATTGAACGAAACTTGACAACCTATGGTGACCATCTTGACCTGATAGCTGAAGGAGCAAGCCATGACTCTGCAACATAATATTATGGTATCAACCGTGCCAGCCCACTCAAGGACCTGACTGGATTTGACATTACCAAATGTCTTCCATTTGATGTTATGCACACAGTGTTTGAGGGTGTGGCATCAAACCACATCATTCATCTCCTTCATCACATAATTGATGAGTGCCAGCTGTTTTGCCTTAGAGATCTCAAACATGTCATCAGCAGTCATGACTATGGTTATTCAGAAATGGACACCAAACCATCTCCAATCTGTCGAGAGTCTACTGCTCATTCAGACTTCCATTTTAAGCAATCAGGTAATGCAACTGCACATGTACATGTACAATGTCATGTACCATACAGTGGGAAATTTTGAGGTTTTGATTTTCGCACCTTCTACACAATGGGAACCACACCCACGTTGATCGATTGATCGCACAGTATATAGTATAGCTGCATGTATGACGTCACAATTTCTCTGCCTATTTAGTTCTTATTTTCACGGCATCCAACCTATCCGCGAAAAACGCAAAATTTTGCACCATTTGAAAATTTCCCGCTATACAGTATCTGTGCATACATATACATGCACATATACAATCATGCATCTCTTGTTGTACAGTACATGTACACATTTACATGTGCCTTCACAGCCTCTCAGATGATGACCCTTGTCAGACGTCTTCCTTTATTCATTGGTGACTTGGTAGATCATGATGATGATCACTGGGAGTGTTTTCTCCTCCTGTGGGACATTTGCAGTGTTGTGTGCTCCTTTGAAGTGACAATAGATGATGCCACTCATCTTGGGTGGCTGATAGAAACTTATCTGGAGGCTTTTACGAGTCTGTATGGAACTTCGGTGACACCAAAGATGCATTACCTGGTCCATCTACCAAAACAAATACTGATGTGAGTTTTTACTTCATCGAATAATAATCATTATACATGTATGCACTGATTTTTTTGGTTTAGGTTCGGCCCACTCAGGCAACACTGGTGCATGAGATTTGAGTCGAAAAATGCTCAAATCAAGAGATTTGTATCCTCATCCTTCAGAAATGTGCTGCTCACTGTAGCAATTCACCATCAGCAGTGGATATGTCACCAGCTAGCAACACATCCTAGCCAAACTGTGTCAAATTTCTTTTACTCAGGAGATGTAATCATATCAGGTAGGTACAAGGAACGGTGTAGTATTGTATTATGATGTACCATGTTTTTATTGATACATGTACATGTAGGTACAGTGACAGAAGTGCACGAACATGTAGAGGAAATTCTTTGCTTGTGTGGAGAGGCTTCAGTATCAGGCAAAGAATCATTGGAACTATTGAGGTGTGTATGTGTGTGTGTGTGTGTGTGTGTGCGCACGCGCGTGTCCACTGTCCATTGTTTGAGATGTGTGTGTGTGTGTGCGTGCGTGTGTCCACTGTCCATTGTTTGAGGGGTGTGTGTGTGTATGTGTGTGTGTCCACTGTCCATCGTTTGAGGGGTGTGTGTGTGTGTATGTGTGTGTGCGTGTGTGTCCACTGTCCATTGTTTACAGTCGTTGTATTGTGTATATACAGTTGCAAAGGTGTGAAGATTCATGGCACTACATATAAGCAAGGCTCAGTGATACGCATCACATCCAATGATGAGCAAGGAGATCTGCCATTCATCTATGCACAGATAGTACACGTATATGTCTATCAAGACTACAAGATCTTCATAACCAACATACTCGGCATCAGTGACTTTGTGAACAACTTGAGAGCAATCAATGTTGATGTTACAAGTAATTCCTTGGTGTGTTTGTCCACCCAGCTGTATAGTCATGGGGTCCTTCATATCAAACAACATGCTCATAGTTCATACATAATAGAAAAGGATCACTGGGCCAAGCACACCCTCTTTTACTGAGTTCATGTATTAAATTTTATTATTGTTGTATAATGTGTGTTTTGTAACATCAATATGAAATTGTTTTGAATCTCTTACATGTACATGTACATACGACTGTATTTATGAGTATTGAATTCCAACACCCCCTCTGACCTCACCAACACATACATTGGTCTCTGCCAGTCAAACCTGGTGATCCTGTACACTTTAATTTGATGTGTAGAATCAGGATATCAACTCCATTTTGCTGGGTGATCAAGTGTTCATGTTGATGAAGGGTGACATACGTGTTCCATGCCACTTGTCGAATTCGGTACCTCTGCTGGCCTCTTAATATTATTTGGTCTCTGCCAGACCAACCTGTTGATCTTATACACTTTGATGTGTAGAATCAGGATATGTACTACTCCGTTTTGCTGGCCCATTTTTCCCACGTTCATATCAACTGTACTTATAGCTCTATTAGGAGTAATTAAACAACTTGTGGAGTTTGACACACAATTACAGCTCATGATCATTGAAACAGCACACTTTGTGCTAATTTAGCACAAGTGTTCATTTTCAGCACACTTCAGTACATTTAGCACACTCAGTTTAACACACTCAGATAAGGCCAATTAGCACCTGTTGTAAAGCAACACAGTTGTGTGCAGATGGATAGCTAAACAGCACACTGATTGTGCTCTGTTCAAATGAAACAACACACTAAGTGTGCTGATTTAATAAACAGCACAGCACTGTGCTACTTCAGCACACTAACAAACATCAAAATAGCACACCATTTTTTTCTGTGTAGATGCTCGGTACATTCCAATCATTCGCTCTGATACACAACAAGCCGAAGTATCTCATGTACTCACGCACATTACTCACACTCTTATACTCTAGATCTGCCATCTTAGCTGAGTCTTACTGCTGAAAAGTGCGCCATCTTAACTGTAAGTTAGTCATTAATGATAGGTACATTAAAATCGCTCGCTCTAATACACAACAAGCTGAAGTTTCATGTATACACACGCACATTATTCACCCACTTTTAAACTCTTTAAGGTTAAAGTTGTGATATTTTGGCTTTTTAACAGCAGGTTAGTCCTAAATGCTCGGTACGTGTACATTCCACTCACTCGATCTAATTTTAAACAAGCTATATTTTTACATGAACGAATGTACATTACTCGCACACACTTATGCTCATTCAACTTAAAGATGAGCCATCTTAGCTGAGGTTTACTGTTGAAAGATGTGCCTTCTTAACAGCAGGCTAGTCCCTAAATGCTAAGTACATGTACGTTCCAATCACTCGCTCTGATACACAACAGGCTGAAATTTAACATGTACGCACGTACATTACTAGCACGCTTTTACGCTCATTAAGCTTCCATCTAATCTGAATCTGTTTACAGATGTGCAATTTTAACCGCAGGCTAGTCCTCAATGCTCAGTACATGTACATTCCAATCGCTTACACTTATACACAACAGGCTGAAATTTCACATGTACGCACATACAATAATCATGCTCTTTCAGCTTAAAGATGTGCTACATTAGCTGAATCTTACTGTTAAAAGATGTGCAATCATTACAGCAGGCTAGTCCTAAATGCTCGGTACATTCCAATCTCTTGCTCTGATACATAACATGCTCAACTTTCACACGTGTGCAGGTACATTACTCACACACGCTTATGCTCATTCAGCTTAAAGATGTACCATCTTAACTGCAGGCTAGACGTAGATACTCTGTACATTCCAAGAACTCGCTCTGTTACACAACAAGCTGAAGTTTCACATGTACACACGCACATTACTCACAAACGCTTATGCTCTTTCAGCTTAAAGATGTGCCATCTTAGCTAAGTCTTACTGTTGAAAGATGAGTCATCTTAACAGCAGGCTAGTCCTAAATACTCAATACAGTCCAATCACTCGCTCTGATGCATAATAAGCTGAGATACAAGCCCTTGAACATGGTAATGAGACTGATTTCTTAATGCTGGACCCAGTCCTTAACACACCTGAGTGCCAGTAATTATAAAGGGAATATCAATGGTCTCAAGGAGACATATTCCGAAGCGCTAAATGACCTAAGAAGAAGGCTACTTTCGAGCTCTATATTAGTCAAGCCTACGTGAAGCTTCTGACGATTTAGTAGACCGAATCAATCGAGATCGTCGACGCTATCGATGCTTTTGACCGAACTTTTGTAGCCACGGCCTAAAAGTATGGGGTATAAGACCGGCAATTGGCAGCGATGTAACCGATAGCTTGGAGGGTATACTCTCGCATTTGGTGTCAGTAGTGCCGTGTTCGATGCTCTCCTCTGCATGTAGTACCTTTTTTTCTTTCTTTTTCTAAGTAATTTATAGCCACAGCCTAAAAGTATGGGATATAAGAACGTTTAAAAAACAGCAAATCGCGGCGTTGTGACCGATAGCTTGGAGGGTATACTCTCGCATTTGGTGTCAGTGGTACTGTGTTCGATACTCTCCTCTGTATGTAGTATCTTGATTTTGTTGTTTTTTTTGTTTTTTTGTTTTTTTTCTAAGATTTTTTCTAACTAATTTATAGCCACGGTACCGTGTTCGATGCTCTCCTCTGTATGTAGTACCTTTTTTTTTCTTTTTCTAAGTAATTTATAGCCACGGCCTAAAAGTATGGGCTATAAGAACGTTTAAAAAACGGCAATTGGCGGCGTTGTGACCAATACATTTTGTATTGGTAGTGAGCTTCACTACATAATGTAATGACATCATAACCACACTTGCGCATATTAATGAGCGAGTGGCAGCTGCACTTAAGTTTGAAAGTGGTGAAGGGTTTGGCCTCTTTCCATGTGAAAGAAGGTACAGAGCTTTCAAGACAATGAAATAATTACCAAGCTAAGCTTTCTACTCAGATATGGGGCCCATAGAGTTAGTTTACTTTAGAGTTTACTGACGGCTATGATAGCCTGTAGAAGGGGTTAGTGTAGTGGTCCAGGTTGCTTGGTAATGTCTTTAAGTATTATGGTATGGATTAGCAGCCTGTTTGCCAAGATTTCAAGCTTCCAGTGCCCAACGCAATAACAACAGTACTCATTCAGAGTCTGTTTAAAGTTTACCGTTTGTTACTATTTGTTTTACACAAAGATATCACTGCTGTACAGATATTGCCATGCAGCTGGGTTCTGTCAGTTTACAAGCCACAACTTACAGATTGAGAACTTCAAATACAAGGCCCTAAGGTGAGAATATCATTGTTATCATCTATCTATATATATATATATGCCTGGTGTGAGATTAGCTATGCCTACTGTTAAAAATAGTGGAGAAGTTCTGATACTATTAAAACTTGGTACCAATACAACATAAACTCCATTGTGCCACAACTATCTGTGATATCGAATACTAGTCACAAGTGTATTCTAATTGGAATAGTTAAGCATACACCCCTTATCACTGTCTCATGTGATCCCTATTTACACATGTAACTGTCTCTCTCCATCTTACTCCTCCCAACACACACAATTTTATGATTTGTGTCACCATATTTGTTCCTGCAGTTAAGCTGCCATGTTTTGGAGCTAGAACAGCTATTTAGAGTATGCTGGTAGGTCTCTCCCTCTCACTCTCTCTCTTTATATCTTGATTTGTCTCTCTTAATTCCTTTTTCTCCTTTTTCACCTATTGACCATTTGTACTCTTGATTTTCCCTCTTCTTTCACCTCCTCGTTCCCTCTCTCTCCCTCTCCCTGTATAACATTCAGTCTTATCCTCCCTTTTCCTCTTCCCCTGCACACACAATTTCACATGTCTCTGCAGTTAAATAGCCAAGATTCAAGCTTGAACTGCAGCTCAGCTGACAAACTTAACATTTTAAGCTGGTAGAGCTATTGACAGATGGCATATTGCTGGTAAGTCTCTCTCTCTTCTATCTCTTTCTCCAGATCATCTATACACACTTTCATTCTCTCTTCTTATCTTCCCTTGCTCATTCTCTGTCTTTCACTCCTTCGCTCTCTGTCCCCCCCTCTCTATTCAACTTTACTCTCCCCTTCCACACACAATTCATTTTTATGATTTGTATCCCCACGTTTGTCTCTGCAGTTAAGCTGTTAGTTGGTACATACAGCTGTTGAGACTAAGAGGTATTGTGCTGGTACGTCACACTCTATTTAAGATTAAATTTCCTCTGTTCCACCCTCTCTCTTTATCCCTAAATTACTCTCTCCACCCTCTGTGTATTTTCATTCTTATTTCTCACTTCTTTTCTCTCCCTTACTCTTTTCCTCTAGTATCTCTCTCCATTACTGTATAGTGGGAAATTTTTGATGGTGCAAAATTTCACGGAGTTGCTTCCCAGCCCTTCAGAAGAAAATTTCTAATTTCATGCGGTGCTCAGCAAGACCACACCAACCAATAGTATATAATAAGTTCTAGCTGAAAAATTTTTATGGTTCTTATTTCACACTGGCTGAGCTATCCACGAGAATCGCAGTTTTGCACCATACAAAAATTTTCTGCTATATGGTATCTATTTAATCTTACTCTCCCCTTCTAATTTTTTTCTTTCTCCATGCATGCACTCTAATCCTTGCAGTTCGGCCACCAATTTCAAGCAGGTGCTACTTTTGGGAGTGTGCTGGTAGGTCTCTAATTCTCAAATTTCTGTACTACCTATCTTTCAAATTTCTCCCCGTCCTACTTTGTTTCTTTCCTTCCTTCTGTGTACTCCTGATTCCTCCCTTTTTCTCTCTTTCCTTCCATCACTCTCATCATCCCTACCCTTTCTTATGATGTTATTAACATTAATTTTACTCTCACTTTCTTGTTCCCCTCTGAATATAAAAAACCTTTATGATCGATTTTGAGCATCCATTCGTTCTTGCAGCTTGGTTGACAAGTTATCAAGGTGCTACAGCTGTTGAGAGCATATTATATGCTGGTAAGTTTCTTTCTCTTTCTCTTGTCCTTTTCAGTTTATTCTTCTCGCTCTCATCTCTCTTTCCCTCCCTCATGTTTGCTTCCACCCTCTCTCTTACATTTTGCCCATCTCCACCCCCTGCTTGTATCCTCTTTGCTTGATTCTTTTCCATTATTCCTTCTTCCACCCCACTCTCTCTCTCTCTTATTGCTCTTCCTAGGCCCTCTCTCTCTACCCTCTCTCTCCCCACTCTCTCTTACTTTTTGTTTATCTCCACACCTTGCATGTGTCCTCTTTGCTTAATTCTTCTCTACATTATCCCTCCCCCCACTCTGTCTTTCTCAGATTGCTCTCCCTAGGCCCTCTGTCTCTACCCTCTCCCACTTTGAAGTCATACTCTCCTCACCTTAGCTAACAATTTTATGATCTGCTTCCACACTTTCATTCATGCTGCTCTGCTGACAAGGTTTCAAGCTAATAATGGTTGAGAACAATGCTGATAATGTGTTACTGAACATTGCTTTAGGCTTTCTTGATATATACAATCTAGCTACCAACTATATAGCTCTTTCTGCTTTGTTTTTGTCTTTCTTGGCCTAGTATTTTGTATGTATAATTCAATGTTGAGTTCAATAAAATCGGTTGTAGTGAAAATCATATTATTTCAATGTGAACCTCACAACAGTTGGTAGTGAACGTCACCTAATTTTTATGTACTGAACGGTTGTGTAGTGACCATCACTACATTAAAAGTGGTGAGAACTGTGGTGAACATTTCACTACATATTTGTAGTGACGGTCACTAATCATTTTTTACAGTGTAGGAAATAATATGTAGGTCATGGACTGTACCAACATAGATTCCAATTCGAGTCATGCACTGTCCAAGCTATGAGCCACTCAAGTGAGCAATGAGTTATAATATTAATTTGTAGTTCAGTGAATTTTTAAAGGATTTCCCAAGGTGCCTATTGAGTGGATTACAAATGGGTGTTATTAACACCGTTTTCAACGTATTATGGGTTGCCTGTCTGTTCTGAGAGTCACTACCTTCACTACCACAACATTAACCAACCTGAAGCTCTTCCAATGGGGATGTCCATGATAGCAGCTGTCCTTAACGCTTGGTTAGATTCTTAGACGAATTAAATGTGCCAAGAGATTTCTGAGGTTCTGCACTGGAACTAAAAACTCGTTGTTTCACCGCAACTAGGCATGAACAAACAACAGGATAGTCAATAAGCTCATATGGCATAATACACTGATCCAGTAATTGGATACTTCCACATTTAGTATTGTGGATGTCCCATAATACAAACTGACGCAAGGCGCATGCGCAGTTCGGTAGGGGTTGTCGATGGACCTAAAAGAACGCTGTACAGATATTTTTCGATTCGTTGTCCATTGACAATCCCTTCCAAACACAGCGCATGCACCTTAGACTAGAAACCTTTAGCCCAGGGACCTGGAAAACTTATCAGGATGTTGGCGGACTATAATAGCAGTGGTGGGATAGGCTATGGTCACTTCCTAGATTTTGAATGCTATGTTGGAGCTTCAAAACGATCTCGTCATATCAGGAAATGTGTACAGCGTTGTGGACATCCATTATCAAGGTGCTAATTAACGCTTTCAGCTGCTAATATGTACAAGAATGTCTATGAAATTGTATGATTCAACAATATTATTGACAATGAGAGAGAATGAGAGTCCTAGCTATATGTAATTATTTAAATCTGACTTAGTACTATCTCCTCTAAACTAAATAGGAGTTCTGGTTAAGAAAAACTTGAAATTTGTAAGTTCCGTCGTCATTTCTTACTACCTCATACTCACTGAGAAGCCTGCCTCTGGTATTATAGGTGGAAGGAAACTGTGCCCAAGATTGCATAGAAATAATCTCCATTGATATTGAGCACTCTCATGCGCCACTGATTTCCTAGCAACTCATCCAGATCATTGTAGTGGCTTATGCTGTACATTCAGGGACTGCTCCACAAGCATCCATTCTTTACGTCCAACGCATAACTGCTCCTCCTTCTTACTTCCTATTGATTTTAGCCATCGCTGGACAACAGAACGACTAGGATTAGTACCATCATCTCGAGTTAAGTCAGAGAAACATGCTGAAGTAAATAAATTATAAAAGGTCGCACATATACATTCATATTGCAACTCAAGAATGTTAATGTAATCTTGGCAAATACAGTACATAGGTAATCATAGCTTTCCTAGGTACTACTAACTTATACTGTCATTTCTTAGTTTCATGATAACTGATCACTTACTTCGTTAGGCCAGGTAAGCCATATATGTGACCGGATTTGAGAAAACCCTCCTTGTGGGATTTTTTTTTGTGAAAATTGAGTTTGATGCGTCTTTGATAAGCTCTACCATAGAGCTAACCCACCTGTAAATTTTAGACTGATCGCGCGCTCCGCTTTGGAGATAGCCCACTTTGTTTGCGATCGCGCTACAACCATAGAAAACGAGAAATTACGGTCTAAAGGCGTTGCTATGTACGCGTGTAGCGTTTCCGTATACTACGCGTCAACCGGAAATCAATTGATTCAACTTGGGCGGGACCGTCCGAAAAGAGCGCAAAGGTCGAGCTAGTCTCGAACTTCGTCGTCGATAACGATGGCCGCTTCTTCTTCGATGCCTAAGAAGCTTAAAAGGTGAGTCAACGTTCAGTAGTTCGATGAATCTAGCTGTATCTAGATAATTATCGCCCTTAGCAACGGACTCCGTAAACGGCAGCTGCATAGACTAGGTAGATCGAGGAGCCTGTGAATAAAGGCTTATTTCGCCTTGGTAACTTACGACTAGGCTCCGTAGGCGACGGTAACAGTTACAAGAAAGGTTCTTTGACATGGATGTGGCAAAATCTGAACTTTGACTGTTTTTGACCAGAGCTACTAAAAACGCGCAATGCGCGAATAGTGCGCGGATCCCATACGGAGGGTTTTCTCAAATCCGGTCACATATTGAGTCGAGTACGCCTGGGTACCATTCCCTGGATCAGCAACACAAAGAGGATGTAGAAAACAATGAGGGGGACGATGATAGTCGTGAAAAGGACTGGTTGAGAGCAAAGATGCAAGCGCATTTACACACCTTAGAACGGCCGAGTGCAGAAACTACCAGGACGCATAAAACTAAGTGCAAGTGGTTGTTGACAGGATTGGCACAACGCTGGGTTACAAAATTACACCGTATATGCACAATTAGATATAAATGAGGGTATGTAAAAAAAAAAAAATTGACCTTTAACCCTCAAAGACGATAGTACATTACTACCGTAAATATGTGGCCGGTGCTATGTTTACTTGTAGGAGGTGATTTTGAGTGCAATATGCAGCTTGAATAGCAGGTAAATGCATGCAAACTTACAAAATTGAAAGAATGCATGCTTTTCTTTTTATATCAAGTTAAATATAAAATTCTATACTAAGTAGTGGGGTGAGTGAAAAAACGTGAATGGGTGTTGAAAACGTCTTCATGTCTGTCCATTTCCTGATATGTACAGCCAAAACGTAGCGATCGCTTTGAACGCTAAATAGGCTAATGACCCCCCCCCCCCCCCAAAAAAAGGTCTTATATTGAGCAACTGACCTCAACTCTCCAAGATACAGCCATATTTCACGATGATGGAATGCCAAAGCGAGCGAGACTGGTTCTAAGAGCGCAAAACGCATGCAGATTTCGGTAGATGTCGCGGCAGTCGTTTTCCGGTTAGTTGTACATCGACGATCTCTACCGAACAGCCCAAGCGCCTTAGACTAGGGACCTTTAGCGCAGAGCCTTGGGGTATTAATCAGAGAGTCGGATGGCTATATTACCAGTTGTGGGAAAGGCTATGGCCACTCCCTAGATTTTGAATACTAGGTTAGAGCTTCAAAACTATCTCATTATAGCCGAAACATGGAGATCGAATTTATTTTGATGACAAAGAGAGGCCTAATGGTCGAAAGCAAAAGTGTGAACAAAAATTGAGATAAAGTGGTGGCAGATGATGGTGTTAAAGAAGCGCTCACACAGGAAAACGTAGCCGCGTGAACTGTGCACGTATACAGGGAGAACGAGGTCCGCGTTCGCCGTATAGACGAGCTTGGAACGGAATCTCCGATGTCCAGGATAACGAGTACCGTTGTCGTCCGTATTGGGATCACTTTTTACAGACTATTTCACTGAGTCCGCTATCAGATCCGTGCTGAGTCCGTCTAGATACTCCGTTTTATTCAGTATTGTCCGTCGTGTGACTCCGTCTCAATGATCCGTCTGTCCGATCGGACCGCATGAACCGCATGGACCGCCTCCGTCTACTTACACGTATGGGATCGGCTATGTTCACCGCGATCCATGCCAATGACGTAATCATGACTTGACAACATTAACCGCGTACACGTACGTACGTACGTACCGCAAGCGAACTTTGTACCATAATAAATACAGCATAATACATGTACATAATAAAGATTTGGACTCCTGGTGACGATTGTCCACGATGAAGCTAAAGGAAGCTAGTCGGCAGAGTCAGAGGAGCTTGTAAGTTCCTGAGTGAGGTCGATGTGTGAGAGTGTGGTTTGTCTGGGAGGTGGGTAAGGGCTAGGCTCTCCATTGAACATTGTGACAACATCGTAGTGGCAACTGTTGATGTGGCATAGCTCTAGGTGGATCATGAAGGGATGCAGCAATATTCTGTACTCAACTGGGAGCAACTTGAGTGCGTGTGGTGGGATGGGATCAAATCTTTCCCAATAATACTCACCATTTCCACTTTTTTGAGTGTATATGTACACCGTTCGCTGAATGCAAGATGCTGCTGCATGTGCTTCCATTTGAGTGGCAAATACTGTTTCATGCTTCATACACTGGATGTGCTCCATAACCTTGGATGATGTGCAGTATTTTTTGAAGCAATCTGCATTTAGCTCACTGAATAGAGCAATACTAGCCCGAACTGAAGCATGACGGTCCTCTGTACCATACATGATGTACGACAGAGCACGAAAGAAGCAGTTTCCATCCCCTAGAATTGGGTGTAGTTTTCGCCCAAGTGTTGCTAACGTCCTGCTAATGTGAATGGGAGATCCAACCTTCAATTTGTCATTGTTTGTCTCCTTTACTTGTGTATTAGCTGTAGTTGCAATTTTCCTTGCATGAGGTGTGTCTAGTTTGACTTTAGGAGCACCTGTACAATAGGAAAGTTAGATCTAACAAAATAAGTAAGAAGATCGAAACAGAAATTACCATTTAGGTCCATTCTTATGCATTTCCTTTTTACACAACATTGTTTCAGTGTTCCCCTTCCTCCAAATTTAGGCTTATCTTTACAAAACCTGCACACCCCACAATCGCTACTAGTACAGCCTTTGCAGTCTCCACAACGAGTCCTTTTCTTTCCTACAGTAGTCAAGTGTGTATCGTATAGGACATTGTATATGTGTGTATACTCATCTAATGTGCATCAAGAGTACTGCCGATGTACTCTTCAATGTACATATGTGTACATGTAGATAGGATGGTCATTTTCCTTACCAGCAAAATGATGGGGTGCTTTTGGAGGTTGTATGGTCTTGGTGGCAACAGGCTGAGCCTGCTTTGACCTAAAGAAGGTGGCAATTATGATCACATGATAGTTAGAAGCTTGGCTATTACAGATGGGGTGTTAACATTCATATACATGTATGTATCTAACTGTACTAGAGCACCATGTATACATGTACTACATTATTTGGAAACTCACAATGAATTTTGTTTGACTATCTTGGCTTTTTTTACCAACTTCTGTGCAGCCTATTATCGGATACACAATAATGTCACATACAATAATTATCATGTAAGTGTTTCCAATTAGAGCTCAGCCTTCCCCTTTCTGGCCCTTGAGAACACCTATTATATTTCTGTGTATATGGCCTCGCCCCTTGTACTTCTAGCATTAGTACCATGGTACTCATTATGTACATGTACATGTATTAGGAACTTGGCAAGTACGTATGTATCCTTACATATCTTAATTGTTGTGCTCGCTTCCCCACTCGGTTACGATATTTAGAGTCAACACGGATCCTTCCACGCTTTTTGTAAAGTGGTAATGATAGAAGTCTTTGTCCACTGCTAGCTGCTTTGATTTTTTCCTTTTTCTTCACCCGTT
This sequence comes from Stappiaceae bacterium, assembly GCA_964291365.2. Taxonomy (GTDB): domain Bacteria; phylum Pseudomonadota; class Alphaproteobacteria; order Rhizobiales; family Stappiaceae; genus JBDWFY01. The sequence goes on from OZ219952.1 coordinate 32,588, forward strand.
TTGTGATTAAAGGTCTAATAACCAATCCCTGTTCTGTTGGTAATGCATGCCTAAAATCTGATAGGATTTGATCAAGCTTTTGATTTAGTTCAATTAGCTGCTGGGGGCTATTACAAGTGTAGGTTAAACTTTCGATTGCTTTCAAAGAAATTCTTGCTCTTTGAGCTACAGTGTCAGTACTTTCTCCTATGGTTAAAACAAGTATATGTACATGTAGGTTACAATATTATGTAGTTCCCATAATAAGTTTTTAGTACCTTGCGTTTAGGAGCAGCATCTCCCATTTCTTGAACATTATTCTCACTCTGCAAGGTGTCACACTGGATGTCATCCTGGTTAAAATATTGTTCTAGTGCTTGGGTGTCAAGACTAAGCCTCGGACTACTTAGATATGCCTGAGGTAGAGCATTCCAGTCCCATGTGGGAGAATGATGGTGAAAAATAGCAAAAAAATGCTTACATGGGTAATGATATTCAGTCCAATCAGGACAAGAGCATGAAGGAATTGTAAATTTGACAGTGTAGGAATATCCTTTGGCATTAGCTACTTCAAAAATACCAGTTTTGCTGTCTACCACAGTGATATCATTACTAGTGTAACGAGCACTAGAAGCTTTTCGATCAAGGCAGTGTAAAATCACTTCTCGTGGTCTGTTCTGTAAGTATAAAGGGATGTAGTCATTGTACTTGCGATTGAGATGGCTTTGCTCAAAATTAGCAAATAAATACTTTTGTCGAAGAGCAGGTAGAAATGTTTCGACAAGGAGGGACACAATTAAAGAAAGGTTCATGCTACGCTTGCTCCTAGGCATGTAGGAATACTTTAGGGCCTTGTTAAGTGCTTCTGTTCCATTATTGGTGTTGATACACTCATGAAAACGGTTATCTCTGAATGCTCTGGCCCATCTCTGAAATAACAAGTGTGTGTGCATAATAATAATTAATGTGGTGCACATACCCTTGTGTACATGATAAGGCAACCACATGTGGTCAACACACAAACATGCACAACTTTATGCTAATGCTATACCTGTGGAATAGACAGCCATGTACTTGAGAGCCATTCTTGCACATTTGTGTTTTCCTTCCACACATTACTTGCCTTAAGATTAGCTAATGCCTGCTGATAATAGTGGTCTTGTTGTTTGCCTTCATGTGCAGGAGGAGGTGGAGCATTTGCACAAGTACGAAGGAGATCAAGTAGACTTTCACCTTCATCCTTGGTAAGTCCATGTTTATGGTCTTTGATCCATCGTTCCCAGCTTTGTTCGCGATGAAAATCGCACAGATAAACATGTGAGCCTGGAAAAGCTGACTCAATGGCCAATATTTCTGCTTCACTATAGTCTGACATAAAATACCTCGGAGACCAATTGGGATTCCATGATTTTAAGATATTCAGTGCCTCTTCAATCTGTTCATTGGTCTCTGTCTGTATAATAAATTCAGCAGCAACAATATACCCCACATTTGTTCGTACAGTGATAAAAAATAGAGCAAGGTCGTACAAAGTAGTTTTATAGGTGGCGTCAATTAAAGTCATCGTACTTCCATATTTGGATAGCATCTCCCTTTGCCAATTGGTTTGGTGTACCCACATTAGAGTTTGTTCAAATTCCCTCACTTGGCTTGTTTGAGTGTCATCATCATCCTGGGTATGCTCAGCTTGTGCTTCTGGAACAGAAATGTAGGGACGAAAATGGTGATGAGATTCAGGGTAAGACTTTTCCCACTCACTGATTTTTTTAGCTAGATTATGTTGATCAAATTTGGACAGTTCAAAAGCACGTTTTGCTTTGTAGATATGGTTTTTCAAGTCTCGATTTGCTGGAAAATAGGCTCGATCATCTGGATCTGGTGGATTTTCAGTACAGAGAACTGTCCTTACGTAGTGGTTGAGTGCCTTCCGTACTTCCTGTGGGTTAGTCATTCCCTCCTGCACTAATTCCATTATTCGCTGGGATATCTGTGGGTTTACTCTCTGTGCCATTAGATGGGGTCCCCTAGTTGGGTGGGTCTTGTGGTGAGCTTCTTCCATGGGTAAAGATATGTGGTACTTGATTTCAGTTTTGACAGTTTGAGGAGTGAGTGTCAGATCCCTTCGAAGTTGTTTTAGGCTCTCCTGTTTCCTTTCCCTTTCAATTTTCTTGTTAAGTGATTCATTCTTTGGAATGCCATAGTCAGGATACAGTACATATTGCCGACATACTATATGGGCATTGCATCCTATCTTTCTTGTACCCTGCAGTCGAGTGCGCTTACCCATTGGTTTTCGTTGCTTGTAATACTCAGAACCATGCTGACAATCTAATACTCGTTTTTCTCCAACACAGAATGGAACATTGTCAAATTCTACTTTCAAGCTTCCAATAGTGTACTGCCAAAATAAGGAAGTTTTACACTCTCCAGATGATGCAGGTGGAGACTCAGAGGTGTTCGATGTAGTGTTGGGACAGATCTAGAATTTATATTTTTATTTTGATGTTATTGACAATTGTACAATCTCATTGTTTAGTGTATTCTTACATTCTCATTGTTTGTCAATTTCTCTGTTTGAGTTGCTACTGATACCCGACTTGATCTCCTTGTTCCAAAGGTGCTCACTGTGGATCGTCGGTGAAGTTCAAGCACACTATCCAGTCTGCTACCATCAATGATCCCCTCATAGTAGAGACCTTTCCGTTCAAGCCCTTTCTGCCACTCTACCATGGTGCATACTAGACGTTCACCAAATCCACGTGGATCTGGACGCTTCACCATGCACCATTGAATTTCGCGTGCTTGGCGCCAAGTCAACTTGGGGTCAAAGGTTGATAAGCCACACCCACTAGGACTTAGATCGCGGTGAACATAGCCGATCCCTTACACGTATCAACTCCGTCTGACGATCCCGTTCCAGTCTGTTCTATCCCGTCCGAATCATATCATATAGCGCATGCGCATAAATTTGCATTAAAATTACAATAATGATAATAATTATTAATAACATAATAATAATAATTAATGAAGAGAGTAGATACATCCACTCAGTTGGTGTAGTTAGTCAATCATCGCTAAAACTTGAATGCTTCCTGCTTTATCTTTTCCTCTTCAGCACTTTTTCAGCTCTCTCTACCTCCAACGACATTCATAGTAGCCATGAACTGCCTCTATAATTAATAGTATTACAAATAATAATTGATGCATATAACAACCTACATACCAAGTCTTTATACAATGAGATGGACATTCATCAATCTTAGACACTTGCGGTACAGAGGACTGTGTTCCAAATATTTCCCCATAGCGCCCACTAAACTGTAGGATAGTCACCTAAATGCTTGGTACATGTACATCTCAATTGCTCACTCTGACGCACAAATGAACATGTACACGAGCATATTGCTCACACACTCTCATACCCTTTCAGCTTAAAGATATGCCATCTTAACAGCAGGCTAGTTCTAAATACTTGGTACATTCCAATCGCTCGCTCTGATACACAAGCTGAAGTTTCACATGTACGCACGTACATTACTCACTCTTATGCTCATTCAGCTTAAAGATGTGCCATCTTAGCTGAGTCTTACTGTTGAAAGATGTGCAATCTTAACAGCAGGCTAGTCCTAAATGCTCGGTACATTCCACGTACATTACTCGCACACTCTTATGCTCATTCAGCTTAAAGACGTGCCATCTTAGCTGAGTCTTACTGTTGAAAGATGTGCCATCTTAACAGCAGGCTAGTCCTAAATGCTCTGTACATTCCAATTGCTCGCTCTGATACACAACAAGCTGAAGTTTCACATGTACCCACGTACATTACTCACACACTCTTATGCTCATTCAGCTTAAAGATGTGCCATCTTAGCTGAGTCTTACTGTTGAAAGATGTGCCATCTTAACAGCAGGCTAGTCCTAAATGCTCTGTACATTCCAATTGCTCGCTCTGATACACAACAAGCTGAAGTTTCACATGTACCCACGTACATTACTCACACACTCTTATGCTCATTCAGCTTAAAGATGTGTCATCTTAACTGAGTCTTACTGTTGAAAGATGTGCCATCTTAACAGCAGGCTAGACCTAAATGCTCGGTACATTCCAATCGCTCCCTCTGATACACAACAAGCTGAAGTTTCACATGTATGCACGCACATTACTCACACACTCTTATGCCCTTTCAGCTTAAAGATGTGCCATCTTAGCTGAGTCTTACTGTTGAAAGATGTGCCATCTTAACAGCAGGCTAGTCCTAAATGCTCGGTACATTCCAATCGCTGGCTCTGATACGCAACAAGCTGAAGTTTCACACATGTACACACGCACATTACTCACACACTCTTATGCTCATTCAGCTTAAAGATGTGCCATCTTAACTGCAGGCTAGTCCTAAATGCTTGGTACATTTGAATTGCTCACTCTAACACACAACAAGCTGAAGTTTCACATGTACATACACACACACATTATGGACAAGTGAATCATTGGGCATGGGAAAGTAGTAGAAATGGTATAGGACACTCTATTTACATGTGGCAGGACTTAATTCATAGATAAAGCTTATCAGCTTAATAATTAAACCTTGGTGTTAGCTATAGCCTACCAGGTGCAATACAATAATGTACACAGTGTCATCAGGGTTGTTTGCACTTACACGTAAGTTATAGGAATTAACAACCAAGCCTACACATATAAAGCTTTAAGCTTCTAGTGTTCACAATGTATACACATGCATCACTTAACTTATAATCAGTCGTAGGTGTGGACGCCAACTATGAGGGCGCTGGCCACTGAAATGGAAGTCAGTATCCACAGTTTGGGGTAGTCTTTCCATAAAGAGATACAAACACTGGCTAAATACACATGCATGCGTAGCCTCGGCATATGCATGGCATGCTGATACATGCATTTAGCTCTAGTGAGTGTATACCTAATGGTCTACACTTGACATCATCATGATCTTATCACTCCGAACTGTCAGACTCACTAACCGATCTGGTGTGTGTGTGTGTGTGAGTGTGAGTACACGCGCGTGTGTGCATGCCATGGTTCATAAGTTTGGCACTCAATGAGCTATTCCATAATTCACATATCAATAAAGAGGTTTTTTGGATCATACCTGCATCTTTCAAAAGGCAAGCTGTGCGATGGATCGTGGTCGAGCCTGGGCTGTGAAGTCCGAATTCTGACTATAGAACTGCTCATCGGTTGTTCTCTCTACCTTTCTTGCCATTTCTTGTTGTAGAAGGTATCACGCGGTGGCGACTAAACATGGATTTGCTCACACGCCAAGAGCAATGCTCACAGAATGTTTTTGATCGCTGAGCATGAGCAATGAGTCTGTATTGCTGGCGCCCTGATCTGAACTTTAATTATTGAAACCACACCTCTTCTATTAGAGCTAGCTGCGCGGCGCAGCGCGCGCGATCGCTTTCAATTCGCGTACGCGTATATGTATTCGCGATTCAATATTCAGGGCGCATGGGGTGGAGTCTCGTGCGCGACTCTATACTGCGTCCGTGTAGCGCAAGCCGAGAGGACGGATACGGAATGTTGTAACCGTGCAAGCATAGTGCAAGCAACGGAGTCCGCATGCACCGTGCGTATCTTACACGGAATACTGACAGAGTCCGTGTTACAGGTACGCCGTCTCCAGGCAGTGTAGCGCCCGCTTCTTTCATCAATATGGTAGACCGCGTAAATCCGTCCACATGGAGTCATTTTCCTGTGTCAGCGCCATTAAGGCCTGGGTCAGTGCCTTAACCTTATTAATATGCGTAATCAAAATAACTTATGAACCATAAGGAGCATTGACTTCAAAGTTTATCAACAGACATATCTCATAATTCTTAATAATTCTAACCACTAATTAGTCACGTGAGTGCTAAAATATTGCTGACAATGCAATTTTCATTTAATTAAAGGCGCCATATTAATTAACGCTAATTAGATCTAATTCTTGACTATAAAATTAGGAACTCCTAAACTATGTTTCTGTAACGTAGATTTCAAAAAAGTTATTTAGAACATGAGATAATCATGATTTTCTATTTAAAGCTCACCAAGGGCGAGGGTATTTTCTCAAATTTCTAATAATAAAAATAATCTAATTAACGTTAATTAATATGGCGCCTTCATTGAATTAATTTTGTTTTGTCAGCAAAAAGTTAATTAATCACGTGACCTAATTAGTGGTCAGAAAAATTAAGGATATCAAATTATATTAGTTACCAGATTTTGAGGGTTGTACATCAAAAAATTTTCAAGATATTTCAGTTATGCATATTTAATGAGGCTAAGGTGTTGACCCAGGCCTTAATGGTGCTGAGCGGTGCTACAGAAATGAATTAGTTGAAAAAGTAGAGTAAATGTTTATAGGTTGTATGTGATATAAAATTCCATTCTTCAATGTTGGTCAGGTAGGAAACGCTATGTTCGGTAATTTACAGTGTTTAATAAATTCTTGCCTTTCCTGAGCATATGAACGACAGTTCAACAAAAATTGGATTTTCAAACTTAACTACTGGTTGTTCATTTTGAACACTAAATAGGTTAATGAACCACCAATGAGGGCTCACATTGAGCGAGTTACCTTAACTCTCCAATATACAGCCATAATTCTCAATGATGGATTGCCAAAGCGAGCGAGGTTTGGATCTAAGAGTTCGAGGAGGGTTGGTAGGGGTGGTCGATGAACAGCCAACACAAAAACCGTCGTAGTGCGATTTTCCGGTTAGTTGTCCATCGATGATCCCTAACGAACACAGCGCATGCTCTTTAGACTTGAGATCTTTGTCCGAGGGGTCTGAAAAATCAATCAGCTATTTGGCTGGCTATATTAGCAATCGTGGGATAGGCTATGTCCTCTCCCTAGATTTTGAATTTTGTTTGAGCATCAAAACTATCTCGCATAATCAAAACGTAGCGATCATTTTGAACGTTAACGAACATAAAAAAAGGACTCACATTGAACGAATAACATCAACTCTCCAAGATAGAGCCATAATTCTCAATGATGGATTGCCAGAGCGAGCGAGAATGGATATAAGAGGGCCAGGCGTATGCGCAGTTCCTTAGTGGTCGTCGCAATGGTTTCTCTCTTGGTTGTCTATCGACGATCCCTACAGTTTATGCGCCTTAACCTGGAGACCTTCAGCCTAGAGGCTTGGGAAATCAATTAGCTATTTGGCTGGCTATATAAGCAGTGATGGGAAAGGCTATGGCCGTTTTTGAATGCTATGTTAGACCATCAAATACATTACATAATTTGGTTGAGAACGCTAAATACCCCACAAAAATGGCTCACATTCAGCGTCTGACCTTAACTCTCCAAGATACAGCCTTAATTTTCGATGATGCATCGCCAAAGCGAGCGAGAATGATCTAAGACTTAAGGCGCATGCGGCAGTTTCTGGTGATCGTCGTCTTAGACCTTTAGCCCAGAGGCCAGAGAAATCAATCAGCGATTGGCTGACTATATAAGCATGAGGTGAAACAACAATTGACAACTCCCTATATTTTCAATGCTACTTTTGTACTTCTAAATAAACTTGTATAGCCAAAACGTTACGATCGCCAAATAGGCCTACGAACCACCCTCCCCCCAAAAGGGCTCCCTTACTTCTTCAAGATACAACCATAATTCTCGATGATAGATCGCCAAAGGAGCGATGGAGGATATGAGTCGAAGGCGCACGCGCAGTTCAGTATAGGTAGTCAATGGTTGGTTGTCCAACGACGATCCCTACAGAACAGCTGCATGCGCTGTTGACTTAGGATACTTAGCCCAAATATCAGCGAAATCAATCAGCGAGTTAACTGACGTTTTATCATGGAAACCATACAGATCAACCCAACCACCGGAATTGTAGCTTGAAACAATTTGCGCTAGGCAGAGAAGACCCACAAAAAGCTACTTCCAGTGACAGATAGGCTATGAACAGCAAGTACTAACGATAGGTAGGCTGTAAACTGCTCGTGATTGTGACTCACGAGGCTTGGAATCGATCACGCTAACGCCGTGTCGAGACGATCGACTCGCCGTACAACGTAGAAAACGTGCCAATTCTTTGCTTTTGACCTATCAGCGGTGTCTTCGATAGTTTTCTCCATGATACTAGCCGTTAGACCATGCCTACTAGAGCTTTTATCCCAAATACACTCGGTAATATTTGAATAAACCCTCGGACTTATTCAAATATTACCTCGTGTATTTGGGATAAAGCCCTAGTAGGCATGGTCTAACTATAACATATTAGCAGAGGTGTAACGGGATATAGCCATTCCATAGATTTTGAATGTTGTTTGAGCTTCATCGAATGGCCAAAACGTTACGATCGCTAAATAGGCTAACGAACCCCCCCCCCCTCCCCCAAGAGAGGGCTCAAATTGAGTGACTGTCCTTATATCTCCAAGATACAACCATAATTCTCGATGATAGATCGCCAGAGCGAGCTATAATGGATAATATAAGAGACAAAGGTGCACACGCAGTTCGGTATAGGTTGTCAATGGTTAGTTGTCCATCGACGATCCCTACAGAACAGCGCATGCGCTGTACACTGAAGATACTTAGCCCAAATGTCAGGGAAATCAATCTGAGCATTACCTGACATTATTAGCTGAGGTGCAACCGGCTATGGCCATTCCCTAGATTTTGAATGTTGTTTGAGCTTAATCGAATAGCTAAAATGTTACGATCGCTAAAAAGGATAACGAACCACCGCCCCCCCCCCCCCCCCCCCCCCAAAAAAGGGCTCAAATTGAGCGACTGACCTTATCCCACGTAAAAAAAAAAAAAAAAAAAAAAGGAGCGACTGGCCTTACTTTTCTAAGATACAACAATAATTCTCGATGATAGATTGCCAAAGCAAGCTAAAATGGATATAAGGTCCGAAGGCGCACACGCATTTCGGTATAGGTTGTCAATGGTTAGTTGTCCATCGATGATCCTTACAGAAGAGCTCATGCACTGTGGACTGAAAGTGTTTAGCCCAAAGATCAAGGAAATGAATGAGCGAGTTAGCTGACTATATTAACAAAGGTGTGACGGGCTATGGCCAATCCCTAGATTATGCATGTTGTTTGATGTTCATTGTATAGCCAAAACGTTATGAACGCTAAATAGACCAACGAAACACCACCCCCCACCCACAAAGGGCTTTCAATGAGTGACTAACCTTACCTCTCCAAGATACAACCATAATTTCTCTATGATAGATCGCGAAAAGCGAACGAAAATGGATATAAGAGCCACCATGGACAAATCAACGCATGCGCCTTAGACTGAAGATACTTAATTCAAAGATCAGGGAAATCAATCAGCGAGTTAGCTTGCTATTTTAACAGAGGTACAACGGGCTATGACCATTCCCTAAATTTGTTTGAGCTTCATCGAATAGCCATAACGTTAGATCACTAAATAGGGCTAACGACCTGCCCTCCCCCCCCCCCCCCCCCCAAAAAGGGCTTACATTGAGCGACTGACCTTACCTCTCCAAGATACAACCATAATTCTCGATGATTGATCGCCAAAGCGAGCGAACATGTATATAGGGTGTCCAACCGAAAAGGTCGAAGTATGCAAAACGAATTTATCTCGGTGGTTTCGAGTAGACCACCCTAGGTAAGATAGAACCCACGCCACAAATCGGATACACCCTTGGAAAAGTTTGCGAAAACACAATATTAAATCATAAGCGCAAGTACAAAAAAGGGCTAAGTGACCAAAACTATGCACAAAGAGGCCGGCGCACCAGCTGTCTGATATACCACTTCTAGAGGTTACTTTGAGAGTTTAACAACAGGTGTTGTCTGGCGTACACCTCAAACAACCTCCAAAGTGGTTTACCTTTCAGCTAGTGCTCCTGCCCCTATGCGCATGGTGTTGGTCACGTAGCCATTTTTTGTACTTGTGCTTATGATATAATTTTGTATTTCGCGAACTTTTCTAAGCCGATTTGCGGCGTGGTTTCTATCTTAGCTAGGGTGGGTCTACATGAAATCACCAAGATGAATTCGTTTTGCATACTTCGACTGTTTCGGTTGGACACCCTACTGTATATGAGAGCCAGAAGCGCTCACGCAGTTCGCTATAGGTCGTCAATGGTTACTTGTCCATCGACGATACCTACAGAACTGCGCATGCGCTGTAGACTGAAAACATTTAGTCCAAAAGGCCAGGAGAATCAACCATCGAGTTGGCTGACTATCGGCAATGGTCTATGGCCACTCTGTAGATTTTGAACATCGTTTGAACTTCAAAATAGGAGTGCTATGGCTACTCCCAAATAGGCTAACGAATCCCCTCCCCGAAAAGGTTCACATTGAGCGACCAACCTTAACTTCCTAAGATACAACCATAATTCTCGATGACAGATCGCCAAAGCGAGTGAAAATGGACATGAAAGCCAAAGGCGCATGCGCAGTTTGGTATAGATCGTCAACGGTTAGTTGTCCATCGACGATTCCTACCGAACAGCGCATGCGCTGTAGGCTGAAGACATTCAGCCCAAAGACTAGGAAAATCAATCAGCGAGTTGGCTGACTATATTAGCAACTGTCTAAGGCCACTCCCTAGATATTAAATGTTGTTCGAACTTCATAACGATCTCGTATAGTCAAGATAACGAGTACCGTTGTCGCCCGTATTGGGACCATTTTTTACGGACTATTTCACAGAGTCCGCCATTGAATACGTGCTGAGTCTCTCTATTTATCCGTTTTATCCGCAATTGTTCGTTGTGTGACCCATTCTCTATGATCCGTCTTTCCGATCGGACAGCGCGGACCACCTTCGTCCGTCCGACGATCCCTTTTCAGTCAGTTCTATACCACCCGAATCATATCATATAGCGCATGTGTATAAATTTGCATTACAGTAAGTTTAAGTATTAATAGCATAATAATGAAGAGAGTAGATACATCCACTCAGTTGTTGTATTTTAGTCAATCACTGCTAAAACTTGAATGTTTCCTGCCATTGTTCCTCTTCAGCACTGTCAGCTCTCTCTACCTACAACATTCATAGTAGCCATAAACTGATCCTACAATAAATAGAACTACAAAAGAATAATTGATGCAGATAACAACCTACATACCAAGTCTTTTTACAATGAGATGGACATTTATCAATCTTAGACACTTGTGGTACAGAGAACTGTGTTCCAAATAATCCCCCATAGCCAACTAATCTGTAGGATAGTCCCCTAAATGCTTGCTACATGTACATCTCAACCGCTTACTAGGATGCACAACAAGCGAAGTTTCACATGTACGCGAGCATATTGCTCACACACTCTTACACCCTTTCAGCTTCAATATGTGTCATCTTGACAGCAGGCTAGTCAGAGATGCTCGGTACATTCCAATCACTCGCTCAGATACACAACAAGCTGAAGTATCACATGTACACACACACAATACTCACACACTTTTATACCTTTTCAGCTTAAAGATGTGCCATATAAGCTGAGTCTTACAGTTGAACAATATGCCATCTTAACAGCAGTCTAGTCACATAGATGCTTGGTACAATCCAATCACTTGCTGTGATACACAACAAGCTCATAAAGTTTATACACACGCACATTACTCTCACACGCTTATACTCTCTCAGCATAAAGATGTGCCATGTTAGCTGAGTCTTACAGATGAAATATATGCCATCTAAACAGCAGGCTAGTCCTAAATGCTCGGTACATTCCAATAGCTCGCTCTGGTACACAACAAGCTGAAGTTTCACATGTACGCACGTACATTACACACTCTTATGCACATTCAGCATGAAGATATGCCATCTAATACGGGTCCTCCTGTTGAAAGATGTGCCATTTTAACAGCAGACTTTTTCTGTATGTTCGGAACATTCCAATCACTCACTCTGAAACACAACAAGCTGAAGTTTCACATGTACGTACGTGTATTAATCACAAACTCTTATACTCATTCAGTTCAAAGATGTGCCATTTTAGCCGAATTCAACTGTTGAAGAAAGGGTCATCTTAACAGCAAGATAGACATAGATGCTCGGTACATTCAAATCGCTCGCTCTGATACACAACAAGCTCAAGTTTCATTTTACACACGCACATTACTCACACATTCTTATGCTCATCCAGCTTAAAGATATGCCATCTTTGTTGAGTCTTACTGTTGAAAGATGTGCTATCTTAACAGCACGCGAATATTAAATGCTCAGTACATTCCAGTTGCTCGCTTTGATACGCAACAAGCTGAAGTTTCATATGTATGCACGTTCATTACTCACACACTTTTATGCTAATTCAGCTTAAAGGTGTGCCGTCATAGCTGAGTCTTACTTTTGAAAGATGTGTTTTCTTAACAGCAGGCTAGTGCTTATTGCTCGGTACTTTCCAATTGCTTGCTTTGATACGTAATAAGTTGTAAGTTTCCCATGTACACTCGCACATTACTTACACACTAATACTCCTTCAGCTTAAAAATGTGCCATCTTAGGTGAGTATTACTGTTGAATGATAAGCAATCTTAAACGCAGGCTAGTCATAGTCTCGCGCGCCAGCCCCTCCTACTCTAGACATATGAAGAACTCTTGTACAGAAAGTGATCACACACATTAGGGTGAAAATACGTGTCGGAAGGTGTTAATTAACTCTACTATGTGAGTTGTGGGGAAGCTCTGCGAAAGCTGACCCTGTGACCTTTTGCTAGATTTCATATTTACTGTGCTGTGGTAGTCATTAGAAGGCCTATTATGAGCTAAATGCCAACTCACATCTTGATACTTAAGTATTTTATGTTGAGATCTTAAGAATTGGCAAATGGAGCATGGACAGAGGGAAGACTCCACCCACAGGAAGTTGTCTGTTGAGCTAGTTGCTGTACTAAATCCTAAAAATGACGGAACTAAATCAATTGTATGCAAGCCAAAAATATATCAAGATGAAGATATTTCATCCTAGTGTAGTGTTCTGAGTTGCCCTTGTTGATTTTTTGCTTGTACAGAGACATAATTTAACTTGAAGCATCATGACACTTCTCCTTCCCATACCTGACAATACAAACATTACCTACTTCAACCAGGGCGAGATGAACCTATACTGGATGGGACTCTACTTTTATAGGCTATTTGAGAGGGCAAAGTACCGTGAAATAATTAGTTTTGGTTAGTGCGCATGCCTGACAGGGCGCTCCGCGCGTTCATGCGGGCGCCTGGGCGGGGCCGACGCTGCTCAAGCTGGCCCCACCCTTCAGTTTTCTTGAACGTGGCGATCCAACAGTCGGGCAGCTATACCCGTTGTCTCGATTGAAGCGCGTGTCCTTCGGTGTCGTGCGTATGCTCAGTGATTCCTTAAAGGTGCTCTGAGACGGAAGGCGTTAAAACGCTTGAAGGGCGCGCGCTAACGCGTTGCGTATAATATTATTATTGCGGCGCAAATAAGTTCGCGACCACGAGGCCGCTGGCCCGACGCGAACGCAAGATCGAGCTACTGTTGATTGCGTTTCACTTCGAACGTCCGTGAATGCGTGTGTGTGAGCGTAGAACAAGCGTATGCGTTTGAATGCTACGCAGACACAAGGCAATCCGTTTTGTGACTTACGCTTTGTCTTCCGTGGCTTTGCGAGGCGAATGAAGTATCTCGCTCGTTCTACGCTCGCACGCACGCATTCATGGATGTTCGGGGTGAACTGCAATCGACAGTATCATGACAGACGCCATCAACGCAAGCAGCGTTTCTGCCTCTGAGTCTCAAGCTCCATCGATTACTTGTGGCTGTAAGAACGGCTGCCAATCGCGTGATAATAATAGTTTGGTCTCGCGTTCGCGATGACGTTGGATTGACCAATCAGGTTTGTGCTTTGAAAACTGGTCAGGAATTCAAAAAAGTAGGGGAGCAGTTCGACTTCCGTTTCAGAGCACCTTCAAGGACCAGCTCCATGGCCCTGTTCGCTCGTTTGTAAAATCTTCGTCTCGGCCCATTAATTGGGTGATCGTTCGTCCATGCATGTTCGGCTATGGCTGACTTATTCGTGAGGCTTTTTGCGCATGCGTTTTTATGCTCTTTGATCTGGTTGAGAGAACACCACTCTCACCAGATCGGATAGCTGAAGTACTGGGCCTGTGCTTGAAATCTACATATTTCAGTTACGGTGGTAAATTTTATGAACAGAGAGAGGGCGCCGCCGTGGGCTCTCCTGTCTCTGCGGTCGTAGCAAACCTGTACATGGAATTTTTCGAGGAGCTGGCTCTTGAGTCAGCACCTTCTAGACCCCGTTTGTGGAAGCGGTATGTGGATGACACATGCTGCATCCTTAAGACTGGTGATGTGGGTGGGCTCCTCAATCACCTTAACAGCCTACGACCTACCATAAAATTCACCATTGAGCTGGAGGAGGGGGTCCATCCCCCTTCCTAGATACCAGGGTAACTAGGCTGACCAATGGAAAATTTGACACTGCTGTTTACCGTAAATAGACGCACACAGACAGGCACCTGCACTTTGAGTCTCACCACCCGACGCCCGTCAAGAGAGGAACGGTAAGGTGCCTTAACGATCGAGCACGAAACATCACGCAACGAGACGAGGGCCTAAAGGAGCCTCTATACTGCGTCCGTGTAGCGCAAGCCGAGAGGACGGATACCGAATGTTGCAACCGTGCAAGCATAGTGCAAGCAACGGAGTCCGCATGCACCGTGCGTATCTTACTCGGAATACTGACGGAGTCCGTGTTACAGGTACGCCGTCTCCAGGCAGTGTAGCGCACGCTTCTTTCATCAAAACGGTAGACCGCGTAAATCCGTCCACATGGAGTCATTTTCCGGTGACAGGTTGAAGTTTTAAAATGTGTGTACGTACATTACTCACATACACTTACGCAGCTTAAAGATGGGTCATCTTAGCTGAGTTTTACTGTTGTGCCATCTTAACAGCAGGCTAGTCCTAAATGCTCGGTACATTCCAATTGCTCTCTCTGATACACAACAAACTGAAGATTCACACGTATGCACGCACATTACTCACACACTTATACGCTCATTCAACTTAAAGATGTGCCAACTTAGCTGAGTCTTACTGTTGAAAGACGTGCCATCTTAACAGAAGGCTAGTCTTATATGCTCGGTACATTCTAAATGCTCGCTCTGATACACAACAAGCTGAAGTTTCACATGTACGCACGTACATTATTCACACACACTTACGCTCATTCACTTTAAAGATGTGCCATCTTAGCTGAGTCTTACTTTTTGAAAGATTTGAACAGCTGGCTAGTCCTAAGTCCTCGGGACATGTATATTCCAATCACTCACTCTGATACACAAAAAGCTAAAATTCACATGTACGCAGGTATATTACTCACACTCTCTTATACTCGTTCAGCTTAAAGATGTGTAGTCTTCGCTGAGTCTTACTGGTGAATGATGCGCCATCTTATCAGCAGGTTAATAGTCCTAGAAGCTCTGTACATTCTATCACTCGCTCTGATAAACAAGCTGAAGTTTCACATGTACACACGCTCATTACTTACACACTCTTATGCTCTTTCAACTTAAAGATATCACAGTGTAATCTTAGCTGAGTCTTCTGGTGAAAGACATGCCATCTTAACAGCAGGCTAGTCCTAAATGCTCGGGACATTCCAAACTCTCGCTCTATTACACAATAGGATGATGTTTCATATGTACACACGCTCATTACTCACACACTCTCATGCTCTTTCAGCTTCACGATGCGCCATCCTAGCTGAGTCTTCCTGTTGAAAGATGTGCCATCTTAGCAGCAGGCTAGTCCTGAATGCTAGGTACATTCAAACCGCTTGCTCTGATACACAACAAGCTGGTTTCACATATACACACGCTCATTACTCACACACTCTTATGCCCTTTCAGCTTAAAGATGTGACACCTTAGCTGAGCCTTACTGTTGATAGACGTGCCATCTTAAAGATTTGCCATCTTAACAGCAGGCTAGTCCTAAATGGGTAGTATATGCACATTCCAATCGCTCGCTCTGATGCACAACAGACTGAAATTTCACATGTACTCTCCGCACGTACAATACTCGTGCTCTTTCAGATTAAAGATGTGCTACCTTAGCTGAATCTTACTGTTGAAAGATGTGCCATCATAACAGCAGGCTAGTCCTATACGTTCTGTACATTCCAATCGCTCGAACAAAACCGATAATAATTATTGATAATTATATACCGTGTTCAATGCTCTGCTCTGTATGTAGTACCTCTTTTTTTTCTTTTCCAAGATTTTTTCTAAGTAATTTATAGCCACGGTATCGCTACAGCTATTCTTGAGGCTACTTTGCCAGGAGACTGGACGCTCTTGGCTACTCTACTTTACACTGTAAAAATATTACTAGTGACCGTCACTACACCATGTAATGAGCGTCACTATTTTGTGCTGTGAAATGTGCTATTAGTGACGGTCACCACTAATAGAGATGGTTGACCACAAACATTTTTAGTGAAATGTATTGGGAGTGAGCTTCACTACATAATGTAATGACATCATAACCACGCATGCGCACATTAATGAGCGAGTGGCAGCTGCACTTAAGTTTGAAAGTGGTGAAGGGTTTGGCCTCTTTTTCCATGTGAAAGAAGGTACAGAGCTTTCAAGACAATGAAAAAATTACCAAGGTAAGCTTTCTACTCAGATATGGGGCCCATTGAGTTAGTTTGCTTTAGATACATGATAGCATGTAGAAGGGGTTAGTATGGTAGTCCAGGTTACTTGGTAATGTGTTTAAGTATTATGGTAAGGATTAGCAGCCTGTTTGCCAAGATTTCAAGCTTCTAGTGCCCAACACAATTACAACAGAACTCATCAAAAGTCTGTTTAACCTTAATAAAGTAGTTTACTGTTTGTTACTATTTTGTATTACACAAAGATATCACTGCTGTACAGATGTTGCCATGCTGCTGGGTTCTGTCAGTGTACAAGCCACAACTTACAGATTGAGAACTTCAAATACAAGGCCCTAAGGTGAGAATATCATTGTTATCATCTATCTATATATATATATGCCTGGTGTGAGATTGGCTATGCCTACTGTTAAAAATAGTGGAGAAGTTCTGATACTATTAAAACTTGGTGCCAATACAACATAAACTCCATTGTGCCACAACTATCTGTGATATCTGATACTAGTCACAAGTGTATTCTAATTTGAATAGTTTTAAGCATACACCCCTTATCATTGTCTCATATGATCCCTATTTACACATATACCTGTCTCTCTCCATCTTACTCCTCCCAACACACACAATTTAATGATTTGTGTCACCATATTTGTCCCTGCAGTTAAGCTGCCATGTTTTGGAGCTAGAACAGCCGTTTAGAGTATGCTGGAAGGTCTCTCCCTCTCTCTCTCTCTTTATATCTTGATTTGTCTCAATTCTTTTCTCTCCTTTTTCACCTAAAGAACATCTGTACTCTTGATTTTCCCTCTTCTTTCTCCTCCTCATTCCCTCTCTCTCCCTCTCCCTGTATACTATTCTACCTTATCCTCCCTTTCCTCTTCCACTGCACACACAATTTCCCATTTGTCTCTGCAGTTAAGTAGCCAAGATTCAAGCTTGTACTGGAGCTCAGCTGACAAACTTAACATTTTAAGCTGGTAGAGCTATTGACAGATGGCATAATGCTGGTAAGTCTCTCTCTCTTCTATCTCTTTCTCCAGATCATCTATATACACTTTTCATTCTCTCTTCTTATCTTCCCTTGCTCATTCTCTGTCTTTCTCTCCTTGGCTCTCTGTCCCCCCTCTCTATTCAACTTTATTCTCCCCTTCCACACACAATTCATTTTTATGATATGTATTCCCACGTTTGTCCCTACAGTTAAGCAGTGGGTACATACAGCTGTTGAGACTAGGAGGTACTATGCTGGTATGTCACACTCTTTTTAAAATTAAATTTTTTCTGTTTAACCCTCTCTCTTTATCCCTAAATTCCTCTCTCCACCCTCTGTGTATTTTCATTCTTATTTCTCACTTCCTTTCTCCCCCTTACTCTCTTCCTCTAGTATCCCTCTCCATTACTGTATAGTGGGAAATTTTTGATGGTGGAACTTTTCACAGAGTTGCTTCCCAGCCCTTCAGAAGAAAATTTCTAATTTCATGTGGTGCTCAGCAAGACCACACCCATCGATAGTATATAGTAAGTCCTAGCTGAAGTTTTATGGTTCTTAATCCGCAGTGGCTGAGCTATCCACGAGAATCGCAAAGTTTTGCACCATACAAAAATTTCCTGCTATGGTATCTATTTAGTCTTACTCTACCCTTCCACACAAATTAATTTTTTCTTTCTCCATGCATGCACTCTAATCCTTGCAGCTCGGCCACCAATTTCAAGCAGGTACTACTTTTGGGAGTGTGTTGGTAGGTCCCTAGTTCTCAAATTTCTGTACTACCAATCTTTCAAATTCCTCCCTGTCCTACTTTGTTTCTTTCCTTCCTTCTGTATACTCCCGATTCCTCCCTTTTTCTCTCTTTCCTTCCATCACTCTCATCATCCCTACCCTTTCTTATGATGTTATTGACATTAATTTTACTCTCCCTTTCTTGTTTCCCCTCTGAATATAAAAAAGTTTATGATCAATTTTGTGCATCCATTTTTGTTCTTGCAGTTTGGTTGACAAGTTATCAAGGTGCTACAGCTGTTGAGAGCATATTGTTTGCTGGTTTCTTTCTCTTTCTCTTGTCCTTTTTAGTTTATTCTTATCACTCTCATCTCTCTTTCCCTCCCTCATATGCTTGCTTCCACCCTCTCTCTTACTTTTTGTCTATCTCCACCCCCTGCATGTATCCTCTTTCCTTGATTCTTTTCCATTATCCCTTCTCTCCCCCCCCCCCCCCCCACTATCTCTCTCTCATTGCTCTTCCTAGGCCCTCTCTCTCTACCCTCTCTCTTCCCACTCTCTCTTACTTTTTCTTTATCTCCACACCTTGCATGTGTCCTCTTTGCTTTATTCTTCTTTACATTATCCCTTCCCCCCACTCTGTCTTTCTCAGATTGCTCTCCCTAGGCCCTCTGTCTCTACCCTCTCCCACTTTGAAGTCATATTCTTCTCACCTTTGCTAACAATTTTATGATCTGCTTCCACACTCTCATTCATGCTGCTCTGCCGACAAGGTTTCAAACTAATAATGGTTGAGAACAATGCTGATAATGTGTTACTGAACATTGCTTTAGGCTTTCTTGATATGCACTATCTAGCTACCAACTATGTAGCTCTTCCTGCTTCGTTTTTGTCTTCCTTGGCCTAGTAATTTGTATGTATAATTCAATGTTGAGTTCCAACAAAATCGGTTGTAGTGAAAATCATATTATTTCAATGTGAACCTCACAACAGTTGGTAGTGAATGTCACCTAATTTTTATGTTGTGAACGGTTGCGTAGTGACCATCACTACACTAAAAGTGGTGAGAACTGTGGTGAACATTTCACTACATATTTGTAGTGACGGTCACTAATCATTAATTTTTTTACAGTGTATAATATAGGTCATGCACTGTACCCATAGATTCCAATTCTGGTCATGCACTGTCCCAGCTATGAGCCACTCAAGTGAGCATTGAGTTATAAAATTAATTTGTAGTTCAGTAAATTTTTAAACGATTCCCCAAGGTGCCTATTGAGTGGATTACAAATGGGTGTTATTAACACTGTTTTCAACGTATTATGGGTTGCCTGTCTGTACTGAGTCACTACCTTCACTTCTACAACATTAACCATCCTGAAGTTCTTCCAATGGGGATATCCATGATAGCAGCTGTCCTTAACGCTAGGTTAGATGTCTTAAACCAATTAAATGTGCCAAAATATTACTAAGGTTCTGCACTGGAACTAAAACATCGTTGTTTCACCGCAACTAGGCATGAACAAACAACAGGACAGTTAATAAGCTCATATGGCATAATACACTGATCTAGTATTTGGAAACTTCCATATTTAGTATTGTGGATGTGCCATAATACAAACTGACGCAATGCGCTTGCGCAGTTCGTTAGAGGCCGTCGATGGACCTAAAAACGCTGTACACATATTTTTGGTTGGTTGTCCATTGACAATCCCTTCCGAAGAGCGCATGCGCCTTACACTATACACCTTTAGCCCAGGGACCTGGAAAACCTATCAGGGTGTTGGCCAACTAAATAAGCAGTGGTGGGATAGGCTATGGTCACGTTCTAGATATTGAATGCTATGTTGGAGCTTCAAAACGATCTTGTACAGCCAAAACGTAGCGATCGCTTTGCAAGCTAAGTAGGCTAACGAACACCCCCCCTAAAAAAAGGGCTTACATTGAGCAACTGACCTCAACTCTCCAAAATACAGCCATATTTCACGATGGTGGAATGCTAAAGCGAGTTAGATTGGATCTAAAGCCCCGTTTACACGCAGCACTTAAAGCGCTTCGCGAAGCGCTTTAAACTAAATCGCTTCCGTGTAAACGCGCTAAATCGATTACGTAACCGGCTTGGGTAAACCACCTCCTGGATGTGGTTTCGAACCGGTTCGAAGGCGGTTTAGGCGCTTGCGCATCGCGTGTAAACAGCTGAACCGCTTTAAAGTAAACCGCTTCTACCACTGTGGCGAAGCCAAGCATGAACCGTGGCACTGTCTGGTCAGATAAGGAGGTCAAAGCCCTCATTGCTATCTGGGGTGAAAGCAATGTTCAAGAAGAGCTAGATGGTGCTGTAAGGAACCAGGCAATATATCAACGTATAGCTAAACAGCTACGTGAACAAGGGTATGGACGCGATTGGAAGCAGTGCCGTGCCAAAATCAAGAATTTAAAGACAAAATATAGAGAAATAAAAGACCACAACGGGGAACAGGACGGGGGAGAAAGACATGCAAGTTCTACAAAGAGCTTGATAGAATTCTGGGACACCGGCCAGCCTCAGTTCCTGCTTCCTTGCTTGATACTGGTGATTCTTCCAGCACCTTGGCTGAATCTCAAGAAAGTGAAGAAGAAATAGATGGTAAAATAATGATAAATCACCAATGAATGGCATACCTTTACATGAACTCAAGTGCAGGCTCACTCACCCATCGACAGCGCAGTGAGATCTGGCATTGAGGGAACTGATGGAGAACAACCTAGGGATGATGAAGCAGGTAGCTGCATTAAAATCTGCTTATGTATAACTACACACACATATGCATGTACACTCACACACTTCACAAAATTCATACGCACCATGCACACACACACACACCATATGCACACCCCTTGATATATGCACACACATTTTAGCTGCTCCACCAACAAAGAAGTATAAGAAAGAAAAGAAGAGCAAAATGGAGAAAGCAATGGAGAAGACTATGGATGTGTTTGTGAAGTCCCAAGCAGATGCTGACGAGAGATTTCAGATGCGAGAAGAGGAGAGGTGGATGAAGGAGATGGAACTGGAGGAAAACCAGAGGAGAGAAGATCGACAACACCAGCTACAGATGATGCAGATGTTAGGGCAGATGATACAGTCAAGATCATACCCACCACAATCATATGGGTTCGATTATGATTAAACAGTCACCATAGCCATAGGATATTCAACAGACAGCCAAGACCGTACCCACCACCATCATAACCATCATTATTTGGAACACATCATAATTATTTTATGTAGCATTGACAGCTGCTTACAGGATAACAACCTCTATGCATATGATAATCTTGCACATGTAACTGTGTCTATGCACCTCATAATCTAGCACATGTAATAACTAACTATTCACTAAAGTAAGTCATCAGAGCTTCCCTTATGTTTTTGCCACTTTCCACAACTGAACTCGTGCTATGACTGCTAACGGAATGATGGTCATTGACATCTTGCATCCAATCTTCATCAAAGTTCTCATCACGACTCCCACAGATGTTATGAAGTACACAACAGGCAGCTACGAGCTTGGGCAAATCATCAACTAGCACATCATTACGCTTTAGTAAGCACCGCCATCGTCCCTTCAGTCGTCCGTACGCATGTTCAACTACAACTCGAGCTTTACTCAGTCTGTAGTTAGAGGTCTTTTGTTCATGTGGGAAACTGCCATTGTCCGGGAACGCCTTCATCAGCCATGGAAGAAGTGGGTATGCAGGGTCACCCAACATAAGAAGAGGAATATCTTTTCCAGCAATAGTCTTCTTCCAGTCAGGAAAGAGTGTACCAGCTTGGCCTCTCTTGTAGAGTGACGAATTCACAAAAACTCTAGCATCATGCACCCTCCCTGGCCAACCAATGTACACATCGATAAAATGTCCTAAATGATTGACCGTTCCTTGCATTATGATGGAGTGCCATCCCTTCCGATTGTAGTAGTCAGCGGGACACTCGACAGGAGACACAATAGGGATGTGAGTTCCATCCACCACTCCTACACACTGAGGGAAGCCCAGTTTGTCCTTAAACCCTTCAATGACTGCTTTAAGACCATCCCCAGTGGGAATCCTAATGTACTTTGGGAGTAAAACCTTCACTATGGCAGCACATACTTCTTTGGTAACCACACAAACGGTATGCTTAGACACTCCAAATAAATGCCCTATTGTGCGATAATCTGAATTTGTAGCCAGAAACCAAAGAGTCAGGGCAACTCGCTGTTCAACTGGAATAGCACTTCTCATCACCGTATCCTCTTTCTCAACGACAGGCCGAATCTCGTTACATACATAGAGAAAAGTTGCTTGAGACATGCGAAAATTCTCAAGCCAGTCATGAGCTGAGAAAGTGTGGTTTACAACATTATCCCACCAGTAAGAACTTCTTTCCTTCATCCACAGAGATCTCGTAGGTGAACAGCAGTTCAATGCTAACATGGACAGCACTAGTGTAAAGAAAAGACGTTCTCTGGCCTGCCTCTGAACAAAAATCCGCCTTCTTCGTGCACGAGCCAGCCTCTTCTTCCTTGCTAATGCTTTCCTGCGTCGCTTTCTGCTCGCTAGCATATCCAATGCCACACACAAACCAACACTCACAGCACCATCCATGGTCAATTCGCTTTTCTCACATCGTTACCAAGGAAATAACACTCTAATGCGCATGCTCGTAACAGTACAACATTTTTACAAGTAAGTGCACGTACCTGATCCCTAGCCCTTCGAAGATCACTCCCGTGAGCCTTTTCTTTGATTCTCGGCTTCTTTGTCATCTATTTCCATTCGGAATTCTAATTAGAGCACGGCCTCGTGATGCCATAAACCGCTTTACAAACCGCTATCCGTTTACACGGGAAGCGGTTTAGCTAATTACGTGTAAACGCAACTTGAACCGCTTCAAAGCGCTTTAAAGTAAAGGGGTTTAGCACGTGTAAACGGGGCTTAAGAACACAAAACGCATGCAGATTTCTGTAGAGGTCGTGGCAGTCGTTTTCCGGTTGGTTGTACATCGACGATCCCTACCGAACAGCGCAAGCGCCTTAAACTAGAGACCTTTAGCGCAGAGCCTTGGGGTATTAATCAGGGAGTCGTATGGCTATATTACCAGTTGTGGGAAAGGCTATGGCCACTCCCTAGATTTTGAATACTAGGTTAGAGCTTCAAAACGATCTCATTATAGCCAAAACATGGAGATCGAATTAATTTTAATGACAAAAAGAGGCCTAATAGTCAAAAGCAAAAGTGTGAACAAAAATTGAGATAAAGTGGTGGCAAATGATGGTATTAAAGAAGCGGTGCTACAGAAATGGATTTGTTGAAAGAGTAGAGTAAATGTTTATAGGTTGTATGTGATATAAATTTCCATTCTTCAATGTTGGTCAGGTAGGGAAAGCTACGTTCAGTAATTTACAGTGTTTGATAAATTCTTGCCTTTCCTGAGCATATGAACGACAGTTCAACAAAATTGAATGTTCAAACTAAACTACTGGCTCTTGATTTTGAATACTAAATAGGTTAATGAACCACCAATGAGGGCTCACATTGAGCGAGTTACCTCAACTCTCCAAGATACAGCCATAATTCTCAATGATGGATTGCCAAAGCGAGCGAGGTTTGGATCTAAGAGCTCGAGGAGGGTTGGTAGGAGTGGTCGATGGACAGCCAATAAAAAAAACTGCCGTACTGCGGTTAGTTGTCCGTCGATGATCCCTAACGAACACGGCGCATGCGCTTTAGACTCGAGACCTTTATCCAAGGGGTCTGAGAAATCTATCAGCGATTTGGCTGGTTATATTAGCAATGGTGGGACAGGCTATGTCCACTCTCCAGATTTTGAATGTTGTTTGAGCATCAAACTATCTCGCATAACCAAAACGTAGCGAACGTTTTTAACGCTAATGAACATCAAAGAAAGGACTCACATTGAACGTCTGAATTCAACTCTCCAAGATAGAGCCATAATTCTCAATGGTGGATTGCCAGAGCGAGCGAGAATGGATCTAAGAGGGCCAGGCGCATGCACACTTCCTTAGTGGTCGTCGCAACGGTTTTTCTCTTGGTTGTCTATCGACGATCCCTACATTGTATGCGCCATAAACTGGAGACCTTCAGCCTAGAGGCTTGGGGAATCAATCAGCTAGTTGGCTGGCTATATTAGCAGTGATGGGAAAGGTTATGGCCGTTTTTGAATGCTATACGATTACATAATTTGGTTGAGAACACTAAATAGCCCACAAAAATGACTCACATTCAGCGACTGATCTTAACTCTCCAAGATACAGCCTTAATTTTCGATGATGCATTGCCAAAGCGAGCGAGAATGATATAAGACTTAAGGCGCATGCGCCAGTTCTGTAGGGATCGTCGACTTAGACCTTTAGCCCAGAGGCTTGGGAAGTCAATCAGCGATTTGGCTGGCTATATTAGCAGTGGTAGGACAGGCTATAGCCACGCGTAGCCCAGAGGCCAGAGATTGGCTGACTATATAAGCAGAGGAGGAACAGGCTTTGACAACTCCCTATATTTTGAACGCTATGTTTGAACTTCCAAATGAACTTGTATAGCCAAAACGTTACGATCGCCAAATAACAACATTTCTTGACTCGTCATATCCACTTGCGGCTATGGATCCCAGACTTGGTTTGCATACTTTAGATGTGGCCTCATGAGCGTCAAATAGAGTGCTCGAATAGTAGATGTATTGGCACAGTTGTAAAATTGTCGGAACAACAGACCAATGAGCCTCCTTGCTTTTTGCTGGTGTGATCAGACCAGGATAGGTTGTCGTTGATTGTTAAGCCAAGATACTTGATAGAGTCGACTTGCTCTATTTCAAAACCGAGCAAATTTAGAGGTGGTGGTGTAGTTCTTACTTTCTTTCGGGAAAGCACCATGAATTTACACTTCACTGGACTGAATGACAGATGATTAAGAAGACTCCATACGCCAAGAGAGTCCACACCTTGCTGAAGTACGGCGTAGTCTTTCTCGGTATAAATTCTTCTATACAAAAGTATATCGTCAGCATATAAGATTAGCTTTGTACCCGAAATTCTGATAAGGCCACATCGTTAACATCATTTACATAAAGCAAGAACAGCAGTGGACCAAGTACTGATCCCTGAGGTACGCCGGATGTTACAGGGAGCAGGTCAGATGTTTCACCATGTAGGACCACTGACTGGTTTCTATAAGCGAGATAGCTTGTGATCCAGGAAACCAGGTAGACGTCCAAGCCAATAGCTCTGAGTTTCGAAATTAGCTGCCTATGAGGCACAGAATCAAAGGCTTTAGTGAGGTCAAAGAATACGGCCCCCATTTCATGGCCATCTTCGATACTGCTGAGCCAATCATACGCAGCAGAAAGCAAGGCATGAGTGGTCGATCTCCCTGGTAGGAAGCCCCACTGGTTAGCTGTTTAGAATGGGTGTAGCGAGTGGTGTATACGCAAGGCCGTGGAAATAGGGGCACCAGTACGGGAGCATTGGTTCCAACAAGTTTGTGCATAAAACACAGTTTGAGCGCCTTCCTTCTTTGCTCGAGCTTTGGGATATTTAAAGTGTCCAGCATTTCGTCATATGTTGTGTTCCAACTCTTTAGACACACCTTGCAGGCAAACCTCTGAAAGTCTTCCAACAACTAGCAGTCCTAAGCAGTCTAAGTGGTCACACTGCACAATACTTAAACTCTTTTTTCTTTTCCAAATACAGTTACTTTATGGAATAAGTTAAGTAGTGATGTTGTGTCCTCACCCTTCTCTACCTTTAAGAATCGTGTTTAAAATAACATTGCATTGCTGTAGTTAATACAAGTATTGTCACTGTATTCAATTTCAATAACTTAAGTAGTCCTTTCATCTTCTGGATGTACATATTACTTATTAGCATTATCATGCTATTTTTGTGCATCCCTGCATTTTTATAATCATGCAAAATGATATTTAAAAATAGGCTTACGAACCACCCTCCCCCAAAAAGGGCTCCCTTACTTCTCCAAGATACAACCATAATCCTCGATGATAGATCGCCAAAGGAGCGATGGAGGATATATGTGACCTTCCACGAGAAAACCAAGCATAATGCGCTGGACATCAATCTGAGATACAGGCCATAATAATCGCCCGGTCTGATAACGTTCGAATTTCACTTTTTGGCATGGAACGATAGAGGAATCATTCCTCTACACGAAAATCTGCTTCGTAGTTTCTAGAACGCCATACTTACCGAATTATGGCTCGAAGAAGTCAGCCGTGTAGCTACATAGAGCGTTCATGGCACGGACCTGTTGCTGTAGGCAACCGTGGCAGCTGCGAATAAAAAAAGTCGCCAGCCACTTTTCTTCTTCGATTTTGTGTACAAACGAACCTTAGAAACGCTTATCTTCTCGTTCTTTTCCATCGAAACGGCAAGTGCTGTTCTCGTTCGAGTATTTTGGCAGCCATCTAGGTCGTTGACTTTGTGGGCGGGGCCACGAATTTTAATAAACGGCGAGTATACGGACTTCCGCGTGCAATGTACGTAGCAATGTTTCATTGTACTTTCTGCAAAACTTTAGTACGGGCGATCCGGGTACATTTTGGCTCATATCTCCATGATTATACGGGCTAGAGACTTCAAATTTGCAGGAGCAGCAGTTCAAAGGTTGTAGTTGGTAATGGTGGCCTTAACTCAAAATCGGTTGTCAGCGCATTATGCTTGGTTTTGTCATGGAAGGTCACATATGAGTCGAAGGCGCACGCGCAGTTCAGTATAGGTAGTCAATGGTTAGTTGTCCATCGACGATCCCTACAGAACAGCTGCATGCACTGTTGACTGAAGACACCTAGTCCAAAAATCAGGGATATTATATATATGTGACCATATCTGGGAAAACCCGCCATGTAGCGAATTTTATGAAATTTTAGTTAGCTGTATATTTGATAAGCTCTACCCTAGAGCTAATCTGCCTCCAAGTTTCAGACCGATCGCGCGCTTCGCGTAGGAGCTAGAGCGCTTTGTTTGCGATCGCGCCACACCCTCAAGAAACGAGAAATTACGGCCTAAAGGCGTTGCTATGTACGCGTATAGCGTTCCCGTATACTACGCGTGTACCGGAAGTCAATTAAATTGACTTGGGCGGAGCCGTTCGAAATGAACGCCAAAGGTCAAGCTAGGCTCGAACTTTGTCGTCGATAATGAGAGCCGCTTCTTCTTCGATGCCTAAGAAGCTAAAAAGGTGAGTCAACGTTTAGTAATTCGACGAATCTAGCTGTATCTAGGATAGCCCGCGAGCGGGAATTCCAATTAACGCCCTTAGCAACGGGCTCCGTGTACGGCAGCTGCACTGACTAGGTAGATCGAGGGGCCTGTAAGTAAAGGCTTATTTCGCCTTGATAACTTATGTTTACCCTCCGTAGGCTACGGCAATAGTTAGTAGAAAGGTTCTTTGACATGAATATGACAAAAACTGGACATTGACCATTTTCGACCTGAGGTACTAAAAACGCGCATTGCGCGACTTGCGCGTTTTCGCGACATGCCGGGTTTTCGCAAATCCGGTCACATATATATATATTAGCAGAGGTGCAACGGACGTGAGCCATTCCCTAGATTTTAAATGTTGTTTGAGTCTCATCGAATAGCCCAAACGTTACAATAGCTAAAAAGCCTAAAGAACCACCCACCAAAAGAGGGCTTACATTGAGCGACTGACCTTACCGTTCTAAGATACAACCATAATTCCCGAAGATAGATCGCCAAAGAGAGCGAAAATGGATATAAGAGCCGAAGGCGCACATGCAGTTCGGTATAGGGTGTCAATGGTTAGTTGTCCATCGACGATCGATACAGAACAGCTCATGCGCCGTAGACTGAATGTATTTATCCCAAAGATCAGGGAAATCGATCAGAGTGTTAGCTGACTATATTAGCAGAGGTGCAACGTGCCATTGCCTAGATTTTGAATGTTGTTTGAGCTTTATCGAATAGGCAAAACGAAACCATCGCTAATAGTTCAGTATTGGTCGTCAATGGTTAGTTGTCCATCGACAATCACTACAGAACAGCTGCATGCGCTGTTGACTGAAGACACTTAGCCCAAATATCAGGGAAATCAATCAGAGAGTTAGCTGACGACATTAGTAGAGGTGCAACGGGCTATAGACATTCCCTAGATTTTTGAGCTTCATCGAATGGCCAAAACGTTACGATCGCTAAATAGGCTAACGAACCACCGTCCCCCAAGAAAGGGCTCAAATTGAGTGACTGACCTTATATCTCCAAGATACAACCATAATTCTCGATGATAGATCGCCAAAGCGAGCTATAATGGATAATATAAGAGCAAAAGGCGCACACGCAGTTCGGTAAAGGTTGTCAAAGGTTAGTTGTCCATCGACGATCCCTACAGAACAGCGCATGCGCTGTAGACTGAAGATACTTAGCCCAAATATCAGGGAAATCAATCAGCGAGTTAGCTGACGATATTAGCAGAGGTGTAACGGGCTATGGCCATTCCCTAGATTTTGAATGTTGTTTGAGCTTCATCGAATGGCCAAAATGTTACGATCGCTAACGAAAGGCTAACGAACCACTCCCCCCCCCCCCCCCCCCCCCCCAAATAAAATGGGCTCAAATTGAGCGACTGACCTTATCCCACAAAAAAAAGGAGCGACTGGCCTTATCTTTCTAAGATACAACATTAGTTTTCGATGATAGATTGCCAAAGCGAGCTAAAATGGATGTAAGATCCAAAGGCGCACACGCAGTTCGTTGTCAAAGGTTAGTTGTCCATCGACGATCTTGCAGAACAGCGCATGCACTGTAGACTGAAAATGTTCAGCCCAAAGATCAGGGAAATGAATCAGTGAGATAGCTGAGTCATGAACACTCAAGCTGTTGAACATATACCGTGGGTGCATCAAGATAGTCACAGGGATCAGGAGCATCTTCTGATTCTTCTACAACCAGTGCAAGTGGATCATCTCCTGAAAAGGTACCACCACAGGGAATTAGTTGCCTAGGCATAATACTGCAGAGATTAAATGGCTTTCCACGGCTTCCAAATGCTAACGCAATCTCATACAAGACACAATTATGGCATCACGATAAAAAAGGTTAGCCCACACTTAACACTAATTGTAGTACACGTAACTTCTTAGGAGTAGCCTTTTCAATGGTACACTCAATCTTGGTGGAATTTGGAAATCTCATACTGAATTTCCTACCACCAGGGACACTGGGAATGTGTTGATTACACTTCTCTTTGTTCCTTACTTGCAGCTGCAACAAAAATCGACACATGATTTGGCAAAAGAGAATTTCAATTCCTGTCATAGTGGAATCCCTCTAGTCTGGACACCGTTGCAACCATTTAAGGTGTCTGGATTACAGAACCTGTACTCATTTTTGGCCATCATAATGACCCAATTAAACGAGGTGTCCTTATTACAGACTATACAATATAGAGGCATTCCACTGTGTACAGTGAGAAACTTGAAGGTACCACTCTCAGTCTTTCTGGGATGGGTTAACTACTAATAGGACAATGAATGAATACTGTAAGGAAAGTTACTGAATCAGACATTTGAATTTGTGTGGTACATACTCTCCATCACAGACTCACTTCTTCAGTTCTCCTCTTCTTGCTCTAAATAGAGAGCAATTTAGCATATCAACGAAAGATGTGCGATAAGTTATAACAAGAGTATGTAATAAGAGATGAGAGTATCGAACGCTCCATATGGTCCGTGTAATATGTGACCGGATTTGAGAAAACCCTCCGTATGGGATCCGCGCACTATTCGCGCATTGCGCGTTTTTAGTAGCTCTGGTCAAAAACAGTCAAAGTTCAGATTTTGCCACATCCATGTCAAAGAACCTTTCTTGTAACTGTTACCGTCGCCTACGGAGCCTAGTCGTAAGTTACCAAGGCGTAATAAGCCTTTATTCACAGGCTCCTCGATCTACCTAGTCTATGCAGCTGCCGTTTACGGAGTCCGTTGCTAAGGGCGATAATTATCTAGATACAGCTAGATTCATCGAACTACTGAACGTTGACTCACCTTTTAAGCTTCTTAGGCATCGAAGAAGAAGCGGCCATCGTTATCGACGACGAAGTTCGAGACTAGCTCGACCTTTGCGCTCTTTTCGGACGGTCCCGCCCAAGTTGAATCAATTGATTTCCGGTTGACGCGTAGTATACGGAAACGCTACACGCGTACATAGCAACGCCTTTAGACCGTAATTTCTCGTTTTCTATGGTTGTAGCGCGATCGCAAACAAAGCGGGCTATCTCCAAAGCGGAGCGCGCGATCAGTCTAAAACTTGCAGGTGGGTTAGCTCTATGGTAGAGCTTATCAAAGACGCATCAAACTCAATTTTCACAAAAAATCCCACAAGGAGGGTTCTCTCAAATCCGGTCACATATGTGTTCGGAGAGTAACGTGACTTCCCGCCTTGCGCACATGACTAAGCCAAGTTGCTAAACACTCGATTTTTCTCAGGACTGCGATGAATAGAGGCGTTTCTTCTGAGTTTTATGCTAGATTCTTCATGAACGTTCGTTTTGTATCGCGATCCGCTCGCGTTTCAGCCACTATTGCACTCGCATTAGTTTGCACTCGAGGTCACGCCCATAATTCGTTATTTGAATCGAGCACGCTCATTGGTCAATGTTTAAATTCCTGGCGTGTGACTTTCTGAACACATATTACACGGACAATATAGCGTGTTCGATACTCTCTTCCTTATCTTACTATATACTCTTGGTTATAGTTATATCCCGGTGTGAGTACAATACCCATATGTTATACACGCATATCCGGGATATAACTGGTTTCTATCCCACAGACCATGGAAATGTATATGCTACCTGACCTCGCCATGGCAATGAATTCCGAGACAATGACATCATTAGGTCAGCAACCAATCACATTCAAGGTATGGTTTGATCATTAATCTGTGCAGTTCAGTCTCAATCTCAGTAGCTATGTAGCTCTAGCTGGTATGCTTGTTGCCCAGTGAATTTGCCTTCTTTCCTTGGAATGTTACGCTATAACAATAGTGCTGAGGCTATTAATTATGATAGCGAAGACTATGTGATCGTACGACTCAAGATTTGAAACCTTGGGGAATCCGGAAAGAAGCTGTCAATGACAAGTGTGAGGAGGCCTCCGTCACCCTAAAAATCATCGTAAGATGTAAGCTAAAGCGAGGAAGAGCTCACTCAAGGGCTGTATTTTTGTCGACACTACTCAAGGAATTTGACCGATATTCCAAAGCAGGACCAGAGTCAGCAAGTGTAAGCATTGTGTGTGGACTACTGTACCTTCCGAGTGAGCATATTTATCCAGTGCTTCAAGCTGTTCTTGCAGGAGTAGAGCTACAGCTACTCCTTGCCTACATTGGTGTTGAAACGATTGTAGAGAGTCGAACTAGAAGATTAGCAATGACTAGACTTGCATATTTAATTCTTTATGTACGTTATTGACAATGTTGAACTTCACATCCGGGTGATAACTGGCGTCACTATCGGGTGATAACTAAAATATCACCTGGTGATAACTTCTCTACAGTCCAGCTGTTTCCTTTGATACGCCCATGTAGTGGGATAGAACTATACAAGAGCGCATAAGAACTAATGCAAGGAGAGAAAGAGCATGTAACTCCCATAGACATTAGTGTACAGGGCAGAATTTTTGACTGATACTAAAAATAGAATATCTGATCATGTGCAAAACCACACTGAGTGCAATGATGACATGTACATTGAATGTCCAAGCACTAGCATCAAGCAATGAGTTTTGAACATGCCATGAAGAGATTTTTACACTTAGATTTACAAATTTTTAGTTTACTCTTGACTGGATGTTCTATTTTTAGTACAGTTCAAAAATTCTGCCCAGTTCAAGTTACACGCTCTTCCTCTTTTCTTAGTTCTTATGAGCTCTTGAACTATATTGTATGCATACACGAGTATATACGCATATACCTTTGCCTTTTCTTTTGCCTGGTCTGCGGCCAAAGATTCCGCATATGCCCTATCTTGTTCTGCACGAATCCTTCTGGACTCAGCCAAGTATTCACTCACATCCTATATGCGTTTGATACGTGTATATTACATATTTATAATTCGTAAGCTCCACAGAAAATAGGCTGCGCAAATGAACGATTAGTATGACATTATACTAGAGCTCTCCAGAACACATACCCCACTCACACATAGCTATGAATTATTTATGGTAGCTGATCAATAGATCAGTTCATAACGTCAGTGACCATTACCTATTATGAGATCACACAAGCAGTTGAAACAGCATTGCAGCTGACATGGCATAGATGTAGGTACTAGGTGTGCTTGATAGGCA
Source organism: Stappiaceae bacterium (assembly GCA_964291365.2). Lineage (GTDB taxonomy): Bacteria > Pseudomonadota > Alphaproteobacteria > Rhizobiales > Stappiaceae > JBDWFY01. Next base: position 65,291 of record OZ219952.1, read on the forward strand.
CGTCAGATCAAATGCACGATTTGTACCATTCCTGGTACACACTTGTTAAGCACTTAGAAGAGAGTAATTGTTTTTATTCCAACCTCTCAACAGCATTGTCTACTACTCGAGATTTGGTGACTTTCATATGGATGACAACACATGACAAGATCAACTACCTTACCCCTTGCACATGCATGCTGGGTATTAATATAAGATAGAAACAAAGCTAGCCTCTAAATAGCATTGGGCTTAGTCACAAACAGTGCCCATTCTCTGATCATAGCTAGTAGTCATCAGATAAATCATAATATTGGGAACAGCAGGCACACATGGAACAGCAGGCACACTGGGAACACACTAGGAACATAGAGAACTAGGAACAGCAGGTACGCTGGGAGCAGCAGGCTCACTGAAAATAGCAGGCAAACTGGGAATACACTAGGAACATAGGGAATAGCAGACACTCTAGGAACATTAGGCACACTTGGAACAGCAAGCACACTGGGAATAGCATTCATACTGGGAAATGTTGGAACAGTGAGAACAGTTGGCACTCTGGGAATAGCAGGCACATTGGGAACAGCAGGCACACTGGGAACAGCGGGCACACTGGAACAGCAGGCACACTGAGAACAGCAGGTAAACAGGGAACACACTAGGAACATAGGGAACTAGGAATAGCAGACACACTGGGAACAGCAGATAAACTGGGAACACACTGGGAACATAGGAAACTAGAAACAGCAGGCACACTGGGAACAGCAGGCTCACTAAGAAAAGCAGGCAAACTGGGAGCACACTAGGAACATAGGGAAGAGCAGACACTTTAGGAACGGTAGGAACACTGGGAACAGCAAGCACAGTGGGAATAGTAGGCACACAGGGAAAACTTGGGACAGTGAGAACAGTTGGCGCTCTGGGAACAGCAGGCACATTGGGAAGAGCAGGCTCACTGGGAACAGCGGGCACACTGGAACAGCAGGCACACTGGAAGAGTAGGCACACTGGAAACAGCAGGTAAACTGGGAACAGCAGGAAAACTGGGAACACACTAGGAATATAGGGAACAGTAGACACTCTGGGAACAGCAAGCACACTGAAAATAGGAGGCACACTGGGAACAGTTGGCACAGTGGGAACAGTTGGCACTCCGGGAACAGCAGACAAATTGGGAACAGCAGGTACACTGGGAACACCAGGCACACTGGGAACAGCAGGCAAACTGGGAACAACATAGGAAATAGGAACACCAGGCACACTGGGAATAGTAGGCTCACTGGGAACAACAAGCACACTGGAACAGCAGGCACACTGGGAATTGCAGGCAAACTGAGAACACACTAGGAACATAGGAAACTAAGAACAGCAGGCACACTGGGAACAGCAGGATCACTGAAAAGAGCTCGAGCAGGCAAACTGGGAACACACTAGGAACATAGGGAACAGCGGACATTCTAGGAAGAGTAGGCACAGTGGGAACAGTTGGCACTCTGGGAACAGCAGCCACATAATTTTGAAATAGTAGGCACACTGTAAACTAGAAACTGAGAACAGCAGACACTCTATGAACAGCAGGAACAGCAGGCACACTTTGAACTAAAAACAGGGAACAGCAGACATTCCAGGAACAGCAGCCACACTGAGAACAGTAGGTAAATTGGGAACAGCAGACACACTGAGAACAGCAGGCACACTGGAACAGCAGACACATTGGGAACAGCAGGCAAACTAGGAACAAAGGGAATTAGGAACAGCAGGCACACTGGGAACACACTGGCTAGGAACATAGGAAACTAGGAACAGCAGTCATAATGGGAACAGCAGGCAAACTGAGAACACGCTAGGAACATAGAGAACTGGGAACAGCAGGCACACTGGAAATAACAGGCTCACTGAAATAGCAGGCTGATTGGGAACACACTAGGAACATAGGGAACAGCAGACACTCTAGGAACGGTAGGCACACTGGGAACAGCAGGTACATTGGGAACAGCAGACACACTGGGAACTGCAGGCACACTGGAACAGCAGACACACTTGGAACAGTAGGAACAAAGGGGATTAGGAACAGCAGGCACACTGGGAACACACTGGCTAGGAACATAGGAAACTAGGAACAGCAGTCATAATGGGAACAGCAGGCAAACTGAGAACACGCTAGGAACATAGAGAACTGGGAACAGCAGGCACACTGGAAATAACAGGCTCACTGAAATAGGCAGATTGGGAACACACTAGGAACATAGGGACAGCAGACACTCTAGGAACAGTAGGCACACCAAAAACAGCAGGCACATTGGGAACAGCAGACACACTGGGAACTGCACGCACACTGAAACAGCAGACACACTGGGAACAGTAGGAACAAATTGGATTAGGAACAGCAGGCACACTGAGAACACACTAGGAACATAGAAAACTAGGAACAGCAGGCAAACAGAACACGCTAGGAACATAGAGAACTAGGAACGGCAGGCACACTGGAAACAGCAGGCTCACTGAAAATAGCAGGCAGACTGGGAACACACAAGGACCATAGGGAACAGCTGACACTCTAGGAACAGCAGGCACACCTGGAACAGCAGGCACACTGGGAACAGCAGGCACATTGGGAACAGCAGGTAAACTGGGAACACACTAGAAACATAGGGACTAGGAACAGCAGGAACACTGTAACAGCAGGCACACTGGGAACAGGAGGAAAACTGGGATCATACTAGGAACAAAGGGAACTAGGAACAGCAGGCACACTGGAAACAGCAGGCACACTAAAAATAGCAGGCAAACTGGGAACACACTAGGAACATAGGGAACAGCAGACACTTTAGGAACAGCAGGCACACAGGGAACGTAATAGTAACATAGGGAACTAGGAACAGCAGGCTCACTAAAAATAGGCAAAATGGGAATACACTAGGAACATAGGGAACAGCAGACAATCTACAAACACTAGGCACATTGGGAACAGAAAGCACACTGGGAATAACAGGCACACTAATAAAAGTTGGCACAGTGGGAACAGTTGGCACTCCGTGAACAGCAGGCACATTAGGAACAGCAGGCACATTGGGAACAGCAGGCACATTAGGAACAGCAGGCACATTGGGAACAGCAGGCACACTGGAACAGCAGGCACACTGGGAACATCAGGCACACTGGAACAGCAGGCACACTGGGAACAGCAGGAAAACACTAGGAATATAGGAAACTAGGAACAGCAGGCACACTGGGAAAAGTTGGCTCAGTGGGAACAGTTGGCACTCCAGGAACAGCAGGCACATTGGTAACATCAGGCACACTGGGAACAGCAGGCACACATAGAACAGCAGACACACTGGGAAGAGCAGGTAAACTGGGAACACAATAAGAACATTGGGAACTAGAAACAGCGGGAACACTGGGAACAGCACACAAACTGGGGACAAACTATGAACATATGGAACTAGGAAAGGCAGGCACACTGGGACCAGCAAGCTCACTGAAAATAGCAGGCAAACTGGGAACACACTAGGAACATAGGGAACAGTAGGTACACTGGAAACAGCAAGCACATTGGGAATAACAGGCACACTGGGAACAGTTGGCACACTGGAACAGCAAGCACACTGGAACAGTCGGCACACTGGGAACAGCAGACGAATTGGGAACACACTAGGAACGTAGGGAACTAGGAACAGCAGGAACACTGTAACAGCAGGTACACTGGGAAAATACTAGGAACATAGGGATCTAGGAACAGCAGGCACACTGGGAACAGCAGGCTCACTGAAAAATAGCAGGCAAACTGGGAACACACTAGGAACATAGGGAACAGCAGACACTCTAGGAACAGCAGGCACACTGGGAACAGTAGGCACACTGGGAACAGTAGGCAAACTGGGAACAATCTAGGAACATAGAGAACTAGAACAGCAGTCTCACTGAAAATACCAGTCAAACTGGGAACACACTAGGAGCATAGGGAACAGCAGACACTCTACGAACAGTAGGCACACTGGGAACAGCAAGCACACTGGGAATAACGGGCACACTGGGAAAAGTTGGCACAGTGGGAACAGTTGGCACTCCGGGAACAGCAGGCACATTGGTAACAGCAGGCACACTGGGAACAGCAGGCACTCATGGAACAGCAGACACACTGGGAAGAGCGAGTAAACGGGGAACACACTAGGAATACTGGGAACTAGGAAGAGCGCGCACACTGGGAACAGCAGACAAACGGGGAACACACTAAGAACATAGGGAACTACGAACAGCAGGAACACAGGGAACAGCTGGCTCACTGAAAATAGCAGGCAAACTGGGAACACACTAGGACTATGGGGAACAGCAGACACACTTGGAACAGTAGGCACACTGGAAACAGCAAGCACACTGGGAATAGCAGGCACACTGGGAACAGTTGGCAAACTGGAACAGCAAACACACTGGAACAGTAGGCGCACTGGGAACAGCAGGCAAACTGGGAACACACTAGGAACATAGGGAACTAGGAATAGCAGGAACACTAACAGCAGGCACACTGGGAACATACTAGGAACATAGGGAACTAGGAACAGCGGGCACCCTGGGAACAGCAGGCTCACTGAAAATAGCAGGCAAACTGGGAACACACTAGGAACATAGGGAACAGCAGACACTCTGGGAACAGTAGGCACACTGGAAACAGTAAGCACACTGGGAATAGCAGGCACACTGGGAACAGTTGGCACACTGGAACAGCAAGCACACTGGAACAGTAGGCACACTGGGAACAGCAGGCAAACTGGGAACACACTAGGAACATAGGGAACTAGGAACAGCAGGAACACTGTAACAGCATAGGGAACTAGGAACAGCAGGCACACTGGGAACAGCAGGCTCACTGATAATAGCAGGCAAACAGGAAACACACTAGGAACATAGGGAACAGCAGACACTCTAGGAACAGCAGGCACACTGGGAACAGCAGGCTAACTGGGAACATAATAGGAACATAGGGAACTAGGAACAGCAGGCACACTGGGAAAAGTTGGATCAGTGGGAACAGTTGGCACTTGAGGAACAGCAGGCACATTGGTAACATCAGGCACACTTGGAACAGCAGACACACATACAACAGCAGACACACTGGTAACAGCAGGTAAACTGGGAATACACTAGGAACATATGGAACAAGGAACAGCAGGCACACTGGGAACAGCAAGCTCACTGAATATAGCAGGCAACATGGGAACACACTAGGAACATCGGGAACAGTAGGTACACTGGAAACAGCAAGCACACTGGGAATAACAGGCACACTGGGAACAGTTGGCACACTGGAACAGTTGGCACACTGGAACAGCAAGCACACTGGAACTGTAGGCACACTGGGAACAGCAGACAAACTGGGAACCCACTAGGAACATAGGGAACTAGGAACAGCAGGAACACTGTAACAGCAGGTACACTGGGAACATACTAGGAACATAGGGAACTAGGAACAGCAGGCACACTGGGAACAGCAGACTCACTGAAAAATAGCAGGCAAACTGGGAACACACTAGGAACATAGGGAACAGCAGACACTCTAGGAACAGCAGGCACACAGGGAACAGTAGGCACACTGGTATAAGTAGGCAAACTGGGAACAAACTAGGAACAGAGAACTAGAACAGCAGTCTCACTGAAAATACCATCAAACTGGGAACACACTAGGAGCATAGGGAACAGCAGACACTCTACGAACAGTAGGCACACTGGGAACAGCAAGCACACTGGGAATAACAGGCACACTGGGAAAAGTTGGCACAGTGGGAACAGTTGGCACTCCGGGAAGAGCAGGCACATTGGTAACAGCAGGCATACTGGGAACAGCAGGCACTCATGGAACAGCAGACACACTGGGAAGAGCGAGTAAACGGGGAACACATTAGGAATACTGGGAACTAGGAAGAGCGCGCACACTGGGAACAGCAGACAAACGGGGAACACACTAAGAACATAGGGAACTACAAACAGCAGGAACACAGGGAACAGCAGGCTCACTGAAAATAGCAGGCAAACGGGGAACATACTAGGACTATGGGGAACAGCAGACACTCTGGGAACAGTAGGCACACTGGAAACAGCAAGCACACTGGGAATTGCAGGCGTACTGGGAACAGTTGGCACACTGGAACAGCAAGCACACTGGAACAGTAGGCACACTGGGAACAGCGGGTAAACTGGGAACACACTAAAATAATAATACCCATGCATGCACTTCATCCCCACCTACCCAGTCAAATCAAAGTTATAATTATTGCTGTTGACACTTACTGATAATTGTTAAACATCACATTTTGTGTTGTCCGTTTGTCTAGATCTGTCACCATGCAAAGTATAATTTAATGTCTGTGAGGTGTACATCGTAATTGCCACGCATAATAATAATTGTGTGATGTGTACGAGCTATAAGGTGCATTGTATCAAACCTGTGCAGCATAGAAAACAACACAATGCACAACATTCACTATTAACTGTTATATACTCAAGGTGGATAAAGTTGTTGCACTAACTAGATCTATAATAATTATGTTACAATGTTGTGCTTTGGGCTAAGCAAGTTAATTATTACACAGCTTCCATTGGCCAAGCAACTTTGCTCCTCAGAACAGTCAGAAACTCCTCAGCAAAGTCAGGATAGGTAAGGTATGTCACAGACAGCTCGAGTGTACAGCTACATGTATAACTTATTGGCCTTCGTGCCAGACCAGAGAGACTGTATAAAGTCACAGATATCTTCTTATCAATGACTACAGAGCTACCAGTTACAAACCGTAGAAAGTTACGCAAGTCTTGGTGGTTTAAGTTTCCTACGAAGGTTCTAAGGTATCCAAGCACCCTTGCGCCTGGCTCGAGATCATCTCCTTTGATTCCTTAATCATGCTCATAACCGACCCTGGGGTGGCATTAAGAGCCCTGTACAAACCATGCAAGTCACCAACTGAAAATCCACTGAAGAAAGGGTGGTATTCGGTAGGCACTCCACGATAAAGAGAAAGTAGTGCCCCTAATGGTTTGCGTACAAGCTCATACCGTGCTACCTGAAGGATTAACTGTTGAATATTGCCAGGTGTAGGCATCTCACGACAACCCATAGTAGATAATATATTTAGTACAGACTCCCCTAATACCGGTGTGAAGGTGGCTTCTGAACCCTTTGACACTTGCAGAGCTTCACGAAACACAGAACTTTCGTAGGAGCTGATGTAATCTACGAATGAATCGATTAGAATTGCATCTGGGATTACAACATCACATCCAAGCAATGTGCATGCTACAACTGGAAAAGCTAGACGATTTGGCAGCAATCCACAAGACATAAATCCATGAGCTAATATGGAACCAAGCACCCTATAATGCGACATGTCAGCATGGGGATATACTGAGGGAATATAGGCACTCCCACCATCAAAATCCTTGATGTAAGCCACCTCCCAAAGCGCTGAAAAAAAAATCTCTACTCACTCATCCAGTGTCGATTGCTTTTTCATGCTTGTAGGCAATGCGGAAAGGATATTCATGAACCACTTGGGATAGATTATTTTTGTATAACTCGATACAATCTTCATAGATGCTTGCTCGAGATATTGTATGAGACAGACCATGATGTGTGTCGATAAATTCATCATCCAGTAGGAATTCACATCTCTTTCTCTCAACTGTAATAGAACAATAAGCAATCATTATCAAACACACAAAAGGAATACAAGCAAAGGGCAGGGCAAACTGGCTTGGTTTTATAGTACAGGAAACACACTGATGATGGTTAAGTGCTTCATAAGCATGTCAGCAAGAAAACACATAACTGGAAGTCTGACCTTAATTAGTGCTTTCTAGAGCTCTATCCTGCGCACACTTCACTACATGCCATTGTAGTGTAGCATAGCCTATGCTGCAATAGATCGGTGAATTACTCGACAAACCTTACCTATACATTGAGCTCACTGTCAAAACAGCACAAATGATGAGTTTGTATCGGCCATACCCATCAACCACATCTAGTAATACGATGTCTAGGTATGAAGTCGATGGGCACTTACCGACCACTCTGCATGAATCGTTTAAAAGGGTTATCAATGAACTGCACTTAACAACCAACACCTCCAACAATGAAGTGATTGGTACTGCCTACAGTCACATATTCAAGATTGTAGCAGCAGTTGGCAAGGGTCACCATTTCACCACACCTCCGAATGTCCCAATGTGGCCTATAACTAACCTGACTCAATAATGTCTGCAGCATTGTCATGTACAGCTACAGAACCCATCTCAGTGTCCTCTACCTGTATATCAAACATGAACCACATACACTATATTAACAGTGGTGTAACGGGCTAAGGCCATTACCTAGATTATGCGAGCTTCTTCGAATAGCCGAAACGTTAAGAATGCTAAATAGACCAACGAACAACCCTTCCACCCCCCTCCCCCCACAAAAGGGCTCACAATGAGCGACTGACCTTACCTCTCCAAGATACAACCATAAATCCTCTATGATAGATCGCCAAAGCGAGCGAAAATGGACATAGGAGCCACCATGGACGATAACTACAGATCAGCGCATGCGCTGTAGACTGAAGATACTTAGTTCAAAGATCAGGGAAATCAATCAGTGAGTTAGCTAACTATATTAACAGAGGTGCAACGGGCTGTGGCCATTCCCTAAATTTTGAATGTTGTTTGAGCTTCATCGAATAGCCATAACGTTAGATCACTAAATAGGGTTAACAAACTGCCCTTCCCCCCCCCCCCCAAATGGCTTACAGTGAGCGACTGACCTTACCTGTCCAAGATACAACCATAATTCTCGATGATTGATCGCCAAAGCGAGCGAACATGGATATGAGAACCAAAAGCGCTCACGCAGTTCGCTATAGGTCGTCTATGGTTGCTTGTCCATCGACGATACCTACAGAACAGCGCATGCGCTGTAGACTGAAGACATTTAGTCCAAAAGGCCAGGAAAATCAACCATCGAGTTGGCTGACTATTTCAGCAACGGTCTATGGCCACTCCGTAGATTTTGAACGTTGTTTGAACTTCAAAATAGGAGTGCTATGGCTACTCCCAAATAGGCTAACGAATCCCCTCCCCATAAAGGTTCACATTAAGCGAACAACCTTAACTCCTTAAGATAAACCATAATTCTCTATGACAGATCGTCAAAGCGAGCGAAAATGGATATGAAAGCCAAAGGCGCATGCGCAGTTTGGTATAGATCGTCAACGGTTAGTTGTCCATCGACGATCACTACCGAACAGCGCATGCGCTGTAGGCTGAAGACATTCAGCCCAAAACCTAGGAAAATCAACGAGCGAGTTGGCTGACTATATTAGCAGCTGGCTATGGCTACTCCCTAGTTATTGAATGATGTTTGAACTTCATAACGATCTCGTATAGCCAATATAACGAGTACCGTTGTCGCCCGTATTGGGACCACTTCTTTTCACTTAGTCCGCTGTCAGATACGTGATGAGTCTCTCTATTTATCCGTTTTATCCACAATTGTCCGTTGTGCGACACATTCTATATGATCCGTCTGTCCGATCGGACAGCGTGGACCGCCTTCGTCCGTCCGACGATCCCGTTCCAGTCAGTTCTATACCGTCTGAATCATATCATAATTATAACGCATGTGCATAAATTTGCATTACAACAAGTTTAAGTATTAATAGCATAATAATGAAGAGAGTAGATACATCCACTCAGTTGTTGCATTTTAGTCAATCACGGCTACAACTTGAATGCTTCCTGCCATTGTTCCTCTTCAGCACTTTGTCAGCTCTCTCTACCTACAACATTCATAGTAGCCATAAACTGCTTCTATAATAAATAGCATTACAAAAAATAATTGATGCACATAACCTACATACCAAGTCTTTTTACAATGAGATGGACGTTTATCAATGTTAGACATTTGTGGTAAAGAGAACTGTGTTCCAAATAATTCCCATAGCCAACTAACACTGTGAAAAAAGTCACATTTCCTATAGATTTACCAGGAGGAATGTGTATAGGAATTATGGTACTATGTTTCCTGTCAGGAATGATAAAAAGAAATCTCACATTTAAGGAGTTTCCTTGGGTGGAATGTTGTCTACAGGTTTCCTATAAGAATGGTCACAGGTAAATCTCATCTTTCCATGAAAATTCCAATTTTGGAATGATGTAATGACAATTCCTTAAACGAATTAGGTAGGTAATCCTGCTTGGATTGTTGGTGTAATCATACGACAGATTTCCTCTTAGGAATGAGATATGTAAATGCCACATTCCCCAAACATAAAATTTTCAAAGCATGAATTCACACCACACAATACAAAACCGTTTATGTCAACAAATAATAACTGCAAATATTATAAAACTTCAATACAAACAAAAGTAGATTTACTCTACTAAAGGTATAATAATCAGGACATTCTCATCATTAACACTTTCTGTAGCCACTATTGTACGCCCCTGTATGCTACTTACAGGCACAAAGGAGTTAAAAGATGATTCATAAACATTAAAACACCACACCTCAACAGGTTTACCCATCATATGCTGACGAGGGTGCTTTTGTGGCCACCTTCCAACAGCAAAAAGAAAGGTAGATGTAACCTCGCTCATGGGAAGCAAAATTGAATGTTTAATAAAATAATCGATCCGAAATGGTCTAGCAACATTTGAACTCTCTAAGGGAGGGATAGCCAACACGTACGGAACTTCTTGTTCTGAAGACGCAAGTTTCTTTCCGTTCATGGAAACATGAAAATACTTCTTACAAGTAGATTGAAGGTCAATACTACCGTTTCCAATCTGTGTAGCATAATCTGGAAGTAACTTTGCATACATGCTTCTCAAATTGGTCAGCATTGATTCAGATAAAACAAATAAGCTATGCTTTGAAGGCTCTGTGAAGGTTGCACTCTCATGTGAGTCCGGCAACAGTTGCGTTGGCTTGATTGAATTGAAGTTAGTCGCATACTCAACTGTGACTTCCCTGAAATGGTCAGCAAATGGCATAGACTCTGCATGATGGAGTAGATCCAAACGCAAATTATCATTATTGAATCGATTGAGCAATTGTAATTCAATGGCATGATTATTAGTGGGTTGCTTGCCTAAAAGTCCATTGTACCGTTCAAAGGAGAATAACCAAAATGCATGTAGGGGTCCATAGTCTTTGAGACACTCAGCAAGATGACAGTGCATGTGCATATTTGGAGTAATGAATCTATATCCAAATAATTCACACACTTGCTTACCAAACCGTAGCAGCAGTAAATCACTGACAGTTATGTCAATCATTCTTAAAGATCTTTTACACAGTCGTCTAGAGGCCAGGACAAGGTGCCTCCAACATTCTGTCTGTCACTAATTACGCCATAGAAGCAGAATACCGAAAAGTATAGGGTCCAATTCATCCATTGCTCTGCTGTAAAAGTTACTCCTGAATCAAAACTAGAAGGTAACCGGCCAATATCATATGGCAGTTGCAATCTTTTCATGCGGCTGTGGATGACTTGAAGCTTATGCTTATCCAGAACATTAGTAGGTAATAGAATCCTACGAATAAAGTAGTTTGAACTACCAAGAAAGATATTATGCATGCCATCAATGATAGTCATACGTACTGGATCAAAGTAAGGCAGGTTTAAAAGTGTGGAATAACGGCAACCTAGTTTAAGTTCCTGTTCTGCTCTCACAGTTTTGGTAGAATAGGTAAGCAATTTCTGCACGTCTTCTCTATGTTTTGCATTTGTTCGGTATTCCCAAGTGTGTCGATCGAAGTTGGAACGATTTCTTGTCAGGCCACCTTCAGAAAACTCACAGTAACATCTTGGACATCCTAGGTTAGCTGAATGACCCACAAAACCAGATACCTTCCTAGCAGCAGGAGTATCACATGCCACACAAAGTAATGCAACACGGATGACTTGAGGTACACCTTTAATCTTTATTGTCACTCCTTTCCACAGATCAAGCAGCTCATTCACAAGAGGAGCTAGATATGTATTGATATGAATACTAGGCTCTGCTGGGCCTGGTATAATGCCAACTAAAATGATGTTTTCTCTCTTGTAACGTATATTTCGAGGAAGGTTCAATAGCGCTAAATAAATCACACCTACTTTATATTTGTAGTTCTCATATGCTTCAAACCAATCAATGTTTAATACCATAGCATAGCACAATGGAGCAAGTAAGAATGGTTGTCCACCATACGTCAAAAAATCCTTCCAAATTTGTCCTTGGAAGACATCTCGTATCATGGTATCAGTATGAGCTGATCTTGTGCTTTCAATCAAATCGAAGAAACCAGGTCGGCAAAAAAACCTTTGTAGAGTTGAGATTATCGCTGTATAACAGTATACCTTATGGGGATAAATATGAGGATAACCTGGCCGTGATACTATTTTTCTCAAGAGCTCTTGACCACATGCAATGTGACCAAATTCACAGTGGGAACATGTTTTGGATGTGTATGTATACACAGTTACTCCCCTCCTTTCAAAACATTCATCAAAGGTGTACAATGTTTCACACTTGGGACAGACAACGTACTTTGTGATGTCACTCGATCCACAGCGATTTGTAAGGTACTGCTTGAAGCGATAAAAGGAAGTTGGAAATAAAGAATAAATTCTTTGAATTCGGTCACATTGTGAGAGCGTGGCTAGACATTTCAGCAATGCACTTAGAAACCTTATAAGCCAAGTAGTAGCTCTGTCAGTTATGGAATGTAGAGCTTGAAAAAGACCAACAAACATGACTAACCACCAAACAACCGCTTGATCCTTCTGATTATCAGCTGCACTTTCTACAAACATCTCTGGAGATGGAGGATCAGGAGGACTTAGTGGAAACTCGCCTCCTATAAAAAAAAAAACGATACCATTTATGATTTTATCACTGCTCTAACTCACATAGGAATGAATTAATGTTTTAATACAAACCTGTTTCAGCATCTTCACCCATGTCAGGAGAGTTCACTTGGGATGTTTGTAGTTGTGTGGCACTCATTGGGGGGTCGTCGTCAACAAAGGGATCATCATATTGTTCTCCATCAGAAGTCGCAAAATCAATTTCCATGTCAACTAACTCAAGCTCTTTAAGCAGAGAGGAGGATGAAGCAGTTTGTGAGCTAGTGCCTTCACATTTATTCCATGACCTTTTATTTGAATCATAGTACAACCTGCGATGCTCCTTAAAAGTTTTCAAATTTAGATTTTTTCCGCAATGAGGACATCTCTTGTGGGTTAGACGCGACCTTGTAGAACCAGTGTGCTTCAACATGTTCACTAGCTTGGCTACTACCTGCTCAGTAGCACTCAACACAGTCCTGTGTTTACCAGTGCGCTTTATTTGGAATTATAAGGATTTTAAATATCCATTTTCGCTTTATTAGATGAACACGTGTTCACTTGGAAAAAGCGCGGAAACTCCTGATGTCCTGAGTAGAGCTCTCCGCTCCAGCTACAGGCCTGAAACTAGTCGTTCCAGCTCGTATCGTCGTCAAATCTACACCTAAATCGTCTAATCGAAGGTAGCTTTACATCTCAATATGCAATGTCATTTAAATTTAATAGCTAGCTAGCTGTAGAGATCTATATCATAGTATCTATTTTATTTTAGTGCGACCAAGATGAGCAGTGAATCGATCGATGGTGAGATTGACGAACAATTCGAGATGAGTCCAGAGATCCCCCCACTCCCTCCACCTTTAAGCCGTCTCGAACTCTCCAATATGAGCAGAAAGAAGCTCAATTTTGAAGAGGTTAGCCAGATGCTCGACTCGCACACTGATAGCGAGCGTAAATCTAAGGGAAAAGTATCAGGAAAGGGAGCTAATAGGCTTGAAACCTCTGCCAGTGAGAGAGTGCCGTCATCCCAAAGCTCTATGCTCAATGCGCTCGCAAGGGGTTACAGCAAAGCTGGTGGCGGAGACAAAACAAAGGGGGTTCCCAAGACACCTAGCCAGCTGACTTTGTCTACCTCAGCTGCTAAGCGCAAAGGTACATCCTCTACCAACGTGAAAGTACCATCTAAAACCCCCCCAGCAATACGTAGACACTCTGAAACCACAACTCCTCGTATCCATCCTCGGGCACTGACCAGCTTAAGTAATCCTGAACAAAACCGAAAGGGCAAAGCCAGCACTAGGATATCGAAAGAAGCTTTCGTATCTGCTTCAAGGGGACAAAAAACTCCCAAAGGTAGTCACCCTCCCTCAGACAAGCAAGCATCTGATTCCAGAAAACGTCCTGCAACTGAACATGGATCTTCACCATCATCCGAGAGTTCTATTAGTGATCCTGAGCCACCTCCAAAAAGAAGTTCGATTGAATCACAACTTACTGAGATATTGCGAGAGGTGCAAAAAGCTAACACTCGACTTGATTCATACGACGATAAACTCGATTCACTTCAAGAACGACTACAAAAGCTGGAAGAAAAGCCAACATCAAGTTCAATCAGCAGCTCCGATGCTTCTGTGATGAAACGTAAAGTTCCACCTGAAGTTCGTGTGAGTATAGTGTCCATTTGGTGTACTCACAACTATTGCTCACATACCCTTTAAACTGTTTTTCTTATCTCCCTCCCTGCACCCACCATGACTTCCTCTTCTCCTCCCTCCTATCTCTCTCTCTCTCTCTCTTTCTCTCCCTCTCCTCTCACACACATACACACTAAACATCATCCATTTTGTTATTGCACCTTGTGAGAGATGTGTACAAAACATTGCTTGATGACGCTGAGGCTAATTTTGATGGATTTGATGTAAAGTAAGTTTGTCAACTTGGATTAGTAGCAGCACCAGTATGTAATATTATACATATAGTTTGTTATAGAAAGCGCTATACTGATCCTGTTAACCAAGCTGTTGTCAAGAAAGTATTAGCCGAGACCAGGTCACTGGATCCAACGGTGTGTGCTATGAATGTCCAAGGTATGGTAGCTCAAAGGTACAAGGAAAGGCATACTTTGACTGATGTTGTCATGCTTGTGTTTCAGATGCAACCCGCCGATTTTTTCAGACTAAACTAGAGGAAAAATCTCTCAAAGATAAGGGAACTTATGAGGCCAAAGTTCAAAAACAGCGGAGAAAGAACCGATTAGTGAAGGTAAACTATGAGTGCTAATAATATTCTCCGTGATGCAAATGTAGAGACTCTGTACAGGTGTGCTTTATTTGAGGGATACTACTATAAACTATAGCTTATGAATTTTGAGTTTACCATACCATGATTAATAATAGATGTCCGGTACCACAGCTAATAGCTCACCCACTTCACCTACCCCCTGCAGAAATTAAATGACAGGAAGGCTATTCTGGAAAGCATTTCCGATGAAGAGCGTAAAGCGACATATAAAGAGGTAGTTATATTGTCGTTCATGTCAAGTGAAGAAAGTGGTGAAGAATTGGATGAGAACGAAGATCTAAAACCAGTTCTTTATGTCCGTAGTCTTCCTTGGCGAAGTAGTAAAGTTAATAAGCTGTTTTCTGTATTGGATAGTCAGATTGAGAAGGGCAAATCAAAGCGTGCTCTGAGTCAGACGTATACACGGGTTGTTGGTGATGTTTCTGTCCGTCCTAAGCCATCAGATCTCCCTGCCAGCTTTTGGGGATTTGCTAACATTGATTGACATACATATGTATACTGGACCGGAATTCTGCTAATCAGCTAATTGTGATTTCAATATCCTGAACTTGTCATCTGTGATTTTTCATTACTAGGATTTCCTCAAATTAAACTTGTTTGAAATATGACATTTATTTGATAGTTCCTGAAATTAATTCTGTTGAATTGTGACATTTTTTTGACATTTCCTCTGTTATTAAATTTAAGATTTCCTTGAGTATTTCCTTAAAATTAATTATGCACATTCCTAGCATTTAATTTTACCAGGAAACCTGATGTTTCCTGGCCATACGAAACTTTATTAATCACCATAGGAATTGTGAACATTCTTCTGACATTAATTCAACATTACTATTCAGTAAACATCACTTTTTTCACAGTGTAATCTGTAGGATAGTCCCCTAAATGTTTGCTACATGTACATCTCAACTGCTCACTAGGATGCACAACAAGCGAAGTTTCACATGCACACGAGCATATTGCTCACACACTCTCAGGCTTTCAGCTTCAATATGTGCCATCTTGAGAGCAGGCTAGTCATAGATGCTCGGTACATTCCAATCACTCGCTCAGATACACAAGCTGAAGTATCACATGTACACACGCACATTACTTACACACTCTTATACTCTAGATCTGCCATCTGCTGAAAAATGTGCCATCTTAACAGTAGGCTAGTCATTAATGCTCGGTACATTATAATTGCTCGCTCTAATACACAACAAGCTGAAGTTTCACATGTACACACGCACATTATTCACACACATTTAAGCTCTTCAAGCTTAAAGATGTGACATTTTGGCTTTTTAACAGCAGGTTAGTCCTAAATGCTCGGTACATGTACATTCCACTCGCTCGATCTAATACTAAACAAGCTGAAATTTTACATGAACACAAGTACATTACTCACACACTCTTATACTCATTCAGCTTAAAGATGAGCCGCCTTAGCTGAGGTTTACTGTTGAAAGATGTGCCATCTTAACAGCAGGATTAGCCTCGTCCCCAGGCCCCTTCCTACACGGGAGAAGGGCCTAGTACACACCGACTGCGCATGCGCCCGTTTGTACCCAAAATCTGGGTACATCGTATATTCCCGTAAAATTCTCAGTAAACCATCTATTTACGATTACGTCATCTTCACAATCTCCTTGCGTTTAGCCAACAAATACGAGGGGAGCGCAAAGACTTCGTTCGAGCGGTTGACAGGCAAGCGACATCGAAGACGCTTACCCAGGTGCTTGCTTGAACTAGAAGTCAAAATGTCGCACGGTAAGCTATAGAATACGGACAATTTTACGGAAATTTTACTGATAATCTTGCACATGCGCAGTTGGTGTGTACCAGGCCCTCCTTTCGCGTAGGGAGGGGCCTGGGGACGAGGCTACAGCAGGATATTCCTAAATGCTAAGTACATGTACATTCCAATCACTCGCTCTGATACGCAACAGGCTGAAATTTAACATGTACACACGTACATTACTCACATACACTTACGCTCATTAAGCTTCCATCTTAGCTGAATCTGTTTAAAGATGTGCCATTTTAACAGCAGGCTAGTCCTCAATGCTCAGTACATGTACTTTCCAATCGCTCACTCTTATACACAACGGGCTGGAATTTCACATGTACGCACATAAAATACTCATGCTCTTTCAGCTTAAAGATGTGCTACATTAGCAGAATCTTACCGTTGAAAGATGTACCATCATTACAGCGGGCTAGTCATAAATGCTCGGTACATTCCAATCTCTTGCTCTGATACACATGCTCAACTTTCGCACGTATGCAGGTACATTACTCACACACGCTTATGCTCATTCAGCTTAAAGATGTACCATCTTAGCTGAGTCTTACTGTTGAAAGACGTGTCATCTTCATAGCAGACTAGTCCTTATTGCATGATACATGTACATTCCATTCGCTCGCTCTGATACACAACAATCTGAAATTTCACTGTGACATGCACGCACGTACTCACACACTCTTATGCTCATTCAGCTTTAAAATGTGCCAACTTAGCTGAGTCTTACTATTGAAAACTGTACCATCTTAACTGCAGGCTAGAAGTAGATGCTCGGTACACTCGCTCTGATACACAACAAGCTGAAGTTTCAAATGTACACACGCACATTACTCACAAACGCTTATGCTCTTTCAGGCTAAAGATGTGCCATCATAGCTAAGTCCTACAGTTGAAAGATGAGTCATCTTAACAGCAGGCTAGTCCTAAATACTCAATACAGTCCAATCACTCGCTCTGATGCACAATAATTCACACGTACCCACGTACATTACACACACTCTTTTATGCTCTTACAGCTTAAAGATGTGCCATCTTAGCTGAGTCTTACTGATGAAAGATGTGCCATCTTAACAGCACGCTAGTCCTAAATGCTCAGTACATTCCAATATTAGCTGAGTCTTACTGTTGAAATATGTGTCATCTTAACAGCAGGCTAGTCCTAAATGCTAAGTACATGTACATTCCAATCGCTCGCTCTGACACGCAACAAGCTGGTTTCACATGTACGCACGTACAATACTCGCACATTCTTATGCTCATTCAGCTTAAAGATGTGCCAACTTAGCGGACACTTACAGTTGAAAGATGTACCAACTTAACAGCAGGCTAGTCCTTGAAGTGACATCGCTCTCAGTTGCAGTGGCTGTATAGAAACAACGAAGATTCTTTTGTGGACAACTCAATGCTCGGTGTACAACTTGCCGACGTTTCGACTAGATGCTCTAGTCATCCTCAGGGCAAAAGCGAAGCGAGGTGCGAAATTGATGGCAATTTATAGGCGTGGCTCCTGAGCTTGCGCGCGCATGCGGTCCGGTGCAGAGGTCCGAGCACTAACATGGTTGGCGCTAGCGCGGCTTGAGCTGACCCCGCCCCCTAACTTCTTCACGGTTGCGATCCAGCAGCCTGGCAACTCGTATCCCTCGTCGCGGTTGAGTTTGTTGTTGGTAGGGGTCTTCTGGATGTACAAGGCTTCCTTTACCCTGAGCTGGACAGGTCTACTGGCCCTGTCCAGCACCCTAGTGTCTTCCCAATTCACTTGATGTTGCTGATCCTACTGATGCTCTGCAATGGCAGACTTCCCTGAGGAGGCTCATCGGTCTCACAGGAAAACGTAGCCGCGTGAACTGTGCACGTATACAGGGAGAACGAGGTCCGCGTTCGCCGTATAGACGAGCTTGGAACGGAATCTCCGATGTCCAGGATAACGAGTACCGTTGTCGCCCGTATTGGGACCACTTTTTACGGACTATTTCACTGAGTCCGCTATCAGATCCGTGCCGAGTCCGTCTAGATACTCCGTTTTATCCAGTATTGTCCGTCGTGTGATTCCGTCTCAATGATCCGTCTGTCCGATTGGACCGCATGGACCGCCTCCGTCTACTTGTACGTATCAACTCCGTCTGACGATCCCGTTCCTGTCAGTTCTATCCCGTCCGAAACATATCATATAGCGCATGCGTATAAATTTGCATTAAAATTACAATAATTATTAATAGCATAATAATAATAATTAATGAAGAGAGTAGATACATCCACTCAGTTGGTGTAGTTAGTCAATCACAGCTGAAACTTGAATGCTTCCTGCTTTTTCTTTTCCTCTTCAGCACATTTTCAGCTCTCTCTACCTCCAACGACATTCACAGTAGCCATGAACTGCTTCTATAATAAATAGCATTACAAATAATAATTGATGCATATAACAACCTACATACCAAGTCTATATATGTGCCATCTTAACAGCAGGCTAGTCCTAAATGCTCGGTACATTCCACGTACATTACTCACACACTTTTATGCTCATTCAGCTTAAAGATGTGCCATCTTAGCTGAGTCTTACTGTTGAAAGATGTGCCATCTTAACAGCAGGCTAGTCCTAAATGCTCGGTACATTCCAATCGCTCACTCTGATACACAACAAGCTGAAGTTTCACATGTATGCACGCACGTTACTCACACACTCTTACATGTACATGTATGCCCTTTCAGCTTAAAGATGTGCCATCTTAGCTGAGTCTTACTGTTGAAAGATGTGCCATCTTAACAGCAGGCTAGTCCTAAATGCTCGGCACATTCCACGTGCATTACTCACACACTCTTATGTTCATTCAGCTTAAAGATGTGCCATCTTAGCTGAGTCTTACTGTTGAAAGATGTGCCATCTTAACAGCAGGCTAGTCCTAAATGCTCGGTACATTCCAATCGCTCGCTCTGATACACAACAAGCTGAAGTTTCACATGTATGCACGCACGTTACTCACACACTCTTACATGTACATGTATGCCCTTTCAGCTTAAAGATGTGCCATCTTAGCTGAGTCTTATTGTTGAAAGATATGCCATCTTAACAGCAGGCTAGACCTAAATGCTCGGTACATTCCAATCGCTCGCTCTGATACACAACAAGCTGAAGTTTCACATGTACATACACACACACATTATGGACAAGTGAGTCATTGGGCATGGGAAAGTAGTAGAAATGGTATAGGACACTCTATTTACATGTGGCAGGACTTAATTCATAGATAAAGCTTATCAGCTTAATAATTAAACCTTGGTGTTAGCTATAGCCTACCAGGTGCAATACAATAATGTACACAGTGTCATCAGGGTTGTTTGCACTTACATGTAAGTTACAGGAATTAACAACCAAGCCTACACATATAAAGCTTAAAGCTTCTATTGTTCACAATGTATACACATGCATCACTTAACTTATAATCAGTCGTAGGTGTTGACGCCAACTATGAGGGCGCTGGCCACTGAAATGGAAGTCAGTATCCACAGTTTGGGGTAGTCTTTCTATAAAGAGATACAAACAGTGGCTAAATACAAATGCATGTGTAGCCTCGGTATATGCAGTGCATGCTGATACATGCATTTAGCTCCAGTGAGTGTATACCTAGTGGTCTACAAACTCTTGACTTGACATCATCATGATCTCATCACTCCGAACTGTCAGACTCACTAACCGATCTGATGTGCGGGTGGGTGTGTGTGTGTGTGTGTGTGTGTGTGTGTGTGTGTGAGTACACGCGCGTGTGTGCATGCCATGGTTCATAATTTTGGCACTCAATGAGCTATTCCATAATTCACATATCAATAAAGAGTTTTTAGGATCATACCTGCATCTTTCAAAAGGCAAGCTGTGCGATGGATCGTAGTCGAGCCTGGGCTGTGAAGTCCGAATTCTGACTATAGAACTGCTCATCGGTTGTTCTCTCGACCTTTCTTGCCATTTCTTGTTGTAGAAGGTATCACGCGGTGGCAACTAAACATGGATTTGCTCACACGCCAAGAGCAATGCTCACAGAATATTTTTGATCGCTGAGCAATGAGTCTGTATTGCTGGCGCCCTGATCTGAACTTTAATTATTGAAACCACACCTCTTCTATTAGAGCTAGCTGCGCGGCGCAGCGCGCGCGATCGCTTTCAATTCGCGTACGCGTATATGTATTCGCGATTCAATATTCAGGGAACGAAACTACCTAGCCTCGGAACTGTCATTCACTAAAGCTACCTAGCCTCGGAACTGTCATTCACTAAAGCGAAAATGCCCGTTTGTTGCCGCTGCAACGGCAATGGGCGCTGTATTGGATGCTCATGTTCTAAAGCCGGTCGGCCCTGTACTAACTGTCTTCCATCTCGTAAGGGCCATTGTCGTAACGTGTCTTCCACCACCCTCTCCCGAGACAACGACACGCCGTCAGTACCATCACATACCTTGGAGTCCCAGCAACAGCTACAAACAGACTCGTATGCCCAGGCCGTGTCCCCCTCACCAGAACAAGAGTATGACTTTGCTGATGACGACGCCACCATCTCGGACCAGGAAATCCGCGCCGAGGCCGAGTTCACTATGGACACTGACCCAATATCAAACATCAGCGCTATTCCTAGCCTGCCCCAGTTCAAAGACATGACCTGTAACCAGTCCGCATGGCATGACCTTTCTGGTGAAGAGTTTTCAAAAGCTATTGATGAAGCCTATGGCCAGACCGTCCACTGGATACCAAACTTGTTCATGGTCCCATCTGGAAGCAGTGGAAAGAAATTTATTGGAGAACTAGCCAAACTCTATGATGCTTTTGCCAGTGAATCATCGTATGAAAGTTTTGCTATTAAGGCGGCCATGACAATGCCAGCACTTCTACTTCAAAAGCCACATTCGAAGTCCAAAACGCGTGATCATATCTCGTGTCTGAGTAGATGTCTAGAACTATGGGAGAAAGGCAACATCACTGAACTTTTGAAGGGAGGTAAAATGATTCAAAGCCATCTACGCTCTTCATTTGGTGCTCATCCTAATGATGATAGCGAGAAGCTTGCCCGCACTTTCTCAAAGCTGATGATGGAGGGAAGAATAAGAGCAGCTCTATGCCTTCTAAGAACGAATACTCATACTGGCCTCCTCTCTCTTGATGAAGTTATAAATAATGACTCTGGGAAGACAGTGCAAGATGTCTTAGAAGAGAAACATCCAGATGCTAAGCCAGCTCATGCCGAAACCATCATGTCTCAATCAGGCGAAAGTGACTTCCATCCTGTCATCTTCGAAAGTATCACACCAGAAGTGATAAGAAAGTGTGCCCTTCAAACTGAAGGAGCGGCCGGTCCATCAGGTGTTGATGCTATGAACTGGAGACGCTTTTGTACAAGTTTTGGAGAAAAATCTAATGATCTTTGCTCTGCTGTTGCTAGATGTGCAAGGAGGTTGTGCACATCCTATGTTGATCCAGCCAGCCTGATGGCATACACAGCATGCCGTCTCATTCCACTGAATAAATGTCCTGGTGTGCGGCCAATAGGAATAGGAGAAGTGGTTCGAAGAATCATCGGAAAGGCCATCATGAGATCAACAAAGCAGGATCTACAAGCAGCTGTAGGCTCTCTACAACTCTGTGCTGGTCAAGATGCGGGCTGCGAAGCTGCAGTTCATGCCATGTCAAACATCTTTCAGGAAGAAAGCACTGAGGCAATGATCTTTGTCGACGCTTCTAACGCTTTTAACAACCTGAATCGACAAGCAACTCTTCTGAATGTCACAACAATTTGTCCCTCTTTGGCTCCTGTCCTGATTAACACGTATAGAAATCCCTCATGCTTGTTTGTTGGTGGTCAGTGTCTACTATCAAAAGAAGGGACAACTCAAGGAGATCCTCTGGCAATGGCCATGTATGCAATTGGAACTAAGCCGCTAGTCGATCGTTTGAACGGGATTTCAAAACAGGTATGGTATGCAGACGACTCAGCAGCTGGATCAACTGTGGAAAACATCAAGCGATGGTGGGATGAGCTGGTAGAGTTTGGGCCTCTATACGGGTACTATCCAAACAGCTCAAAGACCCATATTCTCACTAAGCCTGATCATGTGCAATCTGTAAGGGATGTCTTCAAAACTACCGACATCACAATCTCCACGGATGGTAAAGGCTACCTTGGAGGAGCTGTTGGATCTACCTCATTTATCAAGCACTTCATGGAGAGTAAGATAAAAAGTTGGGTTGATGAGATCAAGACCCTCAGTAACATCGCCAAGAGTCAACCTCATGCAGCTTATGCAGCATTTACACACGGCCTGTACTCCAAATGGAACTATGTGCTACGTGTGATTGATCTGGAAAGCCATTCCCTGTCTGAGCTACTCCAGCCATTGGAAACAGCTATAATGTCAACATTCTTTTCTGCTCTGACTGGTCAGAGTCCTCCTGGAGAGACAGTCCGTAAGCTTCTGTCCTTACCTACACATCTAGGTGGTCTGAGCTTAGTCAATCCCATGGACACTTCTATTGAACAACACCGCGTGTCAAAGCTCATCAGTGCCCCACTTGTGAATCGTGTGATTGACCAAAATGAGTCTCTTGAGGGTTGCCATCTATCTCAACAACGATTGAAATCTGCTGCTAATTCCGAAAAGCAGTCACAACGAAAGGAGGTTGCCAGGAATCTGTGCACACAACTACCAGAGGAGCTACAAAGATGTGTTGAGCTTTCACAGGAGAAAGGAGCATCTGTATGGCTGACAGCATTGCCTATTGAGAACCATGGTTTTGCTCTCCACAAGTCTGCTTTTAGGGATGCATTGTGTCTCAGATACAATTGGCCTCTAAACAATCAAACCATCCCAATGCAGCTGTGGTCACTCATTCAGCATTGATCATGCTTTGTCATGTCCAACTGGTGGCTTTCCTTCGATTAGACACAATGAAGTGAGAGACATGACAGCTTCTCTTCTCTCAGAGGTTTGCCATAGTGTCTCTATTGAACCGCACCTGCAGCCTCTCTCTGGTGAGACAATGCCCCTCCGCTCTGCCAACATTGATGACAACTCCAGGCTTGACATAGCTGCCTATGGTTTTTGGGGTAGCCGCTTTGAAAGAGCATTCTTTGATGTACGGGTTTTTAACCCATGCGCTCGATCAAACAGGCAGGCCTCGCTTCTAGCTACCTACAGGCGCCATGAGCAGGAGAAGAAAAGACAGTATGACCGCAGGATCAGAGAAGTGGAGCACTCGACATTCACACCATTGGTTTTGTCAACTACTGGGGGAATGGGAAGAGCAGCTACAACCTTTTATAAGAGACTGGCTGCTATGATGAGTGAAAAAAGAGATGTGCCCTACAGCAAAATGATGGGATGGATACGCTGCCGCATGAGCTTCAGTCTGTTGAGAGCCTCAGTCATGTCCATTAGAGGAACCAGATCCTCAGCTACTCGAGGGGCTCTTCATGAACCTATTGAACTTCAGGCAACCGAAGGCCAGCTGCAGGTTGTCTAAGGACTCCAAGATCATGATTTTATTCTCTTTTGTCTCATTTTTATCAACACTATACATGTACCTTCTATTTTTCAGCTTACTACAAGTCCTTTTTATCTCACGTCAAAAAAAAAAAAAAAAAAAAATCTAATATTCAGGGCGCATGGGGTGGAGTCTCGTGCGCGGCTCTATACTGCGTCCGTGTAGCGCAAGCCGAGAGGACGGATACCGAATGTTGTAACCGTGCAAGCATTGTGCAAGCAACGGAGTCCGCATGCACCTTGCGTATCTTACACGGAATACTGACAGAGTCCGTGCTACACGTACGCCGTCTCCGGACAGTGTAGCGCCCGCTTCTTTCATCAATACGGTAGACCGCGTAAATCCGTCCACATGGAGTCATTTTCGTGTGGATGTGCCATCTTAACAGCAGACTAGTCCTAAATGCTGGGTACATTCCACGTACATTACTCACACACTCTTATGCTCATTCAGCTTAAAGATGTGCCATCTTAGCTGAGTCTTACTGTTTAAAGATGTGCCATCTTAACAGCAGGCTAGACCTAAATACTTGGTACATTCCAATCGCTCGCTCTGACACACAACAAGCTGAAGTTTCACACGTATGTACACACATTACTCACACACTCTTATGCCCTTTCAGCTTAAAGATGTGCCATCTTAGCTGAGTCTTACTGTTGAAAGATGTGCCATCGTAACAGCAGACTAGTCCTATATGCTCGGTACATTCCACGTACATTACTCACACACTCTTATGCTCATTCAGCTTAAAGATGTGCCATCTTAGCTGAGTCTTACTGTTGAAAGATGTGCCATCTTAACAGCAGGCTAGTCCTAAATGCTCTGTACATTCCAATCGCTCGCTCTGATACACAACAAGCTAAAGTTTCACACGTATGCACATAATTATATTACTCACACACTCTTATGCTCATTCAGCTTAAAGATGCGCTACTTAGCTGAGTCTTACTGTTGAAAGATGTGTCATCTTAACAGCAGGCTAGTCTTAAATGCTCGGTACATTCCAATCGCTCGCTCTGATACACAACAAGCTGAAGTTTCACATGTACACACACACATTATGGACAAGTGAGTCATTGGGCATGGGAAAGTAGTAGAAGTAGTGTAGGACACTCACATGTGGCAGGACTTAATTCATAGATAAAGCTTATCAGCTTAATAATTAAACCTTGGTGTTGGCTATAGCCTACCAGGTGCAATACAATAATGTGCATGTAAGTTACAGGAATTAACAACCAAGCCTACACATATAAAGCTTAAAGCTCCTATTGCTCATAAAGTACACACATACATCACTTAACTTATAATCAGTCGTAGGTGTGGACGCCAACTATGAGGGCGCTAGCCACTGAAATGGAAGTCGGTATCCACAGATTTGGGTAGTCTTTCTATAAAGAGATACAAACACTGGCTAAATACACATGCATGCATAGCCTCAGTATAAGCATGGCATGCTGATACATGCATTTAGCTCTAGTGAGTGTATACCTAATGGTCTACAAACTCTTGACTTGACATCATCATGATCTCATCACTCCGAACTATCAGACTCACTAACCGATCTGATGTGCGTGTGTGTGTGTGTGTGTGTGTGTGTGTGTGTGTGTGTGTGTGAGTACACGCGCGTGTGTGCATGTCATGGTTCATAATTTTGGCACTCAATGAGCTATTCCATAATTCACATACCAGTAAAGAGTTTTTAGGATCATACCTGCATCCTTTCAAAAGGCAAGCTGTGCGATGGATCGTGGTCGAGCCTGGGCTGTGAAG
The DNA here is from genome assembly GCA_964291365.2 of Stappiaceae bacterium. GTDB lineage: Bacteria > Pseudomonadota > Alphaproteobacteria > Rhizobiales > Stappiaceae > JBDWFY01. The sequence continues at coordinate 91,505 of OZ219952.1, forward strand.
TCCGAATTCTGACTAGAACTGCTCATCGGTTGTTCTCTCGACCATTCTTGCCATTTCTTGTTGTAGAAGGTATCGCGCGGTGGCGACTAATCATGGATTTGCTCACACGCCAAGAGCAATGTTCACAGAATATTTTTGATCGCTGAGCAGTGAGTCTGTATTGCATGCTGGCGCCCTGATCTGTGCTTTAATTATTGAAACTACACCTCTTCTATTAGAGCTAGCTGCGCGGCGCAGCGCGCGCGATCGCTTTCAATTCGCGTACGCGTATATGTATTCGCGATTCAATATTCCGGGCGCATTGGGTGGAGTCTCGCGCGCGGCTCTATACTGCGTCCGTGTAGCGCAAGCCGAGAGGACGGATACCGAATGTTGTAACCGTGCAAGCATAGTGCAAGCAACGGAGTCCGCATGAACCGTGCGTATCTTACACGGAATACTGACAGAGTCCGTGTTACAGGTACGCCGTCTCCAGGCAGTGTAGCGCCCGCTTCTTTCATCAATACGGTAGGTCGCGTAAATCCGTCCACATGGAGTCGTTTTCCTGTGTCTATTGTTCCGACAATTCTACAACTGTGCCAATACATCTACTATTCGAGCACTCTATTTGACGCTCATAAGGCCACATCTAAAGTATGCAAACCAAGTCTGGGATCCATACCTTGTCAAGGACTGCAAGTTGTTGGAAGACGTTCAGAGGTTTGACTGCAAGGTGTGTCTAAAGAGTTGGAACACAACATATGACGAAATGCTGGACACTTTAAATATCCCAAAGCTCGAGCAAAGAAGGAAGGCGCTCAAACTGTGTTTTATGCACAAACTTGTTGGAACCAATGCTCCCGTACTGGTGCCCCTATTTCCACGGCCTTGCGTATACACCACTCGCTACACCCATTCTAAACAGCTAAGCAGTCTAAGTGGTCACACTGCACAATACTTAAACTCTTTTTTCTTTTCCAAATACAATTACTTTATGGAATAACTTAAGTAGTGATGTTGTGTCCTCACCCTTCTCTACCTTTAAGAATCGTGCTTAAAATAACATTGCATTGCAGTAGTTAATACAAGTATTGTCACTGTATTCATTATTCATTTCAATAACTTAAGTAGTCCTTTCATCTTCTGGATGTACATATTACTTATTAGCATTATCATGCTATTTTTGTGCATCCCTGCATTTTTATAATCATGCAGAATGATATTTAAAAATAGGCTTACGAACCACCCTCCCCCAAAAAGGGCTCCCTTCTCCAAGATACAACCATAATCCTCGATGATAGATCGCCAAAGGAGCGATGGAGGATATATGAGTCGAAGGCGCACGCGCAGTTCAGTATAGGTAGTCAATGGTTAGTTGTCCATCGACGATCCCTACAGAACAGCTGCATGCGCTGTTGACTGAAGACACCTAGTCCAAAAATCAGGGATATTATTATATGTATATATATTAGCAGGGGAGCAACGGGCTATGGCCATTCCCTGAATTAACCATAATTCTCGATGGTAGATGGCCAAAGCGAGCGAAAATGGATATAAGAGCATAAGGAGCTTGCGCAGTTTGGTTGAGGTCGTCAATTATTGATTATCCATCGACGATCCCTGCAGAACAGCGCATGCGCTGTAGACTGAAGATACTTAGCCCAACGATCAGTGAAATCAATCGGCGAGTTCGTTGACTATATTAGCAGAGGTGCAACGGGCTATGGCCATTTTAAATTTTGTTTGAGCTTCATCGAATAGCCAAAACGTTACGATAGCTAAAAAGCCTAAAGAACCACCCACCAAAAGAGGGCTTACATTGAGCGACTGACCTTACCGTTCTAAGATACAACCATAATTCCCGAAGATAGATCGACAAAGAGAGCGAAAATGGATATAAGAGCCGAAGGCGCACATGCAGTTCGGTATAGGGTGTCAATGGTTAGTTGTCCATCGACGATCCATACAGAACAGCTCATGCGCCGTAGACTGAACTTGTGTGTATTTACCCAAAGATCAGGGAAATCAATCAGAGTGTTAGCTGACTATATTAGCAGAGGTGCAACGGGCCATTGCCTAGATTTTGAATGTTGTTTGAGCTTTATCGAATAGGCAAAACGAAACCATCGCTAATAGTTCAGTATTGGTCGTCAATGGTTAGTTGTCCATCGACAATCACTACAGAACAGCTGCATGCGCTGTTGACTGAAGACACTTAGCCCAAATATCAGGGAAATCAATCAGCGAGTTAGCTGACGACATTAGTAGAGGTGCAACGGGCTATAGCCATTCCCTAGATTTTGAATGTTGTTTGAGCTTCATCGAATGGCCAAAATGTTACGATCGCTAAAAAGGCTAACGAACCCCCCCCCCCCCCAAAAAAAGCTCAAATTGAGCGACTGACCTTATCCCACAAAAAAAGGAGCGACTGTCCTTATCTTTCTAAGATACAACATTAATTTTCGATGATAGATTGCCAAAGCGAGCTAAAATAGGTTGTCAAAGGTTAGTTGCCCATCGACGATCATTGCAGAACAGCGCATGCACTGTAGACTGAAAATGTTCAGCCCAAAGATGAGGGAAATCAATCAGTGAGATAGCTGAGTCATGAACACTCAAGCTGTTGAACATATACAGTGGGTGCATCAAGATAGTCACAGGGATCAGGAGCATCTTCTGATTCTTCTACAACCAATGCAAGTGGATCATCTCCTGAAAAGGTACCACCACGGGGAATTAGTTGCCTAGGCATAATACTGCAGAGATTAAATGGCTTTCCACGGCTTCCAATACAAGACCTGTTTACACAATTATGGCATCACGATAAAAAAGGTTAGCCCACACTTAACACTAATTGTAGTACACGTAATTTAGGAGTAGCCTTATCAATGGTACACTCAATCTTGGTAGAATTTGGAAATCTCATACTGAATTTCCTACCACCAGGGACACTGGGAATGTGTTGATTCCACTTCTCTTTGATCCTTACTTGCAGCTGCAACAAAAATCGACACATGATTTGGCAAAAGAGAATTTCAATTCCTGTCATAGTGGAACCCCTCTAGTCTGGACACCGTTGCAACCATTTAAGGTGTCTGGATTACAGAACCTGTACTCATTTTTGGCCATCATAATGACCCAATTAAACGAGGTGTCCTTATTACAGACTATACAATATAGAGGCATTCCACTGTGTACAGTGAGAAACTTGAAGGTACCACTCTCAGTCTTTCTGGGATGGGTTAACTACTGATAGGACAATGAATGAATACTGTAAGGAAAGTTACTGAATCAGACATTTGAATTTGTGAGGTACATACTCTCCATCACAGACTCACTTCTTCAGTTCTCCTCTTCTTGCTCTAAATAGAGAGCAATTTAGCATATCAACGAAAGATGTGCGATAAGTTATAACAAGAGTATGTAATAAGAGATGAGAGTATCGAACGCTCTATATGGTCCGTGTAATATGTTTTCGGAGAGTAACGTGACTTCCCGCCTTGCGCACATGACTAAGCCAAGTTGCTAAACACTCGATTTTTCTCAGGACTGCGATGAATAGAGGCGTTTTTCGTGAGTTTTATGCTAGATTCTTCATGAACGTTCGTTTTGTATCGCGATCTGCTCGCGTTTCAGCCACTATTGCACTCGCATTAGTTTGCACTCGAGGTCACGCCCTAATTCGTTATTTGAATCGAGCACGCTCATTGGTCAATGTTTAAATTCCTGGCGTGTGACTTTCTGAACACATATTACACGGACAATATAGCGTGTTCGATACTCTCTTCCTTATCTTACTATATACTCTTGGTTATAGTTATATCCCGGTGTGAGTACAATATCCATGTTATACACGCATATCCGGGATAAAACTGGTTTCTATCCCACAGACCATGGAAATGTATATGCTACCTGACCTCGCCATGACAATGAATTCCGAGACAATGACATCATTAGGTCAGCAACCAATCACATTGAAGGTATGGTTTGATCATTAATCTGTGCAGTTCAGTCTCAATCTCAGTAGCTATGTAGCTCTAGCTGGTATGCTTGTTGCCCAGTGAATTTGCCTTCTTTCCTTGGAATGTTACACTATAACAATAGTGCTGAGGCTATTAATTATGATAGCGAAGACTATGTGATCGTACGACTCAAGATTTGAAACCTTGGGGAATCCGGAAAGAGGCTGTCAATGACAAGTGTGAGGAGGCCTCCGTCACCCTAAAAATCATCGTAAGATGGAGGCTAAAGCGAGGAAGAGCTCACTCAAGGGCTGTATTTTTGTCGACACTACTCAAGGAATTTGACCGATATTCCAAAGCAGGACCAGAGTCAGCAAGTGTAAGCATTGTGTGTGGACTACTGTGCCTTCCGAGTGAGCATATTTATCCAGTGCTTCAAGCTGTTCTTGCAGGAGTAGAGCTACAGCTACTCCTTGCCTACATTGGTGTTGAAACGATTGTAGAGAGTCGAACTAGAAAATTAGCATTGACTAGACTTGCATATTTAATTCTTTATGTACGTTATTGACAATGTTGAACTTCACATCCGGGTGATAACTGGCGTCACTATCGGGTGATAACTAAAACATCACCTGGTGATAACTTGTCTACTGTCCAGCTGTTTCCTTTGATAGGCCCATGTAGTGGGATAGAACTATACAAGAGCGCATAAGAACTAATGCAAGGAGAGAAAGAGCATGTAACTCCCATAGACATTAGTGTACAAGGCAGAATTTTTGACTGATACTAAAAATAGAATATCTGATCATGTGCAAAACCACACTGAGTGCAATGTCCAAGCACTAGCATCAAGCAATGAGTTTTGAACATGCCATGAAGAGATTTTTACACTTAGATTTACAAATTTTTAGTTTACTCTTGACTGGATGTTCTATTTTTAGTACAGTTCAAAAATTTTGCCCAGTTCAAGTTACACGCTCTTCCTCTTTTCTTAGTTTTTATGAGCTCTTGAACTATATTTTATGCATACACGAGTATATACGCATATACCTTTGCCTTTTCTTTTGCCTGGTCTGCGGCCAAAGATTCCGCATATGCCCTCTCTTGTTCTGCACGAATCCTTCTGGACTCAGCCAAGTATTCACTCACATCATATATGTGTAACGAATGTCTGTCTGTCTAATGTGACTGTCTCTCAAGAACAAGAGATGGAACAGTAAACAATTATGTCCTATTGTTTATAATGTCATCCCTGATATTTAGCCCTGATTTTTGTGATTCACCTCTAACCCCCTGCTCCTCTATATAAGACAGCACCCTTGTAGCATAGTCAGTTCTGGTATTTTGCCGTCTGCTATATCTTAATAATATTCTCTGTCACCGCTGTATCTGCGAGGACCACGCGTTAGTCAAGGCCACTACATTTGGTGTCAGGAGTGGGATATCATGTCAGACGACGACACGTCGAGTCCAGCTCGTCCAATCCCCCCGACGGCTGGGACAGAGATGGCCAGCCTAAGGTTCGTCCGGATGAGTTTACGTCCACCAGCGAAGTTTTCACCCGGAAGCGATTTCAAACTATGGCTGACAAGATTTGAGATGTATGTGCGGCAGGCAGAAATTGCTGAAGCTCAGAGGGTGCAGGAACTATTGTCACTATTGGAAGACGAACCGTTTCGCGTTGTTTCGCAGCAAGATCTCCTGGGCACAGACGACTACGATTCCGTAACGAAGTGCTTGCGTCAGCACTACGCACCGGATGGAAACGAGCTAGAGTGGCAATACAAGTTGCAGACCAGAACTCAGAAACCGGGGGAAAGATTGGCTGATTTTGCTGGAGCCTTGAGGGTACTAGCTGAAAAGGCTTACCCGAAGTGGTCCATGGAACAGCGCCAAGAAGTCCTGAGAAGCCAGTTTGTCCAGGGCATACGGTCCTCCTCCGTACAACTTTGGCTGATGCGAGAGATGCCCGAGTCGATGGAAGAAGCGCTGAAGATCGCAAGCAAGCAGGAGACGGTGGAGAATGCGCAACGAAGGCTCCACAAAGAGAAGCAGTCGGGAGTTGATCACGAGTCAATTCTGACTTTGGATGTTGAGCAAGAACCTCGGGCATCAGCCAATGCCATACAGAGCCGTAGACCATCTGAGTTGGAGGAGCTGAAGACCCAAATGAAGCAGCTCGTTGAGGAGGTTGCTCAACTGCGATGAGAACGGTCCGCAGGGAAGCGGGGGCCAGTGTGCTGGGGTTGTAGGCAAAGAGGCCATATCAGACGCAACTGCCCCAATCAGAGGAGCTCTGCAAGACATCAGGGCCGTGAGCAGCCTTTAAACTAGGTCAAGCCGACGGAGGGGGTCAACCGTCGGCTGGAACTATTGAGACCCAAATCTTATCCACAGGTATGTCTAATTCAACATTAATGGTGATGGGCCAATTGGGTAATCGCTGTACAAGAATGCTCATAGACACAGGATCTCCGGTCTCCCTGGTCCGGGAAGACGTCTGGAAAGAAGCGTCCTCACCATCTGGGGATTGCCTGAGTCCACCTGCACAACAGATAGTGACCGCTAATGGCAGAGAGATGGACTTGTTAGGTCAGGGGAAGCTCCCACTACAAATTGGAGACCTTCGTGGCCAGCTGTCAGTCCTCATCGCAAAAGAATTGACCCAGGAGTGTCTCCTGGGGGCAGATTTCCTACAGCAGCATAACTGTGTGATCAACATGAAGGAGCGGACTGTAACACCAGAAGAAATGCGGCCAGTTGTATGCCAAGGAAAAGGGAGCTCTAGCTCCAAAAATTCTGTTTGTCATGTTTCATTTATTGCAGATGTAGTGGTACCTGGAAACTGTCAGATGCACTTGCAGGTCTCTCTCTCCCAACAAAAACATTGTGCAGGAGTTTTGGAACCCGCTGCAAAACTAATGGAGCAACAGGGCCTCTTGGTTGCACGCTCAATTTGCTCCATGGAAACAGGAAACAGCATTGTACGAGTGCTCAACCCTTCACCAGCTCCAGTTGCAGTGTACTCAAACCAGCGAGTGGGGACTATTCAACCCTTGGACGAACCAAGCGTTTGTGTCCTCCAACAGTCAGAGAGCTGTAGCAAGAGAGATCATAAAGTGGAGGAAGCTGTGCAACAGATGATGGCCCAAGTGGAAGATTTGTCTACGTCAGAAAGAGAGAGACTCCACAGTCTCCTCTGTGAGTTTGGTGAAGTAATTTCCCAAGGAGATGGTGATCTGGGGCGTACTGATGTGGTAAAACACAGAATTGATACTGGAAATGCCGCACCAATCCGCCAGCCCATACAAAGATTACCCGTTCATCAAAGAAATGAATCGCAGAGACTCGTACAGGAGATGCTGTCAAGAAATATCATTGAGCCTGCCCAAGGTCCCTGGTCATCACCAGTAGTGCTGGTAAAAAAGAAAGATGGTGCTACCCGATTCTGTGTAGATTTCAGGAAAGTGAACCAAGTGACGAAGAAAGATGCTCAGCCACTACCAAGAATAGATGACACACTTGATGCACTAGGATCAGCCCAATGGTTCTCAACACTTGATCTGGCTAGTGGATACTGGCAAGTCGAAGTTGACCCAGCAGACAAGGAAAAAACTGCCTTTGCCACGCAACAAGGATTATTCCAGTTCAAGGTGATGCCTTTTGGGCTGTGCAATGCCCCTGGAACGTTCCAGCGACTCATGGAACGTGTTTTGGCTGGGCTGAACTGGGCATCTTGTCTAGTTTATCTAGACGACATCATCATCTTCAGTAAGGATGTCCCAGAGCACCTAAAGCGACTGCGTGAAGTATTTGAGAGGCTTAAAGGAGCTGGGCTGAAAGTGAAGCCAACCAAGTGTTTCTTGATGAGAAGATGTGTTCACTACCTCGGTCATATAGTATCAGCAAAGGGGGTAGAGACAGATCCGGGAAAAATACGCTGCATCCAGGAGTGGCCAGTCCCTAAAAATGTGAAGGAGCTCCGACAATTTCTTGGGATAGCCTCCTACTACAGACGATTTGTCAAAAGTTTCGCTCAGAAAGCAAGTCCTCTGTACCGGCTCACAGAGAAAGGAAGAAAATGGAGCTGGACAATTGAGTGCGGTGAGGCCTTTGCTAAATTAAAACAAGCCCTTGTTTCCCCACCCATTCTGGCATTTCCAGATTTTAACTGTGACTTTGTTGTGGATACAGATGCAAGCACAGAGGGACTTGGAGCTATTCTGTCACAGCAAACAGTGGACGGGGAAAGGGTGATATCATATACAAGCAGGACCCTCACAAAAGCTGAGCGCCAGTATTGTGCAACCAGGAAGGAGATGTTAGCTCTGGTGTGGGGTATACGTCAATTCCGCCCATACCTTTATGGAAGAGCATTCAAGGCTAGAACAGATCACAATTCACTGAAATGGCTCCACAATTTTCGCGAACCTGAAGGTCAGGTGGCCAGGTGGCTGGAACTCCTGTCTGAGTACAACTTCCAAGTCATCCATCGCCCAGGTCTGCAACACAGGAATGCAGATGCTCTCTCCCGCAGTCCATGCAAACAGTGTGGCCAAGGCGAAGAAATCCTGGCTGACTTAGCCGAACAGGCGCCAGTAGCAGACGTAGCATCAATGCAATTTTGTTCCATTCCTCACTTGTCTACAGAAGAAATCTGTACCATGCAGCAAGAGAGTCCAGATCTCAAGCTATTTTCCCAGTGGCTGCACTCCAACTCCATACCACCCAAGTTGCCAGCTGGAAGTACTTACCTCAAGACTCTGTGGCACCAGAGAGATTGCATCACTTCACGTGAGGGTATCCTATACAGACGCTGGAAGGATATTCCAGGGAATGGAGCACAGCCGCGGCTACAGTTAGTCCTTCCACCACACATGGTGTCCAAAGTGCTTCAAGGGCTTCATAGCTCCCCGACTGGTGGCCACCTAGGAGTAGCCAAGACACTGGGGAAAGCCCGAGCACGATTTTATTGGCCTGGACAGAAAAGAGATGTTGAAGACTGGTGCAGCCGATGCGAAATGTGCAGCTCCAGGAAAATGCCAGTCCCCAAGCCTTGTGCCCCACTCCAGCCACAAATGACGAAATTGCCAATGGAGAGGGTAGCTATGGATATACTTGGCCCACTACCTGAAACAGCTCGTGGCAACAAATACATTCTGGTAATTGGAGACTATTTTACAAAGTGGAAGGAGGCACATGCAATGCCTAATATGGAGGCGGCCACTATTGCAAGAATTTTTGTCAATGAGTTTGTATGCCGCTTTGGAATCCCCAAGCAATTGCATACCGACCAAGGGAGAAATTTTGAATCCTCACTGATTAAAGAAATTTGCAAAATATTGGGAATTGTCAAGACTCGTACAACCCCCTATCATCCCCAGTCAGATGGCATGATTGAACGATTCAACCGAACAGTACTCAACATGCTAAGCACTGTTGTCTCAGAGGATGAAAAAGATTGGGATTTGCACCTCCCTACACTGATGCTTGCTTACCGCACTAGTCCCCATGAGACGACAGGGGCTACCCCTTTTAGCCTTGTATATGGCCGTGAGGCAGCACTACCAGTCGATATCCTGTTCAACTTGCCAACTGAGGATGGAACAACTGTGCATGACTTCACTGCAGTCCTAAAGGAGCGCATTCAGCAGGCTTACAAAAGAGTCCAAAACCACTCTGCTGCTGTACAACAAAAGCAGAAAGTTTATTATGATCAACACGCCAAAAGCACTAATTTTGAGACAGGTAGTCTGGTCTGGCTTCATTGCCCAGCAGTCCGTCGTGGTAAAAGCCCGAAGTTTCATCGGCCCTGGAAGGGCCCATTTCAAGTTGTCAAGAAACTAGGAGATGTTATATATCGCATCCAACACATGAAAAATTTGAGAAAGCGTTTGGTAGTGCACTCAAACCGACTAAAAAAGCACACTGGGGACAATGATCATCGTGATGACTGGATTGTATGGCACGAGTTTGAGCAAAGCAAATCTAAATCGTCGGAAAACAAAACTATTGAAACTGCTGGAGAAGAGCATGATTCCACTTCTGCAAACCAGAATGAAAATGTAGGAGATTCTTTAGACCTACAGGAAGATTTCGAGGTGGAGGCACAGTCATCTACCTTGCAGCAGAGCCCTGATACACCTCCTCTAAGACGTTCGACCAGAGTTAGCCGTCCCCCAGTCCGCTACGGAACAGTCGTCACCTTTCGAGATTCAGATTCGGAAATTGAAGATCAGGCATGAGGACATGCCTTAGAGGGGGGAGAGTAATGTAACGAATGTCTGTCTGTCTAATGTGACTGTCTCTCAAGAACAAGAGATGGAACAGTAAACAATTATGTCCTATTGTTTATAATGTCATCCCTGATATTTATCCCTGATTTTTGTGATTCACCTCTAACCCCCTGCTCCTCTATATAAGACAGCACCCTTGTAGCATAGTCAGTTCTGGTATTTTGCCATCTGCTATATCTTAATAATATTCTCTGTCACCGCTGTATCTGCGAGGACCACGCGTTAGTCAAGGCCACTACATATGCGTTTGATACATGTATATCACATGTTTATAATAATAATCTTATCATAAGCTCCACAGAAAATAGGCTGCGCATATGAACGATTAATATGACATTATACTAGAGCTCTCCAGAACACATACCCCACTCACACATAGCTATGAATTGTTTATGGTAGCTGATCAATAGATCAGTTCATAACATCAGTGACCATTACCTAGTTTGAGGTCACACAAGCAGTTGAAACAGCATTGCAGCTGACATGGAATAGATGTAGGTACTAGGTGTGCTTGATAGGCACGTCAGATCAAATGCACGATTTGTACCATTCCTGGTACACACTTGTTAAGCACTTAGAAGAGAGTAATTGTTTTTATTTTCCAACCTCTCAACAGCATTGTCTACTCGCTATCACTCGAGATTTGGTGACTTTCATATGGATGACAACACATGACAAGATCAACTACCTTACCCCTTGCGCATGCATGCTGGGTAATAATATAAGATAGAAACAATGCTAGCCTCTAAATAGCATTGGGCTTAGTCACAAACAGTGCCCATTCTCTGATCATAGCTAGTTGTCACGGCTTTTATCAGATGAAACATAATATTGGGAACAGCAGGCACACATGGAAGAGCAGGCACACTGGGAACAGCAGGCAAACTGGGAACACACTAGGAACATAGAGAACTAGGAACAGCAGGCACGCTGGGAACAGCAGGCTCACTGAAAATAGGCAAACTGGGAATACACTAGGAACATAGGGAATAGCAGACACTCTAGGAACATTATGCACACTTGGAACAGCAAGCACACTGGGAATAGCATTCATACTGGGAAATGTTGGAACAGTGAGAACAGTTGGCACTCTGGGAACAGCAGGCACATTGGGAACAGCAGGCACACTGGGAACAGCGGGCACACTGGAACAGCAGGCGCACTGGGAACAGCAGGTAAACAGGGAACACACTAGGAACATAGGGAACTAGGAATAGCAGGCACACTGGGAACAGCAGACAAACTGGGAACACACTGGGAACATAGGAACAGCAGGCACACTGGGAACAGCAAGCTCACTAAAAATAGCAGGCAAACTGGGAGCACACTAGGAACATAGGGAAGAGCAGACACTTTAGGAACGGTAGGAACACTGGGAACAGCAAGCACACTGGGAATAGCAGGCACACTGGGAACAGTTGGCACAGTGAGAACAGTTGGCACTCTGGGAACAGCAGGCACATTGGGAACAGCAGGCTCACTGTGAACAGCGGGCACACTGGAACACACTGGAACAGTAGGCACACTGGGAACAGCAGGTAAACTGGGAACAGCAGGAAAACTGGGAACACACTAGGAATGTAGGGAACAGTAGACACTCTAGGAACAGTAGGCACACTGGGAACAGCAAGCACACTGGAAATAGGAGGCACACTGGGAACAGTTGGCACAGTGTGAACAGTTGGCACTCCGGGAACAGCAGACAAATTGAGAACAGCAGGTGCACTGGGAACACCAGGCACACTGGGAACAGCAGACAAACTGGGAACAACATAGGAAATAGGAACAGCAGGCACACTGGGAATAGTAGGCTCACTGGGAACAGCAAGCACACTGGAACAGCAGGCACACTGGGAATAGCAGGCAAACTGAGAACACACTAGGAACATAGGAAACTAAGAACAGCAGGCACACTGGGAACAGCAGGATCACTGAAAAGAGCTTGAGCAGGCAAACTGGGAGCACACTAGGAACATAGGAAACTAAGAACAGCAGGCACACTGGGAACAGCAGGATCACTGAAAAGAGCTCGAGCAGGCAAACTGGGAACACACTAGGAACATAGGGAACAGCGGACATTCTAGGAAGAGTAGGCACAGTGGGAACAGTTGGCACTCTGGGAACAGCAGCCACATAATTTTGAAATAGTAGGCACACTGTAAACTAGAAACTGAGAACAGCAGACACTCTATGAACAGCAGGAACAGCAGGCACACTTTGAACTAAAAACAGGGAACAGCAGACATTCCAGGAACAGCAGCCACACTGAGAACAGTAGGTAAATTGGGAACAGCAGACACACTGAGAACAGCAGGCACACTGGAACAGCAGACACATTGGGAACAGCAGGCAAACTAGGAACAAAGGGAATTAGGAACAGCAGGCACACTGGGAACACACTGGCTAGGAACATAGGAAACTAGGAACAGCAGTCATATTGGGAACAGCAGGCAAACTGAGAACACGCTAGGAACATAGAGAACTGGGAACAGCAGGCACACTGGAAATAACAGGCTCACTGAAATAGCAGGCTGATTGGGAACACACTAGGAACATAGGGAACAGCAGACACTCTAGGAACAGTAGGCACACTGGGAACAGCAGTTACATTGGGAACAGCAGACACACTGGGAACTGCAGGCACACTGGAACAGCAGACACACTGGGAACAGTAGGAACAAAGGGGATTAGGAACAGCAGGCACACTGAGAACACACTAGGAACATAGAAAACTAGGAAGAGCAGGCATAATGGGAACAGCAGGCAAACAGAACACGTTAGGAACATAGAGAACTGGGAACAGCAGGCACACTGGAAATAACAGGCTCACTGAAATAGCAGGCAGATTGGGAACACACTAGAAACATAGGGAACAGCAGACACTCTAGGAACAGTAGGCACACTGGGAACAGCAGGTACATTGGGAACAGCAGACACACTGGGAACTGCAGGCACACCTGAACAGCAGACACACTGGGAACAGTAGGAACAAAGGGGATTAGGAACAGCAGGCACACTGAGAACACACTAGGAACATAGAAAACTAGGAAGAGCAGGCATAATGGGAACAGCAGGCAAACAGAACACGCTAGGAACATAGAGAACTGGGAACAGCAGGCACACTGGAAATAGCAGGCTCACTGAAAATAGCAGGCAGATTGGGAACACACTAGGACCATAGGGAACAGCTGACACTCTAGGAACAGCAGGCACACTGGGAACAGCAGGCACACTGGGAACAGCAGGCACATTGGGAACAGCAGGCACACTGGGAATAGCAGGCACACTGGAACAGCAGGCACACTGGGAACAGCAGGTAAACTGGGAACACACTAGAAACATAGGGACTAGGAACAGCAGGAACACTGTAACAGCAGGCACACTGGGAACAGGAGGAAAACTGGGATCATACTAGGAACAAAGGGAACTAGGAACAGCAGGCACACTGGGAACAGCAGGCTAACGGGAACACAGACATAGGAACAGCAGGAACAGCAGGCTAACTGGGAACATAATAGGAACATAGGGAACTAGGAACAGCAGGCTCACTAAAAATAGGCAAAATGGAAATACACTAGGAACATAGGGAACAGCAGACACTCTATGAACAGTAGGCACATTGGGAACAGAAAGCACACTGGGAATAACGGGCACACTAGTAAAAGTTGGCACAGTGGGAAGTGTTGGCTCTCCGGGAACAGCAGGCACATTAGGAACAGCAGGCACATTGGGAACAGCAGGCACACTGGAACAGCGGACACTCTATGAACAGTAGGCACATTGGGAACAGAAAGCACACTGGGAATAACAGGCACACTAGTAAAAGTTGGCACAGTGGGAACAGTTGGCACTCCGGGAACAGCAGGCACATTAGGAACAGCAGGCACATTGGGAACAGCAGGCACACTGGAACAGCAGGCACACTGGAACAGCATACACTCTATGAACAGTAGGCACATTGGGAACAGAAAGCACACTGGGAATAACAGGCACACTAGTAAAAGTTGGCACAGTGGGAACAGTTGGCACTCCGGGAACAGCAGGCACATTAGGAACAGCAGGCACATTGGGAACAGCAGGCACACTGGAACAGCAGGCACACTGGAACAGTAGGCACACTGGGAACAGCAGACAAACTGGGAACACACTAGGAACGTAGGGAACTAGGAACAGCAGGAACACTGTAACAGCAGGTACACTGGGAACAAACTAGGAACATATGGAACTAGGAACAGCAGACACACTGGGAACTGCAATCTCACTGAAAATAGCGGGCAAACTGGGAACACACTAGGAACATAGAGAACAGTAGGTACACTGGAACAGCAAGCACACTGGAACATTAGGCACACTGGGAACAGCAGACAAACTGGGAACATACTAGGAACATAGGGAACTAGGAACAGCAGGCACACTGGGAACAGCAGGCTCACTGAAAAATAGCAGGCAAACTGGGAACACACTAGGAACATAGGGAACTAGGAACAGCAGGAACACTGTAACAGCAGGTACACTGGGAACAAACTAGGAACATATGGAACTAGGAACAGCAGGCACACTGGGAACAGCAAGCTCACTGAAAATAGCAGGCAAACTGGGAACACACTAGGAACATATGGAACAGTAGGTACACTGGAACAGCAAGCACACTGGAACAGTAGGCACACTGAGAACAGCAGACAAACTGGGAACATACTAGGAACATATGGAACTAGGAGCAGCAGGCACACTGGAAACAGCAGGCTCACTGAAAAATAGCAGGCAAACTGGGAACACAATAGGAACAGCAGGAACACTGTAACAGCAGGTATACTGGGAACATACTAGGAACATAGGGAACTAGGAACAGCAGGCACACTGGGAACAGCAGGCTCACTGAAAAATAGCAGGCAAACTGGGAACACACTTGGAACATAGGGAACAGCAGACACTCTAGGAACAGCAGGCACACTGGGAACAGTAGGCAAACTGGGAACAAACTAGGAACATAGAGAACTAGAACAGCAGTCTCACTGAAAATACCAGTCAAACTGGGAACACACTAGGAACATAGGGAACAGAAGACACTCTACGAACAGTAAGCACACTGGGAACAGCAAGCACACTGGGAATAACAGGCACACTGGGAAAGTTGGCACAGTGGGAACAGTTGGCACTCCGGGAACAGCAGGCACATTGGTAACAGCAGGCACACTGGGAACAGCAGGCACTCATGGAACAGCAGACACACTGGGAAGAGCGAGTAAACTGGGAACACACTAGGAACATAGGGAACAGCTACCACTCTAGGAACAGTAGGCAAACTGGGAATAACAGGCACACTGGGAAAAGTTGGCACAGTGGGAACAGTTGGCACTCCGGGAACAGCAGGCACATTGGTAACAGCAGGCACACTGGGAACAGCAGGCACTCATGGAACAGCAGTCACACTGGGAAGAGTGAGTAAACTGGGAACACACTAGGAACATAGGGAACAGCTACCACTCTAGGAACAGTAGGCAAACTGGGAATAACAGGCACACTGGGAAAAGTTGGCACAGTGGGAACAGTTGGCACTCCGGGAACAGCAGGCACATTGGTAACAGCAGGCACACTGGGAACAGTAGGCACTCATGGAACAGCAGTCACACTGGGAAGAGTGAGTAAACTGGGAACACACTAGGAACATAGGGAACAGCTGACACTCTAGGAACAGTAGGCACACTGGGAAATGTTGGCACAGTGGGAACAGTTGGCACTCCGGGAACAGCAGGCACATTGGTAACAGCAGGCACACTGGGAACAGCAGGCACTCATGGAACAGCAGACACACTGGGAAGAGCAAATAAACTGGGAACACACTAGGAATACTGTGAACTAGGAACAGCGCGCACACTGGGAACAGCAGACAAACTGGAAACACACTAAGAACATAGGGAACTACGAACAGCAGGAACACTGGGAACAGCCGGCTCACTGAAAATAGCAGGCAACATGGGAACACACTAGGACTATGGGGAACAGCAGACACTCTTGGAACAGTAGGCACACTGGAAACAGCAAGCACACTGGGAATAGCAGGCACACTGGGAACAGTTGGCACACTGGAACAGCAAGCACACTGGAACAGTAGGCGCACTGGGAACAGCAGGCAAACTGGGAACACATTAGGAACATAGGGAACTAGGAAGAGCAGGAACACTAACAGCAGGCACACAGGGAACATACTAGCAACATAGGGAACGAGGAACAGCAGGCACACTGGGAACAGCAGGCTCACTGAAAATAGCAGGCAAACTGGGAACACACTAGGAACATAGGGAACAGCAGACACTCTGGGAACAGTAGGCACACTGGAAACAGCAAGCACACTGGGAATAGCAGGCACACTGGGAACAGTTGGCACACTGGAACAGCAAGCACACTGGAACAATAGGCACACTGGGAACAGCAGGCAAACTGGGAACACACTAGGAACATAGGGAACTAGGAACAGCAGGAACACTGTAACAGCATAGGGAACTAGGAACAGCAGGCACACTGGGAACAGCAGGCTCACTGAAAATAGCAGGCAAACAGGGAACACACTAGGAACATAGGGAATAGCAGACACTCTAGGAACATTAGGCACACTTGGAACAGCAAGCACACTGGGAATAGCATTCATACTTGGAAATGTTGGAACAGTGAGAACAGTTGGCACTCTGGGAACAGCAGGCACATTGGGAACAGCAGGCACACTGGGAACAGCGGGCACACTGGAACAGCAGGCGCACTGGGAACAGGAGGTAAACAGGGAACACACTAGGAACATAGGGAACTAGGAATAGCAGGCACACTGGGAACAGCAGACAAACTGGGAACACACTGGGAACATAGGAAACTAGAAACAGCAGGCACACTGGAAACAGCAGGCTCACTAAAAATAGCAGGCAAACTGGGAGCACACTAGGAACATAGGGAAGAGCAGACACTTTAGGAACGGTAGGAACACTGGGAACAGCAAGCACACTGGGAATAGCAGGCACACTGGGAACAGTTGGCACAGTGAAAACAGTTGGCGCTCTGGGAACAGCAGGCACATTGGGAACAGCAGGCTCACTGGGAACACACTGGAACAGTAGGCACACTGGGAACAGAAGGAAAACTGGGAACACACTAGGAATATAGGAAACAGTAGACACTCTAGAAACAGTAGGCACACTGGGAACAGCAAGCACACTGGAAATAGGAGGCACACTGGGAACAGTTGGCACAGTGTGAACAGTTGGCACTCCGGAAACAGCAGACAAATTGGGAACAGCAGGTGCACTGGGAAGAGCAGACAAATTGGGAACAGCAGGTGCACTGGGAACACCAGGCACACTGGGAACAGCAGGCAAACTGGGAACAACATAGGAAATAGGAACAGCAGGCACACTGGGAATAGTAGGCTCACTGGGAACAGCAAGCACACTGGGAACAGCAGGCAAACTGGGAACAACATAGGAAATAGGAACAGCAGGCACACTGGGAATAGTAGGCTCACTGGGAACAGCAAGCACACTGGAACAGCAGGCACACTGGGAATAGCAGGCAAGCTGAGAACACACTAGGAACATAGGAAACTAAGAACAGCAGGCACACTGGGAACAGCAGGATCACTGAAAAGAGCTTGAGCAGGCATACTGGGAACACACTAGAAACATAGGAAACTAAAAACAGCAGGCACACTGGGAACAGCAGGATCACTGAAAAGAGCTTGAGCAGGCATACTGGGAACACACTAGGAACATAGGAAACTAAGAACAGCAGGCACACTGAGAACAGCAGGATCACTGAAAAGAGCTCGAGCAGGCAAACTGGGAACACACTAGGAACATAGGGAACAGCGGACATTCTAGGAAGAGTAGGCACAGTGGGAACAGTTGACACTCTGGGAACAGCAGCCACATAATTTTGAAATAGTAGGCACACTGTAAACTAGAAACTGAGAACAGCAGACACTCTATGAACAGCAGGAACAGCAGGCACACTTTGAACTAAAAACAGGGAACAGCAGACATTCTAGGAACACCAGCCACACTGAGAACAGTAGGTAAATTGGGAACAGCAGACACACTGAGAACAGCAGGCACACTGGAACAGCAGACACATTGGGAACAGCAGGCAAACTAGGAACAGCAGGCACACTGGGAACACACTGGCTAGGAACATAGGAAACTAGGAACAGCAGTCATAATGGGAACAGCAGGCAAACTGAGAACACGCTAGGAACATAGAGAACTGGGAACAGCAGGCACACTGGAAATAACAGGCTCACTGAAATAGCAGGCTGATTGGGAACACACTAGGAACATAGGGAACAGCAGACACTCTAGGAACAGTAGGCACACTGGGAACAGCAGTTACATTGGGAACAGCAGACACACTGGGAACTGCAGGCACACTGGAACAGCAGACACACTGGGAACAGTAGGAACAAAGGGGATTAGGAACAGCAGGCACACTGAGAACACACTAGGAACATAGAAAACTAGGAAGAGCAGGCATAATGGGAACAGCAGGCAAACAGAACACACTAGGAACATAGAGAACTGGGAACAGCAGGCACACTGGAAATAACAGGCTCACTGAAATAGCAGGCAGATTGGGAACACACTAGAAACATAGGGAACAGCAGACACTCTAGGAACAGTAGGCACACTGGGAACAGCAGATACATTGGGAACAGCAGACACACTGGGAACTGCAGGCACACTGGAACAGCAGACACACTGGGAACAGTAGGAACAAAGGGGATTAGGAACAGCAGGCACACTGAGAACACACTAGGAACATAGAAAACTAGGAAGAGCAGGCATAATGGGAACAGCAGGCAAACAGAACACGCTAGGAACATAGAGAACTAGGAACAGCAGGCACACTGGAAATAGCAGGCTCACTGAAAATAGCAGGCAGATTGGGAACACACTAGGACCATAGGGAACAGCTGACACTCTAGGAACAGCAGGCACACTGGGAACAGCAGGCACACTGGGAACAGCAGGCACATTGGGAACAGCAGGCACACTGGGAATAGCAGGCACACTGGAACAGCAGGCACACTGGGAACAGCAGGTAAACTGGGAACACACTAGAAACATAGGGACTAGGAACAGCAGGAACACTGTAATAGCAGGCACACTGGGAACAGGAGGAAAACTGGGATCATACTAGGAACAAAGGGAACTAGGAACAGCAGGCACACTGGAAAGAGCAGGCACCTAAAAATAACAGGCAAACTGGGAACACACTAGGAACATAGGGAACAGCAGACACTCTAGGAACAGCAGGCACACTGGGAACAGCAGGCTAAGTGGGAACATAATATGAACATAGGGAACTAGGAACAGTAGGCTCACTAAAAATAGGCAAAATGGGATTACACTAGGAACATAGGGAACAGCAGTCACTCCATTAACAGTAGGCACATTGGGAACAGAAAGCAAACTGGGAATAACAGGCACACTAGTAAAAGTTGGCACAGTGGGAACAGTTGGCACTCCGGGAACAGCAGGCACATTAGGAACAGCAGGCACATTGGGAACAGCAGGCACACTGGAACAGCTAACACACTGGGAACATCAGGCACACTGGAACAGCAGGCACACTGGGAACAGCAGGAAAACACTAGGAATATAGGAAACTAGAAACAGCAGGCACACTGTGAAAAGTTGGCTCAGTGGGAACAGTTGGCACTCCAGGAACAGCAGGCACATTGGTAACATCAGGCACACTGGGAACAGCAGGCACACATAGAACAGCAGACACACTGGGAACAGCAGGTAAACTGGGAACACACTAGGAACATTGGGAACTAGAAACAGCGGACACATTGGGAAGAGCACACAAACTGGGAACAAACTAGGAACATATGGAACTAGGAACAGCAGGCACACTGGGAACAGCAAGCTCACTGAAATAGCAGGCAAACTGGGAACACACTAGGAACATCGGGAACAGTAGGTACACTGGAAACAGCAAGCATACTGAGAATAACAGGCACACTGGGAACAGTTGGCACACTGGAACAGCAAGCACACTGAAACAGTAGGCACACTGGGAACAGCAGACAAACTGGGAACACACTAGGAACGTAGGGAACTAGGAACAGCAGGAACACTGTAACAGCAGGTACACTGGGAACAAACTAGGAACATATGGAACTAGGAACAGCAGGCACACTGGGAACAGCAAGCTCACTGAAAATAGCAGGCAAACTGGGAACACACTAGGAACATAGGGAACAGTAGGTACACTGGAACAGCAAGCACACTGGAACAGTAGGCACACTGGGAACAGCAGACAAACTGGGAACACACTAGGAACGTAGGGAACTAGGAACAGCAGGAACACTGTAACAGCAGGTATACTGGGAACATACTAGGAACATAGGGAACTAGGAACAGCAGGCACACTGGGAACAGCAAGCTCACTGAAAATAGCAGGCAAACTGGGAACACACTAGGAACATAGGGAACAGTAGGTACACTGGAACAGCAAGCACACTGGAACAGTGGGCACACTGGGAACAGCAGACAAACTGGGAACACACTAGGAACGTAGGGAACTAGGAACAGCAGGAACACTGAACTAACAGCACTGGGGTGGGAACACACTAGGAACATAGGGAACAGTAGGTACACTGGGAACAAACTAGGAACATATGGAACTAGGAACAGCAGGCACACTGGGAACAGCAGCTCACTGAAAATAGCAGGCAAACTGGGAACACACTAGGAACATAGGGAACAGTAGGTACACTGGAACAGCAAGCACACTGGAACAGTAGGCACACTGGGAACAGCAGACAAACTGGGAACACACTAGGAACGTAGGGAACTAGGAACAGCAGGAACACTGTAACAGCAGGTATACTGGGAACATACTAGGAACATAGGGAACTAGGAACAGCAGGCACACTGGGAACAGCAGGCTCACTGAAAAATAGCAGACAAACTGGGAACACACTTGGAACATAGGGAACAGCAGACACTCTAGGAACAGCAGGCACACTGGGAACAGTAAGCACACTGGGAACAGTAGGCAAACTGGGAACAAACTAGGAACATAGATAACTAGAACAGCAGTCTCACTGAAAATACCAGTCAAACTGGGAACACACTAGGAACATAGGGAACAGAAGACACTCTACGAACAGTAGGCACACTGGGAACAGCAAGCACACTGGGAATAACAGGCACACTGGGAAAAGTTGGCATAGTGGGAACAGTTGGCACTCCAGGAACAGCAGGCACATTGGTAACAGCAGGCACACTGGGAACAGCAGGCACTCATGGAACAGCAGTCACACTGGGAAGAGTGAGTAAACTGGGAACACACTAGGAACATAGGGAACAGCTGACACTCTAGGAACAGTAGGCACACTGGGAAATGTTGGCACAGTGGGAACAGTTGGCACTCCGGAAACAGCAGGCACATTGGTAACAGCAGGCACACTGGGAACAGCAGGCACTCATGGAACAGCAGACACACTGGGAAGAGCGAGTAAACTGGGAACACACTAGGAATACTGGGAACTTGGAACAGCGCGCACACTGGGAACAGCAGACAAACTGGGAACACACTAAGAACATAGGGAACTACGAACAGCAGGAACACTGGGAACAGCCGGCTCACTGAAAATAGCAGGCAACATGAGAACACACTAGGACTATGGGGAACAGCAGACACTCTTGGAACAGTAGGCACACTGGAAACAGCAAGCACACTGGGAATAGCAGGCACACTGGGAACAGTTGGCACACTGGAACAGCAAGCACACTGGAACAGTAGGCGCACTGGGAACAGCAGGCAAACTGGGAACACACTAGGAACATAGGGAACTAGGAAGAGCAGGAACACTAACAGCAGGCACACTGGGAACATACTAGGAACATAGGGAACTAGGAACAGCAGGCACACTGGGAACAGCAGGCTCACTGAAAATAGCAGGCAAACTGGGAACACACTAGGAGCATAGGGAACAGCAGACACTCTGGGAACAGTAGGCACACTGGAAACAGCAAGCACACTGGGAATAGCAGGCACACTGGGAACAGTTGGCACACTGGAACAGCAAGCACACTGGAACAGTAGGCACACTGGGAACAGCAGGCAAACTGGGAACACACTAGGAACATAGGGAACTAGGAACAGCAGGAACACTGTAACAGCATAGGGAACTAGGAACAGCAGGCACACTGGGAACAGCAGGCTCACTGAAAATAGCAGGCAAACAGGGAACACACTAGGAACATAGGGAACAGCAGACACTCTAGGAACAGCAGGCACACTGGGAACAGCAGGCTAACTGGGAACATAATAGGAACATAGGGAACTAGGAACAGCAGGCACACTGGGAACAGCAGGTTCACTAAAAATAGGCAAACTGGGAATACACTAGGAACATAGGGAACAGCAGACACTCTACGAACAGTATATAGGCACATTGGGAACAGCAAGCACACTGGGAATAACAGGCACACTGGTAAAGGTTGGCACAGTGGGAACAGTTGGCACTCCGGGAACAGCAGGCACATTGAGAATAGCAGGCACACTGGAACAGCAGACACACTGGAAACATCAGGCACACTGGAACAGCAGGCACTCTGGGAACAGCAGGAAAACACTAGGAATATAGGAAACTAGGAACAGCAGGCACACTGGAAAAGTTGGCTCGGTGGGAACACTTGGCACTCCAGGAACAGCAGGCACATTGGTAACATCAGGCACACTGGGAACAGCAGGCACACATACAACAGCAGACACACTGGGAACAGCAGGTAAACTGGGAATACACTAGGAATATTGGGAACTAGAAACAGCGGGCACACTGGGAACAGCACACAAACTGGGAACACACTTAGGAACATGGGAACTAGGAACAGCAGGCACACTGGGAACAGCAGGCTCACTGAAAATAGCAGGCAAACTGGAAATACACTAGGGCTATGGGGAACAGCAGACACTCTGGGAACAGTAGGCACACTGGAAACAGCAAGCACACTGGGAATTGCAGGCGTACTGGGAACAGTTGGCACACTGGAACAGCAAGCACACTGGAACAGTAGGCACACTGGGAACAGCAGGTAAACTGGGAACACACTAAAATAGTAATACCCATACATGCACTTCATCCCCCCCCCCCCCCCCCAATAACAATACACCCACCCAGTCAAATCAAAGTTATAATTATTGCTGTTGACACTTACTGGTAATAATTACCAATGACCGTATCTGGGAAAACCCGCCATGTAGCGAATTTTATGAAATTTTAGTTAGCTCTATATTTGATAAGCTCTACCCTAGAGCTAACCTGCCTCCAATGTTTCAGACCGATCGCGCGCTTCGCGTAGGAGCTAGAGCGCTTTGTTTGCGATCGCGCCACACCCACAAGAAACGAGAAATTACGGCCTAAAGGCGTTGCTATGTACGCGTATAGCGTTTCCGTATACTACGCGTGTACCGGAAGTCAATTAAATTGAGTTGGGCGGAGCCGTTCGAAATGAACGCCAAAGGTCAAGCTAGGCTCGAACTTTGTCGTCGATAACGAGAGCCGCTTCTTCTTCGATGCCTAAGAAGCTAATAAGGTGAGTCAACGTTTAGTGATTCGACGAATCTAGCTGTATCTAGGATAGCCCGCGAGTGGGAATTCCAATTAACGCCCTTAGCAACGGGCTCCGTGTACGGCAGCTGCACTGACTAGGTAGATCGAGGGGCCTGTAAGTAAAGGCTTATTTCGCCTTGGTAACTTACGTTTACCATCCGTAGGCTACGGCAATAGTTAGTAGAAAGGTTCTTTGACATGAATATGACAAAAACTGGACTTTGACAATTTTCGACCTGAGATACTAAAAACGCGCATTGCACGACTTGCACGCTTTCGCGACATGCCGGATTTTCGCAAATCCGGTCACAATTGTTAAACATCACAGTTTGTGTTGTCCGTTTGTCTAGATCTGTCACCATGCAAAGTAAAATTTAATGTTTGTGAGGTGCACATCGTAATTGCTACGCATAATAATAATTGTGTGATGTGTACAAGCTATAAGCTGCATTGTATGAAACCTGTGCAGCATAGAAATCAACACAATGCACAACATTCACTATTAACTGTTATATACTCAAGGTGGATAAAGTTGTTGCACTAACTAGATCTATAATAATTGTGACCGGATCTGAGAAAACCCGGCATATTGTCCAAACGCGCATATGGCGCAATGCGCGTTTTTAGTACCACAGGTAAAAAAAATGTGAAAGTCCAGTTTTTGTCATATTTATGTCAGAAAACCTTTCTATTATCCTTTGCCGTCACCTACGGAGGGTAAGCGTAAGTTACCAAGGCGAAATAAGCCTTCATTTCGACCTACCTAGTCTGTACAGCTGCCGTACACGGAGCCCGTTGCTAAGGGCGTTAATTAGAATTCCCGCTCGCGGGCTATCTGGATACAGCTAGATTTGTCGAACTACTGTACGTTCATTCACCTTTTAAGTAGGGTCTCCACATCAAAAATTTGATCTCCACCAATAGGTCTTTTGAGTGATTGTCAACATAAAGCAACTTGAAATTAATGCTCATGAAAAATTTCACGCTGAAATACCTCGTTGTTGTTGCACAATTGCAGCTTGTAAACTCGGACCGCAACTTCGCGCATGCACGCAACTTGCGTATAATCTATGGAGTTAATATTTTATGACGGCAACTTAACCCCTTTTGCTCTATATTTTGCAAAAGCAAGTGACTATGGTTGAAGTTTACTGGCAAGGAACGTGGGGTGCTGAGCTGACTGTTTCTGGGTTCTAGGAGCCGCAAAAGTGTGAGCTAGTAGAGTTTTAAATGACATCTGTATCAGATATCATTACATTGACCAGTGGTTAATTGACAAGATGCTTCCCTCAGGGTGTTGGTACATTGTACCGGGCCTATGCTATCTGCAGACCAAGAGAAGTTCCATTTGAGTTTGTTTTACCATCTGGGTAAAACCGTTTTCTATAATATTGTCCAATTGTGTTGTGTTTCCATATGATGTATGTCTAGTATACAATATTATGTGGGAAACCTTACAAACTTGATCAATTTTGCTCACCACCATAATAGCATACTTTTTGGAGTAATTTTGGTGCAAGTTTCGTGTTCATACCTCATTCCTAACTGAACTTATGGCTCAAAGTTGAATTGCAACTTTAATAAAAGCATTGCTGTGCTTGCTAATAGCAACATAGATTAGGTTAAAAATTTACTAGAACTTAGAATCTTTATTGCTTTATAACTTTTGAACCATACGAGCTATCAAGACGAAACTTTCACCAAAACACTCAGGATTGCCTGACGTTTCATTTGAGTGCTTCAATAAGCATTTTATGGCTTCAGTCATAAACTTATGTGGGGAGTGACACATTAGCCGCTACAAATTTTGGGGTTTCCAGATGGCAAGCAACTGTTTAAGTGAAGTTGACTTTGTCTACAGAAAGTACAGGCCCCATACTATGTACCAACACCCTGAGGGAAGCATGTTGTCAATTGATCACTGGTCAGTGTAATAAAATCTGATACAGATGTCATGTAAAACTCTACTAGCTCACATTTTGGCAGTTCCTAGAACCCAGAAACAATCAGCTCAGCACTCCACGCTCCTTGCTAGTAAACTTCAACCATAGTCACTTACTTTTGCAAAATACCGAGCAAAAGGGGTTAAGTTGACGTCATAAAAAATTTTAACCCCGTAGTCACTGCTCTCGATCTGAAACTTCGCGCCGCGAAAACCCCCATAAGGAAAGGCGGTAACTTGGGTTTTATGCCGGACAGAGCCGACTTTCAATAAGATATACGTGCCCTGCTATTGAAAAAAGCGATTAACGAAACTTTATTTTTGTGTTGGACACCCTATTTTAAGCTTCTTAGGTATCGAAGAAGAAGCGGCTCTCGTTATCGACGACGAAGTTAGAGACTAGCTTGACCTTAGCGTTCATTTCGAACGGCTCCACCCAGGTCCATTTAATTGATTTCCGGTTCACGCGTAGTATACGGAAACGCTATACGCGTACATAGCAACGCCTTCAGACGGTAATTTCTCGTTTTCTATGCTTGTAGCGCGATCGTGAACAAAGCGCTCTAGCTCCAAGGCGAAGCGCGCAATCGGTCTCAGACTTGGAGGTAGGTTAGCTCTATGGTAGAGGTTTTCAAAAATACAGCTAACTAAAATTTTACAGAATGGGCAATATGGCGGGTTTTCTCAGATCCGGTCACAATTATGTTACAATGTTGTGCTTTGGGATAAGCACAGCTTCCATTGGCCAAGCAACTTTGCTCCTCAGAACACGTTGCCAGAAATGCCCCATAGAGCAGCGGACATCCATATGTTTGCATTGTACAAGCCCTTGTAATTACCAATTACAAGCTTACAAGCTGTCATGAATATGATTATTTCTTTCATAATAAACAAAACGGAACATTTTAACATAACTACCAGGCCTTTCTAGGCTTTAACATTATAAGGTAACTAATTTTAGCTAGTTGGTACCTTCAGTAGACGTTCGTGACAAAAAATTATGGTACAATATGTTCAGTACTGTTCAACAACGACAAACTGCACTAGCGGCAATCACTCGCTACTAATCTGTGATAGGTTGGCATAAGTAGCCCAGTCTCAACTATTTTCAACCTAAATAGACAACAATCACTCGATCTTGACACTCGCAACAGCTAGCTGCTCGATCTAGAACTCGCTTCAAAATCGCTGACGTCATCAACTGCTGAGTCAGCAAAAAATTTTCCAATATTGCTGAACTTTGCCCTTGCAAAGGAAAATTTTAAAATGTCGATCTAGTGAAATTTAGGTTAGTTTTGTGAAGTTTCATGGCTAAATGAGTAGTCTAGATGATCGGAAGTTGAAATTTTACTGTACTAGTAGTGAAAACTTGTACAAGTTGACAGGCACTTCAATGAAAATGTAATGCTGTCTATGGAGAAGTTGATCAAGTAAGTTTGCTTAAAAAGTAAATTCTGTGCATACTGTGGAGACAGTCGTAAATCATCCCGAGCTTCCTTTTACAGCATTAAAGTAGTCTAGATAATCGGAAGTTTGGTAGCTTGTTGTTTTCGTTTATCCCCATAGAGAATGTACACATCCAATTAAACGAATTATGAAATATTTTCGCTAGGCCAACTATGGGATGGCCGCGTATTTCTGGCAACGAGTCAGAAACTCCTCAGCAAAGTCAGGATAGGTAAGGTATGTCACAGACAGCTCGAGTGTACAGTTACATGTATAACTTATTGGCCTTCGTGCCAGACCAGAGAGACTGTATAAAGTCACAGATATCTTCTTATCAATGACTACAGAGCTACCAGTTACAAACCGTAGAAAGTTACGCAAGTCTTGGTGGTTTAAGTTTCCTATGAAGGTTCTAAGGTATCCAAGCACCCTTGCGCCTGGCTCGAGATCATCTCCTTTGATTCCTTAATCATGCTCATAACCGACCCTGGGGTGGCATTAAGAGCCCTGTACAAACCATGCAAGTCACCAACTGAAAATTCACTGAAGAAAGGGTGCTATTCGGTAGGCACTCCACGATAAAGAGAAAGTAGTGCCCCTAATGGTTTGCGTACAAGCTCATACCGTGCTACCTGAAGGATTAACTGTTGAATATTGCCAGGTGTAGGCATCTCACGACAACCCATAGTAGATAATATATTTAGTACAGACTCCCCTAATACCGGTGTGAAGGTGGCTTCTGAACCCTTTGACACTTGCAGAGCTTCACGAAACACAGAACTTTCGTAGGAGCTGACGTAATCTACGAATGAATCGATTAGAATTGCATCTGGGATTACAACATCACATCCAAGCAATGTGCATGCTACAACTGGAAAAGCTAGACGAGCAATCCACAAGACATAAATCCATGAGCTAATATGGAACCAAGCACCCTATAATGCGACATGTCAGCATGGGGATGTACTGAGGGAATATAGGTACTCCCACCATCAAAATCCTTGATGTAAGCCACTTCCCAAAGCGCTGAAAAAAAATCTCTACTCACTCATCCAGTGTCGATTGCTTTTTCATGCTTGTAGGCAATGCGGAAAGGATATTCATGAACCACTTGGGGTAGATTATTTTTGTATAACTCGATACAATCTTCATAGATACTTGCTCGAGATATTGTATGAGACAGACCATGATGTGTGTCGATAAATTCATCATCCAGTAGGAATTCACATCTCTTTCTCTCAACTGTAATAGAACAATAAGCAATCATTATCAAACACACAAAAGAAATACAAGCAAAGGGCAGGGCAAACTGGCTTGGTTTTATAGTACAGGAAACACACTGATGATGGTTAAGTGCTTCATAAGCATGTCAGCAAGAAAACACATAACTGGAAGTCTGACCTAAGTAAGTAGTGCTTTCTAGAGCTCTATCCTGCGCACACTGCATTACATGCCATTGTAGTGTAGCATAGCCTATGCTGCAATAGATCGGTGAATTACTCGACAAACCTTACCTATACATTGAGCTCACTGTCAAAACAGCACAAATGTTGAGTTTGTATCGGCCATACCCATCAACCACATCTAGTAATACGATGTCTAGGTATGAAGTCGATGGGCACTTACCGACCACTCTGCATGAATCGTTTAAAAGGGTTATCAATGAACTGCACTTAACAACCAACACCTCCAACAATGAAGTGATTGGTACTGCCTACAGTCACATATTCAAGATTGTAGCTGCAGTTGGCAAGGTAGCCTCGTACCCAGGCTCTTAGGGGAGGGGGAAAAAAGAGCCTGGTACACACCGTTCGCGCATGCGCTTAATCACCCCAACTTTCCGGGGATCCGGATACTTACCGTTCACGTTCGTGATACGATGACGTCTACCAAAGAAGGCATGAATATTTGGTACGATACCACCGCTACGCCGCGCCGCCCCGTACCGTACCCTGTACCGCTTATTAAACGCGCACTATACCCGCGTTCTAGACTCTCGCCGTTTCTTGGCCATGGATCGTTCAATTTCTTACGCTCTCGCAAAGATCGCTTGCTCGACTGTTGTCTTGAAAGCCGAGCAGGCGACGTGTATTAAGTGTATCTATTAGGGAAAAGACGTGTTTCTCTGGCTACCAACTGGTTTTGGCAAGTCTCTGTGCTACGAAGTACTGCCCTTCGTATTCGATGACAAGCTCGGCAAGGACAACAGCGTAGTTATCGTAGTATCACCGCTCATTTCTCTCATGGTGGACCAAGTCCAAAGTCTTCGACGTAGGTCTGTAAGAGCTGCTATCATGTCTTCTGGGAGTAAGGTAGACAAAGAGTTCCTGGCAACAGATGATGACATCCGTGATGGCCGCCTGTTTTTTTTTTTTTTTTGTGCACCTGAACCAATTGATGTCTCACGGTGGAGAGATGCTATTGCTAAACCTGAGTTTTCATCCAGGGTAGTTGCGATTGTTGTTGATGAGGCCCATTGCGTATCAAAATGGTATGTTTGCATGCATGCACATTATGGTCACGTCAGTAATAATTATTACTTTTATTATTATCTAATTCACAGGAGTCGTGACTTTCGACCATCATACGGACGACTTCATGAATTGCGTGCTCTCATACCAAAAGGCACTCCTTTGCTCGTGCTCGCTTGTACAGCTACAGTCACTCACGGTATTCGTAAGGAGGTCATCGAGAGCTTGGAGATGAGCGATTGCCAGACGGTTACCACCTCTCCTGACTGCCCAAACATCTACTATGAAGTACATGTACGTACAGATATGGAAACCGACTTGAATGGTGTAGTGGTGTCCCTAAAGCAATTGAAGAACATGGCCCCTCGTGTTATAGTTTACTGTAGAACACTAGATGTATGTGCTGATTTGTATGCTCATTTTCACTTTGAGCTGGGTGATGGATCCTACTATCCTCCTGGAGCTGAAAGAGTTAGTGACAATTGCCTTTTTGGCATGTTTCATGCCAACACCCCTCAACACAACAAGGAAGTTGTTTTGAGCAGCCTTACCAGACCTGATGGAGTTGTTAGGGTAGTTTTTGCCACTGAGGCTTTAGGAATGGGCATCAACTTGAGAGACGTCAACACCATCATACACTATGGAGCACCTCAAGGTATAGAGGACTACTTTCAAGAGAGTGGAAGAGGGGGAAGATCCGGTGATCCCGCACGATCCATTGTGTACTGGAAACCAATTGACTGTCATCTGAAGAAGAAGCTAGCAAGTACAAGAGACCATGAAGTAGCTGCAGTTCGGCATTATTTGGAAAATGACACCTCTTGTCGCCGGCAGTGGCTCTTACACTACTTTGACACCTCTTTTACCACCAGT
This sequence comes from Stappiaceae bacterium, assembly GCA_964291365.2. Lineage (GTDB taxonomy): Bacteria > Pseudomonadota > Alphaproteobacteria > Rhizobiales > Stappiaceae > JBDWFY01. Next base: position 122,083 of record OZ219952.1, read on the forward strand.
GTGCAGGATCCTCTATTATGCTGTGATGTATGTGCAAGGAAATGTAGTGCTTCTCTGGTATGCTTCTCCAGCTATTTTATGTATACATATTTATACTCACACATTGTTACTGACACATGCATCACCTTTGTGTAGGTTTGAGGTTATTTTTTTTTATATGAGTGCTCCCAGCAGGTGAAGCATTGCATTTAGTATTAAGAAGGTTTATGTACCTGTAAAGGTGAGTTACTATACGTCAACTGAAAATGGGTACTCCTTTTCCTGTTCTGCTTCCTCCTCCTCCTCCTCCTCTTCCTCCTCTTCCCGTTCAACTTCATCTGCTGTCATACCTCTGTACATCATGCACCCTAATTAAGGCCTTGCACTAATAATTATTACATAAAGCATACATGTACAAGTATGTATAATGTGATTGCATGCAGACTTAAAGAGAGGAAACATACAAGACAGTGCCAGTCCTCGGTTACTGGCTCAAGAAGACCGAGTCGATCCTGAATGGTATCTCCATCCATTGTGTGCCGCTGGGCTCCAACTTGCCTTTCACATGTTAGCTGATCTCCTCCTGGTGGTACTCTTCTCTCACAGGGATAATCCTTGCCAAGGTAGTCCTGCATACACATCATGATGTCAATCATGTCAGTTCTGCTTGCCTCATTTTTCATGAGAACATCCAGCACAATCACTTCTGACTTTTTCCCCATTTCAGTAGAGTACTTACACTGAATGTGTTGAGGAACTGACTTAGACGAGACTGATAATCCGTCGATGTAGCGAGTGATGATCCTACTAACGAGAACAACAAGGTTACTTCGCACAGCAGCAAAGTCCTCAGAGGTTGGTAAAAATGTGTCAACAGGAAGCTTAGAGAGGAGAGCAACACACCCAGTGCGAGCTAGTTCACTGGCTTGAACACGACTGCATCCGGCTAGGATACTGTACATGTGCAGCAAGGACCCATGGTGGTCTGATCAAACATCCCTGACACCCCTCTTCTTATCAACATTGTCACCCCAGAACTTGACCAGAACATCGTCAGCTATCCATTGCTGCAAAGGGGTTGTGTGGAGCTTGCTGACTTCATCAAGAAGGCTCAAAGTGGCTGTGTAACTCATACACACACCAACATGATTCATACGTGAGTACACCTAATGTATAATAATTACTATTAAAAAATATTAAGTTTTGATCATATCTATACTAACCTGCCTATCCACATGTGAAGAGAATAGTAGGAGAGAGATAACTGATTGCAGCCCACACATCTCCCTATTCCTCTCTATTCAAGGAGAGCATACTGACTGCCATGCAAAGACCAGGATGGTGGGCAGTGGTGACTGCTGCCTGCTTACTTTTATCGTTGGACGTGACAATGGAGGAGATCTGACTGCCATGCAAAGACCAGGATGGTGGGCAGTGGTGACTGCTGCCTGATCTTCAAGAGAGTGGGAGCTTTTTGTGAGAGATCTTCAACAAGCACCTTCCACTGAAATGAGGAACATTTGCTGGTATTGATTTTGCGAAATGGTGAGAGAGGATTTGTTAGCTGACAGATGTGGAAACACTCGGAATTGATTTTATCTATAATCCGTTCAAACACCATTTCACATAGATCACTCTGATCCATTATGGCGTCAGCTACAGAGGGCAAGTGACAACCAGCGAGGGCTCTTCCTAAGACGCTGGTAGATCCACTCAGTGTGGAGGTGGTCGTTGAGCTTCCCAACAGGTCAGTTACAGTAACCTATACAATAAAAATTGTGTTAGATGCTGGAGTAAAGTGTTGATCTCATTATTGTATTGAATACTCTACCTTAACTGTAGGTGACTTCTTTGTTGGGGGTGGTAGGGGTTGGTTTTCTGCAATGTGTGAATTAATGATACAGCATTTTTAGATATCACTGTACATCTTATCCTTTGCTTTATTTCTTACCCTTTGTACATGCGTGCAGTGGTAATGGATCTGCAACAGTGAGACAGATAGGAGGTACAGTGCATGACAACAGAGAAGATAGTTGTAGCTGGGACTCTACAACTGGTGACTGAAGAGAACCTGTGTAAAACAACATATTGTAGTATTTAATTTACTGCTTGACACAATATTAACAAAGTTTAATAATTTCTTACTTTGAGTAAAATCCAAGCGTTTCTGTGTGAGACGTCGTTTAGAAGGGGGTCTGTTCTTAGCTGTGTCGGGAGATATGCCCACTGAACTACTGGTCTCTTTTGTCTGCTTGAACTCCCCTCTCCTACATGTACGCAGCTTGATGTAACTGGAGTTGGCCTGGATTCTAAAGTTCTCCAGATCCTCTGCGGCTTTCTCCAAGCGTTCCAACCTCCTTTTGCACTTCTCGCATACATGCTCTGGGTAACCATCATTCTCAGCTATGTGCACATCAAGGAGATCAGAAATTCTGGAAGAGAGACTCTGTCTAGTTGCTGATGGGCCAAATAGACATACTGCATGAGCACTAGGCACGGCTGATTGGCAGAGGCGACACAAGCAACTGCGAGCAGCCATCGTGAACGTTGAACGCTCCTGGTAAGTACGCGGTACAATCGCGCGTGCGCGCTCGCAATGTACGTACGGGATCGACTAAGTTCACCCGGTTTGATGCGGTTACGTCATTATACGTCATCGATAGTGGAGGTCAAAGGTCATCGTTAAACCAATGGAAGGGCAGTAGGCCCAGGAGAAGCTACGTAGCTACAGGACCAGTCAGATGCCTGGATCTCTGTCACAGATTAAAGCTGAAAGTGTCCACTACTCTATGCTCAGCCTTTATCGATTTCACAAGTCATGGCAAGCACTATGTACAGCAGTACCAGTTCCTCCAACAGACTTGCAGAAATTCATGGAGCTATTTCTGGGCAAGCAAGCGGTAAATTTGAACTCACTGGAAGGTAGCAAGGTAGTAAACCCGATAATTTGGCATCTGCCCAAATTGTGAATATGATGAGGTAGTGACCCTTGAACAGGTCGCAGCGTGGGATGCCAGTCTCAGATAACTATGATACTATAATATGAACATATGAGAAGAAGGCATGGTGCTACTAGCACTAGGACGTTGAACAATTATCCCCGAACCTGAGGAGAGGAAAACTTAAACTGTGTGGGTAGTGAAGGAGTAAACTATTATTTTATTCAAGTTCTAATATATATTTTTTAATGCTAAGACCACAATGGACACTGTACACATCACACATCTGTACTGTGGTTGGGATCTATCATCCACTTGCATCATAACTATTGCTTGTAATTTTGTGTTATGTGCCAGATTTTATGGCTCGATGCATATGTATTATCTATCTACCTATCTATCTAGGACCTGTATAAAATGTTAGTGATTTGGTGAGACATACATACATGGAGGGGGGGGACTAATGCCGTGGTGAATAAAAAAAACCCTTTGATTTTTTGGTTAGAATGATAATCTTAAGTTATTTGATTGTCCAGAAATAATACCACATCATGAATTTCTGCTCTGCAGTTAGGGAAGTTGGTGACAGTCAGATCCACACAGTTCTTGACTTGTGAACTCAAACTTATGCTATAGAGCACAGAGTACACATATATATACCCAGGCATACTCATTAGCACCCCCCCCCCATGTATCCGTGACAGAGTCACAGCCATCCTACAAGGGTCTACTTCAGTTTACTACCTTGCTAACTTCCAGCAAGTTCAAATTTATTTGCTTGCCTAGAAATAACTCCATATCATGAATTTTTGCACTGTTGGGGGAGCTGATGCCCAGAATCTGTAAAATAATTATAGGCCTACAGCTGTAGCTACATAGTGCTTGCCATGACTTGTGAAATCGATAAAGTTTGAGCACAGAGTCAGTGGACACTTTCAGCTCTGCAATAGAGATCCAGGCATCTGACTGGTCCTGTAGCTTCTCCTGGGCCTACTGGCTTCCCATTCGTTTAGTGATGACCTTTGACCTCCACTATCTGGCTCCACACTCTAAGTTCAACGATGACGTAACCGCATCAAACCGGGTGAACTTAGTCGATCCCTGTACGTACGTACGTGCGCCTGGCACGCGCCATCGATCGTCCACGCGTCATCATTGGCCGGTTCGTGCTGTCTTAACGTCATTCGTCCACACCCACTCCAAAGCACGCGATCTCGTGACAGTTAACTAATCGCATGCGTGAACGGTGTGTACCAGGCTCTTTTTCTCCCCCTCCCCCTAAGAGCCTGAGTACGAGGCTATTGGCAAAGGTCATCATTTCACCACACCTCCCAATGTCCCAATGTGGCCTATAACTAACGTGACTCACTAATGTCTGCAGCATTGTCATGTACAGCTACAGAACCCATCTCAGTGTCATCTACCTGTATATCAAACATGAACCACATACACTATATTAATAGTGGTGTAACGGGCTAAGGCCATTACCTAGATTATGCGAGCTTCTTCGAATAGCCGAAACGTTAAGAATGCTAAATAGACCAACGAACAACCCCCCCCCCCACACACACACAAAAGGGCTCACAATGAGCGACTGCCCTTACCTCTCCTTGATACAACCATAATTTCTCTATGATAGATCGCCAAAGCGAGCGAAAATGGACATAGGAGCCACCATGGACGATAACTACAGATCAGCGCAGCGCTGTAGACTGAAGATACTTAGTCCAAAGATCAGGGAAATCAATCAGTGAGTTAGCTAACTATATTAACAGGGGTGCAACGGGCTGTGGCCATTCCCTAAATTTTGAATGTTGTTTGAGCTTCATCGAATAGCTAGATCACTAAATAGGGCTAACAAACTGCCTTTCCCCCCCCCCCCCCAAAATGGCTTACAGTGAGCGACTGACCTTACCTGTCCAAGATACAACCATAATTCTCGATGATTGATCGCCAAAGCGAGCGAACGTGGATATGAGAACCAAAAGCGCTCACGCAGCTCGCTATAAGTCGTCTATGGTTACTTGTCCATCGACGATACCTACAGAACAGCGCATGCGCTGTAGACTGAAGACATTTAGTCCAAAAGGCCAGGAGAATCAACCATCGAGTTGGCTGACTATTTCAGCAACGGTCTATGGCCACTCCGTAGATTTTTAACGTTGTTTGAACTTCAAAATAGGAGTGCTATGGCTACTCCCAAATAGGCTAACGAATCCCCTCCCATAAAGGTTCACATTAAGCGAACAACCTTAACTCCTTAAGATAAACCATAATTCTCTATGATAGATCGCCAAAGCGAGCGAAAATGGATATGAAAACCAAAGGCGCATGCGCAGTTTGGTATAGATCGTCAACGGTTAGTTGTCCATCGACGATCACTACCGAACAGCGCATGCGCTGTAGGCTGAAGACATTCAGCCCAAAAGTTAGGAAAATCAACCAGCGAGTTGGCTGACTATATTAGCAGCTGAATGATGTTTGAACTTCATAACGATCTCGTATAGCCAATATAACGAGTACCGCTGTCGCCCGTATTGGGACCACTTCTTTTCACTTAGTCCGCTGTCAGATACGTGATGAGTCTCTCTATTTATCCGTTTTATCCACAATTGTCCGTTGTGCGACACATTCTGTATGATCCGTCTGTCCGATCGGACAGCGTGGACCGCCTTCGTCCGTCCGACGATCCCGTTCCAGTCAGTTCTATACCGTCTGAATCATATCATATAGCGCATGTGTATAAATTTGCATTACAACAAGTTTAAGTATTAATAGCATAATAATGAAGAGAGTAGATACATCCACTCAGTTGTTGCATTTTAGTCAATCACGGCTAAAACTTGAATGCTTCCTGCCATTGTTCCTCTTCAGCACTTTGTCAGCTCTCTCTACCTACAACATTCATAGTAGCCATAAACTGCTTCTATAATAAAATTAATAGCATTACAAAAAATAATTGATGCACATAACAACGTACATACCAAGTCTTTTTACAATGAGATGGACGTTTATCAATGTTAGACATTTGTTGTAAAGAGAACTGTGTTCCAAATAATTCCCATAGCCAACTGATCTGTAGGATAGTCCCCTAAATGTTTGCTACATGTACATCTCAACTGCTCACTAGGATGCACAACAAGCGAAGTTTCACATGCACACGAGCATATTGCTCACACACTCTCACCCTTTCAGCTTCAATATGTGCCATCTTGAGAGCAGGCTAGTCATAGATGCTCGGTACATTCCAATCACTCGCTCAGATACACAAGCTGAAGTATCACATGTACACACGCACATTACTTACACACTCTTATACTCTAGATCTGCCATCTGCTGAAAAATGTGCCATCTTAACAGTAGGCTAGTCATTAATGCTCGGTACATTATAATTGCTCGCTCTAATACACAACAAGCTGAAGTTTCACATGTACACACGCACATTATTCACACACATTTAAGCTCTTCAAGCTTAAAGATGTGACATTTTGGCTTTTTAACAGCAGGTTAGTCCTAAATGCTCGGTACATGTACATTCCACTCGCTCGATCTAATACTAAACAAGCTGAAATTTTACATGAACGCAAGTACATTACTCACACACTCTTATACTCATTCAGCTTAAAGATGAGCCGCCTTAGCTGAGGTTTACTGTTGAAAGATGTGCCATCTTAACAGCAGGATTAGCCTCGTCCCCAGGCCCCTTCCTACGCGGGAGAAGGGCCTAATACACACCGACTGCGCATGCGCCCGTTTGTACCCAAAATCTGGGTACATTGTATATTCCCGTAAAATTCTCAGTAAACTATCTATTTACGATTACGTCATCTTCTCAATCTCCTTGCGTTTAGCCAACAAATACGAGGGGAGCGCAAAGACTTCGTTCGAGCGGTTGACAGGCAAGCGACATCGAAGACGCTTACCCAGGTGCTTGTTTGAACTAGAAGTCAAAATGTCGCACGGTAAGCTATAGAATACGGACAATTTTACGGAAATTTTACTGATAATCTTGCACATGCGCAGTTGGTGTGTACCAGGCCCTCCTTTCGCGTAGGGAGGGGCCTGGGGACGAGGCTACAGCAGGATATTCCTAAATGCTAAGTACATGTACATTCCAATCACTCGCTCTGATACGCAACAGGCTGAAATTTAACATGTACGCACGTACATTACTCACATACACTTACGCTCATTAAGCTTCCATCTTAGCTGAATCTGTTTAAAGATGTGCCATTTTAACAGCAGGCTAGTCCTCAATGCTCAGTACATGTACTTTCCAATCGCTCACTCTTATACACAACGGGCTGGAATTTCACATGTACGCACATAAAATACTCATGCTCTTTCAGCTTAAAGATGTGCTACATTAGCAGAATCTTACCGTTGAAAGATGTGCCATCATTACAGCGGGCTAGTCATAAATGCTCGGTACATTCCAATCTCTTGCTCTGATACACAACATGCTCAACTTTCGCACGTATGCAGGTACATTACTCACACACGCTTATGCTCATTCAGCTTAAAGATGTACCATCTTAGCTGAGTCTTACTGTTGAAAGACGTGTCATCTTCGTAGCAGACTAGTCCTTATTGCATGATACATGTACATTCCATTCGCTCACTCTGATACACAACAATCTGAAATTTCACTGTGACATGCACGCACGTACTCACACACTCTTATGCTCATTCAGCTTTAAAATGTGCCAACTTAGCTGAGTCTTACTATTGAAAAATGTACCATCTTAACTGCAGGCTAGAAGTAGATGCTCGGTACACTCGCTCTGATACACAACAAGCTGAAGTTTCAAATGTACACACGCACATTACTCACAAACGCTTATGCTCTTTCAGGCTAAAGATGTGCCATCATAGCTAAGTCCTACGTTGAAAGATGAGTCATCTTAACAGCAGGCTAGTCCTAAATACTCAATACAGTCCAATCACTCGCTCTGATGCACAATGATTCACACGTACCCACGTACATTACACACACTCTCTTTTATGCTCTTTCAGCTTAAAGATGTGCCATCTTAGCTGAGTCTTACTGATGAAAGATGTGCCATCTTAACAGCACGCTAGTCCTAAATGCTCAGTACATTCCAATCTTAGCTGAGTCTTACTGTTGAAATATGTGTCATCTTAACAGCAGGCTAGTCCTAAATGCTAAGTACATGTACATTCCAATCGCTCGCTCTGACACGCAACAAGCTGGTTTCACATGTACGCACGTACAATACTCACACATTCTTATGCTCATTCAGCTTAAAGATGTGCCACCTTAGCGGACACTTACAGTTGAAAGATGTACCAACTTAACAGCAGGCTAGTCCTTAATAATCTGTACGTTCCAAATGCCCGCTCTGATACGCAACAGCTGAAGTTTCACATGTACACACGCACTTTACTCACACGCTCCATAGGCATCGCACCCGGGGGATCAGGGGAACCATGCCCCCCCCTTTTTTTTTTACATTCAGGGTAGGCGTGGTCTGGTATTTTTTTTACATTAAGGCATCGTGTGATCGTGCACGCGCAGGCGCGTTCGTGTGCGCGTCTAGTCTAGCGCATGCCGATCGCAACAGGACAATTTAATACAATTTGTACATATCTATAACAATGTATTTCACCTTGCTTTGCGCTAGCTTAGTTTTGCATGTTCACAAGACTGATCTACGTGGATCGTGCTAGCACACCGTAGGGGTGTGTCCCGGGCGTGGTCTCTAAAAATTTTGCGTGTGCTTTGCGTGCACTTACTGTATTCAAGAGCCCCCCACTCTCTATATGCTTCCGACGCCCATGCAGTTTCAGTATAAGGATGTGCCATCTTAGCTGAGTCTTACTATTGAAAGATGAGCCATCTCAACAGCTGGTTATGCACCTCAATGCTCGGAACATTTGATCTTCTCGCTCTACAACACAACTAGCCTCGTCCCCAGGCCCTTTGAGGGGAGGAGAAGGGGCCTGATACACACTGAATGCGCATGCGCCAAGTTTCTCTGTAAAATTCGCCGTAAGACTTATCGGATACTTTTGCAAACACGTGGCTAAGTATACCGAGAAGCTGTGCGGACTAAGAATACGGAGCAGTCTTGAACGTTGAACATACACAAGCTATACAGCCCAAGTTTCAGGCTTTTCAAGGATAGGAACTACTTCTAGACTATCATTACCGATCGTATGTTAAGTGAAAGAGCCAAGAAATCACTCTCCCGTATGGCCGTCCAACTTGGCCTTAAAAACGATTTCAGTAACAAAAGAGGCAGCATAGTCAGCTTCTTCGCCGGTCCTTTTTAACATCGTCACCCTTCGCGATCACTTGAAGGGCACATAGGCAACGATATTTCACAAAACTGATTTGCTTGTAGTTGAATAACACTATCACTATGTGGTTCAAAGGGCAAGTGTCCAGCAACAAACTGAGACCACGGACATGTACGCGGATTTGTGAGCGGACAAGTATACAATAGTATCTGATCCCCTAAGATTCTTAGGGTAACGGAGCATGCGCAGACAGTGTGTACAAGGCCCTTTCTCCTCCCTTCAATGAGCCTGGGGACGACGCTACCACACAACCAGCTGAAGTTTCACATGCACACACACACAATACTCACACACTCTTATACCTCTTCAGCTTAAAGATGTGCCATATTAGCTGAGTCTTACTGTTGAAGAATGTGCCATCTTAACAGCTGGCTAGTCACACAGACGTTTGGTAAACTCCAATCACTTGCTGTGAAGCACAACAAGCTCATAATTATACACAAGCACGTTATTCTCACTCACTTATACCCTCTCAGCTTAAAGATGTGCCATGTTAGCTGAGTTTTACAGATGAAATACATGCCACCTAAACAGAAGGCTAGTCCTAAATGCTCGGTACATTCCAATCGCTCGCTCTGATACACAACCTTGAAGCTGAAGTTTCACATGTACGCACGTACATCACTCACACACTCTTATGCACGTTCAGCTTGAAGATGTGCCATCTAAGATGGGTCCTACTGTTGAAAGATGTGCCATCTTAACAGCAGGCTTTTCCTGTATGCTCAGGACATTCCAATCACTCACTCTGATACACAACAAGCTGAAGTTTCACATGTACGCACGTAGATTACTCGCAAACTCTTTTACTGATTCAGTTCAAAGATGTGCCATCTTAGCCGAATCAAACTGTTGATAAAAGGGCCATCTTAACAGCAGGCTAGACATAGATGCTCGGTACATTCAAATTTCTCGCTCTGATACACAAAAATCTCAAGTTTCATATGTACACACGCACATTACTCACACACTCTTATGCTCATTCAGCTTAAAGATGTGCCATCTTTGTTGAGTCTTACTGTTGAAAGATGGGCTATCTTAACAGCACGCGAGTATTAAAATTAATGCTTAGTACATTCCAATTGCTCGCTCTGATACACAACAAGTTGAAGTTTCATATGTACGCACATACATTACTCACACACTCTTATGCTCATTCAGCTTTAAGGTGTGCCGTCATAGCTGAGTCTTACCGTTGCTAGATGTGCTATCTTAACAGCAGGCTAGTCCTTAATGTTCGGTACATTCTAATTGCTCGCTCTGATACGTAACAAGCTGAAGTTTCACATTTCCACACACACATTACTCACACACACTTATACCCTATCAGCTTAGCGATGTGCCATCTAAACTGAATATTTCTATTAAAAGATGTGCCATCTTAACAGCAGGCTAGTCCTAAATGCTCAGTACATTCCAATCGCTTGCTCTAATACACACACACTGTAAAACGTAGCCACGTGAACTGCGCACGTATACAGGGAGAACGATGTCCGCGTTCGCCGAATAGACGAGCTTTGAACGGAATCTCCGATGTCCAGGATAACGAGTACCATTGTCGCCCGTATTGGGACCACTTTTTACGGCTATTTCACTGAGTCCGCTATCAGATCTGTGCTGAGTCCGTCTAGTTACTCCATTTTATCCAGTATAGTCCATCGTGTGACTCCGTCTCTATGATCCGTCTGTCCCATCAGACCGCATGGACCGCCACCAACTACTACATCCACTCAGTTGGTGTAGTTAGTCAATCACAGCTAAAACTAGAATGCTTCCTGCTTTTCATTTTCCTCTTCAGCACTTTTTCAGCTCTCTCTACTTCCAACGACATTCATAGTAGCCATGAACTGATTCTATAATAATAATTGATGCATATAACAACCTACATATGCCAGTTTTTATACGATGAGATGGACATTCATCAATACTAGGTACTTTTGGTATGGAGGAATGTGTTCCAAATACTTCCCCATAGCCAACGCAACTCATATACACGAGCCTATTGCTCACACACTCTCATAACCTTTCAACTTAAAGATGTGCCATCTTACTAGTCACTAGAATGCTAGGAACAATCCAATCGCTCGCTCTGATACACAAGCAGTATTACTATTGAAAGATGTGCCACTTTAACAGCAGGCTAGTCCTAAATGCTCAGTACATTCCAATCGCTCACCCTCAACAAGCTGAAGTTTCACATGTACACACGTACATTACTCACACACTCTAATGCTCATTCAGCTTAAAGATGTGCCATCTTAGCTGTTGAAAGATGTGCCATCTTAACAGCGGGCTAGTCCTAAATGCTGAGTACATTCCAACCACTCGCTCCACAACAAGCAGAAGTTTCACATGTACACACATACAATACTCACACACTATTATGCTCATTCAGATTAAAGATGTACCATCTTAACAGGAGGCTAGTCCTAAATGCTCGATACATTCCAATCGCTCACTCTGAAGCTGAAGTTTTACATGTACACACGTACATTACTCACAAATTCTTATGCCTATTCAGCTTAAAGATGAGCCATCTTAGGTGAGTCTTACTGTTGAATGATGTGCCATTTCAACAGCAGGCTAGTCCTAAACGCTCAGTACATTCCAATCACTCGCTCCACAACAAGCTGAAGTTTCACATGTACACACGTACATTACTCTCACATTCTTATGTTCATTCAGCTTAAAGGTGTGCCATCTTAGCTGAGTCTTAGAGTTAAAAGAAGTGCCATCTTAACAGCAGGATTGTCTTAAATACTTGGTATTATCCAATTGCCCACTCTGATACAAAACAAGTTGAAGCTTCACATGTACATTACTCACACGCTATTATGCTCATTCAGCTTAAAGATGTGCCATCTTAGCTGAATCTTACTGTTGAAAGATGTAACAGCAGGCTAGTCCTAATGCTCGATACATTCCAATCACTCAGTCTGATACACAACAAGCTGAAGTTTTACATGTACACACGTACACTACTCAAAAATTCTTATGCTCATTCAGCTTAAAAATGTGCCATCTTAGCTGAGTCTTACTGTTGAAAGATGTGCCTTCTTAACAGCAGGCTAGACCTATATGCTCAATACATTGCAATCACTCGCTCTGATACACAACAAGCTGAAGTTTCTCATGTACACACGTGCATTACTCACACACTCTTATGCTCATTCAGCTTAGAGATGTGTCATCTTAGCTGAATCTTACTGTTGAAAGATGTGCCATCTTAACAGCAGGCTTGTCCTAAATGCTCGCTCTGATACACAACAAGCTGAAGTTTCACATGTACACACGTACATTACTCATACATTCTTATGCTCATTCAGTTTAAAGATGTGCCATCTTAGCTGAGCTTTACTATGGAAAGACGTGCCATCTTAACAGCAGGCTTGTCCTAAATGCTCGCTCTGATACACAACAAGCTGAAGTTTCACATGTACACACGTACATTACTCATACATTCTTATGCTCATTCAGTTTAAAGATGTGCCATCTTAGCTGAGCTTTACTATGGAAAGATGTGCCATCTTAACAGCAGGTTTGTCCTAAATGCTCGCTCTGATACACAACAAGCTGAAGTTTCACATGTACACACATACATTACTCATACATTCTTAAGCTCATTCAGTTTAAAGATGTGCCATCTTACCTGAGCTTTACTATGGAAAGATATGCCATCTTAACTGCAGGCTAGTCGTAAATGCTCGATGCATTCCAATCGCTCACTCTGATACACTACTAGCTGAAGTTTCACATGTACACACGTACATTACTCACACATTCTCATGCTCATTCAGCTTAAAGATGAGCCATCTTAGCAGAGTCTCACTGTTGAAAGATTTGCCATCTTAACAGCATGCTAGTCCTAAGTGCTCAGTACATTCCAATTGCTCGCTCCACAACAAGCTGAAGTTTCACATGTACACACGTACATTACTCACACATTCTTATGCTTATTCAGCTTAAAAATGTGCGATCTTAGCTGAGTCTTACTGTTGAAAGAAGTGCCATCTTAACAGCGGGCTAGTCCTAAATGCTTGGTACATTCCATTCGCTCGCTCTGATACACAATAAGCTCAAGTTTCACATGTACACACGCACATAACTCGCACGCTGTTATGCTCATTCAGCTTAAAGATGTGCCATCTTAGCCGAGTCTTACTGTTGAAAGATGTGCCACCTTAACAGCAGGCAAGTCCTAAATGCTCAGTACATTCCAATTGCTCACTCTGATACGCAACAAGCTGAAGTTTCACACGTACACACGCACATTACTCACACACTCTTATACTCTTTCAGCTTAAAGATGTGCCATCTTAGCTGAGTCTTACTTTTGAAAGATGTGATGTCTTAACAGAAGGCTAGTCACCTAAATGCTCGGTACATTTGAACTGCTCATTCAAACACATAACAAGCGGAAATTTCACATGTACACACGTACATTACTCACCCAATCTTATACTCTTTCAGCTTAGGGATGTGCCATCTTAGGTGAGTCTTACTGCCAAAAGATGTGCCATCTTAACAGTAGGCTAGTCCTAAATGCTCGGTACATTCCAATCACTCGCTCTGATACACAACAAGCTAAAGTTTCACATGTACGTACGTAAAATACTCACACACTATTATGCTCCTTCAGCTTAAAGTTGTAACAGCTTAGCCGAGGCTTACTGTTGAAAGATGTGCCCTCTAAACAGCAGGCTATTCCAAAATGCTCGGTACATTCCAATCTCTCGCTCTGATACACAACAAGCTGAAGTTTCACATGTATGCATGTACGTTACTCACACATGCTTATGCTCATTCGGCTTAACAATGTGCCATCTTAGCCGTGTCTTAATGATAAGATGTGCCATCTTAACAGCAGGCTAGTCCTAGATGCTCGGTACATTCCAATCGCTCACTCTGATACACAACAAGCTGAAGTTTTACATGTATACACGCACATTACTCACACACACATATTATTGTTTTCAATACAATGATCATAATACAATACACAATATCACCCTCTCCCTCTCTTACACACACACACACACACACGTCACACACACACACGCACGCACACACACACGCACACACACACACACACACACACACACACACAAAGCTCAAAACCAGTTACTACAACAGAATGTAATTGACGCACGTGGGAATCTCCTCCTCTGTCGTAAGTGTGTTGTTTCTTGCCTAGGAGTTCATACATCCCGACTCACTCGGCAGCGGATCATCAAACAGAAGCAAAAGGACCAGCCTATCTTAGAACTGACGAAAAGGGAAGTAGTAGTAGAGCAGAGGTTAGAAGATTACTTGCTGCATGATGATGAGGATGACGATATCTTGACGTTTGGTGCTTGGTGGAAGCTGGTAGATAATGACGACATAGTTGAGGTTCAGTTCCCACACAAACGTCATGGTTCGGCTGGTAAGAAATCTAACCATGCCAAGAAGCAAGCAATGGCAGACTTTCTTGAGTTTGTTGACATCAACTCCCAGCCCAATGGTCTGGTGGCTGTAGTGCCCAATTTTTTCTCCTTCCGAAGTTCACTCGAATTGCGTTACCTAAAAATAAATGGGAGAAAAAAATCTACGAGGAGCAATTACAGTCATTTGTGGTCTCTCAATTTAACAAGGCACAAACAGAGAAAGGGAGACAAACGTGTCATAACACTGCTGCAACTAACTGGCTCCAGAAGTACCGACCCAAGATAGCACTGCATCCCAGTATGACAGACTACTGTGACACGTGCAAACACCTCAAGCAGCAATTGTCACGAAACCAGGCAGTACTCAATCGGTTGCAGCAGAGCAGTCAAGTAGCGCCTTTGAAGGTGAGCTTAGGGCCCATGAGTCCACCAAACGGGAGCTGTAAGAGGAATTGGCAGATCACAAGACAGTTGCAACACGATCTAGAGAGTATTATATACAAGGCTACTATTGATAAGTGCAGAGAGCAGTGGGCAAAGATCGAGCAACTCACCAAGATGCAGGTGTTGACGAGAAGAGAGCGAGAGGATCTAGAAGGAGCAAAGTACTGTTCTACTGCCACTATCAGTGCTGACTACCAGCAGTCCAAACTGATACCATCATGGGGGAAGACTGAGCAACCTGGATCAACGTACTATCTTCAGAAAGTTTCCCAAGACGTCTTTGGAGTAGTTGACCACTCAAAAAACAACTCAGTGGTGTACCTGTTTAATGAATGCGTTGGTCCTAAGTACACAGATCACACACTCTCTTTCTTAACTCACTACTGGAATCGGCTCCGCCAGCACCATCCATGGATTCACCGACTTGACATTTTACTCGACAACGCCACATGCACCAACAAGAAATACTAGTCAATGTACCCCTTCGATTGCACGAGGGGCGGTGCGAGAGGCAAATACAGCACGAGGCGAAGCCAAGTGCTGTATTTGCCCTTGAGCCACGCCCCGAGTGCAATAACTCCCGTATGGAACGAGAAAAAGCGGTACATTAACTGGTTTATTGTGTGAATCTAGTGTTCAAACTAGCTAGGCCATTTGCAAAGCTGTGGATCCGATGTCCAGTTGAACGAGCGATCAGGTTGTGCTACCCTCACTACTCGAGTCAGAGTGGAGCTGAATCACTGACGTTCAAAACTAGCTAGGCTATCAGCGAGGCTGTTGATCCAATCATTTTCCAGTTCGACAAGCGAGCGATTCTATCGTGCCACGCTACCTTCGCTACTCAAGCCAGAGTGGGAAGATCGTTTGAATCACTGATGATCCTACGTTTGATGACCACTGATCTTGTGAAACGAGGCCGGTACGTTCGAGCATGGTTCGAGCTACGACTTGATCGCGAGTTTCGAACCTGCTTGGACAAGATACCACTGTGACAGAGCGGCGTCTTTTCGGATGATGATCGGTGAATAAACGAGGGTCTACAGCTGCTTTTGCTGAGTATCCTGCCAGCACCACTGCCAAGGTGAACTAAGCTTTGTTGGGCTGAGCCCAATTCGACTATATTCTGAACGTCCCAGACATTATGAGCAAAAGAATCAGCAGCTGGAGCAGTAGGCCTACAAGCCTGGTTCCTCTACTCACTGTCCCTGAGGTCAGTTAACCTGCCACAGTACAGCTCCAACTGCTAATCCTTTGGCTCACATACCCTGCATACTGGCTGGAACATTCTCCAACTGTATGCATGAAGTGACCTTCTAGGGGATTTTTTTGTGTACCATCAACCTGGTTTTTGTGGATGCTCCCTGCAATTATACACATGTAGTTTGGTCAGACATGATGTAGACAACTCAATTAGTTAACACAACAATTTTTCTATTTGCCACTGGAAAATATTGAACTGCTGTTGGCAGTATGGAATTTATTGCATTACAAAAGCCTTTGATCTAATATGGCTTCAAACAATAATAAATACTTATTCTCTTGGGCCATGGAGATTGTGAGTTCTGGAGAGATCGACCACATCCATATCAGCTTCATGGTAGCTGGACACACAAAGTTTGCCCCAGACCGTCTCTTTTCAGTGATTGGAAGTGTCTATAAGAGAAGACGTGCTCTCCATTCATGAGCTGAAAGTTATCTGTGATCAGAATACTGCAACATTCATTGAAGACGGACAGCAAGTTCTCACCTGGCGAGACAGTCTTGGAGACAAGTACTCAGACCTTCCCGGTGTGCGTAGTGAAGGCACACAATGGAAATGTGGTGATGAAGGTGCATGAGAATTGCTTTGCTGGTGAGTGGAAGGATTCCTCACTTCGTGTCCGAGTCAGCACTGCAGTTGGAGTCCCAACCACCAACTACAGTGATAGCCACCTTCACAGTATTTCGGCTGATAAAATGGCCAACAAGTTTACCATGTATGAGCGTTTTATTTCTCACGATCGCCGTCCAGATTACTTGCCACCACCCACCGTTGTGTCATCTACCTCCTCGACAGCACAAACTTCTGTTCAAACATCTTCATCCTCATCTGCAAGTACAACTGCTGGACAGAGAAAGAGAAAACAGAGCAAGTGCTCAACAAAAGGCTGCGATGGATTGGGACACAAAAAATGAACAAGATGGGCTGAAGGTCACACAACAAAAGCAGGATGTCCTAGGTGTTAGCAAGTCATTTTTAACTTGCTGGTCATATCTTATGCTATTGAACATCATTTCACATCACTACCTACTGTACTTACCTTTATTTTGATCTTGCTGTTGCTGCCAAAGTACCATGTGTCCACAACAGTTAATACCTCGTGATCATTCTAATTAATGCACACCAAGAGAATAGGGACTACTCGACCATCTGATGGTTCCAAGATGTTGCTACCTACTGATGCAAGTAAAGAATGACTGAGTTAATTTAGATACTGCTTACAGGGGGATAAATAAGGGCTATACATGCCACTACTTTCGGTAACTAGTCACTATCACTTAGCTAGCTTCATGGCTACTAAAACACAGGCTTAGTTTTCGATTCTAGTACCTATTGTAGATGGTTAAGACTATATTATTACGATTACAGCTACTTACCTCCTCAGGTCCGGTCTTCTTTTTCTTGATCCACTCACGACTCTGTCTTTTGCACGTACTGAACATTGTGTTGCACGGGTGGGTGGGGCCACGCCGGGTTAGCAATAAATGGCCTAAGGTCGTCACGGTTGCAAGCGCGTAACTACAGGCTATAGCAACCGATCGCGTTCAAACTCGCGGAGTGAATGAACAATGCCCCAACGTATATGTGTGCTTGTAGCATCGTTGCTTGGTTACAGTGCCCTGTTTAAAACAAATACTTTGCTCGGTTACAGTAGCCGCCATTAAGTACAGAGCAAATGGTTGCTCTGTTACAGTGCCACGCACACCTACCGGCACACAGCCTAGCTGCTCAATTCTTGACGAAAACATAACGGAGTGACTACGGCCAGCACGAAGGGGACACCACTTGTCAATGTAAGCCAACATAACAGGAATGATATGTTTACGACACTCCTCGTTACTGGACAAGTCTGTCACCTGTTCGCCGTGTGTCTCTACCGTCTTGTAGTCTTCAAGTCTCGGAGAAACTTGTCCGTCACTGCTGATAACGCAGGCATTCCATTTTCCTGTGATTCGTGTACTCTGTAGGGGGTGGTGGCGCTGATCAACAATCTCCATTGTTGCAAACTCGGCCCCCCTTCCCAGAGGCAGCATCCTTTGGAGTGCAAGTTGTGCCCGGCCAGACTGGCGTCTTGGTGTTTGTCGAGCTAACTGCTTGCAGGCAGTGGCCAGATATTCCTCCGCTTCAGTCGTGTCCATTTGGAGTACGTCGTGGCAGTAGCACACAATCGGTCTCAAGTTCCCTGCATTCGACACCATTGTGGCTGGCTTCTTGTTGGATGCACTCTGTACAGTGCAAGTGTAGGAGAACTATAAATAGTAGCATGAGACATCAAATCATTCATTCGGATGGCTATATTACCAGTTGTGGGAAAGGCTATGGCCACTCCCTAGATTTTGAATACTAGGTTAGAGCTTCAAAACGATCTCATTATAGCCAAAACATGGAGATCGAATTAATTTTAATGACAAAAAGAGGCCTAATAGTCAAAAGCAAAAGTGTGAACAAAAATTGAGATAAAGTGGTGGCGAATGATGGTATTAAAGAAGCGGTGCTACAGAAATGGATTTGTTGAAAGAGTAGAGTAAATGTTTATAGGTTGTATGTGATATAAATTTCCATTCTTCAATGTTGGTCAGGTAGGGAAATCTACGTTCAGTAATTTACAGTGTTTGATAAATTCTTGCCTTTCCTGAGCATATGAACGACAGTTCAACAAAATTGGATGTTCAAACTAAACTACTGGCTCTTAATTTTGAATACTAAATAGGTTAATGAACCACCAATGAGGGCTCACATTGAGCGAGTTACCTTAACTCTCCAAGATACAGCCATAATTCTCAATGATGGATTGCCAAAGCGAGCGAGGTTTGGATCTAAGAGCTCGAGGAAGGTTGGTAGGAGTGGTCGATGGACAGCCAATACAAAAACCGCCGTACTGCGGTTAGTTGTCCGTCGATGATCCCTAACGAACACGGCGCATGCGCTTTAGACTCGAGACCTTTATCAAAGGGGTCTAAGAAATCTATCAGCGATTTGGCTGGTTATATTAGCAATGGTGGGACAGGCTATGTCCACTCCCCAGATTTTGAATGTTGTTTGAGCATCAAAACTATGTCGCATAACCAAAACGTAGCGAACGTTTTGAACGCTAATGAACATCAAAGAAAGGACTCACATTGAACGACTGAATTCAACTCTCCAAGATAGAGCCATAATTCTCAATGGTGGACTGCCAGAGCGAGCGAGAATGGATCTAAGAAGGCCAGGCGCATGCGCACTTCCTTAGTGGTCGTCGCAACGGTTTTTCTCTTGGTTGTCCAACGACGATCCCTACATTGTATGCGCCATAAACTGGAGACCTTCAGCCTAGAGGCTTGGGGAATCAATCAGCGAGTTGACTGGCTATATTAGCAGTGATGGGAAAGGCTATGGCCGTTTTTGAATGTATACGATTACATAATTTGGTTGAGAACACTAAATAGCCCACAAAAATGGCTCACATTCAGCGTCTGATCTTAACTCTCCAAGATACAGCCTTAATTTTCGATGATGCATTGCCAAAGCGAGCGAGAATGATATAAGACTTAAGGCGCATGCGCCAGTTCTGTAGGGATCGTCGACTTAGACCTTTAGCCCAGAGGCTTGGGAAGTCAATCAGCGATTTGCCTGGCTATATTAGCAGTGGTGGGACAGGCTATAGCCACGCGTAGCCCAGAGGCCAGAGAAATCAATCAGCGATTGGTTGACTATATAAGCAGAGGAGGAACAGGCTTTGACTACTCCCTATATTTTGAATGCTATGTTTGAACTTCAAAATGAACTTGTATAGCCAAAACGTTACGATCGCCAAATAACAACATTTCTTGACTCGTCATATCCACTTGCGGCTAACCAGTGGGGCTTCCTACCAGGGAGATCGACCACTCATGCCATGCTTTCTGCTGCGCATGATTGGCTCAGCAGTATGGAAGATGGCCATGAAATGGGGGCCGTATTCTTTGACCTCACTAAAGCCTTTGATTCTGTGCCTCATAGGCAGCTAATTTCGAAACTCAGAGCTATTGGCTTGGACGACTACCTGGTTTCCTGGATCACAAGCTCTCTCGCTTATAGAAACCAGTCAGTGGTCCTACATGGTGAAACATCTGACCTGCTCCCAGTAACATCCGGCGTACCTCAGGGATCAGTGCTTGGTCCACTGCTGTTCTTGCTTTATGTAAATGATGTTAACGATGTGGCCTTATCAGAACTTCGGGTACAAAGCTAATCTTATATGCTGACGATATACTTTTGTATAGAAGAATTTATACCGAGAAAGACTACGCCGTACTTCAGCAAGATGTGGACTCTCTTGGTGTATGGAGTCTTCTTAATCGTCCGTCATTCAGTCCAGTGATGTGTAAATTCATGGTGCTTTCCCGAAAGAAAGTAAGAACTACACCACCACCTCTAAATTTGCTCGGTTTTGAAATAGAGCAAGTCGACTCTATCAAGTATCTTGGCTTAACAATCAACGACAACCTATCCTGGTCTGATCACACCAGCAAAAAAGCAAGGAGGTCTGTTGTTCCGACAATTCTACAACTGTGCCGATACATCTACTATTCGAGCACTCTATTTGACGCTCATAAGGCCACATCTAAAGTATGCAAACCAAGTCTGGTATTTATACCTTGTCAAGGACTGCAAGTTGTTGGAAGACGTTCAGAGGTTTGACTGCAAGGTGTGTCTAAAGAGTTGGAACACAACATATGACGAAATGCTGGACACTTTAAATATCCCAAAGCTCGAGCAAAGAAGGAAGGCGCTCAAACCGTGTTTTATGCACAAACTTGTTGGAACCAATGCTCCCGTACTGGTGCCCCTATTTCCACGGCCTTGCGTATACACCACTCGCTACACCCATTCTAAACAGCTAAGCAGTCTAAGTGGTCACACTGCACAATACTTAAACTCTTTTTTCTTTTCCAAATTTATGGAATAACTTAAGTAGTGATGTTGTGTCCTCACCCTTCTCTACCTTTAAGAATCGTGTTTAAAATAACATTGCATTGCTGTAGTTAATACAAATATTGTCACTGTATTCATTATTCATTTTAATAACTTACGTAGTCCTTTCATTTTCTGGATGTACATATTACTTATCATGCTATTTTTGTGCATCCCTGCATTTTTATAATCATGCAGAATGATATTTAAAAATAGGCTTACGAACCACCCTCCCCCAAAAAGGGCTCCCTTACTTCTCCAAGATACAACCATAATCCTCGATGATCGATCGCCAAAGGAGCGATGGAGGATATGAGTCGAAGGCGCACGCGCAGTTCAGTATAGGTAGTCAATGGTTAGTTGTCCATCGACGATCCCTACAGAATAGCTGCATGCGCTGTTGACTGAAGACACCTAGTCCAAAAATCAGGGATACTATTATATGTGTATATATTAGCAGGGGAGCAACGGGCTATGGCCATTCCCTGAATTAACCATAATTCTCGATGGTAGATGGCCAAAGCGAGCGAAAATGGATATAAGAGCATAAGGAGCTTGCGCAGTTTGGTTGAGGTCGTCGATTATTGATTATCCATCGACGATCCCTGCAGAACAGCGCATGCGCTGTAGACTGAAGATACTTAGCCCAACGATCAGTGAAATCAATCAGCGAGTTCGTTGACTATATTAGCAGAGGTGCAACGGGCTATGGCCATTCCCTAGATTTTAAATTTTGTTTGAGCTTCATCGAATAGCCAAAACGTTACGATAGCTAAAAAGCCTAAAGAACCACCCACCAAAAGAGGGCTTACATTGAGCGACTGACCTTATCGTTCTAAGATACAACCATAATTCCTGAAGATAGATCGCCAAAGAGAGCGAAAATGGATATAAGAGCCGAAGGCGCACATGCAGTTCTGTATAGGGTGTCAATGGTTAGTTGTCCATCGACGATCCATACAGAACAGCTCATGCGTCGTAGACTGAATGTATTTACCCCAAAGATCAGGGAGATCAATCAGAGTGTTAGCTGACTATATTAGCAGAGGTGCAACGGGCCATTGCCTAGATTTTGAATGTTGTTTGAGCTTTATCGAATAGGCAAAACGAAACCATCGCTAATAGTTAGGGTCTCCACACCAAAAAATTGATCTCCGCCAATAGGTCTTTTGAGTGATTGTCAACATAAAGCAACTTGAAATAAATGCTCATGAAAAATTTCACGCTGAAATACCTCGTTGTTGTTGCACAATTGCAGCTTGAAAACTCGGACCGCAACTTCGCGCATGCACGCAACTTGCGTATAATCTACGGAGTTAATATTTTATGACGTCAACTTAGCCCCTTTTGCTCTATATTTTGCAAAAGCAAGTGACTATGGTTGAAGTTTATTGGCAAGGAGCGTGGGGTGCTGAGCTGACTGTTTCTGGGTTCTAGGAGCCGCAAAAGTGTGAACTAGTAGAGTTTTAAATGACATCTGTATCAGATATCATTACATTGACCAGTGGTTAATTGACAAGATGCTTCCCTCAGGGTGTTGGTACATTGTACCAGGCCTATGCTATCTGCAGACCAAGAGAAGTTCGATTTGAGATTGTTTTACCATCTGGGTAAAATCGTTTTCTATAATATTGTCCAATTGTGTTGTGTTTCCATGTGATGTATGTCTAGTATACAATATTATGTGGAAAACCTTACAAACTTGATCATTTTTGCTCGCCACCATAATAGCATACTCTTTTGGAATAATTTTGGTGCAAGTTTCGTGTTCATATCTCGTTCCTAACTGAAGTTATGGCTCAAAGTTGAATTGCAACTTTAATAAAAGCATTGCTGTGCTTGCTAATAGCAACATAGATTAGGTTAAAAATTTACTAGAACTTAGAATCTTTATTGCTTTATAACTTTTGAACCGTATTAGCTATCAAGACGAAACTTTTACCAAAACACTCAGGATTGCCTGACGTTTCATTTGAGTGCTTCAATAAGCATTTTTATGGCTTCAGTCATAAACTTATGTGGGGAGTGACACATTAGCCGCTAGAAATTTTGGGGTTTTCCAGATGGCAAGCAACTGTTTAAGTGAAGTTGACTTTGTCTACAGAATGTACAGGCCCCATACTATGTACCAACACCCTGAGGGAAGCATCTTGTCAATTGATCACTGGTCAGGGTAATAAAATCTGATACAGATGTCATGTAAAACTCTACTAGCTCACATTTTGGCAGCTCCTAGAACCCAGAAACAATCAGCTCAGCACTCCACGCTCCTTGCTAGTAAACTTCAACCATAGTCACTTACTTTTGCAAAATACCGAGCAAAAGGGGTTAACTTGACGTCATAAAAATTTTAACCCCGTAGTCATTGCTCTCGATCTGAAACTTCGCGCCGCGAAAACCCCCATAAGGAAAGGCGGTAACTTGGGTTTTATGCCGGACAAAGCCGACTTTCAGTAAGATATACGTGCCCTGATATTGAAAAAAAGCGATTAACAAAACTTTATTTCTGTGTTGGACACCCTATAATAGTTCAGTATTGGTCGTCAATGGTTAGTTGTCCATCGACGATCCCTACAGAACAGCTGCATGCGCTGTTGACTGAAGACACTTAGCCCAAATATTAGGGAAATCAATCAGCGAGTTAGCTGACAACATTAGTAGAGGTGCAACGGGCTATAGCCATTCCCTAGATTTTGAGCTTCATCGAATGGCCAAAACGTTACGATCGCTAAATAGGCTAACGAACCACCGTCCCCCAAGAAAGGGCTCAAATTGAGTGACTGACCTTATATCTCCAAGATACAACCATAATTCTTGATGATAGATCGCCAAAGCGAGCTACAATGGATAATATAAGAGCAAAAGGCGCACACGCAGTTCGGTAAAGGTTGTCAAAGGTTAGTTGTCCATCGACGATCCCTACAGAACAGCGCATGCGCTGTAGACTGAAGATACTTAGCCCAAATATCAGGGAAATCAATCAGCGAGTTAGCTGACGATATTAGCAGAGGTGTAACGGGCTATGGCTATTCCCTAGATTTTGAATGTTGTTTGAGCTTCATCGAATGGCCAAAATGTTACGATCGCTAAAAAGGCTAACGAACCCCCCCCCCCCCCCCCCCCCCCCCCCCCCCCCCCCCAAAAAAGGGCTCAAATTGAGCGACTGACCTTATCCCACAAAAAAAGGAGCGACTGGCCTTATCTTTCTAAGATACAACATTAATTTTCGATGATAGATTGCCAAAGCGAGCTAAAATGGATATATGATCCAAAGGCGCACACGCAGTTCGTTGTCAAAGGTTAGTTGTCCATCGACGATCCTTGCAGAACAGCGCATGCACTGTAGACTGAAAATGTTCAGCCCAAAGATGAGGGAAATCAATCAGTGAGATAGCTGAGTCATGAACACTCAAGCTGTTGAACATATACCGTGGGTGCATCAAGATAGTCACAGGGATCAGGAGCATCTTCTGATTCTTCTACAACCAATGCAAGTGGATCATCTCCTGAAAAGGTACCACCACGGGGAATTAGTTGCCTAGACATAATACTGCAGAGATTAAATGGCTTTCCACGGCTTCCAAATGCTAACACAGGAAAACGTAGCCGCGTGAACTGTGCACGTATACAGGGAGAACGAGGTCCGCGTTCGCGTATAGACGAGCTTGGAACGGAATCTCCGATGTCCAGGATAACGAGTACCGTTGTCGCCCGTATTGGGACCACTTTTTACGGACTATTTCACTGAGTCCGCTATCAGATCCGTGCTGAGTCCGTCTAGATACTCCGTTTTATCCAGTATTGTCCGTCGTGTGACTCCGTCTCAATGATCCGTCGGTCCGATCGGAACGCATGGACCGCCTCCGTCTACTTGTACGTATCAACTCCGTCTGACGATCCCGTTCCAGTCAGTTCTATCCCGTCCGAATCATATCATATAGCGCATGCGTATAAATTTGCATTAAAATTACAATAATGATAATAATTATTAATAGCATAATAATAATAATTGAAAAAGAGAGTAGATACATCCACTCAGTTGGTGTAGTTAGTCAATCACAGCTAAAACTTGAATGCTTCCTGCTTTTTCTTTTCCTCTTCAGCACTTTTTCAGCGCTCTCTACCTCCAACGACATTCATAGTAGCCATGAACTGCCTCTATAATAAATAGTATTACAAATAATAATTGATGCATATAACAACCTACATACCAAGTCTTTATACAATGAGATGGACATTCATCAATGTTAGATACTTGCGGTACAGAGGACTGTGTTCCAAATATTTCCCCATAGTGCCCACTAAACTGTAGGATAGTCACCTAAATGCTTGGTACATGTACATCTCAATTGCTCACTCTGACGCACAATAAGTGAAGTTTCACATGTACACGAGCCTATTGCTCACACACTCTCATACCCTTTCAGCTTAAAGATGTGCCATCTTAACAGCAGGCTAGTTCTAAATACTTGGTACATTCCAATCGCTCGCTCCGATACACAACAAGCTGAAGTTTCACGTGTATGCACGTACATTACTCACACACTCTTATGCTCATTCAGCTTAAAGATGTGCCATCTTAGCTGAGTCTTACTGTTGAAAGATGTGCCATCTTAACAGCAGGCTAGTCCTAAATGCTCGGTACATTCCACGTACATTACTCACACACTCTTATGCTCATTCAGCTTAAAGATGTGCCATCTTAGCTGAGTCTTACTGTTGAAAGATGTGCCATCTTAACAGCAGGCTAGTCCTAAATGCTCGGTACATTCCATGTACATTACTCACACACTCTTATGCTCATTCAGCTTAAAGATGTGCCATCTTAGCTGAGTCTTACTGTTGAAAGATGTGCCATCTTAACAGCAGACTAGTCCTAAATGCTCAGTACATTCCACGTACATTACTCACACACTCTTATGCTCATTCAGCTTAAAGATGTGCCATCTTAGCTGAGTCTTACTGTTGAAAGATGTGCCATCTTAACAGCAGGCTAGTCCTAAATGCTCGGTACATTCCAATCGCTCGCTCTGATATGCACGCACGTTACTCACACACTCTTACATGTATGCCCTTTCAGCTTAAAGATGTGCCATCTTAGCCGAGTCTTACTGTTGAAAGATGTGCCATCTTAACAGCAGGCTAGTCCTAAATGCTCGGTACATTCCACGTACATTACTCACACACTCTTATGCTCATTCAGCTTAAAGATGTGCCATCTTAGCTGAGTCTTACTGTTGAAAGATGTGCCATCTTAACAGCAGGCTAGTCCTAAATGCTCTGTACATTCCAATTGCTCGCTCTGATACACAACCAGCTGAAGTTTCACATGTACGCACGTACATTACTCACACACTCTTATGCTCATTCAGCTTAAAGATGTGCCATCTTAGCTGAGTCTTACTGTTGAAAGGTGTGCCATCTTAACAGCAGGCTAGTCCTAAATGCTCGGTACATTCCAATCGCTCGCTCTAATACACAACAAGCTGAAGTTTCACATGTACGCACGTACATTACTCACACACTCTTATGCTCATTCAGCTTAAAGATGTGCCATCTTAACTGAGTCTTACTGTTGAAAGATGTGCCATCTTAACAGCAGGCTAGACCTAAATGCTCGGTACATTCCAATCGCTCACTCTGATACACAACAAGCTGAAGTTTCACATGTATGCACGCACATTACTCACACACTCTTATGCCCTTTCAGCTTAAAGATGTGCCATCTTTGCTGAGTCTTACTGTTGAAAGATGTGCCATCTTAACAGCAGGCTAGTCCTAAATGCTCGGTACATTCCAATCGCTCGCTCTGATACACAACAAGCTGAAGTTTCACACATGTACACACGCACATTACTCACACACTCTTATGCTCATTCAGCTTAAAGATGTGCCATCTTAGCTGAGTCTTACTGTTGAAAGATGTGCCATCTTAACAGCAGGCTAGTCCTAAATGCTCGGTACATTCCAATCGCTCGCTCTGATACACAACAAGCTGAAGTTTCACACATGTACACACGCACATTACTCACACACTCTTATGCTCATTCAGCTTAAAGATGTGCCATCTTGGCTGAGTC
Organism: Stappiaceae bacterium; assembly: GCA_964291365.2. Lineage (GTDB taxonomy): Bacteria > Pseudomonadota > Alphaproteobacteria > Rhizobiales > Stappiaceae > JBDWFY01. The sequence continues at coordinate 149,468 of OZ219952.1, forward strand.
TTACTGTTGAAAGACGTGCCATCTTAACAGCAGGCTAGTCCTAAATGCTCGGTACATTTGAATTGCTCACTCTAGCACACAACAAGCCGAAGTTTCACATGTACATACACACACACATTATGGACAAGTGAGTCATTGGGCATGGGAAAGTAGTAGAAATGGTATAGGACACTCTATTCACATGTGGCAGGACTTAATTCATAGATAAAGCTTATCAGCTTAATAATTAAACCTTGGTGTTAGCTATAGCCTACCAGGTGCAATACAATAATGTACACAGTGTCATCAGGGTTGTTTGCATTTACATGTAAGTTACAGGAATTAACAACCAAGCCTACACATATAAAGCTTAAAGCTTCTATTGTTCACAATGTATATACATGCATCACTTAACTTATAATCAGTCGTAGGTGTGGACGCCAACTATGACGGCGCTGGCCACTGAAATGGAAGTCAGTATCCACAGTTTGGGGTAGTCTTTCTATAAAGAGATACAAACACTGGCTAAATACACATGCATGCGTAGCCTCGGTGTATGCATGGCATGCTGATACATGCATTTAGCTCTAGTGAGTGTATACCTAATGGTCTACAAAATCTTGACTTGACATCATCATGATCTCATCACTCCGAACTGTCAGACTCACTAACCGATCTGATGTGCGTGTGTGTGTGTGTGTGTGTGTGTGTGTGTGTGTGTGTGTGTGAGTACACTCGCGTGTGTGCATGCTATGGTTCATAATTTTGGCACTCAATGAGCTATTTCATAATTCACATATCAATAAAGAGTTTTTAGGATCATACCTGCATCTTTCAAAAGGCAAGCTGTGCAATGGATCGTGGTCGAGCCTGGGCTGTGAAGTCCGAATTCTGACTATAGAACTGCTCATCGCTTGTTCTCTCGACCTTTCTTGCCATTTCTTGTTGTAGAAGGTATCACGCGGTGGCGACTAAACATGGATTTGCTCACACGCCAAGAGCAATGCTCACAGAATATTTTGATCGCTGAGCAATGAGTCTGTATTGCTGACGCCCTGATCTGAACTTTAATTATTGTAACCACACCTCTTCTATTAGAGCTATCTGCGCGGCGCAGCGCGCGCGATCGCTTTCAATTCGCGTACGCGTATATGTATTCGCGATTCAATATTCAGGGCGTATTGGGTGGAGTCTCGTGCGCGGCTCTATACTGTGTCCGTGTAGCGCAAGCCGAGAGGACGGATACCGAATGTTGTAACCGTGCAAGCATAGTGCAAGCAACGGAGTCCGCATGCACCGTGCGTATCTCACACGGAATACTGACAGAGTCCGTGTTACAGGTACGCCGTCTCCAGGCAGTGTAGCGCCCGCTTCTTTCATCAATACGGTAGACCGCGTAAATCAGTCCACATGGAGTCATTTTCCTGTGAACGCAATCACATACAAGACCTGTTTACACAATTATGGCATCACGATAAAAAAAGGTTAGCCCACACTTAACACTAATTGTAGTACATGTAACTTAGGAGTAGCCTTATCAATGGTACACTCAATCTTGGTAGAATTTGGAAATCTCATACTGAATTTCCTACCACAGGGACACTGGGAATGTGTTGATTCCACTTCTCTTTGATCCTTACTTGCAGCTGCAACAAAAATCGACACATGATTTGGCAAAAGAGAATTTCAATTCCTGTCATAGTGGAACCCCTCTAGTCTGGACACCGTTGCAACCATTTAAGGTGTCTGGATTACAGAACCTGTACTCATTTTTGGCCATCATAATGACCCAATTAAACGAGGTGTCCTTATTACAGACTATACAATATAGAGGCATTCCACTGTGTACAGTGAGAAACTTGAAGGTACCACTCTCAGTCTTTCTGGGATGGGTTAACTACTAATAGGACAATGAATGAATACTGTAGGAAAGTTACTGAATCAGACATTTGAATTTGTGTGGTACATACTCTCCATCACAGACTCACTTCTTCAGTTCTCCTCTTCTTGCTCTAAATAGAGAGCAATTTAGCATATCAACGAAAGATGTGCGATACGTTATAACAAGAGTATGTAATAAGACATGAGAGTATCGAACGCTCTATATGGTCCGTGTAATATGTCTTCGGAGAGTAACGTGACTTCCAGCCTTGCGCACATGACTAAGCCAAGTTGCTACACACTCGATTTTTCTCAGGACTGCGATGAACAGAGGCGTTTTTCGTGAGTTTTATGCTAGATTCTTCATGAACGTTCGTTTTGTATCGCGATCTGCTCGCGTTTCAGCCACTATTGCACTCGCATTAGTTTGCACTAGAGGTCACGCCCATAATTCGTTATTTGAATCGAGCACGCTCATTGGTCAATGTTTGAATTCCTGGCGTGTGACTTTCTGAACACATAATACACGGACAATATAGCGTGTTCGATACTCTCTTCCTTATCTTACTATAATTATGTGACCCGCTATGAGAAAATCTACCATTTGCAATTTTTTTACGAAATTCGCGTTTTTGGTATGGATCGACGCAGAATTTACTGTAGAGGTCAACGGTCAAAGAATCAGGTTCTAAAAAGGTTCCTAGGCCGTGTTATGGCCTAAAAATCGTACACGGGTCACCCGTGTCTCAGTTTACAATTTTTCGAGAAACGGAGCGTTTTGTACGTACATAGCTCAACGTTCAATGTTTCCGTATACGCTCCGTGTCACACCGCGTGGTTAACCGGCTTAATGGATTTGCCGGGAAAGACAGCTGAGGCGGAGAAGAAGAATAGGCAAGAACACTAAGAAAGGTACGCTGCGTAGGTTCTATTTAACCTTCGTTCGTGTTAGGCTACGTGTACTTGTCCTGGGCCGGGGCGGGGTTGTCTTTCAGTGTGAAGTCTAGCGTTCTGGCCGGCATCTATGAAGGGAGATAAAAATGATGCTGGCTATGGGGATCGTTTCTAGCTATGAAGCTTTTTGTTTATGTTTTGGTAAGCATGGGGATAGTTGTATAGCTGTTGGCATACTAGATCTATACTCAAGGCTATAGCTAAGCGACCATGCGCTATGTTTAGAGCACATTCAGTACAAGCGCGGCTTAGTATGATCTCTCTTGTTCAGATTCTTTTTGTTACCCTGGCCAAAGGGCCTGGGACGAGCCTGGTCATCTGCTATTAACGGCAGCAGCAACAACAGCAACAACAAAAACAAGGTGTAGTGTGATGATATAAATAATGTGGAGAGAGAGAGAGAGAGAAAAGAGAAAGAGAGGGAGAGAAAGAGATAGAGAGAGAGAACTATGAACATGTAATAAGCATAAAAAATAATTATTTATTAGGGCATGTTCGAGCATTGTACCCTGGTTGCCGACATGCTCCACAGAGCCGTGATCGTTTGGCTGGAGGCTCATCCGTAGCAGTGTTGGTAGTTGTGGAGGTGGCCCCAGCGGTGGTGGTGGTGAGAAGAGGAGTGGATGAGGGGCTTCAACTTGGTGGTGGTGTTGCAGATGGTGACCGCGAAGGTGACGAATCCTCTGGTGGAGCAGCTGGCCGAGGGCACGTGATGTCCTTCAAGTTCTCCGGGCAGAACTCACGGATCTTGTGGAACAAGTACCACTGCCGCTGGTTGGAGAGACCTGGTGGAGGTAGGACTGGAGGTAGTTGATCTGCCACTGGTGACCACGACTTGACCTTCAAGATCGACCTCTTCACTTCGGTTGACTCAGCTCTCTCCTTCACAAAGATGTAGACTGGATGTGCTGAGTCAAACCGAAGGTGGTGGAGCTTCTTGATCCCGTTGTCTTTGGTGCAGAAGGTCTTGAAGTACTCCTGCCAGTCGTACGTGGTCACCAGAACACTCCCATCCTCCAGTCCTGTTGGTTGAGCTGTGTTGACCGATGCCGACTCATTCACGACCCCGACCAAGTCCGTTAGACCACCGACTTTCGTCCTCCTGTACTTCTTCTTGAGGAGTCCGAAGCACCAGTCGGGGCTAAACTTCGTATGGCCGGGAATCATGAACGAGAGCGTGATGTGCTTGTGTTGACCGGTCATAACACGCCAAAGGAGATACTGCACCATGGTTGCGTTCTTGTTCTGCCCACCACAGTTGTCGGCGTGCAGGTGTACCGTCTCCTCACCCAGCCCATGGTGTACGAAGAAGTGGTGGAGCATGCTGACGATGGCGTTGGAGCCCTTCCCCATATCGACAGCTTCATCAATGAGGTAATTGATTTGTCGGGGAATGGCCTCACAGCACACTCCAAAAATCGCACACTTTCGTGGTGTTAGAAAGTACATTGGGCCGGGCTGGAGGGGGTCGTTGGGGTAGAACACCTGCTGCGCCATGTCGAAACTGTAGTGGGCAGAGATGGGTGTCTTGTTGGCTGGTCGCTGGGATGCTGATGGTGGTGGGGAGAAGGTGCCGTCGATGGTGAAATAGGGCACCACTGACAACTTGGCCTTTTCCAGTGCTCCTTGATACACCGACCTCTCTGTCGTCACGTCAAGGAGATGGAGCTCAGCTTGTCGGATAGTCTGCATGATGTTTATGTACAGTGCATTATTATGTACTTAATTAATGCCCACCCATAGCCACACTATACAGTTACATTAGTGTGACATTATGCATACATGTATGTATGTACTTACAGTTGACTTCTCCTCTTCAGGGCGATTTGCAGAGCGCATGATGGCAGTACTATTTTGCTGGCATACCCAACACAGATCACTCATTGGCTTCATCACTAGGATGTGGGGGAGTAGTTGCCGCCAGAGCTGGGTGAAGGTTGGGTATGCCAGCACCCTCATCGAACTGTTTGCTGCTGCTTGAAGGTAGAGCTCCCAGATGGAGTGTTTGGTGGTGCTGGATGGGAGGAGCTTCACATCTGAGCTCTTGTAACCAGGTACTCTCCCTGGTAGCAGCATGGCGTTGGAGTCTGGTAAGTTGTGAAATAGAACTATTGTATACAATTGCAGCTCAAGTGTAATGCAGTGTTGTGGTATACATGCACTTAAACTGCCAAATTTTCATTCTCTCTCTCTCTCTCTTCCCAGCTCGCTCTCTCTCTCTCTCTCTCTCTCTCTCTTTCTTCCTCTCTCTCTCTCTCTCTCTCCCTCTCTCTCTTTCTTTCTCTCTCTCTCTCTCTCTCTCTCTCTCTCTCTCTCTCTCTCTCTCTCTTTCTTTCTCTCTCTCTCTCTCTTTTCTCTCTCTCTCTCTCTCTCTCTCTCTCTCTCTCTGTACACTCACCAGCATAGTTTATGACGAACTGGACAGCGCATAAGAACTAATGCAAGGAGAGAAAGAGCATGTAACTCCCATAGACATTAGTGTACAGGGCAGAATTTTTGACTGATACTAAAAATAGAATATCTGATCATGTGCAAAACCACACTGAGTGCAATGTCCAAGCACTAGCATCAACCAATGAGCTTTGAACATGCCATGAAGAGATTTTTACACTTAGATTTACAAATTTTTAGTTTACTCTTGACTGGATGTTCTATTTTTAGTACATTTCAAAAATTTTGCCCAGTTCAAGTTACATGCTCTTCCTCTTTTCTTAGTTTTTATGAGCTCTTGAACTATATTATATGCATACACGAGTATATACGCATATACCTTTGCCTTTTCTTTTGCCTGGTCTGCGGCCAAAGATTCCGCATATGCCCTATCTTGTTCTGCACGAATCCTTCTGGACTCAGCCAAGTATTCACTCACATCATATATGCGTTTGATACATGTATATCACATGTTTATAATAATAATCTTATCATAAGCTCCACAGAAAATAGGCTGCGCATATGAACGATTAATATGACATTATACTAGAGCTCTCCAGAACACATACCCCACTCACACATAGCTATGAATTGTTTATGGTAGCTGATCAATAGATCAGTTCATAACATCAGTGACCATTACCTAGTTTGAGGTCACACAAGCAGTTGAAACAGCATTGCAGCAGACATGGCATACATGTAGGTACTAGGTGTGCTTGATAGGCACGTCAGATCAAATGCACGATTTGTACCATTCCTGGTACACACTTGTTAGGCACTTAGAAGAGAGTAATTGTTTTTTTTTCCAACCTCTCAACAGCATTGTCTACTCGCTATCACTCGAGATTTGGTGACTTTCATATGGATGACAACACATGACAAGTTCAACCACCTTACCCCTTGCACATGCATGCTGGGTATTAATATAAGATAGAAACAAAGCTAGCCTCTAAATAGCATTGGGCTTAGTCACAAACAGTGCCCATTCTCTGATCATAGCTAGTTGTCATCAGATAAATCATAATATTGGGAACAGCAGGCACACATGGAACAGCAGGCACACTGGGAACAGCAGGCAAACTGGGAACACACTAGGAACATAGAGAACTAGGAACAGCAGGCATGCTGGGAACAGCAGGCTCACTGAAAATAGCACGCAAACTGGGGATACACTAGGAACATAGGGAATAGCAGACACTCTAGAAACAGTAGGCACACTTGGAACAGCAAGCACACTGGGAATAGCATTCATACTGGGAAATGTTGGAACAGTGAGAACAGTTGGCACTCTGGGAACAGCAGGCACATTGGGAACAGCAGGCACACTGGGAACAGCGGGCACACTGGAACAGCAGGCACACTGAGAACAGCAGGTAAACAGGGAGCACACTAGGAACATAGGGAACTAGGAATAGCAGGCACACTGGGAACAGCAGACAAATTGGGAACACACTGGGAACATAGGAAACTAGAAACAGCAGGCACACTGGGAACAGCAGGCTCACTAAAAATAGCAGGCAAACTGGGAGCACACTAGGAACATAGGGAAGAGCAGACACTTTAGGAACGGTAGGAACACTGGGAACAGCAAGCACACTGGGAATAGCAGGCACACTGGGAACAGTTGGCACAGTGAGAACAGTTGGCGCTCTGGGAACAGCAGGCACATTGGGAACAGCAGGCTCACTGGGAACAGCGGGCACACTGGAACAGTAGGCACACTGGGAACAGCAGGTAAACTGGGAACTGCAGGAAAACTGGGAACACACTAGGAATATAGGGAACAGTAGACACTCTAGGAACAGTAGGCACACTGGGAACAGCAAGCACACTGGAAATAGGAGGCACACTGGGAACTGTTGGCACAGTGTGAACAGTTGGCACTCCGGGAAAGGCAGACAAATTGGGAACAGCAGGTGCACTGGGAACACCAGGCACACTGGGAACAGCAAGCAAACTGGGAACAACATAGGAAATAGGAACAGCAGACACACTGGGAATAGTAGGCTCACTGGGAACAGCAAGCACACTGGAACAGCAGGCACACTGGGAATAGCAGGCAAACTGAGAACACACTAGGAACATAGGAAACTAAGAACAGCAGGCACACTGGGAACAGCAGGATCACTGAAAAGAACTTGAGCAGGCAAACTGGGAACACACTAGGAACATAGGAAACAAAGAACAGCAGGCACACTGGGAACAGCAGGATCACTGAAAAGAGCTCGAGCAGGCAAACTGGGAACACACTAGGAACATAGGGAACAGCGGACATTCTAGGAAGAGTAGGCACAGTGGGAACAGTTGGCAGTCTGGGAACAGCAGCCACATAATTTTGAAATATTAGGCACACTGTAAACTAGAAACTGATAACAGCAGACACTCTATGAACAGCAGGAACAGCAGGCACACTTTGAACTAAAAACAGGGAACAGCAGACATTCTAGGAACAGCAGCCACACTGAGAACAGTAGGTAAATTGGGAACAGCAGACACACTGAGAACAGCAGGCACACTGGAACAGCAGACACCTTGGGAACAGCAGGCAAATTAGGAACAAAGGGAATTAGGAACAGCAGGCACACTGGGAACACACTGGCTAGGAACATAGGAAACTAGTAACAGCAGTCATAATGGGAACAGCAGGCAAACTGAGAACACGCTAGGAACATAGAGAACTGGGAACAGCAGGCGCACTGGAAACAACAGGCTCACTGAAATAGCAGGTTGATTAGAAACACACTAGGAACATAGGGAACAGCAGACACTCTAGGAACAGTAGGCACACTGGGAACAGCAGGCACATTGGGAACAGCAGACACACTGGGAACTGCAGGCACACTGGAACAGCACACACACTGGGAACAGTAGGAACAAAGGGGATTAGGAACAGCAGGCACACTGAGAACACACTAGGAACATAGAAAACTAGGAACAGCAGGCATAATGGGAACAGCAGGCAAACAGAACACGCTAGGAACATAGAGAACTAGGAACAGCAGGCACACTGGAAATAGCAGGCTAACTGAAAATAGCAGGCAGATTGGGAACACACTAGGACCATAGGGAACAGCTGACACTCTAGGAACAGCAGGCACACCTGGAACAGCAGGCACACTGGGAACAGCAGGCACATTGGGAACAGCTGGCACACTGGGAATAGCAGGCACACAGGAACAGCAGGCACACTGGGAACAGCAGGTAAACTGGGAACACACTAGAAACATAGGGACTAGGAACAGCAGGTACACTGTAACAGCAGGCACACTGGGAACAGGAGGAAAACTGGGATCATACTAGGAACAAAGGGGACTAGGAACAGCAGGAACACTGTAACAGCAGGCACACTGGGAACAGGAGGAAAACTGGGATCATACTAGGAACAAAGGGAACTAGAAACAGCAGGCACACTAAAAATAGCAGGCAAACTGGGAACACACTAGGAACATAGGGAACAGCAGACACTCAAGGAACAGCAGGCACACTGGGAACATATTAGGAACATAGGGAACTAGGAACAGCAGGCTCACTAAAAATAGGCAAAATGGGAATACACTAGGAACATAGGGAACAGCAGACAATCTACGAACAGTAGGCACATTGGTAACAGAAAGCACACTGGGAATAACAGGCACACTAGTAAAAGTTGGCACAGTGGGAACAGTTGGCACTCCGGGAACAGCAGGCACATTGGTAACAGCAGGCACATTGGGAACAGCAGGCACACTGGAACAGCAGGCACACTGGGAACATCAGGCACACTGGAACAGCAGGCACACTGGGAACAGCAGGAAAACACTAGGAATATAGGAAACTAGGAACAGCAGGCACACTGGGAAAAGTTGGCTCAGTGGGAACAGTTGGCACTCCAGGAACAGCAGGCACATTGGTAACATCAGGCACACTAGGAACAGCAGGCACACATAGAACAGCAGACACACTGGGAACAGCAGGTAAACTGGGAACACAATAAGAACATTGGGAACTAGAAACAGCGGGCACACTGGGAACAGCACACAAACTATGAACATATGGAACTAGGAACAGCAGGCACACTGGGAACAGCAAGCTCACTGAAAATAGCAGGCAAACAGGGAACACACTAGGAACATAGGGAACAGTAAGTACACTGGAAACAGCAAGGACACTGGGAATAACAGGCACACTGGGAACAGTTGGCACACTGGAACAGCAAGCACACTGGAACAGTAGGCACACTGGGAACAGCAGACAAACTGGGAACACACTAGGAACATAGGGAACTAGGAACAGCAGGAACACTGTAACAGCAGGTACACTGGGAACATACTAGGAACATAGGGAACTAGGAACAGCAGGCACACTGGGAACAGCAGGCTCACTAAAAAATAGCAGGCAAACTGGGAACACACTAGGAACATAGGAAACAGCAGACACTCTAGGAACAGCAGGCACACTGGGAACAGTAGGCACACTGGGAACAGCAGGCACATTGGGAACAGCTGGCACACTGGAAATAGCAGGCACACTGGAACAGCAGGCACACTGGGAACAGCAGGTAAACTGGGAACACACTAGAAACATAGGGACTAGGAACAGCAGGAACACTGTAACAGCAGGCACACTGGGAACAGGAGGAAAACTGGGATCATACTAGGAACAAAGGGGACTAGGAACAGCAGGAACACTGTAACAGCAGGCACACTGGGAACAGGAGGAAAACTGGGATCATACTAGGAACAAAGGGAACTAGAAACAGCAGGCACACTAAAAATAGCAGGCAAACTGGGAACACACTAGGAACATAGGGAACAGCAGACACTCAAGGAACAGCAGGCACACTGGGAACATAATAGGAACATACGGAACTAGGAACAGCAGGCACACTGGGAACAGCAGGCTCACTAAAAAATAGCAGGCAAACTGGGAACACACTAGGAACATAGGGAACAGCAGACACTCTAATAACAGCAGGCACACTGGGAACAGTAGGCACACTGGGAACAGTAGGCAAACTGGGAACAAACTAGGAACATAGAGAACTAGAACAGCAGTCTCACTGAAAATACCAGTCAAACTGGGAACACACTAGGAACATAGGGAACAGCAGACACTCTACGAACAGTAGGCACACTGGGAACAGCAAGCACACTGGGAATAACAGGCACACTGGGAAAAGTTGGCACAGTGGGAACAGTTGGCACTCCGGGAACAGCAGGCACATTGGTAACAGCAGGCACACTGGGAATAGCAGGCACTCATGGAACAGCAGACACACTGGGAAGAGTGAGTAAACTGGGAACACACTAGGAATACTGGGAACTAGGAAGAGCGCGCACACTGGGAACAGCAGACAAACGGGGAACACACTAAGAACATAGGAAACTACGAACAGCAGGAACACTGGGAACAGCCGGCTCACTGAAAATAGCAGGCAAACTGGGAACACACTAGGACTATGGGGAACAGCAGACACTCTCGGAACAGTAGGCACTCTGGAAACAGCAAGCACACTGGGAATAGCAGGCACACTGGGAACAGTTGGCACAGTGGAACAGCAAGCACACTGGAACAGTAGGCGCACTGGGAACAGCAGGCAAACTGGGAACACACTAGGAACATAGGGAACTAGGAACAGCAGGAACACTGTAAAAGCAGGAACACTGTAACAGCATAGGGAACTAGGAACAGCAGGCACACTGGGAACAGCAGGCTCACTGAAAATAGCAGGCAAACAGGGAACACACTAGGAACATAGGGAACAGCAGACACTCTAGGAACAGCAGGCACACTGGGAACAGCAGGCTAACTGGGAACATAATAGGAACATAGGGAACTAGGAACAGCAGGCACACTGGGAACAGCAGGCTCACTGAAAATAGCAGGCAAACTGGGAACACACTAGGACTATGGGGAACAGCAGACACTCTGGGAACAGTAGGCACACTGGAAACAGCAAGCACACTGGGAATTGCAGGAATACTGGGAACAGTTGGCACACTGGAACAGCAAGCACACTGGAACAGTAGGCACACTGGGAACAGTGGGTAAACTGGGAACACACTAAAATAATAATACCCATGCATGCACTTCATCCCCCCCCCCCCCCCCCCCCAATAACAATACACCCACCCATTCAAACCAAAGTTTTAATTATTGCTGTTGACATTTACTGGTAATTGTTAAACATCACATTTTGTGTTGTCCGTTTGTCTAGATCTGTCACCATGCAAAGTAAAATTTAATGTTTGTGAGGTGCACATCGTAATTGCCACGCATAATAATAATTGTGTGATGTGTACAAGCTATAAGCTGCATTGTATCAAATCTGTGCAGCATAGAAAACAACACAATGCACAACATTCACTATTAACTGTTATATACTCAAGGTGGATAAAGTTGTTGCACTAACTAGATCTATAATAATTATGTTACAATGTTGTGCTTTGGGCTAAGCAAGTTAATTATTACACAGCTTCCATTGGCCAAGCAACTTTGCTCCTCAGAACAGTCAGAAACTCCTCAGCAAAGTCAGGATAGGTAAGGTATGTCACAGACAGCTCAAGTGTACAGCTACATGTATAACTTATTGGCCTTCGTGCCAGACCAGAGAGACTGTATAAAGTCACAGATATCTTCTTATCAATGTCTACAGAGCTACCAAGTTACAAACCGTAGAAAGTTATGCAAGTCTTGGTGGTTTAAGTTTCCTATGAAGGTTCTAAGGTATCCAAGCACCCTTGCGCCTGGCTCGAGATCATCTCCTTTGATTCCTTAATCATGCTCATAACCGACCCTGGGGTGGCATTAAGAGCCCTGTACAAACCATGCAAGTCACCAACTGAAAGTCCACTGATGAAAGGGTGGTATTCGGTAGGCACTCCACGATAAAGAGAAAGTAGTGCCCCTAATGGTTTGCGTACAAGCTCATACCGTGCTACCTGAAGGATTAACTGTTGAATATTGCCAGGTGTAGGCATCTCACGACAACCCATAGTAGATAATATATTTAGTACAGACTCCCCTAATACCGGTGTGAAGGTGGCTTCTGAACCCTTTGACACTTGCAGAGCTTCACGAAACACAGAACCTTCGTAGGAGCTGACGTAATCTACGAATGAATCGATTAGAATTGCATCTGGGATTACAACATCACATCCAAGCAATGTGCATGCTACAACTGGAAAAGAACCCTTCCACCCCCCCCCCCCCCACAAAAGGGCTCACAATGAGCGACTGACCTTACCTCTCCAAGATACAACCATAATTTCTCTATGATAGATCGCCAAAGCGAGCGAAAATGGACATAGGAGCCACCATGGACGATAACTACAGATCAGCGCATGCGCTGTAGACTGAAGATACTTACTTCAAAGATCAGGGAAATCAATCAGTGAGTTAGCTAACTATATTAACAGAGGTGCAACGGGCTGTGGCCGTTCCCTAAATTTTGAATGTTGTTTGAGCTTCATAGAATAACCATAACGTTAGATCACTAAATAGGGCTAACAAACTGCCCTTCCCCCCCCCCCCCCCCCAAATGGCTTACATTGAGCGACTGACCTTACCTGTCCAAGATACAACCATAATTCTCGATGATTGATCGCCAAAGCGAGCGAACATGGATATGAGAACCACAAGCGCTCACGCAGTTCGCTATAGGTCGTCTATGTTTGCTTGTCCATCGACGATACCTACAGAACGGCGCATGCGCTGTAGACTGAAGACATTTAGTCCAAAAGGCCAGGAGAATCAACCATCGAGTTGGCTGACTATTTCAGCAACGGTCTATGGCCACTCCGTAGATTTTTAACGTTGTTTGAACTTCAAAATAGGAGTGCTATGGCTACTCCCAAATAGGCTAACGAATCCCCTCCCCATAAAGGTTCACATTAAGCGAACAACATTAACTCCTTAAGATAAACCATAATTCTCTATGACAGATCGCCAAAGCGAGCGAAAATGGATATGAAAGCCAAAGGCGCATGCGCAATTTGGTATAGATCGTCAACGGTTAGTTGTCCATCGACGATCACTACCGAACAGCGCATGCGCTGTAGGCTGAAGACATTCAGCCCAAAACCTAGGAAAATCAACCAGCGAGTTGGCTGACTATATTAGCAGCTGGCTATGGCTACTCCCTAGTTATTGAATGATGTTTGAACTTCATAACGATCTCGTATAGCCAATATAACGACTACCGTTGTCGCCCGTATTGGGACCACTTCTTTTCACTTAGTCCGCTGTCAGATACGTGATGAGTCTCTCTATTTATCCGTTTTATCCACAATTGTCCGTTGTGCGACACATTCTATATAATCCGTCTGTCCGATCGGACAGCGTGGACCGCCTTCGTCCGTCCGACGATCCCGTTCCAGTCAGTTCTATACCTTCTGAATCATATCATATAGCGCATGTGTATAAATTTGCATTACAACAAGTTTAAGTATTAATAGCATAATAATGAAGAGAGTAGATACATCCACTCAGTTGTTGCATTTTAGTCAATCACGGTTAAAACTTGAATGCTTCCTGCCATTGTTCCTCTTCAGCACTTTGTCAGCTCTCTCTACCTACAACATTCATAGTAGCCATAAACTGCTTCTATAATAAATAGCATTACAAAAAATAATTGATGCACATAACAACCTACATACCAAGTCTTTTTACAATGAGATGGACGTTTATCAATGTTAGACATTTGTGGTAAAGAGAACTGTGTTCCAAATAATTCCCATAGCTAACTAATCTGTAGGATACTCAGGTAGTCTAAGGACTGGGTACGCGCGCGCCAGAGCAGGATCACGTGCGCGCGATATACCGCTATACGTTTAGTCACATGACCACGATCATTGCCATAGAGTAGCTGTACAGAGGCAGAGGGTAGCTGAGGCGGCGGTGAAGACGCTTAGCTGAGAAGATATCTCCGTTATACGAAGCAAGTAACAACGATTTTAAGGCATACTGCCCTGGGGCAGAAAGAACTGCTGTACGGGACGGAAGATATTCAGGTAAACAACCCCCATGTTACCCTAGGATTCTTACATTTTGTGGCATTCCCGCTTAGTACGATGATAGATCAACTTGCCCCCGTGATATTTAGTAGTTAGGCATATAATCTTTATTTAAGGACTAGAGACATAGTCGTCAAGGTCGATCTTCACCGCCGCCTTTTTCGATTTTGTCTATAAAACAGCCTTTGTGGATGACGTCATAAGGAGGAGACTAATTAATGGGTGTGGCTATCAATTAGTTTCGGTTAGAGAAAGAGTTGAGCTATCTTTTGGTAAAATATTCTTGTCCATATAATGTAGTGTTCTAGAGATATGATGGCTGAAGTTACAGCTAAAATCATGCTCTGGTATGGGTGTCCCAGTCCTTAGACCACCTGAGTAGTCCCCTAAATGTTTGCTACATGTACATCTCAACTGCTCACTAGGATGCACGACAAGCGAAGTTTCACATGCACACGAGCATATTGCTCAAACACTCTCACCCTTTCAGCTTCAATATGTGCCATCTTGAGAGCAGGCTAGTCATAGATGCTCGGTACATTCCAATCACTCGCTCAGATACACAAGCTGAAGTACCGTAGTTCGGGAAAAATTCGGCGTTAAAAATTTTCGGATGCGCAGTGGTGTCCGAAAATTAAACACTCGAAATATTAACTATAACGAATAATTAAAGCAACGAAATATTTACGGTCTGAAAATATCGCGCATACGCACGCGTGCACCGTCTAGTCTGAAAGAAAGCGTGTACTGCAGTTCGAGTTCAGCCATGTCGACCCTGACTTACTTCAAGCCAAAGGATGGCCTGCCTAATCCCAAGGGACCCTTGTCGCTGTCGATTCCATCGCAAGCGATCGCTCTAGCCAACTGCTGCCGTCCATACTTCCTGATAAACATGGTAGCCTCGAATACAGCAGGGTCTTTCGAACTCTTCCATGATCGGCTGGTTCACGTTCACTGTGGGCCGTCGGATCTGACTAGTAACACGTTTTAAAATTTCGTGTTAAAAATTTTTCGGACAAATAGGCGATGTCCGAAAAATTTTTAACACGAAATTTTAAAACGTGAAAATTTATATACGCAAAATTTTCCCGAACTACGGTATTACATGTACACACGAACATTACTTACACACTCTTATACTCTAGATCTGCCATCTGCTGAAAAATGTGCCATCTTAACAGTAGGCTAGTCATTAATGCTCGGTACATTATAATTGCTCGCTCTAATACACAACAAGCTGAAGTTTCACATGTACACACGCACATTATTCACACACATTTAAGCTCTTCAAGCTTAAAGATGTGACATTTTGGCTTTTTAACAGCAGGTTAGTCCTAAATGCTCGGTACATGTACATTCCACTCGCTCGATCTAATACTAAACAAGCTGAAATTTTACATGAACGCAAGTACATTACTCACACACTCTTATACTCATTCAGCTTAAAGATGAGCCGCCTTAGTTGAGGTTTACTGTTGAAAGATGTGCCATCTTAACAGCAGGATTAGCCTCGTCCCCAGGCCCCTTCCTACGCGGGAGAAGGGCCTAATACACACCGACTGCGCATGCGCCCGTTTGTATCCAAAATCTGGGTACATCGTATATTCCCGTAAAATTCTCAGTAAACTATCTATTTACGATTACATCATCTTCTCAATCTCCTTGCGTTTAGCCAACAAACACGAGGGGAGCGCAAAGACTTCGTTCGAGCGGTTGACAGGCAAGCGACATCGAAGACGCTTAACCAGGTGCTTGTTTGAACTAGAAGTCAAGATGTCACACGGTAAGCTATAGAATACGGACAATTTTGCGGAAATTTTACTGATAATCTTGCACATGCACAGTTGGTGTGTACCAGGCCCTTCTTTCGCGTAGGGAGGGGCCTGGGGACGAGGCTACAGCAGGATATTCCTAAATGCTAAGTACATGTACATTCCAATCACTCGCTCTGATACGCAACAGGCTGAAATTTAACATGTACACACGTACATTACTCGCATACACTTACGCTCATTAAGCTTCCATCTTAGCTGAATCTGTTTAAAGATGTGCCATTTTAACAGCAGGCTAGTCCTCAATGCTCAGTACATGTACTTTCCAATCGCTCACTCTTATACACAACGGGCTGGAATTTCACATGTACGCACATAAAATACTCATGCTCTTTCAGCTTAAAGATGTGCTACATTAGCAGAATCCTACCGTTGAAAGATGTGCCATCATTACAGCGGGCTAGTCATAAATGCTCGGTACATTCCAATCTCTTGCTCTGATACACAACATGCTCAACTTTCGCACGTATGCAGGTACATTACTCACACACGCTTATGCTCATTCAGCTTAAAGATGTACCATCTTAGCTGAGTCTTACTGTTGAAAGACGTGTCATCTTCATAGCAGACTAGTCCTTATTGCATGATACATGTACATTCCATTCGCTCGCTCTGATACACAACAATCTGAAATTTCACTATGACATGCACGCACGTAATCACACACTCTTATGCTCATTCAGCTTTAAAATGTGCCAACTTAGCTGAGTCTTACTATTGAAAAATGTACCATCTTAACTGCAGGCTAGAAGTAGATGCTCGGTACACTCGCTCTGATACACAACAAGCTGAAGTTTCTAATGTACACACGCACATTACTCACAAACGCTTATGCTCTTTCAGGCTAAAGATGTGCCATCATAGCTAAGTCCTACTGTTGAAAGATGAGTCATCTTAACAGCAGGCTAGTCCTTAATACTCAATACAGTCCAATCACTCGCTCTGATGCACAATAATTCACACGTACCCACGTACATTACACACACTCTCTTTTATGCTCTTTCAGCTTAAAGATGTGCCATCTTAGCTGAGTCTTACTGAT
>OZ219953.1:0-166415 GCA_964291365.2 Stappiaceae bacterium
AAGGTGGGTGAATAGGGGCTCGCTCAGGGACAAATCGGTGCAATGGCTGTAAACTTTTGTACTCTTGTACCAAGAAACCAGCAATATAATTCACTGCTCTTTTTTTCAGCTCCCCAAAGTCCTGCTCTGTGGGCAAGAAATCAGAGATGTTGAGGGACTCCCTACTCCTCTGTGGCTTCTTGTCTGCCCAGTCAAACTCCCAGTCTGGAAGGTACTTGATGCGTACTGCTAGCCTTGATGTAAGATTCATCATTGATGAGTGATGATCTGAACAATTGATATCAATCTTTATTATTTTATATTATGTTGCTTGATTACCTTGGCGTTCGTGCCGAACCCGTTGCTGAAAATTGACATTATCAAACACCCATAACCATTTTCCAGCCCAAATTGCTCTGTCATACATTGCCTCCGAGGTTAACTGAATAAGGTACCTCCATGCTGTGGAGTAGGACACACACACTCCAGCTTGGTTGAGAACAGTCATAGCCTACCAATGGATTTAATAAATATATAAAATAATACAAGTGTATGATAGTCACCTACTTACCCTCTTGCTTGTTGCCCTCGCAATAAGCATGAAGCTAATTAGCAGCTGTAGCCCTAACACTTTCTTTGATCTACTCTTGAGTAATGTGCACAATGAAACAACAACCTTTGTTGTATCCTCCTCACCTACAGAACACAATTCAGTATGTGCAATGGCAGTGAAGAGTTTCCAAAGCTCAGGAGCGTGGAGTCTGAACTCATTTATTATGCCATCCATGGAAAAACTGTTGAAGTGATCAAGAGTGTCCGGCCCATGATAAGCTGAGTGTCTTGATGAGGTAATGCTGTTCATTTCTAGAGAGAGTGTAGGTGACGTTGGGGACTGTGTGCTCTTTAAATGGAGAATTTCACCTTCCAACTGAATGACTCGTTGCTGGAGCTCCTGTACTTGCCTGCGAAGTCTCTCAATCTCTGCTTTCAGATTAGGTATGGTGTCATCTTCTGTAATGTGTTCTAGACCGAGAATGTGCTTTGTTCTAGAATGTCCGAGCATTTTACTAGTAGTGTTAGGAAATGTGCTCTGGATAGTAGCTGACACTGAGCTGTGATTAAACGTCTTCGCTGGAAAGGAAGAAACTAGCCCTGTGTATATTTCACTGTATTTCACTTTCTTTGCAGACGGTCCCTCTGATGGAGCTGATCTATAGTTCCTTTTCAGCCATCTAGTCTCGTCAGACTCCATTGTTCCCTGTAATTTAAATATTTTGTACCCAAGAACTTCGACAGTGTTGACAGAAGCGTATTAGCAATATTAGATGGTACATGTACTGAATTCGAGTATAAAACACAATGTCATGCAGTGGCACTATATGTACAACTCACAAGAATTATTTTTTTATCAAATTTCAAGTATGAATTGGCATGAACAGCATGCATATACATGATACACACATACAGACTGAACTGAAAGCTCGACTAATAAGATCATTCCGGCTACGTTCAACAGTTTAAGCTACTCAGACTACCGGGACAGTACGTTGATGGCACCGCACCACAAGAGATACGTTGAACTTGCCTCTGATCTTGTGTGAAGGGTTCCTTTGGATGGCTCTGTAGAAACAGAAAAAGGCAGAAAATCAGTGTGGACCGCGGTGAACATAGGGCATATACGTACATGTATGAGTAGAAGCGGTATGTACCCTGATCGAGTCGATCTGCCTCAGATCTATATCCACGAAGGAGTCAACAGAAGTAAACAGTTGTTCTCTTAACACAGGCCAAACTGTCTATATACGTGCTACAAATTTGCGTGGGCAAGACAAACCGCGTGGACTGGCTCGCCCACTCGCAATTATGGTCTCTCTACGGTCTCTCTACGGGTGATGTCACGCACGTGACTTCTGATACCAGGCCCTCTCGCTTTTCAGCGTGCAACATTGAAAAACTGGGAAGGGCCTGGGGACGAGGCTATGATATGTCACCAATTCGCCTCGCCTACATTTGGAGGAGTATTAAGACATGTTGGAAGCGTGCATGCATTTGAGTATAACTTCAGTGTCAGGTTTGGAATTTCTGGTTGTGAAGCACACTTTAAGAAGTTCTCTTCGTGGAGATCTCACATTTATCGAAAGTATAGGCAAGAGTTAGACGACAAATCGGACGATCAGCAGGCAGTCTTCTCTACCATTTGTACAGTATGTTCTCTACTTAATTCGGGCCAGGGGGTGGAGCCTGAACTTAGTCCATACGTCTGTCATCACACACCCACATGTGTTTCCGGACATCCATTATTTTCAGTACATGAGTGTGGTTTGCAAGTGATGCTTTACTACGATGATGTGGAAGTATGTAACCCATTGGGATCTGCTGCTACAGTTCATAAATTAGGTACACATACTGGTATGAATATCTCAATTCGAGCCACCCTTATCCTCCATTATTTAATCGATAGGGCTCTTCTATTATACACTTGGTAATTTAGAGCCTAGGCTAAGATCACAACTTGCAGCCATCCACCTTGTTGCTGTAGTGCGTACTGAGTACATCAATGTATATGGAGTTGACGAAGTTCTCCGTCCATTTGTTGAGGATATCAAGAAGTTAGAAAGTGTAAGCTACTAAAACCGTCTGAGATATTTGGTACTCATCGAAGTTTCCACCTGTATTGTATTGGCAAGTGAATCAGTTACGGGGGTGGGGGTGTACCAACTGTGACATGCTTTGATAATAATAATTATTGTCTCATTCCCCCCCCCAGTCATTCGTTATGTATGTGTGTGTGTTTTGTTGTGTGGGATGGTTTGTGGATGATAAATAATATTATACTAACTTTCGTATGTGTACGTCTTACAAGACTCAGGTGTGACATTTGTTGTCGAAGGGGAAAGGAAGCAGCTTCAAGGGACCTTGACTGTTGTATCTGCTGATAACCCTGCTGCACAGCTGGTGGGTGGATACAAGCAACTACACTCAGCAACTCGAAAATGCCGTGATTGCTTAGCCATTGGTGATGACATGCAAACAAAGGTAACACCAGTAACTAGGAATTGTGCTTTTGTTCACTAATAATAATAATTTATACAGTTTGTTTCAGAAGAGTTTACACCTCGAGATCTAACAACACAGTTATCACATCAGTTTGCTAAATGGACGCTTACACGATCATTATGCTACTGTGTATGGATTAAAGCGGGAGTCTGTTTTGAATTCCCTTCGCTACTTCCACACGACATCTGACATTCCACCTGATATCATGCACGATGTATTGGAGGGAGCTCTTCAGCTTGAATGAAGTGTCTTCTTGAAGTTCTAGTCCACAGAGAGCATTACTTCACTCTAGCTATGTTGAATGAACGCATAAGCAGTTTTCCATATGGATCAGATGTTACGGACCATCCAAAACCAATACCCTCAGGGTTTAGTACCTCCGTTTCAGCTAATGGAATTAAACAGTGCGGTAAATTAATAATTGTATACCTTGATCATTTCATTCACTATGCTTTTACAAGTACATGTCCAATTTTACAATGAAAACAGCATCAGAGAGTTGGACCCTTGCCAGAATGCTACCACTCCTGGTCGGAGACCTAGTTCCTGATGATGACCCTCATTGGCTGAACTTTCTTCTGCTTCTCTCCATCATTGACATTATTATGGCTCCAAAAACAACAAGGGCTTTGGCTGCTTACCTGCGAGAGCTGATCTTGCAACATCACACAGCTTTCAAGGAGCTATACCCAGAACACCCTATCACACCTAAGATGCACTATATAATTCACATACCACAGTGGATGATAAGGTAAGGAGACAAGCACACAATAGATAAGTGTCTCATCCCCCCCCCCCCATGAAGCATATTACCCCAACAAGCCTTCAGTACCACTAATCATATTATGCACTATACTGTTTACAGCAAATGTAAGTAATTATTGTGTATATACAATCTGCACACAGATGTGGTCCACTCCGTCATATGTGGTGTATGAGGTGTGAAGCTAAACATCGGTACTTCAAACAGATAGCGAAAGTGATCGGCAATTTTAAAAACATTGCCAAAACTGTTGCTCAGCGTCATCAGCGATACATGTGCTATGTGCTCTCTAATCCATCAGATTATTTGAAGAGCGAGCAGGTTCTGGGTCCTGTGGTGTCACTTCAACTATCCTCATTAGAGTACGAAGCTGAAATAATTGCTTCTTGTCCGACTGTCAAGACTAACTCCACTATTCAAAGGTATGATAGTGCACTGCATGTACATGTATGTTTGTATGTGAGTTAGTGGTTTACATGCCCCCCCCCCTTGCTATTCAATTCTAAGA
This sequence comes from Stappiaceae bacterium, assembly GCA_964291365.2. Classification (GTDB taxonomy): domain Bacteria; phylum Pseudomonadota; class Alphaproteobacteria; order Rhizobiales; family Stappiaceae; genus JBDWFY01. Next base: position 4,308 of record OZ219953.1, read on the forward strand.
GAGGCCACTGGTCATATGATTGTGTAGTGCACTTTAATTAGAATCAGGCCTATGTCCCTATACCAGGTGAAAAGCAAGGGAGGCCCTGGTCATGTGTTCAACTTAGGTTGTCATGTGTCTAGTGCACTTAACATGATGAGCAATGATATGCGTGCACCTAAGTAAAGCAGATACATGTACAATGTATGTAAGTTATGAGAATATTGATTTTCTTCAATCTTCCACAGAACCAAGTGGATTGTCATCCACAGCACAAAGTACAAAGAAGATGATTTTGTACTGTGGAAGTTTGAAGGTGAAGTGCCTATATTTGCAAGGATAAAAGCAATCATCCTTCCAGAACTAAGTGAACCAAAGTTTGTTGTTTTTCCTCTGGTCACTGTTGGATTTTCATCACACTTCCATGCCTATGAAGTGATTTATCGTCACTCTCTCTCCTTTGAAGTACATGTGTGTAATCAGACTGATTTTGTTGACCATAATGTACTTAGTACGTACCAACCTTGTAATTCACCGTCAACTAATTTTGTACCTTTGAAGTATTATGTTCTTAGTGAGTATGATTGATGTGTTCACTATTAATTTTCGTGGCATTTTGACTTATGATTATTCTGTTAGAAAAATTAAAGTACAAACACTTCAGATCCATTCAACATTCTGAGGAGTCTACAACGTAACTTAATATTATCATGGCTGAGTACAGGTAGCTACTTAATTTCGCTACAAAATTACCTCTCACAACAAGTACTCCAATCTCCACACACATAGCTACTCTGTCGCAAGCACACATCAGTTGTGTGAAGACTACACATAATAACATGATGTGTCATAGGCACACTCGGGTTGTGTGAAATTTACGTATCACATGTGAGCACAACACACAAATAGTTGGGTGTGAACAAACCATCTAGTGTGTACAACCAAAAAATGTGAGAATCACACCATGGTTGTGTGGATTACACACCTAATTTTTTGCAGTGCACTCTTGTAATTCTGGCGATTAGTACAGGTTTCTGTAAGACACATTGATACTTACATCAAGTAGTAAGACAGTCACAAATAATAAAGCTTACTTTCTAAAGAATACTAGCACTGCACATACAATGCTTGCAATTAGCACAGATTTCTTGCTGTAAAATATTTTGATACTTACATCAAGTAATAATGGCCTGTATCAGGTCACACAATCTTTTAAGATATTGCTATTATCAAGAATATCCATCCTTTTTTAAATATTGAAACCACCAATTATTAGAAGATAATAGGCTTGTATCAGGTAGCAGATATTTTTCTTACCAAAAGTATTTTTTTCTTATAAATGGAAGAAAATTTTTTCCTGTGTAGATTTTGAATTTTGTTTGAGCTTCATCGAATAGCCGAAACGTTACGATCGCTAAATAGGCTAAAGAACCACCCTCCCCCCCGACTGACCTTACCTCTCCAAGGTACAACCATAATTGTTGATGATAGATCGCCAAAGCGAGCGAACATGGATATGAGAGCCAAAGGTGCACACGCAGTTCGGTATAGGTCGTCAATTGTTAGTGGTTCATCGATGATACCTACAGAACAGCGCATGCGCTGTAGACTTAAGACATTTAGCCCAAAGGTTAGGAAAATCAACCAACCAGTTGGCTGACTATATTAGCAACTGGCTATGGCCACTCCCTACATATTAAATGTTGTTCGAACTTCATAACGATCTCGTATAGCCTAGATAACGAGTACCGTTGTCGCCCGTATTGGGACCACTTTTTACGGACTATTTCACTGAGTCCACTATTAGATACGTGCTGAGTCTGTCTAGTTATCCGTTTCATCCACAATTGTCCGTTATGTGACACATTCTCTACGATCTGTCCGTCCGATCGGACAGCCCTTAGAATTATAAGCCTATGAATTCCGAGACCGTAGTCAATTTTCAGCTAATTAAATATTCATAGCCTTATAACGGCTTTATGATAGAAACTTACAGTTTGCTAATAAAGATTATACCACAATGACGTCCGCTCTTTCCAATGGGCACCCTCACAGCTAGACCCAGGGCGGCTATATATGCCGCGTTTCTCGATTTAGTCGACCATCTCCAGCTGCTCCGTGTAACCTCGAGCGCTTGATACACAAACAACTGCTCGTGGTACAAAAATAGCTTAGCCTACGGATATAAACTCTATGCTAAAGGCTAACTACATCCTATCGCTATAAACTCATGATAACCTAGCTACCTCAGTCACGATGTTTTGTAACCTACTAGCCACTCGTTTTTAGACAAAGCTCACTGTCAGCCATTGGCCACACCCCCATATACGTTACAATAATTTCCGTTCACCTCCGCTATACATACATAACGCGCGCCCCAGGCCTTAATGTGCCTGAGGTTCATAGTAGCCATAAACTGTTTCTATAATAAATAGTATTACAAATAAAAATTGATGCACATAACAATCTACATACCAAGTCTTTATACAGTGAGAGGGACATTTATCAATGTTAGACACTTGTGGTACAGAGGACTGTGTTCCAAATAATTCCCCATAGCCACTAATCTGTAGGATAGTCCCCTATGTGCTTGCTACATGTACATCTCAATTGCTCACTAGGACACACAGCAAGCGAGGTTTCACATGTACACAAGCCTATTGCTCATACACTCTCATACTCTTTCAGCTTAAATATGTGCCATCTTGACAGCAGGCTAGTCATAGATGCTCGGTACATTCCAATCACTCGCTCAGATACACAAGCAGAAGAATCACATGTACACACGCACATTACTCACACACTCATACTCTAGATCTGCAATCTTAGATGAGTCTTACTGCTGAAAAATGTGCCATCTTAACGGTAGGCTAGTCCTTAATACTCGGTACATTAAACTCGCCCGCTCTAATACACAACAAGCTGAAGTTTCACATGTACACACGTACATTACTCACACACTTTTATGCTCTTAAAGCTTAAAGATGTGCCATTTTGGCTTTTTATCAGCAGGTTAGTCCTAAATGCTCGGTACATGCACATTCCAAATGCTCGCTCTAATACTAAACAAGCTGAAATTTTACAAGAATGCATGTAGATTACTCACACACTCTTATGCTCATTCAGCTTAAAGATGAGCCATCTTAGCTGAGTCTTACTGTTGAAAGATGTGCTATCTTAAGAGCAGGCTAGTCCTAAATGCTCAGTACATTCGAATCTTAGCTAAGTCTTACTGTTGAAAGGTGTGCCATCTTAACAGCAGGCTAGTCCTAAATGCTAAGCACATGTACATTCCAATCACTCGCTCTGATACACAACAGGCTAAAATTTAACATGTACGCACGTACATTACTCACACACTCTCACACTCATTAAGCTTAAAAATGCGCCATCTTAGCTGAGTCTAACTGTTTAAAGATGTGCCATCTTAAGAGCAGGCTAGTCATCAACGCTCAGTACATGTACATTCCAATAGCTCGCTCTTATACACAACAGGCTGAAATTACACATGTACGTACATACAATACTCATGCTCTTTCAGCTTAAAGATGTGCTACCTTAGCTGAATCTCACTGTTAAAAGATGTGCCATCTTAACAGCAGGCTAGTCCTAAATGCTCAGTACATTCCAATCTCTCGCTCTGACACACAACATGCTCAACTTTCACACATACCCACGTACATTACTCACACATGCTTATGCTCATTCAGCTTAAAGATGTGCCATCTTAGCTGAGTCTTACTGTTGAAAGATGTGCCATCTTAACAGGAAGTCCTAACTACTCAGTGCAATCCGATCTCTCACTCTGATACACAACATGCTGAAGTTTCACTTGTACGCACGTACAATACTCACACTAGCTTATGCTCATTCACATTAAAGATGTGCCACATTAGCTGAGTCTTACTGTTGAAATATGTGCCATCTTCATAGCAAGCTAGTCCTTATTGCTTGGTACATGTACATTCCAATCGCTCGCTATGATACACAACAAGCTGATGTACATTACTCACACATCCTTATGCTTAAAGATGTGCCATCTTAGCTGAGTCTTACAGTTGAAAGATGTGCCATCTTAACAGCAGGCTAGTATTAGATGCTCGGTACATTCCAATCACTCGCTCTGATACACAAGCTGAAGTTTCACATGTACACACGCACATTACTCATGCTCTTTAAGCTTTAAGATGTGCCATCTTAGCTGAGTCTTACTGTTGAAAGATGTGTCATCTTAACAGCAGCCTGGTCCTAGATGCTTGGTACATTTCAATCACTCGCTCCGATACACAAGTTGAAGTTTCACACGTATGCATGTACATTACTCATACACTCTTATGCTCTTTCAGCTTAAAGATGTGCCACCTTAGCAGAGTCTTACTGCTGAAAGATGTGCCATCTTAACAGCAGACTAGTCCTAAATGCTCGGTACATTGCAATCTTAGCTGAGTCTTACTGTTGAAACATGTGCCATCTTAACAGCAGGCTAGTCCTAAATGCTAAGTACATGTATATTCCAATCACTCACTCTGATACACAAAAGGCTGAAAATTTACATGTATGCACATATATTAATCACACTCTTATGCTCATTCAGCTTAAAGATGTGCCATCTTAGCTCAGTCTAATTGTTTAAAGATGTGCCATCTTAACAGCAGGCTAGTCCTAAATGCGCAGTACGTACGTAATACTTATATACACTTATGCCCATTCAGCTTAAAGATGTGCCATCTTAGCTGAGTCTTACTGTTGAAATATGTGCCATCTTAACAGCAGGCTAGTCCAAAATGCTCGGTACATTCCAATCGCGCACTCTTATACACAACAAGCTGAAGTTTTAGATGTATACATGCACATTACTCACACACTCTTATACTCATTCAGTTTAATGGTGTGCTATCTTAGCCAAGTCTTACTGCTGAAAGATGTGCCATCTTAACAGTAGGCGAGTACTAAATGCTCGGTACATTCGAATTGCTCGCACTGATACACAACAAATTGAAGTTTTATACGTACGCACTTACATTACTCACACACTATTATGCTCGTTCAGCTTAAAGGTGTGCCATCATGGCTGAGTCTTACTGCTGAAAGATTTGCTATCTTAACAGCAGGAGAGTCCTAAATGCTCGGTACTTTCCAATTGCTCTCAATGATACACAACAAGCTGAAATTTTATACGTACGCACATACATTACCCACACACTACTATGCTCATTCAGCTTTAAAGGTGTGCCATCATAGCTGAGTCTTACTGCTGAAAGATTGGCCATCTTAACAGCAGGCGATTCCTAAATGCTCGGTACATACCAATTGCTTGCTCTGATAGACAACTAACTGAAGTTTCATATGTACACACGTACATTACTCACACACTCTTATTTATGCTCATTCAGCTTAAAGGTATGCCATCATAGCTGAGTGTTTTTGTTGAAAGATGTGCCATCTTAACAGTAGGCTAGTCCAAAATGCTCTGTACATTCCAATCACTCGCTCTGATACACAACAAGCTGAAGTTTCACACGTATGCACATTCATTACTCACACACTCTTATGCTCATTGTGCTTTAAGATGTGCCGTCTTAGCTGAGAGCTGAGTCTTACGGTTGAAAGATGTGCCATCTTAACTGCAAGTAAGTCCTAAATGCTTGGTACATTCCAAACGCTCGCTCCGATACACAACAAGCTGAACTTTCACATATATGCAGGTATATTACTCACACAGTATTATGCTCATTCAGCTAAGAGATGTGCCATTTTAACTGAGTCTTACTAATACACAACAAGCTGAAGTTTCACACGTGCCATCTTAACTGAAGATTAGTCCTAAATGCTCAGCACATTTCAATCCCTCACTCTGATACACAAGCTGAAGTTTCACATGCCATCTTAAGAAAAGGCTAATCCAAAATGATCGGTACATTCCAATCGCACACTCTCATACACAACAAGCTGAATTTTCACGTGAATGCACACACATTAATCACACACTCTTATGCTCATTCAGCTTAAAGAAGTGCCATCTTAGCCAAGTCTTACTGTTGAAAGATGTGCCATCTTAACAGTAGGTGTGTTCTAAATGCTCGGTACATTCCAATTGTTCGCTTTGATACACAAGCTGAAGTTTCATACATATGCAGGTACATTACTCACACACTATTATGCTCATTCAGCTTAAAGGTGTGCCATCATAGTTGAGTCTTACCGTTGAAAGATGTGCTATCTTAACAACAGGCTAGTCCTTAATGCTCAGTACACTCCAATTGCTCGCTCTGATACACAATAAGCTGAAGTTTCACATGTACGCACGTACATTACTCACACACTCTTATGCTCATTCACATTAAAGATACGCCATCTAAGCTGGGTCCTACTGTTGGAAGATGTGCCATCTTAACAGCAGGCTAGTCCTATTAGCTTGGAACATTCCAATCGCTCACTCTGATACACAACGGGCTGAAGTTTCACATGTACACACATTGATTACTCACAAATTCTTATACTCATTCAGTTTACAGATGTGACATCATAGCCGTATTGAAAAATGTGCCATCTTAACAGCAGGCTAGTCATAGATGCTCGGTACATTCATATCGCTCGCTCTGATACACAAAAAGCTCAAGTTTTACATGTACACATGCATATTACTCACACACTCTTATGCTCATTCAGCTTAAAGATGTGCCATCTTATTTGAGTCTTACTGTTGAAAGATGTGCAATCTTTATAGCGCGCAAGTATTAAATGATCGGTACATTCCAATTGCTTGCTCTGATACACAACAAGCTGAAGTTTCACATGTATGCACGTACATTACTCAAACAATCTTATGCTCATTCAGCTTAAAGGTGTGCCATCGTAGCTGAGTCTTACACTTGAAAGATGTGCTATCTTAACAGCAGGCTAGTCCTTAATGCTCGGTACATTCCAATTGCTCGCTCTGAAACACAACAAACTGAAGTTTCACATGTACACACGCACATTACTCACACACTCCTATGCTCTTTCAGCTTAAAGATGTGCCATCTTAGCCGAGTCTTACTATTGAAAGATGAGCCATCTCAACAGTAGGCTATGCATCTAAATGCTCGGTACATTTAATCTTCTCACTCTAACACACAACCAGCTAAAGTTTCACATGTACACACACAAATTACTCACACACTCTTATACCTTTTCAGCTTAAGGTGCGCCATATTAGCTGAGTCTTACTGTCGAAAGATGTGCCATCTTAACAGCAAACTAGTCACATAAATGCTTGGTACAGTCCAATCACTTGTTCTGATACACAACAAGCTGACATACACACGCACATTATTCTCACATGCTTATACCCTTTCAGCTTAAAGATGTGCCATGTTAGCTGAGTTTTACAGTTGAAATATGTGCCATCTAGACAGCAGGCTAGTCCTAAATGCTCAGTACATTCCAATCGCTCACTCTGATACACAACAAGCTGAAGTTTCACATGTACACACATACATTACACACAAACTCTTATGCTCATTCAGTTTAAAGATGTGCCATCTTAGCCGGGTCTGCCATCTTAACAACAGGCTAGTCCTAGATACTCGATACATTCAAATCGCTCGCTCTGGTACACAATAAGCTCAAGTTTCACATGTACACATGCACATAACTCACACACTGTTATGCTCATTCAGCTTAAAGATGTGCCATCTTAGTTGAGTCTTACTATTGAAAGATGTGCCACCTTAACTGCGCGCGAGTCCTAAATGCTCAGTACATTCCAATTGCTCGCTCTGATACACAACAAGCTGAAGTTTCACATGTACGCACGTACATTACTCACACACTCTTATGCTCATTCAGCTTAAAGATATGCCATCTTAGCTGGGTCCTACTGTTGAATGATGCGCCATCTTAACAGCAGGCTAGTCCTGTATGCTTGGTACATTGCAATCGCTCACTCTGATACACAACAAGCTGAAGTTTCACATGTACGCACGTACATTACTCACAAAATCTTATGCTCATTCAGTTTAAAGATGTGCCATCTTAGCCGAGTCTAACTGTTGGAAAATGTGCCATCTTAAGAGCAGGCTTGTCCAAAATGCTCAGTACATTCAAATCGCTCGCACAAAAAGCTCAAGTTTCACATGTAAACACATACATTAGTCACACACTCTTATGCTCATTCAGCTTAAAGATGTGCCATCTTAGTTGAGTCTTACTGCTGAAAGATTGCCATCTTAACAGCCCGCGAGTCCTAAATGCTCGGTACATTCCAATTGCTCGCTCTGATACACAACAAGCTGAAGTTTCATATGTATGCACGTACATTACTCACACACACTTATGCTCATTCAGCTTAAAGATGTGCCATCATAGCCGAGTCTTACTATTGAAAGATGTGCTATCTTAGCAGCATGGTTGACCAAGATGCTCAGTACATTCAAATCGCTCACTCTGATACACAAAAAGCTCAAGTTTCATAATATTATGTACACACACATTACTCACACACTCATATGCTCATTCAGCTTAAAAATATGCCATCCTAGTTGAGTCTTACGGCTGAAAGATTGGCATCTTAACAGAAAACGAGTCCTAAATGCTCGGTACATTCCAATTGCTCGCTCTGATACACAACAAGCTGAACTTTCATATGTAGGCACGTACATCACTCACACACACTTCTGCTCATTCAGCTTAGAGATGTGCCATCATAGCTGAGTCTTACTATTGAAAGATGTTCTATCTTAGCAGCAGGCTAGTCCTTAATGCTTGGTACATTCCAATTGCTCGCTCTGATACGCAACAAGCTGAAGTTTCACATGTACACACGCACATTATTCACACACTCTTATACTCTTTCACCTAAAAGATGTGCCATCTTAGGTGAGTATTACTGTTGAAAAATGTGCAATCTTAACAGCAGGCTAGTCACCTAAATGCTTGGTATATTTGAATTGCTCACTGTAACACACAACAAGCTGAAATTTCACATGAACACACACACATTAGTCACACACCCTTATACCCTTTCAGCTTAGGGATGTGCCATCTTAGCTGAGTCTTACTGTTGAAAGATGTGCCAACTTAACAGTAGGCTAGTCCAAAATGCTCTGTACATTCCAATCACTCGCTCTGATACACAACAACCTGAAGGTTCACACGTATGCACGTTCATTATTCACACACTCTTATGCTCATTGTGCTTAAAGATGTGCCGTCTTAGCTGAGAGCTGAGTCTTACTGTTGAAAGATGCGCCATCTTAACAGCAAGCAAGTCCGAAATGCTTGGTACATTCCAAACGCTCGCTCCGAAACACAACAAGCTGAACTTTCACATATATGCAGGTATATTACTCACACACTATTATGCTCATTCAGCTAAGAGATGTGCCATTTTAACTGAGTCTTACTAATACACAACAAGCTGAAGTTTCACACATGTGCCATCTTAACTGAAGGTTGGTCCTAAATGCTCAGCATATTTCAATCCCTCACTCTGATACACAAGCTGAAGTTTCACATGTGAGCATGAAAATTACTCACACACTCTTATGCTCTTTCAGCTTTAAGATGAGCCATCTTAGCTGAATCTCACTGTTGAAAGATGTGCCGTCTTAATAGCAGGCTAGTCCTAGTTGCTCAGTACATTTCAATCGCTCGCTCTGACGCATAACAAGCTGGTTTCACATGTACGCATGTACATTACTCACACACTCTTATGCTCATTAAGCTAAAAGATGTGCCAACTTAGCGGACACTTACAGTTGAAAGATGTACCAACTTAACAGCAGGCTAGTCTTTAATACTCAGTACGTTCCAAATGCCCGCTCTGATACGCAACAAGTTGAAGTTTCACATGTACACACGCACATTACTCACACACTCCTATGCTCTTTCAGCTTAAAGATGTGCCATCTTAGCCGAGTCTTACTATTAAAAGATGAGCCATCTCAACAGTAGGCTATGCACCTAAATGCTCGGTACATTTAATCTTCTCACTCTAACACACAACCAGCTAAAGTTTCACATGTACACACACAAACTACTCACACATTCTTATACCTTTTCAGCTTAAGGTGTGCCATATTAGCTGAGTCTTACTGTCGAAAGATGTGCCATCTTAACAGCAAGCTAGTCACATAAATGCTTGGTACAGTCCAATCACTTGTTCTGATACACAACAAGCTGATATACACACGCACATTATTCTCACACGCTTATACCCTTTCAGCTTAATGATGTGCCATGTTAGCTGAGTCTTACAGTTGAAATATGTGCCATCTAGACAGCAGGCTAGTCCTAAATGCTCAGTACATTCCAATCGCTCACTCTGATACACAACAAGCTGAAGTTTCACATGTACACACATACATTACACACAAACTCTTATGCTCATTCAGTTTAAAGATGTGCCATCTTAGCCGGGTCTGCCATCTTAACAGCAGGCTAGTCCTAGATACTCAATACATTCAAATCGCTCGCTCTGGTACACAATAAGCTCAAGTTTCACATGTACACATGCACATAACTCACACACTGTTATGCTCATTCAGCTTAAAAATGTGCCATCTTAGTTGAGTCTTACTATTGAAAGATGTGCCACCTTAACTGCGCGCGAGTCCTAAATGCTCAGTACATTCCAATTGCTCGCTCTGATACACAACAAGCTGAAGTTTCATATGTACGCACATACAATACTCACAAACTCTTATGCTCATTCAGTTTAAAGATGTGCCTTCTTAGGCGGGTCTGCCATCTTAACAGCAGGCTAGTCCTTAAAGCTCGGTAGAATCCAATTGCTCGCTCTGATACGCAACAAGCTGAAGTTTCACATGTACACACACACATTACTTCCACACTCTTATACTCTTTTAGCTTAAAGATGTGCCATCTTAGGTGTGAAATACTGTTGAAAGATGTGCAATCTTAATAGCAGGCTAGTCACCTAAATACTCGGTACATATGAATTGCTCACTGTAACACACAACAAGGTGAAATTTCACATGTACACACACACATTACTCACACACTCTTATACCCTCCAGCTTAGGGATGTGCCATCTTAGCTGAGTCTTGCTGTTGATAGATGTGCCATCTTAAGAGCAGGCTAATCCAAAATGATCGGTACATTCCAATCGCACACTCTCATACACAACAAGCTGAATTTTCACGTGAATGCACACACATTAATCACACACTCTTATGCTCATTCAGCTTAAAGAAGTGCCATCTTAGCCAAGTCTTACTGTTGAAAGATGTGCCATCTTAACAGTAGGTGTGTTCTAAATGCTCGGTACATTCCAATTGTTCGCTCTGATACACAAGATGAAGTTTCATACATACGCACGTACATTACTCACACACTTATATGCTCATTCAGCTTAAAGGTGTGCTATCATAGTTGAGTCTTACTGTTGAAAAAGTGCTATCTTAACAACAGGCTAGTCCTTAATGCTCGGTACACTCCAATTGCTCGCTCTGATACACAACAAGCTGAAGTTTCACATGTACGCACGTACATTACTCACACACTCTTATGCTCATTCAGCTTAAAGATATGCCATCTTAGCTGGGTCCTACAGTTGAATGATGCGCCATCTTAACAGCAGGCTAGTCCTGTATGCTTGGTACATTGCAATCGCTCACTCTGATACACAACAAGCTGAAGTTTCACATGTACGCACGTACATTACTCACAAAATCTTATGCTCATTCAGTTTAAAGATGTGCCATCTTAGCCGAGTCTAACTGTTGGAAAATGTGCCATCTTAAGAGCAGGCTTGTCCAAAATGCTCAGTACATTCAAATTGCTCGCACAAAAAGCTCAAGTTTCACATGTACACATGTACATTAGTCACACACTCTTATGCTCATTCAGCTTAAAGATGTGCCATCTTAGTTGAGTCTTACTGCTGAAAGATTGCCATCTTAACAGCCCGCGAGTCCTAAATGCTCGGTACATTCCAACTGCTCGCTCTGATACACAACAAGCGGAAGTTTCATATGTATGCACGTACATTACACACACTTATGCTCATTCAGCTTAAAGATGTGCCATCATAGCTGAGTCTTACTATTGAAAGATGTGCTATCTTAGCAGCATGGTTGACCAAGATGCTCAGTACATTCAAATCGCTCGCTCTGATACACAAAAAGCTCAAGTTTCATAATAATAATATTATTATGTACACACACATTACTCACACTCTTATGCTCATTCAGCTTAAAGATGTGCCATCTTAGTTGAGTCTTACGGCTGAAAGATTGGAATCTTAACAGAAAACGAGTCCTAAATGCTCGGTACATTCCAATTGCTCGCTCTGATACACAACAAGCTGAACTTTCATATGTAGGCACGTACATCACTCACACACACTTATGCTCATTCAGCTTAAAGATGTGCCATCATAGCTGAGTCTTACTATTGAAAGATGTTCTATCTTAGCAGCAGGCTAGTCCTTAATGCTTGGTACATTCCAATTGCTCGCTCTGATACGCAACAAGCTGAAGTTTCACATGTACACACGCACATTATTCACACACTATTATACTCTTTCACCTTAAAGATGTGCCATCTTAGGTGAGCATTACTGTTGAAAGATGTGCAATCTTAACAGCAGGCTAGTGACCTAAATGTTTGGTATACTTGAATTGCTCACTGTAACACACAACAAGCTGAAATTTCACATGAACACACACACATTAGTCACACACCCTTATACCCTTTCAGCTTAGGGATGTGCCATCTTAATGAGTCTTACCGTTGAAAGATGTGCCAACTTAACAGCAGGCTGGTCCTAAATGCCGGTATATTCCAATAGCTCACACTAACACACAAGAAGCTTGTTTCACATGTACGCACCTACATTACTCACACACTTTTATGCTCATTCAGCTTAAAGATGTGCCAACTTAGCGGACACTTACAGTTGAAAGATGTACCAACTTAACAGCAGGCTAGTCTTTAATACTCGGTAGGTTCCAAATGCCCGCTATGATACACAACAAGCTAAAGTTTCACATGTACACACGCACATTACTCACACACTCTTATGCTCTTTCAGCTTAAAGATGTGCCATCTTAGCTAAGTCTTACTATTGAAAGATGAGCCATCTCAACAGCAGGCTATGCACCTAAATGCTCGGTACATTTGATCTTCTCACTCTAATACACAACCAGCAGAAGTTTCATATGTACACACACACAATACTCACACACTCTTATACCAATTCAGCTTAAAGATGTTCCATATTAGCTGAGTCTTACTGTTGAAAGATGCGCCATCTTAACAGCAGGCTAGTCACATAAATGTTTGGTACATTCCAATCACTTTCTCTGATACACATCAAGCTCATACACACACGCATATTACTCTCACACACTTATACCCTCTCAGCTTAAAGATGTGCCATGTGGCTGAGGCTTACAGTTGAAATAAATGCCACCTAAACAGCAGGCTAGTCCTAAATGCTCGGTACATTCAAATCGCTCGCTCTGATACACAACAAGCTGAAGTTTCACATGTACACACGTACATTACTCACACACTATTATGCTCATTCAGCTTAAAGGTGTGCCATCATAGTTGAGTCTTACTGTTGAAAGATGTGCTATCTTAACAACAGGCTAGTCCTCGCTCTGATACACAACAAGCTGAAGTTTCATACATACGCAGGTACATTACTCACACACTATAATGCTCATTCAGCTTAAAGGTGTGCCATCATAATTGAGTCTTACTGTTGAAAGATGTGCTACCTTAACAACAGGCTAGTCCTTAATGCTCGGTACACTCCAATTGCTCGCTCTGATACGCAACAAAATGAAGTTTCACGTTTACACACACACATTACTCACACACTCTTCAGCTTAGGGATGTGCCATCTGAGCTGAGTCTTACTGTTGAAAGATGTGCCATCTTAACAGCAGGCTAGTCGAAATGCTCGGTACATTCCAAACGCTTGCTCTGATACACAACAAGCTGAATTTTCACATGTATGCACTCACATTACTCACATACTCTTGTGCTCATTAAACTTAAAGATGTGCCATCTTAACAGTAGGCAAGTCCTAAATGTTCGGTACATCCAATTGCTCGCACTGATACACAACAAGCTGAAGTTTTATACGTACGCATGTACATTACTCATACACTATTATGCTCATTCAGCTTCAAGGTGTGCCATCATAGTTGAGTCTTACAGTTGAAAGGTGTGCTATCTTAACAGCAGGCTAGTCCTTAATGCTCGGTACATTCCAATTGCTCGCTCTACAATGCAACAAGCTGAAGTTTCACATGTACACGCGCACATTATTCACACACTCTTAAACTCTTTCAGCTTAATAATGTGCCATCTTAGCTGAGTCTTACTGTTGAAAGATGTGCAATCTTAATGGCAGGCTAATCACCTAAATGCTCGGTACATTTGAATTGCTCACTCTAACACACAACAAGCAGAAATTTCATATGTACACACACACACATTCTTATACACTTTCAACTTAGGGATGTGCCATCTGAGCTGAGTCGTACTGTTGAAAGATGTGCCATCTTAACAGCAGGCGAGTCCTAAATGCTCGGTAAATTCCAATTGCTTGCTCTGATACGCAAAAAGCTGAAGTTTCACTTGTACACACGCACATTACTTACACACTCTTACACTCTTTCAGCTTAAAGATGTGCCATCTTAGCTGAGTCTAACTGCTTAAAGATGTACCATCTTAACAGCAGGCCAGTCCTAAATGAGTAGTACATGTACATTCCAATAGCTCGCTCTGGTGCACAACAGACTGAAATTTCACATGTACGCACTGCACGCACAATACTCATGCACTTTCAGATTAAAGATGTGCTACCTTAGCTGAATCTTACTGTTGAAAGATGTGCCATCTTAACAGCAGGCTAGTCCTATATGCTCTGTACATTCCAATCACTTGCTCTGATACACAACAAGCAGAAGTTTTACATGTACACGCGCTCATTAGCTACACACTCTTATGCTCTTTCAGCTTTAAGATGTGCCATCTTAGCTAAGTCATACTGTTGAAAGGTGTGCCATCTTAATAGCAGGTTAGTTCTATATGCTCAGTACATTCCAATTGCTTGCTCTGATACACAACACATTGAAGTTTCAAATGTGCAGACGTACATTACTCACACACTCATATGCTAATTCAGCTTAAAGATATGCCATCTTAGCTGAGTCTTACTGTTAAAAGATGTGCTATCTTAACAGCAAGTCCTAAATGCTCGGTACATGCATATTCCAATCGCTCGCTCTAATACAAAACAAGCTGAAATTTTACATGAACGCACATACATTACTCACAAACTCTTATGCTCATTCAGCTTAAAGATGAGCCATCTTAGCTGAGTCTTACTGTTGAAAGGTGAGCCATCTTATCAGCCAGCTAGTCCTAAATGCTTGGTACATGTGCCATCTTAGCTGAGTCTTACTGTTGAAAGACGTGCCATCTTAACAGTAGGCTAGTCCTCAATGCTCGGTACATTCCAATCGCTCACTCTGTTACACAACAAGCTTAAGATTAACACGTACACACGTACATTACTCACACACTCTTTTGCGCATTCAGCTTAAAGATGTGCTATCTTAGCTGAGTCTTACTGTTGAAAAATATGCCATCTTAACAGCAAGCTAGACCTAAATGCTCAGTGCAATCCAATCTCTCGCTCTGATACACAACATGCTGAAGTTTCATATGTATGCACGTACAATACTCACACAAGCTTATGCTCATTCAGCTTAAAGATGTGCCATCTTAGCTGAGCCTTACTGTTGAAAGATGTGCCATCATCGTAGCAGGCTAGTCTTTATTGCTCGGTACATGTACATTCCAATCGCTCACTCGAATACACAATAAGCTGAAGTTTCACATGTACACACACACATTACTCACACATACTTATGCTCTTTCAGCTTAAAGATGTGCCATCTTAGTTGAGTCTTACCATTGAAAGATGTGTCACCTTAACAGCATGCGAGTCCTAAATGCTCTGTACACTGCAAATGCTCGCTCTGATACACAACAAGCGGAAGTTTCACAATTGTGCATGTACATTACTCACACTCTTATGCTCATTCAGCTTACAGATGTGCCATCTTGGCTGAGTTTTACTGTTGAAGATGTTCCATCTTAACACCAGGCTAGTTCTAAATGTTCTGCACATTCCAATCACTCGCTCTATTACACAACAACCTGAAGTTTCACATGCACACATGCTCATCACTCACACATTCTTAAGCTCTTTCAGATTAAAGATGTGCCATCTTAACAGCAGGCTAGTCCTAAATGTTCAGTACATTCAAATCGCTCGCACTGATACACAAGCTGAAGTTTCACATGTACACACGTATATTACCCACACTTATGCTCATTCAGCTTATAGATGTGCCATCTTAGATGAGTCTTACTGTTGAAAGATGAGCCATCTTAATAGGAGGCTAGTCTTAAATGCTCGATACATTCCAATCGCTCGCTCTAATACACAACAAGCTGGTTTCACATGTATGCACGCTCATTACTCACACACTCTTATGCTTAAAAATGTTCCAACTTAGTGGACACTTACAGTTGAATGATGTACCAACTTAACAGCAGGCTAGTCCTTATTACTCAGTACGTTCCAAATGCCCGCTCTGATATGCAACAAGCTGAAGTTTCACATGTACACACACACATTACTCACACACTCTTATGCTCTTTCAGCTTAAAGATGTGCCATCTTAGCTGAGTCTTACTGTTGAAAGATATGCCATCTTAACAGCAGGCTAGTCACATAAATGCTTGGTACGATCCAATCACTTGCAGTGATACACAACAAGCTAGTATACACATGCACATTACTCTCACACACTTATATCCTTTCAGCTTAAAGATGTGGCATGTTAGCCTAGTCTTAAAGTTGAAATATGTGCCATCTAAACAGCAGGCTAGTCCTACATGCTTGATACATTCCAATCGCTCGCTCAGATACACAACAAGCTGAAGTTTCACATGTACACACATATATTACTCACACACTCTTATGCTCATTCAGCTTAAAGATATGCCATCTTAGCTGGGTCCTACTGTTGAATGATGCGCCATCTTAACAGCAGGCTAGTCCTGTATGCTTGGTACATTGCAATCGCTCACTCTGATACACAACAAGCTGAAGTTTCACATGTACGCACGTACATTACTCACAAAATCTTACGCTCATTCAGTTCAAAGATGTGCCATCTTAGCCGAGTCTAACCGTAGGAAAATGTGCCATCTTAAGAGCAGGCTTGTCCAAAATGCTCAGTACATTCAAATCGCTCGCACAAAAAGCTCAAGTTTCACATGTACACATGTACATTAGTCACACACTCTTATGCTCATTCAGCTTAAAGATGTGCCATCTTAGTTGAGTCTTACTGCTGAAAGATTGCCATCTTAACAGCACGCGAGTCCTAAATGCTCGGTACATTCCAATTGCTCGCTCTGATACACAATAACACACTCTTATGCTCATTCAGCTTAAAGGTGTGTCATCATAGCTGAGTCTTACTATTGAAAGATGTTCTAACTTAGCAGCAGGCTAGTCCTTAATGCTCGGTACATTCCAATTGCTCGCTCTGATACACAACAAGCTGACACACGCACATTATTCACACACTATTATACTCTTTCACCTTAAAGATGTGCCATCTTAGGCGAGTTTATAAGTATCATTCACCATTTGATGTTTTCTTGTCAGACTGGCTAGACTTTGAATTTTAGTACTAGGTTTGGGGTAATTGGATGCGAGGATTCCAAAAAACCGCAAACTACGCCCATGCGATGTTTAGTTTACGAGTTATGACGTCATAAACGTCGATCCCTGCGGACATATATACGTAGAAGATGAAGTGGTGTGACTTGAAAGTTTAAGAGCGGGATCAAGGGTAATTTGATGCGAGGATTCCAAAAAACCGCAAACCACGCCTATGCTATGTTTAGTTTACGAGTTATGACGTCATATACGTCGATACTTGCACATATATGTACATAGTAGATGAAGTGGAGTGATTTGAAAGTTTAAGGGCGGGGTCAAAGGTAATTTGATGCGAGGATTCCAAAAACCGCAAACCACGCCCACGAAATGTTTATCTTCGGAGTTATGACGTCACAAAAGTCAAACATTGTGTACGTATGTACATAGAAGATGGAATCCCGTAGTCCGAGGGTACGGGGTATGGTCAAGAGTGATTACATTCCAGGATTCCAAAAAAAAACCCACAAACCACGCCCATACCATGTTTAGTTACCGAGTTTCCGAGTAGTTATGATGTCGTACATGTCAAACAGTCTGGATGTGTGCATGGAGGTCCGGTAGTAGTAGTCTGGGTGTGGTCATGGGTAGTTAGATGCCAGGATTCAGAAAAAACACAAATCACTCCCATGTGATAATTAGTTTTCTAGTGTGATAATTAGTTTTCAATTGTACATTGTTATAACGTGCATGTATAAAATACAATATTACTAATACTATAGGGTGATACAACAAAAAATACAATATTAATGTGTTATTTTGTGTTCTAAGTGTGATTAATGCTATATTACAACAAAAAATACAATATTAATGTGTTATTTTGTGTTCTATGGGTGATTAATGCTATATTACAACAAAAAATACAATTATTAATGCTATATTACTACCTAGTACTAGTTACTGTTTCCACACCAACGTCTCGTCACTTCATTCTCTTCACCTTGTCCTGGATGCTCTGGGCGTTCCTCTTTGCAGCCAGGGATGGATGCTGCCTTAGGAACTCCCTACAGGCCTCCATCGACGGAGTTGCCCCCATCTGTATGTGGAAGGCAAACTTGTCCTGCAGCAGCCCTAACTCGCCGTCGGAAAACTTCCCCCCCGTGTCTTCCTTTGTCTTCTTCACTGGGGTCTGTTGTAAAAAGGTTAGGAACAAAGTGTATATATTATATTCAACACGAACTCTCCTCTCCTCCTCCCTCTTCCTTCAACCCAACTCACCGTTGCATACACCTCGGCCAGGGATCGCTTCCTTCCGGCAGCAGGCGCACCAGCGGCGGCAGCAGTGGCCGAGGAGGAAGTGGACGGTCCTGCACTACCCTCGTACAGCATATCTACGATTCTGTGTACACCGGAAAGAAAGATTCGATTGTAACACACTCCACTAGCCACACTAGGCTAGGCTAGTCATATTACACTACCAGCTACGCCAATAGGCTAGGCTAATAGTAGTAGTAGTAGTAGTAGTAGTACCACTGACCTAGGAACAAAGGTCTTCTTTGGCATCCTTGTGCTCTTCTTCAGTACAGGTCTGCATTGATGCAATAAATAGGCCGTCACGCAGTACATGCTTCAATCCGTTTCGAACCTTATTACGACGTAGTGAATAATAGTTAAACGGCTAAATTAACAATACAGTAGTATAGCCGCGAGTACGAACAAGCTTTGTATAGTGTTTTGTCACAGTCGAGTAAGTCGTCAAGCCATTACAAGCTTAGAACTAAGCACTATTAGACGCTTAGAACGATTAAACCATACACAAAAGCTTAAAAGCTTAACTCACCTCGAAACGGCGGCCCTCTTCGATCGCTCAAAAATAAAACGACTAGCTTTACGAAAACTATGTACGTATTTGTGGATGCTTAGACCTACTCTAGCTCTATGACAAACGACAGATCTCTACCTTCAGTCTTGTTGTAGAAAACGACGCGTTCGAGCACACGGTCGATCGCCATTATCGGCGACACTTGGATCATCTGTGTTCATAACCAACGCGTAGAGGGTCGGTTCGTGACCTGAAGCCGTATCTAAGCAAGGGACAGTCCATACTAACCACACGCGGGAAGCCAAGCCCACGGGCTTACTACTACTAAGTAAGTTGTTAGCGGTCGAGTTATGCCTATAGCCATCGTACACGAAGCGAACTCGCGTCTATCGCGCTTCACGTACACCCCGTACGTGACGCGAATTCGCGTCAATCGCGTAGTAGGCTTCTCACCTTAAACTCCTCTTCTTCCCCTCAGTAGTAGTAGTAGTCTTACGACTACTACTGCTACTCCCTCGTCCCTTTGCAGAGGAGGACGTATCCTTCTCCTTCTCCAGCTCCTCCTCGTCCTCATCACTGCTGGGTGAACTACATATTGCACGGTAAGAAAAGCAGGAAGGACATAATTATTACGGTCTAAACGAGGATTAATATCATTCACCCGTAACACACTCCTCCCCCCAGTTGCACTAGTCTAGTAGGCTAGTAGTAGTCATATTACATTACCAGCTACGCTAGGCTAGGCTAGTAGTATTACTGACCTCGGAATGGTCATCTTGCTGGTGGCTCTCTTTTTGACAACAGGTCTGCAAAGATGTAATAGGCCATATTGCACAGTAAGGAAGGGCAAACAAGCAGAAAGGATACGGTCTAAACGAGGATTAATATTACTCACTTGAACTCCTCCTCCTCCTCCTCCTCCTCCTCTCCTCCTCCCTCTTCTCCTCCTCCTTCTCCTCCTCTCGAGATCTGACCCAAACCCTCCTCACCACCATCATCCACGCCCTCACCACCATCTCCCCCAATCACCTCCTGAGTGGCGGGACTGGGGGGACTTCGAAGGATCTTGGTCTGCATGGTGTTCATTTCCTCCGTCAGTGACTGCAGCTTCCGCTCCAGCACCTCTATCTCTCTCATCTGTTCACTCTCTTTCTTTTTCCATTCTTCTTCGCTCTTTCTCCTCTCCCACACCTTCTTCAGCCACGACTCGTCCTCCTTCGCCCTCTCCGCCACCTTCTGGGCCCACTTCTCTCTCCGCGCCGCTCTCTCTTTCACTTCCTTCTCCTTCCTCTCCTCAAACTCCCTCTTCCACTTCCTCTCCTGCTCTACCCTCTCTCTGTGCTCCTGCTCTCTCATCTTCCTCATTTTCTCCTCCCACTCGTCCTGCCTACGCTGTTTCTCTGCATCCTCCACTTTCTTCCTTTCCTCCACTTCCTCTATCCTTTTCTCCCACTCCTTTCTCATTTTCTCTTCAGTCTCCTCCCCGTCCACTGTCAGCTTCCTTCTCTCCTCGACCAACTCCTCCTCCTCCTTCACCTTCTTCTCCTCCCATTCCTTCTCTTCCCTCTGCAACCTCTTTCTGTCCTCCTCTATCTCCTCCTTCTCCTTCCCTTTCTTGCGCTCCCACTCCTCCTCGTCCGCCGTCAGCTTCCTTTTCTCCTCGTCCAACTCCTCCTTCTCCTTCACCTTCTTCTCCTCCCATTCCTTCTCTTCCCTCTGCAATCTCTTTCTGTCCTCCTCTATCTCCTCCTTCTCCTTCCCTTTCTTGCGCTCCCACTCCTCCTCGTCCGCCGTCAGCTTCCTTTTCTCCTCGTCCAACTCCTCCTTCTCCTTCACCTTCTTCTCCTCCCATTCCTTCTCTCTCCCCTTCAACCTCCTTCTCTCCGACTCTATCTCCTCCTCCTCCTTCTCTTTCTCACCCTCCCAATCCACCCGCTCCACCGTCAGCTTCCTTCTGTTCTCGTCCAACTTTTCCTTCTCCTTCACCTTCTTCTCCTCCCATTCCCTCTCTTCCAACTTCAATCTCCTTCTGTCCTCCTCTATCTCGTCCTTCTCCTTTCTTTTCTCATCCTCCCACTCCTCCCGTTCCTCCGTCAGCTTCTTTCTATCCTCGTCCAACTCCTGCACTTCCCTCCTTCTCGCCTCCTCCATCTCCTCCTTGTCCTTTCCCTTCTCCTCCTCCCACTCCTCCCGTTCCCTCGCCATCTCGTCCATCATCACTCTCTCTTCCCTTTCCATCCTCTTCCTCATTCTTTTCACTGCCTCTGTCTCCTTCATCTCCTCCGACGACTCCCGACCTCTCCCCACCCTACAGTTCAGTTCAGCATCGGAGATTGTGATGGGGACAGTCTCCCCCTTTGCTGCATCCCGCGTCAGCACGACATTGACGGTGACGGAATTGGCCACCACGCTCGATCTACGAAATCAGGAAAAGAAGTGCAGCATCAGCGTAGAGCGTAGGTAGGCTTAGGCTTAGTTAGTGCAAATGTTAGTAGTTATTGTGACTTGCGTGGGCGGATCAAAGGCACCGCCAGTGCTTTCTAATCGCTACACGTAGAGCGTGCCCAACATGGCCAATATTGAACGTTCAATATTGGCATAAAGCACGCCAGTGGGCGTCAATTAGAAACGTCGTTGTCTGGAAGGCTAGACGAAGATGAAGCAGTAGCTATTCGCCTTGATATTGTTCAGACTAACTAACTAAATTCTGGACCGATTATTTGTCCCAAAAACGTTTCAGAGAGCGACAAGCTCAGTGTTTTTCTAGTGTTAGGTGGCCGCACTAAGAAGTTGTAGCTAGCTAGACTACTACGGGGGCTAGACATTCTTGCACGGCTCTCTACATCAGAGAGCATCAGTAGTCGCTAGTTGCCTTACCGTCGTTCAAAATACCTCGTGGTTAGATGGTAGGTAGTTTTTAACGAAAATAAGCTTAAAAAGTTCCGGATCAGTTTTACCGCTTGGAGCCAAGGTAGTAGTCGAGCTAGCCAGACACTGTGCAATAAGCCAGTGCGCTTGTACACGATTTACAGCACTCGAGGAATGGTCTCGTGCTGTAAATCGCGTACTGCACTCCGCCTCCGCGCACGCATTAAGTATAACATATTAAGTACTATAACGTAGTAAGTAGAGGGAGTAGTAGATTGTACGGTAACAATTTATTTCACTTACACAGTTGCTATGTTTTCCATGTCCCTGTGCATGTGTGCATGTGTCAAGGAAAAGTGTCCATTACATTAGTACTTGGACTACTATCGGTGTCTATCCCGTACACGTAGGAAGAACGACCTTAATCCCGAATGTTCAACATAGGTGTACTAGTCTAGTGCGCGTTAATTAGAAGCACAGCTAGCTAGAAGAATGGGAAGTGGTAACCATCATCAAAATTGATGCTTCCATCTTCAGGTCCTTCAGCACGTAGAAGTCGCTCACAACAGAGGCACAACAGAGGAGGAGTGACAAGGTCTGCACCTCATTAAAACATACTTCGATCGCTAGACACTTCTTCCTCTTGAACGACCGTCTCCTAGTCTCGTCTCCTCTCCTCTCTCTTTACGTGGGCTATCCTTTGAGTTAGACGCTATAGAGGTAAAGATTAGAGACTAGAGAACCACGACAAGCTTTACGGATTCTTTATGTCGGCTGCCAACGTCGCGAACGCGTTGGCGATCACTCATCGCCGTTAACTCTCCCTCTCCATCACCGTACATTACATATTAGAGACCGTACATTACATATTAGAGTAGATCCTAGATCGACCATGTGATATTGGACTTACACTTATCGCACGCACCGATCCTCTCTCAGACAGTCCCACAGTCAATATTTTGTGTTGGGCGCGCTCTAAATAGAGGTGTAGGCGCGCTCTAAATGGAGTAGGTATTGAAACGACGTCATACCTATTGCCAACGCCAAATTCTGGCCAAGAAAGTGTGGCGACGCAGAAAAGCTTTGTATACAGCGTAGTAGCAGTCCAGCTACGCGGGCAGGTGGGGCCTTTACGATGTCCTACATACGGTAAGCTATAAACCTACACAAAAGCTTAGAAGCTTACTTGCTGCCGTCAACGAGGAGTCTCTCCCTCGTAAGCGTTCAGCTCTGATGAAACTACTCTCCACGTACGTTTGTAGGCAGATATCGACCTAGTCTAACTGTATACCCAGCGGTAGAGCTGTAGCTCCAGCCCTGTGGCAGAAAACGTGTCGCTCTCTGGGCGGGTCGATCGTCGATCTTCTTGAGGTCACCAACGATCACAGCGGCCTTCACTTCAACTTCCGACGGGGAAGGGACTCTTGCAAGTGCGCACATGAGCAACGAGAGAGGACGTAGAGGGGGAACCTCTGGTTGGCTCAGGTCACGACTTGGTGGAGGTGGAAGGCAGAATAGTCGCCAGGGTGTCCAGAGAGAGGGGAGAGTGGACTGAGACTGACTGAGACAGGAGGTCGATGTTGAGGTTACCAACGATCTCAGCCTCAGCGGCCTTCACTTCAGCTTCCGACGAGGAAGGGACTCTTGCAAGTGCGCACATGAGCAACGAGAGAGGACGTAGAGGGGGAACCTCTGGTTGGCTCAGGTCACGACTTGGTGGAGGTGGAAGGCAGACAGTCGCCAGGGTGTCCAGAGAGAGGGGAGAGTGGACTGAGACTGAGACTGAGACAGCGGCCTTCACTTCAGCTTCCGACGAGGAAGGGACTCTTGCAAGTGCGCACATGAGCAACGAGAGAGGACGTAGAGGGGGAACCTCTGGTTGGCTCAGGTCACGACTTGGTGGAGGTGGAAGGCTGACAGTCGCCAGGGTGTCCAGAGAGAGGGGAGAGTGGACTGAGACTGAGACAGCGGCCTTCACTTCAGCTTCTGACGGGGAAGGGACTCTTGCACTCTTGCAAGTGCGCACATGAGCAATGAGAGAGGACGTAGAGGGGGAACCTCTGGTTGGCTCAGGTCACGACTTGGTGGAGGTGGAAGGCAGACAGTCGCCAGGGTGTCCAGAGAGAGGGGAGAGTGGACTGAGACTGAGACAGCGGCCTTCACTTCAGCTTCCGACGAGGAAGGGACTCTTGCAGGGGCTCACCAATGCACTTGGTGTGATACCAGTAGTAGCATACTCTTCGCATAGGATACCACGTTGGCGTGAGCGAACAGCCTTTGAGCAGGAGCCACACGGGTGTCGAGGGCCGGGGCCAGGATTGGCTTCGACGTGTCCAGACAGTAATAGCAGGCAAGACGTGAAGAGCGACGAGCGGTGAGTGGGCCTTAGCCGTCAAAATCTTCAGCCGCGATACCAATTACAGCACACCAGTTCGAGAGCGCTGGTTCCCGTCAGAGAAGGAGAGAAGCCGGGGGCGACCCACGGGTGTCTCTCGGATCGATCGCACTCTGGTTCAGACTCGTGGAAGGGAATGATGTGGGAAACAAGCGAGAAAACGCACAGCGTGCAGAGCAGAAAGTTGCACTTCATCTTGAATTTAACATTATTACAAAAAGCAGCATGAGACAAGGGGACAAGAGTACCCTCCTACTCCTCCTCCTCCTCCCCATCTTCCCCCGCTACCACCTCCCTGACAATTGTTTTAACATCTCTTAGGCCAACAAACCTGGACAGGTTGGATGTCCGGTACACTTTCCTGTACACTGGCTCTCTTGTGAGTATCCCTTCCTCCTTGGCCAGCGCCACCGCTGCCACGCACACTACATATAGTAGCTTGCTGTTGTTGGGTGTTCTCCTCCTCAGGGCGCGCACCACGGCCCTTAGTGTGTGCGTGACGGACGGTCGAGGAGAGGCCAGTTCCGTCAGTTCTCTCTTGGTGAACTGTCTTTCAAAGTTCCTCTTCACAAGAGGTATCGCTGCCCTAACCAGCCTCGTCGCATCCTCGCTGGATAAGTGCGACAGGTTGCCTCCCAAGATGAGGGTGAAGTGAGTAGAGGAGAAAGACAGGTTCCCGGCGTGTATCGTGGTCTTGGGTACCACTTTCACGTAGTTCAAAAGGGCCTTCTGTAGGGCTGGCTTCATCTCTTCAATGGTGAAGGTGTCGATTGCAAGCCTTAGGAAGCTCTTGGCCGACATCTCTGATGGTATGAGACCAGGACGAAAGACGCGGTCAACGTAGTCCGTCGCCGTGACTGTGTTGACCACGCTCCCGTCCTGGATGTCGCCGTCGAGCATCCTAAGGCTTGCAACCGTTCCGTTCTCTATGAGGTCTCTCCTAAACTGTAACACCACTATATTGGCAGCTGCCTCGGTTGCATCCTCCGTGGAGGCACGCTCCCTCAGCCTGTCTAAAAAGCGCAGCATGCTGGCTGCAGTGGCCCTGGCTGATGCCGGGAGGGTGCCCAGTGGAACCCACACCCTCTCGAAGAGGCGACGGCTAACATAGAGGATTGAGGAGGAGGAGTGCCCGGCGGACGCGTAGGGACGGAGGTCGATGCGTAGCTTGTCCACCAGGGCACTCCTCGAAGGAAGGACATCGTAGGCTCTGAGAACGTTTCGGGGGACGTCCTTCCCCGAGCACGTAGGCAAGTAGGAGAGAATGCTTTCACAGAGCATGACTGTGGGCAGCGCCCCACTGCCTGTGAGGTTGCCATTAACTGCCGCCTCCAGCGGTTCGTAGAGCTCCTTAACTAGGCTTCTGACGTAGCCAGGATAGTGCTCCCGTGGGACCTATTGTGAGAGGATAATACGGATTATGACTACCACCTACTACCTATGTACGTCATACATCTACTTACTCAGACTCCTCTCCTCTCAGACTTCTCAGACGCACTCTCTTTCGCACATGCTACTCTCTCCTGCTCACGCACTCCTCACTCACTCCTTACGCACACTCCCTCCCTCCCTCCTCAATGACTCACTTTCACTAGAAGCCTGTCCACCACAAAGAGCCGGACAATCGTCCGGTGGTCAATATCATCTAAAAATGAGGGATCCTCTTCTGTAATGACGACTTCGAACCTCGCAGGGAGGGATACTTCTGGTCGGTTGGATTCAATTAGCTGTTTCACCATCCTCCCACTGCTTACCTCCCTCCAGGTACTGGCAAACTTGGCCTGTCTGCTGATGTAGGTTGAGCCAAGGAGGAAGGTAAGCAGGTGGGGTTTGGCCGCTAACGGTGTCTTCTCTTGGAGGGATTTTACAGTTGGTGTATAATGTTGTAGATGCACAACTTGGTGGTTCCCCACCGCACCCTCGAGACTGGGATTGTTAGGATTTTTTATAGAGATGTTTCCCAGTTCTTGTAAACCAAATAAAGGAAAGGATCGTTTGCTCCACCCGCTCCCTATGAATAATAATAAAAGAAAAGAAGAGATTGAAATGCCACCGATATACTTACTTTAGGATACGATGTCCCTCTTCCTTTTAGATTACACTTATCTTATGCTTGTGCACTGAAAGCCATACAAACCAACGCTTGAATACAAATTGATTAAGTAAGTCGGTTCAGGGTTGGCCTATAGAGGGTTATTGCAGTGGGTCAAAGGTTCAATTGACACACTGATTTCTCCCCCCTTCTCCTCCTCCTCCTCCTCCACCCCCGTTCCCTCCTCCCATAATCGGTTAACCATCATCGGGTATTCACCCCGTCAGTGCCTATGGCTTTCTGTGATACACTCGCAGTAAATTTACCACGACGTCCGCTCCACCCATCGATGTTGGCTTTGTGCCAGAAGAGGGAGAAAGCCGGGTCTGCAGATGCGACGTTGATTGCGATGTGTGCCGAGAATTTCAAGCAAGTACTCAAATTAAAGGCCTCCTGAAGCCCAAAGGCGCCTGGGCCCAGGTCCTCCCCTTCTCTCAAGAGCTGATGTTGACCATATAGTTCACAGAGGAAGTACCATTGGAAGTGCTGGTTTAGAGCTGAGCGAACGGTGGCATCTGAGAGCAGGCCATCCAGTTCTAGTACGTCCTCCTTGTACACTCTGGCGTAGTCGGGCTTGGTATCGGTTGTTAGATAAGTCTTCGTTGTATTTGCACTCCTGGTCAGAGTGGTTGGGCCGAGCTGATCGATGGCGGGGAGGAGGATGGTCTTCCACCAAGTGTCGGGCAGTCTTGCCTGGTGTTCTTAGAATTGCTGCAGATCAGCTTCAGCCACCTCTGGCCTAGGTCGAAACACAACCCTGACAGGAGCAATGATGCCATCAGTCAGTTTAAAAGATGGCAGCCAGTTTTCAAACTTGGAGAGGTGTGCTGGCAGTGGTTGGAACAGCTGGCTTTTAGACACTAGAGGATAAATATTAGAGATCTGGCT
The DNA here is from genome assembly GCA_964291365.2 of Stappiaceae bacterium. Taxonomy (GTDB): domain Bacteria; phylum Pseudomonadota; class Alphaproteobacteria; order Rhizobiales; family Stappiaceae; genus JBDWFY01. The sequence goes on from OZ219953.1 coordinate 32,066, forward strand.
GTAGCCTATTCTGCTGTAGTGCAGTCGGGCCTCCCCAAACCACCCAATCTTGAATGTGTTCAGATTCCTGCAATAAAGTCAAGAGAACACAAGAGAAGAGAGGAGAGATTGTGTAAACATCAACGGACACACACCGTTATACCTTGTCAAGCTGTAGCACTAAACATAATTATGTAGGTGCACTTTATACACTTCCTAGTAGTAGGTAGTAGGTAGTTATAGGTTAATGCATGCGTGGGGGAGTTCAATACGCGATTTACAGCACGAGAGGAGTGGTCGAGTGGCTGATAAGGGTTAATGCTTTGCCAGACACGAGACCACTCCTTTAGCAGTGGCGTGAGGAGGAGTAAATGGGTGCCGCCCATCCGAAAAGAGTAAGTGAGCATTGACTACTATCAGCTATATGGCAATCCTTTGCCCTTTGCCAGTGACCTAGACACTGCAGCTAGCAATAGTATGCTGGTCATGTTATGGCACCTTTCATCCCTGTAATATGAGATGACATGGGAAATAGTGATACTGTCCGTGTAAAGTAAGTTTGATGTGATCTGAGCCAGATCTGATCCTTTTCTGTTAAGTCTGATGTGATCTGAGCCTGATCTGATCAAAGTCTGATCCTGATCTGATCCCTTTCTGTAAAGTCTGATGTGATCTGATCCTTTTCTGAAAAGTCTGATCTGATCTGAGCCTGATCTGACGCTTTTCCGTAAAGTCTGATATCATCCGATCCTTTTCTGTAAAGTCTGATATGATCTGATCCTTTCCAGTAAAGTCTGATGTGGTCTGATCTTGATCTGATCCTTTTCTGTAAAGTCTGATGTGATCTGATCCTTTTCTGTTAAGTCTGATGTGATCTGATCCTTTTCTGTTAAGTTCTGTAAAGTCTGATGTGATCTGATCCTTTTCTGTAAAGTCTGATATGATCTGAGCCTTTCCAGTAAAGTCTGATGTGGTCTGATCTTGATCTGATCCTTTTATGTAAAGTCTGATGTGATCTGAGCCTGACGGCGATGTTTCTAATTAATGCCCACTAGCGTGCTTTGTGGCCAATATTCAACGTTCAATACTGGCCTTATTGAGCACGCTCTATGTATACTGGATATAAAGCAAAGGCGGTGCCGTCTACCCAAGGTAGAAGGTAGGTTAGTTGTTTAGTAGTTAGTTTAGTAGTAGTAGTTATACTTAATAAAGTAGAACATGCACTCCTCCTCCTCTACTCCTCTACATATTATACAGGAATACTTACTCAGACAACACGACAACACCATCCAGATCAATCTCGTACGTTATGTCTCTCCTATTTAGCACTACAGAAACAGACGGATGATGAAACACTGAAAATTGGCCTTCCAATAGGGTGGGGTGTGAAGAATTGGCCAGATCCCCCAGGTTTATGTAGTGGTCATCCTCGTCAGACGACGGTTCAGGGATCAATCCATGTGATGGCCACTCACCATCCTACATGAACAGGTACGTTCCTAAAGTGCAACTATTCCTAACACAACTCCTCACATCTTCACTGTCGTGAGGCTCACTAAATCCCTCTTCTTCACTCTCAGCCCAAGACACATCTTCCTCCTCAGACATGCTCTGTGCAGATACACATAAATTAGTACTACAAATTACCCATTTTCTACTTTCAGTTACCTTTGATGAAGTTGTCCAAGTGTCCAAGAGCCAAAAGATATCAAGACTTGTAGGTTTGATAGCGTGAGAATCACTGTAGAGATACTAATACTCCTCACATGTGCAACAGATGGGCACTAAATGGAATACACATAAATTAGTACTACAAATTACCCTTTTTCTACTTTCAATTACCTTCAATGAGGTCATTTAAGCTGTCCAAGTGTCCAAGAGCCAAAAAATAGCAAGACTTGTAGGTTTGATAGCGTGAGAATCACAGTAGAGATACTAAAGCTCCTCACACAAGGGGTAGTCACTACTATGTGCCCTGTACTTCCAGCTGCGACGGCGATCAAGAATTTTGATCGTCGAAATAGATGCTTGATCGCTTGATTCGTCCCTTGAAGCTTGCTTGATCGCTTGATTTAACTTTTCTAGTGTCTTGATCTCTTGATTTCTTGTAATAAACGGACTAGTATACAAGCGTATACGATCGACCACGCCCCATTTCCGTTAATGCGTAGTGTACGGGATCAAAATTTCCGTAAAATCGCCGTCGCAGGTGGAAGTACAGGGCATATTGTGGTGACTACCCCTTGTCACATGTGCAACAGATGGGCACTAAATGGAATTCATATGCATAGGGGGCTCTCTAAATAGAGCAAATAGGTAAAATAACTGAGACACGAGGTTTGTCAGAAAATGAAAATACAACATGAAAACAATATGAGGTCAAGAAAATTTGGCATAAAAAGCAATACAGCAATCACACACTCTTATGCTCATTCAGCTTAAAGAAGTGCCATCTTAGCCAAGTCTTACTGTTGAAAGATGTGCCATCTTAACAGTAGGTGTGTTCTAAATGCTCGGTACATTCCAATTGTTCGCTTTGATACACAAGCTGAAGTTTCATACATATGCAGGTACATTACTCACACACTACTATGCTCATTCAGCTTAAAGGTGTGCCATCATAGTTGAGTCTTACCGTTGAAAGATGTGCTATCTTAACAACAGGCTAGTCCTTAATGCTCAGTACACTCCAATTGCTCGCTCTGATACACAATAAGCTGAAGTTTCACATGTACGCACGTACATTACTCACACACTCTTATGCTCATTCACATTAAAGATACGCCATCTAAGCTGGGTCCTACTGTTGAAAGATGTGCCATCTTAACAGCAGGCTAGTCCTATTAGCTTGGAACATTCCAATCGCTCACTCTGATACACAACGGGCTGAAGTTTCACATGTACACACATTGATTACTCACAAATTCTTATACCCATTCAGTTTACAGATGTGACATCATAGCCGTATTGAAAAATGTGCCATCTTAACAGCAGGCTAGTCATAGATGCTCGGTACATTCATATCACTCGCTCTGATACACAAAAAGCTCAAGTTTTACATGTACACATGCACATTACTCACACACTCTTATGCTCATTCAGCTTAAAGATGTGCCATCTTATTTGAGTCTTACTGTTGAAAGATGTGCAATCTTTATAGCGCGCAAGTATTAAATGATCGGTACATTCCAATTGCTTGCTCTGATACACAACAAGTTGAAGTTTCACATGTATGCACGTACATTACTCAAACAATCTTATGCTCATTCAGCTTAAAGGTGTGCCATCGTAGCTGAGTCTTACACTTGAAAGATGTGCTATCTTAACAGCAGGCTAGTCCTTAATGCTCGGTACATTCCAATTGCTCGCTCTGAAACACAACAAACTGAAGTTTCACATGTACACACGCACATTATTCACACACTCCTATGCTCTTTCAGCTTAAAGATGTGCCATCTTAGCCGAGTCTTACTATTGAAAGATGAGCCATCTCAACAGTAGGCTATGCATCTAAATGCTCGGTACATTTAATCTTCTCACTCTAACACACAACCAGCTAAAGTTTCACATGTACACACACAAATTACACACTCTTATACCTTTTCAGCTTAAGGTGCGCCATATTAGCTGAGTCTTACTGTCGAAAGATGTGCCATCTTAACAGCAAACTAGTCACATAAATGCTTGGTACAGTCCAATCACTTGTTCTGATACACAACAAGCTGACATACACACGCACATTATTCTCACATGCTTATACCCTTTCAGCTTAAAGATGTGCCATGTTAGCTGAGTTTTACAGTTGAAATATGTGCCATCTAGACAGCAGGCTAGTCCTAAATGCTCAGTACATTCCAATCGCTCACTCTGATACACAACAAGCTGAAGTTTCACATGTACACACATACATTACACACAAACTCTTATGCTCATTCAGTTTAAAGATGTGCCATCTTAGCCGGGTCTGCCATCTTAACAACAGGCTAGTCCTAGATACTCGATACATTCAAATTGCTCGCTCTGGTACACAATAAGCTCAAGTTTCACATGTACACATGCACATAACTCACACACTGTTATGCTCATTCAGCTTAAAGATGTGCCATCTTAGTTGAGTCTTACTATTGAAAGATGTGCCACCTTAACTGCGCGCGAGTCCTAAATGCTCAGTACATTCCAATTGCTCGCTCTGATACACAACAAGCTGAAGTTTCACATGTACGCACGTACATTACTCACACACTCTTATGCTCATTCAGCTTAAAGATATGCCATCTTAGCTGGGTCCTACTGTTGAATGATGCGCCATCTTAACAGCAGGCTAGTCCTGTATGCTTGGTACATTGCAATCGCTCACTCTGATACACAACAAGCTGAAGTTTCACATGTACGCACGTACATTACTCACAAAATCTTATGCTCATTCAGTTTAAAGATGTGCCATCTTAGCCGAGTCTAACTGTTGGAAAATGTGCCATCTTAAGAGCAGGCTTGTCCAAAATGCTCAGTACATTCAAATCGCTCGCACAAAAAGCTCAAGTTTCACATGTAAACACATACATTAGTCACACACTCTTATGCTCATTCAGCTTAAAGATGTGCCATCTTAGTTGAGTCTTACTGCTGAAAGATTGCCATCTTAACAGCCCGCGAGTCCTAAATGCTCGGTACATTCCAATTGCTCGCTCTGATACACAACAAGCTGAAGTTTCATATGTATGCACGTACATTACTCACACACACTTATGCTCATTCAGCTTAAAGATGTGCCATCATAGCCGAGTCTTACTATTGAAAGATGTGCTATCTTAGCAGCATGGTTGACCAAGATGCTCAGTACATTCAAATCGCTCACTCTGATACACAAAAAGCTCAAGTTTCATAATATTATGTACATACACATTACTCACACACTCATATGCTCATTCAGCTTAAAAATATGCCATCTTAGTTGAGTCTTACGGCTGAAAGATTGGCATCTTAACAGAAAACGAGTCCTAAATGCTCGGTACATTCCAATTGCTCGCTCTGATACACAACAAGCTGAACTTTCATATGTAGGCACGTACATCACTCACACACACTTCTGCTCATTCAGCTTAGAGATGTGCCATCATAGCTGAGTCTTACTATTGAAAGATGTTCTATCTTAGCAGCAGGCTAGTCCTTAATGCTTGGTACATTCCAATTGCTCGCTCTGATACGCAACAAGCTGAAGTTTCACATGTACACACGCACATTATTCACACACTCTTATACTCTTTCACCTAAAAGATGTGCCATCTTAGGTGAGTATTACTGTTGAAAAATGTGCAATCTTAACAGCAGGCTAGTCACCTAAATGCTTGGTATATTTGAATTGCTCACTGTAACACACAACAAGCTGAAATTTCACATGAACACACACACATTAGTCACACACCCTTATACCCTTTCAGCTTAGGGATGTGCCATCTTAGCTGAGTCTTACTGTTGAAAGATGTGCCAACTTAACAGTAGGCTAGTCCAAAATGCTCTGTACATTCCAATCACTCGCTCTGATACACAACAACCTGAAGGTTCACACGTATGCACGTTCATTATTCACACACTCTTATGCTCATTGTGCTTAAAGATGTGCCGTCTTAGCTGAGAGCTGAGTCTTACTGTTGAAAGATGCGCCATCTTAACAGCAAGCAAGTCCGAAATGCTTGGTACATTCCAAACGCTCGCTCCGAAACACAACAAGCTGAACTTTCACATATATGCAGGTATATTACTCACACACTATTATGCTCATTCAGCTAAGAGATGTGCCATTTTAACTGAGTCTTACTAATACACAACAAGCTGAAGTTTCACACATGTGCCATCTTAACTGAAGGTTGGTCCTAAATGCTCAGCATATTTCAATCCCTCACTCTGATACACAAGCTGAAGTTTCACATGTGAGCATGAAAATTACTCACACACTCTTATGCTCTTTCAGCTTTAAGATGAGCCATCTTAGCTGAATCTCACTGTTGAAAGATGTGCCGTCTTAATAGCAGGCTAGTCCTAGTTGCTCAGTACATTTCAATCGCTCGCTCTGACGCATAACAAGCTGGTTTCACATGTACGCATGTACATTACTCACACACTCTTATGCTCATTAAGCTAAAAGATGTGCCAACTTAGCGGACACTTACAGTTGAAAGATGTACCAACTTAACAGCAGGCTAGTCTTTAATACTCAGTACGTTCCAAATGCCCGCTCTGATACGCAACAAGTTGAAGTTTCACATGTACACACGCACATTACTCACACACTCCTATGCTCTTTCAGCTTAAAGATGTGCCACCTTAGCCGAGTCTTACTATTAAAAGATGAGCCATCTCAACAGTAGGCTATGCACCTAAATGCTCGGTACATTTAATCTTCTCACTCTAACACACAACCAGCTAAAGTTTCACATGTACACACACAAACTACTCACACATTCTTATACCTTTTCAGCTTAAGGTGTGCCATATTAGCTGAGTCTTACTGTCGAAAGATGTGCCATCTTAACAGCAAGCTAGTCACATAAATGCTTGGTACAGTCCAATCACTTGTTCTGATACACAACAAGCTGATATACACACGCACATTATTCTCACACGCTTATACCCTTTCAGCTTAATGATGTGCCATGTTAGCTGAGTCTTACAGTTGAAATATGTGCCATCTAGACAGCAGGCTAGTCCTAAATGCTCAGTACATTCCAATCGCTCACTCTGATACACAACAAGCTGAAGTTTCACATGTACACACATACATTACACACAAACTCTTATGCTCATTCAGTTTAAAGATGTGCCATCTTAGCCGGGTCTGCCATCTTAACAGCAGGCTAGTCCTAGATACTCAATACATTCAAATCGCTCGCTCTGGTACACAATAAGCTCAAGTTTCACATGTACACATGCACATAACTCACACACTGTTATGCTCATTCAGCTTAAAAATGTGCCATCTTAGTTGAGTCTTACTATTGAAAGATGTGCCACCTTAACTGCGCGCGAGTCCTAAATGCTCAGTACATTCCAATTGCTCGCTCTGATACACAACAAGCTGAAGTTTCATATGTACGCACATACAATACTCACAAACTCTTATGCTCATTCAGTTTAAAGATGTGCCTTCTTAGGCGGGTCTGCCATCTTAACAGCAGGCTAGTCCTTAAAGCTCGGTAGAATCCAATTGCTCGCTCTGATACGCAACAAGCTGAAGTTTCACATGTACACACACACATTACTTCCACACTCATACTCTTTTAGCTTAAAGATGTGCCATCTTAGGTGTGAAATACTGTTGAAAGATGTGCAATCTTAATAGCAGGCTAGTCACCTAAATACTCGGTACATATGAATTGCTCACTGTAACACACAACAAGGTGAAATTTCACATGTACACACACACATTACTCACACACTCTTATACCCTCCAGCTTAGGGATGTGCCATCTTAGCTGAGTCTTGCTGTTGATAGATGTGCCATCTTAAGAGCAGGCTAATCCAAAATGATCGGTACATTCCAATCGCACACTCTCATACACAACAAGCTGAATTTTCACGTGAATGCACACACATTAATCACACACTCTTATGCTCATTCAGCTTAAAGAAGTGCCATCTTAGCCAAGTCTTACTGTTGAAAGATGTGCCATCTTAACAGTAGGTGTGTTCTAAACGCTCGGTACATTCCAATTGTTCGCTCTGATACACAAGATGAAGTTTCATACATACGCACGTACATTACTCACACACTTATATGCTCATTCAGCTTAAAGGTGTGCTATCATAGTTGAGTCTTACTGTTGAAAAAGTGCTATCTTAACAACAGGCTAGTCCTTAATGCTCGGTACACTCCAATTGCTCGCTCTGATACACAACAAGCTGAAGTTTCACATGTACGCACGTACATTACTCACACACTCTTATGCTCATTCAGCTTAAAGATATGCCATCTTAGCTGGGTCCTACAATTGAATGATGTGCCATCTTAATAGCAGGCTAGTCCTGTATGCTTGGTACATTGCAATCGCTCACTCTGGTACACAACAAGCTGAAGTTTCACATGTACGCACGTACATTACTCACAAAATCTTATGCTCATTCAGTTTAAAGATGTGCCATCTTAGCCGAGTCTAACTGTTGGAAAATGTGCCATCTTAAGAGCAGGCTTGTCCAAAATGCTCAGTACATTCAAATTGCTCGCACAAAAAGCTCAAGTTTCACATGTACACATGTACATTAGTCACACACTCTTATGCTCATTCAGCTTAAAGATGTGCCATCTTAGTTGAGTCTTACTGCTGAAAGATTGCCATCTTAACAGCCCGCGAGTCCTAAATGCTCGGTACATTCCAACTGCTCGCTCTGATACACAACAAGCGGAAGTTTCATATGTATGCACGTACATTACACACACTTATGCTCATTCAGCTTAAAGATGTGCCATCATAGCTGAGTCTTACTATTGAAAGATGTGCTATCTTAGCAGCATGGTTGACCAAGATGCTCAGTACATTCAAATCGCTCGCTCTGATACACAAAAAGCTCAAGTTTCATAATAATAATATTATTATGTACACACACATTACTCACACTCTTATGCTCATTCAGCTTAAAGATGTGCAATCTTAGTTGAGTCTTACGGCTGAAAGATTGGAATCTTAACAGAAAACGAGTCCTAAATGCTCGGTACATTCCAATTGCTCGCTCTGATACACAACAAGCTGAACTTTCATATGTAGGCACGTACATCACTCACACACACTTATGCTCATTCAGCTTAAAGATGTGCCATCATAGCTGAGTCTTACTATTGAAAGATGTTCTATCTTAGCAGCAGGCTAGTCCTTAATGCTTGGTACATTCCAATTGCTCGCTCTGATACGCAACAAGCTGAAGTTTCACATGTACACACGCACATTATTCACACACTATTATACTCTTTCACCCTAAAGATGTGCCATCTTAGGTGAGCATTACTGTTGAAAGATGTGCAATCTTAACAGCAGGCTAGTGACCTAAATGCTTGGTATACTTGAATTGCTCACTGTAACACACAACAAGCTGAAATTTCACATGAACACACACACATTAGTCACAAACCCTTATACCCTTTCAGCTTAGGGATGTGCCATCTTAATGAGTCTTACCGTTGAAAGATGTGCCATCTTAACAGTAGATGAGTCCTAAATGCTCGTTACATTCCAACTGCCTGCTCAAATACACAACAAGCTGAAGTTTCATTCATACGCACGTACAATACTCACACACTATTATGCTCATTCAGCTTAAAGGTGTGCCATCATAGTTGAGTCTTACTGTTGAAAGATGTGCTATCTTAACAGCAGGCTAGTCCTTTATGCTCGGTACATTCCAATTGCTCGCTCTGTTATGCAATAAGCTGAAGTTTCACATATACACACGCACATTACTCACACACTCTTATACTCTATCAGCTTACAAATGTGCCATCTTAGCTGAGTCTTACCGTTGATAGATGTGCAATCTTAACAGCAGGCAAGTCAACTAAATGCTCAGTACATTTGAATTGCTCACACTAACACACAACAAGCTGAAATTTCACATGTACACACACAAATTACTCACACACTCTTATACCCTATCAGCTTAGGGATGTGCCATCTTATCTGAGTCTTACAGTTGAAAGATGTGCCATCTTAAGAGCAGGCTAGTCAAATTGCTCAATATATTCCAAACACTCGCTCTGATACACAAGCTGAATTTTCATATGTAAGCACGCAAATTACTCACACACTCTTGTGCTCATTCAGCTTAAAGATGAGCCATCTTAGCCAAGTCTTACTTTTGAAAGATGTGCCATCTTAACAGCAAGCTAGTCCTATATGCTCGGTAAATTCCAATCGCTCTCTCTGATACACAAGCTGAAGTTTCACATGTACATACGTACATTACTCACACACTCTTATGCTCATTCAGCTTAAAGATATGTCATCTTAGCTGAGTCTTACTGTTGAAAGATGTGCCCTCTAAACAGCAGACTAGTCCTAAATGCTCAGCGCATTCCAATTGCTCGCTCTGATACTCAACAAGCTGAAGTCTCACATGTACGCATGTACATTACTCACACACTCTTATGCTCATTCAGCTTAAAGATGTGATATCTTAGCTGAGTCATACTGTTGAAATATGTGCCCTCTAAACAGCAGGCTAGTCCTAAATGCTCGGTCCATTCATATTGCTTGCTCTGATACACAACAAACTCAAGTTTCACATGTACGCATTTACATTACTCACACACTCTAATGCCCATTCAGCTTAAAGATGTACCTTCTTAGCCATGTCTTACTGTTAAGATGTGCCATCTTAACAGCAGGCTAATCCTAGATGCTCGGTACATTCCAATCGCTCACTCTGATACACAACAAGCTGAAGTTTTACACGTACACACGCACATCACTCACACACACATATGCTCATTCAGCTAAAAGATGTGCCATCTTAGCTGAGTTCTAATTTTGAAAGATGTGCAATCTTAACAGCAGGCTAGTCGTAAATGCTCATTATATTCCATTCACTTGTTCTGGTACACAACAAGCTGAAGTTTCACATGTACACATGCATAATACTTATATATGCTTATGCCCATTCAGCTTAAAGACGTGCCATCTTAGCTGAGTCTTACTCTTGAAATATGTTCCATCTTAACAGTAGGCTAGTCCAAAATGCTCGGTACATTCCAATCGCGCGCTCTTATACACAACAAGTTGAAGTTTTATACGTACGCACATACATTACTCACACACTCTTTTTCTCGTTCAGCTTAAAGGTGTGCCATCATGGCTTAGTCTTACTGCTGAAAGATTTGCTATCTTAACAGCAGGAGAGTCCTAAATGCTTGGTACTTTCCAATTGCTCTCAATGATACACAACAAGCTGAAGCTTTATACGTACGCACGTACATTACCCACACACTACTATGCTCATTCAGCTTTAAAGGTGTCCCATCATGGCTGAGTCTTACTGCTGAAAGATTGGCCATCTTAACAGCAGGCGATTCCTAAATGCTCGGTACATACCAATTGCTCGCTCTGATAGACAATGAACTGAAGTTTCATATGTACACACGTACATTACCCACACACTCTTATTTATGCTCATTCAGCTTAAAGGTATGCCATCATAGCTGAGTCTTTTTGTTGAAAGATGTGCCATCTTAACAGCAGGGTAGTCCAAAATGCTCTGTACATTCCAATCGCTCGCTCTGATACACAACAAGCTGAAGTTTCACACGTATGAATGTTCATTACTCACACACTCTTATACTCACTGTGCTTAAAGATGTGCTATTTTAGCTGAGAGCTGAGTCTTACAGTTGAAAGATGTGCCATCTTAACAGCAGGCTAGTCCTAAATGCTCGGTACTTTCCAAACGCTCGCTCCAATATGCAGGTATACTACTCACACACTATTATGCTCATTCAGCTAAGAGATGTGCCATCTTAACTGAGCCTTACTAATACACAACAAGCTGAAGTTTCACACATGTGCCATCTTAACTGAAGGTTAGTCCTAAATGCTCAGCACATTTCAATCCCTCACTCTGATACCCAAGCTGAAGTTTCACATGTAAGCATGAAAATTACTCACACACTCTTATGCTCTTTCAGCTTTAAGATGAGCCATCTTAGCTGAATCACACTGTTGAAAGATGTGCTGTCTTAATAGCAGGCTAGTCCTAAATGCTCGGTACATTCCAATCTGACGCACAACAAGCTGGTTTCACATGTACGCACATACATTACTCACACACTCTTATGCTCATTCAGCTAAAAGATGTGCCAACTTAGCAGACACTTATGTACCAACTTAACAGCAGGCTAGTCTTTAATACTCGGTACGTTCCAAATGCCCGCTCTGATACGCAACAAGTTGAAGTTTCACATGTACACACGCACATTACTCACACACTCTTATGCTCTTTCAGCTTAAAGATGTGCCATCTTAGCTGAGTCTTACTATTGAAAGATGAGCCATCTCAACAGTAGGCTATGCACCTAAATGCTCAATACATTCAATCTTCTCACTCTAACGCACAACCAGCTGAAGTTTCACATGTACACACACAAATTACTACACACTCTTATACCGTTTCAGCTTAAGGTGTGCCATATTAGCTGAGTCTTACAGTCGAAAGATGTGCCATCTTAACAGCAAACTAGTCACATAAATGCTTGGTACAGTCCAATTACTTGTTCTGATACACGACAAGCTGATATACACACGCACATTATTCTCACACGCGTATACCCTTTCAGCTTAAAGATGTACCATGTCAGCTGAGTCTTACCGTTAAAATATGTGCCATCTAGACAGCAGGCTAGTCCTAAATGCTCAGTACACTCCAATCACTCGCTCTGATACACAACAAGCTGAAGTTTCACATGTATGCACGTACAATACTCACACACTCTTATGCTCATTCAGCTTAAATTATGCCATTTTAACTGGGTTCTACTGTTGAAAGATGTGCCATCTTAACAGCAGGCTAGTCCTCTATGCTCGGTACATTCCAATCGCTCACTCTGATACATAACAAGCTGAAGTTTCACATGTACGCACATACAGTACTCACAAACTCTTATGCTCATTCAGTTTAAAGATGCACCATCTTAGCCGGGTCTGCCATCTTAACAGCAGGCTAGTCCTAGATACTCGATACATTCAAATCTCTCACTTTGGTACACAATAAGCTCAAGTTTCACATGTACACATGCACATAACTCACACACTGTTATGCTCATTCAGCTAAAAGATGTGCCATCTTAGTTGAGTCTTACTGTTGAAAGATGTGCCACCTTAACTGCGCGCAAGTCCTAAATGCTCAGTACATTCCAATTGCTCGCTCTGATACACAACAAGATGAAGTTTCATATGTACGCACATACATTACTCACAAACTCTTATGCTCATTCAGTTTAACCGATTAGTGCCGAGAGACGCGTTATTGCGTCATGCGCGCGCATGCCGTTAAGGGCGGGAGACGCAAAAGTGCGTCAGCTGCATAGCGCTACACTCTATCGACGATATCTCGCTAAAGAGGACTGGGCGGCGACGATCTTTCCACCGACGACAAACCACGATAGTCGAGGTAAGTATTACTGTAGTAAACTGTAGTACTATTCATAGAACATTATTCCACAAATTTGTATCAAAAATAACAATACATACAGCTATACACGCTAACGCCTACGCTATGTACGCTACAATACTACCATGCAAAAACGCTAACTACGTACCTATAAACTAACTCTAGAAGCGCTAAACGATGACTAAGAGGCTGTACACTGCTGAGAAAGTGCTGGAAGCTGTGTTGGAGGATGTGGATGATGACCAGGACTATGATGACCCTGATGAACCGGTCATGGAAGGCTCCGATGACGAGTTTTCCGATTTGGAGCTCGATGAAGATGATGCTGACCTTGACCAAGCACCACCAAACTCCCCCCTTACACTGTCAGTAGCTTCACCACTGCCGCCTCCACTCTCTCCATTGCCTCAACCCTCACCCCAAAGTTCGCCACAATCATCTCCACCTACTTCACCATCTGGTTCTCCATCGCAACCTGCAGTGTGGACTACAACACTGAAACCAGTGGAGGTGAAGTCATTCAACTCACCAGTAGGTCCAACAACAGCCATCCCAGAGTCCCCCAGAGAGGTCTTCGAAATCTTCTTCACTGATGAGTTGATGATGCTGATGGTGACTGAGAGTAATAGGTATGCCGAGGATGTCATGGGAAGTGAGAAGTTCGCCAAGTGGACGAAGATCACCGTAGAAGAAATGAAGGCCTTTCTGGGGTTCTCCATTCTCATGGGCATAAACCAGCTCCCAGCAATCAAGGACTACTGGAAGAAGAACGAGTACCTCCACTATAGTCCCATTGCAGAGCGGATACCACGAGACCGCTTTTTGGAGATCTCGAGATATATCCACTTTGTGGATAACAGCACCCTCCAACCACGTGGCTCTCCAGGACACGATCGCCTAGGGAAAGTTCGCCCCATCATTGACCACCTTTCGACCAAGTTTGCGGAGGCTTACGATCCTCACAAAGAAGTAGCAGTTGATGAGGCGATGATTAAGTTCCAGGGCAGGTCGTCGCTGAAGCAATATATGCCCAAGAAGCCCGTCAAGCGTGGTATAAAGGTGTGGGTGCTAGGAGACAGCCAGACAGGATACTTCTCCAAATTTGATGTCTACTGCGGCAAAGGAACATCACCCGAGAAAAGTTTGGGAGCTCGTGTCGTGAAGACCCTCACTGAGCCACTGAAAGGGAAGTTTCACCATGTCTACTTTGACAACTTCTTCACGAGCGCAGAACTGTTGATGGACTTAGAGAAGGATGGAGTGTATGCATGTGGGACAGCGAGGAAGGATCGTCGGGGTTTTCCAGAGGAACTGAAGAGGGTCAACATGAAAGAAAGGTAAAGCAAAAATTAATGATAATGGATAATGTTACTACATAATAATTTACAACATACAGGGGTCAATCTGTCACTGTTCAGAAGGGGAAGTTGTCCGCTTCAGCTTGGCTGGATCGCAGGACAGTCACTGTTATGGCTACCAACTGTCAGCCAGACGACACCGGAACAGTGCTCCGTGGTACACAAGATGGTTCACGCATCCCAGTGCCATGCCCCCAATCCATCATTCTCTACAACACCTACATGGGAGGAGTAGACAGAGGAGATCAATTACGGGGATACTACCGCTGTCGTACCAAGAGCCGAAAGTTTTATAAGTATATTTTTTACTTCTTACTTGATGTAGCCATCACGAATGCGTTCATCCTGATGAAGAACCACACAAGCAAAGGCTCCAAGATGACCATCAAGGACTTTCGGCTTGAGTTGGCATCCGAACTGATCGGTGACTATTGTAGTCGTCGCAGACGTGGACGTACTTCGTCCTCCTCCATCCGCTCCCTTCCTCTTCGACACTTTCCAGTGAAGGTCGATGACGACAGCTGCCCCCCTAAGAGGAAGAGAGGCAATTGTGCTCACTGCAGAAAGACCAAGCACAGTCGCATGAACACAAGCTGGTTTTGTCGAGAGTGCTCCGCATGGCTGTGTCACTCGGGAGATCCAGATGATTGTTTTCTACAGTGGCATACACGCCTACATAATATGTAAATACATGTATTCAAGCCCAATAACTGTTGCAATGGGTACACAAGAGTACCCTTTACTGAGAATGTATTATGTGAAGGGTGTGTGCATGTATGTAAAGTGTGTGTACATGTATGTGTGCATGAATACTGTGTGCAACTACACATGCAAGTATTTCATAAGTGACTTTCATACACGCATACAGTGGTGTGTGTGTGCATAATATGTTGTAGCCTGGCCAAGCAATTTGGACCTCTGGTGTGTGTAAAATAGTGTCATAATACATACGTGCATACACACACAACCATGCACTAACAACAAACCTACATACATGAACAAAAAACATGCGTACACACACCATACACAAACACTAAACTTAACGTACATACACTCACACACAATCATTCACAAACACTAAACACAGGGGGTGTGCATGTGTGACGTTATGTACATGTATTATTATGTGCATGAATATTGTTGCAACTACACGTGCACATGCGAGTATTATATAAATGACTTACCATCCAAAAGATCATCACTTGGTGTATAGTGTATGTGTGTGCAAGTGTGTGTGTGTGTGTGTGTGTGTGTGTGTGTGTGTGTGTGTGTGTGTGTGTGTGTGTGTGTGTGTGTGTGTGTGCATGTGGTAGCCTGGTCAAGCAATTTGGACCTGTGGTGTGTGTAAAATAGTGTCATGATTGGAGGTGAGACAGTACACAATATCATGTGATAAGATAACTAATATTAGTCCATAAAAGGAGAAAAGGCATATGTACACAACCTTTAATTTTGTATACATGTAATATTATGTTGTGTACCTATAATATTATAGTTCAAGTGCACAAATTATGTGTACACACATACCCTCGCAAGTACACACACTCACGAACACACACTTGCATAGTACATATATACATGTATGCACATGCAAAAAAATATACACGCATACACACACACATACACGAACAAAAAACGTACGTACACACATATACACACTCGCGTACATACATACACACCATACACAAACACTAAACATACGTATGTATATATATACACTCGCACACGCACACACACACCATCCACAAATACTAAACATACGTACGTATACATATATACTTGCACACGCACACACACGCCATGCACAAACACTAAACATACGCACACACTGTGACACACACACTCACAAGCATACATATAATGTTATACACAATACATAAGGCAAACTTACGTTGGTTGTGAAAATGCCAGGCAAGTTTTAAATGTGACATTCATCGAGCAGACCTTTTGTAAATGAAAGAGAAGAGTTTATAAAGGAAGATCATTAGTTATCGTACTACTGTAGGCACACAGACCTAAGGTAGCCACATTGTAAGGCTTGAAACACAGTTAAATAGAAACTATAACCTAGACTTGTACGTACAAAGCTTCAATCAGGCAGGACAAGTCAAACAGACACTCGGCATGCACGATCATTAGCTAGCGCTTTCTACGTATCCAGTGGCCAGCGTGTACTATCAACGATCAGGAAAGTCCTACAAAGTACGGGAAAGATCTAAAGCTTTTGCTCGCTCAGTCGCTTATATCATGGACAACTGAAGGAGACAGAGCAATGAGCTACGCTATCAGTACACGCTGAGTCAGCTGGGGACTGATATTTCAAGTTTATTCCCCTTCCTACCCCCCTTATCTTACGAATTCACTTACCGCTTGGCTTTTGTCCCACAAGATCCCTTTGATTCACAAGATCGGCTGGCGTTCTTGGTATCAACAGGTAGCTTAGGCAACCATCTCTTTGAAAAACGCGTGTTGCTAATACAAAAGGTCGATCGTTTAGGCGATATGACCTCCAGACTTCCGTGATGTCAAAGTTTCTCTCCGCCCATAAAATTAATTCCGTCCCGTCAGCGCGCATGCGCGCGTAAATTCCGGCACTAATCGGTTAAAGATGCGCCATCTTAGCCGGGTCCGCCATCTTAACAGCAGGCTAGTCCTTAATGCTCGGTACAATCCAATTGCTTGCTCTGATACGCAACAAGCTGAAGTTTCACATGTACACACACACATTATTTCCATACTCTTATACTCTTTTAGCTTAAAGATGTGCCATCCTAGGTGTGTATTACTGTTGAAAGATGTGCAATCTTAATAGCAGGCTAGTCACCTAAATACTCGGTACATATGAATTGCTCACTCTAACACACAACGAGGTGAAATTTCACATGTACAAACACATTACTCACACACTCTAATACCCTCCAGCTTAGGGATGTGCCATCTTAGCTGAGTCTTGCTGTTGAAAGATGTGCCATCTTAAGAGCAGGCTAATCCAAAATGATCGGTACATTCCAATCGCACGCTCTCATACACAACAAGCTGAATTTTCACATGAATGCACACACATTAATCACACACTCTTATGCTCATTCAGCTTAAAGAAGTGCCATCTTAGTCAAGTCTCACTGTTGAAAGATGTGCCATCTTAACTGTGGGTGAGTCCTAAATGCTCGGTACATGTTCGTTCTGATACACAAGCTGAAGTTTCATACATACGCAGGTACATTACTCACACACTATTATGCTCATTCAGCTTAAAGGTGTGCCATCATAGTTGAGTCCTACTGTTGAAACATGTGCTATCTTAACAACAGGCTAGTCCTTAATGCTCGGTACACTCCAATTGCTCGCTCTGATACAAAACAAAATGAAGTTTCACGTTTACACACACACATTACTCACACACCCTTATTCTCTTTCAGCTTAGGGATGTGCCATCTGAGCTGAGTCTTACTGTTGAAAGATGTGCCATCTTAACAGCAGGCTAGTCGAAATGCTCGGTACATTCCAAACGCTTGCTCTGATACACAACAAGCTGAATTTTCACATGTTTGCACTCACATTACTCACATACTCTTGTGCTCATTAAGCTTAAAGATGTGCCATCTTAACTGAGTCTTACTGTTGAAAGATGTGCCATCTTAACAGTAGGCAAGTCCTAAATGTTCGGTATATCCAATTGCTCGCACTGATACACAACAAGCTGAAGTTTTATACGTACGCATGTTCATTACTCACACACTATTATGCTCATTCAGCTTCAAGGTGTGCCATCATAGTTGAGTCTTACAGTTGAAAGGTGTGCTATCTTAACAGCAGGCTAGTCCTTAATGCTCGGTACATTCCAATTGCTCGCTCTGATATGCAACAAGCTGAAGTTTCACATGTACACGCGCACATTATTCACACACTCTTAAACTCTTTCAGCTTAATGATGTGCCATCTTAGCTGAGTCTTACTGTTGAAAGATGTGCAATCTTAACGGCAGGCTAGTCACCTAAATGCTTGGTATATTTGAATAGCTCACTCCAACACACAACAAGCAGAAATTTTACATGTACACAGACACATTCTTATACACTTTCAACTTAGGGATGTGCCATCTGAGCTGAGTCTTACTGTTGAAAGATGTGCCATCTTAACAGTAGGTGAGTCCTAAATGCTCGGTAAATTCCAATTGCTTGCTCTGATACGCAACAAGCTGAAGTTTCACTTGTACACACGCACATTACTTACACACTCTTATACTCTTTCAGCTTAAAGATGTGCCATCATAGCTGAGTCTTACTGTTGAAAGATGTGCAATCTTAACAGCAGGCTAGTCACCTAAATGCTCGGTATATTTGAATTGCACAGTCTAACACACAACAGGCTGAAATTTCACATGTACACACACACATTACTCACACTCTTATACCCTTTCAGCTTAAAGATGTGCCATCTTAGCTGAGTCTTACTGTTGAAATATGTGACCCTCCACAAGAAAACCAAGCATAATGTGCTGGACATCAATCTGAGATACAGGCCATGATAATCGCCTGGGCTGATAATTATCGAATATCACTTTTTGGTATTGATCAATAGAGGAATAGTTCTTCTGCACGAAAATCTGCTTCGTATCTTCTAGAACACTATACTTACCGAGATATGGCTCGAAGAAGTGAGCCATGTAGCTACATAGAGTGTTCACGGCACGGACCTGTTGCTGTAGGCAACCGTGGCAGCTGCAAGTAAAAAAGTCCCCAGCCACTTTTCTTCTTTGATTTTGTGTACAAACGAGCCTTAGAAACGCTTGCCTTCTCGTTCTTTTCCATCGAAACGGCAAGTGCTGCTCTCATTCGAGCGTTTTGACAGCCATCTTGCTCGTTGACTTTGTGGGCGGGGCCACAGATTTTTAATAAACGGCGAGTATACGGACTTCCGCGTGCAATGTACGTAGCAATGTTTCATTGCACTTTCTGCAAACTTTAGTACGGGCACATATTGGCTCATACGTCCATGACTACACGGACTAGAGACTTCAAATTTGCAGGAGCAGCAGTTCAAAGGTTGTAGTTGGTAATGGTGGCCTTAACTCAAAATCGGTTGTCAGCGTATTATGCTTGGTTTTGTCATGGAAGGTCACATATGTGCCATCTTAACAGCAGGCTAGTCCAAAATGTTCGGTATATTCCAATCATGCGCTCTTATACACAACAAGCTGAAGCTTCACATGTACAGTGTATGCACACTCAGGTGACTTAAGGCCTGGGATACCAATTTCAGTAGTGTAATTTAGCCATATTTTTAACCCTTTGAACGCGGATGCCATATATATATGCACGCGCGTACCCGTATCTCAGGGCGGATGCCATATATATATGCCGAAGGCA
Source organism: Stappiaceae bacterium (assembly GCA_964291365.2). GTDB lineage: Bacteria > Pseudomonadota > Alphaproteobacteria > Rhizobiales > Stappiaceae > JBDWFY01. The sequence continues at coordinate 51,915 of OZ219953.1, forward strand.
CTAGCGTTCGATAAATAGGCAATTTATATTCATAGCCTAGCTGCACCGCCCACCATATCAGGTCTAGTCTGTGAGTAACCTATGGCCTTATACGCTCACCTATGGCTTCAGGTCACGTAGCCTTGAACCTAGCGACCGCTATCGATAAGTTTATTCATGGCCGTCGATCGTAATGGCGATCGACCCGGGCGAACGTTCGGGACGTTTTCTACAGAACGGTCGAAGCCACGATGACAGAACTTCGTACACAGCTAACAGAGGTCCAAGCGCCCACGTAGCTATAGTCTACTAAGCTAAAAAGCTAGGAGAGGAATAAGCCAATCGGCGACGGCAGCCATCGCGATAATGGCGGCGAAGGTCAGTTAGCTTATTAGCTTTTATCCTTTTACGGAGTGTTGGATATTTCATATATGGCTTTGAAATCTTAGTTAAAGCTGCACAGAGCTCAACTACATAAAAATAAAGGCTTAGAATACGGACCTAAGCTTTAAATGACGCTTAGAGGTCCAACTGTATCTAACGCTTGTCTTTGATAAATACAATGTTCGCGATACGGGAATAATTAACGGCTATAATGTTCGCGTTCAAAGGGTTAACCACTATATCTCTGTAATAATACATGATATGGACACCAAACCTTCGCCAAGGGATAGAACAATTCTTCCTTAAACAGCAAGATTAATTTCCGGCCACGCACATTAATTAGTTTTGTGCTTATGACGTCATTACTAACGGCTCTAAATGGCAAAAGGCGGCGGTCAAGATCAACTTGGATGACCGTCTCTGTAGCTTCAGTAGATAGCCCTTATGCCGAACTACTAGGATCACATTTGGCAGGCCGATCTGTTGATATACTAAACGACAATGCCACAAAATGTAAGAAATCAGGGGGTCATGCGATCGTTCTTACCTTAATACAGGAAATTCAGGGAATCTTGCAAGCGCGAGCGTTGCCATATTCTGAGCATGCGCACTAAATCATCCGCGATATTCAAAACGGCATGCAAAGATGTCAATCAATCCTGGAAAAACGAATCCCTATAGTGAAGATCTCCGATGGAGAATGGTATGGCAGAGGGAGGCGTTGGGATTAAGCCTTCAAACTGTCGCCAGCAACTTAGGGGTCGATTCTTCCACAGTCAGTCGAGTTGTTTCCTTGTTCAAGTCTACGGGCAGTGTGCAGAAGCGACTTTACCCCAAGGATGCCCGACCAAACAAAAAGCTCACTAAAACCGTGCAGCTAACCATTCTTCACGCGGCACTACAACGTCCAGGTATCTACTTACGTGAACTTGCAGACAGAAGTGTTCATACTAACAGGGGTAGATGTCAGTGTTTCTTCGCTTTGCACTTTTCTCAACAAATCAAACTTTACCCGTCAAAGAATGCAGATCGTAGCTAAGCAGCAGGACAAAGAGCTGCGTGAGCAATTTGCTATCGATGTATCCCTGTACCAGCCCCATATGCTAGTTTTTGTGGATGAGACTGGTTCAGATTGTCGAGATGCTATGAGAAAGTATGGCTATGGTCTGAGGGGGAAACCCCCAAGATCTTGCAAGCTCTTAGTGAGAGGAGAGAGAGTATCTGTAATCACTGCCATGAACGAAGAAGGAATTCTTGCAATGAAGGTTGTTCGGGGTCGATCTACTGTCATGGTGATGAATTTCTTGATTTCATCCAGAGAGACATTAGCAACACTCATGCCCTTTGATGGTACAAATCCTAATTTCGTCGTGATTCTATGACAACTGTTCAGTTCACCATGTGTCAGGAGTTGCAAACATGATCAGCTGGGCTATGGTGCACTTGTCGGATTTCCTGCCCCCTTAGTCTCCAGACTTGAATCCCATTGAGGAATGTTTCTCTATGGTAAAGTCACTACAAAGAGCATGGAAACTTAACCTTTCAAGATGACCTTGAAACTGATATTTTAGGAGCATTTTCATGCATCACACCAGATGACTGCCAGGGATGGATATCCGACAGTGCAGTGTATTGTTCGATCAACACTAACAATTTACATAATAATATTATTATTATCATAAACAATCAGTGTTAATTGTCTGTGTCCACCAGTTCAATTATTAAGTTCACGTAGTGCTTCCAAAATACTTTTCTTCTGCTCAAGAAACTCCTCTTCCGACAAATGTTGTCATCAAATAACTGCTGAATAAAACGCAATTGTTGCAGATTCTTCATGCGCAAATCCACACTCTTCCCTGGAGATATTGCAACTGAGGACTGGTTTGCTATAGAACTAGAAGCCTCTTGAGAACCAGACGCATGGGATTGATAGCTTTTGCAAGAACAGTAGCCATCACATCAGAAATAGATTCCTTCTTATGGCGTTTAGGTGGGGGGCCAAACATAGGAAGAGCAGGTGGAGTGTCGTAACTATCATGGGTGCCACAGTGGATAGTTCGAGCCCACAGCCTTCGTTGAGGTACACTGTAAGTATCCCCATGCTTCTCTGTAAGTGTTGTGAAGTGTTCATCAACATCCTCTTCCTCAACACCTTGATGATGTGCCCCAGCTCCTTAGTCTACTTTCCCTCTGAGCTTTTTTATCATCGGCATGCAGGATCAGCATCACATGGCGGTGATATTTCCTCAGATTTCATGATGAATACATAAGTTCAAGATCTTCATAAAAATAAAGGCTTAGATGTGACTAACCAACTCTTGGTGGAACGCTTTTCATAATAGCCAACATCAAAGTGGATGGAGCTAGGTACTTCTTCTCCCAGTTCTTCCATTAAGTGGGCCTTTATGTCAGTAACAGAACGGAATTTACCATCAAAATGGTTAGCTGTCTTGTTATTGCTTTCTTTCTTCGCTTAGAGGTCCAACTGTATCTAACGCTTGTCTTTGATAAATACAATGTTCGCGATATGGGAATAATTAACGGCTATAATGTTCGCGTTCAAAGGGTTAACCACTATATCTCTGTAATAATACATGATATGGACACCAAACCTTCGCCAAGGGATAGAACAATTCTTCCTTAAACAGCAAGATTAATTTCCGGCCACGCACATTAATTAGTTTTGTGCTTATGACGTCATTACTAACGGCTCTAAATGGCAAAAGGCGGCGGTCTTTTGTGAGCCTGCAGGGATACGGATGTTTGCCTGGTTGTTGATTACAGTAGCGAACTACTAGGATCACATTTGGCAGGCCGATCTGTTGATATACTAAACGACAATGCCACAAAATGTAAGAAATCAGGGGTCATGCGATCGTTCTTACCTTAATATCTCCCGTCTCAAACAATTCTTCTTCATGCCAAATAGAATCCTAGCTTGAAATAACGATACTTGCTTCGTATACAAGAGATATGCCCTCAGCTAGGCGTTTTTATCGCCGCTCAGCTCCTTGTTATCTTTGTACAGCTACTATATGGCTACGGCCGCGATCACATGACTTAATGTACAGCGTTATATGGTGCGCACGTGATTACACACTGACCTCTATGTACCCAGGCCTTAACCTACCTGAGCACACATTACTCACATACTCTTACGCTCATTGAGCTCAGGCCCATTAAGGACTGGGGCCAGCTATACGTACGTATTACGCGCGCGTGCGGAAGTAAACGGAGAAAATTAATCAATTTACGGAGGTGTGGCCAATGGCTGCCAGAGCACTCCGTTTAGAAACGAACCGAGTATAGGCTAGAGATCGTAGTTAGTCTATAATTAGTCGCTCAGTAAGCGAGTACGAGCCTTAGATTAGTCATTAGTGTTGACTATAAGTTCGTAGGCTAGGCTACCTTCAAGCTATAATCGTTTGTCCTCGAGGCAGCTACTAAGCAGCTGCTTTGAGAAGATGGAAGACACTTTAACAGGAGTAGTGGAAGCCTTGGGGAAAGCTTTTGGATGACATTTATCGATGTCCTGGATGAAGATAAGCCGGTATGTAAGTTGGCAAATGTAGACTCTCGTCATTGCATGCGCTAGATGCTAATTTATGTATCGAGTAGTAGTACAAAACATATATATTAGCAGTTTACAGAAATTCTGTAAGTGTACACCCCATGACAATAAGCGCTAAAGGTCATTGTCTTGAGCCAACTAACATACTTGAGCGATGTTCAGTACACCACCCGGGAACTGCTCCTGTAAGTAGCAAATATAGTGTGTGGAGTTAATTGAATTAACCACCTAATAACGCTTGATACAAGAGTGGCCGTGGCCTGATAATTAATGAATTAGCTTTAGACTGTGCTAAACTTTGTCTGGATAAAATTTTGTACATATTAGTGCATTGCAACATACATAAACAGGTTTTCAAAGTCTGGCACTCATTCAGCTCATTTATACTGGACCCAGTCCTTAACACCCCTGAGAGCTTAAGGATGTGCCATCTAAGCTGAGTTTTACTGTTGAAAGATGTGCTATCTTAACAGTAGGCGAGTCATAAATGCTCGGTACATTCCAATTGCTTGCACTGATACACAACAAGATGAAGTTTTATACATATGCACGTACATTACTCACACACTATTCTGCTCTTTCAGCTTAAAGGTGTGCCATCATAGTTGAGTCTTACTGTTGAAAGATGTGCTATCTTAACAGCAGGCTAGTCCTCAATGCTCGGTACATTCCAATCGCTCGCTCTAATACGCAACAAGCTGAAGTTTCACATGTACACACGCACATTACTCACACACTCTTATACTCTTTCAGCTTAAAGATGTGCCATCTTAGCTGAGTCTTACTGTTGAAAGATGTGCAATCTTAACAGCAGACTAGTCACATAAATACTTGCTCATTTGAATTGCTCACTCTTACACTCAACAAGCTGAAATTTCACATGTACACACACTCATTACTCACACACTCTTATAACCTTTCAGCTTAGGGATGTGTCCTTAGCTGAGTCTTACTGTTCAAAGAGGTGCCATCTTAACAGCAGGCTAGTCCAAAATGCTCTGTACATTCCAATTGTTCGCTCTGATATACAACAAACTGAACTTTCATATGTACGCACGTACAGTACTCACACACTCATATGCTCATTCAGCTTAAAGGTGTGCCATCATGGCTGAGTCTTACTGCTGAAATACGTGCCGTCTTAACAGCAGGCGAGTCTTAAATCTCGGTATATTCCAATTGCTCACTCTCATACGCAACAAGCTGAAGTTTCATATGTACACACGTACATTAATCACACACTCTTCATTCAGCTTAAAGGTGTGCCATCATAGCTGAGTCTTAAAGATGTGCCATCTTAACAGCAGGCTACTCCAAAATGCTCGGTACATTCCAATCGCTCGCTCTGACACACAACAAGCTGAAGTTTCACATGTATGCATGTTCATTACTCACACACTCTTATGCTTATTTTGCTTAAAGATATGCCAACTTAGCTGAGAGCTGAGTCTTACTGTGTGCCATCTTAACAGCAGGCAAGTCCTAAATGCTCGGTACATTCCAAACGCTCGCTCCAATACACGACAATTAAGCTGAAGTTTCACATGTACACACGTGTGTTACTCACACACTATTATGCTCATTCACCTAACAGATGTGCCATCTTAGCTGAGTCTTACTGATACACAAGGTGAAGTTTCACACATGTGCCATCTTAACTGCAGGTTAGTCCTAAATGCTCAGCACATTCCAATCCCTTGCTCTCATACAGAACAAGCTGAAGTTTCACATGTAGGCATGCAAATTACTCACACAGTCATATGCTCTTTCAGCTTTACAATGAGCCATCTTAGCTGAGTTTTACTGTTAAAAGATGTGCCATCTTAACAGCAGGCAAGTCCTAAATGCTCGGCACATTCCAAACGCTTGCTCGGATACACAAAAAACTAAACTTTCACATGTACGCATGTACATTACTCAAACACTCTTATGCTCATTCAACTTAAAAATGTACAAGTCTTACAGTTAAAAGATGTGCCATCTTAACAGCAGGCTATTCCTAGATGCTCTGCACATTTGAATCACTTGCTCTGATACACAACAAGCTGAAGTTTCACATGTACACACACTCATTACTCACACACTCTCATGTTCTTTCAGCTTAAAGATGTGCCATCTTAGCCGAGTCTTACTGTTGTAAGATGTGTCATCTTAACAGCAGGCTAGTTCTAAATGCTCAGTACATTCCAATCTCTTGCTCTGATACACAAGTTGAAGTTTCACGTGCAGACGTACATTACTCACAGTTACACTCATTCAGCTTAACCGATTATATGCAAAATGTGACGCGCGTGCTCTCCCGTATAGCGAAATTAATTTTGGGTGGAGTGAAATATTGTATAACATGTGACTGCCAAAGGTCGTATCTCCAAGATGCTTCATATTTTGTAAGGACAAGTTGATATCAACGTGAAGAGTGATGGAAGAGCTATCGATCGATGCCCATGATGCCCAGCTACGACGATTTTCGAAGATCTTGGGCTGGATCTTGCACGAACAAGATGAAATTGTAAATTGATCGAGTGAATAGCATAGGTAAATAGTGTGTGCAAAGCCTGGGGGCCGCGGATATAGATACAAGAAGAAGATAAACAAGTAGCTAAGGGATAAACAACTGTAGGCTTTGACTCAAGTTGACGTAGAACTGGTACAGCGGCTTTGGCCGCACCCGCGGTCAGTAGAATTAAAGATTTTTTTCTCGTTTGGTAGTGACCAAGAAGCAAGCGTAGTTAGTGTTGATTTCGCTAAAATTTTAGCTAAGAGAACCATTTCTGTAACTCCCCTGAGCATGCTACACTTGACTAATCGCTGTGGTGGTGTAGGTTATGAGCACTCGGCTCATAAAAGTTTGATAGATACCGTAATACAAAGTGAACAAACAGGGAGAAGCAGCATAAAAGTGAATAAAAATAGGGAAGTGAGAGTATAACAGTTACTGATAAGTTAGACATGTAGACATGTATGCCACTTCATAAAACAGTCATTCGATGGCTCTCCATTATGGCACAACCACTCCCCACACTCACGGCAATACCAGGAGGAGAGGACACGCTTGTGGTGGATGTTGCGGTGGAGAGCACAAGGACCCCGTGGATGTCTAGGCCCATCGTTGTCATCTAGTCTGATGGGGTAGTGCCGGAACGGAAGAGGGTGGATGACGGTCCCTCCACGACCTCGACGCTGACGACTACAGTACTCCCCAATCAGATCCTTGACCAGCTGTAGTCGGAACGACTTGAAGTCTTTGAAGGGGCTGGAGTTGCTGGAGGTCTTCATGAGGATATAGGCGTTGGTAATGGCCACATCAAGAAGAAAGTAAAAAATATACTTATAAAATTTCCTACTTCTTGATCGGCAGCGATAGTATCCGCGTATCTGGTCTCCCGATCCACTCCCCTCATAAACTTGTTATACGAGATGATACTTGCTGGGCATGGCACTTCTACACTACTGCCATCCTTTTGCTTTCTTTGAACAGTGCTGCTATCTGATGGCTGGCAGTTAGTGGACATTACCATCACCACCTTGCGATCCATCCAGGCACTTGCTGACACCTTATCAGCCTGGACAGTTTGTGAGTCACCTCTGCAAATAATAAATTTTTATTATTGAATTTTTGTGTAAAAGTGAAATTCATTCTGTGCTACTCATATTACATTCTCACACACACACACACACACACACACACACACACACACTTTATGATCCATGCAGGTGCTTGTCAGCACATGAATATACATACACATATAGCTGGGAATTATGAAATATCACCATCTTTATATCCAGGCATTTTGCTGAAATATTACAAAGTGTAAGTCCTTTCATCAAAAAGGTACACATAGCTACATGTATTTACTCCTCTCTCCCTAACACACACACACACACACAGATATTTCTTGAACAAATACACATGCACACACATGCACACACACACACACACACACACACACACACACACTCAAGCACATGCAAATGCAGACCTGCTCTTTAGCTTTGCATTTATCAAGGATGGAGGAAAGCCTCTGCGGTCTTTTCGGGCAGTTCCACAGACGTAGATGTTATCTTCTGCTAGATCACGCAGCAGCTGCTCGCTAGTGAAATAGTTATCAAAAAAGACATGGTGATGTTTGCCCTTCAAGTGCTTTGTGAGGTCTTTGACAACTCTCTGCCCCAGGTGCTTCTCACCACTCCCCTCTTTACCTGTGTACATCTGAAAGTAGTGGAAGTAGCCGTTATGGCTGTCAGCTAGGGCCCAGACCTTGATGCCTCGCTTTATTGGTTTCATCGGCATGTACTGCTTAAGACTGGAACGACCTGTAAACTTGATCATAGTTTTATCGACAGCTACCTCTCTATGTGGATCATAGAGGTCCGAGAAGCATGACAATAGATGATCGACCACAGGTTACTCCTTTCCAAGCCGGTTGTGCCCAGGTGATCCCCTCAGTGTTAGTGTTGAGTTGTCTACAAAGTGGAGAAAACGTGATATCTCCCGAAACAATCTCTAGTTATCCGGTTGGCTACTGGGGAGTAGTGGAGTGCTGGGTCAGTGCTCCAATAATCAAGGGCTGGTAGATGGTTGATACCCATCAAGATGCAATACCCGAGGTAAGCTTTCAGTTCTTCACTCGTAATTTTCACCCACGAACTGTACTTCTCCTCACCCATTACCTCCTTAGCATACAGATTACTCTGTTCTACGATGGAGTCGAGAAGAGCTGGGGTGAACATCAACTGGAAGATGTCAGATGGTGATTCTGGGATGGCAACCTTGGGACAAACTGGTGAGGTGAATGGTGTGATGGTAACCGGAGTGAGTGTGGAGGTCCAACATGGGAGTGTGTCTGGTGTATCACTGGGAGAGGAGTGGGATGGAGAGTGACGGACGCTGTCCGAGTTCAACCCTGGTGTATCACTGGGAGGGGGGTGGGATGGAGAGTGACCGATGTCAGAGCTTGAGCCACTTGCAGGGGAGTGGGGTAGAGATCAATGATCATCATCATTGTCGTCATCATCTTCTATATCGTCCAGGTCACTGAACTCATCATCACTCCCAGGCATCATGGGCTCATCAACATCCAAGTCATGCTCAAGCTCAAGCTCAAGCTCCTCAAGCACAGCTTCAGCAGTTAGCTTAGCCCTCCTAGCCATTCTTTAGTAGCTCAGTGTCACTGTATTTTATATTTATTGCAAGTATTATGGTGTAGCGCGATCATAGTGCTACCCATGTGTATACTATTCTTACCTCAGGAATGTAATAATCTTCGATGTCAATTTCCTGGTAAATCCCCTATACAACCTATGCAAGTTGACCACACTAGGGCGAAGTTCGACGAGTGGGGAAGCCCTCGCAAGACCACGATAAAGCACCGTTGCCAATTCGTGACAAAAGCAGTTGCTATAGTTGACACTATGCAGCTGTATCCTTGAGGAGTCTCTCACGCTTAATGACATGCACGTGCATGTGCCTTAAGGCGTCTCTCGCGTACAATCGGTTAAAGATGGGCCATCTTAACTCAGTCTTACTGTTGAAAGACGTGCCATCTTAACAGCAGGCTAGTCCTAAATGTCGGTATATTCCAATCGCTCGCTCTGATGCACAACAAGCTGAAGTTACACATGTACGCACGTACATTACTCACACACACTTATGCTCACTCGGCTTAAAGATGTACCATCTTAGCTGAGTCTTATTGTTGAAAGATGTGAACAGCAGGCTAGTCCTAAATCCTCTGGACATGTACATTCCAATCGTTCGCTCTGATACGCAAAAAGCTAAAATTCACTCACCTCAGGTAGTCTAAGGACTGGGTAAGCGCGTGCCAGAGCAAGATCATGTGCGCACGATGTACCGCTATATGTTTAGTCACATAACCACGATCATTGCCATAGAGTAGCTGTACAAAGGCAGAGGGTAGCTGAGGCAATGGTGAAGACGCTTAGCTGTAAAAATATCTCCGTTATACGAAACAAGTATCAATGATTCTAAGGCATACTGCCCTAGGGCAGAAAGAACTGCTGTATGCGACAGATGATATTCAGGTAAACAACCCCCACGTTACCCTAAAATTCTTATATTTTGTGGCATTCCCGCTTAGTGTGAAGATAGATCAACTTGCCCCTGTGATATTTAGTAGTTAGGCATTTTAAGGACTAGAGACATAGTCGTCAAGGTCAATCTTCACCGCCGCCTTTTTTTAATTTATCTTTAAAAAACCTTTGTGAATGACATCATAAGGAGGACATTAATTAATGGGTGTGTCTATCAATTAGTTCGCAGTGAGAGAAAGAGTTGAGCTATTTTCTGGTGAAACATTCGTGTCCATATAATGTAGTGTTCTAGAGATGTGATGGCTGACGTTACAGCTAAAATCATGCTCTAGTATGGGTGTCCCAGTCCTTATGCTCATTCATCTTAAAGATGTGCAATCTTAGCTGAGTCTTACTTTTGAATGATGTGCTATCTTAACAGCAGGCTAGTAGTCCTAGATGCTCTGATAAACAACTCGCTCTGATAAACAACAAGCTGAAGTTTCACATGTACACACGCTGATTACTCACACACTCTTATGCTCTTTCAGCTTAAAGATATGCCACCTTAGCTGAGTCTTACTGTTGAACGACGTGCCATCTTAACAGCTGGCTAGTCCTAAAAGCTCGAGTCATTCCAATCGCTCACTCTGATACACAACAAGCTGAAGTTTCACACGTATGCACGTACAATACTCACACACACTTATGCTCACTCAACATAAGAGTGCACTATCTTAGCTGAGTCCAACTGTTGACAGATGTGCCATCTTAACAGCATGCTAGTCCTAAATGCTGGGACATTCCAAACGTTCGCTCTGATACACAACAAACTGAAGTTTCACATATACAAATGCTTATTACTCACACATTCTTATGTTCTTTCAGCTTCAAGATGTGCAATCCTAGCTGAGTCTTACTGTTGAAAGATGTGCCATCTTAACAGCAGGCTAGTCCTAGATGCACTGTACATTTGAATCACTCGCTCTGATACACAACAAGCTGAAGTTTTATATGTACACATGATCATTAATCACACACTCTTATGCTCTTTCAGCTTAAAGATAGGTCATCTTGGCTGAGTCTTACTGTTGAAAGATGTGCCATCTTAACAGCAGACTAGTCCTTAATGCTCAGTACATTCCAATCTCTTGCTCTAATACACAAGTTGAAGTTTCACATGTGTGGACGTACATTACTCATGTACACTTATGCTCATTCAGCTTTAAGATAGGCCGTCTTAGCTAAGTTTTACTGTTAAAAGACGTGCCATCTTAACAACAGGCTAGTCCCAAATGCTCGGTACATTCCAATCGCTCTCTCTGATACACAACAAACTGAATATTCACACGTATGCACATACATTACTCACACACTCTTATGCTCATTCAGCTTAAAGATGTGCCATCTTAGCTGAGTCTTACTGTTGCCATCTTAACAGCAGGCTAGTCCTAAATGCTCGGTACATTCCAATCGCTCGCTCTGATACACAACAAGCTGAAGTTTCACATATACGCACGTACATTATTCATACACACTTATGTTCATTCAGCTTAAAGATGTGCCATCTCAGTGCAGTTAAGGCATGTCTCATAAGCCTTGGCGCGTGCCCGTCTGCAAGCCAATTAGTGGCTTGTACCGTGACGTCACTCCCATATAAGGCCTATACAAGCCACGGTAAAAAGCCGCACAGTCGCAGTTTTGAGCCCATTTTGTCAAGCAAATGCTGTCCGGAATTCAAGTGCTCATAGTTTCGCAGCACTAATGGTAAAAAACTAAAGCTGACGGTCGATGTTGATGATCTATCGGACGGATTGTGGATAGCTGCTTTCGATTCGGAGTTACATGCAGAAGATCGTGCCGTAGACACGCCCAAAATCAGGTTTTCTGTGAATAAAATCTTAACAGGTAGGTTTTTCGACAATCCGTCCGATGATATTCTAGATCATCATGATGAGCTTCCATTCGTGTAGCTAAGGTTTGATAAAAGTGGCCGTTTAAATTCCGGATAGCTCGATTTAGCGTTTTAGAGAGCATGGCTGAATGTCGCTGTAACGCCTAATAGGTTAATTGGTTGCGGTTAATTTTTTTTATACCTAGAAGGCACTTGGATTGGCCTTTCATATGGTACCTTGAAGAGCCTCTCACTATCTTGCTAGGTGGTATTAAAAGCTCATGAATTTGAGTGAAAATTGTAACTTTTTCGACTTGAGACAGTCCTTAAGTGCACTGAGATTTTAGCTGAGTCTTACTTTTTGAAAGATTTGAACAGCAGGCTAATCCTAAATCCTCGGGACACGTATATTCCAGTCGCTCGCTCTAAAACACTAAAAGCTAAAATTCACATGTACGCACGTATATTACTCACACTCTCTTATGCTCATTCAGCTTAAAGATGTGCAGACTTAGCTGAGTCTTAATGTTGAATGATGTGCCACCTTAACAGCAGGATAGTAGTCCTAGATGCTCTGTACATTCCATCACTCGCTCTGATAAACAACAAGTTGAAGTTTTACATGTACACACGCTCATTACTTACACACTCTTATGCTCTTTCAACTTAAAGATATGTAATCTTAGCAGAGTCTTACAGATGAAAGACGTGCCATCTTAACAGCAGGCTAGTCCTAAATGCTCGGGACATTCCAAACTCGCTCTGATACACAAAAAGCTGAAGTTTCACATGTAAACATGCTCATTACTCACACATTCTTATGCTCTTTCAGGTTCAAGATGAGCCATCCTAGCTGAGTCTTACTGTTGAAATATGTGCCATCTTAATAGCAGGCTAGTCCTGAATGCTCGGTACATTCAAATCGCTTGCACTGATACACAACAAACTGAAGTTTCACACGTATGCACGTACATTACTCACACACTCTTACGCTCATTCAGCTTTAAGATATGCCATCTTAGCTGAGTCTTACTGTTGAAATATGTGCCATCTTAACAGCATGCTAGTACTATTTGCTCGGTACATTCCAATCACTCGATCTGATACACAAGCTGAAGTTTCAAATGTACACACGCACATTACACACACACTCTTATGCTCTTTCAGCTTAAATATGTCATCTTATCTGAGTCTTACGGTTGAAAGATGTGTCATCTTAACAGCAGGCTAGTCCTAGAAGCTCGGTACATTCAAATTGCTCACTCTGATACAGAGAAGCTAAACTTTCACACGTATGCACATACATTACTCATACACTCTTATGCTCATTCAGCATAAAGATGTGCCATCTTAGCTTTAGTCTTACTGTTGAAAAATGTGTCAGCAGGTTAGTCCTAGATGATCGCTACATTCCAGTCGCTCACTCTGATACAAACAAGCTGAAGTTTCACAAGTATGCAGTACATTACTCACACACTCTTATGCTCATTCAGCTTGAAGATATGCCATCTTAGCTGAGTCCTACTTTTGAAAGATGTGCAATCTTAACAGCAGGCTAGTCCATAGCGCTTGGTAAATTATAATCGCTCGCTGTGATACACAAGCTGGAGTTTCACATGTACGCACGCACATGACTCACACACTCTTACGCTCCTTCAGCTTAAAAATATGCTATCTTAGCTGAGTCTAACAGTTGAAAGATGTGCCATCTTAACAGCAGGGTAGTCCTAAAGGCTCAGTACATTCCAATCACTCGCTCTGATACACAACAAGCTGAAGTTCCACATGAACTTACGCACATTACTCACAAACTCTTATGCTCTTTCAGCTTAAAGATGTGCCATCTTAGCCGAGTCTTACTGCTGAAAGATGTGTCATCTTAACAGCAGGTTAGTCCTAGATGCTCGGTACATTCAAATTGCTCGCTCTGATACAAACAAGATGAAGTTTCACATGTATGCACGTACATTATTCACACACTCTTATGCTCATTCAGCATAAAGATATGCCATCTTAGCTGAGTCTTACTGTTGAAAGATGAGCCATCTTAACAGCAAGTCAGTCACATAAATGCTTGGTACACTCAAATCACTTGCTATGATACACAACAAGCTGATATACACACGCACAGTACTCACACATGCGTATACCCTTTCAGCTTAAAGATGTGCCATGTTAGCTGAGTCTTAAAGTTGAAATATGAGCCATCGTAACAGCAGGCCAGTCCAAAATGCTCGGTACATTCCAATCGCTTGCTCTAATACACAGTAAACTGAAGTTTCACATGTACACACGTCCTATACTCACACACTCTTATGCTCATTAAGCTTGAAGATCTGCATCTTAGCTGAGTCTTACTGTTGAAAGATGTGCCATCTTAACAGCAGGCTAGTCCTTAATGCTCGGCACATTCCAATCGCTCACTCTGATACACAACAAGGTGAAGTTTCACATGAAATCACATACTTTACTCACACACTCTAATGCTCATTCAGCTTAAAGATATGCAATCTTAGCTGAATTTTACTGTTAGAAGATGTGCCATCTTAACAGCAGGCTACTCCAAAATGCTCAGTACATTCCATTTGCTCACTCTGATACACAACAAGTTGAAGATTTATATGCACACACGTACATTACTCACACACTCTTATGCTTATACAGCTTAAGGATGTATCATCTTAGCTGGGTCCTAATGTTGAAAGATATGCCATCTTAATACCAGGCTAGTCCTAAATGCTCGGAACATTCCAATTGCTCGCTCTGATACACAAGCGGAAGTTTCACATGTACACACATACATTACTCACACACTCTTATTCTCATTCAGCTCAATGATGCGCCATTGTAGCTGAGTTTTACTGTTGAAAGATGTACAACTTAACAGCAGGATAGTCCTAAATGTTCAGTATACATTTCAATCGCTCGTTCTGATACACAACGAGTTGAAGTTTCACATGTATGCAAGCACATTACTCACACACTCTTATGCACTTTAGGTTAATAATATACCATCTTAGCTGAATCATACTGTTGAAAGATGTGCCATCTTAACAGCAGGCTGCTCCTAAATGCTGGTATATACCAATCGCTCACTCTGATACACAACGAGCTGAAGTTTCACATGTATGCACATACATTACTCACTCACTCTTACACTCTTTCAGCTTAAAGATATGCCACCTTAGCTGAGGCTTACTGTTGAAAGATGAGCCATCTTAATAGCAGGCTAGTCCTAAATGCATGGTACATTCCAATCGCTCGCTCTGATACACAAGCTGGTTTCACATGTATGCACGTACACTACTCACACACTCTTATGCTCATTCAGCTTAAAGATGTGCCAGCTTAGTGGACCCTTACAGTTGAAAGATGTACCAACTTAACAGCAGGCTAGTCCTTAATACTCAGTACGTTCCAATTACCTGCTCTTTTACGCAACAAGCTGAAGTTTCACATGTACACACGTACATTACTCACACACTCTTATGCTCTTTTAGCTTAAAGATGTGCCATCTACGCTGAGTCTTACCGTTGAAAGATGAGCCATCTCAACAGCAGGCTATGCACCCAAAATGCTTGATACATTTGATCTTTTCTCTCCAACACACAAGCTGAATTTTCACATGTACACACACACACATTACTCACACAATCTTATACCTTTTTAGCTTAAAGATGTGCCATATTAGCTGAGTCGTACCGTTGAAAGATGTGCCATCTTAACAGCAGGCTAGTCACATAAATGCATGGTACACTCCAATCACTTGCTCTAATACACAACAAGCTGATATACACACGCACATTACTCTCACACGCTTATACCCTTTCAGCTAAAAGATGTGCCATGCTAGCTACGTCTTACAGTTGAAATATGTGTCATCTAAACAGCAGGCCAGTCATAAATGCTTGATACATTCCAATTGCTCGCTACGATACACAACAAGCTGAAGTTTCACATGTATGCACGCACGATACTCACACATTCTTATGCTTATTCTACTTAAAGATGTGCCATCTTAGCTGAGTCTTACTGTTGAAAGATGTGCCATCTTAACAGCAGGACAGTCCTTAATGCTCAGTACATTCCAATCTCTCGCTCTGATACACAATAAGCTGAAGTTTCACATGTACGCACGTACATTACTCACACACTCTTATGCTCATTCAGCTTAAAGATATGCCATCTTAGCTGAGTCCTACTTTTGAAAGATGTGCTATCTTAACAGCAGGCTCGTCCTTAATGCTCAGTACATTCCAATCGCTCGCTCTGATACACAATAAGCTCAAGTTTCACATGTACACACGCACATTACTCACACACTCTTATGCTCATTCAGCTTAAAGATGTGCCATCCTAGCTGAGTGTTACTGTTGAAAGATGTGCCATCTTAACAGCAGGCGAGTCCTAAATGCTTGGTACATTCCAATAGCTCGTTTTGATACACAACAAGATGAAGTTTCATATGTACGCACGTACATTACTCACACACTATTATGCTCATTCAGCTTAAAGGTGTGCCGTCATAGGTGAGTCTTACTATTGAAAGATGTGCTATCTTAACAGCAGGCTAGTCCATAATGTTCGGTACATTCCAATTGCTCGCTCTAATACGCAACAAGCTGAAATTTCACATGTACACACGCACATTACTCACACACTCTTGTACTCTTTCAGCTTAAAGATGTGCCATCTTAGCTGAGTCTTACTGTTGAAAATGTGCAATCTTAACAACAGGCTAGTCACCTAAATGCTCAGTACATTTATATTGCTCACTGTAACACACAAGCTGAAATTTCACTTGTACTCGCATACATTACTCACACACTCTTATACCCTTTCAGCTTAGGGATGTGCCATCTTAACAGCAGGCTAGTCCAAAATGCTCGGTACGCGCTCTTATACACATGCTGAAGTTACACATGTATGCACGCACGTTACTCGCACACTGTTATGCTTATTCAGCTTAAAGATGTGCCATCTTAGCCGAGTCTTACTATTGAAAGATGTGCCACCTTAACATCAGGCGAGTCCTAAATGCTTGGTATATTCTAATTGCTCGCTCTTATACACAACAAGCTGAAATTTCATATGTACGTACGTACATATCTCACACACTCTTATGCTCATTCAGCTTAAAGTTGTGCCATCATAGTTGAGTCTTACTGTTGAAAGATGTGCTATCTTATCAGCAGGCTAGTCCTTAATGCTCGGTACATTCCAATTGCTCACTCTGATACGCAACAAGCTGAGAGAGATCGCTTGAATCACTGACGATCCTACGTTTGATGACCACCGATCTTGTGAAATGAGGCCGGTACGTTCGAGCATGGTTCAAGCCACGACTCGATCACAAGTTTTGAACCTGCTTGGACAAGATAGCACTGCGACAGAGCGGCGTCTTTTCGGATGATGATCGGTGAATAAACAAGGGTCTACAGCTGCTTTTGCCGAGTATCCTGCCAGCACCACTGCCAAGGTGAACTAAGCTTTGTTGGGCTGAGCCCAATTCGACTATATTCTGAACGTCCCAGACATTATGAGCAAAAGAATCAGCAGCTGGAGCAGTAGGCCTACAAGCCTGGTTCCTCTACTCACTGTCCCTGAAGTCAGTTAACCTGCCACAGTACAGCTCCAACTGCTAATCCTTTGGCTCACATACCCTGCATACTGGCTGGAACATTCTCCAACTGTATGCATGAAGTGACCTTCTAGGGGATTTTTTGGTGTACCATCAACCTGGTTTTTGTGGATGCTTCCTGCAGTTATACACATGTAGTTTGGTCAGACATGATGTAGACAACTCAATTAGTTAACACAACAATTTTGTATTTGCCACTGGAAAATATTGAACTGCTGTTGGCAGTATGGAAGTTATTGCACTACTTGATCTTATATGGCTTCATACAATAATAAGTACTTATTCTCTTGGGCCATAGAGATGGTGAGTTCTGGAGAGATCAACCACATCCATATCAGCTTCATGGTAGCTGGACACACAAAGTTTGCCCCAGACCGTCTCTTTTCAGTGATTGGAAGTGCCTATAAGAGAGAAGATGTGTTCTCCATTCATGAGCTGAAAACTATCTGTGATCAGAGTGCTACAACATTCATTGAAGATGGACAGCATGTTCTCACCTGGCGAGACAGTCTTGGAGACAAGTACTCAGACCTTCCCGGTGTGCACAAACTCCATGACTTTCTTGTAGTGAAGGTACACAATGGAAATGTGGTGATGAAGGTGCGTGAGAATTGCTTTGCTGGTGAGTGGAAGGATTCTCCACTTCGTGTCCGAGGTCCGAGTCAGCACTGCAGTTGGAGTCCCAACCACCAACTACAGTGATAGCCACCTTCACAGTATTTCAGCTGATAAAATGACAAACATGGTTGACCGTTATGTTGCTCCCGATCACCGTCCAGATTACTTGCCACCACCGACTGTTGTGTCGTCTACCTCCTTGACAGCACAAACTTCTGCTCCAACATCTTCATCCTCATCTGCAAGTACAACTGCTGGACAGAGAAGGAGAAAACAGAGCAAGTGCTCAACAAAAGGCTGCGATGGATCGGGACACAAAAACCGAACGAGATGGGCTGAAGGTCACACAACAAAAGCAGGACGTCCTAGGTGTTAGCAAGTCATTATTTTTAACTTGCTGGTCATATCTTATGCTACTGAACATCATTTCACATCACTACCTACTGTACTTAGCTTTATTTTTGTCTTGCTGTTGCTGCCAAAGCACCATGTGTCCACAACAGTTAATACCTCGTGATCATTCTAATTAATGCACACCAAGAGAATAGGGACTACTCGACCATCTGATGGTTCCAAGGTGTTGCTACCCACTGACGCAAGTAAAGAATGACTGAGTTAATTTCGATACTGCTTACAGGGGGATAAATAAGGGCTATACATGCCACTACTTTCGGTAACACTAGTCACTATCACCTAGCTAGCTTCATGGCTACCGAAACACAGGCTTAGTTTTCAATTCTAGTACCGATTGTCGATGGTTAAGACTATATTACGATTACAGCTACTTACCTCCTCCGGTCCGGTCTTCTCTTTCTTGATCCAGTCACGACTCTGTCTTTTGCACGTACTGAACATTGTGTTGCACGGGTGGGTGGGGCCACGCCCGGTTAGCAATAAATGGCCTAAGGTCGTCACGGTTGCAAGCGCGTAACTACTGGCTATAGCAACCGATCGCGTTCAAACTCGAGGAGTGAACGAACATGTTCATTCATTATTCCGTCTCGGTCGAAATTGAATTATTTGCTGTTTTCTACATGGGACTGCCACACACGCACACACACACATTACTCACACACTCTTATACCCCTTCACTGGCTTAGGATGTGCCATCTTAGCCGAGTCTTACTGTTGAAAGATGTGCCATCATAACAGCAGGCTTATCCAAAATGCTCGGTACATTCCAATCGCGTGCTCTTATACACAACAAGCTGAATTACTCACACACTCTTATGCTCATTCAGCTTAATAGACAGGTTCATAATATTAAACCACGATGAAAGATTGTACCGTCGAGTTCACGCCTCTGGTGGCTCGAGACAAACGCTGAGATCTAACCAAAATCCAAGAGAAGTTTATAGAAAAGGGCCATGGTATATATACACATAGCGAGGTGTGCCTTCGCACGCTCACATCTAGCCTGCTTTCAATTGACGCTGCCGAGGTCCTCCTGTCCACGAACGAGTACTAGTATCAAAGTAGGTCTCGATCTCATTCCCAGCTTGCAAGCATACGTTAATAGACAGGTTCATAATATTAAACCACGATTAAAGATTGTACCGTCGAGTTCACGCCGAGATCTAGCCACGATCAACGAGAATTTTATAGAAAAGCGCCATGGTATATATACACATAGCGAGGTGTGCCTTCGCTTGCTCACATCTAGCCTGTTCTCAATTGACACTCCCGAGGTCCTTCTGTCCACGAACGAGTACGAGTATCAAAGTAGGTCTCGATCTCATTCCCAGCTTGCAAGCGTACCAAGGCTTGTAGAAGCGGAATGCAACTTCCTTATCGATGCATTGGTCTATATACTGGGAATGGAGATCGATCCCATCGGCAAATATTCATACGCTATCCAATGCCAATATTTGCGCTTTTTGTGCACCAATATACGCGGTACGCGCACGTAGAATACGCGTGCGCGTAGCCAATTGTAGAGAACAGATTACATCATATTAAATTGAATAGTAAGGAATGATTAAAAATGAGCTACAAAAAGGAAATTAAGAAGGAAATAAACAATGAATATTACAATGAGCAGCTAAAAATGAGGAGGGAGTACAAAACAATCAAGTGCAACAATGAAAATGAGATACAAGAAGACAAAATTAATGATACAAAAATCAGCAGAGAAAAGGTACATTAGAGTTTACCAATGAATTGAAAGCAAATTTTAGGGACAGCCAGCTTAGTATTATAGGTACAATTACTTACAAGCCTATGTGTGTGTAAATGTCTTACCTATCCTCTGGACATCGTGTAGAGTGCAGATCCCTTGCTCGACATCAGATCTACAGTTGAATACATGGTGACTTAACTGAGGGCTATTACTACTACCTTACCTTCCAACTAAGCACGAAAAGCTTCCTGCATCTACCCCAGCAGGCTTGCCATGCGCCATGGACTATTACTACCTCATCCTCTAACTGAGCAACCCCGAACAAAAGCTCCCCTGGCCATGCACGCTTTTCCATGGACTAATTCTACCTGACCACCCCATTTACAATAAGCTTCCTCCCACATAGCTCCCACATACACCCTTGCTAACATGCACATAAACACACACATAAAGTCCAAAACACTCACACATACACACACACTAACACTCACCATCTAACTGAGCAACCCCTTACGAGAAGCTTCCTCCCACATACGCCCTTGCTAACATGAACACATAAACACACAACAAACATTACCACTCCGATACACACACGCACAGATGAAAACTCCTATACACGCACATCAGCATCAGACTCCTATGTAAAGAACAGAATAAAAGGATTAACACATAAATTTTGGGAAAGCTGTGCTGGCTCTCCGAAAGCTCCCCTCCCGCAGCCACTACCACACCCTCTGAGCACCCCCTTACGAACTCTGATACATGTACATCAGCATCACACTCCTATATAAAGAACAGAATAAAAGGATTAACACATAAATTTTGGGAAAGCTGTGCTGGCTCTCCGAAAGCTCCCCTCCTTCAGCCCCCTCTGAGCACCCCCTTACGAACTCCGATACATGTACATCAGCATCACACTCCTATATCAAAAACAGAACAATAGGATTAACACATAATCTTTGGGAAAGCTGTGCTGGCTCTCCGAAAGCTCCCCTCCCACAGCCACCGCCTATGGCCCACAAAGCTGCGACTTCACCACAAACTATCACCCTCTAACTGAGCACTCCCTTACGAGAAGCTTCCTCACACATAACTCCCACATATGCTCTTGCTAACATGTGCTGGCTTTCACACAAAATAAATAAACTTATGAAAGCTCCACTCCCGTACCCCCTGCCTATGGCCAGCAAAGCTGTGATTTCAGCACCCCCTTACGAACTCCGATACATGTACATCAGCATCACACTCCTACATAAACAACAGAACAAAAGGATTAACACATAATCTTTGGGAAAGCTGTACTGGCTCTCCGAAAGCTCCCCTCCCACAGCCACCGCCTATGGCCCACAAAGCTGCGACTTCACCACAAACTATCACCCTCTAATTGAGCATTCCTCTTACGAGAAGCTTCCTCGCACATAACTCCCACATATGCCCTTGCTAACATGTGCTGGCTTTCACACAAAATAAATAAACTTATGAAAGCTCCACTCCCGTACCCCCTGCCTATGGCCAGCAAAGCTGTGATTTCAGCACCCCCTTACGAACTCCGATACATGTACATCAGCATCACACTCCTATATAAACAACAGAACAAAAGGATTAACACATAATCTTTGGGAAAGCTGTGCTGGCTCTCCGAAAGCTCCCCTCCCACAGCTACCGCCTATGGCCCACAAAGCTGCGACTTCACCACAAACTATCACCCTCTAACTGAGCACTCCCCTTACGAGAAGCTTCCTCGCACATAACTCCCACATATGCCCTTGCTAACATGTGCTGGCTTTCACACATAATAAATAAACTTATGAAAGCTCCACTCCCGCACCCCCTGCCTATGGCCAGCAAAGCTGTGATTTCAGCACCCCCTTACGAACTCCGATACATGTACATCAGCATCACACTCCTATATAAACAACAGAACAAAAGGATTAACACATAATGTTTGGGAAAGCTGTGCTGGCTCTCCGAAAGCTCCCCTCCCGCAGCCACTGCCTATGGCCAGTATATGCCCTTGCTGATACACACACATAAACACACACGACAAACGTTACCATTCCAATACAGTCATCCACGTACATCAGCATCCATGTACAGACTCCTACATAAACAACAGAACAAGAGGTTTAACTATGGGAATCATGGATTTAGCCTGGCCGTCCCCGTGAAAATTTACAAAAATAATGAAAATATAAGGTGACATGACCGATGGGGGAAGGTGAGTAGTCAAGTTTTAGTTTGCGAGCAAAAGCAGCTTCCATTCGAGGAATGTGGTGCGAAACGATCAGCGTCATCCACCCAGCATGTGCCAAGCATAACTTCATTAGATGTTGGATCAGATGGAAGGAGAGAATGTTAGAAAATTGTTCACAGACATTAAGGTGTGTTCCTTCTGTACGATACAGGCCAGCCACTCTCTCTTCTAATCTTCTGTAATCAGCACGCCATCAACTTCACACCCTCTCTGAAGCAAAAAAGAGATAACCAAATACTAAATAATATTATGTGTATGTGTGCATGATACACACTAAGAGCAAGCTATGGTTCTAGTATAGTACAACTACATGCACATTCAGGGCACATGTAGAAAAACTCACAACATACACCAGTATACATATATGCACACTTGTAGTAAGAACTTCTCAACACCATACCACGGGCATGAAGTAACAACACAGCTGAATGCAAAAAATGACCCCCCCCCCACACACACATGCTAGTTGATCTCTAACCTTCTTTTACCACATAGGCTTCTTCCCAGAGCCTGACGGTAGACAGGAAGTCATGGAAACCAAAAGTTATTCTCTAAGTATAAATATAACATCATACATAGCAGTTGTAGAGAGAAGTTGATGTCATTATTCTATCACATTAATGACTGTTTCTAATATGTCACCCAGAGAAGCCTTTATTCGTCCATACTACCGTCTTATACAATGCAAGTACATAAATCTGTAGAATACAGCTAAATCTGTAGACCTGGCAACACTGATAACCTTCAAGTTCTGCTATGCTCGTATGGATCTATAGCTACATGTACTTTAATGCTTACACGGATCAGCCTGTCAAGCTCCTGAAGACCAGAAGTATCAGTAGCTCACCAAGAGAACAATATATATAGTAGCAAGTTCACCACCTGCTACATCAACAATAATTATAACAAGGCAAAGAAATACACCAGTCCTACATATGTACATGCCCAACACTGGAGCCTCGTTGGGCTTAGGTATACTATACTTCAATGCTTGTTTAACAGTAAGAGTAAATAAGAGAGTATCTAACTCCAGAATATCTACCTGAAGAAGCTCTTTTGAAGCACAAAGTACACCTACACAATATGTTAATACCACAACTTGAAATTATAACTGGCTATACAAAAGTATGTCTGGTGACCTTTGTACTCTACTTTAAAACACCTTACACACTAGCAGTACGTACTGCTTTACAGAGGTTGCAAGTTGCATACAGCCTTCCTTCGGTAAAATGTACCCTTCTCCCCCTCCCAACTGAGTTGGCTGTTTACGTTCGCACGGTCACTGTCTTCCACGACAACCCACACAACTCCCCTGCTTAGCAGTATAATAATGTATGCTGTACATTTGTCCTGTGTCACTCGACCTTAGGTAAGGCCACTCCAAATCAATTGACCATATGCAGAATAAATTTTCTAAATAACGCACGCCTAAACGTCTGTATACAAACATATGGGGCTGGGGGCACCAACACGAACAGACAAGAAAGTAAGAAATGCACTAACTTTGACTAGCTAAAACTCCACACAAACAGCAAAATATCCATCAACTGCGGTTGCTGTATAAAGAACTACAACAAAATAAGTGACCTATGGCAGTTTTGTGTCCTACTTTGCTCTTGATGCCACAAAATCCAGAGTTTCTCAAGAACATCTTTGCTGGGTCCTCTTTTCAAACGTTTCTTGATTTAGAAGCGCCATAGAGCACGCCAACAAAAGGTTCAAGGGCTTGAGCACGTTCTACCTCACCATTTCTACAGATGCAGCTGTTTACATTCTTTAGGCGGGGCTCTCTGGGCTTCAGGAAGCGAAACACACCACAAAATGTCCTCGCCACAAGAATGCCGTGTGGTTTGTTTCGCTTCCTGAAGCCCAGAAAGCCCCACCTAAAGAATGTAAACAGCTGCATGCTGTAGAAATGGTGAAGTAGAACGTGCTCAAGCCCTTGAACCTTTTGTTGGGGTGCTCTATGGTGCTTATAAACCAAGAAACGTTTGAAAAGAGGACCCAGCAAAGATGTTCTTGAGAAACTCTGGATTTTGTGGCAAAGTAGGACACAAAATTGCCATAGGTCACTTGTTTTGTTGTAGTTCTTTGTACAGCAACCGCAGTTGACGGATATTTTGCTGTTTGTGTGGAGTTCTAGCTAGTCAAAGTTAGTGCATTTCTTGCTTTCTGGTCTGTTCGTGTTGGTGCCCTCAGTCCCATATGTTTGTATACTAACGTTTAGGCGTGCGTTATTTAGAAATTTATTCTGCATATGGTCAATCAGTTGTTTCTCATCCCCCCATTATTTCTGCCCGCATGTAATTCCATTTGTACCAGTACAATACAAAACTATACCGCTTCAATTTTTGGGCGAGTTAAACTTGTAATTTTGTCAACTATTTCCTACAAAACTCGTGACTTGGACGACCATTACTCGCCAAAAATGCCGCCCGCCCGAATCAATTTTAGGGCTGAGGGGGGATGAGAAACAAATAATTTATTTGGAGTGGCCTAATCATGCCAAGATCTTTACAGTCAAAGTTGAAACTTAGTAACACTCACCTGGAAACGTTGCTCACTGAGTTCCTCCTTTTTCGATCACGATCAATAGTCCCCGAACATCAAGTTCACTCGCGAGTAGCTGACAAGAATGCACACATGAACACCAGTCTCCTATAGACTACAAAATATCTTTCAACATATGGTCCGGGCATAGCGTGCGCCAGATATCGAGGCACGATCGCGAGTGGAATCTAGCTAGGTACGCTGGACTACTGGAGACATGGAATCGAAGAACACATTGCCCTAAACAAAAGATAATACCAAGGAATTCCGTAAAGCTACCTATCAGTCTGTACACCACCCCCCTCCCCCTTTCCCCTCTGATTCCCCTCGCTAGAGCGAACGTACGTTCGAACGCAAGTGAATTGAAGTAATTTGCCTGTAGCTAGTTGCCCAACTTGGGCGCTCGTAGCCCATAAGCTATGTTACGTTTTCCCATGCCACTTACATTACATCCCTTAACGCCATAGCGATGGAGATTGCTCAGGCCCCTGTCAGAGGAGTCAATCATAGTAGAAATCACACGACGATAATTCACGGTTGCGATAGCTTCGAAGAGAACGAATGACCTTGGGCGCTTGTACACCAATCAAAGCAGGGGCCATGTACACGATGCATGTAGCTAATTATATGCTAATTATTCAGCACAAGATGTGAAATTTTAATTAGTTTACTATAAACAGTCTTTTGTGAGAGCTATTGTTTCTTTTGAGCCCATGGAGAGTGCAATTAAAAGTAACCCTGTGCACATCTGTGTAGACTTATGTCATATCTAGTCAACTTTGTATTCCTCCCTCACTCTTTGATTTCTCTCCTTAGTTCTCTGTATAGCTACACACCTTATATTCACGCCTATCTCTCTCCCTGTTATAGAAACATAATAATATTATTATGTGCATGGGCGCAATGAGAACTTTTCAAGAGCAGCTATCCACATCTACATCTTCACATATACACAGACACACACAGACACACACATACACACACACACATACACACACACACACACACACACACACACACACACACACACACGGACACTCACATGATTACTGTCTGCATAGGTGCAGAGAATATCATATGCATGGGACATAAACTACAGGCACTTCAATTTGCTTGTAAATGCAGGGCCGTAGACAAGATTTTTTGTTTGGGGGTGCTTGATCTCAAAGGTCAAAGGTCATTGACTACATAGGTGTGGTCTAACCTAGACTGTGTCGATCATTGGACCGTAAGAAAGTTCATAAAAATGACCTGGCTAAGGAGCAGCATGCATACTAGATAATCTGAATCATGGATTTCTCAGTCCTTCGAGTACAACTGTGGTGCTTAAACGTACCAAGTATTAGACATATCAAAAATTTGGGAGTGCTTCAGCACCCCCAAGCACCTACTTGTCTACGGCCATGAAATGCCTGATTAGTCTTATTATCGATACATTAATTGCGCATGGACGTGAATATTTATAAGCCTCTTCAGCAGAACGCGCAACCACGTTAAACATTGCCTGTATGGACGCGCGTGATACATTGCAACCCGGTTCCAGTGCACTAGTCAGAGCTCCAGATCTGATATCTGATACGTGTGAGCAGATCGGATTGGGAACGGAGTGGCAGTCTCGTTCCCAGGCCTACGATTCCGTGTCAATGAGCGCTTGATCCATGGAGATGCCGAAGCAGAGTGAGCAATCCAGCTGAAGGCTAAGAACACTGAAACTGGTGAGCTCGGCAAAGTCGTACTTGTCATGGCCCCGGGGAACTCCATACCGAATATTAATCTGTGCACATCTTGTTTGTATGCGCTATAGCTCATGTCTAGATGTATCCCCCATAACCCAATAGTAGCTCCTGATCGTGGATCTATGATGTGTTTAATACTAAGCCATATAATTATTCAAAATGCTAGGGATATAGTAGTAGCATTAAAAGAGTAACATTCGTACTGCTAGTACACACATCCTAGCAAGTCCAATTTTTGTATGCTGTCGTTGGTTTGTTAGGGAATATGGCATTAACTAGTGTGTCATGTTCGATATCCGGCCAATATGTGTATAGGATTTCCCTAATGTCCTTGCATGTGGGACTGAATTTGACCGGGAGGACTACATGTACTGGGGGTGTGGTTGCTGTTTTGTTGTTGTTCTTGGTGAGTTGAGTGCGGTTATGGAAGGGATATTGTCGAATGATAATTGTAATTTCCTCCACTTTGTAGCCTCTTTCAATGAGTTTGTCTTTTAGTTTGTTTGTAATAAGTTTGAGTGTATCCCCTTGTGTGTTTGTGAGGAGGTGTCTTAGTGTTTCTCCTTTTGGGATGGCTGTTTTCACACTTTTGGGGTGGTATGAGGATTTATGGATGTACAATTGTTTGTTGGTCGGTCTTATGTGTGTTTTAACATCCAGGAGGCCTCTGTCTTTAAAGTTGGGCCTTTGTAGAGCGTAACATCCAAAAATATAAGTTCATTTCTCTCTTATTTATGTGTGAATTTGATCGTGGAGTGGACTTTGTTGATATTTGTGATGAATGTGTTTAGTTGTTCGTCTGTGCCTGTCCATATTAGGAATATGTCGTCAATGTCTCTTTTCTATAGAAGTATGTATGGATGTCCTAGCCACGCTAGGATAGGTTCCAATGACCCCATGAATAGCTTAGCATATGCTGGGACCATTTTGGTGCCCATGGCCGTTCCTTGTAGTTGGAGGAAGAAGTCTCTGTTGAATTCAAAGACGTTATTCTTGAGGACAATGTTTAGTATTTCCTCCAGAACTCGATTGGTGGCCGTAGAGGATATGGATCTTGGTCCCGTTTGAGAGCATTGACGCTGGATGTTAAGCCATCTTTGTGTGGTATGTTCGTATATAGTGAGGATCTGACTAGAGTACTGTTTAGTGGAATTTGAATGGTTGTGATTAGGTCAACAAATTCCTTGGTCTGTTTTAGAAATGACGGAAGTTGTTTGACTAGTAGTTGAAGCCAGTAGTCTACGAAACTTGAGATGTTCTCAGTTACGCTATTGAGACTGGAAACGATAGGTCTTATGCCCATTGGGTTTTTGAGTATCTTTTTTAGGAAGTAGAATTGTGAGGTTCTGAATTGTACGGAGGGTGTGCAAAAGTTGACAAATTCCATTGGCATCCATATTTGGAATCTAAGTTCAACTAGGAATTTCATAATGTAGGTTCTTATGAAGGCAGTGGTGTCTGCTTTGAGTTGTTTGTATACTTTTGGTTCGTCTGGATTTTTGAGGCCTTCCTCAATGTAGTAGCATTTGTTTAACACTACAATGGTTGATCCTCAGTCGGCTTTGTTGATGACTATATCTTTGTTGTTTTTTAATGATTTGATTGCTGCTCTTTCGGCTTTGGTGATATTGTCACCTTTAATTTGTTTGTTGTTTGTACCTAGGGAGATAATTTCTTGGTCTAGTTTATATTGAGGAACGTGTTTTTGCTTTCGGCCCTAGTAAGGGAGTTATTTTTCACTTTGAATGTTTGATTTTTTCCCAGGGATCAAAGGTTGAGTTAGGTGGGTCTGGTTGGTTACCGGTACTGTTTGACAGTGTGGTGTTGTTGTGTTGTGATTAAAGTAGGGTTTTTTATTTAGTAGCTAGTTCGTATTGTACGAGAATTTTTTATGGAGCTTCGAGAGGCCTGTAGCTATATCATTGTGGTCTATAGACTTGGGCTCGGGAATAAATGAGAGACCTTTTGATACATGTAGTATACTACGTTCAGCACTAGACAGAGAATATGTTGATAGGCTTACAATGTTGTTACAGCTAGGATTATGTTTGATTCTTACTTTCTGTCTTTATATGGCATTAAGGCCTATAGTCCCCCTCCCCCCCCCCCCCCCCCCACTTCTTACGCCAGTAATGAATGCTAGAAACTATAAGATCGGCCATGCCTATTAACCACACCTAGTACTGCATTATGCACACATGCTGTTTCGATTGTACATGCTCAAGCTAAATGCAGGTACATGTAAGGGTTGTTGAGTCACAGAGTGTTGGCTATTATATTATGGCACACACAGACACACACTGTTGAAAATGCCGAGCAGTACACATGGGGTATGTGCTCTGACAACTCTACTTCATGATGCAGACCTAAAAAATTTAGGGATGTAGTGTCACTGTACAATCTACGTTTTTCTGTATACTGCAATTGTAATGATTATTGCTTGTGTCTCGATTAATTTTTATACGCACTATGGTTCACGATCTCAATGGTAACCTCACTCACGAGGTAATGAGCTAATGCCCCTGTAATTATAAAGATTTATAGCTCTGGCTAACTTTCCTACGGTAGAGTCTGAGGTCTGGACAAAGATGCATAGGAGAAAGGCATTGAGAGGATATCCCTTTAATTAGAGTCCTAAAGCTTCCATAGTGTACATTGATTTATGTATGTGTATTGTTTATTAATTTGCATGAGGTATGTATAAGACATTTTTTACAATTATCAACTACATCATTATAATGTCATTTTTTCGACTATATACAGGCCAAGGTGACCAGTGAGGAACGTGTGGCAAAACAATATACAAGTCTGATTTTCTACGGTGAGTTTGTTTAACTAGGGAGTGAATTATCATTTACATCATCAAGAGAACATAATAGAAGAGAGAGGGAGAGTATCCTACTCTGCATACTGCTGTGCAAATGCATTGCAAATAATTAAACCCGTATATTCCTGTAAACTGTAATATACTACACAACCACCTTGTAAGTTAAGTGAGTGTTGGCCAATAATTGGTCTATGACAGCCCACCTTGGTATTAACCAACTGCCGCACTGTTGGGTTTCACAGCTTGAGTCAACCACTCAAATTTAATTATCAGCAATGCATTTGCACAACAGTATGATACTCTCCCGCTCTCTTCCTACTATATACTCTTGACATTATTATATATTCCACAGGTAGACCTCTGAGAGTGCATTTGCTGAGTTGCAGTGCTAGCTAGAGGACAGAATACACGGAAAAATTCAAAGAACATCAGCAAAACTGGTATCAAACTAATAAAAATTTAATTATAGCATCACCACCACAATACATTGAAATGCCGTAAATAATATATACATGTGTAACACATGGTACATGTATGTTTTTAGTTATTTTGTTGTGAGTGGTATAATATTGTTTTTAATGCTGAGAGCAGTTGCTGTATGTGTGGGTGTGTTGTCTGAAGTGTGTGCATCCATCCCGAGGTGGCTGCTAGCTGCTCTAGGAGTACATATTTTACCATACCACATCTACAGAGTGGAACAATATTAATCATTTTTCAGGGGTATATTATAGTTATGGAGCTGGGACCACACACAGCTATAGTACAGTAGTGATTCCAGATGCCCGATGTTTTGGCTCAATCTCAATAGCAGAGTGGCAGTGATAGTAATCCTTATGGTTAAGGTGTGAATAGCTTCCTCTCAATGAGGCCTATATATTAGCACTGGGTGTTTCCCGTTGAACGGATGAAGCATGCACGAGCTACAATCTACATGCTGGAAATCATTTTACATACAAATTTCCATAGAGCTAAAAATTGAAATTGTATGGCGTGTTCTTAACCGATTTGCTTGATTCAAACCTCAGGAGAGACAGCAATCTCTCAGCTACCTTGTGGTTGTTTCCTGTTTTTATGACAACCCATTGCTAAGTTATGGCTGGTTTTATAAGCCTCAGGTCGATCATCTGGCTATAGTACTATATATCTCCCATATCCACTCCAGGCTTTTGTAAATTATGCTAAAATTTTGGCCTATAATGCTATTCTCAAATTCCCAGATAATGGCCCTATAATGCTCAGGAATGCCCCTATAATGCTCAAGGTAGCCCTTATAATACTCAAGGTATTGGCATTATTCTTGTCAAATCTATGTACTTTGATACAAAAAAAAAAAGGAACATGTCATCAGTCATCTATTATTGTATTGGAGCATTACAGAGGTCTCTATGTAGTCTTCCATACAGCGTGCTTGTCTTTCTGTGAAGCTGTTTGTAAGTTATAGTATGATGTCATTCACTCAGGGTCAAAGGTTATCTTAGTAGAGGTCAATGACAAGTCTGTGTTAGCCTCTGTGAGTCTCTAGTTGCTTTAGTCTCCAAGTACTCTATGTCACTCAGTGACTACAAAAAACACCTGCTTGTTTTAAAATTTGTGAGCAGATGTAAAAGTTGGTCCAATAATGCTTCAAAAATAATGCTAGCATTATTCTCAAATGCCAGGACATCCCTATAATGCTCAAAATTATGCTGCTCAAAATTATTATTGCCCAAATTAATGTCTAATCACAGCTGCTTTAGTGTGGACACTATACATAATACATACAGTAATAGAGGAGCACGGTGCATGGTTACTTAGCCACAACTTACAGTTTTGAGTGCTAACCATTTACATTATCATGTACGTGTATGTATATTTATACACAATGTATCTCCGCACAAAACCATGGACTCAGTAGAAGCTAATGGAAATAGGAAATCAACCAGCATTCAAAGGTATCTGTACTGCTACCACCATGTGTAAATTTAAGTTTAGAAATGTTTGTGAGAAAAAAAAGTACATTCACATTACTAATGTTACATGTATGTGGTATGGGGTAGTTGCTGCTAACTTAGTCAACATGAAAATTTCTAGCTTTAAGGTATTACAAGTGACTTGTACATTTATGTGATATCATTGATTTTCTAGTGCTCCCAGTTCTGCACTCCTGCATGTATGCATACATCTTTCTTAGGTAATAGAATAAAATGGTTTGCTACAGTGTATGTACATGTGCATGTATCAGTTTTCATGTATTGGATTGGAAAGTAGTAGTAACAAGGTGATATTTGTTCCATCTGTGTGCTTTCGCCCTGCTCAAAATTTGAGGGGAGGAAGCATCTCTCTCCACCATTTTTGTACATCATCAGAGATGATCACATACTTGGACAAAAATGCTGTGTCGTCACTTTTATCCCCATACACTGTACATAGTAAACTTCCATGGTGATATTCGATGGTGGTGATCTCTCGGGATTCCCAAGCAAAAACAATATGACTATGATTGGCAATTGAAACTATGACATTTGAGCTAAATGTAGATATCCCTAGCTTGGGGATCCAGCGATTTTTTAGCTTCAACACAGCAACTCTATGGGGACACACCCATAATGTTGCGCATTGGTATACGTGAAACTCACGTGGAATATTTTATGATGTAATTGTCTGTCTTTACTTGCAGTTGTGAGCAAGGTCTACTCTGTGCTTAGTGACAAAGAGAAGAGACATTGATATGACCGGTTTGGTGATTAAGGTCTCCAAGCATCTGGCATGAACAGAGGGTGAGCTAGCTACCATTACGCCTATGATGATGATGAGTTTGATCCTAACGACATATTTCGGATTTTTTTTGGAAATAATTTCAACTTTGGAGATGAAGGTAAATGATAGTACAAAAATAGAGAGCTATAAGAGTTCTCTAGTATAGAGTTTTTTTTGCTACTGAAAATAGAGTATGGTTTGTTCTTGTGATAATTTTTCATTTGCTCACATTTCATGTGGCTAATGTACATTGTTGTACATTGTAGGTACAGTATGAGGCCCTTGGGACATGTGCATATATGTAAACAGAGTGTGAGTAGGAAATTTTTTAATTTGACGGTTGCCAAACCACCGAATTTAATTCCCTATTAATTTTCCTAGCTGATATATTCTAGTCTTGTGATATACTAATGTTCTTGTACTGTACTTGAACTTCGTTTGTGGGTGAATCCTGTAATTACACATGCTCCTAAACTATAATCAATTTTGAGGTACATGTGCAATGTCATGAATACAGTTGTTATTGAGTATAACCTGTTTGTGCTCTCTCTCTCTCCAGTCAGATGATATTTCATGGATTGGTCTTTGTCAGCTGCTGCCTCTCATCATCATTCTCCTTATGTTTCTATTCTCTGGTGTTTTCTTTCAGCAGCCCCCGTCTCCCTATGCCCTACACAGATCACAGTCAGTTTATCATGCATACCACATAGTAGTACATGTAATACTAAAAACCAAAAACAAAACTTTTTGCTAAATCTGCATGTACTTTACAAAGGAGGTAAATGTCACCAGACAACTCCTCCCCAAATGGTAGGATCTAGGAGTGTATGATATACACATCTTAGACGTCATTCAGCATGTAACCCAAATGTACTGCTGCATTTGATGTCCCTGTGCACAGTGAAAATTAACTGCAGACTTCACACCATGCAATTATGTTTACCATTGCCTTATATAGACTCAATTTTTTATATTACAGTATTGTCTTTGCAGCATCCACGCAGAGAAAAGAATCTCCAAGGAGTTTAATATTCCTTACTATGTTCAGAAAAATAGAGACAATCACATTCTATGTTATGATTGTATATTTACATGTACTTGTTGCTTGGGTATAATCACCTACATGCACATATGTACAACATATGTGTACTGCAATTCTCTCTCTCTCTTTCTCTCCTCCCTCTCTCTCTCTCCTCCCTCCCTCCCTCCTTTTTGTTTCTTTAAGTCCCAGTATAGTAAGAGTAGATCCCAGCTTTGTCACATTGAGAAGCAGGTGTTGGAAGACTACCTTTGGGAGCTCAAAGTTTCCTGTAAAAGACATTGGATGTCTGGCCATCCAGGTATAGTGTGTGTGTGTGTGTGTGTGTGTGTGTGTGTGAGAGAGAGAGAGAGAGAGAGAGAGATCACATGGTGTGTCATGTGACCATTTTGGTGACTTTAGCAGCATGTGTGATCACTAGTGTTGTTTACTTTTGTGACCTTATTGTATAAGTATTATTTATATCACTTGTACATAGTATTACTAATACAGCTATGCTTAATATCGCACTCCTAACAGTGTGATATTAATCCCCCCAGGATCTACAGTGTGGTATTAATTTCTTCAGGGCCCACAGTAACAGGGTCACTGGCCAGTGAGAATGAGAGTCTACTGTTCTGTTGAGTGAATTCACATAGCAACAATCCTTGACTAGTAAGTAGTACAATGTCAGCAGTGTGTGCACACATTGTTTACATAGATACAGGAAGGTGAGACACCATAATTGAAACAATCAGGAAGTCATTAGCTATCCCATGCTAGATCTAGCCGTGTGCATTCCAGCTACATACAGTGCCTTGTAATTGTACAATGCAGTCCAATCTGTTCTGTCAGTCTCGGTCATGAAGCACCTACTATTGATACCAACTATCAGGTACACACATAGCGGTAAGGAAGTAACTATGCTTTAGTAGAGAGCACAGTTACAGTGTTCAGAATGTTAAATGGCCTTGATACGTAGGTGAGGTAGCCAGCCAGTCCTCAAGGCTTGTGTAGTCAGCCTGCTGTTTTCAGCTATACAGTACGTTCTTCTTCGATAGCTCTTCTTTGTGCAGTTGATTTTAGTATTTGCAGTAGTTTCTTGCTATGGAGGGGAGCCTTGGGATATAAATTAGTTATAGCAGTAAATTAAAATCCCTTAATATAATACAGTGTATCTTGCATGTATCATCCTTTTTTAGCACAGTATTGTGTATAATAAAATGTTTTGCAAGTAGTTTCATATTTTCTCTCTCTCTCTCTCTCTTGTCTTTTATATTGTAGGTGTCTGTGACTATGATGTTCTGAAAGGCATGGTCTCCCCAATTGTGATTCGTGTGGACACACAAAAACAATTTGGTACGTGCCTCTACCATCACACATGTACGTGATAGTTCATGCAGTGTTCTCAAAAATAATTCAAAGCGAGATGGAAGGGCATGGTTTGGGCGTGGCCTATGACCACATCAAAGCATTCGGCATCCACATCAAAGAAAAATCTACGTTGAAGGCTTGCAGAGCCAACATGCCTTAAGTATGCTAGGGAAACACTGATTCAAGGTTTGGGGCAAGCCTACTCTTACACAAGATAGACTGTACAAACAATCAACAGTTTCAACTGTACTAACAAGATCAACAAATTCAAGAGCTTCAACAGTCATGACAAATAATCAACAGCTTCAACAACAACAGATTCAACAACATCAAGAACACTTCAACATGGTGATCAACAGATTAAACAACAGATTCAACAGCTTCAATAATCATCAGCTTCAACAACCAATTATTCAACAACTTCAACAATCAACAGCTTAACAACAACAAATTCAACATCAACAATTAACATGGTGATCAACAGATTCAACAGCTCCAACAATCACAGCCAACAATCAATAACTTGAACTATACTAACAAGATCAACAGATTCAACAGCTTCAACAATCATAATCAACAATGAACAGCTTCAACAACAGATTCAACAGCTTCAACAGTCAACAGCTTCAACATGGTGATTGAAGCTATTGATTTATTTGGGGCGAGCCTACTCTTACACAAGATAGACTGTACAAACAATCAACAGTTTCAACTGTACTAACAAGATCAACAAATTCAAGAGCTTCAACAGTCTAACCAACAATCAACAGCTTCAACAACAACAAATTCAACATCAACACAATCAACAACTTCAACATGGTGATCAACAGATTCAACAGCTTCATCAATTACCAGCTTCAACAACTGATTATTCAACAGCTACAACAATCACGAGCTTCAACAACAACAGATTCAACAACAATCAACAGCAACAGATTCAACAACATCAACAACAATTAACATCTTCAACATGGTGATCAACAGATTCAACAATCATAATCAACAATCAACAGCTTTAACTATACTAACAATATCAACAGATTGAACAACAGCTTCAATAATTATAATCAACAATGAACAGATTCAACAACATCAACAACAATCAACAGTTTCAACAACAGATTTAACATCAACAACAACAACAACAATCAACAGATTCAGCAGCTTCAACATGATGATTGAAGCTATTGATTTATTGGGGCGAGCCTACTCTTACACAAGATAGACTATACTAACAATCAACAGCTTCAAGTATACTAACAAGATCAACAAATTCAACAGCTTCAACGGTCATGACAATCAACAGTTTCAAAAACAACAGAATGAACAACATCAACAACAATCAACAAGTTCAACATGGTGATCAACAGATTAGACAACAGATTCAACGGCTTCAATAATCACCAGCTTCCACAACAGATTATTCAACAGCTTGAACAACAATCAACAGGAACAGATTCAACATCAACAATAAAGAGCTTCGATCAACATGGTGATCAACAAATTCAACAGCTTCAACGATAATAACCAGCAATCAACAGCTTCAACTATACTAACAAGATCAATAGATTCAACAACAGCTTCAACAAATATAATCAACAATCAACTTTTTCAACAACAAATTCAATATCAACAACAATCAACGGCTTCAACAACAACTGATTTAACTTCAACAAAATCAACAACAATCAACAGCTTCAACAACAGATTCAACAGCTTCGGCAAAACTAGATCTCTCTAGAGCACATAATGTAGCCTACAACAATCAACATCTTCAACAACTACAGATTCAACAGCTTCAATAAAACTAGAGCACATAATAGCCTACAACAGTCAACAGCTTTAACAACAACAGATTCAACAGCTTCAACAAAACTAGAGCTCCCTAGAGCACATAATAGCCTACAACAATCAACTGCTTCAACAACAGATTCAACTGCTTCAACAAAACTAGAGCTCTCTAGAGCACATAATAGCCTACAACATTTGACACCTTCAACACCAGATTGAACAGCTTCAACAAAACTAGAGCTCTCTAGAGCACACAATATAGCCTACTACAATCAACATCTGCAACAACAACAGATTCAACAACTTCAACAAAACTAGAGCTCGATCTCTAGAGCATATAATATCCTACAACAATCAACAGCTTCAACAACAGATTCAACAGCTTCAACAAAACTAGAGCTCTCTAGAGCACATAATAGCCTACAACAATCAACAGCTTCAACAACAGATTCAACACCTTCAACAAACTAGAGCTCTCTAGAGCACATAGTGTAGCCTACAACAATCAACAGCTTCAACAACAACAGATTTAACAGCTTCAACAAAACAAGAGCTCTCTATTGCACATAATAGCCTACAACAATCAACAGCTTCAACAACAGATTTAACAGCTTCAATAAAACTAGATCACATAATAGCCTACAACAATCAACAGCTTTAACAACAGATTCAACAGCTTCAACAACAGATTCAACAGCTTCAACAAAACTAGAGCTCCCTAGAGCACATATTAGCCTACAACAATCGACAGCTTCAACAACAGATTCAACTGCTTCAACAAAACTAGAGCTCTCTAGAGCACATAATAGCCTACAACAATCAACAGCTGATTCAACTGCTTCAACAAAACTAGAGCTTTCTAGAGCACATAATAGCCTACAGCAATCAACAGCTTTAACAAAGCTAGAGCTCTCTAGAGCACATAATGTACCTTACAACAATCAACATTGTCAACAACAGATTCAACAATTTCAACAAAACTAGAGCTCTCTAGAGCACATAATACCTTACAACATTTGACACCTTCAGCAACAACAGATTTAACAGCTTAAACAAAACTAGAGCTCTCTAGAGCAGACAATGTAGCCTACAACAATCATCTGTAACAACAACAGATTCAACAACTTCAACAAAACTAGAGCTCTCTATTGCACATAATAGCCTACAACGATCAACAGCTTCAACAACAGATTCAACAGGTTCAATAAAACTAGATCACATAATAGCCTACAACAATCAACAGCTTTAACAACAGATTCAACAGCTTCAACAACAACAGATTCAACAGCTTCAACAAAACTAGAGCTCCCTAGAGCACATAATAGCCTAAAACAATCAACAGCTTCAACAACAGATTTAACTGCTTCAACAAAACTAGAGCTCTCTAGAGCACATAATGTACCTTACAACAATTAACATCGTCAATAACAGATTCAACAATTTCATCAAAACTAGAGCTCTCTAGAGCACATAATAGCCTACAACATTTGACACCTTCAGCAACAACATATTGAACAGCTTGAACAAAACTAGAGCTCTCTATAACAGACAATGTAGCCTCCAGCAATCAACATCTGCAACAACAACAGATTCAACAACTTAAACAAAACTAGAGCTCTCTATTGCACATAATAGCGTACAACGATCAACAGCTTCAACAACAGATTCAACAGCTTCAATAAAACTAGATCACATAATAGCCTACAACAATCAACAGCTTTAACAACACATTCAACAGCTTCAACAACAACAGATTCAACAGCTTCAACAAAACTAGAGCTCCCTAGAGCACATATTAACCTACAACAATCGACAGCTTCAACAACAGATTCAACTGCTTCAACAAAACTAGAGCTCTCTAGAGCACATAATAGCCTACAACAATCAACAGCTGATTCAACTGCTTCAACAAAACTAGAGCTTTCTAGAGCACATAATAGCCTACAACAATCAACAGCTTTAACAAAGCTAGAGCTCTCTAGAGCACATAATGTACCTTACAACAATTAACATCGTCAACAACAACAGATTCAACAATTTCAACAAAACTAGAGCTCTCTAGATCACATAATACCTTACAACATTTGACACCTTCAGCAACAACAGATTTAACAGCTTAAACAAAACTAGAGCTCTCTAGAGCAGACAATGTAGCTTACAACAATCAACATCTGCAACAACAGATTCAACAACTTCAACAAAACTAGAGCTCTCTATTGCACATAATAGCCTACAACAATCAACAGCTTCAACAACAACAGATTCAACAGCTACAATAAAACTAGAGCACATAATAGCCTACAACAATCAACAGCTTTAACAAGAGATTCAACAGCTTCAACAACAACAGATTCAATAGCTTCAACAAAACTAGAGCTCCTTAGAGCACATATTAGCCTACAACAATCGACAGCTTCAACAACAGATTCAACTGCTTCAACAAAACTAGAGCTCTCTAGAGCACATAATAGCCTACAACAATCAACAGCTGATTCAACTGCTTCAACAAAACTAGAGCTTTCTAGAGCACATAATAGCCTACAATAATCAACAGCTTTAACAAAGCTAGAGCTCTCTAGAGCACATAATGTACCTTACAACAATCAACATCGTCAACAACAACAGATTCAACAATTTCAACAAAACTAGAGCTCTCTAGATCACATAATACCTTACAACATTTGACACCTTCAGCAACAACAGATTGAACAGCTTAAACAAAACTAGAGCTCTCTAGAGCAGACAATGTAGCCTACAACAATCAACATCTGCAACAACAGATTCAACAACTTCAACAAAACTAGAGCTCTCTATTGCACATAATAGCCTACAACAATCAACATCTGCAACAACAGATTTAACAGCTTCAACAAAACAAGAGCTCTCTATTGCACATAATAGCCTACAACAAGCAACAGCTTCAACAACAACAGATTCAACAGCTTCAATAAAACTAGAGCACATAATCAACATCGGCAACAACAACAGATTCAACAACTTAAACAAAACTAGAGCTCTCTATTGCACTTAATAGCCTACAACGATCAACAGATTCAACAGCTTCAATAAAACTAGATCACATAATAGCCTACACCAATCAACAGCTTTAACAACAGATTCAACAGCTTCAACAACAGATTCAACAGCTTCAATAAAACTAAATCACATAATAGCCTACAACAATTAACAGCTTTAACAACAGATTCAACAGCTTCAACAACAGATTCAACAGCTTCAACAAAACTTGAGCTCCCTAGAGCACATATTAGCCTACAACAATCGACAGCTTCAACAATAGATTCAACTGCTTCAACAAAATTAGAGCTCTCTAGAGCACATAATAGCCTACAACAATCAACAGCTGATTCAACTGCTTCAACAAAACTAGAGCTTGCTAGAGCACATAATAGCCTACAACAATCAACAGTTTTAACAAAGCTAGAGCTCTCTAGAGCACATAATGTACCTTACAACAATCAACATCGTCAACAACAGATTCAACAATTTCAACAAAACTAGAGCTCTCTAGATCACATACCTTACAACATTTGACACCTTCAGCAACAACAGATTGAACAGCTCAAACAAAACTAGAGCTCTCTATTGCACATAATAGCCTACTACAATCAACAGCTTCAACAACAACAGATTCAACAGCTTCAATAAAACTAGTGCACATAATAGCCTACAACAATCAACAGCTTTAACAATAGATTCAACAGCTTCAACAACAACAGATACAATAGCTACAACAAAACTAGGGCTCCCTAGAGCACATAATAGCCTACAACAATCACCAGCTTCAACAACAGATTCAACTGCTTCAACAAAACTAGAGCTCTCTAGAGCACATTATAGCCTACAACAATCAACAGCTGATTCAACTGCTTTAACAAAACGAGCTTTCTAGAGCACATAATAGCCTACAACAATCAACAGCTGATTCAACTGCTTCAACAAAACTAGAGCTTTCTAGAGCACATAATAGCCTACAACAATCAACAGCTTCAACAACAGATTGAACAGCTTCAACAAAGCTAGAGCTCTCTAGCGCACATAATGTCGCTTACAACAAACAGCGTCTTCAACAACAAAAAATTGAATAGCTTTTACAAAACTAGAGCTCTCTAGAGCACATAATGTAGCTTAAACAATCAACATCTTCAACAACAACAGATTCAACCATTTCAACGAAACTAGAGCTCTCTAGAACACATAATAGCCTACAACAATCAACAGCTTCAACAATAGATTCAACAGCTTCGACAAAACTAGAGCTCTCTAGAGCACATATTGTAACCTACAACAATCAACATCTTCAACAACAACAGATTCAACAGCTTAAATAAAACTAGGGCACATAATAGCCTAAAACAATCAACAGCTTCAACAACAACGGATTCAACAGCTTTAACAACAACAGCTTTAACAAAATTAGAGCTCTCTAGAACACATAATAGCCTACAACAATCAACAGCTTCAACAAAACTGGAGCACATGGTAGCCTATAAATATCAACAGCTTCAACATGATGATCAACAGATTAAACAACAGATTTAACAGCTTCAGCTATCAACAGCTTCAACAACAGATCCAACAACTTCAGATTCAACAGCTTCAACAATCAACAGCTTCAAGAACCGATTCAACAAGCATAAGCAACAGATTCAACAACATCAACAACAATTAACAGGTTCAACATGGTGAGCAACAGATTCGACAGCTTCAACTATCATAATCATCAATCAACAGCTTCAACTATACTAACAAGTTCAACAGATTGAACAACTGCTTCAACAATAATCAGCTTCAACAAGTAATTCAACACCAAATTCAACATCATCAACAATAAACAGCTTCAACAACAGATTTAACATCAAAAGCACCAATAACAATCAACAGCTTCAACAACAGATTCATTAGTTTCAACAATCAACAGCTTCAACATGGTGATTGAAGCTATTGAGTCATTGGGGAGAGTTCACTCTTACACAAGATAGACTGTACTAACAATCAACAGCTTCAACTACACTAACAAGGTCAACAGATTCAACAGCCTCAACAATCAACAGCTTCAATAACAAATTCAACAACATCAATGACAATCAACAACTTCTACATGGTTATCAACCAATTAAGCAACAGATTTAATAACTTCAACAATCATCAGCTTCAACAACAGATTGAACAGCTTCAGATTTAACAGCTTCAACAATCAACATCTTCAATAACAACAGATTCAACAACAATCAACAGCTACAGATTCAACATCAACAACAATCATCAACTTCAACATGGAAATCAACAGATTAAACAACAGATCCACGAGCTTCAACAATCAACAGCTTTTACAACCGATTCAACTACTTACTATTTAACAACTTCAACAATCAACAGCTTTAATAACAGATTTAA
The DNA here is from genome assembly GCA_964291365.2 of Stappiaceae bacterium. Lineage (GTDB taxonomy): Bacteria > Pseudomonadota > Alphaproteobacteria > Rhizobiales > Stappiaceae > JBDWFY01. Next base: position 93,853 of record OZ219953.1, read on the forward strand.
CAGCTTCAACAATCAACTGCTTCAACATGGTTATTGAAGCTATTGATTGATTGGGGCGAGCCTACTCTTAAACATGATAGACTGTACTAACAATCAACAGCTTTAACTATACTAACAGGATCAGCAGATTCAACTATTCTAACAAGATCAGCAGATTAAACAACTTCAACAATCATAACCAACAATCAAAAGCTTCAACAACAGGTTCAACAACAATCAACAGCTTCAACAACAGATTCAACAACTTCAGATTCAACAGCTTCAACAATCAACAGCTTCAACAACAGATTCAGCAACATCAACTACAACCAACTTCAACATGGTGATCAACAGATTAAACAACAAATTCAACAGCTTCAGCTATCAACAGCTTCAAGAACAGATTCAACTACTTCAGATTCAACAGCTTCAACAATCTACATCTTCAACAACAGATTTAACAGCTTCAACAGTCAACAGCTTCAACATGGTGATTGAAGCAATTGATTTATGGGGACGGGCCTACTCTTACACACAATAGACTGTACTAACAATCAACAGCTTCAACTATACTAACAAGATCAACAGATTCAACAACTTCAACAATCAAAAGCTTCAACAACAGATTCAACAACAATCAACAGCTTCAACAAAAGATTCAACAACTTTAGATTCAACAGCTTCAACAATCAACAGCTTCAACAACAGATTCAGCAACATCAACTACAATCAACAACTTCAACATGGTGATCAATAGATTAAACAACAGATTCAACAGCTTCAGCTATCTACAACTTCAACTACAGATTTAACTACTTCAGATTTAACAGCTTCAACAATCAATATCTTCAAAAACAGATTTAACAGCTTCAACAGTCAACAGCTTCAACATGGTGATTGAAGCAATTGATTTATGGGGACGAGCCTACTCTTACACACAATAGACTGTAATAACAATCAACAGCTTCAACTATACTAACAAGATCAACAGATTCAACAGCTTCAACAATCATAACCAACAATCAAAAGCTTCAACAACATATTTAACAACAATCAACAGCTTCAACAACAGATTCAACTACTTCAGATTCAACAACATCAACAGCTTCAACAACAACAGATTCAACAACATCAACAACAATCATGAACTTCAACATGGTGATCAACAGCTTCAACAACAGATTCAACAACTTCAGATTCAGCAGGTTCAACCCTCAACAGCTTCAACACAACAGATTAAACAACATCAACAACAATCAACAATTTCAACATTGTGATCAACAGCTTCAACAACAGATTCAACAACTTCAACAGCTTCAACAAAACTAGAGCTCTCTAGAGCTCATAATAGCCTACAACAATCAACAGCTTCAACAACAGATTCAACTGCTTCAACAAAACTAGAGCTCTCTAGAGCTCATAATAGCCTACAACAATCAACAGCTTCAACAACAGATTCAACAGCTTCAACAAAACTAAAGCTCTCTATTACACATAATAGCCTACAACAATCAACAGCTTCAACAACAGATTCAACAGCTCAAACAAAACTAGACGTCTCTATAGCATATAATAGCCTACAACAATCAACAGCTTCAACAACTTTGACAAAACTAGAGTTCTCTAGTGCACATAATTTCCGACAACAATCGACAGCTTCAACTGCAGATTCAACAGCTTCAACAAAACTTGAGTTCTCTAATGCACATAATTTCCGACAACAATCGACAGCTTCAACTGCATATTCAACAGCTTCAACAAAACTAGAGCTTTCTATAGCTCATAATAGCCTACAACAATCAACAGCTTCAATAACAGATTCAACAGCTTCAACAAAACAAGAGTTCTCTAGAGCACATAATAGCGTACAGCAATCAACAGCTTCAACAACAGATTCAACAGCTTCAACAAAACTAGAGCTCTCTAGAGCACATAATAGCTTAGAACAATCAACAGCTTCCACAAAAGATTCAACAGCTTCAACAAAACTAGAGTTCTCTATAGCATATAATAGCCTACAACAATTAACAGCTTCAACAACAGATTCAACAGCTTCAATAACAACAGATTCAACCGCTTCAACAAAACTAGAGCTCTCTAGAGCACAAAGTAGCCTACAACAATCAACAGCTTCAACAACAGATTCAACAGCTTCAACAAAACTAGAGCTCTCTAGAGCACACAATAGCCTACAACAATCAACAGCTTTAACAACAGACTCAACAGCTTCATTAACAACAGATTCAACAGCTTCAACAAAACTAGAGCTCTCTAGAACACAAAATAGCCTACAACAATCAACAGCTTTAACAACAGACTCAACAGCTTCAATAACAACTGATTCAACAGCTTCAACAAAACTAGAGCTCTCTAGAGCACAAAATAGCCTACAACAATCAACAGCTTTAACAACAGATTCAACGGCAGATTCAACAGCTTCAACAAAACTAGAGCTCCCTAGAGCACACAATAACCTACAACAATCAACAGCTTTAACAACAGACTCAACAGCTTCAATAACAACAGATTCAACAGCTTCAACAAAACTAGAGTTCTCTATAGCACATAATAGCCTACAACAATCAACAGCTTCAACAATAGATTCAACAGCTTCAATAACAACAGATTCAACGAAACTAGAGCTCTCTAGAGCACAAAGTAGTCTACAACAATCAACAGCTTCAACAACAGATTCAACAGCTTCAACAAGACTAGAGCTCCCTAGAGCACATAATAGCCAACAACAATCAACAGGTTTAACAGCAGACTCAACAGCTTCAATAACAACAGATTCAACAGCTTCAACAAAACTAGAGCTCTCTAGAACACAAAATAGCCTACAACAATCAACAACTTTAACAGACTCAACAGCTTCAATAACAACAGATTCAACAGCTTCAACCAAACTAGAGCTCTCTAGAGCAAAAAATAGCCTACAACAATCAACAGCTTTAACAACAGATTCAACAGCAGATTCAACTGCTTCAACAAAACTAGAGCTCTCTAGAGCACATAATAGCCTACAATACTCATCAGCTTCAACAACAGATTCAACAGCTTCAACAAAACTAGAGCTCCCTAGAGCACACAATAGCCTACAACAATCAACAACTTTAACAACAGACTCAACAGCTTCAATAACAACAGATTCAACAGCTTCAACAAAACTAGAGCTCTTAAGAACACAATATAACCTACAACAATCAACAGCTTTAACAACAGATTCAACAGCTTCAACAGCAGATTCAACTGCTTCAACAAAACTAGAGCTCTCTAGAGCACATAATAGCCTACAGCAATTAACAGCTTCAACAAAACTAGAACTCTCTAGAGCACATAATAGCCTTCAACAATCAACAGCTTCGACAAAACTAGAGCTCTCTAGAGCACATCATGTAGCCTACGACAATCTACAGCTTCATCAAAACTAGAGCTCTCTAGTCTAGAGCATGTAATGTAGCCTACAACAATCAATATCTTCAACAACAGATTCAGCAGCTTCAACAAAACTGGAGCACATAATAGCCTACAACAATCAACAGCTCCAACAGCAGCAGATTCAACAGCTTCAACAAAACTAGAGCTCTCAAGAGCACATAATAGCCTACAACAATCAACAGCTTCAACAAGAGATTCAACAGCTTTAACAAAACTAGAGATCTCTAGAGCACATAATGTAGCCTACAACAAACAACATCTTCAGCAACAACAGATTCATAAGCTTCAATAAAACTAGACCTTTTCAGTACACATAATAGCCTACAAGAATCAACAGCTTCTACAACAACGGACTCAACAGCTTCAACAAAACTAGAGCTCTCTAGAGCACATAATGTAGCCTACAACAATCAACATCTTCAACAAGAACAGATTCAAAAGCTTCAACAAAGCTAGAGCTTTCTAGAGCACATAATGTAGCCTACAACAATCAACATTTTCAACAACAGATTCAATAACATCAATAAAACTAGAGCACATAATAGCCTACAACAATCAACAGCTTCAATAAAACTAGAGCACATAATAGCCTACAAAAATCAACAGCTTTAACAACAGCTTCAGCAACAACAGATTCAACAGCTTCAACAAGAACAGATTCAACAGCTTCGACTAAACAAGAGCTCTCTACAGCACATAATGTAGCCTGCAATAATCAACATCTTCAACAACAGCAGATTCAACAGCTTCAATAAACTAGACCACATAATAGCCTACAACAATCAACAGCTTTAACAACAACAGATTCAACAGCTTTAACAACAACAGCTTTAACAAAACTAGAGCTCTCTAGAGCACATAATAGTCTACAACAATCAACACCTTCAACAAAACTGGAGCACATGATAGCCTATAAATATCAACAGCTTCAACATGATGATCAACAGATTAAACAGCAGATTTAACAGCTTCAGCTATCAACAGCTTCAACAACAGATCCAACAACTTTAGATTCAACAACTTCAACAATCAACAGCTTCAAGAACCGATTCTACAAGCATAAGCAACAGATTCAACATCAACAACAATTAACAGGTTCAACATGGTGAGCAACAGATTCGACAGCTTCAACTATCATAACCATCAATCAACAGCTTCAACTATACTAACAAGTTCAACAGATTGAACAACTGCTTCAGCAATAATAATCAGCTTCAACAAGTAATTCAACACCAAATTCAACATCATCAACAGTAAACAGCTTCAACAACAGATTTAACATCAAAAGCACCAATAACAATCAACAGCTTCAACACGGTGATTGAAGCTATTGATTCATTGGGGTGAGCCACTCTTAGACTGTACTAACAATCAACAGCTTCAACTATACTAACAAGGTCAACAGATTCAACAGCCTCAACAATCAACAGCTTCAACAACAAATTCAACAACATTAACGACAATCAACAACTTCAACAACAGATTCAACTGCTTCAACAAAACTAGAGCTCTCTAGAGCACATAGTAGCCTACAACAATCAACAGCTGATTCAACTGCTTCAACAAAACTAGAGCTTTCTAGAGCACATAATAGCCTACAACAATCAACAGCTTTAACAAAGCTAGAGCTCTCTAGAGCACATAATGTACCTTACAACAATCAACATCGTCAACAACAACAGATTCAACAATTTCAACAAAACTAGAGCTCTCTAGAGCACATAATACCTTACAACATTTGACACCTTCAGCAACAACAGATTGAACAGCTTAAACTAAACTAGAGCTCTCTAGAGCACACAATGTAGCCTACAACAATCAACATCTGCAACAACAACAGATTCAACAACTTCAACAAAACTAGAGCTCTCTATTGCACATAATAGCCTACAATAATCAACAGCTTCAACAACAGTTTCAATAAAACTAGAGCACATAATAGCCTACAACAATCAACAGCTTCAACAACAGATTCAACAAAACTATAGTTCTCCTGAGGACATAATGGCCTACAACAATCAACAGCTTCAACAACAGTTCAACATTTTCAACATAACTAGAGCTCTCTAGAGCACATAATCTAGCCAACAACAATCAACAGCTTCAATAACAGATTCAACAGCTTCAACAAGTATTGCACATAATAGCCTACAACAATCAACAGCTTCAACAACAGCTTAAACAAAACTAGAGCTCTCTATAGCATATAATAGCCTACAACAATCAACAGCTTCAACAACAGGTTCAACATCTTTGACAAAACTAGAGCTCTCTAGAGCACATAATGTAGCCTACAACAATCAACATCTTCAACAACAACAGATTCAACAGCTTCAATTAAACTAGGGCATATAATAGCCTACAACAATCAACAGCTTCAACAAAAACAGATTCAACAGCTTCAACAACAACTGATTCAACTGCTCCAACATAACTAGAGCTCTCTAGAGCACGTAATGTAGCCTACAACAATCAACAGCTTCAACAACAGATTCAACAGCCCTCAATAAAACTGGAGCACATAATAGCCTACAACAATTGACAGCTTTAACAACAAGATTTAACAGCTTCACCATCAACATATTCAACTGCTTCAACAAAACTAGAGCTCTCTAGAACACATAATAGCCTACAACAATCAACAGCTTTAACAACAGATTCAACTGCTCCAACGTAACTAGAGCTCTCTAGAGCGCATAATTTAGCCTACAACAACCAACAGCTTAAACGGGAGATTCTGCTGCTTCAACAAAATTAGAGCTCTCTAGAGCACATAATGTAGCCTACAACAATCAACATCTTCAACTACAACAGATTCAACAGTTTCATCAAAACTAGAACTCACTAGAGCACACAATAGCCTACAACAATCAACAGCTTCAACAACAATAGATTCAACAAATTCGACAAAACTTGAGCTCTCTGGAACACATAATGTAGCCTACAACAATCAACATCTTGAACAACAGATTTAACAGCTTCAATAAAACTGGAGAACATAATAGCCTACATCAATCAACAGCTTTAACAACAACAGATTCAACAACAACAACAGATTCAACAGCTTCGACGAACTAGATCTTTCTAGAACACATAATGTGGCCTACAACAATCAACATCTTCAACAACAGATTCAACAGCTTCAATAAATCTAGAGCACATATTAGCCCACAACAATCACCAGCTTTAACAACTTTAGTTCAATAGCTTTAACAACAACAGATTCAACAGCTTAAACAAAACTAGAGCTCTTTGTAGTATATGATAGCCTACAACAATCAACCGCTTCAACAACAGATTCAACATCTTTGACAAAACTAGAGCTCTCTAGAGCACATAATGTAGCCTACAACAATCAACATCTTCAACAACAACAGATTCAACAGCTTTGATTAAACTAGGGCACATAATGGCCTACAACAATCAACAGCTTCAACAAAAACAGATTCAACAGCTTCAACAGCTTCAACATCTTCAACAAAACTAGAGCTATCTAGAGCATATAATGTAGCCTACAACAATCAACATCATGAACAATAACAAATTCAACAGCTTCAATAAAAATAAAGCACATAATAGCCTACAATGAACAGCTTTAACACCAACAGATTAAACAGCTTCAACAACAGATGCAATAGTCTTGACAATATTAGATCTCTCTAGAGCACTTATTGTAGCCTACAACAATTAACATCTTCAACTACAACAGATTTAACAACTTCAATAAAGCTAGAACACATAATAGCGTACAACAATGAACAGCTTTAACAAGAACAGATTCAACAGCTGGAACAAGAACAAATTCAACAGCTTAAACCAAAATAGAGCTCTTTAGGGCACATGATGCCTACAACAATCAACATCTTCAACAACGGATTCAACAGCTTCAACAAAATTAGAGCTCTTTCGAGCACATAATATAGGCTACAACAATCAACAGCTTCAACAACAGATTCAACAGCTTCAACAAAACTAGAGCTCTCTAGAGCAAATAATAGCCTATTAACAATCAACAGTTTTAACAACAGATTCAAGAGCTTCAACAACATCAGATTCAACAGCTACAACAAAACTAGAGCTCTCTAGAGCACATAATAGCCTACAACAATCAACATCTTCAACAACAGATTCAACAATTTCAACAAAACTAGAGCTCTCTAGAATAAATAATAGCCTACGACAATCAACAACTTAAACAACATATTCAACAGCTTCAACGAAGCTAGAGCTCCCTAGAGCATATGATGTAGCCTACAACAATCAACAGCTTCAACAACAGATTCAACAGCTTCAACAGAACTGAGCTCTCTAGAACACATAATAGCATACAACAATCAACAGTATCAACAACAGATTCAATAGCTTCGAGAAAACTAGAGCTCTCAAGAACACATAATAGCCTACAACAATCAACATCTTCAACAACAGATTCAGCATCTTCAACAAAACTAGAGCACAAAGTAGCCAACAACAATCAACAGCTTTAACAACAGATTCAACAGCTTCAACAACAACAGATTCAACATTCTCGACAAAACTAGATCTCTCTAGAGCACATAATATAGCCTATAACAATCAACATCTTCAACCACAACAGATTCAACAGCTTCAATAAAACTAGAGCACATAATAGCCTACAACAATCAACAGCTTTAACAACAGATTCAACATCTTCAACAACAGATTCAACTGCTTCAACAAAACTATAGCTCTCTAGAGCACATAATGTAGCATACAACAATCAACATCTTCAACAACAGATTCAACAATTTCAACAATACTAGAGCTCTCTAGAGTACATAATAGCCTACAACAATCAGCAGCTTTAACAACAACAGTTTCAACAGCTTCAACAAAACTAGAGCTCTATAGAGCACATAATGTAGCCTACAACCATCAACAGCTTCAACAACAGATTCAACAGCTTCGACAGAACTAGAGCTCTCTAGAGCACTTAATGTAGCCTACAACAATCAACATCTTCAACAACAGTTTCAAAAGTTTCAACAAAACTAGAGTTCTCTAGAGCGCATAATAGCCTACAACAATCAACAGCTTCAACAACAGATTCAACAGTTTCAACAAAACTAGAGCTCTCTAAAACACATAATAGCCTACAACAATCAACATCTTGAACAACAGATTCAACAACTTCAACAAAAGTAGAGCTCTCTAGAGCACATAATAGCCTATAACAATTAACAACTTCAACAACAAGATTCAACAGCTTCGACAAAACTAGAGCTCTCTAGAGCACATAATAGCCTACAACAATCAACAGCTTCAACAACAGATTCAACAACTTCGACAAAACTTGAGCTCTCTAGAACACATAATGTAGCCTACAACAATCAACATCTTCAACAACAGATTCAACAGCTTCAATAAAACTAGATAACATAATAGCCTACAACAATCAACAGCTTTAACAACAGATCAACAACAACAGATTGAACAGCTTCGACAGAACTAGATCTTTCTAGAGCACATAATGTAGCTTACAACGATCAACATCTTCAACAACAGATTCAACAGCTTCAATAAAACTAGAGCACATAATAGCCCACAACAATCACCAGCTTTAACAACAGATTCAACAGCTAGAGCACATAACAATCAACAGCTTTAACAACAGATTCAACTGCTCCAAAATAACTAGACCTCTCTAGCGCACATATTGTAGCCTACAACAACCAACAGCTTTAACAATAACAGATTCAACAGCTTCAATAAATCTAGAGCTCTCTAGAGCACATAATAGCCTACAACAATCAACAGCTTCAACAACAGATTCAACAGCTTCAATAAATCTAGAGCTCTCTAGAGCACATAATAGCCTACAACAATCAACAGCTTCAACAACAGATTCAACTGCCTTAACAAAACTAGAGCTCTTTAGAGCACATAATATAGTCTACAACAATCAACATTTTCAACAACAACAGATTCAACAGCTTCAATAGAACTAGAGCACATAATAGCCTACAACAATCAACAGCTTTAACAACCACAGATTCAACAGCTTCACCATCAACATATTCAACAGCTTCAACAAAACTATAGCTCTCTAGAACACATAATAGGCTGCAACAATCAACAGCTTCAACAACAGATTCAACAGCTTCAACAAAACTAGAGCTCTCTGGAGCACATAATAGCCTATAACAATCAACATTTTTAACAACAGATTCAACAGCTTCAACATCAGATTCAACAGCTTCAACAAAATTAGAGCTCTTTAGAGCACATAATGTAGCCTACAACAATCAACAGCTTCAACAACAGATTCAACAATTTCAACAAAATTAGAGTTCTCTAGAGCACATAATATCCTACAACAATCAACATCTTCAACAACAGATTCAACAATTTCAACAAAACTAGAGCTCTCTAGAACACATAATAGCCTATGACAATCAACAACTTCAACAACAGATTCAACAGCTTCAACAAAGTTAGAGCTCCCTAGAGCATATAATGTAGCCTACAACAATCAACAGCTTCAATAACAAGATTGAACAGCTTCAACAGAACTGAGCTCTCTAGAACACATAATAGCATACAACAATCAACAGTTTCAACAACAGATTCAATAGCTTTGAGAAAACTAGAGCTCTCTAGAGCACATAATAGCCTACAACAATCAACATCTTCAACAACAGATTCAACATCTTCATTAAAACTAGAGCACATGATAGCCAACAACAATCAACAGCTTTTACAACAGATTCAACAGCTTCAACAACAGATTCAACATTCTCGACAAAACTAGATCTCTCTAGAGCACATAATAGCCTACAACAATTAACAGCTTAAACAACAGATTCAACATCTTCAACAACAACAGATTCAACTGCTTCAACAAAACTATAGCTCTCTAGAGCACATAATGTAGCATACAACAATCAACATCTTCAACAACAGATTCAACAATTTCAACAAAACTAGAGCTCTCTAATAGCCTACAACAATCAGCGGCGTTAACAACAACAGTTTCAACAGCTTCAACAACAGATTCAACAGCTTCAACAAAACTAGAGCTTTCTAGTGCACATAATGTAGCCTACAACCATCAACAGCTTCAACAACAGATTCAACAGCTTCGACAAAACTAGAGCTCTCTAGAGCACATAATGTGGCCTACAACAATCAACATCTTCAACAACAGTTTCAACAGTTTCAACAAAACTAGAGCTCTCTAGAGCGCATAATAGCCTACAACAATCAACATTTTCAACAACAGATTCAACAGCTTCAACAAAACTAGAGCTCTCTAGAGCACATAATAGCCTTCAACAATCAACAGCTTTAACAATAGATTTAACTGCTCCAACATAACTAGAGCTTTCTAGAGCACGTAATGTAGCCAACAACCAACAGCTTTTACAACAACAGATTCAACAGCTTCAATAAGTCGAGCTCTCTAGAGCATATAATAGCCTACAACAATCAACAGCTTCAACAACAGATTCAACATCTTCACCATCAACATATTCAACAAATCTATTCAACATATTCAACAAAACTAGAGCTCTCTAGAGCACATAATAGCCTACAACCATCAACAGCTTAAACAATAACAGATTCAACAGCTTCAACAAAACTAGAGCTTTCTATAGCTCATAATAGCCTACAACAATCAACAGCTTCAACAACAGAATCAACAGCTTCAACAAAACTAGAGCTCTATAGAGCACATAATGTAGCCTACGACAATCAACAGCTTTAACAACAGATTCAACAGCTTCAACAAAACTAGAGTTCTCTAGAGCACATCATAGGCTGCAGCAATCAACAGCTTCAACAACAGATTCAACAGCTTCAACAAAACTAGAGCTCTCTAGAGCACATAATAGCTTAGAACAATCAACAGCTTCCACAACAGATTCAACAGCTTCAACAAAACTAGAGTTCTCTATAGCGCATAATAGCCTACAACAATCAACAGCTTCAACAACAGATTCAACAGCTTCAACGAAACTAGAGCTCTCTAGAGCACAAAGTAGCCTACAACAATCAACAGCTTCAACAACAGATTCAACAGCTTCAAAAAAACTAGAGCGCCCTAGAGCACATAATACCCTACAACAATCAACAGCTTTAACAACAGACTCAACAGTTTGAACAAAACTAGAGCTCTCTGGAGCACACAATATCCTACAACAATCAACAGCTTTGACAACTGATTTAACAGCTTCAACAAAAGTAGAGCTCTCTAGAGCACATAATAGCATACAACAATCAACGTCAACAACAACAGATTCAGCTTCAACAAAACTTGAGCTCTCTAGAACACATATTGTAGCCTACAACAATCAACATCTTCAACAATAGATCCAACAGCTTCAATAAAACTAGAGAACATAATAGCCTACAACAATCAACATCTTCAACAACAGATTCAACATCTTCATTAAAACTAGAGCACATGATAGCCAACAACAATCAACAGCTTTTACAACAGATTCAACAGCTTCAACAACAGATTCAACATTCTCGACAAAACTAGATCTCTCTAGAGCACATAATAGCCTACAACAATTAACAGCTTAAACAACAGATTCAACATCTTCAACAACAACAGATTCAACTGCTTCAACAAAACTATAGCTCTCTAGAGCACATAATGTAGCATACAACAATCAACATCTTCAACAACAGATTCAACAATTTCAACAAAACTAGAGCTCTCTAATAGCCTACAACAATCAGCGGCGTTAACAACAACAGTTTCAACAGCTTCAACAACAGATTCAACAGCTTCAACAAAACTAGAGCTTTCTAGTGCACATAATGTAGCCTACAACCATCAACAGCTTCAACAACAGATTCAACAGCTTCGACAAAACTAGAGCTCTCTAGAGCACATAATGTAGCCTACAACAATCAACATCTTCAACAACAGTTTCAACAGTTTCAACAAAACTAGAGCTCTCTAGAGCGCATAATAGCCTACAACAATCAACATTTTCAACAACAGATTCAACAGCTTCAACAAAACTAGAGCTCTCTAGAGCACATAATAGCCTTCAACAATCAACAGCTTTAACAACAGATTTAACTGCTCCAACATAACTAGAGCTTTCTAGAGCACGTAATGTAGCCAACAACCAACAGCTTTTACAACAACAGATTCAACAGCTTCAATAAGTCGAGCTCTCTAGAGCATATAATAGCCTACAACAATCAACAGCTTCAACAACAGATTCAACATCTTCACCATCAACATATTCAACAAATCTATTCAACATATTCAACAAAACTAGAGCTCTCTAGAGCACATAATAGCCTACAACCATCAACAGCTTAAACAATAACAGATTCAACAGCTTCAACAAAACTAGAGCTTTCTATAGCTCATAATAGCCTACAACAATCAACAGCTTCAACAACAGAATCAACAGCTTCAACAAAACTAGAGCTCTATAGAGCACATAATGTAGCCTACAACAATCAACAGCTTTAACAACAGATTCAACAGCTTCAACAAAACTAGAGTTCTCTAGAGCACATCATAGGCTGCAGCAATCAACAGCTTCAACAACAGATTCAACAGCTTCAACAAAACTAGAGCTCTCTAGAGCACATAATAGCTTAGAACAATCAACAGCTTCCACAACAGATTCAACAGCTTCAACAAAACTAGAGTTCTCTATAGCGCGTAATAGCCTACAACAATCAACAGCTTCAACAACAGATTCAACAGCTTCAACGAAACTAGAGCTCTCTAGAGCACAAAGTAGCCTACAACAATCAAAAGCTTCAACAACAGATTCAACAGCTTCAAAAAAAACTAGAGCGCCCTAGAGCACATAATACCCTACAACAATCAACAGCTTTAACAACAGACTCAACAGCTTGAATAACAACAGATTCAACAGCTTCAACAAAACTAGAGCTCTCTAGAACACGAAATAGCCTACAACAATCAACAGCTTTAACAATAGACTCAACAGCTTCAATGACAACAGATTCAACAGCTTCATCAAAACTAGAGCTCTCTAGAGCACAAAATAGCCTACAACAATAAACAGCTTTAACAACAGATTCAACAGCAGATTCAACTGCTTCAACAAAACTAGGGCTCTCTAGAGCACATAATAGCCTTCAACAATCATTAGTTTCAACAACAGATTCAACAGCTTCAACAAAACTAGAGCTCTCGAGAGCACATAATAGCTTAGAACAATCAACAGCTTCCGCAACAGATTCAACAGCTTCAACAAAACTAGAGTTCTCTATAGCACATAATAGCCTACAACAATCTATAGCTTCGACAACAGATTCAACAGCTTCAATAACAACAGATTCAACAGCTTCAACGAAACTAGAGCTCTCTAGAGCACAAAGTAGCCTACAACAATCAACAGCTTCAACAACAGATTCACAGCTTCAACAAAACTAGAGCTCTCTAGAGCACAAAATAGCCTACAACAATCAACAGCTTTAACAACAGATTCAACAGCAGATTCAACTGCTCCAACAAAACTAGAGCTCTCTAGAGCACTAATAGCCTACAATACTCATCAGCTTCAACAACAGATTCAACAGCTTCAACAAAACTAGAGTTCCCTAGAGCACACAATAACCTACAACAATCAACAGCTTTAACAACAGACTCAACAGCTTCAATAACAATAGATTCAACAGCTTCAACAAAACTAGAGCTCTTAAGAACACAATATAACCTACAACAATCAACAGCTTTAACAACAGATTCAACAGCTTCAACAGCAGATTCAACTGCTTCAACAAAACTAGAGCTCTCTAGAGCACATAATAGCCTACAACAATTAACAGCTTCAACAAAACTAGAGCTCTCTAGAGCACATAATAGTCTACAATACTCATCAGCTTCAACAATAGATTCAACAGCTTCAACAAATCTAGAAGTCTCTAGAGCACATAAGAGTCTACAACAATCAACAGTTTCAACAACCGATTCAACTGGTTCAACAAAGCTATAGCTCTCTAGAGCACATAATGTAGCCTGCAACAATCAACAACTTTAACAACAGATTCAACAACTTCAGCAATCATAACTTACAATGAACACCTTCAACAACAGATTCAACAACATCAACAGCTTCAACAGATTCAACTACTAACAGCTTCAACAATCAAAAGCTTCATCAACAGATTCAACAACTTCAGATTCAACAGCTACAATCAACAGATTAAACAACAGATTCAACAGCTTCAACAATGAACAGCTTCAACAACAGATTGAACATCAAATTCAACAACTTCCACAATCAACAGCTTCAACAACAGATTGAACAACAATCAACAGCAACAATTTCAACAACATAAACAATTAACAGCTTTAACATGGTGATCGACAGATTTAACAGCTTCAACTATCGTAACCAACAATTAACAGCTTCAACTATACTATTAAGATCAACAGATTCAACAACTGCTTCAACAATCATAGTCAACAATTAACTGCTTCAACTACAGATTCAACAACAAATTCAACATCATAAACAACAATTAACTGCTTCAACAACAACATATTAAACATCGACAACATATTAAAAAACAACAGATTCAACAACAGATTCAACAGCTTCAACAATCAACAGATTTAACAGGGTGATTGAAGCTATTGATTTATCAGAGCGAGCCTACTCTCACACAAGATAGACTATACTAACAATCAACAGCTTCAACTATACTAACAAGGTCAACAGATTCAACAGCCTCAACAATCATAACCAACAATCAACAGCTTCAACAACAGATTCAACAACATCAACAATCAACAACTTCCACAGTGATCAACCAATTAAATAACAGATTTAACAGCTTCAACAACGGATTCAACAACTTTGGATTCAACAGCTTCAACAATCAACAGCTTCAACAACAGATTCACCAACATCAACTACAATCAACAACTTCAACGTGGTAATCAACAGGTTAAATAACAGATTCAACAACTTCAGATTCAACAGCTTCAACAATCAACATCTTCAACAACAGATTTCACAGCTTCAACAGACAACAGCTTCAACATGGTAATGGAAGCTATTGATTTATTAGGACGAGCCTACTCTTGCACACAATAGACTGTACTAACAATCAACAGCTTCAACTATACAAGATCAACAGATTCAACAGCTTCAACAATCAACTGCTTCAACAACAGATTTAACAGCTTCAACATGGTGATTGAATCTATTAATTTATTGTGGCGAGCCTACTTGTACACAAGATAGACTGTACTAACAATCAGCAGCTTCAACTACACTAACCAGATCAACAGATTCAACAGCTTCAACAATCATAACCAACAACAGATTCAACAGCTTCAACAAGAACAGATTCAACAGCTTCAACAAAACTAGAGCTCTCTAGAGCACATAATAGCTTACAACAATCAACAGCTTCAACAACAGATTCAACAGCTTCAACAAAATTAGAGCTCTCTAGAGCACATAATAGCTTACAACAATCAATTGCTTCAACAAAAACAGATTCAACAGCTTCAACAACAACAGATTCAACAGCTTCAACAAAACTAGAGCTCTCTAGAGCACATAAGAGCTTACAACAATCAACAGCTTCAACAACAGATTCAACAGCTTCAATTAAACTAGAGTACATAATCGCCTACAACAATCAACAGCTTTATCAATAACAGATTCAACAGCTTCAACAACAGCATATCCAACAGCTTCAACAAAACTAGAGCTCTCTAGAGCACATAATAGCTTAGAACAATCAACAGCTTCAACAACAGATTCAACAACTTCAACAAAACTAGAGCTCTCTAGAGCACATAATAGCTTACAACAATCAACAGCTTCAACAAAAACAGATTCAACAGCTTCAACAACAACAGATTCGATAGCTTCAACAAAACTAGAGCTATCTAGAGCACATAATGTAGCCCTCAACAATTAACATCTTGAACAACAACAGATTCGACAGCTTCAATAAAACTAGAGCACATAATAGCCTACAACAATGAACAGCTTTAACACCAACAGATTAAACAGCTTCAACAACAGATTCAATAGTTTCAACAATACTAGATCTCCCTAGAGCACATATTGTAGCGTACAACAATGAACATCTTCAACTACAGCAGATTTAACAATTTCAATAAAGCTAGAACACATAATAGCCTACAACAATGAACAGCTCTAACAACAACAGATTCAACAGCTTGAACAACAACAGATTAAACAGCTTGAACAAAACTAGAGCTCTTTAGAGCACATAATGTTGCCTACAACAATCAACATCTTCAACAACAGATTCAACAACTTCAACAACAACAGATTCAACAGCTTCAACAAAACTAGAGCTCTCTAGAGCTCATAATAGCCTACAACAATCAACAGCTTCAACAACAGATTCAACATCTTCAATAAAACTATAGCACATACTAGCCTACAACAATCAACATGTTTAACAACAGATTCAACAGCTTCAACAGCAGATTCAACAGCTTCAACAAAACTAGAGCTCTCTAGAGCTCATAATAGCCTACAACAATCAACAGCTTCAACAACAGATTAAACATCTTCAATAAAACTAGAGCACATAATAGCCTACAACAATCAACATCTTCAACAACAACAGATTCAACAGCTTCAATTAAACTAGAGTACATAATAGCCTACAACAATCAACAGCTTTAACAACAGATTCAACAGCTTCAACAACAACAGATTCAACAGCTTCAACAAAACTAGAGCTCTCTAGAGCTCATAATAGCCTGTAGCAATCAACAGCTTCAACAACAGATTCAACATCTTCAATAAAACTATAGCACATACTAGCCTACAACAATCAACAGGTTTAACAACAGATTCAACAGCTTCAACAGCAGATTCAACAGCTTCAACAATCAACATCTTCAACAACAACAGATTCAACAGCTTCAATTAAACTAGAGTACATAATAGCCTACAACAATCAACAGCTTTAACAACAACAGATTCAACAGCTTCAACAAAACTAGAGCTCTCTAGAGCTCATAATAGCCTACAATAATCAACAGCTTCAACAACAGATTCAACAGCTTCAACAAAATTAGAGCTCTCTAGAGCACATAAGAGCTTACAACAATCAACAGCTTCAACAACAGATTCAACAGCTTCAATTAAACTAGAGTACATAATCGCCTACAACAATCAACAGCTTTATCAATAACAGATTCAACAGCTTCAACAACAGCATATCCAACAGCTTCAACAAAACTAGAGCTCTCTAGAGCACATAATAGCTTAGAACAATCAACAGCTTCAACAACAGATTCAACAACTTCAACAAAACTAGAGCTCTCTAGAGCACATAATAGCTTACAACAATCAACAGCTTCAACAAAAACAGATTCAACAGCTTCAACAACAACAGATTCGATAGCTTCAACAAAACTAGAGCTATCTAGAGCACATAATGTAGCCCTCAACAATTAACATCTTGAACAACAACAGATTCGACAGCTTCAATAAAACTAGAGCACATAATAGCCTACAACAATGAACAGCTTTAACACCAACAGATTAAACAGCTTCAACAACAGATTCAATAGTTTCAACAATACTAGATCTCCCTAGAGCACATATTGTAGCGTACAACAATGAACATCTTCAACTACAGCAGATTTAACAATTTCAATAAAGCTAGAACACATAATAGCCTACAACAATGAACAGCTTTAACAACAACAGATTCAACAGCTTGAACAACAACAGATTAAACAGCTTAAACAAAACTAGAGCTCTTTAGAGCACATAATGTTGCCTACAACAATCAACATCTTCAACAACAGATTCAACAACTTCAACAACAACAGATTCAACAGCTTCAACAAAACTAGAGCTCTCTAGAGCTCATAATAGCCTACAACAATCAACAGCTTCAACAACAGATTCAACATCTTCAATAAAACTATAGCACATACTAGCCTACAACAATCAACATGTTTAACAACAGATTCAACAGCTTCAACAGCAGATTCAACAGCTTCAACAAAACTAGAGCTCTTTAGAGCTCATAATAGCCTACAACAATCAACAGCTTCAACAACAGATTCAACATCTTCAATAAAACTAGAGCACATAATAGCCTACAACAATCAACATCTTCAACAACAACAGATTCAACAGCTTCAATTAAACTAGAGTACATAATAGCCTACAACAATCAACAGCTTTAACAACAGATTCAACAGCTTCAACAACAACAGATTCAACAGCTTCAACAAAACTAGAGCTCTCTAGAGCTCATAATAGCCTGTAGCAATCAACAGCTTCAACAACAGATTCAACATCTTCAATAAAACTATAGCACATACTAGCCTACAACAATCAACAGGTTTAACAACAGATTCAACAGCTTCAACAGCAGATTCAACAGCTTCAACAATCAACATCTTCAACAACAACAGATTCAACAGCTTCAATTAAACTAGAGTACATAATAGCCTACAACAATCAACAGCTTTAACAACAACAGATTCAACAGCTTCAACAAAACTAGAACTCTCTAGAGCTCATAATAGCCTACAATAATCAACAGCTTCAACAACAGATTCAACATCTTCAATAAAACTAGAGCACATAATAGTCTACAACAATCAACATCTTCAACAATAACAGATTCAACAGCTTCAATTAAACTAGAGTACATAATAGCCTACAACAATCAACAGCTTTAACAATAACAGATTCAACAGCTTCAACAACAGATCCAACAGCTTAAACAAAACTAGAGCTCTCTAGAGCACATAATGTAGCCAACAACAATCAACATCTTCAACAACAGAATGATTTAACAGCTTCAACAAAACTAGAGCTCTCTAGAGCACATAATAGCTTACAACAATCAACAGCTTCAACAACAACAGATTCAACAACTTCAACAAAACTAGAGCTCTCTAGAGCACATAATAGCTTACAACAATCAATAGCTTCAACAAAAACAGATTCAACAGCTTCAACAACAACAGATTCGACAGCTTCAACAACAGATTCAATAGTTTCGACAATACTAGATCTCTCTAGAGCATATATTGTAGCCTACAACAATGAACATCTTCAACTACAACAGATTTAACAACTTCAATAAAGCTAGAACACATAATAGCCTACAACAATGAACAGCTTTAACAACAACAGATTCAACAGCTTGAACAACAACAGATTAAACAGCTTAAACAAAACTAGAGCTCTTTAGAGCACATAATGTTGCCTACAACAATCAACATCTTCAACAACAGATTCAACATCTTCAACAAAATTAGAGCTCTTTAGAGCACATAATGTAGCCTACAACAATCAACAGTTTCAACAACAGATTCAACAATTTCAACAAGACTAGAGCTCTCTAGAGCACATAATAGCCTACAACAATGAACAGCTTTAACAACAGATTCAACAGCTTCAACAACAACAGATTCAACAGCTTCAACAAAACTAGAGCTCTCTAAAGCTCATAATAGCCTACAACAATCAACAGCTTCAACAACAGATTCAACATCTTCAATAAAACTATAGCACATACTAGCCTACAACAATCAACATGTTTAACAACAGATTCAACAGCTTCAACAGCAGATTCAACAGCTTCAACAAAACTAGAGCTCTCTAGAGCTCATAATAGCCTACAACAATCAACAGCTTCAACAACAGATTCAACATCTTCAATAAAACTAGAGCACATAATAGCCTACAACAATCAACATCTTCAACAACAACAGATTTAACAGCTTCAATTAAACTAGAGTACATAATAGCCTACAACAATCAACAGCTTTAACAACAGATTCAACAGCTTCAACAACAACAGATTCAACAGCTTCAACAAAACTAGAGCTCTCTAGAGCTCATAATAGCCTATAGCAATCAACAGCTTCAACAACAGATTCAACATCTTCAATAAAACTATAGCACATACTAGCCTACAACAATCAACAGGTTTAACAACAGATTCAACAGCTTTAACAGCAGATTCAACAGCTTCAACAATCAACATCTTCAACAACAACAGATTCAACAGCTTCAATTAAACTAGAGTACATAATAGCCTACAACAATGAACAGCTTTAACAACAACAGATTCAACAGCTTCAACAACAGATTCAACAGCTTCAACAAAACTAGAGCTCTCTAAAGCTCATAATAGCCTACAACAATCAACAGCTTCAACAACAGATTCAACATCTTCAATAAAACTAGAGCACATAATAGCCTACAACAATCAACAGCTTTAACAACAACAGATTCAACAGCTTCACCATCAACATATTCAACAGCTTCAACAAAACTAGAGCTCTCTAGAACACATAATAACCTACAAAAATGAACAGCTTCAACAGGAGATTCTACTGCTTCAATAAAATTAGAGCTCTCTAGAGCACATAATAGCCTACAATAATTAACAGCTTCAACAACAGATTCAACAGTTTTAACAAGACTAGAACTCTCTAGAACATAATAATAACCTACAAAAATGAACAGCTTCAACATGAGATTGTACTGCTTCAATAAAATTAGAGCTCTCTAGAGCACATAATGGCCTACAACAATCAATAGCTTCACTATCAACAGATTCAACAACTTCGACAAAACTTGAGCTCTCTAGAACACATAATGTAGCCTACAACAATCAACATCTTCAACAATAGATTCAACAGCTTCAATAAAACTAGAGAACATAATAGCCTACAACAATCAACAGCTTTAACAACAATAGATTAAACAACAACAGATTGAACAGCTTCAACAGAACTAGATCTTTCTAGAGCACATAATGTAGCCTACAACAATCGACATTTTCAGCAACAGATTCAACAGCTTCAATAAAACTTAGCACATAATAGCCCACAACAATCAACAACTTTAACAACAGATTCAACAACTTCAACAATAACAGATTCAACAGCTTCAACAAAACTAGAGCTCTCTAGAGCACATAATAGCTTACAACAATCAACAGCTTAAACAACAGATTCAACAGCTTCAACAAAACTAGAGCTCTCTAGAACAGAGCTTCAACAGCTTCAACAAAACTAGAGCTCTCTAGAGCACATAATAGCTTACAACAATCAACAGCTTCAACAACAACAGATTCAACAGCTTCAATTAAGCTAGAGTACATAATAGCCTACAACAATCAACAGCTTTAACAATAACAGATTCAACAGCTTCAACAACAACATATCCAACAGCTTCAACAAAACTAGAGCTCTCTAGAGCACATAATAGCTTACAACAATCAACAGCTTCAACAACAACGGATTCAACAACTTCAACAAAACTAGAGCTCTCTAGAGCACGTAATAGCTTACAACAATCAACAGCTTCAACAACAACAGATTCAACAACTTCAACAAAACTAGAGGTCTCTATTGCACATGATAGCCTACAACAATCAACAGCTTCAACAACTGATTCAACAGCTTCAATAAAACTAGAGCACATAATAGCCTACAACAATCAACAGCTTTAGCAACAACAGATTCAACAGCTTCAACAAGAACAGATTCAACAGCTTCAACAAAACTAGAGCTCTCTAGAGCACATAATAGCTTACAACAATCAACAGCTTCAACAACAACAGATTCAACAACTTCAACAAAACTAGAGGTCTCTATTGCACATAATAGCCTACAACAATCAACAGCTTCAACAACTGATTCAACAGCTTCAATAAAACTAGAGCACATAATAGCCTACAACAATCAACAGCTTTAGCAACAACAGATTCAACAGCTTCAACAACAACAGATTCAACAGCTTCAACAAAACTAGAGCTCTCTAGAGCAGACAATGTAGTCTACAACAATCAACATCTGCAACAACAACAGATTCAACAACTTCAACAAAACTAGAGGTCTCTATTGCACATAATAGCCTATAACAATCAACAGCTTCAACAACTGATTCAACAGCTTCAATAAAACTAGAGCACATAATAGCCTACAACAATCAACAGCTTTAGCAACAACAGATTCAACAGCTTCAACAAGAACAGATTCAACAGCTTCAACAAAACTAGAGCTCTCTAGAGCACATAATAGCTTACAACAATCAATTGCTTCAACAAAAACAGATTCAACAGCTTCAACAACAACAGCTTCAACAACAGATTCAACAGCTTCAACAAAATTAGAGCTCTCTAGAGCACATAATAGCCTACAACAATCAACAGCTTCAATAATAGATTCAACAGCTTCAACAAAACTAGAGCTCTCTAGTGCACATAATTGCCGACAACAATCAACTGCTTCAACAGCAGATTCAACAGCTTCAACAAACAGACTCAACAACTTCAACATATCTAGAGCTCTCTAGAGCTCATAATAGCTTACAACAATCAACAGCTTCAACAGCAGATTCAACTGCTTCAACAAAACCAGATTCATAAAACTAGAGCACATAATAGCCTACAACAATCAACAGCTTTAACAACAACAGACTCAACATCTTCAACAAGAGATTCAACAGCTTCAACAAAACTAGAGCTCTCTAGAGCTCATAATAGCCTACAATAATCAACATCTCCAACAACAGATTCAACAAAATTAGAGTTCTCCAGATGACATAATAGCGTATAACAATCAACAGCTTCAACAACAGATTCAACATTTTCAACAAAATTAGAGCTCTCTAGAGCACATAATAGCCTACAACAATCAACAGCTTCAACAATACTAGAGCTCTCTAGAACACATAATGTAGCCTACAACAATCAACAGCTTCAACCACAACAGATTCAACAGCTTCAACAAAACTAGAGTTCTCTAGAGCACATAATAGCGTACAACAATCAACAGCTCCAACAACAGCAGATTCAACAGCTTCAACAAAACTAGAGCTCTCTAGAGCACATAATAGCGTACAACAAACAACATCTTCAGCAACAACAGATTCATAAGCTTCAATAAAACTAGACCTCTCCAGAGCACATAATTGCCTACAACAATCAGCAGCTTCAACAACAGATTCAACAAAACTAGAGTTCTCCAGATGACATAATAGCTTACAACAATCAACAGCTTCAACATTTTCAACAAAATTAGAGCTCTCTAGATCACATAATAGCCTACAACAATCAACAGCTTCAACAATACTAGAGCTCTCTAGTACACATAATTGCCGACAACAATCAACAGCTTCAACAGCAAATTCAACAGCTTCAACAAAACTAGAGCTCTCTAGAGCACATAATAGACTACAACAATCAACATCTCCAACAACAGATTCAACAATTTCAACAAAACTAGAGCTCTCTAGAACACATAGTAGCCTACAACAATCAACGGCCACAACAACAGATTCAACGGCTTCAACAAATCTAGAGCTCTCTAGAGCACATAATGTAGCCTACAACAACCAACAGCTTTAACACCAACAGATTCAACAGCTTCAACAAAACTAGAGTTCTCTAGAGCACATAAAAGTCTACAGCAATCAACAGCTTCTACATCAACAGCTTCAACAAAACTAGAGCTCTCTAGAGCACATAATAGCTTACAACAATCAACAGCTTCAACAACAGATTCAACTGCCTTAACAAAACTAGAGTTTTTTAGAGCACATAATATAGCCTACAACAATCAACAGGTTCAATAAAAACAGATTCAACAGTTTCAACAACAAAATATTCAACAGCTTAAGAACTCTCTAGAGCACATAATAGCCTACAACAATCAACAGCTTCAACAACAACAGATTCAACAGCTTCAACAAAACTAGAGCTCTCTAGACCACATAATGTAGCTTACAAACCAATCAACATCTTCAACAACAACAGATTCAACAGCTTCAACAAAACTAGAGCCATAATCTAGCCTACAACAATCAACAGCTTTAATAACAGCAGATTCAACAGCTTCAACAAAACTAGAGCTCTCTAGAGCACATAATAGTTTACAACAATCAACAGCTTCTAGAACAAATTCAACAGCTTCAACATAGTGATTGAAGCTATTGATTTATTGGGGCGAGCCTACACTTACACAAAATAGACTGTACTCACAATCAACAGCTTTAATTGTACTAACAAGATCAACTGATTGAACAGCTTCAACACTACCAACAATCAACAGCTTCAACAACAACAGATTCAACATCAACGACAATCAACAACTTCAACATGGTTATCAACAGATTTAAGAACTGATTCAACAGCTTCAAAAACAGATTCAACAACTACAGCTTCAACAATCAACAGCTTCAACAAAACTAGAGCTCTCAAGAGCTCATAATAGCCTACAACAATCAACAGCTTCAACAACAGATTCAACTGCTTCAACAAAACTAGAGCTCTCTAAAGCACATAATGTAGCCTACAACAATCAACAGCTTCAACAACAGATTCAACAACTTCAACAAAACTAGAGCTCTCTATTACACATAATAGCCTACAACAATCAACAGCTTCAACAACAACAGATTCAACAGCTTGAACAAAACTAGAGCTCTCTATAGCATATAATAGCCTACAACAATCAACAGCTTCAACAACAACAGATTCAACAGCTTAAACAAAACTAGAGCTCTCTATAGAAACTAGAGCTCTCTATAGCATATAATAGCCTACCACAATCAACTACTTCAACAACAACAGATTCGGCAGCTTAAACAAAACTAGACCTCTCTATAACATATAATAGCCTACAACAATCAACAATTTCAACAACAGATTCGACAGCTTAAACAAAACTAGAGCTTTCTATAACATATAATAGCCTACAACAATCAACAGCTTCAACAACAACAGATTCAACATCAACGACAATCAACAACTTCAACATGGTTATCAACAGATTTAAGAACTGATTCAACAGCTTCAAAAACAGATTCAACAACTACAGCTTCAACAATCAACAGCTTCAACAAAACTAGAGCTCTCAAGAGCTCATAATAGCCTACAACAATCAACAGCTTCAACAACAGATTCAACTGCTTCAACAAAACTAGAGCTCTCTAAAGCACATAATGTAGCCTACAACAATCAACAGCTTCAACAACAGATTCAACAACTTCAACAAAACTAGAGCTCTCTATTACACATAATAGCCTACAACAATCAACAGCTTCAACAACAACAGATTCAACAGCTTGAACAAAACTAGAGCTCTCTATAGCATATAATAGCCTACAACAATCAACAGCTTCAACAACAACAGATTCAACAGCTTAAACAAAACTAGAGCTCTCTATAGAAACTAGAGCTCTCTATAGCATATAATAGCCTACCACAATCAACTACTTCAACAACAACAGATTCGGCAGCTTAAACAAAACTAGACCTCTCTATAACATATAATAGCCTACAACAATCAACAATTTCAACAACAGATTCGACAGCTTAAACAAAACTAGAGCTTTCTATAACATATAATAGCCTACAACAATCAACAGCTTCAACAACAGATTCAACAGCTTAAACAAAACTAGAGCTCTCTATAGCATATAATAGCCTACAACAATCAACAGCTTCAACAACAACAGATTCAACAGCTTCAACAAAACTAGAGCTCTCTAGAGCACATAATGTAGCCTACAACAATCAACATCTTCAACAAAAATAGATTCAACAGCTTTAATAAACTAGAGCACATAATAGCCTACAACAATCAACAGCTTTAACAACAACAGATTCAACAGCTTCAACAAAACTAGAGCTCTCTAGAGCACATAATAGCTTACAACAATCAACAGCTTCTACAACAAATTCAACAGCTTCAACATAGTGATTGAAGCTATTGATTTATTGGGGCGAGCTACACTTACACAAAATAGACTGTACTCACAATCAACAGCTTTAATTGTACTAACAAGATCAACTGATTGAACAGCTTCAACACTACCAACAATCAACAGATTCAACATCAACGACAATCAACAACTTCAACATGGTTATCAACAGATTTAAGAACTGATTCAACAGCTTCAAAAACAGATTCAACAACTACAGCTTCAACAATCAACAGCTTCAACAACAGATTTAACAGCTTCAACAAAACTAGAGCTCTCAAGAGCTCATAATAGCCTACAACAATCAACAGCTTCAACAACAGATTCAACAGCTTCAACAAAACTAGAGCTCTCTATTGCACATAATAGCCTACAACAATCAACAGCTTCAACAACAGATTCAACTGCTCCAACATATCTAGAGCTTTCTAGAGCACATAATGTAGCCTACAACGATCAACATCTTCAACAACAGATTCAACAATTTCAACAAATCTAGAGCTGTCTTGAGCACATAATAGCCTACAACAATCAACAGCTTCAACAACAGATTCAACTGCCTTAACAAAACTAGAGTTCTTTAGAGCACATAATATAGCCTACAACAATCAACAGGTTCAATAAAAACAGATTCAACAGTTTCAACAACAAAATATTCAACAGCTTAAACAAAACTAGAACTCTCTAGAGCACATAATAGCCTACAACAATCAACAGCTTCAACAACAACAGATTCAACAGCTTCAACAAAACTAGAACTCTCTAGACCACATAATGTAGCTTACAAACCAATCAACATCTTCAACAAAACTAGAGCCATAACTTAGCCTACAACAATCACAGCTTTAACAACAGCAGATTCAACAGCTTCAACAAAACTAGAGCTCTCTAGAGCACATAATAGTTTACAACAATCAACAGCTTCTAGAACAAATTCAACAGCTTCAACATAGTGATTGAAGCTATTGATTTATTGGGGCGAGCCTACACTTACACAAAATAGACTGTACTCACAATCAACAGCTTTAATTGTACTAACAAGATCAACTGATTGAACAGCTTCAACACTACCAACAATCAACAGCTTCAACAACAACAGATTCAACATCAACGACAATCAACAACTTCAACATGGTTATCAACAGATTTAACAACTGATTCAACAGCTTCAGAAACAGATTCAACAACTACAGCTTCAACAATCAACAGCTTCAACAACAGATTTAACAGCTTCAACAAAACTAGAGCTCTCAAGAGCTCATAATAGCCTACAACAATCAACAGCTTCAACAACAGATTCAACTGCTTCAACAAAACTAGAGCTCTCTAAAGCACATAATGTAGCCTACAACAATCAACAGCTTCAACAACAGATTCAACAACTTCAACAAAACTAGAGCTCTCTATTACACATAATAGCCTACAACAATCAACAGCTTCAACAACAACAGATTCAACAGCTTGAACAAAACTAGAGCTCTCTATAGCATATAATAGCCTACAACAATCAACAGCTTCAACAACAACAGATTCAACAGCTTAAACAAACTAGACCTCTCTATAAGATATAATAGCCTACAACAATCAACAGCTTCAACAACAGATTGAACAGCTTCAACAAAATTAGAGCTCTCTATTGCACATAATAGCCTACAACAATCAACAGCTTTAACAACAACAGATTCGACAGCTTAAACAAAACTAGAGCTCTCTATAGCATATAATAGCCTACAACAATCAACTACTTCAACAACAGATTCGACAGCTTAAACAAAACTAGACCTCTCTATAACATAAAATAGCCTACAACAATCAACAATTTCAACAACAGATTCGACAGCTTAAACAAAACTAGAGCTCTCTATAACATATAATAGCCTACAACAATCAACAGCTTCAACAACAGATTCAACAGCTTAAACAAAACTAGAGCTCTCTATAGCATATAATAGCCTACAACAATCAACAGCTTCAACAACAACAGATTCAACAGCTTCAACAAAACTAGAGCTCTCTATTGCACATAATGGCCTACAACAATCAACTTCTTCAACAAAAATAGATTCAACAGCTTTCATAAGAATAGAGCACATAATAGCCTACAACAATCAACAGCTTTAACAACAACAGATTCAACAGCTTCAATTAAACTAGGATCAACATCAACAGCTTTAACAACAACAGATTCAACAGCTTCTAAACTAGGGCACTTAATAGCCTACAACAATCAACAGCTTCAACAAAACTAGAGCTCACTAGAGCCTATAATAGCCTACAATCAACAGCTTCAACCACAGATTCAACAGCTTCAACAAAACTAGAGCTCTCTAAAGCACATAATGTAGCCTACAACAATCAACAGCTTCAACAAAACTAGAGCTCACTAGAGCATATAATAGCCTACAATCAACAGCTTCAACCACAGATTCAACAGCTTCAACAAAACTAGAGCTCTCTAAAGTACATAATGTAGCCTACAACAATCAACAGCTTCAACAACAACAGATTCAACAGCTTAAAAAAAACTAGAGCTGTCTATAGCATGTAAAAGCCTACAACAATCAACAGCTTCAACAACAGGTTCGACAGCTTAAACAAAACTAGACCTCTCTAAGATATAATAGCCTACAACAATCAACAGCTTCAACAACAGATTCAACAGCTTAAACAAAACTAGAGCTCTCTAGAGCACATAATAACCTACAACAATCAACAGCTTCAACAACAGATTCAACTGCTTCAACAAAACTAGAGCTCTCTAAAGCACATAATGTAGCCTACAACAATCAACAGCTTCAACAACAGATTCAACAACTTCAACAAAACTAGAGCTCTCTATTACACATAATAGCCTACAACAATCAACAGCTTCAACAACAACAGATTCAACAGCTTGAACAAAACTAGAGCTCTCTATAGCATATAATAGCCTACAACAATCAACAGCTTCAACAACAACAGATTCAACAGCTTAAACAAAACTAGACCTCTCTATAAGATATAATAGCCTACAACAATCAACAGCTTCAACAACAAATTGAACAGCTTCAACAAAATTAGAGCTCTCTATTGCACATAATAGCCTACAACAATTAACAGCTTCAACAACAACAGATTCGACAGCTTAAACAAAACTAGAGCTCTCTATAGCATATAATATCCTACAACAATCAACAGCTTCAACAACAGATTCAACAGCTTAAACAAAACTAGAGCTCTCTATAGCATATAATAGCCTACAACAATCAACAGCTTCAACAACAACAGATTCAACAGCTTCAACAAAACTAGAGCTCTCTATTGCACATAATAGCCTACAACAATCTACTTCTTCAACAACAGATTCAACAGCATTCAATTAAACTAGAGCACATAATAGGCTACAACAATCAACAGCTTTAACAACAACAGATTCAACAGCTTCAACAAAACTAGAGCTCTCTAGAGCACATAATAGCTTACAACAATCAACAGCTTCTACAACAAATTCAACAGCTTCAACATGATGATTGAAGCTATTGATTTATTGGGGCGAGCCTACACTTACACAAAATAGACTGTACTCACAATCAATAGCTTTAATTGTACTAACAAGATCAACTGATTGAACAGCTTCAACACTACCAACAATCAACAGCTTCAACAACAACGGATTCAACATCAACAACATTCAACAACTTCAACATGGTTATCAACAGATTTAACAATTGATTCAACAGCTTCAACAATCAACAGCTTCAGAAACAGATTCAACAACTACAGCTTCAACAATCAACAGCTTCAACAAAACTAGAGCTCTCAAGAGCTCATGATAGCCTACAACAGTCAACAGCTTCAACAACAGATTCAACTGCTTCAACAAAACTAGAGCTCTCTAAAGCACGTAATGTAGCCTACAGCAATCAACAGCTTCAACAACAACAGATTCAACAGCTTGAACAAAACTAGAGCTCTCTATAGCATATAATAGCCTACAACAATCAACTGCTTCAACAACAACAGATTCGACAGCTTAAACAAAATTAGACCTCTCTATGACATATAATACCATACAACAATCAACAGCTTCAACAACAGATTCAACAGCTTAAACAAAACTAGAGCTCTCTATAGTATATAATAGCCTACAACAATCAACAGCTTCAACAACCATAGATTCAACAGCTTCGACAAAACTAAAGCTCATTAGAGCACATAATGTAGCCTACAACAATCAACATCTTCAACAAGAATAGATTCAACAGCTTTAATAAACTAGAGCACATAATAGCCTACAACAATCAACAGCTTTAACAACAACAGATTCAACAGCTTCAACAAAACTAGAGCTCTCTAGAGTACATAATAGCTTACAACAATCAACAGCTTCTACAACAAATTCAACAGCTTCAACATAGTGATTGAAGCTATTGATTTATTGGGCGAACCTACACTTACACAAAATAGACTGTACTCACAATCAACAGCTTTAATTGTACTAACAAGATCAACTGATTGAACAGCTTCAACACTACCAACAATCAACAGCTTCAACAACAACAGATTCAACATCAACGACAATCAACAACTTCAACATGGTTAACAGATTTAACAACTGATTCAACAGCTTCAAAAACAGATTCAACAACTACAGCTTCAACAATCAACAGCTTCAACAACAGATTTAAAAGCTTCAACAAAACTAGAGCTCTCAAGAGCTCATAATAGCCTACAACAATCAACAGCTTCAACAACAGATTCAACTGCTTCAACAAAACTAGAGCTCTCTAAAGCACATAATGTAGCCTACAACAATCAACAGCTTCAACAACAGATTCAACAACTTCAACAAAACTAGAGCTCTCTATTACACATAATAGGCTACAACGATCAACAGCTTTAACAACAACAGATTCAACAGCTTCAACAAAACTAGAGCTCTCTAGAGCACATAATAGCTTACAACAATCAACAGCTTCTACAACAAATTCAACAGCTTCAACATAGTGATTGAAGCTATTGATTTATTGGGGCGAGCCTACACTTACACAAAATAGACTGTACTCACAATCAATAGCTTTAATTGTACTAACAAGATCAACTGATTGAACAGCTTCAACACTACCAACAATCAACAGCTTCAACAACAACGGATTCAACATCAACATTCAACAACTTCAACATGGTTATCAACAGATTTAACAACTGATTCAACAGCTTCAACAATCAAAAGCTTCAGAAACAGATTCAACAACTACAGCTTCAACAATCAACAGCTTCAACAAAACTAGAGCTCTCAAGAGCTCATGATAGCCTACAACAGTCAACAACTTCAACAACAGATTCAACTGCTTCAACAAAACTAGAGCTCTCTAAAGCACGTAATGTAGCCTACAGCAATCAACAGCTTCAACAACAACAGATTCAACAGCTTGAACAAAACTAGAGCTCTCTATAGCATATAATAGCCTACAACAATCAACTGCTTCAACAACAGATTCAACAGCTTAAACAAAACTAGAGCTCTCTATAGTATATAATAGCCTACAACAATCAACAGCTTCAACAACCATAGATTCAACAGCTTCGACAAAACTAAAGCTCATTAGAGCACATAATGTAGCCTACAACAATCAACATCTTCAACAAGAATAGATTCAACAGCTTTAATAAACTAGAGCACATAATAGCCTACAACAATCAACAGCTTTAACAACAACAGATTCAACAGCTTCAACAAAACTAGAGCTCTCTAGAGTACATAATAGCTTACAACAATCAACAGCTTCTACAACAAATTCAACAGCTTCAACATAGTGATTGAAACTATTGATTTATTGGGCGAACCTACACTTACACAAAATAGACTGTACTCACAATCAACAGCTTTAATTGTACTAACAAGATCAACTGATTGAACAGCTTCAACACTACCAACAATCAACAGCTTCAACAACAACAGATTCAACATCAACGACAATCAACAACTTCAACATGGTTAACAGATTTAACAACTGATTCAACAGCTTCAAAAACAGATTCAACAACTACAGCTTCAACAATCAACAGCTTCAACAACAGATTTATAAGCTTCAACAAAACTAGAGCTCTCAAGAGCTCATAATAGCCTACAACAATCAACAGCTTCAACAACAGATTCAACAGCTTCAACAAAACTAGAGCTCTCTAAAGCACATAATGTAGCCTACAACAATCAACAGCTTCAACAACAGATTCAACAACTTCAACAAAACTAGAGCTCTCTATTACACATAATAGCCTACAACAATCAACAGCTTCAACAACAACAGATTCAACAGCTTGAACAAAACTAGAGCTCTCTATAGCATATAATAGCCTACAACAATCAACAGCTTCAACAACAACAGATTCAACAGCTTAAACAAACTAGACCTCTCTATAAGATATAATAGCCTACAACAATCAACAGCTTCAACAACAGATTGAACAGCTTCAACAAAATTAGAGCTCTCTATTGCACATAATAGCCTACAACAATCAACAGCTTCAACAACAACAGATTCGACAGCTTAAACAAAACTAGAGCTCTCTATAGCATATAATAGCCTACAACAATCAACTACTTCAACAACAGATTCGACAGCTTAAACATAACTAGAGCTCTCTATAACATATAATAGCCTACAACAATCAACAATTTCAACAACAGATTCGACAGCTTAAACAAAACTAGACCTCTCTATAAGATTTAATAGCCTACAACAATCAACAGCTTCAACAACAGATTCAACAGCTTAAACAAAACTAGAGCTCTCTATAGCATATAATAGCCTACAACAATCAACAGCTTCAACAACAACAGATTCAACAGCTTCAAGAAAACTAGAGCTCTCTATTGCACATAATAGCCTACAACAATCAACTTCTTCAACAAAAATAGATTCAACAGCTTTAATAGAAATAGAGCACATAATAGCCTACAACAATCAACAGCTTTAACAACAACAGATTCAACAGCTTCAATTAAACTAGGGCACTTAATAGCCTACAACAATCAACAGCTTCAACAAAACTAGAGCTCACTAGAGCATATAATAGCCTACAATCAACAGCTTCAACCACAGATTCAACAGCTTCAACAAAACTAGAGCTCTCTAAAGCACATAATGTAGCCTACAACAATGAACAGCTTCAACAAAACTAGAGCTCACTAGAGCATATAATAGCCTACAATCAACAGCTTCAACCACAGATTCAACAGCTTCAACAAAACTAGAGCTCTCTAAAGCACATAATGTAGCCTACAACAATCAACAGCTTCAACAACAACAGATTCAACAGCTTAAAAAAAACTAGAGCTGTCTATAGCATGTAATAGCCTACAACAATCAACAGCTTCAACAACAACAGATTCGACAGCTTAAACAAAACTAGACCTCTCTATGAGATATAATAGCCTATAACAATCAACAGCTTCAACAACAGATTCAACAGCTTAAACAAAACTAGAGCTCTCTAGAGCACATAATAACCTACAACAATCAACAGCTTCAACAACAGATTCAACTGCTTCAACAAAACTAGAGCTCTCTAAACCACATAATGTAGCCTACAACAATCAACAGCTTCAACAACAGATTCAACAACTTCAACAAAACTAGAGCTCTCTATTACACATAATAGCCTACAACAATCAACAGCTTCAACAACAACAGATTCAACAGCTTGAACAAAACTAGAGCTCTCTATAGCATATAATAGCCTACAACAATCAACAGCTTCAACAACAACAGATTCAACAGCTTAAACAAAACTAGACCTCTCTATAAGATATAATAGCCTACAACAATCAACAGCTTCAACAACAGATTCAACAGCTTAAACAAAACTAGAGCTCTCTATAGCATATAATAGCCTACAACAATCAACAGCTTCAACAACAACAGATTCAACAGCTTAAGCAAAACTAGAGCTCTCTATAAGATATAATAGCCTACAACAATCAACAGCTTCAACAACAGATTCAACAGCTTAAACAAAACTAGAGCTCTCTATATAGCATATAATAGCCTGCAACAATCAACAGCTTCAACAACAACAGATTCAACAGCTTCAACAAAACTAGATCTCTCTATTGCACATAATAGCCTACAACAATCAACTTCTTCACAAAAATAGATTCAACAGCTTTAATAAAAATAGAGCACATAATAGCCTACAACAATCAACAGCTTTAACAACAACAGATTCAACAGCTTCAATTAAACTAGGGCACTTAATAGCCTACAACAATCAACAGCTTCAACAAAACTAGAGCTCACTAGAGCATATAATAGCCTACAATCAACAGCTTCAACCACAGATTCAACAGCTTCAACAAAACTAGAGCTCTCTAAAGCACATAATGTAGTCTACAACAATCAACAGCTTCAACAACAACAGATTCAACAGCTTAAAAAAAACTAGAGCTGTCTATAGTATGTAATAGCCTACAACAATCAACAGCTTCAACAACAAATTCGACAGCTTAAACAAAACTAGACCTCTCTATAAGATATAACAGCCTACAACAATCAACAGCTTCAACTACAGATTCAACAGCTTAAACAAAACTAGAGCTCTCTAGAGCACATAATAACCTACAACAATCAACAGCTTCAACAACAGATTCAACAGCTTCAACAAAACTAGCGCTCTCTATTGCACATAATAGCCTACAACAATCAACAGCTTCAACAACAACAGATTCTACAGCTTAAACAAAACAAGAGCTCTCTATAGCATGTAATAGCCTACAACAATCAACAGCTTCAACAACAAGTTTCGACAGCTTAAACAAAACTAGACCTCTCTATAAGATATAATAGCCTATAAAAATCAACAGCTTCAACAACAGATTCAACAGCTTAAACAAAACTAGAGCTCTCTAGAGCACATAATAACCTACAACAATCAACAGCTTCAACAACAGATTCAACAGCTTCAACAAAACTAGAGCTCTCTATTGCACATAATAGCCTACAACAATCAACAGCTTCAACAACAACAGATTCAACAGCTTAAACAAAACTAGAGCTTTCTATAGCATGTAATAGCCTACGACAATCAGCAGCTTCAACAACAACAGTTTCGACAGCTTAAACAAAACTAGACCTCTCTATAAGATATAATAGCCTACAAAAATCAACAGCTTCAACAACAGATTCAACAACTTAAACAAAACTTGAGCTCTCTATAGCATATAATAGCCTACAACAATCAACAGCTTTAACAACAAGAGATTCAATAGCTTCAACAAAACTAGAGCTCTCTAGAGCACATAATAGCTTACAACAATCAACAGCTTCTACAACAAATTCAACAGCTTCAACATAGTGATTGAAGCTATTGATTTATTGGGGCGAGCCTACACTTACACAAAATAGACTGTACTCACAATCAACAGCTTTAATTGTACTAACAAGATCAACTGATTGAACAGCTTCAACACTACCAACAATCAACAGCTTCAACAACAACAGATTCAACATCAACGACAATCAACAACTTCAACATGGTTATCAACAGATTTAACAACTGATTCAACAGCTTCAAAAACAGATTCAACAACTACAGCTTCAACAATCAACAGCTTCAACAACAGATTTAACAGCTTCAACAAAACTAGAGCTCTCAAGAGCTCATAACAGCCTACAACAGTCAACAGCTTCAACAACAGATTCAACTGCTTCAACAAAACTAGAGCTCTCTAAAGCACATAATGTAGCCTACAACAATCAACAGCTTCAACAACAGATTCAACAACTTCAACAAAACTAGAGCTCTCTATTACACATAATAGCCTACAGCAATCAACAGCTTCAACAACAACAAATTCAACAGCTTGAACAAAACTAGAGCTCTCTATAGCATATAATAGCCTACAACAATCAACAGCTTCAACAACAACAGATTCAACAGCTTAAACAAACTAGACCTCTCTATAAGATATAATAGCCTACAACAATCAACAGCTTCAACAACAGATTGAACAGCTTCAACAAAATTAGAGCTCTCTATTGCACATAATAGCCTACAACAATCAACAGCTTTAACAACAACAGATTCAACAGCTTCAATTAAACTAGGGCACTTAATAGCCTACAACAATCAACGGCTTCAACAAAACTAGAGCTCACTAGAGCATATAATAGCCTACAATCAACAGCTTCAACCACAGATTCAACAGCTTCAACAAAACTAAAGCTCTCTAAAGCACATAATGTAACCTACAACCATCAACAGCTTCAACAAAACTAGAGCTCACTAGAGCATATAATAGCCTACAATCAACAGCTTCAACCACAGATTCAACAGCTTCAACAGAACTAGAGCTCTCTAAAGCACGTAATGTAGCCTACAATGATCAACAGCTTCAACAACAACAGATTCAACAGCTTAAATAAAACTAGAGCTGTCTATAGCATGTAATAGCCTACAACAATCAACAGCTTCAACAACAACAGATTCGACAGCTTAAACAAAACTAGACCTCTCTATAAGATATAATAGCCTACAACAATCAACAGCTTCAACGACAGATTCAACAGCTTAAACAAAACTATAGCTCTCTAGAGCACATAATAACCTACAACAATCAAAAGTTTCAACAACAGATTCAACTGCTTCAACGAAACTAGAGCTCTCTAAAGCACATAATGTAGCCTACACCAATCAACAGCTTCAGCAACAGATTCAACAACTTCAACAAAACTAGAGCTCTCTATTACACATAATAGTCTACAACAATTAACAGCTTCAACAACAACAGATTTAACAGCTTCAACAAAACTTGAGCTCCCTATAGCATAGAATAGCCTACAACAATCAACACCTTCAACAACAACAGATTCGACAGCTTAAACAAAACTAGAGCTCTCTATTGCATATAATAGCCTACAACAATCAACTACTTCAACAACAGATTCGACAGCTTAAACAAAACTAGACCTCTCTATAACATATAATAGCCTACAACAATCAACAATTTCAACAACAGATTCGACAGCTTAAATAAAACTAGAGCTCTCTATAACATATAATAGCCTACAACAATCAACAGCTTCAACAACAGATTCAACAGCTTAAACAAAACTAGAGCTCTCTTATAGCATATAATAGCCTACAACAATCAACAGCTTCAACAACAACAGATTCAACAGCTTCAACAAAACTAGAGTTCTCTATTGCACATAATAGCCTACAACAATCAACTTCTTCAACAAAAATAGATTCAACAGCTTTAATAAAAATAGAGCACATTATAGCCTACAACAGTCAACAGCTTTAACAACAACAGATTCAACAGCTTCAATTAAACTAGGGCACTTAATAGCCTACAACAATCAACAGCTTCAACAAAACTAGAGCTCACTAGAGCATATAATAGCCTACAATCAACAGCTTCAACCACAGACTCAACAGCTTCAACAAAACTAGAGCTCTCTAAAGCACATAATGTAGCCTACAACAATCAACAGCTTCAACCACAGATTCAACAGCTTCAACAAAACTAGAGCTCTCTAAAGCACATAATGTAGCCTACAACAATCAACAGCTTCAACAAAACTAGAGGTCATTAGAGCATAGAATAGCCTACAATCAACAGCTTCAACCACAGATTCAACAGCTTCAACAAAACTAGTGCTCTCTAAAGCACATAATGTAGCCTACAACAATCAACAGCTTCAACAACAACAGATTCAACAGCTTAAAAAAAACTAGAGCTGTCTATAGCATATAATAGCCTACAACAATCAACAGCTTCAACAACAGATTCGACAGCTTAAACAAAACTAGACCTCTCTATAAGATATAATAGCCTACAACAATCAACAGCTTCAACAACAGATTCAACAGCTTAAACAAAACTAGAGCTCTCTAGAGCACATAATAACCTACAACATTCAACAGCTTCAACAGATTCAACTACTTCAACAAAACTAGAGCTCTCTAAAGCACATAATATAGCCTACAACAATCAACAGCTTCAACAACAGATTCAACAACTTCAACAAAACTAGAGCTCTCTATTACACATAATAGACTACAACAATCAACAGCTTCAACAACAACAGATTCAACAGCTTGAACAAAACTAGAGCTCTCTATAGCATATAATAGCCTACAACAATCAACAGCTTCAACAACAACAGATTCAACAGCTTAAACAAAACTAGACCTCTCTATAAGATATAATAGCCTACAACAATCAACAGCTTCAACAACAGATTGAACAGCTTCAACAAAATTAGAGCTGTCTATTGCACATAATAGCCTACAACAATCAACAGCTTCAACAACAACAGATTCGACAGCTTAAACAAAACTAGAACTCTCTATAGCATATAATAGCCTACAACAATCAACTACTTCAACAACAGATTCGACAGCTTAAACAAAACTAGACCTCTCTATAACATATAATAACCTACAACAATCAACAATTTCAACAACAGATTCGATAGCTTAAATAAAACTAGAGCTCTCTATAACATATAATAGCCTACAACAATCAACAGCTTCAACAACAGATTCAACAGCTTCAACAAAATTAGAGCTCTCTAATGCACATAATAGCCTACAACAATCAACAGCTTCAACAACAACAGATTCGACAGCTTAAACAAAATTAGATCTCTCTATAGCATATAATAGCCTACAACAATCAACAGCTTCAACAACAGATTCAACAGCTTCAACAAAACTAGAGCTCTCTATTGCACATAATAGCCTACAACAATCAACTTCTTCAACAAAAATAGATTCAACAGCTTTAATAAAAATAGAGCACATAATAGCCTACAACAATCAACAGCTTTAACAACAACAGATTCAACAGCTTCAATTAAACTAGGGCACTTAATAGCCTACAACAATCAACAGCTTCAACAAAACTAGAGCTCACTAGAGCATATAATAGCCTACAATCAACAGCTTCAACCACAGATTCAACAGCTTCAACAAAACTAG
The DNA here is from genome assembly GCA_964291365.2 of Stappiaceae bacterium. Classification (GTDB taxonomy): domain Bacteria; phylum Pseudomonadota; class Alphaproteobacteria; order Rhizobiales; family Stappiaceae; genus JBDWFY01. The sequence goes on from OZ219953.1 coordinate 132,969, forward strand.
AGCTCTCTAAAGCAAATAATGTAGCCTACAACAATCAACAGCTTCAACAACAACAGATTCAACAGTTAAAAAAAAATAGAGCTGTCTATAGCATGTAATAGCCTACAACAATCAACAGCTTCAACAACAATAGATTCGACAGCTTAAACAAAACTAGACCTCTCTACAAGATATAATAGCCTACAACAATCAACAGCTTCAACAACAGATTCAACAGCTTAAACAAAACTAGAGCTTTCTAGAGCACATAATAACCTACAACAATCAAAGGCTTCAACAACAGATTCAACTGCTTAAACAAAACTAGAGCTCTCTAGAGCACATAATAACCTACAACAATCAAAGGCTTCAACAACAGATTCAACTGCTTCAACAAAACTAGAGCTCTCTAAAGCACATAATGTAGCCTACAACAATCAACAGCTTCAACAACAGATTCAACAACTTCAACAAAACTAGAGCTCTCTATTACACATAATAGCCTACAACAATCAACAGCTTCAACAACAACAGATTCAACAGCTTGAACAAGACTAGAGCTCTCTATAGTATATAATAGCCTACAACAATCAACAGCTTCAACAACAGATTCAACAGCTTAAACAAAACTAGACCTCTCTATAAGATATAATAGCCTACAACAATTAACAGCCTCAACAGATTCACACAGGAAGGAATGATTTAGTTTAATATAGTTCTGTCTATTCATCAAACCTGTACTAAACTACCAACTAAGTTTAAGGTAAATTTTCATCATATTAAATCCTTATTAAACCAAATACAGGTTTAATAAGATATTATACCCCTTGTAGTTCTTAAACTTGGAATTTAACATTAGTTTAATGTGCATTAAACTTCAGAAATATTCAGTGTATAATTTTGGTTTAAGATATGATTTTGATGCTTCAGAACTATACTCAAATTGTAGTATAATAATAATAATATGCAACAAGTACTTAACAATGTGATGATGGCCAAAATATCAAGTTAGAAATAATATTTCGGTATCAGTGGGCAAACGATCATTTCATTTGAGTCATCGGTAACACAAAAAATGAATTTGTTCGATATACGCTGAATAGGTATAAAGCTGGATGCTCCCCTTGTCTGGTACATATCTTTATATCATGCCTCAAGAGGTTTTCCAAGTTCATTTCTGTTTGGATGAGGTTCATACCACATAACATACGCAATTAAGTGCTGTGTCAGGATTGAATCAAGTAGTATGCTATGTGTGAAATAGTATTGTACTTTCCCTGGGCTTTGATCCTGATTATTAGTGTTAATTTGAGCTTGATCGGCCCAACTTGCTAACACATTTGAACCTTTCCCATTGGAATCATACCTAAAGAGTGGTCCAGTAACACTAGAATACTTGCGGATAGATGAAGGAATGGAGAGGTCACTTTCACTCAGCTGAGGATATAAATGAGTGTACATTTGTTTCAGATAGCGTTGCTCGTCACTGCTCAAGATGTATCGATGAGAGTTAGTTGGTAGCTTAAAATATGTAAAGTCAATGGTCCATTTTACTAGCGTTAAATCTGATGAAGTCATCTGTGCCCAGTGCGTTGTAGAAATTGTTTGTGCATCTTTGTTCTGAACATCTGATACACCTGACAAAGGGTACATACTGGAAAATTGTTCCTGAAATTCGGTGGATGGCTGTAGACGAAAAAGATTGCTTTCCCTTGTGAAGCGGCGCATAATTTGGATCTCAGGACTATGGTTGTTGTTTGGCTGTCTACCAAGTATTCCGTTATAACGTTCAAAAGCGAACAGCCAAAATCCAGGTGTTGGGCCATAGTCTTCAATGCATTCACGGATATGTGCATGAAGATGCATATTTGGAGTTGCCACCTCTTCTCCATATAAGCTTACACACCTTCGACAAAACTGCAGCAGCAGCGCATCAGCTAGTAATAAATCAGTGGTAGAGAGGCTGACTCTTGAAAGAAGTCTTGAAGCCAAAACAAAATGTTTCCAGCACTCAAGGTGGGCTCCAGTAAGTTTATCTCGAAGTACAATTAATGAGAAGAGCTCGGTCCAATTTTTCCACTGATTCCCCGTAAAACCACCAAAGTTGGATGCGATGTTTGATGGTATTCTTCCTGTATCCTCCGGACATACAATATTTGCCATTCTTGACTGTACAGATTCAAGGATTTTATGAGGAATAATTCCTTTTCCTAACCATACATCTTCAAATATGTGCTTTGTAGTACCTAGATAGAGGTTGTGGAGTGGGTCAATGATACTTGACATTCTGATTGCATCGTAATAAGGTAGCTGTAACAGTGATGAGTATCTGAGTCCATACTCTATTTCAAGACGTTCTTTTTCACCTAAAGTTGTAGCCTTTTTAACTTCTTCAGCTTTCTGACGATGATCAAAATTAGTACGTTTAGGCCATAAGTTTCTGTCAAAGTCAGCGTAAGACTTACAAAAGCCAGATCCATCAAATAGTTTAAAGCACCGATTACAGCCTCTGGAGGAACCAAATCCTCTAAACCCACACAACTTTTTACTGGCAGGTATGTCACATCCAGTACAGAGTAAGGCTGCACGTACCATCTTATTTCCAGTTGGTAGTTTCATCTCCACCCCCTTCCAAAGATCTTGTAGCTCCTTAATCATAGGAGTAAGATAGGTATTCATGACATGATTAGGCTCACTTGGTCCAGGGATAATTCCTACTAGTATAAGATTCTCTCGAAGAAACCGTTCTGATCTTGGGAAATTCAGTACAACCAAATATATGGCCCCTACTTTATACTGGGTGCGCTTAAATGGTTTGAACCAATCAACATTCAGCATAAGTCCATAAGTAGTTTCACCTGAAAGGAATGGTTCATCATTGATTGCCATGAACTCTTTCCAAATTTTTCCATCATATATATCGGTCAATAATCCGTCAGGAACTGATCTTTGTTTCCATGCATCAAGCTTTTCAAGAACGTCTGGCCTTTGCAGTAGAACATTCAATGATTTAATTATGCTTCTATAAGGATACTCTTTTTTGGGAACCAGTTTTGTCTTTCCGTGTTTCAGAGTAACTTTCTTCAGCAGAACAACATTGCATGGATTTCGATACCTCGCAAAAGGATGATTCGGAAATGCAATATAAGAGCAACGCTTACTTTGCAACTCACTTCCAATACGAACGATACACTCATGATATTCATAAAGACTCTCACATTTAGGACAGACAACGTAACGAATGAAATCATCATCATGAAGATGCAAAAGCTTCCATGCTAGATACAAAGAACAAGGGAGAAGACTCACAACAGCACAAATGAATGGGGAAGGACAAACTGAATACAACACCGTGAACACCGTATGAAGAAATGCGAACAACCAATGAGTTGCCATATAAGGGATTGCATATGCAGCTTGAAATGCAAGGAGAAGTGCCACCAGCCATCGAACAAATGATTTTGCCTGTGGATTATTATCATTATGCCGATCTTCTTCATTATCTTCATCACTCTCGTCCCAATGCTCTTCATCTGAACTTTCTTGTGCATGCGTCGGTATATTTTCATCCCTGTCCATATCAGTAAGGCCGTCAAGACCTGCATACATGTCTGAAATGTCTGGGGAGCTAATATATTCATCTGGTGAGCTGATTTCTATGTCTGAATTGGGTTCTGATGATTGTGTGGTGACATCTGATTCCGAACCATCATGATGAGTATCATCTTTTGTGTTATTCCATTGTTTAGCCACTTCATCGTAGAAATTACGTCGGTGTTCATCATAGGTTCGCCGCTGAACTTGCATGCTGCAATGAGGACAATAGACCCTTTTAGAAGCCAAGTACCTTCGACTACTAGGTAATGAGCGCTTCATCTCGAGTACTATAATAAAAGAACAAGAGTCACTGGTACATACATACGACTTGATCGTGACTGTGCAGGTTCATAAATTTGTACACGTATGCTAGTAGCTACACCATGCAAGCTCAGCATACTGCTCAGTGCACTGGCTGACCCAATCATAGACTATTAAAAGATAAGCCTATATCCTGGTTACTGTAGCTACATAATCCTTACTACATACCTGTCAATATCCGTGACTAAATGTCAGGTAGAATCGTTAAGCACACAACAGCCAGAGAGGTGTTTACTACAGGTGGGCATTAAATAGACCATTGCTCGATATGATGGGCGGAGTTAATTGTAGAGGGTAAGCCCCTGGCCCTAGCCCTATTCATTTACATTTTGGCGGGCTCGAGCGCGTGTGTTTTCTGTCAGCTAGCTTTTGGGTCTGTTCCTGCTGTTTCTTCTCCTGTCAGTCTTCCCGGCAGCATCTCGCACTCCTCAGGTGGAAATGATGGATCCATATAGTGATAGTGAGGAGACTGACGTACTCTCTATGATGGCGTGTACGCAGCGAGTACTAGACACCAATGAGAAACTTTTGGCGAGTCTTGACGAGCAAAAGAAGGAAAAAGAAAACCTTCAGGATGCTATAAACGACTTAAGGAAGAAGCAAGAAGAGGTTGTGACGATACTGGGCCAGCTTAAGTCATCACAGTCCCCATCAACATCCCCCAAACGTGCAGTCACCGTGAATAGAGAAGTTTCAGTGAGCACTTGATATAGCTAGTGGCTACAGGTAGAAGCTATTTAATATTTTTATACATTACTCAGCTACATGTGCGTGGAACTTACAAGGATCTTTTGCAGCAGAGTGACTTTAATGGATGGCACGTCACAAATAGGTATAACATTGTAACGTACACCTCTTTGTATGGTATTTTTACTGTTTGTTCATAACCGTAGATGGAGTGACCCAGACAATAAATCTATAACCACCAAGCTTGTTTCTGAGGTCAAGGCTCAGTTCCCTCACTTTGCTGAAGGAGACATTAAAGGTAATTATTTACTTATTAGCTATATTATACATGTACACTACTAGTGCTCATAAGTGTTTAATATTTTTAGCGTCATGTAAGCGATACTTTCAAACTCTGAGCCAGAGGGAAAAAAGACAGGATAAGTTGAGGGATGATCAAATAAAGCAAAGGAGGAAACAACGAAAGCTCAGAGTAAGTACTCAAATCGTCAGCATGCATGTATGATACATTTGAAGTACTATATAGCGGGTAACATTAATTTTGGTGAAATGGCTCTCAGTTAGTAATAGTGAAATTTAATCTGAATGCTCAGAGTCATAGGCGTACATTTATGTTATTGTACCTCCTTACAGAAATTAGCCAGAAGGAAAAAAACCCTGGAGAAGATTTTAAAAAATGACAAAGCAAGGTTGGCAAAGTGGCAAAGAGCCATGACTCTTGATTTTATGTCGTCAGAGGAATCAAATGCCGAAAATATTAGTGACAGTGATAGTGAAGAATGCTTCACGATCAAAAAGATTACATGGCGATCAGAAAAGGTGGAAGATTTCTTCAAGAACAAACTTGACCCAACTGCAGCAAACAGTGCTAGCAAGAAATCAAAGAAAATGCGGTTCAAGAGGATTGAAGGTGAATCCACATCAAGGCCCCCTCCTTTACGTCACTACAAGGACAGCCTATGGTTATTTCATCGAACTGCTATTCCTGTGACACAGCAGACTGCTCCTTAGGTTGTTGTAAGTGAAATACATGTACTGTTCATGTCACATAATATTCCAGTATCACCATAATATTATTCTAGTATCACCATACTACTAATCATGTTGTACTTGAATCATGTATAATAATGTCATTGTATTTAATATTGTTTATTGATGAAGTTATTTTAATGAAAGGAGGCAGTGGTTTATAATTATTAAATTTTATAATTATTGGATGCCTTTGGTCTATGGATACTATTATGGTTTAATAAAATTAAACATGGTTAAATTTAAAGTAATGTAGTAGTTTTATTGCTCATTAAACTACATGTAAACTGTAACATGCAGTTATAGTTTGAGAGTGCATGAAACCAACATTAAACCTATGGTTTATGAAGGTGCTTAAACCTGTTCAAATGTGTATCAAACAACACATTTTACCAGGGTTTAAAAACATTCAATGCCATAACAAACTATACTCATTCTACCTGTGTCAACAGCTTAAACAAAACTAGAGCTCTCTATAGCATATAATAGTCTGCATCAATCAACAGCTTCAACAACAGATTCAACAGCTTCAACAAAACTAGAGCTCTCTAGAGCACATAGTGTAGCCTACAACAATCAACATCTTCAGCAAAAATAGATTCAACAGCTTTAATAAAATTAGAGCACATAATAGCCTACAACAATCAACAGCCTTAACAACAAAAGATTCAACATCTTCAACAAGAGATTCAACAGCTTCAACAAAACTAGAGCTCTCTAGAGCTCACAATAGCCTACAACAATCAACAGCTTCAACAACAGATTTAACAAAACTAGAGTTCTCCAGAGGACATAATAGCCTACAACAATCAACAGCTTCAACAACAGATTCAAAATTTTCAACATAACTAGAGCTCTCTAGAGCTCATAATAGCCTACAACAATCAACAGCTTTAACAACAGACTCAACAGCTTCATTAACAACAGATTCAACAGCTTCAACAAAACTAGAGCTCTCTATTGCACATAATAGCCTACAATAATCAACAGCTTCAACAACAGATTCAATCGCTCCAACATATCTAGAGCTCTCTAGAGCACATAATGTAGCCTACAACAATCAACAGCTTCAACAACAGATTCAACTGCCTTAACACAACTAGAGCTCTTTAGAACACATAATTATAGCCTACAACAATCAACATTTTCAACAACAGATTCAACAGCTTCAATAAAACTAGAGCACATAATAGCCTACAACAATCAAGAGCTTTAACAACAACAGATTCAACAGCTTCAACAATAACAGATTCAACAACTTCAACAAAACTAGAACTCTCTAGAGCACATAATAGCCTTCAGCAATCAACAGCTTTAACAACAGATTCAACTGCTCCAACATAACTAGAGCTCTCTAGAGCACATAATGTAGCCTACAATGATCAACATCTTCAACAACAGATTCAACAATTTCAACAAATTTAGAGCTCTCTAGAGCACATAATAGCCTGCAATAATCAACAGCTTCAACAACAGATTCATCTGCCTTAACAAAACTAGAGCTCTTTAGAGCACATAATATATCCTACAACAATCAACAGGTTCAACAAAAACAGATTCAACAGTTTCAACAACAGATTCAACAGCTTAAACAAAATTAGAGCTCTCTAGAGCACATAATGTAGCCTACAACAATCAACATCTTCAACAATTCAACTGCTTCAACAAAACTAGAGCTCTGTAGAGCACATAATGTAGCCTACAACAATCAACATCTTCAACAACAACAGATTCAACAGTTTTAACAAAACTAGAGCTCTCTAGAGCACATAATGTAGCCTACAACAATCAACATCTTCAACAACAGATTCAACTGCTTCAACAAAACTAGAGCTCTGTAGAGCACATAATGTAGCCTACAACAATCAACATCTTCAACAACAACAGATTCAACAGTTTTAACAAAACTAGAGCTCTCTAGAGCACATAATAGCCTACAACAATCAACAGCTTCCACAACAAATTCAACAGCTTGAACAAAACTAGAACTCTCTAGAGTACATAATATCCTACAACAATCACCAGCTTAAACAACTGATTTAACAGCTTCAACAAAGGTAGAGCTCTCTAGAGCACATAATAGCCTACAACAATCAACAGCTTCAACAACAACAGATTCAACAGCTTCAACAAAACTAGAGCTCTCTAGAGCACATAATAGCCTACAACAATCAACAGCTTCAACAAGAGATTCATCTTCGACAAAACTTGAGCTCTCTAGAACACATAATGTAGCCTACAACAATCAACGTCTTCAACAACAGATCCAACAGCTTCAATAAAACTAGAGAACATAATAGCCTACAACAATCAACAGCTTTAACAACAATAGATTCAGCAACAACGGATTGAACAGCTTCGACAGAATTCGATCTTTCTAGAGCACATAATGTAGCCTACAACAATCAACATCTTCAACAACAGATTCAACAGCTTCAATAAAACTAGAACACATAATAGCCCACAACAATCATCAGCTCTAACAACAGATTCAACAACTTCAACAATAACAGATTCAACAGCTTCAACAAAACTAGAGTTCTCTAGAGCACATAATAGCCTTTAACAATCAACAACTTTATCAAAAGATTCAACTGCTCCAACATAACTAGAGCTCTTTAGAGCACATAATGTAGCCTACAACAACCAACAGCTTTAACAACAACAGATTCAACAGCTTCAATAAATCTAGAGCTCTCTAGAGTACATAATAGCCTACAACAATCAACCGCTTCAACAACAGATTCAACTGCCTTAACAAATCTAGAGTTCTTTAGAGCACATAATGTAGCCTACAACAATCAACATTTTCAACAACAGGTTCAACAGCTCCAATAAAACCAGAGCACATAATAGCCTACAACAATCAATAGCTTTAACAACAACAGATTCAACAGCTTCACCATCAACATATTCAACAGCTTCAACAAAACTTGAGCTCTCTAGAACACATAATAGCCTACAACAATGAACAACTTCAACAGGAGATTCTACTGCTTCAACAAAATTAGAGCTCTGTCAAGCACGTTATGTAGCCTACAATAATCATCAGCTTCAACAACAGGTTCAACTGCTTCAACAGAACTTGAGCTCTCTAGAGCACATAATGTAGCCTACAACAATCAACAACAACAGATTCAACAGCTTCAATAAAACTAGAGCACATAATAGCCTACAACAATCAACAGGTTCAACAAAAACAGATTCAACAGTTTCAACAACAACAGATTCAACAGCTTAAACAAAATTAGAGCTCTCTAGAGCACGTAATGTAGCCTACAACAATCAACATCTTCAACAACAGATTCAACAGCTTCAACAAAACTAGAGCTCTCTAGTGCACATAGTATAGCCTATAACAATCAACAATTTCAACAACAGATTCAACTACTTCAATACAGCTAGAGCACATAATAGCCTACAACAATCAACAGCTTTAACAACAGATTCAACAGCTTCAACAACAACAGATTCAACAGCTTAAACAAATTAGAGCTCTCTAGAGCACGTAATGTAGCCTACAACAATCAACATCTTCAACAACAGATTCAACAGCTTCTACAAAACTAGAGTTCTCTAGTGCACATAGTATAGCCTACAACAATCAACAATTTCAACAACAGATTCAACTACTTCAATACAGCTAGAGCACATAATAGCCTACAACAATCAACAGCTTTAACAACAACAGATTCAACAGCTTCAACAACAACAGATTCAACAGCTTCAACAAAACTAGATTTATCTAGAGCACATAATGTAGCCTACAACAATCAATATCTCCAACAACAGATTCGACAACATTAGAAAAACTAGAGCTATCTGGAACACAAAAAAACCTGACAATCAAGAGCTTCAACAACAACAGATACAACAGCTTTGACAAAAGTAGATTTCTCTAGAGAACATAATGTAACCTAGAACAATTAACATTTTCAACAAGAATACATTCAACAACTTCAATAAAACTAGAGCACATAATAGCTTATAGCAATCATCAGCTCTAACAACAACAGATTCAACAGCTCAACAACAACAGATTCAACAGCTTCAAAAAAAACTAGAGCTCTCTAGAGCACATAATGCATCCTACAATAATCAACATCTTCAACAACAACAGATTCAACAATTTCAACAAAATTAGAGCTCTCTAGAACGTATAATAGCCTACAACGATCAACAGCTTCAACAACAACGGATTCTAGAATGAGGCTCATAACTACGTTGTTGATGCAAGGAGAGTAGTTTGTGGAGCGCTATTGAACATAGTTTAATGTACTGTAGAGACAGAACGTTTCGGACCGTGGTCCTTCGTTAGCTGCAAAAGGCACTCAAGACATAGCGCTCCACAAACTACTCTCCTTGCAACAACGGATTCAACAGCTTCGACGAATCTAGAACTCTCTAGAGCACATAATGTAGCCTACAACAATCAACATCTTCAACAACAGATTCAACAGCTTTAACAAAATTAGAGCTCTTTAGAGCACATAATAGCCTACAACAATCAACAGCTTCAACAAAACGAACTCTCTAGAGCACACAATGTAGCCTACAACAATCAACAGATTCAACAACAACAGATTCAACAACTTCAATAAAGCTAGAACACATAATAGCCTACAACAATGAACAGCTTTAATAACAACAGATTCAACAGCTTGAACAAGAACAGATTTAACGGCTTGAACAAAACTAGAGCTCTTTAGAGCACATAATGTTGCCTACAACAATCAACATCTTCAACAACAGATTCAACAGCTTTAACAAAATTAGAGCTCTTTAGAGTAATATAGGCTACAACAATCAACAGATTCAACAATTTCAACAAAACTAGAGCTCTCTAGAGCACATAATAGCCTACAACAATCAACCGCTTTAACAACAACAGACTCAACAGCTTCAACAAAACTAGAGCTCTCTAGAGCACAAAATAGCCTACAACAATCAACAGCTTTAACAGCAACAGATTCAACAGCTTCAACAACAGATTCAACAGCTTCAACAAAACAAGAGCTCTCTAGCGTACATAATAGCCTACAACAATCAACAGCTTCAACAACAGATTCAACAGCTTCAACATAACTAGAGCTATAATCTAGCCTACAACAATCAACAGCTTCAACAACAACAGATTCAACAGCTTCAACAAAACTAGAGCTCTCTAATGCACATAATAGCCTACAACAAACAACAGCTTCAATGACAACTGATTCAACAGCTTCAACAACAACAGATTCAACAGCTTCAACAAAACTAGAGCTTTCTAGAGCACATAATAGCCTACAACAATCAACAGCTTCAACAGCAACAGTTTCAACAGCTTCAACAAATCTAGAACTCTCTATTGCACATAATAGCCTACAATAAACAACAGCTTCAACAACAACAGATTCAACAGCTTCAATAAAACTAGAGCACATAATAGCCTACAACATTCAACAGCTTTAACAACAACAGATTCAACAGCTTCAACAACATGTTCAACAGCTTCAACAAAACTAGAGCTCTCTAGAGCTCATAATAGCCTACAACAATCAACAGCTTCAACAACAGGTTTGACTGCTTCAACAGAACTAGAGCTCTCTAGAGCACATATTGTAGCCTACAACGATCAACATCTTCAACCACAGATTCAACAATTTCAACAAATCTAGAGCTCTCTAGAGCACATAATAGCCTACAACAATCAACATTTTCAACAACAGATTCAATAGCTTCAATAAAACGAGAGCACATAATAGCCTACAACAATCAACAGGTTCAACAAAAACAGATTCAACAGTTTCAACAGATTCAACAGCTTAAACAAAATTAGAGCTCTCTAGAGCACGTAATGTAGCCTACAACAATCAACATTTTCAACAACAACAGATTCAACAGTTTTAACAAAACAAGAGCTCTCTAGAGCACATAATAGCCTACAGCAATCAACAGCTTCAACAACAGATTCAACAGTTTGAACAAAACTAGAGCTCTCTAGAGCACATAATATCCTACAACAATCAACAGCTTGAACAACAGATTCAACAAAAGTAGAGCTCTCTAGAGCACATAATAGCCTACAACAATCAACAGCTTCAACAACAACAGATTCAACAGCTTCAACGAAACTAGAGCTCTCTAGAGCCACATAATAGCCTACAACAATCAACAGCTTCAACAACAGCAGATTCAGTTTCGACAAAACTTGAGCTCTCTAGAACACCTAATGTAGCCTACAACAATCAACATCTTCAACAACAGGTCCAACAGCTTCAATAAACCTGAGAACATAATAGCCTACAACAATCAACAGCTTTAACAACAATAGATTCAACAACAACGGATTGAACAGCTTCGACAGAACTAGATCTTTCTAGAGCACATAATGTAGCCTACAACAATCAACATCTTCAACAACAGATTCAACAGCTTCAATAAAACTAGAGCACATAATAGCCCACAATAATCACCAGCTTTAACAACAACAGATTCAACAACTTCAACAATAACAGATTCAACAGCTTCAACAAAACTAGAGTTCTCTAGAGTACATAATTACCTTCAACAATCAACAGCTTTAACAACAGATTCAACAGTTTTAACAAAACCAGAGCTCTCTAGAGCACATAATAGCCTACAACAATCAACAGCTTCAACAACAGATTCAACAGTTTGAACAAAACTAGAGCTCTCTAGAGCACATAATATCCTACAACAATCAACAGCTTGAACAACAGATTTAACAGCTTCAACAAAACTAGAGCTCTCTAGAGCCACATAATAGCCTACAACAATCAACAGCTTCAACAACAACAGATTCAACAGCTTCAACAAAACTAGAGCTCTCTAGAGCCACATAATAGCCTACAACAATCAACAGCTTCAACAACAGCAGATTCAGTTTCGACAAAACTTGAGCTCTCTAGAACACCTAATGTAGCCTACAACAATCAACATCTTCAACAACAGGTCCAACAGCTTCAATAAAACTGAGAACATAATAGCCTACAACAATCAACAGCTTTAACAACAATAGATTCAACAACAACGGATTGAACAGCTTCGACAGAACTAGATCTTTCTAGAGCACATAATGTAGCCTACAACAATCAACATCTTCAACAACCGATTCAACAGCTTCAATAAAACTAGAGCACATAATAGCCCACAATAATCACCAGCTTTAACAACAACAGATTCAACAACTTCAACAATAACAGATTCAACAGCTTCAACAGAACTAGAGTTCTCTACAGTACATAATTACCTTCAACAATCAACAGCTTTAACAACAGATTCAACTGCTCCAACATAACTAGAGCTCTCTAGAGCACATAATGTAGCCTACAACAACCAACAACTTTAACAACAACAGATTCAACAGCTTCAATAAATCTAGAGTTCTCTAGAGCACATATAGCCTACAACAATCAACAGCTTCAACAACGGATTCAACTGCCTTAACAAATCTAGAGTTCTTTAGAGCACATAATGTAGCCTACCACAATCAACATTTTCAACAACAGGTTCAACAGCTCCAATAAAACTTGAGCACATAATAGCTTACAACAATCAATAGCTTTAACAACAACAGATTCAACAGCTACACCATCAACATATTCAACAGCTTCAACAAAACTTGAGCTCTCTAGAACACATAATAGCCTACAACAATGAACAACTTCAACAGGAAATTCTACTGCTTCAACAAAATTAGAGCTCTGTCGAGCATATTATGTAGCCTACAACAATCAACAGCTTCAACAACAGGTTCAACTGCTTCAACAGAACTAGAGCTCTCTAGAGTACATAATGTAGCCTACAACGATCAACATCTTCAACCACAGATTCAACGATTTCAACAAATTTAGAGCTCTTTAGAGCACATAATAGCCTACAACAATCAACAGTTTCAACAACAGATTCAACTGCTTCAATAAAGATATAGCTCTCTAGAGCACATGATGTATCCTACAACAAGCAACAGATTCAACAGCTTCAACAATGAAAACCTTCAACGACAGATTTAACAACATTAACAATCAACAACTTCAACAGATTCAACTACAGATTTAACAGCTTCAACAATCAATAGCTTCAACAACAGATTCAACAACTTCAGATTCAACAGCTACTACAGTCAAGATTAATCAACAGCTTCAACAGCAGATTCAACAACAGTCAACAGCAACAGATTGAACATCAACATTTAACAGTTTCGACATGGTGATCAAGAGATTTAACAGCTTCAACAATCATAACCACCAATCAACAGCTCTAAATATACTAACAAGATTAGCAGATTCAACAACAGCTTCAACAATCAACAGCATCAACAACAGATTCAACATCAATGACAATCAACAACTTCAACAACAACAGATATAACATCAACAATAACAACAATCAACAGCTTCAACAACAGATTCAACAGCTTTAACAATCAATAGCTTCAACATTGTGATTGAAGCTATTGATTTATTGGGGCAAGCCTATACTTACACAAGATAGACTGTACTAACAATCAACAGCTTAAACTATACTAACAAGATCAACAGATTCAACAGTTTCAACAATCATAACAACAATCAACAGCATCAACAACAGATTAAACAACATCAACAACTTCAACAATGTGATCAACATGTTAAACAACAGATTCAACACCTTCAACAATCAACAGCTTTAACAACAGATTCAACAACTTCAGATTCAACAGCTTCAACTATCAACAGCTTCAACAACAAATTCAACATCAACAACAAATAACTTCAATATGGTGATCATCAGCTTTAACAACAGATTCTACAAGTTTAGATTTAAGAGCTTCAACAACCAACAGCTTCAACAACAGATTCAATATCAACAACTTCAACATGGTGATCAACAGATTAAACAACAGATTCAACAGCTTCAACAACAGATTCAACAACTTGAGATTCAACAGCTTCAACAATCAACAGCCTCAACAACAGCAGATTCAACAACAGAAACAGATTCAACAACATCAACAACAATTCACAGTTTCAACATGGTAATCAACAGATTCAACAGCTTCAACAATCATAATCAACAATCAATAGCTTAAACAACAGATTCAACAACTTCAACAATATTAACAACAATCAACAACTTCAACAACAACAAATTTAACATCAACAACACCAACAACAATCAACAGCTTCAACAACAGATTCAACAGCTTTCAACAGCTTCAACATGGTGATTAAAGGTATTGATTTATTGGGGCGAGCCTACACTTACACAAAATAGACTGTACTAACAATCAACAGCTTCAACTATACTAACAAGATCAACAGGTTCAATAGCCTCAACAATCATAACCAACAATCAACAGCTTCAACAACATCAACAACAATCAACTACTTCAACATGGTGATCAACGGATATAAACAACAGATTTAACTGCTTCAACAATCGACAACTTCAACAACGGATTCAACAACTTCAGATTTAACAGTTTCAACAATCAACAGGTTCAATAACAAGAGATTCAACAACAATCAACAGCAACAGATTCAACATCAACAACAATCATCAACTTCAACATGGAAATCAACAGCTTCAACAACAGATTCAACTACTTCAGATTCAACGGCTTCAACAACAGATTTAACAGCTTCAACATGGTGATTGAAGCTATTAATTTATTGGAACGAGCCTACACTTACACAAGATGGACTGTACTAACAATCAACAGCTTAAACTATACTAACAAGATCAACAGATTCAACAACAGATTCAACTGCTTCAAAAATCATAATCAACAATCAACATCTTCAACAACAGATTCAATAACAGATTTAACAACATCAACAATCATCAACTTCATCATGGAGATCAACAGATTCAACAGCTTTAACAATCAACAGCTTGAACAACAGCTTCAGATTCCACAGCTTCAAGAATCAACATCAACAACAGATTTAACAGCTTCAACAGTCAACAGCTTCAACATGGTGATTGAAGCTATTGATTTATTGGGACGAGCCTACTCTTAGACACAATAGACTGTACTAACAATCAACAGCTTCAGTTATACTAATATCAACAGATTCAACAACTTCATCAATCATAACCAACAATCAAAAGCTTCCACAACAACAGATTCAACAATATCAACAACATTCAACAGCTTCAACAACAGATTTAACTACTTCAGATTCAACAGCTTCAACAATCAACAGCTTCATCAACAACAGATTCAACAGATTCAACGTGGTGATTGAAGCTATTGATTTATTGGGGCGAGCCTAAGCGAGCCCCACATAAACTGTACAGCAATGCCTGCAATAATATGGTGTATGTATGTATGTATGTTTGGTACGTCCGTCAACAACAATTAACAGGTTCAACATGGTGATCAACAGATTCAACAGCTTCAACTATCATAGCCAACAATCAACAGCTTCAACTATACTAACAAGATCAACAGATTCAACAACTGCTTCAACAATTATAATCAACAATCAACAGCTTCAACAACAGATTCAACTAATTCAACACCATCAACAATAAACAGCTCAATAACACCAGATTTAACATTGTAAACACCAATAACAATCAACAGCTTCAACAACAGATTCAACAATCAACAGCTTAATTCAACATGGTGATTGAAGCTATTGATTTATTGGGGCGAGCCTACTCTTACGCAAAATAGACTGTACTACCGTAAAAGTTCTAATTACAGTGCCAAAAAATTTAATTCTAATCTTCAGTTGGCGCTTCTATTGGAGCCAAAAAATACTTCTAAAGTCGATAGTGGCGCTTAAATTAGGGTGGTGCTTAGTGAATAGGACACTACATACAAAAGCACAGCGTTTTCTATTTAGTAAGCGCCGCTTTGTGACTGCAGTTGGCGCTATAAATAGAGTGCAACAATCGTCGTTAACCTCCAAGTGGCGCTTATATTAGGGTGCCGCTATAATTCGAACATTTACGGTAACAATCAACAGCTTCAACTATGCTAACAAGATTAACAGATTCAACAGCCTCACCAATCTATCCAACAATCAACGGCTTCAACACCAGATTAAACAACATCAACAACTTCAACAAGGTGATCAACCGTTTAAACAACAGATTCAACAGCTTCAACAACAGATTCAACAACTTCAGATTTAACAGCTTCAACAATCTACAGCTTCAACAACGGATTCAACAATTGTCAATAGCAACAGATTTAATAACATCAAAATTAACAGCTTCCACTTGGTGATCAACAGATTCAACAGCCTCAACAATCTTAACCGACAATCAACAGCTTCAACTATACTAACAAGAACAACTGATTCAACAGCAGATTCAACTACAGATTCAACAGCTTTAACAACCATGATCAACAATCAACAACTTCAACAACAGATTCAACAACAATCAACAGCTTCAATAACAACTGATTTAACATCAACACCAACAACAATCAACAGCTTCAACAACAGATTCAACAGCTTCAACAATCATAACCAACAATCAACAGCTTCAACAACACAGATTCAACAACTTCAACAACATTCAACAACTTCAACATGGTGATCAATTGACTAAACAACAGATTCAATAGCTTCAACAATCAACAGCCTCAATAGCAGATTCAGCACAATCCGATTCAACAGCTTCAACAATCAACATGTTCAACAACAGATTCAACAACAATCAATAGTAACAGATTCAACATCAAGAACAATATTATTAACAGCTTCAACATGGTGATCAACAGATTCAACAGCTTCAACAATCATAACAATCAACAGCTTCAACAACACAGATTCAACATCAACAACATTCAACAACTTCAACATGGTGATCAATTGACTAAACAAGATTCAACAGCTTCAACAATCAACAGCCTCAATAGCAGATTCAGCACAATCCGATTCAACAGCTTCAACAATCAACATGTTCAACAACAGATTCAACAACAATCAATAGTAACAGATTCAACAACATCAAGAACAATATTATTAACAGCTTCAACATGGTGATCAACAGATTCAACAGCTTCAACAATTATAACCAACAATCAACAGCTTAGACTATACTAACAAGATCAACAGATTCAACAACTTCAACAATCATAATCAATAATTAACAGCTTCAACAACAGATTCAACAACAGATTTAACAACATCAACAACAATCAACAGCTTCAACAACAACGGATTTAGCATCAACACCAACAACAATCAACAGCTTCAACAATCAACAGCTTCAACATGGTGATTGAAGCTATTGATTTATTGGGGCGAGCCTGAGCGAGCCCCACATAAACTGTACAGCAATGCCTGCAATAATATGGTGTATGTATGTATGTATGTTTGGTACGTCCGTCATCCGCGCACCGCTTTATAGACTCTGTTCGGAGTCGCATGCAATCTTTTGTGCTGAAATTTTGCGCTCAGAAACAACTGCGACAGCATGCTCTAATTTAGTACATTTTTGTAATATTTCCCTCGTGGTGTCACATTTATGGATCAAAGATTAGCTTGTGGGGAAATCAGGATACGGCTAGAACGACAACAACAGCACCGTACCGTACCAGTGGAGGCTTCAGGCAAACTGGTAACGTTTCATAGCCTCGGGCTCTTCCCACCCCTAGGCCCTAAGGAAGTGCTATACACCCCGCGCTAACACATGTTCGCTTTTTTCTCGCGCTTCGAACTTAGTGCCAATGGGCCAAACGGACACGCCGGAATTATCTATATAGGAGAACGGCTTCGGTGGCCTATACGGCGGACAGCATACTCGCTATAATTCTGTCATGGTAGCTATGAGGAACCAACTAGGGAAGTTCACTGCATGTGGACTTTCCTGCTGATAGCCGCTTCGTAGCGCTCGAAAAGCATCGATATTGCGTTTATTCCCATAGACGACAGTTTATTCTTGCCAACCAAGAAAGTGTGATACACCCCGCGTTAACACACGTTCGAGAGCTTTCTTGCGCCTCGAGCCTAGTGCCAATGGTCATGCCAGAATTATCTACAATATGGTAGGAGGTAAACATTCATATGGAGTTTGCTTTATATCTCTGACATGCTCACAAGTGTAGATCTAAAGTGCTTGTCCCGGCCCTTAATGCACCTGAGCATTGCTGATATTACTGGTTCACAGTGATAGTGAATACTTTTGAGTATGAAGATTTTCGCGGAAATCAGCATGGGCGCAAAAGAAAAGCTCAGTTCTAAGGAAAGACAGCGTTATATCACAGACAAACGAGCAGCACTAGATCGCGAGTATGCAACCACAGATAGGCCCAAGCACCACCTACTAAACGAGCCCTTAACCGTGGCCCCACCCACCTTCGTTCATGCAGGGCGTGCGCACAAAGTACCGCTAGTTCCGGAGGTAGAGAGCGGACAATGTCGACCATTACCGGACGAAGGTGAAAAATTACATTAAAAAATCGCGGCTGCGGTTATCAATATATGACACGTAAATGGCATCAAATGCATCATGAACATCCTTCTTACATTCTGCCTTAGATTTGAATATTCATCCAAAAATTGTGAAATACAACGTGAACACATAAAGTAATGCAATATATGCATTGTCCAGAAACTACCTCTGAAAGCTCTTTACAAAAAAAAAAAAAAAAAAAATTGGTTTATGCTTATAATACGGTCAAAAAATTCTAAAAATTCTCCATACATTCTAGTATACGCATACCAAATGAAAAAATAAATCATAAAAAATTGATGCCGTTGTGTAATTTACAAATCATGAAAAATCTTAGCTACCATAAAAAACCAGCTTCTGGACCAAAATGAGAAAAAGTTGCAACTGTTTAGAGCAGTGTTGTGCAGCTTCTGTGTGGATACACATCACAAGAAATGAGATGCAGCTAGTACTTACATGGCCCCTACCTCGTGGCAA
Organism: Stappiaceae bacterium; assembly: GCA_964291365.2. Classification (GTDB taxonomy): domain Bacteria; phylum Pseudomonadota; class Alphaproteobacteria; order Rhizobiales; family Stappiaceae; genus JBDWFY01. The sequence continues at coordinate 152,463 of OZ219953.1, forward strand.
GTGGTGAAGGATTACGTAATACCGTTGGCCATATAAACGCAATTATGTGCGAGGCGGCCAGTAACTGCCTCCGTGCGGAAATACCCTACCCTACTCTATATGTATTCGCGATTCAATATCCAGGGCGCGGGCCCGCGGCCCGGCCGGCCTGGTCTGGGCTATAGGGTAGAGTCTGGCGCGCTGCTCTATACTGCGTCCGTGTAGCGCAAGCCGAGAGGACGGATACCGAATGTTGTAACTGTGTAAGCATGTTGCAAGCAACGGAGTCCGCATGTACCGTGCATATCGTACACGGAATACTGACAGAGTCCGTGTTACAGGTACGCCGTCTCCAGGCAGTGTAGCGCCCGCTTCTTTCATCAATACGGTAGACGGAGTAAATCCGTCCATATGGAGTCATTTTCCTGTGAGAACTATTAGCGAGTATGCTGTCCGCTGTATAGGCTCGTTCTCCCATATATGCGCAATAGGCTTTTGCCAATCATTACTCTGGGAGAGGTGCGAGTAGGTGTGACTCGCACCTTCGACCTTGGCGCTAACGAGGAAAACGGTCACGCCGGAATTCAATATGCGCATTCCAATTACCCCTCTCACAAACACGTTAGAGAGCGTTGCCGATCCACTAATATAGCATAAAAGCCAAAAGACTGAGGGTAATTATCCTTGTTGACATCATGGTAATGCATTCATAAGAATTTGTACAGCTCTTTGGCTTTTGTAAAGCTGATTTAGTTCAAGCGCTAACAGTAGGCCCAGATAAATAATGCTGGCATTTTTTTGAGCATTATAGGTACCTAGAAGCAATGAGCAATACTTGAGAATTATAAGCAACTTATAGTATAGCTATTGGTCTGCTGGTAGCCAGATATTGGGCTGCACCAAACTGCTGTTCTGTCAACTTGTGGTAATATGGAATGTGGATGTGGGATTTGTTACTAGCCAATTCATTTAAGTCGAGTCAAGAAAGTGCACTTGAAGACTACATTGAAGCTTCAGTTATGCTGCAGTATAACAGTTACTGACATTCACTTCGTATGCACTAAATTCATTATTGATTACATGAAATTTGAGGAGCAAGAAATGATAATTATAGGTACATTTGAAAGAATTATAGGGCATGTTTGCCAGCATTGAAGAAATGAATTATCGGTAGAAAAAAGTTTTTTATCTGGGCCTATCAGCCTAAATCGTGATTTTTTCTGCCACCCACCCAAATAAAAAAGCTTACCTGACGGCCGACTTGTTGAAAATACCAAAGGATAGATTACTTCAGGTAGTCACGGCATCATGCAGGGCTTTTTTTGTCCTCCGTTCTATACAGAGATGGGTGTGGCACGGGTCAAAATGACCAGGCAGGTGGCTGACCAAGCAGACTGCTGAAACAACGTAGTTTAAACTATTTTTCGATGCTTTCAACCTCCTGTAGGCCTACGTTCTTATTTACATAAATTCTACATATTATTACTGTGGCTTAGTAAGGTTCTTGTGGCTGTAAGTTACCATCCATACATTGGCCACGCCCACTTATTCTTTGTCAAAGATCGAAGTCGGTCCAACGCTTGATCGAAAGCACTCCATGATAGAAGTAATGTAGGGGTAGATTCAAGTTCTGATTCTTTCAAAAATCACTTGAAACCAAACCTTCGCGATATTGAGAGTATGCTATATTGGAGGCATGGTTTCAAGTGACTTCTAAAAGTTTCATAACTTGATTCTATTGCCACGTTACTTTTATCGTGGAGTGCTTTTGATCCAACATTGGCAATTTTGACCTTTGACCTCTACGTAATGTGACTATACGGGCCGTGAAGAAGCCGTAAAAAAGCTTACACACACCTTTTTGTGCCGCGATGTTCTTCAGAAACGTGAAAAACATCAACAAAAATCGCTACATTCCCATTGGGCATTCATTACGCGATTTACCCCATTGTTTTGTCGATTTGCGTGCGATAATACAGGCCTGTATAACTACCGCCATATAATGTGGACGAGAAAACTTCTAGCGCCCTAAATTGCTTACATGTAGACTGACGTATGGAAGGAATACCTGGGGAAATGCTTCAGCTTTAAATTTTCATGTGATAACCCTAGCAGCCTCGTACCTAGGCCCTTCCCAGCTTTTCAATGTTGCATACTGAAAAGTGGGAGGCCTGGCAGCAGAAACCACGACTTTGGCTCACGATGACGCGAAGACAAACGGTCTGATGGTTCCTTCGAAAAGCCAGTCTTTGCTAGCCACACGCTATCTTAACAAGTTTCACTCGTTATGGTCTTTATGGATCGTACTACACTCTGTATCTAGCGTTTGAACCATACCTCTCGATCGTTGGCGACAAGAGCCCTCAAAATCTTCGTGACTTTCGACACACTGGAAGGTCTCACCACGCGTTACGCCATGCACGTGACTTGTACAATAAATTGCGCTACACTTGTACTGTCGATTGCGCTTTACCTCGAACGCCCGTGAATGCGTTCGTGTGAGCGTTGAACAAACGCGACACTTCATTCGCCACGTAAAACCACGGAAAACGATGCGTAAGCCAACTGCTTGCCCAATGATTGCATGGCATTCCAACCCATACGTTAGTTTTACACTCACACGAGGGCAAGGCTACGCTCACAGGCAAGCATTCACTGATGTTCCAAGTGAACTGCAATCGACAGTACCAGGCATTCCCGCTTTTCAGCGTGCACCATTGAAAAGCTCTGAACGGCCTGAGGACGAGGCTGACGCAAGGGCAAGGCCAGCACAATTTGTGACGTAAACTTACGCTACGTTTTCGGTGGCTTTAAGTGGCGAACGAAGTGAATGAAGTATCTCTCACGTTCTAGGCTTACACGCACGCATTCACGAGGATTCGAATGAAGCTCAATCAACGGTTGAATCAGTCTCTTCTAGCTTTTTGTTGCGACAAGCATCGACGCGGTGTGTGAACCGACTTTAAGTTTAACTGCGCTACTGGTATGCTACAGTGTATACTTAGAGTCTACTAGTAAGGAGTCTCTCTCTCTCGATTGTGTGCTACGCTATGGCAATTAATAAAACAGCAGAAAGCAGTGTACCGACCAATTTCCTTATTATTTCATCGATAAGGAAACTTCTTACTTCGTAGTAAAGTATACATCAACAGCGCAAACTAGAAAGGGAAATTCAACCATAGATAATAGAGAGGAAGGAGGGATTGGAAACGCGCGTATACCCTGTAGATATATGCTCGTCGCGGTCACGTGACTTCATCTAAGTTCACGAGTGGCATAAAACCACATCAAGGCAGCCTTTTCGGGCCTTGGCAAGGGCACCATGTATGCGTATCACCTTTCTAACCAACCTACCAGAGATCTAAACCCAAAATCCAAAAAAAATTAGGCTGTTTTCAGAACGGTTTTGTAGCTACCACTCACAGATTGGCTTTGTGTACTTTTTACGAGACCTGTACATGGTGAATAGATTCTTTCAAGGCCTGGCATGAACTATCGTCACATAGAGAATACAAACATCGCCTTCAGGTAAGGCCTTTCTTTTCAAAATGAACACACTAAGCCCAGATCTGTTGTGAGCCTGGGTAGACTCCAGAGTTTAAAACGCTCGCTGGGGAACATACCACATCAACAGAGCTCGCGAATGCTTCAGTTGCACTCTGTATTCGACTGTGAACAAGGTCCCATCGACTTTTCTTCTGAATCGATCACCGTTTGTGAAGGAAAAGTACACAAAAGAATTTCAAGCGTGTACAAGAGCAGGCGCGACTACCATCAAATCACTCTTTTCATTGCTTGATCCCTTGTTCCGACAGCACTACACTTGTTTTTAGTCGGGTTACTGTTGAATACTAGGCTGTACAAGGCCATAGGAGCTTGTACTATACTGTACGATACTGACTTGCAAAGGGGGCGTGCCGTGACGAGCATGTTCCGTGACGTCACTATAGAGATATATGCGCGTTTTCAATCCCTCTCTCTATTATCTATGATTCAACGGATTTCATTGCAGCATACGCACATTAAATAGAGGATAGTGCGCTGTCTGTGCTGCAACGCAGACCCTACTAGTAGGGAATTGCCCTTTCTAGAGTGCGCTATTGATGTACACTTTACTAAGAAGTTTCCTTTTCAATGTGTACGTTACTTAGCGCACACAATGAAATGAAATTGTTGATACACTGCATTCTGCTGCTGTATTACGATCGAGAGGGCGACTCCTTACTAGCCCAACTGCCCAATGAGAATGTAGCGATTTTTTCACGTTTTTGTAGAACATCCTGGCACAGTGCTGGCATTTTTACGGCTTCTCCACGGTCGTAGGGTTACATCACGTAGAGGGTTAAAGGTCGATATTGCCTCAAAAGCACTCCACAATAGTATCAAGTCCTGAAACTTTCAGAAGTCACTTGAAGCCATGCCTACAATATAGCAATACTCTCAATGTCGCAAAATGGGTTTGATGACTTTTGAAAGTGTCAGGACTTGATTCAGCAGTCTGCTCGGTCAGCCACCTGCCTGGTCATTTGACCCGTGCCACACACATCTCTGTATAGAACGGAGGACAAAGAAGCCCTGATACCGTGACTACCTGAAGTAATCTGTCCTTTGGTATTTTCAACAAGTCGGCCGTCAGGTAAGCTTTTGTATTTGGATGGATGGCAGGAAAAATATTCACAATTTAGGCTAATAGCGCTTGAACTAAATCGGCTTTACAAAAGCCAAAGGGCATTATTATAGATTAGGATGTACAAATTCTTATGAATGCCATACCATGATGCTAGCCGGGGTAATTGTCCTCAGTATTTTGGCTTTTATGCTATATTAGTGCATGTACAAGATCGGTCACGCTTTCTAACGTGAATGTGGGCGTGGTAATTAATTCCTTCGTGAACGTTTTCCTCGTTAGCGCCAGCGTCGAAGGTTCGAGTCACACCTACTCCTCGCTATAGTTCTGTCATGGTAGCCACGAGGAACCCGTTAGGGAAAGTCTCTGCAAGTGGACTTTCCTATTGATAGCCGCTTCCTAGCGCTCGAAAAACATCGATATTGCGTTTATCCCCATAGGTGTCTGTATATTATTGCCAACCAAGAAAGTGTGATACACCCCGCATTAACACACGTTCACGACTTTTCTCGTGCCTCGAGCCTAGTGCCAGTGGTTAAACGGTCACGCCGGATTAATGTGGTAGGAGGTAAATATTCATATGGAGTTTTTCTAACATGCGTAAAAGTGTAGATCTAATACTACGTTCACACTTACAGTCTGGCACGGTCGGCACGCTGCCAGCACCGAACGCTGAAACTCCGATTGACGTGTGAACGTGGCGACTCCGTACCGAACCGTGCTTTGGTGGCCTTGTTAAATCAACCAGGCTGGCACGGATCGACACGGGTCCATTCGGGCGCGAACACGAACATGGCGACTTGGAGCGATTCTGAGACCTTCAAACTCATTGAAATCTGGGGCGAAGACACAATTCAAGCCCAACTAGAGGGATGTAGAAGGAATAAAGAAATCTATGAGAAAATCGCCCGTGATCTAAGCGATGCTGGTTATCAGAGAACCGCTGATCAATGCCGAGAAAAAGTGAAAAAGCTAAAGAGCGAGTACAGAAAGGTGAAAGATGGCCACTATAAGACAGGAACTGGACGAAACAACTGGAGATTTCTTGATGCTTTGGATGCTGTGATAGGTGACAAACCATCAACTAAACCTCCTGTAGTGATCGACAGCCTAGATGATAACGATGTGGCAGCTGCAGCGGTGTCAGTGCAGGTGGTTGATCATACTGAAGAGGAACATGCTGGAAAGGAAAGTTCTGATGGTTCTACATCACTTGATGTACTAGAAACTGAGCCTCAATCTGGATCTAAGCTCTCCAATACACCAGTTAAGAGTCGATCAGCTACACCCATCCCAGAAGAGAAGAAAGGAAACCGAAAGCGTCCACTGAGTGAAGATAAAATCGAGAAAATGATGGGTCCATTAGTAGATAGACTGTTGAAGGCTCAAGAATCTAGTGATAGAATGTATCTTGACTTGGAAGAGAAAAGGATGAAAATGGAGGAAAGAATGAATGAAAGGGAAGAGAGGCAGAAAAGAGAGCAGAGAGAATTTCAACTTAAGCTATTTTCAATCATGATGGGTGAACAAGTTTCTGGAGCAAGCAGTGATCAGAGTCAAGCATCCTATGATACTTCAGCAATGCAATTTTATAGTAACATGTACACCTTTGAAGACAACCCACCAAATGTGTGAAGTGAATGTGTGCATAATAGTATCGTTGAACATGTACATATGCACGTTGCAGTGAAAGGACATGTGCTACGCATGCACAAACTTTATTATCATAATTATTATCATCTGTAAACAATAAACATGTGCATGTATGTGGTGTGGATGTCTATTTACATATAATTTACAGTTATCGGATAATTTTGTCTATGCATGCACACTGCGCTGCATTGATCTTCACATTGTTACAGTAGTGGAAATACTGGTACATGGTAGCCAGAGACGTCACCACTGCATTCAATGAGAAAAATAATGAACCAAAGCATCTCTTATTTCTTTGGGAGCATCTGTGGCAGTGTCATCCCGATGGCTAGCAGTTGGTGGTTGAGGTAGTTCAGAAAGAGATTCTAACCACTGATCATTAAACCGTTCACCATGAACTTCACATACATTGTGAAGAATACAGCAAGCTACAACAACTGTTGGGATGTTTGACAGACTCATGTCATTGCGCTTCAGCAGCCGTCTCCATCTGGCCTTTAATCTTCCAAAAGCATTTTCAACTACAATACGAGCTCGTGATAGTTTGTAGTTGAAGATTTTCTGTGAGCTTGTCAATTGAGTATTATAGCAAACGGTTTCATTAGCCAAGTCATCAATGGGTATGCAGAGTCCCCTACAATGAAAATGGGAATGTCACAGCCATTGATACCCATAGTATCCCCTTGCAATATAGATCCATTACTTGCTTCTTTAAATAGAGTTGAATTAGCAAAAATCCTAGCATCATGAACATGGCGCTTGTCCCTGTCCTGAGCATTACTAATATTACTGGTTAACAGTGATAGTGAATATTTTTGTGTACGAAAGGTTTGACGGATTTCACAGCATGGGCACAAAAATAAATACAACTCCAGATTATTTCTGCTCAGAAACATGTGGTAAAGCTTTTGGCGACGCCATTCCGTAACTGAAATTTTACAAGTGAAAATTCTTGCGGCCATGTAGTGAAATACTCGAAATTTTTGAAAATATACACTATCACTGTAAATCAGTACTATCAACGACAGACAATATCCTGCAAATGAATCGTCAATTGTTACCGGAGTCATAGCGGATTTGTTCCGCCGTGCCAAAGTTCCGGCGGAATAAATTCGCTGGCGGATACATTCCACCGGAAAGAATACGCTAGCGTACATATTCCGCCCGGATAATCTACGCGACCGCGTAAATATTCCGGCCGGCGCAAATGTTCCGCCTAGTAAAATGTGCTATTACACTTCTCAGTTTGATATCACTCGCTTTAAAAATCATTACTATGCATGGGTATGAAGATGGGCTGACCTAAGATAAAGTTTAACAAATGTAAAAGTAAAGAAAAGTGAACCATGCCCATTCAAGACACATGAAGGTCAAGGCTTATAGAGATTACAGAGTAGCTTGAAGAAAGGAAGCGAACAAATACTTCACCGTCTTCAAATTTTTGTGTACTATAATATCAATGATTCGTTGTAGCCTTCTGTGGACAATCGCTTGGACATGCATAAAGGCACATCCACACCAAATCCATGATGTGCGCATGTCACTCTGCGCCAGTGCAGAGACGTATGAAGTGGTTATGCCACTCCTGAGGCCACCAGAGAAGCTCCAATAATTATTAAAATGGAACATGTACTTTGACTCTGGTTGCACCTGTGTCAAAGAAACATCGACCGTTGCCCATCCGGAACAAATTTGCTGATTTTCTGGAAATCCGGAACAGATCCGCTAGCGAATAAATTCCGGCGGAACAAATTCGCTGTGACACCGGATGTGAGAATACCCGGCGTATTGTGCGCATATGGCACAATACGCGTTCTTAGTACCACAGGTAAAACAATGTCAAAGTCCAGTTTTTGTCATATTTATGCCAAAAATCTATTATCCTTTGCCGTCACCTACGGAGGGTAAACGTAAGTTACCAAGGCCTTCATTTCTACCCACGTAGTGTACGGCTGCCGTACACCGAGCCCGTTGCTAAGGGAGTTATTTAGAATTCCCGATCGCCAGCTCTCTGGATACAGCTAGATTCGTCGAAGTACTGTACGTTCACTCACCCTTTATGCTTCTTAGGCATCGAAAAAGAAGCGGCTCTCGTTATGGGCAACTAAGTTCGAGACTAACTTGACCGTAGCGTTGGTTTCGAACAATCCGCCCAGGTCCATCTAATTGATTTACAATTAACGCGTAGTATACGGAAACCCTATACGCATAAAGAGCAACGTCTTCAGACCGTAATTTCTCGTTTTTATGCTTGTAGCGAGATCAGGAACAAAGCGCTCTAGCTCCAAAGTGAAGTGAGCGCTCTGTCTCAGACTTGGAGGTAGTTAACTTTTCAAAAATACAGCTAACTAAAATTTCATAGAATGGGAAATATGGCGGATTTTCTCAGATCTGGTCACAATTATACATGAGTATAAGCACTTATACAAGCGTGTGCACACACATTCAGATTTGCACAAACACATACGCACACATAAAGGTACAAACACACACATGTACACTATGTACAAATATACACCACATACATGTATATGTGACCATATCTGGGAAAAAAACCGCCATGTAGCGAATTTTATGAAATTTTAGTTAGCTGTATATTTGATAAGCTCTACCCTAGAGCTAACCTGCCTCCAAGTTTCAGACCGATCGCGCGCTTCGCGTAGGAGCTAGAGCGCTTTGTTTGCGATCGCGCCACACCCACAAAAAAACGAGAAATTACGGCCTAAAGGCGTTGCTATGTACGCGTATAGCGTCCCCGTATACTACGCGTGTACCGGAAGTCAATTAAATGGACTTGGGCGGAGCAATTCGAAATGAACGCCAAAGGTCAAGCTAGGCTCTAACTTTGTCGTCGATAACGAGAGCCGCTTCTTCTTCGATGCCTAAGAAGCTAAAGAGGTGAGTCAACGTTTAGTGATTCGACGAATCTAGCTGTATCTAGGATAGCCCGCGAGCGGGAATTCCAATTAACGCCCTTTGCAACGGGCTCCGTGTACGGCAGGTGCACTGACTGGGTAGATCGAGGGGCCTGTAAGTAAAGGCTTATTTCGCCTTGGTAACTTATGTTTACCCTCCGTAGGCTACGGCAATAGTTAGTAGAATGGTTCTTTGACATGAATATGACAAAAACTGGACTTTGACAATTTTCGACCCGAGGTACTAAAAACGCGCATTGCGCGACTTGCGCGTTTTCGCGACATGCAGGGTTTTCGCAAATCCGGTCACATATATAAATATAAGCATACTTGTACATACAGGAAAAAACACCCAGATGTATAGATAAGTACAAACTCACATGTACGCACAGAGATACACAGGGTACAAATATACACATATACACACATACATGCATTCACATACATGAAGGTACATATGTACATTCACAGACATAAAGGTACAAATATGCACATGTACACATACACCCTTTCACACGCATAAAGGTACACATGTACAAACATACACATAATCACACACATAAAGGTATATACACACACATGTACACACATACACACATATAAAGGGACAAACATACATGTACACACATACACACATTCACAAACATAAGGGTACAAACACACACATGTACACACATGAACTCACATAAAGGTACACACACATGTACACACATACATTCACACACAAACATACGTTTACACAAATAAAGGTGAAAACACGCATACACATCACACACAAAGGTACAAACACATACATGTACACACAAATTCACACAAAGATACAAATGTACACATGTACACACATTCACACACAAAGGTAAATACACATGTATGTACACACATTCACTCACATAGTCACAAGCACGCATGTACAAACATACACATTCACACATAAATGTGCAAACACACACATGTACGCACACACAAAGATACACACATTTACATAAATACAGGTAAAATGTACATATATGCACACATTCACACACTTAAAGTTACAAACACATATGTGACCGGATCTGAGAAAATCCGGCATATTGACCAAACGCGCACATGGCGCAATGCGCGTTTTTAGTACCACAGGTAAAAAAAATGTCAAGGTCCAGTTTTTGTCATATTTATGTCAGAAAACCTCTCTATTATCCTTTGCCGTCACCTACGGAGGGTAAGCGTAAGTTACCAAGGCAAAATAAGCCTACATTTCGACCTACCTAGTCTGTACAGCTGCCGTACACGGAGCCCGTTGCTAAGGGCGTTAATTAGAATTCCCGCTCGCGGGCTGTCTGGATACAGCTAGATTCGTCGAACTACTGTACGTTCACTCACCTTTTAAGCTTCTTGGGCATCGAAGAAGAAGCGGCTCTCGTTATCGACGACGAAGTTCGAGACTAGCTTGACATTAGCGTTCATTTCAAACAGCTCCGCCCAGGTCCATTTAATTGATTTCCGGTTCACGCGTAGTATACAGAAACGCCATACGCGTACATAGCAACGCCTTCAAACCGTAATTTCTCGTTTTCTATGCTTGTATCGCGATCGTGAAAAAAGCGCTCTAGCTCCAAAGCGAAGCGCGCGATCGGTCTCAGGCTTGGAGGTAGGTTAGCTCTATGGTAGAGGTTTTCAATAATACAGCTAAATAAAATTTCATAGAATGGGCAATATGGCGGATTTTCTCAGATCCGGTCACATATATGTACACACATACACACATACACATGTACACACATTCACACACATAAAGGTATAAACACATACATGTACACACCTACATTCACACACATAAAGATACAATCACTCACATATACACACATACACACATTCACTCGCATAAAGGTACAAACACACACATGTACACACATACACATTCACACACATAAAAAGATGCAAACACACACATGTACACACATACATTCACATACATAGATATAAAGACACATTTACACAAATAATGGTAAAAACACACATATACATACATAGAGACATTCACACAAAGGTACAAACATATGTGACCCTCCACGAGAAAACCAAGCATAATGCGCTGGACATCAATCTGAGATACAGGCCATAATAATCGCTTGGGCTGATAATTATCGAATTTCACTTTTTGGCATAGATCGATAGAGGAATCATTCCTCTACACGAAAATCTGCTTCGTAGCTTCTAGAACGCTATATTTACCGAGTTATGGCTCGAAGAAGTCAGCCGTGTAGCTACATAGAGCGTTCATGGCACGGACTCGTTGCTGTAGGCAACCGTGGCAGCTGCGAATAAAAAAGTCGCCAGCCACTTTTCTTCTTCGATTTTGTGTACAAACAAGCCTTAGAAACGCTTGTCTTCTCGTTCTTTTCCATCGAAACGGCGAGTGCTGCTCTCGTTCGAGCGTTTTGGAGCCATCTAGCTCGTTGACTTTGTGGGCGGGGCCACGGATTTTTAATAAACGGCGAGTATACGGACTTCCGCGTGCAATGTACGTAGCAATGTTTCGTTGCACTTTCTGCAAAACTATAGTACGGGCGATCTGGGTACATTTTGGCTCATATCTACATGACTATACGGGCTAGAGACTTCAAATTTGCAGGAGCAGCAGTTCAAAGGTTGTAGTTGGTAATGGTGGCCTTAACTCAAAATCGGTTGTCAGCGTATTATGCTTGGTTTTGTCATGGAAGGTCACATATGCAAACACCCACATGTACACACACACATTCACTCACAAAAAGGTACAAACACACACATGATACACATTCATACACATAAAGATGCAAGCACACACGTACACACATACATTCACACACGGACACATACACACATTTACACAAATAAAGATGTACATACATACACACATTCAAACACATAAAGGTACAAACACATACATGTACACAGATACACACATTCACACACATAAATGTATAAGCATACCATGTACACACATTCACACACATAAAGGGACAACCACATGCATGCACGCACATTCACACAAATAAAGGTACAAACACATACATGTACACACATACACATTCTCACACATTAAGGGACAAACACATGTACACACATACACACATTCACTCACACAAAGGTACAAACACATGTACACTTACATATTAACACACATAAATGTGCAAACACACACATGTACATACATTCATTCACTACAAAGATACAAACACACACACATTTACACAAATAAAGGTAAAAACACACATGTGCATACATACACACATTTACACATAAAGGAACAAACACACATGCACACACATGCACACGTTCACACACATAAAGATACAACACACATGAACACACATACACACATTCACACACATAAAGGTACACACACATGTATACATACACACATTCACAGACATAAAGGTACAGACACACACATGTACACACATTCACACATAAAGGTACACACATATGTACACACATACACACATTCACACCCATAAATGTAAAAACACACATGTACACATACACACATTCACACACATTAAGGTACGCACACATGTACACACAAGAATTATACACCACATACATATATAGATATACACATGTACACACTTTCACACACATAAGGGTACAAACACATGCATGTACACACACATTCACATGCATAAACTAGAAATACACATGTACACACGCATGCTTACACAAACGTGTACACACACATACAGACACGTACACACGCACACACATGTGCTTGCATACAGTTACACACAGGGACAAACACACACTCATGTATAAGTATAAAGACACATACATACACATACACATATTCACACACACAAATACACACTTGTACACATACATTCACACACCAATAAAGGTACAAACACACATATGCACATATTCACACACATGAAGGTGCAAACACATACATGTACACACATTCACACACATAAAAGTTCAAACACATATATGTACACACATACATACATTCTCACACAGAGGGACAAACACACATGTACACACATACACACATTCACAGACATAAAGGTGCAAACACACACACGTACACATTTACACACATTCACTCACATAAAAGTACAAACACACATGTACACACACACATTCACACAAAATGGTACAAACATACACATGTACACACGTACACCCATTCACACACATAAAGGTACAAACACACATGTACACACACACATTCACAAACATAAAGGTACAAACACACACACATGTACACACATACACATATTCACAAACATAAAGGTACAAACACACACATGTACACACATACACACATTCACACACAAAAGTACAAACGCATATACACATGTACACACATTTACGCACATAAAGGTACACATGTACACACATACACACATTCACACACATAAAAGTACACACACATGTACACACATACACATTCACAAAGGTACAAACACACACATGACACGTATACATACGTTCACACATAAAGGTACACATACATGTACACACATACATTAACACACATAAATGTAAAAACACACACATGTACACATACACACATTCACGCACATTAAGGTACAAACATATGTACACACATACATACATTCACACACATAGAGGTACAAACATACACATGTACACACATTCACATACATAAAGGTACACACATGTACACACCAATTGTACACCACATATATATACACATTCACATGCATAGAGGTACAAAACACACATGTACACACATGTGCATACACAAACGTGTACACACATGTACATGAATACAGTTGCACAAAACACACACTT
>OZ219954.1:0-53997 GCA_964291365.2 Stappiaceae bacterium
CACACGCAGTTCGTTATAGGGTGTCAATGGTTAGTTATCCACCGACGATCCATACAGAACAGCTCATGTGCTGTAAACTGAAGATATTTAGCCCAAAGATCAGGAATATCAATCAGAGTGTTAGCTGACTATATTAGCGGAGGTGCAGCGGGCCATTCCCTAGATTTTACATGTTGTCTGAACTTAATCGAATAGCTAAAACGAAACCATCGCTAAATAAGCTAACGAACAACCCTCCCCCAAAAGGGCTCACATTGAGCGACTGTCCTTACCTCTCCAAAATACAACCATAATTCTCGATGATAGACGGCCAACGCGAGCGAAAATGGATTTTAATGTGTAAGGAACTTGCGCAGTTCGGTAGAGGTCGTCAATGGTTAGTTATCCATCGATGATCCCTACAGAACAGCGCATGCTTTGTAGACTGAAAATACCCAAAGATCAGGGAAAAAACTCAGCAAGTTCTCTGACTATATTAGCAGAGGTGCAACGGGCTTTGGCCATTCCCTAGATTTTGAATGTCGTTTGAGCTTCGTCGAATAGCCAAAACGTTACGACCGCTAAATAGCCTGACGAAACACCGCCCCCCCCTCCCAAAAAAGGGCTCACATTGAGCGACCTCAGGTAGGTTAAGGCCTGGGTACATAGAGGTCAAAGTGTGATCACGTGCACGCCATTTAACTCTGTACATAAAGTTATGTGATCGCGACCGTGGCCATATAGTAGCTGTACAAACATAGCAAGTAGCTGAGGTGGCGATGAAAACGCCTAGCTGTGAGCATATCACTTGTATACGAAGCCAATATTCGTTATTTCAAGCTAGGATTCTATTTGGCATGAAGAAGAATTGTTCGAGACAGGGGATATTAAAGTAAGTATGATCGCATGACCCCCTTGTTTCTTACATTTCGTGGCATTGTCGTTTAGTATGTCAACAAATCGGCTTGCCAAATGTGAACCTAGTAGTTCGGTATAAGGAAGCTACAGAGATGGTCATCCAAGTCGATCTTGACCGCAACCTTTTGCCATTTATTCTTCCGAAGAGCCATTAGTAATGACGTCATAAGCACAAAACTAATTAATGAGCGTGGCCGAAATTAATCTTGCCGTTGTGAGGAAGAGTTGTTTTATCCCTTGGTGAAGGTTTGGTGTCCATATCATGTATCATTGCAGAGATACAGTGGTTAAAAGTATGGCTAAATTACACTACTGAAATTGGTGTCCCAGGCCTTAAGTCACCTGAGACTGACCTTACCTCTCCAAGATATACAAACATAAAATCTCGATGATAGATCCCCAAAGCGAGCGAATATGTTTATAAGAGCCAAGGAGCTTGCGCAGTTCGGTAGAGGTCGTCAATGGTTTGTTGTCTATCGACGATCCCTACAGAACAGCGCATGCGCTGTAGACTGAAGACATTCAACCCAATGGCCAAGGAAATCAATCAGTTATTGGCTGACTCTATTAGCACCGGTGGAACAAGCAATAACTCCCTAGATTTCAATGCTATGTATTAGCTTCAAAACGATTTCGTATAGCCAAACGTTACGATCGCCAAATAGACTAACGAACCACGCTCCCCCCAAAGAGGGCTCACATTGAGCGACTGACCTTACCTCTCCAAGATACAAACATAATTCTCGATGATAGATTGCCAAAGCGAGCGAATGTGCTTATAAAAGCCAAGGAGCTGGCGCAGTTCGGTATAGGTCGTCAATGGTTAGTTGTCATTCGACCGGATCCCTACAGAACAGCGCATGCGCTGTAGACTAAAGACATTCAGCCCAATGACCAGGGTAATCAATCAGCGACTGGCTGACTCTATTAGCACCGGTGGAACAAGCAATAACTCCCTAGATTTCAATGCTACGTTTGAGCTTCAAAACGATCTCGTATAGCCAAACGTTACGACCACCAAATAGGCTAACGAACCCTCTCCCCCAAATAGGACTCTCATTGATCGACTGACCTTAACTTTCCAAGATACAATCATAATTCTCGATTATAGACGGTCAAAGCGAGCGAAAATAGATATAAGAGCATAAGGACCTTGCGCAGTTCGGTAGAGGTCGTTAATGAATAGTTATCCATCGACGATCCCTACAGAAGAGCTCATGCGCTGTGGACTGAAGATACTTAGCCCTAAGATCAAGCAAATCAATCAGTGAGTTAGCTGACTATATTAGCAGCGGTGCAACAGGCTATGACCATTCCCTAGATTTAGAATGTTGTTTGAGCTTCATTGAATAGCCAAAATGTTACGATTGCTGAAAAGGCTAACGAACCACCATCCCCCAAAAAGCTTACATTGAGCGACAGACCTTACCTCTCCAAATTTACAACCATAATTGTTGATGATATATCGCCAAAGCGAGCGATATTGGGTATGAGCTAAAGACGCACACGCAGTTCGGTATAGGTCGTCAATGGTTAGTTGTCCATCGACGAAACATACAGAACAGCGCATGCGCTGTAGACTGAACATACTTAGCCCAAATATCAGAGAAATCAATCAGCGACTTAGCTGACGATATTAGCGGAGGTGCTACGGGCTATGGCCATTCCCTAGATTTTGAATGTTGTTTGAGCTTTATCGAATAGCCAAAATGTTACGATTGCTAAAAAGGCTAACGAACCACCCTCCCCCCAACAGGGGCTCAAATTGAGCGACTGACTTTATCCCTCCAAGATACAACCATAATTATCGATGATACATCACCAAAACGAGCTAAAATGGATATAAGAGCCAAAGGCGCACACGCAGTTCGGTATAGGTCGTCAATGGTAAGTTGTCCATCGACGATCCCTAATGAACAGCGCATGGCTGTAGACTGAAGATACTTAGCCCAAAAATCAGGGAAATCAATCAGCGAGTTAGCTGACGGTATTAGCAGAGATTCAACGACCTCCCTACACAGGAAATACTAATAGTAAAGTTATTTCTTGCAGTAAAATGTACATTACTTAAGATTAGAATATATCATCTTGAAAAAGGATCGTATCTTTCTCAAAGTAAGGACAAAACCTTCTAATGTTGAGAATAAAGTGCAGGCTTTGCTTACTTATAAGAATCCACTGCTACTTAGAATAATTACTGACATTTAGAAGTCTTTCTTTAATGAGGACTACTTTCGAAGTAAGTGCTATCTTGCAGCAAGAATTTGTATTCATTAATTTAAGTAGCTCATTAGCTTGAATTGGATTGCTAGTAAAGTAATACTTATTTTGAGAACATTAAATTTGCACCCTCTTAGTTCAAATCATGAGAGACTTTGTAGAAGAACTGATATTCTTATATGGAATACATCATCAAGTTTCCTTTTGTTAGAAGACAATACTTACTAAAATTGAGAAACAAAAGATAGATCAGTGCAAGTAAAGATGTCTCATAAAAAGAAACTATGATTATTATTAGAATATTGAGCTTAATGGGAGAATAAAGTTCCATGTATGATATGAGGGATCCATATGAAGAGGTTTGGGCAAAAAACGGACATTTGCCTAGCTAGGTGTGACTGACAGGTTCTTTGATAAATCTGATGTGTTAACGATCAGAAGTATGCAAGGAGGCGCTAGCTTCCTATCGTGCAAACAATTCATTATTAGCACTTCCGAGTGTGGTCATTCACACTGTTTTGATCGGTATACAATGTGAGAAGAATTAACTCGTTTACACTTGTCACTGAGCGCTCACAGCTATACCCACTGACCTGAAAAAGGGAAAGATTGTAGGTCTGACTTCTTACACGATTGCCCGAAACGGGAGATTATCAATGACTTTGGAATCAGCTGGAACTTGATCAACACTTCCAATCCAGGCCCGCTTCCTGTTACAATTTTTCTCTAAACGCGTGTAATTGGAAGAGACCTGCATTATTGCACCCTGCCTCTGTTATTCCCTATATAAACTAATACAAATTGGGAAAAATGTATTTAAGAATTTGCCCGAGCAAGCAGTGAGGAAAATCATTTGAAATTGGTATCAATCAAGAGCAAATCCTCCAAGGAAAACTGTGTGTTACAAAATAAGCTAAACTGCATGTATAAAAAGTTATGCTGAATAAATAGAATTTCCAATACAAATTTCCTATACCTAGAATAGTGTGAAAGGGTGAGACATGGTGACAAATGTCCCCAAACTTCTTCATATGTTACCCCAAGAAATCTTTACTCGCTCATACAACTGTACATAGCATGCTTCATCTCACAACAAGAAGACAGCATTCTGATTTCAAGTAATTACAGGCATGCATGGGAAAGCAATTGATACTTCATTTTAAACTCATACATTTTTAGTTTAAGCACAAAGTTCTACATCTAAGTTGAGCACTATAGTAGTATCTGTGCCAGCTTGGTTGCAAGAAAATATTTCTTAATTTAAGTAAGTGCCATATGCATCTCATAATAAAAATGTTAATATTATTAATTTTAAAGTAATATTAATGACTTTGAGGTTTTTCTTACTTGACAGATCTAGGATTGTTTTAAGTAATAAATTAACTTAGCCAAAGTAATCCACTGTGAAACATTAGCGACAAACAAAAATTTAATATAACATCCTGAATTTAAGTAATATGAAGTATATAGATTGAAGTTTTCTTGTGGTCGGAGTGTACAAATTAATGTTTCTCATAATATCTTGTGCATATGCAAAGACCTTGTTTAGTATAAAAGAGCATACAAATCAATACGAGGCTTAACAATAACAGACGACTCTGCAATTATTCTACTTAGTGGCTCATAAAATAAGAAAGATGATGGATGTATAATTTTCACTTGATCAGAAAGTGTAACTTCATATGAACATAGATGCCCTAGATAACATGTATTGGTAGGGACTGCAATATTCACAGCTAGGTAGGGTGTTGAGCTGTGTTGGAAGATATCAACTACTTTAGCGAACGTTGGGTGTGCAAAGTCATTCTGTTCACTTTTTCCTGTCATCAACCAGCAGCCTTGATGGTACTCTGTCCCATGAATTTCAATTGATATGCATCTGCATAATTATTGTTACATCTTGACCAAATAAAACTCATCAACATGCTTGCCTGCAGCACACATATTTACTTACCTGTACAGGCTGTTTTCATCCATTCTGGTTCCAAGCACCACTACAAGTTCAGTTTTTATGCTGTGCGATAGATCACATGGCGATATCTTTCTTGTTCCTGTACACACAAAATATTACTAGTTTGATGAAAACATTACATTTATAGGTGGATATTCCTTACCTGCATAGGCAACTGCTTCAGAGCCACTGAAACGGCGAGAATAGAGCACATAAGCTGCATATTGCTGATGGCGAGTAGCAAGAGTCAAGCATGGATTTTTGTAGCTGGAGTTTTGTGCCCACTTCTTAAATTGCTTGTGTTTTGCCTCCATCCGCATACACCATAGTCTTACTGGTGGACCCATCCTGCATGATATCATGATTGTGTACTATTATGGTGACAGTACTATAGTATTTTAAGTACTGCATGTTTATGAACTTACATTTTGATCTGGTTGGGGATGTGTACAAGAAAGTGGAATTTAGGAGTTAGATTTCTGTTGTAGAGTGTTTAAAATGTTGATAAGTATTCTGCTATTTGATAAGGAATCTGCTCTGCCACCAACATAGGTGTGAGAAGCATAGCAACAAGGTCATGGAGTTGAAGAAAGCACTCAAGGTGTTCCTCGTGTGTAACTTTCAGATCATCACTCATGATCAGTGGAAACAGGTGGACGAGACACCTCATTTGTGATGCTGTATACATGAAATCAATAATAATTATACACAATACTAATTCTTTTAATATTGTGCAATAAGTATACTGGTTTGTTTTCCAGCTAGATCACCTTTAGCTAGGGCAGAATCAGTAATAGGTGGTTTCTGAGCTGTCTCATGATATTGGTATGGATAAGTCTGTATCTATGATTAAATTATTTCAAAGTACAAACAGGATTATCGACCAAAATATTCTTGAGAAGTAACCCCAAATGAATTGGAGCTATGCCTTCTAATAAGACATGCATGACATCTTGTGGAAGCTGCTTTGTGATGTCGAAGGGTTCCAGTGAAGCTAATTTACTTTCTCGGTTTATTCCGTAGCACAAAGAATAGTGATCTCTCTCACTCTTGGATGATGTAGGATCCTCAATGCGAGAACATTGCATTTTGTGATTTCCTTTTGTGCGCAAGACAAACTCATCATCTCTGAACTAAATACATATATGTGAAAATAGAAAAGTTTAGGATTGATGTAATTGTCACCTTTTGTTGTATTTGTGAATCTGTTGCCATGCAATGTCTGCATTTTCTGTCAGCAAAGCCAACACTTTCCTTGAAACCTCCTACCCTACACACAGCAGGAGTGTCACCCAAGAAAGCCAAGAGAGCACCATGAAACACTTGTTTATTACCCTTTATAGTAAATGTACACTGTAAAAAATGTGGTGTGATTTCCACACAAAGGATGTGTACATAGCACACGTTTACGTTTCACCACTTGAGTGTGAATTAATTCAAACGCAAAGTTGCGTGGATTTCACATGTGTGACCCGCTATGAGAAAATCGACCATTTGCAATAAAATATGATTTTGCGTTAGGGGGTTCAATACTCGACTCAACTTATTTTTCTCGATTTTTTTTCTTTTGATATTCTGAAAGTATGGTCTTTTGTCTATCCACTCATAAGTTTTCATCGCGATACGAGGTTGTTTAGTGCCTGTACCGCTCGGGAGAAAGAATGGCGTCCAGTTTTAGCTAGCTACGTGAACGGACTTACAGTATTATCGCTCAATCAAAATCTACAAACCGCGGTCGATCTCCATGACGATACCCGCGCTTAGTGAACAGAGTACAATAGAGCAGCAATGGCTGAGAGTAGCTGAAGCCCTCGACTTGCTCGGCATTCATCGCCACTGCTGGACACACAGCAGCCACTCATCGTGTTCTTGTCCACGAGCACCACCAGCAATCAGCCCCACCCCGCCCTTTAATCATACATACAGTGCCATAATACTTCTGTAATAAAAACACTCAACATCACTACCTAACTATCTATGTAGACCAGGAGAGCTCAACACCAGCAGCATCTAGATGGAAGCCTTGACCTGTCTGAGAAAGCCCACAGCCTTGAATTGCTCGACAGTGAGGACTCAATCAGCACAAGGAGCCATGCCATGTCTATCAATCAGTTCACCAGATGCCAAGCTGGAGAGAAAGAGAGAGAGAGAGAGAGAGAAAGAGAGTGTGTGTGTGTGAGGGAGTACAACATTGTATGAACATAAACATTGAATGTGACATGCATGTCTACATGTACAACTATGTGGGCGGAATTCAAAGTGAATGGTCAACCATCGGCAATAGCCTGCGTGTATTCCCTCAATACGATCCAGTGGTAGTAACACCCATGGAACATCCACAAGTGAGTGAACAGCCAATATTTGACTGCCTCCCTGTGGTGGAGTTTCTCAATAGACATCTATCCCTGATTGTGACCCTGCAAGGGGTACCATGTATAGCCGGACTTCTATATGTGTATTGTGTAGATGAATGGCCAATTAATTGTCCTTGTCAGTCACAGTAAACTTTCCATTAGTTGTATTTGTCTGTTGTATAGAAAACTTCTCATATTACTTTGTTATTTAAGCTGGCTGTATTGTGTGCATTGTCAGTTCTATGCAAGTATTATTTGGCTATTACGGCTACTTCGCTACATTTGGTGGCAGCGGTTACAGTCATTTCGGCAGTCCGACTGTTACGTAGGACTGGACCCCCCCGCCGATAGTGGTCTGGCTGAAGATGGATTCAGAGAGTTTACTCGAAGAGCTACAGGGCTATACGGTTGAGAGATTGAAAGAGTTGTGTTCTGTAAGAGGTATCAAGTTTGCAGGGAAAACTAAAGAGGAGTTAATCTCCTTATTAGGGGAAAAAATGGCTAAAGAATCTACTAAAATAGAGTTTTCCGACTCGCTAATGAAAATGGTCTTACAGATGCAGGAACAGCAGCTCCAGATGCAAAAAGAGACGAGGACCTGGATAGCACAACAACAAGAGAGACAGGAGAAGCTAATGCAAGCTGTGATCGATAGGAGCTCACTGACTGCATCAGGGGAAGATGGTGCGAAGAAAGCTAAGCCGCCGAAGCCAACACTGCAGAAGCTCGCGCCATCAGATGACATCGAAAGCTTTATTGATATGTTTGAACGTGTAGCTACTCAACAAGGATGGCCGACTGAGGTATGGTCCACTCAGCTGGCAGGACTCTTGTCGGGAGATGCTCTAGACGCATTTACTTCTATTCCCTTGTCAGAAGCAAATGATTATAGCAAGGTACGGGCAGCAATCTTGAGCCGTTATGAGGTTAATGCTGAGACCTATCGACTACGATTTCGGGACAACATGCGTAAACCAAACGAGTCTTATAAGATGTTTCTTAGCCGACTATCAGACCAGCTGACCAGATGGATTAAAGCAACGGAAATGGACCTGCAAGAGTTAGTTCTACTTGAACAATTCTTGAAGACGCTCCCGAGAGATTTAGCTGTTTGGCTGAAAGAGCAGAAGCCAACTTGTGCAACAAAAGCAGCAGAAATGGCTGATGATTACGAGGTGGCAAGGAAAAGTGAGGGTAGGCCCAGCCAATTGCAGTCAGCTCCAACTAGTTATAGCCAGTTTCAGACAGGTGGTGCTTCAGGGAGTGCACCTTCACAAAAGGGGCCACAAAGGCCTATGTCAACTCTAAAACCATCCAGTGCTGTTTTTCAACCACAAAGAAGTAAAACAAATCACAGAGGGGAGATACAGTGTCACTGGTGCAAGGAATGGGGACACATTCAAGCTATGTGCCCACAAAGGCAGCTACAATCTGGGGTAAAAGCTACCAGCAAACCAGCATACTTGAGTACAAACACAGAGTCTGGTTGTGAAGACAGATTTGTTAAAGATGCAAGGCTTGACGGTGAGCCGATTAAGATATTGCTGGACACAGGAAGCAAGATGTCGATTGTGAAAGCTGACTTGGTGAATCAATCTAGGTGGAATACCGAAGACAGAGTACCTATTCAGTGTGTTCATGGTGATCAGCTAACCTACCCAACTGCCGATGTCTTGCTTGAGATTGATGGATGGAGTAGGGTTTTGAAAGTTGCTCTGGTCCCCCAGATGCCAGTGGACATGATAGTAGGAGCAGGTGATTACTGTCCAGATGGATTCTTACCAACACTGGTTCAAAAGAATGACGGACCGAGCTGCTTAATGGTGACAACCAGATCTCAGAGCAAGAAAATAAACATTGCCCAAGAGGGGCCAGTTGCTGGTACCAGTAATAACTCCCCAGAATCCAAATCCGAAAGATCTAAAGGTAATTCTTGTGAAGGAAGTAATGAAATGAGTTCTTGTGAAGTTAGTGATGTGTTGTCTGAAGGTAATGAAACAAGTCCTAGTGAAGGGGATGTTTTGTCTGAAAACAATGAAATGAGTTCTGGTGAAGGTAGTGATGTATTGTCTGAGGATAATTCTTGCGGATCTAGCAAGAATAATCCAATTATTTGTGAATCACACACCAGCACAGATGCTGGCAATGGTGATGCTTGTTCAGATGGAAATGTGACATTGTGTATGACTGATCATGAAGTATTACAGGCTACAGCTGAACAACTAAAGCATTGGCAACAAGATGATGACAGTTTGAGAGAGGTTCGAAGAGTTGCAACCTTAGAGGAGATACAAATCACCAACCATGGAAGAGCTACCTTTTTCTACAAAGAAGGTATTCTCTACCGAAGATGGGTACCTAGGAAGTTGCAGAACCGAGACTTGAAGACCTGTGAGCAGTTGGTACTCCCTTTACGCTGTCGATCAGTGGTGATGCAAATGGGTCATGATGCCCCAATGGCTGGTCACCTCGGTGTCAACAAAACAAGAAATCGCATTCTCAACAGATATTATTGGCCAGGTATATTTAAGGATATTTCAACTTATTGTCGTTCTTGTGAAGTTTGTCAAAGGAGTCAGAGGCGAGGGGCCTCAGTAAGAGCAGAGATGATCTCAATGCCACTGATTGGAAAACCATTTCAGAGAATTGCCATGGATGTGGTGGGACCCCTACCTAAAAGCAAATCAGGGAATCGGTTTATTTTGACAATATGTGACTATGCCACTCGTTACCCTGAGGCCGTACCACTGCCCAGTACAGAAGCTGAAAGGGTGGCCAAAGAGTTGATTAAACTGTTTTCACGTGTTGGTATACCAGATGAAATTCTCACAGATCAGGGTTCCAATTTCATGTCTTCCCTCCTGCAGGAGACTTATTCTCTGCTACAGATCAGACGCATACGCACCTCTCCTTACCATCCACAAACGGACGGACTTGTTGAAAGATTTAATGGAACATTGAAATCCATGTTGAAGAAATTTACGTCCAAAAATCAGAAAGACTGGGATGAGTATCTCCCATTTTTGTTGTTTGCTTACAGAGAGGTGCCGCAGGAATCGACTGGCTTCTCCCCATTTGAATTGCTGTTTGGAAGAAGAGTGAGGGGCCCTTTGGATGTCTTGCGAGAGTGTTGGACAGATGAGAAGCCAGAAGATACTCCAGTTATTCCTTATGTGTTGGATATGCAGAAGAAGCTCCGAGAAATGACAAAGGTGGCTCAAACCAGTCTTCAGGTGGCTCAACAAAGACAAAAAGAACACTATGATCAAAAAGCTGTGCACACGGGAGAATCTCTAGAGGTGGGTGATGAGGTGCTGGTGCTACTACCTGCTAGAAGGAACAAGCTTCAACTTGAGTGGGCTGGGCCATACAAGATCACACGGAAAGTCTCACCTGTGGATGTTGAGGTCGATACACCAGGCAAAAGAAGTAGCAGCAAGATTTATCACGTTAACCTGTTAAGGAAATGGTATAGTGGCTCATATTGTTGTTTTTCTCTTTTACAGGATAGATGTGGAGAGGATGTACCACTTGAACAAACAACTGCAGAAGCTGGTGTGGACCAGGCTATTTTACAACTAAGCGAAGATGAAGAATTGTTAGACTGGAGAACCTTAGAGGGTGCGGAGCCACCACAGCTACCTGGCCTCACCACCACTCAGAAAAATGACATACTGAAGTTGCTAGCTGAATTTCCTACAGTCACAGGAGGTAAACTAGGAAGGACAACGGTGGTTGAGCACAAAGTCCATGTTGAAGGTGGCCAACCCATCCACCAACAACCCTACCAGGTGGCAGTGGCGAGAAGAGATGTTCTAAAGAAAGAATTGGACAAAATGTTAGAACAAGGAGTGATCCGGGCTTCGACCAGTCCGTGGGCTTCACCATTAGTGATGGTGGACAAGAGAGATGGGGGAATACGATTATGTGTGGACTATAGGAAAGTCAACAAAATGTCTAAGTTCGATGCATACCCAATGCCACATGTACAAGAAATCTTGGATGAGGTTGGCCCAGCAAAATTCATCTCAACACTTGACCTAGCACAAGGCTACTGGCAAGTACCCATGGCTGCTGATTCCCAAGAAGTCACAGCATTTACAACACCATATGGTCTATTTGAGTTTACCGTGATGCCATTTGGGCTCCATAATGCTCCTGCGACATTTCAAAGGATGATGAATGAGGTGCTGCGAGACTGTAATGCTTTCTCAAAGTCTTATATTGATGATGTCGTGGTGTTTAGTCAAACCTGGGAAGAACATTTGCTACACCTCCGAGCTGTCTTCACCTGCTTGCAACGGGCTAACCTGTCCCTAAAATTGTGCAAGTGTCAGTTTGCCCTTAAGAAAGTGCACTATTTGGGATATGTTGTTGGAGAGGGAAGAATTGAGCCAGATCCAAAGAAGGTTGAGGCAGTCAACAATTTTAAGCAGCCAACGACAAAAAGTGAAGTTAGGGCATTCCATGGCCTTGCTAGTTATTACAGGAAGTTTGTGCCCAATTTTGCTACTCTTGCAGCTCCACTTACAGAGCTATTGAAGAAAGGCCAACCAGAGGAAATTGTATGGAGTGATGAGTGTGAGAAAGCTTTTAGGAATCTGAAGAGTGCTTTGACAACGGAACCAGTCTTGAGCGCTCCTGATTTTTCTCGGCCATTTATTGTTCAGACTGATGCCTCAGATAAAGGTATAGGGGCTGTCTTGAGCCAGATAGGAAAGGATGGCCAGGAGCATCCTGTAGCCTATGCTAGCCGGAAGTTGCAGTCAAGGGAGAAGAACTATGCTACCATTGAAAAGGAGTGCCTGGCGATCATCTGGGCACTGAAGTACTTTTATCGCTACATCTATGGTCAAACGTTCACCATTGAGACTGACCACCAACCACTCAAGTGGCTGCAACAAATGAAGAGTTCTAATCAGCGTCTTTCCAGGTGGGCTCTAATTCTCCAGCAGCACAAGTTTGAGATCTACCATCGCTCTGGTAGCAACAATGCCAATGCAGATGGCCTGTCAAGAGTTTCTACCATGGATGGTGTGTCGGAAGTAAGGGTGGAGGAGTGTGGTGGAGTTTCTCAATAGACATCTATCCCTGATTGTGACCCTGCAAGGGGTACCATGTATAGCCGGACTTCTATATGTGTATTGTGTAGATGAATGGCCAATTAATTGTCCTTGTCAGTCACAGTAAACTTTCCATTAGTTGTATTTGTCTGTTGTATAGAAAACTTCTCATATTACTTTGTTATTTAAGCTGGCTGTATTGTGTGCATTGTCAGTTCTATGCAAGTATTATTTGGCTATTACGGCTACTTCGCTACACTCCCCCACCAGCAACACACACCGAAGTGCCATCACCTGAACCAGCAAGATCCACTTTGTCATCAAGCTGAGGCACACTGCTCGAACTTACGTCACGAAGTTATGTGTGCACACACCTGTCCTGTTGTAAATAGTCAGCTCCCCACCCCCTGTCTGTCTCTCTCTCTCTCACACACACTCTCTCACTCTCTTTCCCTCTCTGACTCGTCTCTCAGCACACAGGCAGTATGACATACATACACACAGCATGCACAATCTGTGTCACTCCCATGATTTGTCTATCACACACTCAAGTTTACCTTTGTTTTGTCCGTCTCTATACACTTATCCCAGGCTCCTCACAGAGTATCAGATCCAACAGCTCTGAAGAAGACAAAAGTGACAGAATAGTGTGTACTCGAGGGCAACATAACACTACTCCTAGCTAAAACTCGATTGCTCTTTTCTACAACACCACCACAACCTTCCACGATCGTAGTCCATGCCAAACGGCACACACAGAACGAAAATCTACAAAAGACTATCTCTCTTCTCAGCGGCCTAGCTAGAAGTAGTTCATGCTGTCAAAGAACCACACCCACGAGTGTTTATTTACATGCAGCTTAACTGTACGAACGATCTTACACAACTTACCCATCGTACTCGCCATCGAATCGCTCGGTATCTTCTCCTCAAGACCTGGACTGCTGTACTGGCGCTCTCTCTGTGGCCATCTTTCCCGGCAAATTCATTATCGCGAACAACCACGTGGCGTAATACGGAACGTATACGGAAACATTGAACGTTGAGCTATGTACGTACAAAACGCTCCGTTTCTCAAAAAATTGTAAACTGAGAAACGGATGACCCGTGTACAATTTTTAGGCCATAACTCGGCCTAGGAACCTTTTTAGAGCCTAATTTTTTGACCGTTGAACTCTACAGTAAATTTTGCATCGATCTATACCAAAACGCGAATTTCATAAAATATTGCAAATGGTCGATTTTCTCATAGCGGGTCACATGTTTGAGTGGTGAATACAACTCACTTGTGCTTAGGTGGGCCCTCTCAAAGGATAGTAAACATTTAACAGCACTTATTGTGCTAGGGGATGCTGTTCTCATTATGTGGACTTCAGCCTCAGCGTGACTATGCCACATCCCGCTGGACGAAATGATGAATTGGCCAGGATACAATTAAAATCACCATGACCTGGCACAAAAAGCTTAACTTAATTTACTCAAATGTTCGTTAGGTGGTGAAATGAACCCATGCACAAGTAAAACTGGCTATCACGACAGCCATCAAGTAAGTAGCCACTGACCGACTTCGGTACTGACATGACTGAGGAACTTGAGTCTTTCCAGATCTTGACATCACTGTACTACTAACTTTTTATTAGTGTTGGTTCTGAACAACAAAATGAAGCTTAAACATTAAGATCAAAATCTGTCAATACATCAGTGGTATCATAAATTGATGAGAGTTTTGTGGTGTATGGATAGACAAAGTGTGATAGTCAGCTAGGTCACTCTGCGTGCACAGGTAGACTCTGGGCGATTAAGGCCTGGGGCCAGCTGTACCCGCGAGCGAGAACGCGTTAATCATATTCATAAGGCGCTACTAAGGTAACGCATCCCTGACGTACGAAAAGTCATATGACATGACCGGAAGCGAAATGTGGAATGCGTTCTTTGTCGCGAACATAATTTGACGATAGCACGATGGCATCGTGGAGGTCTACAGGTCTTCGAGGCAAATTTATAGGCCTATGAAAGTTCTACCTTGGTTTTACTGATGATCGTTCATCAAATAAAGTAGGTAAGCGGCAGATTGGTATAAAAATTATTTTATTTAAGCATAGTGAAGTACCTTCGTGAGTCGAGAAACCTGTTGATACGTATATCTTTGTCGCCATACTTTGTATTATTAACTGTAGTGCATCAGCCTTTGTGAGGAAAGCCTTGAAAAGTCGATCACGGTTGGTATTTCATATAGCTACTCGGGTATTAGGACAGTAAAACAGTAGACAAGACACTTTTTGTTTAAAAAACTACTGTGTTGTATATCTGCAGACCTTAGGTTTTCTCACCTACTTGCTTTCAATTTCAAGTTAGGACCACTTCACAGGATAGGAAGACCACATTTTAAAGCTACCAGATGTATACCTCTTGTAAGTGTACAAACATTCAGTGATATTACAATCTCAATGCTGTGAGCTTCTGTTTGTGTGCATGCAATTCTTGTCTGGCTGGTGAGAAAAATGGAAGGCCAATATCGGCGTTGATGATACCCAAGAATTTCCAAGTCTGTGTATGGAATAGCATACACTGATTGTGTGTGTGTGTGTGTGTGCGTGCATGCGTGTGTGTGTGTGTGCACATGTATATGTGCATGGTGCATAGATTATGGTGCGTGTGTGCATGTGTGTGTGTGTGTGCTTTTGTGTGTGTGTGTGTGTGTGCTTTTGCGTGTGTGTATGTGTGTTAGTGTGCATGCTTTTGCATGCATTTTTGTGTGTGTACATGTGTTTGTGTGTGTGTGTATGCTTAAGTGCATGTGTGTGCATGTGTTTGTGTGTGGGTTACGGTATGTGTCACGTCAGGGGGTGGGAAGTACAACTACAATTAAGCTACTGTAACTGTCTGCAGGGTCAATTTATCAAGAGCAGCTGACAGTGTTACAGTGCATGTCTACACAAATAGCATTTATGGTGTATACCATAACTGAATTAAGTACTTAAATGCCAGTACCTGTAGTACTCTTCCACTGGGATGTTTGTACTGTAAAGTTCTACCTGTATGGCTTATGATGGTACGGTGTACATGTATGTTTCTGTGCTCTTTGTACTGTGAGTACTTAAACATGACTATTTTGTTGCTTTATAGGTGCTAGGTGTAAAGAACCGAAAATCTTCATAAGATAAGTCAGTACAATATTTGTAAAAGAGTAAGCACATTTACTTAAATGCCATTAGTTTTCCAAGTTGACAACAACCATTTGATATAGTTTCTCTTTTTCGCTAGCGAGTGATAATATTCATCTGTAGTTGGCCTTGGTAGAAGACCTTGTCTTTTAAAATAGTCATGCTCATATGATTTTATTTCTTGCTTCAGTTTGTTCTTTTTTTCACTTAGTCTTGTGCTAAGTTGATTTTTTAGTAGTTCGTGTTCGTGAATTTGAGCATTACAGGCTTTGAGGCCTTGGTGTTTTCTAGTTTTTATGATATAGCGTATGTTGTCAAAGCTTTTGATTGTAGAGTCTGACCCAAATGCCTTAGAGATACTCATTGCCAATTTTGTTTTATATTCTTGATCACATTGAGATTGGTCTGTTTCAGTATCAAATGGAGAAGTAATGTGTGGATTGTGCCCATCTATATCAGATCCTATGTGGGTAAGCCCACTGCCTTCCATTTCAGCTGAGAGGGGTGTGTGAGCGAGACAGTTAATCCCACTACCTTCTGTTCTACTTGACGAAGCTGAGAGGGGCGTGTGAGCAAGGGAGTTAATCCCGCTGTCTTCCATTCTACTTGACGAAGCTGAGGGGGGCGTGTGAGTGAGAGAGTTAACCTCACTATCTTCTGTTCTACTTGACGAAGCTGAGGGGGGCGTGTGAGAGAGTTAATCCCACTGTCTTCCGTTTGACTTGACAAAACTGAGAGGGGCGTGTGAGCGAGAGAGTTAATCCCACTACCTTCCGTTCTACTTGACGAAGCTGAGGGGGACGTGTGAGTGAAAGAGTTAATCCCACTACCTTCCGTTCGACTTGACGAAGCTGAGGGGGGGCGTGTGAGTGAGAGAGTTAACCCCACTACCTTCCGTTCTATTTGATGAAGCTGAGGGGGGCGTGTGAGTGAGAGAGTTAATCCCACTGTCTTCCGTTCGACTTGACAAAACTGAGAGGGGCATGTGAGCAAGAGAGTTAATCCCACTACCTTCTGTTCTACTTGACGAAGCTGAGAGGGGCGTGTGAGCAAGAGTTATTCCCAATACCTTCCGTTCTACTTGACAAAGCTGAGAGGGGCGTGTGAGCAAGAGAGTTAATCCCACTACCTTCTTAACAAACTCTTTACTGAAAGTTGATCCATTGAACTGAGTCAAGTTTTTAGCTGCACGGCTAACTTGACTATCAACTTCATTAATTGAGTAAAGCATATGGCCAGCTTCCTTTTTAGCTTGTAGCCTTAATAAAATAGAAAAAATGATATTTTCTGGATGCCTGTTTGATGTTGCCTCGGCTGTTCTTCGTGCTTGTCCAAATAGTCTCTCCTGATTTTCAGCATTTATTGATTTTTGGCTTACGATCTCATATTGAAGAGGTGCATGGGTAGTCAATGCATGCAAATAGATCCCATAAAGCTTTCTTCTTGTAATTGCATGTGGGTTAGGAAGGAGCTCTTTGCATAGCTCCATATGGAGCCATGCGTTATTGTAGAGTGAAAGTA
The DNA here is from genome assembly GCA_964291365.2 of Stappiaceae bacterium. Taxonomy (GTDB): domain Bacteria; phylum Pseudomonadota; class Alphaproteobacteria; order Rhizobiales; family Stappiaceae; genus JBDWFY01. Next base: position 17,171 of record OZ219954.1, read on the forward strand.
CTTGCTTTGGACTTCCGTTTTGTTCATCTGAATACAAAATCTGTGAAATTTTAATAATTGAATGCAGGAGATGAAGGATGCATTGCTTAGTGCCTTCTTTTAGAAGTAGAACATGAAGAGTGATTACTGTTGAGTGCATATCAGCTCCACTGACCTTTCCTCCAAGCCGTGCTACAAGAAGGTCATTACATTTTTCCTTTTGACTACCTTGTAGTAGGTTAGGAAGCTCTTCCATTAAATTTGCAAGGTGCCCTTTAACATCATGAAGAGGTTCACAGTTGAGTATGGTATATTCTGTTAAATGAAGACCCTGAATATTCTGTTGTGGATTTATTAATAATAACGATGGTACACAGTTGACTCCTTTGAGTATTTGCCATAGATTAAGCTGAAGCTCTGGTTTATGTTTATCAAGGTGATAATCCCCTCTAGCCCCTAGTTCTTGACGAATTTCTTCAACTCGAAGATTTTGGAGGGGTGTTAGAACTTTTGGTTGTTTCCCTACAATTACAAAAAAATAATTGTATATGGACATGAACCCTACAAGGAGGGTCTGCATCACATATACAGTACCTTGAATACCTTAGCAACCACATAGCAACGGGCTAGAAATGTTATATACATGTACAAATATACACAAACACTCAGTAGATTTATCTTCCACAAACCTTGTGGTTTGGGGGGGAGGGGGGAGCTGTCCCAGTACATACCCAGAATATGAACCATGCAAAAGGCAGAGCCACTTAATTGTGTAGCTATGAGAATTAGGGGTAGTAAAATAAATTATGTACATGTGTTATGTTGTTAGTGTGCTCTAATTAGAGTTGCAATACTGCATGTGTACATGGCATAGAGTAGTTTGTCATTTATACATCATGCACATACATAATTGTGACCTGCTATGAAAAAATCGACCACTCGTGCTCGAATATGATTTTGCAATAGGGTGTTCAATACTCGAACCAATTTTTTTTTCTCGATTTTTTTTGTTTCCATATTGTGAAAGTATAGTCTTTTGTCTATCCATACATAGATTTTCATCGAAAGACGTTGTTTAGTGCCTGAAACGACCAGGAGAAGAATGGCGTTCAGTTTTTGCTAGCTACGTGAACGGACTTGCAGTATTATCGATCAATCAAAATCTACAAGCCGCGGTCGACCTCCATAATGATACCCGCGCTTAGCCATCATAGCAAAGTAAAGTGGCAATGGTAGACAGTAGCTGAGGCCCTCGAGTTGCTTGGCGTTGACAGCGATTGCTGCATAGCAGAGAGTAGACACTCAAACTCTCGTCGATCTAGTCCACAAGTACACCTGTCAACCACACCCTTTAATCGTAGGCTACACTGTCATAATGAAACACTATACATGAAAGAATACGACATAGCTAATACTATCTATGTAGACCAGAAGAGCTCTACTGCAACATCTAGATGGCAGTCTTGTACTACTTGAGGACTTGAAGATCACAGCTTTGATGAGCAGCAAGAAACAACTGTCACACAGTGCACATGGAGTGGCAATCTCAGTCCCACCGTTCAAAGTCTGTGGATCATCCGATAACTGGAGAGAGAGAGAGAGAGACTATTATGCATGGACATGAAATACGATTTTAGTGTGTTGTGCCTACAACTGTATGGGTAAAAGTGAATGCCCAACCTGTGTACCCACCCTCGAGAGTATTGGTAGATCAGAAGGACATCGCTTCCACAGCTGCACCACCTGAAGACTTCACAATACTAATGTCCCGCAATCCCCTTCCTGCTAACCAGACACACGCACACACACACACACACACACACACACACACACACACACACACACACACATGCACACGTAAACACACATGTACACACAAACACAAGGACATCGAAACATACATACTTATGAGCTGTCAGCCTAACAAGTCAATCATGGTACAATGCTTGGACTGTTGGTGTACACAAGACTAGTCATAGACAATTTGGGAAGTCAAGTGTCCATTGTACATGTACATGCCATGCATGTCCTAATGTGTGTACAATGGCAACATTGCTTTCACACAAGCATACACATACATGCACATGCACATGTGCACACACACACACGAACACACACGCACACACACACGCATGCACGCGCGTGCACACACATACACACACACACACACACACACATACACACACACACACACACACACACACACGCGTGCACACACACACACTACATACATATGCCAGGCTCATGCACTGCCATTGTTCATCATCACACTTGAAATACCGTTTGTTGTTGTCCGTTTCTGGATGACACACTCTTGTAGATGACCATACACTCATCCCAGGCTCCTCACAGAGAGAATGTCAGATTCAACAGCTCTGAAGATAAGACCTAAGTGTACAGAACAGTCAGAACTCACAATACTGCCTCTAGCTAGATAAAATTTTATTTACTAGAACAATAGGACAGCTTCTCACAACTGTAGTTCATGCCAAGCAGGACAGAGAGTGTAAATTTACAGCTACGTGTGGCTATCTCCCTTGTACATGGCCAGAAGTACACTATGCTGTCCAAGAAACACACCCAAGAGTTTTATTACATGCAGCCTTAGCTGTATGAACGATCACAGACAACTTACGAAGCATAGAAGCATAGAGTCCATCGCTTCTCTCGGTATCTTCTCCACAAGGCCAGGACTGCTACTCCCGCTCGACTCTCTGTGGCCATCTTCCCGGCAAATCCATTATAGCGAACTAACCGCGTGGTGTGATATGGAGCGTATACGGAAACATTTAATGTTGAGCTATGTACGTACAAAAGGCTCCGTTTCTCGAAAAATTGTAAACTGAGACATGGGTGACCCCTGTACAATTTTTAGGCCATAACTCGGCCTAGGAACCTTTTTAGAGCCTGATTCTTTGACCGTTGAACTCTACAGTAAGTTCTGCGTCGATCTATACCGAAAATGCGGATTTCATAAAAAATTGCGAGTGGTCGATTTTTTCATAGCGGGTCACAATTATCACTATGTTCTAACCAAATTTGCCGGCTGTTGCTAGTGTCTGTAGCTCTAGTAGTGATCTGGTGGGTAACCGTAGAGCATGAGGTGGATCATCAATCATATCCACGTGTATGCTACATCCTCCACATGGATACGTTCCTCCCTGTTGTGTACCTTTTTCAAAGTCTGTTGCAGGGTGGTCACCAGTAAAAAAACCGCAGAGTATCATGAATTTCAATACCTGTTGTAGATTTACATTCTTGTATAAATATATAATAAACATATTAAAATTATACACTGATAGGGGAAGGGGAAGTATAAAGTTGTTCCATACTGAGCTAACTACATTGTACATATACATGTAGTACCCTAAACATTGTAGAGACGACAAGATGGCATGTGACTACATACCAAGCAAAATAAACTAGTAACTTAGTAATAATTATACATGTATATGATCTGTAGAATGTATGTACATGTACATATGCATGTAATTTTACTATTTGTCATCACAACTGGAGTGGAGAGGTCGAAAAGGCATTCAACTCGATCAGGAATCACTGTTGCTTGATCTTCTACTGAGGAGCTTCCTAAAACTAGCAAGTAAATTTCTGGTTGCTCAACTTCGCATTGTACGTTTAATCTTTTGCCTGTTTTATCGAAGTATTCCTCATTTGTGAAGAATACAGCTTCATCATAAACTATGTGGAGTGTTACCATAATGAAGCCATTCCGTAAAATCGTTGCGTGGTCATGCCACATAGCTAAAGACCTTTGTCGTTGTTGGCTAATGATGGTATGCTGCATCTCATTAGATGACAAATGTAAAGGTGTGCATGAATTAGTAGATCGGAGGATAGTAGCAAGTTCATCAATTCCCTTCTGGGCTAGTTCTTCGTTCGTTTGGAGGCGCATAAATTGCTCTTGCTTTTTTAGCAGCCTTTGTCTTAGCTCTTGTAGGGGAATTTTTCTCCCTGAGACTTCTGAGTATTCCTTTGTAATACTTCTTTAGAAATGTATTTTGTCACAGTGTATGGTGAGCATGGTTCACCTATCAGTAGTAATCCACTTTCAATCATGTCTAGCCACTCCATACGGATGGATGATGGGGAGGGGGTTGCTGGTACAGAGATTTCACCTCCTAGATAACAAAATTGGTTATAAAAATGCATAATATTGTGTACTTCAAGAATTACGTGTCACTCAGGGGTGGGCTGATCTCTGGATCCTATAGTTCTACAATGTAGGTGAGAGGCCATCTATATGTATGTTATAATTTTAGCCTTCAATGTGGTAGATTAATACATGTACATTATGAATTTTAAAGCCTTATCCTAGTCGTAATGTACAATATCGTACATGTGTATGTATATTGTGGCTAAGCTTCACTACCATAATATAGCATAGCGGAAAATGTCAAGGAAATTTCACCAAGATGGTAATAGTGCCACATCCTGTAATATTATGTAGTCATAAAGGCAGAGGATATGTGTTATAGATAAAGGTCAAGTGCAGGTAGCAATTATGGCGAGTACTTTCTGGTGAAAATGCCTCTCATACAGTACATTTTATCCTACTATGATGTAGTACTAATTAGTAAGGTGCGGCAGGGTATTGCTGTACCTGGCAGTTTCCTTTTTTGAGATTGAATCCTTCTTGTGGGTGTTTCGGCTCGGCACTCGAGCATTAGTACATCTAAACCTTGTTCAGTGGCAAACTGCTTGATGATTTGGCCCCCATTCTTGTTTTGCACACCATGACTTCTTGCAAATTCACTCCAGTTAATTTTTGTGTTTAGTGGGAAGTTTCTCAAATCATTTAATACAGCTTCCTTATCCATTGTGATGTTTTCAATTGAGGGTGAATGGGTCCTAGGCTTCTTAGGGGCTGATGGTTTTTCGAACGACTGTGACAAACGTTTACACTGATACCTAGATAGTGATTCATCCTCTGCTAGGGTGGTTAGTGCAGCTGTTTCTGCCATTTGTTCAGTCACTTGGTCTCTACATTTTCTGAGGATACTTCTCTGTTCACGTTTCTTTTCAGTTTTAGTTTTCTTCCGCTCAATGTCCTTACAGTTTTGTACCACAGAATGAACAAATGTGTGACCAAACTGCTGTACATAAACACCATTTAGGTCTTTAAGTACCGATCTTGTCAAGTCATTCTCATTTGTTGTCTTGCATGAAAGTGAAACTGCTGATGGGGTTGGGTGAGCAAACATTGGTTCAGCTGGAAAGACTAGCTGAAGGTGATAGTATTTCTCTCTGCATTGCTTGCAACAGCTCATAGTGTGTTTTTGTTTTTCACTCTTTGCCAAAGATTTCCATTTGATGCTACTGAACTGTGTGATATATGTTTAGTTTCTGTGGGATGCCACTTCTTAATAAATGATTTCAAAATAATGTTTCTGGCATACTCAAATTTGCTTTTACTTTTACCCCGTGCACTGAATAACTCATCTGATACTCCATAGTGTGAGAATTCACTAAATTGTCTCTGGAATGCAAGTTGGCTGTTCGTGCTACTGTCACTTGCTGCCTCCCTAATACTTACTCTGGCATATCCACAGTTTATCAACAGGGTTGCTGGAGTCCTAGTTTGATAGCTGGTTTGTGTTCCTAGAATAACAATTATTTTATTATGGTTGTTAGTTTGTTTCTCTCAACTGCAGGTCAGTGTATCCAGAAAATGCTTCAGATTAACAAAGATATTTATCATAATAATACATGCTAGGAGTTAGTTACACATTTTATTATTCTATATAATAATATTATGTTCATTGTCATACCAGAATTTGAAGCCATTTCTCATTGGAGTTTAATTTTCGCAAGTAGCGTTGAATATTTGTATCATGTGATAGTGGGCGTGGAATCACATGATACTAGCGGTACTGAACCATGGAATTGCGAGTGATGTGGGTCATAAAAGTGCACGACAGAGTTGAAAGAGGCAGCGTGTACAGCTACCTTGGGTCGAACTCGGAAGTTGACCAATGTTTTGAGCATGCATCATACTAACATATCGCCAGTTAGCATACAGTAATTTCTATACGGCCGTATTTTGTCCATGAATATTTAATTAGCATGCAGTTAACCAAAATTTTGGACTTTACGAAGCCGTAAGTCGTAGAGCAAACATGCATGCAAGACGCTAATTCGGATATAGCTTATGCTACACCCCCTTATTATCATGCTATCGTCGAGAGGAGTATACATGCCGTCTAAATACGCCGCCTAAGTGCATAGATGCCCATTATGACTTAATTAGAAAGGTGGGTGTGGTCATTAATGAAATTTTATGAAAATACATTTTATGTAGATGATATATTTGAATTTGAAGTTCATAGCTTGCTTCTTGTAGCTTCAGTGGCCTCAGATATTCACTCCATTCCTATGGTAATGGTCCCAGGCCTTAACTGTACAGAGGAAAGCTCTGATGGTCTTTTCCTTCACCTCATATGCATAGAAGTGCTTATTAAAGCACGTAGTTTCCAGCAGATCTATAACCAGCAATGGTGTCGTGCTCTCATGAAGGATGATGTCCACAATCTGCCCAAATACAGGCATATCTTCAATAAACTTGGTGAGAACAGCTGCGCCTATGCTGTATAGGGTGCCACGTATTCTTACCCATTTAGTCCTACATACAGAATAGAAGAGTATAACATGAACATCCCTCCCCAATTACAAAAAAATAGGAAAGGCCACTTCTCCAAGTGAACAAGAAAGAAAAGGGTGTGTGTGAGAGTGTGTGCGTGTGTGCATGGTGGGGGGGAGAACAAGATATCTGTACCTTTGAACACAAGAAACATCATTGAATATGGTACTGTGTTCAACCAGTTCACATTGGTATGGCAGAGTAATTACATCTACTGACTTTATTGCAAATACAAAGCATAATATTATTATAATAGTAAAAAGTGCATACATGTACATATCAAAATTACCTGGACCTGATTCCACAGTGTCAACCAGATAAGCAGAAGGATTGGCCAGAACATAGCACATATGCCGCTGGTGACGATATGTTAGTGTTTTGGCAATGTTTTTGAAATTTCCCAAAACTTTGGCAAGGTACTTAAAATAGCGATGTTTTGCTTCGAACCTCATACACCAGATGTGTGAGAGGCCCACAGCTGTTAGTGTGAATTTGGGTGTGAAGAATGAATATCATCCCACCCCCTCCAAAAACAAAGCATAGCTAACCTGGTAATCCATTTTGGAATATGCACCATGTAGTGGCACTTTGGTGTGAGAGGACGGTCAGGATACAGCGTTTTAAACAGACTGTGATGCTCAGCAATCAATTCTCGGACATGAGCAGCAAGAGACACTGTGGTTTGAGGAGCCATAACTATTTCAGTTATTTGCAGCAGTATTAAATAGAGGCTCCAATGCTCGTTATCCTCGGGAATCAAATCACCAATCAGTAGGGGTAGCAGACGTGCAAACTTCGAGGTCTCACTGGCTGTACAGTATAAGAAGACCACCCATAATATTATAAATGTACATATACCTCAATGTCATTGACAGTACCTCCCATCTTGAACTTCAAGTTGGATAGGGGTTTTGGTGGATCTGACACATCATTGCCATAAGCAAAGTTGGAGATTCGTTTGTTGAGAGTATCCAATGAAAATAAGCGTAGGTCTCCAATAAAGACAGTTAATAGGCAAGAAATTTCCAATTGAAGCACCCCTTCCAACACGTCGTGCATTACATCCACTGGAATACCTGCAAAGTATACTAAACAATTGATCACATGCAGGGGAGGGGAGTACATATACTTACCATTAACAACATGAAAATACTTTAGAGAGTTCAAGACTGAATTTCTAGACACGCCATAAGCTGTAGACATGTGACTGCGCATGGGGCCTTCCAGAGATCTACAATGGTGTTCATGAATTTCTACTGTGCGAGGGGTCAATTCTTCCGCAGTAAACTGAAAAAAAAAAGATTATTACACAATGCCACAATTAACATACATGTACATGTACCTTAGATTGTACATTGTCATTGGTAGCTAAGCACACCCTACATCGATGAAGAGCTGAGGTGAGAGATTTGAAACCACCCAGAAGGTGAGCGGCAGGATTATCAGCACACACAAGTACAAGAGTCCCCCTCAGAGAACGAATCTCTCCTTGAATGTTAAAAGTCACACCTGCATCCTAATCGAAAAGATTCATGTTACATTTTGATACAGCACATGTATGTAGTCTCCTAAATAGGCATCCACATGGTACTTAATCAAATCAGATCTATGTCCTGTACACTTGGTTTATGACTCATTCAAACAAGCAGGAGAATTCCAATGAATTACAGGGCTACTGCCATAGTATTGGATGCTCTACCCTAGTGAAAAATGTTTGGAGGTATGTGTATACAATCTACAACCGCCAAATTAAAGAAAGTTTCCTCTGAAATTTCTCACTATGATACTTACAGACTCTAGTTTGGTTATGGCTTGTACAAATGGCTCCAGAAATGTATCTATGCCATATTTTTCGATGTACGAAGTCTTAACAACCGATACAAGCTGGATAACATTTGTAGGTGAGCGCAAGCGAGGTTCCATGTTTTCAAGTGTATAATAGAAAAGTCCTGATAAAAAAAAACAGTAATTAAACTGCTCAAACATTAACCTCATACAAACTATTAATGTACACATACATGTACTAATACACACGTACATGTATATTGTACATATGGTGTATGTATACATGCTTACAGACCTTATGGATTGTAGCACTTGATCCAAGTGGATTAACTACCTCGGCATCATCATAGTACAAAAATATCTGTAAAGCATGACTATCTTTGCTGAAGAGAGGATGTTGCCGGTACTGTACACCATCACAATAGTCTGCTAAAACATCACCACTCATTTGATGTGAATTAAATATCTACATAAAGATGGAGTGTGTTTACACATAACTTTCAGTGCTAGCCTACACGTACATGTACATCTTGTGTGAGAGAGGGATTAATACATACATGTACATCATGCACAAAACGACTGCCAGGATGTACTATCATAACACTTCTCACCTGCTCAACAATCGAATCACACTTAAGCAAACTCTGAAGACTGTCCAACAGTGGTATGTCATAGCAGTACTCGTTTATCAAAGACGTCCCATGGGAAGTTTCCTGGTACTCATAGCCAAGCACTCTCTCCTGGGGTTCCTACACACATGTACAATGCATATGTATGAGATGTTTACAATAATTATGTGATCATGCATGTGATGCACAAAGGGTACAAGAATAGTCTTTGGCCATAAGACTCAAGAGTCATGAAACAAATTTCTGCCCTCCCTCCACAAGGGTCTAAAATATGGTACATGTACTTTTCAATTGACACAGCTCCTTACAATTAAGCCAAAGTGATCCCTGATATAAGCATTTTGGCGATATTCGGTTTCCAACCCCTTGAATGGTTCACACTGACCAAGAATGCCATCTTTCACAGTAGAAACGGTAACCAGGGGCGGATCCAGGGGGGGTCATGGGGGGCAGATGACCCCTCCTTCAGCCTGAAGATGATGGCAAGCTTCAGAAAAATTGAGCCATTTAGCTTAGCAAACTTCAACTTTTTCAAACATTTTCAAGTTATTGCAGCATCAAGCATAGTAAACTCACCTCAAAAGTTCCAAATTTGGTCGAAATGGAGTATTTTACTGTCAAAAAGTAGCCAATAGCCTCGCGACCGCGGCAATTAGGGGGCGTGGTTAATCAGCTTGTGGGCGTGTCCAAAAATTTTGCACGCGCGCAAAGCGCGCGCAGTGCTTTGACCCCTTTCCTTAAATCCTGTATCCGCCCCTGGTAACATCATCAACAGTTACTTCTGCTTCCTTTAGTGTTTCCACAGTATTGTGGCAAACTGCTTCAAGTCTAGTTGGGAAAAGTTCAGTTACGTCCCTCATGATATTGCCTGTAGCAGCTTGTGTCAGTCTTTGTCCATCACGAGTCTTGAGAATGGACATTGCCGACTGCTTAGTAAGATCCACTGAAGAAGTACAATTGGCAGGCTCTTATTCATCACCCATGACCTACAATTACCATGACATTTATACACCTACTTACACTGATGACAAAATTAAGATACAAGTATACATGTAGATGATCTTTAAATAGAATCAGTAGCCAGGGCACATCCCCCCCCCCCCCAAGCCCAGCAGTTACCTTCTGCACTAGTTACCTACCTTTTGTTCTGAAAATGCAATAAATGCATAAAACATTAGATGATCTAGCAACTCTTTCAATGATTTCTGATGACATAACCATGATTTTTTGCCTTGGTATCGTTGTTAGCCAGCGTGAAATGCCGAAAGTGGGCGTGGTCAATAGGTTGTGCATGCGCATTGTGCAAAATCTTGTAGAATTCCCTCCCCCCTTAATAGCCCTGCATCCGCCCCTGAGTAGCTACATCTAATAGCTGTTTAGATGTTGGGGGAGAGGGTTAGAACAACTCTACATATTCCCGTAATAAGTAGCCCAGCAAATTCTTTTTTATCCTAGATGTTTGATTGCTTACTTCATCCCAATTATCCCACCAATTGGAGCCGCTGGACTCAGCAGTAGTTTGCTCCGCGGGCACAGTGGTTCCACTGCTACACCTGTACAAGATATTCAATAGTTAAACCTTTAAGTCTAGTATGTCAGCATGCACCTACCTTTATGATTGCAATACAGGTGAGACCTCCATGAAGACAACTTCTTATAAGTTGCTTGGCAGCCTTCTATACCACACGTGACTCTGAAATTAGCCTCGAATGCGTGCTCAGAGCTGATATGTCGAAACACCCCACCAAACGATGGTGAGGCAAATATGTGACCTTCCATGACAAAACCAAGCATAATGCGCTGACAACCGATTTTGAGTTAAGGCCACCATTACCAACTACAACCTTTGAACTGCTGCTCCTGCAGATTTGAAGTCTCTAGCCCGTATAGTCATGGAGATATGAGCCAAAATGTACCCGGATCGCCCGTACTAAAGTTTTGCAGAAAGTGCAATGAAACATTGCTACGTACATTGCACGCGGAAGTCCGTATACTCGCCGTTTATTAAAAATCCGTGGCCCCGCCCACAAAGTCAACGAGCTAGATGGCTCCAAAACGCTCGAACGAGAGGAGCACTCGCCGTTTCGATGGAAAACAACGAGAAGGCAACCGTTTCTAAGGCTCGTTTGTACACAAAATCGAAGAAGAAAAGTGGCTGGCGACTTTTTTATTCGCAGCTGCCACGGTTGCCTACAGCAACAGGTCCGTGCCATGAACGCTCTATGTAGCTACACGGCTGACTTCTTCGAGCCATAACTCGGTAAGTATAGCGTTCTAGAAGCTACGAAGCAGATTTTCGTGTAGAGGAATGATTCCTCTATCGATCCATGCCAAAAAGTGAAATTCGATAATTATCAGCCCAGGCGATTATTATGGCCTGTATCTCAGATTGATGTCCAGCGCATTATGCTTGGTTTTCTCGTGGAGGGTCACATATATGACAAATCGAACAGATAAACTTAGACATGTCTTGATCATATCAGTCGGCAGCGTAGCTAGTAAATTCGGGAGGGGTGTGGCTTTCGATTAGACCACGCCAAAAAAACGTGCTGACATATACATGCGCATGCGCAAATGATTGAAATGCGCGCGCTCCAGCGCAGTTGTCCAACTAGGTGAGGAAAGACAGCTGTCAACATGTCGACTTTTCGTTTGCTACTTACTGTTGACGAAAATTTGAAAAAGGTTGTCAGTGTTCCCAATAATATCGACGCAAAACGCCTAAAAGAGCTAGTAGCCACTTCTTTTGGTATGAAACCCGGGGCCACTGGTGTGAAATGCTATGACAAGGACTTTGAAGAATGGGTACTTATTCCTGATGACTTTGTACCCACGAAAAAGTAACGTTGTAGTTGTAGCCAGGCCTATGATTGTGTAAAGCCGCATTATTCCATTTTTTGCAGCCTCAAAAACTGCCCCTAGATTTGACACCTCCAGACCCTAAAGAGACACAAGATAATCTCTCCTTACAAGTATTAAAACTCTCTCTCTCTAAAGTAATTGCTTTTATAGTGTTCGTGTACTTTTGCAGTCAAGATTCAAGTGATGATGGAGATAGCAGTAGTGCAGCTGATGTTACTGCTAATAAGGACCAGGTTACTCCTAGCAAGAAGTCAACAGCAGACAAGGTAACTACTATAAGAGTAATGCACAAATAGAGTCAAGAAGAATTTGTAGCTATCTACATGCATAGTGCCATGACCATTCTTTCCATTTATTTAGAGTGCTTCTCTCCCTTTGGGAGATGCAACAAATTCTGGAGGGAGTCAGGCATCTCCTGTTATTACAGCTGAAGGCCAGGAAGATATGGATATCCCTTATCCATTTCCATTTCCTTCTCATTATCGATCAGATATAGAAATGGGCCTTAAAGTAAAAGTTATGTCACCTTTGACTTTCACAAAGTTTCTTACCAGAATAGCAAATGTGATGTTCCTGTACAAGAGATATCCTAAGAAAGCAGATTATGACAGTGTTGCTGAGCAAATCGTAACTCGCTATACTTTCATGATATCACCCCTGGAACGTACTGTAAGTATAGTAAATGTCTATAATTTAGTATAATATTATCCACTTCTTCATGTCAGGGACATAATATATTATAGTCAAGACACTGCAGAGAAGGTTCAGAGAGTTTAGGAGAGACCACCCAGGCACTGACAATGGTGATGTGAAGGTTAAATTTGCATTCAAAGGAGCTACTCCAAGTCGCAAGCAAAAGGATAAGTGTGATTTTCAAGTTCCAGATGGGGAGGATGAAGTCTCTTTCAGTCCTCACAACAAGTAAGGACATAGCCCCATACTTTAACTATTGCACTAATAATATTGATAGCGTATATAGATAGCTATTAGCAGGTAGCAACACTGTACCTGTTACTCTATTAATTGCTTATCTCCCATCCCCCCTCCCTGGGGCCCACACAGAAAGCCGTTCCCAGCACTGGTAGTAAGTCAAGGTTCATGAACTGAGGTCACACCTATTCAGAAAAAATCAATGGTTGGAAGAAAGCATGCATGTCATGATATTCACAAAATAGCAGGGTGCATGTAATAACCAGTTTACAGTAGCTTACAATGGCAGTATCACATGCTTCAAGGTCAAATAAGCTGACGGACAACAGTCAATAGATTTTCATATCATACAGATTTCTTTGCGATGAGAGCAGAAAGAGAGAATCGAACATCAACATGCAAGCTGTGAACGAGTTGATGTCTGTCACCTTTGCACAACGTCAAAATGACATCAAAGAGAATCCACTCCATGTTTCACGGCTTTTAGAGAAGTATCCATTCTTGAAGAATAAGGACATAGTAAGAATTTTATTGTCACCATGTATACTGTTGGTCACACACTGATTTAATCGTAATATTAGCTAATTGCTGAGCCCTGGCACCATTTGCGAAAAGAACGTGCCCCTGACATAGCAGCTGTGTGGAAAAATCTCTTCCCAAAGATTCTGGATTATGGAAAACAGTCTTCTAAGACGGAAATAAAGTCTCTGTGCTCAACAGTGTCACAACGGCCATTGGACGAGTGGCCAGGTTAGGATTTAATTACCCCTCTCATAAACAAATTTATTGCTCTCTTTCTTGCACAGATGATGTTCTCAGTATCAAAATGATGTGTTTATTGCTACTACTTGTGCCAGATCATAAGACAAAAGCTTCTACTGACTTGCTTCTCACCTTCACTCCTGTAAGTACTCTTACTTGTACTCGTATGGCCCAATAACACTCGCTATTGCTCGTGCTATTACTGGCCATACTCGTACAAGTAAGACTGATTACTGCCCTAATTGTACTCAGAAGTGTGTGATTAAATTATACTAATAATTTATTGGATGAGTTTATGATTACAAGTGGAACACAGTTGTTCAACTTTAGCAGCCAGTTCTATCCACCATTCTCTTTCTCTCCCTCCCTCCCTCTCTCTCTTCTCTGTCCCTCTTTTCCCTCTCCGACTATCCAAAATAATATTATAAACCCTAGACACATCCTTTATTTTAGTTTGTTCTGTATGCAGGCTTCTCTGAGCTTGACAGCAGCTGTGAGTGGCTCTTCTCTAAGTCATCCGTCTCTTATTGTTAAAGAGATACCTGGAGAAAAGGTCCAAGTGTTCCTTGTGTGCGAGCAAGTCATTATCTCAGAGATTGCAGGAATGGAGGCTCCACTTGTACTTCTTGCAGCATATTATTCCTACAATATGCAATATCCCAAAGGTTTGAGCTCGTTTACCCTGTTGGAGGTGAAGCTTTGTGGAATAAAGCCACGTAAAGTGCCAAATGCTGTATCAAATGCACTTATTGGGCTACAGTGACATAGACTGTTCCTAAGCCTACAGCTAGTCTACTAATAATATTGTTAGTTGTTGCTTAGTGCTTAGGTTATAGCTTAATATCAGGTTGTATTGTCTTAGTATCATGGTATTATTGTACAAATTTATTATGATATTGTGAATTTTACATTCTTTAGTAATGCGATATCTACACATGATGTGCGTGAAATCTGATAATGCATGAAAATAACGCACAAAAATGTGTGACTATAGTTGCAAATGAAACACGCAAAATTTTGTGTGAAAACCACGCACCAATTTTTACAGTGTACATCCATCTGGCTATTTATAGTACAAGAAACATCAATACTACTATAAGCACATGCAGCTACAATAAAGTGCCTACCTCCAATAATTTAGCTACATCATCAAGAAATGGTTCTAAGATTACATCAATTGAGTAGGTGCTTAATAGTGAGCAAGGAAATAGTGCAACCAAATTAATAGCATCCAGTGTTGACCTTTGAGTAAGCTAGTGTGAAATAGACAGCACCTGTATGTTTTAAAAAAATTGTAACTGATTGTATTATTAGTATGTGTCCTAGATTACCAATTTTATTGTGCTTAGCTTTACTTCCAAGAGGATTCGACAACTCCACTTCGTCTAAATAAGCTATGATTTGTAATGCCTGTGGATATTCTCCAAAGATAGGATGTTCTTCAAATAATTTCCCATCGCATACATCACCAATATGAGGATGAAGAAGTTTATATGGGCCAGATAGTACCTATTAAATAAATAATACTATTGTGTTTCTTTAATCTGAATTTCTAGGACAATAAAGCACGAGCGAACACGTTACCAATTAATAAGGCCATAGTTTTAGTCTAAAGCCTAAAGTATATATGTTACTATGATTATAGATGCTCACCAACTGTCATCATTATAATGGAAAAGAATCAAATTATGATGCATAGCTACCTGTGCTTGAATGTCATCATTTTGCAATATACTTTCCAAATTCTTCAGAAATGGCACATAGATTATCTTATCAGGAGCATCAGCACTAAACCCATCCTTTATAGTGATGTGTGATCCAACCTCAAGCCGAACAGGCTCCTGTGCACATGTGTATGATATGGTTAGCCACTCCAATGCACTGTGCTAATTTTCTTTACATGGCTAACTCAAGTAATGTAGCATTGCTCTTGTATGCATGGAATATACATTTATATATGTGCACCAGAAAAGCCACTAAAGTAGCTAGCTAAGTGGTTACTTACTATAGCTGGATACTTCGTTTGAGTGATGGATTTCAGATGATAAGTAGTGCTGAGGGAAGCCAATGGATCAGATGCATCATCAATAAGTGATATCACAGCTGCAGTATCGGCAGTATTGTACTTCGTTTCACTATTTTTTAAGAGTTCAGTTACGTCTGTTTTCAGATTCAAGAGCACTCCATTAACTACAGTTTCAATTGATTCTGTGACC
The DNA here is from genome assembly GCA_964291365.2 of Stappiaceae bacterium. Taxonomy (GTDB): domain Bacteria; phylum Pseudomonadota; class Alphaproteobacteria; order Rhizobiales; family Stappiaceae; genus JBDWFY01. The sequence goes on from OZ219954.1 coordinate 32,992, forward strand.
TCATTGAGAAGTGATTCCGTAACACCAGGCTTACATCTTAGTTTTAATAAGCAACCACATGCCACATCTTCAATATCTACTTTATTTGTGGCTACTGGGGTAAATTCCTCTCTATCATGGTATGGTACATGAGCAGCAGTATTCACTGTAATTGGTTCAGTGCTAGTGATAGTAAATTCCATAGGCTCTTCTCCATCCATAGTATTGGAGCTAGGTTCAGGTGTAAAAGGTGTACTTTCATCTTTATGTAAGGCTGAATATTCATTTGCATGAACTTTTCGCACATGTTTATAAAATGTTGTCATGTTGTGAAATATTTGTTCACATTTGTTGATACCACACTGGAATGATAGACCAGCTACATGTGAATGAGATGCTCTAATATGGCTGACCAACGTAGATTGCAATACATAGCTTTACCTAATGTGCACTTCCAAGAATTCCGAAGCTGAAGACAAGCCATAGTGACAGTATTCACATACTTAAACTAAGAAGTGGAGGAGTTGATGTTTGCACATGCCCAGTGACGTATTTGCTGAAGGCAGCTGCTTCTCAATTCGAGCACGAGGGGTAGACGCAGACAGCGTAACTTTGAAGTTGGTTTTAGCCTTGTTCTTTGTACCACAGCAGCTGAAATGGAACAAAAACAATGTAAGTTAACCCATCTATGGTTTGCCATGCTGATTTAAAATTAATGGTAATGCTTGTATAGTATTGCAGTATGCAAACACTTACACGGATGAGTGCGGTTGCTGTAATACCTTGTAGCTATGTAAATTGAAGCAAATTATGGCTCTCCTGATGCCGAGTTAGCATTTAGCGATCTCACCAGGTTTCTTTTTGTGCCCCTCTCGGTGACAATCTTACTGTCAAATATAAAGTGACTTTCAAATATAATCAGCAGCTGTTATCGATTACGATGCATGCAACGCTGATAATACAAAAAAATGATAATTCTTTTTTCTAGTAATTAAACTAGTACATGTGGTGCACACTCGTACATGTATACAGTATCAAAGGAAGACATTGAAGCACTTATTGTAGATGAGCTGTCTGAACATCTTATCGAAGACAAGGAGTTTCCTGCAAGAGAAATTGAAACATTGGAGGGTAAGCCTGAATGACTCGAAAGAGCAACCACGTAATTAAGTATACACATGCAAGCCATCTAATAATTACGTTCGGTGATGAGGGGACGTAGCACTGTATATAGCATTAACCTAAACTGCATGGGCAGCACTAGCATTTTGCCATAGAATGTTCACTGAAGGTCACACAATGCAACTCTTAATTTCACAGATCGCAAGATAGATGGACGACATTTCTTGCAGCTGTCAAGGCAGGATATTGCAATCCTCTTTCCCGAAAGCGAGCAATTCATCTTTGGGATGCATCTATATAAATATATAGAAGTGAACATGCAATCCACTAGCTCAAAAAAATATCCCAGGCTTCTGACTCAACTAGCTCGAAACAAGGCAGCTCTAAAACAACCACACCTGCTTCTGACCCTATTAACTCAAGAAAAGCATCCCAAGGTTCTAATCCCTTAACCAGTTCAAATTCGGAGCAATCAAACAATGTCCCTGGTAACAATAACGTTAAAGCAGTTGGTCGAAAAAGATCCTTTTCTTCTCTGCCTCCCGGCTTTGCTCTGCCAAGCTATGAGCCAGACCTAGAGCAAGCAATCAAGTCCGATAGCTTTTACAATCCCTACAAGCGTGCAAAGCTACTTCGAAAATCATGTGAGGCCTTTGCTGGTTACTGCTGTGAAAATGAAATGCCGGTCACTACAGAGCTTAGGAGTCATCTAGCAACAGCTCTTGGATGGAAAATCTGCTGTAAGTTTAAACTGTACAAGTGCCTGGAGTACGTAATAAATGGTGGTTGCATTCATGCAGGATGATGGAATGAAAACACAAGTCAACAAGTGGTTTTACAACAATGGATTTCAAATCAGGGTGTCGACTGGTGCTGTTAAGAGAAGGAAAATGAATCCCGAGAGTGATGTGAATGCCAGTAGGTCTGCTGGTCCTGGTCTCAACTTACTATGCTTACCAATTGGAATTTCCAAAGAATGTGGGGGCTGTTATGACATTTCTAGCTCAACGAATGGGAAATGCTCCTTTTGAAAAAAATCCCACGACAGTCTTCACCAGAGACCAGGACCAGCAGACCTTCAGCAATTGATCTTCCTGCCATGTTGTTGGTGAGTACCTTCTTTTCACCAATGATCACCATTTGCCTGATGTTATTTTCAGTCCCCTGAATGCACAGAAATGGAGACGTATCCGTCCTTGTGAAGTCAAGACTGGCAACATCTGGCTCCTGAACAGAGAATTCAAAGAAAGTTCTGAAATTTGTGATTGTAGCTAGAATAATATTTTGTACCTCTCAGATGTACACTATATACTTCATCATATCGTTAACCTTGTCTTTGTTACAGCATTTTAGCTGTATTACTATGCTTACTAATTGGAATTTCCAAAGAATGTGGGGGCTGTTATGACATTTCTAGCTCAACGAATGGGAAATGCTCCTTTTGAAAAAAATCTGACAGTCTTCACCAATTTTATGCGAGTCATCAATCCCATTGTAGAAGAAGGCAAGGAACCAAATAATGATGAGACCAGGGATGCTACTGATGATGACAACAGTGAACCTGAAGAGTAACAAAAAAAGCAAGTATGACTACCTCTCCTTGACTTAAGAATCAATTATTATAATAATATGTATACATAGCTTTGATTTAAGAAGGTACTGCTTGTGAGTAGCAAGCTAATTTTTATAATTAGTAGTTACTCATTGCTTTTGAACATTCTTGAACATAGCAAAACTTTCCTTAATTAAGAATTACATTCAAGGCTCACAGTACTGAAATTAAGAATGAGATGTTTACAAACAAGAAAGTATTACTTCGTACAAGAATACTATCACCATGGCACTGTAAAAAATGACGTGTGAATTTCACACAAAAATGTGTGTGACTCATTTGCCACAATAGTCACACCTACTTCATGTGTGGAATGCACACTAACGTCTGTGGTTGAATTATACACTAGCTTGCGTGGAAACAACACATCTCTTTTGTGGACAAAACATTTTGTTTGTGTGATTATTACAATGTCAGCAATGCATGTAGGAAGCATACATAAATAAAAAAGTACAGTTGTAGTGTGCGCGCAATGGTGGTTGTGTGATGATTACAAGAAATAAAAGTCTGTGAATATTATATAGCTACTTGATCAATAGTTGATCAGTGTTCAGTTAGCAGTGTTTAGGCATGATAACACAGATGAAACTATGGAGGGGACCTTGGTGGGCCATTTATTCAAAAGAAAAATCTCTAAAAAAGTATACAAGGACACCAAACCTTTGGGATACTTCATGTTAAAGACAGAAAAACCAGCTAACAAATACAATGGAGATTTCTGTCGTGGTATTTTACATAGTACCAACTTTTCAGAAATCCAAAACACTTCCTTTACTTGACCTTCAAAGCTTTCTTTAATCACAAGTGTGGGGGCTGCCTCGTCTACGTCTGAAACTGCTGCAGTGATGGAAAGGGATTCCTGGAAAATGAAACGTGATGCCATAATAAATGAAACCTTTGCATAGAGAGAGGGGGGAAGTGAGATATGAGATAGAGTAAGAGAAAGAAAGCTAGGGTGGGGGGAGTAAGAAGGACAGAGAGAGGGGGGAGAGAAAGTGAGAGGAGAGAGTAAGAGAGACGGAGACAGGAGAATAGGAGAGAGAAAGAAAGGGCGGGCGGGAGAGAGAGGGTCTAGGGAATTACCGGGATCATTGTGAAAATTCTTTCCTGAGCAGGCTTGACCTTGTGGTCAGGAACGATAAAAGGCAGCATTGACAGGATTTTGATTGTTAATTTGGAATCTGTAAAAGACAACAAAACTCAAAGTTAGTATAATACAGATTGAATACAGTGCTTGATTACCTGATATCTCTTCCAGACCCAAAGCATCCAGCTCTTTAACCACCCTCTGCACCTTAGCTGATGTATTCTTTTTTGCCAACTGGAATATCATCTCCATTTTTTCTCTCCAAACAGTTGCAAACTCTTTCTCAACGTCAGGAACATGGATAATTCTAGCAAATTCCTGGAGAAGCTATACAGAAAAATACAAGATAATTGTGATACTGAGTATACTATGTAATGATGTATGTTGGCATATTGTTATAGCTAATTAAAAACTTGACTAACCTCATCAGGACATTTGAGAAATGGATAGTCTTCCATTATCTGTGTAAGGTGCTTGGTGTTGTTGACAATATCATGACGCCGCATTTCAAATGTTACTTTCATCAGCTCTTGGACTACTGCTTTGTTAGGATGTGCCTTGGAGTGCTCTGATTTTAGCTTCTGGTTGTGCCTAGCAAAGGAAGCAGCATCCTCTCCAGATGGAGAAGTATCCAGTTTCACCTTCTTACACTTTGGACCAGAACGTGAAGAGGCAGTACCCCGACTTTTAAAGGCAAACTCAACCTTGACATTTGCTGGCAATGTGGATTTGTCAACCTCATTTCTCCTGAATTCACGGAAGCGTGATTGTAGGGCTTTGACAATGTGGCCCTGTAAAAGGAGCGGCAGTGAAGATGTATAATTAGATGTAATGCAGATATAGATGTTGTATTACTATGAGTGGACATACAACAGTGCATAAGAAGTCACTAGGCATACTTACACGCATCTGCCACCATCAGTTATGACAGCACCCTATCACGTTATTGTTTTGCATACAAGTGTACTAAGTACTCCACTGTATACTGCATGGAGTTGGATTATACTTTCGATACTACTATCATAACTTACAGCTGGATCCAGTGGCGACTTTAAGAAGGGGTATTTTCCTGCAATTTCCTGTGCTACATTCTCGTAATCACCTTTTGTTGGGTAACGTTTGTAAAACAGCATCACATTGGCTATCCTGGTATAAAAGTGAGCTTGTTATAGTGGCTGTAAGTTCTTGAGTTTCAGCCCAACTTCAATTGCTGCAGGGTAATGGGGTGGGAAAGGGAAGGGACTAGGGATATCCCTATCTTCAGCTCCTTCCACGACCATAATAACCGACTCTTGAGGCCCACTGACGGTATTAGTGCTGTCTTGAAGTGGTAAAGTTGCCACTTCATCCTGCATGTAAATTAAAAAAAATTGTGGTTGTAATGACATTGTGCAAGTAGAGAAAACGTATATGCAATAGAATAGTTCTAGATTAAGTGTGCCAAGGTATCAAATTATTGTGAAAATTATTCTGCTACATGTGTATTACATCGTAAGTTTTTTGAAACACACCTCTCCCCAAAAAGCACCTTCAATTTAGTAGGCCTATACTTAAATTACATTGATATCTACAGAAAATTATGGTAAGCATACCTCTGGTTCTGACAAGTCTTCTCTTGGTGTTCCAGGTTCTCTTGCAAAATCATCAGACTTGAGTGTATCATTCTCATCACTTTCCAGTGAGTTCCCTTGCATCAGTGAAGTCTGTATACAGTTTTATTATTATTCAACTTTAGTTTGGTTACAGGGACATAGCCGGCTACCTAGCTAATATCAGATAGCAATTTTAATAAGTCACTAAACTATTAAACTAGCTCACTGCTGAAATTTTTTTTCAAATTCTAACACCTGCTAGCCAGCTGGCGTTGGCATTGATTGTATACTTGGCTTACCTCATCCTTTTGAACTAGTATGCTAAATTTCTCCTTGTCAGATGGATTGTAGTCGTCTTCAGCGTCTATCCACTCCATAAAGTCAGTGTTGTAGTACTGCAATGTCACGCTCGACTCGGCCAGATTGAAAGCTTCCACAGCGAGTTTCTTCAGATATCGAACATCGTCCCCTAGCTGAATAGTAACGACCCGTTTCCTCTCCTCCTTGCAAAGTAAGACTTTGATTTCCATTATTACTTCCACGTTTCTTTCTTGTGAACTTGAAATCGAAAACACAAGTACTAGGTACAGGTGGCAAAAAAATGGCGACTGTACTGCATATCGCATGCGCGCGCGTGTACGCACGTACGCGCCTTTCGATTACGTCATCTCGATGCGCGCACAATTCGAGAGGCGTGGCTTCAACTAACCTTGCACTGGCCTTGAACGTCGAGCGAACTAACCGCCACGGCCACTAGTACTTGAGATCGAGCCTGCCAGGCCACCTAGCTATGGCATTTCTCTGTTCGATATGTCACCAATTCGCCTCGCCTACATTTGGAGGAGTATTAAGACATGTTGGAAGCGTGCATGCATTTGAGTATAACTTCAGTGTCAGGTTTGGAATTTCTGGTTGTGAAGCACACTTTAAGAAGTTCTCTTCGTGGAGATCTCACATTTATCGAAAGTATAGGCAAGAGTTAGACGACAAATCGGACGATCAGCAGGCAGTCTTCTCTACCATTTGTACAGTATGTTCTCTACTTAATTCGGGCCAGGGGGTGGAGCCTGAACTTAGTCCATACGTCTGTCATCACACACCCACATGTGTTTCCGGACATCCATTATTTTCAGTACATGAGTGTGGTTTGCAAGTGATGCTTTACTACGATGATGTGGAAGTATGTAACCCATTGGGATCTGCTGCTACAGTTCATAAATTAGGTACACATACTGGTATGATTATCTCAATTCGAGCCACCCTTATCCTCCATTATTTAATCGATAGGGCTCTTCTATTATACACTTGGTAATTTAGAGCCTAGGCTAAGATCACAACTTGCAGCCATCCACCTTGTTGCTGTAGTGCGTACTGAGTACATCAATGTATATGGAGTTGACGAAGTTCTCCGTCCATTTGTTGAGGATATCAAGAAGTTAGAAAGTGTAAGCTACTAAAACCGTCTGAGATATTTGGTACTCATCGAAGTTTCCACCTGTATTGTATTGGCAAGTGAATCAGTTACGGGGGTGGGGGTGTACCAACTGTGACATGCTTTGATAATAATTATTGTCTCATTCCCCCCCCCCCAGTCATTCGTTATGTATGTGTGTGTGTTTTGTTGTGTGGGATGGTTTGTGGATGATAAATAATATGTGACCATATCTGGGAAAACCCGCCATGTAGCGAATTTTATGAAATTTTAGTTAGCTGTATATTTGATAAGCTCTACCCTAGAGCTAATCTGCCTCCAAGTTTCAGACCGATCGCGCGCTTCGCGTAAGAGCTAGAGCGCTTTGTTTGCGATCGCGCCACACCCTCAAGAAACGAGAAATTACGGCCTAAAGGCGTTGCTATGTACGCGTATAGCGTTCCCGTATACTACGCGTGTACCGGAAGTCAATTAAATTGACTTGGGCGGAGCCGTTCGAAATGAACGCCAAGGGTCAGGCTAGGCTCGAACTTTGTCGTCGATAATGAGAGCCGCTTCTTCTTCGATGCCTAAGAAGCTAAAAAGGTGAGTCAACGTTTAGTAATTCGACGAATCTAGCTGTATCTAGGATAGCCCGCGAGCGGGAATTCCAATTAACGCCCTTAGCAACGGGCTCCGTGTACGGCAGCTGCACTGACTAGGTAGATCGAGGGGCCTGTAAGTAAAGGCTTATTTCGCCTTGATAACTTATGTTTACCCTCCGTAGGCTACGGCAATAGTTAGTAGAAAGGTTCTTTGACATGAATATGACAAAAACTGGACATTGACCATTTTCGACCTGAGGTACTAAAAACGCGCATTGCGCGACTTGCGCGTTTTCGCGACATGCCGGGTTTTCGCAAATCCGGTCACATATTATACTAACTTTCGTATGTGTACGTCTTACAAGACTCAGGTGTGACATTTGTTGTCGAAGGGGAAAGGAAGCAGCTTCGAGGGACCTTGACTGTTGTATCTGCTGATAACCCTGCTGCACAGCTGGTGGGTGGATACAAGCAACTACACTCAGCAACTCGAAAATGCCGTGATTGCTTAGCCATTGGTGATGACATGCAAACAAAGGTAACACCAGTAACTAGGAATTGTGCTTTTGTTCACTAATAATAATAATTTATACAGTTTGTTTCAGAAGAGTTTACACCTCGAGATCTAACAACACAGTTATCACATCAGTTTGCTAAATGGCCGCTTACACGATCATTATGCTACTGTGTATGGATTAAAGCGGGAGTCTGTTTTGAATTCCCTTCGCTACTTCCACACGACATCTGACATTCCACCTGATATCATGCACGATGTATTGGAGGGAGCTCTTCAGCTTGAATGAAGTGTCTTCTTGAAGTTCTAGTCCACAGAGAGCATTACTTCACTCTAGCTATGTTGAATGAACGCATAAGCAGTTTTCCATATGGATCAGATGTTACGGACCATCCAAAACCAATACCCTCAGGGTTTAGTACCTCCGTTTCAGCTAATGGAATTAAACAGTGCGGTAAATTAATAATTGTATACCTTGATCATTTCATTCACTATGCTTTTACAAGTACATGTCCAATTTTACAATGAAAACAGCATCAGAGAGTTGGACCCTTGCCAGAATGCTACCACTCCTGGTCGGAGACCTAGTTCCTGATGATGACCCTCATTGGCTGAACTTTCTTCTGCTTCTCTCCATCATTGACATTATTATGGCTCCAAAAACAACAAGGGCTTTGGCTGCTTACCTGCGAGAGCTGATCTTGCAACATCACACAGCTTTCAAGGAGCTATACCCAGAACACCCTATCACACCTAAGATGCACTATATAATTCACATACCACAGTGGATGATAAGGTAAGGAGACAAGCACACAATAGATAAGTGTCTCATCCCCCCCCCATGAAGCATATTACCCCAACAAGCCTTCAGTACCACTAATCATATTATGCACTATACTGTTTACAGCAAATGTAAGTAATTATTGTGTATATACAATCTGCACACAGATGTGGTCCACTCCGTCATATGTGGTGTATGAGGTGTGAAGCTAAACATCGGTACTTCAAACAGATAGCGAAAGTGATCGGCAATTTTAAAAACATTGCCAAAACTGTTGCTCAGCGTCATCAGCGATACATGTGCTATGTGCTCTCTAATCCATCAGATTATTTGAAGAGCGAGCAGGTTCTGGGTCCTGTGGTGTCACTTCAACTATCCTCATTAGAGTACGAAGCTGAAATAATTGCTTCTTGTCCGACTGTCAAGACTAACTCCACTATTCAAAGGTATGATAGTGCACTGCATGTACATGTATGTTTGTATGTGAGTTAGTGGTTTACATGCCCCCCCCCTTGCTATTCAATTCTAAGAGAGGCCACTGGTCATATGATTGTGTAGTGCACTTTAATTAGAATCAGGCCTATGTCCCTATACCAGGTGAAAAGCAAGGGAGGCCCTGGTCATGTGTTCAACTTAGGTTGTCATGTGTCTAGTGCACTTAACATGATGAGCAATGATATGCGTGCACCTAAGTAAAGCAGATACATGTACAATGTATGTAAGTTATGAGAATATTGATTTTCTTCAATCTTCCACAGAACCAAGTGGATTGTCATCCACGGCACAAAGTACAAAGAAGATGATTTTGTACTGTGGAAGTTTGAAGGTGAAGTGCCTATATTTGCAAGGATAAAAGCAATCATCCTTCCAGAACTAAGTGAACCAAAGTTTGTTGTTTTTCCTCTGGTCACTGTTGGATTTTCATCACACTTCCATGCCTATGAAGTGATTTATCGTCACTCTCTCTCCTTTGAAGTACATGTGTGTAATCAGACTGATTTTGTTGACCATAATGTACTTAGTACGTACCAACCTTGTAATTCACCGTCAACTAATTTTGTACCTTTGAAGTATTATGTTCTTAGTGAGTATGATTGATGTGTTCACTATTAATTTTCGTGGCATTTTGACTTATGATTATTCTGTTAGAAAAATTAAAGTACAAACACTTCAGATCCATTCAACATTCTGAGGAGTCTACAACGTAACTTAATATTATCATGGCTGAGTACAGGTAGCTACTTAATTTCGCTACAAAATTACCTCTCACAACAAATACTCCAATCTCCACACACATAGCTACTCTGTCGCAAGCACACATCAGTTGTGTGAAGACTACACATAATAACATGATGTGTCATAGGCACACTCGGGTTGTGTGAAATTTACGTATCACATGTGAGCACAACACACAAATAGTTGGGTGTGAACAAACCATCTAGTGTGTACAACCAAAAAATGTGAGAATCACACCATGGTTGTGTGGATTACACACCTAATTTTTTGCAGTGCACTCTTGTAATTCTGGCGATTAGTACAGGTTTCTGTAAGACACATTGATACTTACATCAAGTAGTAAGACAGTCACAAATAATAAAGCTTACTTTCTAAAGAATACTAGCACTGCACATACAATGCTTGCAATTAGCACAGATTTCTTGCTGTAAAATATTTTGATACTTACATCAAGTAATAATGGCCTGTATCAGGTCACACAATCTTTTAAGATATTGCTATTATCAAGAATATCCATCCTTTTTTAAATATTGAAACCACCAATTATTAGAAGATAATAGGCTTGTATCAGGTAGCAGATATTTTTCTTACCAAAAGTATTTTTTTCTTATAAATGGAAGAAAATTTTTTCCTGTGTAGATTTTGAATTTTGTTTGAGCTTCATCGAATAGCCGAAACGTTACGATCGCTAAATAGGCTAAAGAACCACCCTCCCCCCCGACTGACCTTACCTCTCCAAGGTACAACCATAATTGTTGATGATAGATCGCCAAAGCGAGCGAACATGGATATGAGAGCCAAAGGTGCACACGCAGTTCGGTATAGGTCGTCAATTGTTAGTGGTTCATCGATGATACCTACAGAACAGCGCATGCGCTGTAGACTTAAGACATTTAGCCCAAAGGTTAGGAAAATCAACCAACCAGTTGGCTGACTATATTAGCAACTGGCTATGGCCACTCCCTACATATTAAATGTTGTTTGAACTTCATAACGATCTCGTATAGCCTAGATAACGAGTACCGTTGTCGCCCGTATTGGGACCACTTTTTACGGACTATTTCACTGAGTCCACTATTAGATACGTGCTGAGTCTGTCTAGTTATCCGTTTCATCCACAATTGTCCGTTATGTGACACATTCTCTACGATCTGTCCGTCCGATCGGACAGCCCTTAGAATTATAAGCCTATGAATTCCGAGACCGTAGTCAATTTTCAGCTAATTAAATATTCATAGCCTTATAACGGCTTTATGATAGAAACTTACAGTTTGCTAATAAAGATTATACCACAATGACATCCGCTCTTTCCAATGGGCACCCTCACAGCTAGACCCAGGGCGGCTATATATGCCGCGTTTCTCGATTTAGTCGACCATCTCCAGCTGCTCCGTGTAACCTCGAGCGCTTGATACACAAACAACTGCTCGTGGTACAAAAATAGCTTAGCCTACGGATATAAACTCTATGCTAAAGGCTAACTACATCCTATCGCTATAAACTCATGATAACCTAGCTACCTCAGTCACGATGTTTTGTAACCTACTAGCCACTCGTTTTTAGACAAAGCTCACTGTCAGCCATTGGCCACACCCCCATATACGTTACAATAATTTCCGTTCACCTCCGCTATACATACATAACGCGCGCCCCAGGCCTTAATGTGCCTGAGGTTCATAGTAGCCATAAACTGTTTCTATAATAAATAGTATTACAAATAAAAATTGATGCACATAACAATCTACATACCAAGTCTTTATACAGTGAGAGGGACATTTATCAATGTTAGACACTTGTGGTACAGAGGACTGTGTTCCAAATAATTCCCCATAGCCACTAATCTGTAGGATAGTCCCCTATGTGCTTGCTACATGTACATCTCAATTGCTCACTAGGACACACAACAAGCGAGGTTTCACATGTACACAAGCCTATTGCTCATACACTCTCATACTCTTTCAGCTTAAATATGTGCCATCTTGACAGCAGGCTAGTCATAGATGCTCGGTACATTCCAATCACTCGCTCAGATACACAAGCAGAAGAATCACATGTACACACGCACATTACTCACACACTCATACTCTAGATCTGCAATCTTAGATGAGTCTTACTGCTGAAAAATGTGCCATCTTAACGGTAGGCTAGTCCTTAATACTCGGTACATTAAACTCGCCCGCTCTAATACACAACAAGCTGAAGTTTCACATGTACACACGTACATTACTCACACACTTTTATGCTCTTAAAGCTTAAAGATGTGCCATTTTGGCTTTTTATCAGCAGGTTAGTCCTAAATGCTCGGTACATGCACATTCCAAATGCTCGCTCTAATACTAAACAAGCTGAAATTTTACAAGAATGCATGTAGATTACTCACACACTCTTATGCTCATTCAGCTTAAAGATGAGCCATCTTAGCTGAGTCTTACTGTTGAAAGATGTGCTATCTTAAGAGCAGGCTAGTCCTAAATGCTCAGTACATTCGAATCTTAGCTAAGTCTTACTGTTGAAAGGTGTGCCATCTTAACAGCAGGCTAGTCCTAAATGCTAAGCACATGTACATTCCAATCACTCGCTCTGATACACAACAGGCTAAAATTTAACATGTACGCACGTACATTACTCACACACTCTCACACTCATTAAGCTTAAAAATGCGCCATCTTAGCTGAGTCTAACTGTTTAAAGATGTGCCATCTTAAGAGCAGGCTAGTCATCAACGCTCAGTACATGTACATTCCAATAGCTCGCTCTTATACACAACAGGCTGAAATTACACATGTACGTACATACAATACTCATGCTCTTTCAGCTTAAAGATGTGCTACCTTAGCTGAATCTCACTGTTAAAAGATGTGCCATCTTAACAGCAGGCTAGTCCTAAATGCTCAGTACATTCCAATCTCTCGCTCTGACACACATGCTCAACTTTCACACATACCCACGTACATTACTCACACATGCTTATGCTCATTCAGCTTAAAGATGTGCCATCTTAGCTGAGTCTTACTGTTGAAAGATGTGCCATCTTAACAGGAAGTCCTAACTACTCAGTGCAATCCGATCTCTCACTCTGATACACAACATGCTGAAGTTTCACTTGTACGCACGTACAATACTCACACTAGCTTATGCTCATTCACATTAAAGATGTGCCACATTAGCTGAGTCTTACTGTTGAAATATGTGCCATCTTCATAGCAAGCTAGTCCTTATTGCTTGGTACATGTACATTCCAATCGCTCGCTATGATACACAACAAGCTGATGTACATTACTCACACATCCTTATGCTTAAAGATGTGCCATCTTAGCTGAGTCTTACAGTTGAAAGATGTGCCATCTTAACAGCAGGCTAGTATTAGATGCTCGGTACATTCCAATCACTTGCTCTGATACACAAGCTGAAGTTTCACATGTACACACGCACATTACTCATGCTCTTTAAGCTTTAAGATGTGCCATCTTAGCTGAGTCTTACTGTTGAAAGATGTGTCATCTTAACAGCAGCCTGGTCCTAGATGCTTGGTACATTTCAATCACTCGCTCCGATACACAAGTTGAAGTTTCACACGTATGCATGTACATTACTCATACACTCTTATGCTCTTTCAGCTTAAAGATGTGCCACCTTAGCAGAGTCTTACTGCTGAAAGATGTGCCATCTTAACAGCAGGCTAGTCCTAAATGCTCGGTACATTGCAATCTTAGCTGAGTCTTACTGTTGAAATATGTGCCATCTTAACAGCAGGCTAGTCCTAAATGCTAAGTACATGTATATTCCAATCACTCGCTCTGATACACAAAAGGCTGAAAATTTACATGTATGCACATACATTAATCACACTCTTATGCTCATTCAGCTTAAAGATGTGCCATCTTAGCTCAGTCTAATTGTTTAAAGATGTGCCATCTTAACAGCAGGCTAGTCCTAAATGCGCAGTACGTACGTAATACTTATATACACTTATGCCCATTCAGCTTAAAGATGTGCCATCTTAGCTGAGTCTTACTGTTGAAATATGTGCCATCTTAACAGCAGGCTAGTCCAAAATGCTCGGTACATTCCAATCGCGCACTCTTATACACAACAAGCTGAAGTTTTAGATGTATACATGCACATTACTCACACACTCTTATACTCATTCAGTTTAATGGTGTGCTATCTTAGCCAAGTCTTACTGCTGAAAGATGTGCCATCTTAACAGTAGGCGAGTACTAAATGCTCGGTACATTCGAATTGCTCGCACTGATACACAACAAATTGAAGTTTTATACATACGCACTTACATTACTCACACACTATTATGCTCATTCAGCTTAAAGGTGTGCCATCATGGCTGAGTCTTACTGCTGAAAGATTTGCTATCTTAACAGCAGGAGAGTCCTAAATGCTCGGTACTTTCCAATTGCTCTCAATGATACACAACAAGCTGAAATTTTATACGTACGCACATACATTACCCACACACTACTATGCTCATTCAGCTTTAAAGGTGTGCCATCATAGCTGAGTCTTACTGCTGAAAGATTGGCCATCTTAACAGCAGGCGATTCCTAAATGCTCGGTACATACCAATTGCTTGCTCTGATAGACAACTAACTGAAGTTTCATATGTACACACGTACATTACTCACATACTCTTATTTATGCTCATTCAGCTTAAAGGTATGCCATCATAGCTGAGTGTTTTTGTTGAAAGATGTGCCATCTTAACAGTAGGCTAGTCCAAAATGCTCTGTACATTCCAATCACTCGCTCTGATACACAACAAGCTGAAGTTTCACACGTATGCACGTTCATTACTCACACACTCTTATGCTCATTGTGCTTTAAGATGTGCCGTCGTAGCTGAGAGCTGAGTCTTACGGTTGAAAGATGTGCCATCTTAACTGCAAGTAAGTCCTAAATGCTTGGTACATTCCAAACGCTCGCTCCGATACACAACAAGCTGAACTTTCACATATATGCAGGTATATTACTCACACAGTATTATGCTCATTCAGCTAAGAGATGTGCCATTTTAACTGAGTCTTACTAATACACAACAAGCTGAAGTTTCACACGTGCCATCTTAACTGAAGATTAGTCCTAAATGCTCAGCACATTTCAATCCCTCACTCTGATACACAAGCTGAAGTTTCACATGCCATCTTAAGAAAAGGCTAATCCAAAATGATCGGTACATTCCAATCGCACACTCTCATACACAACACGCTGAATTTTCACGTGAATGCAGGTACATTACTCACACACTATTATGCTCATTCAGCTTAAAGGTGTGCCATCATAGTTGAGTCTTACCGTTGAAAGATGTGCTATCTTAACAACAGGCTAGTCCTTAATGCTCGGTACACTCCAATTGCTCGCTCTGATACACAATAAGCTGAAGTTTCACATGTACGCACGTACATTACTCACACACTCTTATGCTCATTCACATTAAAGATACGCCATCTAAGCTGGGTCCTACTGTTGAAAGATGTGCCGTCTTAACAGCAGGCTAGTCCTATTAGCTTGGAACATTCCAATCGCTCACTCTGATACACAACGGGCTGAAGTTTCACATGTACACACATTGATTACTCACAAATTCTTATACTCATTCAGTTTACAGATGTGACATCATAGCCGTATTGAAAAATGTGACATCTTAACAGCAGGCTAGTCATAGATGCTCGGTACATTCATATCGCTCGCTCTGATACACAAAAAGCTCAAGTTTTACATGTACACATGCACATTACTCACACACTCTTATGCTCATTCAGCTTAAAGATGTGCCATCTTATTTGAGTCTTACTGTTGAAAGATGTGCAATCTTTATAGCGCGCAAGTATTAAATGATCGGTACATTCCAATTGCTTGCTCTGATACACAACAAGCTGAAGTTTCACATGTATGCACGTACATTACTCAAACACTCTTATGCTCATTCAGCTTAAAGGTGTGCCATCGTAGCTGAGTCTTACACTTGAAAGATGTGCTATCTTAACAGCAGGCTAGTCCTTAATGCTCGGTACATTCCAATTGCTCGCTCTGAAACACAACAAACTGAAGTTTCACATGTACACACGCACATTACTCACACACTCCTATGCTCTTTCAGCTTAAAGATGTGCCATCTTAGCCGAGTCTTACTATTGAAAGATGAGCCATCTCAACAGTAGGCTATGCATCTAAATGCTCGGTACATTTAATCTTCTCACTCTAACACACAACCAGCTAAAGTTTCACATGTACACACACAAATTACTCACACACTCTTATACCTTTTCAGCTTAAGGTGTGCCATATTAGCTGAGTCTTACTGTCGAAAGATGTGCCATCTTAACAGCAAACTAGTCACATAAATGCTTGGTACAGTCCAATCACTTGTTCTGATACACAACAAGCTGACATACACATGCACATTATTCTCACATGCTTATACCCTTTCAGCTTAAAGATGTGCCATGTTAGCTGAGTTTTACAGTTGAAATATGTGCCATCTAGACAGCAGGCTAGTCCTAAATGCTCAGTACATTCCAATCGCTCACTCTGATACACAACAAGCTGAAGTTTCACATGTACACACATACATTACACACAAACTCTTATGCTCATTCAGTTTAAAGATGTGCCATCTTAGCTGGGTCTGCCATCTTAACAACAGGCTAGTCCTAGATACTCGATACATTCAAATCGCTCGCTCTGGTACACAATAAGCTCAAGTTTCACATGTACACATGCACATAACTCACACACTGTTATGCTCATTCAGCTTAAAGATGTGCCATCTTAGTTGAGTCTTACTATTGAAAGATGTGCCACCTTAACTGCGCGCGAGTCCTAAATGCTCAGTACATTCCAATTGCTCGCTCTGATACACAACAAGCTGAAGTTTTACATGTACGCACGTACATTACTCACACACTCTTATGCTCATTCAGCTTAAAGATATGCCATCTTAGCTGGGTCCTACTGTTGAATGATGCGCCATCTTAACAGCAGGCTAGTCCTGTATGCTTGGTACATTGCAATCGCTCACTCTGATACACAACAAGCTGAAGTTTCACATGTACGCACGTACATTACTCACAAAATCTTATGCTTATTCAGTTTAAAGATGTACCATCTTAGCCGAGTCTAACTGTTGGAAAATGTGCCATCTTAAGAGCAGGCTTGTCCAAAATGCTCAGTACATTCAAATCGCTCGCACAAAAAGCTCAAGTTTCACATGTAAACACATACATTAGTCACACACTCTTATGCTCATTCAGCTTAAAGATGTGCCATCTTAGTTGAGTCTTACTGCTGAAAGATTGCCATCTTAACAGCCCGCGAGTCCTAAATGCTCAGTACATTCCAATTGCTCGCTCTGATACACAACAAGCTGAAGTTTCATATGTATGCACGTACATTACTCACACACACTTATGCTCATTCAGCTTAAAGATGTGCCATCATAGCCGAGTCTTACTATTGAAAGATGTGCTATCTTAGCAGCATGGTTGACCAAGATGCTCAGTACATTCAAATCGCTCACTCTGATACACAAAAAGCTCAAGTTTCATAATATTATGTACACACACATTACTCACACACTCATATGCTCATTCAGCTTAAAGATATGCCATCTTAGTTGAGTCTTACGGCTGAAAGATTGGCATCTTAACAGAAAACGAGTCCTAAATGCTCGGTACATTCCAATTGCTCGCTCTAATACACAACAAGCTGAACTTTCATATGTAGGCATGTACATCACTCACACACACTTCTGCTCATTCAGCTTAAAGATGTGCCATCATAGCTGAGTCTTACTATTGAAAGATGTTCTATCTTAGCAGCAGGCTAGTCCTTAATGCTTGGTACATTCCAATTGCTCGCTCTGATACGCAACAAGCTGAAGTTTCACATGTACACACGCACATTATTCACACACTCTTATACTCTTTCACCTAAAAGATGTGCCATCTTAGGTGAGTATTACTGTTGAAAAATGTGCAATCTTAACAGCAGGCTAGTCACCTAAATGCTCGGTATATTTGAATTGCTCACTGTAACACACAACAAGCTGAAATTTCACATGAACACACACACATTAGTCACACACCCTTATACCCTTTCAGCTTAGGGATGTGCCATCTTAGCTGAGTCTTACTGTTGAAAGATGTGCCAACTTAACAGTAGGCTAGCCCAAAATGCTCTGTACATTCCAATCACTCGCTCTGATACACAACAACCTGAAGGTTCACACGTATGCACGTTCATTATTCACACACTCTTATGCTCATTGTGCTTAAAGATGTGCCGTCTTAGCTGAGAGCTGAGTCTTACTGTTGAAAGATGCGCCATCTTAACAGCAAGCAAGTCCAAAATGCTTGGTACATTCCAAACGCTCGCTCCGAAACACAACAAGCTGAACTTTCACATATATGCAGGTATATTACTCACACACTATTATGCTCATTCAGCTAAGAGATGTGCCATTTTAACTGAGTCTTACTAATACACAACAAGCTGAAGTTTCACACATGTGCCATCTTAACTGAAGGTTGGTCCTAAATGCTCAGCATATTTCAATCCCTCACTCTGATACACAAGCTGAAGTTTCACATGTGAGCATGAAAATTACTCACACACTCTTATGCTCTTTCAGCTTTAAGATGAGCCATCTTAGCTGAATCTCACTGTTGAAAGATGTGCCGTCTTAATAGCAGGCTAGTCCTAGTTGCTCAGTACATTTCAATCACTCGCTCTGACGCATAACAAGCTGGTTTCACATGTACGCATGTACATTACTCACACACTCTTATGCTCATTAAGCTAAAAGATGTGCCAACTTAGCGGACACTTACAGTTGAAAGATGTACCAACTTAACAGCAGGCTAGTCTTTAATACTCAGTACGTTCCAAATGCCCGCTCTGATACGCAACAAGTTGAAGTTTCACATGTACACACGCACATTACTCACACACTCCTATGCTCTTTCAGCTTAAAGATGTGCCATCTTAGCCGAGTCTTACTATTGAAAGATGAGCCATCTCAACAGTAGGCTATGCACCTAAATGCTCGGTACATTTAATCTTCTCACTCTAACACACAACCAGCTAAAGTTTCACATGTACACACACAAACTACTCACACATTCTTATACCTTTTCAGCTTAAGGTGTGCCATATTAGCTGAGTCTTACTGTCGAAAGATGTGCCATCTTAACAGCAAGCTAGTCACATAAATGCTTGGTACAGTCCAATCACTTGTTCTGATACAAAACAAGCTGATATACACACGCACATTATTCTCACACACTTATACCCTTTCAGCTTAATGATGTGCCATGTTAGCTGAGTCCTACAGTTGAAATATGTGCCATCTAGACAGCAGGCTAGTCCTAAATGCTCAGTACATTCCAATCGCTCACTCTGATACACAACAAGCTGAAGTTTCACATGTACACACATACATTACACACAAACTCTTATGCTCATTCAGTTTAAAGATGTGCCATCTTAGCCGGGTCTGCCATCTTAACAGCAGGCTAGTCCTAGATACTCAATACATTCAAATCGCTCGCTCTGGTACACAATAAGCTCAAGTTTCACATGTACACATGCACATAACTCACACACTGTTATGCTCATTCAGCTTAAAAATGTGCCATCTTAGTTGAGTCTTACTATTGAAAGATGTGCCACCTTAACTGCGCGCGAGTCCTAAATGCTCAGTACATTCCAATTGCTCGCTCTGATACACAACAAGCTGAAGTTTCATATGTACGCACATACAATACTCACAAACTCTTATGCTCATTCAGTTTAAAGATGTGCCTTCTTAGGCGGGTCTGCCATCTTAACAGCAGGCTAGTCCTTAAAGCTCGGTAGAATCCAATTGCTCGCTCTGATACGCAACAAGCTGAAGTTTCACATGTACACACACACATTACTTCCACACTCATACTCTTTTAGCTTAAAGATGTGCCATCCTAGGTGTGAAATACTGTTGAAAGATGTGCAATCTTAATAGCAGGCTAGTCACCTAAATACTCGGTACATATGAATTGCTCACTGTAACACACAACAAGGTGAAATTTCACATGTACACACACACATTACTCACACACTCTTATACCCTCCAGCTTAGGGATGTGCCATCTTAGCTGAGTCTTGCTGTTGATAGATGTGCCATCTTAAGAGCAGGCTAATCCAAAATGATCGGTACATTCCAATCGCACACTCTCATACACAACAAGCTGAATTTTCACGTGAATGCACACACATTAATCACACACTCTTATGCTCATTCAGCTTAAAGAAGTGCCATCTTAGCCAAGTCTTACTGTTGAAAAAGTGCTATCTTAACAACAGGCTAGTCCTTAATGCTCGGTACACTCCAATTGCTCGCTCTGATACACAACAAGCTGAAGTTTCACATGTACGCACGTACATTACTCACACACTCTTATGCTCATTCAGCTTAAAGATATGCCATCTTAGCTGGGTCCTACTGTTGAATGATGCGCCATCTTAACAGCAGGCTAGTCCTGTATGCTTGGTACATTTTGGTACATTACAATCGCTCACTCTGATACACAACAAGCTGAAGTTTCACATGTACGCACGTACATTACTCACAAAATCTTATGCTCATTCAGTTTAAAGATGTGCCATCTTAGCCGAGTCTAACTGTTGGAAAATGTGCCATCTTAAGAGCAGGCTTGTCCAAAATGCTCAGTACATTCAAATTGCTCGCACAAAAAGCTCAAGTTTCACATGTACATTAGTCACACACTCTTATGCTCATTCAGCTTAAAGATGTGCCATCTTAGTTGAGTCTTACTGCTGAAAGATTGCCATCTTAACAGCCCGCGAGTCCTAAATGCTCGGTACATTCCAACTGCTCGCTCTGATACACAACAAGCGGAAGTTTCATATGTATGCACGTACATTACACACACTTATGCTCATTCAGCTTAAAGATGTGCCATCATAGCTGAGTCTTACTATTGAAAGATGTGCTATCTTAGCAGCATGGTTGACCAAGATGCTCAGTACATTCAAATCGCTTGCTCTGATACACAA
>OZ219955.1:0-62752 GCA_964291365.2 Stappiaceae bacterium
GTCACTATGATTCAAGTGGTAACATGAAAGCTTTGAACATGACAGAACTAGAGCTCTCTAACCTGTGCACTCCGTATGACATACAAAAACAGTGCCTGACTCAACTACCCTTACCGATTCGAGCATGCGCATAGGTGTGGTCAATAGGCGTGCCCATTAAAAGCACGATGAAGTGGCTCTTGTTAAGAACTTAATAGAGGCAGACTCGTTGCTATTTCTGATATCTTGACACCATGTACTAGCCACTCACTAAGACACCTACATCTCAACATTTTTGTGTTTGTGCTTATGACAAAACCGATTACTTTACACCTTGCGCATGCGCGCGCGGACGTCACATAGCAGCAATTACACGATTGTACATAATATTACTTTGTATGCAATGTCATACATCTTAGCATAAAACGAAAATAAGAATTAACTAGCTGCATTGTGATTTGATAGCAGGGACAATAGTAGAAGACAATCTGTATAGGACATGTAGCCACAGCCTGTATCTACCTGTACAGCTACAGGTAGATATGTATAAACTAAATAGAACCCTACATACAAGGGCTGTATCTTCATACCAATAACAGGCTGTAGGATACATACATGCAGAATGCAGTATACACAAAACGCAGACTAAAGCTACACCCGCCAGTTCCAATTTTAGTTGTTAACTACATACTATTACATGTAGTACTTCCAGTAGGCCCAGACTAAATAATGCTGGCATTTTTTAAAAACAGCATAGATATCTAGAAGTATTTGAAAATTATAGGCAACTTAATGCAAATTGAGTCAAGAAAGTGCACTTGAAGACTACATTGAAGCTTCAGTTATACTGCAGTATATGTCACTGACATTCACTTCATGCACACTAAATTCAATTATTATAATTGGATTACATGAAATTTGAGGAGCAGGAAATGAGAATTTTAGGTACATTTGAAAGCATTACAGGGTATGTTTGTAAGCATTGAAGAAATTAATTATAGGTAGAAAAAAAGGATTATTTATCTGGGCCTAACTTTCAGTCCTACACCAGTATTCTCCCAAAGGATAGTATGATAGGAGGGAGTGGTTTAAGAGTGGCCTGTGGTCACATAAAAAAAATTGGACTACATCAAAGAAAAGTCTGTTCTGAAGGCTTGCAGGGCCAACATTCCTTGAGTACACTGGGGGAGAACACTGTGTGATGGGTCTTGCTTGACTCTTGACTCCAATGACTGGGTCTTGATCTATAGGGAACAATACAAAGGTGATTGTGAAATTTATTATGATCGCTCACAAGTACCAACTATGCATGATTAGGATAGGAAGCAGGGTGGCCGGGACGGCCATGGCCACCCCACTTTTTGGCTGATCAAGTCTACATCCACCAATTTATAGCATATGTGCATAACCATTCATTGATCCAGCAAGCTACCAATGACCTTTTCCCGCTTTCTACAGCTAAATCTTCTTTATTGAACCATCACCCATTGTATTGGCATGTCTCTGCTTAATCTTTTATGACTGGCTCCATCCTATAGCCCACCCACCATCAAAATCCTTACTATGCCCCTGCCTACTGCCCCACATGAAATTTCACCCCAGTTTTCACAAACCTTGGCCATGCCCTAATCAATTATCATAACTGGAGAGGAAGGACTCTAGATTCAAATAAACGTACTCGATAGTAAAAAACCCCACAAAAGTACATGTGCAGAGGTGCTACCCTACATGTACCTTCTTACACAACACATGCACACACACACACACACACAAACACATACAAACACATACATGCACATACTCATACACACAAACACATATACACATATAACACACTAGCACTGTGATACACACACATACATGTATGGCTCGAAAAGGAAAAGATGTAACAAAAAAACGTTAAATTGCTCGCATGATTGTACATACAAGTAAGTACATTTAACCAAACATGTATCATGCAGACAACCAGCTTTATTGTAGTATCTCCCAAGGACAAGTTCACCACTGTAAACACTAGCTAGTTCACACAATTGCTGCTGAAGTCACCTGACAGGTTATATGTACATGACACATACATGTACAACATACAAGCTCATGCACATGCATTTTTGAATTAAAGCTCACCTTGACTTGTCACATGACACACAATGTGACCTCTCCCCCCCCCCCCCCCCCCACACACACACACAAGCTTAAGCTCATGCACTTGCATACTTGAATTAAAGCTCACCTTGTTCACGTGCATGATCTCCTGGAATCAGTTGCTGGTAAGTCTTTATCATCAGAGAGAGATCTGTAAATTGGGAAATCATCCTCACCAATAACCAGTCTACTGTTAATTGAGCAGGCAGTATAATATAGCAGTAGCAGATATCCAGATATGACCTTTGAGCACAAAGATAGTGGTGAATAATTGAATATAAAATCACACTTTTTACACAATGGAATTTCACCTTAAATTTCTAGAAGACTTGACTTTTGCTGCCTAACCACCCCTCCTCTTATCAATCAATCATTGTATCTGTATGAAGAGAAGTCTGTGAATGACCAACCACATCTGTGGTACATGCAACTACCATATACACTGGCGCATACATACACACACCAACATGAAATTGCTTGTGGCTACATGTTAATGTACTCTTGATGTACGATATAGAACACCGGTCAAGACACCTACATGTACTGGTCACATGACACACCATGCAATCACAAACTTTCACACACATACATGTACACATTCTCATGCACACATGATTAAAACACGTACACACAACTGACACACACACACGTACACCAGCTAGTGCACACAACTGCAGCTGAAGTCACCTGACTGATCACATGACACATTCTCATGCATACACACAAGCCTATGCACATGCTGTTTTGAATTAAAGCTCAGAGAGAGAGCACAAACTGGTTATACTTAACAACAACTGTACACATGTACATGTATCTCAAAATTGATCATAGTTTAGGAGTATGTGTAATTACAGGGTTCACCCACAAACAAAATTCATGGACAGATGTGATGGTGTGGCCTGTGACCATATCAAAGCATTTTATACATGCCTTCATCAATCAAAAGAAGAAAAACTAAAGCTCTCTAGAGCACATACCCCACCCCACGTGCACTGTATGACATACAGCAAAGCATAGCTATATATAACGCTCACCCTAGCCTGTAGCCTCCAGCCTATAGAACCAGTATTTCTGACTCAACGACCCCTACCTGTTAGAACATGTGCAGCAAAAACTGCAGACTAGTATGGCACTACTACATGTAGGTGTGGTCAATAGGCATGGCTGTTCAATAAGCACGATTTGTAGCGTTTGTGGTCCTTGTCAAGCACTTAGAAGCAAAGACTCGTCACTATTTACGACATCTTGACAGCACTGTCCACTTGCTAAGATGCCTACATCTCGAGATCTGGTGACTTTTGTCTTGACAATGACAACAACAACAAAATATTTTATCCCTTGTGCAGGGATAAAATATTATACATCTTATTATAATGAAGAATACTATCAATGCTATGGAGCACGATGCACATGTACACTGGTATGTATGAATTAAGTTCAACAAATTAAAGGGGCTAAAGTTGGGTGGGGGGAGTACATATATGTATATGCATGTAGCATATATTTAAATGTGGAACATACCTGTTGGTTGCCATGCTGATGATGATGATGATGAGTGTGGTATTGAGGTCTCCTGTGAGCTCTCCTGTAGAGTCTGCCATCACTACCAGTAGCGTATGTATAAATAACTGCAACAATACAGTACAAGGACAACTGTTAAATTAAATAAATTTCCTACTCACACTCTGTTTACATACATGCACATACCCCAAGGGCCTCGTACTTTACTCATAATTTATCTGGCTAATGTTCATTGAAAGTAAATTAAAATTATCACAAGAACAAGCCATACTCTATTTTCAGTAGCAAAACAAAAATAAGATCACTACTAGAAAAACTCTTACAGCTCTCTACTGAGAACACTGCATGAACTATCATGTACATGAGTGAAGGTAGAGGCACGTACCAAATTGTTTTTGTGTGTCCACACGCATCACAGTCGGGGAGACCATGCCTTTCAGAACATCACAGTCACAGACACCTACAATATAAAAGACAAGAGAGAGAGAGAGAGAAAATATGAAACTACTTGCAAAACATTTTATTATACACAATATTGTGCTAAAAAAGGATACATGTAAGATACACTGTATTATATTAAGAGATTTTAATTTACTGCTGTAACTAATTTACATCCCAAGGCTCCCCTCCATAGCAACAAACTACTGCAAATACTAAAGTCAACTGCACAAAGAAGAGCTATCAAAGAAGAATGTACTGTATAGCTGAAAACAGCAGGCTGACTACACAAGCCTTGAGGACTGGCTGGCTACCTCACCTACGTATCGGCCATCTAACTTTCTAAACACTGTACTGTGCTCTCTACTAAAGCATAGTTACTTTCTTACTGCTATGTGTGTACCTGATAGTTGGTATCGACAGTAGGTGTCTTCATAACCAAGACTGACAGAACAATTACAAGGCAAGCACTGTATGTAGCTGGAATGCACATGGCTAGATCTAGCATGGGATAGCTAATGACTTCCTGATTGTTTCAATTATGGTGTCTCACCTTCCTGTAACAATGTGTGCACACATTGCTGACATTGTACTACTTACTAGTCAGAGATTGTTGCTATGTGAATTCACTCAACAGAATAGTAGACTCTCATTCTCATTGGCCAGTGACCCTGTTACTGTGGGCCCTGAAGAAATTAATATCACACAGTAGATCCAGGGGGGATTAATATCACACTGTTAGGAGTGCGATATTAAGCATAGCTGTATTAGTAATACTATGTACAAGTGATATAAATAATACTTATACAATAAGCTCACAAAAGTAAACAACACTAGTGATCACACATGCTGCTAAAGTCACCAAAATGGTCACATGACACACCATATGATCTCTCTCTCTCTCTCACACGCACATACACACACACACACTATACCTGGATGGCCAGACATCCAATGTCTTTTACAGGAAACTTTGAGTTCCCAAAGGTAGTCTTCCAACACCTGCTTCTCAATGTGACGAAGCTGGGATCTACTATTACTATATTGGGACTTAAACGACTCCTAGAGAAACAAAAAGGAGGGAGGGAGGGAGGAGAGAGAGAGAGAGAGAGATAATTGTAATACATGCAGTACACATGTGTTGTACATATGTGCATGTAGGTGATTATATCCAAGCAACAAGTACATGTAAATATACAATCATAACATAGAATGTGATAGTCTCTATTTACCTGAACATAGTAAGGAATACTGAACTCCTAGGTGATTCCTTTCTCTGTGTGGATGCTGCAAAGACAATATCATAATATAAAAAATTGAGTCTATATAAGGCAATGGCAAACATACATGCATGGTATGAAGTCTGCAGCTAATATACACAGTGCACAGGCACATCAAATGCAGTATTATATTATACTGTATTATACACTCCTACCATTTTGGGGGGGGGGGGGGGGGGGGAGGAGTCTGGTGACATTTACCTTCTTTGTAAAAATACGTGTACATGCAGATTTAGCAAAAAGTTTTGTTTTTGGTTTTTAGTATTACATGTACTAGTATGTGGTACGCATGATAAACTGACTGATCTGTGTAGGGCATAGGGAGACGGGGGCTGCTGAAAGAAAACACCAGAGAATAGAGACAGGAGAATGATGACGAGAAGCAGCAGCTGACAGACCAATCCATGAAATATCATCTGACTGGAGAGAGAGAGAGCACAAACTGGTTATACTCAATAACAACTGTACTGTACATGTATCTCAAAATTGATCATAGTTTAGGAGCATGTGTAATTACAGGATTCACCCACAAACAAAATTCATGGACACATGTGAGGGTGTGGCCTGTGACCATATCAAAGCATTTTATACATGTCTTCCCCAATCAAAAAAAGGAAAAACTAGAGCTCTCTAGAGCACATACCCCACATGCACTGTATGATACATACATGTATATAGCAAAGCATACATGTAGCTACGTATTTACCCTAGCCTCTAGCCTTTAGTCTATAGAACAATATTTCTGACTCGACAACGTGTGTAGTGAAGCTGCATACTATTATGGCACTACTAGGTGTGGTCAATAGGCATGGCCGTTAAAAAAGCATGATTTGTAGCGTTTGTTACTATAAATGCTGTGGAGCATGATGCACACCGGGGTATGTATGTATGTATGTATGTATGAATTAAGTTCAACAAATTAAAGGAGCTATAGATGGGTGGGGAGTACATACATGTACATGCATGTAGCATACATTTACATGTACGTGGAACATACCAGTTGGTTGCCATGGTAATGATGATGATGAGTGTGGTATTGAGGTCTCCTGTGAGCTCTCCTGTAGAGTCTGCCATCACCACCAGTAGTGTATGAATAAAGTACAGTACAAGGACATTAGTATATCACAAGACTAGAATATATCAGCTAGGAAAATTAATAGGGAATTAAATTTGGTGGTTTGGCAACCGTCAAATTAAAAAATTTCCTACTCACACTCTGTTTACATGCACATGCCTCAAGGGCCTCATACTGTACCTACAATGTACAACAATGTACATTAGCCACATGAAATATGAGCAAATTAAAAATTATCACAAGAACAAGCCATACTCTATTTTCAGTAGCAAAAAAATCTATACTAGAGAACTCTTATAGCTCTCTATTTTTGTACTATCATTTACCTTCATCTCCAAAGTTGAAATTATTTCCAAAAAACATCCAAAATATGTCGTTAGGATCAAACTCATCATCATCATAGGCATAATGGTAGCTAGCTCGCCCTCCGTTCATGCCAGATGCGTGGAGACCTTCATCACCAAACCGGTCATATCAGTGTCTCTTCTCTTTGTCACTAAGCACAGAGTAGACCTTGCTTACAGCTGCAAGTAAAAACAGACAATTACATCATGAAATACTCCACGTAAGTTTCGTGTATACCAATGTGCATCATTATGGGTGTGTCCCCATAGAGTTGCTGTGTTGAAGCTAAAAAATCACTGGATCCCCAAGCTAGGGATATCTACATTTAGCTCAAATGTCATAGTTTCAATCGCCAATCACAGTCATATCGTTTTTGCTTGGGAATCCCGAGGGATCACCACCATCGAATATCACCATGGAAGTTTACTATGTACAGTGTATGGGGATAAAAGTGACGACACAGCATTTTTGTCCAAGTATGTGATCATCTCTGATGATGTACAAAAATGGTGGAGAGATGCCTCCTCCCCTCAAATTTTGAGCAGGGCGAAAGCACATAGATGGAACAAATATCACCTTATTACTACTACTTCCCAATCAAATACATGAAAACTGATACATGCGCATGTATGTACACTGTAGCAAACCATTTTATCCCATTATCTAAGAAAGATGTATGCATACATGCAGGAATGCAGAACTGGGAGTACTAGAACATCAATGACATCACATAAATGTACAAGTCACTTGTGATACCTTGAAGCTAGAAATTTTCATGTTGACTAAGTTAGCAGCAACGACCCCATACCACATACATGTAACACTAGTAATGTGAATGTACTTTCATAAGGTTCATTTTCAATAGCTGACATTCTCACAAACATTTCTAAACTTAAATTTACACATGGTGGTAGCAGTACAGATACCTTTGAATGTTTCGTCTGATTTGGGGGCATGGTTTTTGTCCGGGTGTAGCTTGAGAGCTAGTTTCTTGTAGGCTTTCTTGATTTCAACCTCCTCTGCAGTCTTAGATACCCCTAGTATGGCATAGTGGTTACTGTCACATCTTAACACAATATAATGAACAAAAAGGGGGAAGTATATATATATATATATATATATATATATATATATATATAAGTGACGATCATTACCTAATGTACTTAAAATTGCAATCTACATGAGTCTATTCTGCAATTTTTTCTGCTTCTTGTGCACTGCACGTGGACAATGTGTATGTACATCTTCGTAACTTCCTCCCTCCCTTACACAGTTAAAGGCACAATCAGATAATTTTGAATAAACTTAAGGGGGGAACTTTGATGCAAATTAAAGGAGGTCCCATGGGAACTACATGTACCTTATGTGTTATACAAGTACATTTCAAACTCCAAGGGGTCCCATATCATAAAGATCATCACTGCTCAACATAACTACATAACTCTGTCCCTGTCTCTCTCTCTCTCACTCTCCTCTCTCTCTCTATTAATGTGCACGCTGTATAATTTGTTCACCCTGACCTTTGCACCACTTCCACTAGCTCCTGAGGCTATTCTCTGATTGGTCATTTCCACCACCGCCAACACCAGTAGATCCATCCGACGTTCTTGACTCTGAAGCTCTGCCTCTAGATCCTCCCCCTTAATCACTGGTTGATTTCCTATTTCCACTAGCTTCTACTGAGTCCACAGTTTTGTGTGGAGATACACTGTGTATAAATATACATACATGTACATCCAGTGTTCTCCCCAGAATCTTATTAAGGTGTAGTGGGAGGGTGTGCATATGCCATGTCCACAAGAAGCATATTCAAATGTTTAATATAAATGCACCTGTCAATGTGTACCTCCACTATTTCCCTCCCAGGTTGCCCAAGGTACATTGTGTAAGACCAGGGGATTTAACATCTCTCTCACTAAGGCTATTCCAAGTTGTACTTCTGTTTCTGGTCCTGGATTCTTCCAAAGATCATGTGGATGGGTGGAACTACCAGCAACCCGGCAATACAAGCCAATCAGACTCCCTTCGAATGCTAAGTTTTGTCATCAAAATGTCTGCACGTCACTTCATGCATGTAGTATACAAACTACTGAGGATGCTGAAAATGTGGAGATTGCCAAAAGCACACAGGCAGGGGATCAAAACAGAAGTACAACTTGGAATGGCCTATTAAATAGCCTCTATCTAGGGGCCGAGTTCTTGATACTTTCAAGATAAATTTTGTACGGTAAACTGTACCACTGACCTATGGCTATCAGATCATTCACAGACTTGACGAACTGAGCCAATACAGGTTGAAGAGCCTAGTTGTGAAGTCCCCCCCCCCCCCACCACAAATGATATAGATAAGCCTACCTTTAGCTTTTGTTGAGGGGAAGAGGCAGTCAGATTTATTAGCTGGTCACTTGGCCACCTCGATCTGTCCCGTCCTGTAACCATCCTCAGCCTCTGTTCAGGCAATACTTAGCAGCACCACAATTCACAGCAGGTCCATTTCCTACAACAAAATTTCAAAAATTATGTACAATTAGTTAGGCTCATCCACAGGCAATTAGTATACCGGTAATTTGAGATATAGATCGAGGTACGCGTGCATAGATTTTTCTTTGATGTGGGAAAGTATAGAGGCTGAAAGCTTGATCATGCTTTGAATTACTTTTGAGAAGAACACTGCATGAACAATCATGTACATGTGTGATGGTAGAGGCACATACCACATCAGTGAATTGCTTTTGTGTGTCCACAAGCATCACAGTTGGGGAGGCCATGACATCAACTTCCTTTCAGAACATCACAGTCGCAGACAATGACATCTACAATATATAAAAGACAAAATGGCTCTAACAGTAGCACCAGAAAAGTATTTCATAGCACAAAACAAAGTAGAGGTACATACCATATCAGTCAATTGTTATTGTGTATCCACACGCATCACAACCATGGTAGGGAAGGACCACATGTCTTCACATCAGCAAGTCACTAAACATGCACATTTGCAATATGAAAAAATTAGAAATGCACATGACAGTTTCTAAATAATGCTCACCAAAACTCCTACAGGACCACAGTAACACTCTGTATGAAGAAAAAGGTTTTTGAACCAAACACACAGTACATGCATGCATGCACGCACACACACACATAGTTGCAGTAAAAAAAGGACACAAGATTCTCTATTTAGCACACAACTGCACGTATGAAGGTAGAGGTACTTACATGTACATGTACCATACATGTTTTGCATGTCAGTACCCAACACAGCTGGAGAACCGTGACATCCACTGCTACACACTGCATTACCTGTAAAGAAAGAATGACATACAACATAAACAATGCCTTAGGATACAGTGTTTGTCCACAGTTGCTCCGAGTTCCTTCTAGCCTATATAAAAAAGAAAAGGAGTTTGTGAACTCACAAGGTTGCAGCATAAAAAGCACACAAAATTCTCTGCTTAGCTACATGTTTATGTCGAGGCATCAGTGACTTATTTTTGTAGTCTAAATAATGCTCACCATACTCCTACAGGACATCATTAAAACAGTATAATCCATCGCTAACCTGTAGAGCCCCATCACTCTTCACGTTGCCAACAACCATCCCATCCATGGCTGCAGGAGTAGAGGTAGACAATCCAGTTGATGTCTCGTTGAATGGATGCATGTAGAGGACATACACGTACAAGTCCAGACCAGCTCAATGCAAGGATTAACCACAGGTAGAGTCAACAGCTCGAGGTATCACCACATTCACTGTGGACATACCTGCATTTGTTAAAAAAGGAATGACATAAGTACACAATGCTAGACATGTACGTTGGTTCTTCCACAATTGTTCTGCAGTTCATTCCAGCAAATTGCTTGAGGACAGATCTGTTTTCAAATGTAGACAGGTGGATTAATGAGCAGCATTTAAATCAGGGGGGGGGGATAAATATTGCAAAATGGGTTAGGTATAGGGTCGTCAGTGTTTAAGCATACAGTTAGGCAGTGTGCATATTGCACATGCGTACCTTGCTGCAGGAGGTTGATACTGCCAGCCTAGCTGCCTGCATGGAGAGAAATATATATGCACAATGAGGACACTGGAGATAACTTAGTCTTGTTCCAAGTCCCTCCCCCCTCCGTAACCATAGCAAGTCAGTAAACAAACGTACTTGCAAAACATATGTACATGATAATAGTGCTCTAAATAGTGCTCACCAAAACTCCTATCACATGAGGGTAGCAACATCTGCTAGTCTATATGAGGAAAAAAGGTCTTTGTCAACACCCAAACACACACACACACACCACCACGTACACATACTCAGTTGCAGCATAAAAAGTACATAAGATTCTCTAGTTAGCATGTAATCACATGTATGAAGGTAGAGGCACTTACATGTCATATCAGCGACTTGCTTTTGCATCCATCACATCTGTGCCGTCCCAGATACCTCGCAGATATAAAAGACAAAATGGCTCTAACAATAGCACTAGAACAGTACTAAAAAAATAAAAGTGGCACACTAGCGTTCATGCAGGAGCTCGCTAGACTAGTGCCAAAAGAAAGAAAACAAAAGAAAGAAGTGGCACACTAGCGTTCATGCAGGAGCTCGCTAGTGGCACACTAGCGTTCATGCAGGAGCTCGCAATACCAGTAATTAAAGTAGCACTTACCGCTGGTCAGATAATGAATCTACTCCCGATGTTAGCGAAGCGATGCAAGGTAGTTCCATTGTCATCTGACGAGCTGGTATATAAATGTGCAAGCTGTATGAAGAAAAAGGTTTTTTTAACCAAACACATAGTACATACACACATACACTCACACACTACCATATACATGTACATACATAAGGTTGCAGCATAAAAAGAAGCACACAAGATTCCCTAGTTAGCATACAACTGCACGTAATTATGAAGATAGAGGTACTTACCACATCAGTGTTTTGTTGGACTTTTGTTCACCTAGCACTTGTCTTTACCTCAGACTTGCTCACCTAGAATGTTTACACTCTAGGGCTTACTTCACTGAGGACTGACTTCACCTTGGACTTGCTAGAGCTTTGTCTTCATCTAGGATTTTCTTCACCAGGCTTGACCTGGACTTTTTCACCTAGATGGCCTTCATCTAGCATGCCAAAGGACTACCGCGACATGATCTGCGTCTACAAATTTAACATAGACAAGTGGATTAACATTTAAATTGGGAGGGGGGGCACATGTCAATTGTTGGTACAGAAACCACCAAAAAAAAACACCAAAAAAAAAACACCAATTAAACTAAACAACTGTACTTGGAAGATCACAATGTTGCTCAAATACACAGGACACACATATGCACCATTGTCCCACTATCAACTTGTCATTTGCATGAACTGGCATCAACAGAGTAGTCCCACCTTACCTTACTGGTCCTTTCAACGGGGTGAGGTCAAGTGTAGCACTCTTCACGCTTCTGACATCCATGGCTGCATGAGTAGTGGACAATTCAGTTGATGACATCTCGTTGGACGGATCAGGAGGATGGTTGTAGAGTTGAGGGCAGCTCAATTCAAGGATGAAGACCAGTCCAGATATCAACACCTCGAGTTCGAGTCATAACAGAGGTACAGACACAAAGCTACAACATAAAAAGCACACAAAATCCTCTAGTTAGGATGTTAGAGTTTCATATTGGGGGGGATCACACATGTTAGAAAGAAGACAATTGCATGTGTACAAAATTTGTATACCTCATATACAATACTGTTGAATTTTGATAGTGAAATGTAGCTATACACATGGCATAGTGAATCTTAGTTAAGGCAGCCAGTCTGTTGCAAAGGGAATTTGCTTTAGCTTGCTCCAAGGAGACAAGGCCATGTAGCAATGTATACATAGTATAATTAGTGGCTTCAGATAAGGGTACTTTTCCATGCAGGTGTGCACACCCACATGAACTTGTATGCAGCCACAAATTGCTACATATGAGTACTCAAAATTAATACAACATAAATTAATACATAAGGCCAGGCAAAGTACATTTATAGTTTAGCATCAGCACCGCATGTCTCTTATAGCCTCACTGCTTCAAGCCGATTTGGCTGAGATTAGAGGGGGTGTGACACCAATTTGGGGGCGGAGTAAGGCATTAGGGGCGTAGTTCAATCATGTTGAATGACCACTAATTTAATTAAATTACCACCTGCCCGCAAATACTTTGAGGATGTGGCGGATGCTAAACTATGAATGTAGTTTGCCTGGCCTAATGTACATTTGACAGGCTTCATGCACGACCAAGGGGAAGATCCTGAAATATAGACTAAATTCAGAAAGACAGTTTAAATGTGCACCAGATATGAAGCCAGAACACAGGCATAGGCTTGACTGGACAGTACAAATGACATGCTAAAGCCCCATCCATATTAGGTTAAGCTTTGAACTATCACGAAATAGCTACACGCCAACTCAGTGTGTTAACTTGCCTTGTGCCAGAACTCCCTGAGGTGGCAGTAGCCATGAGGCATTGGCGAGCGAGACACACCTGCAAATAAATTTCAAAAGAGATAGCAAATTATTTTAAATTTGGCAAAGAGTTTTGCCGATTTAACATTTCTCAAACTATCACAGTCAGGCCTATTGAAGGTACGGGTGCGTATTTGAACTCACAGCATGATCTCAGACACCTGCCTGCTATCCAGCCAGCTGCAAAAACTTGCAGTTTGTCGGCATCTTTGAATCTCAAACAAACTGATAATACTGTGCTTTCAGGTTGGTTGTCCACCCCGCGACATTCGATTTTGAATTGGACCAATCAGCATCGGTATGACATCATCGGTGCGCGCGTATAGCGCACACTGACCGACCGGCCGGCCGCATACTGGGGCGACATTGGCGGGAACATGTACATGTACATGTGCATGCTGTTCTGACAACATCAACAGGAGAAGATCATGAACGCGGACGTAGCTCGGTTGTTGGCTCAGGTTTGTAACCAGTATGGCATACGTCCTCAGCTTGTCATACCAAACGTCAATGCCACCAATGTGACGACCCAAGTATCCCTGCCTAAACCAAGCCAAGCCTCTACTCAAGGTCGGACCTCAACAGCTACGCTAGCGCCAACAAGAATTGCACCAGCACAGTATGCGAGCCAGAGCACAAGCTCACAAGGGAGTCATGTGACGAAGACCAAGTGCGCCAGCGTTGATTTGACTATCAAGGTCATCAATCCTAAGTGCAAGCGAGAAGCCAAAACTTACATTTTGCACTCGATTTCTGTGAGGAATATCACAACCTTGAAACGTCTCAAAGAGATAATCCTTGAACAGCTTGGCAAGAGTGTTGTAAGCTTTCGACTTGGCTTTGATGTGGGATATATTGTGAGTGGCAATAGGATCTGCTTCAGCCAGAGTGATGATGTGAAGACTGAGTTGGAGAAGATTACGAGTAAAGGGTATGCTCTGTGGTGTGAGGGGCTGGATCTGGGAACACAAAAGCGACCACATGAACCCGATGGTGTAGTTTTGCTTGATGATTCTGATGATGACTGCTCTACTGGTAAGCCACCAGCAAAGAAGGATAAAAAGTCAGCATTTGAAGAGCGGAAGGATGCTGTTCAAAAAATGGCAGACAAGTTACACAGTAAACACAGCAGTACTTTTAATATGGTGCAGTACAAATTATGGGCTGAAGCATTGTACAGCAAGCAACACACCAGCTGGGATGAGCCACCAAAAGGATTGCCATGGGGTGATGGCAAAAAGAATAAATTTATTAAGTCCAAGGGAGGAGCAGCTGCTGATGTGATGATGCAGTCATTTGCTAATATGGCTACTTCAATTGCAGGTGCTATATCAAAATCATCACATTCTTCAAGCACACCTCAGCCGTCAAGTCCCACATCACCTGAAGGAAATGCTTCCACTCGTTCAAGTGTTGGAATATCTCCTGGTCGTAAAATTGACCTTCAGGAGAAGCTTCTTAAACAGGTTGATTTGCTGCATCAAATGTTTGAGCGTGGTGCAATCACAACAGATCAATTTGAGCTAAGAAGGGAGTCAATCATGAAGCAACTGGAAAGCCTGGACTGCGACTAGGAACAGAGGATTGGTATTGTCAGTCATGTACATTGCAATTGATTGGATTTACTGTGTGGTTTGTCATCAAAATATTGATTAATAACTAAATTTGTGAACAGTGTAAATTTCATTACATAATAAGTGTGTGCACTAGCAATGCATGTGTGCAAAGCTATGCATGTGTGTGCAGATATACATGTGCAGGAGGGAGAATAAGATTAAAAACAAAGAATTAAACACAGTACCCAGCATGACGGATATATCCTAAGCAGTCATCCCTAGTAACAGATGCAAAGGCCATTGTTAGAAGCAGAGACGGAGTGTCTGTTGAAGTGTACAAAACTTCACTTCTCTTTAGAAAGTACTTTAAACACTTCCTCTAGGGGCATGAAGTCGGGACTGTAAGCTGGCATGAATCGAATCATTACTCCTTTGCTATTGGTAAGCTCTATCACTTTGTTCACATGGTGAATACTGGCGTTATCTAAGACAAGGATTGACCTTGGATTGATTCCATTGAAAGGCTGCATAATTGGCAGAATACGATGTTCTAGAAAGGTTGTGAAAGCTTCTCCATTAGTGGTGCCTTCAAGTATGTCGATATCTTCAACACCTCTGGATGACATAGCAGCTATGACTGATAGACGTTTACCATTGATCCCAAGCTTGAAACTGACTGGTGTTATTCCACGAAGGGCATAACCAAACTTCCTGATTCCTTCACGTCTGGTGTCCGAACCAGTTTCATCAACCCAGACTATCATATTAGGATCAATATAGGACATTTCCTCAGCAAATTCAGCCCTATCACTTTCTGATCGTCTCAGTACAACATGTTGTAACTTCTTCCTCGTAAACCCCAGCCTTTGGAAAG
This sequence comes from Stappiaceae bacterium, assembly GCA_964291365.2. Taxonomy (GTDB): domain Bacteria; phylum Pseudomonadota; class Alphaproteobacteria; order Rhizobiales; family Stappiaceae; genus JBDWFY01. Next base: position 15,700 of record OZ219955.1, read on the forward strand.
TACGGCAAATGGTTGACAAGCTAACCATAATTCCAGTACTATAATACAAGTCAGACTGTAGTTCATCCAGATAGATATTAGGCTTACTCATCACAGACTGCACCAGAGTCATCTCTGCAAAAGCATCCAAGGTACATTCAGGTCCATGTCGTTGTTCAGTAGGATCTACTGTGCCATTCTCTTCGTACCGTGCTAAAATTCTCTTGACTGTCTTTGTAGAAATCACCAGAAGATCAGCGATCTCGCCGACTCGATATTGCTTGTAGTGGTACAACCACACGATCCTCCAACGCAAATCAACAGACAGTGCTACTGGCATTGCGCAGCGCAGCTCCGCCTGAAATATATATATATACGCGCAGTTTATTTGACTTTTCAAAAACTGTGGGCGCGCGCCCGCGATGTAAATCACGTGATGGGCAACTGTCGGAATTCGATATTCGGAAATGGACAACCAACCTGAAAAGCACGGTATGCATATGCCCGATTAATGTCCTATTCAAACGACCTTTACCAAACGATCGCAGTAAAGATGGGTCGGAGCGAGTTGTCTTTCAAGCGTACCTATGAGAAGGTTGTGTGCCAGCTGTCCTCAGTGCAAATGGGAGAGATATCTTGCCGATTTAACGAGCTCTACGCCAAGGCTGGGGTCCAAAAAGTCGCGTCGCGTTCTCCAAGTACTTGAACCTTCCGGTAGCTGTCAGTGGGTCTTCGATGCCTTCAACGAGAAAAAGGTACTAGAAGATGAGTGAGTGTGTGTTAATTTTACGCTTGCTGGATTGTTTGATGCAGGGTTGGGGTCTCGCTGTAAATTTTATGCAGTGATATTAAAGCAAAGTTACGACCACATAGCAGGTAGTACAAAGGTTGTAGCTCCGTGGTGCCTCCAAGGATCGTATTACCCTCACTGATAATCAGTGTAGCTTGATCCGCCACCCTTCCTATCCTAGTATATGGGTCTAATGTCATGCATGTGACAGATCCCAGGCTCCCCCTTATTTTCTTGCATGCGTTGAAAAGATCGGGGAAGACTACTGTTTAGTCACTTTTTTGAGTTGATAACTATGCTTATACTATACGTACGTACAGTACGTTTATACATAATTATTATATTCCCATGCAGTCATGTGGGGCTGCTGTTGCTCTGGGGCAAGTTGGACAACCTATCATGCACACACACAAGACTCTGCAGCCTACTAGAACTCTGTCCAGCTCTCTCTAGACCAACTGTGTGAACTATAGACTGTCTATGAGCAGATACTCAACCACAAAACTGTCCACACCCACTCACATCATGATCAACAGGGTAAATGTACCTGTTACCACTTATACACAACTTGTAGATACAGTATAGCCGGAAATTTTCGCCATGAGAAATTTTCGCCAATTTCATAACCTGTTCTCAATTATCTGCAATTTTTTTGTCCTGTGTTAATGATTACATAGATGGTATGGCAAACTTTACTGCATTGGTAAAAATTTATTCCACCAAATATTTCTGCAATACAAGGTAGCTGGGCTTGACGAAATTTTTGAGCAGCGAAAATTTTCGGCTATATGGTATATACATGTACTCTTACTATCTATGGCATCTGCTACTAGTTTCACATTAACTGTGTTTGTATAAGAAGAGGGAAGTGGTCTAACAAGTCACATAACTGCTCTTGTGGAGTGCATGGGTGTGGTCTATCTCTGTCTCTCCTACACAGAATTTCCATATGGCTGCTGAAGTGTGCTTCAGGGAGCCTGACCTGGACATTACGGACAAGGCTCACAAAAGATCCCTAAACACTGATGTACTCTTTAAGAAAGGTGACGACCCCTTACCTAACTAATAATGCACCCTTCTCAGGCTTCTGTCTCTTTATCATGTGTATCTTTGCCGACAGCTTACATGTAATTCAGGGATGGTTTTTTATCTATGTCTCTAAATAGCTATGACTGTGAATAGTGTTCTAATTAATGGAAAATCAATTTTATGACCTGTAGATTTGGAAATTTTTGTGTTAGTAAAGTTTCGTATGATAAATTTTTGTATTGAAATTTTTTGTAAGAACGACCCCTTACCACACTAATGTCAATAGTGCGCATGCATTTTTGTAAGATTCATTTTCGTAGCTGTCATTGACTACGAAAATATTTTTACAACAAAGATTTCAGTACATGCATGTACTCTTGGCTGTATATATTCACACTCTTTCTCTCTCCCTGTCTGTCTCTCTCTCTTCGTTATCCCATCCTCCCTCCAGGTTGTATTTCAACGTAACGACCTCAAACTGTTTGTCACCTCAGCTACCATAGATGCTGATAAATTCTCCAAATTTTCAGCAATGTTCCCTGGTCAATCTTTCCTGTTGATATTTACTCGGATGATTACAAAGAGAATGCTGTGTAGCAGGCCATTCAGGTTCACCTTCAACATTCTAAAGGTGACATCATCTTGATTTCATGCTGGTACAGGAGGAAATGGAGGTCACTTGTGAAGCAGTATTGGGTCAGTTGTACATTGTGTGTGAAAGTAGTGTCATGTACTTGTGCATATGAGGTCATTACAACGTTTGAGGTTGTTACAACAGATACAATCTGGAGGAAGGAGGGGAGCGAGAGAGACAGAGGGAGAGAGAGAGAAAGAGAGTGTGAATCCGCAGTCTGATAGTCTTACAAATATGCGTGTGCACTGTTAATGTAAACATGGTAAGGGATTTTTCCTACGGACATTTTTTAAGCATGAGAATCTGTCATACAAAGGTTTTGTAGCGACGGAAATTATGTACAGTGTAACTACATGTATGCACACATATGTGACCTTCCATGACAAAACCAAGCATAACGCACTGACAACCGATTTTGAGTTAAGGCCACCATTACCAACTACAACCTTTGAACTGCTGCTCCTGCAAATTTGAAGTACCTAGCCCGTGTAGTCATGGAGATATGAGCCAAAATGTACCCGGATCGCCCGTACTAAAATTTTGGAGAAAGTGCAATGAAACATTGCTACGTACATTGCACGCGGAAGTCCGTATACTCACCGTTTATTAAAAATCAGTGGCCCCGCCCACAAAGTCAATGAACTAGATGGCTGCCAAAATGTTAGAATGAGAGCAGCACTCGCCGTTTCGATGGAAAAGAACGAGAAGACAAGCATTTCTAAGGATCGTTTCTACACAAAATCGAAGAAGAAAAGTGGCTGGAGACTTTTTTATTTGCAGCTGCCACGGTTGCCTACAGCAACAGATCCGTGCCATGAATGTTCTATGTAGTTACATGGCTGACTTCTTCGAGCCATGACTCGATAAGTATAGTGTTCTAGAAGCTACGAAGCAGATTTTCGTGTAGAGGAATGATTCCTCTATCGATCCATGCCAAAAAGTGAAAATCGATAATCATCACCCCAGGTGACTATTATGGTCTGTATCTCAGATTGATGTCCAGCGCATTATGCTTTGTTTTGAAAAAAAGTTTGGAAAGTGTTGCACTCAAGCTCCACCCTCTTTTATTGTAAACAAATATGATTATCAAAGTCATGACAGGAAAATGTCCATTCAGACTCGAACCTGTTCAAACACACTAAACTGCCATGAAGTATACCTTCGTGCATAGTAAGCCCTAAATATTGCATATGCATACTGTATTGTACGATACAAGTTAGTTAGCTCTTTTATTATCACACTTATCAAAGCATTTTTTATAGTGGGTGGAGCTTGGATGTGGCTATTCTGAGCTATTTGCTAAATATTCCACTGTGTGTACACTGCAGTATATGCACACAAACATGCACATGTACACATAGTGCAATATTTTATCCCTACTATGCACGTAGGTATACTTTGTGTTGCTTTCTGGGCATAAGTTGTCTATACCTCTCTTAGAGTGAATGCGAGTGTTATCATTTCTGTTGAAAATGTCAGGTAACTTATGAAAAACGGTCGCATACACTTTCCTTGTTGCCACGAGTTATCTAAGGTGCCCAGTGGTGGGTGATTTACTAATGAGCTACTTGTAGATGCATTGTGCTGAGGTGGTGTGTGTATCCTTTAGAAGGGTGCTCAATCTCAAGCAAAAAAAATTAAGGGATTCTACTCACAACATCAGCCTTCTTACTGTAATTAAAGGGTTCTCCTCTTTCTCATCTCCCTGTGGGTCACAATATCTATTTTGTCAAGTAATTGGTTCTCCATTTTTTATGTCACAGCAATTAAAGGGTTCTATCTCTCTCTCACACACACAGAATTTATGGTATAATGATTGTAGTGGACTGTGGCTATTGCTATTGTAAGGCGAGGTCTACAAGTTCGAGAGCGATCAATGGGCTCTCAATTGCTACCCAAGTCGATCGTAAACATCAGCTCTGGAAACGAGATTGCTACAATTTAATTCAGGTAAGTATTGCATGTCAAGTTTGACAAAGTAGCTATAGACGATAGGAGTGTAAGTAGTAACGATCACTCAAGTATTTGTTCAGTTGGTAGGCTCTTTGTAGGTTCTTTGGCCTACCAAGTTATATGTTTAGAGCATACAGAGGCAGTATCTGATAGCTGCCTTAAGTAGATAGTAACATAAGAAAAAACTACAGTACAATAAAAATTAACTTTGTTACAGTTCAGGGACGTGTTGAGCGTGCCACATCATGAAGCAGTCTGTGTTCTGCTCTCCTGTATGATACAGCCACACATGACACTAAGGACAGTACCACGAGGTGAATACACTCCGTTTTGTCCGGCTGTAACACCTGGTGCAGTATGCTCGCCTGTGCTTTGCCTTCTTGGAGGGATCGCTCTCAGGAATGGTGGTAGGAACTGTCGGAGAGCGAGAGAACAAACAACTCCTCCACTACGACCAGCTCTTTTCCTGCTGCAGTAGTCTCCTATGAGCTCACTTGCCAGCTTGAGTTCAAATTCCTTGATTGAGCTGAAAGGTGCATCCTCACAATAGCCCTTTTGTAGGATGAAGGCATTTGTGATAGCCACGTCAAGCAGAAAATGAAAGATGTATTTGTAAAATTTTCTGCATTTCGTTCTGCAGCTGTAGTAGCCCCTGACTTGGTCTCCTCTGTCAACGCTGCCCATATAGGTGTTGTAGTCCAAGACAGACATGGGGCAAGGCACAGATATCCTCGAACCATCCTTTTGGCGCCGGAGGACGTTAGTCGACTCGGGCTGGCTGGTGGTGGACATGACTGTGACAACCTTTCTATCCATCCAAGAACTTGCACATACATTGCCTTTCTGGACTGTGAGAAATTCACCTCTATTATGTGTGTATTTAGTTGTGTGTAAATTGTACCAAGAGTATATGAAAGGGAGATAGGGAGAGTATTGAACTGTGCAATACTGTGTGTAACAGCTGTTTGTACAGTTAGCATTTGTATTATTTTGTAATGATATCCAATCTTGCTGAGCACATAACATGGTGCTATGCCAACCAGTGCATACCTATACACATGGCTAGCATAGCACCATGTTATGTGCACATTACAGCTTGGTCACCAAGAGTCAATATCATTACAAAAGCCATACAAACAGTTGATACACACAGTATTATGCTGTTCAAACATACTTCCTCCTCCCCTTTCATATATGCACACACACAAACTCTGTTATTCATGCATCCACACACTGTTATGTACACATATGCGTACATGTACATGCACACACACATGCACATACATGCACACTCATAATATGTACACTCACCTATTCTTCAGATTTGGTTTCTTCAACTGGGGAGGAAAACCCTTGCGATCTTTTCTCACAGTGCCACAGGCATAGATGCTGTCCTTCTCAAGATCTTCCAGGAGTTTGAGGCTGGTGAAGTAGTTGTCAAAATAGACATGGTGGTACTTTCCTAGCTTGGAGATCAGGTGAGCGTCTTGACAACTCTAGCTCCTAGCCCATGCTCAGTGGTGTTGTTCTTGTTTCCTGTGTAGACCTTAAACCTCGAGAAGTGGCCATTGGTGCTGTCTGCGGCAACCCACACCTTGATCCCATGCTTGGTTGGTTTCAGTGGCATATACTGTTTCAGCGATGATCTACCCTGAAACTTGATCATTGCCTCATCAACAGCAATGTCACGGTGGGGCTCGTAGGCCTGAGCGAACTTGGTGAACTGGTGGTCAATCAGTGGTCTGACCTTCCCGAGACAGTCATGGCCATCCTCTTCATATGGTACCAGTGTGTCGTTGTTGACAAAGTAGAGATACCGTGAGATCTCAAGGAATCGGTCTTGAGTGATGCGATCAGCCACTGGAACATACCTAAGACAGGGATCTCGTGACCAGTAGTCGTTGAGGGACGGAAGATGGTTTATGCCCATCAAAACACTAAATCCCAAGAACGCCTTCAACTCCTCCACTGTTATCTTCGACCATTTGTCATACTTCTCGTCTCCCATTGCTATCTTTGCATATGCATTGCTTTCTTTTACTATTCTTTCCATTAGGTCTGGCGAGAAAAACAGGTTGAAGACTTTCAGTGAAGATGTATTGAGTGGGGCCTACTGGGAAGGTGAAAGGATGGATGGATAGGCATGTGATGGTGGTGCTCCATGTCGAATCTTGGTTACCAAAAGAGCTGGAGGTGCCCGTACTACTTGCTGCTGGAGTATCATGCAGGGTGTTGGGGTCATCTTCATCGATGTCATCAACAAATTCATCCCCTTCCAAGTCACTAAATTTGTCATCACTACCATCCATGAAAGCTCATCTGGATCAAAGTCAGGCTCACAGTCAGCAGCAGCATCATCATCGCTATCAGTACAATACTGCAGCACGTCATCCACAGTCAAGCGGGCCCTTTAGCTGCCATTTAGCTAGTTATTGTGTAATGTATTTATATTCATGAATTGAACTTTACACCATGTACCATCACTTACCGGTTCAATAAGTGCAAGCTTGTAGCGATAAAAGATCGAGAAATCAACGGTGGGAGTGGTCGGTGGAGAGAGTCGATTCAATGTAGAATAGGTCAGTGGCTCCTGCTCTGAAGTACAATATTGACTAAAGATGAGTACGGTACAGCTGTAGTGAATTCGCTACAACCACCTTCCGGTGTTCACGCATGCGTGTAGCGAATTCACGGTTAATAATAATTAAGGTAGAACAATAATAATAGGATGACCATTACTCATGTACATCACGATTCACACACTTAAATTGTATGCGAAAAAAACATGCACTTGTACGTTATACATATTACCCTCTCTTTCTCTTCACACACATTCACATGTTCAAAGGCAGTACTTTCAATAAGGCAGTCTACACGGAGGCCCCACCCAGGGCCGTCGGAGGCGGGGCGGCTGGAGCCGCCCCACTTTTTATGCTTTACATCCGACCTTTGACCCCCTAAATCTTACCTAAAATATGCCAAACCGCAACACGTGCACGCAGAACCAGCTGGTGCTGATTCAGCACTCCTGGATATGAGCTCGAGCCACAGTCCTGCGATTATGCATTGAGCATTCAACAGTGTACTTTGTTCGCGCGCGAATGGAGCGATTTTGTGGGCGTGGCTTCAAATTTTGCGCGCGCGCTTAATTGCTACAAACTCTTCTACAGAGAGCCTCCCCACTCTTGAACACCTTCCTACGGCCCTGCCACCTACGTACGTGACTACCTCGGGCCAGAGGTCATGTAATCAAACATATGGAATGATAATCAAGATTTTATTACTGTATATTATTGTCTGTATTTTTCTTATGTTTGTCCAGTAGCTCTTTCTAATGATCGAAATCACGAAAAGAATGATGAAATAGCACACTGTAACCTACAATCTTGGGTAACAGATTCTTGCCCGCGAAATCGACAGGCGCGCGGGTACAATTATGTCTGGAGTCGACTTCAGCTCTTTGGGCAGGTTGATGCCAGGAAGACTCATCCCTTCTCTTTCTCAGTCAAGAAAATATACTTTCAAGACTACACTTTACCACAACAATCTTGGCTATTGCTTGTTGTACGTAGTACTAAACGTCACTGAAAACGAAGAATAATTACCATATATCGGCGTTCACTGTTCTCTAGCTTCACGATTCAGCATTCCAACTGGCCGAGTTGTTGTAAATATAGTCTCCACTGCAATCATAACAACAAACTACAAGTCTGTATCTACATGTATTCTACTTTTCCCACTATAGACCTATCTGTACACGCGTTCTCTCGGTTTTTCTGTCTCTGCCAACTTCAGCGTTTTGGGCACGCTGATGCGAAAGATCAAAATGATCCCAACTTTGGATGATGTCATCCCTTCAACTTGCACTGCCAGCAGACCAGCCTAGATGTGGATAAGACCTTGTCCGAGGTGCACAAGCTACCGTTAAAAATCCAAAAAGGTGAGTCTAACTTCAATTCTCCATGCCAGGAACGGTTGTGTGACGTCACGCGTGGGTGTTGCATGCGCTATATTATTATTATGCACGCGCATAACAATATTATTACTCGACCTGTAAGGCAAGCCGTGTGTGCAAAAGAAATTATGCTGTGTCAACTTTGATCTCTCCTCCAATTGGCAAGTATAAATTTGAAGCTTCAAATATCCCTCATTTCCTGCTTGCTTGCTTGTTGCCAGGTGTTTTTCAGGCTGCATGTAACTTGAACTTAGTGTACATGTATATACAGTGTGGAAAGAAATGTGGATGATAACCATAGCAGAGACTATAATGGAAAACAGAATCACATCAGAACCACTGACAAAAGGTTCTAGAAATATTTATTAATGATCTACGCTTTGTGTGTCCCGATGGCCGATTTCTCAAAATGGAAATGGGAAAATTCCAATACATCAAAAAGTCACGAACATGCATGGATAAGATTAGTCACAGCAGTTCATTTTTACAAACATAAACCATTCTTCAGGTCAAAACCAGTTTTTTGCGGTTATAGTTTAATATGCAATCACCCCAACTCTGACGAAGCTTAATGTATGTCAACTTCTCTACTACTTTGCCTTTTAAAATGGCACGATTTTATCCAAAGTGACTAAATTACATGAGTTGAAGCTGATATCCTCATCACAAGCACTAGTCTTACACTGTAAACGAGCAAATTACATCTTAAAACTAAGTCTTAGCATACCTTTAACTCAGTCTCCTTTCCTTCCATGCTATGAACAATTTGATTGGCACACAACTGATGGGGAGGTAAGCATCACATGGGATGATGGAGACTCTCCAGAGAGTGATGATGAAGAGGAAGAGTCTGAAGATGAACCAGCAGACAAAGATGACCAGTCAGAAACATGAAGATGAACATAGTGATGAGTTTCACGGGCAACAGATCATGGAAGTGACACTGACATCGATTCTAGCTAAACACTGTGACCTTAGTGACCTCTTGTGTATATTATTGCGCATGCATGTCTTCATAATAATATTCATAGCGTTGGAGCCTCATACATACGTAATTGTACACACGTGAAGCCCTGTAGTACGTCATTGTGGTTTGTGGTCTGTGGCCAAATACTACATCCCACACTACATTCCTCATCACCCAATCTACCTGGGTCTTAGTGTAGACTGAAAGTGACAGTTCCAGAGATCCATCGTATAGTCCATAATGTGATGCTGCTTCTCAAGTTACTTGGTATGGAAGATCTACTAACCTTTCACTTTATGGACCCATCTCCTCAGGTATGTATACATGTGCACATGCATGTACATGTAGAGTTATACATGTATGTACAATGTATAGTGTCATTTTCATGCATGGTGTCCTGACTGTCCTCATTTAAACAATACATGTACATGTTCAGCTCAGAGGAGGTACAAAATCGTTAATATTCCATGTGACTCGCACCCATACCAGTTTGTGTCATCATGGGTGTGTCCCACATACAGTTGCTGTGTTGAAGGTTAAAAATTGTGGGATCCCAAGGGATCTCTAGCTTAAAATAATAGTGTAGTTTCAATCACTGATCATAGCCATATAATTTTGTTTGGTGATCCCTCGGGATCATCTTTGACAATCGCTGTCGAAGCTTTACTATGTAAAGAATATGGGATAAAAAGTGATGACACAGCATTTTTGAGCGAGCACGTGATCCTTTTGTACCTCCTCTGATGCTATCAACACAGACATGAGTGAATGTTAGCCCCATCCACATTGGGCTAAGCCTTGAATTACATGGAGTATGGATTACTATTGAGCTACATGACTTGTACATGTACACAACAATAAAAATTAAGGGATTTAACATTATCCTTCATACTATAATTAAAGGGTTCTCCCCTCTTTCAACTCACCACAGGTCATTGTTTCTTTATTGTCATGTAATTGGTTCTCCATTTTTACAATATACGTCACAATGTCTCTTCTGTGCCTACAGGTCATTGTATCTGTTGTATCAATCTTCTTTTGTTCTAAAGGTCGTGAGGAGAGTGACCACCTCACCTACCTCCATGTCCACCATCAATGGAAAATCAACAAGTAAGCACTCAAGCTAACTAGCTGATAAAGAGATGATGTACAGTGGAAAATGTATACAATATTGCACGACTGTGTACATGCATGTGTTTAAATTTATGTGTGTATGTGTGAATTGGTATGTGTTGATCCATGATGTTGCGTGTTTGTACATTTATATGTGCACGTTTACATGTGTTTAATGTATGCATGTTTCTGATAAGGCTAATGTTTGTGCATGTATGTGTGTTTATGTACATGTGTGGGTATTTGTACATTTCTGTGTACCGTGTGTGCATACGTCTATGAATATGTAGGTGTGTTTGTCCCTGTGTATACATGTATGCATGCACATTTGTGTGTACAGATCTGTGTGTATACATGTTTGTATATGTGTGTACATGTTACGTTTATGTGTGTGAATGTGTGTATGTGTGTACATGTGTGTGTTTGTACCTTTATATGTGTGAATGTGAGATGTGTGTACAAGTGTTTATATCTTTATGTGTGTGAATGTATGTGTGTACATTTAGTACCTTTCAGTGTGTGAATGTGTATGTGTGTACAGGTATGCTTTTATACCTTTATGTGTGTGAATGTGTACATGTATGTACATTTGTGTGTGAATGTGTGTACGTGTGTACATGTATGTGTTTGTACCTTAATGTGTGTGAATGTGTATATGTGTACATGTGTGTTTTACCTTCATGTGTGTGAATGTGTGTGTATACATGTGTGTGTTTGTATCTTTATGTGTGTGAATGTGTGCATGTGTGTGTACACATGCGTGTTTGTACCATTATGTGTGTGAATGTGTGTATGTGTCTACATGTGTGTGTTTGTACCTTCATTTGTGCGAATGTGTGTGTGTACATGTACCTTATGTGTGTGAATGTGTGTACATGTATGTGTTTGTACATTTATGTGTGTGAATGTGTCTATATGTATGCCTTTATGAGTGTGTAAATGTCTGTGTACATGTGTGTGTTTGTACCTTTATGTGTGTGAATGAATGTGTACATTTTGTACATTTATGTGTGAATATGTGTACATGTATGTGTACCTTAATGTGTGATTGTATGTATGTGTACATGTGTGTTTTTACCTTCATGTGTGTGAATGTGTGTATGTGTAAATATGTGTGTACCTTTATGTCTGTGAATATGTATGTGTATACATGTGTGTATTTGTACCTTTATGTGTGTAAATGTGTGTATGTGTATACATGTGTACCTTTATGTGTGTGAATGTGTATGTGTACATGTGTGTTTGTACTTTTATGTATGTGAATGTGTATGTGTCTACACCTGTGTTTGTACCTTTATGTGTGTGAATGTGTGTGTGTACATGTGTAGCTTTATGTGTGTGAATGTGTATGTCTACATGTGTGTTTGTACTTTTATGTATGTGAATGTGTGTATGTGTGTGTACCTTCATTTGTGCGAATGTGTGCGTTTGTACCTTTGTGTGTGTGAATGTGTGCACATGTGTGTGTACCTTTGTGTGAATGTGTATGTGTGTATATGTGTATGTTTGTACCTTTATGTGTGTGAATATGTGTATATGTGTACATGTGTGTTTGTACCCTTATATCTGTGAATGTGTGTGTGTGTACAGGTGTGTTTTTATACCTTTATGTGTGTGAATGTGTACATGTATGTACATTAGTGTGTGAATATATGTGTGTACGTGTATGTGTGTACATGTATGTGTATTCTGGCACATTAAGGTCTGGGGCGCGCGTTACATACATGTAGCGGAGGTGAACGGAATTATTGAAAAGTATATGGGGGTGTGGCCAATGGCTGACAGTGAGCTTTGTCTAGAAACGAGTGGCTAGTAAGCTAGAAAATGTCGTGTACGAGATAGCTAGGTGATCGTTAGTGGTAGGATGTAGTTAGCCTTTAGCATAGAGTTTACATCCATAGGCTAGGCTATTCTTGTGCCACGAGCAGTCGTTTGTGTACTAAGCGCTCGAGGCTACACGGAGCAGCTGGAGATGGTGGACTAAGTCAAGAAAGGCGGCGTATAAAGCCACCCTGGGACTTGCTGTGAGGGTGTCCATTGGAAAGAGCAGACATCATTCTGGTATATTCGTTGTTAGCAAACGATCATAAAGCCATTATAAGGCTATGAATATTTAATTAGCTTAAAATTGACTACAATCTCTGATTTCATAAGGTTGTAACTCCCCGAAAGTACGTGCATACAAGACGCTAATTCAGACATTGGTAGTGCTAAACATGCTTGTTAAGAGGACCTCTTCAACTAAAGCCTGCCTGTTGTCTATATACACCGCCTAAGTGAGTGTATGGCTATTTTTAATTACAATTAATTAATTAACCGGTGGGCGTGGCCATTAATCAATTAATTGAATTCTGTAATATATCTAGTATCCATATTTCAAGTGTGAAGTTCATAGCTTGCTCCGTGTAGCCTCTGTGGCCTCAAATGTGACCATACTCCTGTTCAAGTGGACCTAGGCCTTAACTGTTAGAGTACCTTAATGTGTGTGAATATGCATATGTGTATACATGTGTGTTTTATCTTCATGTGTGTGAATGTGTGTGTACATGTGTGTGTTTGTATCTTTATGTGTGAATGTGTGCATGTACACATGTGTTTGTACCTTCATGTATGTGAATGTGAGTATATATGTACATGTGTGTGTTTGTACCTTCATTTGTGCGAATGTGTGTGTGTACATGTGTGTTTGTGTGTGAATGTGTGTACATGTGTTTGTACGTGTGAATGTGTGTATATGTATATGTTTGTGTCTTTATGAGTGTGTAAATGTGTGTGTACATGTGTGTTTGTACCTTTATGTGTGTAAATATGTGTATGTATGCATGTGTCTTTATACTTATATATACATGTGTGTGTTTGTCCCTGTGTATAACTTAATTCAAGCACATGTGTGTATGTGTGTGTACGGGTCTGTACGTCGTTTGATTATGCATGTGTGTACATGTGGTTTGTACCTTTATGCATGTGAATGTGTGTAAGTGTGTACATGCGTTTGTACCCTTATGTGTGTGAACGTGTATACATGTGAATGTTTGTACCTTTATGTGTGTGAATGTGTGTATGTGTGTACATGTATGTGTTTGTACCTTTATGTGTGTGAATGTGTGGCCTTTATTTGTGTAAATGTGTATATGTGTGTGTTTGTATTTTTATATGTGTGAAGGGTGTACATATGTTGTGTTCGCACCTTTGTGTGTGAATGTGTATGTGGGTACATGTGTGTGTTTGTACCTTTATGTCCATGAATGTGTGTATGTGTGTACATGTGTGTTTGTACCTTTGAATGTGTGTATGTGTGTACATGTGTGTTTGTACCTTTGAATGTGTGTATGTGTGCACATGTGTGTTTGTACCTTTGAATGTGTGTATGTGTGTACATGTGTGTTTGTACCTTTGAATGTGTGTATGTGTGTACATGTGTGTTTGTACCTTTGAATGTGTGTATGTGTGTACATGTGTGTTTGTACCTTTGAATGTGTGTATGTGTGTACATGTGTGTTTGCTCCTTTATGTGTGTAAATATGTGTATGTGTGTACATGTGAGTGTTTGTACTTTTATGTGTGATAATGTGTGTACATGCATGTGTTTATAACTTATGTGTGTGAATGTGTGTACATTTGTGTTTTTACCTCTGTGTGAATGTGTGTATGTGTACATGTGTTTGTACGTTTATGTGTGTCAATGAATGTGTACATGTATGTGTACCTTTATGTGTGTGAATGTGTGTACATGTATGTATTTATACCTTAATGTGTGTGAATGTGTGTATGTGTACATGTGTGTTTTTACGTTTGTGTGTGTGAATGTATTTGTGTACATTTGTGTGTACCTTTATGAGTGAATGTGTGTATATGTGTACATGTGTGTTTGTACCATTATGACTATGAATGTGTGTATGTGTGTACATGTGTGTGTGCCTTTATGTATGAATGTGTGTATGAGTGTACAAGTGTACATATATGTTTTGTGAATGTGTGTATATGTGTTTGTACTTTTATGTGTGTAAATGTGTGTGTGTAAATGTGTGTGTTTGTACCTTTATGTGTGCGAATATGTGTATGTGTGTACACGTGTTTGTAACTATATGTGCATGAATGTGTGTATGTGTGTACATGTGTTTTTATCTTTATATGTGTGTGTGTACATGCGTGTACTTTTATTTGTGTGAATGTGTGAATACATGTGTTTGTACCTTAATGTGTGTGAATGTATATATATGTGTACATGTATGTGTTTGTACCCTTATGTGTGTGTATGTATGTACATGTATGTTTTTGCTTTTATGTGTGTAAATGTGTGTATGTGTGTGTTTGTATCTTTGTGTGTGAATGTGTGTACATGTGTACATTTGCACCTTTATGTGTGTAATTGTGTATGTGAGTACATATGTGTGTTTGTACCTTTATGTGTGTGAATGTGCATGTGTACGTGTGTTTGTACCTTTGTGCGTGAGTGTGCGTGCATGTTTATTTGTACGTTCATGTGTGTGAAAGTGTATGTGTGTATGTGTATATACTTTTATGTGTGTGAATGTGTGTATGAGTGTACACGTGTACATATGTTTGTGAATGTGTGTATATGTACTTTTATGTGTGTGAATTGTGAATGTGTATGTATGTGAATGTGCATGTGTGTACAAGTGTATGTTTGTACCTTTATGTGTGTGAATATGTGTATGTGTGTACATGTGTTTGTAACTATATGTGTGTGAATGTGTATGTGTGTTTTTATCTTTATGTGTGAATATGTGTATGTGTGCACATGTGTGTGCGCCTTTATTTGTATGAATGTGTGTGTACATGTGTGTTTGTACCTTAATGTGTGTGAATGTATGTATATGTGTACATGTATGTGTTTGTACCCTTATGTGTATGTGTATGTATGTACATGTGTGTTTTTACTTTTATGTGTGTAAATGTGTGTATGTGTGTGTGTTTGTATCTTTATGTGTGTGAATGTATGTGCGTACATGTGTGCATTTGCACCTTTATTTGTGTAAATGTGTATGTGAGTACATTTGTACCTTTATGTGTGTATGTGTACGTGTGTGTTTGTACGTTTGTGTGTGAATGTGCGTGCATGTATATTTGTACCTTCATGTGTATGAAAGTGTGTATGTGTATGTACTTTTATGTGTGTGAATGTGTGTGTGTACATGTATGTGTTTGTACCTTGAATGCGTGTATATGTGTACATGTGTTTGTACCTTTATATGTGTGAATGTGTGTACATGTGTGTTTGTACCTTTATACATGTTAATGTGTGTGTGTACATGTGTGTTTGTACCATTATGTGTGTGAATGTGTGAATGTGTGTATGTGTGTACATGTGTGTGTACATGCATATCTTTATACCTTTATGAGTGTGTGAATGTGTGTTTGTACATGCGTCTACCTTTATATGTGATTATGTGTATGGGTATGCATGTGTCTTTATACTTATATATACAAGTGTGTGTTTTGTGCAATTGTATTCAAGCACATGTGTGTATGTGTGTACACGTTTGTGTATGCACATGTGTGTACATGTGTGTACACGTTTGTGTATACACATGTGTGTAAATGTGTGTTTGTACCTTTATGCATGTGAATGTGTATGTATATGTGGTGTATAATTGGTGTGTGTACATGTGTGTACCTTTATGCATGTGAATGTGTGTACATGTGTATGTTTGTACCTCTATGTGTGTGAATGTGTGTACATATGTTTGTACCTTAATGTGTGTGAATGTGTGAATGTGTACATGTGTGTGTTTTTACGTTTATGTGTGTTAATGTATGTGTGTACATGTATGTGTACCTTTATGTGTGAACGTATGTATACGTGTTATGTGTGTTTGTACCTTTGTGAATGTGTATGTGTGTACATGTGTGTGTACTTTTATGTGTGTGAATGTGTGTATGTGTGTACATGTGTACCTTGATGTGCGTAAATGTGTGTACATGTGTATATGCGTTTGTACTTTTGTGTGTGAATGTATGTGTACATGTGTGTGTTTGTACCTTTATGTGTGTGAATGTGTGTACGTGTGTACATGTGTATGTTTGTACCGTTTTGTGTGAATGTGTGTGTACATGTGTGTTTGTACTTTTATGTGAGTGAATGTGTGTGTACATGTGTGTGTTTGCACCTTTATGTCTGTGAATGTGTGTATGTGTGTACATGAGTGTTTGTCCCTCTGTGAGAATGTGTATATGTGTGTACATATGTGTGTTTGAACTTTTATGTGTGTGTACATGTATGTGTTAGCGCCTTCATGTGTGTGAATGTGTATATATGTGTGTTTGTACCTTGTGAATGTATGTGTACATGTGTGTATTTGTGTGTGTGAATATGTATGTATGTGTCTTTATACTTATATATACATGAGTGTGATTTTGTCCCTGTGCGTAACTGTATGCAAGCACATGTGTGTGAGTGTACGGGTCTGTATGTGTGTGTACACGTTTGTGTAAGCATACATGTGTGTTTGTATTTTATGCATGTGAATGTGTGCATGTGTTTGTACCCTTATGTGTGTGAACGTGTGTATTTAAACTAATCTATATATGTATGTAGTGCATAATTCTAGAGTGTACATGTGTGTGTACCTTAATGTGTGACTATGTGTATGTGTACATGTGTGCTTTTACATTTATGTGTGTGAATGTGTGTATGTGTGTACAAACTTAATGTATGTGTATGTGTACATGTGTGTGTCTGTACCTTTATGTCTGTGAATATGTGTATGTGTGTACATGTGTGTGCTTGTTCCTTTACATTTGTGAATGTGTGTATGTATGCACATGTGTGTTTTTACCCTTATTTGTGTAAATGTGTGTGTGTTTGTATCTCTGTGTGTGAATATGTGTACATATGTGTGTTTGCACATTTATTTGTGTTAATGTGTATGTGTGTACATGTGTGTTTGTACCTTTGTGTTAGTGAATGAGTGTATGTGAGTACATGTGTGTTTGTCCCTTTATGTATGAAAATGTGTGTATGTGTACATGTATGTGTTTGTACCTTTATGTGTGTGAATATGTGTACATGCATGTGATTTCCCTTTATGTGTGTGAATGTGTGTACATGTGTGTGTTTATACATTTATGTGTGTGAATGTGTGTATCTGTGTACATGTATGTGTTTGTATCTCTATATGTGTGTATGTATGTACATGTGTGTTTTTATCTTTATTTGTGTAAATGTGTGTGTTTGAATCTGTGTGAATGTATGTGTACATGTGTGTGCTTGCATCTTTATGTGTGTGAATGTGTATGTGTGTACATATGTGTGTTTGTACCTTTTTGTGAGTGAATGTGTGTAAGTATGTACATGTGGGTGTTTGTACCTTTGTGTGTAAATGTATGTGTGTAAAGGTATGTGTTTGTACCTTTATTGTGTGAATGTATGTATGTATATGTGTGTTTTTACCATTATTTGTGCAAATGTGTGTTTGTATCTACGTGTGTGAATGTATGTGTGTACATGTGTGTGTTTGCATCTTTTGTGTGTAAATGTGAATGTGTGTACATGTGTGTGTTTGTACCTTTATGTGTGTGTATGTGTTTGTGCAAATCTGAATGTGTGTGCACACGCTTGTATAAGTGCTTATACTCATGTATAATTGTGACCAGATCTGAGAAAATCCGCCATATTTCCCATTCTATGAAATTTTAGTTAGCTGTATTTTTGAAAAGTTAACTTACCTCCAAGTCTGAGACGGAGCGCTCACTTCACTTTGGAGCTAGAGCGCTTTGTTCCTGATCTCGCTACAAGCATAAAAACGAGAAATTACGGTCTGAAGACGTTGCTCTTTATGCGTATAGGGTTTCCGTATACTACGCGTTAATCGTAAATCAATTAGATGGACCTGGGCGGATTGTTCGAAACGAACGCTACGGTCAAGTTAGTCTCGAACTTAGTTGTCCATAACGAGAGCCGCTTCTTTTTCGATGCCTAAGAAGCTTAAAGGGTGAGTGAACGTACAGTACTTCGACGAATCTAGCTGTATCCAGAGAGCTGGCGATCGGGAATTCTAAATAACTCCCTTAGCAACGGGCTCGGTGTACGGCAGTCGTACACTACGTGGGTAGAAATGAAGGCCTTGGTAACTTACGTTTACCCTCCGTAGGTGACGGCAAAGAATAATAGATTTTTGGCATAAATATGACAAAAACTGGACTTTGACATTGTTTTACCTGTGGTACTAAGAACGCGTATTGTGCCATATGCGCACAATACGCCGGGTATTCTCACATCCGGTGTCACAGCGAATTTGTTCCGCCGGAATTTATTCGCTAGCGGATCTGTTCCGGATTTCCAGAAAATCAGCAAATTTCTTCCGGATGGGCAACGGTCGATGTTTCTTTGACACAGGTTCAACCAGAGTCAAAGTACATGTTCCATTTTAATAATTATTGGAGCTTCTCTGGTGGCCTCAGGAGTGGCATAACCACTTCATACGTCTCTGCACTGGCGCAGAGTGACATGCGCACATCATGGATTAGGTGTGGATGTGCCTTTATGCATGTCCAAGCGATTGTCCACAGAAGGCTACAACGAATCATTGATATTATAGTACACAAAAATTTGAAGACGGTGAAGTATTTGTTCGCTTCCTTTCTTCAAGCTACTCTGTAATCTCTATAAGCCTTGACCATCATGTGTCCTGAATGGGCATGGTTCACTTTTCTTTACTTTTACATTTGTTAAACTTTATCTTAGGTCAGCCCATCTTCATACCCATGCATAGTAATGATTTTTAAGGCGAGTGATATCAAACTGAGAAGTGCAATAGCACATTTTACTAGGCGGAACATTTGCGCCGGCCGGAATATTTACGCGGTCGCGTAGATTATCCGGGCGGAATATGTACGCTAGCGTATTCTTTCCGGTGGAATGTATCCGCCAGCGAATTTATTCCGCCGGAACTTTGGCACGGCGGAACAAATCCGCTATGACACCGGTAACAATTGACGATTCGTTTGCAGGATATTGTCTGTCGTTGATAGTACTGATTTACAGTGATAGTGTATATTTTCAAAAATTAAGAGTATTTCACTACATGGCCGCAAGAATTTTCACTTGTAAAATTTCAGTTACGGAATGGCGTCGCCAAAAACTTTACCACATGTTTCTGAGCAGAAATAATCTGGAGTTGTATTTATTTTTGTGCCCATGCTGTGAAATCCGTCAAACCTTTCGTACACAAAAATATTTACTATCACTGTTAACCAGTAATATTAGCAATGCTCAGGACAGGGACAAGCGCCTTAGATCTACACTTTTGCGCATGTTAGAAAAACTCCATATGAATATTTACCTCCTACCACATTAATCCGGCGTGACCGTTTAACCACTGGCACTAGGCTCGAGGCACGAGAAAAGTCGTGAACGTGTGTTAATGCGGGGTGTATCACACTTTCTTGGTTGGCAATAATATACAGACAACTATGGGGATAAACGCAATATCGATGTTTTTCGAGCGCTAGGAAGCGGCTATCAATAGGAAAGTCCACTTGCAGAGACTTTCCCTAACGGGTTCCTCGTGGCTACCATGACAGAAGTATAGCGAGGAGTAGGTGTGACTCGAACATTCGACGCTGGCGCTAACGAGGAAAACGTTCACGTAGGAATTAATTACCACGCCCACATTCACGTTAGAAAGCGTGACCGATCTTGTACATGCACTAATATAGCATAAAAGCCAAAATACTGGGGACAATTACCCCGGCTAGCATCATGGTATGGCATTCATAAGAATTTGTACATCCTAATCTAAAATAATGCCCTTTGGCTTTTGTAAAGCCGATTTAGTTTAAGCGCTATTAGCCTAAATTGTGAATATTTTTTCCTGCCATCCATCCAAATACAAAAGCTTACCTGACGGCCGACTTGTTGAAAATACCAAAGGACAGATTACTTCAGGTAGTCACGGTATCAGGGCTTCTTTGTCCTCCGTTCTATACAGAGATGTGTGTGGCACGGGTCAAATGACCAGGCAGGTGGCTGACCGAGCAGACTGCTGAATCAAGTCCTGACACTTTCAAAAGTCATCAAACCCATTTTGCGACATTGAGAGTATTGCTATATTGGAGGCATGGCTTCAAGTGACTTCTGAAAGTTTCAGGACTTGATACTATTGTGGAGTGCTTTCGAGGCAATATCGACCTTTGACCTCTACGTGATGTAACCATACGACCGTGGAGAAGCCGTAAAAATGCCAGCACTGTGCCAGGATGTTCTACAAAAACGTGAAAAAATCGCTACATTCTCATTGGGCAGTTGGGCTAGTAAGGAGTCGCCCTCTCGATCGTAATACAGCAGCAGAATGCAGTGTATCAACAATTTCATTTCATTGTGTGCGCTAAGTAACGTACACATTGAAAAGGAAACTTCTTAGTAAAGTGTACATCAATAGCGCACTCTAGAAAGGGCAATTCCCTACTAGTAGGGTCTGCGCTGCAGCACAGACAGCGCACTATCCTCTATTTAATGTGCGTATGCTGCAATGAAATCCGTTGAATCATAGATAATAGAGAGAGGGATTGAAAACGCGCATATATCTCTATAGTGACGTCACGGAACATGCTCGTCACGGCACGCCCCCCATTGCAAGTCAGTATCGTACGGTATAGTGCAAGCTCATATGGCCTTGTACAGCCTGGTATTCAACAGTAACCCGACTAAAAACAAGTGTAGTTCTATCGAACAAGGGATCAAGCAATGAAAAGAGTGATTTGAATGGTCTTGGTAGTCGTGCCTGCTCTTGTACACGCTTGAAATTCTTTTGTGTACTTTTCCTTCACAAACGGTGATCGACCCAGAAGAAAAGTCGATGGGACCTTGTTCACAGTTGAATACAGAGTGCAACTAAAGCATTCGCGAGCTCTGTTGATGTGGTATGTTCCCCAGCGAGCGTTTTAAACGCTGGAGTCTACCCAGGCTCACAACAAATCTGGGCTTAGTGTGTTCATTTGAAAAGAAAGGCCTTACCTGAAGGCGATGTTTGTATTCTCTATGTGACGATAGTTCATGCCAGGCCTTGAAAGAATCTATTCACTATGTACAGGTCTCGTAAAAAGTACACAAGGCCAATCTATGAGTGGTAGCTACAAAACCGTTCTGAAAACTGCCTAATTTTTTTTGGCTTTTGGCTTTAGATCTCTGGTAGGTTGGTTAGAAAGGTGATACGCATACATGGTGCCCTTGCCAAGGCGCGAAAAGGCTGTCTTGATGTGGTTTTATGCCACTCGTGAACTTAGATGAAGTCACGTGACCGCGACGAGCATATATGTACAGGGTATGCGCGCGTTTCCAATCCCTCCTTCCTCTCTATTATCTATGATTGAATTTTCCTTTCTAGTTTGCGCTGTTGATGTATACTTTACTACGAAGTAAGAAGTTTCCCCATCGATGAAATAATAAGGAAATTGGTCGGTACACTGCTTTCTGCTGTTTTATTAATTGCCATAGCGTAGCACACAATCGAGAGAGAGACTCTTTACTAGTAGACTCTAAGTATACACTGTAGCATACCAGTAGCGCAGTTAAACTTAAAGTCGGTTCACACACCGCGTCGATGCTTGTCGCAACGAAAAGCTAGAAGAGACTGATTCAACCGTTGATTGAGCTTTATTCGAATCCTCGTGAATGCGTGCGTGTAAGCCTAAAACGTGAGAGATACTTCATTCACTTCGTTCGCCACTTAAAGCCACTGAAAACGTAGCGTAAGTTTACGTCACAAATTGTGCTGGCCTTGCCCTTGCGTCAGCCTCGTCCTCAGGCCGTTCAGAACTTTTCAATGGTGCACGCTGAAAAGCGGGAATGCCTGGTACTGTCGATTACTGTTCACTTGGAACATCAGTGAATGCTTGCCTGTGAGCGTAGCCTTGCCCTCGTGTGAGTGTAAAACTAACGTATGGGTTGGAATGCCACGCAATCATTGGGCAAGCAGTTGGCTTACGCATCGTTTTCCGTGGTTTGACGTGGCGAATGAAGTATCTCGTTTTTTCAACGCTCACAAGAACGCATTCACGGGCGTTCGAGGTAAAGCGCAATCGACAGTACAAGTGTAGCGCGATTTATTGTACAAGTCACGTGCATGGCGTAACGCGTAGTGAGACCTTCCAGTGCGTCGAAAGTCACCAAGATTTTGAGGGCTGTTGTCGCTAACGATCGAGAGGTATGGTTCAAACGCTAGATACAGAGTGTAGTACGATCCATAAAGACCATAAAGAGTGAAACTTGTTAAGATAGCGTGTGGCTAGCAAAGACTGGCTTTTCGAAGGAACCATCAGACCGCTTGTCTTCGCGTCATCGTGAGCCAAAGTCGTGGTTTCTGCTGCCAGGCCTCCCACTTTTCAGTATGCAACATTGAAAAGCTGGGAAGGGCCGCTAGGTACGAGGCTGCTAGGGTTATCACTTGAAAATTTAAAGCTGAAGCATTTCCCCAGGTATTCCTTCCATACGTCAGTCTACATGTAAGCAATTTAGGGCGCTAGAAGTTTTCTCCTCCACATTATATGGCGGTGGTTATACAGGCCTGTATTATCGCACGCAAATCGACAAAACAATGGGGGTAAATCGCGTAATGAATGCCCAATGGGAATGTAGCGATTTTTGTTGACGTTTTTCACGTTTTTGAAGAACATCGCGGCACAAAAAGGTGTGGTAAGCTTTTTACGGCTTCTTCACGGCCGTATAGTCACGTTACGTAGAGGTCAAAGGTTAAAATTGCCAATGTTGGATCAAAAGCACTCCACGATAAAAGTAACATGGCAATAGAATCAAGTTATGAAACGTTTAGAAGTCACTTGAAACCATGCCTCCAATATAGCATACTCTCAATATCGCGAAGGTTTGGTTTCAAGTGATTTTTGAAAGAATCAGAACTTGAATCTACCCCTACATTACTTCTATCATGGAGTGCTTTCGATCAAGCGTTGGACCGACTTCGATCTTTGACAAAGAATAAGTGGGCGTGGCCAATGTATGGATGGTAACTTACAGCCACAAGAACCTTACTAAGCCACAGTAATAATATGTAGAATTTATGTAAATAAGAACGTAGGCCTACAGGAGGTTGAAAGCATCGACAAATAGTTTAAACTACGTTGTTTCAGCAGTTTGCTTGGTCAGCCACCTGCCTGGTCATTTTGACCCGTGCCACACCCATCTCTGTATAGAACGGAGGACAAAGAAGCCCTGCATGATGCCGTGACTACCTGAAGTAATCTGTCCTTTGGTATTTTCAACAAGTCGGCCGTCAGGTAAGCTTTTTTATTTGGGTGGGTGGCAGAAAAAATCACGATTTAGGCTGATAGTTAGGCCCAGATAATTATTTTTTTTTTTACCGATAATTCATTTCTTCAATGCTGGCAAACATGCCCTATAATTCTTTCAAATGTACCTACAATTATCATTTCTTGCTCCTCAAATTTCATGTAATCAATAATGAATTTAGTGCATACAAAGTGAATGTCAGTAACTGTTATACTGCAGCATAACTGAAGCTTCAATGTAGTCTTCAAGTGCACTTTCTTGACTCGACTTAAATGAATTGGCTAGTAACAAATCCCACATCAACATTCCATATTACCACAAGTTGACAGAACAGCAGTTTGGTGCAGCCCAATATCTGGCTACCAGCAGACCAATAGCTATACTATAAGTTGCTTATAATTCTCTAATATTGCTCATTGCTTCTAGGTACCTATAATGCTCAAAAAAATGCCAGCATTATTTATCTGGGCCTACTGTTAGCGCTTGAACTAAATCAGCTTTACAAAAGCCAAAGAGCTGTACAAATTCTTACGAATGCATTACCATGATGTTAACAAGGATAATCTCAGTGTTTTGGCTTTTATGCTATATTAGTGGATCGGCAACGCTCTCTAACGTGATTGTGAGAGGGATAATTGGCATGCGCATAATAGATAATTCCGGCGTGACCGTTTTCCTCGTTAGCGCCAAGGTCGAAGGTGCGAGTCACACCTACTCGCGCCTCTCCCAGAGTAATGATTGGCAAAAGCCTATTGCGCATATATGGGAGAACGAGCCTATACAGCGGACAGCATACTCGCTATAGTTCTCACAAGAAAATGACTCCATATGGACGGATTTACTCGGTCTACCGTATTGATGAAAGAAGCGGGCGCTACACTGCCTGGAGACGGCGTACCTGTAACACGGACTCTGTCAGTATTCCGTGTACGATATGCACGGTACACGCAGACTCCGTTGCTTGCAACATGCTTACACAGTTACAACATTCGGTATCCGTCCTCTCGGCTTGCGCTACACGGACGCAGTATAGAGCAGCGCGCCAGACTCTACCCCATGGCCCAGACCAGGCCGGCCGGGCCGCGGGCCCGCGCCCTGGATATTGAATCGCGAATACATATAGAGTAGGATAGGGTATTTCCGGACGGAGGCAGTTACTGGCCGCCTCGCACATAATTGCGTTTATATGGCCAACGGTATTACGTAATCCTTCACCACTTGCCACGAGGTAGGGGCCATGTAAGTACTAGCTGCATCTCATTTCTTGTGATGTGTATCCACACAGAAGCTGCACAACACTGCTCTAAACAGTTGCAACTTTTTCTCATTTTTGTCCAGAAGCTGGTTTTTTTTTATGGTAGCTAAGATTTTTCATGATTTGTAAATTACACAACGGCATCAATTTTTTATGATGTGTTTTTTCATTTGGTATGCGTATACTAGAATGTATGGAGAATTTTTAGAATTTTTTGACCGTATTATAAGCATAAACCAATTTTTTTTTTGTAAAGAGCTTTCAGAGGTAGTTTCTGGACAATGCATATATTGCATTACTTTGTGTTCACGTTGTATTTCACAATTTTTGGATGAATATTCAAATCTAAGGCAGAATGTAAGAAGGATGTTGTTCATGATGCATTTGATGCCATTTACGTGTCATATAATGATAACCGCAGCCGCGATTTTTTAATATAATTTTTCACCTTCGTCCGGTAATGGTCGACATTGTTCGCTCTCTACCTCCGGAACCAGCGGTACTTTGTGCGCACGCCCTGCATGAACGAAGGTGGGTGGGGCCACGGTTAAGGGCTCGTTTAGTAGGTGGTGCTTGGGCCTATCTGTGGTTGCATACTCGCGATCTAGTGCTGCTCGTTTGTCTGTGATATAACGCTGTCTTTTCTTAGAACTGAGCATTTCTTTTGCGCCCATGCTGATTTCCGCGAAAATATTCATACTCAAAAGTATTCACTATCACTGTGAACCAGTAATATCAGCAATGCTCAGGTGCATTAAGGGCCGGGACAAGCACTTTAGATCTACACTTGTGAGCATGTCAGAGATATAAAGCAAACTCCATATGAATGTTTACCTCCTACCATATTGTAGATAATTCTGGCATGACCATTGGCACTAGGCTCGAGGCGCAAGAAAGCTCTCGAACGTGTGTTAACGCGGGGTGTATCACACTTTCTTGGTTGGCAAGAATAAACTGTCGTCTATGGGAATAAACGCAATATCGATGCTTTTCGAGCGCTACGAAGCGGCTATCAGCAGGAAAGTCCACATGCAGTGAACTTCCCTAGTTGGTTCCTCATAGCTACCATGACAGAATTATAGCGAGTATGCCGTCCGCCGTATAGGCCACCGAAGCCGTTCTCCTATATAGATAATTCCGGCGTGTCCGTTTGGCCCATTGGCACTAAGTTCGAAGCGCGAGAAAAAAGCGAACATGTGTTAGCGCGGGGTGTATAGCACTTCCTTAGGGCCAGGGGTGGGAAGAGCCCGAGGCTATGTAACGTTACCAGTTTGCCTGAACTGGTACGGTACGGTGCTGTTGTTGTCGTTCTAGCCGTATCCTGATTTCCCCACAAGCTAATCTTTGATCCATAAATGTGACACCACGAGGGAAATATTACAAAAATGCACTAAATTATAGCATGCTGTCGCAGTTGTTTCTGAGCGCAAAATTTCAGCACAAAAGATTGCATGCGACTCCGAACAGAGTCTATAAAGCGGTGCGCGGATGACGGACGTACCAAACATACATACATACATACACCATATTATTGCAGGCATTGCTGTACAGTTTATGTGGGGCTCGCTCAGGCTCGCCCCAATAAATCAATAGCTTCAATCACCATGTTGAAGCTGTTGATTGTTGAAGCTGTTGAATCCGTTGTTGAAGCTGTTGTTGTTGGTGTTGATGCTAAATCCGTTGTTGTTGAAGCTGTTGATTGTTGTTGATGTTGTTAAATCTGTTGTTGAATCTGTTGTTGAATCTGTTGTTGAAGCTGTAATTGTTGATTATGATTGTTGAAGCTGTTGAATCTGTTGATCTTGTTAGTATAGTCTAAGCTGTTGATTGTTGGTTATAATTGTTGAAGCTGTTGAATCTGTTGATCACCATGTTGAAGCTGTTAATAATATTGTTCTTGATGTTGTTGAATCTGTTACTATTGATTGTTGTTGAATCTGTTGTTGAACATGTTGATTGTTGAAGCTGTTGAATCGGATTGTGCTGAATCTGCTATTGAGGCTGTTGATTGTTGAAGCTGTTGAATCTGTTGTTTAGTCAATTGATCACCATGTTGAAGTTGTTGAATGTTGTTGATGTTGAATCTGTGTTGTTGAAGCTGTTGATTGTTGGTTATGATTGTTGAAGCTGTTGAATCTGTTGTTGAAGCTGTTGATTGTTGTTGGTGTTGATGTTAAATCAGTTGTTATTGAAGCTGTTGATTGTTGTTGATGTTGAATCTGTTGTTGAAGTTGTTGATTGTTGATCATGGTTGTTAAAGCTGTTGAATCTGTAGTTGAATCTGCTGTTGAATCAGTTGTTCTTGTTAGTATAGTTGAAGCTGTTGATTGTCAGTTAAGATTGTTGAGGCTGTTGAATCTGTTGATCACCAAGTGGAAGCTGTTAATTGTTGATGTTATTAAATCTGTTGCTATTGACAATTGTTGAATCCGTTGTTGAAGCTGTAGATTGTTGAAGCAGTTAAATCTGTTGTTTATATCCGTTGATCACCATGTTGAAGTAGTCGATTGCTGTTGATGTTGTTGAAGCTGTTGATTGTTGGTTATGATTGTTGAGGCTATTGAACCTGTTGATCTTGTTAGTATAGTTGAAGCTGTTGATTGTTAGTACAGTCTATTTTGTGTAAGTGTAGGCTCGCCCCAATAAATCAATACCTTTAATCACCATGTTGAAGCTGTTGATTGTTGAAGCTGTTGAATCTGTTGTTGAAGCTGTTGATTGTTGTTGGTGTTGTTGATGTTAAATTTGTTGTTGTTGAAGTTGTTGATTGTTGTTAATATTGTTGAAGTTGTTGAATCTGTTGTTTAAGCTATTGATTGTTAATTATGATTGTTGAAGCTGTTGAATCTGTTGATTACCATGTTGAAACTGTGAATTGTTGTTGATGTTGTTGAATCTGTTTCTGTTGTTGAATCTGCTGTTGTTGAGGCTGTTGATTGTTGAAGCTGTTGAATCTCAAGTTGTTGAATCTGTTGTTGAAGCTGTTGAATCTGTTGTTTAATCTGTTGATCACCATGTTGAAGTTGTTGATATTGAATCTGTTGTTGAAGCTGTTGGTTGTTGAAGCTCTTAAATCTAAACTTGTAGAATCTGTTGTTAAAGCTGATGATCACCATATTGAAGTTATTTGTTGTTGATGTTGAATTTGTTGTTGAAGCTGTTGATAGTTGAAGCTGTTGAATCTGAAGTTGTTGAATCTGTTGTTAAAGCTGTTGATTGTTGAAGGTGTTGAATCTGTTGTTTAATATGTTGATCACATTGTTGATGTTGTTTAATCTGTTGTTGATGCTGTTGATTGTTAGTATGATTGTTGAAACTGTTGAATCTGTTGATCTTGTTAGTATAGTTTAAGCTGTTGATTGTTAGTACAGTCTATCTTGTGTAAGTATAGGCTTGCCCCAATAAATCAATAGCTTCAATCACAATGTTGAAGCTATTGATTGTTAAAGCTGTTGAATCTGTTGTTGAAGCTGTTGATTGTTGTTATTGTTGATGTTATATCTGTTGTTGGTGAAGTTGTTGATTGTCGTTGATGTTGAACCTGTTGTTGATGCTGTTGATTGTTGAAGCTGTTGTTGAATCTGCTAATCTTGTTAGTATATTTAGAGCTGTTGATTGTTGGCTATGATTGTTGAAGCTGTTAAATCTGTTGATCACCATGTCGAAACTGTTAAATGTTGATGTTCAATCTGTTGCTGTTGACTGTTGTTGAATCTGCTGTTGATTAATCTTGATTGTAGTAGCTGTTGAATCTGAAATTGTTGAATCTGTTGTTGAAGCTGTTGATTGTTGAAGCTGTTAAATCTGTAGTTGAATCTGTTGAAGTTGTTGATTGTTAATGTTGTTAAATCTGTCGTTGAAGGTTTTCATTGATGAAGCTGTTGAATCTGTTGCTTGTTGTAGGCTACATTATGTGCTCTAGAGAGCTATATCTTTATTGAAGCAGTTGAATCTGTTGTTGAAACTGTTGATTGTTGTAGGCTATTATGTGCTCTAAAGAGCACTAAATTTGTTGAAATCGTTGAATCTGTGGTTGAAGATGTTGATCGTTGTAGGCTACATTATGTACTCTTGAGAGCTCTAGTTCTGTTGAAGCAGTAGAACCTGTTGTTGAAGCTGTTGATTGTTGTAGGCTACATAATATGCTCGACAGAGCTCTAATTTTGTTGAAGCAGTAGAATTTCCTGTTGAAGTTGTTCATTGTTGTAGGCTATTATGTGTTCTAGAGAACTCAAGTTTTGTTGAAGCTGTTGAATATGTTGATGGTGTAGCTGTTGAATTTGTTGTTGTTAAAGCTATTGATTGTTGTAAGTTATTATGTGCTCAAGTTTTATTGGAGCTGTTGAACCTGTTGTTGAAAATGTTGATTGTTGTAGGCTACATTATGTGCTCTAAAGAGCTCTAGATTTATTGAAGTTGTTGAATCTGTTGTTGTTAAAGTTGTTAGTTGTTGTAGGCTACATTATGTGCTCTAGAGGGCTCTAGTTATGTTGGAGCAGTTGAATCTGTTGTTAAAGCTGTTGATTGTTGAAGGTAATTATGTACTCTAGAGAATTCTAGTTCTGTTGAAGCTGTTGAATCTGTTGTTGAAGTTGTTGAATCTGTTGTTGTTAAAGCTGGTGATTATTGTGGGCTATTATGTGCTCTAGTTTTATTGAAGCTGTTGAATCGGTTGTTGAAGATGTTGATTGGTGTAGGCTACATTAGGTGTTCTAAAGAGCTCAAGTTTTGTTGAAACTGAATCTGCTGTTGTTGAAGCTGTTGATTGTTGTAGGCTATTATGTGCTCTCGTTTTATTGAAGCTATTGAATCTGTTGTTGAAAATGTTGATTGTTGTAGGCTATTATGTGCTCTAGAGAGCTCTAGATTTGTTGAAATTGTTGAATCTGTGGTTGAAGATGTTGATCGTTGTAGGCTACAATATGTGCTCTAGAGAGCTCTAGTTCTGTTGAAGCAGTCAAACCTGTTGTTGAAGCTGTTGATTGTTGTAGGCTATTATGAGCTCTAGAGAGCTCTAGTTTTGTAGAAGCTGTTGAACATGTTGTTGAAGCTGTTGAATCTGTTGTTAAAGCTGTTGAATGTTGTAGGCTATTATGTGCTCTAGTTTTTTTGAAGCTGTTGAAACTGTTGCTGTTGAAGCTGTTGATTGTTGTAGGCTATTATGTGCTCTAGAGAGCTCTAGTTTTGTTGAGCTGTTGAATCTGTTGTTGTTGAAGCTGTTGAATCAGTTGTCATTGAAGCTGTTGTTTGTTGTAGGCTATTATGTGCATTAGAGAGCTCTAGTTTTGTTGAAACTGTTGAATCTGTTGTTGTTGAAGCTGTTGATTGTTGTAGGCTAGATTATAGCTCTAGTTATGTTGAAGCTGTTGAATCTGTTGTTGAAGCTGTTGATTGTTGTAGGCTATCATGTACTCTAGAGAGCTCTTGTTTTGTTGAAGCTGTTCAATCTGTTGTTGAAGCTGTTGAATCTGTTGCTGTTAAAGCTGTTGATTGTTGTAGGCTATTTTGTGCTCTAGAGAGCTCTAGTTTTGTTGAAGCTGTTGAGTCTGTTGTTAAAGCGGTTGATTGTTGTAGGCTATTATGTGCTCTAGAGAGCTCTAGTTTTGTTGAAATTGTTGAATCTGTTGATTGTTGTAGCCTATATTACTCTAAAGAGCTCTAATTTTGTTAAAGCTGTTGAATCTGTTGTTGAAGATGTTGATTGTTGTAGGCAACATTATAATATGCTCTAAAGAGCTCTAGCTTTGTTCAAGCCGTTAAATCTGTTCTTGTTCAAGCTGTTGAATCTGTTGTTAAAGCTGTTCATTGTTGTGGGCTATTATGTGTTCTAGCTTTATTGAAGTTGTTGAATCTGTTGATTGTTGTAGGCTACATTGTGTGCTCTAGAGAGTTCGTTTTGTTGAAGCTGTTGATTGTTGTAGGCTATTATGTGCTCTAAAGAGCTCTAATTTTGTTAAAGCTGTTGAATCTGTTGTTGTTGAAGATGTTGATTGTTGTAGGCTACATTATGTGCTCTAGAGAGCTCTAGATTCGTCGAAGCTGTTGAATCCGTTGTTGCAAGGAGAGTAGTTTGTGGAGCGCTATGTCTTGAGTGCCTTTTGCAGCTGACGAAGGACCACGGGACGAAACGTTCTGTCTCTACAGTACATTAAACTACGTTCAATAGCGCTCCACAAACTACTCTCCTTGCATCAACAACGTAGTTATGAGCCTTTATTCTAGAATCCGTTGTTGTTGAAGCTGTTGATCGTTGTAGGCTATTATACGTTCTAGAGAGTTCTAATTTTGTTGAAATTGTTGAATCTGTTGTTGTTGAAGATGTTGATTGTTGTAGGATGCATTATGTGCTCTAGAGAGCTCTAGTTTTTTTGAAGCTGTTGAATCTGTTGCTGTTGAGCTGTTGAATCTGTTGTTGTTAGAGCTGTTGATTGCTATAAGCTATTATGTGCTCTAGTATTATTGAAGTTGTTGAATGTATTCTTGTTGAAAATGTTAATTGTTCTAGGTTACATTATGTTCTCTAGAGAAATCTAGTTTTGTCAAAGCTGTTGTATCTGTTGTTGTTGAAGCTCTTGATTGTTAGGTTTTTTTGTGTTCTAGATAGCTCTGGTTTTTCTAATGTTGTCGAATCTGTTGTTGAAGATATTGATTGTTGTAGGCTACATTATGTGCTCTAGATAAATCTAGTATTATTGAAGCTGTTGAATCTGTTGTTGAAGCTGTTGAATCTGTTGTTGTTAAAGCTGTTGATTGTTGTAGGCTATTATGTGCTCTAGCTGTATTGAAGTAGTTGAATCTGTTGTTGAAATTGTTGATTGTTGTAGGCTATACTATGTGCACTAGAGAGCTCTAGTTTTGTTGAAGCTGTTGAATCTGTTGTTGAAGATGTTGATTGTTGTAGGCTACACTACATGCTCTAGAGAGCTCTAATTTTGTTGAAGCAGTAGAATCTCCTGTTGAAGTTGTTCATTGTTGTAGATTATTATGTGTTCTAGAGAGCTCCAGTTTTGTTGAAGCTGTTGAATATGTTGATGGTGAAGCTGTTGAATCTGTTGTTGTTAAAGCTCTTGATTGTTGTAGGCTATTATGTGCTCTAGTTTTATTGAAGCTGTTGAATCTGTTGTTGAAAATATTGATTGTTGTAGGCTATAATTATGTGTTCTAAAGAGCTCTAGTTGTGTTAAGGCAGTTGAATCTGTTGTTGAAGCTGTTGATTGTTGTAGGCTACATTATGTGCTCTAGAGAGCTCTAGATATGTTGGAGCAGTTGAATCTGTTGTTGAAGCTGTTGATTATTGTAGGCTATTATGTGGAATAGAGAGCTCTAGTTTTGTTGAAGCTGTTGAATCTGTTGTTATTGAAGCTGTTGAGTCTGTTGTTAAAGCTGTTGATTGTTGCAGGCTATAATGAGCTCTAGAGAGCTCTAGTTTTGTTGAAAATTTTGAATCTGTTGTTGAAGCTGTCTTATAGAGAGGTCTAGTTTTGTTTAAGCTGTCGAAATTGTTGTTGTTGAAGCTGTTGATTGTCGTAGCCTATTACATGCTATAGAGAACTCTAGTTTTGTTTAAGCTGTTGAATCTGTTGTTGTTGAAGCTGTTGATTGTTGTAGGCTATTATGTGCAATAGAGAGCTCTAGTTTTGTTGAAGCTGTCGAATCTGTTGTTGAAGTAGTTGATTGTTGTAGGCTATTACATGTTATAGAGAGGTCTAGTTTTGTTTAAGATGTCGAATCTGTTGTTGAAGTAGTTGATTGTTGTGGGCTATTATATGCTATAGAGAGCTCTAGTTTTGTTTAAGCTGTCGAATCTGTTGTTGAAGCTGTTGATTGTTGTAGGCTATTATATGTTATAGAGAGCTCTAGTTATATTTAAGCTGTCTAATCTGTTGTTGAAATTGTTGATTGTTGTAGGCTATTATATGTTATAGAGAGGTCTAGTTTTGTTTATGCTGTCGAATCTGTTGTTGAAGTAGTTGATTGTTGTAGGCTATTATATGCTATAGAGAGCTCTAGTTTGTTTAAGCTGTTGAATCTGTTGTTGAAGCTGTTGATTGTTGTAGGCTATTATGTGCAATAGAGAGCTCTAATTTTGTTGAAGCTGTTGAATCTGTTGTTGAAGCTGTTGATTGTTGTAGGCTATTATAACTTATAGAGAGGTCTAGTTTTGTTTAAGCTGTTGAATCTGTTGTTGTTGAAGCTGTTGATTGTTGTAGGCTATTATATGCTATAGAGAGCACTAGTTTTGTTCAAGCTGATGAATCTGTTGTTGAAGCTGTTGATTGTTGTAGGCAATTACGCGTAATAGAGAGCTCTAGTTTTGTTGAAGTTGTTGAATTTGTTGTTGAAGCTGTTGATTGTTGTAGGCTACTTTATGTGCTTTAGAGAGCACTAGTTTTGTTGAAGCAGTTGAATCTGTTGTTGAAGCTGTTGATTGTTGTAGGTTATTATGTGCTCTAGAGAGCTCTAGTTTTGTTTAAGCTGTTGAATCTGTTGTTGAAGCTGTTGATTGTTGTAGGCTATAGAGAGGTCTAATTTTTGTTTAAGCTGTCAAATCTGTTGTGGTTGAAGCTGTTGATTTGTGTAGGCTATTACATGCTATAGACAGCTCTAGTTTTTTTTAAGCTGTTGAATCTGTTGTTGTTGAAGCTGTTGATTGTTGTAGGCTACATTATGTGCATTAGAGAGCTCTAGTTTTGTTGAAGCTGTTGAATCTGTCGTTGAAGCTGTTGATTGTAGGCTATTACATGCTCTAGTGAGCTCTAGTTTTGTTGAAGCTGTTGATTGTTGTAGGCTACATTATGTGCTTTAGAGAGCTCTAGTTTTGTTGAAGCTGTTGAATCTGTGGTTGAAGCTGTTGATTGTAGGCTATTATATGCTCTAGTGAGCTCTAGTTTTGTTGAAGCTGTTGATTGTTGTAGGCTATTAAGTGCCCTAGTTTAATTGAAGCTGTTGAATCTGTAGTTGTTAAGCTGTTGATTGTTGTAGGCTATTATGTGCTCTATTTTTATTAAAGCTGTTGAATCTATTTTTGTTGAAGAAGTTGATTGTTGTAGGCTATTATGTGCAATAGAGAGCTCTAGTTTTGTTGAAGCTGTTGAATCTGTTGTTGTTGTTGAAGCTGTTGATTGTTGTAGGCTATTATATGCTATAGAGAGCTCTAGTTTTGTTTAAGCTGTTGAATCTGTTGTTGAAGCTGTTGATTGTTGTAGGCTATTATATGTTATAGAGAGCTCTAGTTTTATTTAAGCTGTCGAATCTGTTGTTGAAATTGTTGATTGTTGTAGGCTATTATATGTTATAGAGAGGTCTAGTTTTGTTTAAGCTGTCGAATCTGTTGTTGAAGCTGTTGATTGTTGTAGGCTATTATATGCTATAGAGAGCTCTAGTTTTGTTTAAGCTGTCGAATCTGTTGTTGTTGAAGCTATTGATTGTTGTAGGCTATTATGTGCAATAGAGAGCTCTAATTTTGTTGAAGCTGTTGAATCTGTTGTTGAAGCTGTTGATTGTTGTAGGCCATTATATCTTATAGAGAGGTCTAGTTTTGTTTAAGCTGTTGAATCTGTTGTTGTTGAAGCTGTTGATTGTTGTAGGCTATTATATGCTATAGAGAGCTCTAGTTTTGTTCAAGCTGTTGAATCTGTTGTTGTTGAAGCTGTTGATTGTTGTAGGTTACATTATGTGCTTTAGAGAGCTCTAGTTTTGTTGAAGCTGTTGAATCTGTGGTTGAAGCTGTTGATTGTAAGCTATTATATGCTCTAGTGAGCTCTAGTTTTGTTGAAGCTGTTGATTGTTGTAGGCTATTAAATGCCCTAGTTTAATTGAAGCTGTTGAATCTGTTGTTGTTAAAGCTGTTGATTGTTGTAGGCTATTATGTGCTCCATTTTTATTAAAGCTGTTGAATCTATTTTTGTTGAAGAAGTTGATTGTTGTGGGCTATTATGTGCAATAGAGAGCTCTAGTTTTGTTGAAGCTGTTGAATCTGTTGTTGTTGAAGCTGTTGATTGTTGTAGGCTATTATATGCTATAGAGAGCTCTAGTTTTGTTTAAGCTGTTGAATCTGTTGTTGTTGAAGCTGTTGATTGTTGTAGGCTATTATATGCTATAGAGAGCTCTAGTTTTGTTCAAGCTGTTGAATCTGTTGTTGTTGAAGCTGTTGATTGTTGTAGGCTACATTATGTGCTTTAGAGAGCTCTAGTTTTGTTGATACTGTTAAATCTGTGGTTGAAGCTGTTGATTGTAGGCTATTATATGCTCTAGTGAGCTCTAGTTTTGTTGAAGCTGTTGATTGTTGTAGGCTATTAAATGCCCTAGTTTAATTGAAGCTGTTGAATCTGTTGTTAAAGCTGTTGATTGTTGTAGGCTATTATGTGCTCTATTTTTATTAAAGCTGTTGAATCTATTTTTGTTGAAGAAGTTGATTGTTGTAGGCTATTATGTGCAATAGAGATCTCTAGTTTTGTTGAAGCTGTTGAATCTGTTGTTGTTGAAGCTGTTGATTGTTGTAGGCTATTATATGCTATAGAGAGCTCTAGTTTTGTTGAAGCTGTTGAATCTGTTGTTGAAGCTGTTGATTGTTGTAGGCTATTATATCTTATAGAGAGGTCTAGTTTGTTTAAGCTGTTGAATCTGTTGTTGTTGAAGCTGTTGATTGTTGTAGGCTATTATATGCTATAGAGAGCTCTAGTTTTGTTCAAGCTGTTGAATCTGTTGTTGTTGAAGCTGTTGATTGTTGTAGGCTATTATGTGTAATAGAGAGCTCTAGTTTTGTTGAAGCAGTTGAATCTGTTGTTGAAGCTGTTGATTGTTGTAGGCTATTATGAGCTCTTGAGAGCTCTAGTTTTGTTGAAGCTGATGATTGTTGAAGCTGTAGTTGTTGAATCTGTTTTTGAAGCTGTTGAATCACTGTTAAATCTGTTGATAACCATGTTGAAGTTGTTGATTGTCGTTGATGTTGAATCTGTTGTTGTTGAAGCTGTTGATTGTTGGTAGTGTTGAAGCTGTTCAATCAGTTGATCTTGTTAGTACAATTAAAGCTGTTGATTGTGAGTACAGTCTATTTTGTGTAAGTGTAGGCTCGCCCCAATAAATCAATAGCTTCAATCACTATGTTGAAGCTGTTGAATTTGTTGTAGAAGCTGTTGATTGTTGTAAGCTATTATGTGCTCTAGAGAGCTCTAGTTTTGTTGAAGCTGTTGAATCTGTTGTTGTTAAAGCTGTTGATTGTTGTAGGCTATTATGTGTAATAGAGAGCTCTAGTTTTGTTGAAGTTGTTGAATCCGTTGTTGAAGCTGTTGATTGTTGTAGGCTACATTATGTGCTTTAGAGAGTTCTAGTTTTGTTGAAGCAGTTGAATCTGTTGTTGAAGCTGTTGATTGTTGTAGGCTATTATGAGCTCTTGAGAGCTCTAGTTTTGTTGAAGCTTTTAAATCTGTTGAAGCTGTTGATTGTTGAAGCTGTAGTTGTTGAATCTGCTTTTGAAGCTGTTGAATCAGTTGTTAAATCTGTTAACCATGTTGAAGTTGTTGATTGTCGTTGATGTTGAATCTGTTGTTGTTGAAGCTGTTGATTGTTGGTAGTGTTGAAGCTGTTCAATCAGTTGATCTTGTTAGTACAATTGAAGCTGTTGATTGTGAGTACAGTCTATTTTGTGTAAGTGTAGGCTCGCCCCAATAAATCAATAGCTTCAATCACTATGTTGAAGCTGTTGAATTTGTTGTAGAAGCTGTTGATTGTTGTAAGCTATTATGTGCTCTAGAGAGCTCTAGTTTTGTTGAAGCTGTTGAATTTGTTGTATAAGCTGTTGATTGTTGTAAGCTATTATGTGCTCTAGAGAGCTCTAGTTTTGTTGAAGCTGTTGAATCTGTAGTTGTTAAGCTGTTGATTGTTGTAGGCTATTAGGTGCTCTAGTTTATTAAAGCTGTTGAATCTATTTTTGTTGAAGATGTTGATTGTTGTAGGGTACATTATGTGCTCTAGAGAGCTCTAGTTTTGTTGAAGCTGTTGAATCTGTGGTTGTTGAAGCTGTTGATTGTTGTAGGCTATTATATACTATAGAGAGCTCTAGTTTTGTTTAAGCTGTTGAATCTGTTGTTGAAGCTGTTGATTGTTATATGTTGTAGAGAGGTCTAGTTTTGTTGAAGCAGTTGAATCTGTTGTTGTTGAAGCTGTTGATTGTTGTAGGCTACATTATATGCTTTAGAGAGCTCTAGTTTTGTTGAAGCAGTTGAATCTGTTGTTGAAGCTGTTGACTGTTTAGGCTGTTATGAGCTCTTGAGAGCTCTAGTTTTGTTGAAGCTGTTGATTGTTGAAGCTGTAGCTGTTGAATCTGTTTTTGAAACTGTTGATTGTTGAAGCTGTTGAATCAGTTGTTAAATCTGTTGATAACCATGTTGAAGTTTTTGATTGTCGTTGATGTTGAATCTGTTGTTGTTGAAGCTGTTGATTGTTGGTAGTGTTGAAGCTGTTCAATCAGTTGATCTTGTTAGTACAATTAAAGCTGTTGATTGTGAGTACAGTCTATTTTGTGTAAGTGTAGGCTCGCCCCAATAAATCAATAGCTTCAATCACTATGTTGAAGCTGTTGAATTTGTTGTAGAAGCTGTTGACTGTTGTAAGCTATTATGTGCTCTAGAGAGCTCTAGTTTTGTTGAAGCTGTTGAATCTGTTGTTGTTAAAGCTGTTGATTGTTGTAGGCTATTATGTGCTCTAGTTTATTAAAGCTGTTGAATCTACTTTTGTTGAAGATGTTGATTGTTGTAGGCTACATTATGTGCTCTAGAGAGCTCTAGTTTTGTCGAAGCTGTTGAATCTGTAGTTGTTGAAGCTGTGATTGTTGTAGGCTATTATATACTATAGAGAGCTCTAGTTTTGTTTAAGCTATTGAATCTGTTGCTGAAGCTGTTGATTGTTGTAGGCTATTATATGTTATAGAGAGGTCTAGTTTTGTTTAAGCTGTCGAATCTGTTGTTGTTGAAGCAGTTGATTGTTGTAGGCTATTATATGCTATAGAGAGCTCTAGTTTTGTTTAAGCTGTTGAATCTGTTGTTGTTGAAGCAGTTGTTGTTGAAGCAGTTGATTGTTGTAGGCTATTATATGCTATAGAGAGCTCTAGTTTTGTTCAAGCTGTTGAATCCGTTGTTGAAGCTGTTGATTGTTGGAGGCTATTATGTGTAATAGAGAGCTCTAATTTTGTTGAAGTTGTTGAATCTGTTGTTGAAGCTGTTGATTGTTGTAGGCTACATTATGTGCTTTAGAGAGCTCTAGTTTTGTTGAAGCAGTTGAATCTGTCGTTGAAGCTGTTGATTGTTGTAGGCTATTATGTGCTCTAGCTTATTAAAGCTGTTGAATCTTTTTTTGTTGAAGATGTTGATTGTTGTAGGCTACATTATGTGCTCTAGAGAGCTCTAGTTTTGTTGAAGCTGTTGAATCTGTTGTTGTTGAAACTGTTGATTGTTGTAGGCTATTATATACTATAAAGAGCTCTAGTTTAGTTCAAGCTGTTGAATCCGTTGTTGAAGCTGTTGATTGTTGTAGGCTATTATATGTTATAGAGAGGTCTAGTTTTGCTTAAGCTGTCGAATCTGTTGTTGTTGAAGCAGTCGATTGTTGTAGGCAATTATATGCTATAGAGAGCTCTAGTTTTGTTTAAGCTGTTGAATCTGTTGTTGTTGAAGCTGTTGATTGTTGTAGGCTATTATAATATGCTATAGAGAGTTCTAGTTTTGTTCAAGCTGTTGAATCTGTTGTTGTTGAAGCTGTTGATTGTTGTAGGCTATTATGTGTAATAGAGAGCTCTAGTTTTGTTGAAGTTGTTGAATCCGTTGTTGAAGCTGTTGATTGTTGTAGGCTACATTATGTGCTTTAGAGAGTTCTAGTTTTGTTGAAGCAGTTGAATCTGTTGTTGAAGCTGTTGATTGTTGTAGGCTATTATGAGCTCTTGAGAGTTCTAGTTTTGTTGAAGCTGTTAAATCTGTTGTTGAAGCTGTTGATTGTTGAAGCTGTAGTTGCTGAATCTGTTTTTGAAGCTGCTGAATCAGTTGTTAAATCTGTTGATAACCATGTTGAAGTTGTTGATTGTCGTTGATGTTGAATCTGTTGTTGTTGAAAGTGTTGACTGTTGGTAGTGTTGAAGCTGTTCAATCAGTTGATCTTGTTAGTACAATTAAAGCTGTTGATTGTGAGTACAGTCTATTTTGTGTAAGTGTAGGCTCGCCCCAATAAATCAATAGCTTCAATCACTATGTTGAAGCTGTTGAATTTGTTGTAGAAGCTGTTGATTGTTGTAAGCTATTATGTGCTCTAGAGAGCTCTAGTTTTGTTGAAGCTGTTGAATCTGTTGTTGTTAAAGCTGTTGATTGTTGTAGGCTATTATGTGCTCTAGTTTATTAAAGCTGTTGAATCTATTTTTGTTGAAGAAGTTGATTGTTGTAGGCTACATTACGTGCTCTAGAGAGCTCTAGTTTTGTTGAAGCTGTTGAATCTGTGGTTGTTGAAGCTGTTGATTGTTGTAGGCTATTATATACTATAGAGAGCTCTAGTTTTGTTTAAGCTGTTGAATCTGTTGTTGAAGCTGTTGATTGTTGTAGGCTATTATATGTTATAGAGAGGTCTAGTTTTGTTTAAGCTGTCGAATCTGTTTTTGTTGAAGCAGTTGATTGTTGTAGGCTATTATATGCTATAGAGAGCTCTAGTTTTGTTCAAGCTGTTGAATCTGTTGTTGTTGAAGCTGTTGATAGTTGTAGGCTATTATATGCTATAGAGAGCTCTAGTTTTGTTGAAGTTGTTGAATCTGTTGTTGTTGAAGCTGTTGATTGTTGTAGGCTACATTATGTGCTCTAGAGAGCTCTAGTTTTGTCAAAGCTGTTAAATCTGTTGTTGAAGCTGTTGATTGTTGTAGGCTATCATGAACTCTAGAGAACTCTGTTTTTGTTGAAGCTGTTGAATCTGTTGTTGTTGAAGCTGTTCATTTTTGTAGGCTTTTATGTGCTCTAGTTTTATTGAAGCTGTTGAATCTGTTGTTGTTGAAGATGTTGATTGTTGTAGGCTATTATGTACTCTAGAGAGCTCTTGTTTTGTTGTAGCTGTTGAATCTGTTGTTGAAGCTGTTGAATCTGCTGTTGTTAAAGCTGTTGATTGTTGTAGGCTATTTTGTGCTCTAGAGAGCTCTAGTTTTGTTAAAGCTGTTGAATCTGTTGTAATAATATTGAAGCTGTTGAGTCTGCTGATGTTAAAGCTGTTGATTGTTGGAAGCTATTATGTGCTCTAAAGAGCTCTAGTTTAGTTGAAGCTGTTGAATCTGTTGTTAAAGCTGTTGATTGTTGTAAGCTATTATGTGCTCTAGAAAGCTCTAATTTTGTTGAAGCTGTTGAATCTGTTGTTGAAGCTATTGAATCTGTTGTTGCTAAAGCTGTTGATTGTTGTAGGCTATTATGTGCTCCTGTTATATTGAAGCTATTGAATCTGTTGTTGAAGCTGTTGATTGTTGTAGGCTATTATGTGCAATAGAGAGCTCTAGGTTTGTTGAATCTGTTGTTGCAGATGTTGATTGTTGTAGGCTACATTGTCTGCTCTAGAGAGCTCTAGTTTTGTTGAAGCTGTTCAATATGTTGTTGCTGAAGTTGTCAAATGTAGGCTATTATGTGCTCTAGAGAGCTCTAGTTTTGTTAAAATTGTTGAATTTGTGGTTGACGATGTTGATTGCTGTAAGGTACATTATGTGCTCTAGAGGGCTCTACTTTGTTGAAGCTGTTGATTGTTGTAGGCTATTATGTGCTCGAGAGAGCACTAGTTTTGTTGAAGCAGTTGAATCTGTTGTGGAAGCTGTTGATTGTTGTAGGCTATTATGTGCTTTAGAGAGCTCTAGTTTTGTTGAAGCAGTTGAATCTGTTGTGGAAGCTGTTGGTTGTGGTAGGCTATTACGTGCTCTAGGGAGCTCTAGTTTTGTTAAAGCTGTGAATATGTTGTTAAAGCTGTTGATTGTTGTAGGCTATTATGTGCTCTAGTTTTATTGAAGCTGTTGAATCTGTTGTTGTTGAATATGTTGATTGATGTAGGCTACATTATGTGCTCTAGAGAGATCTAGTTTTGTCGAAGCTGTTGAATCTGTTGTTGTTAAAGCTGTTGATTGTTGTAGGCTATTATGTGCTCTAGTTTTATTGAAGCTGTTGAATCTGTTGTTGAAGCTGTTGATTGCTGTAGGCTATTATGTGCAATAGAGAGCTCTTGTTGTGTTGAAGCTGTTAAATCTGTTGTTGAAGCTGTTGATTGTTGTAGGCTATTATGAGCTCTTGAGAGCTCTAGTTTTGTTGAAGCTGTTAAATCTGTTGTTGAAGCTGTTGATTGTTGAAGCTGTAGTTGTTGAATCTGTTTTTGAAGCTGTTGAATCAGTTGTTAAATCTGTTGATAACCATGTTGAAGTTGTTGATTGTTGTTGATGTTGAATCTGTTGTTGAAGCGGTTGATTGTTGGTACTGTTGAAGCTGTTCAATCAGTTGATCTTGTTAGTACAATTAAAGCCGTTGATTGTGAGTACAGTCTATTTTGTGTAAGTGTAGGCTCGCACTAATCAATCACTAGCTTCAATCACTATGTTGAAGCTGTTGAATTTGTTGTAGAAGCTGTTGATTGTTGTAAGCTATTATGTGCTCTAGAGAGCTCTAGTTTTGTTGAAGATGTTGAATCTGTTGTTGTTAAAGCTGTTGATTGTTGTAGGCTATTATGAGCTCTAGTTTATTAAAGCTGTTGAATTTATATTTGTTGAAGATGTTGATTGTTGTAGGCTACATTATGTGCTCTAGAGAGCTCTAGTTATGTCAAAGCTGTTGAATCTGTTGTTGTTGAAGCTGTTGATTGTTGTAGGCTATTATATACTATAGAGAGCTCTAGTTTTGTTCAAACTGTTGAATCTGTTGTTGAAGCTGTTGATTGTTGTAGGCTATTATATGTTATAGAGAGGTCTAGTTTTGTTTAAGCTGTCGAATCTGTTGTTGTTGAAGCAGTTGATTGTTGTAGGCTATTATATGCTATAGAGAGCTCTAGTTTTGTTCAAGCTGTTGAATCTGTTGTTGTTGAAGCTGTTGATAGTTGTAGGCTATTATATGCTATAGAGAGCTCTAGTTTTGTTGAAGTTGTTGAATCTGTTGTTGTTGAAGCTGTTGATTGTTGTAGGTTACATTATG
The DNA here is from genome assembly GCA_964291365.2 of Stappiaceae bacterium. GTDB lineage: Bacteria > Pseudomonadota > Alphaproteobacteria > Rhizobiales > Stappiaceae > JBDWFY01. Next base: position 57,816 of record OZ219955.1, read on the forward strand.
TGCTTTAGAGAGCACTAGTTTTGTTGAAGCAGTTGAATCTGTTGTTGAAGCTGTTGACTGTTGTAGGCTATTATGAGCTCTTGAGAGCTCTAGTTTTGTTGAAGCTGTTGATTGTTGAAGCTGTAGTTGTTGAATCTGTTTCTGAAGCTGTTGATTGTTGAAGCTGTTGAATCAGTTGTTAAATCTGTTGATAACCATGTTGAAGTTGTTGATTGTTGTTGATGTTGAATCCGTTGTTGTTGAAGCTGTTGATTGTTGGTAGTGTTAAATTTGTTCAATCAGTTGATCTTGTTAGTATAATTAAAGCTGTTGATTGTGAGTACAGTCTATTTTGTGTAAGTGTAGGCTCACCCCAATAAATCAATACCTTCCATCACTATGTTGAAGCTGTTGAATTTGTTGTAGAAGCTGTTGATTGTTGTAAGCTATTATGTGCTCTAGAGAGCTCTAGTTTTGTTGAAGCTGTTGAATCTATTTCTGTTAAAGCTGTTGATCGTTGTAGGCTATTATGTGCTCTAGTTTAATTGAAGCTGTTGAATCTGTTGTTGAAGAAGTTGATTGTTGTAGGCTATTATGTGCAATAGAGAGCTCTAGTTTTGTTGAAGCTGTTGAATCTGTTGTTGTTGAAGCTGTTGATTGTTGTAGGCTATTATATGCTATAGAGAGCTCTAGTTTTGTTTAAGCTGTTGAATCTGTTGTTGAAGCTGTTGATTGTTGTAGGCTATTATATGTTATAGAGAGCTCTAATTTTATTTAAGCTGTCAAATCTGTTGTTGAAATTGTTGATTGTTGTAGGCTATTATATGCTATAGAGAGCTCTAGTTTTGTTTAAGCTGTTGAATCTGTTGTTGAAGCTGTGGATTGTTGTAGGCTATTATGTGCAATAGAGAGCTCTAATTTTGTTGAAGCTGTAGAATCTGTTGTTGAAGCAGTTGATTGTTGTAGGCTATTATATCTTATAGAGAGGTCTAGTTTTGTTTAAGCTGTTGAATCTGTTGTTGTTGAAGCTGTTGATTGTTGTAGGCTATTATATGCTATAGAGAACTCTAGTTTTGTTCAAGCTGTTGAATCTGTTGTTGTTGAAGCTGTTGATTGTTGTAGGCTATTACGTGTAATGGAGAGCTCTAGTTTTGTTGAAGTTGTTGAATCTGTTGTTGAAGCTGTTGATTGTTGTAGGCTACTTTATGTGCTTTAGAGAGCTCTAGTTTTGTTGAAGCAGTTGAATCTGTTGTTGAAGGTATTGATTGTTGTAGGTTATTATGTGCTCTAGAGAGCTCTAGTTTTGTTTAAGCAGTTGAATCTGTTGTTGAAGCTGTTGATTGTTGAAGGCTATTATATCTTATGGAGAGGTGTAATTTTTGTTTAAGCTGTCGAATCTGTTGTTGAAGCTGTTGATTGTTGTAGGCTATTACATGCTATAGACAGCTCTAGTTTTTTTTAAGCTGTTGAATCTGTTGTTGAAGCTGTTGATTGTTGTAGGCTACATTATGTGTATTAGAGAGCTCTAGTTGTGTTGAAGCTGTTGAATCTGTGGTTGAAGCTGTTGATTGTAGGCTATTATATGCTCTAGTGAGCTCTAGTTTTGTTGAAGCTGTTGATTGTTGTAGGCTACATTATGTGCTTTAGAGAGCTCTAGGTTTGTTGAAGCTGTTGAATCTGTCGTTGAAGCTGTTGATTGTTGTAGGCTACATTATGTGCTTTAGAGAACTCTAGTTTTATTGAAGCTGTTGAATCTGTGGTTGAAGCTGTTGATTGTAGGCTATTATATGCTTTAGTGAGCTCTAGTTTTGTTGAAGCTGTTGATTGTTGTAGGCTACATTATGTGCTTTAGAGAGCTCTAGGTTTGTTGAAGCTGTTGAATCTGTGGTTGAAGCTGTTGATTGTTGTAGGCTACATTATGTGCTTTAGAGAACTCTAGTTTTATTGAAGCTGTTGAATCTGTGGTTGAAGCTGTTGATTGTAGGCTATTATATGCTCTAGTGAGCTCTAGTTTTGTTGAAGCTGTTGATTGTTGTAGGCTATTAAGTTCCCTAGTTTATTAAAGCTGTTGAATCTATATTTGTTGAAGATGTTGATTGTTGTAGGCTACATTATGTGCTCTAGAGAGCTCTAGTTATGTCAAAGCTGTTGAATCTGTTGTTGTTGAAGCTGTTGATTGTTGTAGGCTATTATATACTATAGAGAGCTCTAGTTTTGTTCAAACTGTTGAATCTGTTGTTGAAGCTGTTGATTGTTGTAGGCTATTATATGTTATAGAGAGGTCTAGTTTTGTTTAAGCTGTCGAATCTGTTGTTGTTGAAGCAGTTGAATGTTGTAGGCTATTATATGCTATAGAGAGCTCTAGTTTTGTTCAAGCTGTTGAATCTGTTGTTGTTGAAGCTGTTGATAGTTGTAGGCTATTATATGCTATAGAGAGCTCTAGTTTTGTTGAAGTTGTTGAATCTGTTGTTGTTGAAGCTGTTGATTGTTGTAGGTTACATTATGTGCTTTAGAGAGCACTAGTTTTGTTGAAGCAGTTGAATCTGTTGTTGAAGCTGTTGACTGTTGTAGGCTATTATGAGCTCTTGAGAGCTCTAGTTTTGTTGAAGCTGTTGATTGTTGAAGCTGTAGTTGTTGAATCTGTTTCTGAAGCTGTTGATTGTTGAAGCTGTTGAATCAGTTGTTAAATCTGTTGATAACCATGTTGAAGTTGTTGATTGTTGTTGATGTTGAATCCGTTGTTGTTGAAGCTGTTGATTGTTGGTAGTGTTAAAGCTGTTCAATCAGTTGATCTTGTTAGTACAATTAAAGCTGTTGATTGTGAGTACAGTCTATTTTGTGTAAGTGTAGGCTCACCCCAATAAATCAATACCTTCCATCACTATGTTGAAGCTGTTGAATTTGTTGTAGAAGCTGTTGATTGTTGTAAGCTATTATGTGCTCTAGAGAGCTCTAGTTTTGTTGAAGCTGTTGAATCTATTTCTGTTAAAGCTGTTGATCGTTGTAGGCTATTATGTGCTCTAGTTTAATTGAAGCTGTTGAATCTGTTGTTGAAGAAGTTGATTGTTGTAGGCTATTATGTGCAATAGAGAGCTCTAGTTTTGTTGAAGCTGTTGAATCTGTTGTTGAAGCTGTTGATTGTTGTAGGCTATTATATGCTATAGAGAGCTCTAGTTTTGTTTAAGCTGTTGAATCTGTTGTTGAAGCTGTTGATTGTTGTAGGCTATTATATGTTATAGAGAGCTCTAACTTTATTTAAGCTGTCGAATCTGTTGTTGAAATTGTTGATTGTTGTAGGCTATTATATGCTATAGAGAGCTCTAGTTTTGTTTAAGCTGTCGAATCTGTTGTTGTTGAAGCTGTGGATTGTTGTAGGCTATTATGTGCAATAGAGAGCTCTAATTTTGTTGAAGCTGTAGAATCTGTTGTTGAAGCTGTTGATTGTTGTAGGCTATTATATCTTATAGAGAGGTCTAGTTTTGTTTAAGCTGTTGAATCTGTTGTTGTTGAAGCTGTTGATTGTTGTAGGCTATTATATGCTATAGAGAACTCTAGTTTTGTTCAAGCTGTTGAATCTGTTGTTGTTGAAGCTGTTGATTGTTGTAGGCTATTACGTGTAATAGAGAGCTCTAGTTTTGTTGAAGTTGTTGAATCTGTTGTTGAAGCTGTTGATTGTTGTAGGCTACTTTATGTGCTTTAGAGAGCTCTAGTTTTGTTGAAGCAGTTGAATCTGTTGTTGAAGGTGTTGATTGTTGTAGGTTATTATGTGCTCTAGAGAGCTCTAGTTTTGTTTAAGCAGTTGAATCTGTTGTTGAAGCTGTTGATTGTTGTAGGCTATTATATCTTATGGAGAGGTCTAATTTTTGTTTAAGCTGTCGAATCTGTTGTTGAAGGTGTTGATTGTTGTAGGCTATTACATGCTATAGACAGCTCTAGTTTTTTTTAAGCTGTTGAATCTGTTGTTGAAGCTGTTGATTGTTGTAGGCTATTATATGTTAGAGAGAGCTCTAGTTTTATTTAAGCTGTCGAATCTGTTGTTGAAATTGTTGATTGTTGTAGGCTATTATATGTTATAGAGAGGTCTAGTTTTGTTTAAGCTGTCGAATCTGTTGTTGAAGTAGTTGATTGTTGTAGGCTATTATATGCTATAGAGAGCTCTAGTTTTGTTTAAGCTGTCGAATCTGTTGTTGTTGAAGCTGTTGATTGTTGTAGGCTATTATGTGCAATAGAGAGCTCTAATTTTGTTGAAGCTGTTGAATCTGTTGTTGAAGCTGTTGATTGTTGTAGGCTATTATATGCTATAGAGAGGTCTCGTTTGTTTAAGCTGTTGAATCTGTTGTTGAAGCTGTTGATTGTTGTAGGCTATTATATGTTATAGAGAGGTCTAGTTTTGTTAAAGCTGTCGAATCTGTTGTTGTTGAAGCAGTTGATTGTTGTAGGCTATTATGTGCAATAGAGAGCTCTAGTTTTGTTTAAGCTGTTGAATCTGTTGTTGTTGAAGGTGTTGATTGTTGTAGGCTACATTATGTGCTTTAGAGAGCTCTAGTTTTGTTGAAGCAGTTGAATCTGTTGTTGAAGCTGTTGACTGTTTAGGCTATTATGATCTCTTGAGAGCTCTAGTTTTGTTGAAGCTGTTGATTGTTGAAGCTGTAGTTGTTGAATCTCTTTTTGAAGCTGTTGATTGTTGAAGCTGTTGAATCAGTTGTTAAATCTGTTGATAACCATGTTGAAGTTGTTGATTGTCGTTGATGTTGAATCTGTTGTTGTTGAAGCTGTTGATTGTTGGTAGTGTTGAAGCTGTTCAATCAGTTGATCTTGTTAGTACAATTGAAGCTGTTGATTGTGAGTACAGTCTCTTTTGTGTAAGTGTAGGCTCGTCCCAATAAATCAATAGCTTCAATCACTATGTTGAAGCTGTTGAATTTGTTGTAGAAGCTGTTGATTGTTGTAAGATATTA
>OZ219956.1:0-113274 GCA_964291365.2 Stappiaceae bacterium
GAAGCTGTTGATCGTTGTAAGCTATTTTGTGCTCTAGAGAGCTCTAGTTTTGTTGAAGCTGTTGGATATGTTGTTGTTGAAGCTGTTGAATCTGTTATTGTTAAAGCTGTTGATTGTTGTAGGCTATTATGTACTCTAGCTTAATTGAAGCTGTTGAATCTGTTGTTGTTGAAGCTGTTGATTGTTGTAAGCTATTATGTGCTCTAGAGAGCTCTAGTTTTGTTGAAGTTGTTGAATCTGTTGTTGTTGAAGCTGTTGATTGTTGTAAGCTATTATGTGCTCTAGAGAGCTCTAGTTTTGTTGAAGCTGTTGAATCTGTTGTTGTTTAAGCTGTTGATTGTTGTAAGCTATTATGTGCTCTAGAGAGCTCTAGTTTTGTTGAAGCTGTTGAATCTGTTATTGTTGAAGCTGTTGATTGCTGTAGGCTACATTATGTGTTCTAGAGAGCTCTAGTATTGTTGAAGCTGTTGATTGTTGTAGGCTATTATGTGCTCTAGAGAGCTCTAATTTTGTTGAAAATGTTGAATCTGTTGTTGAAGCTGTTGATTGTTGTACGCTATTATGTCATCTGGAGAACTCTAATTTTGTTGAATCTGTTGTTGAAGCTGTTGATTATTGTAGGCTATTATGAGCTCTAGAGAGCTCTAGGTTTGTTGAAGCTGTTGAATCTCTTGTTGAAGATGTTGAGTCTGTTGTTGTTAAAGCTGTTGATTGTTGCAGGCTATTATGTGCTCTAGTTTTATGAATCTGTTTTTGTTGAAGCTGTTGATTGTTGTAGGCTACACTATGTGCTCTAGAGAGCTCTAGTATTGTTGAAGCTGTTGATTGTTGTAGGCTATTATGTGCTCTAGAGAGCTCTGGTTTTGTTGAAGCAGTAGAATCTGCTGTTGAAGCTGTTGATTGTTGTAAGCTATTATGAGCTCTAGAGAGCTCTAGATATGTTGAAGTTGTTGAGTCTGTTTGTTGAAGCTGTTGAATCTGCTGTTGAAGCAGTTGATTGTTGTCGGCAATTATGTGCACTAGAGAGCTCTAGTTTTGTTGAAGCTGTTGAATCTATTATTGAAGCTGTTGATTGTTGTAGGCTATTATGTGCTCTAGAGAGCTCTAATTTTGTTGAAGCTGTTGAATCTGTTGTTGAAGCTGTTGTTGTTGAAGCTGTTGAATCTGTTTTTGTTGAAGCAATTGATTGTTGTAAGCTATTATGTGCTCTAGAGAGCTCTAGTTTTGTTGAAGTTGTTGAATCTGTTGTTGTTGAAGCTGTTGATTGTTGTAAGCTATTATGTGCTCTAGAGAGCTCTAGTTTTGTTGAAGCTGTTGAATCTGTTGTTGTTTAAGCTGTTGATTGTTGTAAGCTATTATGTGCTCTAGAGAGCTCTATTATGTGCTCTAGAGAGCTCTAGTTTTGTTGAAGCTGTTGAATCTGTTATTGTTGAAGCTGTTGAATCTGTTGTTAAAGTTGTTGATTGTTATGGGCTATTATGTGCTAAGTTTTATTGAAGCTGTTGAATCTGTTGCTGAAAATGTCGATTGTTGTAGGCTACATTATGTGCTCTAGAAAGATCTAGTTCTGTCGAAGCTGTTCAATCTGTTGTTGTTTAATCTATTGTTGTTAAAGCTGTTGATTGTTGTAGGCTATTATGTTCTCTAGTTTTATTGAAGCTGTTGAATCTATTGTTGAAGATGTTGATTGTTGTAGGCTACATTATGTGTTCTAGAGAGCTCAAGTTTTGTCGAAGTTGTTGAATCTGTTGATAGTGAAGCTATTGATTGTTGTAGGCCATTATGTGCTCTAGAGAGCTCTAATTTTATTGAAGCAGTAGAATCTCATGTTGAAGCTGTTCATTTTTGTAGGTTATTATTATGTTCTAGAGAGTTCTAGTCTTGTTAAAACTGTTGAATCTGTTGTTGAAGCTGTTAATTATTGTAGGCTATTATGTGCTCTAGAGAGCTCTAATTTTATTGAAGCAGTAGAATCTCCTGTTGAAGCTGTTCATTTTTGTAGGTTATTATGTGTTCTAGAGAGCTCTAGTTTTGTTGAAGCTGTTGAATATGTTGATGGTGAAGCTGTTGAATCTGTTGTTGTTAAAGCTGTTGATTGTTGTAGGCTATTATGTGCTCTAGTTTTATTGAAGATGTTGAATCTGTTGTTGAAGCTGTTGATTGTTGTAGGCTATTATGAGCTTTAGAGAGCTCTAGTTTTGTTGAAGCTGTTGAATCTGTTGTTGTTGAAGCTGTTGAATCTGTTGTTGTTAAAGCTGTTCATTGTTGTAGGCTATTATGTGCTCTAGCGAGCTCTAGTCTTGTTGAAATTGTTGAATCTGTTGTTGAAACTGTTGATTGTTGTAGGCTACATTATGTGCTCTAAAGAGCTCTAATTTTGTTGAAGATGTTGAATCTGTTGTTGAAGATGTTGATTGTTGTAGGCAACATTATGTGCTCTAAAGAGCTCTAGTTTTGTTTAAGCTGTTTAATCTGTTGTTGTTCAAGCTGTTGAATTGTTGTTAAAGCTGTTCATTGTTGTAGGCTATTATGTGTTCTAGCTTTATTGAAGTTGTTAAATCTGTTGTAGTTGAAGATGTTCATTGTTGTAGGCTACAATATATGCTCTAGAGAGATCTAGTATTGTCGAAACTATTGAATCTGTTGTTGAAGCTGTCGAATCTGTTGTTGTTGAAGCTGTTGAATCTGTTTTTGTTGAAGCTATTGATTGTTGTAAGCTATTATGTGCTCTAGAGAGCTCTAGTTTTGTTGAAGTTGTTGTATCTGTTGTTGTTGAAGCTGTTGATTGTTGTAAGCTATTATGTGCTCTAGAGAGCTCTAGTTTTGTTGAAGCTGTTAAATCATTCTGTTGTTGAAGATGTTGATTGTTGTTGGCTACATTATGTGCTCTAGAGAGCTCTAGTTTTGTTTAAGCTGTTGGATCTGTTGTTGTTGAAGCTGTTGAATCTGTTATTGTTAAAGCTGTTGATTGTTGTAGGCTATTATGTACTCTAGTTTAATTGAAGCTGTTGAATCTGTTGTTGTTGAAGATGTTGATTGTTGTAGGCTATTATGTGCTCTAGTTTTATTGAAGATGTTGAATCTGTTGTTGAAGCTGTTGATTATTGTAGGCTATTATGAGCTCTAGAGAGCTCTAGTTTTGTTGAAGCTGTTGAATCTGTTGTTGTTGAAGCTGTTGAATCTGTTGTTAAAGCTGGTGATTGTTGTAGGCTATTATGTACTCTAGTTTAATTGAAGCTGTTGAATCTGTTGTTGTTGAAGATGTTGATTGTTGAAGCTGTTGAATCTGCTGTTGAAGCTGTTGAATCTGTTGTTAAACCTGTTGATTGTTGTAGGCTAGTATGTGCTATAGTTTTATTGAAGATGTTGAATCTGTTGTTGAAGCTGTTGATTGCTATAGGCTATTATGAGCTCTAGAGAGCTCTAGTTTTGTTGAAGCTGTTGAATCTGTTGTTGTTGAAGCTGTTGAATCTGTTGTTAAAGCTGTTGATTGTTGTAGGCTATTATGTACTCTAGTTTAATTGAAGCTGTTGAATCTGTTGTTGAAGATGTTGATTGTTGTAGGCTATTATGTGCTCTAGTTTTATTGAAGATGTTGAATCTGTTGTTGAAGCTGTTGATTGTTGTAGGCTATTATGAGCTCTAGAGAGCTCTAGTTTTGTTGAAGCTGTTGAATCTGCTGTTGAAGCTGTTGAATCTGTTGTTAAACATGTTGATTGTTGTAGGCTAGTATGTGCTATAGTTTTATTGAAGATGTTGAATCTGTTGTTGAAGCTGTTGATTGTTGTAGGCTATTATGAGCTCTAGAGAGCTCTAGTTTTGTTGAAGCTGTTGAATCTGTTGTTGTTGAAGCTGTTGAATCTGTTGTTAAGGCTGTTGATTGTTGTAGGCTATTATGAGCTCTAGATAGCTCTAGTTTTGTTGAAGCTGTCGAATCTGTTGTTGTTGAAGCTGAATCTGTTGTTGTTGAATCTGTTTTTGTTGAAGCTATTATGTGCTGTAGAGAGCTCTAGTTTTGTTGCTGTTGGACATGTTGTTGTTGAAGCTGTTGAATCTGTTATTGTTAAAGCTGTTGATTGTTGTAGGCTATTATGTACTCTAGTTTAATTGAAACTGTTGAATCTCTAAGCTATTATGTGCTCTAGAGAGCTCTCAAGTTTTGTCGAAGTTGTTGAATCTGTTGTTGTTGAAGCTATTGATTGTTGTAGGCCATTATGTGCTCTAGAGAGCTCTAATTTTATTGAAGCAGTAGAATCTCTTGTTGAAGCTGTTCATTTTTGTAGGTTATTATGTGTTCTAGAGAGCTCTAGTCTTGTTGAAACTGTTGAATCTGTTGTTGAAGCTGTTGATTGTTGTAGGCTATTATGTGCTCTAGAGAGCTCTAATTTTATTGAAGCAGTAGAATCTCCTGTTGAAGCTGTTCATTTTTGTAGGTTATTATGTGTTCTAGAGAGCTCTAGTTTTGTTGAAGCTGTTGAATATGTTGATGGTGAAGCTGTTGAATCTGTTGTTGTTAAAGCTGTTGATTGTTGTAGGCTATTATGTGCTCTAGTTTTATTGAAGATGTTGAATCTGTTGTTGAAGCTGTTGATTGTTGTAGGCTATTATGAGCTTTAGAGAGCTCTAGTTTTGTTGAAGCTGTTGAATCTGTTGTTGTTGAAGCTGTTGAATCTGTTGTTGTTAAAGCTGTTGATTGTTGTAGGCAAGCTGTTGGATCTGTTGTTGTTGAAGCTGTTGAATCTGTTATTGTTAAAGCTGTTGATTGTTGTAGGCTATTATGTACTCTAGTTTAATTGAAGCTGTTGAATCTGTTGTTGTTGAAGATGTTGATTGTTGTAGGCTATTATGTGCTCTAGTTTTATTGAAGATGTTGAATCTGTTGTTGAAGCTGTTGATTGTTGTAGGCTATTATGAGCTCTAGAGAGCTCTAGTTTTGTTGAAGCTGTTGAATCTGTTGTTGTTGAAGCTGTTGAATCTGTTGTTAAAGCTGTTGATTGTTGTAGGCTATTATGTACTCTAGTTTAATTGAAGCTGTTGAATCTGTTGTTGTTGAAGATGTTGATTGTTGTAGGCTATTATGTGCTCTAGTTTTATTGAAGATGTTGAATCTGTCGTTGAAGCTGTTGATTATTGTAGGCTATTATGAGCTCTAGAGAGCTCTAGTTTTGTTGAAACTGTTGAATCTGTTGTTGTTGAAGCTGTTGAATCTGTTGTTAAAGCTGTTGATTGTTGTAGGCTAGTATGTGCTATAGTTCTATTGAAGATGTTGAGTCTGTTGTTGAAGCTGTTGATTGTTGTAGGCTATTATGAACTCTAGAGAGCTCTAGTTTTGCTGAAGCGGTTGAATCTGTTGTTGAAGCTGTTGAATCTGTTGTTAAAGCTGTTGATTGTTGTAGGCTATTATGTACTCTAGTTTAATTGAAGCTGTTTAATCTGTTGTTGTTGAAGATGTTGATTGTTGTAGGCTATTATGTGCTCTAGTTTTATTGAAGATGCTGAATCTGTTGTTGAAGCTCTTGATTGTTGTAGGCTATTATGAGCTCTAGAGAGCTCTAGTTTTGTTGAAGCTGTGAATCTGCTGTTGAAGCTGTTGAATCTGTTGTTAAACCTGTTGATTGTTGTAGGCTAGTATGTGCTATAGTTTTATTGAAGATGTTGAATCTGTTGTTGAAGCTGTTGATTGTAGGCTATTATGAGCTCTAGAGAGCTCTAGTTTTGTTGAAGCTGTTGAATCTGTTGTTGTTGAAGATGTTGAATTTGTTGTTGAAGCTGTTGATTGTTGTAGGCTATTATGTGCTCAAGATAGCTCTAGTTTTGTTGAAGCTGTTGAATCTGTTGTTGTTGAAGCTGTTGAATTTGTTGTTAAAGCTGTTGATTGTTGTAGGCTATTATGTGCTCAAGATAGCTCTAGTTTTGTTGAAGCTGTCGAATCTGTTGTTGTTGAAGCTGTTGAATCTGTTTTTGTTGAAGCTGTTGACTGTTGTAAGCTATTATGTGCTCTAGATAGCTCTAGTTCTGTTGAAGCTGTCGAATCTGTTGTTGTTGAAGCTGTTGAATCTGTTTTTGTTGAAGCTGTTGATTGTTGTAAGCTACTATGTGCTCTAGAGAACTCTAGTTTTGTTGAAGTTGTTGAATCTGTTGTTGTTGAAGCTGTTGATTGTTGTAAGCTATTATGTGCTCTAGAGAGCTCTAGTTTTGTTGAAGTTGTTGAATCTGTTGTTGTTGAAGCTGTTGATTGTTGTAAGCTATTATGTGCTCTAGAGAGCTCTAGTTTTGTTGAAGCTGTTGGATATGTTGTTGTTGAAGCTGTTGAATCTGTTATTGTTAAAGCTGTTGATTGTTGTAGGCTATTAAGTACTCTAGTTTAATTGAAGCTGTTGTATCTGTTGTTGTTGAAGATGTTGATTGTTGTAGGCTATTATGAGCTCTACAGAGCTCTAGTTTTGTTGAAGCTGTTGAATCTGTTGTTGTTGAAGCTGTTGAATCTGTTGTTAAAGCTGTTGATTGTTGTAGGCTAATATGTACTCTAGTTTAATTGAAGCTGTTGAATCTGTTGTTGTTGAAGATGTTGATGTAGGCTATTATGTGCTCTAGTTTTATTGAAGATGTTGAATCTGTTGTTGAAGCTGTTGATTGTTGTAGGCTATTATGAGCTCTAGAGAGCTCTACTTTTGTTGAAGCTGTTAAATCTGCTGTTGAAGCTGTTGAATCTGTTGTTAAACCTGTTGATTGTTGTAGGCTAGTATGTGCTATAGTTTTATTGAAGATGTTGAATCTGTTGTTGAAGCTGTTGATTGTTGTAAGCTATTATGAGCTCTAGAGAGCTCTAGTTTTGTTGAAGCTGTTGAATCTGTTGTTGTTGAAGCTGTTGAATCTGTTGTTAAAGCTGTTGATTGTTGTAGGCTAATATGTACTCTAGTTTAATTGAAGCTGTTGAATCTGTTGTTGAAGATGTTGATTGTTGTAGGCTATTATGCGCTCTAATTTTTTTGAAGATGTCGAATCTGTTGTTGAAGCTGTTGATTATTGTAGGCTATTATGAGCTCTAGAGAGCTCTAGTTTTGTTGAAGCTGTTGAATATGCTGTTGAAGCTGTTGAATCTGTTGTTAAAGCTGTTGATTGTTGTAGGCTAGTATGTGCTATAGTTTTATTGAAGATGTTGAATCTGTTGTTGAAGCTGTTGATTGTTGTACGCTATTATGTACTCTAGTTTAATTGAAGCTGTTGAATCTGTTGTTGTTGAAGATGTTGATTGTTGTAGGCTATTATGAGCTCTAGAGAGCTCTAGTTTTGTTGAAGCTGTTGAATCTGTTGTTGTTGAAGCTGTTGAATCTGTTGTTAAAGCTGTTGATTGTTGTAGGCAATTATGTACTCTAGTTTAATTGAAGCTGTTGAATCTGTTGTTGTTGAAGATGTTGATTGTTGTAGGCTATTATGTGCTCTAGTTTTATTGAAGATGCTGAATCTGTTGTTGAAGCTGTTGATTGTTGTAGGCTATTATGAGCTCTAGAGAGCTCTAGTTTTGTTGAAGCTGTTGAATCTGTTGAATCTGTTGTTAAACCTGTTGATTGTTGTAGGCTAGTATGTGCTATAGTTTTATTGAAGATGTTGAATCTGTTGTTGAAGCTGTTGATTGTTGTAGGCTGTTATGAGCTCTAGAGAGCTCTAGTTTTGTTGAAGCTGTTGAATCTGTTGTTGAAGCTGTTGAATTTGTTGTTAAAGCTGTTGATTGTTGTAGGCTATTATGTGCTCTAGATAGCTCTAGTTTTGTTGAAGCTGTCGAATCTGTTGTTGTTGAAGCTGTTGAATCTGTTTTTGTTGAAGCTGCTGATTGTTGTAAGCTATTATGTGCTCTAGATAGCTCTAGTTTTGTTGAAGCTGTCGAATCTGTTGTTGATGAAGCTGTTGAATCTGTTTTTGTTGAAGCTGTTGATTGTTGTTTAATTGAAGCTGTTATGTGCTCTAGAGAGCTCTAGTTTTGTTGAAGTTGTTGAATCTGTTGTTGAAGCTGTTGATTGTTGTAAGCTATTATGTACAGCTCTTATGTGCTCTAGAGAGCTCTAGTTTTGTTGAAGCTGTTGGCTGTTGTTGTTGAATCTGTTGAATCTGTTATTGTTAAAGCTGTTGATTGTTGTAGGCTATTATGTGCTCTAGAGAGCTCTAGTTTTGTTGAAGCTGTTGAATCTGTTGTTGTTGAAGCTGTTGATTGTTGTAAGCTATTATGTGCTCTAGAGAGCTCTAGTTTTGTTGAAGCTGTTGAATCTGTTGTTGTTGAAGCTGTTGATTGTTGTAGGCTATTAAGTCTGAAGTTTTGTTCTGTTGTTGTTGAAGCTGTTGATTGTTGTAAGCTATTATGTGCTCTAGAGAGCTCTAGTTTTGTTGAAGCTGTTAAATCTGTTGTTGAAGATGTTGATTGTTGTTGGCTACATTATGTGCTCTAGAGAGCTCTAGTTTTGTTTAAGCTGTTGGATCTGTTGTTGTTGAATCTGTTGAATCTGTTATTGTTAAAGCTGTTGATTATTGTAGGCTATTATGTACTCTAGTTTAATTGAAGCTGTTGAATCTGTTGTTGTTGAAGATGTTGATTGTTGTAGGCTATTATGTGCTCTAGTTTTATTGAAGATGTTGAATCTGTTGTTAAAGCTGTTGATTGTTGTAGGCTATTATGAGCTCTAGAGAGCTCTAGTTTTGCTGAAGCTGTTGAATCTGTTGTTGTTGAAGCTGTTGAATCTGTTGTTGTTGAAGCTGTTGAATCTGTTGTTAAAGCTGTTGATTGTTGTAGGCTATTATGTACTCTAGTTTAATTGAAGCTGTTGAATCTGTTGTTGAAGATGTTGATTGTTGTAGGCTATTATGTGCTCTAGTTTTATTGAAGATGTTGAATCTGTTGTTGAAGCTGTTGATTGTTGTAGGCTATTATGAGCTCTAGAGAGCTCTAGTTTTGTTGAAGCTGTTGAATCTGCTGTTGAAGCTCTTGAATCTGTTGTTAAACCTGTTGATTGTTGTAGGCTAGTATGTGCTATAGTTTTATTGAAGTTGTTGAATCTGTTGTTGAAGCTGTTGATTGTTGTAGGCTATTATGAGCTCTAGAGAGCTCTAGTTTTGTTGAAGCTGTTGAATTTGTTGCTGTTGAAGCTGTTGAATCTGTTGTTAAAGCTGTTGATTGTTGTAGGCTATTATGTACTCTAGTTTAATTGAAGCTGTTGAATCTGTTGTTGTTGAAGATGTTGATTGTTGTAGGCTATTATGTGCTATAGTTTTATTGAAGATGTTGAATCTGTTGTTGAAGCTGTTGATTGTTGTAGGCTATTATGAGCTCTAGAGAGCTCTACTTTTGTTGAAGCTGTTGAATCTGCTGTTGAAGCTGTTGAATCTGTTGTTAAACCTGTTGATTGTTGTAGGCTAGTATGTGCTATAGTTTTATTGAAGATGTTGAATCTATTGTTGAAGCTGTTGATTGTTATAGGCTATTATGAGCTCTAGAGAGCTCTAGTTTTGTTGAAGCTGTTGAATCTGCTGTTGAAGCTCTTGAATCTGTTGTTAAACCTGTTGATTGTTGTAGGCTAGTATGTGCTATAGTTTTATTGAAGTTGTTGAATCTGTTGTTGAAGCTGTTGATTGTTGTAGGCTATTATGAGCTCTAGAGAGCTCTAGTTTTGTTGAAGCTGTTGAATTTGTTGTTGTTGAAGCTGTTGAATCTGTTGTTAAAGCTGTTGATTGTTGTAGGCTATTATGTTCTCTAGATAGCTCTAGTTTTGTTGAAGCTGTCGAATCTGTTGTTGTTGAAGCTGTTGAATCTATTTTTGTTAAAGCTGTTGATTGTTGTGCTATTATGTGTAGAGCTATTAGTTGTTGAATCTGTTGTTGAAGCTATTATTCTGTAAGCTATTATGTGCTCTAGAGAGCTCTAGTTTTTTTGAAGTTGTTGAATCTGTTGTTGAAGCTGTTGAATTCTGTAAGCTATTATGTGCTCTAGAGAGCTCTAGTTTTGTTGAAGTTGTTGAATCTGTTGTTGTTGAAGCTGTTGAATCTGTTTTTGTTGAAGCAATTGATTGTTGTAAGCTATTATGTACTCTAGTTTAATTGAAGTTGTTGAATCTGTTGTTGTTGAAGCTGTTGAATCTGTTTTTGTTGAAGCAATTGATTGTTGTAAGCTATTATGTGCTCTAGAGAGCTCTAGTTTTGTTGAAGCTGTTGAATCTGTTGTTGTTGAAGCTGTTGATTGTTGTAAGCTATTATGTGCTCTAGAGAGCTCTAGTTTTGTTGAAGCTGTTGAATCTGTTCTTGTTGAAGCTGTTGAATCTGTTGTTGCTGAAGCTGTTGATTGTTGTAGGCTATTATGAGCTCTAGAGAGCTCTAGTTTTGTTGAAGCTGTTGAATCTGCTGTTGAAGCTGTTGAATCTGTTGTTAAACCTGTTGATTGTTGTAGGCTAGTATGTGCTATAGTTTTATTGAAGATGTTGAATCTGTTGTTGAAGCTGTTGATTGTTGTAGGCTATTATGAGCTCTAGAGAGCTTTAGTTTTGTTGAAGCTGTTGAATCTGTTGTTGTTGAAGCTGTTGAATCTGTTGTTAAAGCTGTTGATTGTTGTAGGCTATTATGTGCTCTAGATAGCTCTAGTTTTGTTGAAGCTGTCGAATCTGTTGTTGTTGAAGCTGTTGAATCCGTTTTTTGTTGAAGCTGTTGATTGTTGTAAGCTATTATGTGCTCTAGAGAGCTCTAGTTTTGTTGAAGTTGTTGAATCTGTTGTTGTTGAAGCTGTTGATTGTTGTAAGCTATTATGTGCTCTAGAGAGCTCTAGTTTTGTTGAAGCTGTTGGATATGTTGTTGTTGAAGCTGTTGAATCTGTTGTTGTTGAAGCTGTTGATTGTTGTAAGCTATTATGTGCTCTAGAGAGCTCTAGGTTTGTTGAAGCTGTTGAATCTGTTGTTGTTGAATCTGTTGTTAAAGCTGTTGATTGTTGTATGCTATTATGTGCTCTAGAGAGCTCTAGTTTTGTTGAAATTGTTGAATCTGTTGTAGAAACTGTTGATTGTTGTTGGCTACATTATGTGCTCTAAAGAGCTCTAATTTTGTTGAAGTTGTTGAATCTGTTGTTGAAGATGTTGATTGTTGTAGGCAACATTATGTGCTCTAAAGAGCTCTAGTTTTGTTTAAGCTGTTTAATCTGTTGTTGTTCAAGCTGTTGAATCTGTTGTTAAAGCTGTTCATTGTTGTAGGCTATTATGTGTTCTAGCTTTATTGAAATTGTTAAATCTGCTGTAGTTGAAGATGTTCATTGTTGTACGCTACAATATGTGCTCTAGGGAGATCTAGTATTGTTGAAACTATTGAATCTGTTGTTGAAGCTGTTTAATCTGTTGGTGTTAAAGCTGTTCATTGTTGTAGGCGATTATGTGCTCTAGTTTTATTGAAGCTGTCGAATCTGTTGTTGTTCAAGATGTTAATTGTTGAGGGCTACATTATGTGCTCTAGATAGCTCTAGTTTTGTTGAAGCTATCGAATCTGTTGTTGTTGAAGCTGTTGAATCTGTTTTTGTTGAAGCTGTTGATTGTTGTAAGCTATTATGTGCTCTAGAGAACTCTAGTTTTGTTGAAGTTGTTGAATCTGTTGTTGAAGCTGTTGATTGTTCTAAGCTATTATGTGCTCTAGAGAGCTCTAGTTTTGTTGAAGCTGTTGGATATGTTGTTGTTGAAGCTGTTGAATCTGTTATTGATAAAGCTGTTGATTGTTGTAGGCTATTATGTACTCTAGTTTAATTGAAGCTGTTGAATCTGTTGTTGAAGCTGTTGATTGTTGTAAGCTATTATGTGCTCTAGAGAGCTCTAGTTTTGTTGAAGCTGTTGAATCTGTTGTTGTTGAAGCTGTTGAATCTGTTTTTGTTGAAGCAATTGATTGTTGTAAGCTATTATGTGCTCTAGAGAGCTCTAGTTTTGTTGAAGCTGTTGAATCTGTTGTTGAAGCTGTTGATTGTTGTAAGCTATTATGTGCTCTAGAGAGCTCTAGTTTTGTTGAAGCTGTTGAATCTGTTCTTGTTGAAGCTGTTGAATCTGTTGTTGGTTATGATTGTTGAAGCTGTTGAATCTGTTGATCTTGTTAGTGTAGTTGAAGCTGCTGATTGTTAGTACAGTCTATCTTGTGTACAAGTAGGCTCGCCACAATAAATTAATAGATTCAATCACCATGTTGAAGCTGTTAAATCTGTTGTTGAAGCAGTTGATTGTTGAAGCTGTTGAATCTGTTGATCTTGTATAGTTGAAGCTGTTGATTGTTAGTACAGTCTATTGTGTGCAAGAGTAGGCTCGTCCTAATAAATCAATAGCTTCCATTACCATGTTGAAGCTGTTGTCTGTTGAAGCTGTGAAATCTGTTGTTGAAGATGTTGATTGTTGAAGCTGTTGAATCTGAAGTTGTTGAATCTGTTATTTAACCTGTTGATTACCATGTTGAAGTTGTTGATTGTAGTTGATGTTGGTGAATCTGTTGTTGAAGCTGTTGATTGTTGAAGCTGTTGAATCCAAAGTTGTTGAATCCGTTGTTGAAGCTGTTAAATCTGTTATTTAATTGGTTGATCACTGTGGAAGTTGTTGATTGTTGATGTTGTTGAATCTGTTGTTGAAGCTGTTGATTGTTGGTTATGATTGTTGAGGCTGTTGAATCTGTTGACCTTGTTAGTATAGTTGAAGCTGTTGATTGTTAGTACAGTCTATCTTGTGTAAGAGTAGGCTCGCTCTGATAAATCAATAGCTTCAATCACCCTGTTAAAGCTGTTGATTGTTGAAGCTGTTGAATCTGTTGTTGAATCTGTTGTTTTTTAATATGTTGTCGATGTTTAATATGTTGTTGTTGAAGCAGTTAATTGTTGTTTATGATGTTGAATTTGTTGTTGAATCTGTAGTTGAAGCAGTTAATTGTTGACTATGATTGTTGAAGCAGTTGTTGAATCTGTTGATCTTAATAGTATAGTTGAAGCTGTTAATTGTTGGTTACGATAGTTGAAGCTGTTAAATCTGTTGATCACCATGTTAAAGCTGTTAATTGTTTATGTTGTTGAAATTGTTGCTGTTGATTGTTGTTGAAACTGTTGTTGAAGCTGTTGATTGTGGAAGTTGTTGAATTTGATGTTCAATCTGTTGTTGAAGCTGTTCATTGTTGAAGCTGTTGAATCTGTTGTTTAATCTATTGATTGTAGCTGTTGAATCTGAAGTTGTTGAATCTGTTGATGAAGCTGTTGATTGTTGAAGCTGTTAGTAGTTGAATCTGTTGAAGCTGTTGATGTTGTTGAATCTGTTGTTGAAGGTGTTCATTGTTAGTTAAGATTGCTGAAGTTGTTGAATCTGTTGTTAAAGTTGTTGATTGTTGTAGGCTACATTATGTGCTCTAGAGAGCTATAGCTTTGTTGAACCAGTTGAATCGGTTGTTGAAACTGTTGATTGTTGTAGGCTCTTATGTGCTCTAGAGACTTCTAGATCTGTTGAAGCTGTTGAATCTATTGTTGAAGCTGATGAGTATTGTAGACTATTATGTGCTCTAGAGAGCTCTAGTTTTGTTGAAGCTGTTAATTGTTGTAGGCTATTATGTGCTCTAGAGAGCTCTAGTTTTGTTGAAGCAGTTGAATCTGCTGTTGAAGCTGTTGAATCTGTTGTTAAAGCTGTTGATTGTTGTAGGTTATATTGTGTTCTTAAGAGCTCTAGTTTTGTTGAAGCTGTTGAATCTATTGTTATTGAAGCTGTTGAGTCTGTTGTTAAAGCTGTTGATTGTTGTAGGTTATTGTGTGCTCTAGGGAACTCTAGTTTTGTTGAAGCTGTTGAATCTGTTGTTGAAGCTGATGAGTATTGTAGGCTATTATGTGCTCTAGAGAGCTCTAGTTTTGTTGGAGCAGTTGAATCTGCTGTTGAATCTGTTGTTAAAGCTGTTGATTGTTGTAGGCTATTTTGTGCTCTAGAGAGCTCTAGTTTTGTTGAAGCTGTTGAATCTGTTGTTATTGATGCTGTTGAGTCTGTTGTTAAAGCTGTTGATAGTTGTAGGATATTTTGTGTTCTAGAGAGCTCTAGTTTTGTTGAAGCTGTTGAATCTGTTGTTATTGAAGCTGTTGAGTCTGTTGTTAAAGCTGTTGATTGTTGTAGGCTATTATGTGCTCTAGGGAGCTCTAGTTTCGTTGAAGCTGTTGAATCTGTTGTTGAAGCTGTTGATTGTTGTAGGCTACTTTGTGCTCTAGAGAGCTCTAGTTTTGTTGAAGCTGTTGAATCTGTTGTTGAAGCTGTTGATTGTTGTAGGCTACTTTGTGCTCTAGAGAGCTCTAGTTTCGTTGAAGCTGTTGAATCTGTTGTTATTGAAGCTGTTGAATCTGTTGTCAAAGCTATAGATTGTTGTAGGCTATTATGTGCTATAGAGAACTCTAGTTTTGTTGAAGCTGTTGAATCTGTTGCGGAAGCTGTTGATTGTTCTAAGCTATTATGTGCTCTCGAGAGCTCTAGTTTTGTTGAAGCTGTTGAATCTGTTGTTGAAACTAATGATTGTTGAAGGCTATTATGTGCTCTAGAGAGCCCTAGTTTTGTTGAAGCAGTTGAATCTGCTGTTAAATCTGTTGTTAAAGCTGTTTATTGTTGTAGGCTATTTTGTGCTCTAGAGAGCTCTAGTTTTGATGAAGCTGTTGAATCTGTTGTCATTGAAGCTGTTGAGTCTATTGTTAAAGCTGTTGATTGTTGTAGGCTATTTCGTGTTTTAGAGAGCTCTAGTTTTGTTGAAGCTGTTGAATCTGTTGTTATTCAAGCTGTTGAGTCTGTTGTTAAAGCTGTTGATTGTTGTAGGGTATTATGTGCTCTAGGGCGCTCTAGTTTTTTTGAAGCTGTTGAATCTGTTGTTGAAGCTGTTGATTGTTGTAGGCTACTTTGTGCTCTAGAGAGCTCTAGTTTCGTTGAAGCTGTTGAATCTGTTGTTGAAGCTGTTGATTGTTGTAGGCTATTATGCGCTATAGAGAACTCTAGTTTTGTTGAAGCTGTTGAATCTGTTGTGGAAGCTGTTGATTGTTCTAAGCTATTATGTGCTCTAGAGAGCTCTAGTTTTGTTGAAGCTGTTGAATCTGTTGTTGAAGCTGTTGATTGCTGTAGCCTATGATGTGCTCTAGAGAACTCTAGTTTTGTTGAAGCTGTTGAATCTGTTGTTAAAGCTGTTGATTGTTGTAGGCTACATTATGTGCTCTATAGAGCTCTAGTTTTGTTGAAGCTGTTGATTCTGTTGTTGAAGCTGTTGATTGTTGTAGGCTATTATGAGCTATAGAAAGCTCTAGTTTTGTTGAAGCTGTTGAATCTGTTATTGTTTAAGCTGTTGATGGTTGTAGGCTATTATGTGCTCTAGAGAGCTCTAGTTTTGTTGAATATGTTGAATAGATTTGTTGAATATGTTGATGGTGAAGATGTTGAATCTGTTGTTGAAGCTGTTGATTGTTGTAGGCTATTATATGCTCTAGAGAGCTCGACTTATTGAAGCTGTTGAATCTGTTGTTGTAAAAGCTGTTGGTTGTTGGCTACATTACGTGCTCTAGAGAGCTCTAGTTATGTTGGAGCAGTTAAATCTGTTGTTAAAGCTGTTGATTGTTGAAGGCTATTATGTGCTCTAGAGAGCTCTAGTTTTGTTGAAGCTGTTGAATCTGTTGTTGAAAATGTTGATTGCTGTAGGCTATTATGCGCTCTAGAGAGCTCTAGTTTTGTTGAAACTGTTGAAACTGTTGTTGAAGATGTTGATTGTTGTAGGCTACATTATGTGCTCTAGAGAGCTCTAGTTTTGTCGAAGCTGTTGAATCTGTTGTTGAAGCTGTTGATGGTTGTAGGCTACATTATGTGCACTAGAAAGCTCTAGTTTTGTTGAAGCTGTTGAATCTGTTGTTGAAGCTGTTGAAACTGTTGTTGTTAACGCCGCTGATTGTTGTAGGCTATTAGAGAGCTCTAGTTTTGTTGAAATTGTTGAATCTGTTGTTGAAGATGTTGATTGTTGTATGCTACATTATGTGCTCTAGAGAGCTATAGTTTTGTTGAAGCAGTTGAATCTGTTGTTGTTGAAGATGTTGAATCTGTTGTTTAAGCTGTTAATTGTTGTAGGCTATTATGTGCTCTAGAGAGATCTAGTTTTGTCGAGAATGTTGAATCTGTTGTTGAAGCTGTTGAATCTGTTGTAAAAGCTGTTGATTGTTGTTGGCTATCATGTGCTCTAGTTTTAATGAAGATGTTGAATCTGTTGTTGAAGATGTTGATTGTTGTAGGCTATTATGTGCTCTAGAGAGCTCTAGTTTTCTCAAAGCTATTGAATCTGTTGTTGAAACTGTTGATTGTTGTATGCTATTATGTGTTCTAGAGAGCTCAGTTCTGTTGAAGCTGTTGAATCTGTTGTTGAAGCTGTTGATTGTTGTAGGCTACATTATATGCTCTAGGGAGCTCTAGCTTCGTTGAAGCTGTTGAATATGTTGTTTAAGTTGTTGATTGTCGTAGGCTATTATTTATTCTAGAGAGCTCTAGTTTTGTTGAAATTGTTGAATCTGTGGTTGAAGATGTTGATTGTTGTAGGCTATTATGTGCTCTAGAGAGCTCTAGTTTTGTTGTAGCTGTTGAATCTGATGTTGTTGAAGCTCTTGAATCTGTTGTTAAAACTGTTGATTGTTAATAGGCTATTATTTGCTCTAGAGAGCTCTAGTTTTGTTGAAGCTGTTGAATCTGTTGTTGAAGCTGTTGATTGTTGTAGCCTATATTATGTGCTCTAAAGAGCTCTAATTTTGTTGAAGCTGTTGAATCCGTTGTTGAAGATGTTGATTGTTGTAGGCATCATGTGCTCTAAAGAGCTCTAGTTTGGTTTAAGCTGTTGAATTTGTTCTTGTTCCAGCTGTTGAATCTGTTCTTGTTAAAGCTGTTCATTGTTGTATGCTATTATGTGTTCTAGCTTTATTGAAGTTGTTAAATCTGTTGTAGTTGAAGATGTTAATTGTTGTAGGCTACAATAAGTGCTCTAGAGAGATCTAATATTGTCAAGACTATTGCATCTGTTGTTGAAGCTGTTTAATCTGTTGGTGTTAAAGCTGTTCATTGTAGGCTATTATGTGCTTTATTTTTATTGAAGCTGTTGAATTTGTTATTGTTCATGATGTTGATTGTTGTAGGCTACATTATATGCTCTAGATAGCTCTAGTTTTGTTGAAGATGTTGAAGCTGTTGAATCTGTTTTTGTTGAAGCTGTTGATTGTTGTAGGCCATTATGTGCCCTAGTTTAATCAAAGCTGTTGAATCTGTTGTTGTTGAAGATGTTGATTGTTGTAGGCTACATTATGTGCTCTAGAGAGCTCTAGTTTTGTCAAAGATGTTGAATCTGTTGTTGAAGCGGTTGATTGTTGTAGGCTATCATATGCTACAGAGAGCTCTAGTTTTGTTTAAGCTGTTGAATCTGTTGTTGTTAAAGCTATTGAACTAAAGTTGTTAAAGCTGGTGATTGTTGTGGGCTAATATGTGCTCTAGATTTATTGAAGCTGTTGAATCTGTTGTTGAAGATGTTGATTGTTGTAGGCCACATTATGTGTTCTAGAAAGATCTAGTTCTGTCGAAGCTGTTGAATCTGTTGTTGTTGTTGAATCTGTTGTTGTTAAAGCTGTTGATTGATGTAGGCTATTATGTTCTCCAGTTTTATTGAAGCTGTTAAATCTGTTGTTCAAGATGTTGATTGTTGTAGGCTACATTATGTGTTCCAGAGAGCTCAAGTTTTGTCGAATTTGTTGAATCTATTGTTGTTGAAGCTGTTGATTGTTGTAGGCTATTGTGTGCTCTAGTGAGTTCTAGTTTTGATGAAACTGTTGAATCTGTTGTAGTTGAAGATGTTGATTGTTGTAGGCTACATTATGTGCTCTAGAGAGCTCTAATTTTGTTGAAGCAGCAGAATCTCCCGTTTAAGCTGTTGGTTGTTGTAGGCTAAATTATGTGCTCTAGAGAGCTCTAGTTACGTTGGAGCAGTTGAATCTGTTGTTAAAGCTGTTGATTGTTGTAGGCTATTATGTGTTCTAGAGAGCTCTAGTTTTGTTGAAGCAGTTGAATATGTTGATGGTGAAGTTGTTAAATCTTGTTGTTAAAGCTGTCAATTGTTGTAGGCTATTATGTGCTCTAGTTTTATTGAGGGCTGTTGAATCTGTTGTTGAAGCTGTTGATTGTTGTAGGCTACATTACGTGCTCTAGAGAGCTCTAGTTATGTTGGAGCAGTTGAATCGGTTGTTGTTGAAGCTGTTGAATCTGTTTTTGTTGAAGCTGTTGATTGTTGTAGGCTATTATATGCCCTAGTTTAATTGAAGCTGTTGAATCTGTTGTTGTTGAAGATGTTGATTGTTGTAGGCTACATTATGTGCTCTAGAGAGCTCTAGTTTTGTCAAAGATGTTGAACCTGTTGTTGAAGCTGTTGATTGTTGTAGGCTATTATATGCTATAGAGAGCTCTAGTTTTGTTTAAGCTGTTGTTGAAGCTGTTGATTGTTGTAGGCTATTATGTGCAATACTTGTTGAAGCTGTTGAATCTGTTATTGAAGCTGTTGATTGTTGTTGGCTAGATTATGTGCTCTAGAGAGCTCTAGTTATGTTGAAAATGTTGAACTGTTGTTGAAGCTGTTGATTGTTGTAGGCCATTATGTCCTCAGGAGAACTATAGTTTTGTTGAATCTGTTGTTGAAGCTGTTGATTGTTGTAGGCTATTATGTGCTCTAGTTTTATTGAAGCTGTTGTTGAAGCTGTTGATTATTGTAGGCTATTATGTGCAATAGAGAGCTCTAGTTTTGTTGAAGTTGTTGAATCTGTTGTTGTTGCAGATGTTGATTGTTGTAGGCTACATTGTGTGCTCTAGAGAGCTCTAGTTTAGTTTAAGCTGTTCAATCTGTTGTTGCTGAAGGTGTCAAATGTTGTAAGGTATTATGTGCTCTACAGAGCTCTAGTTTTGTTGAAATTGTTGAATCTGTTGTTGTTGACGATGTTGATTGTTGTAAGGTACATTATGTGCTCTAGAGAGCTCTAGCTTTGTTAAAGCTGTTGATTGTTGTAGGCTATTATGTGCTCTAGAAAGCTCTAGTTTTGTTGAAGCAGTTGAATCAGCTGTTGATTGTTGTAGGCTACTATGTGCTCTAGAGAGCTCTAGTTTTGTTGAAGCAGTTGAATCTGTTGTTGAAGTTGTTGATTGTCGTTAATGTTGTTGAATTTGTTGTTGAAGCTGTTGATTGTTGAGGCTGTTGAATCTGTTGACCTTGTTAGTATAGTTGAAGCTGTTGATTGTTAGTACAGTCTAAGAGTGGCTCACCCCAATGAATCAATAGCTTCAATCACCGTGTTGAAGCTGTTGATTGTTATTGGTGCTTTTGATGTTAAATCTGTTGTTGAAGCTGTTTATTGTTGATGATGTTGAATTTGGTGTTGAATCAGTTGTTGAAGCTGATTATTATTGCTGAAGCAGTTGTTCAATCTGTTGAACTTGTTAGTATAGTTGAAGCTGTTGATTGATGGTTATGATAGTTGAAGCTGTCGAATCTGTTGCTCACCATGTTGAACCTGTTAATTGTTGTTGATGTTGAATCTGTTGCTTATGCTTGTAGAATCGGTTCTTGAAGCTGTTGATTGTTGAAGTTGTTGAATCTAAAGTTGTTGGATCTGTTGTTGAAGCTGTTGATAGCTGAAGCTGTTAAATCTGCTGTTTAATCTGTTGATCATCATGTTGAAGCTGTTGATATTTATAGGCTATCATGTGCTCCAGTTTTGTTGAAGGTGTTGATTGTTGTAGACTATTATGTGCTCTAGAGAGCTCTAGTTTTGTTAAAGCTGTTGTTGTTAAAGCTGTTGAATCTGTTGTTGTTAAAGCTGTTGATTGTTGTAGGCTATTATGTGGTCTAGTTTATTGAAGCTGTTGAATCTGCTGTTGTTGAAGATGTTGATTATTGCAGGCTACATTATGTGCTCTAGAGAGCTCTTGTTTAGTCGAAGCTGTTGAATCTGTTCTTGTTGAAGCTGTTGAATCTGTTGTTGCTGAAGCTGTTGTTAAAGCTGTTGATTTTTGTAGGATATTATGTGCTCTAGTTTTATTGAAGCTGTTGATTGTTGTAGGCTATTATGTGCTCTAGTTTTATTGATGTTATTGAATCTGTTGTTGAAAATGTTGATTGTTGTAGGCTACATTATGTGCTCTAGAAAGCTCTAGTTTTGTTGAAGCTTTTGAATCTGTTCTTGTTGAAGATGTTGATTGTTGTAGGCTACATTATGTGCTCTAGAGAGCTCTAGTTTTGTTGAAGCTGTTGAGTCCGTTGTTGTCGAAGCTGTTGATTCTTGTAGGCTATTATGTGTACTGAAAAGGTCTAGTTTTATTGAAGCTTATGAATCTGTTGTTGCTGAAGATGTTGTTTGTTGTAGGCTACATTATGTGCTCTAGAGATCTCTAGTTTTGTTAAAGCTGTTGAATCTCTTGTTGAAGCTGTTGATTGTTGTAGGCTATTATGTGCTCTTGAGAGCTCTAGTTTTGTTGAAGCTGTTGAATCTGCTGCTGTTGGAGCTGTTGATTGTTGTAGGCTATTATGTGCTCCAGTTTTGTTGAAGCTGCTGAATCTGTTGTTGAAGATATTGATTGTTGTAGGCTACATTACATGCTCTAGACTAGAGAGCTCTAGTTTTGATGAAGCTGTAGATTGTCATAGGCTACATGATGTGCTCTAGAGAGCTCTAGTTTTGTCGAAGCTGTTGATTGTTGAAGGCTATTATGTGCTCTAGAGAGTTCTAGTTTTGTTGAAGCTGTTAATTGCTGTAGGCTATTATGTGCTCTAGAGAGCTCTAGTTTTGTTGAAGCAGTTGAATCTGCTGTTGAAGCTGTTGAATCTGTTGTTAAAGCTGTTGATTGTTGTAGGTTATATTGTGTTCTTAAGAGCTCTAGTTTTGTTGAAGCTGTTGAATCTGTTGTTATTGAAGCTGTTGAGTCTGTTGTTAAAGTTGTTGATTGTTGTAGGTTATTGTGTGCTCTAGGGAGCTCTAGTTTTGTTGAAGCTGTTGAATCTGTTGTTGAAGCTGATGAGTATTGTAGGCTATTATGTGCTCTAGAGAGCTCTAGTTTTGTTGAAGCAGTTGAATCTGCTGTTGAATCTGTTGTTAAAGCTGTTGATTGTTGTAGGCTATTTTTTGCTCTAGAGAGCTCTAGTTTGGTTGAAGCTGTTGAATCTGTTGTTATTGAAGCTGTTGAGTCTGTTAAAGTTTTTGATTGTTGTAGGCTATTTTGTGTTCTAGAGAGCTCTAGTTTTGTAGAAGCTGTTGAATCTGTTGTTATTGAAGCTGTTGAGTCTGCTGTTAAACCTGTTGATTGTTGTAGGCTATTATGTGCTCTAGGGAGCTCTAGTCTTGTTGAAGCTGTTGAATCTGTTGTTGAAGCTGTTGATTGTTGTAGACTACTTTGTGCTCTAGAGAGCTCTAGTTTCGTTGAATCTGTTGTTATTGAAGCTGTTGAATCTATTGTTGAAGCTGTTGATTGTTGTAGGCTATTATGTGCTATAGAGAACTCTAGTTTTGTTGAAGCTGTTGAATCTGTTGTTATTGAAGCTGTTGAGTCTGTTGTTAAAGCTGTTGATTGTTGTAGGTTATTGTGTGCTCTAGGGAGCTCTAGTTTTGTTGAAGCTGTTGAATCTGCCGTTGAATCTGTTGTTAAAGCTGTTGATTGTTGTAGGCTATTTTGTGCTCTAGAGAGCTCTAGTTTTGTTGAAGCTGTTGAATCAGTTGTTATTGAAGCTGTTGAGTCTGTTGTTAAAGCTGTTGATTGTTGTAGGCTATTTTGTGTTCTAGAGAGCTCTAGTTTCTAGTTTTGTTGAAGCTGTTGAATCTGTTGTTATTGAAGCTGTTGAGTCTGTTGTTAAAGCTGTTGATTGTTGTAGGCTATTGTGTGCTCTAGAGAGCTCTAGTTTTGTTGAAGCTGTTGAATCTGTTGTTGAAGCTGTTGATTGTTGTAGGCTACTTTGTGCTCTAGAGAGCTCTAGTTTCGTTGAATCTGTTGTTATTGAAGCTGTTGAATCTATTGTTGAAGCTGTTGATTGTTGTAGGCTATTATGTGCTATAGAGAACTCTAGTTTTGTTGAAGCTGTTGAATCTGTTGTTATTGAAGCTGTTGAGTCTGTTGTTAAAGCTGTTGATTGTTGTAGGTTATTGTGTGCTCTAGGGAGCTCTAGTTTTGTTGAAGCTGTTGAATCTGCCGTTGAATCTGTTGTTAAAGCTGTTGATTGTTGTAGGCTATTTTGTGCTCTAGAGAGCTCTAGTTTGTTGAAGCTGTTGAATCTGTTGTTATTGAAGCTGTTGAGTCTGTTAAAGTTTTTGATTGTTGTAGGCTATTTTGTGTTCTAGAGAGCTCTAGTTTTGTAGAAGCTGTTGAATCTGTTGTTATTGAAGCTGTTGAGTCTGCTGTTAAACCTGTTGATTGTTGTAGGCTATTATGTGCTCTAGGGAGCTCTAGTCTTGTTGAAGCTGCTGAATCTGTTGTTGAAGCTGTTGATTGTTGTAGACTACTTTTGCTCTAGAGAGCTCTAGTTTCGTTGAATCTGTTGTAGGCTATTTTGATTGTTCTAGAGAGAACTCTAGTTTTGTTGAAGCTGTTGAATCTGTTGTTATTGAAGCTGTTGAGTCTGTTGTTAAAGCTGTTGATTGTTGTAGGTTATTGTGTGCTCTAGGGAGCTCTAGTTTTGTTGAAGCTGTTGAATCTGCCGTTGAATCTGTTGTTAAAGCTGTTGATTGTTGTAGGCTATTTTGTGCTCTAGAGAGCTCTAGTTTTGTTGAAGCTGTTGAATCAGTTGTTATTGAAGCTGTTGAGTCTGTTGTTAAAGCTGTTGATTGTTGTAGGCTATTTTGTGTTCTAGAGAGCTCTAGTTTTGTTGAAGCTGTTGAATCTGTTGTTATTGAAGCTGTTGAGTCTGTTGTTAAAGCTGTTGATTGTTGTAGGCTATTGTGTGCTCTAGAGAGCTCTAGTTTTGTTGAAGCTGTTGAATCTGTTGTTGAAGCTGTTGATTGTTGTAGGCTACTTTGTGCTCTAGAGAGCTCTAGTTTCTGTTGTTGAAGCTGTTGAATCTGTTGTTATTGAAGCTGTTGAACTCTGTTGTTGAAGCTGTTGAATTGTTGTAGGCTGTTGAGTCTGTTGTTATGATTGTTGTAGGTTATTGTGTGCTCTAGGGAGCTCTAGTTTTGTTGAAGCTGTTGAATCTGCCGTTGAATCTGTTGTTAAAGCTGTTGATTGTTGTAGGCTATTTTGTGCTCTAGAGAGCTCTAGTTTTGTTGAAGCTGTTGAATCAGTTGTTATTGAAGCTGTTGAGTCTGTTGTTAAAGCTGTTGATTGTTGTAGGCTATTTTGTGTTCTAGAGAGCTCTAGTTTTGTTGAAGCTGTTGAATCTGTTGTTATTGAAGCTGTTGAGTCTGTTGTTAAAGCTGTTGATTGTTGTAGGCTATTGTGTGCTCTAGGGAGCTCTAGTTTAGTTGATGCTGTTGAATCTGCCGTTGAATCTGTTGTTAAAGCTGTTGATTGTTGTAGGCTATTTTGTGCTCTAGAGAGCTCTAGTTTTGTTGAAGCTGTTGAATCAGTTGTTATTGAAGCTGTTGAGTCTGTTGTTAAAGCTGTTGATTGTTGTAGGCTATTTTGTGTTCTAGAGAGCTCTAGTTTTGTTGAAGCTGTTGAATCTGTTGTTATTGAAGCTGTTGAGTCTGTTGTTAAAGCTGTTGATTGTTGTAGGCTATTGTGTGCTCTAGAGAGCTCTAGTTTTGTTGAAGCTGTTGAATCTGTTGTTGAAGCTGTTGATTGTTGTAGGCTACTTTGTGCTCTAGAGAGCTCTAGTTTCGTTGAAGCGGTTGAATCTGTTGTTATTGAAGCTGTTGAATCTGTTGTTGAAGCTGTTAATTGTTGTAGGCTATTATATGCTATAGAGAACTCTAGTTTTGTTGAAGCTGTTGAATCTTTTGTGGAAGCTGTTGATTGTTCTAAGCTATTATGTGCTCTAGAGAGCTCTAGTTTTGTTGAAGCTGTTGAATCTGTTGTTGAAGCTGTTGATTGCTGTACGCTATTATGTGCTCTAGAGAACTCTTGTTTTGTTGAAGCTGTTGAATCTGTTATTGAAGCTGTTGATTGTTGTAGGCTATTATGAGCTATAGAAAGCTCTAGTTTTGTTGAAGCTGTTGAATATGCAGTTGAAGCTGTCGATTGTTGTCGGAAATTATGTGCATTAGAGAACTCAAGTTTTGTTGAAGCTGTTGAATCTGCAGTTGAAGCTGTCGATTGTTGTCGGAAATTATGTGCACTAGAGAACTCTAGTTTTGTCAAAGTTGTTGAAGCTGTTGATTGTTGTAGGCTATTATATGCTATAGAGACGTCTAGTTTTGTTTGAGCTGTTGAATCTGTTGTTGAAGCTGTTGATTGTTGTAGGCTATTATGTGTAATAGAGAGCTTTAGTTTTGTTGAAGCTGTTGAATCTGTTGTTGAAGCTGTTGATTGTTGTAGGCTATTATGAGCTCTAGAGAGCTCTAGTTTTGTTGAAGCTGTTGAAGTTGTTGAATCTGTTGTTGAAGCTGTTGATCACAATGTTGAAATTGTTGATTGTTGTTGATGTTGTTTAATCTGTTGTGTTGAAGCTGTTGAGGGTTGAACCTGCTGAATCTGAAGTTGTTGAATCTGTTGTTGAAGCTGTTGATCACCATGTTGAAGTTCATGATTGTTGTTGATGTTGTTGAATCTGTTGTTGTTGAAGCTGTTGATGTTGTTGAATCTGAAGTAGTTGAATCTGTTGTTGAAGCTGTTGATTGTTGTTGAATATGTTGTTGAAGCTTTTGATTGTTGGTTATGATTGTTGAAGCTGTTGAATCTGTTGATCTTGTTAGTATAGTTGAAGCTGTTGATTGTTATTACAGTCTATTGTGTGTAAGAGTAGGCTCGTCCCCATAAATCAATTGCTTCAATCACCATGTTGAAGCTGTTGACTGTTGAAGCTGTTAAATCTGTTTTTGAAGATATTGATTGTTGAAGCTGTTAAATCTGAAGTAGTTAAATCTGTAGTTGAAGTTGTAGATAGCTGAAGCTGTTGAATCTGTTGTTTAATCTATTGATCACCATGTTGAAGTTGTTGATTGTAGTTGATGTTGCTGAATCTGTTGTTGAAGCTGTTGATTGTTGAAGCTGTTGAATCTGAAGTTGTTGAATCTTTTGTTGAAGCTGTTGATTGTTGTTGAATCTGTTGTTGAAGCTTTTGATTGTTGAAGTTGTTGAATCTGTTGATCTTGTTAGTATAGTTGAAGCTGTTGATTGTTAGTACAGTCTATTGTGTGTAAGAGTAGGCCCGTCCCCATAAATCAATTGCTTCAATCACCATGTTGAAGCTGTTGACTGTTGAAGCTGTTAAATCTGTTGTTGAAGATGTAGATTGTTGAAGCTGTTGAATCTGAAGTAGTTGAATCTGTTCTTGAAGCTGTTGATAGCTGAAGCTGTTGAATCTGTTGTTTAATCTGTTGATCACCATGTTGAAGTTGGTTGTAGTTGATGTTGCTGAATCTGTTGTTGAAGCTGTTGATTGTTGAAGCTGTTGAATCTGAAGTTGTTGAATCTGTTGTTGAAGCTGTTGATTGTTGTTGAACCTGTTGTTGAAGCTTTTGATTGTTGGTTATGATTGTTGAAGTTGTTTAATCTGCTGATCTTGTTAGAATAGTTGAATCTGCTGATCCTGTTAGTATAGTTGAAGCTGTTGATTGTTAGTACAGTCTATCATGTTTAAGAGTAGGCTCGCCCCAATCAATCAATACCTTCAATAACCATGTTGAAGCAGTTGATTGTTGAAGCTGTTAAATCTGTTATTAAAGCTGTTGATTGTTGAAGTTGTTAAATAGTAAGTAGTTGAATCGGTTGTAAAAGCTGTTGATTGTTGAAGCTCGTGGATCTGTTGTTTAATCTGTTGATTTCCATGTTGAAGTTGATGATTGTTGTTGATGTTGAATCTGTAGCTGTTGATTGTTGTTGAATCTGTTGTTATTGAAGATGTTGATTGTTGAAGCTGTTAAATCTGAAGCTGTTCAATCTGTTGTTGAAGCTGATGATTGTTGAAGTTATTAAATCTGTTGCTTAATTGGTTGATCACCATGTAGAAGTTGTTGATTGTCATTGATGTTGTCGAATTTGTTGTTGAAGCTGTTGATTGTTGAGGCTGTTGAATCTGTTGACCTTGTTAGTGTAGTTGAAGCTGTTGATTGTTAGTACAGTCTATCTTGTGTAAGAGTGGGCTCTCCCCAATGACTCAATAGCTTCAATCACCGTGTTGAAGCTGTTGATTGTTGAAACTAATGAATCTGTTGTTGAAGCTGTTGATTGTTATTGGTGCTTTTGATGTTAAATCTGTTGTTGAAGCTGTTTATTGTTGATGATGTTGAATTTGGTGTTGAATTACTTGTTGAAGCTGATTATTGTTGAAGCAGTTGTTCAATCTGTTGAACTTGTTAGTATAGTTGAAGCTGTTGATTGATGATTATGATAGTTGAAGCTGTCGAATCTGTTGCTCACCATGTTGAACCTGTTAATTGTTGTTGATGTTGTTGAATCTGTTGCTTATGCTTGTTGAATCAGTTCTTGAAGCTGTTGATTGTTGAAGCTGTTGAAGCTGAAGTTGTTGGATCTGTTGTTGAAGCTGTTGATAGCTGAAGCTGTTAAATCTGTTGTTTAATCTGTTGATCATCATGTTGAAGCTGTTGATATTTATAGGCTACCATGTGCTCCAGTTTTGTTGAAGTTGTTGATTGTTGTAGGCTATTATGTGTTCTAGAGAGCTCTAATTTTGTTAAAGCTGTTGTTGTTAAAGCTGTTGAATCCGTTGTTGTTGAAGCTGTTGATTGTTTTAGGCTATTATGTGCTCTAGTTTTATTTAAGCTGTTGAATCTGTTGTTGTTGAAGATGTTGATTGTTGTAGGTTACAATATGTGCTCTAGAGAGCTCTAGTTTTGTCGAAGCTGTTGAATCTATTGTTGAAGCTGTTGATTGTTGTAGGCTATTATGTGTTCTAGAGAGCTCTAGTTTCGTTGAAATTGTTGAATCTGTTG
Organism: Stappiaceae bacterium; assembly: GCA_964291365.2. Lineage (GTDB taxonomy): Bacteria > Pseudomonadota > Alphaproteobacteria > Rhizobiales > Stappiaceae > JBDWFY01. Next base: position 27,080 of record OZ219956.1, read on the forward strand.
TTGTTGAAGATGTTGATTGTTTAAGCTACATTATGTGCTCTAGAGAGCTCTAGTTTTGTAAAAGCTATTCAATTTTTTGTTGTTGAAGACGCTGTTTGTTGTAAGCGACATTATGTGCGCTAGAGAGCTCTCGCTTTGTTGAAGCTGTTCAATCTGTTGTTGAAGCTGTTGATTGTTGTAGGCTATTATGTGCTCTAGAAAGCTCTAGTTTTGTTGAAGCAGTTGAATCAGCTGTTGATTGTTGTAGGCTATTATGTGCTCTAGAAAGCTTGTTTTGTTAAAGCAGTTGAATCAGCTGTTGATTGTTGTAGGCTATAATGTGCTCTAGAGAGCTCTAGTTTTGTTGAAGCAGTTGAATCTGTTGTTGAAGCTGGTGATTGTTGTAGGCTATTATGTGCTCTAGGGAGCCCTAGTTTTGTTGTAGCTATTGTATCTGTTGTTGTTGAAGCTGTTGAATCTATTGTTAAAGCTGTTGATTGTTGTAGGCTATTATGTGCACTAGTTTTATTGAAGCTGTTGAATCTGTTGTTGTTGAAGCTGTTGATTGTAGTAGGCTATTATGTGCAATAGAGAGCTCTAGTTTTGTTGAAGTTGTTGAATCTGTTGTTGTTGCAGATGTTGATTGTTGTAGGCTACATTATCTGCTCTAGAGAGCTCTAGTTTTGTTTGAGCTGTTCAATCTGTTGTTGCTGAAGGTGTCAAATGTTGTAAGGTATGTGATCTAGAGAGCTCTAGTTTTGTTGAAATTGTTGAATCTGTTGTTGACGATGTTGATTGTTGTAAGGTACATTATGTGCTCTAGAGAGCTCTAGCTTTGTTAAAGCTGTTGATTGTTGTAGGCTATTATGTGCTCTAGAAAGCTCTAGTTTTGTTGAAGCAGTTGAATCAGCTGTTGATTGTTGTAGGCTATTATGTGCTCTAGAGAGCTCTAATTTTGTTGAAGCAGTTGAATCTATTGTTGAAGCTGTCGATTGTTGTAGGCTAATATGTGCTCTAGGGAGCTCTAGTTTTGTTGAAGCTGTTGAATCTGTTGTTGAAGCTGTTGAATCTGTTGTTAAAGCTGTTAATTGTTGTAGGCTATTATGTGATTTAGTTTTATTGAAGCTGTTGAATCTGTTGTTGAAGCTGTTGAATCTGTTGTTAAAGCTGTTGATTGGTGTAGGCTATTATGTGATCTAGTTTTATTGAAGCTGTTGAATCTGTTGATCGTTGTAGGCTATTAAGTGCAATAGAGAGCTCTAGTTTTGTTTAAGTTGTTGAATCTGTTGTTGTTGCCGATGTTGATTATGTGCTCTAGTTTTATTGAAGCTGTTGAATCTGTTGTTGTTGAAGCTGTTGCTTGTTGTAGGCTATTATGTGCAATAGAGAGCTCTTGTTTTGTTGAAGCTGTTAAATCTGTTGTTGCAGATGTTGATTGTTGTAGGCTATTATGTGCAATAGAGAGCTCTAGTTTTGTTGAAGTTGTTGAATCTGTTGTTGCAGATGTTGATTGTTGTAGGCTACATTGTCTGCTCTAGAGAGTTCTAGTTTTGTTTAAGCTGTTCAATCTGTTGTTGCTGAAGATGTCAAATGTTGTAAGGTATTATGTGCTCTAGAGAGCTCTAGTTTTGTTGAAATTGTTGAATCTGTTGTTGTTGACGATGTTAATTGTTGTAAGGTACATTATGTGGTCTAGAGAGCTCTAGCTTTGTTAAAGCTGTTGATTGTTGTAGGCTATTATGTGCTCTAGAAAGCTCTAGTTTTGTTGAAGCAGTTGAATCAGCTGTTGATTGTTGTAGGCTATTATGTGCTCTAGAGAGCTCTAGTTTTGTTGAAGCAGTTGAATCTGTTGTTGAAGCTGTCGATTGTTGTAGGTTAATATGTGCTCTAGGGAGCTCTAGTTTTGTTGAAGCTGTTGAATCTGTTGTTGTTGAAGCTGTTGAATGTGTTGTTAAAGCTGTTGATTGTTGTAGGCTATTATGTGATCTAGTTTTATTGAAGCTGTTGAATCTGTTGTTGAAGCTGTTGATCGTTGTAGGCTATTATGTGCAATAGAGAGCTCTAGTTTTGTTTAAGTTGTTGAATCTGTTGTTGTTGCAGATGTTGATTGCTGTAGGCTACATTGTCTGCTATAGAGAGCTCTAGTTTTGTTCAAGCTGTTCAATATGTTGTTGCTGAAGGTGTCAAATGTTGTAGGCTATTATGTGCTCTAGAGAGCTCTAGTTTTGAGCAGGGCGAAAGCACACAGATGGAACAAATATCACCTTGTTACTACTACTTTCCAATCCAATACATGAAAACTGATACATGCACATGTACATACACTGTAGCAAACCATTTTATTCTATTACCTAAGAAAGATGTATGCATACATGCAGGAGTGCAGAACTGGGAGCACTAGAAAATCAATGATATCACATCAGTGTTCTCCCCAGCATACTTAAGGCATGTCGGCCCTGCAAGCCTTCAACACAGATTTTTCTTTGATGTGGGAAAGGACAGAGGCCAAAAGCTTTGATGTGACCACAGGCCACACCCAAAATAAGCCCTCCCATCATGCCTTGAATTATTCTTGGGGAGAACACTGCACATAAATGTACAAGTCACTTGTAATACCTTAAAGCTAGAAATTTTCATGTTGACTAAGTTAGCAGCAACTACCCCATACCACATACATGTAACATTAGTAATGTGAATGTACTTTTTTTTCTCACAAACATTTCTAAACTTAAATTTACACATGGTGGTAGCAGTACAGATACCTTTGAATGCTGGTTGATTTCCTATTTCCATTAGCTTCTACTGAGTCCATGGTTTTGTGCGGAGATACATTGTGTATAAATATACATACACGTACATGATAATGTAAATGGTTAGCACTCAAAACTGTAAGTTGTGGCTAAGTAACCATGCACCGTGCTCCTCTATTACTGTATGTATTATGTATAGTGTCCACACTAAAGCAGCTGTGATTAGACATTAATTTGGGCAATAATAATTTTGAGCAGCATAATTTTGAGCATTATAGGGATGTCCTGGCATTTGAGAATAATGCTAGCATTATTTTTGAAGCATTATTGGACCAACTTTTACATCTGCTCACAAATTTTAAAACAAGCAGGTGTTTTTTGTAGTCACTGAGTGACATAGAGTACTTGGAGACTAAAGCAACTAGAGACTCACAGAGGCTAACACAGACTTGTCATTGACCTCTACTAAGATAACCTTTGACCCTGAGTGAATGACATCATACTATATAACTTACAAACAGCTTCACAGAAAGACAAGCACGCTGTATGGAAGACTACATAGAGACCTCTGTAATGCTCCAATACAATAATAGATGACTGATGACATGTTCCTTTTTTTTTTGTATCAAAGTACATAGATTTGACAAGAATAATGCCAATACCTTGAGTATTATAAGGGCTACCTTGAGCATTATAGGGGCATTCCTGAGCATTATAGGGCCATTATCTGGGAATTTGAGAATAGCATTATAGGCCAAAATTTTAGCATAATTTACAAAAGCCTGGAGTGGATATGGGAGATATATAGTACTATAGCCAGATGATCGACCTGAGGCTTATAAAACCAGCCATAACTTAGCAATGGGTTGTCATAAAAACAGGAAACAACCACAAGGTAGCTGAGAGATTGCTGTCTCTCCTGAGGTTTGAATCAAGCAAATCGGTTAAGAACACGCCATACAATTTCAATTTTTAGCTCTATGGAAATTTGTATGTAAAATGATTTCCAGCATGTAGATTGTAGCTCGTGCATGCTTCATCCGTTCAACGGGAAACACCCAGTGCTAATATATAGGCCTCATTGAGAGGAAGCTATTCACACCTTAACCATAAGGATTACTATCACTGCCACTCTGCTATTGAGATTGAGCCAAAACATCGGGCATCTGGAATCACTACTGTACTATAGCTGTGTGTGGTCCCAGCTCCATAACTATAATATACCCCTGAAAAATGATTAATATTGTTCCACTCTGTAGATGTGGTATGGTAAAATATGTACTCCTAGAGCAGCCAGCAGCCACCTCGGGATGGATGCACACACTTCAGACAACACACCCACACATACAGCAACTGCTCTCAGCATTAAAAACAATATTATACCACTCACAACAAAATAACTAAAAACATACATGTACCATGTGTTACACATGTATATATTATTTACGGCATTTCAATGTATTGTGGTGGTGATGCTATAATTAAATTTTTATTAGTTTGATACCAGTTTTGCTGATGTTCTTTGAATTTTTCCGTGTATTCTGTCCTCTAGCTAGCACTGCAACTCAGCAAATGCACTCTCAGAGGTCTACCTGTGGAATATATAATAATGTCAAGAGTATATAGTAGGAAGAGAGCGGGAGAGTATCATACTGTTGTGCAAATGCATTGCTGATAATTAAATTTGAGTGGTTGACTCAAGCTGTAAAACCCAACAGTGCGGCAGTTGGTTAATACCAAGGTGGGCTGTCATAGACCAATTATTGGCCAACACTCACTTAACTTACAAGGTGGTTGTGTAGTATATTACAGTTTACAGGAATATACGGGTTTAATTATTTGCAATGCATTTGCACAGCAGTATGCAGAGTAGGATACTCTCCCTCTCTCTTCTATTATGTTCTCTTGATGATGTAAATGATAATTCACTCCCTAGTTAAACAAACTCACCGTAGAAAATCAGACTTGTATATTGTTTTGCCACACGTTCCTCACTGGTCACCTTGGCCTGTATATAGTCGAAAAAATGACATTATAATGATGTAGTTGATAATTATAAAAAATGTCTCGTACATACCTCATGCAAATTAATAAACAATACACATACATAAATCAGTGTACACTATGGAAGCTTTAGGACTCTAATTAAAGGGATATCCTCTCAATGCCTTTCTCCTATGCATCTTTGTCCAGACCTCAGACTCTACCGTAGGAAAGTTAGCCAGAGCTATAAATCTTTATAATTACAGGGGCATTAGCTCATTACCTCGTGAGTGAGGTTACCATTGAGATCGTGAACCATAGTGCGTATAAAAATTAATCGAGACACAAGCAATAATCATTACAATTGCAGTATACAGAAAAACGTAGATTGTACAGTGACACTACATCCCTAAATTTTTTAGGTCTGCATCATGAAGTAGAGTTGTCAGAGCACATACCCCATGTGTACTGCTCGGCATTTTCAACAGTGTGTGTCTGTGTGTGCCATAATATAATAGCCAACACTCTGTGACTCAACAACCCTTACATGTACCTGCATTTAGCTTGAGCATGTACAATCGAAACAGCATGTGTGCATAATGCAGTACTAGGTGTGGTTAACAGGCATGGCCGATCTTATAGTTTCTAGCATTCATTACTGGCGTAAGAAGTGGGGGGGGGGGGGGGAGGGGGACTATAGGCCTTAATGCCATATAAAGACGGAAAGTAAGAATCAAACATAATCCTAGCTGTAACAACATTGTAAGCCTATCAACATATTCTCTGTCTAGTGCTGAACGTAGTATACTACATGTATCAAAAGGTCTCTCATTTATTCCCGAGCCCAAGTCTATAGACCACAATGATATAGCTACAGGCCTCTCGAAGCTCCATAAAAAATTCTCGTACAATACGAACTAGCTACTAAATAAAAAACCCTACTTCAATCACAACACAACAACACCACACTGTCAAACAGTACCGGTAACCAACCAGACCCACCTAACTCAACCTTTGATCCCTGGGAAAAAATCAAACATTCAAAGTGAAAAACAACTCCCTTACTAGGGCCGAAAGCAAAAACACGTTCCTCAATATAAACTAGACCAAGAAATTATCTCCCTAGGTACAAACAACAAACAAATTAAAGGTGACAATATCACCAAAGCCGAAAGAGCAGCAATCAAATCATTAAAAAACAACAAAGATATAGTCATCAACAAAGCCGACTGAGGATCAACCATTGTAGTGTTAAACAAATGCTACTACATTGAGGAAGGCCTCAAAAATCCAGACGAACCAAAAGTATACAAACAACTCAAAGCAGACACAACTGCCTTCATAAGAACCTACATTATGAAATTCCTAGTTGAACTTAGATTCCAAATATGGATGCCAATGGAATTTGTCAACTTTTGCACACCCTCCGTACAATTCAGAACCTCACAATTCTACTTCCTAAAAAAGATACTCAAAAACCCAATGGGCATAAGACCTATTGTTTCCAGTCTCAATAGCGTAACTGAGAACATCTCAAGTTTCGTAGACTACTGGCTTCAACTACTAGTCAAACAACTTCCGTCATTTCTAAAACAGACCAAGGAATTTGTTGACCTAATCACAACCATTCAAATTCCACTAAACAGTACTCTAGTCAGATCCTCACTATATACGAACATACCACACAAAGATGGCATCACATCCAGCGTCAATGCTCTCAAATGGGACCAAGATCCATATCCTCTACGGCCACCAATCGAGTTCTGGAGGAAATACTAAACATTGTCCTCAAGAATAACGTCTTTGAATTCAACAGAGACTTCTTCCTCCAACTACAAGGAACGGCCATGGGCACCAAAATGGTCCCAGCATATGCTAAGCTATTCATGGGGTCATTGGAACCTATCCTAGCGTGGCTAGGACATCCATACATACTTCTATAGAAAAGAGACATTGACGACATATTCCTAATATGGACAGGCACAGACGAACAACTAAACACATTCATCACAAATATCAACAAAGTCCACTCCACGATCAAATTCACACACAAATAAGAGAGAAATGAACTTATATTTTTGGATGTTACGCTCTACAAAGGCCCAACTTTAAAGACAGAGGCCTCCTGGATGTTAAAACACACATAAGACCGACCAACAAACAATTGTACATCCATAAAACCTCATACCACCCCAAAAGTGTGAAAACAGCCATCCCAAAAGGAGAAACACTAAGACACCTCCTCACAAACACACAAGGGGATACACTCAAACTTATTACAAACAAACTAAAAGACAAACTCATTGAAAGAGGCTACAAAGCGGAGGAAATTACAATTATCATTCGACAATATCCCTTCCATAACCGCACTCAACTCACCAAGAACAACAACAAAACAGCAACCACACCCCCAGTACATGTAGTCCTCCCGGTCAAATTCAGTCCCACATGCAAGGACATTAGGGAAATCCTATACACATATTGGCCGGATATCGAACATGACACACTAGTTAATGCCATATTCCCTAACAAACCAATGACAGCATACAAAAATTGGACTTGCTAGGATGTGTGTACTAGCAGTACGAATGTTACTCTTTTAATGCTACTACTATATCCCTAGCATTTTGAATAATTATATGGCTTAGTATTAAACACATCATAGATCCACGATCGGGAGCTACTATTGGGTTATGGGGGATACATCTAGACATAAGCTATAGCGTATACAAACAAGATGTGCACAAATTAATATTCGGTATGGAGTTCCCCGGGGCCATGACAAGTACGACTTTGCCGAGCTCACCAGTTTCAGTGTTCTTAGCCTTCAGCTGGATTGCTCACTCTGCTTCGGCATCTCCATGGATCAAGCGCTCATTGACACGGAATCGTAGGCCTGGGAACGAGACTGCCACTCCGTTCCCAATCCGATCTGCTCACACGTATCAGATATCAGATCTGGAGCTCTGACTAGTGCACTGGAACCGGGTTGCAATGTATCACGCGCGTCCATACACGCAATGTTTAACGTGGTTGCGCGTTCTGCTGAAGAGGCTTATAAATATTCACGTCCATGCGCAATTAATGTATCGATAATAAGACTAATCAGGCATTTCATGGCCGTAGACAAGTAGGTGCTTGGGGGTGCTGAAGCACTCCCAAATTTTTGATATGTCTAATACTTGGTACGTTTAAGCACCACAGTTGTACTCGAAGGACTGAGAAATCCATGATTCAGATTATCTAGTATGCATGCTGCTCCTTAGCCAGGTCATTTTTATGAACTTTCTTACGGTCCAATGATCGACACAGTCTAGGTTAGACCACACCTATGTAGTCAATGACCTTTGACCTTTGAGATCAAGCACCCCCAAACAAAAAATCTTGTCTACGGCCCTGCATTTACAAGCAAATTGAAGTGCCTGTAGTTTATGTCCCATGCATATGATATTCTCTGCACCTATGCAGACAGTAATCATGTGAGTGTCCGTGTCTGTGTGTGTGTGTGTGTGTGTATGTGTGTGTGTGTATGTGTGTGTCTGTGTGTGTCTGTGTATATGTGAAGATGTAGATGTGGATAGCTGCTCTTGAAAAGTTCTCATTGCGCCCATGCACATAATAATATTATTATGTTTCTATAACAGGGAGAGAGATAGGCGTGAATATAAGGTGTGTAGCTATACAGAGAACTAAGGAGAGAAATCAAAGAGTGAGGGAGGAATACAAAGTTGACTAGATATGACATAAGTCTACACAGATGTGCACAGGGTTACTTTTAATTGCACTCTCCATGGGCTCAAAAGAAACAATAGCTCTCACAAAAGACTGTTTATAGTAAACTAATTAAAATTTCACATCATGTGCTGAATAATTAGCATATAATTAGCTACATGCATCGTGTACATGGCCCCTGCTTTGATTGGTGTACAAGCGCCCAAGGTCATTCGTTCTCTTCGAAGCTATCGCAACCGTGAATTATCGTCGTGTGATTTCTACTATGATTGACTCCTCTGACAGGGGCCTGAGCAATCTCCATCGCTATGGCGTTAAGGGATGTAATGTAAGTGGCATGGGAAAACGTAACATAGCTTATGGGCTACGAGCGCCCAAGTTGGGCAACTAGCTACAGGCAAATTACTTCAATTCACTTGCGTTCGAACGTACGTTCGCTCTAGCAAGGGGAATCAGAGGGGAAAGGGGGAGGGGGGTGGTGTACAGACTGATAGGTAGCTTTACGGAATTCCTTGGTATTATCTTTTGTTTAGGGCAATGTGTTCTTCGATTCCATGTGTCCAGTAGTCCAGCGTACCTAGCTAGATTCCACTCGCGATCGTGCCTCGATATCTGGCGCACGCTATGCCCGGACCATATGTTGAAAGATATTTTGTAGTCTATAGGAGACTGGTGTTCATGTGTGCATTCTTGTCAGCTACTCGCGAGTGAACTTGATGTTCGGGGACTATTGATCGTGATCGAAAAAGGAGGAACTCAGTGAGCAACGTTTCCAGGTGAGTGTTACTAAGTTTCAACTTTGACTGTAAAGATCTTGGCATGATTAGGCCACTCCAAATAAATTATTTGTTTCTCATCCCCCCTCAGCCCTAAAATTGATTCGGGCGGGCGGCATTTTTGGCGAGTAATGGTCGTCCAAGTCACGAGTTTTGTAGGAAATAGTTGACAAAATTACAAGTTTAACTCGCCCAAAAATTGAAGCGGTATAGTTTTGTATTGTACTGGTACAAATGGGGGGATGAGAAACAACTGATTGACCATATGCAGAATAAATTTCTAAATAACGCACGCCTAAACGTTAGTATACAAACATATGGGACTGAGGGCACCAACACGAACAGACCAGAAAGCAAGAAATGCACTAACTTTGACTAGCTAGAACTCCACACAAACAGCAAAATATCCGTCAACTGCGGTTGCTGTACAAAGAACTACAACAAAATAAGTGACCTATGGCAATTTTGTGTCCTACTTTGCCACAAAATCCAGAGTTTCTCAAGAACATCTTTGCTGGGTCCTCTTTTCAAACGTTTCTTGGTTTATAAGCACCATAGAGCACCCCAACAAAAGGTTCAAGGGCTTGAGCACGTTCTACTTCACCATTTCTACAGCATGCAGCTGTTTACATTCTTTAGGTGGGGCTTTCTGGGCTTCAGGAAGCGAAACAAACCACACGGCATTCTTGTGGCGAGGACATTTTGTGGTGTGTTTCGCTTCCTGAAGCCCAGAGAGCCCCGCCTAAAGAATGTAAACAGCTGCATCTGTAGAAATGGTGAGGTAGAACGTGCTCAAGCCCTTGAACCTTTTGTTGGCGTGCTCTATGGCGCTTCTAAATCAAGAAACGTTTGAAAAGAGGACCCAGCAAAGATGTTCTTGAGAAACTCTGGATTTTGTGGCATCAAGAGCAAAGTAGGACACAAAACTGCCATAGGTCACTTATTTTGTTGTAGTTCTTTATACAGCAACCGCAGTTGATGGATATTTTGCTGTTTGTGTGGAGTTTTAGCTAGTCAAAGTTAGTGCATTTCTTACTTTCTTGTCTGTTCGTGTTGGTGCCCCCAGCCCCATATGTTTGTATACAGACGTTTAGGCGTGCGTTATTTAGAAAATTTATTCTGCATATGGTCAATTGATTTGGAGTGGCCTTACCTAAGGTCGAGTGACACAGGACAAATGTACAGCATACATTATTATACTGCTAAGCAGGGGAGTTGTGTGGGTTGTCGTGGAAGACAGTGACCGTGCGAACGTAAACAGCCAACTCAGTTGGGAGGGGGAGAAGGGTACATTTTACCGAAGGAAGGCTGTATGCAACTTGCAACCTCTGTAAAGCAGTACGTACTGCTAGTGTGTAAGGTGTTTTAAAGTAGAGTACAAAGGTCACCAGACATACTTTTGTATAGCCAGTTATAATTTCAAGTTGTGGTATTAACATATTGTGTAGGTGTACTTTGTGCTTCAAAAGAGCTTCTTCAGGTAGATATTCTGGAGTTAGATACTCTCTTATTTACTCTTACTGTTAAACAAGCATTGAAGTATAGTATACCTAAGCCCAACGAGGCTCCAGTGTTGGGCATGTACATATGTAGGACTGGTGTATTTCTTTGCCTTGTTATAATTATTGTTGATGTAGCAGGTGGTGAACTTGCTACTATATATATTGTTCTCTTGGTGAGCTACTGATACTTCTGGTCTTCAGGAGCTTGACAGGCTGATCCGTGTAAGCATTAAAGTACATGTAGCTATAGATCCATACGAGCATAGCAGAACTTGAAGGTTATCAGTGTTGCCAGGTCTACAGATTTAGCTGTATTCTACAGATTTATGTACTTGCATTGTATAAGACGGTAGTATGGACGAATAAAGGCTTCTCTGGGTGACATATTAGAAACAGTCATTAATGTGATAGAATAATGACATCAACTTCTCTCTACAACTGCTATGTATGATGTTATATTTATACTTAGAGAATAACTTTTGGTTTCCATGACTTCCTGTCTACCGTCAGGCTCTGGGAAGAAGCCTATGTGGTAAAAGAAGGTTAGAGATCAACTAGCATGTGTGTGTGGGGGGGGGGGGTCATTTTTTGCATTCAGCTGTGTTGTTACTTCATGCCCGTGGTATGGTGTTGAGAAGTTCTTACTACAAGTGTGCATATATGTATACTGGTGTATGTTGTGAGTTTTTCTACATGTGCCCTGAATGTGCATGTAGTTGTACTATACTAGAACCATAGCTTGCTCTTAGTGTGTATCATGCACACATACACATAATATTATTTAGTATTTGGTTATCTCTTTTTTGCTTCAGAGAGGGTGTGAAGTTGATGGCGTGCTGATTACAGAAGATTAGAAGAGAGAGTGGCTGGCCTGTATCGTACAGAAGGAACACACCTTAATGTCTGTGAACAATTTTCTAACATTCTCTCCTTCCATCTGATCCAACATCTAATGAAGTTATGCTTGGCACATGCTGGGTGGATGACGCTGATCGTTTCGCACCACATTCCTCGAATGGAAGCTGCTTTTGCTCGCAAACTAAAACTTGACTACTCACCTTCCCCCATCGGTCATGTCACCTTATATTTTCATTATTTTTGTAAATTTTCACGGGGACGGCCAGGCTAAATCCATGATTCCCATAGTTAAACCTCTTGTTCTGTTGTTTATGTAGGAGTCTGTACATGGATGCTGATGTACGTGGATGACTGTATTGGAATGGTAACGTTTGTCGTGTGTGTTTATGTGTGTGTATCAGCAAGGGCATATACTGGCCATAGGCAGTGGCTGCGGGAGGGGAGCTTTCGGAGAGCCAGCACAGCTTTCCCAAACATTATGTGTTAATCCTTTTGTTCTGTTGTTTATATAGGAGTGTGATGCTGATGTACATGTATCGGAGTTCGTAAGGGGGTGCTGAAATCACAGCTTTGCTGGCCATAGGCAGGGGGTGCGGGAGTGGAGCTTTCATAAGTTTATTTATTATGTGTGAAAGCCAGCACATGTTAGCAAGGGCATATGTGGGAGTTATGTGCGAGGAAGCTTCTCGTAAGGGGAGTGCTCAGTTAGAGGGTGATAGTTTGTGGTGAAGTCGCAGCTTTGTGGGCCATAGGCGGTAGCTGTGGGAGGGGAGCTTTCGGAGAGCCAGCACAGCTTTCCCAAAGATTATGTGTTAATCCTTTTGTTCTGTTGTTTATATAGGAGTGTGATGCTGATGTACATGTATCGGAGTTCGTAAGGGGGTGCTGAAATCACAGCTTTGCTGGCCATAGGCAGGGGGTACGGGAGTGGAGCTTTCATAAGTTTATTTATTTTGTGTGAAAGCCAGCACATGTTAGCAAGGGCATATGTGGGAGTTATGTGCGAGGAAGCTTCTCGTAAGAGGAATGCTCAATTAGAGGGTGATAGTTTGTGGTGAAGTCGCAGCTTTGTGGGCCATAGGCGGTGGCTGTGGGAGGGGAGCTTTCGGAGAGCCAGTACAGCTTTCCCAAAGATTATGTGTTAATCCTTTTGTTCTGTTGTTTATGTAGGAGTGTGATGCTGATGTACATGTATCGGAGTTCGTAAGGGGGTGCTGAAATCACAGCTTTGCTGGCCATAGGCAGGGGGTACGGGAGTGGAGCTTTCATAAGTTTATTTATTTTGTGTGAAAGCCAGCACATGTTAGCAAGGGCATATGTGGGAGTTATGTGTGAGGAAGCTTCTCGTAAGGGAGTGCTCAGTTAGAGGGTGATAGTTTGTGGTGAAGTCGCAGCTTTGTGGGCCATAGGCGGTGGCTGTGGGAGGGGAGCTTTCGGAGAGCCAGCACAGCTTTCCCAAAGATTATGTGTTAATCCTATTGTTCTGTTTTTGATATAGGAGTGTGATGCTGATGTACATGTATCGGAGTTCGTAAGGGGGTGCTCAGAGGGGGCTGAAGGAGGGGAGCTTTCGGAGAGCCAGCACAGCTTTCCCAAAATTTATGTGTTAATCCTTTTATTCTGTTCTTTATATAGGAGTGTGATGCTGATGTACATGTATCAGAGTTCGTAAGGGGGTGCTCAGAGGGTGTGGTAGTGGCTGCGGGAGGGGAGCTTTCGGAGAGCCAGCACAGCTTTCCCAAAATTTATGTGTTAATCCTTTTATTCTGTTCTTTACATAGGAGTCTGATGCTGATGTGCGTGTATAGGAGTTTTCATCTGTGCGTGTGTGTATCGGAGTGGTAATGTTTGTTGTGTGTTTATGTGTTCATGTTAGCAAGGGCGTATGTGGGAGGAAGCTTCTCGTAAGGGGTTGCTCAGTTAGATGGTGAGTGTTAGTGTGTGTGTATGTGTGAGTGTTTTGGACTTTATGTGTGTGTTTATGTGCATGTTAGCAAGGGTGTATGTGGGAGCTATGTGGGAGGAAGCTTATTGTAAATGGGGTGGTCAGGTAGAATTAGTCCATGGAAAAGCGTGCATGGCCAGGGGAGCTTTTGTTCGGGGTTGCTCAGTTAGAGGATGAGGTAGTAATAGTCCATGGCGCATGGCAAGCCTGCTGGGGTAGATGCAGGAAGCTTTTCGTGCTTAGTTGGAAGGTAAGGTAGTAGTAATAGCCCTCAGTTAAGTCACCATGTATTCAACTGTAGATCTGATGTCGAGCAAGGGATCTGCACTCTACACGATGTCCAGAGGATAGGTAAGACATTTACACACACATAGGCTTGTAAGTAATTGTACCTATAATACTAAGCTGGCTGTCCCTAAAATTTGCTTTCAATTCATTGGTAAACTCTAATGTACCTTTTCTCTGCTGATTTTTGTATCATTAATTTTGTCTTCTTGTATCTCATTTTCATTGTTGCACTTGATTGTTTTGTACTCCCTCCTCATTTTTAGCTGCTCATTGTAATATTCATTGTTTATTTCCTTCTTAATTTCCTTTTTGTAGCTCATTTTTAATCATTCCTTACTATTCAATTTAATATGATGTAATCTGTTCTCTACAATTGGCTACGCGCACGCGTATTCTACGTGCGCGTACCGCGTATATTGGTGCACAAAAAGCGCAAATATTGGCATTGGATAGCGTATGAATATTTGCCGATGGGATCGATCTCCATTCCCAGTATATAGACCAATGCATCGATAAGGAAGTTGCATTCCGCTTCTACAAGCCTTGGTACGCTTGCAAGCTGGGAATGAGATCGAGACCTACTTTGATACTCGTACTCGTTCGTGGACAGAAGGACCTCGGGAGTGTCAATTGAGAACAGGCTAGATGTGAGCAAGCGAAGGCACACCTCGCTATGTGTATATATACCATGGCGCTTTTCTATAAAATTCTCGTTGATCGTGGCTAGATCTCGGCGTGAACTCGACGGTACAATCTTTAATCGTGGTTTAATATTATGAACCTGTCTATTAACGTATGCTTGCAAGCTGGGAATGAGATCGAGACCTACTTTGATACTAGTACTCGTTCGTGGACAGGAGGACCTCGGCAGCGTCAATTGAAAGCAGGCTAGATGTGAGCGTGCGAAGGCACACCTCGCTATGTGTATATATACCATGGCCCTTTTCTATAAACTTCTCTTGGATTTTGGTTAGATCTCAGCGTTTGTCTCGAGCCACCAGAGGCGTGAACTCGACGGTACAATCTTTCATCGTGGTTTAATATTATGAACCTGTCTATTAAGCTGAATGAGCATAAGAGTGTGTGAGTAATTCAGCTTGTTGTGTATAAGAGCACGCGATTGGAATGTACCGAGCATTTTGGATAAGCCTGCTGTTATGATGGCACATCTTTCAACAGTAAGACTCGGCTAAGATGGCACATCCTAAGCCAGTGAAGGGGTATAAGAGTGTGTGAGTAATGTGTGTGTGTGCGTGTGTGGCAGTCCCATGTAGAAAACAGCAAATAATTCAATTTCGACCGAGACGGAATAATGAATGAACATGTTCGTTCACTCCTCGAGTTTGAACGCGATCGGTTGCTATAGCCAGTAGTTACGCGCTTGCAACCGTGACGACCTTAGGCCATTTATTGCTAACCGGGCGTGGCCCCACCCACCCGTGCAACACAATGTTCAGTACGTGCAAAAGACAGAGTCGTGACTGGATCAAGAAAGAGAAGACCGGACCGGAGGAGGTAAGTAGCTGTAATCGTAATATAGTCTTAACCATCGACAATCGGTACTAGAATTGAAAA
This sequence comes from Stappiaceae bacterium, assembly GCA_964291365.2. Lineage (GTDB taxonomy): Bacteria > Pseudomonadota > Alphaproteobacteria > Rhizobiales > Stappiaceae > JBDWFY01. The sequence continues at coordinate 42,468 of OZ219956.1, forward strand.
CTAAGCCTGTGTTTCGGTAGCCATGAAGCTAGCTAGGTGATAGTGACTAGTGTTACCGAAAGTAGTGGCATGTATAGCCCTTATTTATCCCCCTGTAAGCAGTATCGAAATTAACTCAGTCATTCTTTACTTGCGTCAGTGGGTAGCAACACCTTGGAACCATCAGATGGTCGAGTAGTCCCTATTCTCTTGGTGTGCATTAATTAGAATGATCACGAGGTATTAACTGTTGTGGACACATGGTGCTTTGGCAGCAACAGCAAGACAAAAATAAAGCTAAGTACAGTAGGTAGTGATGTGAAATGATGTTCAGTAGCATAAGATATGACCAGCAAGTTAAAAATAATGACTTGCTAACACCTAGGACGTCCTGCTTTTGTTGTGTGACCTTCAGCCCATCTCGTTCGGTTTTTGTGTCCCGATCCATCGCAGCCTTTTGTTGAGCACTTGCTCTGTTTTCTCCTTCTCTGTCCAGCAGTTGTACTTGCAGATGAGGATGAAGATGTTGGAGCAGAAGTTTGTGCTGTCAAGGAGGTAGACGACACAACAGTCGGTGGTGGCAAGTAATCTGGACGGTGATCGGGAGCAACATAACGGTCAACCATGTTTGTCATTTTATCAGCTGAAATACTGTGAAGGTGGCTATCACTGTAGTTGGTGGTTGGGACTCCAACTGCAGTGCTGACTCGGACCTCGGACACGAAGTGGAGAATCCTTCCACTCACCAGCAAAGCAATTCTCACGCACCTTCATCACCACATTTCCATTGTGTACCTTCACTACAAGAAAGTCATGGAGTTTGTGCACACCGGGAAGGTCTGAGTACTTGTCTCCAAGACGGTCTCGCCAGGTGAGAACATGCTGTCCATCTTCAATGAATGTTGTAGCACTCTGATCACAGATAGTTTTCAGCTCATGAATGGAGAACACATCTTCTCTCTTATAGGCACTTCCAATCACTGAAAAGAGACGGTCTGGGGCAAACTTTGTGTGTCCAGCTACCATGAAGCTGATATGGATGTGGTTGATCTCTCCAGAACTCACCATCTCTATGGCCCAAGAGAATAAGTACTTATTATTGTATGAAGCCATATAAGATCAAGTAGTGCAATAACTTCCATACTGCCAACAGCAGTTCAATATTTTCCAGTGGCAAATACAAAATTGTTGTGTTAACTAATTGAGTTGTCTACATCATGTCTGACCAAACTACATGTGTATAACTGCAGGAAGCATCCACAAAAACCAGGTTGATGGTACACCAAAAAATCCCCTAGAAGGTCACTTCATGCATACAGTTGGAGAATGTTCCAGCCAGTATGCAGGGTATGTGAGCCAAAGGATTAGCAGTTGGAGCTGTACTGTGGCAGGTTAACTGACCTCAGGGACAGTGAGTAGAGGAACCAGGCTTGTAGGCCTACTGCTCCAGCTGCTGATTCTTTTGCTCATAATGTCTGGGACGTTCAGAATATAGTCGAATTGGGCTCAGCCCAACAAAGCTTAGTTCACCTTGGCAGTGGTGCTGGCAGGATACTCGGCAAAAGCAGCTGTAGACCCTTGTTTATTCACCGATCATCATCCGAAAAGACGCCGCTCTGTCGCAGTGCTATCTTGTCCAAGCAGGTTCAAAACTTGTGATCGAGTCGTGGCTTGAACCATGCTCGAACGTACCGGCCTCATTTCACAAGATCGGTGGTCATCAAACGTAGGATCGTCAGTGATTCAAGCGATCTCTCTCAGCTTGTTGCGTATCAGAGTGAGCAATTGGAATGTACCGAGCATTAAGGACTAGCCTGCTGATAAGATAGCACATCTTTCAACAGTAAGACTCAACTATGATGGCACAACTTTAAGCTGAATGAGCATAAGAGTGTGTGAGATATGTACGTACGTACATATGAAATTTCAGCTTGTTGTGTATAAGAGCGAGCAATTAGAATATACCAAGCATTTAGGACTCGCCTGATGTTAAGGTGGCACATCTTTCAATAGTAAGACTCGGCTAAGATGGCACATCTTTAAGCTGAATAAGCATAACAGTGTGCGAGTAACGTGCGTGCATACATGTGTAACTTCTGCATGTGTATAAGAGCGCGTACCGAGCATTTTGGACTAGCCTGCTGTTAAGATGGCACATCCCTAAGCTGAAAGGGTATAAGAGTGTGTGAGTAATGTATGCGAGTACAAGTGAAATTTCAGCTTGTGTGTTACAGTGAGCAATATAAATGTACTGAGCATTTAGGTGACTAGCCTGTTGTTAAGATTGCACATTTTCAACAGTAAGACTCAGCTAAGATGGCACATCTTTAAGCTGAAAGAGTACAAGAGTGTGTGAGTAATGTGCGTGTGTACATGTGAAATTTCAGCTTGTTGCGTATTAGAGCGAGCAATTGGAATGTACCGAACATTATGGACTAGCCTGCTGTTAAGATAGCACATCTTTCAATAGTAAGACTCACCTATGACGGCACACCTTTAAGCTGAATGAGCATAATAGTGTGTGAGTAATGTACGTGCGTACATATGAAACTTCATCTTGTTGTGTATCAAAAGGAGCTATTGGAATGTACCAAGCATTTAGGACTCGCCTGCTGTTAAGATGGCACATCTTTCAACAGTAACACTCAGCTAGGATGGCACATCTTTAAGCTGAATGAGCATAAGAGTGTGTGAGTAATGTGCGTGTGTACATGTGAAACTTGAGCTTATTGTGTATCAGAGCGAGCGATTGGAATGTACCGAGCATTAAGGACGAGCCTGCTGTTAAGATAGCACATCTTTCAAAAGTAGGACTCAGCTAAGATGGCATATCTTTAAGCTGAATGAGCATAAGAGTGTGTGAGTAATGTACGTGCGTACATGTGAAACTTCAGCTTATTGTGTATCAGAGCGAGAGATTGGAATGTACTGAGCATTAAGGACTGTCCTGCTGTTAAGATGGCACATCTTTCAACAGTAAGACTCAGCTAAGATGGCACATCTTTAAGTAGAATAAGCATAAGAATGTGTGAGTATCGTGCGTGCATACATGTGAAACTTCAGCTTGTTGTGTATCGTAGCGAGCAATTGGAATGTACCAAGCATTTATGACTGGCCTGCTGTTTAGATGACACATATTTCAACTGTAAGACGTAGCTAGCATGGCACATCTTTTAGCTGAAAGGGTATAAGCGTGTGAGAGTAATGTGCGTGTGTATATCAGCTTGTTGTGTATTAGAGCAAGTGATTGGAGTGTACCATGCATTTATGTGACTAGCCTGCTGTTAAGATGGCACATCTTTCAACGGTACGACTCAGCTAATATGGCACATCTTTAAGCTAAAAAGGTATAAGATTGTGTGAGTAATGTGTGTGTGTGTACATGTGAAAATTCAGCTTGTTGTGTGTTGGAGAGAAAAGATCAAATGTATCAAGCATTTTGGGTGCATAGCCTGCTGTTGAGATGGCTCATCTTTCAACAGTAAGACTCAGCGTAGATGGCACATCTTTAAGCTAAAAGAGCATAAGAGTGTGTGAGTAATGTACGTGTGTACATGTGAAACTTCAGCTTGTTGCGTAAAAGAGCAGGTAATTGGAACGTACTGAGTATTAAGGACTAGCCTGCTGTTAAGTTGGTACATCTTTCAACTGTAAGGGTCCACTAAGCTGGCACATCTTTAAGCTGAATGAGCATAAGAGTGTGTGAGTAGTGTACGTGCATACATGTGAAACCAGCTTGTGTATCAGAGCGAGCGATTGGAATGTACCATGCATTTAGGACTAGCCTGCTATTAAGATGGCTCATCTTTCAACAGTAAGCCTCAGCTAAGGTGGCATATCTTTAAGCTGAAAGAGTGTAAGAGTGAGTGAGTAATGTATGTGCATACATGTGAAACTTCAGCTTGTTGTGTATCAGAGTGAGCGATTGGTATATACCAGCATTTAGGAGCAGCCTGCTGTTAAGATGGCACATCTTTCAACAGTATGATTCAGCTAAGATGGTATATTATTAACCTAAAGTGCATAAGAGTGTGTGAGTAATGTGCTTGCATACATGTGAAACTTCAACTCGTTGTGTATCAGAACGAGCGATTGGAATGTATACTGAACATTTAGGACTATCCTGCTGTTAAGTTGTACATCTTTCAACAGTAAAACTCAGCTACAATGGCGCATCATTGAGCTGAATGAGAATAAGAGTGTGTGAGTAATGTATGTGTGTACATGTGAAACTTCCGCTTGTGTGTCAGAGCGAGCAATTGGAATGTTCCGAGCATTTAGGACTAGCCTGGTATTAAGATGGCACATCTTTCAACATTAGGACCCAGCTAAGATGATACATCCTTAAGCTGTATAAGCATAAGAGTGTGTGAGTAATGTACGTGTGTGCATATAAATCTTCAACTTGTTGTGTATCAGAGTGAGCAAATGGAATGTACTGAGCATTTTGGAGTAGCCTGCTGTTAAGATGGCACATCTTCTAACAGTAAAATTCAGCTAAGATTGCATATCTTTAAGCTGAATGAGCATTAGAGTGTGTGAGTAAAGTATGTGATTTCATGTGAAACTTCACCTTGTTGTGTATCAGAGTGAGCGATTGGAATGTGCCGAGCATTAAGGACTAGCCTGCTGTTAAGATGGCACATCTTTCAACAGTAAGACTCAGCTAAGATGCAGATCTTCAAGCTTAATGAGCATAAGAGTGTGTGAGTATAGGACGTGTGTACATGTGAAACTTCAGTTTACTGTGTATTAGAGCAAGCGATTGGAATGTACCGAGCATTTTGGACTGGCCTGCTGTTACGATGGCTCATATTTCAACTTTAAGACTCAGCTAACATGGCACATCTTTAAGCTGAAAGGGTATACGCATGTGTGAGTACTGTGCGTGTGTATATCAGCTTGTTGTGTATCATAGCAAGTGATTTGAGTGTACCAAGCATTTATGTGACTGACTTGCTGTTAAGATGGCTCATCTTTCAACAGTAAGACTCAGCTAAGATGGCATATCTTTATGCTGAATGAGCATAAGAGTGTGTGAATAATGTACGTGCATACATGTGAAACTTCATCTTGTTTGTATCAGAGCGAGCAATTTGAATGTACCGAGCATCTAGGACTAACCTGCTGTTAAGATGACACATCTTTCAGCAGTAAGACTCGGCTAAGATGGCACATCTTTAAGCTGAAAGAGCATAAGAGTTTGTGAGTAATGTGCGTAAGTTCATGTGGAACTTCAGCTTGTTGTGTATCAGAGCGAGTGATTGGAATGTACTGAGCCTTTAGGACTACCCTGCTGTTAAGATGGCACATCTTTCAACTGTTAGACTCAGCTAAGATAGCATATTTTTAAGCTGAAGGAGCGTAAGAGTGTGTGAGTCATGTGCGTGCGTACATGTGAAACTCCAGCTTGTTGTGTATCACAGCGAGCGATTATAATTTACCAAGCGCTATGGACTAGCCTGCTGTTAAGATTGCACATCTTCTACAGTAAGACTTAGCTAAGATGGCACATCTATAAGCTGAAATAGCATAAGAGTGTGTGAGTAATGTGAGTGCGTACATGTGAAACTTCAGCTTGTTGTGTATCACAGCGAGCGATTATAATTTACCAAGCGCTAAGGACTAGCCTGCTGTTAAGTCGGCACATCTTTCAAAAGTAGGACTCAGCTAAGATGGCATATCTTTAAGCTGAATGAGCATAAGAGTGTGTGAGTAATGTACTGCATACTTGTGAAACTTCAGCTTGTTTGTATCAGAGTGAGCGACTGGAATGTAGCGATCATCTAGGACTAACCTGCTGACACATTTTTCAACAGTAAGACTAAAGCTAAGATGGCACATCTTTATGCTGAATGAGCATAAGAGTGTATGAGTAATGTATGTGCATACGTGTGAAAGTTTAGCTTCTCTGTATCAGAGTGAGCAATTTGAATGTACCGAGCTTCTAGGACTAGCCTGCTGTTAAGATGACACATCTTTCAACCGTAAGACTCAGATAAGATGACATATTTAAGCTGAAAGAGCATAAGAGTGTGTGTGTAATGTGCGTGTGTACATTTGAAACTTCAGCTTGTGTATCAGATCGAGTGATTGGAATGTACCGAGCAAATAGTACTAGCATGCTGTTAAGATGGCACATATTTCAACAGTAAGACTCAGCTAAGATAGCATATCTTAAAGCTGAATGAGCGTAAGAGTGTGTGAGTAATGTACGTGCATACGTGTGAAACTTCAGTTTGTTGTGTATCAGTGCAAGCGATTTAAATGTACCGAGCATTCAGGACTAGCCTGCTATTAAGATGGCACATATTTCAACAGTAAGACTCAGCTAGGATGGCTCATCTTGAACCTGAAAGAGCATAAGAATGTGTGAGTAATGAGCATGTTTACATGTGAAACTTCAGCTTTTTGTGTATCAGAGCGAGTTTGGAATGTCCCGAGCATTTAGGACTAGCCTGCTGTTAAGATGGCACGTCTTTCATCTGTAAGACTCTGCTAAGATTACATATCTTTAAGTTGAAAGAGCATAAGAGTGTGTAAGTAATGAGCGTGTGTACATGTAAAACTTCAACTTGTTGTTTATCAGAGCGAGTGATGGAATGTACAGAGCATCTAGGACTACTATCCTGCTGTTAAGGTGGCACATCATTCAACATTAAGACTCAGCTAAGTCTGCACATCTTTAAGCTGAATGAGCATAAGAGAGTGTGAGTAATATACGTGCGTACATGTGAATTTTAGCTTTTAGTGTATCAGAGCGAGCGACTGGAATATACGTGTCCCGAGGATTTAGGATTAGCCTGCTGTTCAAATCTTTCAAAAAGTAAGACTCAGCTAAAATCTCAGTGCACTTAAGGACTGTCTCAAGTCGAAAAAGTTACAATTTTCACTCAAATTCATGAGCTTTTAATACCACCTAGCAAGATAGTGAGAGGCTCTTCAAGGTACCATATGAAAGGCCAATCCAAGTGCCTTCTAGGTATAAAAAAAATTAACCGCAACCAATTAACCTATTAGGCGTTACAGCGACATTCAGCCATGCTCTCTAAAACGCTAAATCGAGCTATCCGGAATTTAAACGGCCACTTTTATCAAACCTTAGCTACACGAATGGAAGCTCACTATGATGATCTAGAATATCATCGGACGGATTGTCGAAAAACCTACCTGTTAAGATTTTATTCACAGAAAACCTGATTTTGGGCGTGTCTACGGCACGATTTTCTGCATGTAACTCCGAATCGAAAGCAGCTATCCACAATCCGTCCGATAGATCATCAACATCGACCGTCAGCTTTAGTTTTTTACCATTAGTGCTGCGAAACTATGAGCACTTGAATTCCGGACAGCATTTGCTTGACAAAATGGGCTCAAAACTGCGACTGTGCGGCTTTTTACCGTGGCTTGTATAGGCCTTATATGGGAGTGACGTCACGGTACAAGCCACTAATTGGCTTGCAGACGGGCACGCGCCAAGGCTTATGAGACATGCCTTAACTGCACTGAGGTGGCACATCTTTAAGCTGAATGAACATAAGTGTGTATGAATAATGTACGTGCGTATATGTGAAACTTCAGCTTGTTGTGTATCAGAGCGAGCGATTGGAATGTACCGAGCATTTAGGACTAGCCTGCTGTTAAGATGGCAACAGTAAGACTCAGCTAAGATGGCACATCTTTAAGCTGAATGAGCATAAGAGTGTGTGAGTAATGTACCTCTGTGTGGCTTCAGGTCACGAAATGTTGTAATAGCGGAAGCATGCTTATTGATTGTACAATGTACTCGAACGGCACGAGCATTACAGAGTTAGAATAGGACTACCTGCTGTTAAGATGGCAACAGTAAGACTCAGCGCCCATTAAGATGGCACATCTTTAAGCTGAATGAGCATAAGAGTGTGTGAGTAATGTATGTGCATACGTGTGAATATTCAGTTTGTTGTGTATCAGAGAGAGCGATTGGAATGTACCGAGCATTTGGGACTAGCCTGTTGTTAAGATGGCACGTCTTTTAACAGTAAAACTTAGCTAAGACGGCCTATCTTTAAGCTGAATGAGCATAAGTGTACATGAGTAATGTACGTCCACACATGTGAAACTTCAACTTGTGTATTAGAGCAAGAGATTGGAATGTACTGAGCATTAAGGACTAGTCTGCTGTTAAGATGGCACATCTTTCAACAGTAAGACTCAGCTAAGATGACCTATCTTTAAGCTGAAAGAGCATAAGAGTGTGTGATTAATGATCATGTGTACATATAAAACTTCAGCTTGTTGTGTATCAGAGCGAGTGATTCAAATGTACAGTGCATCTAGGACTAGCCTGCTGTTAAGATGGCACATCTTTCAACAGTAAGACTCAGCTAGGATTGTACATCTTGAAGCTGAAAGAACATAAGAATGTGTGAGTAATGAGCATTTGTATATGTGAAACTTCAGTTTGTTGCGTATCAGAGCGAACGTTTGGAATGTCCCAGCATTTAGGACTAGCATGCTGTTAAGATGGCACATCTGTCAACAGTTGGACTCAGCTAAGATAGTGCACTCTTATGTTGAGTGAGCATAAGTGTGTGTGAGTATTGTACGTGCATACGTGTGAAACTTCAGCTTGTTGTGTATCAGAGTGAGCGATTGGAATGACTCGAGCTTTTAGGACTAGCCAGCTGTTAAGATGGCACGTCGTTCAACAGTAAGACTCAGCTAAGGTGGCATATCTTTAAGCTGAAAGAGCATAAGAGTGTGTGAGTAATCAGCGTGTGTACATGTGAAACTTTAGCTTGTTGTTTATCAGAGCGAGTTGTTTATCAGAGCATCTAGGACTACTAGCCTGCTGTTAAGATAGCACATCATTCAAAAGTAAGACTCAGCTAAGATTGCACATCTTTAAGATGAATGAGCATAAGGACTGGGACACCCATACTAGAGCATGATTTTAGCTGTAACGTCAGCCATCACATCTCTAGAACACTACATTATATGGACACGAATGTTTCACCAGAAAATAGCTCAACTCTTTCTCTCACTGCGAACTAATTGATAGACACACCCATTAATTAATGTCCTCCTTATGATGTCATTCACAAAGGTTTTTTAAAGACAAATTAAAAAAAGGCGGCGGTGAAGATTGACCTTGACGACTATGTCTCTAGTCCTTAAAATGCCTAACTACTAAATATCACAGGGGCAAGTTGATCTATCTTCACACTAAGCGGGAATGCCACAAAATATAAGAATTTTAGGGTAACGTGGGGGTTGTTTACCTGAATATCATCTGTCGCATACAGCAGTTCTTTCTGCCCTAGGGCAGTATGCCTTAGAATCATTGATACTTGTTTCGTATAACGGAGATATTTTTACAGCTAAGCGTCTTCACCATTGCCTCAGCTACCCTCTGCCTTTGTACAGCTACTCTATGGCAATGATCGTGGTTATGTGACTAAACATATAGCGGTACATCGTGCGCACATGATCTTGCTCTGGCACGCGCTTACCCAGTCCTTAGACTACCTGAGGTGAGTGAATTTTAGCTTTTTGCGTATCAGAGCGAACGATTGGAATGTACATGTCCAGAGGATTTAGGACTAGCCTGCTGTTCACATCTTTCAACAATAAGACTCAGCTAAGATGGTACATCTTTAAGCCGAGTGAGCATAAGTGTGTGTGAGTAATGTACGTGCGTACATGTGTAACTTCAGCTTGTTGTGCATCAGAGCAAAAGATTGGAATATACCGACATTTAGGACTAGCCTGCTGTTAAGATGGCACGTCTTTCAACAGTAAGACTGAGTTAAGATGGCCCATCTTTAACCGATTGTACGCGAGAGACGCCTTAAGGCACATGCACGTGCATGTCATTAAGCGCGAGAGACTCCTCAAGGATACAGCTGCATAGTGTCAACTATAGCAACTGCTTTTGTCACGAATTGGCAACGGTGCTTTATCGTGGTCTTGCGAGGGCTTCCCCACTCGTCGAACTTCGCCCTAGTGTGGTCAACTTGCATAGGTTGTATAGGGGATTTACCAGGAAATTGACATCGAAGATTATTACATTCCTGAGGTAAGAATAGTATACACATGGGTAGCACTATGATCGCGCTACACCATAATACTTGCAATAAATATAAAATACAGTGACACTGAGCTACTAAAGAATGGCTAGGAGGGCTAAGCTAACTGCTGAAGCTGTGCTTGAGGAGCTTGAGCTTGAGCTTGAGCATGACTTGGATGTTGATGAGCCCATGATGCCTGGGAGTGATGATGAGTTCAGTGACCTGGACGATATAGAAGATGATGACGACAATGATGATGATCATTGCTCTCTACCCCACTCCCCTGCAAGTGGCTCAAGCTCTGACATCGGTCACTCTCCATCCCACCCCCCTCCCAGTGATACACCAGGGTTGAACTCGGACAGCGTCCGTCACTCTCCATCCCACTCCTCTCCCAGTGATACACCAGACACACTCCCATGTTGGACCTCCACACTCACTCCGGTTACCATCACACCATTCACCTCACCAGTTTGTCCCAAGGTTGCCATCGCAGAATCACCATCTGACATCTTCCAGTTGATGTTCACCCCAGCTCTTCTCGACTCCATCGTAGAACAGAGTAATCTGTATGCTAAGGAGGTAATGGGTGAGGAGAAGTACAGTTCGTGGGTGAAAATTACGAGTGAAGAACTGAAAGCTTACCTCGGGTTTTGCATCTTGATGGGTATCAACCATCTACCAGCCCTTGATTATTGGAGCACTGACCCAGCACTCCACTACTCCCCAGTAGCCAACCGGATAACTAGAGATTGTTTCGGGAGATATCACGTTTTCTCCACTTTGTAGACAACTCAACACTAACACTGAGGGGATCACCTGGGCACGACCGGCTTGGAAAGGAGTAACCTGTGGTCGATCATCTATTGTCATGCTTCTCGGACCTCTATGATCCACATAGAGAGGTAGCTGTCGATAAAACTATGATCAAGTTTACAGGTCGTTCCAGTCTTAAGCAGTACATGCCGATGAAACCAATAAAGCGAGGCATCAAGGTCTGGGCCCTAGCTGACAGCCATAACGGCTACTTCCACTACTTTCAGATGTACACAGGTAAAGAGGGGAGTGGTGAGAAGCACCTGGGGCAGAGAGTTGTCAAAGACCTCACAAAGCACTTGAAGGGCAAACATCACCATGTCTTTTTTGATAACTATTTCACTAGCGAGCAGCTGCTGCGTGATCTAGCAGAAGATAACATCTACGTCTGTGGAACTGCCCGAAAAGACCGCAGAGGCTTTCCTCCATCCTTGATAAATGCAAAGCTAAAGAGCAGGTCTGCATTTGCATGTGCTTGAGTGTGTGTGTGTGTGTGTGTGTGTGTGTGTGTGTGTGTGTGTGTGCATGTGTGTGCATGTGTATTTGTTCAAGAAATATCTGTGTGTGTGTGTGTGTGTTAGGGAGAGAGGAGTAAATACATGTAGCTATGTGTACCTTTTTGATGAAAGGACTTACACTTTGTAATATTTCAGCAAAATGCCTGGATATAAAGATGGTGATATTTCATAATTCCCAGCTATATGTGTATGTATATTCATGTGCTGACAAGCACCTGCATGGATCATAAAGTGTGTGTGTGTGTGTGTGTGTGTGTGTGTGTGTGTGTGTGTGTGTGTGAGAATGTAATATGAGTAGCGCAGAATGAATTTCACTTTTACACAAAAATTCAATAATAAAAATTTATTATTTGCAGAGGTGACTCACAAACTGTCCAGGCTGATAAGGTGTCAGCAAGTGCCTGGATGGATCGCAAGGTGGTGATGGTAATGTCCACTAACTGCCAGCCATCAGATAGCAGCACTGTTCAAAGAAAGCAAAAGGATGGCAGTAGTGTAGAAGTGCCATGCCCAGCAAGTATCATCTCGTATAACAAGTTTATGGGGGGAGTGGATCGGGAGACCAGATACGCGGATACTATCGCTGCCGATCAAGAAGTAGGAAATTTTATAAGTATATTTTTTACTTTCTTCTTGATGTGGCCATTACCAACGCCTATATCCTCATGAAGACCTCCAGCAACTCCAGCCCCTTCAAAGACTTCAAGTCGTTCCGACTACAGCTGGTCAAGGATCTGATTGGGGAGTACTGTAGTCGTCAGCGTCGAGGTCGTGGAGGGACCGTCATCCACCCTCTTCCGTTCCGGCACTACCCCATCAGACTAGATGACAACGATGGGCCTAGACATCCACGGGGTCCTTGTGCTCTCCACCGCAACATCCACCACAAGCGTGTCCTCTCCTCCTGGTATTGCCGTGAGTGTGGGGAGTGGTTGTGCCATAATGGAGAGCCATCGAATGACTGTTTTATGAAGTGGCATACATGTCTACATGTCTAACTTATCAGTAACTGTTATACTCTCACTTCCCTATTTTTATTCACTTTTATGCTGCTTCTCCCTGTTTGTTCACTTTGTATTACGGTATCTATCAAACTTTTATGAGCCGAGTGCTCATAACCTACACCACCACAGCGATTAGTCAAGTGTAGCATGCTCAGGGGAGTTACAGAAATGGTTCTCTTAGCTATAATTTTAGCGAAATCAACACTAACTACGCTTGCTTCTTGGTCACTACCAAACGAGAAAAAAATCTTTAATTCTACTGACCGCGGGTGCGGCCAAAGCCGCTGTACCAGTTCTACGTCAACTTGAGTCAAAGCCTACAGTTGTTTATCCCTTAGCTACTTGTTTATCTTCTTCTTGTATCTATATCCGCGGCCCCCAGGCTTTGCACACACTATTTACCTATGCTATTCACTCGATCAATTTACAATTTCATCTTGTTCGTGCAAGATCCAGCCCAAGATCTTCGAAAATCGTCGTAGCTGGGCATCATGGGCATCAATCGATAGCTCTTCCATCACTCTTCACGTTGATATCAACTTGTCCTTACAAAATATGAAGCATCTTGGAGATACGACCTTTGGCAGTCACATGTTATACAATATTTCACTCCACCCAAAATTAATTTCGCTATACGGGAGAGCACGCGCGTCACATTTTGCATATAATCGGTTAAGCTGAATGAGTGTAACTGTGAGTAATGTACGTCTGCACGTGAAACTTCAACTTGTGTATCAGAGCAAGAGATTGGAATGTACTGAGCATTTAGAACTAGCCTGCTGTTAAGATGACACATCTTACAACAGTAAGACTCGGCTAAGATGGCACATCTTTAAGCTGAAAGAGCATAAGAGTGTGTGAGTAATGAGTGTGTGTACATGTGAAACTTCAGCTTGTTGTGTATCAGAGCAAGTGATTCAAATGTGCAGAGCATCTAGGAATAGCCTGCTGTTAAGATGGCACATCTTTCAACTGTAAGACTTGTACATTTTTAAGTTGAATGAGCATAAGAGTGTTTGAGTAATGTACATGCGTACATGTGAAAGTTTAGTTTGTTGTGTATCCGAGCAAGCGTTTGGAATGTGCCGAGCATTTAGGACTTGCCTGCTGTTAAGATGGCACATCTTTTAACAGTAAAACTCAGCTAAGATGGCTCATTGTAAAGCTGAAAGAGCATATGTCTGTGTGAGTAATTTGCATGCCTACATGTGAAACTTCAGCTTGTTCTGTATGAGAGCAAGGGATTGGAATGTGCTGAGCATTTAGGACTAACCTGCAGTTAAGATGGCACATGTGTGAAACTTCACCTTGTGTATCAGTAAGACTCAGCTAAGATGGCACATCTGTTAGGTGAATGAGCATAATAGTGTGTGAGTAACACACGTGTGTACATGTGAAACTTCAGCTTAATTGTCGTGTATTGGAGCGAGCGTTTGGAATGTACCGAGCATTTAGGACTTGCCTGCTGTTAAGATGGCACACAGTAAGACTCAGCTCTCAGCTAAGTTGGCATATCTTTAAGCAGAATAAGCATAAGAGTGTGTGAGTAATGAACATGCATACATGTGAAACTTCAGCTTGTTGTGTGTCAGAGCGAGCGATTGGAATGTACCGAGCATTTTGGAGTAGCCTGCTGTTAAGATGGCACATCTTTAAGACTCAGCTATGATGGCACACCTTTAAGCTGAATGAAGAGTGTGTGATTTATGTACGTGTGTACATATGAAACTTCAGCTTGTTGCGTATGAGAGTGAGCAATTGGAATATACCGAGATTTAAGACTCGCCTGCTGTTAAGACGGCACGTATTTCAGCAGTAAGACTCAGCCATGATGGCACACCTTTAAGCTGAATGAGCATATGAGTGTGTGAGTACTGTACGTGCGTACATATGAAAGTTCAGTTTGTTGTATATCAGAGCGAACAATTGGAATGTACAGAGCATTTTGGACTAGCCTGCTGTTAAGATGGCACCTCTTTGAACAGTAAGACTCAGCTAAGGACACATCCCTAAGCTGAAAGGTTATAAGAGTGTGTGAGTAATGAGTGTGTGTACATGTGAAATTTCAGCTTGTTGAGTGTTAGAGTGAGCAATTCAAATGAGCAAGTATTTATGTGACTAGTCTGCTGTTAAGATTGCACATCTTTCAACAGTAAGACTCAGCTAAGATGGCACATCTTTAAGCTGAAAGAGTATAAGAGTGTGTGAGTAATGTGCGTGTGTACATGTGAAACTTCAGCTTGTTGCGTATTAGAGCGAGCGATTGGAATGTACCGAGCATTGAGGACTAGCCTGCTGTTAAGATAGCACATCTTTCAACAGTAAGACTCAACTATGATGGCAAACCTTTAAGCTGAAAGAGCAGAATAGTGTGTGAGTAATGTACGTGCATATGTATAAAACTTCATCTTGTTGTGTATCAGTGCAAGCAATTGGAATGTACCGAGCATTTATGACTCGCCTACTGTTAAGATAGCACATCTTTCAACAGTAAAACTCAGCTTAGATGGCACATCCTTAAGCTCTCAGGGGTGTTAAGGACTGGGTCCAGTATAAATGAGCTGAATGAGTGCCAGACTTTGAAAACCTGTTTATGTATGTTGCAATGCACTAATATGTACAAAATTTTATCCAGACAAAGTTTAGCACAGTCTAAAGCTAATTCATTAATTATCAGGCCACGGCCACTCTTGTATCAAGCGTTATTAGGTGGTTAATTCAATTAACTCCACACACTATATTTGCTACTTACAGGAGCAGTTCCCGGGTGGTGTACTGAACATCGCTCAAGTATGTTAGTTGGCTCAAGACAATGACCTTTAGCGCTTATTGTCATGGGGTGTACACTTACAGAATTTCTGTAAACTGCTAATATATATGTTTTGTACTACTACTCGATACATAAATTAGCATCTAGCGCATGCAATGACGAGAGTCTACATTTGCCAACTTACATACCGGCTTATCTTCATCCAGGACATCGATAAATGTCATCCAAAAGCTTTCCCCAAGGCTTCCACTACTCCTGTTAAAGTGTCTTCCATCTTCTCAAAGCAGCTGCTTAGTAGCTGCCTCGAGGACAAACGATTATAGCTTGAAGGTAGCCTAGCCTACGAACTTATAGTCAACACTAATGACTAATCTAAGGCTCGTACTCGCTTACTGAGCGACTAATTATAGACTAACTACGATCTCTAGCCTATACTCGGTTCGTTTCTAAACGGAGTGCTCTGGCAGCCATTGGCCACACCTCCGTAAATTGATTAATTTTCTACGTTTACTTCCGCACGCGCGCGTAATACGTACGTATAGCTGGCCCCAGTCCTTAATGGGCCTGAGCTCAATGAGCGTAAGAGTATGTGAGTAATGTGTGCTCAGGTAGGTTAAGGCCTGGGTACATAGAGGTCAGTGTGTAATCACGTGCGCACCATATAACGCTGTACATTAAGTCATGTGATCGCGGCCGTAGCCATATAGTAGCTGTACAAAGATAACAAGGAGCTGAGCGGCGATAAAAACGCCTAGCTGAGGGCATATCTCTTGTATACGAAGCAAGTATCATTATTTCAAGCTAGGATTCTATTTGGCATGAAGAAGAATTGTTTGAGACGGGAGATATTAAGGTAAGAACGATCGCATGACCCCCTGATTTCTTACATTTTGTGGCATTGTCGTTTAGTATATCAACAGATCGGCCTGCCAAATGTGATCCTAGTAGTTCGGCATAAGGGCTATCTACTGAAGCTACAGAGACGGTCATCCAAGTTGATCTTGACCGCCGCCTTTTGCCATTTAGAGCCGTTAGTAATGACGTCATAAGCACAAAACTAATTAATGTGCGTGGCCGGAAATTAATCTTGCTGTTTAAGGAAGAATTGTTCTATCCCTTGGCGAAGGTTTGGTGTCCATATCATGTATTATTACAGAGATATAGTGGTTAACCCTTTGAACGCGAACATTATAGCCGTTAATTATTCCCGTATCGCGAACATTGTATTTATCAAAGACAAGCGTTAGATACAGTTGGACCTCTAAGCGTCATTTAAAGCTTAGGTCCGTATTCTAAGCCTTTATTTTTATGTAGTTGAGCTCTGTGCAGCTTTAACTAAGATTTCAAAGCCATATATGAAATATCCAACACTCTGTAAAAGGATAAAAGCTAATAAGCTAACTGACCTTCGCCGCCATTATCGCGATGGCTGCCGTCGCCGATTGGCTTATTCCTCTCCTAGCTTTTTAGCTTAGTAGACTATAGCTACGTGGGCGCTTGGACCTCTGTTAGCTGTGTACGAAGTTCTGTCATCGTGGCTTCGACCGTTCTGTAGAAAACGTCCCGAACGTTCGCCCGGGTCGATCGCCATTACGATCGACGGCCATGAATAAACTTATCGATAGCGGTCGCTAGGTTCAAGGCTACGTGACCTGAAGCCATAGGTGAGCGTATAAGGCCATAGGTTACTCACAGACTAGACCTGATATGGTGGGCGGTGCAGCTAGGCTATGAATATAAATTGCCTATTTATCGAACGCTAGTGCCTTCGGCATATATATATGGCATCCGCCCTGAGATACGGGTACGCGCGTGCATATATATATGGCATCCGCGTTCAAAGGGTTAAAAATATGGCTAAATTACACTACTGAAATTGGTATCCCAGGCCTTAAGTCACCTGAGTGTGCATACACTGTACATGTGAAGCTTCAGCTTGTTGTGTATAAGAGCGCATGATTGGAATATACCGAACATTTTGGACTAGCCTGCTGTTAAGATGGCACATATGTGACCTTCCATGACAAAACCAAGCATAATACGCTGACAACCGATTTTGAGTTAAGGCCACCATTACCAACTACAACCTTTGAACTGCTGCTCCTGCAAATTTGAAGTCTCTAGTCCGTGTAGTCATGGACGTATGAGCCAATATGTGCCCGTACTAAAGTTTGCAGAAAGTGCAATGAAACATTGCTACGTACATTGCACGCGGAAGTCCGTATACTCGCCGTTTATTAAAAATCTGTGGCCCCGCCCACAAAGTCAACGAGCAAGATGGCTGTCAAAACGCTCGAATGAGAGCAGCACTTGCCGTTTCGATGGAAAAGAACGAGAAGGCAAGCGTTTCTAAGGCTCGTTTGTACACAAAATCAAAGAAGAAAAGTGGCTGGGGACTTTTTTACTTGCAGCTGCCACGGTTGCCTACAGCAACAGGTCCGTGCCGTGAACACTCTATGTAGCTACATGGCTGACTTCTTCGAGCCATATCTCGGTAAGTATAGTGTTCTAGAAGATACGAAGCAGATTTTCGTGCAGAAGAACTATTCCTCTATCGATCAATACCAAAAAGTGATATTCGATAATTATCAGCCCAGGCGATTATCATGGCCTGTATCTCAGATTGATGTCCAGCACATTATGCTTGGTTTTCTTGTGGAGGGTCACATATTTCAACAATAAGACTCAGCTAAGATGGCACATCTTTAAGCTGAAAGGGTATAAGAGTGTGAGTAATGTGTGTGTGTACATGTGAAATTTCAGCCTGTTGTGTGTTAGACTGTGCAATTCAAATATACCGAGCATTTAGGTGACTAGCCTGCTGTTAAGATTGCACATCTTTCAACAGTAAGACTCAGCTATGATGGCACATCTTTAAGCTGAAAGAGTATAAGAGTGTGTAAGTAATGTGCGTGTGTACAAGTGAAACTTCAGCTTGTTGCGTATCAGAGCAAGCAATTGGAATTTACCGAGCATTTAGGACTCACCTACTGTTAAGATGGCACATCTTTCAACAGTAAGACTCAGCTCAGATGGCACATCCCTAAGTTGAAAGTGTATAAGAATGTGTCTGTGTACATGTAAAATTTCTGCTTGTTGTGTGTTGGAGTGAGCTATTCAAATATACCAAGCATTTAGGTGACTAGCCTGCCGTTAAGATTGCACATCTTTCAACAGTAAGACTCAGCTAAGATGGCACATCATTAAGCTGAAAGAGTTTAAGAGTGTGTGAATAATGTGCGCGTGTACATGTGAAACTTCAGCTTGTTGCATATCAGAGCGAGCAATTGGAATGTACCGAGCATTAAGGACTAGCCTGCTGTTAAGATAGCACACCTTTCAACTGTAAGACTCAACTATGATGGCACACCTTGAAGCTGAATGAGCATAATAGTGTGTGAGTAATGAACATGCGTACGTATAAAACTTCAGCTTGTTGTGTATCAGTGCGAGCAATTGGATATACCGAACATTTAGGACTTGCCTACTGTTAAGATGGCACATCTTTCAACAGTAAGACTCAGTTAAGATGGCACATCTTTAAGCTTAATGAGCACAAGAGTATGTGAGTAATGTGAGTGCAAACATGTGAAAATTCAGCTTGTTGTGTATCAGAGCAAGCGTTTGGAATGTACCGAGCATTTCGACTAGCCTGCTGTTAAGATGGCACATCTTTCAACAGTAAGACTCAGCTCAGATGGCACATCCCTAAGCTGAAAGAGAATAAGGGTGTGTGAGTAATGTGTGTGTGTAAACGTGAAACTTCATTTTGTTTTGTATCAGAGCGAGCAATTGGAGTGTACCGAGCATTAAGGACTAGCCTGTTGTTAAGATAGCACATGTTTCAACAGTAGGACTCAACTATGATGGCACACCTTTAAGCTGAATGAGCATAATAGTGTGTGAGTAATGTACCTGCGTACGTATGAAACTTCAGCTTGTGTATCAGAACGAACATGTACCGAGCATTTAGGACTCACCCACAGTTAAGATGGCACATCTTTCAACAGTGAGACTTGACTAAGATGGCACTTCTTTAAGCTGAATGAGCATAAGAGTGTGTGATTAATGTGTGTGCATTCATGTGAAAATTCAGCTTGTTGTGTATGAGAGCGTGCGATTGGAATGTACCGATCATTTTGGATTAGCCTGCTCTTAAGATGGCACATCTTTCAACAGCAAGACTCAGCTAAGATGGCACATCCCTAAGCTGGAGGGTATTAGAGTGTGTGAGTAATGTGTTTGTACATGTGAAATTTCACCTCGTTGTGTGTTAGAGTGAGCAATTCATATGTACCGAGTATTTAGGTGACTAGCCTGCTATTAAGATTGCACATCTTTCAACAGTAATACACACCTAGGATGGCACATCTTTAAGCTAAAAGAGTATAAGAGTATGGAAATAATGTGTGTGTGTACATGTGAAACTTCAGCTTGTTGCGTATCAGAGCAAGCAATTGGATTGTACCGAGCATTAAGGACAAGCCTGCTGTTAAGATGGCGGACCCGGCTAAGATGGCGCATCTTTAAACTGAATGAGCATAAGAGTTTGTGAGTAATGTATGTGCGTACATATGAAACTTCATCTTGTTGTGTATCAGAGCGAGCAATTGGAATGTACTGAGCATTTAGGACTTGCGCGCAGTTAAGGTGGCACATCTTTCAACAGTAAGACTCAACTAAGATGGCACATCTTTTAGCTGAATGAGCATAACAGTGTGTGAGTTATGTGCATGTGTACATGTGAAACTTGAGCTTATTGTGTACCAAAGTGAGAGATTTGAATGTATCGAGTATCTAGGACTAGCCTGCTGTTAAGATGGCAGACCCGGCTAAGATGGTGCATCTTTAAACTGAATGAGCATAAGAGTTTGTGAGTACTGTATGTGCGTACATGTGAAACTTCAGCTTGTTATGTATCAGAGTGAGCGATTGGAATGTACCGAGCATAGAGGACTAGCCTGCTGTTAAGATGGCACATCTTTCAACAGTAGAACCCAGTTAAAATGGCATAATTTAAGCTGAATGAGCATAAGAGTGTGTGAGTATTGTACGTGCATACATGTGAAACTTCAGCTTGTTGTGTATCAGAGCGAGTGATTGGAGTGTACTGAGCATTTAGGACTAGCCTGCTGTCTAGATGGCACATATTTTAACGGTAAGACTCAGCTGACATGGTACATCTTTAAGCTGAAAGGGTATACGCGTGTGAGAATAATGTGCGTGTGTATATCAGCTTGTCGTGTATCAGAACAAGTAATTGGACTGTACCAAGCATTTATGTGACTAGTTTGCTGTTAAGATGGCACATCTTTCGACTGTAAGACTCAGCTAATATGGCACACCTTAAGCTGAAACGGTATAAGAGTGTGTGAGTAATTTGTGTGTGTACATGTGAAACTTCAGCTGGTTGTGCGTTAGAGTGAGAAGATTGAATGTATTGAGCATTTAGGTGCATAGCCTACTGTTGAGATGGCTCATCTTTCAATAGTAAGACTCAGCTAAGATGGCACATCTTTAAGCTGAAAGAGCATAAGAGTGTGTGAGTAATGTGCGTGTGTACATGTGAAACTTCAACTTGTTGCGTATCAGAGCGGGCATTTGGAACGTACCGAGTATTAAAGACTAGCCTGCTGTTAAGTTGGTACATAAGTGTCTGCTAAGTTGGCACATCTTTTAGCTGAATGAGCATAAGAGTGTGTGAGTAATGTATGTGCGTACATGTGAAACCAGCTTGTTGTGCGTCAGATTGGAATGTACCGAGCATTTAGGACTAGCCTGCTATTAAGACAGCACATCTTTCAACAGTGTGATTCAGCTAAGATGGCTCATCTTAAAGCTGAAAGAGCATAAGAGTGTGTGAGTAATTTTCATGCTTACATGTGAAACTTCAGCTTGGGTATCAGAGTGAGGGATTGAAATGTGCTGAGCATTTAGGACTAACCTTCAGTTAAGATGGCACATGTGTGAAACTTCAGCTTGTTGTGTATTAGTAAGGCTCAGTTAAGATGGCACATCTCTTAGCTGAATGAGCATAATAGTGTGTGAGTAGTATACCTGCATATTGGAGCGAGCGTTTGGAAAGTACCGAGCATTTAGGACTAGCCTGCTGTTAAGATGGCACATCTTTCAACTGTAAGACTCAGCTCTCAGCTAAAATAGCACATCTTTAAGCACAGTGAGTATAAGAGTGTGTGAGTAATGAACATTCATACGTGTGAAACTTCAGCTTGTTGTGTATCAGAGCGAGCGATTGGAATGTACAGAGCATTTTGGACTACCCTGCTGTTAAGATGGCACATCTTTCAACAAAAAGACTCAGCTATGATGGCATACCTTTAAGCTGAATGAGCATAAATAAGAGTGTGTGGGTAATGTACGTGTGTACATATGAAACTTCAGTTCGTTGTCTATCAGAGCGAGCAATTGGTATGTACCGAGCATTTAGGAATCGCCTGCTGTTAAGATGGCCAATCTTTCAGCAGTAAGACTCAGCCATGATGGCACACCTTTAAAGCTGAATGAGCATAGTAGTGTGTGGGTAATGTACGTGCGTACGTATAAAGCTTCAGCTTGTTGTGTATCATTGAGAGCAATTGGAAAGTACCAAGCATTTAGGACTCTCCTGCTGTTAAGATAGCAAATCTTTCAGCAGTAAGACTAAGCCATGATGGCACACCTTTAAGCTGAACGAGAAAAAGAGTGTGTGAGTAATGTATGTGCGTACGTATAAAACTTCAACTTGTTGTGTATAAGAGCGCGCGATTGGAATGTACCGAGCATTTTGGACTAGCCTACTGTTAAGATGGAACATATTTCAAGAGTAAGACTCAGCTAAGATGGCACATCTTTAAGCTGAATGGGCATAAGCATATATAAGTATTATGCATGTGTACATGTGAAACTTCAGCTTGTTGTGTACCAGAACAAGTGATTGGAATATAATGAGCATTTACGACTAGCCTGCTGTTAAGATTGCACATCTTTCAAAATTAGAACTCAGCTAAGATGGCACATCTTTTAGCTGAATGAGCATATGTGTGTGTGAGTGATGTGCGTGTGTACGTGTAAAACTTCAGCTTGTTGTGTATCAGAGTGAGCGATTGGAATGTACCGAGCATCTAGGATTAGCCTGCTGTTAAGATGGCACATCTTAACAGTAAGACATGGCTAAGAAGGTACATCTTTAAGCTGAATGGGCATTAGAGTGTGTGAGTAATGTAAATGCGTACATGTGAAACTTGAGCTTGTTGTGTATCAGAGCAAGCAATATGAATGGACCGAGCATTTAGGACTAGCCTGCTGTTTAGAGGGCACATATTTCAACAGTATGACTCAGCTAAGATATCACATCTTTAAGCTGAATGAGCATAAGAGTGTGTGAGTAATGTACATGCGTACATGTGAGACTTCAGCTTGTTGAGTGTCAGAGCGAGCAATTGGAATGCGCTGAGCATTTAGGACTAGTCTGCTGTTTAGAGGGCACATCTTTCAACAGTAAGACTCAGCTAAGATGACATATCTTTAAGCTGAATGAGCATAAGAGTGTGTGAGTAATGTACGTATGTACATGTGAAACTTCAGCTTGTGTATCAGAGAGAGCGATTGGAATTTACCGAGCATATAGGACTAGCTTGCTGTTAAGATGGCACATCTTTCAAAAGTAAGACTTGGCTAAGATGGCTCATCTTTAAGCTGAATGAGCACAAGAGTGTGTGAGTAATTTGCGTGCTTACATGTGAAAATTCAGCTTGTTGTGTATCAGAGCGAGTGTTTGGAATATATTGAGCAATTTGACTAGCCTGCTCTTAAGATGGCACATCTTTCAACTGTAAGACTCAGATAAGATGGCACATCCCTAAGCTGATAGGGTATAAGAGTGTGTGAGTAATTTGTGTGTGTACATGTGAAATTTCAGCTTGTTGTGTGTTAGTGTGAGCAATTCAAATGTACTGAGCATTTAGTTGACTTGCCTGCTGTTAAGATTGCACATCTATCAACGGTAAGACTCAGCTAAGATGGCACATTTGTAAGCTGATAGAGTATAAGAGTGTGTGAGTAATGTGCGTGTGTATATGTGAAACTTCAGCTTATTGCATAACAGAGCGAGCAATTGGAATGTACCGAGCATAAAGGACTAGCCTGCTGTTAAGATAGCACATCTTTCAACAGTAAGACTCAACTATGATGGCACACCTTTAAGCTGAATGAGCATAATAGTGTGTAAGTATTGTACGTGCGTATGAATGAAACTTCAGCTTGTTGTGTATTTGAGCAGGCAGTTGGAATGTAACGAGCATTTAGGACTCATCTACTGTTAAGATGGCACATCTTTCAACAGTAGGACTCAGCTAAGATGGCACATTTTTGAGCTGAAAGGGTATAAGAGTGTGTGAGTAATGTGTGTGTATACATGTGAAATTTCAGCCTGTTGTGTGTAAGAGTGAGCAATTTAAATGTACCGAGCAAATAGTTGACTTGCCTGCTGTTAAGATTGCACATCTTTCAACAGAAAGACTCAGCTAAGATGGCACATCTTTAAGCTGAAGGAGTATAAGAGTGTGTGAGTAATGTGCGTGTGTACATGTGAAACTTCAACTTGTTGAGTAACAGAGCGAGCAATTGGAATATATCGAGCATTAATGACTAGCCTGCTGTTAAGATAGCACATCTTTCAACAGTAAGACTCAACTATGATGGCACACCTGAAGCTGAATGAGCATAATAGTGTGTGAGTAATATACGTGTGTACGTATGAAACTTCAGCTTGTGTATCAGAGCGAGCAATTTGAATGTAACGAACATTTAAGACTCACCTACCATTAAGATGGCACATCTTTCAACAGTAAAACTCGTCCAAGATTGCACATCTTTTTAAGCTGAATGAGCATAAGTGTGTGTGAGTAATGTGCGTGCATATATATGAAAATTCAGCTTGTTGTGTATATATGTGACTGTCTATGAGAAAAGCCGGCATATGGGATTTTTTTGTGAAAATTGAGTTTGATGTATCCTTGATAAGCTCTACCCTAGAGCTAACCCACCTGCAAGTTTGAGACCGATCGCGCGCTTCGCTTTGGAGGTAGTCCGCTTTGTTTGTGATCGCACTACACACATAGAAAACGAGAAATTATGATCAGAAGGTGTTGCTATGTACGCGTATAGCATTTCCGTATACTACACGTGAACCAGAAATCAATTAATTCAACTTGGGCGGAGCTGTTCGAAAAGAGCATAAAGGTCAAGTTAGTCTCGAACTTTGTCGTCAATATCGAGAGCCACTTCTTCGATGTCTAAGAAGCTTAAAAGGTGAGTCAACGTTCAGTAGTTCAATGAATTTAGCCATAGCTAGATAGCCCACGCACGCGAATTCTAATTAATGCCCATAGCAACGGGCTCTGTGTACTAGCAGCTGTCAGGCTTGGTAGATCGAAGGGGTTGTAAAGAAAGGCTTATTTCGCCATGGTAACTTACGCCTAGCCTCTGTAGACGACGGTAACAGTTAGAAGACAGGTTCTTTGACATAAATATGACAAAAGCTGGACTTTGACAATTTTTGACTTGATGTACTATAAACGCGCATTGCACAATAATCCCATGTGCCGGGTTTTCCCACAGACGGTCACATATGTGCACGATTGGAATGTACCGAGCATTTTGGACTAGCCTGCTGTTATGATGGCACATATTTCAACAATTACACCTCAGCTAAGATGGCACATCCCTAAGCTGAAAGGGTATAAGAGTGTGAGTATTGTGTGTGTATGCATGTGAATTTTCAGCTTGTTATTTGTTAGAGTGAGCAATTCAAATGTACCGAGCATTTAGGTGACTAGCCTGCTTTTAACATAGCACATCTTTCAACAGTAATATTCACCTATGATGACACATCTTTAAACTGAAAGAGTATAAGAGTGAGTATGTAATGTGCGTGTGTACATGTAAAACTTCAGCTTGTTGTGTATCAGAGCGAGCAATTGGAATGTACCAAGCATTAAGGACTAGCCTGCTGTTAAGATAGCACATCTTTCAAGTGTAAGACTCAGCTATGATGGCACACCTTTAAGCTGAATGAGCATAAGAGTGTGTGAGTAATGTACGTGCGTACATATGAAACTTCAGCTTGTTGTGTATCAGTGCAAGCAATTGGAATGTACCGAGCATTTAATACTCATGCGCTATTAAGATTGCACATCTTTCAACAGTAAGACTCAAATAAGGTGGCACATCTTTAAGCTGAATGAGCATAAGAGTGTGTGAGTAATGTGCATGTGTACATGTAAAACTTGAGCTTTCTGTGTATCAGAGCGAGCGATATGAATGTACCGAGCATCTATGACTAGAGATGGCACATTTTTCAACACGGCTATGATGGCACATCTTTAAACTGAATGAGTATAAGAGTTTGTGAGTAATCTATGTGTGTACATGTGAAACTTCAGCTTGTTGTGTATCTGAGTGAGCGATTGGAATGTTCCAAGCTAACAGGACTAGCCTGTTGTTAAGATGGCACATCTTTCATCAGTAGGACCCAGCTTAGATGGCGTATCTTTAAGGTGAATGAGCATAAGGGTGTGTGAGTAATGTACGTACGTACATGTGAAACTTTAGCTTGTTGCGTACCTTCAGCTTGTTGTGTATCAGAGTGAGCGATTTGAATTTACTGAGCATTTAGGACTAGCCTGCTGTTTAGGTGGCATATATTTCAACTGTAAGACTCAGCTAACATGGCACATCTTTAAGCTGAGAGAGTATAAGCGTGTGAGAGTAATATGCATGTGTGTATGAGCTTGATGTGTATCAGAGAAAGTGATTGGAATGTACCAAGCATTTATGTGACTAGCCTGCTGTTAAGATGGCACATTTTCAACAGTAAGACTCAGCTAATATGGAACATCTTTAAGCTGAATTGGTGTAAGAGTGTGTGAGTATTGTGTGTGTGTACATATGAAACTTCAGCTGGTTGTGTATTAGAGTGAGAAGATCAAATGTACCGAGCATTTAGGTGCATAGCCTGCTGTTGAGATGGCTCATCTTTCAATAGTAAGACTCCACTAAGATGGCACATCTTTAAGCTGAAAGAGCATAAGAGTGTGTGAGTAATGTGCGTGTGTACATGTGAAACTTTAGCTTGTTGAGTATCATAGCGGGCATTTGGAACCTACCGGGTATTAAAGACTAGCCTGCTGTTAAGTTGGTACATCTTTCAACTGTAAGTGTCCGCTAAGTTTGCACATCTTTAAGCTGAATGAGCATAAAAGTGTGTGAGTAATGTAGGTGCGTACATGTGAAACAAGCTTGTTGTGTGTTAGTGTGAGCTATTGGAATATACCGGCATTTAGGACCAGCTTGCTGTTAAGATGGCACGTCTTTCAACAGTTAGACTCAGCTAAGGTGGCATATTTTTAAGCTGAAAGAGCATAAGGGTGTGTGAGTAATGTGCGTGTATACATGTGAAAATTCAGCTTGTCGTGTGTAAGAGCACGCGATTGGAATGTAACGAGCACT
The DNA here is from genome assembly GCA_964291365.2 of Stappiaceae bacterium. GTDB lineage: Bacteria > Pseudomonadota > Alphaproteobacteria > Rhizobiales > Stappiaceae > JBDWFY01. The sequence continues at coordinate 69,115 of OZ219956.1, forward strand.
TTGGACTAGCCTGCTGTTAAATTGGCACATCTTTCAACAGTAAGACTCAGTCAGCTAAGATGGCACATCCCTAAGCTGAAAGGGTACAAGAGTGTGTGACTAATGTGTGTGTGTTCATGTGAAATTTCAGCTTGTTGTGTGTTACAGTGAGCAATTCAAATATACCGAGCATTTAGGTGACTAGCCTGCTGTTAAGATTGCACATCTTTCAATAGTAATACTCGCCTAAGATGGCACATCTTTAAGGTGAAAGAGTATAATAGTGTGTGAATAATGTGCGTGTGTCAGCTTGTTGTGTATCAGAGCGAGCAATTGGAATGTACCGAGCATTAAGGACTAGCCTGCTGCTAAGTTAGAACATCTTTCAATAGTAAGACTCAGCTATGATGACACACCTTTAAGCTGAATGAGCATAAGAGTGTGTTATTGTGTATCAGAGCGAGCAATTGGAATGTACCGAGCATTTAGGACTCGCGTGCTGTTAAGATGGCAATCTTTCAGCAGTAAGACTCAACTAAGATGGCACATCTTTAAGCTGAATGAGCATAAGAGTGTGTGACTAATGTACATGTGTACATGTGAAACTTGAGCTTTTTGTGCGAGCGATTTGAATGTACTGAGCATTTTGGACAAGCCTGCTCTTAAGATGGCACATTTTCCTACGGTTAGACTCGGCTAAGATGGCACATCTTTGAACTGAATGAGCGTAAGATTTTGTGAGTAATGTACGTGCGTACATGTGAAACTTCAGCTTGTTGTGTATCAGAGTGAGCGATTGCAATGTACCAAGCATACAGGACTAGCCTGCTGTTAAGATGGCGCATCATTCAACAGTAGGACCCAGCTAAGATGGCATATCTTTAAGCTGAATGAGCATAAGAGTGTGTGAGTAATATATGTGTGTACATGTGAAACTTCGGCTTGTTGTGTATCTGAGCGAGCGATTGGAATGTATCAAGCATGTAGGACTAGCCTGCTGTTTAGATGGCACATATTTCAACTTTAAGACTAGGCTAACATGCCACATCTTTAAGCTGAAAGGATATGTGTGTGAGAGTAATGTGCATGTGTATATTAGCTTGTTGTGTATCACTGCAAGTGATTGGATCGTACCAAGCATTTATGTGACTAGCCTGCTGTTAAGATGGCATATCTTTCAACAGTAAGACTCAGCTAAGATGGCACATCTTTAAGCTGAAAGAGCATAAGAGTGTGTGAGTAATGTGTGTGTGTACATGTGAAACTTCAGCTTGTTGCATATCAGAGCGGGCATTTGGAACGTACTGAGTAATAAGGACTAGCCTGCTGTTAAGTTGGTACATCATTCAACTGTAAGTGTCCACTAAGTTGGAACATTTTTAAGCATAAGAGTGTGTGAGTAATGAGCGTGCATACATGTGAAACCAGCTTGTTGTGTATTAGAGCGAGCGATTGGAATGTATCGAGCATTTAAGACTAGCCTCCTATTAAGATGGCTCATCTTTCAACAGTAAGACTCATCTAAGATGGCACATCTATAAGCTGAATGAGCATAAGTGTGGGTAATATACGTGTGTACATGTGAAACTTCAGCTTGTGTATCAGTGCGAGCGATTTGAATGTACTGAACATTTAGGACTAGCCTGCTGTTAAGATGGCACATCTTTAATCTGAAAGAGCTTAAGAATGTGTGAGTGATGAGCATGTGTGCATGTGAAACTTCAGGTTGTTGTGTAATAGAGCGAGTGATTGGAATGTGCAGAACATTTAGAACTAGCCTGGTGTTAAGATGGAACATCTTCAACAGTAAAACTCAGCTAAGATGGCACATCTGTAAGCTGAATGAGCATAAGAGTGTGAGTAATGTACATGCACAATTGTGAAACTTCCGCTTGTTGTGTATCAGAGCGAGCATTTGCAGTGTACAGAGCATTTAGGACTCGCATGCTGTTAAGGTGACACATCTTTCAATGGTAAGACTCAACTAAGATGGCACATCTTTAAGCTGAAAGAGCATAAGTATGTGTGAGTAATGTGTGTGTGTACATGTGAAACTTCAGCTTATTGTGTATTCGAGTGAGCGATTGGAATGTACATGTACCGAGCAATAAAGACTAGCCTGCTACGATGATGGCGCATCTTTCAACAGTAAGACTCAACTATGATGGCACATCTTTAAGCTGAATGAGCATAAGCTTGTGTGAGTAATGTACATGCGTACGTATAAAACTTCAGCTTGTTGTGTATCAGTGCGAGCAATTGGATGTACCGAACATTTAGGACTTGCCTACTGTTAAGATGGCACATCTTTAAGTTTAATGAGCACAAGAGTATGTGAGTAATGTGAGTGCATACATGTGAAAATTCAGCTTGTTGTGTATCAGAGCAAGCGTTTGGAATGTACTGAGCATTTCGACTAGCCTGCTGTTAAGATGGCACATCTTTCAACAGTAAGACTCAGCTCAGATGGCACATCCCTAAGCTGAAGAGTGTGTGAGTAATGTGTGTGTGTAAACGTGAAACTTCATTATGTTGCGTATCAGAGCGAGCAATTGAAGTGTACCGAGCATTAAGGACTAGCCTGTTGTTAAGGTAGCACAACTTTCAACAGTAAGACTCAATTATGATGGCACACCTTTAAGTTGAATGAGCATAATAGTGTGTGAGTAATGTACCTGCGTATGTATGAAACTTCAGCTTGTTGTGTATCAGAGCGAGGACTAGCCTGTTGTTAAGATAGCACATCTTTCAACAGTAAGACTCAACTATGATGGCACACCTTTAAGCTGAATGAGCATAATAGTGTGTGAGTAATGTACGTGTGTACATGTGAAACTTCAGCTTGTTGTGTATCAGAGCGAGCGATTTGAATGTACCGAGCATTTAGGACTAGCCTGCTGTTTAGGTGGCATTTATTTCAACTGTAAGCCTCAGCCACATGGCACATCTTTAAGCTGAGAGGGTATAAGTGTGTGAGAGTAATATGCGTGTGTGTATGAGCTTGATGTGTATCAGAGAAAGTGATTGGAATGTACCAAACATTTATGTGACTAGCCTGCTGTTAAGATGGCGCATCTTTCAATAGTAAGACTCAGCTAATATGGAACATCTTTAAGCTGAATTGGTATAAGAGTGTGTGAGTATTGTGTGTGTGTACATGTGAAACTTCTGCTGGTTGTGTATTAGAGTGAAAAGATCAAATGTACCGAGCATTTAGGTGCATAGCCTGCTGTTGAGATGGCTCATCTTTCAATAGTAAGACTTAGCTAAGATGGCACATCTTTAAGCTGAAAGAGCATAAGAGTGTGTGAGTAATGTGCGTGTGTACATGTGAAACTTTAGCTTGTTGAGTATCATAGCGGGCATTTGGAACCTACCGAGTATTAAAGACTAGCCTGCTGTTAAGTTGGTACATCTTTCAACTGTAAGTGTCCGCTAAGTTGGCACATCTTTAAGCTGAATGAGCATAAAAGTGTGTGAGTAATGTAGGTGCGTACATGTGAAACAAGCTTGTTGTGTGTTAGTGTGAGCTATTGGAATATACCGGCATTTAGGACCAGCCTGCTGTTAAGTTGGCACATCTTTCAACGGTAAGACTCATTAAGATGGCACATCCCTAAGCTGAAAGGGTATAAGGGTGTGTGACTAATGTGTGTGTGTTCATGTGAAATTTCAGCTTGTTGTGTGTTACAGTGAGCAATTCAAGTATACCAAGCATTTAGGTCACTAGCCTGCTGTTAAGATTGCACATCTTTCAACAGTAATGCTCACCTAAGATGGCACATCTTTAAGGTGAAAGAGTATAAGAGTGTGTGAATAATGTGCGTGTGTACATGTAAAACTTCAGCTTGTTGCGTATCAGAGCGAGCAATTGGAATGTACCAAGCATTAAGGACTAGCCTGCTGCTAAGATAGAACATCTTTCAATAGTAAGACTCAGCTATGATGGCACATCTTTAAGCTGAATGAGCATAAGTGTGTGTGAGTGATGTACGTGCCTACATATGAAAGTTCAGCTTGTTGTGTATCAGAGCGAGCAATTGGAATGTACCGATCATTTAGGACTCATTTTCTGTTAAGATTCCAATCTTTTAGCCGTAAGACTCAACTAAGATGGCACATCTTTAAGCTGAATGAGCATAAGAGTGTGAGTAATGTGTGTGTACATAATAATATTACTATTATGAAACTTGAGCTTTTTGTGTATCAGAGCAAGCGATTTGAATGTACTGAGCATCTTGGTCAACCATGCTGCTAAGATAGCACATCTTTCAATAGTAAGACTCAGCTATGATGGCACATCTTTAAGCTGAATGAGCATAAGTGTGTGTAATGTACGTGCATACATATGAAACTTCCGCTTGTTGTGTATCAGAGCGAGCAGTTGGAATGTACCGAGCATTTAGGACTCGCGGGCTGTTAAGATGGCAATCTTTCAGCAGTAAGACTCAACTAAGATGGCACATCTTTAAGCTGAATGAGCATAAGAGTGTGTGACTAATGTACATGTGTACATGTGAAACTTGAGCTTTTTGTGCGAGCGATTTGAATGTACTGAGCATTTTGGACAAGCCTGCTCTTAAGATGGCACATTTTCCAACAGTTAGACTCGGCTAAGATGGCACATCTTTAAACTGAATGAGCATAAGATTTTGTGAGTAATGTACGTGCGTACATGTGAAACTTCAGCTTGTTGTGTATCAGAGTGAGCGATTGCAATGTACCAAGCATACAGGACTAGCCTGCTGTTAAGATGGCGCATCATTCAACTGTAGGACCCAGCTAAGATGGCATATCTTTAAGCTGAATGAGCATAAGAGTGTGTGAGTAATGTACGTGCGTACATGTGAAACTTCAGTTTGTTGTGTGTCAGAGCGAGCAATTGGAGTGTACCGAGCATTAAGGACTAGCCTGTTGTTAAGATAGCACTTTTTCAACAGTAAGACTCAACTATGATAGCACACCTTTAAGCTGAATGAGCATATAAGTGTGTGAGTAATGTACGTGCGTATGTATGAAACTTCATCTTGTGTATCAGAGCGAACAATTGGAATGTACCGAGCATTTAGAACACACCTACTGTTAAGATGGCACATCTTTGAACAGTAAGACTTGGCTAAGATGGCACTTCTTTAAGCTGAATGAGCATAAGAGTGTGTGATTAATGTGTGTGCATTCACGTGAAAATTCAGCTTGTTGTGTATGAGAGTGTGCGATTGGAATGTACCGATCATTTTGGATTAGCCTGCTCTTAAGATGGCACATCTATCAACAGCAAGACTCAGCTAAGATGGCACATCCCTAAGCTGGAGGGTATAAGAGTGTGTGAGTAATGTGTGTGTGTACATGTGAAATTTCACCTTGTTGTGTGTTACAGTGAGCAATTCATATGTACCGAGTATTTAGGTGACTAGCCTGCTATTAAGATTGCACATCTTTCAACAGTATTTCACACCTAGGATGGCACATCTTTAAGCTAAAAGAGTATAAGAGTGTGGAAGTAATGTGTGTGTGTACATGTGAAACTTCAGCTTGTTGCGTATCAGAGCGAGCAATTGGATTCTACCGAGCTTTAAGGACTAGCCTGCTGTTAAGATGGCAGACCCGCCTAAGAAGGCACATCTTTAAACTGAATGAGCATAAGAGTTTGTGAGTATTGTATGTGCGTACATATGAAACTTCAGCTTGTTGTGTATCAGAGCGAGCAATTGGAATGTACTGAGCATTTAGGACTCGCGCGCAGTTAAGGTGGCACATCTTTCAATAGTAAGACTCAACTAAGATGGCACATTTTTAAGCTGAATGAGCATAACAGTGTGTGAGTTATGTGCATGTGTACATGTGAAACTTGAGCTTATTGTGTACCAGAGCGAGCGATTTGAATGTATTGAGTATCTAGGACTAGCCTGCTGTTAAGATGGCAGACCCGGCTAAGATGGCACATCTTTAAACTGAATGAGCATAAGAGTTTGTGTGTAATGTATGTGTGTACATGTGAAACTTCAGCTTGTTGTGTATCAGAGTGAGCGATTGGAAGGTACTGAGCATTTAGGACTAGCCTGCTGTCTAGATGGCACATATTTCAACTGTAAGACTCAGCTAACATGGCACATCATTAAGCTGAAAGGGTATAAGCGTGTGAGAATAATGTGCGTGTGTATATCAGCTTGTTGTGTATCAGAACAAGTGATTGGACTGTACCAAGCATTTATGTGACTAGCTTGCTGTTAAGATGGCACATCTTTCGACAGTAAGACTCAGCTAATATGGCACACCTTAAGCTGAAAAGGTATAAGAATGTGTGAGTAGTTTGTGTGTGTACATGTGAAACTTTAGCTGGTTGTGTGTTAGAGTGAGAAGATTAAATGTACCGAGCATTTAGGTGCATAGCCTACTGTTGAGATGGCTCATCTTTCAATAGTAAGACTCGGCTAAGATGGCACATCTTTAAGCTGAAAGAGCATAGGAGTGTGTGAGTAATGTGCGTGTGTACATGTGAAACTTCAACTTGTTGCGTATCAGAGCGGGCATTTGGAACGTACTGAGTATTAAAGACTAGCCTGCTGTTAAGTTGGTACATCTTTCAACTGTAAGTGTCCGCTAAGTTGGCACATCTTTTAGCTTAATGAGCATAAGAGTGTGTGAGTAATGTACATGCGTACATGTGAAACCAGCTTGTTATGCGTCAGAGCGAGCGATTGAAATGTACTGAGCAACTAGGACTAGCCTGCTATTAAGACGGCACATCTTTCAACAGTGAGATTCAGCTAAGATGGCTCATCTTAAAGCTGAAAGAGCATAAGAGTGTGTGAGTAATTTTCATGCTCACATGTGAAACTTCAGCTTGTGTATCAGAGTGAGGGATTGAAATGTGCTGAGCATTTAGGACCAACCTTCAGTTAAGATGGCACATGTGTGAAACTTCAGCATGTTGTGTATTAGTAAGACTCAGTTAAAATGGCACATCTCTTAGCTGAATGAGCATAATAGTGTGTGAGTAATATACCTGCATATATGTGAAAGTTCAGCTTGTTGTGTTTCGGAGCGAGCGTTTGGAATGTACCAAGCATTTCGGACTTGCTTGCTGTTAAGATGGCGCATCTTTCAACAGTAAGACTCAGCTCTCAGCTAAGACGGCACATCTTTAAGCACAATGAGCATAAGAGTGTGTGAATAATGAACGTGCATACGTGTGAACCTTCAGGTTGTTGTGTATCAGAGCGAGTGATTGGAATGTACAGAGCATTTTGGACTAGCCTACTGTTAAGTTGGCACATCTTTCAACAGTAAGACTCAGCTAAGATGGCACATCCCTAAGCTGAAAGGGTATAAGGGTGTGTGACTAATGTGTGTGTGTTCATGTGAAATTTCAGCTTGTTGTGTGTTACAGTGAGCAATTCAAATATACCGAGCATTTAGGTGACTAGCCTGCTGTTAAGATTGCACATTTTTCAACAGTAATACTCACCTAAGATGGCACATCTTTTAGGTGAAAGAGTATAAGAGTGTGTGAATAATGTGCGTGTGTACATGTGAAACTTCAGCTTGTTGCGTATCAGAGCGAGCAATTGGAATGTACCAAGCATTAAGGACTAGCCTGCTGCTAAGATAGAACATCTTTCAATAGTAAGACTCAGCTATGATGGCACATCTCTAAGCTGAATGAGCAGAAGTGTGTGTGAGTGATGTACATGCCTACATATGAAAGTTCAGCTTGTTGTGTATCAGAGCGAGCAATTGGAATGTACCGAGCATTTAGGACTCGTTTTCTGTTAAGATGCCAATCTTTCAGCCGTAAGACTCAACTAAGATGGCATATCTTTAAGCTGAATGAGCATATGAGTGTGTGAGTAATGTGTGTGTACATAATATTATGAAACTTGAGCTTTTTGTGTATTAGAGTGAGCGATTTGAATGTACTGAGCATCTTGGTCAACCATGCTGCTAAGATAGCACATCTTTCAATAGTAAGACTCGGCAATGATGGCACATCTTTAAGCTGAATGAGCATAAGTGTGTGTGAGTAATGTACGTGCATACATATGAAACTTCAGCTTGTTGTGTATCAGAGCGAGCAATTGGAATGTACTGAGCATTTAGGACTCGCGGGCTGTTAAGATGGCAATCTTTCAGCAGTAAGACTCAACTAAGATGGCACATCTTTAAGCTGAATGAGCATAAGAGTGTGTGAGTTATGTGCATGTGTACATGTGAAACTTGAGCTTATTGTGTACCAGAGCGAGCGATTTTGTGAGTAATGTACGTGCGTACATGTGAAACTTCAGCTTGTTGTGTATCAGAGTGAGCGATTGCAATGTACCAAGCATACAGGACTAGCCTGCTGCTAAGATGGCGCATCATTCAACTGTAGGACCCAGCTAAGATGGCATATCTTTAAGCTGAATGAGCATAAGAGTGTGTGAGTAATGTACGTGCGTACATGTGAAACTTCAGCTTGTTGTGTATCAGAGCGAGCAATTGGAATGTACTGAGCATTTAGGACTCGCGCGCAGTTAAGGTGGCACATCTTTCAATAGTAAGACTCAACTAAGATGGCACATCTTTAAGCTGAATGAGCATAACAGTGTGTGAGTTATGTGCATGTGTACATGTGAAACTTGAGCTTATTGTGTACCAGAGCGAGCGATTTGAATGTATCGAGTATCTAGGACTAGCCTGTTGTTAAGATGGCAGACCCGGCTAAGATGGCACATCTTTAAACTGAATGAGCATAAGAGTTTGTGTGTAATGTATGTGTGTACACGTGAAACTTCAGATTGTTGTGTATCAGAGTGAGCGATTGGAATGTACTGAGCATTTAGGACTAGCCTGCTGTCTAGATGGCACATATTTCAACTGTAAAACTCAGCTAACATGGCACATCTTTAAGCTGAAAGGGTATAAGCATGTGAGAATAATGTGCGTGTGTATGTCAGCTTGTTGTGTATCAGAACAAGTGATTGGACTGTACCAAGCATTTATGTGACTAGTTTGCTGTTAAGATGGCACATCTTTCGACAGTAAGACTCAGCTAATATGGCACACCTTAAGCTGAAAAGGTATAAGAGTGTGTGAATAATTTGTGTGTGTACATGTGAAACTTTAGCTAGTTGTGTGTTAGAGTGAGAAGATTAAATGTACCGAGCATTTAGATGCATAGCCTACTGTTGAGATGGCTCATCTTTCAATAGTAAGACTCGGCTAAGATGGCACATCTTTAAGCTGAAAGAGCATAGGAGTGTGTGAGTAATGTGCGTGTGTACATGTGAAACTTCAGTTTGTTGTGTTTCAGAGCGAGCAATTGGAATGTACCGAGCATTAAGGACTAGCCTGCTGTTAAGATAGCACATCTTTCAAGTGTAAGACTCAGCTACGATGGCACACCTTTAAGCTGAATGAGCATAAGAGTGTTTGAGTAATGTACGTGCATACATGTGAAACTTCAGCTTGTTGTGTATCAGAGCAAGCAATTGGAATGTACCGATCATTTAATACTTGCGCGCTATAAAGATTGCACATCTTTCAACAGTAAGACTCAAATAAGATGGCACATCTTTAAGCTGAATGAGCATAAGAGTGTGTGAGTAATGTGCATGTGTACATGTAAAACTTGAGCTTTTTGTGTATCAGAGCGAGCGATATGAATGTACCGAGCATCTATGACTAGCCTGCTGTTAAGATGGCACATTTTTCAATACGGCTATGATGTCACATCTGTAAACTGAATGAGTATAAGAATTTGTGAGTAATCAATGTGTGTACATGTGAAACTTCAGCCCGTTGTGTATCAGAGTGAGCGATTGGAATGTTCCAAGCTAATAGGACTAGCCTGCTGTTAAGATGGCACATCTTTCAACAGTAGGACCCAGCTTAGATGGCGTATCTTTAATGTGAATGAGCATAAGAGTGTGTGAGTAATGTACGTGCGTACATGTGAAACTTCAGCTTATTGTGTATCAGAGCGAGCAATTGGAGTGTACCGAGCATTAAGGACTAGCCTGTTGTTAAGATAGCACATCTTTCAACGGTAAGACTCAACTATGATGGCACACCTTTAAGCTGAATGAGCATAATAGTGTGTGAGTAATGTACCTGCATATGTATGAAACTTCAGCTTGTGTATCAAAGCGAACAATTGGAATGTACCGAGCATTTAGAACACACCTACTGTTAAGATGGCACATCTTTCAACAGTAAGACTTAGCTAAGATGGCACTTCTTTAAGCTGAATGAGCATAAGAGTGTGTGATTAATGTGTGTGCATTCACGTGAAAATTCAGCTTGTTGTGTATGAGAGTGTGCGATTGGAATGTACCGATCATTTTGGATTAGCCTTTTCTAAAGATGGCATGTGAAACTTCAGCTTGTGTATCAGAGTGAGGGATTGAAATATGCTGAGCATTTAGGACTAATCTTCAGTTAAGATGGCACGTGTGAAACTTCAGCTTGTTGTGTATTAGTAAGACTCAGTTAAAATGGCACATCTCTTAGCTGAATGAGCATAATACTGTGTGAGTAATATACCTGCATATATGTGAAAGTTCAGCTTGTTGTGTATCGGAGCGAGCGTTTGGAATGTACCAAGCATTTAGGACTTACTTGCAGTTAAGATGGCACATCTTTCAACCGTAAGACTCAGCTCTCAGCTACGACGGCACATCTTAAAGCACAATGAGCATAAGAGTGTGTGAGTAATGAACGTGCATACGTGTGAAACTTCAGCTTGTTGTGTATCAGAGCGAGTGATTGGAATGTACAGAGCATTTTGGATTAGCCTACTGTTAAGATGGCACATCTTTCAACAAAAACACTCAGCTATGATGGCATACCTTTAAGCTGAATGAGCATAAATAAGAGTGTGTGAGTAATGTACGTGTGTACATATGAAACTTCAGTTAGTTGTCTATCAGAGCAAGCAATTGGTATGTACCGAGCATTTAGGAATCGCCTGCTGTTAAGATGGCCAATCTTTCAGCAGTAAGACTCAGCTATGATGGCACACCTTTAAAGCTGAATGAGCATAGTAGTGTGTGGGTAATGTATGTGCGTACGTATAAAATTTCAGCTTGTTGTGTATCATTGAGAGCAATTGGAAAGTACCGAGCATTTAGGACTCTCCTGCTGTTAAGATAGCAAATCTTTCAGCAGTAAGACTCAGCCATGATGGCACACCTTTAAGCTGAACGAGCATAATAGTGTGTGAGTAATGTAAGTGCGTACGTATAAAACTTCAATTTGTTGTGTATCAGTGCGAGCAATTCGAATGTACCGAGCATTTAGTACTCGCCTACTGTTAAGATGGCACATCTTTCAGCAGTAAGACTTGGCTAAGATAGCACACCATTAAACTGAATGAGTATAAGAGTGTGTGAGTAATGTGCATGTATACATCTAAAACTTCAGCTTGTTGTGTATAAGAGTGCGCGACTGGAATGTACCGAGCATTTTGGACTAGCCTGCTGTTAAGATGGCACATATTTCAACAGTAAGACTCAGCTAAGATGGCACATCTTTAAGCTGAATGGGCATAAGTGTATATAAGTATTACGTACGTACTGCGCATTTAGGACTAGCCTGCTGTTAAGATGGCATATCTTTAACCAATTAGTGCCGAGAGACACGTTATTGCGTCATGCGCGCGCATGCCGTTAAGGGCGGGAGACGCAAAAATGCGTCAGCTGCATAGCGCTATACTCTATCGACGATATCTCGCTAAAGAGGACTGGGCGGCGACGATCTTTCCACCGACGACAAACCACGATAGTCGAGGTAAGTATTACTGTAGTAAACTGTAGTACTATTCATAGAAGATTATTCCACAAATTTGTATCAAAAATAACAATACATACAGCTATACACGCTAACGCCTACGCTATGTACGCTACAATACTACCATGCAAAAACGCTAACTACGTACCTATAAACTAACTCTAGAAGCGCTAAACGATGACTAAGAGGCTGTACACTGCTGAGAAAGTGCTGGAAGCTGTGTTGGAGGATGTGGATGATGACCAGGACTATGATGACCCTGATGAACCGGTCATGGAAGGCTCCGATGACGAGTTTTCTGATTTGGAGCTCGATGAAGATGATGCTGACCTTGACCAAGCACCACCAAACTCCCCCCTTACACTGTCAGTAGCTTCACCACTGCCGCCTCCACTCTCTCCATTGCCTCAACCCTCACCCCAAAGTTCGCCACAATCATCTCCACCTACTTCACCATCTGGTTCTCCATCGCAACCTGCAGTGTGGACTACAACACTGAAACCAGTGGAGGTGAAGTCATTCAACTCACCAGTAGGTCCAACAACAGCCATCCCAGAGTCCCCCAGAGAGGTCTTCGAAATCTTCTTCACTGATGAGTTGATGATGCTGATGGTGACTGAGAGTAATAGGTATGCCGAGGATGTCATGGGAAGTGAGAAGTTCGCCAAGTGGACGAAGATCACCGTAGAAGAGATGAAGGCCTTTCTGGGGTTCTCCATTCTCATGGGCATAAACCAGCTCCCAGCAATCAAGGACTACTGGAAGAACGAGTACCTCCACTATAGTCCCATTGCAGAGCGGATACCACGAGACCGCTTTTTGGAGATCTCGAGATATATCCACTTTGTGGATAACAGCACCCTCCAACCACGTGGCTCTCCAGGACACGATCGCCTAGGGAAAGTTCGCCCCATCATTGACCACCTTTCGACCAAGTTTGCGGAGGCATACGATCCTCACAAAGAAGTAGCAGTTGATGAGGCGATGATTAAGTTCCAGGGCAGGTCGTCGCTGAAGCAATATATGCCCAAGAAGCCCGTCAAGCGTGGTATAAAGGTGTGGGTGCTAGGAGACAGCCAGACGGGATACTTCTCCAAATTTGATGTCTACTGCGGCAAAGGAACATCACCCGAGAAAAGTTTGGGAGCTCGTGTCGTGAAGACCCTCACTGAGCCACTGAAAGGGAAGTTTCACCATGTCTACTTTGACAACTTCTTCACGAGCGCAGAACTGTTGATGGACTTGGAGAAGGATGGAGTGTATGCATGTGGGACAGCGAGGAAGGATCGTCGGGGTTTTCCAGAGGAACTGAAGAGGGTCAACATGAAAGAAAGGTAAAGCAAAAATTAATGATAATGGATAATGTTACTACATAATAATTTACAACATACAGGGGTCAATCTGTCACTGTTCAGAAGGGGAAGTTGTCCGCTTCAGCTTGGCTGGATCGCAGGACAGTCACTGTTATGGCTACCAACTGTCAGCCAGACGACACCGGAACAGTGCTCCGTGGTACACAAGATGGTTCACGCATCCCAGTGCCATGCCCCCAATCCATCATTCTCTACAACACCTACATGGGAGGAGTAGACAGAGGAGATCAATTACGGGGATACTACCGCTGTCGTACCAAGAGCCGAAAGTTTTATAAGTATATTTTTTACTTCTTACTTGATGTAGCCATCACGAATGCGTTCATCCTGATGAAGAACCACACAAGCAAAGGCTCCAAGATGACCATCAAGGACTTTCGGCTTGAGTTGGCATCCGAACTGATCGGTGACTATTGTAGTCGTCGCAGATGTGGACGTACTTCGTCCTCCTCCATCCGCTCCCTTCCTCTTCGACACTTTCCAGTGAAGGTCGATGACGACAGCTGCCCCCCTAAGAGGAAGAGAGGCAATTGTGCTCACTGCAGAAAGACCAAGCACAGTCGCATGAACACGAGCTGGTTTTGTCGAGAGTGCTCTGCATGGCTGTGTCACTCGGGAGATCCAGATGATTGTTTTCTGCAGTGGCATACACGCCTACATAATATGTAAATACATGTATTCAAGCCCAATAACTGTTGCAATGGGTACACAAGAGTACCCTTTACTGAGAATGTATTATGTGAAGGGTGTGTGCATGTATGCAAAGTGTGTGTACATGTATGTGTGCATGAATACTGTGTGCAACTACACATGCAAGTATTTCATAAGTGACTTTCATACACGCATACAGTGGTGTGTGTGTGCATAATATGTTGTAGCCTGGCCAAGCAATTTGGACCTCTGGTGTGTGTAAAATAGTGTCATAATACATACGTGCATACACACACAACCATGCACTAACAACAAACCTACATACATGAACAAAAAACATGCGTACACACACCATACACAAACACTAAACTTAACGTACATACACTCACACACAATCATTCACAAACACTATACACAGGGGGTGTGCATGTGTGACGTTATGTACATGTATTATTATGTGCATGAATATTGTTGCAACTACACGTGCACATGCGAGTAGTATATAAATGACTTACCATCCAAAAGATCATCACTTGGTGTATAGTGTATGTGTGTGCAAGTGTGTGTGTGTGTGTGTGTGTGTGTGTGTGTGTGTGTGTGTGTGTGTATGTGTGTGTGCATGTGGTAGCCTGGTCAAGCAATTTGGACCTGTGGTGTGTGTAAAATAGTGTCATGATTGGAGGTGAGACAGTACACAATATCATGTGATAAGATAACTAATATTAGTCCATAAAAGGAGAAAAGGCATATGTACACAACCTTTAATTTTGTATACATGTAATATTATGTTGTGTACCTATAATATTATAGTTCAAGTGCACAAATTATGTGTGTACACACATACCCTCGCAAGTACACACACTCACGAACACACACTTGCATAGTACATATATACATGTATGCACATGCAAAAAAATATACACGCATACACACACACATACACGAACAAAAAACGTACGTACACACATATACACACTCGCGTACATACATACACACCATACACAAACACTAAACATACGTATGTATATATATACACTCGCACACGCACACACACACCATCCACAAATACTAAACATACGTACGTATACATATATACTCGCACACGCACACACACGCCATGCACAAACACTAAACATACGCACACACTGTGACACACACACACTCACAAGCATACATATAATGTTATACACAATACATAAGGCAAACTTACGTTGGTTATGAAAATGCCAGGCAAGTTTTAAATGTGACATTCATCGAGCAGACCTTTTGTAAATGAAAGAGAAGAGTTTATAAAGGAAGATCATTAGTTATCGTACTACTGTAGGCACACAGACCTAAGGTAGCCACATTGTAAGGCTTGAAACACAGTTAAATAGAAACTATAACCTAGACTTGTACGTACAAAGCTTCAATAAGGCAGGACAAGTCAAACAGACACTCGGCATGCACGATCATTAGCTAGCGCTTTCTACGTATCCAGTGGCCAGCGTGTACTATCAACGATCAGGAAAGTCCTACAAAGTACGGGAAAGATCTAAAGCTTTTGCTCGCTCAGTCGCTTATATCATGGACAACTGAAGGAGACAGAGCAATGAGCTACGCTGTCAGTACACGCTGAGTCAGCTGGGGACTGATATTTCAAGTTTATTCCCCTTCCTACCCCCCTTATCTTACGAATTCACTTACCGCTTGGCTTTTGTCCCTCAAGATCCCTTTGATTCACAAGATCGGCTGGCGTTCTTAGTATCAACGGGTAGCTTAGGCAACCATCTCTTTGAAAAACGCGTGTTGCTAATACAAAAGGTCGATCGTTTAGGCGATATGACCTCCAGACTTCCGTGATGTCAAATTTTCTCTCCGCCCATAAAATTAATTCCGTCCCGTCAGCGCGCATGCGCGCGTAAATTCCGGCACTAATCGGTTAAACAATTAGACTGAGCTAAGATGGCACATCTTTAAGCTGAATGAGCATAAGAGTGTGATTAATGTATGTGCATACATGTAAATTTTCAGCCTTTTGTGTATCAGAGCGAGTGATTGGAATATACATGTACTTAGCATTTAGGACTAGCCTGCTGTTAAGATGGCACATATTTCAACAGTAAGACTCAGCTAAGATTGCAATGTACCGAGCATTTAGGACTAGCCTGCTGTTAAGATGGCACATCTTTCAGCAGTAAGACTCTGCTAAGGTGGCACATCTTTAAGCTGAAAGAGCATAAGAGTGTATGAGTAATGTACATGCATACGTGTGAAACTTCAACTTGTGTATCGGAGCGAGTGATTGAAATGTACCAAGCATCTAGGACCAGGCTGCTGTTAAGATGACACATCTTTCAACAGTAAGACTCAGCTAAGATGGCACATCTTAAAGCTTAAAGAGCATGAGTAATGTGCGTGTGTACATGTGAAACTTCAGCTTGTGTATCAGAGCGAGTGATTGGAATGTACCGAGCATCTAATACTAGCCTGCTGTTAAGATGGCACATCTTTCAACTGTAAGACTCAGCTAAGATGGCACATCTTTAAGCATAAGGATGTGTGAGTAATGTACATCAGCTTGTTGTGTATCATAGCGAGCGATTGGAATGTACATGTACCAAGCAATAAGGACTAGCTTGCTATGAAGATGGCACATATTTCAACAGTAAGACTCAGCTAATGTGGCACATCTTTAATGTGAATGAGCATAAGCTAGTGTGAGTATTGTACGTGCGTACAAGTGAAACTTCAGCATGTTGTGTATCAGAGTGAGAGATCGGATTGCACTGAGTAGTTAGGACTTCCTGTTAAGATGGCACATCTTTCAACAGTAAGACTCAGCTAAGATGGCACATCTTTAAGCTGAATGAGCATAAGCATGTGTGAGTAATGTACGTGGGTATGTGTGAAAGTTGAGCATGTTGTGTGTCAGAGCGAGAGATTGGAATGTACTGAGCATTTAGGACTAGCCTGCTGTTAAGATGGCACATCTTTTAACAGTGAGATTCAGCTAAGGTAGCACATCTTTAAGCTGAAAGAGCATGAGTATTGTATGTACGTACATGTGTAATTTCAGCCTGTTGTGTATAAGAGCGAGCTATTGGAATGTACATGTACTGAGCGTTGATGACTAGCCTGCTCTTAAGATGGCACATCTTTAAACAGTTAGACTCAGCTAAGATGGCGCATTTTT
Source organism: Stappiaceae bacterium (assembly GCA_964291365.2). Taxonomy (GTDB): domain Bacteria; phylum Pseudomonadota; class Alphaproteobacteria; order Rhizobiales; family Stappiaceae; genus JBDWFY01. Next base: position 86,062 of record OZ219956.1, read on the forward strand.
AAGCTTAATGAGTGTGAGAGTGTGTGAGTAATGTACGTGCGTACATGTTAAATTTTAGCCTGTTGTGTATCAGAGCCAGTGATTGGAATGTACATGTGCTTAGCATTTAGGACTAGCCTGCTGTTAAGATGGCACACCTTTCAACAGTAAGACTTAGCTAAGATTCGAATGTACTGAGCATTTAGGACTAGCCTGCTCTTAAGATAGCACATCTTTCAACAGTAAGACTCAGCTAAGATGGCTCATCTTTAAGCTGAATGAGCATAAGAGTGTGTGAGTAATCTACATGCATTCTTGTAAAATTTCAGCTTGTTTAGTATTAGAGCGAGCATTTGGAATGTGCATGTACCGAGCATTTAGGACTAACCTGCTGATAAAAAGCCAAAATGGCACATCTTTAAGCTTTAAGAGCATAAAAGTGTGTGAGTAATGTACGTGTGTACATGTGAAACTTCAGCTTGTTGTGTATTAGAGCGGGCGAGTTTAATGTACCGAGTATTAAGGACTAGCCTACCGTTAAGATGGCACATTTTTCAGCAGTAAGACTCATCTAAGATTGCAGATCTAGAGTATGAGTTTGTGAGTAATGTGCGTGTGTACATGTGATTCTTCTGCTTGTGTATCTGAGCGAGTGATTGGAATGTACCGAGCATCTATGACTAGCCTGCTGTCAAGATGGCACATATTTAAGCTGAAAGAGTATGAGAGTGTATGAGCAATAGGCTTGTGTACATGTGAAACCTCGCTTGTTGTGTGTCCTAGTGAGCAATTGAGATGTACATGTAGCAAGCACATAGGGGACTATCCTACAGATTAGTGGCTATGGGGAATTATTTGGAACACAGTCCTCTGTACCACAAGTGTCTAACATTGATAAATGTCCCTCTCACTGTATAAAGACTTGGTATGTAGATTGTTATGTGCATCAATTTTTATTTGTTATTATAGAAACAGTTTATGGCTACTATGAACCTCAGGCACATTAAGGCCTGGGGCGCGCGTTATGTATGTATAGCGGAGGTGAACGGAAATTATTGTAACGTATATGGGGGTGTGGCCAATGGCTGACAGTGAGCTTTGTCTAAAAACGAGTGGCTAGTAGGTTACAAAACATCGTGACTGAGGTAGCTAGGTTATCATGAGTTTATAGCGATAGGATGTAGTTAGCCTTTAGCATAGAGTTTATATCCGTAGGCTAAGCTATTTTTGTACCACGAGCAGTTGTTTGTGTATCAAGCGCTCGAGGTTACACGGAGCAGCTGGAGATGGTCGACTAAATCGAGAAACGCGGCATATATAGCCGCCCTGGGTCTAGCTGTGAGGGTGCCCATTGGAAAGAGCGGATGTCATTGTGGTATAATCTTTATTAGCAAACTGTAAGTTTCTATCATAAAGCCGTTATAAGGCTATGAATATTTAATTAGCTGAAAATTGACTACGGTCTCGGAATTCATAGGCTTATAATTCTAAGGGCTGTCCGATCGGACGGACAGATCGTAGAGAATGTGTCACATAACGGACAATTGTGGATGAAACGGATAACTAGACAGACTCAGCACGTATCTAATAGTGGACTCAGTGAAATAGTCCGTAAAAAGTGGTCCCAATACGGGCGACAACGGTACTCGTTATCTAGGCTATACGAGATCGTTATGAAGTTCAAACAACATTTAATATGTAGGGAGTGACCATAGCCAGTTGCTAATATAGTCAGCCAACTGGTTGGTTGATTTTCCTAACCTTTGGGCTAAATGTCTTAAGTCTACAGCGCATGCGCTGTTCTGTAGGTATCATCGATGAACCACTAACAATTGACGACCTATACCGAACTGCGTGTGCACCTTTGGCTCTCATATCCATGTTCGCTCGCTTTGGCGATCTATCATCAACAATTATGGTTGTACCTTGGAGAGGTAAGGTCAGTCGGGGGGGAGGGTGGTTCTTTAGCCTATTTAGCGATCGTAACGTTTCGGCTATTCGATGAAGCTCAAACAAAATTCAAAATCTACACAGGAAAAAATTTTCTTCCATTTATAAGAAAAAAATACTTTTGGTAAGAAAAATATCTGCTACCTGATACAAGCCTATTATCTTCTAATAATTGGTGGTTTCAATATTTAAAAAAGGATGGATATTCTTGATAATAGCAATATCTTAAAAGATTGTGTGACCTGATACAGGCCATTATTACTTGATGTAAGTATCAAAATATTTTACAGCAAGAAATCTGTGCTAATTGCAAGCATTGTATGTGCAGTGCTAGTATTCTTTAGAAAGTAAGCTTTATTATTTGTGACTGTCTTACTACTTGATGTAAGTATCAATGTGTCTTACAGAAACCTGTACTAATCGCCAGAATTACAAGAGTGCACTGCAAAAAATTAGGTGTGTAATCCACACAACCATGGTGTGATTCTCACATTTTTTGGTTGTACACACTAGATGGTTTGTTCACACCCAACTATTTGTGTGTTGTGCTCACATGTGATACGTAAATTTCACACAACCCGAGTGTGCCTATGACACATCATGTTATTATGTGTAGTCTTCACACAACTGATGTGTGCTTGCGACAGAGTAGCTATGTGTGTGGAGATTGGAGTATTTGTTGTGAGAGGTAATTTTGTAGCGAAATTAAGTAGCTACCTGTACTCAGCCATGATAATATTAAGTTACGTTGTAGACTCCTCAGAATGTTGAATGGATCTGAAGTGTTTGTACTTTAATTTTTCTAACAGAATAATCATAAGTCAAAATGCCACGAAAATTAATAGTGAACACATCAATCATACTCACTAAGAACATAATACTTCAAAGGTACAAAATTAGTTGACGGTGAATTACAAGGTTGGTACGTACTAAGTACATTATGGTCAACAAAATCAGTCTGATTACACACATGTACTTCAAAGGAGAGAGAGTGACGATAAATCACTTCATAGGCATGGAAGTGTGATGAAAATCCAACAGTGACCAGAGGAAAAACAACAAACTTTGGTTCACTTAGTTCTGGAAGGATGATTGCTTTTATCCTTGCAAATATAGGCACTTCACCTTCAAACGTCCACAGTACAAAATCATCTTCTTTGTACTTTGTGCCGTGGATGACAATCCACTTGGTTCTGTGGAAGATTGAAGAAAATCAATATTCTCATAACTTACATACATTGTACATGTATCTGCTTTACTTAGGTGCATGCATATCATTGCTCATCATGTTAAGTGCACTAGACACATGACAACCTAAGTTGAACACATGACCAGGGCCTCCCTTGCTTTTCACCTGGTATAGGGACATAGGCCTGATTCTAATTAAAGTGCACTACACAATCATATGACCAGTGGCCTCTCTTAGAATTGAATAGCAAGGGGGGGGGCATGTAAACCACTAACTCACATACAAACATACATGTACATGCAGTGCACTATCATACCTTTGAATAGTGGAGTTAGTCTTGACAGTCGGACAAGAAGCAATTATTTCAGCTTCGTACTCTAATGAGGATAGTTGAAGTGACACCACAGGACCCAGAACCTGCTCGCTCTTCAAATAATCTGATGGATTAGAGAGCACATAGCACATGTATCGCTGATGACGCTGAGCAACAGTTTTGGCAATGTTTTTAAAATTGCCGATCACTTTCGCTATCTGTTTGAAGTACCGATGTTTAACTTCACACCTCATACACCACATATGACCGAGTGGACCACATCTGTGTGCAGATTGTATATACACAATAATTACTTACATTTGCTGTAAACAGTATAGTGCATAATATGATTAGTGGTACTGAAGGCTTGTTGGGGTAATATGCTTCATGGGGGGGGGATGAGACACTTATCTATTGTGTGCTTGTCTCCTTACCTTATCATCCACTGTGGTATGTGAATTATATAGTGCATCTTAGGTGTGATAGGGTGTTCTGGGTATAGCTCCTTGAAAGCTGTGTGATGTTGCAAGATCAGCTCTCGCAGGTAAGCAGCCAAAGCCCTTGTTTTTGGAGCCATAATAATGTCAATGATGGAGAGAAGCAGAAGAAAGTTCAGCCAATGAGGGTCATCATCAGGAACTAGGTCTCCGACCAGGAGTGGTAGCATTCTGGCAAGGGTCCAACTCTCTGATGCTGTTTTCATTGTAAAATTGGACATGTACTTGTAAAAGCATAGTGAATGAAATGATCAAGGTATACAATTATTAATTTACCGCACTGTTTAATTCCATTAGCTGAAACGGAGGTACTAAACCCTGAGGGTATTGGTTTTGGATGGTCCGTAACATCTGATCCATATGGAAAACTGCTTATGCGTTCATTCAACATAGCTAGAGTGAAGTAATGCTCTTTGTGGACTAGAACTTCAAGAAGACACTTCATTCAAGCTGAAGAGCTCCCTCCAATACATCGTGCATGATATCAGGTGGAATGTCAGATGTCGTGTGGAAGTAGCGAAGGGAATTCAAAACAGACTCCCGCTTTAATCCATACACAGTAGCATAATGATCGTGTAAGCGGCCATTTAGCAAACTGATGTGATAACTGTGTTGTTAGATCTTGAGGTGTAAACTCTTCTGAAACAAACTGTATAAATTATTATTATTAGTGAACAAAAGCACAATTCCTAGTTACTGGTGTTACCTTTGTTTGCATGTCATCACCAATGGCTAAGCAATCACGGCATTTTCGAGTTGCTGAGTGTAGTTGCTTGTATCCACCCACCAGCTGTGCAGCAGGGTTATCAGCAGATACAACAGTCAAGGTCCCTCGAAGCTGCTTCCTTTCCCCTTCGACAACAAATGTCACACCTGAGTCTTGTAAGACGTACACATACGAAAGTTAGTATAATATTATTTATCATCCACAAACCATCCCACACAACAAAACACACACACATACATAACGAATGACTGGGGGGGGGGGGGGGGGGAATGAGACAATAATTATTATCAAAGCATGTCACAGTTGGTACACCCCCACCCCCGTAACTGATTCACTTGCCAATACAATACAGGTGGAAACTTCGATGAGTACCAAATATCTCAGACGGTTTTAGTAGCTTACACTTTCTAACTTCTTGATATCCTCAACAAATGGACGGAGAACTTCGTCAACTCCATATACATTGATGTACTCAGTACGCACTACAGCAACAAGGTGGATGGCTGCAAGTTGTGATCTTAGCCTAGGCTCTAAATTACCAAGTGTATAATAGAAGAGCCCTATCGATTAAATAATGGAGGATAAGGGTGGTTCGAATTGAGATAATCATACCAGTATGTGTACCTAATTTATGAACTGTAGCAGCAGATCCCAATGGGTTACATACTTCCACATCATCGTAGTAAAGCATCACTTGCAAACCACACTCATGTACTGAAAATAATGGATGTCCGGAAACGCATGTGGGTGTGTGATGACAGACGTATGGACTAAGTTCAGGCTCCACCCCCTGGCCCGAATTAAGTAGAGAACATACTGTACAAATGGTAGAGAAGACTGCCTGCTGATCGTCCGATTTGTCGTCTAACTCTTGCCTATACTTTCGATAAATGTGAGATCTCCACGAAGAGAACTTCTTAAAGTGTGCTTCACAACCAGAAATTCCAAACCTGACACTGAAGTTATACTCAAATGCATGCACGCTTCCAACATGTCTTAATACTCCTCCAAATGTAGGCGAGGCGAATTGGTGACATATCGAACAGAGAAATGCCATAGCTAGGTGGCCTGGCAGGCTCGATCTCAAGTACTAGTGGCCGTGGCGGTTAGTTCGCTCGACGTTCAAGGCCAGTGCAAGGTTAGTTGAAGCCACACCTCTCGAATTGTGCGCGCATCGAGATGACGTAATCGAAAGGCGCGTACATGCGTACACGCGCGCGCATGCGATATGCAGTACAGTCGCCATTTTTTTGCCACCTGTACCTAGTACTTGTGTTTTCGATTTCAAGTTCACAAGAAAGAAACGTGGAAGTAATAATGGAAATCAAAGTCTTACTTTGCAAGGAGGAGAGGAAACGGGTCGTTACTATTCAGCTAGGGGACGATGTTCGATATCTGAAGAAACTCGCTGTGGAAGCTTTCAATCTGGCCGAGTCGAGCGTGACATTGCAGTACTACAACACTGACTTTATGGAGTGGATAGACGCTGAAGACGACTACAATCCATCTGACAAGGAGAAATTTAGCATACTAGTTCAAAAGGATGAGGTAAGCCAAGTATACAATCAATGCCAACGCCAGCTGGCTAGCAGGTGTTAGAATTTGAAAAAAAATTTCAGCAGTGAGCTAGTTTAATAGTTTAGTGACTTATTAAAATTGCTATCTGATATTAGCTAGGTAGCCGGCTATGTCCCTGTAACCAAACTAAAGTTGAATAATAATAAAACTGTATACAGACTTCACTGATGCAAGGGAACTCACTGGAAAGTGATGAGAATGATACACTCAAGTCTGATGATTTTGCAAGAGAACCTGGAACACCAAGAGAAGACTTGTCAGAACCAGAGGTATGCTTACCATAATTTTCTGTAGATATCAATGTAATTTAAGTATAGGCCTACTAAATTGAAGGTGCTTTTTGGGGAGAGGTGTGTTTCAAAAAACTTACGATGTAATACACATGTAGCAGAATAATTTTCACAATAATTTGATACCTTGGCACACTTAATCTAGAACTATTCTATTGCATATACGTTTTCTCTACTTGCACAATGTCATTACAACCACAATTTTTTTTAATTTACATGCAGGATGAAGTGGCAACTTTACCACTTCAAGACAGCACTAATACCGTCAGTGGGCCTCAAGAGTCGGTTATTATGGTCGTGGAAGGAGCTGAAGATAGGGATATCCCTAGTCCCTTCCCTTTCCCACCCCATTACCCTCCAGCAATTGAAGTTGGGCTGAAACTCAAGAACTTACAGCCACTATAACAAGCTCACTTTTATACCAGGATAGCCAATGTGATGCTGTTTTACAAACGTTACCCAACAAAAGGTGATTACGAGAATGTAGCACAGGAAATTGCAGGAAAATACCCCTTCTTAAAGTCGCCACTGGATCCAGCTGTAAGTTATGATAGTAGTATCGAAAGTATAATCCAACTCCATGCAGTATACAGTGGAGTACTTAGTACACTTGTATGCAAAACAATAACGTGATAGGGTGCTGTCATAACTGATGGTGGCAGATGCGTGTAAGTATGCCTAGTGACTTCTTATGCACTGTTGTATGTCCACTCATAGTAATACAACATCTATATCTGCATTACATCTAATTATACATCTTCACTGCCGCTCCTTTTACAGGGCCACATTGTCAAAGCCCTACAATCACGCTTCCGTGAATTCAGGAGAAATGAGGTTGACAAATCCACATTGCCAGCAAATGTCAAGGTTGAGTTTGCCTTTAAAAGTCGGGGTACTACCTCTTCACGTTCTGGTCCAAAGTGTAAGAAGGTGAAACTGGATACTTCTCCATCTGGAGAGGATGCTGCTTCCTTTGCTAGGCACAACCAGAAGCTAAAATCAGAGCACTCCAAGGCACATCCTAACAAAGCAGTAGTCCAAGAGCTGATGAAAGTAACATTTGAAATGCGGCGTCATGATATTGTCAACAACACCAAGCACCTTACACGGATAATGGAAGACTATCCATTTCTCAAATGTCCTGATGAGGTTAGTCAAGTTTTTAATTAGCTATAACAATATGCCAACATACATCATTACATAGTATACTCAGTATCACAATTATCTTGTATTTTTCTGTATAGCTTCTCCAGGAATTTGCTAGAATTATCCATGTTCCTGACGTTGAGAAAGAGTTTGCAACTGTTTGGAGAGAAAAAATGGAGATGATATTCCAGTTGGCAAAAAAGAATACATCAGCTAAGGTGCAGAGGGTGGTTAAAGAGCTGGATGCTTTGGGTCTGGAAGAGATATCAGGTAATCAAGCACTGTATTCAATCTGTATTATACTAACTTTGAGTTTTGTTGTCTTTTACAGATTCCAAATTAACAATCAAAATCCTGTCAATGCTGCCTTTTATCGTTCCTGACCACAAGGTCAAGCCTGCTCAGGAAAGAATTTTCACAATGATCCCGGTAATTCCCTAGACCCTCTCTCTCCCGCCCGCCCTTTCTTTCTCTCTCCTATTCTCCTGTCTCCGTCTCTCTTACTCTCTCCTCTCACTTTCTCTCCCCCCTCTCTCTGTCCTTCTTACTCCCCCCACCCTAGCTTTCTTTCTCTTACTCTATCTCATATCTCACTTCCCCCCTCTCTCTATGCAAAGGTTTCATTTATTATGGCATCACGTTTCATTTTCCAGGAATCCCTTTCCATCACTGCAGCAGTTTCAGACGTAGACGAGGCAGCCCCCACACTTGTGATTAAAGAAAGCTTTGAAGGTCAAGTAAAGGAAGTGTTTTGGATTTCTGAAAAGGAGGTACTATGTAAAATACCACGACAGAAATCTCCATTGTATTTGTTAGCTGGTTTTTCTGTCTTTAACATGAAGTATCCCAAAGGTTTGGTGTCCTTGTATACTTTTTTAGAGATTTTTCTTTTGAATAAATGGCCCACCAAGGTCCCCTCCATAGTTTCATCTGTGTTATCATGCCTAAACACTGCTAACTGAACACTGATCAACTATTGATCAAGTAGCTATATAATATTCACAGACTTTTATTTCTTGTAATCATCACACAACCACCATTGCGCGCACACTACAACTGTACTTTTTTATTTATGTATGCTTCCTACATGCATTGCTGACATTGTAATAATCACACAAACAAAATGTTTTGTCCACAAAAGAGATGTGTTGTTTCCACGCAAGCTAGTGTATAATTCAACCACAGACGTTAGTGTGCATTCCACACATGAAGTAGGTGTGACTATTGTGGCAAATGAGTCACACACATTTTTGTGTGAAATTCACACGTCATTTTTTACAGTGCCATGGTGATAGTATTCTTGTACGAAGTAATACTTTCTTGTTTGTAAACATCTCATTCTTAATTTCAGTACTGTGAGCCTTGAATGTAATTCTTAATTAAGGAAAGTTTTGCTATGTTCAAGAATGTTCAAAAGCAATGAGTAACTACTAATTATAAAAATTAGCTTGCTACTCACAAGCAGTACCTTCTTAAATCAAAGCTATGTATACATATTATTATAATAATTGATTCTTAAGTCAAGGAGAGGTAGTCATACTTGCTTTTTTTGTTACTCTTCAGGTTCACTGTTGTCATCATCAGTAGCACCCCTGGTCTTATCATTATTTGGTTCCTTGCCTTCTTCTACAATGGGATTGATGACTCGCATAAAATTGGTGAAGACTGTCAGATTTTTTTCAAAAGGAGCATTTCCCATTCGTTGAGCTAGAAATGTCATAACAGCCCCCACATTCTTTGGAAATTCCAATTAGTAAGCATAGTAATACAGCTAAAATGCTGTAACAAAGACAAGGTTAACGATATGATGAAGTATATAGTGTACATCTGAGAGGTACAAAATATTATTCTAGCTACAATCACAAATTTCAGAACTTTCTTTGAATTCTCTGTTCAGGAGCCAGATGTTGCCAGTCTTGACTTCACAAGGACGGATACGTCTCCATTTCTGTGCATTCAGGGGACTGAAAATAACATCAGGCAAATGGTGATCATTGGTGAAAAGAAGGTACTCACCAACAACATGGCAGGAAGATCAATTGCTGAAGGTCTGCTGGTCCTGGTCTCTGGTGAAGACTGTCGTGGGATTTTTTTCAAAAGGAGCATTTCCCATTCGTTGAGCTAGAAATGTCATAACAGCCCCCACATTCTTTGGAAATTCCAATTGGTAAGCATAGTAAGTTGAGACCAGGACCAGCAGACCTACTGGCATTCACATCACTCTCGGGATTCATTTTCCTTCTCTTAACAGCACCAGTCGACACCCTGATTTGAAATCCATTGTTGTAAAACCACTTGTTGACTTGTGTTTTCATTCCATCATCCTGCATGAATGCAACCACCATTTATTACGTACTCCAGGCACTTGTACAGTTTAAACTTACAGCAGATTTTCCATCCAAGAGCTGTTGCTAGATGACTCCTAAGCTCTGTAGTGACCGGCATTTCATTTTCACGGCAGTAACCAGCAAAGGCCTCACATGATTTTCGAAGTAGCTTTGCACGCTTGTAGGGATTGTAAAAGCTATCGGACTTGATTGCTTGCTCTAGGTCTGGCTCATAGCTTGGCAGAGCAAAGCCGGGAGGCAGAGAAGAAAAGGATCTTTTTCGACCAACTGCTTTAACGTTATTGTTACCAGGGACATTGTTTGATTGCTCCGAATTTGAACTGGTTAAGGGATTAGAACCTTGGGATGCTTTTCTTGAGTTAATAGGGTCAGAAGCAGGTGTGGTTGTTTTAGAGCTGCCTTGTTTCGAGCTAGTTGAGTCAGAAGCCTGGGATATTTTTTTGAGCTAGTGGATTGCATGTTCACTTCTATATATTTATATAGATGCATCCCAAAGATGAATTGCTCGCTTTCGGGAAAGAGGATTGCAATATCCTGCCTTGACAGCTGCAAGAAATGTCGTCCATCTATCTTGCGATCTGTGAAATTAAGAGTTGCATTGTGTGACCTTCAGTGAACATTCTATGGCAAAATGCTAGTGCTGCCCATGCAGTTTAGGTTAATGCTATATACAGTGCTACGTCCCCTCATCACCGAACGTAATTATTAGATGGCTTGCATGTGTATACTTAATTACGTGGTTGCTCTTTCGAGTCATTCAGGCTTACCCTCCAATGTTTCAATTTCTCTTGCAGGAAACTCCTTCTCTTCGATAAGATGTTCAGACAGCTCATCTACAATAAGTGCTTCAATGTCTTCCTTTGATACTGTATACATGTACGAGTGTGCACCACATGTACTAGTTTAATTACTAGAAAAAAGAATTATCATTTTTTTGTATTATCAGCGTTGCATGCATCGTAATCGATAACAGCTGCTGATTATATTTGAAAGTCACTTTATATTTGACAGTAAGATTGTCACCGAGAGGGGCACAAAAAGAAACCTGGTGAGATCGCTAAATGCTAACTCGGCATCAGGAGAGCCATAATTTGCTTCAATTTACATAGCTACAAGGTATTACAGCAACCGCACTCATCCGTGTAAGTGTTTGCATACTGCAATACTATACAAGCATTACCATTAATTTTAAATCAGCATGGCAAACCATAGATGGGTTAACTTACATTGTTTTTATTCCATTTCAGCTGCTGTGGTACAAAGAACAAGGCTAAAACCAACTTCAAAGTTACGCTGTCTGCGTCTACCCCTCGTGCTCGAATTGAGAAGCAGCTGCCTTCAGCAAATACGTCACTGGGCATGTGCAAACATCAACTCCTCCACTTCTTAGTTTAAGTATGTGAATACTGTCACTATGGCTTGTCTTCAGCTTCGGAATTCTTGGAAGTGCACATTAGGTAAAGCTATGTATTGCAATCTACGTTGGTCAGCCATATTAGAGCATCTCATTCACATGTAGCTGGTCTATCATTCCAGTGTGGTATCAACAAATGTGAACAAATATTTCACAACATGACAACATTTTATAAACATGTGCGAAAAGTTCATGCAAATGAATATTCAGCCTTACATAAAGATGAAAGTACACCTTTTACACCTGAACCTAGCTCCAATACTATGGATGGAGAAGAGCCTATGGAATTTACTATCACTAGCACTGAACCAATTACAGTGAATACTGCTGCTCATGTACCATACCATGATAGAGAGGAATTTACCCCAGTAGCCACAAATAAAGTAGATATTGAAGATGTGGCATGTGGTTGCTTATTAAAACTAAGATGTAAGCCTGGTGTTACGGAATCACTTCTCAATGAGGTCACAGAATCAATTGAAACTGTAGTTAATGGAGTGCTCTTGAATCTGAAAACAGACGTAACTGAACTCTTAAAAAATAGTGAAACGAAGTACAATACTGCCGATACTGCAGCTGTGATATCACTTATTGATGATGCATCTGATCCATTGGCTTCCCTCAGCACTACTTATCATCTGAAATCCATCACTCAAACGAAGTATCCAGCTATAGTAAGTAACCACTTAGCTAGCTACTTTAGTGGCTTTTCTGGTGCACATATATAAATGTATATTCCATGCATACAAGAGCAATGCTACATTACTTGAGTTAGCCATGTAAAGAAAATTAGCACAGTGCATTGGAGTGGCTAACCATATCATACACATGTGCACAGGAGCCTGTTCGGCTTGAGGTTGGATCACACATCACTATAAAGGATGGGTTTAGTACTGATGCTCCTGATAAGATAATCTATGTGCCATTTCTGAAGAATTTGGAAAGTATATTGCAAAATGATGACATTCAAGCACAGGTAGCTATGCATCATAATTTGATTCTTTTCCATTATAATGATGACAGTTGGTGAGCATCTATAATCATAGTAACATATATACTTTAGGCTTTAGACTAAAACTATGGCCTTATTAATTGGTAACGTGTTCGCTCGTGCTTTATTGTCCTAGAAATTCAGATTAAAGAAACACAATAGTATTATTTATTTAATAGGTACTATCTGGCCCATATAAACTTCTTCATCCTCATATTGGTGATGTATGCGATGGGAAATTATTTGAAGAACATCCTATCTTTGGAGAATATCCACAGGCATTACAAATCATAGCTTATTTAGACGAAGTGGAGTTGTCGAATCCTCTTGGAAGTAAAGCTAAGCACAATAAAATTGGTAATCTAGGACACATACTAATAATACAATCAGTTACAATTTTTTTAAAACATACAGGTGCTGTCTATTTCACACTAGCTTACTCAAAGGTCAACACTGGATGCTATTAATTTGGTTGCACTATTTCCTTGCTCACTATTAAGCACCTACTCAATTGATGTAATCTTAGAACCATTTCTTGATGATGTAGCTAAATTATTGGAGGTAGGCACTTTATTGTAGCTGCATGTGCTTATAGTAGTATTGATGTTTCTTGTACTATAAATAGCCAGATGGATGTACACTGTAAAAATTGGTGCGTGGTTTTCACACAAAATTTTGCGTGTTTCATTTGCAACTATAGTCACACATTTTTGTGCGTTATTTTCATGCATTATCAGATTTCACGCACATCATGTGTAGATATCGCATTACTAAAGAATGTAAAATTCACAATATCATAATAAATTTGTACAATAATACCATGATACTAAGACAATACAACCTGATATTAAGCTATAACCTAAGCACTAAGCAACAACTAACAATATTATTAGTAGACTAGCTGTAGGCTTAGGAACAGTCTATGTCACTGTAGCCCAATAAGTGCATTTGATACAGCATTTGGCACTTTACGTGGCTTTATTCCACAAAGCTTCACCTCCAACAGGGTAAACGAGCTCAAACCTTTGGGATATTGCATATTGTAGGAATAATATGCTGCAAGAAGTACAAGTGGAGCCTCCATTCCTGCAATCTCTGAGATAATGACTTGCTCGCACACAAGGAACACTTGGACCTTTTCTCCAGGTATCTCTTTAACAATAAGAGACGGATGACTTAGAGAAGAGCCACTCACAGCTGCTGTCAAGCTCAGAGAAGCCTGCATACAGAACAAACTAAAATAAAGGATGTGTCTAGGGTTTATAATATTATTTTGGATAGTCGGAGAGGGAAAAGAGGGACAGAGAAGAGAGAGAGGGAGGGAGGGAGAGAAAGAGAATGGTGGATAGAACTGGCTGCTAAAGTTGAACAACTGTGTTCCACTTGTAATCATAAACTCATCCAATAAATTATTAGTATAATTTAATCACACACTTCTGAGTACAATTAGGGCAGTAATCAGTCTTACTTGTACGAGTATGGCCAGTAATAGCACGAGCAATAGCGAGTGTTATTGGGCCATACGAGTACAAGTAAGAGTACTTACAGGAGTGAAGGTGAGAAGCAAGTCAGTAGAAGCTTTTGTCTTATGATCTGGCACAAGTAGTAGCAATAAACACATCATTTTGATACTGAGAACATCATCTGTGCAAGAAAGAGAGCAATAAATTTGTTTATGAGAGGGGTAATTAAATCCTAACCTGGCCACTCGTCCAATGGCCGTTGTGACACTGTTGAGCACAGAGACTTTATTTCCGTCTTAGAAGACTGTTTTCCATAATCCAGAATCTTTGGGAAGAGATTTTTCCACACAGCTGCTATGTCAGGGGCACGTTCTTTTCGCAAATGGTGCCAGGGCTCAGCAATTAGCTAATATTACGATTAAATCAGTGTGTGACCAACAGTATACATGGTGACAATAAAATTCTTACTATGTCCTTATTCTTCAAGAATGGATACTTCTCTAAAAGCCGTGAAACATGGAGTGGATTCTCTTTGATGTCATTTTGACGTTGTGCAAAGGTGACAGACATCAACTCGTTCACAGCTTGCATGTTGATGTTCGATTCTCTCTTTCTGCTCTCATCGCAAAGAAATCTGTATGATATGAAAATCTATTGACTGTTGTCCGTCAGCTTATTTGACCTTGAAGCATGTGATACTGCCATTGTAAGCTACTGTAAACTGGTTATTACATGCACCCTGCTATTTTGTGAATATCATGACATGCATGCTTTCTTCCAACCATTGATTTTTTCTGAATAGGTGTGACCTCAGTTCATGAACCTTGACTTACTACCAGTGCTGGGAACGGCTTTCTGTGTGGGCCCCAGGGAGGGGGGATGGGAGATAAGCAATTAATAGAGTAACAGGTACAGTGTTGCTACCTGCTAATAGCTATCTATATACGCTATCAATATTATTAGTGCAATAGTTAAAGTATGGGGCTATGTCCTTACTTGTTGTGAGGACTGAAAGAGACTTCATCCTCCCCATCTGGAACTTGAAAATCACACTTATCCTTTTGCTTGCGACTTGGAGTAGCTCCTTTGAATGCAAATTTAACCTTCACATCACCATTGTCAGTGCCTGGGTGGTCTCTCCTAAACTCTCTGAACCTTCTCTGCAGTGTCTTGACTATAATATATTATGTCCCTGACATGAAGAAGTGGATAATATTATACTAAATTATAGACATTTACTATACTTACAGTACGTTCCAGGGGTGATATCATGAAAGTATAGCGAGTTACGATTTGCTCAGCAACACTGTCATAATCTGCTTTCTTAGGATATCTCTTGTACAGGAACATCACATTTGCTATTCTGGTAAGAAACTTTGTGAAAGTCAAAGGTGACATAACTTTTACTTTAAGGCCCATTTCTATATCTGATCGATAATGAGAAGGAAATGGAAATGGATAAGGGATATCCATATCTTCCTGGCCTTCAGCTGTAATAACAGGAGATGCCTGACTCCCTCCAGAATTTGTTGCATCTCCCAAAGGGAGAGAAGCACTCTAAATAAATGGAAAGAATGGTCATGGCACTATGCATGTAGATAGCTACAAATTCTTCTTGACTCTATTTGTGCATTACTCTTATAGTAGTTACCTTGTCTGCTGTTGACTTCTTGCTAGGAGTAACCTGGTCCTTATTAGCAGTAACATCAGCTGCACTACTGCTATCTCCATCATCACTTGAATCTTGACTGCAAAAGTACACGAACACTATAAAAGCAATTACTTTAGAGAGAGAGAGTTTTAATACTTGTAAGGAGAGATTATCTTGTGTCTCTTTAGGGTCTGGAGGTGTCAAATCTAGGGGCAGTTTTTGAGGCTGCAAAAAATGGAATAATGCGGCTTTACACAATCATAGGCCTGGCTACAACTACAACGTTACTTTTTCGTGGGTACAAAGTCATCAGGAATAAGTACCCATTCTTCAAAGTCCTTGTCATAGCATTTCACACCAGTGGCCCCGGGTTTCATACCAAAAGAAGTGGCTACTAGCTCTTTTAGGCGTTTTGCGTCGATATTATTGGGAACACTGACAACCTTTTTCAAATTTTCGTCAACAGTAAGTAGCAAACGAAAAGTCGACATGTTGACAGCTGTCTTTCCTCACCTAGTTGGACAACTGCGCTGGAGCGCGCGCATTTCAATCATTTGCGCATGCGCATGTATATGTCAGCACGTTTTTTTGGCGTGGTCTAATCGCAAGCCACACCCCTCCCGAATTTACTAGCTACGCTGCCGACTGATATGATCAAGACATGTCTAAGTTTATCTGTTCGATTTGTCATATATGTGACCCTCCACGAGAAAACCAAGCATAATGCGCTGGACATCAATCTGAGATACAGGCCATAATAATCGCCTGGGCTGATAATTATCGAATTTCACTTTTTGGCATGGATCGATAGAGGAATCATTCCTCTACACGAAAATCTGCTTCGTAGCTTCTAGAACGCTATACTTACCGAGTTATGGCTCGAAGAAGTCAGCCGTGTAGCTACATAGAGCGTTCATGGCACGGACCTGTTGCTGTAGGCAACCGTGGCAGCTGCGAATAAAAAAGTCGCCAGCCACTTTTCTTCTTCGATTTTGTGTACAAACGAGCCTTAGAAACGGTTGCCTTCTCGTTCTTTTCCATCGAAACGGCGAGTGCTCCTCTCGTTCGAGCGTTTTGGAGCCATCTAGCTCGTTGACTTTGTGGGCGGGGCCACGGATTTTTAATAAACGGCGAGTATACGGACTTCCGCGTGCAATGTACGTAGCAATGTTTCATTGCACTTTCTGCAAAACTTTAGTACGGGCGATCCGGGTACATTTTGGCTCATATCTCCATGACTATACGGGCTAGAGACTTCAAATCTGCAGGAGCAGCAGTTCAAAGGTTGTAGTTGGTAATGGTGGCCTTAACTCAAAATCGGTTGTCAGCGCATTATGCTTGGTTTTGTCATGGAAGGTCACATATTTGCCTCACCATCGTTTGGTGGGGTGTTTCGACATATCAGCTCTGAGCACGCATTCGAGGCTAATTTCAGAGTCACGTGTGGTATAGAAGGCTGCCAAGCAACTTATAAGAAGTTGTCTTCATGGAGGTCTCACCTGTATCGCAATCATAAAGGTAGGTGCATGCTGACATACTAGACTTAAAGGTTTAACTATTGAATATCTTGTACAGGTGTAGCAGTGGAACCACTGTGCCCGCGGAGCAAACTACTGCTGAGTCCAGCGGCTCCAATTGGTGGGATAATTGGGATGAAGTAAGCAATCAAACATCTAGGATAAAAAAGAATTTGCTGGGCTACTTATTACGGGAATATGTAGAGTTGTTCTAACCCTCTCCCCCAACATCTAAACAGCTATTAGATGTAGCTACTCAGGGGCGGATGCAGGGCTATTAAGGGGGGAGGGAATTCTACAAGATTTTGCACAATGCGCATGCACAACCTATTGACCACGCCCACTTTCGGCATTTCACGCTGGCTAACAACGATACCAAGGCAAAAAATCATGGTTATTTCATCAGAAATCATTGAAAGAGTTGCTAGATCATCTAATGTTTTATGCATTTATTGCATTTTCAGAACAAAAGGTAGGTAACTAGTGCAGAAGGTAACTGCTGGGCTTGGGGGGGGGGGAATGTGCCCTGGCTACTGATTCTATTTAAAGATCATCTACATGTATACTTGTATCTTAATTTTGTCATCAGTGTAAGTAGGTGTATAAATGTCATGGTAATTGTAGGTCATGGGTGATGAATAAGAGCCTGCCAATTGTACTTCTTCAGTGGATCTTACTAAGCAGTCGGCAATGTCCATTCTCAAGACTCGTGATGGACAAAGACTGACACAAGCTGCTACAGGCAATATCATGAGGGACGTAACTGAACTTTTCCCAACTAGACTTGAAGCAGTTTGCCACAATACTGTGGAAACACTAAAGGAAGCAGAAGTAACTGTTGATGATGTTACCAGGGGCGGATACAGGATTTTGCGCGCGTGCAAAAATTTTTGGACACGCCCACAAGCTGATTAACCACGCCCCCTAATTGCCGCGATCGCGAGGCTATTGGCTACTTTTTGACAGTAAAATACTCCATTTCGACCAAATTTGGAACTTTTGAGGTGAGTTTACTATGCTTGATGCTGCAATAACTTGAAAATGTTTGAAAAAGTTGAAGTTTGCTAAGCTAAATGGCTCAATTTTTCTGAAGCTTGCCATCATCTTCAGGCTGAAGGGGGGGTCATCTGCCCCCCATGACCCCCCCTGGATCCGCCCCTGGTTACCGTTTCTACTGTGAAAGATGGCATTCTTGGTCAGTGTGAACCATTCAAGGGGTTGGAAACCGAATATCGCCAAAATGCTTATATCAGGGATCACTTTGGCTTAATTGTAAGGAGCTGTGTCAATTGAAAAGTACATGTACCATATTTTAGACCCTTGTGGAGGGAGGGCAGAAATTTGTTTCATGACTCTTGAGTCTTATGGCCAAAGACTATTCTTGTACCCTTTGTGCATCACATGCATGATCACATAATTATTGTAAACATCTCATACATATGCATTGTACATGTGTGTAGGAACCCCAGGAGAGAGTGCTTGGCTATGAGTACCAGGAAACTTCCCATGGGACGTCTTTGATAAACGAGTACTGCTATGACATACCACTGTTGGACAGTCTTCAGAGTTTGCTTAAGTGTGATTCGATTGTTGAGCAGGTGAGAAGTGTTATGATAGTACATCCTGGCAGTCGTTTTGTGCATGATGTACATGTATGTATTAATCCCTCTCTCACACAAGATGTACATGTACGTGTAGGCTAGCACTGAAAGTTATGTGTAAACACACTCCATCTTTATGTAGATATTTAATTCACATCAAATGAGTGGTGATGTTTTAGCAGACTATTGTGATGGTGTACAGTACCGGCAACATCCTCTCTTCAGCAAAGATAGTCATGCTTTACAGATATTTTTGTACTATGATGATGCCGAGGTAGTTAATCCACTTGGATCAAGTGCTACAATCCATAAGGTCTGTAAGCATGTATACATACACCATATGTACAATATACATGTACGTGTGTGTTAGTACATGTATGTGTACATTAATAGTTTGTATGAGGTTAATGTTTGAGCAGTTTAATTACTGTTTTTTTTTATCAGGACTTTTCTATTATACACTTGGAAACCTGGAACCTCGCTTGCGCTCACCTACAAATGTTATCCAGCTTGTATCGGTTGTTAAGACTTCGTACATCGAAAAATATGGCATAGATACATTTCTGGAGCCATTTGTACAAGCCATAACCAAACTAGAGTCTGTAAGTATCATAGTGAGAAATTTCAGAGGAAACTTTCTTTAATTTGGCGGTTGTAGATTGTATACACATACCTCCAAACATTTTTCACTAGGGTAGAGCATCCAATACTATGGCAGTAGCCCTGTAATTCATTGGAATTCTCCTGCTTGTTTGAATGAGTCATAAACCAAGTGTACAGGACATAGATCTGATTTGATTAAGTACCATGTGGATGCTTATTTAGGAGACTACATACATGTGCTGTATCAAAATGTAACATGAATCTTTTCGATTAGGATGCAGGTGTGACTTTTAACATTCAAGGAGAGATTCGTTCTCTGAGGGGGACTCTTGTACTTGTGTGTGCTGATAATCCTGCCGCTCACCTTCTGGGTGGTTTCAAATCTCTCACCTCAGCTCTTCATCGATGTAGGGTGTGCTTAGCTACCAATGACAATGTACAATCTAAGGTACATGTACATGTATGTTAATTGTGGCATTGTGTAATAATCTTTTTTTTTTCAGTTTACTGCGGAAGAATTGACCCCTCGCACAGTAGAAATTCATGAACACCATTGTAGATCTCTGGAAGGCCCCATGCGCAGTCACATGTCTACAGCTTATGGCGTGTCTAGAAATTCAGTCTTGAACTCTCTAAAGTATTTTCATGTTGTTAATGGTAAGTATATGTACTCCCCTCCCCTGCATGTGATCAATTGTTTAGTATACTTTGCAGGTATTCCAGTGGATGTAATGCACGACGTGTTGGAAGGGGTGCTTCAATTGGAAATTTCTTGCCTATTAACTGTCTTTATTGGAGACCTACGCTTATTTTCATTGGATACTCTCAACAAACGAATCTCCAACTTTGCTTATGGCAATGATGTGTCAGATCCACCAAAACCCCTATCCAACTTGAAGTTCAAGATGGGAGGTACTGTCAATGACATTGAGGTATATGTACATTTATAATATTATGGGTGGTCTTCTTATACTGTACAGCCAGTGAGACCTCGAAGTTTGCACGTCTGCTACCCCTACTGATTGGTGATTTGATTCCCGAGGATAACGAGCATTGGAGCCTCTATTTAATACTGCTGCAAATAACTGAAATAGTTATGGCTCCTCAAACCACAGTGTCTCTTGCTGCTCATGTCCGAGAATTGATTGCTGAGCATCACAGTCTGTTTAAAACGCTGTATCCTGACCGTCCTCTCACACCAAAGTGCCACTACATGGTGCATATTCCAAAATGGATTACCAGGTTAGCTATGCTTTGTTTTTGGAGGGGGTGGGATGATATTCATTCTTCACACCC
This sequence comes from Stappiaceae bacterium, assembly GCA_964291365.2. GTDB lineage: Bacteria > Pseudomonadota > Alphaproteobacteria > Rhizobiales > Stappiaceae > JBDWFY01. The sequence continues at coordinate 106,615 of OZ219956.1, forward strand.
AAATTCACACTAACAGCTGTGGGCCTCTCACACATCTGGTGTATGAGGTTCGAAGCAAAACATCGCTATTTTAAGTACCTTGCCAAAGTTTTGGGAAATTTCAAAAACATTGCCAAAACACTAACATATCGTCACCAGCGGCATATGTGCTATGTTCTGGCCAATCCTTCTGCTTATCTGGTTGACACTGTGGAATCAGGTCCAGGTAATTTTGATATGTACATGTATGCACTTTTTACTATTATAATAATATTATGCTTTGTATTTGCAATAAAGTCAGTAGATGTAATTACTCTGCCATACCAATGTGAACTGGTTGAACACAGTACCATATTCAATGATGTTTCTTGTGTTCAAAGGTACAGATATCTTGTTCTCCCCCCCACCATGCACACACGCACACACTCTCACACACACCCTTTTCTTTCTTGTTCACTTGGAGAAGTGGCCTTTCCTATTTTTTTGTAATTGGGGAGGGATGTTCATGTTATACTCTTCTATTCTGTATGTAGGACTAAATGGGTAAGAATACGTGGCACCCTATACAGCATAGGCGCAGCTGTTCTCACCAAGTTTATTGAAGATATGCCTGTATTTGGGCAGATTGTGGACATCATCCTTCATGAGAGCACGACACCATTGCTGGTTATAGATCTGCTGGAAACTACGTGCTTTAATAAGCACTTCTATGCATATGAGGTGAAGGAAAAGACCATCAGAGCTTTCCTCTGTACAGTTAAGGCCTGGGACCATTACCATAGGAATGGAGTGAATATCTGAGGCCACTGAAGCTACAAGAAGCAAGCTATGAACTTCAAATTCAAATATATCATCTACATAAAATGTATTTTCATAAAATTTCATTAATGACCACACCCACCTTTCTAATTAATTTAATTAAGTCATAATGGGCATCTATGCACTTAGGCGGCGTATTTAGACGGCATGTATACTCCTCTCGACGATAGCATGATAATAAGGGGGTGTAGCATAAGCTATATCCGAATTAGCGTCTTGCATGCATGTTTGCTCTACGACTTACGGCTTCGTAAAGTCCAAAATTTTGGTTAACTGCATGCTAATTAAATATTCATGGACAAAATACGGCCGTATAGAAATTACTGTATGCTAACTGGCGATATGTTAGTATGATGCATGCTCAAAACATTGGTCAACTTCCGAGTTCGACCCAAGGTAGCTGTACACGCTGCCTCTTTCAACTCTGTCGTGCACTTTCATGACCCACATCACTCGCAATTCCATGGTTCAGTACCGCTAGTATCATGTGATTCCACGCCCACTATCACATGATACAAATATTCAACGCTACTTGCGAAAATTAAACTCCAATGAGAAATGGCTTCAAATTCTGGTATGACAATGAACATAATATTATTATATAGAATAATAAAATGTGTAACTAACTCCTAGCATGTATTATTATGATAAATATCTTTGTTAATCTGAAGCATTTTCTGGATACACTGACCTGCAGTTGAGAGAAACAAACTAACAACCATAATAAAATAATTGTTATTCTAGGAACACAAACCAGCTATCAAACTAGGACTCCAGCAACCCTGTTGATAAACTGTGGATATGCCAGAGTAAGTATTAGGGAGGCAGCAAGTGACAGTAGCACGAACAGCCAACTTGCATTCCAGAGACAATTTAGTGAATTCTCACACTATGGAGTATCAGATGAGTTATTCAGTGCACGGGGTAAAAGTAAAAGCAAATTTGAGTATGCCAGAAACATTATTTTGAAATCATTTATTAAGAAGTGGCATCCCACAGAAACTAAACATATATCACACAGTTCAGTAGCATCAAATGGAAATCTTTGGCAAAGAGTGAAAAACAAAAACACACTATGAGCTGTTGCAAGCAATGCAGAGAGAAATACTATCACCTTCAGCTAGTCTTTCCAGCTGAACCAATGTTTGCTCACCCAACCCCATCAGCAGTTTCACTTTCATGCAAGACAACAAATGAGAATGACTTGACAAGATCGGTACTTAAAGACCTAAATGGTGTTTATGTACAGCAGTTTGGTCACACATTTGTTCATTCTGTGGTACAAAACTGTAAGGACATTGAGCGGAAGAAAACTAAAACTGAAAAGAAACGTGAACAGAGAAGTATCCTCAGAAAATGTAGAGACCAAGTGACTGAACAAATGGCAGAAACAGCTGCACTAACCACCCTAGCAGAGGATGAATCACTATCTAGGTATCAGTGTAAACGTTTGTCACAGTCGTTCGAAAAACCATCAGCCCCTAAGAAGCCTAGGACCCATTCACCCTCAATTGAAAACATCACAATGGATAAGGAAGCTGTATTAAATGATTTGAGAAACTTCCCACTAAACACAAAAATTAACTGGAGTGAATTTGCAAGAAGTCATGGCGTGCAAAACAAGAATGGGGGCCAAATCATCAAGCAGTTTGCCACTGAACAAGGTTTAGATGTACTAATGCTCGAGTGCCGAGCCGAAACACCCACAAGAAGGATTCAATCTCAAAAAAGGAAACTGCCAGGTACAGCAATACCCTGCCGCACCTTACTAATTAGTACTACATCATAGTAGGATAAAATGTACTGTATGAGAGGCATTTTCACCAGAAAGTACTCGCCATAATTGCTACCTGCACTTGACCTTTATCTATAACACATATCCTCTGCCTTTATGACTACATAATATTACAGGATGTGGCACTATTACCATCTTGGTGAAATTTCCTTGACATTTTCCGCTATGCTATATTATGGTAGTGAAGCTTAGCCACAATATACATACACATGTACGATATTGTACATTACGACTAGGATAAGGCTTTAAAATTCATAATGTACATGTATTAATCTACCACATTGAAGGCTAAAATTATAACATACATATAGATGGCCTCTCACCTACATTGTAGAACTATAGGATCCAGAGATCAGCCCACCCCTGAGTGACACGTAATTCTTGAAGTACACAATATTATGCATTTTTATAACCAATTTTGTTATCTAGGAGGTGAAATCTCTGTACCAGCAACCCCCTCCCCATCATCCATCCGTATGGAGTGGCTAGACATGATTGAAAGTGGATTACTACTGATAGGTGAACCATGCTCACCATACACTGTGACAAAATACATTTCTAAAGAAGTATTACAAAGGAATACTCAGAAGTCTCAGGGAGAAAAATTCCCCTACAAGAGCTAAGACAAAGGCTGCTAAAAAAGCAAGAGCAATTTATGCGCCTCCAAACGAACGAAGAACTAGCCCAGAAGGGAATTGATGAACTTGCTACTATCCTCCGATCTACTAATCCATGCACACCTTTACATTTGTCATCTAATGAGATGCAGCATACCATCATTAGCCAACAACGACAAAGGTCTTTAGCTATGTGGCATGACCACGCAACGATTTTACGGAATGGCTTCATTATGGTAACACTCCACATAGTTTATGATGAAGCTGTATTCTTCACAAATGAGGAATACTTCGATAAAACAGGCAAAAGATTAAACGTACAATGCGAAGTTGAGCAACCAGAAATTTACTTGCTAGTTTTAGGAAGCTCCTCAGTAGAAGATCAAGCAACAGTGATTCCTGATCGAGTTGATTGCCTTTTCGACCTCTCCACTCCAGTTGTGATGACAAATAGTAAAATTACATGCATATGTACATGTACATACATTCTACAGATCATATACATGTATAATTATTACTAAGTTACTAGTTTATTTTGCTTGGTATGTAGTCACATGCCATCTTGTCGTCTCTACAATGTTTAGGGTACTACATGTATATGTACAATGTAGTTAGCTCAGTATGGAACAACTTTATACTTCCCCTTCCCCTATCAGTGTATAATTTTAATATGTTTATTATATATTTATACAAGAATGTAAATCTACAACAGGTATTGAAATTCATGATACTCTGCGGTTTTTTTACTGGTGACCACCCTGCAACAGACTTTGAAAAAGGTACACAACAGGGAGGAACGTATCCATGTGGAGGATGTAGCATACACGTGGATATGATTGATGATCCACCTCATGCTCTACGGTTACCCACCAGATCACTACTAGAGCTACAGACACTAGCAACAGCCGGCAAATTTGGTTAGAACATAGTGATAATAATTATTAAACTATAACCGCAAAAAACTGGTTTTGACCTGAAGAATGGTTTATGTTTGTAAAAATTAACTGCTGTGACTAACCTTATCCATGCATATTCGTGACTTTTTGATGTATTGGAATTTTCCCATTTCCATTTTGAGAAATCGGCCATCGGGACACACAAAGCATAGATCATTAATAAATATTTCTAGAACCTTTTGTCAGTGGTTCTGATGTGATGCTGTTTTCCATTATAGTCTCTGCTATGGTTATCATCCACATTTCTTTCCACACTGTATATACATGTACACTAAGTTCAAGTTGCATGCAGCCTGAAAAACACCTGGCAACAAGCAAGCAAGCAGGAAATGAGGGATATTTGAAACTTCAAATTTATACTTGCCAATTGGAGGAGGAGAGATCAAAGTTGACACAGCATAATTTCTTTTGCACACACGGCTTGCCTTACAGGTCGAGTAATAGTATTGTTATGCGCGTGCATAATAATAATATAGCACATGCAACACCCACGCGTGACGTCACACAACCGTTCCTGGCATGGAGAATTGAAGTTAGACTCACCTTTTTGGATTTTTAACGGTAGCTTGTGCACCTCGGACAAGGTCTTATCCACATCTAGGCTGGTCTGCTGGCAGTGCAAGTTGAAGGGATGACATCATCCAAAGTTGGGATCATTTTGACCTTTCGCATCAACCTGCCCAAAACGCTGAAGTTGGCAGAGACAGAAAAACCGAGAGAACGCGTGTACAGATAGGTCTATAGTGTGAAAAGTAGAATAGATACAGACTTGTAGTTTGTTGTTATGATTGCAGTGGAGACTATAATTTACAAGAACTCGGCCAGTTGGAATGCTGAATCGTGAAGCTAGAGAACAGTGAACGCCGATATAATTTTGGTAATTATTCTTCGTTTTCAGTGACGTTTTAGTACTACGTACAACAAGCAATAGCCAAGATTGTTGTGGTAAAATGTAGTCTTGAAAGTATATTTTCTTGACTGAGAAAGAGAAGGGATGAGTCTTCCTGGCATCAACCTGCCCAAAGAGCTGAAGTCGACTCCAGACATAATTGTACCCGCGCACCTGTCGATTTCGCGGGCAAGAATCTTACTGTTACCCAAGATTGTAGGTTACAGTGTGCTATTTCATCATTCTTTTCGTGATTTCGATCATTAGAAAGAGCTACTGGACAAACATAAGAAAAATACAGACAATAATATACAGTAATAAAATCTTGATTATCATTCCCATATGATTACATGACATCTGGCCCGAGGTAGTCACGTACGTAGGTGGCAGGGCCGTAGGAAGGTATTCAAGAGTGGGGAGGCTCTCTGTAGAAGAGTTTGTAGCAATTAAGCGCGCGCGCGCAAAATTTGAAGCCACGCCCACAAAATCTCTCCATTCGCGCGCGAACAAAGTACACTGTTGAATGCTCACTTATGATCATGCACAATCGCAGGACTGTGGCTCGAGCTCATATCCAGGATGATTAACAGTGCTGAATCAGCACCAGCTGGTTCTGCGTGCACGTGTTGCGGTTTGGCATATTTTAGGTAAGATTTAGGGGGTCAAAGGTCGGATGTAAGGCATAAAAAAAGTGGGGCGGCTCGAGCCGCCCGCCTCCGACGGCCCTGGGTGGGGCCTCCGTGTAGACTGCTTTGCTGAAAGTACTGCCTTTGAACATGTGAATGTGTGTGAAGAGAGGGTAATATATATAACGTACAAGTGCATATTTTTTTCGCATACAATTTAAGTGTGTGGATCGTGATGTACATGAGTAATGGTCATCCTATTATTGTTCTACCTTAATTATTAACCGATTGTAAGTGAATTCGCTACACGCATGCGTCAACACCGGAAGGTGGTTGTAGCGAATTCACTACAGCTGTACCGTACTCATCTTTAGTCAATATTGTGCTTCAGAGGAGCCACTGACCTATTCGACATTGAATCGAGTCTCTCCACCGACCACTCCCACCGTTGATTTCTCGATCTTTTATCGCTACAAGCTTGCACTTATTGAACCGGTAAGTGATAGTACATGGTGTAAAGTTCAATTCATGAATATAAATACATTACACAATAACTAGCTAAATGGCAGCTAAAGGGCCCGCTTGACTGTGGATGACGTGCTGCAGTATTGTACTGATAGCGATGATGATGCTGCTGCTGACTGTGAGCCTGACTTTGATCCAGATGAGCTTGTCATGGATGGTAGTGATGACAAATTTAGTGACTTGGAAGGGGATGAATTTGTTGATGACATCGATGAAGACGACCCCAACACCCTGCATGATACTCCAGCAGCAAGTAGTACAGGCACCATCAGCTCTTTTGGTAACCAAGATTCGACATGGAGCACCACCATCACATGCCTATCCATCCATCCTTTCACCTTCCCAGTAGGCCCCACTCAATACATCTTCACTGAAAGTCTTCAACCTGTTTTTCTCGCCAGACCTAATGGAAAGAATAGTAAAAGAAAGCAATGCATATGCAAAGATAGCAATG
>OZ219957.1:0-34560 GCA_964291365.2 Stappiaceae bacterium
TTGAGGTTGTTACAACGAGATACAACCTGGAGGAAGGAGGGGAGTGAGAGACAGAGAGAAAGAGAGTGTGAATCTGCAGTCTGATAGTCTTACAGTATGCGTGTGCACTGTTAATGTAAACATGATAAGGGATTGTTCCTATGGACATTTTTTAAGCATGAGAATTTGTCATACAAAGGTTTTGTAGCAACAAAAATTATGTACAGTGTAACTACATGTATGTACACATATATGGCCTGAATCCATTCCATGGCTCCAATCTTTAGAGTATTATACATGGAAAAAATGTTCGGAAAGTGTTGCACTCAAACTCCACCCTCTTTTATTGTAAACAAATGTGATTATCAAAATCATAACAGGAAAATGTCCATTCAGACTCGAACCTCTTCCCACACACCAAACTGCCACGAAGTATACCTACGTGCATAGTAGGCCCTAAATATTGCACTATGTGTAAGTATGCATACTGTATATTGTACGATATATGTTAGTTGGCTCTTTTATTATCACATTTATCAAAGCATTTTTTTATAGTGGGTGGAGCTTGGATGTGGCTATTCTGAGCTATTTGCTAAATATTCCACTGTGTGTAAGCTGCAGTATATGCACACAAACATGCACATGTACACATAGTGCAATATTTTTTCCCTACTATGCACATAGGTATACTTTGTGGTGCTTTCTGGGCATAGGTTGTCTATACCTCTCTTAGAGTGCATGGGAGTGTTATCATTTCTGTTGAAAATGTCAGGTAACTTATGAAAAACTGTCGCATACACTTTCCTTATTGCCACAAGTTATCTAAGGTGCCCAGTGGTGGGTGATTTACTAATGAGCTACTTGTAGATGCATTGTGCTGAGGTGGTGTGTGTATCCTTCAGAAGGGTGCTCAATCTCAAGCAAAAGAAAAAATCATAGTAAGGGATTCTACTCACAACATCAGCCTTCTTATTGTAATTAAAGGGTTCTCCCCTTTTTCATCTCCCTGTGGGTCACAATATCTATGTTGTCATGTAATTGGTTCTCCATTTTTTATGTTGCAACAATTAAAGGGTTCTATCTCTCTCTCACACACACAGAGTTTATGGTATAATGATTGTAGTGGACTGTGGCTATTGCTATTGTAAGGCAAGGTCTACAGTGTCTAATCCTCACTTTGGTATGGATGCTCTTCAAGTATACCAGGTAAGCACTCGTTATCATCATTAATTTAATACAATTTTTTGGGGATAAACCATGTCACCTTCATAACCACAAGCTGTTTGGTGTCTCTGCCTTTGGTAGCATTCACATAGACATGCTGTGCAGTGATAGACTTGCCAGATGTTGTTCTGCAAGCCGAGAGTGAAATTAATTTTGGTAGTAATGCATTCGTTGAGATTTCCTGATGTCATCTGGCAAGGCTAGTACATGTAGATGGGAGATCATTGAGCTTCAAACTCTGGTAGGTTGTCATAATAGAAAATAAGCCATGATATACATTGTACATGTACATGTACACATACATGCGGATGTGCACATAATATGCTGCATGTTAGTCACTGTACATACATACATGTACATGTCTCTTTTCTCTCCCCCTCAGGCTAATGCTTACCAGCGATCTGGATGAGCTGGGAGGAGAGGGCAGGATGAGTAAGCCTCTTTAATCAATTATATGCGAAGATTGGGCTCACGTAGTGTTTCTATTAGAACTAAATTAATTTTTTACGGAACGCAATTTTTGACACCATGTGACTGAAAGCGGTTAAAACTGCTTCTGGGACCACATTTGTGCCAGGATGAAGCTACCAAGTTCGAGAGCGATGAACGGGCTCTCGATTGCTACCCAAGTCGATCATAAACATCAGCTCTGGAAACGAGATTGCTACAATTCAATTCAGGTAAGTATTGCATGTCAAGTTTGACAAAGTAGCTATAGACAATAGGAGTGTAAGTAGTAATGATCGCTCAAGTATTTGTTCAGTTGGTAGGCTCTTTGTAGGTTCTTTGGCCTACCAAGTTATATATTATATGTTTAGAGCATACAGAGGCAGTATCTGATAGCTGCCTTAAGTAGATAGTAACATAAGAAAAAACTACAGTACAATAAAAATTAACTTTGTTACAGTTCAGGGACGTGTTGAGCATGCCACATCATGAAGCAGTCTGTGTTCTGCTCTCCTGTATGACACAGCCACACATGACACTAGGTACAGTACCACGAGGTGAATACACTCCGTTTTGTCCGGCTGTAACACCTGGTGCAGCGTGCTCGCCTGTGCTTTGCCTTCTTGGAGGGATCGCTCTCAGGAATGGTGGTAGGAACTGTCGGAGAGCGAGAGAACAAACAACTCCTCCACTACGACCAGCTCTTTTCCTGCTGCAGTAGTCTCCTATGAGCTCACTTGCCAGCTTGAGTTCAAATTCCTTGATTGAGCTGAAAGGTGCATCCTCACAATAGCCCTTTTGTAGGATGAAGGCATTTGTGATAGCCACGTCAAGCAGAAAATGAAAGATGTATTTGTAAAATTTTCTGCATTTCATTCTGCAGCTGTAGTAGCCCCTGACTTGGTCTCCTCTGTCAACGCTGCCCATATAGGTGTTGTAGTCCAAGACAGACATGGGGCAAGGCACAGATATCCTCGAACCATCCTTTTGGCACCGGAGGACGTTAGTCGACTGGGGCTGGCTGGTGGTGGACATGACTGTGACAACCTTACTATCCATCCAAGAACTTGCACATACATTGCCTTTCTGGACTGTGAGAAATTCACCTCTATTATGTGTGTATTTAGTTGTTTTGTGTGTAAATTGTACCAAGAGTATATGAAAGGGAGATAGGGAGAGTATTGAACTGTGCAATACTGTGTGTAACAGCTGTTTGTACAGTTGGCATTTGTATTATTTTGTAATGATATCCAATCTTGCTGAGCACATAACATGGTGCTATGCCAACCAGTGCATACCTATACACATGGCTAGCATAGCACCATGTTATGTGCACATTACAGCTTGGCCACCAAGAGTCAATATCATTACAAAAGCCATACAAACAGTTGATACACACAGTATTATGCTGTTCAACATACTTCCTCCTCCCCTTTCATATATGCACACACACAAACTCTGTTATTCATGCATCCACACACTGTTATGTACACACATGCGTACATGTACATGCACACACACATGCACATACATGCACACTCATAATGTGTACACTCATAATGTGTACACTCACCTATTCTTCAGATTCGGTTTCTTCAACTGGGGAGGAAAACCCTTGCGATCTTTTCTCACAGTGCCACAGGCATAGATGCTGTCCTTCTCAAGATCTTCCAGGAGTTTGAGGCTGGTGAAGTAGTTGTCAAAATAGACATGGTGGTACTTTCCTAGCTTGGAGATCAGGTGAGCGTCTTGACAACTCTAGCTCCTAGCCCATGCTCAGTGGTGTTGTTCTTGTTTCCTGTGTAGACCTTAAACCTCGAGAAGTAGCCATTGGTGCTGTCTGCAGCAACCCACACCTTGATCCCACGCTTGGTTGGTTTCAGTGGCATATACTGTTTCAGCAATGATCTACCCTGAAACTTGATCATTGCCTCATCAACAGCAATGTCACAGTGGGGCTCGTAGGCCTGAGCAAACTTGGTGAACAGGTGGTCAATCAGTGGTCTGACCTTCCCAAGACGGTCATGGCCATCCTCTTCATGTGGAGCCAGTGTGTCATTATTGACAAAGTAGAGATATCGTAAGATCTCAAGGAATCGGTCTTGAGTGATGCGATCAGCCACTGGAACATACCTAAGACAGGGATCTCGTGACCATTAGTCGTTGAGGGATGGAAGATGGTTTATGCCCATCAAAACACTAAATCCCAAGAACGCCTTCAACTCCTCCACTGTTATCTTCGACCATTTGTCATACTTCTCGTCTCCCATTGCTATCTTTGCATATGCATTGCTTTCTTTTACTATTCTTTCCATTAGGTCTGGCGAGAAAAACAGGTCGAAGATCAGTGAAGATGTATTGAGTGGGGCCTACTGGGAAGGTGAAAGGATGGATGGATAGGCATGTGATGGTGGTGCTCTTTCAGTGGGGCCTACTGGGAAGGTGAAAGGATGGATGGATAGGCATGTGATGGTGGTGCTCCATGTCGAATCTTGGTTACCAAAAGAGCTGAAGGTGCCTGTACTACTTGCTGCTGGAGTATCATGCAGGGTGTTGGGGTCGTCTTCATCGATGTCATCAACAAATTCATCCCCTTCCAAGTCACTAAATTTGTCATCACTACCATCCATGACAAGCTCATCTGGATCAAAGTCAGGCTCACAGTCAGCAGCAGCATCATCATCGCTATCAGTACAATACTGCAGCACGTCATCCACAGTCAAGCGGGCCCTTTAGCTGCCATTTAGCTAGTTATTGTGTAATGTATTTATATTCATGAATTGAACTTTACACCATGTACTATCACTTACCGGTTCAATAAGTGCAAGCTTGTAGCGATAAAAGATCGAGAAATCAACGGTGGGAGTGGTCGGTGGAGAGACTCGATTCAATGTCGAATAGGTCAGTGGCTCCTCTGAAGCACAATATTGACTAAAGATGAGTACGGTACAGCTGTAGTGAATTCGCTACAACCACCTTCCGGTGTTGACGCATGCGTGTAGCGAATTCACTTACAATCGGTTAATAATTAAGGTAGAACAATAATAGGATGACCATTACTCATGTACATCACGATCCACACACTTAAATTGTATGCGAAAAAAATATGCACTTGTACGTTATACATATTACCCTCTCTTCACACACATTCACATGTTCAAAGGCAGTACTTTCAGCAAAGCAGTCTACACGGAGGCCCCACCCAGGGCCGTCGGAGGCGGGGCGGCTGGAGCCGCCCCACTTTTTTTAATGCCTTACATCCGACCTTTGACCCCCTAAATCTTACCTAAAATATGCCAAACCGCAACACGTGCACGCAGAACCAGCTGGTGCTGATTCAGCACTGTTAATCATCCTGGATATGAGCTCGAGCCACAGTCCTGCGATTATGCATGATCATAAGTGAGCATTCAACAATGTACTTTGTTCGCGCGCGAATGGAGAGATTTAGTGGGCGTGGTTTAACTATTTTCGGGCGTGGCTTCAAATTTTGCGCGCGCGCTTAATTGCTACAAACTCTTCTACAGAGAGCCTCCCCACTCTTGAATACCTTCTTACGGCCCTGCCACCTACGTACGTGACTACCTCGGGCCAGAGGTCATGTAATCAAACATATGGGAATGATAATCAAGATTTTATTACTGTATATTATTGTCTGTATTTTTCTTACGTTTGTCCAGTAGCTCTTTCTAATGATCGAAATCACGAAAAGAATGATGAAATAGCACACTGTAACCTACAATCTTGGGTAACAGTAAGATTCTTGCCCGCGAAATCGACAGGTGCGCGGGTACAATTATGTCTGGAGTCGACTTCAGCTCTTTGGGCAGGTTGATGCCAGGAAGACTCATCCCTTCTCTTTCTCAGTCAAGAAAATATACTTTCAAGACTACACTTTACCACAACAATCTTGGCTATTGCTTGTTGTACGTAGTACTAAAACGTCACTGAAAACGAAGAATAATTACCAAAATTATATCGGCGTTCACTGTTCTCTAGCTTCACGATTCAGCATTCCAACTGGCCGAGTTCTTGTAAATATAGTCTCCACTGCAATCATAACAACAAACTACAAGTCTGTATCTATTCTACTTTTCACACTATAGACCTATCTGTACACGCGTTCTCTCGGTTTTTCTGTCTCTGCCAACTTCAGCGTTTTGGGCAGGTTGATGCGAAAGGTCAAAATGATTCCAACTTTGGATGATGTCATCCCTTCAACTTGCACTGCCAGCAGACCAGCCTAGATGTGGATAAGACCTTGTCCGAGGTGCACAAGCTACCGTTAAAAATCCAAAAAGGTGAGTCTAACTTCAATTCTCCATGCCAGGAACGGTTGTGTGACGTCACGCGTGGGTGTTGCATGTGCTCTATTATTATTATGCACGCGCATAACAATACTATTACTCGACCTGTAAGGCAAGCCGTGTGTGCAAAAGAAATTATGCTGTGTCAACTTTGATCTCTCCTCCAATTGGCAAGTATAAATTTGAAGTTTCAAATATCCCTCATTTCCTGCTTGCTTGCTTGTTGCCAGGTGTTTTTCAGGCTGCATGTAACTTGAACTTAGTGTACATGTATATACAGTGTGGAAAGAAATGTGGATGATAACCATAGCAGAGACTATAATGGAAAACAGCATCACATCAGAACCACTGACAAAAGGTTCTAGAAATATTTATTAATGATCTATGCTTTGTGTGTCCCGATGGCCGATTTCTCAAAATGGAAATGGGAAAATTCCAATACATCAAAAAGTCACGAATATGCATGGATAAGGTTAGTCACAGCAGTTAATTTTTACAAACATAAACCATTCTTCAGGTCAAAACCAGTTTTTTGCGGTTATAGTTTAATATGCAATCACCCCAACTCTGACGAAGCTTAATGTATGTCAACTTCTCTACTACTTTGCCTTTTAAAATGGCACGATTTTATCCAAAGTGACTAAATTACATGAGTTGAAGCTGATATCCTCATCACAAGCACTAGTCTTACACTGTAAACGAGCAAATTACATCTTAAAACTAAGTCTTAGCATACCTTTAACTCAGTCTCCTTTCCTTCCATGCTATGAACAATTTGATTGGCACACAACTGATGGGGAGGTAAGCATCACATGGGATGATAGAGACTCTCCAGAGAGTGATGATGAAGAGGAAGAGTCTGAAGATGAACCAGCAGACAAAGATGACCAGTCAGAAACATGAAGATGAACATAGTGATGAGTTTCATGGGCAACAGATCATGGAAGTGACACTGACATCGATTCTAGCTAAACACTGCGACCTTAGTGACCTCTTGTGTATATTATTGCGCATGCATGTCTTTATAATAATATTCATAGCGTTGGAGCCTCATACATACGTAATTGTACACACGTGAAGCCCTGTAGTACGTCATTGTGGTTTGTGGTCTGTGGCCAAATACTACATCCCACACTACATTCCTCATCACCCAATCTACCTGGGTCTTAGTGTAGACTGAAAGTGACAGTTCCAGAGATCCATCGTATAGTCCATAATGTGATGCTGCTTCTCAAGTTACTTGGTATGGAAGATCTACTAACCTTTCACTTTATGGACCCATCTCCTCAGGTATGTATACATGTGCACATGCATGTACATGTAGAGTTATACATGTATGTACAATGTATAGTGTCATTTTCATGCATGGTGTCCTGACTGTCCTCATTTAAACAATACATGTACATGTTCAGCTCAGAGGAGGTACGAAATCGTTAATATTCCATGTGACTCGCAGTTTGTGTCATCATGGGTGTGTCCCACATACAGTTGCTGTGTTGAAGGTTAAAAATTGTAGGATCCCCAAGGGATCTCTAGCTTAAAATAATAGTGTAGTTTCAATCACTGATCATAGCCATATAATTTGTTTGGTGATCCCTCCTTTGACAATCACTGTCGAAGCTTTACTATGTAAAGAGTATGGGGATAAAAGTGATGATACAGCATTTTTGAGGGAGCACGTGATCCTTTTGTACCTCCTCTGATACTATCAACACAGACATGAGTGAATGTTAGCCCCATCCATATTGGGCTAAGCCTTGAATTACATGGAGTATGGATTACTATTGAGCTACATGACTTGTACATGTACACAACAATAAAAATTAAGGGATTTAACATTATCCTTCATACTATAATTAAAGGGTTCTCCCCTCTTTCAACTCACCACAGGTCATATATATATATACATGTATGTGTACCTTAATGTGTGATTGTATGTATGTGTACATGTGTGTTTTTACCTTCATGTGTGTGAATGTGTGTATGTGTAAATATGTGTGTACCTTTATGTCTGTGAATATGTATGTGTGTACATGTGTGTATTTGTACCTTTATGTGTGTAAATGTGTGTATGTGTATACACTCAGGCCAGTTAAGGACTGGGACCAGCTAGATTGTGTCATTTTGTTATGATGTTTGGCATGTTTTTTCCAACTATAGGCATAGAACACCAACAACTTATGGGCACCATAAGAATCAGCATCCTTTGATGTGGCACCTGGAGGCGTTCCCATCCCCGCCCACTTAACCGCAACGGCACCACCCCCCCGTATGCAAAGGTCATTCATCATATCAAGGTTGAGGATGCGGTGAAGATCCGAACCAAGGATGACTTAGCGGCGACTAGTGTAGTATCTTTACATGAATATCAATAAAACCGTCGTTTGCAATTTTTGATATGACTTTTTGTTAGCCCAGGAGAAGCAAAAATGTGCAAAAGTGCCACACCCACAAATCGTTTTTGGCCATGTTGTGCCGAACGTAGACAAGAAATCAAAAATTGCAAACGACAGTTTCATAAGTTTGTTAGAAATAAGTAATATTAATCGTATCTCACTTCATAACAAGTTGCTCCAACACCTCGCATAGCTTATGTAAACTAACCAGCTGGCTAGCCGGCCATCTAGCATACTGGACATATGATTGTCACATGACTGCCACACCCACAAACTTTCCCGGCATCGCGCGGGTAGTTCAATTACAGACCACAATAATACTTTCAAGTAGGTGATACGCGCCTAAAGCTCCACAAACACGAGGCAAATCGATCTTTGAATGCATGCAAGTTCAGTAGATGAAAATCAAGCTCTGAAGGTAGAATATGATATTATAACAAGGCATGGTATAACATTACAATATATGAAATCACACAGAAACACTAGATTCAGCTGCTGTCAGCCATAGATCTGTAGCTAGTGAGAGACATTGATCAGGTAAGACTACATGTACAGTAACTATTCTTCAATATGAAGAGAGAGAATGAACCTGCATGTGTGTGTGTGTGTGCATAAAAGAGGAAAGAAATCAGTGTAACGCTGTGTGTGTATAATAAATGTGTACATATGTGCATGTGTAATAATAATAAAAATACTTGCACACACAGATTGTCGCAATGTTCATGAACAGTGCATCAAGTGCTGTTAATTGTGGATATGCTAGAGTAGCAATCAGGGAGCTAACACCATGTAAGCGTCTTGTAGACAAACAAAAACGACAGGAAGAATTTCAGAAGCTATTTGGTCTACCTACATACAGTATACCAAGTAATTACTTCGATCAGCCAAGTAAGTACAGGCCATCTGCCTTTAATAGGCATGCAGATGCTGTAGTTGAAGGATTTGCACGAAAGTGGCATTCAGCAGAAGCGAAGGATACGTATGATGCTGTTTTTTCTACCGAAAAATGGAAGGGATTATCACTTGGAGAGCAATCTAAGCACATGTTAAGTAACTGTGTTGCATGCTACGATAATCACTATAGTACTCAAGTTTTATTCCCTGTAAAGCCTACTTTCATTCCTGAAAGTCCTGCAGTATCAATTAGCTCAACCCATACAGAAAGGGAGAATGCAAAACGGATTTTGACAGAAAGTAACCGAGTATGGGAACACAACTATGGCTGTAAGTTTTCTGATGCACTTCCAAAGCTTTGCCCAGATTCAAATCTCACAAAAAAGGTGAGTAAACAAGAAAGGAAGAAACAAAATCGTGTTCGAGATCGGAGAATTGTACAACATGTAAATGAACAGATGGCATCAAACATAACACTTGTGACCCTAAGTAGTGGCGAGTCTATGGCTGGCTACCAAAGAAAGAGGATGGCCATGTCATTTGAGAATGATACCACACAACCATCACGTAAAAAAAAGAAAAGCCACTCACCATCAGACGAAAACCGTAGCTGGAACTCCGATGCAGTCCTACAGGACTTACGACAGTGGCCTCAAGATGTACAGATCAACTGGAGCAGCTTTGCACGCAGTCACATGGTGCCTGGAAAGAATGGTGGCCAAGTAGTGAAAGATTTTGCCAAAGATCACGGCATAGATACACTTGCTCTCGACAATCGACCCACTACACCTCGTCCTAGACGTCAGAAATGCAAGCTCCCTGGGGGAGAGATATCCTCTCCGTCCCTTCCGACAGTCAAATCCATCCAACAGGAACGAGACGAAATGATTAATAATGGCACCTTGTCTATTGGCGAACCGTGTGCACCATTCAATGTAACCTGCTACCGTACAGCTCCAGGTGGAACAGTCGAGTCACAAGTCATCACTGTTTATGGTAGAAAGGTTCCACTTCTAGAAATAAGAAAGCAAATGTTTACACATCATGAGAAGTACATGCGCCTTTTATCTGATGCTGGTATAAGACAGCTGTCTGAGGATGACATTAAAACACAGTTGACTAAGTATGGGGTAAACTTTGAAGCTAATATGGATCTAGCAAGGTTGCAAAATCTACTGTCACAGACTCAAAGAACAAGACATCTCGTATTATGGCACGATCATGCCACAGTTTTGGGTTCTGGATATGTTCTTGTGACCGTGCATGCTTTGTATGATGAGGCTGTATACCTAAGTGATCGGGAATATCAGGAAAAGGTAGGTGAAGCAATTCACAAAGGATATGTGCAACACCATATTGAAGAACCATATGTATACATAATGGCCGCCAGCTCGTCATCCAAAGAAGACCAAGCAAGCCTCATTCCAGATCGAGTTGAATGTTTGTCAGATCTTACTCAAATGATAACAGCAACCAATGGAGCTTCTATAAAGGATGTACTACGCTTTTTTAAAGGCGACAGCCCCGCACAGCAGTTTGAACGCGGGTATCAGCAAGGCGGATATTACAAGTGTGGGGCTTGCTTGATCCACTCATCTAGGATAGAGGATATTGCCCATGCTTATGCTCAGAAATGGTGTACAGTTTCAGACATACAAGACATAGCAACCAAAGGAAAATTTGGCCGCCAATCTGGTGTATTAGAGCCATTTAAGTCCCTCAGTATTGATCAATTGCAACAAGAACTAAGGGTGCGTGACATTTATCACACGAGCAAAACCAAGAAAGAAGCTGAAGCAGTTTTAACTGACACTTTAAAAGGAGTGCAAAGAGTACCATCTATTTTGATTACGAATCCCACCATAAATCCCAAAGAGTTACATCTCCAGCATTACACAATCCTAGGAAGTGAACCACTACATGACCTCAAAGGTCACCTCTCAAATGTGTTTACAGAATTGCCTTATGTTCTCAAGGGTGACATTAAGGAAGAGTGTGAACAAATAATCAACTACAACACAAGAAAAGAAAAAGTATCATGCGCCGACTTTCGTTTGACAGCCATTCAAGTTTATCTCAAGCTCCGACAAGAGCTAACAGCACAGGATCCAGTACTCCTTTTGATGGAAACAGCTGTCAGAATATCAGATATTCTTTATCTCTATGCCTCATCTCGCTCTCCGAAACGAGTGCTCGAGCTATACAACTGTACATGGCTACACCATATGCTTTGTGGAGAGGTATTTCCTACAACAAGAAAACTAACTAGGAACAAGTTTTTTGGCACTTATTTACACCACCTATGTGCTCATGCACCACAACAGTATGAGGTTGTACCTCTGAGGTCTATCAATACTGAACATGAAGAACGTCTGTTTGGTCAAGCTAAACAAATTGCACAAAATGCTTCAAATCGACAACATGAAAATGCCATATTCAACATCTTTGTCCGCCTTTCAGCATCCAAAGTTCTAGGGGAGCTAAAAGTGTCAACCAAGAGGCACGACACACAAGTAAGTCGAGCAGCTACACACCTCCCCCCATTTGAAGCTACTAGTATTTCCAAGTATTTCGTACAAGAGCATTCCCCTCACTGGCAGGCTCATCTAAAAAGGATAAGCTCATTTTTGGTGTATGGGGTTGATGTTTGGTGGCACAGTGATGCAGACAACTACGTATTTCACGACCGAACAAATGATCCCGAGTATCACCCTGAAGGACCACCTTTAATGCACTACCGCAATGCCAACATTGAAGATGTATGTGCACGTTCAGAGCTTTGTTGGGGTGACATAATCAAGAAGAAAACAAAAATTCCAGCTACAGTGATTAAGCTATATGATCAGGATGGAAATCCAACTGGGGAACTACATTTTGAAACTCCACAGCACACACCTGATTCATTACTATCTACCCCATCGTCTGTTACCAACCATACAAGTACCCATCTAACACCATCCAATCCTGATCTTCATCATTTTGCCGCACGAACACTCTTTGCTATTACTACTACTGCAACAGATCTAGAGCAAGGGTTAAACAATCAAGATATGAACCAAGCAAGCCAAAATCAACAACTAGAACAATCTGAAGTGAATGCCCATGAATACGACAATGATACCCTATGTGAAGACAATGGTACCACAGTTCTCGAAGGAGTAAGCCTTGACAGTTTGTTGCAAGAACCTGTGGGTTTATCTGAGCCCTCAGATAATGACAAACTTAAAACAAAGCTTGCAACAGCTATTGCCAAAGTTATAGGCATATCTGATGATCTAAAAAAGTTTGATAATATACGAGCGGATTTAAAGGCACACAAACATGCAAAAGACTCCCCACCTACACATAAAAAGGAACAACACGATCACTTAATAACAGTTTTACAAAGCCAAGTTCTTCACACAAAGGGTGAACTGAAAGATAAGGTCAGGAAGTATGAACTAGAACACCACAAAAAGAAAGGACACTTGCCTAAGCCAACCCTCGACCAACATTACAAGTCGCTTTTGAAGGACCTCAAATATGTGAAGTGGTTGTTGTCAATGTGGAATGTATCAGTTTAGTAATTGGTTACATGTACATACTTACCAGACAATTTTGTTATTGAAATCTTTCAGTGTTCATTGTTACTCTATCCCTAAACAGAAAATAAAAATTGTATGCACACACAAAATCGCGACTCCATACTCGCGAACGTAAGGGCACAAACTCGAATCTAGACCCTCAAACATCGCCAATATATTAACTGTCTAGTTATACTATTTCTCTTAGGCTTAGGGGTGGTTGTAGCACAGATAGTTATAGTATGGCCCGGACGATCTCGAAGTGGATCGCCGCCGGGGCTGGGGCGACCGTACAGAATAAGCTGCATGCGTCTCGCTACCACTTATCATGTGGGATTATACACTTACCGGCTACGTTAATGGTAAATCCAACGTCTTCTCTATTTTGGCCGTGGAGTCTCAGTCACACCTTCCGAGTCGAACTTGACCACAGCAGAATTGATGATAGCACTAGCGTGTGATGAGCGCGTGACTGAAGTGACGTTACACTTTAGTAACCATAGTTACGCGCCCGCCGCTCTACAATTATTGACATTCCACCGCTAACCGCGCGTTTGTCGGGGTCCCAGTCCTTAACGCGCCTGAGCATGTGTACCTTTATGTGTGTGAATGTGTATGTGTACATGTGTGTTTGTACTTTTATGTATGTGAATGTGCATGTGTGTACACCTGTGTTTGTACCTTTATGTGTGTAAATGTGTGTGTGTACATGTGTAGCTTTATGTGTGTGAATGTGTATGTCTACATGTGTGTTTGTACTTTTATGTATGTGAATGTGTGTATGTGTGTGTTTGTACCTTCATTTGTGCGAATGTGTGCGTACCTTTATGTGTGTGAATGTGTGCACATGTGTGTGTACCTTTGTGTGAATGTGTATGTGTGTATATGTGTATGTTTGTACATTTATGTGTGTGAATGTGTGTATATGTGTACATGTGTATGTTTGTACCCTTATATCTGTGAATGTGTGTGTGTGTACAGGTGTGTTTTTATACCTTTATGTGTGTGAATGTGTGCATGTATGTACATTAGTGTGTGAATATATGTGTGTACGTGTATGTGTGTACATGTATGTGTACTCTGGCACATTAAGGCCTAGGGCACGCGTTACATACATGTAGCGGAGGTGAACGGAATTATTGAAAAATATACGGGGTTGTGGCCAATGGCTGACAGTGAGCTTTGTCTAGAAACGAGTGGCTAGTAAGCTAGAAAATGTCGTGTACGAGATAGCTAGGTGATCGTTAGTTAGTGGTAGGATGTAGTTAGCCTTTAGCATAGAGTTTACATCCATAGGCTAGGCTATTCTTGTGCCACAAGCAGTCGTTAGTGTACTAAGTGTTCGAGGCTACACGGAGCAGCTGGAGATGGTGGACTAAGTCAAGAAAGGCGGCGTATAAAGCCACCCAGGGACTTGCTGTGAGGGTGTCCATTGGAAAGAGCAGACATCATTCTGGTACATTCGTTGTTAGCAAACGATCATAAAGCCATTATAAGGCTATGAATATTTAATTAGCTTAAAATTGACTACAATCTCGGATTTCATAAGGTTGTAACTCCCCGAAAGTACATGCATACAAGACGCTAATTTAGAAATTGGTAGTGCTAAACATGCTTGTTAAGAGGACCTCTTCAACTAAAGCCTGCCTGTTGTTTATATACGCCGCCTAAGTGAGTGTATGGCTATTTTTAACTACAATTAATTAATTAACAGGTGGGCGTGGCCATTAATTAATTAATTGAATTCTGTAATATATCTAGTATCCATGTTTCAAGTGTGAAGTTCATAGCTTGCTTCATGTAGCGTCTGTGGCCTCAAATGTGACCATCACTCCTGTTCAAGTGGACCTAGGCCTTAACTGTTCAGAGTACCTTAATGTGTGTGAATGTGCATATGTGTATACATGTGTGTTTTACCTTCATGTGTGTGAATGTGTGTGTACATGTGTGTGTTTGTATCTTTGTGTGTGAATGTGTGTATGTACACATGTTTGTACGTGTGTGAATGTGAGTATATATGTGCATGTGTGTGTTTGTACCTTCATTTGTGCGAATGTGTGTGTGTACATGTGTGTTTGTGTGCGAATGTGCGTACAAGTATGTGTTTGTACGTGTGAATATGTGTATATGTATATGTTTGTGTCTTTATGAGTGTGTAAATGTGTGTGTACATGTGTGTGTTTGTACCTTTATGTGTGTAAATGTGTATGTGTATGCATGTGTCTTTATACTTATATATACATGTGTGTATGTTTGTCCCTGTGTGTAACTTAATTCAAGCACAAGTGTGTATGTGTGTGTACGGGTCTGTGCGTGTGTGTTCACGTTTGGTTATGCATGTGTGTACATGTGGTTTGTACCTTTATGCATGTGAATGTGTGTAAGTGTGTACATGCGTTTGTACCCTTATGTGTGTGAACGTATATACATGTGAATGTTTGTACCTTTATGTGTGTGAATGTGTGTATGTGTGTACATGTATGTGTACCTTTATGTGTGTGAATGTGTGGCTTTTATTTGTGTAAATGTGTGTATGTGTGTTTGTATTTTTATATGTGTAAATGTATGCGTGTACATATGTTGTGTTCGCACCTTTGTGTGTGAATGTGTATGTGGATACATGTGTGAGTTTGTACCTTTATGTCCGTGAATGTGTGTATGTATGTACATGTGTGTGTTTGTACCTTTGAATGTGTGTATGTGTGTACATGTGTGTTTGCCCTTTATGTGTGTAAATGTGTGTATGTGTGTACATGTGAGTGTTTGTACTTTTGTGTGATAATGTGTGTACATGCATGTGTTTATAACTTTATGTGTGTTTATGTGTGTACATTTGTGTTTTTACCTCTGTATGAATGTGTATGCGTACATGTGTTTGTACGTTTATGTGTGTCAATGAATGTGTACATGTATGTGTACCTTTATGTGTGTGAATGTGTGTACATGTATGTATTTATACCTTAATGTGTGTGAATGTGTGTGAGTACATGTGTGTTTTTACGTTTGTGTGTGTGAATGTATTTGTGTACATTTGTGTGTACCTTTATGAGTGAATGTGTGTATATGTGTACATGTGTTTGTACCTTTATGACTATAAATGTGTGTATGTGTGTACATGTGAGTGTACCTTTATGTATGAATGTGTGTATGAGTGTACATGTGTACATACATGTTTTGTGAATGTGTGTATGTGTGTACTTTTATGTGTATAAATGTATGTGTTTGTACCTTTATGTGTGTGAATATGTGTGTGTGTACACGTGTTTGTAACTATATGTGCATGAATGTGTGTATGTGTGTACATGTGTTTATCTTTATATGTGTGTGTACATGCGTGTACTTTTATTTGTGTGAATACATGTGTTTGTACCTTAATGTGTGTGAATGTATGTATATGTGTACATGTATGTGTTTGTACCCTTATGTGTGTGTATGTTTGTATCTTTATGTGTGTGAATGTATGTGTGTTCATGTGTACATTTGCACCGTTATGTGTGTAAATGTGTATGTGAGTACATATGTGTGTTTGTACTTTTATGTGTGTGAATGTGCATGTGTACGTGTGTTTGTACCTTTGTGTGTGAGTGTGCGTGCATGTATATTTGTACCTTCATGTGTGTGAAAGTGTATCTGTGTATATGTGTATGTACTTTTATGTGTGTGAATGTGTGTATGAGTGTACGCGTGTACATATGTTTGTGAATGTGTGTATGTACTTTTATGTGTGTGAATGTGTATGTGTGTACAAGTGTATGTTTGCACCTTTATGTGTGTGAATATGTGTATGTGTGTACATGTGTTTGTAACTATATGTGCGTAAGTGTGTATGTGTGTATATGTGTTTTTATCATATGTGTGAATATGTGTACGTGTGCACATGTGTGTGCACCTTTATTTGTGTGAATGCGTGTGTACATGTGTGTTTGTACCTTAATGTGTGTGAATGTATGTATATGTGTACATGTATGCGTTTGTACCCTTATGTGTATGTGTACGTATGTACATGTGTGTTTTTACTTCTATGTGTGTAAATGTGTGTATGTGTGTGTTTGTATCTTAATGTGTGTGAATGTATGCGTGTACATCACCTTTATTTGTGTACATGTGTATGTGAGTACATTTGTACCTTTATGTGTGTATGTGTAGTGTGTGTTCGTACGTTTGTGTGTGAATGTGCGTGCATGTATATTTGTACCTTCATGTGTGTGAATGTGTGTGTGTACATGTATGTGTTTGTACCTTGAATGTGTGTATGTGTGTAAATGTGTGTGTTTGTACCTTTATATGTGTGAAAATGTGTACATGTGTGTTTGTTCCTTTATACGTGTTAATGTGTGTGTGTGTACATGTGTGTTTGTACCATTATGTGTGTGAATGTGTGTATGTGTGTACATGTGTGTGTACATGTATATCTTTATACCTTTATGAGTGTGTGAATGTGTGTTTGTACATGTGTCTACCTTTATATTTGTGATTATGTGTATGGGTATGCATGTGTCTTTATACTTATATATACAAGTGTGTGTTTTGTGCAATTGTATTCAAGCACATGTGTGTACACATTTGTGTATGCACATGTGTGTACATGTGTGTACACATTTGTGTATACACATGTGTGTACATGTGTGTTTGTACATGTGAATGTGTATATATATATATGTGGTGTATAATTGGTGTGTGTACATGTGTGTACCTTTATGCATGTGAGTGTGTGTACATGTGTATGTTTGTACCTTAATGTGTGTGAATGTGTGTATGTACATGTGTGTGTTTTTACGTTTATGTGTGTTAATGTATGTGTACATGTATGTGTACCTTTATGTGTGAACGTATGTATACGTGTCATATGTGTGTTTGTACCTTTGTGAATGTGTATGTGTGTACATGTGTGTGTACTTTTATGTGTGTGAATGTGTGTATGTGTGTACATGTGTACCTTTATGTGCATAAATGTGTGTACATGTGTATATGCGTTTGTACTTTTGTGTGTGAATGTATGTGTGTACATGTGTGTGTTTGTACCTTTATGTGTGTGAATATGTGTATGTGTGTACATGTGTGTGTTTGTACTTTTGAATGTGTGTATGTGTGTACATATGTGTTTGTCCCTTTGTGTGTAAATGTGTGTATGTGTGTACATGTGAGTGTTTGTACTTTTATGTGTGATAATGTGTGTACATGCATGTGTTAATAATTTTATGTGTGTCAATGTGTGTACATTTGTGTTTTTACCTCTGTGTGAGAATGTGTGTGTGTACATGTGTTTGTACATTTATGTGTGTCAATGAATGTGTACATGTATTGTGCCTTTATGTGTGTGAATATGTGTACATGTATGTATTTGTACCTTAATGTGTGTGAATGTGTGTATGTGTACATGTGTGTTTTTACGTTTGTGTGTGTGAATGTATTTGTGCACATTTGTGTGTACCTTTATGAGTGAATGTGTGTATATGTGTACATGTGTGTTTGTACCTTTATGACTATGAATGTGTGTATGTGTGTACATGTGTGTGTACCTTTATGTGTGAATGTGTGTATGTGTACATATGTTTTGTGAATGTGTGTGTGTTTGTACTTTTATGTGTGTAAATGTGTATGTGTGTAAATGTGTGTGTACCTTTATGTGTGTGAATATGTGTATGTGTGTACATGTGTTTGTAACTATATGTGCATGAATGTGTGTATGTGTGTACATGTGTTTTTATCTTTATACGTGTGTATGTGTGTACATGTGTGTACTTTTATTTGTGTGAATGTGTGAATACATGTGTTTGTACCTTAATGTGTGTGAATGTATGTATATGTGTACATGTATGTGTTTGTACCCTTATGTGTGTGTATGTATGTACATGTATGTTTTTGCTTTTATGTGTGTAAATGTGTGTATGTGTGTGTGTTTGTATCTTTGTGTGTGACTGTATGTGTGTACATGTGCACCTTTATGTGTGTAAATGTGTATGTGAGTACATATGTATGTTTGTACCTTTATGTGTGTGAATGTGCATGTGTACGTGTGTTTGTACCTTTGTGCATGAGTGTGCGTACATGTATATTTGTACCTTCATGTGTGTGAAAGTGTATGTGTGTATGTGTACTTTTGTGTGTGAATGTGTGTATGAGTGTACACGTGTACATATATATGTGACCTTCCATGACAAAACCAAGCATAATGCGCTGACAACCGATTTTGAGTTAAGGCCACCATTACCAACTACAACCTTTGAACTGCTGCTCCTGCAAATTTGAAGTCTCTAGCCCGTATAGTCATGGAGGTATGAGCCAAAATGTACCCGGATCGCCCGTACTATAGTTTTGCAGAAAGTGCAATGAAACATTGCTACGTACATTGCATGCGGAAGTCCGTATACTCGCCGTTTATTAAAAATCCGTGGCCCCGCCCACAAAGTCAACGAGCTAGATGGCTCCAAAACGCTCGAACGAGAGCAGCACTCGCCGTTTCGATGGAAAAGAACGAGAAGACAAGCGTTTCTAAGGCTCGTTTGTACACAAAATCGAAGAAGAAAAGTGACTGGTGACTTTTTTATTCGCAGCTGCCACGGTTGCCTACAGCAACAGGTCCGTGCCATGAACGCTCTATGTAGCTACACGGCTGACTTCTTCGAGCCATAACTCGGTAAGTATAGCGTTCTAGAAGCTACGAAGCAGATTTTCGTGTAGAGGAATGATTCCTCTATCGATCCATGCCAAAAAGTGAAATTCGATAATTATCAGTCCAGGCGATTATTATGGCCTGTATCTCAGATTGATGTCCAGCGCATTATGCTTGGTTTTCTCGTGGAGGGTCACATATTATGTTTGTGAATGTATGTACTTTTATGTGGGTGAATGTGTGTGTGTACATGTGTGTGTTTGTACCTTTATGTGTGTGAATATGTGTGTACATTTGTTTGTAACTATATGTGCGTGAATGTGTATATGTGTATGTGTTTTTATCTTTATATGTGTGAAGTGTGTATGTGTGCACACTTTATTTGTGTGAATGTGTGTGTACTCGTGGAGGGTCCTTTATGTACTTTTATGTGTGAATGTGTGTGTGTACATGTGTGTGTGTACCTTTATGTGTGTGAATATGTGTGTGTTTGTAACTATATGTGCGTGAATGTGTATATGTGTATGTGTTTTTATCTTTATATGTGTGAAGTGTGTATGTGTGCACATGTGTGTGCGCCTTTATTTGTGTGAATGTGTGTGTACATGTGTGTTTGTACCTTAATGTGTGTGAATGTATGTATATGTGTACGTGTATGTGTTTGTACCCTTATGTTTATGCGTATGTATGTACATGTGTGTTTTTACTTTTATGTGTGTACATGTGTGCATTTGCACCTTTATTTGTGTAAATGTGTATGTGAGTACATACATGTGTTTGTACCTTTATGTGTGTATGTACGTGTGTGTTTGTACATTTGTGTGTGAATGTGCGTGCATGTATACATGTGTGTGAAAGTGTGTGTGTATGTGTATGTACTTTTATGTGTGTGAATGTGTGTGTGTTAACATGTATGTGTTTGTACCTTGAATGTGTGTATGTGTGTACATGTGTGTGTACATGTATATCTTTATACCTTTATGAGTGTGTGAATGTGTGTTTGTACATGCATCTACCTTTATATATGTGATTATGTGTATGGGTATGCATGTGTCCTTATACTTATATATACAAGTGCGTGTTTTGTGCAACTGTATTCATGTACATGTGTGTACACGTTTGTGTATACACATGTGTGTACATGTCCTCTATGCATGTGAATGTGTATATATATGTGGTGTACAATTGGTGTGTACATGTGTGTACCTTTATGTATGTGAATGTGTGTACATGTGTATGTTTGTACCTCTATGTGTGTGAATGTATGTATGTGTGTACATATGTTTGTACCTTAATGTGCGTGAATGTGTGCATGTGTACATGTGTGTGTTTTTACATTTATGTGTGTTAATGTATGTGTGTACATGTATGTGTACCTTTATGTGTGAACGTATGTATACGTGTCATGTGTGTGTTTGTACCTTTGTGAATGTGTATGTGTGTACATGTGTGTGTACTTTTATGTGTGTGAATGTGTGTATGTGTGTACATGTGTACCTTTATGTGCGTAAATGTGTGTACATGTGTATATGCGTTTGTACTTTTGTGTGTGAATGTGTGTATGTGTGTACATGTGTGTGTTTGAATATGTGTATGTGTGTACATGTGTGTGTGTTTGTACCTTTATGTTTGTGAATGTGTGTGTGTGTACATGTGTGTTTGTACCTTTATGTGTGTGAATGGGTGTACGTGTGTACATGTGTATGTTTGTACCATTTTGTGTGAATGTGTGTGTGTACATGTGTGTTTGTACTTTTATGTGAGTGAATGTGTGTAAATGTGTACGTGTGTGTGTTTGCACCTTTATGTCTGTGAATGTGTGTATGTGTGTACATGTGTGTTTGTCCCTCTGTGTGAGAATGTATGTATGTGTGTACATATATGTGTTTGAACTTTTATGTGTGTGAATGTGTGTACATGTATGTGTTTGCACCTTCATGTGTGTGAATATGTGCATATGTGTGTTTGTACCTTTATTGGTGTGTGAATGTATGTGTACAAGTGTGTATTTGTGTGTGTGAATATGTGTATGTGTATGTATGTGTCTTTATACTTATACATGAGTGTGTGTTTGTCCCTGTGTGTAACTGTATGCAAGCACATGTGTGTGCGTGTGTACGTGTCTGTATGTGTGTGTACACGTTTGTGTAAGCATGCGTGTGTACATGTGTATTTCTAGTTTATGCATGTGAATGTGTGTGTACATGCATGTGTTTGTACCCTTATGTGTGTGAAAGTGTGTACATGTGTATATCTATATATGTATGTGGTGTATAATTCTTGTGTGTACATGTGTGCGTACCTTAATGTGTGTGAATGTGTGTATGTGTACATGTGTGTTTTTACATTTATGGGTGTGAATGTGTGTATGTGTGTACATATGTGTGTACCTTTATGTGTGAATGTGTGTACATGTGTGTGTCTGTACCTTTATGTCTGTGAATGTGTGTATGTATACATGTGTGTGTACCTTTATGTGTGTGAATGTGTGTATGTGTGTTCATGTGTGTTGTATCTTTATGTGTGTGAACGTGTGCATGTGTGTGCATGTGTGTTTGTTCCTTTATGTGTAAATGTGTGTATGTATGCACATGTGTGTTTTTACCTTTATTTGTGTAAATGTGTGTGTGTTTGTATCTTTGTAGTGAATGAATGTATGTACATGTGTGTGTTTGCACATTTATGTGTGTTAATATGTAAGTGTACATGTGTTTGTACCTTTGTGTGAGTGAATGTGTGTATGTGTGTACATGTGTTTGTCCCTTAATGTGTGAGAATGTGTATGTGTGTACATGTATGTGTTTGTACCTTTATTTGTGTGAATGTGCGTGCATGCATGTGGTTGTCCCTTTATGTGTGTGAATGTGTGTACATGGTATGCTTATACATTTATGTGTGTGAATGTGTGTATCTGTGTACATGTATGTGTTTGTACCTTTATGTGTTTGAATGTGTGTATGTATGTACATCTTTATTTGTGTAAATGTGTGTATGTGTCCGTGTGTGAATGTATGTGTGTACGTGTGTGCTTGCATCTTTATGTGTATGAATGTGTATCATGTGTGTGTTTGTACCTTTTTGTGAGTGAATGTGTGTGTGTACATGTGGGTGTTTGCATATGTGACCTTCCATGACAAAACCAAGCATAATACGCTGACAACCGATTTTGAGTTAAGGCCACCATTACCAACTACAACCTTTGAACTGCTGCTCCTGCAAATTTGAAGTCTCTAGCCCGTATAGTCATGTAGATATGAGCCAAAATGTACCCAGATCGCCCGTACTATAGTTTTGCAGAAAGTGCAACGAAACATTGCTACGTACATTGCACGCGGAAGTCCGTATACTCGCCGTTTATTAAAAATCCGTGGCCCCGCCCACAAAGTCAACGAGCTAGATGGCTCCAAAACGCTCGAACGAGAGCAGCACTCGCCGTTTCGATGGAAAAGAACGAGAAGACAAGCGTTTCTAAGGCTTGTTTGTACACAAAATCGAAGAAGAAAAGTGGCTGGCGACTTTTTTATTCGCAGCTGCCACGGTTGCCTACAGCAACGAGTCCGTGCCATGAACGCTCTATGTAGCTACACGGCTGACTTCTTCGAGCCATAACTCGGTAAATATAGCGTTCTAGAAGCTACGAAGCAGATTTTCGTGTAGAGGAATGATTCCTCTATCGATCTATGCCAAAAAGTGAAATTCGATAATTATCAGCCCAAGCGATTATTATGGCCTGTATCTCAGATTGATGTCCAGCGCATTATGCTTGGTTTTCTCGTGGAGGGTCACATATGTTTGTACCTTTGTGTGAATGTCTCTATGTATGTATATGTGTGTTTTTACCATTATTTGTGTAAATGTGTCTTTATATCTATGTATGTGAATGTATGTGTGTACATGTGTGTGTTTGCATCTTTTTATGTGTGTGAATGTGTATGTGTGTACATGTGTGTGTTTGTACCTTTATGCGAGTGAATGTGTGTATGTGTGTATATGTGAGTGATTGTATCTTTATGTGTGTGAATGTAGGTGTGTACATGTATGTGTTTATACCTTTATGTGTGTGAATGTGTGTACATGTGTATGTGTGTATGTGTGTACATATATGTGACCGGATCTGAGAAAATCCGCCATATTGCCCATTCTATGAAATTTTATTTAGCTGTATTATTGAAAACCTCTACCATAGAGCTAACCTACCTCCAAGCCTGAGACCGATCGCGCGCTTCGCTTTGGAGCTAGAGCGCTTTTTTCACGATCGCGATACAAGCATAGAAAACGAGAAATTACGGTTTGAAGGCGTTGCTATGTACGCGTATGGCGTTTCTGTATACTACGCGTGAACCGGAAATCAATTAAATGGACCTGGGCGGAGCTGTTTGAAATGAACGCTAATGTCAAGCTAGTCTCGAACTTCGTCGTCGATAACGAGAGCCGCTTCTTCTTCGATGCCCAAGAAGCTTAAAAGGTGAGTGAACGTACAGTAGTTCGACGAATCTAGCTGTATCCAGACAGCCCGCGAGCGGGAATTCTAATTAACGCCCTTAGCAACGGGCTCCGTGTACGGCAGCTGTACAGACTAGGTAGGTCGAAATGTAGGCTTATTTTGCCTTGGTAACTTACGCTTACCCTCCGTAGGTGACGGCAAAGGATAATAGAGAGGTTTTCTGACATAAATATGACAAAAACTGGACCTTGACATTTTTTTTACCTGTGGTACTAAAAACGCGCATTGCGCCATGTGCGCGTTTGGTCAATATGCCGGATTTTCTCAGATCCGGTCACATATGTGTTTGTAACTTTAAGTGTGTGAATGTGTGCATATATGTACATTTTACCTGTATTTATGTAAATGTGTGTATCTTTGTGTGTGCGTACATGTGTGTGTTTGCACATTTATGTGTGAATGTGTATGTTTGTACATGCGTGCTTGTGACTATGTGAGTGAATGTGTGTACATACATGTGTATTTACCTTTGTGTGTGAATGTGTGTACATGTGTACATTTGTATCTTTGTGTGAATTTGTGTGTACATGTATGTGTTTGTACCTTTGTGTGTGATGTGTATGCGTGTTTTCACCTTTATTTGTGTAAACGTATGTTTGTGTGTGAATGTATGTGTGTACATGTGTGTGTACCTTTATGTGAGTTCATGTGTGTACATGTGTGTGTTTGTACCCTTATGTTTGTGAATGTGTGTATGTGTGTACATGTATGTTTGTCCCTTTATATGTGTGTATGTGTGTACATGTGTGTGTATATACCTTTATGTGTGTGATTATGTGTATGTTTGTACATGTGTACCTTTATGCGTGTGAAAGGGTGTATGTGTACATGTGCATATTTGTACCTTTATGTCTGTGAATGTACATATGTACCTTCATGTATGTGAATGCATGTATGTGTGTATATGTGTATATTTGTACCCTGTGTATCTCTGTGCGTACATGTGAGTTTGTACTTATCTATACATCTGGGTGTTTTTTCCTGTATGTACAAGTATGCTTATATTTATATATGTGACCGGATTTGCGAAAACCCTGCATGTCGCGAAAACGCGCAAGTCGCGCAATGCGCGTTTTTAGTACCTCGGGTCGAAAATTGTCAAAGTCCAGTTTTTGTCATATTCATGTCAAAGAACCATTCTACTAACTATTGCCGTAGCCTACGGAGGGTAAACATAAGTTACCAAGGCGAAATAAGCCTTTACTTACAGGCCCCTCGATCTACCCAGTCAGTGCACCTGCCGTACACGGAGCCCGTTGCAAAGGGCGTTAATTGGAATTCCCGCTCGCGGGCTATCCTAGATACAGCTAGATTCGTCGAATCACTAAACGTTGACTCACCTCTTTAGCTTCTTAGGCATCGAAGAAGAAGCGGCTCTCGTTATCGACGACAAAGTTAGAGCCTAGCTTGACCTTTGGCGTTCATTTCGAATTGCTCCGCCCAAGTCCATTTAATTGACTTCCGGTACACGCGTAGTATACGGGGACGCTATACGCGTACATAGCAACGCCTTTAGGCCGTAATTTCTCGTTTTTTTGTGGGTGTGGCGCGATCGCAAACAAAGCGCTCTAGCTCCTACGCGAAGCGCGCGATCGGTCTGAAACTTGGAGGCAGGTTAGCTCTAGGGTAGAGCTTATCAAATATACAGCTAACTAAAATTTCATAAAATTCGCTACATGGCGGTTTTTTTCCCAGATATGGTCACATATACATGTATGTGGTGTATATTTGTACATAGTGTACATGTGTGTGTTTGTACCTTTATGTGTGCGTATGTGTTTGTGCAAATCTGAATGTGTGTGCACACGCTTGTATAAGTGCTTATACTCATGTATAATTGTGACCAGATCTGAGAAAATCCGCCATATTTCCCATTCTATGAAATTTTAGTTAGCTGTATTTTTGAAAAGTTAACTACCTCCAAGTCTGAGACAGAGCGCTCACTTCACTTTGGAGCTAGAGCGCTTTGTTCCTGATCTCGCTACAAGCATAAAAACGAGAAATTACGGTCTGAAGACGTTGCTCTTTATGCGTATAGGGTTTCCGTATACTACGCGTTAATTGTAAATCAATTAGATGGACCTGGGCGGATTGTTCGAAACCAACGCTACGGTCAAGTTAGTCTCGAACTTAGTTGCCCATAACGAGAGCCGCTTCTTTTTCGATGCCTAAGAAGCATAAAGGGTGAGTGAACGTACAGTACTTCGACGAATCTAGCTGTATCCAGAGAGCTGGCGATCGGGAATTCTAAATAACTCCCTTAGCAACGGGCTCGGTGTACGGCAGCCGTACACTACGTGGGTAGAAATGAAGGCCTTGGTAACTTACGTTTACCCTCCGTAGGTGACGGCAAAGGATAATAGATTTTTGGCATAAATATGACAAAAACTGGACTTTGACATTGTTTTACCTGTGGTACTAAGAACGCGTATTGTGCCATATGCGCACAATACGCCGGGTATTCTCACATCCGGTGTCACAGCGAATTTGTTCCGCCGGAATTTATTCGCTAGCGGATCTGTTCCGGATTTCCAGAAAATCAGCAAATTTGTTCCGGATGGGCAACGGTCGATGTTTCTTTGACACAGGTGCAACCAGAGTCAAAGTACATGTTCCATTTTAATAATTATTGGAGCTTCTCTGGTGGCCTCAGGAGTGGCATAACCACTTCATACGTCTCTGCACTGGCGCAGAGTGACATGCGCACATCATGGATTTGGTGTGGATGTGCCTTTATGCATGTCCAAGCGATTGTCCACAGAAGGCTACAACGAATCATTGATATTATAGTACACAAAAATTTGAAGACGGTGAAGTATTTGTTCACTTCCTTTCTTCAAGCTACTCTGTAATCTCTATAAGCCTTGACCTTCATGTGTCTTGAATGGGCATGGTTCACTTTTCTTTACTTTTACATTTGTTAAACTTTATCTTAGGTCAGCCCATCTTCATACCCATGCATAGTAATGATTTTTAAAGCGAGTGATATCAAACTGAGAAGTGTAATAGCACATTTTACTAGGCGGAACATTTGCGCCGGCCGGAATATTTACGCGGTCGCGTAGATTATCCGGGCGGAATATGTACGCTAGCGTATTCTTTCCGGTGGAATGTATCCGCCAGCGAATTTATTCCGCCGGAACTTTGGCACGGCGGAACAAATCCGCTATGACTCCGGTAACAATTGACGATTCATTTGCAGGATATTGTCTGTCGTTGATAGTACTGATTTACAGTGATAGTGTATATTTTCAAAAATTTCGAGTATTTCACTACATGGCCGCAAGAATTTTCACTTGTAAAATTTCAGTTACGGAATGGCGTCGCCAAAAGCTTTACCACATGTTTCTGAGCAGAAATAATCTGGAGTTGTATTTATTTTTGTGCCCATGCTGTGAAATCCGTCAAACCTTTCGTACACAAAAATATTCACTATCACTGTTAACCAGTAATATTAGTAATGCTCAGGACAGGGACAAGCGCCATGTTCATGATGCTAGGATTTTTGCTAATTCAACTCTATTTAAAGAAGCAAGTAATGGATCTATATTGCAAGGGGATACTATGGGTATCAATGGCTGTGACATTCCCATTTTCATTGTAGGGGACTCTGCATACCCATTGATGACTTGGCTAATGAAACCGTTTGCTATAATACTCAATTGACAAGCTCACAGAAAATCTTCAACTACAAACTATCACGAGCTCGTATTGTAGTTGAAAATGCTTTTGGAAGATTAAAGGCCAGATGGAGACGGCTGCTGAAGCGCAATGACATGAGTCTGTCAAACATCCCAACAGTTGTTGTAGCTTGCTGTATTCTTCACAATGTATGTGAAGTTCATGGTGAACGGTTTAATGATCAGTGGTTAGAATCTCTTTCTGAACTACCTCAACCACCAACTGCTAGCCATCGGGATGACACTGCCACAGATGCTCCCAAAGAAATAAGAGATGCTTTGGTTCATTATTTTTCTCATTGAATGCAGTGGTGACGTCTCTGGCTACCATGTACCAGTATTTCCACTACTGTAACAATGTGAAGATCAATGCAGCGCAGTGTGCATGCATAGACAAAATTATCCGATAACTGTAAATTATATGTAAATAGACATCCACACCACATACATGCACATGTTTATTGTTTACAGATGATAATAATTATGATAATAAAGTTTGTGCATGCGTAGCACATGTCCTTTCACTGCAACGTGCATATGTACATGTTCAACGATACTATTATGCACACATTCACTTCACACATTTGGTGGGTTGTCTTCAAAGGTGTACATGTTACTATAAAATTGCATTGCTGAAGTATCATAGGATGCTTGACTCTGATCACTGCTTGCTCCAGAAACTTGTTCACCCATCATGATTGAAAATAGCTTAAGTTGAAATTCTCTCTGCTCTCTTTTCTGCCTCTCTTCCCTTTCATTCATTCTTTCCTCCATTTTCATCCTTTTCTCTTCCAAGTCAAGATACATTCTATCACTAGATTCTTGAGCCTTCAACAGTCTATCTACTAATGGACCCATCATTTTCTCGATTTTATCTTCACTCAGTGGACGCTTTCGGTTTCCTTTCTTCTCTTCTGGGATGGGTGTAGCTGATCGACTCTTAACTGGTGTATTGGAGAGCTTAGATCCAGATTGAGGCTCAGTTTCTAGTACATCAAGTGATGTAGAACCATCAGAACTTTCCTTTCCAGCATGTTCCTCTTCAGTATGATCAACCACCTGCACTGACACCGCTGCAGCTGCCACATCGTTATCATCTAGGCTGTCGATCACTCCAGGAGGTTTAGTTGATGGTTTGTCACCTATCACAGCATCCAAAGCATCAAGAAATCTCCAGTTGTTTCGTCCAGTTCCTGTCTTATAGTGGCCATCTTTCACCTTTCTGTACTCGCTCTTTAGCTTTTTCACTTTTTCTCGGCATTGATCAGCGGTTCTCTGATAACCAGCATCGCTTAGATCACGGGCGATTTTCTCATAGATTTCTTTATTCCTTCTACATCCCTCTAGTTGGGCTTGAATTGTGTCTTCGCCCCAGATTTCAATGAGTTTGAAGGTCTCAGAATCGCTCCAAGTCGCCATGTTCGTGTTCGCGCCCGAATGGACCCGTGTCGATCCGTGCCAGCCTGGTTGATTTAACAAGGCCACCAAAGCACGGTTCGGTACGGAGTCGCCACGTTCACACGTCAATCGGAGTTTCAGCGTTCGGTGCTGGCAGCGTGCCGACCGTGCCAGACTGTAAGTGTGAACGTAGTATTAGATCTACACTTTTACGCATGTTAGAAAAACTCCATATGAATATTTACCTCCTACCACATTAATCCGGCGTGACCGTTTAACCACTGGCACTAGGCTCGAGGCACGAGAAAAGTCGTGAACGTGTGTTAATGCGGGGTGTATCACACTTTCTTGGTTGGCAATAATATACAGACACCTATGGGGATAAACGCAATATCGATGTTTTTTCGAGCGCTAGGAAGCGGCTATCAATAGGAAAGTCCACTTGCAGAGACTTTCCCTAACGGGTTCCTCGTGGCTACCATGACAGAACTATAGCGAGGAGTAGGTGTGACTCGAACATTCGACGCTGGCGCTAACGAGGAAAAACGTTCACGAAAGGAATTAATTACCACGCCCACATTCACGTTAGAAAGCGTGACCGATCTTGTACATGCACTAATATAGCATAAAAGCCAAAATACTGAGGACAAATTACCCCGGCTAGCATCATGGTATGGCATTCATAAGAATTTGTACATCCTAATCTATAATAATGCCCTTTGGCTTTTTGTAAAGCCGATTTTAGTTCAAGCGCTATTAGCCTAAATTGTGAATATTTTTCCAGCCATCCATCCAAATACAAAAGCTTACCTGACGGCCGACTTGTTGAAAATACCAAAGGACAGATTACTTCAGGTAGTCCACGGTATCAGGGCTTCTTTGTCCTCCGTTTCTATACAGAGATGTGTGTGGCACGGGTCAAATGACCAGGCAGGTGGCTGACCGAGCAGACTGCTGAATCAAGTCCTGACACTTTCAAAAGTCATCAAAACCCCATTTTGCGACATTGAGAGTATTGCTATATTGTAGGCATGGCTTCAAGTGACTTCTGAAAGTTTCAGGACTTGATACTATTATGGAGTGCTTTTCGAGGCAATATCGACCTTTGACCTCTACGTGATGTAACCATACGACCGTGGAGAAGCCGTAAAAAATGCCAGCACTGTGCCAGGATGTTCTACAAAAAACGTGAAAAAAATCGGCTACATTTCTCATTGGGCAGTTGGGCTAGTAAAGAGTCGCCCTCTCGATCGTAATACAGCAGCAGAATGTAGTGTATCAAACAATTTCATTTCATTGTGTGCGCTAAGTAAACGTAACACATTGAAAAAGGAAACTTCTTAGTAAAAGTGTACATCAATAGCGCACTCTAGAAAGGGCAATTCCCTACTAGTAGGGTCTGCGCTGCAGCACAGGACAGCGCACTATCCTCTATTTAATGTGCGTATGCTGCAATGAAATCCGTTGAATCATAGATAATAGAGAGAGGGATTGAAAAACGCGCATATATCTCTATAGTGACGTCACGGAACATGCCTCGTCACGGCACGCCCCCATTACAAGTCAGTAATCGTACAGTATAGTACAAGCTCCTATGGCCTTGTACAGCCTAGTATTCAACAGTAACCCGACTAAAAACAAGTGTAGTGCTATCGAAACAAGGGATCAAGCAATGAAAAGAGTGATTTTGATGGTAGTCGCGCCTGCTCTTGTACACGCTTGAAATTCTTTTGTGTACTTTTCCTTCACAAAACGGTGATCGACCCAGAAGAAAAGTCGATGGGACCTTGTTCCACAGTCGAATACAGAGTGCAACTGAAGCATTCGCGAGCTCTGTTGATGTGGTATGTTCCCCAGCGAGCGTTTTTAAACGCTGGAGTCTACCCAGGCTCACAACAGATCTGGCTTAGTGTGTTTCATTTTGAAAAGAAAGGCCTTACCTGAAGGCGATGTTTGTATTCTCTATGTGACGATAGTTTCATGCCAGGCCTTGAAAGAATCTATTCACCATGTACAGGTCTCGTAAAAAGTACACAAAGCCAATCTGTGAGTGGTAGCTACAAAAACCGTTCTGAAAAAACTGCCTAATTTTTTTTGGCTTTTGGCTTTAGATCTCTGGTAGGTTGGTTAGAAAGGTGATACGCATACATGGTGCCCTTGCCAAGGCCCGAAAAGGCTGCCTTGATGTGGTTTTATGCCACTCGTTGAACTTAGATGAAGTCACGTGACCGCGACGAGCATATATCTACAGGGTATGCGCGCGTTTCCAATCCCTCCTTCCTCTCTATTATCTATGGTTGAATTTCCCTTTCTAGTTTGCGCTGTTGATGTATACTTTACTACGAAGTAAGAAGTTTCCTTATCGATGAAATAATAAGGAAATTGGTCGGTACACTGCTTTCTGCTGTTTTATTAATTGCCATAGCGTAGCACACAATCGAGAGAGAGAGACTCCTTACTAGTAGACCTCTAAGTATACACTGTAGCATACCAGTAGCGCAGTTAAACTTAAAGTCGGTTCACACACCGCGTCGATGCTTGTCGCAACAAAAAAGCTAGAAGAGACTGATTCAAACCGTTGATTGAGCTTCATTCGAATCTCGTGAATTGCGTGCGTGTAAGCCTAGAACGTGAGAGATACTTCATTCACTTCGTTCGCCACTTAAAGCCACCGAAAACGTAGCGTAAGTTTTACGTCACAAATTGTGCTGGCCTTGCCCTTGCGTCAGCCTCGTCCTCAGGCCGTTCAGAGCTTTTCAATGGTGCACGCTAAAAAGCGGGAATGCCTGGTACTGTCGATTGCTGTTCACTTGGAACATCAGTGGAATGCTTGCCTGTGAGCGTAGCCTTGCCCTCGTGTGAGTGTAAAACTAACGTATGGGTTGGAATGCCACGCAATCATAGGGCAAGCAGTTGGCTTACGCATCGTTTTCCGTGGTTTTTACGTGGCGAATGAAGTGTCGCGTTTTGTTCAACGCTCACACGAAACGCATTCACGGGCGTTCGAGGTAAAGCGCAATCGACAGTACAAGTGTAGCGCAATTTATTGTACAAGTCACGTGCATGGCGTAAACGCGTGGTGAGACCTTCCAGTGTGTCGAAAGTCACGAAGATTTTTGAGGGCTCTTGTCGCCAACGATCGAGAGGTATGGTTCAAACGCTAGATACAGAGTGTAGCACGATCCATAAAGACCATAAAGAGTGAAACTTGTTAAGATAGCGTGTGGCTAGCAAAGACTGGCTTTTCGAAGGAACCATCAGACCGCTTGTCTTCGCGTCAATCGTGAGCCAAAGTCGTGGTTTCTGCTGCCAGGGCCTCCCACTTTTCAGTATGCAACATTGAAAAGCTGGGAAGGGCCTAGGTACGAGGCTGCTAGGGTTATCACATGAAAATTTAAAGCTGAAGCATTTCCCCAGGTATTCCTTCCATACGTCAGTCTACATGTAAGCAATTTAGGGCGCTAGAAGTTTTTCTCGTCCCACATTATATGGCGGTAGTTATACAGGCCTGTATTATCGCACGCAAATCGACAAAACAATGGGGTAAATCGCGTAATGAATTGCCCAATGGGGAATGTAGCGATTTTTTGTTGATGTTTTTTCACGTTTTCTGAAGAACATCGCGGCACAAAAAGGTGTGGCGTTAAGCTTTTTTACGGCTTCTTCACGGGCCCGTATAGTCCACATTACGTAGAGGTCAAAGGTCAAAAATTGCCAACGGTTGGATCAAAAGCACTCCACGATAAAAAGTAACGTGGCAATAGAATCAAGTTGTGAAACTTTTAGAAGTCACTTGAAAACCATGCCTCCAATATAGCATACTCTCAATATCGCGAAGGTTTGGTTTTCAAGTGATTTTTGAAAGAATCAGAACTTGAAATCTACCCCTACATTACTTCTATCATGGAGTGCTTTCGATCAAGCGTTGGACCGACTTCGATCTTTGACAAAGAATACGTGGGCGAGGCCAATGTATGGATGGTAACTTACAGCCACAAGAACCTTACTAAGCCACAGTAATAATATGTAGAATTTATGTAAATAAGAACGTAGGCCTACAGGAGGTTGAAAGCATCGAAAAATAGTTTAAACTACGTTGTTTCAGCAGTCTGCTTGGTCAGCCACCTGCCTGGTCATTTTGACCCGTGCCACACCCATCTCTGTATAGAACGGAGGACAAAAAAGCCCTGCATGATGCCGTGACTACCTGAAGTAATCTATCCTTTGGTATTTTCAACAAGTCGGCCGTCAGGTAAGCTTTTTTATTTGGGTGGGTGGCAGAAAAAATCACGATTTAGGCTGATAGGCCCAGATAAAAAATTTTTTTCTACCGATAATTCATTTCTTCAATGCTGGCAAACATGCCCTATAATTCTTTCAAATGTACCTATAATTATCATTTCTTGCTCCTCAAATTTGATGTAATCAATAATGAATTTAGTGCATACGAAGTGAATGTCAGTAACTGTTATACTGCAGCATAACTGAAGCTTCAATGTAGTCTTCAAGTGCACTTTCTTGACTCGACTTAAATGAATTGGCTAGTAACAAATCCCACATCCACATTCCATATTACCACAAGTTGACAGAACAGCAGTTTGGTGCAGCCCAATATCTGGCTACCAGCAGACCAATAGCTATACTATAAGTTGCTTATAATTCTCAAGTATTGCTCATTGCTTCTAGGTACCTATAATGCTCAAAAAAATGCCAGCATTATTTATCTGGGCCTACTGTTAGCGCTTGAACTAAATCAGCTTTACAAAAGCCAAAGAGCTGTACAAATTCTTATGAATGCATTACCATGATGTCAACAAGGATAATTACCCTCAGTGTTTTGGCTTTTATGCTATATTAGTGGATCGGCAACGCTCTCTAACGTGATTGTGAGAGGGGTAATTGGAATGCGCATAATGAATTCCGGCGTGACCGTTTTCCTCGTTAGCGCCAAGGTCGAAGGTGCGAGTCACACCTACTCGCACCTCTCCCAGAGTAATGATTGGCAAAAGCCTTTTGCGCATATATGGGAGAACGAGCCTATACAGCGGACAGCATACTCGCTATAGTTCTCACAGGAAAATGACTCCATATGGACGGATTTACTCGGTCTACCGTATTGATGAAAGAAGCGGGCGCTACACTGCCTGGAGACGGCGTACCTGTAACACGGACTCTGTCAGTATTCCGTGTACGATATGCACGGTACATGCGGACTCCGTTGCTTGCAACATGCTTACACAGTTACAACATTCGGTATCCGTCCTCTCGGCTTGCGCTACACGGACGCAGTATAGAGCAGCGCGCCAGACTCTACCCTATGGCCCAGACCAGGCCGGCCTGGCCGCGGGCCCGCGCCCTGGATATTGAATCGCGAATACATATAGAGTAGGGTAGGGTATTTCCGCACGGAGGCAGTTACTGGCCGCCTCGCACATAATTGCGTTTATATGGCCAACGGTATTACGTAATCCTTCACCACTTGCCACGAGGTAGGGGCCATGTAAGTACTAGCTGCATCTCATTTCTTGTGATGTGTATCCACACATAAGCTGCAC
>OZ219958.1:0-71873 GCA_964291365.2 Stappiaceae bacterium
TCTCTATAGCATATAATATCCTACAACAATCAACAGCTTCAACAACAGATTCAACAGCTTAAACAAAACTAGAGCTCTCTATAGCATATAATAGCCTACAACAATCAACAGCTTCAACAACAACAGATTCAACAGCTTCAACAAAACTAGAGCTCTCTATTGCACATAATAGCCTACAACAATCTACTTCTTCAACAACAGATTCAACAGCTTCAATTAAACTAGAGCACATAATAGGCTACAACGATCAACAGCTTTAACAACAACAGATTCAACAGCTTCAACAAAACTAGAGCTCTCTAGAGCACATAATAGCTTACAACAATCAACAGCTTCTACAACAAATTCAACAGCTTCAACATAGTGGTTGAAGCTATTGATTTATTGGGGCGAGCCTACACTTACACAAAATAGACTGTACTCACAATCAATAGCTTTAATTGTACTAACAAGATCAACTGATTGAACAGCTTCAACACTACCAACAATCAACAGCTTCAACAACAACGGATTCAACATCAACAACAATCAACAACTTCAACATGGTTATCAACAGATTTAACAACTGATTCAACAGCTTCAACAATCAACAGCTTCAGAAACAGATTCAACAACTACAGCTTCAACAATCAACAGCTTCAACGAAACTAGAGCTCTCAAGAGCTCATGATAGCCTACAACAGTCAACAGCTTCAACAACAGATTCAACTGCTTCAACAAAACTAAAGCTCTCTAAAGCACGTAATGTAGCCTACAGCAATCAACAGCTTCAACAACAACAGATTCAACAGCTTGAACAAAACTAGAGCTCTCTATAGCATATAATAGCCTACTACAATCAACTGCTTCAACAACAACAGATTAAACAAAATTAGACCTCTCTATGACATATAATAGCCTACAACAATCAACAGCTTCAACAACAGATTCAACAGCTTAAACAAAACTAGAGCTCTCTATAGTATATAATAGCCTACAACAATCAACAGCTTCAACAACCATAGATTCAACAGCTTCGACAAAACTAAAGCTCTGTAGAGCACATAATGTAGCCTACAACGATCAACATCTTCAACAAAAATAGATTCAACAGCTTTAATAAACTAGAGCACATAATAGCCTACAACAATCAACAGCTTTAACAACAACAGATTCAACAGCTTCAACAAAACTAGAGCTCTCTAGAGCACATAATAGCTTACAACAATCAACAGCTTCTACAACAAATTCAACAGCTTCAACATAGTGATTGAAGCTATTAATTTATTGGGCGAACCTACACTTACACAAAATAGACTGTACTCACAATCAACAGCTTTAATTGTACTAACAAGATCAACTGATTGAACAGCTTCAACACTACCAACAATCAACAGCTTCAACAACAACAGATTCAACATCAACGACAATCAACAACTTCAACATGGTTAACAGATTTAACAACTGATTCAACAGCTTCAAAAATAGATTCAACAACTACAGCTTCAACAATCAACAGCTTCAACATCTGAAGAGCTCATAATAGCCTACAACAATCAACAGCTTCAACAACAGATTCAACTGCTTCAACAAAACAAGAGCTCTCTAAAGCACATAATGTAGCCTACAACAATCAACAGCTTCAACAACAGATTCAACAACTTCAACAAAACTAGAGCTCTCTATTACACATAATAGCCTACAACAATCAACAGCTTCAACAACAACAGATTCAATCGCTTGAACAAAACTAGAGCTCTCTATAGCATATAATAGCCTACAACAATCAACAGCTTCAACAACAACAGATTCAACAGCTTAAACAAACTAGACCTCTCTATAAGATATAATAGCCTGCAACAATCAACAGCTTCAACAACAGATTGAACAGCTTCAACAAAATTAGAGCTCTCTATTGCACATAATAGCCTACAACAATCAACAGCTTCAACAACAACAGATTCGACAGCTTAAACAAAACTAGAGCTCTCTATAGCATATTATAGCCTACAACAATCAACTACTTCAACAACAGATTCGACAGCTTAAACAAAACTAGACCTCTCTATAACATATAATAGCCTACAACAATCAACAATTTCAACAACAGATTCGACAGCTTAAAACTAGACCTCTCTATAAGATTTAATAGCCTACAACAATCAACAGCTTCAACAACAGATTCAACAGCTTAAACAAAACTAGAGTTCTCTATAGCATATAATAGCCTACAACAATCAACAGCTTCAACAACAACAGATTCAACAGCTTCAACAAAACTAGAGCTCTCTATTGCACATAATAGCCTACAACAATCAACTTCTTCAACAAAAATAGATTCAACAGCTTTAATAGAAATAGAGCACATAATAGCCTACAACAATCAACAGCTTTAACAACAACAGATTCAACAGCTTCAATTAAACTAGGGCACTTAATAGCCTACAACAATCAACAGCTTCAACAAAACTAGAGCTCACTAGAGCATATAATAGCCTACAATCAACAGCTTCAACCACAGATTCAACAGCTTCAACAAAACTAGAGCTCTCTAAAGAACATAATGTAGCCTACAACAATCAACAGCTTAAAAAAAACTAGAGCTGTCTATAGCATGTAATAGCCTACAACAATC
This sequence comes from Stappiaceae bacterium, assembly GCA_964291365.2. Lineage (GTDB taxonomy): Bacteria > Pseudomonadota > Alphaproteobacteria > Rhizobiales > Stappiaceae > JBDWFY01. The sequence continues at coordinate 2,615 of OZ219958.1, forward strand.
AACAGCTTCAACAACAACAACAAATTCGACAGCTTGAACAAAACTAGAGCTCTCTATAGCATATAATAGCCTACAACAATCAACTGCTTCAACAACAACAGATTCGACAGCTTAAACAACACTAGACCGCTCTATAACATATAATAGCCTACAACAATCAACAGCTTCAACAACAGATTCAACAGCTTAAACAAAACTAGAGCTCTCTATAGTATATAATAGCCTACAACAATCAACAGCTTCAACAACCATAGATTCAACTGCTTCGACAAAACTAGAGCTCTCTAGAGCACATAATGTAGCGTACAACAATCAACATCTTCAACAAAAATAGATTCAACAGCTTTAATAAACTAGAGCACATAATAGCCTACAACAATCAACAGCTTCAACAACCATAGATTCAACAGCTTCGACAAACCTAGAGCTCTCTAAAGCACATAATGTAGCCTACAACAATCAACAGCTTCAACAAAACTAGAGCTCACTAGAGCATATAATAGCCTACAATCAACAGCTTCAACCACAGATTCAACAGCTTCAACAAAACTAGAGCTCTCTAAAGCACATTATGTAGCCTACAACAATCAACAGCTTCAACAACAACAGATTCAACAGCTTAAACAAAACTAGAGCTGTCTATAGCATGTAATAGCCTACAACAATCAACAGCTTCAACAACAAATTCGACAGCTTAAACAAAACTAGACCTCTCTATAAGATATAATACCCTACAACAATCAACAGCTTCAACAACAGATTCAACAGCTTAAACAAAACTAGAGCTCTCTAGAGCACATAACGGCTTACAACAATCAACAGCTTCTACAACAAATTCAACAGCTTCAACATAGTGATTGAAGCTATTGATTTATTGGGGCGAGCCTACACTTACACAAAATAGACTGTACTCACAATCAACAGCTTTAATTGTACTAACAAGATCAACTGATTGAACAGCTTCAACACTACTAACAATCAACAGCTTCAACAACAGATTCAACATCGACAATCAACAACCTCAACATGGTTAACAGATTTAACAACTGATTCAACAGCTTCACAAACAGATTCAACAACTACAGCTTCAACAATCAACAGCTTCAACAACAGATTTAAAAGCTTCAACAAAACTAGAGCTCTCAAGAGCTCATAATAGCCTACAACAGTCAACAGTTTCAACAACAACAAATTCAATAGTTTGAACAAAACTAGAGCTCTCTATAGCATATAATAGCCTACAACAATCAACAGCTTCAACAACAACAGATTCAACAGCTTAAACAAAACTAGACCTCTCTATAAGATATAATAGCCTACAACAATCAACAGCTTCAACAACAGATTGAACAGCTTCAACAAAATTAGAGCTCTCTATTGCACATAATAGCCTACAACAATCAACAGCTTCAACAACAACAGATTCGACAGCTTCAACAAAATTGAACAGCTTCAACAAAATTAGAGCTCTCATTGCACATAATAGCCTACAACAATCAACAGCTTCAACAACAACAGATTCGACAGCTTAAACAAAACTAGAGCTCTCTATAGCATATAATATCATACAACAATCAACAGCTTCTACAACAAATTCAACAGCTTAAACAAAACTAGAGCTCTCTATAGTATACAATAGCCTACAACAATCAACAGCTTCAACAACCACAGATTCAACAGCTTCGACAAAACTAGAGCTCTCTAGAGCGCATAATGTAGCCTACAACAATCAACATCTTCAACAACAATAGATTCAACAGCTTTAATAAACTAGAGCACACAATAGCCTACAACAATCAACAGCTTTAACAACAACAAATTCAACAGCTTCAACAAAACTAGAGCTCTCTAGAACACATAATGTAGCCTACAACAATCAATATCTTCAACAAAAATAGATTTAACAGCTTTAATAAACTAGAGCACATAATAGCCTACAACAATCAACAGCTTTAACAACAACAGATTCAACAGCTTCAACAAAACTAGAGCTCTCTAGAGCACATAATAGCTTACAACAATCAACAGCTTCTACAACAAATTCAACAACTTCAACATAGTGATTGAAGCTATTGATTTATTGGGGCGAGCCTACACTTATACAAAATAGACTGTACTCACAATCAACAGCTTTAATTGTACTAACAAGATCAACTGATTGAACAGCTTCAACACTACCAACAATCAACAGCTTCAACAACAACAGATTCAACATCAACGACAATCAACAACTTCAACGTGGTTATCAACAGATTTAACAACTGATTCAACAACTTCAAAAACAGATTCAACAACTACAGCTTCAACAATCAACAGCTTCAACAACAGATTTAACAGCTTCAACAAAACTAGAGCTCTCAAGAGCTCATAATAGCCTACAACAATCAACAGCTTCAACAACAGATTCAACAACTTCAACAAAAGAAGAGCTCTCTATTAAACATAATAGCCTACAACAATCAACAGCTTCAACAACAACAGATTCAACAGCTTGAACAAAACTAGAGCTCTCTATAGCATATAATAGCCTACAACAATCAACAGCTTCAACAACAACAGATTCAACAGCTTAAACAAACTAGACGTCTCTATAAGATATAATAGCCTACAACAATCAACAGCTTCAACAACAGATTGAACAGCTTCAACAAAATTAGAGCTCTCTATTGCACATAATAGCCTACAACAATCAACAGCTTCAACAACAGATTCGACAGCTTAAACAAAACTAGAGCTCTCTATAGCATATAATAGCCTACAACAATCAACTACTTCAACAACAGATTCGACAGCTTAAACAAAACTAGACCTCTCTATAACATATAATAGCCTACAACAATCAACAATTACAACAACAGGTTCGACGGCTTAAACAAAACTAGAGCTCTCTATAACATATAATAGCCTACAACAGTCAACAGCTTCAACAACAGATTCAACAGCTTAAACAAAACTAGAGCTCTCTATAGCATATAATAGCCTACAACAATCAACAGCTTTAACAACAACAGATTCAACAGCTTCAACAAAACTAGAGCTCTCTATTGCACATAATAGCCTACAACAATCAACTTCTTCAACAAAAATAGATTCAACAGTTTTAATAAAAATAGAACACATAATAGCCTACAACAATCAACAGCTTTAACAACAACAGATTCAACAGCTTCAATTAAACTAGGGCACTTAATAGCCTACAACAATCAACAGCTTCAACAATACTAGAGCTCACTAGAGCATATAATAGCCTACAATCAACAGCTTCAACCACAGATTCAACAGCTTCAACAAAACTAGAGCTCTCTAGAGCACATAATAGCTTACAACAATCAACAGCTTCTACAACAAATTCAACAGCTTCCACATAGTGATTGAAGCTATTGATTTATTGGGGCGAGCCTACACTTACACAAAATAGACTGTACTCACAATCAACAGCTTTAATTGTACTAACAAGATCAACTGATTGAACAGCTTCAACAGTACCAACAATCAACAGCTTCAACAACAACAGATTCAACATCAACGACAATCAACAACTTCAACATGGTTATCAACAGATTTAACAACTGATTCAACAGCTTCAAAAACAGATTCAACAACTACAGCTTCAACAATCAACAGCTTCAACAACAGTTTAAACAACTTCAACAAAACTATAGCTCTCAAGAGCTCATAATAGCCTACAACAGTCAACAACTTCAACAAAAGATTCAACTGCTTCAACAAAACTAGAGCTCTCTAAAGCACATAATGTAGCCTACAACAATCAACAGCTTCAACAACAGATTCAACAACTTCAACAAAACTAGAGCTCTCTATTACACATAATAGCCTACAACAATCAACAGCTTCAACAACAACAGATTCAACAGCGTGAACAAAACTAGAGCTCTCTATAGCATATAATAGCCTACAACAATCAACAGCTTCAACAACAACAGATTCAACAGCTTAAACAAACTAGACCTCTCTGTAAGATATAATAGCCTACAACAATCAACAGCTTCAACAACAGATTGAACAGCTTCAACAAAATTAGAGCTCTCTAGTGCACATAATAGCCTACAACAATAAACAGCTTCAACAACAGATTCGACAGCTTAAACAAAACTAAAGCTCTCTATAGCATATAATAGCCTACAACAATCAACTACTTCAACAACAGATTCGACAGCTTAAACAAAACTAGACCTCTCTATAACATATAATAGCCTACAACAATCAACAGCTTCAACAACAACAGATTCAACAGCTTCAACAAAACTAGAGCTCTCTATTGCACATAATAGCCTACAACAATCAACTTCTTCAACAAAAATAGATTCAACAGCTTTAATAAAAATAGAGCACATAATAGCCTACAACAATCAACAGCTTTAACAACAACAGATTCAACAGCTTCAATTAAACTAGGGCACTTAATAGCCTACAACAATCAACAGCTTCAACAAAACTAGAGCTCACTAGAGCATATAATAGCCTACAATCAACAGCTTCAACCACAGATTCAACAGCTTCAACAAAACTAGAGCTCTCTAAAGCACATAATGTAGCCTACAACAATCAACAGCTTCAACAAAACTAGAGCTCACTAGAGCATATAATAGCCTACAATCAACAGCTTCAACCACAGATTCAACAGCTTCAACAAAACTAGAGCTCTCTAAAGCACATAATGTAGCCTACAACAATCAACAGCTTCAACAACAACAGATTCAACAGCTTAAAAAAAACTAGAGCTGTCTATAGCATGTAATAGCCTACAACAATCAACTGCTTCAACAACAACAGATTCGACAGCTTAAACAAAACTAGACCTCTCTATAAGATATAATAGCCTACAACAATCAACAGCTTCAACAACAGATTCAACAGCTTAAACAAAACTAGAGCTCTCTAGAGCACATAATAACCTACAACAATCAACAGCTTCAACAACAGATTCAACTGCTTCAACAAAACTAGAGCTCTCTAAAGCACATAATGTAGCCTACAACAATCAACAGCTTCAACAACAGATTCAACAACTTCAACAAAACTAGAGCTCTCTATTACACATAATAGCCTACAACAATCAACAGCTTCAACAACAACAGATTCAACAGCTTGAACAAAACTAGAGTTCTCTATAGCGTATAATAGCCTACAACAATCAACAGCTTCAACAACAACAGATTCAACAGCTTAAGCAAAACTAGACCTCTCTATAAGATATAATAGCCTACAACAATCAACAGCTTCAACAACAGATTCAACAGCTTAAACAAAACTAGAGCTCTCTATATAGCATATAATAGCCTGCAACAATCAACAGCTTCAACAACAACAGATTCAACAGCTTCAACAAAACTAGAGCTCTCTATTGCACATAATAGCCTACAACAATCAACTTCTTCACAAAAATAGATTCAACAGCTTTAATAAAAATAGAGCACATAATAGCCTACAACAATCAACAGCTTTAACAACAACAGATTCAACAGCTTCAATTAAACTAGGGCACTTAATAGCCTACAACAATCAACAGCTTCAACAAAACTAGAGCTCACTAGAGCATATAATAGCCTACAATCAACAGCTTCAACCACAGATTCAACAGCTTCAACAAAACTAGAGCTCTCTAAAGCACATAATGTAGCCTACAACAATCAACAGCTTCAACAACAACAGATTCAACAGCTTAAAAAAAACTAGAGCTGTCTATAGCATGTAATAGCCTACAACAATCAACAGCTTCAACAACAAATTAGACAGCTTAAACAAAACTAGACCTCTCTATAAGATATAATAGCCTACAACAATCAACAGCTTCAACAACAGATTCAACAGCTTAAACAAAACTAGAGCTCTCTAGAGCACATAATAACCTACAACAATCAACAGCTTCAACAACAGATTCAACAGCTTCAACAAAACTAGCGCTCTCTATTGCACATAATAGCCTACAACAATCAACAGCTTCAACAACAGATTCTACAGCTTAAACAAAACTAGAGTTCTCTATAGCATGTAATAGCCTACGACAATCAACAGCTTCAACAACAACAGTTTCGACAGCTTAAACAAAACTAGACCTCTCTATAAGATATAATAGCCTATAAAAATCAACAGCTTCAACAACAGATTCAACAGCTTAAACAAAACTAGAGCTCTCTAGAGCACATAATAACCTACAACAATCAACAGCTTCAACAACAGATTCAACAGCTTCAACACAACTAGAGCTCTTTATTGCACATAATAGCCTACAACAATCAACAGCTTCAACAACAACAGATTCAACAGCTTAAACAAAACTAGAGCTCTCTATAGCATGTAATAGCCTACGACAATCAGCAGCTTCAACAACAACAGTTTCGACAGCTTAAACAAAACTAGACCTCTCTATAAGATATAATAGCCTACAACAATCAACAGCTTCAACAACAACAGATTCAACAGCTTAAACAAACTAGACCTCTCTATAAGATATAATAGCCTACAACAATCAACAGCTTCAACAACAGATTGAACAGCTTCAACAAAATTAGAGCTCTCTATTGCACATAATAGCCTACAACAATCAACAGCTTTAACAACAACAGATTCAACAACTTCAATTAAACTAGGGCACTTAATAGCCTACAACAATCAACGGCTTCAACAAAACTAGAGCTCACTAGAGCATATAATAGCCTACAATCAACAGCTTCAACCACAGATTCAACAGCTTCAACAAAACTAAAGCTCTCTAAAGCACATAATGTAACCTACAACCATCAACAGCTTCAACAAAACTAGAGCTCACTAGAGCATATAATAGCCTACAATCAACAGCTTCAACCACAGATTCAACAGCTTTAACAAAACTAGAGCTCTCTAAAGCACGTAATGTAGCCTACAATAATCAACAGCTTCAACAACAACAGATTCTACAGCTTAAATAAAACTAGAGCTGTCTATAGCATGTAATAGCCTACAACAATCAACAGCTTCAACAACAACAGATTCGACAGCTTAAACAAAACTAGACCTCTCTATAAGATATAATAGCCTACAACAATCAACAGCTTCAACGACAGTTTCAACAGCTTAAACAAAACTATAGCTCTCTAGAGTACATAATAACCTACATCAATCAACAGTTTCAACAACAGATTCAACTGCTTCAGCAAAACTAGAGCTCTCTAAAGCACATAATGTAGCCTACAACAATCAACAGCTTCAACAACAGATTCAACAACTTCAACAAAACTAGAGCTCTCTATTACACATAATAGCCTACAACAATTAACAGCTTCAACAACAACAGATTTAACAGCTTCAACAAAACTAGAGCTCCCTATAACATATAATAGCCTTCAACAATCAACTACTTCAACAACAGATTCGACAGCTTAAACAAAATTAGACCTCTCTATAACATATAATAGCCTACAACAATCAACAATTTCAACAACAGATTCGACAGCTTAAATAAAACTAGAGCTCTCTATAACATATAATAGCCTACAACAATCAACAGCTTCAACAACAGATTCAACAGCTTAAACAAAACTAGAGCTCTCTTATAGCATATAATAGCCTACAACAATCAACAGCTTCAACAACAACAGATTCAACAGCTTCAACAAAACTAGAGTTCTCTATTGCACATAATAGCCTACAACAATCAACTTCTTCAACAAATATAGATTCAACAGCTTTAATAAAAATAGAGCACATAATAGAATACAACAGTCAACAGCTTTAAAAACAACAGCTTCAATTAAACTAGGGCACTTAATAGCCTACAACAATCAACAGCTTCAACAAAACTAGAGCTCACTAGAGCATATAATAGCCTACAATCAACAGCTTCAACCACAGATTCAACAGCTTCAACAAAACTAGAGCTCTCTAAAGCACAAAATGTAGCCTACAACAATCAACAGCTTCAACCACAGATTCAACAGCTTCAACAAAACTAGAGGTCTCTAAACCACATAATGTAGCCTACAACAATCAACAGCTTCAACAAAACTAGAGGTCATTAGAGCATATAATAGCCTACAATCAACAGCTTCAACTACAGATTCAACAGCTTCAACAAAACTAGAGCTCTCTAAAGCACATAACGTAGCCTACAACAATCAACAGCTTCAACAACAACAGATTCAACAGCTTAAAAAAAACTAGAGCTGTCTATAGCATATAATAGCCTACAACAATCAACAGCTTCAACAACAACAGATTCGACAGCTTAAACAAAACTAGACCTCTCTATAAGATATAATAGCCTACAACAATCAACAGCTTCAACAACAGATTCAACAGCTTAAACAAAACTAGAGCTCTCTAGAGCACATAATAACCTATAACATTCAACAGCTTCAACAGATTCAACTACTTCAACAAAAGTAGAGCTCTCTAAAGCACATAATATAGCCTACAACAATCAACAGCTTCAACAACAGATTCAACAACTTCAACAAAACTAGAGCTCTCTATTACACATAATAGCCTACAACAATCAACAGATTCAACAGCTTGAACAAAACTAGAGCTCTCTATAGCATATAATAGCCTACAACAATCAACAGCTTAAACAAAACTAGACCTCTCTATAAGATATAATAGCCTACAACAATCAACAGCTTCAACAACAGATTGAACAGCTTCAACAAAATTAGAGCTCTCTATTGCACATAATAGCCTACAACAATCAACTACTTCAACAACAGATTCGACAGCTTAAACAAAACTAGACCTCTCTATAACATATAATAGCCTACAACAATCAACAATTTCAACAACAGATTCGATAGCTTAAATAAAACTAGAGCTCTCTATAACATATAATAGCCTACAACAATCAACAGCTTCAACAACAGATTCAACAGCTTAAACAAAACTAGAACTCTCTATAGCATATAATAGCCTACAACAATCAACAGCTTCAACAAAACTAGAGCTCACTAGAGCATATAATAGCCTACAATCAACAGCTTCAACAACAGATTCAACAGCTTCAACAAAACTAGAGCTCTCTAAAGCACATAATGTAGCCTACAACAATCAACAGCTTCAACAACAACAGATTCGACAGCTTAAACAAAACTAGAGCTGTCTATAGCATGTATTAGCCTACAACAATCAACAGCTTCAACAACAACAAATTCGACAGCTTAAACAAAACTAGACCTCTCTATAACATATAATAGCCTACAACAAGCAACAATTTCAACAACAGATTCGACAGCTTAAATAAAACTAGAGCTCTCTATAACATATAATAGCCTACAACAATCAACAGCTTCAACAACAGATTCAACAGCTTCAACAAAACTAGAGCTCTCTATTGCACATAATAGCCTACAACAATCAACAGCTTCAACAACAACAGTTTTGACAGTTTAAACAAAACTAGACTTCTCTATAAGATATAATAGCCTACAAAAATCAACAGCTTCAACAACAGATTCAACAGCTTAAACAAAACTAGAGCTCTCTATAGCATATAATAGCCTACAACAATCAACAGCTTTAACAACAACAGATTCAACAGCTTCAACAAAACTAGAGCTCTCTAGAGCACATAATAGCCTACAACAATCAACAGCTTCAACAACAACAGATTCAACAGCTTAAACAAAACTAGAGCTCTCTATAGCATGTAATAGCCTACAAAAATCAACAGCTTCAACAACAGATTCAACAGCTTAAACAAAACTAGAGCTCTCTATAGCATATAATAGCCTACAACAATCAACAGCTTTAACAACAACAAATTCAACAGCTTCAACAAACCTAGAGCTCTCTAGAGCACATAATAGCTTACAACAATCAACAGCTTCTACAACAAATTCAACAGCTTCAACATAGTGATTGAAGCTATTGATTTATTGGGGCGAGCCTACACTTACACAAAATAGACTGACTCACAATCAACAGCTTTAATTGTACTAACAAGATCAACTGATTGAACAGTTTCAACACTACCAACAATCAACAGCTTCAACAACAGATTCAACATCAACGACAATCAACAACTTCAGCATGGTTATCAACAGATTTAACAACTGATTCAACAGCTTCAAAAACAGATTCAACAACTACAGCTTCAACAATCAACAGCTTCAACAACAGATTTAACAGCTTCAACAAAACTAGAGCTCTCAAGAACTCATAATAGCCTACAACAATCAACAGCTTCAACAACAGATTCAACTGCTTCAACAAAACTAGAGCTCTCTAAAGCACATAATGTAGCCTACAACAATCAACAGCTTCAACAACAGATTGAACAGCTTCAACAAAATTAGAGCTCTCTATTGCACATAATAGCCTACAACAATCAACAGCTTCAACAACAACAGATTCGACAGCTTAAACAAAACTAGAGCTCTCTATAGCATATAATAGCCTACAACAATCAACTACTTCAACAAAAGTTTCGACAGCTTAAACAAAACAAGACCTCTCTATAATATATAATAGCCTACAACAATCAACAATTTCAGCAACAGATTCGACAGCTTAAACAAAACTAGAGCTCTCTATAACATATAATAGCTTACAACAATCAACAGCTTCAACAACAGATTCAACAGCTTAAACAAAACTAGAGCTCTCTATAGCATATAATAGCCTACAACAATCAACAGCTTCAACAACAACAGATTCATCAGCTTCAACAAAACTAGAGCTCTCTATTGCACATAATAGCCTACAACAATCAACTTCTTCAACAAAAATAGATTCAACAGCTTTAATAAAAATAGAGCACATAATAGCCTACAACAATCAACAGCTTTAACAACAACAGATTCAACAGCTTCAATTAAACTAGGGCACTTAATAGCCTACAACAATCAACAGCTTCAACAAAACTAGAGCTCACTAGAGAGTATAATAGCCTACAATCAACAGCTTCAACCACAGATTCAACAGCTTCAACAAAACTAGAGCTCTCTAAAGCACATAATGTAGCCTACAACAATCAACAGCTTCAACAAAACTAGAGCTCACTAGAGCATATAATAGCCTACAATCAACAGCTTCAACCACAAATTCAACAGCTTCAACAAAACTAGAGCTCTCTAAAGCACATTATGTAGCCTATAACAATCAACAGCTTCAACAACAACAGATTCAACAGCTTAAACAAAACTAGAGCTGTCTATAGCATGTAATAGCCTACAACAATCAACAGCTTCAACAACAAATTCAACAGCTTAAACAAAACTAGAACTCTCTATAAGATATAGTACCCTACAACAATCAACAGCTTCAACAACAGATTCAACAGCTTAAACAAAACTAGAGCTCTCTAGAGCACATAATGGCTTGCAACAATCAATAGCTTCTACAACAAATTCAACAGCTTCAACATAGTGATTGAAGCTATTGATTTATTGGGGCGAGCCTACACTTACACAAAATAGACTGTACTCACAATCAACAGCTTTAATTGTACTAACAAGATCAACTGATTGAACAGCTTCAACACTACCAACAATCAACAGCTTCAACAACAACAGTTTCAACATCAACGACAATCAACAACTTCAACATGGTTATCAACAGATTTAACAACTGATTCAACAGCTTCAAAAACAGATTCAACAACTACAGCTTCAACAATCAACAGCTTCAACAACAGATTTAACAGCTTCAACAAAACTAGAGCTCTCAAGAGCTCATAATAGCCTACAACAATCAACAGCTTCAACAACAGATTCAACTGCTTCAACAAAACTAGAGCTCTCTAAAGCACATAATGTAGCCTACAACAATCAACAGCTTCAACAACAGATTCAACTGCTTCAACAAAACTAGAGCTCTCTAAAGCACATAATGTAGCCTACAACAATCAACAGCTGGAACAACAGATTCAACAACTTCAACAAAACTAGAGCTCTCTATTACACATAATAGCCTACAACAATGAACAGCTTCAACAACAACAGATTCAACAGCTTGAACAAAACTAGAGCTCTCTATAGCATATAATAGCCTACAACAATCAACAGCTTCAACAACAACAGATTCAACAGCTTAAACAAACTAGACCTCTCTATAAGATATAATAGCCTGCAACAATCAACAGCTTCAACAACAGATTCAACAGCTTCAACAAAATTGTAGCTCTCTAATGCACATAATAGCCTACAACAATCAACAGCTTCAACAACAACAGATTCGACAGCTTAAACAAAACTAGACCTCTCTATAGCATATAATAGCCTACAACAATCAACAGCTTCAACAACAGATTCAACAGCTTAAACAAACTAGAGCTCTCTTATAGTATATAATAGCCTACAACAATCAACAACTTCAACAACATCAGATTCAACAGCTTCAACAAAACTAGAGCTCTCTATTGCACATAATAGCCTACAACAATCAACTTCTTCAACAAAAATAGATTCAACAGCTTTAATAAAAATAGAGCACATAATAGCCTACAACAATCAACAGCTTTAACAACAACAGATTCAACAGCTTCAATTAAACTAGGGCACTTAATAGCCTACAACAATCAACAGCTTCAACAAAACTAGAGCTCACTAAAGCATATAATAGCCTACAATCAACAGCTTCAACCACAGATTCAACAGCTTCAACAAAACTAGAGCTCTCTAAAGCTAATAATGTAGCCTACAACAATCAACAGCTTCAACAACAACAGATTCAACAGCTTAAAAAAAACTAGAGCTGTCTATAGCATGTAATAGCCTACAACAATCAACAGCTTCAACAACAATAGATTCGACAGCTTAAACAAAACTAGACCTCTCTACAAGATATAATAGCCTACAACAATCAACAGCTTCAACAACAGATTCAACAGCTTAAACAAAACTAGAGCTCTCTAAAGCACATAATAACCTACAACAATCAAAGGCTTCAACAACAGATTCAACTGCTTAAACAAAACTAGAGCTCTCTAGAGCACATAATAACCTACAACAATCAAAGGCTTCAACAACAGATTCAACTGCTTCAACAAAACTAGAGCTCTCTAAAGCACATAATGTAGCCTACAACAATCAACAGCTTCAACAACAGGTTCAACAACTTCAACAAAACTAGAGCTCTCTATTACACATAATAGCCTACAACAATCAACAGCTTCAACAACAACAGATTCAACAGCTTGAACAAAACTAGAGCTCTCTATAGTATATAATAGCCTACAACAATCAACAGCTTCAACAACAGATTCAACAGCTTAAACAAAACTAGACCTCTCTATAAGATATAATAGCCTACAACAATTAACAGCTTCAACAGATTCAACAACTTAAACAAAACTAGAGCTCTCTATAGCATATAATAGCCTACATCAATCAACAGCTTCAACAACAGATTCAACAGCTTCAACAAAACTAGAGCTCTCTAGAGCACATAGTGTAGCCTACAACAATCAACATCTTCAGCAAAAATAGATTCAACAGCTTTAATAAAATTAGAGCACATAATAGCCTACAACAATCAACAGCCTTAACAACAAAAGATTCAACATCTTCAACAAGAGATTCAACAGCTTCAACAAAACTAGAGCTCTCTAGAGCTCATAATAGCCTACAACAATCAACAGCTTCAACAACAGATTTAACAAAACTAGAGTTCTCCAGAGGACATAATAGCCTACAACAATCAACAGCTTCAACAACAGATTCAAAATTTTCAACAAAACTAGAGCTCTCTAGAGCTCATAATAGCCTACAACAATCAACAGCTTTAACAACAGACTCAACAGCTTCATTAACAACAGATTCAACAGCTTCAACATAACTAGAGCTCTCTATTGCACATAATAGCCTACAATAATCAACAGCTTCAACAACAGATTCAATCGCTCCAACATATCTAGAGCTCTCTAGAGCACATAATGTAGCCTACAACAATCAACAGCTTCAACAACAGATTCAACTGCCTTAACACAACTAGAGCTCTTTAGAACACATAATTATAGCCTACAACAATCAACATTTTCAACAACAGATTCAACAGCTTCAATAAAACTAGAGTACATAATAGCCTACAACAATCAAGAGCTTTAACAACAACAGATTCAACAGCTTCAGCAATAACAGATTCAACAACTTCAACAAAACTAGAACTCTCTAGAGCACATAATAGCCTTCAGCAATCAACAGCTTTAACAACAGATTCAACTGCTCCAACATAACTAGAGCTCTCTAGAGCACATAATGTAGCCTACAATGATCAACATCTTCAACAACAGATTCAACAATTTCAACAAATTTAGAGCTCTCTAGAGCACATAATAGTCTGCAATAATCAACAGCTTCAACAACAGATTCATCTGCCTTAACAAAACTAGAGCTCTTTAGAGCACATAATATATCCTACAACAATCAACAGGTTCAACAAAAACAGATTCAACAGTTTCAACAACAGATTCAACAGCTTAAACAAAATTAGAGCTCTCTAGAGCACATAATGTAGCCTACAACAATCAACATCTTCAACAACAGATTCAACTGCTTCAACAAAACTAGAGCTCTGTAGAGCACATAATGTAGCCTACAACAATCAACATCTTCAACAACAGATTCAACAGTTTTAACAATACTAGAGCTCTCTAGAGCACATAATAGCCTACAACAATCAACAGCTTCCACAACAAATTCAACAGCTTGAACAAAACTAGAACTCTCCAGAGTACATAATATCCTACAACAATCACCAGCTTAAACAACTGATTTAACAGCTTCAACAAAGGTAGAGCTCTCTAGAGCACATAATAGCCTACAACAATCAACAGCTTCAACAACAGATTCAACAGCTTCAACAAAACTAGAGCTCTCTAGAGCACATAATAGCCTACAACAATCAACAGCTTCAACAAGAGCTTCATCTTCGACAAAACTTGAGCTCTCTAGAACACATAATGTAGCCTACAACAATCAACGTCTTCAACAACAGATCCAACAGCTTCAATAAAACTAGAGAACATAATAGCCTACAACAATCAACAGCTTTAACAACAATAGATTCATCAACAACGGATTGAACAGCTTCGACAGAATTCGATCTTTCTAGAGCACATAATGTAGCCTACAACAATCAACATCTTCAACAACAGATTCAACAGCTTCAATAAAACTAGAACACATAATAGCCCACAACATTCATCAGCTCTAACAACAGATTCAACAACTTCAACAATAACAGATTCAACAGCTTCAACAAAACTAGAGTTCTCTAGAGCACATAATAGCCTTTAACAATCAACAACTTTATCAAAAGATTCAACTGCTCCAACATAACTAGAGCTCTTTAGAGCACATAATGTAGCCTACAACAACCAACAGCTTTAACAATAACAGATTCAACAGCTTCAATAAATCTAGAGCTCTCTAGAGTACATAATAGCCTACAACAATCAACCGCTTCAACAACAGATTCAACTGCCTTAACAAATCTAGAGTTCTTTAGAGCACATAATGTAGCCTACAACAATCAACATTTTCAACAACAGGTTCAACAGCTCCAATCAAACCAGAGCACATAATAGCCTACAACAATCAATAGCTTTAACAACAACAGATTCAACAGCTTCACCATCAACATATTCAACAGCTTCAACAAAACTTGAGCTCTCTAGAACACATAATAGCCTACAACAATGAACAACTTCAACAGGAGATTCTACTGCTTCAACAAAATTAGAGCTCTGTCAAGCACGTTATGTAGCCTACAGTAATCATCAGCTTCAACAACAGGTTCAACTGCTTCAACAGAACTTGAGCTCTCTAGAGCACATAATGTAGCCTACAACAATCAACAACAACAGATTCAACAGCTTCAATAAAACTAGAGCACATAATAGCCTACAACAATCAACAGGTTCAACAAAAACAGATTCAACAGTTTCAACAACAGATTCAACAGCTTACACAAAATTAGAGCTCTCTAGAGCACGTAATGTAGCCTACAACAATCAACATCTTCAACAACAGATTCAACAGCTTCAACAAAACTAGAGCTCTCTAGTGCACATAGTATAGCCTACAACAATCAACAATTCAACAACAGATTCAACTACTTCAATACAGCTAGAGCACATAATAGCCTACAACAATCAAGAGCTTTAACAACAGATTCAACAGCTTCAACAACAACAGATTCAACAGCTTAAACAAATTAGAGCTCTCTAGAGCACGTAATGTAGCCTACAACAATCAACATCTTCAACAACAGATTCAACAGCTTCTACAAAACTAGAGCTCTCTAGTGCACATAGTATAGCCTACAACAATCAACAATTTCAACAACAGATTCAACTACTTCAATACAGCTAGAGCACATAATAGCCTACAACAATCAACAGCTTTAACAACAGATTCAACAACAACAGATTCAACAGCTTCAACAAAACTAGATTTATCTAGAGCACATAATGTAGCCTACAACAATCAATATCTCCAACAACAGATTCGACAACATTAGAAAAACTAGAGCTATCTGGAACACAAAAAAACCTGACAATCAAGAGCTTCAACAACAACAGATACAACAGCTTTGACAAAAGTAGATTTCTCTAGAGAACATAATGTAACCTAGAACAATTAACATTTTCAACAAGAATACATTCAACAACTTCAATAAAACTAGAGCACATAATAGCTTATAGCAATCATCAGCTCTAACAACAACAGATTCAACAGCTCAACAACAACAACAGATTCAACAGCTTCAACAAAAACTAGAGCTCTCTAGAGCACATAATGCATCCTACAATAATCAACATCTTCAACAACAACAGATTCAACAATTTCAACAAAATTAGAGCTCTCTAGAACGTATAATAGCCTACAACGATCAACAGCTTCAACAACAACGGATTCTAGAATGAAGGCTCATAACTACGTTGTTGATGCAAGGAGAGTAGTTTGTGGAGCGCTATTGAACGTAGTTTAATGTACTGTAGAGACAGAACGTTTCGGACCGTGGTCCTTCGTTAGCTGCAAAAGGCACTCAAGACATAGCGCTCCACAAACTACTCTCCTTGCAACAACGGATTCAACAGCTTCGACGATTCTAGAACTCTCTAGAGCACATAATGTAGCCTACAACGATCAACATCTTCAACAACAGATTCAACAGCTTTAACAAAATTAGAGCTCTTTAGAGCACATAATAGCCTACAACAATCAACAGCTTCAACAAAACGAACTCTCTAGAGCACACAATGTAGCCTACAACAATCAACAGATTCAACAACAACAGATTCAACAACTTAAATAAAGCTAGAACACATAATAGCCTACAACAATGAACAGCTTTAATAACAACAGATTCAACAGCTTGAACAAGAACAGATTTGACGGCTTGAACAAAACTAGAGCTCTTTAGAGCACATAATGTTGCCTACAACAATCAACATCTTCAACAACAGATTCAACAGCTTTAACAAAATTAGAGCTCTTTAGAGTAATATAGGCTACAACAATCAACAGATTCAACAATTTCAACAAAACTAGAGCTCTCTAGAGCACATAATAGCCTACAACAATCAACCGCTTTAACAACAACAGACTCAACAGCTTCAACAAAACTAGAGCTCTCTAGAGCACAAAATAGCCTACAACAATCAACAGCTTTAACAGCAACAGATTCAACAGCTTCAACAACAGATTCAACAGCTTCAACAAAACAAGAGCTCTCTAGAGTACATAATAGTCTACAACAATCAACAGCTTCAACAACAGATTCAACAGCTTCAACATAACTAGAGCTATAATCTAGCCTACAACAATCAAGAGCTTCAACAACAGATTCAAAAGCTTCAACAAAACTAGAGCTCTCTAATGCACATAATAGCCTACAACAAACAACAGCTTCAATGACAACTGATTCAACAGCTTCAACAACAACAGATTCAACAGCTTCAACAAAACTAGAGCTTTCTAGAGCACATAATAGCCTACAACAATCAACAGCTTCAACAGCAACAGTTTCAACAGCTTCAACAAATCTAGAACTCTCTATTGCACATAATAGCCTACAATAAACAACAGATTCAACAGCTTCAATAAAACTAGAGCACATAATAGCCTACAACATTCAACAGCTTTAACAACAACAGATTCAACAGCTTCAACAACATGTTCAACAGCTTCAACAAAACTAGAGCTCTCTAGAGCTCATAATAGCCTACAACAATCAACGGCTTCAACAACAGGTTTGACTGCTTCAACAGAACTAGAGCTCTCTAGAGCACATATTGTAGCCTACAACGATCAACATCTTCACAGATTCAACAATTTCAACAAATCTAGAGCTCTCTAGAGCACATAATAGCCTACAACAATCAACATTTTCAACAACAGATTCAATAGCTTCAATAAAACGAGAGCACATAATAGCCTACAACAATCAACAGGTTCAACAAAAACAGATTCAACAGTTTCAACAGATTCAACAGCTTAAACAAAATTAGAGCTCTCTAGAGCACGTAATGTAGCCTACAACAATCAATATTTTCAACAACAGATTCAACAGTTTTAACAAAACAAGAGCTCTCTAGAGCACATAATAGCCTACAGCAATCAACAGCTTCAACAACAGATTCAACAGTTTGAACAAAACTAGAGCTCTCTAGAGCACATAATATCCTACAACAATCAACAGCTTGAACAACAGATTCAACAAAAGTAGAGCTCTCTAGAGCACATAATAGCCTACAACAATCAACAGCTTCAACAACAACAGATTCAACAGCTTCAACGAAACTAGAGCTCTCTAGAGCCACATAATAGCCTACAACAATCAACAGCTTCAACAACAGCAGATTCAGTTTCGACAAAACTTGAGCTCTCTAGAACACCTAATGTAGCCTACAACAATCAACATCTTCAACAACAGGTCCAACAGCTTCAATAAACCTGAGAACATAATAGCCTACAACAATCAACAGCTTTAACAACAATAGATTCAACAACAACGGATTGAACAGCTTCGATAGAACTAGATCTTTCTAGAGCACATAATGTAGCCTACAACAATCAACATCTTCAACAACAGATTCAACAGCTTCAATAAAACTAGAGCACATAATAGCCCACAATAATCACCAGCTTTAACAACAACAGATTCAACAACTTCAACAATAACAGATTCACCAGCTTCAACAAAACTAGAGTTCTCTAGAGTACATAATTACCTTCAACAATCAACAGCTTTAACAACAGATTCAACAGTTTTAACAAAACCAGAGCTCTCTAGAGCACATAATAGCCTACAACAATCAACAGCTTCAACAACAGATTCAACAGTTTGAACAAAACTAGAGCTCTCTAGAGCACATAATATCCTACAACAATCAACAGCTTCAACAACAGATTTAACAGCTTCAACAAAACTAGAGCTCTCTAGAGCCACATAATAGCCTACAACAATCAACAGCTTCAACAACAACAGATTCAACAGCTTCAACAAAACTAGAGCTCTCTAGAGCCACATAATAGCCTACAACAATCAACAGCTTCAACAACAGCAGATTCAGTTTCGACAAAACTTGAGCTCTCTAGAACACCTAATGTAGCCTACAACAATCAACATCTTCAACAACAGGTCCAACAGCTTCAATAAAACTGAGAACATAATAGCCTACAACAATCAACAGCTTTAACAACAATAGATTCAACAACAACGGATTGAACAGCTTCGACAGAACTAGATCTTTCTAGAGCACATAATGTAGCCTACAACAATCAACATCTTCAACAACCGATTCAACAGCTTCAATAAAACTAGACATACAGTACATAATTACCTTCAACAATCAACAGCTTTAACAACAGATTTAACTGCTCCAACATAACTAGAGCTCTCTAGAGCACATAATGTAGCCTACAATAACCAACAACTTTAACAACAGATTCAACAGCTTCAATAAATCTAGAGTTCTCTAGAGCACATATAGCCTACAACAATCAACAGCTTCAACAACGGATTCAACTGCCTTAACAAATCTAGAGTTCTATAGAGCACATAATGTAGCCTACCACAATCAACATTTACAACAACAGGTTCAACAGCTCCAATAAAACTTGAGCACATAATAGCTTACAACAATCAATAGCTTTAACAACAACAGATTCAACAGCTACACCATCAACATATTCAACAGCTTCAACAAAACTTGAGCTCTCTAGAACACATAATAGCCTACAACAATGAACAACTTCAACAGGAAATTCTACTGCTTCAACAAAATTAGAGCTCTGTCGAGCATATTATGTAGCCTACAACAATCAACAGCTTCAACAACAGGTTCAACTGCTTCAACAGAACTAGAGCTCTCTAGAGTACATAATGTAGCCTACAACGATCAACATCTTCAACCACAGATTCAACGATTTCAACCAATTTAGAGCTCTTTAGAGCACATAATAGCCTACAACAATCAACAGTTTCAACAACAGATTCAACTGCTTCAATAAAGATATAGCTCTCTAGAGCACATGATGTATCCTACAACAAGCAACAGATTCAACAGCTTCAACAATGAAAACCTTCAACGACAGATTTAACATTAACAATCAACAACTTCAACAGATTCAACTACAGATTTAACAGCTTCAACAATCAATAGCTTCAACAACAGATTCAACAACTTCAGATTCAACAGCTACTACAGTCAAGATTAATCAACAGCTTCAACAGCAGATTCAACAACAGTCAACAGCAACAGATTGAACATCAACATTTAACAGTTTCGACATGGTGATCAAGAGATTTAACAGCTTCAACAATGATAACCACCAATCAACAGCTCTAAATATACTAACAAGATTAGCAGATTCAACAACAGCTTCAACAATCAACAGCATCAACAACAGATTCAACATCAATGACAATCAACAACTTCAACAACAACAGATATAACATCAACAATAACAACAATCAACAGCTTCAACAACAGATTCAACAGCTTTAACAATCAATAGCTTCAACATTGTGATTGAAGCTATTGATTTATTGGGGCAAGCCTATACTTACACAAGATAGACTGTACTAACAATCAACAGCTTAAACTATACTAACAAGATCAACAGATTCAACAGTTTCAACAATCATAACAACAATCAACAGCATCAACAACAGATTAAACAACATCAACAACTTCAACAATGTGATCAACATGTTAAACAACAGATTCAACACCTTCAACAATCAACAGCTTTAACAACAGATTCAACAACTTCAGATTCAACAGCTTCAACTATCAACAGCTTCAACAACAAATTCAACATCAACAACAAAAAACTTCAATATGGTGATCATCAGCTTTAACAACAGATTCTACAAGTTTAGATTTAAGAGCTTCAACAACCAACAGCTTCAACAACAGATTCAATATCAACAACTTCAACATGGTGATCAACAGATTAAACAACGGATTCAACAGCTTCAACAACAGATTCAACAACTTGAGATTCAACAGCTTCAACAATCAACAGCCTCAACAACAGCAGATTCAACAACAGACAGATTCAACAACATCAACAACAATTCACAGTTTCAACATGGTAATCAACAGATTCAACAGCTTCAACAATCATAATCAACAATCAAT
Source organism: Stappiaceae bacterium (assembly GCA_964291365.2). Lineage (GTDB taxonomy): Bacteria > Pseudomonadota > Alphaproteobacteria > Rhizobiales > Stappiaceae > JBDWFY01. The sequence continues at coordinate 24,201 of OZ219958.1, forward strand.
AGCTTAAACAACAGATTCAACAACTTCAACAATATTAACAACAATCAACAACTTCAACAACAACAAATTTAACATCAACAACACCAACAACAATCAACAGCTTCAACAACAGATTCGACAGCTTCAACAATCAACAGCTTCAACATGGTGATTAAAGGTATTGATTTATTGGGGCGAGCCTACACTTACACAAAATAGACTGTACTAACAATCAACAGCTTCAACTATACTAACAAGATCAACAGGTTCAATAGCCTCAACAATCATAACCAACAATCAACAGCTTCAACAACATCAACAACAATCAACTACTTCAACATGGTGATCAACGGATATAAACAACAGATTTAACTGCTTCAACAATCGACAACTTCAACAACGGATTCAACAACTTCAGATTTAACAGTTTCAACAATCAACAGGTTCAATAACGAGATTCAACAACAATTAACAGCAACAGATTCAACATCAACAACAATCATCAACTTCAACATGGAAATCAACAGCTTCAACAACAGATTCAACTACTTCAGATTCAACGGCTTCAACAACAGATTTAACAGCTTCAACATGGTGATTGAAGCTATTAATTTATTGGAACGAGCCTACACTTACACAAGATGGACTGTACTAACAATCAACAGCTTAAACTATACTAACAAGATCAACAGATTCAACAACAGATTCAACTGCTTCAAAAATCATAATCAACAATCAACATCTTCAACAACAGATTCAATAACAGATTTAACAACATCAACAATCATCAACTTCATCATGGAGATCAACAGATTCAACAGCTTTAACAATCAACAGCTTGAACAACAGCTTCAGATTCCACAGCTTCAAGAATCAACATCAACAACAGATTTAACAGCTTCAACAGTCAACAGCTTCAACATGGTGATTGAAGCTATTGATTTATTGGGACGAGCCTACTCTTAGACACAATAGACTGTACTAACAATCAACAGCTTCAGTTATACTAATATCAACAGATTCAACAACTTCATCAATCATAACCAACAATCAAAAGCTTCCACAACAACAGATTCAACAATATCAACAACATTCAACAGCTTCAACAACAGATTTAACTACTTCAGATTCAACAGCTTCAACAATCAACAGCTTCATCAACAACAGATTCAACAGATTCAACGTGGTGATTGAAGCTATTGATTTATTGGGGCGAGCCTGAGCGAGCCCCACATAAACTGTACAGCAATGCCTGCAATAATATGGTGTATGTATGTATGTATGCTTGGTACGTCCGTCAACAACAATTAACAGGTTCAACATGGTGATCAACAGATTCAACAGCTTCAACTATCATAGCCAACAATCAACAGCTTCAACTATACTAACAAGATCAACAGATTCAACAACTGCTTCAACAATTATAATCAACAATCAACAGCTTCAACAACAGATTCAACTAATTCAACACCATCAACAATAAACAGCTCAATAACACCAGATTTAACATTGTAAACACCAATAACAATCAACAGCTTCAACAACAGATTCAACAGATTCAACAATCAACAGCTTAATTCAACATGGTGATTGAAGCTATTGATTTATTGGGGCGAGCCTACTCTTACGCAAAATAGACTGTACTACCGTAAAAGTTCTAATTACAGTGCCAAAAAATTTAATTCTAATCTTCAGTTGGCGCTTCTATTGGAGCCAAAAAATACTTCTAAAGTCGATAGTGGCGCTTAAATTAGGGTGGTGCTTAGTGAATAGGACACTACATACAAAAGCACAGCGTTTTCTATTTAGTAAGCGCCGCTTTGTGACTGCAGTTGGCGCTATAAATAGAGTGCAACAATCGTCGTTAACCTCCAAGTGGCGCTTATATTAGGGTGGCGCTATAATTCGAACATTTACGGTAACAATCAACAGCTTCAACTATGCTAACAAGATTAACAGATTCAACAGCCTCACCAATCTATCCAACAATCAACAGCTTCAACACCAGATTAAACAACATCAACAACTTCAACAAGGTGATCAACCGTTTAAACAACAGATTCAACAGCTTCAACAACAGATTCAACATCTTCAGATTTAACAGCTTCAACGATCTACAGCTTCAACAACGGATTCAACAATTGTCAATAACAACAGATTTAATAACATCAAAATTAACAGCTTCAACTTGGTGATCAACAGATTCAACAGCCTCAACAATCTTAACCGACAATCAACAGCTTCAACTATACTAACAAGAACAACTGATTCAACAGCAGATTCAACTACAGATTCAACAGCTTTAACAACCATGATTAACAATCAACAACTTCAACAACAGATTCACCAACAATCAACAGCTTCAATAACAACTGATTTAACATCAACACCAACAACAATCAACAGCTTCAACAACAGATTCAACAGCTTCAACAATCATAACCAACAATCAACAGCTTCAACAACACAGATTCAACAACTTCAACAACATTCAACAACTTCAACATGGTGATCAATTGACTAAACAACAGATTCAATAGCTTCAACAATCAACAGCCTCAATAGCAGATTCAGCACAATCCGATTCAACAGCTTCAACAATCAACATGTTCAACAACAGATTCAACAACAATCAATAGTAACAGATTCAACATCAAGAACAATATTATTAACAGCTTCAACATGGTGATCAACAGATTCAACAGCTTCAACAATCATAACAATCAACAGCTTCAACAACACAGATTCAACATCAACAACATTCAACAACTTCAACATGGTGATCAATTGACTAAACAACAGATTCAACAGCTTCAACAATCAACAGCCTCAATAGCAGATTCAGCACAATCCGATTCAACAGCTTCAACAATCAACATGTTCAACAACAGATTCAACAACAATCGATAGTAACAGATTCAACAACATCAAGAACAATATTATTAACAGCTTCAACATGGTGATCAACAGATTCAACAGCTTCAACAATTATAACCAACAATCAACAGCTTAGACTATACTAACAAGATCAACAGATTCAACAACTTCAACAATCATAATCAATAATTAACAGCTTCAACAACAGATTCAACAACAGATTTAACAACATCAACAACAATCAACAGCTTCAACAACAACGGATTTAGCATCAACACCAACAACAATCAACAGCTTCAACAATCAACGGCTTCAACATGGTGATTGAAGCTATTGATTTATTGGGGCGAGCCTGAGCGAGCCCCACATAAACTGTACAGCAATGCCTGCAATAATATGGTGTATGTATGTATGTATGTTTGGTACGTCCGTCATCCGCGCACCGCTTTATAGACTCTGTTCGGAGTCGCATGCAATCTTTTGTGCTGAAATTTTGCGCTCAGAAACAACTGCGACAGCATGCTCTAATTTAGTACATTTTTGTAATATTTCCCTCGTGGTGTCACATTTATGGATCAAAGATTAGCTTGTGGGGAAATCAGGATACGGCTAGAACGACAACAACAGCACCGTACCGTACCAGTGGAGGCTTCAGGCAAACTGGTAACGTTTCATAGCGTCGGGCTCTTCCCACCCCTAGGCCCTAAGGAAGTGCTATACACCCCGCGCTAACACGTGTTCGCTTTTTTCTCGCGCTTCGAACTTAGTGCCAATGGGCCAAACGGACACGCCGGAATTATCTATATAGGAGAACGGCTTCGGTGGCCTATACGGCGGACAGCATACTCGCTATAATTCTGTCATGGTAGCTATGAGGAACCAACTAGGGAAGTTCACTGCATGTGGACTTTCCTGCTGATAGCCGCTTCGTAGCGCTCGAAAAGCATCGATATTGCGTTTATTCCCATAGACGACAGTTTATTCTTGCCAACCAAGAAAGTGTGATACACCCCGCGTTAACACACGTTCGAGAGCTTTCTTGCGCCTCGAGCCTAGTGCCAATGGTCATGCCAGAATTATCTACAATATGGTAGGAGGTAAACATTCATATGGAGTTTGCTTTATATCTCTGACATGCTCACAAGTGTAGATCTAAAGTGCTTGTCCCGGCCCTTAATGCACCTGAGCATTGCTGATATTACTGGTTCACAGTGATAGTGAATACTTTTGAGTATGAAGATTTTCGCGCAAATCAGCATGGGCGCAAAAGAAAAGCTCAGTTCTAAGGAAAGACAGCGTTATATCACAGACAAACGAGCAGCACTAGATCGCGAGTATGCAACCACAGACAGGCCCAAGCACCACCTACTAAACGAGCCCTTAACCGTGGCCCCACCCACCTTCGTTCATGCAGGGCGTGCGCACAAAGTACCGCTAGTTCCGGAGGTAGAGAGCGGACAATGTCGACCATTACCGGACGAAGGTGAAAAATTACATTAAAAAATCGCGGCTGCGGTTATCAATATATGACACGTAAATGGCATCAAATGCATCATGAACATCCTTCTTACATTCTGCCTTAGATTTGAATATTCATCCAAAAATTGTGAAATACAACGTGAACACATAAAGTAATGCAATATATGCATTGTCCAGAAACTACCTCTGAAAGCTCTTTACAAAAAAAAAAAAAAAAAATTGGTTTATGCTTATAATACGGTCAAAAAATTCTAAAAATTCTCCATACATTCTAGTATACGCATACCAAATGAAAAAATAAATCATAAAGAATTGATGCCGTTGTGTAATTTACAAATCATGAAAAATCTTAGCTACCATAAAAAACCAGCTTCTGGACCAAAATGAGAAAAAGTTGCAACTGTTTAGAGCAGTGTTGTGCAGCTTCTGTGTGGATACACATCACAAGAAATGAGATGCAGCTAGTATATACTTACATGGCCCCTACCTCGTGGCAAGTGGTGAAGGATTACGTAATACCGTTGGCCATATAAACGCAATTATGTGCGAGGCGGCCAGTAACTGCCTCCGTGCGGAAATACCCTACCCTACTCTATATGTATTCGCGATTCAATATCCAGGGCGCGGGCCCGCGGCCCGGCCGGCCTGGTCTGGGCCATAGGGTAGAGTCTGGCGCGCTGCTCTATACTGCGTCCGTGTAGCGCAAGCCGAGAGGACGGATACCGAATGTTGTAACTGTGTAAGCATGTTGCAAGCAACGGAGTCCGCATGTACCGTGCATATCGTACACGGAATACTGACAGAGTCCGTGTTACAGGTACGCCGTCTCCAGGCAGTGTAGCGCCCGCTTCTTTCATCAATACGGTAGACCGAGTAAATCCGTCCATATGGAGTCATTTTCCTGTGAGAACTATAGCGAGTATGCTGTCCGCTGTATAGGCTCGTTCTCCCATATATGCGCAATAGGCTTTTGCCAATCATTACTCTGGGAGAGGTGCGAGTAGGTGTGACTCGCACCTTCGACCTTGGCGCTAACGAGGAAAACGGTCACGCCGGAATTCATTATGCGCATTCCAATTACCTCTCTCACAATCACGTTAGAGAGCGTTGCCGATCCACTAATATAGCATAAAAGCCAAAACACTGAGGGTAATTATCCTTGTTGACATCATGGTAATGCATTCATAAGAATTTGTACAGCTCTTTGGCTTTTGTAAAGCTGATTTAGTTCAAGCGCTAACAGTAGGCCCAGATAAATAATGCTGGCATTTTTTTGAGCATTATAGGTACCTAGAAGCAATGAGCAATACTTGAGAATTACAAGCAACTTATAGTATAGCTATTGGTCTGCTGGTAGCCAGATATTGGGCTGCACCAAACTGCTGTTCTGTCAACTTGTGGTAATATGGAATGTGGATGTGGGATTTGTTACTAGCCAATTCATTTAAGTCGAGTCAAGAAAGTGCACTTGAAGACTACATTGAAGCTTCAGTTATGCTACAGTATAACAGTTACTGACATTCACTTCGTATGCACTAAATTCATTGTTGATTACATGAAATTTGAGGAGCAAGAAATGATAATTATAGGTACATTTGAAAGAATTATAGGGCATGTTTGCCAGTATTGAAGAAATGAATTATCGGTAGAAAAAAAATTTTATCTGGGCCTATCAGCCTAAATCGTGATTTTTTCTGCCACCCACCCAAATAAAAAAGCTTACCTGACGGCCGACTTGTTGAAAATACCAAAGGATAGATTACTTCAGGTAGTCACGGCATCATGCAGGGCTTTTTTGTCCTCCGTTCTATACAGAGATGGGTGTGGCACGGGTCAAAATGACCAGGCAGGTGGCTGACCAAGCAGACTGCTGAAACAACGTAGTTTAAACTATTTTTCGATGCTTTCAACCTCCTGTAGGCCTACGTTCTTATTTACATAAATTCTACATATTATTATTGTGGTTTAGTAAGGTTCTTGTGGCTGTAAGTTACCATCCATACATTGGCCTCGCCCACTTATTCTTTGTCAAAGATCGAAGTCGGTCCAACGCTTGATCGAAAGCACTCCATGATAGAAGTAATGTAGGGGTAGATTCAAGTTCTGATTCTTTCAAAGATCACTTGAAACCAAACCTTCGCGATATTGAGAGTATGCTATATTGGAGGCATGGTTTCAAGTGACTTCTAAAAGTTTCATAACTTGATTCTATTGCCACGTTACTTTTATCGTGGAGTGCTTTTGATCCAACATTGGCAATTTTGACCTTTGACCTCTACGTAATGTGACTATACGGGCCGTGAAGAAGCCGTAAAAAAGCTTACGCACACCTTTTTGTGCCGCGATGTTCTTCAGAAACGTGAAAAACATCAACAAAAATCGCTACATTCCCATTGGGCATTCATTACGCGATTTACCCCATTGTTTTGTCGATTTGCGTGCGATAATACAGGCCTGTATAACTACCGCCATATAATGTGGGCGAGAAAACTTCTAGCGCCCTAAATTGCTTACATGTAGACTGACGTATGGAAGGAATACCTGGGGAAATGCTTCAGCTTTAAATTTTCATGTGATAACCCTAGCAGCCTCGTACCTAGGCCCTTCCCAGCTTTTCAATGTTGCATACTGAAAAGTGGGAGGCCTGGCAGCAGAAACCACGACTTTGGCTCACGATGACGCGAAGACAAGCGGTCTGATGGTTCCTTCGAAAAGCCAGTCTTTGCTAGCCACACGCTATCTTAACAAGTTTCACTCTTTATGGTCTTTATGGATCGTACTACACTCTGTATCTAGCGTTTGAACCATACCTCTCGATCGTTGGCGACAAGAGCCCTCAAAATCTTCGTGACTTTCGACACACTGGAAGGTCTGACCACGCGTTACGCCATGCACGTGACTTGTACAATAAATTGCGCTACACTTGTACTGTCGATTGCGCTTTACCTCGAACGCCCGTGAATGCGTTCGTGTGAGCGTTGAACAAACGCGACACTTCATTCGCCACGTAAAACCACGGAAAACGATGCGTAAGCCAACTGCTTGCCCAATGATTGCGTGGCATTCCAACCCATACGTTAGTTTTACACTCACACGAGGGCAAGGCTACGCTCACAGGCAAGCATTCACTGATGTTCCAAGTGAACAGCAATCGACAGTACCAGGCATTCCCGCTTTTCAGCGTGCACCATTGAAAAGCTCTGAACGGCCTGAGGACGAGGCTGACGCAAGGGCAAGGCCAGCACAATTTGTGACGTAAACTTACGCTACGTTTTCGGTGGCTTTAAGTGGCGAACGAAGTGAATGAAGTATCTCTCACGTTCTAGGCTTACACGCACGCATTCACGAGGATTCGAATGAAGCTCAATCAATGGTTGAATCAGTCTCTTCTAGCTTTTTGTTGCGACAAGCATCGACGCGGTGTGTGAACCGACTTTAAGTTTAACTGCGCTACTGGTATGCTACAGTGTATACTTAGAGTCTACTAGTAAGGAGTCTCTCTCTCTCGATTGTGTGCTACGCTATGGCAATTAATAAAACAGCAGAAAGCAGTGTACCGACCAATTTCCTTATTATTTCATCGATAAGGAAACTTCTTACTTCGTAGTAAAGTATACATCAACAGCGCAAACTAGAAAGGGAAATTCAACCATAGATAATAGAGAGGAAGGAGGGATTGGAAACGCGCGCATACCCTGTAGATATATGCTCGTCGCGGTCACGTGACTTCATCTAAGTTCACGAGTGGCATAAAACCACATCAAGGCAGCCTTTTCGGGCCTTGGCAAGGGCACCATGTATGCGTATCACCTTTCTAACCAACCTACCAGAGATCTAAAGCCAAAAGCCAAAAAAATTAGGCAGTTTTCAGAACGGTTTTGTAGCTACCACTCACAGATTGGCTTTGTGTACTTTTTACGAGACCTGTACATGGTGAATAGATTCTTTCAAGGCCTGGCATGGACTATCGTCACATAGAGAATACAAACATCGCCTTCAGGTAAGGCCTTTCTTTTCAAAATGAACACACTAAGCCCAGATCTGTTGTGAGCCTGGGTAGACTCCAGCGTTTAAAACGCTCGCTGGGGAACATACCACATCAACAGAGCTCGCGAATGCTTCAGTTGCACTCTGTATTCGACTGTGAACAAGGTCCCATCGACTTTTCTTCTGGGTCGATCACCGTTTGTGAAGGAAAAGTACACAAAAGAATTTCAAGCGTGTACAAGAGCAGGCGCGACTACCATCAAATCACTCTTTTCATTGCTTGATCCCTTGTTCGATAGCACTACACTTGTTTTTAGTCGGGTTACTGTTGAATACTAGGCTGTACAAGGCCATAGGAGCTTGTACTATACTGTACGATACTGACTTGCAAAGGGGGCGTGCCGTGACGAGCATGTTCCGTGACGTCACTATAGAGATATATGCGCGTTTTCAATCCCTCTCTCTATTATCTATGATTCAACGGATTTCATTGCAGCATACGCACATTAAATAGAGGATAGTGCGCTGTCTGTGCTGCAACGCAGACCCTACTAGTAGGGAATTGCCCTTTCTAGAGTGCGCTATTGATGTACACTTTACTAAGAAGTTTCCTTTTCAATGTGTACGTTACTTAGCGCACACAATGAAATGAAATTGTTGATACACTGCATTCTGCTGCTGTATTACGATCGAGAGGGCGACTCCTTACTAGCCCAACTGCCCAATGAGAATGTAGCGATTTTTTCACGTTTTTGTAGAACATCCTGGCACAGTGCTGGCATTTTTACGGCTTCTCCACGGTCGTATGGTTACATCACGTAGAGGTCAAAGGTCGATATTGCCTCGAAAGCACTCCACAATAGTATCAAGTCCTGAAACTTTCAGAAGTCACTTGAAGCCATGCCTACAATATAGCAATACTCTCAATGTCGCAAAATGGGTTTGATGACTTTTGAAAGTGTCAGGACTTGATTCAGCAGTCTGCTCGGTCAGCCACCTGCCTGGTCATTTGACCCGTGCCACACACATCTCTGTATAGAAGAGGACAAAGAAGCCCTGATACCGTGACTACCTGAAGTAATCTGTCCTTTGGTATTTTCAACAAGTCGGCCGTCAGGTAAGCTTTTGTATTTGGATGGATGGCAGGAAAAATATTCACAATTTAGGCTAATAGCGCTTGAACTAAATCGGCTTTACAAAAGCCAAAGGGCATTATTATAGATTAGGATGTACAAATTCTTATGAATGCCATACCATGATGCTAGCCGGGGTAATTGTCCTCAGTATTTTGGCTTTTATGCTATATTAGTGCATGTACAAGATCGGTCACGCTTTCTAACGTGAATGTGGGCGTGGTAATTAATTCCTTCGTGAACGTTTTCCTCGTTAGCGCCAGCGTCGAAGGTTCGAGTCACACCTACTCCTCGCTATAGTTCTGTCATGGTAGCCACGAGGAACCCGTTAGGGAAAGTCTCTGCAAGTGGACTTTCCTATTGATAGCCGCTTCCTAGCGCTCGAAAAACATCGATATTGCGTTTATCCCCATAGGTGTCTGTATATTATTGCCAACCAAGAAAGTGTGATACATCCCGCATTAACACACGTTCACGACTTTTCTCGTGCCTCGAGCCTAGTGCCAGTGGTTAAACGGTCACGCCGGATTAATGTGGTAGGAGGTAAATATTCATATGGAGTTTTTCTAACATGCGTAAAAGTGTAGATCTAATACTACGTTCACACTTACAGTCTGGCACGGTCGGCACGCTGCCAGCACCGAACGCTGAAACTCCGATTGACGTGTGAACGTGGCGACTCCGTACCGAACCGTGCTTTGGTGGCCTTGTTAAATCAACCAGGCTGGCACGGATCGACACGGGTCCATTCGGGCGCGAACACGAACATGGCGACTTGGAGCGATTCTGAGACCTTCAAACTCATTGAAATCTGGGGCGAAGACACAATTCAAGCCCAACTAGAGGGATGTAGAAGGAATAAAGAAATCTATGAGAAAATCGCCCGTGATCTAAGCGATGCTGGTTATCAGAGAACCGCTGATCAATGCCGAGAAAAAGTGAAAAAGCTAAAGAGCGAGTACAGAAAGGTGAAAGATGGCCACTATAAGACAGGAACTGGACGAAACAACTGGAGATTTCTTGATGCTTTGGATGCTGTGATAGGTGACAAACCATCAACTAAACCTCCTGTAGTGATCGACAGCCTAGATGATAACGATGTGGCAGCTGCAGCGGTGTCAGTGCAGGTGGTTGATCATACTGAAGAGGAACATGCTGGAAAGGAAAGTTCTGATGGTTCTACATCACTTGATGTACTAGAAACTGAGCCTCAATCTGGATCTAAGCTCTCCAATACACCAGTTAAGAGTCGATCAGCTACACCCATCCCAGAAGAGAAGAAAGGAAACCGAAAGCGTCCACTGAGTGAAGATAAAATCGAGAAAATGATGGGTCCATTAGTAGATAGACTGTTGAAGGCTCAAGAATCTAGTGATAGAATGTATCTTGACTTGGAAGAGAAAAGGATGAAAATGGAGGAAAGAATGAATGAAAGGGAAGAGAGGCAGAAAAGAGAGCAGAGAGAATTTCAACTTAAGCTATTTTCAATCATGATGGGTGAACAAGTTTCTGGAGCAAGCAGTGATCAGAGTCAAGCATCCTATGATACTTCAGCAATGCAATTTTATAGTAACATGTACACCTTTGAAGACAACCCACCAAATGTGTGAAGTGAATGTGTGCATAATAGTATCGTTGAACATGTACATATGCACGTTGCAGTGAAAGGACATGTGCTACGCATGCACAAACTTTATTATCATAATTATTATCATCTGTAAACAATAAACATGTGCATGTATGTGGTGTGGATGTCTATTTACATATAATTTACAGTTATCAGATAATTTTGTCTCTGCATGCACACTGCGCTGCATTGATCTTCACATTGTTACAGTAGTGGAAATACTGGTACATGGTAGCCAGAGACGTCACCACTGCATTCAATGAGAAAAATAATGAACCAAAGCATCTCTTATTTCTTTGGGAGCATCTGTGGCAGTGTCATCCCGATGGCTAGCAGTTGGTGGTTGAGGTAGTTCAGAAAGAGATTCTAACCACTGATCATTAAACCGTTCACCATGAACTTCACATACATTGTGAAGAATACAGCAAGCTGCAACAACTGTTGGGATGTTTGACAGACTCATGTCATTGCGCTTCAGCAGCCGTCTCCATCTGGCCTTTAATCTTCCAAAAGCATTTTCAACTACAATACGAGCTCGTGATAGTTTGTAGTTGAAGATTTTCTGTGAGCTTGTCAATTGAGTATTATAGCAAACGGTTTCATTAGCCAAGTCATCAATGGGTATGCAGAGTCCCCTACTATGAAAATGGGAATGTCACAGCCATTGATACCCATAGTATCCCCTTGCAATATAGATCCATTACTTGCTTCTTTAAATAGAGTTGAATTAGCAAAAATCCTAGCATCATGAACATGGCGCTTGTCCCTGTCCTGAGCATTACTAATATTACTGGTTAACAGTGATAGTGAATATTTTTGTGTACGAAAGGTTTGACGGATTTCACAGCATGGGCACAAAAATAAATACAACTCCAGATTATTTCTGCTCAGAAACATGTGGTAAAGCTTTTGGCGACGCCATTCCGTAACTGAAATTTTACAAGTGAAAATTCTTGCGGCCATGTAGTGAAATACTCGAAATTTTTGAAAATATACACTATCACTGTAAATCAGTACTATCAACGACAGACAATATCCTGCAAATGAATCGTCAATTGTTACCGGAGTCATAGCGGATTTGTTCCGCCGTGCCAAAGTTCCGGCGGAATAAATTCGCTGGCGGATACATTCCACCGGAAAGAATACGCTAGCGTACATATTCCGCCCGGATAATCTACGCGACCGCGTAAATATTCCGGCCGGCGCAAATGTTCCGCCTAGTAAAATGTGCTATTACACTTCTCAGTTTGATATCACTCGCTTTAAAAATCATTACTATGCATGGGTATGAAGATGGGCTGACCTAAGATAAAGTTTAACAAATGTAAAAGTAAAGAAAAGTGAACCATGCCCATTCAAGACACATGAAGGTCAAGGCTTATAGAGATTACAGAGTAGCTTGAAGAAAGGAAGCGAACAAATACTTCACCGTCTTCAAATTTTTGTGTACTATAATATCAATGATTCGTTGTAGCCTTCTGTGGACAATCGCTTGGACATGCATAAAGGCACATCCACACCAAATCCATGATGTGCGCATGTCACTCTGCGCCAGTGCAGAGACGTATGAAGTGGTTATGCCACTCCTGAGGCCACCAGAGAAGCTCCAATAATTATTAAAATGGAACATGTACTTTGACTCTGGTTGCACCTGTGTCAAAGAAACGTCGACCGTTGCCCATCCGGAACAAATTTGCTGATTTTCTGGAAATCCGGAACAGATCCGCTAGCGAATAAATTCCGGCGGAACAAATTCGCTGTGACACCGGATGTGAGAATACCCGGCGTATTGTGCGCATATGGCACAATACGCGTTCTTAGTACCACAGGTAAAACAATGTCAAAGTCCAGTTTTTGTCATATTTATGCCAAAAATCTATTATCCTTTGCCGTCACCTACGGAGGGTAAACGTAAGTTACCAAGGCCTTCATTTCTACCCACCTAGTGTACGGCTGCCGTACACCGAGCCCGTTGCTAAGGGAGTTATTTAGAATTCCCGATCGCCAGCTCTCTGGATACAGCTAGATTCGTCGAAGTACTGTACGTTCACTCACCCTTTAAGCTTCTTAGGCATCGAAAAAGAAGCGGCTCTCGTTATGGGCAACTAAGTTCGAGACTAACTTGACCGTAGCGTTGGTTTCGAACAATCCGCCCAGGTCCATCTAATTGATTTACGATTAACGCGTAGTATACGGAAACCCTATACGCATAAAGAGCAACGTCTTCAGACCGTAATTTCTCGTTTTTATGCTTGTAGCGAGATCAGGAACAAAGCGCTCTAGCTCCAAAGTGAAGTGAGCGCTCTGTCTCAGACTTGGAGGTAGTTAACTTTTCAAAAATACAGCTAACTAAAATTTCATAGAATGGGAAATATGGCGGATTTTCTCAGATCTGGTCACAATTATACATGAGTATAAGCACTTATACAAGCGTGTGCACACACATTCAGATTTGCACAAACACATACACACACATAAAGGTACAAACACACACATGTACACTATGTACAAATATACACCACATACATGTATATGTGACCATATCTGGGAAAAAAACCGCCATGTAGCGAATTTTATGAAATTTTAGTTAGCTGTATATTTGATAAGCTCTACCCTAGAGCTAACCTGCCTCCAAGTTTCAGACCGATCGCGCGCTTCGCGTAGGAGCTAGAGCGCTTTGTTTGCGATCGCGCCACACCCACAAAAAAACGAGAAATTACGGCCTAAAGGCGTTGCTATGTACGCGTATAGCGTCCCCGTATACTACGCGTGTACCGGAAGTCAATTAAATGGACTTGGGCGGAGCAATTCGAAATGAACGCCAAAGGTCAAGCTAGGCTCTAACTTTGTCGTCGATAACGAGAGCCGCTTCTTCTTCGATGCCTAAGAAGCTAAAAAGGTGAGTCAACGTTTAGTGATTCGACGAATCTAGCTGTATCTAGGATAGCCCGCGAGCGGGAATTCCAATTAACGCCCTTTGCAACGGGCTCCGTGTACGGCAGGTGCACTGACTGGGTAGATCGAGGGGCCTGTAAGTAAAGGCTTATTTCGCCTTGGTAACTTATGTTTACCCTCCGTAGGCTACGGCAATAGTTAGTAGAATGGTTCTTTGACATGAATATGACAAAAACTGGACTTTGACAATTTTCGACCCGAGGTACTAAAAACGCGCATTGCGCTACTTGCGCGTTTTCGCGACATGCAGGGTTTTCGCAAATCCGGTCACATATATAAATATAAGCATACTTGTACATACAGGAAAAAACACCCAGATGTATAGATAAGTACAAACTCACATGTACGCACAGAGATACACAGGGTACAAATATACACATATACACACATACATGCATTCACATACATGAAGGTACATATGTACATTCACAGACATAAAGGTACAAATATGCACATGTACACATACACCCTTTCACACGCATAAAGGTACACATGTACAAACATACACTTAATCACACACATAAAGGTATATACACACACATGTACACACATACACACATATAAAGGGACAAACATACATGTACACACATACACACATTCACAAACATAAGGGTACAAACACACACATGTACACACATGAACTCACATAAAGGTACACACACATGTACACACATACATTCACACACAAACATACATTTACACAAATAAAGGTGAAAACACGCATACACATTCACACACAAAGGTACAAACACATACATGTACACACAAATTCACACAAAGATACAAATGTACACATGTACACACATTCACACACAAAGGTAAATACACATGTATGTACACACATTCACTCACATAGTCACAAGCACGCATGTACAAACATACACATTCACACATAAATGTGCAAACACACACATGTACGCACACACAAAGATACACACATTTACATAAATACAGGTAAAATGTACATATATACACACATTCACACACTTAAAGTTACAAACACATATGTGACCGGATCTGAGAAAATCCGGCATATTGACCAAACGCGCACATGGCGCAATGCGCGTTTTTAGTACCACAGGTAAAAAAAATGTCAAGGTCCAGTTTTTGTCATATTTATGTCAGAAAACCTCTCTATTATCCTTTGCCGTCACCTACGGAGGGTAAGCGTAAGTTACCAAGGCAAAATAAGCCTACATTTCGACCTACCTAGTCTGTACAGCTGCCGTACACGGAGCCCGTTGCTAAGGGCGTTAATTAGAATTCCCGCTCGCGGGCTGTCTGGATACAGCTAGATTCGTCGAACTACTGTACGTTCACTCACCTTTTAAGCTTCTTGGGCATCGAAGAAGAAGCGGCTCTCGTTATCGACGACGAAGTTCGAGACTAGCTTGACATTAGCGTTCATTTCAAACAGCTCCGCCCAGGTCCATTTAATTGATTTCCGGTTCACGCGTAGTATACGGAAACGCCATACGCGTACATAGCAACGCCTTCAAACCGTAATTTCTCGTTTTCTATGCTTGTATCGCGATCGTGAAAAAAGCGCTCTAGCTCCAAAGCGAAGCGCGCGATCGGTCTCAGGCTTGGAGGTAGGTTAGCTCTATGGTAGAGGTTTTCAATAATACAGCTAAATAAAATTTCATAGAATGGGCAATATGGCGGATTTTCTCAGATCCGGTCACATATATGTACACACATACACACATACACATGTACACACATTCACACACATAAAGGTATAAACACATACATGTACACACCTACATTCACACACATAAAGATACAATCACTCACATATACACACATACACACATTCACTCGCATAAAGGTACAAACACACACATGTACACACATACACATTCACACACATAAAAAGATGCAAACACACACATGTACACACATACATTCACATACATAGATATAAAGACACATTTACACAAATAATGGTAAAAACACACATATACATACATAGAGACATTCACACAAAGGTACAAACATATGTGACCCTCCACGAGAAAACCAAGCATAATGCGCTGGACATCAATCTGAGATACAGGCCATAATAATCGCTTGGGCTGATAATTATCGAATTTCACTTTTTGGCATAGATCGATAGAGGAATCATTCCTCTACACGAAAATCTGCTTCGTAGCTTCTAGAACGCTATATTTACCGAGTTATGGCTCGAAGAAGTCAGCCGTGTAGCTACATAGAGCGTTCATGGCACGGACTCGTTGCTGTAGGCAACCGTGGCAGCTGCGAATAAAAAAGTCGCCAGCCACTTTTCTTCTTCGATTTTGTGTACAAACAAGCCTTAGAAACGCTTGTCTTCTCGTTCTTTTCCATCGAAACGGCGAGTGCTGCTCTCGTTCGAGCGTTTTGGAGCCATCTAGCTCGTTGACTTTGTGGGCGGGGCCACGGATTTTTAATAAACGGCGAGTATACGGACTTCCGCGTGCAATGTACGTAGCAATGTTTCGTTGCACTTTCTGCAAAACTATAGTACGGGCGATCTGGGTACATTTTGGCTCATATCTACATGACTATACGGGCTAGAGACTTCAAATTTGCAGGAGCAGCAGTTCAAAGGTTGTAGTTGGTAATGGTGGCCTTAACTCAAAATCGGTTGTCAGCGTATTATGCTTGGTTTTGTCATGGAAGGTCACATATGCAAACACCCACATGTACACACACACATTCACTCACAAAAAGGTACAAACACACACATGATACACATTCATACACATAAAGATGCAAGCACACACGTACACACATACATTCACACACGGACACATACACACATTTACACAAATAAAGATGTACATACATACACACATTCAAACACATAAAGGTACAAACACATACATGTACACAGATACACACATTCACACACATAAATGTATAAGCATACCATGTACACACATTCACACACATAAAGGGACAACCACATGCATGCACGCACATTCACACAAATAAAGGTACAAACACATACATGTACACACATACACATTCTCACACATTAAGGGACAAACACATGTACACACATACACACATTCACTCACACAAAGGTACAAACACATGTACACTTACATATTAACACACATAAATGTGCAAACACACACATGTACATACATTCATTCACTACAAAGATACAAACACACACACATTTACACAAATAAAGGTAAAAACACACATGTGCATACATACACACATTTACACATAAAGGAACAAACACACATGCACACACATGCACACGTTCACACACATAAAGATACAACACACATGAACACACATACACACATTCACACACATAAAGGTACACACACATGTATACATACACACATTCACAGACATAAAGGTACAGACACACACATGTACACACATTCACACATAAAGGTACACACATATGTACACACATACACACATTCACACCCATAAATGTAAAAACACACATGTACACATACACACATTCACACACATTAAGGTACGCACACATGTACACACAAGAATTATACACCACATACATATATAGATATACACATGTACACACTTTCACACACATAAGGGTACAAACACATGCATGTACACACATGCATAAACTAGAAATACACATGTACACACGCATGCTTACACAAACGTGTACACACACATACAGACACGTACACACGCACACACATGTGCTTGCATACAGTTACACACAGGGACAAACACACACTCATGTATAAGTATAAAGACACATACATACACATACACATATTCACACACACAAATACACACTTGTACACATACATTCACACACCAATAAAGGTACAAACACACATATGCACATATTCACACACATGAAGGTGCAAACACATACATGTACACACATTCACACACATAAAAGTTCAAACACATATATGTACACACATACATACATTCTCACACAGAGGGACAAACACACATGTACACACATACACACATTCACAGACATAAAGGTGCAAACACACACACGTACACATTTACACACATTCACTCACATAAAAGTACAAACACACATGTACACACACACATTCACACAAAATGGTACAAACATACACATGTACACACGTACACCCATTCACACACATAAAGGTACAAACACACATGTACACACACACACATTCACAAACATAAAGGTACAAACACACACACATGTACACACATACACATATTCAAACACACACATGTACACACATACACACATTCACACACAAAAGTACAAACGCATATACACATGTACACACATTTACGCACATAAAGGTACACATGTACACACATACACACATTCACACACATAAAAGTACACACACATGTACACACATACACATTCACAAAGGTACAAACACACACATGACACGTATACATACGTTCACACATAAAGGTACACATACATGTACACACATACATTAACACACATAAATGTAAAAACACACACATGTACACATACACACATTCACGCACATTAAGGTACAAACATATGTACACACATACATACATTCACACACATAGAGGTACAAACATACACATGTACACACATTCACATACATAAAGGTACACACATGTACACACCAATTGTACACCACATATATATACACATTCACATGCATAGAGGTACAAACACACATGTACACACATGTGTATACACAAACGTGTACACACATGTACATGAATACAGTTGCACAAAACACACACTTGTATATATAAGTATAAAGACACATGCATACCCATACACATAATCACATATATAAAGGTAGATGCATGTACAAACACACATTCACACACTCATAAAGGTATAAAGATATACATGTACACACACATGTACACACATACACACATTCAAGGTACAAACACATACATGTACACACACACACATTCACACACATAAAAGTACATACACATACACACACACTTTCACACACATGTATACATGCATGCACATTCACACACAAATGTACAAACACATACGTACATACACACATAAAGGTACAAACACATGTATGTACTCACATACACATTTACACAAATAAAGGTGCAAATGCACACATGTACACACATAAAAGTAAAAACACACATGTACATACATACGCATAAACATAAGGGTACAAACACATACACGTACACATATACATACATTCACACACATTAAGGTACAAACACACATGTACACACACATTCACACAAATAAAGGCGCACACACATGTGCACACATACACACTTCACACATATAAAGATAAAAACACATACACATATACACATTCACGCACATATAGTTACAAACACATGTACACACATATTCACACACATAAAGGTACAAACACACACATGTACACACACACATTCACACACATAAAAGTACATACATTCACAAACATAATATATATGTACACGTGTACACTCATACACACATTCACACACAAAAGTACACATACACACATACACTTTCACACACATGAAGGTACAAATATACATGTACGCACACTCATGCACAAAGGTACAAACACACGTACACATGCACATTCACACACATAAAGGTACAAACATACATATGTACTCACATACACATTTACACACATAAAGGTGCACATGTACACACATACATTCACACACAAAGATACAAACACACACATACACACATTTACACACATAAAAGCAAAAACATACATGTACATACATACACACACATAAGGGTACAAACACATACATGTACACATATACATATATTCACACACATTAAGGTACAAACACATGTATTCACACATTCACACAAATAAAAGTACACACATGTACACACATACACACGTATAAAGATAAAAACACATGTACACACATACACACATTCATGCACATATAGTTACAAACGCATGTACACACATACACATATTCACACACATAAAGGTACACACACATTTACACACATACACATTTACACACATAAAAGTACAAACACACACACATTCACAAAACATATGTACACATACACACATTCACACATAAAGGTACACACACATGTACACACATACACACATTCATAGTCATAAAGGTACAAACACACATGTACACATATACACACATTCACTCATAAAGGTACACACAAATGTGCACAAATACATTCACACACACAAACGTAAAAACACACATGTACACATACACACATTCACACACATTAAGGTACAAATACATACATGTACACATATTCACACACATAAAGGCACACATACATGTACACATTCATTGACACACATAAATGTACAAACACATGTACACGCACACATTCTCACATAGAGGTAAAAACACAAATGTACACACATTGACACACATAAAATTATTAACACATGCATGTACACACATTATCACACATAAAAGTACAAACACTCACATGTACACACATACACACATTTACACACAAAGGGACAAACACATATGTACACACGTACACACATTCAAAGGTACAAACACACACATGTACACACATACACATATTCACACACATAAAGGTACAAATACACACATGTACACACATACATTCACACACAAAAGTACAAACGCATATACACATGTACACACATTTACGCACATAAAGGTACACATGTACACGCATTCACACACATAAAAGTACACACACATGTACACACACACATTCACAAAGGTACAAACACACATATGACACGCATACATACGTTCACACATAAAGGTACACATACATGTACACATACATTAACACACATAAACGTAAAAACACACACATGTACATACACACATTCACACACATTAAGGTACAAACATACACATGTACACACACTCACATGCATAAAGGTACACACATGTACACACACCAATTATACACCACATATATATATATACACATTCACATGTACAAACACACATGTACACACACACACATTAACACGTATAAAGGAACAAACACACATGTACACATTTTCACACATATAAAGGTACAAACACACACATACACACATTCAAGGTACAAACACATACATGTACACACACACATTCACACACATGAAGGTACAAATATACATGCACGCACATTCACACACAAACGTACGAACACACACGTACACATACACACATAAAGGTTCAAATGTACTCACATACACATGTACACAAATAAAGGTGATGTACACACATACATTCACACATATTAAGATACAAACACACACATACACACATTTACACACAGAAGTAAAAACACACATGTACATACATACACATACACATAAGGGTACAAACGTATACATGTACACATATACATACATTCACACACATTAAGGTACAAACACACATGTACACACGCATTCACACAAATAAAGATGCACACACATGTGCACACATACACATTCACACATATGATAAAAACACATATACACACATACACACTTACGCACATATAGTTACAAACACATGTACACACATACACATATTCACACACATAAAGGTGCAAACATACACTTGTACACACATACACATTCACACACATAAAAGTACATACACACATTCACAAACATATGTACACGCGTACACTCATACACACATTCACACACATAAAAGTACATACACATATACACAGATACACTTTCACACACATGAAGGTACAAATATACATGCACGCACACTCACACACAAAGGTACAAACACACGTACACATGCACATTCACACACATAAAAGTACAAACACACATATGTACTCACATACACATTTACACACATAACGGTGCAAATGTACACATGTACACACATACATTCACACACATAAAGATACAAACATACACACACATAAGGGTACAAACACATACATGTACACATATACATACATTCACACACATTAAGGTACAAACACATGTATTCACACAAATAAAAGTACACGCATGTACACACACACATATAAAGATAAACACATGTACACACATACACACATTCATGCACATATAGTTACAAACACGTGTACACACACACATATTCACACACATAAAGGTACAAACACATACATTTATACAGATAAAAGTACACATACACACATTCACAAAACATGTATGTACACATGTACACTCATACACACATTCATACATAAAGGTACACTCACATGTACACACATACACACATTTATAGTCATAAAGGTACAAACACATGTACACATATACACACATTCACTCATAAAGGTACACACAAATGTACACAAATACATTCACACACACAAACGTAAAAACACACATGTACTCACACACATTCACACACATTAAGGTATAAATACATACATGTACACACATTCACACACATAAAGGTACACATACATGTACACATTCATTGACACACATAAACGTACAAACACATGTACGCATACACATTCACACAGAGGTAAAAACACAAATGTACACACATAAACACACATAAAGTTATAAACACATGCATGTACACACATTATCACACAAAAGTACAAACACTCACATGTACACACATACACACATTTACACACATAAAGGGGCAAACACACATGTACACACATACACACATTCAAAGGTACAAACACACACATGTACATACATACACACATTCACGGACATAAAGGTACAAACTCACACATGTATCCACATACACATTCACACACAAAGGTGCGAACACAACATATGTACACGCATACATTTACACATATAAAAATACAAACACACATACACACATTTACACAAATAAAAGCCACACATTCACACACATAAAGGTACACATACATGTACACACATACACACATTCACACACATAAAGGTACAAACATTCACATGTATATACGTTCACACACATAAGGGTACAAACGCATGTACACACTTACACACATTCACATGCATAAAGGTACAAACCACATGTACACACATGCATAACCAAACGTGAACACACACGCACAGACCCGTACACACACATACACACTTGTGCTTGAATTAAGTTACACACAGGGACAAACATACACACATGTATATATAAGTATAAAGACACATGCATACACATACACATTTACACACATAAAGGTACAAACACACACATGTACACACACATTTACACACTCATAAAGACACAAACATATACATATACACATATTCACACGTACAAACACATACTTGTACGCACATTCGCACACAAACACACATGTACACACACACATTCGCACAAATGAAGGTACAAACACACACATGCACATATATACTCACATTCACACATGTACAAACACATGTGTACATACACACATTCACACACAAAGATACAAACACACACATGTACACACACATTCACACACATGAAGGTAAAACACACATGTATACACATATGCACATTCACACACATTAAGGTACTCTGAACAGTTAAGGCCTAGGTCCACTTGAACAGGAGTGATGGTCACATTTGAGGCCACAGACGCTACATGAAGCAAGCTATGAACTTCACACTTGAAACATGGATACTAGATATATTACAGAATTCAATTAATTAATTAATGGCCACGCCCACCTGTTAATTAATTAATTGTAGTTAAAAATAGCCATACACTCACTTAGGCGGCGTATATAAACAACAGGCAGGCTTTAGTTGAAGAGGTCCTCTTAACAAGCATGTTTAGCACTACCAATTTCTAAATTAGCGTCTTGTATGCATGTACTTTCGGGGAGTTACAACCTTATGAAATCCGAGATTGTAGTCAATTTTAAGTTAATTAAATATTCATAGCCTTATAATGGCTTTATGATCGTTTGCTAACAACGAATATACCAGAATGATGTCTGTTCTTTCCAATGGACACCCTCACAGCAAGTCCCAGGGTGGCTTTATACGCCGCCTTTCTTGACTTAGTCCACCATCTCCAGCTGCTCCGTGTAGCCTCGAGCGCTTAGTACACTGACTGCTTGTGGCACAAGAATAGCCTAGCCTATGGATGTAAACTCTATGCTAAAGGCTAACTACATCCTACCACTAACTAACGATCACCTAGCTATCTCGTACACGACATTTTCTAGCTTACTAGCCACTCGTTTCTAGACAAAGCTCACTGTCAGCCATTGGCCACACCCCCGTATATTTTTCAATAATTCTGTTCACCTCCGCTACATGTACGTAACGCGTGCCCCAGGCCTTAATGTGCCAGAGTACACATACATGTACACACATACACGTACACACATATATTCACACACTAATGTACATACATGCACACATTCACACACATAAAGGTATAAAAACACACCTGTACACACACACACATTCACAGATATAAGGGTACAAACATACACATGTACACATATACACACATTCACAAACATAAATGTACAAACGTACACATATACACATATACACACATACACATTCACACAAAGGTACACACACATGTGCACACATTCACACACATAAAGGTACGCACACATTCGCACAAATGAAGGTACAAACACACACATACACACATTCACATACATAAAAGTACAAACACACATGTAGACATACACATTCACACACATAAAGCTACACATGTACACACACACATTTACACACATAAAGGTACAAACACAGGTGTACACACATGCACATTCACATACATAAAAGTACAAACACACATGTACACATACACATTCACACACATAAAGGTACACATGTATACACATACACACATTTACACACATAAAGGTACAAATACACACATGTACACACATACATATTCACAGACATAAAGGTACACACATATTTACACATACACACATTCACACACATGAAGGTAAAAACACACATGTACACATACATACAATCACACATTAAGGTACACATACATGTATATATATATATGACCTGTGGTGAGTTGAAAGAGGGGAGAACCCTTTAATTATAGTATAAAGGATAATGTTAAATCCCTTAATTTTTATTGTTGTGTACATGTACAAGTCATGTAGCTCAATAGTAATCCATACTCCATGTAATTCAAGGCTTAGCCCAATATGGATGGGGCTAACATTCACTCATGTCTGTGTTGATAGTATCAGAGGAGGTACAAAAGGATCACGTGCTCCCTCAAAAATGCTGTATCATCACTTTTTATCCCCATACTCTTTACATAGTAAAGCTTCGACAGCGATTGTCAAAGATGATCCCGAGGGATCACCAAACAAATTATATGGCTATGATCAGTGATTGAAACTACACTATTATTTTAAGCTAGAGGTCCCTTGGGGATCCCACAATTTTTAACCTTCAACACAGCAACTGTATGTGGGACACACCCATGATGACACAAACTGGTATGGGTGCGAGTCACATGGAATATTAATGATTTCGTACCTCCTCTGAGCTGAACATGTACATGTATTGTTTAAATGAGGACAGTCAGGACACCATGCATGAAAATGACACTATACATTGTACATACATGTATAACTCTACATGTACATGCATGTGCACATGTATACATACCTGAGGAGATGGGTCCATAAAGTGAAAGGTTAGTAGATCTTCCATACCAAGTAACTTGAGAAGCAGCATCACATTATGGACTATACGATGGATCTCTGGAACTGTCACTTTCAGTCTACACTAAGACCCAGGTAGATTGGGTGATGAGGAATGTAGTGTGGGATGTAGTATTTGGCCACAGACCACAAACCACAATGACGTACTACAGGGCTTCACGTGTGTACAATTACGTATGTATGAGGCTCCAACGCTATGAATATTATTATAAAGACATGCATGCGCAATAATATACACAAGAGGTCACTAAGGTCACAGTGTTTAGCTAGAATCGATGTCAGTGTCACTTCCATGATCTGTTGCCCGTGAAACTCATCACTATGTTCATCTTCATGTTTCTGACTGGTCATCTTTGTCTGCTTGTTCATCTTCAGACTCTTCCTCTTCATCATCACTCTCTGGAGAGTCTCCATCATCCCATGTGATGCTTACCTCCCCATCAGTTGTGTGCCAATCAAATTGTTCATAGCATGGAAGGAAAGGAGACTGAGTTAAATGTATGCTAAGACTTAGTTTTAAAATGTAATTTGCTCGTTTACAGTGTAAGACTAGTGCTTGTCATGAGGATATCAGCTTCAACTCATGTAATTTAGTCACTTTGGATAAAATCGTGCCATTTTAAAAGGCAAAGTAGTAGAGAAGTTGACATACATTAAGCTTCGTCAGAGTTGGGGTGATTGCATATTAAACTATAACCGCAAAACACTGGTTTTGACCTGAAGAATGGTTAATGTTTGTAAAAATTAACTGCTGTGACTAACCTTATCCATGCATATTCGTGACTTTTTGATGTATTGGAATTTTCCCATTTCCATTTTGAGAAATCGGCCATCGGGACACACAAAGCATAGATCATTAATAAATATTTCTAGAACCTTTTGTCAGTGGTTCTGATGTGATGCTGTTTTCCATTATAGTCTCTGCTATGGTTATCATCCACATTTCTTTCCACACTGTATATACATGTACACTAAGTTCAAGTTACATGCAGCCTGAAAAACACCTGGCAACAAGCAAGCAAGCAGGAAATGAGGGATATTTGAAACTTCAAATTTATACTTGCCAATTGGAGGAGGAGAGATCAAAGTTGACACAGCATAATTTCTTTTGCACACACGGCTTGCCTTACAGGTCGAGTAATAGTATTGTTATGCGCGTGCATAATAATAATATAGCACATGCAACACCCACGCGTGACGTCACACAACCGTTCCTGGCATGGAGAATTGAAGTTAGACTCACCTTTTTGGATTTTTAACGGTAGCTTGTGCACCTCGGACAAGGTCTTATCCACATCTAGGCTGGTCTGCTGGCAGTGCAAGTTGAAGGGATGACATCATCCAAAGTTGGGATCATTTTGACCTTTCGCATCAACCTGCCCAAAACGCTGAAGTTGGCAGAGACAGAAAAACCGAGAGAACGCGTGTACAGATAGGTCTATAGTGTGAAAAGTAGAATAGATACAGACTTGTAGTTTGTTGTTATGATTGCAGTGGAGACTATATTTACAAGAACTCGGCCAGTTGGAATGCTGAATCGTGAAGCTAGAGAACAGTGAACGCCGATATAATTTTGGTAATTATTCTTCGTTTTCAGTGACGTTTTAGTACTACGTACAACAAGCAATAGCCAAGATTGTTGTGGTAAAGTGTAGTCTTGAAAGTATATTTTCTTAACTGAGAAAGAGAAGGGATGAGTCTTCCTGGCATCAACCTGCCCAAAGAGCTGAAGTCGACTCCAGACATAATTGTACCCGCGCACCTGTCGATTTCGCGGGCAAGAATCTTACCTTTACCCAAGATTGTAGGTTACAGTGTGCTATTTCATCATTCTTTACGTGATTTCGATCATTAGAAAGAGCTACTGGACAAACATAAGAAAAATACAGACAATAATATACAGTAATAAAATCTTGATTATCATTCCCATATGTTTGATTACATGACCTCTGGCCCGAGGTAGTCACGTACGTAGGTGGCAGGGCCGTAGGAAGGTATTCAAGAGTGGGGAGGCTCTCTGTAGAAGAGTTTGTAGCAATTAAGCGCGCGCGCAAAATTTGAAGCCACGCCCGAAAATAGTTAAACCACGCCCACAAAATCTCTCAATTCGCGCGCGAACAAAGTACACTGTTGAATGCTCACTTATGATCATGCATAATCGCAGGACTGTGGCTCGAGCTCATATCCAGGATGATTAACAGTGCTGAATCAGCACCAGCTGGTTCTGCGTGCACGTGTTGCGGTTTGGCATATTTTAGGTAAGATTTAGGGGGTCAAAGGTCGGATGTAAGGCATAAAAAAAGTGGGGCGGCTCGAGCCGCCCCGCCTCCGACGGCCCTGGGTGGGGCCTCCGTGTAGACTGCTTTGCTGAAAGTACTGCCTTTGAACATGTGAATGTGTGTGAAGAGAGGGTAATATGTATAACGTACAAGTGCATACTTTTTCGCATACAATTTAAGTGTGTGGATCGTGATGTACATGAGTAATGGTCATCCTATTATTGTTCTACCTTAATTATTAACCGATTGTAAGTGAATTCGCTACACGCATGCGTCAACACCGGAAGGTGGTTGTAGCGAATTCACTACAGCTGTACCGTACTCATCTTTAGTCAATATTGTGCTTCAGAGCCACTGACCTATTTGACATTGAATCGAGTCTCTCCACCGACCACTCCCACCGTTGATTTCTCGATCTTTTATCGCTACAAGCTTGCACTTATTGAACCGGTAAGTGATAGCACATGGTGTAAAGTTCAATTCATGAATATAAATACATTACACAATAACTAGCTAAATGGCAGCTAAAGGGCCCGCTTGACTGTGGATGACGTGCTGCAGTATTGTAGTGATAGCGATGATGATGCTGCTGCTGACTGTGAGCCTGACTTGGATCCAGATGAGCTTTCATGGATGGTAGTGATGACAAATTTAGTGACTTGGAAGGGGATGAATTTGTTGATGACATCGATGAAGACGACCCCAACACCCTGCATGATACTCCAGCAGCAAGTAGTACAGGCACCTCCAGCTCTTTTGGTAACCAAGATTCGACATGGAGCACCACCATCACATGCCTATCCATCCATCCTTTCACCTTCCCAGTAGGCCCCACTCAATACATCTTCACTGAAAGTCTTCAACCTGTATTTCTCGCCAGACCTAATGGAAAGAATAGTAAAAGAAAGCAATGCATATGCAAAGATAGCAATGGGAGACGAGAAGTATGACAAATGGTCGAAGATAACAGTGGAGGAGTTGAAGGCGTTCTTGGGATTTAGTGTTTTGATGGGCATAAACCATCTTCCGTCCCTCAACGACTAATGGCCACGAGATCCCTGTCTTAGGTATGTTCCAGTGGCTGATCGCATCACTCAAGACCGATTCCTTGAGATCTCACGGTATCTCTACTTTGTCAACAACGACACACTGGTACCATATGAAGAGGATGGCCGTGACTGTCTCGGGAAGGTCAGACCACTGATTGACCACCAGTTCACCAAGTTCGCTCAGGCCTACGAGCCCCACCGTGACATTGCTGTTGATGAGGCAATGATCAAGTTTCAGGGTAGATCATCGCTGAAACAGTATATGCCACTGAAACCAACCAAGCATGGGATCAAGGTGTGGGTTGCTGCAGACAGCACCAATGGCCACTTCTCGAGGTTTAAGGTCTATACAGGAAACAAGAACAACACCACTGAGCATGGGCTAGGAGCTAGAGTTGTCAAGACGCTCACCTGATCTCCAAGCTAGGAAAGTACCACCATGTCTATTTTGACAACTACTTCACCAGCCTCAAACTCCTGGAAGATCTTGAGAAGGACAGCATCTATGCCTGTGGCACTGTGAGAAAAGATCGCAAGGGTTTTCCTCCCCAGTTGAAGAAACTGAATCTGAAGAATAGGTAAGTGTACACATTATGAGTGTACACATTATGAGTGTGCATGTATGTGCATGTGTGTGTGCATGTACATGTATGCATGTGTGTACATAACAGTGTGTGGATGCATGAATAACAGAGTTTGTGTGTGTGCATATATGAAAGGGGAGGAGGAAGTATGTTGAACAGCATAATACTGTGTGTATCAACTGTTTGTATGGCTTTTGTAATGATATTGACTCTTGGTGGCCAAGCTGTAATGTGCACATAACATGGTGCTATGCTAGCCATGTGTATAGGTATGCACTGGTTGGCATAGCACCATGTTATGTGCTCAGCAAGATTGGATATCATTACAAAATAATACAAATGCTAACTGTACAAACAGCTGTTACACACAGTATTGCACAGTTCAATACTCTCCCTATCTCCCTTTCATATACTCTTGGTACAATTTACACACAAAACAACTAAATACACACATAATAGAGGTGAATTTCTCACAGTCCAGAAAGGCAATGTATGTGCAAGTTCTTGGATGGATAGTAAGGTTGTCACAGTCATGTCCACCACCAGCCAGCCCCAGTCGACTAACGTCCTCCGGCGCCAAAAGGATGGTTTGAGGATATCTGTGCCTTGCCCCATGTCTGTCTTGGACTACAACACCTATATGGGCAGCGTTGACAGAGGAGACCAAGTCAGGGGCTACTACAGCTGCAGAATGAAATGCAGAAAATTTTATAAATACATCTTTCATTTTCTGCTTGACGTGGCTATCACAAATGCCTTCATCCTACAAAAGGGCTATTGTGAGGATGCACCTTTCAGCTCGATCAAGGAATTTGAACTCAAGCTGGCAAGTGAGCTCATAGGAGACTACTGCAGCAGGAAAAGAGCTGGTCGTAGTGGAGGAGTTGTTTGTTCTCTCGCTCTCCGACAGTTCCTACCACCATTCCTGAGAGCGATCCCTCCAAGAAGGCAAAGCACAGGCGAGCACGCTGCACCAGGTGTTACAGCCGGACAAAACGGAGTGTATTCACCTCGTGGTACTGTACCTAGTGTCATGTGTGGCTGTGTCATACAGGAGAGCAGAACACAGACTGCTTCATGATGTGGCATGCTCAACACGTCCCTGAACTGTAACAAAGTTAATTTTTATTGTACTGTAGTTTTTTCTTATGTTACTATCTACTTAAGGCAGCTATCAGATACTGCCTCTGTATGCTCTAAACATATAATATATAACTTGGTAGGCCAAAGAACCTACAAAGAGCCTACCAACTGAACAAATACTTGAGCGATCATTACTACTTACACTCCTATTGTCTATAGCTACTTTGTCAAACTTGACATGCAATACTTACCTGAATTGAATTGTAGCAATCTCGTTTCCAGAGCTGATGTTTATGATCGACTTGGGTAGCAATCGAGAGCCCGTTCATTGCTCTCGAACTTGGTAGCTTCATCCTGGCACAAATGTGGTCCCAGAAGCAGTTTTAACCGCTTTCAGTCACGTGATGTCAAAAATTGCGTTCAGTAAAAAATTAATTTAGTTCTAATAGAAACGAGCCCAATCTTTGCATATAATTGATTAAAGGGGCTTACTCATCCTGCCCTCTCCTCCCAGCTCATCCAGATCGCTGGTAAGCATTAGCCTGAGGGGGAGAGAAAAGAGACATGTACATGTATGTATGTACAGTGACTAACATGCAGCACATTATGTACACATCCGCATGTATGTGTACATGTACATGTACAATGTATATCATGGCTTATTTTCTATTATGACAACCTATACCAGAGTTTGAAGCTCAATGATCTCCCATCTACATGTACTAGCCTTGCCAGATGACATCAGGAAATCTCAATGAATGCATTACTACCAAAATTAATTTCACTCTCGGCTTGCAGAACAACATCTGGCAAGTCTATCACTGCACAGCATGTCTATGTGAATGCTACCAAAGGCACCAAACAGCTTGTGGTTATGAAGGTGACATGGTTTATCCCCAAAAAATTGTATTAAATTAATGATGATAACGAGTGCTTACCTGGTATACTTGAAGAGCATCCATACCAAAGTGAGGATTAGACACTGTAGACCTTGCCTTACAATAGCAATAGCCACAGTCCACTACAATCATTATACCATAAACACTGTGTGTGTGAGAGAGAGATAGAACCCTTTAATTGTTGCAACATAAAAAATGGAGAACCAATTACATGACAACATAGATATTGTGACCCACAGAAAGATGAAAAAGGGGAGAACCCTTTAATTACAATAAGAAGGCTGATGTTGTGAGTATAATCCCTTACTATGATTTTTTCTTTTGCTTGAGATTGAGCACCCTTCTGAAGGATACACACACCACCTCAGCACAATGCATCTACAAGTAGCTCATTAGTAAATCACCCACCACTGGGCACCTTAGATAACTTGTGGCAATAAGGAAAGTGTATGCGACAGTTTTTCATAAGTTACCTGACATTTTCAACAGAAATGATAACACTCCCATGCACTCTAAGAGAGGTATAGACAACTTATGCCCAGAAAGCACCACAAAGTATACCTATGTGCATAGTAGGGAAAAAATATTGCACTATGTGTACATGTGCATGTTTGTGTGCATATACTGCAGCTTACACACAGTGGAATATTTAGCAAATAGCTCAGAATAGCCACATCCAAGCTCCACCCACTATAAAAAAATGCTTTGATAAATGTGATAATAAAAGAGCCAACTAACATATATCGTACAATATACAGTATGCATACTTACACATAGTGCAATATTTAGGGCCTACTATGCACGTAGGTATACTTCGTGGCAGTTTGGTGTGTGGGAAGAGGTTCGAGTCTGAATGGACATTTTCCTGTTATGATTTTGATAATCACATTTGTTTACAATAAAAGAGGGTGGAGTTTGAGTGCAACACTTTCCGAACATTTTTTCCATGTATAATACTCTAAAGATTGGAGCCATGGAATGGATTCAGGCCATTATGTGTACATACATGTAGTTACACTGTACATAATTTTCGTTGCTACAAAACCTTTGTATGACAAATTCTCATGCTTAAAAAATGTCCATAGGAACAATCCCTTATCATGTTTACATTAACAGTGCACACGCATACTGTAAGACTATCAGACTGCAGATTCACACTCTCTTTCTCTCTGTCTCTCACTCCCCTCCTTCCTCCAGGTTGTATCTCGTTGTAACAACCTCAAACGTCGTAATGACCTCATATGCACAAGTACATGTCACTACTTTCACACATAATGTACAACTGACCCAATACTGCCTCACAAGTGACCTCCATTTCCTCCTGTACCGGCGTGTAGATCAAGATGATTTCACTTTTAGAATGTTGAAGGTGAATCTGAATGACCTGCTACACAGCATTCTCTTTGTAATCATCCGAGGGGCTATGAGTAAATATCAATAGGATAGATTGACCAGGGAACGTTGCTGAAAATTTATCAGCATCTATGGTAGCTGAGGTGACAAACAGTTTGAGGTCGTTACGTTAAAATACAACCTGGAGGGAGGATGGAATAACGAAGAGAGAGAGACAGACAGGGAGAGAGAGTGTGAATATATACAGCTAAGAGTACATGCATGTACTGAAATCTTTGTTGTAAAAATATTTTCGTAGTTAATGGCAGCTACGAAAATGAATCTTACAAAAATGCATGCACACTATTGACATTAGTGTGGTAAGGGGTCGTTCTTACAAAAAATTTCAATACAAAAATTTATCATACGAAAGTTTACTAACACAAAAATTTCCAAATCTATAGGTCATAAAATTGATTTTCCATTAATTAGAACACTATTCACAGTCATAGCTATTTAGAGACATAGATAAAAAACCATCCCTGAAAGAAGGGCTTACATGTAAGCTGTCAGCAAAGATACACATGATAAGAGGCAGAAGCCTGAGAAGGGTGTATTATTGGTTAGGTAAGGGGTCGTCACCTTTCTTAAAGAGTGTTTAGGGATATTTCGTGAGCCTTGTCCATAATGTCCAGGTCAGGCTCCCTGAAGCACACCTCAGCAGCCATATGGAAATTCTGTGTAGGAGAGACAGAGATAGACCACACCCACTCCACAAGAGCAGTTATATGACTTGTTAGACCACTTCTCTCTTATACAAATACAGTTAACCGATTAGTGCCGGAATTTACGCGCGCATGCGCGCTGACGGGACGGAATTAATTTTATGGGCGGAGAGAAAATTTGACATCACGGAAGTCTGGAGGTCATATCGCCTAAACGATCGACCTTTTGTATTAGCAACACGCGTTTTTCAAAGAGATGGTTGCCTAAGCTACCCGTTGATACCAAGAACGCCAGCCGATCTTGTGAATCAAAGGGATCTTGAGGGACAAAAGCCAAGCGGTAAGTGAATTCGTAAGATAAGGGGGGTAGGAAGGGGAATAAACTTGAAATATCAGTCCCCAGCTGACTCAGCGTGTACTGACAGCGTAGCTCATTGCTCTGTCTCCTTCAGTTGTCCATGATATAAGCGACTGAGCGAGCAAAAGCTTTAGATCTTTCCCGTACTTTGTAGGACTTTCCTGATCGTTGATAGTACACGCTGGCCACTGGATACGTAGAAAGCGCTAGCTAATGATCGTGCATGCCGAGTGTCTGTGTGACTTCTCCTGCCTGATTGAAGCTTTGTACGTACAAGTCTAGGTTATAGCTTCTATTTAACTGTGTTTCAAGCCTTACAATGTGGCTACCTTAGGTCTGTGTGCCTACAGTAGTACGATAACTAATGATCTTCCTTTATAAACTCTTCTCTTTCATTTACAAAAGGTCTGCTCGATGAATGTCACATTTAAAACTTGCCTGGCATTTTCACAACCAACGTAAGTTTGCCTTATGTATTGTGTATAACATTATATGTATGCTTGTGAGTGTGTGTGTCACAGTGTGTGCGTATGTTTAGTGTTTGTGCATGGCATGTGTGTGCGTGTGCGAGTATATATGTATACGTACGTATGTTTAGTATATGTGGATGGTGTGTGTGTGCGTGTGAGTGTATATATATACATACGTATGTTTAGTGTTTGTGTATGATGTGTATGTATGTACGCGAGTGTGTATATGTGTGTACGTACGTTTTTTGTTCGTGTATGTGTGTGTGTATGCGTGTATATTTTTTTGCATGTGCATACATGTATATATGTACTATGCAAGTGTGTGTTCGTGAGTGTGTGTACTTGCGAGGGTATGCGTGTACACACATAATTTGTGCACTTGAACTATAATATTATAGGTACACAACATAATATTACATATATACAAAATTAAAGGTTGTGTACATATGCCTTTTCTCCTTTTATGGACTAATATTAGTTATCTTATCACATGATATTGTGTACTGTCTCACCTCCAATCATGACACTATTTTACACACACCACAGGTCCAAATTGCTTGACCAGGCTACCACATGCACACACACACACACACACACACACACACACACACACACACACACACACACACACACACACTTGCACACACATACACTATACACCAAGTGATGATCTTTTGGATGGTAAGTCATTTATGTAATACTCGCATGTGCACGTGTAGTTGCAACAATATTCATGCACATAATAATACATGTACATAACGTCACACATGCACACCCCCTGTGTTTAGTGTTTGTGAATGATTGTGTGTGAGTGTATGTACGTTAAGTTTAGTGTTTGTGTATGGTGTGTGTACGCATGTTTTTTGTTCATGTATGTAGGTTTGTTGTTAGTGCATGGTTATGTGTGTATGCACGTATGTATTATGACACTATTTTACACACACCAGAGGTCCAAATTGCTTGGCCAGGCTACAACATATTATGCACACACACACCACTGTATGCGTGTATGAAAGTCACTTATGAAATACTTGCATGTGTGGTTGCACACAGTATTCATGCACACATACATGTACACACACTTTACATACATGCACACACCCTTCACATAATACATTCTCAGTAAAGGGTACTCTTGTGTACCCATTGCAACAGTTATTGGGCTTGAATACATGTATTTACATATTATGTAGGCGTGTATGCCACTGAAGAAAACAATCATCTGGATCTCCCGAGTGACACAGCCATGCGGAGCACTCTCGACAAAACCAGCTCGTGTTCATGCGACTGTGCTTGGTCTTTCTGCAGTGAGCACAATTGCCTCTCTTCCTCTTAGGGGGGCAGCTGTCGTCATCGACCTTCACTGGAAAGTGTCGAAGAGGAAGGGAGCGGATGGAGGAGGACGAAGTACGTCCACGTCTGCGACGACTACAATAGTCACCGATCAGTTCGGATGCCAACTCAAGCCGAAAGTCCTTGATGGTCATCTTGGAGCCTTTGCTTGTGTGGTTCTTCATCAGGATGAAAGCATTTGTGATGGCTACATCAAGTAAGAAGTAAAAAATATACTTATAAAACTTTCGGCTCTTGGTACGACAGCGGTAGTATCCCCGTAATTGATCTCCTCTGTCTACTCCTCCCATGTAGGTGTTGTAGAGAATGATGGATTGGGGGCATGGCACTGGGATGCGTGAACCATCTTGTGTACCACGGAGCACTGTTCCGGTGTCGTCTGGCTGACAGTTGGTAGCCATAACAGTGACTGTCCTGCGATCCAGCCAAGCTGAAGCGGACAACTTCCCCTTCTGAACAGTGACAGATTGACCCCTGTATGTTGTAAATTATTATGTAGTAACATTATCCATTATCATTAATTTTTGCTTTACCTTTCTTTCATGTTGACCCTCTTCAGTTCCTCTGGAAAACCCCGACGATCCTTCCTTGCTGTCCCACATGCATACACTCCATCCTTCTCCAAGTCCATCAACAGTTCTGCGCTCGTGAAGAAGTTGTCAAAGTAGACATGGTGAAACTTCCCTTTCAGTGGCTCAGTGAGGGTCTTCACGACACGAGCTCCCAAACTTTTCTCGGGTGATGTTCCTTTGCCGCAGTAGACATCAAATTTGGAGAAGTATCCCGTCTGGCTGTCTCCTAGCACCCACACCTTTATACCACGCTTGACGGGCTTCTTGGGCATATATTGCTTCAGCGACGACCTGCCCTGGAACTTAATCATCGCCTCATCAACTGCTACTTCTTTGTGAGGATCGTAAGCCTCCGCAAACTTGGTCGAAAGGTGGTCAATGATGGGGCGAACTTTCCCTAGGCGATCGTGTCCTGGAGAGCCACGTGGTTGGAGGGTGCTGTTATCCACAAAGTGGATATATCTCGAGATTTCCAAAAAGCGGTCTCGTGGTATCCGCTCTGCAATGGGACTATAGTGGAGGTACTCGTTCTTCTTCCAGTAGTCCTTGATTGCTGGGAGCTGGTTTATGCCCATGAGAATGGAGAACCCCAGAAAGGCCTTCATCTCTTCTACGGTGATCTTCGTCCACTTGGCGAACTTCTCACTTCCCATGACATCCTCGGCATACCTATTACTCTCAGTCACCATCAGCATCATCAACTCATCAGTGAAGAAGATTTCGAAGACCTCTCTGGGGGACTCTGGGATGGCTGTTGTTGGACCTACTGGTGAGTTGAATGACTTCACCTCCACTGGTTTCAGTGTTGTAGTCCACACTGCAGGTTGCGATGGAGAACCAGATGGTGAAGTAGGTGGAGATGATTGTGGCGAACTTTGGGGTGAGGGTTGAGGCAATGGAGAGAGTGGAGGTGGCAGTGGTGAAGCTACTGACAGTGTAAGGGGGGAGTTTGGTGGTGCTTGGTCAAGGTCAGCATCATCTTCATCGAGCTCCAAATCGGAAAACTCGTCATCGGAGCCTTCCATGACCGGTTCATCAGGGTCATCATAGTCCTGGTCATCATCCACATCCTCCAACACAGCTTCCAGCACTTTCTCAGCAGTGTACAGCCTCTTAGTCATCGTTTAGCGCTTCTAGAGTTAGTTTATAGGTACGTAGTTAGCGTTTTTGCATGGTAGTATTGTAGCGTACATAGCGTAGGCGTTAGCGTGTATAGCTGTATGTATTGTTATTTTTGATACAAATTTGTGGAATAATCTTCTATGAATAGTACTACAGTTTACTACAGTAATACTTACCTCGACTATCGTGGTTTGTCGTCGGTGGAAAGATCGTCACCGCCCAGTCCTCTTTAGCGAGATATCGTCGATAGAGTATAGCGCTATGCAGCTGACGCATTTTTGCGTCTCCCGCCCTTAACGGCATGCGCGCGCATGACGCAATAACGCGTCTCTCGGCACTAATCGGTTAATGTGAAACTAGTAGCAGATGTTATAGATAGTAAGAGTACATGTATAAAACATATAGCCGAAAATTTTCGTTATACAGTATCTACAAGTTGTGTATAGGTGGTAACGGGTACATTTACCCTATGATGTGAGTGGGTGTGGATGGTTTTGTGGTTGAGTATCTGCTCATAGACAGTCTGTAGTTCACACGGTCGGTCTAGAGAGAGCTGGACAGAGTTCTAGTAGGCTGCAGAGTCTTGTGTGTGTGCATGATAGGTTGTCCAACTTGCCCCAGAGCAACAGCAGCCCCACATGATTGCATGGGAATATAATAATTATGTATAAATGTACTGTACGTACGTATAGTATAAGCATGGTTATCAACTCAAAAAAGTGACTAAACAGTAGCCTTCCCTGTTCTTTTCAATGCATGGAAGAAAATAAGGGGGAGATACTAGGATAGGAAGGGTGGCGGATCAAGCTACACTGATTATCAGTGAGGGTAATACGATCCTTGGAGGCACCACGGAGCTACAACCTTTGTACTAGCTGCTATGTGGTCGTAACTTTGCTTTAATATCACTGCATAAAATTTACAGCGAGACCCCAAGCCTGCATCAAACAATCCAGCAAGTGTAAAATTAATACACACTCACTCATCTTCTAGTACCTTTTCTCGTTGAAGGCATCGAAGACCCACTGACAGCTACCGGAAGGTTCAAGTACTTGGAGAACGCGACGCGACTTTTTGGACCCCAGCCTTGGCGTAGAGCTCGTTAAATCGGCAAGATATCTCTCCCATTTGCACGGAGGACAGCTTGCACACAACCTTCTCATAGGTACGCTTGAAAGACGACTCGCTCCGATCCATCTTTAATGCGATCGTTTGGTAAAGGTCGTTTGAATGGGACATTAATCGGGGCATATGCATATACCGTAGTTCGGGAAATTTTCGCGTATAAAATTTTTCACGTTTCAAAATTTCGTGTTAAAAATTTTTCGGACATCGCCTATTTGTCCGAAAATTTTTTAACACGAAATTTTAAAACGTGTGCTAGTCAGATCCCGAACTACGGTATATATGGGGGGAACTGCATTTGAAAATCTGGACGAGCAGGTGGACGAATACCCCCCAGTATGTTTGAGATTCAAAGATGCCAACAAACTGCAAGTTTTTGCAGCTGGCTGGATAGCAGGCAGGTGTCTAAGATCATGCTGTGAGTTCAAATACGCACCTGTACCTTCAATAGGCCTGACTGTGATAGTTTGGGAAATGTTAAATCGGCAAGACTGCCAAATTTAAAATAATTTGCCATTTCTTTTGAAATTTATTTGCAGGTGTGTCTCCTTCGCCGATGCCTCGTGGCTACTGCCGCCTCAGGGAGAAAATAACAAGGCAAGGTAACACACTGAGTTGGCGTGTAGCTATTTCGTGGTAGTTCAAAGCTTAGCCTAATATGGATGGGGCTTTAGCATGTCATTTGTACAGTCCAGTCAAGCCTATGCCTGTGTTTTGGCTTCATATCTGGTGCACATTTGAACTGTCTTTCTAAATTTAGTCTATATTTCAGGATCTTCCCCTTGGTAGTGCATGAAGCCTGTCAAATGTACATTATGTATTAATTTATGTTGCAGTTTGAGTACACATATGTAGCAGTTTGTGGCTGCATACATGTACATGTGGGTGTGCACACCTGTGTGGAAAAGTACCCTTTTCTGAAACCACTAATTATCCTATGTATACATTGCTCCATGGCCTTGTCACCTTGGGGCAAGCTACAGCAAATTCAGGCACCTTTGCAACAGACTGGCTACCTTAAAAACCACCTTGTCCTGCTGTGTAAACTGTTGCTTGTGGCTTATTAAATGAACTACAACTATGGTTTTAGTCCTAGCACTTTTTCTATTGCAAAGGTGCATGAATCTGCTGTACATACACACTGTATAGGAACAGTGTTGTATACAAGTGGTACTGGTGTGTGCAAAATTTATAAAGAAGGCTGAACTGCACCGATATCCTACGATCCTAGCTTTATATACTAAGGAAGTAGGTTGAATCCTGACATACAGACCAAATTTGAAGAATTATCCAGGTGGGATTATCAATGTGCACCACAAAACAGTCGCACATGGTCCGTGCCCATAGTTAAGAGGGGTCCTTGTTCATACACATGTAGTTGTATACTATTCTGGTGCTGCTACTTTTGTCTATTATATCTCCAAGGTGATTTTGAATGCTTAGTTTCATGATAATTGCATGTAGTTACATATGTTATATAGCCTCATCCCTTGGGGGGAAGGGGATATCCCTCCCCAAATACACTCTCCCTATGGCTTACATTTTGTTTAGCTACTGCAGAGCAAAGTCTATAATATTATTATGGCATTGTTTCTAAATAGTGCCCACCGCTATTCAAATTTTCTCTCTAATAATCCGAATTACACATTAAGATTTACTGTGAGTACTGGTAGCCATGTGTATAGCTACAGTTCACTATCAAAATTAAACAGTATTGTATATGAGGTATACAAATTTTGTACGCATGCAATTGTCTTCTTTCTAACATGTGTGATCCCCCCAATATGAAACCCTAACGTCCTAATTAGAGGATTTTGTATGCTTTTTATGTTGTAGATTTGTGTCTGTACCTCTGTTATGACTCGGACTCGAGGTGTTGATATCTGGACTGGTCTTCATCCTTGAATTGAGCTGCCCTCAACTCTACAACCATCCTCATCCGTCCAACGAGATGTCATCAACTGAATTGTCCACTACTCATGCAGCCATGGATGTCAGAAGCGTGAAGAGTGCTACAATTGACCTCACCCTGTTGAAAGGACCAATAAGGTA
Source organism: Stappiaceae bacterium (assembly GCA_964291365.2). Classification (GTDB taxonomy): domain Bacteria; phylum Pseudomonadota; class Alphaproteobacteria; order Rhizobiales; family Stappiaceae; genus JBDWFY01. The sequence continues at coordinate 64,769 of OZ219958.1, forward strand.
GGGTGGGACTGCCAGTTCATGCAAATGACAAGTCAATAATGGGAGAATGGTGCATATGTGTGTTCTGTGTATTTGAGATCTTCCAAGTACAGTTTAGTTTAATTGAATGTTTGAGTGTTTTTTTTTTTTTTTTTTTTTTGGTGGTTTCTGTACCAACAATTGACATGTGCCCCCCCTCCCAATTTGCATGTTAATCCACTTGTCTATGTTAAATTTGTAGATGCAGATCATGTCGCGGTAGTCCTTTGGCGTGCTAGATGAAGGCCATCTAGGTGAAAAAGTCCAGGTCAAGCCTGGTGAAGAAAATCCTAGATGAAGACAAAGCTCTAGCAAGTCCAAGGTGAAGTCAGTCCTCAGTGAAGTAAGCCCTAGTGTAAACATTCTAGGTGAGCAAGTCTGAGGTGAAGACAAGTGCTTGGTGAACAAAAGTCCAACAAAACACTGATGTGGTAAGTACTTAAGTACCTCTATCTTCATAATTATGTGCAGTTGTATGCTAACTAGGGAATCTTGTGTGCTTCTTTTTATGCTGCAACCTTATGTATGTACATGTACATGTATATGGCAGTGTGTGAGTGTATGCACTATGCATTTGGTTAAAAAAAACCTTATCTTCATACAGCTTGCACATTTATATACCAGCTCGTCAGATGACAGTGGAACTACCTTGCATCGCTTCGCTAACATTGGGATTAGATTCATCATCTGACCAGCGGTAAGTGCTACTTTATTTACTGGTATTGCGAGCTCCTGCATGAACGCTAGTGTGCCACTAGCGAGCTCCTGCATGAACGCTAGTGTGTCACTTCTTTCTTTTGTTTTCTTTCTTTTGGCACTAGTCTAGCGAGCTCCTGCATGAACGCTAGTGTGCCACTTTTATTTTTTTAGTACTGTTCTAGTGCTATTGTTAGAGCCATTTTGTCTTTTATATCTGCGAGGTATCTGGGATGGCACAGCTGTGATGGATGCAAAAGCAAGTTGCTGATATGGTACATGTAAGTGCCTCTACCCTCATACATGTGATTACATGCTAACTAGAGAATCATATATGCTTTTTATGCTGCAACTGTGTGTGTGTACGTGGTGGTGTGTGTGTGTGTTTGGGTGTTGACAAAGACCTTTTTTTCCTCATATAGACTAGCAGGTGTTGCTACCCTCATGTGATAGGAGTTTTGGTGAGCACTATTTAGAGCACTATTATCATGTACATATGTTTTGCAAGTATGTTTGTTTACTGACTTGCTATGGTTACGGAGGGGGGAGGCTGTATTGACTATGGTGAGGACTTGGAACAAGACTAGGTTATCTCCAGTGTCCTCATTGTGCATATATATTTCTCTCCATGCAGGCAGCTAGGCTGGCAGTATCAACCTCCTGCAGCAAGGTACGCATGTGCAATACGCACACATTGCCTAACTGTATGCTTAAACACTGACGACCCTATACCTAACCCATTTTGCAATATTTATCCCCCCCCCCCCCCCCCCCCCGATTTAAATGCTGCTCATTAATCCACCTGTCTACATTTGAAAACAGATCTGTCCTCAAGCAATTTGCTGGAATGAACTGCTGAACAATTGTGGAAGAACCAACGTACATGTCTAGCATTGTGTACTTATGTCATTCCTTTTTTTACAAATGCAGGTATGTCCACAGTGAATGTGGTGATACCTCGAGCTATCGACTCTACCTGTGGTTAATCCTTGCATTGAGCTGGTCTGGACTTGTACGTGTATGTCCTCTACATGCATCCATTCAACGAGACATCAACTGGATTGTCTACCTCTACTCCTGCAGCCATGGATGGGACAGATGTTGGCAACGTGAAGAGTGATGGGGCTATACAGGTTAGCAATGGGTTATACTGTTTTAATGATGTCCTGTAGGAGTATGGTGAGCATTATTTAGACTATAAAAACAAGTCACTGATGCCTCGACATAAACATGGCTGGCCCACCTAGTGCTGCACTGCACTGACGAGGCCTAATTAGGCCGAAACAGCTGTCTGCAGTTGCACTTTTGGCACCAAACTTTTGAACTTGCATGTAGCTGAGCAGAGAATTTTGTGTGCTTTTTATGCTGCAACCTTGTGAGTTCACAAAGTCCTTTTCTTTTTTATATAGGCTAGAAGGAACTTGGAGCAACTGTGGACAAACACTGTATCCTAAGGCATTGTTTATGTTGTATGTCATTCTTTCTTTACAGGTAATGCAGTGTGTGGCATGGATGTCACGGTTCTCCAGCTGTGTTGGGTACTGACATGCAAAACATGTATGGTACATGTACATGTAAGTACCTCTACCATCATACGTGCAGTTGTGTGCTAAATAGAGAATCTTGTGTCCTTTTTTTGCTGCAACTATGTGTGTGTGTGTGTGCGTGCATGCATGCATGTACTGTGTGTTTGGTTCAAAAACCTTTTTCTTCATACAGAGTGTTACTGTTGTCCTGTAGGAGTTTTGGTGAGCATTATTTAGAAACTGTCATGTGCATTTCTAATTTTTTCATATTGCAAATGTGCATGTTTAGTGACTTGCTGATGTGAAGACATGTGGTCCTTCCCTACCCTGGTTGTGATGGGTGTGGATACACAATAACAATTGACTGATGTGGTATGTACCTCTACTTTGTTTTGTGTTATGAAATACTTTTCTGCTGCTACTGTTAGAGCTATTTTGTGTTTTATATAATGTAGATGTCATTGTCTCTGCGACTGTGATGTTCTGAAAGGAAGTTGATGTCATGGCCTCCCCGACTATGATGCTTGTGGACACACAAAAGTAATTCACTGATGTGGTATGTGCCTCTACCATCACACATGTACATGATAGTTTATGCAGTGTTCTTCTCAAAAATAATTCAAAGCATGATCAAGCTTTCAGCTCTATACTTTCCCACATCAAAGAAAAATTTATGCACGCGTACCTTGATCTATATCTCAAATTACCGATATACTAATTGCCTGTGGATGAGCCTAACTAATTGTACATAATTTTTGAAATTTTGTTGTAGGAAATGGACCTGCTGTGAATTGTGATGCTGCTAAGTGTTGCCTGAACAGAGGCTGAGGATGGTTACAGGACGGGTCAGATCGAGGTGGCCAAGTGACCAGCTAATAAATCTGACTGCCTCTTCCCCTCAACAAAAGCTAAAGGTAGGCTTGTCTATATCATTTGTGCTGGGGGGGGGGCTTCACAACTAGGCTCTTCAACCTGTAGTGGCTCAGTTCGTCAAATCTGTGAATGATCTGATAGCCATAGGTCAGTCGTACAGTTTACCGTACAAAATTTATCTTGAAAGTATCAAGAACTCGGCCCCTAGATAGAGGCTATTTAATAGGCCATTCCAAGTTGTATTTCTGTTTTTGATCCCCTGCCTGTGTGCTTTTGGCAATCTCCACATTTTCAGCATCCTCAGTAGTTTGTATACTACATGCATGAAGTGACGTGCAGACATTTTGATGACAAGAGTCTGATTGGCTTGTATTGCTGGGTTGCTGGTAGTTCCACCCATCCACATGATCTTTGGAAGAATCCAGGACCAGAAACAGAAGTACAACTTGGAATAGCCTTAGTGAGAGAGATGTTAAATCCCCTGGTCTTACACAATGTACCTTGGGCAACCTGGGAGGGAAATAGTGGAGGTACACATTGACAGGTGCATTTATATTAAACATTTGAATATGCTGCTTGTGGACATGGCATATGCACACCCTCCCACTACACCTTAATAAGATTCTGGGGGAGAACACTGGATGTACATGTATGTATATTTATACACAATGTATCTCCACACAAAACTGTGGACTCAGTAGAAGCTAGTGGAAATAGGAAATCAACCAGTGAGTAAGGGGGGGGGGGAGCTAGAGGCAGAGCTTCAGAGTCAAGAACATCGGGTGGATCTACTGGTGTTGGCGGTGGTGGAAATGACCAATCAGAGAATAGCCTCAGGAGCTAGTGGAAGTGGTGCAAAGGTCAGGGTGAACAAATTATACAGCGTGCACATTAATAGAGAGAGAGAGGAGAGTGAGAGAGAGAGAGACAGGGACAGAGTTATGTAGTTATGTTGAGCAGTGATGATCTTTATGATATGGGACCCCTTGGAGTTTGAAATGTACTTGTACAACACATAAGGTAGGTCCCATGGGACCTAGCTCCTTTAATTTGCATCAAAGTTCCCCTCCTTAAGTTGATTCAAAATTATCTGATTGTGCCTTTAACTGTGTAAGGGAGGGAGGAGGTTACGAAGATGTACATACACATTGTCGACGTGCAGTGCACAACAAGCAGAAAAAAAATTGCAGAATAGACTCATGTAGATTGCAATTTTTAGTACATTAGGTAATGATCGTCACTTATATATACTTTCCTCTTTTTGTTCGTTATATTGTGTTAAGATGTGACAGTAACCACTATGCCATACTAGGGGTATCTAAGACTGCAGAGGAGGTTGAAATCAAGAAAGCCTACAAGAAACTAGCTCTCAAGCTACACCCGGACAAAAACCATGCCCCCAAATCAGACGAAACATTCAAAGGTATCTGTACTGCTACCACCATGTGTAAATTTAAGTTTAGAAATGTTTGTGAGAATGTCAGCTATTGAAAATGAACCTTATGAAAGTACATTCACATTACTAGTGTTACATGTATGTGGTATGGGGTCGTTGCTGCTAACTTAGTCAACATGAAAATTTCTAGCTTCAAGGTATTACAAGTGACTTGTACATTTATGTGATGTCATTGATGTTCTAGTACTCCCAGTTCTGCATTCCTGCATGTATGCATACATCTTTCTTAGATAATGGGATAAAATGGTTTGCTACAGTGTACGTACATGCGCATGTATCAGTTTTCATGTATTGGACTGGAAAGTAGTAGTAATAAGGTGATATTTGTTTCATCTATGTGCTTTCGCCCTGCTCAAAATTTGAGGGGAGGAGGCATCTCTCCACCATTTTTGTACATCATCAGAGATGATCACATACTTGGACAAAAATGCTGTGTCGTCACTTTTATCCCCATACACTGTACATAGTAAACTTCCATGGTGATATTCGATGGTGGTGGTCCCTCAGGATTCCCAAGCAAAAACGATATGACTGTGATTGGCGATTGAAACTATGACATTTGAGCTAAATGTAGATATCCCTAGCTTGGGGATCCAGTGATTTTTTAGCTTCAACACAGCAACTCTATGGGGACACACCCATAATGTTGCACATTGGTATACATGAAACTTACGTGGAGTATTTCATGATGTAATTGTCTGTCTTTACTTGCAGCTGTGAGCAAGGTCTACTCTGTGCTTAGTGACAAAGAGAAGAGACACTGATATGACCAGTTTGGTGATGAAGGTCTCCAAGCATCTGGCATGAACGGAGGGCGAGCTAGCTACCATTATGCCTATGATGATGATGAGTTTGATCCTAACGACATATTTTGGATGTTTTTTGGAAATAATTTCAACTTTGGAGATGAAGGTAAATGATAGTACAAAAATAGAGAGCTATAAGAGTTCTCTAGTATAGATTTTTTTTTGCTACTGAAAATAGAGTATGGCTTGTTCTTGTGATCATTTTTAATTTGCTCATATTTCATGTGGCTAATGTACATTGTTGTACATTGTAGGTACAGTATGAGGCCCTTGAGGCATGTGCATGTAAACAGAGTGTGAGTAGGAAATTTTTTAATTTGACGGTTGCCAAACCACCAAATTTAATTCCCTATTAATTTTCCTAGCTGATATATTCTAGTTTTGTGATATACTAATGTCCTTGTACTGTACTTTATTCATACACTACTGGTGGTGATGGCAAACTCTACAGGAGAGCTCACAGGAGAGCTCACAGGAGACCTCAATACCACACTCATCATCATCATTACCATGGCAACCAACTGGTATGTTCCACGTACATATAAATGTATGCTACATGCATGTACATGTATGTACTCCCCCACCCATCTATAGCTCCTTTAATTTGTTGAACTTAATTCATACATACATACCAGTGTACATGTGTGCATCATGCTCCACAGCATTTATAGTAACAAACGCTACAAATCATGCTTTTTTAACGGCCATGCCTATTGACCACACCTAGTAGTGCCATAATAGTATGCGGCTTCACTACACACGTTGTCGAGTCAGAAATATTGTTCTATAGACTAAAGGCTAGAGGCTAGGGTAAATACGTAGCTACATGTATGCTTTGCTATATACATGTATGTGTCATACAGTGCATGTGGGGTATGTGCTCTAGAGAGCTCTAGTTTTTCTTTTTTTTGATTGGGGAAGACGTGTATAAAATGCTTTGATATGGTCACAGGCCACACCCTCACATGTGTCCATGAATTTTGTTTGTGGGTGAATCCTGTAATTACACATGCTCCTAAACTATGATCAATTTTGAGATACATGTACAGTACAGTTGTTATTGAGTATAACCAGTTTGTGCTCTCTCTCTCTCCAGTCAGATGATATTTCATGGATTGGTCTGTCAGCTGCTGCTTCTCGTCATCATTCTCCTGTCTCTATTCTCTGGTGTTTTCTTTCAGCAGCCCCTGTCTCCCTATGCCCTACACAGATCACAGTCAGTTTATCATGCATACCACGTACTACTAGTACATGTAATACTAAAAACCAAAAACAAAATTTTTTGCTAAATCTGCATGTACACATATTTTTACAAAGGAGGTAAATGTCACCAGACTCCTCCCCCCCCCCCAAAATGGTAGGAGTGTATAATACAATCATTATATTAAAATTATAGTTGTCCGTCTGTGTGTCTGTCTGTCCGTCCGTCAGTAACGGGAGGACACCAGAAACGATTTGACCCCGAGAAACAAGAGGCTGTATCTCTGGCCATTGAGCAACAGAAGCTAGAACTGGGCAATCTCTGTGACCGCCATCCGTGGCACTAGCTACAGGCACGAACACTAGCTTCTTGGACGGACTGTACAAAAACCACGCGACAATGGACACTTACATGTAGTGGGCTGCAGTTAGCTAAGGAGCTTGATTCGTGAGAAGATATTGTCCGAGTGATCGTCACGGAGCGGTCTTAGCTGCCATGCTGACCTATATCCTGTCAAATAACGAACCCA
>OZ219959.1:0-148173 GCA_964291365.2 Stappiaceae bacterium
AATACCATGCATGCACACTAATGCAAATTCTTGACGACATCTTTTGCCGCAAATGATGCAAGTATAATATTATGTAAATTTCACACAAAATCAAGAAACCAATTATTGAATGGTACAATAGTTACCAATAATATTATATAAAAAAAAAGTGAAATGATACAAATGTAATTATAGTGTACACAACATTATCATAAGTTTGTACAAATAAAATTTTGAAGTGGACATGAGTTTATTGCTTGGGTTGGAGGTCCTGCCATGAGCCAGAGGGGTGAGGGTGGGGTGGGAGGGGACTAAGAGGTCAGAATCCATCCACAGCCATGAAGTACCATATCTCCATCACTGCCGGTGAGGGAGGGTTGTAACTGCTGTGATATGGATAGACCCTATACAAATGAGACAAAGATTTGGAGTAATTTAGGGCAAGCCTGAGTGAGCCCCACGAATTCAGGAGAAACATACGAGAAAATCGCTGTACCTATGTAGCCTCGTCCTCAGGCGCCCCGATCTTTTCAACATTCCATGAGAAAAGAGGGGGAGCCTGGTAAAACTTATCATGTGCGTGGCGTCAAGTGGAACCAACTACCATATATGGCACAGCAGCGAGCTGGCCGGCTTGAGGCACAGAATTTTACTATCAGGTCTATGCTGGCATCTTTGCCCAATGACCTTTGTACTAGTTTGTAGGTACTGCTACTGCTGTGCTTTTATGCAAGCAACATAGACTTTTTGTGAGTCTATAATCATCTTTATGACATTTTATTATCAGATCTAAGGTGGTTCTGATTGCCCGGGTGACCTTGTGAGGTCCATGCTGGCCTTGTGCCAGTTTATAGTCAGATATAAATTGGCTATTATTTGTGCCAGACCACCAAGTTCTTAGGGGTCCATGGTAACTTTTGCACCAAAGTGGCCTCCAGTTGTATCAGATCATATGGCATGATGCACTAACTTTATCAGGTCCATACTGCTATTTGCACACAAGTAATTAATTCCTCCATCTTAGGTTGGATAGGCAGTACTGTATCAGTAATCTTTACTGAACTATCAAGATGGGCTCTTATTACACCAATGTCCTATATAGAGTCCATACTGAACATATACACGTAAGACAGTATCTTGTGTGATCATGGGTACACATTTGTTTGATACCAACCTACAGACAGCCCATATACACAGGCCTGTGTGCTAAATTTCCCAATTCTTTCTGTTTGGGTCGGGCTCTGATATGAGCCTATATGGCCCATGTGCAAGCCAAATCATTTATTCTGGTTTTTTACTTCCTTCCTCAAGGGCGTACACTAGCTAGGGTCTATAGTGGTGTTTATGCCAGTGTCCCAATTTTGTTTCTGGGTGTAGGCTTTTGGTTTCCAATGACTTTGGTAGGACCTCCGGGCTGTATGATGCTTTGCTAGTCAAGCCCTAGCTCAACAGATGAGCTTATGTACTAGCCTTTATGTAGGTCTACATTTACTCACCTTCCTAATGACCTCCTTAAGGATCAATCATATTAACATTGATATCTGATCCTATCAATTCTGCTCTCTACCTCAGTATTCATTGGACAGATACAAACATGTTGTGTTACCTAGTGTGCAATAGGATCGATAGGCATTCTTGTACATTCTTGGGTATCAGATCATGGTATGAACCTATCACAGGATCTCTTACTGCCCTGAAGTGTGGCAGTAGATAATTTCTTGTATCCAGAAAGAGGGCCAAAATTCAATTATTGTCACTTTGTCCCTTTATTCCCAAGACAATTTAATGGATAAAATTAATGACCTAGAATGCTGAAGGGGTAGTACCGGGTAAGTTATGATTGAACACCCCTACTACTCTATGGTGTGTACCAACCTTACCTTAACAAGGGTACTATATAATGCTGATGAACTCACTTGGGACTTCATTGGTCAAGATACCATGAAATCAGTTTACCTGTTTTTCAATTTCAACTGATAATAATACCTACACATTATTAAATGTCTGTTAATTAACGAGAAAGTTCAACTTTACAAATCATCTACACTTGGGATTTCTCAACGCAATTAATTGAAGTTTCCCCAAGTAAAATGGGGGGGGGGGGGGGCATAGACAGTGATACGCCTGATCCCCTTTGAAGTACATGTTTATAACAGTGCTAAAGACAACCTGGTAATATCTGCTGCAGGGTCAGATATGACATAATTCATGGGAGAGATGAGCATTATTTATAAAATCTCTCATTTTTAGCGTTGCAACAGTCACTCACTACCTTTGCAACGTTGTGTGATCAGTCAGAATCCTGAATGTTACTAACTGGTGACATGATTGATGTGTGTTCTGTTCATGCAAGGAAGATATATGCATGTATACATTTTACGGCAAACGGTACACGTTTCATAGCTTTTTGGTTCTCAATTTCTACACACATCATCTCTGAAGCTCTAAATTTGATCAGCATCTTTAACTTGATGCTAATAGTCAATAATGTACAAAACACACTTCAAATTGAAGTTGATCTGTGTAGAATTGAGAGCCTAAAAACTATGGGATGTGTACCGTTTGCTGTAAACGTATGTATACGTGAAATGCTCTTCCTCACATGTACAGAACACACTTCAACTATGTCACCAGTTAGTGAAACTCAGGATTATGGCTATTTACATCTTGTTAAAGGTACTATTAAAATTTGGAGCTTGAGAGATGATATGTGTAGAATTGAGAGCCAAAAAGCTATGAAATGTGTACAGTTTGCCGTAAATGTACATGTATATGTATATGTGAAATGCTCTTCCTCACATGTACAGAACATACTTCAACCATGTCATCAGTTAATGAAACTCAGGACTATGACTATTTGCATCGAGTTAAAGGTGCTGATCAAATTTGGAACTTCTGAGATGATGTGTATAGAATTGAGGACCAAAAGGCTATGAAATGTGTACCATTTGCCGTAAACGTACTATGCATATGTGAAATGCTCATCCTCACTTGCATAGAACACACTTCAACCATGTCACCTGAGTTAATGAAGCTCAGAATTATGACTGTTAGTGTCAAAACAAAGGTACTAATCAAATTTGGAACTTCAGAGTAGATATGTGTAGAACTGAGAGCCAAAAATCTATGAAATATGTACTGTTTGCCATAAATGTATAAGCATAATTATGTGAAATGCTCTTCCTCGCATGCGCAGAACACACTTCAACCATGTCACCTGAGTTAATGAAGCTCAGGATTATGACTATTAACATCAAAACAAAGGTACTAATCAAATTTGGAGCTTCAGAGTTGATATGTGTAGAATTGAGAGCCAAAAAGCTATGAAATGTGTACCGTTTGCCGTAAATGTATAAGCATATTTGAAATGCTCTTCCTCACATGTACAGAACACACTTCAACCATGTCACCAGTTAGTGAAACTCAGGATTCTGACTATTTGCATCAAGTTAAAGGTGCTGTTAAAATTTGGAGCTTCAGAGATGATATGTGTAGAATTGAGAGCCAAAAAGATATGAAATGTGTATCGTTTGACGTAAACATATGCATATGTGAAATGCTCATCCTCACATGCATAGAACACACTTCAACCATGTCACCTGAGTTAATGAAGCTCAGAATTATGACTATTAGTATCAAAACAAAGGTACTAATCAAATTTGGAACTTCTGATAATATGTGTATAGAATTGAGGGCCATGAAGCTACGAAATATGCACCGTTTGCCATAAACGTATGCATATGTGAAATGCTCTTTATCGCATGCATAAAAAACACACTTCAATCATGTCACCAGTTAGTGAAACTCAGGATTATGACTATTAGCATCAAGTTAAAGGTGCTGTTATAATTTGGAGCTTCAGAGATTATGTGTATATATTATGCCTGAGACTGAAACATGCAAGTCTCAGGCATGTTTCAGCACATTCCATGCGCTACATCTCGCATTGTTTCATGCATGGATATAGCATGGTCCTGTAGTGCATAATGTGCATGAACCATGCATGTTTCATGACTCAGTACTGGAACATGCAAGGAATTAAGATGTTTTACAGGTAGTGGGCAGGCATAATACAGGTCTGAAACATGCATGCATTTTACCCAGGTCTTCATGCATGTACCATGCATAATACAGGCATATTCCATGCATAGCACTGGCGTATTTCATGTGTGTACCATGCATGGTACAAACATATTTCGTGCATATTCCATGCATAGCACTGGTGTATTCCATGCATGTACCATGCATGGTACATGCATATTCCCTGTGTGTAATACGCATACATGTAGACTTGCCAGAATATTCTGATTGACCTACACATACTATACAAGTAGAGATATAGGTTTTTGTTGGCTACTTGTCAAAGGATAATAGGCAAAGCTGGTTGTAGCACCTAACTAGGTAATAAGGTACCAGATTTAGAGCAGCTCTCTTAGTCTTTATTCGATCTCAAGGCACATTGCCATGTTAATGACCCTCACCACAGCTAAAAGTGTATAATACCACAATAATGTTACTATTATCTCAAAAGTGTGCTTACAGTGCTCTGCAGCATAGATACACATGGCAGTACATGTACATGCTCCATTCTGAATCCCTGTTTACTTGGTGGCATACTCTAGCTACCCCCATGATAGCCGGGAGCCACAAATTGTGTTTGAGGACTTTAGCCTTAGCATACACATATAGGCCTACATCCAAGTTATGCTTAGCCACAAATTACAACGTTTATATATCTAATTGATGAGGACAATTTTTTAGCTACAAAAGTTTTCGAACAGCTTTCACTTCATACATGTGTGCTCCAGCAGCACATTTGCACTAGGCTAGCTAATCTTGTAATACCTTTACCTACATATATATGGGATGGGTACAGACACCCCCCCCCCCCCCCCAAATGCATTCAAGTTAATTGGTTAACTAGAGTCTTTTTCTGAAGTGCCAGGAAAAGCTACTTCCATGCTACTTATTCTTCTGGAAGTATCAGTGAAAGTGAAAGTTAGTCATTGGTTAAAAGAAATGCTACAAGAATGCTACAAACAATTCTACAACCATTCTAAAGTTCATACTACCGCCATTCTACAATCTCATTCTAATGTGCAAGAAAGAACACACTGAGCATTGGACAGAAAACAATTCGCACATTCTTTCGTTCAAACCACACACATTCATGAATATTCTGGTTTGACTTGGCAAGTCAATAACTAGTGTGCATACCTACATGGAACAAACTGTGGTGCAACAAGCAGAAAGGTTAGGCTGGCTTTGAGCAACTTTTTCATATTGGCTAGATATTTAGCTATCTACTATGCAGAGTCTGAGTAGTCAAACTAGCCTCGTCCCTAGGCTCCTCAATCTTTTCAACGTCCCTCAGGCATTTTTCTGCGTGTAACATTGAAAAAACTGAGAGAAACCTGGGGACGATGCTATAATCAAACATGGATTTCACATTAGTGGATAACCATGTACTGTCCCACACATCCTGCCCACACTTAGGACCGTTATGTTAAGGGGTGATTATGCATGTTCTAGCAAGTAACAGACTACTCTTGCATGTATGCAATCAAAACTACCTGTTGGCTACTTGGAGTCATAGTGAGTCATAACTGTGTAGATTGCACACTGTCTATGCAACAGACTCCCGCTTTTCTGTGTGCAACATTAGAAAGCTGGAGAAAGGGCCTGGGGATGAAGCTAATGCTTAGCTACTGGGTAGCTATAGTGAGTAGCCAGGATGAGCCATGGTATAGATAGCTACACATACAGCTTGTGCAAGCTTGACAAAAATTAATAAAGGGGATATGCCATAATATTAGATTCACTGCCCAACACTGAGCCAGTTGTGGCTTGTACTGGGACAACAGAGACAGGGTTTCTCTGGTGGGTATGTACTGGAGAATATTCTGTCACTAATTAAGTACCTAGGCAACATCTAATGGTGTCCCACACTAGTATCCCACACTTTACTGTGGTTATGTTACTAGCCTTATGTACAATATCAGCGAGTATGCAAACAGTTATGTGGTCAGGGATGGGAGTCAAAGTGTGAACATTGCACACTGTCTGTGCAACAGCTTCTAAATTGGAAATTACATGTAGATTGCACAATGCTTCCGCCTACTGGTCAATTAAGGCATGAACCAGAAGCCACATGCTACAAATAATAATAAATTATTGCAAAATAGGTTCAAACTCTGGTTCAAACTGGTTTGTACCTGTTAGTCGAGCTACAGCTAGCCAGGTGGTTTTGAACGTACGTGTGTAATCGAGTGAAGACGTCCATGGCGCTGGCACGAGTAGCGCCGTTCCTTCTGCCTCCCATCATTGATTATCCGAGTGCTTTGACATCGTCATCAGCTTCACAGGCCGCAACTCTGCAGACAGCAGTAGCAGCATCTCCGAGGGAAGCGTCTCGTCTGCCCAAGAGACGGTCGAGCTACGCAAATTACGCAAGAGGTGGCCCAATTACCAGCGTGTCCTTCAGCAGGCCATCAAGCGGCGAGGGACGAAGGAGAACAAGCCTCTTGAGGTGGTGGCATTTGAGCTAATGATGGAGAGCAGGCCACACATCGGCTTATTGATGGAGCATCGTAAGAACGTTATGAGGGGAGTCCTTCCTCTCCTCTTGGGGGAAGGAGGGATCGAGGAGGCTTTTAATAGCCTTTTTGCCATTAAACGTACAGCTAAAGCTGGGAAGCAGCACACTCTGTCATTATCTGATCACATGACCTCGCTTCCCAGTGCAGTTTGCTTGGATTCACATAATAATATATCCTAGATGGTGGAGTGAAGGTTCAGCTAAAAATCTCATCAGTGAAAACTGTAAACGATGTTCTCCGCTTGTACTACGGCACCCAGTGTGTGATTGCCCATGGGGTTGCCGCAAAGACAGTCATAGAAGGTTGTTTGTGTGACTTCCCGTCAGTAGAGGAACTTAAGGCGGGGATGTCGAGTAGAGCTGTCGCAGAAGAAATGTGGGGGTTATTTCAACGACTGAAACAGGATGGGAGGGAGGTGGTGGTGCAGTATCTCGAGTTGTGTATGATGTACCGTTTTTTCCGCTCCTTGGCCAACCGCCTTATGGTTGCAGTGGCAATGCCTTGGAGGTGTCGGGCATCTCGAACAAACAACCTGTATTATGGAAGCATACCATATACTTACAGGAGAAGGATGAGGTGATTTGATACGACGGTCCATGGATGATGACAATAGGTGCTTCTTCTCCTGCTGTTCAGCCTCCCAAATTTGGCTCCCAACCTCCAGCGTCCACACCAGCCAGTGACGAGATGCCCACTCCTCGTTTGAACTTACAACCCCCAGCATCTACACCAGCCAGTGATGAGATGCCCACTTCTCCTTTGAGCCTACAACCCCCGGCATCCACACCAGCCAGTGATGAGATGCCCACTTCTCCTTTGAGCCTACAACCCCCGGCATCCACACCAGCCAGTGATGAGATGCCCACTTCTCCTTTGAGCCTACAACCCCCGGCATCCACACCAGCCAGTGATGAGATGCCCACTCCTCCTGTCGAGCCTACAACCCTCAGCATCCACACCAGCCAGTGACGCAATGCCCCCACTCACATTAGTATAGTACTAAAAGCAAAGTTTGTAATTATTGTCCTGTATATACCCATAACTATGTTGGTACTCCTATCATGAGAGTGTACACAATTTTACAGTAAATGTGTGCTTTGTCCTGTGTTTTATAAATATGTTCTCTTATTGACAGTAAATGTGTGTATCAGTCAAGCTAGCTGTATACATGGGACAATTTTATATACCAGGATTATGACATACAATTATGTGTAATTTGCATAGATAGAGAAAACTAGTGACTTACAAAAAAACAGCTGAGCCAGGTCTACCTAGTCTCATTCCCAGACCCCACCCTCAAGAGGGAAAGGGTCTGGGGACATTGGAACGTTTTCTTGGTCATGTGCACCATCATGTGACTGCACATGCGCCAATACAAATCTATGCAAATAATCACGATTGCTGAGCTGGCAGAACCGAGAATCAGTGCCAATGTCCCCAGACCCTTCCTTGCATGCGTGGTAGGGTCTGGAAACAAGACTAAGGTCTACCTAACTAGTGGTTACATAAGATGAGGGGTCATACACATGACCTTACAAAAATTAAAGCTTGAATGAGTAGTATAATAGTGCATGACCAGTAAACACACTAGCATCATTATTGAGCTTATCCACCAGCCACAGAGAATTAACTGTGAATTGGGAAGCAAAATTAATACTAAAATTGTGTGCACATGAATGTGTATGTAATTGCCACTCACCTTTCTCTTTCTGCATGTGAGGTTTACTCTGATCTTTTTTGCTCAGTATTAATCATCTACATCTCTGTGTCAGAGTTCTGAGTTCTTCTTCGTGTCATCACAGTCACATCAGTGTCATTGTGCATCAGTACCAACCCGGCTACTGCACTGTACATGTGAGCGAAGGCTCGCCCCCTCGATGCTTTACATCACACTAGTTTATCATATGTCATCATTGGTATGGTTGTGTAGCTTGTGTTCTGACAATCATTATGAGCCGTCATAATAATGCTAAACTCTAATTTGACACTTACTAGAGTTACACCAAATTTAACTATTGGTGTATAGGTAATTTTAGCTTGGTAGGGAGGCATATGGCATCCATGCTTAATCAAAATCATTTTAGGTGTCCTGGACCACGCAGTTGCATTCCTGAACCATTTAGAAATTTCAACCAAGTGATAGTTTTGTATAATAAGTTTACTGGAGGTACACCAGACTGAGTATGTAAAAAGAGAAACACGCCTATAAGTGCCATTCCGATCCCTCTTCTCCTTCTTTTATCCATGATTGCAGGCATTTTGTTTTGGCAGAAACTGGCGTCAACTGTTTTACACAATTTAAGACCTTTCTGCCTCCTGCATGATCGCATACAAGCATTCGCCATCATTTTGCACTCGCAACAATCCCCCTCCTCCCCCACTCCACACACATACACATGATTTGAAAATTGTGCCTATGCCCACAAGCTGTGCATAGCTATGGCAACAGTAGATTAGTGGGATTGGTCTGTAGTGTTCACACACAGCAACCTAAGGCACTCTGCTACTATTGAATGGCATTAGCTATACTCAACCTTCTCTGATTGAATCTCAATTTACTAACCAAGGCTGCAATTTATATTGTACACACAGTGTGGGCACTGGGCATGCTGTGTGTGTGGGTGTGAGGAGACCTTATCATTGAAGTTGAAGAAAATGAATGGTATGATGAGATTGAAGTGACAACATCAAGAGCTAGGTGGACAGCACTATGTAGGGACGGATTAGAAAATTATGATGATGTGAAGACAACATGAACAATTGCAGCAACAGCAGTCAGCAAAGAGTAGTTTGTGAGGTACGCTATAGAACATTCTCTAGAGAGAGCGATAAGAAGAGACACAAGTGCACCAATGAGAGGTTGAAGCCAGTGAGTCAACAAATGGGAGCTGTACAGTGTACAAATTGTAACAGATGGTTTCACAGTAAAGGAGGGCTCTCAGTGCACCCAGGACATGCATACTTTGTTTCAAGCTTTGTCCCCAAATTTTGGGGTTGTGTGACCATTTTAATTCAGCAGCAATACAACAGGACAGGACAGGTGTGTGTACATATATATGTATGTCTGAGAGAGAGAGAGTGCATCCTTCAGCTTGGGAGTTCATAACAAATCCTGTCTGTATGTGTGTGTGTGTGTGTGTGTGTGTGTACACATGCGCATGCACAGAGTAGCCTGATGTTATTGTGCTCCATTTCCGTTGGGAGCTAGTCTGGTTCCATCTGACCAACCACACCCATGTTGCCATCTGAGAAGAGTTGGAAGGAGAGATCCCTCTCCATCCATAGGGAGCTCAACCACTGAATCTCTACATTGGCCCCCTCCTGGACAAAACAAGAATTATGTTGTTTTTGTAAGTAAAGAAAATGAAGTTGATGAATTTTTCCCACAAAACCACCGAGATTATACATACTAGTACTCATGTGCATGACCTTGATTGACATGAAACTATTATACCCATAATCATATTCACGGTGTGAGTGATGTCAATGGTCTGACCACAATTAACATTTTCGAGTGACTCCCACTAGGACTGTATCATCAAATAGTATATAAGGTCCAGGTAGAGTCTCCATTATCTGTTCATGTTTATAGTAGCCATTGAATATTGTTCCCAGTGGTTTAGCAAACCCAATTTTTGAAAGATCATCAGTCATGTGTGTTCCACCATTAAATCTGCCACCCTCAACAACAGCCTCAACTTTCAATTTAGGGATTTCAAAGTTTTGAAATTCTCTCACTCACACCGTCTCACAAAGTTGCAATCGCACAGGATGCAGGTATGTTTGTGTTTGACATACTTGGGTCTAGCCTTGTTCCCTGGCCCATTCCCAGCTTTTCAATGTTTTACGCTTAGTAGGCATATCAAATTAAACAGTCCATTGTGGGCCCTCTTTCATGAGACAACGGTGTAAGAACAGCCATCCGGAGAGAGAGAGAGAGGTGTGTATGTGTGGGGGGGGGGTCCATCAGTCGCCTCTAATTCACTAATTTATACAAATTTGCAAACAATGATTGCTAGATTCTGGATAGCCGAAGTAGAGTGTATCTTCCCTCTATAATTTGTAGGAGGATTATTTTGTGGCCCCTTTCTCTCTCCCCCTCCTTGTTCTATATTATACACTCAATAGTTGCATTTGACTGTTCTTTTATGCCTCTCTCTCTCTTTCTCTCTCTCTCTGGAATATTAAATACGTTTGGTTCTGTCATTGAGCATGCTATCTTTCTTTTCTGTAGAGCTCCTCAGGTACATACACACACATACACACACACACACACACACACACACTCACACTCACACTATGTATGTACACGTACACACAAATTGACTGAGTGCGTGATGTCCCCCAATGTTATGTTTGCCCCTTGTATTACTGTGTGCTCATTAAGTCATTCGGCTTTGTGAGTTCATGGTTTACAGGGTGGATTCATCAGAGTCAATTGCAAGTTATTCCAATTTTGGATTATGCATGTGTAGTCTGGGACCTGCATTTCAAGAAAGACAAAGAATTACTCAAGTTCATCCAACTATTTGCTACTCATATGGCAGCCAAGTCATGGCATGGTAGATTAACACACTTTCTCTCACCACTCTCACAAAGTCAAAAATATTTACATGGGTTTATTATATTACCTTATTTTCCACCCCTCCCCCAATCCTAGAAACCATCATTATAAATATTTGCAACAGCCCCATGTTAAAGCTGTGTCATATTTTTTGTAAGTTCAGTAATAGCCTGCCTGAAAGTATTGCTGCATGCATGTGAACAATTAAAGCAAGTATTCATCTGTTCTGTTGTAACACTTTTTTTGTATTGCTCCTTGATACTAGCTTTTGCTATTGGATCTTAAACTCTATGAATTTTATCATTAGCTTAAAAGGAAAAAGGAATTATACAAATACGATGCTGAAGTTGCCACACATGTACATGCTAGTAATGTAGTTCCCTAATAGCTTTGTGTGAAAAGTGTCTGAGAACATTGGGTTTGCAAGAACCAAGAAAATGCAGTACTGCTCATCTGTAACCAGACCTCGCAGAGGGTGGGGTCTGGGGATGAGACTATCCTAGGTCTCTGCCTGAGCTGACTGATAGTAAAATACTAGAGACCAATTACTTCTTGGTAATGTAATGGGAACTGCTGTTCAAAAGTGCATTCAGTGGGCCGATCCCATGCAGAACTGTCCCCAGGGACTGGCTCAGGATCCAGCCTGGGATATGTGGGATATGGAAAGGGACTGATCCAACTCCTGCTATGACACAGTTTAGGAAACAGATTCCAAAGTTCATTTATTTAATTTTCACCTTCTGTACTTATTATGTAATAGCAGCCCCACTTCTTAACAGTTATGCATGATGACCGGCCTCTTCTTAACTTCATTTGCTGTTGAATGCTCCCTTCGTACAGTGTCTGAATATTATAATATTATTAAGGTCTAGCTATCACCCTGCTGTGATGAAAATGAAAATCAACTGTTCCCTAAACTGTTTCATGGAATAATGGAATCTGGAACCACGGCATTCACAACCCAAAATTCATGTGTTAAAATCAAACTGAACGCCTTAAGCTATATTAACAAAAATCAAATATCAAACTGGAACCGAATGGAGAATTCAGAATACTGAAAACTGTATATTGGAGATGACATTGCCTGATCATATTTCACACTCTAAATCAAGATCCTGATTGATTTCCATACCTGTTTTGCATCATAATTCTAGTGAATATCCTTGGATGTTGAATAGGGATAATTTTTTCATGAGGCCACAGCTAGGCTTCATCAATGAAAACCATGCCCTGCAAGCCTTGGTGGATGCATAATGCATGAGGTGGTTAGCATTTTTACGGCTACATTGTCAACAATCACATTAAACATGATCACAGCCTTCAACAAACAATAATTATTCTTGTGGACAACACACCATACTTTTTTCAATGGTTGGTAGTTTTGCTGTCATTGTGTTGTTCACCATTCCACGAAAGGTAATAGCTGATAGCCTAATCGTCAACTGTAGACAGCATATTTCCATGTTTTTGTGGTTTAATTTATGGGGAGGAGAACTTTGCCAGTAGTAGGTAATGATCAGGCGATGTCAGCAAATAGATGTTACTGCATTGTTGCAGTGTTGTCACATGCACTGCTGCTTTCCATAACTATGCTAACTACATGTAGTATACAATACTTGTATTAACTTTTGTCACTGTCTATGTGGACTATATCTTACAGTACAGGAATTCACATGCCACAGTTACTGCTGTCAAACTTAAGGGAATCATAAAGTGTGGTGAAAATGGATAATCAGCCACAACAAAGGCATATTTCTTGTAAGTGTTGCCATGAATTTCTCAATCCGGGGCATACTGCAGCAATGATATTAATAATTATTAGGTATGTTTAATTCCTGTCCAGGTAAGAACCGAAGTGATAGGGTAAAGGGTCACTATGACCTAGCTACTGCAATTATCCACACAGGTAAGGAATTCCAAACTGGTGATAGGGTAAAGGTTCATACTATTGTAGCAATGTTATTATCAATACGGGTAAGGAATTCCGAACTAGGGTACAGGGTCACTATGACCCAGCTACCCTAGCAGAACAATTATCTATACAGGTAAGGAATTCCGAAGTGATGTGGTAAAGGGTTACTATAATCTATTGTAGCATGTCGAGCAATTATCAATGTAATACGGGTAAGGAATTCCGAAACTATAAGGTAAAGGGTCAGTAAATCTACGTATCAATCGACATGCATAGTCGGAGTCAAGCAATTAGAGTCACTGGTAAGGAATTCTTCACAGCTTTCTCGACTTGAAGTTCCACTAAAAATACTATACAGGTCATGCTGTGCATACTATGATTAGGATTGGGTTATCTACTGTTTCATAGCTATGCTTAGTGCCAGCAGAAATCTCCGCATGTGTTGAGGCTTAGATGGTCACCATTATGGTGACAAAGGAGACTATGGACAATTTAGTATGAACTAGAGGTCTCTAGCTACAACAAATCACCGATTACAGGGGGGGGGGGGGGGGGGAGAGATGTCACTCAGGGTGGATTTAATATTAAAAATTACCAAGGTGGTGACCACTATGCATGGAGACCATGCATACCAGTAGCTCAGAATAACGGTCTCTCAGGGATGACATACATTCAGATCGACATTCACATGCACATTTTTCTAAGATATTCATTATGGTAGCAATGAGATTTCAATAGCTCCGAATAATAATGTAGTTCTATAAGACAAAGAATGGTAACGGTTACGACTTACGGTGATAAAGAAACCATTCACTCAAAGTATCTCCTGTAGGAGGGAGGGACATTCCAATGTACACAAATTCTTGTTAGATGTTTAATGGTGACAACCTGATGAATATTTAGGCAGGTTGTGTGCATATGAATGTCAGTCTCAATATACTTTACCCCTAACAAACTGTCTATCAGTCTTAATATTATGTGGTCTCTTAATAGTCACCATTATTGTGACAAAGAGACCCTCCCTCCTATAGAAGGTACATGATCTCTTAATCACAATAATGGTTATCATCATTTTTAGACTTTGTATTTATTAATGTTTAGAAGAACTATTTGGAGCTTGTTGTTGCCATAATGAATATCTTAGAAGAATGTGCATTTGAATATTGATCTGAATGTATATATGCTATCCCTATACATCACCACTGAAATATGCAGTATTGTCCATGGGCATGTTTTTGTTTAATGGTGACAATCTAATGCACATCTAGGCAGGCTGTGTGAAATACCTTACCCCTAACCAATTGTCTATCAGTCACATGATACATGCATGTGGTCTCTTATAGTGGTCACCATTATGGTGACAACGAGACCATGGACAATATATTAATACTGCATCAGGTTCAGTGACATAATTAGTTTCAGTGGTGATGTAAAGTGGGATGGCACTCAGGGTGGATTTACTATTAAAAATTTACTAAGTTGGTGATCACTATGGTTACAAAGAGACATTGCATACCAGTAGCTCAGGTTAACGGTCTCTCAGGGATGACGTACATTCAGATTGACATTCGTATGCACAATCTTCTAAGATTTTCATTATGGTAGCAACGAGATTTCAATAATACTGTAGTTCTTAATTATAAGACGCAGTATGATATTCATTATGATGATAAAAAAACCATGCACACAAAGTATCTTCTATAGGAGGGAGGAACATCCCAATATGCACATAATTTTGTTAGGTGTTTAATGGTGGCAATCGAATGAACATCTATGCAGGCTGTGTGTATATGAATGTCTGTCTCAATACCTTACCCTAACAAACTGTCAATCGGTATACATGCATGTGGTTTCTCAGTGGTCACCATTATGGTGTCAAAGAGACCATGGACAATACTGCATGAGTTTCAGAGTAACATAATGTGGTGATGTACAGGGATAGCATACATTCAGATCAAAATTCACATGCACATTCTTCTAAGATATTCATTATGGTAACAACGGGCTCCGAGTAGTTCTTCTAAACATTGAATAATTAAGACAGATACAAAATCTAAAAAGGATGATAACCATTATTGTGATTAAGAGACCATGTGCTTGAAGTACCTTCTAAAGGAGGGAGGGACATGTTAGGTGTTTAATGGTGACAATCTAATGCACATCTAGGCAGGCTGTGTATATATGAATGTCAATCTCAATATATATACCATACCCCAAACAAACTGTCAATCAGTACACATGCATGTGGTTTCTTAGTGGTCACCATTATGGTGTAACAAAGAGACCGTGCAATACATTAATACTGCATGAGGTTCAGAGTAGCATGATTATTTTCAGTGGTGATGTAATTTATCTCTTGCGTATTCACTTGGGGTAATAATATTGTCCATGGTCTCTTTGTTACCATAATGGTGACCATGAACGTCAATCTAAACTATGTTTGAATGTATATCAGAATGTACCTAAATAATACTGTGGTTCTCTGAACATTTGCATCTCGGGGATGAAGGGCGAGCAGGAGCGCAGGAGCGGGCGCGAATGTCAGTCGGCGATCTGTTCACGCCAATCCTCGGATTCGCGAAAGTTTCGCGGCGCTGGCCATGGAGCGCCACGTGGACGTGGATGAAGGGCGAGCAGGAGCGCAGGGGCGGGCGCGAATGTCAGTCGGCGATCTGTCCACGCCAAGCCTCGGATTCGCGGACGTTTCGTGGCGCTCGAGCGCCACGGGGATGACGCAAGGCCTTGTGTAGCGTGAAACACGAATTTTTCTAATTAATATACGAATTCTTGGCGATCAGACGCAAGAACCCAATGCGAAGAACGCGAAGATAGAATGCGAGTCTACCCTAGCGTCGCGTTGCGTTGCGCATTGTGCAGCGTCGAGTCGCAGATCTTTCGTGGCGCTGGAGCAAATTTAATGCGTAGCGCGAGCTCGCGGGACGGCGCAATGCGAAGGAACGCGAAGATAGAGTACGAGTCTACCCTTGCGTCGCGTTGCGTTCCTACCAGCGTCGAACAAAATTAATGCGAGTTCTCGGGACGGCACGCTCTTCGTTGCTACAAGCGTCGACGCGACAGCGAAGGCGATACAACGCAACGCATTGCGCAGCGTGATTTCGCAGACTTTTCGTGGCGCTGGAACAAGCGTAGCGCGAGTTCGATGGACGGCGCGCTACGCAAGGGCAAGCGCGCGGCGCGCGGGGCTCGAGCTTTGTGTAGCGTCGAATCCCTATAGCGGGAGAGAAGGGGCAACGCACAGCGTCGAATCGCTATAGCGCAAGTTCGCGGGACGGCGCGCTATGCAAGCGCGATCGCGGGCGGGGCGGACGTTTTTGGTTTGCGGGGGCGTTTTGCGCATGCGCACTACCGATTCCGAAAGAGGGCCCTCTTGGTACCATCTCGGTGCGATTCAATAGCTCATAATATTAGAATTATGTCATCCTCTATCCCAGTATTCTGGTTACTGGCCTGCTGAGTGTATCCATCATGTTTGGTCTATATCAAGTTTGGTAGACCACTCTGGTTCTCGGCCCATTACAGCCCTCGGGCTTCACCCTCGTGCTGTATGTGGTTACTGCAACGTAATTTGCATGATTTGATATTAGCAAGGGCTTATAGTATGTACGATAATAATAGCAAACAGTCTCTACAATTTGCAAAATCTGAAACTGATGATCATGTTACTGTTGATCCTATGATATGACAAAGTGTGCCAAACAATGACATCTGGTCATGCATCCATTTTTTGTACTTGTATTACTATTATAGTGCACAAGATCAAAAAAATTGTTGTGTATTCGGTACTGGCAATCTCATGATCAGCAATCAGTGTCATAATCTTAATTATTCCAAGTACACCAAGCATGCAGGCGTGATGCACGTGCAAAGCCCCAACTTGTAACTCATTAGTAAAATTTTTACGGAGTCAGCGAGGTAGCTGATTTCATAATGTAAAGTTAATGTGTACAGAATTACAAGAATATTGTAGAGTGTCTGCATGCATGTCATGATGTATGATGTGGTTTGGAAAAGAATGTCATTTAAGGTGATGCATCAGGTGGCCCTATGACAATGTCATCGTAATTGTGTCTTAAAATTAATGTTAGATGCTTTCAAAATGGCCTCAGTATTGAATTTGAACTTGACCATGTTCGCAGCTGGTTTCAACACCACTCCATAGTCGTCTTTTCCCATGCCACCTGTTGGAGAATGATAGTGAAACGCTCCTTGTTCTAGCTTTAGTCTAGCCATATCGGAAGCAATTCCTTCTTTGTCACGATTCCTTGAAACTTGCTGATTTGGCACAGGTTGTCCAGCTCTATCTTGGCTCTGGAAAGCTCGCTGGTGACTGACTCTTCCATCATACAGCTGTCCTTGGGCCAGAGGCTGAACTGAATGAGTCTGATAGCAGGGGTACTGTGTAGCAGCAGCAGCAGCAGTAGGAGGAAGAGGAGGAGGAGGTTGTTGAGCAGCTGCCACATGAACAGGCACAGGTGCTCTGTAAACAGGTACAGCTGCAGCGGGATGAGAATGGATATTATGGTAGTACTGAGGGTGCATGTGCTGGTTGGGAGCAGCTGCCGTTTGATGGTGAACTTGTGGTGACAGCTGCCCATGATTGGGCGCAACAGGAAATGCCGCTTGAGGCGGATAGTTAGACCTATCTCCAGTGACATCAGGAGCTGTTGATGGAGCTTTAACCAGGTGTGGTGCCACATTCTGCTGAATGTGATGGGGACCAACAGCGGCATGAGCTGGACTGGAATCGTGCCGTCGTTGCTGGGTAGAACCGGTACCCACACCATACTGCTGCATTGGTGGTACATTCCCGCCAGGATACATAGCAACAGGCTGTACATAATGTGGGTAGTGTTTGCTAGGCACATCGAAGGCTGTACATGTTGTTGCTGATGATACAGTTGATGGTCGCTATGAAGCTGGTGATACTGAATTTGTTGATGGGTGTGGTGTGGTGGTGTATTACTGATGTACGTTAGGTGGGAGGGATAGACAGCATTGTGTGTGCCTGGGGAGTAGTGGCCTGTGGTGATGTGATGCAGTGGAGCGGGGAGGGTGTGATTGGGATGGAGGGTGTGAGGATGCTGGGGAGGGTAGGGGATGGGAGCTGTGTCGTCTCGAGAGGTGGTAGTCATAGGAGGTGGTTGAGGAGTACGAGGACCTGGATGATTGATTTGGTAATTCTGTATTTCTGTTCCTGAATATGGTGCTTTGTACATGCCCATACCTCCATATCCCACTCTATATTCACTGGTTTCATTCCCATATCCCATTCCATAATGATGAGATATCACATCAAGCGGTGGAGCTGACGGTGCTGCAGTCCTGGAATCTGTTTGTGGAGGTGAAGATTTGGAATGGGACTGTTGTTGCACTGGATTCTGAAAGTGAGCAGAGATCTTTAGGAGCTCTTGCAGAGCCCTTGGAATTACTTGCAATCCATTTTCTAAGTTGGCTGTATACAAAAAAAAAAAAAGACAGCTAAATTTGATCCAATTCTCTCAACATGAACACTTACCTTATGAAAGGTATGATCATAAAGAAGCTGTTAGCACTCTTTCCCAGAGCCTGTTTCGAGGTAAGATCCTTCTTGTGTCGAGGTAGATCATCAATACATGAATGCTCTGAAGCAAAGGAGAGGAACAAATTCACTCATATAGCGTTGCATGTTAGGAATTAACAATGAGGAGAAGTAGATACCTATTGAAAATCATAGGAATGTAGAATGGGAATCAGATGATTGAAGTAAGTCATATGACTCACTCTGATCTCTTTCCTTGTCTTGGGTTCAAAGTACGTGTCGTCAGGTACACCGGGAATGATGTACATCTTTGCCTCGGAGCCACTGACTTGGGCAACCAGGTGCCACTTCTCCTGGATGATCCCACGGCTATCAAAGCCTGTCTCCTCGTACAGCTCCCTGACAGCTGCATCAATGTCGTTCTCTCCCTCTTCAAGCTTCCCCTTGGGGAAACCCCATGTCGTAGAGGCAGGGTATCCTTGGACAAGAAGACACTAGAAAGTAGAGCAAAAAATTAATTCTTTCTCCTCTCTTCTCAGAAGCATTTTCTATTACAAATAATTCACACTGTCTACGTAAGATCAATGTTTATTTTGTCTGCTTGAACAGCCCTGAACAAATATTTGTAGGATAGCCCTTATTCTCAAAATAAAAAGCCTTCACCTTACAGAAGTACATCAAGAATGACAGGAAATG
This sequence comes from Stappiaceae bacterium, assembly GCA_964291365.2. Lineage (GTDB taxonomy): Bacteria > Pseudomonadota > Alphaproteobacteria > Rhizobiales > Stappiaceae > JBDWFY01. The sequence goes on from OZ219959.1 coordinate 19,290, forward strand.
CCTACCTACAGAATAATAGCACTAGCAAGCACACAGAAGGAACCCTCTATATGCGCCGATATGCAGCATGGAAGGGTACCTAACAGCAGCTGCAGAGATGTGGCAGCTGCTTCAGCTAAAGCTGTTGAGCAGACCTTGGTCCAGTCCTGGTTGAGGATGATGCCGCCTCTCACTGGCTTCTTGTACTTGTGAGCCTTCCACTGGGCAACATAATTATCCAGGTCGACCATCACCGAGTCCTTTACCAAGAAAGGACAGTGCTTGAAAACTGTCAGGGACGAGGTGAGTCAAGGAAAAAATAGCCTACAAGAAGCAACAATTTCTTTGCATCTCATTCCCAGATCCTATAGCTAGTGAGGTCAATTGGGGGAGGGGGGGGGGGGGGGGAACACTACATACGTGCCTGTACTACCACCTGCAACCAGGGTCAAGATCTTGACCCAACAAATTTTCATGCTTGACCCCTTGACCACACCGAAAATCTGGCTTTGACCCTTGACTATCCAGCATTAACCATGTCCATCTATTGCCTGGAGAGACTTTGACTGTTCTTAAGCTGCCCCTGATTCCTAGCTTGACTGCTTGACCAGCTTCAAAATTTTGGCTTGACCACTTGACCTCACTTTGACCCCGGTCGCAGGTGGGAGTACAGTCGCCTATGCAGTGTCCCCCCCCCCCCCTTGTCGATTATGTCACACACAGGTGCATCTGAAGGCTATTATAGTTGACAATGATATAACTTCTACCCCAAGAGCACGTGAGTCTATAGAGCTACAACTTTTATAGTTCTTAGGTGCTCTCTATACCAGATAAAAAATGTGGAATACATAAACATTTAGTGTGCTTGAAACAGCAAACTAAACAGTTCCTCAAAGGATACTGGCTGCCATAAACTCCTTCATATTGCATCCTGGGAGAGAGGAGTTCTCTGGTCAGATAAGATCAAGGTAGAACCAGTAAGCCAGCTCAATGTGTGTGCAGAGTTTCATGGGGTCATCTTGGTCCTCCTTTGGAATGTTGAGAAGGAACCGACTGTTGTTGGTAGCTATTCCAGTTAGATTTGATCCCCCAAGAATCACTAAAATACGGCAATAGCCCCCCAAATTCGTATTAATCTGTCATACTCATAGATTTCAATAAAAAGCAGTTTTTACCCCTCAAAATTCCATTAAAAAACAGTTTTTACCCCCTCAAGATTCAATTAAAAAGCCATTTTTTAATACCCCCAAAGACTAACTACTACTGGGGGTCACGGTAGACTATGCCTATTAACTGGAATAGCCCAATATACACACAACCTCACAGGATCTTAAATCTAACCTATATACTCGCCTATTTCAAATGCAAGCTTACAGTGGATAAACAGAAGCTGTTCAGTCCCATTTTAGCGCCATCAAACATCTACCTAGTGCGCCCAGCTCTTCGCTCTTCTATTGTGAAGTTGATCGAATACTCAGTAGTTAACTTCTGCATTTCTAGGATCTGAAGGGGTTAACGTGAGGTCAAAGGTCGCGGGGCTTCTCAGTACATAGTGCGATTCATTGCATATTGATAGCGCACCATGATAGAGAACGTACTGTCACACAGGATCGGTAGGGCGAGCGCTGTGGCGATGGGCTGAGGTGCTGTAACTATCGATCGGAAGTGATTTTACAAGAGCTTTTCGCTATTGGAGGTGGTTCGACCTGCCACCGTCAAGTCGAAGGCTAGCCGTCCAATAATCGATTGTTGTAGTCATCTGGTTGTAGTCATCTGGTTGTAGTCCTGACTGTTCTAGAACAGCAATACGCTAGCTAAACTACAGCGAAGTCACCTCGCTAGTGTTCGTTCGACCAATCTTCAAACTTTTCTCCGAGTTTAAAATGTTGCGGTTTTATTCGCCCACGTTCAAAACAAATTAATTACTTTTATAACGCGCCTCAAGTGATTTCGCGTACCAGGCTCCCCCTCTTTTCTCGTGCATACGTTGAAAAGATCGGGGAACCTGGGGACGAGGCTATGGCAGTTACATGCCCTCTTCTCCTTTAGGAGTCTATAAGCCCTTGGTACAATTAATCTTAATATCATTCAAAAAGAGCCGTAATAGCTATTGACTAAATAGCTAGCTAGTATATGCCCCTATAACTATTCAGTACAAACCTTCAGCTCCATTATTATTGTGGGCGATCAAAGCTGCCACAATACCCTGATAGTTAGTTATTAGTTTTAATTAAGGTCCTCTTTATTGATTTTAGTTTTTAATTAAGAGCAGAGGATCATTTTAGTTTAGTTTTAGTAAAAGGATGAATGGCCTACTAAAAGTGCTTTTAGTTTAGAAAACTAACTAAAATGGGCTGATTTTTACCATTTTCTTTTTAGTTTAGTATATGGCATGGTTTGATGCAAGTTTGCTAATTTTAGTTTTTAATTATGAAAGGCATAGCACAATTAAGTAATTAAAACTAAGGCATAAATTGGGCAAAACTAACTTGGGGGCTTTAGTATTGGTTTTGATTAACCAAAACAACACTGCTACACATGCATTACACTATTTAATTAATAATATGCACATTACCCCTGCACGTGCATTCCTGAAACATTCGGGATGTGCAGTGACTATCATATTCTGTGAGCTTTTAATAATGATCCCAGCAGACGCAAATAGTTATGTGAAATCATGCCTTTTTCAAAATCCCTGCAATGCATCTGTTTTTAACATGCAATATATTATGCTATGAGTGAAGGCTCACTCCGCCTGATGATCATGATATCATCTCCTATTATAGTATATATAATTTCTCTGCACGTAGCTATACCACATGCATGTAGAGCTATCGTGCACCAGGAAATCTACTAGCTACACTTTATTGGGAAAGATAATTATGTATACAAAATACTACCTACAAAGATAAAATATGTGAGGGGGCATGGGAAAAGGGACTTATAGGGTCACACAATCAAATTTGACATTTTTCACTTTCTTGGTACTTTGAGGTATGATGAGTGCACTGGAGGGTAACCTCTTTATTGGACACAAGAATTTAGCAAAATTTTTAAATGCATTCTTCTCAAAACAATACTTGAATACTATATATGTCCCTTTTCCCATGCCTCCTAAATATTTGTGAAACTTTAAATACGTTTTTCTCAAAACAATACTTGGATACTATAGGTCCCTTTTCCCATGCCTCCTCACATATTCAGCTTAGCTAGCAATACTACAAAAAATCCCAGGTTACACACAAGTCTTGAAGTAGTATACAGGTATTTCTGAGTTTTGATGAAATCATGTAATACTATATGCTGGATTCATGTCAATGTATTCATCGTTGGCACTTGTTATCTCTTCATCGTGAATAGTGCTGTAGATATTCTCGTTATCGTATATTAGTGGGGAGGGAGAGACTCCCACTGATCCTTTTGCCATACCAGAATTTGTCTCTGCCATGTGCATATGAATATCTGTCATTTGTGTTGACATTGTTGATGGATCCCCTCTATTAGATTTTCTTTGCTTTTTCTTGATCAGAGCTGCCACCAGAAGAAAGATTGTAAACAGTAGTGGAGTACCAACAGCTCCACCCACAACTGCTCCTGTCGTCAAACATGATCGCTCTTTTGTGCTGCCATTGACTCTGATCTCTGCATGTATAAGAGTATTCCCAGTGGACTTAAAGTTTAATATTATATCTCAGTGCTAAATCCAATACGTACCTTTTTGGGCATTCTAGCTGGCTATATGTGCCAGGCTCCCTCATAGGTGTTACTTAAGGGTGCTATCTACAACATATTCAGGAGTGTTTACTGTACACTCTAAAGGTGTTTGAGAACTTACAACTCCAAGGGGCGTATAACACACATTAACCCTAACCTCCTCCCTAGGCCACTCCCTGGCAGATTTTCAATGTTACACGTATTTCTGCTTGTAACATTAAAAATTGGGAGTGGCCTGGGGACGAGGCTTTACCCTAGCCTCATTGGGGTGCATCTTTACACTTCATGTACACGTAATCTGAAATGTTACCATTGCATGAATGTTGATCAGTGTGGAGTACATAACCATTTCTACAGCTGCATAGGAATGACCCATCTATATTGGAACAGATATGTTGACAGGTTCCAGTGTTGTCTATGCACTCGTTGATGTCTGCAAAATAAGATAGATAGTTGACAATAATATCTTCGGGGCTCGCAACCACTAATTACCCCCGCGCGCATGCGCAAGGGGTAAATTATCTGTCGTCGTCGTTAGCACAAAAATCGCCAGATCTTGAAACGTCCTATCGAGTGGCCAGTACTATCAAGATGTCATAAACGGCGAAAAGGCGACGAATCTTTGCTTCTAAGCGCTTGACAAGGATCATAAATCGTGCTTTTAATGGCCACGCCTATCGTCCACACCCAGTAATGCAGTATGCAGGTTTCACTGCGCATGCTCGGACCGGTAATGGTCGTCGAGTCAGAAATATTGGTTCTATAGCCCAGAGGCAATCTTTGATAGAGGCTAGGGTATTAAGCTATGCTTTACTATACATGTCATAGGGTGCGCGCGGGGTATGTGCGCTAGAGAGCTCTATTATGTATGTTACCATGATGCTACCCATTACATTAGAGCATTTACAGAACTATGCGGAAGAGCAAAAAGTTTCTTGCCACATGTATAATTATATTATATCAAGAGTGATTACACCATGCACTGTAAAAGCAGAGGTGGAAATTTCCCCCTTACAGGTGTGGAAATTACACTCTACACCATTACCACCATAGTATAGATTTGCATGTGGTGTGGTTTTTATACCACCTAGAGCCGTACATGCAGTAACCACCCATGCTTGATGTAACTACTTGCTATTGGTAGGAGTAGTCCGCCACCAATTAGGTGTGTGGTATTCAGTGGGCATATGACATGCATGCTACTCCCAATTCAAAATCAGTGCAAGCAGCTGTGCATGACTTCCCAGTGGAGTACATACAAACATGGTCCAGCGCTTCTACAACTGCAATTCACTACAGAATCCTAATAATTATGTGCACTTTCTGTTTCGCTCTTGCAGAGTGAAAAACAAGAAGTTAAATCAAAGGACAGCTCTTTGTGTATCTGATTAGCTAAAATGTGTATACACACAGGGAAAAGTGTAATTCTTGCAATTAGAAATTTATTACTTTGAGGTAAAATTCAATCTTTACTTAAGAACTTGATTTTCAAATTAAGCAAAATTTTTCTTTCGTTAAGAAATAAATTTATATACACTACGGTCTTCCTAACAAATCTAGAACAAGCTTTTTCAAATGTAGCTAATTATGCTATTGATTAGAATACTTTTCTACAACACAGAAGTCAGTTATCCAGTCACTTCTCAGGTTAAGCACAGTTTTTCTAACTTTTAAAACACAAAATTCTTGTTTTATTACAATAAGTAATCTACTTCTACTAATAAGGATCGCATTCTTAAATTGAGAAATCCTTTTTTAATTATACAAAGAGCGTAGCTATCCTAATCTGATCCATAAGAAACCATCAGCTTGAAGTAAGATTATTACGCTCTTTGAATAAGATTTGCACTTTCTAATAATAAGCATCATATGTTTACAATAAAATATTATTTCTTATTCAAGAAACATATTATTCTAATGTGATCCAATGAGATGCGCAATGACGTGGCGATTTTGAATTGGGGCCCTGGCAGCTGCTGTATTGAGTGAGCTGTTTGGTCAATTCCAGCATTTGTTCACACTTTCATGGAGGAAACATTGTACCAAGTAAGTTACTAAGTAAGTTACTAATTATGAGTAGATGAACCAAAAGTTATGTCCTGCTTCCCAAAACATGACATTTCCTCACATTTCTTACACATATCTGGCAGAAGATAAGGCGGAATTTATGCAAACAAACGAAATGTTTAGAAAATTTAGCTCATCCTACAGATTTCCTACATGTACGAAATCCAAGCTTTTGCCTAGTGAGTCATGTGCCAGAGGTTATGGTGTCTGTCATATGATTTTCCTTTCAGTGTCCTCCGTCTTTCTCTCCCCTCCTCCTTCCCCCTCCCCCCCCCCCACACACTCTCTCCGAGGCTCTCTCTCTCTAAGGCTCTCTAGTTAGCTCTGTCCTCTCTGAGTCCCTCAAGTTCAGCTGCTCTTCTTTCATGATTTGACAGTAAATAATCAGGATGAAAATTGGATTTCGTACATGTAGGAAATCTGTAGGATAGGGCAAGATTTTCTACACATTTCATTTGTTTGCATAAAATTTCGCCTTATCCTCTGCCAGGTATGTGTTGGAAATGTGAGGAAATGTCATATTTGGTACACAGGACATGTAGGAAATCTTAGTTTTGGTCCAGTGTAAATGTCACCCTAGGCTCTCCCTTCTCTCTTTTGTACACAGTGTCATGGTTTTGACTTAAATTTGTATTTAAGCATGGTGGGGAGAGACTGAGTGCATGGGTTTGATTATGTGTGGAAACTGATGACTTGTTCACAATCCACTCAGGCCCGTTAGGGTGCAGGGCATGCATATGCCCCCCCCCCCCCCCCTTTCAGAATGAAACTGATAAACTACAGCATGCAAAATATATAGTGCTTTCAAGTCAGCAACAGAATTTAAGGTTGTTGCCACCCACTTTATGTGACAAATATTATTTTAAGCATTATCAGATTGCACGTCATACGTTCACCAGCCTGCATAATTTTTTCATCCTTTTAACGAGAGTCACTATAATTATGGGCCTGCCACTATGTTCATGTGTGCATGTTAGAATGAATGAACAAGTAATGAACTGTGGATCAACATGCTCTTAAGCTTTCTGAACGGCTCTATATCTGCAGATGGCTCAATCAGTAAAAAAAGCTATAACTCCCAGCAAAAGTTTTGATGCCTTATGCTCACAAAAGGCAGATTATCCCACCTCACATAATATCACAGTTGTTCTCCTGGTGCAAGGGAACAACTAAGTCATCTTTGGAGCAATCCAGAAAGACAAAGAGACCACTGACCGAGTGTTCATTTCTCATTTTTTTATCATTAACTTTTCTAGCGTATATCGATAGTATGTGGGACCCTGGTACATAAATGCAGTGGACATTGAAGTGTTTGCACGTGATCAAAGCCACTCAGGGTCTTACCATATCATCCAACGTTTAAAGATAAAAATTTTGAAAAAATTCACATGTAGCTATAAAGCAAAAAGGAGGGGGAGTATGGTGCGCCAAACGTAACAAAAATCAGAGCGCGACGTTACGGGCTTTACCCCGTAATATTGCGACATGGACCCCGCAATATTACGCGGTCGGCGTTACGACATCGTCAGATAGTGACCCCGTCATATTGCGGGGTCTGAGGTAACGCGGTGTTTAGTGACCTCGTAATATTGCGGGGTTCGTTCACGCGAAAATGCGCGTGCGCACTACTGCGAGCTGTTCGAAGATGCCGTGCTTTTATTGTCTTACGGTCGGCGCCAGATCTATTCATAAACATTGTGCTTTCTGCCTTTGTACATGCGCATAAAGTTTTAAGTGTTGATTGTAAAGGCCAGAAGACCCAATGGTCAATACAAATGATAAATTGAAAATGGCAGTCAATGTCCAGAAGATTAAAGATACAATCTTTCTCTCAAGGAATTTATTACATAAATTAATACATTTAACTGTTGTTTGTATGCAATATCATTGATTCTGTTAAAGGGGGAATGCTTCGTTGAGTAAATTCAGGCTTTCCTTTCCTGTGCGTAGGTGATGGAACAGAAAATGTAGCTGGTCCTTTGCACTCCTCAAGAGACTGTAGATTGTATTGACCAGTCTCGCTGAGTTCTCAACGCATGTATATATAATAATGCTGATTTTCAGCAATCCAGTTGGAGGCACTCAGACTCTCAAATATGGAGGGAGTGTTACTAGGTTCTTTCTCCCAGGTTCTCTTCAAATCTTTCGGATTTGCTTGTGCATTTGCAGTTTCCCTCTGGTCCGTTTGCCAGCTCTGTATGTAGCTAATGATCAGTGAGGTTCCGTTCCAAACAATCCTGGATACAGAACTGGTTTCATACCGTTCTAACTGGACTGCATTCAAGGATGTGTCCGACAAACTTTACCTCCTTAGTCAGATCTGGGTTTACCAGTCACTCCAGGCTACCCTGAGTAAGTATTAATTTTAATTAGTGAGATCTATCATAAGTCTCACCAATGAGACTCACAAGTCTTCCTGGCTCAGGCCAGGCCTGATGATGAACTTGCCACCGGAACTTGTATGCGGCTCTCATTGATGCCCGGTCAAAGAGCAAACTTCCAAAATGCTCTGTGAACAATTTTCAGTTCTTTAGCGGGGTTATAATACTGGAATCTAGTCTCGATCTCGAAGAGGAGGCCCAGCCAGGAAAGTCTGATTCCAATAAAAGCGCACCATCCTTGAACGACACGCATTGGTGCGCATGCGTCTTTCCCGTGTACGACCCCGCAATATTACGGGGTCACTGCACACCTCGTTGCCTCAGACCCCGTAATATGACGGGGTCACTATCTGACGACGTCGTAACAGCAACCGCGTAATATTGCGGGATCCATGTCGCAATATTACGGGGTAAAGCCCGTAACGTCGCGCTCTGATTTTTGTTACGTTTGGCGCGCCATAGGGGAGAGCCTGTGGATGAGGCTACTTGCTTCAGTTATGTTGTGCCCAAAATTTTTACATCACCTTTGATCGTCCACATAAATGACAATAAATTCCTGATAGCTATTATTATCATAGTATATTTCTAGATCTTGTATTCATTCTCTTTCAAGCTCCCTCTCACAGTTTTTATTAATGTTCATGACTGTTTAATTGCAAGATTGTTGTTTTTCTTTTTCCCTCTCTAGATCTCCCCCACTTTCTATGTCTAGAAGTACCACTAATTAATATGCACATGCACATACACATCCTAGGATTTTCAAGACCCTACCTAGGGATATCCTCTGGTCCAGAAGTTCACAGCTTTGGAAGTTCTCTCAGCATGCAGCTAGAACTGATCTCGACATTGACAGTGACTATGTGACTTTGTTTACTAGTGTTAAGTTCTTTTATCTCATTGTAAGAAGTTACATACTGATTCTAATTTGTAGTTCTTGTACTGCGTATGTGTTGCTTCACTTGAGTAAAACATTCTTCAAATAAGAAAAATAATTCTATTGTTCACGTCATGGTAGAAATGTATTTTAAGCAAGTAAAATTTTTCTACAATTAGGAAATTTTTGGTCTTGATATTAGAAATATAGGTTCTTGTGTCAGTGAGCACAAAAATTTCTAGAATTGAGTAAATTTCTACTTATTGATAGAAATACATTTTTTCCTGTGCACTGTATTTGTGGTATAGCTACTTCACAAGATTTTCTACGCATTTCATTTGTTTGCATAAAATCCCGCCCTATCCTCTGCCAGATATGTGTTGGGAATGTGGGGAAATGTCATGTTTTGGTTAGCAGGACATGTAGGAATATTTAGCTTTGGTCCAGTGAATGGCAAAGCACTGCAAGTTGTCCTTACTACTGAATACCCACAAATTTGTTTGCATACTGTAGCTAGTCAGTGTATTAATTTGGCTGGCTTACCAGAACAGTTTTTTCTGTCAGAATTGAGCTGGTAGCCTGGGTTACAGTCACATAAAAATCCTCCATTGATGTTGATGCAGCGTTGCTGGCAGTTATATGTACCAGCTGTACATTCATTGATATCTAGGCATGACCTTCCATCAGAAGAGAGAGTGTAGCCATCACTACAGCTGCACTGAAATGATCCAATAGTGTTGGTACAGACTTGATCACAGCCATCAGTGTTAGCCAAACACTCGTCATTATCTGCCAGTAGTCAGGGAAATAATTCTATTATAAAAGCTACGGTCATATACTTATCTGCTATTCAGTGGGCATAGTTATGACATGCATGCCACTCCAAATTCAAAATCAGTGCATGCAAGCAGCTGTGCATGACTTCCCAGGGAGTACATACAAATATGGTCCAGCACTTCTACAACTCAGCAATTCACTACAGTATCCTAATAATTATATATATGCACTTTCTGTTTCGCTCTTGCATAGTGAAAAACAAGAAGTTAAATCAAAGGACAGCTCTTTGTGTATATGATTAGCTAAAATATGTATACACTATATATCTGTGGTATAGCTACTTCAAGATTTTCATTTGTTTGCGCCCTATCCTCTGTCAGATATGTGTTGGAAATGTGGGGAAATGTCATGTTCTGGTTAGCAGGACATGTAGGAATTTTTAGTTTTGGTCCAGTGAATGGCAAAGCACTGCAAGTTATCCTTACTACTGAGTACCCACAGATTTGTTTGCATACTGTAGCTAGTCAGTGTGTTAATTTGGCTGGCTTACCAGAACAGTTTCTTCTGTTAGAATTGAGCTGATAGCCTGCGTTACAGTCACATAAAAATCCTCCATTGATGTTGATACAGTGTTGCTGGCAGTTATGTGTGCCAGTTGTGCATTCATTGATATCTAGGCATGACCTTCCATCAGAAGAGAGAGTGTAGCCATCACTACAGCTGCACTGAAATGATCCAATAGTGTTAGTACAGACTTGATCACAGCCATCAGTGTTAGTCAAACACTCGTCATTATCTGCAGGTAGTGGAATTAATTTATCTGCTACTCAGTGAGCATAGCTATGACATGCATGTCACTCCAAATTCAAAATCAGTACAAGCATCTGTGCATGATTTCCCAGTGGAGTACATAAACACATGGTCCTGCAGCTCTTCTATACAACTACAATTCCGACTACAGTATCCTAATAATACTTTCTGTTTCACTCTTGCAGATAGAGTGAAAAACAAGAAGTTAAATCAAAGGACAGCTCTTTGTGTATATGCAGATTAGCTAAAACATGTATACACTGTATTTGTGGTATAATATTATTTCAAGATTTTCTATACATTTCGTTTGCATAAAATCCCATCCTATCCTCTGCCAGATATGTGTTGGAAATGTGGGAAAATGTATGTTGTGGTTAGCAGGACATGTAGGAATTTTTAGTCAGTTTGGTCCAGTGAATGGCAAGCACTGCAGGTTGTCCTTACTACTGAATACCCACAAATTTGTTTGCATACTGTAGCTAGTCAGTGTATTAATTTGGCTGGCTTACCAGAACAGTTTTTTCTGTCAGAATTGAGCTGGTAGCCTGTGTTACAGTCACATAAAAATCCTCCATTGATGTTGATGCAGCGTTGCTGGCAGTTATGTGTACCAGCTGTGCATTCATTGATATCTAGGCATGACCTTCCATCAGAAGAGAGAGTGTAGCCATCAATACAGCTGCACTGAAATGATCCAATAGTGTTAGTACAGACTTGATCACAGCCATCAGTGTTAGCCAAACACTCGTCATTATCTGCCAGTAGTCAGGGAAATAATTCTATTATAAAAGCTACGGTCATATTTTTATCTGCTAACCTGCGGCTAGAACATCTGCACTGAGAAGTAGATCATCCCCTACCACAACATCATGGGTACCAATTGTTAAGCTGGACGTAGTTACTTCCCGTCGCCAAACATACTGTCGCTGTCCAGTAATTATGAAGAGCAGCTCAAATCCTTGGTTATTGAGAGGAGGCAACTCCACTCCTATAATGTCAGAACCAGAGAGAACAGTAACATAGTTAGCAGGAGAGAGTCTGCAATGAAATTCTCGAATACAGCCTAGTCTTTGAGTTATTGTTTCACATGCTGAACCCTGAGCATCTATTTGAATTTCTGGTCCATGCTTGAAGTATGTGTTTCTGTTGGTGCTGCTTCTCCTCCAAATTTGCAGTTTTGGATACAGTGTTCCTGATCCAATCCTTCCAGAGACTGTCCACCCCACCAGAGCACCACTGCAGTTGAACTCCATGTCTGGAATTAATCTAGCCTCTGAACTGTTGAAGTCAGTGCCTAGTCCCCTCTTGTTACCTTGAGAACACGATAGCCGGCTAAATGTCAAGCACGAACCTAATTAATTATCAACATAATAATTATAGTCATGCCAGCCTAGCTGCAAAGTAATTACAAACAAACCCTCAATTCCATAACATGCCATGTCATTGAATAAAATTGCAGTGATAATAAGAAACCACTTGAGATGAGTCATTGCCATGATTGTTGAATCTTTTAGCTTAACAAGTCACAAACATGTAGATTAGCTGTGTGGCAAGTTATATTAAATTTATAGCATGCACAACTTCCCTTAACTGTGTGTGCACTTCCCAGTGAAGCCTTATTGTTATGTACGTTAGTTTCACATCCTACCTATGACGTAGATCAAAGCACCACCAGTGTGTATATATGTGGAATTGTACTGTGGCTAGGGAAATAAGATATTGCCCTGTTGTGAGAGCAATATCATGATACTGCCCTGTGGTACAATTAGAGGCTTAGGATACAAAACATACGAGGGGCCCAGAACCAGCATGGTCTAATACTAGACTAGACTAAGTATACTATAGCTACATGACATATACCAAACATAAAATAACTACATCACATTAGATGTTGGAGTATATTTGTGCACTTGTATGTGTACTTAGTTTTCATGTTTTCATTAACAAATCTGAATAGCTGAATGATTATGTATACATGTAGTATTATCTATAATTGTGTGAAGTGTATAACTGAGAGTAACATAATATATACACTGTCCACGCTTCTGACTAAGGTACTGACACTTTGTAAAAGCAAGCAATAATGAAACATCCTCTTAATAATATTAGAATCAAGTTATGCCATCCCCAATCCCAGTATTCTGGTTACTGGCCTGCTGAGTGCATCCATCATGTTTAGTCTATATCAAGTTTGGTAGACCACTCTGGTTCTTGGCCCATTACAGCCCTCAGGCTTCACCCTCGTGCTGTATGTGGTTACTGCAACGTAATTTGCATGATTGATATTAGCAAGGGCTTATAGTATGTACGATAATAATAGCAAACAGTCTCTACAATTTGCAAAATCTGAAACTGATGATCATGTTACTGTTGATCCTATGACAAAGTGTACCAAACAATGACATCTGGTCATGCATCACATTATTTGTACTTCTATTACTAATAAAATTGATGTGTACTCTGTACTGGCAATCTCATGATCAGCAATGAGTGTCATAATCTTAATTATTCCAAGTACACCAAGCATGCAGGCGTGATGCACGTGCAAAGCCCCAACTTGTAACTCATTAGTAAAATTTTTACAGACTCAGCAAGGTAGCTGATTTCATAATGTAAAGTTAATGCATACAGAATTACAAGAATATTGTAGAGTGTGTGCATGCATGTCATGATGTATGATGTGGTTTGGAAAAGAACGTCATTTAAGGTGATGCATCAGGTGGCCCTATGACAATGTCATCGTAATTGTGTCTTAAAATTAATGTTAGATGCTTTCAAAATGGCTTCAGTATTGAATTTGAACTTGACCATGTTCGCAGCTGGTTTCAACACCACTCCATAGTCGTCTTTTCCCACACCACCTGTTGGAGAATGATAGTGAAACACTCCTTGTTCTAGCTTTAGTCTAGCCATATCGGAAGCAATTCCTTCTTTGTCACGATTCCTTGAAACTTGCTGATTTGGCACAGGTTGTCCAGCTCTATCTTGGCTCTGGAAAGCTCGCTGGTGACTGACTCTTCTATCATACAGCTGTCCTTGGGCCAGAGGCTGTACTGAATGAGTCTGATAGTGGGGGTACTGTGTAGCAGCAGCAGCAGTAGGAGGAAGAGGAGGAGGAGGTTGTTGAGCAGCTGCCACATGAACAGGCACAGGTGCTCTGTAAACAGGTACAGCTGCAGCGGGATGAGAATGGATATTATGGTAGTACTGAGGGTGCATGTGCTGGTTGGGAGCAGCTGCCGTTTGATGGTGAACTTGTGGTGACAGCTGCCCATGATTGGGCGCAACAGGAAATGCCGCTTGAGGCGGATAGTTAGACCTATCTTCAGTGATATCAGGAGCCGTTGATGGAGCTTTAACCAGGTGTGGTGCCACATTCTGCTGAATGTGATGGGGACCAACAGCGGCATGAGCTGGACTGGAATCGTGCCGTCGTTGCTGGGTAGAACCGGTACCCACACCATACTGCTGCATTGGTGGTACATTCCCGCCAGGATACATAGCAACAGGCTGTACATAATGTGGGTAGTGGTTGCTAGGCACATGCGAAGGCTGTACATGTTGTTGCTGATGATACAGTTGATGGTCGCTATGAAGCTGGTGATACTGAATTTGTTGATGGGTGTGGTGTGGTGGTGTACTACTGGTGTACGTTAGGTGGGAGGGATAGACAGCATTGTGTGTGCCTGGGGAGTAGTGGCCTGTGGTGATGTGATGCAGTGGAGCGGGGAGGGTGTGATTGGGATGGAGGGTGTGAGGATGCTGGGGAGGGTAGGGGATGGGAGCTGTGTCGTCTCGAGAGGTGGTAGTCATAGGAGGTGGTTGAGGAGTACGAGGACCTGGATGATTGAATTGGTAATTCTGTATTTCTGTTCCTGAATATGGTGCTTTGTACATGCCCATACCTCCATATCCCACTCTATATTCACTGGTTTCATTCCCATATCCCATTCCATAATGATGAGCTATCACATCAAGCGGTGGAGCTGATGGCGCTGCAGTCCTGGAATCTGTTTGTGGAGGTGAAGATTTGGAATGGGACTGTTGTTGCACTGGATTCTGAAAGTGAGCAGAGATCATCTTTCCTTTAGGAGCTCTTGCAGAGCCCTTGGAATTACTTGCAATCCATTTTCTAAGTTGGCTGTATACAAAAAAAAAAAAGACAGCTAAATTTGATCTAATTCTCTCAACGTGAACACTTACCTTATGAAAGGTATGATCATAAAGAAGCTGTTAGCACTCTTTCCCAGAGCCTGTTTCGAGGTAAGATCCTTCTTGTGTCGAGGTAGATCATCAATACAAAACCACTGAATGCTCTGAAGCAAAGGAGAGGAACAAATTCACTCATATAGCATTGCATGTTAGGAATTAACAATGAGGAGAAATAGATACTTATTGAAAATCATAAGAATGTAGAATGGGAATCAGATGATTGAAGTAAGTCACATGACTCACTCTGATCTCTTTCCTTGTCTTGGGTTCAAAGTACGTGTCATCAGGTACACCGGGAATGATGTACATCTTTGCCTCGGAGCCATTGACTTGGGCAACCAGGTGCCACTTCTCCTGGATGATCCCACGGCTATCAAAGCCTGTCTCCTCGTATAGCTCCCTGACAGCTGCATCAATGTCGTTCTCTCCCTCTTCAAGCTTCCCCTTGGGGAAACCCCATGTTGTAGAGGCAGGGTATCCTTGGACAAGAAGACACTAGAAAGTAGAGCAAAAAATTAATTCTTTCTCCTCTCTTCTCGGAAGCATTTTTTATTATAAATAATTCACACTGTCTACGTAAGATCAATGTTTATTTTGTCTGCTTGAACAGCCCTGAACAAATATTTGTAGGATAGTCCTTATTCTAAAAAGCCTTCACCTTACAGAAGTACATCAAGAGTGACAGGAAATGCCTACCTACAGAATAATAGCACTAGCAAGCACACAGAAGGAACCCTCTACATGCAGCATAGAAGGGTACCTAACAGCAGCTGCAGAGATGTGGCAGCTGCTTCAGCTAAAGTGGTTGAGCAGACCTTGGTCCAGTCCTGGTTGAGAATGATGCCACCTCTCACTGGCTTCTTGTATTTGTGAGCCTTCCACTGGGCAACATAATTATCCAGGTCGACCATCACCGAGTCCTTTACCAAGAAAGGACAGTGCTTGAAAACTGTCAGGGACGAGGTGAGTCAAGGAAAAAATAGCCTACAAGAAGCAACAATTTCTTTGCATCTCATTCCCAGATCCTATAGCTAGTGAGGCCAATCAAGGGGGGGGGGGAACACTACATACGCGCCTGTACTACCACCTGCAACCAGGGTCAAGATCTTGACCCAACAAATTTTCATGCTTGACCCCTTGACCACACCGAAAATCTGGCTTTGACCCTTGACTATCCAGCATTAACCATGTCCATCTATCGCCTGGAGAGACTTTGACCGTTCTTAAGCGGCCTCTGATTCCTAGCTTGACCGCTTGACCAGCTTCAAAATTTTGCTTTGACTGCTTGACCTCACTTTGACCCCGGTCGCAGGTGGGAGTAACAGTCGCCTATGCAGTGTCCCCCCCCTTGTCAATTATGTCACACAGGTGCATCTGAAGGCTATTATAGTTGACAATGATATAACTTCTACCCCAAGAGCACGTGAGTCTATAGAGCTACAACTTTTATAGTTCTTAGGTGCTCTCTATACCAGATGAAAAATGTGGAATACATGAAAATTTAGTGTGCTTGAAACAGCAAGCTAAACAGTTGCTCAAAGGATACTGGCTGCCATAAACTCCTTCATATTGCATCCTGGGAGAGAGGAGTTCTCTGGTCGGATAAGATCAAGGTAGAACCAGTAAGCCAGCTCAATGTGTGTGCAGAGTTTCATGGGGTCATCTTGGTCCTCCTTTGGAATGTTGAGAAGGAACCGACTGTTGTTGGTAGGTGTACGTGTATGAGTGTGTGTGTGTGTATGAGTGTGTATGAGTGTGTATAAGTGAGTGTGTGTGTGTGTGTGTGTGTGTGTGTGTGTGTGTGTGTGTGTGTATGAGTGAGTGAGAGAGAGAGAAAGATAGAAGGTGTGTGGTGTGTGCCAGGCACACCAATGATAGATAGTTGACTGAGTTGATCAGGTCTTGGAGACGATACTAACTGCATACCCTACACTAGACAAAAATTTGGATTTCATACATGTAGGAAATCTGTAGGATAGGGCAAGATTTCGCTTTATCTTCTGCCAGATGTGTGTAGGAAATGTGAGGAAATATCACGTTCTGGTACACAGGACATGTAGGAAATCTTATGCACCTTGTCAATCTAATCCCCCACTATCCCCCTCCCAGGCCGATGAGGGGCTTTGACAAGGGGACCGATGAGAGGCCCTTCCCCCAGGGTGGAGCATTTGACATGACCTCCTTCGACCTGTTTTGGCTTAAGTCAAGTCTGTAAATGATTTGATAGCCATTGGTCAGTGCTAATGTTTACTGTAGAATCTCGAAAGTAGGGGAATTTGATCAAGAACTCGGCCCCTAGATAGAGGTATTTGATGAGAAAGATGTCAAATCCCCTGGTCTTACCTCGGGCAGCCCGGAGGGGGATAGTGGGGGTACACATTGACAGGTGCATTAGTTTTGGTCTAGTGCTACCAAATTTTAATATTTAGACCTATACACAGTGCTAGATCTAGATTATCATACCTGGCAAGATCATTAAGCACCGCTTCGTTGATGCTCACAGGCTTGATCGATTTAGCCGCCATGGCTAGCGTCAAATTTAAACCACGCCCCCCAATTCGAATAATTAGATTGAAGTATAACTATGCACTTAATATTATGTGTGGTACAGTGTCGTCAAATCTATTAACCACTCAATGAAAAATGATACAATCTTGATGTACAAATATAATAATGTTGGACATACACACAACATAAAATAAAACTATACAAAACTCTCATGAGAAAAGCCTCCTTTTCTAGAGCTACCTTGACTACTCTGTCCTTGTCCTTCCTCTCTCGAGGCAGGCTGAGGATAAGCATCATCTTGGAAGTGTACCAATTCTTGTCTCACCTGGAGACGCTTACCCTTTAATCCTCTTCTACTAGAACTGTCCTGGCTGTGAGCATGCTCTGTTGCTGAGACTTGCCTAATGTACTCTGGTACTGCCACCTGCTCTCGACCTTTCGATCCCCGTCTAACAGCCGAAGGGGAGACATAACCTCTCTGCTGACTGTGCCGTCTTCCAGACTCACTTGGGTGTGATTCATTTTGATCGTGCACATCCACATAGGGAATATCATCCATGTTCAAATTTGGCAGTTGATCGGACGAAGAGGACATTTCTCTGCAAGGAATGTCTTTGGGAGGAAGACCCATCAGTATATTGTCATCGAATACATCATCATCTTCTTCCTCGTCCTCTTCTGCATACGTCTCGAGTGTTGGCTGGTGCTGAGTGAGCCCTTCTTTGTCAGGATAGTGGACTGGCATACTGCGGCTTCTCTCCAGCTGGTGCATCACAGGAGCACCATTGCGAGTGAGTGCAAACGGAGCACCAGTTGATCTTGCTGGAAGTCCAGAGTCAGGACCACCTGTGGTTGTGGAAAAGTTTCTTGTCTTGGATCCATTCGAACCAGTTCTGACAAATTCAGTTCCACAAGCTACTTGGATCTCAAGGTCATCGCCAAATGACACACTGTGTCTCATTCTTCCTGCTCGCTGTTGTTGGATTGAAAAGTGCCTCAACCTCTGGAATTCGGCCTCGATCTGACGTCGTCTCTCATTCCACTTCTTGTGAGCCTGGAATCTTCTTCTTTCTTCATCTTCTTCCTCTTCCATGGTTATCACCTGGACACCCTCGCTATTGGCACCAGGCGTGTGGGCTTCACTGTGCTCTGACGAGAGGCGTGAAGGAGGTAGGTTGAAGTGGACACTGCTACGAAAGTCAATCCCACCATTTTCAGGCTGATCTTCATCTGCAGAGTGATATCGATTCTCTCGCTCAGTGGGACGAATAAAGTCGTGGAATACCTCGTGTCTTCCTTGATCGAGGAGGAAGCCTTCTGAGCCAGACAACATGGCTTGCTGTTCTTGATGCGACCTTCTCCTTGTGGGCACACTGAGTACATGACCATTCTTCACTCGGAATGATCTTAAAATTGCTGGATCCGAGTCTGTGGCTTCTACTTCTTTGGCGTCTTCAACAACAGCTCCCACCTTTGCCCTGAATGACAGGAATGATAAAGTGTAAGTACATAAACAGGATAGTTTTGAGAATCACTAAATGACTGGGGGAGATTTGTGGAATTATAACCAAAATCCGAGTTTAATTGAACAATCTCAATAACAGGGTCCAGGATAAACGAAATTAGGGAGGCTATAACCATAAGAATTTCTGAAGTTGTGATGTAATTGATATCTCACCAATTAAGGATAATCTAACAACTACATGTACGAGGAAGGTATAATTTAATCAAGCAGTAATGCAGGAAAATATGCTAGACTTAATTAAAACTCACTTCTTCCTTCTTCTTGCAGCCATGCAGCAGGTCTCCGCTAGACTCTCCTTGATGATAGGAAAGTTAGACTTCAGAAAGAGAATGATGATGCCAATGGTCACAAACCCAACCACCATGATGATGAGGTAGACGAGATTCTCAATTGGATTGACATCTGAGATTCCAAACCTTTCCAAAATTGCAATGCCGGAATTGCGGAAGCACTCGAGTGGTGATTCGCGTTTGCATTCCAAGTCTGCACGTTCCAGGATGGTCACAGTGGTAGCGGAGTAGGCGTAGAACGAAGGATTGATGTAGAAGATCCATTGGTAGTAAACAGGCATGAGAGGTTTGGGGACGATGAAGCCACAACAGAATCCGCCGATGGCAGCAAAAACAGGACAGAGACGATGAGCCTGGCTTGGAGCAAGGACCGTAAGAACAATGAATATCGAGAGCCACACCTGGTTCACCAGCAGAAAGGCAAGAAGAACAAGAAAGTACACATTTGGGGAGTAGGTTGGGTAGACAAGTACAAACACGAGAGTACCACAGACTGCCAAAGGAAACGTGCACACAGCACTCATTCGGATGAAGACCTGAAGGATTAGTTCGTGAGGGTTAGCAATTCCGTCCGAGTGTTCGAGGGCAAATAGTTTCAGCGGCTGAATGAGCAGGCTCATGATGATGGAGCTCATGAAGAGAGAGCTGGAACAACTCAGGAGACAGGTGACGGACATAATCTGGAGAGCATCCTGTGTGTTTAGATATGTTGTACCTGTTTAAGAAAATAAGACATTATTAAAAATAGGCCAAGCGTATAAGCATCACGTGAGCTACAATGAAAAAGAGCACTTACCAAGAATCAGGCCAAATACTGTGTAGACAATGGGTAGGTATATGATGGTGAAGAGATTCTGCCTGAGTGAAGCTCTGGCCTCTAGTGACACAAATCGATGCCAAATTCCAGGGTGACGACTGCAATGTGTGTGTTTGATAATAATATTAAAAACAGGAGTATAATAGTTAAAATGATGATACAAGTCCACACACCCCATACATGCATACATGTATACACACACCCTATACACACACCCTATACACACACCTGTAAGCTGGAGGAGAAGAGGCATCAGTGTCATCTCTTCCATCCATGACAGCATTCTTAACCTTGAGTGGCTCTTGACTATCTTTGTAGGACCTCAACACCTGTTTCTGGGACTGCTTCTCCTTCAGCAAGTCAAGCACCAAGTCTTGGACCTGGATAGCATCCTCCTGCAAACATACACACAATGAAACAGCTGCTTAGCAACCAGTTGGCAGCTGCAAAGCTAGTTGGCTACTACTACTTCATTTCATGTATATTCAATGGCATGACTAAAATAGTATGGCATACCTCTAGTTCTTTCTCCATGATGAGAGCTTTGCGAAAGAACTCCCAGACTTTGACAGGTGAGCCAAAGAAAGCCACTTGTCCCTTACAGAGCAGAAGTATTTTGTCAAAGGCATGGAATATCTCACTTCTTGGCTGATGGATGGTCACAACCACTGCCCTTCCTGTTCCTGCCATCTCTTGGAGGCTCTTGAGGATTTCCAGAGATGAGGCAGAGTCAAGACCTGTCGGAGAGAAGAACAAAGGGTCACGTACGTGGATTGGATAAGCTACACACTCATACATGACAACCTTATTACAAAGGACATGAAAACATACAGCATAGCTAAACCCTATTGTGTCTATTATTGGTATTAGCCTTGTGAATTCATCCCACGGGCATTTCAGGGTGCAACATTGAAATTTAGAGGGGCATGCAGGGTTATTCTGCTATACTGTTTGAAAACATGGATGCATGCATGACAGATGTGTGTAGCACATACATGTACACAAATGTACATACCTGAAGTTGGTTCATCCAGAAACAGGATACTGGGCATACTCAACAGCTGGACAGCAATGGCAAGCCTTTTGCGCTGTAGACAGAGGGAAGGAAGAAAGGAAGGAGAAAAGCACAATGAGAATTGTGTAGAAGGAGTGGATTATGTGTGCATATTGCTCTCTCTGAACTTTGTTATTTCACAGTTTTCATGATCATACATGACCATATGCAAACAGATACTAAGATTGATATCATGAAATATGATTCTCTGTTGTTGCCATACCATGTCACGATGAGCTGTGGACAATTTCCACCGCCGTGCATCCCCATAACTGTTCTTAGAAACTTATGACCGTGTGAGTCTTCACAATTAAGACCCTTTTTGTTGTCTTCCATGCCAGAAATCTCTCCCAATTTTAACCCAATTTTGTCAATTAAGAGAAAGTCACTGGATGTATACATATGTAATAGCCACTTAGAATACAACCCTGACGTGGCATACTTTACAACTGCCTTTTTTCACTGGGAGAGAGTAGTGTGATCAAATCACACACAAGCTTAATTGATACAAGCATGTGTGATATGTCAACCATTCTGCATACACTATTGAATTACGCTTGAGAACCTGCAGACCCAAAAGGAGAGTTATTTGCAAACTCTGAAGCGGCCTACTCCATGCAAACAATGCCAGACATGCTCTAGAGTTTCAGAGGCAGGAATGCATAACCAACTGACAAACTCAACACAAAGCTGGGTGATACAAGCTAGTATAGCATTCTCAGCATCTTTGGCTGCATGGTTGTTCTATTATTGGACACTGACCTTACAAGACGAACTGCGAGTCTGTCAAATTGCGTGAGAGAACCGACTACGAAGCTATGCCATGAATGCAGACGTGTCCAATGTCCCAGAACACGCTATGTGGGAGTCACATGCACACGTACATGTAGCAAAATGACACTAATCATACATAATAATAGATTTGTGGATCTGTTTGACTATGTGTGGTCACTAAGCGCATGTTGTACATGAGTTTGACTACATGTTGTCACTAGCGATCAAACAGGAACCTTTGCTGCCATGAGCCACCCCACCAGCCTGGCTACACACATACACAGCTATACAAGTGTCTTAACCCACGGCCATGTATGGATGATTGAGCATGGCTAACCACTGACAGCAGGATCCTAAATACTCTTCCCACATCGGACAGAGTTCAGTGAGTCATAATAACACCTTGCTTGTGTGTTAGGTTGGCGTGAAGAGTGAGAACAACTAGATTCATCAGACATATCTAGACAGTAGAATTTAACACAGAAAGTAGCCACGGTAACAGGTATAGTGAAACCTCTGGTTGCATGCTGGCCATTAAATTTTCTATAAGGTTTAGCTTTTCTTAGTAGCACCAAGAGGGGTTCCACTATTGATAACAGATTATGCTTGCCTTCTCAATTATGTACATTTGAGTTTCCAATAGTTTGATTCCACAGTTTATCTATATCTAGATCAAGTACCTAGTGAATATGCTCATCTGCCCCAGCTTACAACATGTACAGTGACTGTTGATGAGCCCACATGTAAACCAATGATTCCAATCCCATCTCACCACATTTGCTCACCACATTTGCTAAACACAAAACGGATGAATATGCTTACTTAAGGCATGATAGACATGCATACTGATACTGGCTCTGGCAGTAGCCAAGTCCACTGACTGTATAAGCATTTGTTAAAGCAGTAGTTTGTGGGCATGGGACACATGCATGCATGAATCTATGGGCTGAGGTTCCGTGTACAAAACAGCTGCGAGTATGCACATAATTACAGTCAGGATGAGTTAACTAGGCATGCTTAAGAGCAATGTACACAGAGGTTGTTTTCCAAATGTGCATAGATTGGGGTTAACATTTGCCAAATCGGTGTATTTAAGTCTAAATTACACTTTTTTCAACATCATTATTCAAGTTATAAAATGTAGTCAACATGTGCTAGGCTTATGCACTAACCATGGTCTGCCTCATTACCTGAGCTAATGTACACTATATGGCTGTTTATCCAAACATGCTTACACTGCATGTGACTAAAAGCAAGGGTATACTTTAGTATGTTTTGTTGTGGTTTGTGCTACAGAGAGAGGCTTGCAGTGTTGATGGATTATGTGCAGCTGTCATCACAGTCCATGTATGAAAGGTTTCTCATTCCTTATGCACCCAGTGTCTCAGGTCAACAGAAAGTAAACGAGAGCACTAGACATTGCAGTTATGCTGTGTTTTGAACACCAAGTCTGAAAGATTTTTTTTTATTTTTAGAGGGCTCAGAGGTTCATCAAAAGTAAACTAGGATCACAATGGCATGCTAAAATTAGCACAGAATGTGTACAAGCTTTTCCAAAGAGTTCATAAACTTGCATTTTTATCACTGCTTGCTGGCTGAGTTTACTCACAAAGTGTCAATTCTCTCTGAGTATTCATAACTAAGCATTCAAACACATATGTCCAATGAGACATAGTTTCACAGTACATTGCACATTATATTAAGTACATACTCCATTCCCCATTCCCCATTCCCCATTCCTACCTGTCCTCCACTGAGGCCAAGACCAATTCCATCTCCCACGACAATATCAGCCTGCTCCTCAAGACCCATCTCACGGATGACCTGTTCAACACGCTTCAGCTTGGTGCTGAGAGAGTCCTTTCGCTGAGCTTGCATATTCATGGAGAAGAGAAGGTTTTCGCGGACAGTTAGCTCATTGTAGAAGGAGGTGGCCAGCTGACGAACATAGCCAGTGTTGACTACGAACCATTCTCGCATTTTTGATAGTGGTAGGCCATTTATGAAAATTTCACCCTACAATGAATGTATGTATGTATGTGTGGGGATGGAGGGGAAAAGAGAGAGAGAGAGAGAGAGATTGATGAAATATCATCCAGCTATTGTCAAGAAGTGTTTGCAAACATAATTGTCAAGTACTTATGACATCACAGAAGAAACCCCACACATGTCCAGTGTTCCCATGGCACGTAGCCACAGGTGTTTAGTGAAGCGAGGAAACACAGATACCACCTAATCCTCTTTAAATGGCATTGTGGAAATGTTTAGGGCCACAATTGGATACTAATAGATACTAGATCACAGCAGCTGTGTTTGGTGTTGAGCATAATATGGGCTATTATGTGACGAAAACAGATCAGTGATTGATGAGATACTCCATTGTGGACACTAAAATACTCCCACTTCCAAACTTGTTTACCAAAATTTAATATAAACACGAGGTTTTTTGAGTTACATTATAACAAGTGATATTGTGGTTTATCAACACAATACTCCCATCTGGGAAACTTAAACTGGGTACACATGCTGATAGTTTTACCCTAACAATAAGGAGTATACACCATGCATTGCACTGTTGTGTGGGAACAGGAGAACTCAGACAAGCCATATTGAGTGAAGCCATTAGACATTACTTCCCAATCATGGCAATATTTATTACACGAGGGGAAGTAATCAGCTACCAGGAATTCTTCCACAACAGCGATTACACTAGATTAGTCTAACTAACAGTTGATATTTGTCTCTATGTGTGAGTGTGCATGTGTGTGTGTGTGCGTGCAGTCTGTTTGTGCCCAGCTAGCTATAAGTCTGTGTATGTTGATCTAAGAGCTAAAGGCAATGATCTTTAGAAGCAGCAGAATATTTGTGTAGTTTGGAATTCATTAAGCCAATTTTCGGTGGTAATGTACATACACACACAGGCCCTACTACACCACACCATGACTATACTGCATCGCTGTAGTGTGTGTGTGTCTGCATATGTAAACGTGTGCACACACAGCCACCCATGTAATGTAGGAGGCATGGATCAAAGCCGAGCTTCACAAGGAAAGCTAGACTTAACACACCAAAACAATGACGACAAAAAAGCATTAAAATTAAATTATTTTTACAGCGAGCTTGGCATTCACTGCCGACAGCAACCCAGACAAGTTTATTAGATCAGGCTCTCTATGGCTGTCAATTAGGACAGTTCATTATGGCGAGTCCGGATGAAACACCCAATATCAGTGTTTGCTAACTCTCCTAATTGGGGGGCCCGGCCAGGGAAAGAAGCTTAAGCTTGCAATAGGAAAATGGCTTTTATTTACGTGTGACATCAAAATCAATAGATTAAGTTACGTGGACGTGTGTGAGGGATGTACCTACCTAGCAGGCTGCTACTTGTTGGCTTGGCGTTTTCGTGATATGCACACACAAGTACAGAAAACATATTCCCTTGCATGAATGTGTTCTTCCCTGACAAAATTGTCCCTGCCACTGAATAGCCTTTATTATGTTTGTACAGGAAGCATAACAAAACAATTAACATTATGCTGCAGTAATGAGACCCAACAAAGTGGATTGGGGTTACCCATCTGCTACTTAGTCAGCACACTCTCACCCCAAGTTCAGTAGTGGGTGAAGCATCAAAAGTCTCTCAATTTCACTATGGCCTACACATAACCTTTCCACTTCCGAGAGAATAGGGAAAAATCTAAGCATCATAATTATACTATTATACGCTAGTAAATTTGCCGTTGGCACACAAGGCATAACAAAGCTACTACATTGGCTCTGGACACGCTACCACACGCACGCATGCACTGGTATTTCATAGCTACCATGGTTTGCCACCCCCTTAGCTAACGTCCTGTCTTTATTATTTTAACGGTGTCTTGTGAGGCATGTGCTTTGTGCATACCAGAGGAAGCTTGTATCATAGGATAGCTAGCTAGCTACGTAGCTAGCAATGACCTCTTTTCAAGTCGCACCCACCTCCAGATGTTTGTACAGTTACACACTTGAGAGGGAAGGGACACATAACATAATTAAGCCTGGATTGGTAGATGCATGCTTGCCCTTAGCATCATTTCCTCCTAGCTCATTGTACCGTAAAAACCACAGTTATTCAACAGACCCCACAAGCACCTCCTGTCCTAACAATAACATCAGGATGTGGTCAGAGCACTCTCATGTGAAGGGAATTTAGGTCTGTTAGAGTTTGAAGCCCAATATACAAACACTCATACAATGACATGTACATATACATGTACATGTGCATGTACATGTGCATGTACTTGTACCTGACCAAGAGTGAAGTGCAAATGCGAGCCCCACCACATGTGCATTTCAGCGGATTCACGGCAAAGTGGCATTGGAATTTCACCTATTGCTCAATATTTATACATACAAGTGCCCACCAACCCCTTTCCGCACAAACAAATAGTATCAACATTTACTCTACCTAAATGCTATCAAACGTCTCTCCTTATCATCTATAGGGGGTATACAGAATATTATTACAGTTATACCATAACATATCAATCATACCACAAGGTTCCTAGCTGGTAGTTTTTGCAAGTTTGAATAGCGCTTAAAAATTTAACATGCGACCAATGGATAAACAAGCCATTTAAGGTAATGACATGTGCCCGGGACTTCATACAGAGTGGTAGTTTTTAAGAGGCAACTAATGAGATGGAAAAATCTGATGCGTCTTGTGGTGGAAAGTAATACAAAGCTTGAAGGGAGGGGGGGGGGAGGACTTGAGCTAGAGGCAGGAAATTCCATGGCACCCCACCCTCTGTATGAATCACCATGCATGCACATTCAACTCACCCCCTTATCTCCAGCTGTGCGTCTTCCAAGAAGCACATCAAGAAGTGTGGTCTTTCCTGATCCAGAAGGTCCCATAATGGCCACTAGCTCACCAGGATTGACATACATATTGACATGGTTCAAGATAGTCTTCTTTCTTCTATGGGACCTTGATGAACGATTTGGTATGCTAGTTCTCTGTGGCTCTCCGTTTGCACCAATTCCAGCTTCTTCAATTCCCCTGGATGGCGGTCCCAAGATGTTGTCTTGGGAATCTATCGTTGCAAGACTGTCACAGCTCATTGACATCGGAGTTGAAGTCATTCTTCCGTTTGCAGAGGAAGAAATCCCAGAATCTTGTCTGAATCTTCCAGCAAAGTTGCTGCTCCCACAACTGCTGTTCAGGTTGTCATACCCCTGTGGGTTTATCCTGTATGCACATTTGTGGTAGCACTTTTTGAAGAAGGGAAGAAACACCTCCACGAAAGCATAGAGCCCATACTGCCCCCTTGGAAGGTCTGGTGTCTGTTCCAGTGATGGATTTTGTTCCTCTCCACTCTTTTGAGTGCTGATGTTGTCAATTTTGTAGCTGAGCTCGACACAGGACACACTGACTGGGTAGGTAACTCTTGGAAAGTGTGGCTTGTTCCTTGTTTCTCCTACCTTGATCTTATAGGCGTAGAGCCGTTGATAGTAGAGCATGTACTTCATGTAAAGGTAGCCAAGGGTTTTGATGGAGAGGGGAATGAGGGTCATAAGGCCTGATAAGACTAAGATGGCGATGTTGATCCACGTTACCCAGAGATCATGAACTGGCTGAATGCTGATCTCACTGAGGCACTGGCCACATACAGGGCCGTTGCAGGTACTGCCGTAGAAACGAGGTGTAGTTGGATTAGAATACCACTCCTGTAAAGCTTCATGAAGGGAGATCTTACTGCCATTGTGATTGATCTTCACGTAATTCCAGTGACCACTCTGAATGGGGTCTGTCAGTGTGAAAAGGCCACCCCCAAGTGTGAACTCACCTTTAACTGTCATGTTCAGTATTCCACCTCCATCCCACAGGTTGGAAGTGGCAAAATAGACATGCTGGGTGCAGGAGGGTGTGAAGAATGAGAGGTGTGGACTGACACTGCTGTAGCTCTGAACAAAGGTTGTGTTCATGATTGACCCATAGCTATTGAAAATCCTCAAGAAAACTTGATCGTTTGCATATCCGAACCTTACAATTGCATCTTGCAGTGGGGTGTCCAAGGTGAAGATATCGTAAATGCTCGAGATGGCAAAGATGGGAGGTAATTTATCAGGCAGGTAGCCCCGAGTACTAGTGAAGAGACAGGCTGGTGAAGTGCAACAGGAGAAGCCGAGAGAGAGATCACGGCACGCCTCAGGTAGATCGAATATCAGTGGAATATTTTCATTAGTCCAGTTGACAGCATGATTTCCGTTGAAGGTGATGAACCACGATGAATCAATGATCACAAACAGCTCAGGCTGTGGACCTTGGATTGTTGTGTTGAGTATATTCTGCACCCACTTGAGGTGATTTAGTATTCCTATTCCTCCCGCACTAGTGCCGGCGAGAACAATTCTCTTGGCTCTGTCCATATGACGATTTACCAAGAGATCCTTAATGACGGAGTAAAATATCTCTCTGCCTTTGTACACGAAATTGTCTGCACCCTCAGTGGAGTTAAAGGAAAAATCCGTTCGTATCGGATTTGAACGATTTGCCAGAAACGCATCCTGAGAACAGTATGGTACCAGGACGTGAGTATAGTTGAAAAAAAGAGGGTTCTCTTCTGGATTGCTGGAAAGAAGGTCGCTTCCAGTGACAGTAAGAGGATAGGGATGGGAGGACATGAGAGGATTAACCATCATTTCAATTCTACCTTTTTCCCATCTCTGGTTGCACTCTTGCAGTGAAGAGCACCCTCCACCTCCTTCAAAAAAGATGATCCAGTCGTCTGACGTTGATACCTTTGACGACTTGTAGTAGGCGGCGGGGCTAAAGTCGTTGCAAAGTGCTTCAGGGTAATCAACCAAGAGCCTACAAAAAATAGTGTATATGTGTAGTGAAAGAAAATGTGTACATTTAGATCTGCGAAAAACATTATACACAGTGCAACGCAGTGGTCTGAAATCTAAAATAAAGCGGTGTTTCTCGCTTATGGCTCACTCATAGTGTGTGCGTAGCTCTATATTTATGACTTACTTTCGCTGGAGTATCTCTTCTTGAGCAGCTGCCACCGCGATAGAGATCAGAGCAGCTGTTATGGTGACCGCAAACCAGCGCAGTGACTTCATGTCGGACTCTTTCGACAAGATATTTCTTTATGCATTAGCTAGCTATGTAGTTGGATACCAAGGATTTTGGCTTCTTCGCTTACGGAGAAGACGAACGGTGTTTTATATAAACTTGAAATTTGATCGCCCTGTACCTACAGCAGTTGTCGGTTATACTGTGGCAACATGAAAAACATGCAGGTGACCAGCCCCTCCCACATGCAATTCACAAAAATTCATTGTTGCTTCATTATGCGCAATGCGCAAACACACAATATAGTATTTTGATAGTGATTAGCCCTGAGATAGTACGTGAATATGAACATAAACCATGAGATGAAGAAGTGATTATAACACAATAAAACTGAACCAATGATTAAAGATCACTTGTGACTTATCACAGGGTGAATACATGATGAACAATACGTTACCGAATAACTGGACAGACAATGTAATTATGGATATAGAGCATGGCTAGGTTTACGGAATACCTTATTCCTCTCTGGGGTAGTAGTGAGACATACTGAAGGTGGTAGCATTGAACCATTCACCATGAGTATCTCTAGTATCAGATCGAAGATTTGAGGTGGTTCTTTGTGAAGGGTAGGTGGTGGCCATGGATTGATTGTGACTGCTGAATGCTTGGGAGAGAAGGAGGGAAAGAGAGGGAGGGGGAGAATCGTTGGGTAGGACATAGGGGAGAGTTGGAGAGGTGTGGAGAGGTCTTTGACTGCTGAAACTAGGTAGAATGGGCTAGAGAGAGAGAGAGAGAGAGAGAGAGAATAACTTATTAACACAGCACAGAGGGCATCTTCCTGTATATGGTTATTTACAAAAACATAAACAAAGAGTTTAATCTCATACCCTCAAGTAAACCAAACTTGATGTGCCATTAGCATAATGTTGAGACAACCAGAGCTAAGTCAACAAAAACAGTCAACTCGACTGTTTACCAGAGCGAGCAGTTACTAATTACCTTAACTCTATAGGGAAAGTAACATCACCACATGTTATTGTTACAAGTGGAAAGGAAATGTCTCGAGGAAACCCTCCAATGAGAGACATAATTAGGAAACCTATGACCGTTAAAATTGGATAAGTCATACGAGCATCTCATCCCACCCTGACACTTCTATAGTGAAATACTGTGCAATGTCAGCCAAATCTAATGATGAAGACAAAACTCAGCTCACAGGCTGCAACGTGCAGCGATACTGAGACATAACAGCAGTAAACAACTGACACAACGCAACCATAGTCAATCGTGCATATAATAGTATTATGACATCATAATAAATAATTAATGATGATGCAATTATGCCACTTCAGCAAATAGTTTGGGGACTTGACTAATGATGCCACACACATATTCCTCCCCCTCCTTCACACGTTTCTTGTCGTGTTGTATTTGCGCAACTACTAATTCTATTAACCCAACTACAGCAGCTCCAAGATATATAAGGAAGGTGCAGATGTGAAACTATGGGAGCGTACAATAATATAAAGATAAAGTCTTAATCTACTCTTGTCAGCACATTGGCACTGAAATTTTATAGCAAAATGGAAGTCACAGAAATGTATGGTATCATGATATAAGTATGTGTATACTTGGTGCCAGCACATTTCTGAGGGTAAGGTCCAAATTCCTTCGTGCTATGAGCCTTCTGACAGAGTTGATTCCACACATTTGGTAAGCGACAATAAACCAGGCTCTGCAACATGCCAATTTTCAAATAAAAAAAGGAGAGAGAAGGCCTGGGAAACAATATCAGAGAGGAATGACAGTTTATTATTGCTCCCACTTTATTTCCTGGAATCAATTTTTTTACAGATGGAATTTTTATAGCGTATGATGAATTAATTGTCAGAAATTCATAGCAAACAGTGCCCCACGGGTCAGCTATCTAATCGGAACGTAAGCAAGCTAGTTAGTTACGCACACAAATTCCCAAATGAGTACCACGATACAATAGGTGGGTCATTCTCTGTACCGACATATTCTACATTTCTGTGATGTTTTATGTGTGGGTCAGTTACCAGGGAAATTGAGGAAATTTGGAAAAACCATTTTTTGTCTTTTTATGGCTTGGAATTAGGTAAAGGAAATCAGACACCAGTGTTAATTTGGTGGTTTACATAGACATTAGGAACCACATGCTCAACACATACTTAGCTCATGAGGCATATCAATATCAGGCAGACAGTGCTGAGTAAACAGGACTGTAGAAGCTGCGGTTAGATTGGAATTCTGGGAGATCAAAGACAATGATTTGTTTATTCAGCACATAGCTGTAATAGCCCCAAAGACAGTTCCAGACTAGAATGAGAGGACAATATTGTAACTAAGTAAGGGGAAAAAAAACAAAAACACATCTGGGTAGGAAACTAGGGCATTTCAGTTCCTCCAAGTGATCTTACTCAATTTATCATCCCTATCACAGTGTTAACATCAAGACCGTGTAGCAGAGGATATTGTGATTATCTAAGTGAGCAAAGACAAAACTGGGACATGTTATAGGAGGATCTAGGTAGGAAACTAAGGCATCCAAGTTCCTAGTAACCTCACTTGGTTTATTATCTTTACCAAGACTGTGTGTCAGCAGTCTTCTACATGTTTTCATAATGGTACCCTAATGATACATTACTTTGCTTTTGTTAGCTTACACGTCTAGGCAACAATCAAAATTCGAAATGATTTAGCGATTTGCTTGTCTTAGAAACATAACAGGGGGTAGAGACCGTTTTCAATGTGCCATACATAGGACTAAGAAAAAAACCAGCAGGAGAAAAAACAACAGGAGATGAAATCAAGAGATGATACTCAGTTCTCTATTCAAAGAAGTTAGGGCATAGGTGGTTGTATAAGCGTAGCATAACGGTCTATACAAATTGGCCATTAGAGAAAAGGGTTAAAAAACACACAACTATACATGATTTTAGCTTCTTAAACAAAGCATTGCATGTTAACTGATGCTTGCTTTTTTGGATGGGGGAAATAAGAACATCTGATCATGGTGCAATACATGCATTTAATATGGCCGTCTATACTTGTGAATGTAGATAGAAGAATTCATCCATTACAGTAGCCTACACATAGGACACCCATCCCCCCCCCTCGAAAATGCCATTCTGAATACATCAATGATAAATACACTATACCATTTCATTGAAGTCTTCTTGATCATCACCTCCACCCATGCCAATAGTAGTGGCTCCAGGAGACTCCTCCTGCCCATCACCACCACGAATAACACCAATCACCTCCTCCTCACTGGCACGAAGAGGTCTATGTAGCTGCTCTACAGGTGGACTAGAAGCTAGAGATCTGTTGGTTGTGGGGCTGGGTGTACTGGCCACAGCTGGGGACACTGTGCCTCCCAGTAAGTGCTGAAGACCGGGGTCAAGTTCGGAAATGATAGAGAATGGTCGATGATGAAATTGGGGGACAGGAAAGCTATCACCATGGCTTCCTCTTTTAGTGTCCTCTCTCGTAGCTGAAAAGAGTTCCTTGGTAGGGACAGGGTGATCCTCTAGTACGAGTGTGTTGTCATGGAGGGATAGATCTTCTCCACTCACTTCGCTGCTGTCTCTGAAGCCAGTCAGGGAGGAGCAGGAGGAGGGATGTAGAGGGAGGAGGGGAGAACCAGGCACCTCCTGGAGGTTACTGTAATAGATTTACAATTAATGAATTAAATTTCCAAAATTAAACAATGCTATGCTAGTACTTTTGCTTTTACTTTGCTATCTTCTCTTTCAAGAGTTGTACGCCCCTGGCAATGATTTCCTGCTAATCCTGACCTACTAGGCTAGCTGTATGCAAAAGCTGGAGGGCGTACAACTGACATACATCATGATTCAAGAATAATAAATAGTGACTTTTTTCAAATTCGCTGTGTATAAGGCTATGCCAGTACTTTTAGCTACATGTAAGCGACTGCCAGGCTAGGACACAGACTATATAAGAAAATTGATCATCTGAAAAATATTTTGCATATAAAGTAGCATAAAAAGTTTACGGGGCACAACAGAGGTAGGAACTAAAGGATGAATGTACTGTAAGATAGACATAAGTTTGAGATAACAAACGTAATTTAAACATACCTATCTTGACGTAGCAACAGTTGCTTTCGTTTAAGACCAGCTAGGTATCCCTTGACCTCTGCATTGTCAAACCGACGCCTCTGTCGACTTGGCTCCTCCTCTTGCTCCACCCCCTCTCCGCCCATCTTAATACTGTGACTCCTACAAACAATAACATCCACACTCTCTCAGTATAGTGATGCCACTATTTAAATGTGAAGGTATTGTGTAGTGTCACTATAACCCTATAGCTGGAAATTTTTACCAGGAGAAAATTTTCACCAACAGTCTGCACGAAGGGGTATAAATTTCTTTACGCGATTACGTCATCATAAATTGGCCATGCGAGTGTGCAAGATTTGGAATAGCTACAGTATTAGCATGTTTTTTTCTGCACTGCAGCGATTCTGAAGGGTGGATTAACGCTTCGAGGTAAGCAATAGGATTATATTTTCGTATGACTAACTGTATTTTACTTACTTTTCGTTCTTCCCCCTACTTTAAGCGTGAAATGCTGAACTAGCGGTTTTCCCAACTTTGATTTTGGTACACTTTTGGGCAAAGATAGCTGAAGCCATTTTAGCTAGACTTACAGTTAGATAAACAGGCAAAGAAGTATATATATGACTGGATAACCTTCATTTAATACAGACAGTGAGATACAGCACCCTCGATTATCGAAAAATTAGCGATATTTCATGGCTAGGCTACTCCTGCAGCAGCGAGGCCAGGAGCTCCAACACAGAACAGATGAAGACTACTGGCCTTCATGAAGATACAAATCATTTCTTAGTTTCATACTCTGTATTGTTTTGTTGTTATATGGTGAAGTTCGTACCCGTGTTTTTGATAAATTGTGTTTACTGCTGACTTTGATTTTGGTACATTTTTGGGCAAAGCCACTCCCACCTCTCTGGCTCTCCGTATACTTACCTTACCATCAGCTCTACAATATATGGCTCTGGGATAGTATAACTCCGTGCAGAAAGGAAGAAAATTCGACTTGAAGATTGGATTTTGTTCATTCTGAACTGGAATCTGGCGGGTACAGAGCCCGTTCCCGGCAAAACAATTAGTTATCGCGCATGCGGTAAGTGAGCTCTATAGACAGCACCGGAGATACTAATTGATCTTGATTAACCACTACTGGTGACATCATAATTGAGCGTGGGCGACGGGGCGCCCGCGCTTGTAAAGAAAACGGGCCAAATCCATACCCCTTCGTGCAGACTGCAATTTCGCAATCTGCTCTTATTGGTGAAACTTTTATCCACGAATTTTTTGTCCTATGTTAATGATTACATAGAGGATATGGTGACCTTTACTACATTGGTGAAAATTTATTCTGCCAAATATTTCTGCAATACAAAGATAGCTGGGCTTGGCAAAATTTTTGTCCAATGAAAATTTTCAGCTATACAGCATGAATTTCCTACCATAGTATGATTATTCAGCTGTAATATGGTATCACTAGCATGCTATGAAAGGACCTTTTGTTCAGCTTAGAAGGGTGTGTGAGCTCCTTTAATGAAGGGATTTTCCCTGTCATTCCGGGCAACTGGATGTCACGATAGTGCCTCAGTCGGTGGGCAGTAGCCTCCAGGGAAAAGTCTGCAATGTCTGCAGCATTTCCCGAGAGCTGGGCTTGGGAAGACCTATACATATTAAATACACTACTATACGTGAATGTATGTACATACTATGCTCCATACATGCACGCTCACAAACTTTTCCAAATACGTAGTAATTAACGAGATAGCTTTTTTTTTCTCACCTTCCCAGTAAATGAGATATGTTCATAGTTATCTCAGGCAGCGCAGTCACATTGCTGTTTCCTAGAAACGTTAAACAGAGGGCAGGTACACGTGTTTTCTCTAAATAGAGCGCATCAAGCGAGAAAGGTCGGTGGTGCGCTTTAAATAGAAATACGGTGTGACTTCACTAGCCATAATATCACGTCGCTATAGTTCAACATGGCAGGTGCACTGAGAAGAGGGATACTAAGAACGGCCAGATTTTCACAATTTGTAAGTAACAGTGTTTTTCTAAGGCTTGCAATTTCATGAATTTCTGTTTCCAGTTGAGTCGGAATGCTAGCAGTCTAGTGGTAGTTGAGCACAACGGAGAGTCCGTCATTCCTATCACCTACAACGCCATCTCGGCCGCCAAGCAGCTGGGTGGTGATATCACAGCACTGGTAGCTGGTGACAACTGTACCAAGATTGCTGAAGAGCTGACAAAAGCTGAAGGTATTTCGAAGCTTCTTGTGGCCCAGCACAGCGGCTACAAGGGCCTGCTACCTGAAGCTTTGACTCCACTACTCCTTGACGCCCAAAAACAGTTCAGTTTCACACATGTCATTGCTGGAGCTAGTGCCTTTGGAAAGGTAAATTGAGCATCTCATTTGACCTGGGTACCTCTGGAAGACAACAGAAGCGCAATCTATCATGCGCTTCTGAAGATAATGAAGCACTATTGTGCGAAACCCTCGGCGCAGTTGCCTAAGCACATGCATATATTATTGCACTGCTGCTATAAACTTGCAGACAATCATCTGACATTGTTCCAGTTGCATATTAGAGCAGTGAGAGCCATGGGCATCATCATGCTGCACTGCTCCTAAACAGACTAGTAACCTGTAAACCACAAGAATGTGCATTGCACGATATTACGTAATCAACCTGCCACGTGTGCCAGCATAGTGCCAAGTCAGCAGATACAAGCCAAGAAGCTCTCGAGGATAGTTGCTACTTTAGTTTGATCAGTGACTAATCAGTCGTGTTATAGGAGCTATCGCTAGATCTACACACTAGTTTTGTTGAAAAGAAGCCATCGCTGTCCGTTCTGTTCACAGAGAGCTCACCAGAAAGCGAGAAAGGCAGTCGTGGTCAGCAAATGTCGCCATAACTTTTGAACAAAGCCTTTTCGAAGAATTCCACACGTTTCATTTGTTAAAATCGCCACGAGAAGCCTAATGGTACCCTGCTTTCAACGTATAAACAAGGTATGTAGCCGCTAGTGCGGTAACAGACACACACACACAGACACACAGAATGACTACCGTAACCCTCGCGCATGCGCCGAGGGTTAATGAAAGTGACTTTTCAGCTAGACAGTCTCCTATATGCTACATGTACATGCTGCTATACAGAAATCTGAAATCAGTGTGTAGATACTCTAGAGTTGTTAATACACACCTGCTGATGTTCTTCTTTTGAATCTTACCACA
Organism: Stappiaceae bacterium; assembly: GCA_964291365.2. Lineage (GTDB taxonomy): Bacteria > Pseudomonadota > Alphaproteobacteria > Rhizobiales > Stappiaceae > JBDWFY01. Next base: position 55,470 of record OZ219959.1, read on the forward strand.
GAGCTTAATGCCAAGAGTAGCAGCCAAGCTTGATACTTCACCGATATCAGACATCATTGGCATCAAATCAGAGGACACGTTCATCCGCACAATCTACGCTGGGAATGCTGTACAAACCGTCCAATCAAACGACAGCGTTAAGCTTGTCACAGTGAGAGGAACAGCCTTCCCCGCCTCGGAGGCTACTGGAGGGAGCGCTAAGGAAGAATCATGTAAGCCACTGGACCACAAGATTCAGTACTCACCACTCAGTGTATAGTATTAGCTACATTTTCTGTGCCAAGCTTACTTTTGACCATGTTCTTGTCATATACAGATTCAACAGTAGCAATAGTGTATCTTGCTCCTTGGATAGGGATCACATTTTTTGCTTTATTTTGTTGTTCTTGCAGTTGGAACGGATCCTAGCAATGACCTCTCCGAGTGGGTGGGACAGGAGCTGAGTAAGAGTGACAGGCCAGAGCTCACAGCTGCAAAGGCGGTGGTCTCTGGAGGTACATTTAATGTAAACAACTATTCCAAAACACCATTACACTTTTATGATTTGTATATTGTTATATGACTGTTTGGTAGCAGTTGGGAGTATTACCGTTATCTGTCCCTCCATTTACAGGTAGAGGGATGAAAAATGGTGAAAATTTTTCCTTGCTCTACGATCTTGCTGACAAGCTGAATGCTGCAGGTATAGGGGAAATTTGAAACCTACCTCTTTGGTACAAAGGTCGCTGCTTATTGTTATCATATTATTCCGCTCACTAGTTGGTGCATCCAGAGCAGCGGTTGATGCTGGCTTTGTACCAAATGATATGCAAGTTGGACAGACAGGAAAAATTGTAGCACCGGTAGGTTACAGATCCACATGGTACAGGGTCGTCATATCTCAGCGGCTTATGAACTCGCTATTGGCTTAAATTGCTTGAAGTACTGGTTTTAAATGTCCTACAGGAACTCTACATTGCTGTTGGTATCTCGGGAGCCATTCAGCACTTGGCCGGAATGAAAGATAGCAAGGTCAGTGCGTCATACTTAACTAAGAGTACTATCAAGTATCATTTTTTTGTATAAGCAACTGACACACTAAGCAGAATCAAAATCATCCAGAAAAATGCCACATACATCTACATACATCCAGATATCCCCCACCCCACCCCCCCACCCCCCCCCCCCCCCCCCCCCAGCATACACACTTGTAGCTACATGTGCCATGAATATACTATAAAAATTAATTACAGGTTTTTCAGCTAGGAAAAAACATTTAGAAGGGTCATTTATATAGCTTCTTTAAAATTATACCAGATGCTTTTATTACATTGTTAGCTACGTTCTGGTTTTTGTTCCAGCTTCATAGCTGCTTCCAACACCAAGATATGGTTGATCAATATCTAAGCATAACAATACCTATTACACTATGCGAGTGTAGTATATAGCTCCCATGGTCTATCAGGTAAGGCAACCGATTAAGGTGGAGGTTACCAGTTCAAATCCAGGTCACATGGGTTTTTTTTCTGAGGAAAAATTTCTTCTACACAAGAAATTACTTAAGTAGTTATTGACATTCCATTGCGAAACCCGTTTCGATTTCTCCCTTATCAAATCCAGACCTATAAACAGTCAAATCGAACATAGTATTAGTGCAGGAGACTAGATCACAAATTAGATTATTTAATTCATGTTTTTTTTTCTTATTTAGTGTATATATAACTTGTTCTCCATTCTGAGGTGGGGTGACTATAAGAATCTGTTAATTTTTCTGCACAGGTAATTGTTGCCGTCAATAAGGATCCAGATGCTCCAATCTTTCAAGTTGCAGACTACGGACTAGTGGAAGACTTATTTAAGGTGAGTGGGTAGACAGACACACAGACGAGCGAATGTTTCACGCATTTATCACTACTGCTCTCTTTCTCTTGCAGGCTGTACCAGAACTTACACAGAAACTTTAACGATGTATCATAACTTTGCTGAGTGGACATTATTTTATTTATGAATATTTTTACAAAATTTGAAAATGGCATAGCATGTAAGATGACATTTTAGCTAATAAAGATCAATAGATCCAAAGAGTCTGACCTGCTCTTCAACAATCACACCATCTTAGCCAGTTTTTTTTTTTTTGTTTTTTTTTGCCTTGGTGGATTATTTGAGAAAATGGAGTTTAGAAATGAAATGTGCTCTTGGTGACAGAGCTGAAGTCACGATAGTTGACTCCAGGGAGCACGCAGAGCATTTCAAAGAGAAGGTTGGCAGCCATCAATGCAGTGGCACCACTTTGATCATAGAGAGGGTTCACCTGCAGAAGTTTATGTGAATACCATGAATACAATCACGGCATTGCGTAATGTCTGCCTATCTGTTGGCAATTGGTAGCTACATGTAAGCACAATATATATTGGCCATCCTTAAGCACACGTGCATAATAGGCCTACTACTAATAATGTGGTAAGGGGTCGTTTTCACAGATTTTTGCTCACAAATCATACATCTTAGCTATTTTTTTTTTTTTTTTTTTTTGTCTTGGTGGATTATTTGAGAAATGGAGTTTAGGCTACAATCTGGCGTACCTCCACTATATCTCCTCCAATAATGTTGAGTCCTCTGCACCCTCGGACTATCTCCAGTGCTTGTATGGTAGTCAAACCTCCCACCTCTGGAGTGCCTGCAGCATGGAAGAGCACCCAGTAATTCTGTATTAAGTATGGCTGGAGTATGTTGTGGTGGGTTGGTTATTTTCTTAGCCTTGAACCAGGTTCTCCCCCTCCACATGCAAATTAAAATTGCACACTCGAGGCTGTTACGTCACATGATTGTTTGCACATTGTCAAAATCTGATGCCAAAATTACAATGACATGCACTGCACTGATACTTTACCTGTTCCTGGACACAAACATGGGTCAATGGCATCAATGTCAAAGCTGATGTAAGTTGGGATGTCCTTAAACTCCTTCCTCACTGCATCCATCAGAGGGGAGAGGGACTTCTGCCAACAATGCTCAGTAAACACCATTCGCACACCCTGCACAATAATTATTAACAGCAGGTGTTCTCTTATGACCACTAGAAAACATATTGTGGTGTTAATTGAATCATAAGTGGTTTAGAGAACACTATTTTAGCCTCATCCCCAGGCCCCTCCCTAGCCCTGTATGGGAGAAGGGAGGGGCCTGGGGACGACAAAGAGCACATCATATATCAACCATTTCTGTTCAAGTGATTTTTTTTGTTAGATGGTCTCACATATCTGCATAGTTAAATGTGAACAAGGATCATGCCTGAACATTTCACCTTTTCTTGTGCCCACTTGTACTCTTCTTTGATACTATCCACTCCATAGATGCTCCCTCGAAGACCAATCTGCACCATGAACTTTGGATCTACAAGTTCCTCCTCCAGTGCTCTCCGAAATGGTGTCCCATGTGCTATCTTTTCACCCATCATCTTGTCTTGTAGGTCAGTGTGTGCATCGATGTGAACGAGTCCTACAGGTCGACCGTGGTGCTCACGAATTGCTCGCAGAATTGGCCAAGTGAGTGTGTGATCTCCGCCTAGTGTTAGAGGAATGGGGCCAGCTTTTAGAACTTTACAGTAGAAATCTGTTGTGATGTCGGTCGAGCGGGGAAGATTATAAGGGATGATTGGTACATCTCCAATGTCTGCAACTTGCAGGCTATCGAATGGGCAGGCTCCATTCATGTGTACAGAGCGGATCATGACAGATTCATTTCGGATCGCCCTAGGCCCCAGTCTCGTGCCTGAACGGTTTGAGGCCCCGTGATCCATTGGGATGCCGATAAAACAGGCGTCTAATTCAGCATAGTTGTCTTGTACCAACGGTAGTCTAAAAACGGTAGCTATCCCTCCAGACCTTGGCATGTCGTAGCCACTGATAGGCTTATTGTAGCAGTTGCCATCACGGCTAAAGATCGTCGCAGAGCAGTGGTAGGCCCTCTTGAGACATGAAAAGAAGCTTCTCCTCTGCACTCCAAAACGAATTGCACCAACGATTCTCCCCATCTCTGCTAGGCTGCTTCCCACTCTGGCTACTTCCTTCAGACCAGGACATGCAGGAGTAGATTAGACAGGAGTGTTGAACTGCCTACCTAATTACCAAGCACTTAAGACACATGCGCTATATGCATAGGTGTGGTGGGGGTGTGGCTGCGCATGCGCACTGGCTATATGAAGTCCTGCCCTCATTGGCGACGAGGCTGTTAAACAAAGTGATGAAAGTGATGGCTTGTTTTCTTGTACTCGTTGCTGCTTGTCTCCTGCCTTCACTGACAGCGGGAGCATTGGATCCCAGCATCAGCACGCAGCTGCTCTGGCCGATGCCCAGCTCTGTCACTGTCGGCAGCCAGGTCTTCTCCATTGATCCAGGCAGCTTCAAGTTCACCCCAGGGGGAGCTAACGCTGCCAGTGACACGTTGAAGCAGGCCATCACCCGCTACTCTGATCTCATCTTCAAGAGCCCAGTACCTCTCTATCCTAGTGCAGCCAACGCCACAACAGCACAGGCTCTGTCAGGGCTCACCATCACTGTCTCCAGTACAAATGAAACGCTGGGGCTCAATACTGATGAATCTTGTTAGCAGTTCTACTGTAAATTTTACTTTAATTTAATTAACGTTTTTTTCTACAGATTCTTTGACCACTTCAAGTGGACAGCTGTCAGCGACTTCTGTGTATGGAGCACTGAGAGGTTGATGTGTTAAATTAAATACCGTAAAGATTAATGATAATCGTAAAGTTATATATATTATTACCAGGCCTTGAAACATTCAGTCAGCTGGTATTCAGGTCTGAGGATGGGAAGGTATGTGAATTTGATAATATAATGTCTACTCCTGTAAATCATGTTTGGGTACATCTTTGGTCGACAGTTTAAGATCTCTGACATGACGATCAATGACAAGCCACGATTCAACCATCGAGGCACGATGATCGACACATCAAGACACTATCAATCCCTGCAAACCATCTTAGACCACCTAGTAAGAATTATAATTTGTTCAGGAGTTGAGCTAGTAGGACACTTCATTTCAAGTCAGTGGTAGTTGTACACATAATTCTTGTGATATGCACATAGCCTAACACTCGTATTGTCTTGAGAAAAAAGGGGTATACCATATAGCGGGAAACTTTGGCGAGCATTAAATTTGGTGAAACAGTCATCAGAATGCATTGTCGGATTTTAAATTTGGCGATTGTGAATGCCTCCGCATAGAGTGATAGTGCATGAAATAATATTGGCGGATTTTAAATTTGGCAATTTTAAAAATTCGCCAAATTAAAAACCTTGCCGAAGTTTCCCACTATACAGTATTTCAAGGAGATTATAAGATCATCATGCATAGTTGTATTCTTTTCTTTGCAGGATGCTATGGCATACAACAAGTTCAATGTATTGCACTGGCACATTGTCGATGATCAATCGTTTCCATATGTGAGCATCACCTTTCCTGACTTGTCAGCAAAGGTACTATCAAAACATAAACTATACTTAAAGTGAAACAAAAACACTCTCATCAAGTTTATGTTTCAACATTAGGGTGCTTATGATGCTAATCACGTGTATTCTCAAGATGATATCAAGCAAGTCATAGAGTATGCTAGGCTGAGAGGCATCAGAGTGATTCCAGAGTTTGACACACCTGTGAGTATGTTATTTTTTTTCCGAGTCAGATGATTGCTTGAGTCAGGTGATGTGTGACAGTTCACTAATGGCTGTGAATATTTGATGCATTGCTGTAGGGCCATACTCAGGCGTGGGGCAAGGGTCAACCCGACCTATTGACACCTTGTTACAGCAATGGAAAACCAAATGGGTAAGCCAGTGCTAATTATAGTTACTACTCACCACTGTGCTGTATATTGCTATGTATACCTTCAGTGCCTTGCTACCATCTCACTAATCTATTAGCAGTTGGTACCATTAAAGCTGCCAAATATTATAGTTTTACTCTTATGAAAAGTGTCTGGGATAAAACCAATGCCCGTGGAGCTCAAAGGCTACTTAAGTTGAAACTTTTTGATATTTTATTGCAGTGGTTATGGACCCATCAATCCAGCACCAGACACCACATGGACTTTCCTGAAAAGCCTTTTCGGTGAGATTGGTCAGAAGGTATTCATGGATGACTACCTACATCTTGGAGGTGATGAAGTCAGCTTTAATTGCTGGTAACCTAATATGGCAATAATGCTATCTGTCTTATAGTGTTTCTAACCTTTTGATCACATGCATGCAGGCAGAGTAATCCTGACCTCCAAAAGTGGATGGCTGCTCACAATTATACGGACTACAGCAAATTGGAGCAGTATTATGAGACAACGTAAGCCAGTTAATAAGCTACATACATGTTGGTGTAATAACATGAGGGAGATAATAATAAACGTCTTAGTTTGCTTCAACTGGTTGCCTCTCTTGGAAAGCAATACATTGTCTGGCAGGAGATCTTCGACAATGGTCTGAAGGTATGATTGATACACACAATGACGATACTAGTTTAAAAGTGTGATTGTGTTACCTGTAAAACAGGTTTTACCAGATACAGTGATCCATGTGTGGAAGGGTGGTGACAACTGGCCAAAGGAGATGCAGAGTGTGACAGCTGGAGGGCTAAAGGCAATCCTCTCCACATGTTGGTACCTCAACTACATCAGCTATGGAACTGACTGGACAAAGGTAATGCTATCGTGAGATCTGTGTAAATGTTCCATTATGTATCCTTTTTCTTCATGTTCAGTACTACGCTTGTGACCCACAAGGCTTCAATGGTAGGTGCTACTTCTACTGTATGACAACCACATTACATTAGCCTTGTCTCAAGGTCTCTCTTTATTTTTTTACGGAATGTTAGGAGCTAAAAGAGGCATAGAAACTATCCAAACTAACATGATCTTGTAGTATCAACAATTTTCTTGTTTAACTAACTGCAGGTACAGCTGCTCAGAATGCCTTGGTTGTGGGAGGAGAGGTGTGCATGTGGGGTGAGTATGTAGACAGCACCAACTTTCTCCCTCGGATGTGGCCGAGGGCCAGTGCCCCCGGGGAGAGGCTCTGGAGCCCACAGAACATCAACAATGCTGGTGAGGCTGGGCCAAGACTCCACATGCAGAGGTGCCGTATGATAACGTAAGTTCTACTGTTAAAGCTGCCATAGAGTCACTTGTACAACTATGGAATATATCTATACTATATTTATGTACAGTTGTGTTGTTTTTATTCCAAGTAAAAGTATCCAACGTGTATTGACTGTTTGTCTACGTATGTTTGCCTTTGAGTAGCCATCCCTTATTTGTTGCATGTAACATTATACATAGCAGCCTTGTAGGTACACCTTGTGGACAGTTAATCTACAGCATAAATTTTGCTTTTCTACAGCCGTGGTATTCCGGCTGAACCACTTGGACCTAGCTACTGCAACTATGAGTGGCCAGGAAGGCATCCTTGAACTCTCCCTAGCATGAATGCATAGTTTTTGGACATGATTATTTCTTAAAGTTGTTAATTATTTTGCTGCTTCTTTTATATAAATTTCTGTACAATCATACATGCTATACAGGTGCTGGAATGGGGATTGTCACGTGCAATTGAGTGGGTGGGGCTGACAGCAACGCGGGGGTGGTGCATGATTTGATTTTCAATGCTCACAATGGCTCGTCTTCTCGGACTGCTACTTTTTGCAGTTTACCTGCTGCCTGCTTTTACAGAGACAAAGCTGGACCCAAGCATCAGCACGAAGCTGCTGTGGCCGATGCCCAGCTCTGTCACCGTCGGCAGCCATGTCTTCACCATTGATCCAGCCAGCTTCAAGTTCACCCCAGGAGGAGCCAACGCTGCCAGTGACACGTTGAAGCAGGCCATTACCCGCTACTCTGATCTCATCTTCAAGAGTCCAATGCCTTTCTACCCCAGTGCAGCCAATACCACAACCGCAAAGGATCTATCAGAAATCACTATCACTGTCTCCAGTACTGATGAAAAATTGGGACTGGATACTGATGAATCTTGTAAGCTTTTACTAAGATTAGCTGGCTTTAATCATCCTCCTTTGGTCATATTAACAGATTCTTTGACCACTTCAAGTGGACAGCTTTCAGCAAATTCCGTTTTTGGAGCGTTGAAAGGTGAATTTATGAACTGGATTATCTCATTAAGTTTAGTTTTGTGAATGGTTTGATTGTCTGCAGGCCTGGAGACATTCAGTCAACTGGTTTTCAGATCTGAGGATGGGAAGGTACCACCATAAATTAAGACTCCAGCCGCAGCATGATCGAGTATGATCGTAAATTATCACACAGTTCAAAGTTTCGGATATGACAATTGATGATAAGCCACGATTCAATCATCGAGGCGTGATGATTGACACATCCAGACACTTTCAAAATCTGCAAACCATCCTGGATCATCTTGTAAGAACTTGATAAATATTAATTGGAGCTATACAGATTAACAGATGTAAGCTTATGATTATGTTCTATGCAGGATGCTATGGCATACAATAAGTTCAACGTACTTCACTGGCACATTGTCGATTCTCAATCTTTTCCATATGAGAGCATCACCTTTCCGGATTTATCAGGAAAGGTACATTCAGTTGTCACACGAAGATTATGGATTAATGTACTGTTACTTCTATCCTAGGGTGCTTATGATGCTAATCATGTGTATTCTCAAGATGATATCAAGCAAGTCATAGAGTACGCCAGGCTGAGAGGCATCAGAGTGATTCCAGAGTTTGATACACCTGTTAGTTTAATCGATGAGTCACCATGATCTTTACTTACAATCTTTCCTTCACATAAACAAAGGGCCACTCACTGTCATGGGGCAAAGGCCAACCTAACCTACTGACACCATGTTATGATAAAGACGGAAAGCCAAGTGGGTAAGCTATCTTCTGAACATCGAGAGCTTGTTCATACATTCAGCATGCGTGTTCAATTAAAGTGTGCACTGCATTGACAATGCCCAATTAGGCAAGAACAGTTTAAAATACTGATCTGCAGCTGCACTTTAAGTTTTATGATAATATTATTCACAGTTCCTATGGACCCATCAATCCAGTACCAGATAGCACATGGACATTCCTGAAAGGTTTGTTCACAGAGATTGGTCAGAAGGTATTCATGGACGAATACTTGCATCTTGGAGGTGATGAAGTCAGCTATGGCTGCTGGTAAGTCAGAGTCAAGAATAAGCTAGTATTGAATGGACTAGCAATCTCTAAATGGGTATTGTATCATTATCCTGGAAGGGAGAGTAACCCTGACATCAAAAAGTGGATGGCTGCTCACAATTATACGGATTACAGCAAGTTGGAGCAGTATTATGAGACAACGTAAGTAAAAAGACAAACTTGGGACTCCAACAACTGTCATGATAACCTTCACCTAGACTCTAGGGAAGGAGATTGATGTTAATATTGCATGACAGATTATTAGGTATTTGATCTTTTAAATTCAGTTTGCTTCAACTGGTTGCCTCTCTTGGAAAGCAATACATTGTCTGGCAGGAAATTTTTGACAATGGTCTAAAGGTAGCTATATATGTTGAAGTTTACTAGATACCTTGATTAATTTGTCACAAAACAGGTTTTACCTGACACGGTAATTCATGTGTGGAAGGGAAATTGGGAGAAGGAGATGGAAAAGGTCACAGCTGGAGGATTAAAGACTATCCTTTCATCTTGTTGGTACCTCAATCGAATAAGCTTTGGGGAGGACTGGATGAAAGTAATATCCAGGAATTTTTTGTTTAGTCATGAATACATTCTGTTGTTCTACAGCCTTATATGTGTGATCCTCAAAGTTTTAATGGTACATCATCACACACACATGCACACACACACACACACACACACACACACATGCACACACACACACACACACACACACACACACACACACACACACACACACACACACACACACACACACACACACACACACACACACACACACACAGTGGTGTCACCAGGGGGGTGCATGTGGGTTCATATGCACCCAGTCCATCCACCATTGCACCCTTTAGCTAAATGCTTACCAAGCCCTTAAGTCACTGTATGAATTGTCTTGTTACAGTAGTAGTATAACTGCATAACCACAGCCAGTATAGCAAGTATACTAGTACATGTAAGTGTACCTACATGCACTTATTGCACCATTGAATTTTACAACGATAATACTACCGGCATAAACGTCAAGCATAGAGTAGCTACCTATCTTGTACTAGTACTATACATCTGCTAGCTTAATTGTGCACCATACTTCCAAGTATGCACCCAGTACACAAATTACCTAGAGACACCTGGTCCACTGCGCACACACACATGCACATATACACACATGCACATGCACATGCACAATGTACTTTCTAGATTTTCCATATTTTGTGATTGCAGGCACAGATGCTCAGAATGCCTTGGTTGTAGGAGGAGAAGTGTGCATGTGGGGAGAGTTTGTGGACAGCACCAACTTTCTCCCTCGGATGTGGCCGAGAGCCAGTGCCCCCGGGGAGAGGCTATGGAGCCCACGACACTTCAATGACTCCAGGGATGCTTCTCCTAGACTACATTTCCAGAGATGCCGTATGCTATCGTAAGTTAAAGAATGCATTGATCATGCAAACATTATGAATTTCTACTTTCTGTAGCCGTGGTATTCCTGCTGAGCCAGTTCTAGGACCCAGCTATTGTAGCTACGAGTGGCAGGGAAAGAACCCAAATTACCATGCATAGCTAATAATAACCAAAACCTGTATGTAGACAATAGTTAATCTTTTTTTCTTTACTCTTGTAATTGTGTTCCATAATTATAAACTGTCATAATCAATGCAGATCACACTTGCACACTGTATGATAATATGCATGCAAGCCATTCACGTGCATATTATGGAGAACATGTGTGTGCTGATGCATGATATGAAAGAAATAACACATCAAGTAATCCTTTTGCTAGTACAACAGCTATAGTTATATCCATCCTCTTAAAGTTCATGATCACTTTCTACGTTACGTATGATTACCCATTACCATGTTTCAAAGAAGTTAGTAATGCAATGTCATGTGTAGCAGGACAGCACCACCCACAAGAATTCCTATGCGTGTGGCTGGGCTACATTTGTTGCGGGATGCAGCTGAATCCTGGTCTACACGTGTAGTAGGCATGATCTCGGCATGTGTGGACAATTCTTCATTTATGGATGGTAAAGTACCTCTGGCTGGTTGAGATGGTAATGTAGTAGGCATGATCTCGGCATGTGTGGACAATTCTTCATTTATGGATGGTAAAGTACCTCTGGCTGGTTGAGATGGTAATGTAGTAGGCATGATCTCGGCATGTGTGGACAATTCTTCATTTATGGATGGTAAAGTACCTCTGGCTGGTTGAGATGGTAGTGTGGGTGGATGTATGTCCGCTGGGGGGTTTACAGCTGTCTCTGAACATGTTGTGCACACAGGCACACTTGCTCCTATCCACGACTGTCCTCCACTGTTACAGCACCTATCTCCTCCAGATCCATTGTAAGCTATCAAATATCCACCGCTGCAGCCAGATCCAGCAAAGCATGCATACTGATAGGGACAGGGTTCGCATTGCTGGCCCACTCTAGCCCACCCTATTCCCCCTCCAGTACAGCACTCATTTTTGGTGGAGTAACTACTGACTTTTAAAAGTGGAGCACACGTAAATGAATAGTAGCATTCTCCATAATCGAGCCTGTAGCATATTCCATTATATCCTTGCCATGTCACACCACCACGCTCATAGCATTGTTCTGGAGTACCAGTCCATGGAACAGTGTACACTGAGCTTAGTAGAATATGATCCAAAATAGTCCTGGTACATGATCCTGAATTATAGCAATGTCCTAGCCCATTTCCACACAACTCACATGTGGAACCAAGCAAGGTAGGTCTCCACCAAGCAACTCCAGTACCAATGTTGCAACATTCATGTTTCGTAAAACCTATTGTAGCAGTTGATTCACATGTGAATGAGTAGCTGCATAATCCATAAGTGTATAGTGGAGTTTCACACAGTCCGCTATAGTATCCACTCCATCCTTTATAGAGACCACGAAAGCAGGCGTCTTTTGTCACAGAGTAGGCAACAGAAATATAGCAATAACTATCTGAGTAGCAAGTCCCTCGCTGAGCTTGGCAAAACGCCGATAAACTGCTCCAGAACACCACCAGGTAGTAAATGAGCTTCATCTTCATGCAATTCTGTTGTGCAGCAGACATTACGGTACAGTATTATTATAGTACCTGGAAGCTATGCTTGGTGTAAATTATGTTCACATGTAGCTACAGTGAACATCACGTTTCTGCGGTAGCTAGTATCCATTGTTCCCTTCATTCATCTCCATGCTGGAATTCAATCCTGATTACCTCTGAATAGAAGGGACTTGAAAAATCCAGCGGCCACAACACTATTACACAAAGTTTTAACCATGTAACTTTTAACAACCAATGAATATAATTATGGAAGTGTTTTTCAGCTTTTACCATATCATATTCATTGCTGTCTACCTCCTCCCCTACAGGCTGCATACAAATTATATAAAGAGAACAGACAATTTAAGATCCACTATTTGGAGGAAGGAAACTGCTGAAGTACAGGCTGTAGGAGGAACTATGGTTCTAACAGGGGTGATCAGAAAGGTACTCATATACAGTGCATAAAGCATCCTTATTAATACAAAAGTGTGTAAAACAGAAGGGCACTGAGGGGAGAGATCATGGAGTAGTGTGTATCCAGCCCCACCCCTTCCCCTATATAATTATATAGTGGCTATCTCAGTAAGAAATGCCTGGACTAGTCATGTTATAATACGGTATCTAAGCTTTCTTCCTTGGCATCCTTCTGCCCATCTCCTTCCCCCTACTGAGCTGTCATGAACGTACATGTACTCCCTCATGATGCAATACAGATTGGTCTATTCATGCTTATCCCTGTGATCATTGGATGGCTGCTCATCATAGTAGGCTTTGGACTAGAAACAACCAATCTAAAAGTGTAAGACCTCCTACATTACATTATTGGTCTTATGTAGCACTGAGGACGCTTTTTAATATCCACAGCTCAGCATTTGGAAGTCTCCGCTACGCCTGGTGGATGGTGATCGTGGTTTTGCCCTTTATGCTGTCAGCAGAAGCTGTCTACACCATCGTTGACAAGCATAAGCTTCTCATGAGTTCCCTAGGAGTAACTGTATCCACAATGTTGATCCACGTGTCTAATTTATCATATAATATGGCTAAACAGATTGAAAAAGGAGTCTCACAAGCCAGAGTCAGACTGCTCCCTCTGCAGTATTTAATTCTTTCAGGATAATAGTTTTATTAAATCGCTGCAGATAGAGCAGTCTGGCTGATTGTGAGGAGTAGATCTACAACTCGTAAGATAAACTAAAAGTGCAGCTAGTTGACGCTTAACATCTGACTAGGTCAACTTCTTCAGCACCTTGTTCCTCACTGCTTTGGGATTTCAACTTGGCCTCCTAGGACAAATTGCACTACTGACAACCAATTCAATGTCAGATTTACCCACAGAACTGTATTTGCAGTTTGGAGGAGCTTTAATTGCTGGCATCTTTTGGGTAAGAACCATTATCCTTGAACATTGCACACACATCCATACATACACTCACATAATATCATGCAGTTAATATTGACAAGTCTGTCATTCTTTTATGAATCTGACGAGGATAATCAAGCCATATCTGGTGAATCTCACTTTGACATGCGACCACTTAGTTAAACACTACGTCACTAGCTACATTTGTTCTATGCTATTTTGTATGGCTGCACTACCATGTAACTGAAGATTATCGTTCATGTCAAAGCACGGCCCATTCCTAGCTATTTAATGATACAACATTAGAATAGGTCGCTACATATTAAACAGAGCAGTGACATTAACGACCCCGTACCACACCACCAGTAATCCACTGTAACATCATCAGTCTATTGATGCACGAAAAAAGTGTGGTGAAAGACTAGCACATACATCAGGAAACTGCTACAGAAATGCAGTATCACTGTGAAGGGTATGGAGTACAAAACATACAATATAAGATACATACACATTCTTGATAGTACGTGTCTTATACTCAAAGAGTTGTGATTGCTACTAAAAAGAGCACAAGGAGGCTGACAACAATGACTTGAATCTGAGGGGAGTTGATACTGGCTGAGCCTCTCCGGGTGCTTGATGGTCTAGTTGTACTGTCTTGGATGGGTAGTGGGTCACCAGGGTTGATATTTGGAAAGGGATTAGAAAAAGTGGGAAGGCGTCGAGGTGTACCTGTGTGAGAGAGAGAGTGCATGTGCATGTATGTGTGTGTGTGTGTGTGTGCGTGTGCGTGTGCGTGTGTGTGTGTGTGTGTGTGCGTGTGTGTGTGTATGTGTGTGTGAGAGAGACAGGTGCTTCAGTAAGCGTAAGTGAAAGACAACTCAATAGTGCATGTGGATCTACGTGTACTAAAATAATTAATTTAACAAGTGATCTCAATAGGAGTGTCATGCCTATACCATAGCTAAAGCTTTCATCCCTATTCTTAGCAGAAACATGACCATTCTACAGCAGTTTGCAACAGGTGTACGTGTACGTGTGTGAGTACACCTGTCTAGAACATGCATGTGTACAGAGACATGGAGAGGGGATGTACGTCTTTGTGGGAGATAGTGCTGTAACCACACGGCTGTTTGTGTAGCAACCACATTAATGCACATAGTGCAAGCCAAGGGGCTAACACAAACTAAAAACAAAAACCCACAATAGACTGACAAGTTACACAAATGTTACAAATGGAAGCCAAGGAAACAAGTAGTGTCATTACCACAAGCTTTCCTGTTCTGCTTTTTCTTGTGAATTTTCTGCTTCTCAGTAGGGCAAAAAAAGTCGTACAGCGGAGCTTTCTACATGCCTCCTCCCCAGAAATTGGGACATGTCCCTAAAAAGACACTACGCACAGTTGCAGCTACACAAGGAAGTGTACAAAACTACCTCTGAAATAATCAGGACACATAAAGCTTTCCTAAGTGTGTCGGTAATAAAGAGGTTTACAGAACTTTTAGGTCTCAGTAGCTAGGGCTGACCCAAAAAGTTATGTACCAATAATATTTACTGTACAACAGCATAACTAAGGACAACTAGAGCAAACGTTGAATATTAATATTTAGTTGTCCACAGTCGAAACATTGAACATTCAATCGTCCACTATGAATCTTTGTTCTTCTATACGGTGTATATTTATTACCTGTGATCCTGAATGTTTCATTGAAAGCCATTCCATTCGGCAATAGAGCCAGGCATTGATAGATATCAGCAGTGTCTTCTGCGACTGTCAGACTGACATGCACCCATGGCTCTTTCCCATTAGTGAAGTTCTGAATAGTGAGTAGCTGAGATCCCTTCAGTATGGCAATTTCAATGCTCTCCTGACAGGTGTCTACATCGCACTCAAACGAGAGGGTATCACCCACTGATTTGCCTGATATGTCAATGTCTGCGATGGGGTTGATGTAGACGATAGCTGGAGGGAAAGAAAGAGAAAAGGAGAGTTATGCTATGAGAGAGAGAAAGAGAGAGAGAGAGAGAGACCTTACTATTTCTAACTGTCAGAGTGGTGTCCAAAGAGTTTGTAATAGGCCCACCTCTGATGGTATATTTATACTGCTTTGAATCATCAGCTGTGATGTTCGACAAAACCAAGGAGCTATGCACCATCGTCCTAGTGCTATCAACCACCGTCTGAAAGTGTAATAAAATTAAATAGACTATGAGAAATGCAGGCAGCTACATGTACATGTGAAACTACACTTAACTGGTGATTCACAATTGTGGTAAAGGAAGCAATTGTCTAAACGTTAGTGCAGGAACGAAACTGAATTTGCTGTACATTATTTAGAGCAAAGGAGAACATGATTCTAATGTCTAGGCTATGAAACGTTCATATAGCATCAACACAGGTGCTTAAATACAATGAATATTACAGCATAATATTGTAGAGACAAAACCAACTGCAGGTGCAGTACATCAGGACAAACTTATTATAGAACCTAACAAACCCCACAGACACACAGACTCACACACACATGCACGCATGAGCACACACGCACACGCACGCACGCACGCACGCACACACACACACACACACACACACACACACACACACACACACACACACACACACAGCAGAGCAGCTTGAGTGCATCCGCACACTTACTGTTATCAAGTCACTTGGAACATCGTTAGGTCTGAGTCCTGATCTTTTCTCCTTCCACTCCACGTCATTGCCTGGCCCCTCACAGACAAATGTTTGTGAGCAGCCATAAACAGAGTCTATGTTGCTAGGGATAGTCTGCACTTCTAATATACCTTCAACAGCTGCAAAAAATATGTGAAACCATAGAGAGGAACAAAAAGGGAGAGGTAATATTATACTAAGAGGTCAAAATTATAGTTGTAGTGTCAGCCTGAAATGAAACAAGAACTATACTTGACTGTAAAGGTCCAAGCTAGTTTATACAGACGATATATGTATCAAACACGCGCGGCAGTAGAGTAGCGAATACACACATTAGCTCAGCTTAGTAAAACATATTGTGATGAGCATTATTTAGAAATACGCCTGCTTCTACATTGACACGTATCTCTTTGTCTCACTTACCGTGTACTCTCAGCACCAAAGCTGCCGTTAGAGCGAGGTACAGTGCGCATGAGGACGAGTCCATCTCCTTGACCTTGACAGAACAGACAAAGCTTCCTCGCCTACAAAACAGTGAGTGGTCGGTACTACGGTACGGTGGTACTACAAGGGGTTGAACCCTTTGCATGTGGGTTACATGTGCACGAACGCTAAACCACAAAAGCACAGCTGGTGTGTGCATATCGCATGCAAAAGTGCATGCTCGTGTACATGTGTTCTGTTAATAATATTTTACTTATACTTATACATGTACTCATAGCTAGGTGCACATCCATTGATTGATCCTGCGTGATGACCTTGCTAGGTAGTGTGTAGGGACAAAAAATTTTTGATTTTTGGCCAAGTGGAGTCAGCCCCCATAGGTGGTGTGTGTACCACTGCAATGAATACCATTAATGATAAGCACATTCCCAATCTGAGGTCATGCATGTCAATTCGGCCCAGGGTAGTTTCATACACACACACACGCACACACACAACTCTATCTAACTGAGATCATCAGGAAAAAAGTCATGAAGCACATCCTTATCATGGCCGTAGGCAAGTAGGTGCTTGGGGGTGCTGAAGCACCCCCAAATTTTTGATATGTCTAATACTTTGTACATTAGAGCCCCACAGATGTACTCGAAGGACTGAAACTTCATGATTCAGATTATCTAGTAGGTATGCTGCTCCTTAGCCGGGTCATGTTTATGAACTTACTTGCCCAATGATCGACGCAGTCTAGGTTAGACCACACCCATGTATTCAATGACCTTTGACCTTTGAGATCGCGCACCCCCAAACAGAAAAGCTTGTCTACGGCCCTGCTTATAATATCATAAAGGGGTTTGGTATGCTTATCAAATATCACAATAATTTTATTATTTTTATACAAGACTGCTATCTCAATATTCATTATAATTATTATGCACTTGAATGACAAGACGACAAAAAAATTGGTGCTTTAAGAATGCACAAATATACAACTCGACACAAACTAGAACACAGAGACAGAAGACTGAATTTTAAAAAATCCAAGTAACCCTTTAAAAAGAGTGAGTCATGCTGTAGTACAGAGTATAGTTGGTAACAATGAATTACACATTATGAGCAATAATAGTATGTCCAGCATGTACATACGCACATGTAGATACACTGTAGATCGCCAGCAACATGTCTGCACGACTCAGGTATAAAGACAGGCCACTTGAACATAAGACTGTGAAAGGAGAAGCTATGCTAGGCTGACAACACAGATTTGACACAAAAAAACAACATATACACAGACTGTTTAGACAACCTTTTTATGATTTTCACATTTTTTTTGTTGTTGAGACTACTCACAAACACAAAATAGATACACGTACAGTGAGGTGGGCAATATTTAGAACAATGTGTATATACATTCAATGTCCATCATAGCTTTGCATTGGTGAGGTATACTGACAATAAAATCATGAGACATAGAAGTGGCCAGTGTAGTCCGTACAATGTGGAGGCACTGTTACTATTAGTAGGCCGATTGGTACTACCCCCTCCGTTTGTGGGGGCAATAGTTGTGGGGGGAGGCTGGGGGGTACCTGATATTAAATATACAATGTAAGAGATGCAATGGAAATTAAATCACAAGGAGTACACAATAAACGAGTGTAGAGAGAGAGAGAGCAGCAGCAGCTGTAGCACACACACACACGTATGCACACACGTGCACACATGCACACACATGCACGCACACACACACACATACATGCCAGCACGCACGCACACACACACCTGTGATGTTAAATCTTTGACTGAATTCCATTCCGCTCCGTGGTATCCTAACAAGACACTTGTACATGCCAGCAGTAAACTCTGACACTACAAAATCTCTGTTGACAAGAAGGGCACCATTTTCAACTTGTCTTGGTTGTTCATTCTGAATTCTTTGACCAACTGTAGAGATATTTACTATCACTTCTGGTTCACACGTTTGTAAACTACATCCAACTGAGATACGATCACCAATAGTGTTGCTGGAGATATCAATGTTCTCAATAGGCTCGACATAGACTCGGGCTGTGAAAATATGAGAGGGAAGGGCAGGGGGGAGGGGAGAGAGAGAGAGAGAGAGAGACAGAACATAATCATCACTACTAATAAACTTAACACTAGCCAAAGAATACTACATGTAACAATCCTATTTTTGAAAATTAATTACCCATTAGTATTTTGTCATCCTCGCACACATATACATCGAAACCCACTTACAAATTAGCTGCACCAGCCAAGACAGCTTTTAGCGAGCATACACCCACCATTAGAAAAGCATTAGGTGAAGCAATGTCAAAGGCGGAAACACCTCAGTCAGCTGTAAACACTTGGCAGACATCAAACTGTCAACAGCTGGCTTCTCGACGACGTCACAACACATATACACGTTCATGAGCCTCACTCAATCACACCCACCAGCACATATACAAACAAACACACTGGTAGCTACACACAAATGCATGCTCACACACATCAACAAACATACGAGACTTAGTCAATCATGTACACATAGGTGCATGCACATACGTGCACATACACACACACACATACACACACACACACACACACACACACACACACACACACACACACACACACACACACACACACACACACACACACACACACACACACACACACACAAGCACTCCCATACACAATGTGCACATACAGCTGTACCTACTCAACACACATACACAATCATGACATTATTGTACACAAACAATGGCTTACTGTTGTTGACTGTCAGTCTTGCTGATAGTGTGGTGGTTCTTCTCGTTACAGCATCAATAATGTTGCATGTGTATGTGTCTCCATGATCCAGCTGGACCTCTGTGAACGTTAGGTTACTGCTTACCATACGTGTGTCTGCATTCCTTATGGTCTGTGGGGAGGATAGGGAGAGAGGGAGAGGGAGATAGTGAGTGAGAGAGAGAGAGAGAGAGAGAGAGAGAGAATAGTGATGTTATACCTACTTTCACAGGAGTATCAAATTAGACAAGGGAGAGAGAAGTGGGGCAAGAGAAAAAGAATTTCACAAGATGACCCTTCACCTCGTAAAGGTAATTCTGGTCTAAGATGTGACCACACCATCTCTCAATTCCTGTCACTATGGCAAAACTTCCTGCTACAGTCTAAGTAAGTTGAACAACAGGAAGCAGTCTCTTAGTCAAGTGTCTCACTTTCTCACACATTCACAAACATGCTGATGTTGCACTCTGACCTCACCATGCCTATTATAGCACATTGAGCCCCCAGGGGGTGCCATGTCAATATTTTATCACCAACAGCCACAAAAGGAGGAGAGAGAAAAGAGAAGTTAACACACACCACACAACTGACAAAGCAGACAATGCATCAGCAAGAATTACGTAACTACTGCAGTATTGGGACTTCAGCATGGGACTTCGGTATGGGACTTCAGTATGGGCCTTGACCACATAATGCATACATGTACACACATAATATGTACATCATATGTACTATATGTACATGTACATGTACCTGGTATTATGAGAAATTGAAATGATACAAGCACTGCAAATAGTATACATCTCATGACCACACACATTATCACAATTGAGTCTCCTACATTAAAGAGTGCGCAAAGAAAAGTATATTATCGTGCAGCAAGGTAGTGGCCAGAGATCAAAGTTTTTTGGTAGGAATTTAGCGGCCAATTAGCACATTGGTTTGACAATACCAAAGCACTTGGCTGCACTGTGCAAATGGGCACCCCTACTGATATGACTGCTGTTGTGTGGCCAGCTGACTCAGTCTAAACAAACTTGTTTGTGCTTTGCAAAAAGCAGCGTAAAGTCTCACAACAGATCAGGTTGACAATATTTATTTAATGACTAATGGCTTTGCACCATCAACCTCTTGGAGTAAATGGCTAGCTAGCCTCGTCCTCAGGTTCCCTGATCTTTTCAACGATCTTTTCAATGTGGCCTGGGAACAAGGCTACTGCAAATAGCCATGTCCACAGCTTTCTGCCTCAACATGTGTGCAAGGTTTCAATGTTGAAATATGTGAGAAGGCCTGTGTACAAGGCTACATGTAGCTACATGTACAATCATGCATGCAATGTATAGGCCAGACCAGAAGAAGTGAAGCTAATTGCATTGGCACCACCAGATAAAGGGCCCAGACTCATTGAGGAGCACACTGGGTCACACACACACACACACACTTACACTCACAGGCTGGCTGGCTGATACCTACACCACTGGCTTTAGTCATTCAAGCTAAGCATTATGATATACACCACAATCGATTTAGTAGTGTGTGTGTGTGTGTGTGTGTGTGTGTGTGTGTTTGGTGTGCATGATTGTGTATTTGTGTAGAAGTTGTGGCAAAAAGTGGGAGGGGTGGGTAGGTACATGAACATGCATGTACATGCACATGCACATGTAGCCAGCCAGCTAGCCAGAAGCCATAATGTAATAGTGTACTTTAGAATTGGTCAATGCAATACTGCTTTGATGTCTGCTGAAGGATCTAGGAGTGAGAAAATGGCACATAAAGGTCATCAAGCTAGTTACTTTGAGGGAGGAATACAAAGAGATTATAGGATAGCTTTTTATAATTGCTCCACCTGCTATGTCAACTAGATCACAGAGAGAGAGCACAGTAGCAAGCCCACTAAGTTCAAATATTGCTCACCAGACCACTTCCACATGCCTCATTACATGTACCAGACCAAGAGTTCATAATGCGGGAGGGAAAGAGAGTATTGAACAGGCTATATATCCTGTGTAACAAGTCTTTGGAGAGTAACGTGACTTCCCATCTTGCACACATGACTAAGCCAAGGAGCTAAACACTCAATTTTCTCCAGACTATGAAAAGTAGAGTGCTTGAACACTCATTCTGTATCGCGTTCTTCTGGCGTTTTCGCTTGATATAGCGCTCTTGTTCGTTTGCACTTGAGGCCATGCCCACAATAAAATATTTGAATCGCGCGCTCTCATTGGTCAATGTTTGAATTCCTGGCGCGTGACTTTCCAAAAATATCTTACACAGAGCATATAGCGCGTTCAACACTCTCTTCTCTTCTTATTATATACTCTTGACCACACCCAATCACACCTGACCACAGGCCATGTGGTACTTGACTACACTAATTCACATAGCACATTCATACCAATATTTATCTGCTATCAAAACTGTATCCAATATTCACATTGCTTAAAACAATTTTGCCTCCTGAGCAAAAATAGAGTCTCCCACACACTCACAATGATTGTACTTTAGAGCAGTACACATGTACATGCATGGGCATGTTTAGGATCCTAACAGTATCTGAGTGTGTAAATCAAGCTGACAGCTGTCTGATAAAAAAAAAAACAACCCTCACATCTAATATTGAATAACCACCCACAATACACAGGGAAATGTTTTATACCTACACAATAATGGCAGATGAAGGTTTGGCAACAATGGCCTAATAATGGCCTAACAGCACAGCTGCAAAAGGCATAAGAGAAAGGTGTTTCTCCCCACCTAGGCAAATTGCTGCATCAGGAGTGTTTGTGGAGTAGTAGGGTTGTATGGTAATGATCTCAGCTGTTTTTTTTGCCACATGAAGGGCAGGGAAGCCTGGCAGAGAATGACAAACTCTCCATGAGAGAGCAAGCAGAGATAGAGTAAGATAGAAGCCACTTAGATGATACTTGAGACGGAAATAATTAGGTGTGTAAATGTATGTGGTGTGGTGGGGGATGGGAGGGAGGGAGGGAGGGAGGGAAGGAGGTGGAGATGGGGAGAGAGAGATCAAGTGCTAGCTTACTGTGATCTGTCTGGTCGGTGTATTCGTCACGTCAATCCTTGTTCCAAAGAATCTCCAGTTGATGTCTGTCCCTTCTCCTTCGCAGAGAAACTGCTCCATGCACCCTAACACGGTGATGATGGTGCTGCTACTGCTCCCTACTTCTAATACACCAGTTATAGCTGTGTGTGTGTGTGTGTGTGTGTGTGTGTGTGTGTGTGTGTGTGAGAGAGAGAGAGAGAATGTGTGCATATACAGATATAGCTGTATGTATGTATGTACATACACATGACTAATTACACACTCCTTATATATATCTTATGGAGGGGTCCTACTCTACTGTATGTTCAATTACCCTCTTATTACACTAACGAAGTCTATTAACATACTAGGCCCGAACTACATGTACACATACATCAGCATAACGGCCAAAGAGTAAGATGTTGACAAAAACATAGCTCGGCCATATTAGTTCACAACACACGAAGCGAGTATTGTTTTTCTTGTAAAACTACATCATCTGTCTGATCATCTGATGTTTGATAGATCAAAGCCAGGCATATACTGTAGCACGCACTATAAGCACTGAAGTACAGCATGAGCACAAATACACACAAAGATACCACATGAAAGAGCGAGGGTTTTACAACTGAATGGATCATGGACAGCATCGCTCAAAAACACTAGTGCTTACATGCTTTTTCTTTAAAAACCCTCCCTCCCTGCATGTGCCAATGCCTTTCCAAAGAGTTGGCTATAGTTGCTAGTCAACTCAAGGCTCACCTATCACCGATAAGGCTCGAACAGCTGCCTAGGTACCTTTGCAAATTTGGCAGCACTCTTTTTGAATTTCAAGAAGCACATTATGATTATACTATAGTACACCACCGGGTACAGTGTACGCACAATGAGTCACACGCTAGCGTGTATCTATTACCGTAACAAGTATACACATCTACAGTGAGTAAAATCCGTCAATTAGAGAAAATAGGGTGTTGTTTACGGGGGTCAAAGACACCACATGTTTGACTCGTAAACAGTTGCCTGCACCTGCGTTGGTCCTGGCTGTGTATTGTATTTAGGGCTAACAAAGCTTTGTCATGAGCACAGCTGATTCAAGTGTTTATTATTAGCACGCCTGGCCATTCTCCGGAGACAACACATGAACCCTGAGATGCATACATTGTATGCTCGCTAGAGTAGCCGCCTTGTCAGCAAAACTGTACTTTCATCTCTCTTTTATCTCTCTCCCTCTCTCTCCCTCCCCTATAATAAGTAGCTAATTACTTGCACCTCAATTACTGACAGTCCAACACACCAGCATAAACATGTTCCCAAACGAAAATCACTTAGCAACACAACAAAGTTCCTTCTCAAAAAGGTATAATATGATTGGATGATTGGTGACACGCAAATGACCAGGCAACCACCCAACTTCCCTATCTGTGATGGGGGGAGGGGAAGGCTATAGGGCTGGCTAATGGAAACAAACCAGCTGAACAAGCTAAACAGCTGATGTTGACAGAGATTAGCCAAGCAGACAAAAGTGAAAAGAAATTTGGAAATAAGATCAGTGTTGTAGGCCACACTTCAAAGGTATTTGCCAAGCTCCAGACACTGAGTGTGTGTACATGTGTAGTAGAGTAGATCCTTGGTACATCTACACCCCCCCTCCCCCCATCCCACAAACACCAAAACCTCATGCATTCACAAGTATACCTAGGTATAGGATACTATGGTTACCACAGTCACTCGTTCGTACACCACACCTGGCTCTGCACATGTACATGTACATGTATATAGCCTATTGCTAATGGCTAATGGTGCAATCTGATACCTCCCAAATTTGGACTGCTGGATGATTTCACAGCATACAGTTGTGCAGTTACTTTCCTCGCACATGTAATCAAACTTAACTGTAACACATCAGAGGTAAAAACTTTTATGCATCTTAGATTCTATATCACCATGCGTGAACAAGTATATGCACAATATGCATTGTGTCCGCAGAAAAGACTGATAAAATACCAATTTAACTGCTCAGGTACACACACACACACACACACACCTAACTCGATGCTCTATAAACACTGAAATCTCAATACGACAACATACAACAAATGTGACCACATAACTAACTCACCACACACATGTATGAAGCATAAACACAAGGGGAGGCCAAATGGATGGGCGTGGCTACCTTCACTCTACATAACGAATTCCATACACTACGAAACTGCTAACCAGCAGATAAAACAATTGTGCAGTGAGCACAAAGATCCAACAAATGCGAGTCAGGTGGACCCTCCGAAATAACTAGTGTGTATAGCCAGCTATAAATGAGCCGTACAGATTGGTTTTAAATGAGGGACACGGCCAATAATAATTGGTAACTATGTAAGAGAAGTGGAGTCAGATCAACAAGAACAATTAGTTCAAAGACTAACTAACTCTTACATACATAATATATCATTGCCACCTGTACACCCGCTGATAGAGAATGAGGTTAAGGTGTAACTAATGGTAAACATACATGTACTACTTGAACCTAGTGTAATACACTACCGCATATCCACTGCTGCGGTGACTGCATAGACTGATAGATGGATGATGGGGTTAAGTCATACCGGCATAAGGACACACGCAGTATTGCTCGAGCTGCATACACACATGTGCATGCAATAAGGGCACATGTGTGTGCCCATATGCATACATGTGTGTGCATATAGTGGCACAAACAGAGTTGGCATTCTTTGAGATAGTGCTGACAAGTACATGTACACAACATGTGTCATCACATTAGATAATAGCCTAATCACAACAACCAGTCAGCACCAACAGCCTCATAGGAAAGGCTGACTGTTTTATTTATAGAACCTCTTTTCTGGCTTTTTTTTTTTGTATCCATAAGGCTACACGTTTTACTGCTTTTAATATGGCCACCATGCTCAAGTTCTAAGTGCCAAAAGCATCATAGCACACTCGTAGCTCCATAAAACAGCCACCTTTCCATTACAGCTGCTAATTTTAGGCCACTGGCAACTGTGACGCTCCACTAGGTTTTATATGGTTGACTTTTATGAAGCGTAACAATAAACCTCTAGAGCTCGAGGGTGATACCTCAAATACAGTCTTCATCTGACATTATGGATTCATTTAATATGTATACGTACATGTACATTGACAATCAACTTACATTGACCTATTGCATGCCCACGCACAGCCAAAGTGAACAGTATGGACAACCACATAATCGTCTTGGTGGACATCTTCTCCTAGTCTTAAATAGACACACCTGCTGCTAGTAGAGAGAAACCAAGATATGAAATACTTGACTCAAAAAAAGGGAACGGGGCTATCTAGGAAAGAGCCACAAAAGAGCTTGATTCGTTGAGGTTGCATCAACTTTTAGTACTGACCTGTTTTTCTTTCCTAGATTCTGTTCAAATTTAACTTCTACGTGTCTCGTACTAAGTGGCTAGAGCTATCAAACGACCGGTACTTTGTGTGAAGAAATTTGAGACAGACGACCGCAGCAGATCGCTGCGTGGAGATTATTGATCAAGTGCACGGTGATAGCGTGCCCTTCTGATGGTACGTTGTAGACAGAGATAGTTTGAAAGAAGACGTAGACACAGCTCAAGTACCCGTCGAGCAGTAGTATACAATCGTATGTACTGGCCTAGTCGGATATGGATAATTAATGGGCGCGGCGATTAGCGCGCGCCTCCAATCCATATACATGTATTTTCTATCGTTTGAGTGTGCGAATTAGAGAGAAAATTAGCTCTCATAGATTGCATCAAATGCGCATGCGCTGTGAATGTTGGATTGCTGGATTGCTGGCGAGCATAATATGGTATGCAGTTACGTAATACGTACAGAACCTGGTTGGACGAGTCTACGGGTATTTAAGTGTAAGGCGGGCTATCTGAGTTCAGTCTCGGCAATTCTGCTGCTAAGAGCTCAGCTAGCCCTGGTAAACTTTTAGTTAGTTTACTTATTGGCTCAACTAATTGTTTTTAATTCACAACTGTTTTCTTTCTAAGTTGTCTTTTCCAGGTAATGATGTATCTCTGATGTGAACCATGTGGCTAACCTGTTCCTTAGGGCTGTCTAATACTGGACTCTCAAATGAAGTGCACTAGCTACAAACGGTTTTTTTCTCCTCTCTCACATTTTTTCCTCAATGAGTTTTTTTTTTGTGTTTGAGGTTTTTTTCCCGTGGGTATGACATTATTAATGCCGTACCCTAAATAAAAGTAGGTCATCATTAAATCATTTATCTTAGTTGTAATCATGCCAATCATCAGACTGTCCCATTCTGGCTTGT
The DNA here is from genome assembly GCA_964291365.2 of Stappiaceae bacterium. Lineage (GTDB taxonomy): Bacteria > Pseudomonadota > Alphaproteobacteria > Rhizobiales > Stappiaceae > JBDWFY01. The sequence continues at coordinate 82,309 of OZ219959.1, forward strand.
CACAATACTACTGTAACCACTGACCGTTCACTGCCGGCTTAGCAGCATCTCCATTGCCATGATTACCCAATCATTCTGAGAGCTAACTGTGAATGCATGTGGTGGGGGCTGCATGCATGTGCATGGCATTAGTTGAGAGGATTATATTCTCGTTCCCAAACTCCATGCGAATGGGATCCGGGAATTCAGAATGTGACCTCCGGCTCCAGAGCGGCGCGCGCATGGCCCAGTGATCACGTGCATTTGATTGGCAACTATTTCCGGTCACAAGGTGCGCTCGAGTTCGAGATAGATCTGAGCTTAAATCAGGCTGCACCCGAGGTCCGAGCCTGAGAGCAAGAGGAAGAACGAAGGCTTTAGCTGCAATCCCAGAGCAATCGAAGGATAGAAGCAGGTTCCAAACGAGCTGGGCGGACAAAATTCATCTCCTGTGATAGCTTCGAGATCACACAAAAGGAAAATAAGCTTAGAATTATTATCTCTCATCTCTGTCACTCGCTCAGTCCCTTTCAAGGCATTGCTCTTTCTCATTTCTCTGCCAGGATAGCAACTGATTGCCTGGTTCTACACCTCAAAGCAGGTAAATGTACTGTATATGAGCAGGAGTATAAAAATATGTTCCAGGTTGTGATAATTATTTTTATTTGTATGTGACACGTCCTTGAGCACTTTGCACATCATTGCAGTGATACTACTAGGTTTAGTTTTTGTGTATCTTTAACTCAGATGTGTTTGTATTCAAAAATAGAGCCATAATTGTGGTCTATTAAAATTTTCCAGCGCACATTTTGTACTGTTTGCTTGATGTATGCATTATTTAACGAGTGCAAAATAAGTGTACCAGCTCATTGTTTCCAAGAAGTAATTGTCCCACTAGTACTTTGTGTGTGAGTATGTGTTTGTAGTTTGCTGACACAGATGCTGCACGAGTTTGTCAGAACTGTCAACAGTGATATATGAATACAGTTCACCTGATCCTGACATGTAGGTATCATTTCCTCTTTTGGTGTCCATAGCTCAGCTTCTTTTACCAACTGTTATACACAATGCTGCAATAAATGACCTTTGGTATATGTATGTGTAGTAATAATTATGCTGATGAAGTAAACCATGGTGTTATGCAGTCTTCTGGAAGTAGTTGTGTGTAGTACATTCAAACAATAATTATTAAGCTCTTTGTTGCATTGCACACTGTTATTAAATGTTAGCCACATATCCGTGAAAGTTTAGCACCCCTAAACCCTGGACCATACATACGGCAGAGCCACATTGGCAGTAGAATCCCTCGAATTAATGCATATTGCATAGATCTAGAAGTGTAGGGATACCTTATGTACTAAGCTACCTCCCACATTTAGGGCACTCGGAGCTATCTATTAATAGAATGGAATATGTCTACAATAGATAGGTTCCACTTTCCAGAAATAGCTGCATGTATGTATGTATGTAAATACATCTGAACAACAGGTGCAGCTGTTTATCAGCATTGTTTTAGGTTGATCCCTTGTAATAATGTACAAGTAGGTACAGGTACATACAGGTGAATGTGTATTATGCTCTGCAGAATGCTTCTGGACAGAGAACATGGCTGTACCAGAAGTAGCTGCATGTACGTCCTACAAACTATTGCTGCTAAACACTTCCTTCTAGTGCCCATATCTGGTAGCCATTCCAGCGTGCATGCAAGTAAGGCAGCTTATTGTTGTTTTGTTCTGAGAAATTTGTACTTGTTGTAGGTGTACAGCCTGAAGCATGCAGCTATTATTAGTAACAGTGGAACTTCTACAGACACCCTTGAGATAGATACAAATGAATATTATTGCAACACATGCAGCACAGTACAATAAGAGATACCCAGTTAACGTGATGAGTATGTAGAATGTCATGATAAAGGAGGGGCAGAGGACTCTGCATCTCTGTGATTAATTTCGTCATGAGTGTATGAGCCACCCTTTGGGTGGTGCCGTTTGGGCGGCTCATATGCTCCTGGTTTCGTGCACTTTTTTTTTTTCTTAACCATGGTTAAACCTACCACCCCTACCTGACCTGGACTAGTTCTCAAGGCTAGGTACCTACGCACTCTGCCTTTTGTACAATTCAGGTACATGTAGGTGTGCCTGAGCAGGCACTCCGATGATTTTCCCTAGTTTTTTTAATTAGATGTGGAAGATAACCTTCTGAGCTTTCATCACAGTGCCTTAGCTAATTTCACACCGTTTCTTTTCCTTTTTGAATAGTTTCAATCACTACACAAGTTACGCTTGTCTGGTAGTACTCGACAACTATCAATACTAGCTCAAAGTGTGTGTGTTGTTTTGCTAATGGTTTTATTGTGACATGCATTATGACCGACCTTCTAAGCACTATATTTTTTTTTTCCGTAACATCCTCTTTTGATAGCCTAAGGAAAAAACACTGTATTGTTTTTCAAGCCCATAGCCAGCCTATTGAGTGTAGTTTCAGGCATCAGTTGATAGAGAAGTGGCTGTGTATTTTGCAAACTTTTAGGCTAAGTGTAGTTTCAGGGTTGTCTTATCTTTCTGCAAATAATTAAAGTTCTAAAAAAATTTAGTTTCACAGTATAAAGGTTGAGCAAAACACTATAATATCAAAATGACAAAATCACACTGTAATGAGTGTTTACAGTTTTTGTGGTATGTACTTTCTCACACACATAATAATTGCGCTGTGTACAATGTGTAGGCATTAGATGGCACCTATTATCTTTGTGTGTTTTTAGATGCATACATGTAATTGAAATCTTGCTAAGAATTCGCCTTTGGCGTAGTACAACTTTCTCTGAATATTATATTATCACTCATTCTCCTCTCTCTCTCTCTCTCCTCTCTCCTCTCTCCTCTCTCTCTCTCCTCTATCCTCTCTCTCTCTCTCTCTCTCTCTCTCTCTCTCTCTCTCTCACACTCACATACACTCACACACTATTTGATTGATTTCACTTTGTCACAGGATGTTGCTGACCAAATGTGATTGTTGTCTGGTGGGTGCTATTGTCATCGTGGCCACCATGTTCGGGCAATCCACAGCTCAGAGCTACTCCAACACCACCATAAGTAAGTCCATCATTTCGGCAGGCGCCACTTTCTCTGAGAATGCTAACTATCTATTCTTGCTATCTGTAAGACCATTATCTCAATCAAAGAAAGATTTGTGTTGATACGTAAATATAAAGTGCTTGCTCCTGTATTTCAGGGAGGTGGAGGGGGTACTCCCCCTCCTCCTCCTCCCCCCTTCCCTGGAAACAACTATACATCATAAAAACATTGTAAAAAATCCTTTGTTCTTCCCCCCCCCCCCACCCACTTAAAGTTTATGATGAATCCCCCTCCCCCCTCTGGTGTACATTGAGGTATTCCCAATTTGGAGATTTGAATAACAAAAAGTTTGTATAGCCATTTCTATAGCATACTACTAAATTTTAGAAACAGACCTTGTACACCAAACCATTATCTAGTGGTATTGCTGGAGCTTATGTATATGAAAATACCATGTACAGCAGTGTCTACATATCACCTGACTTACGTGGCTAGCTTTTCTTTCAAGTTCTTCTCGTACATACATGTACACAAATGAAGTCATATCCATGATTGGTCGATCGATTACAAGCCAGTGTGGCACATGTTCGCATGATGTGTTTGTACATGTGTATGAGTACACATGTTAATAGCGAGGTAAATATGTTTCTAAGCAGCTCTGAAATCCCTCGGGGAATTGCAGTCAGTCGGAGGTCTATCTGTCTAGCAAATATTATACACAGGGGTTCCCAAAGCTTACAAAATTTTTGTAGCCACTTTTCAAAGATATTACCGACCAGTAGTAATGTTAAAAGCAGGTTGTAAAGGAGAAAATGGCTACTCAGTCCAGGGACTAACAGCCAAAGTAAAGGATACAGTAGCAAATGGCTAATTTGGCTAGTGTGTAGGGAACCCCGAACTGTAGTACGTAATAGTAACATACTATTAAGCATAGTGGTTAATAATCCATCCTGTCAATTTGCTGAAGAGGGTAACTGTATTCTTCTTGCAAGAGTCATATCTGGTTGTCGCTGCTCTCTTTTAAAAGTTTATTTTTTGTTCACTTTATCTTATCCGTTCGTTTACTTCCTGGATTTCAACTGTTTTTCAACTAGAGCTCACTAATACAACAAATACCGGAGGCCTGAAAGGAAGATATAAGTATTTGGTCCATAGGTGCTATCTGTAAGCATGGCAGCCATTTGTGCTGCTTAAGGAGCCTGTTTGTTTGTGAACTGGAGTACACACATAGAACTTTGCTTCTAAAATGTGAAATAAAGGTACATGACATTGTAGTTGATCAGCTCCCAGATCCGAGGGCATGCATGCTGAAATTTACTGGCCCCTCTTACGTATGTGTTATCTATTATCTATTGGGCTGATACATGTACCCAGTGGACCTCCTCTAGAGCTAGAGGGACACCTCTTTAGTCAGGGCACCGTAACAGAGGGATCTTCCCTCATTTAAGCTGCTCCAAAGGTGTCCAGATTTTCCTGTAATAATTATGAGCTATGTATGTGCAAAGATAGTGTTGCTATTATTGTTAGGAACCGTCCCAATAACGTCCGCTACATGTATGTAGAGAGAGAAAGTATCATTTTTAGCCGGCCATTCAACTGTGGGTGTTCATAACGTTAGTATTCAGTGACCGTGGCAATCTGATAACGGATAGTGGAACCACTTTATTAGCTGTCCGAATATTGATTACATAGCAGTAAGGCAAGCCTTAAACCATGAATGATTTTCGTCCAGCCTCAGATGTGTCCTTGCTTCAGGGTTGATTTTAATAAAAACTGCAGGTCTACTATTATGGTCTGTTTTCTTATCAATATACTGATGACACATTTAGCGTGGTAATCAAAAAGCAATATAGAAATTGGCTTGTTTCAATATTAAATTTTGACCATGGTATTTAAACCTGTTGTTTAGTGTACACACTCACCCTGCAAGGTGTAGTCCCAGTCCTGAAGATGAATCCTGTGCAGTGCAGTGGGAAGGGTTATTTTTATCACTACAGTGTGATTTTTGTATTGGAATGTAACTGAGGCTGCATGGTCCAGTTCGTTTGACATCATCATCCATCCTGTTTAGCTTTTGTTTACATGTGGGACTCTAAAAAAATGCAAGTAAGACGTGACCTTTTAGTATTCTAGTATTTTAGTATTTTAGCGGCCAGCAAGGGCAAGGTCTAATCCAATCCCAAAGATGAATCCTTTGTAATGCAGTGGGAAAGGGTTGTTTTATCACAAATGGTGTGATTTTTGTACTGGTTAGACGGAATGTAACTATGGCTGCATGGTCTAGTTCGTTTGACATCATCACCCATCCTGTTTAGCTTTCGTCTACGTACATACACACTTAAATGTAGTAGTAACCAAATCCATTGCGCACTCAAAAAAAGGGCGACCTAAAAAATTGTAGCAGTTGACCTTCTAGTGTTTTGGATGTTTTGGTGCTCTGGCAAGGTTTGATCTGAAGATGAAGCCTGTCTAGTGCAGTGGGAAGGAGGTTGTTTCTATCACAATGATGCTATTTTGGTTAGGCTGGAATGTACTATCAACTTCGTTTGACATCATCACACATCCTGTTTATTGTACACCCAGTATAATGTTACTGTAGTACACAATAATGTACTGCTAGTGTGTATAGTGCCTGCCTAATGGGGAACATCCTGTTTCCGATGGTAAAGTGTGTGTACTGAGGATGTCATCAGGAAGCTTCTTGAACATTACATGCCTCCTAACTGCTTCCCAGTGTTTACAGGTTATGGAAGTAGTTCTTATGGGTATATCCTGTTTTTTTTTTTAATGACCCTAAGTATGAAGACTGTTTGATAATCATGGAAGTTTCTTGAATGTTGTAATAATGATACTACCCCAATAAGCCATCAGAATACTAATAAGTAGAGGTTCATACTGTGTCAGCTATAGCTGTTAAATAAACTTATTCTTAAGCATGATGATAACAATATATAAGCCATCAGAGTTACATATTATGTAACTAGGGGTAATAACTGTGGGGTGTATCCTATAATATATTTTCTGTTCGTTTCTGAAGCAGTTGAAATTAATTATCTTTCTGCCTGTCTTCTCTTACAGTTATTTTGAGCAACTCTACTGTACACTTCAGTCGTAGAATTATTGTTCCTCGAGTACCTGTACTGAGATTTCTGTTGCCGTTACCTGAAGTGAACCGCGGCACAGATCATGCGTATCTCAATGGTATTCCATTTTCTGAAGTAAGACTGTGCATTACAACATTATGCAACATAATATTATAATCATATATAACATGTGTATCATGCAACAGTGTGATGTTACTGGATATATGTGCCATGAAGTGAAGACTCAAAATTCATCTATATCATCATTTAATTATATATATACATTGAATAATCAACATCCAGAGATCATAGCTGTTTCAATTGATTCAAGATGTGAGTCCTCTTTGTATGCTTCGTCCATTATGTATACTCTCCCTCCCAATCTTTCTCTCTCTCTCTCCTCCCCCTCCCTCCCTCCCTGCCTCACATATATACAGTCAAAGCTGGCTGCAGATATTACATGCATCCACAGAATGCTACGCTAGATGGCAACACAAGACCTGCCCCTATCAATCTGACATGTGAACCCATTCCTGAAAATAGTTCAGATTTTGAAGGAACTGTGACTACTGAATGGCGGAAATTTCACCGGCAGGAAGACCTAGAGTATTTTATACAGAACTGCTCTGATTTCCCAGAAAACTGTACAAATAGCTTCAGGGATGAAGTACTGAAAAATAACAATGAGTATATGTTGTCGGACTATAGTGTGACAATAATGAATCCTGAAAACAATCAAGCTTGGTTTGTGCCCAGTTTTACTGTCAACAACAGCGATACATTCTCAGCTCCGGATATAGTTCTCTACCGTGAGTGATCTTCATCCTCTCTCTCTTCCTTCCTTCTATCTCTCCTTTTCTTTCCCCTCCCTCTCCCTTTACTTCCCTTTTCTTATCTTCCTCCTCTAATGCCTACATTATCATCAACTCTTTACAGGTTGGCCTAGGATCACCACTCAGTACGAGTTCTCTCTAGAAGTTGTTGAACCTGCCAGCAACTACACTGGCCTTAGGTGTGTGGCCAATTCATTTCCACCTATAAAGACGTTTGAATGGAGCAGAGGGGAAGGACGGGAGGCTGTGAACAGTCTGTCTGACACTGGCAGATACATCTTCACAAACAGTACAGCAGACGACGTGGATGGAAGAGTCACGATTATACAAATTGTGCCTGCAGAGGATAATGCTCTGTTCACTTGCACAGTTGCAAAGTTTGGGAGTAGTTTCATAAGCAACGTGTCACTCAGTGTCAGACTAAGAGTCAAAGGTGAGTGAATCGGTGTAATCTACTTCCCTGCCCCTTTAATTTATTAAAGTTTAATTTGTGAGGACTATAGCGTTTGATAATAGTCTTTGGTGACTGTTTTGCAATAATATGATTGAATCATGAAATTTTCATTGTCAAATAATTATCATACAGCATTAATTTTGTGATTTCGGTAAGTTTGTGCATAGTTTGTAGTTTTTCTGTTGTGCAATTTACATGTCTAACTAGTTTGGAAGGTCTTTGAAAGTATTATTGATTAACCAGTTATTATCTGTGCAGATCGTTTTCGTCCTCTATGGCCAGCCGTTGGGATTATTGGAGTAGGAATATTGGTCTCTTTGTTCATCATCATTGGTCACTTCTGTGATATAGCAATTGAGAAGCATAAAAATGAACCTAGCAACCCAAGTACGTTCAGTGTGTTCCAGCACAAATAATATTGTACACGAGGCTCTATAGTACATACCTATGTATGTGTTATTGGTTCATCCTAATTTTTTTCTCCTGTCGTTTCTTATCTCCATCTAGGTCACCACAAGAGACTGCAATCCATGTAAGTCACCCCTTGCTCACTCTCTCTCTCTCTCGCACACACATGCACATAATTTGTTATCATCACCCTTAAGAACGTACTGACTTGTTCTTCATGCAGAACTTCCACGATGGACAACGAAATTTCCCCAAACAACGGTCCATCCGGAAAGAAGCAGTCGGCAAGTCAAGCTAATCAAGTGAAATACACAATCGGTGATCACATGGCAGTCAAGCGTCTCTCCTCTGCCAGGATACAATTACTAGAAGAGCCCCAGTGATAGCAGAATATAGTAGCCAACGTCTAGCTCAAGTTTATTAATAAATTATTGCTGTGGTGTTTGTTGTTTTATCTTTTATTCTTAACTCTTTTTTTTTGGTGTTTTTTTTCTCCATTGAGTTATACTATAGGATTTTGAGTTGTCACACATTATTGCTGTGGTGTATACATACATTTATATTGGTGTTTTTGTGGGTGCTATTCTTTATGTTATTTTCTGTTTTTGTGACCAAGCAAATTCTACCTTGTGTCTATCTGGTAGCTAGTTCTTTCTTCTTTTTTGTGTTGTGGGCTCAGTATGGCTTTATGTACATGACCCATGTGTGACATTTTATGTGTTCCATCTGTACTGTGGTGTACTCTGTGACTTAGTGGCTGTACATTATGTTCTAGATCTAGTAATTGCCATGTATGCCTAGACTTCCTATTCTGTGGTTTGCACTTGTTCCACCAAAAGCAGGTTTTACTCCAATTTGGTGAACTTCCAATAACCTAATTAGTGATAATTATCACCATTGCCTGCATGCCTTTGTACCATTCTTTATGGTGGACGGCTTTAGGCTGCATGCATGGCATATTGTGCAGTAGCCAGTGCCAATGTGAGAAAGATGGGTTTGGTCCATAACCTAAGTGCATGATATGTGCAAGAAGATTTACAAAAAGTGCTTCACATTTCGCACTTACTCAGAAGATCTTGAAGTAGCTAGAGCATGTGGTGTGTACTGGAGAGAGCTTGAGCAAGCATGCACTCTATTGACTTGGTTGAGCTGAAAAAGCAACAGCAGCGGTACTACGCCCTGTTGAATGGAGCCAAACGAGGATTATATGCACCAAAAATGGTAAGAGTTAAGACATTATTGCAGCTATACCACAGATTAAAATTATTAATAGTTATTATAGACCTACTTACATATCTGTACAAAAATATAATATAAGTAGCTCTAAAATCTATAACTAGATTAGGTGACTGACTTTGATTATCTGCTGGCAGTACATAAAAGGTTCATCGTGCAAGCTGCAGCGTCCCAATCAAAGGCAGAAGCTCCACGTAGCCCTGGGAAGAAAAATGCAACCACAAAACGACCAAAACTCTGGTGTAACAATCAAAAGAGGTAGAGAGGGCAAAAATTGGGAGGTGATGGTCAGCCAAGAGTTTTGGAATGATAGTAACAGCAGAAAGGATGTCCATCTGATGGACTCGCATTTGAAAGCAACTTCAAATGTGCACTTTCCACCAATAAGAAATCATGATGAGTTCAATCTAGTGAACAATACAGAGAACGGGAGCAAAGCACATGAAAGCTATCCGATCATGGGGAATCAATCGAGTATCATTGCAAGCGGGCTGTCAACTTTCACTGGGTCAGCAAAGTTCAACAGCTCAAGACTCGACACTTGCCAAATATTTAGAGGTGATGGTTCTACTTCACAGCAAAGCTGTCAGATTTGCTCAGGTGTGGGGGATCAAAGCATGGAAACTGTGCTGGAACACAGACCAAACTCTACTGGTTTTCCGGATGCAACTGATATCTTATTGGAGAGAGCTGATACGTGGCGAGATGGACTTGCACCTTTGAATTTGGATAAACCCTTCGCCAGGCCAAAGGACCAGGGCTGGAAAAGCTTCAAACCTGAGTTCACCAAGCCTTATACGTACTCCTATTTCTCAAACACTACACAAAAATGACTCTGAAATTACATTGTTATTATACATTAATAACTACCCACTTATACATGACAATAATAATCTGATAAGATGTGTGAATTAGTACTACTATACAAGGTCACCTGGGTCGCTGTGAATTACTGCTAATTGAGGGACGTAGAGTGAAGTCTTAGGCGAGGTGGGAACAGCATAACTCCCTAGGCTATTGGACCGCGAGCGATCAGCTTGCGATGGAACTAGGGTGTCTTTGATCATAGATAGTCGCTGCTTGGCCACAGTCTCCATGAAAGTTCTCATGTGAGGGAATTCCTCGAGCACAAGCTCAAAATCATCTCGAGAGAGACAGTAGAGGTCGCACACTGTCACTGCCTTGACACTTGCCACACGCTTACACTTCATGAGCAGGCAGATTTCTGCACACAACACAATAATTCTATTATCATAATGATACTCCCCAATAGCAATTATTCACAGGAATAAAAAAAAAATTTCAAGGGAGAAAAATCACTCTATTGGTGTTTTAAATACTGTGAGTCATAACCTTTAAACCATAAACCATCGTAATACTCCTTTAACATAGCCTCATCTTTCAGCCCTAGTCCCAGCATTTCAGTGTGGGAATAGAGCGTGGGGATGAGGCTATCTTTTGCAGACAGTAAAACCTATTCAATACCTCCAAAGTAGGATCCATCACATAAGGAGGTTGCCAATTTATCATCACTGGTGATAATGTCCACCACACCATGCAAGATGAAGTACATCTTGTGGCCAATGGCTCCACAACGGATGATGTATTCACCAGGAAGGAAGACATCAAAGGTGAGGCGAGTGAGAACAGATGTGATGAACACCTCATCAGCGTCAGCAAAGAAGGGGACAACCTTCACCAAATCACGACAGTTGTAATTCACAATATTCTGCAAAGAGAAACATAATTATAAAACAAAGAGAAATATTTATTTACATAACTGTGCTAAGCACTAAAATGCTGTATGTGTCGAAAAGGACTACAAAAATAGATCTTTTTTTTTTGTCAAAAGCTCCCCATTTTCTCAAGGGGTATGCTACCTCTTTGAGAGCATGTGATAGCTCATTTAGAATCTGCTCCTCATCGAATAGGTGGCCACGATAGCGCTGATAGTAGTAGTCGTGCACCTTCAGCTTGAGTGGTGAGGGAAGCTTCCTATACCTCATGTACTCTTCCACTTGTTTCAGCTGCAAATCAAGCCATGGTATACAGAAAAGAGTCAATTTAACTGCAAATCAAGCAAAGTCATGCATATTATATTACCGTACCTTTTCATTGTATGATCTGGTAGATGATGTGACAGAGTGGATGAGTGTAGAGATGTGTCCAATAAACATGGCATAGAGCGATGCTCCCACGAGCATGCTGACTATTGTTAGCCACACCTCTGTTGTGTTTTGGGGAGGAAATCGTCCAAAACCAATGCATAGCATGTGTGAGAAGGCTTTGAACAGTGCCCAGGAATACTGTGACCCAACACTGGCATCCTGCACACAGAATAATTAGAAAATGTTCATGAAAAAATTAATATACACACTACCTGAAGTCGATTGATGGATACCCAGGATGAGTCAGGAAATCCCTGAATGAAGGGTACTAAGAACTGGATGCAGGCATTCCAGTGGGCCAAAAGAAGCATTGCTAAGACAAAATTGATTATAGGTGCCATGGGTCGTGTTGCCTTGAAGATCTGTCCAAACGAGAAATAAAATTAAAATTTAAGCTTATAAGCATAGTACTGTATTTGATGTTACTACCTCTTCCCATTTCGATAGATAATGCAAAAATCGAACAACTCTGAAAAGACGAAGAAGACTTAGGAGCTTGACAAGACGAAATAGTCGAAGAGCCAGACTTGCATGCACAATCTGAGACTGAACCGAATCACTTGATTCAAATACAATCAACACAATATAGTCAAATGGGAATATAGAGACGATGTCAAGGATAAGCCACTTCCTTAGGTAGAGTTTCCGGACCTGACTAAGTTCAAGGATAACGGTGTTTTCATCTGTGATGACACCAGTCCAGAAATTGAGCACAATATCCAACAAAAAGATGAAATCGGAAATACAATTGAATGTTAACCATCCGGGATGCACTGCGTCCTGAAAGAACGCAATTGCCACTGGCAGCAGGATAACATTGAGCATCAAAATGACGAGCATACCAAGATCCCAATATACCCTGCAATTGAAAGCACAACACTTTTTATTATGTGTTACAAGATAGCATTATTTGTTTTACCTAAATTTGCTACAGGGATGAATAATCCAGTGTTTGCAATTCTTATGTCTTTCTTCTTCCTTTCTGATACCGTTTTTACTACCAAAAAGCTTCATGGAGAGACGGGTATCCCAGACACGAAAAAGAGTTCGAAACTTATTCTCAGCATTCGGAATTATTTGAGACACATTAGATCGCACAGTCCTACCAGAAACTGCACTACTTGAAGGTGGGACTCGAGTCTGTACATCAGGCTGAAGGATAAAGGGTGGCTCAGTATCCATCCTAGTACATTCTTCGTTGGTTACTCTTATTTCGTTTGTTTCAAACTGTGATACATACTGAATGGGGAAATCAACGTTAGATTTGCGTTGCGTGGACTGAATATCCGAAGCAGCTGGAGTGACTGTCGACATCGACTCGACGTTCTCCGTGTCATCTGGCGTTCCCGACACGCGATTCGAACGAATTCTAAGCAATTTACTGAGCCTTGCTCTCCATGAAATCGCTGTCGCTCTCTCTGTCTCCACTCGCTCATCCATTTCTTGATCTTGAAAGCGTTTCTGCCTCGGGCAAGATACACACACATCGCCATGGTTGCGAATACACGTGGGTACAAAGGTCACGGTGCGGCAGCGCTATAGCGAGCGCAGCGCCGCGAATACCGAGTGTACTTCTTAACCACGCCCACCTGCACCATGGCTTCAAAGCTGAATCTTTTTTCCTTGCTCCTACTTGTTGCAGTAGTGAGTTTTGTGAGCTGTAAAGGCGGCAAGAAGTCAGAAGAGTCTAAGAGTTTCGACGTCAAGCCATCAGGGCAAATAGCACACGAAACACTCAAACTAGTAAGGACTTCTGATCCTCCCCCTCCCGCCACAACTGTGACAATATTTTTCTCTTTTAGGAGAATGGAGTGACTTGTATATTCACGTACGCTGCAGTTGGTGGCACTAATGAGGTAATAGACTGCAAAACGCACATGATCTAATACCTACTGTTCACTCATGAGTGCAGGAGTGGAGTATAAATCTACAGAGAGTGAAAAAGCATTCATACACATGTACGATTGAAAGGTACTTGGACTCATCATCATAAGAAATTGGTAACAAAGCTTTATTCTCTATCTCCAGGCCAGAGCAGTCATCCTATCTCTTCTTTATGAGTTTTGCAGTGTCAATAATCGACCATAATGTAGAAGCAGTTGAAGTTTTTGTAAGTCACCATATCATTATAGTACATGACATTGCCTGCCTTTGTTACTCTCTTTCTTTCTTTCATGCAGGATAACTCCGGTGCTTTACTACAAGATGAAGAATACATTATCACAGAAGACCTGAGATCAGGTATGGACTGTTTACTAGTGTGTAACTGTCCTGTTCACAAGTCACACTATTCCTTATACAGTGAAACATAAAGAAGGTGGCTTTCAGTCAAATTTAGCCAAAATAGTTCTAATGGCCAAAAAGCCTCCAAAGTCTGGTGGAAGAGAACTTTAAAAAGCCAACACTTTACCATGTACTCCTCACACAAAAGTATTACTATTTTGATGTAGATCCACCTTCATGCAGGTCATCATGCTTAGTGCAACAAATTTTAATTGATGCAGTAAACCATAAATCCAGTGAATACATGTACGCTCCATGACATACAACAACTTGTGCATGAATGCAAAAAAAAAAAAAAAAAAAGAATAGAAAAAAAATCACCTAAAGAGAGAGAGAGAGAGATAGAGAGATGTGGTCCACCCTACCTACCTACCTACTACAATGCATAAGAAGGAGGGAAGGTAGTATGTGGTTCTTAATTCTCTCATGCTCTCTTTACTTTGAGATTCTCGTATTTGGAGTGGCTTCGGTACCAGAGGAACAGTGGCAGGAGGATCGTTGGAGCACTCATTGTAACAAACGCCAACCAGTCAACCTATAAAACATCGCATGTATGGCATGGAGGGAAGCCATCATAGCATGAACATCACATACTCAAGTCTCACAACTATAGCACTTTTACACTGTGGGTGGAAGGCTACGCCAGAAATAGTTGAGACTTACATAGTTAGACTTACCAAGTGGGATTCATACTTTCGTGAGAAATCTGGATACGGGACGACCTGTATAACACCTGGAGCACTGCTGTAAGCTACCTGCAAGTTGACGGCAAGAATTGTAAATCCATCATACTGATGGCTAACAGAACAGGAAGAGTGCATGCAACTTGTTGGTTGGTGAGGAAGTGTATACCCTACCAGGAAGCCAAATATTTAATACACCACAGAACACATAAAATGCACAACCACAAGCCTTTATTATGACTATTTTGATGTAACATTATGTAGCTGACAAGGCCATATACATGTTATACCTGTTCATAACTATCAGCAGATGAATACGTCACTTTAGCCCATGATACGTTGTAGAACCCAGCAGCATTTGGCTTCATGATCACCAAGTGAGATACATTTGAATTTCTAAATAAAAACCATGTCAAGGGAACACTACTGGGTGTTATGAGGAGGAAGAGGGAGGTAGTCAAAGTGTGCAAGAATATTGGGCAGTGGTGAGAGTGAGAGAGAAGAGGAGGGGGGGGGAAGGAGTGAGAGGGAGAATTGGGCAGTGGTGAAACAGGTATACTATCAATACAGTGTTCTGAACTAATATATTTGCATCACCCATTAATTTTGTCACCTTAATTGACTGTCATCTAGTGTTGACCTCGTCTGTCTCAAGTCTGTTCTCATGTAACTATTGTAGACAGGCCCTGATTTATATGCTGGTTTGTGCATCTATAAAAGCCAGTATGTATGTCAGTCTTGCTACTACAAGATCATAGTACTTTGAAGATATCGTCCTACGTCTTTTCAATCTACTTGATAGGATACGGTGCTATTTTGTCCCACTGTACGGTCAACAAGCCTTGAACAAGAGTAAACTCTTCTGGAGGAAACGTAGAATCTTCCAAAGTCACAGGCTGTGCCACTCTATAGTGTAATGAAAATTCTTGACGATCAGCACTCCGTTTTCTAATTAATGCTCACCCTTCTCCAACATTGTAAAGAGAGTACTGGATGGTGAGGTCTTTGCCCTCAACGGTGTACTCGTTCAGTATGACCTTTGAGATGAGGAGGTGAGGACTGGCTGCCTGGCTCGAGTGGAGCCAAAACAGCGACACTGACACCAATAAAACCTGACAGAGTTTATACAAATGCATTAAATAGACTACTATCACATGGTAGGTACCCCTATTAAGTAAATTATATCATTCTATAATACGAGGATATAGAGAAGAGCTGGCATAAACAAAATTTGGAGAATTTGCACTTTTCTCTGCTTGATGATCAGGCCTACATCATGATCACACGCAATTTTCAACTTACCAGTGATAGCTTGAACATGGCTGCGAGCAGGACACGGAGATCCGGGACAGTATCTTCCCACTCTTTGACCAAATAAAAATTCACAAAGGGGCAGTCTTTACACGTGTAAATAAAATACCGCACTAAAGTAGTTAATTTAAGTATGGTCGGTAACTTTAACCCTTTGGTAGCCTCAATGTACTGACCACGCCCCTTCCGGAATTCCCCTTGCAGCTCAGCAGATCAGAGACTAATCAGAGGACAGCTGGTGCACAAAAGGTTCAAGATGTCTGATAAGAACGGCTTAGCCCTGAAACATAATGAAGATGAGAAATCGAAAGAGTTTCAAGAGCTTCTATCCGAAGTAGACAAGCTGAAAGATGTCCTGAAGAACGAGAGAAGCAAGAACGCCGATGCTGACCGTAAGAAAAGTTGCCTATATCATCTATGCCTAAATAATTAATTTTATGATAACGTGTTCAGTAGAAGCCTCTACAAAAAATGAACCTTCCTGAAATACAAAATCATATTCACAACAAGCTACATGTAGTCTACAACACAATTTTGTATGGATGAACTTGATTGCATAAAAAGTGGTCTAATGCTATTACATGTATCTCCCAAGAATGCTATTTTAGTGACTCATAATCTTAATTAATGCCCACCCCTTCATTTTTGTAGTCGTCGATCTGAGCCAGAAGGAGCCGGAGGTCTCCCTCATCTCACCTGTTATGAGCATGAAGTGTCGACGCATACTCAAAGGTCACCGAGGACGAATGCTCCACTTTGATTGGTCGCCTGATAAGTCACATATTCTCACAGCTGGACAGGTAGGAAAACTTGAGGAAACGAGAGTGAAACTACTAGCAGCTATTCTTTTATAGTAGAGGTATTGCGCAGAAGTGAGTGTCCATGTCAACCATGGCGGCCAGCGCTCCGAGCCACATCAATGGGGGGGGGGGGCAAGTCCAATAGTTGTGAAGGTTTAGTGAGTCTGAACAAAGTCATACGATTGTAATAACGCTTTGTCAACTTAGTTCTCCAGTCAATGCACAACCTAGAACACTAAAGAAACAGAGAGGAACCTGTTCTTCCTGTGAAATATGGCCATTCTTGTCAACTGTCACTTTGTCAGTAATTCAAGCCTTTCCTCTCCTTGGTGTTCTTCAAATGGCCAACATATTGCAAAATAGTACTGTTCCATCGTTCGCGCCACCTTCACGATCAACAGAACCTGCTCTATAGAACGCTGTTGTCACTGTCCATATCTGCACTTGCCCCCCAAAATGGCTGACTTTCTGGGTAAAACGGCGTGCTGTGATATCACACGCAATACCTCTATAGTCTACATGCACAAATTTGAAAATTTTTGTTGTTGTTGTTGCTGCTGTTGTTGTCACATTATACTCTGTGGTAAATGCTAGAGCTGAATGTGTCGTAACAGTTTGTGTAATGCAGTTGCCATTGTTATCTACATGTACATACTTGCTGCAGGATGGCCATGCAATCATTTGGGATGGTTTCTCTGGTCAGAAGGAGGTGATTATTCAGACAACCACTCCATGGGTGCTCGCCTGCTCTTACTCCCCATCCACCACCCTTGTAGCCTGCGGGTAAGTCGCATTTAGCTACTACTCTTTCTCTTTCACTCTCTCTCTCTCACACACACATATACTCACACACTCACACATTCACATTCATATATACACACAGTGGTCTTGACAACCAGTGCTGTCTCTACAAAGTGGACGATCGAATGAGTGGGGAGGGCCCTGTTGGGAAGATCACCATGCCTCGAAAGAGCATTGCACAGCACTCCAAGTTCATCACCAACTGTATCTTCTTTGGCTCAGACCAGCAGTTGCTCACTGCCAGTGCAGACACCAAGTGTGCACTATGGGACCTTGAACAGAAGGATGCCGTACAAGAGTTCAAAGGTCACAAAAGTGAAGTTCTAGGGTGAGTTGTGCCCATTGTGTGTGTGTGTGTGTGTGTGTGTGTGTGTGTGTGCGCGCAGCTGATTTTGTTGGTTGGACCCAGAATCATTCATGCGTTTCCCTTGGTATCTTTGTGAGAGACATGAATAGTACATAGTCTATGCTACATGTAGATCCTAATGTGGCATTGCATTGTGGCATACATGTATTGTACATGCTGAACTAAAGTTTCAACTGCACGTACCGTATAGCGGGAAACTTTCGAGGGAGAAAACTTTCGCAGATTTCGAGGTTTAAGGGCCATCCACAAAAGTTTTCTCCGCGAAATTTGGGGGCGTGCCGCACCCACCTATGATTGGTTTCAAGCAATTCGTGAAAGTTTTCTCCACGAAATTCTCACTTCCTACGGATCCGCGAAAGTTTACCGCTATACGGTATGCTCTTTTGAAGGACAGTACTATTTGTAAAATACCACACATATAATATGTATATACCTGTTAACAAAAGTTACGAAACAATGTGTAGCTAACGTTTCTCTGCTAATATGTGTATTAGATTCTGTATAGTTCTTCTACATGTTTACACTAGGTTTATCATTATCAGTTACTAAAACTTGAATGTTTGAGTTTTTGGAACTTGAGACCTTCTTTGGAGCCCTGGAGCTATCCAGTGACAAGATCTCCTTCACGTTCATAGAAATGTGATACACATGTCAGTGCAACCTAGTGGACCAGTGTGTGTGAACATGGAGAATGATTAGTGTTATTACTGACAAATAATTGGTTAATACAGTCCATCATAATAGCTATAGTATACCCAGAAGATTGCAGCTATTACTGCTCCGCAGAATTGCGGTGCTGAAGAGTCAATAGGAAACAAGAGTTCTTGTCCAAGTACTGTTCCATAAAAAGTCAAGAGATAACCTAAAGCCGTCAAAAACAGAGCACTAAGAAAAGTTGTCTGCATGATTGCTAGAGTTAAGGATTATAGATCACAACTATTTTAGCTCAAGCTGTTGGTAAAAGTACATAGGATACAATAGCTCCAATGATATTCATTACAAGCCTATTGTTGTCAATGGCAGCCTGTACAATTGCCATAGTCAGCATGAAGGGTGTGACGAGGATCACCATCCACCAGGAGTAACGGACTGGATTATCTACTGGTATTAATACCAGTGGTTGATTAGTTTCAATGCCAAATCCGATTATGATCAGAAACCATCCGATAGCCACCATCCCAGCAAGGGGGAAAACAGCCTGCATGCATAAAGTTTGTTTGCATTAAAAATTTGATTTTCTGTAAAGCGAAATTAGTACGTGCGTGAAAAAATTATATGAATCCGCCAAAACAGGCCTCTCAACAAATTTATGCTCTTTAGCATTTTATGTAATATAAAACTCACACAGAAAAATGCCGTTTTACAGCAATAGTTTAATTAATAATCATGCAAACATATAATAAAAAAAAACCCATCAGCAACAATAGTATGCACATGAAAAAATTATGCGAATCCACCAAAATGGGCCTCTCAAGAAATTTATGCGACTTTTGTTTATGCGTTTTAGCATTTCATGCATTAAAACGTCTAGTGTGGTAAACATCTATAAATTTATTCAACTGGCGCTTGACTTTGCATAATTTGCATAAATAAAATTGCACAGAAAATTTAGTAATTTGATTAATAGTCATGCATATATTGATGTAAGTTTCACCAAAGCATTTGCTAAGAGTGTGTGATTACCTACAACGACGTGATCTTAGATACCTTAAAGCCACAGCAGTGTGTGCATAAGAAACTTATGCGAATCTAATAGACCTCTTAAGAAAGACGATTATGCATTTAACATTTCAAGCACTATGTTATTGTATAGCACTGACTTGAAGTTATATGATACAACCGATAATTGACTCACATAACTCTCATCACACATAAACCATAGTGATAGTACCTTTCTCATATATCCATTGAACATCGTTACACTTCAATGCTGGAGTCTAAGTTAGTGTATGATGTCTGCACACACGACCACTGAGCCCTAGCTGTTTCCCATTATATAGTAGATGGGATAGTATTATGCATATGTAGTGTAACATAACATACAGTATTTAGCTATTACATATTTATTTTTATACATGTTCTGTTACAATTAATGATGAATGTTAGACTCATTTAGTGTGACTTTGCCTAGATAATTGTGATAATTTTCCTGTTGAGGTTCAACGATCAAACTAGTTAGTTAAGAAATGTTTCAGGTTCATCGTTACCTCCAGCATTGTTTATATCATGACACTTATCAAGAGTAAACTTTTGGGAATAGTGTGAGGTCTCTGTTTGCATGCACCAAGTTCTTGTAACAGTCGGTGAATCAACGTGTACTTTCTGCATACCCGTGTTGACTTTTGATATTGAGCAAATACCTGGACAGGCACAGGGTCGTCACTGTAATATATTAATTTTTGCATTCAGACAAGGTAAAATGTTCTATTTATGCATAGTTTATAGCATTGATAGCCACATCATTTATCAAAATCAACCCCCCCCCCCCCCCCCCCCCCCCGTGTATACTTTTCAGAATTCTATATATAGGACAAGAGAACTAAAATTAATGTTAACTTTGTGTGGCCTTATAATTATATGCTTAACTGGATTTAGATGAATAGTAGGTATCTAAACTCAGACACTTACGAAGAATAATTACATATGTAGACCTCTAATCGTCCTCCTACATGCACATATGTGGTGTCCTCTATTTCCTAATACCTGCTATGATGAAGTTTTGATTTACTATAACTGTGGTGAAAAATGGTGCGCACATGTACATGTAGCTGTTTGTTTGGTACAGAGTGTGCCAATCTTGGAAAATATACAATACATATTTGTTCGCCTAGTGATAGAAAAAAAACAACTTAAGTTCAGCTGATGATTCCTGTGCTAACTTGTGGTACATGTATTACTTCTATTGTCATGTCTAAGCTTATCACTATCAGTATTCTAGGCAGTTAATTATCTGTAAAACTGTTTTGATTTGAAGTTCACTGTTTTCCCTGGAACTTTGGAGCTATCCAGTGACAAGATCTCCTTCACGTTCGTAGAAATGTGATGCGCATGTCAGTGCAATCTAGTGGGCCAGTGTGTGTGAACATGGAAAATAAATAGACCGAATAATTGATTACTTTATGCAAGCTACAGTCCATCATAATTGCTTGACATACCCAAAAGAGTGCTGCTATTATTGCTCCACTGAACTGCAGTGCTGAAGAATCAATAGTGATACCAAGTTTTGTAGCAATATCTACATTGCTTCCATAATAAGTCAGAAGAAAACCTAAGGCCGTCAAAAACAGAGCACTAAGAAAAGTTGTCTGCATGGTTACAAGAATTAAGGATTATAGATCACAACTATTTAGCTCAAGCTGTTGGTAAAAGTAGGATACAATAGCTCCAATGATATTCATGACAAGCCTGTTGTTATCGATGGCAGCTTGGACAACTGCCATGATCAGCATGAAAGGGGTGACCAGGATCACCATCCACCAGGAGTAACGGATTGAAGTATCTGCTGGTATTGATAGCTGAATAGTTTCAATACTAAATCCGATTATGATCAGTAGCCATCCGATAGCCACCATCCCAGCAAAGGGAAAAACAGCCTGCATGCATAAAGTTTGTTTGCATTAAAAATTTGATTTTCTGTAAAGCGAAATTAGTACGTGTGTGAAAAAATTATACGAATCCGCCAAAACCGGCCTCTTGACAAATTTATGTTCTTTAGCATTTTATGTAATACAAAACTCACACAGAAAAATATCGTTTTACGGCAATAGTTTAATTAATAATCATGCAAACATATGTGGCAGTCACAGGTAGAAAACGTACATTATTCCTTAATTAGGTCTCCTGGTAGTATGCTTTAGTTTTTCAGGCCCCAACTTGGTATACTTTTAGCAAATAGATAGGAGTTACTGAAAATCAATTTTTAGCTTTCTACATTGTTTACTGACAAAGTTATAATATTGCAAAGTCAGAAAAAGTGGTCAAAACGTGATAGGAATAATGTACGTTTTCTACCTGTGACTGCCACATATAAGAACAAGCATAATTGATGCAAGTTTACAGTAAGGCATATGCTAAGAATGTCTGATTGCCTATAACGACATGATTTTAGATACTTTAAAGCTACAGCAGTGTGTGCATGAGAAAAATTGTGCGAATCTATCAAAATGATAGGCCTCTCAAGAAAAACGATTATACATTTTAACACTAATTTTCAAGTGTTATGTTGTTGTACAGTACTAACTTGAATATAACTAGTAATTGTCTCGCATTACTTGCATAGATAAAATTCACACACATAAATGGTAGCTTAATGATATCACCTTTCTCATGTATCCATTGAACATCGTTACGTTTCAATCCTGGGGTCTTTCTTTCAAAATTAATGTATGATTTCTGCACACACGACTACTGATCCCTAGCTCTTTCCCCTTAAATAGTATGCAACAGAGGTTGAGTATTATTTGCGTGTATACGATAATGTACTGAAACATAGCGGAATATCACCATTAGTTGTTTACCGGTTCTGTTACAATCAATGATGAATGTTAGACCTGTTTTGCTTAATTAGTTGCGATAATTTTCCTGTTGAAGTTCGATAATAAATTTGATTTGTAGATAAACCTGAGCTTTCATATTCAAGGCTTGTTTTGATAGTAGCCAAACTGAAACATTTCATTATTATCATGAGAACAAACTTTGGGAATGGTTCATTTCTGAAATATGCACTACACAAATATGCAGATTCATAATATTATGTATAATAGGAATCTCATACTGTATGGCGGGTAAGTTTCAGGGGTGCTAATTTTTGTGAAAAGACAGATAGAGCCCCCAGAATTAATTTTCGTGGTTTTAAATCTCGTGGCTGCAACCCAGTCTATAAGCACGTGGCGCTGTGCCAACGATGAACAGATGATGTAATTGATGGTTTCTCGCCATTGATGCTCGATATTGTGATGCGATCTCGTTCTTTCAAATTCTTTGCTCACCTCTGCGTGGACATTTGGAGAAATAGCATGGACTAGAGTATCTCTAGAGTTGAAGGCGCCATCAGCTGGATGACAGTGGTGTCAAAGAGACAGTTCATTACTCAGATCCATGGAATGGCTACGGGCCACACTGCCACGATGTTTTGGCTATGCCCCCTGTCGGTCCGCCTTCCGCACATATAGCTATACAGGCATTAGTTTTCATGGAGGGAAATTTTCGTGACTGGTGAATGAACACAACGCAGAATAACGAAAATTAGCACCCCACGAAAATTACCCACCATACGGTACCAGTGATGTCCCCAGCAAATAATTGTAGAGCGGTGCTGTGGTAAACATCAAAGCCTTTCTACCATGTTAGTTAACCACACAATACACATCAAAGGTAATTTAGAATTTTTAGAGCGGTGCCGCGCCGCTCTTCCGCTCTTCAGCGATATCACTGGGTACATTTGTTAGCTTCTATCATTTCTAAAATCACATACAATTGTCTATAATAGTATCAAAAGTGTTCTGAATATTTGTTTCAGGAGCTTGAGGGCTTTATTCAAGTCTTGGAGTTATTCATAAACATTATCTCCTTCACATTCGTAAAAGTGTGATACACATGTCAGTGCAACCTGGTGGGGGGGGGGGGGAAACACGTGTGTATTGAGTACGTAGAGTATAGATGAGGTCAACAGATTTTAAGTTAAACTTCCCCAAATCATCAAATAAAAAACCCTCACCAAATTTCTTATTATACATACCCAAAAGATTGCAGCTATTATTGCTCCGCTGAACTGCAGTGCTGAAGGATCATAATAATACCAAGTACTAGCCTGTGAAGTTCAAGTACACTTCCATACTAATTCAGAAGGCCGTCAGAAACAGAGCACTAAGAAAAGTTGTCTGCATGGTTGCCAGAGTTAAGATTTATAACTGCTATGAAAATGGTGAAGTAGAAAGTGCTAACTCAACCCCATGAACCTCTTGTTTGTGTACTCTATGGCGCTTCTAAACTTGGGCCAAGAAACGTTTGAAAAGAGGACCCAGTAGAGATGACCTTGAGAAAGTCTGGATTTTGTGGCATCAAGAGCAAAAGTAGGACGTACACAAAAACGGCCATAAGTCACTTATTTTGTTATAGTTCTTTATACAGCAACGGTAGTTGACAGATATTTTGTTGTTTGTGTGGAGTTCTAGCTAGTCAAAGATAGTGCATTTCTTGCTTTCTGGTCTGCTAGTGTTGGTGCAGAGGAGGTTCGACAGGGTCAAAAGATCACAATCAGCCAATCACGTGCACCTATACTTTGTATGGGAGTCTGGTTTCACTGTTATATACCTCAGTTATTTGCTACGAAAGTGTCCTGATCGTGTTTTTCGCCGTATCTAATACTAATTCGAGCACTGTACCCTTCATGAACGATTTTCTAGGCTACCATTTAGCTGACCTTATTGACCTTGGATGGTCAAGGCAAACTGAACTTGTAAGTGAAAATGGTGGCTTGCCAATTAATTAGTTAATTCTAAGACCTTAATTTAGAGAAAGCAGCGTTTGTCATCAAGGCTGAACCAGGAGCAGATAAGGTTGGGGTCAAATTACAAAAATGCTTATTAGCTAGCATTTATTGGTGACCTTTTGACGATCCTCTGGTGTTGGTACCCCGGCCCCATATGTTTGTATGCAGACATTTAGGCGTGCATTATTTAGAAAATTTAACATTATGGTCAATTGTCCTCCTACATGTATATAATGTACATGTGTAATGTACATGTATAATGTACATGTATTTGATGTCCTCTAATTCCTAATGTGTATACGTGCTTTGCTGAAGGTTCTTTTACCATAATTGTTGTGAAAAATGGTGCACACATGTACGTACATGTGTAACTGCATGCATGTTTGGTACATGATGTGTCAAATTTAGAAAAATTAATGTACATTGTACAATACATGTATATTCACCTGTTGACAAAAAAAAATAGTTTCAGTTGATGATTTCTATACTATGGTACACGTCTATTGTCATCTAAGCTTATCGCTATCAGTAACTACACAGTATCTATATCCATAATACTGTTTTTGATTTGAAATTTGATGTTTTTCATGGAGACTTGGAGCTTTCCAGTGACAAGATCTCTTTCATATTCGTAGAAGTGTGATACACATGTCAGTGCAACCTCGTGGGCCAGTGTGTAAGAATACACCATGTGCTGGAATAATTATCTGTTTTTTTGTCAGTATCAGTATCAGGTACATGACGTACCCAAAAGATTGCAGCTATTAGTACTCCACTAAACTACAACGCTGGAGAATCCAGAGTAATGGTCATAGCGTGTGGATAATAACTCAGAAGATAGCCTTAAGCTGTCAGGAACACAGCACTGAGAAAAGTTGTCTGCATTATCGCAAAATTAAGTAATCATAAGTATTAATCTCATCCATATGCCCATTCCTAGCTTTGTTATAATTGTGGACATTGATGAAATGCAGGAGGGCATGTAATCTTTGTCAAAATTAACAAGGATACAATAGCTCCAATGATATTCATAGCCAGCCTTTTGCTGTCAATGGGAGCCTGTACAATTGCCATAGTCAGCATGAAGGGGGTGAGGAGGATCACCATTGGTGACCATCTACCAGGAGTAACGGATTGGAGCATCTGCTGGTATTAATACCAGTGGTTGATTAGTTTCAATGCTAAATCCAGTTATGATCAGAAACCATCCAATAGCCACCATCCCAGTGAGGGGGAAAACAGCCTGCATACATGCATACATGCCATTACATAATTTCATCAACTTAGATTAAGCATAAGAAATTGTATTCCTATGACGAATATTTTGGTGTACAAATTAACTGCAGCCACAAAAATGATTGCAGCCGAATGCTGATAAGTCAAAATTTTGCGATTGGTTATAATTATTAACTTATCTTTCTCGTATATCCGTTGAACATAGCACTTTGATAACGGGTCTTTTCTTTTTCCTGATTTATATCAGTGTCCTTGAGTGGGGGGTCCACTTAAATATCATTACGTGATAAGGTCAGAGAATAGGGTCCTGCATTATTGGTTTTTTGTTTATTTTCCTGAGTGAATTTAGATGTTGTTATTATCGTGGGTCTTAAAAGCTAGCTATGATAACCTACCCATTCAGATTCAAGATGAAAGGCATAGATCTACTACATAGAAAATTTTGGATTACCATCCACACTGTTTTTGGTATACTTCTTCAGTCTTAAGAGATAACTTCTGGGAAATGATGCCTAGTCACTCTCCATGTTGTGTATTCACTCAAGGACTTATGGTCTATAAGCCCTTGATTCACTCTTATCGTGAGAGGTTCAACAGATCATAAAGACCCGGTGTCCCGGTTAATTGATGTGTAAACACAGAACCTTAATGCCTTAGTACGCGGGAGGACCAGAAAAACTAATTTTTACTTGTCTTAGTAAGGCTAGGCACCTAAGTGGCTTAAAGTTTGCCTTTTGCTAGAATATCTAGGTATACCTGAGCATGCACTGGGATGGTCTTCCTAGTTAAGGTTTAGGATTGATTGTGGAAGATGAGCCTTATACATGTAAATTTTCACACTAAGCTGTAGTGATTTGAATTTTTTATTTCTATTTCCTTCTGAGAAATGGTGCACTTGAATGGCTATACTTGTGCACATGCAATGTACTCCTGTAAACGGTGATTTAAAAAACAGTATTACCAGTAAGCTAGCAGTTCCTACAGTATCTCAGTACGTACAGTAGCTTCTGTCAATTCTATGGTAGTGTCTATGCTAGTATTATCAAGACTATCATTCTGTTTTGAAAGTTGAGTTCTTTGTTGGCTCTTGGAGCTATTAAATTTTACTGGCGTCAAGTTCATAGAAATGTGATACACATCTCAGCGTCACCTGGTGGACCAATGTGTGTGAGTGTGTGTATGTGTGTGTGTGTGTGTGTGTGTGTGTGTGTGTGTGTGTGTGTGTTTGTTTGAGAAGGGTTGGGAGTGACGTCTGTCGGCTGTCCCCAACTGGAGGCTATATGCTCTTCTACATGGACTTATGTACCGTTGTACATGTATGATGCAATATGATGTTCAGTTCCCATTGGTTCAGAATAATATTCCTTAAACTATGCTTCAAAAGGATTTACAAACCCTGTCTTCTACCTATATCCTCTCCCCTCCCTTCCCCCCCCCCCCCCCCCCCCCCCCCCCCCCCAATTCTAATTTGTAGGTACAGTCACAATCACTTATTTAACTAAACATGATTTGTGCAATTGGGAGACTAGATGCCTGGCCTTGAGAACCAGGAATGGTGGGTTTAAGAATTCTTTTATCCCTGGGGGAACTCTCCCCACCCATCTAGTTGATCCCAAGAAGTGGAGATGTCATATGGTTGGGCAACTTACAATTTAGACAGATATACTAAACTAAAGTTTTTATGTACACTTCTATACCTACTTCATGATCTTAATGTTATCTATTCTTACGTTACCTGAAATTGAAGAGGCCATCTTGCTCTCTTTGGGTCTTACTGAACTGTCTAGAAGCTTAGGGATTAATTTATTCTTGTGGCTGACACCCTATTATTGGCCTGATTTTTACCCATGGAAGTGTTACACATGATGCTATTTACTTTGTGTGTGTGTGTGTACATGTATGTGTGTGTAGCATGTGTATGTGCATGTGTGCCGTGTATGACACTGTCAAGCGTTCTGATACTTACAGTTGGTCATGGCAGCATTAAGTGTGTGTGTGTATATCAAACTGCTAAAATGTAATTGTACCATAGATCATAATATCTAGACTATTGTTTACGTAGTCTATATGATCTATGATTGTACATATAATTATACGCACCCAAAAGATCCCAGCTATGATTCCTCCACTAAACTGCAGTCCTGAAGAATCTCCAACAGTGGAATTTTTGTATGTGGAGTGTGGCTCAATCAGAGTGCCATATTCTGTCAGAAGGACACC
Source organism: Stappiaceae bacterium (assembly GCA_964291365.2). GTDB lineage: Bacteria > Pseudomonadota > Alphaproteobacteria > Rhizobiales > Stappiaceae > JBDWFY01. Next base: position 109,735 of record OZ219959.1, read on the forward strand.
TAAAGCTGTCAAAAACAGAGCACCGAGAAACGTTGCCTATACAGTAACGAGGATTAAGAATCATAGACCATAATAAATTATCAAACGTATATACTCCGAACATAATATACCGGAAATCTGGAAATTTCATTGTAAAATATTTTCGTAGTAGATGGCAGCTACGAAATTAATCTTGTGAAAACACATGCGCACTATTAATGTTAACGTGGTAAGGGGTCGTTCCTACGAAAATATTTCAACACAAAAATTTATCATACGAAAGTTTCCTAACACTAAAGTTTCCAGATGTATGGTAGCTTAATCTGTATTGTAGTGGTAAATTGTCGAGGGAGGAGATTTCACGAATCGGTCAAAGCAAGAGTTCATAGGAGATTGTGAGAAAATGTTCATGTTATAGTGTTTAAATGCCCCGTCCAAAAAGTTATTGCAGAAAACTGGATAGCAGGGCAACCACCAAATTCGTGAAAAATTGCTCACTCATAAATTTCTCACTATACTGCAGTATGCATATACTAGTAGGATACAATAGCTCCAACGATGCTCTTGACAAGCTTTAAATTGTTGTCGTCAATGGCAGCCTGGACTACTGCCATAGCCAGCATGGAGGGTATGACCAGGATCACCATCCACCAGGAATAACGAAAAGTTCCACCTATTGGAGCTTTGCTGTAGAAATTTTTTTACCACAAAGTTACTAATCCTCTCTTCCAATTATAATAAGTACCACAAAGCTGCAATTTTATGCACGAATTTTATTTATGTGACTATACAAGTCGAGTACTGGTTACATAAATTTTTATCGCATAAATTTTTACAATGCTATACAATGTGTTACTTGAAACACTAAAATGTGTAAAAAAAATCACTAAATATTTCTTGAGAGACCTGTTTGATGGATTTGTATAATAATACTCTCACACACAGTTAGTTATTCTTATTGTTGTAGCTTTACTGTCTTACTGCTTATTGACTTCAATGCCAAATCCGATTAAGATCAGTAGCCAGCCGAGAGCTACCATTCCAACACTGGGAAACATAATCTACGTGTATGGACAGTACTAGAGTTTTAGTTATGTCAACAAAATAGTTGATAGTTTGAGCAGTATTTGGCAGGTACAAGTGTGCACACAAGACACAATCTTAGCTACATTTCAAGATACCTTTCTTATTTGTCCTTTGAACATCTTGAAATCTTCAATATTGTGTTTTTCTTTGTCCAATAATATTTTTTTACTGAGCGCACACAATATATGCAGGAATAAACACTGCACAGTTATGAGGAGATAAGTTATCAGCATCAAGGTTTCTATAGTCTAAAGTTTTGCCATCGACCTCCTGCACTGGTTTGTTGCCTAATAACCTTTGGGAGCGATGCCTGCGTAGCCTCCCCCTGTGTGTGTGCGTGTGTGTGCATGTGTGTGTGTGTGTGTGTGTGTGTGTGTGTGTGTGTGTGTGTGTGTGTGTGTGTGTGTGTGTGAGAGTGTGTGTGTGTGTTTCTCTCTACACTCAGTGAATCAACAGGTTACAGAATCCCAGTGTGCCAGTGTGCCAATTGTTACACAAAATTAATACCGAAAGGAGGGGGGGGGGTTAGTAAGTATGCCAAGCATTACCAAACTTGCGCTCAATGGGTCTGGGGTAAAATTAACATCATAACTTGATAAAAAGTAGTTATAATTTCTACACTTTGGGAGATTTGTGAAACTGTTTACTACGTGTATATTCATCCCCCTTTCACACACAGGTTAGCTGTCAATCCCAGGGATCCATTCTCAGTCTTTTCTTCTGGGGTAAGAAGAGTTGTTGCATTTTGTGTGTGTGTCTGTGCCTGTATCATCATCTGTGTTACTCATTATAGGCATGTGATCGGTCAGCTGTTGTTTGGGATGCAAGGTCTGGTCGCCGTGAGCTCAAGTATGAGGGTCTGAAGGGAGACGTCAATGCCGTCAGGTTCTTCCCCAGTGGAGAGATGCTTGGAGCTGCCTGCAATGATGGATCAGTAAGTTTTAAAAAAAACAAAACATCACTGGGTATAGAGTGGAACCCCTCTATGGTGGGACAGTCTGATTTTTTTGTCCTTATTTGCAATATGCAACTCCATCTAGCTGGTTCCACTCTGGAATAATAGGTGCAACACAAAAATTGCTTCCTATCTGTCACAATAGATTCATCTGTTTGACTTGCGAGCAGACCAGGAGGTCAAAGTCTACACCAAGCCTAGCATCGTGTTTGGAGCCTCCTCCCTGGATTTCTCTAAGAGTGGAAGGATACTGTTTGCCGGCTATGATGACTACTCTATCAGGGCATGGGATGTGCTTAAGGTACAAGTGTTGAGTGTGTGTGTGTGTGTGTGTGTGTGTGTGTGTGTGTGTGTGTGTGTGTGTGTGTGTGTGTGTGTGTGTGTGTGTGTGTGTGTGTGTGTGTGTGTGGTGTGTGTGTGTGTGTGTGTGTGTGTGTGTGTGTGTGTGTGTGTGTGAATGTTGTCATGCAAGTAGTAATCATAGACTATACAAGCAGGGGGGCTCGCTTCGCTCGCCTCCTGCTTGTACCTGTGTTTGTCTGCATGTATTACTTAACTTGGTAAGGCATATGGTTTGGAACTCTCTCTGCATTCCCTGCATGGACTCCAGCCCGACCATGAGTAGGTGATCAATAATCCAGAGTAAGACCTTGTATCATGTGGTGGTGGGTTCGTTATTTGAGAGGATATAGGTCAGCATGGCAGTTAAGACCACCCTTTACCTGGTTTCTAGAACATTCCATTGAGCATGCGCATTTATGACATCCTGTTTTGAGCACATTGCTAAAGCAATCAACTATCAAGAAACTCGTTATGTCGCTCGCCAACTCTCTCGCAAGACTTGTGAAGGCAAGGGCAAACCCTCGGAATCTACTACCTCCATGACGATCACTCGGACAATATCTTCTCACGAATCAAGCTCCTTAGCTAACTGCAGCCCACTACATGTAAGTGTCCATTGTCGCGTGGTTTTTGTACAGTCCATCCAAGAAGCTAGTGTTTGTGCCTGTAGCTAGTGCCATGGATGGCGGTCACAGAGATTGCCCAGTTCTAGCTTCTGTTGCTCAATGGCCAGAGATACAGCCTCTTGTTTCTCGGGGTCAAATCGTTTCCGGTGTCCTCCCGTTACTGACGGACAGACAGACAGACAGACACACAGACGGACAACTATAATTTTAGTATAATGATAGTCTGAATGGGTGACTAAACTGTTTAGTCCTACAGAAAGGACCTTTTTTTTAAGAAGGTATAAATTAAGAAGAAATTCACAATAATCTACTTTCTCCCCCCGTTTAGGGCACCCACCTAACCCTGTGGCTCCACCATCAAGACAGAGTGAGTCATGTGCAGATGTCCCCAGATGGAACAGCTCTGGGCACCTGCAGCTGGGATGGAACACTAAGGGTAAGATTTTGATACACCTAGGTATTGAGACAACCTTTCATTGTATGTTCTGATTTCACTGCAGATTTGGGCATAACATATTGACAGGCTTAAATCAATCAATTCAGGTGTGATGTAATAGTATTGTGGTGCGTGTGTATGTGTGTTTTCTATCAATTTTCATTGACATTCATACTTAAATTGTTTTTACCAGCCTTTGGAATACTAATCAATTTTATTATGTATGTATGTGTGCTAACATGATTATGGTTATAAGATCTAGGACTGGAGACTTGTTGTATCTCTCCCTTTTTTTTTTTTTTCAAGCTACTGACACACTAAGCAGAAAAAAATTGTCCAGAAAACAGTACATAGAGTAGCTACACTAGTACACCCGCTATACTCTATATATTCCCAACTAGCTTTGCAGTGTAACACACTGAAAAGCAAGGTTTTCAGTGTATAACACTGCAAAGCTGTAAATAGCGCCTGGGAAAAAGTAGTATACAAAAAGTAGGATACAATAGCTCCAATGATATTCATGACAAGCCTGTTGTTATCAATGGCAGCCTGTACAATCGCCATAGTCAGCATGAAGGGTGTGACCAGGATCACCATCCACCAGGAGTAACGTATGTTAATTTTGTGTGGCCTTATGCTGGATTTAGATGAATGGTAGGCATCTAAACTCAGACACTTACCTGGTGTGAAGAATAATTCATAGGTAGACCTCTAATCATCCTCCTACATGCACATATGCGGTGTCCTCTATTTCCTAATACCTGCTATGATGAAATTTTGATTTATCATAACTGTGGTGAAAAATGGTGCGCACATGTACATGTAGCTGTTTGGTACACAGTGTGCCAATCTTGGAAAATATACAAATACGTGTTTGTTCGCCTATTGACAGAAAAAAACAACTTAATTTCAGCTGATGATTCCTATGCTAACTTGTGGTACATGTATTACTTCTATCGTCATGTCTATACTAAGCTTATCACTATCAGTATTCTAGGCAGTTAATTATCTGTAAAACTGTTTTGACTTGAAGTTCATTGTTTTCCCTGGAACTTTGGAGCTATCCAGTGACAAGATCTCCTTCACATTCGTAGAAATGTGATGCACATGTCAGTGCAATCTAGTGGGCCAGTGTGTGTGAACATGGAAAATAAATAATTGATTATTTTATGCAAGCTATAGTCCATCATAATTGCTTAACATACCCAAAAGAGTGCTGCTTTTAAAGCCGTCAAAAATAGAGCACTAAGAAAAGTTGTCTGCATGGTTGCAAGAGTTAAGGATTATAGGTCACAACTATTTTGGCTCAAGCTGTTGGTAAAAGTAGGATACAATAGCTCCAATGATATTCATGACAAGCCTGTTGTTGTCAATGGCAGCCTGTACAATTGCCATAGTCAGCATGAAGGGTGTGACTAGGATCACCAGGAGTAACGGACTGGAGCATCTGCTGGTATTAATGCATGTACCAGTGGTTGATTAGTTTCAATGCCAAACCCAATTATGATCAGTAGCCATCCGATAGCCACCATCCCAGCAAGGGGGAAAACAGCCTGCATACATAGTTTGTTTGCATTTAAAAAAAAACCCATCAGCAACAATAGTATGCACATGAAAAAATTATGCAAATCCACCAAAATGGGCCTCTCAAGAAATTTATGCGACTTTTGTTTATGTGTTTTAGCATTTCATGCATTAAATCGTATAGCGTGGTAAACATCTATAAATTTATGCAACTGGTGCTTGACTTTGCATAATTTGCATAAATAAAATTGCACAGAAAATTTAATAATTGATTAATAACAAGAGTACATTAGCATTGAGAGTATGCAACTGCCTGAGACAGCATTCTTGCATATTGACGTCACTAGTAGCAGTGCTAATCCTATTAGTGGTGGTGTAGTTGTGTAGCTGTGTAAACTACAGTGTACACAGTAGTAAGCTGTTACTTTGAGCCAGACAAACCACAGCTAGTACAGCTGCAGAAGGGACCTATTTGTGTGGTTAGCAGCTTGTTCAACACCAGCAATTTGATGTCTCATAGTGATGTCAATATGCCAGAATGCTAGTAGAGGGCTACTATGCCAGTTGCATACCCTTCCTGCTAATGTACTCTTGTTAATAATCATGCGTATATTGATGTAAGTTTCAGCAAAGCATTTGCTAAGAGTGTGTGATTACCTACAACGACGTGATCTTAGATACCTTAAAGCCACAGCAGTGTGTGCATAAGAAACTTATGCGAATCTAATAGGCCTTTCAAGAAAGATGATTATGCATTTAACATTTCAAGCATTACGTTATGGCATTCCATGCAAGACAAAAATATTAAATGGAAATATCAAGTTCATTTGAAATGAAATGCTGAGGTTGCAAGTTACAATAGAAATATCAAGTTCATTTGAAATGAAATGCTGAGGTTGCAAGTTACAATGGAAATATCAAGTTCATTTGAAATGAAATGCTGAGGTTGCAAAAATATCAAATGGAAATATCAAGTTCATTTGAAATGAACTAAATATCAAATTGCACTTGAAAAAATCTCAAAGGTTCAAAGGTTACAATTACTGGCCAGTGTGGCTAATTAAATATTTCAATAATGAATTTAATATTTTCATAATATTTATTACTTCCTATCAATAGACATTAATAGTGCGCATCTCTCGATAATAATGCGCTTGTACAATTGTAATTGAAGACGCGCGCGCATGCGCCAAAAATTCAATTAAGATCAGCTGACTTTTATGGGCGTGTCTGATATCCCTAGCTAGCTAGCTACACGCGCTTCGTGATGGACGAAGAGTTGAACCAGTAGCATCCCAGGCTTTGTTGCACAGCTCGAAGGACTAACTGCAGTACCAGTGTCTTCGGATTCTCGAAAAACTCGAGACCCAGTGATTCTTTGTATTATCTGCCGAGTGTTCGAGGACCTTAAATCGTCGTCGCCAGGACCAAAAATTGAAAATGACCAGACGCCATATTGTGTGTGTGTCTCGCTCACGCAGATAATAGAAGCAGCTAACTCAAGTCAGATAAGTACGACTTGTAGCTATCTCTGAATTTAGAGGGGGTACCGGCTTGTCCGAGTATGAGTACAGTTCGAGTCAGCCTCGTCCAGCCAAGGACACGTGCATGCAGTCCTGGTCTGCGCATGCGAAAACTGGATGTCATGAATGCGCAGCGAACTTTTTGTCTATGGTAGGAAGTAATAAAGTTATGAAAATATTTAATAAAGTTATTAAAATATTTAATCAGAAACACTGGCCAGTAATTGTAACCTTCGAACCTTTGAGATTTTTTCAAGTGCAAATTGATATTTTGTTCATTTCAAATGAACTTGATATTTCCATTGTAACTTGCAACCTCAGCATTTCATTTCAAACGAACTTGATATTTCCATTGTAACATGCAACCTCAGCATTTCATTTCAAATGAACTTGATATTTCCATTTGATATTTTTGTCTTGCATGGAATGCCATATTACGTTATTGTATAGCACTGACTTGAAGTTATATGATACAACTGATAATTGACTCACATAACTCTCATCACACATAAACCATAGTGATAGTACCTTTCTCATATATCCATTGAACATCGTTACACTTCAATGCTGGAGTCTAAGTTAGTGTATGATGTCTGCACACACGACCACTGAGCCCTAGCTGTTTCCCATTATAGATGGCATAATATTATGCATATGTAGTGTAACATAACATACGGTATTTAGCTATTACATATTTATTTTTATACATGTTCTGTTACAATTAATGATGAATGTTAGACTCATTTAGTGTGACTTTGCCTAGATAATTGTGATAATTTTCCTGTTGAGGTTCAACGATCAAACTAGTTAGTTAAGAAATGTTTCAGGTTCATCGTTACCTCCAGCATTGTTTATATCATGACACTTATCAAGAGTAAACTTTTGGGAATAGTGTGAGGTCTCTGTTTGCATGCACCAAGTTCTTGTAACAGTCGGTGAATCAACGTGTACTTTCTGCATACCCGTGTTGACTTTTGATATTGAGCAAATACCTGGACAGGCACAGGGTCGTCACTGTAATATATTAATTTTTGCATTCAGACAAGGTAAAATGTTCTATTTATGCATAGTTTATAGCATTGATAGCCACATCATTTATCAAAATCAACCCCCCCCCCCCCCGTGTATACTTTTCAGAATTCTATATATAGGACAAGAGAACTAAAATTAATGTTAACTTTGTGTGGCCTTATAATTATATGCTTAACTGGATTTTGATGAATGGTAGGTATCTAAACTCAGACACTTACGAAGAATAATTACATATGTAGACCTCTAATCGTCCTCCTACATGCACATATGTGGTGTCCTCTATTTCCTAATACCTGCTATGATGAAGTTTTGATTTACTATAACTGTGGTGAAAAATGGTGCGCACATGTACATGTAGCTGTTTGTTTGGTACAGAGTGTGCCAATCTTGGAAAATATACAATACATATTTGTTCGCCTAGTGATAGAAAAAAAACAACTTAAGTTCAGCTGATGATTCCTGTGCTAACTTGTGGTACATGTATTACTTCTATTGTCATGTCTATACTAAGCTTATCACTATCAGTATTCTAGGCAGTTAATTATCTGTAAAACTGTTTTGATTTGAAGTTCACTCTTTTCCCTGGAACTTTGGAGCTATCCAGTGACAAGATCTCCTTCACGTTCGTAGAAATGTGATGCACATGTCAGTGCAATCTAGTGGGCCAGTGTGTGTGAACATGGAAAATAAATAGTTGATTATTTTATGCAAGCTATAGTCCATCATAATTGCTTAACATACCCAAAAGAGTACTGCTATTACTGCTCCACTGAACTGCAGTGCTACAGAATCAATAGTGATACCAGCTTTTGTAGCAGCATCTACATAGGTTCCATAATAAGTCAGAAGAAAACCTAAGGCTGTCAAAAACAGAGCACTAAGAAAAGTTGTCTGCATGGTTACAAGAATTAAGGATTATAGATCACAACTATTTTAGCTCAAGCTGTTGGTAAAAGTAGGATACAATAGCTCCAATGATATTCATGATGAGCCTGTTGTTATCAATGGCAGCTTGGACAACTGCCATGATCAGCATGAAAGGGGTGACCAGGATCACCATCCACCAGGAGTAACGGATTGGAGTATCTGCTGGTGCTGATAGCTGAAGAGTTTCAATACTAAATCCACTTATGATCAGTAGCCATCCGATAGCCACCATCCCAGCAAGGGGGAGAACAGCCTGCATGCATAAAGTTTGTTTGCGTTAAAAATTTGATTTTCCGTAAAGTAAAATTAGTACGTGTGTGAAAAAATTATATGAATCCGCCAAAAACCGGCCTCTCGACAAATTTATGCTCTTTAGCATTTTATGTAATATAAAACTCACACAGAAAAATGTCGTTTTACGGCAATAGTTTAATTAATAATCATGCATACTTATAAGAACAAGCATAATTGATGCAAGTTTACAGTAAAGCATATGCTAAGAATGTCTGATTGCCTATAACGACATGATTTTAGATACCTTAAAGCTACAGCAGTGTGTGCATGAGAAAAATTATGCGAATCTATCAAAATGATAGGCCTCTCAAGAAAAGCGATTAATTATGCATTTTAACATTAATTTTCAAGTGTTATGTTGTTGTACAGCACTAACTTGAATATAACTGATAATTGTCTCGCATTACTTGCATAGATAAAATTCACACATAAATGGTAGCTTATGATATCACCTTTCTCATGTATCCATTGAACATCGTTACGTTTCAATGCTGGGGTCTTTCTTTCAAAATTAATGTATGATTTCTGCACATACGACTACAGATCCCTAGCCTCTTCCCCTTATATAGTATGCGACAGAGGTTGAATATTGTTTGCATGTGTACGACAATGTACCGTAACATAGCAGGATATCGCCATTAATTGTCTACCGGTTCTATTACAATCAATGATGAATGTTAGACCTGTTTTGCTTAACTAGTCGCAATAATTTCCTGTTGAAGTTCAACAATAAATTTGGTTTGGAGATAAACCTGAGCTTTCACGTTCAAGGCTTGTTTTGATAGCAGCCAAACTGAAACATTTCAGGTTCATTGAACAAACTTTGGGAATGGCTCATTTCTGAAATATACACTACACAGATATGCAGATTCATAATATTATGTATAATAGGAATCTCATACTGTATGATGGGTAAGTTTCAGGGGTGCTAATTTTCGTGAAAAGACAGACAAAGCCCCCAGAATTAATTTTCGTGGTTTTAAATCTCGTGGCTGCAACCCAGTCTATAAGCACGTGGCGCTGTGCCAACGATGAACGGATGATGTAATTGATGGTTTCTCGCCACTGATGCTCAATGTCGTGATGCGATCTCGTTCTTTCAACTTCTTTGCTCACCTCTGCATGGACATTTGGGGACTAGAGTATCTCTAGAGTTAAAGGCGCCATCAGCTGGATGACAGTGGTATTAAAGAGACAGTTCATTGCTCAGATCCACGGAATGGCTACGGGCCATGCTGCCACGATGTTTTAGCTATGCCCCCTGTCGGTCCGCCTTCCGCACATATAGCTATACAGGCATTAGTTTTCATGGAGGGAAATTTTCGTGACTGGTGAATGAACACAACGAAAAATAATGAAAATTAGCACCCCACGAAAATTACCCACCATACGGTACCAGTGATGTCCCCAGCAAATAATTGTAGAGCGGTGCTGTGGTAAACATCAAAGCTTATTTACCATGTTAGTTAACCACACAATACACATCAAAGGTAATTTAGAATTTTTAGAGCGGTGCCGCGCCGCTCTTCCGCTCTTCAGCGATATCACTGGGTACATTCGTTAGCTTCTATCATTTCTAAAATCACATACAATTATCTATAATAGTATTAAAAGTGTTCTGAATATTTGTTTCAGGAGCTTGAGGGCTTTATTCAAGTCTTGGAGTTATGCATAAACATTATCTCCTTCACATTCGTAAAAGTGTGATACACATGTCAGTGCAACCTGGTTGGGGGGGGGGGGGGGGGGGGGGGGGGGGGGGGGGGGGGGGGGAACACATGTGTATTGAGTATGTAGAGTGTAGATGAGGCCAACAGATTTTAAGTTAACCTTCCCCAAATCATCAAATAAAAACCCTCACCAAATTTCAATATTTATTTTATTATACGTACTTGTTATGTACCCAAAAGATTGCAGCTATTATTGCTTCGCTGAACTGCAGTGCTGAAGGATCATAATAATACCAGGGTACTAGCCTGTGAAGTTCAAGTACACTTCCATACTAATTCAGAAGGCTGTCAGAAACAGAGCACTAAGAAAAGTTGTCTGCATGGTTGCCAGAGTTAAGAATTATAACTGCTATAATCTATGCTATAGGTGGCAACATAATATTATAAGGGAAGATTTCGAGGGGCTCGATTTTTGCATATGGGTGATCAGTCTACGCTAAGACCCCCGGAAGTCCATATACGTGCAATACATTTTAATGTCAACGCGCGTTTTGTATGGCGCCTATGGGGGTTAATAATATGCATGCCATGCACGTGGTGCTAAAAATAGTGCATGTCTATGTATGGATGTAACTTCTACTGTGAGTTAGCAGTCGTTCTATCTTAAGTACCATTAAAAAGAAGAAGAGCTGAGCTTCACATTGATACCAAGAACAAGACCATAGGTGCCGAGATAGCCAATACAGAGATGATCCAGATTTTGGCCGCGTATGGCTGATGCCATCTTTGAATTGGGGGCAAATCAGTAACTCCTGAAGTAGCACTGTGGTACTCGGTCCACAAATAGGTAAGTACCAGAGCTATGATTGACAAGAATCTCTAGTCTACCAGGCTCACTCAGCCAGCTTGGTGGCACTTTGAATATCTGAAATAATTTATTACTTTGGCCTGTTCTATCTTCTGAGTAGTACTTAGCTAGACTGTCAACCAAAGAATAGACTAAACTTTAGCTACTAAAATAGCTATGTCTTGGCTAAAAAGTCTTCGTCTTGAATATTTTCTTCGTGACAGTTCATCTTGCTCGTGCGTTTCTCGATCTTTTGTGGCTGGCTGGAACTTTGAATTGGGGGCAAATCAGTAACTCTGATCCCAGAACGAAAAACGAGGCATCACCGTCGTCCGTACCATTGTGGCAGTATATAGCAGTAGCGTGGAACAGAACTGCTAAAGACGCTTCGAGAAACGAGCCTTCGAAAACTCGAAAAATTCATGCTGCCCTGGGCATGGCGTAGTACACGGATGATTATACGGACGTATACTAGATCATTGCGTAGAACCGCGTAATACAAACGCGCGCTTGCGTAAATTTACAATTATTGCATCTCATTTCCGTTTGACATTAAACGGGAGGTCTTAGTGTAGACTGTGATCTTCTAACATTTTGTGGTTTAAATTTGCACGCAATCATGCCATTACATGCACATACATGTGTCATGCTTATTTCCTGTGTTTAATTTTCACAGTTTGCCAATTAACCATGAAAACTGTGAAATTTCCTGCTATATTATTGTATATGAGTAGGATAAAATAACTCTAATGATATTCATGACAAGTCTGGTGGCAGCCTGGACAACTGCCATGATCAGCATGAAGGGTGTGAGAAGGATCACCATCCACCAAGCAGCATAGCAGAAACTTCCATCTACTTGAGCTTCATTTTTGCCACGCATTACTGAACCAATAGTAAACTGAACTAATAATGTTATAGATTTCAATGCCAGACCCGACTATGATCAGAAACCATCCAAGAGCCACCCATCCAGTAAGGGGAAAGATGATCTGCATGTGTGATGTTACGACTTTTTGAGAATCATAGTACTTACAACAAAAACAATGTGAACAGAGCACAACTAATAATTTATGTAATTACCCCTCTTATGTATCCATTAAACATTTATATTCTTTAGGTGGGGCTTTCTGAGCTTCAGGAAGCGAAGCAAACCACAAACGTATCTTCACCACAAGAATGCCGTGTGGTTTGTTTCGCTTCCTGAAGCCCAGAAAGTCCCGCCTAAAGAATGTAGACAGCTGCATGCGATAAAAATGGTGAAGTAGAAAGTGCTAACTCAAGCCCATGAACCTCTTGTTTGCGTACTCTATGGCGCTTCTAAACCAAGAAACGCTTGAAAAGAGGACCCAGCAGAGATGACCTTGAGAAAAGTCTGGATTTTGTGGCATCAAGAGCAAAGTAGGACGTACACAAAAACGGCCATAAGTCACTTATTTTGTTGTAGTTCTTTGTACAGCAACGGTAGTTGACAGATATTTTGTTGTTTGTGTGGAGTTCTAGCTAGTCAAAGATAGTACATTTCTTGCTTTCTGGTCTGCTAGTGTTGGTGCAGAGGAGGTTCGACAGGGTCAGAAGATCACAATCAGCCAATCGCGTGCACCTATACTTTGTATGGGAGTCTGGTTTCACTGTTGTATACCCCAGTTATTTTGCTACTAAAGTATCCTGATCGTGTTTTTCGCCATATCTAATACTAGTTTGAGCACTGTACCCTTCATGAACGATTTTCTAGGCTACCATTTAGCTGACCTTATTGACCTTGGATGGTCAAGACAAACTGAACTTGTAAGTGAAAATGGTGGCTTACCAATTAGTTCTAAGATCGACCTTTAGAGAAAGCAATGTTTGTCATCAAGGCTGCATGAACCAGGAGCAGATAAGGTTGGGGTCAAATTACAAAAATGCTTATTAGCTAGCATTTATTAGTGACCTTTTGACCATGTCGAACCTCCTCTGGTGTTGGTACCCCCGGCCCCATGTTTGTATACGGACGTTTAGGTGTGCATTATTTAGAAAATTTAACATTATGGTCAATTGTCCTCCTACATGTATATAATGTACATGTATAATGTACATATACAATGTACGTGTATATAATGTACATGTATTTGGTGTCCTCTAATTCCTAATGTGTGCTTTGCTGAAGGTTTCTTTTGCCATAATTGTTATGAAAAATGGTGCACACATGTACGTACACGTGTAACTGCATGCATGTTTGGTACATGATGTGTCAAATTTAGAAAAATTAATGTACATTGTACAATACATGTATATTCACCTGTTGACAAAAAAATTGTTTCAGTTGATGATTTCTACACTATGGTACACGTCTATTGTCATCGATAAGCTTATCACTATCAGTAACTACAGAGTATCTATCCATAAAACTGTTTCTGATTTGAAATTTGATGTTTTTCATGGAGACTTGGAGCTATCCAGTGACAAGATCTCTTCATGTTCGTAGAAGTGTGATACACATGTCAGTGCAACCTCGTGGGCCAGTGTGTAAGAATACACCATGTGCTGGAATAATTATCTGTTTTTTATCAGTATCAGTATCAGGTACATGACGTACCCAAAGATTGCAGCTATTAGTACTCCACTAAACTGCAACGCTGCAGAATCCAGAGTAATGGTCATAGCGTGTGGATAATAACTCAGAAGATAGCCTAAAGCTGTCAGGAACACAGCACTGAGAAAAGTTGTCTGCATTATCGCAAAATTAAGTAATCACAACTATTAATCTCATCCATAGGCCCATTCCTATCTTTATTATAATTGTGGACATTGATGAAATGCAGGAGGGCATGTAATCTTTGTCAAAATTAACAAGGATACAATGGCTCCAATGATATTCATAGCCAGCCTTTTGCTGTCAATGGCAGCCTGTACAATTGCCATAGTCAGCATGAAGGGGGTGAGGAGGATCACCATTGGTCCAGAGATTATGACGGTCGGACATCGGACAAAAGTCTGAACAAAACAGTTCCATGGCCGCCCGAACTGCTCCTAGCTCGGACTAGTCTAGAGGGCCAGCCCCTTCACAAGAGAGGAAGGGTCTGGTGTCATGCCTATACACGAGTTGTTCCCTTGCAGCCTGGAGTGCGGCCCAATCAGATCGCTCCATGTCAAATTTGACTTGATGGGGCTGTCCCCAGCATGCGTGCTGACCAATCAGATGCTAGATCTCCACATTCATTAATTTGTTGGGGCTATCCCCAGTGTGCACACTGGCCAATCAGGTGCTAGATCTTCGTAGCGTATCCATAAGTGTTGCATGAGTGCTGGAACAACTTGCATATAGGCACGACACCAGACCCTTCCTCTCTTGTGAAGGGGCTGGCACACCAGACTAAGCTCAGACATAGTGGCCGCCTAGGCTGTATACTCCATAGTACTTTGTGCAGTAGTGACTGGCAGACAGTGGTCACTAGTGTGGTTAACTTACAACCTTCATGCATGGTGGCTGTTTGAGGTTTGTGGTAGCTGTACTGCTTCTAAGGAGCAGCTGCACTAAAAAGCATCTGCTGCTTAAATCTGCTGTAGCAAGTAAAGTAGGCCAGTTTACCTGTGAAACTGTATAGTACAGACTGTACACCTATTAGTTGTCTACATAGCCTATGACAAGTAGTTACAACATGCAAAGCTCTGTACTATAATATTATGCGTGTCCAGCCAACTGTTGGTGATGTCCGATCAAACTTGAGTGTGGTCTGACATTTGTCAGATCATCAGTGAAAAATTATAATCCACACTGCACCATCCACCAGAAGTAACGGATTGGAGCATCTGCTGGTATTAATACCAGTGGTTGATTAGTTTCAATGCTAAATCCAATTATGATCAGAAACCATCCGATAGCCACCATCCCAGTGAGGGGGAAAACAGCCTGCATACATGCATACATGCCATTACATGATTTCATCAACTTAGATTACGCATAAGAAATTGTATTCCTATGACGAATATTTTGGTGTACAATTTAACTGCAGCCAAGTACTGATAAGTCAAAATTTTGCGATTGGTTATAATTATTAACTTACCTTTCTCGTATATCCGTTGAACATAGCACTTCGATAACGGATCTTTTCTTTTTCCTGATTTATATCAGTGTCCTTGAGTGGGGGGTCCACTTAAATATCATTACGTGATAAGGTCAGAGAATAGGGTCCTGCATTGTTGGCTACTTGTTTATTTACCTGAGTGAATATAAGATGTTGTTATTATCATGGGTCTTAAAAGCTAGCTATGATAACCTACCCATTCAGGTTCAAGATGAAAGGTATAGATCTACTACATAGAAAATTTTTGATTACCATCCACACTATTTTTGGTATACTTCTTCAGTCTTAAGGGAAATGATGCCTAGTCACTCTCCATGTTGTGTATTCACTCAAGGGCTTATGGTCTATAAGCCCTTGATTCACTCTTATCGTGAGAGGTTCAACAGATCATAAAGACCCAGTATCCCAGTTAATTGATGTGTAAACACAGAACCTTAATGCCTTAGTACGTGGGAGGACCAGAAAAACTAATTTTTACTTGTCTTAGGCACCTAAGTGGCTTAAAGTTTGCCTTTTGCTAGAATATCCCTGAGCATGCACCGGGATGGTCTTCCTAGTTAAGGTTTAGGATTGATTGTGGAAGATGAGCCTTATACATGTAAATTTTCATACTAAGCTGTAGTGATTTGAATTTTTATTTCTATTTCCTTCTGAGAAATGGTGCACTTGAATGGCTATACTTGTGCACATGCATGTACTCCTGTAAACGGTGATTTAAAAAACAGTATTACCAGTAAGCTAGCAGTTCCTACAGTATCTCAGTACGTACAGTAGCTTCTGTCAATTCTATGGTAGTGTCTATGGTAGTATTATCAAGACTATCGTTCTGTTTTGAACGTTGAGTTCTTTGTTGGCTCTTGGAGCTATTAAATTTTACTGGCGTCAAGTTCATAGAAATGTGATACACATCTCAGCGCCACCTGGTGGACCAGTGTGTGTGTGTGTGTGTGTGTGTGTGTGTGTGTGTGTGTGTGTGTGTGTGTGTGTGTGTGTGTGTGTGTGTGTGTGTGTGTGTGTGTGTGTGTGTGTGTGTGTGTGTGTGTGTGGTGTGTGTGTGTGAATATCAAACTGCTAAAATGTAATTGTACCATAGATCATAATATCTAGACTATTGTTTATGTAGTCTATATGATCTATGATTGTACATATAATTATACGCACCCAAAAGATCCCAGCTATGATTCCTCCACTAAACTGCAGTCCTGAAGAATCTCCAACAGTGGAATTATTGTATGTGGAGTGTGGCTCAATCAGAGTGCCATATTCTGTCAGAAGGACACCTAAAGCTGTCAAAAACAGAGCACCGAGAAACGTTGTCTATACAGTAACTAGGATTAAGAATCATAGACCATAATATTATCAAATGTATATAGATCTACTCCGAACATAATATACTGGAAATCTGGAAATTTCGTTGTAAAATATTTTCGTAGTAGATGGCAGCTACAAAAATTAATCTTGTGAAAACGCATGCGCACTATTAATGTTAACGTGGTATGGGGTCGTTCCTGCGAAAATATTTCAACACAAAAATTTATCATACGAAAGTTTCCTAACACTAAAACTTCCAGATGTACGGTAGCTTAATCTGTATTGTAGTGGTAAATTGTCGAGGGAGGAGATTTCACGAATCGGTCAAAGCAAGAGTTCATAGGAGATTGTGAGAAAACGTTCATGTTATAGTGTTTAAATGCCCCGTCCAAAAAGTTATTGCAGTAAACTGGATAGCAGGGCAACCACCAAATTCGTGAAAACTTGCTCCCTCATAAATTTCTCACTATACTGCAGTATGCATATACTAGTAAGGATACAATAGCTCCAACAATGCTCTTGACAAGCTTTAAATTGTTGTCGTCAATGGCAGCCTGGACTACTGCCATAGCCAGCATGGAGGGTGTGACCAGGATCACCATCCACCAGGAATAACGAAAAGTTCCACCTATTGGAGCTTTGCTGTAGAAATTTTTTTACCACAAAATTACTAATCCTCTCTTCCAATTATAATGAAGCACTATCGTGCAAAACCCTCGGCGCAGTTGCCTAAGGACATGCACATATTCCACTGCTGCTATAAACTTGTGGACAATCATCTTGAAATTGTTCCAGTTTGCAAATTAAATTCTGTGAAAGCCATGGGCATCACACTGCTCCTTGATCTATGACCCAGAGTAACTTGTAAACAACAAGAATGCGCATTACATGATATTATGTAATCAGCCAGCTGTGCATGCCACGTGTGCGCCGTGCCAGCATAGTGCCAGGTCAGCAGTTTTGATATGCACGAGCAGCCAAGAAGCTCGCGATGTTTTAGTGTGATCGGTGACTAGTCGGTGGTGTTATAGAAGCTATCGCTAAATCTGCCCACTAGTCTTGTTGAAAAGAAGCCCTCGCTGTCTCTTCTGTCCACGGAGAGCTCATCAGAAAGCAAGAATGGCAGTCTTGGTCAGCAAATCATGCCAGAACTTTTGAACGAAGCGTTTTCAGCAAAATCCACACAATGCACCTGTTAAAAACGTCACGAAGAACCCTATGACACTTCACTTGGGACTTAAAAACGAGGTATGTAGCAGTTAGCGTGGTAACAGACAGACAGACAGACAGAACGACTACCGTACCCCTCGCGCATGCGCCGAGGGTTAATAAGTACCACAAAGCTGCAATTTTATGCACGAATTTTATTTATGTGACTTATACAAGTCGAGTACTGGTTACATAAATTTTTATCGCATAAATTTTTACAATGCTATACAATGTGTTACTTGAAACACTAAAATGTGTAAAAAAAATCACTAAATATTTCTTGAGAGACCTGTTTGATGGATTTGTATAATAATATTCTCACACACATATTCATAGCTAGCTAGATCGTGATACACCAATCACGATCTAGCTAGCTATGAATATGTGTGTGAGAATATTATTATACAAATCCATCAAACAGGTCTCTCAAGAAATATTTAGTGATTTTTTTAATAATGTCCCTGGTTGGTGTATCACGATCTAGCTAGCTATGAATATCACAGACTCCCAACCGAGAACTCAGTCACTGAAAAATTCTCACACACAGTTAATTATTATTATTGTTGTAGCTTTACTATCTTACTACTTATTGACTTCAATGCCAAATCCGATTAAGATCAGTAGCCAGCCGAGAGCTACCATTCCAACACTGGGAAACATAATCTACGTGTATGGACAGTACTAGAGTTTTAGTTATGTCAACAAAATAGTTGATAGTTTGAGCAGTATTTGGCAGGTACAAGTGTGCACACAACAACTCAATCTTAGCTACATTTCAAGATACCTTTCTTATTTGTCCTTTGAACATCTTGAAATCTTCAATATTGTGCTTTTCTTTATTTTTTTACTGAGCGCACGCAATATATGCAGGAATAAACACTGCACAGTTATGAGGAGATAAGTTATCGGCATCAAGGTTTCTATAGTCTAAATTTTTGCCATCGACCTCCTGCACTGGTTTGTTGCCCAATAACTTGTGTTGTACTAGTATGGCTTCGCTAAGTCTAATTAGTTATTGTTTTTAACTAAGGTTCTTTTCATTGAATCTAATTAGTTTTAGTTTTTAATTAAGGAATAGTGGATCGTTTTGCTTTGTTTTGTAATTATAATCAAGCCATAAATTGGGCAAAACTAAGGGGGTTTTAGTATTAATTTTGATTAACTAGTACAACACTACTAATAACCTTTTGGGAGCGATGCCTGCGTAGCCTCCTCCTGTGTGTGTGTGTGTGTGTGTGTGTGTGTGTGTGTGTGTGTGTGTATGTATGTGTGTGTGTGTGTGTGTGTGTGTGTGTGTGTGTGTGTGTGTGTGTGTGTGTTTCTCTCTACACTCAGTGAATCAACAGGTCACAGAATCCCAGTGTGCCAGTGTACCAATTGTTACACAAAATTAGTACCGAAAGGAGGGGGAGGGGAGAGGGGCAGGAGGGGGGGGTAGTAAAAATATGGCAAGCATTACCAAACTTGCGCTCAATGGGTTTTGGGTAAAATTAACATCATAACTTGATAAAAAGTAGTCATAATTTCTACACTTTGGGAGATTTGTGAAACTGTTTACTACATGTATATTCATCCCCCTTTCACATACAGGTTAGCTGTCAATCCCAGGGATCCATTCTCAGTCTTTGCTTCTGGGGTAAGAAGAGCTGTTACATTTTGTGTGTGTGTCTGTGCCTATATCATCATCTGTGTTACTCATTATAGGCATGTGATCGGTCAGCTGTTGTTTGGGATGCAAGGTCTGGTCGCTGTGAGCTCAAGTATGAGGGTCTGAAGGGAGACGTCAATGCCGTCAGGTTCTTCCCCAGTGGAGAGATGCTTGGAGCTGCCTGCAATGATGGATCAGTAAGTTTTAAAAAACCAAAACATCACTGGGTATAGAGTGGAACCCCTCTATGGTGGGACAGTCTGATCTTTTTGTCCTTATTTGCAATATGCAACTCTATCTAGCTGGTTCCACTCTGGAATAATAGGTGCAACACAAAAATTGCTTCCTATCTGTCACAATAGATTCATCTGTTTGACTTGCGAGCAGACCAGGAGGTCAAAGTCTACACCAAGCCTAGCATCGTGTTTGGAGCCTCCTCCCTGGATTTCTCTAAGAGTGGAAGGATACTATTTGCCGGCTATGATGACTACTCTATCAGGGCATGGGATGTGCTTAAGGTATAAGTGTTGAGTGAGTGTGTGTGTGTGTGTGTGTGTGTGTGAATGTTGTCATGCAAGTAGTAATCATAGACTATATAGTCTGAATGGGTGACTAAACTGTTTAGTCCTACAGAAAGGACCTTTTTTTTAAGAAGGTATAAATTAAGAAGAAATTCACAATAATCTACTTTCTCCCCCCGTTTAGGGCACCCACCTAACCCTGTGGCTCCACCATCAAGACAGAGTGAGTCATGTGCAGATGTCCCCAGATGGAACAGCTCTGGGCACCTGCAGTTGGGATGGAACACTAAGGGTAAGATTTTGATACACTTAGGTATTGAGACAACCTTTCATTGTATGTTCTAATTTCACTGCAGATTTGGGCATAACATATTGACAGGCTTAAATCAATCAATTCAGGTGTGATGTAATAGTATTGTGGTGCGTGTGTATGTGTGTTTTCTATCAATTTTCATTGACATTCATACTTAAATTGTTTTTACCAGCCTTTGGAATACTAATCAATTTTATTATGTATGTGTGCTAACATGATTATGGTTATAAGATCTAGGACTGGAGACTTGTTGTATCTCTCCCTTTTTTTTTTTCAAGCTACTGACACACTAAGCAGAAAAAAAGATTGTCCGGAAAACAGTACATAGTGTGGCTACACTAGTACACCCCCTATACTCAATATATTCGCTTTGCAGTGTAACACACTGAAAAGCAAGGTTTTCAGTGTATAACACTGCAAAGCTGTAAATAGGGCCTTGGAATATGTCCCCAGTATAGCCACATGCATAATAGGGGCCACACAATGTAACAAACATGGTAATGGTCGTCACGTTCATATGCGTGCGTAGCCCCGCCCACTCACGTTACGCGTGGGCGTAAAACGTTGCAAGTGTGTGGCTTCCCTATACAGACACATGGGAAACACTATCTTTAATTCAAAGGTGTTAATCAAAAATTCGGCTTTAAAATCTTCATATCTCATTCTGCATGCTCATATAAAAATTATGGCCTGAAGTGCTTCCCAGAGCTCCAAACATTAACATTACATTACTCATACGGAAATCTTTTATCTTAGTGTGTACGTGTAAGTTAGTGTATAATTTTTCCTACTTCAACTAGCTCTTCCTCATGTTTTGAAACGTATTCCCTGTGTCCATTAATAATTTTTACACTGAATGCGCGTTAGCGCTGTCCACACTCGGATTGCGGAACCACGAACTGGATTATAATTAGCGACCACGCGCGCGGGTGCGCGCGTAAACGGATTCTGACCGTACCAGTGCGCTACATTTGGAAAACAAGCGCAACACGAGAAAGAGGGAGTGTGTCATGTGTGTGCGCAGGAGAAAACGGCTTATCTGAAACAGGAAGAGGCTAAAGTGTAAGTATGTATATGTTTATTGTGTTGTAAGTAACGAGCTTGTGTATGACAGTTCCGATTGTCTGGTAACCGTTGTTAAAATCAGTAATGATGGATAAGTGTGCTGTGCATGCCACTGATTTATTGGCAAGGAAGCGATGAACAGTGAAAGAGGCAACTCTCTATTAGTGCTTTTCCTCATGTTTTTGAAATGTATCCCCTGTGTTCATTAATATTCCATTCATCTTTCAATTGCCTTATAGCTCTGCACTTTTTCTCAATCAGGTTCACTTCTTGTTACATGGAATGGCTAGTGTATGTGCACGTGTATATATGCATGTGTGTATGAGAGAGGAGAGGAGAGAAAGGGCATGCATGTGTGTGAGTCGGTGTACGTGTCTTAACAAAGTACACTTGCTTCATCCCCAGGTTCTCTTCTATTGGTGCTTAGCCACTAGCTAGAAGTAGTACACTACTCACATACTTTGAACATCAATGGATAAAGATGCAACTGGTATCAGAATTCATAATGCACGAGGGGAAGAGAGTGTCAAACGCGTTATATACCCTATGCTACATGTCTTCAGAGAGTAATGTGACTTCCCGTCTTGCACACGTGACTAAGCCAAGGAGCCTAACGTTCGATTTTTCTCCTGAATATGAAAAGTAGAGGCATTTTTCGTGACTTTTATGATAGATTCTACTCAAACGCTTGTTCTGTATCGCGTTCTTCTGGTGTTTTCGCTCTATCATGCTCTTGTTCGCTTGCACTCGAAGCCATACCCACAATTAAAGATTTGAATCCCACGCTCTCATTGCATTGGTCAATGTTTGAATTCCTGGCACATGACTTTCCGAAAGCATCTTTCACAGAGCATATAGCACACTCTTCCTTATTATATACTCTTGCTGGTATGTAATGATACTTTATGCACTTCATTGTTACCATTTTCATTCCTCAGTGTTCTCTGGTTCTTCTGCAGCCTGTGTCCAAGGATGCTGTTGAGCTCTTTGATGAAATCATTGTACTCTTTAAGATTCTTAACCTTGTTTCTACATTGACAACCTTTATTGTATTCTAGTTCATTTCCTGTGCAAAACTGTGATTCCTGCATGACTTCCTGACTGGTCCTTCTGGAATATCCCTTGAGTGTCCTGACCTCATTGGCAGATCACAAAGAGCCCCATGATATCACTGGTGGCTTTAGTACTCATCTTTGTGTGGCATGCTATGTAATCCACTTGGGCCTCTGGGTCAGCTGTTTACATGCATGGGCATCATGCCCTTATCCAGATTCAATCTGAGTTCAACCCGGAGTCCAACCCAAATTAAACGCTGTGTGTAAACCTTAGTGGCTAAAGCTTGTAAAAAGGATATTAGCATGGTGTCACATTGTGTGTGTACATGCATATATGTATTTCAATTTGGGAAAAACTTGCCATGTCCCTGTTGGTGCAACCTCAGAGAATGCAAAGAGTCACTATGCATGTAATTAAGAGTATACAATAGAGAGGGAGAGTATCCTACTACACTATGGTACTGTGTTACAACCCTTTTCCGGGTTCATGACCTTTGGAGTGATTTACACATGCTTGAGGTCTCACAGTTTGCTGTTTGTGGGCATGCTAGCTAGTATGGCGACTATGGCCAAGAGGTATGGCATATACAGCACCACTACAAATAATATTCACATGTACAGTACATTGTAACTACAGCTGGTATGTGATGTACTGGGACAAACTGTGAAACCACTTTGTGAATATCATTACAAAGGTCATGAACCCAGTAACGTACTTGAGAAGATTTCAGTGGAATAACTTGAAAGTGAAAATAAGTGATAAGTATTTTGCTGAGCTGATGGCCACTATCTGTGCCAAATTAAATCACTACTTGGGATGTAATTAACTTTACAAGATCAGTACTGGTTGATACCATTTATGAAGTTGAGAATGTGAATTGACTATAACACAGTAAGCAATGATATTCTAGTGTGTATACATATGCAATGACTATGCATGTATGACAAGTTAATTAAATTAAACGGTATGCAATTTATGTGCTGTACTTCCAAATCCAGCTTTACTGACAGCATCCTTAAGACTCTCAAGAGTAGCAAAGCCTTGACTCCCTTGAACATCCCCAGGGGCCCACTGAAACCATTCTTCCAGCATTGCATTCAGCCAACTGGTAGGTGCAGTTGCAACTAAATTTGGCTTAGATTCAATATTATTCAGTTCTCCAGCATTGAAGCCAAGGTGAATTCCAATTTCTCTCCAATGGGCAGCATGTGGTTTTAGCTGTAGAAGTATGCTGGAATGATGCTTATTCTCAACCTTGTGGAATTTTCCTGCACATATAATTATACTATTATCATACTTAATACCATTTTAATGTAACTGCAACAATGATCTGACATAGAACTATAATGTATAGCTATACATGCCAACTTACCAGCTGTAATAACTGAAGTAGATCTATCAGCAATAGCATTTGCTTTGCTGATATACTCGCCACTAGTTACATCGTAACTACTACTAATGGATAAGTCATCCATAGTAGGGAATATAGAGTCTCCAGGTATTGTCACATCTGGTACAGAAGTACATTTTGAAGCACACTGAATTATAGGCTGATAATCTTGAGTTTTGAAACATGTAAACGACAGTTTGATGTGTTCAAGAGCAGGAAGGGTGGGCAATAGATCCACAATAGCATCAATAATTTCTGTAGTGACAATAGCATCCTTGATCTGAAGATGTTTTAGGAACTGGTGTGTCTTCAGAGCATCAAAAATAGTACATAGTTCTCCATTCTTCATATTGCAATTCATAAGATGCAATTCTGTCAGCGCAACTTGTGCCTGACAAATTCCTGCCAAAATGCCATAAGCTCTGTGTTCAATCTTAGCACCATCAATATTCAAATGTGAGAGAGCTCTATCATTATCAGAAAGATGCCTGCTGAAACATTTTAGCTCTCTTTCTCCAAGGAGTGACTGTGAGTATTCCAAGCACCATTGAGTCTCTGCATTAGCAATTACATAACCTAAGACTTCCCATTGTCGTGGATGAAGGTTCTGACCTTCAAGTTTAAACGAATTTGAGCATCTTTTTGCGATTTCTTTACAGTAATTTAGCCACTGACCCTCATATGTACATTCAAGATGAAATATTGATAGTTTAGGGGAACTCATCAGAAATATGCGTAATGGTTGTGATTCAAATTTATCAAGTCCACAGAGAAACTTAATTACAGCCTCATATTTTTTGTCACGAACTAGCCATTTCATTGCAGTTGTTTCATTTATATAATATGCTGCAATAAATTCTTGAATGGAAAGATGTAAAAAGTGATAATGTGGTTCAGAGCGTGCTTTCAAGCTAACTTGCATTGGTTTTAGTAGGCCAAATCCATCAAACTGAAAATTGTTCTCATCAATTTTGCAAGTTTCAACAAGACATTTTCTAGTGAAACATAAATCATCCTTTTGTAGTCCTGTCAATGCCAGTTCCCCAAGACGTCGCAATGTTTCTTTTACAAGCACATTGAATCTCTCCTTCACCAATTCATGGAAGACATCTCTTTTATAAAAATCATCAAGTTGGTCTATTGGTGGTACCTCTGCTGTTACATCTTCAATTTTTCGGTATCTGCTTAGATGCCGCTTTACAGAGTGAATAATAAACCACTGATACACTTCTGTGAGGGTTTGTGGGAGTTTCATTTCCAAAGCATGATACACATAGCAAACAATTGCTAAATTGATTGCTATGTAACAGGTACTAGCTATATTTGGATATGTCTCTAAGTCGTCTATGAGTTTTAATGCTTTGTCTTCTTCATCATCGAAGAAAGCTTTTATGTACTCCCTCACCTCATTTTGTGTAAATCCAAGTATTTCAATGATTTGATCAGCATAAGAAGCAATGTCAAAACTTGAACCAGGACGAGAGGTCACCACGATACAGCATTCAGGAAGAGTTTGTCCACGAATAAGTCTAGGAAAGAAACGATTTTCCTCCCTACAGGATGGTCGAAGTTCATCCCATCCATCCAGGATAAAAAGAACCCCCTTACCGTGACCTTTTCGAATCAATTTTCTATCACTGTCATTACAATTCTCTTCAAAGTAATCCAGAAGCTCATCAATATTCTCTGATAATCGTGCAATGGGATCACGTAGTGGAATGTATAGGACCATGCAAAAATTGTTTAATAGTTGTTTATTGGCCCACTCCCTACGCAGTTGCATTGTTAATCTCGTCTTACCAACACCTGGTGCACCATTGATGAGAACAAACCTTTGACCTGATATCATAATATCACTCAAGGCTAATCTTTGCCCATCAATATGTTCAATGTCTCCTTCGGTGATTAATTTTACACTTTTTTCTGCACGAATTCTTGTAGGTGGCATCTTTTTCTGTTTAACTAACATTAAATTGATGTATTTTACATTAAATGATGGAGGCCACTCATCCTTTTGATGTTGTGATCCCTTGGAATAGTACCCACGTAAATAGGTTTCAAGAATTGGATCAGGTAACGTCTGAGATTCTCTATGCTCCTGTTTATATTGCCGTAACCACAGATATAATATATAATGCACTGCATGTGTATGGTATTATTATTATCTTACTTGACTGTGCGTGACTATTGCCTTGATGTTAGTAGGCTTCACAACTCTTGGAGTATAATTGGTTTTAGTTGGACGTTTACCTCCTACAGACCACAACCAATGATTAATTTGCAATGTCATGCATTGTAGTAGTGAATAATAATTATTGTATAGTACAGTAACATAGGGCAAAGGTGAGCACACAGGAATAACAAGGAGCACAGTGTGTTCAAACCCTCGGCGTGTTTAAATTGATTAACTGATCTACATGTTCATCACTAATGCGCATGCGCATGTGTTTACGTCATGCTTGCCCACCCTCGACCTACCTCGACGCGACTCGACCTGGGGTACCGGCGGTATACGTGCACGTCGCGTCAGCCGGCCTGATCGCGTATAGATTACGGTCTTAGGGTGTGGTTAATTCTGAGCACTACGTTAAAAATGGCTGCGCGGATAGCAGTAATCCACGAGGTTTTGTCTTGGATCTCAAAAAGTAAGCGTTTGTATCAATTTTCCCACAAATCGTTACAACTTTAGCGATTACCAAGGCAAAAAATCAAATCAGACCCGAGCTAAAGCGCTTGGATCCTGAGATTACGCTGGAACTAACAGACATCCGGTTTCAGAACGATTACAGTACCCTCGCGCTTCGCGCCTCGGGTAATAATATTGCACTGCATGCACATTAGTTACTCATACCCCAGATAGTGATATTGAGAGGAGTGGTTTAGGTGCTGTTGATTGTGGGCATGACTATAGTGACAATATGATAATACAAGCAGGGGGGCTCGCTTTGCTCGCCCCCTGCTTGTACCTGTGTTTGTCTGCATGTATTACTTAACTTGGTAACCGTAAGGCATATGGTTTGGAATTCTCTCTGCATTCCCTGCATGGACTCCAGCCAGACCATGAGTAGGTGATCAATAATCCAGAGTAAGACCTTGTATCATGTGGTGGTGGGTTCGTTATTTGATTGCAACTTCAGAGGATATAGGTCAGAATGGCAGCTAAGACCGTCCTTTACCTGGTTTCTAGAACATATCATTGAGCATGCGCATTTATGACATCCTGTTTTGAGCACATTGCTAAATCAATCAACTGTCAAGAAACTCGTTATCTCGCTCGCCAACTCTCTCGCAAGACTTGTGAAGGCAAGGGCAAACCCTCGGAATCTACTACCTCTGTGATGATCACTCGGACAATATCTTCTCACGAATCAAGCTCCTTAGCTAACTGCAGCCCACTAGATGTAAGTGTCCAGTGTTGCCTGGTTTTTGTATAGTCCGTCCAAGAAGCTAGTATTCGTGCCCATAGCTAGTGCCACGGCTGGCGGTCACAGGGAATGCCCAGTTCTAGCTTCTGTCGCTCAATGGCCAGAGATACAGCCTCCTGTTTCTCGGGGTCAAATCGTGTCCGCTGATCTCCCGTAACAGACGGACGGACGGACGGACGGACGCACAGACGGACAACTATAATCTTAATATAATGATATTGTGCATGCATATGATAATCATAATCTCACCCTTAATGAATATAGCAAACACACCCCATGAATAGATCATACTTCAACTGCACATAAACATAAAATGTAACTGAATTGAATGGCACTTTTTTCTTGCTTTCACTACCATCTCAACCTCACCATCACTATCATCTCAAAAAAAGTACATAGTCAGGTACTATATAGTCTCGCGCGCCACACCCCTCAATCACAAGGAAAGAGGGGTCTGGTGACCTTGTATACAGCGAGTTGTTCGCGTGAAATGCAATAAATACAAAAAGCGTCACGGACAACCGCAAAAATTGCATGGCTGGCTATAAGCGCGCGCGCCGAAAGTAGGACGTTACTAAGCAATAAATTTAAAATCTTGAATCTGATTGGACGCGACAAGATTTGGTCGCCAGAACAACTTGTTGTACGCATGGTCACCAGACCCCTCTTTCCTTGTGATTGTGGGGTGTGGCATGCGAGACTAGTCAGGTACATTGATTTAAGTATAATTGGGGCAAGCCGAAGTGAGCCCCACACTAATCACTCATACAAGAAAATCACTGTACCTATGTATGCATGTAGCTATGTAGCCTCGTCCCCAGGCCCATTCCCTGCCGCTTTTTTTTTCAATGTTTCACGCTGAAAACCGGGAGGGCGTCTGCGCATGAGGTAGAACGGTAATTATCGTGCGTGGGCTAAGCGCATATCTGTGGTCAAACGAAATTCACCACGCCCTCCGTGTAATAGAACTCGGTTGATAGACGACAAGATCGAACGAGAAAAAAGTCGCTCAAGCGTAGAGCCTTCACAGAAGCAGCAGAGAGCAAACAAGTAAGCTTCACCATGATATCGTCGATCGTGACGCTTAGCCATTTCGTGATCTTTACGATCGTAGCGCTTACATTTTACCGTGCTCTAGAGTTATGTTAGTCTCACGGGCCAGCCCCTCCTCCTGGCCTGCGAGACTATACTATACTAGCTAGGGCTTATCGACCGCCGAAGATACTAGAATATAGCTTATAGAGATACGTCGTCCACGTGTTCATCATACAGTATGCGCATGCGCATATCCCAATTCGGTAAAGATCGTCAATGTATCTAGCATGTTAACTCTAATTGTAGCTCACCAAAGCAGGAGCAGCAGCATGAACAGCCAGCAAGTTGTAGCAGGGAGACTCAGAGAACAGCCTTTTGAAAGGTAGGAGAAGCAGACTTAAGCGGTACACTTCTTTACAATGCTACTATAATCATAGTTAGTCTCAATAATCCACGATTGCGGTGCTGTGTTGTGCAAAGCTACTGTACTGAATCTACTGGGCCTTGTGCTTGCATAGTGCCACTGACTATTAGCTAGTGACTACACCATGCACCCATCAAAGGCTTATACGTTCAGTATTAATCACCTATACATCTCAGTCTGAGTTCTTGTCATCACAGTCACATTGTCATTGTGTCGATGATACCAAGCCTACTGCACTGTGAGCGAAGGCTTGCCCCTCGATGATTAACATCACACTAGTTATGTAGTAGTACACAGCTGGTATAGTATAATTGGGGCGAGCCAAAGCAAGCCCCACACTAATCACTCATACAAGAAAATCGCCGCAGTGTACCTATGTAAGGTAAATGTCCCAATTATGAGTCACAAATGATGCATTTAATTAGGGAGTTATTTTTGTAGTTCGATTTTTTGAGGACTTCCCAAGGTGTCTACTACATAGGTTACAAATGAGATCTCACATAACAAAAATATGATCTTTTTTTAAATTATTTTGTCAGTAGCTACCATTACTGAATGTACTATGGGTCGCCTGCTTGTATTATGAGTCACTGCCTTCACTGGCATAAAAACAGCCGCCATAAAGCTCTTTTAACACATGGGATGTCCATAGCAGCCATTCTTGAAGTGTGGCATAGGTGTAAACACAAACTTAGAGCAGTTGGAAAGGAATCTGTACTGGGCCTTGTGCTTGCATATGCAGCACAGTGCCACTGACTGCTATTAGCTACTGACTACACCATGCAGCCACTAAAGGCTTATAAGCTCAGTATTAATCACCTACATCTCAGTCTGAGTTCTTGTCATCACAGTCCAACATTGTTATGTGATTAATTTGCAGCTGCATGTGTATGTTATGCACCTATCAATGTCAAGCCCCATTACCATACTCCGGGCAAACAAGGGGCATTAGACATTCATTAGCACTGGTTTAATGTCCCCAGAGGTGAGTCTTTTGCTCGATGATCGCTCAAGGAACTGAAGCATAAGCTTCAATATGCAACTCTAATGGTCTGTATCACACAATACTCGACCAAGGTTTGACTCGCATCTCAGCCCGAGGGGGCAAACGACTACCAAAAATGTCGAATCCCCACCCTATCCCCATGTGCACTATGGCAGTGAGTCAGCTGGATTAGGCGGGGCAAACTGAATTCACAGTTTATCGTCACCGCCTGCATGGATTTTCAGAATTTCCAAAAATTTTCAGATTTCAGATCCAATACAGTAAATATAGAGTACTTTGGACCCCACCCCCAGGGGCGTAGCCAGGATTTTAGAAAAGCGGGGGCCAAAGATAATGTGATTGCGTGCGAAGTGCGAAAATTTTTGGGACTGGAGGCCACACCTACTAATTAAATAACACGAGCTCTGCTGTTTGATGTGACCTTCAAACTCAAAGACAAGGCACGCTAGCTCGTTCCGAAGGTTTGTTAAGAAATAAATGGCTTTGTATTCAACCTTTCTATGACCCTTTCCAACTCTAAAGACTACCAAAAACAATGAAGTGCTGGTATATATACAGTAAGAAGTCGTAAATAACAATTAGCCATGTAATCAACTCTGGAAAAAAGGGGGGGGCAAATGCCCCCTGTGCACCCCCCTGGCTACACCCCTGCACCCCCCTCGAGCTCTCTAATTAGTGGGTGGGGTTCAGGTGATCTCGAGCTCGAGCATAGCCCTCTAGCTCTCTCTACTAGGTTGAAATCTGAATAATGACCGCACGCCCGCATACAAAATCGAAAACTATGTGACAAAAAAACAATGAATTTAGTTTGTTCTGCCTTATTGCTATGGCCGACAGTCTGAGATTTCACTCATGGTGGCAGAGAGTATAATACATGCAGGTGGTTTATGCTTCATTAGCAGCATGTAGGTGGACGTCGACGATCACCAGTTTAATGAGCCAAAGAAGGGATTTAAGTCAAAGAGTGCTAGCAATATCTGCCATCAGATACTTCCAACACCCTGGCGTGTTATACTGTGGATTCAATGACCACCTGAGTCTCATAATTAAGAAGCAGGTGACATGTTAAACTATTATATAGCTAAATCAACCAGCTTTTCCCCATATTATTGAGCAACTGCAATGACGTCATTTTCATTTATTTCCACATGGCAAATTCAAATGCGATCGCTCACCAGTCTGTAAGGCCACCTTCGCGTTTCTTCACAAACTAGCGTGGCAATAGTATAAACCAAGTGGAGAGGCATCTATTAATTTTATGCAAAAATTCTAGAAGAGCTGTGACTATGGCTCAAGTATGGCATATTTGTACAACAAGGCTTGGTCCTACTGATCTTGCCATGCGGAAGTGAATTTTACATTGGTTTCTATGGGTGACGTCACATCCATGACGTCACGTGCAGTCGTTAGACCAGTATGCTGGACTTGTTTACAAACATCATGTGACGGCTTTAGAACTGTAGCTGTCTGTACTAATACAAACATTTTGCCAGGCCCTGATGATATCGATGAACCAATTTCCTTAGTAAGTCATCCCTAAGTGCATCACTTGTCAGTTGTGGTTTTCACTTACCTTTCAACATTTCTATTTCTTTGGCAAGATTGCTTTCGTTAACATCTTCTGATCGCAGTACCGCAACCAATGTTCGGAAGGTAACATTACTTGAAATTCCACTCTTTGCAACATGTTTTCTGTTAAGCCAAGCATTGATTGTGGCAAACAAACACTGTTCTTTTCTGGTTTTCCGACCGATAGAAGCTAGATCTTCTTTTCTTAATCCCAAATTACGCCCTATCTTTTCCCACTTTTCCGCCGCGGTGGGCGATTTCTTGAGAAGATTGCAAATTTGACTGCTCTCTGTCGACACTGCACAATCAATATAGGCTAGACACGTACTGAATATTTATCTATGTATTTTCCTTACATATTTCTTTGTCCATCTTGTCCCCGGAGTCGGCACGGTCCAAGTACGTCTTACGTACCTAGTAAAGCTATATATATAGTAGCTACCTGAATGTATTACGTCGAATGTGATGTGCCGGCCAGTGACAGTCGACAGCGCCCAGTATACCGTATGCGTAATAGTGCGTAAGCGAACTTCCTGTTTTGCTTCATACTAAAACACAAAAATGGAGGAGAAAGTACACTCAGATTTTTTCCTAGCCGTGGAAGGTGGAGACATCGATAAAGTGGTGGAAATGATCACTAGCAAAAGAATATCGCCAACAGTCAAAAATAAGGTGCGGATTGGTGCCAGGGATCGGTCCTGGGAGTAGGAATTCACTGTGAGAGTATTAAATGCTTGAATTCTCTGAAGTTATTAATATTATAGCTAGTACCACATAGAGCCACACATAGTATCAACTGCTACTGATGGCCCGATTGATCTTGGTATCATGCACCATATATCTTGCTCACATAGCTACATGTATACAAGTCTCTGGGCTGTGAATATTATAGTTTTCTGGAAATCTATGCGTAACTCATGGAATGTACACTCAGACTGGTACTATGGCCCAGGCCATTAGCTATTCTAGCTCAACCCAGTTGCAGTTATGTTGCTGTGACATCAGCACTTGCTTCCCATGTAGCTATACCATTGCAGAACTTCTAATTATTCAAATAGTGAGATCCAAATGCCTGCATATTGATAGATGATATATATTACTCATTTTAGCCACTGGCACCTTGATAATATCCAAGTCACTAGCTCTTTGGGATTCATCATGAGAGCCATGCAACATTTTTAACGATGCTAGCGCTTCTGCACAGTCAGTTTAAATTGGCATGTAATGAATACTTGTACCTCCTCTGACTGAACATATTATGTGCAATACTAACCCTAGGGCCTAGTAGTCATAATCATGTTTGGCATGTGCTGTTCACATGGTTTTAGTCATTGAATGTATCATTATACAAAAATTATAGTTGTCCGTCTGTGTGTCTGTGTGTTTGTCTGTCCGTCAGTAACGGGAGGACACTGGAAACGATTTGACCTCGAGAGATAAGGGGCTGGATCTCTGGTTGTAGCGTGTTTGGCGCTAGAACTAGGCCGTCCCTATGAGCACTAGCCAAGGTACGAGCTGCTAGCACAAACACTAGCTTCTGAAGGGACCATGCAAATCTCAGGGCAACACTGGACACTTACATGTAGTAGCTCGCAGTGCGGCTACTTAGCTTGATTTGTGAGAAGATGTCGTCGGAGTGATCGTCACGAAGGTAGTAGATTCTGGATTTGGCTTCTTGCCTTCGCAAACCTTGGGAGAGAGTTGGCGAGCGAGCTAACGAGTTTCTTGGACAGCTGATTGACTCATAACAGGATGTCATGAATGCGCATGCTCAAATGGTATATTCTGGAACCCAGGTAAAGGGCGGTCCTGGCTGCCATGTTGACCTGTACCTTTGAATATCCTACATGCAATTATTGTGTAATTACTACAAATAGGGTGTTTGACATACAAAGATATGATACTCGGATATAGCAGGGGGCGAGCGAAGCAAGCCTCCCTGCTCGTATATATATAATATTATATAGCTTGTACATTATCTATAGACGAGACAGAGGGGTGGATCACTATAACATTATTCATTTGTCCAACCCAATCTGTGTATACTAATCATGCTGTGATGCCATCATCTAACAGGATAATTTTGAACCAATTCACATTGCCATCAAGCATGGGCATTTGACTATAGTCCACTACCTTCTAGAAGAGCAACATCTGAGTCCACTGGCACCACTCAAGGTGAGTTATATATTATGTATAATACGTCTACATGACAATTGCCAGTGTGAACTGTCATCATATAATTATCTAGCCTCGTCCCCAGGCCCTCCCAGCTTTTTCAACTTTGCATGAGAAAAGTGGGAGGGCCTGGTATCGGAAGTCACGTGACCAGTTTTATCTGCATGAAGGGTGGTCGAAGGGTGAAAATGAACGTGGGCTAGGCAAAGGTCAGCGAAGTTCAGGGTGTTGCCGTTCACAATCTACTTGAGGTAAGGCTTTGAAACTATCTAGCAATTATAGTACGATTGTTTTAGACTACAGAGAGTAAGAAAATAAACTTGTAAAGTAGGCGTGCATGTGGCCTATAAACGCTGGCTTTTAGAAGCGACCTTTTGACCACTGGTCTTCGCGTCATTGTGATGCAAAGTCACGTGATTTCTGATAGCTACCAGGCCCTCCTGTTTCTCAGCGTGCAACATTGAAAAGCTGGGAATGGGCCTAGGGACAAGGCTAATAATTATCCATTTGTTGGTCATGATTTCCAAAGGGATTGGGAGAACTGATTCATTTGGCTGTTGGTAAGAATCAAATAGCAATTGTGAAATATCTCATCGAGAAGCATAATGTAAATCCAAGCTCAGTTGGAGAGGTATGCCACACCTAATGCATATCTCACATTAAATAAATTTATGTTAGTATACATAATCATATTAGAATGGGCTGCAACCAGTTCATATTGCTGCTATGCTTGGGTTTACGGAGTTGCTGAAATATCTAGTCTCTCTTCCTGGAGTTGACTCCAAAGCACTAAGTTCCACAGTAAAACCATTAATAGTATCACAATGCATATTATGGCTAATCCTTTTTCCATGTTTTAATTTGCTTCATATAGCTAAACCTGCAACCGATACATTTGGCATGCAAATCAGGCCATCTAGATAGTTTAAAGTTTCTACTTGACGAGTGCAAAATAGATCCAAATAGTACTGTTGAGGTATGTAGTGGTACTAATTAGGCTTGACTACATTGTATGCATATGTTTCAACTTAACTATATATAGCTAAATCATAATTATGAACATTGTGCTGTTATAGGGAGGAATGCAGCCAATTCATTTTGCTACGTTAAGCAATCAACCACACATAATAGCAACCCTTGTAGAGCAATATGGAGTTGACCCAAACTCTAAACAAGAGGTATCATTATTATATACACAACTGAGTATGTGGCACTGCACACGCACACACTATAAATACACTACATGTACCCTTTGTGATGCAGGGTGTCTTGGCTCCAATTGAGCTTGCACAGATGAACGGTAACCTAGATTTAGTTGAAACATTGATAGAAAAGTATGGATGTAGAATGGACCCCTCTGTGATCAAGGTATATATAATATTATAGAGTGCACGTTATTATTAACATCACGTGATCTTGTATATATATTCAATTAAGGCTTCACAATTATCCCCGGAACAGCTATCAGAACAACTGACTACACTTATGATTGGACAACAAGTACTTCCTCCATCAAATGTAGCTACAAATGATGTGATCTATTAAATTTTGTTATGCTATTATAATATAGATAAATTATAATTGCAGGTATCTTCCAATGAGCACAATACTGGTAATAATATCGTTGTGCCTATTATCGAGGGAGAGAAAAAGCCACAGAGTGAGGTAAAGATTGGAAGCTATACGGCTCTTCATTGAAAGCTTGGTTACTTTATGAATGCAGGATGATTTCAGCATGCCCCTGATACACACTGCATGCAGGAATGGTGAAATGGATACACTAAGTGACCTCATTGAGGTGAAAGGTATTGATTCATGTCTGATTGATGAGGTTAGTGTGGACAAATTAAGTGTGCTTGGTATAACAGTTAAGTACATACAATGTCATGACAGAGCAATGGCCGTCAACCAATACATATTGCGGCATCAATGGGACGAAGGCTGATGGTTAAGATGCTTGTTGAAAAATACCATGCCAAGAGTGACTGCAGTGATTTTGTAAGTAATAACCTTGGCTGTAGTACTATGCTGATCGGTTTTCCTTCAGGGTGGGTATCAGCCCCTACATCTGGCGGCAACCAACAACCATACAGCTGTAATTGAGTATTTAGTGAAGGAATGCAATGCACCTGTAGAGCCAGAGGCAATGGTAACACTATAAATGGCATTCATGTGCGATAATACTGAGGCATACAATATAATTATTGTTATGCATTAATATTATCATGCTGTCATCTAAATCCAGGACGGAACTAAGCCTATTCACTTAGCAAGTGCTCGTGGACACACTGAAACTGTAAGCAAGCTGATAAACTTGGGATCAAGTCCAGTAGCAGTGGAGAGTGAGGTATTAATGGGTAAATCTTGCCACAAGATGCTGTTGTCTAATATGCATAAACCCTAACTATAGCTTGAACGCCAGCCCATCCACTATGCCTGCAGTGGGGGCCATAAGGATTTGGTTAGAGAACTAATTGAGAAATATGGAGTCAATCCAGAGGCTCTGGATATGGTATGCATGTATGTTGTAGAATTTTGCTTATTATCCATGTATACACAATGATTTATAGGAGGGTACAACTCCACTGCACAGTGCAGTTAGTAACAACCAGGAGGATGTGGCAGTGATGCTGATAGAAAAGTACAATGCCAGTCCTACTTCAGCAGATTTCATGGTATGATTTGTCTTACAAGCTAATGCATTTTCATATAACTAAGAGCATCGAGTGAGAAATGAGGCTAGGAGGGTATATAACTACACCTGTGGTTGAACAGACTAGAGACCAATTTAAGTTGGCAAATATTATTTTGATTATACAGAGTGGAATTGAACCAATTCATGTCTGTGCACAATTTGGATATGACCACCTTTTCGATCTGCTATGCGAAAAGTATGGGGCTGATCCAATGAGTGAAAAAATGGTGAATATACTGCATCTGTGTGGCTACCCTATAGTAGCTCTATACAATATTATGTAATAGGATGGGTTCCAACCAATCCATATAGCTGCATGCTATGGACATCTCAATATTATTCACCTGCTCGTTAAGAAATATCATGTTGATCCTACTATTCCAACCATTGTGAGTTCAGCTCCTGTAAACTGCATGCAAGTCTCGAACCCAAGTTTACTTGTTAGGAAGATGATCACCCAATTCACATTTCTGCTGGACATGGGCATCCTGAAATAGTTCAAGCTCTAATTGAACAATATAATGTTGACCCATCTTCAAAGGCAAAGGTGAGACTATTGTGTATACTACTTGTATCATATATTATACCTGCTGCCACTTCAATTTGCTTTGCATGCATACAGAATGGGTTGCAACCAATACATCATGCTGCCCAAGAAGGAAAAGAGGAAGTGGTTAAGCTTCTTATTGACAAATATAATGTGAAGGCCACAACAACTAGCAATGTACGTGTGATTAAGTGTGCATTTCCGCCTTTAACGAAGCTACCCACAATCCATATAATATAATATATACTTGTTTTTCCAGGATGGTTTTCAGCCTATACACAGTGCTTGTTTTAAAGGTCATGTCAATGTTTTGAGGCTGTTGGTGGAGATGTACGGAGTGGAGCCCATTACAGTTTTAAATGTATGCTTCATCGAATTGCTTTCCACTCTAAACTACTGGTACCAATACTTAATACTTTAAATAGCATGGAATACAGCCAATACACTTAGCAGCCTTGGGAGGGCAAACTAAGATCATTGATGTTCTTGTTGATGACTATGGTGTTTCACCTAACAGTGTGGTAAGTGATCAATAATGAAATGCTGGTGACAATTTTTTAATACATTAGTTTAACAGGATGAAAACAACATTCAAGCAATTCACAATGCAGCACAATGTGGGCATGTTGAGGTGGTTATGAATCTGATTACAAAGCATGGTGTTAATCCCAAAGTTCCAGGAAATGTGATGGCCAATGACTTAGTGTTACTATACATGTATGACATACTAACGCTGGGCATGCAGGTTGGTATGCAGCCTATCCACAGTGCTGCCAGCAGTGGACAGCCAGAAGTGATTTTATTGCTCACACAAGAATTTGGTGTCAATCCAGATGAAAAAGCTGATGTATGTATACAATTATGACATTGTAGTAGTGTTATAGTATAACCTATAAACTCAACTTAGGAAGGTTTGCAACCTCTGCACTATGCTGCAGTTGGTGGTCGATTCGACATATTGCAGCTGCTCATTGAAGACTATGGCATATCACCAAATGCTCCAACAAATGTAATTTGAACACAATATTTATGTATCGTGAAACAGATATTGTTTGCTTAGGAGGGAGGGCGCCCATTACACTTTGCAGCACATGTTGGACTCACTGACGTGATTGAGAGATTATTGGAGTACGGTGCAGATGCCACTCTTACATCTGATGTAAAGATTGCTGTAGATTATTTTCCAAGATTGTCACATGGAGTACATCAGATTTAATGCTGTGTTAATATTTCTGCAGGATGGATTCACACCGATAATGATTGCAGCAAAAGCTGGACACAAAGAAGTCGTTGAACTGTTCAAAATGAAATGCAATCAGGAAGAGCCATCAGAAGAAGTAATAGTAAGTGGATGGTTGAGTCTAATGGCTACTGTGCATTAATACTGAATATGTTATTTGTAGGCTGCCATGGATCAGGCTTCAACGGGGGTTTAACAGTGAAGAACAACACTGAAAAACAAGCCACACATTAACTTTACATGCCAGTTCATCTATATATGCAATAATTATGTTAATTTTGTTGTGATCATTATGGTGAGATGTGCGTATGCTTGCTCGGGGCCAGTAAACATTAAAGCTTGGAATGAGGCGTAGCTTGCACATATACATGTACCATTCTCAGCAATGTTTCACATTGAAATGCTAGGAATGGACCTGGGGATGAGGCTAGATCATCACTGGCTCAGGCTATAGAGGTAACACATGTAAGATGGGTAATCTCCTAGCCTGTTTAAATAT
>OZ219960.1:0-24978 GCA_964291365.2 Stappiaceae bacterium
ATTTCTCGTTTCTCATTTCCCCGTTCCTACTTTTAGAGTAACCCTATACTAGTATAGTATAGTACTATAGTATAGTATAGTACCATAGTATACTAGTACTTTTAACACGTCACATGACCACTATCATTGCCATAGAGTAGCTGTACAAAGGCAGAGGGTAGCTGAGGCGGCGGTAAAGACGCTTAGCTGAGAAGATATCTCCGTTATACGAAGCAAATAACGACGATTTTAAGGCATACTGCCCTGGGGCAGGAAGAAGTGCTGTACGGGATGGAAGATATTCAGGTAAACAACCCCCATGTGACCCTAGGTTTCTTACATTCCCGCTTAGTACGACAATAGATCAACTTGCCCCTGTGATATTTAGTAGTTAGGCATATAAACTTTATTTAAGGACTAGAGAGATAGTCGTCCAGGTTGATCTTCACCGCCGCCTTTTTCGACTTTGTCTTAAAAAGTCTGTGGATGACATCATAAGGAGATTAATTAATGGGTACGGCTATTAATTAGTTTGCGGTTAGAGAAATATCTTCTGGTGAAACATATAATGTAGTGTTCTAGAGACATGATGGCTGAAGTTACAGCTAAATCATGCTCTGGTATGGGTGTCCCAGTCCTTAGACCACCTGAGTAGTCTTTGTAATTTTTTGGCTGTTAGCCTCCTGGTTTAATAGTACATGTAGCTAGTATCCCCACATGGTACATGTAGGTAGTTAATAATTTTTTTCAAAGATCAGCTACTGTTGTTTACAACGATCTAGGCTGCAAGCGAGGTGTTGTAGATAGCCTAAACTTGAGTTAATAATGTTCAGGGCTGCCATACTTTGAACCTTTGATTTATGAAATCTTGGTACATGGTTAATCTTGATTTTTCTACATGTGTACACATACATCTGATATGAACACACTAAAGCACATGACTGCGCCTATGTGTGTATGTGTGCACATCAGGGTTCCTTGCCACATGGACATTCTGAAGATGAAGAATGTTCATTTTCTCCATAATATCGAGATCACACAAATTTCATACAGTCCCAACTGTCGATCATCACAATATGATCAACTTAAGAGGGACTTGCAAAATGCACATGCATGTATCCGATATGGCATTAATCATGCTCTTTTTGCACAAATAAAGTTAGTACAGATTTCCCTAGTGTAATAAATGCACTGCCTATGTGTAGTTTCCCAGGTGATGAGTGAGGATGAAGGTGTGTTGGTTAGCCTGAGAGAGGGACTGCTGCAGTGTGTCTCTTGGGTGGCCATCCAGCAGTACCTAGGTAGGGGAAGGCTCACCTCCAGAGTCAACTGGCTCAGCATTATTCACAGTAAGGATAAGTTATTTATAGTAAAAACTTAATGTGAAGTGTTTAGGCCACACAAACTTGAATGTTGCCCGCGTCTGTTTTAACCTACCGCATCTGCCTCCATTATTGCCTTGAAATACCAGCCATGCCTCCTTTTTGTTAATTCTTTGGGTGATTCCAGGAAGCTGTACCCCCCCGTTCCAGGAAGCCACACCCTCAAAATGACAAATTGAATAATGAATAATCACCACCCGCGCGCATAAAACTTGAAAAAGGGGTGGACAAGAAACTAATAATATACTTTGATTGGCCTTACTGATGTCATTGTGATTACTAATCACGCTTTTTTAAAAAGCATTCACTAGCCCATTGAACCATACTCTTCTCGTGTGTGTGGGGGGAGTCGTATTTTAGCTTTAAGGATAGTAGCTGAATTTGTTAGCGCAGTTCCTATTCTTAATGGACCATCCCATGCCCCTCCCCACACACACTAAGTAGGCAAAGTGACATAATTACATAATTATTGTGAATATTTACAGCAAGTTCAGGCACCTTTGCAACAGCTGCTTTAAAAACCACCTTGTTCTGCTGTGTAAACTGTTCTGCACAGTTGCTTGTGGCTTATTAAATTAACTACAACTGTGGTTTTAGTCCTAGCACTTTTTCTATTGCAAAGGTGCATGAATCTGTTGTACCCCACACATATGCACAAGGGGCAAGGTAATTGGTTTTGTCGTCGTCATCATTGTCATTGTTGTCCACACAAAAATCGCCATATCTCAAGATATACATGTAGGCATCTTAGCGAGTGATCAAGAAAATGGTGAAAAAGTGACAAGCCTTTGCTTCTAAGTGTTTGACCGGGACCACAAATGCTATAAATCGTGCATTTTTAACAGCCGCACCTATCAACCACACCTAGTAATGCCGTAATAGTATGCAGTTTCTACTGCCCACGTTTGAACCGCTAAGGGCCATGGAGTCAAAATTTGTTCTATAGGCTTAGGCTAAGCATTATAAATAGCTATTCTATGCTACAATATCATGCAGTGCACACGGGGTTAGTGCTCTTGAGAGCTCTAGATCATGTGTTGTGAAGATTTTGTACAATAAAGTTTATGTTAAGAATTTTTGTACAAATTTAATGGTACCATACTGCATCACTATTAATTTTCATGGATTTAATTTTTGTGCCAGTGATGCTGTACAAAGATTATTTGACAATGAAGATTTTGTGATTACAGTACACCAAGAATGCATAACAGAAAGAGAGAGGAGAGTATCTCACTCAGCATATAATTATGCTATAGACCATCCCTGGCAAGGGTTCATGACCTTTCAGTGTTGTCAATAGAGAAGTGTGAAACTGCATCAATAAGTCAACTCCCCATTCAGTCATCGAAGTTACAATGCTACTGAGTGTGTGACTGCACATATTTGGTTGACTACATGCTGACTCAAACATATTTGCATGCAATTGACCCCTAGTGAACTTTGCACAGGGATAGTGTACTAGTGTGATACTCTCCTGTCTCTATTGTGCACTCGAATACACTGGTAGTTCTCTCCTTCATCCTTCATTCTTGCCTATTAATATCCAGCTCTCGTATCCAAGCTTCAAGGAGTTGCGTTGTCAGAGCTCACTAAGACGCTGAACACTCTGGTCTCTCTGTTGGTCAGAGTGAGACTCTGTGAGTATGGGGGGAACCCCCTCATTGCACTGGAAGATCTAGTTCCTCTCTTGAGCAAGATAGAAAGGTACATGTACAAACACTATCATCATAGTTATTATTTTGTTCGGCACAAAAATTATTTATAGTAGCTCAATACATGAGGCATAGTGTCCGCATTCCAACTGCACATGCTATCTAATAGTGTGCAAGTGTGAAAATGTTGGTACATGTACTTGTACTGTATTATTCTTTTCGTTTCCTCTTACATATATGCAATATTAATTTAGATTTCCAGAACTCAAGGATGATGTTGAAATGGTTCAAGATATCATTGTACAAGCAAAATGTCAGGTATGTGTATTATATAATTAGCTGCAAATTAATTATTAGTGACCTACAATTGTGTGTTTCATGGGTAAAATTCAATTTTTGTGCCCACAGTCACTGCTAGCTCTGATGTACTCTCCCCGTAATACATCTATTCACTGTGGCAGGTTGGCCTGACATATAGTACATGTAGCCTGTGTCATAATATTATTGCTAGGGTGATGTAAATCATCGAGGGGGGCGAGCCTTCGTTCATAGAAGGGGTGGTATGCACGATAATAATGTGATCGTGATGACATGGATTTAATATAAGCGAAAGATGACAAGATCTCAGATTGAGCAGTGGTGTACGTAGGTGACTAAAACTGAGCTTCTAAGCCTTTGGTGGGTAGTCAGTGGCTCTTAGCTCTCAAGAACAAGGCTTAGTACTTACAGACTGTACAGTATAGGCTTTGCATGTTCATTCGGATAATTGAGATCATAGTAGCTTTGTAAAGAAGTGTACTGCTTGAGTCTGTCCTCCTGCCTTTGTCTGTTCTCTAAGTCTCTCCCTTCGTGGCTGCTTAGCGTTTTAATTTGATGGCTGTTTATTCAGTTCCATTGAGTTCTGTCACTGGCTCTTGGTCAGGTGAGCCACAATTAGAGTTTAATAGCATGCTACATCTATGTTGACGATCTTTACCGAATTGCAATTAATACACACATACTGCATGATGAACACGTGGGTGATGTATTGCTACATACACACACACACTCTCATACATGTACATATATCAGTACAGCAATTTTCTCGTATGAGTGACAATTGTGGGCTCACTTTGGCTTGCCCCAATTATTATGCCTAATCATTGAGCTTGCCATGATCTAGAGCATCACATTGACAACACCTTTCGCTGTTGTCCGCATGTTTATGTATGTACATGTATGATTATACTGATCATACTTGTTTCATTGACAGATTGTCCTTTACCACTATGGATTTGGTGATGATAGACAGGCTATAGAAATATGGGACCTCTACTTTCGTAAGATACATGAATCGCCTCCAAATAGACACTGGGTATGTTGTACATGTACATGTACATATACATATTGTGTGCTTTCTTACATCAATTAAAAGCCAGCATTAAATGCAGGATTGGTCCAATGTCATACATGTATGACATCATTTCCTTCCATATTATCACCTAGTGCCTGGGGCTGCACGTACATGTACAAGTAAAATACTTCTACATGACTGTAGAATATACAGTGTTATATTATTATACATGTACATATAATGTGCTCACATTTCCCCACAGAAACTTGCTGATAGATTGAAGAGGGTAATCCCCTCCAATCAAATGTTAGATCCAACCTCATCTAACTTTTCTGTGGAGAAGTTTTTGACAACTCACTCAATTGAGACCTTTTGTGAGAATGCTTGGATGCTGGCTGATCATGTGGTCAACAACAGACTTAAGGAACCAAGGATGTTTGAGGTATGTGGAAATGTGCAATGGATGAAATCAGTGCATGGCTTTACGTTTACATGTACACATACTGTTAGGTCGCGTTTTGATTGCAAGAATCTAATGATCGCATTTTTCTAGAGCTCACTATCAATAGATTCACAAAAGTAACTTGTGCATATTCTATAGGGGTCGACCGATGCAGATTCACAATTTGGCTTGACTAGCCTAATCGCAATCATTAAACAATGCAATTATATGTAAACTTGTTCTATAGTAATTGTGTTGAGGATCGGAACAAACTTTTAATGGTATATAATTTATGTATATATTAGACGTCAGGGATGTGAGCGTCAGTGTCCTCCATCTTGATCAACCACTCTTCTCCATTCTTTCGCTTTGTTCCAAACTTGTCGGTGAATGTCCTTGTGATAAGCAAGCTTGGCTTGGCTACATGTAGAATATATAATGGGGAATGGGTCCAATTAGTAAAGCCATACAAGGAGGTTTCTTGTTCGCCCATGTGTACTTTTGCATGGCCATGTTGACTTATTAGGGACATACACAGGATTTTTGAAAGGGGGGTTACAGTTTTATAGTAAAATATAAACACGTGTGCCGCGGCTTGAAAATTTTTAGACCATGCCCACTTAATTAATACTATGCTTTCCTCCTGTGTTAACGATTACATAAAGGATATGTTGACCCTTTATTGGAGAAAATAAATTCTCCGCAAAATGTTTCGTGCAATACAAAGGTACATGTACCTGGGCTTGGCAAAATTTTTCTCCTACAAAAATTTTCAGTTATACAGTAGTAAAGTAAGTCGTGTCTAGCTAGAGTCAGTGAATCTTCAAGTCAGTTTTTTCTTTGGTCAGTGAGTTGTGCATCTGAAGTTCTTTGATGTATCTTCTGCTGTTGTTATTATAATACGTTTGCTGTATTGTCTCCTGAACACTATACGTCCTGTGGATCCTTTACAGCCTCATGATTCCTATTTCCCAGAAATGGAAAAATGAAGGGAATCTACTGGATGCATT
Source organism: Stappiaceae bacterium (assembly GCA_964291365.2). Classification (GTDB taxonomy): domain Bacteria; phylum Pseudomonadota; class Alphaproteobacteria; order Rhizobiales; family Stappiaceae; genus JBDWFY01. Next base: position 5,799 of record OZ219960.1, read on the forward strand.
AACTGAAAATTTGAGTCACCTGGATGAACGAAATTATCTGAATCAGCAGAGTGAACTGGATGACCAGAGTGAACAGAATGACCTGAATCAAGCAGATGGGTTGGATGATCTGAGTCAGCAAAATGAACTGGGTAAGCCGGGAGGATTGGATGAGTGTCTGGTTATCTCTGAAACCCCCATCCTTGAACAAGAAGAAGAGCAGCAGCATACTGCTAGTAGTGAGGCATCATCCTCAAAGGCTTTGAAGAAGCCAACCCCACGTGATGGACCTGGCGATGAAGAAGGTGCATACATGTACATGTATAAACAATGGCATTTTGTGTATAATTACATGTACATCATACTCCCTAGATCCCCTTGGATGTACAAGTAGCTAGCTGTCCATAATATATACATATAATCAAATCAGTGTTTAATAGAGGGGGCATTTCTAATGTACTGAAGTCTACGCATTTGGCATGTGCAGTTGTAGTGTACATGTATATGAAAAATATTGTCCCTCCTCCTCTTCCTTACACACACACTCATACACACATTACTACTTACATGTAGATATTGAAATTGATGATGTACAGAAGCCTCCGTTGCCAGAACCATCAAAAGACCCAAGTCCTGGACCAAGGTTTGTAAGAGCTACGATGGGTATATAGTGTTCACTCCAACCCAATGTATATGTACATATACATTTTAATAATTGATATTGAAAGCACAAGTCATTGATATATAACATGTTGAGATGAATCAAAGCTTGTCTGTAGAATTCAGTGCAGTGCTATAAATGTAATTTTTAGGCTTATTAGTCATGATAATGTCATTCTGTATGATGTTTATTATTCTTAGCAAAGTGGTTAAGGAGAATAGCAATGATGATGCTTATGAAATCGTCCAGTGGTCTGATGACTTCTCTATCGTTTCAACACCTCCTTCAAGATTGCCAGGTTTGTCCTGTATGTTTATTTCAAGGGGATGCTGGGGGTGCTTTTGCCCCCCCCCCCCAAACCAGGAATTGCCTTTCCCCACCTTTAATATAAGGTTGTCTCCCCTAGAATATATTATTGGCGCTAAACATTTCCTCCTCTTGAGCAAAATCTTGAATAAACACTGCATACTAATCTTAATTGCTCATACAAGTAGTGCTCTCCTGAGGGGTCTCAGATAATTTGCCCTATCACTTCAGATTTATGGTAAAGAATATACATAGCATTCCTCACCCTTTGTGTCATTTTTGCACCCCAAAGGGCAAAACTAGTAGAGCTATTTTTCTACAAACATGAAAGACTTACCACATCCCCAGTAGTTCAACTAATGAGCTTTAGAATGGTAAAGGGTCACTATGCATGTAGGTAACATACTTTTAAACGTTAGTAATGTTCTGTAATCATGAAATGTTTAATAGTGGTATAACTTGAAAATGAAAACAATTGACAAGTTTTAAAGCATTTGCTGAACCGATATCAATATTCATCTATACGTGTGCTAAATTTCACGATTCAATACCCTGGGGATATATTGTATATTTCAGAAAAGTAAATTACTACTAGGGATGTAATAACTTGCACATACATGTACATGTGTATCTCGGCTACCTCAGTCGTGCTATATTATGTTACTTTCCAGCGCGCCTTCCTCCAGCCTACACATACTTTCACTCATCATTAGTGACCCATAAGCCAGTACCCAAATCAAGACGAGGGAAGGTAGCACATCGACCAAGAGTTTTCTGGACATCAGAAGAAGAATATTATGTGCGTGAGGGGGTAAGGAGGTTTGGATTGGGTAAATGGAGGGAGATTCTTGATGCCTACCCATTCAATCAATGTCGCACTTCTAAGGACATCAGAGACAAGTGGCGCAATTGTCGTTCTGAGCATGCATGATACAAGACAGTACCCAAGTTCATGATCATACAGTCACTTATTTGCTTAACTACATTGAACACTACTGCCATGGTGATCTTGTATTATGATAAACCAAACTACAAATGACATTGTATGATGTGGTTAAAGTAATCATGGATGTACTACTGTAATTGTGAATATGCTGCAATAAAACTGTTTTCAGTTGCATTGAGGTCACTCTAGTCTTACCTTGCAACATGGATTTTTTTTTCCCACTGTACTAACAAGTTTGAGGATGTGGTGAGACTGGATTGTACACACTCAAGGTGCAACATACACTACACAGCTGTAGTAGTTTACTGTAGTACAAGGTGCTTAGCCCACGATATTGCGTACTAAATGATACAGAGCTGTGCACTTCTTTGAGAGCAATCAATGAAAATTCTAGCCCAATCTAAGGTGCACTGCACATGGCCCCTCTTTAGAGAGACTAGGGCCAACTTCATGTGTACTTATCCTGCACACTGCTAAAACCTTCAGCCTTCAGAAAACAGAAGTAGCTACATGATCCTACATCCCCATCTTCTCCCCCCCCCCCCCCCTCCCCCCCAAGCTGGCTATTTACAGTTATACCATGGAGCATTAGCTACTTCACTGTCTTCCTGAACACCCCATTCTTGCTAGGGCACTGCTAGCACTCAGTACTACAATGTACATGTATGTATTGTACAGTTTATTGCATGTTAGTTCTGTATGACTCGATCTTAATCATGCCGAGACCACTTGAAATTTTTGAAGTTGAACTCGTTATTCAAAACAGCAAAATATTTACCCCGCAAAGATTTTAGGCTATACAGTATCAGTATCCACGTAGCGTCCAGACCTACTTCCTGCAGCACCACGTGTACAATCGTGTATTACAGCACTGCCATAGTATGGAAAACTAGGCAAATGATAGAAGCTCATAATCACTAGCTTGGGAGCAGGAGGTAGTCTCACAGGCCAGACTACTTTCCTCCAAGTAGATAAGAGTGTCTGACCTTTATTATTTAGAGGCCAGGAGGCCCAATAGTCAGAAACAAAAGTGCAAACAATAATTGAGGAAAAGTGGTGGCAGTGATTAACATATGGCCATATATATGGCTACTCGCTAACCCATGTATTACATAATCACGTATATGCATGCGTGCCAGCATGGGACAGGGACTGGGAGCAGTTGAGCGCTCAAGCGCGTTCAGTCGTATAAGACTTAGTATACGCATGGTATAGATCGTTATTCGCCCTAGTATAAGACCAAAATTAATAAGTTGCAAGTATATCGCATACGGATAAGCGTGCTTATACTGCATAGGCTTATACGATGTCCTTAAGACCATATGTAAGTGTGTATAAGCAACTGAACTACAGACATATAAGCCCGGGGGAAACCAGTCTTAATCCAGTGATATAGTACTGTTTTAAGCTTGTAATAAGGCTGTGTGTACTCATCACTTTTTTAGTGTATACCATAAAGCTTGCATGATACTGTATATATTTAAACTGTATATATTTAAACTATAGACTAAAACCCTGGGAGAGTGTGAAATATATACATGCATGCACTCATTATCATGTGACTAACTGCAGCAGCTTTCCTGGTGAAGTCCCCTTATCTGATAATCACCATGCAGCCAAACTGTATTATAGTCAAACAATAGTCTGATGCTGACAGTTTATAAAAACTGTCACATGTCTGTTGTCAGACTATATAGTATTGTAATGGGGACAAGGGAAATGAAACAGTGTGCATAGTATTGTGGATGACACAACAATGTTGCATGTTTGTAATGATTATCCACTCCGATTACACTTTAGTATTTTATTGCTTTAATGTACCGATGTCCACTTTTTGGACTGTGTCATGACTTTGATCAATAGTCCCAGTGTCTCCTGCCACTTTCATCTCTCCACCACCTGCTACAAACACGTCTCCATTGGACAGAACTGTGCAAGCACAAGCTGATCGTCCTATTCGTAGCCTACCAGTGTTAATCCAACTCTTGCTACTAGGTTGGTACATATACATGTCTGCCCCCATTCCTCTCACTGCCAAAAGTGCTCCATTGAGTGCTAATGCCGCGGCTTGTGTCCCTGGGGTGTCTGGTAGTGTCTTCCACGGTGAATGTGTAGATGAAGTATCTGAGCTCTGGGAGATAAGACAATCTATATGCACCTCATACACCCTCTTTGAATAAGTTACATTGTCAATCAAGCCTCCCATGAGGTAACACATGTTACCAACAGTAGCTAGTGATACTTGATAGCATGGTGCAAGCATTGGAGCAGAGTTGGACCATAACTGTGAGGAAATGTCCAGAATCTCAACTCATGAGAGTGCACCATTTGTATTATATCCCCCTATCACCACCAACCATCTATTTTTGTAGGTAGTCACTGACAGACACTTGCATGCTGTAGACATTGGTGGTAACGAGTGAGTCCATTTGAGTGATTCACTGTTCCACACTCCTAGCTGGTTGGTAAACTCGGGCTTTATGTCCTGTTCTCCTCCTATTAGTACTAAAGTTTCACCCATGACAGCCATTGTGAAATACTTGTGTGTATAAGGAGGCAGTTTATCGTAGGTATCGTTTAGGGGATCATACACTATTACCACATGTCTCTCCTTATCTGTTGGCGTATTTCCTCCTCCGATGTACACCTTTTCCTTGAGAACAGCTACCTGTGGGTATGCAGAGATTCCAAAAGGCATTGCACTCTTCTTTTTCCAGTCCAGCTTTAGACGGGATTCCAGCTCTGATAGGGGTGTCTGCATGTGATAAGACAACAAAATTCAATACTAATAATGCATTATGCATGCAATAACATTACACTGTGCCACTATGGCTAACGTGTTGGTACCGGGATTGAAAATCTATCATTGCAGCACTGTCACCTGTGCTATAGCAGGCACTCGGCACAATACTGATAACCCATGCAGAATATTTTTTAGAAAAGAAAAGGAGAGATCGGAACTATTACTTGTGGCCAGTATCAGAGAGTCACCCACAACCACTCCATTCAATGGCCAGCGAGAGCCAGGCAACCAGGTGCCATCGCTGACAGTATAGTAAGAGTATACTGACCCTAGCTGTCCTATATAGCTAGCTTGATAGCCCCAGCACTTTGTATTCATTTATTCCAGTATACCCCAGCCTGGGAGTGATAGCTATGATACTGTTACAGGTTCTCAAACATTATATTTCCAATCCTGGTTACCGTACTGGTACATTAGCCACAATGGTAATATTATTGTACGTACACTCAGTTGAATTGGATCACTTTCCCTACTCTCAACACTAGTTCCACTCTTGCTAACTGCTGTGACTTTGAAAACAAATGATGATACCTCATCCTTGTAAGAGAGATCTTGCACTGTTACGTGTTCCTTTGAAACATCCGTATATGTGACATTCCCCCTTTCCCAAGGACTGTTAACTGAGCGATAGTAAACCAAATAGTTAGTTAATGAGTGGGTCCCTTCATACTCTGGCTTTACCCACTGGAGAGTGACAGAATCACTGGTTATATCGGTTGCAAAAGGTTTCCCAGGCGGTGCGCACAAAATGTGAATCAAATATTTCCCTATTTCAATTTTAGAAAGTGTACTGAGTTTTGGTTTTACAAACTCCATGATAACTTTAGGAAGAGCAAAGGTCAATACGACACAGCCTTTAGAAATTTCAAATAGAGGCAAACTGCCACAATTCCGCAGGCCAAGCTTTTCTGCTACTTTTAATTGCACATTCTTTGCATCTGCAAGGGATAACGTTGACAACTGATTCTTGGGTATTACTTTGATGGCAAGCTGTTTGCTATTCTTAGGAGGTTGACCATGTATATGATGTGGAACTTCAAATACACTTCTTCGACAAAAGTCATGAAAATGTGTAATATACTTTTTTAACATTGCTTGGTCGTCTTCTGTGCCATAGATTTCTATGAGGTACTCCACAATGTGATAATTGAAGAATGAGATGTAACTATTTCGTTGCAGGTGGATGATGATGCCGTATATGGAGGTGACTTTCTCCACATCTAGTGTTTCTAAAATTGGGAAAGTCGATGATTCACTTGGAGCAATGCCCAGGACAGAGCTTACAATTGCCTCAGGCTTTAGATCTTGATCAACAAGGGATTTTTTCATGCGTTCAGTCATGATGGCAAATTCAGTGACTATGGCTGTTGTCTCCTTACACAGCTTTCCTTCGAGTTCATCCCGCTCATTCTCAGTCAGACTACTAACATCAAGAAAAGGAAAAAGTTTTGATGAACTGGGGCATTTTCCATTCAGATAGTCACTTAGTCTACAAGGTGTTGGACACCCACAATTAAATCCTTCTTCAGATTTTCTCACTGATGAAGTACACTGGTCACTGACAGTAGTTTCATAGCCAACTGCACTTAGTCCAGCTGATGCGGATGTAATCGAATCGGCTAAGAGTGGATATCCCACTTGTTTGCTCCTCAAAGCTTTAGATAATGCTTCCCAGGTTGAACCTGTTTGTCTTAGCCAAGTGGTTAGCATTTCGGTAAAGTTGTCAGCAATGTTATGATGATTAGCCCCACTTCTTATGGCTTCAAGATCGTCTACATTAATTCCAAGCTCAATGCCAATATGATACCATTTCATTCTTGCTTCCCAAATTTTGTGTCTGACTTCCCGAATATCACTCGATGTCAAATAATTTGCATTAGGTACTGGTATGCTTGATGCTACATCTTTGGATTTCACTTCCTCCTGATCAGCTGCTGTATGGTTACCAGTGTCAAGATATTGGTGATCTTCATGTGCACCAGCATCAACACTATCCTGTGGCTCATGACATACTTTGAGAGTATTTACTAGAATACTCGATGTCAATAATTGGTCAGCAGCGTGTGATTTGAGGATACTTGCCTGACCTGAGTCCAAAGTAGAAATAATATCACTCCTATACTGCTCAGATGCACAGCATTCAAGTTCCTCTTTGGCACTGAGTTGGCTGTCTTTAATTTTTGGATCTGCTCGAATACTTGAGATTGGTGGACAACCTACAGAGTTCGTGTGATTGCTATCCTCTTTCTCAGAGTGCACTTCCGTGGAACTTGGCTCTGCCTGATCATGAATACTAGCTTGGCTATCTCCCTTGACAGTACTGTTTGTGTGTGGCTTGCCACCGAATTTAGTTTCTTCTTTAGCAAATTGATCATCTTGTGAGTCCTCATTATTTTGGTGTATGTGTTTGTGTTCTCGATTGGGTGTATCTATGATTTGTTCCAAGGGTATACTGCTGGAATGGTCAACAGGCCTATAATTATGAATATGAGCATGAGCCGCACAGCATTCAAGTTCCTCTTTGGCACTGAGTTGGCCGTCTTTAACTTTAGGATCTACTCGAATACTTGAGGTTGGTGGATAACCTACAGAGTTTGTGTGATTGCTATCCTTTTTCTCAGAGTGCACTTCCGTGGAACTTGGCTCTGCCTGATCATGAATACTAGCTTGGCTATCTCCCTTGACAGTACTGTTTGTGTGTGGCTTGCCACCGAATTTAGTTTCTTCTTTAGCAAATTGATCATCTTGTGAGTCCTCATTATTTTGGTGTATGTATTTGTGTTCTCGATTGGGTGTATCTATGATTTGCTCCAAGGGTATACTGCTGGAATGGTCAACAGGCCTACAATTATGAATATGAGCATGAGCTTGAGAATACCAGCAATAGGGATAATGACAACAAAAAATTTTAAGATAACATGAAGGATGTCCAATTTGCCATGGATTCCAACCAACATCTACATTCCAGACTAATCCTAGAATTATGGCACATCTATAACAGCCCAATCCTATGAATAGAGAGTGGGGGCCCTTACCACCAGTACATGTATACTACTCCTGCCCTGTTCGTCAGCCCCACCCCCTGACGTCAGTATGCTATACGCATGCACAGTCATGCACCCATGCTTTGTTTCTGTTTCTCTCATTCCCTCTGACAATGATGTTTGAATAACTACTCTGTTATTACCATGGCTAGCGCTATTCTATCATGTCTTCATGATTAGATATATCTTCACCTAGCCACACAGGACTATAAATTATGGGAAAGATATTGCCACTTGCTCGTAATAAGAATGCAAGCAACCAATGCCAGCTCATTAAGAGGGATACTGTCAGAGTATCATCAAGAGAGATACAATAATCAACACTAAAATTGACTAGCTGATCATTATGCACCTATCAAAAGTTAGGCCCCACCTCCCCCCATCCGGGGGCATGGGTGGGGATCTGACAACTTGTGATCCTCCCTTTTGATGCAGTCCTTTTCCTGTTAGCATTATTTATTTCTCGTTCTGACCACTCATTTGTTAGTGGATACTCTAGCCATTTCTGACATTCGTGACCTACCATTACAGCACTACCAAGTTTGACACTGCCCACTCTTTATTTACCACTGCCCAAATGGGTAGTGATATCCCCAGGCCCCATATTTTAAGCACTGAATCTAGCCTCACAAGGTTGGGCTCGCTTCTCTACCATGAGGAGCTAGACAGCCACAGTTACCGTACGCATGCCTATTATAGCATAGCCAGTCCGGTGTCATAGCGGATTTGTTCTGCCGTGCCAAAGTTCCCACGGAACAAATTCGCTAGCGGATACATTCTGCCAGAAAAAATACACATTCCACCCGGACAAGGCAGGACAAACTGAATTCACAGTTTATCATCACCGCCCGCATGGATTTTCAGATTTTGCCAAAAATTTTCAGATTTCAGATCCAATACAGTAAATATACAGTCCTTGGGCTGCACCCACTTGAGCGCTCTAATTAGTGGGCGGGGCTCGGGCGATCTTGAGGTCAAACATAGCCATCTTAGTCTCTCTACTAGTCTGAAATCTGAATAATGACTGCCCGCCTGCATGCAAATCGAAAACTTTGTGACGATAAACTGTGAACTTAGTTTGTCCCACCTAATCTATGCGACCACGTAAACGTTCCGGCCCATGTAAATGTTCTGCCTAGTAAAATGTGCTATTATACTTCTCAGTTTGAACTTTTCAATATCACTGGCTTTAAAAATCATTGTTATGCATGGGTATGACGATAGGCTAACCTAAGATAAAGTCTAACAAATGCAGAAGTAAAGAAAAGTGAACCACGCCCATTCAGGACACACAAAAGTAAAGGCTTATAGTGATTGCGGAGTAGCTTGAAGAAAGGAAGCGAACAAACACTTCACAGTCTTCAGATTTTTGTGTACTATAATATCAATGATTTGTTGAAGCCTTCTGTGGACATTTGTCTGGACATTGCCATTGGTCACCATCATGCATAAGGCGGGGCAATCTGAATTTGCAGTTTATCGTCACCGCCCGCATGGATTTTCAGATTTTCCTAAAAATTTTCAGACTGTACTGTAAAGTCTCGCAGGGAGTTTAACAACTGTTCCAGTTTGTGATCTGGTAACAATTCGATTCGGTTCAGTTTGAGATTGAGGTTGACTTTGTTAATTCTGTGTTTGTTTCGGGCTCAGAATTCTCAGTCTTTTCAGGAGCAACATTCAAGTGTTGGCAATTTCGCCTCACTACTCCAGTAGGAGTGTCAACAATGTAGCTTCTTGGGGATTTAGCAGGAGAGACAACTCTGCCTTCAACTTGGTCACCCTCTGAAGTGATCCACACCTTTGTGTCCTCTGGAATGTCCTCCAGGCTCTGTGTTCGGTGACGTCGATCGAAGTCCCGCTTCTGCTTCTTTTTGAATTTCTGGTTGAGATATCTAAACTCCTCCAGATATGGCCACTTTGGGACCAGTTGCTCCTTGACTGAGGAATGCATGTTCTGAGCTGTCTTCCCATCAGTAGTTCTGCTCTGTAGTTAAGTAGAACAAGGTAAGGATCACTAGCTTGCTTCAGCAATCTCTTTACAGTCTGGACAGTGCGCTCAGCCTGACCATTGTTCTGTGGATAGCGAGGACTGCTGGTTAGATGCTGAAATCCATAGGACTCTGCAAAGTTTGCAAAGTCTTGTGAAGCATATTGGGGACCATTGTCACTGCAGATGATCTCAGGGATCCCGTACCTGGCAAAGATGGACTTTAGGATATTGATCACAGCTAGTGACGTAGTAGAGGTGAGTTTAGCAATCTCTGGGTACCTTGAGAAGTAATCTACTACCAGCAGGTAAGTAACTCCTTTGAATTCGAATAGATCAGTTCCAATCACTTGCCAAGGATAATCTGGCAATGGAGTTGTCATCAGAGGTTCTTTCCTTGGAGTAGCTACCTTTGCACACACAGAACATTGTTGAATCATCTCTGTCATTTGCTTGGTAACTCCTGGCCACCAGACCGAATACTTGATTCTCATTCGGCAACGTTCTATGCCTTGGTGCCCCGTGTGTACTTTCTCCAATGTCTCCTTCCATAGAGAAGTAGGGATCACGATATGGTTGCCATGCAGGAGTAAACCATCTTTGAGTGTGAGGTAGCTTCTAGCTTTCCAGTATGGAATTAGCTCTGGCTCCACTTTCTCTCTCTTTGGCCAGCTCGAGAGGCAATAATCCTTGACTTTGGAGCACACTGCATCAGTAGATTGAGCTCTTTTGTAGGCTTCCAACCGGTTTGAAGTTGCAGGTAGATTGCCTCTTACACTCTCAATGAATGACTGCACCTCTTCCCGTAGCAGAAGTGAGTTCACTCCTACCATTGGAGCTCTTGAAAGAGTGTCTGCAGTGTACAGAAGCTTTCCAGGTACATGCTGGATGCCGTAGTCATACTGTGCAAGTTGCAATTGGAAACAGAGAATATGTGGAGGTAAGTTGTCCAAGTTCTTGGTGCTTAGCAATGGAACGAGTGGTTTGTGGTCAGTTTCTATGTCAAAATGACGTCCCAGAATGTAGCATGAGAACTTGTCGCATGACCACGTCACCGCAAGAGCTTTTTTCTCGATTTGGGTTTTTCGGTGTCCGTCATAGACCTCGATGCGTAAGCTACTGGCTCCCACTTCTCCTCAATTTGTTGGAGGAGAACAGCTCCTAACCCGTAGGATGAGGCATCCACTGAGACTTTGGTCGGAGCTCTCGAATTTAGAGGGCCAGCACTGTAGGTTGAGATAGCCCTGTCTTGATCCGTGCAAACGCTTGGTCTTGGCTACTGCTCCATGTCCATGCTCGCTTAGTACTTAGCAGCTCTCTGAGAGGTTGGGACAGTTCAGAGATTCGAGTGGAGAACTTCCCCAGCTGGTTCACCATGCCAAGAAATCTGCGTAACTCAGCCACATTGGTAGAATCTGGAGAATGGCTGAGGTCTTCTCAGGATCTGCTCTGATGCCTTCTCGGTCGATCAGATGTCCAAGGAATTTGACTCTGTCTCTCCCAAACTTGCATTTGTCTGAGTTGAGAGTCACCCCAGCAGCTTCAAGTCTTTTCATCACATCTCTTAGACGGGCATCATGTTCTGTTTGGTTGGCTCCATACACCAATACATCGTCCATATGACAAAGAACTCCGTTGAGCCCTTCAAGGATCATATTCATACGACGCTGGAACAATTCGGGAGCACTTGATATACCAAAGGGAATGTTGCTGTGAACTGACCAACGACATTGAGTGTCTGTCTTGCTGGACCATACAAGACTTTGGATGGCTGCTGTAGTTCCACTAGTAGCCAAGTTTTCCATGAAAGTTACATGAAACTACCATGAAAACAACGAAAAGCACATGATAGTATCCATGAAATTTAATTTGCGTCATGCGTTTTTCATCGTAAATTCAAACCTCATGAAATAGCCATGAAAATATAAACAGTATCATGAAGTCCATGAAAATGTCATGAATTGAAAATCATAGCCCATGAATTTATAACTGCCCTGAATTATGAATTTCATAGCTACATGAAATCACATTGATTCATGAAATGTCCATGAAATTATTAGCTGTATCAATAATATTATATGTTTGTAGCTACACTGAAGACAAAGTTTAAGTTCAGTATGTTCACTGTGAAAAGAAGCATAGGCATAGGAACCGGGGGAGGGGGCACTAATTAGCTCCCAGCTCAACAGTTTCATTTCATAAAATGTGGAAATATTCAAAGTCACCATGTAATGTTAACATAGTGTTAGCTATTAGCTCTAAGCTGCTGCTGACCTTATTCTACCTCTTCTATGTACAGTGGATATATGTAAGGTAATTACTGGGAAATTAGTGGCCTTTAATCAGGTGTTGCTAAGTTGAAAGGGTGAATGTACAAGTCTTGAGTTGAGCTATTGATCCACCTCTTTCTGACACTTAATAACTACACTTAATGCATAGTCTATGGCCTACCGTAGTTCTCAATATCTAAACTTTGATCCACACTCTTCTTTTAGACTTATCAATAACGTATAGCTAGGCTACTTAACTAAATTCATATCCTACTATCCATTGCATTCCAACTTTTAGCTGCACCTAGATCCACCCCTATTTCATATCTGTATTTAAGTCTATTATAAGTGTCAAAGTGGATACTGTATTTCCTTGAAATGTCACCACAATTTCAGGCAAATCTTCCCAATAAATGCCGCCCTCGAAATGTTGCCACTTGGTAAAGGGTTGACTGATATGTACGTATGCACACATGTATTATTCATACGTACAAATGGGCTGCAGTGCTGATTGTCAAAGCCACATGCTTATTGATTTCTGTAGACACTGCCCTCAATATCTAGCTGCCCTCGAATTGTCGCCACACTGAATAGGGCCTTGAAATAAATCTCACTGCGGCAAGATTTTGAGGAAATATGGTATCTACACCTTGATCTACCCCTACTGATAGCCACATCTATGTATTTATTAAGTGTCAAAAAGGGTGGATAGCTACACTTTGATCCACCCCTACTGACAGTGTATTTAAGTGTATTTATTAAGTGCCAAAAAGGGGTGGATAGCTAACTACACTTTGATCCACCCCTACTGTGCCAAAAAGGATGGATCAACAGCTAGCTAAACTCAAGACTCATATCCCCATAGTACCATCCACCCTCTTTGACTCACCCTAGCTACCCACTGTGCATGGCTGAGGTAGAATGACATTGTAGTTAGCACTTAATTGCTAACAGGTGATGTCCTGGGCTGAAGAATTTATAGCTACATGCACATGGCTATCACAGTGTTAAGCTATTTAACTTTTAATCCACATAGGCTGAGTACGGGTATTTAGTTAACATATCATTATAATTCAGCTACCACATAGTATCTGCCAGCTAGACTACAGTCAGTAGCTAGCACTGTAAAAATGAAGTGCAACCTGACTCAATCATATAATTATTTACCTCAGTTTTGTGAAAACTAGAAGTATTCAAAGTTACTATTGGGGACCACTCACAGAGCGCACTGGACGTAGATAAAACCATTACTGTCCACTTGTCAGTCAGGTAACCCCACAAAGCAGTAGGCAAATACCAGCACTCATAAAGTTCACTTAGGTAGCTGATGCAAGCTTGCTTGGTTTTTTCACAGCATATGTCTATATACATGTAAGTTCATAGTGTATGTACTGATTCAATTTCATGGGATTTTCATGGACATTTCAGGGTGAAATTTTAAGGCTTTTCTTATAAGGTTTCCATTACATATTTTCATTGACTCTTCATGGGTATTTAAGTATAATTGGGTCATAGGATATGAAAAGTAAAGTTTTCGTGGGTTCTAGTCAATGAAAGCATAATGAAATTGCCATGAACTCTACATGATAAAATTCATAAATTATGGATATTTCATGGGATTGACTCTAGTAGTGTTCTGGCAGACCCAGTCTCTGGTACATCTCCTCAGAGATAGCAGTAACTTCTGCTCTTGTGTCAAGTTTGAAGGAGACTTCCATCTTGTTGAGGAGGAATTTGGTCATCCATAGTGACTCGGAATTGGTTCTCACAGTTCCCAGGAACGCAGTGTCTAAATTGAGCTTGCTGCTGCTAACAGTAGCTACAGTCTTGGAGAAGCACTGACTGTTGTAGTGTCCCTTGCAGTTACACTTATGACATATGGCATCTTTAGCAGGACACCTGACTCCCTTATCATGTTTCTGCTTGCCACATCTTGTACAGATTTGCTTTGGTGCAGCTGCTGTGGTATCATTGGCGCCGCCTCTAGTTGATAATAACCTTCCAGAAGCTTGTTTCCTCGTTTGTGGCCACCGTGATGGAGTACTACCTTTGACCTGCTTGACCACAATGGGTGCTTGTTTACTGCCATCCCCTCGCAGCTGCTATCCCCCTCGCAGCTGCTATCCTTGCTCAGAGACAGCTTCTCTCTGACGCACCTTCTTCTTGGCTGTCTCGAGGGTCAGATTGGGATCTAGTTGCAGTTTCTCCGACATGTGAGCCCACTACGATATGATCTTGCAACATCTCTTCTTTGAGAGTCCTGTATTTGCACGTATCAACGAGTCGGTAGAGAGCGGTAATGTATTGCTCGATTGACTCCCCTTCGAGCTGATTTCGACGATTGAACCTAGCTCATTCGAATATCACGTTCTTCCTAACTTGGAAGAAGGCGTCAAACTTCGCGATAACAGCATTGTACTTTTTTTCTGTCGTCATTTTTGATGTTGGTGGAGGTGAGAATGTTGTCTGCTTCCTCTCCAAGGCAGTAGAGCAGCGTACTGACTTGTCTCGGCTCGTCCTCTTTGGAGAGTCCTGAAGCGACCCGGAATTGCTCAAAACACTTTTTCCACTTAGGCCAGTTGTCAGGCTGCTTGAAGTCGAACAATTCGGGCACTTTTAGCTGCACACTTGCTCCAGCCATATCCCGTCAACTGCCACCATGTGGTACTTCTTACTACTAGTTTGGCAATAGACTCTTTGTTATTATTAACTGCCTTACAACTGCATGTATGCAGGATGACTTACAGACTCAGTTTTAGACTGACTGACAGACTCACAAAACACAAGAGATGGCACATTTTATATGCACACACACAATGGGCTATTCCATTTTATAAGCAAACACCCCCTATTGAGGAGCAAATCATGAAATGATACCCTTTGGAACTAATTAACTCATATTAAATTTTGGTACCCAAGATTAATTTTGGCCTGTTTAACCCCCTAGGACCAATTAAATTTACTACAATCCCCCTATAAATTAACAAGTGTCCGCTGGACCCCCCTGGAAGTTAATTAGGGACCTGTGCAGAGGAGTT
Organism: Stappiaceae bacterium; assembly: GCA_964291365.2. Lineage (GTDB taxonomy): Bacteria > Pseudomonadota > Alphaproteobacteria > Rhizobiales > Stappiaceae > JBDWFY01. Next base: position 20,833 of record OZ219960.1, read on the forward strand.
TTAACTAGAAAATGCCCCTCAAGATTAATTAAATTCACCAAAAGGGGCCCATACAACCAATTAAGTTGCCAAAAAGGGCCCCAAGAAACTCGTTAAAATGTTCAAAAAGCCCCCCTCAGGATGTAATTATCTCTCCTCAATAGGGGGTGTATGATACAATCATACGTAAACATACGTCATGATATAAAAATAGATCATTAATCAATACTGCCACAGATCCCACCTCCTTGAGTGCTCTAATTAGTAGGCTGGGCCTAGGCGATCTCGAAGTTGAACATAGCGATCTAGCTCTCTCTACTAGTTTGAAATGTGAACAATGACCAACCGCCTGCATGCAAAATCGAAAACTTTGTGACAATAAACTATGAATTTAGTCTGTCCCACCTAAGGCTGTTTGATCCGCCCACACCAAATGCATATGCGTATGTAACTCCGGGCCCAGGCAGAGGCGTATGAAGTGGCTATGGCCACTCCTAGGGCCACCAGGGAAGCTCCAATTATTAAAATGGAACATGTACTTTGACACTGGTTGCACCTGTGTCAAAGAATTATCGACCGTTGCCCATCCAGAACAAACTCACTGATTTCTGGAAAATCCATTAGCGAATAAATTCCGGCGGAACAAATTCGCTGTGACACCGGCAAGCCACACCCCTTGATTATGACAATAATTACTGAATTCAATATCCCCACTCCCCGGGGCACTGTTTTGGCTCAATTGCAGTCAATTGCCCCCCTCATGTGCCCGGACAGGGGACATTACTTTGATAGCTGCATTATGGATCTGATTGAATGCAGTGCTAATTGAATGTTAAAAATTGTAGGTATGGTATGGGGGGGGGGGGGGGATCTTAATAATTTGTAAAACTTACAAAATTCAATATAACTTTGGCCTACCTTACTGCCTTGTGGCAGCAGAACACAGCCACAAACACCATCAGTGATAAACTGAATACGACTGCTGTAATAGGTGCTATTACTTGATAGAGCATAACTTCCATGATAGTTGAGAGTTTCCTTTTCAAATATTGTTGACGACTTAAACTTGATCAGCTAAAGTTATACCATAAAGCTTGCATCAAACTGGTATTTATACTAACCAGGGGCGGATCCAGGACGTCCAGTAGAGGGGGTGCTTAGGTAAATAATCGCGCGCGAAAAATTTTGCCCATTATGGAACCACGCCCATATAATTGCCGCGAAGCGAGACTAACAGCCATAAAACATGGAGAGGTCAGTGGAACTCGACGTTTTACACCAACAGACAGGTTTATCAGTCCGATTCTGTAGTCAAATGCATGTCAGTTAAAGGTTTCTCGGTTAGAAGGGGGGTGCTAGAGCTAGCTATTTAGGCCAATGTCTATGGAAGCCTGTATGTTGTCTTTGCTGAGGGGGGTGCTTGAGCACCCAAAGCACCCCCCCCCCCCCCCCCCCCCCGATCCTAGTCTCGCGAGCCAGCCCCTCCCCACACGAAGGAAGGGTCTGGGCAACTTCGCATCATGGTTTTGTGAGCGTTTGCCACGATTTTCTTGGCGTGTTAACCACAAATGACGCGCATCGACGTGTAGTAGCTCGTGCTGTGCACGCATACTAACCGTGCACATGCATACTCGGTATGGCGCCCGCCGAATAGTCCGGCCAGAACAGCGTCACGGCTTACCGCAAACAGCATCGGATTACTACTCACACCTTGTACTGCTTGCCCACTGCTGACTCTGCAACACAAACTCATGATGCGAAGTTGACCAGACCCTTCCTCTCTTGTGAAGGGGCTGGCCCGCGAGACTACCCCGATCCGCCCCTGCTAACAGCCTTGGGAGAGTGCAGCCGGAACGCACACGTAAATTTCGCGCAATATTTGTTTTCTAACCGGAAGTACAGGAAGGGGCGTGCCAGAGCAATGGCTGCCCCGTCGAGTGAAGACAACATAAAGCGCTGGCCTTGGTTTCTTCGCTGGCTGAAACTGCCTCTTTTCTGTACCAGAAGCTGACAAAGGCACAAAACTAAGCTGATCTTGAGAATTTTTTCCAGAAATAAACGCATAAGCTGTTCCAAGACTCCCTTTTGTCGGGAAGATGCCAAAGTGGTCGCCATGTATTCTGGCTTCAACACATCTCTGACACCACCGTAGGCTACGGACACAGTTTTTGTGTCGCTATTTCACTTCTACCACCACTAACCTAACCCAAACTCATTTGCTGGACCGATACATTAAGTGAAACGGGAATGTTCCACAATGAAAGCGCCTCAGGTAAGATTTTCCGTGTAGTGTGTGTGCTATGCATGAATATAGAAGATAACCATAGTTTTTGTTGTGGCCTTTAGCGTTGGTGTATAAGTTTCTAAAGGTGTCAGGTGCTCTATCCAAAGCCTCTAATCCTATATTAGCCTCCACACTTCATGAAAGTACTCCTGACACCATGACTGACACTGTCCAACATGCTGACTAGCTACGTAGTTGTATCTCTCATGCATGAGATGTACAGGAAAGACTACAACACCAATGTGACTGTCAGCCCTAATTTACATGATCATCTCATGAGCTCCTGACGGGTAGAAGAGTCAGTCTGCATCAACATGTGTTTAAGTATATAGCAGTTCCTAGGAAGACAGTGTACGAGCATCACACGTACCCATGAACTTGATGACTACGTACGACAATGCATGTAGCTACATAGGCATAGTTTATAATAGCACTAGGACTGTGCACTGCTGGGAGACTGTCCATTAACATCAATGTCTTTAGTATTTACCTACCTACATGTATCGTACGTGCATCATACATGTACTGTGCATATGCACGTACATGTATGTATGTGGATCGATGTTTAATATTATAATTTATGAACTAAACTAGCTATATTGGCCTTTTTCACCGGCTTTTTTCAGTTTTGTTGTACCTAGAGACATATCACACAACACATACAAGTAGAGTACTAGTGTTGGGCTACATGTGCACCTATAATGTATTAGTTTCTGTACATGGCAGATAATTGTACGTATGGCCTTTATTCCTGCATTTCAAGATCATGGTGACTTATTCAGCTCTATCCCTATTCGTCTAAGTTGATCAAGCTGTACAATCAAGGCGCCAGTGTCATAAAACCTTCAAGTGTATTATGAAATTACATTGTATTCAAGTGCATGATATACATGCCTGCATGTGTACATGTAGAGCTTCAATTCATACACAAAATTCATCATAAGTTTACTTCTTTCTTATTTCAGGGAGCAGGTGGAAGTTTGCAACACAGATTGTCTTTGTTATAGTGCTTCAGATAAACAATATTTAGTTGCCAGTTCCTTACTTCTCCTGTATACAGTCATACCTCTGTTACTTTATTCCGATTTTGTATACACATGTATTCAACTGAAACAGGCATTTCTAGGCATGGGACACAAAAATGGACCATTTCATTGGAAAGTACACCCCTTTATTGTATTATTTAAGCTCTCCTTGATACAAAATCACTTGCGAAATGCAAATGTTCCACCATTGACTGCACCCGATTTTTTCCCATTCTTGGTAGTGTACACGGAATTCCAATAGGAGCCACTACACGAGGCCATTACGTAAAAATTCGCCTCATCCCATATATCCTAAACCAACAGGAAATCGATTTTGAGCCATTCAGCATGTACAGTAAGCGAGATATAAAAAGTTTGCGACATCGCGAACTTCGTAACTCAACGCTTATGAATAAATTCATGAGAAATTATATCTCAACGTAGAAGCATTCCGCGTGACGCGTGCGGTCCGGCTGAGTGTGAAACATTTATGTAGCTACATGCACTCACTGGTGAAGTCCCCTTATCTGCCTTGTTTATACAATCTACACTACGCGATATGCATCAACCACAAATTAAAGTCAGGCATGTTACTTAGTAAATTTGGACCACAGAGAGTATTTATAGTATCACAAGCTAGTTTTTCAGGATTTCAACCCTTCATAACTCGAAGCGCTTTGACAGTCTGTTCTACGCTGATGCCCCGTATTCTCCCTATGGTATGGACTCTGGAAAAGCCTTCAGATGTCCGTTACCCCTTTCAGTCACACAAAATTCACAAGATCACGTTCACCGAGCAAGCTTTCGTTTGGTACAGGGTCGACCAGGCTGCGGTTGTTGCGTGGCAACAGAACGAGC
>OZ219961.1:0-92500 GCA_964291365.2 Stappiaceae bacterium
AGTCATGCGCACATGCGCGCATCGGCGTGCGTGGGCGTGGTTGAAAAGTCGCAAATTGCGCAAACAACTCGAATTCAGGAAAATTCGTCTCTTTACGAACGCCCAGGGCACTGATGGTGTGCAAGACGCAATTTGCTTGGACGAACAACTAGGGTAAGCGCTATAGTATAGTGTCTATTAACATCCTAAACATTTAGGTTGGTAAGATACTTCCACTGCTAGAATGGGTTCACAGCTGTCGTTAGGAATGATCCTGGGAACTTCTTCACTATCGTGGATGTCGCTCAGTTGCGAAGGCAGCTAAATATTAGGGATGTCCTCACCTACCAGCACCCAGCAACACCACGCAGTAAGTCTTGCTTGATGTACATGTAAGCGACATTAAACTTGGTTGTTATATTTTATGGTTGCATACATTCTTCAGTAATGACTTTTGTCATAAATAATAGTATAGGACTGTTCGAATACATACGAGTCTATTGATGTAATTGAGCATAAGATGTCAATGTAGCCATATACTTGTCATGTGAAGCTGCACCATCATCATGCAACCTATTAATTTTATAAACCTACATATTAAGATACAGTACCAGTAACATTGATAAACTATTAATAATTCATAAGAGAAATCATGTTTAAAATTTCAATCAATGAACACACCTAAATAAATCATACACCCATCAATTATACTAATTCAGGCTGAGCAGGTTGGACTAGTAGAACAGGCAGTTGATTAGGAGGGGTGTCCCCTCCACCAACACTAATTAGTGGTTTGTCATCGTCATCAACAGTTGGAGAGGAAGTCCCACTTCCTTTGTCTTCAAAGTCAATCACCATTTCAGCTTTTATGCCTTGTCGGACCTCTGACGCAACACCACCTGTTTTACTAGCATCCTTGGCTCTCATGCTCATTTGATCTCCATTATTACTAGGGGTCTCCCCATCATTGATCACACCCACTGCAGCTGGCACCAGTCTCCGCCCATCTTCTGCCCCGCCCACAGTCTCCACCTTCAAGCCCTCTTCTCCGATGAGTTCCTCTTGTTCCTTCAGTTTCAACCGCTGCTGTTGTTGTTGGCGGGCCCGCGTCGCGGCTATTTGGCGGTCAATCTGTTTATTTCGTTGTAGAGCAGTTCTCACTCGCATACGGTGTTCCACTTGGTTGAACGTGATCATTAGATAGCACAGGACTGCTGTCAAAAAGATTATGGCTACACCCGATAGGACAATGTTTGCGATGGCGTCGGGCGTCAGGATTGGTGTCGGAGGGGCCATTGTGGTGGTTTCGTTAGTAGGGACAAAAGTAGTCGTGGTCGTTTCGTTGGAGTCATTGTTCATGGCGTCAAAATCGGTATCTTCTCTTGTAGCGCGAATCAGATCCGTCCACCGCCATCCTAGAACTTCCTTAACGGCGATCAGCAGCACTAAGAATTTCAGAATCAGCCCAAAAACTAGCTTCACACTCATAATCACCAGTTCAAAGGCTTGACAGTATTCTAATTTTTTCTCATTTCGGGTATTTAGAGAACAGACAAAAGGGAGTGGCATGACTAATACGAGGGAATGCAGCATTGTATATAATCATGTACAAATTAGCATAAATCACTGCTATAAGACATCATAATGTTGATATTTTCTGATTAAAAATACTCCATATAAAGCCATGAGTCCTGTAAAAACCTGGAAAAAAGTAATAACAGTGAATGATTATGTTTACAATCATGTCAGTATCTTTGATACCTGCAAAGCTGCGAGGAGCAGGCCAAGAGTGAACACGGTGTCAACCAGCGGCTTAAACCGGTCCAGAAGAACATTGATGCACCCCTGTGTCATAAAATAACAATTGAAGCACAAAACTAAAAACACATGTGAATTATGGTGAATTACAGATCTTCTCTGTATCACTATGTAAACTACAACTCAAGAATTCAAGCACACCAGGCCATCCCTCCATGAAAGCCATTGAAAATGGTGTGGCAGAAATGCAGGGAGGGCATGTATGGTACTCCAACACCACCCTGGCTATATAAATGACTATAAATTAGGCCACAGCAGTTTAATTTTCTGTTTCTCATCCAAAGGGAGTTCAAAAAAATCAATGCAGGCAGGCGGCAAAATTTACAAATGCAAGGAAAAATCACAGCCCTGCCCACTGATTTGTTACATTGGCGACCTTAATTTGAGCTCCAGTAGCATTTAAACTAGGCTCAGTCCTACAAGCTAGGCCCTTTGAACTAAAACAATCTGTTTACAGAATGTGTTAAGCAAAGATCTAAGGTTATTGAAAAAAAAATCAGTAAGAACACTACATGTAGCTGTATTCTTAGCAAGGTTGTTCTGAAAATATCTTATGTAAAGTGTTAGTGTTTTTTTGTGGCCTATTGGCCAGAAATCAATGCAGGGCCGGCAGGGATGAGAAACTGAATATTAAACTGCTGTGGTCTTAGCAGTAAACATACGTTTGTCTTCAGCTGGTCTTCATACTGAGTGCAAGTATCATCATTTCTAAATTCATCGAGACAGCAAGACTGTGGTGCTAGTATGGAGCTATTTGTTTCATTTCCCCATTTTGTGTCCCACTCCCTCCAGTTCTTGTAGCTGTCCACACCACAGCAATCAAACTGCAATTAGTATTGGAAAGAGCAGTCACCTAGATCATGCCTTAACACAATGCACAAGTATGCCTACAGCTACACAAAGAGGATCCTAGGAACACACCCTTTACAGGAATTCGTTATCACTAGCTATCTCATCAAATCAGTAAAGTTCATCAAAGTTCTGTGTACTTTGACATACGACTTAATAGAGATCTAATAGCACACTGTCACATCCATTTTGTCCACAAAATTAAAGGTGTTTCTTAAATAGTGTTCTCAGCTTGTTACAAATTATTAGTCCACAAATACAGGAAAGGTAACATCAAGAGTACATCTAGCATCACAGCTGAACTGAGCACAATACTAAGCTATCCATTGTCAAGGAGCTTCACTGATGCGGCCTCTAGCCTTGTACCTAGACCTTCCCGTGGTTTTTGCGTACAACGTTGAAAAACTCGGGAAGGCCTGGGTACAAGGCTAGCGGCCCTCACTATGAATCTACTTTTAGAAGTTAGAACGTGATTCAATTATTGCTATAATTATAGACATCTGCTGTACATGCTTACATTGACTTGTATATCGTTGATTCTGCTGCCACTGGTGCTGTTTTCTGCCTCAGAGTAGTTGGTCAGTTCTCTACGTAGCACACGACTCAACTCATCCCTGACCTACAGACACACCAACAATAAAAGGAGAAATAAGACTCACACATACCAAGTATCAAAAATTATTACAGACGACTGCAGCTAGAGGTATAAATAACACTCTAGAATAGCTACTGTGGTCATCTGTTTTAAGACATCCCAAGGGTATTAGCAATAAGGATGGTCTACCGTATTGCTGCTACAGTACATTCAATGATAATATATACCTCTGTGGAGTATGTGAATGTGAAAAGGGAGGTGGAGCTTCCAAACAGCAGAAGAGCAACAGCAAAAGTGATAACAGAGAACTGAAATGTAAGGTTAGAAAATATAACATTAATACAAAGTTCCCTAGTTGCAGTATGACACATGTAAATGATGTGAATGGTGACTACTAGTAGTAGTATTTCTGTACTATGGTGAAAGTAGTTAGGTCACTCAGTCAATTGGATCTAGCCCATATCATACTGAAGGGGTAAGGATACTTTCATAACAGTATGCAATAGTATAGTACAAATTGGGGCAACTTGTATTAAACATGTACACATATCTTACAGTGGCCAGTAAACATTTGGAATCACAGACCACTGCAGAACATCCCAGCAGAGTCAACACCACTGCCACTACTGCCGTGATGGCCAGCACCAGGGCAGGGTAGATGGCATAGCTCCCTGCATTATAGATAATCAGGTAGGGTTGCTCGGGGGCAAGAAACAGCAGGATGGCCGCGGCAATACACACTGTTACGGTCAACTGGGGGGAAAGATTGGCAACATATTCAGTGAACATACATTTACATGTACATGCATCTTAAATGACTCCCGGCGGTACTTAGGCGGTCTGAGCGCAGCTGGTACCTCAGACCATGAGGAAATTTTCGTAGTATTTGGTCTCACAATGAGACCAAATGCTACGAAAATTTCCTCATGGACAGGCAAAGTTTATGGTCGGATTTGAACACCATGCTAACAATTTTTTGTACAGCATAACGCTTGTATTACCATCCCTTACCAGATTGGAAATGATATTGAAGGTAGTTATACACTGGCCAGGAGTGCAGAAGCCCATCTTTGCTGGTCCAAAGAAATGGAGCTATAAGAAACGCACCGTACACACGCCCATATTACGATTGACCTTTGTACCATAGACCGCAGTTAGTCACATGATCATGATAGCCGCACCCTTCGGCACGTCCTACTTTTTACCACTCCCCCAATGCTGTATCATGCATACTGTTCGAGCTTGTGCAGTGCCATGATGGATGCCAAGAAACCAAAACTCTCTGAGGAGCAAGCTTCTTCAGATCCCTCAGCTACCACGGCCAAGACCGAAGGCCAGAAAGGTGTATCACTGAATGAGCACCTGAAACAGTCCATCTCTTGGAGTATTTCAACACCAAGAATCTTCGACATCCTTTCTTCGGCCGAGACTATCCTTATTGCAGGATGTGGGGGTGGCTATGATGTTCTGAGTGGGTTGCCCCTATACTTTAATCTTCGTCAACAAGGGAAGAACGTATTCCTATCCAATTTATCCTTTACGAGTCTTTACGCAGCAGCCCCCAATGCCAAAAAGTACTGTGACATGTGTATCAAGGTTACCCATGACATGGAAGCGGATGTGAAGATCAGTAACTATTTTCCAGAGTACTACCTCTCACGGTGGTTCTGGGAGAAATTCCAAGAGGATGTACCAGTGTATGCGTTTGGGAGAGAAATTGGGGTACACCAATTGAGCAACGCATACAAGAAAATCTGCTCAGAGCATAAGGTGGATGCAATCGTGCTCGTGGATGGCGGGACTGATAGCCTGATGTTTGGATTCGAGGAGAGAATGGGCACGCCAGTTGAAGATCAGACAAGCATTGTAGCTGTCCATTCTGTCTCCAGTGTTCCTATAAAGCTACTCACCTGCATAGGGTTTGGAGTCGATACATTTCACGGAGTGTCCCATGGGCTCTTTCTCGAAAATGTGGCAACACTTGAGAAGACAGGTGGGTATCTTGGTTGTTTCTCGGTCTCACAACACTCTCTGGAAGGCCAGCTTTATCACGAAGGTTACCAGGCAGTGGCAAAATGTATGCAACCATCAATTGTCAGTGCATCAATAACTGACGCCATGCAGGGACACTTTGGTAACCACCATTCTACAACTAGGACAGGTAACTCAAAACTGTTTATAAACCCTTTGATGCCAATCTACTGGAGCTTTGATTTGGCTAAAGTGGTGGATCAGATTCCCTATGCAGAGAAGTTTTTGTCAACCAAGAGTGCAACAGATGTCATGCGGATCATCATAGCACATCATGACCAAGCAGAGAAGGAGGGCAAAATCAGGAAACCTGTTTCTTTGCCTATGTAGTAGTATAGTATAACATAGCTTCAAACTTATATTAGTTATGCATAGTTACATTATTTTTAGATCATACTTCCTTAGTTTTCCACATGATAAGTAGGAATTTTATTTGCTTGATTATTGCTGTAAACACAGAGTGTATAGTCACAAATTTTATTTGTGCCAGCTATTTAACATCATGACATTGTTTAAAACAGTACATAACTCACATAAAAAGTGTAAATATGCTGCAAGAACATTATGCATAGTACACACACAATGCATGAATGTACATGGAAGTTAGGAAGCCAGAGGACTCTTTCCCGTGGCTAGCTTGCTCTTTGGTGTTCTGCTGATGTTGGCTCCCCTCTGCATGTGTATTAGGTGAGGGTTGACTGCCTTGATGGCCTGAGGGTCCATGGCGCGAGGATGGGAGGCTATCTCTTTCCGTTCTTCATTCGACTTGGATCCATAGTATTTACCAGAATCGAAAAACTGCTTGCCACCCTGTATTGAAAATTTAAGGTATTGTGGATCATGAAAATGCCTTCAGTTTCTGCATGTAACATCTGTTCGGTCTCAGTTTGTCGTTTGTCAGGGTGTAATAAAAAAAAACTCACAGTAGCTGAAATCTTCCTTTGTGCCATTGATGATGGTGCCTTTCCAAATCCATACTTTGCCTTGAACTCCGTAGCTGCTACTTTATCAGCCTGTATGTGAATCAGTGAGGTGCAAATGGTGGTTAACCTTGACTACGCAACAAATAACTAGTCTTACATAGTATTAAATGCTATCATAATTATTTTGACATTCTTCAAGTGATTAGTCACAACTTAGTGAATTGATTGTGCATAGCTATCTAGACCCGTTCATATAATGGCAGCCTGAAAACTTGCTATAACTTGTAGGAAGACAAAGAGTTACTATTTCATTCAGGAGACACACCTTCTTAGGGTCCATCTGCCCAGGATCTTTAAATTCTGAGCCCGAGTCGTTCTTTGAGGACGTCTTCTCTTCCTCTGCCGAAGACATAGCAGAAACTACTGATTGGTTTTGCTCAAATACTCTTAATCCTGTTGATAGCAGCTACGTAAAGCTTGTCAGAGATGATGTAGCAAGTATGTTTGTTTGTCATCCATGATATGAATATCTGCGCGCGTGCGCATGATCTGCGCGTGCGCGCACGCGTCGACGTCACGTCATCAGCGCAGCGCGCGCGCGCGCGCGGGCGCCGCTTCGCCGATATCACGTGAGTGTTCCAATTACACGTACGTACGTACGTACGTAGCTAGCTAGCTACATGCACTAAGCTACATGTACATGTACTGAGACTACATACTAAGATTTGTGATCTGTGCATTGTATTACAGCTCTCATTGAGATGGTCAGTGTGCAAGATGATCATGAGTTGATGTTTCATAGCACGGTTTTCGGACAAGACAAAAAAAACAAACAAACCCATACATGTTGCAAACATAAAGAGAAAATTTAATGCATAATAATTATGACTCCCTAGGATGATAACAAGAACACACTGTTAAGAAATAACAATCTGCTAAGTCACTAAGATAACAAAAAAAAAAAAAAAAAAGATCGGTAATGGATTATGCTGTGTGTACACACTTTGTAGTAAGTTACGTCTTGCTCTATAAATTAATGGTCAATGATTACAATAATGGCCTTGAACTGCTAAAAATATACAACGCAGCACATGGGCTAATGCCTAGGATTGAATAACAGTATAATAGTTGGTCAGTGTGGAGCTCCTGTCATTTGTCGTTACCAAAAAACAAAGAAAGAGAAGAGATTACAATGTCAGAAACTACATCGATTAACTGCTGCTAAGTGTGTAGATGGTCTAGCCAGCCAAAGGACTCTTTCCCGCAGCAGTCTTGGGGGTTCTTGTGATGTTGGCGCCCCGCCTTATGTGTGCCAAATGGGGGTTGACTGCCTTGGGGTCCATGGCGTGAGGATGGGAGGCTATCTCTTGACGATCTCGACGAGAATTGGAGCGGTTGTAGTCACCGGAGTCAAAGTACTGCTTGCCACCCTGTTATAATAGAAGAACGAACATAGAGAAGATGTAATCTGATAAGGACTGTAAGACTGCTTGTAGAAGTACTATAATATTATTGTATATTCTTCATCCACCCCCCCCCACACACACACATACACTTATCTCACATTTCATATCTCTCTCTCTCTCTCTCTCTCTCTCTCCTCTCACTCTCCCTCCCTTTCAGATACCATGCACATATAACTGTCATACTAACAGCCACACACGTTATACATTCCCACAAACTTCACTATGCCAGCAAAAAACAGTCAATTCATCTACTGGAGCCAAAACATCCAACTCTCTCCATACACAATCAACAATACACTAAAATTAATTCAGAGTGCTGCTAGCTGCACACAATACATTGTCATTTGTCTGGCTTCTAAGTGGTCAGCTAAAGGAGTACACGACCTCCTACTACAACAACATCAAACACCACCACACACACTTCCCGTAATAAAGGGATAAACAACTTGCTCACTCACAGTAGCTGAGATTTTTCTTTGTGCCATGGTCGAGGGTCCCTTTGCAAATCCATACTTTGACTTAAACTCCTTAGCCGCTACTTCATCAGCCTGTGAGAATGAAAACAACATAACACTAGAATACGTGATGGCGTAATGGATAACAAATATCTGGAGCCTGGCACACATACTGTGACAAACTGTGGTCACTCAGTAGGGCAGCCATCAGCCATTAATTCTATTTGATTATAGACACCTAATTAGTTGCCTTGCAAATCAATGAAGAAACCACTTCCAAAGTGTTTATCATCTTTGTCAAAACCTCAAAAGATTGATCAAATTCTTCATATTATTATACTACCATGGCAATTTCTTCCTGCCAAATAGTTGTCCAAAGTTCATGCATCTCTGATATGTGGCAAGAACAGTGACATTACATGAACGCTACAAGGATTTGTGTGGGTAGCGGGCAGATCTGATGTGATTAATGATTGCTCAGCTATGTGGTATCATTCCCCCAATCACACGACAGAATACACGACATTGTTCGTAGAGTAGGCAATGCAAGAGACCTGTGTACAGTCCAATACCGTATAGCAGGAAAGTTTCACTGGTGCAAAATTTCACAGAGTTGCCTTCTAACCCTTTAGAAGAAAATCCGTGGTTTTAAATTTCACACCTACGCTCTGACAAGACCACGCCCACTGTTAGTCCACAATAGGCTATTGAAATTGTCATGGTTCTTATTTTCACAGCAACTGATCTATTTGTGAAAACCGCGAACTATGTACCATGCGAAAATTAACCACTATACAGTACCCCCCCCCTATAGACCCATTGCACGTGACGTCATTAACAATGTGACGTAGAGTATACGGATAATTAACGCCCACGCTTGGAGGACAACGCGGATTTTGTCTATGGCAAAATGTACAGAGGCCGTGTTGATGGCTAGTTTTTTGACAAACGAAGGTTCAGCTCGTTTGTGTCTTACAGTATGCTGAACAGTACCGAATACGCTACGACATACTCCTTCGATAGCTGAAACTCTGCCAGTGAGATGGCCTAAATGGCGTCGAATATCGCAGGTTAGTACAATCCTCCATAGAGGTGGTCCTCCAGCGCGGCTTTTGCGCACGCCGCCGTGTAACGTAACCGGAGTTATGCGGATCCGTGCAACGGGTCTATACCTTGTTGATGTGAGGTGATAAAAAGGGATAATGTCTTAACTACATTATCACTTGGAAACTGATTTGTAAAGCTGGGTAAACAGTGTACAGCAAAAGTCCTCTACTGTGAATCCACAAAAAGTATCTGGGAAATGTATCCTCCAGTTGGAACCACACATTGTGTCCTGAGATGATTTAATTTCAGGGGCGTCCTTTAAGATGTTCTACCATAGTACCAGCCATACTGTACTACTGAACATACAAAGTACACATACACTCTCCAAATTTAAATAAATTAGGCTCATAAGCTTTTGAAGAGAAGTGATATAAACAAGTGGTGCTCTTCATTCAAGTTTATGTCTACTAAGAAATGATTATACAATTTAAAGTGATTGGACACGATATCAACATACTAATTGTTTTCTACTCACACTCACAAACTTGGTGACTTCAAAATTTATGTAAATAACACCACTACTCACCTTCTTGGGGTCCAACAAGTCGACCACTTCAGATTTGGCTGTGGTGCCCTTGGAGGTCTCAGTATCCTGAGGCTTCTTCTCCTCGCTCGTCGAGGACATAACGGAAGATTAATTTTTTCCTTTATAGTTCTTCGGTTGCTTGTTGTTGATGACAGACTCTAGCAGCGTGTAGTACGTAAGTACAGAGATAGTATAGTACTAGATACTGTTTGTGACGGAGACAACACAAGTTGTTTGTCGTCCTTCAAGTATCGGAATCTGCTGGCTCAGCGCTCAGCTAATTTTAACCCCAATCGGTCCCAATTATTTTTTTGACCTCGTGACATGACAAGACAGTGGACCGCCTGCAGGATAGGATTTTGGCTCACAAAAGAGTGAGTAGCCTTCTAGTGCCGTTTGCGGATAGTTTATAACATCCTAAGGTACTAGTTGGGGTCGACAGTATAGTCGAAAAAGTCGTAAATTTAAGATCTAAGCTTATGTCGTGTTTTCTACGTTATGATACTCGTTTGTCTATGAAATTACTATTAACCGTGGTATTGTGCATGATGTAATCTCTCCTCTCCTGCATGCACACTGCTATCACCACTTCCATAGGTAGCAGGATGTTAATACAAGACAACTGTTGGTCCAGTCGATTAGTAGGGGCACTCGTACTACTCTCTCTCTTGTTGTGTGGACCTTCGTTGGCAAAAAAACCAAAAGAACAATTGAATACAGTAAGCCATCATTCCTTACCATGCTGCACAAATGTATAATGGTTAATCATTACATTGTAGCATGGGCTGTGTACTCAATACATTATGTATTTAGCTGTTTTTATAGGTATACTATTTGTCAAGTCCACCCCCTTAGTTCATATGCCCACTCCCCAAAAGCATAAATTTTATGGATGCAGTCATAGAGAGAGTTGCAAAATGAAAGTAGGTCCCCTTCCTCCATACCCCCCTCCCCCCTTCCCCCCACACCCCCCCACAGAAAAAAAGTGGTGCTCAATAGAAAAGGCTGTCTCCATGTTGAGGTTATGTAGCTTCCTTGCCTTGTATATGTGTAAGTCTTGTATAAACTTCCATCTGCAGGATTGCACTATTAAGAACCAAATAAACGAGACAATTTTCTACTACGTTGAAAGACCATACATCAATGGCTTGGCATGCACTCGCTATGCATGGAGCACAGTCGGTTATCCAACGCTGTTCATTTCTCAAGACATGACAAAATGTGACTGTAAATATAGCATAAACGAGAGAGAGTACCAGGAGAATCAGACATCTGGGGTGATGATAAATGGTACAGGTAGCTATTTCTCACTGGCAATCGTATTCACTGGATTGATTGAGTTCCAAGTTGATACAAAGAAGGCCCCTTCATACACTGCCTTTAATGTGACGAAAGCGTGTGAGGACCAATATGATGCGATGGACATAAGCAATGATACTCTTGAATGGAGTTTAGTTGGTGGTGACACACTGGTGGGTAATGATGTGGATAATACTAGTCGTTTCTCGTTAGCTATTAAGGTGAGTTGTTACAGTAAACCCTCTGTTGATATTGCATGACCAATGATAGCCTCATCCCCTGGCCATTCCTAGGTTTTCGATGTATTTTTTTGCATATAACATTGAAAAATTGGGAGTGGCCTGGGGACTGGAACGAGACCAAAAAAGGATGGTTTATTCTATGATTGGTATTGATGTCTTTGTTTTAGACGCATTTTCCAAGTGCAGTTGAATTTGAACGGCTGGGTCAGTTTCCAAGAGCGCAAATTTCTGAGAATGCGACGCTGATCGATATTACCTTCAAACACTTCAATTTCAGCAAATCCTCTGATGACATTGGCAGTCGACTAGCTCTAGAAATGTTTGTTGTTCACGGACTCAATGTCAAGCACGGAAAATTTCAACAAGGCCAGAGTCTTGATGATGAGTATACTCCCTCTGTGTTTAGTTCTTGGACTTATAATGTTTCCGGAAATGACACAGATTTCCATGATATGGGTGGGTATATACATTGGAAACCAATATCTTACCAGAGCTCAGCTCGAAAATCGACTGAATCTCAACAGATTAATATCGTCACAACGGCTGACACTCAAGCATGTAGATCCTATCCACCACTGAGAGGGTTAGCTTCAGCCTTATTTGGTGACGAAGTGTCAAATGTGACTCGCTGGTATGTAGTCTTTGGAACAGATGGGGATGATACATATCTGACTTCAGAGTACTCCACATGGTGAGATTTTTGTTGTTCTTCTTCTTTTGGTGATTGGCAATCATTTGAGTATGTATTACAAAGTGGAGTTATTTTGGCTAAAGCATACACTTAAAAGCATGTACCATCAATCTTTCTCTCTCTCTCTCTCTCTCTCTCTCTCTCTCTCTCTCACACACACACACACACACACACACACACACACACACACACACACACACACACACACACACACACACACACACACACACACACACACACACACACATACACACACACACACACAGGACTTTGGTGGTTGGGTATGGCCAAGTACCACATGATAGAATATCCCTCGTTGTCATCATAACAATCATTGTGGGTCTTGGTATACCTGGTGCTCTTGTGATACTGGGTGGTGTGTATGTGTTCATCAAGAAAAAGCCATGGCAGAATGTGGGAAGGATGGTAGCCAAAGCACGAGGAAGAGAAGGATATCAAACGATTGGTTGAGGGAAATCTAATTTGTTGGCATTAATTTTGCACTACGTTTACATGTATGTACGAAATACCTTTTTGTGCGTGTTGAAATATTAAATGACTATGGTGTGATCTAGCCCCTAGGCCCTGTTGCTCTTCTGCGCATGCGCAAGAGATCTTATGTAATAACGTGACTATAAAATTAGCCCCACCCACCTTCAAGCAACGGTCGGTCAGCGCAAAGACAACATGAGCGTGCTGGGCAGTGTTCGTCTCTCCACATTAATCCACGTTGGAGCCGTGGAAACTTTGGCCACCATTCTGATTTGCTATGCCGTGGCAGTGACGCACGGCCACGTAAAGCCGTGGCTGCCGATGATCAGTGATTGCGCGGTTTGTCCGCCGGAGAAGTATCCGTTTAGGTTCGGGTTGGCCTTAAGTTCCTTTTTCATCGGCGTTCAAACCGTGGCCGTCCACCTAGCCAAAGGCTACAGCAAAGTGTCGCTCTATCTCGGCCTCCTGGCCTCGCTCGGTCTTGGAATTGTCTCTGTTGTGAATGAGGATGAGAATAGTACAGTGCACGGCGGTAAGTCAAGCATGCATTCTCCAATGCTTGAGAGGCATTTCCTCCAAGCTGTTTGCTTTATACACTTCAGTACCATTATTTTGTATGCATTTTCAGTGCTTTACAGGGTGTTCCATATAAATATTTACCAGAGCCCAATACCTACATTAGGCGATTGATTTTAATACTGCTTGGCAAGGGTTGCCTGTATTGTGCTGACAACACAATATCCTATGCATTGCATGGAAAGAGCACAGCTTGAATTTTTAATTAGAAAACTATTCTCACACAAGCCAGACTCCATGACTGCTTTAATTTTGTGCATATTGACAATCAGCCATAAGTTTTTCTTTTTCCCTCCACATTAAACACATGCAGCTGCTGCAGTGGTGTTCTTTGTTGCTTACTGGTTCTACATGGTCTTAACGACGTGGGTCTCACCCCTCATTAACCTAATACGACAATGCTATCAACAGCACAAAACTCATTCTATACTGATTCGCACGAAGTACGAAGATTTAGAGGCAGGGCATCATCAGTCACTATTGCAGATGCTACGGGCACAGCTCAATTGGGGACTTGCTTTCAGGCAGTTGTTGACAGCTGTATATGGAGTTGATCTTGTCGTATCTATAATTATGAGTAAGTGAACAACTTGGATAGTAGTATTGTGATCGTTAACTTTCTCTCTGTTGAAAAAACATCTCAGTCTTATCATGCTTGAAGTTAACACGGATATTGACTAACACAGATATTGACTATCTGAACAGCATGTGTGAGCTCATGACATGATAGCAGATAAAGTAGTTTTCGAAACTTTATCACGCAAAATACATCATCTATTACATCGTGACGGTAGCTTTGTGGTCCCATGTACGTAAGCCTTAAGCTTGGCCAATATATTGGGCCAGTCCCTTTGCTTAAAATTTCTCACGTCAAGTTAACGCTATTATTGAAATGTTGGGGAAAGGGCCGGAGGATTAGTATCAACATGTAATGTGGAAACTTGATTACTTGATTGTTAACTACCAAATTTACATGACCATGTAGTGAGTAAACAACTGCCGTTGCCAAAAATTAATAATTGCACTGTCACATCCTCAGGTACCAACCGGGGCAAATATCAACTCTATATAGCCATTTGTGAATGGTAAGCTTATTGTACATACGTAGGTTAATGATGTTTGATTACTATGTAATGCAATGCCTTGTGTTAAATGTATACTCGTAGGTTTGGAACACTGTGTATCATAGTATTCAATTGGAGTCTTGGTAGTGATCTGAGCAACAACCTTCAATTAGCCGAAGTGAAAGTTAACCAATGATTTAACAAGAATACCCTATTCATAAACATGTTTCATAATTTGACAGTCTACATTGCTTGTACGTTATGTGTTTATTTTGAAACAGTGTTGAAGTATGTAGTTTTGTAAGACGTGCAGTGCAGCTGCATAAATGTTAAGAATTATTACCTATAGCCCACCTATATAGGATATGGTGGGTTATTTGTTCAACAACAGGACATTGTTATTGTCTGGGGGTGTGCAGAGGGTATGTTTGAACATACTTACAATCCCCTAGTTCTAAGATTAAGGACTGGTGTAGCTAGGTTTTTTGAATGATTCATATAGGTGTACATGCATTGTACTTGTGGAGGCACTTGGATAGACCAAGAGTGCATAATAGACTTTAGATTGGTTGTGGCTTTAATTTGTTTCTACACCAAGCACCCAGCCCCTCCCACTTGTTCACGAGCTCCACCCAAGATCATGTGATTACTCCTGTTTTTGCTGAGAAAATGCTGATTCTGATTCTGAGCCTCTGCGCTGCACGATTACTGAATTACAGTTAAATTGTCGAACAGTCTAGTCATGAAGATACTCGGGAAATTCACGGCCCGAACTCTCATCCACTTCGGTGCGATAGAGATGTCCTTCACCATCCTGCTCTGCTACGCTCTGGCGGTGGCCAATCACCACGTAAAGCCGTGGCTACCGACGATCAGTGATTGCGGCGAGCATCCACCGGAGCAGTATCCTTTCCGATTCGGGATAATGGTCGGGGCTATGCTGCTGTTGATCGAGGCCATCTCGTTACATGCAGCCAAAATGAGCTCGAGTCTTACTTATATTCTGGGCGTGGTTGCATCTCTTTGCCTGGGGGTCGTGGCTGTAGTGGCTTCCAATGAGGATAACACAGTACACTCAGGTATTAAAAGCTGTGTCACTGTGCCTTATAATTTGCGAAGGTTGTATGTGTATAAATTATACCTACGTTTGTCAGCTTAGCTTATTGCACAATGACATCCACTGAAAGTATCGTTTTTACGGCCAATAATTTTGTATACAAATGATGCATGTGCTATAGCTCAAAATTTTCAAGTGAATTGTACAACGATACTATGTGTGTGCATGCGTACAGTACTATGATCTCTAAGTATTTGCATTGTGTATGTCAAGTAGTGTCAAGTGTGCTGATAATAAAGTTGATTCATTGGTCGGAATGACAAAGGAGTCTTGTGTGTTTTGCCTCCTACTACAGTTGCAGCTGTCACATTCTTTGTGTTTGAAGATATCATGAATGTGCTCCTCACAATGGACCTTGCACGAAGGATATCACGGCTATCTCTCACAATCAAAATAGGTTCTACTGCCGTGGCTCTCATATCAACCGCAGTCAAATGTATCCTTCTATTCAATGTGTTTAAAGAAATGACATCTTCACTAGCTATAGCTAATTAGTAGCCAGTTTGTGCTTTCCCCTCAAACCTCAAGCTGTTTATCACATCATTCCCCCTTGTAGTTGTTTGACAATGGATTATGGTCACTAAATGTGCACTAACACTTACATGTACTCCAACTTACAGCTGCATCGGTAGTAAAGTATAGATCACATGACATTTGTGATTTGCATGAATAGGCCTATAGGTCTTTTGTTCCAATTATAGTAGCATGAGTGAAAACATGACATTATAAGAGTATACAATGTCATAAGCTATATAGCTGTAGCTGTGCCTTTAAGTCTGGTCTCGACCTTAACTGTACTATTATGCAGTGCTGATTCTGCACAATAATGGAATTTGTCCATTCCTAAGCTCTTTGAAGTCATCGGATTTTCCATTTGTACCAATTGTTGAATGGTATGTTTGCAATAAAAAAATCACTAGCTGCTAAGTAGCACAATTATATAAACTTGATAGGTAAGCAGTTTACGGGGGGAGGGCTAATGGATGGTCACGACATTAGGCAGCTTAATTGTGTATGCACAAATAGATATACCAATCACACCATTAATGCCTTTGATAATAATTGCAACTAATGCTCTCAGTAGAATTTTTGAAACTAGTTGGCCAAACATGCACAACTTAACTACTCAAAATGCTCCGGCAAATTGGGACACATTAATAAATTTTCTAAGCTCCGTTCCCTATCACTTAGCCAGTCTGTAGCTCTACATTCTCATACTGCTGATACACATTATTGTATTGTGCACATGTACATACATACATGCACCGCCTTACATGCGATCAGGTCCAATACAGCAGCAATCATTGTGTTCCAGCTCAGTCTTTCCGGAGATGTCCATGACCTGTGGTTGGCTGTCCTGGACATAATCAAGCCATCTACCACCTCCGATTCTGACAAAGAAACAAAGACAGCATCTACTAGTTTTGCACCACCACTACCAGTGAAATCGGGGGCACCCCCTAATCCCCTGCCCAGGAATAAAGAGGTCATTATGTACTTGGAGAGAGTGGACTCCTAACTGACTTATTTATTTCTTTTATGCGTATGAATGCACGTGTGTTTGTGTGTATAATATGTATCATTGGATTTATTATTGTGTTTGCACTGGACCAAAGACTGGATAATAACTGAACTGAATGCATAGAGCACTAGCACTAGCTAGCTAGCTAGACCTTGTCTCTTGCGGTCACACTATAATAGTAAATTATTGCTTGTAATTGGCATGCGCATGGACATATTATGTAGGCGGAGCAAGACAATTTAGTTGCGAATTGCACGCGCACGCACACCTCCGACGCGATCGCTCAAGTGCGTGACCATAGACCATTCGTATTAAAACATCTATGGTGTGACTGGGGCTTAAAATATAAACTCACAGTGCAGCTGCAGCTACTCGAGTATCAGAGATCGTGACTCAAAGATCAAGATCACAGAATGGCGAACGTAAGTCTAGTCTTGATGTTCTGCATGTCTCAAGTGCTTTCTATATAGAGCCCATCTACCCTAACCACCAATCCCATGAGTCTTTACTACCCTTACCCTTAGCTATAAATTTTATCCAACACAGCCACGCAGCTGGCTGCCCTTTGGCCGGAGTTTTTCCAACTCTCCTCCCAACAGCAGTGGAAGAGTGGGTGAACCATCTGCTGCCGGAAGTAGTCCCAGTTCCCCTCGTACCCCTGGGCTCTCCGCATTCAAGTCCTTGAGTTCCCCTGGCAGCACTCCTGGAGGTATTGTGGGAGGGGTGGAAAAGGACACAGATGAGCTATTTTGTTCACACACTGTACAAGAGATTAAACAGATTGAGCAGCAGACACGGCTGGACATTGATAGGAGAAAGGAGGATCTGAGGCAGATGGTCGGGTGAGTCTGGAATACATGCATGTACCATACTTTGATATTCATTTATGGTTAGATGGTCGGATGAGTCTAGTGAATGCATTTATGATGTGCCGTAAAATTAGATGCTATTAATTTTGGTGTATTTATAGTTAGAGCTGATAAAGAATTAGTTGACAAGTTAGTTTGAGCTAAGTGCCATCTAGATGTTGAATAAAATTTATACCAACATTCCATGCTCTACTGAAATCTATTGAACATTACATCTACCTCTTGAGCATTGCAATTACTCTGGACAAGTCACAAGTTAATTAGTTATCCTCTTTTCAAAATAGATGTTTGAAAAGGAGGAAGGCCTGCTCTATCCACTATTAAGAGGTTTCACTATTCGTGATCAATTAGTTATCATTACGTAATAATACTTGAAAGGGAGACATTAAATGTAAGCATTTGATTTGATTCTGTCATCTGCAGTGAGAGGTACCGCGATCTTATTGATGCTGCAGACTCTATTGTGGACATGAAAAAATGCTCCGAATTAGTAAGTCTTCTTACAGTAACTAAAGCATTCACTGTCAGTGTTCATCATATAATTATATTAAATGTACACACACACACACACACACACACACACACACACACACACACACACACACACACACACACACACACACACACACACACACACACACACACAGATGCTGAGTAGTGTGTCTAGTATGGAGCAGGTGTGCCAGCGTCTCCAACAGACCTATTTCTTGAAAGGCTCTGGAGGGATGAGGGGACCTCCTGAGAAGAAGTAAGTTTACTTTGGGGATAAGGGAGGCCCATGGGAGGAGGAAAGAAGGTGGCTTCCATATTGAAATGAATTGATACAAATCATGGGGCATGCTGAAGAACCAGAGCTTCAGCTACAGTAGATCTAGACTAACCAGCCAGCATGCAATGGTTAAGGGGTTAGGGCACTTGAAACATGAAACAGCCAAAGGTTACAGACTACATCCATGACATTGTACATGTACATGCACATGTACATTACACAAGTCATATACACAAGGGCTTAACGCTTGTAGACCCAGTGTACATTGATCATAAATTATGTCTAGTCTAGTCTGATCTGAGCCAAATTTTACGGTCATGCATGATTAAGATTATGAATTATTTAATGGGCTGTGTTATTATTATGCACCATACTCAGTAAGAACCATGAAGTGGCTGCCCAGTTGAAGCTACTGGCTGATGCCCCAGAGAAGATTTGGCAGTGTCTTGAAGATCAGAGCTATCTACAGGCTGCACAGTACTTTCTGCTTTCCAGACACATCTTCTCCCGCCTGGAGCTGAGTGGAGCGGGCTTAGATATCGTGAAGAAACTCTGGCACTCTGTCTCCAGCTTTAAGGATACAATTATGGAGGTAAGGATGGCAACCATTTTGACATTCTCTTGATAGAATTGGCTGTAGTTTGGTTTTGTAAGTTGGTAAAGGTCGTCAGTTCTATTTGTGTACTATGACTTGCATGCAGCAGATTTTCATTTTCTAGACACCCTTGGCTTTGGTGGCAGTTTTTATTGTATATGAACATGCTATTTGGTGCATGTTATTCATGTTTGATTGTTTGGGCAACAATGTTGGAATTGGTAAAGGTCGTCAAATTAGAAAATCATCTTTGTCTTGTGTTCCCTTTCCAGTGTTGCAGCTGTCACCTTCAGTGTTCTGACCTTGAGGAAGGTCCAATGGTCCAGTCCCTGTGTGCCATGATGCTCCTAGAGGGATGCTCACCTAGGCAGGCCTTTGCAAAGTTTCTTGTGGCAAGGAAGGCTGCAATTCAGTCTGTGTTCCAGGCAGCCATTTTGGGGGAGGGGCCTCACCGCAGTGTCAAGTCACAAGTGTGTCAGATCACGAGGAGTGTGCTCCACTCTCTGCTACACATTTCTGCCATTTTCTGTCAGCAGAGGATGCCAGATGGGAGCCTAGGTATAATATGCCCTATAATACTATGCATACAAGCACATGTAATACCGTATAGTGGGAAACTTTCGAGGGAGAAAAGTTTCGTGGATTTCGAGGTTTGAGAGCCATCCGTGAAAGTTTTCTCCATAAAATTTGGGGGCGTGCCGCACCCACCTATGATTGGTTTCAAGCAATCCATGAATTTTTCTCCACGAAATTCTCACTTTCTACGGATTCACGAAAGTTTTCTCCCTCGAAAGTTTACCGCTATACAGTAATATGGCTAGTAGATGGTTCAAGTTTTGTTGTTGTTTTTTAATAAGGTCACAAGGAAAGTACAACCTAGAGTATCAATGTTTTGACCCAATTTACAAAAGGGAAATAATTATTCTTTTATGTTGTTAAGTGGTAATGTGGCATCCTGAGTAGCTTTCCCTACCTATTGTCAAAGTTGTCAGTGTTTCCTGTCTAGAGTTTAATTCACATACTTGCTGAAAAAGGGCAATTCTCAGCATGAAGTGCTGTAAATGTTTGAAAGAGCTTTAAATCTAAGTTTGATGTGTCTTTGAATTTATCTTTCTCATTTTACATACATAGGTCCTTCTCTACTGCTGCAAAAATTGACACAATTCACCAGCCAAGAGAAAAGGGCAGGTACTGTTCATTGTATTGACGACCCCGTACCAATCCTGTCACTCACTTGCGCACACACACATGCAATTTGCAGAACTCAATCAAGATCTGATACCTCAGGGGCTTACTCATCGTCTTCCCCAGTCTGTGGTGGAGTTCACTCCCTCCCTCCGCTCAACCATTCTCACTGAGATCCCTCCTAGTGACATCCATAGCTCCACAGAAGACTGGATCACCATGTGAGCCAGTTTATGCACACATACACACACTATGACGTGCATGCTCAGTATGTGAGTGGTACATTGCTTGAATGCCTCAATTTCTATCTCCACATTGCTGACACAGCATTAGCTTTACCTACCATAAGTTTGATGTGGAGTAATGCTTCTGCTTGTGTTTGTATTATGAACCAGAATTTAGGTATTTGGAGACACTACATGCACTTGTCATTTCAATGTAGATTGTTTGGCAAGCTCAGTGATAGTGTACATGCATGTCAAGGTTATATATATATATATATATATATATATCAGGGGTGTAGCCAGGATTTTCAAGAGGGGTTTCTATATAGTCATGTGCAGAGCGTGCGCGCAAAATTTTGTGGCCACGCCCATTTTATGACCATGCCCTCTAATTAACGGTCGCTCTTTCTATCTAAGAAGGCAATAGTTGCTGGTTTCTCAACGATTTTAGCACAGAAATACAAGAAAACACACAAAGGAGGAGATCTAGGCTAAGTTTCAAGAGATTTTGTCATTGAATCTGGCAGCCAGGGGGGTTTCCGGGCAACTAGAAAACAACTAAGCTACGCCCCTGTATATATATATATATATGTACAGGCAATTAAAACCATTTTATCATTGTCCTAAAAGAGGATATACATGTAACTGGTCAGTCTGTGCTTTGGGGATGGAATGGGATGTAGTATTCCAGTAGTGATCTAAGACATTTCTATGATATTGCATTTCTGTACTCATTGATCCCTGTAGGACAGTGATAATAGAGTATCTAGTACTTATTGTGTGAAGGATTATCATGATCATTTTTAATGATCTAGTCTGTGTACATTTTGATTAAAAATATAATACGAAAATGTAATTAGTCTGCAATTAGTAATAGAGAATGCAAAAACTTGACAAGCTTTTAAATTCAGTTGTAATTGACAGTTTAGGGATGGGCTAGTTAATAACGCCAGTCAGAAAATTCCTTGAGCACCATCTAAGCACCTGACCTTCCCAAATTGATTAATTAACTCAATTAGTGTGGTGCTGGAACAATAACAGACCACTTTGTGGGTTAATTACTCATTAAAATTCAATTAAAGCCCATTTCACATAAGGGATTCTACTTTATAGACATTATATTCCCCTGTCCCATTTGTAACACATTTGTGGGTTAATGATCCAGTTAGGGACCCATCACCTTACATACACATTTTTATGCTCAGCTACTACTATGCTACCCTAGCCTACTTAGAATTACAAATGTAACTGAATTATCACTATAATTACATTAGTCTAAATTAGGGCCCTTAGTTCTAGAATTGTGTGAGTGAATGTGCAGTTTAACTCTGAAATAATCCCATGTTGTCCTATGGCCATCATACCTCCATTAGTCTACAAAGGGACTGCCACTGGAGGGCAATTCATAGGAGAATTGGCTGTAGTAAAAGCAACAGGAAAAGGTGGGCAAACCTGCAATTCTTAGATCTGGCCAATAGTACAGCAGTGTGTGTTGTCTGTGTGTATGGGAACTGCTCTGTCTCTTGTGTATCTATGGTTAATTAGACACCCAATACCAGGTCTTTTGAAGTTCTATGTCACTGAGGGCCTAGGGTGCTTGTATCTGTTCAAGACCTACCCTTGGTTCCCCCCTCATGCTCTTCTTGTGGTGGATGTACCAATGTAGCTACATCCTCTCTGGTTGTTGTAGTTTACTTGGAAAAGGAGGAAAGAGGTCAGAAAGGACATTTTAGTTGGTTTGTCTCTTTCTCTTGGCTCTCTCCAACTCTGGTATGTGATTTTTACCTGGTGGGGCTACTCATTTGTAGTAATCAAGCAAACCAAACATCTGATTGGTCAATGTGGCTGTGTGAGTAATTCCAATTAACAGGCATACCCCTTGAACATTGGTTTGATTGATCCTTATGCGCTCTCTCTCCCTCTCTCTCCCTCTCTCTCTTTCTCTCTCCTTATCTCCCCCTCCCCCTCTCTTATCCATGCACACAGGTGTCAGTCTGACATCAGTAATGGCATCAACCATCTCCTACAACACGTCAACTCCATCAAGGCTCTGGCCGCCATCCGTGCAGCTGTGCACAGCCTCCTAGCCAACCCCATAGAGGAGAAAGAGAGCAAACCTTCTGGTGACAGTGAGTCCAATGGCACCACCTCTGGTTTTGCTGATGTCAGCAACAGCTGGAGTGAAGAGTGGACTGAGATATGTAATAGTGTTCTAGGACATAGTCTTTGTCTGTGGGACGCATTTTTGAGACCACTACTGCTGCAGAGGGCAAAGGTAGGTGTGTGATAATGAGTAAATGTTTGGATGAGCAAGTGGATGTATGTGTAGGAATATCAGGAAATACTGTGCATTGGTAGTAGTGGAGGGAGGGAAGAGAGAGAGAGAGAGAGAGAGAGAGAGAGTAAGAAAGTGTAAGAAGTATGGAAAATCGAGAGCCCTGAAGCTAACATTCCTGCAAGGACATACCATGGTAATCTCAGAATATGTGTCTCTCCCATGATTGGAAAGCCCCTCCCCCCCCCCCCCCCCCCCCCAACCTGTGTAAACTGCTTCACAGGAATTTCCTACATTCTTTCACCCTTTGTATTTGGAGAACTATTCATGTACCTTATACCCTTATACCCTGCAGGTGGGGCTACTTTACCCTTAATGATGATATTCTAGTGTATTCTAGCTCAATCTTATCCTAATAAGGGATGGATCCTTTCTCTGACAGGTTCACTGCCCCCATTATGATTTCAGTGCATAGTATTACATTACTGTGACATTACTGTATAGTACCTTCCATAAATCACCAAACTCTTACTTAAAATGTTCATGCAAGGGTGGGAGGCTGACTACAACCTATACTTGTCCTGCTGTAGTAGTACTGAACACCCTAATAGTGGGTGGACCCTCTCTGCAATATGCTTGTTTACCCTAAGGTGAGTTGTGTACTACATGTGTTAGGTATATAGGTGTGTACTGAAGTGGGTGTGTGTAGGTTGTATTGTGTAGGTTGTATTGTGTATGGTATACCATGGGAAAGTTAGTAAAGGCAGGTGTGCAGAAACACAGCCCTGGCCTGGGAACAGAGCAGAGATAACTTCATTTGTGAGTAAGCATGATGGGGGCACTGGCCACTCACCTTGGTCAGTGGTCTGTTGAAAACAAGACATTTTGGTAGTAGTTTCATAGTGTTTGCTTCTACAACAATATGACCTTATCTACACCTATTTTATATTTGGCTCTACCTTAGTAATATACTAATATTATTAAGTGCAGTGGAACCACCTTGGTTGACCTGAAAATTTAAGGAGCTTTCACAGTCTACTTAGATATTCTACAAAATGCCCCTGAAATGAGTATACCTCATTTAGTTAGGGCCTAAAAATGAGGGCATTTGGTACTAAAAACATCACTAAGAACACCTCATTTATATGGGAAGCTATATGTATATATATAGAGAGAGAGATTCCACTTGTAATTATCGTATACCGGGAAACGAATTTTAAATTTGGTGATTGCGAGCGCTTCTGCATAGCGTGATAGTGCAAGAAATAATATTGGTGGATTTTTTAATTTGGCGATTTTCCACAAAATCGCCAAATAGCCGAATTGAAAACCTCACCAAAGTTTCCTGCTATACAGTATTTTTATTCTCAAAAGCTGTCTGCTTATCTAGCAAGCAATGCCAACATCACCCATAGTAACAGAATTCTTGTCAAATAAGTCAAATATACAAATACCTAGATGCCACTATTGTAGGTGTGCCTGAGTAGGTGTTGGGATGGTCTCTTCTAGGTTTTGGGATTGGTTACTTGAAGCTACCTGAGCTGTCTGAACTTTCAAGGCAGTTTTGCGTGCCTGGAATATTCAGCGTGCTTTTAAAGAAGTGAGGGGGTGAAAGAAGTATGTCTAACATCTAGATCACTGTTGCCTGATTAACTAGCTAAAAATGCTAATTAATTTAACCTCCCATGATCTCAAATAACGGGGAGGAGGAGGGAAATTGGATTACCATGCCAGTTTAATAATAGTCCGTCAAAATAAATAAATACCTACTACAAAAATTCAATTTGATAAAAAGTTATACCAGTATCAAATTAAATAGGCGCCAAGTATAACACGATTTGATAACAGTGTGTGCAAAATTATGTCTAGCCATTGTTGTTGCTAGCTCTTGTCACCGTATTCCGATGTTTTGAAGTTCAGTGATGAAAAGCTGAAAGATGAGCAAAGCAAGTTTTTGATAGATTAATGCACTATAGGTACGTATGTATCTCCAATACCTATGCATAGAACTGTCACTAAGTTGCTATGGTAAAATATAATTAATGTACATGACCAGCTGGTTCTCAGAGGCAAGAATTTGTAGGTCATAAACTGCTGACTGGGTTGCTATGGTAAAAGCTGTCACATATACATGAAAGTTCAAGAAGTGACCTCAAACCCAGTGAGGGGGGGGGGGGGGAATCCATCCCAGTGCTCTACATGTAACTCTTAAGTCAATTCAGCAGAATTTTGTGCAGCTCCATGTGCCTAATACCTAACTTGTATATGACCAGTACGTGTGAACAAAGGGTGTTGCTAAGTGCAGAGAGATGCAGCTACCCACATGACATTGTACTAGTATGATATGAACACACAAACAAGGTGTGTTACTAAGTATAGAGACCCTATAGGTGGTGTACCTACCTATGTCATGATTTATACCTGTGAGAAACGTACACTGCTTCCTCAATTTTCTACATCTGGTGCGGTGGACTGTAAATGGTCCTGGTGGAGGGAGCAGGCTGGCTAGCAGGGCCTGGGAAAGTGTGGTCTAGCTAGGTCTTCCAATTGTGAAGTCATAGTGTTAGGGGGCTTCTCTTTCATGCATTTATGCATCCTTAATTATCTATGCTGGGCAGCTGTTGCTCATTGTGCTACACTACTAGCTGACATTGTGCTAAACGTACCATGCAAAAAAAGAAAAACATTGATAAACACGGGTAGGCCTGGGTGTGAGGCTACTAATCTGAGGACTATTGAAAGTTGTGAGGATGGTATGCTTGATAATGATTTTGTCTACTGTTTCGGTGGGTGGGGGGTGGGGTGGATGTGCACACCAATATTGAATGCTTTTAAAATGTGTGAGGTTTTGTATAATGCTATTGTCCTCTCCTGTGAGGTATGTCCAGCATCTACATTCCTCCCACCCTCCCTCTCACTCTCTCGCTCCCCTCCCCTACCCTTCATGAAATACCACTTACTTTCATTACACCTTGTGGTTACTTTGGCAGCGTAGGCGACTTGGGAGTGTGTGCAGTAACAGTGTTTGATGGGTTAAGTGCAGCTCGAGTTTCATGTGGTACAAATGCTATCCTAGTGACACAGTATCCCTTAGATTAATATACATTTTATGCATGCATTTCAACACAAAGAAATTATTTTTGTACAGCTGAATTTAGGACACGTTAGGAAAAATATTGTTTTGTCCTTTATAGAGAGGTCGTCTTGTTTTAGAGGTTCTCAAAACTATAGAGAAAGTGATATTTGGGACCTTGATCAATGTCAAGGTTTACTATACAGTGTCCCTATCAGAGGTTCCACTATACATGTATCTGTACCAGATGCATATATTTAGATCCTTGTAACTTGTAACAAATACTGTGATCTGATTGGTTAGATTGAAGTATCTATCCTTCATAGAAAATCATGTAAGCTCTGTAGAAAATCATGTAAATCTCTATAGAAAATTTTTTGCCTATAGTTAGGTTTGTTGCTAGGCAGCAAGCTTTAGGCATTGCTGCTAGGATCTAGAAACATTAGACACTGTTTAGGAGGTTTTTATGGGACTTGTAGAATCCCGAGCCCATCGGTCTTCTAAATCCATAGAAACCTCCTAAACAGTGTCTAACTATTATTTAGTTAACCTTGTCCCTATGCTCTCACTTTTCAGTGGAATAGTAGTGCCTGGGAATGAGGCCAAGATAGCTCCTGTCAGGCAACAACGGATGATCTAATTAAGGACAAACGATCACTGGGAGGGGGGGATACTATAGTGTATTTATCTCCTAGATTGCAGGGTTTTGTGGGAAAGAATGTGTATGGTACATTTTTGTTAATGTCTAGACAAGCTACTCTATTCAATGATGAAAGGTGATCCAATTCGAACAAAGTGTTTGATTAGAGTATATGCCCTGAGATAAGGGGGGTGCTGTAGTTTAAAATTGGAATAGAATATCAAAGGGCCTAGGGGTAGGTAATAATTACTGTCCCTGATATCACTAATTACAATAATTTATAAAATGACATAGGTGATTATCGAGAAATTATCGACTTCCGTGAGCCAGCACGCCACATCTCAGCTTGGCGCGCTATTGGATGGGGTGGCATCTGATCCCGCCCTATTCCAGGCCGATACCAACTGCCACACCCACCTGTGGAGGGAGGAGGGGCTAGGGATGGGGGGAGGGAGGAAGGGGAACGTCAGCGAGGGACCCTTCTCCTCCTACTCCGCTGCTGGGATTAATACCCTCTCATTGAAGGCGAAAGCATGTACTCCAAGTGTTTACAGGTAGGTATGTTGGTTGACATAATGTTATGTAGGTAACTTCTCTTTCTTCTTTATGCATAAATGTCTCTAGCTTCTGTCAGAGTCTCGGTCTCAAACTGGACTTGTTGATCGAGGATGTCTCTCACTATCTTCATCGAGTAGAGCCCTCCTCGTTGCTCTCATTATCACGATCTAAGGTATATTCAACAGGTCATCCTATGTGTGTATGTACATAGCTCTCAAAGCTAGTATGTAGATAGGTGTCTCAGTGGTTGGCTTTTGTGTATGTCGTACAATACTTCATGGGAGAAAAATTTTGCCACATGTAGTTACCTTGTATTGCATGTGAACCTGTTGTGGAATTGCAATTTTTCTTGTTGGAAAAATTAGGTGTCACTGTCTTTCACAACCAAGCCTTAGGAGAATTCAATGTTGGGCCTACCTACTGCTACATGGCATGCCTATGCACTTAAAGATCCCAACAGTATTGATGCAACTAGCTGAATTTTTTAAGTGCCAAATAATGATATCATCAGTGTTTAGTTTTGATGTGGATTGATCCTGCACCCACAATTCCATTGGTGCCTATAATAATATGAACAATGAAAGGAAGCCACACCAATAGTATCAGCCATTAGTGGTTGATGACATAATATTGGACTTCAAAAGTGCATGTCCCTGGTTATTGAACCCTTCAAGAGAGGATCAAAGCATTACAAAAGTTCCCAGACACAACATTCTAGAGTAGCTCATACCTCCTTGGCACCTAGCAACTTCACTGCAGTGGAGATTAGCCTGAAAAAAAAAGGCTCATTGCTCAAGAGCACTGATGTTGTAAGCAGGAACTGAATCCAATGGCTACTGTTATCCTTATGCTTAACTTATGTATATGGCTAAAAATGGTTAGCCTGAGATCTGGTTGGAATCAATAAAAGTGATATAGGTATGTGTATGCAGGTTTTCCTGGCCCATTCTTGGTATCCAGGTAACCAACTGATTGCCTGAAGCTAGCTATGCAATATTATAGGTTATTATGTAAACAGCCTGGGCTATGCCAAACAGAAAACAAAATTTGGTCACTTTCCATACCTTATCAATCTGAGCTTCTAGGTAGCCACCAAATAACTAGAAACCCAGAAGGAAAGCTAAACTACATGTACATGTATGTTACATATGTACATGCGCTCTACTGTATGCATGTTTTTGATTCATGGAATTGTTCTCATTTCAGTAGTGGTTGTGTAACCTTTTCCATGTAGCGGAACCATTAATTGTTCCTGATTAAAGGAGTTGTTTACATTTCAGGGGATATTTGTATTCTTTTCTACATGGTTGAAATCATGAGGGCGTCCTGATAAAGGTGGGTATGTATTTTTCGAGGGAATTTTTTTGTCAACCTGCATAGTATTTTGCCGAGCAGGATCAAGCATGCATGCTTATTAATGTCTCAGTCAAACATGCTATCCACACACACATCAGGAATATCGGTCACGTCCTTATATGGTGTGTATTATTAGAGGGGTTTCCGTCATGTACGTAATTCCAGACGAGTTTGAAAGACAGATTCAAAATACCATCACAACCACTGCTATTGCTAGGCACCCTCTATGCATGTATACATGCATATATACATACATAATAATAATGTACATGTCCCACCTGCTTTCTGGTCTGATTCCAAATTTTCCGTGACAAAATAACTAGATCATGCTCCAGGATGTATTAAGTTTGGCAGGACATTGATAGATTATGTACTTCCCTAAAGAATACCCAGACCGTCCTTAAAACATTAATATTGTGTTCATTAGAGAGGACATAAAAGTCAATTTCCATGTCTAGAAAAAAAAAAAAAACAGTTTTAGCATTACATAATGATTACAAAATTAACGCCAAATATAGCTATCATGTGATTTTTTTATGAAAGCATAAATCCCAAGGCCCATCCGATATCCATAATTGTGCATGTGTTCATGTGTTTGTAGCTTACCCCCAGTTTAGACTAAAATGGTTGTGATAAGCTTTCCTTATAAGGAAATCATTGCACACCTGTGCATTCTGTACTTACTGCTTG
This sequence comes from Stappiaceae bacterium, assembly GCA_964291365.2. Classification (GTDB taxonomy): domain Bacteria; phylum Pseudomonadota; class Alphaproteobacteria; order Rhizobiales; family Stappiaceae; genus JBDWFY01. Next base: position 28,987 of record OZ219961.1, read on the forward strand.
TACAGTAATCATATGGTATACATGTGCATGTAATTATCTCACTGATTACTGTAACAGATAGGGGGCTTTACTAATAATTTTGTAGATGGTTCTTTTTTGAAATAATTAATTATCTCCTCACCTTAATTGCTGAATGGTATTACATCATTAGGCAGCCGTCTGATTGGTCAATCCCCTACTCTCATACCAATTTGGTAATCTTATTGCCATGGTGATCAAAGCTGATCACCTCACTGGCTAGGCTATGCCTTTAATTGTTTGCACATTCATTTTAGTGTTTGAGCTGGATCATGGAGCGAGCACAGCATGCATAGATGCATTGGGATGGTGTACATATTATATGTATGTATTTAGATTTGAGTTTTATTATTCTGCGTAGTAGATTACATGAACAGTGCACACCCTCACTCTATACAGCACAGTACCTTTACCATGGTAGCCATATACCCCAGTACTGCAGTGGCTGTAAAACACTTAGATATTATTCATACTATGCGTCATGTGATATCTAATACATACTTGCATACCTACCTATGCATATGTAATGCATGCTTGCCCTGCACATTCATTTCCCATGGTAACCATAATTTCTACTATTAATTAATTACAGGATGTGTTTCCCTTTCCCCTTCATGGTGACACAGCTGCCCTACAGGACTATCTCCAGGAGACAGCAGCACAGTGTGTTTCTAGGTACACTATTGATGCATAATGATGCATACCTACAGACCTGTATGTGCATGTCTACAATGTACATGTACATACTTACTTAAGATCATGAAAGCATGTTGTGATTACCTTCCCTTTTGTTTTTTTTTTATTATAGAGAAAGAGAGAGAGAGGGGGGAGAGGGAGAGAGAGAGGATGAGAATGAAAGTGAGAGAGAGAGAGTATGTGTGTGTGTGTGTGTGTGTGTGTGTGTGTGAGTGTGTGTGTGTGTGCATGCGTGCGTGCACGTGTGTGCATGCATGTGTGCGTGCGTGCGTGTGTGCGTGTGTGTGTGTGTGTGTGTGTGTGTGTGTGTGTGTGTGTGTGCGTGCGTGTGTATCTCGCATTTCGTTAATAATTTTACATGTGCATGTGGCAAACCTGGATCTGTTTCCCTGCACACCTGTTGTATTTTGTATTTTGTGTTTAAAGTTTAGTCTCAGGTGTAATTTTACTCTAATTATTAGAATTACAGGTTGTAGTAAACTTTCGTCTGGGATCCCTAAACCTTTCAAGAAAACGCTAAAAAGCTACATGATACATGTAACCGATATGTAGTATCGTTGGTCATAATAACCTTGTTCTTTTTAATGTTGTTGTTTACATGATTGCTGACGGAGAGTTAGTAAGCAGAGGCTATGTACCTTTGAACATGTTTTGAAGAAACATACAAGGTGGACTGACCTCAGCGAATCGGTACCCCCCCCCTCTGAGCTTGTAAAATCATTTTAACCAATAGACGGTATTAATCATAGAGTCAGTAGACTCTATTAATTTTGTAGGGATTGCCCGGACACTCCATATACTGTTCAGGTAAGCTTTTACACTTTCTAATCATTTATAGGCCTCCAAACTACCGTGCCGACATGCATTGCGAGTTTAATAAGCTATTATATTATTATTACTCTTATGGAACAGCACAAGCTTATTTTTGCAAATCAATTAATTGCAAATTTAGGAAGAACTCGTAATTCATGATCACTAGATTCTCCCCATCTTTGCAGGAAGTACTAAATTAACTAGCTATTACCAGTGTTTGCCAATTGCCACGCATTGTGTGTGTGTGTGGGGGGGGTCTGGATTCATCCATGTGTATGGATAATTTTACTGTGTGCCTTTCATTGCTAAGGCTTCACCTAGGGAATAAGTGAATTGCATGTGTGTGTGTGCATGCATGATGTGTGTGTATGCTCCTACACATGCATGTGACATGTGCACATGCACAGTGATAGCAGGGTCTGAGAATGTTAATTGGCCTTCTGTGTATTCATAGATTTTTGGCCAGTTAGGCTTTTTTGCTGCCTGTAATTGGAGCAGTTAAGGACAGTTATTGTCTTCCATGCAGTCTAATCTTTACACACGTACACACACACACACACCCATGCACACACACAAGTGCATCTCACTCACTCACTAGCAAGCATACCATACAACACGTACATGCAAGTGCACACACCCCACAACTCAACTGACGTGTGAAGCAATTCTCTGCCTTAAAGGACTTGTTTACCCTACAATCTTTATTGAAGTGTAGCCAGTGGCATATGCTTCCATGCTAATTTCTTGCATGACCGCACCATCAAATACCCATCCACTGGGGCTAATACACAGTTCCCTATTGCCTGCCTAGCTTCTAGCCTAGCTGTCTACCTGGTCCATATGTTGCTATCTGCTCTATTGGTTGCAGCTGCATTCTCAATAATTCAAATGTAGCTATGTAGCTATAGCAGTGTGGCATGACTGGGCCACCCAGATCTGCATGTTGACAGAGTACATATACCTATGTGTATGTGTAGCTGGGTGCATACTCAATAATATGTCATCACTGTTGCTAGCTGCTTTATTGGTTGCAGCTGCATTAAAGAGAAGCATGTGTTTAAGAAGTAGCTAACTAGTGAGGGATTGGGCCACCCAAGTTATTGAACACTGTGCCTAGCTGTGTCTATTGCTGTTTTTTATAGTAATTATATATTTTCGATTGTTACTGGTTGTTTTATTGCAATCAAATTGGCTCTGTAGCCAAAGGGTATGTGTGGCTCAGGCACTGACCATGCAGCCTATAGCCAGAACTAATTCTAAGCTCTAACTGTATTTTAATTTTTGAGCAATAATATTATTGTCCATGCCCACGTGTAGTGAGTATCAACATCAACCTTTAGGTGCTAGTTACGTACATGTTGTAGCTAGCTACATGCATTGATTGTCCATGCTGCGTGTGGCTAGGCTTGTAAAAATCACTTGTTGCATAAGATTAATGTTGTTCTTCTCATTGCATAGATTTCTGCAAGCTGTTGATCAGAAAGTTGCTCAGCTGAAGGAATTAATTACTTCCAAACGTCAGGGACAGCCCCATGAAATCATTGACAGGTACAACTTCATAATTTGTGCATACTATAGTTTCGAATAAACAGCTTTCATAAAGGTATATTTTCTATTGCAGACTGCTCCTGATTGGTCGAATCTGCTGTTCCCTGCTCGACTGCTGTCCAAGTTTGGCACGACTAGCTGTAGGATGTAGGGGAGAAGAGAGTGAGAGCCAGGCAGGCTTTGGAAGGTGAGGGAGAGAGAGGAGGGGGGGAGGGAGAAAGAGAGAGAGGGAGAGAGGGAGTATAAGACAGAGGTGTAAACTGAAAGAGAGAAGTCAGCTGCAAGTGTGTAATTGTTCAAATTGTGAGAGCAGGAGTGAAGCAATGACAAGGATACACACCAATAGGTGAATGAATTAACACCCTCACTCACGCCTGTCATTACTTTACACTCAGCTTGGTGGATTTTCAGAGCATATGGGCACGTATACATGCATGTGCACGTTGTGTATAGATACAGTACACACACACACACACACACACACACACACACACACACACACACACACACACACACACACACACACACACACACACACACACACACACACACACACACATGCACAAGTCCTAGCCTATCCATTAACACTAACCTAATCTTGAGGTCTGTCTATCTAGCCTAGAGTATGTCTGAGTAGCCTGGGAGAGGTCCCTAATGCTATTGTCCCCTACAAGATGCAGTGGTCAAACCTTCAGCTGTGCCTTGAATTTAGCCAGCTACTGTGTGAGCTTTTCCCCAGCTCTGTCATCTTTTGTGCCTTATCCTGATCATAGAGTGTCCTAAATTCAATTTAGGGTGACCACAGAGTGATTCTAGGGCAGTGGAGCATGGCAATAGTAGAGATATGGGTAATGAGATGTAGCCTGGTGTGTGAGTGGGCCTGGTTTGGTGGCTGGGTGATGAGTGATGGTTGTTTGTGTACATGATAGTTGTTGTGAGTGTGGGACTAGATTGAATAATCTGTGTGTGTCTGTTTATCCAGTAGTGGATGTATGTGATGCATAGAGGTTTGTTTGTTTGTTAGTCTTATGTGAGGAGAGATAGTGAGAGGGGGGAGAGAGACTTGTGTCAGAGAGAGAGAGAGAGAGAGAGAGAGAGAATAAACTGGTTGTATGAATTACTCCTTCACAATTGGCCTCTTACAGGTTTTCTCTCAAGGCTAGGAGCAGGCTTCATTCCAAGAAAGAGGTCTGTTCAAATTCTCCTAATGTTAGCTACTTAGTACATGTATGGACATGCAGCTGTACAGGAAAAGGGTCCTTTAATTTGCTGAATTAACAAACATATGCATGTATTTGTATGTGTTAGCTATAGCAGTATAGGACTATTGTTTTTGTCTGCCAGAGACGTGTGGTTTGTCTAGAGGGCTTTTGTTTGGGTGGCAATGTTAATGAGAAAACACATGTGCATGTACTCCATCCTGTTCCTAGCTGGTATACTAAGTACTAAGTGCTAATATTTTGCTTTGCCAGCTCTGGTAGATACACTATATAAAGCTTAAGATAACCACTTTGTCCCTACCATGGTCATACAGCATTATTTGTTCCTTTAGTATAGGTGAAAAGATATCATTTTGGTTGCCAAACAACAAAAGTGCCTAGGTAGGGTATACCCTGCCTTGAATTTGCATGTATAACTGGGACAACTCTCCATCATTTAACCCTCTGTATGAAATAGTTTGTGGTTTTCAATTGCTCATCTGATACATGTATACACAGTATGAAATCTACTAGATTTATTTATTTCTTTGTATATGACACACTGATCTCCATGCACCCTTCTGCTCCCCAGGTTGACAGCAAGAAGGCCGTGATTGCCCACATGCTACAGCAGAGATCCTTGACAGTTTTCAGGTAAGCCACTACTGTCAAGATCATAGTTACAAAAAGGTGTCACATGTATTAACTTGTGACTTGAGTGTGACTATGTGACTGTGTATAGTTGTGTGTGGGGGGGGGCTTGTGACTGTGTGACAGTGACAATGTGAGACCTTGTGAGTGTGTGAGTGTGATGGGGAGTGTGACATGGTGGTTAAGTTTGTTCAGGGAAATGGGGACTACCTCATTGTAGACTTCATGATCTCATCCACCACTACCCATCCTGCTACATGTAGCTCCAGTTTTGTACTACAGGACCTTGTAGCAATCTAAACTGTACTGTATAGCTGTGTATGTAGTGGTTCAGCTATGCTTTGTTGTACATACTGAACTTGTGGAAATTTATGAGGTGCTGGGAGTACTTCTTGGAAATAAAAACATACTTGTGGACAAATTTTTTTGCCTGTTGATTTTATTAGTTATCAGTCTAGCCAGTAATGAATGTTCACTGTTTGTATGTAGCTCCTCCCTTGAAAGTTATAGTAAACTGATAATGCTAATAGCTAGTTGATGGTTGGTTAGTGGGCTGAGGGTGTGCTGGTGTGCTGGTGTGCTGGTGTGCTGGTGTGCTGGTGTGCTGGTGTGCTGGTGTGCTGGTGTGCTGGTGTGCTGGTGTGTGTGTGTGTGTGTGTGTGTGTGTGTGTGTGTGTGTGTGTGTGTGTGTGTGTGTGTGTGTGTGTGTGATGGAGGGGGGAGAGGGAAAGAGAGAGAGGGAGGAGGGAGAATGGGAAGGAGAAAGAGGGAATTAAGGAGAAGGAGAGGGAGAGAGAAAGCTATTTAGGGGGCCAGTAGTTAAATTCTTCAGCTCAAACTGTTGCCTTTCTTCCTATTATAAGAATGAGTCCAATATAAACTACTAAATAAACTTCTAAAAGCCTTTCTGTGTCCTCCTCCCTAGTCTTACTACAGAATGTCAAGAATCTTTCTGTTTTCTCTCATTCTTACTGACTAACATCCTGAAACAAATCCCTTGCTAACAAGACCTCCTTTTGCTACATACCTTTCCAGGTTTCCTGGCTGCATATAAAAAGAACTACTTAGGTATTGAAATACCATGAGTAAAACAAATTTTAAGCTGTGTTGCCATAGTGATACTCATACTGGTACCAGTCAGTGTGTTGTTGTTTTTTCAACAAAAGTGTGGGGCACCAGTATTTTTTCTATCAATTTTTATGCTAATGTGATGCTGATAAGCATAGGTGGTAATAAATTTGCAGCTGTCCTGAGGGACCACCAGTATAGGTGATAGAAGAAACAGACAATCAACAGTCCTATAGAGGGTATGGGTGTCAAGAATGAATGAATGCAGGGCACCTCCCCCCCCCCCCCCTACTCTCTCTCTCTCTCTCACTCTCTCTCTCTCTTCCTGTCTTCCTCTGTATCCTCTCAGTACATATATATATATATATATATATATATATATATATATATATGCATCTTTACATGTGAGTCTACATATATGTACCTACATATACATGCCACATACAAAAATTGTGCATGCTACCTACAGGTACATGTAGCTACATGTAGCTATATGTAGCATGCACACTGTGGTGTACCTGTGTGGACAACACCATGCTATCAAATCTCCATCACTGGCCACACTGTTACTACTCTTTCACCACTGCTAGTGTGAGTGTGTGTGTGTGTGTGTGTGCCCTGGGGTGAGGGTGAAGGTGACCATGAACCTAGTCAATCTGTATGTGTTGAGTGTGTGCTGGTGGCCTGGCTGGGTCGCCACAGACTAGAACTTGGGGTTTTATGCTGTTTTGTCCCAATTCCCACAGTTTAGTTGGCTATACCAACACTTTGGCTGTGGCCCCATGACCGAGATAGGGATGGCTTGAAATAACAAACCAGGGACTTTTTGCCCAAGATAATGCTTCCTTTGGACCATGTCCATTTTGAAAATGTAATTAAAAATAGCGTTATTCCCATGCCCTCTATTCCCAGTTTGATATATTAAAAATATTGGGGAGCCTGGGGATGAGGCAAGATAAAAATAATAGTATCATGTTTGACTTGTTTCTTCATGTTTGATTGTAGCCTGATGTGCACCCAGGCCAGCTTTTCAATGCTTATGCTGAAAAGCTGTGAGGTAGCTATTATGGTTGTTTATGCTGATTTGTTTGCTGGATTTTGTTATTGTTTTAGGATCTGGGCAAAGTGGTGTTCTGGTGTGTTTTCTCAGCAATTTCATGGCCAGCTATCAGCAGAGATGGAGCTCAATGCCCTCACCTCAACTTTGGTAGGTCTAAGAGTTAATTAATGCTTGTTAATTTGCGACATAAATAAAATCAAGTAGTTAACAAATTGAGCAAATTTGCCTTTGATCTGTACATTATCTCTCTTTGTGGTCATGCTGACTTACTGTACTTTATTAACTATTTAATTAATTAACAAATTACCGCTAATGTACTCTCTCTTCATCTCTCTCTCTCTCTCTCTCTCTCTCTCTCTCTCTCTCTCTCTCTCTCTCTCTCTCTCTCTCTCTCTCTGTATCTCCCTCCTCCTTCCTTCTCACTAGGCATGGGAAGAAATCACGATTTCTGAAGAGTCTGAAAGTGGCAGCCAAGTATCGTCCGTCATTCGTGTTCCCTCACAAACTTCTGTCTATGTCACCTCCCTCCTTTTCGCCGTCTGTCAGGAGATTAGTCGAATTGGCGGCCAAGCTTTGGACCAATCCATTCTCGCCGAGCTCAGCAGTCTGATGATGCAGGCAGTTGTCCAACACTATGAGGATCTGCTACAAAAGTCACAGTCTGGTGGTAATAGCAGTGGAGGCAGCGGGGATGATGTAAGGGGAATTCCCCAACAGTGCTCGCTACAGCTGCAATTCAACTTGAACTTTCTGACAAGTATTCTTTTAGTTCAAGAGGTACATGCCTGTTTAAAGTAATCTGAGGAGGAACTGAACCCCTAGAGGAAATGCATCACCTTAACACCGTCAAAGCGTCCAATAGGGACGAACGTAAAGTTTACTATCACTATCGGGTGTTAGGCTTCTGAGCTTAATGTTTATACTAGGTGGCTTTTACCTTACGGTAAATAGTGGTGTCTATATACTGTACCCTTTGACAGTAAGAAAGCCCTCAGTTAATATTACACTGCTACACCCTGTATTATGCTGTTGCTGACCTGTGCACACCAGTTGTGACTTCAGACCCGTATATATGCAGTATCAAATACCCTATTTATATTAACTACAAATGTATTAGTTTTGCCCTGTCATACATGCTGCTGCCTTATACGACATGTGTGCTGTATCGTATATGTACATGTGAGTCCTATAATGGATCTAGTCTTTATAGTGTCTGGTACTGTGATAGTACGGTATCAGGTGACATATATGTGCACACTCTGCTCCCATGTATGTGTGTCTATACATGTAGGAGAAGCTGGCTGCCAGGGTGAAAAGTCTGCTTGAACAGCTGCAAGGTTTTGTCGATCCATTTGACTTGGACGTATTCACACCGTACATTCAGTCCAACCTACACAGGCAGCTGCACCGATCAAATGTAAGTAATCTGATTAGCAAGACCTCCCTATTGAGTTGTAATGTGAATACATTTGTTAAACGTGAGAAGATTTATTAGTCTACAGCAAAACATCTCTTTTGAGACTACTCAGAGGGGGAGGGAGGGAGGGAGGGAGAGAGGGAGAGGGAGAGAGAAAGTCCTCATTTTCAGGTTCAGAGGTATCCTTTACTTGGTTTCCATTATAATAATAATTATAGTCCATGTCATCATAGTTTTTAATCCTGGCTGGCCCTATGATGTGGAGGTTGAAGGTCCATGGTTGAGAGGGAAAATTACCAGTTAATTTCTAATTTTTAATCCTGGCTGGCCCTATGATGTGGAGGTTGGAAAGTCCATGGTTGAGAGGGGAAATTAATTTCTAATCTTTCTGTTACCAGAACAGAAGAAATTTGAAATCGTTCCTTTCAACCACACTACTTAGCACTTAATTTGCTTTTGATTGCTACCTAGCAGCTACATGCTGCAAACTTTATGTATGGTATCAAGGCTACCCAATATTCTGACTTTTAGCGGACACACTCACAGCAACAGATAAGCACCAGCTTTGGGTGGCCTACCTACGTGTGTCTTTTTGTTAGCATAACATTTTACAAGTGATAGTAACGCTACTGTGGAATCTCTGTATTGAGAATAGCCTCGTCCCCAGGCTCCCTGATCTTTTCAACACACACGAAAGATCAGGGAGCCTGGGGACGAGGCCACATTGGGGATATACTTGGGCCTGCACTTGCAAATGTCCTGATTAGTGGGGTGCCTTTATTTCAGGGGTAGCTATCCAGCTACCCTAGGTGTCTTGAGTAAAGAGATGTCTAGTCTATCGAGCTAGACCTTTCTCACTGCTTGTAGCTATACACACGATGAGAGGGGTCTAGCTTGATAGACTGGGGGTATCCTTATTATAATTCCACTGTATCGATGTAATACGATGCATTTGTTTCATACTGTATGTACGTATGTAGGTGCTCCTAGGAATGCTACTGGCCGTAAAGAACTCCCTCTCTCCCAGCAAGCCTCCCCTGCCACTTGCGTCAGGATCCCAGCACCAAGAGAAGCACATTGTCTTACCGCTAACTCCGACAATCAGCCGCCTCCCAGCTCTACCTCTCAGCTCAAAGCAGACACAGTCATCTGCCAAATATCAACAGGTACTAATTATTTACGTAGTATCTGGAAATGGGTAGCCTAAGGGGGGGGGTGTAATATAAGTTGCCCATAGGTCAAAATTTGCAAGTTTGCTTGCCCATAGGCTACGGTAGTGGAGGATAATGTCATAGATGAAATAAAATTAGAGGTATGAATGTCTGTAGTCCTGCCACTTTAATTGTTGCTAAAAAGTAGCCACCCTATGCTCTATCTATCGCTTGATTTGTAAAAATTAAATATGAATCAGTGATCCCCATCTGGGTACAAAATACTTGGGTATGGATTTGTGCTAAATTTATCCTGATTCTTGTTCTCTCGATTAATTTTTTAAGGTACCTTCATCACCAATGAAACCTAAAACTTCATTCTCTCTACTTCAAACAGTTACCTTCTTTCACCATCTGTAAATTCCAATATTCCAATGTTCAATTGTTTTGCATTGCTAATAATCATGTCCAATTTGTGGCAAGTAAGCCATTAAATGTAATAAACTAGGTTTTAATTTGTGTTTACTGAAATCCTTACTTTACCTCTTCAAAGGGACTGACGTAACCACAGATAGCTATTAATAGACGCTAATTAATTGCATGCGCGCACGCATTATGCCTGTGGGCGGTGCATAGCCGACTGGTCGCAGACTTTACATAAAAGAGCCAGGCTAGACGTCGCCAAAGCTATGAAGAGCAGCAACTTAGCAACACACCAAGAGTTGTGCAAAAGGCGGGTATCAGCTTAGTAAGAGAAAAATCGCAACCAGACGCACTGCTAGTGCTAAAGTTGATTGTTCGCCAGCCAATAAAAATCTTATTATTACAGAACAGCTCCGTCTTCCCGTCAAAAGTATGTCAACGATAATGGAGAATCGTGCGCTACTGGCTGCACTTGAGCTCTCGATGCTCAACCTGAACAACACCACGTACAGCACTGCCAGCCCCGACCCTCCAAACGGTCTCTTCGACGAATCGCCGGAGTCTCCGCTCGCCGGATCCTCGAAGAAGTCGCAGAACATCACGCAGTGTGTCAGCGTCCCGAGCTCTGAGCATGTTGCCGAGATTGTCGGCAGGCAAGGTACGATTTATGTTTGCCCGTTAACTTTTACTAAGCTAGTGTTCTTGACTGTGGATTTGTTTGTAGATTTCCTGCAAACTGTGTTGTTGGGGAAAGTACACTATTTGCAGTAAGCTTAGTTGCTAGCTGCTCCATCGTGTAAATTGTGGTAATGGATTGGGATGGGCTTAGGCTTAGTGCATGGAGAAGTAGTTTCTGCTTATTTTCGACGAATCTGTAGAACCTGGGAAGACTGAAGTGAATGTGGGTTCTAATATTGATTTCATTTCTCCCCCCAAAAATCGTATCGTGCATTTTGGGGTGGTACAGAAAGAGAGAAAGTATTTATGTAGCCACGATCTCGGATTTTTACAATAGCCAGCTGCAATTTTATCTTTTGTGGGTTCCCGCCAAACAATTGTTTCATGCTTTGCCACATTCAACACTGCAGGGTGCAAGATTAAGGCCTTGCGTGCCAAGACCAATACTTACATCAAGACACCTGTTCGCGGGGAAGACCCGGTTTTCATCATCACCGGTCGACCCGAAGATGTGAGCGTTGCCAAGAAGGAAATTCTCCAGGCAGCTGACCACTTCTCACAGATCCGAGCCTCGCGCAGAAGTAGTTCTGTTTCCCCAACCAACATTGGCTCGACACTCAACAATGGTGGATCTGGCAGCTTGACAACAGAAGACAAGGTCACCATCTTTGTGCGAGTTCCATATCGGGTAGTTGGCTTGGTTGTCGGGCCAAAGGGAGCAACCGTGAAGCGGATCCAGCAGACCACCGGTACATACATTGTCACCCCATCACGTGACATGGAGCCGTACTTTGAAGTGCGTGGCTCTCCTGAGAACGTGGAGCTGGCAAGGAAAGAGATCGAGAGCTACATTGCTCTTCGTACTGGAGGTGCTGATCAGCTAGGCTCCCCAAGTGTGGTGCATTGTACCGAGTCCACTGGGGAGAATGGAGGGTGTTCAACAACGAAACGCATCATGCGCAGGACAATGTCCATGTCAGAAACACCCAATCTATTGCTACCAGGGAGTGTGCTACCAAGTAGCACCTCGACTGTGTCTGAGGGCATGAATGGAAGGGTGGAGCGTCGCAGTTCTCCACTGTCAAGTGCTGTGTTTTCAACTGGTTCCCAATCCACCTACGAGGAGAATGACATCCTTCACCCCATTCCAATGTCGGCTCCAGCCATGGCTTTCAACAAGGTGTTTGATTTCGGAAGCAGCAAACTGCAGCACCACACTACTGCCACCACCAACTGGAATGGTTCCTGGAGCCCACAACCGACCACCCCTCTCACAAACGGATCATGGGGCACCTTCTCATACAACAAAGCCAGCCCTCAGCCACCTAGTCCTACTGGTTCATGGGGGTCAAGTGGAGGGAAACTCAGTCCTCAGCCGCCCAGTCCAACGGGATCATGGGGCTCAAACTCGTCTGAGGGAACGGCTGTAATGTCTCCAAGGGGATTTCCGAATGGGATCTCTTCTCTACAAGGATATTCCCAGTTTCCAAGGGCAAGTTCCATGCAGCAGCTTCGCAAGATCAACCAGACTGGATTCACTCCAATTGCAGAGATTTGCTGTTACTGTGAGCAGAGTATGGCAGATACTGTCTTCATACCATGCGGACACAAGACCACCTGCTTCGAGTGTGCTTGCAAAATATCCACCTACAGTACCATTTGTCCTCACTGCAACTCCAAGATTGACTCTTTAGCTCAGCAGCTTCTTCACGCCTGAGCTGAGGGAGGGTTGGGAAGAAAGAACTGTACAGTACAGTATGGAACTGAACTACTTTTGATACTTACAAAACGAAAAACGAGCAGCTCTCTCACTTGTTTTCACCTCGACCAAACTTCACCAAGCAATCTGGAAACCATACAGCACAGTATCTCCACTCTATAGGACACTTGGTAGTAGTGTGTGTCTCCCTGATCATTTTTGCCCTCCCTCCCCTGCCCGTAATGGTTATTGTCAGGTACAGTAGATTATTTTTTCACAGGGCATTCTTTCGATGCTCTCAACAGGTGAAAATAATTCACTAAGTTAAATTAGGCGCATACTTTTCCATACATTATATAGGAGTGCCATTTTTGTTGGTTGTTTTTTTTTTCACATACCATTTCATAATTTTTGTTGTACAGTTAGTAGTGTGTGTTCATAATTTTTCCCCTCAGAGAAGAAAACAAGTAAATGTGTAAAATTAATAGACAATTCTCATTGGCTTGATCTCTCTATAGGATCAATAATTCACTTTTCTCATCTGTAATTATCATAATATCATAATATTATCACTATCATTATCACAAATCATTGGTTAATATGTTTCAAGAGCAAATTGTATTCCTCAACTATTCTAGATTATTTCAGATCATATATAATTACCCAACCTGATTTATATGTATTCAATATCTGCAGACATTCAGCTACCTCTCTCTTATTGACCGACATTTTTGTCAAATTCAATCGCCATTTATATTTAATATACTTTTCCAACAAAGATATGAAAAATGTAGGGCAAGGTTGCTTGGGGACAGAAAGATGCATGTGTGGCTAGTTTAAAACATGCATAGTATATAATACTGGACATGTGCATGCAGCATGCATGAACAGTACGTGTACGTGTACGTGTACGTAAAGGTGCATGAAAATGCAGGGTGTGTTCTAATTAAGGGAATGTCTGAAAAAATTTCCTTCGATTTCTTGGGAACTTTGTCAACTGATTGCTAGCTACCTGGGAGTGAAGTGAACCGTCTGCGGCCCGAAGTCTACAGGGAGTCAACGAAAGAAGAAAGGGTACGAGTGTGCCCTACTGACAGCTTTCTTGACTGTCATACGTTCAATACGTAGAAACAGAAGCTATAAAGATAGTAAGTCGTGTCATGATCAAAGTGTAGCCTATGTATATATAAATATTATATTCGACGTAGTTATAAGCTTAGAGTTATAATTCTGTGATATTGATATCTATATGATGTGGGATTTCATAGACAGTATCTCTAAGGGTGCAAATCTGACTAGAAAAAATTTGTTGGTAGCATAAATGGTCTACCCAAGTCAGATACGTGCATGTACATTTGTCTACACAGGAATGTATAAAAGTACATGTAGCATGATATGTAGTTGTGTACATTAACTCACAGTACTTGGTGTGTTTTAGATATTTTGTGGCTTACGGTATTCACACCAAAGTCTCAACGATCAACAGTATTAGCTAAACTAACCTTTTGACAAAGCCTACTTTTGTCAAGCATACAATCACCTGTACAGTTATATACTATTAGATGTTGAGCATTGATGTACATGTATAATAACATTATGATTGTGTAGTGTCTGATGGGGTTTGACCTACTGGTCTTGTGACGCAGTGTTTGTGGGGTTTGTTTTTTTTTTTGATCTTTGTTTTCCATTTCTGTCTATATCAGCGTTCACTTCCTGGATCTGTTATTCTCAATGGACATACATATACCTACTACCTGATAGTCACATGCACACATATGCTGATGTTGTGATATGCATATACACACCTACACACATCTTGAATGCTTGAATGCACTTTTACATACTGATAGATACACACAAACATAGATTTACTCACAAATGACTCTCTCTCTCTCTCTCTCTCTCTCTCTCTCTCTCGCTATCAGATATGACGGATCCTCGTCCCTCCCAGCAGCCAGTGGTCCACCACCACCACTCCATCATCTACACTGCTATGACCTCCACCATCTACACTGTCATATGTGTAGTGGTCATTGGTATACTTGCAGCCATTTTGTTTGGCTTGATCTACATATACTGCCGAAAGTAAGTGGTAATATAATATTATTATATATGTCCTTATTGCTTGCCCAACCAAAACTTTGGTGCGGAGATTTTCTTTGTATCAATAGCAAGCCCCTCTTGAAAGTATTCCATTGTATGGAAAGTAATCTAAAGGTACCTGTTAAATCTTATTAATTGGAATGACTACTTTAAGAATAATTTAGATGCAATCATGCCCACTGAAGGACATCCAAAAGTTTCTCTCTTGCCTATGCTTCAGATCTGCTAATAAAGCAAAAGTAGTTGAAGTGTGCATCTTTTTGTATGATTCATAGTGTCATGATAAGTGTGCCTGAGCAGGCACTGGGGATGGCTTCCCACTACTATTGGTTGTCAAAGATGGACGCTCTGAGCTTTCATGATATGGCTAGGATGACAGACTCAATGCATGGTACCTGTGTTCACTTCCTTAGGCTTGGCAATCCGAGTGAGTTATTGTCGTCCATGGTGGAGTAAATAAGGCAACTAGACAATTTTAAGGCCTTGCTCCCTTTTCTCTCTCCCTGAAGCCATGGTACCAATTATGGTAATAGTGTTGATGCTGCGGCACAGGAGGTAGAGAGATGTCACTAAATGTAAAGTTAAGTTGGACCTTCTTTAGTAGAGACTAAAGTCTAGTTCACAATATGGCAAAAATGCGTGACACGCGTTTGACGCAATGCTCAAACGCGAGGATAGAATTGATTTCTGTCCCTGCGTTGCTGACGCACCAGTAGACGTATCAGATCGCACCTGCCACAAGTTTATTGTGGAAATAAGTTGCGTGATGATCATACAAAACCCCCTCGACGCATGATAACGCAGCTGCTTGCATCCATAATGTGAACCTAGCTTAAGGCTTAAAAGAGTACAGAAATTGCAAGGGCTTGATGTATGGATACCAAAGGAGGAGAGGGCATGTACCTGGTACCTGGCAAAATTCAAATCTACATGTGTATATGTAGGCTAAATATCTGTATACACCGTAGTGTCAAAGAGGTAGGTACATAAATACATACATGTACTAGTGTCAAAATTATTTATATTTACATTCTATAATGTCTAGAGGAAGCTGTAGGTACATAAAAGCTAGACAGATGGTAATAGTGTTGAGGCTGCGCTGTAGGAGATAGAGAGATGTCACTAAATGAGAACTTAAGTGCTTTATGGGACATCAGAGGCAGCAAAATATAAACACTGTTATGACGTTGACATTATGACTCGGAAACTTGAGAGGAAGGTTGCCATATTTCAAAGCACATAGGTCATGTCCACTTGAAGAAAACATCACTAAGCCTGTTAGCTGCAATCGCCATTTAATAATACTTTTGTTGTCTGGATATATTCTATTTCACGGGTGCATACGTGTAGTATTGTACACATGTATTTCTCCATGTAGCTTTGACCATGCACAGTGTCCTGATAAAGGCAGTACCCTTGTTTTGGGAATAGCATACATACACGGCCCATTCCATGCTATAACATTGAAAAGCTGGGAATGGGCATAGGGAAAAGGCTATCTTGATAAAAGGTATCCTTAGTCAGGGGCGTCCTTCAAAATCGTAGTTCCCGCCTGTTTTTGTAATTGCTCATTCATGAAGGGTTTCCCCACTGGCTCTCAGGTTGGTGGGAAAAACCAGTGTGAAGGTTAATTACCAAATCACCAGCTGTGTAAACTGACCTAGCAGTAGCCATTGGTCAGGTGCTACCTGCCTTTGTTGTTAAGCGACAGCGGTACTCAGTTTACAAAACGACACCAATGTACTAGCAGCAAGATTCCCGTCAGAATGTTGTACATCAATGGCACCGAGCATATTGTGTGTATAGCTTGTACATCGTGTACATGTATGTATCATATAGTGATATGATACCTTTGTATTGTGAATGCACTCAGTGTAGCTGAAAACATCCTGATTCAGTGAGGTGTTCCTGCTTCAGGGGTAGTTTAGTACATGACTTTATCTAGCTGGAACGTGTATGTATACAGCGTCGTTATGTTTGTGTCATATTATCTGGGGTATCGTCATTGTAAAGGGATTCCACTATAGTACATTGGTGGATTTCTAATTCGTGGAATGTCCTGATATAGTACATACGAATAAGGACATCTATCTAAGATGTACGTGCATGCATGGATGTTGGTTTTCCATATGTAGCAATGGTCATCGGTATACCATTGGTACTACTACATGAGTGTGTACTACCCCTGGCTGATGATGTCAACACCATACCATCACAACACTCGCAGCTGACTGGTTTGGCAGCCACTCCTTGCTGCATACTTGTAGCTGTACACACAGTTACAGTTCCTAAACCCATCACTGTATGTACTGCATTAACTACTAATGTTATATGTAGAGTAGGGATGAGCCTTTTGAGAAGGAGGGATGTCCACCAGGTGATTTCTTTTCAAGGGAATGTTGGCAACCAGACACTAAGCAATATCCCAGTGAAATTATAGAGAAGTGCTCACAACTATCCCTGAAATGAGGTCACCTTCTTTAATCACGTCATTATAATTATATGCATTGTCGCAGTTAGTATGCATTAATTTTATTACTGCACACAAATACCCTCAAAAATGAGGTCACCTCCTTTAATTACATTACTAATAGTACATTGTCTCAGTTGCATAGACTAGTGCACACAAATACCCCTGAAAATGATGTCACCTCCTTTACGCTATGCATCACAGTCTCAGTCACATATGAATAGATAAAGCTACACTCCTGAAATGAGGATATTAAACCAAAGGCTGGCCGCCTACAGCAGTTCGATAGGCCCTAGCCCTTGGGATAACCCCTTTAATCGGATGTTTATAGCTGTCTCAGTAGCCGCAACTGTATACATTACCTATTACAGTAGTCAGGCCTGTTTTGGTGGTTGGGCTGAGGGAAGTGGTATGATGATGCGTATACTGTGTCCACACAGTGTTCCATTGACAATAACATGCTGAACAGTAGTGTTTCTATTGATCTCGTAGAAATATTATCTGAGCACTGCTGCCAGCATTTATAGTAGTCATATCAACAGATCTAAGACTAGTGTTTGTACGCTGATAAGTGGGTAAAGCCACGCACGGTTTGTTTACTTGACAAATATTTGTGTGTGCTTGTGTCATCGTTTATCTATTCCTGTTGCTCACTCTCGCTCGCTCACTCGCTCTCTCTCTCTCTCTCTCTCTCTCTCTCTCTCTCTCTCTCTCTCTCTCTCTCTCTCTCTCTCTTTTAGGATTCGAGGTCGATACAAGTACGATATGAAGACAGTCCGCTACTCACCAGTCAGCACAGATGTGGTAAGCAAGTTAATATTTTTGTTTACAAGGTCACTTGACCTTCCTATTGGTAACTATAAACGGTAATTATGCACCCATATTATGCTAATGATGTCCTAATGTGTGCTCATGCAAGTGTAGTGATGCAATCCTACTTCAAAGGTTTGCATCTGTTGGGCTTTATATAGCCCGACATTGTTGACAGAGATACGTGTATAATTATAGTATATAGTATAGTACACTATTAATATCAAGGTCCATTAGCCAATAATATGAAAATGTTTATGTGTACTCCCCAGAAAATAGTGACTTTTTTTATTTATCAAAACATGGTAATTATGTACAGTGCATGTTTGCTTTTTCCTGTTATGTGGGATTCTCTGCACATCTACAAACAATGCATATTGTGTGTGTATGTACTGTACATGATCAATGCATGCTATTATTTGAATGATGAAAGATCCATACTACTCACTAGATTCTCGTGATATATGTATATCTGCCATAAAACAATTGGTTTGGTATCATAACAACACTTGTGATGCTACTTTAGAATTTTGAGAAAATCTTTTAGTTAGCTTGTGAAATTTATTTACTAATGCACATACACACACTCACACACATACTCACACACACACACACACACACACACACTCACACACATACTCACACACACACACACGTGCACACACACTCTCACATTCACACACACATGCACTCGTAGTCTGAAGATGAAAGTAAGAAAGGAAGGAAGAGAAGAGGCACGAACGGAAGTGGAAGGTCCCAGACAGGACTAGCTTACGATGCTGCCCACTACTACACCCCGAGCTCCTCACAGCACCTGTGGTGAGTGAGAGAGAGAGAGAGAGAGAGAGAGAGAGAGAGAGAGAGAGAGAGAGAGAGGGAGGGAGGGAGGGAGGAAGAGCTGTGATAAAGTCACTAAGCAGCTTATTAACCTTTGATGTCTCATAAAGCATTGATATAATCTTTCATGTCCATATCTGACATCTTTGAGGGAGTAATGAAGTGATAGAGTAATATCATTATTGCCCGAAACTGGCGGGCACGAGGCTGTCCACTTCTGTTACATCACTTGACTCAATCTCAGCCCACACAAAGTGTGACCGATTGCACTTCAAAGTGTCTGTCTATGGCATAATGATGATAAATAGTCCACAATTTGTTTCGATGGAATATTAATCCAATCACAATAGAAAACCCCTCTAGTCTGACCCTAAAAACCATCATTA
The DNA here is from genome assembly GCA_964291365.2 of Stappiaceae bacterium. GTDB lineage: Bacteria > Pseudomonadota > Alphaproteobacteria > Rhizobiales > Stappiaceae > JBDWFY01. The sequence continues at coordinate 48,014 of OZ219961.1, forward strand.
AAACGTGTCATACATGCGTGCGTGCCTAGGTACTGAGCATTATCTATCTATAAGGACATGTGGCATGCATAGTATGGCAGTGCTTCAGTATACAAACACCAATCGCAGCTGCTCCTATCCTTACAGAGACATACTTCATAATACTTAGACATACTTCACATACATAGCATAACAGAAGTGCGTATTACTGAATGCAAACACCGGTAGGTCTAAGTGTAAGGTACTCATCTGTTAAATGGCTTGTTGTCTATCTTCAATATCTGAGCTTCCTTTTTTGGAGTCAATTGCCACTTGGCTCGTTGCTAAGCTACACAGGATAAGTGAATAATTAATTAAGGAGGAAAGCCTAATTACCCCTCTTTGGGCTTAATATTTGACAAGCAGAAATTAGGAGTAATAGATTTTTTAATGGAAGGTTTCTGTAATTATTTACTGACGCAGAAAAAGCTATCAAAACGTGCAGCAAAAATAGTGAAGCCTACCGTAGTACATAATTGGCACTGTCATGCTAGCATGAATATTTGCAAGTCATTCATTCATATCGTATTGAGGCCAAAAATTTAATTCATACTCTGACATTGTAGTGTAGATTACATGTAATAAGCACGGGTCTTCCTATTTCTACTATTCGGTAAAACACATACACAAAGGTACATACTCACTATTTGGTGCACCTCAGCACAGTTTTTTTTTCCTGTGGGTGATAGGGTAATAGTGCACTCTAAACAGAATTAGATTTTACTGCTAGTTTCCAGTAATCTGATTGGTCAATAGGAGGTAAATTAAGTAGCTTAGTTACTTGTAAATTTTACTTAGTTACTTGTAAAAGTTGGCCAATAGGATCCATCCAAGGTAAATGGCTCTAATACCATAGCAACAGTTGTAAAAATTCTAAATAACTTAGCACACCTTGGCCAGTGGGATCCACAGTATTTAGAATCCCTCTATCCCCTTAGTAACACCCTCGTTTCGCTCAGGTGTCACAGCCTGGGGACATCGGAATTCTAAAAACTGTAGATCTCTTAGCCTCGGTGTCTAACTATTATTTAACAGCCACTCTATGTGCACTATGGCTACTTAGTGTGTGTGTGCAAGACACTCTTTTGGACTTTTTGAGCCAATAGAATTCCAGTAATCTGATCGCATACGGAATAACATGATTAGGAGCGGACACCATTAGCTTCAGTGTACAAACAGACAATTACACAGCTGCAAAATACCGCCTTTGACATAGCCCCATGACTTATTGCCTTGTCGGCAGTCAGTGGCGCCACTCGGTTGCAGCTTTGTGGGTGTAATCTTTTTGCTGAGCTTGTTGAGCTGGTGCATTGGTGTAGAATTCTGTTGATGGAATTCAAATCATTTACTGCCTTTCAAGTTGATTGCCAAATGCTTTGCTATTAGGACTGTGTGTGTGTGTGTGTGGACGTGTACGTGAGTGTGTGCACATGTGGTACACATGTGTACATGTGTGGTCTCATTTACATAATACATCATTGTTTATTATACTTAAAAGTATACATGTATGTATGTACATGTACACAATGTACATGCATGTGTCTATATGCATACATGTATGTACATGTACATGGCCTCTTCCCGGCTCCCTCCCGCTCACATGTTGTCTACAGTAGTACATTGTATGTCACTGACACCGACTGACTAAAATGTGCCAAATCTGTGGCTTCTCTCCTTTTATACTTTGTCCTACATAGTAAACCACTACCATTCCCCATTCCCTCCCTCCCTCCCTCCCTCCCTCCCTCCCTCCCTCCCTCCCTCCCTCCCTCCCTCCCTTTCTCACCCCCACACTTGCTAGTGCTTTCCTGGAGTAAAGTAAAAAAGGGATATGTGTATACATAATTATTGCTATCAGTTGCATCCCTCACCGCTACAGCATGTGAAAACAAATGCATCTCTAAATGGTTATCTTAATGTACGTTTGTTTATTTGAGCGTTGGCACGTGGGAGGGAGTACCACCTCCCACACACACACATCTTTGCTCATATAACATGGGCTCCCCCCTCCCGTCAGAATTGCCTGCTCACTGACTGTCACCATCACATGTTTTTCCTTTTCCCCTCCCCTCTCACTGTCGCAGGCCTTCAGTTCCAGTCAGTCCACACATGGATATCAGTGCTGGACATCTGCTATTGGTGAGTTCATATTGCCACATGTTCTATCGTTGTCATGCCTATGTCCTGTACGTGTGTACGTGCATTGGCTCAATGCAAGGTTCATCTGCTGCTCGAAGTTGCATGTGGAATGGAATGGATGGCATTCTTTGGCGTCCTGTCACATGTCCGTATGTGTGTGCATTAGTATGTGTGCATGTGTGTTTGTGTATATTTGTGCACCTCTTTGAGTGTGTGCTTGTGTGTATATGTGTGTGTCTCAGTCTGTGTGTGCATACTTGGTGTGCCTTCGTTTCTCTGCGTATGTGTGTGTATGTGTGTGTATGTGTGTATGTATGCTTGCTTATGTGTGTGTGTACACATTACAATGTGTATTCAAACTCTGTGTGTGAGGGTGAGTGCATTTAGTAGAGCCAACTATGTCTGATGTGTGCTCTACAAAGTACAGACTGATTACATCTACACTTTGGTACCTTCATGCACACAATAATTGGTATCACATTAATAATACTATTAGCAAATGTTAGCAATTGCTGCCCATCCTATAGTGGTTTATGGTCTGTCAGATCTCCCTCAGGCTATGCTATGCTACATACAAGTAGGTGTACCTTATTACAATAAACTATTGGCTGTCTGCCGCTCAATTTAACTACCCTAATGCATTTAGAAGTACACATGAAAGTCCAATTATCCTGTGTGCCTCCTCTTTTGTGGCCGATGGAATTTCAATTGTACAAGTTATATGAAGCAGTGGTCATCCCATGCACCCAACACTGCAGGGTTTATTTCAGGGGGGCTAGGGAGTGCTTTCATCCCCTCTTGGGATTGATTTGCCCACCCTCCCCCCCCCCCCCCCCCCTTGGAATTGACTTTCCCCACCTTTGATATGCGGTTGCCCCCCTTGAATTTTGGCAGTAGGTGTTTGACCCCTCTTGAGCAAAATCCTGAAATAAACACTGCGACAGTGTAGGAGGCTGTTAGTAGGAGAGCTAATAAATTACCTAAGACCTGGTGAAGGCAAGAGATGTTGAAACAGGCTAGAGAGGAGAGAAGCATTATCCTGGAAAAATTCCAGGATCCAGCGCCGGGATACAAACTCGGGGACCTCCTGATTTTTAATCAGATACTCTTCTCTCTGAGCTACTAGACCCAGGTGGCAGCGGAGTGTAGGAGGCTGTTAGTGTGAGGGAGGATTAGACAATGAAAATGATCTTCTAGGAAATTCGTCCAATCACCTTAATTTTGAAATATTACAACTGTAGAAAAATTATCTTGATAATGGTATTGGATAGCATGTTGTTGAGAGATAGTGTGTCAGCTATTTAAAGTCAATTTGTCCAAACGCATAACAAAATTGATAGTGAGCAAAAAGATGTTGAGATCAGTGGAATTTCTAGACTTGAGAAAATTGAAATTTAATTGTGAGGCAATTAATATTCTACTCTAAGCCGCATGATATCAGGATGACGTTTCATTTATTTCAAAGCAAGTGGTGGATAACCCACAATTTCTTATTTTGGAAATTCAAAATTAAGGATACAAAATAAAATTGAGCAAGCGACTCTGAGATCAGTAACACTCCTACGTACCCTTGAGAAAGCATTAATTTCCTTGTTGTTGCATGTAAAATATCATAATATTATATCCATATTTGGTCCAACTTCTGACCATGCGTGTACATGTGAGTATATTTCTGGTAGAGTAACTAGCACAATAATATTATGTATTTACTTTCTGATTGTTCCTTCCGTATATGTCAATCATTTAATGCACAGCCTATGTATTATGTGTTTAAATACATGTACACAGTAGTACTATAGTGCCTGTGTTGAGTCATGTGGCATGATATTGCTGGTCTTGCTACAGAACTACATTGATGCAAATTTGCAAAATCAGAACAAACTGAAGAAGGAGTGGGAGGTTAGTCACTAACTATGTACGTATGTTGCAGTTGTACCTTAATGTGTAGTACAAGACACACACACACACACACACACACACACACACACACACACACACACACACACACACACACACACACACACACACACACACACACACACACACTCCAACACACACTCTGACACACTGCACACACACACACGAGGTTAAAAGTACCATACATGCATATACGTACATGTACGATTTTGGACTGATTATGGAAACTTGCATGTTTGTAACAGTCATCATGGATGATAGGTTTAGTAGAAAATTGTGTAATGTACAAATTTCTAAACAATTTTTACTAAATTTAGACTGTATGTAGCACACACATGTGTATGTATGTGTACATGTATCTGCTCAATAAATTTGGTAATGTGGATATTATGTGTGCTTGATATTTACTAATAATTTTAATCCCGTGTGTAGCATACACATACATGTACGTACGTATGCACATGTATGTGCTTGATAGATTTGTTTGAATGGTTTCTGTTGAGATCCATTTCAGATGCTAAGATTGTCATACATAAATCAAACATGTTTCAGTTCTGGTATATATATAGGTGATGGTATATATGTGATGGTATTTGCACAGTTGGCATTGCCTTGTATCTGATAATCAACACCTTGTGGTAGAAATTTCCTGGTGAAAATTTAACCCCTACGTGAGCAATTGTTTTAGTCAGCATTTATGGTAATAACTGTTGTGATGATTATCAATGAGACTAGCATAAATTCACTTGCAAACTGCCCCTGGCCTTATTGTATCACAAATGCCTTCCTTTGTTTGTTCCATTAGAGAGAAATACAATAATTATACTGCCCCTTTATTATTATTTTGTACGCATGTGCATTTCCTGCATGTACATATGTTCCATGTTCTACAAGCTATTTTTTGTTTGTGTATTATTGCCTGTTACATGATTTTAAACAACAACTGTAGCTTATAACTTTGCATCCGCTTTGCCTTATAATAGTACATGATATCATACATACACATGTATGTGCGTCATAGAAAAAGCGCAGTCATGTCCCTATGCATGTTATTCTTATGACCTTCGCAGCTCCACTATTAGCAAACATAGTGGTATATTTGGTCATAGCAGTTCGGTAACTCCTATTTGCAGCACAATGGTTTATCATAATAAGGCACGTTGTGTTCTTAGAACCTATAAACACAGGTCGGCAAACACCACACCACAGTGTTGATATTTTATGGATTTCGGATGTCATTGTGTGTATATATAGCAGTGGTACATTTGCCCAAAACATTTTGCCTTAGTCTGACGTATATCTTTCATGACGTCATTGTTATGTCACCATCATACGTTAATAAAATCATTTGGAACCCTACTAGCTATTACATCAATACATGTATCTGTGTGTACATAGTCTCATCCCCAAACACCTCACTCAATCATTTCAGCATTGAAAAGCTAGGAGTGGACCTGGGGACGCTTGTGTACATGGCATACTGGTGTTGTGCATAAAGATGCAATTACATGTACACTAATTTTTGAAATAATTGTTGATAATTTGAAGATGCATGCATAAGAAGAAGATTCCTGTGTTCACCAGTGACCCTACTTTCACTAGAGCCAAGCCCCACCCTAACACTTAGACTCTGAAAAGGGTGGGGTTGTAGCCATCCTGTTGACAAGGTGTAAGCCATTTGGCAAAGCTGCAGCAACTTCAAAAGTCTATCCCTTCCTCCCTCCCTCCCTTCCTCCCTCCCTTCCTCCCTCCCTATCTAAGACACCTATTTTCTATTTGTCTGTAATTTCCTTACATCATTCCAATTGATGTTGTACAATAGGTCAGTGTAGGAGGTCATTTTGGCCAAAATTTGAGAGGGAGAGGGTTATAAAGAAAGGTATTTTGCTGGCAGTAGAGAGCTACGAGGTGTTGAAAGTGGAGAAAGCTGAGTTGATGAAGCAAAAAAGGAGCTACGTTCGTACCCCCACTACTCCTACTGAGAAAATAGATGAAAGTATACAACTTTCACGGCTAATCTCAAATCATACACCTACATACGTGAATCATACAAAAAACCGAGTACCACCTAAGTGCTTTGTACCATAGAGTATTCAAAAAAAAGGATAGCATAATTATATCAATTTACATCTTTAACTTGGGGATGTATGTATGTATGTACATGTGATTAGCAATTGCCCCTTGATTTGTGCTCAAAAAAAAGGTTGTGACAAAAATTAAGTAATGTTGTTATACCCAGGCCTGGCCACAGACAGTGCAGTACTTACAGGAGTCCCTCACTTGGTTCCACAATGAGAGCTGTATTGTAAGGTTCTACTGTCCCTATAGACTTCCTGGCCACAACCACTCAAAATCTCACACTAGAGTACGTACGTATAATACGTTAGGTTCCCCCAGGCATTTGTGGTATCCGATTTCCCTCGACATATGCATGTGTGTATGCCGTGGTCGCGGACGCTTGTCCACGACCGATAAGCCTGGTGTGCGTTGATTGCCTTGTGTGCGTAATTGCCCACAATGAGGCCTTGTACCACTCCTGTGTACACTCAACACTATTGTATTTCCGTACCACAGTGATACCTATTGCTACACAGTGTAAGAGAGTATAGATAGTTAAGAAAGCCTAGCCTAGTGCATATCTGTCGCAGTATCTCAGTGTACAGCACAACTATAGTCTGTGTATATACGTATGTCTATAGAGTACAGTGTACACGTACCATAGTCTCCCGGGTAAGCGCCCATGGGCCCTTAAATTTTGTTATTGATTTCTGCCCGCCGATTGCTACATAGAGTAAGAGAGCATAGATACTTAAGAAAGCCTAGCCTAGTGCGTGTCTGTTACTGTCACAGTATCTCAGTATACAGCACAGCTATTACTAGTCTGTGTATATAGGGGAGCCTCCGAATAAAGGACATGTTAGGAATAGTGATATATGTTTGTCCTTTATAGAGACGTTATCCTCTTTAGAGTTTCTCAATGTAATTTTTGGGACCTCGAACAATGTCCTTTGTAGAATGGTTGTCCCTATTACAGAGGGTCCACTATCGGAGGTTCCACTGTATAGTCTATCAGAGAGTACAGTGTACAGGGTTCTGCCCAGAATGATCTGAGTGGTGGCTAACCTGTAGTGAAAATGGTATTATATTGTATTGAATATTGCATTTTAGTACTATTATTCTGTCTGAGTGGTGGTAAAAATAGGCCATTTTGAGCTCGAGTGGTGGTAAAAAAAGCTGAGTGGTGGTTGGGGCCGACCACTCCCGACCAGTGTGGGCAGAACTCTGAGTGTATATCTGTAGGGTATAACAGTGAGGAAAAGAAATCAACACTGTTGGGTATCGGAACTGCAAAAGTAAAGCCTAATAGCTTAGAAGCTTAGGAATCAAATCTGTATCAGTTTAAGTACCACAGCTCTAGTATCTCGTATGTGTTCAATATTGATCAGTGTAATGCAAAGTTGGTCGTAGCAGCCATCTCAGAATCCAAGGCCGGCTATAGGATTTCAGAACCATGCACTGGAGTAGACCCAATAAGCTCAGAAAGATCCATTATGTCAGTACCAGCTAAAGTTCCACTAGTTCAGCGTACGATACATCGTATCACATGACAGTGTTGCCTTAATTTATTACATATTATATTGATGAGAGTGCTTGTAATGATAAAATGTAATTGTTGGCTGTCGCAAGCTCAGCGCTATAGGATTTCAAAACAGCAGTGCTAGTGATAATATGTAGCTACGTACAATACTACTAGTAACCCAAGTTTGGAAGGATTGAAATCAAGCCAGATAATGTTTGCTTTTTGGTTCCATTTTTGGTCCAGAGATGCTGACCTTACAATGAGATTGACATCCATCTTTAGGCTAAAGGTACTGATATGGTAGGATATGATTGTTTCCATTTTTAGAGCAGATATACGTACTCACCACGCTATAATAAAATCCACGTCTATTTTTAGACCTAGGGTACCAACTGTACGATAAGATCATCCGTTTAGCTTGAAGTTCTAAATATCCCAGCTCCTGAAATTTTTAGCTATACATAGTTTCTCATTTTTGTTTCCCTGAACTTAAATGGAATACCAAATTAGGAAACTAGCGTGTCGTCAGCAGCGAACACTGTCATGAGGGTTACTACCCCCTATTCAGTAATAGCCACAGATACACAATGTACGTACGTGTACACATGCATTGTACCCTATCCTATACTTTACAGTATATCTGTATGTACCATATTAGAGTACCGGACACTGTGACTATGTACGTACATGTATGTATGGTATATATATAGATTTAAACGTTTGAACTCCTGCTATTGATGATTGTCAGTATGGCCTCTGATGGCCCTATAGAATTACCAGCATGTCCCATGTATATAGGTTAGCTACACACCTGTGGCCTGCAATAAAAGCTCACGAAAGTACTGGGAGCACGCACACATACGCGCACAGCATGCATATAATGTCCTACACACTGAGCACACACAAAAAAGTATTATTATGGGTGCACACACATACATACATGTACATGTAGCATATACGTGTATACTGGGCTATACTCTGTTATGCCTGTGAAGCATGTTGATAGCAGGAAGTGATGTATGACCTCTTGTTTCCTTCTCAGGCTTTGGTGATGCCCCACAAACTGCTCCACTTCCTAGCCACATCCTGTTCACTTCACTGTTTTGCAGACCTTCTAAATTTGTCCTCTTTCCCTTACTTATATCAGTTACTCTTTCTATGATACAATTTAAAGTTTTGAGTGGGTGAGCTTCCTGGTTAGTCTGGTATAGGTATGAAGCTAAGTTTTGCCCCTGGGCAAACTCTCTGACAAGTTTAGGGAGCACCAGTAAGTCTGTCATTCCTGAAATTCTACTTATAAGTGTAGTAGTAATTATTATTTTTTTTTTTTTTAGTGAAGAGTAGTGGTGTCTAGTATATGGGGGCTGACCCTATGGCTAAACTCTTGGACACAAAGTCATTGGGAGAAGCTGGTAGTAGTAGTATTCCTGGAATTCCAGTACAGTTGACCTCTTGGTTATCATTTTTGGTACATGAGTATATGGTGCTGGCCCTGAGGCTGAACCCTTGACACAACTTCACTGGGAGAATTTTAGTAGCTTTACATTCCAGGAATTCTGAGTAGAGTAGATGTATGCACTGAATTGTTTTCTCACACAACACACACACCAAGTCATCTTGGCCATAAAGGGTAGTTGTGGTTTTCTTTCAGTTACCATAATGATGTTAAGAGGTGTCAATAAAGTTAAGTTTCTGTTTCCCTTTTTGTATGGATGACGTGTGAGTAAGAGTAGTGTAAATACTCTTGGCGTGAGGTGAGAGATTGGAGCTAGGGAGTTATGTATGCATCCTGCTTCTTTTCCTTTTTGCTATCTAATGCTAATTATATCTTTCTCACTACTATATGGACTATTTTTTGTTGTTTTACGGATTGATCACTGGGAGAAGAGGGTGATTACATCACTACCTTTCTTGTGATGATGTAATCATTCTCATCCCTCATTGGTCAATCTAAATTTAAAGCCTCAGTGTGACAAGGCTTTATTGAGCCACCATATTAAAGCCCTTGACAGTAACAATAATATTGTTGAAAAAGAGGCATACAAAGTGCAATAGGCAGTAGTCTGTTACAATTATTGTTTAATTTGGAGAAGCTAAACATGTTCCTGGGAAAAAATCCATCTGTGGCACAGCCAGAGCTTCCAGTTTCCATAATTATGGTTGATTGTGGGGGCAAACTCTCAGTGTAAACAGTAGCTGAGGTTTTCACTGGCTGCCTCATTGGACTTCCCCTCAGATGATAACAATACACTCTTCCCAGCCAGCACCTATGGTAGTCTACAGTGCTTTGGAGGACAGTTGTCCACTGGAAAGAGTAAATAGGCAGTGGCTTAATTCAGTTATAATACACAACACAAAGGCTATCAGTTTATATAGTGACATTGACAGCTGCTCATTCACTACTCCAGCTAGACAACTGACCTGCAAAGCACTGTACTAGTACCAAGTAGGCTAGCTACTTTCCTGGTGATCCAATTTTGGTTGGCAGTGGTTAACCCCAAAAACTGCACCTTCCTCTAACAGAGCTAACCAGTGTGGTAAGATTGGGGAAGGGAACTACCATACTTACTTCTATAATATTGTGGCCTCACAGAGGTTAATGAGCAGCTGACTAGTCTAAAGTGAGTTGTGGTCATCTCTCTATTTAGTGGGCAACTTTCAATTTTGACCTATGCATAATGTGACACATGCAGGTCTTCTAGGACTTGCATCAGTGAGAGATTAGATAATTGTGTTGTGCCATGTGGCAGTGCCAAACTGAAACAGAGAACCCTCTCTCTCTCTCTCTCTCTCTCTCTCTCTCTACCCACCCCAGTTCTCAATTTTCTCAGAATTTGGCCCAGCAGCCCCTTTTGTGAGGGAGATCCCCCTATCCTTTCCTCTATTCTAGGTGTTATACTATCCATGGGAAGGATATAGCCCCAGGGGTTGGCTACCCTAGTACCTTCTGTAAGTGTTTGAGTGTGTATTCTTAATGAAAGGGGCATCCTCAATAATAAATTCAGTCCACCTACATATTACGTCTATGTGTGTGTCTCTATTCATATCCAACAGCATGGACTAGTAGGTCACTGACAGGAAATCTGGTCATACTAGAAGTTAGTAATGGTTGTTCTCTGAATTTACTCATTTGTGGCCCTTGTTTGTAGATCACTCAGTGCATGTAATACCATCCCTATTATGTAGCAGAGGGTTCAACAGTACAAAGCAAATCACCTTCATTAGTTTCCTTTATTCATTAGCTTAATAATAGGATAAAATCACTTAGTCTGGCGCCACTGGAAACAAAATATCTTGTCCCTAATCACCGATACTGATTGAAGTAAGTATATTAATATAGCCTCGTCCCAAGGCCCTCTCTTCAGCTTTTTAATGTTGCATGCGAAAATGCAACCGAAGAGAGGGTCTGGGGACGACCCTGTAATAATGTAATATAATAATTTCTAATAATTATTACATATTGCAATACATGACACTGTTCTTATGTATACCAGTATTATGGCCACACTCTATACGTAATTTTGTGACATCGTAGAAATGGAACACCTACACGAGTGCACCCATAGAAACAAAATACACACCGTCATAATATAAACAATGTATCAATAATTCTTGATTATACTTTCATGTGTAATACTGGATGATCACAAGTGTGCTGTGGATACTCTCCACGTACGATATAAATTGTTTTTAGTACAAGGCCTCTATTGAATGATAATCCATGCAAGGGGATAGTTTTGCGCCGTGATGTGGCACTAGACAGGACGGCGTGCTTGCTCTATCCCAGCACCTGCACACTACTTGGCTATGGTCACTGATACTGTTTTAAAATTGGAGCTCTGTTAGAATCTGATACCTGTTCATGTTACAGTAGTTCAGTCAGTTCGGAAATTATGATGAAAACTTGTTTTTAACCCTCTCTCCTCTCTTCTCCTCTTCTCTCCTCTCCCTCTCATACACATGCACACACACACACACACGCACACACACACACACATACACAGAGTTTGCAGAGCTATATGCCAGAGTCCACCAGCACTAACATCGCCAACCAGCCTGAAAATAGACCCAAGAATAGATATCCTGATGCCTTGCCATGTTAGTTAAAGATTTGGGCACTGACTCTCCTACCCTCACGCATTACTCTCACACCTGCACCCTACACAACTCATTTGCATGCATACGCACAGTGACACACACAAACGCACACACATAGTAGTTACTAATTGGGGTGCACGAGATGCATGGTTGAGTGCACCCCAATTAATGTTATGTAACTGATTTGTTTGCCCATGACCCCCTTTCATCATCAGGCTACCCTTTGATCACCTACTTACACTCATCCCATATCCACTAATTTGCCTATAGAAACTTTGGTTGCTAGGCAATTGCAAACAAATACACACACTCACACACTATTAATTTTTCTCTCTCACATATACACACATGCTCATGTACACCAGATGACCACACTAGAGTCAAGTTGAAGAAAGAAAACAATGAATCTGGCTCAGATTACATCAATGCAAGCTTTATTGTAAGAGAGTAGTATTGCCTTACCTGTTACCAATTTAGGTCTCTTTGTTCCTGAGTGTCAGGTTGGCTGTTTTAGTTGACTTGCATGTACATTCAGCACTTCTGAGGCACCAGAACAGCTGTGCACTTGGCATTGACACCTTGCATTAATTCTCTCTCTCTCTCTCTCTCTCTCTCTCTCCCTCTCTCTCTCTCTCTCTCTCTCTCTCTCTCTCTCTCTCTCTCTCTCTCTCTCTCTCTCTCCCCCCTCCCTCCCTCCCTCCTCCCTTCAGGTTGACGTCGATCCTGCCCATCCTAAGTACATAGTCACTCAGGGACCTCTACAGAACACCATAGCTGACTTTTGGCAGGCAAGTTGACAAGTATCACTACTGCTAACATAGTAACATGTAACTGTCTTGACTAAAAGGTATGTTTTGTACAAGGAATTACTTGTTCATGTTGGGCAGAGGATCTGACAGGTTACATGTCGTATTCTTAATTAAGCAGCTCAAATGTGTATGGCAGTTCAAAGCCTAAACCTGGTCTAGCTACCTTGCTACACACAAATTGTGCACACAAAGTAAAATCTCTTTCCTTAAGATGCCTACCCTCTGGATACTGTGTTGGAATTGGCAAATGGCTAAGCCTTAATTTGAACTAATCGGTTTATTTAACACAGCCTAAAGTGACCAATTCAAGTTAGTAACTCGTTGTGCTGATTTGCATACCTCTTGCTTTGAACCTCTGGCCTAGGTGGGTCTGACCACTCTTGGGAGTGAGTCAACAGATCAAAAATAATCGGATTAATTACAGGAGTAATTTAATCACTACGAACCCATTATTGGTCTTCCTGTACCTTTGAACTCTTCGTGGGAGGTCTGTCATTTTCAAAGGAGTGGTCCATTAAGGTAACTTGTAGTTGTTTGATGAAAAATTGTAGTTGAGCCTTTAAGGTGAGGAGGGTTACTTGAGACAACAGGGTGTGGTTGATGTAATTTGTGAGTCTAAGGATAGGGATCATTTAATTACCCAAGGAGCTATGTTGTAAGTTGATGAATCTATGAGGTAATTTTATGATTTAGGTGTGATTGGTATGATGCTCTAATGCAAATACCTTACAAAAGTCATTAAGTTTTAATCATTATTGTCCATTAATACTGTTGGATAATCTTTGAAGAATGAATACTTATAAAAATGGGTGTAGTAGGTAGGATTACAAGTAGCTTATATTACAGGAGTCATTTAATCGTTATTATCTGGCTGTGGTGTTGGATAATCTTTGAAGAATGAATACTTATAAAAATGGGTGTGGTAGGTAGGATTATCTAATACAAGTAGCTTATATTACAGGAGTCATTTAATCGTTATTATCTGGCTGTGGTGTTGGATAATCTTTGAAGAATGGGTACTTACATATAAATGGGTATGGTATGTCTAATAGGGAATGTCTCAATCATTATCCAGTATCAACTGTTACAAGAAAAGCCTTTTGTGACAAATGTTTAATGACAGGAATGCATACAATTTTAATCACTGCTCCTAGCTTCATTAAGTATCTATAGCTAGGGGTTAAAGATCCATACCCCTGAGCCTCCCCTAGTCGGAGTATTACACATAATTATCATTATAGGTCCAGTAGCTATACTAACTTACCCTGTAGTAGGGGTCACTCATTCATGTACAGTGTACTTTTATACCAGTGCTATTGGCAGCCTCCTCCCTAGGCTCCTCTCAGCATTGAAAACTGAAAGGAGCCTGGGGAGGAGCCTGGGGAGGAGGCTTGGATACTACATATGTACAATATGCTGTAACTAGGAGGAGCCTGGCTGTTAACTTTTTTACCCATTAACTCCTGATGTATAGGTATCTATCATCACAGGAGTAGCTACAAATTATCCTGCAGATTTGTCCTTACATTTCCCAGCTAGTACAGTGCAAACAGCTGCAACTAGGGGTCTGCATAGTTATTTAATTTTTATAAAGTCCTGCACCAATAAAGATCTGATGAACAAACTTGAAAGTATCTCATTACAGGAGCTTGAAATCCATTAGAACACTGTCTACCAAGTACAATCTAGACTAACAGCCATATCTAAACTTTAACCTTTGGTGACCCCTTCTACTATATTATATTGGAGCCATTTTCCCCTTCAAAAGAGCAGCTAGGTTTAAAAATTGATTTCTAACTTAGGTGTAGCTACACCTATCCATAACAAAAGAGCAGCTAGGTTAAAAGTTTAGAAAATATTAATAGCTACACCTGTCCATGAGGTCATGGGTCTTGCTTGACTGCCTGTCTCCATGATTCTTAGTTTTTCTTGGCTTCCTCAAAGGTTGTTTTTACTACAGTGGGTGGGCCTAGCTGCCTTTATCTGCTGCCTTAGCTGGTGCCTGCTTGATTTGGTTGCTGTTCATGCTGTTCATATTGTTCCTTTTCCTTTTGTCTACAAACAGGCTGTGTGGGAGCAGGACATCAGTGTGGTAGTCATGCTGACTACCCTCACAGACATGGGACTGGTGAGTTTTCTAAACTTGTGGCTTGCTTTTTCTGTATTGTGCATGTAGCATGTTACCCATTACCTGTTTCCTCCTTCTTTTTGAAATTTGATTATTGTGGTTGTATGGACTCTCTCTCTCTCTCTCTCTCTCTCTCTCTCTCTCACACACACACACCCAACAGAGTCAATCTTGTCAGTATTGGCCACCCAGTGGAGTAGCAACTTACCACACCTATGAGGTAAGGGCATCGAGAAACTTGAAGCCAAAAGTTTAGAAACACCACCACCAAAACAAAAGCCAAAATTTTAATCCTGTAATACATAATATCACATGTTTGGAATAAGCTGTGTAAGGTCTAGATCATATTATATGCATAGTGACATACGTACCTAGTCTCATTCCCAAGCCCTATTCCCAGCTTTTCAATATTGCATGCTGAAAAACTTTTCTCGTGCATACGTACATTGAAAAGATTGGGGAGCCTGGTGACGAACAAGGCTAGGCATACAATGTACGTAACCATGTAGAGCAGCATTCGTTTCCATTTCTTGCATGACATGATGTCAGAAGCCATGCCACACATAATAAATCAATTGCAAAATAAATAACAGCGGTACTGGTGATTTAACACATGGTATGCAAAATAATAATTCCCCCTCTCTCTCTCTCTCTCTCTCTCTCTCTCTCTCTCTCTCTCTCTCTCTCTCTCTCTCTCTCTCTCTCTTTCTCCCCCTACCACCTGTAGGTCCGTTTGGTCTCAGAGCACCCACATTCCGAGGATTACATCATCAGGAGTTTTTATTTACAAAACACGAGGGTATGTTTGGGATTCTTGGCTCAATTAGTGTGATGAATTGGAACAGTATCAGAGGAAGGGAGAGATAGACAATTGACTCCACACATGTGCTGAGTCTAGTCCTCATACCAAAGCAGTTACGCAGATGATTAGGAATTTGTATATTAAGTGGTTGAACTAAAAATGCTTCATTGTGATTGCCGGTATTGAGTCTAGCAAGTAATATAATTATTAGCATTGAATCTTGCAAAATCTATAATCGGTGATAACGGAATCCTTTCTGTTGCCGACACTGGACTGCCTGCGTGTGTCTAACGTCGTGAGGTGTTTACATTCCAGCAATAATTCTATCTAGCTGGGACCATGAATACTTTTACTGATGAAGTATACATAGCTAACAGTACACTTTCAAATTTCTATAAAGCTAGGATCATGCTTGACATATCCCATTAAAGAGACATCAGTGACACTACTGTATTTTTACTTTGTTCAGTAATTTGAAGACTGGATCCCTCTCTTGCTGTCTCTCCTCACTCTAGTAACATGGTTTAGTGTAAATAAAATTGATAGCCTTAACATCCCATGTCCTAGTATCTTAATTAGTCCAGGGTCCTCCCCATTTCCTAGTAGAAACAACAGTTGACATTGTGACATTGCTTCTCACTTGAGCCTACTTACTGGGCTAATATTCATTATCATACTTGAACCAGTTCTGGTGATATTTCTTCCCATCATAATGATAATATCATCAGAGTTAGGAGTGGTGTCCAGATGTCCTGGATCCATTGGATGTAGTGTGATAGTTTTGACAGATGATTTCCCTATGGATGTAGACCATTGGCATTGAGAACTAGTACACAGGTATCCCCTTTCATGTTGGTGTAGGGGGGACTCCTAGTAATTGTCACAATTTAATTATCCTGGGGTAATTATCATTATCTTGGTATCCCTTTTGAGCTTTAGCTGAACATCTTTGCACTATAAACTAAAGAGGTACTCAGAGAGACTGCTATTACTATCCCAATACAGTGAAGTAATTTATTCTTTTCTTAGGTAGATTTTTCTCACCCCTCTCTAATGAATAATACATAGTGAGTCACTGTATTCCTTTTTTCCCCTTCCCCCCTCTCTCTCAGACTCAAGAGTCTCGCACGGTGACTCACTTCCAGTACCTCACCTGGACCTCCCTGGGAGCCCCACAGACTGCCACACCTCTGCTGGAATTTAGAAGGTACCTACATGTACTGTGTAGTGAAAAATGTGTTGGTTGAGTTCTCAATACACCAACCCAAAGATGTTTTATATTACATCATGAGAACACCCCCTTATATGGACATTTCTGAAAGAAGGACATCTCCTATAACCAGGACACTTCAAAGAGTCCCTAGGGTGTCCATAGTGGAGATTAATTAGCATCGTAGATTCTAAACGGTAGTAAAGTTACGGTTATGGTACCTACTCCAGTTGGCAGTCGTCCTATGAACTCTGTTACCCTGGCAATACCCTGACGTAGATTCTAAACTATTATATAGCACTAATTAAGAAAAGAAAGTATTATTAACTTTCTTGAAAGTGAATGAACTTGTGTTCCGTCCGGTACTACCGATTTGAGTAACATTTTGTAAAGAATTATGGCTGCATGGTACCATCCATCACAGTAAATAGTAAAGTGCACTAAACAGGATAGATAATTATCTACACATATAATATTGTAATAATTATATGTACTCATGTATGTTGAATTCACATTATTTGAAGACCGGGATGTTACATACACAATTTTGATGTATATAAGGTTAGTTTAGTAAGGTTGTTACTCATTTGGTCAAGGTTTGGTCGGATTTACGTGCATGTAAGGTCATTAATTTGATCAAGTTTAGTCGTGTGTGCAACTTATGTGTATTAAACAGTTCAGCGGAGAGGATGTTATATATCCTGTATTGGATATTCCATGATCCCTGCCCTTCGCCCCCTCTTAAGCATAGATTATTCCTACTGGGAGGGAAAGAACCAGGGACCGATCTATCATCGATCTGATCTCACCTACACATACGTACATGTACAACAATATCAAGTATCATGTCATGTCATTACAGTACATAGTACACATGTGTGTGAGATGATCTATATAACTAAGCATTACTTGTTGGCCATTGCCTAGCAACCAAAGTATTTATAGGCAAATTACCAGCTACCATAGGGGTGTGGGTGATCTTAGGATAGGCTAATGATGAAAGGGGGTCATGGACCAACAAAATAGTTGCAAGATTTCTATTGGGGTACAATCGACCATACATCTGATGCACCCCAAGTAAGGTCTTGCAGCTATGAAAGTATCTAACTGTTCCAGTAGAAAATGAATGCCCTATGCCTACGCTAAAGACTTGTACTAGTAGTGCATATGTAGTAGTAAGTGCTGTCATGTTTATGGTATAGGATTGGATGATCTGTGCAATGGGATTGATGGATAGCCTCCGTAAGTATGCATTTTGTGGAGGATGTACCTAGCCTGTAATAGTACACTATGCTAGGGTCCAGATGGTGATAGTGGGCAAGCTGTTTAAATTAACACATGCTGAGTCATGCATTACAAATGGCATGTGTGTATAATACTAATTGCCATTGTGAGGATGATCTATGCCCTGAGATTTGAGGTTTAGCCATGTAATACACATGTAAGTATGCGAGGGTGCACCTCACCTAGTACTAGCCTGTAGCTATAGAATATAATGTTAGGTCATGGTGGGAATATAAGATCCTAATGGGTCATAGTGTGTAAGGCTGGTTGTTTACATCCTGCCTGGAGGGATATTCCACTGATGCAACAATGCTAAGCCAAGTATCCTCACCCCCACCACCCACAGTAGAATTAGCTGACTAAGTGGCCATCTAAAGCCATTCAGTCAGATGTTTCATTAGCTGGGGTGGAAGATAACAGGATGCATCAGATGAACTACCACAGAAGCTACCTTCAGATTGTTGGACAATAACAGGACATGTAACACTAATTATGTAACAGCAGTTGTTGGGAAACCATGTTCTAATTAGTAGTCCTTGATATTAGCAGTCAAGCAATGGGGAAAGAAGCATTTACTCTAAGATATGTGGTGAAGATAGCAGGACACAGATGCCCTGTTTTGGTTCCCTGTGATCATATATGACCATACATGTATCTCTTATGTGTGTGTGTATTCTGTGCGTGGAGCGACACCATTAGGTTTTGTTGTAGATTTTGGGAAGATAGCTTTTTCAAGAATCATTAGTGTCTGGTAGGAAGGACGACAACATGATGCAAACACCTGTTTAAGTTCCCCACAGTATGAATTTGTACAACAATATGTGTAATACATATGTGTGTCTACGTGTAGCTATTCCAGTAATGTTTGCTGTAGTTGTAGGAAAGAAAGCTCTTTAGACTCCTTCATTATCATTGTGTCAGATAAAAGAACACGGACACCTGTTTTTGATTCCCATTATAAATACATGTAATTATTATTATATATGTGTATGTGTGTCTGCATGTAGCTAATGCTTATATGTAGTAGCTCGATAATGCTGCCATGGTTGTACTTGTTTCAGGGTTCAGGTAGGACAGACAACAACATGGTACAGTCGTCATACAGACACCTGTTTTGATTCCCCATTGTATGGGTGTATACGTACATATGTGTGTCTACATGTAGCTAGCTACTCAGTGATAAGTAGTAATTAACCCTCGGCACACGCACCGTGGGTTACGATGTGTGTCTGTGTGTCTGTGTGTCTGTCTGTTACCACGCTAGCTACTATATACCTCGTTTGTATGTCCAAAGTGAGGCAACATAGGGTTCCTTGTAGGCTTTTAAAGATTTGTATTGTGTGGACTTTGCTGAAATGTTTTGTTCGGGAGATATGACGTGATTTGCCTGCCACAATGATCAGTGACTCGGCTCTCTCTCGATGAGAAACATACCAATGGTACTTGACATGACTAGAAATAGCATCGTATATGAACCACTAGCTAGAAGTGACAACTACCTAAAATAGAGCGACTTTCTTTGACTATCTTGGCTTCTACGCTTGATGGATTTTTGCTGACTCATCGATCTAGCTAACTTCGTGACATCACGTGATTTGTCCAGCTGGCAAATAAAAAGCTTAAAGCAAGGCACACGCATATGATGTCTTCATTCTTGTGGTTACTCCAGTTCAAGCTTGTCTCTGGCTTCATGATGCATGCTTTGTATCATCCTGCAAGCTCTTAATGTAGTGCTTAGGCAACTGCGCTGAGGGTTTTGCACAATAGTGCTTCATTTGCTGTAGTTTTAGGGATTAAAGGATTTTTAGGTTCATGGCATCCGGTTGGAAAAATGAAAACAGGACACAGACACCTGTTTTGGTTCATCCTTGTATAAAATTTAATACATGTGCATATACGTATAGATATATGTAAGTATGTATGTATGTATGTCTGCGTATGGCTACTCCATAATGCTGCCAGATTTTGCTGTAATCATAGCTTTTTCGAGGTTCATTGGCATCTGGCCGGAAGAGCAACGACCGGATACAAACGTCTATTTCTGTTCTCCATTATACGTATGCATTTACGTATGTATGTCTGCGTGTATGTACAGGTACATGTAGCTACTCCATAATGTTTGCTATAATATATTTGTAGCTTCATTAGCATCTGGTCGGAAGGACGATAACAGGATGCAGATGCCCTGTTTTGGTTCCCCTTTCTATGAATATAGTTATATACGTTGCATGTAGCTAGTCCATAGTGCTATCAAGCTTTGCTATATTTGTATGTAGCTTCACTAGCATCTGGTCGGAAGGGATGCAGATACCCGTGTTGGTTCCCTTTTTTATGAGTACATAATGTGTGTGTGTATGTGTGTGTCTGCATGTAGGTACTCCATAATAGTGCCGAGTTATGCTATAGTTTTTCTTTAAATTCACTAGCATCAGATTGGAAGAATGATAATAGGGCATGGACGTCTGTCTTGTATGTACATATGTGTGTCTGCGTGTAGCTATTCCATAAGGCTGCCGAGTCGTTGTAGTGATAGTTTTTAATAAATTTGTTAGCGTCAGGTTGGAAGAATGACAACAGGATACGGAGTTCCCCCTTATAATAATGAATCTACATGTACAATATCAATTTTGTGCTCATATAGTGTTTGTCTGTCCGTGTGTCTGCATGTATATAAATGCATAGAAATGACACTACGTTTTCATATAATTATAGTACATGTCACTGTAGATTAACAGGACATGTTGTACATGAACCTGTTTGTATTTCATTAAAATTTCAGTACCATAATTATTATTACGGTGCGTGTATACATACATGTATGTAGACATGCATAATTTGATGTAAATGAGTATGCTACAAGGAAATATCCCTGGTTTAAGGTGAAAGTTGAAAGAGACACGGAATACAAACTTCTGACACTTTAAAAGTGTATTTTTACTCACTGTTTTATATCTGCAGCTGAGAATGGCATTAATTCTGATTGTAAATGATAGGTTCAACTCTAGCATCTCCAGTACTAAGCGTACGTCCTTGTCCCATTGCTGAAGAGTGCTTAAAAACGCTGCATAATGGTGTTCAGGACTATTGCTAGTGGCAGTAATTGTACACAATCAAAAACTTTAATTTATAGCATTTAGCTGGAATATTGTTATTGATGAGAATGCCTCAATCCACTATTCAATTTAGTGTGTGTACACATAATAATTATGATATTATTATGTGTGTACTTTGTACTGTTTAGCCAATAGTGATAATTTGTATCACCACAAATCACCCTACCAGCCTAAACACTCCACAATCGTATTTAAAAAACACTACACCCTCCCCCCCCTTCACTCAATTGCTATCCGCTGGTCACCACACTGTTTACAGTATTGTCCCACAAGCCATCAAACTTTGCTTATTCTGTGGTAGGCGCTAAACACTCACTGTATGGAAACTGTCCAGGAACGTTTTTTGTTTGTGGAACACGATTTAGCTTCCAACTTCCAACCTTAGCTCCCTTCTTGATATGGTTAGTGCGCGTACATGATGTAGGGTGACATTCTGCTACCTGTGTGTTGTGGTTTACAGTTCATCTCTCTTCCTGCGCTAAAACAAATGCACTTCTAAGGCGGAAGACAGAAGGAAACGCTGTCTGAAACCATTGCATGGCGAATATTAATGTGTATTGTGTGTGTGTGCATGAGTGTGTTGTGTATAATAGTACCGTAGAAACTGGTTGTTAAGCGCATGCGCTTATAACAATGGACAACAAGGAACTATACTCTTAATAGAAAGGGCTTAGGCATTGAAGGCAGGGCCATCTACCGCGTGCGGTATCCCGCTATTGGAGGTGCCAAGATCGCTAAGATCACGACGGAAGAGTATACTATCGAGAGTGTCATTTGAGGACATCACGTCTATATTAAGAGCATTTGGCATCCTATACTGGGAGAGCAGCTTTTTTATTAAGCGCTTAGTTTTATGAGGGTTTTACCCCACATTTATTAAGCGCATGCGCCTAACAAACGTACGTAACGCAGATGTCAGGACGTCGATTATTGAGGTGTCAAAGTTGAAGCAAGCGATCAAGATGTCTGATGTCTGGCATGACTATTGCCATCCTCTCTCTCAAGAGTGATATGTGCTTAACAACAAGCAGCGCTTAGCAACCAGTTTCTTATAGTGTGCATATACATACATATTAATTTTTGTGTGCTAGCTTGCATACATCGTGTGTGTACGTGAGTGTGAGTGTGTTTGTGTGTGTTTGTCTGTCTGTCTGTGTGTGTGCAGTGAGCAAACAGCTGTGTGTGTGCTAGTTAGCCTCATTCCCAGGCCCTATGTAGGCCTGGGAATGAGGCTAGTGTGCTAGTATGCCTGTGTGTGTATATAAAATGCTTAAGAGATGTCTTGTTTTTCTCAGCAAAGCTATACCACTGCCTCCCTACACGTTATTATCAGCGGGCAAGATGGCCAGGATGTAACTAGCTGTTGTGTCTACCTACCAATAAGCAGGGAAAGTTTAATCTTCCTTAGTAATAGTGAGATGAGATTGGGTTTCTTCATTTTGACTGACTTGTGGCTGTCCACCAAATGGGAGCAGTTTCATCTTACTAACTCAATTGAGGCACTGACAGGGAAGGAGGGAAGGGAAGGGAGAAGGGGGGGGAGAATTTCTGGTGGGACGTGAAACTATCGAAAGCCTGGTTCACCACTCACCCACTCACTCTCACAATGGATCACATACTCACTCACACACACACACCTACAAGCTTGGATACATACTCAGTGAACAGCTGCCTACAAATTATTATGAAAGGTAATTTCACGTTTTTCTCATGGAGCAATGCATTAAGGAGATGGTTTGTATGTTAATTACAGTGCAAGATTTCTTTGTACTCACAAAAATTATTAGCCATAATACTGCCATGCAAGCTGTGTACATGTATGCCCAAGAGCCATAAAGGCAAAACAGAATGAAATAGTAAATACTTGATGGTTGATGAAACTGGACTAACACAATAGATCATCATGGCCACCAACCGACCACACATGCATTATATAGTCTACCAACAATTTCTAGTGTGTACACATAAATGCCACAAAAATCTCAGTCCATTGTATACCCCCCTCTCTATCCCACAAAGTCACAATATACATACGCAGACATGCATGAGGTTTCAAATGATCTATTTCCTCCCGTCTTCCCACTTCTGTTAAAGTGTATTTTATCTGGTCTGTGTTTATCACGCATGCATGCACGCACATGCATGCACGTATCCATGATAACAACTACGTGGCACTGAAACAAGGATGCCTCCTTTAAATGATCATGACATTTGAAAGGTGTAATATGAATATTATGACATGTAGCTGGGACCATGCACAGTATCCTGATTAAAGAAATGGTGTATGGTTTAATATGCTTTTCTGTGTACCAGGATCGTGTATACCGTATAGCAGGAAATTTTCGAGGGGTCCAATTTTCGCAGTTGATTAGTGAACCGTGAAAATTAGACCCACGAAATAAGCAATATTATATATATGTATTAGCACAATTGCATGTATCCACGAAATTTGAAGTGCGAAATGTTTGAAGATCACTTATCCACATAAATTGAACCCCTCGAATATTTCCCGCTATATGGTAGTGCCCCAATTAGTGGAGCCTCAGTAAAGTGTCCCCATTTTGGGAATAGTGTAGCTGGAACCTTCTTATATGTACGTAGTTTGGGGGGGGGGGGCAGTCCTGTTTGTGTCTCTATTGTGATTAGTGTTAAGAATGATGTCTAGTAGGCTTCAGGGATATCCTTATTAATAACCTTATACTGTAGCTACCTAAGCTAGCCCATGGTGCTACGTAGGTGGAAGTGGTTTTGTGGTTCAGATTTGTGGCTTTGCGGTGTTGCTGAGTTCACTGTGCTTGCCAATACTGTGACTAGACACTGCTTCCTGGCTGGCCCCTGGTTTTTTACCATTACATAATCATTACATATCTGTCTATAACTATTCCCTGTTGTACCAATATTAAGTATTTATAAGATACTACAGTTATTTTTGTAAGCTAGATGTACAGAACTTGTTCAGTGCTTGGGTATCTATTGTACTATAAAATGCTAATGCATCGATAGTGGACATCTAATTATTCCAAGTTTGTCAGAGGGAAATATTCTTCTTGTATAAGAACGATAACTTGTGGGTAGTGGGGTATGAAGTCACTCTACGCCCTGACCCACCCTGTGCTAATTAAAACTTTATGATATAATAGGCAGTGCTGCACTGTCGCTAGTCTGTTGCTAGTGCTGATGAGATTAGTACCAAAGCATGGGAGTTGCCTTTAAAAATAAAATTAATGTTGTTTATGCATGCATAATATGGATATATATTATAGTACATAATTATTATATGATATGCGTGAGTACAGATGCAGGGGTTCCCCACACACTAGCCAAATTAGCCATTTGCTACTGTATCCTTCACTTTGGCTACTAGTCCCTGGACTGAGTAGCCATTTTTGCCATTATATCCTGCCTATACAACCTGCGTTTAATGTCAGCAATTGTCAGCAATATCTTTGAGAAATGGTTACGAGATTTTGTTAGCTTCAGGAACCCCTGAGATGTGATGAAGTGATTATGGTGGGGTGATTTTCTTCCCTCATGCGATACCTCTAAGGTGGGGCATTTGTATGTTTACAAGAAAGGGAGAGATTGGTTTTAAATCTTGCTGGGGGGTCAGTGGGGGTGGGTGGGATTTTACCATAGCTTGATTATTGCAACAGAAAACTAGTTACCATACTTGGCAAGAAATGGTTTAGCTCAGTGACTGTAATTTTGTCGTCTTCATCAATGATCTATTTTGTCTTCTGATTTCTTTTCCCTCCATACAGGAAGGTGAACAAAGCCCACACAACACAAAACACCCCCCTCCTGGTCCACTGCAGGTACAATTTATACTACATGCGTGCACACACACAAATGGACATGCACATGCACATGTCACATGTCATGCACATGCAGCTATTGTGTGTATTATGAGTCAGACAGTGAACTCTTAGTTGAGTGGTAGGGGGAGATCTAATTAGGTACAGTCTTGAGTTAGATCACTTCAATTAGTGCAGGCTTATTTAGGAAATGTAGTTAATTGCATCAGTGGTACTGGAAGTTGGAGTTTGACCTTGGCTTGACCCTTTGCATGCTTTCTGACAGCTGTTTCCAACTTATGTGGGAAATAGGTTCAATGACTGGCATGTACTTAGTGAATGAGAGGTCATGAGCAGGAGAAAGGTGGAGAGGAAACAGAGAGAGATCAGCGTATGTGTATATGATAACACCATTTCCTATGAAAATTCCTATTTCTCTGACTACCAAAGCTCTTTCCAATTGTCTTATAATTTCTACTTGATTTGTTGATGCCCCAAACATCCCAAGAAACGTTTCCCTGAATACTATTGCACTTGGCGCCCTATTTCTGTCCTGGCGGTTTACCTCATTAACTTATGAATAAGCTATCCTTATTAATCCACAACACACCTTTAATTTGTGGTGGCCTCCAGGTCTTTGATACTAAGTACCCTTTGTCATTTGCTACCAGTGGCTTTATCATTTGGCTCCATTGTTTTGTTATTGGAGCTGGAGGTAATCGTACACTGTCGCATGCCAAAACAAAACAGAATAGACACACCTTGTACTCCCCCACCACCTACACAATGTAGCTTGTTGTTTTATGGGAAATAGTATACTTATTCATGTTCTTAAGTGCATCTCTCTCTCTCTCTCTCTCCTCCTCCTCCTCCTCCTCACTCACACGCACTACAGTGGTGGTGTTGGTAGGACAGGCACGTATTGCCTAATTGACATGGCTCTGACCAGGATACAATCAGGTATGTAGTAAATAATACTGTGTGAGCCTGCTGCAGCTAAAACTTACCTCTCTCTCTCTCTCTCTTCAGGTGCAAAGGAGCTCAACCTTGCAGCAACAGTGGAGCATTTACGTGATCACAGACCTCACATGGTTCGCACCAAGGTTAGCTTAGTAGCTAAAGTCAAGCTACTGAATCGTAATGAGCTCAGTACGATAGCCAAAATTACACAATAAGTAGGAAAAAAAAAAGAAAAAACTCAGAGGGCTCAGTGAAGCATTTCTAGGCTCAATTTGGTACCGCCGCTCAGAATGGGTTGAAACTAGAAGTTGCATCATTCTGGATTTTGATTTTCGCTTTCAGTGTGGAGATATCAAGGAAAACGTGTGACTTTGATGATCACTTACCATGTGTAGACACGTGCACACTGGTAGCCTCATGGTAAGGGTCTCGCTTCCAGTGAAGGAGGTACCAGGTTCAAGTCCCGGGCAGACCAAATTTTTTTTATTTTTTTCCCATCATTAGCACTTCAATTGTCACATTCATTAAAGTTTTTTTAATGGTGGGTGGAGCTTGGGTGTGGCTAAAACAGTCATGTAAAAGTATTGTTAGTAGGTGCCATAATAATATTATTATGACCCCTAATCTACTACACATGTAACTATTACACATGTAACCACAATAATTATTGGCATCACTTTTTTCTACTTAGTGTGTTCGTAGGTTGAAGAAAAAAAACTGACCTTTTGGGCTTGTAGATACTATGATTATACATTAAACTAGCTTCGGTGTTAGCCTCATCCCCGGACCCATTCCCAGCTTTTCAATGTTGCATTTCTTTTGTGCAATATTGAAAAGCTGGGAGGGCTTGGGGATGGGGCTACTTCGCTCTCACTCCTCTTTTCTCTCTTTCTAGGCTTCAATACCATACCATTAACTGGCTTGTGTGTAACTCCTCTCTTTTTCTCTCTCTTTCCATGCAGGCTCAGTTTGAGTTTGCCCTAGCTGCTGTGGTGGAGGAGACCCATGCCATGTTGGATGCTGCCTCACAGAGACAGCGTCACTGACTGAATCAAGAAATTAACAGTTCACGTCCACTATTCATTTCAATTTGTTTGTTTTATTCTCCCCTACAACGGGTGGTATATTGATTTTAAAATTTCAAATTGAACGGCTTAATTTTTCAACTAATCAAAATTACACACATATCATGTTTTGTACAGTGTGCATACAGAGTGAAGTATATTGTAGCGTGTTTTAAACCATCATTGAATCAAGATCTTGACATGTACATCATAACTCTTTGATGTTTGAAAACTTAACTAATTTTGTTGTGTGTTTGCCTCCTCTGCATGCATATGGCTGGTCAATATTATTGTGAGCATTACACCCAGTGGATACTTGAGTAAATCAGTGTAGCTTGAAACTACAATATCATACAGCTACAGTAACGTTTTACTGACTGAGAGCAGAATAAATAGAACTCTCAAGAATACATGGTACAGTACACGTACTCCAGGCTAACACTGACACCAGGAGTGCCAGCATATAATGTATCCCACCAGCAATAATAAATTTTGATGCACTGTACATAGACAATGATATAGATTTTTGCATGAACCTTAGCTCTAGCTGCCGGTAATAATTAATTACCCTACAAACCAACAAAAAAAGGCAATAAGAAAAAAAAAAGCTGCCATTGTGCTACATAAAATCATCAAAGTCTGCTCCTAAATCATCATCATCATAACCAGTGTTCATCTTCTTTGCTGCTTTTCCTACTTGACCTAGGGATGCCTTCACCTGCTTCTTTTTACTGACTTTGGGAGCCTGCAGGAGTAATAATAATAATAATAAGTTTCGATGCAACACACCAATTAAGTGTACAGGAAGTAGAATTATTATGTAGAGCTAAAAGAAACCATAGAAGAGTATAAGCAATAATTAGGTGTTCTGTTTTGATGACTCTTGGCCAGCAGTTTGTCTGCTGCTTCAAGTTGCTGCATCTTAGTCTTTGCTTCTGACAAACTACACGCATGCGCAAATAAGTGTGACGACCCATACCGATTCTTGTTGAGCAAAAAACAAGGTGATGACCTCTTACCCACCAAATCTTTGGAACGAGTTGGATATTAATTACCTTTGCTTTTTGCTTTTCACTAGCCATTGTACTAAGTGTTGTACTGAGGTGGCGAAGATCTTCTATGTCCACTGTATACACAAAAATACAACAAAAAATTGATTAGTATGGAACTGCAACTTCAGCAATAATTGTTTTTAATACTTACAGTCCTTGCATGTGGATATGATAAGCTTTTCCATCAACTTCACATAATGTGGTGAAGTCTGCATTCACATAGAGTGACTGGTAAAGGGTCGTCAAACTACCCCTATGTGGTAATGGTCGTCAGATTACCACTACAAGGTACATACTGACCTCAAACTTTGTGATCTTTGTGGTCAATGCTTCCTGGAACTCTGTGAATTCTTCCTCTGATTTTGGGTCCATTGCATCAATGAGTTTGTGCTTCACACCAAATGTCTCCATAGCCATTGCCAGGTCAGACTCCTCCTGAAGTTGCTGCTGTTTTAGTTTTTCTTCCAGCACCTCTTCAGCTGTCTTTGGTTTGCTCTCTTGCTCCAAGGTTATCTCCAAGGTTTTCTCCTCTGCACGACGTTTGGCTTTCTTTTCGGCGATACGCTCTTCTTTCGTAGGCTTCTTAGGTTTGGCTGTGAGTACATAATTAAAAATGAGACATTAAATTGGTAGGCCCTTTGATGTAGCATTGAAAATGCTGGGAAAATAACGGCCTGGGAATGTGGCTACTTGAAGCTTACGTATCTCCTCAGGTGGTGGTTCTTTCAATGCCTGTAGTGAAGTGGATGAATAAAGAAGACATCTACGCATATTAAATAATGCGTATAAGTATGACGGTATTAGCAACATATACATACGGAGGCTCATATCATATTAGGGAAAGAGTAATCCACAGGAACTGGAATGAACATGGGCAGGGAGAGTGAAAATCTGGCACATGACTATAGAAAATGTCTCCTTCGTCATTTTTTACTTTAATATCAGGGATCGAATTGAAGTAAGACCCACCTCAGTATCAAGTCCCTCATCCTCTCCTGCCCATTCATCACCTTCTTTCTGGAACCCAGCATCAGGATCAAAATCATCATCATCTGTGTGGGAAGAAGTGGGCACTATTTAAATAATCTCACACACACACACACACATGTACACACACACACACACACCTGATTAAGCTTTGAAACTTACCCCAGTCATCCGCCATAATGGATACAAAGGCTAAGAAACGTAAGCTGTCACTTCGCAACAACACATGGAATGTGACCACCCAAGGTCAAAGGGTCAAAGTACAAAAGGTTAACAGCATCGCCCACGTCACACCATAGATAGTAGACACACGATCATGGAACCAGACGTCGAGCATGAAGATGGAGACAATAGTGACAGCCAGCAGCTGGAGAGCATACAGGAATTCTGCGCGTGGGACACAAAGTCCCAGGCAATGCGATTTGCAGGAGTCAGCGAGCCTGTCTCGATCGCCGAGTTCAAGGCGAAGTGCCTCAGGCATCTCAGAGAGAGCGAAGATATTGCTCAGAAGCTGTCTAGCATACCGCCAGGACCAGTGCGAGACTTTGGCTTCACGGAAATGTTGGGCGTTTCCCTTGAGGAGCTCAAAGCCGTTCAAGAAGAGTGCAAGTGAGTTCGTCCATGCTTGTTGGTAAAGGGTCGTCATATTCATTTCTAATCCCTGCAGCACAGAGAAGTTGAATGTAAGTCGAAAGCCACAGTTCTGTGACAATTAATAGTAGGCCTACAATATAGCGGGAAATATTTGAGTGGTCCAGTTTTCACAGTTAATAATTTGACAATCACAAAAATAGGTCACTTTTTATAATGTCCGTGTAATGGCATATGATCACACACATAACACATTCGTGACTGTGAAATGTTAAGAAGAACACCTATCTGCAAAAATTGAACCCCTTGAAAAATTTCCCACCATATGGTAATCTTTAGCTTCTCACACTTTTATTCAACAGCCTACTCAAGAGGTAGACTCAATACTCAAACTCAAAGAAAGCAACCTTCCTAAAGATTGTCCACTTAAGAGTCTGCAAAGCAGAAAATCTATTAAAAACTTTCTTCTCCTGGGCAGCGGACCAAGTCTGAACCATGGAATTCTCAAGGACAAGCTTCCCGAGCACAGATCGAGAAGGTCACAGGTTGTTATCAGAAACAAGGAGTTGGAGTCAGAAGTAGTTATAACTGTTCTTGTCTTTCATCCAGTCAAGGTGAATGCCATAGTAATTCAACATTCCAAGCAATAAAAATAATACATGTTGTGTATACGTACGTACAACAGATGTTATTAGTGTACCACTCATTGCTCACATATTTCCTTTGTGGTTTATTATTTCTGCACCAAATAGTTACAATTTAGTCACAAGTACACAAACTGTAGGTCCAAAAATGTACTGTTTTTATCTCCTCCTTTTTGTACAGAAACGTCCCGATCAAGAATTCCACATTCTCTCAAGCCAGCCACTGACGGTACTAAGAGACAAAATCATCTGCCCCTGTGATCATTTCATCACTCACGACTTCAGTGACGACCTCGAAGCATTTGAGACAAACTACGAATCCAACTCGACTCCCCCCAACCCTTCACCCTCAGCATTCTTCTTCATCAATGATACATTCTACAGCGATCTCAGACACTGTCAGAGCGATGATAAAAGAGTCAGGTACCAATATGAGTGTTAAGTTTTATACTGTCTGTTGTAAGTGAGACCGTTTACATGTACAAGATTTGCAACTAGCTACTTGTAACAACAAAAGTTAAACAAATAGTGACATCACTCTCAGCTGCGGACAACTTAACGATCTTTGTAGATTTCAACTATAGATGCTCTAGTTATCCTCAAGGCTGAGTGATGACTGGGACATAATTGATGTATTGGCAAGCTGTACAAGTTGTTGGCAAAGAATCTTCTATAGAATAAGTAACTATGGCCACACATTCGACGTTCAATTATTATCTGACACTTTAGCTATTGCTTAACTTATTGAAAAGGTTAAGGAGTCTTACAATTAAATGTTTTGTGATTCCTATGCCTCCACCCCCTTGGTGCCTTTGTGTCTGCTCACTTGTTAATCGAATCAGTTTGTTGATCAACTGTTGCTCTTAAGAGGCCCAATGGAGCATCAGTAGTTTAATTATTGCAAGGGATGTGGCCTACCCTGCCTAATTGGGGCATAATATTGGGGCCTAATTAAGTTTTTGCTAAGGATGTGGCCTACCCTGCCCAATTAAGTGAATAACAATGAAAGGGAGGAGTAAATCGTGAATAGATTCTCTGCACACTGAAGTAAACAAACAGAGAGAGAGGGAAAGATCAGAATCATCCATACACCTTTACAGGGAAATTATTTCCTGGACTGAGTTCCAGCGTCGCCGTCAAGACACCTCTTCTTCCCACTCGGAGAACCAGTTGACCCAAGATGACATGGCCATGGTCAAATTCGAACAGCTGAGGGTTCGTCTGGGCTACCCCTATGTCTACAATCACCATGGCAACTGTGAACACCTGCTGGTATTTTCGGACCTCAGGTAATGTCAATGTCCTGTTACCAGCCACAACAAGGGTTCGCTTTAGTAGACCTAAGGGGTGCAAGAGGACTTTAATTTTAAAAATCTAGTTGTCTAATTGGATTGATCCAGTGTAGTGTCTGTACACATGCCAATTATGATGTCTGCACTACTTTAATAGTGCACTTTGGACCTTAATCCCCAAAAAATCGATACAGACCACATGGATACAAAAAAATATCAAGTCTAGGCAACATACTCAAGTTTCTGTTTTCTATTTTAAGAGGAAGGAATATAGCAAAAATATAGAGATGAGGTGGCTGGGGGGAGGGGGGAGGGGTCACTGTGTCTTTAACTTTAAATGTGGCATACTTACATTACAGACTGTACAACCCATCTGTTGATCATCCAGTCAGGGAAGACTATCCCGTGCTAGTCTACAAGCACAAGGTGAAGCATCGTCTTTGCTCGGTCTGTAACTACCAGGCTGTTCAGTGGGTGACAGAGGATGATGACCTGGCCCCAGAGAGCCCCTGCTTCTTCTGTAAGGACTGCTTCAAGAAGCTACACTATTCCAAGGACAAGAAGAAACTGTGTAATTTTAAGGCATATCCATACAAAGCTTCTGTGTAATCATACTTTGGCTGTCATGTATTGTAAATCACTTCCTTCAAGACAAGACATGCTCTACATTTCGAGAGATTGTGAAAGTTTCCATAGCGAGGCTTGTGCGTGCAGGAAGTGCATGTATAAAATCAGTTTAGCAAATCACTTAAGCAGGTGTGGTAGTTCTAGTTGTCTTGTGTAATGTTGAAAAGGTGGGAAGAGCCTGGGTACAAGACTATAGTTCTTTTTTTCCAAGAAATTTGGTCCCACAAGTCCACAACAGTGTATGGTGATCATCAAGAGTGGGTATGTTTTAGATACCACTTACACATTACCTATAAGAAGAAATACATGCACGTAAGCTGGAATGAGAGACTTAATAGTTTGTGAATAAGAGTACGTTGCTGGCTGGGTCAGCAACATTGAAAGTCCAGCCAATGAACATAGTAGACAGTGTCATCTAAATAATATGATTCTCCATAATCAGTCAAACACACAATGTGAGGGATTTTTGGGTGGGAGACATCAGAAATCATGCACCAGCTCAACCTTTGTCCCTACAATTTCCCCTGTAATGTGCATAAGGGAGTTAATAGGGAGGATCCCAATTTTCCCAAACAATAAGTATGTCTCAACTACTTGTAGGGGGAGACTCCCAGCTCAATGTAGAAAATTTCCCCTTGCTAGTTAATGTGCATAAGGGAATTTTGAAATTGACAGGGGATTCAAACTGCACTTATCCTACAATTTCCCCATTCCTGTATTCTGTTATGCAATCTCTGAAATAGCTACACTGTGTGAGGATAACAATAGAACTTGGGTATCCCCTTTCCCTATTGAATGATAAATCAGGAACAAAAAGAGGAAGGGGCATGATAAACTGTATATCTATGTTATATGACCAGATTGTGAAGGGGAGGGGGGGTTCAGGTACTGTTCTGAATACAAGAATAGTCTGCATGAAAGGATAATTTATTGTTGATTGAGGTAGGGGGTAGGGAGGGTATGAATGAAGGTTTGTCATACTCTTCTGATCTTGAACTCCGGCTGAGAAGTGTTGAAGTCGACAAGGCAGGCATTAGCCACACAAGGCACCTGTACTGCGTCTGCAATATCTGTAAATCAATAACTAATGACAGTGGCCCAGGGTAAAATTATTTACCCAAGTTCTCGCTGCCTTATAGAAACAAGCCTAGAAGGAAATGTTCAATTGTGGATTACTTCCAAGTGTGAAAATTACACCTTAGCAAGCAAGCATAGCTACATAGTATTCTTTTGTCCGTGACAATCTTCCACTATATTACGGTAAATTGTTATTTGGTGCAATTTTCACACTTGGGCACTAATGTACAAAAGAAAATTTCCTGCTATAATACAGTATTTAAGATAGGCTTGGTTTGAACTTTCTAGATGGCAATCTTAGTGCACTCACTTAACACTGGAGTGGTAATCTTAGTTGGTGCTTCGGCTACATAAGAAAACATAACAGCTCTGCTCTATAGGTTTCAATATTAATATAGTGAAAGCTACATGTACATGTACATGTACAAGTGGATCTACAGGGTTTTCTCAACTTCACTTTCATATAAAACATGCAGGTACACAAACTAAGGAGGAAACATAAATATCAGGGTTCTACCCATACTGGTCGGAGGCAGTCTGCCCCAACCACCACCACTCAGCCTCTTTGACCACCCACAAGCGAATTACTTTTATTACATTCTGACTAAAAGCTTAGAACCAGGGATTGAAGCCACCACTCAGATAGTTTTGGGCAGAATCCTGAAATACACATGTATACAATCAGTCCATTCATCACGACTTACTAGCCTTGTCCCCAGGCCCTCTCTCCTAGCTTTTCAAAGTTGCATGCACAAGAGAAAAGCTGGGAATGGGCTCCTGGGGACGAGGCTAGTGACGTACCCTTCAGATTGGTACTCCTTAGTCGGCTCTCCAGCTCATCCCAAGTTGCATTATACTCTGCAAACATCACTGAAGCACTCTCGGACAGCGAATGTACACCGATAACATTCCCGTTATTAGCACTACTAATAGTACTACTAGTAGAGCAGGGCTTAGGGTTGTTGCTTGGATGACGGTGGTGTTGTTGTTGTGATTCTCGTGAATTCTTCCATTCGTTCTCAGCATTGGTCAACAGGTCTCCCTAAAATTACTCAAGGTAAACCACAATAATATTTATTTAAGATGCTACATGAAATCCCTTACACAAACATTATTACAATGACAACATTCATAGCAATGCATTAAACGAAAATAATGAGATTTATCAGAAGTCCACAACATTACATTTAAACAGCTGTTCCCAAAAATCACATACATGTACATATCAATAAAGTGGTTCACACTTACACGGCTTTCTGTGGGTTGTAGCGATGTGGAGCTGGCTGGCTGTGGGCTGCCACGATCCCTCGGACCCACGAGGTAGTGCGGCAGGAGAAGGTGCTGCCCTAGGGGCACATCGTGGACGCTGCACCTGTGCAGGATGACTTCGTGTATCCACGAAGACTGGAACACTGCTACATCTTGTTGCGTCTCGTACACCCTTTCATGTGAATGCAATGTGTGTGGGGACTTTAGTCTATAATTTGATGAATCAGCAGAATATATGTAGTTACTGTAGCCATAGCATAGATCATTTCCAGAATCTCCTACGTATGCTATACATTTTGTGCATTTTAGTGAAGACTCGATACTAGGTCACAGCATAGACAGTTATCGTAGATACATGTATCGGAATCACACACACCCTGTCGTATGAATATTGTGCACGGCATTGTTGTATTATTAGCAATGACTCTTGGTAAGGTTTTAATACAATTACTAGTGCCACGGCATTTATGTGCACCACTTCCAGAATCGAATCTCCAACATGCTATATCCAATAGGGCTAGTATGTATGAGGCTTTAGTAATGAGACTCAATACTAGGGTTTTTAATCTAATTTC
Organism: Stappiaceae bacterium; assembly: GCA_964291365.2. Classification (GTDB taxonomy): domain Bacteria; phylum Pseudomonadota; class Alphaproteobacteria; order Rhizobiales; family Stappiaceae; genus JBDWFY01. Next base: position 83,044 of record OZ219961.1, read on the forward strand.
AAGTGTGCTGTAGAATTTTAATGCAATTACAAGAGCCATAGCATCAACTGCTTCTGTAAGCAACTTCTGATATCGGCAAGAAAGCTATGACTACGACCAACGTTTGTTGTGTTTGTGTGGTACACATGTACATCATGTGTGTATGACACAGAATAATATTATTATCGCAATCATGGCATTGATCAACTTATATGCTACAAATGACGTAATGCTGCTAATATTCGGTGAGATACCAAAAGTACCCCACAGCTATTTGATGTTGTGTTTGCAGACATACTAAATACAAAATGTATCGTGCAACATACCTAATGGTATCTTTTGCGGTTGCATCATCACTGAAAAGATAGCTGGCCTCATCTTCTCCAGCAAGAGTCCCCCCATAACTGTCTGTGTGCAGTATTACACACATGCAATCCACAAATTATGATACAAGACTATTGCATCATACACAGCAAATACGAGGTTGGAAAATTATTTGTGGGTCCTTACCCCACAGTTGTGCGAGTGCAGGGCTGATGCTACACGAAAACCATCCAGATAAGCCTCGGAAAGGAAGATAGGCTTGTGAAGTCATTGTCAAAGTTTGCAAAAGAACTTAGAGCCACCCAGCTCCACCTAAAAGCAGCTGCTGCGCAACTGAAATTTCTCTAATTATCCGAAAAGGATTATTTTTTCACGCCTAAAATTCTAATTAACCGAATTGTGAAATGCGCCGTTCACGTGAGCAAATAGCTGATATGATACAAATGTACGGACCTAATGTCTCATTCCCACGGTCCACGGCCTTTGTCGACAGGGTCCCGATCAAGTCTGCTCGAGCGTAAAGAGGCAGAGGGAACGTCCACTCCGAAACACCCGTTTATAAATTCGGAAAAACAGAGCTACGCAGTGTCTACCGCTTATTGTGAATTCGAAAGACCTCCAAGTGTGTCCAGTGGTCCAGCTACTTGTTAAAGCTCTTTTGAATTAGAAGTACCAATTACGACCAGCCCATTAGGGGGGCGGTTTGTGAACCACAGTCTGAATATCGTGATTTCTGACCCAGGAGAGTGACTAGCATGTCATCCAGTGAAGCACACCCAGAGCTACCTATCAAGATAAAAGGTTTGCCTCCCGGCTGGCGAAGGGAGGTCGTTGTGCGAAAGAATGGACAATCAGCCGGCAAAACTGACATCTATTATTATAGGTGAGTTTTGTGTGAGCTATCTTTGGAGTTGTTTAGGGGTGGTGTGTGTATTCTAACGATCGTCTTTAGACGGGACGAGACGTTCGTTAAGTGATAAAATATTGGGAGATTCCTGGTATGACAGCAACGACCGCATATGTGTGTTGTTGGATGTGTGACTAATTAATGACATCATAGTTATTGGTGTATATGTGTGTACTTTGTGTGTGTGTGACTACATGTGTACTCATAGCTCGTATCGTACACATGTATGTGATGCAATATCCCTTCCCTCGTTCTGTTCCCACGATTATGGACATGTTTGTTCTTCTGCCCACATTCCTTTGTTTACGGCTGTTATAACATTCTCTTTACTATTCTCTCTCTCTCTCTCCTCACACACACACACACACACACACACACCCACGCACATACACACACACATACACACACACACACACACTCTCTTCACAGCCCTTGTGGAAAAAAATTCCGATCAAAACCACAGATTGCCAGATTTCTTGGGGAAACTGCTGACCTGGGATGTTTTGACTTTAGCCGAGCTGGTACTCCCGGAGATGGCAGCCAAAGGAGAAGAGCTCGCGACAGATCAGCAAAAAAGAACATCGAACAGCTCAACAAACAAGTGCCCCTTGTGCGTCCGCTGACAAACAACCCACTACGACCTTCTGGTCCCATTCGTCGTACATGTGGTGTGATAAAGCTTCCTGTGATCTGGGTGGCACCACCAACCGATGACGAATTGAAAAATGATGTCATGTCTGCACCGCTCCCCCTTCCCACACACCCAATTGGTCAAGCTAAGCCTCTGGAAGCTTCAAAGCCTCCCCAACAAGTAACGACACTGGTGGCGCCTGGAGCTGCAGAACTCGTCGTGCCAGCCATGTGGGAAAATCGGCTGGTTGGGGTCAAGCCTTGTAATCACGAGACTGGTTTGGAGATCGTGGTTGCTGTGAACAAGCCACAGAACGGCCTAAGTGTTTGTGGTACAGGTGCCCTTCCCGATGGCGTAGGAGCTGGGGCTACTACTACTGGTTCAGCTGGGGTAAACAGTAACGATTTGAACGCTCACCCTACTAATGCTGTACAAAACTCACCTGTGATACAGAGCTTGATAAAGCAACAACAGAAAAAAGTCGGCTTCATAACGTCTCAAACCGGCTTGCAGAGCGGCAGTACTGTGAGTGGTATAAGCACAACTGCAGCTCAGAGTCTCATACAGACGCTCAAGACTCAGAAACAGTTAGCATCATCGCCTGCTGCCTTACTTTCTCAGTCTGGGGTAGTGCTGACTGGTGCCTCTCTCTCAAACCTTTTACGTCAGCAACAGTTACAACAAAAGCCACAACATGGTGGCTCCGTCGGGTTGACTGTTACCAGTGGTAGAACCACGACAAGTGCAGTAAATTCAACAGCAGTTGGAAGTGTGAGCAGTATTGGAATGGCAGCCGTTGGAAATGGCAGATTACCCTCTCAAGACGGGGTTGGGGGTAAACTTAGCAGTGGTCATATTCAATACTCTAGTGGAAGCAGTAACCAGCAAGGTCATGTGTCCAACATAAAAGTTTCTCTTACAGCAGGTGCTGCATCGACAAATCCCTTCGGAAGTGCCAGTGTTTCCGCATCGATGGTCTCCAATGGACCCACCATAATGAACATGGATACAAGCGACAATGTTGGCGGATCAAAGTTTGTCTCAGACTCAGAGATTCGGCTACAGGAGGAGAAAGTAAGACAGCTGCGTCAGCAACTTTTAGCAGCTCAAGCTGGAGCCAAGGGCTCTGCGGTCGTATAAGAAGCGAAGAGGTTAGAGCCAAGTCATAATGTGTGTGTATTCGCTTGCTTGCTCTTTGCTGTTCATGTATGTCCGTTTCTTTTGTTGGTTTTTGCAATCGGATCAAACATTTGCATTGTCTGGCACAATCGTACGTATGTGTTTCCGCCACTATTTTCTCATATGGCCTACGTATACACAATGTCATGTCATGTGTGTCGTGTGTGTGCTTTCGTATGTTATTCATGTTTCAGTACCATTTAAATATGTATTAAGTATATAATATCAGTCTAGTTCCCCCTGTGTTTGTTGTGTGAGTGTGTACGTACCACACACGTGATTGTGCCAAAAAGTCATTTTTTTTTGCAGAGACTGATCTGAAACTATGTTCAGTTTAAAAAATGTTATTTGTTTGTGTGTACTTCATATTAATCTACAGTCAAGTACAACATGTATATATATATATATCAGAAGATAAATCCTATATTGCTACTTTCAGACGTTACTTCATTTTTTTGTGTTCATAATAATTATGTGTTGCCGGACTTAATCTTTATCCGTATTTGATTGTCGCCATATTTTTTGTTGCTAATCCTTGTGTATGTCTGTCCATGTGTGCGATTTGATTTAGTTTTTTTGTTATGTATGACGTATGGCTATCTCACAGTATACAACTACAGCAGTTTTTTTTTTCCTTTTCATAAGCTGACTCGCATTTAAAAGTAAGTACCTATGTGACTTGTAATCTCATGTTGCAATTAACCAATACAGCACAGTTTCCCTAAATAAAAAAATCTGTCCGATCATCTTTTGTTACTATTTTTGGGATGCAAGTTCAGGGAAATTTCGAAAGGAAACACCTGAATGTTACATCATCCTTTCAATGTTGCAACTCTGCAACTGACTAGCCCAATTTCTGCTGAAGTGGGAAATGCTAGTTGACATGTTAACAGGCCAACAATGCCAGCCATCAATGTACCTAGTTAGCACCTACAACCCCGTTGGTGTGTTCATAAAATTTAATGGACTGGCACTGGAGTGGTAGACGATTTTAGTTGAGAGTGTGACATGATCGTTGACACCCGTTAAGTGTAAATTGATAGCTACTATAAATAAGTATGCTGTTGTCTCAGGTGGGGCCAGCTTGAGGTATCTCAATAGAAAAAAGAAAGTGGGGTGACCGTATTCCTAGCTAGAGCCTTTATACGCGTGAAAAGCCTGGGAACGAAGCTACAGGTATATTAGAGCGGCTTGTTTAGTGCTCAGGGAAACTAGGTGTCCTAAAATGTGTTTACCACGAATTCCATGTGGAGTACGCAGGGTACAAAGTTTCTTTTGTTCAGGTACAAACATGCTACATGTACTGGCAGGAGGTGGAGGTCACTCAGGGGTCAGGTGGCTGTCACATGTGCCACCTTCTGGGTGTTGATTGGGTAGTGATAATGATATTCATGATGGGTGGAGTCCCCACCAGTGCACACACTGTGGTTGTGTACAACAACTCAGAACTAGTGAGGTGTGAGATGCAGAAACCAATATATGGGTGTGAATGCTGTATACTATTACACACACTGTAGCTTTACTTGTGTACAGATTCACCTAGTGACTCAGCAACTCATTCATTGACTCTGACGTCAGCAATAATCCCATGTTAGGTTAGGAGCTAGTATGTGCTTTCTATTTAAAGTCAGTTCCAGATTACGCAACTACTTCCCTGACGGTACTGTATCATCCGCCCTCCCATATCTTGATCCATAACCATGGCAACAAGGCATATACCTAACATCAAACCCACTGACAATATGATGTCAAGTTTGTATACGTACGTACACAAATATATAGCAGTGGTCTTGTATGGGAGCTGTTCACATATACATGCACTGAGGTGTGTCAAGCCGCCTACAAAATGCTTCCCACTGTACTCATGCATATGCATATGCTGTATATGTATAATTATGCATATGCATACAGCTTGGACCCTGCTAGCTAGCTACATTATTGTGTACGTACGTACTGGTATGCTTTTGAAAATGATTTATAAGTTAATTAAGTATCTGACACCACATATATATACATGTATCTCATCACTTCAATCTCTTCTAGCTACTTGTATTATAAAGGAAAGAGCCAGATGCCTGCGAACTGGCTGCATGATTGGATTAGCTAGGCCACGTACTATGCTATATAATTATGACTCCGGACTGGTGGTGAGAATGGCATATACCACAGCTAGCAACCAAAGTCCAGGATCATGCATGCACCGGCAATTTCCCTTTTAGTACGTGACATACTTGCATAAATTTGAAGTTGAAAGCAAACTTGGTCTATCGTACGTGTCAGTGCCATAACCATGATGTATAATGGATGTGTGTAGTCACGTGGTGTGTGTGTGTACATGACATTACATATATGTGTGCATGAGTAGTGTGTGTGTGTGTATGTGTGTGTGTGGTCTGTGCTGACTCGGCAGCTGCACATGTTTTCAAAAACTGGGTTCAAGGTTCAGTGTCTAGTCTCACACTCTATGCCAAGTGGCTACATGTGTTGTTTGACAGGATCAACAGTGTCGCTAATGGAGAGTACAGTGGCCTTATGCATAGCTAAACACTAAACAGGACCTTGATTCATCACGTTATAATGCATATAGTGTAATGTGTTAATCATGTAAATAATTACATGACCATGCTTGTGATTTGATAATGATATTTTTAACATTTAAATATTGAATGATGTTTCGTTTTCGTGCTTTCATAGTACGGACTGGGAGCTGTCCATTATTTTGCTTTCACTGTGACATTACCGTATGGGACTTAATTACTCTGCCAGTTTCACTTTGAGGGTCTAGATATCAATATATATTGAGGTATCTGTTCTTTCTTTCTAGATATCAATATATATTGAGGTATCTGTTCTTTCTTTCTAGATATCAATATATATTGAGGTATCTGTTCTTTCTTTGGTATAGAAAGACTCTACTGCAGTGATTCCAGCTTAAACAATCTTTCAAAGAAACAAGCTTAGGCTAGCTATATTAGTAGCCTATTCCTTCTGTATGCAATATGACCCATATGGGAATGGGCCTGGGGATGTGGGGCTACTAGCTAGCTGTAATAGGCCACATGTAGTACTACAGGTGATCAGGTTGCTATGGCAAATGGAAAACAGTTGTGTCTGCACTATACTCCCGTGCATTAGCAAAGTTAATGTCCACAGGTACTCATACATATATATAGATACTTACTATACAGTGTCATACATATTATGTTACGTACTATATAAACTAAATGGCTGACACAAAGTTGTAATGCATTAGTGGTCAACTTGTACTTTGACCCATATTATATTATGTTCACCGTCCATTTAGGGCACACATCTGTAATACTTCCCGTATACATGCAAGCACACACAGAGTGCATTATCCTTGCTGACATAATATTAACAAAGTACTCCCTAAACAATTGCCAAATTTGCCATGTCATTAGGTTTCAAAGCGACACTATAAACACAGTACACAATTTTATAGCCTACAAGCACGTTTTACAAGAGACAATAATTATCTGCTGTGTTTGGTATGCAACGTCCAATATAAAAATGCACAACAGAAATAGTGTTTAACGTACACTGCACATAATATAATAGCTGGAAAAGATAAAACCATACTTACTATCTGGTGACATCAGTAATAATCATGTTTATGTTTATGGTATAGTAATGGTAGTACTGTTATAGCAGGAATCAAAACATAGTGATGGGTGGACTAGCTAACCTACGGCAAGGAGACAGGGAGGTCAGAGGATGATCATGAACGAAAAAAAAATCTTAATGTCACGAGTGTATTCTCTAGTGTGCCCATGTTTCAGCAACATTCCATGTGGTTTGTCGTGTGACCTGGTGATAGTAATAGATACGTCCATCATCCATTCTCACCAGCTTCCAACCCTCGCCTGGTTTAGAGTCCTCCTCCGTCTGCAATGATGTCATTATGAGGTACTAATGTAATCACGATGCAACATGATGACATAATCACCCAAATATGTGGTAATTTTGGTATGTAAACAAGTGATCATGATCTAGTTATCTATGAGTCATAGTGTGTGTTGTTTACCTTGCTGAGGGGTATGCCGCACTGTACATAAACTTCCTGGATGCTCCACGTACTGGCACCAGTACGAGAATTGAAGAAGAAATAACGATCATTACTCTCACTGTAGCCCCTTTCCCAGCCAGGAGGAAGCTATGAAGGGGAAAGAGAAGGGGAGAAAGAAACAGAGAGAGGGAGGGAGGGGAGGGAGAGAGAGAATACTTAGATCAACATGTACATATCACTTGCCTGGGATACTATGGTACATGCAAGTATTACAATACTGTCACAGCAGCTGCTTGTAAATTAAAACTATCACAGGGGCAGACAGGGAAGTCATCAGAAGAAAATTGAAGAGCAGTGCTGTGGTTAAACATCAAGGGACATTTGTGGCTTTTTAAAACCACACCAATTGTAAAAAGGCTTTTTAAGCGCGGCACTGCGCCACTGCGCCACTATACTGCTCTTAAGTGACTTCCCTGGGAAGATCTAAAACTCTAACAAGATTCCAGTACCTGTGACAGATCTTCAGTTGACGAGTTACTGGATCCATATCCATCAGACTCCATGGACCATGTGTGAGGAATACCAATCATATGCCTGCTGGTAGCACCATTACTTATCTGACTACACAGCTGCTGATGATGATGGTGGTTATGATGAAAGTGGTTCTGAACCTCTGACACCATCATTCCATCACTCTTGCTTGGCCCACTTTCTGGATGTCCTGTTGCTATAGAGTGAGACCCATTCCCAGTCATTGGCAGACGCTTTGCCGTCCCGTTGATTCGATAGCAATGCGATTGGGACCTCTTAAGCCCTGGAGAAGGGCTCATGTCCAGGAGAGGTGAGTTGTACCCAGAAGAGAACTCTCTTTGTACTGGCAAAGGTGAGGTGAGTCCTTGTTTGCCGTACGATGATCCTAAGCTAGTAATGGAGTTTTGTCGGTGGAGAGAGTGCATGCTGCTTGAGACGGAATAGCCATGCGACGAGTGAAAGGGAGAAGGCATCTCAATACCTTCACGTAGCGAGTTACCGTACGACTGTGGTGGACTACTTGTGATGCTCGAGGACTCTGAGTCACCACGAAGAAGGGCAGAGCGCTTGGAAGTAGTCGTCCGACGATTTGGAATAGTTATCGGTTGGCTAATGATTGAATTGTTTCCAAGACTACCGTAGGGAGTGGTGGGTGTCTGGCTACCGGAGGAATGAGCCTGCTGGGATGACATCATCATGACGTAATCATTGCCTGGATCTGATTGACCACTGCCTGTGCTAGCAACGCTACTCGGGCGAATGTCGAGGGGAAGGTGTCCCGGAGGGGATTTCCTGGACAATGAGAGGGTTCTCCCCTTTGGTGGGAGAGGGGGTGGAGCATCGTTACGAGGCGGGAGGGGAGGAGGGAGGTAGTCCTTTGGGGGGAGAGGAATAACGTTCTCCTTATCCTCTTCCTCCTCAATCCTTCCAATATTCTTCTCTTCTTCCAATCCTACACCATTGGAAGAGAGCCTCAGAAGTTCTGAGCGTTTATGCTCCCTTTTCACGACACCTGCAGCTGGAGGGGGAGGTGGCTCCGGCTTCTTTGGAGGATCATAGATGTCGTCCATGTCATCAAATGCTCGTGGAAGACAGTAGAGTTGTGAGTTCCCTCCTCCTCCTCCCACTCCCCTCTGTCCCTCCGAGAGAAGAAGCCGTTTCAGAGCAATATAACTGCTCTCTCTCTTGCGGTGTCCCTGTAAAAGCTTCTCTTTCTTCAGCTGTTTCAAGATCTGCTCGATAGCAATCACCCAATCAAAATGATCCGTGGGAAGCTCAGCTTTCAGGGCGAATCGACTATCAGCAGTGTCAATCTCGAAGCAGTAGTCTGAGCCTTCCTTCATCTCCTTGGGGTTATGAACTTTGACCTTCTGGCACTTGGCAAAGTTGAAGATGGTCTCCGGTTTTCCATCGACAAGACACTGCACCAGTCCAGAACTTCTCAACACAGTCCAGTGCTTACCATAGTCCACGGCAGCAAAGGTACCTGAGCAGAAAGAATTAGAGGTGCTTATATGATTCAATTTCCAAGGCTACCTACATGAAAGTAATATTAAAGTTTGGTTTGAACCAGGCATCTTTCAGACTGCTTTCCCTTTCAGCAAGAAAGTAAATTTGGTGAGCTATACATTATAGAATTTCTCAAAACTATATTAATATTCGTCCAATTTAGGGCTCCCACCTACATGTAAGTCACTAAGGTGCATCATTTAGGTGCTTTTTTACCACCAAAAACTGTTCACACCAACAAATCAAAATAACAGAAGGCATACACGGAGCCACTATTCTGCTGAGAACTCTCTAGAGCTCAAAACGTATGACGTGCCATACCAGTGAGATCAGGGTTTGTGCCGAGTTTCTTGCTCATCATTGGGCGGAG
>OZ219961.1:97500-435000 GCA_964291365.2 Stappiaceae bacterium
TCGATTGTATGGCCATCTTGACATAGAGTGACTGCTACATGCTATCAATTATGATACAAATATTACAATATTATTTTATAGAGGGACCTACAGCCCTAGCAGATTTGGGACCACAACTTCTTATGTGCTATAGTATACGACACTTGAAACTCTTGACAGCCATGGCAAATGCACAACAGGGAAACTGGTCAACTGGTCAACGTGTGCATTGATCACAAACAGACGATACACCTATAATTAGATTTTCTGTGGGAAATTAGTTATCACATTGCTACATCTAACTGCCCAGGTCAGCCTTATTTGTACATACATATGACACAAAAACTGAAAACGTCTCAACTCACTGATGGACCACAGTGGTTGATTTAAACAGAGCTCTATCCTACATGACATTAACAAGCCTCTTTATAGTACCATGGACCATAATATAGGTACATATAATTATACATGTACTCTTGTCCAGCAGCATTCTCTCTTGATAATAATTCCAAATCTGCAAAGGAACTTCTCTAACAGGACACCTATGGATTTCATATGATGCTATCCTTGGGACAGATCTACTACGCAAAGTCCCAAAATTATAATACCACAAAACAGTAGGAGGACCTGCTCTTAAAAAGGACACCTATGGACATGTTATTCAAATTCCCAACTACAATATTGAACTTGTAGCCGATCGAAGCAACTGTTTATTGATAATACATAAACACTATATTCTATGGTCTATAACAGAGAGGTTCCCACCTATGTTACTTAGCAACACTGAACATCATGTGACGTATTATTCACACACACACACAGACACGTAACACACACACACACCTACCTCTTGGGGTCAAGGTCGTACTTGCCACACTTCGCCAGCGCCGTAGCGACCACCTCAGAGACAGAGCTCTTCTTATTGCACACAACGACGACTCGATGCTCAAGAGGGGACACTGTTGCCGTATAGACACGCACCAAGCCACCTCCTTTGCTGGCCACTGTTTGGTAGGAGGGTTCCTTGATCTTGGACTTCTTTATCGATTTGGAGGAGAGGCTATTGTGTGAAAAAGAAAGAGTGTGCAGTGTGCGGAACAAGTTTATTTTTCGTCTTTCACAGTGCACTTCACAAGTATACAAACAGGTTTATTTGCTCTATTCCCTCTCCTCCCCCCCCCCTCTTTCTCCCTCTCTCTCTCCCTTTCTTCTCTCCTCCTTTCTCTCACCTCTTGTGCTCCCCTCCCTCTTCAGAAGGGGTAGTAGCAGACCTTGGCTCTCCACTGTGGTCATAAATAGGAAAACATAGTTACAAACAAGAAGACGTGGTCAAAATGATCAAACCAAAAATCATCCAAGTATTACCAGCACCACTTCTAAGGCCTTACAACAAACACAGCCTAATTAACTTATACTGAAACCTGAGATATAAACAGTAACTATAGCAACCACTGGTGGGCTGTATGCACGTCATGCATGCTTGAAACAAAAGCAGCTGGAATGCATAAAATTAATTAATTTCTAAGCATTACTACATAATGAAAAGTGGAACAAAAACGATTCAGAGAAATTGTAAAGACAGTTGGAATCTAGGAATAGAGCTGTATGTTTTGTTATAAGTATGGACGCCCCCAGGATAACTGAAAAGTCTTGATTGAAGTCTGGAGTCCTCACTTCAGGTATCCTCTATTGAAGTGGGATCCTAGACAGCATCCTAACTAAAGAAGTGTCTTTTAATTTCACACAGAGGGGTTTTATTGTCGATCAGTTCATGGCAATCCCAAGCACACAGGCTGCTAGTCAAACACGCCATTAAATTGTCCATGCCTCAGGGGGTCAGTCACATGCATACCTGGATAGTTTGGCTGCTAGTGGGTCAAGGTGGTTCTTGATGATAGCTCCAAAGTTAGGTCTCTCCGTCGCTCGCCGAGCCCAGCACTTCATCATCAGTGCATAGGCCTCGTCTGAGCAGCCATAAGGCTGGGGAAGACGATAGCCCTCCAAAACCTTTACCTTCACCTGTCAATAAGAAAGAGAGAGAGAGAGAGGGAGAGAGAGGGGGAAAACAGTTACATTTGTGTGTGCCTATGTTTCTGTGTGTGTCTGTACCTGTGTTGTGTGTGTATTTGTTGGCTACTAATAGTTCTATAGGCAAATTGCTGGTTACTGGAGGAGTGTGGATGACCATATATAGCTAGGTAGGCTAATGATGAAAGGGTCATGGGCCAACAAAATACCTAGTTGCAAGACCTTAATTGGGGTGCACGAGATTTGCTGTGCTACAACATGTACGCCTATTTGTTCCAGGTTGGTAGTACTCACTGACAGGAAAGGCACATTGACATGTAACTACTGTGTACACGCCCTTCCTTCCACAAACCCACCAGCTACATGTAGGTATGGTGTGCTGCATGTACTCTACACAGCAGGGACATACCTCACTACTACTCAGAGTGGCATAAGGTACAGAACCACCTGTCACAAGTTCGTACAACACCACTCCATAAGACCTGAAGGAGAGAGAGAGAGAGAGAGAGAGAGAGAGAGAGAGAGAGAGGGAGCATGAGGAGAGAGGGGTGGGAAGCTTAATTAATCAATTTCAGGCATGCAGAGGGTGTGTGAACAAGAGATCGAGCGTACGGTCATATCACAACAAATCACAACAAAGAAAGCGCCACCCTTGTTAGTACAATATTCACAACTAGATTATAGAACTCTTAAGAACACACAACTACCAGCAGGAATGTTATCAACCATCACCAAGTGACATTGTGGATACCTAAAGTATGCCAACAAGTTCATTTATCTCAAACATGGGGCGTTGTGTGCACATAAGGCATGATAGCTATGTAAAGTTATATCTGAGCGTTGGTTTGGTGTGACCCTAGGCCCACCACAGTAGTAGCTATCTCTGGCCAGAGAGGTACATGGACACATGGCCACCTTGGTTAGTGCAGTGGCTTCTTGGAGTCGGCTTTAAAGGGAAGGTAGTGAAAACCACAAAGTGAGCTCATGGAGATCGTAGACACTGATCGAAGACAGAGATATAGTGCCAGGTAGGTAGTGCACACCAGATAAAGTTCGTGGGAACACAATGTATGTAGATTGTGCAAGCATTATTGATGTAGTCAGATACTAGCTTTCATGCAGGAAGTGATTATACCTATTGTATCTAATTAACCAACAAACACAGGCAAGGGGAGAGGAAAATCGAAAATCAGAAATAATAATTCTGTGCTTGCAAGATTTGTTAAGCTGCAGGAAATTAACTTGACAATGCAAGTACTATAATATATAGCGGTTACTATGGCATTAGGATAAATATACAACTAAAAAAAGATATTCTCGGGAGAATTGCTTCCACTAAATTTGAGAGAATGTCATGCTGTCTCACCAGACATCAGAATGTTTGGAATAATAGTCATCTTTCAGCACTTCAGGGGCCATCCATCTCATGTTGGGGGGAAGCATCGCGTTCCCGGATGACTGAAATTTGGGATTGGCGGATCCTTCAAATCGCCCTGCTCCGAATCCGGTCAGTCGTAGGTTTCCCTCCTTATCAACCAAGAGGTAAACATGTTCAGTCAAGGAAAAAAATAGAAAATCAAAAAAGTTTGAAGTCTTACTCAGTAATGATGATAAAGTTTTTTTGAACTCGTTATCGATTTTTTTTTATTAGGACTATACTCACGCTGCTATGAATGTATGATGACCAGAGCATCTGGTCAAAAGATTAGCAACAAATTCCAAGACAAACCCCTACAAACTAGCTAGACCACAGTGATAGTGAATGGGGGACTGTTGGTGACAAGTACAGATTGGATCAATTAAGCATTGTTAAGAGGGTATTGTTTGCCTGAGGCCAGATAGCACCACACTCTCAGGGGAAATGAATGAGCATATCACATGAGGTTTGGTGACTGGCACAACTTGCAGAAAGAATCCATGACAACTCCACTCAGTGCTAGTGGTCTAAGCTGAGGACTAGGCCATAATTGTAGGCTGGCCTTGTGCAGTGCACACCCTTACCATGAGCTCCCCATGTGTGGAAGAAAAAATTAGGCCTCCACAATCCAGTTACTATGCTAGGCATGATCTCATTAGTGGTCAATTCTCACTTGTTGCTAGGAGCCAAATTGGTTGCAGGTGCACATTAATCACGACCCCTAGGTTAGTTAAACAGCCTTGCAGGCTTATCCTGGTAGCCTGGTCCTGTCCTCCCCCAGCTTTTCAATGTTACACGCTGCTGGGAGGAGCCTGAGGACAAGGCTAAGAACTGCTCACAATCCCTACCCTGAAATCAGGACTACGTAAAGCAGAAATAGGATATATTTCTTGCAGCCAAATCACAGTGAAGCACATCCAGCTTATGGTGGAGGTAGTGCATGGCAGCTGCAACCTGTTTGGCATAGGTGACCACCTCAGTCTCTGAGACTTCGCTGCTGTGTAGGACATCAAGGAGACGCTGGGATACATGCTCCTGTGTGTGTGTATATGTGTGTGTGTGTATGTGTGTGTGTGTTTGCATTAATCCTGTACATATGTTTATATACACTGTGACATGCATACATGTGATGTTATAGCATGTACATAATATTATACCTACATGTACCAGGAATGATACACACATGTCAAGAGAGGAGAGAGAGAGGGAGGAGAAGAGAGAGGAAGTACATAGATGATACAAGGGGTGAAGAGTGCTGTAAACGGCTAACCAAAATGAGTGTTGTGGGCTCAGAGGTGAGGGTTACAGCAAGCAGCTGGGTGATGTTGGAGTGATTCACTTTGCTGTGAGGTGAAGAGGACAGGAAGCAGTAACCAATGTCAACAAACCCAATACAACCTGTGACAAACCCTATCTCCCAATCTCTCTCTCTCTCTCTCTCTCCATCTCCTCTCTTTCTTCTCTTTTCCTCACCTTAAAATCTCCAGCTCCCTATCAAAAGCAAATTTTCCTTCTGTGCCACAGTCTGGCTGTAAGACCTTCACTAGCACCTCTCGTCCATCCATCTGTCCAATAAAAATGTCACCAAATCGTCCTTTTCCAAGAACAGCAGAAAACTTGAGACAAGAAGCAGGTATATCCCAGCCAATGATTGACCCTGTGGCTTTGCGAGAGGCAACAAGCTTGGACTTCTTCTCTCGGAGATTTTCAACAGAGGCTAACGCATGATCAATGATGTAATCCTCTCCCTAGAACAGAGAATATCAAGATAAAAATAGAACATTTGTGACCCCACTGCTTTCAGTTTGATAAGCCAGCTTATAGTATAAGACACCTACATCTATGTAGTGCCTGAGCAGGCACTGGGACGTTTTCCCCTCGATTTGGGATTGGTTGTGGAAGATAAATCTATTTGTAGTATTGTAGCTATCAAAAATCAAACTGTATTTCTGTTTTCGATGCTTCAAAGTTGGAGAGTCAAAATAGTGGGGTGATTGAAGGAATCCAAAAAAATTCATCAATTCAGCATTTTTAATGCTACTGTTTAAGTGCTCCTCTTAAGGCACTGTGAGGTGTGCTATCTACATACACAGCCTCCTGGGGCTATATAGGGTTTGGAGTAACCTAATTATAATCTTCTAAACTTGTTAGAGAACATGCAAGCACTTGGAAACCACACTCTTAATTTGTAGCCACTTCCAACTTCAGGTTGTACATGTGGGATAATTATTATACACACATATGCACATGCTTGCATCCTTTAGCAGAGCGGGGAGAATGGATTTGCATTTCTGATTAGTTATTCACAATCAAGTTTAAGTTATGTTATCACAACTGGAAAATCAATAAACAGAGACTCTAGTCCAAAGCAAATTCTCATTTACATTTACAAGGTTGAGTAATCAAGCGGTTCATCTTTGTTTGCTCAGGGCAGACTAAACTATCACATCCATGAATACGATTCACCATGTAAACATTCTAGATTGTCGAACAACATTCATGCATATTTGTCCGTCCATTGCCCCCCCACCCCCACTAATGCAAGTGCCTTTTCCTCTCTCTCTCCCTCCGTTTCCTCTTCTCAAAAATCCTCCTCCAGTGAATGCACTACCTCTAACAAGGGAGTACTTACACACTTACTAATCCAGACTTGCACAAACGAAACTGCCAAAAGAAGAAAACCTCTGAAGTAATGCAGGATACATGAGCACCGATCGTTGTTTAGGAAAGCTAGCTAGACCACCACAAAAATGTGTATATATGGCCACAATCCATTCATAAGGACCATATTAAATCATGTATGCACATTAGGCCAATGTTTACATGCACCTCCTTATGTACTGTTGATTATACCTTAGACCACAATGCAATGTACCTCGACAATTCTGCTAGACATTTTCAGCTTGTACCAACTGTATTTCAATTTCAATCCCATTGTTTCAGTGAATCTGACACTATAATAGACTACAAACAAAGGCACCAGTCATTACGAATCTCCACACTATACTGCTACACATGCACACTACATGAAACATGTTACTGGAAGTTGTAGAACCACATGCACATGTATACCGTGTGTGCACATGTCCAACACATGCACATGTATACAATACATTATTGGCACTCATTGAATAAAGTAATTAATTTTACCTGGTGTTGAAAGCCCATTGCTTGCAAGAGTTCTGGTATCCACGGTTTGCTTGCATACTGCAAAGTTTACACAATACAAATTACTGGGGTTATGATAGCTAGCATGCTATGGACAGATGGCTTGCAGCAGCTTGAAGCTTATCTAACTACCAGATACTCTACTGTAGCTACCTGTGTGGGTCGACCACAGAGTATGGACAGCTACAGTAAGGTTCCTTTCATATTATAGTGGAAATAACTGACAGTTCGTGCATGAAGTTTATAATTTACAGCTACAAATAATTGACGAGTCTGTAATAATTTTTTGATAGTTTTAATACGTACCTTGGAAGCAGCTCGGATTTTCTTGTATTTTTCCTGAGCGGGGTCGTTTAAGAGATTCTGCACGAGCCTGAGTGCTGTGCGAGTGAGACGGAGAAACTCTTGGTCCCCGACACTGGATCTCAGCGACTCGAGAACCGCCTCCATCAGCTAGAACGTGACAGCACAAACTTCGAGTTAACAGCTTAGCACTGTAGCCACTTTTGACAATATTTCACGTGTGCTCTATGTAAACAGTCTTCTTCACGTTACACTTTTGATACGTAGTCTGGAGAGCGAATCTCGTTTCACGATTGTTTGTCGATTAATCGCAAATTGGAATAGTTTACTTCATTATCATGCGACAATCTCCTCTTTGTTGGTGAACGTCGAACTTACATGGCGGTAAAATTTATAATAATTTTTGACCACACACGCGCGCGCGCCAAAGTCCCGCGCCCGCCCAGAAGGAACTGACCAATGACCAACCAGAATGCAAGGGCGTGCGCGGGTAAACGTCTCATCTTACTATACTGCTTGGTGGCATGCACTTGTTGGACATGGACAAACCAGCACAAGAAAGAAGAAGAATAAAGCGCTAAGCGCTAGCAAGGAGCTTAGCGTTGATGGATACCGCGCATGCGCACAATATACTAAACACAAGAGTACATAAAGATTGATTTTGATCACTTCATGTTGCTGTACTGTTCATAAGATTGAATCATTGTCGTATCTGTTCTAGGCTTCACGGTCTTGAGAGCCTGTTCAAAATGCCTCCAAGTCACACACTCAGCTTGGAGATTCTCGTGCATGGCACACAGGGCAGCCTCTTGGCAGAGAGAAACAATCTAATGCAAGAAAGAGACAAAGCAACAAAACACACACAATGTGTTATCTTGGATCACATTCAAACCCCAAGCCAGCCAGTTTACACACAAGCATACAGTAAATAACCCCATGTTTTAGTGATATAATTATGGGTTGAATGTATACACTACATTCTCCCAAGTTTGCAAAAGCTGGATTCTTCTGGGTAGCCAACTATCTGACCACAAAATAAACATAAATGTTTGAAGAATGTGAGGAACAACGTCTATAGGTCATATAGAATAACAAGGTATGTAGAGCAAAAGGCCTAGTGTTGGGAAGTAAAGTAGGCAGTTGATATGAAAGTTATTGTTATGAATCCACTACATGTTTATGCGGTTCCTGCCCTTGTTGGAACATAAAAACGATAATTGTTAATTACCAAAAACAATCCTGACAATGAAACAGCAAACTTACCCTGGAGAAAACGACAATTATTTCAGTGTGGACACTACACTTCCCCAATGTTATTTTTACATGTATGGTATTTTTTACGTGCCTCTGCCCCAGAGTAGCCAGCTGTGAGAGTGGCCAGTACATCAGTATCAACGTCCTCAGCTACTGGGGTCTTCTTAAACTGAATCTACAACATAAACACAAAAAAATGTCATGATACTAACAGGAAAGATGGGCCTCTATTTAGGTCCTTGACTACCTTCATATAATTTACAGCCTCGCTCTAGGCTCTCCCATCATGCGAAGATTATGCACAAATTAAGTATTCGCAAGGGGGAGCTAGAGAGTAGTTCGAGGCTAAGTTTCATATCCATGCACTCTCCTTTTCTCTAAAGAGTCTTGTTTTGAGGTTATTACAATAATCGCTGATGCGATCAGATTGTAGTCAACTCCCTGACCTTGAATATCTCTTTGCGAGTGCTGTCTGAAGGCAGTGGTACATAGATCAGTCTGTCTATCCTTCCAGGTCTCAGCAGTGCCTGTAGTTCGATTGAGAAATACATAGCTAAGTTCAACATTAAACTAGAAACCAGCGGTTCATGCACCATATTTGGACATGCATACTAGCCTTGTCTCCAGGCTCCCTAATCTTTTCAATATTTCTTTTCTCATAACATGTTTAAAAGATCAGCGAGCCTGGGGATGAGGCTACATGTATACATACATACATGTAGTTTGAGCTGTCTAGCCTCGATGAAACATGATAATATCTCAACACATCACAAAACACATGTAGCCTCACCTTATCAATCATATCGGGTCTGTTGGTTGCCGCCACAACAAGGACATCTCTCAAGCTCTCCACCCCGTCCATCTCTGTCAGGAGCTGGGCAAGTACGCGATCAGCCACTGACGACCCTCCCTCCTTCTTTCTCTGCACAGCGAGGGCGTCCATTTCATCAAAGAAGATGATTGCAGGAGCAGCTGCTCTGGCACGAGTAAAGACTTGACGGACCGCTCGCTCTGAATCCCCCACCCACTTGCTGAATAGTTCAGGACCCTGAAATTATGAAAATTCTGATAATGAGAGAAGTTAGCAATGATTAACCTTGTATAATTGTCACCATAAACAGTGTAATTATTAAAAAGTGATAATTAGAGGTGGTTCAATACCACAAAAAAATTGTGGTTTTCAAGTATTGGCCCTTTCTCTAAAAAATATTTAACTGAATAAAAATTAATTGTACACACAAACCTTAACGGCGATAAAGTTAAGCCCACTCTCTGTAGCCAGTGCCCTAGCAACCATTGTCTTACTGCAACCAGGTGGTCCATAGAGAAGAACACCCTTAGGTGGGCTGATGCCAAGCTTGGAGAATACCTTAGGTGAATATGCATGACGAGTGTTAATTATGGTGTTGTGTGGGAGGGATGGACGTGCATGTGCATGTGCATGTGTGCATGTGTGTGTGTGTGTGTGTGCACATATTATGTGCGTGTATGTGTGTGTGTATGTATGTGTGTGTGAGAGAGAACCTCTGGATGTTTCAGTGGCCATTCTATGGCCTCCTTCATTCTCTCCTTGACCTCTTCTTGACCTCCTATATCACTCCAGTACACCTGCACCAAAAAATAACAATACATCATTTACATTAACCCCATTAAACCCACCCTCTCCCCTGGGCAGGTGATCCCTATTTAAGACCCAGAATTTCAATTAGAGCCAGTTTATCCTTCCACACCATACACAGGATGTCGATGCATTGTGAACTCCTTATCCTAAGGCAGGCCAGGCAGGACACCTCCACTTTTGGGATATCATATGTAAGCTCATAACATCCAAGACACTCCCAACCATGTACGTAGTATCCCGTTGGAGCTATAAAAATTAGGGCATATTTCTCCTGGGTGGATGCATCTATAATTACACACATGATCGTAGTTATGCTTGGCACTCCACTATTATCATACAAAAGTTCGTACACCCACACACCACCAACTGGGAATTCACAAATCAGGTAATTTCAACAAACATGAAATTTTGGGATGAGTGAGAGGGGGTAGCTTTTTAAAAGTTTTCTGCAATATAGTAGTTGTTTCTCTTACTTTAGGTACTTCTATGGCAACCTCCCTCATGGCACTGGGTCTCACTGCCCTCAGAGCAAGACGTACATCGTTGAAGCTCACCGTCACTCCCTTGTATCCATGACAACAAGCCACACCCCTCTCTCCTGTTCCTTTATCAGTATTATTATGCTCTTTGCTATCCAGTTGTCTATGCACTGCTAAGTATTGTGCTATGTGATGAAAAAAGCAGAATTCACAACATGCACTAGCATTAGTAATTTCACAGGAAAAAAATTTAACCATGGAATTAACCATCAAATTCACAAACCTCTCCCACAGAAAGTCCCACTAACCAGTATGTTTAGTGTCATGGGAATGCTTACAATTTCCCTGCAAAATCCCACAAACGAGTTTGATTATTCAGGGAGCACTACTGTTGTATTCCTGAACATAACAGCTCCGTGTATAAAACCAAAGAGCAAGATAGCTACAATATATCAAGCATAAAATAGGTGTACATGACAACACAAGGGATTACAAACAGACAGACGTACACACATACTCACCTTCCAATGAGACAGCATAGAGGTCAGCTCCAACATGTCCATGTGCCGAGTCAGCAATTCTGAGGTGAAAATTATACAGGAGATTGCGCATGGTTATTACAGGTTCATAGAAAGTGTTTTCATAATAAACAAGGATAAATGGTTTTAGCACTTACTGGGTGAGTTGCTCTGCTGTGAGGTCGTTTTTAACTCTATCCAAGAGCACTTTAAGAATCTGAAACAATGAAGTGAAAATGCTAGAATGTTATCAACTTGTGAATACCACAATGCTTTCATAGTAAATTGTTACTTTCCCAAAAGAAGTATGCTGGCAGAAAATCTCTACCAATTTAACTACTTGAAGTATTGTACGGAATGGTGTGGGCATCCTTGTGAGTGGTCTGCAAAAAATGGTAATTAGTCACTTAAAAAATCACCTCTCTTCTGTCTGAGGCAGTAGGAACTGGAATCTCAATTTCCTTATCAAATCTCCCCGGACGACGCAAACTAGGCTCCACCCCATCAATCTGATTGGTTGTTGCTATGACAACCATATGTGCTGGGGGCGGAGTCCTGTGCAGGCCATCCAGCTGAGAGCAGAGGGAGGCTGTCAGCTTTCTCTCGTTCTCACTTGGTCCAGAATCGCAGCGAGGACAGAGAATGTGGAGGTCATTGATTACTATTAGGGAGGGGCATCTGAGGTTTAAGTGTGTGTGTGTGTGTATTCATGAGAACTCAATGTATATTCTGATCTAAACTTTATATATCACAAAGAAAATTTTTTTGGAGCCATATAACAATAGCCAGAGATATATACGTCATAAATATCTAGCACACTGGATGGTATCTGCTGATCAGATGAGGTATGGTTCCAGGCTATAAATAGCTAGCACACTGGATGGTATCTGCTGATCAGATGAGGTATGGTTCCAGGCTATAAATAGCTAGCACACTGGATGGTATCTGCTGATCAGATGAGGTATGGTTCCAGGCTATAAATAGCTAGCACACTGGATGGTATCTGCTGATCAGATGAGGTATGGTTCCAGGCTATAAATAGCTAGCACACTGGATGGTATCTGCTGATCAGATGAGGTATGGTTCCAGGCTATAAATCTACCAAATGATGCACTCCTAACACTGACCTATCTCTTGCTTCCTTAAAAACTTCCTCTAGTCTTCCCTCTCCTCCTCCCTCCTGTCCCCCTAGCAACAGCTCATTGGCAGACAGCTGCACAGTGTGTACAGCAGCAGCTGCTGTGGAGCTCTCGTGGGTCAGTGCCCCAGCCAGGAGTGTTTTGCCAACCCCAGGAGGACCATATAGTAACACTCCATGAGGAAACAGTATACCTGTAGAGTAAGAGGAGATATAATTGTGAGATAGGGTATCTGACAGTGACGTGGTCTGTTACTAAGTGAAATGAGTTTTATTTAAGTAAATTATGCGAATCGAGTGCCGGTTGCATACATATTACTGCATTAATACAATGCATTGCATGAAACTCTAAAATACATAAGAATAGCTGCTAACAGACAACTCTGCAGCCAAGCAGCTCTACTTACTTGCAAAGCCTATGTGCTCTACAGTACTACCAAGAAGCTCACCTTGGTGACTGGAAGACTGCAGAGGGAAGAGGACAAGTTCTTTGAGTAGCTTCACTTGCCTTGCAGCCCCAGCAAAGCTTGAAAGAGAAGGGCCTTCAACCTTGAAAAAACAAAAGTGTATATCTCATTTTTGAGTGAATATGAAGGTCCTAGTCTATCAAGCTAGACCCTTCTTCTTTGTTCGTATTACATGTATGCTAGACCATAACGTATTCTTCCCACACATAGTTAAAGCGATGAGGAAGGGTCTAGCTCGATAGACTTTGTAGGTCACATTACTTACTCCTTTGTCGGATGGCTTGGTTTTGGAAGGATCACCAACTATCATCCTACTTCTGGCGGTGATCTTAAGTACAGGAATCTTCTCCAATCCTGGATAAGAATCTGATGAGTCAGCATTTTCTCTCGACTGCCCCTGTTCCTCCATAGAGCTATCATCCAGTGCCAGCTTGGAGAGTTTATGAATGATGTCAGGAGGATCTTGGTCAAGGTGAGGAAGGTGAGGAGGGTACTTGACAGGAGAGGAAGAGGAGTCTAGTTCATTGTTGAGTGAGTGCATCCGAACAATGCGAAATGTTCTCCACTCTCCATAGTACTGCACACCAATCATGTTACCTTCACACACAAAGTGTCCATCTATAATAAATTATTATATGTAACATTATTTTGCAGATAATTGGGGCGAGCCTGAGCGAGCCCCACATAAACGGTACAGCAATGCGTGCAATATATGTTATATGTATGTATGTATGTATGTATGGTACGTCTGTCATCCACGCACCGCTTCATAGACTCTGTACAGGGCCGCATGCAATCTTTTGTGCTGAAAAGTCTATGCTCAAAAACAACCGCGACAGCATGCTCTAATTTAGTGCATCTTTGTAATATCATTAAGTTTCCCTCGTGGTGTCATGCACGTTTAAGGATCAAAGATTAGCTCGTAGAGAAATCAGGATACGGCCAGAACGACAACACCGTACCACGCCAGTGGAGGCCTCAGGCAAACTGGTAGCGTTACATACCCTCGGGCTCTTCCCACCCCTAGGCCCTAAGAGCCTGGGTATGCAGCTAAAGGCTATGATGGCTGTCAGCTCAAGACTGCGTCATATAGGCTACGGTCTCAGCGGCCCAGCGGCGGCTTGATAGATCCGTATGGTATTTCTCATCTGCTGCTCATAGCTCTCTCGAGCTCAGGCTCGCCCCACTACATGCCTTGCATGACACTAGTTAGATATCTGATGACCATAGCCCCAGACCCTTCATGCACGGGCAGAAGGGGCCACCAGTGCTCATGGGATCCTGGCATGAGGAAAAGGGCCTGGAGATGAGGCTACTACTGGTGATGAGTGAAAATTGTGCACGCTATATGTGCTAGATACATACATGTAGAGAGAGGTGGACTTACTATGCATGTGGAGAAGGTAGTTTAGAAATGAATCATTCATAGGAAAGTCCAACTTCTCACTGTAAGTATTGAATCATTGATCCATCCATATACATTCTAATGAGTACCGTAGATCTGGAAATTTTCATGTTAGGAAACTTTTGTATGATAAATTTTCGTGTTGAAAAATTTTCGTAGGAACGACTCCTTACCACATTAACGTCAATAGTGTGCATACGTTTTCGTAAGATTAATTTTCGTAGCTGCGATTGACTACAAAAATATTTTTACGACGAAAATTTCCAGATTTATGGTATGCTACTTCCTAGCACACATACTTAATTCAATTCTGCCGATTTTGTACATTTGTTTGTGTGTCCTAGCATTGGGGGTGTGGCTTACCAAGGCTCCACCCACACTTCACCGGCTACAGGCACTTGAGATGGTTGTTGCAGCTTACTGATCCTTACGTAATCCCCCTCCTGGACCTCACAGCTGTCCAGGGACATGTTACCAAGGGCAACCACTGTGGTATGCATGTACATGTGAGTGTAAAAATGCAAGCTATGCAGCAAAAGTTCTTGGAATATATTGTCCTTTAAATATTCTTAGACCCTATTCCCAGCTTTCATCCTCACGCCCAAACTGAAATGCTAGAATCTGGAGATGAGGCTACAACCATTGCATTTGCATAGAATCTGTGCAACCAAGTGTGCATTAGCATGCACTCTAGCTAAACAACTGTTCATGGCCTGGCTATGATCACATAATTATGAAATTTACAAGCATTTTGCTCTACAAATATGCCTACTTATTTATGTGTGTACCAACCATCCAGAGGTAGCTGTGTCAGAGGCCAGGCTTTACACACCACCTGTTTGGAGGAGTTTGCAGTGTTGTCAGCAAACGTCCTGACCACCACTGGACTGGCTATGACAATACCACACTCCCTCATAGTGTCAGGGTGCAGCAGGACACCATCAGAACGCAGGGGAAGGTGCTCACCTAGTAAAAAAAAAATGGTAATGATAATCAGACATGTCTATATGCACACATATAGTGGAATTGTTCTACACATAACTAGAGCATCAATGCACTGACTCAGCACTCTAGCAACTGGAGGATCTGGTTATGAGACTCGACTAATAG
Organism: Stappiaceae bacterium; assembly: GCA_964291365.2. Lineage (GTDB taxonomy): Bacteria > Pseudomonadota > Alphaproteobacteria > Rhizobiales > Stappiaceae > JBDWFY01. Next base: position 112,388 of record OZ219961.1, read on the forward strand.
AAGGGGCATAAAATTAATCTAGAGCTAAACAGTATAGGAAGGACTATACTACTATAATTCTATACATGTGCGATCTTACACACATCACTCCATTATATATACATACTGATGTCATGGTTGTCTACGGAGGATACTCTTGCATAGAGGAGCTTCCCGTTAGCATTGACCACGCCCCCTGGTGGTAGCTGATGTGACTCAGAACTGCTACCACTGTTTAGCAGTGAACATATTACTTCATCGCTACTGCTCTCCAGTGTTGGATAGCTGTTCACCTTCCCACTAGGTACAAGCAACTGGGAGCAGTTGGGATGAGGTATCCATTTCTGGTGGCCTGCATGTGTGGTAAGGGTCGTCAAACCAACGAGCTCCGTCTACATGTTATAAGCAGTGATATAAAGCATTACCTTTGAGTCTAGTGATGCTAGGAGACTCCGAAACTGCTCTGCCTTGCTTCTTGGTTTTGCGCTTTTTCTGCTGAGACGGTGGAGTGGCCATGCAAGCTCTCCAGTCGCGACCACGTGGGTAATTTTCAATATTTCGGTTACAATGTCGCATAATTAGAGTGGTAGCTATGGCGTCCGTCAAATCCTTTGACTGGAAGAAACATAAGAGTGAGCTGGACAGGATCTTTTTCAAGAGCTTTCCTCTCGTTCCAAGGTCAGTATCAGGTCTATTAGACCTCTGATCAGTTGCATATACCGGTAGCTGCATATATCTCTCAAAATTATACCAAACAAAAGGCATCATCACACATAGCTACCTTTGTAACGTCACGTAGCATCTTTCAGGAGGCTGCATGGGCTATGAACCATTGCCATATCATATTATATCATCTGTTTATATAATAGTATGTGATTGCAAACTGCTGATCTTCTACAGGGGTAGCCGAGAGCACTCTGATTTTTGGACATTTTTCGATCGCTATCAACAATTTCAATCCAGAAAGAAATCCTCCACAGAGAGTAGGTAGTACTAAATTTTCTGTAGATTGCAGTAATAAAGTCATTGTCCACTAATTTTACACATGCAGGTGAAAGTTCTAGAAGCAGCAAGGATAAGTCTGAGACTCCCAAATTTGGTCTGCCTAGGATCTACGATCGATCCTATCGGATTGGTTTCTCTGTGGTTCCCCCAGACCTTGCCTACAAACTGAGGAAGCTTCAGGACAGCAGGAAGGATGAAGGGAGAGGAGAGTCCGCCTTGACTATGGACCATCTCACTGAGTTCAGGACTATTTTGAGACACTATGTCAACTTTATGCAGAAGCGAAAAGTAATGAGAGAGAGAGAGAGAGTGGGGAGTGAGAGAAGCAGGTGGAGGAGGATGGGAATAACACTTTATGAAGATATTAAATTTACATCTTCTTTCTCATCTTCTTTGTCCAGTTTGAAAAATTGGTAAAGATTCGTCGAGACCAGGAGAGCCTACCCATCCATCACTACAAGTCCCAGATAGTCAGCACAGTTCGGTCTCACCAGGTTGTGCTAGTTGCCGGGGATACAGGCTGTGGCAAGTCCACCCAAGTCCCTCAGTATCTCATGGCAGCTGGTTTCAGTAAGATAGCCTGCACCCAACCGAGAAGGATAGCTTGCATATCTCTGGCCAAGAGAGTGGGATATGAGACTTTGAATGAGTATGGAACAGAGATTGCCTACCAGGTGAGCTCATGATCATGAGCTAAAGAAATTAGTGATGTCACCATTACATCATTCAGGGGCTGATAAGCATAACAAGTTGTAGCAAATCTAGAATTGCATAGATTTGTAAACATTTAGTGATGGTATGTGTAGGATTCTAATACATTGATTTTCTAATTATAGGTTCGTTTTGAGAAAAGTCGAACTCCAGTTACCAAGATCCTCTTCCTTACTGAGGGTCTCCTCCTCCGTCAGCTCTCATCGGACCCTGACCTCTCATGGTACGATGTGGTGATCGTGGACGAGGTTCACGAGAGGCACATCCATGGAGACTTCCTTTTGGGCGTGCTACGAAGCCTCATTGAAAGAAGACCCGACCTCAAATTAGTGCTGATGTCAGCAACTATCAACATTCAGCTTTTCTCCACCTACTTCAACCAAGCCCCTGTCATTAGGGTCAGTTAGTAGTAATGTTAGAATTTACATCGTTGTCATGGCTACATGTATTTTTGCAGGTGCCAGGAAGGTTGTATCCCATTCAGTTAGAGTATTGTCCAACCTCAAATATCCAGTATTTACAACCTCAGGTAGACAACATACGTATACAATGTTTGAGTTATTATGAGTTTCTGTGATTACTATAAATATCATCCTAGGAACGTAACAGACCAGAGAAGCTGGATCCCAAACCATACTTAAGAATCATGCAAAGAATTGATACCAAGGTGCAGTATACAATTAATTCCCACAAAGCTTATAAACTGCATCAGCATCATGGCTACATATTAGCCTCGTTCGTTCCCAGGCACTCTCTCCTCCCCCTCGAGCACCTGGGAACGAGGCTGGGCTACATATGCATGTATCTGATTAGAGTTGATTCTAGGCTTGTCCCTTTGGCTAAACTGCAAATCATGCAAGAAATTTTGTTTTACTCTCCCCACCATACTGTACATGTAGTACCCAGCCACGGAACGTGGAGACCTCCTCGTCTTCCTGAGTGGGATGAACGAGATATCCTCCCTCATGGAGGAGGCCAAGCACTATGCCACACAGACGCAGCGTTGGATCGTCCTGCCTCTTCATAGTGCTCTCTCAATCGAGGAACAGGACAGGGTGTTCGACGTGGCACCGGACGGAGTGAGGAAGTGCATCATTTCCACTAACATTGCAGAGACCTCTGTCACTATTGATGGTGTCAGATTCGTTGTAGACTCTGGAAAGGTCAGCTGTTGTCTACAATAGGAATATTAGTCTACGTGGCAATGCGCCTCTATACTATAGGCACAAAGCTAGCTTACAGAAATAGCTTTCTTCTTTGCTAATCCACAGGTGAAAGAGATGAGTTATGACAGCTCAGCAAAAATGAGACGATTACAGGAGTTTTGGATCAGTCGAGCCAGCGCTGAGCAGCGTAAGGGGAGGGCAGGGCGTACAGGACCAGGAGTCTGTTTCAGAATGTACGCCGAGTCTGACTACGACTCTTTCAGTGAGTATTCGACGGCCGAGATTCAGCGAGTCCCTCTCGACTCTCTAGTGCTCCAGATCACTGCTCTCAGCTTGGGCAATGTTAGGAAGTAGGTTGACTACAACTATTGATCTTGTAGGCTAGATTTAAGTATAGTGTGTGATTCAGCTTATTGTAATTTTAATAATTTCCTCTGTCAGATTCCCATTCCTGGAACCACCTTCTATGACCAATATCGAAACAGCCATCAGCTTTCTGAAAGAGCAAGTAAACACATTTTAGTAATGACACATCTACATTGTACCAGTATGATTAGTTTGTCCATATTAAATTAGGGAGCCCTCCACAATAATGAGACCTTGACTCCCATCGGTCAGATGCTGGCAAAACTGCCTGTGGATATTGTCATTGGAAAGATGCTGATTATGGGAACTGTGTTTCATGTATGACCCATAGATTACAGCTTTCAGTTAGTAGCTAAAGTTGAAATTTTGTCATGTGTGTTGTAGGTGATTGAGCCAGTGTTGGCCATTGCAGCCGCCCTGAGTGTGCAATCTCCCTTCAGTCGGGTCATGCTAGGACAAAGTGACATTAGTGTAAGCAAAAACTTTGAGTCCTTGTGATATTTGTGTATTTCATCTTTTACAGATTATTTCACACTGTAGGCAGCTAGGAGGCCACTTGAATCTGAACATGGTGATCCATTTATGCTCTTGAATGCATTTGATGAATGGATACAGGTTTGCCTAGCAACAGTTTACTAATAATTGAATGCAGCTGTACATATAAATGGACAACAGATGAAGTCTGAAGGCAGCAATGCAGCCTATCGCTGGTGCAAAAGAAGGGGCTTGGAACAGCAGAGGTTTTACGAAATCACAAAACTCAGAGAACAGTTTCAAGAGATTCTCCAGGTGCACTGTCTCAATATATGTACTGGTGTATACCAATTTGAATTGAGAGAGAGAGAGATTTTTTACTTGATCTGCTCTAGTTTCTCCCTTCCAGCTCATAGTCCTATGTAAATTCTGTGTAGCAAGAAGTGTACATGTATACTGATTGCTGACTATGCACACAATACTGTTGCACATGTACATGAAGGGTGGTGACCTATCTTGTTTCTTTGTGGATGGCTACAGGATCATGAGCTTCTTCCTCGAGGGTTTCTAGAGTCGGGAGGAGGGAGACAGAGGAGAGAGAGGCTGACTGAAGATCAGAGGAAGGAGCTGAGGCAGATGAGAAAGAGACATAGAGCAGAGCATAGAAAGAGGAAAGTTCTTAGGCTGGATGACGAAGGAGTGAGTTTAAGTATGTACTTGCCTAGGATATGCCATATTGAGTTTCTAGTAGTTACAACTGTCAATTGTTATAATGTAGCTGTAGCTGTAGCTGTATACTTGATTGTGCTTTTTCATAATTACTTAGGGAGCTCAGAGTGACAGTGAGGAGGAATCGGTCACCTCTGACCTCAAAGATTTAGAGTTCAAGCTGCTTCATGATCTATCCCAGCTTCAGGTAGTGAATGATGCCTGTGTTTGGTAAATGTATTAAATATTGATTTCATTGCGCACTTTAAATCTTTCATTTAGGAAGCTTCTAATGTTCGACGTAGCTTCACTTTAAGAGACATCAACGTCTTGAAAATAGTACTGTGCAGGTACGTAATTACAGTATTTTACAAAACTCCCATACAGCAGACTCAGTGTTCCCCACAGGAAATTTCTTTAAGTAGGTAAAACACTGGCATTTGTGTTTTCTTGGTGAGGTATTACGGTAGTCTACAATATAGATTTAAATGCGGTATTTACCTCAATGACTTAGTTTTAGGGGCAACACTGCCATACAGAAATAATTGTATGATACTGTATAGCGGAAAACTTTCGAGGTTTGAGAGCCATCCACAAAAGTTTTCTCCGCGAAATTGGGGGCATGCCACACCCACCTATGATTGGTTTCAAGAAATCTATGAAAGTTTTCTCCGCGAAATTCTCACTTTCTACTGATCTGTGAAAGTTTTCTCCCTCGAAAGTTTACCACTATACGGTATACTTCTTTAAATGGTTGCAGTGGACTCTATCCTCAACTGGCAGTAGCTGATGACTGTAACTCATATCGTAGAGACTCTGACCAAGTATTTCACACTAAGGTAATTACGCCATCCATAATAAAATTATCATCGAGGCATGGAGGAGTTACTAACTAGGATGTTTTCAAATTGAATCTTTAATCATACGACTTTCCAAAATTTTAGTCCAAATCTTTTGTGCTTCTCCATCCAACAAGTGTATTTGCTACAAATCCAGAGTACCTACAACCTCAGGTTAGTCCGTTTGCATTCATTCACACTGCTGACTTGATTTATAATGTACTAATTTTATCACATGCAGGGAAAAGAAGCTGGTAGTAAGAGTGGCTGTGAGATGCTTGCATATGTGTAAGCGAGAGTAGTTTCACTCATCTCTCCTTTATCTATACTACCGGTATACTTATACTGGTACTCTTGTTCAGGGATCTGTTGGAGACGAACAAGCCATACCTTACGAATGTGATGCGTGTTCCAGCTCTTCAGACTATCACCCTCTTTTCCCCAAGCCTGGATACAAACTCAGACTGCACCAGGTGACTTACTCTTCATACTTTTTGATAGCATAAGCCTTAGCAAGTATTTACGTCATGGAAGTCATCATGCTAGTAGTACTGTATTTAGAATTTTATGGTGGTTGACCTGCTGTGTAGGTTGGTGGTTGATGAGTGGCTCGAGTTGAAGTTTCCCAGCCCCGAAACGGGACAAGACATGCTCTCTGCCATACAGACCCTGAGGTCCATGTGGTCACACTTACTGGAGATGAAACTACAGGCATCACAATGTGAGAGAGATAATTAATCATGACAAGGATTTCTCGTAGATCGATGGTGCTATGATAATTATTGTTGGCATTTATACAGTTGTGATTTTTTCCCTATAGCTCGGAACGATTCTCAGTATGATAGTTCAGATGACTCTGCAAAGATTTCCTTCCTGGAAGAGACACTTGCTTCAAAGCTAGCAGAGTTCTTGGACAGCTCTTTCCCTTACTCCCTGCACCCGATCCCCTCTGCCATGAAGAGCCACCTCTACAAAGGCCCCTCAGCTCCAGCTCCAGGTATTTCATTGTTGTTTTTTCTTTCAAGCATACGACACACTAAGAAGAAAAAATTGTCCAGAAAACACCGCAAAGTATGTCTACATGCATCCAGCTATCCTTCTTCCCCCTCCCCCCTCCCCCATAGTGCAATTTGAACAAATCTGGTAGTGGTCGTCACGTTTACATGTGCGCGTGGGCGTGAACCATTGCAAAGGTTTTCCTATAAAAAACATTGGAATTTGGAAAACACTTGAAAGTGCTATAACTTTAATTAAAAGGCGTAAATCAAAAATCCCTTCCATCAAATTTTTAGTTTGCGCTGTGTGCCCATATGAAAATCGTGGCCCCAAGCGCTCTCAAACACCCCATAAATTACCGTATAGTGGGAAATTTTTGAGGGGTCCAATTTTCGTGGATTTCACAGTTGATTCATGAACCACGAAAATTAGACCTGCGAAATAAGCACATTTGTACATAGATGTAACGGCACGATCGTGCGCATCCGCGAAAATGGAACCGCGAAATGTTACAAGATCGCCCATCTGTGAAAATTGAACCCCTCGAAAATTTCCCACTATGTGGTTGTATTGGTTGTTGTTTTTCCTATTTAGTGTGTAATTATGAGGATGAATTTGCGTGCTGGACCATATATAATAGTATGTATCTACTACTCTTTAATTTACTTCCTTGCATTTATAGAGAGTGATAAGAAAAGCATAGCAGCAACTTCATTGGTTGAGAAAGATAAAGACTTAAAAATCCATCCAACAAAGGGTGGAAGGTGCATCACAGAGTACCTCACGTATGACTGGTAAGTCTACTAGTACACAATATTTTAATTTTATGGGAGTATCATCAATCACTAAATCAGCATTAAATTTTTGTCACATTTGGCTTCCAAAATAGACATGATGACCATGCTACATGTACATGTTTCTTGTACTGCATATTGTCTGGATCTAGAGTTACTCTTTACCTTTCCAATTTTTTCTATAGTTTACTGGAAGGTGTAGAAGCAGAAGCACTGCAAGCTCAGTCCAGTTCAAGTCAGTATATTCAAAGAGTTTGGACCTGTCCAGCTTGCAAGCAAAAGATGGCGGTGACTTTAGCTGAGCAGCTGCAGCATCAGGCTGAGTGTAAGAAGCACCTGGAAGAGTTGCAGGCAGCTGCTAGTGGTGCTAGTCAACAGGCTAGATCCAGCTCTGAGGCACTGCTCAAAGAGTATCACTGTAAAGACTGTGATGAGGTACTTAGACTGACAACTATTGATATCTTGAAGCATAAACGCATGCATGCTAAACAGAAACAGAGTACTTAGTGATGAGTAACCATTTTTTTCACTGCTCTCAATATTGTATTGATTAATTATTTAAATCTCAAAATTAGTGCATAATGAAGGTACATCACTAACAAATTTGATATCTTGATGACAAAACTAAGATGATCATGTTCACTGCATAGTTTATGTACTAGAAAAATTTTTTTTACAATGACAACTACTGAGTTGATGTAATACATGTCCATTTTTTCAGTGGTTACACTTCACATGGTGCACAAGATTTTGGCCTCACTTTCATCTCTACATGAGTGTAGTGGACATATCCACCTGGTGTGGTTGTGTACCATGACAGCTTTCTATTGGCTGGAGCACCTGTCGGTTCGTACTTCCCATTGAGGTTGCCATAGTGACAGTAACTGTTAGGGTAATACCACCATCCTGCTCCATACTTTTTAGCACACCCACGCCCTGTCACATCTCGATCATACGTATGAAAATAGCGGTTTTTGTGCTGATAGAGGGCATCATAAGTATCTCCTGTGCCCTTCCCCGTACCAATTGTCAATGTGTAGTAAGGTCTAGTGCCAATCCTAAAAGTCTGATACTCCCAAACGATCGAGGGTTCGGTCCCATTGCCAATTTCAACTCGAAGCTGCACAGGCTCCCTTTTAGTAAGGCAATGGATATTCTTCAGTCCATACCAGAATTCACCAGCAATATCTCCAAATCCAAACTCGTATTCTTCCAGGGTGCGGTTGAAATCTACAGAACCATTGAATCTTCTCATTATGACCACCCAACCTCCCTCATCAGCTTCCATATCGCATGAGGCATAGACCTTGGTGACACCAAAGTTGAGGGGCCTCGTTTCACAGAGATGAAACAGTTCATACGGTCCACTTATAGCAGCTGGGTCGAAGTGTTTTATCTACAAAATAGTGAAGCACATGGGGATAAATATTAATTGTATGATTCTGACATATTTGTACCTGACAGCAGTCACGATATGCTGCATTATCGCAGCGCTTTCGCAGACTAATAGCGTCCTTCAGAATATCTTGGTACTTTAAACCACAAGTAGCTTCCTGGGCTTCAAAAGTTGCCACAGAATGCTGGCTAAGGCTGAATACGATGGCTGCAATATAGATTAAGCTTAGCATTTCTGTAGATATGTAGTATGCAATGTCCACTCATGAGATGATTGACAGATACACCTTAGGGCTGGCCGGCCACTCTTTTATAACTTTTTCTGCTCACAAAGTGTATTATGCATCAATGTATTCATTGCTATTTGTCCCATGGCTACTTAGCACTATACCTCTCGTTTGATAGCAGGGTGTCTTATCACACAAGCTATTTTCAGCATGTTGTTGTTGTCTCACAGCTACATTGGATGTCACTTAGCTAAATGTCTTTCCCATTTGGTGATCGGTCATCTTATCATACAAGCCATTTTCAACAAGAGATGCTGCAAGTTGCCATGGTTTACCTTAGAGTGTTTCAAATTTCGGTTATCAATATCTGTCATGTAAATGGGCTCCATCTTATCAAAAAGGGGGGCAGCTATTTTAAGTAATGCTTGACAAATGTTTAAATGTCTTCCGATTGCAAGTTCAAACACTTTTTGAGTTCAGATCTATTTTCAACAAGATACAAGTTCAATTGCACTTCTTTGGTACCTATTAAGCTAGCTATTTTCTACACTGTCAAAAAGATAATTGTCCTGGCTCTAGTCTTTGAACTGGTGAGAATCTATCATAATACTGGTATAATATTGTCAAAACAATTGAAGTTGATATGGCTAGTCTAGTTCTAGGCTCTTTCGCAGGCCCCCGTATGTTTTTTTTCAACACACGTTAAAAATGGGAATGAAGCTAGCTATAGACATAGCAAAGAGCAGTGTTAAGTATCCGCCGCTGCCACTACTCTTAATATGTGACAACCTGTATTCTTGGTGAAGCTCATAGCTGGACGATTCAATCAACCATGCAGCATTAGCAAGAACCCTCAATGAACACTTAATAGTGCTGAGCTATAGTTTACTTTGCCTTGTCGTGCAAGAATCACTATAGGGATTGTCCATGCAGGATTCGTTACATTGTAGCACATGTCTGAGTCATCCCATTGTACATGTAGCAAATTGGATTTGCTACATGTACAGTGTGATGATTCAGCAAACTAGCTAAACCTACAAGAACTAATTATCATGAAGTGCTGGATTGAGCACATATCCTTTATAGCTATGGAGGTATGTTTAGTTTGCACACAACTTGGATAGCAGTGTGTATACGGTTAGCTACATGTATTATGATGTGTACAAAACCTTCAGTTTTTATGGTTCGGCCGGGCATAAAATTAGAGCTTATTATAATATGTCTGCATGTGCATACTCATTGATATGTATATGACACAGAATCACATGCATTATACTAGTGTAGTGAAGTGAGCATATGTTCGTTGGATTATGATAAACAGGTGTATACACTCAGGTATTTCGTGCAGTACAGCTGAAGTGAAGTAACCGCAATGTATGATTGTTGTACTAGCTGTCAATATGTGCACTGACACCTGTAGCATAAACTCAGTGAGGATCTAGTTAATAACTTTAGGGCATGCAACACTCGGTCTCTTATGTTTGTGAACATAATCAATCAATTCCAGTATATTGCTGATGAAAAAAGAAATTTCACATACATATCTATAACTCTACCTCAGCACTAGACTTTCTAATGAATGCATAAACTTAATGCTGTATAGCCTAATGTCAGTTTCTAAGACTAAGCAGTTTAATAAGTTCAAATATCTTGATAGCTGAGCATTAGAAGTCCACCTTACACGGAGTGCAAATCTTAGGCCTCACTTTCATAGACACGTGAGTATAATGCACATATCCTGCTGTTGAATTCCACGAGAGTAAATCTCCAATGTTGTTTGTCTTCAGCTGATAAGGTCCATTGAGGTTAGCCGTGTGGCAGTTTTTGTTATCAGTTGAATAGTACCACCACCCAGCGCCGTGGTCCCGGGCACAGGTTCCCTGATCACGATCATAAGTGTAGAAATCCTTCTCATTGTGTAGCAGCATAGCATCGTTTGTATCCCCTGTTCCCACTCCATTTCCAATGTGCAAGGTATAGGAGGGTGCTGAGTCCACTAGAAAGGTCTGATAGACCCACACGATGGATGGCATGGTCCCATTCCCAATCTCAATTCTCAGCTCCAATGGTTCTCTTTCTGAGAGGCAGTGAATGTTCTTCAGCCCATACCAGAACTCACCACCAAGGTCACCAAATCCAAATTCGTATTCCTCCATGGAGCGGTTGAAGTCTACGCCACCAGTGCTCCTCTGCATAATGACCATCCAGCCACCTCCATCAGTGCTCATGTCGCATGCAGCATAGATCTTGGTCACTCCAAAGTTGAGCGGCTTGGATGTGCAGAGGTGGAAGACTTCATAAGCATTGGTGATGGCAGCAGGATTGAACTCCTTTATCTGTATATAAATTAATTACCAACAATGTATTATTTAGTTGCTAGCTACACATAAAAAGACTTAGTAGCTACATCTAGTGATCATAATGTATTATCATAGTACCTGACAGCAATCTCGAAATGCAGCATTGTTGCACTGTTTCCGCAGCTCAATAGCCTCTGTAAGGGTGTGCTGATACTCCAGACCACATGTGGTGTCTTGCAGTTCAAACAGGGCTGTAGATTGTTGGGTACCAAAGAAAAACAAGAGTACTGTGGCAGTGAGGTACTTCTTCATTGTTAGCTAATTATGTGACCACTTAGGTGTCTTAGGCAGACTCAGCAAGCATAGCAGTTTCTGTATATTCAGGGTGCCCTATTTATATCTGCACCAGCCCATGGTAGTGCTATGACCCTTATCTATCAGTGCAGTGATGTCAATGCTTGTTGCCAGACAAAATTCATGATGATCATGAGTTTTTTTCCAAGCTTAGACCATCCAGGTGAATGTGGGCGGTATGTTATAGTTGCAACATGCTCATTTCCTTTGACTTCAGTTGCATCACATGTATCAGATCTCACAAAGTGCATGACACTGTAGCAACACTAAGTTAAGTGTGATGAGGCTCGGAGTGCACTCGCGCAACTTGACATGCTTGAGTGTACTTCACGCCATGTTGAAAATGGCTGTGTGGTGATAAATCACATGGAGTTGGGTTGGGATGCAAGATTTTTGAACTAGCGCATGCGCAAATATTCGCATATAAGTATATAAGAAACGAGGGTGGGAACGATCTGCGCGGGATCGTGCTCACTTAATTACTTAAGATGCCTGAGATTTCTGACAGGTGGATTGAAGTTAGGGAGGTTAATAATATGCATGGATGCTGCATAGATACCGTATCTGACTCCGGCCGGCGCTGCCCTCTTTGAATCAACATGAGTTTTGTGGACCACCTAAACGTCTTCTGTCAGCCGGTTTCAAACTTCTGGGTATACAGTAAATATTACTATTAATGTACTACAATGCTTATTGCTTGCCATGCTACTAACAGTGGTCAAACAGGACTGCTTCTTGTCACTTCTATCTTGCTGATTACAATGTGACAAGTTGTTACGACGAGGTGGATCTTCCCATCTGTTTTGAGGACACAGTAATTCTCTATGGCATCTGTGCTGCCTTCTGGTTGATGGTTGGGGTCAGCATTCTCCTCTGCAACGAAAACGATGGCAGGCCACACTTGTCACTGGGAGTTCTCCACACCACCAAATTGGTACATCTCATTATTACTTTCATATCAGTAATAATACCTTCCTCCAACCCATGTGACTTACTTCCATGCCATTGTCATATTATATGTACAACTGACAGACTATCCTGACAGCTACATTCATCTCTGTGCTCTGTGACATTATTTATACTTTTGTCCAAGGAAGCCGGGAGAGAGTAGCCCTGTTCCAGTATTTCTCACCCATTGTCCTTGGTATTAGTTTGGTAAGTGCCTAGCTAAGTCATGGAAAATTGAATGATTCTAAAATCATTGTGCACGTTAATGTTACTAGGCATACATTTCTGTATAGGAGTGTAGATGTAATCAGAATGGAATGCTATACACTTGAGCCTTAGTACTATGAACAATGTTACCATAGCTACACTACCATGGCATGTTCACATTGCACATGCATGAGTGATTTGTAATGGATACATGACAAAGAATTTAGCTCACTCCTATGCACAGGGAATATCAGTTATTGTGCTTTATCATGACTGGTACTTGGGTCGACGTTCATCTGGACTGATGCTAATCTTTTGGCTGGTACTGGTCATCTATGGGACCTTAAAACTCCGAACATATATTCTCCTAATATTAGATCAGGTATAATTATGGGATAGTCTATCAGTATAATGTAACAATTGGTGCTCTTATACTGGTAATTAATGGTATATGTATGAATGTGTATTTGTTAAAGTACAAATTTCTCCCTAGTTGTATGAGGAAAAAAGTGTTTGACGTTGTAATGCAGCCATGCTGCCAAACTGGGATGACTTCAAAAGTACTCACGGTTAATCATCATAGCAGCAGTCCATCATTATCTACTCAAATTCAGTGGGAAGCTACTTGCAGCCATTCTCCTTGTCTTGGCTCAGACATATTGACTCATGCAATGCTGACTCAACTCCACTTGCATAATCATTGTTAGCCTTTCAGTGCTATAGCTACAGCTACTTGTCTGCACTAGGCTAGCATGTAGAGTCACAACCTGAGAGTCACAAAGGCTGCCTACAATAACTCTAACTCTTGTAACTTAGCCATTACTGAGCTGTACAGCGGCTATTCAATCCAGTCTATCAAATTGAATTGGGTTGTGACTTTTCACATGCACAAAACACAACACCCCTAATAGTCAATTAACTTCAATTTAATATCACCCTATGGGAGCAATGTACTGTGAATGCACAACTTACATGTATTATCTTCTGATATAGCCAGAGGCCGTGGATGAGTTTCACTACTGTGTTTTCACTTTTCAATATACAACATATCTGGTTCAGCTATTGCTCAGTGTAATCCCAGAACCAAGAGCAAAATCGAAATCAGGATCCGATACTGAATTTATTGACCATGAATCTGAACACAAGGTACCGTAGTTCTTCTGTTATAAATTTGTAAGAAGTAATTACTGCGCATCTCATCCCTCTGTTAGCGAAAGCCTTCCCCAGAGGATGATGCCACATTCCTATCCCTTATCACATGGTGGTGGCAGAATGGTCAAATTTGGCGTGGCTGGCGGCATACGCTTACCAATGATGATCTGTATGATCTGAACTCTAAAAATAAATCGAGCAGGATTGTGCCTCAATTTCAAAAAAATTGGAATAAGGAGCTTAGAAGAGCAAAGTTAGTGCACGTGATACTATTGCAGACAAAGTTTATCCAATTTGCCACATTCAAGTTGTCCATTTCTATGCCATGCAGTATCCAATTTGCATCTGATGGGAGATTTTCCTCAAGTGAGCAAACCAACACATTGCCAACTAAGACTCAGTACCCTGCGGGGGATAATGAAGGCGAACCTTCCAGAAACAAGAGAGTTACAGAACCATCACTAGTTTGGGCTTTGGCCACGACATTTGGAAGAGCAATCATTGTAGCTTCCATCTTTCATCTTATTCTGGATATATTGACATTTGTTAGCCCACAGCTATTAAAGTAAGAGACACACAATCACACACACACACACACACACACACACACACACACACACACACACACACACACACACACACACACACACACACACACACACACACACACACACAAGCATGCACAAATTAAATGCAGTGAGTGGCACATATACATACTCACTGACTCACTCATACACAGCTTGTTCTTGTATGATCATAATTATTTTATAGATCGATGATCAACTTCACCCTGGACCAGTCTGAGCCAGACTGGCGTGGATACATTTATGCAGTTCTTCTGTTCATTGTTGAATTGCTTAAGCTTTTGTTTCTTAATCAATCTACCCATTGCTTCATTACTATTGGAATGCGAGTCAGAGCTGCCATCATAGCAGCTGTGTACAGCAAGGTATAGCAAAGTACTTACATGCAGTAAATAGTATGGCAAACTTATACTAAAAATCACCAATAATGTTTGTTACGGCTATGTTAGCTACTAAGGGAAGATGCATGCATGTATGTGTATACCGGTATGTGTGCAGAATTACTACGGTATTTATGTATGTTCACTGAAGTAGCTACAAGAGTAGGTGCATGTAGCCTCGTTCCCAGGCTCTCCTTCGTAGGGCCTGGGAACGAGGCTAAGGTGCATGCTGCATGCACTGAATGTCATGCAATTTGTGCAAGCTGTAATATTTTCATGATCAAGCACATTTCTCTTCCCATTCCTCCAAGCAAGTTTCTTTTTGTCTCATCTGAATGCAACATTTGTTAACTATCGTGTTTCTATGGAAGCCGAGGGCAATTTTCAAGTTACGTTTCCGCAGTGCGGAGCTGTGCTTCCGCAGCGAAACGACCTCCGCAGCGAAGCGAGGAGTCTACAGCCCATATGCATGTCTACAGTGCGGGGGTTCGCCGCGGAGCTCGCTCCACAGTGAAGCGAGGAGTCTACAGTGCTGGATTTCGCCGCGGAACTTCATTGCGAAGCTCACCTCCGCAGCGAAGCGAGGAGTCTGCCGTGTATGTCCTCAGCATGGAATTCAGGTTCACTGCGGAACTTCACGGCGGAGCTTACCTCCGCAGCGAAACGAGGATCTACAGCGTGGATTTTCATAGCTGAGCTGTACCTCCACGCGAAACGAGGAGCGTCACAACCAACACTGGTATTTTATAACTATAATATTGGTAATTTCTCCCAGCCCTGAGCGTACGCGTGCGCAAACCTAGCTACCACTAGCACTATACACGATGTAAAGGTGTACCAGTACCCACTCTGACCGGGGGGGGGGGGGGGGGGGGGACCATACCATTATTACCCACGCGCATGCGCAAGGGGTAAAGTAATCGGTTGTATGTCTGTCGTCGTTGTAGTTGTTGTCTGCACGAAAATCGCCAGATCTCGAGATGTAGATTAGTATCAAGATGTCATAAACGGAGAAAAGCGACGACTCTTTGCTTCTAAGCGCTTGACAAGGGCCATGAACGTTACAAATTGTCCTTATTTTAACGGACACGCCTATGGACCACACCCAGTAATGCCGTCACGATAGTATGCAGATTTCGCTACGCATGCTAGAACTGGTAAGGGTTGTCGAGTCAGAAACATAGCTGGCTAGATGGCATTATGAATTGTCATAGCATGCAGTGCACGTGGGGTATGTGCTCACAAGGGCTTTTGTTAGTTAATTCTTTCGTTTCGCTGCCACAGCTCCGCAGTGAAATTCCGCGCTGTAGCCAAGTTGTTCCTCACTTCGCTGCGGAGGTGAGCTCCACAGTGAAGCTCCGCGGCGAAATCCAGTACTGTAGACATCCGCTGTAGACTTCTCGCTTCGCTGTGGAGGCGAACTCCGCGGCGAAGTCCCGCACTGTAGACATGCATATGGCCTGTAGACTCCTCGCTTCGCTGCGGAGGCTTTTCCGCTGATTGCCGAAGGAAGCCGCCAAATACCGCATCAGTGCCGCCAACATCCGCTCATTGCCGCTGAAGATCGAAGAATGTCGCCAACATCCGCCCATTGCCGCATCGCGCGTGCGCTACGGCTTGTTCCCGCTCAAAAACGCCCTTTGCCGCTAATAGCCGAAGGAAGCCGCTGATATCCGCTTGATGCCGCACCTCGTGCGCGATGCCGCTCGTTTCCGCTCGGAAATGGCCCTTCTGGGCCACGATACGACATGCATATGAGCTGTAGACTCCTCGCTTCGCTGCAGAGGTCGTTTCGCTGCGGTAGCGCAGCTCCGCACTGCGGAAACGTAAAAATTGCCCTTCTCGGCTTCCATATGTTTCCTATCATATACATATCAGTGATTGTAAATGGTCCAACTACTTATTTCACAGAAATTTACACAAAACTATTTGCAGGCTCTCCGTCTCAGTATCAAGGCTCGACAAAACACAACAGTGGGAGAAATTGTCAATCTGATGTCAGTTGATGCTCAGTGCATTATGAATTTCCTACCAAATCTGCCACTGATTTGGTCAACTCCACTTCGGGTCGTGCTTGCAATTGCCTTTCTTTACTTCACTCTGGGAATCTCCATCTTTGCTGGAGTAGGGGTTATGATTGCAATGATTCCATTTAATGTTTGTGTTGGGAGTTTGAGTAGAATGCTACAAGTAAAGACAATGTTACACAAAGACTCAAGGATTAAAATAATTAATGAAGTACTGAATGGGATTAAGGTACAGTGTTTTCATACAGTACACATGCAAGGACACTTTTATGGCTAATTCAACAGGTGATCAAACTCTACACTTGGGAGATTCCATTTCAGCGCATCATTTGTGGCATTAGACAAGATGAACTTAAGCAAATCAGGAAGAATTATGGCCTGATGTCAATAATAACTGCTGTATTTACAAGTTCATCCTTTATGGTATCTGATTAGGGCCATAGGTAGTCTTTATTTGTTTGTATGATATTGTATTTAAAATGCATGTGTGTGTGTGTGTGTGTGTGTGTGTGTGTGTGTGTGTGTGTGTGTGTGTGTGTGTGTGTGTGTGTGTGTGTGTGTGTATGTGTGTGTGTGATTATTCATGTGTGTGTGTGTGTAAGGGACAGTAGGAACAGGAAATTGACAAACTATAAAATCTTAATTATGCAGATATCTTTCTTCACATTTGCCACTTACACATTAATCAACATTCATAACCCGGAGAAACATTTAACTGCTGACAAAGCTTTTGTTGCACTCACTATCTTCAACATTCTCCAGTTCCCTCTCGGCAATCTCCCAACAGTGATCTCAAATCTAGTTCAGGTTTGTGTGTCTATCAACCGTCTCAGAAACTTCCTCACGGAAGAAGAACTTGATCCAAACAATGTGGTGAGAAATGATGACAAATCTTCAGGTATACAATATAATCAGGCACGAGACTGAACCATGTTTAAAGTGGGCTTCTTTCAAGCAGAAAAAAATGCTGTTTCCATAACAATGGGGACTTTCACTTGGAATGAAAAGTGTTCAGACAAATTTATACCGACAATAAGAAAGTAAGAGCAACAACTACTGTGCAAAGCCACAGGAAGTGGTAGCTGTAACCTACTTTAATTTTAATCACAAAGTATCAATCTTCAAGTGAGACTTGGTCAGCTAGTAGCTGTCGTTGGGATGGTTGGATCAGGCAAGTCGTCCCTCATCCAGGCTTTGCTTGGAGAGATGAAGAAAAGAGAGGGAAATGTTGTGATCAACGTAAGGTTGCATCATGCATAACCATTCACTTCTATAGCTTCAAAACACTCTGTTTGTTACAGGGCACAGTAGCTTACGTGCCTCAGCAAGCATGGATCCAGAATGCTACTCTGAGGAATAATATCCTGTTTAATATAAGCCTGGACAGAATTAAATATGAGAGAATTATAGAAGCATGTGCTCTTGGACCTGACCTTGATGTGTTACTTGAAGGAGACCTAACTGAAATTGGGGAAAAAGTTAGCCAAAATTATTCATTTCTGATCAAGCCTATGAAGCTTGAGAATTATACAGCATGTTGCAAATTAACCCTTCACCTTGCAGGGCATCAACTTGAGCGGAGGCCAGAAGCAGAGAGTGAGTCTGGCAAGAGCTGTCTATCAAGACAGTGACATCTATCTCCTGGATGATCCGCTCAGTGCTGTGGATGCACATGTGGGCAACCACATCTTTGAGAAGGTCATTGGCTCCCAGGGCATGCTGAAAGACAAAGTTTGTGATTTGCTCTGACTCTGTAGTTGGAGAGAACAATAATTATTCTCTCTCATGGCCAGGTCCGTATTCTTGTGACCCATGGGATTAAGTACCTTCCGTCTTGTGATGTTATTGTCATGATGTCAGATGGAGTCATCACTGAGGTGGGCACATACAGTGAACTCATGAACAACAAGGCAACTTTTGCACAATTCCTAGAAACCTACCAAAGCACAAGCAATGGTGATTACAATCACATATTTGCAAGAATACACACTCAATAATTATTATACAAATATTAGCTACAGAGCATGATGAAGAAAAATGTGTAGGTGATGATGTTACGTTCAAGGTCCATGAACAACAATGGGAATTGCTTCAACAACAGAAAATGTTGCAAAGTGAAATTTATGAATCACAATATAAGAGTAAGCCAGAACAAATTTCAGCAGAGGTAAGTTGTTGTTTTCCATTTTCAACATGCTATGATATGCCGTATCAGCTCTTGTAATACTCTCTGTTGCATACATGAACAACATTCAGTCTACGTTTATAAGCAGTGATGTCAGTGACACTGAAGACGGGCTAGAAGAATCTGAACATACTGCTCTCATCTCTGAAGAGAAGCCCATGTCAGGCAATATTAAGCTCTCTGTGATTGTTGAATACTGTCGTGCCTGTACTTGGCCTATGGTTGTCATTACAGTACTCCTTTTTGTACTGTCACAAGTAGCAGCTGCTGCTTCTAAGTTCTGGCTTGCAAATTGGAGCAATTCACAAGCAAATGAGCAGGTTTTTGAGAAAAATGAGAGTGCAGTTTTTCGACAGGTGACGTTTTGTGATAGTGTGAATGGATCCAGTGTGTAAGTCATGTGTGTATGCATGCTGCTTATTAATTATTTAGCTGTGAACATTCCTTCCTTAATTCAGTGGCTGTTATCTTGGTATCTATGGCAGTCTTGGCAGTGTGCAGGCAGGTTTAAGTCTAGTCAGCGACATTCTTCTAGCTGTGGCTGTAACAGTTACCTCAAAAACACTACACAACAAACTGTTCAAAAACATTCTTCGATGTCCTATGTCATTCTTTGACACAACTCCTATTGGCCGAGTGTTGAATAGATTCTCACATGACATTTACATCATTGATACTGTTATTCCCGAAAAAATTAGCTACTTTTTGTACCGATTTATTGCAACTTTCAGGATACTTCTTGTGATTGTCATTACAACGCCAATTATTGCTGTTGTCATCATTCCACTGGGGACATTTTATCTCCTAGTGCAGGTGAGAAATGAAAGGGTGGGTTGTTTTCATCGTCTTACTTATATACATGTACTGCAAATAGCGTGTCTACATGGCTAGTTCTCGTCAACTAAAGCGTCTGGAGTCAGTCTCACACTCTCGAATCTATTCTCACTTCCAAGAGACACTCATGGGTGCTTCCAGCATTCGTGCTTATGGACAACAAGAAAGATTCATGAGGGAGAGTGAGAAGAGAGTGGACTACAACCACCTTGCCTACTACACTGCCAAATGTGCAGAGAGGTAAGGATGTTAAACTCAATAACTGAAATGCCATCAGTAGTCTTCCTCCTAACTTAGGTGGTTGAGCATTCGAGTGGAGTTTGTTGGCAACCTTGTTGTCTTCTTTGCAGCTTTATTTGCAGCAATTCAGCGTAACTATAGTAATGAAATTAACCTTCCAATCAATGCTGGTCTTGTCGGACTATCCATCAGCTATGCCCTTGATATTAATGAAACGTTAAACCGGGTCCTTCAACACTCCTGTGCTTTAGAATCCAGCATAGTAGCAGTAGAGCGAGTGAAGGAGTACTCAGAGATTCCCACTGAGGCTCCAGCAATTATAGATGATCATAGACCACCTGATGACTGGCCTTTCGAAGGTCATGTGCAGTTCAGTCACTACTCCACTCGCTATCGAGAGGATCTTGATGTGGTACTTAAGGACATATCTGTTCACATTCCTGGTGGAACAAAGGTAGCTATTGAGTGGGTAGCTAGCTATACAATATTATTGTTGAAACACTGTTTTGTATCCTTGGCATGATCTCCTTCAAGGTTGGCATTGTAGGTCGGACTGGTGCTGGTAAGTCATCGCTCACTCTGGCAATATTCCGCATCATTGAGGCTGTTGAAGGTAGCATTCTGATAGACAATATGGACATTGCTACTTTTGGCCTGGATGATATCAGGTCCAGGATCACCATCATTCCTCAGGTATATTGCTGTTTTCTGATAACGTGGATGTCTAAAATAGCTGCATTGATGTTCACTGTTTGCATGGTAGGATCCAGTATTATTTTCCGGTACATTGAAGATGAACCTTGACCCTCTTGAGTTATATTCTGAAGATGAGATATGGAAGGCACTGGAGACTGCCCATCTGAATAGGTTTGTCACCAACCTGGAGGGAAAGCTACTGCACCCTGTGGCAGAGTATGGAGAAAATCTCAGGTACTATAGATCTATGTATGTAGCCAGTAACAACTAATTAGCTATAATAATTATGTAGCTCAGTAATCCTGAGCATTTTGTCCAACTAGTCATTTCTAGATAATCTGAATATTCAGTAATAATTGTAATTACAGCACAGGGCAGCGTCAATTGGTGTGTCTAGCACGAGCTCTCCTTTGTAAGACCAAGATCCTCATCCTTGATGAGGCCACAGCTGCTGTGGACTTTCAAACAGATGACCTCATTCAGAGAACCATCAGAACTGAGTTTTGCAACTGCACAGTCATTGCTATAGCTCATCGTCTCAACACCATCATGGACTATGACAAGTATGTAAAGTACTAGTAATGACTTTGAGCACAATCCACAAATTGTATCATCCAATATGTACAGGGTTCTTGTCCTTGACAATGGTCATGTGGTGGAGTATGGGCCTCCGAGAGAGCTGCTTACAAACAAGAGTTCCATCTTTTATTCTCTGACCATGAAATCTGGATTACTGAACTAGCTACTAGCCTATGGCAATTACATTGATTTAGCATTTATATCTATGAAGCACTGTCACTGTGGTATGTGTGTACTATTGTCCCAATCATTTACTAGCTATCCAGCATGCAGTCCTACCGTGAAAAAGAAAATATGCTCAGGCTTGGTATTTTTACTTAGCTAGTGGCAGGACTAGCTATGTATCTGCTTATTTGCTACATTTGGTTTTTATTCCAGCTCCATAGCTGTTTCTGTTACCATATTGACATAAGGATTAATACTAGTTTTGTATACCGTGAGGGCATAGTAGCAGCTTGAATTTTTACTAGCTAGTACTATGAGTGTGGCGGCCTCTTGACTTTATAACCGTGACTATGATGCCACCGGGTCTCAGCTTCAAGTTTAACTTAGCTAGATCCTGAAACTAAAGTAAGACTTTTGTCTCCTATAGTAAATTAAAAGGTAGTGACATGTGAACATTCTTAATGGAAATAAATATGATTATGCACTACTATAGTTATAGAGTGCAATGGTAAGGGGTCGTCAAACTGAAATGCCGCTCGCGCTACAAACAAACATAATGGCATCTCTGCGGGGAATTGGAGGCCGGGCTGGCAGCCAGGGAAGGGCTTCTAAGCTTTCCCAGCTGGTGAAAGCAGCTGGTGAAAGCAGCTACAGAAAGGCAGGAGCAACGACCAGTGTCCACCGCCAGCCGGTCAATCGATACCCCTCTCCGTGGCGGCCTACGCTCTCGAGAGGCCGACTCAGTACTGGGACAGCGTCGTGAAGAAGAGGCCACGTTTTATAGCGACGAGGAGGACAGTGAGGACGATGAAGATGAACTGTAAGTACTGAATTAGTATGCAGCATATTTTAATTGATATTAAACAGTGATCACACCATAGATATTTTGAACTACACACATGCCTAGCATATCTACGATCACATGCACATGCATTTGCAAAAATTGTTCATAGTTTGTTTGTTTGTTTTTCAGGTTGAGAAATGCTACTCCATATGAAGAAGAGGATATTGAGAGTGTACAAAGTAGAAATGTAAGTTAATACGTCCGGGATGGCCTAGCTGGTCATCAGACTAGCTATTGAAGAACCTCCGTAGATCCCTTACTGTCAGACAGAGCACAGCTAGCTGACTATGCACGTTTGCAAACTATTTAGGTGTTGTTTGAGGTGCAGGCACTGGGGGATTTCCCTGGAGAGGAGGAGGAAGATTTGGGCTTTAAAGACAGAGATATCCTGACCCGTGATACTGGAGTCAGGGTATCTCATGACGCTTGATCGTGATATACATGAGGCGAATTTGGATCACAGTTGCAAGTTCAAACATTTCTTGAGTACAGATCTATTTTCAACAAGATACAAGTTCAAATGCACTTCTTTGGCACCTATTAAACTTTAGCTAGCTATTTTTCTACACTGTCAAAAATATAGTTGTCCTGGCTCTAGTCTTTGAACTGGTGAGAATCTATCATATTGTCAAAACAAAAAAGACAACTGAAGTTGATATGGCTAGGTTCCTTCGCAGGCCCCTGTATGCTTTTTTCAACACACGTTAAAAATGGGAATGAAGGCTAGCTATTGACATGGCAAAGAGCAGTGTTAAGTGCTACTGACACTACTCTTAATACATGACAACCTGTATTTTTGTTGGTGAAGCTCATAGCTGGACGATTCAGTCAACCATGCAGCATTAGCAAGACCGTCAATGATTGAGCACTTAATAGTGCTGAGCTATAGTTTACTTTACCTTGTCGTGCAAGAGTCACTATAGGGATTGTCCATGCAGGATGCGTTACATTGTAGCACATGTCTGAGTCATCCCATTGTACATGTAGCAAGTTGGATTTGCTACATGTACAGTGTGCTGACTCAGCAAACTAGCTAAACCTACAAGAACTAATCTTATTCTCAGCTTAATTGTTGCATGAAGTGCTGGATTGAGCACATGTCCTTTACAGCTATGGAAGTATGTTTAATTTGTACACAATTTGGATAGCAGTATGTATACGGTTGGCTACATATATTATGATGTGCTTCAGTTTTTAGCTATGGCATAAAATTAAAGCTTATTATATGTGTGCATGTGCCTGCCCATTGATATGTATATGATATGGAATCACATGCATTATGCTAGTGTAGTGTAGTGTGCATGTGTTCGTTGGATTATGATAAACAGGTGTATACACTCAGCTATTTCGTGCAGTACAGCTGAAGTGAAGTAACCGCAATGTATGATTCTTTACTAGCTGTCAATATGTACACTGACACCAGTGTAGCATAAACTCAGTGAGGATCAAGTTAATAACTTCAGGGCATGCAACACTCGGTCTCTTGTGTTTGTGAACATAATCAATCAATTCCAGTATATTGCTGATGAAAAAAGAAATTTCACATATCTATAACTCTAGAAGACTTCTAGACTTTCTAATGAATGCATAAACTTAACGCTATATAGCTTAATGTCAGTTTCTAAGACTAAGCAGTTTAATAAGTTCAAATATCTTGATAGCTGAGCATTAGAAGTCCACCTTACACAGAGTGCAAATCTTAGGCCTCACTTTCATAGACACGTGAGTATAATGCACATATCCTGCTGTTGAATTCCACGAGAGTAAATCTCCAATATTGTTCGTTTACAGCTGATAAGGTCCGTTGAGGTTAGCCGTGTGGCAGCTTTTGTTATCAGTCGAATAGTACCACCACCCAGCGCTGTGGTCCTGGGCACAGGTTCCCTGATCACGATCGTAAGTGTAGAAATCCTTCTCATTGTGTAGCAGCATAGCATCGTTTGTATCCCCTGTTCCCACTCCATCTCCAATGTGCAAGGTATAGGAGGGTGCCGAGTCCACTAGAAAGGTCTGATAGACCCACACGACGGATGGCATGGTCCCATTCCCAATCTCAATTCTCAGCTCCAATGGTTCTCTTTCTGAGAGGCAGTGAATGTTCTTCAGCCCATACCAGAACTCACCACCAAGGTCACCAAATCCGAATTCGTATTCCTCCATGGAGCGGTTGAAGTCTATGCCACCAGTGCTCCTCTGCATAATGACCATCCAGCCACCTCCATCAGTGCTCATGTCGCATGCAGCATAGATCTTGGTCACTCCAAAGTTGAGCGGCTTGGATGTGCAGAGGTGGAAGACTTCGTAAGCATCGGTGATGGCAGCAGGATTGAACTCCTTTATCTGCATATAAATTAATTACCAACAATGGATTATCTAAGTTGCTACACATAAAAAGACTTAGTAGCTACATCTAGTGATGTATTATTATAGTACCTGACAGCAATCTTGAAATGCAGCATTGTTGCACTGTTTCCGCAGCTCAATAGCCTCTGTAAGGGTGTGCTGATACTCCAGACCACATGTGGTGTCTTGCAGTTCAAACAGGGCCGTAGATTGTTGGGTACCAAAGAAAAACAAGAGTACTGTGGCAGTGAGGTACTTCTTCATTGTTAGCTAATTATGTGACCACTTAAGGTGTCTTAGGCAGGCTCAGCAAGCGTAGCAGTTTCTGTATATTGGTGCCCTATTTATATCTGCACCAGCCCCATGGTAGTGCTATGACCCTTATCTATCAGTGCAGTGATGTCAATGCTTGCCGCCAGACAAAATCCACGATGATCATGAGTTATTTTTCCAAACTTAGACCATCCAGGTGAATGTAGGCGGTATGTTATGGTTGCAACTTCGGCATGCTCATTTCCTTTGACTTCAGTTGCATCACATGTATCAGATCTCACAAAGTGCATGACACTGTAGCAACACTAAGTTAAGTGTGATGAGGCTCGGAGTGCACTCGCGCAACTTGACATGCTTGAGTGTGATTGATAGCCACATCACACGCCATGTTGAAAATGGTTGTGTGGTGATAAATCACGTGTAGTTTATCGAGTTGGTTTGGGGGTGCAAGATTTTGAATTAGCGCATGCGCAGATATTCGCACATAAGAAACGAGGCGGGAACGATCTGCGCGAACCCATAGATCGTGCTCAATTAAGATGCCTGAGATTCCTGACAGGTGGATTGAAGTTAGGGAGGTTAATAATATGCATGGCTGCTACATAGATACCGTATCTAACTCCGGCCGGCGCTGCCCTCTTGAATCAACATGAGTTTTGTGGACCACCTAAACGTCTTCTGTCAGCCGGTTTCAAACTTCTGGGTATATAGTAAATATTACTATTAATGTACTACAATGCTTATTGCTTGCCATGCTACTAACAGTGGTCAAACAGGACTGCTTCTTGTCACTTCTATCTTGCTGATTACAATGTGACAAGTTGTTACGATGAGGTGGATCTTCCCATCTGTTTTGAGGACACAGTAATTCTCTATGGCATCTGCGCTACCTTCTGGTTGATGGTTGGGGTCAGCATTCTCCTCTGCAATGAAAATGATGGCAGGCCACGCTTGTCACTGGGAGTTCTCCACGCCACCAAATTGGTACATTTCATTATTATTAGTAATAATACCTTCCTCCAACCCATGTGACTTACTTCCATGCCATTGTCATATTATATGTACAACTGACAGACTATCCTGACAGCTACATTCATCTCTGTGCTCTGTGACATTATTTATACTTTTGTCCAAGGAAGCCGGGAGAGAGTAGCCCTGTTCCAGTATTTCTCTCCCATTGTCCTTGGTATTAGTTTGGTAAGTGCCTAGCTATACATGGAAAATTGAATGATTCTAAAATCATTGTGCACGTTAATGTTACTAGGCATACATTTCTGTATAGGAGTGTAGATGTAATCAGAATGGAATGCTATACACTTGAGCCTTAGTACTATGAACAATGTTACCATAGCTACACTACCATGGCATGTTCACATTGCACATGCATGAGTGATTTGTAATGGATACATAACGAAGAATTTAGCTCACTCCTATGCCCAGGGAATATCAGTTATTGTGCTTTATCACGACTGGTACTTGGGTCGACGTTCATCTGGACTGATGCTAATCTTTTGGCTGGTACTGGTCATCTATGGGACCTTAAAACTCCGAACATATATTCTCCTAATATTAGATCAGGTATACTTATGGGATAGTCTATATAATATTATACAGGAATGAATAATCAGTATAATGTAACAATTGGTACTCTTATACTGGTACTTAATGGTATATGTATGAATGTGTATTTGTTAAAGTACAAATTTCTCCCTAATTGTATGAGGAAAAAAGTGTTTGATATTGTAATGCAGCCATGCTGCCAAACTGGGATGACTTCAAAAGTACTCACGGTTAATCATCATAGCAGCAGTCCATCATTATCTACTCAAATTCAGTGGGCAGCTACTTGCAGCCATTCTCCTTGTCTTGGCTCAGACATATTGACTCATGCAGTGCTGACTGAACTCCACTTGCATAATCATTGTTAGCCTTTCAGTGCTATAGCTACAGCTACTTGTCTGTGCTAGGCTAGCATGTAGAGTCACAACCTGAGAGTCACAAAGGCTGCCTACGGTAACTCTAACTCTTGTAACTTAGCCATTACTGCGCTGTACGGCGGCTATTCAATCCAGTCTATCAAATTGAATTGGGTTGTGACTTTTCACATGCACAAAACACAACACCCTTATAGTTGCATAATAGTCAATTAACTTCAATTTTAATATCACCCTATGGGAGCAATGTACTGTGAATGCACAATTTATTATCTTCTGATATAGCCAGAGACTGTGGATGAGTTTCACTACTCTGTTTTCACTTTTCAATATACAACATATCTGGTTCAGCTATTGCTCAGTGTAATCCCAGAACCAAGAGCAAAATTGAAATCAGAATCCGATACTGAATTTATTGAACATGAATCTGAACACAAGGTAGTTCTTCTGTTATAAATTTGTAAGAAGTAATCACTATGCATCTCATCCCTCTTGTTAGCAAAAGCCTTCCCCAGAGGATGATGCCACATTCCTATCCCTTATCACATGGTGGTGGCAGAATGGTCAAATTTGGCGTGGCTGGCGGCATACACTTACCAATGATGATCTGTATG
This sequence comes from Stappiaceae bacterium, assembly GCA_964291365.2. GTDB lineage: Bacteria > Pseudomonadota > Alphaproteobacteria > Rhizobiales > Stappiaceae > JBDWFY01. The sequence goes on from OZ219961.1 coordinate 139,707, forward strand.
ATCTGAACTCTAAAAATAAATCGAGCAGGATTGTGCCTCAATTTCAAAAAAATTGGAATAAGGAGCTTAGAAGAGTAAAGTTAGTGCACGTGATACTATTGCAGACAAAGTTTATCCAATTTGCCACATTCAAGTTGTCCATTTCTATGCCATGCAGTATCCAATTTGCATCTGATGGGAGATTTTCCTCAAGTGAGCAAACCAACACATTGCCAACTAAGACTCAGTGCCCTGCAGTGGATAATGAAGGCGAACCTTCCAGAAACAAGAGAGTTAAAGAACCATCACTAGTTTGGGCTTTGGCCATGACATTTGGAAGAGCAATCATTGTAGCTTCCATCTTTCATCTTATTCTGGATATATTAACATTTGTTAGCCCACAGCTATTAAAGTAAGAGATACACAATCACTCACACACACACACACACACACACACACACACACACACACACACACACACACACACACACACACACACACACACACACACACACACACACACACACACACACACACACACACACACACACACACACACACACACACACACACACACACACACACCCTGGCACACTCACACACACACACACACACACACACACACACACACACACACACACACACACACACAACAAGCATGCACATATTAAATGCACATATACATACTCACTGACTCACTCACACACAGCTTGTTCTTGTATGGTCATAATTTATAGATCGATGATCAACTTCACCCTGGACCAGTCTGAGCCAGACTGGCGTGGATACATTTATGCAGTTCTTCTGTTCATTGTTGAATTGCTTAAGCTTTTGTTTCTTAATCAATCTACCCATTGCTTCATTACTATTGGAATGAGAGTCAGAGCTGCCATCATAGCAGCTGTGTACAGCAAGGTATAGTAAAGTACTTACAGTAAATAGTATGGCAAATTTATACTAAAAATCACCAATAATGTTTGTTACGGCTGTGTTAGCTACTAAGGGAAGATGCATGCATGTATGTGTATACTGGTATGTGTGCTGAATTAGTATTAAATTTCATATATGTTCACTGAAGTAGCTACAAGAGTAGGTGCTGCATGCACAATGTCATGCAATTTGTGCAAGCTGTAATATTTTCATGATCAAGTGCATTTTTTCCCCATTCCTCCAAACAATCATTTTTTGTCTCATCTGAATGCAATATTTTGTAACTATTGTGTTTCCTATCATATACATAATATTATGCATGTCAGTGATTGCAAATGGTCCAACTACTTATTTCACAGAAATTTACACAAAACTATTTGCAGGCTCTCCGTCTCAGTAACAAGGCTCGACAAAACACAACAGTGGGAGAAATTGTCAATTTGATGTCAGTTGATGCTCAGTGCATTATGAATTTCTTACCAAATCTGCCACTGATTTGGTCAACTCCACTTCGGGTCGTGCTTGCAATTGCCTTTCTTTACTTCACTCTGGGAATCTCCATCTTTGCTGGAGTAGGGGTTATGGTTGCAATGATTCCATTTAATGTTTGTGTTGGGAGCTTGAGTAGAATGCTACAAGTAAAGACAATGTTACACAAAGACTCAAGGATTAAAATAATTAATGAAGTACTGAATGGGATTAAGGTACAGTGTTTTCATACAGTGCACATGCAAGGACACTTTTATGGCTAATTCAACAGGTGATCAAACTCTACACTTGGGAGATTCCATTTCAGCGCATCATTTGTGGCATTAGACAAGACGAACTTAAGCAAATCAGGAAGAATTATGGCCTGACGTCAATAATGTCTGCTGTGTTTACAAGTTCATCCTTTATGGTATCTGATTACGGCCATAGGCAGTCTTTATTTGTTTGTATGACATTGTACTTAAAATGCGTGTGTGTGTGTGTGTGTGTGTGTGTGTGTGTGTGTGTGTGTGTGTGTGATTATTCATGTGTGTGTGTGTAAGGGACAGTAGGAACAGGAAATTGACAAACTACAACATCTCTATTATTTTAATTATGCAGATATCTTTCTTCACATTTGCCACTTACACATTAATCAACGTTCATAACCCAGAGAAACGTTTAACTGCTGACAAAGCTTTTGTTGCACTCACTATCTTCAACATTCTCCAGTTCCCTCTCGGCAATCTCCCAACAGTGATCTCAAATCTAGTTCAGGTTTGTGTGTCTATCAACCGTCTCAGAAACTTCCTCACGGAAGAAGAACTTGATCCAAACAATGTGGTGAGAAATGATGACAAATCTTCAGGTATACAATATAATCAGGCATGAGACTGAAACATGTTTAAAGTGGGCTTCCTTCAAGCAGAAAAAAATGCTGTTTCCATAACAATGGGGACTTTCACTTGGAATGAAAAGTGTTCAGAAAAATTTAAACCGACAATAAGGAAGTAAGAGCAACAACTACTGTGCAAAGCCACGGGAAGTGGTAGCTGTAACCTACTTTAATTTTAATCACAAAGTATCAATCTTCAAGTGAGACTCGGTCAGCTAGTAGCTGTCGTTGGGATGGTTGGATCAGGCAAGTCGTCCCTCATCCAGGCTTTGCTTGGAGAGATGAAGAAAAGAGAGGGAAATGTTGTGATCAACGTAAGGTTTGCATCATAACCATTCACTTCTATAGCTTCAAAAACACTTTGTTTGCTACAGGGCACAGTAGCTTACATGCCTCAGCAAGCATGGATCCAGAATGCTACTCTGAGGGATAATATCCTGTTTAATACAAGCCTGGACAGAATTAAGTATGAGAGAATTATAGAAGCATGTGCTCTTGGACCTGACCTTGATGTGTTACTTGAAGGAGACCTAACTGAAATTGGGGAAAAAGTTAGCCAAAATTATTCATTTCTGATCAAGCCTATGAAGCTTGAGAATTATACAGCATGTTGCAAATTAACCCTTCACCTTGCAGGGCATCAACTTGAGCGGAGGCCAGAAGCAGAGAGTGAGTCTGGCAAGAGCTGTCTATCAAGACAGTGACATCTATCTCCTGGATGATCCGCTCAGTGCTGTGGATGCACATGTGGGCAACCACATCTTTGAGAAGGTCATTGGCTCCCAGGGCATGCTGAAAGACAAAGTTTGTGATTTGCTCTGACTCTGTAGTTGGAGAGAACAATAATTATTCTCTCTCATGGCCAGGTCCGTATTCTTGTGACCCATGGGATTAAGTACCTTCCGTCTTGTGATGTTATTGTCATGATGTCAGATGGAGTCATCACTGAGGTGGGCACATACAGTGAACTCATGAACAACAAGGCAACTTTTGCACAATTCCTAGAAACCTACCAAAGCACAAGCAATGGTGATTACAATCACATATTTGCAAGAATACACACTCAATAATTATTATACAAATATTAGCTACAGAGCATGATGAAGAAAAATGTGTAGGTGATGATACTACATTCAAAGTCCATGAACAACAATGGGAATTGCTTCAACAACAGAAAATGTTGCAAAGTGAAATTTATGAATCACACTATAAGAACAAGCCAGAACAAATTCCAGCAGAGGTAAGTTGTTGTTTTCCATTTTCAGCATGCTATGATATGCCGTATCAGCTCTTGTAATACTCTCTGTTGCATACATGAACTACATTCAGTCTACATTAAGCAGTGATGTCAGTGACACTGAAGACGGGCTAGAAGAATCTGAACACACTGCTCTCATCTCTGAAGAGAAGCCCATGTCAGGCAATATTAAGCTCTCTGTGATTGTTGAATACTGTCGTGCCTGTACTTGGCCTATGGTGGTCATTACAGTACTCCTTTTTGTACTGTCACAAGTAGCAGCTGCTGCTTCTAAGTTCTGGCTTGCAAATTGGAGCAATTCACAAGCAAATGAGCAGGTTTTTGAGAAAAATGAGAGTGCAGTTTTTCAACAGGTGACGTTTTGTGATAGTGTGAATGGATCCAGTGTGTAAGTCATGTGTGTATGCAAGCTGCTTATTAATTATTTAGCTGTGAATATTCCTTCCTTAATTCAGTGGCTGTTATCTTGGTATCTATGGCAGTCTTGGTGGTGTGCAGGCAGGTTTAAGTCTAGTCAGCGACATTTTTCTCGCTGTGGCTGTAACAATTGCCTCAAAAACACTACACAACAAACTGCTCAAAAACATTCTTCGATGTCCTATGTCATTCTTCGACACAACTCCTATTGGCCGAGTGTTGAATAGATTCTCACATGACATTTACATCATTGATACTGTTATTCCCGAAAAAATTAACTACTTTTTGTACCGATTTATTGCAACTTTCAGGATACTTCTTGTGATTGTCATTACAACGCCAATTTTTGCTGTTGTCATCATTCCACTGGGGACATTTTATCTCCTAGTGCAGGTGAGAAATGAAAGGGTGGGTTGTTTTCATCGTCTTAATTATATACATGTACTGTAAATAGCGTGTCTACATGGCTAGTTCTCGTCAACTAAAGCGTCTGGAGTCAGTCTCACACTCTCCAATCTATTCTCACTTCCAAGAGACACTCATGGGTGCTTCCAGCATTCGTGCTTATGGACAACAAGAAGGATTCATGAGGGAGAGTGAGAAGAGAGTGGACTACAATCACCTTGCCTACTACACTGCCAAATGTGCAGAGAGGTAAGGATGTTAAACTCAATAACTGAAATGCCATCAGTAGTCTTCCTCCTACCTTAGGTGGTTGAGCGTTCGAGTGGAGTTTGTTGGCAATCTTGTTGTCTTCTTTGCAGCTTTATTTGCAGCAATTCAGCGTAACTATAGTAATGAAATTAACCTTCCAATCAATGCTGGTCTTGTCGGGCTATCCATCAGCTATGCCCTTGATATTAATGAAACGTTAAACCGGGTCCTTCAACACTCCTGTGGTTTAGAATCCAGCATAGTAGCAGTAGAGCGAGTGAAGGAGTACTCAGAGATTCCCACTGAGGCTCCAGCAATTATAGATGATCATAGACCACCTGATGACTGGCCTTTCGAAGGTCATGTGCAGTTCAGTCACTACTCCACTCGCTATCGAGAGGATCTTGATGTGGTACTTAAGGACATATCTGTTCACATTCCTGGTGGAACAAAGGTAGCTATTGAGTGGGTAGCTAGCTATACAATATTATTGTTGAAACACTGTTTTATATCCTTGGCATGATCTCCTTCAAGGTTGGCGTTGTAGGTCGGACTGGTGCTGGTAAGTCATCGCTCACTCTGGCAATGTTCCGCATCATTGAGGCTGTTGAAGGTAGCATTCTGATAGACAATAAGGACATTGCTACTTTTGGCCTGGATGATCTCAGGTCCAGGATCACCATCATTCCTCAGGTATATTACTGTTTTCTGATAACGTGGATGTCTAAAATAGCTGCATTGATGTTCATTGTTTGCATGGTAGGATCCAGTATTATTTTCCGGTACATTGAAGATGAACCTTGACCCTCTTGAGTTATATTCTGAAGATGAGATATGGAAGGCACTGGAGACTGCCCATCTGAATAGGTTTGTCACCAACCTGGAGGGAAAGCTACTGCACCCTGTGGCAGAGTATGGAGAAAACCTCAGGTACTATAGATCTATGTATGTAGCCAGTAACAACTAATTAGCTATGATAATTATGTAGCTCAGTGATCCTGAGCATTTTGTCCAACTAGTCATTTCTAGATAATCTGAATACATATTATTGTAATTACAGCACAGGGCAGCGTCAATTGGTGTGTCTAGCACGAGCTCTCCTTTGTAAGACCAAGATCCTCATCCTTGATGAGGCCACAGCTGCTGTGGACTTTCAAACAGATGACCTCATTCAGAGAACCATCAGAACTGAGTTTTGCAACTGCACAGTCATTGCTATAGCTCATCGTCTCAACACCATCATGGACTATGACAAGTATGTAAAGTACTAGTAATGACTTCAAGCACAATCCACAAATTGCATCATCCAATATGTACAGGGTTCTTGTCCTTGACAATGGTCATGTGGTGGAGTATGGGCCTCCGAGAGAGCTGCTTACAAACAAGAGTTCCATCTTTTATTCTCTGGCCATGAAATCTGGATTACTGAACTAGCTACTAGCCTATGGCAATTACATTGATTTAGCATTTATATCTATGAAGCACTGTCACTGTGGTATGTGTGTACTATTGTCCCAATCATTTACTATCCAGCATGCAGTCCTACAAAAAGGAAAATATGCTCTTGGCATTTTTACTTAGCTAGTGGCAGGACTATTTATCTGCTTATTTGCTACATTTTTGGTTTTTGTTCCAGCTCCATAGCTGTTTCTGTTACCATATTGACATAAGGATTAATACTAATTTTGTATACCGTGAGGGTGTAGCAGGTGTGAGCAGCTTGAATTTAATCTATATATATAGTATGAGTGTGGCCGGCCTCTTGACTTTATAACACAGTGACTATGATCAGTGCCGCTGGGTCTCAGCTTCAAGTTAGCTAGATCCTGAAACTCCGTAGATCCCTTACTGTCGGACAGAGCACAGCTAGCTGACTATGCACGTTTGCAAACTATTCAGGTGTTGTTTGAGGTGCAGGCACTGGGGGATTTCCCTGGAGAGGAGGAGGAAGGTTTAGGCTTTAAAGACAGAGAGATCCTGACCATACTGGAGTCAAGGTATCTCAATGACACTTGATCGTGATATACATGAGGCCATTTTATTGAATTTGGATCACAGTCGAGACGATGGCTGGCTCTTGGCTGAGAATGCACTGGGTGAAAGAGGCTACATCCCTAGCAATTATGTCCAGGTATAACTAGGTATACCATCTACACACATGCATAATTATATGTATGCTAACCCACACTCACTTTGTTTACTAATGACTGTTACCATAGCGACTTCTGAGGAACCATCCAGAGCACAAAGTCCTACAAGTGAGCATAGCGGTTGTACTCTAAGTGGCTAAACAATACCATTACTTACCACACTGTGAATGCCTGCTTGCCTAGCCTCGTCTCCCAGGCCCTTGAGACTCCCGGCTTTTCAATGATGTTGCATGCAGAAACATTGAAAAGCTAGGAGGAGGGTGAGGCTAGAGAATGATTTTTTGCTTGCAGCTGCTGTTTCTGTGACCCCACGAAGAGGCAGGGACCTCTGGGCCAAGCTGAGGCAGACGGTGAAACAGACCAGCCTTGCTGATGTGCTCAGTGCATTGGGAGCCATTCCTTCTGGTTTTAGGGACTCCACTTTAGCCAAGCTACTCAAGAATTCTAGTGAGTGAATATCTTCCGATAGCTTATGTTTTCCTATCCCTCAGATAAAAAAAGATAGTATCCCTATCCCTCAGGTGATGACTCTTTCTTTCTTTTTCTTTTCTTTTTTCTCTCTCGCTCTTCTCTGCTTTACAGCTACATACCACACATCTAACTGGGTCTTTCCCAAGCCATCTCCCACTGGTATTGCATTCAAAGATCTCAAATGGAACCATGCCAGGGATCAGGTGACCATGACTACCACATCTACATGTTTATCTTGCCGTCATATATATTACTGGGATATTATGAACACGTGCTCACGTTAATTTAATCTCCAGCTGCAGCCAAAGGTGGTTAAGATCACACGAGAGTTCTCCGTTATTGCTGCAAGAATGATTCCACTACCAGGCAAAGGTGAACTCTAGAACATGCATAGATAGATCTCTACACCATATCTTTATGTGATAGGTGTGACTGTTCTATCAAGGTACGTTCGAGTATCGGTGTTCAATAAAAATGATGTAAGTACGATATCCTTGTATTGAAATAAATGTCAGTGTAGTAATGCCTACCCCTCTGGAGAGTATGTCAATATCATTTCTTGAGTAGATGCTGAGCAACATCCACGCTGTGAGGGCAACATGGAACCTCCAGGAGGAGAAGACATGGAAGTTTGCCCCCAAGGCACAAACGACCAACAATAGTCTATTCCACCAGACCTGTATTGTCAGGATGGACTCCACTGATCCTAATATTGGTATGTCTCTTAATGCAGTATATTCAAAGAGTTTGGACCTGTCCAGCTTGCAAGCAAAAGATGGCGGTGACTTTAGCTGAGCAGCTGCAGCATCAGGCTGAGTGTAAGAAGCACCTGGAAGAGTTGCAGGTAACTGCTGGTGGTGCTAGTCAACAGGCTGGATCCAGCTCTGAGGCACTGCTCAAAGAGTACCACTGTAAAAACTGTGATAAGGTACTTAGACTGACAACTATCGATATCTTGAAACATAAATGCATGCATGCTAAACAAAAGCAGAATACATAGTAATGAGTAGCCAAATTTTTATTGCTCTCAAACATTACATTGATCAGTTAATCAAGACTCAAAATTAATGAAAGTATATTACTAACAAAGTTGAGGTTCTAATGATAAAACTAAGGATGATCATGTTCACTACATAATGCATGTACTAGAAACAATGCTACCAAATTATTGATGTAATGCACGTCCGTGTCACTGTTTTTCAGCCATTATGCCACACATGGTGCACAAGATTTTGGCCTCACTTTCATCTCTACATGAGTGTAGTGGATATGTTGACTAGCACTGGCTGTGTACCACGACAGCTTGCTATAGGCAGGAGCACCAGCTGGTTCATACTTCCCGTTGAGGTTGGCATAGTGACATGTGCTCCTACTAGGATACCACCACCATCCTGCTCCATACCGTTTGCTACAGGAATCTATCTCGCTCATACGTATAAAAGGATTGACCTCTGTGTTGATAAAGAGCATTATAAGTATCTCCTGTACCTTTCCCGGCACCGATTGTCAATGTGTAGTAAGGTCCCATACCAACACTAAATATCTGATACTCCCAGATTATCAAAGGTTCAGTTCCGTTGCCAATTTCAACTCGAAGCTGAACAGGCTCCCTTTTAGTAAGACAGTGGATGTTTTTCAGTCCATACCAGAATTCACCAGTGATGTCTCCAAATCCAAACTCGTATTCTTCCAGGGTGCGGTTGAAATCTACAGAACCATTGAATCTTCTCATTATGACCACCCAACCTCCCTCATCAGCTTCCATATCGCATGAGGCATAGACCTTGGTGACACCAAAGTTGAGGGGCCTCGTTTCACAGAGATGAAACAGTTCATACGGTCCACTTATAGCAGCTGGATCGAAGTGTTTTATCTATAAAAAAAAATGAAGTTCATGGTGAAAAATATTCATTGCATGATATTGCCAAATTTCAATTTTGTACCTGACAACAGTCACGATATGCTGCATTATCGCAACGCTTTCGCAGACTAACAGCCTCCTTCAGAATATCTTGGTACTTTAAACCACAAGTAGCTTCCTGGGCTTCAAAAGTTGCCACAGAATGTTGGCTAAGGCTGAATACGATGGCTGCAATATAGATTAAGCTTAGCATTTCTGTAGATATGTAGTATGCAATGTCCACTCATGAGATGATTGACAGATATATATACACCTTAGGGCTGGCCGGCCACTCTTTTATAGTCACATAACTTTTTCTGCTCACAAATTACATGTATGCATCAGTGCATCAATGCATTTATTGTCATTTGTCCCATGGCTACTTAGCACTACATGTATACCTCTCATTTGATAGCAGGGCGTCTTATCACACAAGCTATTTTCAGCATGTTGTTGTTTGTCTCACAGCTACATTGGATGTCACTTAGCTAAATGTCTTTTCCCTTTGATGATCAGTCATCTTATCGTACAAACCATTTTCAACAAGAGATGCTGCAAGTTGCCATGGTTTACCTTAGAGTGTTTCAAATTTCGGTTATCAATATCTGTCATGTAAATGGGCTTCATCTTATCAAAAAAGGGGCAACTATTTTCAATAAGTATAATGCTTGTACTCTTTGATAAATGTTTAAATGTCTTCTGATTGCAAGTTCAAACACTTCTTGAGTACAGATCTATTTTCAACAGATACAAGTTCAAATGCACTTCTTTGGCACCTATTAAACTTTATCTAGCTATTTTCTACTCTGTCAAATATATAGTTGTCCTGGCTCTAGTCTTTGAACTGGTGAGAATCTATCATATTGTCAAAACAAAAAAGACAACTGAAGTTGATATGGCTAGTCTAGTTCTAGGCTCCTTCACAGGCCCTCGTATGTTTTTTTTCAACACACATTAAAAATGGGAATGAAGCTAGCTATAGACATGGCAAAGAGCAGTGTTAAGTATCCGCCTCTGCTACTGACACTACTCTTAATACATGATAACCTGTATTTTTGTTGATGAAGCTCATAGCTGGACGATTCAGTCAACCATGCAGCATTAGCAAGACCCTCAATGATTGAGCACTTAATAGTGCTGAGCTATAATTTACTTTACCATGTCATGCAAGAGTTTCTTGGTTTAGAAGCGCCATAGAGCACCCCAATAAAAGGTTCAAGGGCTTGAGCACCTTCTACTTCACCATTTCTACAGCATGCAGCTGTTTACATTCTTTAGGCGGGGCTTTCTGGGCTTCAGGAAGCGAAACAAACCACACGGCATTCTTGTGGCGAGGACATTTTGTGGTTTGTTTCGCTTCCTGAATCCCAGAAAGCCCCGCCTAAAGAATGTAAACAGCTGCATGCTGTAGAAATGGTGAAGTAGAAGGTGCTCAAGCCCTTGAACCTTTTGTTGGCGTGCTCTATGGCGCTTCTAAACCAAGAAACGTTTGAAAAGAGGACCCAGCAAAGATGACCTTAGAAACTCTGGATTTTGTGGCATCAAGAGCAAAGTAGGACACAAAACTGCCATAGGTCACTTATTTTGTTGTAGTTCTTTGTACAGCAACCTTAGTTGACAGATATTTTGCTGTTTGTGTGGAGTTCTGGCTAGTCAAAGTTAGTGCATTTCTTGCTTTCTGGTCTGTTCGTGTTGGTGCCCCCAGCCCCATATGTTTGTATACAGACGTTTAGGCGTGCGTTATTTAGAAAATTTATTCTGCATAATTATGGTCAAATTACGGTTAGCTACATATATAATATTATGATGTGTACAAAACCTTCAGTTTTTATGGTTCGGCTGGGCATAAAAATAAAGCTTATTATATGTGTGCATGTGCCTGCCCATTGATATGCATGTATATGATATGGAATCACATGCATTATACTGGTGTAGTGTAGTGTGCATGTGTTCATTGGATTATGATAAACAGGTGTATGCACTCAGCTATTTCGTGCAGTACAGCTGAAGTGAAGTAACCACAATGTATGATTGTTGTACTAGCCGTCAATATGTGCACTGACACCTGTAGCATAAACTCAGTGAGGATCAAGTTAATAACTTCAGGGCATGCAACATTTGGTCTCTTATGTTTGTGAACATAATCAATCAATTGTTGATGAAAAAAGAAATTTGACATATCTATAACTCTACCTCAGCACTAGACTTTCTAATGAATGCATAAACTTAATGCTATATAGCCTAATGTCAGTTTCTAAGACTAAGCAGTTTAATAAGTTCAAATATCTTGATAGCTGAGCATTAGAAGTCCACCTTACACGGAGTGCAAATCTTAGGCCTCACTTTCATAGACACGTGAGTATAATGCACATATCCTGCTGTTGAATTCCATGAGAGTAAATCTCCAATGTTGTTCGTCTTCAGTTGATAAGGTCCATTGAGGTTAGCCGTGTGGCAGTTTTTGTTATCAGTCAAATAGTACCACCACCCAGCGCCGTGGTTCCGGGCACAGGTTCCCTGATCACGATTGTAAGTGTAGAAATCCTTCTCATTGTGTAGCAGCATAGCATCGTTTGTATCCCCTGTTCCCACTCCATCTCCAATGTGCAAGGTATAGGAGGGTGCCGAGTCCACTAGAAAAGTCTGATAGACCCACACGATGGATGGCATGGTCCCATTCCCAATCTCAATTCTCAGCTCCAATGGCTCTCTTTCTGAGAGGCAGTGAATGTTCTTCAGCCCATACCAGAACTCACCACCAAGGTCACCAAATCCAAATTCGTATTCCTCCATGGAGCAGTTGAAGTCTACACCACCAGTGCTCCTCTGCATAATGACCATCCAGCCGCCTCCATCAGTGCTCATGTCGCATGCAGCATAGATCTTGGTCACTCCAAAGTTGAGCGGCTTGGATGTGCAGAGGTGGAAGACTTCGTAAGCATTGGTGATGGCAGCAGGATTGAACTCCTTTATCTGCATATAAATTAATACATTATTTAATGCCATTAAGTTGCTACACATAAAAAGACTGAATAGCTACATCTAGTGATGTATTATTATAGTACCTGACAGCAATCTCGAAATGCAGCATTGTTGCACTGGTTCCGCAGCTCAATAGCCTCTGTAGGGTGTGCTGATACTCCAGACCACATGTGGTGTCTTGCAGTTCAAACAGGGCCGTAGATTGTTGGGTACCAAAGAAAAACAAGAGTACTGTGGCAGTGAGGTACTTCTTCATTGTTAGCTAATTATGTGACCACTTAAGGTGTCTTAGGCAGGCTCAGCAAGCGTAGCAGTTTCTGTATATTGGTGCCCTATTTATATCTGCACCAGCCCCATGGTAGTGCTATGACCCTTATCTATCAGTGCAGTGATGTCAATGCTTGCCGCCAGACAAAATCCACGATGATCGTGAGTTTTTTTTCCAAACTTAGACCATCCAGGTGAATGTAGGCGGTATGTTATGGTTGCAACATGCTCATTTCCTTTGACTTCAGTTGCATCACATGTATCAGATCTCACAAAGTGCATGACACTGTAGCAACACTAAGTTAAGTGTGATGAGGCTCGGAGTGCACTCGCGCAACTTGACATGCTTGAGTGTGATTGATAGCCACATCACACGCCATGTTGAAAATGGTTGTGTGGTGATAAATCACGTGTAGTTGGTTTGGGGGTGCAAGATTTTGAATTAGCGCATGCGCAGATATTCGCACATAAGAAACGAGGCGGGAACGATCTGCGCGAACCCATAGATCGTGCTCAATTAAGATGCCTGAGATTCCTGACAGGTGGATTGAAGTTAGGGAGGTTAATAATATGCATGGCTGCTACATAGATACCGTATCTAACTCCGGCCGGCGCTGCCCTCTTGAATCAACATGAGTTCTGTGGACCACCTAAACGTCTTCTGTCAGCCGGTTTCAAACTTCTGGGTATATAGTAAATATTACTATTAATGTACTACAATGCTTATTGCTTGCCATGCTACTAACAGTGGTCAAACAGGACTGCTTCTTGTCACTTCTATCTTGCTGATTACAATGTGACAAGTTGTTACGATGAGGTGGATCTTCCCATCTGTTTTGAGGACACAGTAATTCTCTATGGCATCTGCGCTACCTTCTGGTTGATGGTTGGGGTCAGCATTCTCCTCTGCAATGAAAATGATGGCAGGCCACGCTTGTCACTGGGAGTTCTCCACGCCACCAAATTGGTACATTTCATTATTATTAGTAATAATACCTTCCTCCAACCCATGTGACTTACTTCCATGCCATTGTCATATTATATGTACAACTGACAGACTATCCTGACAGCTACATTCATCTCTGTGCTCTGTGACATTATTTATACTTTTGTCCAAGGAAGCCGGGAGAGAGTAGCCCTGTTCCAGTATTTCTCTCCCATTGTCCTTGGTATTAGTTTGGTAAGTGCCTAGCTATACATGGAAAATTGAATGATTCTAAAATCATTGTGCACGTTAATGTTACTAGGCATACATTTCTGTATAGGAGTGTAGATGTAATCAGAATGGAATGCTATACACTTGAGCCTTAGTACTATGAACAATGTTACCATAGCTACACTACCATGGCATGTTCACATTGCACATGCATGAGTGATTTGTAATGGATACATAACGAAGAATTTAGCTCACTCCTATGCCCAGGGAATATCAGTTATTGTGCTTTATCACGACTGGTACTTGGGTCGACGTTCATCTGGACTGATGCTAATCTTTTGGCTGGTACTGGTCATCTATGGGACCTTAAAACTCCGAACATATATTCTCCTAATATTAGATCAGGTATACTTATGGGATAGTCTATATAATATTATACAGGAATGAATAATCAGTATAATGTAACAATTGGTACTCTTATACTGGTACTTAATGGTATATGTATGAATGTGTATTTGTTAAAGTACAAATTTCTCCCTAATTGTATGAGGAAAAAAGTGTTTGATATTGTAATGCAGCCATGCTGCCAAACTGGGATGACTTCAAAAGTACTCACGGTTAATCATCATAGCAGCAGTCCATCATTATCTACTCAAATTCAGTGGGCAGCTACTTGCAGCCATTCTCCTTGTCTTGGCTCAGACATATTGACTCATGCAGTGCTGACTGAACTCCACTTGCATAATCATTGTTAGCCTTTCAGTGCTATAGCTACAGCTACTTGTCTGTGCTAGGCTAGCATGTAGAGTCACAACCTGAGAGTCACAAAGGCTGCCTACGGTAACTCTAACTCTTGTAACTTAGCCATTACTGCGCTGTACGGCGGCTATTCAATCCAGTCTATCAAATTGAATTGGGTTGTGACTTTTCACATGCACAAAACACAACACCCTTATAGTTGCATAATAGTCAATTAACTTCAATTTTAATATCACCCTATGGGAGCAATGTACTGTGAATGCACAATTTATTATCTTCTGATATAGCCAGAGACTGTGGATGAGTTTCACTACTCTGTTTTCACTTTTCAATATACAACATATCTGGTTCAGCTATTGCTCAGTGTAATCCCAGAACCAAGAGCAAAATTGAAATCAGAATCCGATACTGAATTTATTGAACATGAATCTGAACACAAGGTAGTTCTTCTGTTATAAATTTGTAAGAAGTAATCACTATGCATCTCATCCCTCTTGTTAGCAAAAGCCTTCCCCAGAGGATGATGCCACATTCCTATCCCTTATCACATGGTGGTGGCAGAATGGTCAAATTTGGCGTGGCTGGCGGCATACACTTACCAATGATGATCTGTATGATCTGAACTCTAAAAATAAATCGAGCAGGATTGTGCCTCAATTTCAAAAAAATTGGAATAAGGAGCTTAGAAGAGTAAAGTTAGTGCACGTGATACTATTGCAGACAAAGTTTATCCAATTTGCCACATTCAAGTTGTCCATTTCTATGCCATGCAGTATCCAATTTGCATCTGATGGGAGATTTTCCTCAAGTGAGCAAACCAACACATTGCCAACTAAGACTCAGTGCCCTGCAGTGGATAATGAAGGCGAACCTTCCAGAAACAAGAGAGTTAAAGAACCATCACTAGTTTGGGCTTTGGCCATGACATTTGGAAGAGCAATCATTGTAGCTTCCATCTTTCATCTTATTCTGGATATATTAACATTTGTTAGCCCACAGCTATTAAAGTAAGAGATACACAATCACTCACACACACACACACACACACACACACACACACACACACACACACACACACACACACACACACACACACACACACACACACACACACACACACACACACACACACACACACACACACACACACACACACACACACACACACACACACACACACACACACACCCTGGCACACTCACACACACACACACACACACACACACACACACACACACACACACACACACACACACACACAACAAGCATGCACATATTAAATGCACATATACATACTCACTGACTCACTCACACACAGCTTGTTCTTGTATGGTCATAATTTATAGATCGATGATCAACTTCACCCTGGACCAGTCTGAGCCAGACTGGCGTGGATACATTTATGCAGTTCTTCTGTTCATTGTTGAATTGCTTAAGCTTTTGTTTCTTAATCAATCTACCCATTGCTTCATTACTATTGGAATGAGAGTCAGAGCTGCCATCATAGCAGCTGTGTACAGCAAGGTATAGTAAAGTACTTACAGTAAATAGTATGGCAAATTTATACTAAAAATCACCAATAATGTTTGTTACGGCTGTGTTAGCTACTAAGGGAAGATGCATGCATGTATGTGTATACTGGTATGTGTGCTGAATTAGTATTAAATTTCATATATGTTCACTGAAGTAGCTACAAGAGTAGGTGCTGCATGCACAATGTCATGCAATTTGTGCAAGCTGTAATATTTTCATGATCAAGTGCATTTTTTCCCCATTCCTCCAAACAATCATTTTTTGTCTCATCTGAATGCAATATTTTGTAACTATTGTGTTTCCTATCATATACATAATATTATGCATGTCAGTGATTGCAAATGGTCCAACTACTTATTTCACAGAAATTTACACAAAACTATTTGCAGGCTCTCCGTCTCAGTAACAAGGCTCGACAAAACACAACAGTGGGAGAAATTGTCAATTTGATGTCAGTTGATGCTCAGTGCATTATGAATTTCTTACCAAATCTGCCACTGATTTGGTCAACTCCACTTCGGGTCGTGCTTGCAATTGCCTTTCTTTACTTCACTCTGGGAATCTCCATCTTTGCTGGAGTAGGGGTTATGGTTGCAATGATTCCATTTAATGTTTGTGTTGGGAGCTTGAGTAGAATGCTACAAGTAAAGACAATGTTACACAAAGACTCAAGGATTAAAATAATTAATGAAGTACTGAATGGGATTAAGGTACAGTGTTTTCATACAGTGCACATGCAAGGACACTTTTATGGCTAATTCAACAGGTGATCAAACTCTACACTTGGGAGATTCCATTTCAGCGCATCATTTGTGGCATTAGACAAGACGAACTTAAGCAAATCAGGAAGAATTATGGCCTGACGTCAATAATGTCTGCTGTGTTTACAAGTTCATCCTTTATGGTATCTGATTACGGCCATAGGCAGTCTTTATTTGTTTGTATGACATTGTACTTAAAATGCGTGTGTGTGTGTGTGTGTGTGTGTGTGTGTGTGTGTGTGTGTGTGTGATTATTCATGTGTGTGTGTGTAAGGGACAGTAGGAACAGGAAATTGACAAACTACAACATCTCTATTATTTTAATTATGCAGATATCTTTCTTCACATTTGCCACTTACACATTAATCAACGTTCATAACCCAGAGAAACGTTTAACTGCTGACAAAGCTTTTGTTGCACTCACTATCTTCAACATTCTCCAGTTCCCTCTCGGCAATCTCCCAACAGTGATCTCAAATCTAGTTCAGGTTTGTGTGTCTATCAACCGTCTCAGAAACTTCCTCACGGAAGAAGAACTTGATCCAAACAATGTGGTGAGAAATGATGACAAATCTTCAGGTATACAATATAATCAGGCATGAGACTGAAACATGTTTAAAGTGGGCTTCCTTCAAGCAGAAAAAAATGCTGTTTCCATAACAATGGGGACTTTCACTTGGAATGAAAAGTGTTCAGAAAAATTTAAACCGACAATAAGGAAGTAAGAGCAACAACTACTGTGCAAAGCCACGGGAAGTGGTAGCTGTAACCTACTTTAATTTTAATCACAAAGTATCAATCTTCAAGTGAGACTCGGTCAGCTAGTAGCTGTCGTTGGGATGGTTGGATCAGGCAAGTCGTCCCTCATCCAGGCTTTGCTTGGAGAGATGAAGAAAAGAGAGGGAAATGTTGTGATCAACGTAAGGTTTGCATCATAACCATTCACTTCTATAGCTTCAAAAACACTTTGTTTGCTACAGGGCACAGTAGCTTACATGCCTCAGCAAGCATGGATCCAGAATGCTACTCTGAGGGATAATATCCTGTTTAATACAAGCCTGGACAGAATTAAGTATGAGAGAATTATAGAAGCATGTGCTCTTGGACCTGACCTTGATGTGTTACTTGAAGGAGACCTAACTGAAATTGGGGAAAAAGTTAGCCAAAATTATTCATTTCTGATCAAGCCTATGAAGCTTGAGAATTATACAGCATGTTGCAAATTAACCCTTCACCTTGCAGGGCATCAACTTGAGCGGAGGCCAGAAGCAGAGAGTGAGTCTGGCAAGAGCTGTCTATCAAGACAGTGACATCTATCTCCTGGATGATCCGCTCAGTGCTGTGGATGCACATGTGGGCAACCACATCTTTGAGAAGGTCATTGGCTCCCAGGGCATGCTGAAAGACAAAGTTTGTGATTTGCTCTGACTCTGTAGTTGGAGAGAACAATAATTATTCTCTCTCATGGCCAGGTCCGTATTCTTGTGACCCATGGGATTAAGTACCTTCCGTCTTGTGATGTTATTGTCATGATGTCAGATGGAGTCATCACTGAGGTGGGCACATACAGTGAACTCATGAACAACAAGGCAACTTTTGCACAATTCCTAGAAACCTACCAAAGCACAAGCAATGGTGATTACAATCACATATTTGCAAGAATACACACTCAATAATTATTATACAAATATTAGCTACAGAGCATGATGAAGAAAAATGTGTAGGTGATGATACTACATTCAAAGTCCATGAACAACAATGGGAATTGCTTCAACAACAGAAAATGTTGCAAAGTGAAATTTATGAATCACACTATAAGAACAAGCCAGAACAAATTCCAGCAGAGGTAAGTTGTTGTTTTCCATTTTCAGCATGCTATGATATGCCGTATCAGCTCTTGTAATACTCTCTGTTGCATACATGAACTACATTCAGTCTACATTAAGCAGTGATGTCAGTGACACTGAAGACGGGCTAGAAGAATCTGAACACACTGCTCTCATCTCTGAAGAGAAGCCCATGTCAGGCAATATTAAGCTCTCTGTGATTGTTGAATACTGTCGTGCCTGTACTTGGCCTATGGTGGTCATTACAGTACTCCTTTTTGTACTGTCACAAGTAGCAGCTGCTGCTTCTAAGTTCTGGCTTGCAAATTGGAGCAATTCACAAGCAAATGAGCAGGTTTTTGAGAAAAATGAGAGTGCAGTTTTTCAACAGGTGACGTTTTGTGATAGTGTGAATGGATCCAGTGTGTAAGTCATGTGTGTATGCAAGCTGCTTATTAATTATTTAGCTGTGAATATTCCTTCCTTAATTCAGTGGCTGTTATCTTGGTATCTATGGCAGTCTTGGTGGTGTGCAGGCAGGTTTAAGTCTAGTCAGCGACATTTTTCTCGCTGTGGCTGTAACAATTGCCTCAAAAACACTACACAACAAACTGCTCAAAAACATTCTTCGATGTCCTATGTCATTCTTCGACACAACTCCTATTGGCCGAGTGTTGAATAGATTCTCACATGATATTTACATCATTGATACTGTTATTCCCGAAAAAATTAACTACTTTTTGTACCGATTTATTGCAACTTTCAGGATACTTCTTGTGATTGTCATTACAACGCCAATTTTTGCTGTTGTCATCATTCCACTGGGGACATTTTATCTCCTAGTGCAGGTGAGAAATGAAAGGGTGGGTTGTTTTCATCGTCTTAATTATATACATGTACTGTAAATAGCGTGTCTACATGGCTAGTTCTCGTCAACTAAAGCGTCTGGAGTCAGTCTCACACTCTCCAATCTATTCTCACTTCCAAGAGACACTCATGGGTGCTTCCAGCATTCGTGCTTATGGACAACAAGAAGGATTCATGAGGGAGAGTGAGAAGAGAGTGGACTACAATCACCTTGCCTACTACACTGCCAAATGTGCAGAGAGGTAAGGATGTTAAACTCAATAACTGAAATGCCATCAGTAGTCTTCCTCCTACCTTAGGTGGTTGAGCGTTCGAGTGGAGTTTGTTGGCAATCTTGTTGTCTTCTTTGCAGCTTTATTTGCAGCAATTCAGCGTAACTATAGTAATGAAATTAACCTTCCAATCAATGCTGGTCTTGTCGGGCTATCCATCAGCTATGCCCTTGATATTAATGAAACGTTAAACCGGGTCCTTCAACACTCCTGTGGTTTAGAATCCAGCATAGTAGCAGTAGAGCGAGTGAAGGAGTACTCAGAGATTCCCACTGAGGCTCCAGCAATTATAGATGATCATAGACCACCTGATGACTGGCCTTTCGAAGGTCATGTGCAGTTCAGTCACTACTCCACTCGCTATCGAGAGGATCTTGATGTGGTACTTAAGGACATATCTGTTCACATTCCTGGTGGAACAAAGGTAGCTATTGAGTGGGTAGCTAGCTATACAATATTATTGTTGAAACACTGTTTTATATCCTTGGCATGATCTCCTTCAAGGTTGGCGTTGTAGGTCGGACTGGTGCTGGTAAGTCATCGCTCACTCTGGCAATGTTCCGCATCATTGAGGCTGTTGAAGGTAGCATTCTGATAGACAATAAGGACATTGCTACTTTTGGCCTGGATGATATCAGGTCCAGGATCACCATCATTCCTCAGGTATATTATTGTTTTCTGATAACGTGGATGTCTAGAATAGCTGCATTGATGTTCATTGTTTGCATGGTAGGATCCAGTATTATTTTCCGGTACATTGAAGATGAACCTTGACCCTCTTGAGTTATATTCTGAAGATGAGATATGGAAGGCACTGGAGACTGCCCATCTGAATAGGTTTGTCACCAACCTGGAGGGAAAGCTACTGCACCCTGTGGCGGAGTATGGAGAAAATCTCAGGTACTATAGATCTATGTACGTAGCCAGTAACAACTAATTAGCTATGATAATTAGCTCGGTGATCCTGAGTATTTTGTCCAACTAGTCATTTCTAGATAATCTGAATATTATTACATATTATTGTAATTACAGCACAGGGCAGCGTCAATTGGTGTGTCTAGCACGAGCTCTCCTTTGTAAGACCAAGATCCTCATCCTTGATGAGGCCACAGCTGCTGTGGACTTTCAAACAGATGACCTCATTCAGAGAACCATCAGAACTGAGTTTTGCAACTGCACAGTCATTGCTATAGCTCATCGTCTCAACACCATCATGGACTATGACAAGTATGTAAAGTACTAGTAATGACTTCAAGCACAATCCACAAATTGCATCATCCAATATGTACAGGGTTCTTGTCCTTGACAATGGTCATGTGGTGGAGTATGGGCCTCCGAGAGAGCTGCTTACAAATAAGAGTTCCATCTTTTATTCTCTGGCTATGAAATCTGGATTACTGAACTACTAGCCTATGGCAATTACATTGATTTAGCATTTATATCTATGAAGCACTGTCACTGTGGTATGTGTGTACTATTGTCCCAATCATTTACTATCCAGCATGCAGTCCTACAAAAAGAAAATGTGATCAGTCTTGGCATTTTTACTTAGCTAGTGGCAGGACTATTTATCTGCTTATTTGCTACATTTTTGTTTTTTGTTTCAGCTCCATAGCTGTTTCTGTTACCATATTGACATAAGGATTAATACTAATTTTGTATACCATGAGGGCGTAGTAGCAGCTTGAATTTAATCTAGTATGAGAGTGTAACGGTAAGGGGTCGTCAAACTGAAAGGCTGCTACCTTGGTGGGCGTTTACTGGAATCTACCACAAACAAACATAATGGCATCTCTGCGGGGAGTTGGAGGCCGTGCTGGCAGCCAGGGAAGGGCTTCTAAGTTTTCCCAGCTGGTGAAGGCAGCTACAGAAAGGCAGGAGCAACGACCAATGTCCACCGCCAGCCGGTCAATCGATACCCCTCTCCGTGGCGGCCCACGCTCTCGAGAGGCCGACTCAGTACTGGGACAGCGTGGTGAAGAAGAGGCCACGTTTTATAGCGACGAGGAGGACAGTGAGGACGACGAAGATGAACTGTAAGTACTGAATTAGTGTGCAGCATATTTTAATTGATAACAGTGATCACACCATAGACATTTTGAACTGCACACATGCCTAGCATATCTACGATCACATGCACATGCATTTGCAAAAATTGTCCATAGTTTGTTTGTTTGTTTTTCAGGTTGAGAAATGCTACTCCATATGAAGAAGAGGATATTGAGAGTGTACAAAGCAGAAATGTAAGTTAATACGTCCGGGATGGCCTAGCTGGTCATGAGACTATTAAAGAACCTCCGTAGATCCCTTACTGTCAGACAGAGCACAGCTAGTTGACTATGCACGTTTGCAAACTATTCAGGTGTTGTTTGAGGTGCAGGCACTGGGGGATTTCCCTGGAGAGGAGGAGGAAGATTTAGGCTTTAAAGACAGAGAGATCCTGACCATACTGGAGTCAAGGTATCTCATGGCACTTGATCGTGATATACATGAGGCCATTTTATTGAATTTGGATCACAGTCGAGACGATGGCTGGCTCTTGGCTGAGAATGCGCTGGGTGAAAGAGGGTACATCCCTAGCAATTATGTCCAGGTATAACTAGGTATACCATCTACACACATGCATAGTTATATGTATGCTAACCCACACTCACTTTGTTTACTAATGACTGTTACCATAGCGACTTCCTGAGGAACCATCCAGAGCACAAAGTCCTACAAGTGAGCATAGCGGTTGTACTCTAAGTGGCTAAACAATACCATTACTTACCACACTGTGAATGCCTACTTGCCTAGCCTCGTCTCCCAGGCCCTTGAGACTCCCAGCTTTTCAATGATGTTGCATGCAGAAACATTGAAAAGCTAGGAGGAGGGTGAGGCTAGAGAATGATTTGCTTGCAGCTGCTGTTTCTGTGACCCCACGAAGAGGCAGGGACCTCTGGGCCAAGCTGAGGCAGACGGTGAAACAGACCAGCCTTGCTGATGTGCTCAGTGCATTGGGAGCCATTCCTTCTGGTTTTAGGGACTCCACTTTAGCCAAGCTACTCAAGAATTCTAGTGAGTGAATATCTTCCGATAGCTTATGCTTTTCTATCCCTCAGATAAAAAATATAGTATCCCTATCCCTCAGGTGGTAACTCTTTTTTTCTTTTTCTCTCTCTCTCTCCTCTGCTTTATAGCTGCATACCACACATCTAACTGGGTCTTTCCCAAGCCATCTCCCACTGGTATTGCATTCAAAGATCTCAAATGGAACCATGCCAGGGATCAGGTGATCATGGCTACCACGTCTACATGTTTATCTTGCCGTCATATTACTGGGATATTATGAACACATGCTCACACTAATTTAATCTCCAGCTGCAGCCAAAGGTGGTTAAGATCACACGAGAGTTCTCCGTTATTGCTGCAAGGATGATTCCACTACCAGGCAAAGGTGAACTCTAGAACATGCATAGATATATAGGATCTCTACACCAAGTTTGATATCTTTATGTGACAGGTGTGACTGTTCTGTCAAGGCATGTTCGAGTATCGGTATTCAATAAAAATGATGTAAGTACAATATCCTTGTATTGAAATAAATGTCAGTGTAGTAATGCCTACCCGTCTGGAGAGTATGTCAATATCATTTCTTAAATAGATGCTGAGCAACATCCACACTGTGAAGGCAACGTGGAACCCCCAGGAAGAGAGGACATGGAAGTTTGCCCCCAAGGCACAAACGACCAATAATAGTCTATTCCACCAGACCTGTATTGTCAGGATGGATTCCACTGATCCTAATATTGGTATGTCTCTTAATGCAGTCTAATTTGAATGAGTGGTATGTTTGAATATTTTCCTTTAGAATTGCTATTTGAACTAGGAGTTACATTCAAACGAGAGGTATGTAGTATTAATTTTCATTTTATGCAGAGATAGCCAACTCCCAAACATTGCATGAAGTTTTGAAATTCTAGGAATGGGCAAAGCTAGCTACGTAAGAAATATTATCCCATCCTTAGATCTCTTAAGTCACAGTGTCACACATCATGTGCAACATTCTATACTGTATCTTTATTGTTTAGAAAACTGGTGAGATAGGTGAGCTGAGTTGTGGGTGGAGCTCGCTGCCACTATTTGAGCACAGTGGTAATCCTACCCCCAACAAGACCTTTGAACTCAAGGTTCATGGGGGAACCCCCTTTGAGAGCGGCATTGAAGTCGACCCTGCCAGCAGAATAAAAGGTACATGCTACAATGTGCATACATTTTTGTGTAGCCAGATGTATGAGAGATAGATTTGCACATCAAATTTTGCCCAAATTTCTGACAACTATGAACTTCAGAGTTAATAGTCAGTACAATAAGTGAATTATTTATGCAACCTATGTAATACACATGTGTGTGCTCTAAGTAGAAATGGAAGATTGTTCATACATGTACATTTTGAGAAAAAGGTATTTCAGTGTAACCCTTTACCAACTTTGTGGGGGTGTGAATAATCTTCCTTTTCTGCTTAGAGCGCACACACATATTATAGTTTTCTATAAGTTGTACATTTGGTGGGCTGACGACAGAGGTTTATGCAAATGAAAGTCGTGGCTTTGCCTCAGAATTGAAGCTAATAATAAATTCTCCTGTATGATTAAATGACGTTGCTTTGGTTTTAACAGACTCACAATCTTCCTCTGTTTCTGTACTGTAGTGTCTGGAGGTCTTTTGCCAACCATCCTGCGTGCCGATCAGACCCCTCGTCTCTATATCCGTCTGTTGAACCCTTCACGTAGTCTCAAGACAGCCCTCACCCTCCTCCCCTCCACACTGGTCACATGCTCACTTTATGTCCATGCCATTGGCTGCTTTCGACAACTAGTGGGTGGAGCTTTTCTCAGAGGAAGGCTAGGACTGGCACTTCCCAGTGAGACTCTCCTCAACCATTAAGTGTTGACTGTTTCATAATTATAATCTCTCCCCCCCTCCCCCTCCCTCCTCTCTCTCTCTCACTCTCTCTCTCTCTCTCTCTCTCTCTCTCTCTCTCTCTCTCTCTCTCTCTCTCTCTCTCTCTCTCTTTCTCTCCTCTCTCTCTCAGATTATGTCAATAAAACTGCATTGAATGTCTTTCTTAAGGCTCTTGATCAGCCGGATGTCATGGACTTCACTCTTGTAAATACAGCAATGTCTTTTTGCTACACATTATCATCTATATTATGATCTATAGGAACTCTATTATGACAAAATGAAGTTAGCAAAACGTGCTGACAAGGTACAGTAGTTTTTGCTTCATCTACTCTTCTTCTTGGTTAATTCTAACTGTACTCTTCTCTTTGTCTTTTCAGCAAAGTCTTAACTTTGCCTCAAATCTCCTTGAGTCAATCCTGCTACTACACACATACCCGCTCCTACACTCTCCTTCTTTTCCTGAGCTGATTTGGGCTGATGAAAAGAATGAAAAGGTAGCCTTCCTATCCTAGGTCTCTATAGCCTCATCCCCAGGCCTCTCCACACAGGAAAGGTCCTGGGGACGAGGCCATCCCCACCAATGATAAGGCTAAGTAGAATGATGCTCTTTCTTTTTTAATGTAGGAGAGACTACAGTTTATTGAAGAGTTTTCAAAGAAGACTAGATTATCGGCCATATTGTCTCAAGATACTGAACAGACTGCCATGAATATCAGTGAACAAATATTTAGCATCTATCCATAATGTAAATGGATGGCAACCCAATCACTTTTAGCTTTGTATGCTCAATAAAAAATGTTTTGTTATCTATGTGGCGGATTATGGCACGAATTTACGGACTTGCTGCAGACCGTGACCGGAGGAAGTGTACAAAAGGGTATACAGGAAACGCCCCAAGTAATAAACGGTAGTTTACGGATTCCGTATACGGAGAGTGAATGAGAAAATGGCGCCTTTATAGATCGAGTGCTACTGGGGAGAGAAACCGAGCACTTTTTGAAGCTTGTTGGAAAGAGAAAGCAGCCAGTTCTTGATCGCTTACCCGTCAAAATTCCTCAAGACACCACCAAACTCGCTAAAAACTTAAAATTCCTTTTTCCGCGTGAGATACACAAGGTTTCAGTTCAAACGGACAAATGGCGGGACAGGTGAGACCATAGAGAGTGTGAAGGTCCTAACTACCGCATACTTCCCGTTAGAAAATTTGCCCCCCAGTATTTATTCTAATGTTTTGAGAATTTTTGACAGCTTTTGTGCCTAGTGTTTCACCCCAGTTTTAGTGTGGAGGGAGGTGACCAAAAATTACCAGTATTCATAACCTGGGGATCACCTGAGCCTGGAAGGTTTGAATTTGGTTGGGTGATTTACAGTAGGTAGTGTACTGTATCTTCCTGGTAACTTTATCCACACACATAAACATACATGCATACACACATGTATGCATATGTGCACACACCCTCCTGCACTTTTACTGTAGTCTGTTCAAGTTAAACTTGTACTGGGTCACTCTGCATCGTGGCGAAAAAGACCCACATCAGAGGGCTACACTCATGACTGGACAGTGCTAGTAAGAGGCGAGGATGGCCAAGACATCAGACACTTTGTGGAGAAAGTAGTCTTCTTCTTACACGAAAGCTTCCCAAAGCCGAAAAGAGGTGAGAGAGTTGAAAAAAAAATGCATTTCATAGTGTTTATCTTGTTAAGGGTAAGACGTTTGCATACATACCATACGGAAAGCATTCAGTGTGTCTGTTGACAAATGGTCCACTGCCACACTTTGATTGTATGTGGGCGTGTTCCCTGGGGGGGGGGGGGTTTAGGGTCAATGAATACTTGTGGTTTTCTCAGATATTCATTTACTACATGCATATACAATGTATAATGTTTCAAACATACAGTTGTGAAGGAGCCACCTTACCAAGTCTCTGAATCAGGATATGGAAGCTTTATGCTGCCGGTGGAGGTGTTTTTCCGGAATAAAGACGAACCCAAGAAAGTCAGATTCGAATACGATCTCCTCCTACCGAACCTCAACGACCCTCCCATCAACCAGATTCGAAGCGAGTGCCTCACATTCCAGAACCCAAGCGAGGAATTTAGACAAAAGCTGCTCAAAGCTGGAGGGGTATCGAGTGGTGGCCCCCCAGTTGCACCTGATAAGGGGGGAATGCAAAAGAAACGGCAGGCTGCTGGTGCCGATAACGAACCACCAAAGAAAAAGAAGAAAATGGATGGTAGCAAGAGCAAGAGTAAAAAGAAGAAAGGCGGTATGAGCAGCAGCGAATCGAGCGAGACGGATTCAAGTAGTGATAGCGAGAGTGGAGATGAAGCCCCCATGACGATGAAAAAAGGTAGTGGAGGAGGAGGAGGGAAGAAGAGTACACCCAACAGCTGGGACACTGGCGCCCTCAAGAGATTGCATAGGCAGCTCAACGACCTACAAGACCCCCAACAGCTTCAGGAGATTGTGAACATCATCGAACAGACCGGCCTGTTTAATCTCACATCCACAACGTTCGATTTTGACTTGTGTAAACTCGATGACACTACCCTGAACAAGCTAGTTAAGTTTGTCGAACCTGAGAAGGTTTGAGTCTCTTTTTTTGTTGTTTTTCAAGCAAAACAGAATAGCTCTAGTGCCATAAGACAGATTACAAAAAGAAATAATATCCATATAACCGTTTAAAACGCATTTCCTCCTTGCATGAATGCTCTGTTAATTTCTAGTTTTTTGCTCTCAGACTCTACATGCGAAAATGCCTTACAATTATACTAATTTCTCTTCTACATTTTACATATCTTCTTGCATTGTATGTCAGATTCTAATTAACTCTTAAATTATTACTTTGTGTGTGTGTGTAGGCTGCCTTGTTTTTGTTGCAATATTGTTTGAAGTCACTATCTCACACCTACATGCTACGTGTAAAAATCTAATGTATTAATAACACATACCATATTGTTATTCTTGTGTACATATTATCGATTTCACGCTTTCTTTGTTTTTCACCACCAGCTTGTAAATCCCAATTTCAAATTGGCAGCTCATTTTGTCTCTCAAAAAATGCTCCTTCCTTTACTGCACGATCCCTTCCTCAGTGTTATTGCATGTGGATTGAATTGATTTCAATTTCAGGCAAAAAAGCATGTCACTTGGGGAATGCAGGTACGTAGCAAAATCATTCTTCCGAACAAACCACAAGTACCCCACAATATTGTGGTTGGCTAATTGAGTTTACTTAAGGACATGCATGTGGTGGGTGATTGTAAATCAAATGTAATAAAAGGAGTGGGTTAAGACCTACCAATATTAACGTCTAGTTTATGGCTTAGCCTCATTCCCAGCTCACTGAAAAGTGGAACAGGCTTGGAAATGAGGTATATATGACTCTGTAGCTGATAGGACAGGAGCTTCATATGTGCTCAGGCACAAAGGGTACAATGAAAGGTATGCATGTTGAAGATAAAATTCGTACATGCATCATCAGCATCATAAATTATTGAATCAAGCAAAAATGATTCTAGGATCATCCAATGCACTATAAGGCTGGTAGTCCTTGTTAATGGATTCAAGCTGTAAATTAAAGGGATTTTCCCTTAGATCAAGTTTCACAAGTACATTAGATCTTATTATATGAGCGACCACATCCGATGAAAGAGAGTGGATCTTGTTTCTTTTGAAATTGATGCTGGCCAATTTTTGAAGAGAACAGAGTACCAGTGGAAATTCGCTCAACAGATTGTCCTGTAAAACTAGAATTTCCAGCTTTACTAGTTTAGAAAAGTGTGCACAATTCTCACTGTCCTTATATCCCAAGTGCAACAATTTATTTTTGGCGAGAGAGAGCCATCTCAAATTCACTAGATTTCCTATCTCCCCACCAATCTCTGAAATGCTATTCCTAGCAAGCGATAGTTTTTCAAGGCAGACTATACTGCAGACATCAGAGGGAAAGCTCACAAGTTCAATATTCTCCAACCAAAGACTCCTAAGATTTACCAGCTGGCTAACAACAGGAGGGACGTATGTGAAAGGGTTATTGCTCAGATTGAGAAATTGGAGGTTCTTTACAAGAGAGGAGAATAAAGATGGCAGCAATGTTAGTTGATTGTGTTCCAGTGAGAGGCACTCTAAACTTTTCAGATGGGAGATTTCCTCTGGAGGCATGATGATTTGGTTGTCGTTGAGAAGCAGAGTGCAGAGAGACGAAAGCTTTGATAGCTCAGCTGGAATGACCTTTAAATCTCGATGGCTCAAATTTAGGACCTTTTGATGGTTCTTTTTGACCTCTTCAACAATTTGGAGAACTCCTTCCATACTTAGAATTCGGATTTTGAATCCCTCTTCAGTGCTTGCATCCAGACCACTCCCACCATGTGGGTAGCCACACCCACCGACTTAAATCTGGAGTGTGATGTAATCTTTTTTGCGGTAAAGTTGTTGTTGATTGACAAATTCATATTCATCAAGAGTTGATCGAAGACTTAACTAGAGATACACCATAGTGGCTGTCTAGTAGTCTAAAAGTCCAAGAAGATTCAAGCAGAAGTGTGTGTATTTATCTAACGCTGCGTAAACTTCGACTCGGTCGGTCGAAGCTCAACAATTTAAATTATTAATTTTGTCGAAAGATAGTATAGAGACGAACCAGACAAGCAGAAACTTTCCCTTCATAAAACCAAGTCATGAACAGTCTATCGGTCCCAGAACTCTGTTATTTGTTCTGCTGTCCCCCACTTCCCTCGCGGATAGCCGCCAAACTCGCCTTCCTGCCTCCAGCGCCCACCTATGAAATTGAAGAAGACTCTTCGCGCGGTGACAGTAGCAGCTGTACGCTTCATCTGACCGAAAGGTCGGAGTGGCAGTATACTCATAGAGAACTAGAAGGTATCGAGGTATTTAAGACGCGGACAAGACGGAACAACTGGGTAGCCTGTATGCATGTCAAGAATACGGAAAACCCGAAGTATACCATCCTTTTCACACATGGAAACGCCGTCGATTTGGGTCAAATGTCCAGTTTTTTTGTCGGTCTAGGCTCAAGAATAAATTGTAATATCTTTGCCTTCGATTACTCCGGTTATGGGGTAAGTACTGGCAAACCTTCAGAAAAAAATGTCTACTCGGACGCAGAAGCAGCTTGGAACGTGCTAAGAACAAGATACAACATTGCTCCGAATCAGATCATTCTCTATGGCCAGAGTATAGGCACTGTGGCAGCGATACACCTGGCGACAAGGTACGATGTGGCCGGGGTCGTCCTTCACTCGCCACTCATGTCTGGGATGAGGGTGGCATTCCCTGAGACTCGGAGAACGTGGTTCTTTGATCCTTTCCAAAAGTGAGTAAAAAAATAGGTTTTAATATCTTAGCTCGCCTCGACCCAGGCTTATATGAGAATTTCTAGTCTCGAGCATTCCAATGTTGCATGCAGACATACATGTATGTTGAAAAGATCAGGGAACCTGTGGATAAAGCTAAGAATTTCAGCTTTCACGGGGGGGGGGGAAGGGGGAACGAGCCTGGTTCAAGGCTAGTTAATGTCTGTGTCCCTCTCTCTTCATGAGGGCGTGAATATTTATATGTGCTGTCTAGATAGTAATGTACTATGAAGCCTCGTCCTCTACTTCCTTTCACTTATATTATTATCACTTTTTGGGCTAAGTACATAATAATATATATCCAATATTGAGAGCAACCCTGGGCATGTGCATGTACGAATGTGTTAGAATAATACTTCATACTTGTACTCAACGCACATGCATAGTAAACTATACAATCGTGGTGTTTGATTGAATAATGATTGGTATTCAGCTATGCATGCTATAGTACATGTGTGTGAGTGGGAATGTGTCATTACTTGGGTATCCGTTTATGTCTCGTGAATTGCCTCTGTGTGTGGATTTTCCTTCATATAGGAAATCAGAAGTAATATATTATTATGGAGTTCTAAAATGCTGTATCCTATATTGTGGCCATGTGTAGTCCAGTTGAACACCTTTGAAAGTAGAAGTATGAAGTGCATGATTTAATACACAAGGGATGCCAGCTTGCTGGATATGTAACCATCATTGATCATACATGTACTTGGAACTGTTATTACAGACATACATTTATCCCCTGCTAAAGCAGTTGATATGGAATTGTCATATAATTTTGCGATCGCATGCTTCCAAAATAATTGTATGCTTTTTTACGATTAGAACTATCATGTATCATACTCTTGTTACTCCATTCCTGTGTGATACTTTTGGTGGTACTATTTTACTAACCACATGAACAACAAAGTACATGCAATGTGGGTATTTTTATATTTGTCCATCATTTCCTTTTTCCTGTGTAGAGTCTCTAAGGTAGTCATGGCTGAAAGTTAGTGTTTCTGTTCCATCAGCAGAAAAATAGATCTTACTTTCCATGCTCAACTGACCTAGATGTGTGTGTGTGCATGTGTGTGTATACACGCCGCATAATAGGAGCATATGGCCTTCTATTGCACTATAGTAGTAAATCAGCACATCTTGTGACTGAGGCACGTTATGAGTTTGCGTTACCTAATACTCCCTCTGCACATGTGTGCTAACATTCACAAATGACATGTTCCCTTTGAGCTAGCTCTGAAGTGATGGATGGTGGGATGTACCTAACTAGTGTGCACTTTGTTGATATTGAAGGTCATTCCACATGTGTGTATTGGGAGTAAATTTATTTGTGTATGTGTGTGTATTAAATTCAGGTGTGCATGTGTACATCTGTGTGTGTACATGCATGTTGTGTGCATGTACAACATGTACATGCATGTACACAGCTGGGTTGTGGATACCCTTCAGCTAGTACTAGTACAATGCCACAACCTCAGTTAAATTAATGTCCAGGATGTGCCATGAGACCAGTTTCTGTCTACGTAGCTGAGCGTAGACAAGACATTGCTTTGTGTACATGTGTGTGGGAGAGAGAGAGAGAGAGAGAGAGAGAGAGGAGAGAGTATAATAGTGGTGAATCTTGAGTTGACAACTGCAATGAACCTCTATACTGTTGCTAAGTAGAGTAACGTGTTGTGGCTGAACAGGTCAAATGATTTCCTACGATTCGTATCCTCACCTTAAACAAAGCCATACAGAAGCATAGTGTGCTGTCCAATACAAAATCAACCATTGGTGAATAGTGAATGCCCCCATTTAGGCATTATAAACAATAGATTATCCCAATAAGGAACTGTACTGTATTATTATATTCTTTCCCTCTCTCTCTCTCTCTCTCCCTCACACATTCCAACAATCTGCATCACCCTGTTGACACTGTCAGGAACCTGAGCATGTGCAAATATTGTTATATTTTACTGTTGTCTACTAGTTGTCTGTATGAGTTACTAACCTTACTGCTATGAAATTTCTCCCGGAAAGTAGGACGTCTCCTTTGATCAGTACACTGAGCATAATATATTATATTCATAGAAGTGTATAAACTTTCCCCTATAATGAGGACACCCCCTTTAATTAGGACATTTTAACCTATCCCAAGGGTGTTGACAATAGAGAAGTTCCACTTTACAGTGTTCTCCCCAAGAAAGTTCAAGGCATGATGGGAGGGCATGGTTTGGGTGTGGCCTGTGGTCACGTCAAAACTTTCAGCCTGTTTCCTTTCCCACATCAAAGAAACATTTGTGCTGAAGGCCTGCGGGGGCCGATGTGCCTTAAGTATGCTGGGAAGAACACTACTTTATTGCTGCCATCTAGGGCCAAACCATTGGCTGTATTAGAAAAGTGGCTGCTTTATAGCTCAATGTTATAAGCTCCGTACCTTAAGCACGGTTTCATGTACATGTACATGTCTGTGTATATTAGTTATAGCTATATGCAATTTTCCAATGTTCAGCTATCATTAGCAACAGTTTCCTCCCAATGTTTATGATCAATTTGCTGTTGTTTAAAATGTACTCTGCCATTACTCCACCCTAGTTAGTCATCAGCGTGCGTTCATATTGTTGGTGTGTGTCTAGTGTATCTGTGTCTGTATGATTATGCTAGCTGGTGTAGATCGATATCAGTAACACATAGCATGGTACCAGTAAGCTTGATGTCAACTCTAGTGACATAGTACCGGTACATATGCATGTTTATGATGCTTAGCTTAGGGTGGATGTAGCATAGTATTAATCAAGATCGTCTTCACCATCTGTTGTCGTCTTAAGTGGTAAAGTGTGTGATAGTGACACCACTAAATTTGGAATCCTCATAGGAACCTGGTAAATGAACAACACTGCAATAATCCCAGTACATGTATTTGACCTATTTAGGGTCACAAAGTTGTGTGTGTGTGTGTGTGTGTGTGTGTGTGTGTGTGTGTGTGTGTGTGTGTGTGTGTGTGTGTGTGTGTGTGTGTGTGTGTGTGTGTGTGTGTGCGCGCGTGCATGTGTGTGTCATTAACTGTCTGTACATGATATATTTCATCTTTCTCCCCCCACCCCCTCCCTCTCTTTCTCCCTCCTTCCTTCCTCTCTCCCCCACAGTATTGAAAAGATAGCCAATGTTCGCTCCAAGGTCTTGGTGATTCATGGTACAGACGACGACGTCATAGACTTTCGTCACGGACTAGCCATTCACGATAGAGCCCCCAACACCGTCGAGCCCTTATGGGTGGAAGGAGCAGGCCACAATGATGT
Source organism: Stappiaceae bacterium (assembly GCA_964291365.2). Lineage (GTDB taxonomy): Bacteria > Pseudomonadota > Alphaproteobacteria > Rhizobiales > Stappiaceae > JBDWFY01. Next base: position 172,853 of record OZ219961.1, read on the forward strand.
AGAGCTCTTTAGACCGTACCTCGATCGTCTACGGAAATTTATCAACGAAGAAATTGGCCCAGCAGCCAATGCTTCGTGATAAAAATGTCTTGGCCACGCCTAGACTGGTTTGTGTGAATAATATTATATTATTATCATATGTTACCTGACATGTACAGTGAAGTACACTAGTAATGTTTATCATAATAATTATAGTCATTTTCTTTGTCCAAGTATGTGTATTATAGTCTTGTCCCATATTTTGATCATCCTTTATTTCTGCATGCATGAAATCTGTACTATACACATATATGTAACATTCTGTGACCTTTTGTGCGTCGAATATATCAAGTTATTTTTTTTTAATTGTGTCTCTCTTACTAATTAATTTTTTGACCTCACTCTAGATCTTACACGTCATGTGCAATAGAGCGGTATTAAAAATTAATGGGTGCGGTTTATGGACCGACTTCGTGGTGTGCTCTATTTGAAATAAAAGATGCCTACCGTCGTTCTTCTCGATCGTTCGCTCTCCATGCGCAGGCCGGCTGGAGGAGGCAACTCCAAGGACGCTGAAGATGAGGAAACGCTACATAGCTTGGCCTGCAAAGGGCTGGAGTGGTTCTTCAGCTACATGGGCGAGTACTATTCCCTCGAATACACCTCTCTCTTCTCTTTCTCGTCCGAGTGCGAGATCTTGGTACCCTTCACCAGAGACTACGACCAGCTGAAAGAGAAACTGACCGACCTTCCTGTCCAGGACCGCACTGATCTTGGCTCTGCGCTTGTGTCCATGGTAGACCTCATAGTTGCTGAGTGGGGCTCCTTTGCTCCCTGCCAGGCCGTGGTTATTACGGATGGCTCACCGGGTGTGCGACATCAGGATGCAGCCCAGCGCAAGTCAACAACCAACATCCCCTTTTCTTACCAGCTTCATGTCATGTGCATAGCTACAAGGGAGGAGCTTGCTCAGCCGCTCTGGGCGAGCAAGATGCAGAAGCTATGTGACACAACAGGCTTGTCTCCAGCTGAGATTCATGTTCCAAATGCTCCCCTTACTGCAGGCTCTGTAACCGGAGCTTTTGCTCAATTAGCTAAAAACTCCTTCAGACCATACCTAGGTACCCTGAAATGTGGCCACCTGCAGTCTCAAGTCTCTCTCTCTCCCTCACCATACATGCATAGACCCAAGTTCGATATATCCATTGGTCCTGATCACAAATTTCCTAAGCTTGACGAAAGTGTTGGAGCCACGAAGTATCCTCAGGAGCTGAGGATATGTGGTTTTCTTGACACCAGTTGTCTCTCAGCCCCACCTCACTATGCTAGACATTTTGTCCTTGATCCAGAAATGGATGAAAAAGCTTACGAAGCACAGCTGACTCGCTTGGCTGAAGGTCGGAGTGCTAGTGGGAGAACAAAGTCTGAGAGTGAAGTTTCCTCTTTGCAGGAGGAAAGCCAGAAACCATCGTTCAGGGTTCTACTACATGGCAGTCTCAAGTGTGAGTCAAAAGCAGCTCTAGTCAAACTAGGGTGAGTCAAGTTGTGGTGTGTGTGTGTGTCAGTATGAGAGTGTGAATGTATGCGTGTGAGAGAGACTTTAGCTTGCACTCAGAACAGAATAAGCGCATATATATATTATTTGTACGCTATTGTTACCGTTTTTTTAGAGAGAAGTGGTATGGACTTTTATTCTCACAACTCTTCAACAGCAAAAAATCCAATCTAGTCCTGTGTGTGTTCTACCCCAACTCTGAAATTCCCTGGCTGGGTCCAATTTCCTACCTGGGGACCAAGCAGCCAACTGTCATGACTGACCCCCGAGTGGCCCAACAGACGACCCCAGCGGACATGTTCCCAATTGGCCCCCCTCGTCCCCCCAGTTTCAGCTCCCCTAACAATCTCCTCTGGGCAAAGGAAACTGTCCTACAGGTATAATTATTATGCATTAATTCGCTAGGGAAGGGGACTCCCCATGACATTGTGTATTTATGCTTTATACTGGTAGTTGGCATGATTTTTCCCTTCCAGGCAGATGTGTCTAAAGTTGTCAGATACAGCAGGAAGCTACCCGATAAAGAATCATCTCTCATAAAGGTACTCAAGCACACATTAACTTAACCAAACTCCTTTTCCAGCAGCTGTGTTTGAAAGCTATAAGAATGCTATGCTTATGTGTATGATAAATGACCCCATACCAAGTTGCAATCTGCTGCTTCCTAATTTTTAGGAGTTGAACAAGCTTCGACTGGTGGCCATAACATACCATATTCCCGACCTACTGGAGATTTTGTGTCAGATCCTGTCACGAGAGGAGGCCTCCCCTTCTTCCAACCCTCAGGCCAAGGTACTACTCCAAAACTGCCTCTTTTTTCTCAGAAACAACAAAAACCCACAGGAGAAATTATTAATTCAGTAAACTAGTATCATTGTTAGCTAGCACAGTTGGTTTTGGCATTCTAACTATAATGTAATGTTGATACTACATTCAAGACCATACATTTGAAGTTTGAACACTAATACCAAAGCGTTGTGTTGTTTTAGTATGGCTTCAGTAATATTAGTTAGTTATTAGTTTTAACTATTTGCAAGGCAAGTGATCATAGCATAAGACCAAATGTTAACAATAATAAGTAATGACCTAAACAATGTGCATATGCAATGCAAAAGAAAAAGTTGCTGAAATAAACAGCATGCCACAAAGATTCAAAAAAACTATCTTACACAACATAATTGGATCAAAAGTCAAAAAAAAAAAAAAAAAAAGCTTGACTTTTTGCTCCAACATAAAACATGCATACATACATATATATATATATATAGAATCATGTAACAAAATAATAGTATACTTACTTAACTGCATAGAGTGTACGCTAGCACGTTTGTTTGTGCTCATAAACTAAATTAATAGTGGTGGGTAATAAATGGTGTTTGTAATTTTTGTCCCCACTTTCTCAAATCGGTACCACGACCTCGACATAGTTCCTTGGGAAGAAACCAGCTTGCCCGTTCACCTCGCCTTCCAACCAGTTATCGTCAATCTCGCTTGTTAGGGTAATCATGTCTCCCTCATTGAAACCAAGCTCTCCCTCGTTCTCTGGCTCAAAGTCATAGAGAGCTCGGGCACAGGGGGCACTAGAGCCACCGCCACCTCCACTGGGTTTGGGAGCACTATAGGAGGGAGGAGGGTTACTGTCCTCTTCATCAGAGTCGGCTGTATACCTGATGTGTGTGGGATGAGAGGGAGGGAGAGAGAGAGCAAAATTAAAGATCAACAATAGTCAATAGTCATACTCTTGCAATAGTACAATAATAATAATACAATAGGTGCTGTTGCTGCATTATTCAAGTCTTGTGTAACAGGCTACTTCAACCTTTTTAGCCGATAAGTGGCTACAAGAATGTACATAGGCTATAATGAATAGCAGCAGTGCAGCTAGCATTGAATTGCTAAATGAATTACTCACCTTGTCTTGGCGATAGGGAGTGATGACCTTTCCCTAGGTGCCCTCGAAGAGGCCTGTGCGACCCTGTCCTGCAGTGTGGAGTGAAGACCCTCCAGCACATCAGCACACTGGCGGTGGTACTCCAGTAGAGCATCAACAAAGGCATCAAGCTGAGTCACTTGCTCAACCTAAAAAGGACAAAATAATAATGATGATCACTGATGATGACTGTAGGTGTATTATAGAGCAGGTGTATATACATGTACACTAGTAGCTCTGTTTGGCTAATGGCTTAGACTAGCTATCAGAACTTTAATGCACCCTCAAGCTTTTAAGTTATTACATGTACGCTACATAATTATACAAGTTTTCTGCACTAAAAAGGAACCTATTGCAGGGTTCTGCCCAGAATGATCTGAGTAGTGGCTAACCTGTAGTAAAAATGGTATTACATTGCATTGAATATAGCACTTTAGTACTATTATTCTGTCTGAGTGGTGGTAAAAATAGGCCATTTTGAGCTCAAGTGGTGGTAAAAAAAAGCTGAGTGGTGGTTGGGGCTGACCACTCCTGACCAGTGTGGGCAGAACCCTGCTGTTGGATGATTCAACTCTCCTATAGTTGGTGTGGTGCAACACCATCCAATTTCGATTGCATTGTGTGTGCCACTTACATCACTGTCCAGCAGGTTGATCATGCCATTCTCAGCTAGTTCCTTGGATTCCTCAAATTTCTCCAGAGCTAAACTGATCTCGTCCTCGGTGATGTTGGCTCCTTTAGACTGCCGCCTCTTCTTGGCATCATAGTCAAGTCTGCGACCACTCATCTTCTTACGGTGGTGCTGAGAGAGAGGAAGAGAGAGAGAGAGAGAGAGAGAGGGGGGGGGGGGGAGAGATTAGAGAGTGATGTATGTGTGTGACTAGTAGAAACCAGTTGATATAGAATGAGCAAACATGTACCCTAGGCTACATGTATGTGTAGTGAGAGACGGAGAGCAATTGTATGCTTATACAATACCCAAGAATTGTGAGAGTGAGTACACAATCAGCATACTTGAGTAGATGCCGCATGTTAATGCCAATTTGTGATTTTACACAATATAGCTAATACTTTGTCCAGGACGAACAAAGATAATAGCTAATTTTCACGAGAGAAAACATTGCTTTGGAGGCATACCCAGATAGATCGATAATATAACAACTCAAAGGTGATATGACAGTGTCATGCATCATGTGGTGCTTGCATTATCACAGTGGTCTTGGGACAAGCAATGTGCATTCATATCCCTGATAATGGTCAGGTGGTTGTGTGTAATTATAGGGTTCTCCCCATAATAGTCAGGTACTAGGAAAAGGTGGTCACATGTATTAAAAACGGTTCTTCCCAATTATTGATAAACACAACTAGAACTATAGCCTAAAAATTGGAAAGAGTCAGGTAAGCTATAACTAACAAAAGCTTAAAGGGGAGGAAAGTGTCTCGCGTTATGAAAACTGACAATAAAAGACACTTAAAACAGCAGGTTTCACTGCTGTACTGAAGTATAGTACAAATACACTTTACCATGATCTCCTTAATGTCCTTTGTTTGCAATTGATTCAAAGGATCCAGGAAATTGGCTTTCACATTCAAATCCTGCATAAATAACATGTATCATTGACAGTAAAGGCAGTACAGGCATGCATATATAATGTACATGTACCATACATGCATGTGCACATACATGTAAATCAACAAATACGATAGCCTATGGATCCAGGAGTAACAGTTCATTTAAAGCTTACACTCAACTCTATACTTACAGTTTGTTTTAAGGCAAGTATATATACTACATGTACGTACACATTCGGTATGTATATGGATGCAGTTATACAGCCATACATGGTGGTAGCTGAAAACTATATTTTGGCCTCTGCATGAGTCCAGTGTAGATAGAATAACACCATTAGGAGTGTTGGTTACTAAACTACACACATGGTCCGCACTTAACTTAAAAACATGACCAAATTAGGGAGTTATATTGTTATCTGTCAAGTGGTTACACAGTGTAGTGATTCAGTACTGGGTACGGGTTGTCTTACCAGACCATCTTTGATATCTCCAAGCTGTTTCATGCCCTCACCAACATCCAGCAGGGCCACACCTACACAGTGTATGTACATAATATTGATAATAAAAGGAAGAGAGATAGTCAGTATGTGGCCAACAGCTGGGCCGTACCATTATACACATTGGATCATGCACACATGCATGCATGCTCACAAATACGACGACTCACACGTGCACATACACACAGTATCACAAGGTGCCCCCCCCCCCCCCCCCCCCAAAACTGGGAAGGCACTGCACTATGATGGTTTCCCACACCATGTGGGACCTTCTGAGTTTCCTGCTACTTACCAAACGTTGAATCTTCACCAAGGTCAGTACCTCCTTTGATCATAACTTCCCCCAAGGTTGATTCAGGCTGGGGGTAGCTAGCTGTCTTACTCTTTAAGGACATTCGAAGTCGAGCAGCTGTTGAGAGAGAGAGAGAGAGACATATTTGTGAATTTTAGTCCTGATGATGGGCTTCAAACATACTAGGATTAGGTTGTAGAAATTCCTTGGTCTTCGATTGAATTACATCAATTGCAGCAGTAGTGGCATCTGTTGTCTGTGTGTGTGTGTGTGTGTGTGTGTGTGTGTGTGTGTGTGTGTGTGTGTGCGCGCAGAAGGAAGGTGTGTGTGTATGTTAATACAAATACAAAGCTACAGCTATATTTGAGTCAAGGAACTGTGTCTAATTGTGTACATACACCCAAAGTTACATAGTTCTGGCATAGTCTTGTAGGAAGAATGTTTTCATTTTGTAGTCCCTGTGTATACACCATTACATATACATATACATGTACACGTATGTTTTGGTCAAATAACATACATACAAGTACGAGGGAAACTTTACAATACACAACACATGTATACCTCACACATACACATACTCTGATCTGGAGGTCAAGCATGTTATTAATTTGAGGCTAATTTCGCCCATGCATTTGACTACACAACCACGAGAGTTCAATACAGCAGAACACCCATCAGACGGAAAGTTTCCATATGTACGACAGTGTATGTGCTATACATGCTACACACGTAATTATATTATAGAGTATAAGTTTCAGAGGAAGTGTCACAAATTCCAGAGCCAAGTATGTGTGACAGTTTCCTACAGCGCAGAATTTTAGGGTAGCCGTGCCTTCAAGCTAAAGGGCACCCCCTGCCAAGCCAGAATTTACTATAAGGTAAAAGAGCCCCATTATAACACCAGATGTTTACATTCATTAATAGCGTGGGTAGCTGGCTAATCATAATCATGATGATGCAGGCAGGGCTATATAGGGCTGCACTATTACAGAGTGCATTAGGCAACACACACAGTAGCAGATAATAACCTTTTTATAGTGATCTAATCGTCCTCTTTTCTCATTGGTCAGTCCTAAACTTTGAATAGTCATGCTACCAAAAATAATGCCAATCCAGCATGATGTCAGAATGCTGTACAAAGCATTAGGTTCCGGTTCCAATTTTGCAAATCACATGTCACAATGGAGAAATGATACCTCAGTAAGAATGTGAACTACCTGGATGTTTACTAACAGAAAATGTATCTATGGTCTCCAGTGCCTGTTAGCATAGCAGCACTGGTCTAATGAATAATACAACCCCCCCCCCCCCATCATGTGACAAGACTTTTATGTGCTACCAGTAACCTCGCCATGGGCACACAGTTATGCCTTATATGGTCATACACACAGTATGGTGGGTGTGTATGTGTGTGTGTCTGCAAGTCAAGTGTGTGCTATGAATAATGATGATGTAATGGGGCTGGTGCTTACGATCTGCCATAAAAAGGCAGCAATGAGACAGTTATTAGCACCAATAAATACTCTCACAGAAACTATGATGATTAAAATTTAATAGTACTTGGGCATGATGTGTGTATTTGTGTGTGTGAGTGTGTGTGTGTGAGTGTGTGTGTGTGTGTGTGTGTGTGTGTGTGTGTGTGTGTGTGTGTGCACGTGTGCATGTGTACGTGTGTGCATGTATGCGTGTGTGTGTATGCATGTGTGCGTGCGCATGTGTGTGTGTGTGTGGTGTAGTGTTTAGCTTACTCTCTCAAGCTCCTTGTAGTTGTCATCTAGTCTGGTTCCCTCATCTTTCCCTATTTTCTCAGTCATGAACTGTTATTGTTAAAAGTATGTGTGTGTATATGTTTGGGTGGCTATGGATTATGAGAGTGTTCATGTTTAGATGCACTTAAAGGGGAAAAGAGAGAGAGAGAGAGAGCATTAGAAAGGGAGGGAGGGAGGAATGAGACAGTAAATACCAACAGCTGAAATAACTCGAAAGTGTAATTCATCAACTTACACACACACACACACACACACACACACACACACACGGTATGCCTGGCTGCCAACACATGCTTGCAAACATTATGAAGCATTCGTTATCCTAGATACTGCCATATGAAACAGTAGTCAACACACACACATTTCCTAGTTTCATTTGGCAGTAAACCATGCCCCAGCAATGACCCAACCCATATGTACAGTCATCTACCAATACATGATTGTACTACACATCTGCGGGGTAGTACTACATGTACATGTATGTGTGTACTACCAAGAGTACATTAGCATACGCATTGAGAGTATGCAACTGCCTTAGACAGCATTCTTGCATATTGACGTCACTAGCAGCAGTGATAATCCTATACCCTATTAGTGGTGGTGTAGTTGTGTAGCAGAGTAAACTATAGTGTACACAGTAACAAGCTGTTACTTTGAGCCAGACAAACCACAGTTACTACAGCTGCAGAAGGGACCTATCTGTGTGGTTAGCAGCTTGTTCAACACCAGCAATTTGATGTCTCATAATGACGTCAATATGCCAGAATGCTAGTAGAGGGCTACTCAGAGGAGGTTGGACACGATCACGTGCGCACAAAAAGTGGGCGTGTTGCCCCATATAAAAACACTATATGAAACCTAAGTCACGATCTAAGGCCTTGACGGCAGTTTTAGGTGAGAAAGTACGTTGAGATCCACGAGAAAAGATCATCCAGCGCCATACCCCAGCCGTCCACCCCTCCAACTTTATGTAAATCAAGAAAACTCGGTTCTCCGCGAGACAACACTGAAAAACGAATTTTTCGATTGAGATAGGTTTCTTTCACTCTCATAACACTAGATTTACACGAGTCATCTCTGTTTCAGCTTCAGATTTGGCCGTAGCTCACACTCGCAAACATTTTAGCTACAAGCTACTCTCGCAAATTGCATTCTTCTGAACGCGTAGCCCCACGATGTGCATACCAAGATCATGTGACTACAACGTTAATGTGCGTCATGTCCAACCTCCTCTGAGGGCTACTATGCCAGTTGCATACTCTTCCTGCTAATGTACTCTTGGTACTACATTGCATGCTGGCACATTATGCTACTGACTACTACTATCAGATTTGATTTGTATATGTAGCCCATCAGATAATCAAAATCATGCAATAATACACAGTACAGGGAGACCTCCCAGCCAGCAAATCTAAGCTGACTGTTGTCCAAAACATACTCAACCTACAAGTACATGTACACCATCACATACATACCTACATACAATTAACAACCCACAGCCTAGCCGGCCATTCAGTGTTAATGGTCCCAGATTAAAAACAGGGGGCTGGTCCTAAACCATCAACTACTAGATGCACCACTGAAACAATTAGTTGTGGAATACTTTGACTACAGTGTGCCAGGCAATAGAGATGCAACATCACAGCAAGATGCTGTGAGCTACTCAGTTGTTGATGACAAGCTCCAACAAGCCATCAACACAGATAAGCAGAATCTAGCCCCCTATTACAAGCCCAGTGAAACCACACTCTACTAGTTTATTAAATTCAGGGGCAAGGAAGTTGAGAGTCATAACCAAAAAATTAATCCATATAACAGTACAATGATCTCATATCTTGAAATTGACTGGTACATGGTCAAAAGTGGACAAGAGAAGATTCATGCATGTAGTGTACACATACAGCTTGTACTGTTTACCATAGTGCCACTAAGTGGTTGCAGGTACATACATAGGCAACAAATTATACTAGGATTGACAAAGTATCTTGCTGTGTGGAATATTAGTTAGTTATGAATACAGCAACGGCATACCTGAGTGAACTTATTGTACTGCTTTTTCATTCCTCCAAGCGACATCTTGACCACACTTCTTTCTTCTGAGCAGATAATTTATGTAATATAATAGTGCGTGTATGTTTGTAGAACTTCACTACTCGAGAATAGGTGTGTACACCCGCAAATTCTGTAGAGTTAGACACAGCAGCAACTCGTGCATAAAATAATCTTGGGAGAGTGATAGAGAGACAGTGACTAGCCCTACTTTCAATAGGCGAATACACTGGAAACGTTTGCGAAACGCACAACGAACTGTTCGCGGTAAGCTGTAGCAAATAACTCACCTGGTCGGCCTTTTCAACTCGTCTGTACGCTGCTAGCTCCTTGAAAACCGTCGCCGTTCAACAATTCCAATCAATGGCCGACGACTAACTCAAAGTTAACGATATTCATCGAATCACGTGTAAAGCATGGCAGTTTAAAGGTCACGCTTGAACCCCGCCCATCGGAGCTGGCCGACCCGCGCGCGCCGCGCCTGTATCGCCAAGCTGCAAGCGCTTAAGCGCTCCCTCGGCCTCACGGCCACGCCCTCCGGCCATCGTGGTAAATGGCTGCTGAGAGGTGTTCCTGTGCTTGTTGCTCTCTTATCTGTGGTGTTTTCAAGATATTGTGCTTCTCTGTGAGTGCATTTAATATTAAAACATAAGAGATTCCAATGATGTATTTTTCTAGTCTGATTTGTGTCCTCTTGATTTAGCTAATATACACATCATCACAATATTATCCGTAGTGCTGTCGAAGATTATGCTGTAAGTCTGCTCCAGAACCAAAGCCAGAGTTCTCTGTTCTCTGTCTGGGATTCAGTGGGGTGGGAAAATCAACTTTACTATCAGTGTTGGCAGGGGAACCAACTGATGATCTCCAGCCAACCTTGGGATTCGCCATCAAGGCTGTCTTAACGAGTAGGGGCATACTCAACATCAAGGAGCTGGGAGGAAGTGATAGGATCAGGCCTTACTGGGATAAATACTATGATGGCCATGAAGCAGTGGTGAGTCAGTAGCTACATGTGTGCAATGTCTTATGTATATTGTGTTTAGTAGTTGCCATGGAAACGAAATAAACAAGTACAGTGATACATGTACATGTACTCAATTCCATGTTGTTTGTGCATGATAAATCACATAGCATTAACATAAGCATTCCAGTTGTTTTCCTATTTGCTACAATCTTACCATAACTGTTCTCTTGTAGATATTTATTGTGGATAGTTCCTCTACTGATGATGAAATCAGCGAAGTGAGGTTGTCATTGGAAAAATGTTTGAGTGACCCCACTCTGAGGGGACTCCCACTGCTGTTGCTATGCAACAAACAGGATTTACCGTCTGCACAGACTGTTGACCAGGTATGTCATCTCTTTTGATAATGAAGGTCCAAGTTTGCATGAGTCGGTGAATATGATCAGCTTAAAGATTGGTTCATTTTAGCTGAAGGAGAAGCTACAGTTGGCTCAAGTGCTGGATAAAAGGAAACATGTGGTGGCAGGATGCAGCTGTAAAGATGAGGCTGAACTAAAGAGGAGCTTAGATACACTAGTGGACATGTTGCTAGGACAAGGATAAACAACTATATTGATGGCAAACAGATCACTTATTACTACACATCTTATACTCTCAAATACTTTTAATTTGTCATTGTTTGTAACAATAATATTATATAACATATTTATTATATGTTTGGAAGGAAGCAGAAATAATGGCATCAAGACTGATTCTGATGAAGTCATTGTTAAAAAAAATACCTGTAATAATTTATAGAGGTGTGCACTGGCCGGACTGATATGACTAAAACTTAGTTTTGATGACTGTGATTGCAAAGTTAATTTAACTCATTTATTAAGGGGCAGTCAGATTTTGACCTTGCAGTGTACCACCCGTCTTTTCTAATATCTGGTAAATGTCCAGCACTTCACCTGTAGAAGATAGAGAATTCAAACCTTATTAACAGCAACTTGTATGGCTGCATTCATACATGTACCATGAGGAATGCCATGTCCTTTCTCAAGACCGAGGGGGTTTGATGGTGTCTTACAGTCCTCTGTGGGCTCTTTGCGTAGCACAAGGTCAATATCAACAGCACTAAAGAAAGCCACTGACTACAGCAAACAACAAAAACAATGAATTTACAACCATAATTATTATTATTCGAGGAAATGTGACATAACACGCATAGTCTCATCCCGAGGATCCGTATGCATACATGCAAAGCATGAGGCTAGACATGATCATGTGATCTCTACAGTGCTGGATCTGTATCAACTTACTTGAGGCAGATCCTGCATGTTGAGCTGGTAGGCAAACATGGCTCTAGTGAAGAGATTGGTGAACTGCAGAGCCAAAGCAGCTCTGTAACGATCCTCACTTTTTACCAAGTACCGAACCTACAAACATTTAATGTACAAATTAAACAATGTCATATAATACTATTATCCTACATACACTCCCAGTACATACACAAAGAGTGCTGACCTCATCATGAATGCTGATGCAGAAACGACCATCAATGTTGTACATGTCAAAGAGCCACCTAGTGTTGACCAGCAACAGGTGAAGATAGTCCACTGCTGAGGACTGCACTACCCAATTCACTCTACTTGGCTGATACTGAAGGTGGAAGACAAGGGAAACAAGAGAGTAGAGAGGTGAAAAAGAAAAAAAATATAAACATACATCTTCACCAAACCTAGGGAAGTGACATTAGTTGAGAAGCTTGTTTGTCTCATGGACAATCAAGTGCAAAACCATAGACTGAGGACTCCAAATCATGCAAGGTCAGACTAGAAGCATAGTGTTCTTGCTTACATCATTGCCAACATATTGTTTCTCAAGAGCTCTAGTGATGCAACAGCCAAGAACAGGTGTCTTGGGCAAGTCTGACATGGCGATGCTTTCAAGTTTGTTGAAGAGATGGGACTCACTACCTCCCACCCATAAACGATTGGAATACAGCTTCAATGCCCTGTCACAGTGTGTGTGTGTGTGTGTGTGTGTGTGTGTGTGTGTGTGTGTGTGTGTGTGTGTGTGTGTGTGTGTGTGTGTGTGTGTGTGTGTGTGTGTGTGTGTGTGAAACATGATGAGAAAGTGACAAGATTTGTCTTCACGAATGACAATATCATTACATTATATTACACATTTAACTCTCACTCATAGTAGCCTAGACCACTGCATATTAGTTTCCAGTCTTCTGGAGTGACACACGCCCCTTCATGGAGAGGGATGTCCATCGCTTTGGCCAACTCTTTCCCATTTTGGGTCAACTTGTACCTAAACAAGTAAGTGTATTTCATGCATTACCTGCAGTACATGACTGTACTAGCTTTGTTAGCTAAGACGATGCTTATAGTCATATAGCCTAATGGTACACAATAAGGAAACATGCCATCTTAATCATTTTACATGGATAGATCTAGCCACTACATTATGTACAGATTTATGTTACGTACATTCTAATTCCCTTGGTGGCAGTGTACAGAGTTTCTGCCTTTTGCTGCACTTCATGTGCTGCGAGTGATGGGTTGAATTTTCGAAGTAGCAGTTCGATGAAAGGCTTCCCAGCACCGTAAATTCTACCATAGTTCAATATCTTAGCCTGATCTCTACTGATACCAATAGTCTTGGCTGTCACGCTATGGACGTCTGTTCCATCAGCTTTCTTTCCTTGGAGAGTCATCCAGCCGATTGCTGAGCAACCTGAAAAGAGACAAAAGTTATAGCTAACAATATTAATGGATGCATCATTTGAACAGCATCTGTGCATGTCGAATAAGCCACTTGCTTTTACTGGCCACTCAGCATATTAGATGTGGTTTCATAATGAAGTATATTATGACAAATTCAAGATTATCATAGTAATTATATAGCTATATGCATCTCACTCTGTATACAATACTGTCACCTTATCAATCAATGCACTAGTTCTATAGTGGTTCTATCGATCACATAATATAACAATGTCAAATTGATAGTTGTACACAATAGCACTACCATAATATGATCACTCATTCATATTATTGAGGACCAAATAATGTCAGCATATTGTGCAGATTAACATACATGAAACTACTGACATGGCTGCACAGCCACTATTAGTGTGTGCCTATCTTGTTTTGTCTCTGGTAAGTCATAGCTAAGACTTTTGAAGTGAGTGCATAATATGCTCCAATTACATACAGGCCACTGTGAAGGCAAACTACGAGTTTACTGTTCGTTTCTATAAATTTCGCAACCCCCATGGACTACAGTGTGGTCAGTGTTTGAATGGAGGGCAACCAGCCTGCTGTGATAATCCAGAACGTCATATATTCTGTACTAGCAATGCCTGTGAGACCAGGTTTAGGTTCATGTTGAGACCATATGAGGCACCAGTGGACACAGCACCTACAAAAAATACAAGCTTTCCTTACATCACTCCAGCTAGCAGTGGCAACCGGCATATGGAATTCACAACAGGATCGCGTGCTTTTCTGGGACTACCAAATCCTTTTCATCTGACTAGCACAGATCAATGGAGTGTAAGCATTTCCACTGTGTCTATAAGATTACCATTGCTCCAGATCAGCTATATAGCTAGCCAGTAGCACAGTGCTCTCCCTGAAAGTAGCTGTCCGAGGTATTTACCACCATGATAAAAGCCTCATTCCCATGCTCTCTGATCTTTATTTCAACGTACATTTGCAACAAAGCCTGGGAATGAAGCTAATAAATACTACAATCTTTCAAACTTCTTACAATATACAATGTAGCTATAGAGGGGAGAATATTAGCTGATTTGCTCAATAGAAAACAGTTGCCCATTGTGAGATGATACTGGATCGATGAACAGTGAGTATCCTATTTATTTTTCTTCCAGGGCAGGATACAATTCTTTATTGATGCCATAGACAGTGCAGCTGAGCCTACAGAGACTATAGATATCATCAACCGATTTCCAATCAACCTTACATTGGAACTTGGAGCAAGGCTTGCTAATATGAGAGCTATTCACACTGGGATTTTCAGCATATCAGGCCAAATATTTGACATGAGCTTTGGAGTGCTGTGCTCTGAGAACTACTATGGTACAGGTTGCACCATTTTCTGCAAGCAAATGGCGGGAGTGAATACTTGTGACAGTCAAAAAGGAGTTATCTGTATTCAAAACAATCGTGATCCATCAACCAACTGTTCTACTTGCTTGCAAACATTTCTTGGACGAAACTGTGACATTTCTGGTAAGTCTGCATGCTTCATCATCTGATTGCTAGCTTACACAATGTACATTGTACAGATCCTTGCCAAAGCTACTCTAATCCATGCGAAAATGGTGGTACATGCATTGCAAACGTTACCAATGGAGAGTATCAGTGCCTGTGTGACATTGGATATGAGGGCACCAATTGTACAGAAGAGATCAATGAGTGTCTATCTAACCCCTGCCTCAACAATGGCTCTTGCACAGTATACTACTGAAGTATTCACAGTAACATTAACTAAAGTGCTGATTTATATTATCATGCAGGCACTGTTTGCAGACTACCAGTGCACGTGTCCGGCAGATTTCAGTGGGAAGAATTGTGATATTTGCAAATGCAATGAACAACTGAGTATGTACTAACTGCAGCTATCACATGCACAATTACATTATGTACACAAATTGTATTAATTCAGGTTCTGCTAGTTTGATCAAATTAGCTTCCGTTGGAGGAGTTTCTACCTTATCTGTCACCATGAACATCATACTGTTCACTGTGGTCATAGTACAGTGCATACTGATTTCCAAAAGGACAACAACAAAAGCCAAAACAGGATATCAAGGAGGTAAGCTTATACTCGCAATGATACCGTCAGGAGTAGATTAGATAGGAGACTGTACAAATGTTGAAACAGCATTCCGGTAGGATGACGTAGGCAAAATGGCAATCAGTCATGTAGCTGAGGTAGACACAGACTGGCCACAGCTGCAGCTGCAGAGAGTGCTGCACAGTAGGGGAATCTCTCAGTTTACAGGGCTGGACTAAACATGACCACTATTCATTTAGGCTAGTGTTTGTGACATCATCCTACCGGAATGCGTTTACAGGCAGTTCAACACTCCTATCTAATCTACTCCTGATACTGTATAGCTGGAAATTTTTGCCAGGAGAAATTTTCACCAATTTTACCACCTGACCTTATTGGCGAAAATTTTGTTAGCAAATTTTTGGTCCTGTGTTAATGATTACATGGAGGATATGGTGACCTTTACCGCATTGGTGAAAATTTATTCCTGGACCACCGAATATTTCTGCAATACAAAGGTAGCTGGGCTTGGCAAAATTTTTCTCCAGCAAAAATTTTCGGCTATACAGTACTAGCTCCACATAGCTACTGGTATGCTCAGTACATGGAACATTTCTATAGGTATAAGCATGCCTCTTCAATCAGGACACAATCTATAGGGTCCCAGCTGTACAAAATCACCCCAAAGTGAGGACACCTCACTAATCGGGACATTTTCAGCTGTCCCTATAGGGTCTCCATAATGGAGAGATTCCACTGTACGGAATTGAGACTCTTCCGTACTGAGACATGTGCATGATATTGATCATTCTTCTATACTGACTTGACAGGGGATGACAGTGTTATTATGAAGCCTAACTTGGGATATCATGGTGTGAATCAAAGGTTCAATGAAGAATCTAGTCACTATTACGTCAACGACGAATTCAGTCCTAGAATGAGACCAGACTCTGAGAATGAATATCACTATACATTAATATGAACTTACATGCAAGATTGCAACAATATGAAGCAGAAAGTCATGCATAGTCAATAAATAACTCATCATTTTATTAAATACTCATAATAGTTTAGCTTACAATTCTCTGCTTACCAAATTCCCATTAAGGTAACAAACTGCATGCTGATTATGATAGCTAATAGCCACATGTAATATCTATTCACATGCAAACAATAACCAAAAAAACTAACCGTGGATGCCAGCAAACTGCATGTCACCGAGAACAGCTGCTATCCATAGCTCTTGACTGTCCACGTCTGCTCCCACAATGTGATACCCCGGAGGAGTACGAACCATTGCCTTCAGCTCTGAACCAACTCTAGTGTCCTAAAATCAAGAAAAATAGCAAAATTTATACTATCCATGCATACTGACCGTGTTAGCCAATCGATTCTTACTCTCCTCCTTAAATGTAAGCATGCTATGTGCCGTATAGCCAGAAAATTTTCACCAATTTCGCCACCTGGCTTGTTGGCGAAAGTTTTATTCCGCGAATTTTTTGTCCTGTGTTAATGATTACATAGAGCATATGGCGACCTTTACCGTATTTGTGAAAATTTATTCCATCAAATATTTCTGCAATACAAAGGTACCTGGGCTTGGCAAAATTTTTGTCCAATGAAAATTTTCGGCTATACGGTATTATAGATGTACACTGTAGACAAATCATGAAATTGGAAGAAACTGATGTTGATGCTAAATGAATGCATGCAGCCACACAAGTATTACCTTTGGATTACTAGCGGTTAGCCAGGTAGCCTCTACAGCTCTCCTGGTAGCTGTGCCTGCCACTTGGACCATGGGAATAATAGCACCATAGTCTGAAAAAGCTGTTGGCTGTACACCCTCTTCCTCCTCCTCCTCCGTATTCTGTTGCTCACTGTCATCATCTTGGAGGGTTTCATCTCCAGCCATGGCTGTATCATCTCTCCCAGACCATACAACAAACTGATCACTAAACAAACATGCATACAAAACATGATCTGCATTCGAGGTCCAGAGAAATCTCATTGTCACATATATGGTAGCTGGATGCAACATGTATGTTTTCATAATTGCATAAACAGTACAAGATTAAAACAGGTAAAGTAATATCACAGCCTTATACAGATATTAACTACCAAGAGTAAGGCTTACAGTTTGTGAAATACATACACAAATTTGAGTCTATATACTCACATGACTCTATTTCTGGCACTCCTCCAGAATGACAGCATGGAGTTGAGGGTGAGGATTCTCTTCCCAAGATGGCCACTAGCCGAGCTCAACGTACCATCCTCCATTTTTGGTAAGTAGTCTTTGGATAAAGGATTACCACAGTTTGCAGTCGGTCCATCCTACAGAAGATATTACATCACCATTACATCACCACTACATTATCAACTCATATAAATATAATCATGGTACTAAGCACACAATATTATCTTGCCTTGTGAGGAATTTTGAAGTAGTAGTATTGGTCTCCGTTACCAATGGTAACGACATCATCTGTTCTACCCCACTTTGTCAGTATGGATTGAGGCTTCCACTTCTCACTCTCCTTCTTTGTCACTTCTCTACCTTCATTCAACGTAGATTTATTCTTTGTCTTGGTAGCTACTCTTTTCTTGAGCTCCTTTCCGTTGTCACTGAGGCCTATGTCAACTTCTTCATCCTGTAGCTCTTCACAGTTCCCTTCCATCATATCCTCCAGGCTCAGTTCATCAGCATCTTCAATATTAAGACCACTATATTGCACATGTTGCACATTTCGTTTGATGGCACCAATAACACTAAAACTTACAGCTAACAATTTACTGTCAAGGAATTACAGAAATAGTCAGATATTCAGGGCTTACTTAACAATAAAAATTAACATAACATTACATAACATACATCCGTGATAGTACCAGTTTAATCTTAGCATACTTTAATCACTTTTTCTTATAAATACTTTAATCATCTTTAGCATACTTTAATCTTTAACATACATACATAGCATTACACAACACTACATGTATAGCTCTCACCTTAAGTCAACATCATCATCTTTGAATTGAGGCACCACCCCTGGCTTCAGATCAGGCGAAATGATGTAACCCCACTTCAGCTTTGGATGACAGTACAAAGGATGGCCCTTCCACTTCATACGCAGGAGGTAGGGAGTGACTCTGGACTGAGCAGAGAGGTTGACAGCTCCACGCTTCCAGTCTGGGGCTGTGCGCTTCATGCACAGTGCACGGTACCACCTGTGCATCGTATTTTAATAATGATTATAACAAATATCTACTAAAATCAGTTGGGCCTCTGTAGCTGATAATAATTTTATCGTACATTCTATAATCGCAGTCCCCTGGTTAGTAGATGCATGCACGTATTAAATAAGCAATGCCATAGATCTGGAAATTTTCACGTTAGGAAACTTTCGTATGATAAATTATCGTATAGGAAAATTTTTGTAGGAATGGCCCCTTACCACGTTAACGTTAATAGTGTGCGTGCATCTTTCGTAAGATTAATTTTTGTAGCTGCCATCAACTACGAAAATGTTTTTACAACGAAAATTTCCAGATTTACGGTACTTAAAGTGAACTCACTCAGGGTATCCAGGCATGTGTACAGGTCTTGATGCTTTTTCACTGCCATATGAACTGATTAGAAATTCAAACTCCCTCTTCTCTTCTTCAGTTTGGCTCACATCTCCTTCAGTCTCTTTGTTAGTCTCCATGAACAGCTTCTCGTTTCTTTCATAGTAGTTCTCAATTTTGTCCAGTAGCTTGTTTATGTCTGCCTTCTTCATGGATCTACCTCGAAACTTCTTTGTGCTCCAGTCTAGATTACAGAGCCAAGGACTACTGTTGTACCTGATGTGAACAAGAAATACTTTACATGCAAGTATGCAAACCGGCACTATCACTGATGAAGATCATTAGTCAATAGCATGTTTCAATCCGAGGATGAGGCATCTAATTACGTTAAGCTTTTACTCTCATCATCAAAGCCTTGTAAATAATGAATATCCCTCACCTCTCATTGTGAATGTAGGAGCAGGCATCGTCAGCAAGTGCCATCAGGTGAGTCTTGATCTCATTCTGGATTTCCTCATAATAGTGCTCAGCATTAGCTAAGGAGCAAGTTGCAAGATAAGAAAACTGTGCAGGTACGCCTCAATGGCTGACTTTAATTAATCATTACCAATAAACTCCTCCCAGCTGTCGTTAACAGGTAGGTAGGCAGAGCCCATCTCTAGCATTCCGGCCAGAGTGACAGGATGGGGGCAACGATTGAGGAAGAGGGGAAGGACTCTCTGTAGCACCTCATGGGTGTAGAATACATCTTCAGCACAGTACTGCATCAAATTCTAGAAACCAATATAGGCAAAAATTTCAATAAATGTTAACCATGTCGGTATGATATAATATTATGAGGTATGCATGAACTCTTAGTGTGCACATGTGGTTAGTTGTGTTTTTTTATGCTCACTTGGAAATCACCTCTGACATCCTGTACAGTGCCTTTCATGAACACTTCTCTTCTGTCTTTACTAACTTTCTTTCTTCCACCTTGACTGACATGAAGCCAGTGGACTTCAGCCAAGCCGTTTGGACTGCTTACATTGAACCATGGGTGTGATCTGGAGGAGTGGCCTTTACTCATCTTTGATTTCCAGAGGACTTTTTGTCGAGTGGTTTGACCGGAAGTACAAGCATGTAGGCTCAAAGTGTCTAGAAACTTTGTCTTGGAACCCTAAATAACAGAAAATGGTCATCACTGAAAACTCTCCCCCTCCCCACCCTGCTTACTATTTTTAATTTTATCATGTTCTTTCTCTCCCTTACCTTTATAAAATACTGTTCCTTGATCCTTGCTCTGTCATAGCTAACATTATGGCCAACAATCAACCTGTGATTCCAATCCTTTCTGGGCTCCATCTCACCTTCTACTGTCTCAAAAGGTATCAAATCACTTAATACAGTCCTACGCTGCATGTTTGCATAGAAATCTTCACTCGAGGTGAGACGCTTGCTGACCCAAGAGTACCAGTGTCTTTGAGAAGCAGCTGTAGCCAAAATTGGCCTAGGACTCTCCATTGTACACACTTCTATATCAAATACAAGCCCAGCATCCTCAGGATAATCTACTGAAGTAGCCTCCCCTGTGTTTGGATCGTATTTGCTCCATCCAGGAATAAAGGACCACACTTTAGGCATTTGAGGAAGAGGGGTACGCATCAGCTCCACAGCAAGGTCAAGGTACGGCCTGCTCTGCATCTCAGCTATGTTTCGAAAGTGAGCATCAATGTTTTCTCCCATCAGATGGGGCAGTTCGATGTCAATATCTGGCAGAGTGGAGCCCTTCTTTCCCCACAGACCTTGAGATTTGAGGTGCTTTCGGCATCGATCAATGGCTGTTTTCTTTACGGTAGGTTCTCTCCCTCCAAATACCTGCTGATGGAGTGGCTTGGAGAGCATCTGGATGTTAAGCAGGTTCATCCGTTGAAGATTGGTAGGATCATCATTTGAACAAGATGTATCGGGACCAGAAGAACCTGCAGCATCATGCTGCAGTCGTGATGGAGACGTACTGAGCCTCCTGCAAAATGATTGGCTACACATGATCTCCTCGATGGTTGAAAGATGCAAACGCCAGCATCTACATCTGCTCCATAGAGGGAAGAAAGCAGCCATCAGTTTGCAGTCCACGAGGTTTTCTCTAATTATGCGAAAATGAAAATGTTGAATCGAACGAGAAATATTCAAAAGTGCAGCTAGCATGCTCATGTGCTTTGTATTGTAGCCAGGTTTGTTTGAGCTTGCATACCAGTGTTTATACGGTGGATAAAAAGTGACGCTGCACAGCACTCTCGCTTCGGCCTACAAGAATAAGTCGTAGGTCGGTGGTGGCGTGAGGATCTAGCACTACAAGACAGAGAAAAGAAGGAGGCGGGATGGACTGCAGCCAGGTGTTGCCCGGAGCAGTCAATCCGGGACCCTGCTCCGTCGCTACTGGCTACTACTGCGACAATCCGTTCATCGTAAGTGATTTGTTAAGGATAATTAAACGAGGAAAAGCACTTTAGAAGGTTGTTGAGATAGCTACCTGCTAGAAGGTCGAAGGTCACATGTCATTGCTAAATCGCCTGGCTGGAGTGTGTAGGAGAGTATTAGCAAATGGCTGACATGTTGGGCAGTGTACACTCTGGTGGCTATAGCAACTGGGAGACCATTGTGTAAACAGTGTGATGGTATTGACTCAAAAGAGTCAGATGATGCAATACAAACATACTTGTGTTGGATTCAGCAAGTAAACAATCGAGCTACATATTATGTAGTTCACTGTTCAGTGGAACGTGCTAGCCTCCTGTCCTAATAATTACATATAGGTGCATGATTGTTGAAGGTTTATCTTCAGTAACCCATCCCGGGGAAATGTGGCTATACATGTGTTGTACTTTCACTAGTCATTTGTTGTAGAGAGGTCATAGGTCACTCTTGTCTGCTCTTACCACACACACCATTCGCTGTTGGCTATACCGTGGTATAGCCATCTTCTGGTCCATGCCTGAGTGTGTTGAAAGCTGGAGATGTACCTGAGGTTGCTGCTATGCACTCACATACATGCACATGTATATATGCTCATCTATACTTGTCCTTTTCATTGAATTTCTCATACACATACTCATGTACATGCATACACATGCAGGTTTATGCCTCAGGCAAGGATGTTGTAATTGTGGACGGTCACCTGACCCACATTCAGACAGTGCAGGGGGATGTGGCCATCAGAGCCCTCCACTGTTCTGAGGGGACGGGCAAAATTGCCGTCGCCTGGGAGACTGATGTGGTGATTTTCAACCCTGAACCCCACGAGGAATCGAGCGAGGCATCATCAGCCGACCTGTCGACTCCGGTCACCAGTGTGGTGAGTATGCATACATGTGACATGCTACTATAGTACATGTACATGTATGTGTTCACTCTTTCAATTACAATATACAATGGTTCCAAAATCTGTGTTAAATTTTGAGTACCTATTCCCATACACACAGACCTGAGACTATCGGAATTGAGCATTGGACTGTGCATCAATTAGTGTATTGCCATGTATATAAATATTATAGTTATTTGTTTGCATGTTGTGTGCGGTAGTGCATGAGTATGTATTTCTGAATGCACATACGTATATGTACATTGGAAAGCAACCTGCCAACATTGCATCCACTTAGATCAGCTACAGTCATCTAAAGTGAAGTCTATTGATGAATTTGTACAAAGGGATGCTTTTGTGTTGGGGCTGTCACTTAGCCTGTGAATATAGGGCACGGTGGCCTGGAACTTTATAGTGTATTTGTTTATTTGTGCGTATTGTTTGTAAATGAACTCAATCATGTGATGATGTGTTGTGAAGTTGCAAAAAGTAGCTACTAGATAGCCTCTCTTATTTCACTGTTGGGTATGTTGTGTCAAGCAAGTGGGTGAATATTGATTTTGACTGCTTTGTACGCACGTGGCTATGTGATTTGTCTGCAATTAAGTGATTGTCACATTTTTAAAGTACACATCGTTTTCTCATTATCCAGTTCCCGGGTGAGTGGCGTGTCTACCACACCCTCCATCTCAAGCACCCCGTTGACAGTGTCTGCTGGAACAGAGAGGGCACTCAGCTTCTAATCGGGGGGAAGAGTATCTCTCTCTGGATGCTGGAACAGCCTCCTCGGGTATTAGCAGTCGAGGTTCTCCCCGAGAGAGAGACGGGCGACATGGGCGAAGGAATGATGGGAGGTCCAAGTGGAATGGGAACGTGGAATGAGGTATGGAGATGTGAAGTGGCGATACCAGTCGTCCATTTGAAGTTCTCTCCTGATAGTACACTGTTTGCATCAGCCGGTGAGGTAAGATAATGTTGATCTAAGGTGGTTCCTACCTGACGAGCTGTCTTAAGTTTAGTTGTACATTGTAGAGATGTAGGTAAACATATTTGTGTGTCTGTTGTACATTGTACAGATGTAGGTAAACATACTTGTGTGTCTGTGGCTAGGAAGCAGCAGGAGTACTCAACATTGTACATAAACCACAGTATACATATTACAATCAGCATGAATGTTGGTTGTGCATAATTTTGATATTATATGAGCACTGAAGCAGGATTTTGGTACAAATTCTGTGTATGGCCTTTTGTCCGTTAGCCCCGTAGAGAAGCAGTCCCAGTTGTAGTTTATAAATAATTTATGCACTTTCCTTGATCATGTGATTTCAGGTCAAACCCCTCATCAGTAGGTTTGGTCATTTAAAGGCTGTTGTTACTACAAAACATAGAGCAGGGGTTCCTTGTTTCTAGTTATCCTGCTGCACAGTTGTCATCAACAGCTACTTTTACAGTTTGAATTCCATTTTCAGTTTACATGTATGTAGCTTATAATATCTCCCCCTATTGGACTAAGGCAGCTGTTGGCTCGTCACATGCATGGATTATGTGTAGCTCCCTCACTCTCATTAACTGTGTGCCAGGTTTTTGCTCAATGTCTTTTGCAATCTACAGAAAATTTTTTCATTACATGCACTCATGAATGGTTTCTCTTTAGAAAAGGTTTGGTATATCAGTCCTTTGATATTAGTCAGTACATGCATGTAGAGAAAACAACTTTTGCTGCTAGCCATGATCAAGCCACAGTTCCACCAGATTTACAAACTTTTCTCCTTTTGCATGGACAATTACCACTCTGTAATAAATAATTTTCGTGTTAAAAATATAGAATTTTGCAAGTTTTAATGATCTCTTTCTGCATTAATGTAGTAATTTACACATATTTTCATGGCTATAGACTTGTGGTAGCTGTTAATGGCATTATACTAGATTCTGTTGTTGTTGTTTTTTTTAATTGCCCCACTTCAGAATGACAGACTAGTGAAGCTATGGTACCAGCCTGCATCTCTCTCCTCCTCCTCCTCATCTTCCTCAGCTGGGAGCACTACCTGCAACCCTGGCTCTTCGAGAATGTTCTCCTTCACCTACATCGCTCACCCGAGAGCTGTGACTGGGTTTGTTTGGCGGAGGACTAGTCCGTGTATGCCAAAGTAAGTAGTCTGCTTAGCTGCTAATATGGGAGCTGTTGCCCCAATAGAATAATACTTAATCATTTCATATGTGCATGTGTGTAATATGAGCGAGGTAGAGGGGACTAGGGGGCAGAAGTTTATGTAGGAGTACATGTATGTGGTTCCCACACTTAGACAGAGTATCTGTGTCCTCTGCAAATTAGACTACTCCTTTAGTGAACTATTGACAATCAATACATGTATTGGTCAGGATCTGCAATTTAGTATGACTTCATACTGTACGTGTATCTTGTCAAGTGTATAGTGTGGGTTTGTAGAGAATTGTTAGTGCAATATTCAAGCACGTGTATACAAACAAACAAAAGTGCTACAATCAGTATAGCAATAATTTATAACATGCATGATGCTCCATTTACCACAAACCTACAGAGGTTGTGTTGCAAATGTGCTCCTCACCTACTGTAAGGACAACATTTGTCGTCTATGGAGCCACAGCCTCTCTGGTGAGTACAAAAACCATTTCCGATTCTACATTGTCGCTTCCATCGATCCTATTGCTGATATCCCATTCCGTACGACAATGCCTCTCAACAACCTCCCTTTCATTGTTCACTGGCTCAACAACAAGGAGACTATCTTTACCAGCAAGGCGAGTAAATATCAGAGGGGCACCTTCACCCCGGTCTCTCACCACTCTTCGATTCAGAGCTTCACTGGGCTCAACGAGGAGGTGCTTCAAAGTTGGGTCTGCATCGATGAAACTGGTGATGGACGACAGATTACCACTTCACTCAGGCCAAATGATATAACGTCAATGCCTGGTAATGCTTCAGAGCTTGGAACACGTATGCAAGAGATGCAAGGCTTTGCCTCTGATGTGCATCATCATCTCTCACTGGGAACAGCTGCCACTAGAGGAGGGGGAGGGGCTTCTGGGGCTGGGAGTTTGAGCGGAGGAGGAGGAGTTGGTGGGACTGCTAGCAGTCCAGTAAGACCTGGCTCCGCTACACAAGAAGGTAGGGTCTCAGTTGCCCAAAAACGAGCTTATGCTCACCTGATGGCCGAGTGGAACACATCACCAGATTTGCTTCTTTGCATTCATCCAAGCGTGGGTTCTCTCATGGTGTGGACTGTTGAGGGTCTTGACGCTCCTGCCCATGCCTCTCGCCTTGTACACACCAGCTTCAGTTCGTGCCTTCCGCACATTTTCCCTCCCCACTTGGCCCAGACTCTGAGACAGGAGCTGCTCCAGTTTCTGATTCGGGAGCAGGATGCTATCCACCCTAGAGCTAGCAGTGAGGATGAGGGGGGAATGGATTCACTCAGCCTACCAGTGCCACAGATTCGTCTATCCAGTGGTGGCAGCATGGCTACAATGTCACACCTACAGGGGTCCGAGGATGTGCCGAAAGTGAGACCCGAATCAACCTTAATCCTAGTCTCCAGCCACATCAACGGCTCACTGAATACATGGTCTGTTGAACTCACTGAGCAGTCAAACAGTTCTACCTCCATAGCTGGTCTGATACACTGTGCTGGGACAGGTGGCCACCATTCTATTGTGCGAGCCATCTGTCGCCATCCCTGGCTGCCGATCTTGATCACCGTGTCATCGAGTAAAGCTGCTTCTTCCCGCTCTCCTTTAAGCCGGGAGAAATCAAGAGAAGGTACCACGAAAGAAGTGGAGAGTGGTGCAGAAGATGGTAATAGCAGTGGTGGAGAAATTGAAGGTGTGGCAAATGTCAAAAGCGAGCTGATCATTTGGAACTCTGACCTTCCTGGCCCACTCAAGCACAAAAGTAGACTGAATGAGCTCTCACGAATGCTTTCTCACGATCCTGATGCATTCTGCTATGTGACCTGGGTACCACCAATCTCTGTCGGGGGACTGAAGGAGGACGCCTTTGCCCGATGTCCCTCCTCTGGTCTCTTTGTGGCAAACATTGGCAGTAGGCTGTGTCTCTTTCAGACTTCTCTCTACTCTATCACAAAGCCTCAACCTACCTCCTTTGTGAATGATACCACAGCATCATCTAATGATGGCACTGCTCAAGGAGGCACTTCAGCTGGTGCACCCAGTCGATTTCAAAGTGGAGTTGGTCCTACTTCAGAACTCACCATCACCTCCCAGCTTGGAAAAGAAGGTATCAGTCTGGTGAGCGTGATTGAGCCAGACCTCTCAATGTTTGATCAAATCATTGGCCTGCACACGTTCAGGATGTGTTCTCTTGTCACTTCCTTTGAGGTCAAAAAGAGCCTTGATTCGAAATTCTGCAAGGATATTGTCATCGTTCTCATCGAAAACCAATTGCCACCTGGTGCCCCTCCACCTGACCCCAACCAAGCAACCAGCCCTGGGCCGAAGAGCACTAACACACTTCTTCACATGTGGCAAGTCACCGTCTGTGCTGAAGTGAAGGAGGGAGGCAGTAGTCCCATCAAGACAAACTGGGACTCCATGCCAAGCAGACAAGAATCTGGCAGCTCTTCCATTTACATGCAGCAGGTTGTCTACACTGCGAGTGTGAAGAAGGTCTACTCCTCACCTCTGCCGATCCCAGTAGGCTGTCACGTCGTCCAATCATCTCCAGCGTGCGATATTTCCAGCTCTCTACAACTCCAGCTGCCCACTCTCTCCTCCCCTTTCCTCTTCAACACGGCTTGCTCAGACGGCACCATACGCTGTTGGCAGTTCAGTTTGAAGTACCTGAAGTCACCTTCTGACCAGGAAGAAGAGGCAGCTGCTCCAGTTGATGGTGATGATAAGGATGCTTCTTGTGAGTGTGCATGTCGTGACAGTGAGGAAAACCTCGAGTTTGAACTTTTCGAAGTGTTTGGAGCTTCCTCCCAAGGACGTAGATTTGATCCAATGCTATCATCCTTGAATTGCCTCGACTGTCGTGAAGAAGACACCATTAAGTCTCTTCCTACACAGTCCTTCATTCCATCGGCCATTACAAATGCCTACCCTGGTCGTTTTGCAATGGCCCATCTCCTCACAAAGCCATCAGCAGTTGTTAAAGAAAGCCCTCGACATTCCAGCTCTTACCAAGGCTTTACTCGCAAAGTATCCGTTGGTAGCTTCATGAAGGAAGCCAATCCTTTCAACCGCTACGCTGTCGTGTCGATCTGGGAGTGTGAATCATCAGGTGGGCTGAAGTGGGCATGTGAAACCACTCTACTCTTGAGTGGTCCTGCAGAGTTCACTGGCTCACAGTCAGGGAGCCGTTCCATGTGCGTACACATGGAATGGCTGCCCATGGAGAATGGAGCCTATCTTCTTGCTTGCTGCTTTGCATCAACCATCTTTGTCTTTGGTATGGCTCTTCCAACCAACGAGGACCAGTTTACGTCCACAAAGAAGACGCTGAATCGATTTACCATGAATCAAAAGGTAGCCACCCTCCAGAAGAGTAAAGCACGGGCGTCGTGGGTCTGCCTGCTACAATTTCCCTTCTCCAAGCTCTCAATCAGCCAAACAGTCAGCCATTTTGCCTACACTGGTAGTAACAGTTTGCTTCTCGGTTGCGGAAGACAGATGCATCTCTATTCGTGCTGGGTAAGGACCAGCCATCTTTCTGCTCTCTTCACCAGCTCAAAGGGACTCATTGTGGACAACTCAGAGGAGATGCTACGAGAAGTGACACCTGCTAGTGCCAGTGAAGGCAGCCAGCTGCACGATCCCGACAGCTACATAAATTTGCTTGATTATGCCCACGTCTGTAATACCCCCTTGTCTCAGCACCACCCGAAAATCCTGATGGAGCTGATGAATTCTGGCCACCTACATGCCGTGAATGTCATACTGGTCAACCTGGTGAAGTATCTTTTACTCTACTGTGAGAAAAAGCGAGCAAAAGGCAACTACTTTGATGAAGGTGGATTTGAAGCATATTACGGTGAGGAAGCCATTCAGAGAGAGCAGGGAAAGAGAAAGCGTCTTTTATCTGTGACAGAAGATGGCCAGTTGAGGCGAAGCCAACACTTGGAATCAAAGGTGCTAGTTGAGAGCATCCCACAGGTACCCCTCTCCAAGCTAAAAATCTTGAAAAGTAAGTCAGACCTGGCTTTTGATACAAACGAAGACGCCATCTTGAATGAAGATGACACTGATGATGCTTTCCTCACGACTTCAGCAACTGGCCTTGATGGACTGACTTACAAGTTTGGCGAAGAAGAAGAGAATACACCAGAACTGTGTTTTTCAGATCTTGGTCCAGAAACACCAAAATTCACTGCCGATATGGCCGAGAAACTGTCTACAATGCTAGAAAACATGCAACTGTCAGATTTGACTGATGTGGAGCAGGTTCGACTTCTTGCGATTGCTGAAACGGTTGCAAACACAAAGCTAAGTTTTGGTGCAGGAAAGAGCTCCAAGCCAAAGCCATATGCTGACTCTGAAGCTGCCGGGCCATCTGCCATGAACTTTGGAGTTGGTTATGCCTCAGCTTCTCTCAGCCATGGTGTGAAAGGTGGAGAAGCAATGGATGACTGTGGCTTACGCTATCTCCTTGCCCTCGAAAATCACATCTCTCTGTCAAAGTCTCTTCCGAGTAATGTATCAGCTGGTCACCTGATGCCATCAGATATCATTTGGGCCTTCCATTCAGACGCTGAAGCAGAACTTCTTGCTGCTCTCCCTTGTGTGCAGAAAGACGAACTGAACTGGAAGGACCTGAAAGATGCAGGTGTAGGCTGGTGGGTCAGATCCAGTGATCTACTGAGAAGACTGATCGAGAAGGTAAGCAAGACTGTTGACTGTCTGAATGAATTATTGTTTGGAGGGAGAGGCCCTGGGATTTCTTGGTGTTTCTCCCTCCTATAATATAATACTTTGTGCTTTGTGTGCATTCCTGTGCTTGTACGTGTATGTTCTGTGAAATATTGAATGGTATCATTGTATTACTATGTGGTTGTTTCTTTTCACTTCCCTGTAGCTTGCCAAGGCCCAGTTTATGCAGAATCAAGAGCCACTGGATGCCGGCCTCTTCTACCTGGCCATGAAGAAGCAGACCCTCATGAAGGGACTCTTCAAGACTGTCTCTAACAACAAAATGATGACCTTTTTCAGCAACAACTTCTCCTCGGAGCGATGGAAGAAGGCCGCCCTCAAGAATGCCTTTGCTCTCCTTGGAATGCAGCGGTTTGAGCATGCGGCTGCATTCTTTCTCCTTGCAGGCAAGCTTTGGGATGCCGTGGAAGTTTGTGTGAGCAGACTCGAAGATCTCCAGCTTGCTCTAGTCATCACGCGTTTGTACGAAGGGGATAACGGTGAGGTCTACCAACGTCTCCTAAAAGAGTATGTTCTTGGCATAAGTGCTGGCACCTCTCAGTCTCGTTTGGAGGCCAGTTCTGATCCCTTCTTGAGGAGCATGGCTCAGTGGCTTCTCCAAGATTACCCAGCATCCCTGGAGACTTTTCTTCAATATCCTGAATCATCAAACAAGCAACAGAAGAGTCGCATTTTAGCAACTGCTGATGATGAGGAAAACAGTCACGTTCTGAATCCCGCCATTTTCAACTTCTACTACTTTCTTCGCTCTCATCCTGTCTTGATAAGGAGGGATTACGCATCCCAGAAGATGTCCCTTCATTCTGAGGAGGGTTCGAAGAAATCTCTTCTAAGTGGTGTTGGGGAGGAGCCGCTTACACCACCCGAACGAAATCTTCTCTTTGGCACTGCCTACTATCACCTCAGCCACGGGTGTCCTCTGCTTGCTCTTAATGTTCTCTCAAAGCTTCCTAAAGATTGCGATTTGGGCCTGGAAGTTACAGCTGCTTCTGATAAAAGAGCTTCCAGCAGCAAAGGTAAGTCAGCTGCGAATGATCTCAACATGAGACTTACAGTTATCACGGAGAATATGATTCAGAGTGGTACCTTGGGGGATGACTTTTCATTTGGGGCGAAGGATGCAGAGGAGCCAGACTGGTCTAAACCAATTTCCAATAAACTTGATGATGACTTTGACTGGAGTAAGCCCGCATCTTCCATGTATGATGATATTGATTGGAGCAAGCCAGTTAGTTCAACTAAACTAGAGCTGAATGAAGGTGAGCTTAGCCCACCCCACTTCAGTAGCAGCAGTGAAGAAGGTAGTGAGACGCAACTCAATAATGGCATAGGAGATCACAGAAGTGGAGGTAAGTCAAAAAAGACCAAGACACTCTCGAGTCGAGGGATTTTCATTCTGAGCTTGGGGGAGCAGCTGCAGTACAATGCCTGTTTGAGTATTCTCACGGAGGAGCTGAACACCATCGTCATTCCAGCTTGCTGTAGCTACCTGTGGCATAAGAAGGGCCCACGTCACCTCCCTCTCCTTCCCCTCAAGAAACCAGGGAAAGAAAAGGCGACTCTCACGGTTCAGTTCCAGGATGATGCCTTCGAGAAGACGGTTCTACAGCTTCGTGGAGACTTGGTGCAGTGGCTAAAAGAAGAGACACAGGCGGTGAAAAGTATCTGTGGATTTGACAAAAGCAGCGAAGAAGACGAAGAAAGTGCTTCGTCTAAAGATGGCAACAAAACCAATCCAGCAGTTGTTGAAGTTACCGGAGACAAAGTAGTCAAGGATGACTCTGCTGACCGCTACACTGCACCAGCAGGGTATGACCTCCTCACGACGCTGATGAACTACACGGCTCTCCATGCAGCTACTAGTCCAAGCCTACTCACCGTGAAACTTGAACTGATGCACCTCATGAACTCTCTCCTTCCATGGAGCACTGGTTTCCAGTCAGGCATTGTGATTCAGGAACCAGAAGGCTCACTATCGCAGAGCATAACGGACTTTGACACTAGTGGTGGTACCTCATATGCTGTGGATCCCGCCCAGCTTCCCATATTGACCTCTAGCTCTCTTCCTGTTCGTCACCTAACCAACCTAGCACTGCATCTGCGGCTCATGTCCGGTAGCATCATCGATGTACTCACTCAACACAGCCACCCACCAATCTCCTCCCAGCCCCTTTCCAGTGTCGATAGAGTCTTTGAACTCTGCTGTGCCATTTCTCACTGTCTCAAGGTGTGCCTCAGCCCAATACGATTCTCAGAGTTCACAGCTGCCAGTGCTACTCTAGGTACCACTGGTCCTTCTCCTTCCTCGATTTTGCAGCCTTTGGCATCTCCAAGTGCCACGAGTCTTGGGACTTTTTCTCCCGGTGTCACACCGACCTCAAGTGGTGTGTGGAGTGAGTCTCATATGCAATTGACACAGACCGATGGTGGTAAGCTTTCAGTACCAAGGGGCTCACCTTCTCCTCGATTTGCACGGAGAAAGGAGGGAGGAGATACTATGGACCAAACTCTCAACAGGCCAAACACTAAACCTTCAAAGTGGCCTGGGATAGAAAAATGGCCAAGCAAGCTCACTTCAGATGAGGGTAAGGACCCCACACCACTCAGCCTAGTCCTCGTGGAGTGTCTTGTGTCTGTCTATCTTGGTTTATTCTCAGTGGCTTGGTCAAGACACTTGATCGAGGACATTCACGTTCTTTTGAGGAATTTTCCATCTGGGGACATGTGGTACAGTGCTTTTGGTGGAGGAATCAATGTAAAGAAGGCTGAGGATGAGAAATCCAAGCGATCAAAGAGCCTCATGCAGCGAGTCGAAGCCATGACCAAACGGTTCAAGCTTATCCGTAAGACCAGTATTGAGACTGAGGGAGAAGGCACGTCTCCTGGGCTCTTCGTTGCTCCAAGTAAGTCTCTCCTCTATCACTATCTCTCGGAGCCTTCAGAAGAGGAGGACAAGAAGGGAAAGAGGTTCAGCCGAGTGGCTAGTGAGGATGCCAGGGACTTCTGTGTGGTGGACGACGAGGGAGAGGAGACAGAGAAAGAGGATGAGGAGTGGGAGGATGAGGACGGTGAGTGAAGGAAATAATATATATTTGATTGCCATTAAATTAGTATCTCATTCAACAGTAGGCCCTCCAAATACTTGTACTTGTAGGCATTAAATTATTACCAATAACTAACTTGTTAGGCTGGTTAAATAACATGTCAATTTGATGTGGCAACAAGGGTCGTTGACAACCATGTATGGTACATCAGAGGGGTATTTCTCAATCTTGCTTCACTAGATCAAGAAGAGTATTACATGCAAGGTGAAGGCCCGATGTTCCGCATCGGGGCCATCCGCTCGGAGTCTGTTGACCACGACCACGATCCCAACAACCCCAACTGCTTTGCCTGGTGCCTCATGAACCTCTGTATCTCCAAGATACTCCAGTCCTCCATCAGGAAGATACTCAACACCGCTGGGTTAGAGGTACTTGGTGAGTTTTTATTATGTCAGCCATATACTTATAGATGCAGTACTTAGTACATGTACATGATACCATATAGCCGGAAATTTTGCTGGGAGAAAAGTTTCACTGATTCACCACCTGCTCTCAATTTTATCTTTAAATTTTTCTCCTACATATATGTGCATGTATGCACTTTTGAATTCTTCACAGAGCTGAGTAGCCAGATTCAAATTCATGTTCTCCAAATAATGCACCCCACACACATACATATGCATGTGCATCTCAGAACTGGTTACGGCGTCTCCCTTGATCTATTCCACTCTCAAGCTGATGGAACAGTGGGAGTCAACCTTTGTCCGTCGACTGGAGGCCCTTGGCCCCGCCCCCGATGACCTCTTTGGGGATGAGGAAGAGGCGGAGTCTCCAATGTTCAGAAATGGTCCTCCCATCATGCGACACAAGTCCATTCTCGAGCAAGACCACACCCCTTTCAACAGGTGACCTTACATGACATACATGTATTGTCGTGACTCAGTTTATTCATACATATCAGTGTTCTACCCAAGAATAATTCAAGGCATGACGGAAGGGCGTGGTTTGGGCGTGGCCTGTGGTCACATCAAAGCTTTTAGTCTCTTTCCTTTTCTATATCAAAGAAAAATCTGTTCTGAAGGCTTGCAGGGCTGACATGCCTTAAGTACATGTATATATGCTGGGGAGAACACTGTATGTGCCAAAAGGACCTCAATAGCTGATCATGTACCAACCATGCATGTAAACTGACTGTGGTGCTATAATATCCTGCATGCATTCATTCAGTCTCTGTCTACTTCTCTAGGTCTAAAACAAAGTCAGCTAGGAGAGCTAAGAAGTTGTGGGCTTACCTGGCATCACTAGAGGAGGTCCGTGAGACATTTATCCACTACATATTCTCAGACAAGGTATAAAATAATATACACTTCTCAAAATAGCTATGAGTTTCACTCCCCCCCCCCTCCCAGCCACCACCCCCTACAGCTACCGCTGCCTCTACTCCAACCCTATCCAGCCTAGATGAGGAAGGAGGAGGAGAGAGGACACCCTCCACTCCCTCCGTCCACTCCCTTGCCTCCACCTCCCACCACCGCCATGAGAGGATCATCATCATCCACAAGGAGGTGGACAGTATAGTATCCTCATTCTGTGTCAACTCGGTGAGAGAAGCATAACTTACTATCCAAGTCTAGTTCTACCATTTAGAGAAAGTCTAGTTTGCATGACTTGTAGGGATGTGTGTGTGGGAGTGTACAGTGTATGAGTACATGTGTTGTGTGTGTGTGCATGTGTGTGTGGTGTGTGTGTGTGTGTGACAGAGAGAAAGAGACAGAGAGAGAGAGAGAGAGAGGAGAGCTATATGGAAGGATTATAAATCGAGTTTGAGAGCCTGGAAATGTCTATTACCGAATTAGAAGTTGACCTCAGACACAAGCAATTGAGATAGTGGCTTAAGGCCACACACTCACTGAGCATGTGTGCAATCTACACGTACATTTGTATGCTTATATAGTTGTACATGTACATGTATACTACAGTGTTCTCGAGCCAATGCTACTCAGTTGGCCATTGCCCTACCTCGTGAGGTGCTGGAGATTGAGGTACCCGATACCTCCTTCCTAGAGTCCAATCTTCCCTATGGTGACAGTCAGCCAGCTTCAGGGACCACCTCACCGAAAAGAAGGTACATGTATGTGTACAATAGTTAAACCATTATGTATGGCAAAGGTAGTCAGCCACGAAATGAAACAAATAGTTTGGCATGAAATATTCACAATTGTATGGTATGATTTTTTTCTCACACAGCCTGAGTTTGGCCAAGATTTTTTCCCCCTCAGAGGAAGAATTTGTGATGGTCCCCCACACTGCCTCTACCCCCACCCAGGGGGGCATCCTCAAACGACCCCAGAGTGCCGTATTCTCACCCTCCCTGGGTGCATTTCGTCCCCCTCCGGCCATCAACCTACACAAACAAACAGGATGCACTTCTAGCATGGTGGGTGTGGTCTAGCTGATCACAAAATGTCTTTATCTGTCTGTAATGTACTTTATATACTTGTAGATGCTGAAAAGGCTGAGTTTTGGAGTGAAACGAATGGCGCAGCATCCAAGCTTAGCATACTGTGAGATACATGTACTTTTAATTTAACCCATTCAGTTGATTAATTTTACCCTTTTAGATCTGACTGGATCGATGGATGGATCAGTGGTAATGTGGGAGTTTGGGACCCCACATCATGTGTCAATTCAAAGGTCACCGGGCATGGGTGCCAGTGTGACAAAGATTCGGTTCACCCCTGAAGGAAACAAGGTATATAGCCTAG
Source organism: Stappiaceae bacterium (assembly GCA_964291365.2). Lineage (GTDB taxonomy): Bacteria > Pseudomonadota > Alphaproteobacteria > Rhizobiales > Stappiaceae > JBDWFY01. The sequence continues at coordinate 207,903 of OZ219961.1, forward strand.
CCTATAAGTCACATGACAAGCATATTATGATTGTCACATGTCATGCACATGCAGTATGGTGTTACTGACAGCAGTGGTAAGCTGAGTCTGTGGCAGGGCATACACACCTACACCCAAAGCCCCTACCAGATGCTCACCTCAGGGATGAAATCGCTAAGTGACTTTCTCTTTCTTGGCTCCTCCAGCTTGATAGCAGCATGTGGCGATGGAAATGACAACAGGTACAGCCTTGGCTGCTGTAGCTACGTGTAGCTGAGGCAACAACTTGCGAACAAAGTTCAATAACATTTTGTAGATGTACATGTACCTGTTCATACTTGGCTTGAAATCTTGTCTTGCAGGAATCTTATTCTATGGGACACCCTCATGCCCACCAACAGAGGAATTGTCAGAGGTAAAACCGAAATATTTACCTCTGGTTATAGAGATAGCATTTGGAATTATTCCACAAAATAGGCTTCATCAAAGTTCTGACATTTGAGAATTGAGATACAACATACCTTATTTTAATTGCCACTAATGCTAATTTCTCCGCAGATTTCATGTGTCATGATGGTGGTGCAACATCGCTGGGCTACTCCCGTTCGAGGCAGCGACTGATCTGTGGAGGGAGGAAGGGAGAGGTGTGCATCTTTGACATCCGACAGTACTCCCTCCTCCAATTGCTACAAGTACACAGCTCCTCGGTCAACTGCATTGCCGTGAATGACATCGATGGTTATTTTGTCACTGGAGCTGCTGACGGAGAGATAAAGGTACAGCAATTGAGTATAGCCTCATTACTACATTGTTACAGTAGTAGCTAGTTGAAACTGATTATTGAGCATTAACGTATGAACTTATAACTTCAACACAAAAAAACAGGACGTTACGTTCCTTGGAACTTCAACACAACTTCAGTAGCTGAAGAAGTTCCAAGGAACGAAACGTCCTGCTTTTTTGTGTTGAAGTTATAAGTTGAAGTTATAATACTACGTTAATGCTCAATAATCAGTTTCAACTACTATAAAGGTACAAATTGTGTGCAAATAATACACGAATCTGCCATGTGTTAGGAACAGGATACAGTGTACAGTGTACATAACTACACCTGTGTGTATCAACATGTCCACACATCTTTCCTTTGAGTATACATATGCATGTACTTTAGACAGATTGAAGCCTGATTATAAGGCTGATGTCATGTCCCCTTTATACATACATAGGTTTCCTTTGTTGAGGGATTCCACATGATTGTAAAATTACTACCACATACATGTACATGTAGCACTCCTTTGACTCTCCATTCACTTGTAGTCCTTATAGGCCAAAGCAATGGCAATCACCTTAAGTAAAATCTGCAGGTCATAGACTCCTCAACACTCGACGAGATAGCCACCTACCCGATGATGCACACCAAATCAAGGCTCTTCCGTCACTCAGAAACAGGTGTCACAGGGTTGGACATTTTGCCTGGGGGCAAACTCTTCTCGTGTGGGGTGGATGGCACTGTCAAATGTAGAACAATCACATTATAGTATATGGCATAATTATAAGTTACTTTATGCGAAAAAATAATGATGTGATGGTTGTAGTTTTGTTTTTTTCAACCGTGTGATTTAATAGTTATTACATCATAATTTGTAATGCTACTTGTAAATGTGTCGACCCATTACCAACAATATTATGAAGAGAAGAGACATCTGACATTCTTTTCTTTCATACATATATATATATACAAGATTCTGGTCACAATGCAATGAGATAGATAACTAGACAGTACTGGTTGGTGGTAAACTAATAGTCCTCCGGTTTTGGTCTCTCTATCTTCAATTTTTCCAACATACACCCATCGAATGTAGCCTGTGCCTTCCTACAACGCGTGAAATCCTGGTTGCTATAGTCCAGACAGGTCCAGTAATTTGTGAATTCCTCGTTGCAGCTGGCCTTCACCTTCTTGAAGAAGTTCATCGCGCACTGGGTGACTTCTCTACCTTCGCGGAGACATTTGCGCGGATCTTTGCTCTCGATACGACACTCCATAAACGCTTCGTTCTCTTTCTTGCAGTGAGCGCCGTAGTGGTGCGCAGCGCCCATCAGCACGGCCGATGTCACCTGGAGCTCGTCCACGTTCAGTTGCTGGTCGGGTACAGAAGAAGCCGCCATGTTTCCAATAATCGCTCACCTTCCACAAGGTCAAAGGTGAAATTGGCTATTTCGCGATAATTTCCCATAATTTTTCGCGAGGTGCACTTCTAGCGCTTGCGACCTCGTACCATATACGGTGCTTCTAGACGTAGACATGGTCTATTGGGGGTATTATCATGTAGCTACAGTTAAGTTGAAGAGATTATACAAAAGATAGCATTTTTTTTTTCAGAATATATTATCGCAACAACAATAATATTTTATTTTATACAATAATAGACAAAAGAAGCCAGAAAAACAAACTAAACACAAAAAAAGGTGCAAGTGTGTATACAACCAACAACTCACTATCACATAGAAAGTATGCAAAGCTTTAGTTATAATCTACATAAAGAAGAAAATTGGATAGTGTGTGATTCAGGTTTTTTTTTTGAAATTCCTAACTATTCTCTGTATGTGTACGTGTATGTGTATGTGTATGTGTGTGTGTGTGTGTGTGTGTGTGTGTGTGTGTGTGTGTGTGTGTGTGTGTAAGAAAGAGAGGACATGTAAAATCAACTGTTCATACTGCCAAACACTTACGTAACATTATACACTACTACATGTATATACTATTAGCACACCACGACCACCTATGCTATTGCTTGTTTCTCGATCCATATACACATGCTAAAATGGATATGAAATAGACACCACTATCATGCAGGCAGCTAACATGTAGCTGGCTCTCAAGTTACAAATGCCAATTCAAAAGTAGAGAGTACTGCCCATCCAATTTCTCATGCTAGTGCGAACATGATAGCACCAACATAGTGGTGCATAACTCGAGCACAACTCGAGACGGTTGAAGTTACCCAGTAGCACATTACCAGGGCAACTCAGATTGGATTGGGGTCAGCGTTCTAGATAAACTGTGTATACAAGGGCGTATACACACAAGAGTACACACGTACATGTGCATGTATAAGAGAGCCACAAGTGGAGAAAATTGAGTGCTATAATGTTTCAAAGGGAGCGGTGAAATGGATAGGCCACATTGCCATGGAGCCAAACGACAAAATGAAATTCCACACTCATGCGTTTCTGAGACATGATCTAATTGACAATAAAACCAGCCGTCTCTGTACGTGTACACTCTCTCTACTTGCTAGTGTCTGTAGTGACCTAATAGCTTGTAGAATAGCAATAAAAACTTGACCCCACACGAGGCAGCTGTTTGTATGGTATGCACACAAATTAAGCATCAAAGACAAGTCCTAAAAATGCTACTCTCTCAAAACCATTTTTGCGCACAATGACTCATATTGTACACCACAATAACTTGTTCCAGGGTTATAATAAATCCAATGTGACAGCTTCTACAGCACCATTATGGGATGACACATGTCATATTATTATAATGACTTTCATACATGCACATACCTTTTGCTGACCATAGCAGCTGCAGGACCACCACCACCTAGCAACTGTAAAGCTCCTAAAAATAGAACAAAAAAGACAGTCAATAATATTATTATTATCACGACCTGGCCAACAAGGTAGCATTAGCTTACCAGCATCGTAGACAAAAGGAGTACCTCCCAAGTGGTGTGGTGTACCAGCGGCAGCTAAAGCAGCAGCGTGAGGCGGGAAGATCTGAAGTAAGCCTCCTTGAGCGAGAAAGGCAGCCTGTTGGGCTTGTGCAACTTGAGCCTGAGCCTGAGCTTGAGCATGTGCCTGAGCTTGCGCCTGTGCTTGTGCTTGCGCTTGAGCCTGGGCTTGTGCTTGTGCATGTGCTGCTTGAGCTTGAGCTTGAGCTTGGGCAGCCTGGGCTTGTGCCTGAGCCTCAGCTACTGCAGCTGACTGTTGCTGAGCGTGGACGGCGGCTTGCTGCTGTTGGAGCATCAGCACTGCCATGTTTGGATCAATGGGTAGACCAATCTGCGATGCCGCAGCCATTTGTGCTTGCAAGAGAGCCAGCTCATGTGGATTAATAGCAGCAGCTCCAGCGGGGCCACTAGCTATGGTCATCTTCTGTAGGAGTTCGTTCTGCATCTGAATTTGTTTGAAATACTCCTCCATCGCTCCATTTCTCTGCAGCTGAGCGGGTGAGATTTGTCCCTGTTGCTGGAGTGCAGCAAGCTGCTGAGCTTGGAGAAGCTGTTGGGCCTGAAGTTGAAAGAGTAAGGGATTGACAGCTGCACCGGGAGCGGGAATGGGCTGTTGTTGCTGCTGCTCAGGCTTGGGATGGGACCTGGATGATTGTTGTGATGAGGTATGAGAAGAAGAGTGGTTACTAGACATGGAGGAGGTGGAGCCCTGTCGATGTGCGTGAGTGTGAGTGTGCGATTCCTTTTCTCTCTCTCTTTCTCTATCCCGTTCTCTTTCCCTCTGTTCTCTCTCACGCTCCCTCTCCCTTTCCCTATCTCTTTCTCTCTCCTTTTCACGCTCACGTTCGGAGTGGTAACCAGAAAACGATGAATGCCCCATCCTAGCCACCACCTGTTGCTCTCGCTCTCGTTCTCTCATATACTCTCTTTCTTTGTCCCTCCCCCCTCCTCCAGTTTGGCCGTGGTGGTGTGGGTGGTGTGCTGAGTGTGAGGCATGTGAAGGGGAGGAAGTGGGAGGACGTGAGGAACTATGTGGGTGCACGTGGTGCCCGCTGATAATGGGAGTGAAAGAAGATTTATGCTCAGAGGATGAAGACAGAGAACTTGTCTCTCGAGTAGTGGATCTTGGAGAGGGACTATGATGACCAAACGGATGATGGGAGCTGGGTCCTCCATGCGAGTGTGCACTGACTATCTCCACACCCTTCCCAACAGACTCTCTCTGTCTTAAAGACGAAGAGCTTGATGTACCAGATGACTTGACTGATTCATGATCGGAGCCAACCGAAGCTACAGCCATCCACGGTGCCATGTGTGTAGTAGGTACTAACATAAACTGGCTTGCCGACGACGCCTGAATTGCTGTACCAGGTATCAATGGGTGTTGCCACGCCATGGGCTCTCCCTCATTTTTCACATGAATCGGCGGCGGCTCAAGATGCTTCATACTGGATGGCTGAGATTTTCTAGATGAGGAGGAAGAGTTTTGTTGGGGAGCTGGCTGCTTCTGTGATCCTGATTGAAGCTTCTGACTCAAGATGGGAGACTTAGTGCCACCGCCTCGCTGCATCATCTTATGCCGATCATCTCCTGGCTCCAGTTTCACCATGTGAGCTGGTCCTCCAGCTTGTTGGATTATACCAGAAGCTCCGCCTCCATTGTGGTGTTGACTGGGGAATGGACGTGAACCACTATTACTACTGCTACCAGAGCTGCCTGCTGGGTGGTGGGAAGGAGTGCGGTTGTGAGGTTTTGACGATAAAACACCTGTGGGAGTAGGTACCCTGGCTGGTTGTGGTGGTGGTGGTGTCTGACGGGATGAAGAACGGTGTGGAGAGGAAGAAATTATGTGCTGTGGAATAGGGAGATGTTCGTTGGAGCGCTGTCGTTGAGGCTCGCCATGATGATGCTGAGGTTGTTGCTGCTGCTGCTGGGAGGAAGGGGACTGGTGCATGGAGTGCTTGCTCGAAGGCTTGTCCAAGCGAGCCTTTTCCTGCCTCTTCTGTGATTCATTCTGATAGGCGAGCAGCTGATATTTCAGAGGCATGGGGAGATTTGGATCGTAGTCAAAGCCAGGTGGAAACTGTTCCTTAAGCTTGTTGTCCTTGGCTTCTTCACTCTCCATGAACGGGGACATAAACTGGTGCATGGTCGTTGGTATGCCCTTTGAGGGTAGTCTCAGGGAGGCAGGGGGTGGTCGAAGGTTTCTCTCGTCACTTGGAGGCGAACGCTTGCTTGATTCCAGTGGAATTTCTGGTCCAGGGCGTTTTCTGTGCTCCCTCGGGTGGCCATTTCCACTTGTTTCGATGGTAGCTTGAAAAGCACTGCCCCCTCTGGAGTGATGGTTGCTCCTCTCTCTGTTCATTTCATTCATCTCATTTATCTGAATGACATGTTGAGGTGGTGTGATAACTCCTCCAGTAAATTGACCAAACGCTAGTCCTGGTTGTTGTTGTTGCTGATCTGGCACTTTACCGGTCAACATGGCGTCATCACTCTTCCGACGAGGGACCTCTCGTATCTCTTGATCTCGCTCAACCGGTTTTCCAGGTCCTGCTCCACTGATAGACGACAGCATGGAATTGGGATGCAAACCAACATGGGAACCAGACACTACTGCACTAGATCCAATATTCTGTATCATGTCACCAACGGTTACAACTTGTTTGGAGGAGGCTCCCCTTTGATCGGGAGGAGTTGGGGAAGGTACTTGACGCTGCATGGATTTCTTATTACTGCCATCTACAGCTGAGAGATGGTGAGTTATGCTGCCACCTTGAGGGCCAGTGATGGTGGGAAGGGGAGGGACAGGGACAAAGCCTTTGCTTGGTGGTTGCTTCTGGATAGCAGCTACTGCTCCTCCACTGTTTGCTACATCTTTGAGATGTTGCTGCTGTTGCTGTTGTTGTAGGTGGTGGCCTGGTACATTATGAGTCTCAACAACTCCAGGAGAAATTGGTTGAAAATTTGCCAGGCTAAAGTTAGGTATGGGTCCCAGTGCAGGCGTCTCTGGCTGCTTCACATTCTGCATGTTTCCAATATTGAAACTTCCCTGTTCCCCATCCCTAGTCTGCTGCTGTTCTGGAGGTTTCAGTCCACTCAAAGGCTCCGCTCTTTGACGCCTTTTGCTCCTCTTTGATGAATGTCTGTGTGTGCTGAGTAAACCACCAGAACCTGAGCTGTCACTATCGTGACCATCATCACCTTTTGATTGCCCCACATGATGATCACCCCATTTAATGGTTGCAGCCCCTTGAGAAGGAATACCGTGCACAGGAGGTGAATCAAACGAGGGCAGCTTGGCTCCTTGGTCACTGATCTGTTGCTTATTGCTACTGGGAAAGGAGGCAGCAACATCTGTAGCAGCAGCAGCAGGACTTGGGGATCTATGTGGAGGCCCTCCTGGCTGCTTCATGCTCTTTGATGGTGTGAGCGAGCTAGGACGGGGAGACATGGACCTTCTGTGATCGGAGGCACTCTTTGGGCCATCGCTATGCGAGAACATCGACACCAGTGAGTAGTTTGTTACCTTGCTGCCAGAAGAGAGCGATTTAGAGGAAGGTATACCCCCGCCTGTCTTATTATTAGGCAGTGAATGGTTACTACTAGCTTTGTTGCCGGTATCGCCGAGCTCCATACTACTTACGCTATCCGAGTTTAAGCTTGATTTCTGGATAGAATGTCTATTGTGACCACCAGCTGCAGTAGAGCTGTTAGCACTGAAAGGTAGGGAGTTTCGTTCGGCCATGCCGTGTCTTTGATTCTGGCCGGGAGCACTCACACTCGTTCCATGAGAACCAGCAGAGGTTGTACCAGAGCTCATGAGAGAGGGACGCATGGAATTAGCAGACGATGACGACGATGATGTTTTTTCCTGGGCATCTTTTGGACTCATGGATTGTGAGTCTGGCATAATAGTGTAATCATCACTTCTCTGCTTTCTGAGCTGCTCTTTAGAAGATAACAGGACACTACTAGCAGTGCTGCTTTCTTTGCCTAACTCCTCGCCAGTAGACTGGGGTTTCGATGAGAGCTGATCGAGAGAATTAAAGGACGGTAGGCGAGCCAGCTGGCCAATAATTATCTCTTGAGATGGCGGCTTCTGGTCCTTGCCAGAATTGAGTGCAGACATTTGCATAAACCCATTCATACTAGCCAGCGCTCTGGTTGACTGGAAGGAGTTTTGCTGTATCGGCAGGCCACTCGTAACTTTTTCACCATCTTTCGTGGGAGGCATTGCAGAAGATGCAGAGGGGGCTACTGCTTCATCAATATCACTATCACTGATGTCAGAATAGGGAGTGTTCTTCTCCTGTTCTGTAGGTTTGGGCAGGAGAGTGAGTGACTCTCTCCTCACTCGGGTCTTGGAGCCAGTACTCTCTCTCTCCTTGTCTTGCTGAGAATGGACTGCAGCAGTTCTTGGTAGATTTGACGTTGAACCAGTACTTCCTGTCAAGTCGATGGGAGTTGATTTTTCACCAACTCTATCTCCAGCCTTAAGCTTGTTAGCTTGGTTATCTTCTTCCTTTCTGCTTGCTGTCTCAGAATCAGAAACTAAGACTGGCTTATCTACTTCCATCACACTCGAAGAGTTGCCCTCTTTCACGTCATCTTCTTCGATTTCAACGTTCACCGGTTGGTTTTCGTCACGTTGTTTGATCAAGTCTTTCACCTTGACTGGAGTTTGGCCATACGGACAGGAGAGCCTGTGTACATGTGTGTGTGTGTGTGTGTGGTGAGTGCATAATATGATATGTTGTGGTAAATAAAGCATGACTAATAAAATCGCCCATCTGCACACACAATTTGCAAAACATGACTTCCTAATGCTGTAAGCAACCAGGAACTACATGTACCTGTACACTACTCTTATGTCAACACTGCATAACAGTTTGAAGTACGTGTACATGCACATACCATGCTCATATTACATGTAGTTTTAAGCAGTGAAAACTTAACTACATGTAGCTATAACACATTACTATAAATAACACACATTCCAAATAATACTATATCCAATTAATACATCTTCTTTTCATCTTTTTCCGTCTCTAAGGGCTACGTTACATTACGCCATGTTATTGTATGTGTAATATGAACCAGGGGTGCAGCGCTACATTTCATTAGGGGAAACATGAAATACAAATTATAGTACACTCATCCTGCTATATGTACAATGTCAATATGTATAATACTCGAGTTGCTCAAGGCAAACACATTACTATGGAATTCATTCCTGTCCAATGGTGGCACCAACGAGCCATACAAATCATATCATACCACGGGCAGGGCAGTAAAACACAAAGGAATGGAAGGAGTACACATACGCATGCATAATTGAATTTTTCAGGGAAATGGGCTAATATGATATGTACATGTATGTACATGCATTGCTGGTTGCTGTGGTGGTGTAATCGGAGATACTGTCAAACTGCTAAATTTGCCAGTCATGTGGTCATGTGTGAAGCCAACTAACTTGAAAATCCAGCCAGTAACATTTGGTGCTGCCACTGAATTAGATTCTAATATTATGTTCACATACACATAATATGCAACTCACACACAGTCATGTACGTAATAGCATGGAATCCTATATACAAAATGTATTAGGGCCTAGCCACAACAAAATGGCTCAAATTAGCAACGTGCACACACATCATGTACGTACATGTATATCACATTTCCTGGAGATACCACCACATGCATACAAACGTACACACATACACACACACATACACACACACACACACACACACACACACACACACACACACACACACACACACACACACACACACACACACACACACACAGAGGGTGGCATTTGAAAGGCTGCATCAAGGATCCAGAATGCCAAAAAGGGTAGCCATCACACATAACACAGCTGTCTAGTACTATAATCGTTAGAGATATTATGATATGACGCTGGGAAGCTTCAAGCATACGATAAATTGAGGCCACATAAAATGGGAAATTAACGACACACAGAGTAGCACTATATTACATTACAATATCAATCGAGTAATGTACACATGTAAGTAAGGTGTCTACACATGTCGCTGATACATGTACAAGTGTAGGAACGTGTGTAGCTGATCCGGGCTACAGATGTCCTACACTACAACATGGTTGTAGTGTCGGCGACCCAATTGAATCATACTACAACACGAAAGTACAAACGTGGTTTGTCGACCCCCATATAGAGTACCAATGGCTAAAACCCGACATGCTTATACAGTGTATGCCATGTACAGTAGGATGTAATTCTACCCCAGGCATACGGAATTTATTAATCTAATAATCTAATTATGCAGAAAGGTAGACAGCTAGAGCCACAGGGCTGGAGATATCAAAGGGGTGATAGAGGTTAAAAAAGCTATTTTCTCCCACGGGAACTCTCCATAACAATAACACCAGTTTTATACCACATTGTACAGGTATAATAAAATATGCCTTTTGATTGGTTTATGTGTGCCTGGGCAGACACTAGTCTTGTACCCAGCCCGTATCTGCACGCGCGAGAAACGGTCTGGTGCACCAAGTTCAAATACTTGGCCCTGTTCCCCAATATGAGGAACGTCCAATCAAATTGCAGAATGATTACATCATCACATCGGAATGAAATCGCAACGTACCGCGTGCGTACCTTGTGTACAGGCTGGCCATCAGAATGGGAATCCAATAACTAGAAGTATCATTTTAACTGGATTAACATGGTGTGTCATGTGACATGCTCGCTTCCGTCTGGCCCAAGTATTTGAACTTGGTGCACCAGACCGTTTCTCGCGCGTGCAGATACGGGCTGGGTACGAGACTAGGCAGACACTGGGATGGTTTCCCCTGTGGTCGGGGCTGTGCTATGAAAGATCATCTTGCAGAGATACAGCTGTAGAGCACAAGTTTGCTATTATTTGGTAGAGCTTAGCTATGTATGTATCTACATGTACGTGTACGTCTGCTAATGTACAATGTATGTAGCAATCAAAAAGCCCTGTAGGCATCAATAAGCTGTACTACACGTACACGTGTATATGGGTAGTTCACTTTCAATTCTCTTTCTCTTGGGGCATGTGTATGAGTACATCCAAGCACAAAACAGAATGACCTACTTTGTGATGTACATACATCGTCAAACACCACTCGCTTATTCAGACATGACTACTTTACATACACCCCCTCCAAAGGAGCTATCATTGTACGTACATGTATGACAGTGCAGTTACCTAGCAACTCGCGTTTGGTGAAAAGCTAAAAAGCCTAAAAGCTTAGTGACTCACATTTGGTGTAAAGGCTTAAAAGCTTAAGCAGTGTGTGTATATGGCTCACCTGGGTGGTGCCCATTCGTGGTGTCCTGTGTCGATGAGGGATCCGGAGAAATGTCTGTTTCTCCATCTCACAGATACAATGAGTACACCTGTGTGTGAGTGGGTGTGTGAGTGGATGTGTGTGTGTGTATGATGTATGTGTCACAATATTTAAGTGTTTAGTCCACCCAGGATCATAATGCATACTATTAACAAACTAGGAGTGCAGGCTACCTCCCATAGCAACATTCTCACCCACCCACCCACCCTAGCTAGGCTGGCCTTAATTCTCCTATCGTCTGGCACTGCTCAGGGCCATTTCGCCCTCAAGGTCTGCTGTGGGACATGCCCAACAATAGCAAAAGGATGAGAGTTTGACAACAGCAATGCAGCACACCTTCCCCTGTTCTCACCACTGAACAGCTGCTAAAGAATACACACCATTATGCAACTACCACATAAGACAAAAGGAAGCATAGGATCATAGTTGGCCACATGCCACACACTGTACCATGTCATGGCCATCCTGCCATGATTGGAGGACATCCTGTATGATGATGATGATAATGTGTGTACTTACCCAAAAGCAGGATTTATAGGTAGATGACCAGTCATGATACTAACTCTAAAACGTCTAAGATAAGCAAACTACATGTAGCAGGATGTTTATGGCCAGCTAATCCAGCAGCTCTTAGCAATAAAAATGTCCCCCTCAGTTATACAAACAGCACTCAAGCACTACACTAAACAATTACTACATTTTGGCATGGTCTGCTAGTTGAGCTGGCCCTTGAAAATAAAAATTGCCCCCTTTGTTATAAAAACAATTATTAATCCACTACTACAGGAACTCTTTACAAGTCATTACATGTACTTGGACATGTGTAGTGTGGTTGAAATATTCAGTTTTGGGGGTTATTATTTTCAATTCAGTCCTCCCCCTATATACATGTACATGATGGTTAGCTCTTGGTTTTATATACTCTACAAAGTGGCAAAGCGGTGAGTGTATTGTAGATTGGGTTTTGATTGCGAGAATCTAATGATTGCAAATTGCGAGTTTTTCTAGAGCTCGCAATCAATAGATTCGCAAAGTGACCTTGAGCGTATTCTATTATACAGCGACCATCGCAATTGTTAGGTTCGTAATTTGGCCTGACTAGCCAATCACAATCATTAAACTATGCAATCATAACCCATTCTACACAGAATTGTGAAATCATGATCTAGAAACATAACTGCTTCTAAACACAAACGTGCTACAGTGAAACCCCTCTATCATGAGTAATATACAAAAATGGGCATCAGCACTATAGGCAATGAACCTAACTAGATTTATAAAAAATATTAAAGACTACCACTAATGGGAACACCTCCAACACTTTATATGGAGATGTCCCTACAACGTAACAAAGAGGCTATATAGCTTCACTGTGTATGTGTAGGGGAAATACACATTACATCATCTCCCAGGCTGGCTGGCCAGGCACCAACACTAGGCAGCTAGCTAGACAAACAGGCGGCAAATGCGTAGTTTAGGGGAGCTCCATATAAGGATGCCCAATCCATATCAAATGGCCTGTGGTCACCGTCAACAAGCATGTATGTAGGAAGTGGGCTACTAAGTAAATTCATTACTTGCCACTTAGTGTAGCCTTAATAGCATGGGAATGAGATACCATAATTATTTTTATCCCGGCGGAGATCAAAATTCAATTAAACTGTTCCACAGCTGTCACAGTTGGATATTTGATGCTATGGAGACAATGAAATTCTGAAAACTTGAGCTCTGTGCAATGCCAATAGGCTAGGTTTACTACTTGATAATAAACTATAGCCAAAAGTCAGAGGGATCAAATTCATATGTATCTGGGACTCATATACCAACAGTATCATTCATACTTTACTATGTCACTATACATCGTGTGCGTATTTAAATTATAGCACATGTGATTATGCCTGAGTGCACCTTGCAAGTCATGTGGGATTTTGACTTGCACTGGTGAAAAGTGTCGTCTAGGGGGTTTGGGGGTTAGAGTAAGTCCCACCACTTGCATGGCATCCCCAAGCCACAACAAACAGCTGCCTATACCCAACAGATAAGGCATGGTGGCACCGGCATATGGCTCATTCAATTCGACCCTAGCTGTGTTGGCACACATTACTCACTTTGAGAAATTTAAGTTCACATCACTTGTGTTGTAGAATGTATTTTCTATCTCTCACTCCCCCTCTCTCCCCCTCCCCCCCCTCCCCCCATCACTCTCTATTATATCTTTTGTTAATTGGCATGATGTAACTAGCTTTTAGAGGTAGCTACATGTAGGAAGGGACACTAATTGACAGCTGGTTAGCTTGGCCATTCACCACCCACCACCTAGTTGGCAAACACAGGGCCTAGCAGCTACACTAAGTGCAAGGTGTTAGCAGGAGTTTCTGTGTACCACAATGGAAACAAAGCTGGAGGTAGCTACAACCAACATGAGGTAGCTAGGACAGGGTATGTGTACTATTACGTATTAATTGGTACTTCTGTGTCCTGGTAACATTGCTACACTGCCTACAAGGCAGTGTGTGTTTGGCTTCTGAGACATGAAAATTAACAATATGATCAATAGTTTGTCATGCTGGCTCCCTGCTCTCTGCTCTCACGTGGAGGAGGTGACTGTTTTGTACTTTCAAATGATCTTCACATCAAATAATTCCCTCCCCAATTGACAACACTTGGAGTGCAAACATTGTCTAGCCAGCTACATGCATGTATTATGTACTTAGCACTTGCACTGTAGGAGGTCCACTATCTCCAACTGATCATGCATGAACACCTCTCAACCATGTACTCACTCACCGTCACCCCCCTCCCTCCCCAAACCAAAGCCACACACAAAAAGCCATCTCAAAACATTTACATAACTCCACATTCATTCATTACTGGGGTACAAATCCCGAAAGAAACATTACACCCCTATATATGGCAGCACATGCATGGCTGAGCAATAATAGCATTACATTACGGCTATAAATATCTTGACCACTCACTCAGGCATTCCATACCTGCCATGCACACACACAAAGCGATCAGTATTGATTTCATGCCATTAATTATTACTATAATCGATGCTTGCTCTCTCCCACACACCAGACTCATACATCTGTCGGGCACGGCTGGCAGCGGCTACAGCCACTCAAACTATACGTATATAACGCACATATACCAGCGGTTCATCAATTAACCCCACATATAGACATCACGTATGACATGACGCGTGCATACCAACTTGCACGATCTGAATGTCATCATTGTACAAACACAGTAGTACATGTGGTACATACTTGCTACAGCTTATGTACACCTCCACGAACAATGTGTTGCAATATACGTCCACAGTAGGCTTAATGTACAGATGTACACGCATTGTTGTAGCTAGAGTTTCCTCCCCAGTGCTGTTACATACTGCATTTAGCACAGAATGTAACACCCATAAAAATGATTATTATAAATCCGGTTAATGTATACACACACATATAGCAGACAAGCTAGGCTTGATTGAGATACTTATGTGTGGTGTGTACGTACATGCATGTCACTAAGGGTTTTGAATTCTAGTGACGCCACCAATTAGCATGTGTCTATGAGTGTCAAATTGATCACATTATGCCCTCATTTCACACTACATTAGCACTAGGGCCATCGACTGCCATAGCAACACGCATGCATGCGTGGAACTACAATGTATCACACGCTAGCTACATAGCAGAATTACTAATTAATACTTACCTAGATAGCTTATAAGGCAATATTAATAACACCTTTATATTAGTAAGTGTATATACTTGTGGGTCCATAATATTTACAGTACCTACGTTGGTCAGCAGAGGCAGTGATTACCGAACTTGGAGCAGATTCGTGATTTCGATCGTTATCGAATATTTTTCTATAAGCTTAGAAGCTAAAAAGCTAAAAATGGACATTCTATATCATTATAATTTAGGACTAATTATAAGGGTAATGGCCTAAAGTATGAGCCAAAAAAGCCTAAAAGCCAAATAGCTTAAGGCTATTAATTACAGCCTGCTCTAATTTGACACAATAAATATGGCCAGCATGTACACACACAAAAAGGGCTATAATTAGATGAAGATCTATAATTAGATGCCCTACAGACTCTTTCTCTCTAGCTCTCATGTCAGTCCTGGCCATACAGCATTAGCGTTTCTGTTGTACTTTGTCTCCAATTAGGCCATCCCAGAGTGCAGCACTTGGGCACACAATTCACAGCCAAACCTCATTTGCTTACAAATCACTCCACACACACACACAATGTACACACACATTGTGCATACATTGCAGTGTACACATCCTCCCACTTCTGGGGAAATACTTTGTAAACCACAAGACAGCGGTTGCCCTAGGCAACGGATGACATCATCCAATTTAGGGTGTACAGTTACATAGTGGGGAGGTATGTGTGCACATTCCTGGCTTCACGTGGAGCCAGTACAGTTTACATAACTGGGAGGCACAACAAAGGACATGGGTCTGGCTTCAGCCATCAGGGCTCATTCACGCAAAGCGGTATCAATGACACACACAGAAGCCATAGGTGATTTGGATTGGGGCTTTAGGGATACAAAACCACAGAAATGAGGGGTTGCCATGGGAACAACATGTGCAGTACTGTGTACTTTATGGTGTAGGCTGTGTTGACTAGGATTGTAATGAGCTTGTAGGCAAACATTGAGCAGGCCTTTGCTAATGGAGTTAGAACTTGTTAGGAAGCTATTTCATTTGGTTAGGCTTTTGAAACATCAAGGAATGCCCCTAAGAGATGTACAAATACATTAGTATACTCTGTGTGTGTGTGTGTGTGTGTGTGTGTGTGTGTGTGTGTGTGTGTGTGTGTGTGTGTGTGTGTGTGCTGTCCCAGTGTATATTTCAGTGTTTTTGATTTCAATAATAGGGGACCATTAGTTACATTATATGCCCACATATAGGAAGGCACATATGCTGTAACAGTACAAGTAAAGGTAGACTTGACTGGAAATGGATTTTTTATACAATTGTCACACAGTAGTAGAATGTCAGAGAGCATCGGGTAGGGTGATCGATAGCGCCAGTTGTTTTAAATAACAGCTATTAGCCAGGTATGGCCATTGTAAATTTCGTATACATACCTATGACCATCCCACATACACACTCACCAAAAAACCATCAAACAAGGATGACCAACACATAGCTATTATGGCCCAGTTGATAGACAATACACACATACACCTACTTGCACCAAGGCTACATATATCCACCTGCCTTTTGACCTTTCCCTGTGTGCATACATAATATACTGCACACATACACTAGCTCTTCTTTTGTATAATAGCGGGATATAGATATGGAGGCTCACCTTCTGCTTCCTGACAGACAGTGGCATGGAGAAATGTTTGGGCTCCAGCTCGAAGATAGCCACTGGCATCAGCAGCTGGGGTAGTCACAACACTGCTACTACCAAGGAAGGGGCTAAGAGAGAGAGAGAGAGAGAGAGAGAGAGAGAGAGAGGAGAGAAGGGCAGAAGACTCTGATTATCATCACCCTTAACATAATTAAGGCAAATTAGTGCACAAGGGGTCCTGAATGGCTCACCTATAGACAGGTGGCTGCCACCCCCAGGTGGTCTCAAATGGCAGTGAATTGAAGCTCCCAGCCCCTGGGAGGGAGGGGGAGGGTTGGACACCTGCAGCTGACCCACCACCAAGGGAAGCCAGGGCTGCTACAGCTGCAGCACCACTGCTAGAGGAGGCACTGTTAGCAAGGGAACTGGAAGCAGCCTGTGTGTATGAGAGGAAGGGAGAAACGAGAAAGGGAGGAAAGAGAGAGAGAGAGAGAGAGAGAGAGAGAGAGAGTGTATGTGTGTGAGAAAAAAGGGACAAAAGTTTTGTAAAACGTACACTACTGCTTCATAATGGTTTCCTTAATACTTTGTATAAATCAACTACATCTCACATGTCTCAAACAATGAAAGTTGCAACTCTTGAAAACTGTCCATGCAACGTGTATTTGGGAGTGGACAGAGATAGATAGAGCAAGCCACATAAACCAGTGGGAAAAACTTCATAGAATAGCAGCCTCGGAACAGTCACATTTGCATATTAAATATGCACATCGAGAGCAATAACAACCGTTCAGTTTTGAATAACTTTAGTATATATACACACTAGATAAGACATCTAAGGGGTCAATTTCAATTACATAATGCCAAACACAACATCGCACACACACATACACACACACACACACACATACATACATACACAAAACGATGAAGTAAAGGACAGAGAGTTTTGTAAACTGTCGGGCTGTGTGTATGTTCTGTTTGCGAATGTTTATATAGCAAACTAGAGTCCGAAAAACAAACAGAAAAACCACGATAATGTGTAC
The DNA here is from genome assembly GCA_964291365.2 of Stappiaceae bacterium. Classification (GTDB taxonomy): domain Bacteria; phylum Pseudomonadota; class Alphaproteobacteria; order Rhizobiales; family Stappiaceae; genus JBDWFY01. The sequence goes on from OZ219961.1 coordinate 225,356, forward strand.
ATGGTGTGAATACATGCAGGCTGGCCCAGCCATATATTACTAACAATGGTAAAATTACAATAGCAGGAGGATGATAAAAGCAATATTGAGGGTTCTTCGATAGGGATGCAACACAGTGCAATACCGTAGCAACGGTTCCACACGATCAGCAATTTCAGACAATGTATAAGGCAATGTGAGTCTATAATTATTATATATACATGTATGTGCTATGCATTATATTTAGGCTATATAGCATTGTAGTCAATACAAAGGCACATTATGAGCTGTACAAGGCTGGGGACACACACCACGCAATGTTTTACAAATACTATGCCATGTGACCGTAAAGTTTTAGATAAACCACAAAGTACTATTATTACTCAGTTTGTGGAGCAGTAACATTGAAATAATTAATGCAAAAACTCCTTGATAGGGGTACAGTTACTCATCAAATTCGAAAACAACAAAAGAATAGTTTGAACACCGACTTCAACAAATCAATATCTGCTGACCTCACCAACAAAATAACATGATTCATCCATGAGCCACTCGCTAATCATTACCATTTTTGTACTGACCTACATACATACATGTACATGAATAATCATTTATCAGACCAACATACCTACATTCACAGGGCTATTATAAATTTTGTAGGACGTAATCATAATCAGCTGAAAACCTTGTGGGTGGGAGTGACTGGTCTTATGAGATTCACACACAGTCCCTCACATTTATGAATATTGCTTAGGATGTATATTTACATGGCAACGGGTCTACCCAAAGATTAAATGAGATAAACTATAGGATTGAAATGGCAGTCTGCAGTCTACAATGGCATGTTTTTGGCCGAGTCTGGTCAGCACCTAAGAAGTCATGAATATGCTCTCTCTATGTGGGTGGGGGGAAGGCCACCCTTAGATCACCTTGTGCACTCTGGTGGCCCATATGTGGCACACTCCAAAGGACTATTCTAGCCTATTCAGGGCCATAATACAACATTGTGACCTTTAGTTTAGCATACTTTTGTCATGCACAAAATGTACCACAAAGCTAGCCTCGTCCCCAGGCCCCTGCATTCCTAGATTTTCAATGCGTTGCACACTGAAATACTTACCATAAAGCTTATGGGGAGCCAGATACATACACGACTTGTATCAGACACCCATGATCTTTACACTCTTGTAGCTAGTAGCAACTACATGTGTACACAATGAGTTGTACAACTCCAGCGAACCCTACACGTGTGTACTTACCACACAGCCAGCTGGAATAGCTTGAAATGAAACATCAAACACGACAAAAACACACTCGCACAAGGATGCTCGGCTACACAACAAGTACAGCCCGTGTCCGAGTACAAACAACAACCCGAGTTAGCCAAGGAAGCTGGCAAAACAGTGTGTACTGGAGTGGCAGTAAAGGGTGAGGGTGACATCGAGCACTACAATGTTATGTATGCCTTCTCTCTCTCTCCCTCTCTCACTCCAACACCCACAATGATACATTATTACATGCACACACATAGTCAACCCTTTCCAATAAGTTGGTTTCAGTATTAAGGCAGATAGAGAGGCAGTGGATAATTATCCCAATTATGTTGCCTAATTCACCCTAAACCACCACCTCCCTCTCCCTCCAAAAGAGAAGCCTTACTTATAACCAGTGTCCCATAATTCCCTTTAGAACTAAGAGACACTGTAACCCAACCAAACAGTACAAAAAAGCAAGGAAACTAGACATACAAACACACAACCCGCTATTCTAGCCACTGCAATAGGCTATAGAAACAGTACATCAGGTTACAGGTAGTAAAGTAAGACTGGTCTACTATTAGACAACTTGGATCACTGCTGGTATCGTGTCACAAAAGGACTGGGGCCTAGATGGTCAGAGATAAAATGAATACAATCTAGAATTTCAGTGAAAGGTGAGAGCCATATGATCCATTGGAGTAGAGTAACGGTAAAAAAGGAGGAAGGTAGATAGGTAGGTAGGGGGGAGCTACGTAGTTTCCATAGCAAACAATGGAAGCTGTCCCTACGCATAATACATCGAGAGAAGCACCTCAAAGTCCAGATCTATGGTCACTCGACTAAACACACTGTTTGTAGGGAGTACTATATAACATTACACTGTGTGTGTGTGTGTATGTGACACTTACTACTCAGAATCAGTGAGTACATATAATACAGATTCTAATACATGTACTCCTAGAATCACTTGTATTATGGGAAGCACAATGCATACATCCACTATGTGTATTATACACTTGCATTGTATTGTAAAAGGCTAGAAGCCAGAAAGGATAGAGAAGCCTAAGATAGGAAGCAGCTAGGCTTAAAGGAGGGACAGGGGAATGTTTGTAAAGTTTAAAAACTATGCAAGGTTTGAATCTCACACACACACACACACACACACACACACACACACACACACACACAATACCACAATACGTAACTACATAGAGCTACGTAAGTAAGTTGCCTTGCGTTATCTTCAAACCATTAGAACAGTGGTGTATTTACACATGTACACATATGAAAGTTTACACTACTCTAATGTACGTACCTACGACACTGACCAAACAACTATTAATTTTGGAGTCTGGCCATGTACATGTATCAAGTCACATGACTTATTGGGTAGCTCATGCAGTTCATGCCCTACTGCCACATAAGCAGAATATCAAATGCCAATACTGATAGGCTTTTGGTCAGAATAAAAAGGGGGGGGGGGAGGAAGAGGAAGGGTACTTGTATCTTGTACACACACATAGGTTTAAATATTGATAAACTTCAGACACAACCACAGATAACAGCTACATTGCCTATAGGTAGGTACATGTAGCGTTTCTATATGGGATGTGGTACATACCTACACACTGCTGACCTATAGGACTATACCTTAGACTCCTGTGGGCTAGACTAGGCCACAATAGAGAGATACTATTATGCAGCTAGCTAACTGGATTGCCTCAAACTAGATTTTGAAGCCCACTAACTGGGGGCCCATTGGCAGATGTTATGGGGAGGCCTTATCATGTTAAGGGACAACCTCAAAAAATAATACTTCCCCCAAAACAGAGTACCATGGAGAGGTCAGTCAGATTTGGTGGGATGCTCACCTTACAATTCAACCAACCAGGTCAAAACATCTTGGAAATTCAATATTAAAATGTACAGCTAAGTAGTGCCTGGCTACTACACCCATTATGGCCATGATGCTTATCACACTTTGCTATCATGCTTATTTACTTCTGGATATGCAGGGTGGGGACCCTCTGGGATGTCCCACCCCCCAGATTAAGTTCCAATTTCCCAGATTTTTTCCAACTTCACAGATTTTTAGCTCCAATATACATAATAATATGCATAACAATATGCATACCTGACATAATCTGCACACCATTTATCCATTACATCACACTGTTTCACAGTTAATCAAGTTCTTGGTAATCCCAAAAAGATAAAAATTTCGTGATTGAGAGATGCACAGGGCTCACATATATTCAAATACAATGCACGAGGAAACTCAACTATACCATGCATATTCATATTAAACTGCCTCACCTGTGGATTTGTAGAGATTTCTGGAGACATAGCTTGTGGCGTGCCAGGGGTGTCTCGTCCCCCTAGGTGGGGAGGGGGGGAGTCCTGGGTTGGTGTACCAAGCTCAGAGCTTGGCACAGAGCTCGAAGAAGCAGCACCAACGGCAGCTGTAGTGGCCATCAGACCATCGCTATCTGTCGCAGCTAGCACTGGGACCCCGTATCCAACGGCCATGTTGACAGGACTGTTGATTTGTGTGCTAGAAACAAGAGTTATCCTACTACTGCCGGCCATTCCTTCTTTCAACGTGATGGACTCCACAGTAGCTCCACCACTCATACTTGCAGTTGAGAATCGATTAGAATTTGTTCCACTTCCACTGCTGCCCAAAAGCGGGAGACTGCAGATATTATTCCGTCCTCTTCGTCCCTCTTGACCTTTGCCTTCTCCTCCTCCTTCCCCTACTCCTAGTCCAACTCCATGAGAGCTCACTGATCCTCCATTGTCGTTGTGAACAGACAGAGGGCTGCTCATGTCCACTGTCATCTCCCTAGGGGATTGGTCTTCTCCTCCCTCGTCTGCACTATCCGTCTCTTCATCATCTTCATCGTCAAAATCTGGTTTTGATTTTGGTTCCTTATTTAGCTGTTGGCGTGGTCGTTTGTTGTGGTCGTCATCTCCATCATCACTACTATCATCACTGCTTCCACTGAGAGTTCTCCCTCCTCCCATTCCCGTTCCACCACCACCAACACCACGTTGACTGGAACCGGAACCAGACCTCTGTGAAGACGAGGAGGAAGACCCGGATCTGTTACTGTTGGTGTTTTGTTGTTTCTTTCCACTTCCGGATCCGGACGAAGACGAGCCTCCCCCTGAGCTCTGATTTGACGTCGAGGAGGAGCCCCCTGAATCAACACACTCGTTATCGAAGCTCCGGTACAAATCACCCTTCACCTTCCGTGCATCAACAATCAAAACTAACAAGAGCATCTTCTCGAATAAACACACACATTCACATGCCGTTTTCAAACACTTCCATAGTTGGAAGCCACTCTGTTGATAGTGGCTGCTATCTCTCATGTGGGCAGAGGAATTCCCATTGGTGATGAGGTCATCATTTATATAGCCTTTATCTTTCCCATTCAACAAGGAAGAGGCCTTGTAGACAGCAGCTACAATGGGCAAAGCTCCTGGATTTGGCCAGGCCATTGTCGATACTCCTAGCTTTGAAGATACAATAGGAGCTGTATTATAATGGCTATTGGTCAAAGGTGGAGGAGCCCTGCTCATATGGGATTCATGGGAAGGTGTAGCATAGTGATTATCAAGTCCATATTCACAGGCTTCTCCTGGGATTCCTGCCACAGCCACCACATCTCTAGAACTCCTCGAGTTGGTCACGCTACAACAAGATTCACTGTCACTGGTGCAACATTCATGACCACGGGCTGTACCACAGCACTCACATGTACAGGGCCTGGGGATGAGAGTTGTTTTTTGCCCTTGAGCTGTGATCGTGAGGTCAACACACCTATTTGTTGGTGGCATGGCCGAGTCATCACTTTGGAATGTGGAGATCTGCATACAGAACAATGAATGATAATTAGGAAATGTAAATTATGTAAAAGTATATCATATTTATATATGTACACACAATTATCATGCGTCAATAGACATGTCATTTATTTTGACTGCCCAGACATGTACACAAAAATCATGATGTGATGTGTAAGAGGGAATTGACACAATGCTGTATAGGCTACCCTCTTGCATACATGAATGCATAAGCACAACATGCTTATCTACGTACATGTACAGCAAAGCATAAACTAAACGATACAAATTGATTTTAGGTTGTGTAGTCTGGCTGCACTTTCATTATTAGCGAGGAATTCCTCTAATTACGTGTAATATCCATCACTCTAGTAACCAATACCAACACAAACAATAGTCACACACACACAGACACACACACATGCATACACACGTAGACACACACACACACATACACACACGGGGAGCAGGGTAATGTACTTAACATGAGAACAACAGAGAATTTGACATGAGATGACACTAAAACTGGAACAGCTCTGTACAACATTGTTACATGTGCATACATAACTGTTAGCCAAAGAGGCCATCTGGGAATACACCATGCATCCAGCTATAGGGGTATGGTTATACCATCATGCATCACATAGCTAATGTCGGAACCAAAAATCATGTGTATGTCATTGTGTGCATATATGAGTACAAGCTATATATAAGGTGTGTCCATCCACAAGTTGTATTGTGCGTGTGCCTGTGTGTGTGTGTGTGTGTGTGTCTGCATGTGGTACCCTCTATGAGCAACAGGTGCATTACTACATCACATAATACACTGGCCAAAAAGGTCATTGGCTTAAAAATACAATTAGAGCACTAAGTGGATTAGATGTGCACGTTCTATTCTAGTCTATTCAATAGAGGATAATGACATCATATTATTGGGTCACCACATGCACACAGCATGTAATAGCCCAAGGGTATGATCAACATTCTGCTAGTGTAGCATGATTAAAGGAGGGGGGGTAATTACTAGGGGTTTTATACACATATTTATATCACAGCAAAAATTATGATAGTATCTGGATTATCCATACTGATACTTGGGGCTATCCTTTTATAGAGTATACACACAATACAGACATACATACATTGAGCCAAAGAGCCCGCTAATAAAGGTATTACATACACGGCTACATGTGTAGTCTCAGTGATATGCAAATATTGACGCCAAGCCGTTGCTAAGTAAAACAAATTGCCAAATACACACTACACATATTAGATTAAGCATGTGTACACCCACACTTTGTCATGAGCAACTATTTGATAAGGTATGTCCACTAATAAGGATACTTATACCAAACACATCTACCAATCCTGCAAATTGATCTGTTAATCATGTGATCCACACATAATTGTATTAGCAGACTGTGTTAAAATTGAATAAGTTCTGTCTGAGCATGCAATGAAGAGCAAATGTGTGTCATGTACAAGAGTTCGCAACTCAGTTGAACCCTCGCTAATTAATTGAGGGAACATCTCCTTAATTAGGAGGGCAAGGACTTACAAATACACAATGTCATACAAAGAAACGAGGGCCGCTCCTTTAATCAAAATTCTACCACAATAGAGAGAGAAGTTCCATGACAACATGTGTAAATTGGTCGTCCACTACTGTCCGTCCAGGGACTAAACATGATGGCTTTATACACAAGCCACGATGTACCTAGTTACAGAACTCTGTGTAGGATTACTTAATATGGTTATAATACAGAGTAGGCTATTGTTCAGTAGGTTTCACTGTCCATACACCTACAAGTTTCAATACATGTCTAGCTGGGCACAGGAATGTATTACAATCACTGCACTAGTCAGCATTTTAGCAAGCTAGCCACATAGCTAGGGCTATTTTTCAACTTTCAACAAGCTATGCTACACACTTGTACTTACTACATGTACATATGTACACATGTACACAAGTACTATACACACAACATGTACACAAATACATGTTCATGTACATGTGCATGTACATGTACAAACCACGCTACATTATGGGTGGCTAAAAGTTGTCTCAAAATACACTAAATTTTTTAAGGATGATCTAGAGTAGTCCTAGGTTGGTAGTGTGGGCATGGCAATATCGACATAATACAGCCAAACAATACTATACTATGTACATGTACAACACAAGTGTATACCCAAACAATGATGTAAATGTTCCCCCAATGATCTGATCAGACGTGCGTAGGACATGACATGATTGTACAAAACACACTGAAAGTTAGCAATCACAAATCAACAAATCTGACAGTATTTCAACACATCAACAGACACTAGAATACTACAGCCCCACCACACAAACAACCTTCTATTCCAGTAAGGATTATAGCTAGCAACAAATGCAGTATTCTGCAGTTATCATAACCACCAGATTTATCAGCAGATTAAAAACACATTTATAAGGTCATGCTCCCATACATAATATGCACAACTGCACTATGGTTTTGTTAGAGTCATAATTGAGTTTAGGGACTAATTAGCTAGTGACACCTGATGAAGCATATTGTGGTCACGCTAAAGAAATTATTAAAAATGTATCAATTAGTGTGGTACTGTGGCCAGAGGTACATGAATTTGGGGATAAGGCAGTAGACAAAACATAAAGGACAACTTAAAGTGGGAGGGGGAGTTTGGGGTTGTGGTCAAGGTGCATCCCACTAAAAATGACTGCTGAAACAAACATTACAATATCTACACCACTCGCTAATGAAATACTCCTACCATCTCCTCTCTCTCTCTCTCTCTGCAACACATTATCACACTCTTTAATACCATAATGTATAACAAATCATTATCACACGCACACACACACAAAGCCAATCATTTTCTCTTGCCATTTGTTAGAATAAACACACTCATGGGCAAATGAAAAACTCTAACATTAGACAATGCCATTATTGTATTGTATACGAAAGACTACCTTTAAGTGAACTGCACATACTATACAAAGACACATTGATCCAACTTTACAAAAAGGATGATAGTTTTTGACATCGTGCCAGTAGAGAAACAGAACTTTTTCTCACCCAAATTACCAACGAAAGGAATACGTAGCCTACACGTTTTCAAAACAGACACTAGGTGCTTTCCATAATACTGAGCTTCTAACCAGGCTTATAAATCTAATTTCTACTAGTTTCTAGTAAGCTAGTGCGCTCAGGGTAAACTGTTTTTGTGTACAACTATCAAAAAACACATTCTCTCTGAGTCTCTCTCTCTCTCCTCCCTCTCTTTCCCTCATCTCTCTCTTCCTCTCTCTCTCTCTCTCTCTCATACTTTGATAGGGGTAGCTACAGCATAAATAGCTGGCTACTATCTACCTAGGTTACAGGTAGAGTTGTGTACACACACACACACACTGAACTTGTAGACAGTTGCTCCTGTGCATAGAGTGTAGGGAAAACAGTGGTCAACTTGTTCCACTACAAACAACATAATCCAAGCACAGCATACCAACATTACAACCCAGCACTACGAACCATGTACCAGAACATCGCAACACGCCACGCAGATAAGCTATAATTGTAAGCTGGTGAGCCAAAGAGCCACCCTTCCTGCGAACTAATTTGGTCCCAAAAGCGCTTAGTGTGCATTACGTAACGGATGCCCAAATGCGTGGGCAGGGAGTGAGTAATTAGCGGTCACCAAGAGACGCACACTTGAGTGGCTTTAGGGCCAGACGGTGAAAAAGCGATTACGCACTAAAGAAGCCAGTTATTGGTGTGGGCACGCTTGGGGCTTCAAAGTGTACACTAGGCTTTTAGGCTTATCGCGCGCACTACACCGCGCGCTCACGGGGAGTAGGATGTTGGGTTTCTGACGCTGTTTGCACAAACAAGTAGCTATGTGTACAATATAGTGAGTGGCCCTACAAAGCAAATGAAGCTAGTATTTACAAGGGATAGTGTGTGTGACAAGGATTCATAGAGCAATTAAGGCCTCTATATACCTTTGGAAAGCCAACTAAAACAAGCACCAGGTAAAGAAGAAAAAAAGATGATTTCCCTCTAAGCCTTCAGGGCGTACTACACACACACACACACACACACACACACACACACACACACACACACACACACACACACACACACACACACACACACACACACACACACACACACACATGTAAGGGGCTTGAAAATCTAGCAAAGGTTATTCTTTGTTTCCTGGTCACCAGTTCCCAAACTGAGAACCATTCACTTTTGACTTTTAGTTTTCAACTATGTAATGGAGGGGAGTTTATGAGAATGCCAGCTGACTCGAATCCAGTTGATATTTCAGCAGAATTGAAGTATGTTTAAGAAAACTGTTTCACCCAAAGTTGAGACACACTATGTATGGTTAGGCTGTATTTGGTGCATACTCTGTCAGTTGATAAACAGTTCACATCTCTTATAACAAACTTACCACATTATGCCGATTGCACACAAACAGACATACATACATACATACATACATACACACATTCTATTCTATGTGCAATGATGCCCTCCGCATGACTTAATGTTTGTGTATGTGTACATGTTCTGTATGCGTACAATTAAACTATCGGGATGTCATATCAAAGCAAAAGAAAAACATACATGTTGTATACAAATACAAGTACATGGACACACAAACTGTCACACACACACACACACACACGGGACTATGTTGAACAAATTATGATATGTAAACCGTAAAGAGTTTCAACATAGAAGCAAGGAATTGAAATTGATGTTTTATTGTACACTTACTTTCACGAAACAACAGCAAAAGAGACAGATAGACTGTTATACATACATGTACATGTACGGGACGATAAAAAAAAAGTGATGAATCAGCTTTCCACCCACTTTACTGGATAGTGTACTTCACCACCTAAAGCACACACTGCTTGTGTACAGTAATCATGCATGCAAACCATCACAGTTTTCATCTCGGATTTGAGGATTTGACTAAAAATACACGCCACACTGTACCACAGTACGCAGCCACACACAGGCTAGTGGCATAAAAATTACAAGGAAAAATGGCTTAATTCAAACACAGGAGTGCTATTTGTTCGGTCGAATGTGATGATTTTTGGGAGAGCAATGGTTTATATATCGCCCATTGAACACACAAAAAACAGCAATATTTGATATGACAATGGTCAAATACCTTGTTCAGTTGTCTTAGTTGCTGCAACGGTGAATGCATAAGCAGAAACAGCAAGGCACCACTAACTTCGGAACAATTACTCAGACACCCTGGCAGATCAGTGGTGTCAGCTAGAGAGAGAGAGAGAGAGAGTAATCACTAATCACGTTAATATGTATAAGGATCCAACAACATAACACATATGCATGTCCTACACAGCCGGAACATTGTTTGCACAAAAGTGGCATGTGAACTGAACGCTATCATGTTTCAACAATGCATAATCTTGTAGCCAGCTAGCAGGCCACACAATAGACCAACACAGGAATCCCCAAACCCACAAACTGCGGGAAGACACGTCAAGGCTTGCTCTGACAAGGATGTAACAATGTTAGGGAGAGTTCTCCCTAACCAAAAGCATGCACCATGGCTAGGGTTACATATGTTACATGGGTTACAACCCATTATGGACTCAAATTTGTGGTGCCCTTTTTAAAAAGTCTAGTAAATTGACAGAGAGAACAAAGGGTGTGTACATGAGAGAGAAAGGGGGGAGGAAGGGGTGGGGAGCTAGGCAGAGATAGAGAGAGAGAGAAATATCATTTGTCATCTTATTGTCTGCCAAGCTTACAACACTTCCTACAAATAGCTCATGCCACTTGGTTGTACCACTAATCCAACAAATTTATCTGCAATCTTCCAACTAATCTCTTTACCAGAAAAAATGCATAGCCAAAATGGCTTCAGGAGAACAAACACACATGCTAGTTTGGCAGAAGCTCAAAGGGTTAAAAAGTTGTATAGGGACAAAGTGTCTCCAAGGACAGACCCTAGCAACTTAGGGATTCCCTAAGTGAATTATCTCACTTTACAACTGGAGAAATGCAATTAGAGCTACAGCCCTTGGCACCACAAAGGAAACCGTGACCACACTACTGTACCAGGCTATATATAACCCAACTAGCACAACACTGACCATACATAGACCAAACATATGGAGCTGGTTTGAAGCTAAGAAGCTTACTGGTGGCTATGCTGAACATGGCCGGGCTGCCCTGCATAACCCTCCCCCTGATTTGGCACAGGTGGCAAAAAGTCAGATGACTTAGAATAGCAGAACACCCTGTGTCACATGGTCCACACATGTACATGTTTGCACACAAACTGACTGACACAAGGGACAATGGGGTGTGGGGGAAGCAACTAAAATAAGGAAGATTGGATTACCTTGTTCTAGGTTCAAAGCTGTTGCCACCATAGACTATTTCCTGTTTATTGCTAAACTAGTGCTAATGTGCTTTCAAGAACCACAGGTGATAGTGAAAATTAACAGGCTAAATTGTAAATGTAAACTAAGTGGGCTTTGATGACAAAAAAGTTGGCAAGTTTGCTGTAAATGCTAAAGGTGAAGGTGTATGTCACTGTGAGTGAGTGTGTGTAGTGGAATAGAGATGGCAGCTTATTTAAAGAACATGTTTGGTGTTAGTGTATGTGTGTGTATGTATGTGCTCATGCATGTTAATGCGTGCATATTTGTGTGTGTAGGCAAACGAGAGAGAGAGAGAAGAGGGAAGCATAGAATTTATAAAAGTAACTCTGCTTGCTGATTTAGGCAATGTTCACCCATACTCATTCACATACCATTGTGAAGTCTAGCATGAAATGTCTGAGAGTAGAAAGGGCAGTTTTGGGTAGGAACCTGTACAGAAGAAACATAGCGAGTACACACATTAGTACTATCATATTTCAAAAAGGGTCTAGCCATATCAGCACAGCTGGCGAGCCTATACTTGTTATTGCAGGCAAATGCACATGGTACACAAACAGTACACACACACAAACAGATATTCATGCTTCCTGCATGCTCAGAGTAGTGTATCCCATGGCACCAGCAACACTATCCATATATGGCATGCAGGAATTCACAAGTAACTGTTGTGGGATTACGAGCTCGTTTACAATCACATCATGTAACCAAGTCACATTCCAATGACGTAATCGGCAGACAGGTGCGTCGCCAAGGGCAACGTCATGGTATGCAAAGCATCAATCAGCCACTAATTGGCCAAAGGAATGTTACATTCAAGAATTCTTCGCTCGCACGGCGAAAAGAGTAAAGTGGACTTACCTCCCGCTTTGATGTCGTGCAGAGGTAGCGAGGGTCCGACTTGCCGTCCAGTCTCTCGCTTGGTCCAATCACGATGATACACATGGCGCGTTACACTCACAGAAATCAATAAAACATGTTACTCTTTTCCACTTTCAAGAATAATGTCACTCCAACCGTCCCCCGGAGCGTGTGTTTTCAAACGCTTAAGCGCCTCAAACAAGACTTTGAATCAAATGCACTTGCGATCAACTGCGCTAACAGTAGCGCGTAGCACTTTTCACTTCAAATTGACTCTTAGTCTTGACACTTGACAATACTGGTAGGGCTAAAACTGTCTTGCCTCGATGAAATAGACCAACAAACTGTACACTCGATAATTATAGTTGATACTTTTTTTTACTTCAGCAACGAGTTTTCTTCAAATTTCGAACACCTCGCCTTGGCGAACACAGACCTCGGAAAGCGAACGGTAGGGACGGTCACAGTTATGCATAATTCATGAACAAAGTGCAAATCTATTTCCTGTTCCGTATCGTGGTATGATCGATCATTAATCAGTGGCGACCGCAGACAAAAAATGCATTTTTAATGGAAAACAAACCCGCCCCCCAGGGTGCGGCACATGTTCATTCCATTCACGTTCAAAGGTCAGCTCATTTGGACACGCCATGGAACTGTCCGACACTATTGCGCATGCGCAACGCGCCAACTATTCGGAAAGTGGCGCCAAAAGGCACAACCTGTGCAGTTGGAGTAAGGAGAGAGCGACGAAAACCGTTGGAAATGGACAGCTCTGGAGAGTGCTGCGTGATTATCTCAACCTATGATGAAATTGAAAAAGGTAATAGGCCCAATTTTGCAAAAAAAAGTACTCAAGAACCTTTACCTGCTTTCTATTTAGACCCAGCTCCTCAAGTCACTCACATTCAAGAGGCGACTTCTCCTCCACCGCCGAACGCTGAGCATAGAAACAAGGAAGAGACACCGAGTTTCGAGGATCGAGACGACGTACAGGACAATAGCAAGCTCAAACAAGGTGACACTATGCTGGCAACATGTCCAGAAGCATGGCTCCCTTACATGTGAATCACTTTTGATAGCACCTGAATTGACAATTCGGGTGAAGAATGTGTGATGGGTCATTACAGTTAGCACGGTTGTTTTGTGACAATGAGACATAAGGATCTCTATTGCTTGAACACATGCAAGCTGGAAAGAGCCTATAGCTAAGTTAAGCACGTGTCATGGGTTGGAGGCAATTTAGTAATCAATGCTAGACACCTTTTGTGAATCAACAGAAGATAAAAATTAGTGGTAGGGGCACTCTGCTCTGACATGTTATGTGATACAGCAACTTAAAAAAAGTGTTTTTATTGCAGGATAGATTCTGATATCCTGGTTAAAGGATGTGGCCATACTTTAGGAATAGTCCTGTATACTTCTCGTTGGAGCTAGACCAAGCATTGTGTAATGATTATTGAAGAGAGATGACTTTGTTTTAGGGTTTTTTTAGAGGAATTTCATTACAGAAGGAACATTGAAGTCACTCCTGTACTCCCACCCACCCCCCTCCCCCCTCCCCCCTGAAAAATATTCCACTCAGGAACAGACTTAGTTCGGAACTCTTTAGACTTTCCCCAACATACATTTAAAGCCCAAAAAGTGAACTGATTGCTAGCAGCATCCATTTGTCCCATTCATAGCACATGTAGCTAGGCACCAGCTACAAAGTACATATACTCGAACAATGTCGGACAAATGTCCAGCAACTAGTCTTATTAAGTGTCTCCATCTTGCTCCCTTTCATAGGTCGACTGCTGTTTCTCACATCGACATCCCAACTGAGCACCGGTAAGGCTGTCGACCACTGTGTTAACAATGGAGCCAAGTCTAGTGCTGCTACTACTGACATGGGAACAAAGAGCTCAACAGATGTGGGAGCATCAAAGAGTGAAGCAATTATGGGTGTAGATGCCCTGAAGAATGAGGTTGCACCTTTAATCACTAGCACTTCTTCATCGGCCAAGACTGCTGCTACTTCAACACCACCCCAAGCTCTACCAAAGGTCAATATTGGTAGAAACTCCCCCATATGCAAATTTGGAAATTTAAAATTAAGACCATGAAACTTTGAGAGTGAAGTATTCCAGGTGGGACTACCTCAATCTGAGTTTAGGGGTTCTCCTTATAATCATAGGCTCACTACATATTTCTGTAAATTGCAAAATTTTGGATAGCATAGGTGATGTGAAAAGCAAATACGTGAAATTTATGTGCATATCTAACACTAATGCAGTATGGGATTGTTTGTCTGAACACGAAAATTTATCAGACGAAATATTTTTGACCCAAAACATTTCCAGTTTATGGCATATCCAAACCTTTATCCAGTTGTACTTTCAGTTGTGCATGTACTAGTTACAAAGTTTTGGTGCAGGTTGTCAAAGCCAAGCTGACAAAGGAGCAGCGTGAAACAATGAGGCTGGAGAGGGAGAGGCAAAGAGCTGAGAGGGAGAGACAGAGAGCACAAAAGGAGAGAGAGAAAGCTGAGGCCAAGGCTAAGAGAGAGGAGGAGAAAGAGAAAAGAAAGCTAGAGAAACAGCGCAAGGAAGAAGAGAAAAAGTTAGTACGAAACTAGCTATTTACTCATGAATCTGACTTAGTATAGCAGCCATTAAATATTGTGTGGGTTGTTGATCCATCAACATTTTACTAGCTCCAATGATACTGCTATAAATTGGTGGTCCTTGTGTGTGCATTGATTCATAGGGAGCGTCAGCGTAAAAGGGAACAGGAGATGAAAGAACGTCAAGAGAAACGAGAGAGGGAGGAGCAATGGAAGAAAGAGAGGAAACAACGCAAGGAGGAGGAGAGAAAGAGAAGGGAGGAGGAAAGGAAGCAGCTGGAACTGGAAAAGGAGCAAGCTAGAGAAGAGAAGGTCAGTAGAGGTGTGATAAAATATTAATTTTTTTAAAAGCACAATGGGCATCTTGTAGTATCATACATAATATAACACTTTCTTCTGCTTGTACCTACCCTCGTAGCTACGTAAGGAGCAGCAAGGTCAGAAGAGGATTTCAAGTTTCTTTCAAGTTCTTTCACCAAAGGGAACTGTCCAGAACAAGGTATGAATTTGTAGATCCCTTACTGTGCCAATATCGGATAATCAGATTTGTGTACTTCACAGTGGGATATCTAACTATAACTTGCACACACACATTGCAGACCGTTGTTGACTCAGATTTCTTCGTTCTGACTCCATTTCCGGCCAAACCTGATGTGACTCTAGCCACACCCCCTCGTCCTCCACTACAATACTCCACCCACTTTGATTTGGCCCTGTCTAGGCAGGACAGTTCCCTCGGTAGACTCTACCTGGAAGAATGCAAACAAAAACCCAAGATTGGTCGAGTTAGAAAGAGGGAAGAGAAAGTGTGTGACAAAAATGACATCCAATGCGTGGAGGTAGACGATGATGATGTCATCATTACATCACCCAATGTGACTCGTCCGAGGAACGTTCAGTACATGTCATACAAGCTGCTCCAGTTTCATACTAATCATCGGCCAGCCTACTTTGGCACCTGGAGGAAGAGAAGCAAGCTGATCACTCCAAGAAACCCTTTCAAGAAAGACACGGTACAACTAACATTGTTTAAAATGCTAAAATTATAGAGAATCATATTGTTGAAGATTTGACCAATTTCAAACACACCTACATGCACATGAACCATACATCATTGTGTGAGCATTACCATCAAGTTTAGCATTAAATCAACTAATTTTTACTATTTACTTCTTTGTCTGCAGGATCTCTTGGACTACGAGGTGGACAGTGATGATGAGTGGGAGGAGGAGGAGCCAGGGGAGAGCCTCTCCAACAGTGAGGTACGTCTACACACACCCCCAATAACCAATAACATTCTCTTAAATTATTATAAGATGTAGTTTGGACAAAGCTTTCGCCTTCTTTCATTGTGAAAACATACCATGAAGTACTTTACATAATTATATGTATGCTGGGGAAAATATCAATAGTTACACGATCAGTGTGCTTACTCAGCAAAAACAATATGCTTTATTGCCTCAGGGTGAGGAAGGTGGTGACTCAGGAGATGATGAAGAGGAGGAAGATGGGTTCTTTGTGCCCCACGGCTACCTCTCTGACTCTGAGGGGGACCACAGCGGAGACGAGGGAGCTCAAGGACAAGACAACCAGGTACAACAGTAGGAGTATGAAAAACAACATTATCACAAAATTTCCAACTTAATATTGAATTGTAGTGTGGCCAGTAGCTGAGCAAGATTCACCCCCCCCCCCTCCTCTTGTTTACTACACTAACTTTCAATGTACCAAATTAGAACTATAGTGATCTGCTTTGGGAAACAAAAAGAATCTCCAATTTCAGAAACATTACCACTTTCCTGGAACTTTACTTATAAAATTATCTGTTACCACACAAAGTATCCAAGCTTTATAAGGGGAAAATTACAACCTAAATCTACAGAAACATTGACAATTTTCTACTCACAAGTTAAATGTTTACACACACACACACATACATGTGTGTGCACACCACTGACACAGGACTTGAAGCAGCAGAAACAGGTGTCTAAGGCGAAAGCCTGGGAGGCAGAGTTTACTCGCAAATGCCAACCCCTCAGGCCAATCAAGATAGGCTGCCTCTGGACCAGTGGCAGAGGGGCAGAGCAACACCAGGAAGAGGGTGTGGTCACAGTTTCCAAGGACATGGAGTTTCTGAAGCAGTTTGAAGCTGTACCCCTGGTGGAGCTGCCAGTTGCCGTGGAAACCAAGGGAGAAACAACAGCAGCAGGTGTGCATGTGTGTACATGTATGCATGAAGTGTGATTAGATGGAGAATGTAACTACATGTATATGTAATCATTTTTGATACATTTTTGTTACTCCATCAGGCAACAATACTGGTGCTATAGACCCCAACAAACCACGAGCAGTTCCAGAAGAAGGTTAGCACGCACGCACGCACGCACACACACACACACACACACACACACACACACACACACACACACACACACACACACACACACACACACACACACACACAATGTACACTGGATCATACTGTTGAGATCTATTTTTCATTCACATACAGCCATACCAGATCTCATTCGTTTGGTGCACAAGAACTCAATGGGACTAACACGTCTCATAAAAACCTTCCGTGAATACTGGGGTGCAAAGGTCATGGCCTCTAGCAACCACTGCGGCAGTGGTGATCCAATGGGAATGAGAGAGAGGAGCACAAGTCCCAGCAACGATTCAACTAAAGCCACATCGACTGAAAATTCTCCATTTTGTAAGCCCAAGACCCCAGGAGCCACAGGTGGTGGCAGTACTAGCGAGCTGGAAAATGCCTCAGGAATATCAAAGCGTCAGCTTGAAAGGAAGATCCAGTCTATGGCTGTCAAAGAGGCACGACCACCGAACCACAAGCAAGTCTGGTACGTGCATGACTCAGTGCTCCAAAAGTATGGCATTGATGGAAATGCTCTGAGTCCACTACAAGTAGTGTCACCTAGCGTTGTGGCTAAAGGAGGTGAAAAGAGTGCTAGTGTGAATTCACCACAGACTCCGTGTGGAAGTGGTGCAGCGACCATGAACTCGAGAAAGAGAAAGCCTCTAGCTAAGGGAATGAAGTCACTCTTCGATTTTGTCAACTCAGCTAATTCTTCTGCCAGTGCTTCTAGTGGAGGAGGAGAGGGGCAGCCCCCTTTGTTAAAGAAACCAAGGGTCGAAGAAGGTGGTAGCAATACAGCAGTAGCTAAGTTGAATGAGCCTTTGGCTACCCTAATGTCAAGCGATACATCCCCAAATAGTATGGAGCCACCGTTGAAGAAAGCACGTCTCGATCTGACTGTGGAAAGCCCAAAAAAGTTGAAGAACTCGGCGGACGAGGAGGTGATAGTGATCGATTGTGACAACTCCAACGACAAAGACAAGGGTGTAGTAGTAGAGAAGGGAGCTCCTGTTTGTCTTAACCTAGTAGACATAACAAACACCACTTCTGCTACTGCTCTTCTCAGTGTGTCTACTGATGTTACCACGGCGGCTGCACCCACTATCAGCTTACTGGCCAAATTGATCCAGCAATGCGCCAATGCCTCGCGTCGTTGAGCATAGCGCTTTGAACATGAACTCACCCCACTCCCAGGTTAATTGGACCAATAACAGTGGCTATGATTCCTTGGTTAATCACCTGTGTATACCATAGTTGTACATGTAATATTTGAAATGTTGACCTGGTATCTGTATTGTGCACATCAGATAAACACGTCATTCATGCTAAAATTCAATGTCCCTTGTTTAGTCATAGTGAGAGGGGAGAGAGCGAGGGTCTAGAGCTTTGGCGTTTGGCAGCAACATGAACATTAGCATCTAGTTTCCCTGCATATAAAAAGAATAGCACAGCCAACACTTAGTATTAAGCACTGTTCTCTAATATGATTATGCATGATGTATAATATACATTGTAAAGGAGCATGAAAATTCAGTAGGTTTATCTTCTACTACCAATCCCAAACCTAAGCAGCAACCATCCATCTCATTGCCTGCTCAGGCAAACCTAACCCAGCAAAAGGCAGAGCCACTTAGGTGCCTAGCCTTGAGAACTAGGGGTGGTAGGTTAAAAAGCTCTTTTGTTCCATGGGAACTCTCCCTACCCACCTAAGTGGCTCATGGACATGGGCAGCATGCACACGACCATAATTTACACATTCAGGGAAATTAACATACATAACTCACATATTTTATAGTCTCCTTTGACTGGGAATTTGACCACTAGCTCACATGGATTCTCCATAATGAACACAAATGGTGACTCCGAGTCTCCACCTGGGAACTGCAAGTACAACAGACACATATTGTTCTGACGACCCTGTACCATATGCATTCAATGCGGTGGACCAGAGGAGGTATGAAATGATCACGTGCTCCCTGAAATCTGCTGTGTCATCACTTTTTATCCCCATATACTTTACATAGTAAAACTTCAACAGCGATTTTTGAAGGTGATCCCTCAGGATCCCCGAACAAAACATATATGGCCGTGATCAGCGATCGAAACTACACTATTTAAGCTAGGGATCCCTTGGGGATCCCGCGATTTTTAAGCTTCAACACAGTGACTGTATGAGGGACACACCCACGATGACACGCATTGGTATGCGCACAAGTCACGTGGAATATTAATGATTTCGTACCTCCTCTGGTGGTGGACTGCTTTAGCCTGAAAGGAGTTAAGGAGTTTGAACTTTGAAGTTCCATAATTAAATTTCTCAAGCAGGACTCTTGACCTGCTCTGAGGGGATGTTCCTATCATAATATAAAGCTCACCTGTTCAACATAGTCTTCCTGAGATAAACAGTCAACCATGTCCACACAGCCCAGGAGACAGCTGGTGGGGTAGGCAGAGGGAAAGGCTACTTCAAAACCTATTGTGATAACGAGAAGGTATGTACACACATACTCAATTTACCATAATTACTGTACAAACACATCCACTTCCTGCTTAAGCTAGTAGCCCTTTTACTACCCATTCAAGAAATGCAGTAATATGCCAACATAATATTATATGCATACATCACAATATTAGACACACTATTTCTCCCCTGGTGGGGTTATAGTGCATGTGCTAAATAAGTATGGTATGGTCAATGTCTTGGAAACACACAAATTTACTGACATTAGATAGTGTAAGAGAGACACTGAAGTAGTAATGACCTTAGGATCTTATTTCGTGTACACAAATCGCACAAACATACCCTCCCCCACCTTCATAATAGCTTCGATAGAAGTCCTCGACCTTTTTGACCTCTTCTTGGTCGGGTGTTTTGGCGGTAGCTGCTATCCACAACCTCCCTCTATGTGTGCTGTACCAGGTCCTACCCTCATGCCTGAAATACATAAACAAAATAATTGACATGCAGGCACATCTTTTCAATATAGTGATACTACCATACATGTACATGTACGTGAAGATGGTACAGATTGCACTACATGTATAGCTGGAGATAATGTTTTGTGAGTACATTTCGTGTTTTTGTGCTCATCTGCAAAAATATCAAACGTTGGTACTCGCAGAAATTAGTCACCTTAAGGTAATAATAGTACATGTACGTGAGAAATTACACAGGATAGAGGCAGCTTTACACTAAACGGGTTATACAGATCACTAAGACCACATAACATCTGTCTAATAGACCGATCCATGGAACTAAGTATATTGCAATGTACGTATATAAACCACAACCCATGTTCAAATGTTTGTACGATGTGTATGGTGTGGGTGGGTAGTTTGTCCGTTGACATAAATAGGATAGATTAAAAGGAGACAAGGTTCTTAGCTGATAGATAGACTAGGACTAGGAATAGATGTATGTGTATGTATGATGTACGGAATTATGTATGTGTACCTTTTGATGCCAGCCACGAGCAATGATGCCCATGGTTGATGCATACTCAGACATCTACCTGAAAGGAAAGGGAAGGGGAGAGAGAGAGAGAAAGAGTCAATCACAATCAAGGGAGGCCATGACAATATAGTTATGCACATGTACCTTCGTCTCTCATTTCTTGCAAAGCACTGTCCTGTAGTCTCAAAACACCAACACTGTGTTGCTCCTCTTTCCTTTCCTCTACATTATCTTCACGCTTCTTTCTTTTCCGCTTTTCTTTATGTGTCTCCTGATACTATTGCCAGGGGTGTGTGTACACACATTTGAGTAAGGGAGGGGGGAGGAGGGAGAGAGAGAGAGAGAGAGAGAGAGAGAGAGAGAGAGAGAGAGAGAGAGAAAGAGAGAATTCTGAAATCTACACATAAAATCAAAAACACTCAAATTTCAAACCTTGGGTGGTGGGCCAGGAATTGTAGGATTGTAGATACCCTCAGTGTGTGTCATGTGACCTTCACTGGCCCCCTGACTCTCCCAAAATGTGGACTGCTTTGATCCCCCCAGAGCATCAGCAGCATGCTCCTCACTGTAAAGATCTACATGTATGCAACAATGAAATGAGATGATGCATAACATCCATCAACATCCATCATATTCCCCAGCTAAAATGCTAATTAGGCAATGCTGTGCAATGCTGTTGATCCTGTAATTATGGCCAAGAAGGACATTGCTTGAGGTTCATAACAGCTGTTTGTGGGCAAGGAGTTCACATAACTTATCTCCCCCCCCCCCCCCCCCCCCCCCCCCCAAAGCTATGCCCTATGGATGAACTATAATTATTGTACAGTATAGCCCACATCAGAGATACTGAACAATACAGGTCATCAAAGTGGCAGGAAGGGGAAACCATGCTACAAAATTTATAGCAAATCATGGACGCATGGTGTGGTTAGAAGCTCAACCACGAAGATTCCATCCATTTCAATTTGACCAAAACACAAAATGTTTTGTCCCTTGAAACTGGGCTATATGGTATGTGCATGTTTAAGTGGTATGCTGCACTGACCTACTCTGTTCTTGTCTTCCACGACCTTCCGGCCAGCAAAGTCCAGAGTTATGCTCTGGTTTCTCCTCGAGGCGTGTTTCAGTCGCCTCAGCTCCTCCTCCTTACCTCGAAGCTTCTCTCTCTCCTTCTGTGAGAGCCAGCGGTTCGAGTCGACAGAGAAATAGTCCATCTCATCGTCAATCACCTTGGTACGACTCACACTATGACAAAAATGAATAGAATAGACCAGATACACTACTGCGTCATCAATAAAGGTTCAATTTGAATGATATATGGCATTATCGTATGGTCTAATTATTCATTTATATAGTAATGTACAGGGAAAGTAATTTCAAACAGGTTTTGATAAAAATCGTTATCACCCCTGTTTGAATCATGTGACCCATATCACCGAGAATTTCGTACTGGAGGGAAGCTGGTAGTAGCTGCCGCCGTTGTTGCTCGGTCGCCATGTGGTGTCTACTCTGAATTCATTCGATAAATGATCCAAGACGCCTCTCTGGTGTTGTTTACAGCCATTTGCTCAACGGTAGGTTTCTCTTTCATTCATTTTGTCGTTCAACAGCCGCTGTTGCTAGCTGCGTTTGAAATTGATTTTTAGTTTCTAGGGGGTGTGGCTACGTATGATTCAATCATTCGTCAGGTTTGCCATATGATAAAATCGTTATTGCCATAGTAGAATGCGATACCTAGGAAGCATCACTTGTTCATTGCCTTAGGTATTGTTACTCTTGCTACGCACTCGTAACAATACTTTACAATGAGCTCGTGATATTTCCTGGTATCACGTTCTACTATGGTAATAACTATATATTATATTATCTTTAAATTAATTATGAAAGCTCAGAAGGCTCATATTGATGGTGATAAGATTTACCACTGTGTCATACTTCAAAAGGCTCATTTGATTATTACTGATTATTTGTTATGTCATCAAATGAAAGCTTCCACGACTATCTAGTGGAAACCATCTGAACACCAGCTCAGAAATGCCTATAATTACACTAGAAAGTCAAATTAAATTTTAGTAATAGTAACCTCAAAGACATCTTCCCAAATATGAACATTTTTATGAGTTTACTACCTCTAAAAAAGAACTTAATTTCTCATAAAATTACATTAGGACAATTCACTGCAATATTGACAGTTAGCTAATCAACTGTACACCCAATATGCCCTCATTGAATTACCATCCAATTAAGACGAGCCGAGGGTAAACATAAACAGACTCCTTTGATCTTAATCTAATTAAGGCCACGGCAGACAACACACAGAGACAGATACAGTTACCTTCCATACATGTACTCACACTACACTCCATAAGTATAGTATACAAAATAGGAATCGTACATTGTGTGTGTGTGTGTACATTAAGGTATACACATGTATCACGTACACCTTCCTATGGTACTCATAATTATACATGGTGTTACACATACCATCTATACCCAATTTAGGATATTATAGCACATGTACATACCATGTACCATGTACCCAATTTAGGTTAGGAATGAGAGATGTTTGGATCAAAGCTTAGCTACAAACTGAACTTACGAGTGGGAAGTCAATACAGCACACATACATGTACATGTATAATATGTAGGCAAATATGTATTCATAAGTATGTACCTACACATGTACATAACATACCATACCAGCTAGCCACACACACACACACACACACACACACACATACAATGTCCCCAGACCATTCAAGGAAGAGAAGGAGAAGGTAGAGAGAGCTACAGCTAGCCAGTAGAAAAAATACAACATGACATTGTTCTGTTTGTGTTGTGTTTGGTAACTAATGCTCATTTGTCCCACCAAAACAAGCAGCTGCTTCAGCACATCATACCATACCCACTTATGGTCAATGCCTCATAATACTTGCTTACACTGCGGCACATATACACACATGCTCCGCATTCCAATGGCACATACCTAAGTACATACATGTACAAAATTTACGGTCGTATGTACCTACCTGGTCTGATCAAATTCCAGAAGCTTTTTCTTGAGTTGCAAGGCTTTGTCGAGACCCTCTCCCCCGGATAGACCGACCGTGTCCCCGTCCTGCATGTGTGGATCAAATATCTCTATTGAGTCAACAGGATCAAAGGTTTCAATGATACCACAGAGTCATGTATCTGACTCTAAAATAAGCTTAGAGGTCTCTAGATGATTGTTCAGCTATCATAGCACTTGACTTAAAAGGCACTAGTTAAGCATAATATACTATACTATGGCATTACACAAGACAGTATTGTAACACAAACAAGGAATGCAATGCTACATAAACTACGAAAAAATATCAGGAGAAGGAGGACGGGTGACAATCTGATTTACGTAGGTATGAGATACCTTGTCTTACTCCCCTTCCCCCTCGTCATTCCCTCTCGTGCACATACGTGGGGTACATGCATTATACACTAAGTAGAGCTGTCTTGTTCTAATAATTAAAATGAAACGGTATTGTTCAAATATGGAAGTAAGACTGGTCGTATGTCATGTCGCCTGGCAGTGAGAAAGGACAAGGTACAGCTGTCTATGGACACAGCAATACAATGTACCAGGCAGCCAGGCATGCCTTGGGTGATTTGGCAGCTGTTTCATGTTAGGTTGTCATGGCACAATAAGTCAACCTGGAGTCTAGGTTGGAGCCACTTCCCTTTACTGGTCAATGGAGCCAAAATGGACCATATTATTGCCAGTGACAAGGGTTGCTATGGTAGCTGTGTTTGAATATTTACTGCGTGTTATGTACCTGATGTACACCCACATTACATAGACCACAACAATACTGCATGTTATGTTCTCTCTCTCTCCCCTCTCCTCTGCCTCCCTCCCTCCCTCCCTTCCTCTCTACCTTCTCTCTCACCTTAATCTGAAACTTTCTCACATACTGCTCTTTGAACTTGTGCCCCTTCTTTGAGTCTCTGTTGAAGAGTTCTTGGTCCTCAGGAGAGCACACAAAGGCTCCACAGAACAGACAAGGTCCTGTTCCCTCCTACAGAAATTAAAAGCACAACCGCTAATCAATAGCTAGAAATTTTCAAGGAATAGAACTTCATGGATCAGTTCTAAACCTCAAAAAACATCCTCTTAAAAGACTGTACAATTGATGTTTGGCTAATTGTGAAACCTTCACTCCTCAATATTTCTTGCCATACAGTAGTATATAGAGTAGTGAATGGGAACAGACATGATCCCATTTCCCATCCAGACAAATTAATACTGCAGTTTTATTAGATGAACATTTTTCACGACAAAATTGATGCAATAAGGATGGGGGAGGCCACAATAATTACGGGTGAGTCTATGCTCATAAAATTATAGTGGTCAGAAATCAGAGCATGAGGTAAGACAATCTATCAATCACTGTAACCTTACACCACAACATCACTATGCATGTGAAGTTTAGTGAACTGGTTTTAGAGAACTTTCCCCGCTCACCAACTTAACTAGCTCTTCTTGTCCTATGGCAAACAACCCCTGAAAGCTAAAGTAGAGAAAACCTGGCCTCATTCCCAGCATCCCAGGCTCCCCCTCTCTTTTTCTTGCTTTTTCACACATGCAAATATTATAAGTGAAAAACTGTGCGAAAAAGTGAGAAAAGGAGAGGGAGAGACTGATAGAGAAAAACCATCCCAGCGAGTGTCACATACACTCACACGCGCACACATGCATGCGCACACACACACGCACACACACACACACACATGCACACCCACACACACACCCAGCCACAGGAACATTCCAATGTATGTGCATACATGTACACATAGCAGCTCAGCGGCCAGGTGTATGCACACAAGGTAAGATCATCCTGGCCACAACACAATACATTAGAGGAGAGAAGCAGCTGCTCTATTTCCTGTCTATTGAGAGGGACACAATGGACTGGATCCTGTAATGTCATACATGTATATACCAGCCAATCAGGGCATGCCAAACATGTGGTACAGGTAGTAGGTGGCAGCTGGAATTGACAACAAAATGATCACAGAAATGACCATGGGGGTGAGCTCATTTTAACACTGTGTTCCACATTCCATGGCAAAAGGAAGGAAGTGGGGGGGGGGGGGGGGGGGGGGGGTGGGGGGGGGAGGGAAGGAGGGGATCATGGTTCAAAATGCCTCCTTTGTACAATTACGTCATACATTCAAAGGCCATTGGTTGTGGTTGATCCACCTAATGCTCAACTAGCTGCACTGATAATACAATAATAATCTGTAATCGCACTTTTGGCACCATTGATTTTCATCCATGGATGACGTTCATCACCTACAAGATATTTTATCCATCACATACACAGTATACAGACATAGTACCATACTTACACACTCTTGATGTAACTGTCTACTAAGTACCCATAGCAACACACACACACACACACACACACACACACACGATGCATATGTACACACTCTGTCATCAACATATATGTACATGCATGTACATTGTACAGTATGTACCTGGTCACAAACTATTCTTCCACACTGTATGCAGTTGTTGATAAGGGCATGTTTCTGAGCCAGACAGTGGCAGGCATGTCTCCCTGGCAACTGCACGGTAGCCCGAGACTGACCCTCTGTACTCATTAGAGGAACAAACTTCTGTTTTTGCTTCCCTGCAGAACTCGATTGACTGGTGGATACCAAACCAGTCACACGAGTTTGACCAGACTGTTTTGGTGGCTTGGAATCGTAGGACATACTCGTTGAATCCAGCTGAAAAGGTTCTGTTCTCGTGGGCTCTTCTTCTTGTGAGGTGGGAGATATTTTTTTTGCTGATATGACAAATCCAGGGGGAGGGGTCACACTCACCTGCATAGAAGTCATACATGTTAGACAACAAGGTGGTACGTGTACATGTATATATCAGTACCAATACATGTACATATATGGGTAAAGAGCATTGTTTAGGTCATTTAAGTTATAGGCTAGAAGCTTAAGAAGAAGATAGTGCAGTGTCTAGATTCACACACTCTTACATGCTCTGCAAACGTTCAGGGAATCAGTTCAAACTCAATCAAATGTGTGGTCATGCTGTGCCTTATGATTCATATTCATAAATCTAAACTAGGATAATTTGCTACAAACCATGTCTTTCTTTTTCTTTTTGTCTGGTTTATCGGCAAACAGCACCATCTCCTCTTTCTTGGGTCTCACTAGCTCCGTTACTAACTCCTCCTCCTCTTTGCTTGGCTGGGAGGGAGCACGCTCGGGAGGGTGCCAGTGGCTAAAGAATTCATCTTGAAAGTCACGTACCGCCTTCTTGTCTGTGCCAAGCAAGTCATCCAGGTATTCCTTGACGTCTTTCTTGGTTTCTATGGAGAGGAGGTATTCGACGAGATCATCACCTACAGGAAAGCCTAGGAGACGTGTCAGCTCCTTCTGACACCAAGATTCGAACGCAAACGGCTCAGAACGCCTTGATACGGGCATTGGAAGCGTGCAGATACTAAAGAATGGTAGTGAAGTAGCACTGGATGGTTGTTGCACCACTTTGGAGCAATATTCCAATTAAAGCACAACTGCGCATGCGCAGTGTATGGGAACCCCCAATGCGCATGCGTGAATAGCAGGGAGTTGCGCCCGCAGGAATGCGTAGTGCCGGTTTTTATGTACTTCACACTTCAGTACTGCGAACACCTAAACTAGTGTTGCGTCTCTCTCTCAACCTCGCCGTCTTCTACTCTACAAGCAGGTCACTTAGCACCCTTTTACTTTACTTCTAGACAAAATAAAATGGAGGCTGTCAAGAAGAAGTTGGCTACATTGAAGGAGGAGAAGGAGCTTGCTGTAGAAAGAGCCGAAGAAGCAGAAAAGGCCAAGAAGGAGGCCGAAGACCGTGCCGAGGAGGTGAGATAGCTCGTAGAGTTAGGATCGCGCGATGCAAGTGGAACATTTACGATTGGGGCTGTAAACCAAAACAAAAATTAATGTGCATGGCAGACGAAGGCGAGCTTAATAGCTATTTGTGCAGGTCTTCCAGTATGTTATGTCTGGCTTCGGGCAACGTACTATGCCGAGACTATATGGGTATATAGATCGAAGATTCGCACTGTAAGCAGGTCTTTGCGGTTTGTCGTTACTATTAATACTCGTACTCCTACACGACGCGGCATCCACTCCCCACATGCAATTGCAAACAGCCTGTTTATACATGTTCATACTAATTGTATTGACAGCTTGAGCAAGAGAAGATAAATGTTGAGAGGAAACTAAAGTTAGTGGAGGAGGACTTGGAAAATGCAGAGGATAGAATCCAGACTCTTCAAAAGAGCAGAGACGAGAATGATACAGAGCTAGAAGAAACCAAGAGGTGAGGAGCACTGAGAGAGTGAGAGAGAGACAGAGACAGAGAGGATTGTGAGGGAAGGGGGGATAAATTCAGTTAGACTTCTTTGCATCGGGTAATAACAGTCAACACCTTTTTTGGACTACAGTGAATTCCTTTCAAATTGTTAATCAAATTAATGGCTTCACTGAGTCCCTTTTTTGACTATTTATAGTGTCTATCTCAGAAAGCTTCCAATAGTCTACTCAGTTTATGCTCAGTCCAACTAGTAACATGTAACATCTTGTCCTTGAGTTGTAACATAATCACAGAGTCCATTAGCGTACGTGACAAATGAT
This sequence comes from Stappiaceae bacterium, assembly GCA_964291365.2. Lineage (GTDB taxonomy): Bacteria > Pseudomonadota > Alphaproteobacteria > Rhizobiales > Stappiaceae > JBDWFY01. The sequence continues at coordinate 253,874 of OZ219961.1, forward strand.
GCATGATAGATCCAAAGTAGGAAACCTCACGGAATAGAACAAATATCTAACACAAACTATCAGAGTTAGCTAGCTACTGGTTTGAAATGCACATCCATTGCCATGTCCTAAAACTAGGTGCTAGTTAGAATTAATACGAGGTATCTATACGCTTCCACATCAAAAGAAAGACTTGTAGTGCTAACATGCCTTAGCAATGTATGCTGGGGAAAACACTGAATTGATTTCTCTAGCTCTGGCCTCTGGCAACAATCAATGCACAGTAGAGAGCTCAAGTTCAAGAGAGACTATAGACTTACTTGGTCATTCACCATACCTAAAGTTAACCAGCCCACCAATGGAATTTTGTCAGCCGTCCAAGAGCACCAATTAGCAAAAAGAGAAGTCTGCTACCAAATCTCCATATTTGGTAATAAATGAAGCTCCTGCCTACATGCATGCATGAATCATTCCAATACAAATTACCTTGACTAGCATTGCCAAAAGGATGTATGCAGTTACACATGCTGATCTGCATGGTTGAATGCAGGGATTGCATTACACTGGGGCATTCATATGTATTCTATTGAATGGGTAGCCTTATTGAACACATAATATGGACTTGGGCTCTCTCTAAATGTGCATAATATTGTCACATTTATGGCGCTGATTTGGTCATATACATGATACTACAGTGGGATGTCTGGAATTCTACACATTGTTAACGAGTTCTTTATTGTTGATGGAGCAATACTTGAAAACAACTATCAATGAGCCATACATTTCCTAATGCATTGCCGCTGATTTGCGGTCAAAGTTGCATGGTAATAATTGTTGTTTGTTGTCAACACTTCAGGGAATTAAAGAAATTGATGAGTACACAGGATGCTGATTATGATGAGGTGAGAGAGATGAGAGGGAGAGAAAGAGGGGAGGCAAATTAAAATGAGGGGGGAGGGGGGAGGATGAAAGAGAGAAACTTTATCTCATTATCGTCTTGTAGAAAGAGAGACAGATAGGAGCAATCAGATCAAAAGATGAACAGATTGAGAGTCTAGAGAAGACCATTGAGGACTTACAGAGAAAGATCAAAATGCTTGAGAGTGATTTGGAGAATGCAGAGGATGATAATGACGCTAAATCAAAGTAAGTGGTAGTTGACATTACAGGGAGCGGGAGAGAGAAAGAGAGAGGGAAGGAAGATGGAGAGGGAGAGAGAGAGAGAGAGAAAGAAAGAAGTTGGGTTGGGGGGGGGAGGGGATAGAGAGCCTGAGTAAGAGCAGCAAAGGCTATCCAGATGCATGCATGTACAATACAATTTTATAAACTTTCTAATTCCATAGGAAACTGGCCGAGTTAGAGAGTGAACTGTCAGAAAAGCACTCGCTCGTCTTAAACAAAGAAAAACAAGATGAACAAGTAAGTCTATGCTAACTATACAAGCATGCACCATCAACTGACAGATCCAATTTCCACCTCAGAACATTTAGCAGTCATTCAAGCCCGCAACTAAGCTGTCAATACATAGCTGTATTTACAAAGTGGTATCTGTGGGGGAGGTTTTCTTGTAGTTTGTTATTCACAAGTATTCTATCGACACAATAAAGATATCCAAAGTACTAGTGACCAAGTAGTGACTCACAAGCTTATTCGTAAACATATGCGTGCATGGGTGCTTTACCTGGAAAGAAATTGTGTATGCTTGTAGTACATTGTACAGTAGTAGCGTTGCCCCTCCCCTTTAAGTGTGGTACATAATATACATGACTGCATTAGTGGTGCTTATCCGGGATACTAGGATGCATGGTCATTTGCATAATAATTACTATGACCATGCATGCGTTGATGAGCTAATATAATATAGTATGCTATGATAATACTGCACAGGGGGAAAAAATAATGAACTTAGAAGTGTTGCGTCTGCCATGCATGGCTATCATTAACTTCTGGGGCTAATGTTAGCACTTGCAAATCTTGCAAATGTTTCTCTATAGTTTCACCTATATTCAAGAAAGCTAGATTCCTGCTATACATGCAGTATAGTCAATATACATGACTGTAGACTCCTAACTTGAATTTAATACATGCAGTGTGTGTACAATAGTATGCTCACTCACATAGTCATAATATTTACATTACACTAATTGCTTGTCCAACACCCACATGTGTACCACTTAGACTCTAGAGCTACCCTTTACCTAATGCCTTTTATCTTATCAATCACAGCAAGCTTAAAATTAATACATACATGGGTAGTAAACCCGTTCTTCATCCCTGAAAAAAATGAATGCATGGAGTAATTGTATCATGGCAATGGCCGGAGGCATTGGAATTGCTAGCCAAGTTGAGCACACCTGAATCTAGTCTGCATCGATCTGCAGATATCCATTATTATTGTCCTTCATTCCATTGTATAGGCTGCTCAGCTAGAGGAAGATCTGCGGGACCAACTCAGAGACCTACAAGCTAAGTTCGCAGAGGCTGAGACTAGAGCTGAAGAGGCTGAGAGAGAGAACAAAAAACTACACTTGCAAGTCGACCAATTGGAAAGTAAGACATAAAGTCACAATAATTACAGTGGATCCTCTTTAATATTTTATTAAGAATCCCCCAAAATACTTACCGCAGTCAGGACAATGTCTATTGTCCTAGCTGCATAGAGAAATGTACAAAACTGTTTATGAATAGAGGACACCTCTTTGATTAGTATAAGTTTACTGTACTTTGCGTGATGATTCCATTGATGGAGCAGTTTCTTGAGTGGATAACTTCATGGCATAATATTACAACCTTAGTTATTGCTAGTCTAATATTAGAGCCAACCTTAATTATTGCTAGTCTAATATTAGAGCCTGTCCCTCTTTGCTACCATTCCTATAGTTAGTTCTGGCTCTGACTAATGACTTCTCCTGGCATGTACGTTTTTCTCTTTCCATGTAGGTGACCTTGAGACTGCTGAGGATAAGTATGAAAATGCAAAGAAGGAGCTTGAAACAACTTTGGCAGAGCTCGCAGACGTCTAAACAGTGCAGTGTTGCTACCTTCCAATCCCAAGTACTCATTTCTTTGTAGTTTGAAAGACATATAACCCTTACAAAAAAAAGAGACATGCATTTATAGTTTCAAAGTATAATAATCAGCCTGCATTTGCATGCATAATTATTATTTTATTTTTGGTTGCAGCAGTGCCAATTATTTGCACATGTACACCCTTTCTAGATTATTATTAATAGGTAGGCTAGTCTAGCACTTTTTTTTTAATCTTTCAATCAGAGTGTTCAGATTCGATCATTGCTTATATATGACTTCTTGTTTGATGTCTTTATGATCAAAATCAAGTTAATACTAGCCATATTGCATGTTGTACAAGTTACAGTGCACTTTAGACACTAGTCTAGAATCTAGGCGGCTGGTAGTTAATGACTCTAATGATTACTATTAGAATGAATATTCTTTTTCCATGTGTCAATTCATTACGAATGATTCTGCTTGACTTTGACTATGGACCAGTAAAAGTCTGCGCTGCAACACGCAGTGCGTGAATATTGCAGTGGGCGTATTTTTCGCGCCACGTGAATATCGTTACTGAGCATGCGCGTGGGTATTAATCATCTCTGGCCTGGTCGATCATCAATCAAGATCCAAGTGGGAGAGTCCTATTTGAGCTAGAGTGAACTGACTGTCTACAAGGAGTGGCCTGGAACTTTCATACTTTGAACAAAGAGATTATCTAGAACGCTGAGGTGAGTTTGAGTCGGTCTGTCACACGCTCATAATCATTGCTGGCAACCAGCCGTTCTTTTGGACAGGGTCTACATAGTTTGGCTAGGCTAGGGCGGGTACAGCTAAAATTTATAGACCCATAAATCTCGGCTATGTGACTGGTTTGCCTGCGTATCTACATGTGTGTGGCAAACGCCTTGTTAGGTCTAGCAAATATTTTTTCTCTGATCAACTGACAGCTACATGTAGGCTAGCCAGTTACAGGTTGTCTTGCCCTCAAGCTATTTGGCTAGTGGAAGCTGAAGCTTGTTCAGTGTGCTACTGTGCCACATTATACCATGTGCCCAACTCTGTACTCTTTATGGAGTGTACAGTGTAGACTATTGCTGCCGTACGACAGTGTTTCTATTCTTCTGATTTGTCTATAAGGTCCGGCTATTTATGTTGCATCCATTTGCAAATTTGTTAGGGCCTGCAATTTAAGAGTGAATGATTTGCTGATACTCGAGTAGCAAAGTTGAAATATAGAACAAGCGGTTCTCAAACTAGACCCATTGAACACTAAACTAAATTCCTCTATGAAAGGATAAAATTTGATGTGATGTTTTACATTTGAAACTAAAAGGATATGGAGCAAATAAAGAAGAAGTTGTCGACCTTGAAAGAAGAGAAAGAAGCAGCTATAGAAAAAGCAGAGGAAGCAACACAGCAGAAAAAGGAAGCTGAGGCCAGGGCAGATTCTGTGAGTCTCTCTCTCTGTCTCTCACACACACACACACATACACAAACACTTGCACATACCCTACGCATACACCCATATGAAGATGGTGATTGAATGGGTCATTGTACATAGAAGCCTGTAGAACGAAACACCCCACATAGGCAGCTCTAAGGATACATGCTTCTGTGTGTACAGCTTACATGTAGCATTGCTGTGAGTACTTAGCAGCTACGTAGTTCACACATGTAGAAGTACTAACCAGTTTGAATGAACACCATCCAGTGAGTGTTTTTCGAACGTCTATTAGGAGCATTCCAGTCCAATCGTCGCTAATACCTCCAGCTTGTTTGGTTTCGGTGTTCTATGATAACTCCCATGGTGATACAGACACACACACACAAACATGGTCCCTCAACGGTAGTCTCCATAGTGTACAGGGGCGAGGTGGGGTCAGGGTTCATAGGTAACATCAGGAGTAGATAACATGGAAGCCCCAAAATTGCCACACTTATATTATGTTGATGTCAGCATTAATTTTGTTGTCTGCATGGGAAATTGTAAAATATTCTATCATAATTATGTGAGGCTATTCTCTTGCTTTAATTAGCATTTTTTTTTTTAAATCCAATGTCAACTGAGCTCCAAAAAAGGGCAACACTGGTGATGATAGCGATGTATTCCTTAGTGTTTACATGTGGCCTGGACTCAGCCTCAGCAACATGGGGCACCAGCCCACAGGGACTGTATATGAGGTAGTGATGTGCTGAGCCCCTAAATAGTACTGGTATTTTCAAATCATGTTAGCTTATGGTTGTTCATTGACTTATGTCTGAAGTGTCATGTTGGGCATTAGGAGATATATGCTCAGGAACGGTTGTCTCATGATCAGAGAGCTTGTCGAGTATGCGAGTGTGTGTGTGTGTGTATGTGTGTGTGTGTGTGTGTGTGTGTGTGAGTGTACACGTGTTTGTGTTTGTGTGTGCATGAGTGTATGAGTGAATATGTTGTAAAGGCTAACTAAGCAGTCTGAAATCCAATTACCACATGTGTACATTTAATTGGATCATTTTTCAATTAGTAGGTCATTAATGAAGCATCTCAGTTATTTGTACTGGACATATCTTCCATGCTTAGAATTTGTGTGATGCTAGTGGGCCAATATTATGTGAACTGACATGTACCAGGACATGTAGCTGCAGGAATGGGGTCTCTGTCCATCATTACCATATATGGTCAAAGCAGCTGCTGTAATCATTTCCCTCTTTGATAGGATTCCATGGCTTAGTTCTCTCTCTCTTTAAAAATCTGAGCTAGCAGCCATTTAATACAAAGTACCAGTGGGTGCAGTCAATACCAATTTCGCCTACTACCAAACATTGTAAACAAATAAGCTTTGTTCCTTGTTGAGACTTGCTGAGTGCCCTATTTGTGGTGTGTATGAAAACAGTTACCCCATCTAGGCCAATCTTCTATGCCTATATCCTGCTAGTAGGTATGTATATACCCCAAGACCCCTGTTATAAAGATTGAATTTTAATCATTTGCTTAGGCTGCCTGCTGTCTGTGTGTCTACTTGTGGATAGGCGGGTGGGGGGGGGGGTGTGTGTAAATATTGATCCTTTTTCTCAGGATTGAAATATTTTTAGTGGGTCCACGTGAGACTATACTTCTAGTGAATGCACAGGGAAGCAATGTGTTATGACTAATTTGAAAGTTACGTATGTACGTATGTTGTGTGGGTGTGTATGGTTGTGTGACAGAAGGGAGAGGGAGTGGAAGAGGAAGCAGAAGAGGAAGAAGAGGAGAGAGAGAGAGAGAGAGAGAGAGAGAGAGCAAGCACCAACTAAGGAATGTATTGGTCAAAACCACACAAGATGATCGAATGAGGTGTGTGTTATTAAACTCATCGCTCATCTCCCCTGGATCCTATTGATACGTGTATCTATGTCATTATCTAGTAGGTATACCACTCTGACAGGTGTGGGAGGCGTGGTATCAGCTTTCCCACACACAAAACATAGTTCTGTCCTGCTTGTTTATTTTATTGGTCTTTTTAATATAGAGAAAAACACACACATTTGTACCATGTCCAAAAACACTTAACATAAACAAAAGTAATGGTTTAGCCACCCTATTTGAAGCAACTGACAGTCAGCACAGCCTTATTAAGACTGCTGCCAGAATGATGCTGATCTTTTGCTCTACAACACTCACAATGTACAGTTTGAGCAAGAGGTAGAAGCACTCGCCCGTAAGTTGAAGCTCTTGGAGTCGGACTTGGACACAGCTGAGGACAAAGCTGCAGACCAGACGGACAAGCTGAAAGAGCTTGAGGCCCAGAATGAAGAACTGTTAAGAGAGAACAAGCAACTCCAACGTAGAGTTGACGTACTTGAAGGTATGAGTGCATGTGATTTATTTTAATCCCAAACCAGGGGGAATCATCCCAGTACTTGCTCAGGCCCTAGGTGTCCCTACAACTGTACCTGAACCATGTATCCACTTAGATGCCTAGCCTTGAGAACTGAGCATGTATCTTTAAGCATGTTCTCTTAATTAGAAAAGATAAATCGCAAGACTAAGTATGGCAGGACATTGAATATGGTCAATTCTTTATGTTATCTGACCTGCCCATTAGTAGTCTGTGATGTGGGATTATAATCGTTAGTATAGTGCATTAGTAGGTTCACAAAATTGATATCTTCTTTCTTTGTCTCTTCCCTTCCCTATTTGCATTGCGATATGACACTGTGTGTCCTGCCTCCCTCCCTGCTTCCCTTCTTGTGTGTTGATACGTATATGGTTGTGTGTGGGTGGTTTGACCAACTCCAATCTATGCTACCTGCCCCGCTCACTCCTTGTCTGGCCCCTCCCTCCCTACTCCCTTGCCTGCTATGTGGGTGTGTTCGTATGCTAAGATGAACAAGATGAGGGGAAATTTGATCAACTCAAACAAAAGTTAGCTGCTGCCGAGACAGAAATTGAGGACCTCCAGAGATCAAAGAAACAGCTGGAGCGACAGATTGATGTGCTTGAAGGTTGGATTGCCTTTTTAACTCTTTTAAGATTAAAGAGTCCATTTCCATTGCTAAGACGCTGTAGTAACTCACACTACCTCATTGTTTAATCCCACTTCTCTTTCTGTAAGTATCAGTAAGTCAGTCTCGGTCTCTCTCTCTCTCTCTCTCTCTCTCTCTCTCTCCCCCCCCCTTCCCTTTTCGCTCCTCCTTCGCAATACAGATGATTTGGAAAAAGCAGAACAAAAGTACGAAGATGCAAAGAAGGAGTTAGAGTCTACTTTGGCCGAGCTAGGAGAGATGTAGTTAATTTATTCCCTGAGACAAGACCCTTTGTCCCCCTAGCCACTCACTTAGCAATAGAGCTGTAGTTTGTGAAATTGTAGGTTGAGAGGAGTGTTCATTTTTTTTGTGCAATTTCTATTTTGCCTTATACTGAATTACAATTTTCAATACTGTGTATTGAAGCTATGCGCAATAATTCTGATTATAGTATGTTCACAATTTTTTGAAGAGTTAAGAGATTCCACAATCATAATAATCATTATACTTGCAATACACGACTGGTATACAGTGGGACCTCTGAATAAGGGATAAATTGGGGACGATATAAATTCAGTTGTTTTATCCTTTGTATATAGAGAGATTAATTCACTTAATTGTCCTCTTTTTGTAGATTCTCAATGTCTATATACAGTAGGGGGGAGTAATCTTCAGGACTTCCTCAGTAGAGAGGTTTATTGTACAGTGTCCCTATTACAGAGGGTCCACTATAATATAACAGAGGTTCCACTGTAATTGTTGTGAAAAGAAGTACGTGGTTTATTTTATACACAGATATCAATTGATGTTGAGTTGGCCCCTGGATGTTAAGACTTTATTGTGTTTTCATGTGCTGAGATTTCAAAAAAAATGTCATAGAGTAAAATTTTGTTTTTGGACAATTCACACGATCATCAATTTTTGCTAGACCACCCCACAATGTCATGGTTCTTGTAAAAGCAATGATACAGTTGTGGCATCGGTAATTTTTATGTGCAGTCTAATTGACAGTACTAGCACTAGCTATCATGAATTGCTGTTTGTGAGAGTTTGATGTCTTGTGTGATCACACTGTGCCTCGAGTTCAGCCAGCTGCTCAAAAAAGTGCTGCCCATAAAGAGAGAGTGCTTCAATACCTGCAGATAAGGGAGGGATGACCATCAAAAAAGAAGTTTTTTTACTTTTTTTTTTTTTTTTGGGGGGGGGGGGGGGGGGGGGGGGGGGTGGTGGTGGTTTGGGACAACCACAAATATTTACAGTCAAAATTTACAGTATAGCATTCTCGCCGAGAAAGATTAATTTTATCAATCCACTAACCTTGTGGTGATTCAGAGCTTGCAGCTTCACTATTTGCAGTGGTCCGAGATTTGGAAAATGAATCCAGGGCCTGTTCAAGCTACAAAAAAAAGTAATGAAGGGATGGTAGACAGTGCAAGAAGTGCACAAATTGTAATGCAAGCTAGCTGGGATTGAAGACCTGGCACACCCTATAATGATGTTACAAAGTAAGCATGGTAATTTAATACCTGTTTGTGGTTCTTTTGAATTATTTCCAAGAAATTTCTGAGTGCCTCGTCGCTGGCAGTTTGTGAGAGACGTCCGTAGCCTTCAAGAAGTTCTACCGGCAAAGGAACAGATAATACACTAAATCAGGATCATCTTACATAACAAACCATGCAGAGGAGAGCACAGAGATTCTTGCACTGACTCTTCAAATGTCTCGTATCCATCTCTACAAGAAAGGAGAAATATAAAATTAGAAACCAGACTCATCCATAAACATGTTCTTCCAACTGGCTGTATAGCTACTGCTAAAAATACCTCACTGCTTTGAAAAGAGAGCCGATGTAGCTGATCTGTAGGTCATAGACAGCTTTGTGGAACTGTAGCTCCTTCTCCAAAACTTGGCACTTCATAAAAATAGATAGATCCATAGGTGTAGGAATTGGGGGGGGGGGGGGGGGGTGCGCTATCACCCCCACTTTTAGAGGAAAAGGTGACCAAAAGGGTATGGCATAATTTCTATCTCCCTTTCTCTCTATTAGTACCCCACTTAAAAGTTTGTTCCTACACCTATGAGATACATACACATTATTAATTTTAAGGAACAGTATTATTCCCCTCATAGTTCTCCATTAGAGTACATGTAACTCTGTATACCTTTGCTTGGTTCATTTCACTGTGGTGGCTCATAGCAGTGGCAGCTGCTTCAATCACCTCCTTCACCTAACGGTTCAAATAGTCATTCACATGAGATAAAACAGTTTATCCACAAGAAAGTGCACTGTTATTGTACCTCCTTCTTGTTTCTGACTGCCGTTGGCAGTTTCTTCAAAATACTGCTTGCACTAAATTCAAGTGTTACCTTTTCAGCACCTTTCAAAGGAGGCTAGTGTGAGAAGAAGAAGGGCACCTTAGCATAATAAAAAGGGTTCAGTTGTTACATTATTGTGCTTCAACCATTCACGGTTGGACAGTGTTGCAATCACAGAGTTTAACACGTGCCCATAATTATCTATTATATCTCAAAGCCAAAAAGCTCAGATAGTGCCCTAATTTATGCATAACTTGTCCCCAATAGTGGAGCTTACTGATGGTGGAGAGAGAACCAGCAGAGAGAAACAGAGCAGTGCCTGACAGCACTCTCCTATCACCTTGGAGCTCTGCGTTGCCTGCTGACAGACATGTTCCTCCATTGGTCGAAGCAGAGAGGGGGAGCGGCCAATTTGGCTCACCTCAAGGGAGCTTTGAAGCTGAGTGAGCTCACTGTACAGCTGCACAAGCTTGGACTCCAGGCGATTCTGTAGGTGGCAGGAAAAAAGTGAAGTCTTGATAGCCACAGTTTAAAGATTCAATAATGTAGCATTGTCTGCATTTCATAGTAGCCTCGTACCCAGGCTTCCCATGATTTTCAACGTTTCACCCAATTTTTTGTGTGAAACGTTGAAAAACATGGGAAGGCCTGGGCATAAGGTTACTCCATAATGTACGTTTGGTAAAAATTTGTTGCCACTTTTGTGCATAAATTTACTGTAACTCATAGCCACTGACCACTTGTTTCAAGTTGAGATGGTCGGTCCTCCCTGAGCAAACATCCAACACTGTGACAGCTGTCTTAGTGCCATCACCACCACCATCATCCCCACCACTCATGAAGGAGGACTTCTTTGGTTGAACAAAGTCCTCGAGAAATTGTAACGGTAATGCCAAGTGGTCCAGGCTGGACTCCTAGAGCACAAAAGAATAGACCAAGATGTGTTATAGTCCCACCTCCTTACAATGCTAAAAAATGTAACCTTAGGCACAAGGCTGTACACGAAAGGGCCTGCTATACATACCTGACTGTGTTTCATCAACCGGTTATTCAGTGCTGATGCTGATTTCAGAACTTCTCCCTTCCCTTCCACCTTCACATTCTCACTACAGTCAAGGTTACCACACCAAAAACTGAATGAAGTCCACTAAATTAGAAGATAAGCATGAACGTACTCAAGTGAGCCAAGCAGGGACTCCAGCATGACTTGGAGGTCCACCATCAACTCTGTCCGACTGCTAAGCGCTTGAGTGAGCAGTACTATCTGAACATAGCATGGGAAACAGCTGTGTATCATATGTATGATTGATATGACTACCATAGGTACCTGTCTCTCCAGTTGGACTACTTGAGTCTTCAACAGATCAACACGTTTCTTTACAAAACTTTCAGACGGGCCCTCCTGGAGCAGCTGGTTATGTAGAGACCTGCATATGCATGAGGAAGTCACAGCCTTCACACCAATATTGTCATTGGTTGTACGGAAATCTCAAACACATACTTAAGCTCTTGCAGCTCCTTCTTCAGTGATGCATTCTCTTTCTTTAATTCCTAGAGAAGTGTATTAAAAGTACAAAGGAGAATAAAAGGACTCTTTGATCAATATTCATATCCCACATTAATCAATTATTCGGTAATGGGTAACACAGCTAATATTCATACCCCTAGGCATAGCGGACAATATAATATCATGCTTTAATACTTACTGCATAGTCATCTGGCACATTTACACTTTTAGCTTTGGCTTTGGCGTCGAGAGAGGGAGTAGACGAGGTTGCTGATGATGCTGGTTGCCTCAGGGAGGAGCCTGGCGTCCCAGCTGCTGCGCTAGCTGACGAGGGAGGAGTACGTGCCTTCCTCACTGACTCTACTTTGGGCGAAACGAGTTCACTGCGTCTCTTTCCAGAAGCATCACGATGAGGTACTCTCGAAACGGGGGTAAGCTTGGACTCTCTCACTGGACGGCCCTTGGTAGGGATCTTGGAAGGGGTCGACGCCATGTCTTCCTATCTGTGCGCACTCTCTAACAATATAGCGCGCATTCGCAATCTTTTCGAATTATTAGAAAAGTAATTTTGAACACCTGGTTTCCATGGTAACACAGTATCAAAGGGACACGGTTAGTTTTAATTAATACTGCAGTCCATACTTTATAATTGAATAGGGCTGTCTGTGGTCGACTGAATTCTTTGCAGTCATGAGCGTTCGGGCATACAATCCTTCCGTCAGAGTAGGCAACTGGAATGAAGATCTCTGCTTGGAAGAGGTAGGAATTTTACTCGACATACTTGATCATGAAACTACTCACTGATTCATCACACATCATTAAATTTTAATACTTGTATTACAGGATCTTCTCAAAGATTTTCTTGAGAAGAAAGATAATGGAGAGCTCATGATTCAAAAGACAAGCAACCTGCTGAAGACAATACTCAAGGAGGTAGCAAAAATTGAATTCGTATGTACATTGAATGGAGTCCTACTATAAGGTCTCCCCTTAATCAGGACATTATGATTACATAGAGAGGAGTAAAAATATTGCTGAGATGAGGACATCCCACACTTTAAGATACCTGAGGCCCTGAGGGTGTCTGTATACTATGATGATAGTATACTGAATTGTCTAACAGCACTGTCAAGATGTTATTTTTCCCACACAGCTTAAACTGTCCAGTCCATCAGATGGTTGCATTCATGTTGGTGATGCCATCTGTCTCATGCATGTACCCACACAGTCTGTTGTGTCTGCCCACATGTCAGCGGCTCAGGCCCACGATGCAAAGCAGCTCATCTCCAACTGCAATGTGGCATGCTCCAAGAGACTACAACCTTGTCCCAGAAACATCTTCATCGTTGGAAGGTTACTAGTTACCAGCATAATATTACATACCATACTACCATAGACCTGTCATAATAGGAGTGAGTACTCCCAAGAGTATATTATAATTACACTCTTGGTACTGCAGATAAGGAATTTCAAAGTTTTAGTTGTTCCTGTGAATGTCAATGATATTATGGGATAGTGACCTCCAATATTGAAGCCATTAAAAATATTGGGATCTGTGGTACTTCCTTTATGGATAGGATATGGATTGAGGCTGTATCTAATTAGCTTCCTTTGAACTTACTTGTAAACTTAAAATCCACTTTCACTGCACTGGCACCCCAAAGTCTAGCTGCAGCATAAGATGTATACTAACTTCCTGTGGTCAATTACACCTACAGCTACAGTGATCCAGATGCCAAGCAAGGTGATGTCATCAGGTTCGGACAGTACATCACTCTGACCACTCTGCCCAATGAAGGCGGAAAGGTAGGTACTCTACCTTAGATACTGATGGGGCCTGTAATAATAGCTCTTCAAAGCTAGCCTGCATGCCACCATAATTATTACCAGGAAATCGTATAGTCAAAAATTCGATTACAAATTTTTTCACATGCTATATTTATATGGGGCTGGCACTATAAATACTAGTGTCTACTCACTGCCAAGTTAACTCATACCAGTATCAAAATTAATTCAGAGCCAAACCACACTCTTTTGACTATATCACGTACCAGTATTAATTTAATACAGGGATTATAATGTATTGCATAATATAGCTTAGCTTGGAGAGTGACAGGGCAACGTTTATGGAGCACTCTAAGCACACAAGAGAGCAGGAAGTCAAGCTAAGGGATGAGGTTTCATACAGATCTGCGTGGTATGTCTACACTCCATGTATTTTCATGTGTGTGTCTGTGTGTGTGGTGTTGACTACAGGCCTATGTTTATCATAGACAAGCAGTTGTTGTTATGGCTGCTAGGAATTCTGTGTTTGAACACACATAGTCGAGGAAGCTTTGTCTCCATTAAGTAATAGTATAAAGTCTGGTCAGATCGGGGCCAATAATTACATTACCTCTTCTCTAAAGGCCCTTTGTCACAGAATGTAGTGAAGAAACCTCAGTGTCAGCTTCGATTAGAGGACATATTGTTTTCAGGAGCAGATGTGTATACCATTCGTGTACATATATGATAGTATAGGCCATAATAGAATAGTACCTTAAATTTCAACAGGTTACCTTATATTTCCAGAGGTAGGGATTCCACTGTATTGAATAGACTAGCCAGTTCCCACAGTACTCTAATGGTGGAGGCTGATAGCATAAAAGATTAAATTGAACATATTTAGAATCCCAAGAAGACCTCTATGTGTTGTAGTTGGGTATGTATGTTCTTGTGGTGGTTTTGTTATTGACCATGTGGTGCTTTTTCTTTGTGGCCAACTACAGGAAAATCCAATGTTTCAAACAGGAAGACAGGCTAGAGAGTGAGGGGATGCCTGTTCCAGTAAGTTGTACCTCTCTATTGACTGGCCGCTCACTGTGGTCATACAAAATACCAGTAGTACAGCATACTCCCATTAAGGTGGATTTCCTTAGTGCTTGAAAGTTGGCAATCACCCATTTTTTGTGCATTATTGACAAGATCACAATTATTCACAATAGCAAAATATTTGTGAATGACGAGGTCCACTTTAGGGACAGCATAAATTATTAGCTAGCACCGAGAAGCAGCTTTGTTGCATAGTGGTGGACATTGGAGTGAAGCCTGAATTTCAAGCACTGATGAAGTCAGCTGAATAAACCATCTTTTTGACTCTAATCATTGCATACTATTGTTCCAGGCCAATGAGCAAATCTTCATCACACACTGTAAGACAAACCAGCACCTCTGTGTGCACACTGGGTGGATGCATAGGACGCCGTTTGGCCGAGAATACGAGGTCACTGCCTGCACTAAATTCAACACCCACAAGGCTGAAGACCTCCACAATCATTTTATGCTGGTCACTGGAGACCCACAGGAACTAGCAGCTTTACTTAGCAAAAGCTAACTGTCAACTAAATTGTCAACGTCTGTTCATATGTACAGATTTTTTTAACATAATGTTTGCTTAACTCCCACATACCAGTATACACATACACATACACACACACACACACACACACACACACACATACATGTAGGGCATATGGGCCGCATGCACACATGCACGCACGTGCACACGTACGCGCACACACACACACACACATAGTAGAATCATTCTATAGTCTAGACACCCTTTAGTTTATGACACTTCAAGGTATCTTGATTACGGCAGTTTCCTCGTTTGTGGAACAATTTTGTACAATCTCTACCCTATAACAATAATCCTTCAGAGATGTCCTTTCATAGTGGTCCTTTTATGTATTAACTTACACCCCTACACATGATTGTGTACTTACCGTGAAATGGTAGCAATTATGTTAACGACAATCGTTTCATAAACATGTGAAATATCACTCGCTGCACATGAAAGGCTTGTGAAACATTGACCATTTCAACACCAATTAACAACACAAAGATTAGACATGATTCTGGCAAAACACATGTATAGAATGACACCAGGTGTCAGTATAGATGAACAGTGACGTTAGAAAGCACCTAAAGTATGCACAACATTGACAGAAAGAGAGAGATGTAGGTAGTGAATCAATAGGTTGTCATATAATTTAAATATTAAATAGTTCAATAATTAGACGATTATTATGACTCTGTGGCGGAGAATTTGGCGTAACAAGACATTGAACAGAACACAAATACCGTTGAAAATCTCTGCACTCTAAACAAAGGCAGGGCCATCCGACCTTGACACTGACTGCAGCAATGAGAAAGTGCTGCTCTAGTTTGAAGTGTCTCTTTAGTTTGTGGTAGCATTGTACTACTCGCCTCGTTAGATGTGGTCGATTCGGCCACACCGTGGCAAACGGTGGTATCCATAGCGAATCTTGGAGTTGCCAGGGATGTCGGGCTCACGTATGTGCACATGATGAGTGCTGTACGATACAGAGTTCTCTGCTTGCTTTTGTCTCGGACTCGGGTTTCTTCCTCGCGTGCACCCGAACGATCGAGCGTTAGTTATTTCGACCGATAAAAGTACAGTCAGTCTTTTTTCTCTCTCTGCGTGGGGTAGTTTCTTGATACTTCACGTACGACGGCGTCTCTCGCTTTATCCAACTCCGTCTGGTGCCTCGTTGGTATCAGTGCAAGCTCCTACTAGTACTACTGTCATACCAGTTTGGACGGTCTTTAGTTTCTCGGCTCTAGCTTGAAGTTTTTCACACTCGCTCAGATAATTGTCGGAAGCAAACTGAGCGTACTGCTGCCTAAGTGCATAAAGCAAGCCGACGGATTGTTACACCATCAGTGAGCAATAAGGACGCGGTTATTACCCGGTTGCAATTGTTGCATTACGCATGCGCATGCGCAGTGAGTGTTTTTGCTGCTCACGTGTGGTTGTGCAACAATGAGCTGGACGTTGCGTGCCATTTGAGAATAAATGGCTGGAGCAGACCTGTCAGATGTGTTTGCGGAACTATCTAGCCTGCCCCACGAACCCTCAGAGAAGAGAGGTGTCTGCCATAGATGCCGGTACGTATAGATCGCGCTATCGACCCCTTTCCACTTTTGTGCATATACATGTATGCAGGAGGCCTTCCAGTGTGTGTGTGTGTAGCTGCTTCCCTAGTGAACCGATTCCCATTCAAACACGAGTGTTGATTCTTCAGCATCCTAATGAGGTGAGATGATTACCTGGAAGATTGAATTAGCAATTCAATAATCACATTGGATTATCAAGGAAGTACTATTTTATGGTATATTTGTCTATAGGTGTAGCTACTCATAGTCTACCTTGATATTGCACATGTGCTGTAATAAGATAACGAGGAAGGACGTTATGGTCACCTTTTAGGGTGGTCATTATTTTTGCCACCTTTCATAATTAAAATTTAATTTTGTTTGGTTTTTTTGCCACCTTTTAATAGAGGTTGAATTTCCTACTTTTGATTATACAGGAGAGTCGATGTCTAGCGACTGTTCCACTGTTAGAGGCGTGTCTTCCCAAGGATAAACTACACATCGTCAGGGGTAAAGTGTTTGGCTCAGGCAAGTAAGTTCTAGATCCTATACGTATAATCAATAGGTATGTGCTAAACAACACATCTTGCAGGAGTGCACTTTTGAATCAGGCAGTTGCTGCTGAAAACAGCCTGCTTCTCTATCCTGGGAAAGAAGGTGGGGAAAACTAGTGTCATTGCCAAACTAGAGCTCCCTAGAGCACATACCCCACATGCTGCATGACATTTCTACAGAGTGTACCATAAAGTTCTGTCACCATCTTGACCATTGATTTCCATGAAGAATAAAGCCTAGTTCACAATATGGCAAAAACGCACGATGCGTGTTTGACGCAATGCTCAAACACAAGGATAGGATTGATTTCTATTCCTGCGTTGCTGACGCACCAGTAGACGCGTCAGATCGCACCTGCCACAAGTTTATAGCGGATATAAGTTGCGTGATAATTGTACGAAATCCCCTTGACGCATGGTAACGCAGCCGCTTGCGTATATATTGTGAACCTAGCTTAAGCCTACAGTAGTCACTTTAGAACCATAATAATATGTTGGCTATTCAGAGTGAGTTATGGTTATCAGGCCTGCCATGCCATATGGTAGCCAGAGTACTACCATAGTAGTACCCATATTTGTGCCTCAACGACCCTTACCTAAATTGAGCTTGAGCATGCGCAATCGAAACTGCATTTATACATAATGTATGCAGTACTAGACTAGGTGTGGTTAATATGCATGGCCGATCAAAATCACGATTTCTAGCATTCGTGGCCCTTGTTTAGCACTTAGAAGCAAAGAAGAGTCATTTTATCGATGATTCTGACTGTTTGACAACACTAACTGCTCACTGTGACACCTACGTCTCAAGATTTGCCGATTTTCTGTGGACAACGACAATGGTAACAACAACAACAGACAGACAGACAGACCGATTACTTTACCCCTTGCGCATGCACGTGAGGTAATTAGTGAAGGAAAGCATGGGGAATCTTAGTTAATTAGCTGCCTCTCTTCTCTATGATGATTGTAGCTTTAGATCTGAAGCATGTTCCAGGAGAGCCAATCGGATCCATTGATGATGCTGCTCTCATTGTGCTCGATGGTACCTGGGCTCAGGCTAAGGCAATGTTCACTGGTAATCCAAAACTACACCACATCAAACAAGTGTGTTCTCTGTGTCTCCCCCTCTCTCTTTATCACAGAAGACATAGTGTATTTGGTGTTTTCTAGGTAAAACTGAGTGTGGACTCCAAGAGCGAGTACGTGATTCGCACACAACCTACAAAACACTGCCTCTCAACGTTGGAGTGTGTAGCACATGCATTGGCGTGGTTGGAGGGAGACCCTACCATTGTTGATGTAAATCATTATTGTCAACTTTGTCCCCCAGGCCACACCCAGCATTCTTCCAAGTGTACTGTTCGCATTTTGAAGTTGAAAGTGGCACGGGGGATGAGGCAAGTTTAGTTATGTTGTGGTCAATTATGCCTTCTTGAACAATGCAGGTACTTGTACACCCATTGAGGGCCTTGTGTAAATACCAACTTGATCATGGGGCTGTCATACATCACAGTAAAGATGACCCCAACCACATCTCCATTGAAATGAGGTACAGTAACATTTTCATGTCTCTTTATGTGAATGTATGACTATGTTGGTCTGTTGTGCATTAAATTTTATTGCACAGAATACAAGCAAAAAAGGAAGCTCGAAAGAGTGATGAAGACAGAACTAGATAAATATTAATAGTAGTAGAGTGATGTTAATATTAATTTCGTATAAATTATTGTAGCTGTTTTTTTTAATTCTTGGGTACATGATAAATTCTGTAGAATGTGTAGAATCACCGTCTTCCAGTCCTACAAATCAATGTAAGAGTGAAATGGCATGTGATGATAAATCTCTGCAAGGGATCTCTCTCACCTTCTCCCTCCTCCTCCTCCTCCTCTCTCCTTTGGTTTGATGAAAGCCCAGTCTACGGTCACTCTTTGACCAAGGAAGTCTGTACCGTTTAGTTTCTCCACAGCCGAATTAGCTTCTTTGTAGGTCTCATATTCCACTAACACATACCCCTAGCAAAATTAATGTACATAATATTATTTCACGAGTCATAAAACACTAAATAACTTTTTTTGTGTCAAGAGCATGGTGGGAAGAATTTAAAGTGTAAACGTGTAGAATTGTACCTTCAAGAATCCAGTACGTCGGTCAAGATTTAAGTGTATGTTTTTGATTTCTCCATACTCTGAGAAGAGGTCGTGAATATCATCTTCCTGTGCCTCCTCGTGTATGTTGCTCATGAAAACAATCCATCCCTCAACAGCTACAAGAAAATATGTATATAGTAGCTATACTGTAATAGTTGGTATATGCTTAGATATTGATCAACTGTATCCTGGTGTTGAAAGCAGCTATGAAGCTGGAACAAAAACCAGAACGTAGCTAACGATGTAATAAAAGCATCTGGTATAATTTTAAAGACACTAAATGATCTTTTTAAGGTTATTTCCTAGCTGGAAATTATCTATAGTATTGTGTAGCTACAAGCGTGTGTGGGGGGGGGGGGGGGGGAGGAATTGGATGCATGTAGATGTACTTTCTGGACAAATTTTTTTTTCTGCTTAGTGTGTCAGTTGCTTGAAAAAAAAAACATGGTTACTGATGAGACAAGGGAAGACCCGACACATTTTATTTTGTTTAACTCACATCTCATTGGTCCTTGGGTGTCATCGTGATCATCAATGGACTCATATTGGCCTTGATAACCAGCTCCAGCGTCTATTCAAATTAGGTTGGATCATGAGCGTGTTTCTAAATAGAGCACACCAAACTGTTTGATGTCTTCAAATACTAAGCTCTCACCTCCAAAGCCTCGCCCTTTTTTCCGAGTCACCTTGCTCTTTAGAGCCTCCACTGCATCTATTATTGACGAAAACCAGCATGCTCGATTGGAATAGCTCGTGTCAGTCCGGGTACCACTGACCCCCAAGACTGTTGCATTTACAGTAAGCGTAAATACTAGCCCACCTTCTGTGAATTCATCTTCATCATCGGCCCTTACTTGCACCACTCCTTCATCGATCCCAGCCATCCTAATCCCCGATTCAACCGGTGTGTTCTGGATCTCCTATTTAAAGCGCCAATTTTTTTTACACGTGATACAAGCCTAGCCTAGCCCCACCCCCTGTTGCATTGCCAAGTATTAATGTTTAAACCATTTTTAGCAAAACAGATTCTACAGTGTTCTTTGCTTGATTTCCACAGTGACATACTGCAATTTAATAACGGAAGTAAAAATTACTGATGCTCTGAAAAGCCTGATATCGACTGACCTGTCCATCGTTTATGGCTGAGGGCATCAAAGAAACTTCAACTTGATTGTGGCTGGTAGTGTACTTTGCAGCACCTTCAGGATTGATACTGCAAGAGAATCAGTAATAAGAAATAGCTAGCATTTTGCAGCTGACTGAAGGACCTCATGTCTGAAATTGCTTTCTACTAAATTTGATCATTGGCTGATTCAACTTTTAATAAATTTTGTTACCTCACGTTGTATCCATTAGGGTAATAGAATTTTTCGTTTAGGTAAATGATGGTGGGCTGAGGAGCCAAAGAGATGCTAGCAACAAAGATCAAGGAGAAATTACCATTGTCAGGATTGAAAGATTGACTGATGTAACGGCCAGACACTGCCTATAATGTGAAACAGTCAAATCAGCATGTTATAATTACGCAGTCCAAAACTTAAATATTCCACTACCAAGTTGCTCAATGCTGGCGCTTTATGGAAAAGTCTATACCTGAGCATATGTCCTCGATAGCATCTTAAGTTTTGATGCCTGCAGAGTACCATTGGAATAGTAGAGACCCTCAGCTGTACTTGATTGAGTGGTGAAGTCTCCAAACCTTGCATAAAGTTTAATTGAGAGTGGTTCTCCTGTTGCTACACAGTATAGTACTTATGTACCCTTTTAGTTGCCAATAAGACCACGATTGCAGATGCTGATCTGCCAAATCCTGAGGAAAAAAACAAACAAGAGTCATTCAAAAATATAATATTTATTTTCTAGCTTACTGTGAGTTCAAGGCCATCTTCATAAGGCCGTGTACCAGGCTCTGTAGTGTTATCATATGCACCCCTACATTAAGAAAATTGGATAAATGTCAAACCCATTAATACTGTTTTCTTTTCTTAAATAGGGTTTGATTGAGCTGAGTCTTGATCAGCTAGCTTACCATTCTGTCATGAACCCTGCCACTCCCAATCTCTTGGCATCAGCCATTCTCATCTCCATCACAGTCTTGTCATTGGCGTCACAGAAACGAGTGTTGCGTGGCTAAACAGTCAGCAATGAATAGTTATCAAAATTAATTCAATTGAGCTTTAATAGTCTCACTTGTCCATCACTGTCCAAAAAGATGCAGTAGATATGGTAAGAAAGAATCTGCCTGCATTCAGAGTGTAAGCTTATAATTATAATGCTTATTATGCACATTATCAATGATATCATCTGAGTTAATCCAAAGATACAAAGTCTTTTAGAGAGAAATTAGCAATAATACCTATCATTGTATTCTTGTCCACCTGGTCCAGAGGTCAGACCACTCTCAGCAAATGACTTCACTGGCAGCTGTCAAAATTATTATGATTGTGTATTCCAAACATAGCAATAGTGCAGCTTTTGCACTGTATGCATGTATAAGTTATGCTTACACTTGTGATTATGATTGTAGGCTCAAACAGGATAACATGTCGATCATCAACCTCCCGTATGGCAGAGTGGAGCTTCTTGTACATTGGCATCAGATTCTTAGGATCTGAAACACCTAAAAAATGCAAATTGTGTGATTCAGAGCAAATCTGACTATTATAATTTGATTATTGCATCTACTTGGTTCGAAGTGGTCAGGATGTCTGTAGATGTCCCCAGCCCAGGGTTCATTGAGAAGCTCATAGCCTAAGACGTATGGATTGTCCTTGAATCGCTGTGCTACCTGGGCCCAGAACTGGGCAAAGTGATCCTGAATCTGCTGTTCATTGTCATACAGACTCTGCCTACATGATTTAAGCAAGAGCTAATGAGAAGCTTCTTTTTATTTCAGGCCTATATACCATGATTTTCCCACAGCATCAGAAAAGTAATAAGTAAAGAACGAGTGTTTGTTACAGTCATTTCTGGATGGATACCTGAATGCAAAATGGCATAACACAATCTTATACACAGTTTTACTGTAAACGTTTAAACATACCCAGTATTTGGATCAAGCTTGTATGGAGTCAGTGATGGAATGGGTTCTGGGAATGGAAGTGGCTTGACTGTACGATTCATGTACAGAGCTGCATAATCAGGGGCTCCTTCACCTGCAATAGAAGAGCATAAAAATATTAGTGACCAATAAATGCAAGAGTCTTGCATACCACAAAACTTGGGTGACCAGAGATCTTGGTGGCAGTCCAGGATAGTGTAGATACCCGACCTTCCCAGCTGGTCAACAATTTTGTAGAGTGTATCTAGGTAGGTGGTATTATAGCCACCCTTAGAAGGCTCAACTCCAGGCCAAGCAACGTAGAGCCTGACCACAGTGAATCCATACTCCACTAGCATGGCTATGTCATCACTGTTGAAGGAGTATTCAGCATCAAAGGAGCCATTGCTGGGGTAGAAGGGAAAGCTCTTGTATACCTGAAACATACAGTAGAGAGCGGAGCATCGGCATCAGAATTGCTACTTGATAATTATTAAAAAGCATATCAAGATCTGTCAAAAATTAACAACTTACAACATTGACACCATGAAATATCCTGGCCCGACCTGGAGTTGTAAATAGAACGAATTTCTGTTGATCTATTATGTAGCTTGAAGATCTGAGATTGGTAATATCTAACCTGTTGCATCAATCATCTGCCTGGTATTGGTATCTACTTTGACGCAGCATTGATCTTCTGCCTTGTTAATACTTTCAGGAGCTGCTAATACCAGTGCAAGGGAGTATCCAACAAGAACAAAGAAGTTAGTGCAGAAAGCCATCTCTCTGAGGTCAGCTAGCAACACGCAGGGGAGCACCTCCGTATGTACATGTGAGGGAGGGGCTGGTAACCGATCACGTGATCGTCACGCCCACCACACCGTTTGCGCATGCGCTCCAACATGCAACATGCTACGTACGCATCGCCATATCGATCGCGAATCACGTTATAAATTCACTTCAGCATAGTTCAACTTCAACACACAATAATTGAATTCACTAGGCATACATATCTCTCCATAAATGCAACATACACAGCCATAAATACATCATACACATACACACATACAGCAAACATATCGTGGGGAGGGGAAAAAGATAATAAACAAAACATGTTTGGTGTTGTGATGATACTCCTTTCTCATAGGAAAAAAAAAAGAATTTTGCTGCTAGCCAAGTTCAAGAACAGTCTCATAAATTAAAAATGCAATGAAAGTTAGTCATTAACTGTTGCCAACAAAAAATTTACAAAGTACAAGCTTAATATCAACTCTTGGTACACATGCAGACACACACACACACATACATAAAGGACATGCATTACACCAACCATCTGTGAAGGGGAAATTGTGTAATAAATATCCACCAGGTCACACACCAACCCACCCACCCACCATCTTTGTAAGTTCTCTCTAAAGTGTTACAAAGGATCACGATTTAATGTGCTGTAACTGTCTTTCGATTCGAGTGAAGTTTGGGCGCTGGCTGGGGTCTTTCTTCCAGCATTCACTCATGATGGAGTAGACACCGTCGGGGCAGCCATCTGGGGCGTCCATTCTGTAGCCTCTGTCTACATGCTGTGCCACCTCTTCAACGGTCTGGGGGAGGGAAGGGGGAGAGATCATCATAACAAAGAATAACAAATGATCACTTGATGACTTGATCATCATAAAAGAGTAACTCCGCGAGCATTTTATGCACATGTACATATTATTCTATATAAGTATTCAATGTACACACATGTACAATCATCTATACTGTCTCTCTCCCTCTCTTTCCAACTCACCACACGGGGATATGGGACACGTCCAAACGAGTAGAGCTCCCACAATAAAATTCCAAAACTCCACACATCTGACTTGTTGGAGAATTTC
The DNA here is from genome assembly GCA_964291365.2 of Stappiaceae bacterium. Lineage (GTDB taxonomy): Bacteria > Pseudomonadota > Alphaproteobacteria > Rhizobiales > Stappiaceae > JBDWFY01. The sequence continues at coordinate 277,733 of OZ219961.1, forward strand.
TATAAAATATTCAAGCACGTACATGTAAATCACTCCAATAGTAAGCAGTAAGTAGCCAAACCTATAAGACTACATATCCACTGCCCCACCCCCTAAGTATGACAATACAATACAGTAGGATATGCAACTTACATTTTCCCTAAGGGCCTCAGGTGCTGTCCACTTGACAGGCAGCTTAGCTCCTTCTGTGTTTGTAAATACATCCTTAGTGAGACCAAAGTCTGACACTTTTGCAATGTTCTCGTCTGAAATCAAAACATTTCGTGCTGCCAAATCTCTGAAAAAGGGACAGATACACAGACGTATATACATGTAGATAATGAAAACAGTGAGAGTGAGGGAGAGATAATCATTTACCTATGTACGAAGCTCTTTGATTCTAAGTAGACCATGGCTTTGCAGATGTGTCGAGCAAAGTCCAAGAGGTTTTGCTTGGAGATGACCGCTCTGCCACGTGATCTGAGGTACTCCACCAGACTGCCTTTGGCCATGTACTCGGTGATCAAATACACAGGCATCTCATCCAGCGAGACACCAATCAGACACACCAAGTTGGGATGCTTCAGGGAGCTATGGTGTGTATGTGGTACAAGTAGCAACAGGCAATAGGCAATGAAGTACATGTACCATACTTTCAGTTAAAATAGCTACATCCATGCACGCAAAGTAAATGGACTGACTTACGTCATGACAGAAGCTTCTCGTAAGAACAGCTGGCTAGCCTTGGCATCACGAAGATCCTTCAGCATCTTGATGGCCACTTTGCTACCTTGATACTCTCCTAACCACACCTCTGCAAAGAAAAAGTCACTCAGTAACAGATTCTCTCTCTCCCTCGGTCTCCCTCTCTCTTACCTCCAAATTCTCCTTTTCCAATGGGACTCTTCTTAATCAAGTCTTTTCTTGGTATTGCCCAGCCTCCTACATGTGGAAAAGAAAGACTCATCTCTAGCAATTTTGAATAGGTGACTAACACATACTGTCTCTGAAATCAGACATGCTGACAACAAACTCCACGTCTTTGGTCTTATCAATGGAGTGCTTGAGTCGACAGCAAAGACCATCAGCATCTTTCTGATAGTGCTGTGAAATGTTGAAGCAACCATAAGATCTTGTACATACATAACAGCACAAGTGGTAGCAACTGCCCTACATGTATAAGGTATGTACATGTAGTCTGTATTGTTAGTTTTACCTCGACAAGTTTGAATAAGTTTTCAAAGTACTCCTCATCGTCTACTGTCACCCAGGCTCTGTCATCCCTCCGAACACGATAGTGTTCCACTTTTCTATCATATCTACATGTACAATGTAGAACAAGGATGAAGAGGAAAAAAAAGAATGGAGTCGCGTATATAAAGGTTCATTCAATCCTAAACTTAGTGGAACCATCACATGCAGTACTTGCTCAGGCACACCATGCAAAACTAGGGCATAGCCGCATGATAGTTCAAGGCTTAGCCTGATATGGATGGGGCTTCATTTAACATTCACTCATGTCCATGTTGATAGCAGCCGAACTGTACTAGAGCACCACAGACCCTTCACCCCATTCGTATCTGTGTTGATAGCTGCCAGATGTAGTAGCCTCATAGCCCAGGCTCTCTTTTCAAGGAGTGTGGGCACAAGGTTACTAGCTGTAAGTGGTTAGCCTTGAGAACTAGGGGTGGTATATGTACACATACATAAACGGTCAATCAGTGTTCAAATAATAACACTATTGTGCTACCATTGTGTATTACTTACCTCACACACAGAGTGTAGTCTCCCTTGTAGTTCTGACTCTCTCTGACGAGGAAGAAACCATTTGTCTTGTTTCCAAGCATCTCCTCTGCCTTGTCACGACTGATGTTGCCATGGAACCAACTGCAGAGTCAGCAAAAAATACTTGTAAAACCGACGCAACAAAATAATATACATGCAAGTATACTCATACATGTACAGTATTATGTGTGCATAGCATCACTGTCACTACTCCATCATGTACATTCTACTACCAACTACAGGCACATGTACATGAAATTGAACCATCACCGTAGAGCTTCCAGCTGCTTCCAGCTACTAAAACAGGATACCATTTTCACAGATGAAAGCTAGAAATATACACTGATACTCATAGCTACAGCACGATGAGATAGGCGCAGTATAATATGAATATAAACTGTGCATATACAGCACTGGGGTAATGAGTACATCCCTGATCAACAATACTGCGGTCATTGCAAGTTTTGTACATTAGTGTGTCACACACATACACACATGTACATGCACGCATGCACACACACACACACACACACACAAACATCTGCTTTAAAAGAGTTGCCATTCTTCCTCACAAATCTTTTACCCATTATGGTTAGTTAATATTTCACGTAACAAGGGCAGAACAAATTAGGTAGCTAAGCAAGGAGCCAAAATGTCAGCTACAGTAGGCAGCACAAAATCAAGTGTCCATACTTGTGGCTTGTAGCGTTACATACACATGTACATAAACTCATGGAAAGAACAAGTACACATGCATATCCTGTATAACCTGTAGTTAGAAATGGCTTCGGCCTAGAAACACACACACACACACACACACACACACACACACACACACACACACACACACACACACACACACACACACACACACACACACACACACACACACACACCAATAAAGCTCCCTAGCTCATGGATAGCATACTGCAACATACTGCACAAGTTGTAGTGAGATACACTTAGCACACTACCCTGGCTTCAGCTAAGAAACACACATACTATTAAAGCTCCCTAACAATAACTTGTAGTGAGAAAGCACACTGGCTGAAGTAAAATACACACCATTAAAGCTCCCTCCTTGTTATTTTTTTTACTGAGTGTACACAACTTTTGGTATATAAAAGCACATTCCTGTGTGTGTATAATCATCTAAGTAATCACCACCTGTTGGGCTGCTTCTTCATTTTCAACAACCACTAGAACACAAAGGAATTTTAGTACATGTCAGAGCCCGTGTTCTCCCCAAACAAAACTCAAGGTACGTATGATGGGAGAGTGTAGTTCAGGCAGTGCCTCTGGCCACATCAAAGCGTTTGGATTCTCCCCATACACACATCAAAGGAAATGGAAATTCAGGGACCTGACTGATCAACCACACTACACTGTCAATCAGACCTCAACTTTGCAGCGTTTTCACGCATTCATGGGATGCTTTTTGCGAAAGGGGTATCTCTCTCTCTCTCTCATTAATTTATTCATAATCTACAGTATCTGCCTAGGTGCATATAGTATATCTACATTGTACTACTACCACTCACGGCATGGATTGTAATGTGACTTCTTTCTTCTGTGTGTGTACTGCACCCGCCGCTGCCGAGGGTCGGGCTGAGTGAGGGTGAGGGGGAGCGGCAGCATCCGACTTCTTCTGGACGTAGTTGTATGGTATCATTCCTTCCAGGCCGTCAGAACGCCGAGCTTTATACCAGTTTGGATCCTTGGATGCACTGATGATGACAAGAGTGTCTCCACGCTTAAATGGAAGATCCTATACACAAACAATAAAACAAAACGTACTGTAAATCTGGAAAATTTTGTTAACATTATATTTGTGTGCATTGGTATGCACAAAAATTCAAAAACTAACATTATGTTCATAATACAAATACTGCATAATATTGTACATGTACTATTTATGTAAAGTTTGTGGTGTAATCATGCAAGTCTGTACAAACAACGGAAAATTTGTGATGTGTGTGTATGTTTTGAGTTCTGGAAATACTTTCCTCCCAAATGACAATAACTGAGAAGTAGTCATGTCATATTAATTTTTATAAGAGAAAGGCCATCTCCAACAAAATTGACTCCGAAAAGGGCCAGGTTTACCCGACAAGATAAAACTAAAACAGCAAATATAGTTCTCTCTAGGCAACTTCAACCACAATTAAGGGCAAAGTCTACGTGGGGAACTCTTACCCTGTGTGGCAAATCTTTATAAACTGTTTCAATGGCACTGATCCGTATACAGAATTCTAGCTAGGAGTACACACATAATATAGGGAACATGTAGTATTAGACACAGTTTCTATTGTTGAGTCTTACAGAATCATAACTAGTCATGTTCTAGAGTTGTGTAGCTACATGTACATATACATACACACACATACACATATAACTAAAGACGTACAACCATGGTTGATAGGCGAGGCCAATATACAGTGCTGTATAGAAGTTCAGCAGCCATTCATAAGCTGCCTGATAAAGCTACATGTCCTATATACTACTGATTACTTCAGAATAACACAGACAGTTTTACCTGAGATAGTTGAAGCTACGTCACAAAGAAAGTCTCCTTCTCTCTCTCTCTCTCTCTCTCTCTCTCTCTCTCCTTTCTCTCTTTATCTCGCAAACCCAAACCAGAGAGTTACAGGTAGCTTTGCTTGCCAGTAAACAACAAGCTAGGAGAAGGCGAGGCCTTTTATTGTGCTCGTAGCCTAGCACATACCATAGCTATCTCCCCCACCCACAACAGAAGCCTATGCCAAACAGGCCATGTCAAAGATTGAGCCTTTTATGGAAAGAGAGCAACAAAGAAGTGTACTTACTACGAATAAATGATGTGGCTAGCATCCCTATAAAAGGTTTGGCTTCGCTGCACTAGCACTATGTATGCAAGCAGAGGTGATGTTCTAGATGTGTACAACAACAGTGTACGCTTACACCATCCAGCATTCACTGACTGTTTAATCGTATTCATTGGATTCTGTTTATTGTGAACTACATGTAGCTGCTTCATATGCCACAGTATGGGTGGGAGTCGTGTACACAGGCTGTGTACGTATGTGCATCTTCATGCATGTGTACACACAGGGATCATTTGGTTGCTCAATCAAGTGCACACATGCGCATACACATTAGCGCATACACACTAAAGTGGGTGTGGCTACAATAGCAAGCGTCATAGTGGCAGTATACATGTATACCTGATAGTGCCTATACATCAGATATCTGGAGCAACTCCCCCCCCACAGACATCAGACTTGCTAACATACATTTATGCTACGGTTGCCCAAATTACATCATTGACCAAACCCTCACGATCACACACATGTACGTACAGGTGACGGTAAATATTGATTTATAAATGTTTGCGTATAAAGCAGAGATTTGGGTACAAGAGCAATCCTTGTCAAATTCTACAAGCACACCACTGTGTGTGTGTGTGTGTGTGTGTGTGTGTGTGTGTGTGTGTGTGTGTGTGTGTGTGTGTGTGTGTGTGTGTGTGTGTGTACCATAATATGTAACATGAGTTTGGTCCACAGAGGACTGACTAAAGCAGTATAATGTGTTCATGTGCATGATACAAATAATTATGTGGGCCCTATAGGCAAAGGGGTAGGAAGGGAATAGGACACCTAACTGTCAGACTTTCACTTAGAACAGGACATGTGTGCTGACAAGAGCACAAATACATGTACAAGGATATGCTATTTGTGCACGTAGACGACTACCTACATGTAGATTGTAATGTTTCATGCACAAATTTAACTATTTTTATAGGCAAATTATCGGCCACGAGATGAGTATAGATGTCACAGGGTAGTCTGATGATGAAACGAGGTCACTGAGAGCGATCCTGCCACTTCTCCTCCCCTTACACTGTGCACTCTGAGGATCCTCGATCCTCCCACAGAGGCCCTACAACAGCAAGCTAGCAGACCCCATCAACCAAAAGCCAAAACTCTATACACACCAATGGACAAGAAATGACCCAAATCCACAAACCACTTAAATCTATGATGTGCACAGAGCAAGTAGGCGCACTTATATAAATGCAATACGGGTGCACAGTATGCAATTGGTGCCACTTGATTTTGTAAGTACAGTGTATTGCATGGTTGTAATACGTGTTAAACTAACAGTGTGAATTGACAAGCTAAGAAGGTAAACGGCAAATATTGTTTTAGCAAACTTAATGCGACAGATTTATATGTACAATACTAATATAACCAAGAATTATTCTAATAAATGCACACCCCACAATGTTGATCATTAATTTTAGAGCTAACACGCACACGCATGTGTGATATACATGGTACAAATGCTATGTACATGCATCACCTACTACACCATACTATACGTATGACCATCTACCATACTATACGTACATTGTATGTGATATAATTAATTTAACTCACATGTGCAGCAGATCCAATGAAGTTGAACTTGCCCACACACTCAGTGCCAGCTACGAAACCTTGATGCCCTGAGCCTGCTGCCATCTTGATATCGCCAACTTCTTCTCTCTCTCTTTCTGTTGCCCCTATGAGTAGAGTGGGAAAATCCCTTGATTCGCTCTTTTTTCAGTCTTCGAGAAAATAACAAAATTTCTGACTTGCACACTCACTCCAGGTCCCCAGGTGAGGTCAAAGGTTAACTAGGCAAGTTGTCCAACTTCCAAACTAGGAAGAAACAGCTGTTGGAAACTTGGCTGCTAGACTGACTTCACTTTTTTTGCTAATGTAGACCTACATCGATAGACTATGCCTAGCCTAGGGAGTGGTCTTGGCAACTAGAATGAAGCCTCCAGCACAGCACAGCACGGTAAGTGACTGAATGGACAAACTGAACCGAACAGCTTACTTTTATACTGTATAATTATTACGATATGATGCAATAATTGACAGTTGACAAGAAGTACGATTATAGCCTGCAGAAGAAAAAAAAAGTAGAAAGTTGGAATGAGGGAATGATCACACACTCATGTGTACCATGTACGTACTTATATGGCATATGTACATGTACAGGAAAACACAATGTACACGTACATGTAGCTATACAAGATATGGTGTACATGTACATGTATGTGCAATAAAAAGAACAAGACATTGATATTTCCCATAATATACAAAAGCACATGTACATAGTGAAACTATGCTGGAGAGTTTACGATTCTTCGACTGGAAAAATCAACTACTACATTTGCGTATAGAGAAAGTGGCTTAGCTTTACATCTACGTACACATACAATAGTACTAGTATACACACACAAACACATGGTGCGTTCTGCCAGGGCTATGCATTTATTTATCAATGCAGTGATTGTGAAAAACAAACTGTGTATGCTGATTTAAGGTAAACACTGAGCTGGAGAGAGAAAGTGGGGGGAGGGAAGGAGGAAGGAGGGGAGAGAGAGAGAGGGAGAGAGCACTCTACTCTGATATATGTACATGTAGATGGGGTGAAGGTTCTGTGGTGCTCCAGTTACAGTTTGGCTGCTATCAAGAATGCTAAAGCACCATCCAAGCCTTGAACTATCATACCATACCATAAATCTGGAAATTTTTGTTGTAAAAATATTTTTGTAGTCGATGGCATCTACAAAAATAAAACACATGCGCACTATTAACATTAACGTGATAAGGGGTCGTTCCTATGAAAATTTTTCAATACGAAAATTTATCATATGAAAGTTTCATAACACAAAAATTTCCAGATCTACAGTACAGCTATAAAGCATGTATGTGAACATTGTTGCCTTTTCCAGGGGCTTCCCTTTCAACTTTCAGTATTAACTTAAAAGAAGAAACAGAGGGGACAAGAAATACGTTTTCATGTAGTATGATTATTCACATGTATGTACCATCATGTACAGGATACATGACATAATACAACGGATTGTCCCCTATCAACATGTGGTGATTCATCAATTTTGGCCATGTACATTGTAAATGTACCGCTTAACAGCTTGACCTTATAAGGAGATGATGCACAATATGACTAGCAATATCATATGCAAACTTCCTTTGTCGATTTTACACATGTAACAGCATTCCAATACCCTAACGTATAATATTATTATGTATAATCGTAGCCAGCACAAACATGCACACATAAAAAGCATGTGTCTGCATTATGGAGGTACCGTGCATGTACATACATGTATATAGGTTAGATACTGTTTAGGAGGTTTCTACATGATTTAGAAGACCGAAGGGCTGTACGTAGAATCCCAAGCGAAGCGAGGGTTCTACGGAGCCCTGAGGATTTCTAAATCACGTAGAAACTGACTAAACAGTGTCTAACCAGTTTAGATCATACGGCACGTGCACTCAAGCTTAGCGGTGCGGCCATAACCAAGGCCAATTAACCTAGTAACCATAGCATCTGTAAACAAAGAAACTTGAAGAAAAGATGGCGAGTGAGTTCGACCTGGATATTGAGCTGAGTTAGCCTCGTCCCCAGCCCCATTCCCAGCTTTTCAATGTTACATGCTGAAAAGCAAGAGGGCCTGGTATGCGACGTCACGTGCGTGTCGTTCAGGGGCGAAGGGTGGCGAAGGGTGAGTATCGTGTGTGGGTGAGGCGGTTGGTACGTCATGCGCACTTCTATTGCATATTGATAGTGCACCACAGAGAACGTACTGAAGGTAAAGAAACACAGGATTGGCAGGGCAAGCGATGTGGCGATGGGCTGAGGTGCCGTAACTATCGATCGGAAGTGATTTTACAAGAGCTTCTCGCTATTGGAGGTGGTTCGACCTGCCACCGTCAAGTCAAAGGCTAGCCATCCAATAATCGATTGTTGTAGTCATCTAGTTGTAGTCCTGACTGTTCTAGAACAGCAGTATGCTAGCTAAACTACAGCGAAGTCACCTCGCTAGTGTTCGTTCGACCAATCTTGAAACTTTTCTCCGAGTTTAAAATGTTGCGGTTTTACTCGCCCACGTTCCAACAAATTAATTATTTATAACGCGCCTCACGTGATTTCGCGTACCAGGCTCCCCCTCTTTTCTCGTGCATACGTTGAAAAGATCGGGGAACCTGGGGACGAGGCTAGAGCTGAGTCTCTTCGCGGCTCCATTAGCTATATTTTATTATGCATAACTCTCTGTTACTATCGTATTAATCAGTATGTTGCCACAGGCAATCATAAACATGGGTTTTTATGTGAGGTACAAGGTTTTTTATGGAGTTACATGGGATTTTATGTGGAATAGATGATGTGAGTGGACCAATCAGGTTGCACCATTTGTTACAAGTATGATTTAAGTATATATATATATATACAGCTATGGGGCTGTGATCATGGACTAACTTATATGTATATGTGTTGATAAAAGTACATGTGCACACAAAGGTAGAGGTGCATCCATATTCTGAGCTGTTCTTTCCCATCTACAGCTAAGCTATTATTATTATAACTATGTACATGTATGTGTGCACCTGTACTTGTACATGTACATGTACATGTACTAAAGTGCTTCAGGACATGTACAAGTACAAGTACATGTGCATAGTCAGATCATCAAGTCAGATACATGACTGTATACTGTTGACTGCACTGGTAAAGGACATACATGTATAGTACAGGTAGTCTTAGGAAATCGCTAAAATCTTTTTTAGGCCAACTAAAATGTGCACAGTTCTACAATCACTGCAATCATGTATTCCTGTTAGGCAGCTACATGTATAGGCTACTACACAATGTTGTTGAGTACAGCCAGTGTACCTCTCTATTGCAGGCACCCTTGGGAAAGTAACATGTCCTGATAACAGAAAGCGTCCTCATTATAAGGGAAGTGTTGTAAAGCTTTCTGTAGCTAGGATATTGAACAAAGTGTCCTCTTTAGAGACATGTTGTATATTTTGTCAATATCATAATATTACATTCAAGCACACTAGAATATTTCAACTATCAACATTACACATTGCTCACCACAGTGGCATGGTAATAATGTGGTTTCTGTTACACAATGCAGACTGTAAATTCCATCGAGCCCACGGAATCCACAGAGCACATGGCAAATGTTTGGCTACATGGATACACTCAGCATTCAATAGTGCTGTTCCCAAGTAATATATAAGCTTAGTCACCAAGAACATAGTCATTACGCAGCACAGCTAGTTGATATGACTATCAATTTACATAGTAGACTGCAATATGGAGACTACTTGTATCATGTATCATGTACACTGGCACTGTAGCACACTTACACAAGATGAATATGTATGGCACAGTATGGGAGGAGGAAGGTGTGCACTAATAAGAAATACACGCACTCCATTGCTCACCCATAATCATGGTGTGTGTGTGTATGTGTGTGTGTGCTACCACTGCTTGATAAACAAATCGTGTGTGTACATACATAGCTATAGAATAATATACCAGTACCATAATAGCTACATTTACCCTACAGCAGTCAAGATATATTATACAAGCGCTTAATTAAGTGTACATGTAGGAGAAACACTTGCTGTAATGCACCCATTTCCTTTTAAACTTGCTCTACAGATGAAAAACACCTTAAAAAAACAACCAAGAGGGGCAGCCCTAACAATTGTGTACATAAAACACCAGTGGATGCAATTAGACAGACTATAGGAAGAAGAAAGGGCCAGAGGGGAAAAACATGACTCAAAATGGGAAACATAAATTGGCAAAAGTTCTTACTTAATGTGTAAGTGGACACATGACTGAGTCTATTATGGACGCCACTTTGAAGTGTCCTGATTAAAAGGGACATCCTCGTTGTTTATTTCGTGTGTGCATACATGTATGTAGGCAAGTCATCAGGTACATGAAACATGCAGGAATGAATTTGGAAATTAAGGGACAGTGGTACATTTTGTACACGTACGTACTGCATCTGCACTATGAACTGAGGCACACTAGTGTGTGGGGGAAAAAAGTGAAGCCAAAAGCTGTGCGGCTTCTACATACACACACACGCACGCACGCACGCATGCACACACACACACACACACACACACACACACACACACAACGGCAGGTTGCTTAATTGAGACTACCTTTGTTGCAAGGATTAGAATACTACTAACTACAGAGCAAAAATATGCTGGCATTTTAAGCATCTCTGGTCTTCTCTATTACATACATGTAATATTGTGGTGAACAATTAGACTACATTTGTGTATACTGGCCTACCTAGCACAACACAAAACAATTATTATGCTTTTGGACGATCTAACACTTCAAATTTCAGCAACAAAATCGATACCCAAACACCATAATATACATAATACATGCCTACTACCTCACTATATACATACCCGTACACTAGTGTATGTACACATACACTGTGTGTGTACACTGGGTGGTGTTTTCTCTATGATCGTATTGCAACACACACACCAGATATTAAAGAATGACTGCACTGGTGAGTAAACAGTGACCAGCAGACTGCTACCCACTCTATAGGAGGCACCCACATTGGATTAAACCCAAAACTGAGGGGACCACGGTGTACACAGTATGATAGTGCAACCTTATACCAGCCAATGGATGGATTATTGATACCAAAACTGATACCAGATAAATGAATAATACACACAGTACATGTGACACAACATATCACTATACATGTACATACATGTATGGACTGCATACATGTTAGCTACGTAGATGACAATACCATGGAATCTTTCTATTGTGGTCAACATTGGGGCAGCTCTGATTATTAAGGAGGGTATCGTTACATCAGCAATACATTTCCACTATGCATAAAGTCCAACAAGAATGTATATCCAGATCAAAGCAGGTGTGTAGTTGTGTGGCAGTTTCTTTGAAGGTATGCACATACACTACAGTCTATAGTATCATAGTGGGTCGTGAACCATCACGTACGGGAGCACAGGAGATTAATTTATATGGTGGCCACTGAAAATTTAATCACATGGGATTTTAAAGTGACCATAACAATATTTCATGTTGACACAGGGGTGGGGGTCTTACGTGCACATGTATGCAACATGTATACAACTTCATTCACTGTTTAATTCTACAAGTATAGCAGCTGGCTACTATGGCCACACAAGGATTGGAGAAACTTATACAAGGTTTATGTCACACAGCAGTCCAACTAAGACCTTTTTTTTTATCAGTGCATTAGTCCTAACTGCTACATGTTGCAGATACTAGTGTAGCTACTACAGATAGTACTATACTCAGGGGCTGGCATTCTACTAAGTGGGTGGCTGTTCGACTCCAGTACGTATGTAGCAATATAAACATGCAGGTGCATGGTGGGTGGCTGGCTAGCAAATTTAATATGGCACACTAGTTTGGTACACAAAGGAGCAAGTGAAGGTATAGATGTGAAGGTGAGTGTCTAACCAGCCATTTCAGCCTCCCCACGATACTTCTGTGTCTATATTAAATGGTGGAGCTAAGGCTACACTGTGTGGGGTGCCACGAACTAAACAAGGCACATGTAACTAACCAATGCCACCCGTGCCGTTTCCTAGTATACACTTTATACTTGTAGTAGGACTTACCTAAGTTTATAGAAGTGTCTCTAGCTTCTGGTGGGTACGTACTTTCATATAACAACTGTTGATAGGTCTAGAGAACTCTCACAAAACGGCTACAAACACTGACAACTTGACCCTTCACTAACACGACCTCGAGGTTTTAATTGGTCTCGCGCGCCACACCCCTCAATCACAAGGAAAGAGGGTCTGGTGACCGTCGACCATGGCCGGATAGGATACCGGATAGGATACCGGATATAGATAGGCCATGCGCCAGGCCAGGAGCTCCGATCCTAGGTGTCATAGAATATGGGCTCCGGGTAAAATTCCCCCCCCCCCCCCCGGAGGTAGCGGTCTAAGGATACTTCCTCCCCCCGGAGTTTCTATCCGTTTATGAAACTAGGAAAAAGGCTCCGCCCCTACGAAATTTTCTCCGGGGTGCAGATGTAAGGTCGCGATCGCTGTTACTAGATTTTATGCATGATACTCTGCACTGGAAAGCTTACCAGGAGCCTAAAGCAGTAGCTCTGCAAGGCAGACTGTATGTTAATATTTTGTACCAAATTGCAATCCAGTTGGGTGGAGCCGATCGAAGTCGCACGTCGCACGGTACGCGGAACGGATAACAATCTATTTACTGAGTATGCTGCTGTCGTGTTGATAGTGTGATGGCTACTATGCTGTCAGCTGGGTGATTTGCTACATGCATGGTAGTCAGATAAGACTAAGAGATCATCTCAACTCAATGTCTCATAATTCGGCGCATGCGGTTGAACACGATGGAGTTACAGGGGCGGATCTAGGGGTGGGGGATACAGGGCACACCCTAGTCTCGTACCCAGCCTGTATCCGCACGCGAAAAACGGTCTGGTGCACCATGTTCAAAGACTTAACTTAACTTGGGCTAGACGGAAGCGAGCATGTCACATGACACACCATGTTAATCCAATTAAAATGATACTTCCAGTTATTGGATTCCCATTCTGATGGCCAGCTTCTACACAAGGTACGATCGACTTGCGCACGCGGTACATTGCGATTTCATTCCGATGTGATGATGTAATCATTCTGCAATTTGATTGGACGTTCCTCATTTTGGGGAACAAGGCCAAGTATTTGAACTTGGTGCACCAGACCGTTTTTCGCGCGTGCGGATACGGGCTGGGTACGAGACCAGGCACACCCCCTCCAAGCCCAGTACGTACATGTAGTTACCTTCATGTACTAGTGACCTACCTTTTGTTCAGAGAATGCATAAAATATCAGATGATCTAGCAATTATTTCTGATAAAGAACCACGATTTTGCCTAGTCTCGCGCAGCCAGACCCTTACGCGGGAGGAGAGGGTCTGGTGACTTGCTGTACACAGAGTTGTCCCGCTGGAATTATGCAATAATTGTCCGTTTTACGTGACGTCACGTTAGGTTTATATTGCGCGGCGCGCGCTTGCCTATCATCCCAATAGCATGCCGCGCCACTAGGCGCGCGATGTTGAATGACAATGCGCGATTATTGCGCCCACTCGTGACCATGGCAACGCAGAAAAGCTGCAATCTGATTGGTGCCGGTCTGTAGGCAACGGCGGAACAACTCCGTGTATAGCAAGTCACCAGACCCTCTCCTCCCGCGTAAGGGTCTGGCTGCGCGAGACTAGATTTTGCCTTGGTATCATTGTTATCCATCGTGAGATGTCCATCATTTGCATATGCATAATATTGTAATCAGTGTATTGTTTGTTTTTTTGCTCAATATCATATTAAAAATTGTGCTGGCACAGCCAGTGGAGTAGGAAGCAATCGCGTGCCACAGATACAGGTTGTGGGTGTGGCTTTGATTATTGAATTTTATGACCACAATATGCCTTTTCTAAAAGTCGTACTTTAGTAATTTGGTAAAGATTTGTGCAAAGAAAGTCTGATAAATGATGAGAATTGGAAGAATGCATATACAAAGGATTATTTGTTTATTGGGGGGGGGGGGGCAGTGGCCCCCCCCCCCCGTTCCTACTCCACTGATAGCGTAGTTTTGATCGCTGATCACAGCCATCTACATCCGGATCCCGAATTTTATATGCGAAAAAAATCGAGAAAAGGAGAGGGAGACCTGGGCCTGGGGACGAGGCTACATATGTACGCACCCATAGCGCGCATGGTCACCGCGTACCGTGTAGTAAAAGGGGCGTGGACTAATTCATGTCGCTTCTGAGCATGCGCAAAATAATGCGAATCGTTATTGATAAAAAAATTGATGCGAAATAATTATTTTCATACATATAGTTTTGCATCTAACTGAAAGGTGCTGACAGACAACAGATGACAGAGACAAACTGGTTTCTTTACCCCTTGTGCATGCATGTGGGGCCAAGTTCAACAACAGTCTCATAAATTAAAACTGGGCATTAAAAATAGCTTTACAAAGTGCAATCCAACTCTAAGCACACATAATACATACACACACACATACACACACGCAGAGATACATACTTGAAGAACATGCACATCTGTAAAAATTGTGTAATAAATATCCATCAGGTCACATGGTGACATCCACCCACCATCTTTGTAATATTTTCTCTAAAGTGTTACACAGATCACGATTCAATGTGCTGTATGTAACAGTCTTTCAATTCGAGTGAAGTTTGGGCGCTGGCTAGGATCTTTCTTCCAGCATTCGCTCATGATGGAGTAGACACTGTCGGGGCAGCCATCTGGGGCGTCCATTCTGTAGCCTCTGTCAACATGTTGTGCCACCTCTTCAACACTCTGAGTGAGGGGTATGATCATCATACATATACACTAATATGCATTCACTACATATGTACATGTATGTAAGCTCTCTCTCTTTCATTTTCTAACTCACCACACGGGGATATGGGACACGTCCAAATGAGTAGAGCTCCCACAATAAAATTCCAAAACTCCACACATCCGACTTGTTGGAGAATTTCTATAGAAACACAACAATAAACCACATTGAAGCAAATGACTCCTATGGTAAGCAGTAAGTAGACAAACTTTATCTATAAGGACAAACTCAACTAGATACAAGAAAATTTTCTCCCTCCCCCCCCCCCCCCCCCCCACCACCACCACCCCCCACTACTTGTTGAAAAAAAATACAATAATAATTATACTAACTTACATTCTCCCTAAGGGCCTCAGGTGCCGTCCACTTAACAGGCAATTTAGTTCCTTCTGTGTTTGTAAATACATCCTTTGTGAGACCAAAGTCTGACACTTTTGCAATGCTCTCGTCTGAAATCAATACATTTCGCGCTGCCAAATCTCTGAAAAAGGGACAGATATACATGTAGATTATAATTATGAAATTCTGAATTATAAGAACAAGTGAGTGAGAGAGAGAGTGAGAGAGAGAGAGAGTGAGAGAGAGAGAGAGAGAGAGAGAGAGAGAGAGAGAGAGAGAGAGAGAGAGAGAGTGAGAGAGAGAGAGAGAGAGAGAGAGATCAATTACCTATGTACAAAGCTCTTTGACTCTAAATAGACCATGGCTTTGCAGACATGTCGAGCAAAGTCCAAGAGGTTTTGCTTGGAGATGACCGCTCTGCCACGTGATCTGAGGTACTCCACCAGACTGCCCTTGGCCATGTACTCGGTGATCAGATACACAGGCATCTCGTCCAGCGAGACACCGATCAGACACACCAGGTTGGGATGCCTCAGGGAACTGTGGTGTGTGTGTGTGTAAGAGTAGCAATAGGTAATGAAATACTTCTTACGTCATGACAGATGCTTCTCGTAAGAACAGCTGGGTAGCCTTGGCATCACGAAGATCCTTCAGCATCTTGATGGCCACTTTGCTACCTTGATACTCTCCTAACCACACCTCTGTGAAGAAAGTCATTCAGTAACATTCTCTCTCTCTCTCTCTTGTTTCTACATACCTCCAAATTCTCCCTTTCCAATGAGACTCTTCTTAATCAAGTCTTTTCTTGGTATTGCCCAGCCTCCTGAATGTGGATTCAGGAAATAAGAAAGAGTCAATACCAAAATTTAATAGTTTTAAGTATGTGACGTACTGTCTTCGAAATCAGACATGCTGACAACAAACTCCACGTCTTTGGTTTTATCAATAGAGTACTTGAGTCGACAGGAGAGACCATCCGCATCTCTCTGATAGTGCTGTGAAATATCGAAAAAAGCCATAATTATAATAATTCAAACCATGTGTGCTAGTCTTGGTAATCTGACATGTTTTATGCTACTGGATGCTATCGATAGGGAGCTCAGCACTACTCCTGGTCATATACTCATGCTCTAAGTGGCTTGAGCTGTCATTAGTATACCGGTATTGAGCAGGCACTGAATGGTTTCCCCTTAGGTTTGGGGATTCATTGGTTGTGGAAGATAAGCCTAATAAACTTTCATGTATCTTTAATGGCACGCCGTAGCTAGTACGTGAAGTGATACTTACACATATAATTTGTAGAAAACAAATCAGTATGGTGTAAATTTTTACCTCGACAAGTTTGAATAAGTTTTCAAAATAATCCACATGGTCCACTGTCACCCAGGCTCTGTCATCTCTCCAAACACGATAGTGCTTTACTTCTCCTTCACACCTTGAAAAAGGATGAAAGACACATACATGACTGTATTTACATGTATCTTCTGCCACAGCTGATCCTATAATCTAGTGAAACAACCCAGTGCCTGCTCTAGCTGGTATGTCTATAATAAATATATAATTTAATTATAATTACATCCCCAGTAGCAATTTACTTTTCTGTGGTTATTAGGTAATGATGAGTAATGTATAAGTAATCTCTTATGAGGTAACCAAAAGTAAAATTCATCGTCTCCTTTTGAGAGACCAAAGTTTAATAGTAAAAGTATAGAAAAACGTACTCTTTTATCCATCGAATACATTATGTAGCTATCAATGTAATCCCCGACTACCCCCCTCACGGGGTATATAGGGGGCAACATAGGGGATTTTTCTGTATTAGCCATCAATTTGTGCCCCAAGGGAGGGGCATTAGCTCATTTAAGGAGACTCAAAGAAGCATACTAATATACTAATAATAGCTACTCAGAAGTGCCCCATGGCAGGGGCATTAGCGAGAATGAATTGCTAATCCCCTTCAAATCCCCACCCCTCCCCGTGAGGGGGGTAGTCAGTACTGACATTGATAGGTGCATTAGAAGTTGAGGCTGTTTGAAGGCTACAAGCCTATCCACGTGTACGGGATGTGTGCGTACTTGTGACGATCATTACCGCATCACACAATAGCCGTTAATCTAGTGAAAGAACCCAGTGCCTGCTCTAGCATGGAGCATGCAAAATGCAGAGCCACCTAAATGTATAGTTGTCAGCTTTTTTGTGCGCGTTGAAAAGATCAGGGAGCCCGGACCGGCAGGACAAGGGTATAGGTACATTGTGCACATAAAAATTAAAGCTTACTTAATACACAGTGTGAAGTCTCCCCTAAAGTGTTCACTCTCTCTGACAAGGTAGTATCCGATTGGTTTGTCTCCAAGCATCTCCTCTGTCTTGACACGACTGATGTTGCCATGAAACCAACTGCAGATGACAAATTTATTATACACAATCATGTACATGAAGCATATAGGATTAGAGGGGCAAAATACTTAGTAGTGCAGGGCGACAGCACGGCATACTGGTCCAATACAATGTCTACACGAGACCATAGTATTACTGAGGATCAACTAGTTGAACAGATAAAATTTCCCGTGGAAAACATCTACATCCAAGTAGGTAACAAAATTTTTAGGCAAACGATAGGCATACCAATGGGGACTGACTGCACTCACTTTTGGCAAACCTTTTTCTTTTTTACTATGAGTACAAATTCATGAAAGAAACATTAAAACAAAATAGTCAAGTAGCAAAAATTTTTAGCAACACTTTTCAATATATTGATGACTTACTCACGCTCAATAACCCCACCTTTGAACAGGAAATTAGCAACATATACCCGCAGCAACTAGAACTGAAAAGAACCACAAAAACAGATAGCAGGCTTTCTTATCTAGACTTAGAAGTAAACATCAGTGATAGGAGGTTTACCACGGCTGTTTTTGACAAACGAGATGGTTTTAGTTTTCACATAGTCAACTTCCCTCACATGGATAGCAACATACCTAGCAAACCAGCCTATGGGGTTTATATCTCTCAACTGGTTAGAATAGGGCGCATATGTGATAGTTACGAGAGTTTTTCACTAGACACCACCAACTAACTTGTAGATTAGTTAAACAGGGCTTTTTGTACGACAAACTAGTTACCAGCTTTAAAGGATTTTGTAGCAGGTATCCTGAGATATTTTCCAAGTTTGCAGTTTCCATTAGAAAGCATGTAGAGGATGGAATATCTGCCTTCCCACTGTAGCTATCAGGAGTCTGTCAAACAAAGTGAGCAATAGATCTAGATAGAACAAGGGAATAACTAAATACCTTAGAGTCCATGGGGAGCACTAACTAGAACAATATATAGTAGCCTGATTTCTGGATAGCCTGGACAGAATGCAATGGTAACTAGCTTGGTTAGAGCATAGATTATAGAGCTACTATGTATATGCTCAATAATCTATGGTTAGAGTCTGACATCACATTGCATCGTAACACTAGTTACCATAGCAACTTAGACTCTATACATATACTGGGGCCATTAGCCACATGCACAACAACTAGTTTGCAACAAGTTCCAGAGCCTAGAAGAAGTAGACTACCTCAGCTTCTGTATGAACACCTGGGATTCATGAGTTAACCCCTACAAGCTTATGCAGTAGCTAGTAATAGTACTTACTGGAGATTCTGTTAATTTCCCTGAATGTGTAATTATGGTCATGTGTGCATGCTGCCCAGGTGTCATGAGCCACTTAGGTGGGTAGGGAGAGTTCCCATGGGACAAAAGAGCTTCTTAACTTACCACCCCTAGTTCTCAAGGCTAGGCATCTAAGTGGCTCTGCCTTTTGCTGGGTTAGGTTTGCTTGAGCAGGCAATGAGATGGATGGTTGCCCCTTAGGTTTGGGATTGGTAGTGGAAGATAAACCTACTCAATTTTCATGTAAATACATTCATACACATGACATACCTACCAACCTGTCCAAAACCAAAAGCAGGACAAAATCTCTGAAAAAGCAGGGTTTTTGGTCTAAAATCGGGACATTCTTAAGAATTCTATGAAAACAGTCAAAATTATCAAGTTGAGAGGCAAACTAGTACAGTACAAAAAGCGGGACAGCAGTAAATTTTGAACTAAAAATCGGGACTCTCTCTCTAAAAGCGGGACGGTTGGAGAGTATGACATGACTATTTATAATCGATTGAAATCCAGCATAATTAATACATATAATTGATACATGTATGTACAGATGTACATATTTAATACTGCTACGTACTCACGGCATGGAGTGTAGTGTGACAGCTTCTTTTGGGTGGTGCACTGCACCAGCCACTGCTGCCGAGTAGGGAGGGGGAAGAGGAGGAGCATGGGCATCCGATTTCCTCTGGACGTAGTTGTATGGTACCATTCCTTCCAGGCCATCGGAACGCCGAGCTTTGTACCAGTTTGGGTCCTTGGATGCATTGATGATGACTAGTGTGTCTCCACGCTTAAATGGAAGATCCTGCATGCACATTTTTGTACACACAATAAAACGAACTTACTGGCCAGCATAAAATCAGGAACTTTTTGTTGTTAATGAAGAAAGGCTTTATGTACATGTATATTACTTGTACATGGTTGTACAATAATTTCAGACCAAAGTTTACTCACATGTGCAGCAGATCCAGGGAAGTTGAATTTACCCACACATTCAGTACCAGATACGAAACCGGCTCGATGCCCCGGCCCTGCCGCCATCACCAACTCCTCCTCTCTCTTTGCTTCTAACGTTACTAACTTTCTGGTAGTTCAAGAAACGACATTAAATTTTAACTATAGCTGTGCTGTCTAGCTTGTCAGTCTCGCAACACACACCCTTAAGTGTACTGTGTGTGGCTTATGCGACTACATTAATTTTTTGGACTTACCTTTAAGCTTATACTAATATAGACATGTATTTGGTTTCTGGTAAGTATAACTATGCTGTCGATCTTATAACAATTGTTCGAGCAACTGTTGGGAACCCTCACGAAACGGATACAAACACTGATCCTCAAGGTTAAAAGGGGGCGTGGACTTAGCGATTTCGTTACTTTTGAGCATGCGCAAAGGGTATGCCAAAAAATTAATATTAATGCGAAATAGGGCAAGGGGTTGGTGGTTGGACAAAAATAATGGGAAGAGAGACACACACACAGCACAGCTGCTAAAAAAGTTAAAAGTGAAACAGAATTCACACAAAATATATACGGTAGTCTATAGCTAACTCCACACACACACACACACACACAAATCAAATAGCTATGCCATCTCCAGACATTCGCACTGCAATAAGTTCATCTGCAATGTCCTTTCGCTTTGCCTGTTCCAGAGCATTGAGGAGGGAGAAGAAGGTGGCCTTGTGACTGTTCAAAGTCTGCCACTCTCGAAGCATTTTCTCAGCTGCATCGGTCAGAGAATTGGAGGTGAGAGAGAAGTTGTCCACTTCGTGTTGCTTGAAGCCAAGGAAAGGTCCAAGAGTAGACCACGAAGGCCCTAAGTTGCGCAAAACTAGGTCCACATCACTGTCTGTGACAAGATCTATGAAACAACAACAATAACATAACAAAAATATAATATTCATAACAACAATACTAGGCTAAACACTAGTAAACAGTAAGTGACCTACAAAGCACAGCTAGACTACTACAGTGAAACCTCTGAACAGCGGACACACTGGGGGCAGGACTCTTGTCCATTGTAGAGAGGTTGTCCCTATCTCAGAGGTTGACTAACTGGCCACACCCCCAATCTTGAGCTCATTAATAGGTTTTTATGCAGAGGGGTGTGGCCTACAAGAAACTGAATCAGCGAGTCTCGACCAAACACACTCTGTATAGGCAAAATCAACAAAACAAAGGAGTGGGCAGACTATCTGAGTAACAAGCGTCAAAAGTTTGATGTTATTCTTATGATTTATGTTTGCGGTTTTGGTCTCCATCCACTTTTGGAGGTTATTTTGTACAGATTGTTGTCCTTTGGGGGCACACTGGCTGTCCGTTGTCCGGAGTAGAGAGGTGTCCGCTTCTCGGAGGTTCTAAATGTACTATTTCCATAGGAAGAGCAATCGGGGGCATGGAATTTGTCCACTGTACAGAGGTTGTCCGCCTTCGGAGAGTCCGTTATTAGAGGTTTCACTGTAATTTTATTCCTAGTAGATACACCATACCTTTTTTTTAGACTTGTGCATGCATAAAAGGCTATATGTATTACTGTACATAGGTCTTTTCATTCGTGAATCTGACACACTATGCACATTGTCAATTTGAGAATATTAGATTTGGGAATGAGACTTATGATACAGAAGTGATGTGAACATTTACCTGTATCTTCGACAGGAGATGTGGTTGATCTACCACTCGGAATGGGAGGAGTTTCCCCAAACCAACAGAGGAGAGAGGCAGAGGAGGGTACCTGGTTTCCGGCCTCGCAACGCAGAAAGGAGTGCTGCAGCATGCTATCCATGTCACTCAAGACAATGTAGTGGTCCTCGTTGCTGTTCCAGGCAGGAAGAACTCCCGATTGAGAAGTGGCAGATGCATCCCCTACCTTGGAGTGATTACCACCTGCACTAGGCTCGCTCATCGTACTCAATTTGCGTGCATGATCAACATCAATATCCCTTTCAACTTGGCTCTTGCAGTTGCAGAGAACACACAGGTCATAGCTCAAGTTGGGCATCCACTGCTGTATCAGATCACTTATGGTAGCTTGAATGAACATCAGTATGGCCATGCAGACATCAGGACTGGGGGAGCAAGGGTTGGGAGACATCAGGGAGTCCAAATCAGTGATGTCCAAGGTCGGAGAAAGTGACTCACTTCCGCTTCGAATGCGGTGCAAGCTGACTCGAATGAAATCCTTTCCCATTGTCAACATGAGCAGTGAGACTGAATCAACTTCAAATGTGGCTGCATTTCGGTAGAGGGCATAATCATTGGGGTACGATTGGACACAGCGAACCAATAGCCTTTGAAAGAGACTACTAGGGACGTGTCCTTGTTTGAACCTGAAGATCACTGGCTCTGCCTTGAAGGAGGGTAACGAAGCAAGATGAGGAGGAGCAGGCTCTTCAACGAGCGACGGGACAATCACCGATGACAACACTCCTGCAGATATGTTGCTCTTCTTCTTCTTCTTCTTTGCACTCGAGTCGAGAGTGAGATCCTCGATCGATGTTGCAAAAGAAAAGGGACTTGTCTCTGACGTCATACAACAGAGGATGTCCATCTTATGCATCAATGTCAGAAGCTCTTCTTTGTGTTTCTGTGTCTCCTTGTCCCTCCAGAGGAAATCCAGCAGTTGACTGGTCAAGATTCCTCTCAAGCGAAGCAGCTCCTGATCAGAGTGTAGGTCGAATGGGGCTCCTTTCTGCACCAAGTCAATGTACCCGGCCTTGAAGATGGCACTCATATGGCTGGCAAACCACTTGCAGTCAGTGATCACAATTTCCTTGAGCTGGTGGATTCGCTCGAAGCCTAAGATGATGTGATTATGATGTAGAAATTGTATCACTCCTGTGATCTCCTCTGGCTGCGAGATATCACAAACCTCTGCAACTATCTTTCTGGCTTCAGCCATACTCATGATGTAGCTTTTCTTGGCAGAGAAGGCCTGGAACCTTCTGATACATCGTAGCCACTTTAGGGGCACTTGGACTCTGCATACCTTCTTTGCACAGTCCATGATAAAGTGCTTCAGATCGTCAATGCTCGAACGCTCGATGATGGACGAACTACTCACTATAAATTTCGTCATCGATACATACTTCTCGTATGGTGAGTCCTTGACTGCCTTTCGAAGAAGCTCGAAATTTCGATGGCTTACTGAAGATGGCACCTTGTCTGAGTGAGTTCCAACGAGGATTATCCTTGCTCCACGAACCGTCAAATCGGAATTGGAATGAGACCACTGCAGACAAATATCCCCAATTGTGGTCAGCAGCTGGCTAAGGTAGCTAGCCTTTGCTGGCTGAGCATGGCCTTGCCTATTTGGTGTAACTTGGCTATTCTCACTACTAGGCCTGACAATTGGATCCTTCGTGCTATTCATGGGCAATGGGGACCTTCTGCGAGGGCCGGGGGAGGGCACTGAAAGGACATCTTTAGAAATGTCGAATGTCAAGACACAAATAGAGCTGTCGGTGATGAAGATGTGCTTGAAGACCTGAAATGCTCCCCCACCTGGCACATCTATCAGCCTCCCGTAGTACTTCTGATTCAAAGTTCCATCAGTACACTGCTGCAGTTCCCTTTTGATTTTCTCTATCAACTGCTCTGGTAGGGGACAGCTGCTTCGATAGCTGCTGGCAGCTGGAACACTTCCATTTGCTGCCTTTCTGGTTGGAATTGCATGGTCATCACTCACTGTCAGGTGAGTGGTACGAACAGAGTCAGAGTGATGCCGTTGAATGTTGGGTCCTTTGACCCGAAAACTGCGTCTAAGTCGAGGCAAAATAAGCTTATCGATGAATGATTTTCTCTGTCTTGAGAGATGAAGTCGTCGTGGATGGATAGGCTTACTGTCGGCAACAGGCTGTGGCCGCACCCCAAGCTGGAGTCTACCTTCGGGCGATCCCGACTCAATTACTTCAAAACTGGCAGAGAGACGGTTTGTAGCTTTTGTTGCTTCGATGCTCAAATCCTCAATCTTGTTGTGTTGTGCATCACTATAACTCTGTGAGCGTTGCCTAGGAGGTGGGAGGGGAGGGGGTGGAGCATCTTGATTGATGGAAGCTCCACCCACAAACATGCCCCCAGCTCCCATGGTGCTACCACCACTGGCGCCTATCCCTCTCCCTCCTAATCCTCCCCCCAAGGCATAACTTGGCGAAGACATCTTTGTTGAACTCGTGAGCATGCTATGAACATGCTTCAGCAGATCTTCGACAATCAATCGACACAGTTCATCTTCATAGACGAGGCCACCCACCACTGGTAGCCAGTCAGCCAAATCATGATAACTACTGCTGAATGTAATGTGCTGCGAGGGTGGCTCAATCAATCGAAATGTCTTCCCGGTAAATGTTCTCAGCAGGCTTGTCTTGCCAGAACCCAGGGGCCCAAGGAAGACTACATTGGAGAGGAACAGTGTGGCTTTGCGCTGAAACGGAGCTTCTTGGTAGGCCTTTATGGCAATTGAACCTGTTACAAGATCTTCGACTGTGGGAAAGAAATGTGTATGTGTATGTGTGTTTATAGTAATAAAATTTAGAATGTGTATGATAATATGCATGCATATAATATCCATAGAGGGGAATTATTTCAATCAATTAAAGTAGTTTTCTGATGTTAAAATCAATTTTCAAATTGACTATCATGTGCATCAGTAATGACCTTCCCCTTTGTACTAATTAATCAAGCAAATTTTATGAAACATGTTATGACACAATACATTGAAAGTGGACGGTTTCAAAGAGGAGCCATTTGTCTAACAATTCCAGGGGACTATAATCAAACAGCAACGTACATGAGAGCTAGACTGCTCCTTACAAACGATCAATAAACACTATGTAACATCTACATAATATGCATTTTATCCTATCTGGCTTCAGATTAATTGTACGCCGATCTGTATAATAAGGTATACCAATTGTGCACGTGTGTGTGTGTGTGTGTACATGTGTGTGCATGTGTATGTGTGTGAGTGTGTGTGTGTGTGTGTGTGTGTGTGTGTGTGTGTGTGTGTGTGAGAGTGTGTGTGTGTGTGTGTGTGTGTGTGTGTTGTACTAGACCTACTGTTTGGTAGAGAGACCAACTTCCTTTGTGAAATAGGGCTATCCACAGGTGTCCGAGATTCGCCTATAATGGAAGATTAAAATATAATTTGTGTGGTCCCCAGATAGTAATACAGTTAACAAATTAGAGAATGGGCACATGTAGATTATGTTACATATTGATAAGTTTGTGTGCAAATATTAAATTTCCCAGGGAAAATATGTCAGATTTTATCTGTCCCTTTCACCCTTGTCTCTAGAAGCACATGCGTGTAGTTTGCTACATGGTCTCTAAACCGTATATTATACAACAGTTAAGAGTTGTGTCTGTCATACCAAAGGTCCTTGCCAGGAGATCCTTGAGCCGTGGGAAATCTGGTCTCTCGTTTGGCTCCATCTCCCAGCAGTGGCACATGATATCATAAATGTTGTCAGGGCAACCGTCGGGAGGATCCATTACGATACCATCTTCAAGGTTCTCTAATACCTCATCAGAAGGCTGCATGTGTTATAGCAAAATTTAAGATGTACAGGTGGCTTCCACAGCGAAAACCATCCCACTGCCTGCTCAGGCACACCTACATGTATGTGAACTAGTTAAGCTTGTGAATCAACGTACGATTGATGGGTAGGGGGTCCTTCCATACGAGTACACCTCCCACAAAAATACACCAAAACTCCAGACGTCTGACTTGATGGAAAATTTCTGCAATACCAAAGAATTACATCATCATTACATCAGAGCAAGCCACCACCCTATATTAGCTATACTCACGCTTTCTTTCAGTGCCTCAGGTGCTGTCCACTTGACAGGGAATTTCCCTCCCTCATGAGGTACGTGGATCTCAGCTCTCCTGGCCAGACCAAAATCAGAGATCTTTGCTTGTCCATTGCTATTCAGCAGAATGTTTCTAGCAGCAAGATCCCTTTAAAGTGAGAGAGAGAGAGAGATAGTGAGTGAGTGAGTGTGTGTGTGTGTGTGCAAGATGTTACAAACTTGTACACGTGACGACCTTTACCAAATGAGTGCTCACTAGTTGCATACCTGTGGATGAATCCTTGAGAACTGATGTACACCATGCCCTCGCAGACATCCCTATAGGAAGTATAAGTGAACAAACAAGATGACACCATTCATAGCAACATAAAATGATCTACTGTATATATTACTGCAAGTTATACCTTGCAAAATGCAATAATTCAGTCTGTGATACAACTGAGCGGCCTCTTGAGATGAGGTATTTTTGCAATGACCCCTGTAATTAATTGATATAATGAATATCATAATTCAATTATGGATCCACGGAAATGAGAAATAAGTATTATATTACTGCACCTTTCCCATGAGCTCCATGATGATACTATGAACAGTAGGACCAACGAAAACCAGTCCAACCAGTTGGACAAGGTTCTTGTGCCGCAGGTGCCTGCAAGTTGAACGATAAACAATTATCGTGCAACAAAAAAATTATCTTCGATGGATAAAACATTAAAACAGATTAGTATTTGTCTGTCCATTGAGAGTACTTCTCTCAACAGTTCTGCCTGATAGATACATAAACTGTGAACAACAACGTGCACATACATGTACTTAATTAATCTAACCACACCCACAACATAATTGTGATAAGTAAGAGCGTACTTAACCTTTCTTTTTGCCCAGGAGTAGACTACACAAGTGAGCAAAGGTGCATCTACAAAGTTGTTCTTAACATGGATCATGGACTCACGTAATGACAGCAGCCTCTTGTAGGAGACTCTCACTGGCCGTTGGACACATCTTCCTCTCCTGTAAGGACTTGACGGCAACCTGCATCCCACGGTACGAGGCTACGTGGACCTCCCCAAACTCCCCCTGACCGATGGACGTGTCCCCATCCTCGTATAGGAGCTCAGAGTCAGAAATTTCCCACGCTGGAACATAAGTTAATGGGAAAGTAGTAATATTGTATAGCCAAAAATTTTCACTGGATACGCATTTCTCCAAACCCAGCTACCTTTGAATAAATTTTTGCCAATACAGTAAAGGTCACCATAATATGCTCTATGTAATTTTTAACACAGGACAAATAATTCGCAGAACAAAATTTTCGCCAACAAGACCAGGTGGCGAAATTGGTGAAAATTTTCTCCTGGTGAAAATTTCCAGTTCTATGGTATGTTGGCACAATTCCTATGACAGCTACTTATCATATGGCACTTATAATACTCTACATTCCTTTAGGTAAACTTGTGGGCTCAAATGCTTAATGCCTACTTGCACAATCTACATTGTAGCTGTGATCATACACTAGGTGGCAGGAAAATTCAGGTACAGCCACACTGTCTAATTAGCCACTGTGTGCACTGCAGCAACTAGTAGACTGCTTACATTCCTTGAGTGCTTCTTGGTCAATGAAGTATTCCAAGATGCCTCTCCTAGTCACAGGGTGCTTTAGGATGAGATCAGGGTCTGATATGTCGTGGAGATAGAACTGAAGTGGGAGGGAAGAGAGAGAGAGAGAGAGAGAGAGAGATGACATGACATACTGAATGTGGACACATGCACTAGCAGATGCATTCCCTTACACAAAACTATAAGCATTAGGTATAGCTACATGTACATACAACTGAAGCACCTAGTGAATACACACATATGATACAGAGCTATATGTACTGTTGATCACCAATGCCACTTGCAGAAGAGCGGCAGTTTACATTCCTCTACACAATAAACAATCAACAGAGAGTGTTGAGACTATGTACACTGCCATTTATGGTGCAAAACCCACTCACTATTATCATTATATCGCTAGTATACAACACTTCCATACACAACACTCTTTCATACAGCGTACAACTTGGTGCATACTATTCACATACTGTATCTTCACCGCAAGTAGAATTGCAAAACCAACATCTAACTATTTGGTAGCAGTCACTACTGATGCCTTAACGTACCAATGACCCTCTATCACCTCTAGCTATCCCACAATTGGGGGTTGAAAATTACGTTGCTATGGTAACTGCTACCAAATATACATAGTAGTGTACAAGGTACCCCAATTAATGTCATGTAACTGATTTGTTTGCCCACGATCCCCTTTCATCATCAGGCTACCCTATGATCATCTACACTCATCCCATAGCTGGTAATGTTACCTTTTTGTTGCTAGGCAACTGCAAACAAATACAGCTACACAGCAATGCGCTTACATGTAGGTGCTTTGTACATGTACATGCATATGTGATCTGATGAAAAAACCATCAACTCAGATAACCAACACACCTGATGATGTTATGTAAACAGACAAATGAGTGTAAACGTTTACTAGGCTAGTGTCAACTGTGGACGTTTTCAGTGTGAAATCTTAGAATCAATTTTATGGACTGTGACCACCCTGAAAGTATCTTAAACAGAGAGTTTACCAAGCAATCGCTGGACAAACAGGCAGAAAATGACAAACTAGCATACTACACATAGTATATTTCATGATACACTTATAAACTTCGTCTTGCAAAGAACATAACTAAAGCTGGAATTGATACCCAATATGGCAAGCCAAGTACATTGTACATAACAGCATGAAGGTACAAACATGTACGTTTGGACAAGAAAGTTTACAATTTGCAGAGAGTTAGGGCCTAACAAAACAGTTTAAAGTGGTTACATGATTTACAAGGAATTGGTGTACCCCACAAACGTCAACTGTATCAGTCGAAGGGTAAAACTTCACAAAAGATAATACTACATACCTCCACCATAGCTGGGATGTTCTTGAAGTATTTCTTTCCATTGACAGTTATCTTTCGACTCTTCAAGTCCAAAGCAACCAAGTAGTGTTTGATGATGCCTCGTCGACTAAGAGTGTGTGTGTATGCATTTGTGTGTGTGTATGTGTACAATTGTAAAGTAGGCTCAATATCACCGAGATATCGAATCCATGTAAAAAATTCCCCTAGGGCTAGGGATGTGTATAATCATACAGGTGTAGGTCACCTCATCGTTTATATGATGTATTGCAGTCAAGTTGACACAGGGATAAAGCCTTATGCACACACACATAATATCATGCATGAGTAAAATACACTGGAGCAAGACCTGGGTCCATACCCTATTCTCTAGAGATAATGCCAGACAATGAATAGGCCATAATGTATGAGTACCATCAACACAGCTTATACAAACAAACGGCTACAGGTATACATGTGCATGTAAATTTATACAAATGAATGGGATGTTTCGACCATGTGACTGATGGGCAGCCTTAAGTCAACTCCCTTGCCACAGTGTACCACTAACACAAACAATGGAAGGTAAACTTATCCAAGTGTATACACAAATTGTTGTACAATCATGTGATTAGTACAGAGTTGTCCTCATTCCTTCTCTTTTCCCCCCTTTCCTTCACTCCACTCTGTCTCTATCTGCCAGTCTGTTTGTCCTCTCTCTCTCCCTCTCTCTCTCCCTCTCTCTCTCCCTCTCTCTCTCTCTCTCTCTCTCTCTCTCTCTCTCTCTCTCTCTCTCTTTCTCTCTCTCCCTACCTCAAAGCCAGAGCATAGACTCCTTTGGTGTGCTGGCTTTCCCTGAGCAGAAACTGTCCGTCTTGATTCCGGTCCAATAGCTTCTCAGCCTCAAGTCGACTGATAGCAGAATGGAACCACGGCATGGGTAACATGGGAGTGGGACTTCGCTGCCGGATAGCATAGGCTGGAAACAGTCCTACATCCCCATTGGCAGCTGTGGCTTGATAATTTTTACGGTCCTGAAAAATAGTGATAATGCAATATGCAATTTTAAATTTACAAGCCAATTTGCCTCATTGTTAACTACCGTCAATACTCTAATTTACCACCAGTTTAAACCCAAGTAGGTGAAAATGAAGCATTCATTTGCACACCTCTATACTACAAGTACAAATTGTGAAAGTTCAAAGGCCTACAAGTATCTCCTTTGACTACTCCCAAGCCTATTTGAAACCATCTCAGTGTCCGCTCCAATATCATAGGTGTGTAAGTATATATGCTACTGTGCTAAGGACAGAATAACTTGGGCTACCAGCTTTGAAAACTAGTTAGGGGTGGCTCGATCACATGTATGGATCAAATTATTGGCTCATTCTTCCCGTTGCTAGGTGAAGAAACACAAATTATAGTTTGATATACAATGTCTTATCCTTCAGATTTGTAATTCAATATTGTGCATCTATGGAAGGATCATTCTAAAGTAACAATCGAGCATTTCAAATTCCCCATAACAGTGCATATTATAATGTGGCTATGGATCCATATTCTGGTTTGACACCTCTGGGGATAGCTTCGGTTGTTGTCTCTGATTAAAAGAAGTGCCTTCGTTTCAGGGATACCTGAGTATATTTTCATCCCTCTGATGCTGTGATCACACACAATCTCAAAGAACTTGTGTACTCACTTTAGATCAAATTCCAGAGATAACCCTGATATTGTCCATGGTACTTAGATTCACAATTGATTTTTTAAGCCACACTGAGGTACCTAATACTAGTATTATTGACAACTAGGGGTAGTATCACTGGTATGTAGGTATTGTACATGTACATTCTCTCTTTGTGTGTTTACACCTAGAATGTTAACACATGTCCCCTTCCCTCTATTGTGGTTGGCTACAGATGCAAGGCAGCGCTGTCCAGATATTCCCCAGAAGAGGAGGAATGTAACTGGAGATCTTCCTGCTTGCATACATGTGTAACCAACACACAGGGCTACAGCTGACCACAGCGAAGTAGGTAGCAAAGAAGAATGTGCCTTGTCTTATAATATAATAATAATATGCTTTGTCTTGGTATGGTAAATACACCGATTCAGCGAATGTTGTCCGAACTTTGTACATATCTACACGTGTGCACATAGTTATATGTAATACTTCAAATTCATCTTCTATGACAGAGAAAAATCATCCCAGTACCTTCCTAAACCTATGATGCAAATGTGCAAATGGCAGAGCCACTGACTGAGATGCCTGACGTTGGAAAGTCCCTGGGTGGTGTAGGTGTGCAGATAGATCAACTAGGAAAAGTACACAATTTGTACAGTGACAACAGTGAAAGACATTTTGGTACCAAACAAACATAACAGTATTGATTAATGTGAGCGCTCCATTATACAATAGTACTACTAAATTTGTATCAAACTGTGGTACAGTACAAATATGTGCTATGCAAAGTGAGACCTTGTAATAATAACCAATGGTTCTTGAGGCCTTGTTGCTAATCCTCCAGCTGGTCTCAGGAGGCCGCTCACGTTTTGTCAACAGTTTCAGTGTAAATCTTTTAGTGTGGTCTTTGTGGCAGTCAACACCAAGAATTTCAATTTCTTTCCAACTCTCCCCC
Organism: Stappiaceae bacterium; assembly: GCA_964291365.2. Taxonomy (GTDB): domain Bacteria; phylum Pseudomonadota; class Alphaproteobacteria; order Rhizobiales; family Stappiaceae; genus JBDWFY01. Next base: position 309,178 of record OZ219961.1, read on the forward strand.
TCCCCTCCCCCTTCTTCCTCCAACCATCAACTACATTCCCTCCTCTCCCTCTTTCTCTCTTTGTAATCATACAAAATTGGAGTGTATTATAATTTAATCAAACAGCCTGGGGATGAGGTTATGCATTGCAAGGCCACAACAGTTTATCTGTGAGCCTTACATCCTCTACATAGTACTCATGTCACAGCTAACATATTACGTATATTTATCTTCTCCAGGCAATATGCACACATCCGTAGAGTTATGAATACTCTGAATATCAAGACCCACTATCGGTCAAAAACACAGATGGTCACTTACATGTACCTCTCTGTGCATGCACACAACATATTATATTGTACATAATATATAATATTTACACGTAATAGTAGTAACAGCTAGGCTTCTCTGGACAATCAGCTGACGGCCAAGGGCTATTGTGTGATCAACTGGCTAGCCAGTGCTCACTTAAGGAGTATTGTCTCTGGGAAGTTGAAACTTTAAACGAATCAACACTCTGCATGATTGTACAGCTAGGCGGCACTATGCACATAGTATATTCAATTTCAGGATGTTTACAAGTTAGATAATGCCATGTACGCTGACTGTCCATATAATTATTACATGTACATGAAAGCATTATCCATAGGCCATTGAAAAAGCATTGAAAAATTGATTGTACAAGTGGTGCATGTATGTACAGTACAATGATGTACATCACATGTCACAAACCGTTAATCCATGCGCAGTCCGTTAATCTAGTATCTATGGGTAAGTTATTATCAGTTTTGATCAACATTGCTTAACCTTGACAGCACATGTACAAGGTTGCTTGTATCATGTTCACTATCAAATACACATGTCACACGAATGTTCACTACAATGGTTACATGGCCACAACATGTACCCTTACTTGAACAAGGAAAAAGCTATGTTGACACTTACCATGAGCAAGTCGCTGACTAGTTGAACAAGGTCACCCTTTTGGAAACTCAGCTCCTATATACAACAGAAGATAATTTCACATTGTTAGACTCACCCACTTACAGTCGTCGCTATAATTTCAGTATACTACTACCAGTAGTACTACTCATACTATAACTGGTAACAGAGTACAAGGTAGAGCTCGTTCAAGTTAATTATTTTTACAAGCCGAAATTACATGTACAAGCCAAAATTACAGAAGCACATTTGTAGTCATGCACCGCATTGATGCACACACATGTACACATAAACACTGTACATGTACTTAGAGTGCAAAACTAGGCACACTGTACATACAGCTACATGTACATGTAGCTAGTACTATGTAAGTTGACTTGGATGTTTGTAATTATGTACAGTGCTCAAAGTGGAGCAGCCAGTGAGGTGGTCACTGATCTTCATGCCATCTGGCTTCTGTGGGTACAAACTAACAAGTCACCATAAAAAGCCACCAACAGTGTGCATGTGCCTAACTACACCAAAATTTCGTTAATAGGCAACTAAGCAAGCACTCAATTAATTAACACACAGAGCATTATTACTATACAGCAGTGATGCCCTAGGCTACAAAGTATTTTAAGTCTTGCCCTGACTAATGTCACACTGCATTAAGCATAAAAGGTATTTGGGAGATATTTGCATTCTGGGTTTTTAAATCAGTTATGTGTATGTTTATGCAAAGGCTTACGTTTGGTTTGGTGGCTTCTCGATCATAAGAAGCCATGCACAGCCAGCCTGACATCGCCATGTTGTCCATACTGAAGCGATGGGTGTGAGTGTGTGTATGAGGGTGAGGAGAAAGAGAGAGAGAGAGAGAGAGTTTATTTAGACAAATTTTTCATTAGTTTAGACTTTCTTGTTTACAGAATACAAGTCTACTTTTGATATACTTCAATGCAGGAAAGAGTGTGTCAAGCTAATATACATCTCTCTCTCTCTCTCTCTAATCAACCAACCATAGCATGAATAACTCACTTGTACGGAGAGAAGTGTGCAAGAGGCCTGCAGTCAACTGGGTGAGTAATTGAATCAATGAGTGATGACCAAAATGGCAGAGACTACCTACAGCAAAGAAATAACCGATCACACACAAGTATGTAGCTCATCAGAAGCATCAAAGCAAACTAAATACTGTCCAATTACAGTAATGATTAATTGTCGGGATCAAGCATTGAATTCCTATTAGAGATATAAAAATACAGCTAATGGTTATACATAATATAGCTGATAAGATAATTGATAAGGTTAAGTAAAGGATTGGGTGTGTACACTCTAGTGGGTTATGTATGTGTGTCCGTATGTCATTCATGCCCCTAGGGGAGTTAGAGTGGGCTATAATTAAGCCAACACCTTAGTATGAATACCTATTGCGCCATTCTCCGTAGTGAAAGAAAACAGTATGTTCGACGCTCACCAACAATGAAAGCTTTTTATATCACGCAATCCATACGCTGATATTATATGCAGTGGACCGAAACCAGACGCTCTCTTACCTGGGACATGTCCTCTCTGCTACATACAGGAGTGTATTCTCCATTTATTCATGATCGATACAGAGCATAGTCCCAGATACTTGTACAAGTAGAGAAGTGATATGGACGGACATTACTAATATAAGTTTAATTCTGTCTCAAGGGCGTCCACGCATAATAAAGACGCTCCGGATGTAAGCTGTCATAATCTGTAGTGTCAAGCAATAATACTCCTACTGCCTAGGTTACAATAACAAAAGGGATTTGAATACACTCTCACCTCTTATCATCACCCCACCAACCTCAAACATTCCATACCCTTACTACTATAACACTAGGCATCTCCAGATCAAGTTTTTCTGGTTTCTGAGCTACACCCTTCCTCTATGCTTACACCGTATGTAGTTACAAGCAATGAGGAAGGGCTTAGCTGGATAGAACATTGGTTTACATACACAAGTACACATAGCCCACATCTCACAACTAAAACAACACTCAGAGTGAGCGTAATTTCCAGCAGCTGCCAAAAATATCTTTCTTAATCTCTAGGATTTTGTATGCGTGATGATATTAAAATCTCTCTATCATACTATTACACCATTGATACACTGCCTGATTGTGCCTGCCAACTGATGCTAGGCTGGCTCATTCCAACTGCAACGAGATACTGTTGGGGATCTCTCCTTCCCTCTCTATCTCCGTTACATCCCTTGAAGTCTGAAGCAACTTGATCTACCACAAAATCAAATTCTGCCGAGTTCAGATTCCAGAAATTATGAGATTTATTATGATCTTGACCTGGCAAACGACTCTTTTATGAGAAATTACTGACTAATATAAGGAATAGCTGAGCCTTAGCCAAAATACATGAACTGTACGTATGTGCTAACACTTGGGGCTTGGTGGGCAACTTAAAACAGCTGTTCATAATTACATGTTAAGAGGCTGGACCATGCAGTTGGCTAGGCTGTCTATCATGACGCTGACTAGATCGCAGCTACATCCAATCCATGCAAATCTTTACGCAATTTCACTGTCTGTTTTCAGTATGTGAGTGCCCGCGTTTGTGATGTATCCACATATACAAACGTATAGATTTCCTTGATCTGCTACAGATAATTTTCAGGTAGTGAGCTCCTGTACAGACTAGACTTACCAGACAAAAGGAGTTCTTTGTTTCTTGGTGAGCTGTAGCTGTTTCAGCCCCGTTTCCCTTGACCTCCGAACAATAAAAGCACGCCTGCCTATCACCTGTCAGCAGGATACACAGCACGATCAGAAGCCATGCTGTACAGCAGCAACGCAAGCCGAGTGCAAAGGATGTCAACTAGAACTATGTGCGAGACTCCGCCCATCAATTTCTTGCATGCATGCTAGCTAGCTAGCTGTTGACGTCAGTCTGCTGCATCATTGCATTGCAGTCTACAGTCGTGATTTAGCTACCAGAATAATGGCTGAAGGAGGAGCAAGAGCGTCCAAATACGATAGGCAAGACACGGAGGATATAACTGATCTCTCTCTGCGCGTTCCTGTGAGTTTTTATTCCGAGGAGGCATTGTATTCTAATTAAAGCGCATCACCACAACTTTTGCCATATAAACGTAGGTTGCAGTACTATATGAGCACTTTCAGTGCGCCATTTGCATGTCTCGAATCAAGGAGTCGTGCATCACCAGCTGTGGCCACAGGTTCTGTTGCAAATGTATTGAAGAATGTATCGACAGAAGGTACATCATTGTTGTACCAAGAGTATATTATGATATACTCTTCTTGTATGTCATTGTATGTTTTAATACATGCACTTTTGTGTACTGTAGATTAGTCTCGCGTGCCACACCCCTCAATCACAAGGAAAGAGGGGTCTGGTGACAATGTTTACAACGAGTTGTATTGGTGACAAAATCTTGTTGCGTCCAATCAGATTCAATATTTGAATTTAGTGCTAAATAACACCCTACTTGCGGCACGCGCACACAGCTGGCCCTGCAATCTTTTACAGTTGTCCATGACGGTTTGTTTTTTTGTAATTATTGCATTCCACACAAACAACTCGCTGTATGCAAGGTCACCAGACCCCTTTTCTCTTGAGATTGAGGGGGCTGGCGCACGAGACTATATTATAGATACGCTATGTGCTGTGTACTTGGTATTACAGTAAAGTATTCAGTTTCCATGGCCATAGTCCACTCACTGTACTCTGCCATAGTTGATGCATGCATGCACACATATTGGGTGGAGCTCGTTTTGTTGACGTGTTGTCTTGCCATCCTTAATTGGCTTAAGTGACCACATACCTGTGTGTACTACTAATTATTCTCCATTGACCCGTGCAGGCATGAATGCCCTCTCTGCAAGACACACCTGAAAGCAACAGACATGATTCGAGACACTGGCTTTGATGCACTGCTGAGTAAGCATACAAATAATCATAATGTATGTGTTAAACCACATGCACATGCCAGGTACCAATATCACGAGGTGCCTATATATTATATATATATCTCCTAGCCTTGTTCCCAAGCCCTCCCTCAGCTTTTCCATGTTGAACACAGAAAAGCAAGGGAGCCTAGATACGAGGGTACCTAGCCAGCCCCTGAGAACTAGGAGTGGTGGCATTAGTTAATAGCCGTACATGTAGGAGGATGTTGCATTACTGGAGTACTAAGTTGTCCTTCCATAATTGGCTCTTCAAAGTGCCTATACATTGTCATTAGCCCCCCCGTCTATAGTAATGAGATAAAGATTAGTTTGGGGGTGTTTGTGTGATTTGGGCTATAGGTCTACTTATCTTACCTTCCCTGTTCATTATAAAGGGCACTCCCCCTCCAAAAACTCATTAAATTAGTGAGCACTAAAAGGGCCGTCTTGGACCCACCTTCACATGGTGCTTGCCCACTCATCTAGTTCAGAGTTAAGTCAAGTGGAGTGGGGGCTGGACGTTAACCACATCATAGTGAGATGCAGCTAACGCATGCTATGTACACATACAAGATGTAGCCGTTAGATACATGTAGTTTCCTGTGGTTTTCAGGCCATTTACTTAATACCCTTGCTTCCCCATATACAGTAGTTGTCAGTAATCAACACAATAATTAGTCCAACAGGAAATGGGTAATGTGTGAAATATCCTTTCTCTTGTAATTAATTTTGCTATTTTGACGGCATACTGGCGACAATTAACTATAATGACGTATGCGCTAATGTATATTGACTTGCCTCTAGACACCTTAATTGTGCTGTAATTCAATTTACAGGGGTACCTCAATTAGCCCACTCTTGCAATTTGCAAAATCTTTCATGGACACATAAACCTTCTACATTTATCACCAATCTCGGGTTTAGGGGAAACCGGCCTGCTCAGATACGCCTAGCCTAGATGGAAATGCAAAATTTAGAACCACAGAGATGCCTAGCCATGATGACTAGGGGTGGGTGGCACATGTAACTTTAGTTATGCACCTTATACTTAGTAACTGTTTGCATATTTGTCCCACTTCAGGAGCACTCAACCAAGAGAAGAGCAAGGCGGAAAAAGAGTACTTTGAGAAAGTCGTAGAAGAGGGTGAGCCATTGATATTCAACAACCATCAATCCTACGTACACTGTTGCACGCTTAATTTAATTAGCTGTGACTTTTTGCCACACTCCCACTGTGTCTATCTCACTGCAGCCACAAACGCTCCATTTGCTGGTGAGACAAAGTTGGAGTCACCTCTACAAACTGTCCTGCAAAGTAAGTAATCCTGGTTATAAAGGAGGTGCAGCTACCAAAACCGGAAGCACATATGAGGAAGGGTCTAGCATAGCCAGCCTTGTCCCCTGGCACTGATTCCCAGCTTATCAGTGTTGCATGCTGACATTGAAAAGCTGAGAATGGGCTAGGGGATGAGGCTAGCTAGCCAGACCTAGTCTGAGTCAGCACTATGTACATGATTATACAATGTGCTACTACTGATTGTGGTGACCACAAGTGTCACATTCCTGACTGTAAACCCACAACTGCTCAACAACAGCTTAGGGTATATAAGGCTGAGCTGGGAGTAAATTGATTGCTATCATCACTGAGCTTGGCTTCTTTAGTATACAATTTTTGGAAGGGCAACTCTCCTTGGGAGATTGTAAGTCCCCAAATACAGCATAATGGTGACAATATCCATCTTACATGTACACATAAGGTGTATGTGTGGGGAATTGAAGGTAGAAGTGGGATTTTATTCCTTTCCCTTTTTGACCTTTTTTTTTCGCAAGCTGTAACTCCACTGATAAATAACCAAGAAAGCTCAGAATAAGTAACTCTGCACCAATTTTTGCCATGGAAGACCAAAGCATAGCAGCAGTAGGACAGCTAATTGAATTAAAATTTAAAAATAGAGTGATGTTTGTTTTCTGCCAACACACATCTTTTGATGTGACTCTAAACCCACAACTACTCTACAACAGCTCACAGTATAAAAGCAGCTGAGGCATCACTGCTCACTAATGTGTATTACTTTGGCTTGATAGCATTGTTTTGCATTATTTTTTGGAAGGACAAATCTCCCTTGTAGATTGTAAGTCCCCATTGGTTGTTAAACGAACCTTAACAGTACGTGATTTGAGCAGTATACAACAGCCGTGTACCATGGGGGGTGCTTTTCACCACCATTGTTTGTACACAGTTTCACTTCATACACTGTGCACATGTGCTCTTGTTGACATTAGATCCTACTTGTAACAAATACTGTGATCTGATTGGTTGAAATGGAGTATCTATCCTTCATAAAAAAAACCTTGTAAGCTCCATAAAAAATGATGTAGGCTCTCATAAAAAACCTAGTAATTTTTTTGCCTGTGGTTAGGTTTGTTGCTAGGCAGCAGTTTATATGTCAAGCTTTAGGCATTGTTGCTAGGATCTAAAGCAGTTAGACACTGTTTAGTTGGTTTCTATGTGATTTAGAAGACCTCAGGGCTCAGTAGAACCCTCGCTTCGCTTGGGATTCTACACAGACCCCTTTGGTCTTCTAAATCACATAGAAACCTCTTAAACAGTGTCTAACTATTATTTAGATCCTACTTGTAACAAATACTGTGATCTGATTGGTTAGATTGAAGTATCTATCCTTCATAGAAAATCATGTAAGCTCTGTAGAAAATCATGTAAAGCTCTGTAGAAAATCATGTAAAAGTTTTGCCTACGGTTAGGTTTGTTGCTAAGCAGCAGTTTATTTGTCAAGCTTTAGGCATTGTTGCTAGGATCTAAAGATGCTAGACACTGTTTAGTCAGTTTCTATGTGATTTAGAAGACCTCAGGGCTCTGTAGAACCCTCGCTTCGCTCGGGATTCTACTTAGAGCCCATCGGTCTTCTAAATCCCATAGAAACCTCCTAAACAGTGTCTAACTATTATATAGTATCAATGTTTATATGTATTTTCTCTGCAGAACACCTTAAGCAGAGTCTGAAACAGCATGAGGCTTACCACCAGCAGCTAGTGATGGACTACAAGAGGGGGGTAGGCAAACTGGGGCAGGAGAAACACACGTTGGCACAGCAGGCCATACATGAGTTCCCTCACGACCCAGACCACCCAGGTGGGCATTAAATAGAAAGAAAGCCCTGGCGTATTAATTTACCTTAATACATACATGTACAATGTACTTTCTATTACTGTACGTGTTGACAAGACATTATATAATTGACAAATGATAGAACAAAGTCTCTGTTATATGATCATGCATGCAAACTTCTTAAATTAAATGAACCCTTGTTTTTTTTTTTCTGCACAGAACGTCAGTCTCGCTTAGCTGAGGTGGAGAGAAGATGGGAGGAGAAGAAACAGTCACTAACGGAGGAGCTCGCCAGAGTAGAGAAACTACTGGCAGGGGCGTATGACAGGTACAAATACACGCCATTCACAACTTCCACACACACTTAAGCTAGCACACCCATACTGGTTTCCATAGATACCTGACAGAGCACCTGCCCCCTCCCTCCACCATCCCCCTCAATGTCACCCTCTCCGTCCCAGAAAAGAACTTTGTAGCCACTGACATCCTCCTAAAACCGGAGGAGAACATGGCTGCCATCTTGAAGAAGCTAAGGTCACTGATGGAGAAAGAGGGACTGGAGATTGTGGAGTTCCCATCTTGTAATGAGTTTGAGATTTCCATTATCAGGTAGGTCTATTGAATGTGAAAGTTTGGGAGGAGATTTGAATTACAACCTATTTGGCTGGTAACATCATCCATACACATGGTACAATGCATTTATATGCATTTTAATTTGAAGGTCTTATCTAATGACAGCTGTATTGTTAGTGTAAACTATAACAAAATATTATTATGGTGATAGTAAATGTGGTAATATGTTAATGGTTAGCACTGTTTGTGACCTACATGTGCACACGTACATACATGTACATGCACACACATACATGCATAGTCCATTTGCTCCAGTGGATGGTGGCATTGCATCGGAGATGTCCAATTTGTTGTCAGGAGCTGCATCATGTGACAATGAAGGTGCCCTCAAGGAGGAGGGGTCAAAGTCCATGACCCTTGTGGACCAGGTGCTTCACCAAGACTGCATTCCAGTGCTGGAATTTGAAATTGTGAGCATCTACAGTCCTTTGAGGTAGAGGTCTTCCTTGTCTTTGATCTCTCTCTCTCTCTCCACACACACACACTTCGTGGATCAAACTTCATTAGAAACCTGGAACAGAGATTCGATTTAAAGGGAATATAGTCTTGGACAGGTAAGCTGACAATAAGCCAAGGTATAGTAACTCTCACAAATCCTTGTGCAGCAAATTACACTTCATCTTCTGTTACACATTTGCTTGTTATGTTTTTTACAGTGATGTTCCGAAGCTGTGTTTTGCTGCGATGTTTGTGAAGGGTCATGCTAAAGCTATGGACTACTTCACTTGTCGACAGTGTGGATTCAACTGTAAGTAATACCATGGTTCTCTCAACTCATGTAGGGCTACAGTCTACGGTGCAGTACAGTTCTGAAGCCAGTACCTGCGGTAGAGAGTCCACCTTGTGGTATAATGATATTATACTGGTACACAAAAGGCTAACATGGGGAGCTTGCACTGGTGTGCTGTCAGTAGATACCCTCACACACCGTGGCTCTTGAGTTCAAAGCTCAAGACTAGGCTTTGATGTTACTTCCTGTCCCATGGGACCATACCAACTGGCTCAGTTTCATAATATTATGCTAACGGTAGCCTTTTCCCCAGGCCCATTCCCAATGTGTGCAACATTGAAAATTGAGAATGAGCCCAGACTGAGAGCATTCAGTTTTGTAGTTACAGATCTAGAGTATGCTCCCATCAATTAAATAATCTTTGCAGGGGTGTGTCGTCCGTGTGCAGAGCTGTGTCACAAGGAGCACGAGCTGGTACCTTATGCCATGAATCATAAACCTACCTGGTATATACAATGTCACGTGCATGTGCAGTAGTAATGCAAGACTATCTCAGTAAATTAGTTTTGGTGTACTCTATGTTTGCAGGGCGTGCTGCTACTGTCCAAGAAAGAAAATGGTAAGTAGTGTAGCTGCCAGCTACAGTATGCATCATACACTAGGAATGTGATTTGCAAAATGTGTCCCGATTCAGGACTGACTAACAGTGAAAAAAATTGATCATGTTTTAATGTGTGCAAGGCTACACTCTTGTGTTGCTGTCATCTCTGTTTTGGGTTGTATGCTCCTTAGTCTCGTTCCCAAACCCCACCCTCTGCGAGGGAAAAGGGGTCTGGTGAATTTGGACCGTTTTCTTGGTTTGGCCGGCTCAGTGCGTGCGCGCCGCAACTGTTGTACTGAAACAAACCTTGGATCTGATTGGTCAGTAATGCTGCTTGGGCGCGGGCCGACGATTCAAATTTATATAGCAGGCAATGACGCTTGCATTCCTGCGGTTGGTGAGTCATATGACTGCGCTAAAGCTGCAATCTCATTGGAACGCTCAAATTCCTTTCCCTGGCCCGAGGATTGTGTCCAAATTCACCAGACCCCTTTTCCCTCGCAGAGGGTGGGGTCTGGGCACGAGACTATATGCTCCTCAGCTTTTGTACACAGCTAGCCTATGTAGTAGGTCAGGTTTAGCAGGAATTTTTGTTGTAATCACACAACTGACATACATCCTAGTTCAGGGCTGACTATAATATAACAGTGAAAAAAATTACCTGTATGTTTTGATACCATTGCAGTGCAAACTTCAGGGGAAATGACTGATCTACTGATTTTTAAACTTTCACGATTTTTTTTTTTATAGTAAAGGACACCCCTGGTATGTGAATGATGTTAGATAACTTTTTTGTGTATAGTGTTGTGTGTGTGTACTTTTTAGCTCAATTTTCAAAGATAATGATCGAGTATTTACAGAGTAGAAGCTGTTAAAGTAAAAGGAGTCAAACTCCACAAAAATGGAGAGAGCAACTGTGTGTAAGATAGAAAGATTATATACACACAATTTCTGAATGATTTGAGTAATGTTTTCACTATCTATCTAATTAGACTCTGTTAAAGACAGGGAATTCCTCTTCCTCGCTGTCCGAATCGTATGTCCTCAATCGACTAAATCCCAACTGACTCGGTCCAAGCAGTGAGTGAAGGGTCTTCTTGGGGTTAGATCTGAGCTTCATAGCACCGTTGACTTTCCCATTTGAATGTACTGGCACCTTGCCCCTTCTCAAACAAACAGCACCCCTGAATCTCAAGTACTTGTGTTCCTTAAGCACACCAATCAGTATCAGCACAAATATGATCACCATGACGATTATGGCAATAAACACGCCAAGGTTGACTGTAGAAACCTTGTTAGAATTATCGTCACGTGGGTTGGCTTCATTTTTCACTGAGCCCTCTATGTTTGCAGAGCCATTTTTACCAGCCCCCTCTGTAGTGCCAGTGCTACTACCTTCGTTGATCTTATTATCATTGCTGTGGTCTTGGTCAGTAGGCTTGAGGCCTTGCAAGGGATGATCGGGAAGTATTCCATTAGCAAACGTTGACTCGTAGAGAGTGGTAGAAGCTGGAGTGGAGCCTGAAGGAGGTAATGGGTGAGTAGATGGCTGAGGATTAGAGGTATCAGGCTTCTGGTCAATATCGTTGCTGTTTGAGTGATCTTGGTCTTGGTTATTGTTGCTGTGATGGTTTGTGGTGACGGTAGGTTGCTCTGGTTGTTGGTCGGAGTCTGGCTGATGGGAGAGATGAGAGTCGAGCAGATCCGTGATGTCAACTGGCTTCACTGTCAAAGTGAAAGAACAGACAATGATATTAAATAACGTAGAGCTATATAGAGTACATGATTGTCTCTGAATTGGGTAGTGACTTACAGTTGACAGGGACAAATTTCCATATTCTGTTGGGTCCAATTTCAGTGACATAGACAGCCTTGTTGAGTGGATCCACTGTCAAATCATGGGGCTGGTCAAAGCCCTGTGTGTGTGTGTGTGTGTGTGTGTGTGAGAGAGAGAGAGAGAGAGAGAGAGAGAGAGAGAGAGAGAGAGAGAGAGAGGAGGGAGAGAGAACTTGTAATTGTGATGACCATTACCACATAAAAATGGAGCAGAAAAGGTCAAAGTTCATGCATGCGCATAGTTGATGACAACAGTAATCCATGCCCTTTACATTATGAAGTCTACAATAGTAGGCATCCCTTGCTCCTATGCACGCTATTTACATTACACCAATGTACGTGTATCATGTTTTTAGCTCACCGCTTCAGGTCCCCAAGTATTGATGACCTTTCCGCTGCGATCCAGGCTGAAGCCCAGCACTCCTTTCTCTCCTCCAAACACACCATACATGGGCCAGTCGCTGCTACCATTGGTGTATATGGCAAATGGCTTGCCAACCAGCATCGCCTCACTGCTCAGCACCTCTCCGTGACTTGTCCTGATGCTATAGACCACAATTCGATTGTTTTCACGATCGGCCAAGTATAGTTTGTCCTGGGCAGAGTTCAGGGTTAACTTGTGGGGGATGAAGAGGGGTATGTTATCAATAGGATCTTGCCATGTCTCAAGGAGTTTCCCTGTCACACTGAACTTGAGGACACGCTGATTGCAATAGCTGCAAAATGGAGAAATACAAGCTCAGAAGGCTCATCCCAGTATGCAACATTGAGGAATGGCAAAAAAAAACAAAAAAAAACACCACAGAAATTGAAGACATATTAGTTCACAACTCACCCATCGGCAACATAGAAGTTTCCAGAGTTGTCAACAGCCACACTGGCTGGTTGACAAAAGTGACCAAATCCACTGCCTGGCTTGAATGCTGTGCCCAGGACCATAGCAGGCTCTGATGAACCCAATTTAGTGTACTTAAATACCTATGAAAAACAAAAACAATTAATATCATACATCCTTCAATCAATACAAGGGCTATTTCTGATTCACACTATCAAGCCCCATGCCCAAAATAGTAAATTTTCTATTCCAACACTCCCATTCCATACACCCACAATACATGTGTGTATGTTAGCCTCTCTTCAGTATAAGTGCAAGCAATTTTTTTTTTTGCTACTCCTAGGCACAGTTCCCTACACTGTCACTTTCAACAGAGACTGTACACATGTACATGTACTGTACCTGATGTAGGGCCACATCAGTGACCCAGAAGTTGCCCTGATGGTCGATAGTGAGTCCATGGGGCATGTAGAACTGAGACTCCCCCCAAGCACGCTCCGGAGCACCGATGCTGGAAAATTTGAGCAGTGTTGGGACCTTGATCGGTCCATCGTCCTTGTGACGATATGTGTAATCAAAGGTGAAAGAACTGTGGGTTGAAATCATGGAAGTAAGACTATAATTATTAGATATAGTACAGTAATGATAATAATATTATTATTATTGAGGCCTCAACACAAAAGGATGTGTATGTGTCGTATGAAATTAGCTACAGTATTGTGTTGAATAATGTTGAAGCCTGTCAAAAATTGTATGACCTAGACACTAAGTATTGTTCAAGCCATAATGGATTCAGGAAGCTAACCAAGCTCTTGCTAAAACTTAAACCTCTCTCAATCTCTCTCTCTCTCTCTCTCCCTTACAATCTGGTCATGTACATAACGTAAGACACACCTGAAATCCCAGACAACAGGTCCTCGATGCAGTACGTGCACATGGCCCTCCTTGTCGACAGCCACAGCAGATACCTGGCCCAGAGTCATTCCAGGAATATCTACTCCATTCAGGGGCCAGTCTTCAGCAGGGACCAACCCCAGAGATTCAAATTCTGCATCACTTCCCCCTTCATAGAATGGAGTGGAGGGGCTAGGATCTGTGGGAGTACTGCGAGGAGTCTGGTGATCCAGTTCAGGAATCGGAATTGTGGTTGGTGGAATCAGAATGTGACTTGTGGTAGTAGTAGCAGCACTATTAGTGATATTGACACAGCGACCGTTACTGGTACCAGGTGGAATGGGTTTGGGACATTCGTAACTGTCCTCCTCTTCATGTCCATTGTTGCTATCAGCACTCTCAGTTGATACAGGCGGTGCTGTGGTGGCTGTGGCTGCAGGTGTGGTCAAGCTGGGAAGTGGTGGGTAGATGAGAGAGCGAGGTGCATCCTCCCAACACTCGTCGCTGTATAGAACACGCCCATCATTCTCAGTGTAGTACATGATGTAAAAGTTACACATCTCATCTTCGGAATCGGCACTACAATTAAAAACAATTTTGAGGCAAATTTATGATTACTGTACAAGTGCATAATAATGTAGTGCAGCAGGTACATGTACATTGTATTGTATGAATATGTTATTGTGTTAGAGTATGAGATACTTACCCCATATGTACTGAGTGAGACTTTCCCTCCATATTGAACACACACCTCATTGCCTGCAAGATATAGTAAGAGATTAACAATCAAGATCAGAGCAGTATACAATAATTATTCTTATTTTGGGCGCGACTTACCAGAGTGTCTCCAGCGTTTACCTCAACATTACTGGCTGCTGGATAGAAAGCCTACAACAAGTGAAACAAGTGCACTAAATTTTAATTACAATGTACGTGTTGCAACTTGTACCATCATACAAAATTGTACGTGTAGCTAGTGGAGCTAGTTACGTTATTACGAACCTGTGCATCCTGGGGGCTCCTGGTCCCAATCAGCTGCCACTGTCCGCTCCTTATAACATAACCAGCAATCTGCTCACCTAATTATAAATAGTTTTACAATCAATAACTAGGCCCTGCTTCATGTACACGTTACTTGTATCTATAAATCCTTAATAGGATAAATCTTACAAAGAGCTGCTTTTCTTGCTCACTAATGCAGTACCCATATTGGGCAAGCATGTACAAGTACTGTACTAACAAAATGATGTGATCTACTAAGTACAATACCCAAGAGCCAATATCAAAATCCAAACAGCTTTTTGTTATGCAACACTGGTAAAAGACTAAGCTACATGTAGCTAGTCAAAATTTAGCATTTAACATACCTAGGTGGTGGGCGTGTGTGCGGAAAGCAAATGGGTATATCTTCTTTGGTCCCCGGAACTGACACGCTGAGTCGACAAAGGAGTGTCTGGATCCCGATCTGACACTAGAACCAGAGCCTATGAGGTAGATACCAGCAATGTAGCGCTGCCTGGAAGAGATAAGATGAGGAACAGAGATAAACAACAGTGAGTACATAGTTTCTTCCCAAGTTTTGTCAAGCACACAACAAATAACACACCCACTCTAAAATATCCATAATATGCATTTATAGAATTAACTACCGTATAGTGGGAAACTTTCGAGGGAGAAAACTTTCGTGGATCCGTAGAAGTGAGAATTTCGCGGAGAAAACTTTCATGGATTGCTTGAAACAAATCATAGGTGGTTGTGGCACACCCCCAAATTTCGCGGATGGCTCTCAAACCTCGAAATCCGCGAAAGTTTTCTCCCTCGAAAGTTTCCCGCTATACGGTACTTATCCCAAAGGGAGAAACTCACAATAATTATATCGAATATTTTTTTATTTTCTCGTTGTACTGTGCTTTTTTTCACTTGACACATACATCCCCCTTCTAATTCTCCTAACCATGCACCATAAACAAATGCCATGATTTGCTAGCTTCAATACAGTTGCCAGACTAGCACTACAATAGTTCTGACCTTCACAGTTGTGCATCAGAAGGTACATGAACATGTAATTCTATTCTTAGCTGTCTGTGTTATGCTTCAAATGTATCATGATAACATGAAGACACAAACAGTTTTCATTGGACGCTGTCATGTAAGAAATACACACACACAGGATTCCTTCCACAAGGAAGCTATGTGTATTAACTAGTAAAAATAGGATAATCATACAGAACTACCTGCAAGTATAACAGAGTGATAAAATATTGAACACAAACCTTTGCATGGTGGTATGCAAGAGCATAGCTTCCTTGTTGGTGGCCACAATGCCTGGGTTCTCTGCAGGGGGGTGGGGGTGGGGGGGAGGGGTGGTAGGCAAGAGAGGAAACAGTTCATGCACATACAATTAACAGTGTTGGATCAATGATGTAAGAAAAACAATGTTATTGCATGCATAAAAATACTACATGATGTGCATACATTCTGTGTGTGTGTGTCTGTGTGTATGTATATGTGTATGTGTGTGTGTGTGTGTGTGTGTGTGTGTGAATGTGTGTGTGTGTGTGTATGTGTATGTGTGTGTGTGTGTATGTGTGTGTGTGTGTGTATGTGTATGTGTGTGTGTGTGTATGTGTGTGTGTGTGTGTGTGTGTGTGTGTGTGTGTGTATGGTGTAGCAGCCTACAATATGTGGGAAAGCTTGAAAGTGCTCTTACTCTGGAGGTAATTTTACACTAGTGCACATATCTACGTATGTGTACACATTTAATCTTTCTAGCCAACGTTACAAAGGTGTGATGGGAATAGCACAATGTCCTTTACAAGGAGTTACAGACTACTCTATCACTTGATGACTCACTCTCGGGGTAGCCATAGTGAATCTGGACTATAACACTGTTGATGCCAACGGAGGGGCCGATCTTTACACCCACACTGGGAGGGAGATGAAGACCAGATGCATTCAGTGCCCACGCAAATATGATGTGAGGCTCGCCATCACAGATGATACCACTGCTCTTGCAATTCCTGTACAGAAGAGATGAAAGAGAGAGAGAGAGAGAGCAAATGAGAGTGAACAGTGCATACAGCTATACATGAAAGTCTGTGTGTACACAATACTTAATAATTGTCACCATGACAATTAAAGCATGCATGATACTATTGTGTGTAGAAATTTTGTAAAACAGTTATGGAACTAATTACTAGGAATGTTAGAGGGAAGTATGGATCAAACAAATTTCTACAACCAAACGTTAGCTCAAAAGGTATTTGACAATTGACATATGCAGTGTGTATGTATGTTGAAAAGCCAAGAAAGGCTACATGCACCTATTCTCATAGCACTTGTGCAAGTTCACAATGGAACATCTCTATTGCAAACACTTTTGAGAGAGCTAAAAACGTCCCAATCAAAGGCATCCTCACTTCAGGGATAGTTTGTAAAATATAGCTAGGACCAGTCATAGTGTCCATGCGTCCTCACTAATATTGTCAGGGTTACCCTTACTGTAGAATAGTATACATACATACATACTTACCATGATCCACGAGGAGCCTTGTTTGAACATCCAAACAGGAGCATGTGATGAGCAACACGAGGGTCAGCCTTCGGTTCAAACTGAGCTGTATATATGAATATGTGTGAGTACACATGCATGTGTGGGGGGGGGGGGGGGAGACAAAGAAACGCGAGTATCAAGGGAAAATGTACATGTAAGAGTAGTCAATATTTTTATTGAATTTGCTTAATGCTGCTGTGCTCCCATCACACTACGTGTATGCCAGTGTATCACAGTGAATTCTGTCGTTGTCACTTACTTATGAACAAGTCCTGGTCTGGGACACTCACTCCAGTACACATGTAGTCATTGTGCTGTGTGGGGGAATGACATTATTCATGAACACAGGTACAGCTGTGAAACATACATGTCCATATACATGTATCTATGTTCACTCAACAGGTAGAAGTAGAGAATTAGAAATAGCTGCATGTGCGTGCCTGTATCTTACTTTCACGCCCAAACGACCCGGCTCGGGCATAGGTACGAGTACAGACCCGCCAATATCTCGCACGGGCTCATTTCCATGGGCTTTCACGGAGCCATAGAGATAAAGCAGCACCAATAGACTATAGAGGGATGGTCTATCTCTTCTTCGCTTCATGGCGAGAGGCGGCTCGGCCGTAGCTTTCCCCTTCTTTACCACAAAGAGTTTCCAGGAACAAAAATTAATGAATGAGAAGAATGAAGGTCAAAGGTCGTTATTAGCCGTACACTTACGTCACCGCCATTGACGACCATTACCGCATGGACAAATCGAGGCGGTCATCTATCATAACTGTTAACTTGCATTTATACCTGCGCTGCACGCAGATCACTACATGTATTAATATAATCAATAGTATCTTGATATTATGTAATCAATCACTGTAGTGCTAGCTCTCTTCAACTTAAGTCTCGTGCCCCATAAAGGGTGAATGTCCCTTGGCCGACCTTGGGTGAGGCTCACAGTGCCTCCAAGTGTACAGATTTATCCGTAATTTTACGGAAATATACGAGCTTTTAAGGACGAAAATGCTGAATTACGGATTTGAAAGCATCCAGCCCCACCCCTTTTCATGCATGTGATATAGTGTATAGCCATGGACATACGGAAAAGGCTTGAAAAATACGGCATTTATTGGTGTATAGTACGAAAAGGTTAGGTGAAAGGTTGGAGGCTCTAGGCTCAGGGGAAAGAGACTGAGGAGAAGACTAGGGACGCGCAGGCTCAAAAGATCTGACTTGCTCTTTTTACTTCCTTATATTGAACAGCCTGTACCTTGCCATTGTATGGACTAGCTATAAATAACTTTGATCATTACGTGATATGCAATGATGCAATTCGAGGTACAGGTTTGCGTGTAATTTTAATCATAGAGGGACCGGATAATTCACCAGTACGTGATGCAACAATGTACCACTGTCACGTCCAGCTAGCTCAGCAGGAAGTTCTTGTTAGTACAAAACACCTGGATTGCTACACATTCTTTACACTAGCACTGTACAGACTGGTGAATCGAAAACTTGGGTAGTATGGAACTCTTCTCTTTGTTGGAGAATTTGCAAGCACACTCTGGTTTGGTGCTTGGAGCAGTGGCCCTGTCTCTAGTGACTCTCTTCGTATACAGGTGGGTTTCAAGTGAACTACACACATATGTAGCATGTAAAGCTCCTCAAAGAGCTCATATCAGTCAATGGACAGGAGTGCATAATTATGCGCATAATACATGGCCACAGTTGTCATTTATAAAGACTCTCGGTCTTTATAATTATATTATGTGTATACATGTAATTTTTCTCTAGATTTGTCAGTTGCCTTCAGTTTCTATTAGCTATAGCTATGATATTTGTGCCAATTTCTTTGTAGATATTGCTATGCCCCTTACCAAGTATTGAAGAGATACGGAATCAAGGGGCCAACACCACTGCCTCTTATTGGAAATTATGCAGCTGTCTCTAAATGGGTAGGCCAGCATGAAGTATAGACTATTATTATAGTACAGGGATTGGACAAGATCACATAATGTAAATGCACATAGGTAGCTCAGCCCTTGAATTATGCAGGGGACCATGGTGTTGTACTATGTACTGTAAAAACTAAGTGTGATCCTGGACCACCCATCATTCATGCCACATTCTGATCCCTTCCCACATCCATTAGCTAACACAAGTTTTAATTTTGCAGGGATTTTTGGACTTCTTTATCAAATATTTATACAAAGAGCATCATCGACCTCTGTGTGGGTGAGTCATGATCACTGTTAAGTCTCGTCCCATTTATTGTACTATGACTGACTCAATCATAGTAACACATATACTTGCATAGCCAGAACCAGCATTACAATAAAACGTATTCTTGGTTCTATATGACTTGATTCATAGCTTCTACTTGGGGAGAAATGCCTGTGTTATGCCCACTGATCCAGAGCTGATCAAGGAGATCACTGTGAAAGACTTTGATTCTTTTACAGATCGTGTTGTAAGTCATACTTCAGCTGCCACAGAGTTTTAGAATTTAGTAAGGCCGTTACATGTTCCTGTTTATTTATGTGACACTGTAGATTATAAGAATCATACCTGAACCCTATGGACCTAAAGGATTGTTAACAGCAGCAGGAGATGAGTGGAGAGACAAGAGACACAGTCTAACACCAGCTTTCTCGGCAGCCAAAATGAAAATGGTAACTGCATGCTTTATCTGATTCTTATGTTCATATGCAATACTTGTAAACACTGTAGATGGTACCATTGGTAAAAAAGAGTGCCGACACTCTTGTTGACAAGTTTAGAGAGAAAGCAGAATCTGGAGAAAGCATTGAGGTTATGAGGTGTGTTTAAAATTAATAATGAAGCTTTGAAACTCTAAATTAACAGTACATGTTACCTCATTTCATGCAGAACCTTTGGAGCCTTCACACTGGAATCCATTCTGGCAGTTGCTTTTGGCCGTGTGATCAACCTGCAGAAAGGAGAGGCTGATGAAGTGACTAAAGCAGCCAAGGCCTTATTTGATAGTGGGAAAGGAAAGACGTTCTTGCTGGCTATGTTTTGTTCGTGTAAGTTCATCAAGGATTAAAAGCTAATTATTACAGGCTGTCACTTTCTGTAGCCACTCTTCCATTCATGAAGCCACTGGTAGACTATTATTTGATGAATTTTACTGATTTAATTGAGCCGTGGAAAGTTGTACGCCACACAGCGCTGAAGCTGACTGAAGCACGAAGAGCTGGAACTGCTAGACCTGCCAAAGTAAGATGCTCAGTATACCTAGTATCTAGCATTCTTCCAATATTTGTAAAATCTCTCTGTAATAGTACAAAGACATGCTCCAATTGATGATTGATGCTTCAGATGAAGCTACTGTCAGCGGTGAAGCTCCTGCTGCCGCTACCTCCGGTTGCCCCATGCACCAAATATCCAACGGATCAATAAGACACAAGCTTTCGGCCGAAGAGATTGTTGATAACTCTGTCACATTCCTAATAGCTGGCTATGAGACTACAGCCAATACGCTATCCTACACGTCCTACCTCCTGGCGATCAATCCTGACATCCAGGAGAAACTGCAGTCTGAAATTGACAGCTATTTTGATGACAAACCAGTGAGTTCAAGGCTTCAATAAAAGAGAACTATAGCAACCTAACTCACTATCTTTATTATCAGGATGCAACACTGTACGAAGCGAGCCAAGGGATTACCTACCTTGATAATGTCATCCAGGAAACACTTCGAATTTACCCTCCAGCACCCCTGTATGTAAAATCACTATAACTTTCCATTGCTTTTATCTTCATATCGTTACACAGCATCAACCGTATGTATACAAAGACCATTACTCTTAGCGATGGCACCACCATTCCCAAGGGGACTCGCATCTTTCTTCCATTCTATGCACTGCATCATGATCCCAAGTATTGGAAGGACCCAGAGAAATTTGACCCAGATAGGTGAGGAAATCCAGAATCTAGTACCAAAATCAATATTTCAAAAACTTAAATTAATGTCCCATCTTGCATGTGTATAATAAGGTTCACAGCAGAGGAGAAAGCTAAGCGTCCCGCCACAGTTCACACGCCATTTGGCTTTGGACCTCGCAACTGCATTGGGATGAGGTTTGCTCTGCTAGAGACAAAGATTGCCCTCATCGAGCTACTCAAGAGGTACAACTTTGTCAGGGCACCAGACACAGAGGTATGAATTAAGTCACTTGTGTATTGAAAGAAAGCTCTATATGCCTTAGCTGGCTATATACTGTCACAGTTTGTTTTTAAGCTGAAGACTCAAGTCTCTTCTGAATATGCAGGTGCCCCTTCAAACCATGCTGGGCTTCACTCTGACTCCCAAGAACAATGGAATCTATGTCAGGGTCGTCTCTCGCAACTAAAGTAACTAGTTAATTTAAGCGCAAAAAAAAAAAGCTATGTATACCAGTTGCAGACTCAAGACTGCAGTATGTAATAGCCTACACTCAAGCAACTAACTTTCTCTAGTCATTACTGATTTAGTATGATTATTTATTATTGAGTAAAAAGTCGTTATCCACCGCGTCCACCCACATAAACATAATTTTGAGCATTACCGCATGAAACACGGGGGTGTGGCTGGGAAGCTGGGATGCATGCATCCTAGATTATATTTTTCAGGATAATCGATGGACGGTACTATAGTACAGAGGAGGCTGCAGCATGTCGCTACATGTAGTTAAGATACACTTGTGGCAAAATTTAATTCTCTTTCTCTCGCACCCATCCCCTCCTACAGAGGACTTACGTCATCTTTATTCTGCATGCATGCAATTGCGCAATGACGAAATTCAAGGTTGTGTTTACGTTTATGGAGCGACGGTACATGACCTTAATAATTGTGATAGAGCCACCAATACGTGCATGATGCAACCACCGATCAGTCGGCCTACATAATTATAGTACAAAACACCTGGATTGCTGCAAACTGGGGCTGTGTATACGTATACTGATTGGTGAGTGGTAAATTTTGACAGCATGGAACTCTTCTCTTTGTTGGAGAATTTTCAAGCACACTCTGGTTTGCTGCTAGGAGCAGTGGCCCTGTCTCTGGTAGCTCTCTTCATATACAGGTGGGTTTCAAGCGAACTACTCACACAATCATGTATTAAACACATCCAAGATTGTAATTAATGCATGGCCACTCAATTGTCACTTGATCTCTTCATAAGAAGCGGTACACATGTTAAAGTTTCTGTAGATTTGGGGCTTGTGTTGTGTTGTTTTTCATAGAGTCGTTAGACTCTATAAGTAGGGACGGACCGGACCTCCAATATATGTAATACATTAAATGACTCAGTTCAGGTAAGATTTTAACATTTTTACACTACATACATAGCCTTGATCTTTGACTGATTTCCTACCTAACAAGCCCAAGAACGTCTTTCAAAACTATCATACGAGTCTCAACCAGTGGGGTACAAAACTGGCCAAATCTCCACAGGTTCAGCTTTGACTCACCTAACTCTACACTACCTGGACCTCTCATCTTGATATGTATATAAATCCACCCCGTATTATACAGAGTAGGTCCGTCATCAACGGCTTTGTCTCAGCTTCAAGCAGTCTAAGAAGACTTTTTCGAGCATCTTTGGTTGCTACTGCTCGATAGGACGCCATTTGTCTCAATATGCGCATGCTCAGAGTGGTGCACGCCACGTAAAATTAGCCTCACCCACGATAGATTTACAAGCCCTACAATCCCTGTAGTTGCGTGTGCTTCTGAAAAAGTTGGTGTCCGTCTCCTCGCTCCTGCTAACCGTGGCATCGAAAATCTTGGCTTTGTCCATCTTTCACCACCTTCCTGCAAGTAATTAATTATTGCTAGTTCCTTGTGCCTAGTTCGTATTGTTCTCAATCCCAACTCTAAATGAAGCTCACCAATCGTGTGCAGATGGTCTCAGTAACCAGCGAGTGTCTCAGACTCTCAGTGGAACTGTGCATAGAGAATAGATGCAGGTTGGTGAACACTCTGATTATGACCTCACTTCAGATATCATGGCTGCAATCAATAGCAGCTTCAAGTCAACCTTTGCTACAGGAGAGGTGACTGTCACAGATAGCTGATTCATCTCAGTACCAAAGCCTCAAAAGCTCAGCACAAAGTACTGCTAGCTGATATGACCATCAGGCGTTCATACACTGTATATACTTCACCATATGTATCATACTTGCCGCCCCCGATGATGATGACTAGCTGTATGATGCGGGTCTCTTGGTGATGCATACTACTGCACCTATTGTATAAAGCATGACAGTACACACACATGCACACATATGCATTTGACTGATACATCATCCTAAATATTATTGCTGAAAAAAAGCATAAAAGAATGTATGCTAGGGTTGATCCCAAAGGGCAACAAAAAAAAAAAAACAGTAACAAGCATAAAAAACAATTGAATAAAATTGACGGGTGAAGTAGGGATGGCAGTACAAAAAAGTATATGAACAAGGGTAGTAGGGATAATAAGGTACATGTTACATACCTGCTAGTAACATGTACCCTATTATCCCTACTACCCTTGTTCATATACTTTTTTGTACTGCCATCCCTACTTCACCCATCAATTTATTTTTTATGCTTGTATTAAATACACATGCAGGCTGTATGATCGTACATGTAATGATTATACCAATTTCTTTGTAGATATTGCTATGCACCGTACCAAGTGTTAAAGAGATACGGAATCAAGGGGCCAACACCGCTGCCTCTTATTGGAAATTATGTGGCTGTTACTAAATGGGTAGGCCAGCTTTATTATACTTAGAGGGATTTGATATTGAAATTGATCAAGATCACATGCACAATGTCATAACTAGCTAGTCTTATGCTGTACCCCATACATTCTACATTGTATTAACTTAATGTGTTAAGTATGTTGTACTATATTAGCCAAAGATTCTGCTAGCTAGCTATGCATGATCCTTTACATTCATTAGTGTAAATGATTATATATTGCCACATTCTGATCCCCTCCCACATGCATTAGCTAACACAACTTTTAACTTTGCAGGGATTTTTGGACTTCTTTGTCAAGTATCTGTACAAGGATCATTATCAACCTCTGTGTGGGTGAGTCACTGTTGAGTCTACCATATATCAACTTCACTAGACTAACTCAACTATATTAATAACATACCAGTACCCATACAGGAATATGTTTTTATTGCAATTCACAGCTTCTATTTGGGAAGAAGTGCCGGTGTTATGCCAACTGACCCAGAACTGATCAAGGAGATCACTGTGAAAGACTTTGATTCTTTTACGGATCGTGTTGTACGCCAAAATTAGTGCAGCTGCAGTTTAATACCAGTAGCCATTGTAGCCGGCTTATTTGACAATGTATGCAGGTTATAAGGATCATACCTGAACCCTATGGACCTGAGGGATTGCTAGCAGCAACTGGAGATGAGTGGAGGGATAAGAGGCACAGTATAACACCAGCCTTCTCGGCATCCAAAATGAAAATGGTACATAGAGCAAGGTTTATGATTGTTGCAGTAGTAACTATAAATTGAATTAATGCTTGTATGTTATGTAGATGGTACCATTGGTAAAGAAGAGTGCTGACACACTTATGGACAAGTTTAGAGAGAAAGCAGAATCTGGAGAAAGCATTGAGATTATGAGGTGCATTTTAATGATAAATCTTCGAAATTTAATTGTGCATGTGTCCTCTCTTACAGAACCTATGGAGCCTTCACACTGGAGTCAATTCTGGCGGCTGCTTTTGGCCGTGTGATTGATCTACAGAGAGGAGAGGCTGATGAAGTGACTAAAGCAGTCAAAGCAGTGTTTGATGGTGGGAGAGGAAAGATCTTATTGGTGGCTGTCTTCTTTGCATGTAAGTTTATGCGTTAGAAGTGCCGTGCATCATTATTGCTCGCTATCACTTGTTTGCAGCCACTTTGCCATTCTTGAAGCCACTGGTAGACTACTATTTGACAAATTTTACAAGTTCTGTTGAGCCCTGGAAAGTAATACACCACACGGCGCTGAAGCTGATTGAAGCACGGAGAGCTGGAACTGCTAAACCCGCCAAAGTAAGGTGACAAAATTTATCATGAATTCTGCTTATGTAAACTCTCTTGATCAGTACAAGGACATGCTTCAATTGATGATTGACGCTTCAGATGAAGCTACTGGTATTGGTGAAGCAGCTAACACCAGTTCAGGCTGCCCCATGCGCCAAGTCTCCAATGGATCAACAAGACACAAGCTTTCTGCCAAAGAGATAGTTCACAACTCCGTGACATTTCTAATAGCTGGTTATGAGACCACAGCCAATACTCTATCCTATGCTAGCTATCTACTGGCAATCAATCCTGACATCCAGGAGAAACTGCAGTCTGAAATTGATACATACTTTGAGAATAAACCTGTGAGTTACTGCTAATACGTACTAAAATATAGGCCACCAATTCGCTCATGATCAGAACCCAATCCATTCATTCATTAACTCTTTAGGAAGCTACCCTCTATGAAGCCAGCCAAGAGATCACCTACCTTGACAATGTGATCCAGGAAACTCTTCGAATCTACCCTCCTGCTCCACTGTATGCAAATGACAAATGACATCATAAACCTACAAGAATAATTTTATTATTAACATTACAGCATCAACCGTATGTGTACAAAGACCACTACTCTTAGCAATGGCACCACCATCCCCAAGGGAACTCAAGTCTTTATTCCATTCTATGCACTTCATCATGATCCCAAGTACTGGGAGGATCCCGAGAAATTCGATCCAGATAGGTACATTAATTGTCAGTACGCCATGAGCATACTTCCAAAATTTAATCTCATACTATGCTGTACGTAATTAGGTTCACAGCAGAGGAGAGAGCTAAACGACCAGCTACAGTTCACATGCCATTTGGTTTTGGTCCCCGCAACTGCATTGGGATGAGGTTTGCTCTGCTGGAGGCTAAGATAGCCCTCATAGAGCTGCTCAAACGGTACACCTTTGTCAGGGCACCAGACACTGAGGTATATCTATGCAAACTATATTACACTATGTTCAGCTACTAAGTTTCAAGCTAAGTAATATCTCTGTCAAAAATTACACAGGTACCCCTCAAAACGATGTTCGGCTTCACTCTGACCACCAAGAACAATGGAATCTATGTCAAGGTCATCTCTCGCAGCTGAGATAATTTTAACACGAGACAGCAAATAATTTATAGCTAGCTGCCCTTTGAGTTGCAAAAGTCAGGACTGCAGTGTACAATGCAACTAATTGAATTTTTTTGTCAGTACAGATTATGATTTTATTATGCTGAATTATCTATCCACTTAATGCTAAAGTGCAGAGATTAATTTGTGGTGTACTCCATAAATAACTAGGAATCGCATTACATCACATCCGTTTAGCACGCGTAATTCACTTATCAGTGGACTCGAGCTCTGATTCGCGATCGACGAATCATGGGACTCTCGTCTTTAGTGGCTGGCCTATTAACACAACCATGGATTCTTCTTACAGTCCTTGCTCTAACTGCTGTCCTGATCTTATATAGGTATGCTGGCTCAGTGATACTTTGGGGGTGTGGTCTAGGGTGTGGACTAGTTAGTCCAGCTTAGACTGCTCAGTTCAGTTCTGTCCCGATCCTTCACAATGACATGCATTGTCCGATTTTAACCAGTGGTATGATATTGATATTGTATGCTTCTTTATAGACTATGTTATGCCCCCTACCAAGTTTTGAAACGATATGGAATCAAGGGGCCGGCATCAATGCCACTGATTGGAAATTACGCTCTCATCTCCAAATTGGTACAATGCCCCTGTACTTCCATTGCAAGCTGCTATTTGACATACAGTCTGTGTTTGCCATAGGGTTTTCTTGAGTTTTTTGAAACATACCTGTACAAGGAGCATCCTCAGCCAATATGTGGGTAATAATCTGACACTAATGTATCCCTGGGCTCATTCCAGCTTTTGAATGTTGCACACCGAAAAGTGGAGGGTTCCCTTTTGAGCATGCAACACTGAGAAGCTGGGAAGGGGCCTGGGGATATGGCCACTAAATTAGGTACTGACTACGACTAAGGGCTGACTCCATACACTCTTATCATGGCCATGCAATGTTTCTGTACAACAAATGTTATAGTTTCTACTTGGGGAGGAGTCCCTGCGTGATGCCAACTGACCCAGAGCTGATCAAGCAGATCATGGTGAAGGATTTTGACTCCTTTATAGATCGTGCTGTAAGTAACCATGTCTATCTCAATTAATTATCATATAATATACAACCTTAATAACAGTGCATGCAATAAAGTACAATGTAAATATTATCAATACTTGATGATTAATAAAGCAACTTTGCATTGTACAGTTCTATCATAAACTGAAACAAAACTAACACTTAATGGATTATAAAACACATGCAGCAACAAATGCTGATAATACCTGAACCAAGAGCGCATAAGAACTAAGAAAAGAGGAAGAGCGTGTAACTTGAACTGGGCAGAATTTTTGAACTGTACTAAAAATAGAACATCCAGTCAAGAGCAAACTGAAAAATCATAAATCTAAGTGTAAAAATGTCTTCATGGCATGCTCAAAACTCATTGCTTAATGCTAGTGCTTGGTACATGTCATCATTGCACTCAGTGTGGTTTTGCATGTGATCAGATATTCTATTTTTAGTATCATTCAAAAATTCTGCCCTGTACACTAATGTCTATGGGAGTTACATGCTCTTTCTCTCCTTGCATTAGTTCTTATGCGCTCTTGCTGAACCATATGGACCCAGAGGACTACTAGAAGCAACGGGAAACAAGTGGAGGGACAAGAGACACAGTCTGACACCAGCTTTCTCTGCAGCCAAAATGAAAATGGTATTAAATGCACAAATATTGGAGTCCTGGGTCAGCATTAATTTTTTAAGTCCATTGATTATTATTACAGATGGTACCATTGATAAAGAAGAGCACAGAGACACTTGTGGAGAAAATTGGAGAGAAGGCGGACACTGGAGAAAGTATCGAGATTATGGCGTTAGTCACTATTGAGTAGTTAGAGCTAGTATAGCCTCAATTCCAGGCTCTCATTTGTCATAGAAAGGCTAATAGTTCTGTTTCCAACAGCGCGATTGAACAGCAATTATTAGGTAGTCTCATAGTAATTCATATCCAGGATCTATGTTTCCTTCACACTGGAGTCAATTCTGGCAGCTGCTTCTGGTCGTGAAGTAGACCTGCAGAGGGGAGAGGCTGATGAAGTGACTAAGGCTGCTAGAGAGGTGTTCAACGCTGGGAAGGAGAAGCGGTTCATGATAATAATAATGATATCCGGTAAGACTATGCACCACATGGAAATACTGTATAGTAGGGAAATTATGGTGAGGGTTGCATGTGTGTGTGCTGAATATTCAAATTGCCAATGTCTAATTTTCATCAGTACCATCGGATTCTGAGAGCCATTTCATCAAATGTTGTTAATGCTCGCCAAACAGGTTTGTCTGCACTGTATAGCTAGCTATAGCTACTTGTAATGCTATAGCCATGCTACCATTTCTGAAGCCGTTGCTGGACTACTATGTGGCTAATCACACCGATTTTGTCGACCCTTGGAAGGTTCTCTATCAAACTGCATTGAAATTGATTGAAGCACGCCAATCCGGCACTGCCATCCCAGCCAAAGTAAGTTGATTGGTTAAAAATAAAACCATGCTCATCAAATAATTATACCAGCTCTATTTTGTTTAGTACAAAGACATACTCCAATTGATGATCGATGTTTCAGAATCAGATGAAGCTACTGATGGCAGTGAAGCAGCTGCCACCAGCTCAGGCTGCCCTATGCACCAGATCTCCAGGAGCGAGTCACCAAGACACAAACTCGCTGCCAAAGAGATAGTTGAAAACTCTGTTACATTTCTGTTCGCCAGTCATGAGACCACAGCTAACACTCTGACGTCCACTACTTATCTCCTTGCACTCAATCCAGACATCCAGGAGAAACTGCAGTCTGAGATTGACAGCTACTTTGATGAGAATCCTGTGAGTTTGATTGTAATAATTACTGTTAGTGCATAATATACAATGTCATGTAACAGCTGCTTTTTGTGATTCGTACAGCTTAGCTGGGTATAGGCACTGATTGATTGTCTCGGACAACGAATCTTCCGAATGTTCATTTATCAGTACGTCATTCACTGATATGACATACACTGCTGTGCAGAATGCTACTCTTTATGAAGCAAGCCAAGAGATCACCTACCTTGACAGTGTGGTTCAAGAAGCTCTTCGAATCTATCCTCCTGCTCCAATGTACGATAATTAAACTATTAAAATTTAATGATCAATTAGTGTGCACATTCTGTAGTATGACTCGTATGTGTACCAGGACCACTACTTTCAGTGATGGGTCGACCATTCCCAAGGGAACACAAGTCTTTTTACCTTTTAAAGCACTGCATCATGATTCAAAATACTGGGAGGATCCAAAGAAATTTAACCCGGATAGGTTGGTAATCACTGACAAACTTGACTTTAATGTCACAATCTATCGTTCAACATTTCCTACAATGCATCATGCAAAGGTTCACAGTAGAGGAGAGAGCCAAGCGTCCTGCTACAGTCTATTTACCATTTGGTTATGGCCCTCGCAGCTGCATTGGGATGAGGTTTGCTCTTTTGGAGGTTAAGATCGCCCTCATGGAGCTGCTCAGGAAGTACACATTTATGAGGGCACCAGATACTGAAGTACACAGTATAATATAGCTTGGTAATGTTACATTAATTTATGGATACAAATACTTCTATGATGTATGTAGGTACCACTACAAACTGTCATGGGGTTCACTCTGACTCCCAAAAATGGCGAGGTCTACGTTAAGGTGATACCTCGTCACTGAAGCAGTTACTCTATATGATCTGTACATAGCTATATATCTGCTAGAAAAAAAGGCTGATAGCTAGCTATGAGTACTGCTAGCTTATAAGTATTATTATGATGAAATATTGAGTGATGATTCTTGCTGCATATTAATTTTATCATTGCATCAATGAATATCTTTTCCAGATGTTGCACGCTAGGATAGAGTAACTGCACTGGGAAAGGTTACTAGGGGTCATCCCCAGCTTCCCGCGCCCATATGGAACCGCCCAGTGCATGCAGTGGCCATGGGTGCGCTTTGATTTGATGTCTCGGGCCTATTTTTAGTACGAGTTCAATTACGTCATTGTTTGCAATGATTTGCATACACCTAGTACCTTGTACCTACATAAATACGATGATGCCATAACAAGTGCAGATATCAGAGTAATCGGCATTGAAAAGTTAAATCGCTGGACAGACTATTATTCTATGCTCAGAGCATGTAGCTATGGAAATCTTGGACTCACTCCACCTTAACAGTCTACTGACGACATCTGGCATGTTGGTCCTCATCGTGACAGCTCTGGGCCTGGGAGTAATTTTCCTTCTCTACAAGTCAGTGCTAGTGCAGTGTTAGTAGTAGTGCTGATCTAGTTATAGTGTATCTACATGTACTTGCATGTCTTTTGAGTCCGTGAGCATATCAGTTACCATGCATGAAACTGTTTTAGTTGCCCCCCCCCCCCCCCCCCATCACCACAGATATTGCATTACCCCCTACCATGTGCTGAAAAGATACGGATTTGTGGGACCTCGTCCAATCCCCATTTTCGGCAACATGGGTTTGATGTCAAAAGAAGTGAGTGCCAGATGTTCACTGCTGAACTTGGTGGACTGCTATTATCATCAGAGTGCATATATGCATAGTATACCAATTAGTGTATTGACTATTGTGGAGACCACTCCCTTCTACTGCTCATTCTCAGACCCCACCCTCTGTGAGGGAAAAGGGGTCTGGTGTATATGGATGCTTTCTTTTGTTTGTAGGTGGAGTCTTGTAGCATGGTTTGCTATAGTATAGTAGTGGAATCAAACCTGTATTCTGATTGGTCAAAACACGAGTGTGGGCGATTCATAGCAAGAACAGACCTGCATTGTGATTGGTCCTTCCAAATTCCTGTGGTAAATAGTTCATGACTTTGACAGAGCTGCGATCCGATTGGAACACTCAAATTCCTTTCCCTGGCCCAAGATTGTGTCCATATGCATATACACCAGACCCCTTTTCCCTCGCAGAGGGTGGGACATCCACTGCAATAGTAGGGAGTGGTCTAGTTCGCAAGAGTATAGGCTTACCATTGTAGGAAGTTGGTTTTGCAGTTATTAGGTAATTATAATTATTTGATGTTCAGATCATTCTGCCATTAATATAGGGTGGCTTCTTGGAGTTTCTGCACTATATGTACAAGAAATATGAGGGACCTGTATCTGGGTAAGATACTGACTATGACCAGCAACTATGCTGATCATACATGATATTATAATTATGTGAATAGTTAAGGGGACACTATTTTTAGATCCCCTCCCCCCTCCCCCCTTAGTGTCATGGCAAAAGTCATACCTTGAAGTATTAATCCGCATGTACATGTAGATGTAATCATCTTTCTTCAGCTTGTAGCCAAAGACCATCGTTTGCACCGACATCATGAAGTAGAGTCTAGTACACAAGCTAGGCACAAGGATGGTTCAAAGTTCATGCTAAAAATAGCATCATGGCCCTAACCCCCTCCTCCCTTAGTGTCATAATGACGTTAATTTTTTAAGAATTAATGTCATAATGATTAAAAAGGTAGTTTAGAAATGTCCCCTAAAGGCTCTCTGCCACATAGTGCACTTGTATGTGACCGTAGAGATAGCAAAGACACTTTACCATCAATTTCTCTTTAGTTACTATACAGGTAGAGAACCCTGCATTATGGTGAATGATCCAGAGCTGATTAAGCAGATTACAGTCAAAGAATTCAACTCTTTTATGGACCATGTTGTAAGTGGCCTCAATCATGATCACTACACTCGGTGTTGGCATAATACAAATGTCATGAATGTGGCATGCACATCATAGCATGGCATGCATGTACATGTAGCTATTCAAATTGACCCATGGCCAGGTGCCGTATACTATTATATAATATAGTCATTGAGATTCACAACAATGATCTGATTGACATTATTTATAGACAATGGGAAACTTCATTCCTGAACCATATGGAGCTCAAGGACTGTTTGCAGAGACTGGAGAAGTATGGAGAGAGCATAGACATATTTTGACCCCGGCTTTCTCTGCATCTAAAATGAAATTGGTATGTGGCATACACCATGCACTACTAGCTGTACTATAGGGATCGTTCTGTTTATGCAGTTCTCAAAAGTGCTCTGTTTATATAATTACCGTGTTTGGTGCTCAGAAGTGATCTGTTTATGTTAGCTTGTGTTAAATGCTCAGAAGTGGTGACATCGCTCTCAGTTGCAGTGGCTGTATAGAAACAACGAAGATTCTTTTGTGGACAACTTAATGCTCGGTGTACAACTTGCCGACGTTTCGACTAGATGCTCTAGTCATCCTCAGGGCAAAAGTGAAGCGAGGTGCGAAATTGATGGCAATTTATAGGCGTGGCTCCTGAGCTTGCGCGCGCATGCGGTCCGGTGCAGAGGTCCAAGCACTAACGCAGTTGGCGCTAGCGCGGCTTGAGCTGACCCCGCCCCCTAACTTCTTCACGGTTGTGATCCAGCAGCCTGGCAACTCGTACCCCTCGTCGCGGTTGAGTCTGTTGTTGGTAGGGGTCTTCTGGATGTACAAGGCTTCCTTTACCCTGAGCTGGACAGGTCTATTGGCCCTGTCCAGCATCCTAGTGTCTTCCCAATTCACTTGATGTTGCTGATCCCACTGATGCTCTGCAATGGCAGACTTCCCTGTGTCCCCCTTGTTGCATGCATCCCTGTGTTCTTTAACTCGTGTCTCCAAGCGCCTCTGTGTTTCCCCGACATACACCTTACCACACTGGCAGGGGATCTGGTAGACCACACCTGCCAGTTTCTCCTTGGGGAGGGGGTCCTTCACCCTGGTGAGGAGTGAGCGGAGAGTCGGGCCTGACTTGAAGACGACCTTAAGGTTGTACTTCTCACAGGCCTTCCTGATCCGCTCACTCACACCACTTACATATGGGATTACTGCCAGTGGCTGCTTCTCCTCTTCCTTCTGGGATTCTTCATCATCTGGTTCCTCATCTGGCTCCTCCTCTGGTGGTGCAGATGGTTTCTGTATGGAGGAGGAGATGGCACGTATGAATGGTAAGGGATAACCGTTTTGTATGAAAGTAGTGGTGAGGTGTTCTTCTTCTTTCCGCAGGTCCTCCTTCCGTAGTGTGATGTTCCTAGCCCTGTCGAAGAGACTCCTGACGGCTGCCCTCTTTGCACTTGCTGGGTGGTGGGAGTTAAAGTTCTTATGTATAAGATTAGGGGGCGGGGTCAGCTCAAGCCGCGCTAGCGCCAACCGCGTTAGTGCTTGGACCTCTGCACCGGACCGCATGCGCGCGCAAGCTCAGGAGCCACGCCTATAAATTGCCATCAATTTCGCACCTCACTTCACTTTTGCCCTGAGGATGACTAGAGCATCTAGTCGAAACGTCGGCAAGTTGTACACCGAGCATTAAGTTGTCCACAAAAGAATCTTCATTGTTTCTATACATGCTCAGAAGTGATCCGTTTAATGTTCAGAAGTGATCTGTTTATGTTAGCCTGTGTATAATGCTCAGAAGTGATCTGTTTATGATGTTAGCCTGTGTTTAATGTTTGAATGACTAAATTTAGATGGTGCCACTGATCAAAAGAAGCACTGATACTCTCGTGGAGAAGGTGGGTGAAATTGCAGAATCTGGAAAAAGTACTGATGTTATGAAGTAAGTATACACAGGATTCTAGAATTGATTAGCAAGTGTTTAAATGGGATTTAATTCACAAACTAGCCCACAGTATGGTGGTATTGCCTGTTTACAACTCACATAACACATTCAACGGCATGGTATCATTACTCTAATTCCTCATCTATCTATCTATGATGGATCATAGTGCATGCTTCCCATGCATGTCCATGAGCCACACTAGTTGCAGACGTATGTTTATGTTAGCCTGGGAGAGTTCTCATGAGACAAAAGAGGAGCTTTTTAACCTATCGTAATCCACTTGTGCAGGGTCTATGGCGAATTCACCATGGAGTCGATCCTTGCTGCTGCTTTTGGTCGTGTTATCAACATCCAGAGAGGAGAAGCTGACGAAGTGACAGAGGCTGCAAAGGGAATATTTGCTGCTGGGAAGGATGTGAGGGTACAGGGGAGTATGGGATTACTTGGTAAGTGAGATAAACATGATTGTGTGTTAGTTGTGACCATGCATGAGTATACTTTTTTTGTATAGCTCTTTTTCCGATTATGTCTCTACCAGTTCAGTACTATTTGAGTAAATATACCAAACTTATTGAGCCTTTCAAGGTCCTGCATCACACTGCACTGAAACTGATTGAAGCACGCAGAACTGGGGCTGTAAAGCAAGCCAAGGTAAGTTGATCATAACTAGCCTTTCAGTGAAAAAAGATATAACTGAGCATACATGAAGTATGAAGGCAATACCACAATATTTGGTCATTAGATTCTGTAGCCAGGCCCATGGAGTGCCTTTTATCTCTCATATGCTTATGCATTCTTAATTGTAGTACAAGGACATCCTTCAGCTAATGCTGGATGCTTCCGAAGATGCCAATAGTCAAAATACCACTGCCACTGCCACTGCCACTGGGTGCCCTGTGCATCAGACTGGTATTGGATCTGAGAAGAAACACAAACTGACAAACAAAGAGCTAGTCAATCTTGCAGTGTCATTCCTGGGAGCTGGATATGAGACCACAGCCAATACGATATCTTATACATCCTACCTACTGGCACTCAATCCTGACATCCAGGAGAAACTGCAGTCTGAGATTGACAGCTACTTTGATGAGAAACCAGTAAGTTGAATCCTAAGTAGCAGTTACTTCCAAAAACGTTAAATCTCTATGCAGGATGCCACATTTTATGAAGCAAGTCATGAAATTGCTTATCTAGACAATGTCATTCAGGAAGCTCTTCGTATATACCCAACTGCGTCTCTGTAGGTTCAAGTAACCTTGTTCCCAGCCCATTCCCATGCTGTATGGGAATGAACTTGGGGATGAGGTTCATACAACTGTGATGATGAGTCACATTGTCTCATTTTTCTGTAGGACAAATCGTCTTTGTGTGGAGACCACTACAATAGGGGATATCATGTTTCCCAAAGGAGTTCAGATCATGATTCCAATTTATGAACTGCATCATGACTCAAAGTATTGGGAGGAACCAGAGAAATTCAACCCGGACAGGTAGCTAGAAGAACAAAAATGTTATCTGTTTATTAATTTTATTTCTTATTCTCAATGTCATGTATATAGGTTTACCCCAGAGGAGAGAGCTAAGCGGCCACAACTTGCTCACATGCCATTTGGTTTTGGTCCTCGTAACTGCGTTGGGATGAGGTTTGCTCTGCTGGAGGCTAAGATAGCCCTCATAGAGCTACTCAAGCGGTACACTTTCGTCAGGGCACCAGATACAGAGGTGAACAAAAATGAGTTGTTGTTTTTTCAGTATCTGAACTACGTAGTAATCATTGTTGTACACAGGTGCCACTGAAAGTCATGCTTGGCTTTACTCTGACCCCGAAGAATAATGCAATCTTTCTCAAGGTCATTCCTCGCAACTGAACATTATCTTGTACAATAATTATCATGCAGCCTTAAATTGGCATCTTTCTAAAAATATCATAATGGTCCTTGCTGTAGTGGCCTGGTCTTCTGTGAAGGCCCAGACTACTCCTGATTGTGTTGCATATAAACATCATTTCCAAGATATGGCTTCTGGATCAACAATATTACATGATCGCATATTGGGTCAATGCGGGGGCGGGTGGGCACGCTTGGAAGCTATTTTTAGTATAAGTGCGGTTGCATCATTGTTTTTGACACTGACGACATGTCTGCGTGATGATTAATATTAATTGCGTGTATTTGCATGCATGGATGAGCACTGTTAGTGTACCGGCATTTTGGTAGAAACTGAAACGCGAGACGGACTAGCCTAGGCTCAGCCGCAGCTATGGGGATCTTGGACTCACTCTTTGATAGCCTACTAATAACGTCTGGCATCTTGGCCATCGTCCTAGGCGCCATTTTCCTTTTCTACAGGTTAGTACTGTACTGTCAGTCTGAGCTGGATCCACTGTACATGTAGCTAGCTGTGTCTATTCAGAGTTGATTCTGGGGCCCGGGGGCAATTGCCATCCACCCCACCCACCTCCCACACATCTAAACGACGCATGTACAATATATTATCATAATATGTAAATGTGCAGATATTGTCTTGCTCCCTACCAAATGCTGAAAAGATATGGAATCCGGGGACCGACTCCAGACCCCATTTTTGGCAGCATGCGTATGGTTAGAAAACATGTAAGTGCATAGTTCACTTGATTTATGGCTTAAACATTCACACATTTACACATGACCCTGATTGTGCCTAGCTGGCCCGAGTCCACGCATGGCCCTTTCTTACAGGCCTGGCGCCGGCCTACCAATGATTGGCCACATCAGCTAGGCTACCATGTTTATGGCGTATAATATACTATGATAGATATAATTATTATATTTCCGAATGAATTATAGCGCTAGAAAAACTGCACTCTAGATAGAACATGACCTTTAAATCCATAGGATTATATGCTTGCAGGCCTTAGGGCAATTAAAAATCTAGTAACTGCACTGGCAGACATCATTACTGTGATGGCACCAAAATATTATTATATGGTCATGGCATGTGTATAAATTTGCTTTTATTGATAGGGTGGTTTTTTGGAGTTTCTACATCATGTGTACACGGAATATGGTGGACCTGTATCTGGGTAAGAATCAGTACATACTGACTATTGTTGCATTTATAGTGTACTGGCTGTGTGTGTGAATGGAGTAATTCAGTGTACCCAGCCATGCCTATTGCTTCAAGTTTTACATATCCCTATCATCCCCATGCCTGATGCACTCTGCAGCTGCTTGCCCTACGGCTGACATCACCTCTCAGTGGCCATCTTTCCTTTTGCATGTGCCTACAGCTATCCCTTGCTGTCTATACGTATACTTACTCATTTTCAGAGTGGAATTTATTATGAAGAATGTCCATGCATAACCTTTAGGGGACGGGCTAGGGGAGGAGGAAGTTAGTAAGACTGGTCAGTTTAAATAAAGTCCAGCCAATTCTGTCACAGATGTGTGACTTTAAATTAAGTTAGCATTGGTAGATCTATAGTAGCTACAGTTGTATAGTTATGTGGAAACAGTAAAGATCGAGCTTTATGCAATAAAACCTCTCCAGCTACTACATGGGTAGAGGCGCCAGTGTGATGGTGAATGATCCAGAGCTGATTAAGCAGATCACAGTCAAAGAATTCAACTCTTTCATGGACCGTATTGTAAGTTGGCTGTATGTATGTTTACACCAACTTATGAATGTAAGTGTGCACATGCCTTAATTGTACCAGGAGCATGCGAGCACCGCTTGATCATATTATGCTTCTGACTGCAAGTTTAGATCTAGATCACAGTTTCATTTTAGAAATATGTGAGCCTTAGTGGAAATTTGATTGATAATAATATTATTGATGATAGTTAGCATGTTTAGTTATAATTATGCTTTATGTATAGACAGTGAAGTTCATTCCTGAGCCATATGGCAGTGCAGGACTCTTTGCTGAGACAGGAGAAACATGGAGAGAGCAGAGACATGTTTTGACTCCTGCATTTTCTGGATCTAAAATGAAATTGGTATGTAATATACACTATGCACTAAGGATTATTAATTAATTTTATGAATGTGATCTGTTTGCTACAAGTTAAATCAACATTTGAATGACTAAATTTAATAGATGGTGCCACTGATCAAAAGAAGCACTGATACTCTCGTGGAGAAGGTGGGAGAAATTGCAGAGTCTGGAAAAAGTACTGATGTCATGAAGTGAGCATTCATGTCATTGATGTACTGTTTGCAACAATCGTGACTATGCAGGGTCTATGGAGAATTCACCATGGAATCAATCCTGGCAGCTGCTTTTGGCCGTGTTATCAACATCCAGAGAGGAGAAGCTGATGAAGTAACAGAAGCTGCAATGGGAATATTTGCTGCTGGGAGGACTAAGACTATTCTGACATGTATAGGATTAGTTAGTAAGTAATGCATGCAGCCTTAAAATTCATTATAGTTATATAATATTATGACCTTATAATTATTATAATTAATATATAGCTCTGTTTCCAAGCTTGACTCGACCTGTTCAGTATTATGTGAGCAGACAGACCAAACTTATGGAGCCTTTCAAAGTTCTGTATCATACTGCACTGAAACTGATTGAAGCGCGCAGAACTGGGACTGTAAAGCAAGCCAAAGTAAGTTATTGCATGTGGTTACTTTTTAGCTGCTGGGATATACCAGTGTACAGCTCATTATGATGCTCTCCATCGTAGTACAAAGATATACTTCAGCTAATGTTGGACGCTTCAGAAGATGCCACTGATCCTAACTCTCCCGCTCAGACTGGGTGCCCCATGCATCAGTCCAATATTGGATCTGATGATAAAAAGCACAAACTGACAGATAAAGAACTGGTCAATCTTGCAGTGTCATTCCTGGGAGCTGGATATGAGACCACAGCCAATACGATATCTTATACGTCCTACCTACTGGCACTCAATCCTGATATCCAGGAGAAACTACAATCTGAAATTGACAGCTATTTTGATGAAAACCCAGTAAGTTAATCCTCAGTAGATATGTGATTGACTCCATAAGGCCACTCCAAGTTATACTTCTGTTTCTGGTCCCCCGCCCGCATGCTTTTGGTGATTTCCAGATTTTCAGCATCCTCAGTCTGTGGTTTGTATACCGCGAAATTACATTTAATGACAAAATTAGCATTTCAAGGAAGTCTGATTGGCTTGTAGTGGTTGCTGTGATGCTGATTTACTGTCCACCCGCTTGGTGCTTAGAAAATCCAGGACCAGAAACAGAAGTACAACTTGAGTGGCCTAACAGTTACTTGTGATGCTGTTAAATTTCTATGCAGGAAGCCACATTTTATGAAGCAAGTCATGAAATTGCTTACCTAGACAACGTCATTCAAGAAGCTCTTCGTATATACCCAACTGTTTCTCTGTAAGTTCAAGTAGCTTTGTCTCCAGGCCCATTCCCATGTTGTATGGGAATGGGACTGGAAACAGATGATGAGTCACATTGTCTCATTTTTCTGTAGGGCAACTCGTGTTTGTATGGAGACCACTACTATAGGAGACATCACATTTCCCAAGGGAGTTCTGATCACAATTCCGATTTATGAACTACATCATGACTATCAGTATTGGGTGGAACCAGAGAAATTCAACCCAGACAGGTACATGTATCTAAAGGAAAAAAATGTCATGTTTACTCTTGGTGTGTATAGATTTACTCCAGAGGAGAGAGCCAAGCGGCCACAGCTTGCTCACGTGCCATTTGGTTTTGGTCCTCGCAACTGCATTGGAATGAGATTTGCTCTGCTGGAGGCTAAGATAGCACTCATGGAGCTTCTCAAACGATACACCTTTGTCAGAGCACTAGACACAGAGGTTAACCAAAATTAGTTGTTGTTTTTTCAGTATCTGACTATGTAATAATCGTATACAGGTGCCTCTGAAACTCATGCTTGGCTTTACTCTGACGCCAAAGAATAATGCAATCTTTCTCAAGGTCATTCCTCGCAACTGAATATTATCTTGTACAATAATTATCATGCAGCCTTAAATTCGCATCTTTCTAAAAATATCATAGTGGTCAAAAGGCACTTGAAACTGCATTGCATGATCACTTATGCATCTCTTTTTGCATGCAGATAACTGTAATAATAACACAACAATTATAAATCTGTTGTTGCAGCAAACAATATTGTCTACAATGTATTACTGTACGTTTGTTTTTGATCCAACATTTAAAATGAAAAATTCATCAAAACCAAATAGCTACATAGCTATCACTCTAGCTAGCAGATAATGTATGTACAAAATGTATAATGGGTATCTTTACTAAAATTAAGGCAAAACAACGTAAGTTAGCTAAGATAGCAGTATTGTGTTAGCTTTCTCAACAGAAAATAAATTTGTTTTAAGTCTTACAGTATATATAGCAATTAAAAGGGGTGTTATTGTAGCATATGTATTGTAGTGATATTCAGCTTCTGGGTACCACTTTGAGAAAGATTCCTTTGTTCTTTGGAGTCAGAGTGAAACCAAACATAGTTTCTAGTGGCACCTGATGGCCGGGTGTAAATTGTCATTAATTTTGCATGATAATAATTGTTGACATCTTACCTCAGTGTCTGGTGCCCTGACAAAGGTGTATTTCTGGAGTAGATTTATCAGTGCTATCTTAGCCTCCAGCAGAGCAAATCTCATCCCAATGCAGTTGCGAGGTCCAAAGCCAAATGGCATGTGAGTGGTGGCTGGACGCTTGGCTCTCTCCTCTGCTGTGAACCTTAAAAATGTATGAGTAAGATCTGCCGTGAAGGAGCATGGCATGCTACACATAATTCATGTAAACCAACCTATCTGGGTTAAATTTTTCTGGATCATCCCAGTATTTTGGATCGTGCTGTAGCACATATGTGGTAAACATAACGATTGCTCCCTTGGGGACTGTAATGTTATCATTGAGAGTGGTCGTTTTGATACACGTACGGTTGAGACTAAATTATTAGCATGACATAGACAATTAGCCATAATAATGTAGTACCAATGTATAGGAATGCTTACACCGGAGCTGGAGGGTAGATTCGAAGTGCTTCCTGGATCACATTGTCAAGGTAGGCGATCTCTTGGCTGGCTTCATACAGGGTAGCATCCTGAGTTTTTCACAAGCAAAATAATGAAACTATTATGTTATCTCATCAGATTGGGAATATACAATCATGATTCTGAGCAATAAACTCACTGGTTTATCATCAAAGTAGCTATCAATTTCAGACTGTAGTCTCTCCTGGATGTCTGGATTGATCGCCAGGAGGTAAGAAGTAAAAGAAAGAGTGTTTGCTGTGGTCTCATAGCCGGCCAGTAGAAATGTTACTGAGCTGCCAACAATATCTTGGGCAGTGAGTTTGTGCTTTGAGGCTGAAGCTTCGCCAGTAGTGCTAGCGCGATCCACAGGGCAGCTAGAGGCAGCAGCTTCACTGCCACCTGTGGTGTCATCTGAAGCATCAATCATCAGCTGGAGAATATCTTTGTACTGTTCAAAGAGACAAACCCATCATATGCAATATAAATTCCAAGTCTATGCTATTGTACAGTATACGACGACAGGAGTTTAGGAGCTGCCAGGTTATTCTAGACAAGTATTCATTGTCTAAACCATGTACATTTAGCAATACTGCATAGCCGGAGATTTCCACTATTTTTATCACCTACTCTCACTGGCAAAACTTTTTATCCATGAATTTGTTGTCATGTGTTAATGGTTGTATAAAGGATATGGTGATCTTTACCATAATATTGGCAAAAATAAATTTCGTGAAATGTTTCCGGTACACTGGGCTTGGAAAAATTTTTCTCCTATGAAACTTTCACATGCCAAATTTTCGTGTTGAAAATTAGGAACGACCCCCTTATCACGTTAATGTTAATAGTGTGCATGTGTTTTCGTAAGATTAATTTTCGTAGCTGCCATCGACTACAAAAATATTCTTACAACGAAAATTTCCAGATTTATGGTAATTGGATTATTACTCACCTTGGCTGCTTTGGCAGTTCCAGTTCTTCGTGCTTCAATTAGTTTCAGTGCAGTGTGGTATAGAATCTTCCAAGGCTCGATGGTATCCGTGCATTTGTCCAAGAAGTAATGCACAAATCGTTGCAGGAATGGAAACATCACTGTTAGTTTGAAGGGCAAACCAAACATCAGTCTCATTCTACTATACTGGTATGACTTATATCAGCAATAGACACACTTATTTTTAGTTATGATCATTAGTCCACTACTATACCATGCCTATCATCAGAGTCCAGAGGTCATAATAACTTACTAAGAAAAAATATACAAAATCGAATCATGCCACTTTTCCCACTGTCAAAGACTTCCTTGGCTGCTTTGGTCACTTCGTCTGCTTCTCCTCTCTGTACGTCTATAACACGGCCAAAGGCAGCTGCCAAAATAGACTCCAGTGTGAAGGCTCCATAAGCACTAAAAAATGCATCATAATACAATGTAAACAGATTCCAAATGAAATATTAACTTCTTACTTACGTCATTACTTCAATGCTTTCACCTGACTCTGCCTTTTCACCAAATACAGCCACGAGAGTGTCAGTGCTTCTTTTGATCAGTGGTACCATCTAAACATCATGCATGCAAGTGACAGGTAGTTCGTAGTGATACTGCCAGCAATAATATGGTATGGTAAAAGGGAAAATTTTTCAGATTGCCGTGCTAACTGCAAAAGTTATTTCTGTAAAATTTTGGGTGAGGAATTAATGCTATAGTACTAGCACTACAATCCAAGCCATGATAGTCAGAAATTTTCTCCCCAAAAGTTACCTAGTCTTGTGCCCAGCCTCTCTCTCTAATTAGATGAAGGGGGAGAAAGAGTCTGGACACCTTTCTTGTATTTACGCACCTTCCCAGTTCAAAATCAATCAGATTGTAGCTCAGCTCTTGTTATCAAGGTATGCTTGTAACAAGAGCTGAGCTACAATCTGAATTGGTAGTCGAGATTTTCAACTGGGAAGGTGTGCAAATACAAGAAAAGTGTCCAAGGCTACCAGACTCTCTCTCTAATTAGAGAGAGAGGCTGGTCATGAGACTAAAAGTTACCCACTGTATGGTATCTTGATGGCATATACCATTTTCATTTTTGCTGCTGAGAAAGCTGGCGTCAGTGCGTGTCTTTTGTCTCTCCACACCTCTCCAGTCGCTTGAAGCAGTCCTTGAGGTGCATATGGTTCAGGAGCAAGATTAATGCCAGTCTGCATACAAATAATATCACATATACCCTTATATCATGCAGCACAAGGAGTGTAATATTGTGTTGTTTTGTCATTGTCAGGCCTGAAATCCTGAGAGTCTGTACATGTTGCTAGCTATAGGAGGATTCCACACAGACGTGTGAAGGAATTTTAATGAGATGCAAATGATATTCAACGTGCTTCAGGAAGTTCCAGCCAGGTTCCTGTCACACCCATTGGTGGGATTTGAATGTATTACGCTCTATGGGAATAGCGTACATTTTCGAGGCTGTGCAGAGCTTCAAGTTAGATACCGAGAAACGGTGCTAGCTATAGCACTCTAGGGTGCCGTACATTATGTAGCCAAGGCGCTTTTTCGAGAGAGTAACCATTCACTTGGCTAGTGCGATAAACGCATGCTACTCCCATAGAGCATAACACATTCAATTCCCACCAATGGACATGACAGGAACCTGGCCGGAACTTCCTGAAAGGGCGTTGAATATCATTTGCATCTCATTAAAATTCCTTCACACATCTGTGTGGAATCCTCCTACACCAGATATGCAGCAGAGCAGAGGGATAGTACTTTGCTCACCATGCGGTCCATGAAAGAGTCAAAGTCTTTCACTGTGATCTGCTTGATCAGCT
This sequence comes from Stappiaceae bacterium, assembly GCA_964291365.2. Taxonomy (GTDB): domain Bacteria; phylum Pseudomonadota; class Alphaproteobacteria; order Rhizobiales; family Stappiaceae; genus JBDWFY01. The sequence goes on from OZ219961.1 coordinate 352,859, forward strand.
CGGGATCAAGCACAAGTACACAAGGGGTTTTCCCCAAGTAAAAGCTGTGGAATCAGAATATTATGACCAAAACAGACTAATGAATAAACTGAGTCACTATGATCACAAGTATTATTCAAGCTTACCCAGATACAGGTCCATATGTCTTGTACATGTAGTAAGAGAACTGGAGGTTTTGGCTCTAGAGATACAGTAGTCACATAATTTCACAAAGCTTGGGTATCAGTTATAAATGAAAGTTATACCCGTTTTGCCATTTCGAGGTAGTTGCCGATCACCGGCAGTGGTGTTGGCCCCTTGATTCCATACCTCTTCAATACTTGATATGGAGCATAACAAAACCTGAAGGTGAATAAAAAATCAGTGGGAATTGTAGCCATGCAACTTCAAGTAAATTATATGGCTGCTCAGTCATGGTCATGATCAGCTAGCTTGAAGCCTACTAACTAAATTCCTCCCAAATTGGCTAATTATTTTATACCTATAAAGGAAGAAAATCACTAGAATTAAGGCTGAGGCGAAGATCAAGATCCCAGATCGAGTCTCCACTAAAGAAAACAGGTCCTCAGCCATCACAGGTACGGCGAGAGACGACGATCGGTTGTGTTGTTTGGAGCGGAACGGAATACACTGTGTATCACGTTCCATTCCGGGGTGGGGCTGGTACAGTGCAGCTACATGTACGCATGCGCTGCCACGGCGCGGCCTCATTATACTGCGCATGCGCAAAAACGCATATCCGCAGTATAGCATTCGCGTGGAATTCGATTATAGCATAGTCTATATTATCTATGAGGAGTGTCATGCAGGGCATGTAGTGGGGCGAGCCTGAGCTCGAGAGAGCTATGAGCAGCAGATATATGTCAACAGATGAGAAATACCATACGGATCTATCAAGCCGCCACTGGGCTGCCGCTGAGACCGTAGCCTGTGACGCAGTCTTGAGCTGACGGCCATCATAGCCGCGGAAAGTTTTAGCCGCATACCGGCAGGCTCTTACTATTAGGGCCTAGGGGTGGGAAGAGCCCGAGGCTATGTAACGTTACCAGTTTGCCTGAGGCCTCCACTGGCACGGTACGGTGCTGTCGTTGTCGTTCTGGCCGTATCCTGCAAGGGGGGGTCACTCCCATAGGTGCCGTGTCCAGAGCTGCGACCGGGGTCAAGATTTTTGACCGTCGAAAAACGGCCTTGACCGCTTGACCACGCCGGATTTTTGCCCTTGACCCTTGACCATCGATTAACTGCGCATGCGCAAAAGGATCGGCCACGCCTCTTGATCGCCAGTAGTGCCTTAGATAGTGCCCAGCACACTGCTTGACCGTTTGACCGACCCCCAGAAAGTGCCTTGACCATTTGACCGCATCTTGACCCCGGTCGCAGCTCTGGACACGGCGCCTATGGGAGTGACCCCCCCTTGTCCTGATTTCTCTACAAGCTAATCTTTGATCCACGAGGGAAATATTACGAAGATGCGCTAAATTAGAGCATGCTGTCGCAGTTGTTTTTGAGCGCAGACTTTTCAGCACAAAAGATTGCATGCGGCCCACGGATGACGTTTCAGCACATGCACGCGGCCCTAGCCCTGTACGTACGTACAGAGTCTATGAAGCAGCGCGCGGGTGACGGACGTACCATATATACGTATATACATATATATATATACATATATACATATACGTACCATATATTGCGCGCATTGCTGTACCGTTTATATTATGTGGGGCTCGCTCAGGCTCGCCCCAATTATAGTAGGCGGTGACAAGGGCGGGGCAGAAGGAAGGATGAGGTTCAAGATTATTTCCAATTCTTACAAGTCTTTCAAACGGTTTTATAGGTGAGAATGAGCATAATATTATTAAGAACGTTGATTTAGTGCTACTACACTCCAAAGCTCTGTAGATTCGAGAGAGGCATCAAAATTCGCCGTTCTCACTGCAAGGGACTGGTGGGACGTTCATGGAGTGCAGAAGGGCCTTCATGCCATGAATGCAATACGCATTCCCCTTGTAAAGGGTGCTTTGCTTAAAAAGGATAAAAACCCACAGACCGGAGGTCAGCCTCCACTCCATGGATACTCTATCCTGGACGTTGGGTGTGGAGGAGGAATACTGAGTGAGGTGAGAGAGTGCTAGCAGCTATTTTCCATGGATTCTTGGTTGTTTTTTAATGTAACGCTGAATTAAAATGGAGGGGGAGAGAGTTAGAAAAGTATAATATTATATCAAGTAATCTCCTCCTAGCCTCGTCCCCAGGCCCATTCCCAGCTTTTCAATGTTGCACGCTGAAAAGCGGGAGAGGGCCTGGTACGCGAAATCACGTGCGCGGCTTAGCATTACTAGAAAGACAGTAGAAAGAACTTAATTGCGTGTGGGCGAGCCAAAGGTCAGCAGTTTTGTGAGCTCTCCTGTTCGTAGTGGATCATAGGTAAGGCTCTAAAGCGTGCAGGCGATTGTGGTACGATCATTTAACTAGCGTTTAACGTACTAATAAACCTTCCTTTCAAATTCTGTAGCTCAAAATGGGCAGCTTCCAGAGCTAGAGCTAGAGGCGACCTTTTGCTGACGTGGCATTACGCTGTGATCGCGTCACGCACGTGATTTCGCGTACCAGGCCCTCCCGCTTTTCAGCGTGTAACATTGAAAAGCTGGGAATGGGCCTGGGGACGAGGCTAATCTCCTATGTCCAATCAGCAAATATACAAGTACACACCCCCAAATAAAAGTCCGTGATATTTTTGTGTTAGAAATTTTTGCATGTGTAGCAGTATTAATTCCAATATATTCACTGTGTACCCCCTCACCCACCACCACCACCACCACCACCACCACCACCACCACCACCACCACCACACACACACACACTTTATCATAACAGCCACTTGCCAGATTAGGAGCTCGGGTGACAGGCATCGATATTGTTGAATCCAACATAGCCATAGCTAAGGAGCATGCCTCCATCAACAGTTCTCTAGACCAACTACTTTCATATCAGTGCAGTACATTGGAGGATCTGGTGGCAAGTGATCCTAGTGCTGTATTCGATTGTGTGGTTGCCTCAGAAGTGATAGAACATGTGGCAAATGTGGAGGATTTTACCCGTCATCTCTGTCAAGTCGTAAAGGTAAGAGAACAGAATTATAATTATAATTATCTACTGGGGCGTTGCCTCATTGATGGCCACCTCACCCTACTTTGTTAATAGCTGCATGTGACAGTACTTACTTTATGGCATGTGTACTGTATCAGTGTCCCAAATAAGGCCCACCAGGCACAAATTTTTTTTGGTTGTCAAACAAGTTGAAATAACTTTTTTCTTTGAATTCTTGCTTATTTAGCCTGGTGGTTCCTTGATTATGACAACCATCAACAGGACCTTCCTCTCCTATGTCCTAGCCATTGGAATGGCAGAGTATGTACTGAATCTCCTCCCTCGAGGCACTCACGAGTGGAGTAAATTTGTAACTCCAGACGAGTTCTCTTCACTGCTCAAAAAGAATAATTTTCAGATTGTGAAATCATCTGGAATGTCGTATAACCCACTTACTGTGAAATGGTCTCTCACTAGCAATATGAGTGTTAATTATTACATACAAGCTCATAGAAACAAGAACTGACACACCCCCTGTACTTCAATTGAACTCACAAATCAACAATAATAATATTATTAAGAGGCTCTATATTTTTACATAATTATAATGCAAAAATATGTCTATAGCAGCTGTTGTAGTATTTATGTGGTAAATTAAATTATTGACGGGGTTCAACTTTAAGAAATATTCCATTCTTAGCAGAGAGAGTAACACCCAGCACAGTCTCTAATGGAATCTGGAATGGGAACTGGCACATTCATACAACTCTGCTATCACACATCACCGTTTTACCTCAGTGTCTGGAGCCCTGATAAATGAAAACCTTTTCAGCAGCTCTATGAGGGCCATTTTAGCCTCCAGCATAGCAAACCTCATCCCAATGCAGTTTCGAGGACCAAAGCCAAACGGAATATGAGCAAGTTGTGGTCGCTTGGCTCTTTCTTCAGCCTTAAACCTATCATAAATAATATTAAATATACAACCCACACAAATAATTATGTTAATGATAATACTTCAACTCATCAATCCATAAAGAATTATAGGCAATGTGCAGAATTTTGAGGAGCAATGGGTAGATTTTTTAACCATGGTTTCATACAGGATTTTTCGTTGGGGGGTGGAATACGAGCTCTCCAAGAAAATTTTTGAAATTTAAGACCTATCAGACTGCATTTTAGACCCATTCCCCGTATGCAGTGCTGCTAACTAACTACTGGGTACTCAGAGGAGGGATATTAATATTATTGTAGAGCTCTCACTTCAACAATATTAAGGCCAGCTTTGATTATATCAGACATGACTGCAGGCTATTTTATCCTAAACGTCAATGTGTCATGACTGACCTGTCTGGATTGAACTCCTGTGGATTCTCCCAGTACTTGGACTCGTAGTGGATCATCTTGATGGGAAAGTGGACAATGGTGCCTTTTGGAATCACCGTCCCACAGATCTTTGTCTCTCTTTGACTTGTCCGCATGGTTCTGTAAAAAGAATTGGGCAGCTTGTTTGATCTGACCCACAACACAAAAATTTTCAATCTTGAAACAGTAGCACATGGAGGCCTATGGTCACAAACCTGTGACAGAACTGGATGTACTTACTAAGGCTGTACTGTAGCAATCATGCAAGATACTGGTATAAAAAATGTGTCACATGTACCTTGGAGCAGGAGGATAAAGTCGAAGTGATTCTTGAACAACGTTGTCAAGATATGTGATCTCTTGTGTTGCTTCATAAAGTGAGGCACCCTAAAGAAAGAACAAATTACTGCACACTGAGGGAGTTTGGTCTAGGCAAGCCAGTCTGGCTTGCTTACTGGTTTGTCATCAAAGTAGCTGTCAATCTCAGACTGCAGTTTCTCCTGGATGTCAGGATTGAGTGCCAGCAGGTAGGATGTGTAGGCCAGAGTATTGGCTGTGGTCTCATAACCTGCCAGCAGAAAGGTCACTGCATGTGCCACAATCTCTTCATTCGAGAGCCCATTCCCTTTCTGACTGACATGTTTGCCTCCAGCTTCCTCCTCTCCATCTCTCTCCTCCTCCTCTTCTTCTTCCTCTCCTGTGGCATCTATCATTAACTGGAGCAGATCCTTATGCTATAGAGTGAGAGAAAAAAACATGGCTTTCTAATTCAGAGTGAGACAGTGAAAGCTAGGAAAATAATATAAGTGGAGATCTGGAGATGAGGTATACTGTATCCAAAATGTTGCAAAATAATCAGTTCTACAAATTTCATGCTGTCTTGACAAGTATATAAACATTATTATATTGTTCTCCACTGTTTGTTTGTTAGCCAACCTACCTTACTAGCCGAGGATCCAGACTCTTCTCTGCGAGCTTTAACAAGACTCAGTGCTGTCTCATGTAGAACTATCTGTGACTTCATTAGATTAGCATCACTAGAGACCTTCCAGCGCAACAATCCAACCAGAAAGGGAAAATTACTAAGAATCAACCTTGCTGTGGGAAAGGTGCCCTTCTCAGCATTCCTGAATATTCCCTGAGCTGCTAATGTTAGTTCATCAGCTTCTCCCTTCTGCAAGTCAACCACACGACCAAAAGCGATGGCCAAGATCATCTCCATTGTAAAGGAGCCAAATACCCTAATAACAGAAGGAAACTTTTCTTTCTCTCTAAATAGGCTTGTATCATCATTCAAAACGTGAAGAACAACTCACTTTCGGACGTCAAAACTCTGTTTTGACACTGCTTCCTCTTCAAATCTTTCTACAAGTATATCTGTACTTCTCTTAATAAGAGGCATCATCTAAAGCCACATAATAACACAGTAAATTCACTATTAAATGTATTAATAGTTAAAACCATTTTCATCTTTGAAGCTGAAAATGTTGGAGATAAACTACGCCTGGCTACTCTCCAGTGATCACCAGTAGTGAATAACAGACCCTTGTTCAAACCATAGGGCTCTTTAATTAGAGGAAGAGGCATCTTTAAGGGAGAAGAGGATCAATGAAATCATGGAATGAAGAGGATTAGAAGAATCATTAAAATCAATGACATCAAAATAATTTACAGAAAAACATGTATGCATGATTTATGATCTCTAAACAACTTACAATTCTGTTAACGAATGAATCAAATTCTTTGACGGTGATCTGCTTAATCATTTCCAGGTCGGCCACCATCATACAAGGAACCTTCCCCAGATAAAACCTATCCAGTACATACAACCAATGAACTAAGTCTCTGTTACAAATTGTTAGTTTACAAGTATCATACATGTAACTACATTGTACATGTAGGTAAAGGAAAGTAAGTTAAATATTATACGAGGTGAAAGGTAATCTACATACATGTACAAGTCTTACCCAACAACATCACCATAATCCTTGTGCAGACTTTCATAGAAGCCCAACCATGTCTGTAGTGCGACATAGAGGTCAATGAAATATTAATTTGGGCTCAATGTTATATAGCGTACGTGACAGCGGCCACACAGCTGCTTCTTAGAAATTTATACAACTCACTAATCTTGTTATGTCCCTGAATGGCCGAAGAAAGGTAGTGGTGGAGGTCCCTTGATCCCATGCTTCTTGAGCACTTGGTACGGGGCATAGAAAAACCTGGAGGGAAAGGGAGCTGGAGGTCAAAGGTCGACTACATAAAATTAGCCTAGACATTGATTTACCTACAGCAGAAGTAGATAACAAGAGCTATCAGCGCGAAAATCGAATACAAGAACCAGTCCATCTCGTCCGAGTCTTGTCAGAGCTAGCCCTGAGCAGTAAGGGTCAAGGTTCATTGATTTGCCCCGCCCACTGCCATAGTATACCATCCGTCAATGATGTATGGAGTGCTGCTCCTTGGCGGTCTATTGGCTATCTTCTACTTCATCTACAGGTTCGTTGTGTAGTTTGATTATATGACACTGTCGTGTACTGTTTTAATAGCCTGTACATGTATGTGTTTGAATACTCATGATGTTGAATAATATGACTAATGATTGTGGTATTCCGCAGATTCATTTATGCCCCCTACCAAGTGCTTAAGAGATATGGCATTAAAGGTCCCACACCAGTACCTTTCTTTGGAAACTATAGAGAAGTGGCAAAGATGGTAAATTTATTTAGCCCTTGTTTTTACGTTGCTTGTCTCACTCACACATGCTTACCCACACACATGTTCGTAACTATACAATGACACAACTGACACATGATAGAAAGCACGTGGCTTCTATGAACACCTTGTTCGAGAGTACGGGCCAGTCAGTGGATTCTATCTCGGACAACAGCCTGAAATTCTAATCACCGACCTAGATATACTTAAGGAAATACTAGTCAAAGATTTCAACAAGTTTATGGATCGTCCTGTGAGTCAGTTGGTTTGGTTACATCTGAATATCTCTACCGCAGGTAGCCTCATGACAGCTTCAGGTGTTTCAATTAGTAAAAGTGGTGTTCTCATTTCAGCTATAGCTTTTTTATGAATTTACCTATGTAACTGGAGCCATACACAGACATAGTGTGTTGGTATCCTACCGTATAGCGGGAAATTTCGAGGGGTTCAATTTTTGCGGATGGGCAATCTTGTAACATTTTGTGGTTCAATTTTCACAGATGCACACAATCGTGCCTTTACATCTATGTACAAACGTGCTTATTTCACGGTTCATGAATCAACCATGAAACCGCAAAAATTGGACCCCTCGAAAATTTCCCGCTATACGGTATTTCAATGATATCTTTATAGAGGGGTTCCACCATAATGATAGTATTAGTCAGTGGCAGTATTTGCTGTTTATGCATGTTTTTATTCTGAGACTATCCATCATTGGCATACTGTATTGTTCTTTGTAGTACTTTCCAGATCTTCTTCGCAGAAAGCCGTCACACGTACGAGGACTTCTCTCAGCTCGTGGAGAGTACTGGAAGTTTAGCCGGCATATTCTCTCCCCCACGTTCTCCACATCAAAAATTAAGATGGTCGGTAGCTCTGTGCATGTTCTTATTACAATATTCCTTTTTTCTTTTTTATACTCATTCTCTATTTCTGAAGATGGTGCCATTGGTCAGTAAGAGTGTTGATACTCTCATGGATACACTTGCAGAAGGAGCTGCATCAGGAAAGAGTATAGAAGTCTTTAGGTAATTTAGTGCTCCCTCCAGTAGGTGAACTAAACCTGTAGAAATACCTTCTTGTTCAGGACTTATGGTTCCTTCACCATGGAGACTATCCTAGCAACAGCATTTGGTCGGGTGATAGACATCCAAAGAGGAGAATCTGATGAGCTGACAAGAGCCGTAGACTCCATCTTCAGAGGTGTACAAGAGGGAGGATCATTAGATGGAGCTGCCGTTATCTCTCTTTTAAGTATACTTTGCAAATTATATTATTAAGAATGAAGTTAACTATTACACTGCATGTGGCATCGATGCTTTCCTTCTCATCCAGGTAACTTTCCTTGGATTGTTCCTCTCTTGCGAACTCGTACTATCCGTTCAAAGAGAGGGGAACAGTTTGCTCTCCTGGAAGATATGGCACTGAATCTTGTGAAGGCTCGCAGAGAGAGTAAACATCCAGGAAAGGTGTGCTGCCCCTAATGTACATGTACAACATTAGCAGTATCAATAAAGTTTGTTTAAAATCATATAGTATAAGGATCTGCTGCAGTTGATGATTGATGCAAGTGGAGGAGAGGATCATGTGGCTAGCGATACAGGTGGACAAGAAGTAGGGGAAGATGCTCAGGAACTGGAGACAGCACCATCAATCAAGAAGTCCGACAAGGGAAGAAAGCTGACAGATGAAGAGATTGTGGCACACGCTGTGACATTCATACTGGCAGGCTATGAGACCACAGCCAACACTCTGGCCTATACCTCTTACCTCCTGGCACTCAATCCTGACATCCAAGTGAAACTGCAGTCTGAGATTGATAGCTATTTCAAAGATAAACCAGTGAGTTATGGATAAAACAGTGCATGTTTGTTTGAATGCAGTCATATCAACTGGTATACACTGCATGTGTAGGAAGCTTCTGTGTATGAAGCTAGTCAAGATATCACCTACCTGGACAACGTCATTCAAGAGTCACTTCGTCTTTACCCTCCTGTTCCAAGGTTAGGATAAATCAGTCTAGCTATTCATCCAAACAACAAATTATGTTAATGTACCATAGAACTAGCAGAGAGTGTCAGGAGACCACTGTTATCAAAGGAGTCACCATCCCAAAAGGAGCCATTGTCATGATTCCAACTTTTCTGCTTCAAATTGATCCCCAGTACTGGAAGGACCCCAAAAAGTTTGATCCTGATAGGTGATTTAGATTAGGTTGTTAATAATCATTTTTTAAATTATGTCTGGCTATAAAATATTCTCTAAAATTGATGATATTGTCTTGGCACAGGTTTACCCCAGAGGAGAGAGCCAAGCGGCCTCAACTCTGTCACCTGCCGTTTGGTTTCGGTCCTCGTAACTGCATTGGGATGAGGTTTGCTTTGCTGGAGGCTAAGATAGCACTCATGGAGTTACTCAAGAGATACACCTTTGTCAGAGCACCAGACACTGAGGTAATACAAGACTAACATTATTACCATTAATTTTGTGATTGTTTTGTGTGTGTGTGTGTGTGTGTGTGTGTGTGTGTGTGCACATGTGTGTGTGTGTGTGTGTTAATAGTAATTGTGTATGTCACCGATTTGCAGGTCCCTCTTCAAACAGTTCTTGGTATTACTATGGCACCAAAGAATGGCATCTACCTCAAAATTGTCAGCCTTTGACACCAAAGCATTATGTAATAATAGTAGAACCTCCCCTGGTACCCTTCAGTAGCAAGCAGCCCATTTTCTTATCTGCACTGTTTCTAAATTTAGTTTGTATTAAATGCTGATGCAATTGTCTGTTGTGAATTTCATAAAATTTATATGAATTTTACAAGCGAATGCGCATAAGGACAAGCATAAGGGCTAATCATAACCAACGAGGCCCGTGCAAGTAGCCATCAAAGTTCAAAGTACACCAGGAGCTGGCTCGTGAGCGCGTGCAGCTATCCCATTGACCTTTGGCACCCCGCCCACGGCCCACGCATTACTGAGCATGCCCGGGCCGGATGCCGTACGCCTACTAAAGGCGCACTCCAACAGCAGCAGCCAGAAGAAAAAAACAATAAGAATAGCAAGCAACCATAAGAAAGAAACTGGAAAGAAGTCCTTGTATATTTTGTAAACCTATCTACTGGAAAAGTGAAAAGCCACAAGAAATCTTGGTGCTACCATGTTACTGGAAATATCAGTCGTTTGTGGACTTTTAGTCCTCTTTTACTCTGTATACAAGTATGTGTGTAAAATATTAAACTTCCCTACTCTGATAGGATGTTACATAGTTTCTTTCTTATACATAGGTTTGCCTATGCTCCCTACCAAGTGCTGAAGAATTGCGGCATCAAAGGCCCCACACCAGTGCCTTTCTTTGGAAACCACAGAGAAGAAGCAAAGATGGTAAGGTTCACCTAGCTGTTTTGTTACAATCTCCATTGGCCACTTATAGATCGATTTGCTATAAAATTAGTATTATTAATTTTCACAATAGTTTTCGTGAAGATTCATCTAGCTACCTATTCTTTTATCCACTTTACAGAAAGTTTCAAAATACTATGAGCACCTTCGAAAAGAGTATGGACCAGTTGCAGGGTACATTAAAAATAGTGATGCTTAAAACTGAATAGCATTGATCTATGCATATATACTTATTTTTCATACAGCTACTATGTTGGACAGAAGCCACACATCATGGTTACAGATTTGGACATGCTTAAGCAGATTATGGTGAAAGATTTCCAAAACTTCATGGATCACGAGGTTGATTACTAGAAGGTTAACTGTTGGTGATTAGTCTATCAGTTTTGACCAATATTGTAGGGCACTGCACCAAAAGTTACGCTAAGTGAACCCCGTGGACTTATATTTGAGGAGGGTGAAACTTGGAAGACTAGCCGGCACGTTCTCTCTCCAACATTCTCCGCTTCAAAAATGAAGATGGTAAACTTCCTCTTTCTAATTAACATGCACCTTCGTCTCTATTATTATACCCAATACAATTAACAATACAGATGGTCCCACTAGTACAGAGTAGTGTTGACTCTCTTGTTAAAGTGTTTGGCGAGAAAGCTGAAAGTGGAAAGAGTTTTGAATTTTTTAGGTAAGGTAACTCTAGTCACTAGCAGTTGAGTAGACTATACGGCTAAGGTATTGCATTATCTGACTTCTTAATGGTTCAGACCTCAGTCAATAGCATTATCTGCTTCTATAATAATATATATAGGACGTATGGCTCTTTTACGATGGAGACTATTCTTGCAACAGCCTTTGGACGTAAAATTGATGTTCAAGGAGGTGAAGCTGATGAACTGACAAATGCAGCAAAGAGTTTCTTTAGTCAGGCAGAAGAAGGACAGTTGGCCTCCAGAGATGTGCTAGTTATGCTAAACAGTGAGTCATTTCTCACATCCCCCTCCCTCCTCCCCCCCCTCCTCCCCCGAGCCTCCAACCCTCTATCTCCCTCCCCACAGACATCAGTATTTGTACATATTTGCACATTCAGGTAATTTTCCTTTGATGATTCCGCTTTTCCGTCATCTCTTTAACCAAACCAAACAAGGACAGGAAGCTGAAAAACTAGTTAAGATTGCACTAGAACTGGTACAAGCTAGAAAGGAAAGCGGACAAAGAGTAAGTACAATAATGATGTCACAGTATTATCAGTAACTTTTACTCTATTTTGGGCTTGATTTTTTTGTAGCACAAAGATATGTTGCAACTTATGATGGATGCAACTGGTGAAGAGAAAAAGACTGTCAGTGATGCTGAAAAGTCTGGATGTCCATTTCATAAAACAACAGGCAAAATGACCAACGAGGATATTGTTGGACATGCTAGGGTAGTGCTGTTGGCTGGATATGAGACCACAGCAAACACTCTGGCCTACACCTCTTACCTCCTGGCAATCAATCCTGACATCCAGGAGAAACTGCAGTCTGAGATTGACAGCTATTTTGATGAGAATCCAGTGAGTTTATTAGATAGCTAATCATGATTAATGTCTTTCATCATTTTTTTTTTGTATATTTTGTACATCCATAGGATGCATCAGCTTATGAAGCCAGTCAAGAGATTGCATATTTGGACAATGTAATTCAGGAGTCCCTTCGTATTTATCCTCCAGCTACAAGGTAAAGCTATAGCTGAATTATTGTCTTGCTCCTCAGCATGGTTAATTGATAATAAATCATAACAGAACTGACCGTTTGTGCTCAAAGACTACTGACGTCAAAGGAGTTACTATTCCTCAAGGTTCTGTTGTCATCATTCCAATCCTATTGCTCCACCATGATCCTCAGTATTGGGAGGACCCTGAGAAGTTTGATCCAGACAGGTAGCTACAATAATTATTTATCCTACTTTCTGATAGTGTATTCATGACACTCATGCATTAATAACTGTTGCTGTTCTAGGTTTACCCCAGAGGAGAGAGCCAAGCGGCCACAACTTGCTCACATGCCATTTGGTTTTGGTCCTCGTAGCTGCATTGGGATGAGGTTTGCTCTGCTGGAGGCTAAGATGGTGCTAATAGAGCTTCTGAAAAAGTATACCATTGTGAGAGCACCAGATACTGAGGTAAAAAGTGTTGACATGGCTGATGCATTGAAGTGCATTAACTATGGCATGGTTCATTCTCTCCATTCAGGTTCCACTACAGACAGTTGTTGGTGTCACCATGTCTCCAAAGAATGGCATTTATCTCAAAGTTGTCAACCGAAATTAACAGACTCTTGAACTACTAGTATGCATAATTATTATCAAATAGCTAGTTCAAGGTATCATAATCTGTACTAGTTCTACTACAGAGACTTATTAACAGTTTAATATCTTGCTCTCTTTTTTTCTGTGTCCTCTTTTTCTATATTGATTTGATAAATATTCACTGACTTGAACTAAAACATTAGGGGATCGATCTAATTACCATAATTTAGCATACTTTGGCTCCCTTGCCTGTAAAGATATGCTTCATTCTCTCCATTCAGGTACCAGTTGTTGGTATCTCTATGACACCAAAGAATGGCAGTTATCTCAAAGTGATCAACTGAAGTTAACAGATTCTTGTATAAATTGCAGCTCTTCTAGATCTGAAGTGCAAGACTCAGAAATTTAATATTCCCCTTTAGAAGTTTAATAAAATTCAGTGTACACAGCATCCTGAAAATAAATTAGCCCCGCCCCCAAAGGCTGACGACGGATTCGGGAATGTAATCACGGGGGAGTGGCTAAGCTAGCGTATGGTGCACGTGTCACCACCGAAGAATGCAATGATGCGACGCATGCGCATGCATGAGGGCGTGCAGCTTCCACCCACGTCCCATGCCGCGAAGTATGCCTGGCAGTTTGCCGTCTGCTACATAAAAGTGCGTATTGCAGTGCATTTATACGTACGCATTAATTCTATCACTCCGGGTTAGTTGCATTGAAGACTGTAGTAGACGCCTGAGCTAGTACAAGACAGATCTACAGTAATGTTACTGGAAATTTCAGTCATCTGCGGGCTCTTAGTCCTCTTATACATTGTATACAGGTATCTACAGCATAGACTATCTACATAGTAGGAGTCACATATTTCTGTACTTTAACGACTTTATTGTTGTAGGTTTGCCTATGCCCCCTATCGAGTTTGGAAGAGATGTGGTATCAAAGGTCCCACACCAGTTCCTTTCCTTGGAAACTACAGAGAAGAAGCAAAGATGGTAGGCCAGGATCTTTATACAATACTATACATACACAATAGAATAGTTACCATGATTGCTGGTAGCTATGAATGGATTGAATTTGTATGTGTGTGTGGGGGGGGGGGGGGGGGGGGGGGGGGGGGGGGGGGGGGGGAGAGGGGGGAGGGGGGAGACATAATGGCCTAGATCACATTACTGTATTGATTAGATCCCATTTAGTGCTATTATCCATCTCTAGTATAATAATATACGAGTGAGTCAGTAGTGGTGTGCAGTGTCTTTGTTTAATACATAGAACTTCTACTAATTTGCAGAAAATGACAAATTATTACAAGCACCTCCAGCAGAAGTATGGACCAGTAGTAGGGTATGTTGTAGCTATTTATCGTGCATGCTTGTCACATGCTTTCAACTCATAATTATTTCAAGTTAAGAAACCACTGGTACGTGGCCAGGTGTGCAAGTTTTAACTTTTAAGGCCTTCGTGACGTACATTTTCTACAGATACTATATTGGACAGAAACCCCATATCTTGATTACTGATCTGGATATGCTGAAGCAAATTCTGGTGAAAGACTTTTGCAACTTCTCAGACCGTGAGGTTTGTCTTTTCTTATAAAGTCTTTGATGACCACTGCATGATTGTTTCTCGTATTAGCGTTCAGTTGCAAAAGTTACTCTAAAGGAGCCACGTGGAATTGCTTTTGAGGAAGGTGAAGCATGGAAGAGAAGCAGACGTGTCCTCTCTCCAACTTTCTCTACTTCAAAAATGAAAACAGTAAGAAATGAAATCACTCTTTCACATGATACAAGATCCCCCCATAAACACACACACACACACACACACACACACACACACACACACACACACACACACACACACACACACACACACACACACACACACACACACTAGATGGTACCACTGGTGCAGAAAAGTGTTGATTCCCTTGTTAAAGTATTTGAAGATAAAGCCAAAAGTGGAGAGAGTTTTGAGTTCTTTAGGTCAGTACATGTGCCTGCCTTGGTTCTGTTGTTATATAGGTGACAATCACAACTATAGGATTTATGGCTCTTTTACCATGGAGTCTATCCTCGCTAACGCTTTTGGGCGGAGCATTGATATTCAAGGAGGTGAGGCTGATGAACTGACAAAAGTAGCACAAACATTTTTTGAACAATCAGAAGAAGGAAAGCTGGTCTCCAGGGATATGTTGGTTATGCTGGCTAGTAAGTACACCTTTGTCCCATTTGCATACTCTCTCTCTCTCTCTCTCTCTCTCTCTCTCAGAACATTATTCATAAGTAATGTGCTTCACAGGTAACTTTCCTTTGCTGGTTCCACTTTTTCACTGTATCTTCAACTGCTCTAAAGAAGGAGCAGATGCCAACCAACTCGTTAAGATTGCACTAGAACTTGTAAAGGCACGAAAACTAAGTGGTCAAAAGGTGAGTGCAAAGTTAATGTATTCTCAGTCTCAGCATAAGTTCCAAAATGTAATCCCTATCATGCTGATTTTCAGCACAAGGACATGTTGCAGCTGATGATTGATGCAACTGGTGAGGAGCAAGATGAGGGGATTAATGGAGAAAGAAATTCTGGGTGTCCAGTTCACAAAAAGGCAGGAAAATTGACTGATGAGGAAGTTGTAGGACACACTAGACTAGTGCTAATGGCTGGTTATGAGACCACAGCCAACACTCTGGCCTACACCTCTTACCTACTGGCAATCAATCCTGACATCCAGGAGAAACTGCAATCTGAGATTGACAGCTACTTTGACGATAAACCAGTGAGTCAGCTGATATCAAAGTGTTAATATTGAATGACTCTACAAGTATGTATATGTAGGATGCGTCGACTTATGAAGCCAGTCAAGATATTACTTACTTAGACAATATTTTTTACGAGTCCCTTCGTATCTACCCTCCCGCTATAAGGTAGCAATCTAGCCGGATAGATGTCACTCCAAAAATCCTTTCATATTAAATAATACATGCAGAACTGATCGCGTATGCTCAAAGACTACCAATATCAAAGGAATTACCATCCCACAAGGTTCTGTTGTTATCGTTCCAATCCTATTGCTCCACCATGATCCACAGTACTGGGAGGATCCTGAGAAGTTTGATCCAGACAGGTATAACTAATGAAATACTACTTCTTCTCATATTGAGCTAAATGTCTCAGGTTCACCCCAGAGGAGAGAGCCAAGCGGCCACAACTCTGTCACCTCCCGTTTGGTTTTGGTCCTCGCAGCTGTATTGGGATGAGGTTTGCTCTGCTGGAGGCTAAGATGGCTCTAATAGAGCTTCTCAAGAAGTATACCTTTGTGAGAGCATCAGATACTGAGGTAAAGAAAGTCACCTGGTCTTGTATCACCGGCTAGGTACAGACAGTAAACTTAATAATCTACTCTCAATATTTCTTTCTCCATTCAGGTTCCGCTGCAGACAGTTGTTGGCCTAACTATGTCACCAAAGAATGGCATTTATCTTAAAGTTGTTGATCGAAATTAATAACTAATGAGCATGCAGTTTAATAGCTACATACTAGACATTGAACTTGTTTATTTTATTAATAATTACCATTCTGTCTGTCATATCAAGATTGAGATTAATAATTAGCCCTACTCCTACTGGCTCCCAAGCGACATTGTATCCTTCAGTGTGCACACACTGAATCCCCACACTTCAATAAGTTTAATAGTTCACATGTGGTCACAGATTATGCAAACATCACACCCCCAACCACATGTACAACTCTACAAGCCACACCCAGCACATGGAAGGGTGTGGCTTGTAGCTACAACCAACATGCTGATGCCAATAGCTATCCTTTGTGGAGTTTTGCTAATTCTCTACAGTGTATACAGGTGAGACTAGGCACATTTTGACCACCATGGTATGGCATGATAATAGCTATCTTACTTCGATCTTTTGTTACCTACAGGTTTGCCTATGCCCCCTACCAAGTTTGGAAGAGACATGGCATCAAAGGCCCCACACCAGTGCCTTTCTTTGGAAACTACAGAGAAGAGGCAAGAATGGTAAGTCTCATCCATATATAAAAGTATTTACCCAATCACTAGACTAGTATTGCTGCTGCAGACAAAGTTAAAATACTACCAATACCTCCACCAGAAGTATGGGTCAGTTGTGGGGTATGTTCACTCAAGTGTGGCCAGAATATCTAACTACAGGAAGTAATTAATTTTTTTACTAAAATAGGTTCTATGTTGGACAAGCACTGTATATCTTAATCACTGACTTGGACATGCTAAAGCGGATATTAGTGAAAGATTTCGACAATTTTGTGGATCATGCAGTTAGCTAACAGCTCATAGTAATTAACTCATTGATGCCAAAATTAACATCTTGCTTGGTAGGATGGTCCCGAAGTAATACTGCCAAAGATTTTCAGAGGGCTTTTCCTAATGAAGGGAGAAACCTGGAGGACAAATAGGCGTATCCTTTCTCCAACATTTTCCATTTCAAAAGTGAAGACAGTGAGTAGATCTGTGGTTTACACTTACCATGATACATTAGGACAAGGCATACCACAGAATCTGTATGCTTCTAGGTGCACCATGCCCAAAACTACTATTATTTTTATCATGCAGATGATACCATTGGTAAAAAAAAGTGTGGACATTTTATTGGCATTGCTCGAAGCAAAAGTTGCAAGTGGAGAAATCTTTGACATCACTAAGTATAAACTACTGCATAAAATAGACTCTGAGTAGAGTAGCTACATTAACATCATGCAGGGTATATGGATCTTTTACTACTGAGACAATTCTAGCTGTGGCCTTTGGGCAAAACTTGAACTTCAATGAAACAGATCATAGAAATGAACTGACTAGGGCAGTAGATTCTTTATCTCAACAAATTGAGGAAGGACAGATAACATCATTTGGAGCACTAATTGTATTGATCAGTAAGCCTCCATATTGCATTGCCGGATCTCTCTGCTTTAGTGAACATTCTGACAAATATATCCATGTAGGTAACTTTCCATGGATGATTCCTGTACTGCGTTTCTTTTACCTTTGCTCCAGTAGAAGTGAAAGCTTCAGATGCCTTAACAAGATTGCACTAGATCTAGTGAAAGGTCGGCGAGAGAGTGCAATAAAGGTAAACCATTTTTGATTTTATGCAGCTATCAATGTAATCCCTGACTACCCCCCTCATGGGGTATGTAGGGGGTAACATAGGGGATTTCCTGTATTAGCCATCGATTTGTGCCCCTCGGGGAGGAGTATTTAGCTCATTTTCAGAGCCAAGGAGACTCAAAGAAGCATACTAATATACTAATAATAGCTACTCAGAAATGCCCCATGGCAGGGGCATTAGCAAGAATGAATTGCTAATCCCCTTCAAATCCCCACCCCTCCCCGTGAAGGGGGGAGTCTGACATTGATAGGTGCATTATGGTTCACACAATAGTCCATTTTTTTTAGTTTAGGGACATGTTACAGTCAATGATAGATGCTACCAGTGATGAAGGAGAGGTAGATGGTGATGGAGAAGGCTCAAGAGAGTGCCAAGCTCAAAGAAAGTTGACGGACGAGCAAGTGGTGGGACAGGCTATAGGATTCCTCTTGGCTGGTTATGAGACAACAGCCAACACTCTGGCCTACACCTCTTACCTCCTGGCACTCAATCCTGACATCCAGGAGAAACTGCAATCTGAGATTGATAGCTATTTTGATGAGAAACCAGTGGGTTGCTATAATTATATACATTTTGAAAAGTATTTTCTACATGGTTACTGTACTTCAGGATGCATCAGTATATGAAGCCTGTCAAGATATTGCCTACCTGGACAATGTTATTCAAGAGTCCCTTCGTCTCTACCCTCCTGTGCCAATGTATGTAGTTCAATTATTGTTTTCTGGACTTAACTTAAGCTTCGATCACTTTTATCAGACTTACACGACTATGTCTGAAGACAACAGTTGTGAATGGAGTGACTATCCCACGAGGATCCAGTGTAGTGGTTCCAAGTTTCATGATCCACAAAGATGAAGTTTATTGGAAGAATCCAGATAGATTTGATCCCAATCAGTAAAAATGATATCCTTGCTGTCACCGATAATGTGCGGTATATTAAATCTTCCACAGATTTACCCCAGAGGAGAGGGCCAAGCGGCCACAGCTTGCTCACATGCCATTTGGTTTTGGTCCTCGCAACTGTATTGGTATGAGGTTTGCTCTATTGGAGGCTAAAATGGCTCTCATAGCCATCCTAAGCAGGTATACCTTCATCAAGGAATCTAACACTGAGGTACGTAGATAGGTAGCTAGGTCCATGATTAATATTTTACTCGCTTCTGGGAAATTTTATTCAAGTATTGCATAATTATTACACAGGTTCCCCTAAAGGTTGCTATTGGCTTTACCTTATCTCCGAAGAATGGTATATATCTCAAAGTCATCAACCGTACTTAATATTGGTACCGGTAGTTAGTAGAATCAAGAGTTATTATAGT
The DNA here is from genome assembly GCA_964291365.2 of Stappiaceae bacterium. Lineage (GTDB taxonomy): Bacteria > Pseudomonadota > Alphaproteobacteria > Rhizobiales > Stappiaceae > JBDWFY01. The sequence goes on from OZ219961.1 coordinate 372,176, forward strand.
ACATGTAGAATTTTTCCCGGCATCAATATTAATGCGCGTGCGCAACTCTCATGCTCATGGATTGAGCCGGAAGCGCACCCCCGCAAATTGAATTTTACTGACCGAGTGATCACATGCCGTGACTTGATCGTCGATCATGTTGCTCGAGTCTGTACTCATCTGTGGGCTTCTGCTCGTTCTTTATATCGTCTACAGGTAAGCATAAGTAGATATAATACACCACCAAAGTACGATCTAGTATTGGTGCATGCTACAGGTTTGCCTATGCCCCCTACCAAGTTTGGAAGAGATGTGGCATCAAAGGCCCCACACCAGTGCCTTTCTTTGGAAACTACAGAGAAGAAGCAAAAATGGCAAGTTGCTTATTAAGTTTGTCTGCATGAAGTTCTTCAATCCGAAATCGGGGTCTGTTGCCATCATCTTTTTTAAATCATTAATTAGCAGAAAATGATGAACCACCTGAATGTTCATTATACACCAACAAGTAATTTTATAGATGTCATCGTATGATAGAACACTTTTTATAAATGTGCTGGAGCAATGACTATTAATGTGCTTGATTACAGAAAGAATTAAAGTACTATGAATATCTTCATCAAGAATATGGACCAGTTGTCGGGTATGTCCATCATGGTACTCGGCTAATACATAATATTATATCTATAATTATACTGGTCAGATGGCATACTAGTATGGGTATTCTACTTTGTACTATGATGAAGCCATACTTCAAAGGAAAAACAGCTAGTACAAAACCCATGTACTCTAGAAATCTCATACACCCTAGGGTCCCAAGCTGCATAGTAAAGTATAGTGCTTGTGGTGGGGGAAGCACTCCCCAATGTCTGAGTTGTGGCATCATAGTACAGTCAGCTGTACTATGGTTTTCTAAGGTGTATGGGTTGTACCCTTCGTGTGGTATAATGGAATTCCTCGGGCTTCGCCCTCGGAATACCATTATACCACACTCAGGGTACAATACCCATACGCCTTAGAAAACCATAGTACAACTATTACTTAAATACTCCTAAATAGATACTACACTGGACAAACCCCTAGTATTATGATCACTGATTTGGACATACTCAAGCAGATTATGGTGAAAGAGTTTGACAACTTTATGGACCACGAGGTAAGAACTGATCATAGCCGTAATTGCGTTTATGTGATAATTACAAATGTAAAGCGGGACAAACTAAATTCACAGTTTATTGTCACAAAGTTTTTGATTTTGCATGCGGGCGGGCGGTCATTATTCAGATTTCAAGTTGGTAGAGAGACTAGGATGGCTATGCTCGAGCTTGAGATCGCCCGAGCCACTAGAGCGCTCGAGAGGGTGCGGTCAAAGGTACTGTATACATGTATTTACTGTATTGGATTTGAAATCTGAAAATATTTGGGGAAATCTGAAAATCCATGCATGATAGACTGTGAATTCAGTTTACCCCGCCTAAGTGGATTTGTTTCTAACTTTCAAGGCAGAGTTCACAGCAATTCTTCCTAAGGGGTCAAAAGGACTTTTGCTTAGTAAGGGAGACACTTGGAGGACAAGCCGGAATGTTCTTACCCCTACATTTTCCTCCTCAAAAATGAAGTTGGTGAGTCTCTCTCTCTCTCTCTCTCTCTCTTGTACTCATATTAATCCTCTGCAAAATGGTTATTACAGATGGTACCATTGATCAAGAAAAGTGCTGATACTCTGGCAGAATTATTTGGTGTGAAAGCTAACAGCAGAGAGAGCTTTGATTTCTTCAAGTGAGTAAAAACTGAGCCATATTGTTTCATTGAACAGCATGCATAACACTAAATAGACAGTTGTCATGGGCATCTTTGTGCATGGTGTTTTATTACCCAGAGCATATGGATCCTTCACTATGGAGACCATTTTGGCCACTGCCTTTGGTCGCGTTGTTAATATTCAGCGAGGTGAAGCTGATGAGCTGACAAAAGCAGCTCATGATCTGTTTCGACGTGCGGAAGAGGGACAATCTACATCCAGAGGATCTATAGTTTTACTAACAAGTAAGTGCATAGTTATTATTGATCGAGGCCATGTGAACAAAAAAAAATCTCTTTGGCAAGTTAGTGCACTGCAAAATGGTTTGTAGTATCAACTGCATTTTATCGCCGACTTCTGACTTTGCATGTGTAAGACTAATGGTTTTAGCCATTTAGCTACCACATGTATGCAATTTATCATTGATAATGACCAATATCTGCTGCACATTATTGGTGTGACAGTAATGCCCCAGGTGACCTCCCTAGCCTCATATTGGACTCTCCCTCTCAGTTTACACTCCCTCTTTGTATGCACAAACTAAATTTTTGCGAGATCTAGGGAAAGAGCCTAGTTCGAGGTTGTGACCTTCTGATTTCGCTCACCCTCCTCCCAGCGAGTCTCGTCACCTGGCTTCCTATAGTTAGCCATAGCATAAAGCACCATGCGATTAAATATTTCACTTCATACAGGTAATTTTCCTTGGATAGTACCAATCCTTCGATATCTAATCACTCATTCCAAGCAAGCTGAAAGCCGCGAAAAACTACGTGGTGTTGCTACTGAATTGGTGAAGGCCCGAAGAGAAAGTGGAAAGAAGGTGAACTAGAGTTAAAACAAGAGAGCAACTTGCATGTACATCAGCTCCATAGCCTCTATACCAATTATTTAGTTCAAAGATCTGCTGCAACTTATGATTGATGCAACTGGTGAGGAAGGAGAAGATGAGAATATAGACAAAGATAGTGCTGCTCAATGTCCAGTTCGTAAAAGAGAAGGCAAGTTCACGATTGAGCAAGTTGTCGGATATGCTATTGGTATGCTGTTGGCTGGATATGAGACCACAGCAAATGCTCTGGCCTACACCTCTTACCTCCTGGCACTCAATCCTGACATCCAGGAGAAGCTGCAGTCTGAGATTGACAGCTACTTTGATGACAAACCGGTGAGGCATCATTGTGTGTGGCATCTGATCTACTATATAACATCTGTGTTTGTATATTGTATTTCTATAGGATGCATCTGAATATGAAGCTAGTCAAGATATCACCTATCTGGACAATGTCATTCAAGAATCTCTCCGTCTCTACCCTCCTGCCCCACGGTACATGCACAACCAATCTACGATACATACTCTCTAATTTTTATTTTTTACTATGATCACTTTAACAGAACTAATCGGCAATGCCTTAAGACTACTACTATCAAGGGAGTGACTATCCCCCAGGGTGCTACTGTTGTGATTCCTATGATTTTGCTCCACAAAAATCCAATTTATTGGAAAGATCCTGATAAGTTTGATCCGGACAGGTAGCTATAATAATCATTATACAAATTTGTTAATTTTGTGATTGATCACTGTCATTTACCTATCCTGAACGTTTCTTACAGGTTTAAAGCTGAAGAGAGAGCTAAACGTCCTCAACTCTGTCACCTCCCATTTGGCTTTGGTCCTCGCAGCTGCATTGGGATGAGGTTTGCTCTGCTGGAGGCTAAGATAGCACTCATAGAGCTGCTCAAGAAATACACCTTTGTTAGGGCACCAGATACAGAGGTGATCAATCTCTTGTTTTTGAGATAAGCTGTTTGTTGAGTTTTATGTTTATCTAGGTACCCCTACAGACAGTACTTGGTATTACCATGGCTCCAAAGAATGGAATTTATCTTAAAGTTGTTAGTCGCACATAACTTATGTCGTTACCAGTAATAATATTATTGAATTAGTGTCCATAGATATAAATAAATTTTAGTCGTGAGTTTGTGATGTTATGTCGTTGCTAGACTGTCTGTAAGTAAGTGGACGATGCACGTGTGCACTCAATGGCCATTGTGCTGCATGGTGAAGACATTTTTCAGTATTACATGTTTATGTTTGAGACTATACTACCTGTATGTGGTGCTTAGTGGAGCTTTCTTTATATTATTCGTTTTTATCTCTACTGCGTGTTTGCCATACCTTTGGTCAGTGCAATGATAACCTTTGACCCATGTCGCATGATCTCGAGCCACTCCCACAAACCCGTACCGCACCGCACCGCGCCGCGCCATGCTTTAGTTCCATGTCAAAGACCACGCCGAGATGTCATTATTAGTTGTCAGTGGGATTTTGCTGGCCACTGTATCCTACATCGTGTACAGGTACCAGTAGCTATAGCTTTAATAAGACTAGACTCTTTTTCTCGGACGCATCGAAACTCGCGATAAATGTGTATCTGATTGTAGGTTCTTTTATGCACCCTACCAAGTGCTGAGAAGATATGGCATCAAAGGCCCCACACCAGTGCCGTTCTTTGGAAACTACAGAGAGCAAAGAAAGAAAGTAAGGTTATATAGTTTCTGCCAAATGTTTGCCGTTGAAACATAATATATGTTGATGTAGTCTCGTTCCCAGGCCAGCATTTCAATGTGTGTCATACCAGGCCCACCCACTTTTACATTGGGAATGGGCACGGGATTTTGTAGTCTCGCAAGCCAGACCTTCACACTTAAAACGGGAAGGTCTGGTGACATTAGTATACCAGTAGCTGTACCAGTGGAACATATGGAATGTAATTTTTGTTGCGTCACAAACCACAAACTTTCCGTGCGTATACTATGCAAACAACTAGACTGAAAAATGGAGACTTGATCAGGGCTAAAAACAGCAGCTGATACTTATCTTTGAGCTTTCTTCTCTCTATCTCGTTGTCCGGGTGTCATAATTATATGAACGAATCTCTTGAGATTGAACCCACGTTTATCAGTGGCGGATACAGGATTCCATTCAGGGGGTTTCATATTAACTGATGCGTGCAAAGCATGCACGAAAATTTTACAAGCCACACCCATTTTTGCTAAACCATGCCCATTCGAGGTGGGCTCCGGTAAGAGAAAATCAGATCTAGAGGTCTGTCGATCTTCAAAAATTATGCTAAGGGGAGCCATAGCAAGGGTCCTAGTACTTTGTCCAGGCAGAAGAATCCATGGAACCCAAAGAGCCTCTGCCATTTGTCCTGATTTAGTGATAGATGTTATACTGAGAGACATAGATCTGTCAGGCACAAAGGGGGTTTCAATGGAAACCCCTGAAACTCCTCTAAATCCGCCACTGGTTATGTGCCAAATGTAGCTAAGACACTTACCAAATTTGTTGAAAGAAAGTGCAACAGCACCCCTTTCTCCTAGAAACCCAGAAAAAAAATTCTCTTTCTTAAGCTTCAGCCTATAGTTTTCACCGCTCCTTTGAATAATTATGCTCTTGTCACGAAATTATGGCATGCGCTAACGTTTATAATGTTTGGATTACACGTGATTACTCATTCTGTGATCTGATTGGTCCTTCCCAGATTTTGGCAATTTCACGAATGCGGGTATACAGGTGTCATTTCCCGTTTTACGTGTGAAGGTCCGGCTTGCGAGACTAGGGATTTTGATGGTCACGATGACTAACTTACAATGTATACAGGATTTTGCAGAATCCTTGCAACAGGCTAGAAACTTTGTAAATGTTGCTGTATGAACTGTGAGTGCACCCTTGTCTGCCATTTCTGTGTGAAGGGGCTGTACTAAAGTAAATAGTGGTTGGTAGTACCTTTGAACATTGACTTCCATATTTGGAAGTCACTGAGCCTAATTGTTGCAAGGATTATGCAAAATCCTGTATGTCTGCCCCACATTTCGACTGTGATGCACTCTGAAACAAAAGAGAGGATATGAGCGTAACATTCCTCCTTGTCCCGCTCTTTCTGACTTAGTGATCATGAGAAACAATCATAGTATGCTTGAGCAATTATTAGTTCAGTGGAGCCCACAGACATGGACTTTAGTAGGCCAGAGAATTAGCTGAATCAATCACGGCCTTGAAAATGTAGACTGGTTACCCAGTTCTAGTTTATGATGCATTACTGCTACTACACCACTATCACCTGGGCTGGAAGTAGGTGTGGTTAGACACATGAGTAGAGTATGTATGATCCTACGTACGTTCTTCTACTTTGCTACAGACAATCTTAAAGTACTATGAATGGCTTCATCAAGAATATGGGCCAGTTGCTGGGTAGGTTGATCTTTATAATGTTATACTGCCAGCCAGTAGCCTCGTCCCCAGGCTCCCCGATCTTTTCAACACATGCAAGAGAAGACGGGAAGCCTGGGATCTAATGTCACGTGTGTGACGTAGGCCCATATACTAGGGTAGGAAGGGTGGCGGATCGTGAAAATTGCGCGTGGGCGAGCGTGATTTTCGAGCGCTCTGGTTCAATATGGGTGAAAAAGAAGGCTACACTGACTATTAACGAAGGTAGTACAATCCTTAGAGGCCTCGATCACAGAGCTTTGTTTGATCGACCAAAGACGCCAAACAGGTTTGAAATTGACACTTTGCGACAAAGCTAGCGCAACACCATTTTGCCAACATTTATCACGTGACTTTAGATCCCAGGCCCTCTCTCGTTTTTTTCCTGCAGGTGAAAAAAGCTGAGAGGGGGCTGGGGACGAGGCTAGCCAGCCGGTATGACTAGACTGGATCATACTTTTACATGCTTCTACATTGTACATGATGTGATGTCATTATATTATTAAGATCCGTCCGTGTGTCTGTCTGTCTGTCAGTAATGGGAGGTCACCGGAAACGGGCTTGACCTCGAGACACAAGATGCTGTATCTCTGGCTGTTGAGCATCAGAAGCTAGAAACAGGCAGTCTGCTGTGAGTGCCGGTCAAAGCACTAGCTACAAGTGCAAACACTAGCTAGCTACTTGGATAGAGCATACAAAAGCCAGGCAATAATGGACACCAGGGACTATAGATTATCTTTCAGATGGGCTGGAAACGCTATGTTATTGCGCTTGTGAAATATTAGCGATCACACACATGTGTCACAATGCTAGACTGTAACATTTTGCACATGCTGTTTACATAATCAATGGTCATAGTTGCTAGTGTACCTGGTTATGCTAGCAAGTGTACAATAAGCAATGTTGAAATCTTAAGTGACCTCATTGACAAAAGAATCAATGCTACAGTCACTGCCAGAGTAGCCGAACTTACTGCAGCAATAGCCAAAGACAGACTCAATGCTACAGTTAATGAAACAATAGCTGAAACAGTCAGTACTGCAGTCAGTAGCCTTCATACTTTTTCTTTACCATACTATGACCTCTTAATGCTTGCAAGGTCTGCCCTTTCACAGCCCTGTTTACAATATCATGAATGCCGACAGTTATAATAATTATAATGGAAGATGTAACCATCCGGCATATTGGATGCAGCAGGGGGCGAGCCAAACGAACCCCCCCCCCCCACTTGTAATAATTATAATTATGATTGTTCAAATATTATTTGTGCATGTAACAGATTCTATATTGGGCAAGGACCTCATATATTGATCACTGATTTGGACATGATTAAGCAGATAATGGTAAAAGATTTTAACAGTTTTATGGACCGTGAGGTTGGTGTATTTAGTAGCTTGTGCAGTTTGTGTCACATACTATCATCATTAAAGTTAGCAGTTACAGAAATTTATCCAAAAGGACCCAGAGGGCTGTTATTTAATTATGGTGAAACTTGGAGAACCAGACGACAAATCCTTACGCCAATATTTTCTTCTTCTAAGATGAAGATGGTATTTCTTTCTAGTTCTCTCTTTCTTTGCCGAGTCTCTCTCTCTCTCTCTCTCTCTCTCTCTCTCTCTCTCTCTCTCTCTCTCTCTCACACACACACACACACACACACACACACACACACACACACACACACAGTGTCACACACTAATAGAATGTACACTGGTCACTTGTTTCAGATGATACCACTGATTAAGAATAGTGTTGATATCCTTGTGGAGTTATTTGGAGAAAGAGTTAAAACTGAAGAAAGTTTTGATTTTCTCAAGTACGTAGCATTACTCAAACGATAGAGTGGTCCCTTTGATTGTCTGTACAAATAGCACTATGATGATTATATTTACCTAATCAATTAGAGCATATGGATCATTCACTATGGAGACCATTTTAGCTACATTCTTTGGACGTCTTGTTAACGTTCAGCAAGGTGAATCTGATGAGCTGACAAAAGCAGCCAGGGAGCACTTTGGACAGGCAGAAGAAGGAAAATCAACCTCTAGAGATACTGTGATGATGTTAATAAGTACATAGATGACTTATAGTGTATTTTGTCATTCTCTTATCATTCTACTGCTATGCTATCAAGCCATGAAATTGTGATGATTATTCTATTCCAGGTAACTTTCCATGGATGATTCCGATTCTTCGATACCTATTTATCCACTCCAAGCGTGGCCAGAGCTTTCACCAACTCTATAAAATTGCACTGAAATTGGTTGAGGCTCGGCGGAAAAGTGGCAAAAAAGTAATCATTTTTTGTACATTGTCACCAGGGATATACCATATTTAAATTTTGGCGATTTGCCAATAGTCATTTTGCTGCATTTAATGCTCGCCAAAGTTAACCACTATACACTTTTACTTATGCATATATTTCATCAATTTTCACGATAGTCTAAGGATTTGCTACAAGTAATGATTGATGCAACTGGTGAGGGAAACGCAGAGCAGAGTGAATGCGAAGATATGGATGCTACTCAAAGTCTAGCTCAAGGCAAATTATTTAATTTTACTGATGAGCAAGTTGTCGGACATGCTATTGAGATGCTATTGGCTGGATATGAGACCACAGCCAACACTCTGGCCTACACTTCTTACCTGCTGGCACTCAATCCTGACATCCAGGAGAAACTGCAGTCCGAGATTGACAGCTACTTTGATGAAAAGCCTGTGAGTCAGTATTACCACTAAATAAACAGCTACCACCATGTTAATATCTAATTATGTTATTAGGATGCTTCTCTATACGATGCATGTCAAAATATCACCTATCTGGACAATGTGATTCAAGAGTCTCTCCGTTTCTACCCTCCTGCTCCACGGTAAGTTTCCATCTTTGTGCTACATCATTTTATAAGTCATGTTCATTATTTTACAGGCTTAATCGGCTCTGCGTGAAGACTACAACTGTCAAGGGAGTAACTATCCCCAAAGGCTCATGTATCATGATTCTAAGTACATTACTCCACAAAAATCCACTGTATTGGAAAGATCCTGAGAAATATGATCCTGATAGGTGATGCCAACTAGTTTACTTTATGGAGCTCAATTAATTATTATAGGCAATTATCTCCTACAGATTTAAAGCTGAAGAGAGAGCAAAGCGTCCTCAATTTTGTCATCTGCCATTTGGTTTTGGTCCTCGCAGCTGCATTGGGATGAGGTTTGCTCTGTTGGAGACTAAGATAGCCCTCATAGAGCTTCTCAAGAGATACACTTTTGTCAGGGCACCAGACACTCAGGTAAATATAAAAATAATTATATCATCTAATATCGGCATTTATGTTTATGTTTATGTTTGTCCAGGTTCCCCTACAGACAGTGCTTAGTTTTACCATGGCTCCAAAGAATGGAGTTTATCTTAAAGTTATCAATCGCACATAAAAATTAATTTTAATAATGTATCAGCGCACATTGCATTTGACATGATTTCCCTGTTGCGCACGCGCATCGTTTTGCTGGCGGCGCAGCGCAGCATGGGTGCATGCTAGCCACACCCTGGCATATGTGCCAGCGTGGTTCGATAATCATAGCCAAACGTGGCCGGCCAAAGCATGCTGTTCGAGCAACTACCTCTGCTACCTGTCTGTGGGCTAGTGATTGTTGTTATTTTATTCTTTGTGTACAGGTATCTGTAACTATTTAAATAAGCTTACTTGAGGTTGTTCGCTTACTTGCATTTTTGCAGATTTGCGTATGCTCCCTATCAAGTGCTGAAAAAATGTGGTATCAAAGGCCCCACACCAGTGCCTTTCTTTGGAAACTACAGAGAACAAAAACGAATGGTAAGTTCCTATGCTGCAATTGGTTCTAGGAAGGTCACCTTGGATTGAATAGAACTTCGAGTGTGCCACAAATTTAATTGTGTAATGCAAAGGTCAATCGCTATATATCTGTTAGTTGTATCTGTGTAGAATGCATACAGTCACTGGCATTTATGTTTCATTGTTACTCTACAGACGGTTTTGAAGTTCTACAAGCACCTGCAACGTGAGTATGGATCAGTTGTTGGGTATGTTTAATAGCCATGCATTGGTGGTGTGAGGTCATATTATCATAATATTGCTATTATTCACCCTCAGCGCATGCACGAGGGGTACGGTAGTCATTGTGTGTGTGTGTGTGTGTGTGTGTGTGTGTCTGTCTGTCTGTCTGTTACCGCACTAGCTGCTACATACCTCGTTTGTATATCCAAATTGAGGCATCATAGAGTTCCTTGTAGGCTTTTAAAGCTTTGCATCGTGTGGATTTCGCTGAAAATATTTTGTTCGAGAGATACAGCATGATCTACCTGCCACGATGATTGGCGACTCGGCTCTCTCTCGATGAGAAACACACCAATGGTACTTGACATGACTAGAAATAGTACTGTGTTGGCTTCAATGCTTGATGGCTTTTTGCTGACTCATCGATATCTAGCTTCAGATCATGACGTGATATCAGCATGTGATTGTCCAGCTGGCAAATTGCACGTGTATTGTGCAATCGCATGCAATGAACATTTTTGTGGTTACTCCAGTTCAAGCTTCATGACTGCATGTTTTATATCATCCTGCAAGTACTTGGACAACTGCGCCGAGGGTTTTGCATGATAGTGCTCCATTATTATGGGTACAACTGAAACGACTTTGATCTAGCTTCTATATTGGGAAGAAACCACATATCTTGGTCACTGACTTGGACATGCTTAAGCAGATACTGGTGAAAGATTTTAACAATTTTATGGATCATGACGTGAGCCTTACTGTCGTAATAAAAGAATTTTATTAAGTTGTCTTGGATATTAATTTTCAGGGTATCATTAATGAGCTTGCTTCAAAAAAAGGACCTAGAGGACTTATATTTAGTCAGGGCGAGACTTGGAGGTCCACGCGTCAACTCCTCACTCCGACCTTTTCCTCCTCCAAGATGAAGATGGTAAGATGTACTAGTTTGTACTGATTCACTGACACACCTTAATTTACATACTAACATAGATGACACCACTGATAATGAGAAGTGTTGATTTACTTATGGAAGTGTTTGAAATACAAGTAAAAACTGGAAAGAGCTTCAACATATTCAAGTATGCAAATCAAATATGTCTTTATATTAGTAAAGTACTGTAAAGTGACATTTTTCTGTGCGAGTTATATTTATGCAAATTATGCGAGTCAAGTGCCGGTCGCATAAATTTATACCATATCGCACTATATAATTATTATAATGCATGAAACGCTATAATGCATAAATAAAAATTTCTCGAGAGGCCTGTTTTGATGGTTCGCATAATTTTCTCACACGCATACTAATGTTACTTTACGGTATGACATTAAGTAATCATATGGTTATCAGGACGTATACTTCCTTCACCATGGAGATCATTTTGGCTACTGCATTTGGTCGTATCATTGATGTACAAAGAGGTGAATCAGATGAACTGACAAAAGCAGCAAATGATCGGTTTCGACAGTTGGATGAAGGACAGTTGACTTCCAGAGCTGAATTAGTGGTGTTAATCAGTGAGTTTCTATGCTCTCTCTCTCTCTCTCTCTCTCTCTCTCTCTCTCTCTCTCTCTCTCTCTCTCTCTCTCTCCCTCTCCCTCCCTCTCTCCCTCTCTCTCTCTCCTCCTTCTCTCCTTCCTTGTGACTCTGGCTCCTTTTTTAGTCTACTAACTCAAGTCAACTCTTATCTTTCATGAGGCATACTTTTGCTGCAGGCAATCTTCAGTGGTTGACTCCTGTCCTAAAATTTCTGTATGCTCATTCTAAGCATGGTGAAGTCTTTGACAAACTCTATAAAACTGCATTAGAATTGGTCAGGGCTAGAAGAACAAGTGAAACAAAGGTGATATCAGCCAGCACCCCCTGTAATATAAATATTATTATTATGGTGAATGCAAAACTATGCAGCATAAGGACATGTTACAACTTATGATTGATGCAACTGGTGAAGAAGAGGAGATTACTGATGGTGTGAGTGATGGGAACAACAACACAGGTACGACTAGCCATCCTGCTCAAAAGAAAGGAGTGTTAACTGACGAGGAGGTTGTGATGCATGCCATTATGATAATGATGGCTGGTTACGAGACCACAGCCAACACTCTGGCCTACACCTCCTACCTACTGGCACTCAATCCCAACATCCAGGAGAAACTGCAGTCTGAGATTGACAGCTACTTTGATGAAAATCCAGTTAGTTTTTCATCCTATGTTATATCACAGTGTGCAGTTGTGAAAAGAAATGTGTGAATACCATATACTTTCAAGTTGAAAATTTTCATAGGTCTGCACATGGCCGCAAAATTTTCTCCCACAAAATTTAAAGTTAATGCAATGTGTGCATGGCTGGAAGCTTGACCACAATAATTTTATCCGTAAAAATATATTTGAGCAAAACTTGACAAAACTGCGAAATTTATTTACCACTCGAAAATTTTAGGCTATATGGTAATTGATATAGGATACATCAACATATGAAGCAAGTCAGAAGATTAGCTATCTAGACAATGTGATTCAAGAATCCCTTCGTCTCTACCCTCCTGCTCCAAGGTACAGTATACAGGTTTCTTCCTTTCTTCTGTCTTTCCCTGTTGAGATTTTATTGACTCACTACATGTAGGACTGACCGAGCATGTCTGAAGACAACCGTCATCAAAGGAGTTACCATACCACGGGGTACTTCCATTATAGTTCCATGCTTTCTTCTTCACCACAATCCACAATACTGGGAAAATCCGGAGAAATTTGACCCTGACAGGTAACTGTACAACATTATGACTGTCTTGTACTCTAAACTATTTAATAGATGACCTTTAATTTAGGTTTACCCCAGAGGAGAGAGCCAAGCGGCCACAACTGTGTCACCTCCCATTTGGTTTTGGTCCTCGCAGCTGCATTGGGATGAGGTTTGCTCTGCTGGAGGCTAAAATGGCGCTAATAGGGCTACTCAAGAGGTACACCTTTGTCAGGGCACCAGACACAGAGGTACAAATTTCGGTTTCTTGGTTTAGCTAACTAATTAAGCCCCACTATAATTATTAATGTAGGTTCCACTGCAGACAGTTATTGGTATTACGATGGTACCAAAACATGGTATTTATCTCAAAGTGAGCAACCGAACAAACTACAAAACTATGGACTAGGATTACAATTGGGGTCGATAAGCTATATTAATTATTGTTTGTGCATAATAATACCGTCCCTTCGCGAAAAAGGGCCCATGGGCAGTGCACCTTAAATTGGATCTAGACTGGGGGATGGGCCGATATTCGAAGTATCACTATCGCAGTTACACGCAAAAGAGCGCCTAGGTAAGCTACCTACACGATCGTCATTATTTGAATAGTAGCCACGGTTACTATCGATTTCAGCCTTGCTCAAGTACGGTTACTAATCGAGGGCGGCCGGTTTTTATCGGGCCAATACTTCATCGTACTGTTGATAGCAACCGTAACTCAAATGACTGGTTTATGAGAACCGCACTTCAAATAATTGAGGTACGATTGAAAAATAACCTGCCAAACAGTCGTAGAACCAAGCCTAGTTTGTTTTATGCCACGTTTGAACCTCAAAAGAACGACCTTGCACGGCTAGCGATCTTAACCACGCCCACTTAATAGTGATCGTGCATGTGTGTTCCATGGCAGATACATATGGGCGCATATTAGAGTAAGCTTTAGACCTTAGCAGAAAATTGAGCCCAAAGTGGGGGGGCGATATTCCATAGTGGGCCCTTTTTCGCGAAGGTACGGTATAATATTATATTAATATTCCATGCGGATGTATGTGCTTGATGGTCAACTCCAAAACGTCACCACAAACATTCTGATAGGCACGAGAATAACCAGAAAATTGACACTGGAGCCATGTGGAAACCCATAAGCAGATTAACATCATGAACAAAGTGTAGAATTGCAAAAGATAGGCGAGGCAATTCACAACTTCTTCAGCAGCAATTAAATGGGTGGGCTGAAGATTCAAATTTTTGAGCTCAGCACCAAAGCAATTAATTCCATGGGAGGGTATGAGATCACTAATTATTATCATGGGATAACTCTTAATAGCTTGATGCAGCTTAGCCATCACTGCACTAATGCATATGAAGACTAATACAGAATCGTTGCCAGTCCATTCCCCACTTTATGAAACAGAAACAATGATCTGCTACAGCCACCCTGTAATAATAATTATTACTAGTGTACTAATGGTTCATTAAAAATACATACAAAAATATTTTGGTGAGACTATGAATACTAAATAAGCACCTCACCACCATGCATGTACCACTGTTATATCTCAGTACATGAACTTCTGCCTGCACCAATACATCCACTATCAAACTCCTGGTTACTGTCATTCATTACTGTTTGCACGGAAGCAGTGATTTGCAAAGTGATCATATTGGGGCATGTTTCGTGATAGACAATTGTATCTAATTTCACGACTCTATGGACAGTCATGTGCATCACACATTCTTCTCTCTCTTGCTCATTTAGCTTTCTTCGCTCCTTTGCAGTTCCAAGTAAGCTTGCTTCGTTAGCTCTAGCTGGGTCTACCCTTCCTTCATAAACCTTAACACCAAGCTCAACGACACACACAATGTCATGTGATCTACAAGCTATTGAGTTTTGTGAAAACTTCACTACAGCGGTAAAGGTGGCATTTCGTTCGTAGAAATCACGATCAAGTCCACGACAGTGAAGCTGGCAATTGATAATCCTCATACCACATTGGGGTATTACAATTGTTGGTAGAGAAATTGGTCGGTGGTGCTGCCATCTAGTTATTGCATTACAGAACACTCTATGTGAGATGACAGGCATGATGGTCTTATAACTGTATTGGTCACTATCACCTACATGTACAAAAATAGCCAAAGCAAGCCACAGTATAGTGGACAACAATACTAATAATGATCATGCATGGCTTTTTCATTATCATCTAGCTATATTATATAGACTACACATACATTGAATATTATATAATACACCAAGAGTGCATTGATGTAGTATCACTTTGCTAATACTTCCTGTTTAATGAATAGTGCCATTTGTACCTTTACGGTATCTTAACAATACTACATAAAAATAACATGAACTCTTGACCAGATGCCTAGTAGCTGAATGGTAAATAGCCGTGATTGGTGAAGGGTCGTTTATGGAGGTGCGTGCATAGTCTCGCCGGTGCGGGCCAGCACCTTCACACTAGGGGCTATCCCGGGAGACACGCTATACATGGCCACAGCTATATATAACCAATCTATATATATATGAATGTGGCTATGGCATTACGTAAGCCAAGAGACCACACACGTTAGAACAGCTCTATCTTGTTGCACAGCGTGAAAGCCAACTTATAATGTATTCGCTTGATATACGTGTGAGTTATTCTATGTTTCTAATGACTTTTATGGCCCATAATGGCTCCAGAGAGGCTCCTGAATTGTCTTGAATTACTTCATAGATTACCTCATAAATTACCTCATAAATACACCATAGGTTTCATCATAATTGCCTAATAACTGCAGAAAAGTAAATTGCTACTAGGCATCTAATAATTATAGGCAGCAACTCACCCACAGGTTTCCTATGCTGATCCACTCTGCTCGCTTCAAATTCTGAATCAATATCTCCACTGTATCCAGATGCAGTGTTCGATGAATCTGTACTATCTGTGATTGGTCCAGTATTTCTCAGTCTTGGACCTTCCTCTCTATCCGAACTGGATGTGGTTTCACTAGTATCTGGTTGGGTGTGTGTAATTCTTCTTGGCTTCGATTTCACAGTTGATTCTTCTCCTTCTTCATAAAATTGTCTATCACGCTCATCATTTGGAACTGACACTACTTCGTATGTCTCACTTTCAGCACGCCTCCCTGGTAACCCGACATAGCTTTCAGGCGTGTATAGCTGAACTGAGTGTTGATTGAGACGTAAGTGTTCGTCTATGTGACATAATGATTTCTCTTCATCTGAACAAGTGGCTAGGAAATCTTGTGGCTTATTCCTCACTTCCTGGTCTGAATTTGAGTCAATCATCTTCAGGGAGGAAACCAAGGGAATGAAAGGATCTCAGTGTAGCTAATGAAGTTGATTTCTTGCCTTGAGGTTAATTTGCACTGATTTTTCTATTCTATGGCGGTTCAAATGGTTCCAACGACCGTCCTGTGCGTTCAAACGCCAGAGTGGCTATTATTCAAACTTCTGATTATTTTCGTTTAGTTTCCCGCTAGATCTAGCTCGTTTGCGGTCAGTACTACTGCTGTCTGGTAAACCACTACTTAGCAGGCACAGGCGAAGGGGAATCCCCAGGGATTTCTCCTGCTTAAAGTTTAATAACGAGAACGCTCGAGTTCGCGATTCGCGCATGCGTATAAAAGGCGTGGCCTGGCACACCAATATGAATTCAAATTCAAACGCGCTTGCTTGAGCAGCCGCTGTGCTGCTCCTTTCCCAGCCATTCTAGGGTCATAAATGAGCGGATTTGGCGCGAAACACACTCGCTACACGTGGTGTACTTACCATAGACCAAGTACAGTGCGAAATAGAGGAGTGAACTGTGCCAGAGCCTGGAGAGTGACAGTGTGCCCCTACAGTCCCAAGACCAATTTTAATATGGCTACTGGTAGCTCACCAAATTCAACAAAAAAGATGCTTGTAAGGAAGTTTGCAGGCATGCATGGCACAAATCTTGAATAATAAAATGATATAAATACGTACAGGTAGAGATAACATGTGGCTCTGATGAGTCAGATGAAGCCTTTGCTTTTGACTTGAACAAATTCCTTGAGGACCGCAGGTCACGAGGAGTTAGTGTAACTTGGACATGGCATTCAGAGGCTGTGTCCACTACTCGGCCAGCTGTACCCCGAAGGCGCTCCTCTTGTAAGTAGTTTCTGAGAGATGATAAATTTACCTGTCAGATTAGAAATCAAGATTTCATGGTCATATATGTACCCAGGCTGATGTACAGACACACCATACCGAACAAGCACTATACCTAAGGGTTATAGCACTGAGAACCCATCACCAGTGTTGGGAAGTGGAGATGAAGATAACTTCTGTCCACACTGCTTATTGGCACTCCTTGTGTTTTGGAGACTCCAAACTTTTTACGAGGATCCATTCTGCTGCAAGTGTTCGGAACAGGCAGCACAGGTTTAAACTGTACAAAGGATTTTGGATGCTCTTTAAAAATTAGTGGTTATGGAGAGATGATCACTACTTGGAGCGTAGAAAGAGAATCACATCCGAGGATGATCCTTGAGAGAAACTACCATCGTGTGTGGTTAAGGTAAGTTCAGCAATGTCACATACCTAGATATATGTGATTGTACAAGTAAGTATGAATGACATTATGCTAAATGCAGGAAGTTCGGCAGCGCTACCCCAATCCTCCAGATTTGCCATACACTGACTACCAACCTACATGGCGAGCCGATCTGGACTAAGCTCTAGTAGTCTTACTATCACTCACTTGCCTAATCTGATTCATTACATGATTCATCATCAAGGATTTCCCCATCAGATGGCTCATCATCATCCTCACTCACTGCCATCTCATCAGCTGATTCAATCAACAATGGTCTAAAAATCATAATACATCTAAAAGGATGCTTCAAATACTTGGCTAGCATAGCTTACCGAATATCTGTGATGTTTCTCTGCACGTACTTGGACCAAAGAGTCTGCACAAAATTGAAGGTTTTGGCCACCAGGACTCGCTTAGGTGTTCGTTGGTCCGGTCTTCTAAGATCCTCGTACATCCGCTCACTTGTTGTTTCCCGTGATACATTTTCATTCTGCATGTAATGACACATGTTTAAGTGTGAATGATGCCATACATGTAGTAAACGCACCCAATCAAGTACGGCCAAGTTCATTCTCATTTTGAATGTTGGAGTGCTGAAGTGGATCCTTTTTGACAAGTAAGTCAACAGTTGATGATTGAACAATTCCACAAAGTAAGTATCACGACACTGAAACAAGCATGTCCATTATCAGCATAGTACAGCCATACATAATTTTACACTTACATGACAGTAGTGCTGAGCATGTCGAAATATGGCAGTATCACGAAGAGCATTCTCATACACTTCAATCACCTGAGGATCAGTGAGTGGTACCTTACTTGGGGCATAGTTAGGCTGCCGACAGAATGACTCTGAGTAGCAGTTGGAATGATCACCCTGTGGTTAGAAAAGATAACAAAATTTAATGAAAGGATCCCATTTGAAGTGCAATAAACAACCTGATAGTGTCTGCTGATATTCAATATGGATTTCTGCAACTCCTCAGCATTGCCATTACAATTTTTCATTGCCCAGTATAGGTGGCGTTTAGTGCTTGCTCCTACAAGGTGTGAGGTACAGTAGGGTTTAGAATTATATTGTACACCTGATACGTAAACAAACACGTACTCAACCTAATGCACATGTATCATAATAACTGGAAGATAGTCAAACGATACATAAAGGTATCATGGTGCATGAAATTAATTATAATCACATTTGAGGAGGTTGTGTTCCCTTTCTGCATGAAGCTGAAGTTTCAATATAAGCCACTTTAGGGGATGTCCCCCCCCCCCCCCCCCCCCCCCCCCCCCCCCCCCCAAAGCACGACTGTGGACATACTGTGTTGTACAATGCACATGCAGCTTAAGTTTTGTTGTACGTGTGATACATACACTTTGAATACATACTTTTATCCAACAGTTGTGCTTTTATGTTGTCTATTCCTTTGCCTCGGGTTATCTTGGAAAGACCTTTTGCAACATTCTTTGTACCTATGTCTTTCCCTGTTGAGATTTTATCGACTCACTACATGTAGGACTGAGCTGAGCATGTCTGAAGACAACCGTCATCAAAGGAGTTACCATACCACAGGGTACTTCCATTATAGTTCCATGCTTTCTTCTTCACCAGAATCCACAAATCCAGAGAAATTTGACCCTGACAGGTAACTGTATAACATTATGACTGTCTTGTACTCTAAACTATTTAATAGATGACCTTTAATTTAGGTTTACCCCAGAGGAGAGAGCCAAGCGGCCACAACTGTGTCACCTCCCATTTGGTTTTGGTCCTCGCAGCTGCATTGGGATGAGGTTTGCTCTGCTGGAGGCTAAAATGGCACTAATAGGGCTACTCAAGAGGTACACCTTTGTCAGAGCACCAGACACAGAGGTACGAATTTCGGTTTCTTGGTTTAGCTAACTAATTAAGCCCCACTATATTTATAAATGTAGGTTCCACTGCAGACAGTTGTTGGTATTACAATGGTACCAAAACATGGTATTTATCTCAAAGTGAGCAACCGAACAAACTACAAACTATGAACTAGGATTGCAATTGGGGTCGACAAGCTATATTAATATTATTGTGCATAATAATAAAAACAATGCCCATAATTATTATTGATATTCCACACATGCAGCCTGAGAGACCATGTGCATGCATATTTCTTGAGAGATCGTAGGCCTATGCGCATGCATGTGAATGTTCGATGAAAGAGTTGTGTGCCATAGGATAACCTATACAGTAGTGTTATACTAGTTAATCAAAACTAATACTAATACCCCCATAGTTTTGCCCAATTTATGGCTTAATTATAATTACTAAAACTAGATAAGTGTGCTATGCCTTTCAAAATTAAAAAAAAAATTGCATCAAACCATACCATAATACTAAACTAAAAAGAAAATGGCACAAATCAGCTCATTTTAGTTAGTTAACTAAACTAAATTGACCGTTAGTAGACCATTTGTCCAATTACTAAAACTAAGCAAAACGATCCACTATGCCTTAATTAAAAACAATAACTAATTAGACTTAGCAAAGCCATACTAGTAAAACACAACTTGAAAGCAGTCGTGGGCAATCCAATATCCAAGCTCTGTGCTCTGGTGAAAGCAGCAGAGTCAGCAGACGACAGATGAGATGGAGCAGCATTAGTAGCTCCTCGAAAAGATGGTGGATGGTCGACTCCAAATCATCACAACGGATATTATGACAGTCTTAAACATTGTTCGATAGCTTAATAACTTGTTCACTTACGTTTGGGCTATTCCAGCAGTCCCGGTGAAAGCACAAATTAGTGTCTTCCTGACCCTCAAAATATTAGAAAATTTACCATGCACCCTTATTAACAGAAATGGCCCACTGCTGAGATAGCTATCATGCATAATGTATAACCCAACGTTACTGCAGGCTTCAAACACCGTAATACAGTCGATAAGTGATACTTTCCTAACTACAAAGAGTAATCATTATCAGCATTCTTATGTTCGTTTTCATCCAACAAGCATAGGTGTTGATAAAATTATTACGAATTAGCAAACAATTGCAAGTAAATCTACCACAAAATTAATATACCTATTTGCACAAAATACTTTGACATTCATAAAATAAATTATTTGTATCAATAGAAACATTAAATATAATTATTAAAACATTAACATTAATAACATAAACATTAAATATATAGCACTCAATAAAGCTAAAAATGCATCAATCAATACCTATTATAATACATAACCACAATAATATTATAGTTGGTCACCGATTCTAATTACAGCACGTTTGCCATAGACTGCAAAATACACCCACGCAACCCAGGTCAACCCGCTGAGTCAGCAAAAGTAGTACGTTACGTATGGTGTGCGATTATTCCACGAAAATCGTGACCAACCTCCTCTGAAATTACATAGATCGAGATCGATCCATACTACAAGTGACCCAAGTCACCTCTGAATCAACGACTTAGTTTACTAGTAAACAGTCCAAGGTAGTTTCTTCATAAAAGTTACACACTTCGTGCAAGAGCTGCAACACGTATCTTTGCACGAGTCGTTAAACGGGAAACGTGGTACACAATGAATGTTAGACAGAACTTGGTAGCAAGAGTGACAAGACTTGAGACAACAGTCACAGAGCGAGAGTTTAAAAGTTTGAGTTACATTGACGACATGCTAACTTCAAGAAAGTCATCCATTCCACTCTCAGAAAGGCTAAACATGCTGATAGCATGAAGGTTGACGGTGATTCGAAAGAAAATCTCATCAGGGCATGTACTACTATAAACGATGTGATCCAAGTCTACAACTCTGTACACAGTTATGGGCATAGAGTGGCAGTTGCGTTCGTCGCTTGTTAACTGCCTCTCTGCAGATGCTGTACCAAGTTTCTGTCCACATTCCACACTTTCTTCGAACACCTCAACAGTGAGTTTCACAGTGCAATTGTAGAACTTGAGAAGTTGTTGACAAATGCACGAGTTGGGCAGAAAAGATATAGTAGCCGTGAGTGTGCCATAGCGTTGTTCGAAATCCTCATCAAGACCGCGACAGTGAAGTAGAAAGTTTGAAACTTTTACTCCACATTTAGGAAGTATCTGAGTCCCGATAATGCGCAAGACAATTGGATCACGGTGTCGACTTCTCAGCCACCGTGAAACGCCACTACAGAAACAACTGTGCTGGACTTTCCCTATACAACACATTCGTGAGTTGATAGAAGACGAAGGATCCACAAAATTATTTGCTGCAAAATAAAAAAAAATTGAGCCCCTGTTTCAACATTGATTTGTACAAAATCCATAGTGCTTAGTAGCTATTAGGTCAGGGTTTTAATTGCGAGTATCT
Organism: Stappiaceae bacterium; assembly: GCA_964291365.2. Lineage (GTDB taxonomy): Bacteria > Pseudomonadota > Alphaproteobacteria > Rhizobiales > Stappiaceae > JBDWFY01. The sequence continues at coordinate 393,898 of OZ219961.1, forward strand.
ATTAAATGCGAATTGTGAGGTTTCCAAGAGCTCGCAATCAATTGATTCACAGGAATAAGCTTACGCAATAAATTGATTTACAGAACATTGATCACGTGACAATGCCACGTTGATAACGATACATATACATATATATATATACGTACATATATGCAATCAATCAGTTTATTATTGTTGATCATTGACAAGACTACCATGAGTCTCCGTCGATATTTTCGGCCATCGACAAACATGCCAATGTCCAGCCCAACGCAACTAGCGCCAAACGTGCTACGAGAAGTCAATCAAGCAGTGATAGCAGCTTTGCAGCGAGAAGAGGAGGGAAGCCAGCATAGCCAGCGAGTAAGGAAACGAAAGTACACGATAAACGTGGCACTTGGACTAGCCATCTGAACCATTCAATCCACAATCGATCCGGTGCTGTATTCTATTTATAGCCCATCCATGTGTTGCTCAAGCCACACCCTCGTACTCAGACTGAGGGGTGTGGCTTCATCGCTCGCATCAAACACATTTATTAGATTCGCAATGTAGTTTGAAAAGACTAGTTTGCAATTATTAAATCACACAATTAAAACCCAACCAACAGTATATGATATCTAGTGCTGGAATAAATTAATCACAACTCACCTGCACTACTCTTTACAACCACACTTGCTTCCGATCCAGTATCATCATCTCCTGTGCCGTCATCTGGTGTGCGTGACCTTTTAGATGATCGCCGACGTGGTCTAGGTTGGGAGCCCATTGTTATACCAGCATCATTTGAACTATCATCAGTTGTTGTGTCCGTACCACTCACATCAGAAGGATGACGCATCGCAGTGGCTCCACATGGTTTTGATTTTACAGTCACGTCCTCTTCCAACACTAGATAGCTCTCGTCTACATGATTTTCTGGAAATCGAAGAGAGTATGGGGTTCTAGACTCAGGCAAATAAATCTGCTGTTGTGGTGAGCGGTGATCATCAACTTGAAGCAACTGTGACTGCCACTCCTCATCCGACTGACCATAATCACTTCTAAACCGCTTGTAAGGATGTTGTTGTTCAGCACCACCATCTGCCATACTTAAACCTCTATCTCCAACTAAACTACTGTAGAGTTCAGTTAGCTACCTTACCCCGTCTTCACAGACGAGGGGAAGGCCGAGGTTAAAGTTTTGTCCAGGTTTCAGTGAATATGTGTAGGTGTGTCACAGTCAGTGAGATAACTTCACAGAAACAGCAAAAGTATTCCTCGATAGGAGTATGTCCTTATCTGGAATTATCATGAGCCCATTTTCAAAATCATCAAAAAAAAAAAGAAAAAAAAAACCCATCTAGCCTCAGGCCATGCAGTGTTGCCAGGTCTACGGATTTATCCGTATTCTACGGATTTGTGTAGTTAAGACGGATATACGGACGGATAGAGGCTCTTACCTTCATTTCTACGGATATCTAGCATCTATGCATGTTTGTTGGCGACCTTTACCTGCCTATGCATAACCAATTTGTGCGCATGGGCAGAAAGCTGATAATCTCGAGTCCTCAGACGGCGGCGCCTAAAAAGAAGAGGTAGCTAACTTTGGAGCATTATTAGTAGACTAACTTGTTTTTGGCAAGAAGTAATGAGCAAATATCTGTCTTTTCTGTGTGTATAGATTTACTAATTATCATTGAAATTCAGACCAGTCACCACCGGAACCACCCTAGGCACTGACTCAGTCACTCAGTCACTGTTCCTGGATTTTTGGGGGAATCAACCTGGCAACACTGGCCATGTCACAAGTCAAAGGCCGAGACAAGGCTAAATCATAATGCACCTATCAAAGTCATGCCCCACCTACCCCCTACCGGGCACAGATAGGGGATTAGGTAGGGGCTAGATCTATGGAGCACCCCACAGTAGGGGCATTAGATCAAGTAGTATAGGCATATGTGGGTCAAAGGTCAACGTGATTGTGAGCATGCGCATACAGTATGAATTGCTTGCTGTGCATTTTCTGATGAATGCACAACATTGGATACGATGGTCATGCAACCAGCATGCAAAAGCACTATGATAGCTGGACAAGAAGTCTAGTAGTACCCCGGGGATTAGACCTACTTTAGACTCCAAGTAAGGGCTATGAAAGGGTCATTAGACCTCTGAAGATGCCCGGTGGACAGGGAATTAGAACACAAAAATGGTCTAATCGCCTCCTATGCCCAGTAGGGGGGAGGTGGGGCATGACTTTGACAGGTGCGTAACGAGTCATATTTACACAATTATAAACTGGTACATGGTCCTGTATAGTCACAATACTCCAACCACGAATATTAAGCGCGCGTGGCGGGTACAACTAGGAGGACTCTTTACCCTATTAAAAACCACAGTTTATTTAATTAATGGTGAACCCACCAATTATGGTGCCGGTGTCCACTAGTGATGATGTACATGTCAGCCAGCTAGTACATGCAGCTCACGGGCCCAGGATCAGATCATACGATCGAGTCGCTAGTCCTAGATCCTGTGATTAAATTGTCAGGTGACGTGACGTACGCGGGACTTACCCTGGGGAAGCCCCTTTGAGCACAACGTACTTTAGGCTGGCCGGAGCCAGTAAATTGCTGTAACGATCATTACCCATCGCGATAGGCTGCGCTAGCTAGCTAGCTGTATGTACTGTACATGTACATGTACGTACGTACGCGCTACGCATATCATGCATATCATATCACGCGATAATCGTTTTACTAGCTAGCTAGCTATAGGTGTACTTATACTGTACATGTACACGTGGTAAAGGTCGTCGCGACAGTGTACGTGTACGTACTGCATTACATAATGAACACATAATAATACAGGTAGAAGATAAGAAACTTAAAATGGCTGCAGACTATGTACATTATTATGAAGGGGGGCTGAGCAAACTGGGTAATGGTGGTCATGTCACTTAACACTCCACCGCGATGAGAATGGAATAGGGACAGTGAAACGGTTATTATTAACACACAAAGATTTGGTAGTAACTATAATGGTCATGACTGGACAAATATAAGTTGAAAACGTGACTACTGACTTGCATACATTACAAAAAAATATTTTTGGTGGGAAAAACATGGCACGTTGTGTAGTGTAAAATGCTTGCTGCAAAAACTTGCTTTGAAAAAGGTATCAAGATTCACACAAAAAGATGAGATGAATTATATTATGCAGTTTGGTGTAGAACAATGGATGAGTTAACTGAGGACTAACAGATAAGGATGAAGTATAAGATAAATACTGCAGCTACACGTACCTACCATTAGTTAGTATGGTGAAATATAACTTATGATGGAGAGGTAAGACCAGCTTCCAAAAAAAAATACAAACTGACTTGGGAAACATATTGTCCATACACACACAGACATACACATGCCAAAAAGTACACATACACAAGACAGACAGATACAAAGGTACATGCAATCGATCGACGATTTAATGTTGCATGGGTGATGGGTCTTCTACAACAGTACCTGGTGATGCAATACTTGCAGTTCCGTTGGCCACTACTGGCACCCTCTTGATGCGATATCTCCGATTAGACTTGCCTACCTGATCACCAGGAACATCCCCCTCTTCTCCCACGGGATTGTGCTTGCGTTCGTGAGTATTTCGACTGCCAGCCTGTGAGAAGGCCTTACCACAGACTCGACATTTGTACGGCTTTTCACCTGTGTGCGTGAGTTCGTGTTTCTTCAGACTTGACATCTCTGCGAAACGCTTCAAACAGCCATCGTACTTGCAGGCATATGGCCGTTCCCCAGTGTGAGTTCTGATGTGGTTCTTCAAGTTTCCAGCCGTCGTGAAAGCCTTACCACAGTCGGCATATGGACAAATAAATGGTCTCTCTCCTGTGTGCACTCTGCGATGAACATTGAGGTGCTGAGGGGTGTAGAATCGTTTGCCGCACCCAGGAAATTCACATTTGCACGGTCTGTACGAGATGTGGATCTGCTGTATGTGAGAGCGCAAGTGAGCAGGAAAGGAGAAGGAACGCCCACACCCTGGATGGTCACACTTGTATGGTTTGTCCTTCTCTTTCTTCAGCTTCATCCCTCCACTAGATCCCGGTGACATGTCTGCTTGCTGTTGAGCTTGTAGGTGAGGTTGGCTCATGTCCATAGGCATGAGAGGGGAAACGCCATGGCCGTGTGGCTGAGACATATCAACGGGGCTCTGAGTCAAGCGACCGCTGTGATCGCCTTTTATCTCGATCCTGTTCACGTTCACTGCCCCTGGAATTAGTGCAGCTGCCGAGTTCCCTCCAATATTATACACTTCAATAGCTGCTCCTGTGGGATTAGCACCAGCGCTGCCGTGCATTGCAGCCAAAATACCTTCCTTGCTGTCGCGAGTCGGTGTTGTAGCAGACCCAAGAGCTCCACCACCTGCTCCTGTTGGTGTGGGTGTTGTCGCAGCTGCATGGTGAGGCTGGTGAGGCTGGTGAAGGTGGGGATCAGTGGAGGGGTGTGTAATGGGAAGGTGGTGAGGAGGCTGGTGGGGGTCTGGACTCATACCCTGTCTCTGTTGTTGTTGCATTTGAGCAGTAGCGACACATGCCAGCGTGTTCAAGTTGCAGTTTGGGGCAGCCATGTGAGTCACGGTAGATGTTGGAGCCACAGCTGTCGAGTAGAGTGGAGTGAGGTTGGAATGGGTTGAGGCTGTGATGGTATGGGATGTGATGGTACTGGAATTGGACTGTGGAACTCCTCCAGTTCCAGTGGGATCAGAATTAAATCCCCGAGCAGCAGCAATCGTACTGAATCCTGGAAGAGCAGTGATTACCTGAGCCCCTCCAATAATTGGTGAATACATTGTGGAAAGCTTAACAGCTTCGCTTGACTGGTTTGTACCACCACTTTGTTGCTGGTGTGCTTGGGCTGCAAGCGTTGCTCGACCATAAGCCCCCGGACTATCATCTACCTTGTTTGCCTTGCCTGTGATAATAGTACTACTGTTACTACTCGTGGCAGCTGACGACAGTGTCACCTGATTTGAGCTACTACTAGTGGTCCCATTCCCAGTACTACCACCAGAATTGGTCTTCTGCATGCTACATAGACTGGTACCACTGGACAAGAAGCTACCAAAAGAGATGGATCCGTTTGCATTGATGAAAGGCGTCGTAAGATGTTGCTGACTAGGATAGACATAGAGGGGAGGGTGGAAGAGTGTGAAGAGACTTGGACAGGATGAGATGTTTGGATCATTGGCAGAGGAGTTGGGGAGAAGGCGAGTGAGTGACGTCAGGGAGAGTTCCGGAAGGCTCCCTCCAAAGGCAAAGTACTGGTTGCCGAGAGAAGGCATTGTGGCTGCTTCGGCGTTGAGATTCCTATGTGTGTGTGTGTGTGAGAGAGATAAGTGTAATTATATGTGAGCATGTGAGTGTGTAGACACATGTGCTCATGAGAGCATGTGTATAATATGTGGAGTATGGACTAAAGTGTTGACATCAATGCAGTCAAACAGAAATTGGACAAGCTTGCTAACTCATGCATATTCATTAGCAAGTTGCTTGATCATGAGCGAACAGGATCCAGGTTCCATTATGCACATGGTGGACACACATACCACCAACATTCATAGGGGCAGAGCAATTGACTTCTCATGTCTACAACTTGGCCACTCCACGTACACACACGAACAATCAAAAGAAGCTGCTGCGACAAATCTTAGAGAGGGGAAGGCATCCAGCCCACACACCCAAAGTTATTAAATCTTTCTCTGATCACCAGGAAGAGAGGCCACATCAAGGCTTTTGCAGAACATTTCTCAGTATTAGCTACTGTAACATCATCTCCCCTCCTACCCATACCCCAAATTTGTCCTAAATCTATCCTAGATTGGTGGGAAGAAAAACCACATCAAAAGCAGTTGCATAGTCCCCTTTTCAGCCTTAGTTTCCACACTAAGGTATTATTTTTGGGTAATACTCAGATTAGATTGAGCCCTAGTCACATACCAGTCTTAATGCACCCATAGGGAGGGAGGGAGGGAGGGAGGAAGAGGACATAAAAATCAAATTAATGGCAGATAAGTAACTTAATTAAGTGGTTTGTCCCAAAAGGAGCCTCCCCTCCCTTCATGTGGCCGCCATGGCATGCCACACCACACCACAGCTAGGCCAAGCCAAAAGCCAAAGCCATTCAGTAGCTAGTCTTCACAGTAATTGGTATAATACTAATAGTGGACGATGAAATAAACATGATGTCATGCTCAGAACAATCACTAGTAAAACGAAATGGATATCAGTGGGCTGATATATATACACACACCCTATGCATGTAGTAGGCCACATTTTTTCTTGGAACTACCTTCTTCCATAGAAATTTAATTATCTAACGCCATAAAATCTGCAAAATCATGCTGTTTACCAGCGTAGGCTATGACCACTGACACAGATCATCATACTTCTTACAAAAATTAATACATGTATCAAGAATCCAGAATTACAAAACATTCATGTGCAGCGTTCTATTCCAATACACTTGGCAACGCATAAAAACGCAGCATAGTGGTACTATAATATGGAGGGCAGGGTTTTTTGTTTTTTTTTATACACTAACCTGCATTAGCAAGGCACTACACTAGGTCAATAGAAGAGGGTATTGATATACACTAGATCTACCACATTACCTCAGTAAATGCTAATTGGACCTTCAGTGGAGCTACTTGGCCTGTGCCTAAACTAACTCTCCCATGGGTGCGTAGTCAAGTGTCTCCATGGAAACTACACCTATACCCAGGTGAAGTCCCTCCACTTGAAAGGAGCAAATCAAAAGTCAATTCCCAGTTTTTCTGCTTTTTAGCTGATTAGTAGTAGATGATAAAACTACTCTACCTGGCCACACAGAAAGGGATGATAGGGATCTGTTATCCCTCACTGGCGGTTGTGTATCGGATATGGAAACATAAATGTATGGGAGACAACATGAAAACAGATAATCTAACTTCTCTCTCTCTCTCTCTCCTCTCTTTTCCTTTCCTCTTCCCTTCTCTTCCTCCTTTCCTCTCCCCCTCTAGTCTAACGTAAGGGCTATGAATTTCCAACCATCACAATCCATCAATACACATTAAAAAAAAAGTGTTACGCAACAACTCAACCTCTCCTTTGTTGAGATTTGGCAAACATCTTAACTATTGACAGGTGACACCCAAACATGCCTCCAACATCCAAGTGCCCAGGGCCGGTCGGTCAGTTGGTCGGCAACAAAACAACAAACGTACACCATTTACACACTCCCCAACAATAAAAGGTCAACCAAATAATTCAACAAAAGCTTGACAACTCTGAGGAACTCAAATCCCATTAAGCCCCCACTTCAGGGGCTTGTGTGTTCTCAGCCCTAATGCAATAGAAAGAGATGGCGAGCGTAAACTTGGCATAATTGACAGTGGTATGCTGCATGCCATGTTTTCTCCCAGGCCATCCATCCTTCATGCCATGCACGCACAGCACGCCAGTTAACTTAGCCGGTTCGTCAGTCGGATGGTTGTATGTGTGTCTCTGAGATCGAGTCAGGTGGTTCCATAACCAAAATAACAGGCCCACTTTTATGGTTGCACCGCATTAGACTGTCTATTGATGGGGAGCATTAGTTGTCTGGAAACACTAATCGATTTCGCACGCTATCACATAACTTCAGAGTGGTTCAAAATATTGTTTTCAGGGATCAAACACAGTGAAGTCACTACTGTAACAGTGTAACTTTTTGTTAGTCTGGATGGCTGTTGGCTCAGCAGCTAATGCAATTGACTACAGACCCCAAAGTCGCAAGCTCTAATCCCATTTTTTTTATGCCTCTCTGTGAATCTACTACACCTCTAATTGGGCTCCTCAAAGGGAATTTAGCCGTAGTTCACGTTAGACTATAATCAACAAAAGCACTATCTATCATATTATCCGTATTTCAAGAAGGTCTACCTATTATTCAACTACCGCTCTAGCTGGGAGATACCCAAGCAGAGGTGTGTACACACAAACAAGTACAAGAAACATTGTTTATTAGCTGCACTGCGGGTATGCCCTCCTTCTCTTGCTATTATTCTGTTTCCTTCTTAAGCAAACAAATAATGCTACATAGCAGTTGAATCCCAGTATTAGGGTGTCCCACGGGAAGCTCTACTTAACCAGGTAGCTAGCCTCCTTCAAGGAGGCAAAGAGACACTAGAACGTCCATGGCTTCGTAGGCACCTTTCAAGCATCAAGACAGCTAGTAACGGTGCACCTCCATTGCTAACTTTGAACTCCTTCTAACAACCTTCCTCCTATGTTTCCAGAGAAATCATTTCCTCGAGAAAAACTTAAAGATGATTTTGGAAGTTCAATCAGTCAACAAAGCCTTTTAAAGAGGTGTATACAAAATGCATAAACACCACAAACACGGCTGTAGTACTCATACAGGGTGCCCTGGGGGTACACTGTACATCTGCATGTCACGTAAGCTGCAAAGGTAAACACCACGACAACTATGTGGATGCATAAAGGTGGTATGACTCTCTCTCTCTCTCTCTCTCTCTCCCTCTCCCCCCTTTCTCTATCTCTCTTTTGTATTGGCTTATACACAGACATTTGGCAGCATACACATGTGCACACACAAATTCTCCTTCACCCACTCCCACAGCTTATCTTCCTCAGTTGAGCTAAGCTAATGACAGCACTCAGGTGTGTAGCTACATGTGAATATGGTGTGCCCTTTAACTATTTCACTCACTACCTACATTTCTGGGCAGGTGACCTACTAATAACAGCAGCTTACTGCAAAATGGTGGGAGAGCTGAGAGCTCTTTATGGAAGGCCATGTCCAAACATGGTTGTAGGAGGCTCATTGTAAGTCTGTTCATCAAAGGCATACCAGAGGTGGCAATACTGAGGGGGCCGGTTGCTGCTTCCAATTAATGGGAATGGCATTTAGCTAGGGAAAATGAAGCTGAGAGATTATTCAATTTTGTGATAATGCATGGGACCAGGGCTTCCATTGTGTAAAGTATCAGAGGTTAAAAATGTGCCTTTTGTTTACAGAGCATGGAAAGATTTGCTTAGGATTTAGCTAGAGGGTTTGTGGAGGGAGAGGGGGGGAGGGGAGGAGGAGGGAGAGCCGGCCGATCGATCCATCGTAGGTAGGGTTCATTCAAAAATATGCAGCCAGTGCATTATAGATCTTGTCTGGCCACAATTTATCACCTGAGAGTACTATGATTAGCGACCAATTAAGAGCTCACCTATTGGAACTTCGAAACTCAATTTGACCAATCAGAAATAACTATGTAACTCCTAATTGATGCAACTGGCTGGGTATAAGATTACCTAGTCGCAGATTAAGCTGGCCAGACTAGCTATAAAAAAAAAAGAATTTTAAGCTCTCCATCTCCAATTACATCTAACTCCACTGTCTGTATCTCCATAGTAACCACATGTCTAACACATGCCACATGTGTCCACATCTGTACACTATACATGTGAGACATACAGAAGCACCACAGCTACAGGTGTGTGTGCACCACTGGCCAGACACAAAGGGCCCAAGTGGTGGTAAAATAATGCCCATTGCAAAGCCTATTAGGATGAGGTTCAAAGTCGTCCGGCGGCCTCATGCCCTAACCACAATTTGTTATGCAACCATAACACCAGAATACATATGTGCACCAACACACACACCCACAGGACACACAACAATGATCAATGCACCCTTACAAGTGCTTATGCACGTACCAAAGAATGGAATTTCAATATTAAGGATGTGCTTTGCTATTAGGTGCTGTGTTTATCCACAGCGCTCGGAAAGTCACAGAGAAGCAGGAATTCAGTTGCCAGCATCGGCTATGTGGATCAGGGGGAGGTTACAGTACACAGCGTTATCGCATATAAACATACGTACATGTACATGTACATGTATGAGGAGTACATGCCAATAGCTTGTAGTTTGTGTGGGTAACGATTTTTACATAATGCTCACGATTGTAAAATTAATTTCCCACAGTGGAATCTTTCCATTGCAGACACTCTCTCAGGAGTTGTTCTATAGATTCATACAAGCTAGGCCATAATAGTCAGTTGTACTATAGGTTTGCAAAATACTACATACATGTACATGCACGTGCATATAATGATACAAGTACATGTACATGTGCACATACATGTGTACATACATGTGTACAACATGCATATAATATATGCACGCTACGTTGCTACCACACAACAATATGGGGGCACCATAAACTGCACATGCCATGCCAATAGTTTAATCCTTAAGCACATACAAATATACACAGGCAATCTCATTATACGTACCAGGGCAGATCATTATCAGCTAAGTCCACCGTGTTAATAAAGCATCACGGATAGGTTAAAAAAGCATCCCGCTAAATATAAAACTATGCACGAAATAAAATAGGCAATCTCAAGGTTCATTGGCCCAACCATGCAAGGTGCAAATTGCTAATTAATGGGCAGATGTGAAAAGGAATGCAACATACGTGACGTAACATAATCACAAGCCTTTAAAGCCCACTGATCGGGCCAAAATGTCTTTTTCTTATTAAGCATTTACACGTTATAGCTTGGATGATCTAAGACATATGGTATGACCACAAGTTGCGCTAGGCTTCCAAAACCAAAGGAGCCCCATTAATGACACGTTACGTTACCAGACAGCACTGTATGTGGCTTAAAAGGGTCACCACACCTTTGCCTTTATTGTGGGACACTCATATGGAAGTCATGAATTATTCACAAATTACGTACGTGACATTCCTTGCATGCATCGATCGGATCCAAACGGGCAGCTAAATTACAAAGCATTGAGGCATTAAAGTACATTCTTTAATATTCTTTCAAATGCCCTGGGACCTCACTACAAAAACACATTAATTGTGGTTGAGCTAATTGCCAGAATAAAGGAATGCTTGGGTCAATTTGGCATCAGGGGCTAGCAAAACAGACATCAACCGATCAATCGAGATCTCAAATTTCCAGACGACTAAAGCATTAGTTAGACACATGCTTCGCTCCCCACAAAACTAAGAGACGCCAGCAGTGCACTGTCAGCGAGATAGACGACTGGCTGATTCTGCATACCACCATCGTTTATCGTACTCATGCATCAGGCTAATCTCATTGGACACACTAATCGTTTTAGCCTTGTCCATGATATGTGTATGCATATGCATGTAAATGTACTGTGCATACATCTGTGAGCGAGTGTGTGTGTGTGTGTGTGTGTGTGTGTGTGTGTGTGTGTGTGTGTGTGTGTGTGTGTGTGTGTGTGTGTGTGTGTGTGTGTGTGTGTGTGTGTGTGCACCGAGTATTTATACATCAAAGCTTGCTTCTAATTTCAGTAGCTATCACTGCAGACAGATTGTAACGAGATATATATATATATAAGGAAGGAGTAAACTAATGATCTAAGTACACATAGTATTATATCATACAACAGTAACAAGGAGCAAGAAGAAAGGCTGAAAGTAATATCTTTGTGTCAGAGCTTATATTACCGTCTGACCCATGTAGGGGGTAGAGCAAAGGACAGTACTCAAAGAATCATCACTAAATCTGGTAAGATTATTTGTCTCCTTGGACATATATAGACACATGTATGGGTGGGGTCAGAGGTCAGGTACGTGTCGGGAGAAACACTCAACGAATGCAAGAATTCGTACACAGAGGGCTTCAATTATTTATACATTCTGTGAGTGCTGAGTTGATTTTAGTCATACCATCACGAGTAAATTTAATATGCTTTAGGATTAAAAGGTCTAGGCGTCTAAGATTTGACATCTAAGAAGTACAGATTGTGTGGGAGAGGCTGTGAAGTATGAGAGAGCTAAAAATATCTCGGTGGGGGAGGGAAGGAGAGAGGAGAGAGAAGAGATGGAGAGAGAGGAGAGAGCAAGAGACTGACACTACTAAATAAGGATACGAACGGACTGACAGACGGACACAGAACAAGTTATGTGGTCATTAAAATATCAGCAAAGCTTTAGCAAATTATCGCAATCCACAACAAATTTGTAGCGCCATATGACCCCCCAGGATACGAAGAGTAGTCTCACACACCTGCCCAATAATCGAGCAATGCCTGCACCCATCCATGTGCAATGTATAACAAAACCCACATAATACCAGGTCGTTGTGAGAAATGACAAATCGGTTTGCACTTAGTGACAACGTTCCGAGACTCGGTCACACAAATGGTCGATAAACAACAATCCCCAAATCATTTCCAGATAAAAACTAGGAACAGCTAAGGTATAAGCTGTATGTACATTTTCAATGCTGAACCTAAGCCGTATGCATATATTCTCATGCACAATCCCATGGACAAACATATACATGTTGTAGTACATGCATGTAGTACATGCACATGTACATGTACATACATACGAGATCACCCACCAATACATGAACCAGCAGCTGCTACCACATACACAACATCCTATGACCAACACATCAATTAAGTAGAGTGTATCCCTTCTTCCAAATGCCCAACGTCCACAAATTACACGGTTATAGCATATAATTGGAGATATACGTAGATCATAAAGATGTTATGGGGTGGGGTTCAATCCTGAGCTCAAGTAGCTGTACAAATTGGAGTGCGCATGTGTCTACGATTATATATACCCATCCATACATTCACCATGGTAACACATACGCATGTTCCATGTAAGTGACACCTTAACACACAAAACAGCATGGCTCATCTTCCACAACCAAATCTCGATCAAAACCAATTTCTTTTTCATGGATATTCCAGCCCAGTGCAAGCTTGTAATTATAACATGTTGCTATGTACTACATGTCTATACGTGAGCAGGAAACTTGCACATACAGAAAAGGAGTATGTTTTATTTTGATATTAAATGACTTCTCGGTTACTTTCCAGTGCACAGCTAGATTAAATTGCACGATCACTTGACGTAATCTTAATACAGAAATTAGAGCAGACCAAAAAAATGTAGACTTATTGAAAATTGAAAATTAAAGCTTGGTGCACCAGATGTGCATAATCTAATTGCCCTCAGGGCCACCAACAGTTGTAATTGAACATAATATGTCATGTAGGGACGTGTACAACACGCAGACACACACATACACAACACACATCTTTCACACACCACAATCACGTTCACACATGCACAGGCTAGTATGATTAAACTTCCTAAATATGTATGTATTGAGAGAGTGCATGTGTGTGTGTGTGAGTGTGTGCAGTGTATATTGCCCCCTCTACGTGTAAACAGATGTATTCACCTGGCAACAGCTCAAATTCTTAACCAGACAGCTGCCATGACACCTTGCTCTTTTATGAATCACAGCATTACTATGTCATGTACACACTAGTTCTCGATCTTTGTATACATATACATGTACATACATGCCAAATTTGGGCAATGCATACATGTATATGTACAGTTGTATAATATTATGTAATTACCAATTAAATCAACACTACTTTGATGCGATTCACTCTTCATAAACCATACAACACCTTAATGAGATAAGTCTTAAGTCTTGGAATGATTGAATTAACCGACTGATATGAAATAAAAAGACCTTACTAGCTAGCCTAATCAATTACGTCTATAATCAACACAAACACGTATTACACTGTACACCCAGCAATAATATATTAACACGTCTGCGTTACCAAGGTTTCAAATAAATAAACACACATGTGTATGGGTGTCCAAGTATGTACACATGAGTGAGTGAGTGCATGTATGTGTGTGGGAGAGGGAATACAGTGCTTCCATTCCGCTTTGCTCCCAAAACATTGGACTTCACTTTCGTATGAACCATCGACCAAAACACCACACCCTTTTCACATCACGTAACCATGCGCATTCACATGCTTCACATCGCTAAGAATCGGGTGGATGTCTTAGCGCTACAGTGTTTCTTCCATGCCTCCCTCCATCCCTCCCCCTAATCTACATCGATCACAGGCCAAGTTTATGGTATACCTATTAAGACATCAAAGACGGTAATTTCTGGCTGCATGTGTGAATCCATAATCATAAATGGTACAAGACCTTGCAATTGAATGGTATCCGTGTATTTATATTAGGCAAATTGTACTATGCATAACATACAGTGGACCTCTCTATTGCCGACACCCTTAGGGAAGTAGAGCTTTAAGTGTAACACCAGTGCTGCCAACATCTTTTGACAAGAAATCCTAACATTTGTCAAGAAAATCCTGTCAAAGGTATTGGGCCTTATGGGAATAGGTGGCCCAAAAAGCCTATTATGTTTCATTTGCATATGCTAATTAGGAAAATTTCATGCTCAAAAATCCCAACATTAGGACAAAATCCGCAGCACTGTAACAGTTCTGAATAAAGGAAGTCTCCTCATATCATTTCAGGGATAGAGTATATTTCTGTGTAGCTGGGACTGTACACTGTGCCCTGATTATAAACAACAGAAGGTGTTCCTATTTCAGCGGTGCCCCTATAGAGGGGGGTCCACTGTACTATAGCATGTACAATTCCAGAGTAAATGATTCGAAATCAGAAATTGGATACCTCGAAGGAGTATTGTTTACCGGGGGTAAAACTACACAGAGCTAAAAGCTAATAGTGCAATATATGTATCTCATTAGTGTAACCTGCGTCACTGATACGTTGCTACGATAACACAAAGTGCAGCTGATGTTTGGAAAACTGACCATTACGATACAATTATACTGCCCTGTGAACAAAAAAATAACCCACCACTTGAAGGTGAAATCAACAATAGAGAAATAGAATATTAGTGGTGATTGGGCATAGGGAAGGAATTTCGAGGTGTAGGGGTTAATAAGTAAAACCGTGCATGCGTGAAATGGCATTGATTTTGCAGCTGCAACCAATTAGTTACTTAACAACAGGACTAGGGGCAGAGTATATGCCCATATAGGGTAGTGACGCCAATTGTAAGTACTAATCACTAACTAATAATTATATCACCACAGCTGGGGTCCAATTATCTACTACCACTAATTCAAATGGAGTCCATGAGTCAAATGAGGGACAACAAAAGGACACACAGAGACAAATTGGGGACAGTTGTATAATAATAATATTATGCCTCCCAAAACAGTTGCAGAAATGGTGATAGAGTGGGAGAGAAGGAGAGAGAGAGAGAGAGAGGACTTGCCAGCTTATTAATGTTCTTTCCAAGAATAAAACAAGACAGTGACGTACAACTTCAGACCCACCCACCCCCACACACACATATATACACATACACACCCGTCCACCTGCTTTCACTTAACACTGCTCCCTCAAAAAAAGGGAATGCCAACACAATGATATCAGTCATCAGGACACCATAACTGAATCTACTGCCAAAAGCCAAAAAGCCAAAAAGCCACACGAAAGAACAAGAGCAACATGGCACACAAGCCTTGTACCAATTAGCGCCCACGGACGTCACTATGTATAACCTCAAGGGCTTGCAAGCAGCACACATGTAAATAACCACAGGCATGTCTGCAAATTTCTACCAAAGTGCAAACATGATGTTATTATCTCTCTCAATAGCTCAAAGGTAATTTTCTACATCAGAGAACATAGGTCAGCATTTTTGCCTCCCATGCACTCAGAGAGTCTCACCATCAACACCCCACCCTACCAGAAAGAGCTTCTCATAATTACTTAATTAAATTACCTTAATTAGCCCAATTTACCCACTTACCCTGTGCTTTTCATGTTGGAGATCTTCCCCGAGAGGGAAATCTGTGAGGCCCACAGTTGACTCAGGCTTCCTCCAAAGCGAAATGATGACAGAGAGCTGCTCAAACTTGACGTCCGAGAGCTTCGGTTCAGAGGTGTGATCATCGGTACTGGTACATCGACCAATGCACTGACGGGATAGGGTGAGCTCTTGGAAGTAGAAGCAGCTGCAGTGACTGAAACACTAGCCGCAGCCGCAGCTGCAGCGGCATCTTTACTGCTACTACTGTCAGAGTGACGCCTACCACCACAGCTCTGAACCACATTGGTGGTGCCTCCATCCTCGGGCTCACGTTTGATCTCTATCGGCGCACCTCCACCAAGATGCATGATGGCATTGTAGCTCGCTCTCCTTAACCCAGAACTGCCCGAGGAAGAAAGTGCTGCTGGATCAAGCCCCAATCTCTCACTGCTGCTATTACCATCGCCACTGCTACTCAGGCCACTGCTGTGATGAAGGCTAGGGTCAGAGGAGCTAGATGTTAAGACACCATTAGACGCCGATCGAGAGGCACGAAAGGAGGAGCTAGCCACCTGTTGCTGATTCAGAAGTTGTTGTTGTTGTTGTTGTAGCAAGAGTGAGTTCATGATCGGTTTTGTGTCTGAAGGATTTCGCGATGCAGGTGCAGTGGCGGCAGTCTGATTCCCATTCTGCAATAATTGAGTATGCCCTCCGCTGCCAGTTCTGGAATGAGAATGGGGAGAATGACACTCTGTGTGATGAGGAATGGAATTAGAACTTGTCGCAGTTGATGTTGCCAATTGCTGCACTGCCACAGGTGAGGAGCTACTCCGATACATCTCTGCTCCCCCTCCTCCCGAAGTCCTACGCTCTCCCCCTGTGCCAGGTGTGGGGGGAGAAGGATGATGTCCCGTGGGGTAATACGTTGCTTGGATGGCAGTGATTGGTGCGGCAGCAGAGGCTTGAGTAAACCCAGCACCTGCGGCAGCTATCGGGTGTAGCGAAGCTAAATTACCAAAAGTTGCATCAGTACCACTCAAAGACGTGATGGACGGCAAAATTGTGTAGCCACCAGCACTGGAGCCTATCAGTACTTGGGGAGGGGGCACTGTTGCCATGGGGATCAAGTGAGGGGTAAGTCCCTGGTAATTAATGGTTGTTGTTGAAGAGGAGGGAGAGGAGGAAGGAGGAGATTTGTTCATCCCACCACACTGTGCAGCAAGGTCGTCAAGGTGGGTGCGATTGGTCTGGTCCTGTTGGGCAGAGCTAGGGGCAGGGCTAGAGTGAAGAGCAAACACGGAAGAAGAGCCGGGGTTGGTCTGTAGAGCCGTGAGCATCATATTTGATGGAGAACCTCGAGTAGTAAGGTGCTCACTCTCTCTTTTTGCACACATGCACTGCACACACTGCTACGTAGCACAGGGTTGGTTCCCACACACGTGTACAGTACAGCTGCAGTCGATGTGGCACTGGAAAATTCCCCTCCAAGCTGTCAGGAATCTTGACTTGTACGCTTGATTAGGTAGAGGTGTAGAACTGTGTGTGTGTGTGTGTGTGTGTGTTCAGGTGTGAAAGAGAGTATGGGAAGAAAAAGAAAGTGAGGGAGAGAGAGAGTGAGAGCGATTAGCAGTGAGCGAGGAGACAATTAACGGCAAAAACACAACAACATACGTAAATATCAACACCCTGTATTCCAATTTCCAACTTCCACTCAATTTTCCACTTTTGTTATCCCTTAATTAGCAGTTCCTCAGCAGTGTGTGTGCAAACAAACACCTCTACTTAGCAGCCAGGTGTTAGCTGAACCAATCTCAACACATACTTACACTGTAGACAGGGGCCTCACCTGCTAATACATAGGCTATATATGTAACTATGTGCACTCTATGTATGACCAAATTTAAGCTGATGTCTGCCTGTTTGTCTTGTTTTGTAGAGTCAATGTTTGGCTTAAACATTTTTCCAGCTGACTTTGTGGGGGACTAGGGACTAGCTACCTAGCTTGGACAATGGGCTCCATACTTCAAACACATGTTTACCGTTACTATAATGAGTGCTTAAGCGCAGGATAGTAACAATGTACGTATGTGGACAAGGAAATTTGATGAAGGAAGTGTAGTGTTTTACCCTGGAAAGAGCATGGCAAGATTCTCTCTCTCTCTCTCTCTCTCTCTCTCTCTCTCTCTCTCTCTCTTTCCCTCTCTCTTTCTCTCTCTCTTTCTCTCTCTCTTTCCTCCCCCCACACCAAGACAGGAAGGTGATACCCCAATACTAACACAGTAGTACATGAGACTCTAGCTCTATCAGGTGATGTAACCTACACTTGAAAAAATAGTACTGAATAAATGATAATACAGTACCCAAAACAAAACCCAACCTGCCCTCCCTCCCTCCCTCTCTCCCTCCCACATGAAAAGACACCAGAACCCCTCAATTGCTTACGGTTCAAACTTCTCAAAGAACGTGAACCTATGGTTAAACATTTGGACCTAGAGTTGCTCAGCTATGCTAAATACAAATCCATGGTATGCCCAAACGTTATCCCTGTATCATATTTCACTCACTCCACAAAAAGTGCACAATACACATAGTAGCAGTACACAAGCATTGCTAGCTGTTACAGTACTATTGTGTTTATTCATAACAATTGTGTTGAAAGTATTTAATTTTCGAACACATGACCATGCATACAGGTATGTATTATCACAGTTCTATACAATACTTTGCATACTGGAGATTCACCAAAAGCAAGTAGGTAAGCTCTGAAGACTTATACGTAGGCTGGTCATGTCTTTTGCACTAGGCTAGGCTACTAGTACACACTGGAAACTAGCAAAAAAATGTAACGACAAAATTAATTTCAAGCTCAGAAACCAAGATCTATAATAGTGTGTGTCAGAGAGAGTTGTTAGGCTAAGGTCAAAAACATCCTCCAGCTGTCACAAATCAATCACACACTGATTCATCTAGCTAGCATAGGATGTAAACACACAGGAGGGAGCAGCATACTAAGATGTGTACCATAATTTAGGAAGACAAAAAACCCCAGCCTTCTGGTGTAGGCAAGTACACTGATATGAGGCAGCTAAGCAACCACAACTTAGGCTAAAGGTTAAAAACAGCCTAGGTTAAAAACAGCCTAGGTCACAAATCAATCAGCCATTGATTCGCCCAGTGTTGGGTGTAGTTATGTCAACAGAGACTCCAAGTTGGTCAATCAGCCTCACTCAATCAAACCCCACTCCTGGCACCACTCAATAAACATATTTTTAAGCCTACCAACGTAGGTCCACAAGCAAGAGACAATGTGATAATGAGACAAACACTGTGGGGTGCCCTGCAAAAAATCGAAAATCCACAAAAAGGCACATGAGTGTGTGGGTCATAGGTTCAGTCAGTGATGTGGTCATAAGAGTGCATACTTGGGTGTTGTCAGTCCCTACAAGAAATACTACCCTACCCCCAATAAATAGCTGTTATTGGCCACAAGTCACCAGTGTAAATAGCCAGTGGCAAGTGTAAATAGTACGTGCTTGTGTGGGTAGATCTGTTTGAGTGATGTGGTGCATGGCCCACATACCAGCAGGACATTGTTTGTGCAAAAAGAAAGTAATTAAGAGTGCCTTCAAAGTAAAAAAAAAAAAAATTAATAACAACTTGAGCAGCTTGATTGTGTGGGTGGGTAGCAGACCATTAGACCTTGAAAACGAGTGCATGCAAGGACTTCCTGAGGATATTATCTGAGTCCTAGCCTCACTGTGTGCTTGTTCCCACCTTGCTTGTTCTCTTCCTCTCCCACCCCCCCTCCCTCCATCTCTTTCTGTCTCTTCTTCTCCCTCTCTTTCCTTCCCTTCTACTGTACGTACATATGCTAGCGGATAGGTACTTAGTACACACTGTTCCAAAGAACATGGAGCGTATCCTACATGCACACATGCACAGTACATTCCAGATCAGATTCACAGGCTACAAACACAAAGCATCAAAGCCACATAGAGGAAGTGGCAACAAATGTCCATACTTAGCCAGAGTGATGGCAAACAACTGGCGGCATCAATTTACCACAGCCATGCAAGTTCAGAGAAAGACCAGCATACCATTATAATAACATTATTCCAGTACCACCACTAGACATGTGATAACAACAGCCATTCAAGTATAGGTGTTCATTCATTTGAGACAGTCAGTACACACACACTTTTTATATTTACTGCCAACTCTCCGCGTATTATATATATTATGTAGCCTAGTTCTCAAGGCTATAGGCATCTAAGTGGCTCCGTTTTTGTTGTATGATCCCTTAAGTTAGCCTCGTTCCAAGGCTCAGGAGGGGGGGGGGGGAGGGGGGGCTCCAGAGCCTGGGCACGACTCGAGGCTGATACTTACTGTGTGTGAGCAGGCCAGGCACTTTGGGGATGGTTCCCCAACTAGGCTAGGGATTGTCTATTGATTGCAGAAGCAGAGCTTACTATTTACATATGATGTCATGTGAACAAATGTGAGTAATTGGATTTATGTCATGCATAATGTTTGCATGCACAGACTTCCAGGCTGAGGGAATGGGGATATGCAGTGTCATACACAGTTTACAACTGAACTCAAGAGCTGTTTAGTTCAGAGTTCAGATTATATTATCTAAGTAAGTTGGCAAATAACCTCTGCATGAACTCACCAAATCGGCTTATCCTCTTCCTTACTGGAAAACCAGAATGCAACTACAGCTGTACTAAGCCTACCCTAATCCATTTGAGGGACAACTTACTTCCATGTAAGGCCACTTACTACATGCACCAATGACATGGACTCTTATCGCTGAGTCTCTGAGACTGCCAAATTGAAGTTATCTAACTACCCTTCGAAGTTACATACTAACTTGGTAAATCACTGTAAATATGCTATAATGTGTGTACAAGACTATTAATTTTTAGCCGCCTTGCAAACAAACATGGTACAGGGAACCTCTCCACTCTGGACAACTGCCCTAGGGATAGTGGAAAATGCTGTGATTAACTTTTCAGGAGTAGTTCCGTACGCAGTTCTGTCCAGTCACGGCCCTTATAGATATAGTGTCCTGACTAAATAAAGAGGTGTCCTTTTAATTACAGAACGATTCTGTCATATAAATTGAGCTTGCTTTGAACTTTAAATTTGCCACAAATCTTCCTCTGATCTATATACTCATACACGCACACACAAGTGTACTCAGGCCTAATAAGTGTGCTTTACAGGGGAGCATACCAACATTGCTGTATTCATGGAGTGTGTTATGCAATGTTACACAATATACATCACCTTTTCTTCAGCTCTAGCTCGCTCACTGTTTTAACTATATTCATAGCTCCATTATTCAAATGTTATTGCATTGTGCTGTGTGTGTGGGCTGTCTGGTACAATACTAGTATAGACCTTTAAACAGCACAGTGGATCTCAGCACTTTTAGGATCAAGCTCTAAAGTTTGGTTTACAAGGATGGAATCGATTTTTGTACTTGAGCCACTAACACAGTAATAGGCGCATCACATTTTACCTGCCATAAGTTTATAGCAGAAAATAGTGTTCATGATTTTCGTATAAAAAGCCCTTGATGCGTCATAGCAATACAACTACTTGTACATGTAAGCTAACTCAACTACATGGGCCCTATGCCACAAACTGTACTAATTACTGGAGGTGGAGGATAAACATATTCAACCTCGAAAAAGAAGCTGAATTCACTTTAAGCTGAAATTGAAATGCGGCTGGTCTGGGAATACAGAGAGAGAAAGTGCAGCTACCCTCAACTAGTGTGACAGCATACCATGTGTAAACATTTCAAAGAAGAGGGGTACATCAGTGTGACAAGATCACATACATATGCTCAGACTAGCTGGGCATGTGCTATTTTACTATCAGCAGCATTTTTTCTAGAGCTAGTACATGTACATGTTTGTATGAGGATCGCCCAATAAAGTCTATGCATGTGGATACGAAAATCTGTATAAGGTGATGGTTCAATTACATACGTATACATGTATGGTCTTGGATTTAGCTATTGTTTTAAGGTTATAGTGCCAGTGACACCACAGATAGAATTACAAGACATTGCCTTCAACAGTATTTCGTGAATAAATTTGATTGGGATAATGACATTGGATATCAGTTATCCATACTTGGGTGAAAACATATTGACAACCAAGGGAAGCAGAGAGAGAGAGAGAGAGAGAGAGAGAGGAGGGTTGGGGGTTGGAAGAGGAAGAGGAAGCTGTAGCAATGTTGCTAGGGGAAGTCTGAAGTACACAAAGATAATAGAAGAGCCAGTGTTCCCTCGACACACACCCTGTTGCATATGAAAGGTCCAACACAAACAACTCAAGAAAATTTAACACTGATCTACGTAAGTAGCTAGATGGGGCATACAAAAGGAAACACACAGCAAAAAGTACGTGAAAGATTGCAAAACTACCAACATTCATTTTCATAAAATAACATCACATGCTCTCAACAATTCCTCTCTCCCTCTCTCTCTCTCTCTCTCTCTCTCTCTCTTTTTTTCTCCTTCCCCCTTCCCTTCCCTCCATCTCTCCTCTTAAACTTGTCCACTTGAAACTCACAATACCCATAATTAAAGGATGCCAAACAGTGATTACACTTAAATGGCTTGCAAACTAGCTAGCCAAAGCCAAGCCAAGCCAAGCCAAGCCAAGCCAAGCGAATGCTACAGAGCATCACTACTGATACAAATCCAAATTCTCCGCCAATAAGCATGCATGCATACACATGCGTGCATGACCTCACAGCACTAACCCCCCAAAATAAATACAGTAGCTTAGTCTTCGCCACCTAATAGCACATAACTTCATACTATGTAGTAACATTAGTTAGCTATGTGCGTGACTCATGCTTGTCTTCGCTGATAGCCTCAAAAGCACCCAAAGCTACACTGTACACCAGACCTTGTCGGAAATAGAGCAAGCTACATACATATCTCAGCCGTCTATTATGTAAGATATATATTTTGTAAAAATATTACACTGAGTGTACGAATCACATTTTTCTGTGTCATAATTTGTGCATGGGCATCTGAATGGCACTTTGATCCAACATTTTTGAGACAAGCAACGAGCATGAGTGCAACAGTCATCTCACTCTGTGTTTTCCCCCCTTGGGGCTAAAACGTAGAACAGTGGACATTAGCCTACATGTATCTCTACACCGAAGACAAGAAACTATACACTCTCTCTCATGTACAGTTTTAAAGGCATCAATGAGGAGTTACACACAGGGAAGCAAAATTTACAAGCCCAGATTAACATAACATTAAATCTTTAATAAAATTAATGGACAAAATAGCATGAGCCATATTCTAAAACGTCACTAAAAAAATGCTTTACAGGATTGGAAACTCATTTAGTTGAGGCCTAGAGGTATCGTTTTGATGGTGAGTGATCGAGCAAGGGCCTCTAGACGGCTAAATAAACCGACCTTGACACTACGATCACCACAGGCCGAGTACCACATGTACACATCCTATGCTAGAAATAGCTAAATAAATCGACACGATAATCGGCCTCGTATAGTGCCGCTATGTAAACGTGTTCTAGTTAGTTACATTGTTTACCTGCACAACGTCCACGGTATGGATGAAAAATACACTCCACTTCGCAAGAATGGCTCTCGCAAGCTTAGTAAACAACACAAACGATCAGTCTACGAAAGGTCAGTACTCTTCTCTTGAAATGACGGCACTGTGATCTTTCTTCTCCACAGAGAAACTTGCTATTCACTATCGGGAGCACTGTCCATGGTTAGGTCGCGATTGCAAAGTAGCACACACACCATCGCTGAGGGTTCGGTGTGCGAGAGTGTCTGTTTGGCTGGCAGCAACTAAACTTAATTTACACCTACCGTTTAACATTCCAATCAACAATTCGCTTAATTAGAGCAGCCACGCCCAGCAGGTCAGAAAACAGGAAGCATTGCACGCATAATACTTCAATATCTCCGCGATTAGCATGCATGAATGAACATCAAAACGCGCATTATTGTATTAAAAACTCACTGAATACTAATTCACAAATACTTGTAGATACATACAACCATAGATAGTACAACCACCTGAAATATTATCCTATCACACAAATAAAATACATGTAAAGGAGTCACACACATTAAAAAGATCCAAGTCGTTGATTATCATTCATTGGCAGGGTCACACAATTCTAATAGGGATTTGTCGCAGCTGTAACAAAAGGAAGACTAAAGGAAGAAAGACTTTGTGGCTACCCACGTTAGGCAAAGCCAATAGCTATGAAGTTCTCATTTTGGAGCGAGCAATTCTTTGTCTATTTGAGCTGTCACGCATGAGTCTTAGTATTCCATAGACCTAGAATTAAGTATAATACGATCAAAGGTTAAGGAAGACAATACAAAATATCAGCCTCGTCCCCAGGCCCGTTTCCAGCTTTCAGCATTGAGCGTACAACAATGAAAAGCCTTTCAATGTTGAGCAGCGAAATAAAAAAAATAAAGAAAAGCTGGGAATATATAGGGCCTGGGGACGAGGCTAACAAACATGTCAGGGTGATAGTATGTACCATAATACGTGACTCATATAATACAGTAAAGTAAATTGAGAATAATAATGTTATGCTCCTTTTTATACAACGATTTGCTCCATTGCTCCATTTAAGGAATAATCTAGCGAGCACCCCTTGTAGTAGACTACATAACCAAGAAAATTTCAGACTTAGAGAGTTTCACTGCCTTTCATCTCACTGAATGTAGTCTGGAATTCATTACAGCAATGCATGAAATGTGTATGGGTTTTGTCTATATTTGCTCCTAGGCCACAAAGAGCTGGTGTGTTCCTCCTTATGGGAAGCCACATGCAGACACACACACACATGAATACCCATGCAGTAAACTGCACAACAAAGCAGCAGGCTAACCAATGAGTAGGTGTCCCCTATCCAGCCTCAGCACATAGAGGATGTTCTACAAAGTCCATACAGCCACACCAAAAATAAGATGAAGCCCAATACACTACCAGTGCTTCCTCATTGGATTAAGATTGAGCAAGCCAGAATAAACACCAGCTGGGATCAAAAGGAAACTGCAACCTATAAAGGTACCTCCCCCTATAGTTTCATGTTTAAACAATGTATTAGAGGTGTACATGATTAAGGTCAGAGGTCACAGGAGCTCTTAAAATTCAATTTTTTTTTCCAGGATCAGTTCCCATGGTAAAAGGGTGGGAAATCCGAATGTACACTGTGATTTAATTGGTCCTATTTAGAGTACACCCATCCTTTTGGCTAGCTCATAATCAATGTTTATCTGGTGGACTTAATTTATACACAGTATACTAATTATCTAGGATACAACAGCTCCAATATGGCAGAATATAAGAGCAATGACAAAGAGCACCAGCCTACGTGATGGTCCAGACCCTTGCAAATTGGCCTCTTCCTTGTGTGTCTCGTCTCCTTGTTCTAGACCCCCAATTCCCAGCAACAAGAGTAACATTGCAAACAAGTGGGCGTTAATTGGAATGCGATGTGCCCAAATTAAATAGCCTCAAGATGCGTGGGCGTGAAATTCAAAATCTCGCTGCGAGATAGAAGCTCAGGAGTATGTTGATTCTCGTCCATATTGATCGAGTTTGAAGTCATCGTACGCCCGAAAAGCGAAAAAAGTAAGATCACTACAAATCTCTTAATAAGAGGCGTATTGTTCTAATTAAAGCTCCCCCTTCTTAGGCTTTAACCCGAAGGAAAAGCTTCATAAAGGCTTTTTTCGTTAACTATGATATCCATAGTCTACTTTTCTAGCTATTTCCGACAGTAGCATCATGGTGGAATGTTCTCATGTGTTAACATCGGTCAAGCTCACAGATGAGCAGGTGGCATGTGTTGAACCACAGAAATGGACATGTGAAGGTAAAGGCTAGTTTATATGCTTAATAAGAGTGTCCATTAAAAAAAATAAACTTTAGTGACAGCTATCTATACAACAAAATGGCCGTTGTTACAGTACTTTAGTGTGCGCTTTATCATGTTAAAAAAACGGCTGCCAGGGTGTATAATACTGACTGTACTTAACTAGTATCTGTTCTTGTTGCCCAAATGTGTGAATGTAGTTTGCAGGTCAAGAAAGAGTCCATGGATATGTCTCACATGTGGTGCAGTGCACTGTGGAAGGTACATAGGTGTGACCACCATTACCTGTTTGCGTTGACGACCTCTTACCAACTTTTCGTCCGAATTGCGTATACATTACAATCAAGCATTCAAGCATTACTAATATGCCTAGGGCAAGCATGAGTGTGTATGACAGCAAGGGCAGAGAGAGAGCGCCTTCTGTGGGGAGTCATAGGCTGTCTATGATTGATTAAGCACCTGAAGCATGATCCAAATTACATTGCTAGTTATGGGGAGAACGTTTATTCGCTTCCTATAGTATTAAACAACTATTGTGTTGACAGATTATAAAGACATATTTTTCATACTTATCCTCCTGGGCTGACTAGCCCTAGCTGCAATGTACATCAAAGTCGAACTGTGTAGCTGTTGACATGCACACGCTAATTACCTCCATTCACTGACTATTGCATTAGGTATGTAAATGGACACGCAAAGAAGCACTCTGAGGTCAACCCTGAACACTGCCTGTGCATGGATCAAAGTCTAACTGTGTTTTGGTGAGTGTGTACGTTCACATGCACACATGCACACACACACACACACACACACACACACACACACACACACACACACACACACACACACACACACACACACACACACACACACACACACACACACACACACAGCTATACTGTACTATCATGTAAGCAGGTGTGGGATAAGGGTATAGGCTAAAGGGTTTACATCAGCTGGTACAAATGACTGTGGATGTACTTACATGATAATTTCACAGTTACAAGGATGATGAGTTTGTCGTTAATGATAATCAAACGATGAAGAGGTTACGGCTACAAATTGAGCAGAAGCTAGAACCTCGAAGGTATGGCAGGAATGAGTACCACCTCTACACCGCACACACACATACATGTACACGCTCACAGTACATGTACTAGCACATAAAATTGTTCTCCAAAATAGATTATCCAATTAGTATACTGGGGGGATGAGGTTGGTCAGAATTTAGCTTTGTATTGAACGTACATGTATAAGCCAGTAGACGTGCTAATACATTATTGAATCTACTCTACTTTATTTTTTAGATTCAGATCATCTCGATCTCCATCGCTGGACGAAGATGAGCAACCGCCACCACCAAAGAACATGAAACTACGAGCAAGGGACAGAGACAGGGTTGTACAGGTATGGCTGCACATACTTTGTGGTAAAGGTCGTCAAGCATGTATGTGTTATCTATACAAAAATGCAGAATGGACAAACTTTTCCAGTGAGAACAGCTGGCTTACAAAATCTAGGCAACACTTGCTTCATGAATGTCATTTTGCAATCACTCAAGTAAGTTTCTGATAGTATTACACAACACCCTCATTCCAGATCACAGTCTGTTATACCAAGTTGCCCTTCTTTTTACATTGACTTATCTAGCAATCTTGAGCAGTTCTGCTGCTACTTCAAGAAGCTGCCCTCATTCTCCATCAACTCACCAGATGCCAAACGCATGCACAAGTACCACACCAGAAACTCAGGAGATATTGACATGTAAGCTAACAGTCTTTTTTTAGCAAGTTACTATTTTTAGAAACTTTGCTCACTCTGTTTAGATCGTTGGTTGAGGAGATGAGGAAGGTCTCTTTGGCTCTCTGGGAGGAGGAAAATGGTGTCTACTCGCCGGACTCTCTCTTCTCCATTGTGTGGAGACTTGTTCCAAGATTTAGGTTTGTAATTTTGGCAGTGAGAATCAGTCCCATTGTTATGCATCTCTCTCTCTCTCTCTCTCACCCTCCCTCCATACACTTACAGGGGCTATCAGCAGCAAGATGCTCATGAGTTCATGCGCTACATCCTGGACAAACTCCACTCAGAATTAGCTGTGGTCTCTGAACTAACCTCCTCTGTCTCTCTCTCTCCTCACTCTTCAACACCAGCCACCTCCAGCTGCACTAGTGGGAGCAGCACTAATAGTAGCAGCAGCAGTAGTAGTAATACATGTAGCAGAAGGGAAGAAGAAGAGGAGAGCAGTAATTCCTCCACTATTGTGTCAGAAATCTTTGGAGGACTACTGCAGAGTGACGTAAGGCTTAGCATATGTAATGTACATGGATTTCACTAGCGCTACAGCATAGATTTCACTGGAGTTCACAGGCACAATTCAAGATGTAGGTGGAGCTAGAGTGGAGTAGGTGGGGCCAGGGAGGAGGAATACAGTTGTATAATTATAAATCTGGGAAGGGTCTCAGTGCAATCTGGTCCAATCACCTGACTTGTAAAAAATCCGACCCTTTACCGATTTATTGTTGTGTGCGTGTATGGGTGCAATGCCAATTCATGACAGTCCTTTTGTTGAAAGAAACCAATGCCCAAAGTAACAAATAAGGCTTTTAATTGTACGTGTACATTGTACCCCAACCTCCAAACCCTGTTAATGCAGCTTCTATGAAGAACTCTATGCTAGATCAAAGAATAAAAAGTCAATTAATAATAAGTGGCCCTGATTAGAGGCAACCTTTTCTCCAGGTGGAAGGAATCACCTCAGAATGTCAACTAGTTAGCTTTGTGACCTAACCAGCTAGTTTGGTAACTGGCGGTTATATATGGCCAACACTCCAACTTCTTAAAAGCCCTCAGGAAGTAAACTTGCAGGGTTTGGGGAGTGAGGGGTAACGTACTAACAATGTGTATGTTGTGGTGTCCTTTGTTGTTGATTCATCTTCAGGTGACGTGCCTGGCGTGTAACTTGGAATCCACCAAACTTGACCCTATTCTTGGTAAATGCTAGCTCATACTGAACAATACTAGATATGCGTGCACACGCACACACTCACACACATGTAGTACTAAGGATAAATGATTTCATGTTCATTTGCTCATTCATTGTATGCTGGGTAGAAATAGTTGGAGATGTACACACACACTCGTTTACAATAGAAAAATTGTCCCAGCAAGATGGTGGGGGTGGGGGGGGGGGGGACTTTGTCCTGTGTGGGAGACATATCAGTCTCTGTTCTATAATAAAAATAGATTCAATTATCACAAATCATATTGATAAACTTTCCACTAGTTATTATCGTAACTCTCCTCCACTGTTTGTCGTTTCTCTCTCATGCAGACATTTCCCTGGACATCCCAGAGAGGAAGAGAGGTGACAAGGCAGCACCCTCCTGTGCACTAACGGGTGAGATAATATAACATATTGTGCACAATCATCCCCCTCCCCCCCTCCCCCCTCCCCCCCCGAATGATGAAATAGCAATATTGATTATGTTCCTGCATATCCACCTGCAGTATCCACAGTACATAACAATATTGAGTGAAATCATACTTGTGCACGTGCAGTGTGTACACATCACCTGCCCACACATCACATATGCACACTCTCTCACACACACACACACACACACACACACACACACACACACACACACACACACACACACACACACACTCACACACACACATGTACACACACACCTACACTCCTCACAGATTGCCTGAGCAGTTTCACAGATCTTGAGAAACTCCAAGAAGCCGAGTGGTACTACTGCCCTCGTTGCAAAAAGAAGCAGCCATCAACGAAATGCCTCTCTCTGCACGACCTTCCAAATGTACGTATGTTGCAATCACTAACAGTGATACATGTAGGAGAATTCAAGGAGAGTATAAATTAAAAAGAAAGTCATATCTACATTATTATCTGTGCTGACGATTGTGTTGAGCTATCGTGACACAATACTTTGTATCAAGAAGTGCATTACTACAGGATGCTTAGTAGTTCAAGGAGGGGTGGTGGTAGCTTCAGGCTTTGTGTAAAAGGTTCTCCGACGCTCAGTAATGGTTCCATTCCCTTCAGAAAAGGCCTAGCTAGCAATTTCTCTGGTAGTGATTGATTGTTTTAGAGTAGGGTAGTTTTTTTTAGTTTCTTTCAACCAGCCTCCACTATCCTGCTATTTGCTTGCTTTTGCAAATGTTAAGTAAACAATAATAGTAAGTTCCGTAGTGGGTTTATCTTTGGCGGTTGTTGACTGTTTGATCAATCTGTGTCCGTTGATTTGTTGCCCGTGTATTTGATAGACCTTAATGTGGGAAACAGCCGATTGAGAGAGAGCATTTAATACCTGGTATATTGTGATGTATGGTAGTGGTCTTGGTTGGAGTTGTTGTGGCCTAACGTTGCCTATTCACCGTGAATTGGAGGCTTGCCTGGGATCACCATTATCCTAGTACACATGAATCAATTAAGGTCACTGTACACATTGAAAAGTGGATTTGTGGTGACGTAGCAATTGGTCACTATTATATTAAGTCTGAAGGATAATATATTATTGTATGGCCTCAGGCCCAGTATGTTTATGTACTAATAATGATATTTGCAGAATGGGCAGGTTATTTTTTGTACGTACTATAATTATGTACAAAATACAAATGAGCTACATACCTATTGTTGATTCAGCATGAGCTAATGCTGTGTTTGCTGGCTATTTATGTCAACACCTAGTACCGTGACACAGTAGAGATACCCTGTGTCTAACTATATGTATTTGTATAGCACTTGATACTCTCAGCTGTTTACATTCTTTCACTAACCAATAATAAGCTCACACTTCTAAAAATAGCAAACCGATCATTCATACCACATACCATTTCCTTCCCTCTCCCCCACATGCATGCATGCCATTGTGTGGGAGAGGGAGATGACATATGGCATGTGAAGATTATATGGTAGCACGTTGTGTAGTGTGGGGTGTTAATGCATTGATTTTGTGTGTATGTAATTGGATGGGGTTAAAAGAGTGCATACATTTGTGAGACGTGGGGGGAGAATGGATGGGGGGGGGGGGAGGGGAGGGCTTTGGTAAAAACCCGTGATTCAGTGAGAGAAATAGATACATGTATACAGGTGCTTCCTACCCCAGATCAATAACAATTAATTCATCATGGTTCCAAAAACAGCAAAGACAGAGACAATTTATCGTAGTACATTGCCTCCTCCCTCCACCCTTCTTCTTTCCTCCCCCTCCCCCAAGACTACACTTATAATTGTACACTCCATATGAAGTGCAGTGGAGTCCAGGGCCAGGCTACTGAGGCTAGGCCGGCCAGATGTACATGCATGCCAGTGTGGGTGGGCATTAGGGTGTGGTATGGGGAAGACCTTAATGGATGAACTACAGCTGCTGCTGCTGCTTAGCGCTTCCTCCCTTTCTCTCCTGCGGTAATGTGTATGTACATGTATGTAAATGATGAAAGTGCCTGTATATCATGTCACAAGTAAAGTATGTCAGTAGTCAGCGCATGGGCTTATGCCTGGTATGTGCACATGCAGGAGCTCTTGTTCACATGATATGTGTATGTACATGTACGTACATATACACGGTCGTGATGTGCACAGTGTAAACTTCAACGGGCAAAGGGCACCCCAGGGAAGGAAGACAAAACAACTTAACAAGTAGTTCCCCCCCCCCCCCCCCCCCAATAAAGGACCCACTTCCTGTCTATAGAATGTGTCAGCAAGCTGTCATGCTTGGCTAGTAGATATGGAATCTGTGACAAAGAACTCCAAGACAAAATAAAAGGATAGATAGCTTCTTTGCAAAATAGGATACTTTATTTGTGGCTTTTATTTACGAGTAACAAATAATATGGATAATTCGGTAGAGGCAGGACTGGTCTTAACTATTGCCTAACTTTAGTGTTAGTTTTATAGAATTCTCATGAAGTATGACTACTTGCTTTTGCAGTACTGATATTCATAGACCTTCAGTAAATCTGGATTGTGTGGCAGCTAGGCTAAGTTCTAGATTGTGCAAGTTTTGGTGTCTAGGGCACATTCTTAACCTCAGTGGCATGACTCGGTATCACCAGTCAGTGTATCTTTGGGGGAGTGGTGCATAAAAGAATGCTATGATCCTGCTGGCACTTCACTGTTGGTTTTAGCTTAGACACGCTGCTCCTGGCAGGGAGAGTTCAATAGTGCACACAACATACCCACCTCTCTTTCTCACTGTCTGATGCATGAGGAATTTGCTGAGCTATTTCGAATATTTCAAAATCTTTAGATCAGATTATAAGCATGCCCTGGCCAGTAGAATAGTGATAATGCAGATCAGCAACATTTGAAATTTAGATTTAACCAGTTAGAATCGCATGTACATCTTTTGGTCAAGTCTAAATTTAAACAGCAATTTACAAAGCAGATAATCCATGCTACTACGCATCAAATCCATTATAGATACCCTTGGAGTAGCTTGCACCAGAATAATAATTTTTATATGGACTGTGTTTGCTGAGCTTGCAACCCTGGAAGGCTACATGTAGGAGTAGTGGTAGGTAGCGCATGTGTCAGGTTTGTCACCATGCCATCCGTGGCAAGATAAATGAAATTTGAGGGTGACC
Source organism: Stappiaceae bacterium (assembly GCA_964291365.2). Classification (GTDB taxonomy): domain Bacteria; phylum Pseudomonadota; class Alphaproteobacteria; order Rhizobiales; family Stappiaceae; genus JBDWFY01. Next base: position 426,118 of record OZ219961.1, read on the forward strand.
AAAACTGCACCTAATGCAACTGTTCAGCTGACCTCTGATAGCCAAAACAGGTTGACTGTAGTTGCCGTAAACAGCTCTCCTAGTCCTTGTATGTGGGTCAGTGGCGTAAGGAATCCTCATTTTATGGCACTTATTGTTACTTGGCTGGGTACTGTTTTTACGCAGCCACTTCCTCTCCCTGGTCTGGGCTAAGGCAATAAGTACAGGCCATAAATTGGGGACCACTGATCATCTGGTTTAAGCTGAAGCAATTTTGTAGCCCCAAGATTAAGTACCGCTAGCCTCGTCCCCAGGCTCCACCTAGATTAGTTATCTTATGCATCTGACCAGAGCTTCATTTGGGGGGAGGAGGGGACAAGGGGTCTCCTAAAAACATTTTTTGTATCTCCTCCCCCTCTTCCCTACCACACTCCCTGGAAATTTTTGTAGTATGCAAGCAGGGGGGCTCGATTTGCTCGCCCCCTGCTGCACCCAATTCAGCTATCTCATCATATAACCACCTGCATACACACACGCTATGAAGTGTTGTAAACAGGGCTGTGAAAGGGCGGACCTTGCAGGCATGAAGAGGTCATAGTGTGGTAAGGGAGAGAGTGCAAATGGCATTGATTATACAAACAGTACCTTGCAGTCTAGCATTGTGGTGCATGCACATTTACTGCATCCTGTTTGAGTGCGTGACCTAACTAATCAGCAGGCCAAAAAACTCGTTAGTTTGCTCGCTGCTCTCTCACAAGACTTGCAAAGGCAAGAAGCGAAATATAGAATCTACTACCTCTGTGATGACGACTCGAGCAGTATCTTCTCATGAATCCAGCTGTTTAGCTAACTGCAAGCCACTACTTATAAGTGTCCATTATCGACTGATTTTGTACGGTCTCTCCAAGAAGCTAGTGTTGGTGCCTGTAGATAGTGCCTTGACTTAATAGTATCTGAAACTGATTGTGGTATGCCTACATGTACATACATGGGTCTAGATCTAACCATGTTCCCTGTAAACTGGTTTGTTGGTTATTGGGGAGATAGGAGAGGGGGGGGGGGAGGGGGAGGTGGAGTGAAGCTCCAGGGGTGGGGGACTTCTGTACATACTTACACTGGCCAAGCCAGACCACACTCCCCCCTAAGGTGGAAATGGGAGTTTCCATTCCTTGCCCATACTGGGTGAAGGTGGTAGCCTGGTGCAGCTTTCTGTCTCTCTTTCTGTCTATTTCCTGAATGTGTTAGGAATGGAAAGACCCTCACATTCCATATCCTGAATACTACTGTGTAATGTCTTTGTCTGGTGCCGCTTTTTCATTTTCTCATTTCACCACCTCTGAAGTTACCCTGATCACTCTTTCCCTCACACACTTTCATGATATGGTTGTTTGTACAAATACATCTACTTGCAGCCTCTAATAATCATTAGATCCTACTTGTAACAAATACTGTGATCTGATTGGTTAGATTGAAGTATCTATCCTTCATAGAACATCATGTAAAGCTCTGTAGAAAATCATGTAAAAGCTAGCTCTGTAGAAAATAATGTAAATTTTTTGTAGAAAATCATGTAAACCTCAATAGAAATCTTTTGGCCTATGGTTGGTTTGTTGCTAGGCAGCAGTTTATATATCAAGCTTTAGGCATTATTGCTAGTATCTAAAAGCATTAGACACTGCTTAGTCGATTTCTACATGATTTAGAAGACCTTAGGGCTCTGTAGAACCCTTGCTTCGCTCAGGATTCTACATAGAGCCCATCAGTCTTCTAAATCCCATAGAAACCTCCTAAACAGTGTCTAACTATTATTTAGTTGACTGTATATTTCCAGTGTTGGATACTGAAGAAATCTGTCAGCCTGGGGACATGGCTGAGCTACATGTACATGTGTATCATGAAATGCTAGTTAACTCTGTCTAACATGCACATACATTGTACACAAAACACACACACACACATACAGGTACTATGCATCCATCTCAAGCGTTTTCGTTTCACCTCCTTTGTTCGTACCAAGCTCAACACTCCTGTCTCCTTCCCCCTCCACAGTCTGGACATGTCCCCATACACAACCAATCCCACGGCCTCCGCTAAAAGGGCCAGAGCCATCTACGACTTAGCAGCTGTCGTGGTGCATCACGGATCAGGGTAAGAGAGCTAAATTTTTATATACCAGAGGTACCCTACACACTAGCCAGATTAGCTATTTGCTACTGTATCCTTCACTTTGGCTACTACTTTCTGAATTGAGTAGCCAGTTTTTGCCATTACTCCCTATACAATCTGCCCTTGTTGTCAACATCTTTGAGAAATGGCCACAAGATTTCGGAACACTTGGTACTATACATATACATACAGTGATAGTATCTCTATATAGACATATCTGAGGCGATTATAAGTTCACTTCCCTTGGGCCTGGCATAATAATACTCAGGGTTCTGCCCAGAATGATCTGAGTGGTGGCTAAGCCGTAGTGAAAATGGTATTATATTGCATTGAATATAGCATTTTAGTACTATTGTTCTCTCTGAGTGGTGGTAAAAATAGGCTATTTTAAGTTCGAGTGGTGGTAAAAAAGGCTGAGTGGTGGTTGGGGCCGACCACTCCTGACCAGTGTGGGCAGAACCCTGAATACTGTAATAATGGTGCTTGTACAAGCACATAGATAAGTATAGATAAGTGTACACAAGTATCCCTGAAGTGATGATCAATTAGTTTTTACGCCAGTACATTAATTTTATGTTTATGTGTAGATTTTATGTTCATGTTTGTTGCTGAAAAAATTTCCCTCTGACGCTTGCTTTAATATCTGTGGCATTATTCAATGCTAAGTGGTGGTAATTCAAGCTGTGCGCTTTTTGATGAATTGAGGATTAATCAAGGGTGCCTATGGCATAGAAAGGCTCAATTGTCCCACTAGTTCCAAGTATTTCAATCTTGATAGAATTGATCTATGATGTCGTGAGTACTTTCCATGTGAGATCAATTCATCGAATGACCTTGTGGTGTTACTAGTATCTATTGTTGGCATGAACTGGCAAGCACGTTTTCACTGTTAACGATAGGGTATCTTCCTTCAATCTTCATGTGATGATGATACACCTTGTTTATATTATAGGCAGCTGGCTAGCATGTGGCAGTGTATACTACTTTGGGACTCCACTGTTTTTGAATAGGGACCGCTTTGAAACTTACCCCTTTTAAGATAGAAAGAATCACCCACCACTTAACTTTCCCTTTATGTATGTTTTCTTGCAGTAAAACAAGAAAACCTCATCAGAACTAAAAATAAACCACAGTAGTACATGTATGCTGTAGTGCTGATGAGCTCATGAGATTGGATAAGCATGATTGTTGTTTCTGGGAAATGTAAGACTACTTAATCTGTAACTAGGGGTGATGTGATGTAATGCTGTAGATTGACTCTAATTGGCCAATGATTTGGCAGTATGCTTCCTCACGTGTGTAAAAAGGCTGTGTGCCTGGCAGCTGCCTACACTCAGAGAGCAAAATGGGTACTAATTGATTCCGTGTACTGCAATACTTTTCGGGAGCTGTCTGTTTGGCATTATACAAAATGTACACATGTACTGTACACTATCGATAAAAAAAGCTAGTGCTCTCTCTCTCTCCTCTCTCCCTCCTTCCCACCCTCCCCCCATCACATTGTCTACACAGCCACATGGTATAGATGGCATCCAACTGTACCCTATGAAATACTAATTTTTTCTACTCGTGTCCTCCTGTCTGAGAATGTGCCTCACAATAGATGATACATGTAAATGTTAATAACGGCTTTTCCTCAATGCACATACATCTACCACAATTCAACAAGATGTATGATATGCCTGAAGCTCGAGGCACTACAAGGTGTCATCATAAATTTTTCGAAAGGTGTGGTGGTGGGTTCCGTGTAGCACTTAGTCCCACCTTGTGTAGGCTGCCCCACCTTACCAGTGTTGCTTAGTGCGTCATGATTAGATCAGTTGGCACGCAAAAGTTGAGATATAATGAAATGGTATCAGGGTTTGCCCAGTTTTTGTGTGCATGAATATTTTCAGATGTGATATTATTAACATGTTTTTACTTTCTCTCTTTCTCTCTCTCTCTGCAGAGTTGGTTGTGGACACTACACTGCTTATGCCTTTAGCCCCAAGTCAGGTATTACATACTCTGCAAATGTATACTTTTATAGATTGTGCTCTCACACTCAACTTTAAGGCACATGCAAAGACATGTTACATGCACATGCACATGTGGTGCAGGTGATTACAGTAGTAAATTGCCATAGTAACTGATCAAAATTTAATTCAGTCCCAAGATTGGTCAGCTAATAGGGATAACAGACTTGGATGAGAGAAAGAGAGCAGAGAGTGGCTGTCTAGGAGAGGACCCTGGTTTTGGAGGAGTTTAGTAGGTGTTTGCAACCACCTTTCCCTGAAACTAAGTCCTCCTTCAGATACTGTGGCCTGAGCCAGGGACCTTGTGGTTGCTGAGCAACTCCATTTTGACCACTCCAGCAACCACTCCTCAACCTCAAAAAGCCTGCACCCTGCTTAGCTTAGGCCACTGGGATTGCCTACCCACTGTGATATGTGATGTGTGTACACAAGGGGTATGGCCTTCTCAGTGCTTATATGACTTCAAGTTGGTACATGGTAAACAGCACTGCTGTGCATGCATATGTGTGTGTATGTGTGTGTGTATAAAATGATGTTTATGCCTCGATCACTCAATTTTAGCCAATATTATTGATGTCTAAAATAAGTTGCAATGATTATTATCTGCAGTGATTGACTGTTTATGTTCTAGCTTAGCTGACTGTGCAAGTACATTAGTGAGGGGTGCCTGCTACTGCTACATGCATGTGTGGTATGGTATGTTCATGTTTACTTTGGCTAAGCTAGTACTCTAGCTAATTGGTTGTTTTTTTGTGTTATTGTGATGGCACAACTTGGCTGGTTTATGCTTTAGCTATTGCAAGAATAGATTCGTTATCAAATATATATACATCATGTAGATTGTCTGTTTGAATTGTACGTGTCTGTGTGGTTTGGAGTGTTTTGTGTACGCAGGGCTTACTGTTGCTAAGCTAGCTGAAATAAAATATCATTGTGAGGATTCTAGCTTGATATACAATTATGGTATGGTTCATACTGGTACATATGTGTGTACCTGACTAAAACCCATCAACTGATATCCTAAATTCTCCTAAACAAGTTACCTTGGTAAGGCTACCCCTTGGTCGAGACTGACCTTCACAACCTTGAGCTTTTGTGGTCTCTGTGTGTGTATACAGCTTAAGTGTGTCACTGATCATGTATGTGTGATAAGTGAATCCATGGAGTGTGTGAGTATGTGTATGCGTTGACTGTGGCTCGTGTGTGTGTGTGTATCTGTGTCTGTGTGTGTGTGTGCATGAGAGAGAGAATATGTGTATGCATCTGTGTGTTTGGGTTGACTACAGCTCAGTGTGTATGTGTGCGTATGTGCGTGTGTGAGAGAGAGAGTCTGTGTGTGAGTATGAGTTGACTCTGACTCAGTCTATGTATGCAAGCAGTGGTAGTTTGTTGGAGTGAGATAATCAAGTGGTCCTTGATTTGGCTGCCCTTCTTCCAAGTACTGGGAGAGCTGAGCTCTGATGTCACTTGTGTACACTCAGCCTAAGAGCCCTTGTCAGCAAGCATTGTTCTTATTTACTAGAGGAGGATCTTTTATGGCTGCTGTATACTAGGACAGCATAAATAAGGTGGATCCTCTTTGTGTACACACACCCCTAGATGGATTAAAGTTAAAACAGTATTCTTATTACAAGGGCAATTTGTATGCTACCCCAAAAATGGTAATAAAAGGAGAAGTTATTTTGCAAAGGTGTACACCCCTTTTATAAGCTATTTGCTTACAAGAGACTTCAGAAGCTAGCATTACCTTTAAGAAGGGATCACCGATTCACACGTGGCAGAACTACAATGATTGCATGCTGTCATGCTTATAGTGGTGTTTGTCAACGTTCCTTCACTGCACATGTGCTCCCCTGCCAATTCAGCTTGGTGCACATGAGTTACATAGCTAATGTCCTTTTCTTTAAAAAGTGCTATTTAGCCATGCCTACAGAGCTAAAGGTGTGTATGAACCAATGATACATGTGCAGTGCATGTGCACATACGTGCATGCACATGCTCCAATACTGGCTCATTCACTGTGTTGGAACTCTCACACTTGTGTGAGTATAGGCAAGGGCTCTATAAGCTCTTGCTATAGGTATATATTTTAAAAGACACCTGGAACCCCTGTGTTCTAGCACAAAAAATAATAATATTATGTTATGTTGTGAGCATCTTCATTTTGTTGTAGTATCGAAGATGAGCCATCTTCTGATCTTGTTATTAAAGACATTCTGTAGAGCTGTGTACATGCACACTTTGCTTGTACAATCATGCTGCGCTGTTATGTAGTGATCTTAAAGCTACTAGACCAACACTACACTATTAAACAGCAGTGCCCCCACAGACAATGATGATAGTACAGCTCTAATTAGGAACACTCTGATATTGAAATTAGTGCCAGTTATAGGCACAGAGATAGAATAATCATTATGTATATGTCCAATATCAAGATGTACATACTAATTAGGGACATATCCCATACTGTACAAGACAGCTGTGCTGGCCAGATTAATTAAATTAAACTTTGCCGTCCACTTACTACTTGGTATTGCACAATACTAGTTCATTAATGACCGCAAGAGGTTTCGCTACATTAGGTCTTTTCCGCTACACGAGAGAGATTACATATTGGTCACAAATTTTCCTTGAATGTCACACCACAGCTGACCCAGAACTAATATCTGGTGGGAAAGAATTCAAAATTTCATAACTATGCCTCCTACGGAATTTTGTACAGTCGTGGATTAATTGAATGTTACTAACACTATGATTCAATTTTGCCCTCTGTACACTCCTATGTGTTGCAATCTTATAGTATTTGAACCTACTACACTCCTGCAGCCTGCACTAGAATCAGTACTGGTCAACATACATATGTTCACAGCTATGTGAGTAAGCATCAGGTTACCTATAATCTGTTACGTGTTCTATCGTAAGGTTTGTAAGAATTGTTTTCTCTTGAGAGATTGTGTAACTGGTGTTATATCCAGTTGATAGCATGATGCTTTTCTTTTTGATATTTTGTATGCTATGTACAGTGGAACCTCTTAATAAAGAACATCTTTGGACCAGCAAGTTTTGTGCTTAATAGATAAGTTTCCTCTTTTCAGGGGTTTTAATTGCAATACGGAGAATCCTTTGTCGGAGATTCCACTGTAGATTGTATGAGGTGAAGACGTGTAGGCGTTTAGCAAAGTCGTGATGTAGAACATGGCTGAGTTCACAGTCATTAATTTTCAGCACTATCGGTCGAATTTGAACACATTGTGAATTTGTTTGAGTGTTGTCATTGGTTGATGAGGCATGGTATGCGGTACAATCGGCTGGGGGGGAGGGGGGTTAGTAAAGAAAGATAGGCTGTGACACTCAAACAAATTCACGATGTGTTCAAACTCAACCAATAGTGCTGAAAATTGACTGTGAACTCAGCCATGTTTCTATGTTGCTTCCCATATATTTGGAAATGGCCTAGGGCAACTAGCTGTATGTGTGATGGCTTTGCACAAATGAAAAAAGGCTATGGGGCTATGCTCAGAAACGCACACTCTAGGTTCCATTTTAGCTTTTATACTAGAGACAATCTGCTCTTTGTGATTGACAAAGTACAGGGAAAGTTCTTGTGATGGCTTTGCAACTAAAAAACTGCTGCAATAGTATACCAAACAAACATTTGTGTTAGAAAATACTTCCAGCCAGACAGCCTATGTTTTTAGTTTCTGTCTATAACTATTGTAGTCTGCTCTTTATGACAAATTGATGAATGAAAAGAACTGTTGATCCAACTTAAACTAGCTCTGACAAACGTATACCATATTATGTAGACAAAATAGTAATTGTCTGCGTATGGTCTCTATAGTGACACAGGGGCCAATATCAAAGGGTCTGAGCGAGACATCATATGCACTGAATCATAGCTTCATGTCCGCATAGCTGCCCATATGAAGGGTGATAGATAAATTGTCAGACTAGGGTGTATAATAGATATGTCTGGGCACCACCCTACCCAATAATTTTTGAAAATCTCATATTTTATGCATACGAGTGTGTGTTAGTCTAAGTAGAATATCAGTGTATCAAATCCCTCCCTTCATCCTAGCTGACTAGGCAATTGAAACAAGACATCATAAGCTTGTGCAGTGCTTCCCATGTCCACCCTTTCCCACGTACAGCATGCCCTGGGTGTATAATCAGCACCGACTGCCACACACAGGGGAGCGTGTAGGCGTACATGTACACCACCCTTCCTAGTAATTTTGTATTTATGCATGCGGTACATGTACATGGTTCTACAGCACTGATGTATGTAGTGTAGCTACCTGTAAGTGTACTGTACCTACAAGGCCACCTGTTCTTTTAATTGGTGGAGGAGGCAAAAATTAACAGCATTATTAGCTAAAGTGGCATGCCGTGTTTTGTCTTGTCATTTGATTTTATGCGTCATCTACTCCATCATGTCATCCCTCCCCCCTCTCTACCACCATCCGACTCTCTCTCTTTCTCTCTCTGTCTCCCCTCCCCCCCCCCCCCCATGCACTTTGTCCTTCCGACCCTTTGCTTGGCAGAAATCCAGAAATTAGATCCTGTATCGATATATATCCAAGGTACCCACATGATTATTACTGCAGTAATCCATGGTGCACATGCCATGTACTTGTACAACACGCCCGTACAGTGGACTGACATACTGTAGTATTTTACCATAGAAAGAGTGCAGTGTCACGAAATATCACACGTTTTG
>OZ219961.1:440000-530680 GCA_964291365.2 Stappiaceae bacterium
TCTAACGATGAGTGCAGCTTGTTTGTTGAAATATGCTAATAATAATACAAGTGTAATAGACGGATACGGATCTACCAATAATGGTTACCTGACCAGCAAAACTTCAGTAATGTTGTAGGTCAAAATTGCTCAAATAGAATGAGAATTTGAACGAAATTGGTGCACCTCTCTACCCTCTTGGTCCTATCCCCCACTACATGAGAAGATGCAATTCTGCCCGTGCGAACAAACATGGCTTAGGTAACTAACACCAAGAGTATTTCTGTATTATAAGCCCTTGGCATTATGTGCTTTTTGGTAACGCTACAGTGCGTGGGGAGATTTCCTCACAAACACACAAGGGAGAGATGATTTCAATCTGGTGGGCATGGGCTGGCTCTTATTCATCAGGGTCAGGGCCAGGGTGGGCGAAATGGGGTATCTTCTATTTTCACGTTTTGCAGACTGTTGTCCACTGTGGGATTTTCTAACTGCACCAGCTTATGTTTCAAAATAGACCTCAACTACATATGTACATGCATATGTGGTATTTTGTCCCCTTTCTGTATGCTACATGTACTAGCTGCCATGGCCAACTCTCTGAACCACGGCTAGTCTGGTCAGTTTTTGGTTGAAAGTTTTGAACTGGTACATTTTGAACCTCACACCTCTGACCAGATCCTCTCTGAAGTTTGTTTAGTAATGCCCCCACTTCAGTGAAGTGGTGAGAGAAAGAGAGAAAGTGGTTGCTAGGGGGGATAAGAACAAGCATCTGGTAGGTTTCTCAATCTCGCGGCTTACCACAGGCTTCGCAGATAGTATTGCCTCACTGCCATAAGGTTGCTACATGTATAGCTGCTATCCCTATAGCCTGCTTTAGGCAGTTTATGGTCATTTGGTGGAAGCAATAACATGTAGGGGGGAAAAAACATACATTAGGGGGATAGATATAGATAGGGACCTACTGATAGCAGCTGAACCAGGTGGTGTGTGTGTGTGTGTGTGCATGTGTATGTGTTGCTTAGGATAACACTGCCATTTGTAAACAATGATGGCATTAATATTGTACAGACCTACTGTTTTGAGTGTCGAGTTTCTCCCATCATATGGATTTATCAGAGCAGCTGCAAGGTAGTTGCTGTATTTGTTTGTGATTTCTAGCTATGGTGATTGATTTGAATGACTGGGCTGCATAGAACTGCAACTCTAGAAGCCAAAATGTATCCCTAGGGGATGTAATTTTTTTGGTGTGTTTATGGTTATTTTGTGTGCACCTTGTATGATGTGGGAAAGTTCAGTTAGCCAGGCTGGGATGGCATTAGGTGCATGGGAACAACCATGCATGGCTTCTTCATTCTCTCTCTCTCTCCTTCTCTCCCCCCCCCCCCCCCCCCCCCCCCCCCCGTGCTCCTTCAATGATTTACAGGAACATTCACACTAATTTGGTGACTAAGCGCTACAGCTTGAGCCAGATTGTGTGGTACTTTGATGCCGCAACGAGGCATGGCTTCTCTATCCAATCACAGGTATTCCGTGATGCACTGTAGCTCTGCATTTCTCAGTCTTAAAGGAGGAATCGTATGCCCTTGGTGCATTCCGTCTGACCACATTTGGCACTTGGGGCAACCCTATGATGTGGTCACACTAACAATTGAAAGGCAAGGTGTATTAGATTCAAATAGTCTTTGTATGCACACACATGGACACACAGACGCATACACACACAGCCTAATTCTAGCTTATAGTTGAGGTGCATTGTGTTTAGTTATAATATGGCATAAGCTCTAATTGATTGCTTGTAAACATTCTGGGGTTTTGTTCGTATCTCTGTCCGTATGTGAAGGTGTTAGGGTCGCAAACTATGGTGTGAAACTCTACATCCACTACCCTATATTGGGACTGCCAATAAACAGCAAGTTTTTGTTTGTACAAGGCTTGATAGTTGTGTGGAAGTTTCTCCAAGTTTGGCGCTTTCTTGACCTGCATGAGACCCAATCTTAGCTATGCAAAGGTTGCTGATTTGCGCACTGGTTGCAAAGTGTAGATAAACTGGAGAGTAACCTCTCTATCTTTGCATCCTCGGCTATAATTTCCTAGCAAAATTATTGTTCTCTCACAATGTCATGTGAATGGGTCCCCCCTCCCCTCCAATACTATCATCCCCTCTTCCACTGAAATAACCTTTTTTTTTCCCTGTAAAGTGGATAGATGTTTGCAAGGTTGCTAACACATGGATTCTAGACTCAATCAAGCAAAGGTTGGGGAATCTGTGAGTGAGTCATCCCCATGCTCCCCAAATCTTTTTATCATGATAATCATTATGCACAAGACACACTGCTCCTTGACTCTACTCTAGCCATATAAATCTAGTTTCAACTTGCATAGCTACCACTGGCGAAGCGCATGCGCAAGAGTCGAGCTAGTTAATCATGGATGAATGTAATGTCTTTTGATTTTGTTAAACAAACCACATACACAATACACAATACACATATGTACACACATAAAACATGGCAGTATCGTACAGATTCAAAGAGAAAGGGATTATACAGTGGTACCTGTATAGAAATAAAAGTCAAAGGAACAGGGTAGGCTGGTGCAGTGAGAAAAACATGGGTACTTGGTGCCAAGAGATGAATTAGAGGAACAAAGAGAGATGGGTGAAATAAAAGAAAGTGAACTGCCGGTGATTGGAAGGTAGCGTAAAAATCACACTGACAAAACTTGACCACAATACACACACAAACAAAACACAAATGGATATATCACTGAGTGAAGGAGGATGTTTTTCTAGTGTCAGTCAGTGAGACGTTTGAGTGTAAAATGAAATGTCTTTAGATATTTATAGAGGAACTACATGATGGAGCACCCTCTTGTCTTTCTTGCGTTGTCACCTGGTGTGATTTCAGCTGGTAGCTGTAAAGACTCTACCGTTGCATGTGGGTAGTTGAAGGAGCCGCCAGAATCTGTAGAGTAGACGCTCAGATCGGGCTGTGAGTGGCTCCTTTCTCTAGACTTCCTTCCACCGAGTCGCAGCGAGCCTCGTATCAAAGCTGCCTTGCTGCTCACGCTCGTAGAGCGCGGTCTTCTTTGCACGGCACCTGCTTTGACCAACCCGCTCATCGACATAACAAGCGTGGCGAAGAACTTCTGGACATTGGTACCATCCTTGGCTGACGTCTCGATGAACGTGCAGTTGTTCATGAGCGTCTTGGCTACGTTCCTACCCTCAGAAGTCTCCACTTCTCTGCATTCCTCCAGGTCGCATTTATTGCCCACCAATACGACGGTAATTTCGGCAGGATTGTTCACGGCTGCTAGTATCTGCTGATAGATTTCTAGCGTCTCGTCGAAGCTTGCTCGATCGTCGACGGAGTAGACCAGCGCAAAGGCTCTACAGTTGGAGATATACAGCTGCCTCATGCTTGCAAACTGTTCCGTGCCTGCCGTGTCGAGAATCTCGACTATGCACGGACCCACTCCGTCTATCTGCGTATCGTGCCGATAGTAATCCTCCACAGTGGGGTTGTAGGTTGGCGTAAAGACACCTGAAATGATTCTCAGCGTCAGCGCACTCTTCCCTACACCTCCAGCTCCCAATAAAGTCACCTTGTACTCCGGCTTTACAGGCATTTTGGATCAGAGCTCGAACTAGTAGACTAGTAGTAGCTTTGGCGTTATATGTGAAAGTAACGATTGTTTGCAACGAGTCTCTGTTTTGAAGGATTAGATCACTAGCTTGAAGTCAGCTATACAGCAATGGGAAGAATGGCGATCGATCTCGGCATAAATATGCAACTAGGCTGGCGCTCGGCAATCCCCTAATCGACGCGACACCGTGGTATGCGGAACACAGGAAGTGGGGCAGGTTTAGTTTCAGCACTATGCATATTATTATATGGCCACAATAATAATAGCAATGTTGCATGCTGTAATTTGCCAAGACGTGCAACATTCTGAGTCTAGCAATGTATCCAGCAGATTGCATAAGCATTATTAATAAATTCTATAAAAGTTCAGCGTGCTCGTTCTTCTCTCAGCATGCAGCTGTTGGTCAGGGGGTGGGGCTGGTTGCAAGCTGGCTTTCTCACTCCATAAGTGGTGTTCCTATCAAAGCACCCCAGTACAGCCTCTGCCAAAAAGGTTGGATGAAATTATTTCGGCTGTGCCAGAAAATCTTTGACAGTCTGCCAAACCAGGAATAACTGATCTCTGGTTATTACATAAAATTTGACAGAGCAGTGCCAAGCTGTAGTATGAAAATAATTTATTTACCCCATAATCTAGAGTTAACCAAGTCTTAAAAATATATTATTTCTATTATAGTAGCAAGACCATAATAATTAATACTCTAACAATTCACCAAGGCAGTGGGTTATGATATTCCTTATTATGACATTCTCATTGATCAACTAGCTATCTCTCACCAACACACCTTGATATTAAAAATTCACCTGTATGCACCAATGGTTGTTTCTTATTAAAATGTTATGATCCCAAGGTCATCAGATAAACAAAAAGGAGAGCGTAGGTGTGCATGGATAATCTGAGGTAGATCTGTGTGGGTGAATCCTTGTGGCACATAATCTACATCTACATGTAAGTGGTGGGCGTGGTCACGAAAATGTAGGCGTGGTGATTCTAGAAGCCACGTGGTGAGGAGTAGAGAGAGAGAAGCATGGGGAAACTGAACGTAGCTCTGCTGAGATACCTTTCCAGGGAGGACTTTAGAGTTCTAACAGCTGTAAGTATCGTGATCTTAGTTTATAAACGAGTAGATTTAGTCTAGTTCACTAGATAGTAGATAATTTGTATCAATTTGGTCCTGAAACCTAAAGTGATCACCACTGTCGAGTTTTGATCAGTGATGATGTGTCAGTGTATATGTAGCCTAAAAATTAATGACCTATGGTTGATCCTGTGGCAGGTGGAGATGGGGATGAAGAACCACGAGGTAGTCCCCATCAATTTAGTGGCGTCCATCGCTGGACTCAAACACGGTGGCTGTCACAAGATCCTCAAGGAGCTGGTTCAGCATAAGTTGGTCTGCTATGAACACAAAAAAGGTCAATTTCCAACCATTTAATCATAAAATTTACCTAATTTGAGTTTAGCATCTAGATTGGCTGATATCACCATTTACTTGGCTTGACGTGGTCCTACACAGCAATCAAGTTTAATAGAGTCTAGTTCTTGAGTGGTTAGAATTGGAGCCTTCCATACAGGGGTTTATATAGAAAAATGAGCGACAGGGCTGGCACAGACAAAAGATAAAACAGGCATGAGAACAATGATAGGTGATGGGAATGCATAACTGAAAGAAACATGACTGCTGGCTCACATGAACACAATAACATAGACTGTAGCCTCTCAATTGTAGTGTTAAACTTTCAAGGGGAGGAGGGGGGGAGGTAAAATTTGAGGGGGCACTGATTTATGCTAGGCTCCCCCTCCAAAAATACAATACTCTCACAGGTGATATCTTCCTTTAATATCCTGGTGTTTGTTGTGGACATTTCTGCATGTGTTCAGTATGTGTTACTCAATGTGTTTCAGTGTGTGGTTATCGGCTGACGTTCTCTGGTTACGACTACCTGGCACTAAAGGTGTTTGCCTCCAGAGACATACTCTACTCTGTCGGCAACCAGATTGGTGTCGGAAAAGAAGCAGGTGAATTTTTTTTGTAAAATTACACATTTCCTTTTCTCTCCATATTGTCCATGCTGGGGAAGTAGTGACTATTCTTATTAGATTGTGTTGTTTTGTAAGCAATACTTATTATATTGTTTGTTTGAAGCTTTACTACCCCATCTCCCAGATATCTACATTGTTGCAAATTCACGTAAGAAGCAGTTTGCACTAAAGCTGCATAGGTAAGTGTACTCGGTACATCTATATGTAAAGTTATGGCATTTTCGTCAATAATTTTGCTAGGCTTGGCCGCACCTCTTTTCGTAAGTTGAAGGAGAAACGAGATTATCATCGTCACAGGAATAACACCTCATGGATATATCTCTCTCGACTCTCAGCCATGAAAGAGTACGCCTACATGAAGGTAATTATGACGACCCCTTACCCACCTAACTCAAACAAAAAGGGAAGCTGGCTCAGGCAGATGTAGCTGTACAATGATGGGGCAATGTGTATAGCCTGTATACCTACTTCCTCACTGTGTATATGTTGTAGCCTTAGGCACTAGACTTGTAGTAATCCCTGAGGCAGCTATTTAATAATAGTTAGACACTGTTTTGGAGGTTTCTATGTGATTTAGAAGACCGAAAGGCTCTATGTAGAATCCCGAATGAAGCGAGGGTTTTATGGAGTCCTGAGGGTTTCTAAATCACGTAGAAACCGACTAAGATCATGTGAATGTATGCGGCGGTGGCACCTCTCGATCTCAAAGTGTTGCCATAGTCACAAACAGTCCACCAACAGTGAGAATCCATGATGGCTATAAGAAGAACTATCCATTGAACGTTGCTTAGCTCTCGTGCGACTCAAGAACACTGGCAAGCCTCTGCTAGCTTCGGTTCTTGAGCGTGGTTGCTTACTCAGCAAGTTCCAAGGTAGACTCCACCTACCAATTATTGCATCGTGAACATGCACACGTGATGTCTGAACACATTGAACTTGTACTGTGGACTTATTGTGTGTACTCAACCACAGATGATTGGATATTGCTGCTTCAATAGGGCTGCTAGACTGCAGCTACTGTCTCCATTCTTTTGTATCCAAGGATACAACCAAGCTTGGCCTCATGCTCCAAGCAAGATTTTTGTGAGTTTTTATCGAGTTTTTATGAGAAATAGATACCTCCTCCTGACCAATCAGATCACAGTATTCGTTACAACTATGATCTAAATTTGTTTAAAAGTGTAACTTCCCTCCTGGAATCAACCTCTGAATCTTGGATTCAGTACTGTACACTGTCTTTGTGTTAGATACATTGTGTAGTTTCTTATTATGCTTCTGTGTACTACGGAATCACACTTGCACCTCTGCCAGTGGCATATGCATGATTTTAGTTAAGTTTACTATAGTCCCTCTCTCTCTCTCTCTCTCTTCCTCCAATGTCTTTCCTCCCCCCTCCTTCTCTCTCCTTCCAACCTCTCTTCATCAGTTGGTCTTCTTTGTGAGTTAGCATCCTCTTTCCAACAGGTTTTACATGAGAGAGGGTTTCCTGTGCCACTTCCTGTTGACTTTAACCGACATGCCGTTGTCATGGAGCTGCTGGATGGACATCCTCTGTTAGTCACTACATGGCTTTTGCAGCTGCACATCTAGAACAGCCATCACATTCTCTCTTTCTTTCTTAATTTTGTAGCTGCCAAGTTCACAGTGTGGCAGACCCAGCTGCCCTGTACAGTATGCTCATGGATCTGATTGTCCAACTGGCCAGTTTTGGGCTGATCCACTGCGACTTCAATGAGTTTAATATTCTCTTAGACTCCAAAGATCGGCCGACCATCATTGACTTTCCTCAGATGGTGTCAATCTCTCATGTTAATGCCAAATGGTAGGCTCATCTAATCTGAGATGGTATTATGCGTGCTGAAAGTGCCACAGACAGATTCATAAAGAAATGCTTATATAGCAAGAAAGTTATTTTGCTGATGAGGAAAAAATTGGTGTGAATTACTGGGCCTCGTAGCTCCAGAATAGCTATAACTAGTACTACCATAAAGTTAATAGATTCGTATAATATTGTTCATGTTTGTGTGTAGTTGCTGCAGCTTCATATTCCCCTCCAGCTATCTGACTAATTTGAAGTTGATATCTTTTGCCAAGGCAATGGTACATGCAGTGGCATATCAACAAGCCCACCTTCTATTCCAGCAATGTTGGGAGTGTTGTGCATTAAATTGCTTACATGGGAGACAGGAATTAGAACTATTGATCAATTTGTATCACCCCTGGTCGGATATCTGTCGTATTCCTTTGATTGCTAAAGCATAATATATGTCACTATAGCTATAGATTTTGCCCTTGAGCACTAAATTAGGAAGGAATGAGCCCCCTACAAGTGATTGATAAGTGTAATATATCATATCCATAGCTAGCTATATGCATAACTACTAATTTACTGAGCAGCTGTACGGACATACAGATCACTCAGGTGTGGCATCTTCTAGGCATGCTTGCCAACTTGTTGCCTTACAGCCTGTCATTTGTTGCATTCTCCATTCTTGTCGTGTGTTATGTACAATCGCACAATACTTCTGCTGTATTGTAGTGTATATTCTACATTACACTGCATTGTACTACAGGTACTTTGATCGCGATATTGGATGCATTAGAGAGTTTTTCAAGAGAAGGTTCAACTACGAAAGTGAGCTCTTTCCCAAGTTCTCCGACGTCACGTAAGTCTGAGAGATTTTTATACAGCCCATGTGGTTGATCTATATAAAGTGTTCTGTGCTAGTAGGCCATTAGTGCTATAACTTTTTAGTGACTGATTTCTAAGTTGGGAAACTGACATAGTTTGTAACTAGCTAGATTATGATACACCAAATTTCATTAATGTCGGGTTGGTGTATCATGATCTAACTAGTTACAACTATACTAGTGCTATAGAATTCTTTCTCTTTCCTGTTAACTTGCAGTCGTATAGAAAGCTTAGATGCTGAAGTCCTAGCCAGCGGATTTACTAAAGAGATGCAGCAAAGCCTAGATCAGGTAAATTTCACATTAGCTACTCGTAAGCCAACTTCATACGACGATAACTCGGCATTTGTATGATGCAGGCACAAGAAATGGGGCTACTAGGTAGCCATCAAGATGGTGGGGAGGCAAGAGCAGAAGGAATAACTGCCATGGCTGACAGAAAGGGCACACAGAGTGGAGACAAAAGGAGAGAGAGATATCAGTTGCCTGAAGGTGATTCCAACTCTGACTCAGGCAGTGGAGCTGAGACTGACGATGAAGCGAGCTCTACCAGTGACTATCCTCCTCAACTTGGACAACCAGGAATGGTTGCTATATCAACCAGAGACACCAGTTCACAAGGATTATATATCTGTGCTACTCCAGCAGAGAAAAGTATGGCTAGCAAGCAACAAGATGTCCCCAAGGAGAGTTTAGCTCTTGAAGCATCAGGTACTAGTTTACCTTTACCAACTTCACAGCTGCCAAAGCAGGCTGTGGATAGTGACAGTGAGAGTAGCAATGGAGGGAATGAACCGGATGTCAGCTGCAGTGGTAGTGAGGGGGGAGGGAATTATAGCTTTCCTCAAGATCAAAGTGAGCCACAACTGCTTCAGTTACCTAGTAGACCAACAACAAGGCATGACAGTGATCACAACAGTGAAAGTGAGAGTGAAACCAGCTCAGGAGAATCTGTTGAAGATGAACTAGAAGACTTGAGTCTTCAGAACAAGCTTCAGCAACCTCACAGAGACAGAGCTAATGATGGCCGACAAAACGACACAGACTCATTGAGTGTTGCCTCGACAACCTTAACCTCCACTACAAACTCTTACCTTTATGGGCAGAATGCGAGTGACCGTGTGAGGCACCTGGTCAAGAGGAGCATCTCAAAGAAGAAGAAGCAGCTACAGAGACAGACCAGACCCAAGAAGGAAACAAAGGCCCCCACATCAGCCGGGAGGAGGTCTAAGAAGACAAACAGAAATGTTCTCAAGCATAGTATGGATGTTTCTATCTATTAATTTCATGGAGCTATTTTTCTTTTTTGCTGTGCAAATTAAAGATTGAGTGAGAGTTCTTCATTAATAATACTTCTGACATTAACAAACTAAATTGCATGTAGCGTGCTGAATCAATTCCTGCATGAGCCGCAATAATTATTTCCGTAGTCTCATAATTAAATTATGCTACTCCATCCCAGGACTGGCCACATAATTATGCATGGTGCTTGGCATACATAAATTAATGCTTGTATGACATTGTCAGCCACCAACATGATTGATGTTTGAGAATGATTCAGAGATGATGTCTGTAAAATGTTAGTGTCTTCTAGCCTTTCTTGGTCTACACCCATTGTGAGGGATTGGGGTGACATCTTGAATACTGGCCACTCTCATTGCTCCCATTTCCAAACCCTTCACTGCAGACTGCAAAATACAGAATAGTTAATAAATTAACTTGAAAATACAAGTTGCTAGTTATTACTGCACACCTGGCGACCTGGACCTGGGCCTTTCAATTTGACATCAACCCTGTTGAATCCGAGACTCATAGCTTTCTATAGTAAAAGAAGGGGTTGGGGGAGGGGGAGGGAGGAAGGGAATTAGAAAGTATCCAGCAACTTAGGTCTCAATTTGCAGAACCTTTGCAGCTGCCATTCCAGCACTCTGTGCAGCAAAAGTGGTTCCTTTCCGAGCGTTCTTGAAACCTTCAACTCCCTGTGGATAGAAACAAACACACACAATAAATTACACATCCAATATAGTCATCTACACAAGACTGTAGAGTTCCCCCTAAAAGTAGGTAATTAAGCTACAAGTTTGGGATATTACTTTAAAAGAGTAAAAGCCTATCAAAATAGGTACCTTATAGTGATTATTTTTTTGTGGGTAGACCAACTCACAGCAGAGGTCCAGGCCAGTACGCGTCCAGTGTGGTCAGTGATGGTAAACATTGTGTTATTGTAGGTCGCCCTGACATGAATGATGGGTAGCTGCTCATCAACAGCTGTTTCGTTGTTGTTGTTGATGCCACTCTCTTGGTCAGAGCTGCTGCTGGTGTCATGTTGCTTGGTGAATTTATGGGACATCACATCACGAGGATCGGGAGGTAAAGAGGGCCTGAGAGAAACAATTATGGAAGTGAAAAAAACAATGATTTTTTCATTACCATATCGATCACATGGCATCTACGGCTACTCTTACATTGCTATCATCTCATTCAAGGGGTATACACTTCAACTTTTGCATTCAGCTAGCTTAGTAGTTATCATGGGTGTACAACTAACATACACCCCAATTCAGGACCAACAAACAGTGAAAAAAACTGTCAAATATCAATCATATAGTATCTTAGGCTACCCTCATTTTGCTATCACCTCTTTCAAGGGGTTATTGCCATGGGTGTATAAACGACATACATCCCGATTCAGGACCAACAAACTAGGGAAGGCCTAGTCTTGAAACCAGACCCTCCTTTTCCGCAGTGCTGGAAGTATTACATCACCAGCACGTGGAAGGAAGGTCTGGCTACTCGCTTGCATGGTTTTGTCTTCTTTTGAAAAATCTGCAAAGGTCAAAACAGGCCTAGAGTGCAAGATATCACATGACTTAGCATAGTCAAAGCAGCAAAATTGTTTTGTCTATTAAGTCTGATTTAGGCCCTACCCAAGTTTCTTGAGATTTTCTTCTAGCTCATCCCACGGTACTGTAATTGGCTCTTTATTCTCTGTTTCTGATGAGGAATAGCCTGTGCCTGTGTGAACGGAAAATCATACCACTAATAGGTAAAGGGTAGCCATATTTACTGCTATGCAAGTTTCTTGCTCTTCCAGCTGGCAACCCCCTTGAGAGAAGAGAGAGGCAAAGTTTCTTCTGCTCCTGTTGTTGCTGTCTCAACAGGGAGAAAACACGCCATGATACTCGCAACGCCATCTTCAGACTGGTGGTAGAGTTCATAGTCTAGCTTACCGGTCACTCGGCCACGTGGTAATTTTCGTGACCTCGGCCAGTGCGCGTGCAGCTCGCGATCGACCTTTCAAAAAGGGGAAGCACCAAAGAGCATAATTAACTCTCCACCCGGACCACAACTCGATCGGGCTCCTAAGATGAACAAGAAGCAAACTGTGGGTGTTTTCTTTGCTCCCGTCTTCTCGTACGTGTTCATCCTGAGCAGCCTCACGTGCAGTCTCCTCTGTCTCCTGCTGCTAGTCATATGGCCCTTCGCAAAGAACCTCTACCGAAGACTGACCTCAGTGTTGGCCTACTCTATTTTCTCACGTAAGTGTCTCTGCTTTCAGAGCAAAGTTTACCACCAACAGATCGTAGATGGTATATATATATATATACTAGTATTCAGTTTATGGTCTGACTGTATGCCTGCATAAATTTTTGTCAAATTAATTTTTGTCGGTCAATTTGACAAAAGTTTATGCAGACATACAGTTTATGCCATTTTGGTGTTAACAAGAATATAATAAATGTACTCTTGGTGTTAATTTAATTTGGCTGATATTAAATGATAATTATCTCTTTAAATACCTCATATAAGATACTTACTAGTAGCTTAGAAGTATTGAAATACTGGTAACTCTATTCGTATATTAAGCCCCGTTTACACGTGCTAAACCGCTTTGCTTTAAAGCGCTTTGAAGCGGTTCAATAGTAGACTGTGGATAAACATGTAGAATTATTATAGTTGTACACTTGACTGTAATGGTGCAGAGATTGTTTGGATCTCGACGGAGTGGGCGGGGATGAACATCACGCTGTTCGGAGACGACGAGACCTACAAGAACTTTGGCAAAGAGTCTGCTCTGATCACACTCAGTCACCGTGGCGACCTTGACTGGGTGGCAGGCTACATCATGGGAGTCAGATACAACTTCATTCATGTAAGTGAGATATCTGTAAATATATTAAAGCTTATTACAGTTCTCAGGGCTAGGCTAGGCACATCTGTGGTTCTACTGTTTGAATGGCTTGAAATTCATAATACCAGGTGTGCCTGATATAACCTCGTCCCCAGGTCCATTCCCAGCTTTTCAATTCAGCACGCAACATTAAAAAGCTGGGAATGGGCCTGGGGACGAGGCTATGGCTGATAAGGTACACATATACTGAGTTGCTTTCTTCTAGGACTAGAATTAGTTCTTGAATTCAAGCGTTTATCTATTGTTAGACTGGAAATATAGTGATGTATAGCCACCGTATAAGCAGGGCCCTGTTTTGTATCTGGGGGTACGTACAGTACCTTTGTTATTAGACCAAACACTGTAATGTGGTTTTGCCACTAATTATGAACTATTAGGGAAAAGGTAACCCTTTCCTGCTGTTGGGGCACGTGTACATGTACAGGGTATAATGCAATGGCTTAGCATCAACATGCTTTTAGCATGCTTTTAGCATGCTATTATATTACGAGCTACCTATACCTACCTATAGGGTCTAGGAAGGACACTGCACGTAAATGTGTGTAAACAGTGAACATTTACGTAAATACCTCAAATCATATTATTAATATCCACAACAAAGCCATCCTAATCTCACAGTTATAATATGTTTTGCTACCCGCAGAGAATCCGAACCCTGCCCAAGTGGTCTGTGTTCTATGTGCCTGGATTCGGGCAGCTGCTCTGGAGTCTGGAGTGCCCCTTTCTCTCACGTAGCTACGCCAAGGACAAAGAAAACATCGCCAAGTTCTCTGAGATCTGGGAGACCTATCCCTTCCCTATACAGGTGAGTGTAGTATTTACTAAGGCCCTCTCATTCATTCTCTAAGAACCTGACCTGGGTACAAACCTACATACAAGTGTATTCGTAGTACAGATTGACAAAATTTAATAGAACATGTTTGCCTTCCATGTTTGTTTAATTGATCTTCCCAGTAAGGAAAGGTATTGCACAAAAATGCATAAAAAGTCAACCAGTATTGTTACATGCTCCCCCACAAGATGTGTGTATGTATCTATATGTGAAGAGTACCCGAGTCAAGTTTACATAGCATACACTGTACTGCAAATGTAATTCCCCAAAAAAGCATGCACAAGTATACAGCATGTAGAATTATGTTCACATTAAATTATTGTGCACTAGTTGTGGATTTGTAAACGCACACACTCACCACTTGCACACGCAAATATTCACACACACACACACACACACACACACTACAGATCGGTATATTCTGTGAGGGTACTCGGTTCACGACGGAGAAGTATGAGAGAGGGTGCCAGTACGCCAGAGACAAGGGCCTGCCCATCCTCAAACACCACCTCTTCCCAAGGACAAAGGGATTTGCTATACTTGCTGAACATCTCAAGGCTGGAAGTAAGCAGGTGCTATTGTCAAAAAAAGAACAGTGGGGCTTAAAGTGCAGGCAGCATGTGAATTTTTATGCTGATAATGTAAAGTTAACTTATTTTGATGTGGGTTTGACTATTAAGCCTGGTTGCTAGCTACATGGCTGCGAGAGAGAAGTACATAAAATTCATGTACTCTGTTTTCTTTCTCATGTACAGCCAAGTTCAAGGCTCTCTATGACATTGGCTTTGCTTATCCCAACTGTCCTCAGAAGTACATCCCCAGCTTCATCCACCTCTTCCTTGGCAACGAGATCAACCTCTACTGGTACATGAGGTAAGGCCCATTCCCATGTTGCATGTTGAAATATTTTAATAGCTGGAAATGGGCCTGGGGACAAGGCTAGTATATAAGAATCATCATTTTTCCTGTTCCTACTCCAACTATTGTTTATTCAGACGTGTACCAATGGATGAATTACCAGAGACTCATGATGAACTCAACTCATACTGCATCAAGCTGTATCAACACAAGGTAGGTAGATCACATGACTGTCACATGACACAACTTGACATACAGTTACGCCCAATATAGGATGAGGCTTATGAGTATTTCATGCAAAACGGAGTGTTCCCTGGTAAAGTGCAACAGCCACCCCCAGACAAGACAAAATGGCTGCTTCGCTTCAACACGCTGTTCTGGTTTCTGGCCATGCTTGTTGTTCCCATGACCTTTATGCTCATGACCCTCTCCTGGAGCACACTCTTTACCCTACTAATGCTTGGAAGCTTAGGTGAGTATGTGTGTACGCTTGAACATTGTGTGTAAGGTCAGCTGCAAAATGGGGCATCGATCATAAAATTAGCATTTGATAGATTTCTCTTCCTGGTTATGTTTGCATTCATTTCCTTGCTTCTGATGCCCGAGTTGGTTTATAGTGAATTTGCTACAAGCTCTAGTTCAACAACAGTAACAATGTCTTTTTAATGATGCTGTATCAGCAGTATAGCCTCGTCCCCAGTCCCTTCCCAGTTTTTCAATGTTGCACGCTGAAAAGCAAGAGGGCCTGGTATCAGAAGTCATGTGCGTGACGTAACACGTAGAGAGACCATATACGCGTAGAGAGACCTACCAGCAGGCTGGGTGCATCAAAGGTCACCGAGATTTGGAGGGCTCTTGTCGCCAACGATCAAGAGGTACGATCCAAACACTTGCTGTCAAGTGTAGTATGATCCTTTTAGTTCACAAAAGAGTAGCGATTGAAGAGCTCTGACACAAATTTAGCCTAGAACGGTGGCTTTGTTTAGTGGCCATTTTTTGCTTGATTGTTGCGTAACAATCGACATCACGCACATGATTTCTGATACCAGGCCCTCTCGCTTTTCACTGTGCAACATTGAAAAACTGGGAAGGGCCTGGGGACGAGGCTATCAGCAGTACTAGTGGTGACTGCAAATTTTTTTTCCTTGTAGGCAATACAGTTATGCTGCTGGGTATGTTGAAGTATGCTCAGGGGGCCAGGGTTGTCGCAGACTCTGCACAGACCACACCCACAGCCGGGGAAAACGACAAGAAAACAAACTGATCTTTCTACAACACAATTATTGTAATCAATCACGCTGTTGATTATGTAATAGCTATGCGCTCACATAACGACATGTAGCTGTACACTGCTAGTACAGTATAGATCTAAAGCCTTGTGTTGGCATTTTTTTAAATTGATGTGTTAGTCAAGGTTATCCGCATGCATCACTAAATTTTATGCAATAATTCTCTCAGACAAAACATAATTATACACAGGCCTGGTTCAAATTGGCTGGTTTGTGTAGATCACAAAATTCAATGTGTGAGTTCATTATTCGAATTTGATCCCTTGAGCCAGTGGCAGCTCCCTGCTGTAGTTGATGGTGCTGCACAAAAATAAATAATTAAATAAAGCAATTAGTGCAGAATGAGAACAAATTAATTAAGCATAAGCCCATTATAATTACATTTGACCAAGGGCTCATAGACTCCAAAAGGAGAAGAGGGCATGTAACTAAGCACCCGGCAAAATTCAAATCTAGGCTAAAAATAGTAAATGCATAGTGCGCTGTTGTTACTATAATTAGGTACAACCACTGTCTGGTTTGAATTTTGCTAGGAGAGTACATGCCTCTTCCCCTTTGGGGTTCTATAAGCCCTTGATTTGACATAATCACAGTTAGAGAGGTTTGCATGATACATGCATGCCATGTACATCAACCAGACAAATTTTTCTCAACAGTTTCAATTGCCATGCTGAAGTTATATCAGGGCAGGACTGCAAATCTGCAAGACCTTTACCATCCTGATTATAGAAGTCAAAATGCACTTCACTCACCATGTAGACCTCCGCATGTAGCCCTTCCATGCATCGCTGCCAGATTCACGTCCCCCTCCAGTCGCCTTCTCCCCTCCAAAAGCTCCACCAATCTCTGCCCCACTGGTTGGAATGTTGACATTGACTATTCCACAGTCGGAGCCAGCAGGACCCATCCACTTGAACACGTTGTTGAGGCTGGCTGTGAAGACGCTGCTGGTGAGGCCATTCTCAACTTCATTGTTCCATGAAATAGCTTCATCAAAGTCCTAAATTTATGTGAAGTGGAAAGAAGAATGAGGATAAGCATAGGACCACCATATTTCAGCATGCAAGAAATGCATTTGTGATGTGTGTGTGTGAGAGAGAGAGAGAGAGAGAAAAGAAAGAAAGAGACTTACTTTGAATCTGAGCACATAAAGAATGGGAGCGAAGGTCTCCTTCTGAACAATGGGGGCATCGTGGGCCAGTCCAGTAACTAAGGTCGGCTCAACATAGTGACCAGGTCTGTCTATTCTCTACAGAAAGAATTATGTCACCATTAAGTATCCATGATCAAACCAACTCTTACCTTTCCTCCATATGCAATAGTGCCACCCTGAGCCTTTGCATCGCTGATGGCTTGCTCATAATTCTTAACAGCTGTTTCATTGTGCAGTGGACCATACAGCACTCCATCTATGTATCCAAAATCAAAACAAGACTGAATTGGTTTCTTTCCCTATGAACTATAGTGCCCCCCCCCCCCACCCACCACCCACCACCACCACACACACACAAAGTAGACATTGGAGATATTTCAAAACTCCAATACTTTACATACACCTTTCTTTGGGGAAATGTTTATGATTACCAAATACACTTAGCTCACCATCTAGAGGGTCACCAATGCGCACTTGACCGTAAGCCTTCTTCAATTTCTCAACAATTTCATCATGAAGTGAGTCGTGGATAATCTGATGGACAAGGAAATAATTAATGCTTATATATACAAGGGATCTATAAGGACATTTCAAGCTGTAACCATCAACTTTTTAGTAATAGTTATACTGCATTGAATGCTTGGCACAGTATAAATTTTACGTACCAATCTCCTAGCAGTGGTACATCTTTGTCCCATTGTTCCCACTGCAGCAAAGAGCACGGACCTCACCACCATCTCCACGTCTGCATCTTGAGCAACGATGATGGCATTGTTTCCACCAAGCTCGAGAATGTGCTTCCCAAATCGCTCCTGCACCTGAACTCCGACCTTTTGACCGACCTAAATACATCATATAGTATGCATGACATTGTTACCAACCAGTACCTGATTCAGAGAAGGCTGTGTGCATGTGCATGGTAGTTCTGCTAACATGTGAGCAGAGCAAACTGGATACTAGTGCAAAGCAATACTTAACCATAATAGGGCATCATCCTAGCGCTCACTTCGATAAAAAAAAATATTGCTGGCTTCATAATATAATGTCTTAGTAATTTAATAACATACCCGTGTGCTCCCGGTGAAAGAGACGAGGGGAACTCTTCTATCCTTGGCCATTGCCTCTCCAATCTCCGCCCCTCCACACACAGTTGTACAGACAGCTGGTGAGACTGAGTTGGCTGCTAGCACTTCCTGAACTATCTTACTGACGGCCACGGAGGTGAGGGGCGTGGAGGGAGCACCCTTCCACAGGGTGCAGTTGCCGCACACCAAGCTGAGGCAGTGGTTCCAACCAAACACGGCCACAGGAAAGTTGAAGGCCGTGATGATCCCGACAACACCCAGCGGATTCCACTGCTCCAATAGAGCGTGACCAGGCCCTGGGTGAAACAGTAAACCAGTATGTATAATACAGCAGATAATGTCTAGACCAAGTACACTGTTGCACTACAGTCACACTCTCTTCTCTTAGTTTTACACAATGCCAATATTGTTGGTACTATATTTCCATAACATCATCGGCAGTGAATTCTGACAGACTTATATTATCTAGACTCTTAGAGACATCATCACATACATGATAAACCTACTGAATTTTCATGTATTGAAACTTAAGAGCCTAGGTACAAGATCAGTATTGAGAGTTTCAAAATTAATAAGCTTAAGATGAATGAAGAATGACAACTGATTTTTACTGACTTGAGTGATTTGTTTCACTCACTCTCAGAAGGCATGATCCCTCCTCCCACCATCCTCGAGAGGCCCACGGCATAGTCACACATATCAATGTACTCCTGGACCTCCCCCGCCCCCTCAGGGGAGATCTTCCCCATCTCCAGGGTAATCAGGTTGCCTAGCAGCGACTTCTTTGCCCTCAGGGCGTCGCCCACCTGTCGAATGATGCTGCCACGCTCAGGAGCAGGTATCTGGTGAATGCAGCACAAGTAAAGTACTAATAGGAATTTAAAGTTTGGTATACCTCTCTCCATTTCTTCCAGGCCTCTTGTCCCTTGGCAACAGCCTGATTGTAGTCATCAATAGATCCCTGTATACAAGTAGATTAGGCATCAGGTAAGGGGTCGTCAAATATGTGCCATGTTTTGCTACACTTACCTCTTGAACACGAGCTATTGGTCGAGCAGAAGCAGGGCAGTATGATGTCACAACCTACGTGCAATGTAAAAATATGATTATTTCATACTCTACCTTAAGATCAATAGATCTACTCTTGTTTGTACACGCATTTTTTACATGATTGGGTTTTGGGAGTCTCGTGAAAATTTAGGTGTCATCTCCTATACATATCAGGAGCATGCCTATAATAATAGTCTCTATGCCACGCACTGCAAAGGTGTAATTTTGTAGGGAACTCACAGGCCCACTGGCGTGCCACGTGCCATCAAACACGCCAGGATTGTCCGCCTGAAGTCCGAGTTCCTTCAGCCAGGAGTACTTTGGGTCGTTGATGAGCAGATCCGTGGTGGAAGAGCTGGCCATGGTACGGGCAAAGAGGAGCTTCAAACGAAGAAAGGTACAGCTGCTGCCTAGCACGGGTCGAAGAGGTCGAAATTTACTCGAGAGCATGGCCTGATGAATTTATTGTGAGCTGATGAGATTGTGTGTGGTGTTTTACATGTGACCACCATGAAGGGGCGTGTAGTAGGCGTTAACGTTTACGGAAGTAGGCGGAGCAAGAAAACGGAATACGGGGAGGAACTGACCGTATACTACTAGTATAGCGGACTTCACGTGGGTGTAGCCTAGCCTAGCCCACAATGCTAGATCTGTCTATATTATACGTATCTGAAAAATATCGAATGTTGTCGCCTACGTAAATGTCGCGAGTATGGCCGATAGAGGAGCAACTGACGATCTAGCCAGCTTGGCTAAATTAGATGAGTCTACTCTCCTTCAAGAACTTAAGTCTAGATACACAAGAGACAAGATCTATGTGAGTTTATTAGTATCAATACCACAACATAAACAGGTGTTATTCATGAATAATGGTTCACACTAAACAGACCTACCTTGGTGATGTCCTTGTTGCAGTAAATCCCTTCAAACAGCTGCCAATATATAATGCAGAGGTACAATAGTAATAAGTAATTTCTGTATACCCTATAATTTTTTTAAATCTTTTTTTAGCAAAGAAGAAGCTATCACAACGTCCCCAGGGCCCAGAACCCTCCTCACATCTTTGCCGTGGCCAGTTCAGCCTACCAACAGATGATGGCCACTGGAAACAGCCAGTGTTGTGTCATCAGGTGAGAAGCAGAGGGGATGGAAGTAAATTGTACCATATCACAAATATCTGGGTGAAAACTGATGGTACAATTTCCCCTAGTTTTAATACCCACACGAGACAACACAAGTTCAGTAAAGATAATTAACAGCTACTCTCTCATTCTTTGCTGTGCAGTGGAGAATCAGGTGCCGGAAAGACTGAATCAGCCAAGCTGATTGTGACACAGCTTATTGAACTGAGTCGAGGGCAGTCAATCCTAGAGCAGAAAATTCTACAGGTAGCTAGCTACACTATACATGTAGCTAAATGCTTGATTTTCAAACAAACAACAATAATATTGTTGCTCTCTTTAAGGTCAATCCACTTTTGGAAGCATTTGGAAATGCAGCGACGGTCATGAACAATAACTCGAGCAGATTTGGAAAGTACCTACAACTGAAATTCAAAGATGGTCGTGGTAAAATCAATACCATTGTCATATGCCTCATATTTGCAACTAGATATGCACACACACACACACACACACACACACACACACACACACACACACACACACACACACACACACACACACACACACACATACACATATGCACAAACACATACACACATACACGCATACATGCACTCAGTGACACACAAACAAACACAAATACTCACAAAGAAAAACAACGTAATGTACTCAAGCTCTCAAAAGATAACTAAATTGGCTTCTCTAACACGCTCCAAGTAGTATGTAGCAGTCAGATTCCAAACATGACAGTTGGTATGTGTAGTAGAATTGGTATTCCATGGTTCATCAGTCTTGCAGTTCAGTCTAACTCTATGCTAATGGCATATAAATACAGTCTAATCCATAAATCATTAATCGTACCAGTAGTGTTAGCCACTAGGTTATACATACTGGTTGCATGACGTTAATTGGGGTGTAGTACCATCCTCAGATATATAATATTATTATTATGTTGTACATGTAACTATAGTGTAAGCCTTGCATGTACATCCAGGTAGAAATCATGTAGCTACTAGGACACCCTGCTGCTGGCTGCGGTGGTATAGTAAACAGTACATACTCATGATAGGTTTACAGCTACAAGTACATGAGCTTGGTAAACATCACAGTAGCTATAGAGGGTGCACTGGTGTATGGACTGGGTGCATATGAACCCACATGCACCCCCCTGGCGGCACCACTGGTTGTAACAATATTCAATTAACACTGCAGTGACTGGAGCTAAGATTAACGAGTATCTACTGGAGAAGTCTCGGGTGGTCCACCAGAGCAGGCTGGAGCAGAATTTCCATGTGTTCTACTGCATGTTTGCTGGTCTGGATGCAGCCAGGAAGACTCGGCTAGGAATGGAGAACCCTGACAAGTTCAAGTAAATTTATAACTCCTCAGAATCCATAAGGACACATGTGAAACAAGGACACAGTTTACTAAACGAAAAAAAATATCAAATCTACCCCTGAAATAAGAACTGCTTGCTAACTAGCAGCTGTCCCACTTTTTCTTAATATAGAAAGGTTCCTACCTTAATATTTTCAATTGATATTTTTTGTACAGGTACTTGTGTCAAGGAGCCTCCTGTTTGCACACACGTCATGAAGAAACGCAGCAGCAGTTTGAAGAACTCCAAAATGCACTTGATCTTGTTGGCTTCGAGAGTGAGGTATGTTGTGAAATTAATGGTTGCAGTTGAACCATACTCTCGTTGTACAATGAATTTATAGCTTCAAGAAGAGATATTTTCCTGCCTGGCAGCTGTCCTTCACCTTGGCAACATAGAGTTCATTGAAGATGACAAGGAATACTCACACATAGTGGACCCTAATTCTGGACCTCTCAAGACAGCTGCAGTGAGTCGACTGTCAACTTCAAATAATCTGGCTAGACTCTTCTCCCCTTCTCCTGGTTATTGTTTTTAGTATGAAGGAGTGAAGGATGAGGGTCTAGCCAGATAGATTAGCTCCAAACAAATCCTCTTTTCTGACTCATTATGCATTTATCTTGTCCATTCTTTCTTGTATCCAGCTGTTGGTTGGAGTAGATCGTGAATATCTTGGTTCACTGGTGACCATAAACGAGAAAGTTACCCGTGGAGAGACTATCAGAAAGCACCTAAATCAGCAGAAGGCAGCTGCTGCCCGAGATGCCCTGGCTAAGGCCATCTACGACAGGATCTTTCGTTGGATTGTGAACAGAATCAACCAGCTTCTGGCTCCAACTGTTGAAGAGATGGAAGGTGAAAGAGAGATAGGAATTCTCGACATCTTTGGCTTTGAGATGTTTGAAAGGAATAGCTTTGAGCAGCTGTGTATCAACCTTGCCAACGAACAGCTGCAGTTCTTCTTCAATGAAGTGAGTCTACATTTGAGAGAGAGGGAGAGAGAGAGAGAGAGAGAGAGAGAGAGAGAGAGAGAGAGAGAGAGAGAGTTAATGCTTGTGTAGAAACACTTTCGTGCTTAATTCTTTTCCTTATTCTGTAGCACATTTTTGCCATGGAGCAGGAAGAGTACAAACAAGAAGGCATCAGTGCGACAGACTTCAAGTTTCGAGACAACAAGCCCCTTTTGGTATGCTAGTACCCACTGATCTTATCTGTGTTCGTGCACATTACAGTGCCAACTCTGAAGTCCTACACACACACTCTATTTATACCAAGTGACATGGCCCCAGACTACAAGTCACAAACACACATATGTAGTCAAATCAGATGTAAACAATTAGTGGGCATCTATACAATGTTCATGAGACTTGAATACAATAGATACACAATGTACCTAGACTTGAATACAATTATATGACCATCAATGGCTGTGATTTAAAAATACCATAATCTGCACTATCATCTAATTACATACATATGCTGTTCATTTATTTAGGACCTGTTTCTTGGCAAGCCCCTTGGACTATTGTCCCTACTGGATGAGCAGAGCAACTTTCCACAAGCCACTGACACCAGCCTAGTGACGAAATTCAACGAAACTTTCAAGAAGAAGAAGAGTGTTTTCATTGCATCCAAAGGCTCGGCCTCTGGTACATTTGCCATACAGCACTATGCTGGAAAGGTTAAATTATGACCATATGCTGTATTGCTGAAATTTTTACTAGTAAAGCATGGATAGGCTTTCAATAAAATTTTAATGCCATTGTTGAGAAATTTTGAGGTCCACAAAGTAGCAAATTTTACTCCTTGAAGATAAATTTCAGCCACAAAAAAAGAACTGCATTTCTGTTTCCAGGTGGTGTATGAGTCGTATGGTTTTCTGGAAAAGAATAGAGACAAGCTACCTGATGGAGGAATGGAGCTGATGAGAACCAGCAGTGTAGGCCTCGCACAACTCATCTTTCTAGGTCAGTTTGTTTTTTTTCCCCTCTAGCTGCCATGACTCAAAACCAGCTATATAATAGTGAAAAATATCTTACTATACAGCCACCATAACTAGGACTGGTACACTGGCAGTTGGCAGACTAGCCAATAGAAGAACAGGGAAGCTCAAGAAAAGAACAATAGTGAGTGATTCCAATATATTATGTCAATTCTCTACATACGAGGCTGTGTTAGTTATTTTTTTGTTGCTGTTGTTGTTGTTGTGGTGGTGCAAGCAAAACGAAATGGATAGCTTATTTGAATAGCAAAGAACAGCTTTAAGCGAAGAAAAAAAAAAAAAAAGAGTCGCTCGGAAGGTGGAATCGAACCACTGTGGCGCTAACCACCTACAGGTCTGAAGCCTGCACCCCACACCAGTGAAGCTCATCCGAGCAACAGCCAAGGCACGAAAATTTGGCTTTTATACACAATCAACTTTCAAAGTCATAGATGGTATGTGCTTAGTCAACAGATTGGAGCCTGTAGCCATTAGAACAAACAAATTTAAGTGAACCCTTATTTAATTTTCTATAAATGCTCAAATTTGTGCATTGTCATGGTCATGTGGTGACTATTGTGAGCATAATAATTACCTCAACAGGAAGTGGAATTTTAACCATCATGAATATAATTAATGTACCATGTACATGCACCAGTATTATGTACATGTATTATCATGTATGTACAGGGTAAGAAAGGCCCTGTACCAACTCCAAGGACATGGACAGTTGGATCTCAGTTTAAGGTAGGCTTGCTGGCTATCATAACCACACATTCTCACTTGAAACATGTATCTATCCCTTGCTCCCCGATTTACCTGTTTTTCTCCAACATAGCACTCCCTCCAAGTGTTGATAGAGAAGCTAAACAGAGCTACTCCTCACTTCATTCGCTGCATCAAACCAAACTCAGACAAGGTACAAGTCCTGGAGTAATCAGTCTCTGTATTATCTAAACATGCAAACGTTTCTACTTTTACCATGTTTACACATATCTGCAGGTTCCTAACAAGTTTGATGATGACTGTGTCGTTACTCAGGTAATTAAGAATAAAGATCATGTGATAGTCATGTGATTAACACATTTTTTAAC
The DNA here is from genome assembly GCA_964291365.2 of Stappiaceae bacterium. Classification (GTDB taxonomy): domain Bacteria; phylum Pseudomonadota; class Alphaproteobacteria; order Rhizobiales; family Stappiaceae; genus JBDWFY01. The sequence continues at coordinate 464,401 of OZ219961.1, forward strand.
CTACAGCTGCGATATACAGGAATGTTGGAGACGATCAGAATCAGGAGAGAAGGCTATGCTTTTAGGCCAACATTCGAGGAATTCATTGAAAGGTATGTAACTTCAATTCTTGTGAATTATTACCTAAGATGATATCTTTTATCTGCAGATACAAGACAATTGCAGCTGAACCACAAATGACAGTCTCCATTGCAAAGTACGTAGTTGTCATAGATCAGGAAATTTTTGTGTTAATTTTCTGATCTACTACTGTATTATACCATCAATTGTTACATACACTGATCTCCTCAATCTGCAGCTGCCAGAAGATCGTCAATGTTGCAAAACTCACCAACTTTCAGATCGGGAAGAGTAGGGTGTTTCTGAAGTACTGGCATGTTGACCAGTTGAATAAACTGATGGAGAATGTACAAGAGGCTGTGATTGTGATACAGAAAGGTGTCGTCGCTCTCTCTCTCTCTCTCCTCCCTCCTCTCCCTTCCTTTCCCTCTCTCTCCTCTGCTGCTGCTCTCTACTATAATTTTATATCCACTATTCCACTATTGCAGTTGTTCGAGGGTTTGTTCAACGTTGTAAGTATGGTGTTTTGCTTGCTACCAAGAGTGATCAAGAACGCAGGCTAGCTCACTTTCTAGTGGACGTGCCTAGAGGAGGGAGAGAGATTTTCTCACAGCAGCAAACTCTTGTGGCAGAGGACGAGAAAAGAACACAGGAAAGTCCCTTACTCCCTATGACATCAATGTCATCATCAATGGCTGCTGCAGCTGAAGTTGAGGAGTCCACTCTAAGGGAGAATAAAAGGAAACTTGCTGAAGTAGCACCTCCTGATGATATGCTCTCACTTCCTCCGGAACCAAAGTTAATAGAATTAGTAAGTCAGGGCTCCTGCACCATATAGTATGTGTAGCAGAAGTCGCCAATTAAGGAGTCCATGGTTACATGTATCTAGTGATGGCTATAGGAGAATCTATGTAAATTTTTTAATCTCTGAAGTGGAACTTGTTTACTCATCCATGCCATATACTGCACGCATATTTCCTTACCGCTCAGACTTATAAGTGCATGCGCTTAATAACCCAAGTCTATGGTATTTTGTTAATGCAGCTAGCTGCCACATAGCCTAATGGCGTATTCTTATCTCCCACCCACCTCCCCCACCTCCACCCCCGGTCCCCACCCTTCGGCTATCACCATTAATTTTTATAGCTGCAAATTCACCATATCCCCCTTTCCTCCCACAGGATGATGATGATGATGTAACAGTGTTGGATGAGGGGGATAGCTTCATTGCCCCCTCGAGGGATGCTCAATTAAGGAAATTTGGCAGAGAAGGGACCAAGAAAGCGTAAGAGAATTCAACACAAGCACACAAACAAACACACACATGGGAGATAGCTTGATAAACCCTTGTAATCTTTTAATTTCAGCTCAGCGAGATGGTTTAGGAAGACTCAAATTGACAGAGTGCGCAACTCGGGAGGATTTTTCCACGAGTGGCTTCACGGCGTCATCACAAGAAGAAAAACTGAACAGCTGCTCATGGATAAGACTGTGGGTACTTTTCTGATCAGAGTCAGCGAGAATCGATTTGGCTACTCTCTCTCGTTCAGGTAAGTAAACAAACATTTATTTGTAGAGTACAGAGTTACAGTAGTATAGTTATTGTAATGGACATTTATTGGTAAATTATAACATGCCCTGCAGCCATCTGTTTCAACGTCTTCATAATTATATCAACATGTCCTACTTGGGTACAATAGCTATATCGTTTGTGTACAATATTCGCTTGGATAAACATTTTAGCTACCATTTTAATGACTTACTTTATGTATGACATGTTTTGCACACAGGGTGGTAAATCGTTGCAAGCACTACATGATCTCTCAGCTAGAGACGGGCAAGTATGTGATAGTGGGAGAACCAAAGGCACATGGGAGTCTGGAGGAGATGGTCACATTCCACACCAAGGTAGGTCTACTAGCTCCAGCCTTGTATGGCTAATCGAATTTGGTCACACACATAATCTGATAATGTGATAATTGGTTACAGGGGGGATGATAATAAACTCTACATGCCATCGAAAGTTGGCTCGTTGTGGCGAGATTTTAGTGTGTATGTGGTGTGTGTGTGTGCGTGTGCATGTGCGCATGTTCATAATATATGTGATGAGGTATTATTTAGACATTCATAAAACCAGCGTCCAAATTTGGCATAATATACTATACTATGTTTCCCAGAGAATCACCTGGTGGATAGCTTTATGCTAGTGTGTGTTACAACTTGACTTCTGAAAAAGCACCCAACTTCCTACTCATAGTACACGTAGCTAGATATTAAATTTTGTAGGATATACATGTATGAAGAGCAAACCAGCTTCAATTTAGTGGTAAAATGCAAGAATAGTGAACAATGTTGAGGTCTATACAAAAGCTGATTCTAACTAAACAGTATGACGTGTTTGATTTCTCCAGCATCCTTTGAACACTGAGGGTGACCTTCTAACGGTACCATGTGGTCAGCTGCACCCCCAACAACCTGACTTTGCCAACCTACTGGACCCCAGAGCACAGAGCTTCATACCAACAGCCCCACCACTTGCAGATCCATTACTGCTCACAAGAGTAAGCATGAAAGTTCCAGTTACTTGAATTAGCTTAACAGACCTGTGCTAAAGGTATCCAGAACAATATATCTCCCAAGCATTGATTATGATAAAATACTTTTGTACCATTGTTTTATTATTGATCGTGATGTTGTGTATCAATGTGCAGGGATCAACTTTTAGTCTCCAACAACAAGCTCTTTGATCACACGACTCCAACCTGAAAACGGCAAGACCTCTTAGTAGTTCGGATGTGTATATAGCTGCTCACAATCAGCTGTCCCTGGAACCTCCTTTACCTCCCTAAAAGACACTAGATAATCATTGATTGTAGCACTGTTAGAATCATGTATTTAAGTTAACATCAACCACTGTCACTTAATAAGAGTATCACTAATTAACCGCAATATCAGCCACACCCAAAATTAAACTAATTATGCCATATGATTCATTTCAATCGCGCGATGATGCTGACGTTCTTGCTCCTGTGGCTTGTAGTAAGTGCACATTTAACTTTTCTATAGCTAGCTATCACTGTACAGAAGTGGCCTGGTGGGATTCAGATTCGTTGTGAACCCTTTACTATGATTGGCTCCAGGTGCAGCTGTCGTTTCTGGGCATAGAAGGCGATTATCAGGTGCTGGTCACTGTACACTCGCTAGTTTTACTAGAGTCAAAATGTGCCGAATGCTACGATGAGCCTGGTACAATTCGACGAAATTCTTGTTGTGATGGAGACTACGACGAGAGTTCATGTCCCGACAGCTGTGACATTCTACTGAGATTTTGTCAACTCATTGAGTTACCACAGTTTAACTTCACTAACACATTCTTGAGTACACAATGTGGACAATCTACAATGTTTAATCATGTCACAGATATGTTTGGATTTAACTTCAAAGCAGGTGAAATTCACCGGTTTGATGAAGTGGGTCTGCTTGGAGGAAGTTTTATGACACTGAGAAATCCTGTGACATACAATGAAACTGGAAAATGGGTAAGTTTAGTAATTATTGTATTGATTATTGTTGAAACTCAGCAACCATCTACAGAGAGGAGCTCAATTAAATATATCAGTTGTTGATAGAGACCCAGACTTAGATGATTTTGATGATCTGATAGATCATTTTGCGATTCCCATCAAGATCTCAGCTGGTTCTTTAATGACTACAAACTTCACGGGGAGATACAACCTTGTCCAACTTGAGCTTACCATTAAGGTGAGATGTACTGCTGATAACACAGATGATAGCTGCGTATGCTTACCCGGGTTCACTGGACCATCATGTGAAGACAATAATATTACTAATAACTGCACTGGAGTCACATGTAACAACAGAGGAAGTTGTGTGGATGGAGTTCAAACCTTCTCCTGTAACTGTGATCCTGGATACACTGGAGCTATGTGTGAATCAGGCAAGCATCCACTCCTAGTTATCAAGGCTAGACACCTACAGTAGGTGGCTCTGCCTTCAGGCCCTCTCTCCCATGCAGGTTTTCAATGTTACAAACACACACACACACACACAGTAACACATCTGCATGCAACATTGAAAAGCTGGGAAAGAAGACCTGCCATGCTTTCAGCTTTATGCATGTTAACAATCAATAGCCCTGTGTATGGAATATTGAGAGCTGGAGTGAACAATAACTAATTGCTCTCATGCCATATTCTGATGGTATAATATTATACAGAAATGGCTTCTAGTACCAGCACTGCCAGCAACGGCGCCCCTGCTGTGCCTGTGACAGCCATCACAGGAGGAGTTATTGGTGGAGTTCTGTTTTTACTCATGCTGGTAATTCTCATCCTAGTCTTGGCACTGCTGGTCTTCAGGTGGAGGCGAACAAAGATCTTTGATGTACAAGGTAATGACAGTAAACTAAAAATTTCTAGTGCATGCTTTTTTATGACAGAGCGAACAGCCTCATATCTGAGCTCCTCCCCCTTTTTAATATTACATGTTGAACATTGGAACGCTAGGAATAGGCCTGGGGATGAAACTATTAAAGATCTACCGTAATACAATTCTGTCTTATACTATGCAGCACTTTATTAGAGTGAGCAATTCAATCTATCTTATCATACAGGAAGCTCTAAAGGTAGTTTTGACTCAAGCACAGTTGTTTTGCAAAAAAATGATGAGGATGAATGCACGAGTGGATCAGAAACCTTGAAGGAATTCAATAATCCAATCTACGGGGATGATCCAGAACTGAAACATGAGTATGAGACTACACCTAAATCCAATTCTGGTTCCAAAGACCACAGTGCAAGTGATGAATATCAGGAATTGGAACGGAAATTTGAAAATCCCATTTATGGGGATGAAGACGATGGCAACTTAAGCAATCCCATTCCAGTGCATGAGAGCAACATTGACTATGACCAGGTTGGTAATGTCTACCATACGTTGGAGAGTGAGCAAGACAGACAACAAAGATACACAGAGGTTGGCCAGACTGCATCTGCAGCTGTAGCTTCTGTTGAGGTCAAGGCCTCCAGTAAAGGACAAACAGGAAAACCACAGCATAGCTATGAGGATGTGCAGTAGTTTCTATTGTCTTTTTAACAATCAAGAGGTGTAGTGCTTTGCTTACCAATAATGGTCATCATGAATGTTTGCTAGTCCTGATAATCTAATGCATGATAGTTGCATGCCTGAACTCTGCCAAGTTTGGTGATTTGGCACATGATGACCCTAACCCCCAACCCTTCATGCATGGATCAGCATGAGATAGCTAAGATCTGCATGCTGTTTGTCGAACAATCATAAAGATCATAGGGAGTACAATTTAGTAAATGGGTTTCCCATATTTAGTGGCTGTCTTCACAAACCCTTGTTGCTATACTATAGTACACGTTGCTATACTATAATTATTATATAGTATAACAACAAGGGAAAAAAATTAGAAGCTTAAATTCCTACAATGGACTACCGAAAGTTGAGATTGCTCCTGCTTTTAGAGTTGTTTGTAAGTGGTCTATTGCTATTGATTTGATCCTACTCTTGTCTGGATAGTAATAATGATTATGACTGTTATAGGTAGGTACATCAGTTACTAGAGTGGAAGGGAATTATGAGGTGTTAGTCACTCTACACTCCTTGGTTCTTCTGGAGTCAAGATGTGCAGAATGTTTCAAGCTAATGGCTCCAATTCAACGCAATTCTTGCTGTGACAGAGACAACGAAAGCTCATGTCCTGACAGCTGTGACATTCTACTGAGGTTTTGTCAGCTCAGTGACTTACAGTTTACCACACCGGTTGACAGATTATTGGGCACACAATGTGCACAATTACTAAGTCGTGGTGACAGCCTGCTAGGATATAATTTCAAATCGGGTGAAATTTATCAGTTTAATGAAACAGGTTCACTTGGAGGAACATTCAGCACACTGAGCAATCCTGTGACATACTATGGAGCTGGGAAATGGGTAAGTTCAGTGATCTATTTTAACTATAATATACATAAAAGACCTACAGAAAGGAGCACAATTGAATATATCAGTTATTGATAGAGATGGAGAATCAGATGATTTCGATGATCTGGTTGATTATTTCATGATTCCCATCAACATCTCGGCTGGATCTTCAGTGACCAGTAACTTCACGGGGTGGTACGACCATGTCCAACTTGAGTTTACCATCGAGGTGAGATGCATTGCAGATGAAAATTGTGAATGCTTACCTGGATTCACTGGAGCATTATGTGACATCAATATCGATGAATGTACTGGAATCACATGCAATGGTAGAGGAAGGTGTGTGGATGAGGACAATGGCTACCATTGTGAATGCTTACCTGGATTCACTGGAGCATTATGTGACATCAATATTGATGAATGTACTGGAATCACATGCAATGGTAGAGGAAGGTGTGTGGATGAGGACAATGGCTACCATTGTGAATGCTTTCCTGGATTCACTGGGGCATTATGTGAAGTCAACATTGATGAATGTGTTGGAGTCACATGCAATAACAGAGGAAAGTGTGTGGATGGAGCTCAAAACTTCTCCTGTAACTGTGATCCTGGAAGCACTGGAGCTCCGTGCGAAACAGGTCAGGGAAATGTGCAGTATATGGCAGCTATGGCCATATATAGCTATCTAGGCTTTGACAGCCTCACATGTTAGGCCTTTAAGATTTAAGAATTCACAGTACTTGTGGAATTCCTGGCTTATTCAAAGCCCCTTATGTATAGGTCTACCATCTACTGGTGATCAAGGTGGCTAGCTGTGTACTGCTTTGAGGCCGAAACAGCTGCACTTTTGGCACCAAAGAAGTATCATGCACAGTATTATAAAAACTAGATGATATAGTATGATACAATCAACACAGGGTTTTATTATTATGTAGCACTATAGATTTGGGATTGGGAAAGTAATATCAAAGATGCAACTAAAATTAATCTATTCCTTGCTTAATGTAGCAAAATTCTAATCATTATTGTAGAAACCACTTCAAATGGCCATCCTTCTGAGCCAGTACCTGTGGCAGCCATAGTTGGAGGAGTGACTGGTGGATTGGTGACTGCATTCCTTCTAGTTACTCTGTTACTACTATTCATTATCAAATTGAGAAGTGGTATGTACATCATGATGCCATAAAATTGTTTAATAATGCAGCATAATAATATAATATTATTATTATGGCACAAGCAGCCCACAATCCTCAAGAAGATATAATTGACATTCATGAATATGATGAAGTTGACAATGTAGCTACCATTGAAACAAAGGAGTGCACGGCTTATGCTGTTCAGAAAAAAGTGGATCTAGAGAATAACCCTGCCTACATATACACACAGGTTGCTGATCAAGTAACTGTTGAGATGAAGGAATGTGCTGCTTACGGTACTCAAGAAAAAGTTGCTATGAATGCTAACCCAGCTTAGCTAGCATCAGCCACAATGGAAAACAGGAAAATAATTATCATTAATCATTAGCTGTATTACTTAACTAATAGCTACACACGAGATGGAGACAATGAGAAGAGTGAAGTAGGTTCTGAAACTCAGGAATAGAATATAACTGTTACTGTACTATAGTCATTTGGTACAATAATTATATTTTAGTGTGTTCTCCATACATGAGTTGGATCAAGGAAGCATCAAGAGGTGATAATTACAATCATGCATATTAAATTTTGTGTACTATCTCCTGTATCTGTTTCTCTTGAATCTGAACCAGAGCTGAAGGATGTTATTGGAGAACTGACTCCTAAATCCGTGCCTCCATGAACACTCCCACTCACGATTCACAATGCGAAATGCTATGTCCTACATTTTTTTGGCAAGACACAAACAATGTATGACATTTTACATGAGCATGCAAAGACAATAGTCTTACTCACCTCATAAGGTGGCCCAGCATGGAATCTGAGAGTAGCAAAATCAGGATTGTCAGGAATGGGGGTCTGAATAATGAGAAAGCAGCAACGATTTGTTGAAATGGCGATGCAGATAATTCCCCAAATACTGTCTAACTCACCAATGTGTATTGAGGAGTCTTTCGCTTGTCAATCAGATCAGGATAAAAGATCTACACGAATAAAATTAAATTAACAACACAATAATATTATTACTGATTTATAACAACATCAGTTACTCACGTTGAACTTGTATCCTTGGACAATCTTTGGAGGAGGGTTGTCTGTGTCGTAGTGAGTTTGATTGTACTTGTTCCATTCAAATCCCTACAAAACAAACAACAATAATGATGAGATATTCACTCTCCTTTCCTCTCCCATCCCAGCACTCTCCCTAAACTTACAGTGTGTACGCGGTTGAAGAAGCGCGGCTTTCTTGGTCGATACTTCTCCTTCCAGATTGGATCCTGAGCCCCCAGCTTCACCTCAGCCGAGAAGTTGTACTCCTCCTCTGCCACACCATCCTTACCAATGGTTCTGGTCATCTCGAGGTGGCTGTAGCTGTCCACGTTGGTTCCACCAGATAGGACACGCTGACGGCTCACTGTTCGATCTGAGAGGTCCTGTTCTGGATCTAAAATCTCCGACTACAATTTTGCGTGAGTGCATGTGGTTAGAACAAAGGTAGCAGCTAAATTAGGTTTACATTAGATACGAATTTGTGTATGTGTGTACATGTGTTAGCATTTTAGAGTACATTGTTAGGTTTCATTTTTAATGTGTCAATGACAAGATTCAATTAGTATCATTGAATTCTCACCTCATCCACATCAGCTGGTTTGAGTAGCTTGGGACTGTATGCTCCAGCCTCATAGTCGTCATAGGCCTTCTTTAGTAGGTCTTCTTCATCCATCAGAGTGTCAGGTCTGTACGGAAGAAGTCTCTCTCTCATATATCCACACATTGCTTATGTTGCTAGGAGCTTACTCTTCATCTGCAGCTGCCACTCCAGAGGGACCAGGCTCCTCCCCTTCTTCTTTCACTTCCTGTTTCACAGGAACCTTCTCTTCCTCTTCCTCCTCCTCCTCCTCCTCCTTGGCACTGGGGAACAGGGGAGAATTGTCCGATGCTTCAGCGGTAGCCTCACTCAGTTGCTAAAAGAGAGAAGAAAAGTCGATAGCTAGCTCATAAATCAATACAGAAGAGCAGGAGTGTACATGCATAATAACAAAGAGCCTCTAACGTAACAAGCGATGTTTAAAATGCCAAACTGACCTGCTGTCTTAAAGAGAAGAGTTTCTTCCTCAGCAGAGCCTGATGTTTATCCCTCAATCTGGCCTGCAAAGGGGAAAACAAATATAACAAATGTATGGTACTATTGGTATATACTGTAAATCTGGAAATTTTCGTTGTAAAAATATTTTCGTAGTTGATGGCAGCTACGAAATTAATCTTACGAAAACGCATGCACACTATTAATATTAATGTGGTAAGGGGTTGTTCCTATGAAAATTTATCATACGAAAGTTTCCTAACACAAAATTTTCCAGATCTATGGTACATCTCTTGTGGCATCAAAACTACTGTGCTTACTCTAGCCATGTGTGCCTTTAGCTGCTGGAGAAGAGACTCCCAGTATCCCACGTCTGTGCCAGGATCATTGCTGTTGATCTTCTGGTTGATCTGGCCCTCCAGCAACATCAACTGGTCATACTGGAATGTAAAAACACATATAACTGGACTGATTGGTCATGTAAAAGTAGTAAATTTGAATTGCAGCACACAGAAGGCATCCAAATCTTTGAACCACTCACTGTTTTTCCTCGAAAGATGGTGGCGACATCGCTAGACACAGCTGTATTAATTCCGGCCCTTCCTTCGGCTCCACCTCCAGCCATGCCCCTTGATCCACTGCTTCCCTGCAGCCTCCTTAGCTTGCTCACCTCCTCCTCACAAATTGTGGTCATGTCCTAGGAAGAAAATATTAACAGATAAATGTGTGTGCAGTTCTATGAGATTCCGCTATAAATAGAAAATAGATAACAATACTTCCTTGCACAAGTACTAATATAGGTAGTCTCATTCCCAGGCCCCATTCCCAGCATTTCAATGTTGCACGCTATACAACGAAAAGATTGGGGAACCTGGGAACGAGGCTACATATGTAAAAGTCTATTGAACAGACGACATTGGGTACAAATACAGCTTACAATCCAGAAGTCTGTGTTGGAGTCTCTCTCAATCTCACAGTACACTTTAATGTCCTCGAGGAGATCTTCCAAGTCGATCAGATTCAGGCCCTGTAGTGCATAATGCATGGTGGAGCAACTGAAGATATAATATGCAGAAAAATACAAATCAGATTATTCCCTTGCACTGTTGATGCAATACATCCAGTGCTGAGGAAGGGAGCTTACATTTGTTCTAATTTACAAGACTATTATACTTGAAAATTGGAGAATTATTCAGCAAGTTACTAACATAAAACAGGTTTTGATTGTGTAGTTGAATGATTGTGTTTTAGGCTAGTCAGACCAGATTGCGAATCTAACAACTGCAATGGTCAATCCCGTACCGTGTAATAGAATACGCTCAAGGTCACTTTGCAAATCTATTGATTGTGAGCTCTAGAAAACTCGCAATTTGCAATCATTAGATTCTAGCAATCAAAACTCAACTACGGTAATAAGAGAGTAGCCTTGTTCCCAGGCCTCTCCCAGTTTTTCAATGTTACACGCAGAAAACGGGGGAGCCTGGTATCTAATTGCACGTGACTTACGTGTGCAAGAGCGCACAACAGTCTAGCCTTTTCAAAACGAGGTGATCGTCACTCCTGAAGCTCCAGTCGAACTCTTACTCAGCACAGTCAACATTCGCCAGTAAACGGCTACTTCAGAAAGCAGCAGTACGTAGATCTATTTTCTACCCTTCCACCTACCCTTCCCATACTTTGTACAGTCGCGTGCTAGTCACGTGCAATTAGATACCAGGCCCTCTCGCGTTTCAGCGTGCAACATTGAAAAGCTGGGAGGAGCCTGGGGACGAGGCTAATAAGAGAGCACCAATAGAGAGCATAGCCTCTCCTTACCTTCAGTAGGTGATAAGGCTCTTGAACTTCAATGTCCACGTCATCATCGTTAGCAGAGTGGACATATTTGGCCAGGAGGTCGATGGGCTTAGCTCTACCGGACTCTATTCTTAGTTTAGAGCGAAGCTTGGCCTGTTCAAGATGAAACTAAAGGGAGAAAGAGAGAAAATGGATGGCTAAGAATGTGGAGAGAGAGAGACTCACCTCATCTTCTTGAGATTCCCACTCTTTAAACATTTCAGCTTCTTTCATTCGTTGCAAAAGTGCCTACAAATATAAACAACACAAAATACATGTAGTAGCAGCTGCAAAAAAAAAAACAAACAAACTACAATTACATGTATACAAAGCCTTACCATTTCATCTTCCCTGGCCTCCTTCTCTTTCTCTCTCTCTGCCTTTCTCTTGATCGCTTTCTGTAGCTCCCTCCTCATCTCTCCCTGCCTCCTCTCTTCTCTCTCTTCAATCTCCTTCTTTGTCAACTTTAGCTCCGTGGCCTCTTGCTCACGTTTCTACATAGAATAGGCGGAGGAAGGAAATTTAGTCTTGGGGGGGGGGGGCTTCAGCCCCAAAGCCCAATGGGTTCCTCCGTCTATGCATAGAATACGATACATGAACAAAATCACTTAGCTGCTAATCTAGATTGGTTTCACAACCAATCACAAATTTATGGAAAACCATACCAGCACCTTATGAGAACCATAGAAAAGGTAAATCTACCACGAGAACTAGGGGTGGTAAAAGAAGTAATGGATCATATACCTTGTCCCAAACAAACTTCTCCAGCAGGTGATGATCACCAAATGGATTATCTGCATTTGTGTAGCCCTACAGAAAAATCAAACAAAAAGTTAAAATTACAAGAAAGATTCAGGCATTGACTGCATTTAGCTAACCAGGTAGTCTTCATTCCATCCTTCTTTCTGTCGCTGTCGTCTTAGCTTCTCCTGTTTCTTAGCCAACCTCCTTGCTCTCTTCTGCTCTGGTGTCTCCAGTGCTTTCAGTAGATCTTTCTGCCTCCTTTAAATGTACAATATCATTTGCACTGAATCATACACAGAAAGCAGCTGCCACATCAGAATAGGTGATAATATGGTGGAAATTCCTCAAAAGAAACATGACATTGATATGACTAGTTAGGTCTTGGGTACATAGTGCAGCTGTGGTATATCCATACCACCAATTTTGAGCCTAAATCATGGACTATGTAAGATACCTAATTACTGAGCAAACATAGTAACTTACTTCTTCTCGTCCTTCTCCTTGCGCAGCTGTCTCTCCTCTTTGCTGGACTCACCCTTCTCTCTGCTTCGTTTTTCTTTTCTCTTTCCCTTCTCTCGAGGAGAACGGGAAAGGGATCTTGAGCGAGAGCGGCTGTCTGATTCTGATGATTCATATCTATGACTCCTATAGCATGATAGTACACATATTAAAACAGCACTGTACAGGTGACAGAAATTTTTGAGGAAAGATTGGGTTAAGTGGCATAAACGGCACCTCAAATTTTCGCGTGCAATCGTGACAGGGTTTAAGTTCCGGGTACCTTCTATGGTTGAAAATCTCACGGTGCCATTCTTGCCACTTGATCCGAAAGATTGAATGGTGGTCTTACCATAGACAACTAAGACTGCGCTACATACAGCTAATATGAGGGAAGCGTGTATACAGTTGATATGTGGTATCTATAAATATCTATGGCGCCACACAAACGTCATAACTGTATGATGGGCATTAATAAGAAATACCGTCGTTTTCTTTCTCTGCCCTTGTCCTTATCTTTTCTTCTCGTTCTTGGACTCCTTGAACGACTTCGAGATCTCGTTCTCGACCTTTCTCTGCGCTTTACCTCGTCCCTGGGCATTTCAGCGGTGCAGTCGAATGTTATCGTTGGCTACGTTGCATGACGTTTGACCTTCTTCGACCTAGCTTCGAGCTGCGCTGCGTGGTTCGAGTGGGCGTGGCCAAACGACTATGCACAAAATGGGTGGAGCTGGTAGTTTGCGTGCATACCGCATCTTCACACCTCGGCTCATTCCACTGCAATTTGCAGCCTAGTAGCAGATAGCTATGGACTCGGACCAGCGGTACTTGCTGTCTGACAGTTCGAGGAGCGCCCTATCTCTCCAAGATCCAAGTACGACAATGAGGGCTCTATCGCAAGATAATCTTTATTTGCACGCAATTTTTTTTGCACAGACTACATTCCCGATGAATTCGAAAGAGACAGCGTCTTCCTACAGCCAAACGAGGACGATAGAGTGTCTCTGAGGTCTCGAAGCAGCAGCATTAGTACAACTACGGACGATCAAGGCTCGCTTCTACCGCACAGAGATCGCTTGACTTTCCTAGAGCGCCCGCCGCACGCTCCATCAAGCGGTCAGCGCCGAGTGAAATCGGCAGCGGTCACATCAGCCCGCAGTAGGAGGAGAAAGGGAGTGCAGCCTCTAGGAGAAGAATTGGAAACAATCAAGGCTCACCTGAGTTTGAAGGTTCCTCGGGGAGCTGTTTTAGGTGAGCAGAGTCTGCGCATGCGCGGTAAGACAGCACAAGAAACAGAGAAATCTGCACAAAAGTAATTACCCAGACCTTCTCATATATTTCGACGTTTCACGCGAAAAATATGGAAAGGCTTAGATACTACGAGGCTACAAGAAATGATGAATATTACACTTTTATATTAATTTTGCAGGAAGTCAGTGGAATGGTGAACTTGACGAAGACAATGAGAGTGAATCAAGCTTTGGTCAACGAAGAGTCAAATCAGCACTGCCCTATAACTGGTTGGGTAGATCCAGGGCAAAGATCGCTCCTGCTCCACTCAGTGATGATGATGACGATGATGAAAAGAAGGACACACACTCAATCTCCTCTTCCGTCAGTAAGTTTAATAGAGGCAGATAGCCTGCATGGTATCAAAACCTCTCTATAGCAGTTTTGAGTGCATCCCCAGTAGATTAATACATAGATTGTTATATTCATGCGATTGCAAAATGAATTTAATGAATACCTCTTATGATAGATGCATGGGAACCACAGAAATACAAGGACCCACCCAACTCACTAGCAAACAGTCAGACCAGTCTGACCAGTTCGGGGACGAGGTCACTCTTCGGAAGATCAAAAGGTCGTATCTACCCTGGTCTGTCGACAGAAGAAGCTGATGATGCTACAAACTCCATTACTAGTGGAAGAGGTGAAATGCGTAGGCATGAATCTCGATCATCCCTAGCTTTATGGCACTCCAATCTCTACCTATTTTTTTTTTCTTTTACACTTGTTAGGCACACCTGACGTGTTTGTTAGTGATACTGGTGTGGCCGTGGAAAAAGCAACTGGTGAGATAATCAACGGACCACAAGAAGACGTTTTGGATACAACTGCAATGGCCATCGAGATACCTCACTCTGTGGAGCACCAGCCTTACATACCTCTAGCATCTGCTCAAGATGCACTAGCCAGGGTATGTCTTGCATTAACAGAAAATGCAATAATTGCACGAGCTATTAGTACCGATGTCTTATATACTTTGATAAAGGTGGTTAATGATATGAAACGGATGAAGGAGGAGCATATTGATCTTGTAGAGCGCATGCAGGGTGCTTATAGGGAAATTGAAGAAGAATCAAAGGTAAGGAAGATAATGTTCTAAATGAGATTTGATCAACCAGCTATACTGTTAGGTCCAGTACAAGGAATATGTTCAGCAATTAAAGAAACAACATGGATCCAAGATGGCAGTCTACAAGCAAGTGGTGAAACTGTTGCAAGAGGAGATGGATAAGATGAAGGAATACTGGGAAGGAACAGCAAATGCAAGTCAAGAAATAATAAAGAATTACTATCTTTTCAACACAGTCTTCTTTTGTCTTTCAGAGTTTAGCTAACAGTAATAGGAACCTTTTGCTTGAGAACAAAGGTCTTTATCAGCAACTCAATGAAGGGGTGGAGAACATGAAACTGGAAAAAGTAATGTAGCCAATAGATTAGTTACCCAATTTACTCTTGTATGTATTTGGCATGTGTAAAAAATGATAGGAGAAAACTGTCAGGGAGCTAACAGAAAGAATTGAGGCAGAGAGGAGAAAGAGGGAGGAAGGTAACTAGCTACACTGATTGTACTAACTAGTGTTGACAATCTCTTGGTGTTAGTAATAACCTACAATCAGGAAATTAACTTAATTAGGAGAGAAACAGCACACTTTCTAATCACTCACACTTGTTAACACTTCTACTGATATTGTTACCTGCACACAATAATAATTATCTCAGACAAAAATGAAGCCCAGCAGGAGATATACTCCATGCAAACCAAATGCAGTAGCATGGTTAGACAAGCTGAACAGACAGCAGAGGAGAAGCTGGCAAAGGAGAAAGCTCAGCATGAGCAGATGATGGAGGAGCTGGGGAAACAGCTGGCCGAGCGACAGGCAAAGCTGAAGGAGCTGGAGGAAAGTTTAGTACTTGAGAGGGCATCGGAAAACGATACAAAGGTCATTGTCAGCAAACAGGTGGAGGCTGTGCCATTGTTGGCTCGTCCTGAAGAATTCAAGCAATCAAGGTTGGTGTCATTTAATGTAGAGTATAGTCTCAGCTTGCAGCTATCGTGCATGTTGGTGGGGTGAAATTCCTGCAGAGTTAAGATGAAAGCAGAGAAGTCTGATTCCCAGCTTAGCCATGCGGAGGAAATACAGCTGAAAAAGAAGATTGGAAGAGCACAAAAGGTGCTCGTGTACACCTTTAGGTTTACACCTAAGCCCTTTTGAATTAATTTATTCCCTCCCTGTTTCATCGAAATTATTACAGGAGCTTCAACGGGCTCAAGTCAAGCTCCAATCCATGGTGACATTGGTGGGTTCAGAACCAGGGCTGAGAGATGCACTGGAAGAGAGAATTGGGGAAATCAAGAATGAAATTAGCACATTGAAATCAGAGCGAGATGAACTGACAGAGGAGGGAGAAGCAACAAATGACAAGTAAATTGTATTGAATGTTTGATACATACAAGCTTACACTAGATAGATATGTTTGCAGTAACATAGATGAATCTGTTAGTGAAAAAGAGACAAGATTGGCAGAAATCAACTCAAATCTCTTGGATCTGGAACACAAACTCAAACTGATGCAACTATTGCAAACAACAGAAGGCTCAATTCCCACTCCCTCCATCCAAAAAACAAAACCGTCCGTCACAAAAGATCAGCCTTCAAAAGAGGAAGACACTACATCTGTTTCACAGACATTGGAGGACCAAGCTCAAGTATTGGAAGGAAAAGATGATGCTCCAAGTGTGTCAGCTACCTCAGTGGCAGCAACCGTGGGTGAAGAAGAGCCCCCAGCAACCTTAGCAGATGAGAGTCATGTGGAGTTGGATGAAGAACAAGAAGATGAGACAAGAGATGAAGCATTTGATGATGAAGACGATGAGAGTAAGGACCAGGAGGTTGAGGGAGCTGAGGAACTACCAGCGATGGAGGAAGAAGGGAGTATTGAAGTAGCCCTCAAAGAGCAGATTCTTTCTGAAGGAGTTTCAAAAGCAAAGGAGCAAACAAAAACCCATCAGGCTGTCAAACTGTCATCACAGCAAGGAGCATCTTCACAGGCAGTAAGTCTAATATACAACATTTAGCACTTGTGGTCACCTTCAATTGATAATAATTTAGTCCAGCCAAGGTGATCCTAAATTACAAGAAGAGTTGAAAACACTACGACAACAAGTCAATAATTTTAAAAAGCAACAACAGGTCAGTATGCTTGGAATCAAAAACAAGACTGTAGCTATTCCCTTAATAGGCTGACAAGACAACAATCAAATCACTTCAAAAGGAGTTGAAGACCTCATCAAAGGGAGCAGCTGGGGGAGGAGGAGGAGGTGGTTCTGTGGAGGATGTAAGAAGAGCCTTAAAATTAATAAAATTCTTTAAAAAATATCTTGATTTTACAGAAAAGAGAACTCAAGAAGAAAGAGAAAGAAATAAAAGGTGAATTAAGAGTAATATTATTGATGTAGTCAATGATTAACATAATAATTATTTCTAGACTTGGGCAAACAGAATGAAATTGCAAAGAAAAACTTGGAGAAGATCCAAGCACAGTTGAAAATAACTGACTCGGAACTCACTGCATTGAAAAAGGTATCATACACATCTGTACATATACTGCACAATTAACTTTTGCCTTTTAGGACAATGATAAACTGGTTGCAGAAATGAAAGAGAAAAATGCCGAATTCCAAAAGTTATCAAATGCTGCAAAGGTAATAATAATATGGATAGAAACTTTGAAGAATGCTAAAAAATTTCATGCACTGCTAGCGAACACTGTTCCTACAATAATTATTATTTATTAGCCCAAAGCTGCCTCTCACTGTTCTTGTATAACCCTGCACTATTTGGTTTAATATGGCTTGTGACTGATAAACTCATGTACATGCATTGGACAAGTATATAGCAAGACGTGTGCTGCCACAGTTTTATTAGCCAAAAGCCGCCTCTCACTTGCCTTATATAGCCACACTTCATACACTGTAATTGTATGTGACATAACACTGTGCTATTGCATTTTAGAATGCTGTTGAAGCAGCCGAGAAGGCAAAGGCGCTAGAACAAGAGGTAAAAAAGCAGTCAGCCGAAATCAAGACGCTCTCAGACAACTACAACAGTGAGCGAATCCTCCGAAAGAAATACTACAACCTCATTGAGGACATGAAGGGAAAGATTCGAGTTTACTGCAGAGCCAGGCCACTGAGTAGCTCTGAGAAAGCCAGGGTAACCACTTTATTAAGTTAATTACTAGCGACCGTTAGCAATAATAATATCATCATGTTTGACTATAGAATAACTACTCTGTCATTGAGAGCCCTGATGAGTACACTCTGAATGTTAGGACCACAAAAGGAGTGAAGGAGTTTCAATTCGACCAGGTCTTTACTCCAGAACATTCACAGGCAAAAGTTTTTGAAGACACTAAGGTATGCATTTTAACCTACAATCCATCCCTAATTCACAAGGCTAGGCAAGTACCTCAGTGGCTCTGGGTTTTGCACGATTCAGTCTTCAGATACAGTAGGTGTGCCTGCATGAGCAGGTGACACTGGAATGGATTCACCTGGATTTGAGATAGCTAGTTTGGGATTAGTTGTGGAATATCATTATAATATTATGGCTTTCTGTTCCTAGAATCTAATTCAGTCAGCTGTTGATGGCTACAACGTGTGTATCTTTGCTTATGGGCAGACTGGTAGTGGTAAGACCTACACCATGATTGGTGGAAAGGATGGCAACAATCAGATAGTGGCTCCCGGCATTGCCCCACGGGCATTTGAGACCATCTATGAACTGGTGGATGCTAACAAGTATCTTGGCAAAGCACACACCATGCACACACCCAATACTACAATAATATTTGCACACAGCTTTTGCAATATAAATTTTGTGTCAATACTTCTCCCCTACTTATTCAAAACTGCAGAAGCAAGTTTAATTTTGGCATCAGCTGCTACATGTTGGAGTTGTACAACGACAAACTCTTGGACCTCTTCCAAACCTCACACAAAGAAATATCCCAGAATTATTATAATTTCCTAATTAAATTAACACTACGTGTAGATGCTTAATATTAAATTGACAGCAAATCGTATTACTACTTCCTTGACCCCACTGCTCACCCTCCAAAATTGGACATCAAGAAGGACAAAAAGGTAATAATAGTTTTATTAACTGCAGTTAATTAACTAGTCATATCCTGTTATTAGGGCTTGGTTATGGTCAACGGAGCTGTTGTTCACCATGCTGACTCAGCAACTGGACTGATGGAACTTTTCGAGCTTGGCTCCAAGAACAGGCATGTGTCATCAACAAGTGAGTAGGGCAACCGAATTTGATTTGTTTTGACTTAATTAAGGGCCAATAATTTGACCCCGTCATGCCAATTTACATATTTAGAGATGAATGCTGAGAGTTCAAGGTCTCATTTGATTGTCGGTATTGTCATTGAGAGTACAAATATTACTAACGGCACTGTACATCGAGGAAAGGTATGTTGCACTGTTTACACACAAGTTGTAGGAAGAACTATGGACCTTGTGCAATTGTGTGTGACATTTAATACCTTGACTATGACATTGTGTACCACAGTTGAGCATTGTGGATTTGGCAGGCTCTGAGAGGGCGTCCAAAACAGGAGCAACTCCCGAACAGCTCAGGGTGAGAATTTGGTAGTTCTCTCTCACAATCTCCTATCCATACACACTCATCTGCCTTTCACTGACACACATACACACATTAGTTTTTGCAATAATTTTTTTTACACCTTGTATATACTTAATACAGGAAGCTCAATCAATCAACAAGAGTTTGAGTGCCCTCGGTGATGTGATTAGCGCTCTCTCAAGTGGTCAAGATTTTATCCCCTATCGTAACAACAAACTGACCATGCTCATGCAGGACTCACTCGGTGGCAATGCAAAAACTCTCATGTTTGTGAACATCAGTCCAGCTGACTATAACGCTGAGGAGACAGTGATATCGCTGACCTATGCAGCTCGCGTGAAACTCATCACAAACGATGCTTCGAAGAATGCTGACAACAAAGAGATAGCGAGACTAAAAGGAATAATTGCAAAATTGAAGAAGGGAGAGGCAGTGGATGATGATGATTAGTGACTTAGCTAAGGCACTAGCTTGAATAGACAGGTTCTAAATCATCAATTTTATTTCACACCACCACCAGCAGGCTCACCATAATCAACCTGTTTCACAAACAGCACAGCATGACATTGTACAATATCAAATCTATCAACCAATACAATCAACATGGATATAACAACAACAGAATATTTGCAATAACCAACACACACACACATATACATAAAACAACAAAACAGCCAATTTTTTTTATTTCAAGTTACCAATTAATAATAACATTCACTCACACAGATATAAACAATAGGTGTTGCCATGGAAGTGTTTGTGTAGATGTATTAATTACGTCAATAATGCAGCTCCGCCCGTTTGTCGGTAGTTCTTAAGGTACTCTATGGCATTCATCCACCTAGAACAGAGTTGGAAATGGTCGTCAGTTGCTTAATCAAGGGGGATACTATTCTAAACAGGATGGCACTTACTTTCTCATGGTGGTTTCATCGTGTGCCTGTAGCTGGAATGTCCGACCGTCACACTGAACCAAGAAGGTGGAATGGTTCTTGTCCTGCTGTGCAGCACTCACTTCTTGTACACTGAGCACCTTATCAAGGTCTATGAACCTGCATGAGCACAAGATAAAGTCAAGATCACACACACACAGACACACACAAACACAGACAGACAGACAGAGACAGAGACACACACACACACACACACACACACACACACACACACACACACACACACACACACACACACACACACACACACACACAGTCACACTAGTCGATAAGTATAACATGTTCACATAGCTCCAAGTAAGCATGTGTAAGGTCAGTAGGTTCATCCTCCACAACTAATCCCACGTCAGTTTCTAGGGGAAACCACCCCAGTGGCCTGCTCAGGCAAACAGGCTGTGTGAACATGTAAAAAAAAAAAGGCAGAGCCACACAGGTGTCTAGGGGCCTTTAAGAATCAAGAGGTGGTACACATGTAAAAGCACTTTTGGAACTACATTTGCCACGACCACACCTAGCATTTGGCCACAGTGACACAAAACAATCATGCCTTCCTTCCTCATTTTAGTTCTCTAATGCATCAACATTTTGGGTTGAGCAAGGAGGGTGCAAATTGGTACAAGGTGAACTGTAACACTAGCAAAGGATGACTCCGTGCGTAAACAGACTCCCCAACACCAACTCATTTCTGTGGAGGTGAAGGAAGAACAATTTTTCTTTCTTTCCTCCCTGCATGAATTGAATAGTAATGCACTCCTTGCAAATCCATTTTGCTTGACAATCTCAAGGAAGGACCTACCCTTGACCCTCACTCATGTGCTCAGGGGGATTATCAGCTGTGGTCAACAAACACAGACACTGAATCACCAAAAATTTTGCTGTGTCACTATGCATAGTATCTTTGATGTTTGCTGAGTGTATAGGTAGGACTGGCGTAATCAATAGCAGCTGGAAGTCATGACAACATGACCAAAATCTAATATTAGTCGCAACTCAATCTGTATGCATCCTCTCGTTCAGGAAAAGCTGCTAAGGTTGCATGTACTTGTGTTTGTGCTTGTGTATGTACGTGTATGTGTGTCCGTGTTTGTTGGGGGTGGAAGGGGTGAAGAGAGTCAGAACCATCTTCTTACCCTTGTGGAGTGCTCTCGCCAGAGTTCTTGTAGTAGCATATTCTAGAGCCTTGGTCACAGCGAAAGTACCTCCTTCTCCATACATTAGCAGTCGGCCCTTTCGCTCCACGCTTGAACAGCCAACCTCGAATCTGAAATGCGCAGGAGAAAATTATGGTTAGAGGGTCGAGAGAGAGAGAAAGAGAGAGAAGCAAGAAGCTCACATTCATGTGGGCATTAAGAGTTCTTTTCTCGTCTTCCAAACGTTGATGTGTAGTTTCTAGGCTCCTGACCTGCAATAAAAATTATAATACTGGTAATCAATAATCACAAGCCAGTTAAAAAAAATGAGTAGATATCTCATAGAATTTAGAATATGATATTCTAGTAGGGTAGTTACTTTTTCTGATTGTTCATTGAGTTGTCTTCTCAGCTCAGCCACTTCTTCATTGAGGTCATCATTGGTCTGCTTGAGTGTGATGTTCACTGCCTCCAGGTGACGGATTCGCTCATCTTTCTCTTCCAGCTGCTCTAGAGCTGATGATTTGTGCCGTGATCCCTTAGATTTCTGTATCAAAGAGAGCATACACACCCACCGTGAGTGATGAACAATAACTAATGTATGCTACAGAGTTTCGTGCAAGATTTATCATCGGAGTGGGCTGGGGGGGGGGGGGGGGAGGAGGGAGGGACTCTGCAATGTCTAGCATACACTACCTCTCCCTAGGGCCTGAGGAAATACAGATGTATACAGCATAATGCAATCATGAATGCCAGTCCACATGGTATTAAATACTTTGGCATCACGTTGTTAAGCTACCAGCATCTAGGCTTTCTCAGCATGTAGCTCTACGAATACGCCTGCATTCATTCTCTTCAAAGCTGTTTTCCCCGGCAATTTATTACGTCACAAAGTAGCAAGAGTACTCTAGAGCAAGTGGTAGATGTTACCATGACGTCCATGTATATGTCAATGTAGCAGAAGCAATGCTGTGATCAGTGTGGGCTTTTGGGCACATGAGAATATGCAAACACGCCATTAAAATTTTTCTCATGGGGATTGTTGACAAATTGCTGAGATGCTTCAACTAAATGGCCATGCCTATACTTAGTATACATGTAGGCGTGTCTACCAACACTACAATAGCCACATGCTTAATATATAGCACAGCTGCAGAGCCACTCCAATGTGTTGTGTCTAGTTTGAAAAGATCATGGAGTACATTTTACAGTAAAGGAGACCAACACCTGACTTCTACAACTGTGGATAATGCATACTTTGACATACTATTATATGTAATAGGGTAGTGGTATATATATAAATGGAGAGAATACACCTCTTACAGGAACTGGTACCAAAAGGGGAAAGAATTTATTATCCTTATTGTTGTCATTTACCGTTCTCATCTTCTCCTCTGGTTGTTTTTCCTGGAGAGAGAGAGAGAGGGAGAGAGATTTACACACGTAGGGAGTCATGAGACATGCACATAGGCTGACATTCCTTCAACACAACACATGAATTATCGCCCATTATTAATTTAACATCTACCCAAAATAATCCAATAAACTCACTGTTTCACTGGATCCCTCTATTGACTTTTCAGACAATGCATCACCATGATCACCCTCTGACTGCAAATTAACAAAACAATGTTAACTCCTCTGTCACTAAATTACCCACAAGTTGATTAAGGATGAGTAATTGATCTGTTTACAACTAAGTACCCTGATATTTTCACATAATAATTTCATTGTGGTGTGTCCTCTTTGTGTGAAAGGCGGTGAAGCAAATCTGCACTTTGTGGCTAGGTACCTGTATTTGCCACCTGCTTAGGCTAGTGGAAAGAAGCCACTATGTCCACACACAGCTAGTGGGCTTTGCTAAGCTTTTAAGCTTGTCAGGCAAAAGGAAATTGGATGGGTTTCTCTCATGTGCAATATCCTTGGTGAGTGGGAAGCTAGAGAGATTGCACAATCTCACCAGAAGGGCAATAAACTCACTGCTGGCCTACACAGAATCCACAAAATAAACACCAAAGCACCTGTTTACACCCACTAACACCTCTCTCCCTCTCTCTCTCTCTCTCTCTCTCTCTCTCTCTCTCTCTCTCTCTCTCTCTCTCACACACACACACACACACACACATACTCACCATTTCTCCACTCTTATCACCCTTGCTCTTGCCTCGAATGTGGCTCTTAACCTTGTGTAGCAGACCTTTCTTCTCCTTGCCTTCTCCTCCATCCACTACCACATTTGTCACGTCCGATCCACTCTCATTCTCGCTCTCTGGAGCCAAAAGTTTCTGCCACTTGTTGTAAAGCTTGACGGCAGAAGATGCTGTGTTGGCTCCCTCCACTGCCTTCTTCGCAGACTCCTCAATCTGGAGTGTGATGAGATTATCGTGAAACACTCACACAAAACCAGTCAAAATTATTTTGAGATTGTGAGCATTCCAGGCTCAGTGTACCATGAGCATGAATGCTAATTATTACACTGACCCAGCATGACTGATTTTTTAAAATCAAATTTCACACACAGGAGTGTCTGCACTTCAAAATAATAATCTTATTACAGATACCACCAACCTTAGGCACAATTTGTGGGGTCAACCGAATAAATCAACATAACCCCAGTATCAGTATGGTCACTGGACAAATTACACATCTTGGCAATAGTCAATTTTTTTTAACACCACATGCATCAAATGAATATACAGTATGATACATGTAGCCTATGTACATACCTAGAGAAACCACTAGTGTTTCTATCATCAGCACATTGATTCAACACATGTATGTAATCAACACTCTTGACCTAATTGATATTAAACATGGTGCAAATCAGTCTCTCAGAGTTTCTCGTTTGACCATAGGAGGAGTATGTAGAATTAGCAAGACTATCCAGAAGGCAGGTGGCAAGGGGTATTATCTAATACCCTCACCATGCACTGCTGCTGCCTGCCATGTACACTTCATAGCCTAGGGAACACACTCAACAAAGTGCTAATTTTGTACACTCAAGCCTTTTTGCAAAGGCACATCAAGTTTACACATCAGCTGTAAAACTGTAGAGACCTCTATACTAGATAGAGAGAAGAGAGGCCAAGGACACCTGAGAGATCTGTGCACTGCTAGCCAGGTAGCCTCGTCCCCAGGCCCTTCCCAGCTGTTCAATATTGCATGCTGAAAAGCTGGAAAGGGCCTGGGGATGAGGCTACTAGCCTGCAGCCTAACTGTGGGATACACTGTACATAATGTAAGCAAAAAAGAAAATTTTAGCACTAAAACCACTGTGAGGCTGCACTACTGTAGCCTCATCTCCAAGGGGGATGAGGCTAGCCTAGTAGCAGAATAACACAAGATCATTGTTTGACCTACATCACTGTCATCATCAGCATCCTGGTACTGGTGTAGCCTAGAGCTGGCATTAGCAGCTGCAGCCAGCATGACACA
Source organism: Stappiaceae bacterium (assembly GCA_964291365.2). GTDB lineage: Bacteria > Pseudomonadota > Alphaproteobacteria > Rhizobiales > Stappiaceae > JBDWFY01. The sequence continues at coordinate 489,187 of OZ219961.1, forward strand.
GTCTAGCTTCTCTTCCATCAGGTCCACCCTGGAGCGCAGCTGCCACAGCTCCTCAAGGAGGGAGCTCCTCAGCGCCTCCACGCTCTCTCTAACAGCTTCAACAATCTTGTTCTCCATACTATTACTCTCTCTCTACTTACTCAATCTCTAGCTAGCTACTTCTTGACTGACAATGCTTAGCTATATTAGGACTGTCTGTCTTACACGAGACTGCTTTTATCTACTCTATATCTACTACGCTACAAAGATCATGAAGGATAGATACCGGTAACGAATTTCAAGGGCACAGTCGATTTCTGTTTTAGCGCGATACGCGCGAAAAATTTATACATGATTTGACTTCCGCTTCCGGTTAACGAGCTCTACATCACTTCCCTTGTGTGTTACTATACTACTAGACAATGAACTGACCTTTTCTCCCTTTGTAGACACAATAGTTAGAAGGGGAATGGCCTTGACACTACAAAGTTTAAGAGACACATTGAACTTTCTGCGTGAACTAGTATGGGTTGCCATTGCAACAAACTCACTTGAACCTGGCTTTGAGTGTTTCAGCAATCTGGCTTCCATACTCGATAGCCACCCAAGGCATCTGTTGTTCCACCATGTACTTCATCATATCATGCTTAGAGCTGCAAGAATAAAAAAACAAAGACATTTAAGCAAGGAGAGAGAGAGAGAGAGAGAGAGAGAGAGAGAGACCTACTTATCACTCGAGAGGTAGATGACTTCAAAGGACTTGTTGTGCTGCTTTAGCTGGTGGTAGAAATAGATCAATTTGGGCAGAAATCTCCGGCAAGGAGGACACCAACTGGCAGAAAAGTACAGCTGCAAGGGGACAAATGTCAGAAGTTTGATTTTGAGTGTTCTCCAAAAAATCTACACTGTATTAACCTACAAATCATTAAGCACGTAATATCAAGGGCTTATAGACTCCTAAAGGCCCTTGACTGTGTATGTATTCTCCAATTTAAGCTTTTTTGTGCCCTAGTCTCCATCAAACTCACCCCTATGAGATCAGCACCGTCCAGTTTCTTTCTGGACTGGGCCTCATCAAAGCAATCAATGATAGGTACATCCCCTAACCACTCCTGTGTGGGGAAGACGGGGGGAGAGGGAGGTTCAGGTTCTTCCTGTTCCAAGTAGGGATTAGGCGGAGCCTTGTAGACATCTTTGGAGTCCACCGTCTTTCGTCGTGGTCTGCCTTCTGTTGCACTAGCTGCAGGTTGTGCTGGCCTTTCCCGCACTGAATCTACTTCAGCTAGTAGAGTGTGTATGTGTGTATGCATGTAGAGAGAGATAGAGTAAAAGTGTATAATTATTTCTTTTTCAGCACATTATCTATAGGCATACATATAGATTAGAAGCTATCGAGCAACTTGCAAAAAAACAGCCTCCTGGTGGGCTAGCTAAAATGAAGATGGAGCCTGGGGACAAACTCAAAATCCCCAGCCTGGACTTAAAATACCAAGCAAATGAGAACAGCTGAGAAAGAGCCTGGGGATGAGGTTTAATTCTGATTTCAAGCGCAAAGACCTGGTAGCTGCATAGCTTACCAAGAAGCAGGGCTGTCTCAAAAAGCGAGTCCTCAGCGCGGAAGTTTTTGCTTGTACCAAAAGAGCTCTTGCGAGTCGGCTGCTGTTCCATAACAACACTGGTATCGGGTTTTGATTCTGATTCTTTGGGGGTAGTAGAATTGGAATGGGACTCATTGATTTGATTGGCAGTAGTTTTCTCAGTTGAATTTTCCATTGTCATAGTTGTAGTGGTGGTGGTCGTGTTAGCAGTAGCAGTGATTGATCTGGTGGATTCTGGTTCGTCTTTCATCTTGCTCTGATTTGGTGTCATATCCTGGGTCTGCTCCTTGTCATGACTGTGTACACCATTGTGGACTTGTGTCTCAGCATGATTCTGCACTTCCATACCACCCTTCTTTTCACCGTGAACTTGTGTAGCATCGTGATCCCATTTGTCAGCTTGATTCTGTACCTCTTTCTCTTGTGCTTCAGCCTGAACTTCACCACTCCGTTCATCACCATCTTTTGTCTTGTGTACAACAATATCGGATGGTAAATGGCCATTCTGAATAGCTTTGGCAGGAGCTTCACTCTCACGCACTACAGGCAAGGAATTCTCCAAACGCTGACTCTCATTAGAGGCTTCAATGCTTTCAGCAGGCACAGAGCCAAGGCTGTCTGAAACCTTAATTACAGGGGCACCACTCTCTTTTACTCCACCCTGCCGATCTTGAACTTTAACAGTTGCTGCTCCTCCTGATGATGCTATGGCTGTACTGATTTCATTGCGTGCCTCCGACTTTTCGGATTGTTGGTTGTTTGAAGGATTGCCACTTTCTTTTTGGTTGACAATATCATGCACTTTGAAGCTTCCCGAACGAGGTGGTTTAGAGGGGGCAGTGTCGGGGATCGCATTGCGTTTCAATTCTTCTCCATTACCCAACACAATCAAGGAATCCTTATGTGCACTCGCAACTACCGGATCTAGTGAGAAGGAGCATGTATTGGTGGAGGGGGGAGGGGAGAGAGAGAGAGAGAGAGAGGAGGAAGAAGGGAGGGAGAGAGAAAGAACGAGATTATCCATTGACATCATCACAGTGGTTTGCATGCAGACACACACAACACACGGGCACACACATGATCATGAAATCACACCAATGCACCACATGCAGCCACAAGCAAACTAGCACTAATGAATGATGTCAGTGGGATAAGTCCCATTCTAAAATCTCTGTGTTTGATTCCCAAGTTTGGAATCTAGTTTTGGAATCTGGAATGAGACCCCACACCACCATTATTCTATGCTCCTTCTCATGTAGATATACAGTGGCACCTCTCTACCGCAGACACTTTGGTGTCCTTATATGGAGAGGTTCCACTGGGCAACAGTGAGCACATAAAACAAGTAACAACAATTAACTTGTACACTGACCTTGAGTTCCTGGCTCCTCTTCCACCGGAGACAAATGATTGATTCCATTCCTGTATCCATGGAATGAGAAATGAGAATGCAAAAGCTTACAATGTTGCACTTGCTCAGTGCACAAACGTAATACTAAATAATAATAATAGTGGCTGTAGCTTTACAGTCTGACCAGCTAGACCAACTCAATATAATAACTTGGAGAAAGGGAAAAGGGTCTACCTGGCCAGACTAAGTATCTGCTATCCTCTGACTCACACAGCTGCCCTCGACTGTCCATGTCCCTCTCCACTATCATCGTCGTCATCCTCATCAAAGTCCAAGCTCTCCTGACCCATGCTCACAGCACTGTACGTGCTCTGCATGTCATCGTCCAGTGAATTGCCTTCTTTGAGGTACTGCGACGCCACGGTGATCCCCAGCACGGCCTTGTTGACCTTCTTAGAGACACACTTGAAGGTCATGTCCAAAGCTTCTCTGTGGGAGGTGTGTGTGTGTGTGAGAGTGTGAGTGCACTAGCTGTAGGAATACATGTACACACAATGTACATCTATCTATACTATAATGTACTATCACACACATGTACATTAATATCGTGGGAATCATGTTAGATACACAATAACTGTTACAGAAACTACACTGAAAGCTAACTAATCCTGTCACAAAAACGCGAGAATTGAGGTGTTGTGTTTGTCAAAAGTTGATGTGCATAGATTCATTAGCACAATTTGTACATACCAACTCACATACTGCATGTTACGTGTGTGTGTGTGTGTGTGTGTGTGTGTATGAAAGGATTTTGTTGAACAAGTTATTGTACAGTATGTTACGATGTTGAGTGCATGTGAGTGCTTACAAAAATTTAGAGAAGCATATTGTTAGAAGAAAAGCTCATAAGCAACTCAGTCATAACAAGGGCTTATAGACTCCTAAAGGAGTCTATAAGCCCTTGGTCATAACATGTGCACGTACATACAATTTACCCACATATCCGACACGCACAGTAACATATATTCTGTCAAGAAACAAGTCATGTGGCACTAGTGACATGCACTCATGCACACTTACAACATTTGTCAGCTGCTATAGTAGCACACTGTAGTAACAGACGGTAACAGTTAATCAAACACTAAACTTACACAAAAGTAGTTGGGAATAGTAAGTATAATGAGCAAAACAACTACTGTTGGTTATTTCTGTACTATCTTCAGCTTCACTTTGCCAAGTAAAACTTTAACAATAAATACCAACTGGGGCCCCTCCCTCCCACTCCCCCTTTCCCTCTCTCTCTCTCTCTCTCTTTCTCTCTCTCTCTCTCTCTCTCTCTCAGTCCAAGTTCAAAACACCACATAAACCGTCTCCATTTCGTACACTTGTATTGCTACAACTGACTATTAAAAGTTAACACGCACACGTGTGCATATATAGTCAGGAAACATTGGCAGCTGCCTGCAAATGGGATGTTGATGTGATACAAACAGTACATCTGTACTACATCCTAAAACATCATGTCCAGGCTCAATTATGGTTGACTAGTTTTATAAACTCGCTGCAGTAATGATCGACCGAGCATCAAAACAAATATAGCATGTTATGCCAATGTCTGCATACAAACAAGTACATGTATGTGCATGCATGAACACAGTCCAATAGCTCTGTATTTAGTAAATAACATGCTCATAAGAAGCCAACTGTGGGACCACTCTACATAGGTATTACCATTGATATGTGGAGCTGAGTGCTGAGTCCAAGCTAAATACATATGCAGAGAAGTGTAATACCGTCGATATGTGGAGCTGAGTGCTAGCTCCTCTGAGTCCAAGCTAAATACATATGTAGAGAAGTGTAATACTGTTGATATATGGAGCTGAGCGCTAGCTCCTCTGAGTCCAAGCTAAATAGAGAAGTGTACAAACTGGCTACGAAATAAGAAGGGACCTCAGGAACTCTAAGCATGTGGTTCCATCTACTAGCTTGCATATCAAGCTAATACTTGAAATAAGGATGCCTCCTTTAGAGTCAGGACACCAATGCAAAAGTGTACAAAGAAGCTGCACCACCTTAAGCCTGTACGTACCAGAGTCATACAATTGCACTATATAGATATCTATACAGCACAATAGGCACTGGATTGCATTCCCGTCCCAAGCAGTTCAGTTCACGGCAAGCAAGCGGAAGGGGTAGGACAAGGTAACTAACTATGTGCAGACTTACGATGAGCTGGGGACAGCTGCATACTCCGCCATATCACAGGTAAAGGAAGCAAGAATCTTCTTACCACCAGGACCGTCCTAGCAAGTGAGAGAGAGAGAGAGAGAGAGAGAGAGAGCATAATTATATTATCAGTATCTTGAGCATACACAGAGTACAGTAGGTAGGATTGCTCCAAGGTGAATAGGGAATAGGAGATTTGTCCACAAGACAAGTACGAGTGTGCACAATATATTATTGTAGCCTTTACTTACACTTTCAATATAAAATTTGTACTCCTTCTCTTCAAAAGTTGTTTTCTTTGGAGCCTGTGCATAACAAGAATAATACTATATTATTAAGTAACAGGGAAACCTGGTCTGTGTGTGTGTATATAATTACAATTCAGATTAGGCAAAATAACCATTCAACAACCAATCTGTTGAGCAATAATCACTCACATGACTGCACAACAACACTATTGTGTTGTCACATTATAGTCACATGTGGGGTACTGGTGTAGTGTGCGTGTGCTTGGCTGCCCATATATGTACATAATTATTGAGCTCAATCATTGATTATACACATAGCTTCAGGATACTAGATAAACTGAAGTGATAAAAATACAGCACATGCACACACATGCAAATGCACACACACACACACACACACACACACACACACACACACACACACAAGGAAAGCCATAGTTACACACTCAACACCTAGGACTTTTAAACCATGCTGCTATATCTTCATAGCCTCTCAAAAATAAATTTACACAATTTACACCAGCAAAAAAAATAGAAGGAAATGCCATCACTAATTATGTACTAAGCAAGTACATGACGAGCCTTCATGCAAAATGGTTCTTTTCTAAACATTTACAAGTGTAGAATGTTTCTGAACAATCGATCAGACATACTCTCATGAAACTAAATCCTCAACATACTACTGCATATAGAAGCCAGGGGATTGTGGACGTAAATGTAGCTCCCTCGTCCCCCTTCCCTTCCCTTCCCTTCCCTCCCTACCCCCCTCAAAAGTTCACCAAGCAAAATTTGAATGTTTCGCAACATGTACTAACACCATACATGCAGTTGGTGCATCTGTGAACCACCGAATGATGGGAATTAGTACTAGAGTGTGAGGTGTACACACACTCCCTGCTCTGCACTCAAAATCACTTTCTACATAGTAGAAGAAACATACGGTATATAGAATACACTGTCAGCGTACCCGATATAAGGTCACTATGAGAGAAACGGCGATAGTAGGGTTGAATGTGGCCTTGCCGTCTGCTCCGTTAGGTCCACGATCCTCGGATAAAATCCACGGAATCTAAAGGAGAGGGAAAGAGAGAGGAGAGAGAGGGGAGGAGAGAGGGGAGGAGGGAGGGGAGGAGGGAGGAGGCGGAATTATGAGAGAAATGTTATTGAAACTTGGTGACCTTCTCTGATTATACCAACACAGCAGCCAGGTATGTATACATACAATTTGCTGAAGATTTCTGCAGCTTTGATAGAATACTTTGTGGAGTAAATATTATTCATATACATCTGTCCAGTGCTAGCAGCACATACAGCTGACTGATTTAATGCTCCATCAGACTGCTCTTATGCCGATTCCTAGCTAATCATAAACCAATTAGCTAATCACTAACCAATTAAGCACACATGATTGATATCTCATATCACTATAGTAAAGTTAACATAGAGTATCAATTCCTTAAAGTGGACGTCACTATATTTTGCCACAGGTAGTGGCGTTCACTATTAACATTTTACATGTTGCAATTCCACTCATGCATATCCCAAGGCACTGCATGTGTGTGCTCACTAAAATGGAACAGCCTTGGTTCTACAAAGTCATGTTTAATACAATGGACTGCACACCCGAACACAATGAATATTAAAATCATACCATACTCAGAGATGGGATGAATGTCAACCTACTCCAAATAAGCAGAAAAGTTGGGTGGCATGACGCCTTTCTGGAACTAGTCAGGTTTTTTTTCAATGATTAAATGCATTGTGGGAAGGGACAAATTGAGGAAGGGAGGGAGAGGCGATAGGAAATGATAAAGAACTGTGATGTAAAAGATTACAAAGCATGTACTTTCAGTTTAGTATAGTTCAAGGTAGGCCAATGTCCCTTCAGCTCAATAAGCATGCACAAGCAATTCCAAAATTTCACCCTAGAGTGACAGAGTTAACTTTTGGGAGAGCTGTGCAGCTATTAAATTTTATTAGGTTTTCAAATATGATCTGTCACCTCTGATCTTCCTTCCATCATCCTGGCTGCTTAATTGTAACTTTGTTTATGTGCTTACATTTATTGATTCCACTCTGCGGTGGTTCCTCAGCCAGATCACTTTCAACTTGTCCGGTCTCCTGTGGAGCACAGTTGCAGCATAGGTAGGAGAGAGGAGAGAGGAGTAAAAATAAACTTAGAGCAACTGCTGGCAAAAATGAATCAGACTTACAGAGCGCGAAACTCGAGCGCAGCCTGCGAGCACGTTGTAGAGGTTAGCTCTAGCTCTGTGGCTTAGGCTACGTCACGCTAAATAGATTAGGCCTAAGTATTTGCTAAATAAAGCGAGGGCTAATTATGGCCGGCTACTTTTCGTGGTGCGACTTGGCACTGTGTCAAAAGTTCACTCCCACACACCTGGTCGACTACTCCCTGCAAATATTGACCTTGTCAAGAGCAATAAGCACCCAAGTTAGACACAACTAATTTCATAATCGGTAAAACTACACCTCTATCAAAGGATGGAAGCTCAGCTCAGCGTGCAAATTGATGCAAATCAATGGTGTGTACGTGCAGTAGCAAGGACGCTTACCAGAAACCGTTGCATGATAGCTCGATGTACTCGAACGTCGAGGTAAACTTGAATTGAGCGGCCGATTTTCCAGTCCGCTTTAATTTTCTTGCTGCTTTGGCTAAACTAGCCATCTTGACCTTCTCTCTTTCGCACTGCACCTAGTGCTGACCCCAAGGGCAGGTCTTAAATGAGTGACAAGGGGGCGGGTCTTCCCAACGCGGCGCTTCCGCATTCCGATTCTGCACAGTCCGATTCCCGATCCAAGGACTAGGCTGAGCAAGACAAGATGGCCTCTGCTAAAGGCATTGACCCGAAGCTGAAGAACCTCAAAATCAAAACGGGAGTAGTTAAAAGGTGTGTTCCCATAGATTTCAAAGCAGATAGATTTACTTTGAGGTTGCAGAAAATGATGGTTGGTGAGCATCAATTAGAAACACACACACACACACACTCAGGCTTGCTAAGGAGAAGACCATGTACGAGAAGGAAGTAGTGGACCAGGAGGCCAAAATTGAAAAGATGAAGGCTGAAAAGAAGGATGAATATGATATCAAAAAGCAGGTATGTTGTGCATACAATTATGTCAACTATTTATATAAAGTACAAGCAGGGGGGCTTGCTTCGCTCGCCCCCTGCTGCACCCGATTCAGATTCCTTCCATCACATAGCTACATATCTGCACACTAAGCTTATACATGCATGTTATAAGGTGTGGTAAACAGGGCTGTGAAAGGGCAGACCTTGCACACATGAAGAGCTCAAAGGAGGGCACAGATTATAATTATGTAAGCAGCACGTGCCTGATATTGCAGTAGTACACAGCATAGCATAATTATTTGTGGCGCATGCACATTTATTTCATCCTGTTTGAGCACGTGACCCAAGTAATCAACAGGCCAAGGAACTCGTTAGTTTGCTTGCCTTCTCTCTCGCAAGACCTGTGAAGGCAAGAAGCCAAAAGCAAAATCTACTACCTCCATGATGATGACCCGGACAATTTTTTCTCGTGAATCAAGCTGCTTAGCTAACTGCAACCCACTACATGTAAGTGTCCATTGTCGTGTGATTTTTGTACAGTCTGTCCAAGGAGCTAATGATTGGACCTATAGCTAGTGCCATGACTGCTGCTCACAAAGATCGCCCAGCTGTAGCCTCTGTTGGTCAATGGCCAGAGATACTGCATCTTCTGCTTCAGGGTCAAATCGCTTCCGCTGACCTCCTGTCACGCACGCATGCACACACAACTGTAATCTTAATATAATGATGATGATGTTTCAAGTAGGTTGAAGTTCTCCAAGAATCTAAGAATATGGTACCAGACTGCCAAAGAAGATTAGAGAGAGCGATTGCCGATCTCAAAGCAGCAGTTGTACGTAAATGCAGGGATTGTGATTAGCTTTGAGTTATTCTATTCATACTCTTCTGTATCATGCAGGAAGATTGTCAAGAATTTAAGGACAACGAGGAATACAAAACTGCTACTGAACAACTGGAAGCAGTATCTTCTTCATGAAGCCAAACGATAGCAATAGATTTAAAGATCTCTGCACAATCATGTTTAATAGTGTGAAAATTCTGTAGTAAAACAAATCATTATTTAACAAATATAGTAACACATAAATTTGGTTGGCATTAGTGATTTAAACTGTTCATCTTCTTCGTGTTGTGCTGATGTACAATACTATAATATAAAAATGGACATCCATAATCATTGAAGAATATGCACGGGTCAGTATGTGTATGGGTTTACCATTGTTTCCCCTTATGAATGCATCACCATATTTGTTTTTCAATTGGCCATTTACATACTCTTCAGTCTGCTCTAGTGCAATGTTCATGTAGCCATCCAAGCAAGCTAAAACACCTGCAAGGATAAATTCTAAATAATGCGCACCACCAGATGTACTGTAAGCTTATGCTTTTTTATCACAGACTTACCTCTGTAGTCTACACCTGAGTTGAGCTTCACCACTACAGGCTTTCCTATGATTTGCTTCAGGAATTCGCTTGGGGTTTGCTTCCGAAAGCTCATTTCTATCTTCTATACTTTCCAGGCAAGGCGAAGATCCCGCGGAATGCAACGATTGGTCATTCAAGCCATGTGACCACGTATGTTTCTATGACAACCAAGGGGAACGCGACTGTACCAAATAGCCGTTGGCATGGAATTTGATTGCCATAAGGGAATGTCCACGCTCAAGTTGCCTAGTTAGCTCCTGGAGATATAAATAACACAACGCCGTTGTAACTCCAAAATCGAGTCACGGAAGGCTGAGCAGTTCTCACGTCCTGTTTCGCTTTTAAGTTAGCTACTTACCACAGGCTTTGAGATTTGATCTTCAGACACTTTCGTCTTTTCTGACGTTCAATCTATTCTACAAAGAATGGGTACCGGAGATAAGCATTCTAACAACGCTGGAGAAGTCCAAGCTCCTTCAATTAACGAGCTGACAAGGCTGGCACACAAACGGCTACAGAAGGGCGACCTTCAAGGAGCAATGGAGCACTACGAACGAGCTGTCGAGGGTGCAAAATTGACCAGTGACCCAACGGTGAAAATCTCCAGCTATCTGAATGCTGGAGCATGCCTTGTATCCCTTGGGCACTATAGAAGAGGATTGGGTCTCCTGGAGTCAGCTTGCAAACTACTGAAGAAAGCAGGAATCATAGCATTCGATAGAGACACTGAACTTGATCGCACTCAGGCAAAAAGTAGTCCTACATCATCTAAACCTAGAGACCGTCAATTGCTGGAATTGGGTGCTGACGTGTACTTTAACACTGCAGTTGCTGCACAAGGACTGCACGATTTCAAAAAGTCCACCTCCTGTTTCAAGATCTCTATCGATCTCTACTTGAAAGCAGGAGCAAAAAATCATGCTGCTGATGGATTTAGCAGCCTGGCTGGATGTTACCAAGAAGCTGGTGAGCTGGAGCAAGAGATAGCCAGCCTAGTGAGTGCTCAACAGCTGTACAATGAGTTAGAAGACAGCAGCAATGAGGCCATGATGTGTGTGGAGCTCGCTAAGGTCTACTTGCGAGTCGGGAGGAAGGAAGAGTGTAAACGGATGGTTGCCACTGCAAAGCTTCAAGCACTGAGGGTGGTCGACCCAAGAAAACTAGGTAGGGAATAAATATTATTTATAGTGTGAATTTTATTAATAAATGCAAGCCTCATCCTTATTAAAAACTGTTACTACAAATCACATTCATGCAGGCAAGCTTCACTCACAATTTGGTTTGCTGCACACCTCACTGGGTATGTTCAACGAGGCCATCCAAAATTTTGAAAAAGCTCTACCATTGGTACGATCTGGAGTAAGGTCTGCCAACTCTGTGCAAGTGGAGGCCTCTCTTCTCCAGAACATTGGAGCAGCCTACAACGAGCTGGGGAGGTACTTTGATGCTGTTATTTACCACAGAGAGGCTGCAGCTCTGCATGGTAAGACATTATTAATACCAGTGCCAAATCAGTTGTACTGTGCAACCTTAAAAAATTGGGAATGGTCCTGGAGAAGATGGTATAGAGTTTGGTGGTCTTTTTTGAATGTCAATTAAGTATTCAGAAAAAGTATTGTATACGCCAAGATTGTCTCAGTCAGTACCTTTACCAAGTGTTCAAGCTATTGATTATGTGATATCACCTCTAGGCAACATGGGAGTCACTGACCGCGTTGCTATGATGACAAACACTCGTGAAAGGAAATCTCTTCAACACCATAGCAACTGTGTTGTTACAAAATACACACGGTCTTGCATAATAATATATTATGCGGAATGATATCAAAATTAATGCTTGAATAGGGGTGTGGTGTACCTGCGGCAAGTGTGACTTAGTAGGAGAGCCCCACCCTTTTAGCATTTACATAATCCCTAGCAGTCATGAGCATTCAGGTGTATTCAAAACCAAGCCCATTTGTTATGACAACTGGTGCATTATGGCCCACATTGTTTTGAAATACTTCTCAATGTTACTAAAAATAATCCCCACTTTGCTTATTTGTGGAAGCTTAGTGATCTGTCAAACTGCTACTAGCAACAATGAATGTCTTATAAAAACTATCGAGGGTGGAAGGAGGACTCTTGGTATTAGGAATGCAGTTACCTAGTGACAACTCAACAGACTGAAACAGCGATTTATTTATCAGATTATTGAACTCGACTGCAATGAAACGGTCTGCTAGATTTATTGCCACTTTCACGACATAATTTGCATTTCAGACTCTATGTGAGTTATTAGCTGGCAAATGAGCCATCATAATAACACACTATATTGATTCGTAGACACAAGATAGGTCAATAAATTGACCTATTGATAATGTGCATGTATAGTGTTTGTGCAACTTCATCACTCTCTCTCTCTCTTTCTTCTTACTTTCTCTTTCTCCCTAAACAGGAAAGACCAAGAACCTTATATCTGAATCCAAGTGCCTCTGCAACCTAGCCTTTGCCCAGGCCCAGTTAAAAGACTACCCTGAAGCTGCCAAGAACTTTAGCAATGCACTCGCCAAGGCCCACAAAGCTAGAAACAACTACATCCAGTTTCAAGCATGCGAGGGGCTTGGAGCCATTAACTACCACATGGGGAAATATGGAGAAGCTGTGACCTACTTCAAGCAAGCACTGGGAATTTTAGACGAGATTAAGCAAGAGACAGGAATACCAAGGGAGAGAGTAATGGAGAAATTATCTGATGCAGAGGAGGCACTGCAAATCATGAAGGCCAAGCAAAGGCAGAGAGATTTCAGTAGGTCCCATCGACACTTGCAGGAAGGCAGTGGCTTGGCTGCAACTGGCAGACCAGGAAGCAGTTCAGATGATAGCAGCATTCATGTTAATGGCTCACCACGCTCACTTCGTCGACGACTGAGTCCCGAGTTAGTGGGATCAGGCAGAGAAGAAGAAGCAACAGCAACTGTAGCTGTAAATGGACACTCTGGTAGTGAAGAGAGACCGCCGCTACCCGAGAGACGAGGAGTAGGCTTCTTACCTCCAATTGGTCCCCAGAAACCATCACGAAAACATGCTGTCCCGAGGAAAAGAAACAGTGGGAAACACCAGCAGCAGCAGCAGCAGCATCACCTGCCGCCCTTGAAATCTGACAGTGATACTCATCAACAACACCACTTGCACCAACAGCGAAGGAGTGTAAAGTTAAAGCGACATGACAGCCTCGATGCTGAGGTCCAGGAGTACATCAACAGCTACAGAGATTCCCCCATAGAGGAAGTAACTTTTCGACAATCCTCCCAGTCTGGGAGCGAAAGCAGTCATGGTAGCTCACGATCAGACGTTGATGGTGGTGCAAGAGACAGTGGTGACCAGTTGGGAGCAAGTATGTTCAGCCGGCATGCTCCAAGGCCTAATAGTAGTCGATTTAATAGGTCTGCTATAGCTACTCCAGATTCATTGAGAGACAGCAGAGGTTTGATGTTGCCATCGCATGTTCCTAGTCCATGTCCTGCATACGAGGGTTGCCTGGCACTCGGTCAAAACACACGACAGCTCTACACCACACAGACCCGTATTGTCAAAGAGGGAAGAAAGAAACGAAGAAAGACAGAGATTGTACCTATTACACCGAACTCGGCCATTTCTGGTGCCACTGGTCCGGGCCAGAGTCCATCATCACCTGCAGTAGCTGCAGCATCGCCTACTGCTAGCAATAGTATTGGTAACCAACCCCAGTCACAAGCTCAAACTAAAGGAGGAAGAACTACTTCGAATCAATCCAAGATTTGTGTCATTTTGTAGAGATGTAATAATTCAATATTTGGAAATAATTTTGTAACTATTTATTCCTATCATCAAAGTATTCCCCAATCAATGCTCTGGAAACAGGACTATAGTGCATGGCTAGTGGTTGCCTATTGCCTAGCCTCATCCCCAGGTCCATTCCCAGCTTTTCAATGTTGCATGCTTTCAGTGCGATATTGAAAATCTAGGAATGGGCCAGGGACAAGGCTAGATAGTGGTTGCCTATGATTTACTCATAATACTTGGCAAAGATCAACATGACTGTATGCAGCCTTAATTTTCTTAGCCTCGTCCCCAGGCTCCCCGATCTCTTCAACACTGCCCTCTTTTCTCATGCAACATTGAAATATTGGGGAGCCTGGGAACGAGGTTAGCCTTTGCTCAGCCTAGTTTGCTGATACTTGGGATTATTACAACGAAATTTTATTAGACTCTCATGTACTCTGAGATGCAAAATATATGAACACCAGAAGTTGTTTGGAAGATACTGATTCTCATGGCATAATATTTTATTACGGCTGAGTACACACATACACATACATCAGCTAGCTGCTGCTGTTTGAAGGAGGTGAGAGAACCTCTACCTTCTTTACGAGCCCCTCTCCCAGCAGCTGAAAGTCAGCCAAGATGGCAGCTGTGTCTGGAATCAGTAGACCACCTTTACTTTTCTCAAGCTTCTTGACTTTCTTTGTGGTATCTACTTCCTCTCCTTTGTCGAGAATACGACAGTGAGCTTGCATTACCTATTGTTATGTAAATGATCATAATTAATGCTTGAAGGGCTTATACTCCTTACAGACTCCACATGGGAGGAGAGGGCTTGTAATTATATCGAGGGAAATTCTCCCTTTTGGGGAGAGCTTGGATCTAGCCTTGAACCTAGGCTTTCTTTCAACAGCTGAATAGATTTGCCGAGAAGAGAGCCTGAGGTCGAGGCTATGCTGAGATCATTGTATACTTTAGAATTATGTAATATGCATCAAATTAATTACATCATACCTTGAATGACTGACAATGAAAGGCTTGTGATTTCCACACAACAGCAATGAATTCTCCGCCATAAGCATCATAGAAGAATAGACAAAATTCTGAGAAAGCTGCCTGAAATTTCAAAAATAATTCGCCATTAATTTTAGGTTACATGACATGGACACTATTAAAGATAACTGTACACACCTCAAGTTCTCTGAGGTAGCTTTGGACAGGATTGAAGTCTACAACTGGTAGATGGGTTAGGGGGTGCTTCTTGAGGTCATGTGATTTGTGGGAGGAGTCTGTTTCCATGGCATCTACAGCTTGGTGGGCAAATGGTAGATGTCTCTTGTGCAGATGGATCAGTACATTGTAGTCATCCAGAGGAGGCCTGAACACTTGCTGTGTGTGTGTATGTGTGTGTATGTGTGTGCATGTGTGTGTGTGTGTGTGTGTGTGCGTGCGTGAGAGAGAGAGAATATGTGTAGGGGGGAGTGGTTGAATTATAGGCCAAAGCAAATAGCTACACACAAATATTCACTTTTGCCGGGTAATTTGCACTCTCACCTTGATGTCCTCAAGTGAGGTGCTACGCATACACTCGGAGAGTTTCTCTGTGAGGAGGGAGAGGGACTCACGGGCGAGGAGTTGAAGACGCAGGAGGACTGGCTGAGAAGGCGCTAAGTTAGTTGTCCATGGGGCAGGCAACTTGTCGTGGGGTGTGGCCAAGACGACCGGAGGGAAGGAGCTGCGCATGCTGGAGAATTTAGTCGCCATCTCCACTACCTCACCACCTGAAAGTGAAATATTACTTTTAATTTACACAATTAATGGAAAATCTGATGCCTGTATCATAGAGAGTTAGTGTTCTGGCATTATTAATGGTCAGCTGCATGTATAAACTCACTTGTGAGCTCGTTGTTGAAGTTGACAATGAGAGGCTCAGCTGCCCAGTCGTGGGAGGAGAGAAGAGAGAGAAAACGAAGAAAGACAGTCAAAGGAGAGCTGAAACAGGAACAATGAAAATTAAGATGAAACTAAGTAAGGGGAGGGAGATGCCACAACATATCCTTTCTACCCACAACTTCCTGCCCCTGAGTTGCACAGTGGAGAACTAAAAGCGGACAAAACAAAATATGAGACTGTGGCTTGACTGAATTACCCTACCTTGGTAGAGTGAAGGGAGCTGGTGAGATGAATAGATGAGCCACCATCAGTTCCACGGCCTCATCTGAAAGGTGATTGGACAGCAGATGAGCCGACACCCACCTCTTACAGAGCCGAGCCCCAGGACCATAGGATGGATACTGCTGATGCAACCTACAGTGTGCCACACTATAATGCATAACTATACAACTGTACATACTGTACATAGGGAATGGGATTCAAACAAACTTTGAATTTCAATTCTGCTAAAAGCAATCAAGAGATCTGCCATAACTTTGCTATCAACTAAAGCACACCCATAGATTTTACATGTACATGCAAATACAGCCTTGTTTACACATTCCGCTCACACGCTCACAAACAGTGTTCAGTAGCTTACCCATGAAGTGTGGATGTATGAACTGGCAGAGAGATGAGAGTCTTTCTCAGATAAGCAGCTCTCAATTTCAACCTGGCCACATCGGCCTGAGTGCTGGCAGAGGAGGTAGCTGCTTCTTCAAGAACAGACAGCTCTCGAGGGTAGTGGATCCTCAGACGAAACACATACCCATCCTGGTATGGAGGAAGCCATAAACATAAACTAGGAAGGTGATGGCTTATTGATAGTTAGACTGTTTGTGATTGTCTTATGGTCCATGCGTGCGTGTGTGTGTGTGCATGTGTGTGTGTGTGTGTGCATGTGTGCATGTGTGCATGTGTGCATGCACACAGAGGGGGTAGACAATGAATAGTCTGTATGATGCCATTCCACACTCTCCATCTTTTGCAGTTACGCTCACCTTGAGTATATCCAGGTAGTCTTCTGTAGGTGAAGCTATCATTCCCTTTTTCTCCTTCAGGGCCTTGGCTATGTGGATGTAGAACGCCGTCTTCACCTTATCAATGGCATTCACCTCCTCAGGCCATTTACCACTAGACTCCAGCTGGCATACGACTGTGGGATTACATAATTATTACATCATATCATTATATTATCCGAGGCTGTATTGTACCTTCTAGAGCAGGCACATAGGGAGGAGTGGCAACATCACATGACGGGTAGTAGCAGTCTGATTGGATGTCTTCTGTTGGCTTTGTCCTCAGCTTGGAAGAGAGGTGTCCATTCCATGGCAGAGAGGGAAACACCTGGCAACAATAAGAGCACGATCAGTGCCTCCAAGCAGTTCTCTTATTTTTCAATATAAATTTTCCCACTTTTCAGTACTTTGCATGCTTTTTCAGCATTTTACAAAAAGCTCCATACACAACAATTTATATCTTTTACTTTTTCAGCATTTACCAGTATTTGTGCTCAGAACTCAGTAAAAATACTGGCAAATCTGTATACTTGGAGGCTATCTAATGGTGATCTATAATTATCACTATTGTACTGCACTGTAAAGCTACGGTTGTACATGTGTGTGTGTGTGTGTGTGTGTGTGTGTGTGTGCGTGTGCTTGTGTGTGTGTGTGTGTGTGTGTGAGAAACTGGTCTCAAAAAATTATGTAATTTGTATCATTACAGTGATAATTATGGCTCACGTTTGGATGACAAGACTCGTACGTACGTACAGCCAATTGCAGCTTTATGGTGATAGCATCTCCATGCATATGTATATGTATATTTGTACCTCAGTATATCTGAAGGCGGGACTGGTCCCCTGAAGTGAGTTAATTGACAGGGGCAGGTCCCTCAGACGTCTCAGATCACGGCTAAGCTCAGTGAAGGTGTCCAGGATCTTCTTATTGATTTCCTCCCCAGTCGAGCACAGGCTGGTAGCTGCAGCTGTAGCCGACAAAGAGGAGGAGGAGGAGTATGAAGGAAGAGAGAGGAGAGGGTCCAACTGGTGGGCGGTGCAGGTCACATGATCTGGTGGAACATTGGCATGTCTGCATGTGATAAGTGTCATTAAAATTAATGACATTAGCTACTTCACATGTAATCAGCAGTATTAATTTGCCACTACTGAAATTTAATGCCACGTGTACATATTGTTCATATTGTTCATATCATGTAACACTGTGAAATGTAAAGCATACAGGTACATGCATATATGAAGCTAACCTGTGCAGCAGATGCTGAATGATTTGATAACAGATGAGTCTCCTTCCAGCCACCCCACTCTGACTGGCCTCCTCCCAGACGACCGCTTCGTTGATGGAACCATCTTGAAATCGCCTCAGCTCTGACCTCTCTCCCCAGAAGGAATGAAATTCAGCAGCTTCGGGACTGTCAGCTGGTGGACCCATGTTCACTATGGAGAAGGCGTGGTCTGTATCCAGTAGCAACCCCAAGGTCACATGACCTTCACTTGGAGTGGGTGGAGTCTTTGTTGGTAACCACTGAGTGCAAAAGCACAAAATAAATTTTTTCTTTATCATTTCAGCCAAACACAATGTACCTTGGCTTCATTATCTGGCAAGATAGTCAATAATTTAACTCTCTTCTCAAGGCCATGATGGAGAATTGGTACAACCTTTCTTAATAGGAGTGGGAGGGGCCACACAGCTCCGTCCAATAGGATTACCTCTCTGGTTGTATCGTCAGAGACCACTGATGATGGCTTAAACACATTTCCTGGAGTAATACTGCAAGACGGAAGTTATTGATAACAAACACTGATATATACACTATCTATGAGGGGTGTGGCCTGTGTATGAATACATGTAGGTTCAAAGTTCGTTCCACTTACACCTGTGAATGTGCATACTAAGTAAGTAGTATCAACAATGTACTAACACATAAGTGTTAACCCCCTGTTTACCACTCTGTTTATTGCTATTGACTATGCTCGATTCAGTTATTTATAGGGGCAGATTGGATAGGGGAGAAATTGAAATGGGTTTCGCAATGGAATGTGATTAAATGCTCATGAATATCACTAAGTTCTTAATTGATATAGCTAGGAAAAAAGTGGGGGAAAAAAAGGTGTAATTGGACCTGATCCAGATTTGAACTGGCAACCTCTCGGTCAAGCGCTTGGTGCACTAACCCAGGCTCACTATGCCTGAGCTGTTCGGCAAGGTCCTGGGCAAAACTGCCTTAGGGGGTGTCCAGGTTCCTCCCTTGAATACCTGTGCACCCTGGATAAAGTCTCTTCCCATAAGAATAGAGAAGCCTAACTGGCTGCAGTAATGTCCGCAGTCACCCTTACCCAGCCTCGATGCTTGGAAGGTAGGGGAGGGTGTTTTTTTTTCTCTATCTTAGTATAGATTATCTAAGCATGGGTAAGGCCATGCATGATTTGTACAATGTCACGAAAGAGTAGTTGGCTTTTGTCTCCCACAACTAATCCTCCTCAGCTGAGTTCTTCACTAAACATACTAGTGGATTGTCTAAGCACGGTAAGGCTATGGCTTTTTTACATAGATTTGGCATCTCTAGTAAACTTTATGTTCACTTACTGACAGAGAAGGTCGAACTTCTCCACATGTGGCAGAGGAATCATGAAGAGAGCATCAAAGCCATTGATGGTTGGGTTGTCGAGGAAGGCCAGAGCCAAGGAGGCCTCCTGCTTCAGCCATTGGTACCTCTCTTTGCTCATCCCAGCACAGAGGTTCAGGTGGGCAGAGGAGTCAACAAAGACAACATCAAACGAGGAATGGAAAGAGTCGAATGATGGCTGTGAGTGTGGGGGGGGGGGGGGGGGGGGGGGGGGGAGGGGGAGGGGAGAGGGAGGGGAGAGGGTGTATGAGTGTGCACATAGGATTTGGAGTGTGATTGAATGTGAGTGGATGCAGTTGGCAAAAATTGTTGATAACGGAGAAACTTCAGCAAGATTAGCAAGCTTTGAAGGGAGGATAATTAACTACCATGCACCATAATGTGATGATACTAGGACCATGCAATAAAAAATAAGTTGCAAAATTATTATTCAGTCTTTACAAGGGTAGAGTACTATGGTTTTTATATAATCAATGAATAAGCCAAGCAGACAGACCTGAGTTCCATCTTGTTTGTCCTCCTGTGCCAGAGCCATACTGATCCCATGAGTGGTCCAGTCACCAGTAGAAATGGTCTGCAGGGCAATACGAAGAATCTGGTAGCTACTCATCAGTCGGTTGATCTTCTTCGAGCGAAGAAGCCAGGACATCAGCATCGAGAAATGAAAGCCAGTAAATCCTCCATATCCCTGGATGAAAGGTTGATGAAGTGAGAGCTGTTCTCTGCTCTCTCTCCCTCACTCTCACTCTCACTCTCACTCTCACTCTCTCACTCTCTCTCTCTCTTTCTCTCTCTCTCTCTCTCCCTTCCTCTCTCACCCCTTCTCTCCCTCACCTTCTCAAGACCACGTTGCTTAATCCATATCTTAGACAGCATGACAGCATCAATGACAGAGGGACACTCCTGTGTCGTATCATAGAGCTCCTTTAGGTGTCGTTCCATTGCTCCTAGTTCACTCAGGAGTGCTGCATTGTAGTGAGGGGTGGGGGGACCTGGTGTAGACTGGTCAGGCAGGTTTTGCGAGCCTGACTGATGACGAGTTTCAGGGTTGAGGAAATTTGGACGTACATTATTGCGATCTGGCGCAAATCTGGACCACTTGAAGTAGTTTGGGTCAGCAATAGACGTGTGAATTCGAATAGTGTACTTTGAGATACTTTTTCCTGCAACTATACATGTAAGTAGGACACTGTCATAACACTGCAACAATGAAATTAAATTCTCTAGACGATATCTCAGAAATAAGGAAATCTCTCTGACCAGGCAGGATACTACTACACAGAAGTGTACATAGCTAGTCTTGCACCCAGCCCTATTCCCAGCTTTTCAATGTTGCATGCTGAAAAGCGGGAAGCTGGGAATAGGGCTGGATACGAGGCTATGCAAAGCTATCCCTGAACTAAGAACGCCACCTTCAATTAGGACACTTTAATGACCAATAGGATGTACCTTCCAGTTCCAGCAGAATGACTGGAAGCAAAGGGTCGCCACCGGCAAAAGAGAAGCTGATCTCTTTCAAAGAGAGATGTTTCCTCTTCTTCCGCAGATGTCCAGCAACGATGGCGAGGTAGAGGGCTCTCTTGTGAAAGTAGCGATAGTTCAGATGATCCTTAGCTTGTAAGCACTCCTGAAAATGGTTTTTGCAGTAAAATTTATAACAAGTAACACTTTATTACATCAACCAAACAGTAATAGATAGCCACGTGATAAATTTGTTCAGAATGTAGTTGAAACTAGAAAAACAACTTAGTGATAATATACAAATGCAAATGGAGGGGAAAAAAAAAAAGAAATGTGGAGGATCCGGGTATCGATCCCGGTACCTCTCGCATGCTAAGCGAGCGCTCTACCATTTGAGCTAATCCCCCACCTTGGCTATAGGAGTTGGCAATCTGGCACAATGTGCATTACTGTATCACTTAGCTACACAACACACAGCACAGTTACTGTACAGCAAGTAGCTTTGGCGAGCATTAAAGTCGGTGAAACGGCTCTCAGTTGGTATTGGCAGGATTTAAATTTGGCAATCTCGATGCTTAGCATCATAGGTATGCATGCATTGGCAAGTTTTAAGTTTGGTGATTTTCGAAAAATTCACCAATTTGCCAAATTCAAAACCTCACCAAAGTTTCCCACTATACGGTAGTCATTCAAATAAATGAAGACCCTTGGGCCACAAATTCTATGATTTTTTTTGTCTATGAAATAATATAATTCCACTCTAGATAATTATTCACTCGCTCACCAATGGAATGGACAGTGTGACGTCAACATTCAGGTGAGATTTGACCATGGTCCCCAACAGGTAGCTTCCCACAACCTTCACAGCACTGGGGGCCATGAATTGAAATTTCCCCTTGGTCCCCGAGATGTCCAAGTTGAGTGGATACTTGAGCTTCTTGGGTAGTAGAGAGAGACCATCACTAAGCTACAAAAATAAAAATAAAAATTATTTAACGAGTACCGTCTACTTAAAGTTTCGTTTTTGCTACGGAAACTCAAAAAATAGTATTATCGACACCCTTACATATAGGTCAGTTTGCCCTAGTTTTTAGTCAGGAGTGTATAATCTTACATCTATCTTCTGAGTAGATGGTAGAGATGAGATGAACTCCTTGATGGAATGTAGCATCTCCTCCAGCTGCTTGGTCGCAGCTGTTCCTCTCTTTGGCTTGATCTCCGATAGTAGTTCAGTTATCTACACGTAGGTAGTCACACAGAGAATAGCTAGATCCCCTTAACAAATTAACCCTTTAGCCTCAACATATTATAATACAGCTGGAGTCCATTAGCCCCAAAACAAATCAGCAACAAAAGCAGCACCATTAGTGTGTACCGTACCTCTAAAAATTCAGCACAAAAAAAAACTATGTTCAAGATTCGCCCAATTTTTAGAGGCAAATATTCAACATTCCAGCTGCATGTGCATTCTATTCCCATTTATAGCATATACGCGTGACGACCTTTGCCAAAATTTCCCATCATTCAGTAAAGGGAATAACTAGAGGTGCCGAAATTTTTTAAGAACTACGGTATTACAGTAAACCTGCAGCCTCACGACGAAAGTTTCCCACAAGATACTAACACAAAAAATCACTATTAGTGTACATTATAGTATACCTGCAGTCTCATGAGGTTGGATTTGAAGAGATTTTGTGTCTCCTTCAAAGTTTGTAGCTCTTCATGCGTTGGAGGCTTGTACAGACCGGGGATCTTGACTTTTTTGACCCCGGCACCTGCACCACCATCAGTAGTAAGGGCAGCAGCACTCATATCGACATCATCTTCAGCTGTAGAAGTAAACTCCGCCCCATCATGTGATCCATCGCTCTCTGCGCCATCACTGCCTGTTTTTTCCTCACTGTAGATTTGATCGTGGTCACTAGCACTGCCTTCAACTGAGTCGGCCACACCTCTCAGGGAACAGCTGCTGTCAGTCATCAGTTCTGCTTGCTGTTCTTCATCACTTATGCCTCCTCCACTGTTGATTACCTCATCATCTTGGGCTTCACGGGTTGCTGGCAGCTGTGACTTGGAGATTAACTTCTTCCTCTTCGCCTGTCAAAGGATGATGCAAACACCAGAAATTTTAGGTTACAAGATCTAAAAAGGGCCATGTCTTATTAACTACATGAAGGTGCCATAGTTTGAAATTATTGGAATAGTGCAATCATAGAGGTGGCATTTTGGTGGCACATGTGGCAGCATGATGCTCATCAGACATCTACAGCCTCTCAACTGCATGCATCTTTCATGATATGGACTAATATATGATTCGCTACTCCAACATATACTTCCCATGCTCGCATCACTGTACACGCTTACCGTTCCAGCTTTGAACTTTGAGCGAGATGAGCGCCGCTTTTTAGGTCTATCCATGGTTTTTCTGAACACGTACACGTGGATATAGATAGCACGGTTGGCAATGTTAATGGTCGTCACGCCTGAACACGTACATATATATATAATTATATAGATCGCACGGTTGGCAATGGTCGTCACGAAAACTTATGCAAAAAAAATTGTAGCGGCAAGAATATTACATGATATTGATATCAGAGAGGAATCATTGTTGACCATACAGTATACATGTACAGATACAAAATATACAGAACTAGTAGTCTTCTGACTCATCACTACTATCACTACTACTATTCTTTGATTCAGGCTCTTCTCGAATACGCCTTGGAAGTTTCTTGGAGCTAAACATTTTGACAAGAGAATACCACTGTTCAACCTTTGAATCCTGATTTGGCATGGCAGCCTACATGACGATAAATGAGAACATTGTGAAGTCATGACATAAAGTCGGTGATAGTCACTTACTAGTATCTCCTCAGTTGGCTCTTCTTGGTCGCACTCTCTTTTCAATAATATCACTATTCTTCTTTGTCCAGCTTTTGCAGCGAGCATCATGGGAGTATAGCCATCCTGAAAATATAAAGCATCAAGTTTAGCATGCAGCCTTGACTTGCAGTAGCAAGCATATTCTCAAACTAGACGCTCATGTTTGAAGTAGCTTCACACCGGGCTCTCCCCTAGTGAGAACCAAAGTATTCACTAGGTTGGTTCAAGGCTCAAAGCTATGCTTAAATCCTGGTTTAGCTGAGATCCTGCGTTCTACCACTTAGTTGACTGTCTATACATTTATTTGTCATAAGACATATCAGTAACCAGCTCACGTTGTTTTCCAGTGTTGCATCAGCATCAAGCTGCAGAAGTTCCTCCACCAAGCCTGTGTGCCCGAGATGAGCTCCATAGTGCAATGGACACCAACCATCCTGTATAGCAAGATATCAATAAACAATTGAGCTAGCATGGAGGTGTTTAGTCCATAACTGAAATAATTACATTTGTCTGAGCATCCGGTGAAGCATCATATTCATCGATTAGAAACCCCAACAAATACGACTGATTACCGATTGCAGCACAGTGTACAGGTTCTAAACCTTCCTGAAGTAGTGGAGTAAGAATTATTTTACATTGTATATCACTAGCTATCATCTGGGATATATGGCCTTGTTGGTTGGTCTCCAGGCCCTATTATCTATGTGAGCAACCCACATTGAAAAGCCAGAAATGGGGCCCGGGGAAGAGACGAGGCTATGATACTGTGTACAGACTACATACATTAGACTTTGCCTCAGGATCAGCATCATATTTTGTAATCAGATCCATGACTGTGGAAGTGTGTCCACACAGTGCTGCATAGTGGATGGCTTCCATGTTCACCAAATCCTATCGTAGTTAGATAAATCATGTATTACTGTATAGCCAAAAGTTTTCACTGGACAAAAGTTTCGCCAAGCCCAGCTACCTTTTGCATTGCAGAAATGTCCAGTGTTAATGATTACAACAAATCCACGAATAAAACTTTTGCCAATGAGAACAGGTGCATGGCAAAATTGGCGAAATTTTTCTCCTGGAGAAAATTTCCGGCTATACATTACTTGACTGTTGCACATCGAAAAAGTGCAGTTGACTTCTTACCATGCTTGTAGGGGAAACATTATAGTGCCTAACAAGAAAGTCAATTGTGGTCTCCTGGCCTCCCATCGCTGCTAAGTGCATTGGTTGAAGTCCATGCTGCAGAAAAGTGTGGATGGGAGCTGGGTAGTAGCTACAGGGGATTTTAGTATGGTCATGCAGGAGAGGGAGACAAACCTTTACTGCTCTTGTGGGCTTCACTTTGTAAGTATCTACCAGTAGTTGTAGGACATTCTCCTGGCCTTTGAAGCAGGCAACATGTATTGGCTCAAGATCGTTCTGAAATTGACGAAGAAAATCAGCCATTAGTTTCAAAGTGCCAATAATGACTTTAGGCATTAATTTTCAATATCCATTACACACAGTATAATAGCGTGTTCGATACTCTCTTCCCCTCCCGCATTACATACTATTGGTGGTTTTTGTATACCTTTGCTTTTGAAGCTAAATCAACCTTGTGCTGTTCAATCAGAGCTTTTACTATACCAGCGTTCCCCTGGCCAGCAGCAACATGAATCGGCTGGTCACCACTCTGCATATTCGGTTGACATTTTCAATGAAACTCAATTGATTGTTCTTCTAAAAGCAGAGAATAAAGAGAGTTAGCTATGACTTACAGTGGTGGGAGTGGTAGGATCGATGTGATATTTCTCAATGAGTAGGTTTACGACACTGAGTCGTTCGTGGTAGGCAGCAACGTGGATTGGTTGGAAGCCATTCTATTTATGGAAGACAAACACATGACATTATAGTGACCCATTGTATTAAATTTTATGGAGGATACAACCGTCCATCCCATGTAGTCTCAAGGGCTGGATTATTAATCTTCTCCTCCTCCCACGTGGAGAATTAGGGAGGAAAAGTTGCTTGGCCCACCAGATTACATCAATTCATCAGAGATAGTGGCATAATTTTGGCTTTTGCTTATTATCATTCACCTTGTTCTTGCCTGTAGGATCAACTCCATACTTCTGACACAACAGATCAACAAGATTTTCATAGCCCCCTAATGCAGCAATGTGAATCGGTCCATTGCCCTCCTGCACCAGAAAATCATCACAATAAACTCAGTTATTCTCTGCATAATTCCCGGTACAGTGTACGTACGAAATCTGCTTTGAAGGGACTGGCGTTGTACTTCTCTATCAGCATGACTGCCACATCCACTTGGTTGTTGCTGACTGCACAGAGTAGTGGAGTTGTACCCTCCTATACAGAATTTTATGCAATTAACAATGATAACAATATCACAGTGCTGCCAGGGCTAGGAGTAGACTACAAAATGGCTCCCACACCTCTAGGGGGAAATCATCTTTGGCACATATATACGGCAGAGCCATTTATTAGGCGTCCAGCCTTGTGAACTGGGGGGGGGGGGGGGGGGGGGGTTTAAGTTGTATAGATTACATAACTGTACCTCTGTTGTTGCTGTCTCAGGATTGGACCCCAACTTTATCAGCATGCTCACCGCATCGGCGTGTCCATTAGAAGACGCCATGTGAATAGGTTGTGTTCCGTCCTGTTTTATCAGTCGAGACAACAGCTTAATCACGCACTAAAATTCAGTATACCTATGCATGCATGAGTTGTGTAGTATTACAGTTAGCACTGGCTCCACAGATGCTTTGCGTTCCCTCACAAGGTACTCGATCACATCAACATGGCCGTTGCTAGCGGCCAGATGTAGAGGCCTTTCACCACCCTGAAAAAAAAAGATATCTCGTGATCTTAGCCTAGTACCCACATAAAAGACAAAACTAGCTGTGCAATTAAGTAGCTCGTTTTAGTAACTGATTGAACTCACAGCATCAGTGCACTCAACTCTGACTCTGTATCTTTCAACGAGAGTCTTCACTACCATTTTTTGTCCTCCTAAGGCAGCATAATGAATTCCTTGTCGACCAGAAGCCTACAAGAGAAGTAAATAATATGACATTGTAACAAAATTTAATAACTCAGACCAATGCCCTTGTGGTAACGTAACCTCCGAGTCCCCAGGCCCTCCTAGCTTTTCGATGTAACATGCAGAAACGTGGGAGGGCCTGGGGGTGAGGGTACTGTGTGGCACTACATGTACAATATTAACTTCATAATTCAGACGTGAGGAGTATTAGTCTATCGAGCTAGATCCTTCATCACTTCCTGTGTGTACCATAAGCGAAGAGGATGGTCTAGCTCAACAGCAGACTAGGCAACATAAGTATAATTATAGATACTATTACTAACCCTGTCTCGCGTGCTTGCATCAACTCTTTCCCTCTCAACAAGTCTACGTACTACGTCTAGCTCTCCGTCCCGACATGCCACATGTATCTGAGGCATACTTGTCTGCATTCATAAGAATAACAATGTTATTATTAGTGTACCTATCAATGTATATATTGCCCCAGGTATTCCCTATGAGGAGGATTTGACCAGTAAAAAAAATTAGTCACCTTCCCCCTGGAGCTAGCTAGCATTGTGATCAGACAATGACCCCATTAGGAGGACCCTGTAGCTAACATTCACAGTACTGTGTGGGCATGTATTTTGAAACTGAGATCAATCAAATCCCCTGCCATCTTCTGCCACTATTATAGGCTAGGGAGTAGGTGGGGCAACACCTTGATTAAGCTTCAGTATTCAGTCATGATAAGTGTATAATAGCTTAACTGAACAACTTTTCGGTCTTACCTCATCGTCCGTTCCTGACCCTGGGGCATCTCCAAATCTTGACTCCGCAACCTCCACCATCTGGGAACCAGGAATAAGTGGAACATGGTCAAAAGTACATCTAGAAAATTCAACACTTTCCCACACCCTCAATGAAAGTTTATCATCTCTTATGCACCTATCAATGTCAGTACCAACTACCCCCCTCATGGGGAGAGGTGGGGATTTGAAGGGGATTAGCATTTCATTCTCGCTAATGTCCCTGCCATGGGGCACTTCTGAGTAGCTATTATTAGTATATTAGTATGCTTCTTTGAGTCTCCTTGGCTCTGAAAATGAGCTAATGCCCCTCCCTTGGGGCACAAATCGATGGCTAATACAAGAAAATCCCCTATGTTGCCTCCTACATACCCCATGAGGGGGGTAGTCGGGGATTACATTGATAGCTACATTAATAACTTATGAATATCGCAAAAATTATTTCAAGGTGTTGTCAGATGCATGTGGGAAGGCCTGGCCTGGGTATGTACAAGGTTGTATAGTTCTATATATGGCTGGATTGAGCTCTGGACTACTATTTGAAAGCACACACAGCAAAAACAAGATATTGACTAGCATGATCACGGACAATATTTATATTATCTATGGTTCCTCCCACTTTATTATATTATACTCTTGGTGGTAGCTATATTAATTTATATTACTAAATTATATGATAGGTAGTTAGTCTATAAAAAACAGTCCAGTGGGATCTGCACATTTTACAAGAAGTCTATACGACATTGTAATAATTTAACCAACCCACCTTTTTCTTATTGTTGAATTGATAACGTTCGATCACTCATGGGGGATTTACCCTCCTTATCCCACAATTATGCTGGTAATGGTCGTCATCGCACCACGCGCATATAAGCCACACCACCCTTCAACAAAATGTAATGCAAAACTCATGGTATCATAGTACAGATTTATAGAATTGATTTTCCATTAAAAAATGAAAAAAAAAATGACAGAAAACACACACACATACACACCACACCTGAATTTTTGACCGATTTAAACGAGAAGGTTGGGGTTAAATACGTACGTTAGTATTGCGCGTAGGATTCGCGCGGTCGCTTCCGGCGTTTTGGGTATTTAAGGCGCATGCCCAGGGCACGACCTTTGACCCCACCGCTAAGATTCAAATTTGAAAACAGAGCTATGTCTACCAGCTCTACACATACTGTCTTGCAAACGCACATATACGGCTCCATAGTGATATATAGCATGCGCAGCACCTCCGTGGTGCCTAAATACCACGTGGTTGCCAGATTCACCAGCTGTTGTTTGTCCTATATTTTACACACTATCACCATCATCCATGGCTTCTAACAACCACCAGGGAAAACTCCAAGTTAGCAAAATATCAAGAATACATCATAAATAGTAATCACAAATCTATGCAGCTTGAGTTGCTCTATGATCAGACGCCTAGTAGCTTCTTGGATGATTTCAGGAAGCTTGTTCAGTCCCATCCTGAGGTTCAGTTAGCAGCAGTCCAGGACACCAGTAGTCCATCCTCCAGTCAGGCCACTGCTTCTGACACAGGTAGTCCATCCTCCAGCCAGGCCACTGCTTCTGACACAGGTAGTCCGTCCTCCAGCCAGGCCACTGCTCCTCCACCAGCAAAAAAATCAAAAAAAGCAATCTCTCTACAAAAGATACCAAAAAAGATAAAGTGTATGGATCACAACTAAGTCAAGGGCATGTGCTCCACACATGCACACTCTCTGCATGTCGTTACAAACCTTAACTTATATCAGCAAATTTTGTACGAATGTACATCTCCCAGATTTCATCAACAAAATGAAACGTCTTCACCAGAACTTTCATGGGAGTCCTTCAATCAGGTCTTCTCACATCCTGGACGAAACGCTCGCTCGTGCTGGCTCTACACACATTTTCATTCTAGTGCATAGTACAATACAATGACATATTGTAGGTTGTTAATACGAGTAAGTACAATAAGAATAACATACCCAATCCATGCAAGCAAGGTTCATTCGCATGCCAAATGTTTCAGAACCAAAGTGAATACGTTTGGGGATGTAGGTGAGAAGCTGATGGTTGAACGACTCAACCCAGTAGGTATCTCGACACTGCAATGACACATACAGTGTACATGTATGCTCATTAAACAATTCTATCTTGTACAATGACATTAAAAAACACATACCCGGCAGTATGATTCAGCATCCTTGTAAATAAGTGTAGCCTTTAGTGTCTTCTCATATGCCTCTATTGCAGCAGGTGAGGTGAGTTGAATCTTATGTGGAATGTATCCAGGTCGTTTACACAGAGAATCTTCATTGCAATAATATTTGAATGTTGGTTCTACACAATGTGTACAAAAATACCATGTCAAGAGTGGTGTACCTGTACAATGTCACGTATACCTGGTAGTGCTGGACAATGTTCAAGATGTTCTCCCTAAGCTTTGTGGCAGACTGAGCACAGTTCTTCATACAGTAGTACAAATGGACTTTGGTACTTTTGCCTAATTGTATGTACACAGCAGATAGCCACAAATCTCATCGACAAAATAAAGTGTAACTTACATTTGTCTGACAATTCTGGAAACCAAGACTTTCCTTCTGTCTTTTGAGTACCACATGAGATCTTCATTTGTTTAGCAACATTCTTAGTACCTGGAACACAGAATAGATTATTATGATTATCATCAAATTGTTTCAGAAACTTTACAAATCACCATGCCATGTGTCGTAAGAGTTCACGAGGTGCAAATCTTCTGTGATGTACTTCATAACTTGCTTTTGATATCATGTGCTACCTCCACAACATTCAAATCTGAGTACACACATGCACTTAATTACAACTACATGTATAACCATGTATGAAGTACACTATACCTTGTTCAATGACTTTAGGTAGCACTGCTTTAGTGCATTGTAGTTCCCTTGTTTGGGCTGTTGAATGCTCTTTTCTTGACACAGTTGAACCGGCGAGAATCCGCTTAGTACTTGTTTATGTGTGTATGTATAGGGTATGTTACATAATAATTATATGAATGCTCGAAAGTTGACCAATACGATCCAGGTACATGTAACAGATAGTCTCACACTCAGACCCCTCTAATGCTTTCATAGGAGGATCTGGGTGCGAGACTAGTCCCAGGACGCTATCTAGTAAATCAAAAGTATGTACTGGTAGTAAAATCCTCCCAATGCACGTGAACTGGCCCACCATTGTCTTTGCTTACATCGTTGACACTGAAACTCAACACGAAGTACATGTCCTTTCTGAAATGTGGAGAGTTGTATGCACTCTGAATCGAATATACGAGTCTGGGGACTAGTCTCGCACCAAGATCCTCCTATGAAAGCATTAGAGGGGTCTGAGTGTGAGACTATCTGTTACATGTACCTGGATCGTATTGGTTAACTTTTGAGCATTGGCTTGGCACTGACACTGATGCATACGTCCAGTACAGAGACTAAGAAAAGTCTTACGTTCACATACATGTTTTGTATAAATTACAACTGGGCTTCAACATCTTCATTATCACCGGCTACAAAGAATCCTGAACACAAAAACTTAGCTACCTTCATGACAGGATACTTGTAAAGCCAACAAACCTGAGTTATCTAGCATGGGAATTGTCTGGTTGTGCCGTTGATCTCCAATGATCTCCAGGCAATCAGCCTGAGGAGTAGGAGTGGCTTCAACTTTATCCAATAATAAACGAAGAAGCTCGCGACTGTCCACTTGAAGGCCGTGAGCCCCTGGGAGCGAGTCTGCACTTGGCGCTCTCGATCCTAGTCAGGAACGCTTGCTTGGCATCCTCGCTGTCGAAGTTCAGCTCCATCTGGTAGCGAAATCCAGTCCTCGCACGCTTCTTTCTCGATTCAGAACAAGTAGCCATATTTTTTGTCATGTGCTTTTTGAAAATGTATCTCGTGATGTGCTAATGTTCGCGCTCACGCTAGAACTTGTTCGCTGTGCTTTATACAGTATTATAATGTATATGGCTGATAAACAGGGCGCGAAGTTAAATATCATCAACATCGCCATGTGCATTTTAAAAGTTACTTCCGTCTTTGGCCCTGGGCGCGGCCTTTTTATACCCCGCCTTCTCGTTTAAGTTGCTTTACCCTAGCCTCGTCCCCAGGCTCCCCGATCTTTCCAACGTTGCACGAGAAAAGAGGGGGATCCATCGATCGGGAGCCTGGTAAAACTTATCACGTGCGTGACGTCAGGTGGAACCAACTTCCAATTCCATATATGGCACAACAGCAAGTTGGCCGGCTCGAGAGGCAAAATTTCTCACCGAAAACTCGAGTTCTTCGAACTGAAAGGCTGTGAATCAGCAAGCGGAGGTCCTTCAGTCCGTTTGCCGTGTATCAAAAACTGCAATTTGCACGGTAACTCGATCGTGTCCACGTCTAAGTCAGTTCCACCTGGGCGTGGACACGATCGAGTTACCATGCAAATCGCAGTTTTCGACTCGTAGAAAAGGGACTGAAGCGTCTCCGCTTGCTGATTCATAGCCGATTGTAACATAATGATTGAAGAACTCGAACTCTTGGCATCTGTAGCCTTGATTTTGGCCAACTTGCTGTTGTGCCATATATGGAAGTTGGTTCCACCTGACGTCACGCACGTGACAAGTTTTACCAGGCTCCCCCTCTTTTCTCGTGCAACGTTGAAAAGATCGGGGAGCCTGGGGACGAGGCTAGCTTTACCCTTAGAGTTCCACCCCAGCTGCAGGTGCCCAATGCTCTTCCATCTGGGGACATCTGTACATGGCTCACTCTGTCATGATGGTGGAGCCACAAGGTTAGGTGGGTGCCCTACAAACGTTCATTAATGGATAGAGGGAGAAAGTATCCGATATTCTACAAGTTGGAGGCCAGAATATTGTTTTGTCTTTAAAATGCCTACCCACAAGACTAAGGTTTGCATGATCCCTTGTATAAATACCTCTGCTGTACTCCTATTAATTTTAGAGTTTGGAAATCACAATGTTAACAAACTACTGAATCTTAAAGCTTTAGATATACCTTCCCCCCTCCCCCGGCCAATGCTAGGTAAGTATAGGTTGAAATCCCCACCTAAGGCACACCTGCACGGAAGTTGTACTATTCAAATTCACACTACGTAATGAAGCCATAATGCATGTGTCTGGAATGTAATCAGTAGTACTTAGTACTACTAGAGTACAAATGATGTAGTGTTACTGTTACAACTAATTATGTAATCTTGAATTTTTGGGCCGCGTTTTTCAAGATATTGCACATTCCAATGCGTGTAAATTACTTCCGTGCAAGTGCGCCTTTAAGCCATGCCCTGATAGAGTAGTCATCATAGCCGGCAAAGAGTATCCTTCCACTCTTAGAGAAATCCAGGGAGGAGGATCCAAACTTGATGCTAGGCTTGGTGTAGACTTTGACCTCCTGGTCTGCCTGCAAGTCAAACAGATGGAAGCAACTTTTGTGTGGTGAAGAGATAATTACACACTAAGCACTACCATGAATGTAATATAATGTAATTCACCAAAAATTCACATAATCTAATGTTTGCTTGGTTACCAGTCTCACTGCATAGCAACCATCCAATAAGTTGGTACCTATCCACATTTGCACTAAATTAATCACACGGAATCTTTCATTTTCATTTTGAGGCCGAGATATCCCACGTTTTGATGCTGTCTCCAAAAAAGTTTTTGAGTAGAAAATTATTGGGGCTCTGGGGAGCACTTGAGGCTATAATTTTTATATGGGCATGCAGAACAAATTTAGCAGAGAAAAAATTTTAATGATGAAGCCGGATTTTTTTAGTCTCGTTCCCAGACCCCACCCTCTGCGAGGGAAAAGGGGTCTGGTGAATTTGGACCGTTTTCTTGGTTTGGCCGGTTCAGTGCGCGCGCGCCGCCACCGTTGTACTGAAACAAACCTTGGATCTGATTGGTCAGTAATGCTGCTTGGGCGCGGGCCGACGATTCAAATTTATATAGCAGGCAGTGGCGTTTTGCATTCCTGCGGTTGGCGAGTCATATGACTGCGCTAAAGCTGCAATCTCATTGGAGCGCTCAAATTCCTTTCCCTGGCCCAAGGATTGTGTCCAAATTCACCAGACCCTTTTCCCTCGCAGAGGGTGGGGTCTGGGCACGAGACTAGATTTTTTAGATAATGGCAAAAAACAATAGAAGCCATACATTTGATACACACTATAGCCAAATGGGTAAGGGCCGGGACTCTGATGCTGAGGTCTCTGGATCAAATCACGTGGGGTCCTTGGACGAAATTTTTTTTCCTCTTTTTTTCTGATAGCCTGACACTAACTAATGCCAATTAATTTGTAGGTGTGGCCTGGTGGTGATAAATACCCACAAAAAGCACTGAAAATATGTGTATGCAAATGAGACGACCCTTTACCAAATCAGGTAAAAAGCACTCTATGGTCACTACCTACGTGTAGCTATGATTCGTGGCTATCACTATGTATGTAGCTACACCATGCGGTGCTATTTTTCTGCTTAGTGTGTTCGGTAGTTTGAAAAAAAAAAGTTGTGTTTTAATTCCCTACAAAGCAGCCAAAAAATTTTACAGCTGTTTTACACAATAAGAAGTAGGATATGCACCCATTATTTCCAGAGTGGAACCAACTATATAGAGTTGTGTATCAATAAATAAGGACTCAGAGGCATTCCACTGTGCACACACAATGATGCTTTGTCCTTTTTTTTTTTTTTTTTAACATACTGATCTATCATTGCAGGCAGCTCCAAGCATCTCTCCATTGGGGAAGAACCTAACAGCATTGATGTCTCCCTTCAGACCCTCATACTTGAGCTCACAGCAACCAGACCTGGCATCCCAGACAACAGCCAACCGATCACATGCCTGTAATGACAGCAAAGATGGCAACTCAGACACAAAAAAGAAAAAAAAAAGGAAGCTCTTACCCCAGAGGCGAAGACCGAGAATGGATCCCTGGGATTGACAGCCAACCTGTGTATGTGTGTTTGGGGGGGGGGGGTGGGGGGAGGGGGGACAAAGGTTGGTGGTCTGCCTTATTTTCTCAAGTGTACACAGAAGTTGTAAAAACATCTACGACAAATACCATTCACTTAAATTCAGTTGAGCATAAGGCTGGTGAAGCTTATCATACACACTATCCATTTGTCTATTTACTGGAATAATTGGGACTGACCTGCCGATTCATCTACTGTTAAAGCACCACACTCACATAGAGGGAGGCCATGCTTTATTCCCAAAGTTTGATGTGTGACATTATCAACAGTGTGTCAGATGAACAGAAAATTATTAAAAATTTTGAAACTCAATGAGCTAGTGACCATAACAAAATTACATAAAGGATTGCAGGAGGTAACAATGAACCTGAAATGTTTCTTAACTAACTTTGTTTTATTGTTGAACCTCAATGGGAAAACTATCACAATTAGCTAAGCAAAGCCACACTATTTTTGAAGGCTGCATGCTATAGAAATGGTGAAGTAGAAAGTGCTCAAGCCCTCGAACCTCTTGTTTGCGTACACTATGGCGCTTCTAAACCAAAATACGCTTGAAAAGAGGACCCAGCAGAGATGACCTTGAGAAACATTGGATTTTGTGGCATCAAGAGCAAAGTAGGATGTACACAAAACTGCCATTGATCACTTATTTTGTTGTAGTTCTTTGTACAGCAACCATAGTCCACAGATATTCTGTTGTTTGTGTGGAGTTCTACCTAGTCAAAGTTAGTGCATTTCTTGCTTTCTGGTCTGCTCGCGTTGGTGCCCCCAGCCCTATATGTTTGTATACAGATGTTTAGGCGTGCGTTATTTGGGCAAGCCCTGCATGTCACTAGTTTAGAAATCTATTAACCCTTGGTGCATGCGCGAGGGGTACAGTAGTTGGTCTGTGTGTATATGTTTGTCTGTTACCACGCTAGCTGTTAGCTATTGCTAACTGTACGCACTCTTTACATTGAAAGGAAGCCATTGCTGGCTCTTTTGTCCATTGATAGCTTGTCAGGGAACATGGAAGGCCGCCGTGGTCAGCAAATGACACCAAAACTTTTGAACAAAGCATTTTCAGCAAAAGCCACATGTTGCAAATCTGGAAAACGCCATAAAGAACCCGAAGACACCTTACTTTTGTGACTTTGCCATGTTACTGCCTTCACTACTTTTGCTTGCAAACTTAGACAACAGATAGTTCAGTGTGCTGAGGGTTTTGCACTATAGTGCTTCCGATTGTGAATGCAGGGCATGTGTGTGATGTGAAATCATGCATGATTCGGCGGTCAATTAGACTAGTGATTATTCTCTGAATTTAGATGCCTATAGTTCATCCAAATTTAGTTGAGTACAAGTTTTCGTGAGGCGTGTCATACACATCAGTTACATTGTATTTATCAAATAAATGAGATTTGAATTTGCATGCAAACACAGACCTCATACCATTCCTAAAGTTTGTTCTTCATGATAAACAATGAACGTTACTTTAGGGAAAATTATCAAAACTAGCTAAGCAAAATTATTCTAAACAAGTCAAACATTCATTGCTGATTGTAACAGAACTGGTAAACAACCACTTAATATCAATATGCATTATGTTACAGTACATTGTCGTACACATACAAATAACACTCAACCTCTGTTGCATACTATATAAGGGGAAGAGGCTAGGGATCTGTAGTTGTATGTGCAGAAATCATACACTAATTTTGAAAGAAAGACCCCAGCATTAAAGTGTAACAATGTTCAATGGATACACGAGAAAGGTGATATCATTAAGCTACAATTTATGTGTGAATTTTATTCATGAGAGTTATGTGAGTCAATTACTAGTTGTATCATATAACTTCAAGTTAGCGCTATATAAATTTCTTGAGAGGCATTATTTTGATAGATTTGCATAATCATTTTTTCACGCATACACCACTGTAGCTTTTAGATACCTAGGAGCACATTGTTAACCCTCGGCGCATGCGCGAGGGTTACGGTAGTTGTTCTGTCTGTGTGTGAGTGTGTGAGTGTGTGTGTCTGTTACCGAGTTAGCTGATACATACGTCGTTTATATGTTGAAAGTCAGGTGCCATTAGGCTTTCTGTGCTGATCTCAACGTCTGTATTGTGTGGATTTCGTTGAAAACGCTTTGTTCAAAAGTTCTGGCGAGATTTGCTGATCACCTCTGCCTTCTTCGCTTCTTGATGAACTCTCGATGGACAAAAGAGACAGCAATGGGTTCTTTTCGAGAAGAGTAGCATGTAGGACTAACGATAGGTCTTATAACTCGACTGACTCATCACTGGTCATAGTAGACTGTCAGCAAAGCTTCTTAGCTTGCTTTCTTTGCAAAACTGCTGATCAGGCACGTGCATACTCATGCTGCATATTACGTAATCGTGTGCAACTAGAACTGCACATGCGCATTCTTGTGGTTACTAGTGTCTAGTACAACACCTGCACCATGACACTGCACTAGGCTGGATAGCTTGCAAGCGCGCCGAGGGTTTTGCACGATAGTGCTTCATTATTATAGGCAATTACACATCCTGGTTTACTGTAACTTGCATCAATTATGCTTGCTCTTATGTGTATGCACGACTATTAATCTAATTATAATATTGCTGTATAACATTTTTCTGCGCGAGTTTTATTTATGCAAATCATGTGAGTCAAGCACAGGTCACAAATTTATACGACATAAATTTTTATCACACTGTATGTTATAATGCTAAAATGCATAAGTAAATTTCTCAAGAGGCCATTTTGGCGGATTCGCATAAATTTTCACATGCATAGTATTGTTGCTTTACGGTAATCAATTTTTAATGCAAACAAACTATGCATGCAGGCTGTTTTCCCCCTCGTTGGGATGGTGGCTATCGGATGGCTACTGATCATAATTGGATTTAGTATTGAAACTATTCAGCTATCAGCACCAGCAGATATTCCAATCCGTTACTCCTGGTGGATGGTGATCCTGGTCACCCCTTTCATGCTGATCATGGCAGTTGTCCAAGCTGCCATTGACAACAACAGGCTTGTCATGAATATTATTGGAGCTATTGTATCCTACTTTTACCAACAGCTTGAGCTAAATAGTTGTGATCTATAATCCTTAATTCTTGTAACCATGCATGCAGACAACTTTTCTTAGTGCTCTATTTTTGACGGCCTTAGGTTTTCTTCTGACTACTTATGGAAGCAATGTAGATATTGCTACAAAACTTGGTATCACTATTGATTCTTCAGCACTGCAGTTCAGCGGAGCAATAATAGCAGCACTGTTTTGGGTATGCTAAGCAATTATTATGGACTATAGCTTGCATAAAGTAATCAATTATTCGGTCTATTTATTTTCCATGTTCACACACACTGGCCCACTAGGTTGCACTGACATGCGTATCACATTTCTATGAACGTGAAGGAGATCTTGTCACTGGATAGCTCCAGGGCTCCAAAGGTCTCAAGTTCCAAAACTCAAATATTCAAACGTTTTAGTAACTGATTAAGCCTAACATCAACATGTAGAATGACTATATAGAACCTGTATTAGCAGAGGAACGTTAGCTACACATTGTTTTGTAACCTTTGTTAACTGGTATATATATATACATATATATACGTTTTATAAACAGCACTCTATGATCTTTCAACGAGAACTCCAAGCCAAGATGTTATACTAACAGTTACTGACAATACAAGTAATATAATATATGTAAGTATAGGAACCATCAGCTAAGCCAATTTCTATCTATAAGTGAACAATAATTATACACTATCCAAGACAGATATATACATACCATATATTAAATGGCTACATGTATATGTGTGCATTGTTTTTCATAACAAAGTATGGCAATCAAATCTTAAACATAGCATTACATTCTGAATTAGAGGACACCAAGGGAAATTACAAGTAGGAGGATGACTTTAATGGTCTACCCAGTTATTTATCACACAAGTGTCTGAGTTTAGATAATATACTATCATCTTCAAATTCGGTTGAGTACGAGTCTCATATACAGCTCATCATACACAATGGTTATTACTTTGTCAAATATCTGGGACTTGGACATTTGTAATCTATTGATTCACCAACTATTACAAGAATCTGACACAGGCTGAGAAAGATCTCACACCATAAGTGAAGTGATACAAACAGTGTGGAAGGCAAACATTGACATTGTATTGTGAATCTCACGGGACAACCATCATAGCTAGCTAAGTAGAGTTAGGGTTTCATTTAAAGTTTAGGGGGATGCCTCCACCAGAAAATATTCCCATCCCCTTGAATATTGGCAGTTAAATTTTATTCCAAATTCTATACGGTGTCCGCCCCTCTTACTTCTACAACAGTTGGCTATCACCCCCTTGAAAAATTTTCTAAATGAACCCCTGGAACCCCTGAGAGCAACACTAAACAGAAAGTATATTGTTATTACAATGGGTAAATAACTATTTGATGGCAGAATTAGTACATGATGCTACAAAACATACTCATATGTGTACATGTAGCTAACAAAATTAATCCCTACTGCACACTATAAAAGGGGAAGCAGCAAGGGCTCAGTATAGACGTGCACCCAGACTGCATGCACTTCATTTGAAAGAGAAACCCTGGTATTGAAGTGTGAATTCTTGATTTATGTGAATTATGAGTCGATTATCAGTCACATAAATTAATTTGTATCACATAAATTTTACTGTGCCATACAATGCTTGAAACATTTTGATAGATTTGTATAATTCTCTCATGTGAATACTATTGTAGCTTTACTGTAGCTAAGGTCACATCATAGTTGGATCAGACGCTCTCCGCTAATGCTCTACTGCAATTTTAATTAATCTAGATGAATAGACTTATATATAATATTATATGCATGCTATTAATTTAATGCAAACAAACTCTATGCATGCAGGCTGTTTTCCCCCTTGCTGGGATGGTGGCTTTTTGATCATAATTGGATTTGGCATTGAAATTAGTGGTGAGCCACATTCAGCACACCAACCATTCCGATACTCCTGGTGGATTGTGATCCTGATCACACCCTTCATGCTAATCATGGCTGTTATACAGGCTGCCATTGATAACAAAAGGCTGGCCATGAATATCATTGGAGCTATTGTATCCAATTCTTAATAATAGCTTAAATTATAGTCACAGTCTATTAATTCTTGCAACTATGCAGATGACATTTCTCAGTGCTCTGTTTCTGACTGGTATAGGTTATCTTTTATCCTTTTACGGAGGCTTTGTACAACTTTCTATAAGGGGTGGTGTCATTATTGGTTATTAACCCTCGGCGCATGCGCGAGGGGTACGGTAGTCGTTTTGTGTGTGTGTGTGTCTGTCTGTCTGTCTGTTACCACACTAGCTGCTACATACCTCATTTGTATATCCAAACTGAGGCATCATAGAGTTCCTTGTAGGCTTTTAAAGGTTTTCATCGCGTGAATTTCGCTGAAAATATTTTGTTCGGGAGATACGGCGTGATTTGCCTGCCACGATGATCGGCGACTCGGCTCTCTCTCGACGAGAAACACACCAATGGTACTTGACATGACTAGAAATAGCACTGTATATGAACCACTGGCTAGAAGCGACGACTATCTAAAATAGAGCGACTTTCTTTGACTGTGTTGGCTTCTATGCTTGATGGTTTTTTGCTGACTCATCGATATCTAGCTTCAGATCATGTCATGACGTGATATCAGCACGTGATTGTCCAGCTGGCAAATTGCGCGCGCATTGTGCAATCGCGCTCGCATACAATGAACATTCTTGTGGTTATTCCAGTTCAAGCTTTATGACTGCATGTTTTATATCATCCTGCAAGTACTTAGACAACTGCGCCGAGGGTTTTGCACGATAGTGCTTCATTCATCCCTGCAGTTTAGTGGAGCAATAACAGTTGCAATTTTCTGGGTATGTAATTATGGTGGACTGTAGCTAAAAGTTCTAATTATTGTCCATGTTCACACACACTGACCCACTAGGTTGCATTGACATGTGTATCACATTTCTACAAATGTGAAGGAGATCATGCCACTGGGTAGCAGCTCCAAAAGAAGGTCATAAGTTCTGAAACTCAAATATTGAAACATTTCAGTAACCGATAATGATAAGCGGCCTAGTACGTAGAATAACTATATTACATGTATTAATATAGGAATAGTAGCCAAATGCTGTTTTGTAGCTTTCCTTAATTGGTATGCATACACGTGTGGTACTTCTGACTTAAACTGGCCTTCTTTCAATTTTAATAATATTATAATGATGAGTGTGTTCTAATGCTTTTTTAAATTTTTGCGAGAAAATGGCACGCCACTTCATGGGCGAAAATATTTTGCGCCTATCAATTGTCCATAATAATAGTCACCATGTTGCTATACTTGTGTGATAATTGATATGTACATTTTTTCTTGAGTGCGATGTGGCGCGATATTTTAACGTGAAAATAAAAATGCATTTTTTCCGCCCTTCAATTATAGTTGTCTGTCCATCTGTCCGTTACGGAAGGTTAGCGGAACGATTTGACCTCGAGGCGGAAGCAGTATCTCTGGCTACCGAGTGTTAGAGGCTACAACTGGGCGATCTCTGCGAGCGCCAGTCAAGGCACTAGCTACAACTGCTAACACTAGCTTCTTGGATGAACATAGCGTCGTCCCCAGGCCGCTTGAAAGGGCCTGGTACAC
Source organism: Stappiaceae bacterium (assembly GCA_964291365.2). Classification (GTDB taxonomy): domain Bacteria; phylum Pseudomonadota; class Alphaproteobacteria; order Rhizobiales; family Stappiaceae; genus JBDWFY01. The sequence goes on from OZ219961.1 coordinate 530,316, forward strand.
ACTGAATGCGCATGCTCCAACTTTTTGAATACAGAGCAGTCTTGAACCTTGAACATACACAAGCTATACAGGCCAAGTTTCAGACTTTTCAAAGATAGGAACTACTTTTAGACTATCGTTACCGATCGTATGTTAAGTGAAAGAGCCAAGAAATCACTCTCCCGTAGCTACGGCTTTGTAGTTGAATAACACTATCACTATGTGGTTCAAAGGGCAAGTGTCCAGCAACAAACTGTAGAACACGGACTCGTACACGGATTTGTAAACGGACAAGTATACGATAGTATACGATAGTATCCAACCCCCTAAGATTCTTAGCAGCATGTAGCATGCGCAGACAGTGTGTACCAGGCTCCCCTCAAAGG
>OZ219962.1:0-59790 GCA_964291365.2 Stappiaceae bacterium
AATACACACTTACATGTACACATACATACTATAGACACCCTTTTTTGTTTTATGTACAATATACTGACATATTATAAGTGCTGAGTCAGCAATGATATACTTCCTATATGCGACGTGATTTAAAAATTAATTTACAACAAATTGCCCAATTTCTCTGGGAATAGTAGGAGTCCTACATCTAATCAACCGCCTTCCTCCGAAACCGCCAGCAAACATCCTCCACTATCCACCACTGGGATCCTTACATACACAAACACACACACACTCACACACACACACACACACACACACACACACACACACGTGGCTCTTCCCTCCCACCCCTCCCCCTGAATGGTTGCTAGGATACTGGAGTAACTGAAGCCAGGAAGTACACACGTAACTGTTGACCCCAATTAAAAGATCATTGACACTAAAGTAGCAGCACACTGCCGTACCTTCAAGAACATAGTAGACTACATGTACATGTGCGACACTGTACAGTAGCATTGCGATAGACACCTTCAGTTTAAGACCAGCTGTAGTGGTTTCCATGGTGAGAGAAAGCCCCACTTGGCTGATCACGCGAACACAATCTGTGACTACAGTAAACATACAGCTAGCTAGCCTTCATAGTAAGCACCTAATACTACCACTACATTAGAAGCCCTTGCAACGGAATCAATAACAGACACTTTTAAACTTGGGAAATCTCTAACTAGCCAACAAAGACACTGCCATCACTTCATAATAATATTATAGAGAAATAGAGAATGTACCCCTCACACGAGAAGTTCCTTTAATCATGCAGGTATTGAATACACCCAGAACGAACACAAGGCAGGGTTCTGCTCACACTGGTCGGGAGTGGTCGGCCCCAACCACCACTCAGCTTTTTTTACCACCACTCAGAGAGAATAATACTAAAATGCTATATTCAATGCAATATAATACCATTTTCACTACAACTTAGCCACCACTCAGATCATTCCGGGCAGAATCCTGCAAGGGATGCTCTGTTTTCACTTTCAATATTGGGTAGGCCACAGCATACATTTCTGCAAGCTGGACCTTTCAAAAATTCAACTGATAAGTTTGGTTAGACTCCTCTAATTGCTGCTAGCAAGAAGGACACACTGACATAGTGCATAGAGAGAGCAGGGAACCTGGCTTGGCCTATATACCCAGAATCACTACCTACAACTTGTGGTTAGTCACAATGGAATTTGAAAAATGCAATTATTGAACCAGACCAACTGCAACACAAATTGAGGGCCGGAAATTTTCTACCCATACAGTACATAGCACACAGACTCCCTTCACACACACATACACACTCCAACATACAGCTGTTGAACATGTACACTCCATGTGACAGTGTAATCACAGGCACTTACTTTTTAGCTTCTTCCAAGTGGCACAGATATTCGTAAGCCACGTGCTCTTTTCTCTTCTCATCCATCAAATTAGCATCCATCTTCCCGGCTACAAAAGGAGAGGAAAGACAATCAAGTACAAAAGACCTCACAAAATGAACTACATAGGTCTCAGCTATTCAGAATGAACAAACCACTCTAGATAGGACACAGTCATGTTATAATGTAGAGGTGTACAAAACTACTGGTGAAATGAGAGTCACCCCTCAACCAAAAAGTCCAGTCTTAGCCAGCCAGGATTAGAATACGTTTTTATCTGTTTTGTGCAATTAACATAGCACCAATCCAGATCAGTTTACAGTAGTTTGTTACAAATAAACAGAGCAACAAAATGAGTATATATTGGGCGCCAGGGCGTACAGCAACCTGGAGCAATTAGTAGCAATGCTTGACACTTGTTAGAATTTAATCAGGGCAACTCTGTTGGCCTACAGTGTCTCCATTAAGCAAAAAGGACATAGACAGGGAGGTGAGTGGATTAGCCCTTGTATTTCTACATTCCAAGGATCCCCCAACAACCACTGACAAACAACAAAAGCCAAGATTAAGATACCTATCACATCACACACCCAACGGTCAAAATGCAGACACAACTCTCTTCTCTAGTCGCTCTCTCTCTCTCTCTCTCTCTCTCTCTCCCTATCTTTCTTCTAGCTTCACAAACCTGGACCAGGCTTTCTTTCGACTTTCTCCTGGCCAGCAGTGCCATCAACAAGAATGACCTGAATGTCAGCCATTTTGAGGCTCTCTTCTTCCAACAACAACAACAACACTGGCAACGTACTATGAACTGCTATGAGACACACAACTGGGAATGGATACTATGGAATGGAATGGTGTACAAAACTACAACTGACAATCTTGTGTGGTTTCAAAATTCACTATCTATACAACACTCTACAGGTGCACTAGTCTGACAATATTCATACATGTAGCTAACTGGCATAGCTCCTTTACTCAAGGCCTAAATTGCTCACTGACTGAGATACAAGTCCAGAGCTTCCTTTTTGATATAGCAACAGGATGGAAGGAAGCTGGCTAGGCCAGCCAGGGCAGGGGTTATATCAGTAGTGTATACAAACACACACACGAACGATACACACGAGCGATACACACACATGCACACATTATTATATTATGACATGCACACATGTGTACACAATATTAGATGGCAGCCAGACTTCAATTATTAGTAATAACAATAGTCTGGTTATTCTACCGCACCAAAGAAAATGTTGATCCATTTTTCTCAAAGATGCCAAGTAAGCAAGTATCTCACATGTACAGCTGCAATTGATGTGTTTACGGGAAGATGAGAGGATGATGGATAGGCTGCTCTCTCTCTCACCCACCCCTCCCCTTCCCCCTGTCAGATTACAAATGGACTCACAAAATGCAGTCTAGCACACTATGTAAACACACAATAGACACTATAGAAAGTGACAATTGATGGCCCCTGTCTAAATCACATCACTGTCCATACACCTATGGACGTCTCTCAATTGAATAAAGGCCAGCTACATGAGTCTAGCATGCAAAGAGAAAAAGCTCAATGGAACGAACTAGCAAATTCAAACAATAGGCAGAATAACTCAACAAGACTGTTGTAATACAAGCTATATAGCACTCTCTTTTAAGAAAAAAGCATTCACTCAGCTCACTTGATGGACTATAATACGATGACATACACTAAGTCTAGGTAACTCATGGTTCACAGGGGTGTGTCTGCCTCTGACAGGGGCTGTACCTCAACATGTGTACTGCTGCTGAAAATAATATTCCAGCCCTAACTGGCACATGTGCACCACAACAAATAAACCACAGTTGAGTACTTCCTGACAACCACCTGTTTTTAAGTGGCTTACAGCAGCGCTCTAATGGCTACTACCACAAGTTTGAGATCCAGAGTAGTACTTACCCTATCAAAATAACCCACTTACCTCTATAACCTCATAATTTAGACTTAAGGGCACACCCCCAAGTTTTTTGGAGAGGTGCTTAGTCTCACGATCATCCCAAACCCAGGCCAGCCCTATTCCCAGTTTTTCAATTCATGTTTCAGTGTGCAAAGCGCAGACGGGGGGGGGGGGGGGGGGGGGGGGGCCAAGGCTAGGTAGTATGTATATGTAGTATACTGTAAGGGTGGAGCACACTAAGTGGACTAATGATTGGGGGGGGGGGGGGGGGTTTTCTGAGCTTGGGTGTTAAAATTTCAAACAATTTTCGGCTGGTTGCACAGTTATGCAAGCATACCATGTGTATAGAATATAGCCATGCTCCACTACACTTACTAAATAGCAGCCATGGACCACTGACAGCAAGACAAAACCACAATTGAAGCGAAGTTCGTGAATGGCATTTTGGCGGGTCCCTCCAACACGTGAATATCGGGCGTGATGGCGAAAAACAAGGTGCGCGCTGGTGAACGACAATACAAACCGCTGTTACACTGCGTGTTTCTGCACACGGAGACAGTTTGCTTTGCACAATAAGGCAATCAAAGGGAAACGTGGGATAGGCTTCTGTATGTACGAGCGCTCTTTCAGTACACGATAGTAGCGAAGAACTACACATATGCACACACAATCACAACCACTCTCGTAACAACTTACGTACCTGTTTCGATGTGGCCGATGTGTATGGAGGCATGGCCGTGCTTGTGCGCTGGGCTAGGACTGCCATGTATCTTCAGCTGGTGCACAGGGCTGTCGGTAGTAGAACTCCCGTCCGTTTCTGACATTTTGAAGCTTTCGTGTCTGGTCTTCGCTAGACACTAGCTTGGAGTGGAACTGCTATAGCTAGCTAGCTAGCTGTACACCAATTAGCAAACTCAACTTTCTACCTTGCATCTACCTATTGATCGTCTTCTTGTAATTGTCAGTGAGACAGGTCAAAGTTCATGCTGAGCGCGCGGCGTGACAAATCCTTTTTGCGCATGCGTATTAGAAAACAAGCGTATACAATAGAAATGTACAACAAATTTTAATAGCAAAAATAAACAAAAAGTGTGGTAAATTGATTATCTAAATGTTAGTCTATAAACCAAGGCAACGGTGACAAAAAGTATTAAAAGGAAAAATAAAATCAAAGCTCCCATAGAGAGCACAGCTATATAGCGAGGTGAATCTATTGCAGGATGCCGTACTGGTTCATCTTTCATGCCCCTACTATGATCAATTAACTTCAGAGTCTCTGTAGGAAGGACTCGTACCTCCCTCTTTCTCCGTCCAGAAGATCCTGAACTCTGGACTTGTAAAATCATAGTCTTACTGCTTGAAGCAATACCGTTCATATCAGAGATATACACACGAATGTTCATAGTATTAGAGTGAGTCACTAGTTCTGCAGTAGCCCTTGTTTTGATGGCTACGTTGTGTAGAAGGCGTTGGTAGTGGGTTATGTTGCTCAAGCCAATGATAAGGAGCTTTCTGGACGTCAAGTATGCCTGGAGATTTGTACCTTGAAGGAACTGAGGATCGAGCTGAAAGAGAGATGGACAGTTTTGAGAAGTTGAACCGAGAGATCGATAACAGGAGAGACTTTGAGCAGGTGTGCTACTCAGTTCAATGAGCATAGAGTCAATCGTGTTTCTACGAGAGTCTGATGTGATTCCAACACTTCCAAAGACCTTGGTTCCAGCTGCAGCCTCGAGCGCATTTGAAGTCACTGTCTGTCGTCCAAAGCGAAGAAGACCGAGAGTCCTATAGCCATGATAGAGTACCACGACACGTGCTGTGTCAGAGCCAACAACTTTTATAGAGCTATCATGGACAGTGAAAGATACCAGTCGTACACCAGGCAATGGGTAGGGGTGGGAATTGATGTACGCTACGTGTCTCAAAACATTTCGAACAGCATTTTGGCGGAGATCTTTAGCCACTTGCAGGCTGCCATTTAGAGCGTAGTATCCGGTAGAATTCACACTGGTTGCTGGACCCAACTGTTGGCCAAGAGTGGAGCCAGCCACTGTAACAGTGACTTGTTCAGCACAAGCTATCACACAGCTAAGAACATCAACTGGTATGGAATAGTCTGAGACCACTGCCATGCTGTGAAGGGTACCTGAGAAGCTATTTTCGTACCTCCCCACAACTTGAGTGGGTGCTGCTCCCACGTATGCTTCTAGACCAGAGAAAGAGTTAGCAGTAGTACCAATAAACGTGAGCTCCCTTGTGCTGCACTCGATGCCGTTGAAGCAAGCTTTAATGTGTTGATCTTCTACTATTATTGCAACATGGATGAGCTCATTCATAGATTGCCATTTCCATACAAGTGTCAGAGATGGACGGATTGATGTCGAGTAAGTGACAGAGAGCATCGTGTTGTTGGTTTTAATGTGGAAAAGGAAATTTTGGGTCTCATTCCGGAGATAGACGATGGTACCAGGTCCTGAGTATTGGACCCAACAGAGGAATGAGAATCGGGCTGGAGTGAGCTCTATATCTCTGTAGATGGACATGTCTGGAGTGAGAACTCCAGCGCCACGGAAATTGTAGCCCAGGAGAGAGTTAAAAAACAGTTGCACACCCTGAAGAGAAGCTAGACCCCACTGGGAGATAGGTAGAAGATTATAGACAGATCTTGTTTGAATTGATTGTCCACATTCATCGAGCTTTACTTTTACGGAATAGTCTAGTCTATCGCATGTTCGTTGGTTAGGAGGGACAAGACCAATATTCATCTTATAGTCAGTTTGAGTGGTGTCACCATCTGTAAACTGCAGCTTGCTGGCCAGGACAGCTGTATGGGGTTTGCTATTGGCACCCACATAGTAATAGACAATTCGATCGAGATTGAGACGAAGAGTGGCAGTGTGATCATTGCTGAGTTGAGTAGAGATTGTGATAGTGGTGTTGCTCTCCAGATGACCATCTGAGACAACTATATCTACTGCTCGACTTTGAGTGGAAGGCTCAAGAGCCATATTGTTGTAGTTCAGTAGCTGCAAAAGGGACATGAATTCATTGAAAAGGCTGGTAGAAAATTCCAACCTGTAAGGGAAGAGAGAGACTTCAGTTTTGGATAAATAGGATGTCTTAATGCTTAGAGTTTCACCACAGCTAAGCACACAGCTGAGTAAGGGATAGACATTGGTCACATCAAAGTTAAATTTCACGATGGTGTTCCAGACAAGGCCAGAGAATGGAGAAATATCATTGTACTTAGTTGTACCAAGATAGAGATAGGCTTGTGCAGGAATAGTCACATCTTTAAGATCTACCGTGATGTTGCTTGTCTTGCTTCCATTGATAAATAAGTAGGCTTCATCAGAGGATAGAGCTATTGAAACATGGTGCCATCTTCCATCAGATATCCTCATTGCACTGGGCAGCTCTAAGCTAAAAGTGACTTTTCTACCACTGCTCAATGTGAATATCAGACTAACATTCGACGATTGAAGCAGGATAACAAATACTGGATCATTTTGTGCAGAGGAACTGGCATAAGCTGCAAGAAGTACTTGGTTTCCTGACGAAAGCGATGTCTTCACCCAAACTGAGAATATAAATGATTTTGCTCTCCCTGTCAAAACTGCAACAGGTGCTACTGCTCGAGTTGAGAGGTTGACTGGTGCAGTGGTCTGTACTGATGATAGTAGATTGATGGAGCTAGGCAAACAATGTACAAGGTCGACAAGATTGCCATCTTTCAGGCAATTTTCGTCAAACTGTTCAGGTGAAAAGTGGTCAGATCCAGGAGACAACGTGACACTGGCTGTATATTTGCTCACTTCTTCACTGCCCTCGCTCAACTCAAAACCTTCAAGCAATTGAATGGCACCACCTTCTTCCACAAACGTTAGATTGGTCTCGTTAAGCAGGAGTTCAAAGGTGTGTATGACAGTTGGAGTAATGGTGATGGTAAGAGTAGTAAATGAGCTTCGTGGAGGCAGTCCTCGATCAGTAGCCTTCAGAGTTAGCACAATTTCTGTTCCTTCAAGGCCTTTTCCTACGAGGGACTGACGAAGGTATACTGTGCAAGTGTCAGAATTGACGGAAAACAGTTCACTTTGTTCAATGAAGGAGCATCTCCAGTCACCACTAGGGCCCTCATCTGCATCGGTCACACTAATCTCAGCAATAACAGTATCAGTTTCTGTGCTATCCAAAACCATTGCAGTGTATGGAGCATCGACAAATGTTGGAGCAAAGTTGTTTCTCTCCTCTACTATGATAGTCACGGCAATGGGATCGGTTGTTCTTAGGCCACCTCCATCAACAGCAATGATACTAAAAGCATACTGAAACTGAACATCAGCATTGAGTGGCCCCGACTGCAGCAATCTTCCATCACGTGTGACTTTGAATGGCAGCTGAGAGGCATTGGATGCACTGGATCCTATCACAGATATACCCAGTGGAACAATGAGGTATTCCACAATAGTGGCAAATAGTGAGCCAGGATAGTCGTCATCATGAGCTATGACCTGAAGGAGAGGAGTGGAAGAAGGTGTGTCTCCTTCTGGGACAGTCAAGATCTGGAGAAGCTGATTTGAGCTGAAGTATGGAGGATCGTTGATATCAAAGACTGCTACAGAGACCACCCATTGGAGTGAGTTTGTTTCAGGAAGAGAGAATAGAGGGTGCCTGTCCTGTACAGTTACAGTAAAGTTGTAGGTTTTAAGCTCAGTCAGAGGGCGTTGGAGAATAACCTCACCACTCTTCAAGTGAGATAGAGCAAATGGTAGGCTGATATCAAACTCCTCAATAAAGAAATATAGTTCATCTTGCCTGTCTGCATCTTGAGCTTGCAGCACAAAAACAGGCACAGCTGACACAGTAGAGCCCCATTCAATTTCGACAACCTTGACTGGCCAGTCACTATCATACAGCGGCATGGGGGCATTGTCGTTCTCATTTATAACATTGATGTACACTTGTACTGGCTGACTTTCAAGGCCACCTCCATCAACAGCTGTGACTGTGAATTCATATCTTGGCACTTGAGGGGGAACAAAGGTCTCAAAATCTATGCCCCCCGATACAAATATCGAGCCATTATTGAACACAGTGAACGGTAGAGATGAGGGGTGCAGTTTATACTGAATCACACTACCAGTTAGATTGCCATGGTCTGCATCAGTAGCATGCACAGAAAATGCCAAACCTGCCATATTTTCAATAATGGAAGTGGAATAGAAGTCTTGGGAGAACTTTGGTGCATTGTCATTCAAATCTAGTATCTCCAGAGTTACTGTAGCTGGCTCTGAGATTTGTGGAGGACTGCCATGGTCCACAGCTCTCACAGTGAAGTATTTGGACTTTGTTGCCTCGAAATCAAATGGTATGTGGTTGGAAATTACAGCCATACTGGAGTTTCGGTAGAAGTCTCGGATATAGAATCCACCAGTGGTGGAGGAGATTTGAAAGTCACGAATTAAGCCAGGATTTCCAACATCCAGATCACTTGCTCGAATGATCAGCTCTAGTGTACCCCTGGGGGCGTTTTCAACAAGCGTAGCATGATAGCTCACATGCTCTATCACTGGAGGGTGGTCGTTTGCATTGAGAACCTGAATCTGGACAATAGCAGTTGCGATTTTGTCAGGATATTCATGAAGATATGCCATCACTATAACTTCATACAACTGAACTGCTTCATAGTCAACAGTATCATTCACTGTGATTATACCAGACTGGTTTCCAATCGAAAAAGGTAGCTTTTCATACGAGTTGGACTGTCTGAATTTGTACCCAACATTACCACTATCTGTGGAGTAAGCTTGCACAAAAGTGATAATCGTTCCATTCAGTGAGTTCTCCATAACTGATGCCACATACATGATCTGTGAAAAGGTGGGCGATTCATCTGGTATATTGAGGATATCGACCGTGATTCTAGCTGGTATTTCACTAGCAAGGTCCCCAGTATCAATTGCTGTGACTGTAAAGGAGTAGGTCCTTGCTCCACGCTCGTAATCTAGCATTCTGGTGAGCTTAATGGACCCAGACGGATCAATAGTAAAGGGCAGCTGTTGCTGAACTGAGCTGGAGATTCTGTACTCCTTGATTCTGCGATATTCCTCTGTGTGATCGTTATCTTTAGCTTGAATCTTTAGCACCTCTTGGAGCACTGACATGTTCTCTGGCACTGAGACGTAGTAATTCCTCGGAGAGAAGTATGGCTTTTCGTCATTCATATCCTCTACCTCAAGTACAACCATAGCTGTGTTTGTCAGGCCACCCCCATCTCTAGCTTCAACTTGCATCTCCAACATTGACGGTCCATGTTCAGCATCTACTGGCTCCATGTTAAAGATTTCACCGCGAGGTGTAATGATACATGGTATCTGTGTCTCATGTAAGATCTTGTATTGAACTTTTCCATAAATATCACCCCCATCTCTATCAGTGGCCGAGATATTAGCTATCATTCCTACATAGTTCTCAGGTATTGTTAGGTTGAAGTGGCTAGAGATGAACTCAGGTGCATACTCGTTCACATCTTTGACAAAAATCTTGATGACAGAGTGAGCTTTGTGACGGACTAGAGAGTTTGGTCGACTGCTAGATGCTGTCACATTGAAAAGGAACCACTCCTGATTGGATTCATAGTCAAATTGCTGTGTATTTGTGAGCATGTACATGGAGTCGTGGCTTGAAGATTGCTCTAAAGAGAATGGGACATCGTGGGAGGAAAGTGGATCCAAAGTGTACTCTATTTCTGCCTCAGGATCATCAGCATCCATTGCAAAGATGGAGAGATTCAAAGAACCAGGACCACTGTTCTCTTTCACTGTAGCTTCATACTGGTCAGTCTCAAATTCCAGAATATTATCATCAGTATTATTCACATTGAGCCTCACTACGACCATGTTGCTTGACTGATGGGTGCCATCAGAGGCTATGATTTGAAGGAGATAGGAACTCTTCATTTCGTAGTCCAGAGGTCGTGATAGATAAACGACACCATTCTCAATGGTAAGCATGTTCTTGGGTACACTGCGTATTGAGTATGTCATCAACTGGTTATCGTTGTCATGATCGCAAGCAGATACATTAACTAGGGCATCTTCAGGAATAATATTTTCGCTAACTGCTACAGTGATAATATCAGAAAGAATTTCACCTTTGCAGCAACCTTTGAGACAGTCGTAAAACACTGGAGCAATGTCATTGGTGTTCAGTATACTCACAGTGACGATTGCAGTCTGATTTGATGTGAGCGTCCCATCACTAACAGATACATTTAGCTGACGCACTGATGCAGTCTCAAAGTCTAGGGGAAGCTTTACATAGAGGTAGCCACTAGAATCAATTTCAAAAAACTGTCTCTGAGAGGTATTGTGGATTGTAAATGACAAGGCAGCTGTAGATTGGTCCTCATCTGCAGCTCTCAAGCGAAGGAGGGCATTTCTTGGGAGATTTGGGAGCTGAAAGTTGAAGGAGTTCTCTTCAATAACCGAATGATAAACAGTCTGAAGGAAGTAAGGTGGCTCGTCTTCCTCATTGAGAACTAGGACTTCAACGGTCGTTCTTGCAAATAGCAAGCCTCCATCCATTGCTACAACTGGAATCTCATATCTAGTGAGGCCATGATCATAGTCGAGAGAATGAACTAGCATGAGCTCACCGGTGGTGGAATTGAGACGGAAAGGATACGTACTCACTGAACTTCCTAGCTGTGCTATCGTGTATGACCTGACTTCACCATACAGTGCACCTCCATCATTATCAGTTGCTTCTACAGACAATATTATTGTACCAACTGGTGTAGTTTCAGGCAAACTGATACGGTATGGAGCATTCACAAATTGTGGTCTAAATTCATTTGCATCTTCTATCGTTAAGTTGAATGTGGTATTGTCAAATTGGGAGAAATCTGAGGAGGATCTGGCAACAATTTCAAACTGGTAGAATGACAGTCCAAGTTCATAGTCAAAGTCTCTTAGTCCAGTGATGGTACCGGATACTGGGTGAATGGAAATGAGACCCTGAGCATTGAGAACGGAATATTCAACTCTCCTGAATTGTGGACTGATGTCACAATCTGATGTGGTAAGTTTGGCAATAAATACTGGGGCAGGGGAATTTTCCGTGATGGAACCTGAGTATGAGGATTGGGAAAAGACAGGAGGACAGTCATCGGAATCCAACAAGTTCACTATCACCTGAGCTGGAATGAAAGATCTCAAGCCTCCACCATCGACTGCGTGAACATGAAACACATACACATGCTGATCATTTTCGTAATCCAGTTCTTGAGAATTGGTTATATAAGCACCATCAACACCATCGCTGAATCGCATCTCGAATGGAATATTCGGTTCCAATATCACGTACTGCTCAATCTCTCCATACTGATCACTTGCATCCAGGTCTGATGCACTAATTGGAAAGTTCATTGAACCAGCCTTGGTGTTCTCAGTGATGGTGGTCTGATAGGCAGGCTGGTTGAAGAATGGATAGTTATCATTCTCATCGAGAAGCGTGACAATCACACGGGCCAAATTTGCTGCCTGGAAGGAGCCATCTGATACTGTAACTGTGAACTGGTACTCTGTGGAGAGCTCATAGTCTAGTTGTGTGAGAAGATAGACACGACCTTGGAAATCGATCCTGAAAGGAGCTGTGGGCTCCACGATGCTGAAACTGAGCCGAACTTGAGATGAGTCAAGGTCGTGCGCTAGCACTTGTGTGACTGGTACACTGAACATTCTGTAGTGCTCTGATATATTCACGAGGTACAGAGTCTGGTCAAAAATGGGAGGGTTATCGTTTTGGTTTACGACAGATATTCTGATCTCTGCATCAAATGTTGAATTGTAGACACCATCAAATGTTCTCACATGCAGCATATGCTCTGTAGCTTCTTCCCAGTCTAGTGGCGTCTTGAGGATAAGGTACCCCTCATCTGTTATCTCAAATTGTGAAGACTCAATAGGATCCGTGAAGTGATATGAAATACTTGAGAATGGTCTGTCCAAGTCCTGAGCCTGGACTTGTAAGAGTGCATTAGGGGGCAAGCCTGGGAGACGAAAGTTGAAGAAATTCTCCTCCCAAGAGACAAAGTAGAAACGCTGCTCAAAGACAGGTGGGTAGAGGTTGAAGATGGGAATAGCTATCTCCACAAGTACAGAGGCAGAGAGACCACCTCCGTCAGTTGCTGTCACCTCAAATTGAACATTTCTCTCTCCTTGCCTCAGATCTGCTGGGTCATTGACAGTAACATCACCAGTTGTGGAGTGCAGAGAGAAAGGACCAGTATCTCCTCTTACAGAGTATTCCATGATGGTGCCATATACTGCACCTCTATCACTGTCCATTGCTGATACTCTCCCAATAGTGCTACCAAGGAGAGGAAAAGAGTCAAACGGGAGCTGAATCAGATAGGATTCCTGAGGGAATTGTGGTGAGTGATCATTTTGATCCAGGAGTGTGATGTCTACGCTTGCAATGCAGTGAGGGGAACCAGTGCAGCCTCCTATACTGATTGTGAGAGAAAATGTCAGTAGATCAACAGTTTCATAATCGAATAGAGCTGTGTTAAAGATGCTACCATTTGAAAAAATAGAAAAGTTTGAGCTTCCTTGCCTACGGAGAGAGTAGGTGATCTGACTCTTGTCTGCATCTCGATCTAAGTCAGTTGCTCTAATGTCCAGTACATGGCCAATATAATTTTCGGATAAATTAGCAACATAAAATGACTGGTTAAACATTGGCTGATTGTCATCTAGGTCTCCGATTTGAACATTTATGATGGCAGCCAATTCAGCAGATTGTCCTTCTCCATCAAGTGCCTGTACTACGAGCTTGTACTGGGGAGGATCTACCTCAGCATCGAGGGGTCTAGTATTTGTAAGCACAGCAGAGCCTTCTCTTGTGTTGTGTGTGAGCATGAATGGTACACTTCTGTTCAGCAAGCGATACTCTGCAATTGTTCCATGAGAATTAGTGGAATCAGAGACATCTAGATCACCATCAGTGGCTGTCACAATCACTTGGAGAGAATTTGATGGACTATTCTCATCCAATGAAACATTCACACTTTGGTTGACAAATATAGGCTTGTTGTCATTGACAGGGTCTACCACTACGTGTACAGAGGCTGAAACAAGGGAGTATAGAGCTCCATCATATGCTCTCACTTCAACGCTGAACTCTTGGAGTGTTTCATAGTCAAGAGCCTCCAGTAGGCCAATCATACCTTCTGAATTTACTTCCACCAAGTAGCTGAACTGTGAAGGGAGGATTTCAAAAGAAAGGAACGGAGATTCAGTGATGACTTGCAGGTGTGCTAAAGCTCGACTTGGTAGATTATTCTCAGTCACGTGGGCAGTGTATTCTGCAGGGTCAAATTCAGGAGGTGAGTCTTGTGCATCGAGAATGTGAACGGCCACACCAACAGGTATAGACCTCCTACCCCCTCCATCAAGGGCTACCAGTGAGAAGGCGTAGAGAATTTGACCAGATTCAAAGTCTAGCCTCTCTGTAGTGACAAGGGAACCATCAGAGTTCACTGAAAGAGGGAAAGTTTCATTGTTGATGATATTGGTGAGTTGATAGCTGGCTATTTCTCCAAATATTGGCCCTCCATCCTGATCTGTGGCAGTGAAGGTGTAGAATGAGATATTTACGGGGAAATTCTCTGCCACAGATATGTTGTAGTTTTGCTGTGGAAATGCTGGCCGATATTCGTTTTGGTCGATGAGCAATATCGTGAGTTCTGCAGTGGAGCTCAGTCCTCCATTGTCAGTTGCTTTGGCAGTTAGCATGATTCTAATAGGATCTTGTTCATAGTCAAAAATCCTGCGAGTGGACACTACACCGGTTGTCTCATTGATAGCAATTTGCAATGAAGTAGCTAGTGCCTCACTGCTTTCATCCCAAGAGTAGTGTACGACCCTAAATTTTGCACTAGTGTCTAGGTCATTGGCACTAACATGCACCAGTGTACCAGCTCTGAGGCCTTCTGTTATCTCAGCAGAGTAGTTTTGTTGAGAAAACTGGGGTGCATTGTCATTCACATCAATAAGCTTCACAGTGAACTCCTGACAGCTACTACTGTTGTCTGTATTGTAGGCACAAATGGTTAGCTGCAGTGTGGTCATAGCACCTGGTGGATTTTCATAGTCCAAAGCTTGGTTGTTTGTGAGAAGGCCATTGTTGCTGATGGAGAAAAGATGAGCTGAGGTGCCTTCAAGTGTGAAGCGGTTGATTAAGCCAAAAGTGCTGGCATCTCTATCAGTGACATTAACTGGGAAGGACATTACCTCATTTTCAAGCACATTGAACACATTTTGACCAACAAATTCTGGTAGATGTTCATTCACATTTTGCACGAATATGGTGACATTAGCTGGCTGTGCTGGGTAGTACACACCATCAAAAGCAGTCACTGTCACACTGTAGGATTGTTTAGACTCAAAATCAAGTGTCTGTATGAGAATAACCTCTCCAGATGAACCTATGATAAATGGTGAGTCACTGGGCTCAAGCGTTAGCAGCAGTCCTTCGGGAATGGTCTCCAATTGGTCGGGATCGTAGGCCCTCACCTCTCCAATGACTGACACAGGTAGCACTGACTCCATCACAAAAAATGTGTATGTATTTTCAAGGAAATACGGGAGCTCATCATTGACATTTGTCACCTCAATCTGAATAGTAACTAAGACTCCACTACACCTGCCACTGTTGTCATAGATACGGACAAGTAAAATGTACAAGGTCTGATTTCCTTCGTAGTCAAGCACTGAATTGAGGAGGATTCTACCATCTTGGTCGACAGAAAATGGAGGGGGTAAGCTGTTATTAACCATAAGCTCAAAGAGGGCTGAGGAGCCATTATCACTGCCATCTGCATCTATCACTGAAATCTGGTATACCTCGGAATGGACTTCTGTGGATTCTGGAATGGATATTGAGACTGTTGTTTCCACGGCATCAGGGCAAAACTCATTCTCATCTAGCAGGGCAATTATAACATTTGCTAGGGAGTTGTAGAAACCATTGGAAGCAGATACCAGTAGCTGTATGTCTCCCAAATTGGATTCGTAGTCTAATGCTTGCACAGATGACAAATTGCCTTCAGAATCAATCGTAAAAATACCTTCTGCCACATTGAGAGCAAATACAGTAAAGGTGATGTTATCAATCATAGAGGATTGGCTACTGGGACACTTACTGGCAGAGACCAAGTCCAAATCAGACACTTCAATACGAGCAAATTGACCAATGTGATTTTCCATCAAAGTAACAAAAATTGTATCACTCGTGAATTCTACAGGATGTTCGTTTAGATTTTGTAACACAATACGAATTTCAGCATGTACCTCTGATGTAAGATTCCCTCCATCATAGGCAACAATTGTGAGATTATAGGAGCATTTGTCAGATTCAAAGTCAAGTTCTCGGGTGCTAGCGACCACTGCTGAGCCAGTAGCTGGATCAAAAGTGACTTGGAAAGGTACTGTGTCTGCTTCAAGTAGCTCATATCGCACCACAAGGCCGTAGATTGGCGGAGGTTCTAGTCTTCTTCCTTGGACAAAGGCATCTCCATCTGAGGCAGGAATGATAGCTAGTATGGTATTTGACGGCTCGTTTTCTACAATATTGACAGTGTAAGATGTTTGTGAGAATACAGGAGGATGGTCGTTGATATTTGTGACAGATATTGTGATGTTCAAGATGTCTGACTGGTACACCGAGTCACTGGCAATGACTTGAATTTGCAACTGCGAGCTGTACTGCTCAAAATCGAACAGCTGTTCGAGGTAGAGGGAGCCATTTGGAAACAGTCTAAAATCTAGAGGCTCATCAATGATGGTGTACTGTAGTTGAGTTATTGCCGAACCATCTGGGTCAATAGCCACTAAATTATCAACAAATCCAACGTGATTCTCTTCGATGCTCAGTTCAATCTCATCCTCAACAAAGTATGGCCTTTCATCATTTACATTTGTAATACACACTTCAACTACAGCTGGTTCGGAGGTTCTGCCTACAGAATCTATGGCCACCACATAGATGAAATAGGTTGTTGTACCAGACTCAAAATCTGTGACAAAGTTGCCTGTAATGACAGTACCATTTGGTAGTACCTCAAAGGGAAGAAGCTCGACGTTTCGACCAGCAAAGGTGATGTTGCTATTATTAGAGCTGTCTTTATCGGTGGCTGTGAGGGCGACTAGAGTTACACCAAATGGCGTTCCTTCATCAACACAGGTGCTATAGTTTTTCTGGTCTATATCAGGTGCAAATTCATCCAAGTTACCGATATCGATTCTGACCATTGCAGTGGCCATGAAGCCACCACTGTCTGTTGCTACGACAGTGAAAGAAAAGGAATTTTGTTCCTCACTTTCAAAGTCAAACTCTCTAGTCGAGTAGATGCTTCCATTTAGTGGGTCTACCAAGAATGGGATACCAATTTCCACCAGGGAGTAGATCACCTCACCATACACCCCATCATCTCTGTCAATGGCTTCTACATCTAAGACTATTGTATTGGGAGGTGTGCCTTCACCTATTGCGGCATAGTAGCGATCTTGAAGGAACTCTGGTTGGTGGTCATTGATATTTTCCACATGAACTGTGACAACAGCAGGCTGAGATCTCAGTCCAAAGGTGTCCAGAGCAAATACGTGAAGAATGAACATGGCTGGATCTCCTTCAGCATCTAGTGACCTGGTAGCTCTGAAACTGCCTGAATTTGTGATTTCAAATGGAAGAGAACCGTCATCTTTCGGGAGAATAGCTTCTACTTGAAAGCTACCAATGGTAGAAAATTCTGGAGAAACATCTGCATCCTCTGCTGTGAAAGTATAGAGGAGAAATTCTGCACTGTTTTCTATGACTGTGATATTCAGAGCTTGTGGTATAACGTTTGGAGTATTGTCATTCACATCTGTTACAAAAACTGTGATATTTGTGAGATTGGGACAAACTAGCAGCCCATCAGTTGTCTGAATGGTCACATTAATGAAAGGGTTGTCCTCATGATCTTGCTCTTGAATGAGATAGAGTTCCCCAGTGGATGTGATGTTAAAATCTGAAGAGTACTGCCCCAGGGCAGTGAATATTAGCGATGAAAATGGTAGATTGTCAATGTCTGTGACCTCGATGGAAAGTAGAGGTGACTCTGAAAGAGAGTTTTCAGGAATGGTAGCCTCGAGATACATCTGTGTGGAGCAGGGTGGATTATCATTGACATTAGTGATCGTCGCAATGACTGTAGCATTTCCAGTGAGGCCTCCCATATCAGCTGCAATCACGGAGAACGAGAATTGAACAGGTTGTGTCTCGTAGTCAACAGACGAGACTAAAGATATCTCCCCAGTTTCAGCATTGATGTCAAATAGCGAGTCTTCCCCACTTTCAGCTAGAATGGAGTATGTCTCGATGCTGCTATACTCTTCACTGCCATCAGCATCCATGGCAGATACTTGTAAGATAGGAGAAAGTACTGCAGTATCTTCAGGTATGGAAATGGTATATACACTTTGTTCAAAGGTAGGACTGTGGTCGTTCTCATCAGTGATGGTTATATGCACGTTGCTAGCTGTTGATAGACCACCGTGGTCCTCAGCTATCACCACAAATTGGACGTCAGTCAGTCCACTTTCAAAATCATAGGCTTTTAAGACGGAAATGTTTCCAGACTGGTCAATAGCAAAGTTATCTTGAAAGAGCTCAGGCACAATAAGGTAGCGAACTTGGCTGTATTCTGTGCTTCCATCTCTGTCAGTTGCACTGACCTTCAGAGACAGCTGCAGAGAGTTTTCTGGTAGATCAGCAGTGTACACCACTTCACTAAATTCAGGAGCAAAATCGTTTATGTCAGTAATAGTCACAGTAACGACAACTGGTGCCGGAGACTCCAAACCTTCACCGTCCAGCGCCTTCACGCCAAATTTATAAACACTAGGCATCTCTTCAAAATCAAAGTTAACGTCATTTGTTATCACACCTTCTCCAGTGAACTGGTCCAAGCTGACAGAAAAAGGAATATTAACAATTTGCAGCTGCTCATCCAAGCTCACTATCATGTACTGTACCACTTCACCAATGGGGAATACATCGAAAGGATGAGGTAAATCAGCGTCCTCTGCTTTTACTCGCAGCTGCATAATACCAGAGGGCTGGTTCTCAGGTAAAATGGCTGATACATTTAAAACTTCAAATTCTGGTACATTGTCATTTGCCCCCACTATTTCAATCTGAATAGTGACTTCTTCAGAAAGGTGAAGAGTGTCATTGGCCACTACAGTGAGGTTTATGTGTTGAACTGCCTCATAGTCGAGGGGCTTGACTAGCTGGATTGTTCCGTCTGAGTTGAGCACAAATTCATCATCCAGAGTAGAATTGGATAACTCTCCATTGTTGGAAAAGTAGAGTGTAACTGGAGTCAAATCACCATCTGGATCGCTTGCAAACAGAAAGAAGATTGGAAATTGGGGAATGGAGTTCTCGAATATGGGAATGGGGACTGGAGAGGGTGGCACAAATGGAGGATTATCATTAATATTTTCTACATTGATAGTGATGGTTGTTGGTTGTAGACTATACAGAAAGCCATCCGAGGCTTGGACAGTGACTGTGTGGATTGAGGGAGGTTCTTCATAGTCAAGGGTAGTTTGTAGCAAAAGAAAGCCATCACTATCCACAATAAAGGCATCTGAAGTTGAGCTTAAGATGGTGAAAGTGAAGACAGAATTTGATGAATCTCTGTCGGTGACTTGGAACTCAAGGAGTGCATTTTCAGGCCAGTCCTGCTGAGGACTGGGAAATTCATTCTCCCTCAGAAAAACAGTGTACTTGACTTGGTCAAAAACTGGTGGGTACTCATTCAAGTCTACCAGAGTAATCTCCACAGTGTGGGATGCACAGAGGTCTCCCTTATCACATACCTCCAAGGTGATGTTAAACACAGCATGAGTAATGTTCTCATAGTCTAGCAGAGTGGTCAGTTTCAGAAAGCCATCTTCCTCAAGCTCAAACCACTGAACTGTTTCTCCACTCATTATTAGCTGCAATGGTTGTAGCTCTCCTAACTCTCCTCCATCGCTATCGCTTACTTCAATAGTCAACAGAACAGACCCAACTGGAGTATTCTCATAAATATCCAAAGTGTCAGGGAGAGAAAGGAACTGGGGTGTAAATTCATTGACATCTGAGAGCGACAGCTGCACCTGAGTAGAGCTATTGAGACCACCACTGTCACTAGCCAGAATTGTGAAATTGAACTCTCTTTGGTCAGTCTCATAGTCTAGTGGAAGAAGAAGCTCAACAGAGCCATTTGGTAGAATTGTTAGTGGTATAGAATTAGAGGGCATCCCAACAATTTCGTAGTTGACTTGGCTGTAGTTGAGGGTAATGTCTGCGTCACTTGCTTCTACATGGCCTACAATACCAGCAAAATTCTCTGCCACAGTGAAGTAGTAGAAAGGGTGAAGGAACACTGGACTCTCATCATTCTGGTCTATGATACTAATTGTGACTTGAACTTCATCAGACATCAATAGCCCACCATCTTCAGCTGTAAGAGTGAGAATAAACTGCTGTTCTTCCTCGTTTTCAAAGTCAAAGGATCTCAAATTGGTAACCGTGGCTGTACCTAGTTCAGCATCAAACATAATTTGGAATGATTCATGTGACCCAGAAGAAAATGTTACATTGACTACATCACCATGGAGACCAAGGCTTGAAGTAAGTTCAGGGGGTGGATTGTGATCTGAATCTGTCATGCTCAGCTCAAGTTGAAGGATACCAGCAGGGGAATTTTCTGGTAGAAAAGCTCGGTAAGCTGTGCTTGAAAATTGTGGTTTATGCTCATTCAGAGGATAGATAGAAACATGGACCGATGCATTCTGAACACTGTAAAAGATACCATCAAAAGCAGTGATTTCTAGGACCAGTTCTTGGTGCTGTTCAAAATCGAGAGGAGTCTTCAGTAACACATTTCCATCACTGTCAATCTCAAACAAGTTGGTATGGGTAGCCAAAATGAAAGATATTCCAAGAATTTCTGTTGAATTATTGTCCAAATCAGTTATCTTCAACTGCACCAGTGGTTCTTGTGGTACCACTGTCTCCGTGACAACAACATCGTACTGTAGTTGAGTGAACCGAGGTGGGTGGTTGTTAACATCCAGGATGCAAATGGATACTGGTACAGGCTGTGACCTTCGACCTCCACCGTCCTCTGCTACCACATCAAATTGGAACGTTACTCCCTCTAGATTATAGAGACTATCTGAAACGAGCAGCTGTCCAGTTTTGGTGACTTCAAACGGCACTTGAGAGGAATAGGCAAGAGCATAGCTCTCTATATTCCCATATGAGGTACCCTTGTCAGTATCTGTTGCTCTGACTGTGAGCACGGGTGCACCAATAGGAGTGTTCTCGCTCACACAGTGGTCATAGCTATCTTCTGTGAAGGTAGGAGAATACTCGTTCATGTCGGTGATCTCAAAAATGACCTCCACGCTGGATTGTAGCCCCCCTCCATCCATTGCTGTGATCGATACGGAAACTGAGTGTGATGCCTCTGATTCATAGTCAAATGGGTCTAGGATAGATATTTGACCAGTCTTTGAATCGATCGCAAATTTGGAACTATTACCCTTCAGCCTATAAGTAACTGATCCATAAGCCTCACTACCATCATTATCAGTTGCTCTCACAAGCAAAGCACTGCCTATGAAGTTCTCAGAAATGTTCTTTGAGTAGCTGGTTGCTTCAAATTGAGGTGGGTGCTCATTTTCATCCATCACAGTCACAGTAACTGTAGCAGCTGTCTTGAGTCCACCAAGATCTTCAACTTCAACAAGAAATACAAATTCTCTCTCTCCGGCCTCATAGTCAAACTCTCTTAAGTTGGTGATGTAACCTTCTCTATCAACTGAAAACAGCTGCCCAGCTCCAATTAGCTTGTAGGTGATTTCACCGTACATCCCTTCATCTGGATCCATGGCAATCACTTGGAGCCACCCTGGTTGCTGGATTGAATTTTCAGGAAGGGAGGCGGTTAGAGAACTGTTGAGAATGGGTGCAAATTCATTGATATTCTGTACTCTCACTGTCACTTGTGCCTGACTACTGGCAATGTAGAGACCATCTGAAACGCTCACACTAAACTTGTATATTTGTGTATCTTCGTAGTCAGGCAGCTCTGTGACATATAGCAACCCTTGTGAATTCACTGTAAATGGATAGTCTAGTGGTAGTACTGTGTATGAGAGGGAGGTGGTGAGACCATCAAGGTCTTCAGCAAGCAGCTGTCCCACAAAGTGCTGGACAAAGGTGGAGCCATTATCTGAGTGAATTTCTGTGATGGAGAAGTTATACTCGGTTTTCGTGAAGACAGGTGGGAGATCATTAATGTTCTTAATCATCACAGATATGGTAGCTGGTTGCTCTGACTGTCTCCCTCCTCCATCTGTAGCTGATACTAGGAACTGGTAGCTTTGAAACTCTCCCTCATAGTCCAGTAGTGCAGTGAGTTGAATTTCTCCATGTGAGTTTACTGAAAATGGGAGGTTTGCATCAGAAGACACAATTCTGAACTCTGTTGTGTTGCCATAAAGCTCACTTACATCCCCATCCATTGCTGAAATTTGCAGTACAACCTTTCCTACTTGAGCTGATTCACTGATGTTAATGTTGTACGACTGTTGTGAGAAGACTGGACTATACTCATTCTGATCCACCAACATGACCATCACTCTGGCAGTATTGTTCATCTCACCATCCTGGACAGTCACTTCAAATGTATATTCTTGAGCATCATATTCAAAGTCTAGTGGCTGATTAGTTTGTAGAAATCCAGAAGAATTGACAAAGAATGGATAGGTAGATGGATCCACGACTTCTGCTGGGTACTGCAAGGAGTACTCAAGAGGGCTGGAGTCATTTCTAATACCACAAACTCCTTCTCTATCAGGATCACTCACAGCTAGTTCCTTGACAAGAAATTGGTTTTCTTCAAGACGGATCTTGAAGTGGTTGTTGTCTAGAACAAACATGGCTGGGTGCTCATTCTCATCAATAACTCGAATCTCAATATTAACTGGTTCCTGTGATTCAAATCTCCCTCCATCCATGGCAGTGATAGCTAAATGGTACACACAGTTTATCTCATAATCCAGAGGTCTGTTGTTAGTCAGGAGAGAGGTCCCAGTTTCTACATTGGTGGTGAGTGTGAAAGGATTGTTTTCAATTGGAGCAAGAATGAAATGATAAGATAAAATCTTTCCAGTGATTGGTATCTGGCTCTCATCTTGATAGCCTAGGGCATCATCGTCGAACGCTTGAATTGTCAAATTTAAAGTACCAGGAGGTGCATTCTCCATCACGGCAATGGTGTATTGAGTCTGTGTAAACTCAGGGGTATGTGTATTCGCTGGTACGACTTCAAACGATACTCTTGCCACATTGGAATAATCAAAATCATCCCAAATCACAAGGAATGTTTCATACAGATCACCTAGGCGACCTTCTAGAGACTCCGTGAGGTAGACTGTGCCATTCTCTTCATCGATAAAGAAGCTAGTAATGTTCCGTATGAAGTAGTACAACAATGGAGATGCCCCCTCATCTGGGTCTGTGACATAATCAGCCATCTCAACAACAATGTCAAATGGTTCAGTGTTAACTGGTACATTGATTTTGATAGTACTGGGAATAGACACAGGGAGGTCGTTGGCGTTTGTTACTACTAATGTGACATTGACTGGATCTGATACCAAATCACCACTGTCGACAGCTTGCAGTTGGAAGGAAAATTCTCTTAGCCCAGATTCATAATCTGTGATGAAATTATCTGCTATGAGCACACCAATTTCTGTGATTCGGACTGGAATTGAAGATAAATTCATACCTTTTGGTAGTACTATATCAATTCTCGTAATTCTTCCAAAAAGTGGTCCAGAATCTTCATCGTAGACGTGAGATTCAAATGAGAAAATCTCTGTCTCTAATTCAGTGCCTTCTTCAATCATGATGATGTAGATTGGAGAGTCGAACTCTGGTGCATGCTCATTGACATCTTCCACAGTGATGTGCACACTAGATATTGAATTGGATCCCCCGCCATCGATCACTCGTACAAAAAACGTGTACTCTTGTACTTGTTCATAGTCTACAGTAGAATTGATGTAGATAGTACCAGTTGTGGAGTTGACCTCAAAAGTTGTTTGACTGTTGTCCTTTCCAAAGCTTATTGAACTATATACGTCACCAGCATCTCTGTCTATAGCAGTAAGGTTGAAGAGTTCTGTCCCTACAGGAGTTCCTTCTGCCACCATATACTCAAAAATGGTCTCACTAAATTCTGGAATAAATTCATTTTCAT
Organism: Stappiaceae bacterium; assembly: GCA_964291365.2. GTDB lineage: Bacteria > Pseudomonadota > Alphaproteobacteria > Rhizobiales > Stappiaceae > JBDWFY01. Next base: position 23,709 of record OZ219962.1, read on the forward strand.
CTTCCACTAGAACTGTGACTGTGACAGGTTGAGAGTGCAACTGCCCACTGTCAATAGCAACCACTTGGAAAATGTATGTGAGATTCATCTCTGCATCCAGAGGAGCTGTGTTTTGCAGGTAACCTCCCGTCACTCTGAAGGGCACATTAGCAGGAGTTATCTCATACAGCATTACAGTGGCAAACGGCTCACCATCATCGTCGGTAGTTTCCATGTAAAGCAAGTCTGTGGAGGGTATATTTTCACGTATTGATGCCGTGTATGATGATTGGGTGAACTCTGGTGGATAGTCATTGTCATTTCTGACAGTCACTACTATCAAGGATGGAATTTGGCAGGCAAGGACTTCATTGGAGACTGTAAGATTAAGGTACAGCTTTGGCTCTGTCTCAAAGTCAAGAGCTTGGAGCAAATACAGACCTCCATCAGATCGAACTTGAAACTCGCTTCTCTCTGGGAACAGGCTGAAGGTGAGCAAACTCGTGTTGTACTCAACCAGGTCGATTTCAAATACTATAATTGGCTCAGTGGGTATTTGATTCTCTGTAATTGAAACATTGTATTCCTGCTGAGTTGGGCAGGGAGCAGTATCTGCCACGTCACCAACACTGACCCACACAAGAACAGGTAGAGAAGACAGATTACCAGTATCAAGAGCTACAACATGAAAAGAGTAGTCTTCTTTGTGGGTCTCGTAGTCTAGCTTTCTCGTCAGGTAGACAGCTCCGTCTTCTTGTAGTTCAAAAGGAAGCTGCTGTAGCTGTGTCTGGTTCAGGCCATGTATGAAGTAGCGGGAGATCGTGTTGTGTCGTGCAGTTCCATCTAAGTCAACTGCCAAGAGAGAGAAAGCTAGTTGACCAACTTCAGTGTCTTCTGGTACCGAGAAATGGTAGGAATTCTGTAGAAAAGTTGGAGGATGGTCATTAACATCGATGAGATATACGGTGATGTTAGCTGTTGATACATGATCAGCATCATCTCTAACAGACACTGTGAAGTTGATGCCATAGGGATACTGCTCAAAATCAAAAGGTCCAGAGCTGTATATTGTACCATTATCCTCATTGATTTCAAATAAAGCAGCCTGTGAGCGGTCTAGCTGAACAATGGAGTACGTGATGCTGCCTAGGTTATCAGGATCCGTGGCCAGTACCTCTGCTGAAAACTGCTTGGAATTTTCAAACAGCCTCCACTGATAAGAGTTGTTTCTGAACACAGGGGGACTGTCATCCTCATTGACTAAATACACCCTCACTCTGGCATGAGTAGGAGTTTCAAAACTGCCATCTGAGGCAACTATAGTCAAGGTGTACTCATGCTTGGCTGTCTCGTAGTCTAAAGTTTCCAATAACTGAAGATAGGGGCGCCCACTGGAGTTGTCAAATGCAATCGAAAATGGTGCATTTCTCTCTAAAATCTGGTAGGATAGCTGCTGGTTTTCAGAAGGTAGAAAGCCATTGGATTCGATTTCAGCTGGAGAGATGTAGACTGGTACACAGTGATTAATGTTAGTGTTTGGAAGATCTCCGTCATACGCTACGAGTGTGTGGTCCAGCTCTATCTGTGCACCCTCCAGTGTGCCCTCACTGACATTCAGACTATACTGTGTGGTCTCAAACACTGGTGAGATGTCATTTATTCCAATCACATAAATGCTAACTGTGGCATTTGTCGAGGAATAGAGAAGGCCATCAGTCACTGATATCTCAAAATGGATGTACTGCACAGTTTCATAGTCCAGTGGCTGTGTTAGTAGTAGCTCTCCATTGCTCGATATGATAAAATAGGGAAGGCTTAGGTGGCTAGTTTGAAATATTAAAGGACTCAAATCCCCATCTTTGTCGGTTACTGAGAACTGGACAAGTGAGGGAGGGGTCGAATGCTCTATAACACAGGCTGTGTACTCCAGAGTTTCAAACTCAGGCGGATTATCGTTGACATTGAGGACTTGTACAGTCACCACTGCAGGCTCTGGTGATGATAGCATACCCTCCGAAGCAGTGATGTTGAGTTTATATGTGGCAGCTGCTTCATAGTCCAGTGTGGTATTCAGGATTACATATCCATCACTGTCTATGCTGAAATGTGTACTACCGTGTAGCTGAAGTATTGGCTGAGTAGGCTGGCCGTCCCTATCGGTGGCTGAGACTTGAACCAGAGTGTTTGCAGGGGCACCAGAAATGGGATCTGGGAGTGAATTTTCAGGAATGGAAACTGCATAAGAGAGCTGCTCAAATTCTGGTGGAAACTCGTTCACATCAGTAACCTGCACCACAACATTGACTGTTGATGACAAGCCTCCTCTATCTGTGGCCATAACTTCAAATGGATAAGTCCTCTGTCCTGTCTCATAGTCGGGAGCTCTTCCATTCAAATAAAGGTATCCGTTGACAACATCTAGGAGAAAAAGACTGGGCAAATTTGTAGGCTGGTAGTTAGAAACTTTGCCAAATCTGTCACTGCCATCACCATCAGTAGCATTGAAGGTATAGATGATGGCAGAAGGTTGGGTGTCTTCTGGTAGTGCAATGGTGATATTTTCCATTCCAAAACTGGGGACAAACTCATTCTGATCGAGCACAGTTACTGTGACAGCCGCAGTATCACTCAAGCCCTCTATGTCTTCTGCGATTACACTGAACTCATACTGTGAGGGCCCATTTTCATAGTCTAGAGCTTGTGTAAGGTATATCAACCCCTCCTGATCGACTGCAAAGGGGTAAGTAGCATCAGGATCATCAAACGATAGGCGAAAGAAGACTTGACTAAAGTAGTAGCTACTGTCTCTGTCGATGGCAAATGTCCTCACCACCTCTTCACCAGAAGGCAGGTTCTCAGGCATTCCCACAACATAAGTATCTGTTGGCCTTCTTCCGAGATAAAACCTTGGGGCATTATCATTAGCATCGAATAGATAAAACTGGACATGGAGAGGCTGTGAGGCTGTCAGTCCTCCACCATCAACTGCCTGAACAGTGACGTTCAAGTCTTCAATGATGTACTCATAGTCGAGTAGTTCAACATTTGTGATTGTAGCCTGGCCATCGGATGTTTTGTTGACTATTGTGAAGTAGGAGCTGCCCTTTGTGATGTAGATATCACTAATGGAACCGTGAGTGGTAGAAGGTGTGTCATGATCAAGATCTTGCACTGTTATCTCAATCTGGTAGGAATAAGGAGGCAGATTTTCCATTATCTCAACTTCTATATAGCTCTCTGGGAACATGGGGCGATGTTCATTCACTGGTAGAATCTGGACTTTAAGCATGACTGGACTGGAGGCATAGAATCCATCAAAAGCTGCTATCTCAAACATGTAGGTCTCGCTTGTCTCAAAATCAAGTGATTCATTTAGCCAGATATTTACACGGTTGTTGTGACTGATGTTTGGTTGAATTCTCAGTAGATTGTCTGAACCGACAGTCACCAAGAAGACCAAATCATCCTGATCTTGGTCCTCTCCTTGCAGTGTCCAGAGAGGCAGATTGAGGAGAGTATTCTCGTCTACTTCTACAGTAAACTCTCTTGGTGTTGTAACAATTTCTGGAGCAAAGTAGTTGGCTCGTGTCACTGTAGCTCGTACAAGGACTCGGTCTGATTCCAATCCACCCCCATCGGTAGCAAACAACTCAAATGAGTAGATTTCTGTTCTATTCAAGGCTTGGGTGACTCTCAGGGTACCAGAATTGGAGATTGAAAATGGAACGGTACTAGATATGGGAATGAGTTCAAAGTCTACCACAGCACCAAATATGGGACCTCCATCTCCATCAGTTGCTTCAAACTGGTATGCCAAATCGTTCACGGTGAGAGCTTCATGCACAGATATATCAATGCTACCACCTACTGAAACAATTACTGGTCTGAACTCATTTGAATCAAGGATATCTATGGCCACCACAGCTACACCTGTTGAATTTAGTGGGTCAGCTGCCTGGATCACCAAATCACAGTGGATTAGCCCTGCTTCGTAGTCAATAGGACTGGCTACTCTAACTGTTCCAATGCGCTGATCGATAGTGAAGAAAGAGGAGCATGGTTGATCTCTGGGGATGGAGTATGTGATCTTATTGAAGCTAGGAGAGATGTCACCATCTGTGGCATGGGGAGAGAGAAGATTGACCGTATTAAAGGTGGCAGCTTCTGATATATTTACAGCATGTGATGACTGCCGAAATAACGGAGCATTGTCATTCTCGTCTACAAGGCTGATTAGCACTAGCGTGGAGCTGTTTCTTCCCCCGCCATCGTGAGCCGTAGCCATTAGAAAAAAGTCAGTTGGATCGGTTTCATAGTCTAGTGGCCTGATATTCTGGATGACACCACTACTATCAATCATAAACAACTCACTACCCTGTCCCGAAACCCCATACCCCACAATCTCTCCAAATTCCTCAGCATCCTTATCAGTAGCGTTCACTACCAGAACACCTTCAGCAGGAACAGCATTTTCACTGAGAGAGGCAGAATACTCTCTGTTGAATGTTGGTAAGAATTCATTCACATTTACGACATTCACTGTAACAATAGCAGGAGACAGGGCGGTATGAATACCATCTGAGAGGCTGACACTGAAATGAAATTGTCTCAAGTGTGATTCGTAGTTGAGCTGCTCAGTCAAAATTATATTTCCATCGGACTGGATGACAAAAGGAGGTGAGGGTTTCCCTGCTTGAGGATGAATCCTGAAAGAGAAAGAATTTCCAGCCCTATCTGGATCTCCAAATCTAAGCTGACCTACTGGTGAACTAACTGCTGTGTCTTCTGCAACAGACAGTGCATAGGTAGTCTGGATGAAGTAAGGTAGCTCATCGTTTTCATCGATAAGCATTACACGAAAGGTTGCAATGGAGTGGCCACACCTGGTGCCTAGCACATCAGTGGCATTCATACTACCATCCGTTGCAAGGACTTGAAATGAGAAATTGATTCTGCCATCCTCATAGTCAACTGTTTCAGAGAGTAGCACAGAGCCGTTGGAAAGTATTGAAAAAGGCACAGTGCTTGGAGAGAGGGCATTGAGGGTGTACTGTATTCTGCCATAGTGAGCACTTCCGTCATTATCAAAGGCTAAATCTGAGAATATCACTGTACCAATGGATGTCCTCTCGGATATTTCATCCTCCCGGTGATTCTGATGAAACTCAGGGCAGTGTTCGTTGACATCTTGTAAAATTATCCTGACAAAAGTTGATGAAGCAACTCCAGCCTGGTTGGTAGCAGTTACCGTGAATACAAATCCTTCCGGATTAGACTCATAGCTCAGATTTCCTATGTTGGAGATCACTCCATTCCCATTGATTCTAAATGGAACTTCTTCACTAGACTCTATGGTGTATGCCATTGCTTCAAGATCAGGGTCCAGGCAAGCATTGAACTCGGGCAGATGTGTGGCATTCACTGGAAGATGTAGCTGTTGATTTTCTTGCACTGAAAAGCTGTAAGATTCTTTGGAGAACACTGGAACACCTTGAGGTCGCCTTCTAAGCTCAACATCGACATAAAGAGGGGTAACAGAAGAGAGTCCGTCACTGTCCAGGATACTTATCTCAAATGAATACGTACAAGAAATCATTTCAGAAATACCCACGCTGTTTCTGAGAACAGCTAAGCCGTGGGTCTGGTTGAAAATATAGTCTACCTCAAATGGAACATTTTGGTTGCTGATAGAGAAGCTAATAGTTGGTACGATGTAGTCAGCTTCATTGCAGCAAGTTGAATGATCGTCGGTCACATTGCTAATCCCCCAGCTGCTGTCTAGATCTGAGAGAAGCAGCTGTATCTGAGGCCCAACCCCACTGTCATCTGTAAGTATCAAATTCTGTCTCAAATCGACAAAATTTGTGGGATTGTCGTTTCTATTCTGGACACAAATAGGCAATGTGATGACTTCTTGGTCACCCAGTCGGTTACTAACAACAATCTCCACTTGGAGATGCTGCTCAAGTTCAAAGTTCAGCTCTTGAAGGAGTACAATCTCGGTCCCTTCTAACAGCAGCATGGAAGAATCGGCAGACTCACGTAGCCTATAGCTGTACAGCTCACTGCCACCAAAGCTCTCTAGTTCAGCTAGGTCAAAGAGAGGTCCTATAGGGCGGTGATTTTCAGCAATTTGGATGCAATGTTCCTGTCTAAACTGGCTGATTTTTGTGTCCTTAAATGTGACTATAACCTCTACTGGTGAGGAGGTCAAATTGCCCTGGTCGTGGGCAATGATAGCAAAGGAGTAGCGACTCTCTTGATATTCTGTTTCGTTTATCACCGTGTATAGAGTCCCATCTTCGCTAAGCTGGAATGGGAATGGGCCCAGAATGGGAACACTGTTGCGTACAAGTTCATATCTCTCAATGCTTCCAAATTGTAAGCTTCTATCATCGTCATCGGCAACAAAGCTATAAATAGTTGAATCATTTGCAGTGTCGAGGGGGATAACAATGTGATAAGTGGAATTTGGGAATCCAGGAGGGAACTCGTTTATATCTTGGAGTACGATACTAACAGTGGCTCTCTCTTCAAATGCACCATCTGTGGCAACTACACTGAACGTGTAGTTCAGTATATCCACAACTTCATAATCGAGGGCATTGACAAGATATATATCTCCAGTGAGGTTATTGATAGAAAATGCAGACACTGCCTCAGCACTTTGCTGGTCATCATTTAATATTGCAGCCAAACTGAACCTGATAGTGTTGAATTCCGCAGTTCTATCGTCATCACTAGCATTCACACTCAGTATAGGAGCCTGCCCAGCTAAGTGATTCTCTGGTAACTCAGTACTGTAGGAGATCTGTTCAAAAATCGGAGCGTGATCGTTCACATCGAAGATATTGATGGTTACTTGTGCAGGGACATCTGTGTCTTGACCATACTGGTTGTACGCAAGAGCTTGGAATGTGTAGCTCAAAGGTTGCTCGGGGTCGTCAGCATTGAATCTGACTAGGTTCTGGATCTCGCCAGTATTTGATATCTCAAACGGAAGATGGAAGAAAACGTCCTCAGTCCTCAGTCGATACTCGACAATCTGATCAGGAGGGTCCCTATCATAAGCACTCACATTGAAAAGTCCATCAGGCTCTGTAGTTTCACTGATATTGAACACATAACTCAAGGATTCAAATTCTGGTCTGTTGTCATCTACATTTAGGACATTTATTGTGATCATAGTCTGCTCTGTGCAGTTTTGAATACCATCTGATGTTATGACTGCAAATTCGTAAATAGACTTCTTTTCGTGATCAAGAGCACGAGTCATGAAAAGTCTACCAGCACTGTCGATTCTGAATTCACTGTATAGTGGTTCTAGGTAATATATGGCTCTAGGATTGTCAGCATAGTAGTCAATGTCCACAGCTCTTATTCTTCTAATTGGGTAGTTTGTGTACATATTTTCAACAATGTACGTACCAAATATTGATTCCAAGGGACACGGTGGATTATCGTTGACGTCTTCTATTGAAATGAAGACACGTGTTTGTGAAAAGAGCCCTCCACCATCAGTGGCCCTCACAAAGAAGTCACCTCCCTCTTGGCCAATATCAAAATCAACTGTGTCAGTAAGAAATACCATTCCAGTGGTTTCGTTGATACCAAATGGGACAAATTCAAGTGGCTCTCCACTGCTAACTAGGGAGTAGGATACATTGCCAAAGATGGGCCCTCTGTCTTGATCCACGGCAGAGACTTCAATCACATCAGACCCCACTTCTGCACTCTCAAAGATGGTAGCCTGGTAGTAGACAAAGTTGAAAGCTGGTCTATACTCGTTTGCATCTTCGATGTGTACTGTGACGTTGGTTCTTCCTGACAGCCCATAGTCGTCTTCAGCAATGAAATAGAATTTATAACAAATAGGAGGATTCTCGTAGTCAAATCTTACAGTGTTTCGGATCACTCCTCCCGAGACATAAAAAGGGAGTTCCCTGTCTAGTGGTTTGATTGGCTCAATGGTATATGATGTAATGAGTGAGTTTATGAGTGAGCCATCGCCATCGAGGGCAACTATTTGAAGTTCTAAGTTGTCTTGATCTTCAGGGACATTAAACACGTAGCTATCTTGTGGAAAAACAGGAGGAAGATCGTTCACATCTTCGAGCATAATGGTGAGAAGGAGGGGCTCTGAAGAGTAAAGCCCATCGCTTGCTACAATTCTCAAATTATAGATTCGGCTATCTGTCTCATAGTCTAGAGTAATGGAGTTCACCACTGTCCCCAGATTGCTACCTGGTGGTGGTTGAATGATGGTAAAAGGTAGAGTGATGTTTGTACCGTTCACAGAGTTATTAGGTAGAGCAACACCATCAATAGCCACGTACTCTAGATGATAGGTGATGGGATCAGGCGAGTCTCTGTCACCATCGATGGCATTGAGAATAAATTGAAATTCATGGGGTGCATCATCTTCTTTCATGGACCTCTCTATGTTCCTGGCGCTAAAAAACACAGGTGGATGTTCATTAACTGGGATCACGTTGACAGTAATTCGTGAGATGACCAGAGATGACCCATCAGAAACAAGTACAGTGAAGATATGAGAAGTCCGTGTTTCATAGTCAAGCTGTGCTATAAGGTGGATTCGACCAAGCTGAGTGATGTGGAATAAATCAGAAAATTGCTCCAGCTCGTAACTGTACCTTGCGCCTCTGTCAGGATTCTGAATGGTCAAGTTGAGAATCGGAGCACTAGTATAAAATGCTTCAGGCACATCCACTTCATATGTACTTCGAACTTTCAAGGCGAGGTCATTTTGGTCCTCAACGTCGACAATAACAAAGTAAGAAGTCAGAGAAGTGCTTTGACCATCGCTAGCAGATATTTCAAGCTCATACCTAGACTGTTCCTCATAGTCCAGTGCTTCAGTCAGGAGAACACAGTTCTCATCAAGAGTAAAATATGGAGATGGATTCAGAATGGAGAAGGTGATATTGTCACCTTCTGAATCTGTAGCTGAGATGCAAGAAACAACATTCTGTGGTAGTGATGACGATTGGTAGGGAAACTCTTCTTCACGGATGTTCACTTGTGTGAAGCTCCCAGCAAAAACAGGAGCTACATCTTTCACATTGAGCAGTGTAACTGTCACATTTGCTGAGCACTCACTGCCTGGGGTGTCTGAAGCCAATATTTGGAATGAGTAAATTCTTTGGTCAGCTTCGTAGTCAAGAGATCTTTGAAGATAGAGTTGTCCTTGGAATTCGCTACCATTTTGGAAGATGCCAATGTATTCAGAGATGGAATCTGGACCAATACTGAATGTAACTGATGAGCTGAACTCTGAATTGGAATCATAGTCAACAGCAGTAAAGTTTAAAATGACTGTATCGGCTGGTGTGTTCTCTTCAACTGTGAGGTGATACTCATCTTGGTCAAATTCTGGACAGTTATCATTTGTGTCTCTCAGACAAGCAACAACTGGAGCTACAGCTACCAAGCCACCAGCATCAGTGGCAGACACATTGAAATAGTAACAAGGATCAGCTTGCTCATAATCGAAATTTACTAAGCTTCGAACTGTTCCATCAGCTTCTACTGCAAACTGGGAGTCACCTGTGAGGTTATAAGTGAGCTCGCTAAATTCTAAGCTTCCATCTCGGTCACTAGCTTGAGCTTGCAAGATTGGTCCAGCAAAATTTTCTGGAAAAATAATGCTGTAGCTTCTTTGGGAAAAGATTGGTGCATGGTCATTTACATCCCTGAGGAAGATCTGAATGTAAGCCTTGTGTTCAAGAGGTGATCCATCGTAAAGAGCTTTGACTGAGAGTGGATATACAAGTGAGATGTTTACATTTTCAAAATCCAGTTCCTCTGTATTGATAAGTATGTGCTGACAAGCCACTCCATCTGCCTCAATTCTGAAAGGAAGGTTGGTCTGTTCAAGAACAAAGAGCTTCCGATAAAAATCATTGCTACATTCTCTGGCTGCTGATCCTGAGCCTAGTACTCTTTTTATGCTGAGCTCAGCTTCATCCAAAGAGCTATAGTGAGGAACTAGCTCCAAAACAATTCTCATTTCACCTGGCTTGCTGGTCTCTGGAAAACTAATGTTTAGTGGTTGAGTCTGTGCCACAGATGAATTGAAATTTCCTCTGGTTTCTCCATACACTAGCTCAATACTGAACTGTGGTGAAGTATCATTCAGTAAGCTGGTATCTGCTTGTCGTGTTTCTCGCTTTAGTGGGATATTTCTGCTGCTTTTTTCAAAGTTAAAGTTGATTCGCAATGGCTCAGATTTGAACAAACCACCATCTATAGCTACAACATCAATATGAGTTAGCCAAGAGGCATGCTCCTCCCATAAAGGTGCAGCTAGTTTCAACCGAGCACCAATATTCCACAAAGTTTTTTCCACTCTGACTGGCAGGCTATATTCCTGGTTTGAGTACAAAGGAGAGACTATTTTATAGTCTGCTACTCTTCCATAGACTGGACTTTTGTCTCTATCCTCAGCAAAGAGCATCAAAAGTTCGGAATCGACTGCCATGCCGTAGTTCAGGCTAATAGTGACATGGAAATTCGGTCTTGTAAATATGGGAATGTGCTCATTCACATCCAGTAGGTCCACAGTGATCTCAATGTCACTTTGCTGGTGGTCTAAGGCGTCCCAAGTTGCTATAGTGAAGGAGTAGTGGATTGGATCTGACTCATAGTCCATTGAATCAGTAGTAAAGATCCTACCGTCTGAAATGTTCACATAAAATGGCACAGCTGGAGTAACTACAGCAAAGGAACTGCATCCATCACAGGCTACTTGACCTATCAGTGCACCGCTAGGGGTGTTCTCAGCAACAGTGAAGTTGTACAGCTGCTGAATCACATTCTCTTTCTTGCTATAGTCTATTACATTTACTTCCAGGAGAGCTGGAAGAGATGGGATCCCATCACCGTCGACTGCAATGATATATCCCACATAGCGATGAAGAAAATTGCTGTGATCTTGTTTGGAAAATCTCAATTCTCCAGTGGTAGAGTTGAGACTCAAGGCATTGGTAGAATGCTGACCATGATGCAGGAATAGATGATGCTGGATTGTACTAGGTGATACTGCTCTATCTCTGTCAATTGCAGCAATTTGTGTAAGAATACCATGATGATCAGTACTAGCGCTAATGGAATACTTCTGCTGGTTAAACTCTGGACAGTGCTCATTCTGATCAATGACATTGACTTTCACCTCAAGCGGAGTGTGGGAAACAAGTCCTCCACTGTCTCTTGCAAATACATGAAGATCATAAGAGTTTTGTTGCTCAAAATCTAGGGAGCGTGAATTGGTGATGTAGTGTTCGGCTGAGGACGAATCGAAGATGATTGAAAAATCAGTCGATGGTGGATTGAGGTAGTACTGTGTGACCTCACCATTTACTTGAGAATCTACATCAAATGCTTTGATTTTCAACCTTGCATGTCCAGGCTCTAAATTTTCAGGGAGCACAAATGTTGGATGGTTTGCTGAAAATACAGGAGCATTGTCATTCAAATCATTCACTATAATTACAAAGTAGTAAAGCGCCACCGTTTGATCACTGTCATCAACACACACTATTGTCACATTCACAGATTTCATGTATTCGTAGTCAAGCTCCTGCACAAGCCATAGGCTCAAGGAGTTTGAATCAATAAGAAAAAAGTCACTACTGGGACTCACAATGCTACAAGATGTGGCTCCACTAACACACAGATCAGCTAAGGCTCCATTAGGGATAGTATTTTCACCCACATACAAATTTTCGAAATATTCCTCAACCATTTTGACAATAGCTGAGTCTAGGACGGTGATACTGACCAGAGCTTCTGCAGTCAAGTTTGCCAGATCCTGAGCAATAATCAGCAGCTCATAGTGACCAATATCACTGTGATTCATTCCTCTATTGAGCACGACTGACTGAGTGGAGTGGTCTATTGTGAATAAAATCTCACCCTTGGTTGGATGTGATTTCAAGATACTAACTCTGTGAGTGTCACCTCTGTCGCGGTCGTGAATTTCAAGCTGTAAAAGTTTCGTTCCAACTAGAGTGTTTTGCTGTAGTTCAACGGAGTATCGGTCTTGGAGAAAAGTGGGTGGTTCATCAATTACATCATCAATGTTAATAGTGATGGCAAAAGTCTGAGACCAATTCCCCATGTATGTTGCAGTAACATGGATGCTTAGTTGTGAGCTTTCTTCATAATCGAGAATGGATTTTCGTACTTTCAACTGGCCAGAATGCTCACTAATGGATAGTACTTTTCTCTGATCAACATCAGAAATAGCAAAAGCAAGGTTTGAGTGATACTCTTCTGGAAAAATTTTCACTAGCGAGTTTCCAATGGTGTAGCCAGCAGGTGCATCTTCAGGAACATGAAAAGCAATAGCGCCAAGAGCTATGTGGGGCAACTTGCCCTCAAAGTTAGGTTCTACCCCTGTAATTAACACATTTAATATATCATAATCATACATATTAAGTAGTCTGCAGATAGAAAAATTAAAATACTACATTTTAAAATGAAGAGACTAGTTAGCACTAATTTAGTACTAAATGCATCATAACTCACTTCTGATATAAACACAGGGATCGGGAGATTGGAAATGTGGGATTTGTCCAGATTCCATGTCACAACTACCATAGATGAGTACCTTTGGTGAGACAGCTAGGTCCTCAAATTCAAAGTGTGATAGTTGCTTCTTGGAAACGAGTGAATGATCGATTAGTACTTCCAAATCGGTTCTACTGAGCACTTTGTCCTTTTTGACGATGGCAGAGTTCTTTTCAAAGACATTTTTATCCAAAATATGGTCAATAAGTTCTAAGCTATCAATTTCTAGTGCTACAAGATTTCGCACAAAATAGTTTCTGGAAATTTTAATACTATTGGAGGAAACAGATTGAAAAGCTGCTACACAGGAGGTGAAACTGTTGCCTACAATACTACACTTAGTACAATTATTGATGGCAAGGCCAACAGAGGAATCTTGAAAGTAGCTGTTGATTAAATAGAAATTCACGGAGTTTTGCAAACGAAGGGCAGACGTGCAGCAGTGATCTGAATGAGAGATAAACTTAAATTGCTTATTACCGTAGAACTGGCAGTTTTGAATAGATACAAAGGTCGTATTCTTGACCACAAGAGACGACTTGAGCGAGTTTAGAGCATGGAATTGAAAGCCATCCACAGTCACATTCGTCGATTCGATTATGAGCTGGCCAAAAATCAGAGTTCTACTGCTATCTCCTCTCACCAAGAGCTTCAGAGGCTTAGCGACGTGAAGATCTTCAAAGTAGTGGCCAGGTTCGACAATAACCACGCCTCCTGGCCTAGCACTATCTACAGCAGCTTGCATCGAAGTATAGGTACCAGTTTTGTCGACAACCATGACCTTTGAATCGAACTGGGTGAGTCGTTTCCATTCCGAGTTCAGTGAAGAATTCCATATCTGATACTCCAGTTCCACAATCCATAGCCCAATCTTATGCGGAGGAGGTATGGCCACAATATTCAAGCTCATTGCTGTAGCTGCAGAAATCAACTGCTCAGATATTTGTACTGGAACCACCCTACTGCCATGGACTTTCATTTCAATCTTGCTTGATGTCAATGTTGTCTGTATCTAGAATATCGAGAGGGAAATCATATAAATTTGGTCAATACAGTTTCAGCGAACTTCTTGATTGGGAGTCACTCATTACAAAGATAAGGTTGTGTTACACCAATCTGGCAAGATGGAAATAATCAACCACTATATTGATTATTTCCATCTTGTGTGTAAATAATGCCAGATTGGTGTAACATGACCTTATCTTCGTAATGAGACTCCTAAGTGTCTTTAAACAAAAGTCAGTGGTCATCTATTTATCACACACTTACATGAATGTTAACATCAAGTCCAAAATCTTGAGGATCACTGGGAACAGTTTTAATCCACATATCTCCTCCTCTACTAATAAAGAGGCCATTGAGCTGTAGCAGTGTGGTCCGATCTTCTCCCTCTCCTGTCCGACCACCATTGTAGCTGTTTACTTGATGAGCTGCAGCGTCAGCAATGAACCCAGGACATAGCCGAGTAACCACGGCATTCCTTGCCTAATGAAAGAAACAAAACACGACAAAAGCACTGATAGGCATCAACCATGAATGCGTACCACACAGTTTGACAGCTGCCTGTGTACGCCACACACACGTACACACACACACACACGCACACACACACATACTCACATGCACACACACAAATGTTCACACATACCTGATCACCAGGGTAACCAAGTTTTAGAGTGCCGGTATTGTCAGGCACTATCAGATAAGCTTCTTGAAATGAGCCATTCTTGGAAAGAATTCTGTACTCCCCGAATCTCTCTGATTCCTGAAGAATGGTGTCTTTTGCCATAAAGGCTAGATATGTTTGGCCAGGAATCAGGTTTGAGAATGCGACTGGCTTTTCATGTGACTGCGACACGTTCAAACACTCTGACTGATGTAGTATGACTGCAGATTTAGAATAAAAATGACAGACATGATCCATTTCTAGTCTTGAAAAGATACCTGGCTGAGCCTGTTCACATATCTGCACTGCCTTGAGAGCAACTGACATGTCTATCATATCCACCCAGTTCTGCACCTGAAGACAATACGTATAGCAATAGAGATTAGTTAAAGGTTTGGCAACATTATACCACTAATGAGTGAATTATTGAGTAGCATATTTACATGCATACATACGTATGCTGTATGCATACATGCAATGTACACAGCATAGGAGGGCATTGTTTAGTGGCAGCTGCTATTGTGGTAGTAGTTGTGGTTACAGCTAACTGGAGTGCTAGTGGCAGTTGTGATGCATGAACAAAACAATGCTCTGTGTACACAATGGAGGAGCTATGCTAACAGAACAAACACATAAAAGGTACTTTGAATCTCTACTCACTATGTCAACACCGAGAAAGAGAACACTGTTTGGGTGGGGACGTGTCCACATTTCAATTGTCTGGCTATTGCCTTCTCCATTCTTTATCTGATAAGGAGTACAATAAACAAAGAAGTAAATCACGATCAGAATGAATCCTAGATGACTTACCATAATGAAAGAAACATCTTCTTGATTGATAGTCACAAAGATTGGAATGTCCTCCTGAGTACAATACGTATCATTAACATTGAAGAACAGGCTAAAAGATAACTCATATGCACCAACCTTAACGAGAGAAGCAAACTCTAGCCGAATTCTGTACAACACAGCAGGCTTTAAGCCTGTGAATGTGTGGGTCCAATCCTCCTGAACTCTGACCCCAATGAAGGGAGGACCCTTGTGCTTTTTAATGATGATCAACTCATCATCTTCGATGGCTTCACTGACAGCTGTAGTACTGATTATAGTTTGTTGTTGTATTGAAATATTGCAGGTTGTTGGATTAACAGCTGCAGAGAGCAACAGAGAGAAGAGGAAAAGAGTACAATGCATCTGTGTCAAGCGTTCATTAAAGGCAATTAAGTACATTTCCTAATGCAGTTAAGAAGCAATGTTTATGCTAGTTCTGGCCAGCTTACATCACCATGGTTTGGTTAGAGCTGACCAACAGCACATGCAAGCACATGCCAAGTACTTCATTAACACATTCAGAGAACTCAATCCTCAGCTCACACCAGCATGGCAGCCACCAGGTTATTACAGCCACACATTTCCTCTATTATAGCTGCCAACCAGTACCCATACTCATTGTGTAGGGCCAAGAGAATATAATAATAGAAGAGAGTATCAAACGCTCTATATGGTCCATGTAATATGTGTTCGGAGAGTAATGTGACTTCCTGCCTTGTGCACATGACTAAGCCAAGTCATTCAACACTCGATTTTTCTCAGGACTGCAACAAATAGATGTGTTTTTCGTGAGTTTTATGCTAGATTCTTCATGAACGCTCATTTTGTATCGCGATCTGCTTGCATTTTCAGCCGCTATTGCACTCGTGTTAGTTTGCACTCAAGGCCACGCCCATAATTCGTTATTTGAATCAAGCACTCTCATTGGTCAATGTTTGAATTCCTGGCACGTGACTTTCCGAACACATATTATACGGACCATATAGCGCATTCGATATTCTCTTCCTTTCCTTATTATATACTCTTGGTAGGGCTCATTGTGTAAAAAAAATACAACATAATAATAGTGGGGGGGGGGACTATCAATGGAGAAAAATCCCTAAAATTGGCAGTGTCATTGCTATCAATGAAATGGAGGAAATATTTGACTGACTAATTTTATGAAAAAACTTTCTCATAGTAAATTGTTTACCAAGATGGTGAGCTTGCTGTCTTTCACAAAATGATGCAGTGCTTGAGGTACAGCAGTATTCGGAGCTATGACTCATCCTTCTAGTTCTGGAGTCATCGGAAACTCTTGAAGACTGCACACAATGCTGGTCCTCTAATGGAGCAATCAATAGTACACACAATAAATGCGATACACATTACAACAACCACTACTCCACAGTGGTCTCCCGGCTATGATAGCCACACCACACGAGCACCCACCCTCCCACCCACTCTAACTGTTAGCATCATAATTGTGGTAGAATGGCCAGTCAATTTGTGGAGATTTAGTCATCTATAAATACATACCTGGAATTGTTTTCATCCTGAGGTCCACTGCCCTTGATATGTAGCCTCTCTCACCACCTGGGGACACGGAGCAGCTATACTCCTGGAGGAGGTCTCCTTCCATTGAGATGAAGTCAACATCAATAGAGGGTGAGTTGGTCAGACTAGGAATGCCATTCTGGAAAGCAACACAACAAAATTTAATTTAGTGCAAAGCTTTTACGATGCCTATATCCTATCTCTCTCTCTCTCTTTCTCACCTTAGTCCAACCAATTCTTTCCTTCATTCGATCGCCTTCCCTTTCTCTCCCACCAATTGACAGGCCTGAGCAGGTAAGGACTAGCCCAGAAGGAGAGCCAGGATCCCAAACAGGTCGGATACATGGCGTCTTCTCAAATAACGTCAAGTTAGTTTTCAAACTGCTCAATAGATGACGGAATTGCGGGAAAATATCTTTGTCATTCTCCAGCCACCTGCAGAGTATTTACCACATCACCATAATTTATTGTCTCTGAGCTGCTAATAAGGTAACCATTGGTGCTTATCAAGTGCAGCAGTGCCACATTAGCTGTTACCTCACTAATTTTCACCTCCCTATTATTGCCACACACAATGAAAACAGACAGACCACGACTTAAATTATAGAGGCACACTACACGTGCATATTTAACGTGCTTATGTGCCAGCACGTTTTGGCAAAGGCTCATGAATTTTTACTTTCGCAACTTACTGAATTTCAGCTACGGATACTTCAAACGAGGGGTCCATCAAATAACGCTGTCCTTGCGACTTGATAGCTGTCGGGCTTCTACACCAAACCATTCCGTAGTGATGTTCTTCCACGGCTACTTCATACCTGTCTCCGAACTCGAATGCAAAGTTGCTGCTCTGCGCAAGCTGCGTATGCAGAAGCAGCAGCAACAGAGATAGTGCAACAACACTGAGAACGCACAGCCTGGTGGAAATATTCATTCTGAGAGGTCATCTGTCATGTAGTCTTGAAGACGAAGAGAGAACCGTGCTCGGAACAACCAGTAAGAGGACTCCAGCTCCAGACGATACGTACTCAACTCGATGCACGAGTGCATTTGATTTAAACCGCGCCTATTTCCCCGCCCATTTTACGCGCTCGATAGATTGCGCGCGCGCGCGTGCAAAATACACATGTACATTCCAGGGCCAGAAAATTCCAGATTTGGTTCCTTGGAATTCTTTGGAAAATGCCTCCTAAGAGAAAAATCAAATCTAGTGAATTTATAGATGATTCAGATGATCCAGAAGGCACTGGGGTAAGTTGACTGTGTAGCATACACTAATTTATGTACTTGCATGCAACTGATGATGGGATAGGATGTCTAGTGGGCGTTTATTGGAATACCAGCGTGATACAGATAATTTTTTCCTTTTGTAGCCTAAAACAAAGAAGGCTAAAGCTGGAGGAGCCTCAGCTTCATCTGCTACTTCAGATGAGGAAATGATTCCTGTGAGTTCACTTTTCTGAAATTTTTGTTAATTACCTGGGTCTTCCCCCACTGAGTAGTCTTCTTTTTGTTACATATAGCTGTCTGCAAGAAGATTTGTGAGTGTGCAAGAGTTCAGAGGAAAGCTGCTTGTCAGCATCCGGGAGTATTATGATGATGATGCTGGTGAAAGAAGGCCAGGAAAGAAAGGTAGGCCTAGCAGGTCTCATTCCAAGGCCCCACCCCTATCCCACTAGGTGGAATCTGGGAATGAGACCAATCAACCAGCTCATAAATTACAATAATTCCTATCAATATTACGACTGGTCTGCAGGTATTTCTCTCTCTGTTGAACAGTGGGAGAAACTGAAGGAAGCCATTCCTAAAATTGACCAACAGCTGCACGATAAGTCATGACCCTGTACCTTAAACTCAATCTTCCATTCCATGTTAGTTAATTTTAGTATTATATATATATCTTCATCTTTCTATTTGCTATACCTTTTGTCATGTACTCTCATTATCAACAATTCTTTCAATAAATAATGTGAATGTGTATCAAGTTTATAACTTGAATGATTCAAAATTCTAGTACCAATATAATACTTATAGGGATTTGATACGGTGGTGCATATTCTAATCGGCCAAGTATCATGCAGTGTTCGTATAATTTTACTGCGATAATGTCATCTTTTTTTTCACGATTGTTCACAGCCCTCAAGATCATTATCGATAGAAACAGTCTTTTTTTCAACTCGGTCAGTTCCTTCATCGCTATAGCCATCAATCTTTGATGTTATGAGTGAGGCAGTACTATTACTGGTGAACTCCTCTGATGGTGGGGTAGCCCCTCCTTCATTACTCGAGTTCTCATCAATCTCCACTCTCTCCTCGTCCACCTCGTGCATCTCTGCCTCCACTAAATTTTCTTTCTCACCAGCCTCCCGTACCTGTACTATTTCATGGGTGGGTGTGACCTTGACTACATCGCTTGGCGGACTTGCAGCTCTGCTTGTAGGATTGGAAATAATTGTTGAGAGCCTCCGCCTGTGTTCGGCTAATACTTCTTCCTCATTCAGTCCAAAAATACGTCCTGAACTGATTAAATCACCAAATCCTTCAGTGTGTGAGTAAGCGTAACCGCTACGTCTGACCGAATGAGGTCTGGAGGCTGAATCTTCATGTTTGTGGCGCAGTTTGACACGTTTGAAGAGCTTTCTTCCCTGTTGGGCTTGCTGAAGGCGAACGTCGTCGACAATGTGAGGATTAACATCGACACGCACGATACGAAATATAACAGTTGGAGCAAGCGCTACTATTGCTGCTATAGGCAAGTATATCCAGAAAGTAGCTGAGGAGAGGACCTCAAAAGCAACTCCAACATAGCGGAATAAGCCTGGTATTAAGCCATATAGTGGTCCTGTGCTGGCGATAGGGATGACCACCAGCCACGAGAGTATGCTGCCCCAGACGAATGTGTGCATGATTGGATTCCAGTGGTAGGTGTCCAGTGCAATCTGCATGATGTAATTATGACATAATGGTTGTATATACTGTAATTAAGCTTTGTCCTAATTAATGTAATATTTCAAGGGGCTACTTACTACTAATATTATTAGCTAACACTCTTAGCCTACTACAGGGCTGAATACGGTCTAGTATTGCTTTCCATTATAGGCAAAGATTAAGAATTTTGTGGCACAAACACTTCCTTTGCTCAGCATCTCCCCTGCCTCCCTCCCTTCCTCCTCAATTTTTGCTTTATACCTGCAAATTGACAATGAGAATAAGACCTCCTGAAGCTGCCACACCAAACGACTGGTAGTCCCACTCATAACCGTTGGGGAAAAGGTTGAGAAAGGTCAGTCCGAACAGGATAAAGAACACAATGAAGGCCACGTAGATACCCTTCACCAGACTACGAGTAAAGATCAATGGATTGAAGTTTTTATTCTGTTGGCCAGCAAAGTAGAGCTTGGGATGGCGATAACAGTTGTTCTCATCCACATTCTACAGTGCAATTAAAGCTCATTAATTCACAGACTATGTACTCATAGATATGATATTGCCTTACTTGGTCGAGAATGCCCAGAGCGATGACCGGTAGAGAGGTGTAGATCACATTGTACACAGATATGAAATCAGGATCATACAGAGTCTAAGCAATGAAAAAAAAACAAACAGCAATTTGATGTATAATATATATGTGACACGATTTGGGAAAAGGGACCTTTTTGACAAGAATATCACTCCAAGAAATAAGCAATTGAAAATGGCCTATATTTGTGTTACTATGGGAAATAGAATGCTAGTTATTTTTATTGCATTATTGAGCCTGTTTTTCTACTTAACTGTACAGTGTGATAAGCTCTTATTAGGTCACCATTTAGAGCTATCCCGGTGGCACTTGAATGGCTGCTAAACTCAATTTTGAAAAATCTGTCAAAAAGGTCCCTTTTTGCAAATTGTGTCACATATTATGATGTTATTACAGACATACCTGAGCTGTGAAACCACAGAAGAAAGCAAAGAGAAACTGAGAAAATGTGAAAGCAAAGTTCTTGTAGAAGAAGTAGCGGAGAAAAGAGGTCATTCTGTGATAAGACCACTGGCCGTGTACCAGGAGAAGACGCTCAAGATACCTGTAATTTATACACATAGCGATTACTTGAAGGGGATGGAGTGAAGGAGAATACTAACTTGAATTGCCCAAAGGAGTAATCACTGGCCAAGACAGCCTGACGCCCCTCCCTTCCACTGACACCTACTCCAATGTGGGCAGCTGCAGTGTAGGATAAAGCAATAGTTAAACGAACATAAATAGGTACTTTAGGGTAACGTACATACCTTTAATCATGCCAACATCGTTTGCTCCATCACCAATGGCCAGAGTCACTGCATCCTTGTTCTTCTTCACCAAATCAACCACTCGTTTCTGAGTAGATTTAGCATATGAAAGTATTGTAGGTAAAGTGCTAGGTCATACCTTCTGTAGAGGGGTAACTCTGCAACATATCACAGCTTTGCATCGACTAGCCGTCTCTAATAGTTGAAGTTTCATATCGTCTTTCAAACCAGGTATCTGTATATAGTTCACAGTTATACATGCATGCTGGAATATATGAGACTATGAGTTTTCTCACCAGACTGTGGCCATTGATGACAATTCCAAACGGCGGTCCAAGTTTGCTCTCGTCCATCAAACAGTCATCATCACTCTCATTGCTCTCCTCCAACAATGCACCATTTCCCCTCTCTCTCATCTTTTTCTTATCTTCACACCTATTCAAATCAGTCAAACATTAGAAATAATGTAGTGTCATCCCCAGGCCCATTCCCAGATTTCATTTTCCGATACTCGTCACATAATAGCTGGTAAAGACCTGGTGCTGAGGCTGATAATATTAAATGTATATGTTTTTGGCATACTTGTTCATAATTTCTCCATATTCTTCTAACTGTCGTTTCACTCCCACTGAGGTGTCCTCATCGACAATAAACACTCTCATGTCTTCTGTCAGGAGCTTGCAAGAGTAGCCAATGTTGATAGCAGTCTCCTGCTTGTCACCAGTCAACACCCAGATCTTGATGTTAGCCTGATGTGATTGAATGAGAAAATTTAAAACAGCATAAGGTTGCAGGGCAATTTTATCGAACCTTTGCAAAATTAGCGATAGCCTCAGGGACACCATCCTGTAGCTTATCTTCGATGGCAGTAGCACCCATCAGTGTTAAGTTTTGCTCAATTTTCTCATAGATCTACCAAATTAAATACAATTCTAGTCATCGTAACATTTTCTAAATAAAATTAACACACTTTATCCAAGGCCTGTTCTCTGTTCACTTGGAGAATGCTGTAAGCAAATTATCAATAGTAATCCCACAAAAACACTCACTATACCAACGTAGCAAACTGCTACTCTACCACCACTCACGTTGCTCTTTGGTACTCGTCAGCCCAGGTAGCATACTCCTCAATAGTCAGCTGTCTCTTTGCAAGCACCAATGTCCGCAGGCCTTCTCTAGCATAATCCTATGTAAGCATATTAGTATAATTAATCACACACTTCCGAGTACAATTAGGGCAGTAATCGGTACTCTTACTTGTATGAATATGGCCAGTAATAGCACGAGCGATAGCAAGTGTTATTAGGCCGTACGAGTACAAGTAAGAGTACTGTTGCTGCCCTAATTGTACGAGGATTAAAGTGTGTAATTAATTGATAATAGTATAGAATTTGCCCTAGGTTACAGCAAGAGTACGGATTACAGACTGAGAGTACAATTACAGCTATAATCGTTACTCTTGCCTATGGGAGCAATGTACTGTGACTGTAATCACTATACTATTATTCACAAAATGCTTATGAAATACAAGAATGGTTAACTATTCATTGAGTTCTGCTCACTGTAAGATGGGCCAAGGTGGTCTTCTTCAGAGGCTGTGATTCTTTATTCAGCCGAGCAAACACTACAGAGTCTAAAGAAGGGAGAAATGATCTAGTAACGATAAGATTTTTAAGGGCTATAATAAATATTATAGTAATGCCTACCTGCTCCCTTGCAGTATAATGTGATCTTGTCATTTACACGTACGATCACCTATGCCAGTTCACAAATACATGTATACATGTGAAAATTGATAAAGAATCCAGGGACATTTATCTATTGACACTCACCGACATTCTTTTACGTTCGTTATTGAAATCCAAAATGTTGAGAATTTCAATGTTTTGCTGCCAATGAAAAAAACAGTCACATGCAATAGTATAAGCAAAGTGCATATGCATGCATACTTCACTATCATCTCCCTTGTTGAGTACATCCAGAGTTAGAGTGAAGGGACTGCGAGCCTGTGGATACACAAAATGGGAAAGTTGATGTTAATTTGACAAAAACCTTCACACGATTGTACCTTGAAAACGTATCCAAAGTTCTTTGCAGCTGCTACGAGAGCAGCCTCATCTGGTGACTGGGCATTGTACTGAAGTGTTCCTACACCAACAGGAATGTACACAGAAATAGCATTACATACTATATAATACATGAATACTGGTAGTGTCATACCAGTTTCCATGGAGGGTAGGACAGTGTGACAGAGACACAGCAATTTAAAGAATTCATCACAAGCCTGCAGAATTGTAGCAAAAATGTGTGTGAATACATTATTTGTATACAGCAATAGAGCCAGGACTCACTGGATCTCTACTTTGACACTTTTCCACAAGCTTTCTGTCATAGAAAACAAACTCAGGATCAGCATAATCATTCCATTTGGAGAAGTCAATACGTTGAAGCTCCTGGCATAATTATTGTCAAACAGTTAATACAAATGTATAGAGAGATGCCTGACTGAAATAGACTACAAGCTCATTTACTGTTGAGGATGTGCTGTCCTGTGATGCTTCTTTCTTGTCCTGTGTCACATCTCCATACTTCACTCCACCAATGCTACACTTGAGGAACGTCATCACATTCTGAGTCAGAGTCCCAGTCTATCCAGAAGAGATATATATTAGGTCTCCAATGAAGCACAGTCAACACTATGGCAGCTACTAAATAATAGTTAGACACTGTTTAGGAGGTTTCTAAGGGATTTAGAAGACCGATAGGCTCTACGCAGAATCCCAAGCGAAGTGAGGGTTCTACAGAGCCCTGAGGTCTTCTAAATCCCATAGAAACCAACTAAGCAGTGTCTAATGTTTTTAGATCCTAGCAACAATGCCTAAAGCTTGACATATAAACTGCTGCCTAGCAATAAACCTAACTATAGGCAAAAAAATTTCCATGATTTTCTACAGAGATTTACATGATTTTCTACAGAGATTTACACGATTTTCTATAGAGATTTATATGATTTTCTATGAAGGATAGATACTTCAATCTAGCCAATCAGATCACAGTATTTGTTACAAGTAGGATCTAAAATATAATTAGGTATACCTTGTCAGAGAAGATGTACTCAATCTGTCCGAGCTCTTCATTTAGAGTGGTGGTGCGAGCAATCGGAGGAACATCCTCTGGTTCATAGTACATCTTACAATCCCAGTTGATTAACAGGGACTGACCCAAACGGATGATTTCCACACTATAGGTATAGAGTAGACAGGTAAGACAAAGGGGTGGTGGTAATGTGAGTTTACATACAATACTACTGTGTGATGTAGTATACCACATTTATCACTCCAAAATTGAAATCTGTTAGACAAAAACTGTCCAAGTAGATCTATAGGATACCCTTGAAGTGGTGACATCTCCTGTGCATGGTCCCAGACATACAGGCAAAAACTACCTCTGAAATGAGAGCACCTCCTTTAATTTCAGGATATTATTCTTAAGAGGTGTCTGATAAAATGTACATGTACATGTTGTTGCTAATCAGACTGCATGTCCGTTCGACGTTCCCTGATGTACATGCTGATCTGTCTTAACCACAGCATGTATGATGGTAGGACAGAATGGTATGCTATGACTATAGGGCCAAGGAGAGAGGGTCACACCACTGGCCAAGTGCTATGTAAGGGAAGACAGGTGGAGACTTCTCCCTTCAACAGATATAATGGCAGAGTACATGTAGCCTTGTCCCCACCCCATGCTCCTCCCAGTTTGCAATACTGAAAAGCTGGGAAGGGACTCACTCGAGACAAGGCTAGAGAAATTCGTTGCATTATGTCCATACTACATATACGGCAAGGATCATCAGCCACAAAAATCAAATACAGCAAATTTTAGAAGGCTATTTGTGATCTAATATCATGAGTTTTAGAGAGCTACTCACCTGACATAGAGAGAGATTGGAATAAAGGTGTTCAATACAATGATATTGGAGACTATCTGTAGGAAGGCCAGCTCCACAGGAGTGTTCTGAGTAGAGTCATAGTAGGCTGCATAGATTGTGAATGGTTGGCCGTAGAGAATCTCAAAGACCAAGGAACCAATGAAACAGAGAATTGCACATGCCAAGAGAAAGCCAAGGATCTAGATGATGAATGTAAAAAAGTAAACGTGACTGTACAAAAAAAATTATAAGCACCTACCAAGATAACCATTTTGTTCATCAGGTTATCAAGCCGGGTCCTCTTAAATATACTTCGTCCTGAAAATAGAAACAAGATTAATTGAGTAACATACATAAAACCATACAAGAGCAATAAAAAATCTATTTATTTATAATAGTTATTTTGCTCACCGCTGTTTTGCACAAGCTTAGTATCATGGCCAGCATAGATCACAAGACCATACATCCACTTTGTGTTGCGCAGCCTACAGCCCTATAGTGTGAAATTGTGACGTAAAGGACTGGGATTTCATAGTACTTCATAGCTAACTCTTAGCAAGATCTTGTCGTTGTCCAGGGAGTACCGTTTCCCAGCGTCCTCTGGTTGCTGCTCCTCATCCTTTACTGTCAGAGTGCCAATAAACTTGTGCAGTCGGTTGTTAGGTGGGTCACACTCAACCTCACCTGAACAAACACAGACATTGTACACAAAATCATACACTCTGAATCACAATATATGTAACTAGGAGAGCGTGCTCATTATATAACGTATGTAGCCAATTATGCAAACACATTATACCAAAACAGAAGCTGGCCAACGATTAACCACAAGCATCCCTATAGCTTTGCTTTATACCTATTGGTAAGCCTACCAAGTTGACAGACCAGGAAGCATTTTATTGTATATTCATACCCCTGAACTGGCTTAGCTTCTCAAGATCATCCTCCAACTCTGCAGTCACTGGCAAGGGCTCCTTCACCTTCAGATTGGTTTCACTGTATGGATAAAAGTTTGAGAGTACTTTATGCCTTTCATTTAGAACTTAGTCTTAAGTTAGTGTAGATATGTTAGCTCGACTCACCCATCTAGCTCGGCAGTCTCAATGTAGACGAGACTGTTTGGTTCACTAGAGGAGAGCAACAACATGTCAGCCGTAACAAAGTCATCTTTCTCCAACCGCAAGATGTTCCCAACTCGAACAGACTGCCACTTCACATCTTCAAGTCTGTGCAACATTGATACACATATGTAGTGTGCAGTGTACCACGCTGAGAGTTTAATTTTTATTTACCTCTCTTCTATAGGATTTAGGACATGAGCAATCCTATGATTTAGTTTCCAATCGCTGATGTGACGCTTCTGTGTGTGAGGAGAGAGAGAGAGAGAGAAGAGGGAGGGAGTATATTATCCCACATCATCCTGTCTTACTTACAATATCATCATACGCATCCTTTGTAGCAGTGACTGACAGCACACCAACCAGAGGAATAACGGTAGAGTAGGGAGGAACAGCAGACACACTCGGAATAGACTACCAGTGTATGGACAAGAGAAACACAACTCATAATAGCAGCATACAACAATAACAGCATTGTGTATCAATGACCATATGTGTACTCTTATAAACATCGAACCAGACAGGCAAATGTATGAATTGAGATAGACATGTACTATAGTTATTATTATAGCGCATATTGGCATACCTATATATGGAGCTCTAAAGTATGCATGTTGCACACTCAACAGGAACTAAAACTGGTGACTGGCACATGTACACTGCCAAAACTAATCATGCTAGCTATCTTATCTCAGACGTACACACAGAAGGGAATGCTGTCCCTTTGTGTGTTATCTAGAATGAGAACCGACACTTTTCGACCATAAACTTGCTACATACATGTAGCTGCTGTTTAATATTCCTGATGCAATCTCTACCATTAACTTAATGGTTTTATAGAGTAAAATATAATGTGTGAGATTCAGATTTCATACTTGAAGTATAACCAGAATAAGGAAGTAAAAGTTGGCCACTCTCAAGAACTGCTCCAGGAGATTGAGAGGGAGGAATGTGATGATGTTGTACCTTGATGTCACCACTTCGTTGGCCTGGAGAGAAAGAAGGAAGACAACGGCCATTATTAAAGATACACAACAGTGATCATATTATTCTCTTGGTATGCTTACCACATATCCAAACTGGCGGTTGTATTCAGGATCATTGGCTCTTAATCTCCTAAGTGCTTCAACTGTATACAAAAAAATGTTTAACTGATTAGCACACATCTACACCTTTTCAGGTCAATTCCAGGCAGCTTTCTAATGTCACCTAATTCCACTGTTTAATGCATAAAGCTGGAAATCAGGGAACTGGGGACAAGTATATCGGAATCTTAAAGCTTACACACCTCTCCTCAGCAGTGGGACAACCTTAAAGAACCACCTCTTGTACCATATCTCAGCAAACTGGTCATCATCTTCCAGTTTCTCGGGTACAGCAGCTTCCTGTGCTTCACTCGCTCCATCCACCACTTCTTGCACACTTTCAAATTCTTCATCAGGATCAACATTAACTACCGTCTCTCCAGCCTGACCCTGATGCTGACTAACGCTAGCAGCTAACACACTCTCTCTATGCTCATCCACATCCAAGTGGTTGGTAGTTGCAGTGACATCGTCAGAGATGCTGCTGTTGGTTAGCTCAACAGATTCTTGATTGCCGGATGCTATAGTAATTTGGGAAACAGAGAGAGCATAATATTTAGTGCAGATTAGCTACATGTATAAACCAAATTCACACCTATATTTTTAGTCATAGTCTAAAATAATAGAGACACTGAATATGGGAAATTATATTCACGACATTTCAAGACAAAATTCTAACATTTGCTCCGATGAATAGCCGAATAATGAGCAAACACGCTAATTTTTTGTTTACAAGCTGAAACGTTGAAGTACAAATAATTCAGTGAGTTTCTGACCTTTCGTACTTTAGTTACCCAGATCATAGATTGTGTAGTGTACCTACCGGCCATGTTATCTAGCCGTTAGCGACTTCTCGGGCGGTCTTGCGAGGCGAGCGGGAACAAGACTCCAGGGTTTCGAATGCGCCTATCTTTATACTTCATGTCGATTGGGCAAATGGGTGTGACAGCTGACATGACAGGAAGTAATCATAACCCCACCCATGCCATGCGCCAGGCCAGGCCAGCTACGTAGCAAAATGTGCGCATGCGTAGAATTAATGTCGGAGATCGAGGTACTGGGGAACTGAGACGCATCTGACATGCTGTACTGTAGGCCACTTCATGATCATATGATTTATAAACTTCATAATAAATGGCCATGAGTTGCAGAGCACGTCTTTATTTATAATCATGCCCTCCAGGTTAGGACATTGACTATAATAATAAGATATTGTCTGAAAAACAGGTTTCATGTAAATCAAGAGTTGCACTTGGTAAAATAAACACCACAAAAATAGTATAAAATTTGCATTACTACTTTCACTATTTGTTTAATAAAAACTATCCGTTAAAAACTATCCCTGCTGTGCATACACACTATACATATTTCTATCACCTACATAATATTATACAGTATTTTTGTTAACTTCAAGTGGGACTTGATTCTTGCTCGTTTGCACTGTAAGAAAAATTTAGGTGTATATACTACTAAAAAAATTATTAATGATTGTACAATTAATTACTATTAGACTAGCGTCATTCCCACGCCCTCCCCCACTTGTCTAATTTACTCATTGCTCTTAACTTTCATCCCCTCTATATAGCTCTTTTTAAATTGATGCGTTATATGTTTGTACCCAAGACCTGCATGAAATCCTCCATAAATAGAGGATGCAGCATTCCTGCTGGCAAAACAAATTTCCATTCCATCTCTGCATACAAAGCTGGGAAATGGCCTAGGATTGAGGCCACCCACACTGTATCACTAATTGCAACTTACATTAGGAGCTTTTGATCATCACTTGTTCCTTTGTTTCTGACCGACTCTTCCTCCCGATCATGTGACGGACTCTCCACGCTTCCTGGCAGGTTCGTGCTCACTGGGGGGTCATCTGTCGTATCCCCCTGCGCCGTGATTAGATTGGCTTTCATCCCTTCTTCGTCACTTGAGCTGTCAATTTTAGTTGGTAGGAGCATTGTTGTGCTGCCGCCATGTTCAGAGGCGACATCATCAGGAGCTGACAAGTCTCCTCCAGTAGGACTATCCTCTGTTAAGGTTTCTGCTTGCGTTGGAGATGGTTCTTCTTGTGGCTTTGACTCTTCCCTCTCGGTGTTTTTAGAGTCAATCATGAGCGTTTCATCTTCCCTCTCTTCGACATAGATCTCCACACTAATCTCCGCCCTTTTCTCCTCCTTTTCTCTGGGTTCCTGCAAAACTCCATGTGTGGCCACAGCTGAAGCTACACCAGCTGCAGTAGCTGCCAAAGCTGCTTTGATTGACCCATTTGGAGGACTTGTACCACGACTTATCCCAATAATCGTTGAGAGCCTTCTTCGGCGTTCATCAGCCACTT
Source organism: Stappiaceae bacterium (assembly GCA_964291365.2). GTDB lineage: Bacteria > Pseudomonadota > Alphaproteobacteria > Rhizobiales > Stappiaceae > JBDWFY01. Next base: position 53,050 of record OZ219962.1, read on the forward strand.
CTCTTTCATCCATTCCAAATATACGTCCGGTGGTGATCATATCTCCAAAGCCCTCAGTGTGTGAGTATGCATAGCCAGTCCTTTTTACAGTTGCTCGTCGTGTAACTTCTGAATAGACAGGTTTGCGGCGAAGCTTGAGACGTTTGAAAAGCCTTCTTCCTTCCTTCTTCTGCTGGAGACGAACATCATCGACAATGTGAGGATCAATATCGACAAGAACAACACGAAAGATTATGGTTGGAAGAAGAGCTATAATCACGGCTATGGGCAAGTAGATCCAGAAGGTGGCCGTAGCGAGGACCTCGTAAGCAACTCCAAGATACTCAAAGAATCCTGCAATACCATAGAGACCTGGTGCACTGGTGATGGGGATGACCACCAACCACGAGAGAATACTGCCCCAGATAAAGAGGTGTATGATTGGGTTCCAATGAAATGTGTCCATAGCAATCTGCGCATGTGCAAACAAAAATGGGTAATCGTGAGTTAAAATTAATACCCAAGGCTCATGTAGTGATACGACCACACACACACACACACACACACACACATACACACACACACACAATCACACACACACACAAATTAATTTCCTACCCTATAAAAAAAATTCCTGTTATATACAATAATATGGTAGCCCCACCACAGGCTCTCAAAAATTAATACAAAATTGGTGCAAGCATTAAGTACCAGTACATGTATTGGATCAAAAAATAACCTCACCTGTAGGTTGACTATGAGTACCAGAGCACCAGAGGCAGCCGTACCAAACGACTGGTAGTCCCACTCATAGCCTTCGTCATAAAAATCGAGGAAAGTCAGTCCAAAAAGGACAAAGAACAAGACAAGGGCCACGTAGATACCCTTCATCAGACTACGAATAAAGATGAAGGCATTGAAATTCTTATTCTGTTGACCTGCATAGTAGAGCCTGGGATAGCGATAACAGTTGTTCTCATCCACATCCTGTCATAAAACAGTGTGCGTGTGTGTGTGTGTGTGTGTGTGTGTGTGTGTGTGTGTGTGTGTGTGTGTGTGTGTGTGAGAGAGAGAGAGATTAGTGAGCCTATCATGGCCTGTTCCCAAATTGATGCCCCTTACTTGGTCCAGAATGGCTAGAGCAATGACTGGTAGAGACGTGTAGATCACATTGTACACAGTAATGAAAGTAGGATCATACAGGGTCTACATACAACACATGTAATCATGAGGTAAATCTGACAAAGATGGTAGGGATTTGTTTTACTATACTAACCTGAGCTGTGAAACCACAAAAGAATGCAAAGGTGAACTGAGAGAAAGCAAAGGCAAAGTTCTTGTAGAAGAAATAGCGAAGGAAGGCTGTCATTCTGTGATAAGACCAGCGACCATGAACCAGGAGAAGACGCTCGAGATACCTGTACAACAATACTCAATTAAAATTGGGAGGGGAAGGACCTAGAATTACAATTATTAGAGGTACCTGAATTGTCCAAAGGAGTAGTCACTGGCCAAGACAGCTTGCTGACCCTCCCTTCCACTGATACCTACTCCAATGTGGGCAGCTGCAGGTAAGATGAAAAAATTAATAATCACACCACATAGTTTCATCCAAAATAAAGCTTATTGTATCTACCTTTAATCATGCCAACATCGTTTGCTCCATCACCAATGGCCAAAGTAACTGCATCCTTGTTCTTCTTCACCAAGTCAACCACTCGTTTCTGAACATAAATATTATGAAAGTGTTGGCAAGTGACATCTGCCAAGTGGGGTATACCTTCTGTAGAGGGGTAACTCTGCAACATATCACAGCTTTGCATCGACTAGCTGTCTCTAAAAGCTGAAATTTCACATTCTCTTTCAAAGCATGCCTCTACAATAGAATAAATATACAGAGAAATTTGTCAAATTCATAAACTTTACAGTACTAGTAATAAACTCACCAGACTGTGGCCATTGATCACAATCCCAAACGGAGGCCCAAGTTTACTCTCATCAACAGTATATTCGTCATCTTGGTTATTTTCATCCAACAGAGCCCCACCCTTTTCTAAGCCTTCTGCTCTGCGCTGCTCACACCTACATGTATAGACAATTTCGAACCAAATTGAAATTTAATGCTAAGCACTCTTACTCATTCATAATTTCTCCATATTCTTCCAGCTGTCCTCTCACTCCTTCTAAAGTGTCCTCATCAACAATAAACACTCTCATGTCTTCTGTCAGGAGCTTGCAAGAGTAGCCAATGTTGATAGCAGTCTCCTGCTTGTCCCCAGTCAACACCCAGATCTTGATATTAGCCTGGTGTAACAAAAAAGCATCATAATTCTCTGGCTAAATTGTTAGACTGAAATACTACCTTAGCCAAATTAGCTATTGTCTCTGGAACACCATCCTGTAACTTGTCTTCAATGGCAGTAGCACCCATCAGTGTTAGATTCTGTTCAATCTTCTCATAAACCTACAAACAAAGATGCACATTATTCTTTGTTCTGCTTTTTTGTACCTATGACTTACTTGATCCACCGCCTGATCTCTGTTGTCTTGCTGAATGCTGCAATAAAAAGTGAAAGAGAGGGCCAAGAAAAGAAATGGTAATCATGATTGGAAAAAAAACTTTTTAGTGGTCCATGTGAGTCTCGAACTCACGACCTTCGCGTTATCAGCACGACGCTCTACCGACTGAGCTAATGGACCATCCACGCACCATTTCACATATATAGTGTATTTATAACCTTGCTTCGTGATATTCCTCGGCAAACGCAGAATACTCCTCAAGAGTGAGTTCTTTCTTTGCAAGTACCAAAGTCCTCAGCCCTTCTCTTGCGTAATCCTAAGAAAATCCATCACTAATGCTATACAAAGAACTTAGATATAAATATGGCACTCACAGCAAGATGGGCCAAAGTGGTCTTCATGAGAGGTTGGGACTCCCGATTCAGCCGAGCAAACACTATGGTGTCTAAATAAATAATAAAGAGGAATGGGTAATAGAGATAGACTACAAAGTCAACATTAGTACCTGCTCCTTTGCAGTAGAGTATAATCTTTCCATCAATACGAACAATCACCTACAGATGAGAGGAAGGCAGATAATTCAATACTATTGTTTACAGAGGACAATATGACTGTATCTCACCGACATTCGTTTGCGCTCATTATTGAAGTCCAAGATGTTGAGCACTTCAATGTTTTGCTACCAGACAAGTAAAAAAAACAACAAACATACTCAACATGGCAGTGCCAGTGATGATAAACCAACACATACTTCACTATCATCGCCTCTGTTGAGCATGTCCACAGTGAGAGTAAACGGACTCCGACCCTGAGTTTGAAGGTGTAAAGGCATTAATTTTACATCTTAAGAACACTTAAAGCCCATCAGTACCTTGAAAACATATCCAAAATTCTTGGCAGCTGCCACAAGAGCTGCCTCATCCGGTGACTGGGCGTTGTACTGAAGTGTTCCTACAACAAGAATACACAATCATGTACATGTATAAGAAGAATAGTATCTGTACAAATACTGGTAGTGATATACCAGTTTCCATGGAGGGAAGGACAGTGTGACAGAGACTCAGCAAGGTGAAGAACTCATCACAAGCCTAAAACAAAATATTCCACTGTGACGCTACACTGATACATTCAGCTATATGCTTATAGACTCACAGGGTCGCCACTTCTGCACTTCTCTATCATATTTCTGTCATAGAAGGCAAAGTTAGGATCAGCATACTTATTCCACTCAGTCAGATCTATGGGCTGAAGCTCCTGTATGAGAATATAAAACAAATAAAATCAACAATGCAAGCATTCTATACTGCAAAACGGCAAATTAACTGAATCTATTAATACTACTGCGAACATAGGAGACATTACCAATAATTATATGTAATTAATAGATACTCGAAACTAAAAGCATTCCTACAGTACATTCTTTCTGTGCCACAGACGTAACTGTTGATGTAATTCCATACCGGAGAGGAAGGTTGAGTGTTGTCCTGTGATGCTTGTTTCTGTACAGGATTGAATTCACCAGTGGCCACTATTTGTTCCTTCTCCTTGTCCTCCTGTGTCACAGTCCCATACTTCACTCCACCAATACTACACTTGAGGAATGTCATCACATTTTGGGTAAGTGTGCCAGTCTGAGGGATGGAAAAATCAACACAAAATGATGCAAATTAAATTCCTGGGTTCAGCCTATAGAAAGGTATGTTTATCAGTACCTTGTCAGAGAAGATGTACTCAATTTGTCCAAGTTCTTCATTAAGAGTGGTTGTCCGGGCAATGGCAGGGACGTCCTCTGGTTCATAGTACATCTTACAGTCCCAGTTGATTAACAGGGATTGACCCAAACGAATGGCTTCCACACTGTAGAGTAGATAAATAGTTAAATTTATTATCACTAGCTTTGGTTTCAACTCCATACTAAACACAATAAGTTGAAAATGGTGACAGTGATTGTATTCCTCATAGGAATAATCTTGAATAAAACAGTAAGATAATTAGATAGATATAGTTTATAACATAAAGCTCTCTAGCTGAGATAAATTAGACCCAACTGACAATACTGTAGTAAAAAACCACACATGCATTACCCACCTGACATAGAGCGAGATAGGTACAAAGGTGTTGAGCACAATGAGATTTGAGAAGATCTGCAGGAAGGCCAGCTCCACAGGGTGGTCTTGTGCGGAATTGTAGTAGGCAGCATAGATGGTGAATGCCTCACTGTACACAAACTCAAAGATGAGGGAACCAATGAGACAGATGGTGAGACAGCCAAGCAAGAAGCAAAGGATCTGAGAGTGGGGGAGGGAGGCACACATAAAAAGACTATTTCAAAAGCCTCCAAGTGTATGGATTTGTCAGTATTCTGAGCACAAACACTGGTAAAATTTTGAAGATACTGATAAATTAAGTACATATAATAGTTAGACACTGTTTAGGAGGTTTCTATGGGGTTTAGAAGACTGATGGGCTCTATGTAGAATCCCGAGCGAAGCGAGGGTTCTACAGAGCCTGAGGTCTTCTGAATCACATAGAAGCTGACTAAACAGTGTCTAGCATCTTTAGATCCTAGCAATAATTCCTAAAGCTTGATAAATAAACTGCTGCTTAACAACAAACCTAACCATAAGCAAAACTTTTACATGATTTTCTACAGAGCTTTACATGATTTTCTACAGAAGTTACATGATTTTCTATGAAGGATAGATACTTCAATCTAACCAATCAGATCACAGTATTTGTTACAAGTAGGATCTAAGTACATATATTATATATATATGGAGCTTTTTGTACATGTAAAAGGGAAAATTTATACTGACATGTAAGAAAACAGCTTGGAGGCACAGTATTTCCTCCCACAAAGGTCACTGGGATGTACAATGTAGACTTTCAAAAACATGCATGTAACTAGCTATAGCTCCTTTCACATTTCCACCCTCATCCTCCCAGTATACTTTAATACTCCACTATGCAGCAAACTAGATACATGATTGTGTGCAGCCTACCATAAGGACAAAACGGTTCATCTGCAGATCAAGATGGGTCCTCTTGAACTTTGTTCGCCCTAGAGGTGAGAAAAGAGACCATTAACTCTTAATGTATAGAGTACATTAGTAACAGTTGTAACACAGCTCTTCACTTACCACTATTTTGCACAAGCTTAGTATCATGGCCAGCATAGATCACAAGACCATACATCCACTTGGTGTTGCGCAGCCTACAGCCCTACAGTATACAAGAATGATAACTACATTCACAGAACTGAGGTTTCACAAAACTAACTCTTAGCAAGATCTTGTCGTTGTCCAGAGGATACTGCTTGCCAGTGTCTTCTGGTAGCTGTTCCTCATCCTTCAATGTCAAAACACCAACAAACTTGTGCAATCGGTTGTTAGGCGGTTCACAGTCAACCTCACCTGAACACATAATACGATAATATCTAGCATACATAGCAAAACCCAAATTATCAATAGTCTAGCATCATGCATGGTCACAGGCTTCACAAACATAGAGCTAGGGAGCAGCCTCACAAGCTACTGTGAAGCCCCGGCCTTCACAGGTCAAGTGTGACCTAACACCACCAACAGAAGCTCAGAGAACTGAAAACCTAGCCTCTACATTGTATAAGAATACTAGTAGCTATATATGTGATATGTGATACATACGTACCACTGAACTTGCTCAGTTTGTCTAACTTGTCCTCTAAGTATGCAGTATCTGGCAAGGGCTCCCTCACTTTCAAATTAGTTTCACTGCATAGAGGTATCAAATATCATTCGTTAGCACAGGAATGATACTACATACATGTAACAGGAAACATTCGAGGAAAAAACGTTTCACGAATTTGGTAGTTGCATTGCTACCCATGAAAGGTTTCTCCCTTGAATATTCCTGCTACAAGTACATGTGCAATATATAATATGATAGCTTGATTTACCCATCCAGCTCGGCAGTCTCAATGTAGACGAGACTGTTTGGTTCACTAGAGGAGAGCAACAACATGTCAGCCGTAACAAAGTCATCTTTCTCCAACCGCACGATACTCCCAACTTGAACAGACTGCCAGTGCTTGTCTTCAAGTCTGAAAATGTGAAGCTATGATCCTCATATTATACTATTAACTATGTTGAATAGCTTACGTCATTGTGATGGGATTTAGAACATGAGCAACCCTATGGTTGACATGCCAGTCACTGATGTGACGTTTCTGTGTGAGTATTAGCATATTATGACCACAACATACAA
>OZ219963.1:0-121514 GCA_964291365.2 Stappiaceae bacterium
ATCAATGATCATGATGATACCCCTCGGCTATGAATTCAAGCACACACACATAAAGCACTCACCATCATCCACCACAGCCACTGTGACATTGAGGCCAGTTATTCCCTGCATCCAGACTGGCTCAATGTTCAAATCTCTGCCTATGTACTCCAGACCAAGTTGACCTCTGTTCCACTACACAGCATCATGACCACACACATAATAGTACCATGCACAGACCATAGAAATCATACTATATTACACACAATTATATTGGAGATTTTTACTATTAAAGCATACCAGAGTCCACTGATTGGACCACTCTGGATCAGTGGGTGGAGTGTATCCCCGTGGTTCCCTTGGCAACAGCACCTGCTCCAGGACAAAGCCAACAAGTGGGTCTCCTTGGAGATCTTGTTTGATTGGTGCACTATGATTCTGGCCAGCTTCACGTTTGACTGCTGCACCATTTTTATTTTGTTCCTTCTCAAATAGATAAATGTCTCTTAGTGGCTGGATCTACAAAATACAGAGCAGTCGGCTAACATACTAGTATCTACTGATATAAATGCCTGTTAGCTATACCTACATGATGTTTATGACAAGTCCACCCAGGCTTACAGTATAAGTTACCTTGGTAATGAATTTGAGGCCATGTCTTTCTGCAGTCTCTCTAGCAGTATTTTCACATTGTCCAGGCAGCTGCACAGCAAACTGAGAGGTGGGAATAAAAGGCAACTGACTCTCCCTTGCTCCAGTATGATCACTATAAGCAGAAGCCTTGACGTTAGCAGGTAGCTTTGGCAACAGCAGCAGCAGACTCAATGGCAATACTAATTGCATCCTTGCTCCTTTCTGGTAGAGTAGCCAAGCTGACTAGACTATAAGCACATTAAAAGGTGCGAATGAATTGCTTGTATGTCCTTTGTCTTATATAGCTAGCCATGCAGGACATTTGTGCATATTAAAAGCATTTATGTGATACACATCTGTGTTCAGTGTATCACTGTAGCTAAGTAATAAGTATGCAGGTGTTAGTACAAGCATGTTCAGCAAATGTATATGCTTTGAACTGGTTTTGTGTGCATGCATTACTGGTATTGTCAATACCACACCAATAGCCTTTCAAGGAAGTGGAGAGAATTTGGCAGAGTAGTCTACTAGCTACTGAGGCTGTGATCATGAGCAATAATCCACCATCAATTCAACATTATCACTGCCAATGTAGGTTACTGTTTGACCCAAAGGTGGCAATAATTGAAGACAAATAATATTTGTGAAGATCACGCAGCATTGCTATAACACTGAAAAAACACAAACAACTAGTTAGAGCTACTGAAGGAAAGCCACCATCTTGCTAATTTTTTAATGAAGGCCCACCCACACTTTAGCTTTGTTGTTGAGCAACAAATTGACATCCATTAGCTTCACAGCCACCGGCCATTAACACACACTGGGTGTGGGAACCTCTAACACTCCATATTTCAAGTCCCCTCAGGTGCTCACCTCATTCCTAGCCTCATGGTGTGCGCATGCGCTATAGTTGGTCCCGCCCAATACCCGATGCACTTTGACCTCCTATCTTCTTCCGTCTCCCGAAACACACAAGAAAACATGAAGTCGTTTCTAGTTTTGTTGGCCGTTTCTGCTTGCCTTGTGGTAGCTAACGGTACCTTTAGAGGCACCCTGAAGGACTTCTTGGACAGGGGACCCACCAGAGTGAGAGTTGAACAGCCCAAGAAAAGCATAGCTGTGATGGTGAATGGCGGCGACCAAGATGCAGATAGTGTGGCTGGCAAATGTGGAGTTATCAATCAAGGACAGGTAGCCAAGGCTGAAGGAATACGTAAAAGCCTAACAGAGGAAGCAGGAGGGGGTCCCAATAAGCCTACATAGAAATTAATACTCCTTGTAAAGGACTTAGCAAAAACTTTGATAGTAATTGGATGGATTTCTCTCCATTTTATGTGTAGGTAGGAAACTTGGATGGAGTCTACCATTTTCAACTGGAGTCACCATCGGAGCTGGATAAAGTCACAGAATGCCTAGAGAGTGACCAACGGGTGTGTATGCATGCCTATAAGTATAAAATTCATCCACGACTGTAGGTCACATAATTTCTTGTCTCCCTTGCAGGTGTCTCATTTTGAGGTTCAAACATACAAAACTATGGTACCCAAAGCTCGTGATTAACACGAAGTTAAACATCATCAATTGCTGTATTGAATTATTTTATGCCTGTTTCATCCCTCATCCAGCCCCTGTATTCACAACTCTGAATAATCACTGTGCCATAGTTGGTAGACACAATACAGCTGCTCCATTGGAAATTTTTATGTACAATGTATCTTTAAAAAATTGCTTTATAATGAAGCTAACAAAACAGCAGCTAGGTATAAATGACATTATTGTATATTGATCATATTCATTTTTACTTTTTCTGGAACTGTTCACGAATCTTGAGGTAGTCATCGACATTCTCTGTAGAGCCAATGAAGATTGGGGCTCTCTCATGAATGGAAGTGGGCTGGATGTCCAGGATTGGTTTGACCCCTGAGTGAGCCTTACCCCCAGCTTGCTCAATGATGTATGCCATTGGATCACATTCATAGAGCAGCCTCAGCTGCAAAGTAAAGAGATAAAACACCTTAGACTAGTCTGTGCATACAGTACGTGCAAGCATAGATATTGTAGACTACGTAAACGGGATTGGAAACCGCTCACGTGAGCCATAGAACGTGCACGCGCACTCCGTGTTATACTTTGCGATTGGACACCTGCACTGTTTCCAACCATTGATGGGTTTACTCGCCTGTATGGCCTGGTCTGGTGTTCAAACGTACTTGTGTCTGAACCTGGCTCACCTGTTCTTCCCTGAATCGAAGGTACACTGACAGTTGGTATCATTGGATCAGCCCAGTCACGACGATGCAGTAGCGTGATGATCGGTGTGGACCATTTTGTCGATCAGTGACACGCCTGTTGGTTATCTACTAGAAGAAGTGAGCACTCAGTGAATGCGCGGTGGTGTGTGGAAGACCTGGAAACACTTATCCTAGTGTCCATAGCTATTTTTGTACAGTAATATCGGTGCCCGGATCAGGCAGCCTGGCCTGGCTCAGGTGGAGCAAGCCTACAATCCAGGTACTTTTTTTTTAGTATTAAATTAAGAGTCTAGGACAGATCACCATGTGCTGTCACAGTAATAAAAAGCTCACTAGTAGGCTATAACAGTGACATATAGCATGGGTGGAGCACACATGCCTTCACAGCGACCACACAATGTGTAAACTATTTATGTCCCCACTGTGACCCTATTCAACTAGTTCTATGCATATGGCCCCCTAAAAGTGGCTAATCCAGGTATTTCCAGATTTTCCATCCTCAATCTATGCTGGTTGACAGCCTCTGTAACCTTGAAAAGCTTGCTAGAATGAGGGAACTGGAGTCGGCATACCCAGCAATGCGGCAGTGTCCTCATGAGTCATGGTTTATGTATTCGGTACTGTTGAAATACTGGAATGTTTGTCCATTGGTGTTGGAGGTTGGGGGGTGGGGGGTATATGAGACCAGGAATTGTTTGTTGATCTCCATGGTGTGTGTATGTGTAGGCTATAGTTGTTTCAAAACATCTTTGGTCATTCCGTCGTTATTTGCCACAGTGCCATACAATAGACATGCACAATAATTTTGTGATTTTTGACTCAAACTGTATACTTTACTGATTGTTTTCAATTCTTCTCAGTACCCTATCCCAGTGCACACACTTCATGACTATCAGAATGTGTCGAGTGTTCCACCTCAAGACCTGACTCGGATGATGTCCAGTCCCACAAAGTTTGGCTTATTGGAGGTTAAGAAAAACTGCATTTCAGTGAAAAAGAAGGTTGGTAATACACTTTTGTAACCCTTCATGTATCTATTCCGGTATCTCCACAGGTTACCTATTTTCTCAAGCTTTGACTGGCAGAAGACTCCCTTTGTGGCTGTGGCTGTAGTCCCACAAAGTTTTCTTTCCTAGCTAGCTAGCGTTTGTGTGTGTCATTTTCATGTGAATTTATGTGAAAATTTACTTTTTGACAGGGCTATGTTAAATTAAGACTGTTGTTGATGTGTACAGTGTGGTAGAGAGCGTCGCTGTAGCTCAGTACGAGCAGTATCCTGGGTTTTTAGTTCGCGGTTTTGTGGTTCTTTGAGCGGGCGCGACCGTTTCCAAGGTCGCAAACTATAACGCGGAGTGCGCAAAGCGCTTGTACAGGCGTCTATGGCTCACGTGAGCGGTTTCCAATCCCGTTTACGTAGTCTATAATATCTATGGTGCAAGTTGCCTAGACAGCTGTATTATCACTACATACCTTTCCAGAAGGGCTCTTGGTAGAAGCTGGGTACATAAAGATTCCTCCATACTTGAGCGTACGGTGCATGTCGGCAACCATCGATCCGACGTAGCGAGCACCCAATGGAGATTTTCCCTCTGGCGGGAATTTACACTGTCTGACGTACTCCGTGACAGACTCGTCCCAGTATTTGGCGTAACCCTCGTTGATGGAGAAGATCTTGCCTCTGGCAGGAATCTTCATGTTGTGATCTGTCAGTACGAACTCTCCTATAGACTGCAAAAAAATACCAGCATAGATCAATGCTTGTATGAGGGGTGTAATAATCTTATTCCCCTCTCTCGCTCACACACACACACACACCATGATTATACACAAGCACAATATGAAGCCTCTAGCATGCAAATTGCATTCATAATAAACAAAGTATGAAACATAGCACTATGGTAGCCAACAGCTTAGGTTGCCATGGGACTCACAGGGTCAAGGGTGAAGCCATTCACTCCATTCCCAGTACTAAGCACAATCATTGTGGCACTGCCATAGAGGGCGTAACCTGCAGCAACCATCTGACGACCTGGCTGAAGTAGGTCTGCCTCACAAGCTGGGCCTTCGCAAATCTGTGCAGAGAGAGAGAGCGTTAAGTAAGTTAAAATTTGTTGGCTCATTATATTTACCTTTCTCCAAATGCCAAAGATTGATCCAATTGATACTAGGCAGTCAATGTTGGAGGAGCCGTCAAGAGGGTCAAAGGACACGACATACTTGCCACGATCAGCAGCTGATACCTCAATACACTTCTCATTCTCCTCAGAAACCATCACACCAACCTAATGTTTTTGCTCTTTGTAATTTATAATCTCAACACATAGAATTAGAAATTGTTTACACTAGAGGCAGTGAGTGTATACATAACAGATTGCTTGTATGGTTGCTTTGGGGCCCTACATGTAGCTAGAAGAGGTGGGTGGGCGTGACATGGGTGTGGCTTACCTCAAAGGAGCTCTTGAGCATGTTGATGAAGAGTTCGTTGGCGATGACATCCAGCTTCTTTTGATCTTCACCTTGAATATTTGTCTCTCCAACTGCCTTACCTCTAATAAAAGAAAAAAAAGAATAGTAGCAGCCTCCCAGGATCATGCTTGCACATATTTTTTGTCGAGTCAGCTTTTCTAGAAGGCCTAGGTACTTTAATAAGCTATTCTCACAGATTAGCGAATCCAGCTTTGCGCACTGCAGTAGAGATAGCCTTGATGGCGGTGAGGAGCGAGTTGAGGAGCATAGTGAGGGACCCAGTGGCCGGAGCAATCTTTCGTTGCTCGTTGAGCACGAAGCGGGTGAGAGTCATGGTATCCACGCTCATCTCGTCGATGGGCAGAGGGGGAGCCGAGAGCGCCATGGTGAGAGATATTGCAAGTCCAATGAATACAACGCAGGTGCTCTGAGTCAGTCAGGGGCAGTTGGAGAGTAGGACGGATGGATGTAGCTGATTGCTAGTCGAAGCGGATTGCTTGCCAAGGGAAGCTGGTAAGGGCTCAACTATGCACTTTGCATGTCTTTGATCGTTTCCGGGTTGTGGTCTGTATCATCTCCGCGCATGCGCATGCATAGAATATTCTGGATGCAGAAAGTTAATTAAAGTGAATATTAATATCAACACCTGTTAATAATTAATTAGTAATGAGTGTTATGTATGTGTTTATTTTAGCTATCATTCTGTTGAGCTTGAGTCCACCTCTTCCTCGTCTTCCTCTCTCGGTGGCTCCAGCTGTACATGTCTACTGCTGTGTACAGCCATTGGGCGTGAGGCTCCAATCCCAGGTGAGGCTAAGGCTGGTTGCCTGGCGACACCATGACCATGTGCAGCAGCTGATGCTACTTTATATGGACTCCGAACTTCATCCAGATAGTTTGAATATTCCATCAGTACCTATTTTTGTAAAGATAGTGATCATAATTATACAAACCAAAAAATGAAACTTGAACAAACTGACTTGGTAGAGGAAGAGATACTGATCTTTGGTTTGCACCATTCCCCCTCTGTCCTGTCTCAAGGTTGAGACGATCTTTAGGATATCCACCTCTCCCTTTTCATCTAGCTGTTGCATGCCAATCTCGGCTCCAATGAACACACCAGTACGACCAATACCAGCACTAAAACAGAAGACAGTAATACTATTTTAGACATTGGTTCACCTTCTGAGAGTAAATAGTTACTTCATTTTATGGCTTATTAGTCTTTTGCTGATAATAAAATTATTATCATGGACTACAATATTAGTTCTACATACCTGCAGTGGACAACAGTTGGTCCAGGGATGTCTCTAATGTGGTGGCGAGCTTTGAGTAAGAACTCAACCACTGGTCTTGCCGAGCTCGGCACTCCATGATCTGGCCATGCTGTGAACCAGAAGTGAGTCACTTCACGAGTTACCAGCTTCTGCAGTACCAAAATTAACAAAGGAAGAAAAACAATAATAGTATTGTTGAAGTAGGAAAATGCTATTGGACATTATAGCTATAGGCTTAATTCGAACCTGTTTGTGTCGGAGATGAAATGTGGTTGTTGTGAAGTACTTATTGGATGTTTTTCGTTTCAGCATCAACTCTAGATCCTCGTATGTTGTTATGTGCTGAACTCGCTCATCCGGCCAGTAGCGAGCACACTTGTTCTGTAACGTAAGAAAGACAAAGCGTTTGTTATTGCAGAAAAGTACGTGTGTGTGAACATGCCAAAACTGGCTAGGCTGGCAATAACTAGCAATAATTAGCAATAACTACCCCTAACTTACTAGATTTGAAAGTAATTATTGTGAAATTTATTCTTACTATTCCTCTCTCTTCCAAGCCTGTCGCCATGATAATTGTCGAGCACTTCTGTTCCCATACCATCCTCCAAAAGTCAGCTACTGTCCAATAGAGTGGCCCCTGAGTAGCAATGTAGGCCTTCGGGGCGTCTCTGTATCCACGGATGTAATTGGCATTGATGTAGTCAGAATTGGGGACTGCAAACTTGAGGAACAGGGCCACTCTTGTATGTGGATCTAAGGGAATCATAATATTATGAGATGTCCCATTGTATTATGGTAACATCATTTTTTTTGTTACTAGGTAAGACATCTTTGAATCTGTTTTTCTCCTCTGCTCCAGGTGGTACTTCAGCCATCGTCACCATATTAGAGGGTACGCTCTGTGATGAGAACCAATAGGTAACTTATATAGCTTTTGATAAATTAACTCACAGAATACTCGGCATACACAGCTATTGGATTCAATGTGAAATCCAGCAGCTCCTCTGGTGTGAGAGGATGAGAGAGCAGCTGCATCTGTGAAGTATTGAAAGAGCTTAACCTCAGGAGATAATAATAATAGGTCCTGAAAGTTTCTGTCACTTACAGGTCCTCTTGGCCTGAAGCTGATACGGGACACTTTTCTCGACATAGCTTGATCTTGCTCCTGCAAGTCTCCTGGCTGAACAAAATCTACCATTTCATCAGGTCTGTGTGGAGAGTGGAGGAGATGTTTGTAGCCTCGATGTCGCCTACTCTGCTGATTTCTTTTCCAGGTACGCCGATAGCAACACTGTAAAAAATATTATACATTCATTCTCACGTCTAAATCATCGCAGCGCACTCTTATGCATGGCTAATGGATCATGCCATTAGCTTAAATCTCAATTTTTAGCATAAAAAGACAAATGTATGGTGTCTCAAACTCACTGCACAAACCAGTAGGGTCATTGCTGTGATGACAATGATGGCACATATGGCATAGACAAACCACTGCCAGAGAGGAAAGTCCAGGTGGTCTATAGTCATGGACGGAGGATCCTTGGTGGCCGGCTGATACCTATCGATCAAAAGGATTTCAACTGCCTGGATTTTGGAGAAAGATGTCATTAGATATGTACCACGAGTGTGATATACAATAGTTAAAAATTAATTTGGCTTACATCTACAACTCTTAGCCTGTTAGCATGTACACCAACTAGCAGGGCAGTTATGGCATCGATGCTCCCACTGGCTACTCCAGTATCATTTGAGGATGATGATACTATTAAAATATTGAATATATTGCCTGGCTCTGGGTACACCTCTGGTGGAATGGACAGCTGGAGGATGTCTTGTACAAAAGACGATAAGTTCTGCTCAACCTGCATCCGTTCTTGATCAGTGAGGTCCACAGAAAAATTCAACCTTAGCTTTATGATGATATCTGGTGTAGATACAGGCTCTGTGTTTTCATATATGTTAGTTGGTGTGGGTGATATTGTTGGAGAAGATATGGAAGTAGAATTTTCAGTCAATGGAATAATGCTGTCACCGTCTCTACTACCAGCCACACTAGTTGGTGTTGGTGTGGGCAGAGGCTGCTGCTGAGACTTTGAAACCAAAGCAGCTATGATTGAAGTAGGCTGAGTGGAGTCCTCCATTGCTGTGGACATAGAAATTGGCACTAGCAAATCACTGGAAATCTTATAGATATAATCTGTCGAGGTAGTTGGAGTGTAAGGTGAAGGATTCACTGATTGAGCTCTGATGCCTACAAATACAGTACTTGTTTCATGGTATCATAAGTGTGATCTATTACTATGGTACATGGAGCACGAGCCCAGACTCACCTATGTCCATGCACTGTAAAAGCAAACAGGCCGCGAGTAGTAAATTAGCCATGTTGTTGAAGTTGCTGTTGCTGAGTACAAGTGGGTGGGGCTGGTTAAGGCTCACAAACTGAGACACGCCCATCTCCTCAAAGTGGGTGTGCGCGCGTAAACGGGGCAATATCGATATTAATTAAGGCAGGGGCTTCCCCTTACCCACGCGAACTCCACACTACCACCGCAGCAGTACAGTCCACAGTGAGTAGGGGCCTTTGCCATTGGTATCGTGTTGGGTCGAGCACGATCAGAAATGGAGAAGCTACAACTGTCGGATCTGAGTCACGGCGTGGACTACCCTATGCCGTGCGCGGAGTACGCGGACAGGTGTCGCATCCACGTTAAGATGACAGAGAGTAGTATGAAGTCCGTGGAGGCGCTTATACACAGCGATAAGGTGAAATGATACCTTACCGTACCGTAATCACACTAACACACGTGTAGTGTTGTATTAGTAGACAATGGACTCGTAATGAATGTTCACGACTGGGTGGCCAAGGGTTAAATTTAATTGAGTGTGTGTATAAGTACTCGACCCTGTGTTTTGAGATGAAAATTAATGAAATCTGCGACACGTGTTTTAATAGGTGCTTATTACATTTCATGTTGTTATTTAGTACGTCTAATGCTCTTTTGTGTCTTGCAATGTACAATTACAGGGAGCGTTTTTTTCACTATGGTTTGAAGAATCTGGCGGGGTAAGCCAACCTGCTTGCATGTTGAAATTTGATAGCGATTTTCACTCTTTGTAGAGAATCTCCATTCCTGTGGGGCCCGGGGGTCGTGATCGTGTGTTTCAGCTGAAAATGGCCCCCGGTGGGGGGCAGAGTCGGAGGGGAATTCTGGAGTGTGTTCATCAAGAGCTCAAGGATGATAATAAACATCAGGTGAGTTCTCTCTCCCTCTCTCTCTCTCTCTCTCTCACACACATACATGTATATATACTCCCTGTCCACTATTGGCTGCTCAAGTACATTGCTGAGGTAGTTATGATAAAGTGGGTGTTGAGCTACATGTACTACGCTGTCAGTGGCTTTAGGAACCAACTGAACTGGCCATATTAATTTTTAATTGTGTATATTCAGTACCACTTCTATTCACCGGGCTTCACCATAGCTCTATACAATACATAACACATTGTAGGTACCCCATCAGGCAGTCTAGTAGCTATTTGCATGTACAATAGTTAAGATTAATGATTAGACTTTTATGGCAATGATTTTTTGTTGGTACAGCTGAAGTGTCTTGGTCCACTGGAGCACCGACTGACGGTCCAAGGTACGGATGACTCGTACGTTCAGACAAAGAAGAAGATGGAACAGGCAGAGATTGAACGAAACAAGAGACAGGCACAGGAAATTAAAATTTTCAAAGGTTATTATGTGCACTATGGGACAGAAAGTTTATCTAAATCCTCATTAGAGGGGTACCCCAGCTTACAGAGTTAGTAAGCGTAATACTGTTGTAATGTTTTGTGTGTGTGTCTTTATCCCACCAGGTCAATCAAAATCAAAGAAAATTCTCACACAGCCAGTGGAAAGAAGTCTCTCTCCTGCCGTACGCAAGCCTAACCGACCCGTCCAACCACGACCCCCGCCCCCCAGTGGTTCATTGAAACACTCGGCAAACAAATCGTCTTCAGGGGGAGGTACAGGTTCCCCCCGGCCCTCCCACAGCCTCAAAGAGAGAGTGATACATCTACTGGCACTAAAACCGCAGAAGCGTCCTGATCTAGTGGCAAGATTAAAGAAAGGTGTGTGTGTGTGTGTGTGTGTGTGTGTGTGTGTGTGTGTGTGTGTGTGTGTGTGTGTGTGTGTGTGTGTGTGGTGCTTGAGTATAGGGTTATGCAGATCATACGATTCAAGGACTCTAGTAATCCTATTTGGCATTTTTTGGTTGAAATTTGATACATTAGCATAGTGAATTACTAAGAACTCTCTCTCTCTCCTTTATCCCTTTCCATCTCGCTCTCTGTTTACATATGTGTGTCTGTTTGTATTCAGAAACGAAGCGTAGCGAGACTAACATGTCTAAGCTTGACGACATCCTCAGTGATGTTGGAGAATTGGTCCAAGGAGCCTACAGGCTCCGAGCTAGCTACTCGAACTCCGTTCAAGTCAAAGATTGGCCATTTTACTCCGAAATGGAGAGACAAATGCTTAAAAGGTAAACGGGATGTACAGAATTTGTACATACATGACTATGCACACACGCATTAATAGAATAGATAAATGTACATTGTATAAGTTATTCATGGTGGTGTTTTGTTTACATAAAGACGTTTTGTGTTACTCAGGAAATTAGTAAGTGAGCAGACAGCAACTGAAACGGTAACAGCTGCAGCCAAGGTACATGGAACTAATTAAGACACTTGTACGTGTATGTGTAAGCATGTGTGGGGCCATTAACTAGAGTGTTATCAGATCACTAGGCATGGTCGGTCGACCCAGCTATACCGCTAAATAGAAAACTGTCGTATGGTTTGGACAGCTAGAGCTAATATACCCCTATATAGTGGGGACTCCTCCTTTATCTGGACACTATGCATTGTCCGCGCTACATAATAAAGAGGTGTACATGATGTTTGATGTGCATACTAAGAGTGCAGTGTGCTTGCCTGCACAAGAGAGATTCCTTGTTTTCACACAAAGATCAACATTTGATAGTTATCCTACATCAATCAGCTATGAAGTGCACATAAATGCTTAGCTCTGCATGAGAGCTAAAGTTGTGCACATGTGTGTGTTTCTTGTCGACTGTCGTTTGTGTCTAGCCACAACAATTCTTATGGTGTCCTCAAGTGCACTCACAATAATGTATTAATTTGTATCTCTTCCTTTCCGTGTCATCTTCTTATTCCATTTAGCGCCCACTTCCTACCACCACTAGTAGTAGCACAGCTGCATCCTCTACCGACTCAGAGCCAGCGTCCAAAAAGGCAAGGCTCGTCAATTCTGCCAGTGATAGATCAACTCTCATCCCCACACCTCCCCCACCCACCCTACAAACTGGACAGACAAGTTTTCCCAGTAACATACATGTGCAGCACGCTAGTTTAACGACTACACAGAGCAATAACTCACATCTACACTCACATGGTATACATTCGGTACATGGCTCAGACTCAAAAATGAATGGCTCGGTATCTAAGAGCGACAAAGAGGCAGAGTCAAGCATGACCTCTCAACCTCCACTGACCTTAGAGAAGCCAAACAACTCAATGAAAAAGAAAAAGAAAAAGAAGCAAAAGCACAACAGCAAGGAGGCGGGGCTAACAAATGCCACTGTTGTGACCTCTGACCCCACATCCACAACAAACATCCCAGACTATGCAAGGTTTGTAGCTATGGATGACCGTACAGTATGATCATAATATACCCAAAAATGGCACATTTTCTCAAAATCTGTTGCCATATCTAGTCCTCTCCCCTCGCACACACACACACACACACACACACACACACACACACACACACACACACACACACACACTGCACACTCACTGTCTCCCTCTCTTTCTTGTGGACAGTCAATTTCCACCGATAAGCTCCGATGAGCAGCGAGCTCACTACAAGAAGATATTTGGTGAGGATTATGAAGAGTATAACTCCCTCAAGGAGCACATAGAGACAATCTCACCAGTGTGCGCTGCGCTCAGCGAAAAACTGGACTCTCTACCCAAACACAGTGAAGAGGCAAAGGTAAGGGAGGGAGTGGAGGCTGTTTAGTATATGTAACAGCTAGCCAGGAATTATCTTATATTTCTGCTCATTAGTTTTAGCATAAATATCATCTTCATGATTTGATGCAGCAATAAGCCTGTACTCTGTTATACATTATCTAATCTAGTCTTGCAAAGCTGGTTTGTCCAACCAGACTGCCAAAACATGAAATTGAAAAGGTCTAGGACTTCCTTTGATGTGCGCAGTGTACTAGCTACAATAAGTAATCCTGTCTTGGGAATCCATAGATTAGTACTATAGCTATCCTAGTGGTTAGCTGCACTTGGTACATGTACTTGTACATGTACATGTACATGTATGTGTAGTACTAAAGTTATCTACATGTAAGCAAAAACCACGATCTGTTATGATACACTAACGTATAAATTATGTACCTATAAACACCTCTCTCTCTCTCTCTCTCTCTCTCACACACACACACACACACACACACACACACTCACTCTCTCCCATTGTGCAGGAGGTAAGGCAACAGATTCGTAACAAGTATCGTGAGCTTCAGCCTCACAAGAGTCGATTCGATGAACTCCATCACAAACTGGACCACATTAAAAAGATGGTGGTGGATTATGATGCAACAATGTTTCCTACATGATTATTAGTGTACACGTACGTATGGACATATTTTCAATTGGACCAATCAGCTTTTCTGTCTTAATTGGTGCAAAGAGAGAATTTAATTGTTGTAATGTAATGATGATATAAAACAGCTGAGCTGTTGGGAAAAAAAATGACTGTATAAAAAATTTTCCGTGATATTTGTAGTGAATTACTTTGATCACAAACTACTAGCTGTCGGGGGAGTGGGTTATTAATGACAAAATAAAAATGGAGATTTAAAAAAAACTAAACAACTATTTAAATAATTATTGTGATGAGAAGATGTAGTGAATGGTAAAACTTTCTGATCACAACTGTTGTCGATCATTAACGAGGTTGAATGTTAATTAACTATTAATAATAATAGTGCTCCTCTTCTTCATCGCTGCTGTATGGGGCAGCCGATTGATCAAGTGGGCGTGGCTGAACAGGGATACCTCTGACCCCTAGGATGCGATCTAAAATGTGAACATAGAGAAGCTTTCACTAATGCATTCATGGTTACGAGAATTATTATGACAATAAAATTATTAATTTTGTGCATACACACGGTTGTTCAATACACTGTAGTACTGTCTGCTGGCTGCTGTTCGTGTTGCACAGCTGCTGTAGTAACATTCGTTCAACGCACCAATTGCAATAATTATTATCAGTGGTTGCCAGGCACTTGAGAGGCCCTCCCCTGCTTCCTCTACTAGCTAGCTAACAGAGTTGAAACCCACAAGTACTGTGAGACAGGGCGGGCTATATAAGGCTGAGGCTGATGACTTAGAGCAAAACTGAAAGCAAAATGTAGTGCTTCAGCACTAATTTTGGAAGGCTATAGTGAGCGATAGCAGGTTGGCCTGCATGCAGTGTAGACTAAATCCACATCCAACTCACCTTTAACATAATCATAGTCTGGCTCACTCTCAATCGACATTGGTTGTCTCGGCAGTTTGAACTCCTTAATAGACTCATAATCATGCTGTGATGGATCGGTAGCCTGAGCTTGCTGCTCGTGATCTCTGCTCTCATTGGTCACAGACGTCGGCGATTGCCAACTACCACTGTCTAGTTGTTCATACACATCGTTAATGACTAACGAGTCATGTGATCCAGGAATATCCTCTTTTCTCTTGTCCCCCGAGGCAAAGTACACCTGGTTGTACACGTGGTCCTCATCCAGGCCGCTACCTAGCGATGAACTTTTTCTTAAGTTATACCTCCTTTGTGCGAGTTTACTGATACCACTATCTCTTAGGCTCATGGCCACACTGCTTGCAGGTTTGGGAAAATGATTTGATTTATGTGACAAATCTGTGACTCCACTTTGGTTCAGTGAAGGCTGAATATTTGGAAAGGAACTAACTCTACCGAATCTATCAATGCTCCTACCAAGCAAGTCTCTCTTGTTGTGAACCCACGACGCCACACTCTCAAAATCACCACCAGATATTTTTCTTTCTGATTGTATCTTCTCTAGCTGTTTAGCACTCATGTGTATACTTTCATCATAATCATCTTCAGAGTCGCTAGAAGAGCTAATTTCTTCCACCCTTCTTTGTTTCATTAAACCAATACTTGTCACTGGGGGAAGAGAGTTGACCGCACTCAAATGAGTATGCTGAAATTGTCCACCAGCAGGAATGTTAATAGAGCCAGATCTAGGTGATGTGAAGGGGTGCAGTTTTGAGTCCAACGAGGCCATGTGGTGATAATGAGTGAGGCTGTGAAGCCGTGAGGGAGTTGCCACTGAGTGCACATTGGGAATAGAATTAGTAGTGGTAGTAGGAGGAGGGAGAGGGAGAGTGGAAGGAGGAGTAGCTGACATTCTGCGATGGTTTAGAATTCTGCTGATGTCGGCGGTACTGTTAGTAGACATTGTTATTGTCCCCCCACCTGATATACCACAGACACTACAAAAGGAGAATATTCATTAATCAGGTATGCCTACACATGAATGTGAAGAGTAATGGGCCAGAAAATTGAAACCGCACTCCCTGAATTCTGGTACATGTATAATGCTAGTTGGCTAATTGGACTTGGTATGCTGTTATAATCAATTATATATGCCCCTTACACGACTGCACTTATTAGTGTCTAATTAGCAAATATAGCTAAAGGAGTGGATCTAATGTCATGATACTTTCAGTAAACTAACTAAAGCCTTACTTTGAACAGTGCAGTGATACAACACCAGGGCTGACTCCACGAGGTGCTGTATGATCCACCTTTTCAACATTGCTAAGAGGACATACAAAGGAAGTGGGCGTGGTCCCACTGGCATCGTAGAGATGAATATCCAACTCAGATACCTTCAAAACATGGCTGCTACGAAGAACTAAACTCCTCGAGAGTGGTGTTGGGAGAATATGTACTGGAAACTCATCTATCATAGAAGCAAGATTAATCATAAACAATAGTAAAGGTGCAATTGATAACACTGGCTACCAAAATAAACCATACAGCAAATAACAAAGAAAGTTAAAGAGAAGGTCACAAATACCTATACTTAAAACCAATAATAAGCAGATTATAGGACTTGGCTGGTAAGAGGGTACATATATTCCGCAGCCATGTCTTCCAAAAAGCATGGAATTTAACAATGTCTCGTGTCTATATGACTTACATTCTACTCCCTGTTCTGGAGGTCCGTGTAAAAGTTCATTGAGCTTCCCCACCCAGAAGGATGACTCATCGCCGCTCCTCGTAGAAAATATATGAACATCCTTCTCCGTAGTTATTGTAAACTGATGCCCTGGGGGCTCAATGGAGCTACGATAATGTCTCTTATCCCAGTGGTAGCGGGACGAGTAGCTGGGGATAGAAATTTTATGGTGAGGGTCTAGATTCCTCTCAACATGCAGCATATCCCCGAGGTTCAGAACAAAAGTGGCTAGCAAGCCGCTCGAGTAGTCGGTATATGAGTGGTAGAGTTCGAGCCTCTTCGGACCAAGGACAGATTCTCTCATTAGCACAGCCCATAGCGAACCAGCTGATACCTAGAGACATTGAATTTTTATTCATACGTGGCGCCGAGCGATTCATGAATCATTAACGTACCGTTTCACCAGTTTTGTGGTACAGCTCTCCACTCCACACGATGTGTTTGTCCATGCTTGTTTCATCTTCTACGTAAGCTATGTCACCTACACCGTACAATTAATGCGTTTGGGGGGAGTCCAAGCTAAGATTGTTACAAAACTGAAGTGGCTTTTAATGATAGTATCCGGTATAACTTCGCGGCTTAAACTAAGAGACTACCGCATTCCATCTTTCTTTGATCAGTGCTCTGGAATAGTGCGCATGCGCATTAAGAGTAGGATGAAACCTCTGGCATCAAAATAATATCGAATAGTTTCACAAAAATAAATGTTTAGAACATCCCTATATATCTCTCTCTATCTGTCATAACACTGCAGTCCTATGTACAGATGGCCTTGATATGGTGAAATTCACTAAGTAAACGGTCTAAATTTGCCTTGTCTATGACAGCAGCTGTCAAAGTTCAGTCTTTTTTGAATCACCTTTCTTCTTGCTTGGTGAAGAAGAAACTTTATCTCCAGAAGGATCAGCACAATCGAATGACAGCTGCTCAAATGATACAGTGGTGCAGTCTGTCTGAGTAATTAGGAAATCTTTAACGTCCCAAGACTGGCTCCCGTCCTTAATTACCAGGAGCACCCGATCATCAGCCACAATGTAGCGCTCCGCCTGAAGGTGGGCATTCTGTAGGCTCTGTACCCAGCGTGCACTGATGCGATCTGTACGAACTTTGTCAGGTGGGTCACCACGCACACCAACAAACATCATCATGGGCTTGTTTTTCTTGGATTGTTTAATGAGATCTTCGGGGGATACGCGGCCAGCTTTCAGTCCCTCTAGGTCAAGCTTCATGCCTGCTCCTGGATTTGGGCCTAAGAAAATTAATATATTAAATTATCGCTAATCAACAAAAGAGTATATTTTTATAACGTATTGGATTTATACTATCTCAGGACGACTCCGATGAGTGTCTAGATTGAATGCACTACTAGACGGGGCGTGCATAACTTCATTGGCTCACCTCTCAAAGGGTCATCCTCATGTGAGTCATCACTGTCTTCATCATTCTCCTGAAAGGTTAATATGCAGCTAGATCTATGTAGACTCAGTATATATAGTCGTAGCCTAGCCCTGCTAAGATCATACTCTTAACAATTTCTCTCACCTCCCACTCTCTAAAGATCCTTTCCACGTCAGCATCGTTGTAGTCCAGAACACTCTTCTTCTTTCCTTCTGTGCAGAGCACTGTCGCTGCTACCACTAGCAGCCCTACCATCCACATGCATCGACCCATCTCTAATACTTGGTTGGTAAAGATCGTCGGTGATGTGGCTTTTTTACGTACGTACGTGTGCGTGCGCGTACGCGCGCGCGCCAGAGTTGTGCACATGCGCAATAAATTGCTGTGCAAGCATTAACACCAAGGTCAACTTAAATGTTATGGAGAGGCTTCTTTTAGTTGTAATCATCTCTTCTTTTGCTCAGGCTGTCAGACAGCCCGTAGATCAGACCACTGATCCAAGAGCCAGCGGATCAAACGTTGTGAGAGCAGTCATATCCAGGCTTGATGCAGCTGGCGTCTTTGAGGAGTCTGGAAATGCAGATCTGACCAATGTCTTCATGAGAAACATGGCATATGTTGAGACGAGGGATGGAACAGCTTATCCTGATGATAACAGGAATGGAGGGATCTGGAAACTCTCTCGCAACAAATTTCTACAGACACAGCGACTTGATTCAGATTTTCCAGGAGTATTTGATGCAATTAGGACAGTATTTGGGATTGAATGGCAGAATCTAGACTATGGAGAGCTAGAAAAGCCGCTCTACTCTGGTCTAGCTGTGAGGCTTTATCTAACACACATCGCAAGGTTCATTCCACCTACTATTAGGCATGCCTCGTTTTGGGTCAATAACTTTAAAGAAATATCAGTTTCCATTCATGAATGGTTGACAGCTATAGAAATGTTATCAGAAACTGAAGGTAATATAAATTTGTGATCCTTATTGAGAGTATTATATGATAATATTTCTTTTAGTATGTAGCATTTACACTGATGTGGTTTTTGTTCTTGACTCATCTGGAAGTATTGGACCAGAAAACTACACCAAAATCAAAAATTTCACCCATGATTTTGTGAGTGTATTGCTGGAGGACTCATACCGCAAAAATATCAATAATGAGATGGGAAGCAGGGTGGGTATAGTCATATTCTCATATTTTGGTGAAACTCTTTTGCTTTTAAATACAAGTCAAGGCCTGGATAGAAGCTCACTTGTTGAAATGATAGAAAGTATTCGGTACGTAAATGGATTAACCAACACAGCTGATGGGCTTTGTCATGCTCTAAAACACCCATGGCGAGATTCACTCACAGTACTAAGGCTTGTCATCACTTTAACTGATGGGAGATCAAATCTAGAGTCACTTTCCTGTGGCAATACATCGACAGCTGCTGAAATGGTTCATGCACACATTCCAAGGCTTGTGTCTTACGTCATTGGAGTTGGAGATAATATTGATATTGAAGAACTACGTGTAATTGCATCTGCAGCAGAGCTTATTGATCATTTAGACACCTTTGATACAGATTTATTAACTGCAGCTCAGGAAGCTCGTGCTTACCAGATCTGCTTTACCAGTAAACATCTGTACTCTTTATACACATTCAATTTACTCATTAATTTTTTTTTATTGTGCACAATGCAGTTAATCAACCTATTGATATTGGTGAGCTACAAGAAGGTACTTTGGAAAGAGGTGGCAGCGTGAGAATCAGTCTAGAACCACCTGCTGAAGATGGCATCACAGTTCGACTCTGTATACATAGAGGAAGGGTAGTTTTGTATGCATCAACGACTGTTCCCAACCCTAGTGCAGCTCTTCATGAATGGGTGGATATTGTGACAGCACCAGAAAATCAGCACTCCATTGCTTGCCACACCTCCTTCTATGATTTGAATAAACGAGATTTAAATCAAGTCCCAAGGGCCAAACGACAAACTGAAGAAACCACTGTGACCTTGTACATTTCCATTGAGGGGCAGGAAAACTTGAACGAATTTCAGCTAAATAGCAGCTATGGGGGAGTGGACCTAAGTAATGCTATGAATGATTGTCCTATAATCATGATGAATAGCTAATTTTTTTATCAGGTCAAAATAAGTGTGAGGCAAGTCCCTGTCATCATAATTCCATTTGCACTGGCACTAATGATGGCTTCTCCTGCCAATGTGCAGCTGGATTCTCAGGAAATGGATTCCAATGTTCTGGTAATAATTATTCATCATTATAATTATATGCAGATAATATTATTAAATTTCTCTCTAGATATTGACGAGTGCACTATTACAAAGAAGAATACTGTGATTCCCTGCCATGCTAATGGAGTGTGTCAGAACACAGTGGGTGGCTTCTCCTGCACATGTATCAGTGGGTACATTGGAGATGGTCAAATGGTCTGCCTATCCAATGGTACATTACAAGCTACAAAGAGTGACAATAATACATTACCTTAATATTACTTGTTTGCAGGTATTGTGGCACTTATTGTGATTGTTTTGTCCCTTGTGGGAGCAGTGCTAGCATCAATAATTATTGTACTTACTGCAAAGGGCAAATTGATGTCAGTAAGGAATTCGAAGAAAATAGTACCACTTGAATGACCGTGAAAATACAATATTGGTAGCACTTATCTACTTATCTTGTCAACAGAAGTACAGATTTTATAGTATTCGTATGTGCTATAATGCATAGCATTACACATCTGTGTATCCACGAATAATGTTTATGTTTCCTTATCCGTCACATGGGGTATAATGAATAATTTATAGTGGAATCATATATAGAATGAATGCTATTATCTCAGCAGGTAAGATTGCTGCAGCTGTGTGATGCATATGCTTTATTCAACAATGACAGGCACAAGGTGTTTTGTTTTGTTTGTTGTGTCGCTAGGCTGTGTCAGCACGCAGAGACAAGACCTCACCACAGTTCCTGGCTCCAATGGAGTCAATGTGGTCAGAGCTGTCCTGTCAAAGCTCGATGAATCAGGCATCTTTGAGCAATCTGGGAACGCTGATTTGATGAATGTCTTTCTACGAAACATGGCCTATGTAGAGACATCGGATGGAACAGCTTTTCCTCAAGAGAATGCTGATGGCGGAATCTGGAAGATCACAACCATGCAATTTCAGCGTACAAAAGAACTCACATCTAGGTACAATCGAGTATATGATGCCATCACAGCCTACCTCGGGCAGGACTGGAGAGCAGTTGATTACCGAGATTTGGAGAAACCACTGTACTCAGGGCTTGCTGCAAGACTCTACCTCACGTATGTTGCTACGTATACCATAATCCCTCCCTCACTCAGACAAGGCTTCTTTTGGAATGAAAAGTTCAAAAGTGGCAAGGAGGACTTGCTGAGGTGGTTGACAGCTGTCACCAGGCTCCAGGAGATTGAAGGTAGCTATAAGTATAATCTATATGAGCAGAACTCAGTACCTTAAGTTGCATATCTGTTAGTCAACATTCTGACTAGTGAGAGAGAAGTGATCCAATAATGAATTGTAGTTCTCAAATTTTATTGTTTGCTCTTTTAGTATGCAGTGTAGACACTGATGTGGTTTTTGTGCTGGATTCCTCTGGGAGTATCAACAGTGCCGATCCAACTAATTACGATAAAGTCAAAAACTTCACCCGGGCATTTATTGATGCCCTGATAGATGAAAATACAGAAGGAGAGGGAGATAGGATTGGAATTGTCCTCTATGGAACATTCAGCGAGGTCTATCTACCACTCAATGAGTCTGTAAACTTTGACAAAAGGTCACTTTTGAAGCTTATTGATCGCATCCCCTATCTTAGCCAGTCAACTAACACAGCTGATGGTCTCTGTAGAGCAATAGAACAGCCATGGAGAGACTCTCTCTCTGTACTTAGGCTGGTTGTCACTCTGACCGATGGAAGGTCTAATCAAAATTCCCCTCTCTGTGGCAATACTACAACAGCTGCTCGGCTAGTCCATGCTACAGACCCTCCCCTCTTATCCTACGCCATAGGTGTAGCAAATGCCAACAAGAATGAGCTATTGACTATTGCAACCACCCCTGAGTTGATTGATCATCTTGATTCATTTAACACAGATCTGCTCACTGCAGCTCAGGAGGCTCGATCCTATCAGATCTGTTTCACAGGTAGACATTTCAATGCATATTTTGTATCAGTGCATGAAATAATTTACACGAAATTAATAACACAGTTGATCAACCCCAGAGAGTTGGTAGTCCTGAACAAGGTACCACAGGACTTGGAGATAGCGTGAGAATCAGCTTCAGTGCACCGGCTGAAGAAGGCATAACCGTTCGATTCTGTATACATGAAGGACAAATCGTCCTCTATGCATCGACTAGTGTCCCCAATCCCAGTGCTGCCCTCCATGACTGGAGTACAATGATAAGGGCACCCCAGTATCAACACACTCTCGTCTGTTCTACAACCTATTTCAATGACCTGAACTCACCAAACCTGACTCCTGAGACTGTCTCACCTGGTAAATCCACCCCCAGGGGCAAACGGCAGGCTGGTGACTTAGAGGAGTCTGATGATGAGGAGGATGATGTGATGGTGACTCTTTACATCTCCATTGAAGGACAGGAGAATTATAATGAGTTTTCACTGAATAGTAGTGTGGGGCAGTATGATTTTGGTAAGATAACAACATCAATGTGTCCTTATCAGGGAAGAATTATTGGTTTTGATGAACTGCAGATGTGAATGAATGCTTATTGAGTCCTTGTCATGCAAACGCTGACTGCAATAACACCGATGGAAGTTTCTACTGTGAATGCCGGTTGGGATTCCTTGGAGATGGGTTCCAGTGCACAGGTACATAGCATAGCAATTAAGTAGTGAATTCTTAGGATACCTAGTTCTCTCCAAGATACTAGTCTACATTGCAGACATTGATGAGTGTTCACAGGCAGAATCTTTGTGTCATGCTAATGCAATATGTCAGAATAGTGAAGGGAGTTTCACTTGTACATGTGCTGAGGGCTATGAAGGAGATGGAGTCGGTTATTGCCAAGGTATAATTTATGATTGGGAATACTATAGCACAGAGACATTGCTATGTGAAGTCTGTATGAATACATAGCCAAGCACTATAATAAGCATTCCTCGATGAAACAGAGATCCATATAGGATGCCTATACTATCACCATCTTTCATTATTATATTTCTTTGTTTGCAGATGTTGGGATGAGATTGCTCATAATACTTGTACCCACCATCAACGGTCTTGGCCTACTTCTAATAGCAGTGATTGTCATCATACTGGTGGTAATAAAATGCCAGCAACAGAAGTATTAGGGTTCAAAATACATAAGAAAGCACTCAACTATCATATAAATACAATATTGTGTTGTTTGTACTTGAATAGTGTGCCCCCATTTCAATCCTCACCCCCCCCCACCTAAATCCATGACCCACCCCCAGTTCAGTATATGAAATTCATTGGATGTCACTTGTGAATACCAAAAAATGTGCACGGGACATTAATTAACAAACCATTGCACGTGCTAGCTATCATAACGTCAATCACTTCATTACATGTGACTGTAGCTGACCAAACATTACAATAGCATGTGACATTGTTGCAGACATCAATACAATGTAACTACTAGTATAGCTAGCTAGCTATACTGCAGATAATACTGATTGCTTTAAGTTGTAAAAGCTAATAATTTCTGCCTCTCCTACTTACTGAGTCCTTCATGGCAGCTGGGCTTACAGCCAAAAATACATGACAGGAATATAATATGATTTATTTAGTTATGCACTTTAGGTTGTTCTCATTAGTGCATAACTGAGCAAATCATATTCCAGTCATGTGCACTACTAAAGTTACATAAGCTCTGTTTACTCTCTCTTCCACTAGCCACTCCCTAGTGTGGGAGAATGTCTGATAATAGTCATGTGCAATTCCCCAGCCACTCATAGTTCCAGTTAAGATATTTAAAGCAGGTGCTATAAGACTCAGAGATTCAGAGCTACCCGTAACCTGCAGCTGATTGCTTGGCTAATTTCTTTACACCAGTAGCATGGCAGTTCTGCAAGTAGCAGTATTTCTTGTGAGCTCCCTCCTGCTAATGGCTGGCAGTGGCAACTCTCAGAATATTGTGAGCCTGGCTGATGAAGACAGAGCCATTGGCATGATCCGTCAGATGATCCAAGACTTAGAAGAACAACAGCGTCCAGGACTGAACAATGTATGCAAACTTCTAGTAATACCTATAATGATTATTGCCATGAGTGTGCAGTGTCTGTATTACAATGTGTGGTGCACTGACAGTATAATATGCATGTATGCATGCATGATTAGGACCAGATTCATGCATACCTGTAATCACTCTTGATTATTCTTTTATCTTTTCTTAATGTTCTACAGCCTGGAGCTAAACTGATTCGCCTTATATTTCACGATTGTGTCAGTGATGGCTGTGATGGATGCCTTGAGCTCAACAATACAGAAAACAGAGGACTGGAACGAATATTTATGGAAGTCAACAACCTCTATGACAATGAGTTTAATGATACTGGAATGTCTCGTGCAGATTTCTATGCTCTGGCAGCAATTGTCGCAGTGAGAGTCGCATCAGAGGAACAGGACTGCAGGCAACTTCAATTACCTCCTGGCTGTGATCCACCACAACCAGATATGACAATTCGCTATGGTCGCACGGATTGTGCTACCTCACCAAACTCTCCCATGGACTCTGGCTTCCCTGATGCACACAGGGGCTTGGAACATGTGATGGAGATCTTTAGAAATGGGATGGGGATGACAGAGAGACAGGTGGTTGCTCTCATTGGAGCCCACACCATGGGAATGACCACGCCCAGAAATAGCGGCTTTCAGGGTCCTTGGGCGCCCCCCACAAATAGATTTGATAATGCTTTCTTTCGTACGCTTGTTTCTAACAATAGTGAGTGGCATCAGTCAGAGCTGAATTTTCAAGATGCTCCACCAGGTGTCAATCCACGCTACCAGTGGGATCTTGGAACTGTTACACGTATGCCAGGAGGACCCCCTCCTATGGGAGTGAGAATGATGCTTAACACAGATATGGTATAACTTTGTGAAGTCGTGTAGAACGTAGGCAGAGCATGTGGTTACCTTTATCCCACTACCTAAATAAACGCCATGTATTTGCAATATCCCATTAAATAAACTGGACTGCATAGTGTTGAGATAGCGTTGTCTCAGACTGTCTGGCTATTGTTAAATTTATATAGTTTACATTATAGTTGTTATTGGTCCACTCTTCATAATACTATCGTAATAGGCTTTGTTCAAGCAAGTGACACCAGATGCCGATGGAATGGAGACTGACGCTGACTGCAGAGACCTATTCACTGACTGTCCACCATCACGCACTGCTGATATTGCACTTGAGTATGCCAGGAATAACACCAAGTGGCACGAAGACTTTGGTCCAGCATTTCAGATTCTTATTGAGAATGGCTATGCAAGCAATCAGCTAGCAGAAGCTGTTGACATCACTACTTCTACCGAGGAACCAACTGAGTTAGATAATGCCACAGATGCAGCCGCAAGCATCAAGGCAGCTCTTCTACTGCTGGTGGTGGGAGCTATCACTGCCTCTATCTTTCAGTAAACCATGCACTCAATAATTCTACTGCTATAGCTTAGCTAACAGAGAAATGTATAGATTCAGACTCAATAGTCAATTGCTTCATGTACTCTAGCTAGAGTGCATGTTGAGATAATTATTATGCATCAATGTTGTACCTTACATTTGATATTCTCTTCAAGGGTGGACAGTTGTGATAATTATTCTTTTACCGGTAGATAGAAATTGTACCCTTAGTAAGCTCCATGTGTACTAATCATATTATCTGCCTCACCACCGGCTGTGCTCCTAATGTTAGCAGTATCTGTTCTGTGCTTTCGTTTCAATAGATGTCCAAGTCTGTTAGTCTTTGTTGATGTCTTCTCTGCTGATTGAATCAGTGGCATGCTGTGAGATGACAGTTGAAAGCCATACGTCAGCTTCTTGGTGGCACCATTTCTGGAAAAAGTCTGCGATTTCTTACCTGCCATTGCTAGCAGAGTAGTACCCCTATTTAGGCTATTAAATGACCGTAAAGGATTTATGTTCATAGATCCCTTGAAACCAGCACTAGATACTGCACTTGAATTTTTGCTTAACGTTGATGATACTGCTCTCTGCTTTGGTATTGAGGAGTGTATGTTTGAAGGAGAAGGATATATCACTGAACTGATGAGGTAGGATTCTGGCACAGACTGTGACACCCAGGTCATACTGCTCAACTGAGCATCGCTGTCCTCTTCTGCTCCAAGGAATTCAATCTCCGAGCTTTGATTTTGAGTTGGCTCATTTTGCAGGCTTGAGAAGCCAGTAATGACAGGGACTGGATACTGCTTTGTTTCAGTCCTGCTTTTGTCTTCTGATGATGAAGAGAGCTGCTGCCGCTGCTGTACATGTACTGTGCTGTTTAGGTCAGATAGACGGAACTTTGGTTTAGATTCTGGTGTCGAGTAAAAGCCAGCGCCATGGACACAACTCTGCAAAGTGAGAGAATACAGCTGAGTCGCATAATCTGATGCTAATACTGAAAATTTTTGTTTGCTCAAACTATGTACTACTAATAATTATTATGTACTAAAATAATGAATCTGTGTGTGGTGTATAAGATTACACATATCAAAGCTACTGCATGACACCAAATCATAAACTGAACTATTACCTACTGGTATATACCTTTCTGTATGTGAAGGATTTTGTGTGTGAGGCAGTAGAACCTTCTCCAAGGACAAACAACTTAGGCTTGAGCACGGAAGATGGCACACACCTGTTGCCAGACCACAGAGAAAGTGGCTCTCCTGCACTGCCAGCCATTCCACTAGTCAAGGGTATCGATTTCCGCTCCATCTTAGGATAAGTGATGGACTTTCGATACTTGTCGATATAGAGAGAAATATCACCACCTTTATGGTGCTCAAATTCATAGAGAATTGCCCTAGAATCACTGCTGTGTGTATATGAACGAACATGAGACCTAAAATCTGTTCTTGTCTGATTCATAGACTGATATATGGAACACTTAGGCTTTGTAAATGTCCCATTTGCTGATCTGTTAGCATCCCTATGTGAATTTCCAATAGATCCAAGGCTCTGGTCAGAGCTCTGTGTAAAAATTATGTGAGTGGAGCCTGTGCATGGTAGTGCTCTTTGTTCCCATCCACAGAAAGCCTGTCCAGCCACATTGCCAGACTCCCAGAGATGTAGTCTGCCATCACAGCAGCAATTTACTCGAAGTTCTTGCAGTCCAGAAGAGCTGATGGTTGCTCCTCCAGTTCTGGTTAGTGCTAGGCTGTTACTGGATGCTTCTCTGCTTGTCGATCCAGGACTCAAAGAGTAGGCAGAACTCTGCTCCAGACTCAGAGAGCTCATGGATGAATGATTTTGATGTCTTAAAGATGATGCTTGAAAATATCAGGCCCTCTTTTAGTCATAACTTACTCCCGTGAGAGTACTATTTGATCAGACTTAGGTAGTCAGACCATTGGTTATGTGAGCATATCTACATAAACAGGATATGAAAGAATAGTGAAAATTTTACAAAGCTTTGCTGCAATCTTTGATGTATGCACTTAGCCTAGTGGCTGCATCTTCCCATATTCTCACCTTTAAGGCTTACACTGCAAACGGCCGCACAAAAATGCAGCATGTGTAGGGCATATACCGCTATAGCCGGAGCAGCTGCGCCGATTATTGACCCCGCCTTCTTTTTGAACGAGTTTGCCAAGTCAGCACTTTTCACGTCACTACACGTGTGCATATTGTAGCTATATTGCTGTACAAGTACAACCTACTGGCTCTGTGGAGAAGTATGACTACTCTAGAGGATAAATCCATATGGGAGGATGCTGACGTGAGTTCAATTATCCTGTTTCCTAGCTACAAATAAACGTAAAAGCGTGAGAGGCCTTGAATCACGAAAGTTGACAAAATGGCTGCTGTATTTCATTCGTTACTTGTGGTTTTCCACTAACACAGGCTTCTATTGACGATGAGGTGCTTAGAATGAGCACTGATGAGATTATTAGTCGCACCAGACTACTGGAAAATGATATAAAGGTAGTGAGGGTAATAGTGGTACTCTTTCTAATTAAAGCACATCGGGGATTTTGTACTAATTTGGCTCTTCTCCAGATCATGAAGAGTGAGACATCTCGTATCAGCCATGAACAACAAGCCATGAAGGAGAAGATAAAGGTAAAAACACACCCTCAGAATACGTAGTGGTATAAAATCTGTTCATACTGTACATTCACTACTTGCGTACACTTGCCATCAATAGGAGAATGCAGAGAAGATTAAAGTTTTCAAAGTGTTGCCTTATTTGGTATCCAACGTGGTAGAGGTGAGTTTTACGATAAGAATGATAAAAATAATGATGTTGGAAACATGCACACACATGTACATCCTCCCCCATGTACATAATATACACACAGCTACTGGACGTAGACCCCCAGGACCAGGCTGAGGAAGATGGAGGACACATGGACCTCGACTCACAGAGGAAGGGAAAGTGTGCAGTCATAAAGACATCCACTAGACAGGTACGTATACACACACTTTGAAGGCTGAGTGTATATACGTTTGATGACCCCATACCCATTCAATCACTTTCTACAGACTTACTTCCTCCCAGTGATTGGTTTAGTAGAGCCCACAGACCTCAGCCCTGGGGACCTCGTGGTAAGATTTATAGCATAATTTAAACATGTTTTGTTTGTTTTTTTTTAATTACACCTACGTATTATGAATTTCACCATTACCATATTGCCTCCCATAGGGTGTGAACAAGGACTCGTATCTTATTCTCGACAAGCTTCCCTCAGAGTAAGGATGACATTTTACTAGTTTATCTCCTTAATTTACTCTTAATTCATTTTCTATGTGGCACAATTACATAGGTATGACTCTCGAGTGAAGGCCATGGAGCTGGATGAGAGACCCACGGAGCAGTACAGTGACATTGGAGGACTGGATAAACAGATTGAAGAGGTAAGTTAGTGGAGAAATAATATCCCAGCAGATGGCTTAGGGCTGGTACAAGTGATTTTACAATGTAAGAGTAGATTTGATAGCAGATGGTAAGATCATGTACACAAATATAATTATGTCCATTAGAATTGTAGATATGCTGTTTTGACAAACACGATCTGATGTTAGTCGTCCTATACCTACGCATGTATGTAAATATGTACACACATAAACATGTACACACGTGCACACACCTACACTGACATTCCACAGCTGGTGGAGGCTATTGTACTGCCAATGACTCACAAAGAAGCGTTTGAGAACATTGGAATCCAGCCACCTAAAGGTGTGCCGCCACAAACAAAACAAATAGCTCCACTACTGATCATACTTTTGGTTGTTGTTTTTTTTTACAGGTGTGCTATTGTATGGAGTACCAGGAACTGGAAAAACTCTACTGGCCCGAGCCTGTGCAGCTCAAACAAATGTACACACACTCCAAGACCTTTATAAACAATATTAAGAAGTTGTTATTTCCTTTGTAGAGCACCTTTCTCAAGTTGGCTGGCCCCCAGCTGGTACAGATGTTCATTGGTGATGGGGCAAAGATGGTGAGGGATGCTTTTGCTCTGGCAAAGGAGAAGGCTCCTGCTATTATCTTTATTGACGAATTGGATGCCATTGGAACAAAAGTATGATTAGTATGGTGTATTTTCTAATGCTGATAATTTCAGAATCAATTAAAGATTGTTAAACACTGTATACACCCATTGTAATTGTATACCATTCTTGTTTTAATCCAGAGGTTTGCCAGTGAGAAGGAAGGAGACAGAGAAGTACAGAGGACCATGTTGGAGCTGCTTAATCAATTGGATGGCTTCAGCTCACATAGTGACATTAAAGTCAGTTATAAGCACATGCAATATCACTAAGTTACAAGTACCCCCAGCAATAATTATTTGCTTTAGGTAATTGCAGCTACCAACAGAGTTGACACTTTGGATCCCGCTCTTCTTAGATCAGGTAGACATGTAGCTATTAAATTTGTGCACACTAGATATCTTAATTATAATTTTATCAGGTCGTCTTGATCGTAAGATTGAGTTTCCCCTGCCAAATGAAGATGCCAGAGAGCACATTCTGAAGATACACTCAAGGAAGATGAACGTCAGTAGTGATGTGAACTTCAAAGAGCTAGCCAGATGTACAGACGACTTCAATGGAGCTCAGTTGAAGGCAGTGTGTGTGGAGGCTGGGATGATAGCGCTGAGGAGGGGAGCCACTGAACTCATCCATGAGGACTACATGGAAGGTGAGACAGTAATTATACTTGGCTAATCAAAATTGTTTGTCACATTCCTCAGGAATATTGGAAGTTCAAGCTAAGAAGAAAACCAACCTCGTATATTATGCATAAAACTAAGTATCATTATTTTATTCTTACAGTTAACAATACTAGTTGCCTGCAGTAATAATTGTTGCGTAATCAATGATAATGTAACATTTTGTTGCACAAATTATTTAAGTACACATAAACAGGAAATGGCATTGCATACGTGATATAATCAGCAGCAGTTGAGTACATTCAGTTAGTGCTGAGAATGATCAAGATGTCATTGCTGCAGCTGTTGCTCCTACTGATGCTGCTGGCTCAGTCTGGCTTTTGCCTCACGAGACAGGTAGTCGGTGATAACAAGTGCAATGATAGACAAACGGAGCTTTTTGCAAAGCAGCAGTATCTGAGCAGTAGTGACACAAAAGATGGATACCACTTGATTGTCAAAGAGAAACTTAGTTCAGTTACATCATCAAAGGACAGCCACCTCACTGATGAGGCTCAAATGGTGGAATACCAGAGTAAGTGTATTATAATAATAGTGTAAGCTAAGCTAGTGTTGCAGATCGGTTATTAGGTAGCTAAAGCCTTTATTATGCATGTACCATTATTACTATGCAGTTGAGCTTTTTGGGGACAGTGGGGTCAAGCCTATCACAACTGCTTTTGTTCAAATTGACATTGGAAGCTGTCAACAGTTGGTAGGATGGTTTCATTATCTGGATCCTCAGTGGAATGTCACTCAGTGTGTATTGGACAAGGTAAAAGTTGTATGCTATTATAGTGTCACTTAGTCTTATCAGTTATCAGCAATAGTTTTCTGCTTTCACTAATAATAAATAATATTTATAGCAAGTCTATCTTCAAGTGGTTATCTATCCCCAACAAAAGCTTACTATAATCTGGACCACCTTGCTGAGCTGTGACACCACATTCAGGTTATATAATTTATGGCTATTTTAACCTAATGTGGATTGTCCCAGTTGCACTCCCTACTTGTCTCATAACAGTTATAACAATGCTGACATGTAATGTAACTATAGTGTTCTCTCCTCAGCATAATAGTTATTATCTATGCAAAATACGCTGCTTCTAACAGTTGGTCAATAACATAGTTGTTGTAGGAATGTACATGGCTTTTTACAGCCTAGCTGGCACAAAACTGAGGTATTGCTCTAGCAGGGTTAGCAGTCAGCTATAGGCTGTGGTTGTAAAAAAGCCACGTACACTCCTACAACAACTATATATGGCAACAAGAATATTTTGCATATATTATGCAGAGGAGAGAGGCCAGTTATCTTATGTATCAATATTGTGAGAATTATCATGAAAGAAGTAGGGAGTGCAACCACATTAGGTTATTTATTTTTACAGTGAGTAGTAATCACCTGACTGTGTGTATTAAACTTTAATGATGCATGCACTGAATTATGCAGATATGGAGTGGATAGTGACTTGGAAATATTTGGTACAGCAGTTAACGGCATGAGAAAGAAGCGATGTATGAGCTATGATCACCATGTTATGACAATCATTACTTACCTCATGTAATTTGTATTGAGCAGCTCCTGCTGGTCAATCAGAGTCAGTTGATCATGAAGCTCCTTACATACTGCTTGCTAATCAGCACTTCATTCATCAAATTAGTCTGGATGGAAGTAGACTGAGAACTATCGTTAGTGAGCCCAATCAAAATATATACATGCTGGATTACCATATCAGGTATATACTATGATTATCAAAGGCTGGAGCCTTCCAGTTTAGAGGAATGCTGTGATGATGTGCCTATAATATTAGTGCATGGTATAGCTATAGCATGTCACTGATGCATGCATATAGTGATCCTCCTGGTTTAATATCAATCCCATTAATTTTATGACAGATTGAAACAGTTATTCTGGATTGATGACAACACTTATAAAATTAGACAGTCAAATCTTGAAGGCTCTCAACAAATCACACTTCAGTTGGACAAATCTTCATGCATAAGTATCATGAGTGATAGTGTATATAGCTATATATATAATATGCATTTGTTATGTCTGCATACATGATCACAGCCTATAACTAGGCTTTGGCAAATTATTCCCAAAAAATCACCTATTATTCTATTCTTTTATTCTCAGGTATTGAGCCCATTATTCCTTCAAAGGTAGCCCATTATTCTCAATTATTCTCAACTCGGATCACATTTGTGTGCAGTATTAAGTTGCATGCAGTATAAAAATGATGTGAAGTTTCTTATCCTAGTAGACTTGTTTCGGTAATTGTACTGCATCATCACTGACAGTTGTATATAGTCTTCCAATGATTGTTCTTGTTAGCTACCTGATGACATAGTGATGAGGTCACCCCTTACTAGAACTGTCCTCTTAGCATTTGTGTTGCCCTTTTGCTGTAATGATACTACTCCAGATTGTAATTTGTCGTGTCACAATGCAATTATTCCTGGGAGCTGTGCCTATTATTCTCAGATTATTCTCCAAAGCTAGAGGACACCTATTATTCTCAAATTATTCCCGGAATAATTTGCCAAAGCCTACCTATAACCTGCTCACCCACTGCATGCATGGGTACGAGGATGTTATACTTTGCCGCACAATGATCAAATATTATGTCAATGCAGCTGGAATAGCAGTTGAATGGATCAGTGATAAATTATATTACCATGATGGTTGTTATGATTGCATTGGAGTGTTGGATCTTGCAACCAACCTCTACAAAACTATTGTTAATGATGCTGATGTTTACTACTATTATTATGCCAACATGGTTGTGGATCCAACAACAAGGTTAGGTAGATCAGTTATAAAGTTTGAGGTTAACTTTTTAGCTTGGTCTAATACTATACTATCACAATATTATTATAGATGGCTATATTGGAGTAACAACAGAGGGATTGAGAGAGTATCCATGGATGGAAATAACAGGACATCTGTTGTCATTGACGTGAATAGGTCCTATTCCTTTACCCTGGACTACAAGGCTCAAGTGCTCTATTGGGTTTCTTATGATCACAGCTTACGCACGGTAAACATTAAACATTCAAATATCGATGGAAAAAATCAACAAACGATTTTACAACTGAGTGGTGATTATTATTATTATTATGATTATTATTATCATTATCATTATCAACCTGGATTAACTGTGTTGAATGAAACACTCTTTTTGTCTATGCCATGGATGAGAGAAATATACAAGCTGGGAACAAATGGTAAAAACTTTACTACATTCATTAATAGTTCAACACAAGTATTCTGCGGACTTCGCTACCATCAGCTTAAAGTGACAAAGCAGCCATCAGGTTATAGCTCCAGGGTGATTTGTATATATGCATTTTTAAATTTATAGGCAAGATTATCATGTAATATGCAGTTCCTAATCCCTGTGGCACCACTTATGGAGGATGTAGTCACTTCTGTCTATTGAGTGCTGTGGATCCAAGAGGTTTCTCCTGTCACTGTCCTCAAGGAATGATACTTGGAGATGACTTATCCAATTGCATCATCCAAAATGGAACGGCTTCAAGACCGCTAGCTCTGGCATCACTACTTGGTATTCATGCATGCATGCATTTCATCTTAGAATGTATAAGCATCACAAGAATATTATTCTCAGGCTCCTGTTTGGCTAGTGGATACGGC
Source organism: Stappiaceae bacterium (assembly GCA_964291365.2). GTDB lineage: Bacteria > Pseudomonadota > Alphaproteobacteria > Rhizobiales > Stappiaceae > JBDWFY01. The sequence goes on from OZ219963.1 coordinate 33,429, forward strand.
AGCTGTTGCATGAGTGGCAACTGTCGTGGTAACTCTTCAGACTGCTATTGTGATGCAAACTGTCACTTGTTTAAAGACTGTTGCAGTGATGTTCCACTTGACTGTGAGGAGCAAGGTATACTAACTGTACAACCATGCAATCTTGCATGCATGCAAGTACGATTAATATGTACATAAGTAAGGCCCATTAATTATTTGTATCTTTAGAATTCACTGAATACATCATGATTACAAACAAAAATTACATTCATCGAATTGATACCAATGAGACAAGATCTAGATACCGGCTTCAAACACCAATATCCGGATTGAAGAATGCCACCAGCTTGGATTATCACTATAGGTGCATGGAATTCAACATCTATAACTGTAGTTATTCATGCATAACTATATTTGTACACACAATAGACATAACTACTTGTTCTGGACTGATACTCTCAATGTCACTGTGTTTATTTGGCGATCAAACCTGGATGATGGATCTGAAGCTATACCTCTCATTGATACTGGAGCAAGTCCAACTCAGTTTGGTAAGCTATGCCATAGTGAACTAAGTCACTAGCAATAAAATATTCTCATCCTAATACATGCAGTTGACATAGCGGTTGACTGGATAACTGATAAGATTTACTGGACTAACATCAATCGGATCATGGTCTATGATCTTCAACGAGGATACCAAACCATAGTGATTAACTCAATTGAACCGTATACACTACTTCATGAAGTAGTAGTTGATCCCAGTGCAAGGTATACAACCATATAATATAAACCAGACATAATCAAGACTAGTTATTTTGTCTTATAATAATACAGGACCGTCTACTGGAGTGACATAGGTTCAAATCCACCAAAGATCAAGAAAGCGTCAATGGATGGCAGTGGTGTCAGAACTGTAGTATTACTGAGCAATACTAATGTTGTCTACACTTTTGTCTTCACACTGGACTATTCTCAGCAAATGCTCTACTGGATTAATGGCAGTGATAACTGCTATTACAGTTATTACATGGAGAGCTCAAGCGGTGATGGCTCTGGGAGAAGTATTGCCTATGATACATCCTACCACAGTAATCCCTGCTACTATGGTTATCACCAAACTCAAGCCATTGACTTCTTTAGAGGAGCTGTCTATTCATATTCAAAATCCCGCCGCAGGATCTATAAAACAGTGGTGGAACATACACCCAATATCTATACGTTTGACTCTGTCAGTAATTACATGTGCTACTCCTCATACGTGTATTCTGGAATTAAAGTAATTAGTCCAGAACATCAGCAACAAGGTATATATAAGGTACACATAGCTCACACTAAAAAGTAATGATTATGCTACAAACTGCAGGAATAAATCCTTGTACTGTCAACAATGGTGGCTGTGCTCATCTTTGTCTTCTCAGCAATAACTATTCAAGAAATTACACATGTGCCTGTCACAATGGGGCACAGCTCCATCAAAATGGACATGACTGCACTGGTAAGACACTTAACACATGTACCGTAGTCTCCTGAATAAATGCCCATAAACATTTAACCATGCATATCTCACTACGTGGATGCTAACCTGGGACGGAAATTGTGTGCATTTATATAAAAGTATAGTTTCACTGACCCCTTAGGATTTGGTACAGGGGCACTTACTCAGGATTTTCAATGAAAGTAAATGCATGATTTCTACACATGCAGGAGGCAATATAGCAGTTACTCCAGCAACTCAAGGTATTAGCAATATCTGTAGTGACAGAGAGTAACTTTTTGCATCACATGTAATCCATATTGCAGGTTCATGCTCAGCTGCTGGCTACAGCAGCTGCTGTGTTTTGGGATCCTGTAAGGGAGAACCCCCAAACTGCTACTGTGACAGCCTGTGTCACATCTTCAAGGATTGCTGCCCTGACACAAATACACTGTGTCTGATGAACATAACATCAGGTGCCAGTACAATAGGATACAGAATCGGATATTTCACTCGTAGCAACTGCCAGCTAGATACATGCAACTATGTTTATGAGTTCAACTTCACATTGAAATTACACTGTGCATAATAATTATACACAAAGTATTTGGTGAGACTACAATTAAAGGCAAAGTCATTGTAGCCTGAGTCTCTGAGCAACATACTTGCCTGTATTAAGCCTTCAATTATTGCAGGAACCACAATATTAAACTTCACCACCAGACCCCATAACATCACCACAAGTCAGTCCAGGAGAGTGGAATTCCAATGCTCTGTTCGTTCACCACTCATACCAACCTTTGTGTGGAATTTTACAAGAAAAGGAGCATCAGAAGCAAAAACAATAGCTAATAGGAGTGGTACACTCTCTGCAGACTATTCAATCTTGCCTGGACTAAAAAGCCAAGTACTTATCATTACCAGTGTACAGTGGAGACATGAGGGAACCTACACATGTATTGTGTTTTCTGAAAACAGTCAGATTCAAGCTGAAGCCAGTTTGAATGTGCCCAGTGAGTGCATGGTAGCAAGATATGTGTTTGTTTACATCTATACTGCATGTGTTACAGTTCCTTTGAGTAATCTGGTAATTCAAGGAAGCAATACTACTCCTGAAAGACTAGATACAGTGACAATTGAGTGTAATGTCACTGCCAACCCTCCTGCTAACATTAAGTGGATGAAAAGAATGAATAGAGGAACCCAGACTCTCATAAGAAATACCCCAACAACATCCATCACCCATTGGTTCATAAGTACACCTAGTGGACCCACTTCAAGTAGCACTCTAATTATCAGTAATGTGGAGGTAGCTGACAACGGCAACTACATCTGTGAGGCTAGTAATGGCCTTTCACCTCCTACTGTATCAGAGAACTTTACTATCTGTGTCATAGGTAAAATGCCAATTAATGTTTCTATCCAAATTAATGCAAAATGCATGTAATATAGCTCAGGGGTCTGTCACTGTAACACCTCATAATCATCAGGAAAATCAATCTGGAAAAGCTGAACTCCAGTGCTCTGTATGTCCAACACTCGCACCAATATTTATGTGGAATTTCACTCGAAGAGGAGGGCATGAAATGGAAACAGTAGCAAATCAGAGTCAGCCACTCTCTGTCCAGTACACTATAAGAGTAGCAGGACAAAGGAGCCAAACACTTGTCATCAACAATGCCCAATGGAGGGATGTGGGGGTCTATAAATGTATTGCATCCATTGGCAGCACAATAATTGAAGCTGAAGCCAGCCTAGATGTGCTCAGTAAGCTATGTGGTGTGGATAAAGTGGTATTATTCAATTTTCATATTCTCCCGTTACAGTTCCTCTGAGCAATATGGTACTCCTAGGGAGCAACAGCTCTCCTGCAAGACTAGAGACAGTGACCATTGAGTGTAATGTAACTGCCAACCCTCCTGCCAACATTGTGTGGATGAGAAGAACCAGCCAAAGAATCCAGACTCTTGCTAATGTTCTAAGAACCTCCATCACCCATCAGCTCTCTAACACACCAACTGGACCTGTTTCAAGAAGTGCTCTGACTATCAGTAATGTGGAGGCAGCTGACAATGGCAACTACATCTGTGAGGCTAGCAATGGCCCTTCATCTCCTACCGTATCTGCCAGTGTCACTATCTGTGTCATAGGTAAATCTTAGAACTCTACTGTAACACTGCAAATTGCATGCTAATGCTTCTTTCTACATTTCACATGATTGTGTGGCATATCTATACATTAACATAATATAGCTCAGGGGTCTGTCACTGTAACACCTCACAATCACCGGACAATTATAAGTCAATATGGAAGAATTGAGCTCAACTGCTCTGTTACAGTATGTCCAACACTCACACCACTGTTCATGTGGAACTTCACTCAAAGGGGAGGGCATGATATGGAAACAATAGCAAACCAAAGTCAACTGTTACCACTCTCTGCCAAATACACTGTTAGAAATAATGTTAGACAAAAGAGCCAAACACTGAATTTTGTCATCAACAATGCTCAATGGAGGGATGTGGGAGTCTATAAATGTATTGCAGCTATCAATGGCACACTAATTGAAGCTCAAACCAGCCTGAACATCCTCAGTGAGTTGTACATGTTATGAATTTAATGCCACTGCACGTTGTTTTGCTATTTATTTTGTATAGTTCCTCTAAGTAACCTATCAATCAGAGGTGATAATGATAATCCCAGAGAATTAGACACTGTGACTATTGAGTGTGATGTCACTGCTAATCCTCCGGCTAACATCACCTGGTTTAAGAGAACCAGCGGAAGAGTGAGGGCACTCACTATCAACTCAAAAACATCCATCACTCATCAGCTCACTTATAACACACCATATGGACCACTTTCAAGCAGTACTTTGACGGTCAGAAATGTGGAAGAGAATGACAATGGAGACTACGTCTGTCAGGCAAGAAACAATCAGTCTTCTTCTGAATCCACTAACTTCAATTTCACAGTCATTAGTAAGTGCAATCTGTTTCATGTATGTTAGTTCATGATTAAGAGTATTATATTCTACAGCTCCAAACGAATGCCTAATTGACAGCTTGGGAAGCTCTCCCTGTCAAAACAATGCTCTGTGTGTTGATCATGTCAATAGCTACACCTGTCATTGCAATGGTAGCTACACAGGTGTTAACTGCAGTGAAGAAGGTAGAGATATTACATGAATCTCTCAATGCATACAGCATTGTGAATCTTGCTTGCATACTCTAGTACTGTCAGACAAAGAGCCACCCATGATTAGTCAGCCCCCAGAGAACACTGTGACTCGGCTAGGTGATCCAATTCATCTGAACTGCATAGCCGAGGGTCACCCGGCCCCCACCTATGAGTGGTACAAAGATGGGGTGTTAATTCCAGACGAAAGAGAGTCAGTCTTGTACATCCCTGAACCGTCACCTGAAGATAGAGGAAACTACACCTGCAAAGCTATCAACAGTGAAGGGGAGACAGATGAATCAAAACCTGCTAAGCTAGACATTGCAGGTATAAAAAATATGATCAGAAGAAGCAATGAAATCAGATGATGCTTATGTATACATGCAGATGTAGTTCAATACCAGGCAAAAATAAATATTTCTGAATTAATCGGTACTGGAATGGAACTGACACAGGTACAACCAAATTTCACTATATAATATTAACAAGTATACGCATGGCTCTTTCAGATAATGGAATCCATCTCAATGACTGTCTTTCCCAACTCTTCTGCCTCCATCTTTGAAGTGAAGCAGCTGTCTACGGATATGTCGAGGTGGGAGGAAAAAGAGACCTCCAGAATATTATAATAAATTTAATACTTTTGTTACAGTGAAGAGGTAACTATCTTGATAACTGTGCGTCGACATGACATCAATTTTGAGGTATCAGTGGTGCACAGGCAGCTTAGATCTGCACTGCTACAGATACTACAGAATCAAGCCGTAATCATTTCAAGATTTGGTAAAAATTTTTCATGTTGCTATTTTTTTATCTTAACTATAATTGAACGTCTATATAGATGGCTGCAATTTTACAACAACACCATTTGATATTGGCTCTAATATTACCACTGAAATTGAGTGGCCAGAGACTAGCCTAGGAGACACAGTCAGCGTGCCTTGTCCGTGTGCTGAGTTTGCAGGCTCGCTGGCAGGGAGGGCGTATCAATACTGCAGTGGTACATTCTCACAAGGAGCACACTGGGAGGACTATGATATTAGTGAGTGTGAGGCCCTGAATTCACAGACGACCAGACGTTTGTGTGTGGCTGCTCTATTACTTGCCCAGGTACCAATATCCCTAATAGTATTTAATTTAAATTTTGGTCACAAAATCATAAGCAAATCCACATGCAGGATCCAGGGGAAGCTAGCATAGTGGCAGTGGAAGAGACATCTACACCAGAGGATTTAACACCTGCTCAAGTTTCTATCAGTATCACCATAGTGGCGAACCTTACAAATGAAGTTCTAAATAACAGTGAGGTATGATTGCTATTGTTTTTTTACCCAATAGCTAGCTCACCTCCCACCCCCCCACAAAGGTTAGGCAAAACTATCTTCAAGCCATTGACAACATTCAGCAGGCTCCTACAGACGTAGTTCTTGAGAGCCAAGCACAAACAAGATCTTCATCAAGGTACATTAATTTATTTCAATTCAGAGTTAGCTATGATGTATTATGATTTCAGACTGCTCGAAAGCCTTCAAAACTTTTTAGACAAAGTAGAAGTTGAGAATAGTACTGCTAACTCAACTCAAACGGTGTTTGCCTTTGAAACATTTGCACTGCAAGTACAACAGGTTGATCCAGAGGAATACAAAGGTCAGACATTCAGTGTGAACCTGGGATCGCTGCAAGATGTGAGGAAAGATAATCAAACAATAGAACAAGGAGCTCTTTTTACTAGTGAATTAGAATCAGCAACAAATTTGAAATATGAGCATGATACGACAGTTAGTGAGGGAGTTATGAAAACTACGGTTGGTACTACAGCATCACTACAGCTGCCTGAAGATCTTCTGGACTCATGCAGTGATGTGAACTCCACCCTGACCTCAACAGTCCCTCAGAGGCTGAGCTATTCCGTGTTTAAATCAGACATTTTGTTTCAGAATCTCAACCAAAGCCATTTAAGCATAGGCTCCATCATTGTAGCTGCACGACTGAAATGTTCTGATAATGCAACTCTGAACACGTCAATAAAAAGCACCTTTCAAATTGACAGAATGGTAAGAATTGACAAAATTATTACATCAGATTTATTCACAAATCTGTAGGTTGAAGAAAGGTCCATAGGCAGTGCATGTGCCATGTGGGATAAAGGTACACCCATACATACCTACATAGCATGCATATTATTATTATTATTATGTTGCCATGCATTTCACTACGTACAGGAGACTCTGAGGATAGGTTTGGGGCGTGGTCAACAGAAGGATGCTGGGAGGTGGTGAGAGAGGGAAACAGAAGAGTATGTGAGTGCTCTCAGCTAGCTCACTTTGGAATCCTATTTGTAAGTCAGGCTTGTCTCAAGAACTAGCTATAGAATGCATACATTCCGAAGTATGCCAATTGTTCACAATAGGACTTGAGTCCAAAGGTACCAATTTCTGCTGACGCGGCTCTAGCTCTCTCCGTCATCACATATATTGGTCTGATTATCTCCCTACTCTGTCTTATGGTGTTCCTAGTCTCCTACCTTTCAGCAAAGTAACATTTACAAGACTAGTGTGTGTAGCTATAGTAACTTATATGTGCTGAATTCGCTACAGGAAGCTGCGTACTAGCCTTCATGGCCAAATCCTAATCAACCTGAGCCTGGCACTGATGGGAATGTACATCTTCTTTCTTATCGGAGGTCACGTAACCTCTATCCCCGTCCTTTGTGGCATCAGCTCGGCCCTGCTACACTACTTCCTTCTGGTGTTCTTTGGTTGGACAGCTGTTGAGGCTGTGTGGCTCTACCTCAAGTTGGTCAAGGTCTTTGGAATACAGTCAGTCGCATCAAAATTCACCCTCAAAGCCGGCATACCAACATGGGGTGAGAGAGAAGTACTACCACTATAGTAACTACTTAAATTGTGTTGTATTTTTAATTCAGTGGTTCCACTGGTTGTGGTGATTGTGTGTGCAGGAGCTGCCTCAAAGTATTACGTCAATCCCTTTTTGTGAGTATGGACATGTACTGGTACTTATAGATGATACAAAGTTAACCCCTTCATTGTGCATCTAATGCCACCCACCTCTCCATCACAAACACACACACATACATGCACACACACACACACACACACATGCACACACGTACACACACACACACATACACACACACACACACACACACACACACACACACACACACAAACTCTCTCGAATACACTGTACAGCTGCCGAGCAACTGAGTGGCCATTTTGGATTGGGATGATCCTACCCTTTTCCCTCATCACCGTCTTCAACTGGATCATGTTTGTTCTTATCATGATATCGATCTGTAGCCACACCCAGGGTCCAGTCACAGACAGGAAAGAAGGCTCCAAGATAAAAGATTTTCGGACCCATTTCACTATAGCTGCTACTCTTGCGGTTGTGTTTGGTCTTGGATGGGCCCTCGGTCTCGCAGCTACTAGCCTTCCTGTGAAAGAACTCACGCTTACTTTTCAAATTCTCTTTTCAATTTTTGTCGGTGCTCAAGGAATACTTCTATTCCTGCTACATGGAGTGCGTAACCAGGACATTCGTAAGGTTTGGGTACAATGCTTTGCTGCAATTGGTCGCAAATCACGCCTTGCTAGTTTCATATCCTCTACCAAAACTTCATCAGCTGGGCCAGAGAGCTTGCGAGCTACCAGAAACACACCAGGAGTTTCAACTCTGCCTTGTAAGAAAGATGAGTACCCCTCGGCAGTTGAGAATACATACAGCAAGCTTAAGCGGCCTTATCAGAGCTCCATGGGAGGCAGCGTTGCCATGGAGATGGTTCCTGCCAGCAAAGGTGATTGGAGTCAGAGTGAGGGAGGCCTACAACAGGTCAGCTTTGTTGACGGCGAGGAGGAGCACATGTATGATGATGCTTGTTGAGAAAATTGATAAAGACAGTGTGTGTACCTGACAATAACTTTAGAAGCATTAGTTTGTTTGTTAATGCTAGATCTAGCTACTTAGAGCTTAGTTTATCATGTAGCTGTATGAAATTGATGGCAACATTACAATGAATTTATAATACTGAAATCTATAGTTACTAGAACTGGATGTGGCACTTGGGCAGATGGGACATCTAGCTTACAGCAGTGCAAAGCTAAGTAGAGTACAGCAGTGGCTATTAAGTTTGGAGTAATAAACCATATACGCAACACATTTTATACTAGCACTATATTTGATCAGTTATCTTATCTGAACACGTCAATCAAACACTACCTTTAATCTCAATTGTGCACTAGAATTTACGTCATAATAATTTTATGCATCCTCACCTTGTGTGGCAGCTCCAGGTAGACATGAAAGTTAAGTGCTCTCAACAACAGTAGCTCATACTTTGCTACACTTTCTTTCAACTGCCAGTAGGTATCACTGACTTCAAGAGGGCTTTCTGACTTATGAAGACACCTTCATATACATGCATATAATGCAGTTAGTACAGTGCAATACTTCTGCCAGGGGGTATGTACATAATTTGAGCATTTGTATACCTGTGGCATGTATTGACTACATCTCCCAGCTTAGTATTGTGTTCCTGGACTTTGGAGGCCAAATTTAAAGTAGCCATGGCAACCAACTGTGGGTGGGGATCGAATAACATACAATATCATGAAACAAACGCACAGCCCAAGGGGATTTTTTATAACTTCATCTCCGCAAGCTATTATATCAGTACAGTGAGCCTGCAAATATGACATAAATTTAAAGAACTCACAGAGCTGTCATAGTCTCCCTCTGTCATGGCGGAGCAGAAAGTGTGGTAGAAAGTGGCGGCTGTTGCTATGGCCTCCTCACTCAAGTGAAGCTTCAAACCTTTGAAGAAATAAACTAAAATTTGTTGCCTAGATCATAGATGATGTATACGTACGATACCTGCTTCCATGATTAGTTTTATGGTGCCCATGGAAGGCTGTGATGGCTGGACTCGTGCCTCAGGGTCTCCTTCCAATTCCATGGTTGCCATTGGGAAAGGGATCGTTTTCAACTGGTAAAGATCGCCAAAATTTGGACAAACCATTGACATGTAAAATAATTGGCCTTGTTTTGGCCAGAAAAGAAAAAAAAAATTGCACCTTCCCTACCTTCCGAGCATCGAGGCTGGAACGTTGGTAAGGGTGACTGCGGACATTACCGCAGCCACTTAGGCTTCTCTATTCTTATGGGAAGAGGCTTTGTCGAGGTGGGAGGGTGGTTAAGGGAGGAACCTGGAGAGCCCCTAAGCCAGGAACCTTGCGGGGTGTTTAGATCCCCGTCTTCCCAATAGGCCGGCCACACTCATGCTAGTTTAAATTTGGTATTTATGTTTGTAGATAGCTATACGGTTGTGTATAACGCCAGGCTATGGGGAATAGAAAAAAAAACAACTTGACCTTGAGTCGAGGATCGAACGTGGGACCACCGCATTACAAACCGAGGCTCCGCTATATTACTCTGCTGCTACACGCACATAATATACAAAATTGGTATTTATACTTATGTAATAATCCTGTTCAGCAGCATCTCGGTAACGGAAGTAGGTATAAAGCTGGAAAATGTATCTAATGAGCAGATGAAAGCAATTATCTTAATTACACCTACATAATATTATATGAATTTCATCATATTAACCATATCTGCCTCCCATAGGGTGCTCGTATCTTATTCTCGACAAGCTTCCTTCAGAGTAAGGATGGTATTGTACTAGTTTTTCCCCTCATTATTCTTAGTTCCCTTTCTATGAGGCACAATTAGATAGGTATGACTCTCGAGTGAAGGCCATGGAGTTGGATGAGAGACCCACGGAGCAGTACAGTGACATTGGAGGAGATTGAAGAGGTAAGTTAGTAGAGAAATAATATCCCAGCAGATGGCTTAGGGCTGGTACAAGTGATCTTACGAAGCTAAGAGTAGATATGATAGCAGATGGTAGGATCATGTACACAAATATAATATTATGTCCACTAGAATTGTAGATATGCTGTTTTGACAAACACGATCTGATGTTAGTCATCCTACGCATGTAAACATGTACACACGTGCACACACCTACACTGACATTCCACAGCTGGTGGAGGCCATTGTACTGCCAATGACTCACAAAGAAGCGTTTGAGAACATCGGAATCCAGCCACCTAAAGGTGTGCTGCCACAAACAAAGCAAATAGCTCCTCTACTGATCATACTCTTGGTTGTTTTTTTACAGGTGTGCTATTGTATGGAGTACCAGGAACTGGAAAAACTCTACTGGCCCGAACCTGTGCAGCTCAAACAAATGTATACATGCTCCAAGACCTTTTGTAAAATTAATATTAAGAAGTTGTTATTTCCTTTTGTAGAGCACCTTTCTCAAGTTGGCTGGCCCCCAGCTGGTACGGATGTTTATTGGTGATGGGGCAAAGATGGTGAGGGATGCCTTCGCTCTGGCAAAGGAGAAGGCTCCCGCTATTATCTTCATTGATGAATTGGATGCCATTGGAACAAAAGTATGATTAGTATGGCACATTTCTCTAATGCTGATAATTTCAGAACCAATTAAAGATTGTTAAACACTGTATACACCCGTTGTAATTGCATACCATTCTTGTTTCAATCCAGAGGTTTGCCAGTGAGAAGGAAGGAGACAGAGAAGTACAGAGGACCATGTTGGAGCTGCTAAATCAATTGGATTGCTTAAGCTCACATAGTGACATTAAAGTCAGTTATAAGCACATGCAATATCACTAAGTTACAAGTACCCCCAACAATAATTATTTGCTTTAGGTAATTGCAGCTACCAACAGAGTTGACACTTTGGATCCAGCTCTTCTTAGATCAGGTAGACATGTAGTTATTAAATTTGTGCACACTAGATATCTTAATATGCTTAATTTTATCAGGTCGTCTTGATCGTAAGATTGAGCTTCCCCTGCCAAATGAAGATGCCAGATCAAGAGAGCACATTCTAAAGATACACTCAAGGAAGATGAACGTAAGTAGTGATGTGAACTTCAAAGAGCTAGCCAGATGTACAGACGACTTCAATGGAGCTCAGTTGAAGGCAGTGTGTGTGGAGGCTGGCATGATAGCGCTGAGGAGGGGAGCCACTGAACTCATCCATGAGGACTACATGGAAGGTGAGACAGTAATTATACTTGGCTAATCAAAATTGTTTGTCACGTTCCTCAGGAATATTGGAAGTTCAAACTAAGAAGAAAACCAACCTCGTATACTATGCATAAAACTAAGTATTATTATTATTTTATTCTTACTGTCAACAATACTAGTTGCCTGCATTGACAATTATTGCATAATCAATGATGATGTAACATTTTGTTGCACAAATTAAGTTAATTAATTTTTAAGTACATAAACAGGAAATGGCATTGCATACGTGATATAATCAGCAGCAGTTGAGTACATTCAGTTAGTGCTGAGAGTGATCAAGATGTCATTGCTGCAGCTGTTGCTCCTACTGATGCTGCTGGCTCAGTCTGGCTTTTGCCTCACGAGACAGGTAGTCGGTGATAACAAGTGCAATGATAGACAAACGGAGCTTTTTGCAAAGCAGCAGTATCTGAGCAGTAGTGACACAAAAGATGGATACCACTTGATTGTCAAAGAGAAACTTAGTTCAGTTACATCATCAAAGGACAGCCACCTCACTGATGAGGCTCAAATGGTGGAATACCACAGTAAGTGCATATATAGCATAAGCTAAGCCAGTGTTGCAGATCGGTTAGGTAGCTAAAGCCTCTATTATGCATGTACCATTATTATTATTATGCAGTTGAGCTTTTTGGGGACAGTGGGGTCAAGCCTATCACAACTGCTTTTGTTCAAATTGACATTGGAAGCTGTCAACAGTTGGTAGGATGGTTTAATCACCTGGATCCACAGTGGAATGTCACTCAGTGTGTATTGGATAAGGTTAAAGTTGTACACCATACACCATATAATTATGTTTATGATTTACTGCTTAAATTTTATTAGCAAATCTTTCTTCAAGTGGTTACCTATCCCCAACAAACACTTATTTTAATCTGGACAACTTCACTGAGCTGTGACACCATATTCAGGTTATTATGATGATGTATTAATTTATACACCCACCTGCTCCTCTAGCTAGCTTATGGCGTCAGCACTCAATTGTTAACTTATTTCACTTTTTAATAATTGTGCAGTTATGGAGTGGATCATGGCTTGGAAGTATTCAATACTGCAGCAGTGCATGGCATGAGAATGAAGAGATGTATGAAATCAGCTAAGATCATTCGTGCATGCGTGTTGTCACAATTTATCTAATGCAATTTGTAGCAGCTCCTGAGTCAGCTGAAGCTCCTTACATACTGCTTGCTAATAGACGCTTCATTCATCAAATCAGTCTGGATGGAAGCAGACAGAGAACTATTGTTAGTGAACCCAATCAAAATATATACACACTGGATTACCATATCAGGTATACTTGAATTATCAAAGACTGGAGCCTTCCAGTTTATACTATTATAGCAATGCTGTGATGGTGATTATATGCATTCTAGACCTAGCCTCGTCTCCAGGCCCATCCCAGCTTTTCAATGCAAAATTATGTTGAAAAGATCGAGGAGCCTGGGGACAAGGCTATTCTAGACCTACAATAATAATATTATTATAATAACTAATACTAGTTAGTGCATGGTGTAGCATGTCATGATCACTGACGTATGCATATAATATTATAGTCCTGGCCACTGATCAATAGCTACCATTAATTTATGGCAGATTGAAATTGCTATTCTGGATTGATGCCAACACCAATGAAATTATACAATCAAATCTTGATGGCTCTCAACGAATCACACTTCAGTTGGACCAACATACATGCATAAGTATGGCATTCCATACAAGACAAAAATATCAAATGGAAATATCAAGTTCATTTGAAATGAAATGCTGAGGTTGCAAGTTCAGAATGGAATTTCAAGTTCATTTGACATGAATTATTGAGGTGGCTGAGAAATATCAAGTTCAAATGCACTTAAGAAAATATCAATTTGCACTTGAAAAAAAATCCCAAAAGTTCAAAGGTTGCAATTATTGGCAAGTTTGGCTAGTTAAGAATTAATTTTAATAACTAGTTTCCTACCAAAGAAAATATTAAGTGTGCGCATCACTGCGCATTTAATTTGTAATTGAATACGTGCGCATGCGCAAAAGGTGGTACAGACTATTATGGGCATGTCTGATATCGCTATTACTTCGTGATGGGTGAAGAGTGCTTGACCGCATCCCGGGCTTTGTTGTACAGCTTGAAGGACAAAGGCACAGTGTCAATCTCAATTTAATCGCGCGATTGATCTTGAGAGCAGAGCTGTTCCTCGAACTATTAACACTGAGCAGGATGATTCCGGGTAGCTAATAGCGCCTTCAGAGTCTCGAAAAAAAGTTCGATTCTTTATATTATCTACCGAGTGTTCAAGGATATCAAATCATCGTCACTAGGACCAGTATGACCAGACGCTATATCGTGTGCGTATCTGGCTCACACAGATAGTAGGAACACCTATCACTGCACTGAAGTCAAATCAGACAAGTAACGACCTAGTCTCGCGGGCCACACCCCCCAACCGAACTTGATATTTCCGTTTGATATTTTTGTCTTGTATGGAATGCCATGCATAAGACTGAGTATATAATAGTTATTGACAATGTATAATAATATTGTCTGCATGATCACAGCACTGCATGCATGGGTAGCTAGCTGTATGAGGATGTTATACTTTGCACAATAACATGCAGCTGGAATAGCAGTTGACTGGATCAGTGATAAGCTATACTACCATGATGGATGTTATCATCACATTGGAGTTTTGGATCTTGCAACCAACCTCTACAAAACTATTGCTAATAATACTAATGTTAATCACTATTATTATTTCTGGCGCTACCATCGATACACTGACATTGTTGTGGATCCAACAACAAGGTTAGGCAGATCATAAAGTTTTGACTTGTAGTAAGATTAGCTGGTCTCATACTATAATTATCCTGGTATATAATATAGTTCATATATATATATAACATTCGTTTACTAGGTGGCTATACTGGAATAGTGATAGAGGGATTGAGAGAATATCCATGGATGGAAATAACAGGACAGTTGTCATTGATGCGAATATGCATGCCAATGTCAATAAAATACTCTCCCTCGCCCTGGACTACCAGAATCAAGTGCTCTTTTGGGTTTCTCATAATCGCAGCGCTAGCCTGGTAACCATTAAACGTTCAAATATAGATGGAAAAAAACAACAAACGATCTTACAACTGAGTGGTTATTATTCTTATTATTATTCAACTGGATTAACTGTGTTGAATGAAACACTCTTTTTGTCTATGTCTGACTCACAAATCAGGGAAGTATACAAGCTAGGAACAAATGATGAAAACTTCACCAATAGCTCAGCACAAGTATTCTGCAGACTTCGCTACTATCAGCTTAAAGTGACAAAGCAGCCACCAGGTTAGCTCCAGGGTGATCTGTATGCATAATTATTACAAGCAGGGGGGCTCGCTTCGCTCGCCCCCTGCTGCACACGATTCGGATACCTTCCATCACATAGCTACATACCTGCACACATGCACGTTATAAAGTGTTGTAAACAGGGCGCAGACCTTGCACACATGAAGAGCTCAGAGGAGAGATAAAAGGGCACTGATTATTAGTCTCGCGCGCCACACCCCTCAAATTTTTTGCGCATGCGCACTTATTTCATCCCGTTTTGGGCACGTGACCTAAGTAATCAACAGGTCAAAAAATCGTTAGTTTGCTCGCCCTAGCCCTCTCTCTCGCAAGACCCAGGGGCGGATATAGATACAGACTAGACATTCTGGGGGGGGCCGGGGGGGGGGGGGGAGCTAGAAATAATAATCGCGCGCGAAGCGCGCGGAATTTTTAGACCACGCCCACAAAACGGCCGAGATCATCGAGTACAAGTGGCAGCAGAAAGGCCAGTTTTTGACATTTTTGGTGTATTTTTGTAGTCAATTTCATGATAAATCTTAGCTTGAGGGGGCTACATTGGCTAGAGGTAGGGTGTCCAACCGAAAATATGAAGGCAAGCAAAATCACTCCGCTGCA
The DNA here is from genome assembly GCA_964291365.2 of Stappiaceae bacterium. Classification (GTDB taxonomy): domain Bacteria; phylum Pseudomonadota; class Alphaproteobacteria; order Rhizobiales; family Stappiaceae; genus JBDWFY01. The sequence goes on from OZ219963.1 coordinate 49,157, forward strand.
GCGTTTTCTAGCAGAACCCACCTAGGCAAGTTACAAAGCACACTATAAATCGGGAAAGCTCTCAAAAAAATGTGCGTCAAACGCAATTAAAGTGTTGTCGTGTAAACACGAAAAATGGTACGTGACCAAAACCCATAATAGTTATAATGGTGTACACTGTGCCACTAAGAAAGGTGAAAGCATCACCAGAAGCTATTTTCTGGATGCATCCATGGACAGAGCAAGAGTAAATAGCTTGGATACCCCTTCTGAAGTCGCAATCTCCTAGCATCATAGTAGACCAGCGTTTGGTCACGTACCATTTTTCGTGTTTACACGACAACATTTTCATTGCGTTTGACGTACATTTTTTCGAGAGCTATCCCGATTTATAGTGTGCTTTGTAACTTGCCTAGGTGGGTTCTGCTAGAAAACGCTGCAGCGGAGTGGTTTTGCATACCTTCATATTTTCGGTTGGACACCCTACTAGAGGGGGGCTAGGGTCCATTTTTGTATTAAAAAAGCCTATATTTCTGGGCTGAGGGGGGGGGGGCTACAGCCCCCTTAGCCCCCCCCCCCCCCCGTATCCGCCCCTGAGACCTGTGAAGGCAAGAAGCCAAAAGCAGAATCTACTACCTTCGTGATGATTACCCGGGCAATATCTTCTCGTGAATCAAGCTGCCTAGCTAACTGCAGCCCATTACATGTAAGTGTCCATTGTCGCGTGGTTTTTGTACAGTCCGTCCAATAAGACTAGTGTTCGTGCTTGTAGCTAGTGTCACGGATGGCGGTCACAGAGATTGCCCAGTTCTAGCTTCTGTTGCTCAATGGCCAGAGATACAGCCTCTTGTTTCTAGGGGTCAAATCGTTTCCGCTGACCTCCCGCGTAACGGACGGACGCACAGACGGACAACTATAATCTTAATATAATGATTTAGCAGTACATATAATATATATGTGTGTGCAGTAACTAATCCCTGTGGCACCACTAACGGAGGATGTAGTCATTTCTGTCTACTGAGTGCTGTGGATCCAAGAAGCTACTCCTGTGACTGTCCTCAAGGAATGATACTAGGTGATGATTTATCCAATTGCATCATTCAAAGTGGAACAGCTTCAAGACCTCTGGCTCTGGCATCACTACTTGGTATTTATGTATGCATGCAGCATAGATTATTGAGCATATACGGGATTGGAAACGGGATCACGTGCGCCATAGTCCCGCATATATATTCCATACTCAACTGGTGACAAGCAAAGTAAGCAACCAGCTATCAAATATGTACTAGTTACCTCTAATTGGCTCTGCCTTTTGCACTTTTATGAAGGTGTCGACTGGTACTTAACTCGCATAATTCGCATAAATAAAACTCGCACAGAAAAATGTTGCTATAATTATATGCATAGTAATGCCCCTGAAACACGTACACTCCCCCGAATACTTAGCGCTCGCAAAGATTTAGTGAAAGGTCACCTTTCGAGGACGCTTGACTAGCTCATGGACGAACTGTCGAGCGATTCACAGCAAAAACCAGGGCCAGTAGTGTTCTTGAGATATCGTTCGGTTTGTCTGAAGCTTCGTTTGTTTGCCAACCCAAAAGTCAGGAGCTCACGACGTGAGTTTGTTCGTCGAAACGGCTGGTCGAGGTAAGTCAGAAGTTTTTGTCTCCCTCTACCGTGAGGTACCTACGACTGGCGGCCTCCTGGACGCCTTCAGACTACTTGTACTTGGTTGAAGTATTGCATAGGCACCTTTTGAATCTTCGAACGTCGCTTAGAACAGTGTTATACAGCCAAACAGCTTGGAAAGACGGCTCACTAAGCTTAGCGAAAATGTAGAATTTTGTCTCCCTCTCTTGCTTTCTGTTGTGACTCTTCATAGCTTTCTTACTCACAGAACTGAAGTACAGGGCTTGTAGCATTGCATGGGATAGAGAATAACCAGCTGTCTTCATCATGAAGCTGAAACAAAGCGATAGCATCTACCCATTTCCACCATTTTAGGTAAATTTTTTTGCCCCTCGTGGTCTATTCCCATATCAACGTATTGTGGCCAAGTATTCGGGGGAGTGTCTCGCGAAATTAATCCGTTAACGCGTTTCCAATCCCGTATACGTAGTAGCTCTATAATCTATGCATGCAGGATTCATTGAATGTACAAATATCACAAGAATTATTGATCATTTTCAGGTAGCTGTTTGGCTAGTGGATACAGTAGCTGTTGTTTGAGTGGCAGCTGTCGTGGTAACTCTTCAGACTGCTTCTGTGATGTGAATTGTCACCTGTTTAAAGATTGTTGCAGTGATGTTCCACTTGACTGTGAGGAGCAAGGTATACTAACTGTACAACCATGCAATCTTGCATGCATGCGGGTACAATTAATAGTGTACGTAAGTATATAGGCCCATTAATTATTTGTATCATTAGAATTCACTGAATACATCATGATTACAAACGAAAAGTACATTCATCGAATCGATACCAATGAGACAAGATCTAGATACCGGCTTCAAACACCAATATCCGGATTGAAGAATGCCACCAGCTTGGATTATCACTATAGGTGCGTGGAATTCAACATCTATAACTGTAGTTATTCATGCATAACTATAATATTTGTACACACAACAGACGTAACTACTTGTTCTGGACTGATACTCTCAATGTCACTGTGTTTATTTGGCAATCAAACCTGGATGATGGATCTGAAGCTATACCTCTCATTGATACTGGAGCAAGTCTGACTCAGTTTGGTAAGCTATGCCATAGTGAACTAAGTCACTAGCAATAAAATATTCTCATCCTAATACATGCAGTTGACATAGCAGTTGACTGGATAACTGATAAGATTTATTGGACTAACATCAATCGGATCATGGTCTATGATCTTCAGCGAGGATACCAAACCATATTGATTAACTCAACTGAACCGTATACACTACTTCATGAAGTAGTAGTTGATCCCAATGCAAGGTATACAACTATAAACCAGACATAATCAAGACTAGTTATTATGGTCTATAGGACTGTCTACTGGAGTGACATAGGTTCAAATCCACCAAAGATCAAGAAAGCGTCAATGGATGGCAGTGGTGTCAGAACTGTAGTATTACTGAGCAATACTAATGTTGTCTACACTTTTGTCTTCACACTGGACTATTCTCAGCAAATGCTCTACTGGATTAATGGCAGTGATAACTGCTATTACAGTCATTACATAGAGAGCTCAAGCGTTGATGGCTCTGGGAGAAGAATCGCCTATGATACATCCTACCATGGTAATCCCTGCTACTATGGTTACTATCACCAAACTCAAGCCATTGACTTCTTTAGAGGAGCTGTCTATTCATATTCAAAATCCCGCCGCAGGATCTATAAAACAGTGGTGGAACATACACCCAATATCTATACGTTTGACTCTGTCGGTAATTACATGTGCTCTGTATCATACATGTATTCTGGAATGAAAGTAATTAGTCCAGAATGTCAGCAACAAGGTATATATAAGGTACACATAGCTCACACTAAAAGTAATAATTATGCTACAAACTGCAGGAATAAATCCTTGTACTGTCAACAATGGTGGCTGTGCTCATCTTTGTCTTCTCAGCAATAACTATTCAAGAAATTACACATGTGCCTGTCATAATGGGGCACAGCTCCATCAAAATGGACATGACTGCACTGGTAAGACACTTAACACATGTACCGTAGTCTCCTGAATAAGCGCCCATAAACATTTAGCCATTTAATAGTAATAACCATGCATATCTCACTACGTGGATGCTTACCCAGAACAGAAATTGCGTGCATTTATATAATAGTATAGTTTCACTGACCCCTTAAGATTTGGTACAGGGGCACTTACTCAAGGTTTTCAATGAAAGTAAACATTGAATGAATGCATGATTTGTACACATGCAGGAGGCAATATAGCAGTTACTCCAGCAACTCAAGGTATTAGCAATATCTGTAGTGACAGAGAGTAACTTTTGCATCACATGTAATCCATATTGCAGGTTCATGCTCAGCTGCTGGCTACAGCAGCTGCTGTGTTTTGGGATCCTGTAAGGGAGAACCCCCAAACTGCTACTGTGACAGCCTGTGTCACATCTTCAAGGATTGCTGCCCTGACACAAATACACTGTGTCTGATGAACATAACATCAGGTGCCGGTATAATAGGATACAGAATCAGATATTTCACTCGTAGCAACTGCCAGCTAGATACACGCAACTATGTTTATGAGTTCAACTTCACATTGAAATTACACTGTGCATAATAATTATACACAAAGTATTTGGTGAGACTACAATTAAAGGCAAAGTCATTGTAGCCTGAGTCTCTGAGCAACATACTTGCCTGTATTAAGCCTTCAATTATTGCAGGAACCACAATATTAAACTTCACCACCAGACCCCATAACATCACCACAAGTCAGTCCAGGAGAGTGGAATTCCAATGCTCTGTTCGTTCACCACTCATACCAACCTTTGTGTGGAATTTTACAAGAAAAGGAGCATCAGAAGCAAAAACAATAGCTAATAGGAGTGGTACACTCTTTGCCGACTATTCAATCTTGTCTGGACTTAAAAGCCAAGTACTAATCATTACCAGTGTACAGTGGAGACATGAGGGAACCTATACATGTATTGTGTCTTCTGAGAACAGCCAGATTCAAGCTGAAGCCAGTTTGAATGTGCCCAGTGAGTGCATGGTAGCAAGATATGTGTTTGTTTACATATATACTGCATGTGTTACAGTTCCTTTGAGTAATCTGGTAATCAGAGGGAGCAACACTACTCCTGAAAGACTAGAGACAGTGACCATTGAGTGTAATGTCACTGCCAACCCTCCTGCTAACATTAAGTGGATGAAAAGAACGAATAGAGGAACCCAGACTCTCATAGGAAATACTCCAACAACATCCATCACCTATCGGCTCATAAGTACACCTAGTGGACCCACTTCAAGTAGCACTCTAATTATCAGTAATGTGGAGGCAGCTGACAACGGTAACTACATCTGTGAGGCTAGTAATGGCCTTTCACCTCCTACTGCATCGGAGAACTTTACTATCTGTGTCGTAGGTAAATGATATAACTCTATGCATGCCAATTAATGTTTCTATCCAGCAAAATACATGTAATGTAGCTCAGGGGTCTGTCACTGTAACACCTCACAATCACCAGGCAAATCAATCTGGAAAAGCTGAACTCCAGTGCTCTGTATGTCCAACACTCACACCAATGTTTATGTGGAATTTCACTCGAAGGGGAGGGCATGAAATGAAAACAGTAGGAAATCAGAGTCAGTCACTCTCTGTCCAGTACACTATAAGAGTAACAGGACAAAGGAGCCAAACATTTGTTATCAATAATGCCCAATGGAGGGATGTGGGGGTCTATAAATGTATTGCAGCCATTGGCAGCACACTAATTGAAGCTGAAGCCAGCCTGGATGTGCTCAGTAAGCTATTTGGTGTGGATAAAGTGGTATTATTCAATTTTCATATTCTCCCGTTACAGTTCCTCTGAGCAATATGGTACTCACGGGGAGCAACAGTTCTCCTGCAAGACTAGAGACAGTGACCATTGAGTGTAATGTAACTGCCAACCCTCCTGCCAACATTAAGTGGATGAAAAGAATCAACCAAATAATCCAGACTCTTGCTAATGCTCTAAGAACCTCCATCACCCATCAGCTCTCTAACACACCAACTGGACCTGTTTCAAGAAGTGCTCTGATTGTCAGTAATGTGGAGGCAGCTGATAATGGCAACTACATCTGTGAGGCCAGCAATGGCCAAACATCTCCTACTGTATCGACAAACTTTACTATCTGTGTCATAGGTAAATGCTATCAATTTTACAGTGTAAATTTGCTAATGCTTCTTTACTAATTGTGCTATACCTATACATGAAATTAATTTAGCTCGGGGGTCTGTTACTATAACACCTCACAATCACCGGGCAGATCAATATGGAAAAGCTGAACTCAACTGCTCTGTATGTCCAATACTCACACCACTGTTCATGTGGAACTTCACTCAAAGAGGAGGGCATGATATGGAAACAATAGCAAACCAAAGTCGACTGTTACCACTTTCTGCCAAATACACTGTTAGAAACAATTTTAGACAAAAGAGCCAAACACTTGTCATCAACAATGCCCAGTGGAGGGATGTGGGAGTCTATAAATGTGTTGCAGCTATCAATGGCACACTGGTTGAAGATGAAACCAGTCTGGATATACTCAGTGAGTTACAAATATTGTCTACATTATTACAAATGCAGTTGCTATGTAATTTTGTACAGTTCCTCTAACTAATTTATCAATCAGAGGGGATAGTGATGCTCCCAGAGAGCTGGTCACTGTGACCATTGAGTGTGATGTCATTACTAACCCTCCTGCTAACATCACCTGGTTCAAGAGAACCAGCGAGAAGAGGAGAAACCTCATCAGTAACTCAAAAGTATCCATCACTCCTCAAGTCACTGACACACTGAATGGACCACTATCACGTAGTACTTTGACGGTCAGAAATGTGGAAGAGAATGATAATGGAGACTATATCTGTGAGGCAAGAAATAATCAGTCTTCTTCTGAGTCCACTAGCTTCAATTTCACAGTTATCAGTATGTCTCATCTAACATGAGTAACCTGGTGCATACTGATTATGAGTATTGTATTCTACAGCTCAAAATGAATGCCTAATTGACAGCTTGGGAAGCTCTCCATGTCAAAACAATGCTCTGTGTGTCGATCATATCAATAACTACACCTGTCATTGCAATGGTAGCTACACAGGCATCAACTGCAGTGAAGAAGGTACAAATATTACCACAAACAATAATCCACACGTATAACACACTTTATATAGTGAATCTTGCTTGCACATTGTAGTACCATCAGACGAAATAATAGAACCCAAGATCAGTCATCCACCAGAGAGCACTGTGACTCGGTTAGGAGATCCAATTCATCTGAACTGCACAGCTGAGGGTCACCCAGCCCCTACCTACGAGTGGTACAAAGATGGGGCGTTAATTCCAGGCAAGATTGAATCAGTCTTATACATCCCTGAGCCTTCGCCAGAGGATAGAGGAAACTACACTTGTAAAGCTATCAACAGTGAAGGGGAGACAGATGAATCAAAGCCAGCTAAGCTAGACATTGCAGGTAATTATAAGATGATCGAATGTCACGGGCATAATAATAAAATTATTTGACATACAGATGTAGTTCAATATCAGGCGAAACTAATATTTAATATTTCTGAAATTGGTGTTGGAATGGAATTGGATCAGGTATAGCTAAATTCGCAATAATATTATATGATAATAGTATTCATAGCTTTTTCAGATAATGGATTTGATCACAATGACTGTCTTTCCTAACTCTTCTGCTTCCATTTTTGAAGTGAAGCAGATATCTGTGAATACGTCCAGGTGGGTGGATATTAAAATTAGACTCCTTGGATGTAGGAAAAAAGGATCAATTTCTTTACAGTGAAGAAGCAACAATCTTAATAACTGTACGTCGACATGACATCAACTTTGAACTCTCGGTGGTACACAAGCAGCTTAGGTCAGCACTCCTACAGATACTACAAAACCAAGCCGTAATCATTTCAAGATTTGGTAATCTCAATTAAATTTTTATTGTCTACAACTGAATTTACAATAGCTTATACAATATTTTGTTTAGATGGCTGCAACTACACTGTGACCACAGACCCAACCGATCCATTAATTACACTGGAGTGGCCAGAGACTAACTTGGGAGACACGGCCAGTGTGCCTTGTCCATGTGCTGAGTTTGCAGGCTCACTGGCAGGGAGAGCATATCGCTACTGTAGTGGTACATTCTCACTAGGAGCAGACTGGGAGGACTTTGACCTCAGCGAATGTGAAGCCCTTAATGAAAATGCAACTAGACGCTTGTGTGAAGCTGCTCGTTTACTTGCAACGGTATGATGATTTTCATATAATATATGCTTGCATGGCTTTAATACTGTCAAATCTTGCACCAGAATCCAGCTAAAGCTAGTGAAGCAGCAGTTGAAGAGACTTCAACTCCAGGAACTTTGACGCCTGCTCAGGTTTCAATCAGCATCACCATAGTAGCGAATCTTACAAACGAAGTTCTAAACAACAGTGAGGTATGATTTATGTGACTATCAATTACTTTTATCCTCTATAGCTACCTCATTTCTCCTCATAAAGATCAGACAAAATTACCTTCAAGCCATTGATAACATTCAGCAGGCTCCCACAGAAGTAGTTCTTGAAAGCCAAGCACAAACGAGCTCTTCATCAAGGTATGCTTAAACCACACCACTTCATAATCTGTGATCCAATACTTGGGCTACGTATGTTTGATTTCAGGTTGCTAGAGAGTCTTCAAAATTTTTTGGACCAAGTAGAAGTTGAGCAGGATGAGAACAGTACTACCAACTCAACTCAAACGGTGTTTGCCTTCGAAACATTTGCACTACAAGTACAACAGCTTGATCCAGAGGAGTACAAAGGTCAGACATTCAGTGTGAACCTGGGATCGCTGCAAGAAGTGAGGGAAGACAATCAAACAATAGAACAAGAAGCCCTTGTGACTGGTGAATTAGAATCAGCAACAGATTTGAAACATGAGCATGATACGACAGATAATGAGGGAGTTATGAAAACTATGGCTGGTACTACAGCATCATTGCAGCTACCAGAAGATCTTCTGGACTCATGCAGTGATGTGAACTCCACCCTGACCTCAGCAGCCCCTCAGAGGCTGAGCTATTCCGTATTTAAATCAGACATTTTGTTTCAGAATCTCAACCAAAGCCATTTAAGCATAGGCTCCATCATCGTAGCTGCACGACTGAGATGTTCTGATAATGCAACTCTGAACACGTCAATAAAAAGCGCCTTTCAAATCGACAGAATGGTAAGAATTGACGAAATTATTACATCAGATTTATTCACAAGTCTGTAGGTTGAAGAAAGGTCCATAGGCAGTGCATGTGCCATGTGGGATAAAGGTACACCCATACATAGCTACAAAGCATGCATATTATTATTATGTTGTCATGCATTTCACTGCGTACAGGAGACTCTGAGGATAGGTTTGGGGCGTGGTCAACAGAAGGATGCCGGGAGGTGGTGAGAGAGGGAAACAGAAGAGTATGTGAGTGCTCTCAGCTAGCTCACTTTGGAATCCTATTTGTAAGTCAGGCTTGTCACAAGAACTAGCTATAGAATGCATGCATTCCGAAGTATGCCAATTGTTCACAATAGGACTTGAGTCCAAAGGTACCAATTTCTGCTGACGCGGCTCTAGCTCTCTCTGTCATCACATATATTGGTCTGATTATCTCTCTACTCTGTCTTATGGTGTTCCTAGTCTCCTACCTTTCAGCAAAGTAACATTTACAAGACTAGTGTGTGTAGCTATAGTAACTTATATGTGCTGAATTCACTACAGGAAGCTGCGTACTAGTATTCATGGCCAAATCCTAATCAACCTGAGCCTGGCACTGATGGGAATGTACATCTTCTTTCTTATCGGAGGTCATGTGACCTCTATCCCCGTCCTTTGTGGCATCAGCTCGGCCCTGCTACACTACTTCCTTCTGGTGTTCTTTGGTTGGACAGCTGTTGAGGCTGTGTGGCTCTACCTCAAGTTGGTCAAGGTCTTTGGAATACAGTCAGTCGCATCAAAATTCACCCTCAAAGCCGGCATACCAACATGGGGTGAGAGAGAAGTACTACCACTATAGTAGCTACTTAATAAGATTTTTAATTCAGTGGTTCCACTGGTTGTGGTGATTGTGTGTGCAGGAGCTGCCTCAAAGTATTACGTCAACCCCTTTTTGTGAGTATGGACATGTACTGGTGCTTATAGATGATACAAAGTTAACTCCTTCATTGTGCATCTAATGCCACCCACCTCTCCATCACAAACACACACACACATACATGCACACACACACACACACACACACACACATGCACACACGTACACACACACACACACACACACACACACACACACACACACATAAACTCTCTGAATACACTGTACAGCTGCCGAACAACTGAGTGGCCATTTTGGATTGGAATGATCCTGCCCTTTTCCCTTGTCACCATCTTCAACTGGATCATGTTTGTTCTAATCATGATCTCGATCTGTAGCCACACCCAGGGTCCGGTCACAGACAAGAAAGAAGGCTCCAAAATAAAAGATTTTCAGACCCATTTCACTATAGCTGCTACTCTTGCTGTCGTGTTTGGTCTTGGATGGGCCTTCGGACTCGCAGCTACTAGCCTTCCTGTGAAAGAACTCACGTTTACTTTTCAAATTCTCTTTTCAATTTTTGTCGGTGCTCAAGGAATACTTCTATTCCTGCTACATGGAGTGCGTAACCAGGACATTCGTAAGGTTTGGGTACAATGCTTTGCTGCAATTGGTCGCAAATCACGCCTTGCTAGTTTCATATCCTCTACCAAAACTTCATCAGCTGGGCCAGAGAGCTTGCGAGCTACCAGAAACACATCGGGAGTTTCAACGCTGCCTCGTAAGAAAGATGAGTACCCCTCGGCAGTTGAGAATACATACAGCAAGCTTAAGCAGCCTTATCAGAGCTCCATGGGAGGCAGCGTTGCCAGGGAGATGGTTCCTGCCAGCAAAGGTGATTGGAGTCAGAGTGAGGGAGGCCTACAGAAGGTCAGCGTTGTCAACGGCGAGGAGGAGCACATTTATGATGAAGCTTGTTGAGAAAATTGATAAAGACAGTGTGTGTACCTGACAATACCTTTAGAAGCATTAGTTTGTTTGTTAATGATAGATCTAACCAGTTAGAGGTTAGTTGAGTAGCATACACTGTATGGTAATAGTATTACTTTATCATGTAGAACTGTAGCTGTATGAAATCAATGGCAACATTACGATGAATTTATAATACTGAGATCAATAGCTAACTGGATGTGGACGTAGTCACAGCTTTATTACCAGTTATTGTGGTGCCACTGTTCTGGTCAGTGAAGCCACTAGCCGTATCATGTACTGCCATGATGTTCTTAGCTATAGCCTGTAGGTCCTTCTCCTCCACACCTGGGCAGAATACATCCCACCACGGCCTCTGCCTGGCTCCTGGGACATCTAGTTTACAGCAGTGCAAAGCTAAGTAGAGTACAGCAGTGGCTATTAGGTTTGGAGGGTGACGCAGGCATAGAGTTGTGTGATAGCTGTCTTGCAAGAGGGCCCATGCCACTGTGGTCACATGACTGCGAAGCCATACCCTCTCATCAATCCAGCGTGATAGAGCGAGTAGGTGGTGCAATAAATGCTGTAAATTTTTAGCATAGGGCTGTAATTTAATAAATCATATACACAACGCATTTTATACTAGCACTATATTTGATCAGTTATCTTATCTGAACACGTCAATTAAACACTACATTTAATCTCAATTGTGCGCTAGAATTTACTAGTTACGTCATAATAATTTTATGCATCCTCACCTTGTGTGGTAGCTCCAGGTAGACATGAAAGTTAAGCGCTCTCAACAACAGTAGCTCATACTTTGCCACACTTTCTTTCAACTGCCAGTAGGTATCACTGACTTCAATAGGGCTTTCTGACTTATGAAGACACCTTCATAATATGCATATAATGCAGTTAGGACAGTGCAATACTTCTGCCAGGGGGTGTGTAATTTGAGCATTTGTATACCTGTGGCATGTATTGACTACATCTCCCAGCTTAGTATTGTGCTCCTGGACTTTGGAGGCCAAATTTAAAGTGGCCATGGCAACCAACTGTGGGTGGGGAATAACATACAATATCATGAAACAAACGCACAGCCCAAGGGGATTTTTTATAACTTCATCTCCGCAAGCTATTATGCACCTATCAAAGTATAGCCCCACCTATCCCCCTGCGGGCGTATGGCGGGGATTAAGTAGGGATTCACCAAAAAAATGTGCCCCTAATGACGAGATTTCACCCGCTAGTCTTACCTGACTGTCGTGGGAGTAGCTACTGTGAAGCAAATCCCTACGTATCCCCATATACAATAGACGGGACTGGGTGGAGTTTCACCTTCGTCATCTGCCCCAGGGGTGAGGCAATATCCTCGAATGTTGGCAAATCCCCACCTGTTCCCAACATTTGCCGCAGGGAGTGGGTGGGGCAATACATTGATAGGTGCATTATATCAGTGCAAATATGACATAAATTTAAAGTACTCACAGAGCTGTCATAGTCTCCCTCTGTCATGGCGGAACAGAAAGTGTGGTAGAAAGTGGCGGCTGTTGCTATGGCCTCCTCACTCAAGTGAAGCTTCAAACCTTTGAAGAAATAAACCAAAATTTGTTGCCTAGATCATAGATGATGTATACGTACGATACCTGCTTCCATGATTAGTTTTATGGTGCCCATGGAAGGCTGTGATGGCTGGACTCGTGCCTCAGAGTCTCCTTCCAATTCCACGGTTGACATTGGGAAAGGGATCGTTTTCAACTGGTAAAGATCGCCAAAATTTGGACAAACCAAAAGTTGTTGACATGTAAAATAATTGGCCTTGTTTTGGCCAGAAAAGAAAAAAAAAATTGCACCTCCCCTACCTTCCGAGCATCGAGGCTGGAACGTTGGTAAGGGTGACTGCGGACATTACCGCAGCCACTTAGGCTTCTCTATTCTTTTGGGAAGAGGCTTTATCGAGGTGGGAGGGTGGTTAAGGGAGGAACCTGAAGAGCCCCTTTTTCCCAGGAACCTTGCGGGGTGTTTAGGCCCCGTCTTCCCCCCTCCAGTGTAGCTCACGGATCCTTGACGCAATCGCTTGAGCCAAGAGGCCGGCCACGCTCATATTAGTTTAAATTTGGTATTTATATTCGTACATAGCTATAGTTGTGTATAATGGCTATGGGGAAAAGAAAAAAGAAAAGCTTGACCTTGAGGCGAGGATCGAACATTGGACCACCGCATTATACAAATCGAGGCTCTGACCGCTATACTACTCTGCTGCTGGACGCATAGGATGTACAAAATTGGTATTTATACTTAGTAATTATCATGTTCAGCAGCATCTCGGTAACGGAAGTATGTATTGTCATAGTCCTGAAGGTGCTATGATAATAAACAGGCCAATACCACAGCACACGTTATGACATAATATTATACAGCATATTGTATAAGTTCAAGTTGCACGCATGGGGGGGGGGGGGTGCACAGTAAGTTATTTAAGTCTTTGAGAATTATCAAGCTACAAAAGAGACTGATTTTCGTTGATTTATTTCTGATACTAGAGCTCCCTGTGTGCCACTGCTATTATGCAAACGTTTGTGACGGTCACAATATCACATAATGTGATATACTAAGGCAACACAGAGCAGTGAGGTCGAAGGTTTGTCTGTCCACCGCATAGCTTCAGGAATCAGGATATCACACCGGATTGCCACTTTTTATCTTGGTTCTAAAGGGCTTCCAGATGACTCCCACATCTCCAGGGCTTGGTTTACAATGAGAGGGAGATTGTCTCTGCAAATCTATTTATAATAAAATGATAGAGACATGATTCATAATAATACTGTAAATTGCTGTAGCTGTATTTACTGAATCTAGCTGCTGTCTGATGTCCCGCACCATTCTGAGAGAGAGCAGCTGTTTCCGTGCTGACAGTAGAACGGCAACAGCTACAAACACCACAACCATATTAGAACCAGCCATTACCCTGTCCCACACACTGCAAATCAGGAAAAGTTAATGGCAATGATACAGATAAAGTTCTATTATCATTTTTTTCCCCCCAGCATACGTTTTAAGAGCAGATTCAGATAAATCACTTGCAAAACATCGACCAAACCACCTGTGGAGTGTAACGATGATATTCCATCAGTGGAAAAAGTTTAAAGAACAGCACATGCCTGATACTGCTATGTACATATAGCCACAAAAACATACATTTCATAAGGAATTCCATCCTCAAGTGCATTAATGTCCTTCAGGTGGCTGTACAGACCCAAATCAGCTTCCCTCAGGTGGCTACAAACACTGGCTCTCTAACGAAGGAAATGGGTATGCATGGTAAACGTTATAGTTCCATGTACTTAGCTAGATCTACCATTTTGTCTACGTTGGCTAGCTTCATCTCCCACTGTTTTGCAAAGCCTGAGAACAACCAGTAAATATCGCTCTCTGACTCTTCAAAATCAAAAAGGTGCAGCATTACTCTAGCAATAGAACTCAGGTTCAACTACAGCGAGAGTTATTATTGATAATAGTTGTGTCTCTTCATACATGAAAATCTAGGTAGGTGATCCTGTGCTTTCTAAGGCTAACCTGTGCTTCAAGCTTCATTTGGTTGACACTGGACAAAAGCAGCCGGTTGTTTTCAAGAAGATACATCAGCACCATGTGTTCAGGCAGAATTGAACATTTTGAAGAAACTGGCCCATCCATCATTGCAGATAGATAACTTTTCCTGGTATCTTCTCTATTATCAGGTGAGTAAGCTTTCAAAGATGAAGACAGCTGGCCCACTGTGGCTGTCAGATGTGACTGTGGTGAGGAGATGTGGGAGGGTGGTGGAGGCTGTGAAGCTGTAGTCAGTGAGGCTTGTGAAGGTGGTAGAGTATTTCTCACTATCAAAGATTGATCCCCCGCTAATGTTCTCCTACGCAGGCTAGCACTACTACTACCGCTACTGCTGCTGCTGGTAGAGGGACTTTCTATTCTACCCATGACTTGTAGTGCATGCTTGAGGTCTCTGTACTGTTGGCGCTTTTGCTCTCTCACGAATGAAGAAGTGTCTTCATCTGTATGCACAGGAGCCACTCCTAAAAAAGGTAGAGAATAGCAACATTACTCCTCAAGGCCAACAAAGTAAATCACACTCAACATTTCATCAGTAGACATCTACTATCAGCGTAGCAAAAATGAAAGAGAGCCTGGGTTCGGACTACTTTTATCATACAACACTATAATTATAGAAATTATAGCAACATAAATTATCACCTGTTAGCACCTTCCATACTGTACTCCTGTAGCAAGATGCCAGTGTGTACTTCAAGCAAAACGCTCTCAGCTCAGTCAGATCTGCACACAGGTGAAAATAACCAGCAAATAGGCGTGGCTCATTACCAATAAACCACAAAAATGTGTGATCAATTGACCTACCAATGATATCGGCCTTGATTATTCCCTCTAGTTGGGTGAGAGTTTTCTCGTCTTGTCTAAAGCCAAGGCTCTTGTAATAAGAAGATCGGAAGTTCTTTTCCACCGGTACAGCAGAATCTTCAGTCATGTTGATAATTCCAAATAAAGCACACCTACCTTGTATTCGGTGAGCTCTATTTAGAAGATAGAGGCAACAGAACCATGTGTGTCAACTGTTTGAAGGAAAGAATGCCTGATCGGGTAAATTGCCATACTGTTATAGGTATGCAATCCAGGACATTGTAAAATAGCTTGTATCCATGTGCTAAAGTGTGCGTAACTTCATTTTTTGGCCTGCTATTAATATTTCACAGGGTAGCACTTGCCTTGAAGTTGGTGTGTACATGCTCAACTACGCTGGCTGTCATGCATGTAAGAGCAAAAGCTTTATTGATGCAGCAGAGAAGAATAGCGAGGAAGAGGAGGGAGGCAGTGAGGAGACCATCACTTACAAACGTGTGTATACCACCATGACTTCTTTTAAACTTCAGTAGTTGAGTACCATTATTATTTGTAATACAGATGTGTGCAGAGAGTGTGGCCATGTGATAGCAGTACATCAGTATTCCTTCTCAGTTGATGAGGACTATCAGGTAGCTATGGCTGATTGCTATACTGCACAATGTTGCTGGCCAAGTCGACTCTTAAGATAATTTTTTACCTCTAGGAGTACACTATGGAGTGTGATTTATGTGGCCATGGTGAGGCTACCGTCAGTATTCTACCCGATGACCCCAGAGAGAAACAACTATTTTAGCACAATATTTACATATTTTCACGATGTCATTATCAAGTCATGTGACCTTCTTAGTTGATGAAGTGTACGGTATGGTGTCTATTTTGAGCATACTCTAGTCTTCTTGTCCCATGAAAAGTTTGCTCCATATGATTTTGGTCTCATTTTTGGTTTCTTTGGCTGCTCCACTTCATATGACCACCCTGTACCAACCAAACACAGGTCAAAGCACAAATTAAAGTCAATCTCATTGCTAGCTTACCATTTCTTACTGCAAAACCAATGGCCTCTTCTTTTGTATCAAACTGAAGTAGCATGTTGGAAAGAGGATCAGCACTGAAAGGGGAAAAAGAAATCAAATTTCTAAGGTGAAATTTCACATTTACATAGTAGATCTTCTCCAATCCCATCACAAAATCACCAAAAATTAAAGGTGCCATTCCCTGTTCATACCAGTATAGTATGCTAGTATCTTTACCTTGAAGCCCATCCCATTAGGGGGTTTTCCCATCTCTCCTGTGTCTCAAACTCCAGGTTCCATGTGTGTGTGGCATTGGTCCCTGACTGCATTGCATTTCGGGCTGGCATGTAGATCCTGGCCACTCGCTTTAGCTGCTCACTGGGGATGCCACTAAGGTCACTCACTCTCACCTGCAAGATGCATTGTTATTTGACGACCCCTTTCCAAACACACAAGCACTATGGCCTACGAGCTGTGTGAAAACTTTTACTAGTATCAAAGCAATGGGTTTAATAGAGTTGTTAGCTTATTCCCTACATATAGTTACATCCACTACTCCGTTTGTTTACTACTCACCAGTTGGTCGGGAGCTACGTACTCAGCGACTGCCTCTCCCTCGCTCTTCTTCACGATACTCGTGTTTTCTTCTCCGGTCGTAGCGGCATTGGAATAGAGCCTCTGATCAGCCACCGCCCTAGACCAGCTCAAAGAACGTAAAGGCATACGGCACACACTCCGAACAAACGCCATCAGTCGATCGAGACCGCCGCCTCTCGGTGACGTCACTATCGCTAAAATATTGACGTTTGTCCGTGAAAATTTGCCAAAAATTAACTTCTCCACGCGGGCCGCCCAGTATATTTTTCATGCGGCCGGTCACGTGGGTGAACTTGCAAATGGAGCATTGTGTTCAACGCAGTTAGCTAGCCGTGATTTTGGAAGACATCTGAACGTTTGGCAGAGATGAGTCTGAGTGGTCCAGATCCAATCACAGCCTCTGAGGAGTACAGCAGATTCAGGAGCTCCATACCGCAGAGAAAGGTGAGCACCCACAAACTGACCACAGTTCATTTAGTAGGTGGGTCTATAAAGTATTTCATCAGATCTAGCTAGGCTAACGTGGACGTCGTTTGTTATGACATTTATCATACCAGAAAGAGATCAAACTTAGAAAGAGGTCTTTACATCATGCAAGAAATAACCTCTTTCTATCTAAAACTGCATATCATGCTCTTTTTTTCTATCTCCACCCACAATTTTCAGATCATTGTTGATAAGGCCAGTCAGACTTGGACGCTTTATGATGCAGGGCCTAGGCATGTCAGGAGTCCGCTAGTGTGCCTACCACCAGTCTGTGGCACTGCAGATGTCTTCTTCAGACAACTCCTTGATCTCACAACAGTTGGATACAGAGTCATCTCTGTGCGTAAGAATACCATGTAGCTGTCATGGCTATATCATAATAGGTGTGCTTGAGCAGGCTAGGTTTGGGATTGGTTGAAGATGATCCTTCTGTACATCACCCCACCCAAGTTCCTTCCTCCAGATTTGCTGATACTGTGATAGTAAAGCCCTTTATTGCTCACTTCCCTCCCTGATCGGCGTTTGCTTACTCTCTTTGTATTTCCTAAAGCAGTACAATACCTAATCTTGCAACAGTATCGCTATAATCATTGCTGTGGTGATTCGGCTCTGCATGCTAGTATTGCATAATATTTGCACATGTACTTGAACATCAATTTCCTTATAAGACTCTGACTGCATACACTACCGCAGGTGGAGTACCCTGTGTTCTGGAGTGTGGATGAGTTTTGTGATGGATTCCTAAAACTCATGGATCATCTAGAGCTGGACAGAGTAAGGCACTTAAACTTTATCACTACATTTAAATGCAAAAACTCTTAAAGTATATGTACATGTACAACGCTTCCTTATGTTCATTGTACACTGCATAATGAATGATCAATTAGAGGGTTTTCCCCATTGTTATCTCTCACTGTTGTATTATTAGGTACACATACTGGGTGCATCTCTAGGAGCATTCCTAGGTCAGAAGCTTGCAGAGAGAACATTTAGATGTCCTCGCGTGCACTCACTGTTCCTTTGCAATGGTTTCACAGACACCACTGCATTTAAACAGACAAAGTCAGCAAAAGCGTAAGTTGAATACTATAATTATGGAAACAGTATAGTATAGGATAAGATAGTGCAAGTTAGTGATAGGTCTATGCTTTGTGCTTATAGATACAATCTCAGCTTTTGAAAGTAGTGTACATGCATGTTCCGTTTCTAATCAGTACAGCTCGTCGTGCTTAGCTATTGAGGTGTAATTTCTATCTTTCTCAGGTACTGGGCGATGCCTGGATTTTGGTTAAAACGTCAGATATTGATGAACCTACCAAGTGAAGATCTTGAAATCAGCGTTGCAAACTCCATCGATTTCATGGTGGAGAGAGTGAGTACAAGTAGCCTCATATCACTATATAGCTAGATGCTGTCTCAATCTTTGGCATATTTTTTTGTTAGCTGGACACGTTAGAGCGATCCCAGCTAGCCTCCAGATTAACACTGAACTGCACTGATAACTATGTTGAGCCTCAGAAGCTAAGAGATGTCTACGTCACAATCATGGATGTAAGCTTTCCACTGCAGTCTATGTTACTTTTTAACTTGAAAGACCAACTATTCTTTTCACCAAGGTTTTTGATGAGTCAGCATTATCTCAGCGATGCAAAGAGGAGATGTACAAATGCTATCCCGACGCCAAGAGAGCCCATCTCAAGTCTGGAGGGAATTTCCCCTACCTTTCTCGTAGCAACGAGGTCAATCTCATGATTCAGGTCCGTTACAACATTCTCATTTTTTTAGCATAAAATTCTATGCTATTATTCTAATAGATTCATCTAATGACATTCCAAGGGACGAGGTATTGTGCCAAGGACCCTTCGTTAGTGAGTGCTGACGAGATCAAAGCTGCCAGAGGTGAACTTGAACCACCATCAAGTGAAAAAAAAGCAGCTCTTAGTTAATGTTTTGGTTTGCTGTTTTGACAAAAAAGCTTTGCATGGCCTGTAAATGGTGCTAAATATTTTACCAGAAAAGTTTGTGCTAATTTTGTTATTATGATGTTTTGTGTGCGTGTTTTTTTTTCACTTTTGTCATTACGTGGTGTGAAAAGGTCAAAGGTCGATTTGTCTAATTATTCGAACTAGATGCCTCAAATTCCCGGTGTGACGTTAGCACCCGTGAAAATTTTTAAAACATTAAATAACATTCAGCAGGCCACCGCAAACAAGCCAGTGAAGTTCTTAACCGAAAACAATAGTCGGTAGCCATTGGCACACCGCACAGTTCCCAGTGAACACCCAGCGGCCGTAGAAAGGTGAATGGAAAGCTGACCCGCAAGATAAGAGTTTGAGAAAGCTATTCAAGTCAACGAGAAGAGCCTAGCTGGTCTACGCTCTGTTTTTTCTTTTTTAGCAGCGAAATCGGAAGGTCGCTAAGTGTAAAAGATGGCGGTGTCGTCCAATGAACCAGTAAGTGATCTCATAAATGTATAATTTTTGGTGTTCTATATTAAACACCACGAGGGGGTTGACATTTCAGAGCTTTTAGCTACCTCGCCTGTAGGGTATGTACAAATGCCTCACACCGCATAGCAGTGTCACCCGTTGGCAGGTGTTGTAGCCAGTGTGACCACTAGTGAATGGATGGGGGGGACAGTGGGTCATGTAGCTGTGACCATACGTTGGATACCTCTCTTCCCTACACACACACACACACACACACACACTCTCTCTTGTACACACAGCTTTGTCTCCATGTGTTGGTTTTGGGTGCAGTTGGTCTCTATAAGAAAGATATCTTTGGGCTAAGGTAGGCAATAATACTACAAAATATTATTCTAATAGACGTGGTGATCATACAGAACTTGGATGGATTTTGACAGCTGCTTCACACACACACACACACACACACACACACACACACACACACACACACACACACACACACACACACACACACACACACTAGCTGCCCATACCTTGGCTGGTTAAAATGGTCTAAGACTGTCAAAAATTTGTGAGGCCAAGTGCCTAATAATTCCATGATCTCAGTTTCTCTTCCTTTCAAGTATAATTACATTAGCTCATGTGCGTGTGTGATACTAGATGGCTGTGTCAACACTGTTTACTGTGGTACAGTTGCAGCTGGCTTGCTAAAGCGTACTTCAAAGCTTTGTAGGGGGAGGTAGGACTGCTTTAGTAGTGCCAATGATCCATGAGCTATCCATCTGGCTTCCTCTATAGCTCTCAGTAGCATTCCTTTGCTCCCATGCTATATATACCAGCCTGGGAAGGAAAGCTGTAAGTTTTATGCCTGCAGTGTGTGATTTGTGATCATCATCCTGATATTGCTAATGACCACAACTTGTTTTGCGTAATTTTATGTAGTGTGTACATGTATGTGTGAGTGTGTGTGTACACATCTGAGTGCACACACCTGGATTTACACCTACTATTAGCATGTATTACACATACACACACACACACACTAGTGATCCCTATGTCAGACTTACCTTGCGGAGGAAGAACAAATCCATTCAGACACACAACACAAAGAAAAAGAAAAATGTAAGTACCATTGCTACTATACAGTGTAGATGTGTACATCTTGCAGTAGTGGCTGTTTGTATGAATAATGCTTGAAACAGGATACCAAAATGTTTATGAATTGGTGTGAGGCGTTGATCAGCCGTGTGTGTAGGCTGTTTTTCAGACTTCACTTGCTACTATTGCCTCTAATAATATGGCACTAAACTCAAGTCCATAATTCCGCCGAGCTTATCAGCTAATTGCCCACATTATGAGAACAATAGGCAAATTTTGGAAATTAGTTGTTCATGTACGCATATAGCATGAATCCATTATTGCAGAATTGATGGGTCATTTACTTGCATAGCTACATAGATAGGATTGTGTGTGTGTGTGTGTGTAGCCTCGTGTGGTGGGGTTTACCCATGTATCCAAGTCATTTGCACTGCGTATATTCACAGCAAATAGCTTATGTCCTAATCTCTGTGATACTTTTTTACGGGTAATAGTTTTTTGGCCACTCATCTGATGAGATAATCATGGATACATTACTATCCAGATGTTATTTTTACGCTTTTTAGCTTCGAGTAAGTGATAGAGCTTTGGTTTAGTTGATAGCTTTGTTATAGGGTCCATTGGTCATGTGTGTGTGGTATTATGTCTGTGTTGAGCCCATGATAATGTTATGGTGTTGGTGAGTGTGGGAGATGTGTGGCTTTTGACCGACCAGATGTAGAGAAGGGTGTGGCACATGACTGATCTTATTGTGTTGCATCTCTCTCTCTCTCTCTCTCTCTCTCCCTGCAGACACTGAATCCTGAATGGAAGGAAGTATTTATCTTCAATAATGTAAGTGCTACATCACTTCACACGCTCTACATCCTCCTAAGAGTGTATCGTTTAAGCAAGCATACCTCCTCCTATCAGGACACTATGCCTGATCCTAGCTACATAGACAAGCTTAATAAACCACCCCTGAAATGAGGAGACCTCCTTTAATCATTACACACTATGCCTGATCCTAGCTACACGGAGTGGTGTACAAAATTTCCCTAAAATGAGGAGACCTCCTTTAATCATTACACACTATGCCTGATCCTAGCTGCACGGAGTGGTGTACAAAATTTCCCTAAAATGAGGAGACCTCCTTTAATTGGGACACTAATTTCCCTGAGGCTTTTTTCCCCCAGCAAAACTGACCTATGCAGTGTTATAAAATAGGTCAAATCAAGGGGAGAGACTAAATTCATGGTTTAGCAATATCCAATACCAATGGGTGGTGCTATTTTTGATGCTCTGTCTGTGTGGTGTGTGTTGTTATTCATGAGAAGCTCCCTCGGGCCACCCGTTAATTACCTTCCATATAAGGAAAGCCCAGTGTGGGGATGTTTATGCAGCCGCCCGGTCCAATGACATCACTTCAAATGCTGCCTGATGTGCTTTACACATGCTTTGACAGCTGTTCCCATTAGCTCTTCATGTACCAGACTCTCTAAAGCCCCTCCCAGCCTCTTGGTCTAAATGGCTGTGTGAGTATAAGCCGGACATGTACAATCATCCCAGAGCTTGTAGCTCAATATGTTATCAAGCATACTGGCACGCACATGTACAGCAGTTTGCTATTACCTGTAAATGGTATAGGGTTAAGTATTGTGTGCAATATGGGTATTCATTGAATAGGGACACTTTTTAACTCATGAACATATTAAGGGGGTTATGTGTGAACTCCCCCTCCCTCCCTACCTTACAAAGCTACATGGAAGAGCTTACTGGAGTTTGAAACTGTGTGCCAGAGGCTAGCTATGATTATCGTAACGTTGTGTATACTTAGGCAGTGTTGTGATCAAAATGTTTCGAGTGTGACAGTTGTGCCCATATGAGTGTGAGCAGAATGATAATATAACACAGTAACATTGGGCCATTTTGAATGTCCATTTTCTATAGATTTTTTTAGCTATCGTGTTTTTGGATGTCTGTGTACAGTTTAGTGTAGATAAGGGGACAGATTATAGCATGTGTAAACATACATTTGTATGCATATCGAGATCGCCTATCATTTCAGAGAAACAACTGTCTACCCAATACAGCCACAAGTCTGAGGTTAGCACGTAATGTAGCTTGAATTTGTGCAGATCACTACAGTGTTGACATTGAGTGTATCACAGTTACGTGCAGTTGCATGGTATTGCATATTTTGCTAGACCTGGGCTATCACAAAGAGGATTATTTAGCCCACAAAGGCTGGATAATAAACTCTGTGCCTTTATTCCTCTTTGTTCAAGCTATTATGTCTTAGCACTGAGGCTGGCCTACCATGTGAGGAGGCCAAAATCTGACATGTGCCTGACTTCAAATAGCATACATACATGCTCTATATAATAAAGACACACTACACCACTATCCCCATCAGCTGTGCACGCACACATGCACGATAGTGATCCCTATACCATATTTCAGTAGAATTGGCTTGGATTACTGGCCTTACTAGCTTAGTTTACACTCAGGCTATACTTTTGTGTGTGTGTGTGTGTATGGCATTGCAACTAAGCCAGTCACATGAATCATGCTCAGCAAGTAGCCTTACGCAATGCTATAGGCTGTGTAGGATTTATTCCAGAAGGAATATCCTTCTATTGTATAACTTACTGCATACATGTACAGCCAGCTTTAATACCGTGCAATAGTGTGGGTATGGATAGTTTACACTCTCCTTTGTGGAGTGATATGAGTTCCTTGTTGGGGTTTGTGAAGACTTTCCCTGCACATGCATCAGTGTGCTGTGTGTAGTTGCTACATGTGTTTTAGTTACGGTCCTGTTAGCTGTGTGTATAATAGTGTATGTGTGGAGTGAATTCAAGGCTTACATGTGGAGAGATAGATGTGTTTTATAGGGATGCAAAGTTCAGAGTTGTGTCGGTTAGAATTTTAACAGGATGGCTATGACATTATATTGTACTATCATAGTTAGTTCACTCACTGCCTCATTGTGACTGCTATACTATGCGAGTGTCATAGTATAGAGATATTTGTATGCATGTACATGTGTATGTACATGTAGCAGCATACAGGGTACGCTCACAACGTTTTCTGTGAGTGTTTTGTGTTGTGTTGAAATGACTTCATAATGTTGTTCAAGGTATTGATGGTGATGGCCTTGCCATATAGGGTTGACCATATGTCGGTACATACATGTTTTGTTTGTGTGTGTTGAGGTCACATGACATTCATGGGATTGTGAATAATTGAGCTAGTGGAACTCCAGGTTTAGCCATGTGGAACTACCAGTGCAACAAAAGCATGGCTAGAGTTTGTACAAGTTAGCAGGGCCATGAAATGTTATTAATCTTTTATGGATTTGTTTTGCTGACATGGCATTGGTGGGGAATTTCACCAGCAAATCCCCAAAAGCATGCGATGATTAATTTTTGCTTAAAGATGCATACACTGTGTTGCCTCAAAGCTAGCTATGTAGCTATATACAGTGTAAGGCTATCGTATTTTACCTTCTCTTTGAAGTGGGGGCTCCATTAAGCTCTTAGTTATATTAGGTTAAGAGTAGGTGTCATGTCTTATAGGTGACTGGGCTTATACATACATAGAATTCAGGTTTCATCTTCCAAGATATGTATGTAGGGAAAATAATTTGTGTGATGTGTATAGTATTGCCTAATAATATTGGTCTCATGTTGGTGATGCAATACATTAGGTGTGTGTGTGTGTGTGTGTGTGTGTGTGTGTGTGTGTGTGTGTGTGTGTGTGTGTGTGTGTGTGTGTGTGTGTGTGTGTGTGTGTGTAGTGAAAAATTAGATCAGCTCCCTCCCTCTCTCCTACCTAACTACTGATCTATTTACAGTCACCCTCATAGACATAGCAAGGATTTCCTTATAAGGAAATAGGGGTGACATCGTCACCTGATGCCAACATATATGCATAACATACAACAGTGGAAATGCATGCATTTGGCTTCATTTATACAGATTTTTCCACACGTGTTAATTGATGTTTAAAAGCAATAAACACACACACACACAGAGCACATAGTGGATGCTATTGACAGCATACAATTAGAACCCAATATCAACACCCAGTTACTCCCATCCACCCTCTTATGATAAAGAAATGGCTACTGTCAATAGTAGACCAGCCAACCGTTGCTAGTGTAAGACTAGCTGCTGTAGTTATAAGTCCTGATTTATTCTTTCCCTCTTCTTTTCTCCGATTTACAGATCAACCATAATGAAGACTCTCTCCTGCTTGAGGTCTTTGATAACAAGAGATTGGTGAGTTGTCTAGAGTGTGTGGCTACTAGGTGACTAAAGTATGACCAGAGAGATGTGTATGCTAGTTTCTAGATTTTGGCAGAACCAGCGTGTATCTCTATTGCCTCAAAGCTCACTTTCATACCAATTTAATGTGACCATATTATGTGATCACGTCAGGAATTAGACCCTAACTAATTTAGCATATCCGCTATGGTGTAACACTTATTTTATCATGATAAGAGTCTACTATTAAGTATTGCTTAAATTCAAAATGATATTAAGGGTACCTCCTTTAATTAGGATGCTTTACTAAGCTGCTCCAAATAGTCTCCATATTAGAATGGTTCCAGTTTTCCATAGTTCTAGCGTAATGCTATGTTGTGACTCCGTGATGGTCTAGCAGTCTATGTAGGGCGGTTTGATGTTGGCCTGGGGCCCATTGCCATCCCAGGTTGTTCACAGGTGACTCATACACACACTGAACAACTCACTCCCACCTTTCTTCTCTACTTTTAACAGACCAGAGACAACTTTCTTGGGAAGCTCCACTTTAAGCTGCAGCACATGCCAATCGAGATGAGGAAGGCAGATATTCTGCAGCACGGGAACAAAGTGACTTACCCACTAAAGCCTAGAAGGTGAGGGAGAGGGAAGGAGAGAGAGAGAGAGAGAGAGAGAGAGAGAGAGAGAGAGAAAGGATTTGATACTTAAAATTATCCTTCCTTTCCAGTCGAAAATCTCGAGTAAGTGGCAATCTGAGTCTCAAGTTTCTCTACTACAACAATCCTCCACCGAGAGCAGGGGCAGGCATCAACAACCTAGGTGAGTCGGTGACCCCAGTGACCTCTGAGTGGCTTTGTTGATAAATACTCGTGTATCAGTATCAATCAATATCAATGTCAATCTCTATTGTAGCACAGTCTTCCTATCAATACATGTACCTATTGTTTAAGCAGCTTAGTGTCTTCACCTTTCATTTCTTCTTGTTTTTCACAGCTCAGCTAGTTCAGGGTGCAACTGGTCCCAACGCCAGCAGTCCTAGCTCCAGCTCCAGCAATGGAGGAATCTCAAGACAGATGGTAAGCAGGAGGTGACTGTTCTGATCTTGCCTTAGCCTAATACCAATAGAGAGATCTTCTGAAATATACTGCTATACTACTGTACATAATCAAAGTTTTTACTTAAATATCTCCTTTGAAATTTCCTCCAGCATTAAAAATTCTTTTTTTCTGCAGAGTGAAAGTTGGGTAATGGTGGACAACGAAAATGACGACTCGGAGCCCCTCCCCCAGGGCTGGGAGGAGCGGCAGGATGCAAACGGACGCACATTCTACGTTGACCACTTCAACAGACGCACACAATGGGAGCGACCAACCAGAGCCAACCTCCAGCCAGCTGGAGAGATCAGAGCGCAGATGGAGTCTGATCGAAGACGTCGGCTTGCTCAGACTCTAGCAAGAAGAAATCCAGGGATGTCAAACGCTGAGTCAGTCCTCGATTTGTCACAGACATCACAGTCGTCACAGTCATCACACTCTTTATCACCACTGGCTAGTGCAAGAAGCTCATCTTCAAATGCTGTCAATAATGCTAATAGCACTCCTCCTCCACTGGTGAGGCCAGCTCTGTGTGTGTGTGTGTGCGTATGCTTAGTAGGTCACTTACATGAAAAATAGTGGCATATAATGCAGTAATATTATAAATTTAACTCCTTGTGTACAGCCACCCCGTTCCACGTCCACCTCCGTGATCCCTCGGCCACGGCCCACAGGCTCCTCGATCTCTCCGTCGACCACACCCCTCCGTCCCTCTACCCCTAACGAGGTGACCTCTGCCCCCTCTGAGGAGGAGCTTCCCCCAGGTTGGGAGAGGAGGCGGACTGCTGGGGGGAAAGTCTTCTACATTGACCACAATACAAAAAAGACACAATGGGTAAACCCCTGTAATTATGTATTAGCTCAACTTATAAAGCTAAAACTGTACACAAAAGCAGCTAAACTATCTGTAATTCATTGAATTTATTACGCATGGATGTCGAGCATACTTTTGTGCGACTCCATTTGCAAGTATGCATCAGCTACATGTAGTTCACATGTTGTTATGCATTCTTGTTCATTTATGTACCGTAGAGTCCTCCTAATCGTCCGGCCAGGCCTCAGTCGATGATCGCTCTAGGATCAAACGGAAGTGGCTCACCAAGAGCACCAAACTCCAACTCACAGCAGCCTGCAAGAGATCTTGGACCACTGCCGGTGAGATAGTGGTATTAAAAGATGTATAATGGATGATAGCAGCTAATCTAATGTATTCACGCGTTCACACACACACACACACACACACACACACACACACACACACACACACACACACACACACACACACACACACACACACACAGGCAAACTGGGAAGTCAGAATACTTGGTGATGGTAGAAAGTTCTTCATCGATCACAGTAAGTTGATGTCAACTTCACAAAATATGATTTACATGTCTCCCTCTCCCCCTCCCTCCCTCCCTCTCCTCTCCTCCAGACACAAAGTCCACCCAGTGGGAGGATCCTCGTTTGATTCAGAAGCAGAAGCAGGCAGCTGCAGTTCAGCCCTACTCCAGAGACTATAAACTAAAGATAGAGAACTTGAGAAAACAACTAGCAGCCAAAAAACCAGTGAGCACTTTTGTTTGTCATAATATTCAAAAGTAAAGTTAACGTACAATTATACAGTGTCATGTAGACAGGACTTAATATATACATTGTTCAAGAAATATCTTTTACGTACCAAAAATATGGAAAGACAGTTTTTTAAAGATATGATGTACTTGAAAGAGTTAGATTTATCTTTTTTTTATTGTGTTGTTTGTTTCAGAGTGACCTTCCTCGAGTTTTTGAGATCCCTGTGAAGCGAACCAACCTGTTTGAGGACTCATACCGAGCAGTGATGACATGCAAGAACAAAGATCACTTTAAGACAAGGCTTTGGGTCAAGTTTGATGGGGAGAAGGGGCTGGATTATGGAGGCGTGTCCAGGTAACTGTGTGTACTTATAGTACAAACCTATTTGTGTATAGGTTAGATAGTTTAGTGAATCTGTAAGCTGTTGACCTACTGTGCCCTATGCATAGTTGTACGTTTTTTTTTGGTATACAACGTGTATCCAGGGGTTCCCGAAGCTTACAAAATCTTGTAGCCATTTGCCAACCACTGTTGACAATAAAGGCAGGTTGTAATGGCAAAAATTGGCTACTCAATCCAGAAAGTAATAGCCAAAGTGAAGGATACAGTAGTAAATGGCTAATTTGGCTAGTGGTTAGGGAACCCCTGGTATCTATCTATATCTGTGAACTTGGGAAGTTGGGATGTCATGGAAATTAACCAGGACTGGGATATCCAATGGAAGTGAGGCAGCTATAATTAAATACAAGTATAGAGCCGCCTATTACCACACACTAGCACCTGCATGTTATTAAGAACTACAGAACCTCCCAGTTGTGAATTTTAGATAAAGCACCCTCTGATATGCTTTTTCTTCCTCTCTCCTTCTTTTCCATAGGGAATGGTTCTTTCTTCTCTCTCACGAAATGTTCAACCCTTACTATGGTCTCTTTGAGTACTCGGCTGGGTAAGTTGATGTGACGACCTTTACCAATCCACTGTGAAATTGATTACTCCCCCCCAGTGATAACTACACTCTTCAAGTCAATCCTGACTCTGGTTTCTGTAACGAGCATCATTTGGAGTACTTCAGGTTCATAGGTCGAATCATGGGCATGGCTGTCTATCACCAGAGATTGCTGGATGGTCAGTGAATCAGTCCTAGCTAGATGA
The DNA here is from genome assembly GCA_964291365.2 of Stappiaceae bacterium. GTDB lineage: Bacteria > Pseudomonadota > Alphaproteobacteria > Rhizobiales > Stappiaceae > JBDWFY01. The sequence goes on from OZ219963.1 coordinate 78,004, forward strand.
TTCAATCAGTAATATTGCATGTACCTTTTATCCCTCACCTTCTAAACTTCTATGCTTCTCCAGCGATATGCATACATGATGCATGTTGCTACATCCACCACATGCATGTACATGTACATGTACATGTACATGTACATGTATTATACGAAATTTATTATTACCTCCTACTTCCTTTTTGGATGTGTTCATCTACAGCTTTCTTCATCCGTCCATTTTACAAGATGCTTCTTAGCAAAAGGATCACCCTCAATGACATGGAATATGTTGACATGGAGTTTTATAACAGTGTCAAGTACATTCTTGAGAATGACCCTGAACCTCTCTGTCTCACCTTCTCAGCAAGCCGAGAGTTTGTTGGACAGGTATGGATGGCAATACTAAGCTTCTTGCATACGTATATGAATACCATATTGTGGGAAACTTTGGCAAGGTTTTTAATTTGGTGAATTGGCGATTTTGCGGGAAATCACCAAATTTAAAATCCGCCAATATTATTTCATGCACTATTATTCTATGTGGAGGCACTCGCAATCGCCAAATTTAAAATCCACCAATGCATTCTGATGACTGTTTCGCTGAATTTAATGCTCGCCAAAATTTCCCGCTATACAGTACATGATGTTATAATCAAAGGCTTATTGAGCTGCTGAATGTTTCAGTATTGTTGACCTTTGCCCCCTATGCAGGTTGAGGAGGTGGACTTGAAGCCGGGCGGGGCAGATATTGACGTCACTGAGAGCAACAAAAAGGAATATGTCTCGTAAGTTGTGATTGGGGGTATTTATCTGGAAAAAAGAGTCTTTCCCTCCATTTGTCAATACTGCTGAATGCTGAAATGATGCACTGGGCAGAAGTTTGGGAAATAAAAACGAATGTTTCCACATTTTCATTTCCATGTCAGCTGCATAGAAAAAGGAAGGGAGGAGAGAATTCCCCCCTCACCCTCTGTTATTTTCTGTTCTATTTTGATGCTGGTTCCAGCCCATGAGTTTATCAACACTATATACTTCTGTTTCTCTTGTTATACAGACTGCTGATGAAGTGGCGTTTTGAAGACAGAATTTGTAAGCAGATGGAGGCTATCAAAAAGGTAGATACAGTCATAGATTGTCTCTGTTGTTCATATGGTATTGATTTATCCACCTCATGTTAATGTTAGGGTTTTAATGACATATTTAATCTGAAAATGCTGCAAGTATTTGACGAAAGGGAAATGGAGGTAAGATATCTTTTAAGTTTAGTCTCAGCTTAGACTACTCATCTCTCTCTCTCTCTCTCTCTTCTCCTCCCCCCTCCCTTCCCTCCAGTACCTTCTTTGTGGTCTTGCTGAGATCAGTGTTGATGACTGGCGTAAGCACACGGTTTATGCTAATGGCTACACCCCCAATGACAATGTCATCATCTGGTTCTGGAAGGCTGTGGAGAATTTTGATAATGAAATGCAAGCCAGGCTGCTCCAGTTTGTTACCGGAACATCTAAAGTACCCATGAATGGTTTTGCTGAGCTCCACGGTATGTTATAATGGTGATGTGATGATGATGTAATGGTGATCTCATCAAAATATCGTGTATTTTTTGCATGTACATAGGGAGCAATGGACCTCAGAAATTTTGCATTAAGAAACTTGGTGAACCCACATCCCTGCCCAGAGCACACACATGGTAAGGGCTCTTTATTTCAATTTAATCTCAGTTACTCCATGTTGCCCCCCCCCTCCAGTTTCAATCGCATTGACCTCCCTCCATACCGAAGCTACCATGAACTGAAAGAGAAGCTCCGCCTGGCCGTCGAGAATACAGAAGGCTTTGAAGGTGTAGACTAATTATCTCTATAATTAAATTATCTGAATACTGACTTAAGGACCATGTTTTTTTGTGCACCATTTATGGTGTGTGTATGTGCATGTGTGTGTGGGTCACATCAATTCATGTTACGACAATATGAGTATGTGTCTGTTAGTTATGGATTATTAAACAATTAACATTTAGAGCAAACTAAGTGATATATACTGTTGAGCTATTTATGTGATTCTATGTTTTATTATTTTTTTACGCACATCACACTAAAATGACTCATTTTTTATTTATTGTCACAATAACAGTATTATTATTTTTTGCCGTTTTGTTTAAAAATTTTGAACACTTAAAAACTTAATCTCTAAGGAATGATGATAACCCTGTTACATACACATCTTTACAAGGTATATAAATAGGTCAAGTTGACAGTTTTACAAGACAACAACTAGATTACCAGACAACATAAGTGACCATGAAGGAGTGTCCAGTTCTTCTATGGCATATTATCCTGTGTCGGAGAACATACAGACAGACATACATCGTGCAATACAAGAGTTCATCTGAGCTGAGCAAACACATACATACACAGATCGACATAAGCATTCACCACATAAGCTAGTGAACATACAGACACACATACAAATAATGAGGGTTCACCCAGGTAAGGATCATGTCGTGAATGAATGATGGTCTTGTAGATAGCTAGATTTCTCCTTGGAAATGCGCATAGCTCTTCCTTGCTCAATTGAATAATTATGAATGGTCCAGTCATATGACATGAGGACTGCAATATGATTGGTTGTGATTGTTCATGTGTCTCCTTAGATTGTCTTTACACTTGCTCCAACATGCATCGATATCCTCCATGCTTCTCATAATATTATAACGATGTAATGATGATGTCACAATTTGAGATCAACGGTCATTGTAGAGTACATTAAGTTAAGTTATAGTGTTCAGTTAGGGAAGTGATTGGTCGGAGGAGGTAGGGAGGCAGAGTTTAGAGAGGGAAGGGAGTGGCTTGGCTTGAGACGAGACGAAGAGGAGCAGGACACACTCTTTGAGCTGATTGGGACAACCTAGGGGAAAGGTCAGAGTATAGTGGCTCTAATAGATACACCCTCATATCGAGAGTGGTGATAATATCAGTGTAGCTATCACCAAAAATGGCAAATCACATTTTCTAACTGCAGCTGGTGGGGTGCAATAGTTATGTCACATCATATCTCAAGAAAATGCTCACCCTTGCAAAAAATTTTCTCTAGCCATGCAATAAATTTCCACACATGCCAAATAATTAAGAACATTCCTGCATACTCACTGTTTCTTCCAGGGTGACAAGTAGCTGGGTGAAACTGGGTCGTTTCTGTGGATTCTCTCTCCAGCAGCTGTTAATGATGTTTCTGAATCGACCCTTGGGTAGGAGAGTCACAGACTGAGTCTTGCCCTGACCAACTTGCCAAATCACACACTCGGCCGGGAGGTGTTTGTAGGGCTGCTCCAAAGACATCAACTCATACACAACAGTGCTGTGGGCCAGTTGGAGGGAAGAGAATGTTTATGCATGAAGCAGGGAGCTACTTATTTTTGCTAGCTAGCCAAACTAAGTTTTTTCATGCAGATCAGTGCTAGATAGAAGAAATTGCTGGTAGTATATACAGCTATAATATATTATTTTAAAGGATGATCTGTTTAGTATGCTGTTTCTTTTGCACTCAATTCCTAATTAAATAATTATGGGGGCTTACCCAAAAGCGAAGACGTCAGCTGCTGCGGTGGGAGGCATTTTTATCTTCAACTGAGATCCAACCATATGACAGCACTGCTCATCATATGTATTAGCACTAGCACAGCTCTCACTGCCTCTCTTCCCCCAAAGCTTACTGCTTCCACCACCTCCCATTGCCATGGCTACCAGAGAAGGACTAGAAGGAGCTCTCAATCTAGAGGCACCAGATCTTTCATAAGTGAGACAATTCATTGATCCAAGAGAGGTGAGTCGAGTTGAGGTCTCTCCTGGTTGGACAGTGGTGGGGGTGGGGGATACGGGTGAGGGAGAGGAGCACTGGACGACGTGAAGCTGTCGTACACACTCGGGAGGGAGGTAGGTGAGATGGTGAGGGTGAAAGTAGTAGTGGGCGTGTCTAGTGTGGGGCGGGGCCAGGGAGATGCAGACTCGATGGTGGAGAGTGATATAGCTCGATGTGAGGAGACCATGGGGAATTCCCTTAGCATGGAGATACTCCATTCCCTGTACACATTAATGTACAAAGAGGTACATAGCATACTATACATATGTTAGGCTTCACAAAAGGACAGATCTGATAAGAAGGATGCTTGTGTATTGGATGTGTTTAGCTTTTTTGTAAAGTACACAGAGGTGGGTTACATAATGCTATTATACTGAAACTGTTTCATTTAGTAAAGCAGCTGTCAGTGATTATGTTCAAGATGAAAGGAGTGCGTGGGAGGGAGGGGAGGATGTGTGTGTTTATTTGATTCTGGTACACAAAGCTTATTAAGGTTACGGTACACAGTTTAATTTCGCACTGCGCACGAACATTTATCTCTATACAAAACATTGGGCCATAAGGCGCTTGAAATTTTCACGTCTGTTTTTGTGTAGTTAAAACTCAACTAGATCGTATATAAGGTCTGCTCTAATTCTACAATGATAGGGGCAGGGCCACACGTTTCAACTTTTGTTTAGCATGTTTGATGCCCGAGCTATGGCCGACTTTGTGTGCAATGGTGTGGCCAAGAGCCACTCGCGCTGATACTTTGTCGACTCTTGATTGAAAGCGGAGTGGTTTTGAAACAAAAATACTTCGTGTGGCCCTCAAGGGTGTTGAAAGCTTGCTGCTGGAAGTGGAGGTCATAGCTTGACTGCCACTCTCTAGGCAAAAACTGACGTGAAAACATTTTGAAGCTACCCACGTGGACCAAGACCAGAAGATGCCATTCGAGTAAGCGTTAGCTCGACTAGGAGAAACAGTCACAAGTAAGAAGATGGCTGGAACAGACTAAAAGTTTATAGCTAACCCTGTTTATGAGATACAGAGTGTTTTGTTGATGCTAATTAATTATTCATGAAACTGTTTACTGTAACCTTAACTATGCTGTAATACCATACCTCAGCGATTTGACGTAAAATTTTTGTCTTTGAGGGAGCAGTGAAGTTGTGTCCGAGCTTGTGAAGGCGAGTGGAGAGAGTAGAGCCTTTTAGTTCACTTTGAGAGAGAGAGAGAGTGTGTGTGTGTGTGTGTGTGTGTGTGTGTGTGTGTGTGTGTGTGTGTGTGTGTGTGTGTGTGTGTGTGTGTGTGTGTGTGTGTGTGTGTGTGTGAGTGTGGGTGTGGTGTGGGTGTGTGAATATGAAATGGCAATAGGAAAGCAAAAGATAGAAAGCTGGATGCTAGGGGGAAACTTGAAAGCTATGAGGGGAAACTGACAAATTTTGAATTTTGCAATACCACAGTAACTTCCTTATAGAGGTCTGCACCATTCATATCATCCTGCATTAGGGTACACAACTACAGAGATGTTGCGTATGTGTTCCCCAAAACCAAAGCTAAAAGCTGAACAAGCAATCGCAATATTTGACTTCCATGTTTTGGCAAATCTAAACAACAAAACAGTTTATGTTGAAAACCCACAAGCACACACACAGTTTTAGCTACAGACTCACATACTGACTGACTCAAAAAAATTTCCCCCCAATGTTTCAAAAGATACAGTTCTCTCTATAATCTCTCAGAGAAATAAAAACAAAATATTTCCACTATTCGTCATTGGACAACAAACTGTTTACTGTGAAAACCCACATGTGCAGTACACACTGTCTCCTGATGACAAACCGACTGATTGGAAAGCTTCCCCCACTTAAGGATATCATAGTTTCGCTCTTTTCTAACATACTTTAATATACACGTAGAACATGAAGATAATTTCTGTCTTACGATTATCATAGCAGCTAGCTAGCAAGCTTGAGCAAGATGTACACATGCTTCAAAGGGGAAAAACGTGTTGAAATACTAACAAAAACATCGATTCCTAAGGCACACATACATACCTCAGTCTATACAAGTAAGAAGCCTAAGCAAGCATAATGATGATGATAATATGTGTGTGAGTAGCTTTTGATACGATACTCACATGTACAGAGGTCACCATAGTAACGGCACACACAAAATGTTGTAAGGCAATGTAATTCTTTGCTATAGTGTTAGGTAGGCATATAGGTATGAATGTGTGTATTATCTCACGTATCTGTACTCATGTCAATGTTTAAAGAAGCACTGAAGTGTGTATCTATCCCTTTGACTAAACTATCAAATGTGGTGGTGACACTTATGCAAGCATCAGCTACATAAACACCCACTGTGGCTGTTTGTCTGATAAGTCATTTCCAGCTAAGCTAGCTATGTGACAGTTACTCAATCCATGAACTGCTCCAGCTGTTTTCTACATGTACATGAAAGTTAAGCATTCAACAATCCCAATCCTGGGGGAAACCCATAGCTGCTTACATATACATACATACCAGTTCATAATAGCTGTTGCATACGGTTCAGTCATACATGTGTGCAGGAAGCTTGGGTGTTGCATGCATGAAGTGTTTGTATACAATAACTCGATGCAAACCGTGTCCCTAAATGATTAGGAAATATCAGAATTTATGATGTAATCATGATGTAATAGACTATTGCAAAATCACTTCATCAGTCCCCACCTCCTTTGTTTAATTACTATAGCTAATAAGGGGGCTTACCTCATCACCAGGGCAACGGTACCACACTGCATGTCAAGAGATGCTCCCATGAATAGCTGGATGTTCTCGTGTCTGATGCAGTTTAGAGTGGCTATCTCGTCGAGAAAGCGAACAACATCCACAACCTCGTGGATGCTCCGTGTGTGAACATGGACCACACCATGCCAGTAGCCTCTGTGAATGTGTATGTGTGTGTGTGTGAGTGTGTGTGTGTGTAAGTGTGTGTGTGTGTGTGTGTGTGTGTGTGTGTGTGTGAGGATAAGGTGCGATGGCTTAAGAAAGCACATTTAGCCAGCCACATACAACTCACACACCTGTACTGTATAGTTTTGCATTAACAATGTACACTTTGTACTATATATTGCACAATCATGATCCATGTTACAAGTCCTTAATTTGTGGCTATTTATACACTGATTGTAGATGAGTAATACTGCTAGATTAAGTTTTAGTTATTGCAAAATATCGGTCATTCAGGCAGAGGGATGTATGCATGCACACATAGCATCAATTTGCTCATTTACAAGGAAAGAAATTACGATCAAAGAACTGCTTTTGCTCAGCTAATACACAAACAAAAACTACCGCTCATATATGCATAAAACAATCAATAACTATAGCTTCAATTCTGTGTGTGTGTGGAGAGTTACGATACTGAACAATGTGTGAACTAGTGGTGACACATTCAGAGATGATCCGCAAGCTATACAGAAACTTCAAAAGAGAGCAATCTACATCTACATGGGCTACACTGGCTAGCTATAGTATGTGTCTGAATGTGCGTTAGTGAAATGAACTGTAGCATTTCAAACCATGCTCTTCCCCCAGTCTCACTCTCACTTTCTCTCTGTTGACATCATGCAACAACAACAAAAAGTACCCATTTCAGAATGCCACTACAGATACTTCATATAAGGAGTGGTAGGATAACATCACCATTAACTCCCTCTCTGGATGAAGGAACTCATTTTAAAGTTGCCTAACAAATCTTGTCACCTGAAACTATGATACTGCAACTGTAGCTAGCAGTAATGCCTACTATAGGCTAGACTTGGTTCTGCCTGAGAAATAGGCCACCCCAAACTACCATTACATGTAGCATGCCCACACACACTACCTGTGCAATTACATGCAAGTTAGAAGCATAATTATATAATTATGACATAGTAATTACGTTGTAGAGCATCTGTATTTCTGAATGTAGTACCTGGAATATAGTAGCTACTTTTCTCGTAAATGTACACGGAGTAGCATAATATGAAAGCCAGAGCTAGAGGTACAAATACTACATGTACTGACAATATTATTGCTGGTTCAAATGGTTTCAGCATGCTTATGTCATAGTATACGGACTAGAGAAAATTTTCATAATGTATTACGGACTTAACCACCAAAACAAAAGTGACCAGGTTTCACCTTACATTACAGAGGAAATCACAACAAAATTTTGTACCTACCTGTAGATGGTTTCCATTTGAGATTGGTGCAAGACGGCTCCCAGGGAGATCTCACTCGAGGGAATCTTCCACTCCTCCCACCCACTTTTCTCTCGTCCCATTCCCATTCCCAGTTCAGCTGCTGTGGGATTTTGAGCCTGCAGAGTAGCTATAGTGACTACTGCTGATCCATGACCAGCAACTCCTGCACTGCACACAGAGTGTCTCTGTAACTCTTCAACCGATAGAGGACTCGTGCTGGTGAAAGACTGGGGACTGTTTGGATTGAAGTAGTTACAACTGCTACTAGCTGCACTGGTGATGTTGTCCCTCAGGCTGCCTATTCCGGATGAGGAAGAGAGATTGGTAGCTGTGCGATCTGTTGGAAAAAAAACACATCACAATTACAACAATAAAAGTGTGTGTATGCAAATAGAGAGATTAACAATAATCTACTGAGGACTTGCTAGTAATAAGGGATTAAAATGGCAACCAACTGTTCGTATAATTTTAACTCTTTCATCCTAGTGATACAACAAAGGCTTGGTATTTGCAAGGTGAGAACAACAGTGACAGAAAATAATCTCACAAAGGGGCATAATTATTTATTGCACCCCCAGGTGAACAAAGTCAGAAGCTTTTCCTGGTTCAATCAACAAGCCACTGGGTCTAATGAACAGCTGATTCTGTGCACGCCATTCTATTAGCTAGCTACATTCCTACTGCACTTACCAGCTACAAATTGCATACATTTGTACTGAGAGCATGCAGCGACAATACACTATTACTTAAAGTTAGGAGCACTGACCATTAGTAGCAGAAAAGGCCGCGGCTGCGACCTCCTCCCAGCTCTCCAGAAACACATCATCATTGTCATCGTCTTCTCCGTCACTCTCTCCGCACTGTGAATCGGCTAGCGAGTCTTCACGATCCCTAACAGCCCCTGACCCGTCCTCGCAGCTACGATACAGTGTTTGCGTATCACCATGGTTTCTTCTCCTCTTCCCTTTGATCTTCTCCGACCCCGAAGAAGCTCCGTGAGCCACGGATGGTGCTAGATTGCTGCTGCTACACGTACTCGAGCTCTCTCGGCCGCTACTCCCCCTGTCCACCTTCATCTCTCTCGTTGCAGGCTCGGAGTAGATCCTGCGAGCCTCGCTCCAATGAAGTTGTTGCTGCTGTGGATTCTGTTGCGGCGACGAGCTGCCTGCGTCGATTGTACCACGCTCGGAGGTCGATTCTCTTCTGCGATTGCGAGCCGAGCTTTCTGTGCTGCTGGTACTGTTGCGAGGCGTTCTCTGTTTCCTCAGGCTGCTCAGGAGACGGGTACGAAATTTGTCAAAGCGACGCATGGTTGGTCGGCTAGATCAGTAGTTTAGCTCTGGCTTGGTCGAAGGCTTTGACGAGACGAAATTGGACGTCGATCTGACAGCACGCAAGTTTTCTTCCTGTGGAGAGTGCTCGTGCTTTTTATACGCAATGCAATAAGTGGGCGGGGCACGCATGTGGTTCATTTTGCTATCGGACACCCACGCATCCGATTAATATGAGATCATTACGGAAGTATTACTTTTTAATATTTACACGAAATAAGCACACATGAAAGTTACATCAGATAGAAAAAGTATCAAATCTATTTATTACCCTTTTTAGCTGTGAAGAAAATAATTATGAAAAAGGAAGATTTAATTAGTGATCAAAAAGATTAAACAACTTTACAAAAATTAGCAGCAAATATTCTCCTTATAAACTTTAATTGAAACTTGTCTTGCCATGCAAAAAGGAATCGGGTGAGCTAGACATTAGTACCTCTGAGGCTAGCATGTTTGCTTCGGACGTTAAAACATTCACGTCAAATGAATCCAGGTCTGGTACCGCATTACTCAAAAGAGAATTCATTACAGCGTCTTCCATTTCAAAATCTGCGTCAGGTGGGAGAAAGAAATCGGATGGGCTTTGTGGATTTTTGCCATAGTATGTTTCGTCCACAGTAAGATCAGTCATAGCTACTGAAGGCAGAGACAGTTGATGGAGTAGATTTTTGCTACGATTCGGCGAAGACAGCTCCCCTACTTCAGGGATGGTATTGAGATCAGTCAGAGATCGGTGATGAGCAGGAGGGGAACTAGGCTTCCCCTGGCCACTCCCACTTGCACCACTAGCCCCGCCCATTCCTGCACCACCCCCTGCACTGCCTGGAGTCCCCAGAGGGGGCCACTCGTGGAAGACAAAGTCGTGCATATTAGGAGGAAGATCCATCCAAAATGGCCGCACGGAGGGTGGTGAAGAAGCATAACTAGCTGATGTAGAAGGACTATCCACTGTAGTAGGTGATTCACTTCTATCAGTCATCTCATTAGCATTATCAGTATTTGCTGACTCAACATAAACACACGGCACGCTGTTAGCGTTAGCGAGTGTCCCCATGAAAGGATTATGCTGTATCATACCACTCGGCTCTTTCTGAGCTTTCTGTAAATTCTCCTCGGAGTGACTGCGAAAGAGAGGCTCGTCTCGACCAACGCTGATGGCCGCCAACTTCTGCTGCAAGGCTTGCTGTTGCTTTGCTTCAATGTAGCTCGGTAGAACGGGAAGACCAGGACCTATCGTGATAGTTGGCGTGTTTGGCAGTGAAGCCGTGAGTGGCATTTTTGATTGATTGAAAGACAGCGCCGGTACAAGATTATTCACAGGTGGCGTTTGTGGAGAGTGCTGGTGTACACTAGATGGTGAGGCTACGGTGTGATCATGAATGGCAGCTTGTTGAGGCGACATTTGAGATGCAGCTTGTGGCGACATTTGAGCAGCTTGGGTGGGTGTCTGAGGCCCTCCATGCTGCTGGTGTTGAGACTGCTGCGGCTGTTGAGCCACACTATGGTGGTGAAAGCTATTCTGCTGTTGCTGGGGCTGGTGATGGGGGGGATTCCCTGTCGTTAAGGGAGAATTCGATGACATCATCTGATGATGGTGATGCTGCTGCTGACCATTCATCTGTGAGTTAGCTGATGTAATGGTATCATTTGGCATCATACCGACTCCTGAGGAAGATGGAGGGGGCTGGATGATTATCGTCATCGGAGGGGGAATGTTCATTCCACCATTGTTCAAACTCAAGGGAGAGCCGAGATTGTGGCCTTGCTGTTGGGGGGAAGAGATGAAGGGGGGAAGGGAATTAGTGGGAGGTCTGTACGAGGGGAGCTGTTGTTGATGTTGATGTTGGTTAGGATCTGTGGAGAGAGAGGGGAGAATTGGCTTAAACTGAGAGATAGGAGCAGAGGCATGTTGCGAATAGTTGTTGAGGGTTCGAAAATCTGGCATCGTGGGGCTTTTCTGGATCCCCCCGAGCATACTAGTCTGAGGATATAGTCCACTACCACCAAATGGTGAGGCCTGTCTCATTCCCATTCCAGGATTCGGAATGTGTTGTTGGAGAATGCCAGCTGATGAACTTGGCGAAAACTGCTGCTGTGAATGATTTACAGGAAACGGTGACTGAAACATAATCCTTCTTTGAGCGACGGGAGAGGGAGGAGCCTGATAAGATGTGTAGATGAGCTTCGAAGGGCCTGGCCCCTTTCCCATACTTGTGGGGGAGTGATACTGTGACCCCCCAAGGGGGCCGGGTGCAGGGGGCTGGTGGGTGGAATTCACCTGCTGGGGGGATAGCTGTGAATCATCGTCGCTCTCCAGTGGTACATCGAGACCGCTGGAGAAATCGATATTTGTAAGGTCGGGGAGGCTAGAAGCTGTACCTCCACCTGACATTCCCAACGTAGGAGAGCCTTGAGGAGCGTCCGGGCTGGTCACATACTGATCAGGACTGTGGGGAAAAATCACAAGTAAAGATAAAAAAAGGTTGATATGTGGCAATTGGGAGTAGAAAAGAAAACTGTTTATAACTTTTAGAGGACTTTCTTGGCATTATTGTATTAATACAGTAGCAAAATGGTGTTTGCGAAATGCATGTTTGCTCAGAGACAGAAAGAGAGAAATTTACTTACCTCAGCAGAGCATGAGCTGTCATTGAATTAGGTCTGGTTCTCTGGGGAGGGAGAACAAGATAATAAGAAGTGTATAGTGTTTGTAGTAATTAACAAAGTTAAGTGACCTTAACTAGATTGGCCAGCTCTTGAAACAACAGAGGAAAAAAAAACCCTCGGCATATTTCCCCTCACTACTCCATCCCAGTACAGGCCAACCAGCTGCTATACTAGTGCACACCCTGCCTACACGTGTACTAATGTACACATAAGCCACTACACCTGCACTATCTGTCATGTCCACATTATCATTATCGGCCTGATGTGAACTGAGAAGGTGACCTTACGGTACTGACACTATGTGAATCGCTCTCCTCACTCTCCATCAATGCAGCCATTTTCTCATTTGTTACTGATACTACGCTATAATCATTGTGTTTGATGGCTGAATTATTCTGGTACTAGAGTTTAGTCATGTTAATGCAAACACAGAGAAAATAAGAAACATGGACTTACAGGCTTATACAGGCTCAGATCTCCTGGTGGACTCACTGCATGTGTGTGTGGAGAGAGGGGGGTGGAGAGAGAGACAGAAAGACAGAGAGAGAGAGAGAGAGAGAGAGAGAGAGAGAGAGAGAAATTGGTAAAGGTCGTCATATTTACAAGTCCATGATACTTAGTCTCGTTCCCAGACCCACATCCCCACGCGGGGGTCTGGTGACAGTGGAACGGTTTCTTGGTTGTACGGGCGTGTGACTTAACCGCAATGTTATGCAATCAATCACACGCCAGTTGTACGTTGCTATGCGATGGAATGTAAAATCGTAGAGCTGCATTCTGATTGGCTAGAGGTAAACCAAGACAGCTGACCTTGTACAGCGTTGCTATCCAACAGGACGCAAAGTCACACGAAAACTATAGAGCTGTGATCTGATTGGCTTACGCGAAAACACAACTGCTGAGCTTGCAAAAACCAAGAAAACGCTCGACTGTCACCAGACCCTTTCCCTTGCAGAGGGTGGGGTCTGGGGACGAGACTATGATACTTGCTTCCACTCTGAGATTAAGTCATGTGACTTACACTTGTGGTTCTTTGGCTGTTGCTGCGGCGATCCTAGTAGTAGTGGGGAGTGGTGAGGTGATGCCCCCTGACCCTGCTGCTGGAGGAGAAGACTCTGCTGAAGGTCAGAGTCCGACTTATGTCTGCATTGTGAAGAATTTATAGAAAAACATGATACAAGTTAGTTCTCAATTCTCAATGAAGATGCTATTAACCTTGACAAATCTCCATCGATCCAGTCTGGACCACTGCAGAGGAGGGGAGGGGAGGGACAAAGCTTCATTTAATGCCAAGATACATGTATATCAGGCTTTGTGTTATGCATTAATCTGCTTAGCTGGCCACCTCAGAAGGGAATCTACACTGACCCAATTTGTTCTGATCTTGTATTCTCAATTTCTACCCTAATGGACTTCCATATCACATTCCTCTACACACTGAAAACTACTGCCTAAGAACTCTTGCAAAAATAGTCCGTCTTTCAGGAATTACTCAATATGCCGAGGCCATCGTATACTTACGCATTCCAGTATGGTCCATGATCCGTGGGTCCGATTCCCATCATAGGGTAGGGGTCCGTCTCACTGGAAGCAGCACGACCCATGACCCCTCGACGACCAGCCGGGCCTCCACTGCGAGGACGCTCTTTGTGGGGGGAATAACAGGCGGCCCCTCTACTTGTCATCTCGTTAAAATCTTTGTATACCATCTACAAGAGAAATGACGCAACAAGTAATAGTTGATACATGGGTAACTAACTGGTAAACACACGATATGTTGCACAAGGGATTGATGTTGTCACGAGGGCAGAGCCTGAGTGCAACATCAGCCCAAGGGCAACATAACGTGTGTTTACCAGTTACCCATGTATCAACTGATTTGTTGTATACTAAGCATCTTGCCTAAGGCAAAATATGTTACATATGCAACATCAGTTATGTTGTTACTGCAGAATCTATGGGAAAGAGTCTGAAGTATACAACAACAGAATAGTGACAGAAATAGAAATGACCATATATGGTAATATATGTGGTATTCCGGTATCATGACAAAAATTATCCGATACACAATTATTCACAATGTGCACTCTAACAAGATACCGTAGAGTCTGGTTAATAAGCACATGCACTTATCACTATCGGTGGTAAGGAAATATGCACCTATTAGGTGATGTATGCTTAATAGAGAATTAATAACAGGAAGTATGTGCTTATTAAATAATGTACTTAATAAGCATGTGCACTTATTAACCAGACTATACGGTATGCATACTAGAATAATATGATCACATAATTACCTGCATGTCAATGGTGGGCGGGGGAGGGGTGGAATCAATGTTCTGCAGGGATGGCATGGACCCGCCCCCTCCGTGAATCCTAGCTCGCTGCATCTAATAAATGAACACTAATTAGCAATATATCACAATATCATAGCAACGGTACAAATGCAGGAGATAACATTCCAGTGTACGTACACATAACTGCTCTGACATATATCAATTACAAGGTAGGGTGGAGGCAAAATGTGATATGTAGTCCAAGTATGAGAGGTATGCAGGTAGAGTACGATATGCCAACCACAAGGGGAATGTCCTAACATGACAGCACTGCACGTGAAGTTAGTGGGCTCTAATTGAGATTACCTCACACTGCAATACATCACATGCATCCACACTAGCAGTTTCTAGTAACACAGTGGAGTATAGCCTAAAATTGATCACACACATGCACACAAGCACGTGTCTACATGGCCGGTCTCCAGTGATATAGTACTAGCTACCCCTATCAAGTGATTTACGTTGTTTTCTAACACATTTGGCAGAGTGAGTAAACGAGATCAATGACAGTGACTAGAACCAGCTCCCAACACTCACGACAGTCATGAACTATAGTATCACAAAGTGGGGCATGTGTACACATATGTAGCCCCCCACATCTCAATAAATATACAGTGTACAGTGTACAACAGTTGAGCTTCTCTATTAAACAGCCTGAGCAAAGGAGGCGCCTTCAGTTAAACACTGTTTTGGAGGTTTCTATGTGACCCTCTATGTAGAATACCAAGCATATCATTCTGATTATCTTAATTTCAGGGACACTTTTGTACACTATACACCTCAAATATGCTCTTCATGGCTTGCTCAAAGGCTTCTGACTGCTCGTGCTCCTTGCGTCTCATGATGGCTATCTTTTCCGTTAAGCGACGGGGCTGACCCTTTGTCTTCTTCGACTCTGCCGAGTCAGCAGTCTTACTTCTACTCCGATGTGCCATAACCACCTTTAAAACTATGTACAATACTTATTGAAGATGAACCTGCACAAGGAAAGGAGCAAATGATTATTGTCATGCATACACACAAACAAACAATCAAGCATTAGATCACAGAACAATTACAAAAGTATTTGATTACGTGGAAATGTCATGGAACTCTAATAATTGCATACACAGAGGCCAGTCGGGCAGAGTGACTGGTCAAAGGGTATTTCTCCCTCAAAGGGATTACATTAGTTTTGTTGTTTGGCTAATTACTATGAAAAATGTAATGGGTATGTACATGCATATTCGTGTAATGCATCATTTGAGATCGAGACAAAACAGTTTAATTCATAAGTATACATGTATGTATCTGATACATTGCTCTTACCGCACAGGATGTGTAGAAAAATCTATTAACACAAAATTTACTACAACACACATGGCAAGGATAGGGTGTCAGCCACACACACACCCATTGGTAACCATGGCAACTCTAGTTACACAAGCCACAGCATGCAAGTGACTTGCTTCCAAGAAGATGTTTGAAATTCTCAGCCAACACACACAGATACCGCTCAAGTGAACAGTGCTTGCCTGGGCATCATGCACTGTACAGTCATACTCTATACAAGTGCTGTAGTAAGTATGGCAGAGCACTTAGCCAGACATGCTTTGATGTGGCTGGGACCATAGAAACGGCACATGTGCACATTAGCACTGCATATCTCTAGCTACACATGCACAACAGGTGTTAATAACCCAAAATCAAAATTTAATGATAGTGTGGATATCTTCAAGATACCGTACAGCGGGAAATTTTCACATGGTGCAAAATTTCGCGGTTTTTGTGGATAGATCAGCTGCCGCGAAAATAAGAACCACAAAATTTTCCCTCTTTATCTAGTGCTAATTATGGACTATTGGTGGGTGTGGTCTCGCCAGAGCGCTAGTGCGAAATTAAGAACCACGAAATTTTCTTCTGAAGAGCTGGGAGGCAACTCCACAATTTTTTGCACCAGCGAAAATTTCCTGCTATATGGTAGCTTAAAGGCTCCTGATTAAAGGGGCTGTCCTCAATTCTGGGGTAAAGTTGCATAGCAACCGATGAACTAGGGAGTTGTATGACCTTACTACTAATTGTTTGAGAGTACTCATACATAATTCACATATCCACCCCTCTCTCTCTCTCTCTCTCTCTCTCTCTGAGTTGTTTATGATTTTATGCATTCCACCATTAATCTTTAGCTGTCCTCAGAAACTGGTTTATTTACCTAGCCAATCAAATTCAGATTAGCAACTGCTGTATAGTATCATAAACTCTTGAAATAGGAGCATGTGCAAATGGCTCTGTTTCCTCGCCTAAAGCAATACCACTCCATTGACAAAAACACACATACAATCGTGTGCTACAATTTATGAAGTAAAGCATGACATTTTGTATTATTATATATAGCAAAACTCAGATATCCACTGTGATTATTTTTCTAAGGAGATGTCCTCGTTTCAGTGCATTGGTAGTTTTGTGTATTCTGTAACACGTACACACACACACACACACACACTACACTAGTACAGGAACAGTTATTGTCTGCAACAGCTGGAGCACGGTACATCGGTAATGTGGATACACTAGTACAGTGGGGTACAGCAGGTACTCTAGTGCAGTGAGTAGATTAGTAGTTGAACAAGGAAATATTATTGGCAATGGAATTCCAGAGACAATGCTTCTCTGGCAGACACGCCTAATAATCGGTTCACCAATCCAGCAAGGCCACCGGCCACAGCATGCTATAGATTATATACAGGCGTCCAATGGATGAAAGGAGAGAGAGATAGAGGAAGCTAATCTACAAATAGATACACACCCTCTCCTCTCCTCTCCCCTACCACCCCCACCCCCCCCCCCCTTGAAAACATTCTCTCTCACACATACTCACACGGACATACACACACATACACGTCACATAACGCACACAGAATTACTATCATGCACACAGAGAACAATGACAGCTGTGCTAGCCTATTGTAGTAACTGAACTACGGCCATTAGCACATGAAACTGGACCTTTGACCTGTGCAAGACTATACACTAGAAAAATGCCCACTATATACATGTAGGTAGGTCACTCCAGTATATATCACTGCCACCATGAAGCCATGGTCATTTTCTAAGGTTCTACACACACATGCATGTAAACAGGGAACAGTATTATCCAGGTGCTCCACAGGAATACGATCGATATAATAATATTATAGGATTGACAATACGACATCATTGTACAGGGTCATGTGATCAACTGCTGGCTTCTGATTGGCAACACAGACAACTCCCCCACCCCTTCAATCAAGCCCAATATCAACACACAGCTACAATACTGTGTGGTAGCCAACTCTACACATGCAAGCCATGTGACTGGATGGATTGACTTTGGAAGGGAAGGTAACAGATAGTGCACTGCTAGTCTCTTCCTGCTTCTGACAAAGAAGCCAAGGGTAACTTAACTCCTGACCTGTAAATGAGCTAGGTAAGTGCGCTAACAGATGGACAGACACACAAGTAGAGTACTACCATTTGCACAAGCCTATAGTAATATGCTCACCATTGTACTAATACAAAACGGGAGTATGTCTTAGGAACAATATACACACACTTCTTGGGGTGGGGGTGGGTGGGTGGGGGGGGGAGGGGGGGAGGGGGGCAGCCTGAATAGCAGAGGAGGTATCTTCAACTCAGGATGTTGGGATAACAGCATGTAAGAGAGTGAGCAACGCTATGGGCTAATTAATTAGCTTATGGCTATGGATTTTGTAGTATCCACATCTGGATCAAGGGAAATGTCAACTTCAAACCACACACGTAGTACACATGTACACATGTACACAAACACACTAACACACATTCTCTCTCTCTCTCTCTCTCTCTCTCTCCACCCCCTCTACTCTCACTATTACTCACTCTTTCTCTTTCTTTCTCTCTCTCCACCCCCTCTACTCTCACTATCACTCACTCTTTCTCTTTCTTTCTCTCTCTCTCTCTCTCTCTCTCTTACTACACACACACTATCAAATATGCATAAGTAGAGAAGGCCCACTGTATTTGGACAGCTGTATGTTAATCCATGGTATTAAGGAGGAGTATTAATGTAACATTATCCATATACAATGACCATACTCTAAACAGATCACGTATGATCCCCCCAGGATAGCAGCTACTCTCTCTCTCTCTCTCACACGCACACACATACACACTACTCACGAGTCACACGACCAATTGTTGCAATTGACTCCCTGCTGAGTTTTTGAAATAGAGTTGAAATTGAAAGTAGACAGCATCTGACAACACTTGGAGCAACGCACGAAAAACAACCACGAACATTGTGAATAGACCACTAAAGTGATTACCAATAACCTAGTAATCTAACAAGGGGCCATCCTGTATCTACTAGACTGTATGTTTAATTCTGGCACAAGAGCTAAGGGGCAATGAAATAAGTCTAAATATCTCACAGAGAATTTATATAAAAAAGGCCACAATCAGTCACAAAACAATAGAACACATGGACGTATTGAACTATGAACAGCCACTGATATTCAGAGCTATATAGCTTTGCTTGGGAGCAGCTAGTATGCATACACACACGACACTCAACTGTAACACAGAGCACAGATAGGGTCTGTACTTCATCTGTCAGCTACATGCGCATATGCCCTGGGGGTGCTGGCAACACATCATAAACAATAAACCCACTGATCTATGCTTGGACACCTGGGGGTATTAACGAATCAACATTTTAATAGTGAGAGCTAACACTCATTTTTCTATTCTATTCTTGATCTCAATATCTAACACATGAATGCCAAGCCTGACTAGCATGCAGAGGGATGCCCTCCTAGCCATTGAGATGAACTCTGACAAACAAAATTGCTGATATTTCGCTGAACTCTCTCGTCAGATGGAAAGATTTGCGCCTTGGACCCCCCCAAGACCCATCCTTAATACACTACAATACCTCATAAAGGGCCTCTGGTGACGCACAAACGCACACATGCATAGGGACTTCTACCCGCACATTAGAAAATAGTCTGTTCACTTTGTCGGCTTACCGTGGCTACGTGTAGAGGTGTAGGAGAGTATAGCTCTGTTCGGTGAATGCTGAAACAAAGCCGCTTCCTCCCTAGCTCGCCGCCAAGGGCCGGAATAGACCAAAGCAGCAGGAGGTAGGTAGAAAGGGGACGTTCTTTCAAGAACTCGCTCCGACTGTTTTTGTGCACTCAGCAAAAAATGCACTCTGCCCCCGGCCTTGATGGAAAACACACTACCGTAAATGGCGATTGTTCTAAATTGGCGATAATGGGTAGGAAATTTTGAAACAAACGAAAATACACGCCCATGCATACCGGTGGATGCTATGGCTAGGGCTGACTGTGGAGCTGCTGAAGTTCCACTGATTTCCTTGACAGACGCTGGAAACGGAGTAGCTAGAATCAAGTAAGAGTCCAATAAATTTTGTTGTTTTTTATCTCTATAGATGCACATGTAAAAAACAAAATATTACAACATGATCTGAGCATTCCTGTTCAGGAAATGACCGAATAGCTTTTGAGCTAGTGAATTGTCACTCCAGAACTTAAAGGACACACAAAACATAAAAGTATAATTTAAATATGTATAATAGAATAAGGCAGGAAAAAATACACTGAGTATGGGTGTGCCTAGGCATCGTTTATCTATTTTGATGGCCTCTCAGAAGCAATGCAGATGTTGTTGTTTTTCAGGGTGAGCTCAGTGCTAAATCGAGATGTGAAACAATTTGGCAAGAAATTTATGTTTGATGGTGAAGAAGATACCTGCTGGAATTCTGATCAGGTATGATCAGCAGAATTTCTACTTGAATTGTCATGTGCTCTTTGCATATCAATTTGTGACTGCCATGATCTATTCTCTTCTATAGGGTATCCCACAGCATGTGACAGTAGAACTACCAGCTTCAGCTCTGGCCAAGAGGCTGGAGTTGAGATTTCAGGGAGGATTTGCTGGGAAGGAGTGTGTCCTTCTGGCTGGAGATTCTGAAGACAGTCTAGCTGAGGTGCAGCACTTTTATCCTGAAGACAGTAATTCATTACAAGTATCCTTGAATGCAGAAGTAGATTTTGAGCTATCAAATTTAATGATTTGTAAAGTCCTTAACTGAATATCGTCTGCAGAATTTTGATGTCTCATGTCAGTCACCAAACAAGTATTACAGGATACTTAGCCGAACCAGTACAGATTTCTTTGGTAGACTGACTATTTATCATCTTCAAATCTATGGAATTATAAACTAGTTAAAGGAATGGTACAGCAGAACAAATACATGGAAGTGGTCGTTGATGTGCGCATGCGCAATTGAGTGGTGGCGCAGCGAGCGTACGCATAATAATTATAAAAATTAATTATAGGTAGGGCTAGCTGCTAGGCCTAGCCTTATAGGGCCAGGGGTACCGGGTTTACCTACTTCACGTGACCTCAGTTTTGACTGTACTATTGTCCGAAGTGAGTGATCGGCAAGCCAAGTTCCTGCATCTACTCGATCTTCGTGAGATGTAAGTAGTCTCTATTTCGATTTGCATTGCTTGCACGTAGTCTAAATCTTTTCGTAGTCTTTTCCTTCGCAACAATGGCAACAAATATTGACCCGTCAATGATTGGTCTCTATGAAATTCTTGGTGTTTCATTTGGAGCCACTAACCAGGAGATCTTGAAAGCTTATAAGGCTAAAGCGCGAGAGTTCCATCCAGATAAGAGCGGGACCGTTAAAACTGAAGAGTTTATGAAAAGGTTGAACAAAGCCAAGGATACTCTCCTCAGTGAGAAGCTGAGAGTGGAGTATGATGAGACACTCGGCGAAAATGAAGATGGCACTTTTGCTGCTGCTGGATTCCTATCAGAAGGTATAGCTACTATAAATCCATGATCGTAATTTATTTATGCATGCTGGGTGGACCTTATAACACTGGTGTACTGTCACTATCGGCCTATTTGCTCATGAAAGGGTGCATGGGGTCTGTGTGTAAGATATTCAATGCTATCCATTGTATGCATGCAGTCTAATAATACAATTAATGAAGAGGTATGTAGCTATCTGAAAGTATATTATAGGGATTCACAAATAAAAGTTAATGACTGATATCATACGTATTATTATATGTACATGTCATGTGAATCATGAATAAAAGGATTGGAATATTACCTGTATGTGCTACCATTATGAATACCAAATGTGGGATGCATCTAACAATGAATTGATAGTACAACTCAGCATCTCAGATTACGTACATGTACATATGATGAATAAATAATGGTTAGACACCGAGGCCAAGGGATCTACAGTATTTAGAATCCCGATGTCCCCTGGGCTGTGACACCCAAGCGAAGCGAGGGTGTTACTAAGGGGACAGAGGGATTCTAAATACTGTGGATCCCATTGGCCAAGGAGTGCTAAGTTATTTAGAATTTTACAACTGTTGCTATGGTATTAGAGCTCTTCGCCTTGGGCTATCATAATGTTGGCCTAGCCTCGTCCCCAGGCCCTTCCCATTTTTTCAATGGTGCACGCTGAAAAGCGAGAGGGCCTGGTATCAGAAATCACGTGTGTGACGTAACATGTAGAGAGACCGTAGAGAGACCTACCAGCAAGCTGGATACATCAAAGGTCACCAAGATTTGGAGGGCTCAGGCTTGTCGCCAATGATCGAGAGGTACGGTCCAAACGTTTGCTGTCGAGTGTAATACGATCCTTTTAGTTCACAAAAGAGTAGCGATTGAAGAGTTCTGACACAATTTTAGCCTAGAACGGTGGCTTTGTTTAGTGGCCATTTTTTGCTTGATTGTTGCATAACAATCGACATCGCACATGTGACTTCTGATACCAGGCCCTCTCGCTTTTCAGCGTGCAACATTGAAAAACTGGGAAGGGCCTGGGGACGAGGCTACTATTGGCCAACTTTTACAAGTAACTAAGTAAAATTTACAAGTAACTAAGCTACTTATTTACCTCCTATTGGCCAATCAGATTACAGGAAACTAACAGTAAAATTCTAATTATACGCAATAAGCTCCTTGAGCATGATAATAATGTTATTATTGTATGACATTGTATGTTAACAACCATTCAGTCATTATTAGAAGCAATTATCCAATTTGCAGGTCAACGACTTTCACTGGTATTCTTACAATACTTCAACAATTACAAAATTTCTTTTGAAGCTGGCTTTATCCGCAATGTCCAGAACTTTCAGCATCTCCTTCAAAATGAGCTGCGTGGGATGACAAAACGGCTCCCTGCCTTACCATGTGCTAGTCACATCCCTAAACATAGCACTAGCTCAAAAAATGCCTCAAAAATTCACTTTCGAATTCGCGCATCTCCTTTTGAGGAGGTATTGAATGCAACCAATGGTGCATTAGCTGATCCAGAATTGAATAACCTTGTTAATTCAAGACAGAAGCAGCTAAAACGTATCCTCCAAATGACCACAAAATTGGGGTCGAAATCCACTTTTCCTGCTTGCAGAAACCTGGTCCCCATTTTGAATTTATCCAATGTGCCTGACTCTTCTCTTCAGTTTTTTCATTCCATTTTTGTCGATTCAGATGAGCAAACATTGTTGAGCCGTGATGAGATACTTGGCGCTCTCTCAGACTTTGTACCATGTGTGAATATAGAGATACACAGTGATACAGTTCCTGCTCAGAGAAGCTGCAATAGTTGCAATAAAAAATTCAGCTTATTCAACAAACTCAGTTCTACCTGCTATCGATGTAAATTGCAGTTTTGTAAGGCATGCCCAGTAAACCAAGCAGTGCTTGTACCGAGGCTTCAGCCAAGAGGTTCAGAGCAGTTTTGTTCAAAGTGTCTTCAGCTTCTGATGCAACAAGATGTTGATGACTGGACAAAACTGAGTGTTGAGCTCATCAAGACTGGCACAGTTGGGTCTATTAAAGCTGCTATGGGATGCTTGACAGTTGCCTTATGTCTCAGTGACTCGAGCATAAAACCAATTACAAAAGTAGCACAAGGCTTCTTTCATCATGGCCTACCTGAGCTTGCTATGCCTTTTGTGAGTACAGTATTGCAAAATTCCAAGGATTCAAGAGATATACTTGGTATGTATGTCCTTGGTGCACAAATCTTCAAGGCAATGGCAGATCAGACAAAAACAGACCAAGAGCTCTAGTGGAATTTTCTGCTTGGTGCAAAGGATTGCTGTAATTTAGCCCTGCAGGAAATCAGTACCATGGAAAGCTCCATTGAAGTACCAAACCTTACCACAATCAATCGGGAGATCACTGATTCCCTACATTTGATCAGAGAGCAACAAGAACGCATGCAAAAGGATGAAGTACAGCTACAGTGTTTCCAAATGGAAGCCCTATGGCAGAAGAGAGACTATGAAAATCTTCTCCAGCTTATTCTGCCAAGTGATGAAAATAAGACAGAAGACACTACCACACTTAGCTTTCTTCCTCGATTGGAAAGTATTAACGTCCTTGTGCTAGAGCATTTCTTGGCTCCCAAGGATGGATTTCTTGGAAAAATGCAGGCTGATGACAGGTGTGCTTTGATTTTCTTTCGTGGCATTCTCAAAATTCAGAAAGAGCAATTTTCAGAGGGTCTCGCTGATATTCAAGAGGCAGCCTACTATAGCCACCACCATGAATGGTTGAAAGAAGCAGTTGCTAGCGTTTTGATTGGTTTCATGATTGACAACCCTTCTTCACTCTTTCCACCTGACTCGTACAAGAAGGCTTTCTCAGGTAAGCGTCTGCTTAGCAACGATGGCTTTAGTGACAGATTTGAGTCCATTTTCCCGCAGACACATGAAATCACACCACCCTTCAGCCGCAACTGGCCTGAAGTGACTGTTGTAGGCATGAATATAAGGGGTCACGTTAAGTTTGAAAAAGCAGTGCTTAGCCAGTTTAACAAAGGCGATTGGAATGAGTGGGATGTAGCCATGGCGTACATTGATTATGTACCTGCATGTGGCCATCCTGCTGAGCTGGCTTTGTGTTTTCTCAATGCTGCCATGTGGCTTCTAAAACATCTCCAAAAAATGCTCAGCTCATCTTCAAGAGTTAAGCGATCTGAAGTCTATGCCACTAAAAGCTTGATAACAACCTGCTTGCAAAAATCACTGACAATGGCTTACCTTTGCCTTCACCCTGGCATGCAGCTCTACGTATCCCGCCTCTGTTTGGGTACCATCATGGAGACAATGCAATATGCCAAGAACTATGCGACAAAAACAGATGTAGATCTTGCCACCAGTCTTCTCCATTTGATGATCTATACCTGTCGATTTTGCCCCATCTGGCACTTCCTTTCAGTACCCCTTTCTGAAGCTGTTTTGATGAATATTAAGACTGGCTGCTTCCACCAAGATTTTTTGCTCAATCTTCAGGACATTGACCAAAAGAAATGGCCAATGACTCACCCAGAATTACTCTACCAACTCTACGAGAATGACCTCCGCTACATATGTCCATTGGAGGATTCAGCTGGTGTCCGTGCTCGAGCAATGGAAGTAATGCTTGATGAAAAGGGATGGACATGGGAGAATGTTGCCGATATCATGACTTCTCCCCTGAGCCCACGTGACCCTGAAGGATTCCTAATTCAGCAACCATATTTTGGTGTTCGTCTACAATTCGCTGAGTTAAAAGGATTTGTGTTCAACTTGGATTCAGATTCCCCTTCAATTGAGGTTCTAGCAATTCCTGCTGATGCATCGCGGGGACGACTTGGCTTATTTTCAATGGAAGACATTCAGACTGTACTCCAGTTTGAAATGAGTGATCTATTCTTCTTTAGTCTTGACCCTCCTAATGAAAACCAACATTTTCATCCATTTCAGCAACTACGGTATGGATGTGAAAAGCTACACAAATCATCATGGCTTCACACACTTTTTGAGACCGACTATCTTCTGAAATCATTCAGTGTTGGAGCTGAAGTGTCAGCAATACCACCTTTCAACCAGCGACCTTGTGAGAAAGGCTTGACAAAGAATCTTCCCCCACATCTCCAAGAAGCAATTAAGCCTGTATCAAAACGAGGCAGTACTATTTCAAATATTCACCGTTTTTGGATCCAAGCTGGGGAGCTGGTATACAAGCAAAAACAAGTTGGCTCCAAACTCACATTTCACCTCGGCAATCTGAAAATGAGTGTGCGTAGCCACCCACTACTTCCTGGACCTGATGGAAAACTTGAAGACACTGATGACAAAACGGATCCCGATAGTCTAGAGGCTAAATTTGCTGCTGATCTCACGGCTCATTATGATGAACTTGGGCTTCACTTTCCAATGTTTGCACGCCTACGTGAATTGGCTAAACTACAAATGTTGGGTGTAATTATGCGGAGTGTGTTGGAAGATATGCGAAATAGAGCTAATGGAGTGGGGGTGAAAGTCCCAAGAAGGCTTCTGACAGAAATTGAGCAAGACGCTCGTGAGCGTCACCAGACACAAGTACGAGAAATGATACATAATCTCAACCAAGAGGTGGGAGTGTGGCCAGCTGCAGAGGACTACAGTGAAGTATATTCCCTTGCACAGAAGTTGATCGATGATTTACCTTATCACATTCGTAGCCAGGCTTCTTATTCCGACGTCAAACCTTATGCGGAGCAAGCGCTGCACACCAAAGACAGCTCTGTTTTGTCCCAAGTTGTTGATGGACTTATGCAGCTCTGTAATCACAATCTCTCAAGGAGCCGTCTGGAAAGCTCTGTTCACCATTGGCTCTCAACTCGGAGTTCATCTGCAGCTGAAAGCCTGATAGATTTAGTATGCTCCGCGCTTCCATTGCCAACAAATGCAGATATCAAACGACAACTTGTTGAAGCACATAGCCAGAGGTATCGTGCCTTTAAGCAAAAGGTAAATAGTGTAACATCACCACTTCCAAGGTTGGTCCAAAATCCCTGTCAATGGGTTCCTGCAGCACTGCTCAAAGAAGAAACCAATGATTCTCTTTCAATGTGTTATGGAGGTGTCTTACTTCTTGTAGACTTTCGTTCTGGCTCCGTTCGTGGATCATCTCGCTCCAAGTCCATACCTGTTCAGCGCTGTGGTACAATGGGAGGTCACTATCGATCAAGTGCTAGCTACAATGCTCCATCCAATCGTGCTAATGCATCCAATGGAGGCAGTGGGAACAGAACACCAATAACTATTAACCGCTCCAGCTCTACTGCTAACTCTTCAAAGCATAGTGCCACAAGTAGTCCAGCAAACACATTCAGTAATGTTCTTCGATTCAACAATTCAGCAGCCAACAATGCTGGCAGACGCCAGTCGTCTTCACTAAACAGTGCAGCAGCTCTTGCTTCTAAAGCTGTTGGTAAAGGTGTGTCTAGTTCAAAAGCTCGCAGCACAATTACCAATAATGCAAGTCGTGGAAAGCGGGCTGGTGGAGCAGGAAATCGAGGAGGCAGGGGTGGAAATAGTGGAGGTGGAGGAGGCAGGGGCGGAAATAGTGGAGGTGGAGGTGGCAGCAGTAGTGGTGATGATGGAGATGGTGGAGACAAAAAAGGTGGAAGACTTGGACAACTACCTAAAGACGTGTTTGTGAGAAAGAAGGGTGAAAGGTTGGCAGAGGTAAAGAAAGAGGCAATTAAAAAATACACCAATGGACTTCATGGTGAGGCACGACGAGACTATTTTGTGATAAAGGATCCAAACAATCCACAAGGACAGATTGCTGTGTCTGAGGACAAAAATGAGCATGCACAAGCAGCTTTCAAGGCATTCAAAATTACAAAGTCTGAGTTTGTACTTATTGGTTCTCTTGACGTGGATATGAAACAAATGCCTGGCAAACACGAGTCAAATAAGGGTAAACCTATTAGGATATCTGATTTGAAAAGACTCAAGTAAAAAAGCATCAAGTTTATGAACTCTAATAATTGGTACCCCTTAATTAAGTATTGTTTGATCTTCAATATTGGACTCTTAATATTGTTAATTTTTTTTCTGATGATATTATTCTTGTAGTAATTACTAAAGCTTAATACACCATAGTGAACACTAATTAAAAGCATCTAGAAAATCTCTAGGATCATCTTTAGTTGGTGTACTGAGTGCAAATGCCATCATGGAGGCACTCTCATTCTCAATACTTGGATCCAAATCTGTGAGCAGACACATATTAGATCCATCTACATCAGCCGTGAGGGGAGGGGGAGGGTCTGGAGGGGAGATGAGAAAAATGTTACAGTCACTGTCTGATGAATTGTGAACTCTTCTTGAAAGACGAGGTACAGGATCTACTGTTCTTTGCGAGTCTCTCTCTCCTTCTGTAGCTCTTACAACAGTTACTGGTTGCCTAGACATAGCAAATGAACACTGATCACTAGAAGAAAGCTTCGAGGAAGACGAGTTGCATGTGGAAGATTTAGACTGGCCATTCTTCTTCAATAGAGGATCTTCACCTTCATAAGTCAACATCCTTGCTGACTTGAATCCAGATTTTCTCACTCCTACAACAACAGTACTACCAGTACCTGTGGTCAAAACACAATGACTAGTAGTCAGCTGTGTACCACCTCTCTCTACCGATCTAGCCAGACTTGATGGTGTATTGGAGACCAAATACGATGCCAGCACTCCAGGGGATAACATCAGTGATAAATCTCTTTGGGGAACAAGACCGCTGCCCCCTCGGTGGCCAAGCGGTGTGAAACTTTGATCCTTTGATCGCCCCTTCGATTCAGGGGTCCTCTCTAATTTCCCCCCAACATGAGGAGAGACAGTCAGAGCTGTGGCAGCTGCCACAATAGCTACATCTTTGGTAGATTTGCAGGGAGTTCTGGCCAATCCAATACTGTCTTGCTGGTCCTGTGGTGACACCATGTTACCATGAAGGAGAGAGTAGATGGCAGCTGGAGAGGGCTCCTTGTTCAAGAGAATTCGTGGACTCAGCATGTTGTTATGTCGGTGGATTTTGCCAGTGTTCTCCTTTAGGGGTGGTGTCTTGAAAAGGGGTGTGGTTATGCGTCGAGGTACATTGGCACCTAAGCAAGTTGAAAAATCAATACATCAACTAATATGCAAGAGAGCAGTTGCCTTGCATAAAGAAAAATGGTAGTGGTCGTCAATAATGAGTGTAGATACATGCACATGCACATGCACATGCACTTATTTTGTACTGTTTGCCTGAGTAGAATGATTTCTGTGGTGATTTGAATGGGCCACTGGTAGCTCCCTCCACTACAGTGTGGTGCCTCTGGAGACTGTGGACACCTGCATAATAATATTATACATGATTTGTATAACAGAGTGGATACTAAAATACCGTAGATCTGGAAATTTTCGTGTTATGAAATTTTCGTAGGAACAACCCTGTACCGCATTAATGCTAATAGTGCACGTGTTTTTGTAAAATTTTTTTACAATGAAAATTTACGGTAGACCAGAGGCTTGTGTGTGTGTGTGTGTGTGTGTGTGTATAGCTAAACTCACTCTTCCTTCTCTTAGCCAGTTGGTTCTCAGTGTCTTCTCTCTCCCCCTCCTCCTCTCTCTCCCTCTTTCTCTTGGCTCCAACATCACCGCTGACGCTCATGCTACGACTGAACAGACTTCTGCAGACGCTCCTGCCTGCACCTACAAACATGGCATCAATGTACAATCAATACCAGAATCCTATACTGCCCCAACACATCTTCAAGTATAATGCATGCTATTTTATTACCTTTTTGTTGTTGAGCACTCAGCTTAGCTATACGAGGTGACCTGTACACATGAAACAAAATACATTTTTCTGGACTTAGACTGAACGTTTGCCTGCAATACTAAATTTTGGGCAGCCAGACTACATTATGAATACAGTGAGCATACCGACCTTCTAGGAGGGTTAGAGGCCTCTGTTTTCTGCTTTGGTTTATGCCTCTTTCTCTTTCTATTCTTCTTGTTCATGACAGTGATCTGCCTGTGGCTCTGGTTGTCATGGAAACTCGTGTGTCGTGCAAGTCTGTACAAAAAGAACAATTCTTGGCATAC
Source organism: Stappiaceae bacterium (assembly GCA_964291365.2). Taxonomy (GTDB): domain Bacteria; phylum Pseudomonadota; class Alphaproteobacteria; order Rhizobiales; family Stappiaceae; genus JBDWFY01. The sequence continues at coordinate 107,347 of OZ219963.1, forward strand.
CAGCAATTAGAATATTTCTTATCACATTTATGGATATATCTGCGGTATGAAACTTACTTTTTTATTCCGAGTTCTGCCAGTTTAGGAGCAGCTGGAGGTTCCTCTGGTGACATGAGGGGTGTCCACTCCTCACTGCTCCCTCCCTCCTCCCCCTCCCCCTCCATGGCTGATGGCTCTGGACTGAGGGGGCGGTCTGGACTCGATGAGAGATCAGAGGGCAGGGGGAGCATTAGCTGGGTGTATACCTCTGTTAGGACCTCTTGACAGCTACTCAGGTAGCTAATGGTAAAGAAAATCATACACACGTACATGTTTGGAGTAAATTAATGCTGATTGAGCTGGCTTACATGGGAAGGACGATTTTCTTGAGGCAGCTGCCCACCAATCCAGGGTTGGCTAGAAGAGACAGCTTACGAAAAAGCAGAACCAGCTGGAGAAAAAATGGAAGATTATCAATACATTTTATGCAATAGTATGGCCTCACTGTGTTGGCAGCTGTCTTCTTTGTGTCAAAGTTGATGCTTGGACAAAGCTTCAATGCCTCAAAGTGTAACAGGATCTGTAGTAAATGCCTACACACACAAATGTCATTGTCAATTTTGTCTATAGCACAATTGACACACTCACTCTGTTATCTTTCTCTCTTGCACACTACTCTGCTTTCCTTCTCCCTCTTTCTCCCCAGTAGCAGTAATAGTGGCTGTCCCTTCTTTCTCCTCCATCTTATCTCTCCCCATCTTTTCATACTTCTCCCCTAGCTGTGTGCTAGAGAGAAGGACCCCCTGAGCTTGCAGCTGCTCCCAGAGCCTGGCCTCTCTCTCTTCTGAGGTGAGCTCTGATGGCAAAGAGAAAGGGGCTAGCAGTTGTAGCCGGGTGAAACTGGACTGGAACTGAGCCAGAATGTGGGTGGACCATCTCAATAGGCAATCCCCCTGTATGATGTAACAGTGATGTAATGTTATACCAAAAATATATTATACAATAGAGGTCAATTTCCTGAACTGCAAGTCTTTCAACATTTATGTATAAAATTTAATGTACTTTTGACACTCCACAGGTGTAGTGAGCCTGATAGCTGAGTGGGCTAGTGCACTAGGCTATAGACCAAGACGTCAATTTGAATGGGGAGGGTGGTTTCTTTTTTTTTTTTTTTTGGAAGATAACTGAGCTCTATCATATTATACTCTTGGTCCATGACAAAACTGATGATCATTATGGGCCATGCTGCACAACTTTATACACACACTACACAACTTACATCAGAACACAGTTTGACCTGTTCTTCATAGTGAGAGAAAAACCAATCAAAGAGCTCCTCTATGGATGATATATTCGGTGCAGTGGAGCTGTCTGCATCCACTTCATCCTATCCACATATGTATGCTGTCAGCTAGGTCACATGACTGTACATATACTTGCATAGATTTACCTGCATAGGTTGGTCTAGCTGGCTGTCTTGGATGCTAGGTAGAGTCTCTGAGCTTTCTCTCTCCATCGAAGCAGCTGCAGCAGTAATCTGGCCACAGCTGTACAGTTCCTTCAGGGCAGCAAGGAGCTGAGACTTTCGTTGAACTTCACCATATTCACTGTCTTTGACATCCAGCTGAAACCTAAAATGAAAATACAATGTCATATGAATTTTGTCTCTCTCTCTCTCTCTGCTTACTCTTGCAGTCGCTCTATGTCTTGATGGCTGATGCTAGGGTGCTGTGTGTATGGAAACCATGGCAACAGTGGTAGGTGTGTGAAGGGCGGAGCATTGGCCAGAGCACTGAGCAGACACGACTGCACAGAATCATCACACAAACCTAAGCAAAAAGCATAAAAAGAAGGCTCTTGAATCGTCATTGTTTGCAGTCAACACACACACATGACATTGTATTATACAAATGCATGCATACTTTTGTCTGATTCTGAATCCCTGAAGAGCAGCTGCAGTCCAGTGTAGAGCTCACAGTCTGAGGCACAACTTGCCATGAAGCCATCACCCCTTTGACAACTCTCATTCCCCTCTATCGGAGTAAAAGCCTCCCTCTCTCTTATTCCATTTTTAGTAGCTCCTCTTAGGCCTAGCTTCTCTCCTGATAAAACTTCATTTTTTGGCTCTAGGCTAGCATGTCGATGAATAGTCTGAAGTATTTCAGTAGCTGTCCTACATCTTCTCACTCTCCTGTTTGACAGCTGCTCCTTCGGCTTCAAAGGCACAGCTATACTCTTTGTTGGCCTGGTGTTAGTTTTAGTAGACTCTTTGCCAGAAGGAGGAGGGTTGACTAGCTTCATTAGCAGGTGGTGGTGGTGTTGCGGTCTGAGGAGGCTCAGTGTGGACACTAGAGAGGTGACTGGTTGTAGCACACCAAGGCAGCTGCTGCCATCTCCAGCAACCTTTATCTTCACAACCTATAAAAGAGCACCAATGAAAAATTATGTGCATAGGTGTATACTATATGCAAGAGTTATTAAGTTTATTTACCAATAGTAGACTGTTCTTGGCAAGCCAGAGACAGAGATTTTGATACTGCCTTGAGCAATAGCGTCCCGACTTTTGTAGGCTCTCCTCGGGCGTGGGGTGAATGCTCTGAAAAAAAGGGCATAATGAGTAAAGAGCAATACCATGCAATACTATGATTTGTTTGCCAGATATTGTCCAACAAAAGAATTTTGTATATGTATAATACTTCAACTCACAATCTGCTCTTGAGTCACATCACCAGTGCTCAAACCAGCTGATTCTTGAGCCTCCCTTATCTTTGACTTGAGCAGCTTTGGAGATACAGTGAGGGAGAGAGAATTATCCTGACACCTCAGCAGGGGCAGCTTGGTACAGAGCACCATAGGAGAAGAAGGTAGGGATTGATAACTTTTGACTCTTGTCAACTTCTTTGTATCACCAGTCTTCCTGTTTTCTTTATCTTCTTCATCAGCTACAGAATCTTCTGATAGAGAACAGAGTATATCCTTTGGCACACTGGCTGTTCTCTTCCTACGATTGATTGATGCAGATTGTCTGTTGCAGGAGTTGTCTGGAATGGAAAATGGAAATTTTTCCAGATGCACAACAGGGGAGATGTTTAGGCCATGATAGTAGGGAGAGGTCATAGAGGTCAGCATGCAGAGAGGTGAGGTGGAATTTTCATCAGGTGGCTCTGGAGTCTTGTTGTCACTGGTTAACAGATTAGCCGATATTTCTGCATTGATCTCACAGCGATCCAATCGAGAACTCTCACTCTCCTTCGAAAGGGACCGGCAAAGAGTGTTTCTAGTCTCCCTAGGGATGTAGAGGCCATAGCAGGAGAACACTGATGTGGGGTCAAGCCAAGACAGGGGGAGGTCAGACTGCCTCACCAAACCAATGGCCACTATTGAAGGAGAGGGACTGCTTATTACTGAGGGAAGCTGCTCACTGGAGGGAGTGGAATGGGGAATGAAATGTTCCAAACTGGAATGGGAATCTGCCTCAGGCACCAGTGTCCTTGGGGCATTCTCCGTAGCTTCCTGACACGAGCCTTCAGAGTTGTTCTTTAGTGCCTTGGAAAAGCTCAGCTTCTTTCTGAGAAGGACTCTTCTTGAAGCAGCTGCACCTTGCCTCTCCCTCTCTCGTCCACTAAGGCCACCCCTCTGCTGCCTGGTAGAGTGTGAGGCAGCAGCTGGTTCATCTATAGCACTGGCCTTGGTGAGATTAGGAGTGAGGAGGCGACACACTGGATGAAGCTCAACAATAAACAAGACTTTCCCATCTGAAAATTGAATAAAAATAGCACCACGAGCAGTGGTTTTGAGTAAACAAGAAAATGAAAATTTACTGTACAGAGGTCACTCTCTCTACCTTAAGGTGACTATTTTTTGTGGGTACTAATGTTCGATATTTTTGTGGATTGGCCCAAAAGCACAAAATTTTGTGCTCGCAAATGCTAACTATATGCACATAGAATATTAGAATTTGTTGACCCTGAACCATTTCCGCGTACATTCGCAAAATTTAGTATTCACAAAATGCATTTTAAATCAAAATTGCAGAAAATGTACCTGTAAATATTTGTCACCTTAAGATATTATGGCCAAGTGATTCTACCATATTAGGTTCATGTTGTATACCTCTAGTAGAGAACCAGAGTAGGTTGTTCTCCTTGAGAGCAGCAAGGGGTCTGTCATGATCGTCACAAACTCCACCATGGCCCCTCCCCTCACTACTCCTCCCTCCAGCTCCACTGCCATAATCCCCACTGCAAGGACAAAGGTATTCCTTCAGCAAGGCCGGGGTTGGGAGGATAAGGGTGGAGAGAAGCTCCTTTGATGGAAGTGAGCTGGGTCTGGCCTTGGGAAGGCTAGGTGGATGCGTCAGCTCACTGTCGATGGAGCTCACAGACGGAACATCGCCTGGAGAGTCAGCACCTAGAGTAGATGAATGTAGTAGACAGATAATTTTGATCAGGAATATTCACAAAGTTTGAAATTTCAACTTAGCACTCTGATTTCTACAAACACAACTCACTATATAAAGAGGATACTTCAGCAGAGCCAAGGCTGCAGATATCGGAGGATCGATGCTGAATTCTCAGTTGAGGGGCCAGTGGCGAGATGAGAGTGCTGAGGGGGATCAGCGTACCCCTGGCTTTCTTTAACACATCAGACATCAAACTAAGGCCTGGAGGGATCTAAAAAAACAACAAAATATAGCGAATCAGTCTATTTGAACTGGGTTATTCTGGTAAACAGGGAGAAACAACTCACTTTGGTACAATCTCCAGCTTCAGTCAGAGCTGTTCCTGTGTGCACCCAGTGGACAGCAATACCTTTGCTAGAAAGCTGAGTCAGCAATGCAGGGGGCAACAGTTGCTCCACTATTGTCGCCACAGTTACCTGTATCTCACTGGTATCCTCAATAATCGAAGGGCTATAACAAAATTTCCTCATTTCTTGCTCACTTGCAGGGCAACTACTCAATATGATGACCAAGTTCTTGTCACGATCGCTTCCTTTAGCTTCCAGGCTCGAGGAGGTAGCAGCTGCTTTGGTCCGCACCACTCTCCCTCGTTTCCTCGGCCTAATTGGTGACTTAATTTCAGGGGCGTCCCATATGAAGTCTTGAATGACAGCTGCAAGCGCATTGTACATGAGTCTAACAGGTTTTTGTGATGTGTTCTTGAGCCTGGTATGGGTTGATTGTACAGTACCACTTTCTGATTGTTCCAAACTTTCATGAAGCAGCTGGAAAAATCTCTCAATATGTTCAGAGCGATTCTCGTGAAACTGCCACGTCTTGGCGCTCTTCTCCGCCCGCTCCGAGTTGAACAGTTTGAAATTCCAGAGTACACGATTGAGGTGCTCTCTAATTGGAAACTGTGAAAGGTAGAGCAGTATGCGGACGGTTGCGAGGCAGAGAGAGCGGTAGTACTGCTCCAGAGATCCACTAACACTCCTCGGTAGGCTTGTATTCACCATAAATACAACCTGCACCTTGTCACTCGCCATAATCAAGCGTCTCGCAGTTTGTATTTAGCCTGCAATCTGAGTACGGAGAATTTTTTTGAGCTTAAACTTATGAAATGCTTAATTCTGATCTACCGCGCTAAATTCCTGACGATTTATTTCTCACCTTCACGGCGATCGTGCCAGCTGTAGAAGATGTAGGTGCATCCAAGTTCCCGCCAAAATCCCGCGAAGTTTAGCTTATCACGTGCTGCTAGTTAAGTTACAAATTAATCGTCATTTAATACATAGCGAGTTAATTGATCAGCTCAGCTTCTTGCGCACACTTGGAACAGCTGGAGACAAGATAATTTGGTAGGAGAAGGCCATCGCTGGACTCCACTAGAACTGCCAACTCGAGACTAGCAGAGGGACGCCATGTCAAAGGTAACCAGATCTCCCCCGATCCGCGCTGTTCCAACCGCTGGCTAGCTAACTAGCTGAGTGGTTCACGTTGTGGGTGGGTCTGCTGTGCTGCGCTGTGCAGCTACCATGTCATGCCTGACTACACTCAAAAGGCCGATAATTTGTTGTCTCAGTACCCCACGATTGATCTTTTGTTCGGAGTTGTCCGCTCGCGTTTGGTGCATGTCTTGAATAACGAGGCTAAGTCGGACTGTGACAACACTTGGGGAGACCTTTAATACCATTGAACGTATAGAAAGTGTGCACAATGTCCTACATCTGAAAGAGCCAACGCCCTAATTTTTCTGATGCGTCTATGACCGTCATTTCTGAATGCCTTTCATGATACAATGCCTCCAGCCAGCCATATTCAACAACTATGTATTATACTCAAACGAATAAGTGCAAGTTTATGTACAAGCAATTGGTGCTCTTGGGGAGTATTGAATTATGAGCTGTGTCTAACTGCTCTAGCTGTACAGCAGTATGAAATATTAGAAGCATTTAGTGTGATAAGCCACTAGTTACAGTTAACGGTAATTAATGTTCACAGTTTATGTTTGCGTTATCATATTCTTCTCCTTACGAACACTTTCAAAGTTTTGGAAAGAATTGGTACACACAAGTTTATCTAACATGAATCAGACAACAGATGAGTGTAGTCTCATCGGTCCTAAACTAATGTTGAGATGTGTGGCCTTTGACTTTTGTGTACCCTCCCATTGGAATCCCTACCCATATGTCTGTTGTGCTATTTCGTGGTGGTGGTGGGGGGGGGGAAGGGGGGGGGGAGAAACCTAATGTTATTCATGGTGTGTATTTACGATTGTCTCATGATTGTTTTGACTGGTGAGTGTTGGTATCAAAGTAGGGAGCATGATTTGTACAACTATGTATGGGAAAGGGGGGAGCAGATCTGTAGCTAGCTCTGTAATTATAATAAATAGAAACTGAATGTACACATGTATGTTTTGCCCTATACATAGAGATGAGAGAGTAGGGGTAAGGTTTACTAAAGCTGGCGGCCTCAAATAAGTTCGAGTCAGTGGGATGGTTAATTATATGTTTGGAAAGCTGGTAGTTGATTGATGGATGTAGGAGTTCAGTTCAGGCCAAAACGAAAGCATTGTGATATTGTGATAGTGGAGAGTGGCTAGTCACATGTGCATGCAGTTGGTGGGCTTCATGCCTCCAAATGTACTTATCAGTTTGTATGCTATTCATTTTCATGTTCTCTCTCTCTCTCTCCCCATCAGATTGACCAGGGTCCAGCTGCTTCATCCTTTGAGAGTCCTAGTAAGGTCGGCTGGCTCTACAAGCATGGTGGCAGTGGAGTCAGCTCTCACTGGAGAAAGAGATGGTTTGTCGCTGACCACCATTACCTATTCTACTACAAGGGTCCCAACGTAAGTTTACTGACTTAGCTTTTTAAAGGACAGCGAGCTCCTCTTCAACAAATGTATGTATACTCTGTACACTACCTCCTGAAAATTGGACACCTCCTTTAACTGTTTAACTTGAAGGCTGTGATTGGCTACAGCTACATGTGCACAAAAACTTCTTTGCTCGGAACACTCTACATCATGTGTCCTCCAATCCATCATAGTTCCGGTACAATGTACATGTATAGCGAGTGTAGTCTGCACAAATTGAAAAGTGTTGTTTTTTTTGCTCCACTTCCGAGAGTCTTGGATTCTCTTTGTCATTCCATTCCTGTGTGCTGGTTTCAGTGTCACGTATGCTATAGTACATATCCCTTCATCCCTTTATCCTTGTATGCTCTGGCTCTCAGGATAAACAAACATTTACATGATAGCTTACTGGAATTATTAATTTATTTAGATGGTACATGATAACTGCTACATTTAAGATACCTACTGTACTTGCATGTAAACTCCAACTCAAGTATGCTTAGTTTACTAATCTCATCTGGGACCATACACAGTGTCGTGATTAGAGAAGGTGTTCTCACTAACTAATTATCAGGGCATCCTCTTATTTAGAGGGGCTCCTCTGCTTTTAATTCTAGACATATTTGTTTGTGAGGGCATACAGCACATTCATGTGTGTTTTTCATGTAATAGTATGTGTGGACTGTGTACTGGTACTTAAGCATGGTTTATAGAATACAATTATGAATTGACTCTTTCTATACTGAAGTTTTCTGTGTCGTTTGTTGCCATTGAATGCCCTGTTTGGAACATCAACATTTGGTTTGAAAACATCAACAGATTTGTCGTAGCTAATGCAACCAAACGATTGCCCCCAAACAACTAGTAAACAGCTTTAAACCAACCAATGAGCCTGAACACACACTAAATACACACTCACACTACTCTTACACTATCAGCGAGTAAAAAGCCCAGCCCATCAGCCCATGCTATCATAATCCATACTAATCACAGTTGATTGTGTATTTAATTTTAGTGAAGTGCACTTATATGTTTAAATGGTTGCTGACTTACATTGAGTCTGTCCGATATAGACCATTGCACGTGTAGTTTACGTGTTTATGTGGGTGTTCAAGTCGTGAATATTGTAAACTTGTTCATGTAAATTACAAGGCTGCATGTATGTACATGACAACATGCCATGTTGTACAAATTCAAAGCATATAGATCACTAAGTCTGGTGGATCGAATATGAAAGAGTACTGCGCTATAGTTAGCCAGTTCTATCTTCATTTTGTGAGCTTAACATTCAAGCGTTGAAAGCAATATCTCTGTGCATAAATAACTGGTATGTGTGTATGAGTGTACTGAATGAAGTATCACACTCTCTTGCCCTGGTGCAGTGCTTCACTGCACCGCAAGCAGTGATGTTGTTCACTACTGTTCCTCCATTGGTGATCTTGTTGGCAGACATGAAACACTTCTCCTGTGATGCATTGTGCTTGTATGTGTCCGCGTGTAGCTTCTGTTTGCTCTGTACATGAGTGTATGTGTGTGTGTGTGTGTGACCTTTTCAGATTCACCTCTGAATAATGATGATCTAGTGCACACTAGTACAAACATAGATTTTAGTGTAACCTTCACGAGACACACACATTAATTAATTTCCAAAGATTTTATATTCACTCGGGTTATTGAACATGCATTTAATTTCAGTAGCATTATTAGTATGCAAGAGATAAGCTAGTTTAGTTATGCACTAAATGTGGTAACACTCCATTCGTAATACATACATCAAGGTCAGGATTAGTGAGAGAGGGGGTGGCTATAGCCAAGTTGGGCTGAAAAAATCTGCCCCACCGCCTTGCTTTAATGACAGTATTTTACGTCAGTGCCAGTGGTGTGGCCTTGTTACATTGAAAAGCTGAGAATAATGCCATCGCTACCAGATATTGTTAATTAACGGCAGATATTTACTAGTAAATGCCAGTCATTGCTGTATGTGAATTTTGTGGAGCACCAGTTCAATATCACTGTAATGAATTGCAGCTGTCTTGGCTATGGTACTTGAAAAGTGTCTAGCTAGAGAGAATGCTGAGTCTTATTATGAGTATGTGACTCTAGTAGTTGCGCAATTGCAGCTGCCAAGATAAGCACTTGGCATGGAGTAGAGGAGTAAGTATTCTTTCAGTTTCCTGTGGTGTGTGCAGACTAAGGTTTGGAGCAAAAATAGCTATGAGTTAGGTACCTGTTTCCTATTTCAGTTTCAAAGGGTAACTTCCCCCCTCCCTCTCTCTCTCTCTCTCTCTCTTCTACCACAGGACAAGAAGCCAGTTGGTATAGTGTGTCTTCCTGACTATGAATCTTGTCACAAAGCTGAAACGAAGGTCTGGAAGAAACAACACTCATTCATGTTGGACCGTGGAAATGTAAGCCTGGCAACAAACCACATCCACCTCACTTCCATAATTCATGTGCCAGCCAGCGCATGGTGTGAGCTCACTCAAAGTAAACTATATAAAGCTAGCTGAGCTAAACTCCCTCATTTGGAGCTGGACTATATCTTCATCATTTCCATCCAAAGCCAAACTCCATCAGGGAGCTGTACTCTAAACTTGTTTACTTTCATTTCTCCAGACTGGACAGGAGAATGACTCCTCTGATGGAGCTCCAGCTAAAAACTATGTCCTCTACGCCGACTCCGAGGAGGAGATGCAGGAGTGGATCAAGGCACTGAGTGAGGAGATCAAACCAATGATCGGAGAGGACAGATACGCCAACGGGTTCAGCGGAGGAAAGAGCAGTAGCAATTCTACTACTAGCAGTTCTAGTGGTGGGAGCTCAAAGGGGAAAGGAAAGAAGGGGAAGGGAGGAGAGCCGGGTGTCGATGATAAAGCACTGGATGAGGTGAGCTGTAATGTGTGTGTGTGTGTGTGTGTGTGTGTGCGTGTGTGTGTGTGTGTGTGTGTGTGCATGTGTGTGTGTGTGTGTGTGTGTGTGAGTGTGAGTGTGAGTGTGTGTACATATGCCAGTAGTGCATATAATATGTGTGTATGTGTGTGTACATCATCTTATCTTCAAGTTAGAGACTCAGTCTGCCTTTTATAATACGTTTGTGCTTGAGTAATCAGGTGGCTACTATTTCAGGATTAGCTGTTAACCATAAAACTTTCATTGTGATCTTAGCTAGTGGCTTGTGTTTACATAATCCTAAAATAGCCAACTTTACTGTACGAAAAGCAAATGCAATACTTAACAGTAATTTTCTACTGAGTCGTAAGTCCTGTATGTGTGGCAAAATTAATCCTGGTTTGCTATTGTTGCGATATCCTTGGAGTCCCAAAGGGTTGAGTATGTGTACATAGAGTGAGGCAGTTAGCTGTTTACGAACATGTGCATGGCTACTGTTTACTAAACTTAGTAAGTCATATTTGTGAATCATACTATTCAGTGGGCACAAGTGTGTATGATATTACGTATACAGGGCAGCTGTCTTAGTGTACAGCTGCAGTACTACACATGTAGCATAGATCTATCATGCATGTAACTTTTTGGGAGGACACAGCCAATCTTACATTGAGGGAATCATCTCCTATCATCAGCACATACATGCTAGCTCAGGCACAGCGTGAAAAGACAGAGCCACTCAGGTACCTAACTTGGAGAATTATTCAGTCACTAGATCAACTTTTAATCATTCCTGTGTTGCTGCTAAAAGTAGTCATGTGTTAGGTTCCTTTATCTGACAATCAAAAAAAGGTTCTCTTTGTTTGCACTTTCAATGACAGCAGACTTACCTGATGTTGTCCAACTGGCTTATCTTCTTATTCTGTATAATATTATTTTATACTATGGAAATTGTATTTAGCATTCAATAGTGATGGTATTTACTGACTGACAAGTTGACAAGTCAAAAATCCACCAACATTTCACTTTATCCCAAAGTCTGCGAAAGTCAATCTCTCTCTCTCTCTCTCTCTCTCTCTCTCTCTCTCTCTCTCTTAGGTCACAGCCATGGCTGGAGAGGGCCCTAAACTCACTCACCTCACCGCTAGTCGTCCAAAGGTCCCTCGAGGAAGAAGGCCTCCTAAACGATATGCTGTCTTCCATGAAGATGATAGCAAACCAGAAGTAAGTACATGAGGTATACAATGATATTATAAGCTCCACCCACCAACTCCTCCTACTACTCTAGGAGAGTCCTCCCGACACTCCTGACCTCTCGAAGCTGAGTGAACCCTCCCCCACCTCCTCTCCCTCTCCGAGCGAGTCGCCAGCCACGCAGAGAAAAAAGGGCCACAAACCAACCGTTGCTCTCCTACCTAACATGAACAGGGCTACGTCAGTCAGGACTCCCAAAACTCCGCCCATTCCTCCAGCCAAAGTTGCTAAGGCAGAAAGTGAAGCTAATATTACGGTATGTATAGTATGTTATGTGTACGTGTGCCCAAGAAAGTTGAAAATTTGGATTGTAGTGTTGTAGCATCTTAGCCAAATTATTATTGCATGTGGCATGTGCTCACTAATTGGATTATTTGGTGGGTGTGATATCTCTTACATCACTTGTAGGTGGAGCCTGAAAGCCCAAGAGAGACTACTCAGAAGCTCAAGTTTGCTAGACCAACTCCTCCAAAGAAACCAGTCAAAGAGAAACCAACGACAGCAACAGTGAAAGAAGAGCCTCCTGCCGAGGTGGTCCCCTCACCTGAGCCTAGCGAGGCTCCTCGTAGCACCCCTCAGCGCCCCACTCCTCCCACCAAACCAAGCAAGGAGAAAGAACCTACGCCATCCGAGAAGACAGAGAGTGTACAACAAACTGTTCAACAGCAATCTTCAGTGGAAGATGATGCAAAGGGACCACCTAGACCATCGCCAGTTCGAAGGCAACGTCCCCAGCCTCCCGTCAAGCCTCGTACAAATACATCAGCTTCTACTGGGTCAGTTGCAAATGGAGATGCTGGAGTTATTGTAACAGCTGTACCTACAGCAGTCCAAGTTGCCGAATCAGCACCTCAGCCCCAGCCACCTCAGCAACAGCAGAGACCTGTACCAGCTAAAAGACCAGTGCCACGAAAGAGGACAATGACACCACAGAATTCACCATCAAGGGAGGCAGCTCCCCCAGTGGCAGTTGCAAGTAAAGAACCAGCTGCTCCGCCAAAGGAAGAAGTGGTAAAGCCTTCAGCTATTGTGAAGGAGCCGACTATTCCTGCAAAGCCTCAAGCTCCCAAAGAGGCAGTTGTTTCTGTGAAAGAGGCAAAGCCAGAGCCAGAGAGAGAGGAGGTGAAGGCAGTGGCAATTGCAAAAGAGGAGCCTGTTGTACCAGAGAAAGAAGTCAAATCACCACCGGCCAAGGAGCCTGAAATTTTGAAAGAGAAGGATGAATCAGCTGTTAAGGAGGCAGCCATTCCTGAGACAGAGTTGAAGCCAGAAACACCTGCAGTTTTGGAGAAAGAAGAGAAGCAGTTAGAAGAAGGAAAAATAGAGGCAGCAGCTGCAGCTGTAGAGATAGCTGTTGAAAAATCAAAAGAGAAGGAGGAAAAGCTTCCGCCAACGCCTTTTGATGACGTAGAGGAAACAGACACAAAAGCAGCTGAACCAGAAAAAGTCAACCAGTGGGAGCAGCTGCTAGTAGAAGATGAGGGTGGGAAGAAAGAGACAGAAACTGTGGAGGAGCAAGGTGACTCAGCGTATGTCTATGAGGACATGCAGTCGGGGGAGAAGAGTGAGCCTCAAGAAAAGAAAGATGCTGAGTATGAAATAATGAACTTTGATGAAGCAGAGGGAGAAGAGAAGAAAGAATCAACAGTAGCAGCTGGTACAGCGGAGGAGGCAGCTGCTAGGCAACAGAAACAGGCTCTAGGAAAGGTGCACCAGTACGATCAAGTAGCTTTGGACGAGTCTGCCGAGCCTAGGTTTAAAATATCGTCATCATCTTCAAAAGATTTTGATGGAACTTTGAGTAGTTCGTCTGGCTATGAGCACATGCAGCCAGCCCCAGCAGTAAGGATTGGTGACAAAGAAAGGGAACCATCTTTGGACGATGAGTATGTACCAATGAAAGATGGTGTGATTATTGAGCAGGATGCGGGAGAATGGGAGAGAGAGGGCATGGTCACTGGTAAAGCATTGACCGATAAATACGAGTATGAAGAGCCGTGTGATTGGGTGGAGAAAGCTCCACCCATTATTAGAGACAAGTCACCACCTTATGATTCCCTCTTGACCACACCCCTCACTCCTTCACCTGGTCACAAAAGACCAGACGAACTCGCTTCTGATACGGATGTGAGAAAAAGTGTTGCATCGTCAACAGGAAGTGTAAGCTCACGAAAATCCTTGTTGGAGGTCAAAGGTGGAGGGGGTGTGGCTTCAGACACTGAAGAGAGAAGGAGAGGGTCAAGTAGTGCGAGTAAGAAGTCTGGTGAAGGAGGACCAGAGAGAGATAGCCTTGGGGTGAGGCTGTTGGGGGGAGGGGCATAAAGTAGTGGGTAGGAGGGGATAACATAATTGTAGCCATAGAAATGCTTGGGACAAGTTATATCACTACATTTTTTTCTATCTGGAAATAGCAACAGAATTTTATCAGCTACCATCCATGAATTAATGCATTGATGCTTTGTGGGGATCTGGAGGCAGTTCACTTAGCTCTTTGGCAAGAGGCTCATTAATTACAGTCACTTCATTTCCTAATTTTAACATCACCATGCAACCCCATTGGCCTCTCATGATAAACAATTAGTCCATATTAGTCCCAACAGTGTCTTGCTAGCCAACAACACTCAAGCTCTTCTTGCCGTCTCAGCTAGTAGCCAGTCATCGTGAATGTTGAGTATAATATTTGAGCTCTACTGTACCAGTAGAAAACATCACAGTTCAGCTAGAGCTAGCTATTAGTATACAAAC
>OZ219964.1:0-108873 GCA_964291365.2 Stappiaceae bacterium
CAGTCAATGATGACCATGGATGCAGTGGAAATAAGAGAGAGGGAGGCAGAAGAGTTACAGGATCTGGAAAGGTAAGGAGGATGGTCCAATTAGAGTGGGGCAGTTTTGAGAGGAAGGGGAAGCTCCTTTAATGTGGAAAGTTAACAAAGAATAGGAATATCTTGTTTAATCAGGACTTAAGTCCCATTTAGCTACATAGAGAAGTGTACAAAACTACCCCTGAAAGTTAATGGGGATTTGCCCCACCTTCTCTTTAAATACCCGCCTGAAGTATTCTCAAGTGTATCCACAATAATAATTATAGGGAATTTGATACTTGTGTATGTCCATTTGAGTTTATGTATTATTATTATACAAACTCTCCTGTCTACACAATTGTGACAGTACTCGGACTGACAAAACTTTTGTATGGTGTAGTGAAAATGTTTGTGTACATTACATGATTGACACAGGGACATTGTGGGTCTTCGTGACATACAACGTGATCTGGCAGGCATGGTTGATCAACAGGGAGAAGATATTGACAGAATTGGTATGAGATTATCAGAATCAGAAAGTTCTGTTCTAGCTTCAGAATGATCTCTCTCTCTCTCTCTCCTCCCTCCTTTCAGATAAGCATGTTGAACAGGCTGAGACAAGAGTGTCTGAAGGCCTCAAACAGACTGACACTGTGAGTTGACATCACTAAGTCAGTTAGTACCCTGCCATCCCCTCCCTAGTAAATTGTGATAACTTTCAATAACAATTATTAAATTTTACACACCTACACTGCAGAGTTAATACTCTGTACCAACCTTATCAGGTCATTGTTTTGCCACTGTGATACACATAGGCTGTACTGTGAGAAGTTGAGCTTAATTGTAATTTGTTATCCATAAGTCCTCAAAAAAAAACAAAACAATAATACATGTATCGTGGTTGTTTCTCCCCTAGTCTTGCTTATGCATACATAACATTGTGTATCTCTCTCTCACCCACCCCCTCTTCTCTCTCCTCACACACAGGCCGTCATCTTACACAAGAAGAATCTTCGTCTTAAACTGATAGTCGGTGGTATAATAGCGGCCATAGCTATTGCCATTTTGATAATTGTAATAGTTATAATGGCAATCTATATACCAAGAAGTCAGAACTAAACCCTTGATTTGATTTTGAGTACGCATCTACCTATAGTACTAGCTGTTACCATGGAGTTTAGTGTTGTACTTATAAAACTACCTTATGCACAGCGTATTATATGAATTACTGTGTTTGCTATAAATTATGTAGACTAATTATTAATAAAATTTTTGTGATGTTCATTTTGAATTATTGGAAACAGAAATTAACTTTATAGTATTGAAATTATATTGTGTAATGCAATTGAACAGCCACTTGCACAGTTTACCATTGAGAGGTGGATGGTGATCATATTGCACAGTAGTAGGGAAAACGATACAGGAATTGTGAAAGTCTATGATCAATAACAATCTGAAGCTAATAATAACTATTACAAAAGTTTATGTGATAAGAAGTAGTGGGCAAAAAGTATTAAACAGCTAGAGTTGAGTTATCGATAAGGACCTAGGTATATATTACAAGCTGGGTACAGAGAAATTCAGAAAAAAAACAGCTGCTAATAACTTGACGAGGTCATCACACATTCGGGTATTTATCACGAACACTGTGTGTGTGTGTGCGTGTGGAGAAAATGAATACAGTAATTGTTAATATCACAATATTTGCACCATTTAAAGGTGTCCCCATTTCTGGTTCCATGCATGTCACATGACTTGTTAAACCCTACCTCTTTTGCAGCAGTTGCTGTGCCCTCTGAATGTCAGTGGATGATCCATATATGGAAATGATTCTCTCGCTGGATCCTGGCTTTGGTGGTTCAATGCTGATCTCGCATGCACTCTGAGTCCTGACAAGAGATGACAAAAGTAATCATAAAGATTTTTACTAAAGGTGCTTCAAGGCTTCACAAACTTGAAAATTGTGCCAGTCTATCATAGTACTACTACCACTGTTAGCTAATGCTCAGGACACATACACTATCTCTCACCAAGAGTGCATCGACACTCTTGCTCTCACATAATTCACAGCTTTAAGTTCATAAGATTGAGCAAAAAGTAGCTATGACCACTTTAAAAATGGATTATTAATACTAATTGAATTTGAGTCCACAGTAGAAAAATATTTCAGTTGGCTTACTTTATATGTTGAAGGTTGGAGCCACCAGGTCCCATGATAGCCTCTACATACTGCAGCAGAATGAGTGGGCTTTAAATAGAATAACATGCATGTATAAAAATTGAGCTCATACCTCGTTTGGTATGGTGACTTGTTGCGTTTGCCTGGCAACAGTTGGCTGCTGACTCAGCAACTGGGGTGGCTGGGGAAATCCACCTAATTGAAGTATACAACAATATACCTTAGGCAATAATCAATGTTTTAATTACAGGGGCATACCTGCAGTGTTCTGAGGCATAGTGGGAGGTGCTCCCATTCCCTGTTGCTGGTCGTATCCAACAGGTGCAGGGGGCGGAGCTTGGCTGTACCCTACAGATGGCGGAGCAGGAGGACCTCCACTGGCCCCTCCTCCAAAACCACCACCACCCTGTAATAAAAGAGCCAATTAAAGTGACAAGTCTACATTAATAGCGAGCATTCTTTGATATGAAATTTTTAAACATTTCCTGGAGTTCTGGAACTCGAATCTCTACTTTGGGAGAGGGGATGCTAGTAGTACGGTGTGACGTTAGCCTTACTTGTTGAGCTTGGGATGCACCATACTGGTTGGACTGATTCTGTCCCATATATCCACCACCACGCCCACCACGACTGAAAAAAAAATCATCAGATATGAAGTACCTATACAACATTCGAGTCAAATTTGAAAATTACTCACTGTGCTCCATTGAAGTTGCCGCGTCCTCCTCCTCCTCCACCCCTGCCTCCTCGACCACGCCCACCACCACGCCCACCTCTCCATCCACCACCTCCACCAGAGTCACCACCAAAACCTCCCTATAGTGATATAGTATTTTTTTTCAGGCCAATCAATCACACACAAACACACACACATATGTAATGTTGTGACTGGTCAGTGTACAAACTCCATTTACCAAGTGTTGCAAGATCATTAAAAAAAAGTTGCAGAATAACTTGTTGATTGAACATACCTGTCCTCCGCTACCTCCCCTGCCACGCCCCCTGCCAGAAAATCCTCCTCCACTGCCACTACCACGCCCTCTTGGAGAATATTCATTAAAACCAGGAGCACCAGGTTCATAGAGAAAAATAGGCTCACGAGGCTCTTTCTGCAGAGAGAGAGAGAGAGAGAGAGAGAGAGAGAAGTGGGACAGGCTTGAGTATAATGCTTGTAGATTTCTTACATTAACACAGTAACACACGGACACACAAACATTGCACTACACTGATAAGATACTGTATAGCCGAAATTTTTCGCTGGACAAAAATTTCGCCAAGCCCAGCTACCTTTGTATTGCAAAAATATTCGGTGGAATAAACTTTTGCCAATGCAGTAAAGGTCACCATATCATCTATGTAATACATCAACACAGGACAGTTAAATTTCACTGAGAGAGCAGGTGGCAAAATTGGCAAAAACTTCTGGCTATACAGTAGTACATTAATAGCTATACATCAACAAAGTGACCGCTGATACCTTGCTAATCTCCTGCAGGAAGTGCTGGGTGCACGAGACAATCTGGTCATGTGATCCAATGATTTGAATGCTCCTCTCATTAGAGTTTGGCATAGGCTCCATGAAAATCTTAATCTTTGCAGTAGTACGCTAAATACAAAAAATGCAAAATTCATTAAGTTAGCCACCACCATCAAATGAAGCTGCACTGTTGTTAGTAAAAGTACTGCTGGTGATATTAAATGAGGAATTAGATGTGTACATGACACCACCAAGAGCTGCACTGTTGTTAGTAAAAGTACTGCTGGTGATATTAAATGAGGAATCAGATGTGATCATGACACCACCATCATAAGCTGTACGTGTGTGAGGTTGCTCACAAGCTTGACCCCACACACCATACAGTCTGCATGTGTGCTATAATTAGAATCACAAATTTTGGCAGTGGGGCACGGGCAGAGATAATCTATCAATCAATCTCTCTCATGCCCTCCCATCCCACTCCTCTTAACAATCACAATCTCCAGTGGATCTAATTTCCCAGCCCCTCCCATATCCATATTCCCACACAATAAGTGTGCGTGCATGCAAACACACACACACACACACACACACACACACACACACACACACACTCACACACACACACACTCACTCAACACACTCTCACACCAGTCTCCTTCCTGCTTTTGTAGATTAACTTACAGGAATATTTCCCCAGGGATGACCTATCAATGAACCATCAACACTGAAACTGCTTTTAACAGTCATAATAGCCAATATTATTGCACCATACAGAGATATCACCATTGCTGGTAAATTCAGAATTCAAGCTTCATCTTTGATATAATATTATATAAACTAGCCAAGGGAAATTATTCGGCATCTACTCAGTTAAAAAAACACGCTAAAGGTAGGTGTCTGGCCTTAAAATATTATTCAGAGATATAACAGTGCCACAATTTGTGCTAACATCAATCGTCTAAAGATATTTTGTAAATTTCACAAATGGATGATGCAATAACATAAAACATTAATGCTAGATTCTTACAGATCTTAGCTCCTTGATCTTCGTGCCTCCAGTCCCAATGATGGTACCCATGAATGGCTGAGGGATCAAAATCTGGATCTCCTTGTTAGGGCTGTCACCCAAACCACTGTCCTGGAGAACAACAAAAATAGTTTTATATCCTATAGGTGCAGTAAACATGCCACAGTATTCCAATTAAAGCACACTTATGCGTGCAGTCATGCACATTGGGCTAAAAAGTGCATGATTCCTCAAATGATGCACAAATACGATATCCTTAGAACTTACTAGTCCGAGAATTTTGAGCACATCGGCCAACACTCCAAGACAAGAGTCTATAGTCCCCATCATGGTCATCACACTGTAACACAACACATATACAAAACAATTAAGCTGGTTAATTAAAAGGGGCAGCCCCCTAACGCATGCACCAGTAAAGGCCCTCAGTTAAAATAAAAAAAAAAAAAAAAAAAATGACAAAAGATTGATACAGAACTGAGAAGGGCATGCTAAAATTCAGTAGGAAAAATTGTTGAAATTTGGGCAGAGGGAAGGGAAATAAATAGGTTGTGGTCCCCTTCTGTATCAATCGCTGCCTAAGCCTATAAAATGCCTATAAAGAAGAACATACTACTTTAGTAAAGTCAACTTGCGTTGAGGTATGTACGTTGTGGGCTATAGTATAGAGGGATTATACTAGACATAGGATATCTTGTAGAATTCTTGATTACCGCTCAGGGGCCCCGGCAGAATCGGGTAACATCACTTGGCAATCGTACTGGACGTACGGGCGGGAACAGGAGTGGGCGGGGCATGGACATGGAGGGGTGTGATCAGAAGAAAATATTGGATAAAAGTTAATATGAAATACGGCTGTTGTGTAGGAAGTATAGAGAATATACAGGGTAACAAATTCACACACATGCCGTATCATTAAAACAGGCCTACATACTGTAAGGAATATAATTACCTATGAAGAAAAGTTAATGTGTAACATTTTACTGCTTCTCTAAATTAAAGAAATTTTTCACACGATACGTACCTGCTTGCGTAGACGTTTAATGTTCTCGCCACCCTGTAGAAAAATACCAATGATTTTACTAATCCTCTTATTGGTTAATTATTAAAGGGGCATACCTTTCCAATTATGCCACCTGCGTCGGAATTTCTGACAAGCACCCTCAGCGTGGCTGGTGGGACAACGGGCTCTTCAAAACGAGGTCTCTTTCGCCATCCCTCTCCACCGCCAGAATCACCAGGTCCTCGCTTACGATCGCCACCGATGCCTACGCCAAGAGGCCCACCAAAAGAGCCAGGACCAGGAGGAGGGGGGCCGCCCATAGGGGGAGGAATACCTGCGAAGGAAAGATCGTGGAAAATGGACAGTGATCGAGCTAGTTTTAGATATTTTATATGTAGAGGATCACTTACCTGCCATTTTGTTTCAAAAGGAGTACAATTTTGGGAACAGAAACTGCTGAAAGCTTGTCTGGATCAGGTCGATTGAAGTGCTAGCTTGAATCGCATGTGCGGCTATGTGAAAGTCACATGACATGTCCATGCACTACAGCGCATGCGCAAAATGGTAACGAGTTAAGCTTTAATCTCAAATGAAGCAACCATCATTCCATAATAGCTAGGATGGTAGTTAGCATAAAGATGAGATGACCACTTTTCTAGACCCCTGCAAAATATGTGTGTGTGTGTGTGTGTGTGTGTGTTATCAAAAAATCATTGTTATAATAATTTATGATAGGATACGGGCAGGAATAGCAGGGATGAGAAACAACTACTGCAAGCTCCACTTACTTTGCTGCTATGAATCCTTGCAGCATGATCAGTCCAGTGTAGCCACAGGAGAGAGCATCATTGACATACTGTGCAGCAGTCTCTAGCAGAGCAGTGGAGTTCAGGCTAGATGCCCAATCTCCTACAGCCTGGAGGGAATAACACAGAGCAAGAGTGTATTAGTAAATTGGCTGTTTCTTGTGTATACTTTGCATGGTTACACTGGATGTATAAAGTATTCCTTGTACAAAGCACAAAAACGTTAAGCCTTGCCGCTAATTTTTAGAGGCAAACATCCAACATTCCAACTGTGCTCCATTTTATAGTATATGCGTGATGATCTTTGCCAAAAATTAGACTATTCTCCATAACTCGGTAAAGTGTGTTGAATAATATTTAGAGGTGCTGAACTTTTAGAAGAATTGTGGTAGCTTTGCAGGCCTGTGCTGAATATCAGAGGAGAGGAGATATGAAATGATCACATGCACACTTAAAAAGCTGTAGCATCACCTTTTATCCCCAAATACTGTACATAATAAAACTTCGACAGCGATTTTCGAGGGTGATCCCTCATGATCCCCAAACAGAAATTATGAGGCGGTGATCAGCAATCAAAACTACACCATTTAAGCTAGAGATCCCTTGGGGATCCCACAATTTTTATGCTTGAACACAGCAACTGTATGGGTCGACACACCCACGATGATGTGCATTGGTATGCGCACAAGTCACATGGACTATTAGGAGCTCCTCTCGTTGAATAGTATAATTTATAATATTCACTTATGTCTGGTGCAATGACCTTACATCATCAAAAGGCTGTGATGTATTGGAGTAGCCATATGGTCCACTGGGGAGGTGGGTGTGAGCCATATCACCACTGATCACCATGGCAACACGAAGGGAGAGAGGATCAAAATAACCAAATAATGCTGCACCTGTGTTAAGTTTATAACTATTATCCCAGCAAAGCATAGTGCATCTTGGATGCTACATTTTATCCAGTAATACTGTACAAAGCATTATGGATCACATTGTACATCAGTTGTACGCCGATGGCAATGATCTCCTGTTAATCTAGCTGACCTATTAGGCTAGCTATATGCGAATGTAGAAGTGATAGTTGTACTATGGTTTTCTAAGGTGTATGGGTATTGTACCCTGAGTGTGGTATAATGGTACTCTGAGGGATCCCTAGCTTAAATGGTGTAGTTAGAGTATCACATTGGGTGCTGTATGATGGATTTTGTGGCACCGTTTATAATTATTATGGTTTTTTGCTCATAACCACAATGTCGTATAATCAAACTTAATGGTATGAATCATTGGCTTTATGCCTAATTCAATGATCAAGTCTAATAATGTGATATTTCTGTTTGGGTACAAATCACCACTATTACAGTACATACTTGCACAATTAAAATTTAACGTACCTAGTTTTAGCAGCTCTGGTATCATAGAGACACTATCGGCGTATCTCCTCTCCGGCTGAGAGAGAACCATCAGCTTGGAAGTAGAGGGGAGGTAGGGGGCAATGAAGTGTAGAGGGATCACTTCCCCCCAGCCGAGAGGGAATGGAACAGCATTGCCAAATCCTACCAGACCGGAAACATTCGCTCCAAGCAACTGCACAATCATGAGCATGTGGAAAAAAGCTAAAAAAATTCAACTACAGCACCATGCATGGTCCCAGATACATAGAGAAGTGGGATGAGGCTAGTTCCTTTAATCAGGACACTATGCATGGTCCCAGCTACATAGAAAAGTGGAATGAGGCTAGTTCCTTTAATCAGGACACTATGCATGGTCCCAGCTACATAGAAAAGTGGAATGAGGCTAGTTCCTTTAATCAGGACACTATGCATGGTCCCAGCTACAAATAACAGATATTAATGTTACTTTAGCAATTACCTGAAGTTGCTTGGCCAGATTAGTTGATCTGTTGCCGTCCATCGCCATAGAAACATTGTAGCAGCAAGGGGGACAGGCACAGTTATCAGTGTCTGCCCATCCAAAGCCCTGCGTGTGTACATGGACACAAAAACACTAAGTACAGTAGAACCTCGATTATCCGAACCCCTTTGGGCACTGAGAATTTGCCAGGGTTCAGATAACTGAATTTGTTCAGATAAGTGAAATGATGGATTTTAGGTGGGCATGAATAAGAATCTAAGTCAAGCTCAAGCTACTTTACTGTGGACAGTGTGATACGTGCCCATCATATCTATAAAGATGTGTGGATTCCTTATGTAGGAGAGGAGCTGTCCTTGGAACAAGAGCATGGAAACAGCCATGATTTTTATGAAACTACAGTTAAATAGGATGGTTTGATAGTTGGCCGTGTACCTAGAGAACTCTCCAAGCTGATCAGCGGCTACGCGCGAGCGCTAGCGACGCGCGCGATACTTGTAAACGCATGCGTGCTGCTCTAGCGCGCACGGATCAAGGGGTGGAGTCTGGAACAAGCTTGTTCTAATTAAGCGAATTGACCTTCAAGCTCTGATCGGAAAATCGAGATTCTGGATAACTGAGGGTCGGATAATCGAGGTTCTACTGTAAAGAATAAGTCACTCTGGCACACAAAATAGCAAATAGACTTGATCATTGAATTAGGCATAAAGCCAATGATTCACACCATTAAGTTTGATTATATGACATTGTGGTCATGAGCAAAAAAACCATAATAATTATACACCAACCTAATAATTAAATTACCATATAGCCTAATTTACAGTTTTGCCAAATTTTGCTCAAAAACAAATTTTCATGGGTCGTGGTCAAGCTTCCAGCCACACATTGCAACAGTTATGAACTTGAATTTTCGCGGGAGAAACTTTTCAGCTTCGAAATATTAGGCTACAGTAAAATTTGAAAACTGAATTCTCTGAATTAGGATAATACTTGAAAGCATGGTATATGAAATCTACCATAATGTAGTACTCCAGTACATATATGTGACAGGATTTGTGAAAAGGGACCTGTTTGACAGATTTTTCAAAAGTGAGTTTAGCAGCCATTCAAGTGCCACTAGGATAGCTCTAAATGGTGACCTAATAAAAGCTTATCACACTGTACAGTTAAGTAGAAAAACAGGCTCAATAATGCAATAAAAATAAGTAGCATTCTATTTCCCATAGTGACACAAATAAAGGCTATTTTCAATTACTTATTTCTTAGAATGATATTCTTGTCAAAAAGGTCCCTTTTCCCAAATCGTGTTACATATGGCCTATTTAGTACCATTGAGTTGAGATAGAATGCAAAATTGTTGAGATCAGCAATTCCATGAGGTGTACTGAGTACAATAAGATCTGGCTGTAGTGTTCCCACCCATGCTCCAACGCCTACACAAGCCTTGTGCAGTAGATCAGCCTCCTGTTTAGCTGTGGTATTATCCGTCTTGAAGTGAGATGGATCCAGGGCTATGCCACCTGAATTACAAGGGGTGGTCACACATATACCTGCTGTACTAACACCCACAACTGGGATCAAAGTGAGATCAAACGATCAACCTGTAAATTTGGAGACGCTCAAGCGATCAAGACGTCTGTTCACGCTGCTCGATCAGGGTCAAGAAGGCTTTTGTCCTCGGACTCCGCCCATACCCTGCCCACTCCGGCTTGGCGATCAAGGGTCAAGGCTCTTTTTACGGTGCGATCAAGCGATCAAGGTCCAAAAATAGGCCTGATCAAATTTTGATCCCGGTCGCGGGTGTCAGTACAGCGGGTATATATGTGACCACCCCTTGAATTAATATAGCCATATACAATGAAGTTGAATAGGAAGAAACAGTAGTTCATGCAGTGAGGTATGGGTGGCTCCAAACAATAGTTCTACCGGTATGTACAAAATGATATTGCTATTATGGCCTTGTCCCCAGGTTTTTAATGTTGCAAAGCTGGGAATGAAGCCAATAAGCTTGGAGGAGGGTGAATTCCAATTGACTATGTGTGTTTAAGATCGTGGCAACATAATTTTAGGGAGTGATATATTGGAAGAAAAGGCAGCGCCTCTAGAGTGCAGCCATCTGTAGAGATTATATCAAAGAAAGTTTGCACAACTCAGATTGACAAAAAAAAAAAAAAAGAATAGATTTAATGTAGCATACCATGTGGCAGGACCACCGCTCCTACAACCTTGGCCTCCGATATGCGACCGTCTAACAGCGATAACACAGCTAGTATCCAGCAGACGCTCATATTTGGCACGTGTATTTAAGTTGCCACTTAGTACTGGTATAGGTCGATGAATGTTTGCCAGCCTGCCAGTAGGTAAAGATAGTTTGTCTAACCCGTAAAGTTCTAGTCATAGTTAAGTTGCGCTTGCGTATGCGCCATCGATCGAGCATGTATATTTGACGACCCTTAACCGTGGGCTAGTAGTCTATAATTATAATACAGTATAGTGGTATATACGTTTTCGGTAATGGTCGTCAAACTAAGTTGAACATGCTTCGGTTCATCAGGTAATGGTCATGAAACTAAGTTGCAAACAGTGGTCACCGAATACTGGAAGTACATTTGACGACCCTAAAACTACTCCATGATCTAACTCGTCTGTATGACGACCCTTGCCGCCACCCCTTGTGTTGAATATGCGTTGGTGAAAACATCCAGTAAGCAGCGGTTTCAAACTCGGCAGCTCCAGCTTCTCGTCTTCTTCATTTTCAAACGCTGCATGCACATGCGCTATGCATGTTTGTTAGTCTGGTGTAGCCGACCCTCGCAGGGCCAGGGTCGGCTACGCCAGACTACATAATATTATTTGTATGGTCAGCTGACCTGAACGTGACCTTTCTTTTCTAAATAAAGCACACCACACACCTCGATCCATCGATAAACTAGCCTCGTACCCAGGCTATCGAGAAACGTGAACAAAAGTCAGAGACTAGAGAAAAGAGAGTTGTATCGAGTATGGGAGGCGGAGATCTGGTAAGTATAACTACTAATCAAACACAACTCTATCGGAGATAAGCTTTAATTATATGAGACTATTCCTCTCCCTTTACGCTCATAACAGAACTTGAAGAAGAGCTGGCATCCGTCCACTTTTCAAAACTTGGAGAAGGTTTGGAAGGCGGAGCAGCGGAATGACCAAGAGAGGAAGAAAATCGAGCAACTCCAGCAGGAGATACGGGAGGAGAGGACCAGAGAAGAGATGCACAAGGCTGCCGTAGATTCAGGCGTCATAAAGTAATGCACCTATCAATGTAATGCTCCACTACCCCCCTCCCGGGCACTATAGGGGGCAACCTAGGGGGATTGACGTAGAAATCCAAGCCCCACACAGGGGCATTTGACATGCATATATTCAGTATTTGTCAAATCCCCTATCATTTCCCCACTCGGAATGGGGATAGAGTAGAGATTTGACGGACAGGGCTAGTCCCACCTAAGGGAAGTTGACAGGTTAATTAGTCAAATCCCCATTATGCCCCTTATGGTGCCCGGGAGGGGGGTAGTGGGGCATTACATTGATAGGTGCATAAGGCTAGTAGCGCAAGTTGAAGTATACAGGATGCACACCTATGAAGGGAGAACTTTCCATGGCCCCTAACTAATTATGTAGAGATTTACCCTCAATACACAAACTGGGCATCATAAACGATTTATAATTTAGCCTTCGAGGTGTGTACCTTATGAGAGCACTTGAGTTTATTTCTGTGTGTGTGTGTGTGTGGTGTATTGTTATTAGACAGCGAGATGAGCGAGTGGAGTGGTTGTACAGTGGTGCCGCTGGTGCCAGTGTAAACAGGGAAGAATACTTATTGGGTAGAAAGATTGACCGCCATGTTGATCCAATGCTAGCGGAGGAGGAGAGAGAAAAAGAGGTAATTACAACTGCCCCTTTATTAAAGTCAGTACACCATAACCAATGTGACGATGCTTACAGGCTCTTAGCATTGGCACAGGAGCACTCTTCTTGTCTGCTGACTCAGCAAATACTAGTGCCGATCTGGCGGTGAAGATTCGTGAAGATCCACTGTTTGTAATTCGTCAGAGAGAGGAGGAGGCAAAGAAGAGGATAGCTAGCAACCCAATGAAACTCAGGAAACTTAAACAGGTACATAGCACAATAAATTCGTGTACACATCCAAACATACATCACACACACACACACACACTCACATGCATGCATGCACACACACACACACACACACGAGGGAGAGGGGGGAGAGTTTTCTGTATCTGAATAAATGTACTGTCATATAGATGGCTGAGGGAGGAAAAGAACACTCCAAAAGAAAGCACAAAAAGAAAAAGAAGCATCACTCTCCCGATCACACACCTCCACGCAGCAAAAACTCTCCTCCTCGTCACAGAAGACATGCCTCTCCCTCCTCACCCCCTCACAGAAGACACAGCCCTCCACTCTCACCCCCTCACCGAAGGCACTCTCCTCCCCCATCACCCCCTCATTCCAGGCAAAAGTACCAATCTAGAGTGAGAGAAAGTGACTCGGAGCAAAGATTAACCACTACCCATCAACAGAAAAGGTGACATATACTTAGCTACAGAAATTAACATAATGTTATAGAAGTTACTTTGTTCATGGTGTAAGCCTCAAAAAGTTTGTGATATACTGTCACTGCAATCTGCACTTTTCTGTGTACTGCCATTGTATTGATTATGGCTTTATTTTATTTGTATATAGGCACTACGGTTCGCGATATCAACCCTACTCTAAGCCAACCTCACACACAAGGTAATGAGCTAATGCCCCTGTAATCATAAAGGTTTATAGCAATGGCTGACTTTCCTGCTGTAGAGGTATGGACAAAGATGAGCTGGAACGTAGGAGAAAAGAAATGATGGACTCTGCAAGGTAAGCATTGAGAGGAAGCCCCTTATAATTAGTGAACTACTGTAATTCGTGAATTTTTCGTTGTTATAAAATAAAATTAATGTGAATTATGGTATTAAGCTCCTAAAGACCTCCACATAGTATTATTGTATCATGTGCACATAACTTTTCCCCACAGGGAACATGGTAAAGACAGGGAAAAGAGATTAAGAAAGCACGAGGTATGCAAGATGGTTTCTATACCTATTACATCATTATGACATCATTTCTTTGACCATGCATAGGCCGAGGTGACTAGCGAGGAACAGGGGGCAAAACAACAACACAAGTCTGATTTTCTACAGTGAGTTTGCTTAATTAGAAAGTGAATTATCAATATTATCGTATTGTTATTCCACTGGCAGGCCACTAAGAGTGCAGTCACTGAGTTCAAGTGGTAGCCTAGGAGATAGAATACACAGAAACATTCACTCAGTTCAAAGGACATCAGCCAAACTGGAATCAAACTTTATGAGCAAATAAAATTCCCATCACCACCACAATACATTGAAATTGAAATGCTGTGACTATAACACATACATGTATGATCAAATGTTTTTTAATGACTATGTGAGTGGTACTGTTGCTAACATTAAGAGCAGTTGCTGTACCTGTGAGTGAATCAAATGAAGAGCTTGTATCCATTCAGAGACAGCTGGCTGCTCTAAAAGTACATTTTCACTAACCATACCACACCTGGAGAATTAGAACAATTTTGATCATTTCCAAGGGTAATTTCCAGCTGGAATAACATAGTATCCTCAACTTAGGGGCATGCAGTTTTGTACAACTCGAGAGCCTCTCTGTAGAAGGTAGGGGAGACTGTGCATAACACAGATCCAAAGGCTAGAACCAGCATGCAGCTAGCAGTGTCATGGGGTGTTCACCTGATTAGCAGAAGGAGTAGAATGACCCTCCACTCTGAAGGACGAAACATGATGGAGTGACGATCCAACCTACATGCAAATGTATTATAATGGCATCACCTTATCTGACCATACCAGTGTATTTCTCTTAGCAGATGTGAAGCATTTGCTTTTTGCTTGTAGTAGCTACTCCAGATAGAATAATTATTTAAAGCAATATTCTCGGGCCTTTTACAAATATTTATATCTAGTTCCATGGTGAACGGTGTCATTACAAAGCCATGCAACTCACTTAAAGTTGCTGGCCATGGTAGTGATAGATTCCTGAGCCTCTGATAAGTCCAGTTTGAGTGGAGCACAAACCTTTGGCAGTGAGGCAACCATCTGGCGATGAAGTATACTCCACTGAAGCTGATCTCCATGGACACTGTGTACAGCAGGGAGAAACACACCACTGTGGCTGGCAGAAGATACTTCTTTATCAACCGGTTCAACTCCAATAGCACTAGAGTCGTCATTGCAAGGTGACAAAGGGCGAGTCAGCCATGTTGAAAATGCTCGGCATATCTTGGTGAAAGAATCTATAGTCTTAGAAGATTTCTCATCACCAGGACGGCTATCACTAACATCATGACTCACTGTTTCACCTAGAATATTATGCAGTAAAGCATTGCAAAATTAACGTTAATTTTTTGAGAGATATTGCAGCACATTGTATGTATTGAATCCATGGTACATGTAAAATATTACACTTACTTGTTATGACAATACTGTCTTGATTTTCACTGACTGCTTCTTTCGATTGAGCGTCAGTGTGTCTACTCCACGTAGCCATATCTTCACTGATTGTCAGAGCAGATACAGACTCCTCAATGTTTGTGTCCTGACTGAGTGATTGTACAGTAGATGTGGGCTGGTGAGCCGTGTTAGGAGTGACGTTAGAGTAGTCGGTTGTGTTAGAGATATAATTCATATCAGCGGTAGTAGACTGGGCTGGTCTGTGAGGTAGAAGTTCCACGACCTTTTTCTCTCTGTAGGGAAAGTAGCAGGTTTAGTGGATAACACTACAAGGTAATGCTTGCATGGACTGTACTCTGGAGACTGAGGAAGGCGTGTCCATAAAGGCTCGGCGGACAGCTGACGGCTGAAGTATTGAGAACTCTTATAACAACCTTCACTGCAGTATTTCTATGGAGAGAGGGAGAGGGAGAGACTGTCAGAGTTGTGATTGCACAGTAAAACAGTTTCTTAAAACTCACTTTTCTTTCAGTAATATCCAAGATTTGTTTTCTTTTGACGTTGATTTTAAATCGTTGAGTCGGCACTAGTCCTAGTTTGTGAGGGCAGAGAGGGTAGCCACAGAGACCTACAATGTTCCTCTCCTCCACTACATCAGAATACTGGTCCCTACTCAAAATATCAGCCTGAACGAGAGAGAAATGATAATAATGGATCTTTCTGAATCATATGTAAATAGTACATCACAATACTATGTTGATCAGTCGATCACTGATGTAGATCTACGGTCCCAGCTACAATACTGCTACATACATAAAGAAGTATACACAACTACACGCACCGCTGAAATGACGACATTATGCCTTACAGTGACACTACTAAGCTCCTAAAAAAATTAACAATCCATATCTCTGAAGGTATAAAGTGAATCGATGGTGCCCATGCACTGTACTGATATGAACGTACAGCCTTGATGAGCTGTGAAGTTGTGATATCCTCCTCCAATAGCTGCTCCACACACAGCAGAGACTGCTTACGACACATCGACTTCCAATCACTGCACATCATGGACAGAAGATTATCCCAAGGAAAAATCACACACTGTTATGTTGCTCACCTAGGCTTGCTGGCTCCATCACTAGTAGCCATGGTCGCTCATTTAGGAGGATGACGCCTTACTCATGCTCAAAGCGTAATGGCTTGTGACGACCATCGCCCACTCTCTGACATGATCTGCACGGGTAAAGCGTATGGAGGATGCCCCGGTAATTAAAAGTCAGGGACTTTCCCGACTAATGCTGAGTCAGCAGATAATCATCCACCAAGAAGAAGCTGGAGAGATGAGTATTGGTGCCGTCCAAGGCTGTCTGCACTTCGATTTAGCGGACCTGAAGGAAGCTACCAATAATTTTGATAACCGTTCTATTCGTCAGGGCGGCTGTAAGCTAGGTGAGGGTGGATTCGGGCCAGTTTACAGAGGACGGCTCAAACACACTGAGGTCGCCATCAAGAGTCTGAGAATTCTACCAAAGGTAAGCAAAGTTTTGGAAATACAAAGCCTGGGGGAGGGGGGAGGGGGCTACCTATCTTATTAAATGTCAGATTGGCAAGCCAATTTTTGTTTTGGGGGGGGGGGGGGGGGGGGGGGGGGGGGGGGGGGGGTGCTTGTTAGCTGTGGACTAAAGTTTTGTGATTCATGTTGTTGATTTGTTGATTGTTTTTCGTATGCACAGGCTGACAAGGAAGGCAGTAAATTAGCTGATGAACAGTTTAAT
This sequence comes from Stappiaceae bacterium, assembly GCA_964291365.2. Classification (GTDB taxonomy): domain Bacteria; phylum Pseudomonadota; class Alphaproteobacteria; order Rhizobiales; family Stappiaceae; genus JBDWFY01. Next base: position 16,693 of record OZ219964.1, read on the forward strand.
ACTGAAGTTAGCGTTCTAACAAGGTAAGCACACTTATTTGCACAGTCATGTATAGATTGCTATCATCTTCATATTAACACTGAATTTGTTTCAGATTTCGTCATCCCAACCTGGTCACTTTGATTGGTTATCACAATTCCCCCCATATGAAATGTCTGATCTATGAACTCCTTCCCAATGGCACCTTAGAGGACGCCCTGGAGATAGGGGTAAGATCCTTCATTATTTCATTCACGTCACTGTACCACAGTGCTACGGTGTACTTCTCTCTCTCTCTCTCTCTCTCTCTCTCTCTCTCCCTCTCTCTTAGTTGGAGAACACTACTCATAGTCCATCAACGAATCGTCGTAGTGATGGTATTCGACTACCATGGATGTGTAGATTGTCTGTAGCTACTGACACAGCTCGAGGTCTGGCTTATCTTCACACTGCTGATAGGCAAAACCCTCTGGTGCACAGAGACGTCAAAAGGTGCAGTGCTCCTTGTGTGACTAGGGCAGTATTTCCCCCTAGCAATTCCCAAATCGTTGATGTATTGTATGGTTTTTAGCTTTATCACGATATTCTTGGTATTTCTCTCAAATATGTGTACATTGAAGGGGAGCACTACATTGTGTACTGTGACAGATCTTTAAATTTTTGAGAACCCAAGGATGGCCCCTGCATGAAGATTGAGTACTGCTGATTTTACCTTTTGTGTGTTTCTTTTTCTGCAGTGCTAACGTTTTGCTTGACTTGTCATTTCGAGCTAAAGTTGGAGATTTTGGCCTTGCTCGCCCGATTCACGATACATCAGAGACTCGGACTAGCCGTGTGGTGGGCACGTCCGGCTATATACCACCAGAGTACTACAGGGGAACAATTACAACTAGAATGGACAGCTTCGCTTTTGGAGTGGTAAGAATGTTATAGACAGATTTGACTATTGTCACAGAGTGCTGAAGTAACAAATATCTAAATCCTGTCTTACAATGTTCCACAGATCCTGCTTGAAATGATATCTGGATTACCTTCGTATGACCCACACAGAACTCCCAAAGATTTGGTGAGTTATAGACACAAACATTATAGGCCATAATGAAGATGTAAGTCTTAATGATGTGCCTTGTTTCAGATCTCGTTCATGGAGGCAGATATGGACAAGGACATCAGTAACATTCTCTGCACTAAGGTGGATGAACACGCCGGAGACTGGCCCTCAGAATCATTTCTTGAACTATTTAGAATAGCCAAGAAATGTGTAGAACCAAAAATGTCCATACGACCGGAAATTGATGATGTAAGTAGATCAATTGAACCATTTAGCTAATACCGTAACCTAAAATTTCAAGGTTGAAAAATTTGTGGATTTCATGGGTCTGAGCATGGCCGTGAAAAATTTCTCTCGCAAATTACAGCTGCAATGCGTGACTGGAAGCTTGACCACAAAAGCAGAATAATTATTTGGCAAAATACACAAAATATTTATCCCTCGAATAGTTTAGGCTACGTGATTGTCACTGTATGTAAGCATTATGGTGCAAGTCAACCCCATTGCCCATGCTATTTAAAGCTGGCTAGGTGGGGACGACCCTATCATCATGCACCTTGTAAAGTAAACTGTGATTGACAATTTACATGATAATAATTTGGTTTCAGATTTTCCCAAATTTAGAGCAGCTGATGACAAAGAGTGCTCATCTTTATGCTGTTCAAGAAAGATACAAGAAAAAGAAATAACAAGTTCATAATTATTGACCAGAAAAGATTAAAGGTATAGATAGACAGATCAGTGTTAAAAATTAGTTGTGATTTTAGTTAGCGAGTGTCTTTGTTGTCTGGTATATATTCTCTCTCTATCTCTCCTGCATAGTCCCAGCCTCGTAGTTTACGACATTCAACACCACACTTGTTTGACCTGTACCATACAAAAACAATTAACATTAAAATCTGATTCTACACATCACTACGGATGATATGGATGGGGGAGGGGTGGAGTGGAGGATGGTATAATTATGTGAGAGCTAGCAGACTATAGCTCTCCTGTTCCTAAATCAATCAGTGACAAGTCTGTAGTGAAGGCTTGTAGTGCCCAACGTGTGCTGGGGAGAATGATATGGGAGCTTGGATAGACACCAAATGTACTTATAGCAATTATAGGGTAAGTTAATTTAATTACACAGACTCGAAGAGTAAGCTAGTACACAATTATATACCTGCACTTCGGACAAGGTAGGAAACAGCCTGGGCATTCTGCCTCCAAACAGTCACAGAGGTCAACCTGGAGCTTAGACGGGACAACAGCTTCCCTACGTCTTGCACTTTGCCTAGCATTCCATCTCCTGTAGTCATATGACATGTCATGTGACCACAATTAAATGAGATGCGTACACACATATAGCCCAGCTCTACATATCAACATGTTAAATTTACAAATTTTATACCACAACGTACTTTTCTCTTTTTGAAGAAGGTGGTTGTCTCATCAAAGGCCCAGGATTTACAAACTGCAGTCTCTTTAGAGCCTTGTTCACCTTCTACATGGAACAAACATACTCTAGTCTAATAAAGTGTGTGTGTACAGATAGTTATTTATTCATACGTACCTCGTAGCTGGAGATATCGATTGAAGAGATAGTAAGTTCGTCCTCATTCATACTGCACTCAATTTGCGCGAAGAAATTCTGAGTTAATGAGTGAGTCTCGTTCCCATTATTTTGTTCAGTCTCGTTCCCAGGCCAGAGGGATTTCTTTGCGGGATCGGGCCGGCCGGCCGCGGGGGGGCGCGGGGAAGTTAGCGCGTTACGTAATGTGGGGAACCCCCTACTTTACTGTACACTCGTCTGTGAGATAGAACAACTTTCTCTGCCTCTATTAAAATATATCTGAAGTTAAGATGAGTGGAACCAGTAGGGGCCCGAGTGTCTCTACCGCTCGATCACAAGCCGATCAGGCGAAAGAAACAGCCGCGAAAAAGTCTACGCAACCACGATTGGTGAGCGATCTACCGTACACTACCTTGAGCAAGCTCTCCTCGCTCTTGGACACATCTCGTGATGGATCACAACTCATGTGGCGAAAGCTGATCGAGATGATGCCGCACTTAAAGTACAACGTGACAACAGTGGAAAAATTTGCGTTGAACGTGAACCAGCCAAACGGCAGTCCATCGTATGCGCTACTCACGGATATGTCGAACAGAGGAGTGAACTATGATGAGCTTATTACTGGACTCAAGAAACTCAACTTCCACACAGCCTTGACTGCCATAGGACACAGAGGTAGGAGAATTTACAAATACATGATAATTTTTATGAACATAAAATTAAACTTGATGTACTGAACCATGTGAATCTGATTTGAGTTCCTAAATCCACAGTAAATTTGATTATAAAGTCATCATCCTAATTTAGAAATTGTGATTAGTTGAATAAACACTGGATGGCCCTACTTTTGTTCAAAAATTGTATCACAATTCTGTAGTGTTAAAGTACCAGTTGATATAGTTGACAGCTATTAAACACTTTATATTACACTAAAACATTTGATACAATTTATCATGTAAAAAGTACATATACTTTTCAGTTACACACTTTTCCCTTCCTTGAATTAAAAAAAAACTCTGCCATTCAGTTATCTTTACCCTGCTCTCCCTTTTACAGAGGCAGTCACTTTCACTGTGCAGCCAGAAGCCTTCCCAGCTAGCGTCGGACAAACTGTCGTCCTTGAATGTGAGGCAACAGGTGTGCCTAAGCCATCCTACCTCTGGTTCAAAGGCCAAGAGCCCCTGCCTAACCAGACGACGTGCCGACTCTGCATCGAAAGAGTCGCAGCAGAAGATGCTGGTATGTATATCTGTCGAGCTAGCAATGAGGTCAACATAGTGTTCTCAAGCTGGGCTGAGATCAAAGTTAACCAACCAAAAGTACTGCGACCTGGGACTCGTAAGTGGCTAGATAGTTTCACTTTCAGTGATGATGTAATGATGATGTCATTATTATTTCACGTTGCAGAGGTGCTTCCCGGTAGTCAGGAAATAACTGGTATGAAATTAATTATTAGTACAGTGTATGAACATACATCCTGTCTGTATCTACAGCTTTAGTGGCTGTACAATACATGTGTGTGAAGAACATACATGTAACTATATTTTTATGCTTGGGAGTATAATAATAATTATTATATGTGTGTCCTGGCCTGTTGATAAGTCAGTGTATTCATACACTCAAAAGTCTATATTTATGTTTACAAACATATACGTGCATACGCATGTATTCTCTCCCCCCTCCAGCCTCTCCTGAGATAATCCAGGCCTCTTCTGGTGATTACCATGTTGGAGTCAACGAGGAGTTTCGTTTGGTTGTAGTAGCGAATGCTGCCCAGGAGCTGAACTACCAATGGTTCAGGGACAGCCAGCCTCTGCCGTACTCCACAGGCAATGAGCTGTACATCAAACAGGTGCAGCTGGGAGACCAGGGTGTCTACAACTGCCGAGTGTCTACGAAACTCGGGGGAAGCAAGCTTACTGATAACTGTGTTGTACACGGTAAGGGTGACTATAAATTATATCATATTCATATACATTGGGATTAAATGAGATTGCATATAAACAGGGTTCCTCTAAGTTTTTACTATGCATGCCATTTCGTAATATTGTAAATCTGGAATTTTTGTTGTAAAAATATTTTCATTGCAGCTACAAAATTTAGTACATGCACATTATTAATGTTAATGTGGCGAGGGGTCATTCCTATGAAATTAACACAAAATTTATCATACGAAAGTTTCATGACATAATTTAATTTCCTAATCTACAGTAGTGCATTAAACAATGCAATATACTGCATGAAAAAATAGAAAATTGAAAGTAATGCCAGTGCATATAAAAAGATTATGTACACACACAGTTCATGTGCCTGGAGATGGAGGCGGTCAGCAGCCAGTAGGTATGGCTCAGCACATGCCTGGCCCCGCCCACCAGCCAATGGGACCTACAGTGCAGGTTGGACAACATCACACAGCCATGCAGCAACAACAAGTCAACGGCAACTACTATCACCATGGCAACATAAATGGTGCTCCACCCCCTAGCCATATGGGTGGAGGAGGGGGAATCCCCCCACCAGGCGGCCCCCCAGGGCCAGGGGGATATGGCATGTATCCTGCTCCCCCCGGACCAGGAAGTGTAGATAGTCACACCCCCTCTACTCACATGACAGAGCTAATAACAAGTCCAGCAGGAAGCCACTCCTCCCAATTAAACTTCACGGGGATGATGTCACCAGCAGGTGCGGGAAATACTCATAATACTGGATTCAGTGGCGATGGAGCCGGGGGGATGCATATGGGACGACCTCATGACCTACCTATACACAACACGCACGTTTACCATGGCTACCCTGCTGCAGGAGAACAGTCAAACATGTACTGCAATAGTGATGCTCCAGTTGGCGAACAGATCGAGTATAGACAGCCTCCTTTTGCTACTGTGGGGGGAGAGGATCTCATGTGTGGACAAGGTACATATGCCAAGAGATGTTAAGTTGTACTCAAAGGCGTAGTACTTTATGCAGTGTGTACTTGTATACCTAACTTTGCTCCTCAGTGGCTCTTGTGTGTGTGTGTGTGTGTGTGTGTGTGTGTGTGTGTGTGTGTGTGTGTGTGTGTGTGTGTGTGTGTGTGTGTGTGGGTGTGTGTGGGTGTGTAACATAATTATTGTTATTTATTCCTCACTACTTTTCAGGCGAGCTTCGTCCCAACCTGAATGAGCCTTGTTACGATAAGGTAGCTCTACTGATTGGTAACAAGAACTATCGTCAGTCAACTCTCAAACTCAACACTCCTGAGAATGATGCACAGGACCTAGCTGGAGTGCTGCGCAGTGCAGGATTCAAGGTCGTCTCTCTAGTCAATCTCAACAAGATGGAGATGGAGAAAGTAAGCATATTCTCCTCTCTCTCTGTCAGTCTCACTCCTCTTTCTGACCCTCCCTCTGCTCACATTTTCTCTTGCTATCTTTCTCATAATATCCACCATTTTCTCTCCACCCACCCCTCCCCAGGCTTTGCAGTACTTTGCGTCTCTGTTGGGCAAGAACGTCTATGCTTTATTCTTCTTTGCTGGTCATGGTTTTGAGCACAACAGCATGAATTACATGATGGCCGTTGATGCTGACGTGGAGAAGCGTCCTGATCAGTGTATTTGTGCTCAACAGGTGCTACATACCATGCAGTCTAGGGGGGCTAAGCTCTCCATCGTGCTACTGGACATGTGTAGAGTCAATGCTTCAACTCCGTAAGTAGAAGTTATAAATAGTAGTAGTGATAGGCTGTAATATAGTGATGTGTATATGTACATTTGTATGAATCTCAACACACTTGATCATGCCTTGGATGTCACGATGCAATTGCCATGAGATTCAAATGCATGTAGAATTTTAATAGTGATTGATATTTACCACCCCTCCCCCTCCTGCTTGTCTAGAGTCCCTCTTCATGGTCAGCTTCAGGTGCTGCCTCAGCCAAAGGGGACAAACGGATACTTTGTCATCGGATTTTCATGGTACCTATCAACATCATACTCACATAGCATAATCTGTTATTATACTGATATGTGCACATTCAATGAGTTTTAGTGCAGTGGTCATCATGTACTTTAAAATCGATACACACCACCTTCCTGCTCTTGAAGAGCATAAGTTCACTGCTTTTGGGAATCACTACTGTCTTTGGTAATATTTGTTTGAATATTTTTGCAGTTCTCCCGCTGAACGAGCTTTTGAGGCAGGGACTTCCCCTGAGGGGTGTATGCCTGACAGCAAGTACAAGGACAACAGTATCTTTGTCGCTGCATTTCGAGAGTATCTTCAACAGGGAGCTCTCAGCAAAAGGATCGACAACCTGCTCACCGACTCTGCCGCAGGTACGTATATCTAATACTAAGTAACGTTTTGATACACATGTAGACAATACAGAGTGGTACAATTTTTATACAGCTGTAATATATACTTATTATTTCTCTGTCAGGAGTTCGTTTGCGTGGCCAGCAGCTTCAGCAGTATGATCAATGGCAGAAACCAGAAGTCCGCTCCAACTTGGGTGAGGACCTCACTTTGAATGATCCAATCAAGCGAGATAACAGAGAGATCGACTCCGAGAGACAGCAGAGAGCTCTGCAATGGCAAAGGGCACACAGTGAGTCACATAGCTACATGTATGTGCACACACATTCATAGACATTTGAAGCGAAATAAAAAAAAATGTGATCTTGCACTCGAGTGTCCGGTTGTCTGTGAGTGACGGTATTTTAGATGTACACTATCATAACACATAAATATTACAATGGTCTCTTTGCTACGTTTGTGTATAAAGCAGCCAGCCACCTCATGCTGATGTAGCCATTGATTCTCTTTACTTTTGCTCTTTATCTCTTTCTCCAATTCTAGCTGTTCCTGACTCTGTTGTTGTGAGTTGCCATGGTGATGAGGGGCGTGGTGTTAAGCCAGGAGAGGTGGCATTTCGTCTCCACTTTGAGGCGGAGCATTCCAACGTCCTCGTAGTGACGGCTGAGCTACTGACTGGCTGCCTGACCCCGGTGGAGGTCATCAGTGTCATGAGGATGGAGCTAGTCACAGAACACACACCCGACGGACCACAACTGGTTAGTTTTTATGCCCTGTGTGTGTGTGTTGTGCAAGTTTGAGTGTGTGTGTGTGCAAGTGTGTGTTTGTATGTGTACCATAAATCTTAAGCAGAAATTTTCATGAAATGTTGTATAGCATACAAATAAAGAATTTTTTTTGAGGAAGTCATTATGATCCTTCAACGCATTAACATAATAGCTGTATTTTTGTATTTGCCGATGGCTTTTTTCAATGAAATTTCCTGATCTTGTGTGAGTGCATTAATTTTGTGAGTGTGTCTGTTCTGCATGTTGTAAAATTAATAACAATCTCTTACATGCTCCCCCCCTCCTGTAGGTGTTAAGAGCAGAAAACGACAAGCAGTATAAATTCTCAGAGAGAGCAAAGTACTCGTACGGTCATCAGCAGGTAGTTGCAACAGCATTATCATACAAACTCACATGCACACTTTTGTAACAGTTTTGATGACATGCTGTATTAAAATTAATACAGTTACATGTGGTGTAGCCGGTGTAATAGCTTCTAATATTGGGGCAAACTTTGACCTCTGGTTGTTTACTTGTCATGCATATCATAGACATGTGATGTAATTAGGCAGCCTGGAGTTGGCTTCAGGCATTGTAGTACAGTGTAGATGGATGATGCTGACCAATGAGAGCACTGGTAATGACAATTTTCTGGCAAAGTATTGAATCATTTAAGCTGATTTCAAGCTGTTAGCAGCAGTATGTGTGTACACCCATACTCTGTGTGTGTAGTATCTGTGAAGCATCTAGCTGTCGTAAAACCTTGTGTGTGTGTACATGTGTGTGTGTGTGTGTGTACATGTGTATGTGTACATGTGTGTGTGTGTGTGTGTGTATACTGCTAGGATATCGTACTTAAGTGGATTAAGTGTGTATTTGTTTGCTTGCTTTAGGGCTTGAGAAACAACGATTTACTTCACTTTAAAATCCCGGACATTCAGAAAATCAAGGTAAACATGCTATGGAGTTAGTGCACACACTCTCCTTGGGGGCATAAAGAGTGATATCTTTTTCCTTTGCTACAGTCTCAGCAGGTTGTATTGGAGATGGAGGTCCAGTATGTGAGTCTGGCTCGTGTTCGTGGAGAGATCAACAGAGAGAAGACCTGTGTCATCCAACACACCATGAACCCTCCGCTTTATGCACAAGTGCTGACTCAGCAACTCAAGAGTGATCATGCCCACCTCATGGACTACAACTTTCAGTATGGCCACACCCACGTGCAGCCAACACCTACATGAACTTTGCTCTGTACATGTACTTGCCTCTGTCCCACCCCCACAATTCTAATATAATTAATGAGTGACACAACTTTTGTGTATTAATTTTTGCACTATCTGTAGCATCAGTGGACATTGTAAATTAGCGACATAAAAAAGTTCATTTATTTGATGTTCATGTGTTTTAATTTGTCAATTATTCTCATTAAAATATCATCTATACCTAAACCATCCGTTTCTATGACAACAGCTTGTTCCTGCCCATCTGGTAATTCTAGTATGTCCAGCTGTGACTTGACAAGTGATGCTGGCATAAAATGACCCCTCCGAGACGTCAGTCGCTGTGTCAGCACTTCTTCTGATGCCTTGAGCAACATGAACACGCAGCTCCGAACAACAGTACCTTTATTTGGCACTACACCCTGCAATCCCTGTGCTGTGCGGCCAATGAGAATGTCTCTGTAGTTTTTCTTAAGAGCTGAGCATGCTAACACACCAACCACCTCTCTAGATCTCTCTCCTTTGGTGCATATGGAGGAGTCGTTCTTTGCACACCAGCCGGAAATGATTTCATGAAGTGTGTTGAGCCAGGGAAGGCGATCCTGTGAATTGAAAGACTAGTAATGGAGTTGAAGATGTAAATGTTGTTGACTAATGTGTCAAAGGCTGTTTATAGTCAATAGATACCGCATCAGTTAGGGGGATGCCCCTGCTCATCTTGTCCACGTTGCTAGGGGGATGGCAGTCGTCCGCATCAGCAAATGCACACTTGAACTGTTATAACAGATAACGTGTCAACTTTGATCAACGTGCAGCAGAATACTTCACACACACACAGACATCAGCTCACCTTGTCAGCCAATGCTCTCCCTATAGTTGTTCTGTACAGGGGGAAGAACACGCATCATTGCTCAGAAATTGCCATGCTGTTCTGAGTCAGCACATTCAATGCTAGCTTATCACTCTCTCATACTCTCTCGATCGCTCGTACATACGTGCCTGACTCACTTTCCACAGCCGCAAGCTCCAAACACGATCACCGCTGCCATCATGGATGTTCAGCTAATTGGTAAGGGTCGTCAGTCAAAGTTTGTTTGTTTTTAGCGCGCACGTATACGTACTAATAGGATGTCGATTGCGCTTGCCCATGAATGCGTGCGCATGAACGTGAACCGAGGGTGATACTTCATTCGCCACGCAAAGCCAAGGAAAAACAAGCGTAAGTCACAAAACAGCTTGTCGTATGTTTGCGTGGCATTCAAACCCATACGCTTGTTCTACGCTACCTTTTAATACGCGCACGCATTCACGAACGTTCGAAGTGAAGCGCAATCATACATCATGCGAACTTCCGTGAAGGCGCGCTGTGAGCGTGACCTCGTCCCCATGCCCCAGCGTAGAACAAGCACATGCACATAATTCTCGCGCGAGATCGTGGAAGTGCGAGCTTATCAATGCCGATTCAGCATAATTCTCGCGCGATCGCGATGTGATCGTAAGTACGTCATGTCACCGTACGCAATTCGGCGCAATCAACAGTGCAGTACGTATGCGATATCACTCGCGATTGCGACACGCGGAATTCCGGAAGCTCAAGCCAGCTGGTTCGTGATCTCGTTGGAGCTCGCGTTGCAGTCGCTACATCGATCGAAGTGCTAGTGAGTCCAAGTCATCTAACAGCCACCGCTCGATCGACCATGTTCAAGCGCTTCATATTCGGCCGTCGGCAGTCTACGCTGACCTTCAACGTGCTCTCGCTGGACGGCACAATCCTTACCTTTGATCTGGAGGTACGTGGCTACATAAAAACTTGCTAGCTACATTATAGCTCCACCACATGCGTGTACTATGATCATAGAGTCGCTCCACGGGTGCTGATGTGTTAGATCGCGTTATGGAAGCAAACGGGATCCAAGGAGAGAGAGAATACTTCGGTCTGTTATCACCAACCGCCGAACCGCAACCAGTGAGCAAATTATACCAAACACTTGCTAATTTTATCAACTCCAGAGGCTATTTACAAAACTTCTATTCTTTCTACTTGCAGCACTGGCTGGTGTTAACTAAACCACTTAAGAAGCAATTACCAGGTTGGTCGTGCACTGAATTACTGTGCAATTTACTGCCCCTACCATTGCTAATTTCAAGTTATTTTCTGTTGTCTGCAGGTAGATCTCCCTACACTGTCAATCTTCGTGTGTGCATGTATCCTCGTGATCACCAAAGCATCACTCAGCCCAGTACAAGGTACATACAAGCTCTGTCGATGTACACGTCTAGCTAGCTAGCTTTGATCGTACCTTACATTCAATCATTGGTGTTGTGGGTTTACAAGTTGATATCGTTTGTACTTACAGGCATTTGCTGTATTTGCAAGTCAAGCAGGACATGTACAGTAGCAGGTAGAAAATTATACCACTATGCATACAGAGTGTTAATGTTACTATATTTAAATATTTTACAGGCTTTCTTGTCCAAATTCTGAGCTGCTTTATAAAATTGCTGGCCTAGCACTGCAATGTAAGTTACTCAGTATGCCATGTGTCATTGAGAAATCAATTTTTTTCCTTTAGCTGAAATAGGAGACTTTACTGCGCTGAGGTGTGGCCTAACGTATGTATCTGATTTTGAACTAATACCTGTGTTGGTAAGTACAGTTCACCAATTGATTAATTCTCCATCCCAGCTAATAAATAATTATCACATAGCTGAGGACATCCTTAGTAATGAATATCATTATTTTTCCTCTAGACACGCAGCACGGAGGAATCGATATCACATCTCCACAGACTAAACAGGTGAAGCTCTAGTGTACACAGCCTACTGTAGATCAAGTAGCCTCCTACATAAACTCTCCCATGACTTATAGTCATCCCTACACCACCCTTCCTCCATTCTCTCTCCTCTCCTTCCTCCTTTTTCTCTCTACAGAGGACGTAATTCAAGTGAATGTGACCAAGAGTTACTTGACATTGTTCAAGATCTCCCAGCATATGGCACTATCCCTTATAGTGTACAGGTACAAAGCTTTGTGCGTCTTGTAGTAACATCTTTTGGCTGATCGAGCCAGGTTGTTTGTGAGCTAATGCACTGTTGGCCTGCATGCAATAGTCTGACAGCTATTTGATCACAATATCGTGTTTGTTCTCTTTACTAGACATCTCACCTAATTGTCACTGAGTGTCCTGTTACACGTTATATGAGGGATCTGTGGGAGGGGGGTTACTATATCCCTCATACAATACAGTTGCATGTACATAGGCTAACTGTGGGTGGGTAGATCTAATAACCAAGCTACATCATTCCAAACCGGGGCCAGCACTACACCATGCAATTGCCAACTAGCTACTCTTGCCAACCATATGAGTACATGTGTAATAGTATATACCAGCTAATAGTAGCATGCACATTGTACATGTAATACTGGTTTTATTGTGTGTTAATATTCGTATCGTTTTACCAGAGGTAACGTTTAATTGTATAATATCGTCTTACATGATCTAATTATCTTGTTTTACAGGATAGTTCACGGCAAAATGTGACCATCAATGTGTCACCGTCTGGGATCAAGGTTCAACAGAGGACAACGGAAAGAGCGTCGTTTGAATGGTCAGTAAAAAGTTAAATTATTAATGCTGTAGCGTATGCATAATTTTGCACTCCATTTAGTCTCAAGTAGCACTATAATTTAGCAAAATTATTTCATGAATTAGTAACGTTGTGTGTTTTACCCTCAGGGACTCAATTGAGCGTATAACGACTAGGGGCAAGGGGGTAACTTTCCACATCAGTGCCACTCATGTAAGAATCACACTTACACACATGCACACACACACACCATAATAATTCTATTTTTGTACTGCAGACGTTAGCTCCATATCAAGTCCAGTACACATGCCCCAGCTCCTCTCAAGCCCAGAACATTGCTACTCACTGTCAGTACTTGTTGGAGTCTTACTGTGTACCAGTAGCAGAGGCAGAGAGACCAAAGTCAAGACTAAAGAGATGGTTCAGCTCAAGAAGGTATGGAGAAGTAATGTAAATACAGATAATATTATGCTTGTAGTGAAATTGTCTGAAAGCAACTAGAAGTCTGAGCACAATCCTCTTAGCCTTTAGTTAGGACACTATGCATGGTCACAGCTGTATGTAGAGAAATGTATAAATCTCCCCCTGGAATGAGGACACCTCCTTTAATCTGGACACCATTAACTACTTGGAGAAGTTATTCTGTTGCTTGGTATTTGTACGTGTGTGAACTTTCGTGAGAAGTCAAAGATTAGTCAGCTTCTGTTGTCCATTTCCTTGCGAGCATTTGGCTTCTATTGGAAACACTTCCACACACACGCACTGTCTGACAGATTGCTACAATGTCATGTATTAAGAGTTCATTGGTCATTTTAAGGTATGTCCTGTACATACCTGCCTAGCCAACCACCCATTGAGGGTCTATGAATGTCATCACATCACAGGGCAATGTGGTTAAGTGTTTGCCAGCATTGGCCATGCTACATAGCTAGCCATCTGATGTAGGATAGCTATGTTTGTGTTGGAGAGAGGTATGCCCTCACATTCCAACACCAGCACATCCTTGTACCACAAAAACACACCCACGCATGTCATGAGGGCATAAACAGTTGCTAATAGTGTGATATAATAGCCCATGTCCTGACAACACTCCTTCTCTTTCCTCTCTTTCTCTACCTGTATGTTTGCATGCCTAGGTCTGCATGTATGCTTTGATCATCTATGGAGAAAATTGAGTGTTGTGATAGCTATATAGAAATAAGTGGCTTCAGCTGCTTAACTCAAGCACATGCAACATTGACTATCGATCCTAAGTGACCTACTGAAGGAACACAGTATTTCCTACTGCTTTAGCAGTAGTCTCACTACCGCAAATTCAAGCACTTGTTTTGTGACATAAAAGAATGTTAGTAATCACAAAGCATCTGTCAGAATGGGTGCTGTGTCACTGCATATAATACTGTCAATGAGATGACTGCCTCTACTGGGTATACTTGGAGATAGGTAGTCCTAAATATTATTGATGTCTGTACACAGAATACATACAGCTACCAAACAACTTAATTTATAGCACTAAATTTTGATTTGACAGTTGTCATGGTGCATGTGCATTGCAAATGAGAGTCATCTAAAGCAACATCAATGTACATGTTGTTATTCTATTTAGATCATTCAGAAGACAGCCCTCACCAATGAGAAGACATTTGAAGGAGAATGGACACAATCGGTGAGAGAGGGAGAGAGAGAGGTTGGGGGAGAGAGTATAATATTGTAAACAGTAATGCCATTATCACCTCTCTCTGCCCATCTGTCTGTCTGTGTGTGTATGTCTGTAGTCGTGTGCTCAATGGTCGTCGTGCATCATTTGGTGGTGACTTGACTTCTGGTTCTTCTCTCAACACGGTCACTGCCAGCAGGTATGTACAGATCAGTCAATCTTAAGCTGTGCTCAATTAGACAGAGTTAATGCACTGTGAGAATGCATGTCGGATACATTAATGCAGCCGTCTATTGGCATGTGTGGGCTTCCTTGTAAACAACCACATCACTAATTAAATAGTTTTATGATACACAGACATTTCCTTGCACACACACACACACACTCACACACACAGTCGTATGTCTCTGCGGGCCTCCTCTCGTAGTGACAGTAAGTTGGTGATCTACGGCGCTGGTGGACTGGCCTCTACATCAAAAGAATCCGTTCAAATGCCTCCTAACCACCACACCCTCAAGCTGGAATCAAATGACACAAAACTGGACCAATTGGGAACCACACCCCCTTCACGAGGATCCGGTGCCAGTCCCCCTCCTCGAAGCATGGGTGCCACACCCCCTCTACGAGGCTCAGTGGCTGATGTTGAACACAAAAGTGTTAGTTCATTATTAAAGGGGCATGCTCCTCACAACTCGAGCCCTCTGCACCACCGTCACACATCAGGAGCTACATACAACTCGAGCAATCGAAAATCAAGCAATACAAATGTGGGAGAGGGAGAGAGAAGGAGATCGTATGTTCAAGAAGTTGGCTCTCCAGTTAAGAGTCTTGTGCTTATCGACAGAGAAGAGCAGGGTCGCCATGGAAACCGCTCCAGTAGCCTAAGACAGAGCACATCACAAGGTGTTCTACCACAATCGCCATACGACTACAACCAACCTCCCCCCAAAGTGGAATGGTATCACAACGATATACTCAAATCACCAAGTCACGAGGGAGAGAAGAAGAGTCAGCTGTGGTACATGGATGATACAAAATCACCAGGCCACTCCCAGCACGAGAGCAACAGGGCTAGCTATCATGAGCTAGGCAGGGGGAGAGCAGACAGTGTACAGTCACAGCCAGCGTACGATCAAACTTCAAGCAGTCGGCACCACTATCAACGTCATAACTCTATTGAACATAACTACAGACATAGCTCGTCTGTGGAGGGATTTCAACACCAAGCTAGTGCCAGTGCTGGGTCGTCTGGTAACAACATGAAGAGGTTTTATCATAGTCAGTCGGTTGATCGCATTGAAAGTAGAGGTATGGGAGATTCAAGAGAAACGAGGCAAAGGCATCCTCACCACCATCACCACCATCACCACCATCACCGTAGACACCACCACAGTGGTGGGCGAACAAGGTCAACAAGGTCAAGCTCAGACCTGACAGAGACACAAAACAGCAAGTCGTCATCTTTGACTCGAGACACACCCCCTAGACTGCAAGAAGAGGACGAGCCCGAGGGTCAAAGTTCACTACGATACGTAGACAGCAATCACCCAGCAAAACCACGAAACAGAGGACAATATAGATTATCGCTACCAGAGTCAAGCTACTATGATAATGGGAATCGTCCGATAAATCGTCATAGCAATGCTAGAAGGTCTCGTAAAGCTCTCTCAAATACTGGATTTACCAGTACTGGCAGTTTGAGTCAACCCGCTGATCTAGGACTGGTAAGCCTAATTAGCAGAAAAAGTCATGAAAAGAATTGTTTGCCTCTCAGCAAAGACTGTTGCTGAATAAAATAAGTTTATCCCTAGAGCATTAAATTTTTGAGGTATGTAGGTCTGGAATTACTTTATCCTCCCTTACTAAGTTTACACTACAATAAGTTTATTACTGATAAGTTGTACAGTCACGTACAATGGTTTCTCGGTATGCTGAGGCAAATCAGCATCTGTGTGTGTGTGTGTGTGTGGCCCCAGGATAAGCTTTGAAAATTTGTCTCAATCATTCTATTATTTGTTTTCACATTCCATACACTCTATGTGTGCACTTGCTGCCATAGGGTTTATCATCCAAACTGGGAAGTATCGCTAGCCTTGAGTACCAGGCAAGTCTTGCCGAGCTCAGCCAAACAGACGTTAGCTCAGTGATTGATCCTCACACAAGAAGCTTCATATTCGAAGGATCGCAAACAAATTCACAAGGAACAGTGTTATGACCATCACAAAAATTATTTTATCCTCAGTTGCTGCTGATAAAAAAATTATCATCACAACTGTTATCTTTTAGCCGTGTTGTCCACATAAAGCTGTAACTGTTACTGCTAATTTAATTTTAATTATCATCCACTAATTAAAGTTGTATAATTTTATATATACAGCCATCTATTATTTAATTTATGCATTGGTACAATTAATTTCTTTACCAATTAATACAAAGTGACACAATATTGATGATGTGGTGAGCATCTCAAATGCTGCACTATATACAGCATTGAGTGATAGGTATGACACTGTACTGTACAAATGCATGGCATTTATGAGGCAGTGACATGAATTAATGATTAGTGTAGCTAGTATTGAACTATAAATTTTGATTGCTGTTAATATTTGGTTGACCTTGCTGACCTTGTCCTTGCTCAAAGTTTAGTTGTGACGATTGTCTTGGCTGTCCATTGTTCATTACAGCGGCCACTCCGCTATCTCTCTCTCTTTCATTCTCCCTCTCACCCACAACAGCACCAGGTGGCCTGGCCACACCCCGTTGGGAACGGTTTAAACCACTGTCAAGGGGAGAATCTTTAGCCCCTGCACCCACTGGTGGTAAGAGCTCCATAGAACGATCATCCACAGCAGGAACTTGCTGAAGGAGAGAAATAAGAGATAATTATAGCATGATAGTACAAAAGCACACCTCTTCTATTCTGTGCAGTCCCAGCTACAGTGTACGTAGAGTAGTGTATAGAGCTGGTGCCCCTGAAATAAACCCTGCTAAGCGTGATCTCAACTAACTATGTACATGTGTTGTATAAAATCATACCCTTAAAATGAGTTGACATTGGATGAAGTATTTGAGGTTGGTCTGTGTACACAAGTGAAGCCCACTAGTCTCTAGTCTACCATTATGGTAGACTAGAGACTAAATTATGGTCATGTGTGCACGCTGCCCTGTCCATGAGCCACTTAGGTGGGTAGGGAGAGTTCCCATGGGACAAAAGAGCTTTTTAACCTACCACCCCTAGTTCTCAAGGCTAGGCACCTAAGTGGCTCTGCCTTTTGCTGGGTTAGGTTTGCCTGAGCAGGCAATGAGATGGATGGTTGCCCCTTAGGTTTGGGATTGGTAGTAGAAGATAAACCTACTGAATTTTCATGTATGCTCAGGCGTGTACTAATACTACTGCATAGCAAGCTGGAGGTTTTTCAATTTTCACTGCATGCTTCTGTGTTAGGCCATTGGCACAATGTGCTCAATTCTTGAAAATCAAAATAATTATGGTTGAGAACACCTCTCTGTGAAAAATTGGACCCCTTGAAAAATTTCTTACTACGTGATAATTTCCCTTGGCCACATATGTACCTGCTGTTGGCCTTGCTGCTGGTATAGCTGCTGTGGACTGCCAATGTTACTGGACTGTTGCTTGCTCTCACACACTCTCAAACTCTGTTCCATTTCGTTCAGCTTTCTCTCGGCATCTATTTTGCTAGATCTCAAAGTCTCCATCTCTTGCCTTAGTTCCTGGGCTGTAGCATCAGCCTCCTGGCTCTTCTGTCGCACTGTAGAGTGGTTATTTAGCGTCATGTTTCGCTAGTTGGAAGTAATTGCACTTACTTAGTGTGTCCATGTCTTTCTTAGCTGCTTCACATTGTTTCCTAGGTGAGGAAGGGAGGAGAGAGGGGGAGGGGGGGGGGGGAGAGAGAGAGAGAGAGAGATGAATGAAAGTTTTGGCTACATAATTAATATGAGCTTACCATTTGCTTATGTAGGCTGTTAAATCTCCTTTCACCTTATCTCTATTACCTACAAAATTGCCATGGAAACGCATCACAAACATCTCTAGGTGGTGTCACATACATGTACGCACATATGCTGACACTATTAAGCACACATACAATACACAGGCCATGTCACCTTGTAGTTCATCAGCATTTTCTTGTGCTTTATGCAGTTCCTCTCGAGCCGTGTCCAAACTAGTTTGCAATTTGTCCTAGTATTAGAGAATCACATAATTAATAATCATTGCTCTATACTAGACAAACATCCCAGAAGCTAAGTGTCTGCATTTTAAAAGTCAGACACATTTGGCTGCTGGCCAGTTGCAAGCAACAACATCTACCAACTGGGAAAGCTACCAACAGATGTTGTCAACGTACAGCATACACTGGGACCCCTCTATAGAGCCGATGCTCACTGGTATGTCAGCAAGAGTACAAATTAAAGGAGTATCCTCATTTTAGGTCGTGTTTGCATATTATTATAGGAGGAGACCATGCAGATGTGTGAAGGAATTTTAATGAGATGCAAATAATATTCAACGCCCTTTCAGGAGGTTCCGGCCAGGTTCCTGTCACGCCCATTGGTGGTAATCGAATGTATTATGCTCTATGGGAATAGCATGCATTTATCGCGCTAGCCAAGCGAATAGTTGCTCTCTCGAAAAAGCGCCTCAGCTACATAATGTACGGCACCCTAGAGTGCTGTAGCTAGTGCCGTTTCTCAGTATCTAATGCACACTATTCCCATAGAGCGTAATATATTCAATTCCACCAATGGATGTGACAGGAACCTGGCCGGAACTTCCTGAAAGGGCATTGAATATCATTTAAAATTCCTTCACACGTCTGCATGGAATCTTCCTATACTACGCTGGGACTAAACATGCCTCCCCGATTAAAGTAGGTGCCCTCATTCAGGTAGAATTGCATATATTTCTGTGTAGCTGGGACGAGGCATAGTGTCCTGATTATAAGAGGTATTCTCATTTACGAGGTGGCTTTTAATAGCAAGTTGTGTGTGATATAATTTGATTACATTTGTTTTCCATACCAAATCATTGTTAGCTTTGTGTGCGTGTTCCTCTGCAGCCTCGGCGCGTTGTAACGCCTCCTTTTTGTCCTTTGATAGCTGTTCTAGTTCGTCTGTTAGCGTGTCCAGTTCATATCTGAGCGACTCCTTCTCGCTCCGGGCATCGGCCAAGTCTTTCCTGATCTCTTTAAGTTCTTCTTCGGCGCTCTTCAACTGTGACTTGGTCGTCCCGTAGAGATATACTAGTACTCCGATAGCGAAGGCTAGCACCAACGGGACGATTACATTGGCATTTAAGCTGCGCACCATGGCGAAAGTCAACAGAAGGGCGATTGTTCTAATTAAAGCCCACCAAACAAAACTTCGCCACGCCTAGCCTTCGAGATCGAGCGCGATCTGAGTGTGCTATATTTAGAAACTGCAAGCACGTGGTTCTTCCTTTCTGCGCAAAAGACTCATCATGGCGGTAAGTGTGTCTGTGTATCTACTTTAATCCTTGGCCGTGATTATTTATTAAACCAAGCTGTTGTGTTCAGAGTGGTTCTATACATTCTCTTCGTGTGTAGATGTCGAAATTTTTGATCGATTTTTAATATCAAGCACACACACACACACACACTCACGCACACGCACACGTACGCACGCACACACACACACACACACACACACACACACGCACACACATTGTGGCCACAGACCCAGCTAACTGCAGCTGAGATAGCTGCAACCAAAAAGAAGCGAACATTTCGGAAATTCACTTTCCGTGGTGTTGACTTGGATCAGCTGTTGGATATGAATTATGAACAGCTGATGACTCTGGTCCATGCTAGAGCTAGGAGGAGATTCTCCCGAGGTAGGTATGGCTCACAGCTAACGATGGTGTGGGTAAATCAAGGATACACTCCTGACGTTAAGAATAATTCCACTCATTGTGCATTGAGGGGAAGCTCCTCATAATTAGCTGTATTAGTGTGTACTGGAGTGTTTTTTCCGTAAGAGGTATATGAATGTGAGGACCTGAGACATCTAGCTGCTAATAAATTTTCTCCACAGATTCAGTTGAGTAAAGTAGTCGGTATTAATGGGAGCAAGCCTGAGCATAGCTTTATAGTTGTTCATATGTGTGCAGGTCTTAAGAGGAAGCCCCTGGCATTAATCAAGCGACTTCGTAAGGCCAAGAAGGAGGCCCCACCCCTTGAGAAACCAGCCATTGTCAAGACACACCTTCGTAACATGATTGTGGTGCCAGAAATGATCGGCAGTGTGGTTGGGATATACAACGGGAAGGTCTTCAACCAAATTGAAGTCAAAGTAAGCAACACCACACATCAGTATAGTGTATGCAGTGGCTACAGCCTCCTGTAATCAATAAACTAGCTATCCAAAAAATGTTTCCCTATAGCGAGGCATTTGGAAGCATTTAAAATTCTTCACTCCAAATAAAAAAAAAAATTATACAGTTGTATTCCATTGTAATTGTAAGGTCTGTGGCAAATAAAATTGATATTGTTCTCTCCCTTGCAGCCCGAGATGGTGGGCCATTACCTTGGGGAGTTTTCCATAACCTACAAGCCAGTGAAGCATGGTCGCCCAGGTATTGGAGCAACACACTCTTCAAGGTTCATACCCCTCAAGTGATCACATTGCGTTGTCATGGGAACAATAAACTTGACTGCTTTGTGCTTGTGACTGTTGTTGTCAATCCATAGTTATTATGAAAATATTTGGATATGAAATCATTCTGAAAAAAAGTGAAAATGTGAACAGCATGTAGAGTGGTATAATAACACTGCATGCATGGCACGGTGATGATTGAATTAGAAAGCATGATGTGTATATACACATGTAGACCACACAATGCACAGTAATATTGCAAGCTGCATGATTGCATACAGCTAGTGTTAGTGTTCTGTTTGTAGCTGCATGTGCTCGAGGATCTGTTCTAATTGAGATAGCACCTGCATGTCAATGGATGTGTATCATAATCATAACTGTGACCAGATTCTAGTAAGCACAATCCTGCATTCCAGCACTCACAATAAAATTAATGAAAGGCACGCCTAGCTATAGCTAGGTGGACATAAAATTAATACTCGAAACCTTTCCTAGTTTAGTCTAGAATAATTATGTAATAGTTATACCATGGTCACCAGGGATTTATCATGGATAACCACCCGATCCCAAGGGCACAGCCCGAGGGAGAGGTGTGGTTATCTATGATAAATCCATGGTGACCATGGTATAAGTGTTATATATCCTGCATCTGACTGGTCCAGCCTGTTGTTACATTTACGTACATAGCAACCGGACCTTGGCCTTGACAACAACTATGCTTTGAACTGTATAGCTCTACTATAGCTATACATGTGCTGTACATGTACAAGCCCAAATAAACAGCTTGTAATTACTAATTACAAGTATTTGTAGTGGGATTTACTATAGTTGGCAGTTACCACCTGTAATTGCCAATTACAAGTTTACAAGTAGAGGGATTTATCAGACCACTTCCTGTGTTTTATCATCATGGCTGTTGCCTAGGATACAGGACTGAGTAGGATATATGTGACTATAAGCCCATACTCTTGATAGAGCACACTCCCATAGGTATAATAATAAATATACATGTACTTCACATGGACAACCAATACATATTAACTTTGTGCACTCACTGTCATTGAAGAGGGTCTCTTGTGTCGATTATGCTTTACACAGCACTCTGCTAGTTGCCATAGTGACTGCCACGCCTCCTTATGACACAACCACTCTGTTCCCATTAGCTCATCAATATCATCACACTCGTCAATATACGAGATCTGAAAAATAATAATGACAAATTAAATCTTGGATTAGTCTGTGTATGCATGCATGCCATCTCACAAGGTCATTTTCTTCTCCATCCTTTGTTTTGATGTTGTTTTGAGCACACAGCCTAGTCAGTAGCTCATAGAGAACCTGAAACAACAAAATTAATGTGTGGGTGTGATTATTCAAAAATATAATTTACAGTTATTTCTATTGGAAAAAAACACACAATTAAAAGTTACACATTTATACATGAAAATTCAGTAGGTCTATCTTCTACTACCTCAAACCTAAGGGGCAACCATCCATCCCATTGCCTGCTCAGGCAAACCTAACCCAGCAAAAGGCAGAGCCACTTAGGTGCCTAGTTGTGAGAACTAGTAGGTGGTAGGTTGTACGTGCATAGGCTCTGCTGAAATTATGATCGCAGACTCACCACTCCGAAAGCATATGTGTCTGCTGCTGGTGATATAGTTCCCTGGATGAACTCATGAGCCATGTATGCCATGGTACCAACCACAGTGCTAGTGTGAAGGCTTGTATGCTCTGTGCTTGGCAGGGAGCGAGCTACCCCAAAGTCACCAAGCATACCACGCCACTCAACTGTCAGGAGAATGTTAGCACTGAATGAGAGAAAATCAAATACACACACTTGTATTAGAACATAGTGTGGAGTCCCCTGCTTTAATTACTGAAGTGCTGTATGCCTGGTTTCAATGCCTGGTTAAAAGTTCTCTGAAGTGCTGTAGGCCTGGTCTAATGCTGTATGCCTGATTTCAACAGTTGGTTAAAAGTTCTACGAAATGCTGTATGCCTGGCTTCAGTAAAAATTTCTGAGTGCTATATCAAGAGAAGATGAAGGAGGATGAGTGTTGAACATGTTGGCTGAATATTGTCGGCACAATGCTGAGTAGCAAGATATCTAGACGGTGATGTCACTCACACACAATGAAGTTGCAGTTATTTACTGTAGGTATTCAACACTCATCCTCCTTCATCTTCTCTTGATATAGCACTTCAGAAATTTTTACTGAAGCCGGGGTGGCTGAATATTGTCGGCACAATGCTGAGTAGCAAGATATCTAGTCGGCGATGTCACTCACACACAATAAAGTTGCAGCTATTTACTGTAGGTATTCACTACTACCAAATAGCACGATCGTCTTTGCTAGCTAGCATTTATGCTGCTTTACCATAACAGTGCGACCTATAAGAGGGTGCATGTCTGGATATATCTGGAAGGGGGTGCTTATCACAGGTGTTGCACAAACTAGGGCAGACTCATAATTAGATCAAGTTGTAGCATAATGATATTCAGGGCTCATAACTAATAATGTAAACATTCATAGCTTGTAACATCACTCACACTCAATGCTGTTACTGCTAGTTCAACACTCTTCTAGTCTTAGCTGTATATATTGCCTGATTTCAATAAAAGTTTCTGAAGTGCTGTATATATGCCTGGTTTCAATGCTTAGTTTACTTATACAACATGTATATGTACAGTCAATGTGGATACCTTTTAACATCTCTGTGTACGACTATTTGCTGAGTTTGGCAATGAAGATATGTGAGTGCAGATGATACGTCACATGCTACTTGAACTCTGACCGCTGGTGTGAGGTGGGTGTGGTCTTTGAGATGAGCATCTAGTGAGCTGTTTGCCATATATGGATAAATGAGGCAGAGACGAGGTCCATTACAGCTGTAGCCGAGCACGGGGAGGAGGTGGGCGTGGTTTAAGCTGCGGGGGCGGGGGGAGGAGGAGGGAGAGATTACTATTTGGACTGGCAAGTTCCATTCACTATAAGGCTCACAATTTACATGTGCTGTTAACAGTTACTGTGAGCTTACTTTGAGAGGGCCTGTATTTCAGTGACAAACTGTCGACGCTCAGTTGACTCCATACTCACAGAACTTAAGTTAGCACCACCTATCAACTCATCCTGTGCAGATATTTTATGAGTGTGTGTTACACATTACATGCACATGTACATGTACATGTATACATATTACATTATACTCTACATACGTGCACATGTACACAAACATTGTACTTTATATCAAAATTATCCTGTGATCTACTCATGAAATACATAAAGTCACAATAGCTATGACATCATACACACCTTTGTTAGTAGAGCCTTGACAGCAACTTCTGTCTCCCTTCCTTTTATTTCCAGTTTGCAGTAGAAGACCTCACCAAAACCACCACTGCCAAGCTTGTGGCCACCCTCCCTCAAAGATCTCTGATCAAAATGATCACTGGCACTCTCCAGCACAGCATAGGCCACCTCTGTGAGATGAGGGGAGAGAGAGAGAGACTCGAGAGAGAACATGGTCCATTCAGACTCAGCCTCAGATGGACAATCTGGAAAAAAGAATTAATGGTTTCAATTTCAACCACAAAATTCCCCACATAATTAACCTAAAGGTTGCATAAACCAGCAAACTTCAGCAATGCATAGAGTTATATAAACTATATGGTTGGTGGAATGTTACATTGTTGTACTTAAATGGAAATTATACTGTCAGGTCTCGGCACACTCATACACACAGTACTGTGCATATGAGAAGTACACCTACAGTACAGAGATAACCTATTTACCATTAGCAATGTGTGACTGTTGATTAGTATTCAATGATATCTCACTCCCTGACACACATGAGGTAGCGCTGGTTGCCTCTTGGCCACACCCATTGACTCCACCCCCTTGTAGTGCCTCATTAACGACCTCTGTTGGAGGGTTGAGTCTATATCTCCTCATTGCCTCGTCTTGTGCGTCCACTGGAGGGGCTATGGTGGATGGATAACCTGAAACGAGGAAGAAAGCAAATCTACTCACTCAAGATGATAGTATTACAAATGACAGAGAAACTACATGTAGCAAATATCTGTAGCCAGAAAAATACTGTACTAGCTACAGGTACATGTACCGTAGTCCCAAACCCCAAGAGGGCCCACTATGGATTGTCTGCCCATCCCCCAGTTTGGCTTGATTTCCTGCTAAGGTACACTGTACAAAACTCACTGGCAAGCATGCAATAGGGAATTTCCACTGTAATAAGCCTGAGGATGTGGTGAGACTGGTTTACACACATTACAAGGTACAAATTACAAAGCTGCACCATGTTAGTACTTTCAGGGTGCTTAGCCCACTATGTCATGACCTCATGCACTGCTTTGAGCTTTGAGCGCTTTGTGAGTATTACTAGTACACAGTATTGCTACTTCAGATGTTGGTCTACCGCCCTGCTTGAGCCCAATGTAAGGTGCACCACCCATGGGCCCTCTTTTGCGAGACCACTGTACATGTAAATGCAGATTCCATGGACTATAAAAGACATACCGTACTCACTCTAATTATCTGAACATTCCAATTACCCAAATGCCATGCTTGGTCATTTTAATTTCTCTCTAATTCGTTGAACATGCAGAGTTACTAGTTTCTTACCTTTCCATTTCAGCCGAACGACCTTGTGCTGGTACCTAAGTTTAGCCAACAAAGAAAATGCCATTAGCTTTAGGATCACCATGATTTTCGAAGACCCCTCCTCGATGAACGACAGTTCCATTGTCAATGCCTGGGTGACAATGACAGCGAAGATCAGCACTAAGTGCTGCTATTCTTTCATAGTGGTCAGAAAGTGTGACTATTATTACCATACTTTGAGATACACTCAAACAAGCAGAGTGTATAATTTATATACTTTCTAATTAACGCTGAACGGTGCTATAAATAATTATTTTCAAATGTTCAGATAATTAGAGTGAGTACGGTGTATATAACTATTATGATGTACAAGTCAAGTACTCTTTAGCCATTGTATATGAAAAGTAAGTGCCCCACTGCCTTATCTATGTGTGTCCTGTGTCAGCATAATGTGTGTGCAATGTCCTACCTTTGCGACGGTAACAGTTTTTAGCAGCCTTCCACTCTCTCTCAGAGCCAGTATTGTGACCACTATCATCCGAGTTATGACTATTTGAGGCGCAGGGCTGTGAGGGATCATTGCTGCTGGAGCTGGGATGTAGCACAAGGTCAGGATGATGCTCTGAACCATAGTCATACATGCAGAGGCAAGTTAGACAAAATGTAATTTTAGCAAAAAGCAAATGTACTAAACTTGCAACCAGTGCAGCCACTACAGGTAGGTACTAGGTAGATCAAAGCACCACCAGTGTGGATGTACATGTATGTGGTATTAAGGAAATGTCATGATACTGCCCTGTGGTACAATTAGAGGCTTGTAGGATACATACTGCCCAGATGTACCAGTGCTGGTAATTTCATGTAAGGTATAAAAGCAAGTCATGAAACTATAATATGACTTACAATCACAATTGTATAATTATAGTCAACATGGTTCAGTGTACATATACATGTAACGATACCTCTGCAGTAGTCAGTGAGTATGTGTAGCACCTCCATTACATTTGCCTTCACTGCAAGCTCAGCTAGATCGAGCACAGTCCAGCCTCGCGAGTTCAGATCACAGAGCAAACTCTGAGATGCGCTCTCGTTCTAAACAAAAAGACTTTAGTGATAATTCCTGAATCATCTCAGCTACTAGCTAGTGCATGTATACAAAATTACACATTTCAAGACCGTATCTATACACTGATTCAAAGCTTAGCCCATAGTAGATGGAGCTTTTACATTCACTCATGTCTGCGTTGATAGCAGCCAACTCTAACAGAGTACCACAGACCCTTCCATTCGTGGCTGTGTTGATAGCAACCTTACTCAGAAATGTGTTGCTTACCCTCTGTTCAATAATGCTGAGCTGGCGGACGTCCATGATGGTGTAGTCATTGAGATGTTGAACCAGTGCCCTCCAGTTGTGAACCACACCACTGTCCAGAGAGAGACACACACTCCCAAACACAGAGGGAGGAAGGTCAAGCAAACACGGAGCTATACACACATACACAAACCGGATCTGACAAAATTGATTTATGATCAACATTCATCAGCAGTCTTCAAATAATTTATGAATGTTGCATTCGCTGGTTTTAATGAGGGACAAGGCTACTAGTTTCGCCCTTCCATGCACATTCAAGCTGGGTACGAGGCTCATCAATAAGCTGGGAGAGAGGGCCTTGGGACGAGGCTACGAAACTAGTGTTAACAGCTTAAATCAGAGCTTATTACACGTCCGGATTGAGCATCAGTCAGTTTAGAGTGCCCCATAAACAAATCTCTACACGTAAAACTTATTTAAAGCTCTCACCAATAGCTCGCGACATGCGTACCTCTCTGCATTCGCCTTCTTCTCATGATCCGCGACTGTCCTAGCCTCATCCCGGACCCAGGCCCATTCCCAGCTATGCTCCTCCCGCTTTTCAGCGTGAAACATTGAAAAGCTGGGAATGGGCATGGGGACGAGGCTACCTTTACGCAGTGACAGTGCCTGGCCTTCTGTCAACCTATTGCTCCAGCTGATGCTAGTGTTCGAGAAAGAGTATCAAGTGAGTGCTTGTTAGGAAGATCTTTTCATTTCATGCTCGCTCGTATAACTTTTAACATCGATCGGGTCTGTGCAACCAAGATATTCGCGTATAATATTATTGTTATTGAATTATGTACCCATGCAGTGAGGTGTGGTTGATGCGAGTGTATGCACACTACTTTATCTATCTCTCTCTCTCTCACACACACACACACACACACTCTCTCTCTCTCTCTCTCTCACACGCACACACACACTTGACATTTGTAGATGATGACTGCTGCTGTCAACAGATACAGTGTACGTCACATGTAGTGCTCCAGTTCATGATATTATATTATACAAGGTACGCTACACACACCCTACACTAGTCTCGTGCCAGGCCCCTCCTATGAAAAAATCGAGAAAGGGTCTGATCAAAAGGGGTTGCACTGATGCGTCCTAGCTAGAGGAATGAAGTAAAGCACTCTAAGTACTGTTAGCCTACTAGATGTCACAGTTAGATTCTGTTTAACACACATTGCAATAATGCATTACTTCAATTCTTTCAAGTTTCTGCCACTTTTTGCAGTCAGTTTAGGTCTTGGATACAAATCACCATTGTTGGTACACTACCGATTCAGTAAATGCTACTTGCATACATTCCATTCTCATCATGTGACTACATTGCTGTGACCTGCAGGTAGTTCATACTATATGAACCTCCTGGTTAAGGAAGTGTGATCCTTTTACCAGACCGTCTTGATTTTTTCATAGGAGGGGCTAATCCTACACACGGATCTATGGTGTTCTCAGCTGCTATCAATATACATACAAACGTGTCCAACTATCACTCATTTATAATGTGCTTTGCTTTGTATATACATTCGCATACACAGAGGAGGCACCTCACATGCGAGATATTGTCATCGAAGAGACCATGTATGATATGGATAAGAACAGAGATGGAAAAATCACACTCGAGGAATATATCAGTAAGCATCTCTCTCTCTGTTTCTTTCTCTCTCTCTCATGTAACTCCATGTTATTCTTTGTGCTTCTGTTAGGTGACATATGGCCTCAATTTGAGTGTGAGGAAGGAACAGATGAGCCAGAGTGGGTAAAGACAGAGTGAAAGCACTTCAACAAGCACAGAGACAAAAACAGTGATGGCTCGCTTGACAAGGAGGAGATTAGTAACAGGATATCTCCTCCTGACTATGACCATGCTCACACTGAAGCAAAGCACCTGATCCATGAGGCAGACATTAACAAAGTATAATATATACAAGACCTGCGTATGATCATGGACAAGTTGTCATAGTAACACACACATAGGACAAGGTGCTATCCAAAGAGGAGATTCTTAATCACCAAGACTTGTTTGTTGGTAGCCAAGCAACAGACTTTGGAGACTATTTTCTTCAACACGATGAGTTCTAAGAATATTATGAGCTGATTTATGCTTATATATAATCATTAGGTGCTCATTACTTGAACATTTTGACATTCTAGATTCAAAATATTTTTTTTGTTCCTAGATCTTAGTGATTGATCACATTAATGTTAAGTTGTACCACATTTCAATGTGTTCTTGTGGTATACAAAAGCTGTCATGGTTATGGTCAGCCGGGGCCTGGGCATGTTGAAAGGTTATTTTGTATGTGATGCAAGTTCTGAAATATTGCATTCACACACAACTATTATTATGTTGAAGACTTGTTCGTTAGCACAATTTGAATCTAGATGATAATAAAATAAATTTGCAACTTCTGTTGCATCAAACACAACCTCTCCAATACTGACAAAACTTGGTATTGGGCAAATATAGTTAATGAGATGTTGAAAAGTAGTTTCCCGTAACCCTGCAGAGCATGTACTGAGGGTTAACAGTATGATGCATGCTTTAGCCTTCCGTGTTATGCATAGTCCCCCTAGCTCCTACAGAGAGCCTTTCGTGTTGTACAAACCTGCCCCGGAATTGAGGATACTCCTGTAATTAATCAGGGCATTAGCTATAATAATACATATTATACTATAGCCGGATGATCAACCTGAGGCTATAATACCAGCCATAACTTAGCAATGGGTTGTCATACAAACAGGAAACAAAAACCACAAGGTATATAGCTGAGAGATTGCTCTCTCTCTACTGAGGCTTGAATCAAGCAAATTGGTTAAGAATAAGTCATGCAGTTTTGATTTTTAGCTCTATGTAAATTTGCATGTAAAATGTTTTCCAGATGGTACATTGTAGCTCGTGCATGCTTCATCCGTTCAACAGGAAACACCCAGTGCTAATATATAGGCCTCGTTGAGAGGAGGCTATTCACACCTTAACCATAAAGATTATTATCACTGCCACTCTGCTATTGAGATTGAGCCAAAACATCGGGCATCCGGAATCACTACTATACTATAGCTGTGCATGGTCCCAGCTCCATAACTATAATATACCCCTGGAAAATGATTGACATATGGTTCCATTCTGTAGATGTGGTATGGTAAAATGTACTCCTAGAGCAGCCAGCAGCCGTCTCTGGATGGATGCACACACTTCAGACAACACACCCACACATACAGCAACTGCTCTCAGCATTAAAAACAATACTATACCACTCACAACAAAATTATTATTAAAAACACAGTTGATCATACATGTACAATGTGTTACACATGTATATATTTACAGCACTTCAATTTGAATGTATTGTGGTGGTGATGCTATAATTAAATTTTTTATTAGTTTGATACCAGTTTTGCTGATGCTCTTTGAATTTTTCCGTGTATTCTGTCTCCTAGCTAGTACTGCAACTCAGCAAATGCACTCTCAGAGGTCTACCTGTGGAATATACAATGATGTAATTGATAATTCACTCCCTAGTTAAACAGACTCACCATAGAAAATCAGACTTGTATATTGTTTTGCCACACGTTCCTCACTGGTCACCTCGGCCTGAATATGGTCGAAGAAATGACATCATAATGATGTAGTTGATAATTATAAAAATGTCTTGTACTTACCTCATGCAAATTAATAAACAATACACATACATAAATCAATGTACACTATGGAAGCTTTAGGACTCTAATTAAAGGGATATCCTCTCAATGCTTTTCTCCTATGCTTCTTTGTCCAGGCCTCAGACTCTACAGTAGGAAAGTTAGCCAGAGCTATAATTACAGGGGTATTAGCTCATTACCTCGTGCGTGAGGTTGCCTTTGAGATCGTGAACCATAGTGCGTATAAAATCGTGACACAAGCAATAATCATTACAATTGTAGTATACAGAAAAACATAGATTGTACAGTGACACTACATCCCTAAATTTTTTAGGTCCGTATCATGAAATAGAGTTGTCAGAGCACATACCCTGTGTGTACTGCTCGGCATTTTCCACAGTGTGTGTCTGTGTGTGCCATAATATAATAGCCAACACTTTGTGACTCAATGACCCTTACATGTACCTGCATTAATTTTAGTTTGAGAAGGTGTAATCAAAACAGCATGTGCAGTACTAGGTGTGGTTAATAGGCATGGCTGATCTTACAGCATGGTTTCCAGCATTCATCACTGGCATAAGAAAGGGGGGGGGGGAGGGGGGCTGTAGCCCTCCCCCCATCTCTAGAGAGGGGCCACATCCCCAATATGCTTACAATGTTTATCCAGTTGTTGCATACCCTGCTTTTATTATTGGCCATTTTTGAGTACAAAGTTTTATTACTAAAGGTCATATATTTGAGCTCAGAATGCACCAGAATTGATCTCAGATTTCAAAAAAAATTCCTTTTGGGGGGGGGGGGGGGGGGGGGGGGGGGGGGGGGGGATGCCCCTAGGCCCCCTAGATTGGTGTGGTTTCATAGTATTGTGTTAGCCCCCCATCCCAAAATATCTTCTTATGCCACTGTTCATGAACTTTGTTTAGCACTTAGAATAGTTGGGGTTTTTTCCGACGATTCTGACACTTACTGATCGCTATGATGCCTACATCTCAAGATTTGCTGACTTTTATTTGTGAATGACAACAACAGATGGACAGACTGATCACTTTACCCCTAGTGCATGAGTTTGGGATCCCATGTCTATATGCTAATAAAATTAGTTTCTGTAGCTAAGTACACATCACCTTTTCTGTAGTGGTTGATCTTTGCTCTGAGCCACATGCTGTTTCTCTCGCTCTAGATTGGCTTCATGTGAGGGGTGAGGGAGGAGGAGAGTGCCTTCTGTGAGGGATGAGGAGGGAGAGACGCATCTTCTGTGATGGGGAGGGGAGTCTTTGCAATATGGCGGTGAGCAAATGAAGCACTTTTTCCTTTGGAGTATTCTATTCTCTCTCCTTCAGCCATCTGCATGGCAGTACAATACAATAATTTTTTGGATACATAAACTGCTCTCTCTCCCTCTGCCCCCACCCCCCAATCTCTCTTTTCGCCTCCTTTAGTGGTGTCATTGCATGTGAACACAAACTTATTTTGACATGTACCTGTTTAAGTTTCCTGAGTTTCGTTGGGTTGCTAGCTATCCTCTTCCTCTCGGATGAATCAAACACAGCAGATCTTCACGAATCTTTACTGCCAGATCGGTAATGAGGCATGCAAGTGTAAGTAATAGTTATTAACCATCTCCTGAGGTTTGTATGCTATATAAAAGCACAAATCCCGAGAGCAAAGCCCGAGGGATGAGTGCTTCAATGGTGCATACAAAGCGAGGTATTGGTTGATAACTATTTTCTAGCCCATTGTTTCCATGGATACAATAAACATGTTTTCATGCTCCTCGATCAAGAACTGTATGAATGTTTGCCCTGGTCCTCAGGAACTGTATAATAGTAAACATATGGACATGAGCCCTACAAGGAGGGTCTGTATCACATATACAGTACCTTGTATACCTTAGCAATGGGCTAGAATATTCTATATTGCATTGTAAATTAAAATAAAAGCAATGTTTAATACGTCTTTACCATTTCCTTCCTCAGCTCCTCTTTAATCCGATCTGTTTCCTTCTTGATGTAGGTTTTGTGTCTCTCCTCCGTTCTTGTGAGGCTGTTTATTATATGATCTCTCTTGGCAATCTCATTTCTACATTATACATGCATGCTGATGATCTCACATAATATTAATGCTACCCTTTCAGAGAGCATTCACTGTATAGCCTAAAATTTTTAAGGGGTAAATATTTTGTGTTTTTGCAAAATTTTACTCAAAAACAAATTTTTGTGGATAAAACTTTCGTGATCAAGGTTCCAGCAATGCATTGCAACTGTTATGGACTTGAAATTTTATGGTAGAAAAATTTTGTGACCACACTCCAACCCACAAAATATTACAACCTCGAAAATATTTGGTTATAGGTAACTTACCTGTGGTGATGAATATCATCTTTGACCTTCTGTAAGAGGTATCTGATTTCCATGAATAGCTGTCAATAAAAGTGATTTTATACTGAGAAGCAGAAAGCATTACGGAAGAAAATTTTAATTTGAAGGCTACCATTTAGTTAACAGGTATACATTATAATGTATGTATAGTGGCTAATGTAATGCAGAGAACCTTCGTTGGCTTGCTCTCAGCAGTGGCATAAGATGGAGCAGGATCTCCAAATTCATGTAGGATATCTCCTAGTCCTAAATTTATAATTAATTCAAAGAGAGGTAAAATGCTGATACTCCAAATAACATTCGTACATTCTTGCCCAAATTAATGTTTAATCGCAGCTGCTCTAGTGTGAACACTGTACATACACATACAGCAATAGAGGAGCACAGTGCATGGTTACCTAGCCACAACTTACAGTTTTGAGTGATAACAGTTTACATTAATACTGACCACTCTGTGATAATTATTATTCAGCCGTACATATTATACACCTGTGTTGTTTTAGTATGGCTTCAGTAATTTTAGTTAGTTATTAGTTTTAACTAAGGTCCTCTTCATTGATTTTAGTTAGTTTTAGTTTTTAATTAAGAGCAGAGGATCATTTTAGTTTAGTTAACTAACTAAAATGAGCTGATTTTCTTTTTAGTTTAGTATAATTATGGCATGGTTTGATGCAAGTTTGCTAGTTTTAGTTTTTAATTATGAAAGGCGTAGCACAATTAATTTTGTTTTAGTAA
This sequence comes from Stappiaceae bacterium, assembly GCA_964291365.2. GTDB lineage: Bacteria > Pseudomonadota > Alphaproteobacteria > Rhizobiales > Stappiaceae > JBDWFY01. The sequence continues at coordinate 50,175 of OZ219964.1, forward strand.
TTAAAACTAAGGCATAAATTGGGCAAAACTAAGGGGTTTTAGTCTTGGTTTTGATTAACTAAAACAACACTGAATTATACACTAGTACAGAATGGTACCTATTGCTTTGTACAAATTTTGTAGCTACAACTCCAGGTACTGAAAACATCTGCACATACTGAGTGGCTAAGTATGACATTGTACGTATGGATATTGTGTTTGTACACTCTGTGTATGCACAGAATAATACCGTGTCGAAATAATTCTAATCAGCCAGTACTATTCCAATACAACAGTTGTTTTTTAACTATAGTGTAAAATGTTTTTAACTATAGTATAAAATGTATTATAATTTATAGGGCACCATAATAACGAATTAGAGCTGATGCATTTTTGGAGTTGATTCAGCAATCCAAGTCTACTAGAGCTGTGCTAGCTAGGGACACTGTAAAATTGATATTAATATTATTGTGTCATAGTGATAGTTGTTGATACCTTTATGTATGTGAACAAATGCATGACATTAATTGCCTAATTAATGTTCTTAATGAGCAGTCAAGAAACACGGTGCCTTTTGCTCATGACTGTCAAATTTGTGATTTTTGCAATGCTAGCAACAACAGTTGTGCCACATAGCCATGCAAACTTATATGTAGTCATCTTAGAAATTTATGCCTGGGACGTTAGTTCAAACAGAGACTATAATATTGTGTACTGTACTAGTTGTAATACTGGCCGGCTGGTACTGGAGTGGCCACATGTAGTACTGTACATGTGTATCTGGGAGGTAGGAGAAGGGGGCAAGGGAGCAATTTCCCCCTACTTTTCAAGTAGTGGGGGCAGTGAATAAGAACACTGCTAGGGTGTCTCAAAAAGCCTCAGAATGCAACTCAGAGCACCTAAAGTCTCAATTTTCTGTGGAAGCAGCCCCATCCCAGACCCCTCCTAGAACGCACTAAGACAGAGCGTGTGGGCTAGTTGGTACGCCCCCTCACTTTTTTCTTGCTTCCTACCCCTCTGTGTATGCATGCATATACTATGATAGTAGGCATACCTCTTCTGACACTGGTTAGCAGCTCTTCTGCCTCAAAGATTTTTGCTAGCGTCTGCTCCCACAGTGAATCAGAGGCGGCATATTTCATATGGGCGAAGGGTGTACTCTATTATGTGTGTACACAATGAAACCTCAAACGAGTTATTATTCGTGCTAGCTGTACACACTGCGATACAATATAAAACTATGGTTACTCTTAACAAGCACTGCATAACTATAATAACCAAAGCACTGACTCACCTGGCCTGCCATGCTGATTTCGCCGAACGTCGACTCGAATAGTGAATCTGCGCATGCGCATGTTACTCATACAATAATAATATGCTTCCCAGCCTCCATAGCGGTTGTTCTTACTTTTTTCGCGATCGCTAATTGGCAAGTTAATTTTGCTCACTCGACCATTTGGGAATCGTGCTACAGCATACACGGGTAAGGAATTGCCCCGTCCAGTTTGCTACGTAGTAAGTATGTCCTACTATACACCGAGTACCAGTAAGCGAACTCGAGCTCCATATGTGACAGTTCGGTTTTGTATGACGCGTTTGGCGGGAAGTATTCAATTATTACTAGTTGGCGTTCAAGAGGTTCACTGTGTTCTCGAGAATGATATATGCTTCTGTTTCTCCTGCTGGTCATGCCTAGGAGTGATCCATCGAGTTTTTCAGGTCCACCTGGAAAGGCCCTGATTCTGGATCCAGGGATAAGTCTATCCTTGTGCTTATTAATTTCATTCTACTTTGTTGATAGAGTTTGTACATGTTTTGTGTAATAATTTATTTCAAATGCTGGTAAAGGTTTGATGGTCAAACTGTTATACATGTATTACATGTTCATATTTCATCCTATCATCTCTTTCAATCTACGTACTTGTAGCAAGGCCACTATGACTATTCGAACATACATTGATGTAGCTAGTTATCTCAAAAGAGTACATTATGCCTGCCAAAATAATTCCAATAAAAGGCACATGCATATACCTACGCTTTTAATTATGCTACAGGGAGAAGTACAAAAATTAATTTGTTATTAAGGTATGTCTATCTATCATAAGAATTAAGTTGGTCTATCTTCTACAACCATACTAAATTTAAAGAGAAACCATCCTACATACGGACGTCCTTATCCTATTCATTTCAGCGGGAAACTTTGTTGAACATTAAATTTGGCGAAACAGTCATCAGAATGCATTGGCGGATTTTGAATTTGGCGATTGTGAGCTCTTCAGCATAGCACACAATATTAAATGGCGGATCAGAATGCATTGGTGGAATCAGGATTGCGAGCTCTTCAGCATACCACACAATAATGGTGGATCCAGTAAATCGTCTTTAGTTAGCCTCGTCCCCAGGCTCCCCAATCTTCTCACGATTCCATATGGCTGAGTCAGCAAAATCTTGCCAATTAGCGATCGCGAACTAAGGGCAACCGCTATGAACCCATAATATGAGCAACATTCCCCAGTGGCGTGCATACCCGAACTAAGGAACGTGGGAGGGGCTGGCAGCGCATGCGCAGATTCACTATTCGACGAGTTCGAGTCGACCTTCAGCGAAAGCAGCATGGCAGGCCAGGTGAGTCAGTACTTTGATTATTATTAGCGATTCCGGGGCGATTTTTAGTTTAAGCTGAACTATTACATTGAGGTAATCACCTTATTCTACATCGAATTCCGAGTAGAATGGCGTTTGTTCGGTACAAAACCGTTGAGTAGAACCAGAGTTATTGAAAGATCTCAACAGAACGCTCACAGAAATTTTTCTGTCAAATTTACGTATAAAAAGTGGTACGCTTTCCGGTCAAAGTGACGACCCTTACCTCAAGAGGTGGATGCACAAGAAATGGTGTATCTCCGGAACGGATGGACGTATGAAGATGGTTCTTGCGCCAAAATGATCCCCTCAGAGACCAGATTTAGGTGAATCTCTAACCTAAGGGACAGCATTTAAAGGTTTATGGGGATTTCGTGTCAAAGCTTGAAGTCGTAATGGTCCACAAAGTTTTATATCACAGACAGTTGCATTTGACAAGAGATACATGTACATGCATGTACATATTATAGGGATGTTCAGGAGTAAAAAAAATGTAAAATTAAATCAGTTTTAAATCTCCATTGTGGAAGTCCTCCATTAGTTTGTATGTGTACACAACATCAGGTTCATTATCATAAACTACATTATACCACTCTGGAAATCCAGACACCTGGGAAACTACTCTTCCAGAGTATTGGACAATCTGGCCGTCCTCAATGAACTGGTGATCGATACTCTTCCCAACTAGGACTGGCTCAGATGTGGAATTGGAAGAAGGTGAGGCATGGTGTGTAGCATTTATTAACTGAATGAGGTGACTTGTCAGTTTGGCTGAATTAAACTGACCTTCCCCCTTTTTGGAAAATTTATATACATCTTTATTTGCTGGATAGACCTGCTGCAATACTGTTTTTCGAAATCTTAACTGTGTCTTTAGTGCCTCTCTTTTCTGGGTTTCAGACTTTGCTAGTCTTAGGTGACTGTCAATATCTTCAACTGATTGCCAAAGTCCATATTGGATCATATCAGAAGTAATTTTTTCCTTTTGAAGGAGTATCCTCTGTTCAGAAGCATGCTTTGCTAGCTCCCGCATTTTAAGTAGCTCACTACGCTTTTGTTGAATCATAGCCAGACGTTCTTGAAACTTCTTTTTGTGTTTCTGGCTCATTCTTCTTGCTGTTTCCATCAATTCACCCTGTGCCTCGGGTGTCTGTGAGGCAAACCATGATGAAGTTTTGTTGTTGGAAAAAAGAATATGTGCCTCAAGAGCCAAAATAGTTGAATGAGGTTTCTCTCGAACTAGGCGATCAAGCATGGCAAAATCTCGTTCACTTACTGTGTTGGTTTTTTTTACTGAAAGTGTTTGTGATTGATCTGCTTCTTCTGCAGGGTGTAGATCGTCCAAAACTCTCTCAAGAAGAAGGCCAATGGACTTAAAACAGGCTTGGAGCATCTGCTCTACTAGTGGATCAAGTGGAGAAGGGAGAATTAAAGCAATCCACAGGTCGTCTTTCTTGATACTCACCACTGGAAATGGGACATTTTCACCAGTCATGAAGCCAGTTATATCATTGTTTTGGACAAAGGTGTGTAAGACTTTATAGTAGTTGGGTAGATCTAAAATATGGATATTTGACTCCATAATACGCCATAGAGGCCCGGTTATGTGCTTGTCTATCAAGCCCAGTGCTTTGCACCCTGCCATGTTTAAGTCGCTTTCTGCATCATTAAGGACTGCTTGGAGGAGACGATTAGGTGTGCCCCATACTTTCCTTAGAAAGTTGACAATGTGCTCATTTAGTTGATAAACCCGACCTCCATTCGCAAACAATACATTGTAGCGATTACCTCTGAAATTGATTAGTGGGTTATCATCAATACCCTGTTGTTTTAAATAGGATGAAAATTGTAGTGGACAACCTGATTTTTCGCATGCCCGTCTTGAAAAAGCTTTGCAGGCAGTCCTAACCAATCTCACAGTACATGATTCATTATCACTTGTGCCATTGGCATTTTCAAATAGCCTGAAGGCTTCTGTTACATTTTCAGCCATGTTCACTAGTAGGTGCATGCCGCAGAAGTAGTGGAACATTTGTGACATTGATGTTTGTTCATTCTCCTCTAAGCTTTCCCAATTAACTACAATTAAGGGCAGAATGTTGGTGCGGTATTCTGATAAGAGGGTGTTAAACGCCTTTTGACTGCTTGCTCTATCTGACATGGTGCTTTTTATATTAGCAATGATCTTATTACCAGCATCTGAATAGCCATGCCTTGCACTTGTTTGACTTAGCTCTTCTAGTATATCTTTAAGAGCATCTAAGGTATCTTGAGCTGCCCCTGAGGAGACTTCCTACATGCATGTGTGTGCATAATATGTAACAACAGAAGCCTTATGGGCTAATTGTGCAGACAGACATGTGTATGTGTATGTGTAGGTATAGGTTATTGTATTACTAACATTATATTATATGCAATGTGTGATATCTAATTCACTGTATATAGGACCTACTTGTAATCCTAAAGAAAGAGATCCCTCCAGTGTTGACACTTGAAAACCAGTATATTTGTGCCCAAACTTTGATGTACCATCAGAAGGAAGGGTGTTGTTTGTAGAATCAGTAAGTGCTTCTGCAAGCTGAATCTGGCACAAAGATCGGCTTTCAACTAGCATGTCATCAATGGCTGTATGCTGAGGTAGTCTGTCACAGTTCACTTTGCACATTTTCATTACTGCTCTAATTACTGGCTCAACCTGCCTGATGCCTACATTTCTCGAAAGTAATTCCATCACACAAATCCGAACACTGTCAGTGTACTTCCCATCTACAAATGTAGTGACCTTCCTTGTTTGTAAGTGGTTCAGTTCATCCAGTAGTTGGGCATTAGCTTCTTTTAAGTCAAGTAATTGCTGCTTAAGTTCAGCATTTTCCTGCTCCAATTCACTGCAGTGTTTGCAAGTTTCTTCTTCCTCAAATTCTTGCAAATCCATACACTTCTTCTGATAATAATTTGCCCTACTTTGAATCCTTTTAGTACTAGCTCTGTGGGATTCCTTCACTTCCTTCTCTAATCTTCTGATGTTCTCTTTTTGTTCGGCTATCTTAGAATCCTTTCTCTGTAGACGTCGGCGAATGTTGTGGGGTTTGAATTCACTTAATTTTTGTTTCATATCCTCCAGCTGTGTGTCTTTCAAAGCCAATTCAGACTCCTGTTGCACACACATAGTCTGTGAGATAGCTAGTTCAGAAGCTAGTTGTTTGTTGACTGTTGATAATGCCTCGTGCACTATGGCTGCTTCCTTAACAGTTCTCTTTTTCTGTACAGGTTTTGACCGTATTTCAGCTGTGGACTGAAGAAGAAATGGTTCCTGAAGAAGCTCACCTACCTCACCTGCTAAGTCTGGGGTTTTTTGGAGCTTCACTAGCCGGGAATGAAGGCGAACAACCTTTTGTCGGACTGCTTTAGGGCAAACAGAATCTGAGTCTAGAAGAGACTGTATCCAGGATCCATATGCTGTCCAAGATAGAGAGCCACACCTTTGAATTTCATATAGCTCTAGCATGAGACCATTTTTCACTACTTCAGGGTGTGGAAGTAATGTAACATCTTCAAATAACATACTTGATGTTATACTCACTTGTTTGCAAAAAACGTATTTATCACTAAGATCCATACTTTCTTGGCAGTGATAGTCAACTAAACTTACAATACAAGTTCTTTTAGGACGTACACTGTTCACTGAAACGAACGAATGAACCTGAGAGCCTCTGCTGTTGTGCCCGCCACCTTGCAACGTGAACTAGGGCGGAGCTCGGTAGGTGCACGGGTGCAATCTATCAGCCCCTCCCTTTGAATAAAGCTTTTCGTGCGCGTCTCGCAAAGACTGATCGTGCAGTGCTTACCTGGAAGATATCGTCCATAGCGTATTTCAACACGTAGAGTTCGAATATTGGTGTTTCCTCACCTGAAAATATTGCCCTACCACAAATTGGAAGTTTCATACCCCCTCTAGCTAAATTTGATAGTTCAAAACTTTGTCGTTGCTCCTGGAAACACTCATATTCGGAATCTGCGGTCTTTTCTGATTCTGTTGGTATATAGAAACGTCCAGAAAGGTCTTGTTAAGCGCTCCCAAAAATTGCAAATAACACGCGGGTTGCGAATACCATTATTTACGTATATATTGTGCAGAACAAAAATCATATTCATAGCGTAGCTTCCGGAATCGCTATTATTATAGTTATGCAGTGCTTGTTAAGAGTAACCATAGCTATATATTGTATCGCAGTGTGTACAGCTAGCACGAATAATAACTTGTTTGAGGTTTCATTGTGTGCACACATAATAGAGTACACCCTTCGCCCACATGAAATATGCCGCCTCGGATTCACTGTGGGAGCAGACGCTGGCAAAAATCTTCGAGGCAGAAGAGCTGTTGACCAGTGTCAGAAGAGGTAGCTTACTCCAGTAACCAGTCGGCCAGTATTACAACTAGTACAGTACACAGTTTGAACAAACGTCCCAGGCATAAATAATATCATTTCTAAGATGACTACAATGTCATAATTATAAGTTTGCATGGCTATGTGGCACAACTGTTGTTGCTAACATTACAAAATTCACAAATTTGAAAGTCACGACCAAAAAGCGCCGTGTTTCTTGACTGCTCATTAAGAACATTAATTAGCCAATTAATGTCATGTATTTGTTTGCATACATAGAAATAACTAACAATGATCACTATGACACAATAATGTTAATATCAATTTTACAGTGTCCCTAGCTAGCACAGCTCTAGTAGGCTTGCATTGCTAGCCTGTTATCGAGCTTGTAAAATAAGCATCGACTGTCAAGTTGATCATCATCTTTATCTGAGTTGACTCTGAAAATGCATCAGCTCTAATTCATTATTATGGTGCCCTATAATACATTTTACACTATAATTAAAAAAACTGTTGTATCGGAATAATACCGACTGATTATAATTATTTCGAAACAGTATTATTCTGTGCACACGCAGATTGTACGAACATAATGTCCATATGTGTAATCTATGCATAGCCACTCTGTATGTGCAGACGTTTTCAAAATTAACTTTATGCTGCACCTGGAGCTGTAACTACAAAATTTGTACAATGCAATAGGTACCTCTCCGTACTAGCGTATATGCACGGCTGACAAGACAGTGGAGTCCACTTAAATAATAATTTTTACAGTGTGGTCAGTATTAATGTAAACGGTTGGCACTCAAAACTGTAAGTTGTGGCTAAGTAACCATGCACCATGCTCCTCTATTACTGTATGTATTATGTATAGTGTCCACACTAAAGCAGCTGTGATTAGACATTAATTTGGGCAATAACGTACGAACGTTATCTAGCATTTTACCTCTCTTATAAATGTAGGACTAGGAGACGTCCTTTGTGAATTCGGAGATCCTGCTGTATTTGATGCCACTGCTGAGAGCAAGCCAACGAAGGTTCTCTGCATTATATTAGGCGCTATACTTACATTATATGTATACCTGTTACCTAAATGGTAGTTGGCTTTAAATAAAAATTTTCTCCCGTAATGTTTTCTACTTCTCAGTGCAAAAAATTAATAAGTGTGCTATAAGTTAGTTATGGAAGCTTAGCTGATGCTGACAAGTACGTGAATGGGCCATCATAAGGGAGCTTTTTGCCTGCTAGCTACTGTACCAGTACCAGCTACAGCTGATTCATTATCCTTGAGAGTAGAGAGATACACTAACTTTGTTGGATATCCTAATAGTGTGTGTGTGTGTGTGTGTGTGTGTGTGTGTGTGTGTGTGTGTGTGTGTGTGTGTGTGTGTGTGTGTGTGAGTGAGTGCACGCATGCATGTGTGCACCGATAGGGCAGAGTTCCACATCTTTACGCAGTTTGGGGGTGACCTTCAGTCCCAGTGCAACCACAAACCACTAATTATCCCCAACAATGCCACTCCATTGTACAGCTCTGCACACACATGGGAGTCTGTAAACGGTGGACTGGACTGACCTTTGATCTCAACTTTACCCTCATGTGCCAGGTAGGTACATGTACATGTACTAGCATACTTGTTACTGCCTGTGGTTGTGTATTATACTACCACTAAACAGTGCATACAATAAGTTGTAGAGATATAGTAGGAGTGGATTAGGCTTTTGTAAATTATGCTGGCAAAATTTTGAGCATTGTAGGGATGTCCTGGCATTTGAGAATAATGCTAGCATTATAGGCCTATTTTTGAAGGATTATTGGACCAACTTTTACATCTGCTCACAAATTTTAAAACAAGCAGGTGTTTTTTGTAGTCACTGAGTGACATAGAGTACTTGGAGACTAAAGCAACTAGTTAGAGACTCACAGAGGCTAACACAGGCTCGTCATTGACCTCAACTAAGATAACCTTTGACCCTGAGTGAATAACATCATACTATATAACTTACAAACAGCTTCACAGAAAGATAAGCACGCTGTATGGAAGACTACATAGAGACCTCTGTAATGCTCCAATACAATAATAGATGACTGATGACATGTTCCTCTTTTTTTTTTTTGTATCAAAGTACAAAGATTTGACAAGAATAATGCCAATACCTTGAGCATTATAGGGGCATTCCTGAGCATTATAGGACCATTATCTGGAAATTTGAGAATAGCATTATAGGCCAAAATTTTAGCATAATTTACAAAAGCCTAGAGTGGATATGGGAGAAATATAGTACTATAGCCGGATGATCGAGCTGAGGCTTATAAAACCAGCCATAACTTAGCAACGAGTTGTCATAAAAACAAGAAACAAAAACCACAAGGTAGCTGAGAGATTGCTGTCTCTCCTGAGGTTTGAATCAAGCAAATCAGTTAAGAACACGCCATGCAATTTCAATTTTTAGCTCTATGGAAATTTGTATGTAAAATGATTTCCAGCATGTAGATTGTAGCTTGTGCATGCTTCATCCGTTCAACGGGAAACACCCAGTGCTAATATATAGGCCTCGTTGAGAGGAAGCTATTCACACCTTAACCATAAGGATTACTATCACTGCCACTCTGCTATTGAGATTGAGCCAAAATATCGGGCATCCAGAATCACTACTGTACTATAGCTGTGCATGGTCCCAGCTCCATAACTATAATATACCCCTGAAAAATGATTGATATCTTTCCACTCTGTAGATGTGGTATGGTAAAATATGTACTCCTAGAGCAGCCAGCAGCCACCTCTGGATGGATGCACACACTTCAGACAACACACCCACACATACAGCAACTGCTCTCAGCATTAATAACAATATTATACCACTCACAACAAAATTACAAAAAACACAGTTACAGCATTTCAATTTGAATGTATTGTGGTGGTGATGCTATAATTAAACTTTTATTAGTTTGATACCAGTTTTGCTGATGTTCTTTGAATTTTTCCATGTCTTCTGTCCCCTAGCTAGCCCTGCAACTCAGCAAATGCACTCTCAGAGATCTACCTGTGGAATATACAATGATGTAATTGATAATTCACTCTCTTACAAACTCACCATAGAAAATCTGACTTGTATTGTTTTGCCAAACGTTCCTCACTGGTCACCTCAGCCTGTATACAGTCGAAGAAATGACATCATAATGATGTAATTGATAATTATAAAAAATGTCTTGTACATACCTCATGCAAATTAATAAACAATACAATGCTGATTTTTATTTGCAAATGACAACAACAGATGGACAGACTGATCACTTTACCCGTAGTGCATGAGTTTGGGATCCCATGTGTATATGCTAAGTAAAACTAGTTTCTAAGTACACATCACCTTTTCTGTAGTGGTTGATCTTTGCTCTGAACCACATGCTGTTTCTCTCGCTCTAGATTGGCTTCATGTGAGGGGTGAGGGAGGAGGAGAGTGCCTTCTGTGAGGGGTGAGGAGGGAGAGACGCATCTTCTGTGATGGGGAGGGGAGTCTTTGCAGCGTGGCGGTGAGCAAATGAAGCACTTTTTCTTTTGGAGTATTCTATTCTCTCTCCTTCAGCCATCTGCATGGCAGTAGGATGCAATAATTTTTCGGATACATAAACCTCTCTCTCCCTCTGCCCCCACCCTCCCATCTCTCTTTCGCTTCCTTATAGTGGTGTCCTTGCATGTGAACACTAACTTATTTTGATGTGTACCTGTTTAAGTTTCCTGAGTTTCAGTAGGTTGCTAGCTATCCTCTTCTTCTCGGATGAATCATACACAGCAGATCTTCACGAATCTTTACTGCCAGATCGGTAATGATATTTATTTTGCTGAGTGAGCAGACATGAAGAGCATCATCATGTTGGTTACTGGATACTGATTAAAGGGACAGCTGTAATTAACCTCATTCTCTCTCTCCTTGTCCGCTAGTATCGGATCAACATGGTGGCCAACCTTTCTTTCTTCTCAGTTTACGCTGGGCACCAGCTGCACCACTGCACAGCCACTCCACTCACTCATCTTGCTGGCTGATAGCAACACACATACAGACAAAGAGAAAATACTGAAGTAACTCATACTCCATGACTCTTATCTACTTCAATGGATTATGGTGTCCAGTTTGTGTGTAGACCTTAATTAGAGGAGTATCCCCATAAGTAGTCAACCCTTGCATTCAGCAAATTTTAACTAGTCTTGTATAAAATGATGTGCATAGCAGTAGAAACACTTCTCATCTTCTCTTACATGCATGTCTAGTTGCAGCAGAGGTTCACTGGCCAGATTAGGATAATTGTCCACCTCCCACTCGACTGAAGCTCCGCCCGGGAGCTAGTAGTGACTCCAGCGTTGCTTCAAGTCCAGCAGAGCCATCCAAATCTCTCTCTACAACAGACAGTATGAGCTTTAGTTTGGCAATTCATATTATTATACCAGAATGTTACCGATCACTAGTTTGAGGATCTTGACAGGCAGTAGCTACCAGCTCCATACACCTAGCAGCCTCATCACATGACATCACAGCAGCTTGCTGGGAACAAGTCTGAATACCTATACACAGTGCAATGGGGGAGAAATTTATTAATAGGTAGCCAAATCTGCTGTAGTCTTCAAAAATAGAGTGTTTCCAACTTTCAGCTGAGCTGTTCAAAGAAGCATCTCTCCCTCTCTCTCTCACTCACTCACACTCACACTCACACACACTCTATACACATATAATCCCATACCGTCTTGCAGTTTAGATTTGGCATAGTTAAGCTCATCCTTGATAGTCATCTTAGTGAGTCTCTCATCACCAGTAGCTATTATCAGCCTACAAAAAATCAAATAACATCATTGCACATACATGTGGTAAACACGTGACATCTTTACTTTTGTAACAGGTACAAGAAAAATCTATCTTAGCCAAGACAGGCCCGAAATAGATCAATAGCTCCCATATAATATAGGTAAGTCTGCAAGTACATACATATGTACAAAACTACTGTTAACTTATGACTTTAACAAAAAAGATTATGAATTTTCTACATTTGTATGAAAGATGCAGAGAGAGTATTCTGGTCTTGAGGAGTTGAGAAGATGGAGAGCAACTTGTATGACGTACTGAAATCCATCACGACCTGAGCTGTCCCTCCTGCAGTGTAGGGAGTCACATGATGATCACATGACAACCACAGAGGTCACATGACTTTACCATCCTTTTAGCTGCTCCAGTGCTGTGGCTACGAATGCTCTAATACACTCTCTTCCATTCTGAAATGGAAAGTTAGCAATCAACACAGAATTCACAAAGCTAATAATACCACGAAATCTATTGTAGCCCTATCTTATGGATATGTACATATATGTACACATGTACATGTACCTGTAAAATCACAGAGTCATCAGAGCTGAGTACTCTTTGAACAAGTCGGGAAGACTTGATTGACGATGGATGTTCTCAGCTCCTCATGTCCTGCCCTCTGGCAACCACGGACGATAGGAACTAGCATATCCAAATATAGAAGCACAGGCAATGATGTCATGATTTATGAATAGTAACACTGATTCACCGCTACTAGTCCGAGAGGTAGTTGATTTTACGTGTGCATATGTGTATGAACATGTACATGTATGTGTGTGTGTGTGTGTGTGCTACGAGGCAAATTCGAGATATTAATTTTTTCCATGAGAGTATTTTAGGAATAGGCTCATTGTCGCTGGGATGATTTGACTAGCATAACTAGTCGTCACTGCTGGATCAACCTGAAGAAGAGGAAAGAGAGAGAGAGAGGGTCACACAACTATGTACATGTAGCTGTACTACATGTATATATAATAAGTTCAGAAAAGGGCATAATTATCATGCCCCTCTAATTATTGATATATCTGTATGACTAGCTGCAGTGCTTCAGCTACCACATCTTCAGGGAATTCCGCTAACATCACTGCTAATTGCTGGATGTGGTGTGCAATGACCAACTGAGCATGCCCAGTAGACTTTAGCTCATCACAAAATCTGCACATAAAGTGTTAGGAGCATGCCTTGCTAAGATATCTATCTACATGGTGTATGTGTGACATTGTGTGTCTGTGAATGAGTCCATGAGTTTGTGTGTTTGTGTATGCCATGTGCACATACATGTACGGTATTAAAACTTAATTTTGTTTGAACTCACAAGAAAGTGACCTTAGCCGCTAGTATTCCCAGCACTGGAGCTCTTGAAGGCTGAAAGGCACTAGCTAACAACTCCAATAATCTATGATAAGAGAGAGTGTACAACAAAATTAACATTTAATACCATGTTGGTTCTGAACAGTGTTGTAGAGGATGCAAAGTTTGGGAGAGCTCAGTTAGACTGTCAGACATTCACTGACACAATGTTGCTACCAGACCTCACTGCTGATGATGGTTGGTCTATAGTATTGCAATATCTAGCTTTTGTACACACAGGCAATGTTAGCCAGTGGAACAAAGTCCCCACACACCTCAAGATAAACCACATTGTAGAAGTTACACCACTGGTGTGGCTACATGGACTATCACTACACAATCTCTACAGCACAAGCTGAGAGGTCAGGTCAACCAGGTGAGACAAAAACACCTGCACAAACATGCTAGCTTTCTCTTTTATGAGGTAGCCTTGTCCCCTAGCATTGAAAAGCTGGGCATGGGCCAGCCATGGGACAGGATTATTTAGGAGACTGTCTGACCTTCCACCAGTGAGGTGAGTTGGATCTTGTTGTCTCTTGAAGGTGCTTCTCCATCGCAGGGATGATGGCAGTGTGAGCTGAGACAAGGCTCCATGCAAAGAGAGGACAGCAAATCCAAAGCTGACAGATGAACTGTGTTGTGCATGTATGCATGTGTGTGTGTGTGTGTGTGTGTGTGGAGACAGTTAAGATTGTCCAACAGAGAGCAGTAGTGTACATACATGTGCATGCACACATACAACTGTACACAGAATTGAACTACATGTGGCTAGCTATTGTGACTGATGATTTTCTCAAGCAAACGTTCCAACGGATCGTGGAAGAGAGCCAGGGACACAGAAATGGACCTGACACTAGCACCAATCAAAAGGCCCCGTATAACCACAATGGTTTTGAACAACACGGTAGACAGAAATGCAGCCATCACACAGCTCATTGAAGCAGTGAATGAGGTAGGCTCAGAACTAAATCAATCTAACATGCATAATATTAACTCACACTCCCCCCCGGCAGCTAGACAACAAAAAGTCCCTGCCCCCATAGAACCCTCCATAGCAAAGAGGATGAGGGCAGAGGAGGATACAGAGGAGGAAGAGGAAACGAAAAGGGAAGCAGAGGAAGAGGCCGCACCTACTAAACAGACAGAAACTGAAAAGACAATTTAATGCCATATAGAGACAGAAAGTAAGAATCAAACATACTCCTAGCTGTAACAACATTGTAAGCCTATCAACATATTCTCTGTCTAGTGCTGAACGTAGTATACTACCAAAAGGTCTCTCATTTATTCCCGAGCCCAAGTCTATAGACCACAATGATATAGCTACAGGCCTCTCGAAGCTCCGTAAAAAATTCTCGTACAATACGAACTAGCTACTAAATAAAAAACCTACTTCAATCACAACACAACAACACTGTCAAACAGTACCGGTACCCAACCAGACCCACCTAACTCAACCTTTGATCCATGGGAAAAAATCAAACATTCAAAGTGAAAAATAATTCCCTTACTAGGGCTGAAAGCAAAAACACGTTCCTCAATCTATTTCTAAACAAACTAGACCAAGAAATTATCTCCCTAGGTACAAACAACAAACAAATTAAAGGTGACAATATCACCAAAGCCGAAAGAGCAGCAATCAAATCATTAAAAAAAAACAAAGATATAGTCATCAACAAAGCCGAGAGAGGATCAACCATTGTAGTGTTAAACAAATGCAACTACATTGAGGAAGGCCTCAAACATCCAGACGAACCAAAAGTATACAAACAACTCAAAGCAGACACCACTACCTTCATAAGAACTTATATTATGAAATTCCTAGTTGAACTTTGATTCCAAAAATGGATGCCAATGGAATTTGTCGACTTCTGTACACCCTCCGTACAATTCAGAACCTCACAACTCTACTTCCTAAAAAAGATACTCAAAAACCCAATGGGCATAAGACCTAATGTTTCCAGTCTCAATAGCGTAACTGAGAACATCTCAAGTTTCGTAGACTACTGGCTTCAACTACTAGTCAAACAACTTCCATCATTTCTAAAACACACCAAGAAATTTGTCGACCTAATCACAACCACTCAAATTCCACTAAACAGTACTCTAGTCAGTAT
This sequence comes from Stappiaceae bacterium, assembly GCA_964291365.2. Taxonomy (GTDB): domain Bacteria; phylum Pseudomonadota; class Alphaproteobacteria; order Rhizobiales; family Stappiaceae; genus JBDWFY01. The sequence continues at coordinate 65,500 of OZ219964.1, forward strand.
TAATGTATCCTCACTATAATATATGAACATACTACACAAAGATGGTATCACATCCAGCATCAATGCCCTCAAATGGGACCAAAATCCACACCCTCTACGGCCACCAATCGAGTTCTGGAGGAAATGCTAAACATTGTCCTCAAGAATAACGTCTTTGAATTCAACAGAGACTTCTTCCTCCAACTACAAGGAACGGCCATGGGCACCAAAATGGCCCCAGCATATGCTAAGCTATTCATGGGGTCATTGGAACCTATCCTAGCATGGCTAGGACATCCATACATACTACCATGGAAAAGATACATTGATGACATATTCCTAATATGGACAGGCACAGACAAACAACTAAACACATTCATCACAAACATCAACAAAGTCCACCCCACGATCAAATTCACACACAAATAAGACTGAAATGAACTTAGATTTTTGGATGTTATGGTCTACAAAAGCCCAAACTTCAAAGACAGAGGCCTCCTGGATGTAAAAACACATATAAGACCGACCAACAAACAATTGTACATCCACAAAACCTCACACCATCCCAAAAGTGTGAAAACAGCCATCCTAAAAGGAGAAACACTAAGATACCTCCTCACAAACACACAAGGGGATACGCTCAAACTTATTACAAATAAACTAAAAGACAAACTCATTGAAAGAGGCTACAAAGCGGAGGAAATTACAAGTATCATTCGACAATATCCTTTCCACAACTGCACTCAACTCACCAAAAACAACAACAAAGCAGCCACCACACCCCCAGTAGTCCTCCCGGTCAAATTCAGTCCCATATGCTAGTCTGGCGTAGCCAACCCTCGCAGAAAGAGGAGGGTCTGGTCAAATGCCTATACCGGGCTTGTGACAGAGGAATGTAATTAGCCACTACGTGCGTGGTACACACTCAAGTGGGTGTGGTTGATGTGTCAACCACACTGGCCACCACACGTAGCCACGTACGTGCAGAGAAAGTCGCCGAGGCTGTGCATTAAGCTGAGAGATGCAATGTAAGGTAAGGTAGTGTTGTAGAGGCCTATTTGCTGCTAAATAATTGCGGACTGCCAGATGACCGTGACCAATGAAGAGCGTTGTGTCGCCAATTGTGGGGACAGTCAGTTCAACCTGGTCAACGACTAGTCACCCTCCATAAAGGATAAAATAGCCAACTGCTGCTCAGGCTTGAATGAGCTACATCCGAGATTAGTGGCTGCCGACCTAGCGGTCTCTACCAGCAATACCGTAGTGCTATAGCAGCCATCGATATGCAATCACATCATAGATACTTTAGACTACGCGCGCGCTAGGCCGGCTGGCCAGCGGTTGTCAGTTTACGCAACACTCCATTAATTGCATACTTGCGGGGACAACCAGATTCCGTATGTCTGACACAAGCCTGGTATAGGCATTTGACCAGACCCTCCTCTTCCTGCGAGGGTCGGCTACGCCAGATTACCCATATGCAAGGACATTAGGGAAATCCTATACACATATTGGCCGGATATCGAACATGACACACTACTTAATGCCATATTCCCTAACAAACCAATGATAGCATACAAACTGAGGTGGACTTGCTAGGATGTGTGTACTAGCAGCACGAATGCTACTCTTTTAATGCTACTACTATATCCCTAGCATTTTGAATAATTATATGGCTTAGTATTAAATACATCATAAATCCACGATCGGGAGTTACTATTGGGTTATGGGGGATACATCTCGACATAAGCTATAGCGTACAAACAAGATGTGCACAAATTAATATTCGGTATGGAGTTCTCGGGGCCATGACAAGCACCACTTTGGCGAGCTCACCAGTTTCAGTGTTCTTAGCCTTCAGCTGGACTGCTCCAGGATCTCTTTCAAGCGCTCATTGACACGGAATCGTAGGCCTGGGAACGAGACTGCCACTCCGTTCCCAATCCGATCTGCTCACACGTATCAGATATCAGATCTGGAGCTCTGACTAGTGCACTGGAACCGGGTTGCAATGTATCACGCGCGTCCACACACGCAATGTTTTATGTGGTTGCGCGTTCTGCTGAAGGGGCTTATAAATATTCATGCGCAATTAATGTATCGATAATAAGACTACTGAATCAGGCATTTACAAGCAAATTGAAGTGCCTGTAGTTATGTCCCATGCATATGATATTCTCTGCACCTATGCAGACAGTAATCATGTGTGTGTGTGTGTGTGTGTGTGTGTGTGTGTGTGTGTGTGTGTGTGTGTGTGTGTGTGTGTGTGTGTGTGTGTGTGTGTGTGTGTGTGTGTGTGTGTGTCTGTGTATATGTGAAGATGTAGATGTGGATAGCTGCTCTTGAAAAGTTCTCATTGCGCCCATGCACATATATTATTATGTTTCTATAACAGGGAGAGAGATAGGTGTGAATATAAGATGTGTAGCTATACAGGGAACTAAGGAGAGAAATCAAAGAGTGAGGGAGGAATACAAGGTTGACTAGATATGACATAAGTCTACACAGATGTGCACAGGGTTACTTTTAATTGCACTCTCCATGGGCTCAAAAGAAACAATAGCTCTCACAAAAGACTGTTTATAGTTAATTAATTAAGATTTCACATCATGTGCTGAATAATTAGCATATAATTAGCTACATGCATCGTGTACATGGCCCCTGCTTTGATTGGTGTACAAGCGCCCAAGGTCATTCGTTCTCTTCGAAGCTATCGCAACCGTGTGATTTCTACTATGATTGACTCCTCTGACAGGGCCCCGAGCAATATCCATCGCTATGGCGTTAAGGGATGTAATGTAAGTGGCATGGGAAAACGTAACATAGCTTGTGGGCTACGAGCGCCCAACTAGCTACAGGCAAATTACTTCACTTTCGTACGAACGTACGTCGTTCGCTCTAGCAAGGGGAACCAGAGGGGAAAGGGGGGAGGGGGGTGGCGTACAGACTGATAGGTAGCTTTATGGAATTCCTTGGTATTGCCTATTGTTTTGGGCAATGTGTTCTTCGATTCCATGTGGCCAGTAGTCCAGCGTACCTAGCTAGATTCCACTCGCGATCGTGCCTCGATATCTGGCACACGCTATGCCCGGACCATATGTTGGAACGCTTGTGAAAGATATTTTGTAGTCTATAGGAGACTGGTGTTCATGTGTGCATTCTTGTCCGCTGCTCGCGAGTGAACTTGATGATCGGGGACTATTGATCGTGATCGAAAAAGGAGGAACTCAGTGAGCGACGTTTCCAGGTGAGTGTTTGATGTAACAAAGTTTCAACTTTGACTGTAAAGGTGTTGGCACGATTAGGCCACTCCAAATAAATTACTTGTTTCTCATCCCTAAAATTGATTCGGGCGGGCGGCCTTTTTGGCGAGTAATGGTCGTCCAAATCACAAGTTTTGTAGGAAATAGTCGTCAAAATTACAAGTTCAACTCGCCCGAAAATTGAAGCGGTATAGTTTTGTATTGTGCTGGTACAAATGGAATTACATGCGGGCGGAAATAATGGGGGGATGAGAAACAACTAATTGATTGAGTGGCCTTACCTAAAGTCGAGTGACACAGGACAAATATACAGCATACATTATTACACTGCTAAGCAGGGGAGTTGTGTGGGTTGTCGTGGAAGACAGTGACCGTGCTCCGTGTGCGACCGTAAACAGTGTACGCTACAACTGCCGGAAGTCCATATATTTATCGGAATTGCATGGTTTGTACAGTACGTATGGGAGGTAATGATATGCGTAGACCGCGCCCGCGTACTGAATGTCAAGTTTGTGCATACTGTATTAACTTTTTTGTTCATCCAAGAAGGCTGTTCTTGAGCTCAAAATGTAGCTCAATGGTAAACTTGTTGGGCAGCTCCATGTACTTAAGACCTGGGTCAAGTATTGAACAGCGATTTCTCATTAATACACACCATACGTACGTGATTTCACGTATTGCATACTTAGTCATGCGACTTAGCAGTCCAGAGATATGAACCTTGAAACATTGATGCAAAAGTCATACTTTTTCTTAGACCCAGGCCTTAACTGCGTAGAGAGTGGAAATTTCCTACTAGTTAGCAGTATTGCTCTGTTACTCAGTCTGAGCATAATTTTGCCAACATTATAGGCAATTAACGATCGACATAAAATCATACATACCTATGCTTCTAGCACTGTGTCTCGGCACTTCATCACCGAGACTATAGGAGATGCATGTTGGGGTGGTCTGACATATTTGTAGCCTCTATTCCTACCCCTCAAGCAAATGCACAAGCAGGAATAAATACCAATTTGTAGCCATCTCCTTATTCATTATAGTGTATAGCTACTTGTTTGAAGCATCAGTGGCTCTCAGAGAGTAGTTACAAGATTGATGATTTGAGTGAGTGCTCAGTCTCTCAGATGTAAATGTGTAGTCAAACTTTGTCAAGAGTGTCACTAAACTCACCAATGTGCATTTCACAGCATGTCAGTGTGCTTCCCCTGTGTGTCCTGTGTATTTGTAGTTAAGCTTGTACTGTTAACAAGGGTACATAAGGAGAAGAGAGTACATGTATCTAACTGCTAAAAAGCTGTTTTAAAGTACAGTACAAAGGTCACCAGACATACTTTTGTATAGCCAGTTATAATACCGTACCTTCGTGAAAAAGGGCCCACTACTGAATATCAGCCCATCCCCCACTTTGGGCTCAATTTCCTGCTAAGGTCTAAAGTTTACTCTAATATGCGCCCATATGTAGCTGCCCCGGAACACGCATGTGCGATAACTATTAAGTGGGTGTGGTTAAGATCTCTAGCCATGCATGATCGTGCTGAAATGCGGCATAAGACGAACTAGGACTAGTTCTACGGCTGTTTGGCAGGTTATTTTTCGGTCGTGCCTCAATTATTTGAAGTGCAGTCCTGCCATTTGAGTTACAGTTGCTGTCAACAGTACCGTGAAGTATCGGCCCAATAAAAGCCGGACCGCCCTCGATTAGTAACCGTACTTGAGCAAGGCTGAAATCAATAGTAGCCGCGGCTACTATTCAAATAATGAAGATCACGTAGGTAGTTTACCTGGGCGCTCTTTTGCGTCTAACTGCAACAGTGATACTTCGAATATCGGCCCACCCCCCAGTCTAGATCCAATGTAAGGTGCACCGCCCATGGGCCCTTTTTCGCGAAGGTACAGTAATATCTTTTCAAGTTGTGGTATTAACATATTATGTAGGTCTACTTTGTGCTTCAAAAGAGCTTCTTCAGGTAGAGTTAGATACTCCCTTATTTGTTAAACAAGCAGTGAGGTATAGTATACCTAAGCGCAACGAGGCCCCAGTGTTGGGCATGTACATATGTAGGTGTATTTCTTTGCCTTGTTATAATTATTATTGATGTAGCAGACGGTGAACTTGCTACTATATTGTTCTGTTGGTGAGCTACTGATACTTCCGGTCTTCAGAACCTTGAGTTGATGATACAGGCTGATCTGTGTAAGCATTAAAGTACATGTAGCTATAGATCCATACGAGTATGGCAGAACTTGAAGGTTATCAGTGTTGCCAGGTCTACAGATTTAGCTGTATTCTACAGAGTTGTGTACTTGCATTGTATAAGATGGAAGTACGGATGGATAGAGGCTTCTCTGGGTGACAAATTAGAAATAAAGTCATTAATGTGATAGAATAATGACATCAATTTCTCTCTCCAACTGCTACGTATGATGTTATATTTATACTTAGAGAATAACGTTTGGTTTCCATGACTTCCTGTCTACCGTCAGGCTCTGGATTTATCAGGGAAGAAGCTTGTACGGTAAAAGAAGGTTTGAGATCGACTAGCATGTGTGTGGGTGGGGGGGGGAGTCATTTTTTGCATTCAGCTGTGTTGTTACTTCATGCCCGTGGTATGGTGTTGAGAAGATCTAACTACAAGTGTGCGTATATTATGTATACTGGTGTATGTTGTGAGTTTTTCTATATGTGCCCTGAATGTGCATGTAGTTGTACTATACTAGAACCATAGCTTGCTCTTAGTGTGTATCATGCACACGTACACATATTTAGTATTTGGTTATCTCTTTTTTGCTTCAGAGAGGGTGTGAAGTTGATGGCGTGCTGATTACAGAAGATGACAAGAGAGAGTGGCTGGCCTGTATCGTACAGAAGGAACAGACCTTAATGTGTGTCAACAATTTTCTAACATTCTCTCTTTCCATGTGATCCAAAATCTAATGAAGTTATGCTCGGCACATGCTGGGTGGATGACGCTGATTGTTTTGCAACATATTCCTCGAATGAAAGCTGCTTTTGCTCGCAAACTAAAACTTGACTACTCACCTTTCCCCATTGGTCATGTCACCTTATATTTTCATTATTTTTGTAAATTTTCCCGGGGACAGCCAGGGTAAATCCATGATTCCCATAGTTAAACCTCTTGTTCTGTTGTTCATGTAGGAGTCTGTACATGGATGCCGAAGTACGTGGATGATTGTATTGAAATGGTAATGTTTGTTGTGTGTATTTATGTGTGTGTATTAGCAAGGGCATATACTGGCCATAGGCGGTGGCTGCGGGAGGGGAGCTTTGAGAGAGCCAGCACAGCTTTCCCAAAGATTATGTGTTAATCCTTTTGTTCTGTTGTTTATATAGGAGTGTGATGCTGACGTACATGTATCGGAGTTCGTAAGGGGGTGCTCAGAGGGTGTGGTAGTGGCTGCGGGAGGGGAGCTTTCGGATAGCCAGCACAGCTTTCCCAAAGATTATGTGTTAATCCTTTTGTTCTGTTGTTTATATAGGAGTGTGATGCTGACGTACATGTATTGGAGTTCGTAAGGGGGTGCTCAGATGGTGTGGTAGTGGCTGCGGGAGGGGAGCTTTCAGATAGCCAGCACAGCTTTCCCAAAGATTATGTGTTAATCCTTTTGTTCTGTTGTTTATATAGGAGTGTGATGCTGATGTACATGCATCGGAGTTCGTAAGGGGGTGCTCAGAGGGTGTGGTAGTGGCTGTGGGAGGGGAGCTTTCGGAGAGCCAGCACAGCTTTCCCAAAGATTGTGTGTTAATCCTTTTGTTCTGTTGTTTATATAGGAGTGTGATGCTGACGTACATGTATCGGGGTTCGTAAGGGGGTGCTCAGAGGGTGTGGTAGTGGCTGCGGGAGGGGAGCTTTCGGATAGCCAGCACAGCTTTCCCAAAGATTATGTGTTAATCCTTTTGTTCTGTTGTTTATATAGGAGTGTGATGCTGACGTACATGCATCGGAGTTCGTAAGGGGGTGCTCGGAGGGTGTGGTAGTGGCTGTGGGAGGGGAGCTTTCGGAGAGCCAGCACAGCTTTCCCAAAGATTATGTGTTAATCCTTTTGTTCTGTTGTTTATATAGGAGTGTGATGCTGATGTACACATATTGGAGTTCGTAAAGGGGTGCTGTAGTGATAGTTTGTGGGGAAATCACAGCTTTGCTGGCCATAGGCAGGGGGTGCAGGAGTGGAGCTTTCATAAATTTATTTATTTTGTGTGAAAGCCAGCATATGTTAGCAAGGGCATATGTGGGAGTTATGTGCGAGGAAGCTTCTCATAAGGGGAGTGCTCAGTTAGAGGGTGAGAAAATAATAACTTGTGATGAAGTCGCAGCTTTGTGGACCATAGGTGGTGGCTGCGGGAGGGGAGCTTTCGGAAAGCGAGCACAGCTTTCCCACAGATTATGTGTTAATCCTTATGTTGTTTTGTTTATATAGGAATCTGATGCTGATGTATGTGTATTGGAGTTTTTTGTGTACATGGGTGTATTGGAGTGGTAACGTTTGTCGTGTGTTTCTGTGTTAGTGTGTGTGTTTATGCGTGCATGTTAGCAAGGGCTTGTGTGGGAGCTATGTGGGAGGAAAGCTTCTCGTAAGTGGGGTAATCAGAGCATGAAGTGGTGATATTTTGTGGTGAAGTCACAGCTTTTGCTGGCCTTAGATGGTGGGTGCGGGAGGGAAGCTTTTAGGAAAGCCAGCACAGGTTTCCCACAGACTATGTGTTAATCCTTTTGTTCTGCTCTTTACATAGGAGTCTGATGCTGATGTGTGTGTGTAGGAGTTGTCATCTGTGCGTGTGTGTATCGGAGTGGTAATGTTTGTTGTGTGTTTATGTGTCCATGTTAGCAAGGGCATATGTGGGAGGAAGCTTCTCGTAAGGGGTTGCTCAGTTAGATGGTGAGTGTTAGTGCGTGTGTATGTGCGAGTGTTTTGGACTTTATGTGTGTGTTTATGTGCATGTTAGCAAGGGTGTATGTGGGAGCTATGTGGGAGGAAGCTTATTGTAAATGGGGTGATCAGGTAGAATTAGTCCATGGAAAAGCGTGCATGGCCAGGGGAGCTTTTGTTCGGGGTTGCTCAGTTAGAGGATGAGGTAGTAATAGTCCATGGCGCATGGCAAGCCTGCTGGGGTAGATGCAGGAGGAAGCTTTTCGTGCTTAGTTAGAAGGTGAGGTAGTAGTAATAGCCCTCAGTTAAGTCACCATGTATTCAACTGTAGATCTGATGTCGAGCAAGGGATCTGCACTCTACATGATGTCCACAGGATAGGTAAGACATTTACACACACATAGGCTTGTAAGTAATTGTACCTATAATACTATGCTGGCTGTCCCTAAAATTTGCTTTCATTTCATTGGTAAACTCTAATGTACTTTTTCTTTGCTGATTTTTGTATCATTAATTTTGCCTTCTTGTATCTCATTTTCATTGTTGCACTTGATTGTTTTGTACTCCCTCCTCATTTTTAGCTGCTCATTGTAATATTCATTGTTTATTTCCTTCTTAATTTCCTTTTTGTAGCTCATTTTTATTTATTTCAACATTTCATTATTGTAATCATTCCTTACTATTCAATTTAATATGATGTAATCTGTTCTCTACAATTGGCTACGCGCACGCGTACCGTACGTGCGCGTACCGCGCATATTGGTGTACAAAAAGCGCAAATATTGACATTGGATAGCGTATGAATGTTTGCGCGTAGTCCGATAGGATCGATCTCCATTCCCAGTATTTAGACCAATGCATCGATAAGGAAATTGCATTCCGCTTCTACAAGCCTCCGTACGCTTGCAAACTGGGAATGAGATCGAGATCTACTTTGATACTGGTACTCGTTCGTGGACAGGAGGACCTCGGCAACGTCAATTGCAGGCTAGATGTGAGCGTGCGAAGGCACACCTTGCTATGTGTATATATACCATGGCGCTTTTCTATAAACTTCTCGTGGATCATGGCTAGATCTCAGCGTTTGTCTCGAGCCACCCGAGGCGTGAACTCAACGGTACAATCTTTCATCGCGGTTTAATATTATGAACTTGTCTATTAACGCACTGTAGTCTTATGGAAGGGAAATCACATTACAAATATAATCGGGTCAACAGCATTATCACGTTTTAATTACTAGATAATTAGGATTAAGCTAGCTCTATATAGCTCTGCATAGCAGGTTGACAAGATTCAGACATTGTATCATTAATTTTGGTGAAGTGCCTGCAGGCTACACAGGCAGGGGCATGGTAGAGGCCAGCAGAAGCAGTGGCAACTATATGCAGGTGCCGTGGGGCCGTGGGAGGGGCTGCCTGTCAGATTGGTGGGGTGTATGTGTGCACTATGCATATGTGCTGATTGGCATTCTGGCATGCAATATCCCATGCATTGAAATGATGTATTGCCATTAACCCCATTAATTGTGACTGACCGTAATGATAATATTATTAAAGAAACAATTGTCAAGAAGAAGAGGGAATATTAAAAACAACAATACATGTAGATACAGTACAACAGATGTGTCGGCTAAGTACAGTTACACTGAATAACGGACCTTGCTCGTGGTTGATTGCTTTTCTGTCTGTGGTGATCACTGCAGGGGAGAGAGAGGTGAGAGGGCTTCAATAACGTAACAACACAGGCACCGACACACAATTTATTGACACACACACCAGGCAGGGAGATGGGAGAGAGTGTGTGCGAGTGAGGAGCAGTATGAATGTTATTGCATACCTCTTATGGACTTGCTAGTGTGTGTGTACTAGCAGTACGAATACTACTGTTATCCATTATACTAATACACACACTCACTAATGGAGCCACAGCGTTAAGCAGTGTGTCAGCTTCCCCTCACAACCATTATAAACACCAACACCTAGAGAGAGAGAGAGAGAGAGAGAGAGTGAGGGTGCTTGAGTGTGCACTAGATCTTGGAAATGCTAAATATTATCCTCAAATAACACATTTGAATTCAACGGAGACTTCTTCCTCCAACTACAAGGAACGGCCATGGGCACCAAAATGGCCCCAGCATATGCTAACTTATTCATGGGGTCATTGGAACCTATCCTAGCACGGCTAGGACATCCATACATACTACTATGGAAAAGATACATTGATGCCATATTCCTAATATGGACAGGCACAGACGAACAACTCAACACATTCATCACAAACATCAACGAAGTCCGCCCCATGATCAAATTCACAATTGTGACGGTGTACAAAGGCCCAGACAGAGGCCTCCTGGATGTAAAAAAACACACATAAACCTGACCAACAAACAATTGTACATCCATAAGACCTCACACCATCCCAAAAATGTTAAAACAGTCATCCCAAAAGGAGAAACACTAAGATACCTCCGCACAAACACGCAAGGGGATACATTCAAACTTATTACGAATAAACTAAAAGACAAACCGTAATTGAAAGAGGCTACAAAGCGGAGGAAACTATCACACTCTATATTCTCTTGTTGCATTGCTGTTTGTGACCCCAAGGGTGGCAACACTGATACTTATAATAACCTGTTTCTACCACCAGGGGACCACTGGTTATACCGACAGCACACATACACAGACAATCAAACAGTAAACACACCCCCACCAGTTAACAAATAACTATACCAACTTCCCACAATATGAAACAACGGACATTAAACTTCCACAACGTTAACAGCACATACCTATAACCACACAGGAAGAACTAAGGACCATAGACATACTGTATGCGCCCTATTTAAAGCGCACCATAAACAGAGTAGCTCAAGGCCCGAGCTCAAGGCCCAGACCAACCACTGGCCCAACGACACTACGATCGAAACATCCACGCACTAAACATAACATCTAAAGACTCCCAAACAACCAGAACCAAACACACACAACATTCTCAAACAACAGCTGCCACACAATCATAAACTTACCATAGCTGGTGGGTGCCCTACTCTCAGGGCTACTCTCTGACTTGGCTGGTAGGAAAATGACAGTGATCGTTGGGGCATCATTGTATGCACTTGGAGGAACCGATTATACGCGCGATGACCTATTTCAGCGAAATTAATTGAATACGGTAAGCAATATTTGAGGCCACGCTATTGAAACTGTATTATCGCCTTTGGGAAAGACGTTGGGAGGAAATGCTTACCTGGAGCGAAAAGAGCGATCGTCAAGGTAACTGCCAGTACCAAAAGGGATGGTCGACGTCGATCTATGGAGTGTGAAAAGCTATTCGAGTGGTAAGTGTGTGTGTGTGTGTGCGTTTGCGTTTATAGTATGAGTGTAGCTGTAAGAGCGTAGTTTTGATGTTATGGCAAAGCGTAGCCTATATATTATTGTAAAAGTAGCTTTGGGAATCATCTCATAATAATAAGAGACGAAGCAATAATTGGTAGTAGGTTTTATACGCTAAAGAACTAGTAAATGTTAGTCATTGTTGACGTTGAGTGTGCCAGGTTAGGAAACAACCACTGCTACTCTCTCCTGTGTGGCATAGCCACACATTGCACTCCCTGCAGAACCAAGGGGTCTTGACTGATTGCTTTCTGGTGTTGGATCTATATGGAAGAACGACTCCACGGTCTACAAAGCGAGAACCGTGCATTTGCGAGCTATATGAAGTACGCCCACACTTATGCATGCATTTGCGAGCTATGCGAACCATGCCCACACTTTTGCGTGTACATATACGCGCATAACAGAACAGTAATAATCACATGACTGGGGTTAACAATTCGATTGAGCAGAGTGTATGAACTAAATACAATTCGATTGATTTGGACCTGAACTAACTACTGATACACGGTGTCCATGTCCATCGGCAGCTATGGAAGAGGGTACTGTGCAGCGATGTCTCGAATAATGTTGTTGAACGCCGGTCACTGCGTTCGTCCATGTCGCTCTCGCCACATGAACTCAAGTAACTGGGAAGTTCAGTTGCATGGCACCCCATCATTCTTTTTATCTTAGTTTTGCTCCTATTCCAATAGGACTCAATATTTTGTGTGTGGACTCCAGTTGTGGAGTTCACAAATTCTATAGAATGATTCACTGTACCATGGGATGCCACTCCTGGTAGGGAGCCCACCCTATTGTACATTGACGCCTGATCAGAATGTATAATCGTACCCGGGGCAACATGATTCTGAATAATGGGTAGAAGTGTTGCAGCATCCCTCTGAGCGACCAGCTGCACGAACCCAAGTGCTGGTGAATAGGATGTATCGGCCATTCCAAATACCCATACCTCTGTGCTGGTTGATCGACCACGATGATACTGAAAAAAATTAATATTATAGGTAAGAACTTATACAATAATGTGTGTAATGTATGTATTACCTTGGGTTTATGCCTGTACAGAGACTCATCCACCTGCACAATCACTCCAGGGCCTCCCAGAATGATTGGTGTAGCCAAGAGTTTAGTCGAGCACACCTCCCTCAACCACCTATAAATATCAACAGCTGTATTCTTGTCAACCTCGATGTCAGATGCAGCATCCTTTACGGGATACTCCTTCACCCAGAAATGTATTAGGAGAAGCCATTTCTGTAAAGAAAGCCTAGATTTTGAAAAAAAACTTCCCTGCCTGATGCTCTTGGTTGTCTTGCACTGAGGACACCGCCACACAAGACCATCTGTGACATCATTTCGAGTTCCTTGCCTCATAGGAACATTGCAGTTAGAGCAGTCCTGTGATCTTGCCAGCAATCTCTTGGTTCGAAACCAAGCGATCAAGTCATCAGTGGGGCCATAGATTACTGGCCCAAGCTCTAAAAGAGACATAGCTATTTAAATGCACTATTTGTTTGGCTTACGTAGCAGAAGTGCGTTCTCAAAAGAACACGTTAGCAGTCTATACTCAGCAGTAGCTCTCTCACGAGTGGTAGTCTTCTTCCTCAGAACGTTCGAAAAAGCGCGGTAAAAGCCCGCGCTTGCGCGGGAAGGGGGGCATGCCCCGGGGTAAATTACTATTGCACGCAATGCGCAAGCGCTGTATTAATTATTATTGTTCTGCGGAAGTGTGCGCGTGGTTCGCGTAGCTCGCAAACACATAGTTCAAGGTAGTTCGTGCTTTGCAGACCATGGAGTCGTTCTTCCATATAGATCCAAGATATCATAGTTTCAAACATAATTTGTATGGCTATACAACTTGCACTGCAGCAAACAAATGAAGCCATAGTTCAAGATATATTAGCTACATATATTATACTTAAGTTACCATGGTCCACACCATAAAGATGACCAAGGACTCGCCTGAGTCAAAGATGCCGCTTTAGCCTTATGATTTGTCTCTTGGTGACTCGAATCAACACCTGAATTTCAATACAAGGAACTATCTCTACAAAGATGTACGGTTGGAATTATCTCTGTAGAGGCAGCATAAAATCTCTATCGAGACACAGCACAAAAGTATGAATGGATCAATATTCTTGATGTTTTATTCTATCGTAATCTTGCCTTTGTTGACTCGTAAATCACACCCTTGGCACACTTACTTTCATGCCGTCTCACTCAAATTCCAACTTAAATGTTGGACACCATCATTTAGGAGCATCTCCAAACTGAATTAACGTCATAGTGACATTAAGCTCAGATATCCATCCCCCCTCCTCTTAATGTCACACTTGGGGCTAGTTTTGCCCAAATTTTTTCAGTAAAATCAAACAGTTAATATCAACTCTTGTTCTTAACATCATGGCCTCAACCCCTCCACCCCCTTAATGTCACTATGATGTTAAGCGTACTAAATTTAGTTTGGAGATGCCCCCTTACATGGATCTTGCATAATATTATTGGGATCATATTATTATTGAAGTCTAATAATAATAATTATTGATGTATACTATTGGCATCAGTTAATTGACCGACAAAATTAGCTGCTCTAAGTATAGTCGCAGTTGTGCATCTTGAACTTTTTTAAGCTTCTTAACTTTCTTAAGCTAGCTAATCACGAAACTGTTATACATGCAATCCTGTCTGAAGGGAACCTTATTGAGCCAGTCAGGCCACCTGGTCTGCAGTCTAGATCTGTTTGCCTGTTAGGCCACTGGGATTGCTGCCTGCCAGAATGGTGTCTGATTACCAAAGAGGTAGCTATATACTGGTATATAGCAGCAAGATGATAGCTAGCTAAAGCCTAAAGAGATCCAAGAAGCAAGCTGCTTCTCGTGTCATAAAAACGTAATTGGCTAGTGGTGACCTTTAACCTTCATCGAGCACCTTCGGCCGGCCGCATGTAGCTAGCTGGCGCCGTGCCATAATTATGAAGTGGCTGTCTTGTCCTGTTGACCTTTGACCTTTGCGGCATTCGACCTGTACCTAACCTGAACCTATGCATATTATGCCCCGATTAATGTCCTATTCAAACGACCTTTACCAAACGATCGCAGTAAAGATGGGTCGGAGCGAGTCGTCTTTCAAGCGTACCTATGAGAAGGTGGTGTGCCAGCTGTCCTCCGTGCAAATGGGAGAGATATCTTGCCGATTTAACGAGCTCTACGCCAAGGCTGGGGTCCAAAAAGTCGCGCCGCGTTCTCCAAGTACTTGAACCTTCCAGTAACTCTCAGTGGGTCTTCAATGCCTTCAAAGAGAAAAAGGCACTAGGAGATGAGTGAGTGTGTATTAATTTTACGCTTGCTGGATTGTTTTAACAAGTGGGGATGCAGGTTTGGGGTAAAGTTTATGCAGTGATATTAGGGCAAAGTTACAACCACAAATGAACCACATAGCAGCAAATTCAGGCACCTTTGCAACAGACGGGCTGCCCTAAAAACCACCTTTGTTTCTGCTGTGTAGACTGTTCCTGCACAGCTGCTTGTTGCTTATTAAATTAAGGTTCTTGTCCTAGCAGTTTTTCTATTGCAAAGGTGCATGAATCTACTGTACAAAGGTTGACCAGTGAAATTAAGCAGGAAGATAAAAAGCTACTGAGTAGAAACAATGCATATACATGTACAATAGCTAGTAAGCAAACAAGCTCATAATCAAGACATAAATGAAGGTAGAAGTAATAGGAAAAAATCTTCAACAACAAGCCACCCGCCTTGTTTGATCATAATGCACCTATCACTGTATTGCCCCAGGTACTGCCCTACCAGCAAAGGGTAGGAATTTGTCCAGTATGAATCAATAACCTCTCCCCTGGAGTGAATTCTAATGCTCCTATTAGGACTGTACATTTACACCCTATTACAATCCCCCTGATCTGGGGTATGTTTATTACATCAAATCCCCGCTTTCTGCCTGTTTGGGGGGGGGGGGGGGGGGGGGGGGAAGGTGAGGCAATACATTGATAAGTGCATAATTTATACAAGAGCACATAAGAACTAATGCAGGGAGAGGAAGAGCATGTAACTCCCATAGACATTAGTGTACAGGGCAGAATTTTTGAACGATACTAAAAATTGAACATCTGGTCATGTGCAAAACCACAGTGTGATGATGACATGTATATTGAATGTCCAAGCATCAAGCAATGAGTTTTGAGCATGCTACGGATAGATTTTACGCCTTGATTCACGTATTTTCAGTCTATTCTTGACTGGATGTTCTATTTTTAGTACGGTTCAAAAATTCTGGCCAGTTCAAGTTACACGCTCTTCCTCTTATTTTTTATTCTTATGCGCTCTTGTTTATGGTACTGTTTAGTTAGCCTCATCCCCAGACCCCTCAGATGTTTCACTAAAAACAAGAGAGTGCCTGGTATCTAAGTCACATGACAAACATTGGCAAAATGGTGTTGCACTAGCCTCACCACAAAGTGTTGATTGCAAACCTGCTTGGCACCTTTGGAAGATCAAATGTAGCTCTGTGGGGCCTCCAAGGATCGTACTACCCTCGCTGATAATCAGTATAGCCGTCTTTTTTACCTGCATTGAACCAGAGCACTTGAAAATCGTACGATTTTCATGATCTGCCACCCTTCCTACCCTAGTATATGGGCCTAATGTCACACACGTGACATTAGATCCCAGGCTCCCCCTTTTTTCTTGTGTGCATTGAAAAGATAGGGGAGCTTGGGGACGAGCACTGGACCAAAACTAAACTTTCCTACATGTCCTGTGTACCAAAACATGACATTTCCTCACATTTCCAACACATACATGTACCTGGCAGAGGATAGGGTGATACTTTTATGCAAACAAATGAAATGTGTAGAAAATGTTGCCCTATCCTACAGATTTCCTACATGTACGAAATCCAAATTTTCATCCTGTGGAGGCTACTGTTTAGTCACCTTTTTGAGTTGATAACCATGCTTATACTATACATTCAGTACATAAACCCAGTTTATACGTAATTGTATTATTCACCCCATGCAGTCATGTTGATGCCTCGAGGCTGCTGTTGAGCTGACAGTTTGGTTGCTCTGTGGCATGTTGGACAACTCTGCAGCTTGCTAGAACTCTGTCCAGCTCTCTCTAGACCAACTCTGTGAACTACAGTCTGTCAGCAGACACTCAACCAGGAAGCCATCCACACCCACTCACATCATAATATGACCAATGTGGTAAATGTACCTACAGACTGTATAATCACTCAAACACAACGTGTAGATTCCGTTAGCTGGAAATTTTCACCAATTTCACCACCTGCTCTTGTGGGTGAAATTTTTTTATCCTTAAATTTTTTGTCCTGTGTTAATGATTACACAGGGAGCTTTACTGCATTGGTGCAAGCAGGAGCGTATGAGGCGTCCGTCTGCGTATCTGATGTGTTAGGCAAAGTTCATTAGCTGTAGGATGGCCCATAGCATGTTTTAGGCGAAGTACTTGAGGCTGCTTTCCCTTATTTGGAATGTGCAGCTGGTGCAGTGCATAGCAGATTACTTAGTACAAGCCACACTGGACCAGCTAATAAACTTAGTCTGTGTCAGCTTGTAGTGTGGTTGTAGTGAGGGTGGTAGTGTTGATTCTATCGCAACTGAGTGTGGTCAATGGAAATGCCCTGCAGCTGGCCATTCCATATAAGGTCATGCATAGAAGTCGGACGCTCCTTCGCCGCCCTTCGGGCGGCTCATACGCTCCTGGTGCAAGTTTATTCCACAGAATATTTCTATAATACAAAGGTAGCTGGGCTTGGCAAAACTTTTGTGCAATGAAAATTTTCGGCTATATGGTATATACATGTACTCTTACTAGCTGTAGCGCCTGCTACTAGTTTCACATTAAGTGTATTTGTGTAAGAAGATAACCTTGTCCCCAGACCCTTCCCAGCCTTTCAATTTTGCATGCTGAAAAGCGGGAGGGCCTGGTATCAGAAGTCACGTGCATGACGAACACGTAGAGAGACCTACCAGTAAGCAGGGTGCACCAAAGGTCACGAAAATTTTGATGGCTCTCGTTGCCAACGATCGAGATGTATGGTTCAAATGCTAGCTACCGAGTGTAGTACAATTCTTATAGACTATAGAGAGTAAGAAAATAAACTTGTAAAGACAGCATGTGGCCTGCTTTTTGAAGAATCGAAGGGGCCTTTGACTGCTGGTCTTTGTGTCATCATGATGCAAAGTCATGTGACTTCTGATACCAGGCCTTCCCGCTTTTCAGCATGCAACACTGAAAGCTGGGAAGGGCCTGGGGACGAAGCTATAAGAAGAGGGAAATGGTCTAACAAGTCACATGACTGCTCTTGTGGAGTGGGTGTGGTCTATCTCTGTCTCTCCTACACAGAATTTCCATATAATAATTATTATAGCTGCTGAGGTGTGCTTCAGGGAGCCGGACTTGGACATTATGGACGAGGCTCACAAAAGATCACTAAACACTGATGTACTCCATGAGAAGGGTGACAACCCCTTACCCAACTAACAATGCTCGCTTCTCAGGCTTCTGTCTCTTTTTCCTACCTCCATGTCTACCAACAATGGAAGATCAACAAGTAAGCACTCAAGCTAACCAGCTGTAGGCATGATAAAGAGATGAATGTTGTGATGTACAGTGGAAAATGTATACAATTGATAGTGCTGTTTTAGTGCCTGATTATAGTGCTCTGTTTACAAATGTACATGTAAATGTTCTGGGGTTGTGTATGTGTGTGTGTATTTGCATGGTCTTGTACACCCTCACCTTGGGAGTTTCTGTGTGTGTGTGTGTGTGTGTGTGTACGCATGAGTATTTGCATGGTTTGTTAGCTTCACTTGTGTGTGTGTGTGTATTTGCATGGTCTTGTACACTCTGGAGCCTCTGTGTGTGTATGCATGAGTGTTTGCATGGTCTGTTACATGTAGCTTCACTTCATGAGCGAGCTTGCTTACTCAGCATGTTCCAAGGTAGACTCCGCCTTCCAATTATTGCATTGTCTGAATGCTTGTACTGTGGTTGACTTGTGTGTACTCAACCACAGATGCTTGGATATACTGGGATACAACCAAGCTTGGCGTCATGCTCCAAGCAATAAATTTATGAGATTTTTACTAGTTTGTATGAGAATTACGGTACTGTAGATACCCCTTCAATTCCTGACCAATCAGATTACAGTACTTTTGTTGCAACCATGATTACGGTATGGCATTATTGTCTATTACTTCTATTGTTTTGTCTGCAGTAACAATAGCACCTTGGACAGGGACCTTGAACCTACTAGCTCTGGTGCCAACTGCCACATCACAGTACGTGATCTACCTCTCTCAGACCAGCCAAGGGAGCCAGCCCTTTCAGCGAAGATTTAATGGACTCACTGAATACAATTACAGGTACATTACAGGGTTTCTTACTGGATTTTCATTAGGGAGATAAGTACAAGTCAATCTTATGATAAAACACCACCATCTCTAGGGGGTCTGGGAGCATCCCTCCCAGAAAGATTTTTGAAACTTAAGACCTCTCAGACAGCATTTTAGATCCATTTTTACCAAAAATGACATTGATACGGAAGCTTTGCAGTTTGTGATTACACTATACATGTGTTTGAGATTTTATTACATCTACATGTATTAGTTTCAAGAATTTTGGGGGGAGGAAACCTGGTCTTGGGGGGGGGGGGGGGGGGGGGGGGGGGATATCCCAGGGCACCCCCTCCAAATGAAACACTGGTTAGACATTTATAGATCAAACAATCCCTGAATAAAATTATAATTCTTTCTTGATCTTTTAAGTCATGATTTTTAATGCTTAATTTCATGATAATTACCATGTCATGTAGCCTCATCCCTTGGAGGGGGAAATATATAGCTTGGAGGGGGGGTACTCCCTTCTTCCTCCCCCCTTGTATGAAACCATGCTTACATTGTACATATTCAGTTTTGTTTTTTACTGTCATGATTTTATTTAATGTTTAGGGGTGTACATGTATGTATCACAGGAGTGGTATAACCTCATCCCCAGGCCCATTCCCAGTTTTTCAATGTTTCATGCTGAAATTTGAAAACACTAGTAATGGGCCTGGGGATGTACGAGGCTATAGGAATAGAAGGCAATGATGTGTTTGTTCTGTGGTAGGCAACAAAACATAGTGTTTGCAATTGCCTAGCAACCAAAGTTTTTATAGGCAAATTACCGGCTATGGGATGAGTGTAGGTGATCATAGGGTCGCCTGATGATAACTTCATCATCAAAGGAGTCATGGGGAAACAAATCAGTTACATGACATTAATTGGGGTGCACTCAACTATGCATCTCGTGCATCCCAATTAATTACTCTTTGTGTGCCTGTTTGCATTGTGGTTACGTTGTATGTGTACAATCATGCTGTACACAACATTTATCAGTTTGGCTGGTATCAACACGGATACATTAAGGAATGCTGAGGCCCCATCCATGCTAGATGAACTTTAACTGTAATAATTATATCATTGACAATTTTGATTACCAAAATTATTATTATAGCTTTCTGTCAAGAAAAATGAAAATGGCTCAAAGAGCAAAGATGGAGTGATAGATGAGACTAAAAGAGACAAAAAAAAAGGGTTTGTACCATGAAGCTGAGAGTACATGTCACATAGATCATGACAAGCGTGTTAACCACATACATGCTATAGCGTACTGGTGGAGTGGCTGTACATCGTTGTTTGCCATGCAAGTAGCTGTATTTACAACACTAAACTATACACCACAGAGGTCAAGGAGGTATGAAATGATCACGTGCTCAGGCAAAAATGCTGTGTCATCACTTTCATCCCCATATACTTTACATAGTACTTAAACTTTGATGGTAGTTTTCAAGGGTGATCCCTCAGGATCCGCAAGTAAAGGTGATATGACTGATCAGCGATCAAAACCATAACATTTGAGCTAGAGATCTCTAACTCAGGGATCCCGCAGTTTTTTAGCTTCAAGAAAGTGACTGTATGATGATGCACCCATGATGATAAGCATTGGTATTCGCAAAAGTGACGTGGAATATTAGTACTTCCTCTGTATACAACACATGTAGGACTGATTAATGTTTTTGCTTGCATCACTTTATTGGAATGCTTATCAGGCGTTTGTATGGGAGCTCAACACTATTTTCCTGTTATAGTATTGATGAAGGTTAAAGAACAAAACTTGATTGCTGGTCAGCAAGGTTTGAAGGTTTGAGTGGGTGAAGTGGAGGGACCAGAGGGTGTGGCAATGGGAGCTGGCTGTACTGTGCGAATATTTTGGGAGAAAGGGGTGCCATCTTAATCTTAGGCTACTGCTTCATTTTATTCTCATTCTTATATTTAGATTGAGGTGAGGCTTAGGAAGTATGTGAACAGTGAGAAGTGCAGTGAAAAAATTATCTGGAGGAATTCACAAAATTGCTTTTATTCAATGTATACTCTACAGTATGCACCTACTCTAGCAAAATTTAATGTCTTATCTGTCTTATAATTATAATAATAATTATTATTATTATTTGTGTGAATGTAGCACACCGAAAAAAATGGTGGAAATTACAAGAGTATTAATTTCATTCTACTTTGTTGATAGAGTTTGTACATGTTTTGTGTAATAATTTATTTCAAATGCTGGTAAAGGTTTGATGGTCAAACTGTTATACATGTATTACATGTTCATATTTCATCCTATCATCTCTTTCAATCTACGTACTTGTAGCAAGGCCACTATGACTATTCGAACATACATTGATGTAGCTAGTTATCTCAAAAGAGTACATTATGCCTGCCAAAATAATTCCAATAAAAGGTACATGCATATACCTACGCTTTTAATTATGCTACAGGGAGAAGTACAAAAATTAATTTGTTATTAAGGTATGTCTATCTATCATAAGAATTAAGTTGGTCTATCTTCTACAACCATACTAAATTTAAAGAGAAACCATCCTACATACGGACGTCCTTATCCTATTCATTTCAGCGGGAAACTTTGTTGAACATTAAATTTGGCGAAACAGTCATCAGAATGCATTGGCAGATTTTGAATTTGGCGATTGTGAGCTCTTCAGCATAGCACACAATATTAAATGGCGGATCAGAATGCATTGGTGGAATCAGGATTGCGAGCTCTTCAGCATACCACACAATAGTGGTGGATCCAGTAAATCGTCTTTAGTTAGCCTCGTCCCCAGGCTCCCCAATCTTCTCACGATTCCATATGGCTGAGTCAGCAAAATCTTGCCAATTAGCGATCGCGAACTAAGGGCAACCGCTATGAACCCATAATATGAGCAACATTCCCCAGTGGCGTGCATACCCGAACTAAGGAACGTGGGAGGGGCTGGCAGCGCATGCGCAGATTCACTATTCGACGAGTTCGAGTCGACCTTCAGCGAAAGCAGCATGGCAGGCCAGGTGAGTCAGTACTTTGATTATTATAGTTATGCAGTGCTTGTTAAGAGTAACCATAGCTATATATTGTATCGCAGTGTGTACAGCTAGCATGAATAATAACTTGTTTGAGGTTTCATTGTGTGCACACATAATAGAGTACACCCTTCGCCCACATGAAATATGCCGCCTCGGATTCACTGTGGGAGCAGACGCTGGCAAAAATCTTCGAGGCAGAAGAGCTGTTGACCAGTGTCAGAAGAGGTAGCTTACTCCAGTAACCAGCCGGCCAGTATTACAACTAGTACAGTACACAGTTTGAACAAACGTCCCAGGCATAAATAATATCATTTCTAAGATGACTACAATGTCATAATTATAAGTTTGCATGGCTATGTGGCACAACTGTTGTTGCTAACATTACAAAATTCACAAATTTGAAAGTCACGACCAAAAAGCGCCGTGTTTCTTGACTGCTCATTAAGAACATTAATTAGCCAATTAATGTCATGTATTTGTTTGCATACATAGAAATAACTAACAATGATCACTATGACACAATAATGTTAATATCAATTTTACAGTGTCCCTAGCTAGCACAGCTCTAGTAGACAGTTGCATTGCTAGCCTGTTATCGAGCTTGTAGTGTGCCATAGAGGATTTGGAGCATGGCTGTTTGTATGTATACAGTACATTGCTCAGCACTGAGTTGCAATCAAGCCCCAGGTTATCATGCTCATTCATTTCATCCCAATTATGCCAGAATTTTAAACTTCCAGTTGTCAAATCACTCTAGGGCTTAATTAGGCACACACACACACACACACACACACACACACACACACACACACACACACACACACACACACACAGACAAGACATGCATCAGCTAGCAACCACCAAATCTCTCAGCTATTCAGCTAAAGTTTTAAATTAGTGTGAGAAAGAATTAACAACTTCCAGTATGTATGATCTATTTAGCTACTGAGAATGATAAAAATAGGCGTATTTTCCAGTGAAATGTCAGGTTTCAACGTGCAAAACCACAGCATAAGCAAGTCTGACTAACCTTTTTTAGAAAACTGGTATCGGAATCAAACCGACTGTCTTAAATTATCAATTCATTAATGCATATTAAATATAATGAGGAGAATTCTATGTGACATTGTCATTCTTGTATATTATCCTTCAGCACAAGGTGTGGGTGTGTCGTGTGTAAGTATGTGTGTGCGTGTGTGTGTGTGTGTGTGTGTGTGTGTGTGCCGAAGCTCAGAATCCATCATCTGATCTGACAATGTCCATACATAAAACTTTAAGTTACTGGCAATTGAATTGGGATGAAATGAATGAGCTTTAGCATAATCTGTCTTCCTTGTGAGAATGGATGGTAGCTAGCTATACTCAGTGCTGAGTCTTTTAATGTACTGTACAAACAGCCACAATTTTACTTACTCTCCAAATGAACACTGAAACTAGGGGCATGGTTGGATACATGGCATATGATCATTTATAGTCTTATCAGGTATGTCAGTTCATGAGTCCCTGAGTCCAGTCCAGGTAATACACCGACCCAATGATGCACTCCTATTTTACATTGTAGCTTGTACTGTGTACGTATTGCTGTGCTCCCTTTTCCGCGTTTCCGTTTCCATTTTCCGTTTCCTCCGTTTACAGTTGCCCCACAGCTCTAGTAGGCTTGCATTGTTAGCCTGTTATCGAGCTTGTAAAATAAGCATCAACTGTCAAGTTGATCATCATCTTTATCTGAGTTGACTCTGAAAATGCGTCAGCTCTAATTCATTATTATGGTGCCCTATAATACATTTTACACTATAATTAAAAAAAAACTGTTGTATCGGAATAATACCGACTGATTATAATTATTTCGAAACAGTATTATTCTGTGCACACGCAGATTGTACGAACATAATGTCCATATGTGTAATCTATGCATAGCCACTCTGTATGTGCAGACGTTTTCAAAATTAACTTTATGCTGCACCTGGAGCTGTAACTACAAAATTTGTACAATGCAATAGGTACCTCTCTGTACTAGCGTATATGCACAGCTGACAAGACAGTGGAGTCCACTTAAATAATAATTTTTACAGTGTGGTCTGTATTAATGTAAACAGTTGGCACTCAAAACTGTAAGTTGTGGCTAAGTAACCATGCACCATGCTCCTCTATTACTGTATGTATTATGTATAGTGTCCACACTAAAGCAGCTGTGATTAGACATTAATTTGGGCAATAACGTACGAACGTTATCTAGCATTTTACCTCTCTTATAAATGTAGGACTAGGAGACGTCCTTTGTGAATTCGGAGATCCTGCTGTATTTGATGCCACTGCTGAGAGCAAGCCAACGAAGGTTCTCTGCATTATATTAGGCGCTATACTTACATTATATGTATACCTGTTACCTAAATGGTAGTTGGCTTTAAATAAAAATTTTCTCCCGTAATGTTTTCTACTTCTCAGTGCAAAAAATTAATAAGTGTGCTATAAGTTAGTTATGGAAGCTTAGCTGATGCTGACAAGTACGTGAATGGGCCATCATAAGGGAGCTTTTTGCCTGCTAGCTACTGTACCAGTACCAGCTACAGCTGATTCATTATCCTTGAGAGTAGAGAGATACACTAACTTTGTTGGATACCCTAATAGTGTGTGTGTGTGTGTGTGTGTGTGTGTGTGTGTGTGTGTGTGAGTGCGCGCGTGCATGTGTGCACCGATAGGGCAGAGTTCCACATCTTTACGCAGTTTGGGGGTGACCTTCAGTCCCAGTGCAACCACAAACCACTAATTATCCCCAACAATGCCACTCCATTGTACAGCTCTGCACACACATGGGAGTCTGTAAACGGTGGACTGGACTGACCTTTGATCTCAACTTTACCCTCATGTGCCAGGTAGGTACATGTACATGTACTAGCATACTTGTTACTGCCTGTGGTTGTGTATTATACTACCACTAAACAGTGCATACAATAAGTTGTAGAGATATAGTAGGAGTGGATTAGGCTTTTGTAAATTATGCTGGCAAAATTTTGAGCATTGTAGGGATGTCCTGGCATTTGAGAATAATGCTAGCATTATAGGCCTATTTTTGAAGGATTATTGGACCAACTTTTACATCTGCTCACAAATTTTAAAACAAGCAGGTGTTTTTTGTAGTCACTGAGTGACATAGAGTACTTGGAGACTAAAGCAACTAGTTAGAGACTCACAGAGGCTAACACAGGCTCGTCATTGACCTCAACTAAGATAACCTTTGACCCTGAGTGAATGACATCATACTATATAACTTACAAACAGCTTCACAGAAAGACAAGCACGCTGTATGGAAGACTACATAGAGACCTCTGTAATGCTCCAATACAATAATAGATGACTGATGACATGTTCCTCTTTTTTTTTTTGTATCAAAGTACAAAGATTTGACAAGAATAATGCCAATACCTTGAGCATTATAGGGGCATTCCTGAGCATTATAGGACCATTATCTGGAAATTTGAGAATAGCATTATAGGCCAAAATTTTAGCATAATTTACAAAAGCCTAGAGTGGATATGGGAGAAATATAGTACTATAGCCGGATGATCGACCTGAGGCTTATAAAACCAGCCATAACTTAGCAACGAGTTGTCATAAAAACAAGAAACAAAAACCACAAGGTAGCTGAGAGATTGCTGTCTCTCCTGAGGTTTGAATCAAGCAAATCAGTTAAGAACACGCCATGCAATTTCAATTTTTAGCTCTATGGAAATTTGTATGTAAAATGATTTCCAGCATGTAGATTGTAGCTTGTGCATGCTTCATCCGTTCAACGGGAAACACCCAGTGCTAATATATAGGCCTCGTTGAGAGGAAGCTATTCACACCTTAACCATAAGGATTACTATCACTGCCACTCTGCTATTGAGATTGAGCCAAAATATCGGGCATCCAGAATCACTACTGTACTATAGCTGTGCATGGTCCCAGCTCCATAACTATAATATACCCCTGAAAAATGATTGATATCTTTCCACTCTGTAGATGTGGTATGGTAAAATATGTACTCCTAGAGCAGCCAGCAGCCACCTCTGGATGGATGCACACACTTCAGACAACACACCCACACATACAGCAACTGCTCTCAGCATTAATAACAATATTATACCACTCACAACAAAATTACAAAAAACACAGTTACAGCATTTCAATTTGAATGTATTGTGGTGGTGATGCTATAATTAAACTTTTATAAGTTTGATACCAGTTTTGCTGATGTTCTTTGAATTTTTCCATGTCTTCTGTCCCCTAGCTAGCCCTGCAACTCAGCAAATGCACTCTCAGAGATCTACCTGTGGAATATACAATGATGTAATTGATAATTCACTCTCTTACAAACTCACCATAGAAAATCTGACTTGTATTGTTTTGCCAAACGTTCCTCACTGGTCACCTCGGCCTGTATATAGTTGAAGAAATGACATCATAATGATGTAGTTGATAATTATAAAAAATGTCTTGTACATACCTCATGCAAATTAATAAACAATACAATGCTGATTTTTATTTGCAAATGACAACAACAGATGGACAGACTGATCACTTTACCCCTAGTGCATGAGTTTGGGATCCCATGTGTATATGCTAAGTAAAACTAGTTTCTAAGTACACATCACCTTTTCTGTAGTGGTTGATCTTTGCTCTGAACCACATGCTGTTTCTCTCGCTCTAGATTGGCTTCATGTGAGGGGTGAGGGAGGAGGAGGGAGAGACGCATCTTCTGTGATGGGGAGGGGAGTCTTTGCAGCGTGGCGGTGAGCAAATGAAGCACTTTTTCTTTTGGAGTATTCTATTCTCTCTCCTTCAGCCATCTGCATGGCAGTACGATGCAATAATTTTTCGGATACATAAACCTCTCTCTCTCCCTCTGCCCCCACCCTCCCATCTCTCTTTCGCTTCCTTATAGTGGTGTCCTTGCATGTGAACACTAACTTATTTTGATGTGTACCTGTTTAAGTTTCCTGAGTTTCAGTGGGTTGCTAGCTATCCTCTTCTTCTCGGATGAATCATACACAGCAGATCTTCACGAATCTTTACTGCCAGATCGGTAATGATATTTATTTTGCTGAGTGAGCAGACATGAAGAGCATCATCATGTTGGTTACTGGATACTGATTAAAGGGACAGCTGTAATTAACCTCATTCTCTCTCTCCTTGTCCGCTAGTATCGGATCAACATGGTGGCCAACCTTTCTTTCTTCTCAGTTTACGCTGGCACCAGCTGCACCACTGCACAGCCACTCCACTCACTCATCTTGCTGGCTGATAGCAACACACATACAGACAAAGAGAAAATACTGAAGTAACTCATACTCCATGACTCTTATCTACTTCAATGGATTATGGTGTCCAGTTTGTGTGTAGACCTTAATTAGAGGAGTATCCCCATAAGTAGTCAACCCTTGCATTCAGCAAATTTTAACTAGTCTTGTATAAAATGATGTGCATAGCAGTAGAAACACTTCTCATCTTCTCTTACATGCATGTCTAGTTGCAGCAGAGGTTCACTGGCCAGATTAGGATCATTGTCCACCTCCCACTCGACTGAAGCTCTGCCTGGGAGCTAGTAGTGACTCCAGCGTTGCTTCAAGTCCAGCAGAGCCATCCAAATCTCTCTCTACAACAGACAGTATGAGCTTTAGTTTGGCAATTCATATTATTATAGCAGAATGTTACCGATCACTAGTTTGAGGATCTTGACAGGCAGTAGCTACCAGCTCCATGCACCCAGCAGCCTCATCACATGACATCACAGCAGCTTGCTGGGAACAAGTCTGAATACCTATACACAGTGCAATGGGGGAGAAATTTATTAATAGGTAGCCAAATCTGCTGTAGTCTTCAAAAATAGTGTTTCCAACTTTCAGCTGAGCTGTTCAAAGAAGCATCTCTCCCTCTCTCTCTCTCTCACTCTCACACACACACACACACACACACACACTCTATACACATATAATCCCATACCGTCTTGCAGTTTAGATTTGGCATAGTTAAGCTCATCCTTGATAGTCATCTTAGTGAGTCTCTCATCACCAGTAGCTATTATCAGCCTACAAAAAATCAAATAACATCATTGCACATACATGTGGTAAACACGTGACATCTTTACTTTTGTAACAGGTACAAGAAAAATCTATCTTAGCCAAGACAGGCCCGAAATAGATCAATAGCTCCCATATAATATAGGTAAGTCTGCAAGTACATACATATGTACAAAACTACTGTTAACTTATGACTTTAACAAAAATGATTATGAATTTTCTACATTTGTATGAAAGATGCAGAGAGAGTATTCTGGTCTTGAGGAGTTGAGAAGATGGAGAGCAACTTGTATGACGTACTGAAATCCATCACGACCTGAGCTGTCCCTCCTGCAGAGTAGGGAGTCACATGATGATCACATGACAACCACAGAGGTCACATGACTTTACCATCCTTTTAGCTGCTCCAGTGCTGTGGCTACGAATGCTCTAATACACTCTCTTCCATTCTGAAATGGAAAGTTAGCAATCAACACAGAATTCACAAAGCTAATAATACCACGAAATCTATTGTAGCCCTATCTTATGGATATGTACATATATGTACACATGTACATGTACCTGTAAAATCACAGAGTCATCAGAGCTGAGTACTCTTTGAACAAGTCGGGAAGACTTGATTGACGATGGATGTTCTCAGCTCCTCATGTCCTGCCCTCTGGCAACCACGGACGATAGGAACTAGCATATCCAAATATAGAAGCACAGGCAATGATGTCATGATTTATGAATAGTAACACTGATTCACCGCTACTAGTCCGAGAGGTAGTTGATTTTACGTGTGCATATGTGTACGAACATGTACATGTATGTGTGTGTGTGTGTGCTACGAGGCAAAATCGAGATATTAATTTTTTCCATGAGAGTATTTTAGGAATAGGCTCATTGTCGCTGGGATGATTTGACTAGCATAACTAGTTGTCACTGCTGGATCAACCTGAAGAAGAGGAAAGAGAGAGAGAGAGGGTCACACAACTATGTACATGTAGCTGTACTACATGTATATATAATAAGTTCAGAAAAGGGCATAATTATCATGCCCCTCTAATTATTGATATATCTGTATGACTAGCTGCAGTGCTTCAGCTACCACATCTTCAGGGAATTCCGCTAACATCACTGCTAATTGCTGGATGTGGTGTGCAGTGACCAACTGAGCATGCCCAGTAGACTTTAGCTCATCACAAAATCTGCACATAAAGTGTTAGGAGCATGCCTTGCTAAGATATCTATCTACATGGTGTATGTGTGACATTGTGTGTCTGTGAATGAGTCCATGAGTTTGTGTGTTTGTGTATGCATGTGCACGTACATGTACGGTATTAAAACTTAATTTTGTTTGAACTCACAAGAAAGTGACCTTAGCCGCTAGTATTCCCAGCACTGGAGCTCTTGAAGGCTGAAAGGCACTAGCTAACAACTCCAATAATCTATGATAAGAGAGAGTGTACAACAAAATTAACATTTAATACCATGTTGGTTCTGAACAGTGTTGTAGAGGATGCAAAGTTTGGGAGAGCTCAGTTAGACTGTCAGACATTCACTGACACAATGTTGCTACCAGACCTCACTGCTGATGATGGTTGGTCTATAGTATTGCAATATCTAGCTTTTGTACACACAGGCAATGTTAGCCAGTGGAACAGTGTCCCCACACACCTCAAGATAAACCACATTGTAGAAGTTACACCACTGGTGTGGCTACATGGACTATCACTACACAATCTCTACAGCACAAGCTGAGAGGTCAGGTCAACCAGGTGAGACAAAATACCTGCACAAACATGCTAGCTTTCTCTTTTATGAGGTAGCCTTGCCCCCTAGCATTGAAAAGCTGGGCATGGGCCAGCCATGGGACAAGATTATTTAGGAGACTGTCTGACCTTCCACCAGTGAGGTGAGTTGGATCTTGTTGTCTCTTGAAGGTGCTTCTCCATCGCAGGGATGATGGCAGTGTGAGCTGAGACAAGGCTCCATGCAAAGAGAGGACAGCAAATCCAAAGCTGACAGATGAACTGTGTTGTGCATGTATGCATGTGTGTGTGTGTGTGTGTGTGTGTGGAGACAGTTAAGATTGTCCAACAGAGAGCAGTAGTGTACATACATGTGCATGCACACATACAACTGTACACAGAATTGAACTACATGTGGCTAGCTATTGTGACTGATGATTTTCTCTTGCTAGCCTGCTTACCTGAGTAGGAGAGTGTGCATTCATCTTCTTCCACAAACTGATTGATATCCTCAGTCCAGTTATGAACCTACATAGCAATGATACACTAATCTTAATAATGCTTATTCAGCAATACAATACTACATACATGTACCTGTGCCTCAGTGATCTGCATGTGTGCTATGAGGTAGTATAATGAGCTGCGGTAGTATGGGTGGCAGGAGACACTGGAATTTGCACTTCTCTCCAAGAACAGTGATCAACTCAGAAAGCGCAAATATGGTGCTCGTTGACCTATGACAAGGTCAATCACCACCTGAAAATGTGCAAGGAAGCTGTTAAAGCCAACAAACGCCTCACCCCAACCATCCGTCTCATAGCATACGACAGACTAAGGAACTGTCCACAGCAGTAGACGAAGAACACACAAAATATGATGTACAAATATGCAGGCTCTTGAAGTTGCATTACGCAAACATTATGGAACAAACCAATGGCTGCATAGCAGAACTACAGGCCAGTTTGACGGACATCACCAAGTCGAGTGCATCACCGGCCGAAAACACAATCCTCAAAAACTGTGAGAAAAGGCTAACAGAGATTAACAAAAAATAGGAGGCGAAAGCCGAGGAATTCAAGCAAACATTCCAACGGAAGAGAGCCAGGGACACAGAAACGGACCTGACACTAGAACCAATCAAAAGGCCCCGTATAACCACAATGGTTTTGAACAACACGGTAGACAGAAATGCAGCCATCACACAGCTCATTGAAGCAGTGAATGAGGTAGGCTCAGAACTAAATCAATCTAACATGCATAATATTAACTCACACTCCCCCCCCCAGTGCTCGAATTAACGTCCGACAAACGGACAATTTCCG
Organism: Stappiaceae bacterium; assembly: GCA_964291365.2. Lineage (GTDB taxonomy): Bacteria > Pseudomonadota > Alphaproteobacteria > Rhizobiales > Stappiaceae > JBDWFY01. The sequence continues at coordinate 96,582 of OZ219964.1, forward strand.
GTCAAATATTGCACGTGACAGTATAAAATTAGATTTGTCCGGACAAAATGTCTGAACGTAGAAAGAGGTATCTAGACTCTAGCTCTGACTCAAGTAGTAGCTGTAGTGAAACGTCAAAGAGGAGAGCAGTTCAAAAGAAGACAGTTCAGGAGTGGATTTCACAGTACGACAAGCAGTTTAACACCGCTGTTTGGCTAAAGTTCGACACGGTCGATCGTACCCACGTGTCCACGCTTCGATGCTCCGTTTGTACTCAGTTCCAGAAACAGCTCGAGTCTATGAGAAATTTCAGACCTGCATTCATTGATGGCACCACTAATGTCCGTCTTTCTACTGTGAAGGACCATGCAGGTACAGATATGCACGCTCGAGCTATGCTACTGTACAAAAAGCAGCGGTCGAGCAACGTTTGCGACTACGCGCCTATCGCTCGATCACTGACCCAGTCGTCTATGGATGCAAGCACCAGAGAGAAGACGAAGCGCAAATTTGACGTGGCCTACCTGATCGCGAAGGAAAAGCTAGCCTTCACAAAGATGGCACCTATTTGTGAGCTGGAAGAGCGACACAGCGTTGATTTGGGGGCGGGGTACAAAAACGATCGAGCCTGCGCTACGTTTACCGAGTTTATTGGACGCGATCTACAAGTTGCCTTGTTATCAGAGCTTTCAAAGTGTAAATTCTTTAGCGTTCAAGCTGATGCAACTACAGATGCTGGCAATGTTGAAGTGGAGTTGTACTTGGCTCTTCATTTCGATCCCCTCTCAGATGGCAAAGTTCATGTTCGAAGTACGTTTTTGTCTGCCCGGTACCTCAAGAGTGGAACAGGAGAAGGTCTTTATGAATCATTTGATAGAGCCATGCAGTACATGGAGATTGACGATTGGAAGGTAAAAATGATTGGATTTGGGTGTGATGGAGCCAGTGCCAACATTGCGGAAGGTGGTTTGAAGGGAATTCTTACAAGAGAAGTTCCATGGATTTTCATGTTCTGGTGTTTAGCTCATCGCCTTGAACTCTCTGTTCATGATGCTCTGAAATCTACCTTCTTTGGCACCATTGATGATGTTCTTTTACGTTTGTATTACATATACAACAAATCCCCCAAGAAGTGCCACCAACTAGAGGATATCATTGTTGAGCTCAAGTCTTGTTTGGAGCCTTCGGAGATGCCCATTCAAGGAGGCAGTCGCCCCCTTCGTGCCTGTGGAACTCGATTCATTACACACAAAGTGGCAGCTCTCGAAAGGGTAGTGGATAGATTTGGTGCTTATCTTTCCCACATGATAGCCTTGACCGAAGACACCAGCCTGAAGTCTGTAGATAGACAGAAAGTGAAAGGCTATGTTTTGAAGTGGCAAGACTCAAAGATACTCCTTGGCTGTGCCTTGTTTCATGATCTCCTCCGGCCTTGCTCCGTCCTATGCAAAGTGCTTCAAGAAGAAGAGATCTGTGTAGTTCGAGCGATTGAAGCTGTCATGAAGACGAAAAAGTCACTTGAAAAGATCAAAACTACACCTTTTGAAGACCTCCCTAGTGTCAAGAAGGTACTTGGGCGAATCAAGCATGAGGACGATGGATCTACTTCATATCAAGGAGTAGAGCTCACACATTTTGACAGAGCTAGAACTCACCTGGAAGTGCACAAGGATGAATATGTTGAAGCATTGGAGACGTGCCTTCGAAATCGAATTCAAGTGCATGATACAGATTTGCTTACCCATGCCGTAACCATTTTGGCCACCAATGGTTGGGAACGAAGTGAGTCAGCTAGTTTTGGACATGCAGCTCTTGAAGCTATCTGTCAACGATTTCAAATTCCTTTGGAAGCTGCTTCACTAGACGTTTCAGCTGTTCAGGAAGAATGGGATGATATGGTTGACTATGGGAGAAAGTATCTGAATCTAGTACAGGAAGATTATAAAGTGTTATGGTGGAAGCTTTTCAATGCTGTTGATTCTGGGCAATGGAAGAACATTCTCGGTGTTGTAGAGCTTCTGTTCTGCCTTCCTATGTCTAACGGGCACTTGGAACGAGTATTCTCACAACTTAAGCTCATCAAAGTTAACCGACGTACCTGTCTGGGAGAGGACACCCTGGATAGACTGATTCGAATCAACGTTGAAGGCCCCCCTCTCTCTAAATGGGATGCAAGTGGTGCACTAGAACTGTGGCAAAAGGACAAAATACGTAGGGTTAACCGCAAGGACACCCAGACTCAGTCAGGACAAGGCCCCACTTCAACACCCTCAACATCCAGATCTGCTAGTACATGCACTGACTCAAGTGAATCAGAAATTCAGTTTTCTTTGGATGACTGGGAAGAATGGATTGCGTCAAGTTAATTTGTAATGTACACTCATCGCAAACTCTCATCCTAATGTTCAATAAATGCAGTTTATTGTCATAGTGTGATACCAAGCATACATAATAATTATGTCTGATTAAAATTTAAAGTGACGGATTAAATCTACATTTGTCCAGACATCTTGTCTGAAGAACCAAATAAAGTTAGTGAGAGCACTGCCCCCCCCCCCCCCCCCGGCAGCTAGACAACAAAAAGTCCCTGCCCCCACAGAACCCTCTATAGCAAAGAGGATGAGGGCAGAGGAGGATACAGAGGAGGAAGAGGAAACGAAAAGGGAAGCAGAGGAAGAGGCCGCACCTACTAAACAGACAGAAACTGAAAAGACAATTTAATGCCATATAGAGACAGAAAGTAAGAATCAAACATACTCCTAGCTGTAACAACATTGTAAGCCTATCAACATATTCTCTGTCTAGTGCTGAATGTAGTATACTACCAAAAGGTCTCTCATTTATTCCCGAGCCCAAGTCTATAGACCACAATGATATAGCTACAGGCCTCTCGAAGCTCCGTAAAAAATTCTCGTACAATACGAACTAGCTACTAAATAAAAAACCCTACTTCAATCACAACACAACAACACTGTCAAACAGTATCGGTACCCAACCAGACCCACCTAACTCAACCTTTGATCCATGGGAAAAAATCAAACATTCAAAGTGAAAAATAATTCCCTTACTAGGGCTGAAAGCAAAAACACGTTCCTCAATCTATTTCTAAACAAACTAGACCAAGAAATTATCTCCCTAGGTACAAACAACAAACAAATTAAAGGTGACAATATCACCAAAGCTGAAAGAGCAGCAATCAAATCATTAAAAAAAAACAAAGATATAGTCATCAACAAAGCCGACAGAGGATCAACCATTGTAGTGTTAAACAAATGCAACTACATTGAGGAAGGCCTCAAAAATCCAGACGAACCAAAAGTATACAAACAACTCAAAGCAGACACCACTGCCTTCATAAGAACTTATATTATGAAATTCCTAGTTGAACTTTGATTCCAAAAATGGATGCCAATGGAATTTGTCGACTTCTGTACACCCTCCGTACAATTCAGAACCTCACAACTCTACTTCCTAAAAAAGATACTCAAAAACCCAATGGGCATAAGACCTAATGTTTCCAGTCTCAATAGCGTAACTGAGAACATCTCAAGTTTCGTAGACTACTGGCTTCAACTACTAGTCAAACAACTTCCATCATTTCTAAAACACACCAAGGAATTTGTCGACCTAATCACAACCACTCAAATTCCACTAAACAGTACTCTAGTCGGTATTAATGTATCCTCACTATAATATATGAACATACTACACAAAGATGGTATCACATCCAGCATCAATGCCCTCAAATGGGACCAAAATCCACACCCTCTACGGCCACCAATCGAGTTCTGGAGGAAATGCTAAACATTGTCCTCAAGAATAACGTCTTTGAATTCAACAGAGACTTCTTCCTCCAACTACAAGGAACGGCCATGGGCACCAAAATGGCCCCAGCATATGCTAAGCTATTCATGGGGTCATTGGAACCTATCCTAGCATGGCTAGGACATCCATACATACTACCATGGAAAAGATACATTGATGACATATTCCTAATATGGACAGGCACAGACAAACAACTAAACACATTCATCACAAACATCAACAAAGTCCACCCCACGATCAAATTCACACACAAATAAGACTGAAATGAACTTAGATTTTTGGATGTTATGGTCTACAAAAGCCCAAACTTCAAAGACAGAGGCCTCCTGGATGTAAAAACACATATAAGACCGACCAACAAACAATTGTACATCCACAAAACCTCACACCATCCCAAAAGTGTGAAAACAGCCATCCTAAAAGGAGAAACACTAAGATACCTCCTCACAAACACACAAGGGGATACGCTCAAACTTATTACAAATAAACTAAAAGACAAACTCATTGAAAGAGGCTACAAAGCGGAGGAAATTACAAGTATCATTCGACAATATCCTTTCCACAACTGCACTCAACTCACCAAAAACAACAACAAAGCAGCCACCACACCCCCAGTAGTCCTCCCGGTCAAATTCAGTCCCATATGCTAGTCTGGCGTAGCCAACCCTCGCAGAAAGAGGAGGGTCTGGTCAAATGCCTATACCGGGCTTGTGACAGAGGAATGTAATTAGCCACTACGTGCGTGGTACACACTCAAGTGGGTGTGGTTGATGTGTCAACCACACTGGCCACCACACGTAGCCACGTACGTGCAGAGAAAGTCGCCGAGGCTGTGCATTAAGCTGAGAGATGCAATGTAAGGTAAGGTAGTGTTGTAGAGGCCTATTTGCTGCTAAATAATTGCGGACTGCCAGATGACCGTGACCAATGAAGAGCGTTGTGTCGCCAATTGTGGGGACAGTCAGTTCAACCTGGTCAACGACTAGTCACCCTCCATAAAGGATAAAATAGCCAACTGCTGCTCAGGCTTGAATGAGCTACATCCGAGATTAGTGGCTGCCGACCTAGCGGTCTCTACCAGCAATACCGTAGTGCTATAGCAGCCATCGATATGCAATCACATCATAGATACTTTAGACTACGCGCGCGCTAGGCCGGCTGGCCAGCGGTTGTCAGTTTACGCAACACTCCATTAATTGCATACTTGCGGGGACAACCAGATTCCGTATGTCTGACACAAGCCTGGTATAGGCATTTGACCAGACCCTCCTCTTCCTGCGAGGGTCGGCTACGCCAGATTACCCATATGCAAGGACATTAGGGAAATCCTATACACATATTGGCCGGATATCGAACATGACACACTACTTAATGCCATATTCCCTAACAAACCAATGATAGCATACAAACTGAGGTGGACTTGCTAGGATGTGTGTACTAGCAGCACGAATGCTACTCTTTTAATGCTACTACTATATCCCTAGCATTTTGAATAATTATATGGCTTAGTATTAAATACATCATAAATCCACGATCGGGAGTTACTATTGGGTTATGGGGGATACATCTCGACATAAGCTATAGCGTACAAACAAGATGTGCACAAATTAATATTCGGTATGGAGTTCTCGGGGCCATGACAAGCACCACTTTGGCGAGCTCACCAGTTTCAGTGTTCTTAGCCTTCAGCTGGACTGCTCCAGGATCTCTTTCAAGCGCTCATTGACACGGAATCGTAGGCCTGGGAACGAGACTGCCACTCCGTTCCCAATCCGATCTGCTCACACGTATCAGATATCAGATCTGGAGCTCTGACTAGTGCACTGGAACCGGGTTGCAATGTATCACGCGCGTCCACACACGCAATGTTTTATGTGGTTGCGCGTTCTGCTGAAGGGGCTTATAAATATTCATGCGCAATTAATGTATCGATAATAAGACTACTGAATCAGGCATAATTGAAGTGCCTGTAGTTATGTCCCATGCATATGATATTCTCTGCACCTATGCAGACAGTAATCATGTGTGTGTGTGTGTGTGTGTGTGTGTGTGTGTGTGTGTGTGTGTGTGTGTGTGTGTGTGTGTGTGTGTGTGTGTGTCTGTGTATATGTGAAGATGTAGATGTGGATAGCTGCTCTTGAAAAGTTCTCATTGCACCCATGCACATATATTATTATGTTTCTATAACAGGGAGAGAGATAGGTGTGAATATAAGATGTGTAGCTATACAGAGAACTAAGGAGAGAAATCAAAGAGTGAGGGAGGAATACAAGGTTGACTAGATATGACATAAGTCTACACAGATGTGCACAGGGTTACTTTTAATTGCACTCTCCATGGGCTCAAAAGAAACAATAGCTCTCACAAAAGACTGTTTATAGTTAACTAATTAAGATTTCACATCATGTGCTGAATAATTAGCATATAATTAGCTACATGCATCGTGTACATGGCCCCTGCTTTGATTGGTGTACAAGCGCCCAAGGTCATTCGTTCTCTTCGAAGCTATCGCAACCGTGTGATTTCTACTATGATTGACTCCTCTGACAGGGCCCCGAGCAATATCCATCGCTATGGCGTTAAGGGATGTAATGTAAGTGGCATGGGAAAACGTAACATAGCTTGTGGGCGACGAGCGCCCAACTAGCTACAGGCAAATTACTTCACTTTCGTACGAACGTACGTCGTTCGCTCTAGCAAGGGGAACCAGAGGGGAAAGGGGGGAGGGGGGTGGCGTACAGACTGATAGGTAGCTTTATGGAATTCCTTGGTATTGCCTATTGTTTTGGGCAATGTGTTCTTCGATTCCATGTGGCCAGTAGTCCAGCGTACCTAGCTAGATTCCACTCGCGATCGTGCCTCGATATCTGGCACACGCTATGCCCGGACCATATGTTGGAACGCTTGTGAAAGATATTTTGTAGTCTATAGGAGACTGGTGTTCATGTGTGCATTCTTGTCCGCTGCTCGCGAGTGAACTTGATGATCGGGGACTATTGATCGTGATCGAAAAAGGAGGAACTCAGTGAGCGACGTTTCCAGGTGAGTGTTTGATGTAACAAAGTTTCAACTTTGACTGTAAAGGTGTTGGCACGATTAGGCCACTCCAAATAAATTACTTGTTTCTCATCCCTAAAATTGATTCGGGCGGGCGGCCTTTTTGGCGAGTAATGGTCGTCCAAATCACAAGTTTTGTAGGAAATAGTCGTCAAAATTACAAGTTCAACTCGCCCGAAAATTGAAGCGGTATAGTTTTGTATTGTGCTGGTACAAATGGAATTACATGCGGGCGGAAATAATGGGGGGATGAGAAACAACTAATTGATCGAGTGGCCTTACCTAAAGTCGAGTGACACAGGACAAATATACAGCATACATTATTATACTGCTAAGCAGGGGAGTTGTGTGGGTTGTCGTGGAAGACAGTGACCGTGCTCCGTGTGCGACCGTAAACAGTGTACGCTACAACTGCCGGAAGTCCATATATTTATCGGAATTGCATGGTTTGTACAGTACGTATGGGAGGTAATGATATGCGTAGACCGCGCCCGCGTACTGAATGTCAAGTTTGTGCATACTGTATTAACTTTTTTGTTCATCCAAGAAGGCTGTTCTTGAGCTCAAAATGTAGCTCAATGGTAAACTTGTTGGGCAGCTCCATGTACTTAAGACCTGGGTCAAGTATTGAACAGCGATTTCTCATTAATACACACCATACGTACGTGATTTCACGTATTGCATACTTAGTCATGCGACTTAGCAGTCCAGAGATATGAACCTTGAAACATTGATGCAAAAGTCATACTTTTTCTTAGACCCAGGCCTTAACTGCGTAGAGAGTGGAAATTTCCTACTAGTTAGCAGTATTGCTCTGTTACTCAGTCTGAGCATAATTTTGCCAACATTATAGGCAATTAACGATCGACATAAAATCATACATACCTATGCTTCTAGCACTGTGTCTCGGCACTTCATCACCGAGACTATAGGAGATGCATGTTGGGGTGGTCTGACATATTTGTAGCCTCTATTCCTACCCCTCAAGCAAATGCACAAGCAGGAATAAATACCAATTTGTAGCCATCTCCTTATTCATTATAGTGTATAGCTACTTGTTTGAAGCATCAGTGGCTCTCAGAGAGTAGTTACAAGATTGATGATTTGAGTGAGTGCTCAGTCTCTCAGATGTAAATGTGTAGTCAAACTTTGTCAAGAGTGTCACTAAACTCACCAATGTGCATTTCACAGCATGTCAGTGTGCTTCCCCTGTGTGTCCTGTGTATTTGTAGTTAAGCTTGTACTGTTAACAAAGGTACAGAAAGAGAGAGAGTACATGTATCTAACTGCTAAAAAGCTGTTTTAAAGTACAGTACAAAGGTCACCAGACATACTTTTGTATAGCCAGTTATAATACCGTACCTTCGTGAAAAAGGGCCCACTACTGAATATCAGCCCATCCCCCACTTTGGGCTCAATTTCCTGCTAAGGTCTAAAGTTTACTCTAATATGCGCCCATATGTAGCTGCCCCGGAACACGCATGTGCGATAACTATTAAGTGGGTGTGGTTAAGATCTCTAGCCATGCATGATCGTGCTGAAATGCGGCATAAGACGAACTAGGACTAGTTCTACGGCTGTTTGGCAGGTTATTTTTCGGTCGTGCCTCAATTATTTGAAGTGCAGTCCTGCCATTTGAGTTACAGTTGCTGTCAACAGTACCGTGAAGTATCGGCCCAATAAAAGCCGGACCGCCCTCGATTAGTAACCGTACTTGAGCAAGGCTGAAATCAATAGTAGCCGCGGCTACTATTCAAATAATGAAGATCACGTAGGTAGTTTACCTGGGCGCTCTTTTGCGTCTAACTGCAACAGTGATGCTTCGAATATCGGCCCACCCCCCAGTCTAGATCCAATGTAAGGTGCACCGCCCATGGGCCATTTTTCGCGAAGGTACAGTAATATCTTTTCAAGTTGTGGTATTAACATATTATGTAGGTCTACTTTGTGCTTCAAAAGAGCTTCTTCAGGTAGAGTTAGATACTCCCTTATTTGTTAAACAAGCAGTGAGGTATAGTATACCTAAGCGCAACGAGGCCCCAGTGTTGGGCATGTACATATGTAGGTGTATTTCTTTGCCTTGTTATAATTATTATTGATGTAGCAGACGGTGAACTTGCTACTATATTGTTCTGTTGGTGAGCTACTGATACTTCCGGTCTTCAGAACCTTGAGTTGATGATACAGGCTGATCTGTGTAAGCATTAAAGTACATGTAGCTATAGATCCATACGAGTATGGCAGAACTTGAAGGTTATCAGTGTTGCCAGGTCTACAGATTTAGCTGTATTCTACAGAGTTGTGTACTTGCATTGTATAAGATGGAAGTACGGATGGATAGAGGCTTCTCTGGGTGACAAATTAGAAATAAAGTCATTAATGTGATAGAATAATGACATCAATTTCTCTCTCCAACTGCTACGTATGATGTTATATTTATACTTAGAGAATAACGTTTGGTTTCCATGACTTCCTGTCTACCGTCAGGCTCTGGATTTATCAGGGAAGAAGCTTGTACGGTAAAAGAAGGTTTGAGATCGACTAGCATGTGTGTGGGTGGGGGGGGAGTCATTTTTTGCATTCAGCTGTGTTGTTACTTCATGCCCGTGGTATGGTGTTGAGAAGATCTAACTACAAGTGTGCGTATATTATGTATACTGGTGTATGTTGTGAGTTTTTCTATATGTGCCCTGAATGTGCATGTAGTTGTACTATACTAGAACCATAGCTTGCTCTTAGTGTGTATCATGCACACGTACACATATTTAGTATTTGGTTATCTCTTTTTTGCTTCAGAGAGGGTGTGAAGTTGATGGCGTGCTGATTACAGAAGATGACAAGAGAGAGTGGCTGGCCTGTATCGTACAGAAGGAACAGACCTTAATGTGTGTCAACAATTTTCTAACATTCTCTCTTTCCATGTGATCCAAAATCTAATGAAGTTATGCTCGGCACATGCTGGGTGGATGACGCTGATTGTTTTGCAACATATTCCTCGAATGAAAGCTGCTTTTGCTCGCAAACTAAAACTTGACTACTCACCTTTCCCCATTGGTCATGTCACCTTATATTTTCATTATTTTTGTAAATTTTCCCGGGGACAGCCAGGGTAAATCCATGATTCCCATAGTTAAACCTCTTGTTCTGTTGTTCATGTAGGAGTCTGTACATGGATGCCGAAGTACGTGGATGATTGTATTGAAATGGTAATGTTTGTTGTGTGTATTTATGTGTGTGTATTAGCAAGGGCATATACTGGCCATAGGCGGTGGCTGCGGGAGGGGAGCTTTGAGAGAGCCAGCACAGCTTTCCCAAAGATTATGTGTTAATCCTTTTGTTCTGTTGTTTATATAGGAGTGTGATGCTGACGTACATGTATCGGAGTTCGTAAGGGGGTGCTCAGAGGGTGTGGTAGTGGCTACGGGAGCTTTCGGGGGGGGGGGGGGGGGGGGGAGCTTTCGGATAGCCAGCACAGCTTTCCCAAAGATTATGTGTTAATCCTTTTGTTCTGTTGTTTATATAGGAGTGTGATGCTGACGTACATGTATTGGAGTTCGTAAGGGGGTGCTCAGATGGTGTGGTAGTGGCTGCGGGAGGGGAGCTTTCAGATAGCCAGCACAGCTTTCCCAAAGATTATGTGTTAATCCTTTTGTTCTGTTGTTTATATAGGAGTGTGATGCTGATGTACATGCATCGGAGTTCGTAAGGGGGTGCTCAGAGGGTGTGGTAGTGGCTGTGGGAGGGGAGCTTTCGGAGAGCCAGCACAGCTTTCCCAAAGATTGTGTGTTAATCCTTTTGTTCTGTTGTTTATATAGGAGTGTGATGCTGACGTACATGTATCGGGGTTCGTAAGGGGGTGCTCAGAGGGTGTGCACAGCTTTCCCAAAGATTGTGTGTTAATCCTTTTGTTCTGTTGTTTATATAGGAGTGTGATGCTGACGTACATGTATCGGGGTTCGTAAGGGGGTGCTCAGAGGGTGTGGTAGTGGCTGTGGGAGGGGAGCTTTCGGAGAGCCAGCACAGCTTTCCCAAAGATTGTGTGTAGTGGCTGCGGGAGGGGAGCTTTCGGATAGCCAGCACAGCTTTCCCAAAGATTATGTGTTAATCCTTTTGTTCTGTTGTTTATATAGGAGTGTGATGCTGACGTACATGCATCGGAGTTCGTAAGGGGGTGCTCGGAGGGTGTGGTAGTGGCTGTGGGAGGGGAGCTTTCGGAGAGCCAGCACAGCTTTCCCAAAGATTATGTGTTAATCCTTTTGTTCTGTTGTTTATATAGGAGTGTGATGCTGATGTACACATATTGGAGTTCGTAAAGGGGTGCTGTAGTGATAGTTTGTGGGGAAATCACAGCTTTGCTGGCCATAGGCAGGGGGTGCAGGAGTGGAGCTTTCATAAATTTATTTATTTTGTGTGAAAGCCAGCATATGTTAGCAAGGGCATATGTGGGAGTTATGTGCGAGGAAGCTTCTCATAAGGGGAGTGCTCAGTTAGAGGGTGAGAAAATAATAACTTGTGATGAAGTCGCAGCTTTGTGGACCATAGGTGGTGGCTGCGGGAGGGGAGCTTTCGGAAAGCGAGCACAGCTTTCCCACAGATTATGTGTTAATCCTTATGTTGTTTTGTTTATATAGGAATCTGATGCTGATGTATGTGTATTGGAGTTTTTTGTGTACATGGGTGTATTGGAGTGGTAACGTTTGTCGTGTGTTTCTGTGTTAGTGTGTGTGTTTATGCGTGCATGTTAGCAAGGGCTTGTGTGGGAGCTATGTGGGAGGAAAGCTTCTCGTAAGTGGGGTAATCAGAGCATGAAGTGGTGATATTTTGTGGTGAAGTCACAGCTTTTGCTGGCCTTAGATGGTGGGTGCGGGAGGGAAGCTTTTAGGAAAGCCAGCACAGGTTTCCCACAGACTATGTGTTAATCCTTTTGTTCTGCTCTTTACATAGGAATCTGATGCTGATGTGTGTGTGTAGGAGTTGTCACTTCTCGTAAGGGGTTGCTCAGTTAGATGGTGAGTGTTAGTGCGTGTGTATGTGCGAGTGTTTTGGACTTTATGTGTGTGTTTATGTGCATGTTAGCAAGGGTGTATGTGGGAGCTATGTGGGAGGAAGCTTATTGTAAATGGGGTGATCAGGTAGAATTAGTCCATGGAAAAGCGTGCATGGCCAGGGGAGCTTTTGTTCGGGGTTGCTCAGTTAGAGGATGAGGTAGTAATAGTCCATGGCGCATGGCAAGCCTGCTGGGGTAGATGCAGGAGGAAGCTTTTCGTGCTTAGTTAGAAGGTGAGGTAGTAGTAATAGCCCTCAGTTAAGTCACCATGTATTCAACTGTAGATCTGATGTCGAGCAAGGGATCTGCACTCTACATGATGTCCACAGGATAGGTAAGACATTTACACACACATAGGCTTGTAAGTAATTGTACCTATAATAC
>OZ219965.1:0-56792 GCA_964291365.2 Stappiaceae bacterium
CTCAAATAGCAGAGATTTACCAGCTTGCATACTCCACTATATCGAAAAGATTGGCCGGAGTAGAACCACACCATCAATCTGGTAGGACTCAATTTTGGGCAATATCAGAAATTGCCCCACTAATAGATGTTAGGGACGAAAACAAGGCGGACGATGAATACAACCCAATAGGTTTAAATCCTGATGATATGATACCCGCTGATAGGCGTAATTTTTACGCCTCCGAAGATTTGCGACAAGCCGCATTAATAAAACAACGAAAAAACTTGATGGAAGAACGGCAACTTCTGCACGTTTCGGACGTGGAGGCGGATATTGTGGCAGCATTCAAAGCTATTGTGATAAGACTTGATACCTTGCCCGACGTTTTGGAACGTGATGGTATTGTGAAACCAGATAAATTATCGTACATCACAGAACTTGTCGATGCTATGCGAGACGGTTTTTACAATGATATGTGTAAATTATCCGAAGAACTCAAAGAGAATAAACCATGAAAATAGCCCAATTAAAAAAAGATTTATTCCTTGATTATCAGTCGACCACATCAACAGTATTCAAAGAAACAGCCCAGGTATTTAAACCGCCAAATAGAATGACCGTTTCAAAGTCTTGTGAAGAAAACATGTATATTTCAAGTGGTGGGTATAATGGATTGTGGTCTTCAAAAATCACCCCATACATGATTGAACCCATGAATAAAATACCGTCCCGTATGGTTAGCGTGGTTATTTTTGCAGGTTGTGCGCGTTCTGGTAAGACAAACGCCTTGGTAGATGGCGGCATCACTTACGGTATATGCAATGATACGGCTGACATGCTTGTTGTACACATTACCGAAAGTACAGGGCGACGTTTTGCCAAAATGCGTGTCAATCGGATGATACAAAATAGCCCAAACATAAAAGCAAACCTTTCCACAAACCGCAATGATGACAATATTCTCACCAAACAATTCAAAAACGGCACGACCTTACAAATTGCCTACCCTTCACCGTCCCAATTAGCAGCGGCAGAATTTAAATATGTGCTTATGACAGACGTTGATAGGTACGATGATGACGCGGGTGGCGAGGGTTCTATATTTGAGCAAGCAAAAAAGCGCACACAGACTTACCTAAGCGCAGGAACTACCGTGGCAGAGTCCAGCCCAGGGCGTGATTTTACGGATATTTCATGGACTCCTAAGACAAAGCACGAAGCCCCGCCAGTAAACGGGATTTTAGGGTTATATAATACTGGTGATCGGCGTTTGTGGTGTTGGTCTTGCCCACATTGCGGGGAAGAAATAATACATAGACCTGGGACGGAGTTGTTTAATCTGCCAAAACGTGAGGATTTAATACCCATGATTGCAGAACACGGTGCGGACGCACTGGCGGAGAAATTTAATATGATTTTTTGCCCGTCGTGCGGTGGTGGGATTGAGCATGAGTTAAAATATGAGTTGAACTCTACAGGATATTGGAAACCAGAAAACGAAAATTACAACCGTGTAGCGTCATATTGGTTATCTGGTGTTTGTGCATCATTCCAAACGTGGTTAAGCCTGTTAGAAAACTATTTCAAAGCATTACTACACCTTGAAAAAACAGGAGAGGAAGGTAAACTTAAAGCAACCTTAAACGTTGATTGGGGAGTTCCATACATCCCATTAGCCGCTGAAAACGTTCTTTCAGCCCGTGATTTAGAGCAACGAGCCGAAGATATAGACGAAAAGGTATGTTACCAAGGTGTAAGATATTTAATCGCAACCGTGGACGTTCAGAAAAGGCGCTTTGTGGTACAGGTTCAAGGTTTTGGTGTTGGCAATGAATCCTGGATTGTTGACCGCTTCAATATAAGAAATAGCGCACGAAAGGACGGTGATGGGTTTAAACCTGTTGACCCTGTTTCACATCTTGAGGATTGGGATTTGCTTATTGATCAAGTTATGAATAAACGCTATCGTTTAGAAACTGGTGGCGGTAGTATGGGTATTGTGATGACCGCTTGCGACTCCGCAGGTAGTGATGGTGTAACAGAAAATGCGTATAAGTTCTGGAAAAGCTTAAAAGATAAGCGCCAGCATAAAAAATTCAACCTTGTTAAAGGTGTTCGTACCAGAACCGCCCATTATATTTGCAACAAAACATACCCTGATAAAAGTAGTCGTGCAGCACGTCGCGCCGCCGTCACCAATGTAATACCATTATGGTTACTAAACACAACCTATTTAAAGGATTCTGTAACATCCAACTTAAAACGTAAAGAACCTGGCCCTGATTACGTGCATTTTCCGTCTTGGTTGCCATCCACGTTTTACGATGAATTAACGGCAGAGTATAGGGATGAAAAAGGATGGAATAAAATAAAGACCAATTACCGCAATGAAACCTTTGATTTAATGTGCTATGCAAAGGCGGTACAAAGAATATTACTTGATGGTACTTGGAAAAATTCGATTAATTGGGAAGCACCGCCACCCTGGGCTAATAAGTGGGAAACAAACATAAACGTGACCTTTGACGAAGAGAAAGAACCCGAAAATAAGCCAAAGCGTCGCGGGCGTCGTGTGCGTGGTAGATTCAGACGGAATTAGCCCTAAAATAAAAAAAAATCCCTACACATGCATTGCTGTATAGGGATTAAAAGATAAAAACCACGGGCAAATAATACAACTATTTGCTCATAATGTAAATCAATGTATAATAATTTCAAGTGGAGTTAAATAAAGTTACTCCGACTTGCTTTATTTAACTCCATCTACAATGAACAACGCCCTATTGTGTTGGAGCTTTAGGGCGTGGAGTTTTAACATGTTCCAAATTAAACCACTTCAAAAATCCCCTTTAAGCGTTCCTGCATTGGATGCACGTAGTTTTTACTTTGAACTACATCAAACTACAGATAGTAAACATTTTAGTAAATTCTTTGGTAGAATTTCCAACATGTATACGCAAGGTGTTGATTTTATTAAACTCCCCTCTGGGGGGGAATTCCCCAACCGTAAAGATTACGCTATTACAATCGAAGTAGCCAAACACATGGCGCTACTTTCTGAAACTGCCAATGGTAAAGCTTACCGTGAATACTTAATTAAGTTTGAGGAAGATAATAACCAACACAAGAAAAACCTATGGTTAATTAATGATTGTAACCTTGGTGACTTAACAGAACAAATGATGAAAGTTGCTAAAGCTTATGGTTTGAAAGGTAATCAAGCAATACTTTACGCTGATAAAAATGTCAAAGGTTTAACTGGTATATCTCTTTTATCTTTGGGCGGTCTTGAATTACCATCCGAAAACAACGAACAAATTTTAACACCAACTAAGTTAGGGAAACTTTTAGATGAACCATTATCACCAATCGCAGTAAACAAGATACTGGCGGCACAAGGATTACAAGAAAAAGTAAACGGTGAATGGGTGGTTACAGAATCTGGTGACGAATATGCTGTTAAATTAGATATGAATAAAAAACATTCAGACGGCGCACCTATACAACAAGTAAAATGGAAGAAGTCAACCTTAAAATTTTTAAAATAGGAAAAACTAAAATGACATTCAATGTAAATGATAAACGCATGGTTCGCCAGCGAAAAGAAATCAACCAACTATACCCGTTAAAATATGCATGGGCTTATGATTTTTATAAGAAAACAGTAGCTAACTTGTGGTTTCCGGAAGAAATCAACATGGTTAAAGATGTTTCAGACTATAAAAACTTAACCCCACCACAACGCCACGTTTTCACTAATGTACTCGCGTATCTAACAACGGCGGACATTGGCGCATTACGGAACGTGTCAACCGCCTTAATGGGGAAGCTAACAAGCCCTGAAATTCAAATGTTCCTTGGCGGTCAAACTTTCAACGAGTGTGTACATTCAGAATCTTATGCACACGCAATTGAAACTATTGGACTGGATCAGGATTATATTTATAATCGTTATGCAGAAGTACCAGCAATAGGTGCTAAAATTTCAATGCTTACAGACCGCACAAAATTAATATGCAGTAAAGATGACACATTGGAAGATGGCCAGGATTTATTTGATTTTATCCATGAATATTTCTTTTTTAGTGCCATATTTGAAGGTTCAAGCTTTATGTCAAGCTTCAACCCTATTTTCAGTTTGAAATACACAGCAAACTTAATGGGCGGTACATTTGAACAACTACGGTTTATTCGTCGCGAAGAAATAAATCATGTTACTTTTGGATTACGTGCCATTAAACAAATATGTTCAGAGGAAAACATACAACTTAATGATAGGGTTTGTAATGATCTATTTATGGAATCTTATGATAAAGAAGTTGATTACATCAATTATATTTTACGTGAGCCGTTGATGGGTTACTCTATTGATGACCATCTAAGTCAGTTCCGCCATTATTGTAATTTAAGGGCTAATTTTATGGGTTTATCAAAACCTTTTAAAGATACCCGCGAGCTATCCTGGTTAGGTGAAATTATCGACTCTAATAAAGAACAAAACTTTTTCGAGGGTACTGTCAGTGAGTATCAGGTGGGTGCTAAATTGGATTATGGGCAGACAAGCACTATGGATCAGGTATCAAACTGGAATAAAGGGGAGTCAGGCGGTAAAAATTTCGTATCTATCGAACCTGGGGCAGTTTGTGACATGAGCGAAGGTTGCGAAAGTTGCCAATAAGCTGTTGATTTATATAGGTAACTGACTGTCAGGTCTGGAAATTGACCACTCGACCGCAAAAAAACGGTTCAGTGTACAATTTTTAGACAAACCCACCAAAGCAAAGCCCCGTTATATGATCAGTATAACGGGGCTTTTTCGTTTTTCTGTTGACAAATTAAACGCGCTTAAATTATCATACAGTTTCGATTAAAAACTGAGGTAATTATACTATGTTGAATAGTACCCCCGCAAGCGTTAATTCTAACGAAGATTTTCCTGTTCAATTACGTGACCTTGTAAAGCCTTTAGGTTATAACCGTCATGATAGGCTTATGTCACGTTATGTAAGTTATTGTAAAATAAGCAATGTCAGTCATTGCCATTGTAAAAATACATATTTTGATGTCAATGGTGTTGAAAACAAAGAAGTTAATAAAGCCATTGAAATAAACAAGGCGGCATTAACTAACAGTAGACCCAAAAATATAAAAAAGCGTAGTCACCAGCTAATGCATTGGGTATCTTTGGGGTGGTTAACTGTAGAGTATAAATGGGTGAAGGAATACAGGTATAAATTAACCCCAAAGGGTGAAAACTTCTTAAAGAAGGTTAAAACAACGTTCTACCTTAAAGACTGATAGCAATATATTGCTAATTTAACGAATACCGCATAATATGATACTATTATGCGGTATTTTTATTTATAAGTATGGTTAAGGGCTAATGGCATTCACTAGCGAAGATTTGGCGGCATTAGATGCGGCTATTGCAAGCGGTAAACTAAGGGTTAGACATGGTACGCGAGAGATAGAATACCATTCTATTTCTGCCATGAAAGAGGCACGGGCTTTAATTGTTTCGGAATTGCAAAGAGCCGAAGAAATAGCCCAAGGTAGACGCCGCCCGACATGCTACCGCACAAGAATAAACAAGGGGCTTTAATATGGCACATCCACACGCCTATCAAGCAAGTAGCCGGGGGAGACGTTTAGGCTCTTGGAATCCACCACGTCGCTCACCTACTGACACCGTAACGGCTGAACTAGAAACCCTACGCACACGAAGCCGCGATTTAACCAGAAATAACGAGTATTCGCAACGTGCATTAAAGGTGCATGTTTCGCAAGCTGTAGGTAAAGGTATTAAACCCCGCGCCAATACACCTTATAAAGAATTCAATGATCAATTGATGGATTTATGGGGGGATTATGCAGATTATGCAAATTACAACGGCGGTTCAATTTATGCTTTGCAAGCCTTGGTAGAACGTGCTTATCTTGAAAGTGGGGAAGTCTTTGTTAGAATTATCCGCTATAAAAACAATAAAGCCATTCCCGTTCCTTTGCAATTTCAAGTGTTAGAGGCTGATTTTTGCCCCACTGGTCATAGATCGCCATCCTACAATTTGAGTAATGGTAACGAAGTAAAAGACGGTATAGAGATTGATAAAAATGGACGTGTGGTTGCATATCATTTTTACAAAAAACACCCCTTAGAAAGTTTTAATAACGATGGTACTATGCAGCGTGTACCAGCAAGCGACGTTATTCACGTTTTTGAAGAACTCCGCCCTGGTCAGCTACGCGGTGAACCTTCTGGCGTTCAATCCTTTGTTCGTTCGCGCACATTTGATAGTTATAGTGATGCGGAGTTACATCGTAAAGAAGGACGGGCGGCATTCACTGGTACAATTGAAAAGAACCAGCAAGAACAAGATTTTCTCTATGACCCAATAACAGGCGAATCACTACAACGTGATGAACAAGATGTTCCAATGCTGGATATAGAGCCGGGTACATTCCATAACCTTCTACCTGGTGAAAAACTTAATTTATTTGATGGCGACCCAAACGGAAACGGTTATTCTGACTTTCAGAAAATACAATTGTTGTCAGTTTCGGCCGGATATAACGTACCCTACCAGTTAATGAGTAACGACTATCAAGGTGTAAATGATCGCATCTGGCGGGCGGTTATGAATCAGTTTCACCGTGAACTTGAACAAACGGTTCAAAACGTCATTATTGATATATTTTGTAAGCGCGTATGGCAAGAATTTGTAAACCGTTGCATTATTGTCGGGCTTGTTTTACGTCCACCACAATCGAATAATTTTGATTATTTACGTTGTAAACACCGCCCACATGCATGGAGTCATATACATCCACTTCAAGACGTGCAAGCGCAAGCATTGGAAGTTGAAAAAGGCTTCAAAAGTCGTCAACAAGTCATAGACGAACGTGGGGATTTTAATGTTTATGACACCGACGAACAACGGCGCGAAGATTTAGAGCGTGAAAAATCAATGGGAATTTATCAGGAACAGAAAGATGCTAAAGAAATTATTCAGACTAAGTAAAACCAACGGCGGTATCAATAACCAAGGTATTCAAGCCATTGTTAGCGCCATGAATGAACCTTGTTTAGTTGAACCCGCCAAAGGTTCGCAATTGTTGAACTTGCACATGCAAGCGTTGACAAGTCGAGATGGTGGTGAACCTGTAGAAGTGGTTAAAGGCACGTATAACGACGGTCAAACCTTTATGGGCGTAGACGTTGTTGGTAAAAATAAAGATATTGCCGTTATAAACATTTCTGGCGGTATCACCAATGCTTATATTGCCCCATCTTGCGGAGTCTACACACCATCGCACGAAGGTATAGCGCGTGACTTTAAAACTTTAATGGCTGACAGTGATATTAAAACCATTGTAACCGTTTTAGATAGCCCTGGTGGTGTTGCATCACAAAACTTTGACCTATCAGACATGATTTATAGCTATCGTGGCAAAAAACGCATGATCGCATTGGTTTCTGATATGGCATGTAGTGGCGCTTATTCAATCGCATCGGCACATGATGAAATTTGGATAACACAAACTAGTGTTGTAGGTTCAGTTGGTGTTGCATCAATGCACGTTGAACAATCTAAGGCATTAAAAGAGGCTGGTATTAAAGTAACCTATGTTTATTCTGGCAAACATAAGGTTGAAGGAAACCCACACGAAGAGTTAAGCGAACACGCCTTAAAAGAAATGCAACAGCGATCAGCAAAACTATACGACGGTTTTGTTAAGGTTGTTTCACGCAATTTGGGCTTAACCTATCAACAAGTTGCTGATACAGAAGCAGGTGTTTTTGTGGGTGAGGATGCCATTAGTAATGGTTTTGCTCATAAAATCGGTAATATCCATGATTTGCGTGAAGAACTTTTCACAAGTGCTGGCAATGGTACAACGGAAACAATCGAAGCCCCACAAGCAGAAGAGCCTGAAAAAGTGGAAGCCCCACCCACAAGCAGAAGAGCCTGAAAAAGTGGAAGCCCCACAAGCAGAAGAGCCTGAAAAAGTGGAAGCCCCACAAGCAGAAGAGGTAGAATTAAAAACAGGTTTAACTGATGATGAAATTGCTTTACGGGCTTCAATCCTATCAGTAACTTATGATAGTTCTGATTTTGTCAAGGAAATTGCGACAAACGCAGGTATTAGCCTTGAAACCGTGCAAGCTATGGCGGATAATGGTATTTATGACAAAACAACCAGCATTGATACGACCGCCAGAACGCCGTCTGAAAATGTTAGTGGTTGGGGTCAAGCATTTAAGAAAGTTAAACGAATCTAAAAGGTTTTAAAATGACAATTTTTACAGAAGGCAAACACGGCGGAGAATACCTTGTATCAGAGGCTAATACAGGCGCTGGCGGCGTATCACGAAGCCGTGATGCTATCGAAATTGCATCGGGTGAAGTTTTAGAAGCTGGTGCTGTTCTTGGTAAAGTTACAGCATCTGGCTTGTACGTTGAATATAACCCTGGTGCTGCTGACGGTAGTGAAGTGGCGGCTGGTATCCTTTTTGACGGTGTAGACGCCAGTGCAGGGGATATGCCAGCGGTTGCACATGTTCGCGATTGTGAAGTTAACGCAAGCGAAATTGTGTGGTTTGGTGGTGCATCAGCGGGTCAAATTGCAACGGGTTCTGAAGAACTCGCAACATTAGGCATCATCACACGTTAATAATTGATTAATAAAAGGTTTTAAAATGAGTATTTTTAATATTTTCGATAATGATGCTTTTTCACAAGCTGAATTAATCGCCGCCGTTGAGCATTCGGAGTACAAACCCACCCGCATGTCAAGCTTGAACATTTTCACGCCTAAACCTGTACGAACAGAAGTTGTTGCAATTGAAAAACGCGATAGCGTGTTAAGTCTTGTACAAACTTCACCCCGTGGCGCACCATTAGAGCAGCGTACTACACGTAAACGTGACCTTCGCAACTTTAACACATTGCGCATCGGTAAAAGCGACCGCATCACAGCAAGCGAATTGCAGTTTTTACGTGCATTCGGTGAGGAACAGCAAGTTGCAGAACTTCAAGCTGAATTAGCGCAACGTATGGACGGACCCGGCGGTTTAATGGATGACATTGACATGACCTTAGAACATATGCGCTTAGGTGCTATTCAAGGAAACGTCGTTGATGCTGATGGCACAACCGTACTTTATAACTGGTTCACTGAATGGGGCGTTACACAAGATGCAGTTATTGACTTTGATCTTGACAATGCATCGCCAGCACCTGGTGCGCTTCGCAAGAAATGTAACCAAGTAGTCCGCCAAATGGCGCGAAATTCACAAGGTTTGTGGAATCCAATGTCTAGCAAAGTACATGCTATGTGTAGTGATTCTTTCTTTGATGACCTTGTGGCACATCCTGAAATTCGCCAGCTTTACCACTTCACTGGTCAATCTGAGCTAGTACCAGGTGGCGACCCTTACCAGTCGATCACATACGGCGGTATTACCTTTGAAAACTATCACGGTACTGATGACCTATCCACTTTAGTCATTCCTGATGGTGAGGCGAAGCTATTCCCTACAAATACACCAGGTGCATTCCTTGAAGCAATGAGTCCGGGTGAAACGTTTGAGGATTTGGGGAAACAAGGTCAAAAGTACTACCCAATGATTACCCGCGACTTAGTGCGTAATACATATGTAGATTTGGAGATTTACAGCTACCCGCTTCACATCTGCACACGTCCAAAAATGCTACTTGATGCGGTAAACACTTAATAACGTCATTATGAGTTGTTAAATTAATATACTGGCGGCATGTTCCGCCAGTATTTACAAAGGTATTTTATGATTATTTATAGAAAACATTCCACACTATCCCTAATGCTAATTTTTGCCGTTTTATTGGTGACAACATACGGGTGTTCATCTTATGAACCTAAAAAATGGTGATAGAGGCGAAAACGACCCAGGGAAAAATTGAAATAGTTCACATTAAAAACGAAATTTATTTTGATGGTTGTAATTTAAATCACTTTAAAAGTTTTAATATAATAAACAATGATTTATCCTCTGAAACAAAAATTTTAACCAACGACACAACCATTATAAATTCAGTAATTTGTAAAACTTCAATAGTATTATTGAATTAAACGGGGCAAACATGGCGGCAGGAATTAAACGGGAATCCGTAGAACTCAATATTGAAATAGATAAGGGTTCAACATTCAGACATACAATAACTTGGCAAAGTGGCGAAAATGAAAACACTTTAACCCCTGTTGATTTGACCAATTGCACCGCATCCCTTGTCATGCGTTCTAGTGTGACAGACCCCACTGTTTTAGAGGAATTCACCACGGCAAACGGTGATATTGTGTTAGGTGATGCCGCTGGCACTATAGAACTTCTTATAACCGCCCCTAGATCGTCTGCATTTTCCTTTGATAAGGCTGTTTATGGTTTAGAGATAACATTCCCTAATGGTGACGTTAAGCGCGTTATTCGTGGGCAAATCATCGCATTTAATGAAAATGTAAGATAATGGCTAAAACTACACTGGTTATCGCAAACGGCGGCACTACGGTAATCAAAACGCCAACATTGAAAAACATTGTTACCATATCACAGGGTACACATCAGGTTTTCACTATTGGCGTTCAAGGTGTACCAGGTGTTGATGGTGTTAATGTTGATAAGCATTATACACATAACCAAAATGTCGCAGCAGCACAATGGGACGTGAACCACAATCTAAACAAGTTCCCATCTGTACAGGTGGTTGATTCAGGCGGTAGTATTGTAATTGGCGACGTAAAAATGATAGATTCAAATAATGTAACGCTTATTTTTTCGGGCGCTTTTTCTGGTAAAGCATATTTTAATTAAGGTTTTTAATAATGGCTAAAGAAGTTTTAGTAAGTTTCAATTTTAACGGCAATGAAATACAAAACACCGTTTTACACCCACTGGCGGTCACACCTGCAACACCAAATACCGGCCAAGTTTATTTTAATACGGTTAGTGAACGCTTGTTCATTTTCTTTAATGGTGCATGGAATGACATCACAGGGAATGTACAATCTGTCACATCGCCAACACCTGCCCTACAGGTTAATAACACCGACCCCGCAAACCCTGAGCTAACTATTGCTGATGCTGACGGTACTAATTCAGGTTTGCTTACTTCTGCATTTTTCAATGACTTGACGAACGCTACTGATGCAAACGTTGCTAGTACGTTAGTAAAACGTGATGCATCAGGTAACATTGCAGTCGATGAAATCACAGCAAGCGTGGTTACTGGTTTAAATGCTCCAGTAAATGCCAATGATGTAGCAACCAAAGGTTATGTTGATGGTCTTGTTCAATCTGGCCTTAAGATTTTGGGCAGTATTGATGCATCTACAAACCCAAATTACCCAGCCGCCGTTGTTGGTGATGCATACCATATTAGCGCTGACGGTTTGATCGGTGGTGCATCTGGTGAAAGCGTTTCGCAAGGTGATTTACTCGTTTGTGTCGTTGATACCGCCGCTGGTAATGAGGCTACCAGCGGCGGTAACTGGATTATCATGGAGGAAAACCTAAACCAAGCTACAGAAACCACGGTCGGTTATTCTCGCAAAGCAACCACGGCGGAGGCACTAGCTGGAACTGAAACAGACGCTTATATCACACCTACAACCCTTGCGGCTGTAACTGCCAGTTTTGGTACTGGTACAACAGATAAAGCGGTTGCTGTCATTGGTGATGGTACTAACCTTAGCTTTGCAGTTACTCATAACTTTAATAGTCAATATTGTCATGTTCAGGTTTTTGACGCCGTGAGCAATGAGGAAGTTATTACAGAAGTTACATTAACTGACGCAAACACCGCCACCGTTACATTTGCCGAAGCGCCCACAGTTAACCAATACCGTGCAGTTGTCATTGGTTAATCATGGCTAAAAAATCATTAGTTAACTTTTCAGGTAGGGGGTACACTGGTTTACCCCTACCCACACAACCAACCGACGCGGCAAGTAAGGAATATGTTGATAATCAAATCACTGGCGTGGGTGGTCTTGTTTTAAAGCTTCCTTTTTGGGACAATACAGACACACAGTCATGTATTGACATAAACGCGGGTAAGCTTCCTTTTTGGGATGCTAACGACGTTCAAAATGACATTGATATGGGTTGTTAATATGCCAGCACAAAAACCAATAAAACAAAGACCGCCCGGGTTAGGTGAATTTTTAGCTAATGATTATATTGATATTGAAGATGGCGGCACAGGTGCGGCTAATTTACAAGATGCACAAGATAATTTAGGCATACCATTACAAAAGGCTATAAATGGTGTTGACGTTCTTTGTATAGATGATACAGCCCGTAGTAAAAGCCTTTCAGTAAATTATAATACCTTCCTTTGGGCAGAAGCGGCGCTTAATGATAATGATTGGATTCAAATTGCCCACGCATCAGATGCAGATTCTAGCCATATAGTCCCCCTTGATTCGACCATTGTGGGGTATACCCTTCATTGTGAAAATGATAATGGTAACACAAAGGGTATTAACTTATATGTCAATGGTATAATTGCAATTAAGCCGCTAATAACCCTACCAGGTGGGGGCGCTAATAGTGTTATGGTTGATATGAACGTTAATTTTGACCTTGCACAAGGTGATAGATTGAGATTGAGGGCAAATACAACAGGCGGTACTATACGAGACACCGTGATAACTTTATATACAAGGTTTAGGGCATCATGAGGCAGATTAAAAATATTACTGAAAATGCAATTGATGTAAACGATTTAGGCTTGACAATAGGCCCAGGTGAATCAATTAACGAATCATCAATACCACTTGATGATTTGCGTTCATCGGCAGACTTGCCAGCACTAATTAATAGTGATTCGCTCGTTGTGGTTGTGGATGGTTCAGAACTTGATAAAGACGCCTCTAACAGTGCGATAAACCAAACACAAAACCTTGATTTAAGCCAATATGTTAAGCTTGACGATGTTCAAGCTATGATTAGTGAGGCACTGGATAACGTGGCAACTTTACCTTATATTGTGCAAGAATTATGGCATTTACCGATATTCATGGCTAAATATAGTCGTTTTTTGCTTAATTCTTACAATCCTGATAACTCAAGATTTTATAGTAAAAATGATGTTTTTTACTATATTTTCAACGATACGACCGACGAACAGGAAGTGATAACTCTGAACGGTCAAGGTTGCTTTTTCGGTTTACTTTTACCACGCTTAAAATCATCATCTGGCGGTCATGAATTGACTGTTAAATTAATTGTTGATGGTAGAGAAACTAGCGAAGTTTTGAAGTACCACAATGATTCAGACGACGATAATCGGGCTTTTTTCGGTGCTGTTCGTTCCAACCGCTCGATATATAAGGAAAAAGGGACAAGACGGAAAAACGCAAGCACAAATAAACGAATGGCAAGTTTAGGCGTCGTTTCCAATCGAATTAATTTATATTTACCAGAATGGTCCGCTATAGTTTCAGACCCCACAATACCGCGTATTAAGTTTAACCAGTCATTGACCATAAAATTGCAATGCAATCAAACGGGTAAATTTTCTACATCAAATTATAAAAACAGAATTGTACCACTATTCAATATGTATATTTAATCATGGATATTACACAAGAAAATTTCAATAACGGTGTCGATAATAACGGCGACCCCATCCCAAATGGTACAGCTTTAACCGTGCATATGGAAAATGGTACACAAGTTAGTATTGTTTTTTATGATGATAACCCTACAGAACCAAACGATAGCGAAAGAATCATAACCCTAGTTGAGTTTAGGAATTTTTTAGACACTGGAAAAAACAAACTAGACCGCCTTAGAGATCATATAGAAGATGATGCCATATTCTTATCTATATGCACCAATTTAACGGCTGGTGTGTTACCAGTTCATAGGGAATATGTTAGAGGTCTTTTAGCTGATTTTTATGTTGCTGTTAACGGTGTTGACGTGCATAAAACACAGACTATTGACGGTTTGAACTACCTTGTTTCAATTGGCGCATTAACCCAGGATGAAATTGATCCTATTTTGAGTATAGTGTAATGAGCTTTCTATTAGACTTTCCTGATGATGAAATTGTCGATATTTTAGGTGACACTGTAAGCTTAGAGGATGACGTGGGCGGTAGTACAACTATGAAAGTTGTGTTTGAGCATCGTGTAATCTATGACGCCGTGGCGGATTTAGAGGTACAACATCCTGTAATTGTGGTTAACGATGAAGAAAAAGACCTTTTTAAAACTGGTTATCGTGTAGGTTTTAACGGTAAATTTTATAAAATATTGCGCGGTCTACCAGACGAAAAAGAAAACGGTAAATACGTTTTTACCATGCGCTCAGACTATGACAACTAAAGCACAAAAGGCAAGAAGGCAAAAATACCTTAAAAATCTAGCAGCGGATGTTAAAAAATCAGCCCGTTTAGCGATCAACAAAACCGCTCGCAATATACATAGACGTGCTGGCGGGGAGATACCAAAAAAGGCAAACGCCAATATAACGGGTTATCGCCGTGTAAGGGCTAAACGTACCCTATCAACCGTTAAAAATGCTCGCAGAATAGGTAGGGTGCAAGCTCATGTATTCATGGGTACAAATCGCATATTAGCCCGTTATGGCAAGGGTAAAATACGGCAGGTTGGTGAAAATGTTGTTGTGGGTAAGCGAACATATCCGAACTCGTTTATAATAACAGGTGATAATGGTTTTAAAGGTGTGTTTTATCGTAACCGTTTTGGTAAAGTTATAGAACGATCTTTTGAAGTTGACGGGGCGAAAGGTAAGTTTATTAGAATTGTCAATGCTGAACTTTCCGCCTTTAGAAATGCCATGAAAGTTATCTATGATAAAGAGAGGAAATAATGGCGGTAACTAATATTTTTGAACCTGAAAATCTAATTGTTGATATATTAAGCGATATATTCCCTTCTGATATGGTAATCACGGGTAAACATTGGGACGAAATAGATAATCTATATTTTGTACACAAAGACGTTGATAGCGATAAAATAGGATGCGTTGTACAAATGATAGACTTTTCAACCAGTGATTTAAACGCGAAGAAATCCGCCCCTAAACAGAAATATATGGTTACAATTCGTGTTGCTGTTGTATGCCCAAAGGAAAGATATAACACAATCGGCGGTGGAAAGGTTGTTGAAATTATAGAGACTTTAAGAGGTGTTGTTTTAGATGAAAAATACACACCTTTACATGTTACGCCATCTGATGAAATTTTTTGTAATTTTTCGGTCGATATTGCGTATATACCTATTAATATAATGACAAGTTTTGTATTATGAATGATGAAATTGAAGAAATTCAAAAAGTTGAAAAAGTGAATACTGAAAAGGAATATATTTTGCTTTCAGACCATACACACAAAGGCGTTTTATTTGCCAAAGGTCTAAAATTGAGCGATTGCCCTGTACCAGTAGAACAACATAGTATTGATTCAATGTTAAAATTTAAAGTTTTAAAAGAGGTGTAAAAATGGCTGGTTTTATTGGATGCGGTAAATTATATCTAAACCGTGTTGTAGATGGTTCAGAGGAAGGCTGGAAAGAATTAGGTAATGCAACACAATTTAGTATCACAGAAAATGCTGAATTGCTATCTCGTAGCTCACGTCAATGTGATACTTACGGTCAAACCTTGGATGCTGTATCAATCAAAGGTGAAACAAATCTAGCGGTAACGCTTGATGATGTTGACGAAGCGTTGGTTTATTCTTTACTTGGTACTGAATCAACGGTTAACGTAACAGGTTCAACCGTCACAGCAGAACAAGCATTTGCTAAATTGGGCGCATCTTTGCAAGCCGCTAATCGTGAAATCTCCGCTGTTGTTGTTAAAGATCAACCTGGTACAACGACTTATACAGAAAACACTGATTATGTGATTGAGAATGCACAATTAGGCTTAATTAAGATTTTAGCAACTGGCACTATTACAGATGGTGAAGAGTTGCAGCTTGATTATACTTATGCTTCGTACAGTTCGCAGAAAATCACTGGCGGCACTGATTCAAGCATTAAAGGTGCTTTAATGTTGGTTGGTCATAATTTAGCCCGTCCAGATGAAGGTCTTGTTATCAATGCATGGGATGCCACATTAACACCTGCTAACGGTGCTGACTTCTTATCAGAGGAATTTGTTTCACTTGAGCTAAACGGCTTATTGGTTACTGATGCGACACGCGGTAATGCATACGAAGTTGAAAAACAAGTTCAATAGCTAAGCGCCAAACATTTACAGATTAGTGCTATAATCATTAATCTGTAAATATAACAAGGGGTGAAGCATGTTTGACGATTTTATTATAATATTATTAATAGTTATTACCGCCCTTTGCGGTATAATTACATTTTACCTATTTCTTGTATTTATCCATCTAAAAGTGCAAATAGGTAAGGTATTAGCTGGTATTTTATTAACCAGTTCAATACATCATTTCTATACAGTTTTCAATACTTTAAACAATCTTTACACGCCATGTGATGTTTTTATGTTTCAGGTCGAACTTGTAATCATTTTGCTTTTAACCTTTGCGGAATTTTTGCTATTTTTCAATATAGCATCAATAGGGTATGATTAATGGAAGAAAAAATTATAGTACAGTTTGCAGAGTACGGGCTTGCTGGTTTAATTATTCTTGCCTTGTTTTTTGTATTATGGACAGCAGGGAAGCATTTCTTAAAGTTTGTTAATAAAATGCATGAAGATCATCTGGAAGAACGCAAGACATGGAGCGAGACATTTAAGCAACAAATAGATAGTAGCAACGAACAACACGAAAAATTAAATGAAACGTTGAGGGAACTGGTTAGAGAGATTGCTAAAAAATGATAAAAAAATCTGTCACAATTGGGCGTCATCGCTATGATGTTAATGAATTAAGGGTGATTGATGTTATTACAATACTAAAATCGCTCCCTATGATTATTGATTGTGATAATGAATATTTAATAGAAAATGCCCAAACACTAATCTATATTAGTGAAGATTTTATTAAAACAAAACATGATGTTAGAAAACTTAAAACATCACAGGTTAAAGAGTTGTTTAAAGTTTTCATAGAATGCAATCCTAAATTATTATCATCAAGTAAGAAAGACCGCCAGCGTTACAGCAAAGTTTTAAGAAAATCAATGATGTTAAATAATTTAAAAAACATCAATTTGGCGGTCAATGCATTGTGCAGCATTGGGCATCACAACTGCTTGTATTACCCTTGGAGTTTATTCATGGATATACAAGATATTAACAGTAAAGAGAAGGGCTAGTTATGCCAGGTTTACGCGAAGAAATAACCATAGCTTTAAAAGACACCACTAAGAAAGGTGTGAAAAGTGTTAATAATGGGCTTGATTCAGTTGGTAAAAAATTAAACCAATTGAAAGACATCATTCTAGCAACCTTCGCGGCTGATTTGCTGTTTAGGTTTGTGGGTGGATTGATCAAAGTATCTGATACTATGGTCGAGCTACAAAGCCGCTTAAAGTTGGTTACTGACTCTACAGAAGATTTGGTTAAAGCTCAGGAAGCACTTGTTAAAATTGCCAAAGATACGGGGTCGAATTTAGAGGCAACTGTAACGATATTTACACGCCTTAATCAAGCCATACTTGATAATGGTGGGACCCAGGAGGAAACCCTAAAGATAACCCGGGCGGTTAGTGAATCTTTGCGTATATCTGGAGCTTCTGCCAGTGAAGCAGCAAGCGTCATGCTCCAATTCAGTCAAGCCTTGCAATCTGGCGTCCTTCGTGGGGATGAATTTAATAGTATTGCTGAAAATGGCGGCAGACTTATAAAAGCTTTAACTGATAGCTTAGGTGTTAGCATTGGTACGTTGCGCGATATGGCACAACAAGGGCAATTGACCAGCGATATAGTGACAAAGGCACTATTACAACAATCCGAAGCACTCACAGAAGAAAGTAAAAACATACCCTTAACCATTGCCCGATCTATTGAAAACTTACGCACACAATGGGCGTTAACCGTTGGTGAGTTTTCAGAGGCAAACGGTGAAATAGCAAAAACTTTAAATCTTGTTGCTGAAAACTTTGGGGCTATCGTGGCGGTTGCCACAACTGCATTAAAGGTATTTGGTGCTTTTCTGCTTTTAAAGTTTGGTAGTGCCATCATTAAACAAACCAAAGGTATTACTGACAATATAAAAGCAAGACGCCAGCAAGCGCAGGAAGTGGCAACCTTACAACGTGCTGAAAGCGCATTAGCCGCCACGCAAGCAAAGGCTACAGCAGCGGAAATGCAAGCCACCGCGAATAAAGCAAAGGCTGATTTGTTGGAAATTCAAAATAACAATAAACTAGCCATACAAAAAGCGGCTGATTTACGCACTGAACAAGCAACACTACAAGCAACTATTGCAAACTTGCAAGCGCAGGAACGTGAGGCAAAAAGCATAGACCAAAAAATTGCATTAGCAAACCAACTGGCATCGGCACAAGCTAGACAACTAAGAGTCCAACAACAGCTTGAGGCATCAGGTAGTAGATTAGAACGGAATATTCAAAAGGAAGCCAAAGCAGGGGCGGTATTAAATGACGCCCTGACAACAGCCGAAAATAGAACAAGGGACTACAACAAGGAAGTAAAAAAGAACATCACCCTGACAGAGAAAGCAACTGGTGTATTTAAGCGATTCGGGGCGGCACTATTTGGCTTACCTGGTTTAATTGGCTTGATTGCCTTTGAGTTTGCCAGCAAGTTCATTGATTTTGAGGTTGGATTGAGGGCATTAGAAGCACAGGTTAAAAAGCTTTTTGTAATCCTTAGCAATCCAGTTGAAGCGATAAAAGGGCTTTTAGGGTTAGAAAAAACAGGCGGTGTACTAAATGTCACGTTTAGGGCTTTATTTGGCACTGTATCAGCGTTTGGTGATGTTTTGAGAGGTCTTGGACTCATTGCACCTAGTGTTGATATTAGCAAAGAATTCCAGCGCATAAACGACGAAATGGATGTAGCCCTGGGTATTGCCACTAAACAAAGTATTGAGGCAACAAAAAAGCAATTGACCCAGGATGAATTAAGGATTCAATCTTATGAAAAATTAAAAACTGCCATAGAAAAAGCTCAAGCAAGGTTAGCGATTCAAGAAAAGAAACTACTTGACACACGGGCGGAATTATTCAAAAAACAGCAAGAAATTAATGCGGCACAAGTGCAGCAGGTTAGAGATTCCATAGAATCACAAACCACATTTTTAGAGGCACAGCTTGAAATAAGAAAGGCTTCACTACGCGACAATATTGATAATGAAATAACCTTAAATAATGAATTGAATAAATTAGATAAGGAATTCAAAGAAGAAAAGTTTAATAGAACGCTAGATTTTCTTGAGCGTGAATTAAAAATTACCAATGATAATTTTGATGCTGAAATAGCGTCAACTGATAGATTTAATCAAGAAGTTTTCGACCTTGAGGATAAAAAAGCGGCGGAAATAGCAAGGGTTAACGCTCAAATTGCACAAGTAGAGAAAGACACAAATCAATCAAGACGTGATAATAATATAAATTTCCTACAGCAAACATTAACAGCTATCACAAAAGGTTTTGATATAGAAATTGACGCCGCCAAACAAAAGAACGGCGCAAGAATAAAACTAGAGGAAGATAAAGCAAAGGCTATTAGAGCTTTAAATGTTGAAATAATAGATTTATTGAAATCTGATATAGAGTCATTAACCGAAGCACAACAAGCCGCATTATCTCGAATTCGTGAAAGCAGTGATAGTATAAAAGGTCTTATAGAGCGTAGTAGTTCCTTTTTATCATCTTTAAGCGATGAAACATTAAGTGATTTTGAGAAATCAGCCAAGGCGGAACAAAAGAGGGTAGAAATATCTGATAAATTGCGTGAAGCTTCTAAGTTAAATCAAATTGAAAATGCTAAGGAAATAAAAGAGGTTAACGAAACCGCTATAGATGACCTTGAGAATTTGATCAAATCAGAAAAAGATAGAGCAAAAACCTTAGAAGTTGGTAGCGCGGCGGAACTTGAGGCAAGGAATAATATAAATAATGCCATAATATTGTATAAACAGGCGGTAGATAATGCGGTAACTGCTAACAAGAATTTAATAAAGCAAAACGAAGCAGAAAAAATTAGAATCATGGACACCATAAAAGCCCGTCAAAAATCGCTAGAAGATTATCAAGGTAGTATAAATGCTATTGACGATATGGTAATAAAACAACGAGAAATAGAATTAACCATTAATGCTAGTAAAGCTATTAAGGTTCTTGACGAAATAGAGGCAAGAATTGCAAGGTTGCAGGGGCAAATTGACAAAAATACTTCCGCAGCCGATCAACTAGACCCAGGTATAACCGTCATACGTCCTGCTCAAGAACCTGTCGGCTTAAATACAGGCGGTGCTATATCAGGTTATGGTGGTGGCGATGTTGTACCCGCACTATTAGAACCAGGTGAGTTCGTCGTTAGAAAAGAGGTAGTTAGAGAAAAAGGCTTGCCATTCTTTGAAATGCTCAATCAAGGTATCGTTAAAGGTTTTAACCGTGGCGGCAGTGTCGAACGGTTGCAAGATAAATATAGTAGCTTGCTATCCAGCGCTAAAAGTCAAAGGCGAACGGCTGAAATTGATAATGTGATTGGTGTTCTGGAAAATATCATTAAATCTTTGCCAGCATTAGAAGGGAAAACAAGACGGGAAATAAGCCGCATTGATTTAATTAATGGTACTATGTTGAGTCTTGCCCGTCGTGGTGATATTGGGGCGGCTATGAATATTGCCAGTTTAAAGGAACGCCGCCAAAGGTTGATAGATAAACCAAGTGTGTCAGAACAACCAACCGTTACGACTACTAGTAATCAGCAAGCGCCTGATGTCGGTACTATAACACGATCATTATCACGCAATATAGCCTCTATAGGTGATAGTGTTTCAACGACCGCCACACCGTCAACTGGTGAAGCTTCAAGCGCTGTTGATGATCGGGTTAATATCACTTTCTTGTTAGAAGGAAACGCGGTTACAGGTAGTTTTAAAGATGATAATATGTTAGATATATTTATAAATGATTTAACTGAAAACGGTAACGCGGTGTAATGAATACCTTAGACGCTATAGCACTCCCTGATGATTTAATATGGACTAATGAGTTTAACTGGCAAGCTGTCACACAAACGCAAGATATAAGCGTATCAGGTAGCTTGATAGTTCAAGAAGGGAAACAAACCGCAGGGCGTAAAATAGCGTTAAAAGGTGGTGATGATTACGCATGGATTGACAGGGCAACATTAGAATCTATTTATGCCAAAGTTGATACAGCAGACAATCCTATGGTTTTAACATACAACGGCAACACCTATAACGTGGTTTTCGATAGATTGGCAAGCGGTGGCGCTGTTGAGGCTTCAACAATTAAAGGTTGCTCAGACCCCGACGGGACAGAGTTCTATAAAATATCGTTAAATTTCCTTGAAGTTTAAACCCCTAAATTAATAGGGGCGGACGTGTGACGAAGCACGTTTTGCCAATATAACATATTTCAAAGGCTGGTAAAATGACAATACAATCAGGAAACGTTTTATTATTAAAATCTGACACTATGGACGATACCGAAAACGGTGGCGGTTTGGTGACAGGACAACAGGTGATTGATGGTCAATCCAATAATGTTTTTGATGATGTATCAACACTTGATAGAGCGTTTGGCGCGGTCAATATGCGGAAATTATATGGCGCTGTTGATACCCAAACACAAGACAAGTATTTGGGTTCACATGTCATCATCTCAAAATTACCAGAGGATACACAAATCGGTGTTACACTCTTTGACACTGGCGACCATTACGACCGCCGTGGTAATGCCGTATCGCGTGTTGAAAATTACCGCGCAAAAGGGGCAAACTATGGCGGCTTCCTTTGGGCTACTCAGTTTCAAGATTCAAAAGTAGTTAGTATTTTTCAGAACGACACCACACCAGTTCCTGGGCCCGGGGATGTTCTTTATTTATCGCAAAATTCAGATTTAGAATTTCAATATATTAAAATTGTGCGTGTGGATGTTGAAACACGCACCTTTACTGATACCCAGGGTGCATTCACACGGGAGATTGTAACCTTAGAAATTACCGAAGGTTTAGATTATGATTTTATTGGTAGTGAAGTAACGAGAGAGGACACTATTAGCCCATATGCCACGATTAAAACCACCGTTGTAGCGAATGCCGCCCAATATTACAGCGCACGTCCGCTAGTGGAGCAAGGTGATATTGGCGATTTAAGCGTTAAAGTTGATAGTATTTTTACTCAATTAATACCGTCATCACTACAGGAAACGGCTATACTTGATGCAAATGTTGCAGGTGAATCAACATCACTTTCTACCACGTCAAACGGTCAATTAAGCTTTGCATTTAATAATACTATCAATCCTCTAACCAATATATACCTTGGTCGGGCATGTACGCCAGATTCATTATCTATAAGCGTATCAGGTGGGACTATAAGTGATGACGGTGGTAATTTAATCATAGGCGGTCAAACCATCGGAACTATTAATTATTCCGCTGGAGTTGCTTCATTTGCTTCTAACTCACCAATTTACACAGGAAATAAGACCGTAACATTTACCCCGGCTGTTGATCCCATACTTGCGACCAACTCCGCTGCATTGGAAGTCACAGCGGCTAACAGGGGTTTTGTATGGGCTATAACGTTAAAGCCTTTCCCTTTGCGTACATCTTTACGTGTTAGTTATCGGGCAGTCGGTGAATGGTATACCTTATTCGATAACGGAACGGGCGGACTAGCTGGATTAGAGTCTGGTATAGGTTCAGGTACAATCAATTATGATACTGGTACGGTTAGCATAACAACAGGTGCTATACCTGATGCTAATACACAGATATTGTTTGTTTGGACAGAAGATATACAAAGTGGGTTATTAGGTGATAATGATAAATTCTATCATAGGTTTTCATTACATGGCGATAACACAAAAACATTAGATCATGACACCTTAACGTTATCATGGAATGATGGTACAGCAAGAAACGCCAGTATGGGGAGTGATGGCTTGCTGGTTGGTGATGCTCAGGGGTACTATGACCCTATCACAAAAGAATTAAATGTAGCGCCCAATGTTATAGCTGATGTTGATACAACGTATACTATTAATTATAACAAGGTCGATGCTATAAATTTATCCCTATTAAATGAAACGGTTACAGGTAATAAAGAGATAGTGATAAATACAGGTTTAACCAATATAGAACCGCATTCACTAAGGATTAAATTAACTATTTCCCCGTCATCATCTTGGTATGATGGAGTTTATGCAGGAAGAAATGATTTAAAGACAAACCATACACTAACTTTAAAAGATAACGGGTTTGGTGGAATAATAATTGATAATAATGCTGATTATATATTTGTTAATGATCCTTTAGATAGTGATGGTAGTGGGGCATATGGTATTGACTATGCTACAGGTGTAGTGACCATACCTAGTACATTCAATGCAGATATTTATGAGAATGTTTATGAAACTGTTGTTGTAGGTAGGATAACGATCTGGCATCTTTTTTATCTTGAGTATAAAGATGATACCCGCGAAGTTTTTAATAGTCGCCAGTTAGTTACTAGGAATTTTTTATATAATAGTAATGAATCTATCACTGTTGTAGCTCATGCTAACGCCAATAGTGCCGCTACTTCAATTAATGAAGATGCAACTGTATTACTAACAATACTAAATAGGGATAATGTACAGTCAATACATGACGGCTCTATAAGCCTTGTTGTTGGTAATAGTGAGCTTTTAGATGAAGGCGGTGTAATGTATTCAGACCACAATCCAGCAACTGGGTCAAGAACTCAAAGAGGTACTATAGATTATGTAACTGGTTACATAACTTTAACATCGTGGAATGGTGGTGATACAAACGGTTATTCATTATTAAGCGGTAGTACATCAACAATATTTAAACCTGTATCTAGTGTTATGAGTCGCGTCCCACAAGCGCCAGTAAAACCACAAAGTTATCAATTACTTGTTGATACAATATCGACTGAATCAACAACTTTTGACGAAACAACAAATACTGAAGTGGTAACGGGTTCGCCATCACAAACATTATCCGCCTTTGCTGATTCGTCAGGTTTTATTGATGATACTAATATAAACGGGTTTATTGATTATGAAACTGGTGTGGTGAATGTTCAGTTCCATGCTGACGGGGATGTTAACACGCCATTGCTTGTGGACGGGCAATCAATGCGTTTTAACGCGGTAGCACAGACCTTTATACCCTTGGATGCTGGTGTTTTGGGTATTAATCCTGTAAGACTTCCCACAGATGGACGTGTGCCAGTTTATACAGAGGGAAACCTTGTGGTAGTACTTCACGATGGTGAAACAACAAACACCTTCACAAGTTCCACACAAACAACGTTATCCAGAGGTAGACAGTCAAAAATCACCGTATACGATAATGCAGGGCAACTTGTGGATGCTAACCTGTACACGGTAGACCTTGATAATGGGACGGTAGATTGGGGGGATTTAACGGGTTTAGCGCAACCTTTAACTATTGTTGATCGTGTCGAGGATTTGGCGGTAATAACGGACGCTCAGATAACAGGTGAGATAACATTAAGTTCACAATTAACCCATGATTTTCCTGCAAACGAAACGCTTGTTAGTAGTGCCATTATTAATGGTGATGTTTTCGCTACTACATCAGTTCCATTTGATCAACAGGTATTTACTGGCGTATGGAATGACGTGTTGATAGGTAATGATACAACCGCCAATTATAATAATGTACTTGCACCAATAACTGTTGATAATCATTCATGTATTGAGGAACGCTGGCTTATTTCATTTACTTCTAGCGATATTGTAGATGTTATTGGGGAGCATGTGGGCGTGATAGCAACAGGACTTTCTATATCAGGCAATATAGCCCCATTAAACCCTAATACAAGCGAACCATATTTCACCATACCATCAACAGGGTGGGGTTCTGGTTGGTCGGCTGGTAATGTACTGAGATTCAACACAAAGGCGGCTAACTATCCGTTTTGGGTTATTCAATCCGTAGGGCAAGGCGACGCAACCAGCGATAACTTGAATGTATGCTTTGAGGTTAGGGGTGACGTAGACACACCATAAGTAATGGGATAACTTGACATACCACTGGTCAAGTTATTTTTTTATTACATTCCGTTTGCTTCCTTAACTAATGCCCATGCTAGTTTCATTGCCATAGAGAGGAAAACCCGTGGAGATTGACTTGTACCATGTGCCTGCTCTTTGGCAATTCTCCACGCGCATTTCATAACGTTAGAGCGTATTATTGCTATATTAGCTTTCTCTTTCTTGGTTTCCTTTTTAACCTTAACTTTAATTTTTGCCTTTTGTTCTGATTTTTCGATTTTATATAGGTTTGTTACATGGCGGCGTGTGCCGTGGGCATGATCTTCTACTAAACCGCCTGATATGGCAGCAGCGTGACCGCGTACAAGTGCTATATAATTTCCTGACAAATTCAAGCGGTCGTTAATATTGTTTAACGTTGTGATTTTATGACCTTTTCTATGTGGTACTTCCACCATTTTGTAGCCTAAAAGCTTTACAGCATTGAAAATAGTGTTGTCATAAACGCCTTGGTTATCAACTCTACCACTTTCATGTAATGCTTGATAAGCGTCAACATATGGGACGTTGCAAGCAATAGCAACTGACCAAAATCCGCGTCAAGCCCCTCCTCTTTAGCTGGGGGAGGATGTCAAATTACAGAACAATCATTTCTTTGATTTTTGTAGATTGTTTTAAGTTTCTCGTTTTCTTTACTTTTATATTTTGGTGCTAGTATCTTCATTGTTATTCTCGTTCTCTGGTATGGGTTTATTATACTGATAACGTGCTATACTGAAACTTAATATATTACTTAATAAGGGATATTTTAAAATGCCTAATAGATTTTCTGGAACTTTACGCGATGCGCGAGCAACCGCCATTGTGGACGCCATTGATGCAGGGGCAGCGGCTGGTAAAATAGAGTTTTATACTAGCCCACAGCCTGCCGTGGGTGGTGATGCCATCACTACACAGACCCTACTTGCAACAACAGATTTTTCAGACCCATGTGGGACGGTGACGGGTGGGGTTTTAACCTTTAATGCTATTAGTGATGACGTGTCAGCCGATGCTGACGGGACTATTGCATGGGCGCGAGTTAGTGACTCAGATGATACCTATGTGATGGACTTGGAGTGCGGTATTGCAGGTAGTGGCGCGGCGATCATTTTCAATACAGTTATTGTAAAAACTGGCGGCGTCGTTCGCATGTTATCATTGGAGATTACAGAGGGTAATAGTTAGAAATGACCGCCTATGCTCAAGCTATAAACTTTTTGAGTCCACGCGCATACTACAAAATGGACGATGATGGAGCTACTTTATTAGACTCTAGTGGTAACGGCAATCATGCGAGTTTTTCATTTACAAACCCGCAATATGTCAACAGCATTATACCATCAAACCCTACAGGTCAAGCGATTTTTAACAACCAATTTAACGCGCTTGAAGTTGAAACACCTGTAACCATACCACAAAACGATATTGTAGATGAACTCTCTATTGTATTTGTAGCTCAAGCTAGCACGTTATATGCTTCTAACATATGTATTGTTGAAGTAGATAGTATAAGCATGT
The DNA here is from genome assembly GCA_964291365.2 of Stappiaceae bacterium. Classification (GTDB taxonomy): domain Bacteria; phylum Pseudomonadota; class Alphaproteobacteria; order Rhizobiales; family Stappiaceae; genus JBDWFY01. The sequence goes on from OZ219965.1 coordinate 26,722, forward strand.
TTCTAACGGTTCGTTTAGATATAAATGCTTTTAGGGTAACTTTTGGATACCCAGGGGGGACGTTTCAAGTTGTCGTACCTGTAGATACTTCAATACCCCATCATTACGCTTTCACGTTAAAAAGCGGTAATTCTGCTAGATTATACATAGACGGTGTTGATGTTGGTGGTAGTAATAGCTTTAACTCAGGCTTCACTGGTGGTAATGATGATAAAATATGGGTTTATTCGTTTCGTGGTTCACAATCATTTCAAGGTGTAGCTGATGACATTGCGATATATAACAACCAGTTATTACCTGGTGATATTGATTTTTTATATAACGCTTATTTATCGACTGAAAACCCATCACTAGAAAATAATATAATTCTCAAGAATCCATTATTTTATTACAAAATGGATATTGAAAGTGGCAGTATTGTACATGACGAATCAACAAATAATAATGATGGTTCTATAAACGGTACTGTTATTTACAATCAGCAATCATTAATACCTAGTGATAGGGTGGGAACTTGTTTAGAGTTCGATGGTTCGAGCTTTATTAGCGCACCAACTTCTACACTTAGTTCTATCATTAATGAGTACTCATTAATGATTAATTATCAAACAATAAATTCTAACAATGAATCATTGTTTGGTGTTAGGGGTGTTAATCATGATCTTAGAATTGGTGTGAGTACCAATTCTATAACAGTTATTTTGTTGCACTCTCAGGGTACATTTGTAAATACTTATGCAACTAAAGGTGATTATGAGGTAATACATTTGGTTATAACCGTTAAAAGTGATGACCAGATATTAATATATATTGATAGTGAATTGGTAGGAGTTGGTAGTATTGGGGTTACAACAGGTTTTGTTGTAACCGAAGTTGTAAACATAGGTTCATACACTGGCGGAGCGTCTTCTCTAAATGGTTCAATAGATGATACCGCCATGTTCAACAGGGTATTGAGTCCTGGAGAAGTATCTAGTATATACAATTCTTTTCTAAGTGGTGGTTCTATATACCCATTACTCAGTATAGCAATGAATTCATTATCACCACTTGCATATTATCAATTTAACGAAGCGGGTGGCGCGGTTTTTATTGATGATTCAATAAATGGCAATGATGGTGTTTACACTAATATACAGGCATTCGAGAATGACACGCTTATCCCGTCGGATGGTGTCGGCACTTCTGTACTTTTTGATGGTTCAACAAGTTATGCAGATGCACCTGTGATAGTACCAAACAGTATAACAACTGAATTTACTATTATAACCACCTTTAAAACTCAATCATCAGGCGGAAATGTAGTACAACTTAATAATCCTGGTTTAACATTTTCAATAGAATCGAATGTTTCAGGAAGTGATATTAGGGTTACTATAAACGATACCACACCATATAGTGTAGTTTTACCAAGGGATGATAGTATTACAACTTTCATGGTTGTAACTGCTGAATCAGGGGGTGATTTTAATATCTATGTTAACGGTGAGTCAACGCATAATGCCACAATTGGCGGTTTTTCGGGTAACGGTTCTGCTGGTCTTACTTTTGGATCAGGTTATGAAGGCGCTATCGACGATAGCGCCATTGTAGAACGCGCTATCACTGCTGAAGAAGCTAACACCTTATATAATTCTTACCTTTTGGGTAGTAAAATAAAAGGTGTTTTTGATGGTATAATATCAAGCCAATTTGATGTAGAACAATGGTTTGCTTATGCTTATAGTATAATTGATGGTTCTTTAACATCCAGTTCACAAACAACTAATAATTTATTTCAATTAGATTTGAGATCGTTGTTAGGTATTCCACATTTCATAATTGTTATACCCAATCAAGGTGATGTATGGAAACCTTCCAAATTATACGCCCTTAATGAGCTTGTTTTACCAACAGATACAACTATAAATCCTTATTATTTTAGGTGTATATCTGGCGGGTTGTCTGACGTCAATGAACCTGAATGGAATGTTTCAGGATTGACCAATGATTATATAGCCGTTTTTGAGGTTGTAGGGCGTATAATACAACCAATATCACATAGTCCATTCATACCATAGGTGAATAAATGAACACTAATACAAAATTTTACCGTTCCACAATGGCAGATGCGCCACAAGGGGATATAACAGCAGGTGCGTTGATTTCCATGTTTAATGCGTGTTTGGTGGATGGTTTTAATACTAAAATCGTATCATCAATAACACAATCTTCTGGCACTGCTACACTGGTTACAGGTAGTAGTCACAATTATGATTTACATAGTGTCTTGGAAATAACAGGCGCTAACGAAAGTCAATATAATGGAGAGTTCAGGGTTACAAATGTTGTTGATGCAAATACACTAGAATTCACCATTGATGCAGGTGCGCCAGCAAGTGCAACTACAGGTTCAGTGATTACCGCCAAAGTAGCCCCTTTAGGTTGGAGTAAAGCATTTGAAGATATACCAAATAATAAGGTTGTTTATCAATCGCTAAACCCACAGGCGTCCGGTTATTATTTTAGACTAGAAGATAGTGGTACGGTAACAGGTTACGAAGCCCCGATACAGGGGTATAGAACTATGTCTGATATTGATACAGGTGTAGACCCAATATTTACAAGGGCTAATCACTGGATTAAAAAATGGAATAATTCGGGTAATAGTTGGTATTTTTTCGGTGACGATAAAACATTTTATTATGGGGTTGCAAGGTCTAGTAGTGCTGCTGTTAGACCTGTACCATTAGGTTTTGGGGACTATGAATCATTTGGTAGTGTTGATCCGTTCCCGTGTATTATGGGTTCTTCTGATAGTGCATCGAATAGTGATGATGGAAACACTTTTTTTATTGAAAATGTAAATGATGATGATTGGAGATTTGCAGCAGACAAAAACAATGAGCCAACAAACCCTGCTACAATATTTCATGCAGGGTATAGACAAGCGTCTCATTCAGGTACGGTGACAAGTGGTTTAGCTTATCCAAGCTACAGCGGCGGGCATGTGGTTAGCCCAATATATATGAGGGATGGTACAACCTTGAAAGGTGTATTGCGCGGGATATATTACGTTCAAACCAACACCCTAAGCTTAGCTAATCAAGATTCGTTAAATTTTGTACCTTTTAACCTTGATGATGGGGAGTTGGTTATGCCTGTAATGATGCAACTTAATACAAGTACATCAACAGTGGCAATGGTTTTCGTTTCTTTGGATGATTGGGCATGAGTGGTATAGTATTACGTGGTAATGTGAAAAAATCAATAGATTATCAATCTGGTGACTATAAGATTGAAGGCAATGTTACAATAAACGCCGTGGGAACTTCCAGGCGTGTTACGTTGTTTTTGAGGGATGAAATGAAACCTATTAGGGAAATTTTCAGTAATCCTGATGGCTCTTATGGATTTTATAATCTTAAATATCAAGAATATGCACTGATTGCATGGGATTACGAGGCTACATACGATGCTGTGATAAATGATAGGGTTTTACCTGAATTAATGTGATATGGCTAATTTAAATTTTAAAATAGGCATCGTCAAAAAAAGAATACCACAACGAAGAAGTGGGACTTCTTTAGATTTTGCTCAGGAAGACACCATAACAGGCGGTGCTGCATTAGAATTTAATACCAATGATACAGCATTATCAATTAGTGTAACTAGATCAGAAGATACAACAACCTTAAGTTATGATTTAAACTTTGTTAACTTCACCAGTGGGTTAGGTGATTTAGAGTTTAATAAAGATTATGTACCGCCTCTTGACATTGGTGATACGGATTTAGATTTTACTGACAGTGAATTAGGGTTAAAAGATTTGGAATTTAACCCTGATACATCAGGCGTCAAATTCTATGATGGTGAAGGTTATCTCCTAATTGATAACGTTGGTGTGTCAGGTAGTGCAGCGTTCAGCCTATTAGGTGAAGGTTCATCCATTACCGACCCCAATACCTTTGCAGGTAGTGCAGCGTTCAGCCTGTTAGGTGAAGGTGATATAACATCAGATAATGTTGTCTTTAACGGGCAAGGTGATAATGATCTAAGGGGTGAAGGTGCATTAACCACTGATAACCCCATCTTCAATGGTGAAGGCTTAAATACACTACTGGCGAATGGTGCATTAACCACTGATAACCCCACCTTTAATGGTGAAGGTGAAAACGCCCTATTAGGTGAAGGCGCATTCATTGCCGACACCACTATAAACGGTCAAGGCGTAATAATTGTAGAAGGTGTTGGCGCTTTCAGCACTGAAATAATTATCAATGGTGAAGCCTCAATAATCAGTGAAGCAACTGGACAATTTACCACTGATGACGTGGTGATTGCTGGTGTTGGCGATCAAGCAATACTAGCCAATGGTGCATTTATTACTGATGATAACGTCACCGCTGGCACGGGCTTAATCGCAGTAGAGGGTAATGGTGCATTAACCACCGACCTTGTAAGCTTCAATGGTGATGCAGATGTTTATCCAGCGGGTACAGGTGCAATTACCACTGATGACGTTTCGATATTAGGACGTGCCGATCAAGAATTCAACACAGCGAACGGGGCATTTAATACGGCGGATATTGTCGTTAGTGGTGTGGGTGAGTATGATATTAATGTCAACCGTTTTGTAGTAAGTGTAGCATGTTCTGTAAATGTCAAAGCCCGGCCGTCATCATCCAAAAAAGAAACCAGGGCCCAGGATTCCACGTCATTAACTGGCGGTTTTGATACTGGGAAACAGAATAGTGATAAACTGGTTAATGATTATTGTGCGCCTGTTGATAATACGGTTGTCGTGGTCAATGATTTTAAGTCGATATTGGAGGAAGCCAATATTATCGACCGCGAAACTTGCGCCCAGGGTGAGAATACAAGCACTATCACTGATGATTTTTGTATTGAAACGGTGGAAGCTTCAACCATTGATATAAAAGCATGTGCTGACAGGCAGTCAGGGACGTATTTATTTAATGGTTTTTGTGAGAAGGATGTTGACAACGACACGCAACGACATGCCGTCAGACTATATCAGAATGGTGTTAATGATTATTTTTTCGATAATAATTTCGTATTTAACCAAGATTATTATTGGCTATCAAGGAAATTTATATTCTCAGGCGGTTCATGGAGTTTAAGATCGTCGTACACTAGTAAATCTTTATTAATAAATAAAATAGATGCTAAAAAGCAAGTGGGCGATTATTCCAACGCTAAGAACTGTAGCAAGTTCCAGTATGCAAATACTCCGCCAAATGGGTATACGCCATTGATTGATCCACCTTTACCAGTACCACCAACAACACCGCCATCTGGTTCGACTTATAATATACCAATACAAACGTTTTATACCATGCAGAATACAATCACATGTACTTTAGACGATGACACAACAGCAATTCATATCAGCAATGTTAGTATTAATTTTGATGCTGATTCGCATTCATGGTCATTCAATGCAGCATTAATAGACGATTCACAGGTTAGTCTTGTTAAACCTGCCAATGATGGTACTGGTAAAGAAATTAGAGTAACCATAAACGGTACAACGTGGCATTTCATTGTAGAAAAAGTGAGTGTTAGCAAACGCTTTGCAAGCAGTGATATACGCTTAAATGGGCGCGGATTAACTGCTTTGTTAGGTTTGCCATACGAAAGAAAAGAAAGCTTTAACCAAGGCACAACAGCAACAGTACAACAGCTTGTAGATACGATAATGCCTAATGATTGGACGGTGGTTTGGAATTTTCCAACGTGGAACGTAGACGGCGGTGCATACAGCTATTCAAACATGACCAGAATAGAGGCTGTACTTGATGTCTGTAAAAAAATTGGTGCAGTGCTTGTGCCAACTACGGACGCAAAGGAAATAACCATACAACCACGCTACACCGTTTTACCTTGGAACTTTGGTATTACTGCCCCTGATATTGTTATCCCTGATACCGCCATTATAAGCTACACAGAAAAGCCTACAACAACCTATCAACCCAATGGGGTATATGTTCATGGTGAGGCTATTGGTGGTGAGCTAGCGCTTGTGAGGCGTACAGGGACGGCAGGTGATAGGCTTGCAGAAACAACATTTAATGCACTGATGACTGATGCAGTAGGTTTAAGGGCATTAGGTGAGCGCATAATAGCGGGTGGTTACGACCAACCCTTAGCAACAGACCTAACGACCTTTATGGATGGGTCAACAGTTGATTTGATAGGTGTGGGGACGTTTGCCCAGGTGGTTATTGATGGGTTCATTCATTACGGTGTGGTTTCTTCATTGTCAATATCAGCATCACTATCTAAGGTGGAACAAAGCATCAGTATTGCAGAGGATACAGGGAACAGATATATTAAATTTAAAAATATTGTTCCAGAACAACCAGTGCTAGTGGGGAATGTATCGAGCGTCAGTAATAATACTTCCCTTGTGGCACTGGTTGACGGTGGCACACAGAGAGTTATAGGGGCGGGTACTATTGGGACTAATGTATATATTAAAGATGGGGAGATCATCGGTGAAGCCCCTACCCTGGGTACATCAACAATTATTATAGGGTGATATTTTCGATATATATTTTTCTTTGTGACCCTTCCAGTATTGCTTCTATCTTTTCTAGTAGAGAAGCAAAAGCACCTGTTCCGGTTTCAAGGTAATGTACATTTGATATATCAAATGTTTTGTATACTTTACCTTTGAATATCTTTTGACTCTTTCTAATATATATATTGAATATGTTTCACCATCAGTTATCGTTGCGTTATCTATTTCTTTTTCGTTTCCGATGAATGAACAGATTTGATAAAAAGCTGATTTCATAATGACACCTATTTTATTTTTATTTTTACCTACCGTTTGTCTGAAATAATTTGACATACCGCTTGTCAGAAATAACTTGACTTTTGAAATACCCAATAAAAAAGACTACAACCGATTGGGGCGGATTGTAGTCTTTCAGGGGTCATGATTTGCACGTAATCACTCAATAGTGATGATAGGTGTTTATCATTTATTTGTCAACTGGTTTTAAATTCGGAGTTACCTTTAAATAACCCCTAACATTGACATCCTCCCCTCCCTAAAGAGGAGGGGCTTGACGCGGATTTTGGTCATAGCTTCCAAGATTATCAACATATGCAAGGTTTCCACTTCGTCCTTAGCTTTAGATAGGTCTAATCCGTCAGGATATAACCTTATCACGCTTTTTAATTTCAGCAGCGGGGAATGTATTATCTGTAATTTTATAATTAGCCTTAGATAATATATAAGCCCTTGCACCAGCCCCACCTATTGCCGCCATTGATTTAATGGCTTGTGATATATAACCTATATTACCTTTTACGGTATAATCAGTATACTGATTAGGTTGCTTTGCACGGGTTTTGATTTGCTTATTGCTAGAATTAGCGCTTGCGTGGGTACTATTCAACATAGTATAATTTCCTCATTGTTTTAGTTGAGCCTTTAGATTAAATTGTTCGCGGCAGTTTGTCAAATGGAAAACAAAGAAACCCCGGTATACTGATCATATAACGGGGTTTCGCTTTTATGGCTATTTCAATCTTTTATTAAAGTATATGGGGTAGTGAATAAATAGCCGATAAACACCTTAATACCAAAACCACCATCTACGTTATGAAAAAGATTATCTACACCATTCATCAGTAAGAAACCAGCCAAGAATAAAATGATGTAAGTTAATGTGTTTGCTATGGATATATTTTTAATCATTCTTATTATCTCTTTTTATGTTTAAGTAGTGTTGCTTTGTTATGGGTTTATTATATCAACACCAGGTGAACATAAAATTAACAAAGTACATTAATTAAATCTTTTATTCCTTCCTCTCTACTTTGTTTTTGAACCAGGGATTTGTACACAACATCATCCATAGTATTTTTACGCTGCATGATAAATATTCGTACCGCCTGTTGTTGCCCTTGGCGGTTTACACGTCCGTTAGTTTGTTGCCATAAATCAAGATCAAACATCGGCACATTAAACCATATCAACGTACTACATGCCTTTTGCAGATTTAAACCATGACCAGCACTTGCGGGGTGAATTAGTAGTTTTTTTATTTTTCCCGTCTCGAAGTCCTTTATTATTCTAATAGCCTCTTTTGGACTTGTACCAGTTAAGCAAACTGCATCATCATGACGCCTTAAAATTTCCTCTCTTTCAAAGTTGAACATGTAACAGATTAAGACATTAATATCCCCTAGTTCTTCCAGCATTTCATCCAATGCATTAAAGCTTTCATCATGGACGTATTCAATAACGCGGTGTTCTGGTTGCTCTAAGTCAGGAATATTATAAACCCGGCCGCCTGAAAATTGCAGTAATTTACTTAATAAGGCGGTTTGATTTTTAACGACCAATTCAGAACCATCGGATAATTGTGTTGCAAGGTCTTTTTTTAAATTGGCAAACTGTTTATCAACTTTATTGGTAAGTTTTATTTGTCTTTTAATATAGGTGACAGTGGGTAGATTTAAATTTTGCCCGTGATCTTTAACAGAAATAACCAAGGTAACATCCTTTATTAAATCAGCAACTTTATCACCTGTATCTGGTTTTTCCTCATATATCTTATAGTTCCGTCCGCCATTATAACCAAGTTTTAATTTAAAATATTCGGTCATATAATCGTCATAAAAGAACCCCAATGTATGCCCATTGGTGACAAGAAAGTATTGCGACCATAAATCAGCATACCCATTGGGCATAGGAGTACCAGTCATACCAAGGCGGAATTGAAACTTATTGCTTATCATAGACCATGCTTTAAACCGCTTAGATTTGGGGTTTTTCATCTTGGTTATTTCATCATAAACAATCCCGTAAAACGGCAATGGTAAACCTTTTTTAAGGTAATAGTGTTCTAATTGAGCTTGTAACCATCCCAGAGATTCATAACTGCATAGATAAATATCATGATCGCTAAACAGGCTATCTTGTCGTTTTTTGGCGGTACTGTCACCGCCCAACACTTTTATATTATGCGTGTGTTCCCATTTAGCCGTTTCTTGCTTCCAAACCAGTTGGACTACTTTAACAGGGGCAACGATTAAAAACTTGTGGTTGCCATTTTGCATGGCGTGAAACCACTTTACTATGGTTAATACTGAAATAGTTTTACCTAAACCCATATCCACCCACAACATGCGTTTATTATTGCATAAAACTTGATTAACAATTAATTCCTGATAATCGTGCAGGTTTTCCAGCGATAATTCAAAGACCATTTTATTTACCAGTTTTATTTTTGGTAACGGTGTGTATATCCAATGAGTTTATAAAAGCGTCTACACCTTTTTTACTTCTAATAACAATGTATGGCAACCCTAAAGAAGATAGGATAGATTTAAATACTTTTTGGTGTGCTGACAGTCGACCACTGGTTGTTTTCAACTCCACAAAAACAATAATATTAGGCATTAATACCAGCCTGTCAGCAACACCGCGCATAGTGGAACTTGTGAACTTTAGACAATAACCGCCGTTTTGTTTTACCTGTTTAAAAAGGTATGTTTCAATCTGTTTTTCAGTTTCTTTTTTAACTGGTTTAATAATTGGCGGTGTATTCATTAAATTATTTTATCGTATAGTTCGCAAGCTCTATCAACATAGAATTGATAATCTATGTCTAGTGGTGGTGTCATACTATCATAATCCATAATAGGGATACAACAGTCAGAACTACCAACCTTGTTATCATTTTTAACGTAATTTATGGGGGTATCTGTCAACGTTGAGCGGTAGAACCTAACCACGTTCCCAATATGTTCACCGTCTTTGTGTGCGCCGCCTGTAACCTTGGTTAACATCACATAATCATCAATAGTATATTGATCATCTATAATGGTTTCTTCTATTGGTTGATCATAGAGTATTTTATTAATAACCGCTTCCTGACAGATATTGAAGGCTTGATTCTTGCCAATATCATATTTTTTAAATAAGCCTTTGCGCTTTATTTTGCCATTCTCTTTTAAGGCAAAATATGAATTAACATCACGTCGCGCATACGTTTTATAAACGGTTTGCTCCATTGTGTAACCACTTTCTTGCTCCCAATGGTTGACAATCTCAAAGCATTGTTTTTCTTGTGCAGCGTCACAATCTAAAACAATCCCGTCAGTATTGCCGGATAATACAGGGATTCCGTGAAGGTGGAACTCCTCAATAAGCATTAATAGGCTTAATTGACCTGTCATCGCGGTATATAGGAGTAATTCAGGGGCAAAAACAATACTATAAGGGCTTCCAAACTTACCATATAGACCGTTTAATATGATCTTCACTATCTGTATTAACGACTCTAAATAACTCTTTGTTTTATCGTCAAGATTTTTTTCTACCTTTAATCGTTCTTTGGCTGATAGTCTTTGCTTGATAAATTTATTGTATATTTCAAAGAAAAACGCCCCCATTGCCTTCGGATATTCACCACCATTTTTTATGGTTACAGGGTACATGCTACCCACATCAATTTCAAAGATACGGCGACCATTCCCACTATGGAAAATACCCGGCTTATCAACAGAATGAAGTCCGCCAATGCCTAATTTATACTTTTTATCACCAATAGTTAAAAGCTTCCCAACCTTGCGCGGTATTGTCAGTTTTACCTTTGCTGATAGCTTGTATTCAGCCTCAATGCATACCTGCAATACATCTTGTAGGTAAGGCGTTTTAAACTTTATATAGTCCCGTGGTTTAAACCGTATGACCTGCCCTGCTTTATACTTTGCCTTTTTTGGCTTGAAACCGTGGCGGCGCCCATACTCCACATTAATGATTGCTTCTGCAATTTGAGCATCTGACTTGTGCCTCACATCAATGTTGTATTCAGTGCCTATTTGTTCCCTGATGGCAATGGCTGGTTTACAGTGGTTATAGAGTAATTCGGTGATTTTAACGTCATTAATACAGTAGTCGTATATAATTTGTGCCTGTTCAACGTTAAGTACTTCCATTGGGTCAATAGGTAGTTCTTGTAGCTTTCTATGCCCCAACCTTGCGCCATAAGTCTTTAAGCTTGCCATGCCTATCGGTAATTGCATGATGTCGATATTGTCATACTTGGAGCTATAATCAAGGTCATATTTACGGCGGTTAACCCACCATCCTCTATGGCTTTGTATAATATCATCAGTCATATGTTTTAGTGCAACATTCATCACACCATCTTTTAATGATCTATCAACCACTAAATTATCATAGTTAATACCGTTAAACGTTATGTTGGTGGATTGATGTAGAAAGTATTTTAGACTTTCCTTGGTATTGATTACGTGGTGGTTTTTGTGTGCAAATTGGCTTGTAATTTCATTATTATATATTGTGAAACTATGAATCTCCCCATCTTGCAAGAACATCACAAGGAAAAAATTTATATAGCATTCAACGTCTAGCATTTTCACGGTCATAATTTGAATCCTTTGGAATTAAAAAAGGGTTTGAGATATGAACCTTAAACCCTTGGCAATGAACCTAATATTAATTTGACGTTTTAAGCGTCGCAATACCCACTTTCAACAAGCTGTTCATGCGTCCAACCACTATCAATAAAACTTTGATAGGTGTAACCCTGGTCTATATATTCCTGCTTTAAATTAGGGGCAGGTTTTGCAGGTGGTGGCGTAGGTGCATTGTTTGGCGGTGGTACTGGTTGCTGTTGCGCTGGCTGTTGTGCAGGTGGTTGTACAGGTGCATCACCACCGATACCAGCATCAGCAAACCCGGCGGCAGCATCAACAGAACCGCCCCCAAGGTCTACACCTTTTCCTGTAATCATAACACCGTGGATAGAGCAACCAATACCTTTAGAACCGCCTTGATAGCCATAAAAAGAAATTAAGGCATGACCAATGCAACCACTATGAGCTTGTGATTTATCCATGATAGGCTGTCTGTTTTCGTCAAGAACTTGTGGCGGTCTATCAGCGTTCTGGTTACAGTTTAAAATCCATTTACCTTCATAAAACGGGTCGTTAGGATAGCGCACCGCCCCATCAATTAAATACCCAGGTTTTGCACCATAAGGGAGTGTACCCTCAAAGTCAGCGTTTAAAACTTGGTCGTAGTTTTCTTTAATGGTTTTAAGGGTTTGGGCGTCTGTTTTATCAATTAAAAGGCTAACGGTGAATTTAGGTTCATCGCCAGCCTCAAAAGGTGTAGCCGTCCATAACTTAAAGTATGAAAAAATCACAACACCTGTTACAAAATTCTTAGATGATGACATTGTTTTATATTCCCTTTCGTGGTTTATGAGATATGAGATTATACCAATTTAAAAGAATATTTAAAGCGTTTACCTGTTGGTTTATGTTCAACAAGTGTTTTAGTTGATTGCTCACAATTATTAATGAACTGGCTAGCCGCCAATGTTAAATCGTTAATATCGTAACCTGTAGCCCATGAAGTTCTACCTTCACTAAGTTGCACAGTGTAACGTGTATTGCTCACAGGATAGGTTTTAACGATCAACTTCCAAACATCACGACTTCTAATCTGTTCATCAATAGCGATAGGGGCTTGGCTCAATGGGATGAAACCTTGTGGACAACCATTACGCTTGATAATGTTCTCCATTTCTTCTATTTGGTTTTCTTGGGCTTGCTGTTTTAACCTTTGATTTATAAGCAAAATAGATGCTCACTGAAAATGCTGTTTTTTCATCTAAACCATTGGAAGTATTGGTTTTTTATGATCACGAGAAACGTGCATTAGTAAAGTGCTATCGTTTACACCACTTGATGTATGGTTGCTTATTTCTGGCAAGGGTCGTGTTTATCAGGATTACACAATAGATCATAATCAGCTTGTGACAGGTGTATAACCCGCCCTTGATCAAACAGAACATGCTGTTTAGTTTGTGGGTTAACCAACATCAAACCAGTGCAGATATAACCCTGCCCACTATCGAGATATTGCTTTGCCTTCATTGTGGTTATTCTGTCTACTTTAATCATGTGTCACCTGTCATAAAATCATTAAATGCATTACTAACTGTTTCGGTGGTGGAGATACGCCTATCAGTATCCAATACAACCACGTCAGCCCCTTGTATAACATCAACCAGTTCTGATATATCAGCGGGTTTGATGCCTTCAATCTGTTCTATTGCATGTGGGCTTTTTAATTTCTTTACTATCATATCGTCTGGTTTAACGCCTTTTTTCTTTAATGCTTTAACCAGTTTTTCAGGTTCTTTTATCTTCCACTGGCGGCGCTTAATCCCAGGTACAACTTTACGCCCAGGGACGCGCTCACCTTTTCTAGCACGTTTCTTTACTTCGGTGTGTGCATCCTTCAAAGTCTTTTTTATGAAAACATCGTAATCAAGTATATAAGCTAATTGTTCGTTTGTAGGGCGGCTTTTAAATGATTTTATACGTTCTAATACCCTATCATATTCATTATACCTATCGGGGCAATTCATGCGGTTATAACAGCCATTACAAGCATCAGGTGAAGGGTTAAAGGCGTGGTTGAAACCTTTCATGTATTCCAGTGCCATGACTGAACTAGACAAGAACCGCCCTATATAGGATTCTACTTTTTCCGCGCTTATATTCCATTCGTTCCACTCGTTTCCTTCTATTCTTGGTTGGCATATTACCAGTGAAAAGCTTTCAGGTGAATATCCTCTCATGGCGTTCGCATATACTATAGCGCCTAATGCATACAGTATTAGCTGTTTATTCTCATATGGGTAAATAGCCTTACCAGCACCATACTTTAAATCTATTATTTGACATCTACCGCCTTTGAATGCCAATACATCAATATAACCATCAGTGAACGTATGCCCAAAATAAGGGCTTAAAACAACCTTCTGTTCTGCCCATATTTCCCACCCATCTCCGGCCATGTCTAATAGGCGCTTAAATATTGGTTTAACGGTGTCTACAATTTCTTGTTCAATATCCCAATTATCGTCAAGGTTAATTATTGTCTCTTTGCAATATTCACGACATAAATCTGAATAGTCACTTGACTTGTCATGGTGGATTCTTTCAAGGCGCTGCACAAGTTTGATTACTTCCCATGATTCACGGTTAACATGACAGTCGTGGGGTATGTTTTGATGGTTTTTAATGAGATGTTCGAGATAAGACGCTGCAATAATGCCTTGTACTTTCGGGATGTCGTAGGAGTATGGGCGGTGATTTGCCATTGATGCGCCAACACAACTTAACCAGTTGTCAGCGCTTGAAGGGGTTAGTCTTATGTGTGCTTGATTAATATCTTTTACCAGACTTTCTATGTAATCGGTTATCATATTGTGTTACCAGTGGTTTTATGATAACCGATTATAGCACGAACTTTTACCCGAAGGCTTTCATAATTAAGAAGATGATAAATGCAGGTATGATAGGTTTTTTCATGGTTTTTATTCCTTATTTAAGGTTGACACTTTTGGAGATTGACCCGGCCTTATTACCGGGTCCTTACGATGAAGTTTTTTATTTAATGGTGGTTATGCTTTGAAGCCTGAAAAATCAATATTCTTGTTTTCAGCGTATCCCATCAGGCTTTTATAATATGCGTCATAATCTACTGGGTTAATATCATCAATGGTTTTACCATATTTTTGTGTATATGATAGGACGGTTACAGCGTCACCGCCATGACCTGCAATATAGAATGCAAGCTCGCGTAGGTAATCACTGGTTAATTGTGGTGTATCAGCACTGGCGGTTGGCTTTTCTTCGGCGGTGTTGGTTGCATCAAAGGTCTTTAAATCAGCCAATAGCTTTGGGTAATCTTCCTTTTTGACCGTATCAAGGTTGTTAGAGTAGCTTAGGATAATCTCCATAATAACCATTGGGTCGAACTTATCAGATAGGTGATTAACCATCGCACGAATAACAGGTAATTGAACCGCCCCTGGTTGGTGTGTTACCCCCTGTTTTGCTGGCGTTGGTGCCTGCTTTGGTGGTACAGGTGGGGTCTTTGGTGGTTGGGGTCTTTGGTGTTACAGGTGGGGTCTTTGGTGTTACAGGTGGGGTCTTTGGTGTTACAGGTGGGGTCTTTGGTGTTACAGGTGTTTCTTGTTTTTCCTGCTTATCTTCACCCTGATCCTGTTCGCTTGTGTCTTTGGCGGCTTGTGCCATTCTTTCGCGTACCATGTGCGGTGCATTAACCTGATGACCCATAGGCTTGTCTTGAATTACATGTGGGTTCTTTGGTGATCGCACCCATTCATCACTGGCTTGCTCAAGTTCCTGCTCTAATTCTGCCAATAATTCAGGGTTATATTCGCCTTTTTTCTCAAACGCAGCAATAGCACGTTTTGCCTTAACCACACGCATTTCCTCTTTACAGCGTCGTTTGCGCGTTTTTTTAGGTGGTTTTGGTGCTGGCGTGGGGTCTTTCTCTGATTTGGGCGCATCCTGGGCTTGTTTTGGTGGTTCTTCCTTTTCAGGTTTTACGTTAATACCACGGCGCTCATTCTTTGGCGGTGTTACTTTTTCTTTGTCGTTCTGCTTAGTATCTTGCTTTTCGGGCTTATCGGATTTGTTATCTGGTTCATCTTTTCCAGCATTCTCGATTTGGCTACCTGCTTGATAGTGACAAGGTGATTTATCAGTGTGTTCGACAACCACACTATCATCCCCAGGGTCTTTACTATCAACCATGTTACTATGGTTAACAGCGTTATTATCAGGGCTAGGCTGAATGGCTTTGTGTGCTTTATTAGGCTTTTCGACTGTTCCTTGAATGTTTCCAGTATCATAATTAATACTCCCTTGACTTATAGCACCTGTTAAGTCAGCAATAGCGTGTGTGTTATTCTCTACCGCCTGTTGTACTGGTGCAGTTGATAACGTGGGCTTCATACCTTCCATAACATCAGCAAGCTTGTTAAACGCGGCAGTATTGGCATTTAATGCCGTAACAGCTTGCTCTAATAAAAACGCAATGGCGGGGCGGTCGTTGTTCTGGTTAATATCTTCAATGGTTTGAATTGCGCTAATAAGCTTTTTAGCTTTCTTTTTGTTCATAGGTTTTATACCTTGGTTGTGGTGGTTTGTGAATATTAAGAAAGGTGAGTATAACAATAGAAATATTAATAGTTAATTAATATTTACTCTTAGCTTGCGCCCATGCATCTTTCATACATTGGCTTATATAATCCCGTGGTGAACCGCCGTGTAATCTAGCAGAACGTCTAGCGTTTGCCCATGCTGTACTCATAACACTGCTTCTTATATCTGATATTGACACTGTTTTAACATCAATCAAATATGTATAACCTAAATAAAAGCAATCACTTGTTGATTTTATTTTTATAGTCTTGTTGGTTTCCATATTGAGGAATACATAATAACCGTTTTTCTGTATGCGTTTTAAAACTAGCTCATTATGAAAATTAACGCATAATTTTATTGGGTTATCTTTAAATTTTTCTTGTGGAATATCTGATAATTTTATTAGCATTGTTCTATACCTTTTGTTGTTATGGATATTATATAAAAAACTTGATTTACCTAACATTAACAGGCATAAAAAACCGCATAAAAAAACCGCATAATATTTATATTATGCGGCTAAACCCCAAAACTCAAAAAAACCGCATAAAAAAACCGCATAATATTTATATTATGCGGCTAAACCCCAAAACTCAAAAAATGGAAAACCTAAAACAATTGGGATGTTATAGGTTAATACCTAACTTTTGACATCCTCCCCAGCTAAAGCTGGGGGATTCCTCCCGCGAGCGTTTGATGTCCCAAACGGAGAATGTTCTTTGCTGCATTAATATCTCTATCATGCAATGTGCCACACTCAGCACAAGACCATTCTCTTATTTCAAGTCCTGCTCTACCTTTCGGACTATTGTGGCTTATTTTGCCACAACACGAGCAAGCTTGAGTCGTGTACGCTTCGTTGACTTCAATAAACACAGATCGCATCCCTTTGGATTTATAATCAAGCTGTGTTTTAAGCATGTACCAGCCCGCATCTAAAACAGATTTTGCCATCTTAGTTTTAGCGAGACCTTGACTACTAACATTGCCAACAACGATTAAATTATTTTCATTCACCAGTTTTGTGGTGAATTTATGTATGGCATCCGCACGTTGGTTTTTAATCTTGGCATGGATGTTTTTGACTTGTTTCTTTTTATTCGCTCTTTGAGCTTTACCGAGTTTTTCTTCTGATTGGCGGTAAAATTCTTTGCGCTCAAGGGTTGAGCCGTCTGAGCAGGTAGCGGTTGTTTTTAGACCTAAATCGATACCTATTTGCCCTGTACCTTTTGAGTCTTGTGTTTCAATTTCAACCACAATATTGAGATACCAGCGTCCTCTTGCATCTTGACTGAAAGAACCTGAACGAAAATCGTATTGAGATAAACCATAGCTATCCCATACGCTGTAGTATGTGCCTGCAAACCAACATTGTCCCTGTTTGAATTTGAGTTGACCTTTTTTGAACGGTATCCAACCTAAAGAACGCCTTGCACCACCTGATGTACGCCATTTTAATTTCTCCTTTTTATGTTGCTTACGTTTTCTACCATGCTCCGCAATCGTTTCTTGCATCGTATGTGAGGGGATAATAAAACCTCTTTCTGCTCGTATGCCTTTGAGTTGTTTTTGCAGATCAAAAGCAGAAATAGTCTGACGAATATAACCTACTTCGGGAACAGGAATATAACACCATAAGCTGGTTTCTTCATTCGCGGCATTCCAGACCTGATTCACTTCAAACGCCATACGGTTGAGGAGGCGCTTGTGCTTGTCCTTAACTCTGACTTTTAGTGTTTTGGTCTGTTTACTCATAGTTGTATATAATACATTATTTTATCTATAACTTAACGAATTGGTATAATTTTGAGCCAGAGTCATTTAAGAAAGGGAAGACATTGCGTTTTCACGTTGCATTGCCATCTCATATTCATCACTAAATACCGTGGAAAAACACTCAACGATGAGGTGCTTCAGTTCATGGAGCAGGTTATGCGAGATGTTTGTGCTAAATTCGAGGTCGAACTCGCCGAATTTAATGGAGAATCTGACCATGTTCATCTTCTCATTAACTATCCACCTAAAATCGCCATCTCTAAACTCATTAATTCGCTTAAAGGCGTATCAAGTCGTCGCATCAGACAACAATTCCCTCATGTTAAATACCATTGGACAAATAAAAAATCAGGTGCATTATGGAGTCCAAGTTACTTTGCAGGCTCTGTAGGTGGTGCACCAATAGAGATCCTGAAACAATATATCGAACAGCAGGATCGACCACACTAATCTAACATATCGCGTCCCGCTATCCTTCCCCTCCCTAAAGAGGAGGGGCTTGACGCGGATTTTGGTCAATTAATCTTTCAGGTTGTTTTTTAATAACTACCCTTTCGTTCCCTTTGGCTTGTGCCAACTGCCCTAGTGTATCCATGCAAATCGTCCGTTTTTATCTGAAAAATTGCATGTTAACAGCAAAAATTAATTAATGCTATAGCTAAATAATGTTAGTATTTTGCAACTTAAACCACAAAACAAGGAAAAATTATGGGTGATTATATTTCAGTCTTCAACATGAAGAACCCAACGGGAAAGGTATTCACTTTTTCAAAGAAGAACAACAAGATAACCAAAAATTCAACTGTAAGTGATGGTGTTGGTGCTGGTGAAGTTGTGGAAGTCAAGACCGCCAGTGAATTAGAAGCAGTAATTAAGGCGGTATCTCAAAACCCAAACGGCGCTATTGTATTGGGCTACCCGAAAGGCGTTAAACCTGGGGAGACTTTCCATATATTACCGTTGGGACGCTTTAAAAATGTAGCTAATAGTGTTGAAGGTTACAAGGACGAATACTACGAAAAACCAGTAAAACAAAATGGTGCAACCTTCTATCGTCGCTCTAAAAAAGTATTCAAGCCTTCCAACTGGTTTGCATTTGACCGCGATATTGTGGATGAAATGCCCAAAGAACTAAAACCACATGCTTCACCTGATGAATGGTGGAGTATGATGGAATCGTTCATACCTGTTATTAAAGGTTGCGAGCGTTTAAGTGTTTCATCTGCAACAGGTAGGGTTCATTATTTAGGGCAATCATTAGCACCCACTAACGTTCATATTTATATGAAGGCAAAGGACGGGCAGGACGTGCAGCGTTTTGGTGCTGCTTGCCTTGTACATGCTTTATTAAAGGGTTATGGATTCTCAAAGCCTGTCAGCGGTGGCGGTGCGCGTCATTGGTCTATTTTCGACCCCACAACGTTTTCACATGAGCGCTTTTACTTTGAAGGTGCGCCCCGTATCAATGATGTAGACGTACCCACAAAGGGCTTGCTCAATATGGGGATGATAGAGCTAAAGGATACTGTAACCAAGGTTTATGATGCTGATGGCGGTGCAGTCGATACAAAGAAACTCACGACCCCAACGAAAGAAGAACAAAAGAAATCAGGTATTACCCTGGTATTAGGTCGTAAAGGTACTGTAAGATCAATAGATCATAAATCTTTTACACCTGAAACACCGCTCACGGTAAAAACTTCATACGGTGAGTGCTATACAACGATGGCGGAGATTTTAACAGGGCTTTCTGAATTGGGTAATGTAGACGATATAGAGCGCTTTCGTTGTCAATCACCTTTTCGTCACGACTCGAAATCATGGGCTGCTTACGTTTCGTTCCGTGACGGTAAGGGTAATGTAATAAAGCCCCACCTGTTTGACGTTGGAACTGGCATAGACTATCCGTTGAACGACGTTATATGGGCGTTCGACAAAGCTGTAGAGGCTGGTATAGTAAAGTTTTTTAATAAGGGTAAAGCCAATGAAAAAGAAAAAAGCAAGCAGAGTTCGACACCTTCGGAGACGGTCGCGGAACAAACGTCAGGCAGAACGCCAGAGGAAGTACAAACAGCGACGCCAACAACAGAACCCAGTACCCAGGGATTAGTTGAACCTAAAACAAAGGCGGTAAGTATTAGAGATTCAATAGACTTGCCGCCTTTGGTTAAAGTGTCAAATCAGGATAACATGGCTTGCCCCGAATATAAGCCGAATATGTTCGAGTGTGCGCCCGATGCTAGTGTATTGGATATTGCCCAAAGATACATGGCAACCTATTACTACAACGACCTGCTAATATGCCGTGATGAAGCAAGCGACGTGCTGTATAAATGGAATGGCGTGTACTGGGAAGAATTCACAATGGGTATACTAAAGTCTGAAATAAACGCCTCTTTGATGTTCGTTGTGGTTGATGGGCATAAACCCCGCCTAATTAATAATGTAGCCCAATTAATCAAAATGATAGCCGTTTACAACAACAAAAGTATTCTTGATGTTCCCCATCATCACATCACCTGTAAAAACGGTATTGTTGATATTAAAAATAAGCAGATGCTACCGTTCAACCATCGTTATTTCTACCGTACAGAAGGCACATTCAATTATAATCCAGACGCCCAGGGGTCACTTGAAGGTCTTATAGATGATTATGCATGTGGTGAGCGCAACTGGAAGCGCAAGTTATTACAAATGTGTGGTTATATCTTAGCTGGCGGGCGGAATACAGAAGAAAAGATTATGTTGCTTGACGGTGTGAGTCGTTCTGGTAAATCACTTATTGCCAACATGTTAACCCACATAATCGGCAACTCTCGCATCAACAGTATGTCGATTGGTGATATTACCAATGACAAGCACATGATACACAACCATACAGCACATGCGCTATATGATGATGACTGTGTTGCACCAACTGGCAGCGATTACAAACATTGGATAGGTACGTTTAAAAAATTGTGTTCAGGTGCGGTAATCAGTACCACACAGCTTTATACATCAGCAAGAAAGGAAAGCTTTGTTAACATCAAAATGCTTGCATGTTCAAACGGGATTCCACACATGCCCGACCCATCAGGTGCAACACAAAATAGAATTGAAGTAATAACCTTCTCTAAATCATACGCTGGCAAAGAGGATACCAGCCTTAAAACACGCTTATACACTGATGGAGAACTAGCCGCCTCGTTTAATCTTTTCCTCTATGGGTACTACGACTGGTTAGAGTGTGGCGGTCGTGGCTTCCCAAGGGTAGAAAGCAGCGAGGAATTAATGGTAGAAGAACGACGCGGTAATCAACCAATACTTGATTTTTTCGATGATGTTCTAAACTTCGTTGATGGTAGTGAAGTATCTGTTAATGGTTATAACGCTATCACAACAGTAGACCTTTTAGACCGCTTTAATGCGTGGGTAATAGATCAACCTGAAACCTATTTAAAAAGAATGCCTAAAGGTCGTTTAGTCCGTTTGTTCAAACAGAACATGCAGACAGAAGGCGCGATTTATGAGAAAAAAGTTAAAACGCAGGACGGGCGCTACTCTCGCGGGTATCGTGGTGTAATTTTTAAATAAACCAATAGGATAAAAACTATGAATGATAAACAGAAAGACATGTTAGCAGTAGCTAAACTAACAGAAGCAATTCAATATTGTGTTAATGTGGGCATGATTGATGCTAACGAAGGGTTAAGCTTTATTCTTGATTGTGCCTATGGCAATAAAAAGCAAGACCGCCGGGGAGAAACCAGCGTGGTAGAGCATAACGGGTTTGGTTTCATATCCATGACATCTACAGAAAAAACTTTTTCTGATTTTATGGGTGATTGCTTCCTTAGTACTAACGAAGATAGTGGAAAACCACCCACAACAATCAAAAAGGTGGACGATTTGTTGCAAGTATGGCTTTATGTGAAAGGTTTCCATAACCTGCTCACAGCAAGTAAATACGATCTCATTATGTGGTTTCATGATTATCTGGATAAGTTCCATGACCGCCAGATTGATCATGACAGCGGCATAGCCCCCATTAGCCTAAACCCAAAGGCGATAAAAGCCTTGAAACCTTTGGGCGGTGTAGACATGCTATCACTTACTTTTAACTTTATTGATGACAACGTTATTGTAGATCGTGATAACTCAAATATTGCTGTAGATAGATTCATGCATGGATATATAGACTGGTTAAACAGTGCAGCATTGCTTGTTGATAATTTTTGGACTGATACCAATTCCACAAAGTTACTAGCCTATGTTGAAAATCATCTTGACCTTTTCTATGGCATTAATAAAAACGTGACAAGCTTCCCCATAGAGTTTACTCATGAATTTGAGATGAAATTCAAACCTGGGGTAGTGGTAAATAATGCAGGTGATTTAGAGCAAAACTTGCGGAATTTACACCAAGATATGTTTGAGCCAGGTATTAGTATGTTATGGGAAAGCTATGTTAAATACTGGCGGATTTATGCCAATGTCAACCGCCTTTGTTGTGAATGGGATTTGCACAAGGTTGATAACGCATTAAAGGCTATAGGATATGGTGGTGTAGAAACAATAGCAATGGATAAGCGTGTTACTGGTATAAAGTTAATCCAACGTTCTGCTATTACATGGGTTAAATGCTGGATTAGTTATTGTGATGATGAATTACATGTCGGATGTTCATCTTACACGGTAGAACAGCTTATTGACCTTTACAAAGCATATGCAGCGGAGTATCTAACTGATAGCTGTATTAGTGATCAATGTATGTATATTGTAGAGGCTATTGTAGTGCTGAAAACAAACCGTGAACCCGGCTTAGGGGATGTAGTGGTGCATCGTAACAAGCAAGGGGTTATTACATCGTTCAGTTCGTTGAAGGTTCGTAGTTAATTACTTGACCCGGTATTTAGTCGATTAGGTTGCTAATTGGCTGATTAAATAGTGTAGGGTTTGCCGCCTTGCATAGTGTTAGACCGTCTTAATGGCGGTCTTTTTATTGGGGCACATCTTTTTTGACTTCCGTCCCAACTTCCGCCCCAACTTCCAAGATTTGTACAAAACCTAACCAAAAACGCACCGGGTGTAAAAATATACCGGGTGTAAAATGTATGATAATTATACTGTACGATTTTTATACATTTTACACCCGGTATATTTTAATTTTAATTGATTTTTACCGCCATTTTTATAATTTGGGGCATATCTTTGTGGTTTTGGGGCGGAAGTTTAAAAGATATGCCCCAACCTAAGTTATTGATTTTTAAAAGATTAATACACTAGGGGCATTAAGGACATATCTTCTCTAATAAAGTATAGGTTTATATTATATAATATAATAACGGCGGTTAATAATTATACAAATATTAAGTTAAAATTAAATTATAACTATAAACCGTACCGACCCTATAGAGAAACCAGAGAAACCTGAGAAAGTTCCGCCCCAAGTGCTGCTTTCGCTATTTGACGATTTAACATACAGAAAAATTAATTAAACACTGGCGGTATAAATCCGTTAAAATACCCACTCGATAAAAACAACCAGGTGTAAACCATGAAACATAAAATTATCCCGGCATATCTTCCAGAAAGCAGCCATACCGTTAGAATTACGCCAAATGACATAGGCGTCCTACTATCCAAATGCACCCCTGAACAAATCAAAGATGTATTAGAAGCCTGGGCCCGGGAGGTTAAACTATACAAGCCAATTGAAACCACCATAGAGTTAAATAATATCGTGGAAGATTTTGCAAAGGATGGCAAATTATTACCACCAGTTCAGTTTGAGTTAACCTGCAAAGATATAATATCCGAATTCGAGAAAGATTAACCCTTAACCAAAACCCTAAACAGGAAAAATAGCTATGACTAAAAAACAGAAACAGGAATACATGCAAGCCATCCACGACTTAACATGTGCTTTACTTGTTAGCCCACGATACTCCACCCGGGTCATTTCGTTGTATAAAGACCTTAACAGCCTTATTGATTCATACCATGACAAGGTTTTAGGTGATACTGATGAAACAAACGTTGTGCTTGCCACTGCATACGCCGTATTGCACGACTACCACCGCAAGGTAAAATATTACTCAAGTTGTGAGTTTTTAAATTCAATGATCATTGAGTTTAACCACCATATTGACCAATACGTTAGAAGCCATAAAGAACAACACCTTCTAAATGCTTTCAAATCAATAGAGTTAAAATACATTGATAGGGAAATGACCTATAAATTACAAATCATGGAAGTAGTTAAACGTATTTGTGATAAAATGGCGGACTATGGCAAAACCCACCCTAACACCTACGGTAGTTCAGACGATGTTAAAATTAACAACTTGCGAAACTTCCTTGTAAACCGTTTGCAAAACATGGCGGTGACATCATGATGAATTGTTTTAATGTGCTTAGGTGCTTTCATTTATGAAAGCTTGACCAAAATCCGCGTCAAGCCCCTCCTCTTTAGCTGGGGGAGGATGTCAAAAGGTAAAATAATATAGTATTATAGCCACTCCCAACTAGCAGCCATAATATTAAAAATTCTAAAGGTTCAACCCCGTTAGTACGACACTACTAACGGGGTTTTTTACGTTTAAAGACTGGCGGTATAAAATATCAGATTACCAACTTGCTCACGCCAACTATTCAGCTATTATTAAGTCTCAATTTAACCACCCCATCAATTTAAAAGGGATGTATAAACATGAGACAATACAATCAGCGTATGCGCTTTCAGAAGGCGTTCAACGTGCCATTTTCAAGAGAATTTTCGGTCATTAGTAGCGAACGCTTAGAATTATCAAGAAAGTGGATTAATGAAGAGATTATAGAGCTAAAAGAGGCTGAAACTGATGTTGATGAAGTAGACGCCTTGCTTGATGTTATGTATTTTGCCGTAGGCTTACTGGTTGAGACTGGATTCAAACCCCAAATTAACAGAGGCGTAATTTATTATGCATCAATAGGCTATCCACAATTCAAAAGTGATCAAGATATACGCCGTGAATATCGACCATTAAGTCAAAGTGAAAAACGCGATACTATACAACATTTAAGCCTTGCAAATGAAAACATGGATTTAATGAACTATGTTCGTCATGCTATTTTCATTTATTCAAAGGCATCATTAACCCTTTCTGAAATGGGTTTAAACGTTGAAAATCTATTCACAATCGTACATCGTGCTAATATGAAAAAACTGTACAATGGTAAGCCCAAATATAAAAATAACAAGATCATCAAGCCTAAAGATTGGATTGCACCAGAACCAATGTTAGAGCATGAAATGATTAAATCTGGATTTATCCCAAAAGACTACAAGGCGGTGTAACATGAGCGAACAAATAACCCATTATTTTAGTGTTGAAGATTTTTTATTAATTTTCAATTTAACCCTTGCTGGTGATGGTTCTTTATCTAATGCATTATGCACACAATCAACTGATAACAATAAAATCAGTTTTTCAGCCTGTCAGAATATTTTATTAGATCATCCTAACGATTATTTTCACGGACTTTCTGCTTATGTTTTCAAGCCTTGGGATTTAGAGTCCTTATGTGAAGGTGTAGCCATCGTTGCAGGTATTGAGGATGCAAGCCCATTACATGAATCTGGTATTTTACGTGATGGTTATCATGTGGACGAACTATTAAAGCACTTCCCTGGTATCTCTGATAACCGCCGTAATGCACTAATTGAACACGCCTACTACATCAGTTTATCTGGGTTTTACGACCCTAAAGAGATTGATAACAGTGATTCAGAACGTGCGGGATTTAAACCAGCAAGCGAACAGGTAGACCACCCACCACACTACAACAAGTTGCCAATTGAGGCTATAGAATTGCTTGAATGCCTTGGTTTCTGCCGTGGTAATGCTATAAAATACCTTTGGCGGCATGAACACAAAGGAAAGCCCCTGGAAGACCTTGAAAAAGCCCGATGGTACATCAAGCGCGAGTTAGAGCAAACAGAGGTGGGAAACCGCGCTATAGTGGCAGATAACAGCGAAAACTTGCCCATTAAAGTATTACAGCAGGCAACACGGTATTCTAGCTATAATGTTGGTTGTGTTATTCGCCTTTTATGCGATGATTTTTATATGCAATGTGGGACTAAAGATCGTTTAGAAAGCGCTATAGAGCATATTGATGATGAAATGGAAAAATACAAATGAACACCTTGTCATACATGTTTAAATTAAAAGTTCGTGGTATTCGTCAAGAAGCACACGAAAAAATCCCACTAACATCCATTTATCAACTAAGTGCTGAACAAGCCCAGGGTTTGAGTGAGTATGAATATGATAATATGCTGGTGAGTGAATGGGTTAGTTTAACACAAGATACGCAAAATGATATTTTAAACACTGCCTACAACACATGGTGTTCTGATTTGCTTAGTGGTAGTTTTGCAGTTATTGAGAATTAATGTTATGAATATTAAAAAACATCTTATCATTGCAGCATTAGCCGCCGTTTTATCCTTATTTGCCTTACAGTTGATAACTATGGTAGCTCATGGCGGAACATGCCAGCATTGCGGGTCTACGCACGACGAAATAGACGACCCTACACGTTATTCTAACTGTTGATTAAAATATGACCGCTGTGCGAATTTGCACAGCGGTCAAAATGTAATCAAGACTTGACAGGATGAAATGAAGTGGTAATATCTAATCACCACTCCATATTAAAGTACAAGCTGAAAATTTAGATAGTGAAAAGCCCGTTATGGTGTGGTAGCTTAACGCGGGCTTTTTGCTGTCTGGAATATATGAAATTATGAACCACCTAGTAAATAAAAATACCATTACCATGTCTCTCCGCGAGATTGCCAAAGTATTAAAACTTTCACGCCCTGATAAAATAACTGTTTCTGCACAAAGATTAGTTGATAAAGGTGTGATTAATTTTTGTACCCCCAATGGTGGTACAAAACTGCAAAGTCTTTTGGTTTTAAAGGTAATCAAGCTTATTTATCCGCTGATCGATCTATTCAAGGATTAACTGGCGTATTTACTGGTTGCGTGGATGTCAAAAGAAATACGGCGGTAAACCAACACCATTAGAAGAAAAATTAACTTAATACTCGGTATTAATTAACCATTCACCCAATTTAATATATGATAGCCCTACTGATACCCGGTAGGGCTTTTTTAATTTATAACCAGAGGAAAACCACATGCGAGTAATTAGCAGCTTTTCAGGGATAGGCACTAGCGCCCTGGTCTTAAAACAATTGGGCTTCAAGCCAACACGTTATCATTCTTTTGAACTTGACAAGTACGCCAATAAAGTGGAAGAACATCACCACCCTGAAACCATGCAACACGGTGACGTTAACACCTACAAAACAGCCGTAAACGAGGATATAGACTTATTATTGGGCGGTTCACCATGCAATAGCTTTTCATTTGCTGGCAAGGGTAAAGGATTTGACGACCCCAGGGGGCAACTATTCTATACATTTATGGAAATGTTAGACCATTACAAGCCTAAATATTTTTTCTTTGAAAATGTTTTCATGAGAGAAGAACACGAGGCGGTAATCAATGACGCATTTGGTTTTGAACCTATCCGCATTAATAGCAGCGATTATTCATCATGTTCCCACCGCAAGCGCTGTTACTGGACTAATATACCATTCAAAGGAGTACAAGGTGATGGTAGCCAAACCTTTGAAGATATACGCGAGTATTTTTGTAGTAATAAACAGATGTTTTACACTGAAAAATCGTTAAAATGGTTGACAAAAGTCTCAGTACGCAAACTAAGTAGTACAGGGAAACCCCGCATACTTAAACAGGTTCGTGGGAAGTTGGGTGCCATCACCGCCAGTCATGCGAAAAAGTACGGTAATCAACGTTTCTTTTATGTTCTTGATCATCACCTATCTGGTGATATATTTAAGGCAAATGATAATAGTATTGAAGGTTTAGAATATGATGCTGATAGCGACATATTACGCCTTAATAATAAACCATTCACGGATGTAATAGGCACATGCAATGGCGGCTTTAATATGCGCTATTTAACGCCTTTAGAGTGTGAAAGGGCATTAGGCTATCCAGATGGATATACAAGCATGATCAGCAACGTGCAGCGCTATAAAACCATTGGTAATGGATGGAATGTTGACACTGTACGCGACCTATTAAGCGGTATGGAGTTTTAATCATGGAATTAACTGATAAAGATAAACAGCATTTAAGAGTTTATTTGACTCAGGGTAAACACCTTAGTATTATGTTAGGTAGCTTAGGGTTAACTGGTGTTGAAAAATCCGCTGTTAGACGCCTTATAAGGAAGAAAATAATCCGCGTGACAAAATATCATAAAATCCGTGAGCGATACCGGGTCAAATTTAACGAATATTATTTTGCTGAAAATTTAACTTATACTGAATTTAAAACCATTACCAAGATTCAAATAAAAATCGGAGAGTCGTTATGTTAATTTATTGACAATTAATTTAAAATAATTCTAGACTTTCTGTACCACCAATGTTAAAGTATAAGCTGAAAATTTAGATAGTGAAAAGCCTTTATAATTCGTTTTTGTAAGAGATCAAGCAGTCGAAAAACCGGGGCTTATTTAACTTAATACCCTGACATTAAGTTAAAATGGTTTATAGCCAGAACAGTATAAATTGTTCTGGCTTTTTTTATGCCATTATGTTAATCGCTTTACTGAACACAATATTAATGTATAATCGGTTTTTATTTAAATCATGGCGGCATGTATGGATAATGCAGACATTACCGAAAAGAACCGACAATATTATGATCTTGAAACTGGGCAAAGGATAAAACAAATTGCATCCGCTAACGGTTCTAAATACTCAAAATATTGTATTGAATGTGGTGTTCTTATCCCTGAACAAAGGCAACTAATATTAAAAGGTTGTGTAACGTGCGCTGATTGTCAAAACGTAAACGAAGGTATTAAACCATGAACCATCCACACGACCCAAACCCACCAAAAACATACAAGCATTGTGGTATTGAATGCCAAATTGTCGCAGATAGTGTCAATAAGGAAGATTTAAACAAACCCAATTCACCACGGGCTACCACATTCCGCCTTAAATACCACCGATTTATTCATAGTGAAGTAATGACCCATCGCGTTTTTAGTCGTAATGCAAGCAGTAGTCGTGCAGTGCCATTAAAAAGGACTATTATAGACGTATTAAAAGACCCAGCTATACCTTTATATTTCCACAAAAATAAAAAAGGTATGCAAGGGGGTGATGAATTCGGCATTATGATGACTTTTTTATTGCGTATTTTGTGGCGTATTGGCTCATGGTTGGCTATTGGCATTGCCCTAATGTTCTTAGCTTTACGAGTGCATAAACAGATTGCTAATCGAATACTAGAACCATTCACCTATATTCACGTTGTTGTAACATCAACGGATTATGAAAACTTTTATGTATTGCGGGATAGTAGACACGCACAACCAGAGATTAAAGCACTGGCGGTCATTATGCAGTATGCAATGGATAATAACCACCCACAACCATTAAGCCCTGGTGATTATCACTTACCATTTATTACTAGTTTTGAGCATGAATATGTTAATGACTCTGGTTGGTGGGATGTTATGAAAGCTGTAAAAGTTAGTGTTGCTCGTTGTGCAAGGGCTAGCTATATTAATTTCTATGGTGGGTGGAATGTTAACGACGATATTAGGTTATATGATCGTTTAGTTAGCCTTTACCATTTCAGCCCATTAGAGCATGTTTTACAATCACCATCAAAGGAAAAGCCGTTGACAAGTTGCAACGGCTATAGTGGGAATATTAAGGGTTTTCACCAGTGGCGCAAGGTTTATAAAGATGCTAAAGATATGAAGCGTCCCAACACATAGCTGATGTAGGGATGGTTATAGATATGAAGCGTCCCAACACATAGCTGATGTAGGGATGGTTATAGATATGAAGCGTCCCAACACATAGCTGATGTAGGGATGGTTATAGATATGAAGCGTCCCAACACATAGCTGATGTAGGGATGGTTATAGATATGAAGCGTCCCAACACATAGCTGATGTAGGGATGGTTATAGATATGAAGCGTCCCAACACATAGCTGATGTAGGGATGGTTAAATGATAGGATTACGACCATATTTAGCCTTAAACTCCAACTTTAAGGCTGTCAATAGTTTAGGGTCTACTATCTCCATATATATGTTATTCAAACGATTGATTGCAACAAGGTGTTTACGCTCATTATCATTAGCCCTAATGTCTTTTAATAATTCAAAC
>OZ219966.1:0-54144 GCA_964291365.2 Stappiaceae bacterium
CATAAGAATAGAGCACATAATAGCCTACAACAATCAACAGCTTTAACAACAACAGATTCAACAGCTTCAATTAAACTAGGGCACTTAATAGCCTACAACAATCAACAGCTTCAACAAAACTAGAGCTCACTAGAGCCTATAATAGCCTACAATCAACAGCTTCAACCACAGATTCAACAGCTTCAACAAAACTAGAGCTCTCTAAAGCACATAATGTAGCCTACAACAATCAACAGCTTCAACAAAACTAGAGCTCACTAGAGCATATAATAGCCTACAATCAACAGCTTCAACCACAGATTCAACAGCTTCAACAAAACTAGAGCTCTCTAAAGCACATAATGTAGCCTACAACAATCAACAGCTTCAACAACAACAGATTCAACAGCTTAAAAAAAACTAGAGCTGTCTATAGCATGTAAAAGCCTACAACAATCAACAGCTTCAACAACAGATTCGACAGCTTAAACAAAACTAGACCTCTCTAAGATATAATAGCCTACAACAATCAACAGCTTCAACAACAGATTCAACAGCTTAAACAAAACTAGAGCTCTCTAGAGCACATAATAACCTACAACAATCAACAGCTTCAACAACAGATTCAACTGCTTCAACAAAACTAGAGCTCTCTAAAGCACATAATGTAGCCTACAACAATCAACAGCTTCAACAACAGATTCAACAACTTCAACAAAACTAGAGCTCTCTATTACACATAATAGCCTACAACAATCAACAGCTTCAACAACAACAGATTCAACAGCTTGAACAAAACTAGAGCTCTCTATAGCATATAATAGCCTACAACAATCAACAGCTTCAACAACAACAGATTCAACAGCTTAAACAAAACTAGACCTCTCTATAAGATATAATAGCCTACAACAATCAACAGCTTCAGCAACAAATTGAACAGCTTCAACAAAATTAGAGCTCTCTATTGCACATAATAGCCTACAACAATCAACAGCTTCAACAACAACAGATTCGACAGCTTAAACAAAACTAGAGCTCTCTATAGCATATAATATCCTACAACAATCAACAGCTTCAACAACAGATTCAATAGCTTAAACAAAACTAGAGCTCTCTATAGCATATAATAGCCTACAACAATCAACAGCTTCAACAACAACAGATTCAACAGCTTCAACAAAACTAGAGCTCTCTATTGCACATAATAGCCTACAACAATCTACTTCTTCAACAACAGATTCAACAGCTTCAATTAAACTAGAGCACATAATAGGCTACAACGATCAACAGCTTTAACAACAACAGATTCAACAGCTTCAACAAAACTAGAGCTCTCTAGAGCACATAATAGCTTACAACAATCAACAGCTTCTACAACAAATTCAACAGCTTCAACATAGTGATTGAAGCTATTGATTTATTGGGGCGAGCCTACACTTACACAAAATAGACTGTACTCACAATCAATAGCTTTAATTGTACTAACAAGATCAACTGATTGAACAGCTTCAACACTACCAACAATCAACAGCTTCAACAACAACGGATTCAACATTCAACAACTTCAACATGGTTATCAACAGATTTAACAACTGATTCAACAGCTTCAACAATCAACAGCTTCAGAAACAGATTCAACAACTACAGCCTCAACAATCAACAGCTTCAACAAAACTAGAGCTCTCAAGAGCTCATGATAGCCTACAACAGTCAACAGCTTCAACAACAGATTCAACTGCTTCAACAAAACTAGAGCTCTCTAAAGCACGTAATGTAGCCTACAGCAATCAACAGCTTCAGCAACAACAGATTCAACAGCTTGAACAAAACTAGAGCTCTCTATAGCATATAATAGCCTACAACAATCAACTGCTTCAACAACAACAGATTCGACAGCTTAAACAAAATTAGACCTCTCTATGACATATAATAGCCTACAACAATCAACAGCTTCAACAACAGATTCGACAGCTTAAACAAAATTAGACCTCTCTATGACATATAATAGCCTACAACAATCAACAGCTTCAACAACAGATTCAACAGCTTAAACAAAACTAGAGCTCTCTATAGTATATAATAGCCTACAACAATCAACAGCTTCAACAACCATAGATTCAACAGCTTCGACAAAACTAAAGCTCATTAGAGCACATAATGTAGCCTACAACAATCAACATCTTCAACAAGAATAGATTCAACAGCTTTAATAAACTAGAGCACATAATAGCCTACAACAATCAACAGCTTTAACAACAACAGATTCAACAGCTTCAACAAAACTAGAGCTCTCTAGAGTACATAATAGCTTACAACAATCAACAGCTTCTACAACAAATTCAACAGCTTCAACATAGTGATTGAAGCTATTGATTTATTGGGCGAACCTACACTTACACAAAATAGACTGTACTCACAATCAACAGCTTTAATTGTACTAACAAGATCAACTGATTGAACAGCTTCAACACTACCAACAATCAACAGCTTCAACAACAACAGATTCAACATCAACGACAATCAACAACTTCAACATGGTTAACAGATTTAACAACTGATTCAACAGCTTCAAAAACAGATTCAACAACTACAGCTTCAACAATCAACAGCTTCAACAACAGATTTAAAAGCTTCAACAAAACTAGAGCTCTCAAGAGCTCATAATAGCCTACAACAATCAACAGCTTCAACAACAGATTCAACTGCTTCAACAAAACTAGAGCTCTCTAAAGCACATAATGTAGCCTACAACAATCAACAGCTTCAACAACAGATTCAACAACTTCAACAAAACTAGAGCTCTCTATTACACATAATAGGCTACAACGATCAACAGCTTTAACAACAACAGATTCAACAGCTTCAACAAAACTAGAGCTCTCTAGAGCACATAATAGCTTACAACAATCAACAGCTTCTACAACAAATTCAACAGCTTAAACATAGTGATTGAAGCTATTGATTTATTGGGGCGAGCCTACACTTACACAAAATAGACTGTACTCACAATCAATAGCTTTAATTGTACTAACAAGATCAACTGATTGAACAGCTTCAACACTACCAACAATCAACAGCTTCAACAACAACGGATTCAACATCAACATTCAACAACTTCAACATGGTTATCAACAGATTTAACAACTGATTCAACAGCTTCAACAATCAAAAGCTTCAGAAACAGATTCAACAACTACAGCTTCAACAATCAACAGCTTCAACAAAACTAGAGCTCTCAAGAGCTCATGATAGCCTACAACAGTCAACAGCTTCAACAACAGATTCAACTGCTTCAACAAAACTAGAGCTCTCTAAAGCACGTAATGTAGCCTACAGCAATCAACAGCTTCAACAACAGATTCAACAGCTTGAACAAAACTAGAGCTCTCTATAGCATATAATAGCCTACAACAATCAACTGCTTCAACAACAACAGATTCGACAGCTTAAACAAAATTAGACCTCTCTATGACATATAATAGCCTACAACAATCAACAGCTTCAACAACAGATTCAACAGCTTAAACAAAACTAGAGCTCTCTATAGTATATAATAGCCTACAACAATCAACAGCTTCAACAACCATAGATTCAACAGCTTCGACAAAACTAAAGCTCATTAGAGCACATAACGTAGCCTACAACAATCAACATCTTCAACAAGAATAGATTCAACAGCTTTAATAAACTAGAGCACATAATAGCCTACAACAATCAACAGCTTTAACAACAACAGATTCAACAGCTTCAACAAAACTAGAGCTCTCTAGAGTACATAATAGCTTACAACAATCAACAGCTTCTACAACAAATTCAACAGCTTCAACATAGTGATTGAAGCTATTGATTTATTGGGCGAACCTACACTTACACAAAATAGACTGTACTCACAATCAACAGCTTTAATTGTACTAACAAGATCAACTGATTGAACAGCTTCAACACTACCAACAATCAACAGCTTCAACAACAACAGATTCAACATCAACGACAATCAACAACTTCAACATGGTTAACAGATTTAACAACTGATTCAACAGCTTCAAAAACAGATTCAACAACTACAGCTTCAACAATCAACAGCTTCAACAACAGATTTAAAAGCTTCAACAAAACTAGAGCTCTCAAGAGCTCATAATAGCCTACAACAATCAACAGCTTCAACAACAGATTCAACTGCTTCAACAAAACTAGAGCTCTCTAAAGCACATAATGTAGCCTACAACAATCAACAGCTTCAACAACAGATTCAACAACTTCAACAAAACTAGAGCTCTCTATTACACATAATAGCCTACAACAATCAACAGCTTCAACAACAACAGATTCAATAGCTTGAACAAAACTAGAGCTCTCTATAGCATATAATAGCCTACAACAATCAACAGCTTCAACAACAACAGATTCAACAGCTTAAACAAACTAGACCTCTCTATAAGATATAATAGCCTACAACAATCAACAGCTTCAACAACAGATTGAACAGCTTCAACAAAATTAGAGCTCTCTTTTGCACATAATAGCCTACAACAATCAACAGCTTCAACAACAACAGATTCGACAGCTTAAACAAAACTAGAGCTCTCTATAGCATATAATAGCCTACAACAATCAACTACTTCAACAACAGATTCGACAGCTTAAACATAACTAGAGCTCTCTATAACATATAATAGCCTACAACAATCAACAATTTCAACAACAGATTCGACAGCTTAAACAAAACTAGACCTCTCTATAAGATTTAATAGCCTACAACAATCAACAGCTTCAACAACAGATTCAACAGCTTAAACAAAACTAGAGCTCTCTATAGCATATAATAGCCTACAACAATCAACAGCTTCAACAACAACAGATTCAACAGCTTCAAGAAAACTAGAGCTCTCTATTGCACATAATAGCCTACAACAATCAACTTCTTCAACAAAAATAGATTCAACAGCTTTAATAGAAATAGAGCACATAATAGCCTACAACAATCAACAGCTTTAACAAC
This sequence comes from Stappiaceae bacterium, assembly GCA_964291365.2. Lineage (GTDB taxonomy): Bacteria > Pseudomonadota > Alphaproteobacteria > Rhizobiales > Stappiaceae > JBDWFY01. The sequence continues at coordinate 4,979 of OZ219966.1, forward strand.
AACAGATTCAACAGCTTCAATTAAACTAGGGCACTTAATAGCCTACAACAATCAACAGCTTCAACAAAACTAGAGCTCACTAGAGCATATAATAGCCTACAATCAACAGCTTCAACCACAGATTCAACAGCTTCAACAGAACTGGAGCTCTCTAAAGCACATAATGTAGCCTACAACAATCAACAGCTTCAACAAAACTAGAGCTAACTAGAGCATATAATAGCCTATAATCAACAGCTTCAACCACAGATTCAACAGCTTCAACAAAACTAGAGCTCTCTAAAGCACATAATGTAGCCTACAACAATCAACAGCTTCAACAACAACAGATTCAACAGCTTAAAAAAAACTAGAGCTGTCTATAGCATGTAATAGCCTACAACAATCAACAGCTTCAACAACAACAGATTCGACAGCTTAAACAAAACTAGACCTCTCTATGAGATATAATAGCCTATAACAATCAACAGCTTCAACAACAGATTCAACAGCTTAAACAAAACTAGAGCTCTCTAGAGCACATAATAACCTACAACAATCAACAGCTTCAACAACAGATTCAACTGCTTCAACAAAACTAGAGCTCTCTAAACCACATAATGTAGCCTACAACAATCAACAGCTTCAACAACAGATTCAACAACTTCAACAAAACTAGAGCTCTCTATTACACATAATAGCCTACAACAATCAACAGCTTCAACAACAACAGATTCAACAGCTTGAACAAAACTAGAGCTCTCTATAGCATATAATAGCCTACAACAATCAACAGCTTCAACAACAACAGATTCAACAGCTTAAACAAAACTAGACCTCTCTATAAGATATAATAGCCTACAACAATCAACAGCTTCAACAACAGATTCAACAGCTTAAACAAAACTAGAGCTCTCTATAGCATATAATAGCCTACAACAATCAACAGCTTCAACAACAACAGATTCAACAGCTTAAGCAAAACTAGAGCTCTCTATAAGATATAATAGCCTACAACAATCAACAGCTTCAACAACAGATTCAACAGCTTAAACAAAACTAGAGCTCTCTATATAGCATATAATAGCCTGCAACAATCAACAGCTTCAACAACAACAGATTCAACAGCTTCAACAAAACTAGATCTCTCTATTGCACATAATAGCCTACAAAAATCAACTTCTTCACAAAAATAGATTCAACAGCTTTAATAAAAATAGAGCACATAATAGCCTACAACAATCAACAGCTTTAACAACAACAGATTCAACAGCTTCAATTAAACTAGGGCACTTAATAGCGTACAACAATCAACAGCTTCAACAAAACTAGAGCTCACTAGAGCATATAATAGCCTACAATCAACAGCTTCAACCACAGATTCAACAGCTTCAACAAAACTGGAGCTCTCTAAAGCACATAATGTAGCCTACAACAATCAACAGCTTCAACAAAACTAGAGCTAACTAGAGCATATAATAGCCTATAATCAACAGCTTCAACCACAGATTCAACAGCTTCAACAAAACTAGAGCTCTCTAAAGCACATAATGTAGCCTACAACAATCAACAGCTTCAACAACAACAGATTCAACAGCTTAAAAAAAAATAGAGCTGTCTATAGCATGTAATAGCCTACAACAATCAACAGCTTCAACAACAACAGATTTAACAGCTTCAACAAAACTTGAGCTCCCTATAGCACAGAATAGCCTACAACAATCAACACCTTCAACAACAACAGATTCGACAGCTTAAACAAAACTAGAGCTCTCTATAGCATATAATAGCCTACAACAATCAACTACTTCAACAACAGATTCGACAGCTTAAACAAAACTAGACCTCTCTATAACGTATAATAGCCTACAACAATCAACAATTTCAACAACAGATTCGACAGCTTAAATAAAACTAGAGCTCTCTATAACATATAATAGCCTACAACAATCAACAGCTTCAACAACAGATTCAACAGCTTAAACAAAACTAGAGCTCTCTTATAGCATATAATAGCCTACAACAATCAACAGCTTCAACAACAACAGATTCAACAGCTTCAACAAAACTAGAGCTGTCTATAGCATATAATAGCCTACAACAATCAACAGCTTCAACAACAGATTCGACAGCTTAAACAAAACTAGACCTCTCTATAAGATATAATAGCCTACAATAATCAACAGCTTCAACAACAGATTCAACAGCTTAAACAAAACTAGAGCTCTCTAGAGCACATAATAACCTACAACATTCAACAGCTTCAACAGATTCAACTACTTCAACAAAACTAGAGCTCTCTAAAGCACATAATATAGCCTACAACAATCAACAGCTTCAACAACAGATTCAACAACTTCAACAAAACTAGAGCTCTCTATTACACATAATAGCCTACAACAATCAACAGCTTCAACAACAGATTCAACAGCTTGAACAAAACTAGAGCTCTCTATAGCATATAATAGCCTACAACAATCAACAGCTTCAACAACAACAGATTCAACAGCTTAAACATAACTAGACCTCTCTATAAGATATAATAGCCTACAACAATCAACAGCTTCAACAACAGATTGAACAGCTTCAACAAAATTAGAGCTGTCTATTGCACATAATAGCCTACAACAATCAACAGCTTCAACAACAACAGATTCGACAGCTTAAACAAAACTAGAACTCTCTATAGCATATAATAGCCTACAACAATCAACTACTTCAACAACAGATTCGACAGCTTAAACAAAACTAGACCTCTCTATAACATATAATAACCTACAACAATCAACAATTTCAACAACAGATTCGATAGCTTAAATAAAACTAGAGCTCTCTATAACATATAATAGCCTACAACAATCAACAGCTTCAACAACAGATTCAACAGCTTCAACAAAATTAGAGCTCTCTAATGTACATAATAGCCTACAACAATCAACAGCTTCAACAACAACAGATTCGACAGCTTAAACAAAATTAGAGCTCTCTATAGCATATAATAGCCTACAACAATCAACAGCTTCAACAACAGATTCAACAGCTTCAACAAAACTAGAGCTCTCTATTGCACATAATAGCCTACAACAATCAACTTCTTCAACAAAAATAGATTCAACAGCTTTAATAAAAATAGAGCACATAATAGCCTACAACAATCAACAGCTTTAACAACAACAGATTCAACAGCTTCAATTAAACTAGGGCACTTAATAGCCTACAACAATCAACAGCTTCGACAAAACTAGAGCTCACTAGAGCATATAATAGCCTACAATCAACAGCTTCAACCACAGATTCAACAGCTTCAACAAAACTAGAGCTCTCTAAAGCAAATAATGTAGCCTACAACAATCAACAGCTTCAACAACAACAGATTCAACAGCTTAAAAAAATAGAGCTGTCTATAGCATGTAATAGCCTACAACAATCAACAGCTTCAACAACAATAGATTCGACAGCTTAAACAAAACTAGACCTCTCTACAAGATATAATAGCCTACAACAATCAACAGCTTCAACAACAGATTCAACAGCTTAAACAAAACTAGAGCTCTCTAGAGCACATAATAACCTACAACAATCAAAGGCTTCAACAACAGATTCAACTGCTTAAACAAAACTAGAGCTCTCTAGAGCACATAATAACCTACAACAATCAAAAGCTTCAACAACAGATTCAACTGCTTCAACAAAACTAGAGCTCTCTAAAGCACGTAATGTAGCCTACAACAATCAACAGCTTCAACAACAGATTCAACAACTTCAACAAAACTAGAGCTCTCTATTACACATAATAGCCTACAACAATCAACAGCTTCAACAACAACAGATTCAACAGCTTGAACAAAACTAGAGCTCTCTATAGTATATAATAGCCTACAACAATCAACAGCTTCAACAACAGATTCAACAGCTTAAACAAAACTAGACCTCTCTATAAGATATAATAGCCTACAACAATTAACAGCCTCAACAGATTCAACAGCTTAAAACTAGAGCTCTCTATAGCATATAATAGTCTACATCAATCAACAGCTTCAACAACAGATTCAACAGCTTCAACAAAACTAGAGCTCTCTAGAGCACATAGTGTAGCCTACAACAATCAACATCTTCAGCAAAAATATATTCAACAGCTTTAATAAAATTAGAGCACATAATAGCCTACAACAATCAACAGCCTTAACAACAAAAGATTCAACATCTTCAACAAGAGATTCAACAGCTTCAACAAAACTAGAGCTCTCTAGAGCTCACAATAGCCTACAACAATCAACAGCTTCAAGAACAGATTTAACAAAACTAGAGTTCTCCAGAGGACATAATAGCCTACAACAATCAACAGCTTCAACAACAGATTCAAAATTTTCAACATAACTAGAGCTCTCTAGAGCTCATAATAGCCTACAACAATCAACAGCTTTAACAACAGACTCAACAGCTTCATTAACAACAGATTCAACAGCTTCAACAAAACTAGAGCTCTCTATTGCACATAATAGCCTACAATAATCAACAGCTTCAACAACAGATTCAATCGCTCCAACATATCTAGAGCTCTCTAGAGCACATAATGTAGCCTACAACAATCAACAGCTTCAACAACAGATTCAACTGCCTTAACACAACTAGAGCTCTTTAGAACACATAATTATAGCCTACAACAATCAACATTTTCAACAACAGATTCAACAGCTTCAATAAAACTAGAGCACATAATAGCCTACAACAATCAAGAGCTTTAACAACAACAGATTCAACAGCTTCAACAATAACAGATTCAACAACTTCAACAAAACTAGAACTCTCTAGAGCACATAATAGCCTTCAGCAATCAACAGCTTTAACAACAGATTCAACTGCTCCAACATAACTAGAGCTCTCTAGAGCACATAATGTAGCCTACAATGATCAACATCTTCAACAACAGATTCAACAATTTCAACAAATTTAGAGCTCTCTAGAGCACATAATAGCCTGCAATAATCAACAGCTTCAACAACAGATTCATCTGCCTTAACAAAACTAGAGCTCTTTAGAGCACATAATATATCCTACAACAATCAACAGGTTCAACAAAAACAGATTCAACAGTTTCAACAACAGATTCAACAGCTTAAACAAAATTAGAGCTCTCTAGAGCACATAATGTAGCCTACAACAATCAACATCTTCAACAACAGATTCAACTGCTTCAACAAAACTAGAGCTCTGTAGAGCACATAATGTAGCCTACAACAATCAACATCTTCAACAACAACAGATTCAACAGTTTTAACAAAACTAGAGCTCTCTAGAGCACATAATGTAGCCTACAACAATCAACATCTTCAACAACAGATTCAACTGCTTCAACAAAACTAGAGCTCTGTAGAGCACATAATGTAGCCTACAACAATCAACATCTTCAACAACAACAGATTCAACAGTTTTAACAAAACTAGAGCTCTCTAGAGCACATAATAGCCTACAACAATCAACAGCTTCCACAACAAATTCAACAGCTTGAACAAAACTAGAACTCTCTAGAGTACATAATATCCTACAACAATCACCAGCTTAAACAACTGATTTAACAGCTTCAACAAAGGTAGAGCTCTCTAGAGCACATAATAGCCTACAACAATCAACAGCTTCAACAACAACAGATTCAACGGCTTCAACAAAACTAGAGCTCTCTAGAGCACATAATAGCCTACAACAATCAACAGCTTCAACAAGAGATTCATCTTCGACAAAACTTGAGCTCTCTAGAACACATAATGTAGCCTACAACAATCAACGTCTTCAACAACAGATCCAACAGCTTCAATAAAACTAGAGAACATAATAGCCTACAACAATCAACAGCTTTAACAACAATAGATTCAGCAACAACGGATTGAACAGCTTCGACAGAATTCGATCTTTCTAGAGCACATAATGTAGCCTACAACAATCAACATCTTCAACAACAGATTCAACAGCTTCAATAAAACTAGAACACATAATAGCCCACAACAATCATCAGCTCTAACAACAGATTCAACAACTTCAACAATAACAGATTCAACAGCTTCAACAAAACTAGAGTTCTCTAGAGCACATAATAGCCTTTAACAATCAACAACTTTAACAAAAGATTCAACTGCTCCAACATAACTAGAGCTCTTTAGAGCACATAATGTAGCCTACAACAACCAACAGCTTTAACAACAACAGATTCAACACCTTCAATAAATCTAGAGCTCTCTAGAGTACATAATAGCCTACAACAATCAACCGCTTCAACAACAGATTCAACTGCCTTAACAAATCTAGAGTTCTTTAGAGCACATAATGTAGCCTACAACAATCAACATTTTCAACAACAGGTTCAACAGCTCCAATAAAACCAGAGCACATAATAGCCTACAACAAACAATAGCTTTAACAACAACAGATTCAACAGCTTCACCATCAACATATTCAACAGCTTCAACAAAACTTGAGCTCTCTAGAACACATAATAGCCTACAACAATGAACAACTTCAACAGGAGATTCTACTGCTTCAACAAAATTAGAGCTCTGTCAAGCACGTTATGTAGCCTACAATAATCATCAGCTTCAACAACAGGTTCAACTGCTTCAACAGAACTTGAGCTCTCTAGAGCACATAATGTAGCCTACAACAATCAACAACAACAGATTCAACAGCTTCAATAAAACTAGAGCACATAATAGCTTACAACAATCAACAGGTTCAACAAAAACAGATTCAACAGTTTCAACAACAACAGATTCAACAGCTTAAACAAAATTAGAGCTCTCTAGAGCACGTAATGTAGCCTACAACAATCAACATCTTCAACAACAGATTCAACAGCTTCAACAAAACTAGAGCTCTCTAGTGCACATAGTATAGCCTACAACAATCAACAATTTCAACAACAGATTCAACTACTTTAATACAGCTAGAGCACATAATAGCCTACAACAATCAACAGCTTTAACAACAGATTCAACAGCTTCAACAACAACAGATTCAACAGCTTAAACAAATTAGAGCTCTCTAGAGCACGTAATGTAGCCTACAACAATCAACATCTTCAACAACAGATTCAACAGCTTCTACAAAACTAGAGCTCTCTAGTGCACATAGTATAGCCTACAACAATCAACAATTTCAACAACAGATTCAACTACTTCAATACAGCTAGAGCACATAATAGCCTACAACAATCAACAGCTTTAACAACAACAGATTCAACAGCTTCAACAACAACAGATTCAACAGCTTCAACAAAACTAGATTTATCTAGAGCACATAATGTAGCCTACAACAATCAATATCTCCAACAACAGATTCGACAACATTAGAAAAACTAGAGCTATCTGGAACACAAAAAACCCTGACAATCAAGAGCTTCAACAACAACAGATACAACAGCTTTGACAAAAGTAGATTTCTCTAGAGAACATAATGTAACCTAGAACAATTAACACTTTCAACAAGAATACATTCAACAACTTCAATAAAACTAGAGCACATAATAGCTTATAGCAATCATCAGCTCTAACAACAACAGATTCAACAGCTCAACAACAACAGATTCAACAGCTTCAAAAAAAAACTAGAGCTCTCTAGAGCACATAATGCATCCTACAATAATCAACATCTTCAACAACAACAAATTCAACAATTTCAACAAAATTAGAGCTCTCTAGAACGTATAATAGCCTACAACGATCAACAGCTTCAACAACAACGGATTCTAGAATGAAGGCTCATAACTACGTTGTTGATGCAAGGAGAGTAGTTTGTGGAGCGCTATTGAACGTAGTTTAATGTACTGTAGAGACAGAACGTTTCGGACCGTGGTCCTTCGTTAGCTGCAAAAGGCACTCAAGACATAGCGCTCCACAAACTACTCTCCTTGCAACAACGGATTCAACAGCTTCGATGAATCTAGAACTCTCTAGAGCACATAATGTAGCCTACAACAATCAACATCTTCAACAACAGATTCAACAGCTTTAACAAAATTAGAGCTCTTAAGAGCACATAATAGCCTACAACAATCAACAGCTTCAACAAAACGAACTCTCTAGAACACACAATGTAGCCTACAACAATCAACAGATTCAACAACAACAGATTCAACAACTTCAATAAAGCTAGAACACATAATAGCCTACAACAATGAACAGCTTTAATAACAACAGATTCAACAGCTTGAACAAGAACAGATTTAACGGCTTGAACAAAACTAGAGCTCTTTAGAGCACATAATGTTGCCTACAACAATCAACATCTTCAACAACAGATTCAACAGCTTTAACAAAATTAGAGCTCTTTAGAGTAATATAGGCTACAACAATCAACAGCTTCAACAGATTCAACAATTTCAACAAAACTAGAGCTCTCTAGAGCACATAATAGCCTACAACAATCGACCGCTTTAACAACAACAGACTCAACAGCTTCAACAAAACTAGAGCTCTCTAGAGCACAAAATAGCCTACAACAATCAACAGCTTTAACAGCAACAGATTCAACAGCTTCAACAACAGATTCAACAGCTTCAACAAAACAAGAGCTCTCTAGCGTACATAATAGCCTACAACAATCAACAGCTTCAACAACAGATTCAACAGCTTCAACATAACTAGAGCTATAATCTAGCCTACAACAATCAACAGCTTCAACAACAACAGATTCAACAGCTTCAACAAAACTAGAGCTCTCTAATGCACATAATAGCCTACAACAAACAACAGCTTCAATGACAACTGATTCAACAGCTTCAACAACAACAGATTCAACAGCTTCAACAAAACTAGAGCTTTCTAGAGCACATAATAGCCTACAACAATCAACAGCTTCAACAGCAACAGTTTCAACAGCTTCAACAAATCTAGAACTCTCTATTGCACATAATAGCCTACAATAAACAACAGCTTCAACAACAACAGATTCAACAGCTTCAATAAATCTAGAGCACATAATAGCCTACAACATTCAACAGCTTTAACAACAACAGATTCAACAGCTTCAACAACATGTTCAACAGCTTCAACAAAACTAGAGCTCTCTAGAGCTCATAATAGCCTACAACAATCAACAGCTTCAACAACAGGTTTGACTGCTTCAACAGAACTAGAGCTCTCTAGAGCACATATTGTAGCCTACAACGATCAACATCTTCAACCACAGATTCAACAATTTCAACAAATCTAGAGCTCTCTAGAGCACATAATAGCCTACAACAATCAACATTTTCAACAACAGATTCAATAGCTTCAATAAAACGAGAGCACATAATAGCCTACAACTATCAACAGGTTCAACAAAAACAGATTCAACAGATTCAACAGCTTAAACAAAATTAGAGCTCTCTAGAGCACGTAATGTAGCCTACAACAATCAACATTTTCAACAACAACAGATTCAACAGTTTTAACAAAACAAGAGCTCTCTAGAGCACATAATAGCCTACAGCAATCAACAGTTCAACAACAGATTCAACAGTTTGAACAAAACTAGAGCTCTCTAGAGCACATAATATCCTACAACAATCAACAGCTTGAACAACAGATTCAACAAAAGTAGAGCTCTCTAGAGCACATAATAGCCTACAACAATCAACAGCTTCAACAACAACAGATTCAACAGCTTCAACAAAACTAGATCTCTCTAGAGCCACATAATAGCCTACAACAATCAACAGTTTCAACAACAGCAGATTCAGTTTCGACAAAACTTGAGCTCTCTAGAACACCTAATGTAGCCTACAACAATCAACATCTTCAACAACAGGTCCAACAGCTTCAATAAACCTGAGAACATAATAGTCTACAACAATCAACAGCTTTAACAACAATAGATTCAACAACGGATTGAACAGCTTCGACAGAACTAGATCTTTCTAGAGCACATAATGTAGCCTACAACAATCAACATCTTCAACAACAGATTCAACAGCTTCAATAAAACTAGAGCACATAATAGCCCACAATAATCACCAGCTTTAACAACAACAGATTCAACAACTTCAACAATAACAGATTCAACAGCTTCAACAAAACTAGAGTTCTCTAGAGTACATAATTACCTTCAACAATCAACAGCTTTAACAACAGATTCAACAGTTTTAACAAAACCAGAGCTCTCTAGAGCACATAATAGCCTACAACAATCAACAGCTTCAACAGCAGATTCAACAGTTTGAACAAAACTAGAGCTCTCTAGAGCACATAATATCCTACAACAATCAACAGCTTGAACAACAGATTTAACAGCTTCTACAAAACTAGAGCTCTCTAGAGCCACATAATAGCCTACAACAATCAACAGCTTCAACAACAACAGATTCAACAGCTTCAACAAAACTAGAGCTCTCTAGAGCCACATAATAGCCTACAACAATCAACAGCTTCAACAACAGCAGATTCAGTTTCGACAAAACTTGAGCTCTCTAGAACACCTAATGTAGCCTACAACAATCAACATCTTCAACAACAGGTCCAACAGTTTCAATAAAACTGAGAACATAATAGCCTACAACAATCAACAGCTTTAACAACAATAGATTCAACAACAACAGATTGAACAGCTTCGACAGAACTAGATCTTTCTAGAGCACATAATGTAGCCTACAACAATCAACATCTTCAACAACCGATTCAACAGCTTCAATAAAACTAGAGCACATAATAGCCCACAATAATCACCAGCTTTAACAACAACAGATTCAACAACTTCAACAATAACAGATTCAACAGCTTCAACAGAACTAGAGTTCTCTACAGTACATAATTACCTTCAACAATCAACAGCTTTAACAACAGATTCAACTGCTCCAACATAACTAGAGCTCTCTAGAGCACATAATGTAGCCTACAACAACCAACAACTTTAACAACAACAGATTCAACAGCTTCAATAAATCTAGATTTCTCTAGAGTACATATAGCCTACAACAATCAACAGCTTCAACAACGGATTCAACTGCCTTAACAAATCCAGAGTTCTTTAGAGCACATAATGTAGCCTACCACAATCAACATTTTCAACAACAGGTTCAACAGCTCCAATAAAACTTGAGCACATAATAGCTTACAACAATCAATAGCTTTAACAACAACAGATTCAACAGCTACACCATCAACATATTCAACAGCTTCAACAAAACTTGAGCTCTCTAGAACACATAATAGCCTACAACAATGAACAACTTCAACAGGAAATTCTACTGTTTCAACAAAATTAGAGCTCTGTCGAGCATATTATGTAGCCTACAACAATCAACAGCTTCAACAACAGGTTCAACTGCTTCAACAGAACTAGAGCTCTCTAGAGTACATAATGTAGCCTACAACAATCAACATCTTCAACCACAGATTCAACGATTTCAACAAATTTAGAGCTCTTTAGAGCACATAATAGCCTACAACAATCAACAGTTTCAACAACAGATTCAACTGCTTCAATAAAGATATAGCTCTCTAGAGCACATGATGTATCCTACAACAAGCAACAGATTCAACAGCTTCAACAATGAAAACCTTCAACGACAGATTTAACAACATTAACAATCAACAACTTCAACAGATTCAACTACAGATTTAACAGCTTCAACAATCAATAGCTTCAACAACAGATTCAATAACTTCAGATTCAACAGCTGCTACAGTCAAGATTAATCAACAGCTTCAACAGCAGATTCAACAACAGTCAACAGCAACAGATTGAACATCAACATTTAACAGTTTCGACATGGTGATCAAGAGATTTAACAGCTTCAACAATCATAACCACCAATCAACAGCTCTAAATATACTAACAAGATTAGCAGATTCAACAACAGCTTCAACAATCAACAGCATCAACAACAGATTCAACATCAATGACAATCAACAACTTCAACAACAACAGATATAACATCAACAATAACAACAATCAACAGCTTCAACAACAGATTCAACAGCTTTAACAATCAATAGCTTCAACATTGTGATTGAAGCTATTGATTTATTGGGGCAAGCCTATACTTACACAAGATAGACTGTACTGACAATCAACAGCTTAAACTATACTAACAAGATCAACAGATTCAACAGTTTCAACAATCATAACAACAATCAACAGCATCAACAACAGATTAAACAACATCAACAACTTCAACAATGTGATCAACATGTTAAACAACAGATTCAACACCTTCAACAATCAACAGCTTTAACAACAGATTCAACAACTTCAGATTCAACAGCTTCAACTATCAACAGCTTCAACAACAAATTCAACATCAACAACAAATAACTTCAATATGGTGATCATCAGCTTTAACAACAGATTCTACAAGTTTAGATTTAAGAGCTTCAACAACCAACAGCTTCAACAACAGATTCAATATCAACAACTTCAACATGGTGATCAACAGATTAAACAACGGATTCAACAGCTTCAACAACAGATTCAACAACTTGAGATTCAACAGCTTCAACAATCAACAGCCTCAACAACAGCAGATTCAACAGAAACAGATTCAACAACATCAACAACAATTCACAGTTTCAACATGGTAATCAACAGATTCAACAGCTTCAACAATCATAATCAACAATCAATAGCTTAAACAACAGATTCAACAACTTCAACAATATTAACAACAATCAACAACTTCAACAACAACAAATTTAACATCAACAACACCAACAACAATCAACAGCTTCAACAACAGATTCAACAGCTTCAACAATCAACAGCTTCAACATGGTGATTAAAGGTATTGATTTATTGGGGCGAGCCTACACTTACACAAAATAGACTGTACTAACAATCAACAGCTTCAACTATACTAACAAGATCAACAGGTTCAATAGCCTCAACAATCATAACCAACAATCAACAGCTTCAACAACATCAACAACAATCAACTACTTCAACATGGTGATCAACGGATATAAACAACAGATTTAACTGCTTCAACAATCGACAACTTCAACAACGGATTCAACAACTTCAGATTTAACAGTTTCAACAATCAACAGGTTCAATAACAAGAGATTCAACAACAATCAACAGCAACAGATTCAACATCAACAACAATCATCAACTTCAACATGGAAATCAACAGCTTCAACAACAGATTCAACTACTTCAGATTCAACGGCTTCAACAACAGATTTAACAGCTTCAACATGGTGATTGAAGCTATTAATTTATTGGAACGAGCCTACACTTACACAAGATGGACTGTACTAACAATCAACAGCTTAAACTATACTAACAAGATCAACAGATTCAACAACAGATTCAACTGCTTCAAAAATCATAATCAACAATCAACATCTTCAACAACAGATTCAATAACAGATTTAACAACATCAACAATCATCAACTTCATCATGGAGATCAACAGATTCAACAGCTTTAACAATCAACAGCTTGAACAACAGCTTCAGATTCCACAGCTTCAAGAATCAACATCAACAACAGATTTAACAGCTTCAACAGTCAACAGCTTCAACATGGTGATTGAAGCTATTGATTTATTGGGACGAGCCTACTCTTAGACACAATAGACTGTACTAACAATCAACAGCTTCAGTTATACTAATATCAACAGATTCAACAACTTCATCAATCATAACCAACAATCAAAAGCTTCCACAACAACAGATTCAACAATATCAACAACATTCAACAGCTTCAACAACAGATTTAACTACTTCAGATTCAACAGCTTCAACAATCAACAGCTTCATCAACAACAGATTCAACAGATTCAACGTGGTGATTGAAGCTATTGATTTATTGGGGCGAGCCTGAGCGAGCCCCACATAAACTGTACAGCAATGCCTGCAATAATATGGTGTATGTATGTATGTATGTTTGGTACGTCCGTCAACAACAATTAACAGGTTCAACATGGTGATCAACAGATTCAACAGCTTCAACTATCATAGCCAACAATCAACAGCTTCAACTATACTAACAAGATCAACAGATTCAACAACTGCTTCAACAATTATAATCAACAATCAACAGCTTCAACAACAGATTCAACTAATTCAACACCATCAACAATAAACAGCTCAATAACACCAGATTTAACATTGTAAACACCAATAACAATCAACAGCTTCAACAACAGATTCAACAGATTCAACAATCAACAGCTTAATTCAACATGGTGATTGAAGCTATTGATTTATTGGGGCGAGCCTACTCTTACGCAAAATAGACTGTACTACCGTAAAAGTTCTAATTACAGTGCCAAAAAATTTAATTCTAATCTTCAGTTGGCGCTTCTATTGGAGCCAAAAAATACTTCTAAAGTCGATAGTGGCGCTTAAATTAGGGTGGTGCTTAGTGAATAGGACACTACATACAAAAGCACAGCGTTTTCTATTTAGTAAGCGCCGCTTTGTGACTGCAGTTGGCGCTATAAATAGAGTGCAACAATCGTCGTTAACCTCCAAGTGGCGCTTATATTAGGGTGGCGCTATAATTCGAACATTTACGGTAACAATCAACAGCTTCAACTATGCTAACAAGATTAACAGATTCAACAGCCTCACCAATCTATCCAACAATCAACGGCTTCAACACCAGATTAAACAACATCAACAACTTCAACAAGGTGATCAACCGTTTAAACAACAGATTCAACAGCTTCAACAACAGATTCAACAACTTCAGATTTAACAGCTTCAACAATCTACAGCTTCAACAACGGATTCAACAATTGTCAATAGCAACAGATTTAATAACATCAAAATTAACAGCTTCCACTTGGTGATCAACAGATTCAACAGCCTCAACAATCTTAACCGACAATCAACAGCTTCAACTATACTAACAAGAACAACTGATTCAACAGCAGATTCAACTACAGATTCAACAGCTTTAACAACCATGATCAACAATCAACAACTTCAACAACAGATTCAACAACAATCAACAGCTTCAATAACAACTGATTTAACATCAACACCAACAACAATCAACAGCTTCAACAACAGATTCAACAGCTTCAACAATCATAACCAACAATCAACAGCTTCAACAACACAGATTCAACAACTTCAACAACATTCAACAACTTCAACATGGTGATCAATTGACTAAACAACAGATTCAATAGCTTCAACAATCAACAGCCTCAATAGCAGATTCAGCACAATCCGATTCAACAGCTTCAACAATCAACATGTTCAACAACAGATTCAACAACAATCAATAGTAACAGATTCAACATCAAGAACAATATTATTAACAGCTTCAACATGGTGATCAACAGATTCAACAGCTTCAACAATCATAACAATCAACAGCTTCAACAACACAGATTCAACATCAACAACATTCAACAACTTCAACATGGTGATCAATTGACTAAACAACAGATTCAACAGCTTCAACAATCAACAGCCTCAATAGCAGATTCAGCACAATCCGATTCAACAGCTTCAACAATCAACATGTTCAACAACAGATTCAACAACAATCAATAGTAACAGATTCAACAACATCAAGAACAATATTATTAACAGCTTCAACATGGTGATCAACAGATTCAACAGCTTCAACAATTATAACCAACAATCAACAGCTTAGACTATACTAACAAGATCAACAGATTCAACAACTTCAACAATCATAATCAATAATTAACAGCTTCAACAACAGATTCAACAACAGATTTAACAACATCAACAACAATCAACAGCTTCAACAACAACGGATTTAGCATCAACACCAACAACAATCAACAGCTTCAACAATCAACAGCTTCAACATGGTGATTGAAGCTATTGATTTATTGGGGCGAGCCTGAGCGAGCCCCACATAAACTGTACAGCAATGCCTGCAATAATATGGTGTATGTATGTATGTATGTTTGGTACGTCCGTCATCCGCGCACCGCTTTATAGACTCTGTTCGGAGTCGCATGCAATCTTTTGTGCTGAAATTTTGCGCTCAGAAACAACTGCGACAGCATGCTCTAATTTAGTACATTTTTGTAATATTTCCCTCGTGGTGTCACATTTATGGATCAAAGATTAGCTTGTGGGGAAATCAGGATACGGCTAGAACGACAACAACAGCACCGTACCGTACCAGTGGAGGCTTCAGGCAAACTGGTAACGTTTCATAGCCTCGGGCTCTTCCCACCCCTAGGCCCTAAGGAAGTGCTATACACCCCGCGCTAACACATGTTCGCTTTTTTCTCGCGCTTCGAACTTAGTGCCAATGGGCCAAACGGACACGCCGGAATTATCTATATAGGAGAACGGCTTCGGTGGCCTATACGGCGGACAGCATACTCGCTATAATTCTGTCATGGTAGCTATGAGGAACCAACTAGGGAAGTTCACTGCATGTGGACTTTCCTGCTGATAGCCGCTTCGTAGCGCTCGAAAAGCATCGATATTGCGTTTATTCCCATAGACGACAGTTTATTCTTGCCAACCAAGAAAGTGTGATACACCCCGCGTTAACACACGTTCGAGAGCTTTCTTGCGCCTCGAGCCTAGTGCCAATGGTCATGCCAGAATTATCTACAATATGGTAGGAGGTAAACATTCATATGGAGTTTGCTTTATATCTCTGACATGCTCACAAGTGTAGATCTAAAGTGCTTGTCCCGGCCCTTAATGCACCTGAGCATTGCTGATATTACTGGTTCACAGTGATAGTGAATACTTTTGAGTATGAAGATTTTCGCGGAAATCAGCATGGGCGCAAAAGAAAAGCTCAGTTCTAAGGAAAGACAGCGTTATATCACAGACAAACGAGCAGCACTAGATCGCGAGTATGCAACCACAGATAGGCCCAAGCACCACCTACTAAACGAGCCCTTAACCGTGGCCCCACCCACCTTCGTTCATGCAGGGCGTGCGCACAAAGTACCGCTAGTTCCGGAGGTAGAGAGCGGACAATGTCGACCATTACCGGACGAAGGTGAAAAATTACATTAAAAAATCGCGGCTGCGGTTATCAATATATGACACGTAAATGGCATCAAATGCATCATGAACATCCTTCTTACATTCTGCCTTAGATTTGAATATTCATCCAAAAATTGTGAAATACAACGTGAACACATAAAGTAATGCAATATATGCATTGTCCAGAAACTACCTCTGAAAGCTCTTTACAAAAAAAAAAAAAAAAATTGGTTTATGCTTATAATACGGTCAAAAAATTCTAAAAATTCTCCATACATTCTAGTATACGCATACCAAATGAAAAAATAAATCATAAAAAATTGATGCCGTTGTGTAATTTACAAATCATGAAAAATCTTAGCTACCATAAAAAACCAGCTTCTGGACCAAAATGAGAAAAAGTTGCAACTGTTTAGAGCAGTGTTGTGCAGCTTCTGTGTGGATACACATCACAAGAAATGAGATGCAGCTAGTACTTACATGGCCCCTACCTCGTGGCAAGTGGTGAAGGATTACGTAATACCGTTGGCCATATAAACGCAATTATGTGCGAGGCGGCCAGTAACTGCCTCCGTGCGGAAATACCCTACCCTACTCTATATGTATTCGCGATTCAATATCCAGGGCGCGGGCCCGCGGCCCGGCCGGCCTGGTCTGGGCCATAGGGTAGAGTCTGGCGCGCTGCTCTATACTGCGTCCGTGTAGCGCAAGCCGAGAGGACGGATACCGAATGTTGTAACTGTGTAAGCATGTTGCAAGCAACGGAGTCCGCATGTACCGTGCATATCGTACACGGAATACTGACAGAGTCCGTGTTACAGGTACGCCGTCTCCAGGCAGTGTAGCGCCCGCTTCTTTCATCAATACGGTAGACCGAGTAAATCCGTCCATATGGAGTCATTTTCCTGTGAGAACTATAGCGAGTATGCTGTCCGCTGTATAGGCTCGTTCTCCCATATATGCGCAATAGGCTTTTGCCAATCATTACTCTGGGAGAGGTGCGAGTAGGTGTGACTCGCACCTTCGACCTTGGCGCTAACGAGGAAAACGGTCACGCCGGAATTCATTATGCGCATTCCAATTACCCCTCTCACAATCACGTTAGAGAGCGTTACCGATCCACTAATATAGCATAAAAGCCAAAACACTGAGGGTAATTATCCTTGTTGACATCATGGTAATGCATTCATAAGAATTTGTACAGCTCTTTGGCTTTTGTAAAGCTGATTTAGTTCAAGCGCTAACAGTAGGCCCAGATAAATAATGCTGGCATTTTTTTGAGCATTATAGGTACCTAGAAGCAATGAGCAATACTTGAGAATTATAAGCAACTTATAGTATAGCTATTGGTCTGCTGGTAGCCAGATATTGGGCTGCACCAAACTGCTGTTCTGTCAACTTGTGGTAATATGGAATGTGGATGTGGGATTTGTTACTAGCCAATTCATTTAAGTCGAGTCAAGAAAGTGCACTTGAAGACTACATTGAAGCTTCAGTTATGCTGCAGTATAACAGTTACTGACATTCACTTCGTATGCACTAAATTCATTATTGATTACATGAAATTTGAGGAGCAAGAAATGATAATTATAGGTACATTTGAAAGAATTATAGGGCATGTTTGCCAGCATTGAAGAAATGAATTATCGGTAGAAAAAAATTTTTTATCTGGGCCTATCAGCCTAAATCGTGATTTTTTCTGCCACCCACCCAAATAAAAAAGCTTACCTGACGGCCGACTTGTTGAAAATACCAAAGGATAGATTACTTCAGGTAGTCACGGCATCATGCAGGGCTTTTTTGTCCTCCGTTCTATACAGAGATGGGTGTGGCACGGGTCAAAATGACCAGGCAGGTGGCTGACCAAGCAGACTGCTGAAACAACGTAGTTTAAACTATTTTTCGATGCTTTCAACCTCCTGTAGGCCTACGTTCTTATTTACATAAATTCTACATATTATTACTGTGGCTTAGTAAGGTTCTTGTGGCTGTAAGTTACCATCCATACATTGGCCACGCCCACTTATTCTTTGTCAAAGATCGAAGTCGGTCCAACGCTTGATCGAAAGCACTCCATGATAGAAGTAATGTAGGGGTAGATTCAAGTTCTGATTCTTTCAAAAATCACTTGAAACCAAACCTTCGCGATATTGAGAGTATGCTATATTGGAGGCATGGTTTCAAGTGACTTCTAAAAGTTTCATAACTTGATTCTATTGCCACGTTACTTTTATCGTGGAGTGCTTTTGATCCAACATTGGCAATTTTGACCTTTGACCTCTACGTAATGTGACTATACGGGCCGTGAAGAAGCCGTAAAAAAGCTTACGCACACCTTTTTGTGCCGCGATGTTCTTCAGAAACGTGAAAAACATCAACAAAAATCGCTACATTCCCATTGGGCATTCATTACGCGATTTACCCCATTGTTTTGTCGATTTGCGTGCGATAATACAGGCCTGTATAACTACCGCCATATAATGTGGACGAGAAAACTTCTAGCGCCCTAAATTGCTTACATGTAGACTGACGTATGGAAGGAATACCTGGGGAAATGCTTCAGCTTTAAATTTTCATGTGATAACCCTAGCAGCCTCGTACCTAGGCCCTTCCCAGCTTTTCAATGTTGCATACTGAAAAGTGGGAGGCCTGGCAGCAGAAACCACGACTTTGGCTCACGATGACGCGAAGACAAGCGGTCTGATGGTTCCTTCGAAAAGCCAGTCTTTGCTAGCCACACGCTATCTTAACAAGTTTCACTCTTTATGGTCTTTATGGATCGTACTACACTCTGTATCTAGCGTTTGAACCATACCTCTCGATCGTTGGCGACAAGAGCCCTCAAAATCTTCGTGACTTTCGACACACTGGAAGGTCTCACCACGCGTTACGCCATGCACGTGACTTGTACAATAAATTGCGCTACACTTGTACTGTCGATTGCGCTTTACCTCGAACGCCCGTGAATGCGTTCGTGTGAGCGTTGAACAAACGCGACACTTCATTCGCCACGTAAAACCACGGAAAACGATGCGTAAGCCAACTGCTTGCCCAATGATTGCGTGGCATTCCAACCCATACGTTAGTTTTACACTCACACGAGGGCAAGGCTACGCTCACAGGCAAGCATTCACTGATGTTCCAAGTGAACAGCAATCGACAGTACCAGGCATTCCCGCTTTTCAGCGTGCACCATTGAAAAGCTCTGAACGGCCTGAGGACGAGGCTGACGCAAGGGCAAGGCCAGCACAATTTGTGACGTAAACTTACGCTACGTTTTCGGTGGCTTTAAGTGGCGAACGAAGTGAATGAAGTATCTCTCACGTTCTAGGCTTACACGCACGCATTCACGAGGATTCGAATGAAGCTCAATCAACGGTTGAATCAGTCTCTTCTAGCTTTTTGTTGCGACAAGCATCGACGCGGTGTGTGAACCGACTTTAAGTTTAACTGCGCTACTGGTATGCTACAGTGTATACTTAGAGTCTACTAGTAAGGAGTCTCTCTCTCTCGATTGTGTGCTACGCTATGGCAATTAATAAAACAGCAGAAAGCAGTGTACCGACCAATTTCCTTATTATTTCATCGATAAGGAAACTTCTTACTTCGTAGTAAAGTATACATCAACAGCGCAAACTAGAAAGGGAAATTCAACCATAGATAATAGAGAGGAAGGAGGGATTGGAAACGCGCGCATACCCTGTAGATATATGCTCGTCGCGGTCACGTGACTTCATCTAAGTTCACGAGTGGCATAAAACCACATCAAGGCAGCCTTTTCGGGCCTTGGCAAGGGCACCATGTATGCGTATCACCTTTCTAACCAACCTACCAGAGATCTAAAGCCAAAATCAAAAAAAATTAGGCAGTTTTCAGAACGGTTTTGTAGCTACCACTCACAGATTGGCTTTGTGTACTTTTTACGAGACCTGTACATGGTGAATAGATTCTTTCAAGGCCTGGCATGAACTATCGTCACATAGAGAATACAAACATCGCCTTCAGGTAAGGCCTTTCTTTTCAAAATGAACACACTAAGCCCAGATCTGTTGTGAGCCTGGGTAGACTCCAGCGTTTAAAACGCTCGCTGGGGAACATACCACATCAACAGAGCTCGCGAATGCTTCAGTTGCACTCTGTATTCGACTGTGAACAAGGTCCCATCGACTTTTCTTCTGGGTCGATCACCGTTTGTGAAGGAAAAGTACACAAAAGAATTTCAAGCGTGTACAAGAGCAGGCGCGACTACCATCAAATCACTCTTTTCATTGCTTGATCCCTTGTTCGATAGCACTACACTTGTTTTTAGTCGGGTTACTGTTGAATACTAGGCTGTACAAGGCCATAGGAGCTTGTACTATACTGTACGATACTGACTTGCAAAGGGGGCGTGCCGTGACGAGCATGTTCCGTGACGTCACTATAGAGATATATGCGCGTTTTCAATCCCTCTCTCTATTATCTATGATTCAACGGATTTCATTGCAGCATACGCACATTAAATAGAGGATAGTGCGCTGTCTGTGCTGCAACGCAGACCCTACTAGTAGGGAATTGCCCTTTCTAGAGTGCGCTATTGATGTACACTTTACTAAGAAGTTTCCTTTTCAATGTGTACGTTACTTAGCGCACACAATGAAATGAAATTGTTGATACACTGCATTCTGCTGCTGTATTACGATCGAGAGGGCGACTCCTTACTAGCCCAACTGCCCAATGAGAATGTAGCGATTTTTTCACGTTTTTGTAGAACATCCTGGCACAGTGCTGGCATTTTTACGGCTTCTCCACGGTCGTAGGGTTACTTCACGTAGAGGTCAAAGGTCGATATTGCCTCAAAAGCACTCCACAATAGTATCAAGTCCTGAAACTTTCAGAAGTCACTTGAAGCCATGCCTACAATATAGCAATACTCTCAATGTCGCAAAATGGGTTTGATGACTTTTGAAAGTGTCAGGACTTGATTCAGCAGTCTGCTCTGTCAGCCACCTGCCTGGTCATTTGACCCGTGCCACACACATCTCTGTATAGAACGGAGGACAAAGAAGCCCTGATACCGTGACTACCTGAAGTAATCTGTCCTTTGGTATTTTCAACAAGTCGGCCGTCAGGTAAGCTTTTGTATTTGGATGGATGGCAGGAAAAATATTCACAATTTAGGCTAATAGCGCTTGAACTAAATCGGCTTTACAAAAGCCAAAGGGCATTATTATAGATTAGGATGTACAAATTCTTATGAATGCCATACCATGATGCTAGCCGGGGTAATTGTCCTCAGTATTTTGGCTTTTATGCTATATTAGTGCATGTACAAGATCGGTCACGCTTTCTAACGTGAATGTGGGCGTGGTAATTAATTCCTTCGTGAACGTTTTCCTCGTTAGCGCCAGCGTCGAAGGTTCGAGTCACACCTACTCTTTGCTATAGTTCTGTCATGGTAGCCACGAGGAACCCGTTAGGGAAAGTCTCTGCAAGTGGACTTTCCTATTGATAGCCGCTTCCTAGCGCTCGAAAAACATCGATATTGCGTTTATCCCCATAGGTGTCTGTATATTATTGCCAACCAAGAAAGTGTGATACACCCCGCATTAACACACGTTCACGACTTTTCTCGTGCCTCGAGCCTAGTGCCAGTGGTTAAACGGTCACGCCGGATTAATGTGGTAGGAGGTAAATATTCATATGGAGTTTTTCTAACATGCGTAAAAGTGTAGATCTAATACTACGTTCACACTTACAGTCTGGCACGGGTCGGCACGCTGCCAGCACCGAACGCTGAAACTCCGATTGACGTGTGAACGTGGCGACTCCGTACCGAACCGTGCTTTGGTGGCCTTGTTAAATCAACCAGGCTGGCACGGATCGACACGGGTCCATTCGGGCGCGAACACGAACATGGCGACTTGGAGCGATTCTGAGACCTTCGAACTCATTGAAATCTGGGGCGAAGACACAATTCAAGCCCAACTAGAGGGATGTAGAAGGAATAAAGAAATCTATGAGAAAATCGCCCGTGATCTAAGCGATGCTGGTTATCAGAGAACCGCTGATCAATGCCGAGAAAAAGTGAAAAAGCTAAAGAGCGAGTACAGAAAGGTGAAAGATGGCCACTATAAGACAGGAACTGGACGAAACAACTGGAGATTTCTTGATGCTTTGGATGCTGTGATAGGTGACAAACCATCAACTAAACCTCCTGTAGTGATCGACAGCCTAGATGATAACGATGTGGCAGCTGCAGCGGTGTCAGTGCAGGTGGTTGATCATACTGAAGAGGAACATGCTGGAAAGGAAAGTTCTGATGGTTCTACATCACTTGATGTACTAGAAACTGAGCCTCAATCTGGATCTAAGCTCTCCAATACACCAGTTAAGAGTCGATCAGCTACACCCATCCCAGAAGAGAAGAAAGGAAACCGAAAGCGTCCACTGAGTGAAGATAAAATCGAGAAAATGATGGGTCCATTAGTAGATAGACTGTTGAAGGCTCAAGAATCTAGTGATAGAATGTATCTTGACTTGGAAGAGAAAAGGATGAAAATGGAGGAAAGAATGAATGAAAGGGAAGAGAGGCAGAAAAGAGAGCAGAGAGAATTTCAACTTAAGCTATTTTCAATCATGATGGGTGAACAAGTTTCTGGAGCAAGCAGTGATCAGAGTCAAGCATCCTATGATACTTCAGCAATGCAATTTTATAGTAACATGTACACCTTTGAAGACAACCCACCAAATGTGTGAAGTGAATGTGTGCATAATAGTATCGTTGAACATGTACATATGCACGTTGCAGTGAAAGGACATGTGCTACGCATGCACAAACTTTATTATCATAATTATTATCATCTGTAAACAATAAACATGTGCATGTATGTGGTGTGGATGTCTATTTACATATAATTTACAGTTATCAGATAATTTTGTCTCTGCATGCACACTGCGCTGCATTGATCTTCACATTGTTACAGTAGTGGAAATACTGGTACATGGTAGCCAGAGACGTCACCACTGCATTCAATGAGAAAAATAATGAACCAAAGCATCTCTTGTTTCTTTGGGAGCATCTATGGCAGTGTCATCCCGATGGCTAGCAGTTGGTGGTTGAGGTAGTTCAGAAAGAGATTCTAACCACTGATCATTAAACCGTTCACCGTGAACTTCACATACATTGTGAAGAATACAGCAAGTTGCAACAACTGTTGGGATGTTTGACAGACTCATGTCATTGCGCTTCAGCAGCCGTCTCCATCTGGCCTTTAATCTTCCAAAAGCATTTTCAACTACAATACGAGCTCGTGATAGTTTGTAGTTGAAGATTTTCTGTGAGCTTGTCAATTGAGTATTATAGCAAACGGTTTCATTAGCCAAGTCATCAATGGGTATGCAGAGTCCCCTGCTATGAAAATGGGAATGTCACAGCCATTGATACCCATAGTATCCCCTTGCAATATAGATCCATTGCTTGCTTCTTTAAATAGAGTTGAATTAGCAAAAATCCTAGCATCATGAACATGGCGCTTGTCCCTGTCCTGAGCATTACTAATATTACTGGTTAACAGTGATAGTGAATATTTTTGTGTACGAAAGGTTTGACGGATTTCACAGCATGGGCACAAAAATAAATACAACTCCAGATTATTTCTGCTCAGAAACATGTGGTAAAGCTTTTGGCGACGCCATTCCGTAACTGAAATTTTACAAGTGAAAATTCTTGCGGCCATGTAGTGAAATACTCGAAATTTTTGAAAATATACACTATCACTGTAAATCAGTACTATCAACGACAGACAATATCCTGCAAATGAATCGTCAATTGTTACCGGAGTCATAGCGGATTTGTTCCGCCGTGCCAAAGTTCCGGCGGAATAAATTCGCTGGCGGATACATTCCACCGGAAAGAATACGCTAGCATACATATTCCGCCCGGATAATCTACGCGACCGCGTAAATATTCCGGCCGGCGCAAATGTTCCGCCTAGTAAAATGTGCTATTACACTTCTCAGTTTGATATCACTCGCTTTAAAAATCATTACTATGCATGGGTATGAAGATGGGCTGACCTAAGATAAAGTTTAACAAATGTAAAAGTGAAGAAAAGTGAACCATGCCCATTCAAGACACATGAAGGTCAAGGCTTATAGAGATTACAGAGTAGCTTGAAGAAAGGAAGCGAACAAATACTTCACCGTCTTCAAATTTTTGTGTACTATAATATCAATGATTCGTTGTAGCCTTCTGTGGACAATCGCTTGGACATGCATAAAGGCACATCCACACCAAATCCATGATGTGCGCATGTCACTCTGCGCCAGTGCAGAGACGTATGAAGTGGTTATGCCACTCCTGAGGCCACCAGAGAAGCTCCAATAATTATTAAAATGGAACATGTACTTTGACTCTGGTTGCACCTGTGTCAAAGAAACATCGACCGTTGCCCATCCGGAACAAATTTGCTGATTTTCTGGAAATCCGGAACAGATCCGCTAGCGAATAAATTCCGGCGGAACAAATTCGCTGTGACACCGGATGTGAGAATACCCGGCGTATTGTGCGCATATGGCACAATACGCGTTCTTAGTACCACAGGTAAAACAATGTCAAAGTCCAGTTTTTGTCATATATATGCCAAAAATCTATTATCCTTTGCCGTCACCTACGGAGGGTAAACGTAAGTTACCAAGGCCTTCATTTCTACCCACCTAGTGTACGGCTGCCGTACACCGAGCCCGTTGCTAAGGGAGTTATTTAGAATTCCCGATCGCCAGCTCTCTGGATACAGCTAGATTCGTCGAAGTGCTGTACGTTCACTCACCCTTTAAGCTTCTTAGGCATCGAAAAAGAAGCGGCTCTCGTTATGGACAACTAAGTTCGAGACTAACTTGACCGTAGCGTTGGTTTCGAACAATCCGCCCAGGTCCATCTAATTGATTTACAATTAACGCGTAGTATACAGAAACCCTATACGCATAAAGAGCAACGTCTTCAGACCGTAATTTCTCGTTTTTATGCTTGTAGCGAGATCAGGAACAAAGCGCTCTAGCTCCAAAGTGAAGTGAGCGCTCTGTCTCAGACTTGGAGGTAGTTAACTTTTCAAAAATACAGCTAACTAAAATTTCATAGAATGGGAAATATGGCGGATTTTCTCAGATCTGGTCACAATTATACATGAGTATAAGCACTTATACAAGCGTGTGCACACACATTCAGATTTGCACAAACACATACACACACATAATGGTACAAACACACACATGTACACTATGTACAAATATACACCACATACATGTATATGTGACCGTATCTGGGAAAAAAACCGCCATGTAGCGAATTTTATGAAATTTTAGTTAGCTGTATATTTGATAAGCTCTACCCTAGAGCTAACCTGCCTCCAAGTTTCAGACCGATCGCGCGCTTCGCGTAGGAGCTAGAGCGCTCTGTTTACGATCGCGCCACACCCACAAGATAACGAGAAATTACGGCCTAAAGGCGTTGCTATGTACGCGTATAGCGTCCCCGTATACTACGCGTGTACCGGAAGTCAATTAAATGGACTTTGGCGGAGCAATTCGAAATGAACGCCAAAGGTCAAGCTAGGCTCTAACTTTGTCGTCGATAACGAGAGCCGCTTCTTCTTCGATGCCTAAGAAGCTAAAAAGGTGAGTCAACGTTTAGTGATTCGACGAATCTAGCTGTATCTAGGATAGCCCGCGAGCGGGAATTCCAATTAACGCCCTTTGCAACGGGCTCCGTGTACGGCAGGTGCACTGACTGGGTAGATCGAGGGGCCTGTAAGTAAAGGCTTATTTCGCCTTGGTAACTTATGTTTACCCTCCGTAAGCTACGGCAATAGTTAGTAGAATGGTTCTTTGACATGAATATGTCAAAAACTGGACTTTGACAATTTTCGACCCGAGGTACTAAAAACGCGCATTGCGCGACTTGCGCGTTTTCGCGACATGCAGGGTTTTCGCAAATCCGGTCACATATATAAATATAAGCATACTTGAACATACAGGAAAAAACACCCAGATGTATAGATAAGTACAAACTCACATGTACGCACAGAGATACACAGGGTACAAATATACACATATACACACATACATGCATTCACATACATGAAGGTACATATGTACATTCACAGACATAAAGGTACAAATATGCACATGTACACATACACCCTTTCACACGCATAAAGGTACACATGTACAAACATACACTTAATCACACACATAAAGGTATATACACACACATGTACACACATACACACATATAAAGGGACAAACATACATGTACACACATACACACATTCACAAACATAAGGGTACAAACACACACATGTACACACATGAACTCACATAAAGGTACACACACATGTACACACATACATTCACACACAAACATACATTTACACAAATAAAGGTGAAAACACGCATACACATTCACACACAAAGGTACAAACACATACATGTACACACAAATTCACACAAAGATACAAATGTACACATGTACGCACATTCACACACAAAGGTAAATACACATGTATGTACACACATTCACTCACATAGTCACAAGCACGCATGTACAAACATACACATTCACACATAAATGTGCAAACACACACATGTACGCACACACAAAGATACACACATTTACATAAATACAGGTAAAATGTACATATATACACACATTCACACACTTAAAGTTACAAACACATATGTGACCGGATCTGAGAAAATCCGACATATTGACCAAACGCGCACATGGCGCAATGCGCGTTTTTAGTACCACAGGTAAAAAAAAATGTCAAAGTCCAGTTTTTGTCATATTTATGTCAGAAAACCTCTCTATTATCCTTTGCCGTCACCTACGGAGGGTAAGCGTAAGTTACCAAGGCAAAATAAGCCTACATTTCGACCTACCTAGTCTGTACAGCTGCCGTACACGGAGCCCGTTGCTAAGGGCGTTAATTAGATTTCCCGCTCGCGGGCTGTCTGGATACAGCTAGATTCGTCGAACTACTGTACGTTCACTCACCTTTTAAGCTTCTTGGGCATCGAAGAAGAAGCGGCTCTCGTTATCGACGACGAAGTTCGAGACTAGCTTGACATTAGCGTTCATTTCAAACAGCTCCGCTCAGGTCCATTTAATTGATTTCTGGTTCACGCGTAGTATACGGTAACGCCATACGCGTACATAGCAACGCCTTCAAACCGTAATTTCTCGTTTTCTATGCTTGTATCGCGATCGTGAACAAAGCGCTCTAGCTCCAAAGCGAAGCGCGCGATCGGTCTCAGGCTTGGAGGTAGGTTAGCTCTATGGTAGAGGTTTTCAATAATACAGCTAAATAAAATTTCATAGAATGGGCAATATGGCGGATTTTCTCAGATCCGGTCACATATATGTACACACATACACACATACACATGTACACACATTCACACACATAAAGGTATAAACACATACATGTACACACCTACATTCACACACATAAAGATACAATCACTCACATATACACACATACACACATTCACTCGCATAAAGGTACAAACACACACATGTACACACATACACATTCACACACATAAAAAGATGCAAACACACACATGTACACACATACATTCACATACATAGATATAAAGACACATTTACACAAATAATGGTAAAAACACACATATACATACATAGAGACATTCACACAAAGGTACAAACATATGTGACCCTCCACGAGAAAACCAAGCATAATGCGCTGGACATCAATCTGAGATACAGGCCATAATAATCGCTTGGGCTGATAATTATCGAATTTCACTTTTTGGCATAGATCGATAGAGGAATCATTCCTCTACACGAGAATCTGCTTCGTAGCTTCTAGAACGCTATATTTACCGAGTTATGGCTCGAAGAAGTCAGCCGTGTAGCTACATAGAGCGTTCATGGCACGGACTCGTTGCTGTAGGCAACCGTGGCAGCTGCGAATAAAAAAAGTCGCCAGCCACTTTTCTTCTTCGATTTTGTGTACAAACAAGCCTTAGAAACGCTTGTCTTCTCGTTCTTTTCCATCGAAACGGCGAGTGCTGCTCTCTTTCGAGCGTTTTGGAGCCATCTAGCTCGTTGACTTTGTGGGCGGGGTCACGGATTTATAATAAACGGCGAGTATACGGACTTCCGCGTGCAATGTACGTAGCAATGTTTCGTTGCACTTTCTGCAAAACTATAGTACGGGCGATCTGGGTACATTTTGGCTCATATCTACATGACTATACGGGCTAGAGACTTCAAATTTGCAGGAGCAGCAGTTCAAAGGTTGTAGTTGGTAATGGTGGCCTTAACTCAAAATCGGTTGTCAGCGTATTATGCTTGGTTTTGTCATGGAAGGTCACATATGCAAACACCCACATGTACACACACACATTCACTCACAAAAAGGTACAAACACACACATGATACACATTCATACACATAAAGATGCAAGCACACACGTACACACATACATTCACACACGGACACATACACACATTTACACAAATAAAGATGTACATACATACACACATTCAAACACATAAAGGTACAAACACATACATGTACACAGATACACACATTCACACACATAAATGTATAAGCATACCATGTACACACATTCACACACATAAAGGGACAACCACATGCATGCACGCACATTCACACAAATGAAGGTACAAACACATACATGTACACACATACACATTCTCACACATTAAGGGACAAACACATGTACACACATACACACATTCACTCACACAAAGGTACAAACACATGTACACTTACATATTAACACACATAAATGTGCAAACACACACATGTACATACATTCATTCACTACAAAGATACAAACACACACACATTTACACAAATAAAGGTAAAAACACACATGTGCATACATACACACATTTACACATAAAGGAACAAACACACATGCACACACATGCACACGTTCACACACATAAAGATACAACACACATGAACACACATACACACATTCACACACATAAAGGTACACACACATGTATACATACACACATTCACAGACATAAAGGTACAGACACACACATGTACACACATTCACACATAAAGGTACACACATATGTACACACATACACACATTCACACCCATAAATGTAAAAACACACATGTACACATACACACATTCACACACATTAAGGTACGCACACATGTACACACAAGAATTATACACCACATACATATATAGATATACACATGTACACACTTTCAGACACATAAGGGTACAAACACATGCATGTACACACACATTCACATGCATAAACTAGAAATACACATGTACACACGCATGCTTACACAAACGTGTACACACACATACAGACACGTACACACGCACACACATGTGCTTGCATACAGTTACACACAGGGACAAACACACACTCATGTATAAGTATAAAGACACATACATACACATACACATATTCACACACACAAATACACACTTGTACACATACATTCACACACCAATAAAGGTACAAACACACATATGCACATATTCACACACATGAAGGTGCAAACACATACATGTACACACATTCACACACATAAAAGTTCAAACACATATATGTACACACATACATACATTCTCACACAGAGGGACAAACACACATGTACACACATACACACATTCACAGACATAAAGGTGCAAACACACACACGTACACATTTACACACATTCACTCACATAAAAGTACAAACACACATGTACACACACACATTCACACAAAATGGTACAAACATACACATGTACACACGTACACCCATTCACACACATAAAGGTACAAACACACATGTACACACACACACATTCACAAACATAAAGGAACAAACACACACACATGTACACACATACACATATTCACAAACATAAAGGTACAAACACACACATGTACACACATACACACATTCACACACAAAAGTACAAACGCATATACACATGTACACACATTTACGCACATAAAGGTACACATGTACACACATACACACATTCACACACATAAAAGTACACACACATGTACACACATACACATTCACAAAGGTACAAACACACACATGACACGTATACATACGTTCACACATAAAGGTACACATACATGTACATACATACATTAACACACATAAATGTAAAAACACACACATGTACACATACACACATTCACGCGCATTAAGGTACAAACATATGTACACACATACATACATTCACACACATAGAGGTACAAACATACACATGTACACACATTCACATACATAAAGGTACACACATGTACACACCAATTGTACACCACATATATATACACATTCACATGCATAGAGGTACAAACACACATGTACACACATGTGTATACACAAACGTGTACACACATGTACATGAATACAGTTGCACAAAACACACACTTGTATATATAAGTATAAAGACACATGCATACCCATACACATAATCACATATATAAAGGTAGATGCATGTACAAACACACATTCACACACTCATAAAGGTATAAAGATATACATGCACACACACATGTACACACATACACACATTCAAGGAACAAACACATACATGTACACACACACACATTCACACACATAAAAGTACATACACATACACACACACTTTCACACACATGTATACATGCACGCACATTCACACACAAATGTACAAACACACACGTACATACACACATAAAGGTACAAACACATGTATGTACTCACATACACATTTACACAAATAAAGGTGCAAATGCACACATGTACACACATAAAAGTAAAAACACACATGTACATACATACGCATAAACATAAGGGTACAAACACATACACGTACACATATACATACATTCACACACATTAAGGTACAAACACACATGTACACACACATTCACACAAATAAAGGCGCACACACATGTGCACACATACACACTTCACACATATAAAGATAAAAACACATACACATATACACATTCACGCACATATAGTTACAAACACATGTACACACATTCACACACATAAAGGTACAAACACACACATGTACACACACACATTCACACACATAAAAGTACATACACTCACAAACATAATATATATGTACACGTGTATACTCATACACACATTCACACACAAAAGTACACATACACACATACACTTTCACACACATGAAGGTACAAATATACATGTACGCACACTCATGCACAAAGGTACAAACACACGTACACATGCACATTCACACACATAAAGGTACAAACATACATATGTACTCACATACACATTTACACACATAAAGGTGCACATGTACACACATACATTCACACACAAAGATACAAACACACACACATACACACATTTACACACATAAAAGCAAAAACATACATGTACATACATACACACACATAAGGGTACAAACACATACATGTACACACATACATACATTCACACACATTAAGGTACAAACACATGTATTCACACATTCACACAAATAAAAGTACACACGTGTACACACATACACACATTCATGCACATATAGTTACAAACACATGTACACACATACACATATTCATACACATAAAGGTACACACACATTTACACACATACACATTTACACACATAAAAGTACAAACACACACACATTCACAAAACATATGTACACATACACACATTCACACATAAAGGTACACACACATGTACACACATACACACATTTATAGTCATAAAGGTACAAACACACATGTACACATATACACACATTCACTCATAAAGGTACACACAAATGTGCACAAATACATTCACACACACAAACGTAAAAACACACATGTACACATACACACATTCACACACATTAAGGTACAAATACATACATGTACACATATTCACACACATAAAGGTACACATACATGTACACATTCATTGACACACATAAATGTACAAACACATGTACACACACACATTCTCACACAGAGGTAAAAACACAAATGTACACACATTGACACACATAAAATTATTAACACATGCATGTACACACATTATCACACATAAAAGTACAAACACTCACATGTACACACATACACACATTTACACACAAAGGGACAAACACATATGTACACACATACACACATTCAAAGGTACAAACACACACATGTACACACATACACATATTCACACACATAAAGGTACAAACACACACATGTTCACACATACATTCACACACAAAAGTACAAACGCATATACACATGTACACACATTTACGCACATAAAGGTACACATGTACACACATACACACATTCACACACATAAAAGTACACACACATGTACACACATACACATTCACAAAGGTACAAACACACACATGACACGTATACATACGTTCACACATAAAGGTACACATACATGTACACATACATTAACACACATAAACGTAAAAACACACACATGTACATACACACATTCACACACATTAAGGTACAAACATACACATGTACACACACTCACATGCATAAAGGTACACACATGTACACACACCAATTATACACCACATATATATATATACACATTCACATGTACAAACACACATGTACACACATGTGTACACACAAATGTGTACACACATGTACACACATGTGCATACACAAATGTGTACACACATGTGCTTGAATACAATTGCACAAAACACACACTTGTATATATAAGTATAAAGACACATGCATACCCATACACATAATCACAAATATAAAGGTAGACACATGTACAAACACACATTCACACACTCATAAAGGTATAAAGATATACATGTACACACACATGTACACACATACACACATTCACACACATAATGGTACAAACACACATGTACACACACACACATTAACACGTATAAAGGAACAAACACACATGTACACATTTTCACACATATAAAGGTACAAACACACACATTTACACACATACACACATTCAAGGTACAAACACATACATGTACACACACACATTCACACACATGAAGGTACAAATATACATGCACGCACATTCACACACAAACGTACGAACACACACGTACACATACACACATAAAGGTACAAATGTACTCACATACACATGTACACAAATAAAGGTGATGTACACACATACATTCACACACATTAAGATACAAACACACACATACACACATTTACACACATAGAAGTAAAAACACACATGTACATACATACACATACACATAAGGGTACAAACGCATACATGTACACATATACATACATTCACACACATTAAGGTACAAACACACATGTACACACGCATTCACACAAATAAAGGTGCACACACATGTGCACACATACACATATTCACACATATGATAAAAACACATATACACACATACACACTTACGCACATATAGTTACAAACACATGTACACACATACACATATTCACACACATAAAGGTGCAAACATACACTTGTACACACATACACATTCACACACATAAAAGTACATACACACATTCACAAACATATGTACACGCGTACACTCATACACACATTCACACACATAAAAGTACATACACATATACACAGATACACTTTCACACACATGAAGGTACAAATATACATGCACGCACACTCACACACAAAGGTACAAACACGTACACATGCACATTCACACACATAAAAGTACAAACACACATATGTACTCACATACACATTTACACACATAACGGTGCAAATGTACACATGAACACACACATTCACACACATAAAGATACAAACATACACACACATAAGGGTACAAACACATACATGTACACATATACATACATTCACACACATTAAGGTACAAACACATGTATTCACACAAATCAAAGTACACGCATGTACACACACACATATAAAGATAAACACATGTACACACATACACACATTCATGCACATATAGTTACAAACACGTGTACACACACACATATTCACACACATAAAGGTACAAACACATACATTTATACACATAAAAGTACACACATACACACATTCACAAAACGTGTATGTACACATGTACACTCATACACACATTCATACATAAAGGTACACTCACATGTACACACATACACACATTTATAGTCATAAAGGTACAAACACATGTACACATATACACACATTCACTCATAAAGGTACACACAAATGTACACAAATACATTCACACACACAAACGTAAAAACACACATGTACTCACACACATTCACACACATTAAGGTATAAATACATACATGTACACACATTCACACACATAAAGGTACACATACATGTACACATTCATTGACACACATAAACGTACAAACACATGTACGCATACACATTCACACAGAGGTAAAAACACAAATGTACACACATAAACACACATAAAGTTATAAACACATGCATGTACACACATTATCACACAAAAGTACAAACACTCACATGTACACACATACACACATTTACACACATAAAGGGGCAAACACACATGTACACACATACACACATTCAAAGGTACAAACACACACATGTACATACATACACACATTCACGGACATAAAGGTACAAACTCACACATGTATCCACATACACATTCACACACAAAGGTGCGAACACAACATATGTACACGCATACATTTACACATATAAAAATACAAACACACATACACACATTTACACAAATAAAAGCCACACATTCACACACATAAAGGTACACATACATGTACACACATACACACATTCACACACATAAAGGTACAAACATTCACATGTATATACGTTCACACACATAAGGGTACAAACGCATGTACACACTTACACACATTCACATGCATAAAGGTACAAACCACATGTACACACATGCATAACCAAACGTGAACACACACGCACAGACCCGTACACACACATACACACTTGTGCTTGAATTAAGTTACACACAGGGACAAACATACACACATGTATATATAAGTATAAAGACACATGCATACACATACACATTTACACACATAAAGATACAAACGCACACATGTACACACACATTTACACACTCATAAAGACACAAACATATACATATACACATATTCACACGTACAAACACATACTTGTACGCACATTCGCACACAAACACACTTGTACACACACACATTCGCACAAATGAAGGTACAAACACACACATGCACATATATACTCACATTCACACACGTACAAACACATGTGTACATACACACATTCACACACAAAGATACAAACACACACATGTACACACACATTCACACACATGAAGGTAAAACACACATGTATACACATATGCACATTCACACACATTAAGGTACTCTGAACAGTTAAGGCCTAGGTCCACTTGAACAGGAGTGATGGTCACATTTGAGGCCACAGACGCTACATGAAGCAAGCTATGAACTTCACACTTGAAACATGGATACTAGATATATTACAGAATTCAATTAATTAATTAATGGCCACGCCCACCTGTTAATTAATTAATTGTAGTTAAAATAGCCATACACTCACTTAGGCGGCGTATATAAACAACAGGCAGGCTTTAGTTGAAGAGGTCCTCTTAACAAGCATGTTTAGCACTACCAATTTCTAAATTAGCGTCTTGTATGCATATACTTTCGGGGAGTTACAACCTTATGAAATCCGAGATTGTAGTCAATTTTAAGCTAATTAAATATTCATAGCCTTATAATGGCTTTATGATCGTTTGCTAACAACGAATATACCAGAATGATGTCTGCTCTTTCCAATGGACACCCTCACAGCAAGTCCCAGGGTGGCTTTATACGCCGCCTTTCTTGACTTAGTCCACCATCTCCAGCTGCTCCGTGTAGCCTCGAGCGCTTAGTACACTAACGACTGCTTGTGGCACAAGAATAGCCTAGCCTATGGATGTAAACTCTATGCTAAAGGCTAACTACATCCTACCACTAACTAACGATCACCTAGCTATCTCGTACACGACATTTTCTAGCTTACTAGCCACTCGTTTCTAGACAAAGCTCACTGTCAGCCATTGGCCACACCCCCGTATATTTTTCAATAATTCCGTTCACCTCCGCTACATGTACGTAACGCGTGCCCCAGGCCTTAATGTGCCAGAGTACACATACATGTACACACATACACGTACACACATATATTCACACACTAATGTACATACATGCACACATTCACACACATAAAGGTATAAAAACACACCTGTACACACACACACATTCACAGATATAAGGGTACAAACATACACATGTACACATATACACACATTCACACACATAAATGTACAAACATACACATATACACACATACACATTCACACAAAGGTACACACACATGTGCACACATTCGCACACATAAAGGTACGCACACATTCGCACAAATGAAGGTACAAACACACACATACACACATTCACATACATAAAAGTACAAACACACATGTAGACATACACATTCACACACATAAAGCTACACATGTACACACACACATTTACACACATAAAGGTATAAACACAGGTGTACACACATGCACATTCACATACATAAAAGTACAAACACACATGTACACATACACATTCACACACATAAAGGTACACATGTATACACATACACACATTTACACACATAAAGGTACAAATACACACATGTACACACATACATATTCACAGACATAAAGGTACACACATATTTACACATACACACATTCACCCACATGAAGGTAAAAACACACATGTACACATACATACAATCACACATTAAGGTACACATACATGTATATATATATATGACCTGTGGTGAGTTGAAAGAGGGGAGAACCCTTTAATTATAGTATGAAGGATAATGTTAAATCCCTTAATTTTTATTGTTGTGTACATGTACAAGTCATGTAGCTCAATAGTAATCCATACTCCATGTAATTCAAGGCTTAGCCCAATATGGATGGGGCTAACATTCACTCATGTCTGTGTTGATAGTATCAGAGGAGGTACAAAAGGATCACGTGCTCCCTCAAAAATGCTGTATCATCACTTTTTATCCCCATACTCTTTACATAGTAAAGCTTCGACAGCGATTGTCAAAGGAGGGATCACCAAACAAATTATATGGCTATGATCAGTGATTGAAACTACACTATTATTTTAAGCTAGAGATCCCTTGGGGATCCCACAATTTTTAACCTTCAACACAGCAACTGTATGTGGGACACACCCATGATGACACAAACTGGTATGGGTGCGAGTCACATGGAATATTAACGATTTCGTACCTCCTCTGAGCTGAACATGTACATGTATTGTTTAAATGAGGACAGTCAGGACACCATGCATGAAAATGACACTATACATTGTACATACATGTATAACTCTACATGTACATGCATGTGCACATGTATACATACCTGAGGAGATGGGTCCATAAAGTGAAAGGTTAGTAGATCTTCCATACCAAGTAACTTGAGAAGCAGCATCACATTATGGACTATACGATGGATCTCTGGAACTGTCACTTTCAGTCTACACTAAGACCCAGGTAGATTGGGTGATGAGGAATGTAGTGTGGGATGTAGTATTTGGCCACAGACCACAAACCACAATGACGTACTACAGGGCTTCACGTGTGTACAATTACGTATGTATGAGGCTCCAATGCTATGAATATTATTATGAAGACATGCATGCGCAATAATATACACAAGAGGTCACTAAGGTCACAGTGTTTAGCTAGAATCGATGTCAGTGTCACTTCCATGATCTGTTGCCCGTGAAACTCATCACTATGTTCATCTTCATGTTTCTGACTGGTCATCTTTGTCTGCTGGTTCATCTTCAGACTCTTCCTCTTCATCATCACTCTCTGGAGAGTCTCCATCATCCCATGTGATGCTTACCTCCCCATCAGTTGTGTGCCAATCAAATTGTTCATAGCATGGAAGGAAAGGAGACTGAGTTAAAGGTATGCTAAGACTTAGTTTTAAGATGTAATTTGCTCGTTTACAGTGTAAAACTAGTGCTTGTGATGAGGATATCAGCTTCAACTCATGTAATTTAGTCACTTTAGATAAAATCGTGCCATTTTAAAAGGCAAAGTAGTAGAGAAGTTGACATACATTAAGCTTCGTCAGAGTTGGGGTGATTGCATATTAAACTATAACCGCAAAAAACTGGTTTTGACCTGAAGAATGGTTTATGTTTGTAAAAATGAACTGCTGTGACTAACCTTATCCATGCATATTCGTGACTTTTTGATGTATTGGAATTTTCCCATTTCCATTTTGAGAAAAAGGCCATCGGGACACACAAAGCATAGATCATTAATAAATATTTCTAGAACCTTTTGTCAGTGGTTCTGATGTGATGCTGTTTTCCATTATAGTCTCTGCTATGGTTATCATCCACATTTCTTTCCACACTGTATATACATGTACACTAAGTTCAAGTTACATGCAGCCTGAAAAACACCTGGCAACAAGCAAGCAAGCAGGAAATGAGGGATATTTGAAACTTCAAATTTATACTTGCCAATTGGAGGAGGAGAGATCAAAGTTGACACAGCATAATTTCTTTTGCACACACGGCTTGCCTTACAGGTCGAGTAATAGTATTGTTATGCGCGTGCATAATAATAATATAGCACATGCAACACCCACGCGTGACGTCACACAACCGTTCCTGGCATGGAGAATTGAAGTTAGACTCACCTTTATGGATTTTTAACGGTAGCTTGTGCACCTCGGACAAGGTCTTATCCACATCTAGGCTGGTCTGCTGGCAGTGCAAGTTGAAGGGATGACATCATCCAAAGTTGGGATCATTTTGACCTTTCGCATCAACCTGCCCAAAACGCTGAAGTTGGCAGAGACAGAAAAACCGAGAGGACGCGTGTACAGATAGGTCTATAGTGTGAAAAGTAGAATAGATACAGACTTGTAGTTTGTTGTTATGATTGCAGTGGAGACTATATGTGACCGGATTTGAGTAAACCCTCCGTATGGGATCCGCGCACTATTCGCGCATTGCGCGTTTTTAGTAGCTCTGGTCAAAAACTGTCAAAGTTCAGATTTTGCCACATCCATGTCAAAGAACCTTTCTTGTAACTGTTACCGTCGCATACGGAGCCTAGTCGTAAGTTACCAAGGCGAAATAAGCCTTTATTCACAGGCTCCTCGATCTACCTAGTGTATGCAGCTGCCGTTTACGGAGTCCGTTGCTAAGGGCGATAATTATCTAGATACAGCTAGATTCATCGAACTACTGAACGTTGACTCACCTTTTAAGCTTCTTAGGCATCGAAGAAGAAGCGGCGATCGTTATCGACGACGAAGTTCGAGACTAGCTCGACCTTTGCGCTCTTTTCGGACGGTCCCGTCCAAGTTGAATCAATTGATTTCCGGTTGACGCGTAGTATACGGAAACGCTACACGCGTACATAGCAACGCCTTTAGACCGTAATTTCTCGTTTTCTATGGTTGTAGTGCGATCGCAAACAAAGCGGGCTATCTCCAAAGCGGAGCGCGCGATCAGTCTAAAACTTGCAGGTGGGTTAGCTCTATGGTAGAGCTTATCAAAGACGCATCAAACTCAATTTTCACAAAAAATCCCACAAGGAGGGTTTTCTCAAATCCGGTCACATATTTACAAGAACTC
The DNA here is from genome assembly GCA_964291365.2 of Stappiaceae bacterium. GTDB lineage: Bacteria > Pseudomonadota > Alphaproteobacteria > Rhizobiales > Stappiaceae > JBDWFY01. The sequence continues at coordinate 45,580 of OZ219966.1, forward strand.
GGCCAGTTGGAATACTGAATCGTGAAGCTAGAGAACAGTGAACGCCGATATAATTTTGGTAATTATTCTTCGTTTTCAGTGACGTTTTAGTACTACGTACAACAAGCAATAGCCAAGATTGTTGTGGTAAAATGTAGTCTTGAAAGTATATTTTCTTGACTGAGAAAGAGAAGGGATGAGTCTTCCTGGCATCAACCTGCCCAAAGAGCTGAAGTCGACTCCAGACATAATTGTACCCGCTCACCTGTCGATTTCGCGGGCAAGAATCTTACTGTTACCCAAGATTGTAGGTTACAGTGTGCTATTTCATCATTCTTTTCGTGATTTCGATCATTAGAAAGAGCTACTGGACAAACATAAGAAAAATACAGACAATAATATACAGTAATAAAATCTTGATTATCATTCCCATACGTTTGATTACATGACCTCTGGCCCGAGGTAGTCACGTACGTAGGTGGCAGGGCCGTAGGAAGGTATTCAAGAGTGGGGAGGCTCTCTGTAGAAGAGTTTGTAGCAATTAAGCGCGCGCGCAAAATTTGAAGCCACGCCCGAAAATAGTTAAACCACGCCCACAAAATCTCTCCATTCGCGCGCGAACAAAGTACACTGTTGAATGCTCACTTATGATCATGCACAATCGCAGGACTGTGGCTCGAGCTCATATCCAGGATGATTAACAGTGCTGAATCAGCACCAGCTGGTTCTGCGTGCACGTGTTGCGGTTTGGCATATTTTAGGTAAGATTTAGGGGGTCAAAGGTCGGATGTAAGGCATAAAAAAAAGTGGGGCGGCTCGAGCCGCCCCGCCTCCGACGGCCCTGGGTGGGGCCTCCGTGTAGACTGCTTTGCTGAAAGTACTGCCTTTGAACATGTGAATGTGTGTGAAGAGAGGGTAATATGTATAACGTACAAGTGCATATTTTTTTCGCATACAATTTAAGTGTGTGGATCGTGATGTACATGAGTAATGGTCATCCTATTATTGTTCTACCTTAATTATTAACCGATTGTAAGTGAATTCGCTACACGCATCCGTCAACACCGGAAGGTGGTTGTAGCGAATTCACTACAGCTGTACCGTACTCATCTTTAGTCAATATTGTGTTTCAGAGGAGCCACTGACCTATTCGACATTGAATCGAGTCTCTCCACCGACCACTCCCGCCGTTGATTTCTCGCTCTTTTATCGCTACAAGCTTGCACTTATTGAACCGGTAAGTGATAGTACATGGTGTAAAGTTCAATTCATGAATATAAATACATTACACAATAACTAGCTAAATGGCAGCTAAAGGGCCCGCTTGACTGTGGATGACGTGCTGCAGTATTGTACTGATAGCGATGATGATGCTGCTGCTGACTGTGAGCCTGACTTTGATCCAGATGAGCTTGTCATGGATGGTAGTGATGACAAATTTAGTGACTTGGAAGGGGATGAATTTGTTGATGACATCGATGAAGACGACCCCAACACCCTGCATGATACTCCAGCAGCAAGTAGTACAGGCACCATCAGCTCTTTTGGTAACCAAGATTCGACATGGAGCACCACCATCACATGCCTATCCATCCATCCTTTCACCTTCCCAGTAGGCCCCACTCAATACATCTTCACTGAAAGTCTTCGACCTGTTTTTCTCGCCAGACCTAATGGAAAGAATAGTAAAAGAAAGCAATGCATATGCAAAGATAGCAATGGGAGACGAGAAGTATGACAAATGGTCGAAGATAACAGTGGAGGAGTTGAAGGCGTTCTTGGGATTTAGTGTTTTGATGGGCATAAACCATCTTCCGTCCCTCAACGACTAATGGTCACGAGATCCCTGTCTTAGGTATGTTCCAGTGGCTGATCGCATCACTCAAGACCGATTCCTTGAGATCTCACGGTATCTCTACTTTGTCAACAACGACACACTGGTACCATATGAAGAGGATGGCCATGACTGTCTCGGGAAGGTCAGACCACTGATTGACCACCAGTTCACCAAGTTCGCTCAGGCCTACGAGCCCCACCGTGACATTGCTGTTGATGAGGCAATGATCAAGTTTCAGGGTAGATCATCGCTGAAACAGTATATGCCACTGAAACCAACCAAGCATGGGATCAAGGTGTGGGTTGCTGCAGACAGCACCAATGGCCACTTCTCGAGGTTTAAGGTCTACACAGGAAACAAGAACAACACCACTGAGCATGGGCTAGGAGCTAGAGTTGTCAAGACGCTCACCTGATCTCCAAGCTAGGAAAGTACCACCATGTCTATTTTGACAACTACTTCACCAGCCTCAAACTCCTGGAAGATCTTGAGAAGGACAGCATCTATGCCTGTGGCACTGTGAGAAAAGATCGCAAGGGTTTTCCTCCCCAGTTGAAGAAACCGAATCTGAAGAATAGGTGAGTGTACACATTATGAGTGTACACATTATGAGTGTGCATGTATGTGCATGTGTGTGTGCATGTACATGTACGCATGTGTGTACATAACAGTGTGTGGATGCATGAATAACAGAGTTTGTGTGTGTGCATATATGAAAGGGGAGGAGGAAGTATGTTGAACAGCATAATACTGTGTGTATCAACTGTTTGTATGGCTTTTGTAATGATATTGACTCTTGGTGGCCAAGCTGTAATGTGCACATAACATGGTGCTATGCTAGCCATGTGTATAGGTATGCACTGGTTGGCATAGCACCATGTTATGTGCTCAGCAAGATTGGATATCATTACAAAATAATACAAATGCTAACTGTACAAACAGCTGTTACACACAGTATTGCACAGTTCAATACTCTCCCTATCTCCCTTTCATATACTCTTGGTACAATTTACACACAAAACAACTAAATACACACATAATAGAGGTGAATTTCTCACAGTCCAGAAAGGCAATGTATGTGCAAGTTCTTGGATGGATAGTAAGGTTGTCACAGTCATGTCCACCACCAGCCAGCCCCAGTCGACTAACGTCCTCCGGCGCCAAAAGGATGGTTTGAGGATATCTGTGCCTTGCCCCATGTCTGTCTTGGACTACAACACCTATATGGGCAGCGTTGACAGAGGAGACCAAGTCAGGGGCTACTACAGCTGCAGAATGAAATGCAGAAAATTTTACAAATACATCTTTCATTTTCTGCTTGACGTGGCTATCACAAATGCCTTCATCCTACAAAAGGGCTATTGTGAGGATGCACCTTTCAGCTCGATCAAGGAATTTGAACTCAAGCTGGCAAGTGAGCTCATAGGAGACTACTGCAGCAGGAAAAGAGCTGGTCGTAGTGGAGGAGTTGTTTGTTCTCTCGCTCTCCGACAGTTCCTACCACCATTCCTGAGAGCGATCCCTCCAAGAAGGCAAAGCACAGGCGAGCACGCTGCACCAGGTGTTACAGCCGGACAAAACGGAGTGTATTCACCTCGTGGTACTGTACCTAGTGTCATGTGTGGCTGTGTCATACAGGAGAGCAGAACACAGACTGCTTCATGATGTGGCATGCTCAACACGTCCCTGAACTGTAACAAAGTTAATTTTTATTGTACTGTAGTTTTTTCTTATGTTACTATCTACTTAAGGCAGCTATCAGATACTGCCTCTGTATGCTCTAAACATATAATATATAACTTGGTAGGCCAAAGAACCTACAAAGAGCCTACCAACTGAACAAATACTTGAGCGATCATTACTACTTACACTCCTATTGTCTATAGCTACTTTGTCAAACTTGACATGCAATACTTACCTGAATTGAATTGTAGCAATCTCGTTTCCAGAGCTGATGTTTATGATCGACTTGGGTAGCAATCGAGAGCCCGTTCATTGCTCTCGAACTTGGTAGCTTCATCCTGGCACAAATGTGGTCCCAGAAGCAGTTTTAACCGCTTTCAGTCACGTGATGTCAAAAATTGCGTTCAGTAAAAAATTAATTTAGTTCTAATAGAAACACTACGTGAGCCCAATCTTTGCATATAATTGATTAAAGGGGCTTACTCATCCTGCCCTCTCCTCCCAGCTCATCCAGATCGCTGGTAAGCATTAGCCTGAGGGGGAGAGAAAAGAGACATGTACATGTATGTATGTACAGTGACTAACATGCAGCACATTATGTACACATCCGCATGTATGTGTACATGTACATGTACAATGTATATCATGGCTTATTTTCTATTATGACAACCTATACCAGAGTTTGAAGCTCAATGATCTCCCATCTACATGTACTAGCCTTGCCAGATGACATCAGGAAATCTCAACGAATGCATTACTACCAAAATTAATTTCACTCTCGGCTTGCAGAACAACATCTGGCAAGTCTATCACTGCACAGCATGTCTATGTGAATGCTACCAAAGGCACCAAACAGCTTGTGGTTATGAAGGTGACATGGTTTATCCCCAAAAAATTGTATTAAATTAATGATGATAACGAGTGCTTACCTGGTATACTTGAAGAGCATCCATACCAAAGTGAGGATTAGACACTGTAGACCTTGCCTTACAATAGCAATAGCCACAGTCCACTACAATCATTATACCATAAACTCTGTGTGTGTGAGAGAGAGATAGAACCCTTTAATTGTTGCAACATAAAAAATGGAGAACCAATTACATGACAACATAGATATTGTGACCCACAGGGAGATGAAAAAGGGGAGAACCCTTTAATTACAATAAGAAGGCTGATGTTGTGAGTAGAATCCCTTACTATGATTTTTTCTTTTGCTTGAGATTGAGCACCCTTCTGAAGGATACACACACCACCTCAGCACAATGCATCTACAAGTAGCTCATTAGTAAATCACCCACCACTGGGCACCTTAGATAACTTGTGGCAATAAGGAAAGTGTATGCGACAGTTTTTCATAAGTTACCTGACATTTTCAACAGAAATGATAACACTCCCATGCACTCTAAGAGAGGTATAGACAACTTATGCCCAGAAAGCACCACAAAGTATACCTATGTGCATAGTAGGGAAAAAATATTGCACTATGTGTACATGTGCATGTTTGTGTGCATATACTGCAGCTTACACACAGTGGAATATTTAGCAAATAGCTCAGAATAGCCACATCCAAGCTCCACCCACTATAAAAAAATGCTTTGATAAATGTGATAATAAAAGAGCCAACTAACATATATCGTACAATATACAGTATGCATACTTACACATAGTGCAATATTTAGGGCCTACTATGCACGTAGGTATACTTCGTGGCAGTTTGGTGTGTGGGAAGAGGTTCGAGTCTGAATGGACATTTTCCTGTTATGATTTTGATAATCACATTTGTTTACAATAAAAGAGGGTGGAGTTTGAGTGCAACACTTTCCGAACATTTTTTCCATGTATAATACTCTAAAGATTGGAGCCATGGAATGGATTCAGGCCATATATGTGTACATACATGTAGTTACACTGTACATAATTTTCGTTGCTACAAAACCTTTGTATGACAAATTCTCATGCTTAAAAAATGTCCATAGGAACAATCCCTTATCATGTTTACATTAACAGTGCACACGCATACTGTAAGACTATCAGACTGCAGATTCACACTCTCTTTCTCTCTGTCTCTCACTCCCCTCCTTCCTCCAGGTTGTATCTCGTTGTAACAACCTCAAACGTCGTAATGACCTCATATGCACAAGTACATGACACTACTTTCACACATAATGTACAACTGACCCAATACTGCCTCACAAGTGACCTCCATTTCCTCCTGTACCGGCGTGAAGATCAAGATGATGTCACTTTTAGAATGTTGAAGGTGAATCTGAATGACCTGCTACACAGCATTCTCTTTGTAATCATCCGAGGGGCTACGAGTAAATATCAATAGGAAAGATTGACCAGGGAACGTTGCTGAAAATTTATCAGCATCTATGGTAGCTGAGGTGACAAACAGTTTGAGGTCGTTACGTTAAAATACAACCTGGAGGGAGGATGGAATAACGAAGAGAGAGAGACAGACAGGGAGAGAGAGTGTGAATATATACAGCTAAGAGTACATGCATGTACTGAAATCTTTGTTGTAAAAATATTTTCGTAGTCAATGGCAGCTACGAAAATGAATCTTACAAAAATGCATGCACACTATTGACATTAGTGTGGTAAGGGGTCGTTCTTACAAAAAATTTCAATACAAAAATTTATCATACGAAAGTTTACTAACACAAAAATTTCCAAATCTATAGGTCATAAAATTGATTTTCCATTAATTAGAACACTATTCACAGTCATAGCTATTTAGAGACATAGATAAAAAACCATCCCTGAAAGAAGGGCTTACATGTAAGCTGTCAGCAAAGATACACATGATAAGAGGCAGAAGCCTGAGAAGGGTGTATTATTGGTTAGGTAAGGGGTCGTCACCTTTCTTAAAGAGTGTTTAGGGATATTTCGTGAGCCTTGTCCATAATGTCCAGGTCAGGCTCCCTGAAGCACACCTCAGCAGCCATATGGAAATTCTGTGTAGGAGAGACAGAGATAGACCACACCCACTCCACAAGAGCAGTTATATGACTTGTTAGACCACTTCTCTCTTATACAAATACAGTTAATGTGAAACTAGTAGCAGATGTTATAGATAGTAAGAGTACATGTATAAAACATATAGCCGAAAATTTTCGTTATACAGTATCTACAAGTTGTGTATAGGTGGTAACGGGTACATTTACCCTATGATGTGAGTGGGTGTGGATGGTTTTGTGGTTGAGTATCTGCTCATAGACAGTCTGTAGTTCACACGGTCGGTCTAGAGAGAGCTGGACAGAGTTCTAGTAGGCTGCAGAGTCTTGTGTGTGTGCATGATAGGTTGTCCAACTTGCCCCAGAGCAACAGCAGCCCCACATGATTGCATGGGAATATAATAATTATGTATAAATGTACTGTACGTACGTATAGTATAAGCATGGTTATCAACTCAAAAAAGTGACTAAACAGTAGCCTTCCCCGTTCTTTTCAATGCATGCAAGAAAATAAGGGGGAGATACTAGGATAGGAAGGGTGGCGGATCAAGCTACACTGATTATCAGTGAGGGTAATACGATCCTTGGAGGCACCACGGAGCTACAACCTTTGTACTAGCTGCTATGTGGTCGTAACTTTGCTTTAATATCACTGCATAAAATTTACAGCGAGACCCCAAGCCTGCATCAAACAATCCAGCAAGTGTAAAATTAATACACACTCACTCATCTTCTAGTACCTTTTCTCGTTGAAGGCATCGAAGACCCACTGACAGCTACCGGAAGGTTCAAGTACTTGGAGAACGCGACGCGACTTTTTGGACCCCAGCCTTGGCGTAGAGCTCGTTAAATCGGCAAGATATCTCTCCCATTTGCACGGAGGACAGCTGGCACACAACCTTCTCATAGGTACGCTTGAAAGACGACTCGCTCCGATCCATCTTCAATGCGATCGTTTGGTAAAGGTCGTTTGAATAGGACATTAATCGGGGCATATGCATATACCGTAGTTCGGGAAATTTTCGCGTATAAAATTTTTCACGTTTTAAAATTTCGTGTTAAAAATTTTTCGGACATCGCCTATTTGTCCGAAAAATTTTTAACACGAAATTTTAAAACGTGTGCTAGTCAGATCCCGAACTACGGTATATATGGGGGGAACTGCATTTGAAAATCTGGACGAGCAGGTGGACGAATACCCCCCAGTATGTTTGAGATTCAAAGATGCCAACAAACTGCAAGTTTTTACAGCTGGCTGGATAGCAGGCAGGTGTCTGAGATCATGCTGTGAGTTCAAATACGCACCTGTACCTTCAATAGGCCTGACTGTGATAGTTTGGGAAATGTTAAATCGGCAAGACTGCCAAATTTAAAATAATTTGCCATTTCTTTTGAAATTTATTTGCAGGTGTGTCTCGCTCGCCGATGCCTCGTGGCTACTGCCGCCTCAGGGAGAAAATAACAAGGCAAGGTAACACACTGAGTTGGTGTGTAGCTATTTCGTGGTAGTTCAAAGCTTAGCCTAATATGGATGGGGCTTTAGCATGTCATTTGTACAGTCCAGTCAAGCCTATGCCTGTGTTTTGGCTTCATATCTGGTGCACATTTGAACTGTCTTTCTAAATTTAGTCTATATTTCAGGATCTTCCCCTTGGTAGTGCATGAAGCCTGTCAAATGTACATTATGTATTAATTTATGTTGCAGTTTGAGTACACATATGTAGCAGTTTGTGGCTGCATACATGTACATGTGGGTGTGCACACCTGTGTGGAAAAGTACCCTTATCTGAAACCACTAATTATCCTATGTATACATTGCTCCATGGCCTTGTCACCTTGGGGCAAGCTACAGCAAATTCAGGCACCTTTGCAACAGACTGGCTACCTTAAAAACCACCTTGTCCTGCTGTGTAAACATGTTGCTTGTGGCTTATTAAATGAACTACAACTATGGTTTTAGTCCTAGCACTTTTTCTATTGCAAAGGTGCATGAATCTGCTGTACATACACACTGTATAGGAACAGTGTTGTATACAAGTGGTACTGGTGTGTGCAAAATTTATAAAGAAGGCTGAACTGCACCGATATCCTACGATCTTAGCTTTA
>OZ219967.1:0-173937 GCA_964291365.2 Stappiaceae bacterium
ATCCCGATGGTAATACCTGTAGAAGATTCACCTCAGCATTCCTCCTCCTCATACAAGAGTGTCCCTGAGACTCTCCGCCAGGCTAAGGAGGTCCTGAGACTGGCCCAAGTCGTCAAAGCAGAGGCAGAACAGATGAGAGAGGAGGCAAGAAAGGAACTGAGCATTGCAAAAAAGGACAGACATGATGCCATGGTAATGAAGAAGAATGCTGCAGAGATACTTCGCATGGCAAAGGAGCGTCTCAGCTCCCTCAGGCCAAAGTAGTTTGTTTGGTTTTCATTTTTTTCTTGTATCACTTTTTTTTCCTGATGGTTAATTGATTTTAATTTTTTTTCTTTTTGTTCCTGTGCAAATTATAGGTGTTTAGTATGTGAGATCAATTTATCAAATAGTCATCAGTTCTCTCATTTTCTCCTCTTTTCTACTGACAGGTTTGTGGATGCGTGAATTGTTGGTAATGATCGTCAATCGGCTAACTCCGTTCTGCGCATGCTCACGCCTAGGCCTCGTACAAGAAACGTGAAACACAGTGGCGTATCCAGGGGGGGTGCTCAGGGTGCTCGAGCACAAGGGGGGGGGGTCACTCCCATAGGCGCCGTGTCCAGAGCTGCGACCGGGATCAAGATGCGGTCAAACGGTCAAGGCACTTTCTGGGGGTCGGTCAAACGGTCAAGCAGTGTGCTGGGCACTATCAAAGGCACTACTGGCGATCAAGAGGCGTGGCCGATCCTTTTGCGCATGCGCAGTTAATCGATGGTCAAGGGTCAAGAGCAAAAATCCGGCGTGGTCAAGCGGTCAAGGCCGTTTTTCGACGGTCAAAAATTTTGACCCCGGTCGCAGCTCTGGACACGGCGCCTATGGGAGTGACCCCCCCTTGAGCACCCCCCTAAGCCCTCAGAGGCATACAATTAATTAGTACTAAAATGCCTTGTTTATATCACTAAATAATGTCATTAGCGATTTATTAGATAAAAACGCTTTGCTAAGCTTCAAAATGGTTAGCTAGTTCATCAGTAGCTACTTACCTACACGTCTTGAAATCCATCAACGGTGAAGCTAGTGCAAAGAAAGTGCGATTCTTAATATTGCACACCACGAAATGGGCGTGGCGGCATTGAAATTAGCTAGCTATAGCCGGTGTGGACGTGGTTAATAAAAGTGGGCGTGGCCGTAAAAATTTTCCCGCGCGCTTTGCGCGCGGACTGTTCAGCACCCTCCTTGATGAAATCCTAGATACGCCACTGAAACATGTCGAGCTCAGAACCGATTATTTTGAGCGATCTTCTTTTCAGCAAGATACCAGGATCACCGAAACGAAAGGTGTCGGCAGTGTGTGTTTCTATTATTGTGTTTTATCCGGTGTACACTTACCGTATCTAGAGCATACCCCTTTTCGTGGAGTTGACTCCAACGCAGCTACACATATTCGAGGCGGTCAGGGCAGAAAGTGGAGCGTCCTCATTCACAGGGTCCTGGCCCAGCGATGAATTCGAGAAAGGAAGGGTTAGCAGTAATATTCTGCTAAAGACGTAATTATTTATGCCCATTAATTAATGTGTGCGAGAGTTTGGCGTCAGTGGTGAAACACTAGTACATGTAGCCACTATTATTACTGTTATTTTGTGTCCAATAGCAAATCAGGACACTGTGGCGTGATCATGAAGAGGACAACCACAATGTTATAAGGCTGGATCAACCGGGAAGGAGGTCGCACATGTATAAGTTCTACATGAAGAGACCAGATGGGCTGTACAAATTCAAGGTGATGCATTGAGTGCTTACAATACCATTTGTGATGACAATAATACTATAATGCTCAAGATAGGAGAAACTGAAAAAATAACAGATTCATATTATAATATATTGTATTGCAGTGCAAGGAACAAGAGCGCAGGGATAACTGGGTGAAGGAACTAACAACGACTGCCACTATCTGTGATTTGACTACACCAGGCTTAGGAGTTGAAACCACAATGTTAGACCGAGATTATGAAGTAGATGTCCCTTCAGTGCAGATAAACATTCAAGATGATTGTGATCCATATGCGCAACCAATACAGCCACACTTGAGCGTGCAGCCATGGCTGGAGAGAGTGAGAAATGAAGGAGAAACCAGACACTATTCTCTCAAAAGGCAGTCATCCACGGACTCTGACTCTGACTTCCCCAGAAGTCGATCAGCATCTATTGGCGATGTAAAATCTGAGTCTGGATATTCAAGCAGTGATCATGAGTTGGGGCACATGTACAGTGCTCGAAGTCGTTCAGTCTCTTTTGAGAGAATGCCAACTTGGGAGCAGTCACAGCCAACTTCACCCACCGATGCTAACACAACCTTCACCATGCCAGTAAGTAAAAAAAAAAAAAAGAAAACATTATGTGCCTCCAATGAGTATCATAATTATTATATTTAATAATTATTTAGCCATAATATTAATATTAAGGTATTATTAATTAACTCTAGAATACATTATACAGCTTAAAGTCAGCAGGGTACCAATCAAGGTCGATTGTGAGGATAATACAGTGCAGCTGTCTGAGTTAAGAAATGTACACACAAATTCACTGTATTATTTTATCATTTCAATATGTAGCTACTGTTGTTCATTCCATTCCCAGTTTGCTCAAAATCTGAGTCTGGAAAGTTTGGCAAATACCAATTTGAAAAGTTTGTCTCCAGTACCTGAGGAAAATGAATCAGCTGACTTTGACAATGACTCTGGTAAGAAATATTATTATCTATGAATAACAGCCACTTGTTAATTTTTTGCATGGATTTTTGTAGATCAAGAGGTCATCTATCTCTTGCAAGAGTCACTCGAGTATCAAATTGGTCAAGATGGTAAAACTATCTCTCTAATTGAGGATCTTGGCATCATCATTGATGTACCCCCTGGGGCCATTCCCGATAACCACCCAGATGATGTCACCGTAAAAATCAACGCCTGCATCAGTGGTCCCTTTGAACTACCAGATGGATACGAGCTTGCTAGTCCTGTATTTCACATTGAACCTGGAGTAAAATTAGCTCAAAAGCCAGTTGAGCTTTCAATGGTGCATTTTATTGATATCGGAATTGAAGAGCATTGTAGTGAGCTTAGATTTATCAGTGCATCACTTGAGGGAAAAGGTACTATAAGATTCAGGCACCTTGACGGTGGTGTGTTTTGGCCAGGCAGAAGAATAGGAAAAATAGCACTCCAGCACTTTTGTCTGATTGGAATAGCGCGAGTTAAACATGAGAAGGGAGAAGAGCGAGTGACAGATACGGTTGAATCGTCATCCATCATTAGGCCTAAGCCTACGCTTCCAAGTAAGTATATGTGTCATGTGTGGCTGTTTGGTTGATTACTGAAACTAATGTATACACAATCTATGTTTATCAAATGTTGAGTTGTACAAACTGTTAAGTTGGGAATGTCACAAATCTTGCTATAATCAGCCAGCTATAGATATAATCAGTTTGGTCACATAACATTATAGCATAATATCATAGCTAGCAAATTGTGTGTTTATGAAGCCCCACTGTCGTGCGTACGCACACACACACATACATGCTCACACATCTCATACTATGCATACAGGTAAAGAAGCCTACATCGCTCTACTCTACTCACCAGTGTCCTTCCCAGAGCAGCTGCCACGAAGTTATCATGTTATTTTCAGTATCAGTTTGTCACATCCTCTGTTTATTAAGGTACAAATAACAATATTTTGGGAGATGGTTAGATTGTAGCTTGATATCAGCTTTGATATACCATCCCACAATCTCTATTCCCATAATTTAGAAAAACTTTTATGCCAATTTACCTCTATTCCCATAATTTAGAAAAACTTTTATGCCAATTAAATTTTACCAAAAGCCTCCCAGGCCCTTATTTATTTATTTTTTTCATTTTGAAAGTTTTTTGGTGCAGAATTTGGAAAATCAGCTAGCAAAGAGGTTCTCTACTGAACCCAAATTCTGGCGTACATCTTGTAAAGTGAGCTATGCTGGGAATGCCATTGAACTAGAGATTCCCCACGACATGCTTCGTGAGTATGGCTGTGAGGTACATACAGACCTAGGGTGTATGGTGAGCTATTTTATAGCTCAAATCTGACAAAAAAGTAATTTTATACTTTTCATCATTCATAGATTAGTAAGCAGAATGTTGATGATATTCGAAGATCTCGATTCTCAAGGTCTGACTATGCTAGTTATATTGATTATCCTCCACGCATCCTCATGCGGATACATCAGACCTCCGTTCACTGCCACACCACCCCAAACAGATCCCAGGAGCAGAGAGTTCTCCACCCAAAGCTGAAACTAAAAGGAACAGTGGAAGAGCAGTGCTTTAATGTGCCACTTCCAGCCTCTGATGCCTCTCAGCTACTCTCCCCACAACACTCACAGCTAGAAACAGACTCAGAGTCACCTATGGCAACTCCAACCACTGGTTATTCTGTGAGGGCTGACAGAAGAAGCTTAGTTTCTCTACCAAAGCAGCGAAGCATCCATAGCATCCCAGACCCAAAGGATCTTGGTGAGAAAGTGACTCCACACTTGTTCCCAAAATGGTACCACGTTGGGATACAGCTCGGACTACAGCCTGTCACACTGACTGGGATAGAACTAAGGTATCAGCATGATATCCAGCGATGCCTGAATGAGGTATTTTACGAATGGATTAGTCACAGTGAAGAAAATCCAACGTGGATGACACTGATTGAAACATTGAGATCAGATAGTATCAGTGAACGACAATTAGCGAGTGAACTAGAAAGATCATTATTTTGATTAATGTGGGAATTCATCCATTGAACAGTATATGACTTGAAATTAATGTTATGATTTAAAGTTTTGATCTAGATTGCCATAATTATCCTGATTATGGGATATACTACCTATGTAATCAGTTCTTCTTTTGCAAGTTACGCCATTTATCCCTCAGGTCCAAGTTGGTCCTTCTGCTATTAAACGGATAAGTCTGTCTTATTGTTTTCCAGTTCCCAATGCCAAATCGTACCACTCCCTCCTTCAAAAACTCCACCTCTTCCTCCGTCCACCAGACACGCCTACCACCACGTGCTGATGATGTACTACTGGCTGATGATGTCATCCATTGCTTTGATGTACCCACGCCTCCTCTATCAATATGATCAATCTCTATAAAGTACATGCAGGCATGTACATGAGCACATACTTTAGACTGAGTATTTCATGCTTCATTACAGAAATAGTCTTTTCCTGGGCCAATCAATTAAAACTTTTTAAAGGATTACGCTGCCTCACTGTATACCTAGTTGTGGGTCCAAGGAGTTGTCACTATCGCTCCACTGCACAGTCTCACTGACAAACGGCATCTGTAAGATGCTACAGACAAAAACAATAACATGAAAATAATTTCCTTTGCAAGAGTAGGAGGCTTACTTGATGGATCTGTCTATAGCATCACTAAACCTTGGAGGTTCGGCATCATCAGATTCTGTTTTCTCTTTTTCATCCTTCATCTCAACATCAATGACTTCAATGCTTTCCACTTTCACCTCATCCAGGACAGCTGCTTCATCATATGGACCCTTAGCATCATCCATTTTATCATCATTAGCCACATTCTCTTTCTTCACTTGTAATTGTAAGGAGTGATTGCCTCGGCCCATCACTTTGTCTTCCTTGCCCACTATCTCTACTGCACTAGTTTGGTGGTGCTGCTGCTGGGGGAGAAGCGATGGCAGCTGCTTGATATCAACATTCTTAGCCAGTTCTTCAAAGCGAGACTGAGAGAGAGAGAGGGGGGGGGGATCTCATTCTAATACCACATTCATGCAATTACTATTCTTACAGCAAACATTGGTGGTATCTCGAATCTTTTATGGATTATACTCAGGAGAGCTTTTCTCGCATCAAGAGCAAACACCTCTGCTCTCCTGTCCCATTCTTCTCCTTGACTGCACACCTCCTCACTGTGAATCACAGATAGCATCTCCTGTATCAAACATAAGCAACCTTTCAGTCATAAAAAAACAACATAAACCAACCAATCAGAAGCTGATCCTGCGTGCTCATTGACTGACCAGGGATTTGGCTTCGGCACAGAGACCAACCACAGCCAATTGCTCAGGTATATCTCGCAGCTCAGCAAATTTGGTGATACAAAAGAGGAGCTTGGCTATCTCGGTGTAGGTCTCAGAAGTAGCTAATCCCCTGTGACAAGTCTTGAGTCTCTCTGAGAGGACAACCAGCTTGAGGAGCTTCACGCTAAGGTCAGAGAGGTCATGTGACTTGATGCTTTTGCTCCAACCTGGGATATATTACAAGACTTCAGGGCGATACTCCTGTGAAGTCTCCACTCATGTACATTATAGCAAACAGTAGCAACAATGAAAATGTCCACCCCAAAGTGTTCACACTTTCATGAAAAGAAAATCTTTAATAATTTAATATGTGGTATCTATCGTCGGAGCCTGGGTTCGAGCCCAATAATGCACATATGGTACATAGACTATATACCTGTGAGAATAGTCTTCCAATTGATAGTAGAAGTGTGCTGCTGCCCAACGCTTCCACTAGAGCCCGCCATTTCTTGAAGAGCCTCATGAATTTGGTACCAGCTGAGCAGCTCTACAGTTCTATTCACCAGGGCTCTCTCATTTCGGCACTGAGCTTCGCGGTCCGAGGCACTGCCTGACTCAATACTCAGCCATGACTCCATTAAATCGTCTACCAATGCTTGAACAGATTCAAATTCACTCACATCACCCATGTTCACGCCCTCCAAAAGAGCCCGCGAACTACCTGCCCGGCGCCCAAATAGTGCGTGACGCCCTATACCAAATTCGCATAACTATAATATAATAGTTAGATACCGAGTCCAAGGGATCTACGCGATTTAGAGACCCGAAGGCCCGAGGCTGTAGCGTCCCGAGCGCAGCGAGGGCGCTACTTCGGGCCTGAGGGTCTCTAAAGAGCGTAGATCCCATTGGACGAGGTATCTAACTTATTTAGAATACAGCAACCGTAACCATGACAGTTCAAAATGAGAGCCTAAGATGAAAAAGAAGCTAGCTAGTGAGCTATATAGCATGAACTATGAGTTAGCAACCCACTCTTGCGCCGATCAACTCGTCGAGTCACCAGCACAGCACTTAGTCTCGCGAGCCACACCCCTCTAACGCAAAAGTAGAGGGGTGTGGCTCGCGAGACTACACAGCACTAACGTTCATCGTGGGTGTGGCAAAACGTGCTCAGTTCCGTGCTCGTGCTTCGAGCATGCGCTATTCACTTCCAATATTATCCGGTGAGTGTGGTTTTGTGGGCTGATAGTAGACAGCTAAAGGTTTACCACAGTTAGAGTAATAATACGGCGCTATGTATGGTTGTCACATAGCTAATGCTTTGTTGCTATATATGCTAGACCAAGCGGGTTTACTAAGTGGGTTTTCTAAGTGCTAGAGGCACTTAGTAAACCTACAGGTTTCTAAGTTGGTTAGAAGCTTCAATGTGACCAATCAGATTGCAGTATTTGTTACACCTATATTCTAAATAATATTATGCGCATGCGCGCGCACAAAAGGCACTGCACATCGATCATGGCAAAGATTTCCTGCTAATCCTGATCTACTAGGCTAAATGTCTGCATAGTTTGATTAGATATTTGCATTCCAAACATGAGCATACACATAAATTTTACTCCTTCGCATTGCAAGCATTAGTGGCATAGTCAATGTCATAGTCGAATGCCGTGAACACAGCATTCATGACTGAGTCCATGGAGTGAGATGTGACAGTTCTTGTGTTCTTTTGGAGATGCTCTGAGCTCCATAGTCGAGAGAGAAGATCTCCAGGACACTGCTGCTGGCAGGCCAGTGCCTTCGATTTGGTATCTGCAATATCAATACACAATAGTATAATTCTTCGGTCTATCAAAACTGAAAGTAGAAGCTGATGGAGGATACAAGCTATGTGTATTGATATTTCAAAAGCCTTTTCATAAAGTTGGCATTTCTCTTATGGGATGGAATCGTTAGAATGCTAGGAGTGTACGATACACAATGTTATATTATATTATATTGTTTGTAACAAACTC
The DNA here is from genome assembly GCA_964291365.2 of Stappiaceae bacterium. Lineage (GTDB taxonomy): Bacteria > Pseudomonadota > Alphaproteobacteria > Rhizobiales > Stappiaceae > JBDWFY01. The sequence goes on from OZ219967.1 coordinate 8,073, forward strand.
ACCTGCCACATCTGGTGTAAATTGCTTGAAATCAAAATGAATCAGTGGGTCATGGAAAGAGCTGCATTATAATATTATATTATAATGATCATCCAAGCTGCTATCAGACAACAGGTGCAGCAATTCTAGACTATAATACGACACAATGCTTACACGTAGCTATACCACAGACAATAGAGTAAGGAGAATGGACTGGAAACGTTCGTATAGGGCTTGACCTGGTGTATATTAACCACCTAATACTTTACTTATGGGAATTTGGAAAAGGGGCACAGATAGCTACATTCTACATGGTAACCTAAACATTTTAGCTCATAATACCATATGATTTTATAACTATGACAAGTTTGTATGGCAGTTGTATACAAATGTATTGTCACCTAAAAGGGCCAAACTTTACAGTGAAAAAAGTAATCAGTTCAACCACTAATAATTATCCTTCCAATACATCATCCAGATGCACCTAAAGGTGTTACTATGGTTTGGAATAGGACACAAACCACAGGAAACTCACAAAAACTACGAAACGATGATATAACCATGTCCAGCCCTATACGCATGGTTTATTATTAAACTGTCTGGACGTTTCCAGTCCATTCTCCCCTTCTAATGTCTATGGCTACACTTACTTGTCGCAAAACCTCAGGTTCATTTTGACCTCTTTATCCTCACCAGGGTCAACATTCAAGTACTGACCCTCGGCGGCCATGGCGACAGCTGGATCGAACGAGCGTTTCCCGATCCGCTTTTCAATGAGGCGTGGGAGGAATGCTTTGTTCTGGCGCGACGCTTTGGTAAATTTGAGTCGATTATTCATGGTAAAAGCAACTTGTTTCACCCAGGCGATTCACAATGTTGATGATGGTTCGATTCAGCGATAGATATTTGTGTTGGTCTAGTGAATGGGTTGTTTTTGTTTTCTGAGTTGCCTATCATTTCTTTGGGACTACAAAAACAGAGTTTTGTGAAAGCATAAACACAACGCAAACTTGCACCGGAAGGGAGGCGGGGCTCGTTTTCTTGCGCATGCACGCATTAATTCTAAATATTCGTACACCCACGTGGAATAAAGTAAAATTGAAGAAAAATTGTGCTTGAAGATGTCCAGCTTCAAGAGTTTGGATCTGAGTGACTGGTTAGTGGCTCAGATGGCGGCCATTGGATTCAAGGAGCCGACGCCTGTTCAAATCAACTGTATACCGCCTATACTAGAAGGTGAGAATACGTAAAGTGTGTGTTCCATCCTTTCCCTGTGTGCTTAATTTTACTGCAATAATAGGCAAAGATTGTATTGGATGTGCTAAGACTGGTAGTGGGAAGACAGCTGCATTTGCACTGCCCGTTCTCCACCAGCTCTCCAAGGATCCCTATGGAGTCTTTGCACTTGTCATCACTCCAACTAGGTACGTACAGTATGCAATAACATAGCAATACTATGGCAATCAAGTTCAAGTATTTTATTCTCTTCAGAGAGCTGGCCTACCAGATAGCTGACCAGTTCAGAGTGTTTGGCAGACATATTGGCCTCAAAGATGCTGTGATAGTGGGAGGAGTTGGTGAGCCTACAGCTGTTTAATCATCAACAACAGATGCTATACTTCTGCTGTATAGATAATTCTGGCGTGACCGTTTAGCCCATTGGCACTAGGTTCGAGGTGCGAGAAAAGGTGCGAACGTGTGTTAATGCGGGGTGTATCACACTTCCTTGGTTGGCAAGAATATACAGTTGCCTATGGGAATAAACGCAATATTGATGATTTTCGAGCGCTAGGAAGCGGCTACCAGCAGGAAAATCCACATGCAGAGACCTTCTCTAGCGGGTTCCTCATAGCTACGATGACAGAACTATAGCAAGTATGCTGTCCGCTGTATAGGCTGTCGAAGCTGTTCTCCCATATATACGCAATAGGCTTTTGCCAACCAGGACTCGGCAGGAGAGGCGCGAGTAGGTGTGACCCACACCTTCGGCACTGGTGCTAATGAGGAAAATATTCACACCGGAATTATCTATATAGCATGGTTGATGAAATTTTGCTACAGATATGATGAAGCAAGGATTACTGTTATCACAGAGACCACATGTTGTCATAGCAACGCCAGGTCGACTCGCAGATCATCTAAAGAGCACTGACACAGTTTCACTGAAGAAGATCCGTTTTCTGGTATGGTGTGTGCCCCCCTCCCCTGCCCCTGCCCCTGCCCCTCCCTTCTTCCATCTTTGATGTTATGCTACTGCTTTAGGTTTTAGATGAAGCCGATCGTCTTCTTGACTCTAGCTTTGAGGAGGACCTGGAGGTGATCTTTGACAATCTTCCCTCAAAGAGACAGACACTGCTGTTCAGTGCTACACTGACTGACACACTGAGCAGGCTCAAAGAGGTGGCTCTTAATGAACCATTCTACTGGCAGGCCCAAGCAGAGTGAGTGCTCGTTTGATGATGCGTGTGTATAGTCAGAGAAATAGTGGTCTGCACTTTTTATAATATGCTCATCAGGCAAGATTGGCAATGGCAACATAATGTTAGGCACATAAGCAGGTACTTTTTAGTCCATGTTCCAAAAAAGATGGTCATGCATAGAATAGGTTATTTTGTGTGTGTTTAGATACTGATCACGTACACTCTCAATCTTCATCTTTACCTCTTCACCAAACTTTTTACTCCCTTTGATCGAAGACTGTTTCAATAGTAAAAGGTAACGAATCTTTCTTGATATCTTTTGACATCAACTAACCTCAAGCTCTTTGAGTAACTGAAATAGTGAGTCTAGTGTCTGCGAAGTGAACTCATTGATAATTGCCGATCTGTAATAATCATATTCTTCTACGATGCAATCTATAAATGTGGTCATCACATGTTCATCTTCTGTGCTGTATGTGCCTGGATTAGAACATGTATGTACCATAATTTGTATAGTAATTATTTTGGCTACCTTTTAAAGGATACTTCATGATGTCCTGCATTGCCCAAAGATATTGTCTGTGAGTATTGAGAAATCTGAGGTGGTTATTGCTGTCATGTTCAACATTCAGTACAGTGCAGTTGTATATTTCATCAAGTTTGCTCGCCCATTCCTCTAGATAGTGTTTCTTCATCAACCTTTCAAAAATCTTCCATGGAATTCTAACATTCTGTGGACACATTGCCAGAAGTCGGAATGTCTATGTAAAAGTACAATAATTATTTATGAAACATGTAGCTATGTAGGACTACCAGTATTTAAATGTACCTTGTATAAAGCATCTGATGTTTTCATCATGTTTTCAAGTGCGGATTTGATTTTATATCTTGCTTCTTCTGGGTCTTTTGCTTCTCTCCTTTCCAACTCTTTCACAAAATCTATGAAATTGTACTCTGTTTGCTGCTTCCTATGCAATGTGATGCTATCACCGATACTACATAATTTTATTATGATATGCAAGTGTGAAATTCTTTATTGTATATGTAGTTAGACATACTTCGCCATCACAAGTGGAAGATACCTCCAGTGTCTTTTCCTTGCAGTAGTGGCCAACAACTTCTTCTCCATGTCACTGAATTTATAGTTGGTGATCTGCTCTATCAACGTGGTGCTTTCATCCACAGATAAAGGGCTGACTTACTTTGAACTCTCCTGTTGTCCATGCATGTGATGGGATCACACCAGCATTGTTGGTTGTTATGAGAACTGTTCCGCTACCCCAATCATTTGATCCATGTAGTGGTAGAAGCTCCATTTCAAGCATAACTGTGATATAAAGGTGAAGATTTAGTTTGGCCAGGCTAGTAATGATATTATGTATACCGTAGTTCTTCTAAAAATTTGGTACCTCTAATTATTGGACACCCTTAACAGAAAATATTTTCTAATTTTCAGCAAAGGTCGTCATGTGTGTATGCTATAAATGCAAATGCAAGGTGCACACAGCTGGAGTGTTGAATATTTGCCTCAAAAATTGGGCGAAGCTCAAGCATAATTATTTTTTTTTGTGCTGAATTTTTAGAAGAAGTATGGTATTCTTTTTGTACCTCTGTCAAAGCCTTCGTAGGTAAGAGAGTTGTAATTATCCAGGATGAGGAGCCAGCTAGTTCTGCTTGAAAGAACCTTCTTTACCTCTTGTGCAATTTTCCTGGGTTCACTCCAGGCATTGGCGACATCAGGTTGGACACCAATATTGATTGCTAACTTGCTGTAGTTGGCTCGAAATTCCCTCATGTCCAGCATTAATGCAGTCTTAGATCTTGGAAAATAGCTGTTGTAGTAGATTTCACCATACTTTCTTGCTAGCTGAGATTTCCCTATTCCCGGTTCCCCTGCTAAGTACACAACTGTCGCCTGTTTATTCTGCTTTTTCAAGGCCTCTTCCACTTTCTTTATCTCTTCAGACCTCTCTATGACTGGATGGCCTACCCCTGGTGAAAGTACCTGGATAGATGGATTTGTTGACCAGGCCCATTGAGCAGCAGCTGAAAGTTGAGACAAGATGAATGATGTTGCAAGGAGATCCTTTTTTGGTGGAGTCAAGCTAAAGAATCGTATCGAACTATTAGCCAAGACAAGTGGAGTCTCTCTCACACAGTGTGGTTGTAGACACAAGGTGTTCAGTAATCTTTGACCTTTTGCTACCTGATGGATGATAGAATTTTTACTAAGAGAGAGAGCTCTAGAGCAATACTGAAAGATTCTCAACATCTTTCCACCGCCTGGCTATATTAGATTTTTCTTGGTTACTTTTTGCTGACTAAGAACTTGCTAAAAAGGTCAATATCAGTAGGGTAGCTACCCTCTCCCTAATATGGGCAACACAGCTTAGGCCAGATGTGGTTTGAGGTATAGATAGCTATGCATAGAAGCCAGACGAGTTAGTCACCGAATTAGCCCTATGATGAAAGGATTGTTACCCTGCGCGCAGGTAAAGTAATCAGTTCTGTTGTTGTTGTCGTTGTTGTTAGCACAAAAATTGCCAGATCTTGAGATGTAGGCTTCTTAGCAAGTGGCCAATGCTGTCAAGATGTCATAAGTGGCAAAAAAGCAATGAGTCTTCGCTTCTAAGCACTTGATAAGGATCATGAACACTACAGATCGTACTCTTTAGTGGCCATGCCTATCGTCCACACCCAGTAATGCCATAATGTCTCACTGCACATGCTTGAACTGGTAGGGGTTGTCGAGTCAGAAATAAGGTGTAAGAGGCTAAGCTTTGCCACATATCATACAGTGCACACAGGGGTATGTGCTCTAGAAAGCTCTAGTTTCTTAAAGCTTATTGTACTTTAACCAATGTCTACTGCATGGGCCCAGTGGGCTGTAGTACCCACGTTGCAATGATATGAAACGCTCTGACTTGGTATTGTTATTCTGCAGAATTCAAACTGTTGAAAAGCTTGAACAGAAGTACATTCTCATGCCAGCAAAGGTGCCATGCAGTAGTTATCTGATACTTGTTTATATGCTCATATTATGGTTGTTTTACAGGTGAAGGACTGCTATCTTCTTCACTTGGTTGAAGAACTCCATGACACTCAAAATGAGATAATCATCCTCTTCACACACACATGTAGGTCAGTCAGTGCTATCTCTATTGCTACTTTATACTTAATTCCAGCAAAATTTAAAACACGTGTAGAAGCTGTCAAATTTATTCATTGCTTCTGAGGCAGCTGGAGTTGCCGTGTGTGGCACTACACTCCCTGCTCTCACAGGTGAGACTCCATCCATCCCTCTATGCAAGATACCTCCTTAGGTTCATCATAATTCTACAGAGTCAGCGTCTGGCATCTCTGGCTAGATTCAAATCTGGTCATGTGAGGATTCTAGTGGCTACTGATGTGGCTAGCAGGTGAGAGATACCAGAACTATAGCAACTAAAGTATAGCCTCGTCCCCCGGCTCCCCAACCTTTTCAACATTGCACTTGAGAGATCGGGGAGCCTGGGGACGAGGCTAACTAAAGTATACATTTGCAGCTGCTGTAGCCACTATCTCTATGCATGTGTGTAATGTATACTGTATGCATAGAGGTCTTGATATTCCTACTGTGGGTGTGGTGGTGAACATTAATGTACCAGCTAGCTCCAAGGACTACATCCATCGAGTGGGGAGGACCGCCAGAGCAGGTACTACATTGTTATGTACCTATGCTTATCAAATTGTATATTTTGCTAGTAGTTATGCCTGTGTTTTTTTTTGTTGATGTGTCTTTTTTTCTAGGTAGAAGAGGCTTGGCCATTACTATGGTAACACAGTACGACATTGAGAGAGTGAAGAACATTGAATCAAATATCAGTAAGTTTATCAGTGCAATGATAATCTCTATGGTAGTGCAATAATTATTACAAAGCTAACTAAAAACTAAAGGTCATTTCCGATTGGCTGCTCATTCAGTAGGGTAACCTGCATCTTAAGTGAATCGTCCTTGAGGAATTGTTGGTTTTCTTCCAGAGTCTTGTGATCAATGAGCATGTTGCTGAATTTCCCGATGAGGTTATATCGACGCTTGTTAGTGTATTGATCACAAAGAATATCAAAGTTCTCCATAACAATCAATTTTCTGGTATTTTGAGTGACCCAATTCTGTCTAAGGAGCTCGAGATTCATTGTTACTCGAGCCGGCCACTTTGTCTCTTCTCCTTTTTCTCTTATGTAATACAGCCACACTGACACGTGAGTGTCCTTGCCTTCATATTGTCCACTGGGCCACACTTCTAGCAGGAGCTGATAACCACGTGGTGTCATCATAATGGAGCTCTCCCACTTTTCCTTTTTGACTTTTCTTTCAGCAAAATTATCGATCGTAAATACGTGGGGATTTGCAATATCTACATATGGTTGTTGTTCGGGAACTGTTGGTTTGATTTGCTGTTGTTGAGGTTTTATAGCATATGCAGAATCTGGCTGATCATGGTGGTGAAATTCTTGCTTCAATAACTGTATCTGTTGGTCAAACCTCCGTTCTTGATCTTGGAGTTTGCGTTCTAACTTGTCAACTTTGTGCTTAAGTTTGTCGATTTCCTCTCCTTTTTGTTGGTCTTCTTGGATAATCTCTGCCACCTTCTGTTCTAGTTCTGTTACCCTTTTCTCCAGTTCCTGTGCCTGTTTCTTGCTTGCTGTCATCATTTCGTTTTGCTTTTCTTGAAGCTGTCGCATCTCTTCATGGAATTGCTCCCATTTTTCTGTCATCTTTATGGTGTGGACTTCGTACATTATTCGATGTTTCTCCTGGTTCAGTTTCATGTGTTCATCTTTGTTTTTCCGTCGATATTTCACGTCACAGCCTACATATTTGTATTCACACTCGATAAGCTGTTCTTCACACCCCTCCCTTACGTGATAGTCAATGTCGTTGCGCTCACATGTGACTCCACATTCCAAATTTGGGCATGGTACGGGATAGTTGGAGCATTCAGGCATGTGGGCCCTCGTCACAAAATCGTACGTGCCCTGATAGCCACAATGTGGGCAATTATAGTCCCTATTCAAGCAGGAATCTTTGAGGTGATTGGTCATTTCGCATCTATCAACAAGTGTTTGACATTTAGGGCACTCCCTTGGGCTATATTCGCACCCATCCTCTTCCTTGTGTAGATGATCGTCAAGTTCTTTTAGCTTGCCGGTCCATTTGCATCCTTTTCCTTTCTCCATACAACACACACTGAGATTGGTTATCTTTTGGTTGTCTTTCTTCAAGGACACGATAGAGAAGTCTTTTTCTTGGCAGTGGGGACAGAGCTGGTTATTGAGACACTGCTCAATACATGCTAAGCATGCTTGTTTCCTACAACACTCGGTCATTTGAATATCCCGTGCCACATTTTGGCAGCAGACACACTTATACTTGTCTGGGATTTCTTTTAAAAACATTTCCAGTTGGTAGCCTATGGTTGGTCCTTCCTTTGAAGCCATAACTTTCTTCTTAAGTTTCTACTAGCTGTGAGGTTGTTTCTCGTGATCTATTAAGAACTGACTTATTAGGAAAGTGGGAATTCCAGTAGATGCACACTCCGGGTATATTTGAATGTAGTGCAGTGTATCACGTGAATTTCATTTTATGGAAATAGTGAATGTTGTATACTATTTTCAGGATCATACTAGTATGGATATTCATCATGCACATGCCACAAACTTAATTATTACTGCCCTGTAGAAGGCATACTGCAGTATACTCTACAATGTAGTACAGTCTGAATGTAAACATGTTTACCTCTTTTGGTCTTCCTACTACACTTCCCAGATGTTCAGCTGACTGAGTATGATAATAATATGAATGAGGGAGAGGTATTGAAGAAGCTGAACCAGGTCTCCATAGCCAGGAGGGAGGTTGAAATAGTGAGCCATTGAGCCCCAACACTAATACCATGGCTGTTGAGTCTCTTTGTTTTGTGTTGTATAGAGGCTGAGCGATACGAATTTTGGAGAGAGGAAGATGATTAACAGACGAAAGAGGACCCTACTGGAAAGCATGGTAGAGTAACTCAGTAAAGATGCATACTTATTGTTTAATATGGCTGTCATTTTATTTCATGCAGGGAGCTGTGAGAAGAAAAAGAAAACCCAAGAAACTGAAAACAGGAAGCTGACTTTCCCCTTCAGAACAATTAACACAACATTGCGATATTAATGTCGCTCATTGTTACACATGTGCGCACGCGCTATCGCTACTATCCGTGCCGATGATTTCCAATCGTATGTCTGCTGATGTGACACGGCCAAAATTCGACCTTGCATGCCATCACGATCTGCACACAGAGAGAGATGGACTCGATGCTCAACCGCTCGGGGTTCTTTCAACAATGTAGCGATTTTTCAAGTGGCACCGACGGCTGTCCCGCTGATAGATTCAGAGAGGACTCGCAATGCTATGGGGTAAGCCATAGATAATATTAATATTGCGTAAACGGGATTGGAAACTTGTCACGTGACACGGATATCCAGCGGACCATCCGTGTTGCAGTTGTGGTGCAAAAAAAACCCACAAAAATTTTAAAAATAGCCAAAAAATCGTGCATTTTTGCGATAATATCTATCAAACAAAAACACTTATATACTTTAAAATATGCTGTTGCTATATACTAGGCCTTCTAACAGTCTGTCATGACAATAAACTCCTGTCCTTATCTGAGGCGTTCTTCCCCCAACAAGTCAGCGACTTCAAAATGGCATCGTTTTTTAACCTTTTCGGGTTTTCTGGCTCGGCTGAAGTAGTATACTCTCCAAAAAGTGGCTGTTGCAATGTAGACTCTTCATATCTTGACCTTGGCGTTCTCTTTTTGGTAGGTACTACAACGTAAGTCAAGATACTCCCCCACAAGTGTTTTCTACAGGGTAGTATGGCAAAGACGCCAGAAACAGTGGCGAACAGCTTTGTCCCTCGAGTAGACGGCAGCAGACTGTTGCGCTTTTCACAAAATGTTGCTGGTGCTATTCTTCCATCCTAGAGCTTTTCTTTCATTGCCTCAATGTAGCCATATCTCTGACACAGGCTTGAGTAGAGCCCCACTAAAGACTGCCTCTGTAGGGCAACACGGAGTGTCCGCCATGGAATGTATTGTGGTATACTGGTCACGTGACAAGTTTCCAATCCCGTTTACGCTATATTATTTATGGGTAAGCTAGCTGAGAGGAGAGCAAGGGAGTGCGACACAGCCTTTAATAGAGTACCGCTTTCCATTCGTGAGGCGTAGATCGGATCACGATCGCTACAATGGTAATGAATAATATGCCATCTAGGAATCTATAGCTACTTTCTATTAAAATGGTTGCTAACTGGTTAATTAATCTGGGGCGTTCGGTGCTAATTAGTACGAGATTACATGCTGTTACAGCCTTGCAATCCTACATTGCTACCTGTATGATATGATTATGTTTTTCTCTTTTCCCCTCTGTGATATAGGAACATTATTCAAGTAGGTACGACAATGCCAGTGCTGTGTGGGTTGTGCTCTGTGCTATTCTCATGTTCTTTATGTTGAGTAAAATAAATCACTCCTCTCAAACGAATCAGCCGATCGTCTTCTTGACTCTAGCTTCGAGGAAGACCTGGAGGTGATCTTTGACAATCTTCCCTCAAAGAGACAGACACTGCTATTCAGTGCTACACTGACTGACACATTGAGCAGACTGAGAGAGGTGGCTCTCAATGAACCATTCTACCAGCAGGCCAAAGCAGAGTAAGTATTCGTATGAAATGATATACATATTTACCAATAGTTTCTACGTTTGTAGTTTAGTTTTTATCTTGCGTGTTGGTTTCGGAGAGATTGGTAATCCCTCCACGCACACTGAATCTTCATCTTCACCTCTTTGCTAAATTTTTCACTTCCTTCAATTGAATTCTGAAAGTGAAAACTTAACTTTTCTCACTTGTATGACAGTAAACTCACCTCTAGCTCCATAAGTAGCAGACGTAGTGAATCTATCATCAGTGAAGTGCGGTTGTTGGCAATCACTGACCTGATGCAGTCTATGAATATGGAGATCAGCTGCTCATCTTTGGCAGTATATGCAGTGCCTAGTATACATACATGAATAAAGCGTTGTGTACACCATTAATTTATGCATGGCATGATATGTACTTGAAGAAGTCATGTTTTGCATTGCTTGGAGATATTGTTTGTGGACTTTGACCTCCTTGAGAACATTACATTCTACCGCTAAGATGGTGCACTTTGCAATCTCATCATATTTATGTGCCCATTCTGCTTGATACCATTTCTTCATCAATTTTTTAAAGAGTAGTCGTGGAATTTTTATACTCCCTGGACACATTGCCAGGAGGGTAAAGGTCTAGATTATAGAAAGAGTTTGTCATTTTGCATACTGACGGAGGATGCATGCTCTAGGTGAAGTTTAAAGAATTTTCAGTGTTAATTCTAATACCTTTTGTAAAGCATCTGATGTTTTGATCATGTTCTGAAGCACTAACTCAATGTTATCCCTGTTTGAGTGCTCAGGGTCCATAGCCTCTCCATCTTCCAACTCTTTGACGTAGTGGTTGAGACTATATTCGTAGCCAGTATCAGCATCCTGATTTCTACGCAGGCCTATGTAGTTTCCCACACTGTAGTTATACAAGTATAAAATCATACTGTAGCAGATCTAACTTAAGTAATTTATGTGGCTATACATCATAGGCCTCTTGTTTCTCGTAGCAACCAATAACTGATTGGTGCCATGGCAAAAATCACATTGCATGACTGCTATAGTAGTTGTGTGTGTAACTAGTAGTAACAGCTTTAATAGCCTAAAATCTCAACATATTTATATTACCTTGCCATGACTAGTGGAATGAGTCTCCAGTGTTGTTTCTGTACAGTACTCTCCAAACAAGTCTTCTCCGTGCTGCTTAGAGTGTAGCCAGCTACTTGTCCTATCAGCTTTGAGCTCTCCTCTATGGACAGTGGTTCAATGGTTACTTTTGATGCATGGAATTTTGGTATTACTTCAGCATTGTTGGTTGTGACCAATACTGTCCCATTGCCCCATTCACCAGTTGATCCTTGTAGTGGCAACAGATCTATATTGTAAGTATGTGTGAATAAGTCAATAACTATCTACAATACATCAGCAAATTAAGTTTCATGCACTCTAGCCTCAGTGACTGTACCACTTTCAAAGCCTTCATATTCAGTGGAATTGTAGTTATCGATGATCAGCAGCCAGTAGTTCCTTTTTGAGAGAATCTTCTTCATTTCCTCAGCGACAGTGTCAAGACTCTGGCCATCAGTAATGCTATGATTGAGACCAAGTTTGACTGCTAGTTTACTGTAGTTGGCTCGAAAATTGTTCATATCCAGCGTAAGTACGGTCTTAGTTGAGGTGGAGTACTTAGCAGCATAGCCAATGCCATATTTTCTTGCTAGCTGAGATTTTCCAACTCCCGGCTCTCCTACCAGATACACGATTTTCACCACTTTACTTTTTTGCTTTTCCAATGCCTCTTCTACTTTCTTCATCTCTTGAGGTCTATCCAGAGTTGGATGGCATACTTCTGGTGAAAATACTGTGATAGGCTGCTTCATTAGCCATTCAAAAGCAGATATGATCTGGGACGGAGTAGGTAGTGTTATAACAAAATCAGGATATCTTAGTGGAGGAGTTGAGCTGAAGGATTGTGTTGCTGGAGTTTCGAGGACAATTGGTTCACACTTCTTCCTCAAGTGGTGTGACAATAAGAGCCTGCTTTGTTGCTGTTGACATGATACTGTCAGTGATGTTTGACCTCTTGTTGCTTGATGGATCATAGAATTTTTACTCAGCAAGAGAGCTCTAGTTGCTGAGTAATACTGGAGTATCCTCAACATCATCATTCACCACTCTCTAGCTACAGATATCTTGGTTGGCCAACAGCTCTGTACTCTTGTTAAAAGGGTCAATCTTAGTAGGGCTAGTGGTCCTCTCCTCTCTTCTCCCCTCTTCCTAATATGGGCATGCATGGCAGTTGTGGTCTGAGGTATAATTAAGTAGGTATGCACACACCGTCATAAATGAAGCCAGGGGTCCTTTATACAAGGAGGATAGCAAAACTTTAGTCTTCAGTTGTAATATGGAAGGACTGTGACTTTACTGTAACTTGTCTATTATGCAGCATTCAAACTGTTGAAAAATTTGAACAGAAGTACATTCTCATGCCAGCAAAGGTAAAAAAATTAATAGTGAATCCAAGTATGCATGCATAGACCTCATGATTGTTTTGTACGTGTACTTGTAGGTGAAGGACTGCTATCTAGTTCACTTGGTTGAAGAACTCCACGACACGCACTCAAAATGAGACAATCATCCTCTTCACACACACATGTAGGTCAGTCAGTTCTATCTCTATTACTGCTTTATACTTAATTCCAGCAAAACATTGTAGAAAACGGCTATCAAGTTTATTCATTGCTTCTGAGACAGCTGGAGTTGCCGTGACTCCCTGCTCTCACAGGTGAGACTATAGACCTACCCATCCTTCTGTACAAGGTATCTCTAGCTAACTCTTCATGATTTTTTTGAGCAGAATCAGCGTCTGGCATCTCTGGCAAGGTTCAAATCTGGTCATGTGAGGATTCTAGTAGCCACTGATGTAGCCAGCAGGTGAGAGGTACCGGAACTATAGCAGTTTTTAGATTTTGTAGCTGCTATTGTTTGGATCATATGTATGTAGGGGTATTGATATTCCAACAGTGAGTGTGGTGGTGAACGTTAATGTACCAGCTAGCTCCAAAGACTACCGCCAGAGCAGGTATTATTATACAGCTTCAGGCAGTTAATTCTATGAGCTTGTGTACATGTGACAGCATGTGTGTGAATGGTTATGCCTGTGCATTGCTATGGTATGTGTCTGTTTGTTAGGTAGAGGAGGCTTGGCCATTACTATGATAGCACATTACGACATTGAGAGAGTGAAGAACATTGAATCAAGTATCAGTGAGTAGCATCATAGTAGTGTCTTTTAGGCTTGTGTGAAGTGTTTAAAACATTCTCAGATGTTCAGCTGACAGAGTATGTCCTGAATGAGGGAGAGGTACTGAAGAAGCTGAACCAGGTCTCCGTAGCAAGGAGGGAGGTCGAAATAGTGAGCCACTGAACCCCAACAGTTAGTACCATGGTTGTTGAGTCTCTTTGTTTTTGTGTTGTACAGAGACTAAGTGATGCAAACTTTGGAGAGAAGAAGATGATTAACAGAAGAAAAAGAACCCTCCTAGAAAGCATGGTAAATTATAGTTAAAGCTCTTGAAAGAAACTAACTTTAGGGATGGTGCTGGTTTTAATGCAGGGAGCTGTAAGAAGAAAGAGAAAAACTAGAAAATTGAAATCAACTGATGTCAGGCAATATCATAAGGATTCATAAGTACAGCAATGACTAAACACACACACATACAATCACATACTATCACATAAGTTCTACTGAAGGGTGAATTCCCCAGTGTGCATAGTGATCAGTTGCCATGTTATGGTTACGTTATTTCATATAGCAACAAAACGTATTGAAATGTACACACACGAGTTTGACCTAATCTTGCTGTGGATTGTAAGGTTCAAGGAATTGTCCTTCTAACTGTGAGTCGAAATAGTTTTCAAGGCTGCCATCCACCTCTATTTCATCACATATGCGTTCTTCCAAGAGAGTGATGCACATCATAATGGAGTCATTATGAATGAATTGCCGTCTTTGCAATTGCACATGTGAGATCAGTTTGTTATCATTGAATGTTCCAAGGTAGTTAAATTGATATTTGTAGGCACCTGTTAGCATGAATTTTTCTGTCCTCAGCAGCTCCCATTTCCCAAAATGATCATGAAGTTCAAATTTCATTGTCATTACAATAGGAAATGGTAGCCCATTAGCATACACCCCACTCAGGTACCCTAGCCATACTGATACATGGCTTCCTTCTCCAGCCTTCTGTCCATTTGGCCAGACATTCAGTTGTAGTCTGTAGCCTAGAGGTGTCTGTACAATATCACTCTCCCATTTCTCTTTATCAGCTTTGAGTTTAGTGAAGTTATCGATGGTGCTGATCCAAGGCCTGTTGATGGGTAATAACTCTATAGGGATGTTGCAGTGCTGTGCTACTGATGTCTGTGATGACTTTTTAGGCTTCATTTTTCTGCCACTGCTATCTTCTTTGACAGCTGCCTCATGCTTGTATGGGTCACAATATTCCTGACCCCTCTGCTCAAGCTGGTGTTCAAGCTGATCTATTCTGTCTCTCAGCTCTCTTATTTCCCTCTCCATATTTTCGTTCTCGCTGGCTCTTTCTCTCTCCCTTTTTTCTTCATAGTTTTCCATCATTTTGGTGACCTGTTTGTGTACCTCCACCTTTAATTCATGATTGCTCTTGTAATCGCTCATGTGTCTATCTTTATCCTTTCTTCGATATTGTATTTCACATCCTGCATATTCATATTCACAGGGTAGGTACTCCTCAGGACATATATCATTGATATGTTCATCCATTTGAGCACGCTCACAGGTGACTCCGCATTTGTTTGGACAAACAACAGGGCAGTAGGTGCAGTCGGGCAAGTGTGCTCTCATAACGTTATCGTAGCTTCCTTGATAGTTGCAATACTTGCATTGATATTCCCTCTGAGGACATTCTTTTTCTTGATGATGGAGCATATTGCAACGGTTGATTGGTTGGTGGCATTTTGGACACTCTCTAGGGCTGAATTGGCATCCATTTTCCTCCTTGTGTAGGTGGTCATGAAGATCTCTTATTTTACCTGTCCATTGGCAACCCTTCACCTTCTCTCTACAGCACACCCTGAGATTGGATATCTTTTCCTTTTCCTTTTTTAGGGACATAAGCTCAAACTCCTCATCTTCACAGTGAGGACATGGTTGACTTTTGTCATGATGAGGTTTGATACAAGACAGGCAGAAACGTTTCTCACAGCAGTTGACAAGTTGAATATTTTGGGAAACCAAGCCACAGAGGGTGCAAAGGTATTTGTCTGGAATGTCATCTTGAAACAATTCAAGTGGATAGCCTTTGAGGGATTCAGCTGACTCCATTTTATCGTTGCAGCTATACATATATATATATATATAACCAGGTGCTTCTCCTAAATTGTGCTGCTTTCTAGTAAATGCACACTTTTCCTATTATTAGTGCCGTATAAGGTTATGGAATGTTATCCCACTCTATCTGACCGAAGTTGGTATCCTCTTGTATGACGTATTAGGATGTGCATTACGCGATACGTTTGTTGATCACATGACTGTGCTTGATACCTATACCATGATCACAGATAGGTAATAAATTAAATTATGGTACCCCCAGACTATGTGAATGCATATTGTAATTTTGGTGCTGTCAATACATAACTTGCTGAGCTTGCATGCATGTATTACATAACGTTAGTATCGTGATCCGCGCGTGAGTACGAGGTACGAGTGCGCATATGCGCGGCATAAACACGAGCGTAAGCGCGAGGATCCGGATATGATAGGATATGCACTGACGACCATTCCCAGAATGGAAATATTGCGTTGGTCACGCCCAAAATTCGACCGGCCTTGCATGCCATCACGATCTGCACACAGAGAGAGATGGACTCGATGCTCAACAGCTCAGTATTCTTTCAACAGTGTACCAATTTTTCCGGTACCACCGACAGCTGCCCCACTGAAAGATTCACAGAATGCTTCGCCAGAGAGAGCTCGCAATGCTCTGGGGTAAGCTAGCTGAGAGAAGAGCGAGCGAGTGCGATACGGCCTTTAATATAATGTTACCTTTCCATTGGTAGGGCGTAGATCGGATCACGATCGCTACAGTGGCACTGAATAATATGCCATCTAGGGGATCTATAGCTACTTCCTAAATGGTTGCTAGCTGGTTATTCAATGGGGCCGGGGGCGTTCGATGCTAATTAGTACGAGATTACATGCTGTTACAGCCTTGCAATCCTACATTGGGCTATTCCAGATAATAGGTGTACACCCCTGTGGAGGAAGAGATTTACGTTTTCTGCCCTAAATACTAGTTAAAAGTGCAAAATAATCATAAATACTAATCAATTTGCTCATTTTGCCCTATAAAACTAATCATTATCCCCATTTTACCGTATAAAACTAATAATAATTCCTCCACACTCTGGACAGGTTACCCCATCAATACTCATTATTCACTGCCATGTCCCCTCAATATTTCATTACTGTCTACAACTGTGCCTTCAAAACTTCATTAAAATCCATAAAAATACCCTCATTACTTCATCAAATCACCTCATAATTGACCCTTCAGTACTAATCAACCTTCCTCCACAGGGGTGTATCCTCATTAACTGGAATAGCCCATTGCTACCTGTATGATATGATTATGTTTCTTCCCTTTTCCCCTCTGTAATATAGGAACATTATTCGAGTCGGTATGACAATGCCAGTGCTGTGTGGGTTGTGCTCTGTGCTATTCTCATGTTCTTTATGGTGAGTAAAATAAACCACTCCTCTCAAACGGATCAGTAATCGATTCACAGTAGCACACCTACTATATTTATTGATATATTAGCTGATCCCGGAGTGAACTAGCTGTGGGAGTGACTAATTTCTAAGCATATTCATTTGCTGTCTGCATTCACAGCATCATTGGGAGGCCAAATAATTTAGTTACGAAGACCTGAATAATTAATTTTATTGTGGCTGCAGGCAAATGGCAGGTAATGCCTCAATTAATTATCATACACTAACAATTATTTTTGTGGATAAACTGATTTGTGCTTCCTGAAGTTAGCAACCAGCCTGCAGGACTGGGATGGGTGCCCAGATTAATATTTGTCTGACTTAAAATTTCCACATGACAATGACTTCAATATTGAATTGGCAGGCAGCGTTTCAAACTCTTGTCTTCATAGTTATTACACCTAAAGACTTCAGGTTTTATCTATGCCATGAAAAATGAAACCAAGTCTATCCTTTCCCACTATTATGAGCCTTAATATTGAAAGCTGGGTGACTGTTGCAGCAGCTGCAATCAATATAGCTGCATAGTGAAAGTGTTAGTGAGAGAGGGGGAGATGATGTGTGCACATTCTTCTAGTTGATTATGGCAACACTGGAATAGTTGACTAACTACTTTTCCTGCCATTATTAATATCAACTGAACGAATTCCTGAAGGTAGAACTGATGAGTTTATATTTGAGACTTGAAGGAGGTTATAACTTTATATTCTAGCCAGTCGTGCTGTACTAGCCATCTTTTCCACATGGATGTTTACTGACTTTTCCTGTTTCTGTCCCTGTCTTCACAGAAAGCTGGTTTTCTGTATGTGGAGGAGTCCTTCAGTCAGAGTGACAAGAGATACAGAAGAAGAGTGGTGCTAGCTGTAAGTATCTTAGCTAGCTGGCCAAAGACATAGTTGATTGTGGTGCTTGGGACATTGGATATTGTTTGTAAAATGTGTGCCCCCCACTGTCCTTTTGTGTCCTGAGACCTTATGTTGCTCCTAGTAGTTGAAAGTAAAGAAAGGGCTTCTGTCCCTCTCTGGGATATGCTCTCTGGGGGTATATGTGTGCCCAGGTGATAAAAATCTGGGAGTTTGTTGTGGCTGGATCGATCATGACACTGTGGTTTGGGGGGAACAGTGTACAAGGTATACATACACTTTTTGTGAACCTTGGTGTGTGTGTGTGTGTGTGTGTGTGTGTGTGTGTGTGTGTGTGTGTGTGTGTGCGCGCGCGCGTGCGTGCGTGCGTGCATGTGTGTGTGCACTGTGCGTGTGTGTGCGCGTGAGTATGTGTATTAAATAATTGGTAATATTATGTAATTGCACACAGCTGTTTACATAGTCATTGTACATATGAACTTCTCTCTAGAAATACATTGACATATTTGCTGGCACCCTGGGCTTTTGGCTCTTTGGTTATGCTATCTCTGGGAACACTGATGCTCCTTGGCTAGGAGAAGAACAAGACTACATATTCTGGTTCTTTAGGGTATGTGTATTTGTATGTGTGAGAGGGAGATTCAACATTATTTTTTTTACTCCTCTCCATGCAGTTTACCTTTGCCACCAATACTGCTACCATCTTGGGAGGCACTCTAGTAGGGCAGGGAGTACAGCTCAGAGCACCTGCTATCTTTGTATACTCCTTCTGTATGACTGTAAGTTCTTATTTCAGACAATTCTTTACCTATAGCTCCTCACCACTGTAAATAATCTTCTCTCTCTCTTTATCTCCCCCCTCCCTCCCTCCCTCCCTCTCAGGCTTTCATCCATCCTAGCCTTGCTCGGTTCTTTTGGTCAGCTGCTGGTACAGGTGGTTCTTCACCTTTAACTTGGTCTCCTTATGAATACTGCAATGGGACCTTCACTGCCAATCGAGTCCATACATTCACTTTCTTTGGCTCTGACGTTGATCTCGGCGAGTTTGTCTTCATTGATTTTGCTGGCTCTGGCCTGGTCCATGTCTGTGGTGAGTGAGAAAGCACAAAATTAATTTCAGTATTCTCTATATTTCATCATCATAATAGTTACGATGATAAGGTGTTTTGGGATAGGGAATTATATTGTATTCCAGAGATGTTAATTACAAGTAAGCCTCTTCTTCCTTTACCTCATGTTTGCAGTGTGTGTGTGTGTGCACGTTCTATAATATTGTGAACTGATTCTAATTATTGATCGCTTATCATCTATCGCTTATGTACACACATGCACTGTATCTATGACCAAGCTATGTAAGTGTTGTCATTTGTTCCAAAATTGTTGTTAGTAGATATTCCGTTGCTAATAGAAAGTTGGGAAAACACACACACACACACACATAATAATGTATTGTCAGGAGTAGATTAGATAGGAGTGTTGAACTACTGTACAAACGTTGCAACAGCGTTCCGGTAGGATGACGTAGGCAAAATAGCAATCAGTCATGTAGCTGAGGTTGGTGTAATGTAAACACAGACAGGCCATAGCTGCAGCTGCATAGAGTGCTGCACAGCAGGGGAATTTCTCAGTTTACACTACTACACTATTGGGCTGGACTTAACATGACCACTATTCATTTAGGCTGATGTTTGTGACATCATCCTACCGGAACGCGTTTACAGGCAGTTCAACACTCCTAACTAATCTACTCCTGGTATTGTAATGCTGACCCCACTTAAGAACAATCAGTACATTATCCACTGTTATTATATAGCCTCGTTCCCAGGCTCCTCCCAGTTTTTCAATGTTACACGCAGAAAAACGGGGAGCCTGGTATCTAATTGCACGTGACTTACGTGTGCAAGAGCGCCCAACAGTCTAGCCTTTTCAAAACGAGGTGATCGTCACTCCTGAAGCTCCAGTCGAACTCTTACTCAGCACAGTCAACATTCGCCAGTAAACGGCGACTTCAGAAAGCAGCAGTACGTAGATCTATTTCTACCCTTCCACCTACCCTTCCCATACTTTGTACAGTCGCGTGCTAGTCACGTGCAATTAGATACCAGGCCCTCTCGCGTTTCAGCGTGCAACATTGAAAAGCTGGGAGGAGCCTGGGGACGAGGCTAGTTATTATATACATCTGGTGTGATTTTTTTATGTGTACTTCTTAGTGTACAAAAAATTCATCTGAAATAATTCATATGACACCTTGGGCTTTATCAGGTTTGGCACTGTACATTGGCACTCTGCATTGTCCCTGCTGCATAAATAGTGTACCTCCTTTTAACAAAAGATGTCCACAGTACAGATGTTGTTCCAGCCCTAGCTTGTCTCTTTCTTCCTGCAGGTGGCATTGGAGGATTTGTATTGGGTATCTTCCACAAGTTTGAGACGAGCAAGAAGGCCAAGAGAGTGAGAGAATGCTGCCCACTGCTCAGGAGAGAACTGGACCAGGTGAGATCAAAAGAGAGTGTGTGTGTATGTTGACTGGGTAATTATAACCATCCTGCGTGCATGCTAAGGTGATTTCTGTTATTGTTTTCTCCAGGATCGTCGTGATGTAGCTGGAGCGGAGGAGGCCTCTGAGGAAGAGAAGCCTGAGAGGTAAAAAGCCAAGACAGCTGCACTTGCAGGTCCAGCCTGGTTCCTTCTTGCTAGGAGTAAATCCCTGCCAATTAGCTCACTTATGTGATTGTAGATGGTACACATGTAGCTGTATAGTGAGTATAGTAAAGATACACATCTATTTATTGCATGTGGCCGGCCGGCCGGGGGTGAACTCACAGATGTGTCAGCTAGAGAGTGCACCAGCTGCATGCAGTATCTGGAAACAGTAGTAAATGTGTGAAGATGTGATCGTTCAGGGAAGTTGGAGAGTAGTGATCCAACACACTTGCTACACAGCTGTGTATGTTACTAGGATGCTGATGTCGATGGTGACAGTTAATTCAGCTGGGGGGGGGGGGGGGGGGGGGGAGGGGGGGAGGGGGGGGGGGGGGGAGTTGTAGTGGTGAAGTAACTCCTTCACAAAAGTAGTACTCCGTTGGTCTCAAATTACCTACAGGAGAATATGTACTATTAAATTTTAGTGAGTATCATAAAAACCAGGAAAATTTTCATTGTTGAATTTTGTGGGTGGCCTCACATTTTTATAGTGTACACATTTCCTACTATAGTAACATGAAAACTCCCTGACTGACTGATTCACTGTTTTCTGTTCTCGTTTCTAGTTTTCTTGAGTGGCTCTACCCTAGTGGAGGAGGGGAGGAGAACGTGGAAAGTGCTGCCCTTGGCATTCTCATTCTCTGGACCACCTGGTGAGAGAGAGAGAGAGAGAGAGCTAGCGACAGTGTAACAGCTCTGGAATGAAATTAGCACTGTTGATTGTAGCTACAAATCGATTGATGTTTAGATTGAATGCTTTCATTGTTGTTATTTTATGTGTTAATTAATTGACTTGTGTAGGTTTGCTTTCAACGCTGGTTCTACGGAAAGCATCTCAGGTACTTTACACTGTTCACACAATAATTATCACCAACTGTATGTACACATGTTGGGGCACTTTTCAGCGGTAACTAATATCTATATAGCATAGCCTCTCGTGTATCTAGGCCACTTGAAAGGGTGGGTGCTTGATCTTAAAAAGAAGCCTTGCGGAAGGAGAAATAGGCTTCTCAAATTCCACTGTAATTTTACATAACAGCTGCTTCTAATTATTAGCTATTCTGTTGTGTTTTTTCCCCTCAGGCAAGACCATCCATGCAGCCGTTGGTCGTATTGCCCTATGCATGTGTCTGACATGTGCCAGCTCTGGCCTCCTTCAGACGATGATCTCTGGACTCGTCCAGATCTATAAGAGAGACGAGACGTTTAATGCAAATGAGATTGCTAACTCTGTGCTTGGTGCCCTGGTTGCCATTACCGGCTGTTGCCCCTTCATTAACCCTTGGTTTGCCATACTTATTGGATGTGAGTTATGCCCCTATAATTAGATTGATGGCTTAGTTAATTGCATATAGTGGTCCTTTCACTTGTCTAAATTCCACTGTTTATTTAATTAAACCCTTGACTCCTTCGTAATTTAAGTCAATTAACCCTTGGATACCAACTTTTCTCTGCATATGCAGTGATATCAGTAGCTGTGTACCACTTTGGTTGTTTCATTGAGTATCTCCTTGGTCTTCATGATGGAGCCAGGGTCTTCCCTGTACACGGCATGTGGTGAGTTCGCATGAATGAGTGTGTGTATGTATGTTTGTTTGTGTGTGTTTGTGGCTGATCTAACTCTCGATAGACACCATGCGTCCAGCGCTATGCCTGACCACCAAAGCTAGCAGCACTTGGATGGTTTCCCATCAATTTGGGATTTGGTTGTGAAAGATAACATTATGTTTGTTATTATCCATGCAGAAAATTGTGTAAGATATTATATTGTCATGTAGTTAGTGGTTTGAGTGCATGGATTTAATAGAGCATCAGCTTAATAAGGTGCTTGCTTACTGTACTCTCTCTCTTTCTTCCTCCTCCCTTCCTCTGTCTCTCTCTCCCTCCCCTGTCTTCAGTGGTATGTGGGGTGTACTGTGTGTGGGCATATTCAGCCGAAACTGCTACATTCGTGACCTCTATGGTGACCTCTGCTTCTGTCTCAACACTGAACTGCCCTCCTTTGTAAGTTATACGTATTGACCTAGAAGGTACTCTATACTGCAGTTATTGTCACTAAGACAATATCCTGTGAACCTTAATACAAATGTTCTAGTCACTCAGTGAGGCAGACACTTCAGTGTATGCACTCTAGATTGGTGATTGGTTAATCTTTTGTATGTTCATGTAGCCACTGTGATTGTCGTTCTCCTTTTAGCTTCTAGAGAGCACGGCCCGTAACAATGCCCTCCTGTTCGCCTTCCAGCTTGGGGGAGGGCTGTTTATCGTCATCTGGTCATTTGTTCTCTGCACGATTGTTTTCACTGCTCTCTGGTTCTTCCCGGTAAAGTTTGCCCTCACCTGCCTACCATGGTGAGTTTGGTTGAGTGGAGTAGCTGCAATTATGATAGGGGCTTCCCCTAGGGGAAAGCAATAAAGGAAAAAGAGTGTGTGTGCTGAATCACTCTACCATCACACTCCCTCCCCCTCCCCCCTCCCCCCCCCCCCCCCCCCCCCACACACACACACTTTCAGCGTGTTTTGCTTCAACAATGAGGAGAGGGGGAAGATCAACTTTCAGGGGAACATCTTGTTTACCCACTTCAATGAGATTGGTGCTCCCACAGCTCCTCGAGCGCATTCTCGGCACACACGTGCGACTGCCTCCACATACAAACCTCCCGACCCAATGCACACTGTCAATGTTGTAGCAGGAGACACAGGCTACGTAAGCTCTGGCATGTGACAGACAATAAGAATTTAATTTTAGTACCTCTCATGCCATAATACACAAACACATTCACCCATATTATTTTGAATGTATAGTTGGATTTAGTTTCTTGTTAGTTTTATAGAGTGAGCAAATTTTCATTACTTGTGACTTTTTTTACTAGACGTCTAATAATTGTGTGATAACTACAATAATCTCCTACTCTTAGCGGTTCAGTAAAGGTCGTACCACATAAGACAATCTTGTGGTATAACTACTGTTGTTGGAGTTCACCTCTGTACACAAATGTATTGTTTGGTGTCTCTTCAATTAGGACTTCATACAAAAGGTGACTTTTGTCCCCTAGAGTCTGTGACAGCTGCTGCGAGATGAAAATGGCCAAGTTTTCTGAAGTACTAGAGTCAGTTGATCAGCGGAAGTGTGTGTGTGTGTGTGTGTGTGGAAAGGGAGGGACGAAGGGGTGTGTGTGCATAGCAGGATGAGGTAATCATAGATGATTAAGACTGCGTGGGTAAATGTTGGTCCCTCTATATATAATTTCTTGTTTACCTGACATGATCTTTAAAGAAGGGCACATCTTTGTCCAAGTGTTTATGATCCAGCTGCTTCATAATGGCAACCTGTAAACATAGTAAAATTTACATAACAATGGAGCTTTAGCAAACTAATATTGATAAATTGTAAGGTCTAAAATTGGTAGCTTGCAATTGGAGGCTATGTGTAAATCATAAAAGCTGATCAAATCTACTTTACCATCAGTATTTTGTAGCACATGTATTGGTTACCTCCATTGCTTGCTTCAGGTCAGTAATATTCATCACCATCCCAGTAACAGGGTCAACCTAGCTGGGACAAGATTGCCATAAATTCACAATAAGATCAGTGTGTCTAATAGTAATTACCGGTCCCTTCACAGTCACTTGCACTGCAGGTGGGGGAAGGAAGATAATTATCATTGGTACCTAGCATGGTAATGTCCGTCCTTATAAATTGGATACTCTACAGTTCAGGACTTCAATACTACTTTGTGTCTTACCAATGTAGTTGTGTCCATGTCCATTTGGGTTGGCACACTTGCCATATATCCTCTGGTTCTCTTCCTCACTCAGCTGAGGGCTGCAGGTTACACATCATAATATACTATATGCATAGATACAAGCACCCAGAATTATTGTGAATTAATCATCAGCAAATTCCAATGAGTACAAGCTAAGTAGTACCCAGTCATACCTGTAAAGCCTGTGAGCGGCGGAAAAGTGAATCTTCTTCGTCACATAGACCAATGGCAACGCCATACATAACTTCCTCACAGGTAGTGTATGTGGGTAAAGGTCGTCACGCGCATGCGCGAAGCTATGTTGCATCAGCGACTGAACTCACACATCGGGCTCTTCTAAATCCACTTGCATCGTTGTTTTCTCGTCTCTTACTGGCTCACCAATGCTGCCATGCTTTCTCTCTGAGGTATATTTGATCACTAAGAGTTGATCTGTTTGGAGCTGCTGAGCTTTTAGAGAGAAATGAGAAAGTGTTCTTGGCAAGATGGCCACCGAGGGAGCTCGACTGGGAAAGAGAAAAAGATCTGAACAGAGAGAGGGCCTCAGGAGAGGTATAAATCCATAAAGTATTGATATTGGTTCATTGCACAATGTCATTCATACATAACCAGATTTTCCCACTAAATTTAATAAATTTAGGCATTAAAATTATGATTAGCTGTAAATTATACGGTCGTGTATTGTTTCAATGCAGATGCGAAGCAGTGCTCCTCTCCACTGAAGTGTCCTATTTGTGAGATAACGCTTCGTCCCGAGTCACTGCCCCGGCACTACCAACAAGAGCTTGACAAATTGGAACACCTTCAGCCAAGCTTCACCCACCGAAGGAGGGAACCACGCCCATCTACGTCCAGCTTGACAACTGAAGAGGGACTAGAGAGAGGGAGCAGTATTCTAACACAAGCTAAGAAGGTCAGTTAAAAAACTACAACGTTTTACATGTATCTTAATTGCTGATAATTAGACTGTAGAATCCGTGCAAAGAAGACGATTCCTATTCGAGCACAGGTCACGTGACCAGCCAGGCTTCACCTCACAGTCACATGACAGCAGGGACTTGTGTCCCATATGCAGCTGTCAACTACCTTCAGATGATAGTAGTAGGGTAACCCACATTGATGGCTGCTTGAGAGATCAACAAGGTAGTCTAGCTGAAGGAGGAGAGAGAGAAGAGGTGACAGGTGTTGCTAGCTCTGACAGTGAGGATGAGACTTATGAGGAATATACATGGTGTAACACTACCAGGATTAGGACAACATCCCTGCTCAGCCCTCAGACAAGAGCAAGTGAGGAATATCATTAAATTTTTGTGTACAGATCCATTATAATGTTATCTCCCGATATTACTGTGATGTGGCTAATTTATCCTCTTCAGGTATGTTCAATGCGTCAGTGATCACTCACCCTCGAGAGGGAGACACCAGCTTTGAGGAGACAGTGGACGTAGAAGAAGATACCTCTGCTCTCTATGGACCTGCACAGTAAGGTTCAACAAATGACTTGTCTAGCATAGCTGTCTATTGAGCTTTGCATAGCAAAATAATGCATAATAGGATTATGAAATTTTTTTATTGATCTAGATTTTGTGCCGATGACATTGCTAACATTTCCGAAGATGACAAAATGAAGGAATCTAAGAGAGTAAATGGCACGGCTGCTTCAACTTCAAGTCAAGATGTTGAGAAAAAGCTGCCTCCACAGTGTCTGATTTGCATGGTATGCTACAATCATGTACAATGCTAAAGTAGTTATGCAATGCTTCTGTAGCTGTAGGAGTACCTTCTTTACTAGGCTATTGCAGAATTTTGAACACATGTCCTCCTTTAAAGCAAAATTTAACTGTGGCTGTCGTAGAATGTTAATTCTCTACTTCCTTCATTATTATTGTTCCCCAGGACATGTATGAGAAGCCCCTGGTATCAGTACAGTGCTGGCATGTCTACTGTGAGCGATGCTGGCTCAAAGCACTGGCCGCTCAGAAATTGTGTCCAAAATGCAAGACAATCACTTGCTCAGGAGATCTTAGGAGGATATTCTTGTAAACCCCTGTGGTTTACTTTAATTATTACTGTCACTCTTACGTTGTTTTATGTCAACTAACTTTTAAACCTCGCATCATACAAAGACCACTGTGTATTGAATAATTTTCCCATGCGCATGCGTGAGTGAGGGCTCGCTGCACTGGTATACATGGTGCGCATTGCATGCACATTGGGTAAAGGTCGACTCTCTTCTTTAACTTACATTATATTATTTTACGTCAGCTAAGAAATATTGAAAAGTAGTGACAATATTAACATGGCCAGCGGTGAAGTAGACGTTCTGTTCGAGGTTAGAAACGCTTTCTTTTTGGGAAATTACCAACACTGCATCACAGAAGCACAGAAAATTAAGGTAGACGTCAACATCTGTCATATTTCATGACAATGTCGTGGTTTTTGATGACTACTTGACACATGTACAGCGACCATCAGCCAGTGAAGCTGTGGAGAGAGATGTGCTAATGTATAGAGCCTATATTGCTCAGGTAAGGCATTTTAAATACCATCAGTGCATCATACAAAATATTAATGTTATTTATATACAGCGTAAGTATGGCGTTGTTTTGGATGAAGTGACTTCGTCTTCAGCTCCTGAGGTACAGGCAGTCAGGACACTAGCAGAGTACTTTCATAAGCCTAACAAAAGGTCAGCCAATTGTGTGTGTGCGTGTACATACTGTAGCCACACGCACAGGCATAGCCATTATTGATTGGACATCATATCTACTTGCAGGGAGTCTATTGTTAAGGCGGTGGAGGGGAAGCTGACCAGTGGAGTGGACGCTGGAAATGACACATTTATTCTTATGGCCGCATCTATCTACTATCATGAACAGGTGGGTCAGAAATATCTGAATGATCTCCTGTAACTATGCTAGCTGTACTTTATTAGTTCACCTCTAGAGTGGACTTCTCTTGAGGATATTCACCTGTTTTAATTTTTGCAGAACTTTGACTCTGCCCTTCGCTGCCTCAACCAATCAGATTCACTGGAGGGAGCGGCAATGAGAGTACAGGTCTACCTTGCAATGCATAGGATCGATCTGGCAAAGTAAGGACTTGTAAGATGCTCCTTTAATTTGACCAGCTATTAATTCCCTTTCTCCCTCCCCTCACTCCAGGAAAGAGGTTAAGACCATGCAGGAAAAAGATGATGATGCAACGCTGACTCAGCTAGCCCTGGCCTGGTTCAATTTGGCCGTGGGTGGAGAGAAATATCAAGATGCCTACTACATCTTTCAGGAAATGGCTGACAAGACCACACCCACTCCCCTCCTCCTGAATGGTCAGGCAGCCTGCTACATGGCTCAGGGAAAGTTTGATGATGCTGAAGGAGTACTACAGGAGGCTTTGTCAAAGGTGAGGGAGGGCTATACGTAATTTTGGCTTGTAAAAATTTTGAAATTTGACCAGTTTTGTTATAGTCATTGCTGGAGCAAAAGAATAATTATTTGTTCCCTGCAGTCTACAGTCTTATACTCTATTCTTGTTTTATATTCAGGACAGTAACAATCCGGAGACACTTGTAAACCTCATCGTGGTGTCGCAACACTTGGGAAAGCCAGCTGAAGTAAGAACAGCTAGTCTCATGATATACACTCCCTCATACCACTTACAATCCTCTCTGTCTGACTCTCCCCTGTAGGTGAGCAATAGGTACCTCTCCCAGCTCAAAGATGGACATGCTGATCATCCTTTCATCAAAGAGTACAATGAAAAGGTACATTAATGTTTAGTATGCACGAATGTGGCTTAATGTATTTCACCAATTCTGTAGGAAAATCAGTTTGGACAGATAGTTGGTCAGTATACTGCTAGTGTAGAGAGCTGAACGCAACTATTATTAGACTATTGTGTATCAATATAATACTGAACAGCAATGTACTCGTCATCAATTATTTTTTCCTATAACGCGGTTAACGCATGCGCACTGATGATGCCTGTTGGTGCTCTCTAATTGGAAAGGAATCGCTCTGCTTCGTCCACGTCAGATTGCAGCGGTACAGCACATGGTCATAAATATTGCATGCGCTACCGTCGCCTGATAGTTGTGGTTGTGGTAATGGCCGTGTCCCTTGTGTTAGTGTTCTCTCTACTGACCCTATTCTCATCCTCGCCACCCACGGAGGCAAAGAAGGGACCTCTAGTAACAAACAAGGTACAAAGTATGATACAAACCATCCCTGACGTCAAATATTAATATGCATACTCATGCACGATATAATTCACTTTGCCCTAGGTGTTCTTTGACGTTGCAATTGGCGATGAGGACATAGGTCGGATAGAAATTGGTCTGTTTGGAAAGACTGTACCCAAAACGGTGAAGAACTTTGTTGCACTTTGCACTCATGAGAAGGGCTTTGGTTATCGTGGCAGCCTCTTCCACAGGATCATACCACAGTTTATGATTCAAGGTATGGCTAGGAGTAGACAGACAAAATTCATTCATTTTCTTTATTCTCTATAGGAGGTGATTTTACACGAGGCGACGGCACTGGAGGTGCGTTTGAATTAAAGCACCACTCTACACGCATACTGTGTAATTATAGTTATTTATTAAGCACCTTTTGTTTTTCTAGGCAAGAGCATTTATGGCAACAAGTTTAAGGATGAGAACTTCAAGCTGAAGCACGGGGGGCCTGGCTGGTTGAGCATGGCCAATGCTGGCAAGGACACCAATGGATCACAGTTCTTCATCACCACTGTGAAGACATCTTGGCTCGATGGACGACACGTTGTCTTTGGCAAGGTGCTGGAGGGAATGGTGAGTAAACCATGTGTGTGTGTCACTATAATGTCATGCACTATCTCCTTTATCTCTCTCTCTCTTTCTCTCACACACACACACTAGGATGTTGTTCGCAAGATTGAGTCTACTGAGACGGGAGAGAGAGATCGTCCCGTCAAAGATGTTGTCATTAAAGATGCTGGAGAACTGGAGCTTGAGGAGCCATTTTCTATTGAGAAAGAATGATGAGTGATGACATGTGATGTGTAGCAGACAGCAAAAGTATTATTTTAGGAGTTTTTTGGACCAATTCCAAAGATTCTTTTGTAAAATGGAATGTCTTTATGATTATAATTGTCCATCACTCTGGTGGTCACCTGAAATCAAAGAAAAACCACTATGGCGTGAGCATGGTAATAATATTAGTTAACACACCTCCTCTTTGCCAGTGGAGTCTTTAGTGATGCGTTTCTCTTCATACATCTATCGAGTAGTGAACAATAAAGTGGCACCAGTAACAATAGTGTACATTTGTGCCCATGTAATTTATACAGCATACCCCATCGGGTCTTTGTTTAATGATGACTGTTGTAGAGGAAGAGTAGCTGTCCATCTGCCCTGGCTGCTGTTGCTGATGAGGTGGTGCCTCTGGACTGCCAGTCCCTTCCCACTGCATACTCCATTTACCATCGAGATCTAGCAGTGAAACGAAGAATAGAATATCAAATCAGTATGGTGAATGTAGTATAATAAATTTCCATTTTTCTGCTCACCTTCATCTGGCTGTTTTCTTGCACGAGGCAGTCTGTTTGGTGAGCGATGGAGGATCTCATCACGTAGGGATTGTGGGTCCTGGGGATATGATCTTACATCTAAATCTTGCCTATGCTCTGTGTTAAAATTATATGCTTACAACACTTACAGTGCATCAACAAAACAAAACCATTAATTCTAAGTGTCAGCTAACCTGGTCTCTCAAAATTATGACCTCTGACCATGTCCTGAAAATGAAGCAGGGAGCTGCACACTTCCCTACACATAATTATTCAAATTATGTGTAGGGAAGTGTGCAGCTCCCGTAGGGGTGATGCATAATAATAATTTATTACAAGAGTGCATAAGAACTATGCGCTCTTGTTTATTATTATGCATCACCCCCACGTAAAATTAAATTATGCTTGATTTTACCGATCTATCGGGTCAGCGTTGGGATCTTGCAGCACGGACGAGCAGTCTCGACCAACCATAAACTCCCCAAACAAGGAAGAAAAGAACTCGTGTCCACCATTCATCTTTTCTTCTCGATCGAAGAAGCGGCGTCAGCAGGTGCGCATTAATTAGAAAGCCCATCCCACCTAGTACCTTTGACCTTTGTTATTGTGTCACGTCACGCCCACATTTTGCTTCTGGATCATGAGAAGATGACCGCTCGGCGTCGCGGAGTGAGCGGCATGGAAGAGGACGAGATCCAACTGGTTACAGAGGGTGGACCCATTGAAATTTCCTTCTCCTCCGACAGCGTCGAAGATGTGAGCGAGAAGACTCGCGTGGGTGAGGAAAATCACACTGGAAGAGCTGCACCTCGAGCGAAGACTCGCCGCGGGCGCTTGTTGGATCCCGTAAGGCAAACGTTGAGGCTGAACGGAGAAACATGGAATAAGAGGGGCAAGCAAGCTACGTGGTGGGTGACTGTGGCTTCACTTGGCTTGACTGCACTGCTGCTATTGGCCGTACCACTACTAGTGGACACGAGCCGCGTGCACGAAGATTGCAGAGACTTTGAGGAGCTTAGCTTTGGCGAAGAATACGAAGAATTCCCCTATCTGTACAAACAAGGTGATTTCACGATGTGCCGTCGAGGCGAGACTGTGCTAACAGGGAAACTGGGCCGCAGTCACACCTACATCTCAGAGGTTAAAGTTGACCTCTTTTCCTACACTAACGACACGTTACTCAAAGTAAAACGTCTCCACAACAACTGCCTACGGATTGAGTGGGTTGGCTTATCATCACGGCTGTACCCCCTCAGTGACTGCTTCGACCTTGGGGATGATGCCTTCTGGTATGCAGCATATGAAACGAACAATCAGTCATCAACCTTAGCCAATGCCTCCTTTCCTTCTACCTCCTTTGTGCCAAAAGATTACCTCTCTCCGCTCGAAAATCAGCCTCACGTCTTTGGCTCTATCCTGCATCCTTTCTGGCTCAGCTCTAAGGGAGTAGGGATCCTTATCGATAATGGAGTACAGCTCTACGTGGGCATGGATAGTGAACATCGTCGTCTCTGCCTGCAGGCTTTGCCCTTTGAACTCGAGTGTGCTCCAGGAGCTGCCAATGAGACCTTCTTCAATTATACCTTGTGTGTGTTTGACACTCTCGCTCTCACAGTCAAGCATTTCTTGGGTGAATCTGGTCGAGTGCCACACCCACCACATCCTCCAAATAAACGTGTGTTTGAGGACCCCATTTGGTCTACCTCCGGTATTTCTACTCTCAACGATGAGTCCATGCAAAGTTTTTACAATAACATCACCACTAACAATCTTAAAATGAGCTTGCTACGCATTGATGAGGGCTACTCTTTTCATGATGGGGATTTGCTCTTCTCGAGCGGAAGCATAACATCAACCAGGCTCCGGCAGCTGTCTCAGAGTGTGAACCTATCAGCATGGGTGCACCCCTTTGTCAACTACAACACTGCAAATTTCTCTCGAGACGTTGGAAATGATTTTTATCTTCCAAGTTTATCAGAGATTGAAGGGAATAGTGTGTCTTTGGTGAAATGGTGGAGGGGGTATGCTGCAGTCATCAATTTTCTCAATGATCATGTGAGAGGCGAACAAGCACAGAGATTTGAGAATTTCGTTAAAGCCTACAGTCTTTCATCACTGCATTTTGACGGTGGAGAATACACATATCTTCCCAAGTGCGTGTATACAACGAACCTTACTCACCCGGCTGACTATGTGAGAGCCTATGTCCATATGGTGGGCAACTCTAGCTACTTGACAGGCAGCTCTGTCAGAGTAGGCTACTTCACTCAAGACCAACCAGTCTTTGTTCGATTGCTGGATAGAGACTTTGTATGGGACAAGAATGGCCTGCAGTCCGTTTTGAATGCTGTGATATCAGTTGGTCTAGGAGGATACCCCTTCATTATCCCTAACAGAATTGGAGGCAATGTGAAAAGTATTGATAACCCGGATCAACGAGAGTTGTACATTCGTTGGGTCCAGCTTTGTGCCTTCCTACCAGTCATGGAGTTCTCCTACTTTCCACCAAATGATCAAATGGTGTTAGCAGCTGTTAAAAATATGACTGCTCTACATAGCATGCTAGTCAAGCAACAATCCTTCCAAGATGCTTTAAGTGCCACTGCCAGGGGCTACCCCATAGTACGCCCACTGTGGTGGCTTGCAGACTCACAGAAACAGCTCGACTCACGGCTATTCACAATCACTGATCAGTTTCTTGTAGGAGATGGCATTATGGCCGCCCCAATCATGACCTCAAACACTACATCAAGAAGTGTCTACTTTCCCATAGGGACTACTTGGAGATTAGAAAGCCCACCGAGTCAGCAAGGTGTGTGTGAAGGACAGCCAACCCCATGTGCTGATGGACGGTCACAAAGCTTTACTGTACTACTCAATGAAACACTGTATTTTAGTCGTGCTGATGTGTAAAATGTAACTTCATAAGAAATTTTTTTTTGCTTTGAGATCACATAAAATCATCACAACTCAGAACCTGGAGCACATAACATTATTATGAATCAGTCCAAGCTAGCTGCTGTGTACTAGCATTAATGCATGTAGTCTGCTAGCGTCTGTTTCCATAGCCACCAGTCCCGCCCCCTGCCTGGACTGAGGGAGCAGTCACTTGAAGGTTAGCAATATTCCCAAAGTCCTGCACATGTGAGCATAAAAAAAAACCATAGTCACTAGCATACAGAAAATCACATACCAATGTCTTGAGCATTTCTTTAGTCTCTGGGTCCACTTCAATGATGTCCAACTCTAGTGCAGACACCTGCAAGTGTGTGTGTGTGTGTGTGTGTGTGTGTGTGTTGTCTTAAGCAGTTAGATGTGTTGCCTAAAGTACTAAGCTAGCGGCAGCATTTGTACAACCATCTTCAGTGAGTATATCATACAAGAAAATCATTTACACTACACCGGTGTAACGTACATCTGGCACATAGTTGTCTCTCCTCTCTCGCTCCTCCTCCTGCAGTTTGATGCTGATGCCACGCACCGGACCTTTCTGGATTCTCTTCATCAAACGAGTGACATACCTAGCATGGGAAGGGCATTAATTAGAACAATCCGTTATATAAGGACATACTGCGACATACCCTGCTATTTTATTGCGGAGCCTTTTGCTGGGAATAATCGCTACATCCTCACAGACCCTCTTGTTGGTGTGGAAATCCATCGTGAGGCGAGTGTAGTACTTTTCTATGATCACCTTAGACGCCTTCTTCACGGTTTTCGTGCGCACGCGACCCTACGGAGATGAAAAAGACGCCACAAATAACAGCTATCTATTGGCCTTGTAAGCTTTAAACCAGGATGACTCTCAACTACGATGGATACTTTACTCACCATGATTGCTTCTCTGCCTTACTCCGCGTGGCCAAAGGTCAAGGAAGGTCAAGTGTCACGTGACAACGCTAACCGCATGCGATATGCGCATATTGCCATGGAGAGGATCCAGGAGGCGTGGTCGGTGTGCAGCTGGTCTCCTACGTATCTGTCTGCAGCCTAGCTAGCTAGGTCACTATGAGAGGACCAGTGCAGTCCACTAGCTTGAAGAAGACCTCCTCATGATGAAATGTGCTCGAAGACGGCAAATCGCTGATGATGATCGCCCGAGCATCGGCGAAGAATTCCGCTACGAGATCGCACGCAGACTACCTTTGCTACTCACTGAGAAGAAGCTGGATTTCGATAACTGCAATAAGATATTCTCCACAAGCTGGATATCAGAAGATCTCGTGATAGCCGGCACGAAATGCAACAAGGTGGGTGCTCCTTGCATACCTGTAATTCAGTTACCGTTTTGGGGGTGTGGATAATGGATGGCCCCACCCTTCCTATTCTCTTCACACACTCAGCTATTCCTTGTGGACATCAACAGCGAGAGGATCACGGAGATTCCGTGTTTGGGAGAGTCTCCTTTGACCCCAGCTGCTCGGTCAACTTGTGGTATTCACAGTGTTTGCTGCAGTCCGAACCAAGAGTGGTTGGCAACCGGCGGAGCCAATCCTAATCAATTAGCTTTTTATCATCTGCCAGAGTTTCAACCATTTGCTCTAGGCTCTGTAAGTCCTATTCTGTGTACTTAATTAATTATAAACTTGCACCGCATAATTAATTAAAGAAAGATACCTGTTTGACCCATCTACTATAATTTTTGTGAGCACTAACGAAAAAATAACACTTTAAAGATTTTGCAACCATAACACTTTCAGAGTTATGCTCTTTCACTCAGGCACATTCTGACTGGTTGTTTGATCTAAAGTGGATTTCAGACAGTCTCCTTATTTCAGGTGAGGCTGAGTACTTTTTAATAGTCATTGTGAATTCGCAATTCAATTTTAATTGCCATTTCTTGTTATTGTATGTAGCATCTCGTGATTCCAGTATGGCTCTATGGTCCATTGACTCCTCTGATGGCTCTTCCGATAAAAATGTGTTGGCAGAAACACCTCCAAAAATTGAACCTATTTTCCAGTTTTCTAATCTTCATTCCCATTCTCAGAGTCGCTCCACGTCTGGGGAGAGAGTTCGCAGCTTGGCATACGATAAGCATAATTATGTATGCAGCATCAATGTTCTTATTATGTCCAAGTAATTATCACTGCTTCTCTCAATATTTCCAGTTATTAGGATCTCTCCAGTCCAATCCAGTCAATGCATCTCTGCACTTTTGGGATGCATTCATCTTCCAACAGGTACTGAGTCCCCACATTGTAACTGCAAATTGGCGTAGCAGGCAATATTCTGTAATATTTTTATTTTAGGTTGCCAAGGTACAACTTCCATACAGTGCAGAGAATGTTTGTTTAGAAGTGGAGCCAGAGATAGCCACCCAACTCTACGTCGTTGGTTCTCGATCTCACGTGACATTCATTGATGGTCGTCACCCTCACCAGCCTGCTGGCTTCCTCAAATCTCCAGACAGAGACTGTGGTGTTCGATCACTCAACTTCAACCAAGAACTTCTCAGCATCGGTACAGGAGCAGGCAATCTCTTCTTCTATGACCTTCGAGCTGGATCATTTCTCTCTTCTTCCTCCTCTCAACAACACCACAAACTCCACACATCCCCTGGATGGCTGGTGAGCTACTATAATCATGTCCTACCGCCCCTAATCTGCATAGCTCTGATAGTATGCCTGAGCAGGCACTGGATGATTTCTCCCAGTTAGGTTTGGAATAGACAAATCTGAATTTTCATGCATTGTAACATTATGCTTTTCCATGCAGCGTCATGATGATACATATCGTGAATTTTTCAGTGGTCTCCCCCAGCCCCCCAATGCCCTGTACTCTCATTGTTACAGTCCAATGAGAACTAAGCTCTTCATTGCCGGAGGCCCACTGCCCCTCGGTCTCCATGGCAACTATGCCAGTGTGTGGCTATAGCAACAGCACCACTTGCATGGACACACAACCATTCATCACTTTTGATCATAATCATAATACAGCATTAATAATATTATTGTAGATATGGGATACAAAAACAATGTTTTTTGTTTGCATAGAAAATGGGGAGCTAATGTCTTTTGTACTGGGCTGGTTTGGTGTGTTCAGAGGCCCAGTCTGGGTGGACTGTGAAATGGGAGGGCATTTGTTTGTTTGCACTGAACATGGATCCCTTGGCTGTTGATGAGCTTTCTTTGCTACGGGAGCGCCTCCTTCGATAGCTAGTGTCAGCTGCTGTAGCAGTCCCCTGCCCCACCTGTTGATCACTCCCATCAGAATACTCTATGACCACTTGCCTGGAAAAAAATTGGCTTAACTGGGACTAGCCGTGCAGGATAATAATCATTATTATATACTTGGAAAGTTTTTTGTATTCATTTTTAGCCATTTTCTGATCCTCTCTTGTCTTCCTTGATGGTGTCATGACAGCCGACCTCACCCTGGTCCTGTGCACTGTGGCCTTGGAGGCAGGGTCTGGTCGACTGCCTTGAGAGCTTATTGTACGGAGGAAATTTGTTGCAACTTCTTTCTCTGTTCACACAAAATTAGTTATCTATGATGTCACAGCGTTGTGTTATGTTCTCAGCTATACCTTTAGGAGTTGCAGTTGACATCCAATTTTCAACTCCTTGAACTATTTCAGGATTCAATGTCTCATCCAGTGACTGTGTGATTGTTGTGGGATGTTCACCTAACATAAATCAAAGAGAGTTTGGCTAACCTTTTGAAGAGCTGATCTTGGACGCTGCCCTTGCATTTGAGCAGGAGGGAGAGGTGGCAAGCCTGCAAGACAATGAGATTAAAGACAAAGATCCTTACTAGCAATTGCATTAATAATATTGACCATACCAGTTAGGTCTTGTCTGTGTGACTGGAGTGGCTCTAATTGAGGTAGTGCATCATACCTTGAAGCTGTACCTGGTCGATCCACCATCAACTAATATTAACGAGGAGAGAAAATATCATGGGTGTACACGCACATAATATAGTTATGATAATTTTAATGTCGTACAAATGAATCTGAAAGCCTTCGCTTTAGCCGTCGACTTTTCTCCCTCTCTCTTTCAGCACTGAGTGCCACAGTGAAGTCCAATCCAGCTGGTACTGGCCCTGCATGCATTAGCAAAAAGTATCAGTGGTCACTGCATGGTATCTTCAAAAATGATAATTTAATTTTTCCATACTCATAGGATCATAGATGAGTCCTTGGTAAGCATTTGCTCTGTAGTAGTCAGGATGAAACCTCATCTTGGACAAGTTTGTCTGAACTGCATTTCCAGCATCACCAGCTGTAGTATAAGTGATGAGAATGTATTGATTATAATGCATACCGGTACCGGTGACAATTATGATGACGTAATAGTATAGGCGCTGCAAACAACTCACTACTTCTTTGTCCAATGTAGTCATCATAAAAGCGTTCTCTTATATCACTCTCATACTCTATTCTTTTCTGTCTGGTGAGCTGCCTGGTCGGTGGGCCACGCCATCGCAACTGGTCGTCCTGAGTTAACATAGCAAACACCAACGCATTATTGTCGCTTTGCGTATCAAGAGGGGGTGGGGCTAGTCTGTGCTTACCGATTTGGGGTGATAGCCTTGTCTCGACTCGAGCGGGGTTTTTGGGATGCGTAGAGGCTCGTTCATCGTAGATCCAGCTGTAGGTGGCCTCTGTCCCTCCATTTCCTTCATAGACATAGTGCTAGCCCCGTCCCTCGCGTCGCGCCAGAAAATTAAGTGCAAATATCAACTATTCACACTAGAACCTTCCGGTCGACCTGGCAACCAAGTGAGCGATACGTGCGCCTGGTTCAAGGTCATGTGCTCCCAATAATAAACATAGGTAAAAGTCCGTGATGTTGCCCGCTGCCTGATATCGGCAAAGAAAACCAAACAAAAAGGTGATGGCGGACTTGAAGCAACGACCTGGCACGCGAGAGAGGCCTCGTTCTCGCTCAGCTAAGGCCAGATTAACGCCTCCTGGTCCAGAGACTGTCGCTATGCTTGCTGATAGGGAAGCAGTGGTGAAGGAAGCACGCGAAAGAGCCAAGTCTGCAAAGGTCATTCGAGGAAAGCACACGGCGTCGAGTAAGGTTTTCCCCGCGCGCCCAAGCTCCAGAGCGAATAAAGATAGGTTCACCAGCATGTACTCATCGGATTTTGACGGCTCATTCACAGCACCTCCTGAATTGAGACCTACCTCACCGACAAGAAGAAACAATCCACATCCAGCAAAGGTAGAATGCAAGCGTTGGGTAGAGGGGGTGGGGCTCATCCGTCTGCAACTTTTCTTGCCTATAGCAATTTATGGTGTGGCGGCTTCCCTCGCGGGAAATTGGCGGGCTTCCCTATGAAGAAGGACTGGAGCTGCCACCTGAGTATATAACTAGAAATCCAGGTGAGCCATCCTAGCAGTCTTACACTTAACAGAGGGGTATATAGGAAGCAAGAAATTAGTGAGTTGGCATACCAACTAGCTAACACTCCTGAGC
Organism: Stappiaceae bacterium; assembly: GCA_964291365.2. Lineage (GTDB taxonomy): Bacteria > Pseudomonadota > Alphaproteobacteria > Rhizobiales > Stappiaceae > JBDWFY01. The sequence continues at coordinate 46,302 of OZ219967.1, forward strand.
TCAGTTGTAATACAGCAGATTCATACACCTTTGCAATAGAAAAAGTGCTGGGACTAAAACCACAGTTGTAGTTAATTTAATAAGCCACAAGCAACTGTGCAGGAACAGTTTACACAGCAGGACAAGGTGGTTTTAAGGCAGCCAGTCTGTTGCAAAGGTGCCTGAATTTGCTGTATCTTCTGGGCCAGGGCAGCTTCCAGGAAAAATATGTGATTTTAGGTGCTCTGAGGTGCATTCTGAGGCTTTCTGAGGCACTCAAGCAGTGCTCTTATTCAAAAGTGTTGGAGTGAGCTGTACAAAAGTAGAGGAGTGAAAAGTAGGGGTGGGCAACCCCCCTTGCCCCCCTGCTTAAATTGATCTTTTTTTTTTTTTTGTATTTCTTTCACACAATGGCCTGTAGAGTTTGATGCTGTTGATGAGTTGAGCCGCAATTTGGACTCCTTGAAGTTGCCACCACCTCGACCAACTAGCTCAGACTACGGGGCTTACATTCACAGGCAAAAGCAAAGGCAGCTCAGCAGAGAAAGTTTGTGACTCATTATTACGATAAACTGAACCACTATTATTGAATTAAACATACACAGTGGCTGGCACAGGTGCAAGCAACTACCAGCCCAGACTCAAGCCAGTTGGAACTGATGTATGCAGCTAAATTTTGTGCAACAAACGAAGTGGTAATTATCAAAAAAAATTTTTCACAGATTTTCAGTCGTACCGTGGCAAGTGAAAATCAAGAAGCGCTCTCTGATTGGCTAAAATATGCGTCTCCTGAAGGTACATTAACTTCATATTATGTTCAAGAGCTCAAGCCCTGCATGGGTTAATTTTATTGTTGACTCACATACAGAGCAACACACTGTGCTAAGAATGCTGAAGTCAGCAGAGGCAACTCAAGTGAATGATGTGAGTTGTGCACACAGCAACACAGATCAATACTGTTGTCAATAGTGCATACTCTATTGCAGACAATCAACCAGGTGATGAAACCAGGAGCAGCTAAAGCCGTGCACGGCTGGCTACAGGATGCCGATGACAAAGGTGAGCATTTAAACTCTCCCAAAAAGGTATTGTCCTCATGATAACGTTCTATTATCTTTCCATGCAGAACGTGATGTTGCAGTTCGCCTGTTTAGCTCTCTAGGGAGTCGACCTCCAGCTGGTGGAATGAGACAGAGGTCATACTCAGAATCTGACTCCCGTCCTCCTTCAAGAAAACCATTCCCTCCTCCTGATCATGTCAGAAGTGGAGCACCACCTCCTCCAAGAGGCAGAGGGAAGCCTAACTGGCCACCTGGAGTCTGGCACCATAAGCCAATCCGAGATCCACCACCGCAGGTCTACCACCGAGGAGCACTGTTTGGGGGAGTTAGAGGAGGAGCTACACACTACACGATCCACCCAGAGTGGCCAGACTACTATGGCGCACCTCCACACAACACAAGTGATGCTCATGTACACTGATCTACGTATATACCGTGGCCAACTGTGACTTACTTACATGCACTACATACACATACGTACCCTTTGCAGCATTTTCTATTGATGTTACATGCACCCACCCCCTCCACTGGCTAGCTAGTGGCACTGTGTGTTGTTTGTGAGGTCTAACTGAGGAATTTTGTGAATGTGTTTAGTGAGATATTCAATAGTTACTCCCTACGTACTTAAAGAATATGAATACATTGACTACACATTTCTAAGTGAAAACATTGAATCTACACACACACCGTACTTTTCTCATTAACATAATAATTATGTGCTCTTTCTTAATTAAATTTTTATGCTGTAGGCCATTCGGGATGTAGGCTGTAGTGCTGTCCTGTGTCCTTCTTAGGCTGGCTAAACACACCTCCGGCGTGAAATATCGTTGCCCCAGAATGCTGCTTTAGTATCCTGTTTTGCCATAGTTGAGGATTAACCTTCTCTTTAGCTTGGCTTCTACAGTACATGCAATAATAATGGATAATGACATTATGTATACAGTCAATGATGACAAAGTCAGGCTCACTTTGTTGAATGTACAGTAATTCTTTTGCCCACTAGTCCGCAAATTCCACTCTCACCCTCTCTGCTACTGCCACTATTCTTGCTTCTCCTTTCCTGCTCTCTGGCAGAACAGTGTCGGCACCTTGTCTTTGTCCCATAGCCGTGTCTGTGTGGCAGGTGGCCTCTCCTCAGTGACACTGGAAAAGTCTGAGATCTCTTGTGGCCAAATCCACTGGCATAGTAGTAGTTGGAGGCAGCTATGGGTTGGTACTGTGTCTCAGCAGTGTGACTCTCCTCAGATGCTGCTACTAATCTCTCCAATACTTGCAGCACAACTTGTCTTTCTGCAATATAAATAATACAATCCCAGCTGCATCATGACATTGTGCTATTATATACTTTGCTTACCTGATTCACTAGCTGTTTTGAGCCATTCTTGTACATTAGCTATAGCATCTGGCTTCAATGCTTCATTGATTGCCTTGTTCAGTCTCACCTCCTCACAATCGTTGTACCCAGCTTGCAACATCTTTAGAATCACATCACGCTCTACAAAATGATATGACACACAATGTCACTACTTAATAATAAGCTATGGAGCAAATAATGGAGCTGCTAATAATCAAATACCTTTTGAAGAGGCCACCTTTAACCATTGCTTGAAGACAGGAAGAGTTTTTCCACGTACTGTGGCTTTCACAGTTCTTGACTACGGCAAAAAATACACGATAATTGTATCAAGATTCTGCTTGTGTACACATACATACCTCATGGCTTGGTGGTTGTATGAGCTGTGATTTGGTGATATCTTTGTGCCGATATCTCTGATTGAGAGGTGCCTTAGTCCCAGAGATACCATCAATAAGTCGTGGTGCAGATGCAGCCACTGAATAAAATACACACAGTTAAATTTATGCTAAAATAAGGACAATTATTAACGTACCTGCTGTCTTCTTCTGCTCCCCTGGAAACTCAATCTTTGCAAGATTAGTTATGGGAACTTCATTCTTTGCATCTCCGGCTGATGCACATGTTGTCACAGAATGTTAATATTTATAGCATAGTAGAATAGAGGGGCTTACTGTTGCTTGTATCAGTATAATCGTCATAGAAACCCTCTTTGATGAACTTCCACACTTCAGGAGGAGGAGTGACTGCTTTTGTGTGTTGGTGGATTCTCACAGGATACCTCCAGGTCAGGAAAGGCTGAGTGCACGCAGACATGAAATTCATGGAAATAATTCATGAGCATAAAGGAATGTAAATAGACATTCTGACTATGATAAAGGTGAGAGAACTGACTCTCAAGGTATGTAGCTAGCAGTAATTTCTTGCCTAGCACTACATTTTAGCTTATTTCAAGGTTTGATTTTGCTGGATCTATAAATGGATGCTATGGCAATAATAATGCTAAAAGTGAATCACTGATGCAGAGGGCTTGAAATTTTATGGAAAGTTAACCAGATACTTATGAATACACCTAGAACGTACTACAGCCCATAGTTCAATAACAACATGTGGGCGGGGCTTACTAATTTTTCATAATAGCTCAATATTATACCTTCGCTGGATGTGGATTGTTCATCCTCGTAGGAGAAGCGGGTCGAACTGGCACTGGAGTCACTCGCTTCTTCGGCCCATAGTCTTCGCTGTACTTGGTGACCGCCCATTCGGGCCCGAGCTCTCCCCGCGCAACTCGCGGGAAAATGTCCGAGGTCTCTTGCTCTCTCTTTGACTCCAAAGCGGACTTGACTCGTCTTTCTTTGATCTTCACTGAAGCGGGAGGCTTGCTTGGTGATGCGCTTGGAGCTGAATATCCCACAGCTGCCGCGGAATGCGGCCGTATTCGCACTACGCTGCTTGAGGACATTGCGGCTTTTACATCGATCCTGAACTTTGCCCCTCCCCTTTATGAGCGCTGCACAGCGATTATTCACGAGTAGTATGCTGCACGCGTACGTCACATGATACACAAAGCATGAAATAAAAAAGGGACACAAAAAAAGCATAAGTTTTGGTGCAATTATCTAGATCTAGCTACTTCAATTGTTCAGAAACTCTCGAAGATCTTCCTTCATCATTAATTCCTGCAAGCATTGTTTACGAATAATTCATTATTACTATTTTATTTGTGTTTAGCTACCTCCAGCACATACGCTGCGCACTGGGACATTTGCTCATAAACCTCCTGATTTATATTATCAACAGTATCACAAGGCTGAAAAAAGAGAGTGAGTCACAAATTACTGATTAATATTTTGTGTTCAGTGTCATTGCTTACCTGATGGTAGCATGGATCAAGAATAGCATTGGCTAGTCCACCATATGTCAGTCTCTCTTCTGCTGTTTTCCTTTCATCAGCTCCCGTAGCCAGACCTCCAGCTGGAAAGAAAAATAAATGAGTTTCAACTTTGGATGTGTGTCTGAATTGTGCACAACAATCAATTATCTCTCAATACTGATGTTGAATATTAAATTTTTGAGACTACCAATTATTATAGTGGCCCGGTTACCTGGAATATTAACACCTTCAGCTATAAATGGTCCATAGTCTGACCTCCCATTGAACTCTTTGAGCCTATAGACTAGCCCCTCGGACCTGGAAGTACAAGAGTAGCTAGGATGATGCATACCTGGAATATCAGTTCCTTCGGCTATGAACGGCCCATAGTCTGAACGACCAGTAAAGGGAGCAAGTACATATAGCAGACTTTGGGACCTACATACATGCAGATACAGCAAGATCTCCCCCACCTGGTATACTTAAGTGTGGTGTTCTTACTGGAAGAATTCTTCAAATATTTCTTGTATCTTTGTACTGCCTTTGACTACTTCAGGATTTTCAGCCTGAATATCAGTTTTTCAGTACATTTACTACGGTGGCAAAATCGCTACACACTACTTACCCCTGAACCATTGTAGACTTGTCGGACGTAATTAGGTGACCCCTTTCATTTGTTTGCATTAATTGAGAGATAAGGTATACATTGATCACAGCAATATGTACAGGCAACTCACAATCATGTCATAGTTCAAGTTTAGCGCTATATCTGAGATGGTTCCATCCTCAGTGAGCCTCTGGACAAAGTGCCGTGATCCTAGCAAACCAAGCTCCTCCGCTCCCCAAAATGCAAACAGAACTTGGTTAGTAGGTTTCTTATTACTATTGGCAAGTTGAATAGCCATCTCCAGATTTGCCATAGAACCACTCCTGTAGTAATACATTCACAGAATCATGCGGAGTATGAAACATTAATTTTACCCATTATCATTTATTCCAGGCCCAGCAGGTACAGAGTCCAGATGAGATCCAACCTATCAATATGCAGGCAATCCATCACAGTTAAATGTAATAATACATGGTCTTTGAATAAATTCTCAAAATTATATACTTACAACAATAACAGAGTCTGTAGCACCATCTAGTGTGTACGCCAAAACGTTGTAGGTGGTCCAGAAGGTTGTGGATGCATTAACATTCAGATCCAGGATAAGATTGTTGTCTACCTGTTAGTCACAAAAATGCACTGTAGCTAGTAATATCAAATTAAAAGTTAGGTTTTTGCTTACTGCGGAGATGTCTCTTAACATCTGTCCCACCTGGTTGGTGAGACCCAACACAGGAAGGTCAACTATTTCAAAATCATCCACTGTTTGATCTATAGAACAGATAGCATTGCATAGTACTAGGTAGTTCGTTGGTGAATGAGAAGCACGTGGACTTACTATAGAGTCTGGCGATTGGAGGGGATTGGGAAGGATCATCTTCTGTACGCATCATGAGCAAAGCAGTGACTCCAGCTGACTCAGCACTTACGACCATCTCATAGATAGTGCAGCCTGCCTCCGTTGCATTAGTGTTATAGTCGACAAGAGCAACAGTAGCTTCTGTGTAGTCATCAGGATCACAGCCATTGCCTAAATTAATGAACAAAGATCATGAAACAGCTACATACTGAAGGTAATCATATTACCATATTTATGTTCATGCTCACTGACAGACTTACCTGAGGCAATGCTCAGCGAAGCTCCTTCAACTGAAGTGTTCCCAGAGTAGCGCATCACATTAAATTGAGAGCTCTGAACCAAAATGGCCATGATAATGTTTTTAGACAAGTGTACCTTTGTGCTCCAACTTACCAAAGCGAAGTCTAAATTGATGGAATTATCATTAACAGTGAATGTTGCTGAGAAGTAGTTGTCCTCCAGAAGTTCAAAACTGCCAATCTATGGTAGACGGTATCAATAAGTATACTATTAGTACTATGACTGCAGACTCACCACAAATGTCTGCCTTGTGATGTTAGTGTATCCAGCCTCCTTCAACCTGTCAATCACCCACTCTACGGAAAAAAGTCATGATCATGGACCGAGTAATGCATATTATGTACTCCTGACTACAACTTGCAAACTAGCTCACCAGCGGAATCATTGTATCCATACTGAACAGCACGGCTGCATTGGCACATTCAATGCATTGTAAGTATCTGTAGTTTCTTAATTAAGCCATACTGTATTACCTTTGTTGTTCATTCTCAAATGCTATCTTCTCCAAGTCCTATTATTAAATTATATAAGTACACACCAATATTATAATCAGTGACTATTACCCTGAGATGGCTGACTAAGTTGGAGGCCTTCACTGATTTGTAGAGAGCGGTAGATCCCCGCGTCCCGAGCCCCACCCCCAAACCGATCGCCAGTGCTACAACGACTATAACCAGCACCACAAGTGACAGAACTAAGAGAGTTTTACGCCGAGGTATCGAGCGAGAACTCTTCGTGCTATGGAAAAATTACAAATAAGCTTCTTTGAAGATGCATAGTATGCAAATAGCTTTATACCTGTAATGGACGAGCGGCTCATACTCCGACGGCACAGCCTCCTATTGGGACGCAAAATTTTAAATATGCATTCACACAATGGCACACTGCTAATAATTATTGTATGCACCTGTTTAGACGCCATTGCTGGTGTCTTTGACGCTTAGTATTCTGTCGTACAGCCGTGCAAACACAATGGCAACAAACCATGTGACCGTTGATAGACAAGATAATCGAATCGAGGCTCGACAGTACAGATACGCGCGCCGCCACGCCTACTAGCGCTATAATATTATTATTATATATTATATAGCTGGTCTGACATGCGCTATGCGCTATGCGGCGCTAGGCAGAGCACAGAGCGCATGCGTCATCGATCGACTTTACGTATGTTACCATAGCAACAGTAGGTAATATCAATGGAGTTGGAAAGTGAGCTGAGTCAGGGCCCTGCGCTGGAAGAACATGACACCACAGCCCTCACCAAGGAACAGCAGGACAGACTCAACCAACACAAGGTATAGTTGTCAGATTATACACTGATCTTAATTCCTGAACTGCATGACTTTGTAGACTGTGACACGTCTGGAGAATGAGCATTATCTGCGAGGTCACCCAGAGATACCCGTTATGATAGCATCATTCCTCAGGTATGTGTAGTAATGCACTCCTATTATCATGCATGGCATGGGCTCTATGGTGATTATGTATACACATGCAGAGAGGTGCTCTTGAAGCGACCACACAAGATTAGGGAATTTGCATCAGGTAAGTACAAGAGCTAATTAGGCATTCACAATAATTATTATTATGCTGTCCACACCTCACATGTATTCTCTGCCCCCCTGCATACACACACTGCATGATTAATTTTGAGCAGAATACTTCACAGACCCTCAACTTGCAGAGAAGATCAAAGCCAGAAATGAAGAGACATAAATAATGAGGACAGAGAAAGATGAAATTAGATCAACAAATTAAATGATGATACACTGTCACTTCCTTTGTGATTGTTTTTGCCACTTTGAGTAGAAAGGCAGCACACTATCGACCTCCAGCCCTCTCTCCTCACCATATTCTATCATCTTAATGATTTCTAACTGTTGCTCACTTTTACGTCCACTATCTTTTAGCAGTTCTACTATCTGTTTGTCTAATAGCAGTGTAACAGTAGCCTCACTGTGCTTGCTGCCTCCACAGTGATCACTCCAGTACAGACCACAGTCCACCACACGCTGATACCACCTAACAGTGAGAGAGAGATGTGAACAGTATTCCGTTTCAATACACACAGGACCCTTTACCAGACTTTGATGTCAATTTTTGATGGTTTTCTTGTTTTCCCCTCCATGAGTGTCTCCGTTGGCTTCTGTGCCTTCATAAACTTGCTCCCACTCTGCAGTTGACTTTCAAGGAACTTTATCGCCTCTCTTGCTGAATAATTCTCTCTCCCTTTCTTCATCTGATCAAGACATTCAATCACTGCACAGAGGGGCACAGTTGCTAAAGCCTTCACCACCACCCCACACACACACACACACACACACACACACACACACACACACTACCTGCCATTGGGATTACAAAGAGAAATTTTTCGGATTTGATCATCTTTTTGACAAGGTGAAGTCCTGTGCACAGTGCATGGGCATCTGGTATGATGTATGGGGTGAACACAGCACTGGTCTTTGCCTTTGCAGCTGCTAAGCTTGCCACTTCAGACTACACACGATCAAAAGACAACAGAGTAACATTGAAATAAGTTAAAGACAACCTCTAACCTTTAGACGTTGCTGTGCCATTGTCTTCATAAGTTTAGAGCGTGTTAGCTTGGCCTGGGGGGGGGGGGGGGAGGGCGGTGGATGATGTATATTGCCATGGAAACACTTTCACTATGATGTACTTTAACATCTCCTACCAGTTTTTCCTCTTCTACTCTGGCTGCCTCAGATACGGCTTTCTCTAAATTGGATTTCTGAGCCGGGCCGACAAATTTACCTATGCTTGAGTCCCAGCTAAACTGAGGGGCAGTCTGCATAATTATGTCCCCAAATACAGGGGAGGGGAAACAATAATCACAACATTTGAAATGTAGAGGGGGCATAGGTAAACCTTACTGGTAGATCTGAAATGAAATGTCCAAACTTGAGCATTATCAGGACTCTGGCCACAGTCTGGTGGTAAACACAGGGGATAATTTATCACACGTAAACACATTTTGATGACATTTTGATCATAGCAGGCATACCTGCTCCAGTCGCAACAAATGCACTTTGGAACGTCTCTTTTGGGCTTCAAGGAGAGGGGGAAAACCCTTTAATATCCGATCCTCTGGGAGAGCAGCCAAACCAAGCTCTACTCCTTCCTTCTCCAAAGGAAACTCTGGAAACACAACACCACAAACGTGAGTCAGGTCTCGGAGCATGCTACCACAGCCTACTATATATAACCACGTACATGATACAATGGCCAAATATTTTACACTACAGCTACATGTATGTACATATGGCCTTATAAAGCCACAGAGTGCACACTACAGCCCTATAAACACACACACTGCGATAACGTGGTACAGACATCACCACATTGGAATGCTGAAAATCAAATCGAGACTTAGTTTATCTGTGTGTGTACGTGTGTGTATGTACGTGTGTGTGTGTGGGAGGGGGTGTCATGTGACTCACTGGATTGGATTAGTTGATCTTCTGTCGGCAGTAGGTTGAGCAGTGATGCTAAGTTAGACCACAGCGATGATGCAATCTAACAAAAAAACAAATTATCACACGGCATGCTACTTATAAAATGTTCAAGTCTAGAAACAAATTAACTTTCACATGCATACTTACCTGTTTAGAGGTAGCAGCTAAGACAATGGAGTATGTGTGTAGCCAGTCAGCAAAGATCTTGATGAGAGTGAGGTAGGAGTCCTCTGCTAAGATTGAGCATGCAGTGTGCACACAGCTACACTTCACAGCATCACTGTACACCTCCTTCAACAGCCTATCACCACTGTCACCCACATCACCACCATCACCAGCATCACCTACGACCTCTGGCTTTGCCTGAGCCTGAGAGGGAGAGTCAGTCGAGGCCCTACTGGCCGGATTATGGTTGCCATCACTAGCTAGTGAGGGGTCTGATGATGATGGTGGAGCTAGATTAAAGCTTGCTGCTAAGACAATCTGCCTTCTTCCTGATGCACGAGGTTTACCATTTTCTGCAGCAGGATTAGAACTTGTACTATCTGTTGCCATAGTCATAGTTTCTTGTTTGCTAGCTTGGTTTGTTGTGGCTCGACTGCTAATTTGATGTGAGTTTCTTTGCTGAGGTGGAGGTTGTAATCGTTCATCATCTGATCCACTGCTATCGCTGAGGCTCTCTAGTACTTGTATGTCTTCGCCACTCTCTCCATCAGACGGCATGGACAGGCTACTATTACTCGAACTATCACCAATCCTCCCCACCCCCTCTTCCCCTTCGCTATCACTGCTCCCATTAGATAACCTTTGACCTCTCCTCCGCCGTCGATCGATCACCTGATTCACTCTTTTTCTCGCAGCTGCTGTTGTGGTCATTGATTTTGTAGTGGTTGGCTTTCCATCGAGCTCTACTTTAGTAGTTACATTAACACTGCTGCCACCTGCTTTTGCTCTTGTCACATTCTTAGCGTTTGGTGACTCACTCTCAATTTCCCGAACATCTTTGGAAGAACTTGGTATTAATATTTGTTGGGACTCAATTTTGAGAAGTATTTCGTTTAGACTGGCATTAGCTTCGATCATCGACTCCACCTCATCTTGGGAGGTCTTGCCTCTAAGATAGGAGTAGAGGAGGCAGGTGACTCGCTTGAAGGAGAGAGAGAGAAGGAGAGAGAACACGGAGAGGGCAAATTCTGATGCTACTTTAGTGTGTGTGGAACCTGAACATCAGGAACAGAAATAAAGCTGTTCATAAAGATAAGTGTGGAATGGAGAATGGATTACCTAATGATCTGAGAGAGTATGACGGAAGAATGGATAGGGTGCTTAATTTTAACATATCTTCATTAGAGAAACAGGCCAGATTGATGATGGGTGGAGTCTGAGGAAGCTCTGCCCCTAGCTCCTCCCACACTTTATCAGAGCAGCTCTCTTGGTAGAGGATGAGGTCATAGTTCAAACAGTCGGCTAGTCCTGAGGTGACTTTCTCGCAGAGCTTGGCTAACCGGCCACTTCCACCTCCAGATGCAGCCTTGCTTCCGCTCCCATGGCTATTTGTGGGAGAGAGAAGGGCAAAAAGTAACTGCATAATTATGTATGCATAGCAACTATTGCTCTGCACAAAAATTACGTTGCAATAAATTAGTGCATGCATCATATTACTGCAAGAGATTAATAGAATCATTGACAAGATATATAATAATATTATGTAGATACCCATCATGAGGAGAGAGTAGCTGCTGTAGCTGAATAAATTGAACCAACACCATCCCACGAGACTCCTCCCTGTATTTATAATCAGTTAATTAACTAATTTGAATATGCCATACACACATTCATACACACCTTATACTGGGCTCCAGCAGGTGGCGAGATTTGACTTTTAATGACTCAAATTTTTCATTATTTTTCTCATAAATCTTTTGAAGGTTGGCCAGTGAGTGTTGGTAGGGACAGGGGGAGACAAGGCTGTATGTACACAAAATACAGAAGTCCATATCTTCTACAGCCATTCCCAAGATTAAGGGGAAACCATCACAGTGTGGCTTGCTCAGGGACACTTGCGCTATGCTATGGCAACGGTATGGTGATCAGACGCTAGCAGTGGAATTTTCAAACCACCAAACTGCTCATGTTTACGTGATTCAGGGCAGCTAGGGACTATAATTATACCCCTTATTCTGATCATCTCTCAATCTATGGCCGACTGAGTTACCCAATCTCTTTTGCTCTCTCTCTCTCTGTCTCACTGTATGGCATCTATTGAGGCAGAAGTGGTCAGAGAGAGAACCACTGTTGGGGAAGATAAACCCTCACCAGCCAAGGATCACATTTCATAGCAACTAGACCAATAACCAAAAAAAGTAAAGTAAAGACAAAGTGGATAGGAGGTATTTGAACAATAGGCAGAGAGAGATGAGAAGAGAGAGAAAGAGGTCAGATCGGATGGAAAGGGGGTGGGTGTCCATTCCCTAGAGGCTGTGTGACCAGTGAAGTGTGACCATGTGTCAGACAGGTAGCCTGGGGGAGAGGCTGAGGATAGCTTACCCTCCATGAGCACTCATCCATGAAATTGTTTCTATACCACATTCCAAGTGAGATGTAGTAAATGCATTGAGAATAGCTACCTTCTCTGATAATAGTAGATGGAATCCAGAGCCTCATTCTTGTCCCCAGCCAGAGCAGCCAGCTGGTTGAACCCTCGCCCTGCAGGTACACACAGCAGATATATATTACCACGGTAATTTGACCACAGGCTATGGTTTAGCAGGGCAGTTACCACAGCACACTGGCTCATGCTAACAGTTATCACTAGTTAATGCATGTTAGTGATCTCCATCACTGATAGACTATTCTCCATAGACAATCAACGCCTTAAGCTTCTAAGCTTTTATGCAAAATACTATGAGCGAAATATTACACCTTTACATGTAGCTATCAATGGATTATTAAGTTACTGGAAGCATCACACACACACACACACACACCAGGCTGCACACCTTGTGAGGGATCCAGGGATATTGCTTGCTCATAAAAAGTCCTTGCATCATTAGTTGAGTCTCCAACAGCTGCTTGAAGATCACCTTGGTAACGAGCTAATTGGGGAGGGGGGGGGAAAACAAAGATAATCAGGCTGTGTACCTGACTGGAGTGGATGTAAATATCCATTACATCATCACAATATGCTAGCATGCTGGAGGGGAATGTGTTAGGTCACCACTGAAACAGTCTTCTCCCACACAACAAGGAGGAGAAAGGACAGACTCAAAGAGAAACTGCTCACCAGAGCATGCCAAAGATAAGGAATAGTCTGAAAACTATGACAGACAGACAAATAAGGTCACCCACACACACACACACACACACTGCCCCTATAGCCAAGGGCTAAGGAAATAACACATACCACTAGTCAACCAATAAACCACACCCATTTCCCCATGAAAACCACACCCACTCCCACACACTGCCACGCCACATGTAGACAATTAAGGATATTATGGCTTAGACAATGCATACATGGAATTTTAGTGGCATTTCACAAACAGGACATGCATCATTTCAGTCATCCATGGTGAAAAATGTGAGGACACCTCTTTCAATCAGGCCACTATGACATAGAGAAGTGTGCAAAACTATGGACACCTCCTTTGATCAGGAAACTATGCATGGCCCCTAGAGAGGTACGCAATTTAACTATCCTGAAATAAGAATGTCTCCTTATAATATTATATTATCAGGACACCTTAAATCTTCCCGAAAGTATTCACAACAAAGATTTAACACAAACTTCCTTGTAGATACAAATGTATGCATGCAATGGAGTTAAGTACATGTAGCTAGCACTCTCTGAGCAGCAACGCAGCCACGTAGAAGTGGAAGAGTATCCCTGTCATGGTGTGGCCTCCGTTTGCCATCAATCAATCAAAATAAAGCTGCAGTGTTGCCACACTTCAACATGCTCAAAAATTAACAAAATTAGCTTCAGTGGTCCACTTTGGAGCGAGCTCTCAAACACCACACACGAGCCAATGAACCAACCAACGACTATCATGGAGGAAAATGCTGACTGTTGGAATTTTGGTGAAATTTAAGAAATGTGAGCTGGCGTGTGTATTATTGTTGGTGAGTGATGGATTTGGCCGAGAGGGGGTGAAGATCAAAGGCAATGGTGGCATGTAGAGAGGTGGGTTCTGTTGAAGGTAGTCAGTAACAGAATGAGGTTGTAGTGGGGAGAGAGGTTGGGAAGATACCAACATGGAGAGAGGGAATGACACTCAAGATACATGTAGCAAGCCAGCTCAGCCAAGGAACACAATGGTACATGTACCATCACTAATTATGCTAGTACATGTACATTACACCATCTCGGCATGCCATTTCAAATACATAATAATTATTCACACACATATTTAGTCTCTCTTTCTTTCTCTCTTCACCTCATATGCATACTACCACAACATCACACATACACACATGCACAGCAAACAATAGCACACTATCACACCCTTCACGTGGTGATAATATGGTGAGCTCTCTATCACGAGAGAGAAGGTCATCAATTCATACATACAGACATACATACATACAAGTACACAATAGACTGCCATCAGTTATTGTATGTGTGGACTATAGGCAGAGAGAAGATAGCCTTTACGAGAGAAAGGGTCTCTGTTTGGTGTACAATAGCCAGCAGGGCAGGCTCAGAATGGCTTTGACTGGGAAAGGATATCAAGCGCACTCATCTGCAGCTCAGTTGATCCAACATTGTTAAGTTATGGCAGCAGAACATACTCTACCAACAGCTTATCAATATTAATGTTAAATATACACCTCAAGTGTGTGCACATGGAAGATCCATCTTCTACAATACTAGTTCCAATCCCAGAGGAAACCACCCCAGTGCCTGTTCAGGCATACCCATTTTTTTTTCAGCCGTGCAAAAGGCAGAGCCATAGAGGTGCCTGGCCTTGAGAACTAGGGGTATAATCTGTGTGTGTCTATACACCAGAAGGATGCACTACACATTTTACATGGCCACCAGAAAAATAGTCAAACCATTTAAGTGAGTGGTAGGTTTATCTCGGTGATGGATGGTGGGCACCTAACTAGCAGCCTCTAAACCAGAGACAGGCTAGGAGAGATGGGCTCTGAACATGCAGCTGGGACAAGGGTTTAGGATTAGTGACCAGAAACCTGAAGCAGTCCAAGACAACATGGGAAGTACCATAGACCACCATAATAACCAAAGGATGGGAGGAGAGGAAGAGGGGAGAGAGAGAGAGAGAGAGAAAGAGAGAGAGAGAAAGATAACTGTTGTTCCGAGTACACAATCAGCAAACAAAGATGTAGCAGATCTTGTAGCTCTCTAAGCAGCTGGACCACTAGAACAGAGATTGATACACAAGCTACAATTGTCAGTCATGGCTGGGTGGGTAGAGGGAGGGACTGTGCTGAGCTAGGGAGAAGCTAGTCACCCTTGACTGGGCAAGCTACAGGGAAGCACAAAGGATAAGCCATCCACACTCACACACTCCACAGATCTGATAAGACAAGAAGCTTAGGAGTAAGACACACAGCTAGATATGAAGCCACAGCTAGGGAGAGAGGGCTAGGAGAGAAGGATGGAGAAGGGAGAAGAGAGAGAGGAGGAGAAAAAGAAAAATATTGAGAGAGACTCGTGAAACAACATTGAAGAGAAGTTAGTCAAACTTAGGAAGAAGGTGCCTAGGAATGAGTAAGAAAAGTTGTGTATTTGCTGTTACTAGTTGTAGTGTATCTAGTGGTTGAGAGCAGTACACAGGCTAGTGACCTCAAGCCTGGTGGTAGTACTCTCTCTCAAGATTGGATAATTTGGGGAATGGGAATTGGACGTAGAAGTAATTTGAGGGGAATAAATTAAATTATGGTAACAACTGTATAAGGATCAGCCTCCAGGAATCAATATTGTACATAGCGTTTAATTTGGTAACAGTAATATCATACTCACACACATACAACCCGCATGCACGCACACGTACACACACACACACACACCACACACACACACACACACACACACACACACACACACACACACACACACACACACACACACACACACACACACACACACACACTCATACCACACACAAACTTACACAGGTCTCCCTGGCGTAGCAGAATCGTATAGTAGATCTCCTTCAGCCAATCAAGTTCACTTTCCAAAGTGCCAGCGTCTATGAACAAATCACAACATCATCCAACCAATGAGATATCTATCACAGAATGACCTTAGCACCTTGTAATGCCGCAATGCTGGATGCACTATGGCCAAATTTTCTCTCTATATCAGCAGAGAGCTGTTGATAGCATCCGAGAGAGGTAGAGAGATGATGCTGGTAGGCAGAGTGCAACACAGAACCTTCATACAACTGAAGCAAGAAAAATTATTATGTTAAAAAGCCAATAATATACTGTAACAATAATATTACTGTAGTTAAGTGCAAACAAGGTACACAAATTAAGAGACTAGTAACCTACCTGATAATATGACTAGTTATTGTGTGCACAAAATAAAATGATTTTCTAATCAGTGGACTACATCAGAATGGATAGAGTAAAGCATAAAGAGAAATGGGGTGGACCAGAGAGAGAGAGACAATATCTACTGATAGCTCACTCCACTCTCTAATCTATCAATGACACAGTCACACAGAATAATCCAGAGATAGCTGACATAAGCATAGCATAGCACATCTATCTAGTGCATAGATCATAGTGAGGATCATCCATGCATGGCTAGGCAGATAGCTCTCGGCCAGGCCCCAAGCATTGTGGTCAGCTGTGGGGACGGACTCTAAGGTTAAGTTACACACACACCACACTCCTGATAGCATCAGCAGTCAGCACACACACACTCATACACAACTGCTCTGCTTCCCCTGTTGCAGCAGGGCCTCTCTCTCTGTCACACACAGCTGCTACTATCTGCGGTTTAGGCTCTACACACACAGGTCTCCCAGCCTCCCATACAGAATCACTCGACTGTGACTCTGGGCACAAACAGTGGCAGATCTCGGGCTGCAGCGGGCCGCTGGGTAGGCACCCAACTCGGACAACAAATCCAGGGCCGCTGGCGTAAAAGAAAAGATGCGAGACATGTGCAAAATAGATACGAAATGGTACAAGTATGATGAAATAAGTACCACTATATGGTATATGGTGTGTGCATTAGGTTAGCATACAAGATAATGGGGAACCTCTGTGTATATTAGATGTAGAAGTACATGTATTTGGTGTAGGGCTGGCTCACCATCTCAAAATGGCTAGGCTGCGTGTGTAGAGTGCAGAGACATCTACATGAGTAGTGATGAGTAGAGTGTTGTAGCTGTTTTTGGGGTTTACAGAGCTAAGTGGTAGAAGTGGCTGTCTAGAGGTTCTATTGAATTATGGCAGAGAGCCATAGAGTGCTGAACATGAGAGGACAATGGCTCAGCTCACCACACACTACAAACACACCACACACACTGGTACCGGGGAAGAGCGCCACGCCTACCCCTTGGCCAAGGCATTTACCACAGTGGTTGGCAATGGAGGTCAACAAGGGCACAGGTGTCCAACCATCCACATATCAATGGAATGCTAGATCAGACCACCAGACCCACTCTCGACCAACAATCAGCTTTTTGACCACCAGTCAAATATTCAACACCAATTAACTATACACCAGTAAAACATACTATGGCAATGTGAGCATGCACACACACACTCACACACACACACAATTATTATTATTACACAATATGGCACATGTGAGCACACACACATTTATATTACATTAACTAATTTGTGTGTGTATTAAGTTTCAATGCAGTGGTTCCACTATGATGCTGCTAGCAGATGCTGGTCATTGTCTATGCTCAGCCACTCAGTGAAGTGCAGGAAACCAGAGCTACTAAAATGGAAGATTGCAAGATAGCGAAATAGTGCACCTCAATGCATACATGCATCAGCACAGCACATGTCATAAATTATCAGTTCATCTATAGCTATTGTAGAGTGCCAGGAAAGTAGTTGGAAAGTTTAAAGAGCTCAGTTAGTGGAGAGGTAATGGTCCATGACAGTCGAGGTAAACGGTGGTAATCCAACCCAAGGAGAGCTCTATCTAAATGGGATCTCTCAAATCAAGTATTATGAATTGGTGACAAATTGCCTTGGCCACTCAATATCTTAATGGCGATCTCCAATCGTCAAAACAGTCAAAATAACATACAGATGGCATGAAAACACCACGAGAACTCATGCCAGATAACAAAGAGACAGCCATATTTTAATTCCTGGCATGCAAGCACTTATAAAGTCTTTCCGCCACTCGAGGCATCAAAAGGGCCCTTAGCCAATCACTTAAATGACTTCAAAGAATACTATCCATTAATTATGACAACAATAGCACGCTGTGGTGTGAGCGAGTGCCAATATGGAAAATGAGAGTCTCCTATAAATGTTATTGGCCTTTCACCACAAGCTGGATAAATGTTGAAACTGTTCAGTCCAAGCCTATTGTATGCAGTTGCTCTACTCCAGTTACACTGTTTGCGTTTGGTAAGAGTATTTTATCTGTCCATTCAGAAATGGTTTTGTACCTCCATATCCAGGCAGAGACAGGATGAAACTAGCCTTCTTACTCAGGCATCTGTTGGTGGAAGTTTAACGCCACAAGATTAAACTGTGGTTTCCATACGGAGAGTTGAAAGCGATGGGCTTTGATGGTTTCTTTTCAGTGAATGTAATAATTAGCATGTCAATGAAAGGGACACTCACTCACTCACCTGATGACTTTGCTTGCAGCGCTGGATGACATCGTATATGGCTCGCTTCCAAAGAAGCTCCTCCCCTTTTCTGGAGTAAGTGGGACCACTCAGAATCACTTCCACACACTTTTCTGTTAATCTGAGAAAAATTAATTTATTTTTTGATGTCATTTAGTGCCAGTTATAAACATTTTAAAGGTGTGCGTACTTGTATCTCAGACCAAGAAGATTTCTACTGAACAAATCTTGAGTGAGCTGACAAGACTTTGTGGCTCGCTCTATCTTCTGGCTGTATTCCCAAGCATGCCTGTGAAAATTATACAAAACATACAAAATAGCTACAAGCCACATCCTCAAAGTGGAATATTTACGATTACCTGAAAGCCTTCTTTGCAATAGCTTCAGGATCCTGGTCTTCCATAGTGCCCCACACTTCACTGCACACACTGCAAACATTTAATCACGATGATTAACATACTTCGCTAACCCCAACGCATGCGCACATTGCGTATCGTGTCGACCGCGCAACGTCCGGCCTGGCGGCATTCCAGCGGCTTCGCGCGCTATAACAACTAGAACTGCATCGTAGACTTGTACGGGTTCGTTTACGTAACGCACCGTATAAAATCGGTATTACAGTGGCACGTTAAGCATTCTAGTCGAAGTTCCAAGCCTTCTCGTCCATCGTCACAGCGTTCTGGACCCCGACTGCCTTAGCTTCTGTCAGTCTAGAGAAGAATCCAGGCTCTTGGAATGAGATATTACCGCATCAATCTCGATAAAAGCCACCCTCGCCAGCTAACACGGCACAGAAATCGCTCGACTCAGCCATTGATCAAGCCAGCAATCTTCAACCAAGACGAACCAGGAACCGATTGACCGAGAAAAGCTAGGGGATGAACAAAATCGAGCGATGGACCGGACGGAAAGAGAGAAAGGACTGTTTTGAAGACGATTACACAGCTGCTTGAGTGCTCATCCGTCCGTTGAACGTGGTCAACGAGGCATGAACGCGAGAAGGGTATATAGTCGACGGAGCGAACGTGCCTCCGGTGTTTGGATCAAAGTGATCGGGTTGCCGTCTGAGCGTTCTACGGCCAGTCCGGCTAGCTCACGCGGCAGCTTGCTCACTTCGATACGAGCCGGAGTGCTATCGTCACTCACCAGCCGCGGGGGCTCCGCCATTCGGCTTCTACAGTGGACAGTAGTACGTGGAGAGTAAGAACAATTTCTTGTTTAATAGGCCAATGTACTAATGTGTTTAGCTTTCGTTTCTTATTGTTGATTTATATTAGCACCTTCATGTGATAAACTAGTGTGTTGTATACTGCCTTATTTTCACTTTGATTTTTGTGATGTCTTTGAACGGTTTCACACTTTGTCGCTGTTTGTTAGAGCTTTTCAGTTCCAGCCCAGTGCCATATGTAGCCTACATATTGTACTAACAGTGTACAAGTGGGAGTTGCCAGCAAAGTCTAGCAGTTATGCCAAGCCAACTCGTTACCTTGTGACAGTTGCAACAAACTCGTACGTTACGTGCCCATACCAGAAGTACAGTTCCAGTCTTAAACAGTGTACAGTGGTCGACAGTGAAAAGCTTCACTACATAGATAACACCTTTGGCTAAAAATTGTTCCTTCTTGTAGTGATGCATCCCTGCAACAGTACTGGTTTAATTTTTATCTTCGGTTCCTGGTCTGCACATGTCAGCTGAGATTGTGGCCTAATCTACAAGACCTGTGGTTTGCCATCTCTCACCACACACTTCACCCAAGAGCTGAGAGGTGGCACTGGAGCTAACTCACCCACCTCAGCACAGGCCAGATATATATATAGATAGGCAGCTGCTATCTACAAAATAGATAATGGATAACAGTTTTCTCCATATACAGCCGTATCTGTGTTGGTATGGTACCCTTACAATGGATTGATAGTGTAAGGCATCTATCTTAAAGGGAGGGGAAATTTAGCGTTTTTGAGGGGCAGTGATACAGTAAGGTTGCTTTACACTACCGCTACCGAGTAAAAGCCAAATGAGCTAGTAACTTGATAGGCATCTGTGTCAGTACGCGGTTCACGTGAGATCTTACATGGATGCATTTACAACTGATATTGATAAAACAATACCCAATACCCCTTGTGAAGTGCAGTGGCTCTATATAGGCCAGTTTGTCTCATACTACAGGGCATGGCAGGGCTGGTTGGGCAAGATCAGGTCACCCTACCTTAGCCTAGCTAGGCTGAGCAGAATCCAGCTCTATTGCCAAACTAAACAATAATCTGGCAACATTAAGCCAGATATGTTGATTGACCACCCGGATGTGAGCTGTTGTCAAGCATGGAGTAATTAATAGTTTGTCTACAAGTGTATTAGCCTTAAAAACAAATTTTCACTGCGTGATTAGACATTCTCTGTGAATTAAGTATGCAGTACACATGAATTAGTTACCTTCAAAAATTATAGCATTCTTTTTAATGACAGTGAAAGATCTATTCATGAAAGGTCCTACATCAGTGTGGTAGTCATAAAAGCTAATGTACATGTAGCTACATTTATGCTTACATGGTGCACAGTACATAGTATATGTGCTGATACCACTATGCATTATCATGTACATGCATGAATCGTAGTTATAACATATGAGGTCACCAATGACAAAGGCATGTTGCTATGACAGTGGATAAGTAGTGCTTTGAAGGTAGCTTCCAACATAGAGGAAATAATCCTCAAAAATGGCTGCAACATTTTAATAACGATAAATTTGTCAATTTGCACAGAGTTATAGTTCACTCACAGTAGATTCAAATTGTATCTCTATTAGACTGTATTCCACCTAAACAACATGGCTCGAGTTGAGGGGGACAGTACCGTTTCCCTCTACTGATCAAAGTGATAGGATCACACATGCACACTATCTTTTCATACTTTAGCATACAAACCATGCAAGCTATTAAAGGTAGATCGATCTATCAGGATTTTAGATTTGAGAAGATCTGCTCTGATTTAATATAGCTCTAGTTTTAAGAACGTTAAAGCAAACACAGATTGGCAGCAAACTCACCAGAGATCTCAGTTGATTCGCAGATCCTATCCAAGTACCAGGAATCAGGTGTGCATTATTGAGAAAATGCTGACCTGGCACTAGTGTGACGACCCGTACCAGATTCATGCTTATGATCAAGAAGCAAGAGATGGCTGCAAGCTGCAGAATCTATCTACTCCGGCTCAATCAGCGGAGAAGCTATGCCTATGGAGCAGGCAGTCTACAACAACTGTGGAGAAACGGAATAAGCAGTTATCAAACCAGGGGACTCAAAACTGATAAAAGTAAGTGCAGATTATAGATTGATTTACTGTTCATGATGCGAGACCAAAGCTGTCTCTGTAACTATATATTTCTCCCACATGTTTATTGTATTCACTATTTAAAAAAAAAGAGAAAGAAGACGAGAAGAAGAGTGAATCTTCAAGTAGTAGCGGACCTCCTCAAGCCAACATGAAAGTTTGTGAGGGAGCCAACATCTACAAGACTGGGTCAGATCCTGAGCTCAAGGAAGACTCTGCTTATCCTGACTGGCTGTGGGCAATAGGCGAGCCACCTCCGTCACACACAGAGCTCTCTCCCGACACAAAGCAGTACTGGAGGAGACTCAACAAAACCAAAGCACATGAGAGAAATATACTGAAAAAACAATCAGTAGGCAGATAGCTAGTGAACTAACTAGAATTGCATAAAATTATAACAAGATTGCTCTCTTGATGTAGTATCCAATATTAAAGGGCGGTAAAGATCGTTAGACATGTTTGCAGAATGTTGGGTAAAGGTCGCAACAGTATAGAAGGGCTATCTAGCGCTATACGTATGTGTACATATACGCTATAGCGCTATCTATACTTTCCTTGTGTTCATTAGCTTTTTTGTACTGTCTTGTGTTCATCAATTTTTTTGGGTGTTTTCCAGTGCTCTGTAAACCTTTTTCAGATGATCTGCTTTGTAATGTAACGACCTTTACCTAGACATTATGGCTTGTCGATCTTTTCAAAATGATCTCGCTGAAGAAAGAGCTGAAACGTGCTCGCCTGTTTGAAGTGCAGAAGCTTACCAAGAGAGTAAAGGCAGTGGAGAGGAGGAGGTCTGAGATATAGCTATTATGTGTACAGCACTTCACAGCATGTGCATACGTACACACTCGCCTCAGAGGGACAGAGCTCCAGTTGGAGAAGAACCGGAGGAAAGTGCAAAGATTACAACATGAACTGGAATTCGTTAAGGTACGTAGGTTGGGTGTTTGTTTATTGGTTATGCTGATTGTGTTGATATCTGTACCATAGGATGTGGACATTAGTGAGCTATGCTCGAGGATCCAAGCAAAGGACAAGCATACCATTCAACTCACCATGCAACAACAGGTACACCAATGAATCCCAGGCTCTTTTGGTGACATACTATTTTGTTATCATGCTGTTCTTCCAGGCTCCAGCTAGCTCAGAAGAGAAGGCTGAATGGAGGCTTCTCACATCAAAGACAGCCAGTGGATATCTAAAGGACTTACTGAAGGATGAGGAGGCTGGATCTAGAGAACCGATCCATCAAGACGATAGAGTGCCAGAGTGTGATGCTCACAAATATTCCTCCAAAGTATCAGATATGGCCATTCCTGAACACTCCACACTACTGGAGCTCAAAGAAAAAGGCAGGGAGCAGTGTGTACCAGACGAGAGCAGTAGTATTGAATACTCTAGTGTTGACAGAAAGAATGATTCATTGAGAGAGAAAGGACTAAGTTCAATGTTTGTAACATCACTGTCTGCCATTGGGGGAGGCTCACATAAGAAACAGTCCCACAGAAAAAGAAAGGTACATTAACAGTATCAAACTAGTTACAGATATGAATTTTAAAACCAGGCACTCAAACCAATACAGATGTACATTTCAACATTATTCTCTCTCCTCGATTAGGCCGTCATACACAGAAAATTCAGAAATAGAAACAGACTTGGACAGAGAGCTAGGAGAAGGTAGGGTATGTGTGCTAATCTTCCAAATCCAAGCAAGTTTATAATCATAAATAATTTGTATGTAGACTCTGGGAAGAGAAGTATGGCAGCAGTGCGAAGCACCTCACAAAGACTAAAGCCAAGAGGAGACGTAAGCCATTCTATAGCTGATAGTACAATGTTGCATTTAGATGGATCATGTGACCAGCATGGACGATAACGATTAAAGTGCTTTGAATGATTGTATGCAGGTGTTAGGGTAGCTGGTGGTGGGGTGAGCCAGGAGGTTCAATCATCGAGGGAAGTGAGTAGAACACTCCATCCATCATGGACGGCCAAGAGACAGCAACAAACAGCAATTCAGCACTTTCAAGGACAAAAAATTGTATTCGACTCAGACTAGACAAAGTTCCACACAACATTGTGACCATGTATAATAAAGTAGAGCTGTGTAAGGCACCAGACATAGCTCTCAGCAGTTCAACAGTGTAATTTGAATAATATTTAGTAGTAATTATTGCACAACTAATAATTAATTTTTCTGATCAGCACACAAGCATAGTGATAATAATTTATAGTAATGATTGTTTTCATCTACCCTGAACTAGAACATCGAGTACTTTGTCCCAGTCGCCTTTGGATTTACTGTAAGCCTCGTGGATGTTTGTCTCTGCAAATCCCATCCCTCTATACACGGCCACCTTACTCAAATACTCCAGAGCCTGTAAGGTAAAGATCGTCAAGACATCAAAATTACCATCATTTCTGATAATTAGACAGTAAACACATTGTATATGCAGTTACGTACCTTCTCTGGTTTCTCGTTGCAGGCCAAAAGTGCTGTTTCAGCACTATCTCCACCATGACCCTGCTCCTCCAATTGCCCCACCAGAAACAAAAAGTCAAATACCTACAGGTACATACTTGTAGCATCAGACATCATCAAAGCTGATATTATGCATAAAAATGGCATTATTTTGTGGTACAGCAGAGATTCTACTTTTGAGCATGAATTATCAGCAGATTCCCCAGCTGACTTGTCCTTGTCTTACCTTGGTTTTGTCTTCCTTGCATCGCAGCAGTGCTCTGGCCACTCTAGGGGAGGGGAAACCCATACCAGTTATAGAGGCCACCTCTGACTTCTGCTCAGCACTCAGGCTAGCCTGCAAACAAAATAAAACGTAAAAAGTACGGCAAAAAAATTACCATACATCAAAACTAAAAAAGGCAAAGGATTACCATACATCAAAACTAGACCAGGCAATCTCATATTCATGTGAAATACTATCGTGATGTGACTTACTGAAGGATCTGGTAGTTTGTAAGTCCTCGGAGTGACTGGGGGAGGAATAGCAGCAGCTGCTGTCCGAGCTGGTTGCCGTGGCGATGACTGACCTCCTGACTTCTGTCCCTCAGTGGCTGGTGTATAGGGAGGTGGGGCTGCACCCTCTCTGTGCTGACGTGGCGGAGATGGCCTCGCCTTGTAGGGAGGAGGGGGGAGACTCGGGAGAGCTGTACCACTAGCGCTACTACTGCTAGTGAGAGGAGGATGGTGGTGGGTGTGGCCCACTGTTGGAGGAGTGGAGTTTGGGATAGGCGGTAAGACAGGCACACCCAGTCCAGGACGACCATGGGGTACAGTGGGGAGCACAGGCACCCTGCAAACGGAAGAGAAATTCATTAAAATGTTAATCTTTTGGGGATAACTATGATGCCTACATGTACTATAGATCAGGAAACTTTCGTTGTTAGTTGTTAGTGTGAGCCACGAAAATTAAAAACACAAATTATTCATTTGACTATACAAGCATATGTGGCAAAGGTCGTCAGCCACGAAAATTAAATACAGCGAAATTTTTTAGAACGAAATACTTTTAGCACAAAATATTCGCGATCTACGGTACATTGTGCTAGTACATTATCCCAGAAAACTGCATACATATACATGTATGTATGCTATTATTTTAACATCAAAAGTGAACAGAAAAAAACACCTATAAATTACCTATTTACAGTAAGCTAAATAATAATTGTGGGGGCTGACCTTGGCGCTGGTACAGGAGCAGCAGGTGCTGTTTGTGAGGAGGGGGCAGAGGAGCTGTGAGCAGCCGGGGCGGTCCGCGGCCTGGGGATGGGGGGATTAGATCGAGGGGGAATGCTAGGTGACCCCCCAGTCACAACAGAAGGTGTAGTTGTTGAAGTGGGAGGCGGCTGTTGGCCAATATCAATAAGCGTGCCAACACTTGCACCTCCCAATGATGAGGGGGGAAGAGGGAAAGAGGGTGTGGCAGTAACGGCTGGAGGAGAGACAGCCGAGAATGGATTAGTAGATAAAGGAGGTGCAGCAGTAGAGATAGGAGGTGCACCAATAGAGACAGGGGGTACTGAAGGCTGTTGAAACTGGTGAATCATTTGATTAGAAACAGCTGGACCAGTTGTATTTGTAGCAAATGCTCCCCCGGCCAGAAATGGATTGGATGGACTGGATCCACTAGCCACACCTACCACAGGAGAAGACCCCGCCCTCTGAGGGACCTGTATCGGCAGCGAGGGGGGCACAGCTGCTGAACTGGCAGGAGGAGTGGTAACATTAGTTGATGACGTCACCACAGCTACAGTCTGGTTAAGTAGCTGAAGATTAGAGGAAGATCCACTACTCTGGGCGAGCATAGGAGAACTCGTCGATGCATGATGGGTGGAGTTTGGGGCAGGGCTAGTAGCCACTGCACTTGTGGGTGGAGCTAGAGGAGGCCCAGGTGCGCTGGTGTTGGTAGTTCCAACATTTGCTGAAGTCATGACAGGAGGTGGTATTGGCTGAAGAACAGTCTGAAGTATCTCCATGTCGTTAATAGCCTGGAGGCTGGTAATTTCAAAGGGGTCGTTGTTAATAGCTCCCTCAAATTCCCGAATACTCATCTCTCCCAGTGAAACAACATTGTCACTCTCTTTAGCATTCGTTTTACTCTTTCTTTCAGATTCACCACCACTCACCTGACCAGTTTGGGCAGTTTCATCACCGGATGAACCAGATTGACTACCTGTAGCATTGCTGGTGGCAACAGTTACAGGAATGGGCATTAGTATATCACTGCTGGGCATAATTGGTGGGCGTGGCTTTGGCTGAGGTGGCTCCACAGGTAAGGAGTTCTCCGTTGAATTGTCTGAGTCTGGATCACGTGACTCGACCAGCTGGTTAGCGTCACGAAGTCTCTGGATCTCCTTCATTTGAAGAGAGGCTTCTGCAGCGATTGACACTGCTCGGTTCTTAGCTTGCTCCAATACCTTCTTCTCAACTCTGTAGTCATACTGTGTGTGTGTGTGTGTGTGTGTGTGTGTGTGTGTGCACGTGTGTGCATACATGCATGTGCGTGCATAAATATGTTAAGAACTGGGACTTAATGGCCTTTCCATTTACTACTCTCCACTCCCTCTAGCTGTCACAAAATCCGATGATTATACTGAACACGAGTATACAATATGGTTATAAGTGTATACTGTATTAGCTTGTGTACTGACTCACATATAGCGACTGTTGTGAAGGTAAAACTGGCTGTTTCCATGAAGCTGGGAGGTGAATCAGCTCCGGGAGGAAGATGGGAGGAGTGTAACGAATGGGGATACCTTTCAATGCATACGAGTCAAGGTGGACTGAGATAAAAACAGACACAGATACACGTAAATGTACGTTAACTGTACCTACATGTATGAGACTATGTGGATTATGCTATAATATTAAATTAATTATACATCTGTCATGACTGTACAGCCATCACACGGTTTCATTACTTTAAAGAGACTAGATCTGCCACTTACTTGGCCCAGATCCCTTGGAAACCGTCCCTTTACGCGTAAATCGAGACATGTCTCCTTCTCTAGCTCTATCTCAGGTGCTATGCTATGTCACTGGAACTTGTTTACGTCACGTGACCTGGTCACACGGTAGTCACATTTCCTGCTTACTCAGCAAACTTGTCCCTGGTACGTCTTCTTCAACTATCGTCTGATTTCAGGTCAGCTCTACCGTTGCTCGATGCTTGCACCATTGCTTCGATAGTCTATCTTAACTAGCGATCGAACGTCAACAGAGAAATCGCGTAAGTTGGAGGGTTCTACATGCCTCATAATTTTGTTTATTTTTCTCGAGTATTCTGCATGTGTGGCAGCCGGCAGGTAGCTAGTATTGTCCATTGCAGCCATATACTGTAACAATAGTGCAACTTGACGGTATCTTTTGCCTGTGTGGGCGTTCCTACCGCTAATCAAAGCCTGCCTGCATATGTACTGTGTACTGTGTACTGTGTGTGAGAGTAGTAGTATTAAAAATTAATGATATCTAGGCCACTTTTACTATGTTCAGCTGTGGTTGACTGGATTGGCCAAGAGCCCTTGGCTTTTTAATTAAGCCCCTAAATCATTCTTCACCTCTATGTTCACAGCCATAATATTAAGTAGTGTTGTCCGTATCCATGGTGATGGTATTGGAATGCAGCTGCGGCATTTGTCTCTGTCACAGTACATTACCCAGTGGTCATCCCATATTCCCATGGGGAGAATGCTAGCTATGGACTGAGCTTAATGCTTTGTAGCAAGGGATGGCATGGATTTTATTGATTGGCCTAAAATGTTATCTAGTCTAGTATTATATTTCCAATAATATTATGCATATGTAATGTTGAATAGTAGTAGTCATATGAATCTCCATTAAATTTACCCAACTAAATTTAATAACTTTCTGGCGATGCTTTGATACTTGCAAGTTTGAGTGAATTTCACAGTTTATAGGACCAACTCTGCACCTGCTAATGCCTTGATATACATGTAGCATGTCCAATGTGTTTCCATTTCTGTTTAACACCCTCAAAGTTAACCTGTAAACACCATTTTGGTGATAGCTCATACCTGCTCCCCCCCCCCCCCCCCCAATACACACACACTCACAACACATGCACACACTTGCACACACAAACACAGTGTATTTGTCACCGTCAACTATGGACTCAATATTGTCTGATTTCATTGATCGGACTAAGGCTGATCCTGCCCTCGCCCAGGACCTCCTGGATGCTGCTGATTGGAACATAGAGTCAGCTTTAGCCCTGTTTGATGGACTGAAGGACACTAGGGCAGTTGAACCTAAGGAGTACCAATATGATCCAAGTAAGTACGCCAGTGATTGAATTGACTTCTGGCAGCTACATAACTAGCCTAGTGGAGAGAGTTACCATAATAAGCTTTGTGGTAATCTAATGCTCTGTGTATGGTATTTGGAGAACGACTCACCAAAGTACGTGTACAGTATGGCTTCTTGTTGATTGTCATTTTAGTTTTGTGATGCTAACTAAATGACTTTATAAGGCAATATTGTGGCCTGAGGAAACTTAGCTCTGTATATAGTAATGTGTATGTGTGTAAGTGCATGTGTATGTGTGTGTGTATGTGTGTGCCAGTTGGCTCAGGCTGGCCCATAGGCACAGTGAAAGTGCAGTGCAGCACAGCTTGTTTGTGGACAAAACATTGTTGAGTGTTTAGTGACAGGTATCGAGTGTTTCCTCTGTGTGTTCTGTAATGTGCTCTTCACGTGTGTATGTGTGTGTGTGTGTCTCTCTCTCTCAATGTCATTCACTGTCTTTAGTTTTCATTACCTCATATCACATCATATCCACTCATCCCGTAGTTACAGCAGGGTTGATGATCTGAACGGTCACGTCGCTTGCCATAATTATCACATAAAGTTTTGCTACTCTAGTAGTTAAAGATTTACTTGAACATGTAGATAAACAATAGTAGCAGTCAGTGTGTACTTGCAGAAGAATGAGGATGATGGTTGAATTTGTTATTATTTGTGCAGAGGATTTTGAACATCCCTCGGTGAGTGAGAGTGATGACCATGCCCCTGAGTGGGAGGGGCTGGATGGAAACACCTCAGGTAGGTAGTTACATCATAACATGCTTGACATTGTACTGTATGTATGTATATTGGTATGGTAAGGGGTTGTCACGTATCCTTGTCCCATTCTTATGCAGTACTTGAGAGTATTAGTGAGGTCGGTGATAGTGGGGGCAGCCTGGACGAGAATGAGGCTCAGAGGAGACAGGTTGTGAGGAGACAGCGTCAACACAGGGGGCGTGGCCTATCCTTCATGGCCAATGACGTTGTTGATAAATTCAATAAGGTGGCCATCTCTAAACTCAAAGTCAGCTCCAAGGAGCAGGTAAGAACAAGCAACATGCAGCACTAGTATAGAGGTGGGAAAAGTACAATTTGTTGTGTGTTCGATCTCCCTTGGAAATTTCTTTAACCCTTAGGGGATGGACTAGGGGAGGAGGAAGTTAGTAGAACTAGTCAAAATCCAGCCAGCTCCGTCACAGATCTGTGACTATAGGCCTCTGAGTGTTAGAAGGCAGAGCATTGATGCAATAAAAATTTCTTTGAGAGGTATATTATAGTACACGGTAATTTCTGGAGTTTTGATAGATTTTATTGTGTTATCTAACTCAGATAACTATTTTAGAGGGAATACTGTATTGTCATACATGTAGCTCTCGATTGATGAGAAGTTTTTCCACCATTCCTTCTCCTACCCTGACTTCTCTGACGAGAATGAAGAGCTACAAGACTTCATAGCTAATGACCTCCTCGAAACAACACACAAAAAGGCCTTGGAGAGATCTGGTGAGTGAAAAGGAGACAGAGGGAGAGAGAGACACATATATACATATACGTATACTCCATAGAGATCACTACCTGAGGGCGAAGGTTGCCCCCCTCGATGATTTGCATCTCCCTTTTTAGTAATCATCTCACATCCTATTGTAACGATGTTTCAGACAAAGATTTGGTGTAGCTAGTGCAGGGCTTCTGATACAGTACAATGAATTTCCCACTTACTGTGCTAATCGGACATCAGAGATGCGTTGATTGGTGTGCATTTATTAGAATATCGAGCCCCTCCCTTGACTTCTGCATAGCTGAGCCCTGCCCCATTCCTGCATGCATACATGTGCATGTGCAGTACTAAGGCGCTGTTCCGCTAGCTAGGCAGGTGGCCACAGCAGCTGGCATCAATTAAAATATCATAGACTGTCAGTTGTTGATCTGGCTTCCCTGCTCTAATCTGATTGGTCAGTGTGTCCACCTCTGTGGCTGGACTATGGCTTCCTACAGCCTTTCAAGTGAACACTGTGTAACTTCCCTTGGCTTCCTTAGGGCACAACTAATGCACTTCCTCATAAAGTTTACTACTCCAAGCAGCCCTTCCCTGAAATATGCCTTGTGTGGTTGTCCCAAACACCTCCAACAGCTTTAATGTGTCCTGATTAAAGGAGGTCTCCTCATTTCAGGAATAGTTTAGTACACCTGTGTGTAAGCTAGCACTATCATGTGAAATGTCTGATATCTCTCATTTCAGGGTATCATTTTTTTATCAATAGTTCTCCCCATACTCACTTGGCTAGCTGTATCAATAGTTACATATAGCTCCTACATTTATGGCTAATTTTGCTACTTGCCATACAGCCGTGGCATAATTTTATACTTCACGAGATACTGTGTGTCATACTAAGTATAGTTTGTACATGTTCATGTACTTTGTGTATATTTACAATACTCGACAGTTGTAGTGGTAGGAGAGGGTGTGTGTGTGTGTTGTGTAGTGTATGGCAGTGAGCCAAGTACCTACAAATTGCCCTTCATTGTGTTATTTGCTGTTGCTGTGTATATACGAGTGTTTGTGGGCTGTACCTGATGTCAAAGAGCCAGTGAGGGAGTGAGGCTGGATTGAACTAATGGCCTAAGTTGATTAGAGAGGCTTGGTGTAGACGATACCTAATATTGCCAGGTCTATGCTGGCCTGTGAACTCCACATTGCAATGACTAGGGAGTTGTTAGCTATCAAAGTAAACAATGGAGAGAGATTGGGAATTCTTTTATCCGTAGCACCTGGTGTGTGATGTATCCACATGTGTGTGTCTGTACTACCCTCATATGTGTGTTCAAGTCTCAATGGTATAGCAGCTGTATGGGGACACTTGAACTAGCAAACTTTGAATCACAAGTCCACCATTGAACTAGTCATGTATTTTATTCTTCTCTCATTGGTCAGTTCAAATTTGAATGATCATATCCATACGAACAGCTTCAAGAAATGCTACTAGCTAAGCCTATAGGAGTCTATAGGGTGATTGACAGCTAGTGCTCTGACCAAGTCAGTTGTCTTGTAGTGTTGGAGTGATAATTCTACTGTTACTAATTACCTTAAGCCATTCACTTGGCCACCAATGCTTCCATTTAGCAGTGTACTCTTGTAGCAGGCTAATGCACACCCTATTGGACATACCATTAGCCACTGTGTATGCCTGTACCTGTGAGACTGTGTGTGATAGTGTGATGTTGTGATGGGTGTTTGTGTGTGGTGGGTGTAGCTGAATGCCTTGGTTTTGGATGTGGCCCAGTCCATTTTGTTGCCATGGCACCCTACAAGCCACAGGTTGGCAGTCCAATGGCTTTAATCTCTTGAGAATTTGCCCTCCACTGTCAACAGTGAACCTCTAAGGAACCAGAAGATATTTTTGTGGTGGCCTCATGTTTCCTGGCCTTAATCAGCCCCTCCTTCTCTCTCTCTCTCTCTCTCTCTCTCTCTCTCTCAATGTCTGGCCTGGAGATAAGATCATTCCCAGTTTCCTGTTTCCTTTTCAAAGTTTCTCTGTCTCTCTCTCTCTTTCTCAGGTCGTCTTAACTGGTGGACTACCACTGGTAAACTGCCTCGCCTTGAGCCTCTAGCCACATCTGGTGATGGTAATTGTCTCCTTCACGCTGCCTCCCTCTACATGTGGGGAATTCACGATAGAGAACTCATTCTTCGAACAGCCTTACATCGCCTATTGACCACTAGCCGTGAGAGTGAGCGTATTCGTCGGAGATGGCGCTACCAGACCCAGCTTCGAAACAACGAAGCAGGAGGCCTGACCTTCTCCGAGGAAGAGTGGGATTTTGAGTGGGGAGAGATCATCCGAATTGCCACAAACCAGCCTCGAAGGCAGCCCACCACTGCCTCACTGAGACGCTACAGCTCACTTCGATTTAGCTATGAGAGCTTGGAAGAGATACACATATTCGCTCTTGCTCACGTTCTGCGTCGACCAATCATCGTGATCGCTGACAGTGCAATAAAAAATCTCAGTGGTGAAGATCTTGCACCAATCTACTTTGGAGGCATCTATCTTCCTTTAGAGATTACCGCCACAGCTTGTAGCAAAACTCCTGTGGTGCTAGCCTACGATGCCTCTCACTTTTCACCGCTAGTAGCTAGGAGAGACACGCTCAAAGAGAATCCACGAGTGAGTGGGAGATTTAGCCGACTCAGCAGTCGAACAGAGACTGTTATTCCTCTAGTCTCACCAATGGGCACTCTGCTACCTGTACAGTTCATCATCGACCCAAGGAACAGACAAGTGGCCGAGAAATGGGGAGAGATGAAGTACAGCCCTGGGGAATTCCCCGATGAGATCGTTCATCTGTTAGACCACTACCTGAAGATACGGTGGATTCAACTCAACGTGACCAGTGTCGCATCACAAAGCACAGATCAGGACTACGACCACCTATTCCCTGTAGAAGTACCAAAGGTCCGTTT
Source organism: Stappiaceae bacterium (assembly GCA_964291365.2). Lineage (GTDB taxonomy): Bacteria > Pseudomonadota > Alphaproteobacteria > Rhizobiales > Stappiaceae > JBDWFY01. The sequence goes on from OZ219967.1 coordinate 79,231, forward strand.
TCCAGCAGCGGTGATATCTCAAGAAGCACAGCCAATATACCAGAAAGAGCTGATCGAGAAATACCTGGAAAATATCCGTGAGAGGTATGCTGAGGAAAAGGAGCGATTGGCAGAGAGGGAGAGAGAGAGGGAGAGAAGGCTACAGGAGATCCCTGTGCCTTGTGAGGGAGCCGGATGTGACATGTTTGGAAAGGGAGCAACCAATAACCTTTGCTCTAAATGCTATCAGAAATGGCAAAATGCTAAGGCTGGGGTACATGTAGAAGAGGAGGTGGAGAATATGGCAGAGACTGTACAGGAAGATGAGTTGGAAAGTGGCCCTGATCGTCAATTCAATGCATCGTACCCCCCTCCCCCCAAGCATGTTCCACCTAGCCTGCCCCCCAAACAAATTCCCCCCAAGCAGCTCCCCCCTGTACAACCTCCCTCCAAACAGCTCCCCTCTGTACAGCCTCCCCCCAGATATCAGTTCCCCCCCAAACAGCTTCCCCCCGTCCAGCCTCCCCCTAGTCGCCCTCCCCCTATCTATTCCGCATCATCAGCATCTCACCATCATTATGTGGATGGTGATGATGACCTTCATCGAGACAAGCATCAACAACCTTACCTACGAAACAAGTCAGTCTCTTCCAACATCAGCACTTCACCGCAACACCTAACAGATTCTAGGACAGAAAGAAAAACATCTCCAAGTCGATTGGCTAATGCTAAACCTCCAACTTCTCATGAGAACTCTACTGCAGCTGCTAATGGTGGCAATAAGAGCAAGCCAAAGGAGTCACCAAGTCACTCCTCAGCAGAGGTAGCTGGAAAAGACAAGTCGTGGACCAAGAAATTGGGTCCCTTTTTGAATTTATCTCCATTCTCCAAACCGTCATCTGCTAAAAGTGGGAGTGGCTACACCAGAGACAGCATCCAGCCCATCAAGCTAGTGGAGGGGGAAGGAGGGGCACGACCTTCGACCCTAACGTCTCACCAAAGGATAAAGTGTGCCAATTCTGGATGCGAGTTTTTTGGTTGTGCAGAGACAAATGGATATTGCTCGTCTTGTTTCAAAGACATTCAGAAACATGGACCAATAGTTGCAGTTTAATGTCATTATGTATTTTCCACGTATAATAATAATTATGACTGTATGTGTATACATGCATTAGGGTGCCACACCCTTAACTTTCTAATTAAAGCCCATCCCACACTTGCGTACATATATGTACATGCAGAGCACGTCACTGTAGCATCATATGTTGCCAACAGTAAAGTCCAGCATCATAAGATTGAATGATAAATGCAGTAGATACATATACAAAATTGACAAAGCACAAATCTCACAAAGACAGCTGATAGAAAAATTTAATATATGAAGTGTATACATGTGAATATTGAATGGGATAATGGAAATTGGTGTTAGCAGTGAATGAATACATTCAGTATATACAGTGTATGAATCATATTGAGGGAATGAATTATCAATGCGTAAGTGTTTGGCTGATGAATACGTTCAAGGTTTTGGGGTAAGGAGAGTCATGGACTTGCGATTGGCGGCAAATTCATTGAAAACAGATGATCCAAAAATGACTTTAATTGATACAACATATAATTTTCAACAAGTGAACGGTGACAGGAAAGAAGACAATAACAAACGGCAAAAGATTTTTTGGCCTAAAAGAAATTCAACACAAAAATTATAAACCCTTTTGATGTGGAAAAAGATGTGTTCATCTTTGTAAAACTTTTGTATGGTAGATAGATACAGCAGTGTCTGTGTTTGTGTCTGTCTTGCTGAAAAAATTCTGACCTTTTACAATTGAGTTAGCATTTGGCATATTATAATTAAGTCATGTGGGGATGTTCCTATTAATTAGGAGCAGCTGGTGTTGTGAGTACGATGGTGGTAGCAGTTGCCTCAGGCTCTCCTGTGGTAGTGTAAGACATCACTGGGTCCACAGATACGGAATAGCTCACTGCTGCCGAGCTAGCTTTGCTTGCCTCAACCTCCATTGGTGTGTCTGGTTCTTCCTCATCTGGAGTAAGGGGTGCAGCACTAACAACGGCAGTCATTTTTTGCTCCATTGCGGCAGTAGGGGTGCTCGGTAGGGACGTGGGGAGACCAGTGGGTGTTGGCAAATCAGGCCATGTCTTTGCTGAGCTAGGAGTCACAGGTGTCAGTGGGGTCATCGGAGTAGTGGGCGTGGCTCCATTGTCTGCATAGAAGGGGACGATTGGTCCTGCAGTCACCACAGTAGCAGCTTGAGTACGTCCTTTCAAAGCTAAGGGGTCACGACCTTTGGCTCGATTGGCAGCATGGCGTTTGACATGCTTGCTGAGATGGTCACTACGCATGAATCGCTTATCACAGACAGGGCAGGCGAATCGTTTCTCCCCGGTGTGAGTGCGAAAGTGCCTGGCTAGCTCATCCGAACGAGCAAATCTCTTTCCACATCCCTCCCATCCACAAGGATAAGGCCTCTCGCCAGTGTGTGTACGAATATGCGCCTTGAGGTGGGAGCTCTTACCATACGCCTTGCCACACCCTTCCCACGGACAAATGTGCGTGCGTTTCTTCGGCTTCGAGGCAGATCCAGGTGTACTGCCGGCCGAGGCTGCGCTAGGAGGCGAAGAGAGCCCATCCACGCTAGCACCGCCAGAACTAGCTAGGCTGGAGAAGGAACTCTGCGAGTGCGACAGGCTTTGCGAGTCGGCGGCATCACCCGTGGGTGAGGCTGCGAGAGGGTTGGGCTGCTCGCCTGCAGCAGCAGACATGCCTACTCCTTCGACCTCCGCGGCATTGTTCGCGTTGCCAGTGGCAGCGTTGAGTAGCGACTCGATATTCATGAAGGCCACGTTCTGTTGCTGCTGTAGATCGATCCTTTCGTTGCTCTGTTCGCAATTTCCCAGTTGATTGGCGACATCTTGCGCAGGTGTCTTCTCGCTATCCGGGGCGCCGCCATTGCTGGTAGCAATCATGACCTGATTCTCCGTGCCAACTGGTTGCAGAGGGCTCGAAGATGGGTCCAAAGGTGCGACAAGTCGTTCAGGATTGACCGCTAGGCACGTCCTAGCAAGCGTCTCTTGGCTCAAGTTCGCCAGCACCTTTGCCACGAGAAAGAGAGCCGTGGAATTATTTGCGGCGGTGAGTTGTGCGGCGGCCTGTCCATTGCTTTCGTTCGACTGTTGTTGATGTTGTTCGCTGTTAGTCTTCGTCGTAGCCGAGGCATCGACGTTAATTGTTGGGAGGGTGTCAGCTGACAAGAAGGCGGTGGGGCTGGACGCCTTTGGAGAGAAAGGGGGAGTGGGCCCGCTCTGTACAATACCCTCGGTAGCCATCGAGTTTCGATTCGAGTCGATCTCTCGGGAGAGGTGTCGATGATCGCAGGTGAGTAGGCACCAGTTTAGCTCGAGTTTGACGTAGCCGAGTCGATAGTTTGCTTAGAGATAGAGGATTTTGGTCGATACTGATTCACACCTCCAGGCAAACGAGCCACTACCTTCTTTTTCGGAATGGTGGGAGGCGGCAGCTGCCTGTTACAACATACAGGAAAGTACATGTGGTGGTTGTTTGGTATTAGCTCATTTCTCGCTTGATTGGTCAGTTATGCACTATCTAATCAGCCCAGGGGCATCCCCAATGGACATGGGTGGGGCTCATATTGCACATCCGTGTACTTTTGCTCAAGCTTAAGCGCTTTGGCAGTGCGCACACGTACGTACATCTACGCAAGGAATACTACTGTAGTGTGATCCAAATGAAACTGGTAGAAGGAACTGAGAGATCTATCCTTCTTTGTAGGCATTCATGATTCCTGGATCCCCATTGATAAGACTATTGTTGACTACATACATGTATCTAGTGAACTAAACATACCTGTGCACTCATACACAAAGCACACATGAACACCATACAACACATAGTAAGCTTTTGGTATTTTAGGCTGCTTTATCTTGTAATGTGAATTTTAGCTTTGTCTCTCTCCAGGCCAGCTTTAGCAGAAGAAAGGGAGGGGCTGGATAAGGGGTAGAGAGGGGAACTGCCTTGTCTAAACTGATTGTCTATTGTGTGAGGCCTGTTTACATAGTTATCAACACAATGGAAAAATCAACTGAATCTGTAAAGCTAGCTAGTGGAGCATCCCAGACCCTCCCACTTTTTTTTGGTTTACGATCTCTTTGGTAGTTTTCATTTCAATGTTAGTCAACTCTTTTCACATAAACAGAACTCACAGCATGATCCGTGGATTATCAGCAAAAAAGTTTCATTATCATAATATTATCGTGTCCAAACCTTATATATTCCCACTTCTCCCACTCCCTCTCTAGCTATGTAGGCACACACTAACTGAACTCACTACATGAATAGAGTATGCTACATTTGTTCACAGTGAGTAGGTTTGACTGAAGAGCATGGTTGTCCACCCTCCCCCTTGGTTAGGTTGGGGGACAGCTGGACAGCTCTTTTGGTTGTCACTGGCTAAACACATTGGTCAGATTGTGTACACTGTTGGTTTTTGCAGTCCCAGGTCCTCCCCTCTCATGGAGCCACTGTACACCATGCATGTGCTGCAAGCCGCTTGCTGCTGCACCAACACACCTACTTTTGGGAGTAGCTGCTTCAGTAGGGTATCATACAGGCAGGAAATTTTATTGATGTCATGCAACTTTGAGTATAGTAGAAAGGTATGCCAACAAAGTAGTGCAGTGGGGGCCAAACTGAGTTGTCTGCCAGACAAAATTCCATGCTAATACAAGGTGTGGCACTCACTACTATAGCTAAGGACACAGTCTAAGTATGTTGGAGGCTTGGCACACAGTGCTCGGCAAGGGTATATCTTTATCCACAAAACTAGCACACACCTCTTGAAGTGGGGGAGTGTGTTGTGTGGGTCAAAGTGGACTCATAATCCTTATGTTATCAGCAGAGTTATTTCATGTGCATGGTATGATGTTTTGTTGGTCGTTAGTGGAACACATTGAGTCACAAAGAATGCATTTGCCTTTTGGATGTTTTATTTATTGCCCGTCACTTATTAATGAGGCAGCGTAGATTGAGGTATGTACATAATTCAGTTGCTAAGTTGCAAGCTATTTTTAACTAAACACAGTATAAATGGCAGCATGTACTAATGAACCCCACCCACCCTCCACTCACAGCATGAACGCTACAGGTCCAGTTTGTTGCATGCATGTACTTTGAAATGTCTCACTACAATCTCATGTTACTAGCACTTAATGTACCGTGTCGAGCTGTAAAGACAGTGGCCAGACACACCCCACATGGGAGAACACACATGAAGCCGTGCTATGCCCTAGCCGGTCAAAGTTCAGTATGCGCATGCGCAAATATGCGTACTTTGATATCGGCGCGCGCGATCCATATGCATAGCGCATGACGAAATGGAGAGCGTTATTTGGAAAATTCTTCAGCTGTGTAGTGATCAAGATGTCTGAGAGCTCTATGGATATGGAGATCGACGACTCTCTGTATAGGTGAGCAATCGACAAGACTGCTGAATAAAGTCTATAACCCTCCTTCCACTTTTGCACGGTAGCCGTCAGCGGTATGTGCTGGGGGACAATGCTATGCATCGCATGGCTGCCTCCAAGGTCTTTCTCTATGGACTGGGGGGTCTGGGCATCGAGATAGGTGAGCTATCCTGGCTAATGTGCACCCTCCAGCTGTGTTTCTGGAGATTATATTATGCAATCATTGTTAATTGCAGCAAAGAACATTGCATTGGCTGGAGTGAAGGTATGCCACTTTGATTAGCGCAATTACAATGAAACAAACGACTGATTTTTCTCCCCAGTCTCTGACGCTGTATGACCCCTGCCCTGCCTCTATGATGGACCTCTCCACTCAGTTCTTTCTCAGGGAAACTGATGTCACTGCTCAAGCTAATAGGTACATCATTATCAATAAAGTATGACGTAAAAGTCAATAGCATTAATTGTTTAGAGCTGGTGCCAGTCAGTCCCGACTTGCTGAGCTAAATCCCTATGTCACTGTGGAGGTCTCGTCCCAACCCCTATCTTTGACCTCTGATCTTGAATTCCTCCGCCAGTACCAGGTACACGTGTACTACCAACAATAGGTAAAAGAAATATCAAGTATTATTCTCTCACCATCTCTCTCAGTGTGTGGTGCTGACTGATGCTAGTCTACAGCTGCAAACGATTGTCAACAATTTCTGCAGGAATCAAACTCCGCCCATTAGTGTGAGTTTTTCCCAAAATTAGAAATTTCCTTGACAGTTAATAGTGGTGTTCATATACTTTATCTAATGCGCCATAACAGTTCATCAGTTGCAGTGTTCGAGGTGTGTTCTCATCCATGTTCTGTGATTTTGGAGCCGAGTTCACCATTTTTGATGACAATGGAGAGGAACCAATTGAATGTTTCATTGCTAACATCACCAAGGTAGGTCCCATCTCTCACATGACTGTCAACTGATTTGGTAGTCTAGAATATTAGTGATTGGCTAAAGGCAAAGATACAAGCATAAGCATATTTGAAAATGTTAGAAGCAAAATTAATGCAATGCTAGTTCTCCCTATGTGTACACAATTTCATTCCTATTCTGTTATTTTTTCTATTCCCATTCCCCAGGGCAACCCTGGTGTAGTGACTTGTATGGAAAATACAAAGCATGGTCTGGAGACTGGGGATACGGTGACCTTTAGAGAGGTCGTTGGCATGACAACAATCAATGGTACCACTCACAAAGTGAAAGGTGAATGCCCACTTCTTAGTATCTTGTAAATAAATTGATAGGGATCTCCCCCTCATCTTTTTAAAGTGCTATCACCTACTGAGTTTTCTATTGGCAACACCAGTGGTGCTGAGTACCAGACATATGAACATGGCGGCATCGCCAGGCAACTCAAACTCTCTAAGACGGTCACCTTTGAGTCCCTTGAGAAACAATTATCATCTCCACAGTACATAATTGCCGACTTTGCAAAAATAGAGGCTCCCCTCCAGATCCATGTTGCTCTGCTAGCACTGGAGCAATTCGCTGTGGAGAACAGCCGCATAACCAAGCCAAGGTGAGAGAGATCGGACTGCCAAGCCATTCTCCAAGACAAAAAAAAAAAAAAGGAGATTTGGTACTAAATATAGCCTGGTTGTTGTATTAATGAGCATTGTAGCGTAGTCTTGCATGAAGTAAGTATCTGTTTTGCACCAGAAACATTGCACACTTCTTGAGTGCAAAAATATCTCCATAAATGTTGCAAGTTTTGAGAGAGGGAAATGGGGCTGCTTGTCTAGAGTGTCAGATTGTACTAACTTGAACTGCAGGAATGCAGAAGATGCAGAGCAGATGGTGAAATTAGCCAGTACAGTGAACTCTCGCTACAAGCTAGTGGAGAGTGTGGATGAGAGGGTGGTGAGAGAGTTATCATGGACGGCAGCTGGCCTCTTCCCTCCGCTAGCTACAGCCATTGGGGGACTCGTAGCTCAAGAAACACTCATAAGCCTCACTGGGAAATTCTCACCGCTAAGACAATGGGTGAGTGAGGGAGAAAGGGAGGGGAGAGAGAGACATTGTAATATCGATATTGCTTTAATGTATTGCAGCTGTTTCTGGATGCGGCCGAGGTGCTGGCTAACTCAGAGCAGTGTGATCCTACCTCCTTCCAACCACGGTATAAGAATAGCCATACATGTGAAAAAGAAAAAAATAAACCTACTGAATTTTCATGTGTACATGCATTGTCATAATATTGTGCTTGAAAGTTAATGTGTTTGCTGTATCTTCCCGCAGTGGTGATCGTTATGATGGTGTGAGGGTGTGTCTTGGAGAGGAAGTGCTGCAGAAGTTAGCAAAACTGAAGCTATTTATGGTGAGCAGAGAATGTACTATATAGTTTCATCTCATGAGTGAATTATATGATTGCAGGTTGGCTGTGGAGCCATTGGTTGTGAACTACTCAAGAACTATGCCATGTTGGGAGTGGGAAGGAGACCAGAGGGACAAGTAAGATATATACAATGTGGGATGATTGAGGAGTTATTGCTGTGTTTTAATTGTTTGTAGGTGACAATCACAGACAATGATTTGATAGAGAAGTCCAATCTGAACAGGCAGTTTCTCTTTAGACCTCATCATATTCAGGTGAGGTGCGCTCGTCTTCATTCCTCAGGAATACACTAACAAATGTATGTTTTTTTCTGTGTTGTTTCTACAAACTTGTTGTTTCCTCAGCAACCAAAATCTGTTGTAGCAGCTAAATCAACACTGGACATCAACCCAGGTCAGCTAAGTATACCAACACATGCATGCTTTGAAGTGAGAGTCAGGGAAATCACTAAAGAGCAGTAGAGTGACGCAGCGCCGCTCTTAGAAAACTCCTTTTACATTTGATGTGTTTTTTTAAAACCACAAGTGTCCTTTGATGTTTAACCACAGCGCCACTCTTCGATTTTCTTCTGGTGATTTCTCTGGAGAGTAATGTATGAACCATTTCAAGAGTACTCTTGACCATGTACATGTACATGTATGTGTACATGTGCTCTGGTAAAAGTTGTCAGTATCACTAACACACATGGATGGATGCATACACTCTCACATACACACATTAATGATTTTCTTTATAGATTTGTGCATCGAGGCACAACAGTACAAGGTGTTCCCTGGGACAGAGAAAGATGTCTACCATAATGGCTTCTTCCAAAGCCAAGACTTGGTAGTGAACGCTCTGGACAACGTAGAGGCTAGGAGGTACGTGGACAGTCGCTGTGTCACTAACCTAAGACCTCTCCTGGAGTCAGGGACCATGGGAGCAAAGGGACATGTGCAGGTAGACAATCCACCCCCTCCCTCTCCTTTACAGTTTCATCATCTCTATAGGTGATAGTTCCTCATCAAACAGAGTCCTATTCAAGTCAAGTAAGTAAGAACTTAATTGACGTTGTCTTTGTGCTAGATTCCCTTCCTCTTCTCTGTTTTTTTTATCACACAGGCCGATCCTCCCGACAAAGATGTTCCCTACTGCACTCTAAAGTCATTCCCAGCCACTATAGAGCACACCATACAGTGGGCCAGGGACAAGGTATGGCATCATTATTACATCATCTCTCTGCTATTGCATTGGTTACCCTCTCCCTCTGTATGTATTTAGTTTGAGAGCTTGTTCTCTCAGCGGCCGGCCATGTTCACCAAGTTTTGGGAGAGCCACTCGTCTCCTGACAAACTGCTACAAGTTAGTACAAATGTCTCTTAGTAGAATTCCATCCAAACCATCACTGGTTACTTTGCTTGCCATGTTTGTGTGTATATGCTCATAGGAGCTGAGGGATGGAGGCATTCCAGATGGAGTGGTAAAGGTCGTCAAACTGTTCCAAGCCAGACCCCCGGACTGGGCCTCCTGCCTCCGACTGGGGAGAGTCAAATTTGAGAAATACTTCAATCATCGAGTGAGTAGATGACATTAACCTACATTGTGTATAGTACTGTGTGTGTGCGTAGGCCCTGAAACTGATCAATGTGTTTCCCTTGGATACCAAGATGAAAGATGGATGTAAGTTACTAAAACAGTTACCAAGGTGATCTGATATCTTCTTTCTGTCTGTGCCTCTGCAGCTCTCTTCTGGCAGTCTCCCAAACGACCCCCTAAGCCAATAGTATTCGACATCAATGACCCCCTGTGAGTGAAAATTCCCCCCCCCCCCCGGCAATATTTATGACATAATCTGTGTTTTTTTTTGTAGCCACACCTCCTTTGTAGTGTCCTACGCCAGACTCTATGCAACAGTCTGTGGGGTGGCATACTCTCAACAGGTAGTGTACATAAGTGTACACATAGCCACAACTACCTGTAACCATGTACTTACATCTTTTATCGTTCCAGGATCTCTCCCCCAACACTGTATCATCCATTGTCCTAGCTACTCCTGTGCCTCCTTTCAAACCTTCCTCCAAGGTACAGCTGCATTTCAGCTTAACATTTGTATCTATTTAAAGCACAAAAAGTGTGCAATTTTAGCCAATAGTGTGAGCATCAACGCCATATGTACATACATCAAGTGGTGTATTTTTTTATAATTTTATAGACAATCATCACTGATGAAAGTGTGAAGAAGCCAGTTGAGGAAGAAGTGACCTCCGATCTCCTGGAGGTCTGCACTGCCGACCTCAGCAGAATAGTCTCCACTGGAACAATCACACAGGGTAGGTAGCTGTGTTTAATCATGTGACTGTCATGTGATTCATGTAGCTATGTCATGTGACTTTCCCTAGGTCAGCTGGAAATGTCTCCACAATCATTTGAGAAAGACGATGATAGCAATGGCCATATTGACTTCATCACTGCTGCTTCTGTGAGTACAGTACCACTAGGAATTTATGAATGAGGCAGATAGTTTTGGCAATCAAACATGTCCGTGTGTGCTAAAAAGAATTTAGTGGGATATTCTTGTGTAGCTATGAGCCCTTTTACATCAGATAGTCACAAGAGAAAAAGCCACACTACTGACGAAAGTGTCATATTTTATTCCTTATTTCATCTCGTTGTCACTTGGGGAAAGGTAGTTTTTAGCCACACCATTGCATTTTGGCTTCCAGAAATAAAGCAAGGTTTTACTTTGTTAGTCCATTTACAAAAAAAATTGGCTTGGTAGGAGAGTAGTCTGAATTGAGTTATGCCAGTGTGTGAGCTGGCACTTTGCTCATTGGACTCCATAGCTGGCTGTGTGTCTCTTTCAACCTTGAGGCCTGCAGCACTAGGCATCCTCCACCCACCCGGGAATGGGAGAAGTCTTCTGCCAGATGGGCCACAACCCCAGGACTGGTTTCTGATGACACACCCCCTGATTATAGGGGCACCCCTCTAGAGTGTGTACAGCCTCTGTCTCAGACCTTCCCAAGGGCACTAATTAAGTGGGGACATCCCCTAGTGTTGGCCCCTTAGAGCAAACTTCCTACCAAGCCTTGCTAGCTCTATGCAGAAGCTGGCTATTTGTACAGTTGTATTTTCTTGTTCAAATTTGATATGGGTAACATGTTGGTATTCACAGAACAATGGTGAATGTGGTTTATTCCACTTCCTGTCTGCAGAACCTGAGGGCATTGATGTATGCCATTGACCCAGTGGATCGTTTTAAGACCAAGCTCATAGCAGGGAGGATTGTCCCCGCCATAGCAACCACCACTGCTGCTGTAGCTGGCCTTGTAAGTTGATAATATTGCCTCATCGTTGTAGATCAGTTGCATTGAGAGGGTAGATGTAAGAAAATTTAGTGGGTAAGGATATTAAACTTCAACTTTGAATACATTAAGGTCTGTAGTGTACTGTAATACTCCTATATACATGTAGCTCTTGTTTCCTTGCAACACATGTATAGGTGAGCATAGAGTTGGTGAAGGTTGTGATGCAGCTGCCCAGAGAGTCTCTCAAGAACTGTTTCCTGAGCCTTGCCCTTCCCTCAGTCGTCTTCTCTGAGCCGGCTGCAGCTCAGACCACCGTCATCAACGACAAGCTCTCCTACACACTCTGGGACAAGTGGGAGGTCAAAGGCCACAAGGCGTTCAAGCTACAAGACTTCCTCAAGGCAATTAAGGTAATGCACATTGTAGCTGCTACATGTGGTGATGGGCAGGGGAACATAAAGTTACTAATAGCTTTCGAGAAACACACATCATGTTCACATTTTAAAGGGCACTTCTCCTAGGAATCCAAGCATTATGGTTATACAAGGAATTCTTTGGCCTTGTATTTTGCTTGAAGACGTTATCTATCCCAGATATTGTGCTCTCTAGTACATGATGTTTCAACTGTGTGTCGTGTGTGTTGTGTTAGGAGAGCTACAAGCTTGAGCCTAGCATGGTTGTGATGGGAGTGAAGATGATCTACGTCCCATGGATGCCAGGACACAGAAAGAGACTCACACAGACGTACGTTAACATTGTTGGAATATAAATTAATAATCCATGTCTGTACATTTACATAATATTATTCTCTCCATGTACACATAATGCACTGTTTGTCGTTATCCCCATAATAGCTCTCTCTCTCTCTCTCTCACACACACACACACATGCACACACATAATATTATATGTATGTACACATACTCACACACCATGCATGCAGTATGGTTCAGCTTATCAAGCCATCAGCTGATAGGGAGTATGTTGATCTGACTGTCTCATTCTCCAGTGCAGACGGTGAAGGTGACGACTCCCCTGGACCACCCGTTAGATACTACCTCAAATAACATATTTTCAAAGTTTAATAGTAACAATAGTTTTGTGCTCAATTATAGCAAATTTGTGTTGTGAAAAATAAATTAGGGGAATAAAACATTTAGACACACAAAAAAATAGCTCTGATATAAGTTGATCACAAAATAGTGTTCCAGTCGAGAGAAAGCCTGGATAGTCCCATAAGCTTCCTCTTCTGTTTAGCTCTGAGGCCGACCAATGCTTGCAGCTGTTCCTCAACCCCACCCCCCTCACCACTAGCTGATCCGGTGAGACTCGAGCTAGAGGGGTCACTTTGGGATGTGATACCGTGATCCAACACCATTGCTAAGGGCCAATGGTCATAGTGACGGAATCCATTCAGCCAGTCCTGACTGACGGGTGCTTGAAAGTCAAACCTCACTGAGTGTTGAGCGTTGGGGTTAAAGTCTGAATCAGCTACAGATCCTTTGAGCAATATGTCTCCAGTTTCAATCAATACGACATAACACATCCCAGCTGAGTCGCTAGCTAAGACAGCGTAGATACTACCAACTGCCACACACTTGGTGTCTGAAGGGAGATTGAGGTCAATAAGGTCAACAGATTTCTCCTGTTTGAGGCTGGAGATGTTCCAGACGTAGAGGTAGGAATCGCTGACAAGACCAATGCGTTTGTTGTCCATGGAGAGACGAAAGAGAGGCCGACCTTTGCTAGCCGTGAGGTCAAGCGAGGCAAACATCTCATCTTGTGAAGGAGGTGAGGGGGAGAAGACAGCTATAGGCTTTGATAGCTTGGCATCAGGTAAGAAACGATGGACAACCATCCGCCTCTCTGTATCTGGTACACTCTCCAAACGATGTATGGCCAGGTTGCTATCAATCTGCAGCAATACCTGGTGTGCTGTACAAAATCCCTTCTTGTCTTTCCCAGCAGCTGTATCAGGGAGCATCATCACCTCACCTCCAAGAAAGTGTCGTTTCTTCATCCAGACATTCTGCACCCTCTCTAGGGGCACAGGATAGACCATCTTCCTTGCCGAATTTCGTCCCCTGACTAGTTTGACAACCTGAAGGTCCCACACCTCACAATCATCCTCGGCTTCAGACATGATAGCCACAAGATGGCACTCTGGGCAGAAGGAGATACTGTGAAAGCCTTGAGAGATTGGCTCGTCCTCCCAGCTCTCAAGCTCAGGCGGTTCCCCACGCACACTGCATCCATGCCAGTGCCCATCTAGCTGTTTCCACATGACGTAGTTGTGTGAGGCAGCAGCCCACTTGATGCGGCTGGTGAAGGATGTAACGTTGAAGGTAGCTATCCTAACGACAGACTGTGCCGTATCCATAGATTCAATGACCACCTGAGCATGCCCGTTCATTTCTTCGTAGCAGAGAGATACTCCATTGCCAGCATAGGTGTAGCTATACTCACTGCTGGCCCTGCTCGTGGAGATGACAAAGGGACGAGGGGTCAGAGATTTGATACTGGTTTGGTGACCAAGAGCAGATGTAATTAAATTGGGTAGAGTGAAGGGTTTTCCACTTGCATTACTAGTCTTTTCTCTGATAAACTGCTCGCTGAGTCCGATTCTCTTTGCCTGCGGCTCCCAGAATGCGCTGCAGCTTTCGATCACCTTCTTCCAGTTCTTGCTCACTCTGAGGCACGTGATGGCGTCGTCCACGCTCAGAAAAGAGATGATTCGTTTGCTTAGATCGTCCGGGAGAAGACTGATGAAGTCTTTGTGGAGTAATTCTTGAAGACGTTCGTTGAAGTCCAGCTGCTCCTGATACGCGCATGTTTTCACCAAATCCACGAGGCATTGAACTTTCGTTGGCTCATTTAGCTTGCAAAAGTCGCCCTTTATCCTTTCGATCGCCTCTGTATCGATGGCTGGCGTACTGTTTTCATTGCCCATTCTTGCTAGGCAGCAGCTTAGTTAGCTGCACACAGCCGTTCCACTTCGACCAACGATGTTATGAATACGATAGTCTCTTACTGCTGATTTACACAACCAGCTTACGGTGGGAGGGGTTTAGTCACAGCTTGAAGATAAATGGCGTCGAGTGGAGGTGAAGTCCTCACAGAAAGAGAAGAGAAACGGTTGAGCAAACTCAGAGAACGACTGTTCGAGAGCAAATGGGACAGTGCAGAGTTCAAGGCATCCTTGCGTGACCTTGTAAGCTACATGTATCTGTATTAGAGTGCATCTATGATGCGAGCGAGCCTGACAGATGTTTGGCAGCTGGTTAACCAGAGGCGGGGCATGCGAGAGCCTCGTGGTCGCCATGCCGGAAAGGCCTTAGGAGATCAGCTATGGCCGACCACTACCAATATTCATGTGATCAGTTAGTTGTGATTATGATGCGCGTATCAGATGTTCACCATGTACCGTGATTCTAATCTCCATGTTTCCTAATCACAAGACAAAAGATGCACGCACCAATCTTGTGTTTCCACCCATAGCATTTTAACAATGTGATTTGCCAGGAGCGTATAATTCCTCTTCACTATGCACTCCTGGAATTGCTTACTGAATTTGTTAAACTACGTGGCAGGGTATATCTAAATAATTCATTTTTTGCCAGTTATTTACACCTTACATTCTTGTATCTGCTACTCTTGACAGACTCCATCTAAAGTGTACAGTGATGATACTGGGTTTAAGGTCTATGTTGGTAACTGTAACCATGCTGTAGACCTACCCACCCTCGAGGAGAAAGGGGTAACATTCATCCTAAATATGGCATCTGGAGATCCAACCTGCCAGGCACCAGACGAGCTCTATGGTGATAGCTACAGTATAATGAGGATAGCTGCTGGTGATATGCCTCGTTATAACATCTCTCAACACTTCAGAGAGACTTACGAGTTTATAGAGAGAGCTCGGGAGAAGAGGACTGGCGTGTTCATTCACTGTGTAGCTGGAGCCAGTAGATCATGTACCATCGTTATAGCATATCTCATGAAACTGTGAGTGCGTACAATCGGTATCGTAAACATACATCCTGAAAAGTGTTAGGTGTGCATGGTGGGTGGGCAGGGGTTGGTATCTCATGGCAACAATCAATCTTCCACAGACTTTTCAGTGGTCTTAGCTATTAGAGCTCCATACAGCTGTGCTGTACAATTGCAATGTTCTCAGTCATCTCAGGACTAGTCTCACATGCCACAAGAGGGGCCTGTCATACTTCAATGGGTCCCCCCTAAAAGTGGTCCCCCCAGACTGCCTGTGGCAGAACATGTGGTCTCCCCGGACTGTCATGTGGTCCCCCCCCCCCCCCCCCCCCCCCGGGACTTGGCAGCCATATCTGGTCCCCCCTTGTTGTTATGCTGCATCACAAGCTGTGCAATAATAAAGTCAACATTGGTTCCCATTTTACTATGTGAACAATCCTTACTCCCTGCTTCTGTTTGGCAGTGTTTGCCCACTTAGAGTGAATAAGAAATGCTACAATGCAAGAGGGGCAGCCCTGCCCACAGGCTCATTGAGTTAAGGCTTGACACTAAAATGAGCAAAATTTATCCAGGTAGCAAGGGTTGAGTTGTACTAAAATACAGTAGGCATGAAGATGATTACGTGGATGCCTTTTGTTAGACAGTCCTTGCTCTCATAAGAAAATACAGCAAGGGGACCTGTTATGGCGCAGGGGGACCAAATACAGTGACCACAGACAGTCTAGGGGGGACCGCTTGTGGTGGGGGACCATCCACAGTGTGACAGGTCTGGCGATCATGCGTATGAGTTGTACTATCCAATCAGATTCGAGATTTTGAATAAATGCCCTACTTGCAATGCACGCTCATAATATTATAGCTGCCTGTACAATTTTTGTGGTTTTCCGTAACATTTTTTGTAATTATTGCATATGAACAACTCGCTGTATGCAAGGTCACCAGACCCCTCTTCTTGTGATTGAGGGGTGTGGCACGTGAGACTATACCAGGACTTGGGTTACATCATAAATTCATAATGTGAGTCCTGTATGTTTATTTGTTCAGGCATGGCTGGTCATTTGAGGAAGCTGGATCACACATCAGAAAGAGGAGAACTAAAGTGTTTCCTAATCTTGGCTTCATGAAACAGCTGATACAGCTAGAAAAGGACATGAAAAAACAAACTTGATTTTGGATAATATTATTGTGTGTGTGTGTGTGTGTGTGTGTGTGTATGTGTGGTACATGTACTTGAACTGAACATTGGTGCTTTATTATAGCATTTATATGCACATCGACCCTTTACCACGTGCATTCTCTATGGCCAATACCTTACCTTCAAGTCATTAGTATCGTATTATTTCTTTTATACATATATCGACCTTTTACCACTCTATGGCTAATACCTTACTTTCGAGTCATTGCTATATTATAGCATTTATAGGCATGCCGATCCTTTACCATTTGCATTATCTGTGGCCAATTCCTTACCTTCAAGTCATTAGTGCCGCAGTATATAGCATTTATTATGCATGTCGATCCTTTACCATTTGCATTATCTGTGGCCAATTCCTTACCTTCAAGTCATTAGTGCCGCAGTATATAGCATTTATTATGCATGCCGATCCTTTACCATTTGCATTCTCTGTGGCCAATTCCTTACCTTCAAGTCATTAGTGCCGCAGTACAGGAACTTTCAGACTTCTTGCCTAACTGCAGAGTGTAGATCGTGACCCATAGCAAACATATTCATGAGTATAGGCCTCAGTTATAAGTACCTGTAGGCCACTAACCTGCTGCTGTGTAAGCTTTATCCTTTGACTAACTAGGTTTATTAAATTAACTACAAGCTTCTCTGGCTTCGCGGTCTACGATTCACGCTTTACGCTTTTCGATCTAAAAGGGCAAGAAGTGTGCAAATCCCTGTATATAGCATTTATTATGCATGTCGATCCTTTACCATTTGCATTCTCTGTGGCCAATTCCTTACCTTCAAGTCATTAGTGCGCAGTATATAGCATTTATTATGCATGCCGATCCTTTACCATTTGCATTCTCTGTGGCCAATTCCTTACCTTCAAGTCATTAGTGCCGCAGTATATAGCATTTAGTATGCATAGCGATCCTTTACCACTTGTATTCTCTATGGCCAATACCAGTCGCTAGTGTCGTATTATTGTATGTCAATCCTTTGCCATTTGTATTCTCTGTGGTGACTATGACGGCCAAAATTAATTCTCTATTTGCCTGTTGATTGTTTCTTTCTCTTGCCCTTATTCAGTCTCCTCCAGTACGATCGAACTCTGTCCCTCTGGGTGGGAGTGTACATGCATGTACTATGAAGAACTGTACACACAGTACTACGCTGCATAACAGCATATTTCACACGTTCTCTTTTCTACTGCATGCGAATGCTTTTATTCTCTACAGTGTAGGGGCAAGCGAGCAGCGCCCTGCAATAGCGAAATCATTTTGGTAAAGGTCAGCAGGCAATGCACAACTGCCTAACCAGATTACGTTCGCCCATCGGGCGATTATCAATTTAGTACACAACAATATCGCAAACAAAATAATGTGAAACGCAATTAAACCACGACAGTGAGAGTACTAAATAAAGCAAGATGAAACACTCCATTGAAAATACACAAGACAAAGGACCACACACACATGCAAGAGTCATCTTCTGTCTGGCACTTGTCTGCATGCATTGCCAGCTCATTTCGCTGCGGCGCCCGATGCGCTTTACAAAAACAAGGCAACATGTATGCACAATGCAGTAAATAAATATAGCTACACCTGACTACCAGGTTTGTCCAAGTTCAGTCCACTCTAATTATACCAGTACATCAGTCACTGACCTACGTACTCTTGGTCCTACCTACCAGGCAGTTATTCATGTGGTCTTGGCTTGGTCTTGCACCCTGATCTTTGATCAGTCTCAACTTGGCTCTTTGTTTAGTCTCTGAGATGGGAAAAACAAGAGATCATCAATATGCAGTGACCAAAACATCTCATAGTTCCTTTGCACCATGCAATCAAAATTCTAGGCCCCTACACAACACACGTACTTGTATTCAATGAAGATATATAGGTGGGGTGGGAAGTCGAGAGTGCATCACAAAAAAAATTCATACCCACATAAATCATTCTACACACTCTCAGGATAGCTTAGCTTCTCATGCTGTATACAAAATACTTCCCTACATTGCCTAATTAATGCTCACCTTTCAATGTGCTCATGACCACCAGTGGCTGCACTGCTGGCTAGCTCCATGCAGACATGTTGTTATCACACCATACTCTAATAAAAAACATATTATACACAGTAAAGCAGGATACTTGTGTATAAGTATTATAATATTAACAGGAGTAGAATAGGAAACAGAAATAACTAGGCTACATCACATCTGTCCTAGGATGTACACTTCAGTGTATACTACATACTACCCTCCCAAAGTATTAAAGTAGGGTTTTGAAATATCCCTTCCTCTCTCTCTACATCACTCACTGTTTATAATCTTGGTACACACAGTTGCTGGCCAGCAATCATTCACCTCTTCTTCCAGCACACCTAATAAAAATAAGGACAAAATGTTTTTAAAAGTTGCTTCATTACAAATTATAAATTAGTCTTTTACAGCTCCAGTAAGTTGGCTATCAAATCATCCTTACAAAAATTTTGTGCATGCATTAAAAAAAGCGTCCACCCAGGCAACAAGCAGCCTAGCAAATTCACTGCAAACGTGTTGGCCAGGCACATTCTCAGCAGCAAATCGCAAAAACATCAGACAAGGATTAAAATGATTTGCAAAAGATAGCAACTTGCCTTATCAATGTCAAGCCCCACCTACCACACCCCGGGCAAACGTGGGGCATTAGACCTCCATTAGCACTGGTTTAGTGTCCCCAGGGGTGAGTGGGTGTCCGACAGTAGGTTGCGAAGAACATGGCCGCCGATTTCTCTCAAATATCGCTCCGCTTCCTGCAGAAACAGAGAGGAAAAAGTAAAAACATGATAGCTAAGAGCGAGCGTCAAAAGTAAAAGTTAATTCACTCAATTTGCCCCTAAAAACACATATAAAGGTTTAGGTGATCTTAGCGCAAGCAACAGATACTTGAAAACAAAAAGGAGAGGAGAAAGCTAGCTAAGAAAACAAACACAAGCTTATAGTATATAGCTAAACACGAGAGCACAACGAACAAATTTCACTTACATTTGAATTTCGGCAAATTCTTCATGAGAAAACTCCTTCCTTCTTCGCTCAAACGGATTCAGCCTGGCGTGTTTGAACTAGTCCAAAAACCACAAACACGTGGTGCAGGTTCGACGCATGCGCACATTCAATCTTCCCCATAATACGCGCGCGCGCAAGGAAAAAAAAGCGCGAGAAGCACCGAGTTTTCTGCTCCATGGAAGGCATGTATAATTATAATATAAATATGGTGCATTTGTTGTGCTAAAGTATTGCCAGCCGCATGAATTGGTATTATAGCTGTAATTGTATTTGTAATTATTACGAGGAGTGCGAACAAGAACATGCCATACACACAGAAAATTTAATGATGATAAATTAATTTGGTGGCTGATAAAAACAAATCTTTTGTGTGACACGAAGTGAACTGCTAGCTGTCTAGCTATAGCTGTCTGTCCTTCAGTTGGTCCACATACTGGTAGAGAGCGTCTTCATCTCCAGGGATGTGTGTGCACAGCAACACCTTGGAGATCTGCAAACGAAAGAAACCACAAATTAACACACCATATGGAACTATAGGAAAATTTATTGGTATACATAGCAGGTAACAGTGTATAAATTACCTCAGGGACAAATTGAAATTCATAGGGTTCCTTCTGGTGTTGAAGTACAGCAGTCACCAGTCTCGTGCACTGAAAAATTAAAATCCAAGTTGGAGAGTAAATAATTACTATGATAAAAACAATTAACATACTCTTCTCATTTTGCTGAAGTTGATGAGTCCATCATCGATAAAGTTCGGTTGAGACTCTACAACTCCAGAGAGCTCATTGAGAGCAATGCCAAGGTAAGGGACAGATGGAGGAATGGCTTTCTTTATCGCCGTACGCAGCTCTTTGAATCGACCGTCTGTAGCACTCAGTCTCTTCAAACTTCTAAACTGTTGCTTCAACTAAAAGAGAGAAAGAGAGAAGAGTACGTGTAACCACAGCTCAACTATTTTTTAACACGGATATCTTGTAATAGCTAATCCAAACAAGAGTCTTACATTCTTCGACACAAAGTCCCATGCTTGCTTAAACTTCTGTATGGACCCATGCTCTAGGGCAGACATGAGTTGCATGAAAGAGCTAAAGTTCTCCTGGTCCACACACTCCTGGGTCAGCTCAATCAGGAACTCCAGCACCTTCACTCTGTCTGAGAAGTATCGTTGCTGGGCTATACTCCACATGAAGAACAGAGACATCTGCAACAGTGAGGACACAACAGCTGTAAGTGTCATACTTTTTAGACATGTAACAAGCTATCAATGTGTATATATCATAGCTGTCATAGTAGGCAGAGAGCATGTATTAAGGTTAGTCTAGCCGAGTTGTGGCTAGTTTTGCACACTCCCTAAGGAGCAGCGAAACTGATTTGGTAGCTATCGCTGACATAAATGGCAACGACCTTCTACCACCTCATGCTACCACATAGAGCTAGGGGTAGAGGGACTGGTTACCATGGCAATAGCTACCAAATCACCAAAGCAACGAGACCGTCCGGAACTGGCTAATGTGCAATGTAGCTATGGTAGTCAAAGAGGTATGTCCACTCACTCTATTGAAGTGATCAAAGATGGTTGTGAGGTTTGGAGCAACTCTAGCCTTCTCCTCCCCCTTTGCCTTGAAGTAGCGAAGAATTTCACTGCAGCATCAAAATTAATTATAAAGCAAGGCACCTCAATACTCTATACGATAAGTAGAACTGCCATGGTTGAATTAAACTATGCCATTTTTGGCCTATTTGTACGAGCCATTAAGCAATACCTGTTTCCAATTCTTGAGAAGAGTGTGTTTTCAATGATACAGAGCTGCTCTGCTGTCTCCCTCGGCGCCCACAACAGCAAACACTCAAATGGCTTTTGAGGCTGTGCAGGAAAAAAGAGGCAAAATAATGAACAGCTACTCTAAAGACTAAGTAACTAAACAGCTCTAACACTTGTGTATGTTTACTTCTTAAAGTTTTCTCACCAGGTGTACAGGTGACTGAGGTCTCATATACTCGAACACGGGACTGTTTTCCTCCCTTGCTCCCTTCTGCATGCTGTACATACTGCTAGCCTCCACAGCTGCGTTCTTCTCATTCATCGTGAGTAAAGGAGACTTGTAGGCATGCTCAAGAAGAAGCTCCAGCATTGATGCCAGCTCAGCATCTTCCTCAAAGTGCTATAAGCAGAGAGAGAGAGAGAGAGAGAGAGAGGAGAGACAGTTACGCATACAGATCACTGTGACAAGCAGTGATATGGATACACACAAGACTTAAGACTGGTCACATTGAATTTAACATACATAAAAGTGTTTGCTGATCCAGTGTTTGATGGCAAAGAATATTCCTGAGATGCTGGGACCACTCTTCATGTTAGACTCTGAGGCAGTTCTGGTGTGGATGGCTGGGTCTGGCACACCGTTGGGCCGAGGGATGGTCAGGTGAGAGCCGTATGTCACCACAGAGCCAGTAGGGGAGGCAGTCGAACAGCGAGGAAGGGTGTGGATCTCTACAAACACACAATGTAGAGTCAAAAAATAGTGACATGATGTTTTGAAAATGTATCGTTATCGATAAGATAAGGCTCACACACAAACACACACTTACACTACAATAATGACTGTTGTATATGTGCATTGATTAGATAGAGCTTTCTAAGTGTACCGCCAATCAAAGGTCTTTCTCTCTTACTGTATTTACTTCAATGTTACCAAAGCTCGGCCCACTTCCAGGATACTAGTGTGCTATAATAGTCATTTTCTACTTCATATTTCCGCAATCAAGAGCACATAAGAACTAATGCAGGGAGAGGAAGAGCATGTAACTCCCATAGACATTAGTGTACAGGGCAGAATTTTTGAACAATACTAAAAATAGAACATCTGGTCATGTGCAAAACCACAGTGTGATGATGACATATACATTGAATGTCCAAGCATCAAGCAATGAGTTTTGAGCATGCCACGGATAGATTTTACACTTTGATTTACGTTTTTCAGTCTACTCTTGACTGGATATTCTATTTTTAGTATGGTTCAAAAATTCTGCCCAGTTCAAGTTACACGCTCTTCCTCTTTTTTTTGTTCTTATGCGCTCTTGCCGCAATCTATAGCCACTCATGATCAACAAGCTCCTCACCCCTAGCATCCCTGACAGCATCCTGTGGTGTTATGCTCCCACTCCTCTTCCTCTCCCTAGTGCTGAGGCAGTCATGGTAACTCTTTGAGAGGAACTCCAGGATATGGTGAGCAGTCGTGTAGAGGGGAAACGTCATCAGGAATGTGTTGAGAAAGTCAAGGCCGTAGTGACTGACTTTGACCAGACGCTCTAAGAGGCTCTCCAATGTACCACAGTTCACCTGTACATGTGTATGGGGGCGTGGATGGAGCTAGAACAGTCATGTGACACAGCAATGGGTGGAGCTAAAGTGAAAGGTATGACATGAAACGTAGCAAGCAAGCAAGGACGGGCTTGTATAATATATACTGCATATGTATGTGCATGTGTGTGTGTGTGTGTGTGTGCATGTGTACCCTCACCAGTTGTTCCTTGCCGGTTTTAAATGTGCTATAGCGGATGAATTTTGAACTCAGTTCCACTGGCTCACCAACGCTGCAAATGAAGTGGAAATATTGTTATTTCAATGCAATGATGAAATTCAGGAATGACCCAACATGTAAGGCTACCCACACTGTAGTGTTTCCCTAAAAGCTTTGATCACGTAGCTTGAAGCAAAACTAAAAAAACATGTCATGTTGGCCATACCAACAGCACGTTCAACCATGAATCCTAATGGAGATATACAGCCTGAGGCATATTAATAATACAGAAGCTACAGACGGCCAAATTAGGAATGGTGTGTGACATGACAATATTGAATCACGACAATTAACATCCAAAATTATGAATGTTATGATCATGCAAAGTACTTTCTAAGCACATACAAGCACCCTCAAAATAGATCCAACTTTCAGAAAATTGTTCAGTGGGTACATGTAAAGTTGCAGTAATGGGTATATTGAAACACGTACCTCTGACACTGAAGTATTTTATTCTGTCTCTCGTTCTCTACACACTGTGAGAAATCAGCCAGCCACTGAGCCTTCTCATTGACTGAGTTGGTGAGCAAGATTAGTGAGTCAGTGAGGGAGTCTGTTCCCTCGCAGATCACCCTGATCCCTCGGTAGTGCACCTCAGGGGAGTCATCGGACTTGACCTCACTCACAGTACACTTAGCCAGTGCAACAAGCTGCATGTAAAATTGAGAGTGGGAGCATAAAAATATTTACTAGTTTACTATCAGTCAGCGTATATGTGTGTTGAATAGTTAAATAGCTTGCTTGTGTGTGCGTGTACGTGGGGGGAGGGGGGTCTGATTGACCGAACCATATTGAGTTTACTGGTAATAGTATTGCTATGCTTTTGCAATAGCAGTCCCTTACATGGACACATGTGTGTGCATGACAAGGCATGACAGTGGAGAACTGAACCACACTGTACACACAGTGTCACACCCCAATTGTCTCCACGATAAAAGACAAACAGCTAGACATTAGCTACCCAAATTAGGACATCCCTTGATTTGATTAAAACCTGGTAGTATTTGATTTACCTTGACTATTCTGTATTGGTCTTGTGGCTTCTTCTGCAGCCTGGCTGTGATCAAAAGGTGTTTGCTGAACAGAAAACAGTGTCTCGGTTGACTCCGAACCTTCCCTGAGTTACGAGATGGAGACTTGAGCTTGTCTTCTATTCGAACCTGGTGGAGAACTCCTACACAGCAAGTGCGTGTGTGTGTGTGTGTGTGTGTGTGTGTGTGTGTGTGTGTGTGTGTGTGAAGGGATCGAGAGAGAAGAATAATAACTATACATACACAAAGGTGGTACATGGACAAGGCTGATAGATGGTACCATGTTTGAATTTTACTGGGACATCATCTCATTTGTAAGTGTTGCCTGTACTCACCTTGTCTGATGAGAGTCTGTTCTTTGTCTAGCAGCACCTCACAACCGTCTTCAATGCTGTTCTCGACCTCCAGCACCTGACGCAATGTCTCATACTGACTCACCTCATCTGTCACGGTCTAAGATCAGAGGGAGAAAGGTCAACGGTAGGTAGTCTCGTAGCAGTACATAAACAGCACATGTTTATAGCACTATTTAGTGTAGCTTACTCTAACTGTATACATGACTAGTGTGGGGCTTCAGGTACTGAGACAGAGAGAGAGAGGGCTCAGGTACATAACAATATTCTTGTGGCAGTAACTGAAATATTTATGGCAGCAAGGTCAGCAGAGCTGTGGTTAGTTTCATAAGTTTTCATGCTATGAGCAGGTAATGAAATCACACAGGAAATAAGGCAATCTTGAAGCTCCAGGATATGAGATATGATCAAGATTACCAATACCCTGACCTGGCACCCAGATTCTCAAATTCTCAGTACTATCACCAGAATCAATGAACAAGTATGGCTAATTGGCTGCACTGAAGGGGTAATTACTATGACATCATGCGTATGTAGCTAGTCCACCTTTTGAATGATCTCCAGCTCTGAGACTGCCTCCTGAAGGATGTTATAGTCAACGTGCTCTGTTGGTGTGTGTGACCTCAACTCCTGGAGGTCATGCATGTAGCTCTCGATTCTCTTGAGGGGAGCCATGAGTACACTCTCCAGGCTCATGTTAGTGCAGGCTGGGTGACGCTGAATCTGATCCAAGAATGATTTAAAGTTGGGTTTAGTTAGGAGAAAGAGAAGCAACTGCAAGAGATAGGAGATAGGGGCATGAGGCAAAAAGTGAAGTTAGAGTTACTATAAACTTTTGTCAAGAATACCATATCTAGAGAGTATAATAATATTATACTTACATCATAAGCATGGCTGTGACTGCCAACATACTGGTGGTATATGGACATCATGGGAATGAACAGCTTGAGGACATCACCTAAAGAGAGAGAGAGAGAGAGAGGGAAGGGGGGAGATAGGGGGAGGAGAGAGAGAATGATAGAAGCATGATGCTGTGGAGGGCTCTGTGTTCATCACTATACTAAGTTTAGAATGTGCCAAAAACCAACAGAAATGGTGACTAAAGCTAACTGTAAACAGGCAGAAAGATCAACACTGGCTCCTCACTAGCACTGTGGATTAAAATTGAAAATCAGCTATCACAGTTAGGAAGGATTATCTTAGCATGTGTGATGTTAGCTTACCAAACATGACAACTGGCCACTTCTCGATGCGAGAGTGAAGACCACGGAGAAATAACTGGTGAAATAGCAACAGCTCCTCACTGCGTGTGTGTGTGTGTGTATGTGTATGTGTGTGTGTGTGTGTGTGTGTGTGTGTGTGTGTGTGTGTGTGTGTGTGTGTGTGTGTGTGTGTGTGTGTGTGTGTGCGCGTATGTGTGTGTGTGTGTGTGTGTGTGTGTGTGTGTGTGTGTGTGTGTGTGTGTGTGTGTGTGTGTGTGTGTGTGTGTGTGTGTGTGTGTGTGTGTGTGTGTGTGTGTGTGTGTGTGTGTGTGTGTGTGCATATGTGTGTGTGTGTGTGTGTGTGTGTGTGTGTGTGTGTGTGTGTGTGTGTGTGTGTGTACCCATGAATAAAACTGCCTGTAGGAAATAATTACAGAAAAACTAAACTATGCAGGAAACACTTAAACCCTTTTCAAGAGAGAAGTGATAAATCTGAATAACCTTGAGTACCGGTGAATCTGTACATTCACCAGCTTGTAGATTCATTTATTTTCCGCAAATAAATTAATAGCCATTTAAATTATCGAAGCAACGAACCAGCTAATTAATTGCATCCATTAACTCCAGCTGGATAATTAAATACCTACCTATTTCTGAAGATGGTATCACACTGGTCTAGAGTCAGTGGAGGGTTGCAAGAGTGAGCACCAATCTCACACTGCTTCTGAAACTCCTCCGTCAGCACTGTCAACTGGCTCACATAGTCCTCTTCTGAAGCTACAAACTTCCATATCAACTGTCAGAAGGAGAAAGAGAGACAGAGAGAGAGAAAGGAAAATAAAGAAAGTGTAACTATACTGTAGAGAAGGGTAGTGTGCATTGACAGCGATCCACTGTCAGCAGTCTAAACTTGATACATGTTATGTTATGTTGTACAGTACAAAGGAACATATACAGCAAATCAAAACATGACTTGTATAATGAGGACACATCTGCAATCAGGTAGTCAGTGTTCTCCCCAAGAATAATTCAAGGATTGATGGGAGGGCATGGTTTGGGCATGGCCTGTGGTCACATGAAAGCTTTCCTTTCCCACACAAAGGAAAATCTGTGCTGAAGGCTTGCAGGGCCAACAAGCCTTAAGTATGCTGGGGTGAACACTGGTAGTATGTTAGCTGTGCATGCTACATACTCACTGTACACACACCTAGGACACTGTATGTATTAAGAGAATGGTTATGTTCGTTTATCTCTGTATACCTGGTTTCTCTTCCTCATGAGGCTGGCCTGAGGAGAGACAAGGTACTCATCTATCACCTTCCGCCATCTTCTCCTAATCAGCCAACTACGAATGTAACCTTGAAGCTGCCATTGTGTGTGTGTGTGTGTGTGTGTGCACATACCTATGATGAAAGAAGGCAGCTAACACTTTAAGTTTATCAATGTCTAAAGCCACTATTATTGACAACACACAGTAATACCAGCCATTGCTACCTGAATCCTTTGTTTATGTTTATATACACCACTGGTCTGTGTTTATCATTCCATACACCAACAAAAATGTACACACACCAGCCCTCTCAATCACAGCTACATGCAGCCAGCCAATATCTCTAGCATAGTAGAAGTTATGTATAATACTTGGCTCACCACAGCCTCGTCCCCAGGCCTTCCCATGTTTTTCAACGTTGCAAGCGAAAGATCGGGAAGGCCTGGTCAATTTTGTGATGTAATTATTACGTACTGCCATGACTTCTGCCGCGGTTCGTTATCTCCGCCCACTTGCCCACGCAATCGCGTTCACATAGCTATAGCTAGCTATGGCAGCCTCAGAGCCAGCAAAGATACAGTGGCAAAGGCACTCATATCAAGAGAGCTGCCAATAAAAAATTACTACGGAGGGAATCTGGGGTCAACGCTACGTTGAGGCAAGTTGCTAAAAAAATATGTGTGACTTTAGCCTACACTGAAGTGTAGCTAGCTCGCTGTTCTCGTGTTCAAGTTCAAATTTGGCAATGATGAGATCGGCGACACTTCTGCCGTCATCGACTGAGCCGCTTAGCCCATCGAGTAAGCAACTCAGTCGATGACAGTAGAAGTGTCGCTGATCTCATCGTTGCCAAATTTGAACTTGAACGTGAGCTAGCTCAGTACAGTTGCCGATGATAACTTTTTAGCAACTTGCCTCGAGTGTAGTGTCAACCCCAGACTCCCTCCTGGTCATTTTAGTTGGCAGGTTTCTTGATACGAGTGCCTTAGGCTTTGCCGGCCACTGTCACTATCTTTGCTGGCCTGACCTGCCATAGCTAATATTATAGCTAGCTAGCTATGCATGTAAACGCGATTGTGTGGGCGAGTGGGCGGAGATACGAACCGCGGCAGAAATCATGGCAGTATGTAATGATTACATCACAAAATCGACCAGGCCTTCCCAATTTTTCGTGTGTAATGTTGAAAAACATGGGAAGGCCTGGGGATGAGGCTAGCTTACCACTCTGGCATGGTAGTCTTTGGGGTCAGAGTTCGGTGGAGGGGATCCATGTAGAGGGGAGTGAAGGAATGACGATGATCGTCTCCGAGGTAGCTCCTCAGACAACACCTAGAGATATAGGAAGAAAAACGTTCCTTCATAATTTCTGCTATGGTATAGCAAGGCTCTTTAATTATGAAAAAAAAAATTATGTCACAATCATCAGGCCGGAGTTATCTACTCCTGCGATCACATGTATCTATCATGACACACTAGAACTTCGCCACTGCGATAGTCTGAGGGAAATATTCTCCTTCAAGGATGTATGTACACTGGCTATATACACCTATAGCTAGCAGGGATCATGCAAAGTTTCCCAATTAAAGAAAACATCCTCAATCTTTACAAAGACTCCACTGTAAATACTCGACCTGTCAACATCAGGAAGCCAAATGCTCACACACACTCACACAAGTAAGTGAGCAAGCTAACAAGCACAGGTATACTAACTAACTTTTATGTTTAAAGAGTTTTGTGCTGACTACCCCTTGCCTGGGTCTTCACAGGAATCACTTCAGCCATACTCTACCATTCAACAAGTACTCTCTTCCTCTCCAACATACACCAACCTGTTGCATCACCTATAATGTACATGTCACATGCTGTTGCCGCGACTACAGCGGCAAGGACTAGCTAAGTTGAGTGGTTCCTGTATCGCTTTAATAACATACACACACACACACACACACACACACACACACACACACACACACACACACACACACACACACACACACACACACACACTCACACACTCATATTCACACTCATCCACTCTCACAAACATACAAACACACACCCTGCATTATGAGGCAAATTTGACGGGAAAATCTTGTGAGATTTTCTGAGGATTTGAATGGCTATATTATGTGTTGAGTGAGCTAATGTAAAGTGTGGCAGCTGGTTTGAAGTAGTCTTTGGCTGGTGGCCATCTTTTATGTGGACATAAACCATCCCAGAATAAATACAAGGAGAAAGCAACAGCAGCCATGCAAATGAACCAGCTAGAATAGCAGTTAACTTGGGAAGATGGTGGGAGAAATGAGATTAGAGGTAATGGATTGATGCGAGTGAGTGAGCAAGGAGGGAGGTCTGTGTGTGTGCATGCTCTAAAACACAGATAGCCCCCCTCCTCTGGTTTCTGTTGATGCAACATGGACTAAAGAGCTGCAGGCCTCAGACAAACTGAACATCAACCACGAAATTTCATCTACTACAAATTAAATCATTAGGTGTGCAATTGCTGACAAACCTTCTTGAGGTGCCCTATCTCTTCTTGTGCCTGCTGGTTGGCTCGCTTGAGGTGGTCTACCTCGGATATTCTGGTCAACATCTGAGCTTCTAGTCGTGAACACTTCTCCTTCAGTTCATCTAAATCATGTTGAACTCTACCCATGCTAGAGAGAGAGAGAGATTAAGATTAATATAATATTCATAGAGATGTTTTCATATCAAGTAAGCAAATGAATATTCATTCTCAAAAGGCCAAAGGTAAGCACAAGAATAAATTCAAGGTGCAGCTGCCTGTGGCTAGCTATCTATTCTGTAGCTTATCCTGCAGCTAAACGTGGAGGGATTTCCAGCTTGAGGATGCAAAGGGAAGCAATGAAAAAGCTTCAACTCGTGCCCTTTATCAAAGGATTCTTCCATGTACATGTACCATTCAGATAAGACACATTACCACCAGTGACAGCTACCCTGACATGTACACTCACACAAACATAGGAATTGGTCAA
Organism: Stappiaceae bacterium; assembly: GCA_964291365.2. Taxonomy (GTDB): domain Bacteria; phylum Pseudomonadota; class Alphaproteobacteria; order Rhizobiales; family Stappiaceae; genus JBDWFY01. The sequence continues at coordinate 109,014 of OZ219967.1, forward strand.
GTTAGCCCTCCTTCCTGGAGGTTTCCCCTCAAACTCAAATCATTGTTAACTGATCTCTAAAGGGTTATTAATAACACTGCCAAAATTCAGTTTCTGAATGGGCAGACCAGAAACAAGAATAGTCATATCACACTGTACACACACACAATTGATGAGACCTAGTACAAGATAACATTGTAGTCAATGACACATGTATCACAAACTAACTTTGCTTTGTTGACTGCCTCAATCCAGCTGTCTCTCTCCTTGTCGTTCTGAGCCATGAAATAGTGAGATTTATAACTCGAGGACTCGCCATGCGAGCTAGCCACACAGAATGCTCCCTGCAGTAAGAGCCAACAATGTTAAACATCCGATGAACGCCATCAATAATGGTCAGATACACAACGTAGAAATATTAATTATCACCAATCTTGGGTACTGTTTGAGTGGGTGGTAGTAGCTAGTAACAGATTGCCAAATGATTAGCAGCTGTCATTGAACACCAGCTCCACTCCAACAACAAAGGCCATTTGATCTCCTACAATAATCCATTCTCTACACTTACAGCAAATTAGAATATTGTGCTTGCCCCACCCTGGGCAGGCAGCATGCAGAGGGTATAAACTATTTAACCAAATTATTGGTCACTCATGAATTTTCCTTCATCATAGTTGATCTATCAGGGTTGTTTAGCTTTTACCTCGATCTCTCTCCCAGGTAGGCCTATCTGCTCCACAGGCCGACAGCACGTCCCCTCCAAGAAGACCACCCCCAATGGCTTAGGTACACTTTCACTCTCAAAGTAAAACAGAGTATTGCTGAAGACGCAGCACCATCGGTTTGTTAGTCGCTTCAGTTTCGGAGAATCGGCTTTGAGAAGGTAGCCTCGTTTGCAGCCGTGGGCCCGCGCCTTTGCCGCCAACTCGAGCAGCTGCTGCTCGTCCAGTCGAAGAGATAATGTAGGCATCTTGTACTAACATGAACACTTTCAGTTCGTTTGCTCTCACTGTACAAGGAAGCATGCTATTAAAGCTAAATCAAGATGCATGATTAATCATCAACCTCCAAGTTGAATTACGTCATTCTTAATTTCCGGCAACCGGTTACGTTACGTTACCGCTCGATCTTTTGCATAGTACTATAGTCTAGTAATTTGTATCCAGGAGGCTACTTGTCTGCATGGAAACATGGAAACGAGCATTTGTAAGGTCTTACAGGACCATGTTGTAGAAGTTCCATGCTGCCTGCATTGCCAGATTAAGTTTCTTTTAACTTCAACAGGGGAAAAACCAAGAGCCCCAGTGACATTCTTGAATACAGCATTCTTTCCGCGTATGCACACAAGACTACACTCAATTTCTCACAATCACGGGTACATACACCCAGTGTATGTATGATAATGAACAAAAATTGAAACTTGATAAAATGATACAGGATGTCCATGTTAAAGGATAACTGATACCTAAAATTAACAAATAATGTACTGATAGCAACACACAGTGTTGCACTTTTCATGATCAACTTTAGTACTGACACCTCACGATTGAACAACAATTAATATTGATAAGCACAAACTAGCTAGCACAGCCTTTGGCGTACTCTAGTACTGTTCTATAGCAAAACTCATATTGTTCATCAGTCTGGACTGAATATGCTCTCTCCATTCTCATGCGTCGCACTACCCCTTGCAGGTTAACGCGATTCTTGTCTTTTAGCTCATCGATGCAGATGTCTAGAGTACAGAATGCCCCGCTCCTCCCAACCCCTGCACTGCAGTGGACCAGGATAGGAGGACCATGGGGAGGGAGCTGCTGTGCCTGGCGTGACTGAGCCTTACGAACAGAGAAGAGAAGCTGGAGGACGTGTTGACCGCTCGATGGGACACCGTAGTCAGGCCAAGCAAGGAATTGGTAGTGCATTATCACACGCTCTGTGCCCTGTGTGTATGTGAGTGCATATGAGTGAGGATCAATAGTGATAAATTGTTTCAAGAGTAGATTAGCCATAAGAGTGTTGAACTACCGCGGGCCCCATACAAAACGCGAAACGTCTGAATGACGTCAGAAAATCAGATAATCAGCACAGCTACATGTACAGTGAGTGTGTATCATAAGTGGGTGATGGGCAGATAAGCCTAGTATTGTGGCTTTCACTGGTGCAGCTGGCTAGTCGGTTAATGATATTCACAGAGCCAGCACTGCATTTACAGTTTACACAGCAACAGCTACAGTACATTGTGGCTAACCAAAGCAGCGTATGTGCAACGTCATTCAGACGTTTCGCATTTATATGGAGCCTGCAGTAGTTCAACACTCTTATGGCTAATCTACTCTTGATTGTTTTTATGTACAGTTGGATAAACATCTCCTGTAACACTCATAAAGAGATGTTAATGTTATAGGATCAGATTAGAGTAATTCAGTGTAAAAGTACTGCATACAACAGTAAACAATTCAAGAGGCTATTTTCAATAGGGGAAAGGGACATGTCCACCCCACCTGAAGCCTGGAACCAGCTAGCCACCCACTCCAAGGCCAAGGAACTGAAACTCCATTGGAATGCACAGTCAGCTGACCACAGTACCATTACATCACCTCCACCCACTCAAACCACACTTCCTGTCCCCTAAATGCACCATCCAAGAATACCACAACAACAGGATGGAGATCACTAGAAGATAGGCTAGTTGGGATGCACACAATACTATTGTAAGATCATTACCAAAAAGGATAAATGTGGTAATTCATGAATGAAAAATACCAGAAGTACTTAAAGTTTAACATACAGTTCGGCTGCTGTCAACACAGATATGAATGGGGTGAAGGATCTATGGTGCTCTAGTACAGTTCGGCTGCTATCAACATAGATACGAATGGAAGGGTCTGTGGTGCTCTAGTACAGTTCGGCTGCTGTCAACACAGATATGAATGAAAGGGTCTGTGGTGCTCTAGTACATTTTGGCTGCTATCAACACAAATATGAGTGGGGTGAAGGATCTATGGTGCTCTAGTACAGTTCGGCTGCTATCAACATAGATACAAATGGAAGGGTCTGTGGTGCTCTAGTACAGTTCAGCTGCTATCAACACAGACATGAGTGAATGTTAAGCCCCATCCATATTAGATTAAGTCTTGAACTATCATGCTAACCTGGCTATTATGGAGTATAATATGCAGTCTAAGTTTCTACATAGTGTACCTGTATCAGGTTATAATTTTCCACTAGCTGACAATGCCACTATACACGGTATTATGTACACTGTGTAGCACACACACACTGACCATGGAGAAGATTTTGAGTGTGTGTACATCATATCCTTCAGAGGTGACATTGACCGTCTTGATGAGCTGTATGGTGACATTACCATGGCTGACGCCCTCAGAGTCAGAGGTCTCTGGCCAGTACTGGGAGCACTTTCTCTTACCAAGCTCCACACACTTGGTGATCATGACTATCACTCGAACATTCTTCTCCCAGACCAGCCTCCAGAAGTCATTCACAGTCTTGTCCTTGGGACCTGACAAATAAAGATTAGTGCTGAAACCATGACATAACTACAGTACAAAAACAGCAAGCTTGTGGATACATAGTTCTTGAACAAATACTGCTATACACACATGAATAAACTACATGTATGCCAAATGTATTTTTGTCAGTGTGTACTGTTTGAAAAAAATACTCTGACCATTTTCACCTGTCTTATAGTGACTGTACCTTGGGTGAGAATGAATGCCTGTGGTTTGTTGTAGCCATTGACGTAGTTAGCATGGATATAGTCTGACCCCTCGACCCCAGGCAGGGCCTTCAGAGCAACACGAGTCTCATCGTAACACACCACATCTTTGTAACGGTTCTTAGAGAGATTACAACGTAGCCTGCAGGGAGAAGAGTATATCAAAGTCACATGACTGAATGTGAAAGTTAGGAGTATAATTATTATTCAGGCATGGCTAAAGCAACAAGTCAGGTGACTTACGATACATTGATAAACAATTTTGACTAAAATTTGTATCCAAGACATTTGCAACTCATAACATACAAGTCACATGACTGACCTGCAAGCCTTGTAGTTTCCGCATAGAGGTTCGTTTTTGATCCTGAGGTACTCTGCAGACAGACCCTTCTTGTCCTTCTTCCTGATGTGCCTCTCCATCTCCTCCACCGTCATGTATTTATTCCCGTCGTCAGGTCCAAAGTTCTCGTAAATCACCTCCTCCCTCTTCATTCCCGGAGGACCCTCTTTTCCAAATAAGGTATCATCATCGTCCATCACATGTTCCTCCGAGGGAAGCACAGGAGCAGGCATAGAGGGGGCGGGGCCATGGCGTTGCGATGATTGAGAGGGCAATGGGGAAAATTCAATATTTTCATAGCTATCCATACTGCTGCTTTGGTGTACAAGCTTGGATGCCAAGGATTGTTGCCTCGATGTTGATGATTGTTGCTGATGGGGGCGTGATTTTTGTTGGGCATGGCCATGCTGGGCTTTCGGTGAAGGCTTTAAGGGAACATTCTCATAGGCAGTTGGTTGATGGGGTGGAGCTGGTTGGTGACCACGCCCACCAGTCTGATCTGACATCGGTTGAATATCCACATTCTCATACTCTCCTCCAACTTCATCAGTTACATCTATGCTGTGATTGGTCAGCACTGATAAGCTTGCATATTGTGACTCCTCGTGTATATGAGAGGTGTGGGTGTGAGGATTGTGAGGGCTGTGAGGAGGTGGGACACGTGGAGACACCCTCTCTTTCATCATTGCAGAGATACTTCCACGAGTCTGTCGATCATTTGAGGTACCCTCCTTCCCTCTTCTCTCTTTCTCCCTCTCCCTCTCCCTCTCCTTCTCTCTGTCTGAGGAGAGCAGTTTCACTGGTATCAGTGGCTTCTTCACTGCCCTATTTGGTGATCCTTGCTTGCTGTGGTTTGGAGAGAGGCTTGTCTGGCTCCCAGCTGATCCAGAGCGAGTTCTCTCGTCTCCAACATTACCACCACTCGATGAGCTAGTGGTTGCTCCATGCCAATCTTCACTTGGTGATTTCTTCTGAAATTTTTGTATACGAGATGCAATCCCTCCTCCTCCTGCTCCAGCTCCTTCGGATGATTTATCAACAGAGTGACCTTTGATCCCTCCATTTCGAGTAGGGCTGCCTAATTTGCTGGAATACCCAGTCGGAGGCTTGCTCTGCTGTGAAGGAGATGCTGATCCTTTACTAGGTCCACCCAATCGAGGCAGCATTGGTTGTCTCGGCTTTGAGCCTTCACCCCTCTGACTGACGTCACCATTGCCATGTGAACTGCTACCATGTGGTGGCTTTTTGAACACAGCAGGAGGTTGCGATGTATTGCTATTTTCTCTTGATCTGGTTTTGGGTGGGGGCATAGGGCTGGACTTAGTTCTAGTAGGTGGCGGCAGCTTCAGCTTTGCATGTGGAGAAGGGGGAGGAGGCCTTGCTGGCCCAGGACCACTCCCACCTGCTCCTCCTCCTCCTGTAGATGTTGTCGTAGAACCAGTTTGGAATGCTCGTACTAGTGTATTGACCCCACTTGCAGCTGTTGTAGCAGTCTCTCCATTGTGATGGTGTTGCTGTGATCTGGAAGGAGTGGCTGGTGGCTGTTTGGTATTCTGAGTAGTTCTCTGTGTTACAGTGCCCGGCACATAACTGCCCCCGAGAGAGTGAGGAAGCTGACTACTATGGAAATACTTAGTGCTCAGCTCAGACACACTCACAAAGTGAACCTGGAGATATATACATACAAACCTTACTCAGGATTATGTTGACTTACTCCGCTAGCCTTCCTTAACCGGCAACTCAATCGTCATAACATAACACATACCGATTTGAAAATATGTGTAGAAACAACATCATATACTTATGAGCACAGGCAGTGTATGTGCAATGGTATTACAAACTCCATAGTTACACGGACATATCTAGCAGATATACATGTACAAGTCAACTGCAACTTCATGTTCATACAAAAACACCTATTGCCCCTCATATGATTTGATAAGCCCTTCCTTGCATGACAACACAAACAAGATGCACAGTATAGTTATGTACTCTACCTTGTTGGTGTCCTGTTTGAATGCCTTGGAAACAGCCACGTGAGTCCTGACCCAGATAGGAGGACTCACAATGTAGATAGTCTTAATGAACAGGGGGTAACCATCCTTAATGGAGGGGGAGAGAGAGAGAGAGAGAGAGAGAGAAAGAGAGAGAGAGAGAGAGAGAGAGAGAGAGAGAAGAGAGAGAGAGAGATGTACATGCAGTAATTTCATAATTAATATTACCATTTCAACTTTGTTGATAAAAACATTCGTGAAAGTTTTGATATCCCAAACTAAAAGCACCACTAAGCAGCAACAGTTTACACTAGGGAACGTGCAGACACACATACACATGCATAAGCCACTCACTCTGAACACTGAAAGTATGTTTGTGACATATCTGACATCAAACGATGTAATCGTTATATCTCTCATGTCCATTATGATCACGACACCATTCTCAGGGTCACTGCAAGGGAGATGACATCATCATGACATAATGTACCTAAATCTCTAAATCTCTCTCTCTCTCTCTCTCTCTCTCTCTCTCTCTCTCTCTCTCCCACATACAGGGAGGAAACCCTAAGCCACAGCCAGGATCATAAACAGTAATATCCCCAGCAAAAACATTATAGAGCAGTGCTGTGGTAAACATCAAAGCTTATTTACCATGTTTTTTTAGAGCGGTGCCGTGCCGCTTGCTCATTAGCGGCATCACTGATAAAGTAGATACATATTTGGATGTTTATCACAGAGGTTCGTATGCATACTTGAAGCAGATGTGTTCATTTACCTTTCAGCCAGCTGGTCTAGTGTATAGAAGAGCAGCTGCATGGATGCCTTGTAATCAGAGCTCTTCATATCATGTCTGGCCACAGTGAACACAACAATAGGTGAGCCTTCTGAATCACACGTACCCTGGGGGGGGGGGGGGGGGGGGGGGGAGATAGGAGGGGCAATTTATAGAACAACAGCGCACTACTATGTACATGTGCTAGCTGTATATCACAGGATTTACAAGATGTTGTTTTCTATCGTTTCTTCTGTGAATATAAACATTTTCTATTAGTATAATCTAACTTGTAAGCAGCTGCTGGTGGCAGTGTGTGGCAGCTGCTGGAAACTAAAACATATTTTGTTAACTACTCAAAAACTGTTGTCTAGATGAACAGAGATAATAGAGGACTATACAATAATGCTATACATGTTCTTATACCATACTAGGGGCTTACCACAATCTCCAATTTCTTGCTACCAATCTCTGAACTGAGTGGATTGCGATGAGGACGCAGGTTGTCTAGGTGATATGAATCACGGTGTTTCTATCAATGGTGTGTGTGTGTGTGTGAGTGTGTGTGTGTGTGCAAGAGAGAGAGAGAGTCAGTTGGACATATGGGGCAACTTTAGCTACCGACAGGGTGATGCTTTTTGTTAGAATGTTTTTACTATCTCTGTTGTGGCATAACATCATTAACACTTTGTTTATAAGGTCAGGCTATGCCAAACAGTTTGGCCAGCCAGCTTCACCACAGAATGGCTGCCATGGCCTTATTAGGAGAGAATACCACACTCCTGGATTAAAGACTGGCTCCACCTTGTCAAGCAATTACAGCACTAGAACACCTACAAAGGGACAAAGGACAGCTCTCCACTATGAATGGTCAAAGCTACACAGAAAATGTACCCCTGAAATGAGGACGCCCCTTCAATCAGAGCACTTCAGATCAAGATGCATATTATGATAAAGAAAAGAGAAACTGTACACAATTATCATTGTATATCAATTCATGCAGCATTAAATTAATTATTTTTGTGGAGACCAAACTGCATATCACAAAGCCCCTTGTTGGGGTGATAATGAGCCATTAAACACCTCATATTGGACCAACATTAGTATTCATCCCTGCAGGCTGTTCATAACATCCCCAAGGAGCTGAACTGATAGAGAGACAACAGCACACTACCTCATAAACAAAATCAAAAGGACTGCCTGATCACTATGATAGTACAATAGAGAATCAAGACATATGGCAACGGCACTAAGGCTAGCTCTCTCTCTCTCTCTCTCTCATCTTGAACTTTCTGTATGGCACAGACAACTCTAAACAGTACTAGAGTGCAATGCACCGAGAGAGAGAGATAGAGAGAGAGAGAGAGATAAGAGAGATGAGTATTTACTAACAGCTGCCATAATAATATGTACACCACTGAAAGTACAACTTAAGACTTGGACTATTATCATAGGTGCAACTAAATACAGCAATTATTGCTATTTCCTGGTAGCTGTTGTATTGGTAAGAGAGAGGTTCACTATCGGAAACGATGGCCGTTTGTGTAACAAACAAAATAAATTGTCTAAAAAATCTTACATGTAGTAATATTATAATACTGACGTTACTTTAATCAGGGCACTATGCATGGACCCCCGCTACACAGAAGTGTACAAACCTACCCATGAAATACATTTTGTTTACAATAAATATTGCTTACATGATAATTCTTGAAAATTTCGACTGCTTTTGAAGAGTTGAACTTTGTGGCTTTGAGGAAGCGCTGAGCCTCTGCCACACTCACACTCTCATCACTGCTCTTAGCCTGAAACATGTTGGCCTCAATCAGAAAAGCAGATAGGCTCTGCAAGTGTGTGTGTGTGTGGGGGGGGGGGGGGGGGTATGTGTGTGCATAGGGGGATCATACATGTATATAAACAGCGGTGAAGAAACGAATAGATGGGGATAGATAGAAAAGAAGATTGGGAGGGGGAGCTGGGATCACAAGGGTCAGAGGGGAGTATTCCAGTCGGTGGATTATCAGTTCAGCTAGGAGGACCGAATTTGGTGAGCTCTGATTAGAGATCATTTTGGCACAAGGAACCGTCCCAAGCAGGCAGGGGAGGGTAATCAAAAAAGGATAACCAAAGGAAAAAAAGTAGGAGGCTGTTTACCTATCCAATGGAGACACTGCATCACTGTTGCCATGAAGCCTACAAATTTAGCCATAGCAGGCTGTGTGTGCATGGGATGGGGCAGGGGAGCTGGATCTAACATGGACAATGTTGGGGGTGCCTGCAAATTATATGGCGAAAGTAGGCACCTTGCTTTATAGCTGGCAGCCCTCACACACTGCTGATGTGCAGTAATATATATCAACATACACACTTGTTTGGCCAGCTAAAACATTGACTTTACATCTTTACGTAGCGGACGTAGAGCCTCGATAGCCAATCGAGGTAGGAGCGACTTACTTCGACGTCTTCCTCGGAGAGGCCGCTGCATAGCTGCTCCATACTGCCCCACTCCAAAGAATACACTCCGTTCCCGCTGCTGTTGTAACTGCTCTGTGGAATTGAAGTAGAGTGGCGGCTGCCTGTATCAATCAGCACCTTGGCTTCTTCCAATTTACGGCAGCCATGCCCATGTATATGTACTTTGTTATGTATATTCATGTATAATACTATTATGCATATATGATGCATGATGACTTGTACTTACCAAAAGCGACGTCTTGTTGACGAACTTCCGGGATCTTCTAAATATCCGTCGAGCCATATGGGACTTGTGAAACATTGAAATACACGAGGTTTCACCACCGCACTGCAACAAGTCTCCTAATTATATTCTCCTATGTCCAGCCTGTGTCTCTGACTTTTAGACGATCGAAAGATGCAGCGAGGAGATCAGTTAAGAGATCAGCTTCAGAGGCTGCAGAAGAATCGCTCCAACATCAGAAATATCTGTATTCTGGCGCACGTCGATCACGGTACATGTACTTGTGTCTGCCAAAACTATGCGATTGTGTTGGGGATCTGCTATTGAAGCGGTTGACCGCAGTGGCGTGGTTGATGATATGCACACCGAGTAATTCAGAACAGTTCAGGCTTCACTAGGCACAAAGAGTCAACATCACAGGGAGGGCTCACTGGATAAAACTTACCATAGATAATTAAGACTGCGTATATGAACTTACTTTCAAATTCAATCTATGGCAGAACTGAAATACTTGTATGATCTATAGTTGGCCTAATCTATCACAGTAGCTTTGACTCGCTAACTTCAATTGACTGAGACTGGCTGCTGTCAATAATGTGCGATATGGATGGCCAGATTTCCTACTAGTACTTTAATATGGAGTTGTCTAACGTGTCTAGCAGGAAACTTAGCATTTTACCTAATGGAAGCCACTCTGGGTTCAAATAAGGCATGCTTGCTGGCAAAACACTCTTTGTGTATGGCCCACTGTAGTGCTTTGTCTACCCCACTCTCATTATGTACAGCATACACAGTGTGTGTGGAGCAGATTCCTGTACCATGCATGCAGCGTGTTGACGTACATGTACATGTGGTATTTCAGTCCGTACTGCCCCCAGGCAATGTGCATACAAGGGCATGGGCACATATTAACCTACTCTAAACACTCTTTCATATGATTTGGCAGGCTCACTATAGCGATAGAGTCATGTGATACTAATATACACTGTTTCCGTGTTGGAGTACATACTGTGAGTGGTATAATAGTTTCTATGCGTGACTTGTGGTAGTGTACACTGTGGCTAGGTAGCTGGGTAGTATTTGGGTAGTGATATTGCCAAAACAAAAGGGGTAGTCCGGACTATTGCTAGTACAGTGTGTGTCCTCCTGCATGCCTGCTTTGATCCCATTTAAGTAAATGTGAGGATGTACTTGGTACCTGATAACTATTCTTTATTTAATTAATGATTCTATAATTTGCAGGCAAGACGACATTGGCTGACTCTCTGGTGGCTAGCAATGGCATCATATCACAAAGACAAGCTGGAAAGGTACGTAATGCAGCGTCATTAGCCTGCATGGAGATGTCACATATTATGCATGTACATTAATGTTTGTGCTGTCTTTTCCATGTAGCTGCGTTACCTTGACAGTAGGGAGGATGAACAGCTGAGAGGGATCACCATGAAGTCAAGTGCAATAGCTCTGAGATTTGTACATGGTAAATTGTATTGTGCATGAATATGTGTGAGGCTGGTTACTGATTCTCCCTCTCCCTCCCTCCCTTCCTCCCTCCCTCCAGATGAGCAGCCCTATCTGATCAACCTCATAGACTCTCCCGGTCATGTTGACTTCTCCAGTGAGGTCAGAGTTCATTGCCATGCACTAATACTGTTCTGTCTAGACACCATAAGGATATCATGCTGATGCCCACTATCATGATTTGAATAATTTGGGACATTTCAGTATTATAGCCTCGTGGGGTTGTGATAGCATAAACATGAGATCTCCCAAAAGTCTGTTGTCTATTATTAGACTGGGTGGTACTCTGCTACAGGTGTCTATGGCCGTGCGTTTGTGTGATGGAGCTCTAGTGGTTGTTGATGCGGTGGAGGGGGTGTGTCCTCAGACGCAGGTAGTCCTCCAGCAGGCTTGGGTAGAGGGAATCAAGCCTTGCCTTGTACTGAATAAGGTCGACAGACTCATCACTGAACTCAAGTACTCCCCCACAGAGGCCTACTACCACCTGCAGCAGATACTAGAACAGGTGAGTCACATTCTCATCCTGGAATGGGTACGAGAATCAGCCATGTGTATGTAAAATGAAAGTTGGTGTCACTATGCCGGTAGTGGGAACAGGAATGAGACTTAAATCGTTTTGCAGGTCAATGCTGTGACTGGTTCTCTATTCACGTCAGAGGTGATGCAATCAGCAGCACAGGAAGTGATACAGGAAGAAGCACAGGAAGTGAAAAAGACTGATGACCCAGCCGGAGATCAGGTTTGCATTATGCATTGTTATGCGGTGTTATCATGCTGTGTTAACATTGATCCAGGAAGATGTTGTCTATGATTGGAGTAGTGGTCTGGAGGATAAAGATGACTCGACACTCTATTTCTCCCCAGAACATGGCAACGTTATATTCACATCTGCCCTCGATGGGTGGGGCTTTGGGTAAGCTTCAATACATGTACATACAGCAGTGATCCTGATCTAGTAGGCTAGCTGTATACAAAAGGTGGGGAGTGTACGCGCTTTGATAATCTACATGTACCCTTTCCCAGGGTGAGCCATTTTGCAGAGATGTATGCCAAGAAACTTGGTATCAAGGCAGCTGTACTGAACAAGACACTTTGGGGAGACTTCTACCTCAACACTAAAGCCAAGAGGATCTTTAAGGGAGCTCAAGTGAGAATTTTAAATTTGTAATAATTATTATGGCCTGAGATTTGTATTGTCAAACATGTATCTCCCTCTAGGCCAAAGGGAAGAAGCCAATGTTTGTACAGTTTGTGTTAGACAATCTTTGGGCCGTGTATGAAGCAGTTCTCATTAACAAGTGAGAATTTCTGAAGCTTTTCTTTATTTGTGCATTATACATGAACTCCCTCCCCCTCATTCTTCCAGAGATAAGGCTCGCATTGAGAAGATAGTGAGTAGCATGAACTTGAAGATCAGTGCTCGTGATTCTCGACACACAGACGCTCGTGTTCACCTGTTTGCCATCTGCAGTCAGTGGCTCCCCCTGGCAAGCGCTGTTCTCTCGATGGTTGTCCTGCACATGCCCAGTCCTCTACAGCTGTCCAGGGAGAGAGTAGAGAAACTCATGTGCTCCAGCGCCAAGACATTTGACTCCTTTCCTGCACAAACACAGCTGCTCTGTGAAGGTATTATAAAACAGTAATTATGTCATCTGTCAAACAAACTGAGAATGCTAGCTACAGTATGGAAACATCATGAGCTCTTTCTCTCTCTCTCCCTCTCTCTCTCTAGACTTCCTAGCGTGCAGCCCGGATGACAATGCTCCAGTGATCCTCTTCATTTCAAAGCTCTTTGCCATGGAGAAGTCTGATCTACCTCAGCACCAAAACAGGTAGGTTAACAACATCACAAGGACATCATCATATGACTTTACCCCTCGGGCCCCTTAGGCCGCTGACAGAGCAGGAGCTGTTGGAGCGTAGAGAGTTGGCAAGACTGAGACACATGGCCAGAGAGCTTGAGGGGAAAGCTGAACAGGCAGCAAAGGAAAAAGAAGACAACGGGAAAGGTAATGTTACTATCACTAAGTCATACATTGCCTTCAAGCTAAGAAGTCACCCTGCTAAGTGATTCAGGCCTAAGAAGTATTAGCTTATATGCTAAAGAGGCCGTGGTGGGCATGAATGACCTTTGGTGGGCAACCTCTGACCTTTGTATAGTACCGTCCCTTGAATACCCACCACCCTGGATAAAGCCTCTTCCCATAAGAATAGAGAAGCCTAACTAGCTGCGGTAATGTCTGCAGTCACCCTTACCAGCGTTCCAGCCTCGATGCTCGGAAGGTAGGGGAGGGTGTTTGTTTTTCTTTAGAGATAGATATGCGTGACTTGCATAACAGACATATGTTATTCCTATCACTTTTTGAAATGTCATCATTGTCAGTAAACAACCCAGAAACTCAAAATTGATTTGCACAATTCCTTAGTCTCGTCCCCAGGCTCCCTCAGTTTTTCAACATTACATGCAGAAAAACGAGGGAGCCTGGTAAATTTTATCATGTGCTCCCTCGTCTTTCTGCATGTAAATCATTGAAAAACTGAGGATGAGGCTAGTGATTCCTGTGTGTCTGCTAAAAGTATGCCAATTAAGTTGGGGCCTGAGATATTAAAGCATACCAGCAGGGGACTTAATTTAATTATAATGACATTGTACTTTTTCTATCTGTGACTGCCACAAAGGACACCGGGAATCAGATGAGTTTTTGAGTTCAACCAGCTATGCAGTGCTGTCTTAAGTTGAACATTCAGTCTATTCTCTTAGGCCCTTAGTGGCTGCCTCACACCTAAAGTATAATATCAGCTAGACTAGAGAACAAGAACATGAATGTATCTAGATGCTCCCATTCAAGAATTATCTCTCTTGCCGCATATACATGAATCTTGTTCTTTAATGACTTTCTTCATAGGTGCAGTCACTGATGGTCAAGGTTCAACTGCAGAAGCTCTACCCACTGACCAGGATGAAGGGGGTGTGGTCTTCCTGGCGTTTGCTCGTGTCTACAGTGGAACAGTGAGAAAGGGAGCCCAGCTGTTTATCCTTCAGCCTCGCTATGATCCAAGGGAGGCCAATCTCGACGAGATGATGACAACCGTCAATGACTGCTCTTCTTCCTCCATTCTCCCTCTCCCCTCTCATGTCTCTCGCTGCACTGTGGAGGAGCTGTACATCCTGATGGGAAGAGGTGTGATGGCCGTCGATGAGGTACCAGCTGGGAGTGTTCTAGGCATAGCAGGTGTTGAGCATGCCATCTTAAAGTCAGCTACAGTCTCCAACACACTGGCCTGCCCTGCCTTTCGACCAATGAGCTTTGCAGCTGCTCCCATTGTTCGAGTTGCTGTGGAGCCCTTACATGTGACAGACATGCCAGCTCTGGTTAGTGGGATGAAACTGCTGAATCAGGCAGATCCATCTGTTGAGATATACGTACAGGAGTCAGGAGAACACATACTGTCTACAGCTGGAGAGGTACATTTACAGAAATGCTTGAATGACTTGAAAAACCAGTATGCCAAGGTGAAGCTAAACGTTTCAGCTCCGATTATTCCATTCCGAGAAACTATCATTGTTCCACCAAAGATTGACATGGTGAATGAGGCAATATCTGCCGAGAATGAGAGACTGGTTGCCAAGGAAACAAATCATGTGATCACCATGACAACAGCTAATAAAGCTTGCAGTCTCCAGATTGAAGCATTCCCCCTCCCCTCACAAGTTACAGCGCTACTAGAAAAGAATACAAATATTTTGAAGAGCCTCCACCTCCTTATCAGTGGAACAGCCAAAGAAGAAATCAAACTAAATCAGAAAACACTTGAAGCTCTCCGTAATCTTAAAAGCAACCTCCAATCAGCTTTCAGTGCTGACCCACCAAACACTGAGTTTCCATGGGAACAGGCTGTCGACCTTATTTGGTCGTTTGGTCCAAGGAATTCTGGTCCTAACATCTTGCTAAACGGGATTGACGGGTATGAACGAGTGAGCGTATGGAGCTCTGCTTTAGAGCAGGCTAGTCAAGCTAGACCAACACTGAGAGACTATGATAATAGCATCTTGAGCGGATTTCAGCTGACCTCTCTCTCAGGGCCTCTCTGTGAGGAGCCGATGATGGGAGTCGGGTTCATACTGAGACAGTGGAGCTACATGTCTTGTGAAACAGATCAAATTACATCATCCACAACCAATCAAACAGGACTGACAACATTGAATTCATCCAATCATAGTAATATAGGAACAATCACCACATTGGAGTCGACAGAAAAGACCACACCAAGCTCATCTAGTCAAACAGGTCTGACCACACCAAGCTCAACTAGTGAAACAGGCCAAACTACCAATGATTCACCAGAGACCTCCAGTGCACGGGCTGCCACTGAGACATATGGTCCCTTCTCTGGGCAGCTGATATCAGCCATGAAGGAAGGTTGTCGTAAGGCATTTCTGGCCCAGCCTGCTAGGCTAATGGTTGCCATGTACTCCTGCAACATCCTAGCTACTGCAGAGGTCCTTGGCCGGCTCTATGGTGTATTGGGGAGGAGAAATGGCCGTGTCTTGTCAGAGGAGATGAAGGAAGGATCGGCCATCTTCAACATCAGTGCTGTGTTGCCTGTTGCAGAGAGTTTTGGATTCGCTGAAGAAGTGAGAAAGAAGACAAGTGGTCTAGCAAGCCCACAGCTCATATTCAGCCATTGGGAGGTAAGATGAATATTGTACAGAGATCTCATGATAGATGTATGTCCCCACACCTCAGGCATAAGCATGCATCCATACACACTGTGAGTAGAATACTAAATTTTTGACGGGAAGTTTGCTTAAAATTGATGTTTGTCTGCCTACAAAAAATGCTTTGACATGCAACACAATGAAAGCAGTGTTAATTTTGATGATGTTTCTATTTCCCTCTCCACTTGTGTGTAGGTGATCTCGAATGATCCATTCTGGGTTCCATCAACAGAGGAAGAGCTGCTTCACTTTGGAGAGAAGGCAGACTCAGATAATATGGCTAGGAGATACATGAACACCGTGAGGAAGAGAAAGGGACTCAGGGTCGATGAGAAGATTGTACAACATGCTGAGAAACAAAGAACACTCAAGAAAAATAAATAGACCTGTTAACATTTTTTTATGATTTCAACTTTAATGCTTTTATGGAATGTAAGCTTTCCAAAGTTGTGCATTCCTGTATCAATTATCGGTTGCGATGTTTTATTGCTTCTAGCTGCTAGTAGGGAGGGATAACGGATCTAGGGATGCTACACGCTTGTAGGAGATGTTCGTCGAGAGAAAGAAGAGAGAGAAGACCATTGCTGGCCATGGCATGCCTGGTGTTAACGTTGGTAGGCGTGGCCCCTGTTCAGGGGCCGGCCTCATGCCTTTCCTGGCTGGTGTAGTGATAGGCCTGACCATATCCACGCTAGCTGTTGTCAGACCGTCACACTCTCCTACAGCTGGGGTCATCACCGACATCTACATCAGCTTAGGTAAATAATTATTACTAGATATAAGTCGTATTGCTAGCAGAATCATGATATTATTTAGCCTCACTATGTATACACAGAGGCACAAGTGAATGAGAATGCCACATTTCCACATGCTAGTGGTGTGTGCAGATATATTGAGAGATGTAGTAATGATTAACAATTATTTTGCAGGAGAGGGTGACTTATTAAAGGGGGATACCCCTGTTGATAAGCGGCTGGCTCAGGTGCAGAGACTATTGGAGGAACTGGAGCCTCGGCAACCCAGTCACCATGGCAACCAGGACAGTGACAGGGTACATAGACTCTCAGATGAAGTAGAGATAAGGTCTCGGGTGTTCTACTCTGTGATTGTATCGGCTACTGCAACTGGTCAACAGGCAAAGTTAGAGAATATCAGACTGCTCAATGACACATGGGCTGGGGGGATCAAGCCTGCTGACATTGCATTTTTCATTGAAGGAGAGAAGGAATTAGAACTGCACAGAGGAGCTGATTTTCCAAATAATGTTCACCAGTTGACATCTTCAAGTGTAGCAGCAGAGCTGCAAGTTTTGCGATATCTCTGCCAGCACAAGTTGAACTCAACCAAGTGGTTCTTTATCGCTAACAGTGACCTCTACGTCAAAACACACTCCCTTGAAAATTATCTAGCTGAGGTGGATGCTCTTCACTATCACTATGGTTACCTTGGAAAGCCAATAAAGAGAGTTCCAATTGGTCGCGTGTGCATGCCGGGACCTGGCAGTGTGCTGAGTCAGCAAACTATGCAAGAAGTGTGCTCCAAAATAGAAGACTGTGAAAAACTTGAATATCGTACAAACTGTGTTCTTGGAGAGTGCATACGTCGCCATGTCCCTCGTCTCCAGTGTAATAAAGAGGGGCATCCCCATGAGCTGTTCCTGAGGTGTGTTAATGAGGCAAAGGGAGGGCCAATTACAGAGCCAAAGTATCGATACATTCTGGATAGAGCATTGACAATCTACCCTATGTCGGATCCTAAACTGATGTTTGATATCCACCAACTGATAGTGGCTGAGAGGCTGAATCAATCTCAGCACCTACTGCAAGAGATGAAGAGTTCTCTCGACCAAATGGATGATCTACTGCCCCAAACCAACATCCACACTCAGGAGGATAAGCAAGAAACGGCCATCAACAGGGACAATGTCATGTCATGGAAACTCATCAACAGTAACTTGCTCATGTCTGAGGAAGAAAGCTCTCCAGCCTTGAAAATCCCAGCTGTCTGGAAGGGAGAGCTCAATGTGTTAGTGGAGAAGGCCATGGAGTATCTGACCAGCTGGGATGAGGAGGCTAGCTACACCTACAAGAGAATCGTCAATGGTTACTACCAAGTTGATCCTCAGGCTGGGATTGGCTACATCATTGACTTTGAGGGGAAGCAGGTAGCTACCGCGGAGACTAAGGATGATTTCTCACTGCCAGCTAAGCACTTTAGAGTGACTTTATCTCGTAAATTCGACTCCCTTGAAGTGAATCCTGTCCGACTGAGAGCAACAGGTGTAGAAGGGAAACACATCACCATTGCAGTGTTCATGACAGTAGAACACAATGAAAATTTTCAACATTTCATGGAAATGCTGAAAAAGATTCTTGACAATGACCAGAGGATCAATCTTATGGTGGTGAAGATGAACAGCAACAACGAGAGAGCACTAAGGAAATCCACTACAGCTTCTGTGCTGGACCCAAAGTCCCTACTCAGCCGGTATGAGGGAGAATACCCCAAGGCATCATTCACAGTATTAGAGTCACCAAGCCTTCTCTCTCGTGATCATGGTATAGCACTCGTCATCAGAGAACTTCGACCAAATGACATTATCTTTCTAGCTGACCTCGATTTAGAATTTGATGTTGGATTTGTAGAACGATGTAGGAGCATTCCTTTGCAAGGTCAGCAAATCTACATCCCCATCTTCTTCTCCACTGCAGATCCCTCTATCTTAAAACCAATGCCAAAGAATGAAACAGTGGCAACCTCTATATCAGAGCATTCTGGCTACTGGAATGTGGCCTCCAACAGTGTAATGTGTCTCTATGCTGCAGACATGCTAGCAGCAACAGCTCAAGCACCTGGAGCCAAGGGCATGGCCAATAGTGTTAATATGGAGGAGATGTACAGGACACTGATAAAGAAGGGCTATGAAATTGTCAAGGCAACCGATAAAGGATTGAGACAGGTGTACGATGGAGAGAGAGGCTGCAGTGGAATGGCAGGAGGAGAGGGAGACAAGGGAGTGTGCAGCGATGCTGCTGGACAAAATTACACCATACTTTATTCCAGGATACAACTGTCAGTTGCACTGTTTGACCATGAAGGAGAAGACAAATTTTGATCTAGCTCGAGACAATTCCTCACCAATGTGTTAGTGTGTACGATGTTCAGTTAAACTTTTCTATCTTTGTATTATCATAGATCTATCCATGCAAGTTGTTGCATGCAAATTAATTGTTGTCATTGATAAAAACATAATAGTTATTATGTGTACATGCGTAGGAGCAATAAAAATACTGAAAGTGAAATTCAATTGTATGTGATGTGTAAAAAAAATTATGATAATTTTAAAGACAATAAACTAGAACAATATTAATATTATACATACCCATGCACTAATGACCATCATACACATTGTTTTTACTTGAGAGGGTACACATACTCAAACTATGACAATACACACACAGATACATAAAGCACACACTTGGATGAAGTAGCCATGGCTGACTGTACAGCTCCATAGTTACACACACACACACACATTGACTACACCCTCATCTGAGCTCGTGCCACTCTGCAATCTGCTTGCCTGGTGAGGCTAGTATGTCATTCCAATGTCGAAACTCCTCGGCTGATGCCTGCCCACACAGGATAACTTGTCCAAGCTCCTTTTTCATTGCTTGTTTGTTCTCATTGGTCAGGGCTACGTTGACGGAAATGTTCTTCATCTGGCTTGGTTCTACGGTTGCCGTTAGTGCCTCATTGAAGATCGGGGAGCAACTCTGAGGCTTTCTTCGAGTCCTCAATCGTCCAAGGATCTTATCCCCTCCACTAGTGATCCACACCTTGGCCTGAGCATCTGAATAAAGGACAATAAATCAGTGATCCTAACACCCAAAATAAATAGGTAAAATTGAAGGACAAAATTTGTGAAAGTATAAACACTTTCTCTCCATAATTTTCTTGTAAATGAACTAGCCCATCACTAAAGACACTACACAAACAAAAACAACACAAAAATAAACAGCAAACAGAACATAAACACATCAATCACCAAACTAATGTACTAATAAGCTGACACTAGGGACACTTACTATGCATGGTTGGCCGGGCAGCAGAGATCCGCTGCTATAAAAGTGTGATGGACTCATTAGTTCACATTAATGATCATCCTCCCCCGTTACTGTTGTTATTATACTCTAGACCTCGTTTAGAATCTCTATCAAGCATTAGTGTGTGACCTTCAGCATATGAAGCTAAGGGCCAAGGACACATACACACCTTACATGGAGTGATACTAGTCAGTACTCGGTTCCTAGGATGCAGGACAACTTGCTACAAGGAACTCAACTTATTTAACCAACCAGCTACACCTTGTCAACAAAAGGCCAGTCAAATACTTACAAGTTTCAAGCATCGGCACTTGTGATGAAGCCACACATTATTGTAATAATAATTATTATTATACTTTTGATAATATCTAGCTAGCCAACACATGTACACACATGTACACACATTTCATAGGCTGTGTCATACCTGTTTCCCTTGCATTTCCCTTATTGAGATCCTTAGCTCTGAGGATAATTACACTGAGCTTCTTGTCTTCAGGACTATAACATAGAGAGAGCAACACTGTGCCAAGGTTCTCGTTGACCTGAGAGGGAGGGAGAGAGAGAGAGAGAGGGGAAGCAAGTTAGTAACAATAGTACAATGTTGGCCCATCACATGAGGGTAAGTCATTGTTGACTAAAACAAGGCCAGGTACATGTTTGGAGAGGGTATTGGCAGATGGAGTGGATGGTGACACACACTCTTCACACAGTGTGTGCACACACAATACAGTTTTGCACAGTGGTTATCCAGCTAGTCAAATTTATCAATGAATTAATGAAGGAACATTGGAAAATGTCACGATTCTTCATAGAGACACACCACACATGTACACATGTACTTGCATTGTGAATTCCCTATCAGTACATACAATGCTAGCAGTGTTTATATAAACCAAAGACTGTTGATGCTTTCAATATGAGGACAGTACTGCTGATGCTAAGGAAATCATATTAAATACTTTAGCCATAATGCGAGTGTAGAGATGCAGTAGAGAGCACCAACTATCAGGCTTATTTTGATGGTTCTACTGTTAAAGAAGATTACTTATGACTGTGGCAGAGAAAACCCCCTCTAGCCAGTTAAAAAGGCAGCAAGGAACTTGGATATAGAAATGAGAGAGTTGGCAGTTAGGGCTCCTCTTCCTTAAGGATGGAGTGAGTGTGTATGTGTGTGTGTGTGATGGCTTCCTGGTTTCTATAGACTACAACTGCACACAACAGCCATATAACTACAATGTCATGCATACTGTACTAGTATGCTTCAAGTCACTGCAACACCATTATGTATTCTAGCTCATGATCTGGGCAGAGGTAAATTTTTTCACTTAATTGAGAAAAAAGTGCAACACAGTGTCAAAAGAATGTCTACTGTTTCAATAACAGGTGGCAATTGAAGCTTAATTTCTTTGTATCTGGCGCTACATTTTTTGGTATCTGTCACCTTTTCATGAAGCTTTTATCACTATATGCACACACACGCGCGCGCGCGCGCACACACGCGCACACACACACACACACACACACACACACACACACACACACACACACACACACACACACACACACACCTTTGGTAGGTGTAGCGGTAGAGTAATGGATGCCACTTCTGCTTCAAATTTGACTTGTATGAGTGGGAGATCACCTTGTCCCAGTTTGTGGTGCTTGCCATATGAGCGATAGTCCAGCACCTCAACGTGAAGTGTGGAGTTGATGACCTCCTCAGGCGTCATTGCCTCATACGTCAGCTCCTCATCAAAGACAGGGGACGTCCCCCTCTGTGTCTGAGTCTTGGAGGTCTTTCTCTGAGGCAGTTCAGCCAGTTTGGGGATAAAGAATAGCCTAACATAGGCATCCATAGTGGAGCCATCTTCTCGAAATGGGAGGTAAGCGACTCTCTCTACTTTGATGGTCAGTCTGTTCTTCTGCTCTCGATATGTCAGCTGGAGACAAATTTCGGGTAGTTTTGGCTGATTCTCGTCTAAAGGCACCACGGGAATGGAGAATTTCCTCCCCGGTCTGGGACTCGCTTGACCTAGTCTTGGACTGGACTGACCAGATACCCTCCTCTCATTCAGCTGACTTGCATTGGGTGAGGAGGATGTTTCTCTATCGCTGGATCCGCTGCTGTTTAGCCGACTGTGTTTTCCATTTCTTTTCTTTCCCTGCTTCTGGTACTGCCTAATGTCGTGCGGTGTGAGCGACTGTGGCTCCCTGAATTGGTATCCTGTTCCTCCTGAACTGTCCAATTGCATTGCCTGCACAAACGTGGAGGGAGGTTGGGGGTCCTCAATTTGAACTCTAGCTGGCTTGGTTAGTTTCATGGGGTAAGGCAACACTGCTCCTCCAATAATGGGAACCTGTTTCTTAGTTGGTGGAGCACTGGTCTTTTGAGGGAGCCCGGCATCGACATAGCCACTCCTATCTATGTCTTCAGGAGGGACGCTCATATAGCCGTCCATTTTTTTCTCCTGCTTTGACCTGTAGTGCATGTAGGCTAGCAGCAATATCAGGATGATGACAGTGGTTACTACGATCAGTATGATGGGCACAGCTACACCGACGGTGATCCCCACCACCGAACCACCGCCGTTCTTAGACGGAACTGATGAAGGAGGATCTCCAGTAGACGCCATTGCTGTCAGTCCTTCTCTGTGTGTTTTCTACACACCTCGGTCACGGTTCGATCACGTATTCATCAATTCATGCAATGTCCTCGATCGATCGAGTTGACAGGCCACGTATGTTCGTACGTGTGGCGCGGCCAGACCAGGAGTTCGCGAGAAGCACGGCCTGTAGTACGTCGATCTACAACAAAGACCTTCTTTATCGAACAAACGGTGCGAATGATTTGCCAGGAGAGTTTGTCCGCTATTATGGGAATAGCGGAAGGAAACGGGCTGCACGGAGGAGTGGCCTCCATAGTACAATCATCGCATGCGGGTTGACCAATAATTCTGATGCCCTAAATCAATTTGCAAGATTGTTTTAAATAAATGATTCATATTCCTAACATATCTCCTTTGGAAAAATTATTTACATTAATTTCTTCTGTTTTAGGAGAGCAGTAATACTGCTGCTATCGATCACTTGTTTGTCTGTATGCTCAAGGTTTGCATCTCTCGACAAACCGAGGGTAGAGAACGACGTCTCTGATGTGATGTCGTCCTAGGACCCACGTCAGGAACCTCTCCAGGCCAAGACCATAACCACCGTGGGGACACGAACCATACTTACGCTGCAGGGCAGGTGTGTGTGTGTGTGTGTGTGAGCGAGTGCACAGAGAGGAAGAAGATTGTAATGGAGAGTATTTCATGATTATAATACAATGTACTGAATAAAATAAACATCTCCATGCAGGGTGATGTTAAATTTTCCTGTCCAACAGTGTATTCCAACAATGGCCAGGTGAAATAAACATCACCAATGGCACTATGTAGCTGTAAACTAGAACACTATAACCTGATAATTGGCAAAATTTGATGGTTTGCACAACTATTTCTCCCATCACCCACACGTCATTGCAGTAAGCACCTATATGCAACATACTTGTAGTAGGTAACAGGAGATAATATAGTGAGCATACTATGTGCCATGACAAAACTACAAAGAGCATGCGTGTGCTGGATATAAACAATAGCTACATTATCGTGGCTACATATATAGCAAGTGTGATGGTGCTATAGGAGAAGCCCTGTCACAGTCAGAGGATAGAGAGACAGGAAATGGAGTTGGCAATGGGAGTGAGTGTGTGATGACTGAGAGAGATGCTCAACCATGAGCTAAAAGCGCTAAACATGGCAATGTTTATTCCTTTCAAAGCCACACAAACGAGACTAGCAAGTTGACAACTCATCCGATTTCATTGCTATCTATAGACATATAGTTAGCACACACGTAGGCTGTCAAAGCCGACTCTGCCATGGGACAAAAGGAACATTAAAGCTGTATTTAAATATCCTTTCACTATCCACTACAGCACATGAACAAGAAGAAATTTACTAAAGATGGAAACGATAGATGTTGCAAAGTGTAGCTACTACCGATTGAACGAGGTAGTAGTGGAGCATAATGGACTACATTTATGGCACTAAAATAATTATAATGGGATTGAAGATGACGGATTACCTGGTCGGTGTACCAGTAGTAAGGTGAGGGGTCAATCCCTTCTCGTTTGTAGCCCTCCAACATCTCATCCTACATGTAAATCAGTGAAATAAAGTTCAGGTAGCACTTCAGATACCAGATGTTAGTGTACGTTGTGACTCACCTCCTTCCATGTTCTCATGGATCCACCAATAATTTCACCAACACCAGGAACTAGAAGATCAACCTAGCCAGAGAGTGAGTGAGGTGTGTGTGTGTGTGTGTGTGTGCATGGAGTAAGCATGTGAAATGCATCCAAAGGGGATTCCGCATTACATGCCTACATGCACGCTATATGCCTAATACGGATTCAATCTTAGAGTAAACGCCTAATGCTTGCTTAGGCATACAGAAAAAATGCCCCATTAGCATACCACTCCAGTGTCTACTCAGGCAATGAACATGTATTTAAATATGATTACACTCAGATTAGGAGTACTTGCTAAACATTTAAACTCACAGATTCTGTGAGTCTGTTGTCCTCAGGGCAGCGTGGCATGTAGAATGACTTGATCTCAGCTGGAAACCGGCACAGAAATATCGGCTAGGAAGGTGTGTGTACATGTATGTGCGTGTGTGAATTCAGTAATTGAGACTGAATGGTGGTAATTTTACTAATTGTCGCTATGTAGTAGGAGCTATGCTGAGATACTTTGGAATGGAGAGTGCAATACTAGTACAGCATGTATACACTCCCACTAATTGGCCAAAACATGCAAGCAGGATTGAAGTACAAGGCATTACATCATCATTACCTCATTGATCTGGTCAGTCATTTGACGCTCAGGAGCTTCAGGAATGTCTTCTCCAAACTCATAGAATGTTCCATCATCCTTTTTGATGTTGTTAGCCTTCAAGTACTCTATCGCCTCAGAGTAGTTCATCCTCCTAAGGTAGGGAGGGAGGGGGAGAGAGATATACACTATGTGCACACCATGGGGGCATGTTCATAAACACTGGACACCTATCACACACACACTCACTTGAATGGTCGTTTTGGAGCCTCAAATTTCTGTGGATAGAAAATAATCAACAGTGAAGCTCACCCATCATCCTATCATAGCTACGAGTGTGTACTCACTGGATGTAGCTCCTTCAACATTGGGGCTAGAGGAGACTTGAGAACACGATCTATCACATCACAAACCTGCACGAGGGAGAAATGATTTTAATGATAATAGATTGAAAGAGGCAAGTCAGAGAGACGATAAAGTACTTAAGATGAAAGTTACAAATGAATGTCAGAAGAAAAGATAATGATAATGCACATGGACAATCACCCATTGCTCAATCACACACTTAAAACAAATTGCACAATGGCTGTTTGTGTATCATATCATATGAGGTAGGGAATTGGCTGAAATTGTGAGACATGTCTTATCTGTTTGCTTACAGTGAGTAGGTCATGCGTACATGTGATGGTAAACAGTTGATGCTTGCATTGGTTTGGGAGAGAGAGGGTGACTCTCAGTGGAAAAACAATGGATACAATGTTGATAATAACTCTAAAGCTTTCTACAAAATGTTGCTTGATCAGAGGAAACAAATGAGCTTACCAAATCCTCAAGTCTTTCCAAAAGCTCGTCAAAGGTAATGAAGGGGCACTCCCCCTCCACGTGGGTGTACTCAGCAACGTGACGACGAGTGCGTGATGGCTCTGCACGGTACGACATGGCAATGCAGAATACATCACCCAAAGATGGGAGGCACGTCTCAAGGTAAAGCTGTGACGACTGGGTTAAATAGGCCTGGACAGACGAGATGTAAAAGGGTTAACTTTATTATTATGATACACTATTGATTTCTACCTCTTCTCCAAAGTAGTCGAGTTTGAATAGTGTGGAGCCTCCTTCCACCTGAGTCTTGACAAGAGTGGGTGGAGTCACCTGAAGCAATAACAATACATCATCATGACATCATCATGCAAAGTCACCATAATCGGATGATGCTATTAATAGCTGCACGTTATAGGAAGCGATAGCCATGCAGTGGATAGTACCTCAACATAGCCTCGACTGAAGTAATGCTCTCTGAAACATTGTGTCACCATCGAGCGAAGCTTAAAGATCTTTGACAGCTATACATGAAATAGTAAAACAGAACGAGTAGTAAAATACACTGTCACATTATAACTATTGTAACAAACACTAATACTCGTAGTAGTTGAATGTAGTGTATGTTTATACTACATGTACCATAGTTGATACAGTCTTATAATAATATTATGATAATGTTTAATAAAACATTACAGAAGATGCACATCGATAAGAAAGTTAACCTTAAGATTCTATAGTCTCTGCTTATCATTTGCAACAAACTTTCAGTAAAATTAATAATAGCACATACTACATACGTGTACATGTACCGTTTCTCCCCTTAGCATGAGGTGCCTCTGGTCGAGCTGGACGTCAATGTGGGCACTCTCATTAACTACATTGTCCACTCCTCCTGGCGGACTTGGACCAATCAGCTCCCAGTAATCAGCAGACAACTCATGACCACCTGGAGCCTGTGTGTGTGCGTGTGTGCATGTGTGAGTGCAAATGTGTGTGTGTGTATGTGTGTGTGTATGTGTGGGGGGGGAGCTTTACTGTCATAAACAAAATTAAAATATTATATGGAAAAGGTCAACAACGACAGAAGTTACGTGACGACCACGTACCTAACCAAACCATGTCTGCAACCACATCAACAAACTAATACCAGTAGTGGGACTCTGTATTCTTTAATATCCAGCCAAAAACCTTCAGTTTCTAGCGTAATACTGTACGATATCTGGACATACCATTTTCCCCTCAGGCACCTCCTTTAGCATTCCATAGATAGTGACAGTTGACTCGGTGGAGAGAGTGAGGGCATTGTATGTCTTGCATAGGCTCCCTGTGAGGACACACTGGAGGTAGCCTGTCCCGTCTCTCAGCACAAGGAACATCAGCGATGTACCCTGCCGACGAAGGTGGTGGACCCACCCACTGACTTTTACCCTCTCACCACGACTAGCACCTCCATCACGAATCTTGATCTAGTGTACACACAGTAAAACGTGTGTAAAATTAATGATCAGTAAACAACTGATTAGCTACGAACTGTACAACTATTACCTTTTTAGGTGAAGGTAAAGAAGTGTCTTCAGAGATTATGATTGACTTAGCCTCTTCTAAGTTTTGTTCTCTGTTCCTAGCTGCCTCTTCCTGCAAAATGCACAAGTCCATAACATACATGTTGATCCTCAGCATTCGTGTATGCCTCACTCACCAGTGCCTTTTGGTTCTTGTCTTGCTTGCGTTGTTCGGCTGCAAACAGTTTCTTCATCTTCTTCATCTGGCTCTGTGATGCTTCTGTCCATCGCTATGGCAACAAATGTAGTAATGTCATAGTAGATTATAATTCCATTAACATACCTCTCCCTCTGTCTTGCTGTCGACATAGATCTTTGGAAATGGCTCTTTGCCAGCTGATCGCATCGCCTGACAAGGCAATCACCATCAAAAACACTGATCTATGGCTCATACATTAAAAGATAAAGCTTAAAACTAACTTGTAGAATTGTCTTGAAAGGTTGTTCCTCTGTGCCACGCCCACTCTCATCACTGCCAGTACTCTCAGACACGTACAGGGGGTCTGTGTGCCAATATTAAACAACATCATCAAATCACCTAAAGTCTTTTAATTTTCCACAATCGACTCACCAGAACTCGGTGCACTCGATTCAGCCATCTTGGATCTCCGCGGTTTGGTGACTGGCCAACGTCTTAATGGCTTCACAATATCCTACGCTGCCTTTGATGTGGCACCACACAACGCGACGATTGCGTGTTTTCTTGCTGACCACGTGGAGTCGGTGTGCAGGAATTCTTAACGCATGCGCACAAGATAAAAATCCCGGGAAAAATAAAAATTATTTTGACCGTTGAGGCAGCTGCCCCGAATCCAAAGATGGTGACTATTTCTTCATCTTCTCCCTACTACCAGCACAGCTCACCTTACTCTCTCAGCTTTCTACTAGAACAGTACCACAACCAGTGTGTGCCTAGCTCACCAAGCCTCTCTCCCTTCTTCAAACATGGAGCCTTCTCTCAGAAACTACTGCCCAGCACCACTACTAGGGCTGGCAGCTCACCAGCAGCTGCACAGGTACCTGAGCTAGTACAGGGAGAGAATACCGGCAACACTGCTAGCAGTGGAGGTAGAGCAGTCTACTCTGGCAGCCCTCTCCTCAGACAAATACTCAGAGGTCAGTTGGAGCCAAACAAAGAAAATTTTTGCTTTTAATACTTGTGAATGAAAATCTCATTTCTAGTTGGCAGAAAACGCCAGTATGATGGAGAAGGGAGTTCTCCATTGAC
Organism: Stappiaceae bacterium; assembly: GCA_964291365.2. GTDB lineage: Bacteria > Pseudomonadota > Alphaproteobacteria > Rhizobiales > Stappiaceae > JBDWFY01. The sequence continues at coordinate 137,372 of OZ219967.1, forward strand.
AGTATCAACTGGTATGAGTCCCAGTCCCACTGCAGGGCCCAGCAGCAGTAAGAGAGCTAGGCTGGACTCACCTGCCTCAAGAGTGCCAAACAGTGTCATCATTGTAGAGAGAAAACAAACATACTATAAAACAAGAGGTTTGCATGTGAGACCACAACATATGCAAGAATATTAATTTGATATTTCTTTGCTTTGACAGGCATGGAACAGGTTGTTCCTAACACTGTATCTCCCCTTGAGTGTCAACGCAAGGTGCAGAGTGGAGTAGACGGTAGCAGGATTGACCTCAGTGGTGATGGGAGTCCTTGTAAGAGGCAGCTACCATCCAACAAGGAGGGAGTAAAGCCACTGGACCTGTTCTCAGGAGATGAGATATTCCCAAATCAAAATGAAGAGTGATAATTATAACAATGTCAGACATTGAGAATAGTGTAGAATTGTACAATGTGTTAATTATGAGATTATTTGTGTGTTTTGAGTAGTTCATCAAGGTCAGTCCAATACTTGCTATACCTTGCAAGTCTGGCTTCACGATCAAAAAGTCTAACAAATTTAATGAGAAAATTTGAAGATATATGATTCACAAGATGGTAGTAACAGTATAATTATACCTTTGCTTGAGATATTTCTGTAGCTCTCCCTCCACTACCTCCATGATGTTCCCAGTGCTGATGTCCTCCTTCAAATCTTGCGAAGGATGATCTTTGGTCTTTTCCTTCCAATGTTTGGAGAGCAGCCGACTGGTAGCAGGACTGCTCAGGTCGAACGATATCAAACCACCAATGTCCTCACCTATTGGCATGGGCATGCACAAGTATAGACAGTACAGATATTGAGTTACGGTTAAACTGCTACCTGATAGAGCCAGTAGCCTCTTTCCATCGCTGGTGTACAGGCACTGCTCAGAGACGACTGCTGACGGAAGACACAGTTTACAGAGAGCTTCTTGATCATCAACACTCCACAGAATAACACTACCATCAGCATGTATCGAGCTCACCTACCACGAGAGAAATTATTTTGGGATTAATATTTTGTTGGCTAATTCATCAACCCTTACCACTGATGGCATTGCAGAGTTGACTCTGAGTCCCACTATTTTACTGTCAATTTCATAGCCACTGGATTTGAAAAGTCTGCTATGTGTATCCATCTGCTTCTTCACCCTACATGAGATTATGTGTGTGTGTGTGTGTGTGTGTGTGTGTGTGTGTGTGTGTGTGTGTGTGTGTGTGTGTGTGTGTATGGAGGGGGAATGCACATGAATAGGCAAACCAATTTAAGAGATACCTTTGTCTGAGTGAGAAAGCTGGTTTATTTCGATACTGTCCTGTAGCCATTCCCATCAGCTCACCTTCCTGAGTCCCCACTGCTATCACACTATCAAAGAACTCCATAAAAGTAATCTGATCTGGATCTTGAGCAACCACTGTCACCCTCTCACATAGCTCAGTCTGTAGATTGTATACGGACACCACTCCCCTGGTCTGGCCCACTGCTAGTAGCTTAGTGTCCTCACTGACTGCTGTAGCTATAATGGTGCTGGCGTGAGGTATCAGCCAGTAGATTTGGGCAGCAGCAGCCACAGCATTCTTGCTGATTTCGGTTGGTAGAGTGTAGATGAAGAGCTGTGTGTGTCTTTCCCACCATACTGCCAAGTAGCATGGCCTAGCTCGCTTGCAGTTCTCCATGTAGTACAGGAAATGAAAGGTAGGAAGACTGCAGAATAAAAATGAAACAATGTATAGTGCACTGTGTAATAAAGGGAATTTGTATAGAGTCACTGGTAAACTGTTTTATAAACTGACCTTTTTGAGTAGTTGAGTTGTGCTAAGATGTCATCATATTGCTCAGCTATCTGAGGATACTTGGCTATGAACTCTTTCTTTCTGTTGTCGAAATAGTTTGGCGTTAGTGTGTGGAGGTCTCCTGTTGGTAAGTGGCCTCTCATTCCCTCCTTCATTCGCTGAAATGCAGCCGCTGGGTCATTGGTGGGGCAAGGAGTAAAGCCTTTAGGAGGATGAATCACGGTCAACAGGGACGGCTTGGAGTAGACCATCTCCTGGACAGAAAATAAAGTCTGAGACGGAAAAATTAATAATTTCAGCACAATGTGATTTTATGTACCTGTATGTTGATTTGGCTCGGTCGCACGTTCTCTGTAGCTGCTGCATTGGCCATAGCGGCTGCTAGTCTGTCCATGTACTGGTTGAGCTCTGTGTACCATGAGTCCAGGGGGACCAGGTAGATGTCAAGATGAACACCAGACTCTCCCTGGGATACGGTCACTCCAAGGTGAGAGCATGACAGCGAGAACTGTCCAGACACATTGTGATGCTCCTCAGACTAAAGAAGAGGGTAAGTAGATCTTAGTTAACATGCAATATCGGTAACTTACTTGAGACGGAATTGAACAGACAGATATCAATCTATCCTTAATAAGGGCAAAAATCTTGATTTCTGAAATGCATGACATGATGTACACTGAATGATAGAAACATCACAATATTCATGTATGTATTAAAGCTCACCTCTATTGCACACAGCAGCACAGAAATGAACACCTCTACTACACACGACGTCCAATTTATGTACATCCATTTCCAGATCTCCAGACTGAGCCAGTGTCTCCCAACTCTCTCCATCTCCCTCCCTTAGTACGCTGAATCCACTGCTGCTTCTCACAAACACATAGCCCTCCCTCCCACACTGCACAGAGCATAGATCTCCACCACTAGCCAGCTCATCTACCTCAGCGATCCTATTCCACTCGACTATCTCTGGTATCCTTACTTTAGCAGCCTCTCTCTGTCTCTCTAGCTCCCTCCATTCAATCATCTCCCATGACTTGTGCAGCAGTTCATGGAGCAGTCTGTCCACCATTCGGAATGGTTGTGGCAGTGTGTCGGTCCAGAGGGATGGATCTTGGAGGTAATCTTCTGGGCAATCGTCCTCATCGCTCCCATCATAGCTTTTCAGCTGCCGCAGCCTTCTCGAAGAGGCCATCTTGGAAGAAAAGGTGGGCGGGCTTGATTGTTGCCTATGGAAACGTCGATTCAATTTTACGTTTTTCAGTTTATTAGAGCATAGATAGACAATGGCTATGCAAGGAGATGTCTTGGCGAAAGTTTTCAAGATCACTGACAAGACTTCGGGTAGAGATCGACTATGCAGGTAAATTGTCTACATAATTTGCATTGAGGGTATGAATCGGTAATAGCGACCTTGCTTTTTGGCACGCAGGCTAGTTCAGTACGGATCAAGGTTTGTGTCTTGGTTGCTTGAACAGAGATCGCTAAGCCCTGACTTGATCAAGAAACTCCGTGACCTGGAGAGCTTCATCAGCACTGCTAGGAAATGTAAGATTGCCTGGGAGAGCCACTCCCTTCACACACCTAGGGATGGGCGTGGCTCCTTGATTGTATGTGACATGGTGACATGTGCATAGCTCTGCTTACAACTTGACAATTTACATTCTTCTTTCAGTGTTTCGTCTTGGTAAGAGTGTTGATAATTTCCGTGCTGCCCTTCAGACCATTCACCTCCGCAACCCTCTCCTTCGTCTGCTGGTTACTCTCACCAAACTGAACCGCGGCCTCTACCTGATGATTGACCACTTAATCTGGGCCTACAGAATGAGACTGGTCAGAATTAACATCGATACATGGAGCAAGCACGCCAACCGGTTCTGGCTTCTGGCTATCTTTCTTGGACTATTGAGAGACACTTATGAGTTTCTTTGCGCTGTTCATGTTGAGAGGAAGAGACTACAGCAGTATTCCAGCAGCCCTGACTCAAAAGAAACAGCAGTTTCCATGCGTTCTGTGCTGCACAATGTTGTATGTAATAACCCAGCTGTGGTGGTGGATTTGGTGAAGAATAGTGCAGATTTCTTCATCCCTGTGTCCCGTCTTGATATCCTATATATTCCCAGTGGTATTGTGGGACTGCTTGGTGTGGTCTCATCACTGGCTGGCATCACAGCAGACTTCAATGAACAACTCAAACTTAAATTTAGCTAAATATTATTATTTTGTGGTCTTGAATCATTTATTCAAGTAGTCATACTATTATGATGTGTGAATTTTAATTTCAAAATACATTTCTGATTCATTGAGTGATTAAAAAATTGTGATTATTGCTGCTGAGTTTGAATCAAAAATTAACTGATGAGTGATTATGTTGCCTTTGTTAAGTATGACATTAACCTTTCAGTTCAAACTTGGTAGAGCGTTAGCTCAGTGTCTGTAGTCCCTTCTTTGGATCCATCTAAGTAGAGTATGGTCATATCTCGTCCGATGCTAGGCCTGCTCTGATTGGATGAATAGCTGACAGTGGATCCACTGTGCTGAGTGTAGTCTGATATGCTAGTGACAATGGTTCTTGTGCCACCAACAGAGATATTATTGCGAGGGTCTGGGGTGGATGCTCCAACTGGGTGAGGGTGGCTACCAATAGTGAGAGCAGAATTATCTCTTGTCTGTTGAAGTGGACTTGAGCTGTGGCCAGGTGAGATTATTCTGATTTCGGGAATGTTCCCTGTGTTATTAGCAGTAGTGGTAGTGTTCATAGTGGACTCAATCATTGTTTCTCCCTTCTCAGCTACTGTGTGCAGTCCAGTTGATGAAGCTACAGCAGTGAGCGGGGGGATCTCAGTGAGCAGTGAGCCTCTTCGACGAATGATAGGCACTGCTTCATCTTGCTCTAAGCTTTGTCTTCTAGTCCTCATCTGCCAGTATACACCTCTCTCTGCCATCAGCTCACTGTGGCTCCCTTGCTCCTTAATTCGTCCATGAGAGAGCACGACAATGCGGTCAAACTCCTCAGCTTGATCAAGACGATGTGTTACGGCTATAGCAGTCTTTCCAACACTCACCTCCATCAGTTTACGAAACACCCTTTCCTCTGTTGCAGGGTCAAGAGCACTGGTGACCTCATCTAGAACAAAAACAGGAGCACCACTGAGCAGCATTCGTGCGATGGCTATCCTCTGCTTCTGTCCTCCGCTAAGCGATGAGCCTCCACTGCTTACTGCTGTGTCGTAGCCACGAGGCAGGGATGTAATCCATGCGTGGAGATCAGCTTGTTCAGTAGCTTCTTGCACTTCTTTATCAGTGGCTGTTAGTCGACCAATGCGAATGTTTTCACGAATCGACATGCTGAAGATGTGGTTGAATTGAAAGGTTGCAGCCACTTGAGGAGACTGGTCTTGATGAAGAGGGTTCTCCCCAATCACCACACATCCATGGGTTGGCTCATACATCTTCATAACTAGATGAAGGAGGGTACTCTTTCCCGAGCCACTGCTGCCAACAATCACCACCCTCTCACCAGCTCCCACCTTCAAGTTGATGTTGTAGAGGTTCCAGTGACCAGCTGTCGAGCTGTAGCTGAAACAGACATCTTGAAACTCCACGGGAAGGGCAGCAGAGCTGTGGGGATCCATGTTGGAGTGAGAGGGATCAAGCTTGACTTGTCGATAGCCTTTTTGTATTGAAGTGTGTCCCTCATAGTTTAGCAGAGCGTTGATTCTTCCCAGAGACACTGCAGCTGCCTGAAACTGAGGGAATATAGTAGTAGCCGCTGTTAGTGAAATCACTGTCGTAGTGAAGAAGACAAAGATAGAGAGTCCCAGCTCAAAGCTAAGCATATCCAACTGCGAAAGAAGAATGAAGGAAAAGGTAAGCAGAGCTCCAATGATGTTTGGTATAAGCATCTGAAACATCATATTGAACTTTGTCACGATGAAAGATTTTCTTGCTTTCTTGGTGTATTGCTGACAGAGATAAGAGTTCACTTGATGCATCCAAAAGTCAGAGAGGCCGTACAGCTTATTGACGTGAAATCCATCAATCTGTTCCTTGAGAAGATTGCTTAGTTTGTTGGTAGCCTGGCTTTTAGCAAATCCTTGGTGGGAGAGATTTGCCGATACAGTGTTGACAAAAAGCTGGCCAATAATAATAATCACAGTGAGGGATACTCCAAGAGGCCAAGTCATCATCAATGTGTACGTGATACATGTTAGAAGCATCAGTACTCCCCAGATGACTGTCCGTAAACCAGACGAAATGACAGATTCCACACATCCAACGTCTTGTACAAATGTTGATATGATACTGCTAGCTGAGTGGTCATCTAGGAACTTTGGTGTGACATGATGAAGCCGAGCCGAGAGCTTTTGGCGAAGCTTTTTGCTAATGTTGACAGCAATGTAGGCCTGAAGAATATTGCTGAATAGGACAATGATAAAGCGGAGTAGAATGGAGCCTAGCAGTACTCCCATCCACTGGAGGAGAGGAACTATGGTATCTTTGTGCTGGAGAATGGAGGTAATGTTGTAAATGTAGTGCTCCTCAAACTTGTGACCATAGGCTACCAAACGACCAGAACCAATGGCAAAGGCAAGGTGAAGTGCAACGTCTGCAAGAATGATGGCAAGGATGACAGCGACCAGGCACCAATACCTCGCCAGATGCTGTTGAAAAAGAACCCTCACCATACCAAGAGTGGACAGACGGAAGTTCTCATTGACTTGGGCCTCTGCATACTTTTTCCACTTGAGCTCCAGTGAGAATATGTCTCTACCTTTGAAGGAGAACTCTTCTTGTTCAGGATCCCGCATAGAGCTGTCCAACTGATGAAGAAACCTCCTTACTCCTTGAGGTCCGTAAGTGGTGTGGATGTACTCCGCAAATGACGAGGCAATGGTGAGGTAGACAGAATATTCGGAAGGATCGTCGGGTCGGTGCCAATACTTTTGCAAAAGCAGCATTTCTGAAGTATGGACTGTGAAAAGGTCACGAGGACAGCTCTGGACTGGAGCAGTACCTGTCAATTTCTTTGAAACTCGACTGGAGATGAGTTCATAGAGTCCATCGACAAAGAGACAGCCCTCTTTGAGCTCAGAGTTAAGTTTCTGAATCTCTGTGAGATAAAATTGAAACTGCATCTCTTCCAGGTTGGTAAGGTGTGCCTGTTGTAGCAACTGACTAGTTTCCATGTTTTCAGTCGGTGAGATATCTGGCATGACGGCCGAGACCTCAGCATTACAGAAGCAGTTACACTCCAATGCAGGCTTGAGGGAGCATGCTGAGCGAACTTCATTGCAGAATACAAAGTACTGCAGAGAAAATGGCTGGGCATTGGAGCTCCGGGGAACGCAACTCGTCCTGCGAGAGAAATAGGAACCGGCCCTTGCTCTACCTCCTGGTCCAGGAATTACATCACTGTCAATGAAGATAACAAATTATCACTTCAATAATGTTACATGATTCTTTCTACCCAGGATCCTCTCAGCTTTTTTACTTTGAAAACTGAGAGAAGCCTGGTACGAGGATACACACTGTCAGTAAATGTTATACATAGAGGAATGCACACATGTTCATAAATACCTGGGGAGGGAACTCTTTCTTCTGCTAGGAGGTGGGCTGTGTTGCTGTTGGAGGGAGGGAGTCATATTGGGCTCGCTCGAAACTTCTCTAAAACACAAACATTATGTGAAATAAACCTTGAATGTAATGGATATTGGCGCATTTTACCTCAAAACAGCTGAACGTGAACGTCTCCTTGTTCCCCCAAGGCCGTCCATCTCTCCCCTGCCCGCAGAGGTCAACAATTAATTTTAGTATGAATTATGAACAGCTGATCTGAAATTTGAATTACCGCGGCGCGCGCTTACTTCCGTGCGGCACCGGCACCGGCACCGGCATGACGTCGACGCGTCACTGATCGACCTTATTTATTTTTAGTTACATGCGATGATAAAGCACGGTGTGTCATGATGTACAGCAATGCTATAAATATACGTGCAAGTGGTGCCGCTAGAGAAGATCAAGAATAGACGATAATGGCTGCCAAGAACGAAGTAGCTGCACGGCGTGGGGTGCTGATGTCTCTCTTCAACAAGCCTAAGACTGACTACGTAAGCACAGCTAATTTTACAGCTACCAACAGCTATACCATAATATGAAGACGACCTTTTCCCAACTTTATCCTAGGTTGGTAGGGAGGGAGAGCAGATCACAGTGACTCCTCAGCAAACAGACATGATATTTATCAGAAACTGCAAACAGTGTAAGTTTGGAGTCCATGGCAAAGCTGCAAAGTGTATCATTGGTGAGTCTTAACATACACAATGATACATACTGTGGATTGTTTGTTTGTTTTTTTTGTAGAATCATCAACTGATGTGCGTGTAGAGTTTGAAGAGCCTCTCATGACTGGAACACTGGTCAGTACATTATTTGCAAAATTATATGCATCCTAGTAACCATACACACTCAAATTAGTGTCAATTTTCATATTATTTTTTACATGTAGGAGTTGATTTCCAGCCAAGAGGTGACTGTCTCCATCAACCCCCAGGACAAACTACCAACCGTGACTGCCGAGAGATGTGACAATGTTCACCTCTACTACTATGAGCCTCGTGCACTTGGGGCCATCTACACTGTCAAGTGTAGTAATGTATTTGTTCACCTCCAACCTCCCTACCCGACTGAGCTGCCCTTGCAATTACCACCTCCTGATGAAAGCAATGACCAGTTTGTGTCGACATACAAGCCGCAGGGAAAACAAATGACATCAGTAAAGGTCATCAGAGGTATAAGTATTCTTTGAAATTTGAGGCGTTTTATTTGAAGATTCTCCTTCTAACTGCAGAGGGAGGGGGCTATGTGACAACTGAAGAGGAACTGAAACGAGCTAAACTACTAGAAAAACAGAGTAAGTTGCTAACGTGAAGATCTATGTGTGTTGACTTTTATGCTCTCTCTCTCTCTCAGTGGAACGTCAGGTGGAGGCCTACCTGAACAAATTGATCACCATTACAAAGAAGCCTCCTTCAGCTGGGAAGCCGGCATCAGTGCCAGCAACTCAAGGAGGGGCTGCCCCTAAATCGACAATCACAACAGCCCAACCTTCAGCTACCTCTGCTACCAGTGAGAGCACACAACCAAAGGAGAAGCAACAGTCTAGTCCTCCTGCTTCCTCTGAGCCGGGAGGTGATCCCACCCCCTCCCCTTCTGGAGGTGAGGAAGATCCAAATGAGAGTCCACTAGCAGCTGCTCTGAGAGCCAAGAGAGGAGTTCTCAAACCAACTGAGGTAAGCTAACACCGCAAAACTGCTTTCACATACTATGCATAGCTCTATGTACATGCATGTCTTAACAACATATGCAGAAATATATTTTAACACTGTTGTACACATACAGACTGTGGAGCGGACTCTTCCTGTTGTTGGAGTGGGGCGTGGTCCTGGGAGCAGTGGGCGTGGCTTGACCAACATCCAGGATGAGGAGGAGAAGAGAGAGTTCTTTGACAGTGAGGGAGAGCTTTCCCGTAAACTGGATAAGGTTGCCCAGTGGATTAGGGACAGCAAATACACCATCATGTTCACCGGAGCAGGAGTAAGCACAAGGTATAATACGCGTACATACATATTATTGCATGCGGCTATACAGTGTAATTCCCTATATCTAATGCATGCTTGAATAAACATAATTTTCTTCTTTAAAATGGACATTATTTTTTCTTTATAGTTGTGGGATTCCTGACTTTCGAAGTGGTATGAACACAGTTCTCTCAACCGGTCCTGGTGTGTGGGAGCTGATGGCACATGACGCGTCCAGATCCAAGGAGGCAAGCATAAAACCAATTCTCCAGGCTCTACCCTCTCCCTCACACATGGCCATGGTCAAACTACATGAAGAAGGCCTCGTAAAGTTCACCATCTCACAGAACGTGGATGGCCTTCACAGACGTAGTGGTCTACCAGCCTCCCAGCTTGCTGAGCTCCATGGCAACACTAACTTAGAGACATGTCAGCAGTGTGGAAGACAGTACTTCAGAGATTTTGAAACAAGGTGAGCACCAAAAGAGATGCATAACATGTCTTTGCATACGCGTTAGTAGATTCCAACCATATGTGCTAGGAGATAATACCAAAATTTATTGTCACTTTTGCACAGTAGATAATCTGTTGTTTTTCTTGGTTGCAGAGAGGCAGCGGGTGTTTTTAATCACATGACCTCTCGCCTGTGCGATGACCCCACCTGTCGTGGTGTTCTTTATGACTCCATCATCAACTTTGGTGAGAATCTTCCAGAGAGAGAGCTGACAGCTGCCATGGAGCACTCAAAGAAGGCAGACCTGTGCATTGTTCTTGGCTCTAGCCTGAGGGTGAGGCCAGCCTGCCTCATGCCTCAAATGGTACAGGAAAATGGAGGAAAGCTTGTTATATGCAAGTAAGAAAGAGATCTTCAATCTTGATGAATAAGTAGTCCACTGGAAAGTTACAAGGCCTTCAGTTGATCCTTTTATGGTGCAACATCCTCCCCCACCCCAACATTCGTACAATGTAGCTATTGTTATGTATTGGTGACCATATCATTCTTTCTGTGTACAGTTTGCAGCGTATTCCTCAGCACCCTGGAGGTCCCAAGGAGATGCAGGTATTTACCAAGTGTGATGACTTTATGGCAGGCTTGATGCAGCGACTCCAGCTAGACGTTCCTCCATTTGCCCTCAAGAGGAGGGTACAAATCAGCACCTCCAAAGCCGAGGGTGACGATGGGCAATCGGTGCACGTTGCTATCACTGGACTAGACAACCACACCAACCAACCTTACTCCTTTATCAAGGTCAGGCTGTCTACATGTGTGTGTGTGTGTGTGTGTGTGTGTGTGTGTGTGTGTGTGTGTGTGTGTGTGTGTGTGTGTGTGTGTGTGTGTGTGTGTGTGTGTGTGTGTGTGTGTGAGTGTGAGTGAGTATGAGTGTGTGTATATTATTGGTTAGGATTGAGGATCCCTATCCTCCTGGATGTTTGGATGTAGAGGAAATTCAATATTGCGCATGTGATCATATACTTGTATCTGGGTCCTAGCTTATTGATTCCATATAATGTGGCTGGAATATAATATAATTCTAGTTGTGGAGTCAGGGGGATGCGGCTGCCATGTTCATACTGGAGAAATTTATCAATCGTCCTTGATTATGCTAATTATGCAGGGTGTTGAGGTTGGTGGCAAGGCCGTTAGCGATGAGCCTTTGGAGGTGGCTCTGTCTATAAACTCAGAGACTACTGCCCCATTGACAGCAGTAGCTGTCGCCTTGACCTTTCATGGTCACTACAATGAGCCATCTGTGTGTCTGCACTGCCCCGTGGGGGCTTCAAAGGTCTATGATTTGACTTATGACCTCAGCAATGTAGCAGCAGGATGGAAAGTCACAGAGAGAGAACAGTGATGCTGCTGCTGCTAGGACAAGAATAACAGTATTGTAGACATTAACTTTCCACGAGTAGTTCTAGTACATGTACAATTAACTGTTTTTAATTCCATTGTATGTACTTTTTAATTTCTTATATTTGTGCTTGTGTTTGTCTGGCAGAAAAGGCATCATTACATGCAAAAATGCACAATAATAATGGCTTAGGCTACCATTATTTGCAGGTACAAAATTGAAATTTTAGTGATTTTCACCATCTATTGCTTGATGGCTACTAATTTAGTGGATTAATTCTCGACACCAACCAGCAAGGTTCTGGTGGGCGAAGTTAGTCTGTAGCCATCTCATAAGGCAAAATCTAATTATAGCTTTTGGACCGACTCATTACTAGCTAACCTTAAGCAAAATTTGCGTGTACTACCGTGTGGCGAACAAAACAGTGCATTGGCGGATTTAATTTTGGCGATTGCGAGCGCGAGCGATAGTGCATGAAATAATATTGACGGATTTTAAATTTGGCGATTTTCCTGATTGTGAGCGGGTGTGGTAAAGGGTCGACTGTTGCAGATACTACAACAAACCCACGACTAGTATTGGTAGTTTCAATACATCTCGATATGTTTATAATAGATTGAAATGCTATATATGTACAGAGAAAGACACTTTATTACAATACATATCAACTGTGGTACAATTATAATAATATTATACTGAAATACACTGTGTTATAATAATAGACAAAGTAAAGAAGGCACCACATGCTAATGCCAGGTTTTTCTTTCCACTAAGTATGTGTTGTTGGTCATGCCTCGCTGAAGGTCTGGACAAATGACGTCACTATTCCCTTGAGCTGCTCCTCGGTAGCATCAGAGATTTGCCCCTCCTTACGAATGGTGTCCAGGAGACCTTGGTGGGTAGATCGCATGTGCTGAAGGAAGCCCTGCTCAAAGGCAGTCACCCTAGCTGGATCAAGCTTGTCGAGATGACCACGCACACCAGCAAAGATCACTGCTACCTGCTCTTCAATAGCCATAGGAGCTGTGTGTGTGTGGTGCATGAGTGAGAGAGAGAGAGAGATGATAATTTCATTCACCACTCACACACACACAAAAAACACATTTGTAGCATTTAAATTGAGTGATGTGTGTGTCGCTTACAGTACTGTCCCTGTTTGAGCAGCTCAGTGAGTCGCACACCTCGGTTGAGGAGTGCTTGAGTGGCAGCATCCAAATCAGAGCCAAACTGAGCAAAGGCAGCCACCTCACGATACTGGGCCAACTCCAGCTTCATCGAACCAGCAACCTGCAAAAGCCAACAATAGGGAACGAAAAAATTGTATTGGACCACATGCATACCTTCATTTCTGGGGACCAGACTGCTCTGTGCTCTGTGCTATGTAGGACTACAGTGAATTTACAAGCTATAGTTCACCTGTTTCATGGCCTTGATCTGAGCAGCAGAGCCAACTCTACTGACAGATAAACCAACGTTGATGGCAGGTCGAACTCCCTTGTAGAATAGCTCAGTCTCCAGGAAGATCTGTCCGTCAGTGATCGAGATAACATTGGTGGGGATGTAGGCAGACACATCACCAGCCTGGGTCTCAATGACAGGCAGCGCAGTAAGGGAACCGCCCCCATAATCATCGTTCATCTTGGCAGCTCTCTCAAGGAGACGAGAGTGAAGGTAGAACACATCACCAGGGTAGGCCTCACGACCAGGGGGGCGACGCAATAGCAGAGACATCTGACGATAGGCAACAGCCTGAACAAGGAGAGAATACGATATGAAGTCCCATACCAATGTTACTTCTCAAGAATACCAACTAATACTGACCTGCTTGGAAAGATCGTCATAGATGATAAGAGCATGTTTCCCATTGTCCCTAAAGTACTCTCCCATAGCACAACCAGAGTAGGGGGCAAGATACTGCAGGGGAGCAGCATCAGAAGCAGTGGCACTCACAACAACACTGTACTTCATTGCATCTACATGAGGAGAGAAAAGTATTCTAATTAATGCCTACCATGAGGTAGATATCTGTATGTACCAGAATCTGTGAGTCTCTTTACAATCTGAGCCACAGTGCTCCTCTTCTGGCCAATGGCTACATAAATACAATACAGCTTCTTCTCTGCAAAGTTGGAACAAAGAATGATGCCAAACATGGTTAATGATAAAAATCATCATCACCAACTCACTCTCATCATCTCCATCATTGAACCTCTTCTGGTTGATGATAGTGTCAATAGCAATGGCAGTCTTTCTGTAAGATCAGCAGTTACGATGGACAATCACCACATATCACCATTATAGGTGGTACTCTTACCCAGTCTGCCTGTCTCCAATGATGAGCTCTCTCTGCCCCCTGCCAATGGGCACAAGGCTATCCACAGCCTTGATACCAGTCTGCATGGGCTCACGAACAGAGATACGAGGGATAATGCCTGGAGCCTTCACACCAACACGAAGACGCTGGTTTGTCACTATTGGACCCTGAAATAAAACAAAGTAGTGCTGGGATGAAGGTTGTTTACTACCATTCGAATCTTTGCAGCTATAACCTTCAAGCTGTTCGAACCTTCAAGGTGTCTAAGGCTTCTCTGGTCTAGACAAACTGTTTCACAATGCAAACTCCAAGGTGTAGTGTGGCTTCTTCAGGGAGGGATACAGCAAATTTAGGCACCTTTGCAACAGAGAGGCTGCCTTAAAAACCACCTTGTTCCTGCTGTGTAAACTATTCCTGCACAGTTGCTTATGGCTTATTAAATTAACTACAACTGTGGTTTTAGTCCTAGCAGTTTTCTATTGCAAAGGTGCATGAATCTGCTGTACTCAGCTCAGCTTGCACAGCTATGAGCGTTTATGAGTAATCTAATAGACTGTAGGCCAGCCCAGTGGCCACATAAGTGGTTGACTATTGCTACTGTAGATGCTCAGTCAGCTGCAATGAACTTAGAAGGTTCTTTACCCTTTGAAGGTTAGCACGACCTTCGGACCATTCAAACAAACAAACCTTTGTCACAGCACTAAAACAAAGGGCAACTTGTATAATTTGTGAATTTGTACTGCAATCTATATGTACAATGCAAACACTATTCTATAGTTACAATTTCATGTTTTGTATATGCATACATACACATGTACATGTACATGCATAAAGGAAATACATACAGGCATACATACCTTTCCATCAATTGCATTTCCTAGGGCATCGACAACACGTCCGAGCATGGCCTCTCCGACAGGTACATCAACAATGGCCCCAGTCCTCTTCACAACATCTCCTTCTTTGATTAGCTTGTCATTACCAAACACCACAACACCAACATTGTCAGGCTCCAGGTTCAATGCCATACCCTAAACACACACACATATAGCACACACAATGTAATCTTGAGCAGCGCACTCATACATAGGCAAGGTCATAAAACACCACAGCTTCTGCATTCTATCTGACCTCTAACAAAGGGTAATTACGTATGTATGTCTCATAAATGTGTAGACTACTGCACATGTGGTTGAATTCTGATCAAAGCCTACCTTTAGTCCGCTGGAAAATTCAACCATTTCCTCTGCCTGGATGTTCTTGAGACCATAGACACGAGCAATACCATCACCAATGCTCAGAACACGGCCTGTCTCCTCCAGCTCCACCTTATCACTGAAACCCATGATCTTCTGCTCCAAAATCGAAGATACTTCAGCACTCGATGGACCACCTTAGCCAGGTTTATCGATTATCAGATAACCACAGGCAAAAAGACACAAAAAGTTAAGTTTCTAATTAATGTGCACCAAGAGGTCACTGCTCCAATCTTTTGCTTCAAATGCTAACAATACGATTATACATGCTTACAAACTTGAAAGACTTACCACTGGCATATCTTAGGTTGGTTGCTGGGTAGACGACGGGTACAGCAGCCTTGGCGCTCTATTCGGGAGTGAGGAAAGCACGTGATTTTCGAAAAGATCGTTTTTAAAATACGACTCGTGGACTTACCAAAAACGAGCTCCTAGCCAGAACTCTGCTAAACTGTCTAGCTGCTCGCATCATCTTGCCTTCTGTGCTCTCTTCCTTGTTTTACCAAGAGCAGACCGAACCCCTTTCTCGTTGCCAAACACAAAATGGCTGACGACAATCGATCACTAGCCCTACGCGTACGCATGCGCAAACGTTGATTACGTCATGCCTCCGATCTGCGCTTCGATCATGACCGAGCTTGCATGCGTGGGTGGGCGGAGCTGGAAACGGGTCTGGGGACGAGGACGAGGCGAGGCTAGGCAAGGATATAAACGCTAGTCTGAAATAGGAGAATTAGAAAAGAACTAAAAAATCTGAACATGATTCGCTACCAGTGCCGCAGTGCGCGGCATCTTAGTTTATTTGGAATACGTTGCAGCACTGCCACAGATGATCTCTTTTTTCCAACAATTCTGTCATTTGCTGTAAAAGCTACCTGGTAAGTCAGTGTCATCTAAGTACGGTTCCGTACGTTTTTATCACCGATATTGATAAAGCTATCATGTTTCCATTCAGGTTATTTGTTGCACTGGGTGTGGCTATCTACTTATTTCTCCATCCCGGTTGCAAAGCCATAAGCCCTCCATTCCTCAGCACCTCCATCATTGGATTCATGGTGCTCCAGCTAGCAGCAGTTATCAACGACGTAGTCATCATGATTATTAGCAATTTTGGAAGCCTTCGTAACTTTACTCCAAGAAAGAATATCGACATTTTCCTCTATACTGGGTTTGCCATCTATTTGGGTCTGATAGGCTGGGACATCTTTAGCACATACACTGTCTTTAGTCCCCAAGTTACTGATGAGCAGTTGACCAATTGTACCACCTATATGACAGCTGCTACAGTACACAAAGTGGTTGTGCTCTCCTACTGGGGCGTACTGGTCTTCTTATTCTGTATGTATGCAATCTTGATGGATCCCTGCAGTCGTTGCCTCCTTTCTGCCAGACTAAGAAATCTTGAGGATGACATTATTGAAGTAGAAAATGCTAGGAATAAGAAGAGAGAGCCAAACAGCAGTGATTATCCTATACACTCCAGACGAGGAGCCCATAGCAACAAGATAAGCTGTAGCATTTGGCTGCAACAGCTGTGTGGAAAGTACAATAAAAGACGAGGCCGTATCTCAACCCCTAAGGAACAAGCTCTTAGTGATTTTGCAGCTGCTTTTAAGGTACTCTTTGAAGATGTGGATTACACTTTCTTGGATATTGTGACTGGCCTCAAACTGGTCTCTCTCTACCATGAGAAAATGAGGGAGATAAATAAGGATCCTACTGACTTAATCAAAGAGGTACTTGTAATTGTTAACTGGAATTATTGATTCATATTAATTACTGAGTAGAAAACGGTGGATGCTTTGAAAGCTTACGAGAGCTATGAACCACCCGGCAATCCTAAGGAATTAACTACTAGTGAATTACAGAAGGTAAAATTAACATCTTCTTCACACCTGATTGTATATACAATGTATCAGTTTCTAACACATGTAGCATGTAGGTGATTTGAAATACTACCTAACATTTGCAATGGCTTCGTATGGCTGGCCCATTCATGTCTACCTCCATCCTGTGCGAGGGCCTCTCTCTCTCTGCATCAATGCCAGGTGCAACTGTTGCTGCTCCAGATGTCAGGAGCCTCACTTTGAGGGAAACCAATGCTTCCCTAATCAAGCAGCCATCAAGGCCATGACTGGCATCAGGGATGAAGATATTATCACAGCATCGTTTGTCAATGCTGTACACATTGTCCCATTCTATGTGGTTAAAGTGGAGAGGAATGGCCAGAAAGAAGTGATCATAGCTATCAGAGGAACTCTCTCTATTAAAGTCAGTGCATTTGCCATCACTATAGTAATCGGGGGGGGGGGGGGGGGGGGACACTACATAAGTGCCTGTACTCCACCAGCGACTGGGGTCAAGATCTTGACCCAGCAAATTTCATGTTTGACCCCTTGATCGCACCGAAAATCTGGCCTTGACCCTTGACTATCGAGCATTAACCATGCCCATCGATCAGCTGGAGAGACTTTGACCGTTCTTAAGATGGCCCTGATTCCTAGCTTGACTGCTTGACCAGCTTCAAAATTTCGCCTTGCCTGCTTGACCTCACTTTGACCCCAGTCGCAGGTTGGAGTACAGTCATCTATGCAATTGCAATGTCCCCCCCCCCCCCCCCCAGACATTATGTTACATAAGAGTATTCATAGAGTGCATGTGTGTTTGGGTAGACTTTAAAGTTTATTTAGGCTTCCCAATTGCAAGTTTGCAGATCCCTACAATCATTGCACAATCACATGAATAGCTATACAAAACTTGCACTGGAAGTGACAGTGGTTATAGTTGATATGACTCCTAGGCTGAATGGGGTCAATGGGATCAACAGGAAATGACAGAGACCCATACCTAACATGAACAACATAGTTATGCCATTAACATTGTGTCTGTTTTGTAGGATGCTCTGACAGACGTGTCGGCCTGTCTTTGTCAAGCAGGTGATGATCTATTAGGAGTTCATCCCAGTTTTGTCCACAGGGTCAGTTGGGATAATTTGCATACAAGTTTTAAACTCAAATTGATGTTTGCGTACATGATTGTATAGGGATTTTATCAAGCTGCCTTAGGCATATATGAACATATTATGGACAATGAAACATTCAAAGATCTTGTAATTACCAAGGTGAGAGCTAACATCTAAAATTTTTATACTGTAGTGGGAGATTGATTGCTTAATCCTTTCCCCTGTGATTCCACAGAAGTACAGGCTGGTGCTGACAGGACACTCCCTTGGAGCAGCTGTATCTTCAGTCCTTGCCGTCCTCCTAAAACACAAACATCCTGAATGGACAGAGAATCTCAGAGCCATCAATTTTGCCACACCACCTGTATTCAAGTGAGTGATGCTTGCCACTTATGTGGCTTGATAATTGAAGGGCTCAGTGGAAAAAGGTGATAAGCGCCATTTACACTATTTTGAGAAAAGCAGCTATAAAGAAGGTCAAAGGTCAATACACTATATGTCGGGACGCGTCCTGCGCATGCGCATATTCCAATTAAAACGCAGCATACGATTCAATATTTCGCGTGCATCTTCTAGAGTTGTGTGGTGATACGAAACTGGTGCAAACTCATTTTTTTACCAAAGTGGCGCTTATCACCCTTTTCCACCGAGCCCTTCAATTAAGCACTGGTCAATTTGAGGGGTCATTTTTCCTACATGGTTGATCAAAGCACCACCTGTATTCAAGTGAGTGATGCTTGCCACTTATGTGGCTTGTTATTAAGCACTGGTCAATTTGAGGGGTCATTTTTCCTACATGGTTGATCAAAGCAAAATTTTTTTTCTAAAATTAGCTTTCCATGAGCATTGGATCCAATGTTTCCTGCTATTATCACTATGGTATTTCCACATAAGAAGATTATTTTTTAAACTCTTTAGCTACCCTTTAGCAAAGAAAACTGACGACTTCACCATTTCTGTGGTTAGTGGCTATGATGTGGTACCAAGAATGACCATTAGAGGACTGGGGCACCTCATCATGTCAGTGGCTGACTTGATTAACAACAGCTACCACTCCAAACAAAGCATCTTATGCTGTAGTGGTCGGTGTGGGTGGGAGCCAGACATTGATGAAGAAGCTATTGAAGCAAGGCAAGCAGTGAATCTCAATGAGCTGAAGCTGCCAAACACAGAAACTGATGATAATCACGACCAGTATGATGACCATACGGCATTGACCAGTGACACAAGAGAAAGGAAAAGGCTTAAGTTCGGGAAAAGTTTTTTGATGGAACAGCTGGCGCTTTCGGTGGCAAAAAAGGACACAGGTACAGCATCAAGTGTTGAGGCTATCAGACCAATGGTGTTCACTCCTGGACAAATCATACACCTTGAGGTGACTCAAGTGGACAAGATGAAAGTGTTAGTAACATTATTGACAAGTTTATGTTCTGGAGTTAGGGTAACCATTTGTATAGAATTTCCCTGATCAATGCTTGATTAACCATTTAAAATTTTTATTTCTGCGTGCAGGTGCTGCTCCTGTGGTCTGAAGGAGGTTGGGATGGTGAAGGCTTCATGGAAGGCCAGAGAAGAATTGTCTGGCATTCAGATTCATGACTCAATGCTTCTTGATCATGGACCTACAAGAACCATTGACTTTATCAACACTCTTAATGAGCAAGTGGAGGAACTGAACAGTAGTGATTCAGATAAGAAATCACAATAATGAAAAGACAGACACCTAGCCTGCAACTGCATAAAAATTTCGCTATATCGGTATTTGTTTTCTTGCATACATGTTCAAGCTGATTATTATTTTGTGTGGTCGTCTGCGAAGGCATTGCGCATGCGCATAAATGGGTGGGGCTCGTATACTCAATGATGGTGACAGAAGGGAAAGCTAAGGAGCCGAAGAGTATCGTCCACAAAACTCCGAGCCAGCGCCATCTTTACCTTTGCCGAATCAGGTGCAACTTCGGCACGGACGATGTATTCTTCCCCTTTCTCATTGCGTTTGCTATCAGAGCAACATGGTAAGATTTATTTATCTGGCAATACTGCTAGACACGAAAATATTATCCGATGTTTGCGCTTGCTTGTAGGATATTTGTGGCCATCGGTACGATCATTTACCTGATTCTTCGACCTGGCTGTCTGTCGCTGTCCGTTCCAATCATCCTCTACGTTTCCATAATCGGTTTTAGCTTGATCCAGTTGGCGGGAATTTTCAACGACTTCATCATTATGGGCGTCAGCAACATGGGCAGTCTAGCTGTCACCGAACCGCGGAAAAAGATAGTGTTCTTCCTCTATATTGCTCTGTTTATCTATTTCTTTGAGTTTGTATGGGACGCCTTCAGCACATACACCGTATTTAGTGATCCAGTGAGCTCGCTTCGAGTGAACTGCACCTCCTACTCCAATGTTGTGATCATCTACAGAGCTGTTGTTATAATTGACTGGGCCATCCTTGCCGTCATATTTATCACATTTTTCATACTACTAGATCCGTTAGGTTGTTTCCTCTTCTCATCCCTCATCCAAGACATTGAGGCAGATCTAGACAGGCTGAGAGTTGAGCCAGATGGTGAAAGCAAGCCCGGACACGGAGTTCACAAGAATTACATTGATGCTTCTCTGTGGCTGCATCGCTGCAAGCGTCAGTACTGCCAGTGTTTGAGACGTGATGGTCTATCCAACTCTGAAAGAGATGCTTTGGGAGATGTTGTGAAAGCGTTTGGAGTATTATTCAGTGATGTGAACTTAACCTTTACTGATATTCTCTCAGGCTTTCGGCTTGCTTTGGTGTATCATAGGGGATTAGCTGGAGGAGACCCAGCAGAAGAAATGAAAAATGTGAGATCGAGTTGTCTAGAACAAAAGCTTCCTGTGTTGACCCTTGTATTTGTACAACATTTGCACCCTGTACAGGTGACAGTTAAACTGTTAAAAGAATACAATGTTGTGGGACGTGATTACAGTTCACCAAGACCTACGACCCTAGCATATGATGAGAGAAAGGTACATTCAGATTATTATGCACTTATCAGTGTCAGTTTACATAACTTAGTACGCATCATTGTTTTGATAGTATGCATATCTCCCGATATCTACAATACAGCTGATTTCCAAGGAGTTGAAGTACTATCTGGACTATTCCATGGCAGCTTATGGCTGGCCTGTCCATGTCTACCTTAATCCTTGCTGTGGCCCCCTCTCTCTCTGCATCAATGCTAGGTGTAACTGTTGCTGTGCTCGCTGCCAGATCCAGCAATTCGATGGTGATACTGGTTTTCCCAACCTAGCTGCTATCAAGACCATAGCAGGAGTGGAGGGGGAGGACATTATCGATGCATCTTTTGTTAATGGCGTGCACATTGTTCCATTCTATGTTGCTGTGGACAGGAGAGAAGGTCGTGAGGATCTGGTCATAGCCATCAGGGGAACGCTTTCAATAAAGGTGCATAATCTGTTCTCATGTATAAATCACTATTGATATCTTATATTATTACTTAGGATGTACTGACAGATGTATCGGTATCAATGATGGAGATAAGTGATGGTCTTTTAGGTGTCAAACCATGCTTTGTTCATAGGGTGAGTAGTATTATTACCTGTGGGCCGGGCAGTTGCACTTTGACCACAAATTTGTTGACTCCACACACAAATCTCTCTCATTCCTCCCCATGCACCCGATAGCCAGTATTGATCTTCCATGCAGGGATTCTATGAGGCAGCCCAGGGGATATACAAACACATTACAGCCAAGCAACACTTTAGGCAGCTGCTCATGGAAAAGGTGAGAGATAGAAACAAACGTAAATCAGGATTCCTTTGACAGTGCTTTCAATGTTTAGAGGTACAGATTAGTGCTGACCGGACACTCTTTGGGGGCAGCTGTAGCTTCTGTTTTAGCTGTCTTATTTAAAGAGAGGCACCCTGAACACACTCAACACCTCAAGGCCTATACCTTCTCCACTCCCGGAGCGGTCTTTGAGTGAGTCTCAAAATCTAATATTGATTTAACAATTAAATTTTTCCTACTTGACAGCTATCTGTTGGCAAGGAAGACAGAGGCTTTCATCATATCAGTGATTGGTGGTCACGATATGGTTCCCAGGATGACCATGAGGGGACTGACTTACCTCAAGATGACTATACTAGACCTCATTGGAAGGTGTCATCACACCAAGCCTAGAGTGCTATGCTGTACAGGGTGTTGCGGCTGGACACCCCCCACCCCCCAAAGGCCTGACCTCCTCAACTTAGTTCCTAAGAAGGCTAACCTCAGCACATCTCTACACAGCCTAGATCTGGCCATTGACGACAAGACACCTGGCATCAGAATAGTGGAGAACTCTCTCCCTTTCCTAACTAGACGAGGCACAACAAGCAATACCCCTGGCGGCTTGCAGCAGGCACATATTTCAACTATGGATGGATCAGAAGTTTCAGAGGAGACAGACTCTCCACAACAGCAGCATATTGCAACACGCTATGTTCCAGTTAGATCAGGGGATTCCCCTCAGGAGCAACGTGTGGAATGGGATTATTTAATCAGATCGGGGGCCACAGGTGATTCCCCCCAGCAGTGTCAAGTGGAATGGAATGGTGATCCTGAAGTAGGTCTGACTTTCAACATCAAATCCCGACTGAAGAAGGAATACCACAAGAAAAAACACTGCACTGCACAATTTCTTAAACAAATGGATGAGTTTAGGGCTGAACTAAAGGGAGAGAGGGTAGAGTCAGATCAGGTTGATGGACCAGATGATAAAAACCAACCACTGATGTTCATTCCTGGAAGAATTCTTCACCTCCAAGAGGGACCACAGTATGCAAACAAAACGTAAGCTGTACATATAAATATTTAAATTTATGGCGGAGAGGGCATATCGATCAATTGTAAGCAGATTGAAAATTTTACAGTAGATTCTCATCAAGTTGTACTTGTAGTATAATGATTTGAGTGTCCTGCAGGTGCTGTGGGTGTAGGAAGGCAAGGCATATTGTGGCTAGTTGGAAGAGCAGGGAGGACTTTTCAGCTATCCAAGTGAACACATCGATGTTGCTGGATCATGGACCAAGCAGAACGGTTGACTTCATACACCACTTCTGGGAGCAAGCTGAGATGCCGTATGATGTTGCCATGGAAACCATTACATCCCAGGAAGTTGACAATCCTGAACCCCGCCCTCGTATGTCTACAGTCTAGTCTAAAAAATATTACCACAATGTCATGAATGCAGTTTTATTGATTTTCTATGTTGATGAATTTTTCTATAATTATTATTATAAAGCACCAAAATAAAGAATATGTATACGATTTTGCACCACATGAAACATCGTACATGTACATCAGTATACAGTGATATACACCTTTACACATTATTATAGCAGAAGTATGAGAATAAAACAACTCAATTTTACACAGAGACAGAGAGAGAGGCTCTTAGCAGAAAGAAGGCAAACTAGCCTATAGCCCCCTCTCATTACTAGTTTTGCCTGTAGGTTAGGTAGACTACTATGCTCATGAATCGTGATAGAGAGGTTTAACTGAGACTGTACAGTGGAGTTGGTGTGCTAGGAAGGAATGGGAATACATAAAGTGAGCATGGCGGGGCAACTACGCTGTCCCGCTGTCTTCAGCGATTTCTTGGTCAGTATCTACAGAGCTAGGTTCAGACATTGCGTCCTCTCCATCACTACTGTCCATATAATAGTCGTCTTCCCCAGAACCATCAAAGAAATCATCTGCCAAGTCAGCACTTGATGTGGAGTTGGCTTTGTATTGGAGACAGTATTCTGCGAGTGTAGTAGGCACTTTGACATTGTCAACCTCCGCCTCACGACGAGAATTCTCCACCTGCTTCCTGAAATACAAAAGATTATATACTACTATGGCGAGTAAACAACAACAACAAAAAAAGCTACGCTGGCAGTATTATTACAGGGGAGACTCAGAATACTGGCCATAGCCTTTGTGCATGTGTAATACCAGATCGATGTTGTACATGTACTGGAATAACTTTTAGAACAGGAAATGCAAATGTCAGCATCAACCAAGCACTCCATGGCCTTGCTACACTGACACTCGTACCTTAACATTACCGATGTGAGAATTTACATAACAATCATGTTCTAACTCACTTGATTAGCTCTATGTACTGCTTGTCCTTTCCTCTGCTGTCTCTCCACTTTCTGTAGAGAACACTAGCATCAACGTTGGCAGCAGAGAACGTATTGGGCTCATTTAGCAGTGATATTACACTCAGTAGAATTGTTCTGGGCAGGAAATAAAAAGAGCAATAGGCATGTCTAAAGTTGTGTTCAATGTCCATATATGAATACATACACAGAAGCATATGGACAAGGACTCTTGTAAGCGGCCAACATGTGTGAAAGTATGTAGTAAAAGCATGCAACAGTCACCATAATAATCACAATGATTTTTCATCTCAGGTCATCTGTATGACATAGACATGGTTGGACGATTTACATGTACGCACGCACACACACACACACACACACACACACACACACACACACACACACACACACACACACACACACACACACACACACACACACACACACACACACACACACACAGAATAGCTCAGCAATGTAACAATGTACAACCCTATAACACAAATAAATACACACACACACATACACACACAATAGATGGCCAGAGCTCAGTTCAGAGTTGATCAAGTGTACTGAACGTGTGAAGCTATGCCAGTGACAGTAAAGGACGTGTTGAGTTGAATCATCCCACGAGGCAATGGATAGTTAGGTGCAGTAGCTACCTCATAATCTCACCTGACACTCTGTGTGGGGTTCCATCTCTCTGCTGGAAGCTCTCCACTGTGAGGATCCTCCACAGGAGGGTGAAGAATGGATATACACAGCTCACCATCCTAGTGTTTTTTTTTTTTTTTTTTTTTTGGGGGGGGGGGGGGGGGGGGGGGAGGGGGGTGTCAATGTAGACATACAATAGTATTAGAATCTTGTGTACATGTATATAAAGCTCACGGTGTAAACATTGGGGTGAAGGATTGGCGTAAGGAATCGTAGTCTTGGTGGGGAGTAAGGGTAGTCCATTGGAAACTTCATCTCGGCCTACATTTTGTGTACATGTATGACAGAATGCTCTAAAAACCATGGTGTATGTGTACACAGATCCACACGTATGGGGACAGAGCCTACCTTGAAATAGCCACCAGCGTATGGTGTGTCTGGGGGTCCGAAAATGGCCACCTGCCAAGTGTAAAAGTCAGAATCGTCAGGAATGGTGACCAGAAATCCCTCCACAGGCTCCTTCTGAAGTGCCTTGAACTCCATACTCAAAGCTCGTGTCGATGTGGCGCTCGCTGACGCCATCTTATTCGCTCTTTAGGAGGCCTACTTTCACGAGGCGAGTGAGAAGGAGAGATAATAACTTCTTCAAACAGCTGACAAGGCACCCGAATTGGTGACACCTAGATATATTTCGTGAGCCTTTTTAAAGTGAATGTGGTGTTTTAGATGAAGGTAGTGTTTCGAGAGTGCTGTATGGGACGAGGGAAGAGCACTCGACCAAGAAACAGTGATCCTTCAAAAGGTAAACAACTTTCGCCACCATCAACTTGCTCGATGCTGACCGTAGGCAAGTGACGTCATATCTCGATAAAAATTTTATCGGGCTATCGGGCCGTGGGATAAAATTTTGTCCACGTGTATACAGCCAGCATTTGCGATTCCAACTCGTTTCTGGAGCTTCTTGCACGATGGTGAGTTAGTCTATTTGTTGTAAAGCTAGGCTGCTGTATTAAAGTTAACCCTTTCCATACTAGTCGCGGAGGTACGATACTAGGACCACGATCTTCTCCCCAGAAGGTGAGCCTGCATGGCATGGTTTGATTTCTAATTGTAGCTCACCATTGAATTGACTGTGTGGTTGTTATCCAGGGAGGCTGTACCAAGTAGAGTATGCGATGGAAGCTATAGAACATGCAGGGACATGCCTTGGTATCCTAGCCTCTGATGGAGTACTGCTAGCTGCAGAGAGAAAAATCACAAACAAACTTTTGGATGACACTGTTTTCTCAGAAAAGATATACAGACTGGATGAGTGAGTTTCAATGTACCTAATCCCACTACTTTAGTTATTCATTGTATCTATTTCTAGTAACACGGCCTGCAGTGTGGCTGGCATTACATCAGATGCTAATGTGTTGACCACCTACCTCAGAGAAGTTGCTCAATGGTGAGTTGAAGAAATGATGTATAGGTCTAAATCATTTTGAGGCTGTGTATAGGTATCTTCAGCAGTACCAGGAGTGCATACCTGTGGAGCAGCTTGTAATGCAGCTCTGTGACATCAAGCAAGCATACACACAATACGGAGGTATGGAGCCAATAATGTTTTTTGAGGAGATTTGCTAGGTATCTCCTAGCACTATCTAATCTACTCCTGGATACACACACATACATGCTGACATTGTGCAGGCAAGCGTCCATTTGGTGTGTCTATACTGTACATGGGCTGGGACCCTCACTTTGGTTTTCAGCTCTACCAAAGTGATCCTTCTGGTAACTATGGTGGCTGGAAGGCCACTTGCATTGGGAGCAACCATCAGGCAGCCATATCTCTACTCAAACAGGACTATAAAGAGACACCATCTTTGAATGATGCACTCCAGCTAGCTATCAAAGTGCTCAACAAGACACTCGACAGTACAAAGCTCAATGCTGATAAAGGTACTAGTAACAGGGATTGATCTCTACAGATACTTCAAAAGCCTGTTATGCATACACCACGCTCCACTGTATCTTCAAGCATGACTGTGTGTGTCCAAGAGCTAGTGATAGATGAGTGTATCTATCACTTTACACCTTTTTCTGCAGTTGAGATGGCAACACTGACTCGTGTCCGTGAAGAAGGAGCTGACGAAGACAAGACAGTGATACGAGTACTCCCAGCAGCTGAGCTGAATGAGGTGATCAGGGTTTACAATGAGAGGGAGGAGGAGAGAAAGAGAGAGCAGAAGGCAAAGGAGGAGAAATCAAAGCAGGAGAAGGCCACCTCATCAGCAACTTAACTGAGCTAACCCCTAACACAATTGTTAATATTATTGTTGTATTATTGTTAATTCCAGAAAAAAAAATCCTAGTAATAATAAGTGTAATATGGAAAGAATGGCTTGAGGTGTTGGTGTCATACAAAAGAGAGTTGTGCCATGATAACTAGTCATAATGTGTACGTACAAAGTTACTATTGCCATGGCATTGGAAGTAGTGGTAGGAATTAGGTTGCCGTTGCCGTTGCCATGGCACTGGTGTTGGCAGGAGCAAGTGCCAGTAGGGTCCACGCCATTTCCCTAGGATTAATAAACTCTGCAAGCTGCTCACGAATAACGATGTCCACTGAAGTGACGAGGGCCAGGTAGCCTTGTTCACCGTGCACAGCCACACACTGCTCCAGCTTTGAACTGATGTGCTTATGAAGGGGAAACATTCGCACCGGGTCAAACTGAGCCAGCTGTGCACAAAGAAAGCCAGTCATGTGACAGGAAATGTAGTCATGTGATAAAGGAACTCATGGTTGAACTACATGTATATTATGTGTACACTGTATACCTGTTTTTCCCGTCGGTCGTGCTCTGTCTCGATAGTTGTGGGTGGAGTTTCCTCACCAGACGGCATTGGAGTCACCAGTGAGCTAAGATTAGGATAAATTATTACAAGAGAATACCCCAAAGCAAGAGTAATAATCATGCCAAAAGTCTACTGTTCCTTTTCCTCACTCAAAAATAACATCATCTTCAGCCAGGTCCATAACGTCATGGAGAACCTCCACACACATGTTGATCAGAGTCTCAAAACGACTAGTTACACATCTAGAGACAGAGAGAGAATAGTATAAAAACAGCCTATAATACCTTAACTTGTAATTAAATGAACTCACATATCAGCCAGGGGTAGTAGGTTCGCCATAGCTAGGCCAGTCAACTTCCTTCGCTGAATGTTAGCAATGGAGTCTATTCTCTCTGACCAAACATCAAGTATCATACCAAATAGCTCTGCTGCCTGCAAAATGGTATGACTCCTTCAATTAGCGGTGATTGTACCAGCCATCACTCACTGTCTGCTGTAGCTGTGTCGCCAGCTGCTCCAGAAATGTGAAGAAGAAGTTGGGATTTTGAATGAGCACCCTCCCGACCAGGTTGATGTAGGCTGATGTCGTAGGAGGGTAATCCTACATAGAGAAAAGGTCCACGTACATGTACGTGTACAAATCCATCAGCAGCATTGTTTGGTATTTCATATACATGCACTATAATGCTTGGTCTTGAATCACACTCACAGTAATGATATCAACAGCAACGTTGCATAGAAATGCACCTACATGTACATAACAGTACACATGGTACCTCTTCCTTGAGTAGATTTTTGATGACAGTGGAGAGAAAGTCAGGGATGACTTGAGCAAAGTGGTTAGGGTAGACTTGAACAAGGTGAGCCATAACATTGACGATTGTGACCACACCCTCTGGCTTCACATCACACACATAGTACTGACAACCACTAACTATGATCTCAGCACAAGACTAGACGGAGGGAGAGGGAGGCCCCGGACAGTGGGGGAGAGGAGAAGGAGGAGGAGGAGAGAGAGAGAAAAGAGAGAAAAGAGAGAAGAGAGAGAGAGAGAGAGAGAGAAGGGGAATAGAATGTAACCAGTCATGGTTGAGACATACATGTACATGCACATGTACAATGTACTTTCATGAATTGGTCTGGATCTGATGAACACAGTACGATGTATGCGTCCATGATGTCAAAACACGTTTCCAGATTATCAGAACCAATGTCTAGGAATGCGATCATACAATGAAACATCATATAATCTACATGTAGCATGCATACCCATCAGTCCCATCATAGAGGATGCAGTAGAGTCATCTGAAGGAGGGACAGTACCAAGCAGGCCTGGCATGTTCCCTAATAGGTAAAGCAGGTCTGACGAGGCTCCAGGAGTGTTACGTACAGTAGTGAGCCTAACAATAGTAATATTGAAAAGCATTGCTAAATAGATAGAATTAATGCACACGTATGTTCTTACCACAAAGCCAACCCATCTTCAGCCAAATAGACATGTTCTCGCTGGATATTATCATACAAACGAAAAAGTTCACACAGTTGCAATTATGCCATGCTATAAACTTCAGAGTAATAAAGTTACTATCTACAGATCATTTCAACATCTCTAAAGTCATTATTAGTGCAACAGGGACGCCTCATAGTTAGCTATTATTGCTACTCACAACTTTGATGTCAGTGGCAAACTGTATGATGGGTAGGATGAAGGTATGCAGCTGAGCTGAAACAGGACCAAGGCTGCGGGTGATGTTTGTTAGCGTGGAGAGAATGACACAACGAAGTATCGACGCAGATTGGTCCTCAGACTCTGCCCACAGATGTGGCAGGTGCTGGAGGAGGGCAGAGACATGTGGCTGGATCGCCACACCCATCCGCTCCATCAGCAGTGAGAGAACATTGAGCACCTTCATCTTAGTGTCACACTCCCGGCAGTCAAGCAACAAATGAAACAGCTGTGTAGTACAGTCAGATAGAAACTGTGGAGAGAGAGAGAGAGAGAGCATTTATACACTTACATGTTTATGTATAGCATGCTTGCATGTATGTATGTATGTATATTTAACAAGCCCTGAAAAAAGCAAATATACACGAAACGTCAGTGCCCACGAAAGTACAGTTTCTGTTAATTTCTGTCTTACTGGAGAGAAATCTTCAACAACAAAATCAAAATCGTCCACACAAACTCGAATTGCCTCAGCAGCTGCAAGCCGAACCTAAAACAAATCTAATATAATATGCAACAGAATGGAGAATGGGAACAAACACATTCATACAGCTAAATCTTCATTCCTGGCCAAGAGTGGAACAAGAACAGAATAGAGGGATGGGCGAAGTTGGGGAGACATTTTGACTGTGACCCACGTCCCGAGGATCCATGTCACACGGTGACGTATTATCTTATATCTGGAGTGGGGTGAATGCTAACTAGTGAGAAATGACATGCAGCTGTCGTACCTTGGGTCCTGTATTTGGAGCTCCCTGACCAACTGAGACTGGAACCAGCTGTCATAATCAATGTCGTCATAAAGCTCAAACGCACACAATTCTACTGCCTTGTACACTAAAGATGAAGGATACAAGAAGCTTATAGCCACCATTAAAGATCAGCAGCCAAATCTCAGCATTAACTTTTACCAGCTTCTTTGAGTGTTAGAGAGGGGAGGTCAGCAGTGGCATCTGTGGGCTGAACCTGTTGAACCAGACTGAGAAGGTAGGGGGCAACTGTCTGCTGAAACTCATGGACAAATGCACACAAAGCACTCTCCACACAAGCCTATGTCAGTGAAGTCATGTGATGATCATATAAATAATAACAGCAACAGTACTCACCCTAAGAGAATATTGATAGTTTTCACCAGCCTTCTCAGCAGCTGCAGTTATTTAATAATAATTAACTCTTTTCACACCACATAATTATATTATCCCTAGCTAAGCATGCATTGCTGTACATGTATGATCACAAACCAAACTCTTCAGAATTTTCCTCCCAAGACTGCAGCTCCTCTGCACTCAATGGAAGATAGTGTCCAACAAGATGTTCCAACATTTGCTGACAAGTGGATGCTTTAAAGAAGGAAAGCTTTGCTTGGTGGGCCTCCATCACTCCAGGAGGAGGAAGAGCTATGGTACAGGGCAAAGGAGGGGGAGCAATATTGAGGAAGAGGAAGATACAAAATACAAAGCTTACATTCTTTAAGATTAGCACGAGGTGGGTTATAGTTCTCACAGCGAAGAATCTGACGCAGCAAGTTCAGCGACCTAATGGTAAACTTCTCAAAGAGAAGAGCTAAATGAAAAAAGCACATGATTCGAGGAAACTAAGAGTGCATTAGTACAAGCATACGTTCATTTTCTGATGTAAACAAGAGGCTGTGGATTAGCTGTAATGTTGGAGTGACAAAGGGAGCATAACCAACACTGTGGTAGCTCTGCACCTCAAGCAGCTGCACAGGTCACACAATAGTCATATGACAAATCACATGCACCAGAAAGCTGACTTACAATCTTCATCTTCAGTAGTATGTTCTTTTCCAATGCATCAATAGCAATATGCTCAGCAGGTAACTGACTCCCTACATGCATGTACATGTATATTGTAAATTGCTATCATACAGTAATGTGGATTTTGTGTGTGTGTGTGTGTGTGTGTGTGTGTGTGTGTGTGTGTGAGTGAGAGAGAGAGAGAGAGCTCACTTAGCTGCATTAAAGTAGTGATCCTCTCCAGAACACTGCTAACAAATTGCTGTACATGTGGAATAATATGCTGAAGTACAATGTGTGTTAACACTTCATAACTATACAAAATTTAGAACAACTTTAGCAATGAAGCACTCATAGTGCAAACTCTCAGCACACTGAACTATCTGTTGTATAAGTCTGCAGTGAAGGCAGCAACATAGCAAAGTGTAGCCTCGTCCCCAAGCCTTCCCATGTTTTTCAACGTTACACGCGAAAAATCGGGAAGGCCTGGTCGATTTTGTGATGTAATCATTACGTACCTGCCACCATTCTACCGGCCGCGGCATATAGCATGGTAGAAATGGTGGCAGGTACGTAATGATTACATCACAAAATCGACCAGGCCTTCCCGATTTTTCGCGTGTAACGTTGAAAAACATGGGAAGGCCTGGGGACGAGGCTAGCAAAGTGCAGGACACTGTACTTCTATAGCCATGCCCTGGAGTAACCATAGTCTTGTGCCCAGCTTCTTTATCACACGTGGAAAAAGAGTCTGGTGAAATGCGTATTCAATTTTGGTTCTGTGTGCCAAGATCTTGGCGCGGCCAATCAGACTGCAGAACAGTACTTACATCATGGGCTTTATATGAAAAAGATTGCGATGCTAACTTGAAAGGGCCGAGAGAGGGCCAGTCCATCGGGCATTCAGCCAGTGATCGATGAAGCTACCCATCCATTTGGGGTGTGGCTAAGCGTACATGTACTTGAAGCTCAGGTGAGGCGAGAAGCTCAGCTGTGTGTATGCGAATTAAAATTTGGCGTGAATAGTGGTAATGTGTGAGCTTCACACCACGTCACATACTTACATTGGGAACCAAAATTGAATACGCATTTCACCAGACTCTTTTTCCACGTGCGATAAAGAGGCTGGGCACAAGACTAGAGTAACCACAAGATCAAAAATGCACATTGCACACATCATACGTAGCAGTACCACGTGTGCAAGATCAGCAGAGCTAGAGACATATGTAGAAAGCTAAGAAGTTTATCTGCCATGATCAGTGATGAGTCAGTTGTGCTGTAGAAACTATCACTAATTGTAAGCACTCTTTCTGTTGAAAGGAAGCCATTGCTCCCTTTTGCCTATTGAGAGCTTGACAGGGAGCGAGGAAGGCCATGGTGGTCAGCAAATGACACCATAACTTTTGAACAAAACATTTTTAGCAAAAGCCACACGTTGCAATTCTGGAAAACACCATAAAGAACCCTAAGACACCTTACTTTCGGCATAAAACTCAGTATATAGCAGCTAGCATGGCGACAGACAAATACACACATATAAACACACACAGAATGGCTACTGTACCCCCGTACATGTGCTGAGGGTTAACTACTTGAACCTCCAGGGTGCCATTTACATGTGCCCAGGATCAGTGGAAACCACTAGACATACAATACTATTTAGTCGAAATGGAGGAAAACACTAATTAGAGTCAGTCCCTGTGCCACATCAATATACATCACATGCTACTAATATTACTATGGTTACACCTAACACAACACCCAGGTCCTCTACAATATCACAACACTCACTCACATACATGTATCAGTGATCATACCAGTGCCTCTATGATGGCATGGAACTTGTTGAATCCATGGACAATCATTTGACGAAGAACTACAAGAGAGAGAGAGAGGAAGAGAGAGAGAGAGCTGATTTATACCTCTTCGAAGCAATTTTGAAGGCATCCTTGTATTGACTCTATGATCAACCAGCTAGACTTACTTTTCAAACAAATCCGGGCCAAGTTGAGTGCGTCAACTGCTGATTCAGCACTTCCCGTGGTGAGCTGCTCCATTGCTGCCTGTAGGTGAGTATTCCAGAGCTGTACAAGAAATACAAACAGGCTAGTGGTGATCTCAAAGAACACCTGACGCTGATTGATCAGTCGCCGTGACGATAGAGACTTGATGACATGACACAGGACATTCAAGTAACATTTTCGTGTAAAGTCTGAGTGGCTACGAACTCCCTGCAGCAAAAGAAAAACTTATAGTACCAATGTACAATCATAGATAATAATAGACTATGTAACAGGGACTGAAAACAGCTCACGTGAGCAATACATATGTGCGGGCAATCCGTGTCGCCTTGATTTACAAGAAAAACCACAAAAATGCACCAAAAAATCACAAAAAATGGCCAAAAATCATGCATTTTTCGAATATTTTCGAGAATATCTACCAAACAGAAACACTTAGAAGCTTAAACCTAGGCTATCCCAGTGGACAAGGCCTTCTGTGAGCCGCCTGTACTGGCGATAAACTCCTTCTGTCCATATCCGAGGTGTTCTAGTCCCAACAACGAGGCGACTTCAAAATGGTGTCGTTTTTGGTGTTTTTCGAGGTTTCTGGGCCAACGGTAACAGTATAGTCTCCAAAAAGTGGCTATTCCAGTGCAGAGTCACCATACTTTGACTTTCAGTTTCTGATTTTAGTAGCTACTACCATGCGAGACGAGATACTGTCCCAAAAGTGGTTTTGTACAGCGTTCTATGGAGCAAATATGGACGAGGCGACTGAAATAGTAGCGAGCAACTTTGTCCCCAGAAAAGACTGTGATAGATGGTTGCACTCTTCACAAAATGTTGCTAGTAGTATTCTTCCATCATAGAGCTTTCATTTCTTTGCCTCAACTTAGCCATAGCACTAATACTGGCTTGAGTAGAGCCTCATTCAGCTGCCTCGGTCAGGGCGACACGGAGTGTCCCGCCATGGTTTGTATTAACTCTATGGCTCACGTGAGCGGTTTCCAATCCCGTTTACATAGTCTATAATATCTATGGTACAATGTATGCATGGCAGCTCTGAAGATCACACACAATGGTTCTTATGTACATGTAGATATACCTCAGAAAGCACTGGTAGAAGGTTGGGCCAATTCTCTGGACAGTCAAGGCGGGCAATACGAGCTATCAATACTGCCATCTGATTGGCCACCTGGTTGTCACAGTGTGTGCAAGTTTTTTTAATGGGTGTGTTCAGTGTGTAGGTGACAGGGCAAACAAGATGCTTAGGGATCGAAGATAGAACAATTGTCACCTGATCAAACAAACCCAGCTACTTAAATAAGCTTCAGATGGCAGAAGGGCACACATATGCATGCACATGGCCACACTCCCCATGCTCATCCCAACATTTTTAGCAGCCCAAGAAATCAGAAAAGCTGGGAAGAGCCTGAGGACAACGCTACATATGCATGCACATACCTGAGATACTGGTTCCTCAATGTTTTGAAGCAGAGTATTCCGAATGAGTGATTTCTCTTCATCAGATATTTGGCTAGTATACAGTTACAGTAGTTAAACAAGATATAGATCTGTAACTTATAATTTACACATTCAAAAATATTATTTAAATGAACTGACTTTGGAGCCCCTGGTCTCCAGTATTGGTCCACTCCATTCTTGATGTTGGTAATGGCCATCCATCGGACTGCTGGCTCCAGGGAGCGGCCGCTGAACACACCCTGCACAGCGACAAAGAGACAGAACCATTACAAGTAAGCTAGTCCACAAGTGTAAAAGTACGTCAATCTCACAGCGAGGGTGGCGTAGAAGCTCTTTTCTGTCTTCCATGAGTCAAGCTGCTTCTCGCCAAGCTTCATAACCTCTGGATCCTGACTGCAGGCTAGCTGAAGCGCCTGCAACACCTCACCTTCCCCGCTCATCTCACATGGGTCTACAAGGCGAATTTTTTTTGCAGCCGCTAGGGTCAAAGGTCAGACTGGGTGTGTTTAACCCTTTTCTGACTGCTTTTAACATCGGCGCTTGCACGAACCTTGACTTCAACTAGCTACGAGGACACGGAATGGATACGTGCTGGTTTTTCATGCTGTACTGGACTCAGTTAAGTTGAAAAATCGCCTCACTTAAAGCTTTTGTTCTAAGTTGGAGGAGGATTATTGAATTAACTTCCTTTTGGCATCTCTCCGTCCTCAAGGAAGGACTCGAGACTTTCAAGTCAAGTTATTCAAGGACTCAGGACTCTACGCATTTGTACCGTAAGAACAATATTATAGGCCTCATATACCTACTGATAAAACAATTCACTTAATGAAGCAACTATTAATGTCTGATTTCATATTCTGCGTGACAATACTCAAGGATGGAACAAAGTGTGTGTAAGACAATCGAAATAACGGGACTTATACAGTTGTATCAAGTATCTGGGCGTCCACATCGACAAGGATCTCACCTGGAAACACATGTGAACCATCTTTGGCACTATGCTTGCAATGATCAAATGTGCTGGACACCACCTACCTTGCCACGTACGCAAACTGCTCTACCAAATTTTTGTTTTATCTAATCTGGATTACTACTCTGTAGTATGAAACTCCTGTGGAGAAATGTTGAGCAACAAACATGATAGACTGCATACAGAACTAGCCTCGTACCCAGGCCCTTTTGGGTCCGTGGCTAATACAGAACTATCATATGGCACTAAGGCTCATATTTCGTAAGCCACCTCGAATGAGCAGTCCAGAACTATGAGAAGCACTATAGGATGTACAACTCTCAAAACAAGGAGTATAAATGCAATGCTATGTCAGGTCCATCTGTGGTTGAAGAAGAAGCCCCCAGCTACTTCACAAACTCTGAACTAAACTACTGGTATTCCACCACCAAAGGAGCCAACAAAATTCATCTAAACAGATTGAATACCAACTTGTATCGATCAACGTTTGAGTTCATGGGTGCACAAGCCTACAATAGCCTCCCCTGGCAAGGGAAATAAGAGACAATTCTGCACTGTTTTCGAGTGTGCAATAAAAGGGCTGATCCTTTAATTAATATTGTAGATGTCCATGTGACATTTACATGTTTTTAATTTAGTTGTTCTGTCTTTGTCTTAACAGATCCTGTATAAAAATCTATTGTACACACAGCATTTCTTCATCATTTGGGTCCCTTCTACTTGTGCATATTGCAACATTTCTGCTTTAACAGAGTACATGTAACTATCTGTCTACACTGATATGAGAGCAAGCTCCTTATTTTGTGACAAACCAGTTTCTATTTCTTTTACCTTAATATTAAACTGTCTTTCCTGAGAATTAACCATGTCACCTACGTAGTAAGATTCAGAATCTACCAGTAGTCTGTCTCCTCGTAAGTTATAGCTAGTTGAAGTCAAAGTTCACACAGAGATTCTCTGTGTAAAAGCCGTCAGCAAAGCCTCGCTCTAATTATCGGAACATTCTAATTACATGAACACCATGCCTAGTCATTTTAATAATTTCTCTATTCATGCAAAGCCACTAGTTTTCTTACCTTTCCATTTCAGCTGAATGACCTTGTGCTGGTACCTAAGTTTGGCCAACAAACACAACGCTATGTTAACTCACTACAGCTAGGATCACTGTTATTTTTGAATACCCTGCCTCGATGAACAATTCCGTTGTTGATGCTTGGTATGGGAGTGT
>OZ219968.1:0-23507 GCA_964291365.2 Stappiaceae bacterium
AGATGCATGGAGACCTTCATCACCAAACCGGTCATATCAGTGTCTCTTCTCTTTGTCACTAAGCACAGAGTAGACCTTGCTCACAGCTGCAACTAAAAACAGACAATTACATCATGAAATACTCCACGTAAGTTTCGTGTATACCAATGTGCATCATTATGGGTGTGTCCCCATAGAGTTGCTGTGTTGAAGCTAAAAAATCACTGGATCCCCAAGCTAAGGATATCTACATTTAGCTCAAGTGTCATAGTTTCAATCGCTAATCACAGTCATATCGTTTTTGCTTGGGAATCCCGAGGGATCACCACCATCGAATATCACCATGGAAGTTTACTATGTACAGTGTATGGGGATAAAAGTGATGACACAGCATTTTTGTCCAAGTATGTGATCATCTCTGATGATGTACAAAAATGGTGGAGAGATGCCTCCTCCCCTCAAATTTTGAGCAGGGCGAAAGCACATAGATAGAAACAAATATCACCTTATTACTACTACTTTCCAATCCAATACATGAAAACTGATACATGTGCATGTACGTACACTGTAGCAAACCATTTTATCCCATTATCTAAGAAAGATGTATGCATACATGCAGGAATGCAGAACTGGGAGTACTAGAACATCAATGACATCACATAAATGTACAAGTCACTTGTAATACCTTGAAGCTAGAAATTTTCATGTTGACTAAGTTAGCAGCAACGACCCCATACCACATACAAGTAACACTAGTAATGTGAATGTACTTTCATAAGGTTCATTTTCAATAGCTGACATTCTCACAAACATTTCTAAACTTAAATTTACACATGGTGGTAGCAGTACAGATACCTTTGAATGTTTCGTCTGATTTGGGGGCATGGTTTTTGTCCGGGTGTAGCTTGAGAGCTAGTTTCTTGTAGGCTTTCTTGATTTCAACCTCCTCTGCAGTCTTAGATACCCCTAGTATGGCATAGTGGTTACTGTCACATCTTAACACAATATAACGAACAAAAAGGGGAAAGTATATATAAGTGACGATCATTACCTAATGTACTAAAAATTGCAATCTACATGAGTCTATTCTGCAATTTTTTTTCTGCTTGTTGTGCACTGCACGTCGACAATGTGTATGTACATCTTCGTAACCTCCTCCCTCCCTTACACAGTTAAAGGCACAATCAGATAATTTTGAATAAACTTAAGGAGGGGAACTTTGATGCAAATTAAAGAAGCTAGGTCCCATGGGACCTACCTTATGTGTTGTACAAGTACATTTCAAACTCCAAGGGGTCCCATATCATAAAGATCATCACTGCTCAACATAACTACATAACTCTGTCCCTGTCTCTCTCTCTCACTCTCCTCTCTCTCTCTATTAATGTGCACGCTGTATAATTTGTTCACCCTGACCTTTACACCACTTCCACTAGCTCCTGAGGCTATTCTCTGATTGGTCATTTCCACAACCGCCAACACCAGTAGATCCACCCGATGTTCTTGACTCTGAAGCTCTGCCTCTAGCTCCCCCCCCCCCCTTACTCACTGGTTGATTTCCTATTTCCACTAGCTTCTACTGAGTCCACAGTTTTGTGTGGAGATACATTGTGTATAAATATACATACATGTACATCCAGTGTTCTCCCCCAGAATCTTATTAAGGTGTAGTGGGAGGGTGTGCATATGCCATGTCCACAAGCAGCATATTCAAATGTTTAATATAAATGCACCTGTCAATGTGTACCTCCACTATTTCCCTCCCAGGTTGCCCAAGGTACATTGTGTAAGACCAGGGGATTTAACATCTCTCTCACTAAGGCTATTCCAAGTTGTACTTCTGTTTCTGGTCCTGGATTCTTCCAAAGATCATGTGGATGGGTGGAACTACCAGCAACCCAGCAATACAAGCCAATCAGACTCTTGTCATCAAAATGTCTGCACGTCACTTCATGCATGTAGTATACAAACTACTGAGGATGCTGAAAATGTGGAGATTGCCAAAAGCACACAGGCAGGGGATCAAAAACAGAAATACAACTTGGAATGGCCTATTAAATAGCCTCTATCTAGGGGCCGAGTTCTTGATACTTTCAAGATAAATTTTGTACGGTAAACTGTACGACTGACCTATGGCTATCAGATCATTCACAGATTTGACGAACTGAGCCACTACAGGTTGAAGAGCCTAGTTGTGAAGCCCCCCCCCAGCACAAATGATATAGACAAGCC
Organism: Stappiaceae bacterium; assembly: GCA_964291365.2. Taxonomy (GTDB): domain Bacteria; phylum Pseudomonadota; class Alphaproteobacteria; order Rhizobiales; family Stappiaceae; genus JBDWFY01. Next base: position 2,212 of record OZ219968.1, read on the forward strand.
TACCTTTAGCTTTTGTTGAGGGGAAGAGGCAGTCAGATTTATTAGCTGGTCACTTGGCCACCTCGATCTGACCCGTCCTGTAACCATCCTCAGCCTCTGTTCAGGCAACACTTAGCAGCATCACAATTCACAGCAGGTCCATTTCCTACAACAAAATTTCAAAAATTGTGTACAATTAGTTAGGCTCATCCACAGGCAATTAGTATACCGGTAATTTGAGATATAGATCGAGGTACGCATGCATAAATTTTTCTTTGATGTGGGAAAGTATAGAGCTGAAAGCTTGATCATGCTTTGAATTATTTTTGAGAAGAACACTGCATAAACTATCATGTACATGTGTGATGGTAGAGGCACATACCACATCAGTGAATTACTTTTGTGTGTCCACAAGCATCATAGTCGGGGAGGCCATGACATCAACTTCCTTTCAGAACATCACAGTCGCAGAGACAATGACATCTACAATATATAAACACAAAATAGCTCTAACAGTAGCAGCAGAAAAGTATTTCATAACACAAAACAAAGTAGAGGTACATACCACATCAGTCAATTGTTATTGTGTATCCACACCCATCACAACCAGGGTAGGGAAGGACCACATGTCTTCACATCAGCAAGTCACTAAACATGCACATTTGCAATATGAAAAAATTAGAAATGCACATGACAGTTTCTAAATAATGCTCACCAAAACTCCTACAGGACAACAGTAACACTCTGTATGAAGAAAAAGGTTTTTGAACCAAACACACAGTACATGCATGCATGCACGCACACACACACACACATAGTTGCAGCAAAAAAAGGACACAAGATTCTCTATTTAGCACACAACTGCACGTATGATGGTAGAGGTACTTACATGTACATGTACCATACATGTTTTGCATGTCAGTACCCAACACAGCTGGAGAACCGTGACATCCATGCCACACACTGCATTACCTGTAAAGAAAGAATGACATACAACATAAACAATGCCTTAGGATACAGTGTTTGTCCACAGTTGCTCCGAGTTCCTTCTAGCCTATATAAAAAAGAAAAGGACTTTGTGAACTCACAAGGTTGCAGCATAAAAAGCACACAAAATTCTCTGCTCAGCTACATGAAAGTTCAAAAGTTTGGTGCCAAAAGTGCAACTGCAGACAGCTGTTTCGGCCTAATTAGGCCTTGTCAGTGCAGTGCAGCACTAGGTGGGCCAGCCATGTTTATGTCGAGGCATCAGTGACTTGTTTTTATAGTCTAAATAATGCTCACCATACTCCTACAGGACATCATTAAAACAGTATAACCCATTGCTAACCTGTATAGCCCCATCACTCTTCACGTTGCCAACATCTGTCCCATCCATGGCTGCAGGAGTAGAGGTAGACAATCCAGTTGATGTCTCGTTGAATGGATGCATGTAGAGGACATACACGTACAAGTCCAGACCAGCTCAATGCAAGGATTAACCACAGGTAGAGTCGATAGCTCGAGGTATCACCACATTCACTGTGGACATACCTGCATTTGTAAAAAAAGGAATGACATAAGTACACAATGCTAGACATGTACGTTGGTTCTTCCACAATTGTTCAGCAGTTCATTCCAGCAAATTGCTTGAGGACAGATCTGTTTTCAAATGTAGACAGGTGGATTAATGAGCAGCATTTAAATCGGGGGGGGGGGGGGGATAAATATTGCAAAATGGGTTAGGTATAGGGTCGTCAGTGTTTAAGCATACAGTTAGGCAATGTGTGCGTATTGCACATGCGTACCTTGCTGCAGGAGGTTGATACTGCCAGCCTAGCTGCCTGCATGGAGAGAAATATATATGCACAATGAGGACACTGGAGATAACCTAGTCTTGTTCCAAGTCCTCACCATAGTCAATACAGCCTCCCCCCTCCGTAACCATAGCAAGTCAGTAAACAAACATACTTGCAAAACATATGTACATGATAATAGTGCTCTAAATAGTGCTCACCAAAACTCCTATCACATGAGGGTAGCAACACCTGCTAGTCTATATGAGGAAAAAAAGGTCTTTGTCAACACCCAAACACACACACACACCACCACGTACACACACACAGTTGCAGCATAAAAAGCATATATGATTCTCTAGTTAGCATGTAATCACATGTATGAGGGTAGAGGCACTTACATGTACCATATCAGCAACTTGCTTTTGCATCCATCACAGCTGTGCCATCCCAGATACCTCGCAGATATAAAAGACAAAATGGCTCTAACAATAGCACTAGAACAGTACTAAAAAAATAAAAGTGGCACACTAGCGTTCATGCAGGAGCTCGCTAGACTAGTGCCAAAAGAAAGAAAACAAAAGAAAGAAGTGGCACACTAGCGTTCATGCAGGAGCTCGCTAGTGGCACACTAGCGTTCATGCAGGAGCTCGCAATACCAGTAAATAAAGTAGCACTTACCGCTGGTCAGATGATGATTCTAATCCCAATGTTAGCGAAGCGATGCAAGGTAGTTCCACTGTCATCTGACGAGCTGGTATATAAATGTGCAAGCTGTATGAAGATAAGGTTTTTTTTAACCAAATGCATAGTGCATACACTCACACACTGCCATATACATGTACATGTACATACATAAGGTTGCAGCATAAAAAGAAGCACACAAGATTCCCTAGTTAGCATACAACTGCACATAATTATGAAGATAGAGGTACTTAAGTACTTACCACATCAGTGTTTTGTTGGACTTTTGTTCACCAAGCACTTGTCTTCACCTCAGACTTGCTCACCTAGAATGTTTACACTCTAGGGCTTACTTCACTGAGGACTGACTTCACCTTGGACTTGCTAGAGCTTTGTCTTCATCTAGGATTTTCTTCACCAGGCTTGACCTGGACTTTTTCACCTAGATGGCCTTCATCTAGCACACCAAAGGACTACCGCGACATGATCTGCGTCTACAAATTTAACATAGACAAGTGGATTAACATGTAAATTGGGAGGGGGGGGCACATGTCAATTGTTGGTACAGAAACCACCAAAAGAAAAAAAAAAACACTCAAACATTCAATTAAACTAAACTGTACTTGGAAGATCTCAAATACACAGAACACACATATGCACCATTCTCCCATTATTGACTTGTCATTTGCATGAACTGGCAGTCCCACCCTACCTTATTGGTCCTTTCAACAGGGTGAGGTCAATTGTAGCACTCTTCACGCTTCTGACATCCATGGCTGCATGAGTAGTGGACAATTCAGTTGATGACATCTCGTTGGACGGATGAGGAGGATGGTTGTAGAGTTGAGGGCAGCTCAATTCAAGGATGAAGACCAGTCCAGATATCAACACCTCGAGTCCGAGTCATAACAGAGGTACAGACACAAATCTACAACATAAAAAGCATACAAAATCCTCTAGTTAGGACGTTAGAGTTTCATATTGGGGGGATCACACAGGTTAGAAAGAAGACAATTGCATGCGTACAAAATTTGTATACCTCATATACAATACTGTTTAATTTTGATAGTGAACTGTAGCTATACACATGGCTACCAGTACTCACAGTAAATCTTAATGTGTAATTCGGATTATTAGAGAGAAAATTTGAATAGCGGTGGGCACTATTTAGAAACAATGCCATAATAATATTATAGACTTTGCTCTGCAGTAGCTAAACAAAATGTAAGCCATAGGGAGAGTGTATTTGGGGAGGGATATCCCCTTCCCCCCAAGGGATGAGGCTATATAACATATGTAACTACATGCAATTATCATGAAACTAAGCATTCAAAATCACCTTGGAGATATAATAGACAAAAGTAGCAGCACCAGAATAGTATACAACTACATGTGTATGAACAAGGACCCCTCTTAACTATGGGCACGGACCATGTGCGACTGTTTTGTGGTGCACATTGATAATCCCACCTGGATAATTCCTCAAATTTGGTCTGTATGTCAGGATTCAACCTACTTCCTTAGTATATAAAGCTAGGATCGTAGGATATCGGTGCAGTTCAGCCTTCTTTATAAATTTTGCACACACCAGTACCACTTGTATACAACACTGTTCCTATACAGTGTGTATGTACAGCAGATTCATGCACCTTTGCAATAGAAAAAGTGCTAGGACTAAAACCATAGTTGTAGTTCATTTAATAAGCCACAAGCAACAGTTTACACAGCAGGACAAGGTGGTTTTTAAGGTAGCCAGTCTGTTGCAAAGGTGCCTGAATTTGCTGTAGCTTGCCCCAAGGTGACAAGGCCATGGAGCAATGTATACATAGGATAATTAGTGGTTTCAGATAAGGGTACTTTTCCACACAGGTGTGCACACCCACATGTACATGTATGCAGCCACAAACTGCTACATATGTGTACTCAAACTGCAACATAAATTAATACATAATGTACATTTGACAGGCTTCATGCACTACCAAGGGGAAGATCCTGAAATATAGACTAAATTTAGAAAGACAGTTCAAATGTGCACCAGATATGAAGCCAAAACACAGGCATAGGCTTGACTGGACTGTACAAATGACATGCTAAAGCCCCATCCATATTAGGCTAAGCTTTGAACTACCACGAAATAGCTACACACCAACTCAGTGTGTTACCTTGCCTTGTTATTTTCTCCCTGAGGCAGCAGTAGCCACGAGGCATCGGCGAGCGAGACACACCTGCAAATAAATTTCAAAAGAAATGGCAAATTATTTTAAATTTGGCAGTCTTGCCGATTTAACATTTCCCAAACTATCACAGTCAGGCCTATTGAAGGTACAGGTGCGTATTTGAACTCACAGCATGATCTCAGACACCTGCCTGCTATCCAGCCAGCTGCAAAAACTTGCAGTTTGTTGGCATCTTTGAATCTCAAACATACTGGGGGGTATTCGTCCACCTGCTCGTCCAGATTTTCAAATGCAGTTCCTCCCATATATACCGTAGTTCGGGATCTGACTAGCACACGTTTTAAAATTTCGTGTTAAAAATTTTTCGGACAAATAGGCGATGTCCGAAAAATTTTTAACACGAAATTTTAAAACGTGAAAAATTTTATACGCGAAAATTTCCCGAACTACGGTATATGCATATGCCCCGATTAATGTCCTATTCAAACGACCTTTACCAAACGATCGTATTAAAGATGGATCGGAGCGAGTCGTCTTTCAAGCGTACCTATGAGAAGGTTGTGTGCCAGCTGTCCTCCGTGCAAATGGGAGAGATATCTTGCCGATTTAACGAGCTCTACGCCAAGGCTGGGGTCCAAAAAGTCGCGTCGCGTTCTCCAAGTACTTGAACCTTCCGGTAGCTGTCAGTGGGTCTTCGATGCCTTCAACGAGAAAAGGTACTAGAAGATGAGTGAGTGTGTATTAATTTTACACTTGCTGGATTGTTTGATGCAGGCTTGGGGTCTCGCTGTAAATTTTATGCAGTGATATTAAAGCAAAGTTACGACCACATAGCAGCTAGTACAAAGGTTGTAGCTCCGTGGTGCCTCCAAGGATCGTATTACCCTCACTGATAATCAGTGTAGCTTGATCCGCCACCCTTCCTATCCTAGTATCTCCCCCTTATTTTCTTGCATGCATTGAAAAGAACGGGGAAGGCTACTGTTTAGTCACTTTTTTGAGTTGATAACCATGCTTATACTATACGTACGTACAGTACATTTATACATAATTATTATATTCCCATGCAATCATGTGGGGCTGCTGTTGCTCTGGGGCAAGTTGGACAACCTATCATGCACACACACAAGACTCTGCAGCCTACTAGAACTCTGTCCAGCTCTCTCTAGACCGACCGTGTGAACTACAGACTGTCTATGAGCAGATACTCAACCACAAAACCATCCACACCCACTCACATCATAGGGTAAATGTACCCGTTACCACCTATACACAACTTGTAGATACTGTATAGCGAAAATTTTCGGCTATATGTTTTATACATGTACTCTTACTATCTATAACATCTGCTACTAGTTTCACATTAACTGTATTTGTATAAGAGAGAAGTGGTCTAACAAGTCATATAACTGCTCTTGTGGAGTGGGGGTGGTCTATCTCTGTCTCTCCTACACAGAATTTCCATATGGCTGCTGAGGTGTGCTTCAGGGAGCCTGACCTGGACATTATGGACAAGGCTCACGAAATATCCCTAAACACTCTTTAAGAAAGGTGACGACCCCTTACCTAACCAATAATACACCCTTCTCAGGCTTCTGTCTCTTATCATGTGTATCTTTGCTGACAGCTTACATGTAAGCCCTTCTTTCAGGGATGGTTTTTTATCTATGTCCCTAAATAGCTATGACTGTGAATAGTGTTCTAATTAATGGAAAATCAATTTTATGACCTATAGATTTGGAAATTTTTGTGTTAGTAAACTTTCGTATGATAAATTTTTGTATTGAAATTTTTTGTAAGAACGACCCCTTACCACACTAATGTCAATAGTGTGCATGCATTTTTGTAAGATTCATTTTCGTAGCTGCCATTGACTACGAAAATATTTTTACAACAAAGATTTCAGTACATGCATGTACTCTTAGCTGTATATATTCACACTCTCTCTCCCTGTCTGTCTCTCTCTCTTCGTTATTCCATCCTCCCTCCAGGTTGTATTTTAACGTAACGACCTCAAACTGTTTGTCACCTCAGCTACCATAGATGCTGATAAATTTTCAGCAACGTTCCCTGGTCAATCTTTCCTATTGATATTTACTCGTAGCCCCTCGGATGATTACAAAGAGAATGCTGTGTAGCAGGTCATTCAGATTCACCTTCAACATTCTAAAAGTGACATCATCTTGATCTTCACGCCGGTACAGGAGGAAATGGAGGTCACTTGTGAGGCAGTATTGGGTCAGTTGTACATTATGTGTGAAAGTAGTGTCATGTACTTGTGCATATGAGGTCATTACGACGTTTGAGGTTGTTACAACGAGATACAACCTGGAGGAAGGAGGGGAGTGAGAGACAGAGAGAAAGAGAGTGTGAATCTGCAGTCTGATAGTCTTACAGTATGCGTGTGCACTGTTAATGTAAACATGATAAGGGATTGTTCCTATGGACATTTTTTAAGCATGAGAATTTGTCATACAAAGGTTTTGTAGCAACAAAAATTATGTACAGTGTAACTACATGTATGTACACATATATGGCCTGAATCCATTCCATGGCTCCAATCTTTAGAGTATTATACATGGAAAAAATGTTCGGAAAGTGTTGCACTCAAACTCCACCCTCTTTTATTGTAAACAAATGTGATTATCAAAATCATAACAGGAAAATGTCCATTCAGACTCGAACCTCTTCCCACACACCAAACTGCCACGAAGTATACCTACGTGCATAGTAGGCCCTAAATATTGCACTATGTGTAAGTATGCATACTGTATATTGTACGATATATGTTAGTTGGCTCTTTTATTATCACATTTATCAAAGCATTTTTTTATAGTGGGTGGAGCTTGGATGTGGCTATTCTGAGCTATTTGCTAAATATTCCACTGTGTGTAAGCTGCAGTATATGCACACAAACATGCACATGTACACATAGTGCAATATTTTTTCCCTACTATGCACATAGGTATACTTTGTGGTGCTTTCTGGGCATAGGTTGTCTATACCTCTCTTAGAGTGCATGGGAGTGTTATCATTTCTGTTGAAAATGTCAGGTAACTTATGAAAAACTGTCGCATACACTTTCCTTATTGCCACAAGTTATCTAAGGTGCCCAGTGGTGGGTGATTTACTAATGAGCTACTTGTAGATGCATTGTGCTGAGGTGGTGTGTGTATCCTTCAGAAGGGTGCTCAATCTCAAGCAAAAGAAAAAATCATAGTAAGGGATTCTACTCACAACATCAGCCTTCTTATTGTAATTAAAGGGTTCTCCCCTTTTTCATCTCCCTGTGGGTCACAATATCTATGTTGTCATGTAATTGGTTCTCCATTTTTTATGTTGCAACAATTAAAGGGTTCTATCTCTCTCTCACACACACAGAGTTTATGGTATAATGATTGTAGTGGACTGTGGCTATTGCTATTGTAAGGCAAGGTCTACAGTGTCTAATCCTCACTTTGGTATGGATGCTCTTCAAGTATACCAGGTAAGCACTCGTTATCATCATTAATTTAATACAATTTTTTGGGGATAAACCATGTCACCTTCATAACCACAAGCTGTTTGGTGTCTCTGCCTTTGGTAGCATTCACATAGACATGCTGTGCAGTGATAGACTTGCCAGATGTTGTTCTGCAAGCCGAGAGTGAAATTAATTTTGGTAGTAATGCATTCGTTGAGATTTCCTGATGTCATCTGGCAAGGCTAGTACATGTAGATGGGAGATCATTGAGCTTCAAACTCTGGTAGGTTGTCATAATAGAAAATAAGCCATGATATACATTGTACATGTACATGTACACATACATGCGGATGTGTACATAATATGCTGCATGTTAGTCACTGTACATACATACATGTACATGTCTCTTTTCTCTCCCCCTCAGGCTAATGCTTACCAGCGATCTGGATGAGCTGGGAGGAGAGGGCAGGATGAGTAAGCCTCTTTAATCAATTATATGCGAAGATTGGGCTCACGTAGTGTTTCTATTAGAACTAAATTAATTTTTTACGGAACGCAATTTTTGACACCATGTGACTGAAAGCGGTTAAAACTGCTTCTGGGACCACATTTGTGCCAGGATGAAGCTACCAAGTTCGAGAGCGATGAACGGGCTCTCGATTGCTACCCAAGTCGATCATAAACATCAGCTCTGGAAACGAGATTGCTACAATTCAATTCAGGTAAGTATTGCATGTCAAGTTTGACAAAGTAGCTATAGACAATAGGAGTGTAAGTAGTAATGATCGCTCAAGTATTTGTTCAGTTGGTAGGCTCTTTGTAGGTTCTTTGGCCTACCAAGTTATATATTATATGTTTAGAGCATACAGAGGCAGTATCTGATAGCTGCCTTAAGTAGATAGTAACATAAGAAAAAACTACAGTACAATAAAAATTAACTTTGTTACAGTTCAGGGACGTGTTGAGCATGCCACATCATGAAGCAGTCTGTGTTCTGCTCTCCTGTATGACACAGCCACACATGACACTAGGTACAGTACCACGAGGTGAATACACTCCGTTTTGTCCGGCTGTAACACCTGGTGCAGCGTGCTCGCCTGTGCTTTGCCTTCTTGGAGGGATCGCTCTCAGGAATGGTGGTAGGAACTGTCGGAGAGCGAGAGAACAAACAACTCCTCCACTACGACCAGCTCTTTTCCTGCTGCAGTAGTCTCCTATGAGCTCACTTGCCAGCTTGAGTTCAAATTCCTTGATTGAGCTGAAAGGTGCATCCTCACAATAGCCCTTTTGTAGGATGAAGGCATTTGTGATAGCCACGTCAAGCAGAAAATGAAAGATGTATTTGTAAAATTTTCTGCATTTCATTCTGCAGCTGTAGTAGCCCCTGACTTGGTCTCCTCTGTCAACGCTGCCCATATAGGTGTTGTAGTCCAAGACAGACATGGGGCAAGGCACAGATATCCTCGAACCATCCTTTTGGCACCGGAGGACGTTAGTCGACTGGGGCTGGCTGGTGGTGGACATGACTGTGACAACCTTACTATCCATCCAAGAACTTGCACATACATTGCCTTTCTGGACTGTGAGAAATTCACCTCTATTATGTGTGTATTTAGTTGTTTTGTGTGTAAATTGTACCAAGAGTATATGAAAGGGAGATAGGGAGAGTATTGAACTGTGCAATACTGTGTGTAACAGCTGTTTGTACAGTTGGCATTTGTATTATTTTGTAATGATATCCAATCTTGCTGAGCACATAACATGGTGCTATGCCAACCAGTGCATACCTATACACATGGCTAGCATAGCACCATGTTATGTGCACATTACAGCTTGGCCACCAAGAGTCAATATCATTACAAAAGCCATACAAACAGTTGATACACACAGTATTATGCTGTTCAACATACTTCCTCCTCCCCTTTCATATATGCACACACACAAACTCTGTTATTCATGCATCCACACACTGTTATGTACACACATGCGTACATGTACATGCACACACACATGCACATACATGCACACTCATAATGTGTACACTCATAATGTGTACACTCACCTATTCTTCAGATTCGGTTTCTTCAACTGGGGAGGAAAACCCTTGCGATCTTTTCTCACAGTGCCACAGGCATAGATGCTGTCCTTCTCAAGATCTTCCAGGAGTTTGAGGCTGGTGAAGTAGTTGTCAAAATAGACATGGTGGTACTTTCCTAGCTTGGAGATCAGGTGAGCGTCTTGACAACTCTAGCTCCTAGCCCATGCTCAGTGGTGTTGTTCTTGTTTCCTGTGTAGACCTTAAACCTCGAGAAGTAGCCATTGGTGCTGTCTGCGGCAACCCACACCTTGATCCCACGCTTGGTTGGTTTCAGTGGCATATACTGTTTCAGCAATGATCTACCCTGAAACTTGATCATTGCCTCATCAACAGCAATGTCACAGTGGGGCTCGTAGGCCTGAGCAAACTTGGTGAACAGGTGGTCAATCAGTGGTCTGACCTTCCCAAGACGGTCATGGCCATCCTCTTCATGTGGAGCCAGTGTGTCATTATTGACAAAGTAGAGATACCGTAAGATCTCAAGGAATCGGTCTTGAGTGATGCGATCAGCCACTGGAACATACCTAAGACAGGGATCTCGTGACCATTAGTCGTTGAGGGATGGAAGATGGTTTATGCCCATCAAAACACTAAATCCCAAGAACGCCTTCAACTCCTCCACTGTTATCTTCGACCATTTGTCATACTTCTCGTCTCCCATTGCTATCTTTGCATATGCATTGCTTTCTTTTACTATTCTTTCCATTAGGTCTGGCGAGAAAAACAGGTCGAAGACTTTCAGTGAAGATGTATTGAGTGGGGCCTACTGGGAAGGTGAAAGGATGGATGGATAGGCATGTGATGGTGGTGCTCCATGTCGAATCTTGGTTACCAAAAGAGCTGAAGGTGCCTGTACTACTTGCTGCTGGAGTATCATGCAGGGTGTTGGGGTCGTCTTCATCGATGTCATCAACAAATTCATCCCCTTCCAAGTCACTAAATTTGTCATCACTACCATCCATGACAAGCTCATCTGGATCAAAGTCAGGCTCACAGTCAGCAGCAGCATCATCATCGCTATCAGTACAATACTGCAGCACGTCATCCACAGTCAAGCGGGCCCTTTAGCTGCCATTTAGCTAGTTATTGTGTAATGTATTTATATTCATGAATTGAACTTTACACCATGTACTATCACTTACCGGTTCAATAAGTGCAAGCTTGTAGCGATAAAAGATCGAGAAATCAACGGTGGGAGTGGTCGGTGGAGAGACTCGATTCAATGTCGAATAGGTCAGTGGCTCCTCTGAAGCACAATATTGACTAAAGATGAGTACGGTACAGCTGTAGTGAATTCGCTACAACCACCTTCCGGTGTTGACGCATGCGTGTAGCGAATTCACTTACAATCGGTTAATAATTAAGGTAGAACAATAATAGGATGACCATTACTCATGTACATCACGATCCACACACTTAAATTGTATGCGAAAAAAATATGCACTTGTACGTTATACATATTACCCTCTCTTCACACACATTCACATGTTCAAAGGCAGTACTTTCAGCAAAGCAGTCTACACGGAGGCCCCACCCAGGGCCGTCGGAGGCGGGGCGGCTCGAGCCGCCCCACTTTTTTTAATGCCTTACATCCGACCTTTGACCCCCTAAATCTTACCTAAAATATGCCAAACCGCAACACGTGCACGCAGAACCAGCTGGTGCTGATTCAGCACTGTTAATCATCCTGGATATGAGCTCGAGCCACAGTCCTGCGATTATGCATGATCATAAGTGAGCATTCAACAATGTACTTTGTTCGCGCGCGAATGGAGAGATTTAGTGGGCGTGGTTTAACTATTTTCGGGCGTGGCTTCAAATTTTGCGCGCGCGCTTAATTGCTACAAACTCTTCTACAGAGAGCCTCCCCACTCTTGAATACCTTCCTACGGCCCTGCCACCTACGTACGTGACTACCTCGGGCCAGAGGTCATGTAATCAAACATGGGAATGATAATCAAGATTTTATTACTGTATATTATTGTCTGTATTTTTCTTATGTTTGTCCAGTAGCTCTTTCTAATGATCGAAATCACGAAAAGAATGATGAAATAGCACACTGTAACCTACAATCTTGGGTAACAGTAAGATTCTTGCCCGCGAAATCGACAGGTGCGCGGGTACAATTATGTCTGGAGTCGACTTCAGCTCTTTGGGCAGGTTGATGCCAGGAAGACTCATCCCTTCTCTTTCTCAGTCAAGAAAATATACTTTCAAGACTACACTTTACCACAACAATCTTGGCTATTGCTTGTTGTACGTAGTACTAAAACGTCACTGAAAACGAAGAATAATTACCAAAATTATATCGGCGTTCACTGTTCTCTAGCTTCACGATTCAGCATTCCAACTGGCCGAGTTCTTGTAAATATAGTCTCCACTGCAATCATAACAACAAACTACAAGTCTGTATCTATTCTACTTTTCACACTATAGACCTATCTGTACACGCGTTCTCTCGGTTTTTCTGTCTCTGCCAACTTCAGCGTTTTGGGCAGGTTGATGCGAAAGGTCAAAATGATCCCAACTTTGGATGATGTCATCCCTTCAACTTGCACTGCCAGCAGACCAGCCTAGATGTGGATAAGACCTTGTCCGAGGTGCACAAGCTACCGTTAAAAATCCAAAAAGGTGAGTCTAACTTCAATTCTCCATGCCAGGAACGGTTGTGTGACGTCACGCGTGGGTGTTGCATGTGCTCTATTATTATTATGCACGCGCATAACAATACTATTACTCGACCTGTAAAGCAAGCCGTGTGTGCAAAAGAAATTATGCTGTGTCAACTTTGATCTCTCCTCCTCCAATTGGCAAGTATAAATTTGAAGTTTCAAATATCCCTCATTTCCTGCTTGCTTGCTTGTTGCCAGGTGTTTTTCAGGCTGCATGTAACTTGAACTTAGTGTACATGTATATACAGTGTGGAAAGAAATGTGGATGATAACCATAGCAGAGACTATAATGGAAAACAGCATCACATCAGAACCACTGACAAAAGGTTCTAGAAATATTTATTAATGATCTATGCTTTGTGTGTCCCGATGGCCGATTTCTCAAAATGGAAATGGGAAAATTCCAATACATCAAAAAGTCACGAATATGCATGGATAAGGTTAGTCACAGCAGTTAATTTTTACAAACATAAACCATTCTTCAGGTCAAAACCAGTTTTTTGCGGTTATAGTTTAATATGCAATCACCCCAACTCTGACGAAGCTTAATGTATGTCAACTTCTCTACTACTTTGCCTTTTAAAATGGCACGATTTTATCCAAAGTGACTAAATTACATGAGTTGAAGCTGATATCCTCATCACAAGCACTAGTCTTACACTGTAAACGAGCAAATTACATCTTAAAACTAAGTCTTAGCATACCTTTAACTCAGTCTCCTTTCCTTCCATGCTATGAACAATTTGATTGGCACACAACTGATGGGGAGGTAAGCATCACATGGGATGATGGAGACTCTCCAGAGAGTGATGATGAAGAGGAAGAGTCTGAAGATGAACCAGCAGACAAAGATGACCAGTCAGAAACATGAAGATGAACATAGTGATGAGTTTCATGGGCAACAGATCATGGAAGTGACACTGACATCGATTCTAGCTAAACACTGTGACCTTAGTGACCTCTTGTGTATATTATTGCGCATGCATGTCTTTATAATAATATTCATAGCGTTGGAGCCTCATACATACGTAATTGTACACACGTGAAGCCCTGTAGTACGTCATTGTGGTTTGTGGTCTGTGGCCAAATACTACATCCCACACTACATTCCTCATCACCCAATCTACCTGGGTCTTAGTGTAGACTGAAAGTGACAGTTCCAGAGATCCATCGTATAGTCCATAATGTGATGCTGCTTCTCAAGTTACTTGGTATGGAAGATCTACTAACCTTTCACTTTATGGACCCATCTCCTCAGGTATGTATACATGTGCACATGCATGTACATGTAGAGTTATACATGTATGTACAATGTATAGTGTCATTTTCATGCATGGTGTCCTGACTGTCCTCATTTAAACAATACATGTACATGTTCAGCTCAGAGGAGGTACGAAATCGTTAATATTCCATGTGACTCGCAGTTTGTGTCATCATGGGTGTGTCCCACATACAGTTGCTGTGTTGAAGGTTAAAAATTGTAGGATCCCCAAGGGATCTCTAGCTTAAAATAATAGTGTAGTTTCAATCACTGATCATAGCCATATAATTTGTTTGGTGATCCCTCCTTTGACAATCGCTGTCGAAGCTTTACTATGTAAAGAGTATGGGGATAAAAAGTGATGATACAGCATTTTTGAGGGAGCACGTGATCCTTTTGTACCTCCTCTGATACTATCAACACAGACATGAGTGAATGTTAGCCCCATCCATATTGGGCTAAGCCTTGAATTACATGGAGTATGGATTACTATTGAGCTACATGACTTGTACATGTACACAACAATAAAAATTAAGGGATTTAACATTATCCTTCATACTATAATTAAAGGGTTCTCCCCTCTTTCAACTCACCACAGGTCATATATATATATACATGTATGTGTACCTTAATGTGTGATTGTATGTATGTGTACATGTGTGTTTTTACCTTCATGTGTGTGAATGTGTGTATGTGTAAATATGTGTGTACCTTTATGTCTGTGAATATGTATGTGTGTACATGTGTGTATTTGTACCTTTATGTGTGTAAATGTGTGTATGTGTATACATGTGTACCTTTATGTGTGTGAATGTGTATGTGTACATGTGTGTTTGTACTTTTATGTATGTGAATGTGCATGTGTGTACACCTGTGTTTGTACCTTTATGTGTGTAAATGTGTGTGTGTACATGTGTAGCTTTATGTGTGTGAATGTGTATGTCTACATGTGTGTTTGTACTTTTATGTATGTGAATGTGTGTATGTGTGTGTTTGTACCTTCATTTGTGCGAATGTGTGCGTACCTTTATGTGTGTGAATGTGTGCACATGTGTGTGTACCTTTGTGTGAATGTGTATGTGTGTATATGTGTATGTTTGTACATTTATGTGTGTGAATGTGTGTATATGTGTACATGTGTATGTTTGTACCCTTATATCTGTGAATGTGTGTGTGTGTACAGGTGTGTTTTTATACCTTTATGTGTGTGAATGTGTGCATGTATGTACATTAGTGTGTGAATATATGTGTGTACGTGTATGTGTGTACATGTATGTGTACTCTGGCACATTAAGGCCTAGGGCACGCGTTACGTACATGTAGCGGAGGTGAACGGAATTATTGAAAAATATACGGGGGTGTGGCCAATGGCTGACAGTGAGCTTTGTCTAGAAACGAGTGGCTAGTAAGCTAGAAAATGTCGTGTACGAGATAGCTAGGTGATCGTTAGTTAGTGGTAGGATGTAGTTAGCCTTTAGCATAGAGTTTACATCCATAGGCTAGGCTATTCTTGTGCCACAAGCAGTCGTTAGTGTACTAAGCGTTCGAGGCTACACGGAGCAGCTGGAGATGGTGGACTAAGTCAAGAAAGGCGGCGTATAAAGCCACCCAGGGACTTGCTGTGAGGGTGTCCATTGGAAAGAGCAGACATCATTCTGGTACATTCGTTGTTAGCAAACGATCATAAAGCCATTATAAGGCTATGAATATTTAATTAGCTTAAAATTGACTACAATCTCGGATTTCATAAGGTTGTAACTCCCCGAAAGTACATGCATACAAGACGCTAATTTAGAAATTGGTAGTGCTAAACATGCTTGTTAAGAGGACCTCTTCAACTAAAGCCTGCCTGTTGTTTATATACGCCGCCTAAGTGAGTGTATGGCTATTTTTAACTACAATTAATTAATTAACAGGTGGGCGTGGCCATTAATTAATTAATTGAATTCTGTAATATATCTAGTATCCATGTTTCAAGTGTGAAGTTCATAGCTTGCTTCATGTAGCGTCTGTGGCCTCAAATGTGACCATCACTCCTGTTCAAGTGGACCTAGGCCTTAACTGTTCAGAGTACCTTAATGTGTGTGAATGTGCATATGTGTATACATGTGTGTTTTACCTTCATGTGTGTGAATGTGTGTGTACATGTGTGTGTTTGTATCTTTGTGTGTGAATGTGTGTATGTACACATGTTTGTACGTGTGTGAATGTGAGTATATATGTGCATGTGTGTGTTTGTACCTTCATTTGTGCGAATGTGTGTGTGTACATGTGTGTTTGTGTGCGAATGTGCGTACAAGTATGTGTTTGTACGTGTGAATATGTGTATATGTATATGTTTGTGTCTTTATGAGTGTGTAAATGTGTGTGTACATGTGTGTGTTTGTACCTTTATGTGTGTAAATGTGTATGTGTATGCATGTGTCTTTATACTTATATATACATGTGTGTATGTTTGTCCCTGTGTGTAACTTAATTCAAGCACAAGTGTGTATGTGTGTGTACGGGTCTGTGCGTGTGTGTTCACGTTTGGTTATGCATGTGTGTACATGTGGTTTGTACCTTTATGCATGTGAATGTGTGTAAGTGTGTACATGCGTTTGTACCCTTATGTGTGTGAACGTATATACATGTGAATGTTTGTACCTTTATGTGTGTGAATGTGTGTATGTGTGTACATGTATGTGTACCTTTATGTGTGTGAATGTGTGGCTTTTATTTGTGTAAATGTGTGTATGTGTGTTTGTATTTTTATATGTGTAAATGTATGCGTGTACATATGTTGTGTTCGCACCTTTGTGTGTGAATGTGTATGTGGATACATGTGTGAGTTTGTACCTTTATGTCCGTGAATGTGTGTATGTATGTACATGTGTGTGTTTGTACCTTTGAATGTGTGTATGTGTGTACATGTGTGTTTGCCCTTTATGTGTGTAAATGTGTGTATGTGTGTACATGTGAGTGTTTGTACTTTTGTGTGATAATGTGTGTACATGCATGTGTTTATAACTTTATGTGTGTTTATGTGTGTACATTTGTGTTTTTACCTCTGTATGAATGTGTATGCGTACATGTGTTTGTACGTTTATGTGTGTCAATGAATGTGTACATGTATGTGTACCTTTATGTGTGTGAATGTGTGTACATGTATGTATTTATACCTTAATGTGTGTGAATGTGTGTGAGTACATGTGTGTTTTTACGTTTGTGTGTGTGAATGTATTTGTGTACATTTGTGTGTACCTTTATGAGTGAATGTGTGTATATGTGTACATGTGTTTGTACCTTTATGACTATAAATGTGTGTATGTGTGTACATGTGAGTGTACCTTTATGTATGAATGTGTGTATGAGTGTACATGTGTACATACATGTTTTGTGAATGTGTGTATGTGTGTACTTTTATGTGTATAAATGTATGTGTTTGTACCTTTATGTGTGTGAATATGTGTGTGTGTACACGTGTTTGTAACTATATGTGCATGAATGTGTGTATGTGTGTACATGTGTTTATCTTTATATGTGTGTGTACATGCGTGTACTTTTATTTGTGTGAATACATGTGTTTGTACCTTAATGTGTGTGAATGTATGTATATGTGTACATGTATGTGTTTGTACCCTTATGTGTGTGTATGTTTGTATCTTTATGTGTGTGAATGTATGTGTGTTCATGTGTACATTTGCACCGTTATGTGTGTAAATGTGTATGTGAGTACATATGTGTGTTTGTACTTTTATGTGTGTGAATGTGCATGTGTACGTGTGTTTGTACCTTTGTGTGTGAGTGTGCGTGCATGTATATTTGTACCTTCATGTGTGTGAAAGTGTATCTGTGTATATGTGTATGTACTTTTATGTGTGTGAATGTGTGTATGAGTGTACGCGTGTACATATGTTTGTGAATGTGTGTATGTACTTTTATGTGTGTGAATGTGTATGTGTGTACAAGTGTATGTTTGCACCTTTATGTGTGTGAATATGTGTATGTGTGTACATGTGTTTGTAACTATATGTGCGTAAGTGTGTATGTGTGTATATGTGTTTTTATCATATGTGTGAATATGTGTACGTGTGCACATGTGTGTGCACCTTTATTTGTGTGAATGCGTGTGTACATGTGTGTTTGTACCTTAATGTGTGTGAATGTATGTATATGTGTACATGTATGCGTTTGTACCCTTATGTGTATGTGTACGTATGTACATGTGTGTTTTTACTTCTATGTGTGTAAATGTGTGTATGTGTGTGTTTGTATCTTAATGTGTGTGAATGTATGCGTGTACATCACCTTTATTTGTGTACATGTGTATGTGAGTACATTTGTACCTTTATGTGTGTATGTGTAGTGTGTGTTCGTACGTTTGTGTGTGAATGTGCGTGCATGTATATTTGTACCTTCATGTGTGTGAATGTGTGTGTGTACATGTATGTGTTTGTACCTTGAATGTGTGTATGTGTGTAAATGTGTGTGTTTGTACCTTTATATGTGTGAAAATGTGTACATGTGTGTTTGTTCCTTTATACGTGTTAATGTGTGTGTGTGTACATGTGTGTTTGTACCATTATGTGTGTGAATGTGTGTATGTGTGTACATGTGTGTGTACATGTATATCTTTATACCTTTATGAGTGTGTGAATGTGTGTTTGTACATGTGTCTACCTTTATATTTGTGATTATGTGTATGGGTATGCATGTGTCTTTATACTTATATATACAAGTGTGTGTTTTGTGCAATTGTATTCAAGCACATGTGTGTACACATTTGTGTATGCACATGTGTGTACATGTGTGTACACATTTGTGTATACACATGTGTGTACATGTGTGTTTGTACATGTGAATGTGTATATATATATATGTGGTGTATAATTGGTGTGTGTACATGTGTGTACCTTTATGCATGTGAGTGTGTGTACATGTGTATGTTTGTACCTTAATGTGTGTGAATGTGTGTATGTACATGTGTGTGTTTTTACGTTTATGTGTGTTAATGTATGTGTACATGTATGTGTACCTTTATGTGTGAACGTATGTATACGTGTCATATGTGTGTTTGTACCTTTGTGAATGTGTATGTGTGTACATGTGTGTGTACTTTTATGTGTGTGAATGTGTGTATGTGTGTACATGTGTACCTTTATGTGCATAAATGTGTGTACATGTGTATATGCGTTTGTACTTTTGTGTGTGAATGTATGTGTGTACATGTGTGTGTTTGTACCTTTATGTGTGTGAATATGTGTATGTGTGTACATGTGTGTGTTTGTACTTTTGAATGTGTGTATGTGTGTACATATGTGTTTGTCCCTTTGTGTGTAAATGTGTGTATGTGTGTACATGTGAGTGTTTGTACTTTTATGTGTGATAATGTGTGTACATGCATGTGTTAATAATTTTATGTGTGTCAATGTGTGTACATTTGTGTTTTTACCTCTGTGTGAGAATGTGTGTGTGTACATGTGTTTGTACATTTATGTGTGTCAATGAATGTGTACATGTATTGTGCTTTTATGTGTGTGAATATGTGTACATGTATGTATTTGTACCTTAATGTGTGTGAATGTGTGTATGTGTACATGTGTGTTTTTACGTTTGTGTGTGTGAATGTATTTGTGCACATTTGTGTGCTCAGCGCCATTAAGGCCTGGGTCATTAGCCTCATTTAATATGTAACTAAAATATCTGTGATGTACGACCCTATGTAACTAATATAATTTGATATCCTTAATTTTTCTGTACATGTGCTGTAATTTTACCGTTAATTAGATTAAATATTTTCATCAAATATTCGGAAAGTTACTTTGTTTTCATAGCGTAGATTTCCATAAAATGAATGTGTGTATTGGTGTGCTTTAAATGTGTACATGTGTGTTTAGGAGTTCCTAATTTTGTAGTTAGATCTAATTAGCATTAATTAATATGCGCCTTTAATTAAATTAAATTTGCATTGTCAGCAATTTATTAATTAATCACGTGACTTATGTGTGTTAGAATTATTAAGAATTATGAGATATGTTTGTTGATAAACTTTGAAGTCAATATTCCTTATGGTTCATAAGTTATTTTGATTACGCATATTAATGAGGTTGCACTGACCCAGGCCTTAATTGAGGTGTACCTTTATGAGTGAATGTGTGTATATGTGTACATGTGTGTTTGTACCTTTATGACTATGAATGTGTGTATGTGTGTACATGTGTGTGTACCTTTATGTGTGAATGTGTGTATGTGTACATATGTTTTGTGAATGTGTGTGTGTTTGTACTTTTATGTGTGTAAATGTGTATGTGTGTAAATGTGTGTGTACCTTTATGTGTGTGAATATGTGTATGTGTGTACATGTGTTTGTAACTATATGTGCATGAATGTGTGTATGTGTGTACATGTGTTTTTATCTTTATACGTGTGTATGTGTGTACATGTGTGTACTTTTATTTGTGTGAATGTGTGAATACATGTGTTTGTACCTTAATGTGTGTGAATGTATGTATATGTGTACATGTATGTGTTTGTACCCTTATGTGTGTGTATGTATGTACATGTATGTTTTTGCTTTTATGTGTGTAAATGTGTGTATGTGTGTGTGTTTGTATCTTTGTGTGTGACTGTATGTGTGTACATGTGCACCTTTATGTGTGTAAATGTGTATGTGAGTACATATGTATGTTTGTACCTTTATGTGTGTGAATGTGCATGTGTACGTGTGTTTGTACCTTTGTGCATGAGTGTGCGTACATGTATATTTGTACCTTCATGTGTGTGAAAGTGTATGTGTGTATGTGTACTTTTGTGTGTGAATGTGTGTATGAGTGTACACGTGTACATATATATGTGACCTTCCATGACAAAACCAAGCATAATGCGCTGACAACCGATTTTGAGTTAAGGCCACCATTACCAACTACAACCTTTGAACTGCTGCTCCTGCAAATTTGAAGTCTCTAGCCCGTATAGTCATGGAGGTATGAGCCAAAATGTACCCGGATCGCCCGTACTATAGTTTTGCAGAAAGTGCAATGAAACATTGCTACGTACATTGCATGCGGAAGTCCGTATACTCGCCGTTTATTAAAAATCCGTGGCCCCGCCCACAAAGTCAACGAGCTAGATGGCTCCAAAACGCTCGAACGAGAGCAGCACTCGCCGTTTCGATGGAAAAGAACGAGAAGACAAGCGTTTCTAAG
>OZ219969.1:0-22521 GCA_964291365.2 Stappiaceae bacterium
AATCCTCCAGGATACTCTCCGAATATCTCATGTACCTCACGTCATCGGACGTCAAAACCGCAAACCATTGCATTGCATACTATCTCAGGATGATTTTCCCGATTTTGCCAGCGTTTCGCGATGTATCGCTCGTCGATCTAACGGTTTTAGCCGTCCTTTGTCAATGAAAACAACTGTTGATGGATAGTTGGAGGCTTGGAGCTGGATCAGTGCCACAGCAGCCCAGTTTCTAGGCCGTTCCGTATCGACGAAGGAACGGCTTGGAGTCTCGTTCAGCAAGATTTCCTGAAATGAACTTTGAACATTGTTCTGAGGTACCGTTTAGTTCGATCGTGTAGATTACTAAGCTAGCATAGCCCAACAAAGCTTAAAAGCTTAGCAGCTAGTTTATTAATATTATTACGTAACATAGCTGTGGGCAATCTTCGATGACGCAAAAAGCGACAAAAATTTGAAATAATTAAGCGCATGCGTGAACGGTGTGTACCAGGCTCTCTTAGCATACATTTAAGGCAAACGGTACACATTTCGTAACTTTTTGGCTCTCAATTATACACATATCATCTCTGAAGCTCCAAATTTGATGAGCACCTCTAAACTCTATATTAGCATCAAGTTAAAGGTGCTGATCAAATTTGGAACTTCATAGATGATGTGTGTAGAATTGAGAGCCAAAAAGCTATGAAATGTGTATCGTTTGCCGTAAATGTATGCTTATGTGAAATGCTCTTCCTCACATGCACAGAACACACTTCAACCAAGTCGCCAGTTAATGAAACTCAGGATTATGACTATTAGCATCAAGTTAAAGGTGCTGATCAAATTTAGAACTTCATAGATGATGTGTGTAGAATTGAGAGCCAAAAAGCTATGAAATGTGTATCGTTTTCCGTAAATGTATGCTTATGTGAAATGCTCTCCCTCACATGCACAGAACACACTTCAACCAAGTCGCCAGTTAATGAAACTCAGGATTATGACTATTAGCATCACGTTAAAGGTGCTGATCAAATTTGGAACTTCAGAGATGATGTGTGTAGAATTGAGAGCCAAAAAGCTATGAAATGTGTACTGTTTTGCCGTAAATGTATGCTTATGTGAAATGCTCTTCCTCACATGCACAGAACACACTTCAACCACGTCGCCAGTTAATGAAACTCAGGATTATGACTATTAGCATCAAGTTAAAGGTGCTGATCAAATTTGGAACTTCAGAGATGATGTGTGTAGAATTGAGAGCCAAAAAGCTATGAAATGTGTACTGTTTTGCCGTAAATGTATGCTTATGTGAAATGCTCTTCCTCACATGCACAGAACACACTTCAACCATATCGCCAGTTAATGAAACTCAGGATTATGACTATTAGCATCAAGTTAGAGGTACTGATCAAATTTGGAACTTCATAGATGATGTGTGTAGAATTGAGAGCCAAAAAGCTATGAAATGTGTATCGTTTGCCGTAAATGTATGCTTATGTGAAATGCTCTTCCTCACATGCACAGAACACACTTCAACCAAGTCGCCAGTTAATGAAACTCAGGATTATGACTATTAGCATCAAGTTAAAGGTGCTGATCAAATTTATAACTTCATAGATGATGTGTGTAGAATTGAGAGCCAAAAAGCTATGAAATGTGTATCGTTTGCCGTAAATGTATGCTTATGTGAAATGCTCTTCCTCACATGCACAGAACACACTTCAACCAAGTCGCCAGTTAATGAAACTCAGGATTATGACTATTAGCATCAAGTTAAAGGTGCTGATCAAATTTATAACTTCATAGATGATGTGTGTAGAATTGAGAGCCAAAAAGCTATGAAATGTGTACTGTTTTGCCGTAAATGTATGCTTATGTGAAATGCTCTTCCTCACATGCACAGAACACACTTCAACCACGTCGCCAGTTAATGAAACTCAGGATTATGACTATTAGCATCAAGTTAAAGGTGCTGATCAAATTTGGAACTTCAGAGATGATGTGTGTAGAATTGAGAGCCAAAAAGCTATGAAATGTGTACTGTTTTGCCGTAAATGTATGCTTATGTGAAATGCTCAGAGATGATGTGTGTAGAATTGAGAGCCAAAAAGCTATGAAATGTGTACTGTTTTGCCGTAAATGTATGCTTATGTGAAATGCTCTTCCTCACATGCACAGAACACACTTCAACCATATCGCCAGTTAATGAAACTCAGGATTATGACTATTAGCATCAAGTTAGAGGTACTGATCAAATTTGGAACTTCATAGATGATGTGTGTAGAATTGAGAGCCAAAAAGCTATGAAATGTGTATCGTTTGCCGTAAATGTATGCTTATGTGAAATGCTCTTCCTCACATGCACAGAACACACTTCAACCAAGTCGCCAGTTAATGAAACTCAGGATTATGACTATTAGCATCAAGTTAAAGGTGCTGATCAAATTTATAACTTCATAGATGATGTGTGTAGAATTGAGAGCCAAAAAGCTATGAAATGTGTATCGTTTGCCGTAAATGTATGCTTATGTGAAATGCTCTTCCTCACATGCACAGAACACACTTCAACCAAGTCGCCAGTTAATGAAACTCAGGATTATGACTATTAGCATCAAGTTAAAGGTGCTGATCAAATTTATAACTTCATAGATGATGTGTGTAGAATTGAGAGCCAAAAAGCTATGAAATGTGTACTGTTTTGCCGTAAATGTATGCTTATGTGAAATGCTCTTCCTCACATGCACAGAACACACTTCAACCACGTCGCCAGTTAATGAAACTCAGGATTATGACTATTAGCATCAAGTTAAAGGTGCTGATCAAATTTGGAACTTCAGAGATGATGTGTGTAGAATTGAGAGCCAAAAAGCTATGAAATGTGTACTGTTTTGCCGTAAATGTATGCTTATGTGAAATGCTCTTCCTCACATGCACAGAACACACTTCAACCATATCGCCAGTTAATGAAACTCAGGATTATGACTATTAGCATCAAGTTAGAGGTACTGATCAAATTTGGAACTTCATAGATGATGTGTGTAGAATTGAGAGCCAAAAAGCTATGAAATGTGTATCGTTTGCCGTAAATGTATGCTTATGTGAAATGCTCTTCCTCACATGCACAGAACACACTTCAACCAAGTCGCCAGTTAATGAAACTCAGGATTATGACTATTAGCATCAAGTTAAAGGTGCTGATCAAATTTATAACTTCATAGATGATGTGTGTAGAATTGAGAGCCAAAAAGCTATGAAATGTGTATCGTTTGCCGTAAATGTATGCTTATGTGAAATGCTCTTCCTCACATGCACAGAACACACTTCAACCAAGTCGCCAGTTAATGAAACTCAGGATTATGACTATTAGCATCAAGTTAAAGGTGCTGATCAAATTTATAACTTCATAGATGATGTGTGTAGAATTGAGAGCCAAAAAGCTATGAAATGTGTACTGTTTTGCCGTAAATGTATGCTTATGTGAAATGCTCTTCCTCACATGCACAGAACACACTTCAACCACGTCGCCAGTTAATGAAACTCAGGATTATGACTATTAGCATCAAGTTAAAGGTGCTGATCAAATTTGGAACTTCAGAGATGATGTGTGTAGAATTGAGAGCCAAAAAGCTATGAAATGTGTACTGTTTTGCCGTAAATGTATGCTTATGTGAAATGCTCTTCCTCACATGCACAGAACACACTTCAACCATATCGCCAGTTAATGAAACTCAGGATTATGACTATTAGCATCAAGTTAGAGGTACTGATCAAATTTGGAACTTCATAGATGATGTGTGTAGAATTGAGAGCCAAAAAGCTATGAAATGTGTATCGTTTGCCGTAAATGTATGCTTATGTGAAATGCTCTTCCTCACATGCACAGAACACACTTCAACCAAGTCGCCAGTTAATGAAACTCAGGATTATGACTATTAGCATCAAGTTAAAGGTGCTGATCAAATTTATAACTTCATAGATGATGTGTGTAGAATTGAGAGCCAAAAAGCTATGAAATGTGTATCGTTTGCCGTAAATGTATGCTTATGTGAAATGCTCTCCCTCACATGCACAGAACACACTTCAACCAAGTCGCCAGTTAATGAAACTCAGGATTATGACTATTAGCATCAAGTTAAAGGTGCTGATCAAATTTGGAACTTCAGAGATGATGTGTGTAGAATTGAGAGCCAAAAAGCTATGAAATGTGTACTGTTTTGCCGTAAATGTATGCTTATATGAAATGCTCTTCCTCACATGCACAGAGCACACTTCAACCACGTCGCCAGTTAATAAAACTCAGGATTATGACTATTAGCATCAAGTTAAAGGTGCTGATCAAATTTGGAACTTCATAGATGATGTGTGTAGAATTGAGAGCCAAAAAGCTATGAAACATGTACCGTTTGCCGTAAACGTACGCATATGTGAAATGCTCTTCCTCACATGCACAGAACACACTTCAACCACATCGCCAGTTAATGAAACTCAGGATTATGACTATTAGCATCAAGTTAGAGGTGGTGATCAAATTTGGAACTTCATAGATGATGTGTGTAGAATTGAGAGCCAAAAAGCTATGAAATGTGTATCGTTTGCCGTAAATGTATGCTTATGTGAAATGCTCTTCCTCACATGCACAGAACACACTTCAACCACATCGCCAGTTAATGAAACTCAGGATTATGACTATTAGCATCAAGTTAAAGGTGCTGATCAAATTTGGAACTTCATAGATGATGTGTGTAGAATTAAGAGCCAAAAAGCTATGAAACATGTACCGTTTGCCGTAAACGTACGCATATATGAAATGCTCTTCCTCAAATGCGCAGAACACACTTCAACCACGTCACCAGTTAATGAAACTCAGGATTATGACGATTAGCATCAATTTAGAGGTGCTCATCAAATTTGGAGCTTCAGAGATGATATGTGTAGAATTGAGAGCCAAAATGCTATGAAATGTGTACTGTTTGCCTTTAATGTATGCTTATGTGAAATGCTCTTCCTCACATGCACAGAACACACTTCAACCACGTCGCCAGTTAATGAAACTTAGGATTATGACTATTAGCATCAAGTTAAAGGTGCTGATAGAATTTGGAGTTTCAGAGATGATATGTGTATAATTGAGAGCCAAAAGGATATGAAATGTGTACTGTTTACCGTAAATGTATGCTTATGTGAAAAGCTCTTCCTCACATGTACAGAACACACTTCAACCACATCACCAGTTAATTAAACTCGGGATTATGACTATTAGCATCAAAACAAAGGTATTGATCAATTTTGGAACTTCAGAGATGATGTGTGTAGAATTGAGAGCCAAAAAGCTATGAAATGTGTGCGCTTAGCAGTAAATGTAGTATGTACATGTGAAATGCTCATCTCAGAACGCACTTCAACCAAATCGCCAGTCAATGAAGCTCAGAAATATGACTATTAGCATCAATTTAGAGGTGCTGATCAAATTTGGAACTTCAGAGATGATGTGTGTAGAATTGAGAGACAAAAAGCTATGAAACGTGTACCATTTGTCTTAAATGTATGCTTATGTGAAATGCTGCACAGAACACACTTCATCCATGTCGCCTGTTAATGAAATGACTATATTAGCCTCAAGATAAAAGTACTGATCAAATTTGGAACTTCTATAATTATATGTATCCAATTCCATCAGAATTACTCCGGTGATATATTTATTACCTGAATATGTAATGAATTAGCCCTTCTTTCTGACATGGGGAATCTCAAGCTTTGCTTTTTTGCTGCTGTGATAAAACGATTGAACTAATTATTTCTCTTCATAATGTTAATTGATTGCACATCAATTTGAACCACTCCTTGAATTTGGTGACATTCTTAACTTCTCTGTCACATGCTGTGTTAAAATTCAATACTAACTCATGTAAAATCGACCAATAGGCAAATAAATAGCAAATGCAGGTATTATGTTACTGTAACAAGAGATAATGTCAGAATAATATTATTGTGATACATTTTGAGGCACCATGATTACATCATTGATAATTATTATTATGACAATGTTTATTGAGATGAAGGATGATAATATTCTAGTTATAGTTTGTCTTTCATCGTACCAAATATTGTGATTCTGTGATGTGTTTAAACCCTGTATAGTAGAGAAACAATGTTATGATGCATGGTGTTCATAAACTGAGGTACCTTGTTGCAGACGATCGTGTGGTCACATCTTAAGAGGCTTATGGTTAATTAACTTAAGTAATCAGAGTTATTTTGCTTAGGCCTTAGCTGGTTTCAGTATCAGTATCTAAGCCTGTACTCCCTAGGCTAAGTGGATAGTTACTTAGATCCTATGGCTTACAGATCCTAAGTTGAGGCAAAGTGGCTTAGATCCTAAGCTGAGGCAGGGTGGCTTATATAGATTCTAAGCTGTGAATGGCTTAGATCCTAAGTGGAGAGTGGCTTAGATCCTAAGCTGTGAGTGGCTTAGATCCTAAGCGGAGAGTGGCTTAGATCCTAAGCGGAGTGTGGCTTAGATCCTAAGCGGAGAGTGGCTTAGATCCTAAGCGGAGAGTGGCTTAGATTCTAAGCTGTGAGTGGCTTAGATCCTAAGCAGAGAGTGGCTTAGATCCTAAGCGGAGAGTGGCTTAGATCCTAAGCAGAGTGTGGTAAGCTTTAGATCCTAAGTGAGATGGTTTGTCCTCAAATATTTGTCATTTCTACAGATTAGGCTCTAAGCTACACGGCATAGGAGCCTGTCAGTGTGCTTAGGATCTAGGCGTAGGAACCTGTCAGTGTGCTTAGGATCTAAGCCATATGGCTTAGGGGCTAAGCTAAATTATCATTAAAAATGCCCACCATTTTAGCGACAATTTTTACAGAATCCGGCAAATAAATATTCCGGATCTTAAATGGATACTGTTTTTGTATTTACCAGTACCATCTACATAAACTCTTATAGCTCGTTCTTTGTCAGTCACAATGCATGGGTGTGTGTCACGATACGAGTCAAATTCTCTGATCTTCTCTTCCGTCATTTTCTCCCAATAATCATCACTTTCTTTGCATACACGGTCCAATGCTTCAAACAGGCCACTGTCAGTAGCTTCTGCACCTTGTTCATTATCATTAGGAGAGCTAAGTAAATCCTCTTCAGGTGTCAATTGATCAGAACTATATGATGTAGATCCTTCGTTCTGTTCATCACCAGAAGATTGTGTAGACTGCTTAAGTCGATGTCGTTTCCTTCTTTTCTGGTTCCGTTGTTTGATCCTTTTTTTTTCAATAGAATGCGGCTTGCCCATGGTCCTGTAATACATGTAATTTTAATGATAATAATATATCAGTGTTCTCCCCAAGGCATGTCGGCCCTGCAAGCCTTCAGTAGAGACTTGTCCTTGATGTGGGAATGGGGCGATTGAAAAGCTTGATGTGACCACAGTCTCCGCCCACACCATGCACTACATCATGGCTATGAATATTAGTTATGAATACTAATAGCTACCATGCATATACGCAATCAGCTGACAAACCCCAAATTATATTTTAATAATGATCACAGCATGAAAGCTGACAAAGACAGCGAACAGACTTACAGACACACTTAATCAAGATTAACGGACTGACAGCATAAGCCGACAAAGCCCGAACACAGAACAAAGACGAAAACACACGGCAACATCGAACAGAACTTTACAAAAACCTGGCTTACACAGACTCGAAAGTCGACTCTGAGACTCTGAACGACTCGAGAACGTGCTGCGTAGCTAGCTGGTCTCCCTCGATCGGCTTTCCAGGCTGCAGCAGTGTAGTGTGTATGTGCTTTTCCCTCGCTTTTCACCAATTGTTCTTCTATTTTGCCGAATATCCAATATTTTGCGCGGTAACTGGGCGCTAACTGTAGTATTCTAGTGGTATAATCTGTATTACAATTACAAATCTGTGGCATTTCTGTGATCGGGAGTGGGATCAAACCACGAAATGCAACGGTGGTTTATACTCTTTCGCCACGTGGGTTGACTCTGAACTATCTGCGCCTTAAAAGTTGCCGCTACGTACTTGTAGCTAGCTAGCTAGCTGTCCGACACCGATCAGATCATGCCTACATCCCGTGACCGTCGTCATCAACGCAGAAATATCTCTGCAAACGAAGTTGCCAGAGATCTACTAGGCAATAGCGGACAACATTCAGACAATAGACCTGGAGGTGGTGTTGTTTCTTTCTATTCTGGGGAATCATCTATAAGAAGGTTGGTTAACTTAATAATTCTTCTCATGCATGCTTGCATACCGGTATCAAGCTAAATAGCCGCTGACTGGCGGCTAAACCATTCTTATGCAGGCAACCACCACAGCACACTTGGAGACCAGGACAACTGATAACGCCACCAACTATTCCAGACAATCGCTTTTCTAGCTCAGATGATCAAGGATTACTGCCTGACGAATCAAACGGCCAGCGGCTTGAGAACTCTGGGAGTCGAGCTGTCAACATCTCTGACATGATGTGCTTATTTCAGTCTTCAATGGAGAAAGAGTTTCAAAAGGTTTCATCCAAACTAGATGGTGTAATAGAACGGATTGATAGCCTTGAAAAGTCTCAAACTACTTTGGAGGAACAGATGCAATCCTATCAGAGTATGCATGCAAATACTAGTACTAGTGGGAGTACTCCCAAAACGCCATCATCAAGGAAACGCAAGCGATTGACTCCTGTTGATTTGCAGGTAATAGTAATATTTTAATGAAAAGTATTATCATATAGTATTATGACATTGCCGCGTGACAATCTAGGATAAAATTAGAAAAGTTCATAGTTCCTTTGATGAAGAAAATCAGATCAAAGTTTCTGAGCCGTATGTATTATTATATACCTCATGCACGGTTGTAATAATTTAATACTGATAATCTTTGCTATTCCATAGGATCAATAGCGCTCACAATAGCCATGTAACTGCTACCATTGTAAAAGCCATTGGGACAGATAAATATGATGAAGATATCATTCATAGTAAGATTGGCAACTTGTAGCTAATAGTTACCTAACTATGAGAGTGTATCTGTTCTCTAGAGGGCTGTAAGACCTACCGAAAGACAATGGTGGCTAAGTCAAAGCACATGTCAACACCAGTAAAGAAAAAGAAATGTATCAGATCAAGAAAGCAAAGGGTATAAGAGTATAACCATACACAAGTTGATATGATTGTATATAATTATTGTGCAATTTAAAATTTTAGATTTATGAAAGACGATCGAAAATGCTTAAGTTGGGTAGGGAAAAAGAATTATGGCAGGATGTGACACCTGATATGATGTCAGACGAAGAGCAGATTGGTGAAAATTATGTTCGTCACCAACCATCCTATCGCTCTGATGCCCTGAATAAGTTTATCACTAAACTAGACAACAGAGGTGATAAAAAAATGTCAGCCCACCCTCGCACCAAGCGAACAATGGGTTCACCACGTAAGCTGTGCCCTCCATCACATGCAAGGAAGTGGACAGTGAAGAAGAATGAACGTATACATAGTGCCACTGAACAAGATGGTAGTGAAGATACAAGCACAACCACCATGGCCACTATCAATGAAGATGCTATTACACCTCCCCAATCAATAGCTAATGAAGCTGAGCTTGATCATGACAGTATAGATGATAGCGATTCTGAGTTTAGTGTTAACAATGATGATGAAGCAATTGAAAGTAGTGATATTGATTAAGCTAGGTGCTAGTTTTCCAACTTTTGACCAACTATTTGGGTTATGTAAAGGACTTATGGACTCCTTAAAGCCTTTGGTTATATATGTACATTAGCTATACACATGTTGCTCACATTCTCTTGTGGTTACATAATTATGCCATTGATGATTATGGTAATTATATATTACAAAGTCTGATCAGATGTCAGCTGTATGGCTGGTGGTTTTAGTCTCAATGCAAGTGTTAAACCAAATTAGCGATAACATTAGCTGTACATTGACCTTTGTGTGTGTGTATGTGCAATGTACACATGTTGAGTCTGAATGTGGGATGTGTGCACACATAATAATATTATACCCATTTCAACATGTTCATGAGGAGCAACAATTATTTTTAAAAAGGAATGCTGAATTAACTAATATGGTACAAAATATTATTACGATAGTGATGATAAAGGGATATTTTTCGATAGAGGTACAATTATGTTTACTGTGTCCTCGCCATAATCAAACTTTAATACAGACTTAGCAATTGCACATCGTCCAGCTATCCTGGCAACAGGCAAAAAACTGGCTGATGTCACAGAGTCAAAGGTTGTAGAACAAATAGTAACAGTTGAATGAAGGTGATCACGCTTTGGGTGGTCCATGTACCAGCTGACTTTAGCGAGAACATGTGGTAGTGAGGTAGTTTCACCATTTATATTTAAAACAACGTTGTGCTCAATGTATGCATGAACTTGAGCCACTCTCAGTGGTGCTTCGCCGCTAGGGTCAACACGCAACACACCAGGCCATTTGGCAGCAATTGTTGATGACCTCTTAGATAATGAATTTTCACACAGGAACTCTTCATTATTAATTACTAATTTCTTATACTGAAAATAGAACCTTGTGAAGTTGACGATTGAAGTGGGGTACAGTAATGAATACATATGTTCCAAGATGGCAACTTCAGTATCGCAAAAGCACTTTTCTTTAAAAGGAGGGACTAAATAATGAAATGACTTTTTTGTAGCATCAATTTGGACAACTGGGCAGCTAATATTCTTCAGCTGTTCAACTATGATAACATCAGACTTTCCAGTTTGAGCCAATAAACTGCTTCCTGATGCAGAGTTTCCCATCATATATTCCTTGCATATGTCTGATACAAACATGTTGTGTTCTGAGTTTGTAAATTGTCTCATTAATTGTAAGTCTAAGTACTTCAAAAACATTTGTTTTCCTGGGTTTAGCCATGATTTTTTAATTCCTTCTAAAATACCATTGTACCGTTCAAACGGGAAACACCAGAAGCTAGAGAGGGGGCCATAATCCTCAATACTTGCTTTTAGGTGACATGCCATGTGCATATTTGCTGTGCAACTTTCTCGACCGTAAAGAGTTTCGAATGTCTTGCAAAACTCTACAATGAGGTCATGGGCTCGATTAATGGTAGCAAGTGTGGTCACTGGTTGACAGAGGTGAAGGCAGCTGTCAACTAGCATGCACCAACATTTGTAGTGTTCTTCAGGTAAAATATCATATAATGCATACACCGAGTAGATTAAAAACCCAATGTTTCCATTCATCTGCAGTGAATGCAGCAAACCCAGCTCCAATTTTTCTTGGAATTCTGCCTATTTTAGAGGGAACATTCATTGAATCAACTTTTTCTTGCAATTTCTCGAAGTGGCGATCAAGCAACAATCCAGTCTCTTTCCATGTTTTTACTGTATGCTTTATAATTCCAAGAAATACATTATGCATTGGATCAATTACATGGTAACGAACCATGTTGAACTCAGGAAGACGCAACAGCTCCGAATACTTCACACCATATGTGTTAGCTATTTCTTCTCTATGACTTGTACTATTTGCACTCTTGCTTTCAATAGCCTTTACCATATGAGTGTCCATGTCCCTTAGCACCCATGTTTGTACGTTGAAACCGCTGTAATCTGGTTTCTTGCCAAATTGATATACTGGAAATTTCTTAAGGCATTTTGAACAACCAAGCGTTGCATTAAAATTAGAAAAGCCGCAAACTTTTCTTGTTGCCGGCAAATCACATGTGATACAAGCCAGCATTGCTCGCATTGTTGTTACATTTGTCAGTGACCTTGGATTGGAAAAATCATGACCATCATAGAGCTTGCATATGTCATCAACCATAGGTGATAAGTAGGTGTTTATGTGAACTTTAGGCTCACTTGGTCCTGGCATTATGCCAACAAGGATTGGGCTATTCCAGTTAATAGGGATACACCCCTATGAAAGACAAAATTAATTGGTACATAGGGTTTTTTGACAAATGTTTAATTTAAGTCATGAGGGGAGGATAGTTACGGTTTAATTGCTTTCTGAGGGTCCTCAATTCGATAACAATCCATTTCCAGGGGGTGGAGTAGTAGTAGGTAATTGCTTCTGGGGGGTCTTTATACAGTGACAATTGATATCTTTTGGGAGGCCTGAGGGTGGTGTTGACAAAACTGATAAGCTCTGGGGCTGCCACCCCTACTTGAAGTTTTTTACTTGTAGATAATATAGCTTGTAAAATTAGCTACATAGATGATTGTCATTAATATTTTCATTGATAAATGGAAGATCTAGCATTGCCAGTGCATAATAATGATAAAATATTGATCACTCCAGTTATGATTATTGCTTGATTATTGCTAGCACAATGTTACGTATTCAGTAGCTAGTCACTTAAGTCCTGGTAACATCAAAGGTATTTCTGGGGACTCCGGTGGGTCACTTTCTTCTGAATCACTCACATACTCACATTCATGCTTGGATTCTTCTTTTATTACTTCTACCAATGATTCCAATTCATAATCATTCAGTTGTATGGGAGAGCCAGTTGTCATTAGTTCATCCATTTCCTCTGCTTCCAAAATTTTATTTCTCTCTTTCATTGCTTTCAAAAGAGCAGCCTGTGCTTTTTTCAGCTCTGAAAATTCCTTTTCAAACTCTTTCTCCAGTATCAACTTCTCTTCTACTGATGCTGCAATCTCAATCTGAGTGTAGGAGAGATCTACAGATGTGCATGCCTGCAGCATCCTTTCAACATTTTTAGTTACTGTGGAGAGCTCATGAGAATGAACTACCTCATCACTGTACAGCAGTTTTGTTTGTTCTATCATTTTTTCAGCTTGCAATTGTAGGATACTGGATTTATGGACAGTCCAAGAGCAATCGATTGCTCCCCTTATTGCGGCCTTGTTTCTAAGCTTTACTCTGACACTTGGGTCTGCACACAGCTCCTCAGCTTTATGATTCCAAAAGATACGATAGTCTCTTTGAAGACCAGAGGAGCTTTCTATCTCTTTCTTACTATAATACTGTATCCCCAAAGCTTTAGGAGATTCTGCTATGGTGGTTGCGTGTTTCTGTGAAGAAGCAGGCTTCTCAGATGCCTGCTTTTGTGAAAGTGAAGGCTTCTCAGATGTCTGGAAGTATTTAAAAACTGTTGTCTGGATTGTACGTGGCTGCTTTGCAACACCTTTCTCAGCCTCTGTAGATTTTCTCTTGGACATTTTGCTGCTTCCTGACATGTGCTCAGACTGTGACTGTGACTCTCATGTGACTACTGTGCTAAGTAGTGCCAAAGGTGCTAATTATTACCTGAACCCATGTGACAATACACATGACAGCTGCCATGCACCATGTGCTTTTTTGTGAGCTAGTCATGGAAGTAACTGGAGGTGAGTTTTTCATCCAAAATCTTTGTCAAGGCCAGAAACTTTAGTAATTTTTTTGCCAAGCATAGATACTGAGAGGAGAAAATTTTTCAAATCTTTACTTCACACTCTTGCTAAGGCTGCAGCCAAGGGGTATGAAACCTTGCTACAAACATGTAAAGAACAACAGCCATGTATTAACCAAAAGTTCCCAGAAATCCCTCACTTGGATGGAACACGTGTTCTACACCAGATGCCAAATCATTCTCTATCTACATCCTTGCTACCAAAAGAATGGAAACATCTCACACCATTATACTGTTATGGAGATGGAAACTGCTTGTACAGGTAAAAATTACATACTTTCTAGCTTTAAACACAACAGAGAAGGTTGGTTTTGTCAAGTGTATTGTTTAAGTTAACATGAGCCAACAGTATCTTGCGTAATATATGCTCTGTCCTCAAGTATGTTACAATTATGTGCACCTAAACCACATAATTTATACTTCTGAAATCTGTCCCAGCATTACTTGCTTGTACAAAATTAATTATGTCAAGTAGTTTATACACTGGCTGGTGTCAGTACACCAATGATGGTTAACACCAATACAGAGTACAAAGCCACAGATTACACATACACTGCTGCATGTGGTTTACACAATACACAGGGCAGTATCTGTACTATGCTGTGGAGAGGATACACTACATACTGAGCTACGTGTAAGAACACTGTGTGAACTAGTATTAAATGAAGAGTTCTACCTTCAACCATCCATAGTATCTATCTTAGATCCACATGGGAAAGAAGTCAGTAAAAGAGCGTTAATTGCTACATCAGCCCAATATGATCAGGCCTTGGCTTCCACTTGTGGTGTTGACAGAGAGCTATCGAGAACAATCTTGAGATTGGATTGTATAGAAACGTCAAAAGATGGGGAGTATTCAAACATGTGGCATGTGTACGGTTTGGCCTCTGTTTTCAATAGAACAATAACATCCATATACCCAGAGAGGAATGTCAGGATTAGATCACTTCTTAATAAGACAATTCACCCTAGGGCTCATAGAAGCGATCAATCCGGAGTACCACTGATAATTTTGTGGACGAGAACAACTGAACAAGATCATGGTACATGGTCTCCAAATCATTTTGTTCCTTGCTATGTGCGTGACATGGGACCAAGCAAAGTAACCACTCCAGCATGCACTACCAGTAGTGCCTCCACAGTATGCCAAATTAGATCAAGGCAAGGTCACTCTTCTCACCGGTTTTACTATAGCAGTAATGTACATGTAGGAAGCAACACCTTCCTTGGGAGTACCAAGAGTGTCTCATCAACTGCCCATCAAGTATCAAGACAGAGTGGTGCATCACCCACACCAGCTGAGATGCATGACCTTTGCCATGATAATGAGATAACACAGCCGGGACAGAAGGCAATGCCTATCAAGCAGCAGAAGCTTACTCCTACCATTCATACGGGCTCAGTATTTCATTTTCTATCCGGTAAGCATCAGACAAAGGGTTTAAGCACAAGTTCACACAGCAATGAATGTATTACCAAGTACTTTCCTCTTATGGTTGCACCTGATCTAAATTCAAAGTCTCTTCAACAGTGCACTCCAGTGTCAAATGATCCATCTTATGCCACTCCTAGCATCATTGAGACAACAGAGAGAGTTTCAAGCATCTCTACTACGGCTAACACTATCTTTGACTGTGCACAACACCACACTCATTCAGCATCAGCTGTCTGCAGTTCAACCTTATCTTCCACATCTAGTTTAACTACTACTTCTGTGTCATGTGGTGATGTTGGTTTAAACTCATCCACATCACAACCCACAAGGCGAGCAAGTACTATCTATAGGCTCAGTTCAGTACAATGTCATGGCAAAACTCAAATGGCATATCCTCAACCCAGATCTGTAAGCAGAATACTGGAAGCCACATCTGCATTTCATATACATCATCATGAGAAAAAATCCCAAGACATGCCTATTACTAAGTGGTTTCCTACATCTTCCAGTAATAAGTCAGTTTATGATTTTGAAGGTCACATATGCAGGACTTCTCAAAACATGATGTAAGTCGCACATACAGCCTTACACACACGCAATGCATTGATGAAAACGATCATGCTAAGCCATGTCTGAATATTGACTGCCAAGACTATGATCTTACAGGTAGCGCCTCAAGCCTCAGTGATTCAGAAGAGGATTATTTGATGTCATATTCCTTTGACGATGAACTGCAGTATAATGACATGGATGTAGAATCAATGCCTGAAAGCACAGATACCAGTGAAATGAGACTGCAGTTACAAACAGAGCCTTCGCATCCACTTCCGTTTCCCTGTGTATCATCTCAGTGGTATGCACGACAGCATAGATTGTCTACTAAGAATGCTGCGAGGGAAAGACGTAGAGATTCAAATTCAATCCATACAGATGAGGATGGAAATTTCATCTTCTCTGACAGGAGTAGAGTCCAAGGAAATCTGAGAGAAAATCTGTGTTCCCTAAGGGAATCCGCTCAACAACTTTCTGATGGAAATAAACGAGAGCATTTACAAGCAATTATTGCTGTGGGAGAGTATATTTTAGAGAATGGTCCAGTAGTGAGAACACAAGATGTAGGTAAACTATATCTTCAACAGAAGGGTCTGACAAGAAAGCAATTGTCTATTGAATACTACGAGCTGTTTAGTAAGTATTTAAATATTGTCCACGTGTACATGTATGGTAGAGCCTTTGTGATCCAGAACAGTTCAAATGTACAGAACATAGTCAAATGTTTAAGTGATGCAATTGATGAAGAAACTGTGATCAAGAAGAGAGTTGAAGAGCGCCTTCAGACTGGCTTGTTTAAACTCTCATTACAATATATGGACTCCCACAGAGACCGACAAGTGTTAAAAGCACTTGTTGCAGAGTTGACAAACACAAAGTTTGTTGCTAAGCTACAAGGAATACAGAGTAGAAAAGGAGTCAGAAATGCTACCAAGTCTCTTCATTCAAACCTAAAATTGTATGCAAACCTCAGAACAACTTCACAGACAGTCAGAAGCGACTTAACTACCGTACAGCAATACAAATTAACTGAAAGAATAATTTCAGCACAGAAATCAAAGGAAATACGATCTATAGCAGAAGGTAGAGGAAGGAAATTGAAAAGCAAGGAGTTCCCCGAGTTAGCAGCTGTACTATGCTATGCCTTTGGAGAGTATGATATGCGGGAATGTGGAGGTGGTGGACTCGAAGCACACCCCCGGTTAACAACTGGTACTTTGTACAGGTCATCGGATAGTGCGACTACAATGAAGAAAGCAAGAGAAATATTGTTGACATACGCTCCACATGGATTCAGTTTATCTCTTAGTTCGTGTTATAATTACACAGATAATTATAGAAGAGGTAGCAGACAAGCAAGGCAACATCACTTTGGTGAGCAAGGAGTGAATGCACAGATTTCTCTGAAAAAGCCACCTCGAACCGGTGTACAGGAGTTTGTAGTAAACCTCCATTGGTCTACAGCAAATGTGAATCTCCTTGTGGACAGCAAGCATGATTGCTCATACTCTCTTGTTGTATCAAAAGATGCGAAAGCGATAGTCCCAGGAGATATTGCACCTGTACAGAGACCAGGACCTACATGGAAAAGTCGGGTCGAGTTACCAGATCATACGTGGGATCAATCACGCACAAACGCCGTGACGCCCATGACTTTCCTGTTTTTGATGACTTCCATTAAGCAGCTGCCTGCCACAACAGTGGAGTGTTTGGAGACTCAGATTTCAAACACAACCACAATTCATCTAACTCGAACTGGACAAGGAGTAACACTCTTGAACTTGTCATTTTATGAACCGCACACAACTCTCAGATGCCTCAATGAAATTTTTTACCTGCTTACAATTCCAGCTTTGGACACCTTTTTTCGTGATCATGCTACTGGTAAGTTGAAGAAGGAATTCACTTTTATAGTCGACAACGGGCCTGCTGAGCAGCCTAGTAGTGTATTTGTCCAAATGTGTTTGGTGAGGCTACGGAATTTTCTCAAGCTAGATAAAATCACCCAGGTGTCCTTCGCCGAGTACCATAGCAAGCGAAACTTCGTCGAAAGAGTGCATGCTGAAGAAAATAGAGTTTTATCATCTCATGGACCATTTAGTAGCAAAAGTGTTCATGCAGTTGCTGATGCTGGGACCGAATATCACATGGCCAATATGGAGAGCATGGCAGAAGAGATAAGAAAATGCCTCCTACAGAGCTCTTTTGGAGGGAGACAACTAATGGCATTCAGAGGAGTGAAAGAAGAGCAGTGGGTTTTCAGTGATCAGGATGAACTTGAAAACTTTCTATCACTGAGTGAAGAGGCTAAAAAACACTTCTACCCCCCAGTGTATAATGCAAATAATAGACAGGTGTTAAGCAGCCTAAGTTTGTACTGGGACACGGATGAGGAGTTTCAAGGAGAATATATGCAAGATCACAGGGCTCTACAAAATGAACTTGCTGATGGTATCAGAACAGCATGGACTGACAAGTACACCACTTCTATTTACACTCCTTGCATTGACGTTGAGTGTCAGCGCTATGAGCTGCAGCCTCTTCCTGACTACTTAAGATGGCTCAAAACAAGTGAGCTACACTATCTACCACTAGAAGAGCGGTCCCTCATTTTAGGACAATGGGATGAAATACCAGGCACATTCCTCCCATCAAAAGTCTTGGAGCTTTGTCTGTCTGTTATATCAGAACCAACGGAAAGTATGGTACAACAATTCTCCCTTTTATCATGGACAACTCTAAGTGATGTTAGAGAGTACATCAAGAAATTTCAAGCTCAAATTGATGCTCAAATTGAAGCAGAAAAAGAAAGGGAACGATGGAAATCTAACACTCTATACAAAACGAAAACTAAGCCACAACTTGAAGTGTTATGCAAGAAGCTAAAAATCCCTGTGACACATGCTTTAGCTAAACATCAGTTGGCACGCTTGATTCTTGAGAAGCAAGGCGAACCATTACCGGCTCCTTCTCCAATTTCACTATACAGTGGAGATCTCACAACAGTGCCAACTACATCCACAGCAATAAATCGCCTGACCATAGCAAAATTGAGATTGATTCTGAGACATCACAATCTTCCAATTGTCGGCAGTAAGGAACAGCTGGTTATGAGAGTATTTCTTCTAAGACATAACAGAACAGGTGCAGTATCTGCCAGAGAAGAAGGTCAAATCAAAGACTTGATCAAGTTGGTGTATGAAATCATTTATCAACAGCGGCGACTCCACTTGACTTCGCATATTTACAGAAAGCGTACTTACACGTTGAGACCAAGTCATCCAAAATTTGTGGCCGTACCAAATAATATACGAAGTGAAAGTGACCTCAGCAGGCATTTGTTTGATCCACTGCTGACCTTTATTGATGAGCGCCAAAAATGCCGCATAGCAAAGGATAGTTCATTAGTAGCACCTGCTGCAGTACCCAAGTCTATCATTCAGCACAACAGTTTCAGTGAAAATGTAACTGATCATGAACTTATAGCACAGACAGGATCAAAAGTAAAAATAAGGTGGACACCTGAAAAAGTGAAAGACTCAGGATGGAGAGCAGGGTGGTATGAAGCTATGGTGCACAAGTATTGTCAGGAATCAGACACTATCACTGTATCGTACTCAACTGAGCCAGGAGTACCATACGATGAAGAGCTAACTCCACTGATTGCTAACAATAAAATTAAACTTGTCTGGTCTCCCATTTAGGCTGGACCTTAGTAGCTACTTCTTACTATGTCAAATAGCTAACAGTCAGTTATCGATGACATTATTATATACGTCAGGCATTACTAGATCTGGAGAGCTTACAGGGGCATAGCCATAGTTAAAGGGGGTATTGATGACCCGCTGTTTATTAACTTGAGATACTATTAGGGGCTAGCCATGTTTTAATCACTGTAAGGGGGTATTGTAAGTGAAAATAATTAATCCAGGGGATGCATGGTTGAATAATAATTAAGTTTTGAGGGAGCTAGCTATATTTTAATCACAGTAAAAGGGATAATTGAAGGCATTAATTAATCAGGGGGGTGCTTTGTTGAATAATGATTAAGTTTTGAGGGGGCTAGCCATACTGTCATCACTGTAAAGGGGGTATTTGAATACATTAATTGATCCAGGGGGTGTTTGGTTAGGTAATAATTAGATCTTGAGGGGGTTAAGTGCATTTCAATTACTGTAATGAGGGTAGACAGAAATCTTGTCTTCCATGGGGGTGTATCCTTATTAACTGGAATAGCCCATTGTATTTTCTACCTTGTATCGATCACAGTGAGGAAGGTTTAAAATCACCAAATAGATTGCGCCAGCGGAATACTGAGTTTCATCAAAAGGGTTGAACCAGTCAATATTAAGAGCAAAACACAAATTACCAGGAAGAGCTAGAAATGGACGGCCGGCAATTGTATGCAGATCTTTCCAGACTTTTCCATCATAAACATCTCCCAATACTCCCTCTTCAATATTACGACTTCTCCACTCTTCACATTTTTGCAAGAAATTTTCACGGACTATCATCATCTGTGTTGCTTTAATGATGCTACGATAAACAAATGTCTTTCGTGGTACAAGTTTGAACTTTCCTCCAATCTTCACCCTTTTCAATAGAATTGTGTTGCATGCAGTGCGCTTATTTGAATGCCGATGGTGAGGATACTCAATATGATCACATCGCTTTGATTCTTGATTGCCTCTGAAATTGATGATACAGTCTTGAAGGTGGTAGAGTTTTGCACACCGAGGACAGACTACATGAACAACATACTCATCACTGTGTTTGAGATATTTCCGTATGCCACAAACGGATCGTGGAAGGCTCGTTGCTAACTCTGCAAGAAGAGACAATGGTTGGCACAGTGATGCAAGGTAAGAAAACAGTGTTCGCAGAAAAGCCAATAAAGTTACAATTGCTTTCTCTGGCAAACGAAATGTGAGATGGAACATAGAAATAAAAATTGAAATCGCACGAATGATAGTACTAGTACTATGATTAGCATCGTTGTTGGAATCATTGGCATCACCGTCAGAATCAGAAACATCCCAGATTTCATTATCATCACTTGGTAGCGTTGCATCTGACTCGCTACTACTACTAGAAATGTCAGGTTCTGAGTCTTGTGGCTCCACGTCCATGCCAGGTCCATCGATATCGCCAATGTCGCTCATGCTAGAGGAAGAATCTCTATCCAGACAGAAACTAGAATCAGTACCACTTGAATCTGCTGAGGATACACATACATCAGAATCTTCTTCTGAGGACTGAACATCTGCCTCCGAACCACATTCTTGGGGGTATTCTGCATTGGGGATGGCTACAGAACGATTATTCATTGACAACATTCTACAGTTGTCTCTATGCCGATAGTACGCTGAAAAGGACAGCTCTTCGTGGCAAAATTCACATACTTTCCTTTTGTTGGAATACATAGTTGACCAGGGAATAATTTTGCGTTTACAGACTGAGATTTTGCTGACAAACTAGATCAGATATCGATTGATATACAGTAGCGCTATAGCTATAATTATAGGCGTGGTAAATTGTGTGGTATTCAATTACTGCGCGCATGCGCATATGTACATGCAACCACGCGCTCAGACGTGAGGGGAAGATGGCGACTGTTTGACTGATGTGATTGAAATGACATCTTTTACGTAAAAAGGTGAGCCCCAATGTGTGCATTCTAAAAAATAAACCGTCACTTATGGTCTGTGTTTCGTTGATCGTGTGATTATCTATCATTTTCCAAGTAATCAGTCTGGTGGGGTTTAATTGGAAATCGTGGTACTAGGCTATTTAAATTTGACTTAGGCTAACTCTGACTTTTATCCGGCCTAGAAAGTTGAAGTGTGGGCGGTATACTAATGCTTTCAGTATTGCATGTGTGAATAGGCCAACTGTCATCATCGGCACCCCCCCCCCCAAAAAGGGTAAGAGAGCCTGGTACATACTGTCTGTGCATGTGAAACTTTTCTGCAAACTGTCAGGTTACACTAATGGCATACATGTGGCTTGGGCATGTAAATCTCGTGTGCCAGCTCCTCCTACGAAAAAATCGAGAAAGGGTCTGGTCAAACGGGTCACACTTCCTTGTCCCAAAGTTGAATATCGAACGTGACCAATCAGATTGCAGAACAGCGGTCACATGACATTCATGGAACGTAAACGAGACTGGAATGTAATTAATAGTGTTTACTAATTTGAATTGGTAGTGTAATGCACCTATCAAAGTATAGCCCCACCTATCCCCCTGCGGGCGTATGGCGGGGATTAAGTAGGGATTCACCAAAAAAATGTGCCCCTAATGACGGGATTTCACCCGCTAGTCTTACCTGACTGTCGTGAGAGTAGCTACTGTGAAGCAAATCCCTACGTATCCCCATTTACAATAGACGGGATTGGGTGGAGTTTCACCTTCGTAATCTGCCCCAGGGGTGAGGCAATATCCTCGAGTGTTGGCAAATCCCCACCTATTCCCAACGTTTGCCCGCAGGGGGGTGGGTGGGGCAATACATTGATAGGTGCATAATACGACGGCAATATGTGCCCTGAGACCTAAACTGACTGCAAAAAGAGAGCAGAAACTCTCGAAAGCTGAAAGAGTTGAACTAAAGTGCTCTGAAGTGCTTTTAGCTTATTCGGAAGTTACAATAGGATTCTATTTAATGCACATCTTAATTGCAATAATTGCATTCCTCCAGGACGCATTAGTGTAATCTTTTTGACCAGACCCTCTCTCGGTTTTTTTTCGCAGGAGGGGTTGGTGTGCGAGACTATGGGCATGTATATGGCAATGTATGGTGAAAATACAGAGACAAATATTAAAAGCCTGGTGGCGAAGAAGCTAATAATATTGTTGAGTTCAAAAGACTATGATGCCTCCATGAAACAATGAGAGATGCTAGAAAATAACTATCCCATACCTTGAAATGGCTACTTCACTTGCACCTAGACCTACCAAATCACCGATAGCTACATCCTTATCTCTTAAATTTTGGCCTTGAACTGGCTCTGGAGCCTTGCCAAGACAGAAATAGTGGACGTGGGCTGTTTCAGTGAAGGAGTAAGTGTTGTAAAAATGTTGTAGAGGTGAAATAAGCAGCAGTGTAATAGTTTATGTTCAGTAC
>OZ219970.1:0-22500 GCA_964291365.2 Stappiaceae bacterium
TAGCTATGTAGTATCTTTCATGTATAGTGTTTCATTCAGTATTATGACAGTGTAGCCTATGATTAAAGGGTGTGGTTGACAGGTGGGGCCACCATGATTGACTGGTGTACTTGTGGACTAGATCGACGAGAGTTTGAGCGTCTACTCTCTGCTATGCAGCAATCGCTGTCAACGCCAAGCAACTCGAGGGCCTCAGCTACTGTCTACCACTGCCGCTTTACTTTGCTATGATGGCTAAGCGCGGGTATCGTTATGGAGGTCGACCGCGGCTTGTAGATTTTGATTGATCGATAATACTGCAAGTCCGTTCACGTAGCTAGCAAAAACTGAACGCCATTCTTCTCCTGGTCGTTTCAGGCACTAAACAACGTTGTCTTTCGATGAAATTCTATGTATGGATAGACAAAAGACTATACTTTCACAATATGGAA
Organism: Stappiaceae bacterium; assembly: GCA_964291365.2. GTDB lineage: Bacteria > Pseudomonadota > Alphaproteobacteria > Rhizobiales > Stappiaceae > JBDWFY01. The sequence goes on from OZ219970.1 coordinate 432, forward strand.
ACAAAAAAATTCGAGAAAAAAAAAGTTGGTTCGAGTATTGAACACCCTATTGCTTTGTATACTTCTTTACTACCAGATTGTTTTTGAACAATGCATATTCACTTTCAAGGGTGGTTTCAGTTTTAGCATATACTAGTTTCTGTACTTGATTCATTAGGTATTGCCTTTCGTCTTTATGTATCTTATTGTCATTACTGAGTAACCATCGCCACATGCTCTGTAAGAAATGAAATATGCACAAATATAGCTTAGTACTAGGCCACACTCTTCGAAGCCCATCCTTTTCTGCTGCTGAATCATCAGTTATTACGTTTGCTGGGCTACCCTGTCCATAGAAAGCTCCATCCGGAAAAAGACCTGTAAGAACAGTCATTGCCCTATAGATAATATTTGCACTCTCCTCCGAAGTAACAACTATTCCAAGTTGTAGACCCCCTGCTGCTGAGGATGTAGATATTACAAACATTGGGTTATTAAATCTTCAAATGACGAAGATGAGTCTATGAACACTAGTTCCTTAGCCTGTTGGATGTGCTTATGTACTCAAGCCATAAGAGGTGTACAAATAGCCAGTATTAATGGCTGGTCATCGCCATTTTTGTCATTATCCTTACAAAATCTGTGAACCACTGCTTTTCCTCCATTATCCTTGTGCAAATCATTGTATGTATGTATTTGTTTCTCAAGATCTGTAAATAGTTGCTTTCCTGTACGTTCCCCAAGGTTCGTCTTCCTCCATTTATTGAATAGATTATACACATCACTAATTTTTGGATTTATGTTTCCATCAGCTAATAAAGTGTGGGTTGTCCAAGAACATGAGGTTTGTTTCATATTCCAGATGTACGCTGGATGGAGAGTGATCTTGCTTGAAAAGATCGTAATACTTAGCCTTGGTGTCTTCAGCAATAGGTCTGAAGCGTAGTGCATCAGCGACATGTACTAGGTGATTATGTGTGTGTTTTATGTCCACTTCCACCAGATAGCCATTATGCTTCCTGTTTGATGCTAATACTGTTATTGTCATGTGTGCTGGGCTGCTCGTGTGCTTATTATTGTGTTGTTTATGCGTAGTTTTTAGTGTATTTGTACTTTTTGTGTGTTTTCCTGTCTGTCTTTGGTTGTGTTGGCAACGTAAGTAGAGCTTTTTGACAACACGTTTCCCATTTTGTGTCTTGCTTCGTTCATAAACCATAGTCTCCTTTGTTTTATCATTGTAATCCGCAACCCATTTCCTTGCATCTTCCTCTGATTGTAACTTAAGTCTAAAACTACAGTGATATGAGCCTGTGTGGTCGTGTTCGAATATTTCAATAAATTTATAGTCATAGTTATCGGGAAGCATTTCAGTAATTACCACTTTAGCTGTTTTGCTTTGTGTGTATATTTCATCTTCACTACTGCTAAGATCAATGAATTGTTTGGTTGCCTTCTTTGGTGGAATGAAGTCATCATCGCTCGAAATTTCCTCAGTTTTTGAAACAATTGCATTTGACTTAGGGTCAATCATATCATTAGTACACTTTATAGGCCTACTGTTCTCAATTACAGGAAGATTGTCCCCACACATATCCCCTGTACTAGTTTGATTGGTAGTGTTCACATGTACAAGGGTGCATTTGAGGGTTACCGGCATGTCATCCACTTTGTTTAGTGTGGATTTTGAGCTACCATGACTTGATGGGAACTTCTTTAGTGTTGTAACATCAATTTTATTTTTGACTACCCAAGACAGAGCATTGATCCTAAGGTATGTGCCATGGAGTGATGGGTTTAGTAGAAATTCTGGTGCTGTTAGACTAGTCCACTTACACCAATCTTCCCAGCTCTCAGTCATTACAGCTACCATGCACATAACAACGATGCCACAAATATTTGAACATGTTTGAAGTGGGTAAACGTGTGTGCACTGTTCAGGGCATGTGTGGTTACCACCACAAGGTTGGTGAATGGTGATAATATCTTGCAGACAACTGTGAATATCAGTTCCTAATTTATATTCGAGCATGCTAAGGTTTTCTTCAAGTGCACTAATTAGATTGTATGGTACAGGCCACCTAAGAGAGTCCCCATAGTAGGCACTCTTGTTCTCAACATCGATGGCCAAAAGTGACCAGTGGTTGCCTTGCATTGAACCATGAGACACAAATGTAGTACCATTATCCTTACTTCCAACATGTAATGCAATAAGAATCCTCTTTATTTTTATTCCATTCCTAATGATGGTTTCAAGCTTTGTCTGTATCTGACTAAATGCATGAAGATGTTTATTCGGCTTAGAAGCAAAACAAATTGTATCATTGTACTGTTTATTTGCTATATCAAGTAGTGTATCCATGTCAGAATCTGAAATCCAACGTTTTCCCACAAAATTTCTCCCACAGACTCGTTCATTAGACTTATCCCATACTTGTGCCTCAAAAAACTGTTTTATCTTGGCTATGTTGATGCCTATAGTACTACAAAGTGATTCACACCCTTTAAGCCACTCTCTTTCTTCACCCTCAAGCTTTCGCCTAAGTTTCTGCTCGTGGTACTCCTGTAGTTTCTGTAGCCCGTCATAGTCCAATATACCAAATGGGAATTTAATGTAACTGAAGTGATCTGACACTGCTTCCTGTTTTTTATACAGGTTACTTATTGCTTGGCGTACCTGCTGGGCTGATGCTATCATGGTCAAGTCATCCACTTGGACTACAGGGATCTGCTGAGGACTCGAGATCACTTCCATTGGAAGAAACATGTACACTGTTGGCTGGTTGCTGGTGACAGTGTTCAACTTGTCCTTTCCTCCACCCTGCATGTACAACACCTTACAGTCACTCTTTTCTTCTCCTCCTGCCTCTCTTCCTCTTCCTTTTCACCCTCTCTCTCTTCTGTCAGCCCTCTTCTCTCTCTCTCTCTCTCTCTCTCTCTCCCCCTCTCCCCCTCTCTCTATACCTTATAATTTTGCATCACAGGTGGAGCATCATTCATCATGTTCACACTGTATTTGTAATTTTATATCATGTTAATATTCCGAGATAAATATTTATAAAGTTTACCTTTTGCAAATTATCTTCAATGACCACATTAACACCAGTGTGAGAACCGAGTAGCTGAGTAGATCACTGAACGTATCTGCCAAAGCTCGACACGAAGTCACACTTAAGATGGTTTCTGGGCCAGGCAAGAAACCAAGGCTGGATGGTTGGCTCATAGACAGTTTCACCCCTGGATCTGAAATCAGTCAGGGGTGCTGAAATCTTTTCAGGGTGGAGACAACATTTTGGTGCCAAAATTCAGCTTGGCACCACATAATTATGCATAAGAGTTCACGAACTTTTATCAGTAATTTCAGGGGTGCTGAAATTTTCTCAGGGAGGAGACAACATTTTGGTGCCAAAATTCAGCTTGGCATCACATATACATAAGAGTTCACAAAGTTTTATCGGTAAAAAAGAAAGGGTCGTTTTGACCAATTTTGGTCATCTCGGTTGCACTCAAAATTGTTGCAAATCATTGGGCCGGGTAAGGTATCCAAAACATGTATCTGCACACAAACCTAACCACTCATCTAGAAAAAGGCCATTAGCTTATTAAGTTGTCTACCATTTGGAATGTGGAGTAGATAGCAGAAACTCTGAGTGCTTAATGATGCTAAAATAGTCATGCAACTGACATAACCAACATGGGTCAAATTAACTATTATTTTTTACAGTGTACGATAGATTCTTTTCCATTCCCTCAACTAGCTACTGTCATTGAAGTAAATTCCCTCAACTATTGTCATTTAATATTTACTTCAATGACACTGATTAAGGGAATGGAAAAGAGTCAATGGTGCACTGTTCTGTCATGCCAAGAGCCAACCACGTGGTTGGGTACGAAGGGCACGGATGTTCAGATATGAATCATATAGCAGCTACCAAGCCATACTGTGGCACCAGAAATTTTGTGCTTGACGCCACTGTAAGTTGTTCTGGCACCAACTGTGGTGCCATAGCGCCAAATCAACACCCCTGTCAGTGACTGACCAGATTGTACTGAAGAGTACAAGGGATCCTGTCTTGGAGCTAGGAGCAGCAGCAAGAGGAGTGCCTTCCTTGAGAACACGAATAGTTTTCTTTCTCTGTTGAATGCCATGGCAATCAATGGAATTTTTCCCGCCAGTAGCGCTATAGCACTTTATAAACCCACGTGGACTAGATCGTCATTTGCGCATGCGTGATGAACTTTGACCTAGCTGTGGCAGTTGTAAGTTCGAAAAGGGTGCGTCAGATAAAAAATCGCATCCGGGTACATTTTGGCTCATATCTCCATGACTATACGGCTAGAGACTTCAAATCTGCAGGAGCAGCAGTTCAAAGGTTGTAGTTGGTAATGGTGGCCTTAACTCAAAATCGGTTGTCAGCGCATTATGCTTGGTTTTGTCATGGAAGGTCACATATTTGCCTCACCATCGTTTGGTGGGGTGTTTCGACATATCAGCTCTGAGCACGCATTCGAGGCTAATTTCAGAGTCACGTGTGGTATAGAAGGCTGCCAAGCAACTTATAAGAAGTTGTCTTCATGGAGGTCTCACCTGTATCGCAATCATAAAGGTAGGTGCATGCTGACATACTAGACTTAAAGGTTTAACTATTGAATATCTTGTACAGGTGTAGCAGTGGAACCACTGTGCCCGCGGAGCAAACTACTGCTGAGTCCAGCGGCTCCAATTGGTGGGATAATTGGGATGAAGTAAGCAATCAAACATCTAGGATAAAAAAGAATTTGCTGGGCTACTTATTACGGGAATATGTAGAGTTGTTCTAACCCTCTCCCCCAACATCTAAACAGCTATTAGATGTAGCTACTCAGGGGCGGATGCAGGGCTATTAAGGGGGGAGGGAATTCTACAAGATTTTGCACAATGCGCATGCACAACCTATTGACCACGCCCACTTTCGGCATTTCACGCTGGCTAACAACAATACCAAGGCAAAAAATCATGGTTATTTCATCAGAAATCATTGAAAGAGTTGCTAGATCATCTAATGTTTTATGCATTTATTGCATTTTCAGAACAAAAGGTAGGTAACTAGTGCAGAAGGTAACTGCTGGGCTTGGGGGGGGGGGGAATGTGCCCTGGCTACTGATTCTATTTAAAGATCATCTACATGTATACTTGTATCTTAATTTTGTCATCAGTGTAAGTAGGTGTATAAATGTCATGGTAATTGTAGGTCATGGGTGATGAATAAGAGCCTGCCAATTGTACTTCTTCAGTGGATCTTACTAAGCAGTCGGCAATGTCCATTCTCAAGACTCGTGATGGACAAAGACTGACACAAGCTGCTACAGGCAATATCATGAGGGACGTAACTGAACTTTTCCCAACTAGACTTGAAGCAGTTTGCCACAATACTGTGGAAACACTAAAGGAAGGAGAAGTAACTGTTGATGATGTTACCAGGGGCGGATACAGGATTTAAGGAAAGGGTCAAAGCACTGCGCGCGCTTTGCGCGCGTGCAAAATTTTTGGACACGCCCACAAGCTGATTAACCACGCCCCCTAATTGCCGCGATCGCGAGGCTATTGGCTACTTTTTGACAGTAAAATACTCCATTTCGACCAAATTTGGAACTTTTGAGGTGAGTTTACTATGCTTGATGCTGCAATAACTTGAAAATGTTTGAAAAAGTTGAAGTTTGCTAAGCTAAATGGCTCAATTTTTCTGAAGCTTGCCATCATCTTCAGGCTGAAGGGGGGTCATCTGCCCCCCATGACCCCCCTGGATCCGCCCCTGGTTACCGTTTCTACTGTGAAAGATGGCATTCTTGGTCAGTGTGAACCATTCAAGGGGTTGGAAACCGAATATCGCCAAAATGCTTATATCAGGGATCACTTTGGCTTAATTGTAAGGAGCTGTGTCAATTGAAAAGTACATGTACCATATTTTAGACCCTTGTGGAGGGAGGGCAGAAATTTGTTTCATGACTCTTGAGTCTTATGGCCAAAGACTATTCTTGTACCCTTTGTGCATCACATGCATGATCACATAATTATTGTAAACATCTCATACATATGCATTGTACATGTGTGTAGGAACCCCAGGAGAGAGTGCTTGGCTATGAGTACCAGGAAACTTCCCATGGGACGTCTTTGATAAACGAGTACTGCTATGACATACCACTGTTGGACAGTCTTCAGAGTTTGCTTAAGTGTGATTCGATTGTTGAGCAGGTGAGAAGTGTTATGATAGTACATCCTGGCAGTCGTTTTGTGCATGATGTACATGTATGTATTAATCCCTCTCTCACACAAGATGTACATGTACGTGTAGGCTAGCACTGAAAGTTATGTGTAAACACACTCCATCTTTATGTAGATATTTAATTCACATCAAATGAGTGGTGATGTTTTAGCAGACTATTGTGATGGTGTACAGTACCGGCAACATCCTCTCTTCAGCAAAGATAGTCATGCTTTACAGATATTTTTGTACTATGATGATGCCGAGGTAGTTAATCCACTTGGATCAAGTGCTACAATCCATAAGGTCGGTAAGCATGTATACATACACCATATGTACAATATACATGTACGTGTGTGTTAGTACATGTATGTGTACATTAATAGTTTGTATGAGGTTAATGTTTGAGCAGTTTAATTACTGTTTTTTTTTATCAGGACTTTTCTATTATACACTTGGAAACCTGGAACCTCGCTTGCGCTCACCTACAAATGTTATCCAGCTTGTATCGGTTGTTAAGACTTCGTACATCGAAAAATATGGCATAGATACATTTCTGGAGCCATTTGTACAAGCCATAACCAAACTAGAGTCTGTAAGTATCATAGTGAGAAATTTCAGAGGAAACTTTCTTTAATTTGGCGGTTGTAGATTGTATACACATACCTCCAAACATTTTTCACTAGGGTAGAGCATCCAATACTATGGCAGTAGCCCTGTAATTCATTGGAATTCTCCTGCTTGTTTGAATGAGTCATAAACCAAGTGTACAGGACATAGATCTGATTTGATTAAGTACCATGTGGATGCTTATTTAGGAGACTACATACATGTGCTGTATCAAAATGTAACATGAATCTTTTCGATTAGGATGCAGGTGTGACTTTTAACATTCAAGGAGAGGTTCGTTCTCTGAGGGGGACTCTTGTACTTGTGTGTGCTGATAATCCTGCCGCTTACCTTCTGGGTGGTTTCAAATCTCTCACCTCAGCTCTTCATCAATGTAGGGTGTGCTTAGCTACCAATGACAATGTACAATCTAAGGTACATGTACATGTATGTTAATTGTGGCATTGTGTAATAATCTTTTTTTTTTCAGTTTACTGCGGAAGAATTGACCCCTCGCACAGTAGAAATTCATGAACACCATTGTAGATCTCTGGAAGGCCCCATGCGCAGTCACATGTCTACAGCTTATGGTGTGTCTAGAAATTCAGTCTTGAACTCTCTAAAGTATTTTCATGTTGTTAATGGTAAGTATATGTACTCCCCTCCCCTGCATGTGATCAATTGTTTAGTATACTTTGCAGGTATTCCAGTGGATGTAATGCACGACGTGTTGGAAGGGGTGCTTCAATTGGAAATTTCTTGCCTATTAACTGTCTTTATTGGAGACCTACGCTTATTTTCATTGGATACTCTCAACAAACGAATCTCCAACTTTGCTTATGGCAATGATGTGTCAGATCCACCAAAACCCCTATCCAACTTGAAGTTCAAGATGGGAGGTACTGTCAATGACATTGAGGTATATGTACATTTATAATATTATGGGTGGTCTTCTTATACTGTACAGCCAGTGAGACCTCGAAGTTTGCACGTCTGCTACCCCTACTGATTGGTGATTTGATTCCCGAGGATAACGAGCATTGGAGCCTCTATTTAATACTGCTGCAAATAACTGAAATAGTTATGGCTCCTCAAACCACAGTGTCTCTTGCTGCTCATGTCCGAGAATTGATTGCTGAGCATCACAGTCTGTTTAAAACGCTGTATCCTGACCGTCCTCTCACACCAAAGTGCCACTACATGGTGCATATTCCAAAATGGATTACCAGGTTAGCTATGCTTTGTTTTTGGAGGGGGTGGGATGATATTCATTCTTCACACCCAAATTCACACTAACAGCTGTGGGCCTCTCACACATCTGGTGTATGAGGTTCGAAGCAAAACATCGCTATTTTAAGTACCTTGCCAAAGTTTTGGGAAATTTCAAAAACATTGCCAAAACACTAACATATCGTCACCAGCGGCATATGTGCTATGTTCTGGCCAATCCTTCTGCTTATCTGGTTGACACTGTGGAATCAGGTCCAGGTAATTTTGATATGTACATGTATGCACTTTTTACTATTATAATAATATTATGCTTTGTATTTGCAATAAAGTCAGTAGATGTAATTACTCTGCCATACCAATGTGAACTGGTTGAACACAGTACCATATTCAATGATGTTTCTTGTGTTCAAAGGTACAGATATCTTGTTCTCCCCCCCACCATGCACACACGCACACACTCTCACACACACCCTTTTCTTTCTTGTTCACTTGGAGAAGTGGCCTTTCCTATTTTTTTGTAATTGGGGAGGGATGTTCATGTTATACTCTTCTATTCTGTATGTAGGACTAAATGGGTAAGAATACGTGGCACCCTATACAGCATAGGCGCAGCTGTTCTCACCAAGTTTATTGAAGATATGCCTGTATTTGGGCAGATTGTGGACATCATCCTTCATGAGAGCACGACACCATTGCTGGTTATAGATCTGCTGGAAACTACGTGCTTTAATAAGCACTTCTATGCATATGAGGTGAAGGAAAAGACCATCAGAGCTTTCCTCTGTACAGTTAAGGCCTGGGACCATTACCATAGGAATGGAGTGAATATCTGAGGCCACTGAAGCTACAAGAAGCAAGCTATGAACTTCAAATTCAAATATATCATCTACATAAAATGTATTTTCATAAAATTTCATTAATGACCACACCCACCTTTCTAATTAATTTAATGAAGTCATAATGGGCATCTATGCACTTAGGCGGCGTATTTAGACGGCATGTATACTCCTCTCGACGATAGCATGATAATAAGGGGGTGTAGCATAAGCTATATCCGAATTAGCGTCTTGCATGCATGTTTGCTCTACGACTTACGGCTTCGTAAAGTCCAAAATTTTGGTTAACTGCATGCTAATTAAATATTCATGGACAAAATACGGCCGTATAGAAATTACTGTATGCTAACTGGCGATATGTTAGTATGATGCATGCTCAAAACATTGGTCAACTTCCGAGTTCGACCCAAGGTAGCTGTACACGCTGCCTCTTTCAACTCTGTCGTGCACTTTCATGACCCACATCACTCGCAATTCCATGGTTCAGTACCGCTAGTATCATGTGATTCCACGCCCACTATCACATGATACAAATATTCAACGCTACTTGCGAAAATTAAACTCCAATGAGAAATGGCTTCAAATTCTGGTATGACAATGAACATAATATTATTATATAGAATAATAAAATGTGTAACTAACTCCTAGCATGTATTATTATGATAAATATCTTTGTTAATCTGAAGCATTTTCTGGATACACTGACCTGCAGTTGAGAGAAACAAACTAACAACCATAATAAAATAATTGTTATTCTAGGAACACAAACCAGCTATCAAACTAGGACTCCAGCAACCCTGTTGATAAACTGTGGATATGCCAGAGTAAGTATTAGGGAGGCAGCAAGTGACAGTAGCACGGACAGCCAACTTGCATTCCAGAGACAATTTAGTGAATGCTCACACTATGGAGTATCAGATGAGTTATTCAGTGCACGGGGTAAAAGTAAAAGCAAATTTGAGTATGCCAGAAACATTATTTTGAAAAAGAAGTGGCATCCCACAGAAACTAAACATATATCACACAGTTCAGTAGCATCAAATGGAAATCTTTGGCAAAGAGTGAAAAACAAAAACACACTATGAGCTGTTGCAAGCAATGCAGAGAGAAATACTATCGCCTTCAGCTAGTCTTTCCAGCTGAACCAATGTTTGCTCACCCAACCCCATCAGCAGTTTCACTTTCATGCAAGACAACAAATGAGAATGACTTGACAAGATCGGTACTTAAAGACCTAAATGGTGTTTATGTACAGCAGTTTGGTCACACATTTGTTCATTCTGTGGTACAAAACTGTAAGGACATTGAGCGGAAGAAAATTAAAACTGAAAAGAAACGTGAACAGAGAAGTATCCTCAGAAAATGTAGAGACCAAGTGACTGAACAAATGGCAGAAACAGCTGCACTAACCACCCTAGCAGAGGATGAATCACTATCTAGGTATCAGTGTAAACGTTTGTCACAGTCGTTCGAAAAACCATCAGCCCCTAAGAAGCCTAGGACCCATTCACCCTCAATTGAAAACATCACAATGGATAAGGAAGCTGTATTAAATGATTTGAGAAACTTCCCACTAAACACAAAAATTAACTGGAGTGAATTTGCAAGAAGTCATGGTGTGCAAAACAAGAATGGGGGCCAAATCATCAAGCAGTTTGCCACTGAACAAGGTTTAGATGTACTAACGCTCGAGTGCCGAGCCGAAACACCCACAAGAAGGATTCAATCTCAAAAAAGGAAACTGCCAGGTACAGCAATACCCTGTCGCACCTTACTAATTAGTACTACATCATTGTAGGATAAAATGTACTGTATGAGAGGCATTTTCACCAGAAAGTACTCGCCATAATTGCTACCTGCACTTGACCTTTATCTATAACACATATCCTCTGCCTTTATGACTACATAATATTACAGGATGTGGCACTATTACCATCTTGGTGAAATTTCCTTGACATTTTCCGCTATGCTATATTATGGTAGTGAAGCTTAGCCACAATATACATGTACATGTACGATATTGTACATTACGACTAGGATAAGGCTTTAAAATTCATAATATACATGTATTAATCTACCACATTGAAGGCTAAAATTATAACATACATATAGATGGCCTCTCACCTACATTGTAGAACTATAGGATCCAGAGATCAGCCCACCCCTGAGTGACACGTAATTCTTGAAGTACACAATATTATGCATTTTTATAACCAATTTTGTTATCTAGGAGGTGAAATCTCTGTACCAGCAACCCCCTCCCCATCATCCATCCGTATGGAGTGGCTAGACATGATTGAAAGTGGATTACTACTGATAGGTGAACCATGCTCACCATACACTGTGACAAAATACATTTCTAAAGAAGTATTACAAAGGAATACTCAGAAGTCTCAGGGAGAAAAATTCCCCTACAAGAGCTAAGACAAAGGCTGCTAAAAAAGCAAGAGCAATTTATGCGCCTCCAAACGAACGAAGAACTAGCCCAGAAGGGAATTGATGAACTTGCTACTATCCTCCGATCTACTAATTCATGCACACCTTTACATTTGTCATCTAATGAGATGCAGCATACCATCATTAGCCAACAACGACAAAGGTCTTTAGCTATGTGGCATGACCACGCAACGATTTTACGGAATGGCTTCATTATGGTAACACTCCACATAGTTTATGATGAAGCTGTATTCTTCACAAATGAGGAATACTTCGATAAAACAGGCAAAAGATTAAACGTACAATGCGAAGTTGAGCAACCAGAAATTTACTTGCTAGTTTTAGGAAGCTCCTCAGTAGAAGATCAAGCAACAGTGATTCCTGATCGAGTTGAATGCCTTTTTGACCTCTCCACTCCAGTTGTGATGACAAATAGTAAAATTACATGCATATGTACATGTACATACATTCTACAGATCATATACATGTATAATTATTACTAAGTTACTAGTTTATTTTGCTTGGTATGTAGTCACATGCCATCTTGTCGTCTCTACAATGTTTAGGGTACTACATGTATATGTACAATGTAGTTTGCTCAGTATGGAACAACTTTATACTTCCCCTTCCCCTATCAGTGTATAATTTTAATATGTTTATTATATATTTATACAAGAATGTAAATCTACAACAGGTATTGAAATTCATGATACTCTGCGGTTTTTTTACTGGTGACCACCCTGCAACAGACTTTGAAAAAGGTACACAACAGGGAGGAACGTATCCATGTGGAGGATGTAGCATACACGTGGATATGATTGATGATCCACCTCATGCTCTACGGTTACCCACCAGATCACTACTAGAGCTACAGACACTAGCAACAGCCGGCAAATTTGGTTAGAACATAGTGATAATTGTGACCCGCTATGAAAAAATCGACCACTCGCAATTTTTTATGAAATCCGCATTTTCGGTATAGATCGACGCAGAACTTACTGTAGAGTTCAACGGTCAAAGAATCAGGCTCTAAAAAGGTTCCTAGGCCGAGTTATGGCCTAAAAATTGTACAGGGGTCACCCATGTCTCAGTTTACAATTTTTCGAGAAACGGAGCCTTTTGTACGTACATAGCTCAACATTAAATGTTTCCGTATACGCTCCATATCACACCACGCGGTTAGTTCGCTATAATGGATTTGACGGGAAGATGGCCACAGAGAGTCGAGCGGGAGTAGCAGTCCTGGCCTTGTGGAGAAGATACCGAGAGAAGCGATGGACTCTATGCTTCTATGCTTCGTAAGTTGTCTGTGATCGTTCATACAGCTAAGGCTGCATGTAATAAAACTCTTGGGTGTGTTTCTTGGACAGCATAGTGTACTTCTGGCCATGTACAAGGGAGATAGCCACACGTAGCTGTAAATTTACACTCTCTGTCCTGCTTGGCATGAACTACAGTTGTGAGAAGCTGTCCTATTGTTCTAGTAAATAAAATTTTATCTAGCTAGAGGCAGTATTGTGAGTTCTGACTGTTCTGTACACTTAGGTCTTATCTTCAGAGCTGTTGAATCTGACATTCTCTCTGTGAGGAGCCTGGGATGAGTGTATGGTCATCTACAAGAGTGTGTCATCCAGAAACGGACAACAACAAACGGTATTTCAAGTGTGATGATGAACAATGGCAGTGCATGAGCCTGGCATATGTATGTAGTGTGTGTGTGTGCACGCGTGTGTGTGTGTGTGTGTGTGTGTGTATGTGTGTGTGTGTGTGTGTGTGTGTGTATGTGTGTGCGCGCGCGTGCATGCGTGTGTGTGTGCGTGTGTGTTCGTGTGTGTGTGTGCACATGTGCATGTGCATGTATGTGTATGCTTGTGTGAAAGCAATGTTGCCATTGTACACACATTAGGACATGCATGGCATGTACATGTACAATGGACACTTGACTTCCCAAATTGTCTATGACTAGTCTTGTGTACACCAACAGTCCAAGCATTGTACCATGATTGACTTGTTAGGCTGACAGCTCATAAGTATGTATGTTTCGATGTCCTTGTGTTTGTGTGTACATGTGTGTTTACGTGTGCATGTGTGTGTGTGTGTGTGTGTGTGTGTGTGTGTGTGTGTGTGTGTGTGTGTGTGTGTGTGCGTGTGTCTGGTTAGCAGGAAGGGGATTGCGGGACATTAGTATTGTGAAGTCTTCAGGTGGTGCAGCTGTGGAAGCGATGTCCTTCTGATCTACCAATACTCTCGAGGGTGGGTACACAGGTTGGGCATTCACTTTTACCCATACAGTTGTAGGCACAACACACTAAAATCGTATTTCATGTCCATGCATAATAGTCTCTCTCTCTCTCTCCAGTTATCGGATGATCCACAGACTTTGAACGGTGGGACTGAGATTGCCACTCCATGTGCACTGTGTGACAGTTGTTTCTTGCTGCTCATCAAAGCTGTGATCTTCAAGTCCTCAAGTAGTACAAGACTGCCATCTAGATGTTGCAGTAGAGCTCTTCTGGTCTACATAGATAGTATTAGCTATGTTGTATTCTTTCATGTATAGTGTTTCATTATGACAGTGTAGCCTACGATTAAAGGGTGTGGTTGACAGGTGGGGCCACCATGATTGACTGGTGTACTTGTGGACTAGATCGACGAGAGTTTGAGCGTCTACTCTCTGCTATGCAGCAATCGCTGTCAACGCCAAGCAACTCGAGGGCCTCAGCTACTGTCTACCATTGCCACTTTACTTTGCTATGATGGCTAAGCGCGGGTATCATTATGGAGGTCGACCGCGGCTTGTAGATTTTGATTGATCGATAATACTGCAAGTCCGTTCACGTAGCTAGCAAAAACTGAACGCCATTCTTCTCCTGGTCGTTTCAGGCACTAAACAACGTCTTTCGATGAAAATCTATGTATGGATAGACAAAAGACTATACTTTCACAATATGGAAACAAAAAAATCGAGAAAAAAACATTGGTTCGAGTATTGAACACCCTATTGCAAAATCATATTCGAGCACGAGTGGTCGATTTTTTCATAGCAGGTCACAATTATGTATGTGCATGATGTATAAATGACAAACTACTCTATGCCATGTACACATGCAGTATTGCAACTCTAATTAGAGCACACTAACAACATAACACATGTACATAATTTATTTTACTACCCCTAATTCTCATAGCTACACAATTAAGTGGCTCTGCCTTTTGCATGGTTCATATTCTGGGTATGTACTGGGACAGCTCCCCCCTCCCCCCCAAACCGCAAGGTTTGTGGAAGATAAATCTACTGAGTGTTTGTGTATATTTGTACATGTATATAACATTTCTAGCCCGTTGCTATGTGGTTGCTAAGGTATTCAAGGTACTGTATATGTGATGCAGACCCTCCTTGTAGGGTTCATGTCCATATACAATTATTTTTTTGTAATTGTAGGGAAACAACCAAAAGTTCTAACACCCCTCCAAAATCTTCGAGTTGAAGAAATTCGTCAAGAACTAGGGGCTAGAGGGGATTATGACCTTGATAAACATAAACCAGAGCTTCAGCTTGATCTATGGCAAATACTCAAAGGAGTCAACTGTGTACCATCGTTATTATTAATAAATCCACAACAGAATGTTCAGGATCTTCATTTAACAGAATATACCATACTCAACTGTGAACCTCTTCATGATGTTAAAGGGCACCTTGCAAATTTAATGGAAGAGCTTCCTAACCTACTACAAGGTAGTCAAAAGGAAAAATGTAATGACCTTCTTGTAGCACGGCTTGGAGGAAAGGTCAGTGGAGCTGATATGCACTCAACAGTAATCACTCTTTATGTTCTACTTCTAAAAGAAGGCACTAAGCAATGCATCCTTGATCTCCTGCATTCAATTATTAAAATTTCACAGATTTTGTATTCAGATGAACAAAACGGAAGTCCAAAGCAAGTGCTTTCACTCTACAATAACGCATGGCTCCATATGGAGCTATGCAAAGAGCTCCTTCCTAACCCACATGCAATTACAAGAAGAAAGCTTTATGGGATCTATTTGCATGCATGACTACCCATGCACCTCTTCAATATGAGATCGTAAGCCAAAAATCAATAAATGCTGAAAATCAGGAGAGACTATTTGGACAAGCACGAAGAACAGCCGAGGCAACATCAAACAGGCATCCAGAAAATATCATTTTTTCTATTTTATTAAAGCTACAAGCTAAAAAGGAAGCTGGCCATATGCTTTACTCAATTAATGAAGTTGATAGTCAAGTTAGCCGTGCAGCTAAAAACTTGACTCAGTTCAATGGATCAACTTTCAGTAAAAAGTTTGTTAAGAAGGTAGTGGGATTAACTCTCTTGCTCACACGCCCCTCTCAGCTTTGTCAAGTAGAACGGAAGGTATTGGGAATAACTCTTGCTCACACGCCCCTCTCAGCTTCGTCAAGTAGAACAGAAGGTAGTGGGATTAACTCTCTTGCTCACATGCCCCTCTCAGTTTTGTCAAGTCGAACGGAAGACAGTGGGATTAACTCTCTCACTCACACGCCCCCCTCAGCTTCATCAAATAGAACGGAAGGTAGTGGGGTTAACTCTCTCACTCACACGCCCCCCCTCAGCTTCGTCAAGTCGAACGGAAGGTAGTGGGATTAACTCTCTCACTCACACGTCCCCCTCAGCTTCGTCAAGTAGAACGGAAGGTAGTGGGATTAACTCTCTCGCTCACACGCCCCTCTCAGTTTTGTCAAGTCAAACGGAAGACAGTGGGATTAACTCTCTCACACGCCCCCCTCAGCTTCGTCAAGTAGAACAGAAGATAGTGAGGTTAACTCTCTCACTCACACGCCCCCCTCAGCTTCGTCAAGTAGAATGGAAGACAGCGGGATTAACTCCCTTGCTCACACGCCCCTCTCAGCTTCGTCAAGTAGAACAGAAGGTAGTGGGATTAACTGTCTCGCTCACACACCCCTCTCAGCTGAAATGGAAGGCAGTGGGCTTACCCACATAGGATCTGATATAGATGGGCACAATCCACACATTACTTCTCCATTTGATACTGAAACAGACCAATCTCAATGTGATCAAGAATATAAAACAAAATTGGCAATGAGTATCTCTAAGGCATTTGGGTCAGACTCTACAATCAAAAGCTTTGACAACATACGCTATATCATAAAAACTAGAAAACACCAAGGCCTCAAAGCCTGTAATGCTCAAATTCACGAACACGAACTACTAAAAAATCAACTTAGCACAAGACTAAGTGAAAAAAAGAACAAACTGAAGCAAGAAATAAAATCATATGAGCATGACTATTTTAAAAGACAAGGTCTTCTACCAAGGCCAACTACAGATGAATATTATCACTCGCTAGCGAAAAAGAGAAACTATATCAAATGGTTGTTGTCAACTTGGAAAACTAATGGCATTTAAGTAGATGTGCTTACTCTTTTACAAATATTGTACTGACTTATCTTATGAAGATTTTCGGTTCTTTACACCTAGCACCTATAAAGCAACAAAATATTCATGTTTAAGTACTCACAGTACAAAGAGCATAGAAACATACATGTACACCGTACCATCATAAGCCATACAGGTAGAACTTTACAGTACAAACATCCCAGTGGAAGAGTACTACAGGTACTGGCATTTAAGTACTTAATTCAGTTATGGTATACACCACAAATGCTATTTGTGTAGACATGCACTGTAACACTGTCAGCTGCTCTTGATAAATTGACCCTGCAGACAGTTACAGTAGCTTAATTGTAGTTGTACTTCCCACCCCCTGACGTGACACATACCGTAACCCACACACAAACACATGCACACACATGCACTTAAGCATACACACACACACAAACACATGTACACACACAAAAATGCATGCAAAAGCATGCACACTAACACACATACACACACGCAAAAGCACAAAACACACACACACACACATGCACACACGCACCATAATCTATGCACCATGCACATGTACATGTGCACACACACACACACGCATGCACGCACACACACACACATACACAATCAGTGTATGCTATTCCATACACAGACTTGGAAATTCTTGGGTATCATCAACGCCGATATTGGCCTTCCATTTTTCTCACCAGCCAGACAAGAATTGCATGCACACAAACAGAAGCTCACAGCATTGAGATTGTAATATCACTGAATGTTTGTACACTTACAAGAGGTATACATCTGGTAGCTTTAAAATGTGGTCTTCCTATCCTGTGAAGTGGTCCTAACTTGAAATTGAAAGCAAGTAGGTGAGAAAACCTAAGGTCTGCAGATATACAACACAGTAGTTTTTTAAACAAAAAGTGTCTTGTCTACTGTTTTACTGTCCTAATACCCGAGTAGCTATATGAAATACCAACCGTGATCGACTTTTCAAGGCTTTCCTCACAAAGGCTGATGCACTACAGTTAATAATACAAAGTATGGCGACAAAGATATACGTATCAACAGGTTTCTCGACTCACGAAGGTACTTCACTACGCTTAAATAAAATAATTTTTATACCAATCTGCCGCTTACCTACTTTGTTTGATGAACGATCATCAGTAAAACCAAGGTAGAACTTTCATAGGCCTATAAATTTGCCTCGAAGACCTGTAGACCTCCACGATGCCATCGTGCTATCGTCAAATTATGTTCGCGACAAAGAACGCATTCCACATTTCGCTTCCGGTCATGTCATATGACTTTTCGTACGTCAGGGATGCGTTACCTTAGTAGCGCCTTATGAATATGATTAACGCGTTCTCGCTCGCGGGTACAGCTGGCCCCAGGCCTTAATCGCCCAGAGTCTACCTGTGCACGCAGAGTGACCTAGCTGACTATCACACTTTGTCTATCCATACACCACAAAACTCTCATCAATTTATGATACCACTGAAGTATTATGTATTGACAGATTTTGATCTTAATGTTTAAGCTTCATTTCGTTGTTCAGAACCAACACTAATAAAAAGTTAGTAGTACAGTGATGTCAAGATCTGGAAAGACTCAAGTTCCTCAGTCATGTCAGTACCGAAGTCGGTCAGTGGCTACTTACTTGATGGCTATCGTGATAGCCACTTTTACTTGTGCATGGGTTCATTTCACCACCTAACGAACATTTGAGTAAATTAAGTTAAGCTTTTTGTGCCAGGTCATGGTGATTTTAATTGTATCCTGGCCAATTCATCATTTCGTCCAGCGGGATGTGGCATAGTCACGCTGAGGCTGAAGTCCACATAATGAGAACAGCATCCCCTAGCACAATAAGTGCTGTTAAATGTTTACTATCCTTTGAGAGGGCCCACCTAAGCACAAGTGAGTTGTATTCACCACTCAAACATGTGACCCGCTATGAGAAAATCGACCATTTGCAATATTTTATGAAATTCGCGTTTTGGTATAGATCGATGCAAAATTTACTGTAGAGTTCAACGGTCAAAAAATTAGGCTCTAAAAAGGTTCCTAGGCCGAGTTATGGCCTAAAAATTGTACACGGGTCATCCGTTTCTCAGTTTACAATTTTTTGAGAAACGGAGCCTTTTGTACGTACATAGCTCAACGTTCAATGTTTCCGTATACGTTCCGTATTACGCCACGTGGTTGTTCGCGATAATGAATTTGCCGGGAAAGATGGCCACAGAGAGAGCGCCAGTACAGCAGTCCAGGTCTTGAGGAGAAGATACCGAGCGATTCGATGGCGAGTACGATGGGTAAGTTGTGTAAGATCGTTCGTACAGTTAAGCTGCATGTAAATAAACACTCGTGGGTGTGGTTCTTTGACAGCATGAACTACTTCTAGCTAGGCCGCTGAGAAGAGAGATAGTCTTTTGTAGATTTTCGTTCTGTGTGTGCCGTTTGGCATGGACTACGATCGTGGAAGGTTGTGGTGGTGTTGTAGAAAAGAGCAATCGAGTTTTAGCTAGGAGTAGTGTTATGTTGCCCTCGAGTACACACTATTCTGTCACTTTTGTCTTCTTCAGAGCTGTTGGATCTGATACTCTGTGAGGAGCCTGGGATAAGTGTATAGAGACGGACAAAACAAAGGTAAACTTGAGTGTGTGATAGACAAATCATGGGAGTGACACAGATTGTGCATGCTGTGTGTATGTATGTCATACTGCCTGTGTGCTGAGAGACGAGTCAGAGAGGGAAAGAGAGTGAGAGAGTGTGTGTGTGAGAGAGAGAGACAGACAGGGGGTGGGGAGCTGACTATTTACAACAGGACAGGTGTGTGCACACATAACTTCGTGACGTAAGTTCGAGCAGTGTGCCTCAGCTTGATGACAAAGTGGATCTTGCTGGTTCAGGTGATGGCACTTCGGTGTGTGTTGCTGGTGGGGGAGGCAGTCAAATATTGGCTGTTCACTCACTTGTGGATGTTCCATGGGTGTTACTACCACTGGATCGTATTGAGGGAATACACGCAGGCTATTGCCGATGGTTGACCATTCACTTTGAATTCCGCCCACATAGTTGTACATGTAGACATGCATGTCACATTCAATGTTTATGTTCATACAATGTTGTACTCTCTCACACACACACACTCTCTTTTCTCTCTCTCTCTCTCTCTCTCTCTCTCTCTTTCTCTCCAGCTTGGCATCTGGTGAACTGATTGATAGACATGGCATGGCTCCTTGTGCTGATTGAGTCCTCACTGTCGAGCAATTCAAGGCTGTGGGCTTTCTCAGACAGGTCAAGGCTTCCATCTAGATGCTGCTGGTGTTGAGCTCTCCTGGTCTACATAGATAGTTAGGTAGTGATGTTGAGTGTTTTTATTACAGAAGTATTATGGCACTGTATGTATGATTAAAGGGCGGGGTGGTCGGGGTGGGGCTGATTGCTGGTGGTGCTCGTGGACAAGAACACGATGAGTGGCTGCTGTGTGTCCAGCAGTGGCGATGAATGCCGAGCAAGTCGAGGGCTTCAGCTACTCTCAGCCATTGCTGCTCTATTGTACTCTGTTCACTAAGCGCGGGTATCGTCATGGAGATCGACCGCGGTTTGTAGATTTTGATTGAGCGATAATACTGTAAGTCCGTTCACGTAGCTAGCTAAAACTGGACGCCATTCTTTCTCCCGAGCGGTACAGGCACTAAACAACCTCGTATCGCGATGAAAACTTATGAGTGGATAGACAAAAGACCATACTTTCAGAATATCAAAAGAAAAAAATCGAGAAAAATAAGTTGAGTCGAGTATTGAACCCCCTAACGCAAAATCATATTTTATTGCAAATGGTCGATTTTCTCATAGCGGGTCACACATGTGAAATCCACGCAACTTTGCGTTTGAATTAATTCACACTCAAGTGGTGAAACGTAAACGTGTGCTATTTACACATCCTTTGTGTGGAAATCACACCACATTTTTTACAGTGTACATTTACTATAAAGGGTAATAAACAAGTGTTTCATGGTGCTCTCTTGGCTTTCTTGGGTGACACTCCTGCTGTGTGTAGGGTAGGAGGTTTCAAGGAAAGTGTTGGCTTTGCTGACAGAAAATGCAGACATTGCATGGCAACAGATTCACAAATACAACAAAAGGTGACAATTACATCAATCCTAAACTTTTCTATTTTCACATGTATGTATTTAGTTCAGAGATGATGAGTTTGTCTTGCGCACAAAAGGAAATCACAAAATGCAATGTTCTCGCATTGAGGATCCTACATCATCCAAGAGTGAGAGAGATCACTATTCTTTGTGCTACGGAATAAACCGAGAAAGTAAATTAGCTTCACTGGAACCCTTCGACATCACAAAGCAGCTTCCACAAGATGTCATGCATGTCTTATTAGAAGGCATAGCTCCAATTCATTTGGGGTTACTTCTCAAGAATATTTTGGTCGATAATCCTGTTTGTACTTTGAAATAATTTAATCATAGATACAGACTTATCCATACCAATATCATGAGACAGCTCAGAAACCACCTATTACTGATTCTGCCCTAGCTAAAGGTGATCTAGCTGGAAAACAAACCAGTATACTTATTGCACAATATTAAAAGAATTAGTATTGTGTATAATTATTATTGATTTCATGTATACAGCATCACAAATGAGGTGTCTCGTCCACCTGTTTCCACTGATCATGAGTGATGATCTGAAAGTTACACACGAGGAACACCTTGAGTGCTTTCTTCAACTCCATGACCTTGTTGCTATGCTTCTCACACCTATGTTGGTGGCAGAGCAGATTCCTTATCAAATAGCAGAATACTTATCAACATTTTAAACACTCTACAACAGAAATCTAACTCCTAAATTCCACTTTCTTGTACACATCCCCAACCAGATCAAAATGTAAGTTCATAAACATGCAGTACTTAAAATACTATAGTACTGTCACCATAATAGTACACAATCATGATATCATGCAGGATGGGTCCACCAGTAAGACTATGGTGTATGCGGATGGAGGCAAAACACAAGCAATTTAAGAAGTGGGCACAAAACTCCAGCTACAAAAATCCATGCTTGACTCTTGCTACTCGCCATCAGCAATATGCAGCTTATGTGCTCTATTCTCGCCGTTTCAGTGGCTCTGAAGCAGTTGCCTATGCAGGTAAGGAATATCCACCTATAAATGTAATGTTTTCATCAAACTAGTAATATTTTGTGTGTACAGGAACAAGAAAGATATCGCCATGTGATCTATCGCACAGCATAAAAACTGAACTTGTAGTGGTGCTTGGAACCAGAATGGATGAAAACAGCCTGT
>OZ219970.1:27500-60071 GCA_964291365.2 Stappiaceae bacterium
TTTATGAATGAACACAGAAAAGATCATACTTTCACAAAATGACAAGAAAAAAATTTGGAAAAAAAAAAGTTCTGGCGACTTTAGAACCCTGTCCTGCAAAATCATATTTTCTTGCAAATGGTCGATTTTTCCATAGCGGGTCACTTTTTATACATGCAGTTTAGCTTATTTTGTAACACACAGTTTTCCTTGGAGGATTTGCTCTTGATTGATACCAATTTCAAATGATTTTCCTCACTGCTTGCTCGGGCAAATTCTTAAATACATTTTCCCCAATTTGTATTAGTTTATATAGGGAATAACAGAGGCAGGGTGCAATAATGCAGGTCTCTTCCAATTACACGCGTTTAGAGAAAAATTGTAACAGGAAGCTGGCCTGGATTGGAAGTGTTGATCAAGTTCCAGCTGATTCCAAAGTCATTGATAATCTCCCGTTTCGGGCAATCGTGTAAGAAGCCGGACCTACAATCTTTCCCTTTTTCAGGTCAGTGGGTATAGCTGTGAGCGCTCAGTGACAAGTGTAAACGAGTTAATTCTTCTCACATTGTATACCGATCAAAACAGTGTGAATGACCACACTCGGAAGTGCTAATAATGAATTGTTTGCACGATAGGAAGCTAGCGCCTCCTTGCATACTTCTGATCGTTAACACATCAGATTTATCAAAGAACCTGTCAGTCACACCTAGCTAGGCAAATGTCCGTTTTTTTGCCCAAACTTCTTCATATGGATCCCTCATATCATACATGGAACTTTATTCTCCCATTAAGCTCAATATTCTAATAATAATCATAGTTTCTTTTTATGAGACATCTTTACTTGCACTGATCTATCTTTTGTTTCTCAATTTTAGTAAGTATTGTCTTCTAACAAAAGGAAACTTGATGATGTACTCCATATAAGAATATCAGTTCTTCTACAAAGTCTCACATGATTTGAACTAAGAGGGTGCAAATTTAATGTTCTCAAAATAAGTATTACTTTACTAGCAATCCAATTCAAGCTAATGAGCTACTTAAATTAATGAATACAAATTCTTGCTGCAAGATAGCACTTACTTCGAAAGTAGTCCTCATTAAAGAAAGACTTCTAAATGTCAGTAATTATTCTACTAAGTAGCAGTGGATTCTTATAAGTAAGCAAAGCCTGCACTTTATTCTCAACATTAGAAGGTTTTGTCCTTACTTTGAGAAAGATACGATCCTTTTTCAAGATGATATATTCTAATCTTAAGTAATGTACATTTTACTGCAAGAAATAACTTTACTATTAGTATTTCCTGTGTAGGGAGGTCGTTGAATCTCTGCTAATACCGTCAGCTAACTCGCTGATTGATTTCCCTGATTTTTGGGCTAAGTATCTTCAGTCTACAGCGCATGCGCTGTTCATTAGGGATCGTCGATGGACAACTTACCATTGACGACCTATACCGAACTGCGTGTGCGCCTTTGGCTCTTATATCCATTTTAGCTCGTTTTGGTGATGTATCATCGATAATTATGGTTGTATCTTGGAGGGATAAGGTCAGTCGCTCAATTTGAGCCCCTGTTGGGGGGAGGGTGGTTCGTTAGCCTTTTTAGCAATCGTAACATTTTGGCTATTCGATAAAGCTCAAACAACATTCAAAATCTAGGGAATGGCCATAGCCCGTAGCACCTCCGCTAATATCGTCAGCTAAGTCGCTGATTGATTTCCCTGATATTTGGGCTAAATATGTTCAGTCTACAGCGCATGCGCTGTTCTGTATGTTTCGTCGATGGACAACTAACCATTGACGACCTATACCGAACTGCGTGTGCGTCTTTAGCTCATACCCAATATCGCTCGCTTTGGCGATATATCATCAACAATTATGGTTGTAAATTTGGAGAGGTAAGGTCTGTCGCTCAATGTAAGCTTTTTGGGGGATGGTGGTTCGTTAGCCTTTTCAGCAATCGTAACATTTTGGCTATTCAATGAAGCTCAAACAACATTCTAAATCTAGGGAATGGTCATAGCCTGTTGCACCGCTGCTAATATAGTCAGCTAACTCACTGATTGATTTGCTTGATCTTAGGGCTAAGTATCTTCAGTCCACAGCGCATGAGCTCTTCTGTAGGGATCGTCGATGGATAACTATTCATTAACGACCTCTACCGAACTGCGCAAGGTCCTTATGCTCTTATATCTATTTTCGCTCGCTTTGACCGTCTATAATCGAGAATTATGATTGTATCTTGGAAAGTTAAGGTCAGTCGATCAATGAGAGTCCTATTTGGGGGAGAGGGTTCGTTAGCCTATTTGGTGGTCGTAACGTTTGGCTATACGAGATCGTTTTGAAGCTCAAACGTAGCATTGAAATCTAGGGAGTTATTGCTTGTTCCACCGGTGCTAATAGAGTCAGCCAGTCGCTGATTGACTACCCTGGTCATTGGGCTGAATGTCTTTAGTCTACAGCGCATGCGCTGTTCTGTAGGGATCGTCGAATGACAACTAACCATTGACGACCTATACCGAACTGCGCAAGCTCCTTGGCTTTTATAAGCACATTCGCTCGCTTTGGCGATCTATCATCGAGAATTATGTTTGTATCTTGGAGAGGTAAGGTCAGTCGCTCAATGTGAGCCCTCTTTGGGGGGGAGCGTGGTTCGTTAGTCTATTTGGCGATCGTAACGTTTGGCTATACGAAATCGTTTTGAAGCTAATACATAGCATTGAAATCTAGGGAGTTATTGCTTGTTCCACCGGTGCTAATAGAGTCAGCCAATAACTGATTGATTTCCTTTTCCATTGGGTTGAATGTCTTCAGTCTACAGCGCATGCGCTGTTCTGTAGGGTTCGTCGATAGACAACAAACCATTGACGACCTCTACCGAACTGCGCAAGCTCCTTGGCTCTTATAAACATATTCGCTCGCTTTGGGGATCTATCATCGAGATTTTATGTTTGTATATCTTGGAGAGGTAAGGTCAGTCTCAGGTGACTTAAGGCCTGGGACACCAATTTCAGTAGTGTAATTTAGCCATACTTTTAACCACTGTATCTCTGCAATGATACATGATATGGACACCAAACCTTCACCAAGGGATAAAACAACTCTTCCTCACAACGGCAAGATTAATTTCGGCCACGCTCATTAATTAGTTTTGTGCTTATGACGTCATTACTAATGGCTCTTCGGAAGATTAAATGGCAAAAGGTGGCGGTCAAGATCGACTTGGATGACCATCTCTGTAGCTTCCTTATACCGAACTACTAGAATCACATTTGGCAAGCCGATTTGTTGACATACTAAACGACAATGCCACGAAATGTAAGAAACAAGGGGGTCATGCGATCATACTTACTTTAATATCCCCCGTCTCGAACAATTCTTCTTCATGCCAAATAGAATCCTAGCTTGAAATAACGAATATTGGCTTCGTATACAAGTGATATGCTCACAGCTAGGCGTTTTCATCGCCACCTCAGCTACTTGCTATGTTTGTACAGCTACTATATGGCCACGGTCGCGATCACATAACTTTATGTACAGAGTTAAATGGCGTGCACGTGATCACACTTTGACCTCTATGTACCCAGGCCTTAACCTACCTGAGGTCGCTCAATGTGAGCCCTTTTTTGGGAGGGGGGGCGGTGTTTCGTCAGGCTATTTAGCGGTCGTAACGTTTTGGCTATTCGACGAAGCTCAAACGACATTCAAAATCTAGGGAATGGCCAAAGCCCGTTGCACCTCTGCTAATATAGTCAGAGAACTTGCTGAGTTTTTTCCCTGATCTTTGGGTATTTTCAGTCTACAAAGCATGCGCTGTTCTGTAGGGATCATCGATGGATAACTAACCATTGACGACCTCTACCGAACTGCGCAAGTTCCTTACACATTAAAATCCATTTTCGCTCGCGTTGGCCGTCTATCATCGAGAATTATGGTTGTATTTTGGAGAGGTAAGGACAGTCGCTCAATGTGAGCCCTTTTGGGGGATGGTTGTTCGTTAGCTTATTTAGCGATGGTTTCGTTTTAGCTATTCGATTAAGTTCAGACAACATGTAAAATCTAGGGAATGGCCCGCAGCACCTCCGCTAATATAGTCAGCTAACACTCTGATTGATATTCCTGATCTTTGGGCTAAATATCTTCAGTTTACAGCACATGAGCTGTTCTGTATGGATCGTCGGTGGATAACTAACCATTGACACCCTATAACGAACTGCGTGTGCGTCTTCTGTTCCTATATCTATTTTCGCTCGCTTTGGTGATCTATCATCGGAAATTATGGTTGTATCTTGGAAAGGTAAGGTCAGTCGCTCAATGTAAGCCCTTTTTTGGGAGGAGGGTGGTTCTTTAGCTTTTTAGCGATCGTAACATTTTGGCTATTCGATGAACCTTAAACATTTAAAATTTAGGGAATGGCCATAGCCCGTTGCACCTCTGCTAATATAATCGGTTAACTTGCTCATTGATTTCCCTGATCTTTGGGCTAAGTATCTTCTGTCTGCAGCGCATGCGCTGTTCTGCAGGGATCGTCGATGGATAACTAACCATTGACGATGTCTGCCAAACTGCGCAAGCTCCTTATGCTCTTATATCCATTTTCGCTCGCTTTGGCCATCTATTATCGAGAATTATGGTTATGCCTTGGAAAGGTAAGGTCAGTCACTCAATGTGAGCCCTTTCTTGGGGGGGGGGGGGGGGGGATTGTGGTTAGTTAGCTTCTTTAGCGATCGTAAAATTCTTGCTATTCGATAAAGCTCAAACAACATTCAATATCTAGGGAATGGCTATAGTCCGTTGCACCACTGCTAATATAGTCAGCTAACTCGCTGATTCATTTCACTGATCTTTGGACTAAACATCTTCAGTCTACAGTGCATGCACTGTTCTATAAGGATCGTCGATGGACACCTAGCCATTGACAACCTCTACCGAACTGCATGTGCGCCTTTGGATCTTATATCAATTTTAACTCGCTTTGACAATCTATCATCGAGAATTATTGTCGTATCTTGGAAAGGTAAGGTCAGTCGCTCAATGCAAGCCTTTTTGGGGAGGGTGGTTCGTTAGCCTTTTTAGCGATCGTAACACTTGACTTTTCGATGAAACTCAAACAAAATTCAAAATCTAGGGAATAGCCATAGCCCGTTGCACCTCTGCTAATATCGTCAGCTAACTCGCTGATTGATTTCCCTGCTGTTTGGGCTAAGTATCTTCAGTCTACAGCGCATGCGCAGTTCATTAGTGATCGTCGATGGACAACTTACCATAGACGACCTATACCGAACTGCGCAAGCTCCTTATGCTCTTATATCCATAATATTCGCCCGCTTTGACCATCTATCATCGAGAATTATTGTTTTTGTCTTGGAGAAATACGGTCCGTTGAACAATGTGAGTACTTTTTTGGGGGGGGGGGGGAGGGAATGGGGGGTTCGTTAGCCTATTTGGCGATCGTAACGTGTGGCTATACGAGATCGTTTTGAGGCTCAAACATAGCATTCAAATCTAGGGAGTTGTTATTGCTTGTTCCACCGGTGCTATTAGAGTCAGCCTATCGCTAATTGATTTCCCTGGCCTGAATGTCTTCAGTCTATAGCGTACGCGCTGTTCTGTAGGGATCGTCGATGGAGAACTAATGACGACCTCTACCGAACTGCGTAAGCTCTTTGGCTCTTATATGCATATTCGCTCATTTTGGGGATCTATATTCGAGATTATGTTTGTATCTTGGAGATGTAAGGTTAGTCGCTCAATGTGAGCCCATTTTGGGGGAGGGTGGTTCGTTAGCCTATTTAGCGATCGTAAGGTTTTAGCTATTCGATGAAGCTCAAACAACATTCAAAACCTAGGGATGGCCAAAGTCCGTTGCACCTCTGCTAATATAGTCAGATAACTCGCTGAGTTATTTCCCTGATCTTAGGGCTAAGTATCTTCTGTCTACAGCGCATGCGCTGTTCTGTAGGGATCGTCAATGGATAGGTAACCATTGACGACCTCTACCGATCTGCGCAAGCTCCTTATAAATCAAAATCCATTTCCGCTCGTTTTGGCCATCTCTCATCGAGAATTATGGTTGTATTTTGGGGAGGTAAGGTCAGTCACTCAATGTGAGCCGTTTTGGGGGGAAAGGGTGGTTCATTAGCCTATATAGCGATCGTAACGTTTTGGCTATTTGATGAAGCTCAAACAACATTCAAATTCAGGGAATGGCCATAGCCCGTTGCTTCCCTGCTTACATAAATTGCTAACTCGTTGATTGATATCCCTGATTTTTGGACTAAATATCTTCAGTCAATAGCGCATGCAGCTGTTCTGTAGGGATCGTCGATAGACAACCATAGATAATAGAGGGATTGGAAACGCGCATATAGCTCAATAGTGACGTCACGGAACATGCTCGTCACGGCACGCCCCCTTTGCAAGTCAGTATCGTGCACTATAGTACAAGCTCCTATGGCCTTGTACAGCCTAGTATTCAACAGTAACCTGACTAAAAGCGAGTGTAGTGCTATCGAACAAGGGATCAAGCTATGAAAGGAGTGATTTGAATGGTCTTGGTAGTCGCGCCTGCTCTTGTACACGCTTGAAATTCTTTGTGTACTCTTTCTTCACAAACGGTGATCGACGCAGAAGAAAAGTCGATGGGACCTTGTCTACAGTCGAATACAGAGTGCAACTGAAGCATTCGCGAGCTCTGTTGATGTGGCATGTTCCCCAGCGAGCGTTTTAAACGCTGGAATCTACCCAGGCTCACAACAGATCTGGGCTTAGTGTGTTTATTTTGAAAAGAAAGAACTTACTTGAAGGCGATGTTTGCATTCTCTATGTGACGATTGTTCATGCCAGGCATTGAAAGAATCTATTCACTATGCACAGGTCTCGTAAAAAGTACCCAAAGCCAATCTGTGAGTGGTAGCTACAAACCCGTTCTGAAAACTGCCTAATTTTCTTGGCTTTTGGCTTCAGGTCTCTGGTAGGTTGGTGATATGCATATATGGTGCCCTTTCCAAGGCCTGAAAAGGCTGTCTTGATGTGGTTTTACACCAATCGCGAACTTAAATGAAGTCACGTGACCGTGAGAGCATATATCTACAGGGTATGCGCGCGTTCCTCTTTCCTCTCTATTATCTATGGGATAATTAACCATTGACGACCTATACTGAACTATTAGCGATAGTTTCATTTTGGCTATTCGATAAAGCTCAAACAGCATTCAAAATCTAGGGAATGGCCCGTTGCACCTCCGCTAATATGGTCAGCTAAAACTGAATGATTTTCCTGGTCTTAGGGCTAAATATCTTCAGTCTACAGCGCATGAGCTCTTCTGTGTGGATCGTCGATGGACAACTAACCATTGACACCCTATACCGAACTGCGTGTGCGCCTTCGGCTCATATCCATTTTCGCTATCTTTGGCGATCTATCATCGGGAATTATGGTTGTATCTTGGAAATGTAAGGTCAGTCGCTCAATGTAAGCCATTTTTTGGAGGGTGGTTCTTTAGCCTTTTTAACTATCGAAACGTTTTGGCTATTCGATGAAGCTCAAACAACATTCAAATTCAGGGAATGGCCATAGCCCTTTGCTCCACTGCTAATATAAATTGCTAACTCGCTGATTGATATCCCTGATTTTTGGACTAAGTGTCCACTCAACAGCGCATGCAGCTGTTCTGTAGGGATCGTCGATAGATAACAAACCATTGACAACCGCTACCAAACTGCGCATGCGCCATCGTCCCTAATATCCATTTTCGCTCTCTTTGACAATTTATCATCGGGAATTATAGTTGGACCTTGGAAAGTTAAGTTCAGTCACTCAATGTGAGCCCTTTTGGGGGGGGGGGGTAAGGGAGTTTGTTAGCCTATTTGGCGATCGCAACGTTTGGGCTATACGAGATCGTTTTGAAGCTCAAACATAGCATTCAAAATCTAGGGAGTTGCATTGCCTGTTTCACCACTGCTAGTATAGTCAGTCAATCGCTGATTGATTTCTCTGGCCTCTGGGCTAAATGTCTTCAGTCTACAGCTCATGCGCTGTTCGGTAGGGATCGTCGATGAGCAACAAATTATTGACGACCTACACGGAACTGCACATGCGCCTTTGGCACATTTTCGCTTGCTTTGGCGATCTATTATCTAGAATTATGATTGTATCTTGGAGAATTAAGGTTAGTCGCTCAATGTTAGCCCGTTTTTTTGGGGGGGGGGGGGGGGGGGGGAGGATTCGTTAGCCTATTAACTTTAACGATGGTAACGTTTTGCCTTTTACGAGAACGCTTCGAAGCTTAAATATAGCTTTCAAAACCTAGGGAGTGGCCAATGCCGGTTCCACCTCTGCTAATACAGTCAGCTAACTTTCTGATTAATTTCCCTGGCCTTTGGGCTAAATGCCATCAGTCTATAGCGCATGCGCTGTTCAGTAGGGATCGTCGATGGACAAGTAACCATTGACGACCTATACCGAACTGCGCATTCGCCTTTCGCTCCTCTTTCGATCGAGAGTCGACGAAATATCAGCGCGAGCGGCTCTTGGCCACATACTTGCATACAAAGTCGGCCATAGCTCAGGCATCAAACATGCTAAACGAAAAGTCGAAACGTGTGGCCCTGCCCGTATCGTTGCAGAATTAGAGCAGACCTTATATATGGTCTAGTTGAGTTTTAACTACGCGAAAACTGACGTGAAAGTTTCAAGCGCCCTGTGGCCCAACGTTTTTTTATAGAGATAAATGTTCGTGCGCGACGCGAAATTAAACTGTGTACCGTAACCTTAAGGTCAGCCGCTCGATGAGAGCCCGTTTTGGAAGGGAGGGTTCCTTAGCCTTTTAATTTTAGCGATCGTAACGTTTTGCCTTTACGAGATCGTTTTGAAGCTTAAATAGAGCATTCAAAAAGTAGGGAGTGGCTAATGCCGGTTTCACCTCTGCTAATATAGTCAGCCAACTCGCGCATTGATATCCATGGCCGCTGGGATAAATATCTTTACTCCAAAGCGCATGCGCTATTTTGTAGGGATCGTCGATAGACAACTAACAATAGACGACCCATATCGAACTGTGCGTGCAACTTGCGTACATATATCCATATTCGCTAGCTTTGTCGATCTATCGTCGAAAATAATGGCGGTATCTTGGAGAGTTAAGGTCAGTTTCTCATTGTGAGTCCCTTTTGGGTGTGGGTTCGATAACCTATTTAGCGATAGTAACGTTTTGGCTATGCGATGAAGCTCAAACAACGTTCAAAATATAGGGAGTGGCCATAGCCCGCTGTACCTCTGCTAATATAGTCAGCTAAATCGCTGATTGACTTCCCCGATCATTGGGCTAAATATTTTCGGTCTACAGCGCATGCACTGTTCTGTAGGGATCGTCGATGGATAACTAACAATTGACGACCTCTAAGGAACTGCGCATGCGCCTTCGGCTCACTTTGGCGATCTATCATCTAAAATTATGGTTGGATCTTGGAGAGTTAGAGTCAGTTGCTCAATGTGAGACCTTTTTTGGTGAAGGGGGGTTTGTTAGCATATTTGGCGATCGTAACGTTTTGGCTATACGAGATCGTTTTGAAGCCCAAACATAGCATTCAAAATCTAGGGAGTTGTCAATGCCTGTTCCACCTCTGCTAATATAGTCAGCCAATTGTTGATCGATTTCTTTGGCCTCTGGACTGAATGTCTTCAGTCAACAGCTCATGCGTGGCTATAGCCTGTCCCACCACTGCTAATATTATAGCCAGCCAAATCGCTGATTGACTTCCCAAACCTCTGGGCTAAAGATCTACGGCAGTTTTCAGGTTAGTTGTCCATCGACGATCCCTAGCGAACAGCGCATGCGCCTTAGACTGGAGACCTTTAGCCCACTCACAGAGGTTTGGGCAATCGATCAGCGTGTTGGCCGGCTATATTAGCAGTGGTGGGACAGGCTGTGGCCACTCCCTAGATTTTGAATGCTATGTTTGAGCTTCAGAACGAGCTCGTATAGCCGTTTTGAACGCTAAATTGGCTACTGACCCCCAAGAAGGGCTCAGATTGAGCGACTCTCCAAGATACAACCATAATTCTCGATGATAGATCGCCAAAGCGAGCGAAAATGGGATGAATATCTAGGAGCGCAAGGTGCATGCGCAGTTCGGTAGGGGTCGTCGATAGACAACCAACCTGAAAACCGCTGTAAGTCGACGATCCCTACCGAACTGGCGCATGCGCCTTAAGTCTTAGATCTTTCTCGCTCGCTTTGGCAATGCATAATCGAAAAATAAGGCTGTATCTTGGAGAGTTAAGATCAGACGCTGAATGTGAGCCATTTTTGTGAGCTATTTAGCGTATGTAATCGTTTCAATGGTCAAACATATCATTCAAAAACGACCATAGCCTTTCTATCACTGCTAATATAGCCAGCCAACTAGCTGAAGGGATCGTCGATAGACAACCAAGAGAAAAACCGCTTTGACGACCACTAAGGAACTTCGCATGCGCCTGACCCTCTTAGATCCATTCTCGCTCGCTCTGGCAATCCATCATTGAGAATTATGGCTCTATCTAGGAGAGTTAAAGTCAGTCGTTCAACGTGAATCCTTTTTTGAGGTTCGTTAGCGTTCAAAACGATCGCTACGTTTTGGTTGTGCGAGATAGTTTTGATGCTCAAACAACATTCAAAATCTAGGGAGTGGACATAGCCTGTCCCACCATTGCTAATATAGCCAGCCAAATCGCTGATTGATTTCTCAGGCCCCTTGGATAAAGGTCTCCAGTCTAAGGCGCATGCGCTGTGTTCGTTAGGGATCATCGATGGACAACTAACCGGAAAATTGCTGTACAGCGGTTTCCATGTTGGCTGTCCATCGACCACCCCTACCAAACTTCCTCGAGCTCTTAGATCTAATCCTCGCTCGCTTTGGAAATCCATCATTTAGAATTATGGCTGTGTCTTGGAGAGTTAAGGTAACTCGTTCAATGTGAGCCCTCATTGGTGGTTCATTAGCCTATTTAGTGTTCAAAATGAAGAGCCAGTAGTTAAGTTTGAACATCCAATTTTTGTTCAACTGTCGTTCATATGCTCAGGGAAGGCAAGAATGTATCAAACACTGTAAATTACTGAACATAGCTTTCCCTACCTGACCAACACTGAAGAATGGAAATTCATACAACCTATAAACATTTACTCTTTCAACAAATTTATTTCTGTAGCACCGCTTCTTTAACACCATCATCTGCCACCACTTATCTCAATTTTTGACCACACTTTTGCTTTTGACTATTAGGCCTCTTTTTGTCATTAAAATCAATTCGATCTCTATGTTTTGACTATACGAGATCGTTTTGAAGCTCTAACCTAGTATTCAAAATCTAGAGAGTGGCCATAGCCTTTCCCACCACTGATAATATAGCCACCCGACTCCCTGATTAATTCCCCACGGCTCTGAGCTGAAGGTCTCTAGTCTAAGGCGCTTGCACTGTTCGGTAGTGATCGTCGATGTACAACCAACCGGAAAACGACTGCCACGACCTCTACAGAAATATGCATGCGTTTTGCGCCCTCAGATCCAATCTCGCTCGCTTTGGCATTCCACCATCGTGAAATATGGCTGTATCTTGGAGAGTTGAGGTCAGTTGCTCAATGTAAGCCCTTGGGGGGGGGGGAGGGTTCGTTAGCCTATTCAGCGTTCAAAGAGATCGCTACCTTTTGGCTCCAACCGAAAAATAACTGTACAGCGTTTTTTAGGTCCATCGACGACCTCTACCGAACTGCGCATGTGCCTTGCGTCAGTGTGTATTATGGGACATCCACAATACTAAATGTGGAAGTATCCAATTACTGGATCAGTGTATTTTGCCATAAACTATCCTGTTCTTTGTTCATGCCTAGTTGTGGTGAAACAACGATTTTTTTTAGTTCCAGTGCAGAACCTCAGAAATCTTTTGGCACATTTAATTGGTCTAAGGCATCTAACCTAACATTAAGGACAGCTGATATCATGGATATCCTCATTGGAAGAACTTCAGGATGGTTAATGTTGTGGTAGTGACTCACAGTACGGACAGGCAACCCATAATACGTTCAAAACAGTGTTAATAACACCCATTTGTAATCCACGCAATAGGCACCTTGGAAAATCCTTTAAAATTCACTGAACTACAAATTAATTTTATAACTCATTGTTCACTTGAGTGGCTCATAGCTGGGACAGTGCATGACCAGTATTGGAATCTATGCTGGTACAGTGCATGACCTATATATTACTTCCTACACTGTAAAGAATGATTAGTGACCGTCACTACAAATATGTAGTGAAATGTTCACCACAGTTCTCACCACTTTTGACGTAGTGATGGTCACTACGCAACCGTTCACTACATCAAAATTAGGTAACGTTCACTACCAACTGTTGTGAGGTTCACATCGAAATAATGTGATTTTTACTACAGCCGATTTTGTTAAACTCAACATTGAATTATACATACAAAATACTAGGCCAAGAAAGACAAAAACAAAGCAGAAAGAGCTACATAGTTGGTTGCTAGATAGTATATATAAAAAAGCCTAAAGCAATGTTCAATAACACATTATCAGCATTGTTCTCAACCATTATTAACTTTAAACCTTGTTGGCAGAGCTGCATGAATGAAAGTGTGGAATCAGATCATAAAATTGTTAGCAAAGGTGAGGAGAGTATGACTTCAAAGTGGGAGAGGGTAGAGACAGAGGACCTAGGGAGAGCAATGAGAGAAAGACGGAGTGGGCGGAAGGGATAATGTAGAGAAGAATCAAGCAAAGAGGACACATGCAAGGTGTGGAGATAAACGAAAAGTAAGAGAGAGTGGGGAGAGAGAGGGTAGAGAGAGAGGGCCCAGGAAGAATAGTAAGAGAGAGAGTGGGGGGGGGATAATGGAAAAGAATCAAGCAAAGGGGATACATTCAAGGGGTGGAGATGGACAAAAAGTAAGAGAGGGTGGAAGCAAACACATGAGGGAGGGAAAGAGAGATGAGAGCGAGAAGAATAAACTAAAAAGGACAAGAGAAAGAAACTTACCAGCATAAAATATAATACTCAGGCCCATTAAGGACTGGGGCCAGCTATATGCACGTATTACGCGCGCGCGGAAGAAAACAGAGAAAATTAATCAATTTACGGAGGTGTGGCCAATGGCTGCCAGATCGCTCCGTTTAGAAACTAGCCGAGTATAGGCTAGAGATCGTCGTTAGTCGAGAATTAGTCGCTCAGTTAGCGAGTACGAGCCTTAGTTTAGTCGTTAGCGTTGACTATAAGTTTGTAGGCTAGGCTACCTTCGAGCTATAATCGTTTGTCCTCGAGGCAGCTACTAAGCAGCTGCTTTGAGAAGATGGGAGACGCTTTAACAGGGGCAGTGGAAGCCTTGTGGAAAGCTTTTGGATGACATTCATCGATGTCCTGGACGAAGATAAGCGGTATATAAGTTTGCAAATGTAGACTCTCGTCATTGCATGCGCTAGTTTATGTATCGAGTAGCAGTACAAAACATACATATTAGCAGTTTACAGAAATTCTGTAAGTGTACACCCCATGCCAATAAGCGCTAAAGTTCATTGTCTTGAGCCAACTAACATACTTGAGTGACGTTTAGTACACCACCCGGGAACTGCTCCTGTAGCATATGTGACCGGATTTGAGAAAACCCTCCTTGTGGGATTTTTTTGTGAAAATTGAGTTTGATGCGTCTTTGATAAGCTCTACCATAGAGCTAACCCACCTGCAAGTTTTAGACTGATCGCGCGCTCCGCTTTGGAGATAGCCCGCTTTGCTTGCGATCGCGCTACAACCATAGAAAACGAGAAATTACGGTCTAAAGGCGTTGCTATGTACGCGTATCTCGTTTCCGTATACTACGCGTCAACCGGAAATCAATTGATTCAACTTGGGCGGGACCGTCCGAAAAGAGCGCAAAGGTCGAGCTAGTCTCGAACTTCGTCGTCGATAACGATGGCCGCTTCTTCTTCGATGCCTAAGAAGCTTAAAAGGTGAGTCAACGTTCAGTAGTTCGATGAATCTAGCTGTATCTAGATAATTATCGCCCTTAGCAACGGACTCCGTAAACGGCAGCTGCATAGACTAGGTAGAACGAGGAGCCTGTGAATAAAGGCTTATTTCGCCTTGGTAACTTACGACTAGGCTCCGTAGGCGACGGTAACAGTTACAAGAAAGGTTCTTTGACATGGATGTGGCAAAATCTGAACTTTGACAGTTTTTGACCAGAGCTACTAAAAACGCGCAATGCGCGAATAGTGCGCGGATCCCATACGGAGGGTTTTCTCAAATCCGGTCACATATATAGTGTGTGGCGTTAATTGAATTAACCACCTAATAACGCTTGATACAAGAGTGGGCGTGGCCTGATAATTACGTTTAGACTGTGCTAAACTTTGTCTGGATAAACTTTTGTACGTATTAGTGCATTGCAACATACATAAACAGGCTTTCAAAGACTGGCACTGATTCAGCTCATTTATACTGGACCCAGTCCTTAACACCCCTGAGTATGCTCTCAACAGCTGTAGCACCTTGATAACTTGTCAACCAAGCTGCAAGAACGAAAATGGATGCACAAAGTCGATCAAAAATTTTTTATATTCAGAGGTTAAACAAGGGAGAGTAAAATTAATGTTAATAACATCATAAGAAAGGGTAGGGATGATGAGAGTGATGGAAGGAAAGAGAGAAAAAGGGAGAAATCAGGAGTATACAGAAGGAAGGAAAGAAACAAAGTAGGACAGGGAGGAATTTGAAAGATTGGTAGTACAGAAAGTTGAGAATTAGAGACCTACCAGCACACTCCCAAAAGTAGCACCTGCTTGAAATTGGTGGCCGAGCTGCAAGGATTAGAGTGCATGCATGGAGAAAGAAAAAATTAATTTGTGTGGAAGGGTAGAGTAAGATTAAATAGATACCACATAGCTGAAAACTTTTGTATGGTGCAAAGCCTTGCGATTCTCGTGGATAGCTCAGCCAGTGCGAAATAAGAACCATAAAACTTCAGCTAGAACTTATTATATACTGTCGGTGGGTGTGGTCTTGCTGAGCACCGCATGAAATTAGAAATTTTCTTCTGAAGGGCTGGGAAGCAACTCCGTGAAAATTTGCACCATCAAAAATTTCCCACTATACAGTAATGGAGAGAGATACTAGAGGAAGAGAGTAAGGGAGAGAAAAGAAGTGAGAAATAAGAATGAAAATACACAGAGGGTGGAGAGAGGAATATAGGGATAAAGAGAGAGGGTTGAACAGAGGAAATTTAATTTTAAAAAGAGTGTGACGTACCAGCACAGTACCTCTTAGTCTCGACAGCTGTATGTACCAACTAACAGCTTAACTGCAGAGACAAACGTGGGAATACAAATCATAAAAATTAATTGTGTGTGCCGTGGAAGGGGAGAGTAAAGTTAATTAGAGAGGGGGGACAGAGAGCCAAGGAGAGAAAGACAGAGAATGAGCAAGGGAAGATAAGAAGAGAGAATGAAAAGTGTGTATAGATGATCTGGAGAATGAGATAGAAGAGAGAGACTTACCAGCAATATGCCATCTGTCAAAAGCTCTACCAGCTTAAAATGATAATTTTGTCAGCTGAGCTGCAGTACAAGCTTGTATCTTGGCTACTTAACCGCAGAGACAAATATGAAATTGTGTGTGCGGGGGAAGAGGAAAGGGAGGATAAGATTGAATATTATACAGGGAGAGGGAGAGAGAGGGAACGAGGAGGAGAAAGAAGAGGGAAAATCAAGAGTACAGATGGTCATTAGGTGAAAAAGGAGAGAAAGGAATTAAGAGAGACAAATCAAGATATAAAGAGAGAGAGAGTGAGAGGGAGAGACCTTCCAGCATACTCTAAACGGCTGTTCTAGCTCGAAAACATGGCAGCTTAACTGCAGGGACAAATATGGTGATACAAATCACAAAATTGTGTGTGTTGGGAGGAGTAAGATGGAGAGAGACAGGTGTATGTGTAAATAGGGATCATACATTATGTAGTGAAGCTCACTACCAATACATTTCACTAACAATGTATTGGTCACAACGCCGCCAATTGCCGTTTTTAAACGTTCTTATAGCCCATACTTTTAGGCTGTGGCTATAAATTACTTAAAAAAAAGAGAAAAAAGGTACTACATACAGAGGAGAGCATCGAACACGGTACCGTGGCTATAAATTACTTATAAAAAATTCTTTGAAAAGAAAAAAAAACAAACAAAAACAAGAAACTACATACAGATTAGAACATCGAACACGGTACCACTGACACCAAATGCGAGAGTATACCCTCCAAGCTATCGGTCACAACGCCGCCAATTGCCGTTTTTTAAACGTTCTTATACCCCATACTTTTAGGCCGTGGCTTAGAAAAAGAAAAAAAAGGGACTACGTACAGAGGAGAGCATCGAACACGGTACCGTGGCTATAAATTACTTATAAAAAAATCTTAGAAAAGAAAAAGAAAAAAAACAAAACAAAACAAGATACTACATACAGAGGAGCGCATCGAACACGGTACCACTGACATCAAATGCGAGAGTATATCCTCCACGTTATCGGTCACAGCGCCACCAATTGCGGTTTTTTAAACGTTCTTATACCCCATACTTTTAGGCTGTGGCTATAAAATACTTAGAAAAAGAAAAAAAAGTACTAAATACAGAGGAGAGCATCGAACACGGTACCGTGGCAATAAATTACTTAGAAAAAATCTTAGAAAAGAAAAAGAAAAAAAACAAAACAAAACAAAAAAAGATACTACATACAGAGAAGAGCATCGAACACGGTACCACTGACACCAAATGCGAGAGTATATCCTCCAAGCTATCGGTCACAACGCCACCAATTGCTGTTTTTTTTTAAACGTTCTTATACCCCATACTTTTAGGCCGTGGCTATGAATTACTTAGAAAAAGAAAAAAAAAAAAAAGGTACTACATACAGAGGAGAGCATCGAACACGGTACCGTGGCTATAAACTACTTAGAAAAAATCTTAGAAAAGAAAAAAAAAACAAGATACTACATACAGAGGAGAGCATCGAACACGGTACCACTGACACCAACTGCGAGAGTATGCCCTCCAAGCTATCGGTGACAACGCCGCCATTTGCCGTTTTTTAAACGTTCTTATACCCCATACTTTTAGGCCGTGGCTATATATTACTTAGAAAAAGAAAAAAAAAAAAAAGGTACTACATACAGAGGAGAGCATCGAACACGGTACCGTGGCTATAAACTACTTAGAAAAATCTTAGAAAAGAAAAAAAAAAAAAAAAAAGATACTACATACAGAGGAAAGCATCGAACACGGTACCACTGACACCAACTGCGAGAGTATACCCTCCAAGCTATCGGTCACAACGCCACCAATTGCCGTTTTTTAAACGTTCTTATACCCCATACTTTTACGCCGTGGCTATAAATTACTTAGAAAAAAAAAAAAAGGGACTACATTCAGAGGAGAGCATCGAACACGGTACCGTGGCTATAAATTACTTAAAAATCTTAGAAAAAAAAAAAAAGATACTACATACAGAGGAGAGCATCGAACACGGTACCACTGACACCAAATGCGAGAGTATACCCTCCAAGCTATCGGTCACAACGCTGCCAATTGCCGTTCTTATAACCCATACTTTTAGGCCGTGGCTACAAGAGTTCGGTCAAAAGCATCGATAGCGTCGACGTTCTCGATTGATTCGGTCTACTAAATCGTCAGAAACTTCACGTAGGCTTGACTGATATAGAGCTCGAAAGTAGCCTTCTTCTTAGGTCATTTAGCGCTTCGGAATATGTCTCCTTGAGACCTTTGATATTCCCTTCACAATTACTAACACATACGGCGCGCGCGGACGGCTAGTTACATGCAATGCAAGGTAAGGGTTGGCTCCAGTTCGTTAGTCAGCCCTGCGGTTCCATCTGTCCGTTGAAGTGCCACGTGTTCGCCTCGTTTCCATTCAGTTTGTCTCCACGTCTAGCCAGCCAATTAATCGATACATTGATTTGAATACTTGTTATTGGAATTTGTTGATTCGAACATTGTCTAAACCAGTCAAACCAATCACGAGCACCTGATCAGCCCTGACGGGTCCGCTGAGTATTTAAAGCCTAGCATCGCTCGAGCTCTCATCTCGCCAGCAAATCGTCAATCGCTCTGTTCAAGATTCAAGATTCAAGTAGAAGCTCAGGCTTGAAGAAGCCATGGCAGAACTCCATCTGTCCACGCGTCTGGCAGCATGCTGCCGTTGCTCTGCTCGCCATCTTCGCTACAACGCTGGCGGTTGGACTTTGTCGCTACCGAAGGTTGTGGCTCCTACTTGTACTACCTCTCCACCTTCGTCGCCGACATTATCTACTCGGCTCGCTAGGAAGCGGCCATTGGGTATAAAACTGCTTTCGATCTTTGTTTGCTGTCTTCGTTTGTTTACTCCTTCTACAGCACTGACTACCAGATCGACTGCCATTTCTACTAGCGACGTTCATATCGACTATGGATCATACATGTACGTGAAAGCACTGTATGGAGCTACTGTCCATTTTGCAATTTACTGTCTACAGCTCATTCAATGTCTACTCAGCTTCTTGAGTGTTGTGTTCATCAATTGCAAAGGTCATAGGTCAAGAAATCGTTGGTCAACAACTCTTAGTACTACAGTTACTTTTCAGGTTCTTCTGTCCACTTCTTCAAGCTGCTTAGTTGGTGTGCATTATTTGGAGTGTGGTGGTCATCAATTGGAAAGGTCAATGATACAACTTCGGACAGCAAGTGTTTAGTAATAGAGCTACTTTTCTCTTTGTTTTGCACCTGCAGTATACTCGAAGATGGACTCTGCTGTTGTTACTTTGTCCTGTCTGCTTAATGGTGTTGCTCAACTGGATAGGTGGATGCCAGCTTGTGCAAATTCTACCCAGCTTCTGCTGTCCACAGTTTAGATGGTGTGCACTACTTGGAGTGTGGTGGTCATCAATTGGAGAAGGTCAACAATACATGTTTGGTCAGCAACTGTTTAATAATACGGCTACTTCTTTTCTTTTTGCATTTGCAGTAGGATTTGCCACGATGTTGTACCTGCTACTGGGTAAAATCCTGCCCAGCTCTTGCTCTCTCTGGTGTTTGCTCGATGTTGAAGATGGGACTCTGCTGTTGATGCTTCAACCTGTGCATACTGCTTCTGCTGTCATCACTCCAAGCTGCTTAACTGTGTTCTTCAATTGGAAACGTCAATGCCAGCTCGTGCAAGTTCTACCCAGCTTCTACTGTCAAGCTGCTCAATTAGTGTGCATTATTTGGAGTGTGGTGGCCATCAATTGGAATCGAAGAAGGTCAATGATACAAGTTTGGTCAGCAACTGTTTAATACAACTACCTTTCTCTCTCTCTCTTTTGCAGTAAGATTTGCCACAATATTGAAGCTGCTACTGGGGGAAGCTTTTACTGTCTCTGCTCAATGTTGAAGATGGGACTCTGCTGTTGATGCTTCGACCGGTCTATTCGACACTATATCCTGTGCAAACTGCTTCCGCTCCTACTTTAAGCTGTTTAATGGTGGATTGGTTGATGCCAGCTCGTGGAAATTCTACCCAGCTTCTGCTGTCCACTGTTTTAAGTATGGTGGTCATCAATTGGAATAGGAGAAGGTCAACGACACAAGTTTGGTCAGCAACTGTTTAATACAACTATCTTTCTCTCTTTTGCAGTAAGATTTGCCACGATGTTGAAGCTGCTACTGGGGGAAGCTTTTACTGTCTCTGCTCAATGTTGAAGATGGGACTCTGCTATTGATGCTTCGACCGGTCTATTCGACACCATATCCTGTGCAAACTGCTTCCGCTCCTACTTCAAGCTGTTTAATGGTCGTTTGGTTGATGCCAGCTCGTGGAAATTCTACCCAGCTTTTGCTGTCCACTGTTTTAAGTGTGGTGGTCATCAATTGGAATTGGAGAAGGTCAACGATACAAGTTTGGTCAGCAATTGCTTAATGCAACTGCTTTTCTCTTTCTTTTGCAGCAAGATTTGGCAGAGTGTTGAAGCTGCTACTGGGGGAAATCCAGCCTAGCTCTTGCTGTCTCTGGCATATGCTCGATGTTGAAGATGGGACTCTGCTGTTGATGCTTTGACCGGTCTATTCAACACGATATCAACTGCTTCTGCTCCTACTTGAAGCTGTTAAATGGTGTTGCTCAATTGGATCGGTTGATGCCAGCTCGTGGAAATTCTACCAGCTTCTGCTGTTCACTGTTCAGTTGATGTGCATTATTTGGAGAGTGGTGGTCATCAATTGGAGAAGGTCAATGATACAAGATTGGTTGGCAACTCTACAGCTACTTCTCCTTGTTTTACATCTGCAGTATGATTTGCCACAATGTTGAAGCTGCTAATTGGTGAAATCCTACCCAGCTTTTGCTGTCTCTGCTCGATGTTGAAGATAAGACTCTGCTGTTGGTGCTTGGACCTGTCTCTCCTTGTGAATCAGCTTCTGCTGTTACCACTTGAAGCTGCTCAACTGTGTTCTTCAATTGGAAACGTCGATGCCAGCTCGTGCAGGTTCTACCCAGCTTCAACTGTCAAGCTGCTTAATTGGTGTATATTATTTGGACTGTGGTGGTCATCAATTGGAATTGAAGAAGGTCAACAATACAAGTTTGGTCAGCAACTGTTTAATACAACGACTCTTCTCTTTCTTTGCAGTAAGACTTGCCACAATGTTGAAGGTGCTACTTGGGAATCCAGCCCAGCTTTTGCTGTTTCTGGTGTATGCTCAATGTTGAAGATGGAACTCTGCTGTTGATGCTTTGAGCGGTCTATTCGACACCATACCCTGTGTAAACCTCTTCCGCTACTACTACTTCAAGCTGTTAAATGGTGTTACTCAATTGGATTGGTTGATGCCAGCTCCTGAAAATTCTACCCAGCTTCTGCTGTCCACTGTTCAATTGGTGTGTATTATTTGGAGAGTGGTGGTCATCAATTGGAGAAGGTCAACGATACAGGATTGGTCGGCAACTATACAGCTACTTCACTTTCTTTTGCATCTGCAGTTGGATTTGTCACGATGTTGAAGCTGCTACTGGGTGAAGTCCTGCCTAGATTTTGCTGTCTCTGGTGTTTGCTCGATGTTGAAGATGGACTCTGCTGTTGATGCTTGGACCTGTCTATCCTTGTGTATCCTGCTGGTGCTGTCGAAGCTGCTTAACTGTGTTCTTCAACTGGAAACGTCGATACAGTTTCTACTGTCAAGCTGCTTAATCGGTGTGCATTATTTGGAGTGTGGTGGTCATCAATTGGAATTGAAGAAGGTCAACAATACAAGTTTGGTCAGCAAGTGTTTAATGTAACAACTCTTTTCTTATTTTGCAGTAAGACTTGCCACGATGTTGAAGGTGCTACTGGGGGAAATCCAGCCCAGCTTCTGCTGTCTCTGGTGTATGCTCGACGTTGAGATATGACTCTGCTGTTGATGCTTCGACCAGTCTATTCGACGCAATACCCTGTGCAAATCTCTTCCACTACTACTTCAAGCTGTTCAATGGTGTTACTCAATTGGATTGGTTGATGCCAGCTCGTGGAAATTCTACCCAGCTTCTGCTGTCCACTGTTCAATTGGTGTGCATTATTTAGAATGGTGGTCATCAATTGGAGAAGATCAACGATGCAAGATTGGTCGGCAACTATACAGCACTTGTTGAAGCTGCTACTGGGTGAAGTCATGCCTAGCTTTTGCTGTCTCTGCTCGATGTTGAAGATGGGACTCTGCTGTTGATGCCTGGACCTTCTATTCTTGTGCATACTGCCACCACTCGAAGCTGCTTAACTGTGTTCTTCAATTGGGAATGTCGATGCCAGCTTGTGCAAGTTCTACCCAGCTTCAACTGTCAAACTGCTTAATTGGTGTACATTATTTGGACTGTGGTGGTCATCAATTGGAATTGAAGAAGGTCAACAATACAAGTTTGGTCAGCAACTGTTTAATACAACGACTCTTCTCTTTCCTTGCAGTAAGACTTGCCACGATGTTGAAGGTGCTACTTGGGGAATCCAGCCCAGCTTTTGCTGTTTCTGGTATATGCTCAATGTTGAAGATGGGACTCTGCTGTTGATGCTTTGAGCGGTCTATTCGACACCATACCCTGTGTAAACCTCTTCTGCTACTACTACTTCAAGCTGTTCAATGGTGTTACTCAATTGGATTGGTGCCAGCTCCTGAAAATTCTACCCAGCTTCTGCTGTCCGCTGTTCAGTTGGTGTGTGTTATTTGGAGAGTGGTGGTCATCAATTGGAGAAGGTAAACGATACAGGATTGGTCGGCAACTATACAGCTACTTCACTTTCTTTTGCATCTGCAGTTGGATTTGTCACGATGTTGAAGCTGCTACTGGGTGAAGTCCTGCCTAGATTTTGCTGTCTCTGGTGTTTGCTCGATGTTGAAGATGGACTCTGCTGTTGATGCTTGGACCTGTCTATCCTTGTGTATCCTGCTGGTGCTGTCGAAGCTGCTTAAATGTGTTCTTCAACTGGAAACGTCGATACAGTTTCTACTGTCAAGCTGCTTAATCGGTGTGCATTATTTGGAGTGTGGTGGTCATCAATTGGAATTGAAGAAGGTCAACAATACAAGTTTGGTCAGCAAGTGTTTAATGTAACAACTCTTTTCTTATTTTGCAGTAAGACTTGCCACGATGTTGAAGGTGCTACTGGGGGAAAT
Organism: Stappiaceae bacterium; assembly: GCA_964291365.2. Classification (GTDB taxonomy): domain Bacteria; phylum Pseudomonadota; class Alphaproteobacteria; order Rhizobiales; family Stappiaceae; genus JBDWFY01. The sequence goes on from OZ219970.1 coordinate 50,184, forward strand.
CCAGCCCAGCTTCTGCTGTCTCTGGTGTATGCTCGACGTTGAGATATGACTCTGCTGTTGATGCTTCGACCAGTCTATTCGACACAATACCCTGTGCAAATCTCTTCCACTACTACTTCAAGCTGTTCAATGGTGTTACTCAATTGGATTGGTTGATGCCAGCTCGTGGAAATTCTACCCAGCTTCTGCTGTCCACTGTTCAATTGGTGTGCATTATTTAGAATGGTGGTCATCAATTGGAGAAGATCAACGATGCAAGATTGGTCGACAACTATACAGCACTTGTTGAAGCTGCTACTGGGTGAAGTCATGCCTAGCTTTTGCTGTCTCTGCTCGATGTTGAAGATGGGACTCTGCTGTTGATGCCTGGACCTTCTATTCTTGTGCATACTGCCACCACTCGAAGCTGCTTAACTGTGTTCTTCAATTGGGAATGTCGATGCCAGCTTGTGCAAGTTCTACCCAGCTTCAACTGTCAAACTGCTTAATTGGTGTACATTATTTGGACTGTGGTGGTCATCAATTGGAATTGAAGATGGTCAACAATACAAGTTTGGTCAGCAACTGCTTAATACGACTTCTCTTTCTTTGCAGTAAGACTTGTCACGATGTTGAAGCTGCTACTGGGTGAAGTCCTGCCTAGCTTTTGCTGTCTCTGGTGTTTGCTCGATGTTGAAGATGGGACTCTGCTGTTGATGCTTGGACTTGTCTATCCTTGTGCATACTGCTTCTGCTATCACCACTCCAAGCTGCTTAACCGTGTTCTACATTTGGAAACATCGATGCCAGCTCGTGCAAGTTCTACCCAGCTTCTACTGTCAAGCTGCTTAATTGGTGTGCATTATTTGGAGTGTGGTCGTCATCAATTGGAATTGGAGGTCAACGATACTAGTCTGGTCGGCAACTGTTTACTACAACTATCTTTCTCTTTCTTTGGAAGTGAAATTTGCCACGGTGTTGAAGGTGCTACTGGGGGAAGTCCATCCCATCATTTGCTGTCTCCGGCATATGTGAAGATGGGACTCGGCTGTTGATGCATTGACTGGTCTCTTCGACACGAATTATACTTTGTATGGTTTCTGTGTCTGTGTGTTTCTTGTCTGTATCTGTCTATCTGTTGCCCTGGTGAGTGGCCACTGTCTGTATCTGTCTATCTGTTGCCCTGGTGAGTGGCCACTGTCTGTATCTGTCTATCTGTTGCTCTGGTGAGTGGCCACTATCTGTATCTGTCTATCTGTTGCCCTGGTGAGTGGCACAAACGTACGTTGACTCTGGACTGGACTTCATCTTGCAACGCGCTGTTGTCTACTCGTATGTCTTCTACGGATCAGATTCTTCATTTTCAACAAGTATGTGTAACGGGTGGGGGGTGCATGCAACATTGTAGGTGCATAATTGCTAACATAGGTAATGTACGGCTTGTAAGTGTCAGGTTGCATGCCATGACGTAATGTAAGCGCTTGCGCTGACTGTGATGGAAGAAGATGACTGAAGAAACATGCAAGGTATATGTATATTTATCTTTTCATTTATAATAATTTCATTTGCGCTGCGTCGACTTCAAGAAAGAAGAGGGCCCATTTTAATAATTTCCAATCCCCCTCGTCGACCTTCAACTTCATCACGCAAAGACTCTGTTTAATTTCTAATGGGAGGATGGGGGTTGTTTAAATATGGCCATGTCTTAGCTAAAAATGTATGTCATCTATTGCCCAACAATGGTATGCACTTCAATGGTAAGTTTAAGGCTTTTACAATGTGCAATGTACCATTTTTGGACAACCATCAAACGAAAGGTGAGTATACACTTGTAGGTGTATAAATGCTACCCTAAGAATATTGTATGTGTCCGGTTGCACAATACCTTGTGCAAACTGCTCCTGCTGTCCCTACTCCAAGCTGCTTGTTGTGGTCTTCAACTGGAATGGATGATGCAAATTCTACCCAGCTTTGGCTGTCCCCTGTTACTTAATTGGATAGGTCGATACCGGCTCGTGGAAATTCTACCCAGCTTTTGATGTCTTGGCATTTGCTCGATGTTGAAAATGGGACTCTGCTGTTGATGCTTTGACCTATCTATCCTTGTGCATACTGTTCCTACTGTCACTACTCTAAGCTGTTTTACGGTGTTCTTCAATTGGAAAGGTTGATATCAGTTTGTGCAAATTCTATCCAGCTTCTGCTGTCCCCTGCTCCAAGTTGCTTGATTGGTGTACATTATTTGGAGTGTGGTGATCATTGATTGAAAAGATCAGCAAATGTTTCAGCCACTTATCTCTTTCTTTTGCATCCGTCTTCGTCCTTGCAATGGGATGTATACACGTATGTCTACAAACGTCTTCCTCGTCCGTCCAACTATTTACTTCTTTTGCATTTGCAGGAATTGACACCAATGCTATTGGTTTTGTCGTCGTCCTTGCAACGAGCTGTTGTCTACTCGTAGATCTACAAACGTCTTCCTCGTCCGTCCAACGAGACGTCGTCAACTGGATTGTCTACCACTCATCCAGTCATTGAAAGGATGGTTGTCGGCGATGGTCAGAGTGATGGGGTTAAAATTGCTCATTTATTGTTGGCAACTCATCCCGGATATGTGCTGCTTGTGTGTGGGACTCTACACTTGACCACGCCTCGTTTATGAGGACAAATGAGGATGGGATGGAACTGCTTGTGGAACTACGCTGTTGACTTCAGCCCGTGTAAGACGAGTCGATGATGGACACTACCTGCATCCAACTTCAGATGCTTCGTTTCTAACAGGTACTTGCAATGGATGGGGAAACATGCTATGTTGGTCAACAAGTGCTTAATAATACATCCATTTCTTTATCACTTGCAGTTATCTACACTGATGCCATTGGTTTTGTCATCGTCCTTGCAACGAGCTGTTGTCTACTCGTAGATCTACAAAAGTCTTCCTCGTCCGTCCAACGAGACGTCGTCAACTGGATTGTCTACCACTCATCCAGTCATTGAAAGGATGGTTGTCGGCGATGGTCAGAGTGATGGGGTTAAAATTGCTCATTTATTGTTGGCAACTCATCCCGGATATGTGCTGCTTGTGTGTGGGACTCTACACTTGACCACGCCTCGTTTATGAGGACAAATGAGGATGGGATGGAACTGCTTGTGGAAATACGCTGTTGACTTCAGCCTGTTTAAGACGAGTCGATGATGGACACTACCTGCATCCAACTTCAGATGTTTTGTTTCTAACAGGTATTTACAATGGGTGGGGAAACATGCTATATTGGTGAACAAGTGCTTAATAATACATCCATTTCTTCTTCATTTGCAGTTATATACACTGATGTCATTGGTTTTGTCGTCGTCCTTGCAACGAGCTGTTGTCTACTCGTAGATCTACATAAGTCTTCCTCGTCCGTCCAACGAGACGTCGTCAACTGGATTGTCTACCACTCATCCAGTCATTGAAAGGATGGTTGTCGGCGATGGTCAGAGTGATGGGGTTAAAATTGCTCATTTATTGTTGGCAACTCATCCCGGATATGTGCTGCTTGTGTGTGGGACTCTACACTTGACCACGCCTCGTTTATGAGGACAAATGAGGATGGGATGGAACTGCTTGTGGAACTACGCTGTTGACTTCAGCCCGTGTAAGACGAGTCGATGATGGACACTACCTGCATCCCACTTCAGATGTTTTGTTTCCAACAGGTACTTGCAATGGGTGGGGAAACATGCTATATTGGTCAACAAGTGCTTAATACATCCATTTCTTTTTCATTTGCAGTTATCTACACTGATGTCATTGGTTTTGCCGTCGTCCTTGCAACGAGCTGTTGTCTACTCGTAGATCTACAAAAGTCTTCCTCGTCCGTCCAACGAGACGTCGTCAACTGGATTGTCTACCACTCATCCAGTCATTGAAAGGATGGTTGTCGGCGATGGTCAGAGTGATGGGGTTAAAATTGCTCATTTATTGTTGGCAACTCATCCCGGATATGTGCTGCTTGTGTGTGGGACTCTACACTTGACCACGCCTCGTTTATGAGGACAAATGAGGATGGGATGGAACTGCTTGTGGAACTACGCTGTTGACTTCAGCCTGTGTAAGACGAGTCGATGATGGACACTACCTGCATCCAACTTCAGATGTTTCGTTTCTAACAGGTATTTGCACTGTGTGGAGGATACATACACTATCAACCCTTTAATATTGCAACTTTTTTCTCTTTTGTGTTGCAGTGATCTACACCGATGCTACTGAGGGACAGCTTTTGTTGTCACTGGCTCCAAGCAATCGATGCTGTTGTGCACCTTCACTACTCTGGTGACTGTTCCACACTGATGTTGGACATTGTAGAACAATCTCTGTCACTTGGACATTGAAATGCACAGTTGCACACTCGATAGTGTAGCTAGTAGCTTCAAAGTGTGCTTGGTTGCACTTCATTGCTTCAAGAGTGTGTCCATTCTTTTGTTATATTTTGAATGGTGCATTATGTACTCTATATTGTTTCTGTGTCTGTATCTGTGTTTATCTGTTGCCCTGGTGAGTGGCTCAACATACACGGACTCCTCTGGATTGGACTTATCCTTGCAACGAGATGTTGTCTACTCTTATGTCTTCTATGGATCAGATTCTTCATTTTTAACAGGTATTTGTAATGGGTGGGGGGTGCATGCAACATTGTAGGTGCATAATTGCTAACATAGGTAATGTACGACTTGTAAGTGTCAGGTTGCATGCCATGTTGTAATGTAAGCGCTTGCGCTGACTGTGATGGAAGAAGATGACTGAAGAAACTTGCCAGGTATATGCATTTTCATTCATTTGCGCTGCGACTTCAAGAAAGAAGAGGGCCCAATTTAATAATTTCCATTCCCACTCGTCGACCTTCAACTTTATCACGCAAAGACTCTGTTTAATTTCTAATGGGAGGATGGGGGTTGTTTAAATATGGCCATGTCTTAGCTAAAAATGTATGTCATCTGTTGTCCAACAGTGGTATGCACATCAAAGGCAAGTCTTAGGCTTTTGCAATGTGCAACGTACCATTGTTGGACAACCATCGGTCAAAAGGTGAGTGTACACTTGTAGGAGCATAAATGCTAACTTAAGTAATCTACGGCTTGTAAGTGTCAGGTTGCATGTCATGTTGTAATGTAAGCGCTTGCGCCGACTGTGATGGAAGAAGATGACTGAAGAAATATGCCAGGTATATGTATATTTATGCCTTTTAATAATTCATTTGCGCTGCGTCGACTTCAAGAAAGAAGAGGGCCCATTTTAATAATTTCCATTCCCATTCCTCGACCTTCAACTTCATCACGCAAAGACTCTGTTTAAAGGGTGGTTGGTTAATGGGGTGGGGGTTGAGTAAATATGGCCATGTCTTAGCTAAATATGTATGTCATCTGTTGCCTAACAATGGTATGCACTCTAAGGTAAGTCTAGGCTTTTACATTGTGCTTGTACCATTGTTGGACAACCATCGGTCAAAAGGTAAGGCATTAGATTGCACACACCGCAAAGTTCAAAGGAACTGAGCACATGTCTTAATTGTACTCTTTGGGATGTCTAAAAGTAATACCCCTTGGATATTGCATGCTACCCTTGGTCACTATTGGAATCCATATGTTCAAAAGGACAAACTAGGATTGTGTGACGATTTAGATGCCCTCTGTGATGACAACAATGCCAACAGAGCTACCTGATTTGGTATGCTAAGGTTTGCACATGATGTGCAGGAATTGTAGTTGGTATGTCTGAGAGGCAACATGGACACTTTAAAAAATGGCTTCATGTCGAACATGTGCTTGCTTGTGCTTCCAAAGACTAAAACAATTGTGAACCTACTGTATCTTGCATGGAAAAGATACGATAGACTTCACCCTTCCCACCTAATCTTAGAGCAACAAACATTAGTGCTTAGATTTTTCTGGATCTCTTAGCTAGCTAACACTGCTGTAGGATGTTGAGCCTTGAGCCTTTGAATGTTTTGTAGCATCGACTTTAGGCATTGCATAGAAGCAAACATGTTTAAATGTTAATGCCCATCATGTGGGGTCTGCTCAGGGAATATGTGAATGCCAAACCGGTTCACTACTGGTCTGTTCGTGCAACCTGCAATGGATGTTCACCCGTGTAGCCATACTTGCTCAGCTGCAGTCGACGACTGTAGTGAGCAAGGAGGCTGCATGGAAGGTGGGCGCCCGTTGTGTGGTTGTACGATCAGCCAGCAACCGGTAGGTATTCACCAGGCTCATTACGCTGGCATTGCTCATTAATTATAAATTCATAGTAGTAATAAACTATGAATATTAATGAGGCAATGTAGTAATGAGCCTGAATATTCATGAGCGGGCCCCGCCCCCTGCCCGGGCAGCCCATATTCCCCCCCTATAGTCGGGGGGTGGATTATTCCTCCTAAAGTCGGAGTTACCAGTGTGTGTGGGTTAGACAGACGTAGTCAGAGTTACCAGTGTGTGTGGGTTAGACAGACGTAGTCAGAGTTACCAGTGTGTGTGGGTTAGACAGACGTAGTCAGAGTTACCAGTGTGTGTGGGTTAGACAGACGTAGTCAGAGTTACCAGTGTGTGTGGGTTAGACAGACGTAGTCAGAGTTACCAGTGTGTGTGGGTTAGACAGACGTAGTCAGAGTTACCAGTGTGTGTGGGTTAGACAGACGTAGTCAGAGTTACCAGTGTGTGTGGGTTAGACAGACGTAGTCAGAGTTACCAGTGTGTGTGGGTTAGACAGACGTAGTCAGAGTTACCAGTGTGTGTGGGTTAGACAGACGTAGTCAGAGTTACCAGTGTGTGTGGGTTAGACAGACGTAGTCAGAGTTACCAGTGTGTGTGGGTTAGACAGACGTAGTCAGAGTTACCAGTGTGTGTGGGTTAGACAGACGTAGTCAGAGTTACCAGTGTGTGTGGGTTAGACAGACGTAGTCAGAGTTACCAGTGTGTGTGGGTTAGACAGACGTAGTCAGAGTTACCAGTGTGTGTGGGTTAGACAGACGTAGTCAGAGTTACCAGTGTGTGTGGGTTAGACAGACGTAGTCAGAGTTACCAGTGTGTGTGGGTTAGACAGACGTAGTCAGAGTTACCAGTGTGTGTGGGTTAGACAGACGTAGTCAGAGTTACCAGTGTGTGTGGGTTAGACAGACGTAGTCAGAGTTACCAGTGTGTGTGGGTTAGACAGACGTAGTCAGAGTTACCAGTGTGTGTGGGTTAGACAGACGTAGTCAGAGTTACCAGTGTGTGTGGGTTAGACAGACGTAGTCAGAGTTACCAGTGTGTGTGGGTTAGACAGACGTAGTCAGAGTTACCAGTGTGTGTGGGTTAGACAGACGTAGTCAGAGTTACCAGTGTGTGTGGGTTAGACAGACGTAGTCAGAGTTACCAGTGTGTGTGGGTTAGACAGACGTAGTCAGAGTTACCAGTGTGTGTGGGTTAGACAGACGTAGTCAGAGTTACCAGTGTGTGTGGGTTAGACAGACGTAGTCAGAGTTACCAGTGTGTGTGGGTTAGACAGACGTAGTCAGAGTTACCAGTGTGTGTGGGTTAGACAGACGTAGTCAGAGTTACCAGTGTGTGTGGGTTAGACAGACGTAGTCAGAGTTACCAGTGTGTGTGGGTTAGACAGACGTAGTCAGAGTTACCAGTGTGTGTGGGTTAGACAGACGTAGTCAGAGTTACCAGTGTGTGTGGGTTAGACAGACGTAGTCAGAGTTACCAGTGTGTGTGGGTTAGACAGACGTAGTCAGAGTTACCAGTGTGTGTGGGTTAGACAGACGTAGTCAGAGTTACCAGTGTGTGTGGGTTAGACAGACGTAGTCAGAGTTACCAGTGTGTGTGGGTTAGACAGACGTAGTCAGAGTTACCAGTGTGTGTGGGTTAGACAGACGTAGTCAGAGTTACCAGTGTGTGTGGGTTAGACAGACGTAGTCAGAGTTACCAGTGTGTGTGGGTTAGACAGACGTAGTCAGAGTTACCAGTGTGTGTGGGTTAGACAGACGTAGTCAGAGTTACCAGTGTGTGTGGGTTAGACAGACGTAGTCAGAGTTACCAGTGTGTGTGGGTTAGACAGACGTAGTCAGAGTTACCAGTGTGTGTGGGTTAGACAGACGTAGTCAGAGTTACCAGTGTGTGTGGGTTAGACAGACGTAGTCAGAGTTACCAGTGTGTGTGGGTTAGACAGACGTAGTCAGAGTTACCAGTGTGTGTGGGTTAGACAGACGTAGTCAGAGTTACCAGTGTGTGTGGGTTAGACAGACGTAGTCAGAGTTACCAGTGTGTGTGGGTTAGACAGACGTAGTCAGAGTTACCAGTGTGTGTGGGTTAGACAGACGTAGTCAGAGTTACCAGTGTGTGTGGGTTAGACAGACGTAGTCAGAGTTACCAGTGTGTGTGGGTTAGACAGACGTAGTCAGAGTTACCAGTGTGTGTGGGTTAGACAGACGTAGTCAGAGTTACCAGTGTGTGTGGGTTAGACAGACGTAGTCAGAGTTACCAGTGTGTGTGGGTTAGACAGACGTAGTCAGAGTTACCAGTGTGTGTGGGTTAGACAGACGTAGTCAGAGTTACCAGTGTGTGTGGGTTAGACAGACGTAGTCAGAGTTACCAGTGTGTGTGGGTTAGACAGACGTAGTCAGAGTTACCAGTGTGTGTGGGTTAGACAGACGTAGTCAGAGTTACCAGTGTGTGTGGGTTAGACAGACGTAGTCAGAGTTACCAGTGTGTGTGGGATGGGTTGGGTTGGGTTGGGTTTGGGTTTGGGTTTGGGTTTGGGTTGGGTTGGGTTGGGTTGGGTTGGGTTGGGTTTGGGTTTGGGTTGGGTTGGGTTTGGGTTGGGTTGGGTTGGGTTTGGGTTTGGGTTTGGGTTTGGGTTTGGGTTGGGTTGGGTTTGGGTTTGGGTTTGGGTTGGGTTTGGGTTGGGTTAGGGTTTGGGTTTGGGTTTGGGTTGGGTTAGGGTTAGGGTTAGGGTTAGGGTTAGGGTTAGGGTTGGGTTGGGTTGGGTTAGGGTTAGGGTTAGGGTTAGGGTTAGGGTTAGGGTTAGGGTTAGGGTTGGGTTGGGTTAGGGTTAGGGTTAGGGTTAGGGTTAGGGTTAGGGTTAGGGTTAGGGTTAGGGTTAGGGTTAGGGTTAGGGTTAGGGTTAGGGTTAGGGTTAGGGTTAGGGTTAGGGTTAGGGTTAGGGTTAGGGTTAGGGTTAGGGTTAGGGTTAGGGTTAGGGTTAGGGTTAGGGTTAGGGTTAGGGTTAGGGTTAGGGTTAGGGTTAGGGTTAGGGTTAGGGTTAGGGTTAGGGTTAGGGTTAGGGTTAGGGTTAGGGTTAGGGTTAGGGTTAGGGTTAGGGTTAGGGTTAGGGTTAGGGTTAGGGTTAGGGTTAGGGTTAGGGTTAGGGTTAGGGTTAGGGTTAGGGTTAGGGTTAGGGTTAGGGTTAGGGTTAGGGTTAGGGTTAGGGTTAGGGTTAGGGTTAGGGTTAGGGTTAGGGTTAGGGTTAGGGTTAGGGTTAGGGTTAGGGTTAGGGTTAGGGTTAGGGTTAGGGTTAGGGTTAGGGTTAGGGTTAGGGTTAGGGTTAGGGTTAGGGTTAGGGTTAGGGTTAGGGTTAGGGTTAGGGTTAGGGTTAGGGTTAGGGTTAGGGTTAGGGTTAGGGTTAGGGTTAGGGTTAGGGTTAGGGTTAGGGTTAGGGTTAGGGTTAGGGTTAGGGTTAGGGTTAGGGTTAGGGTTAGGGTTAGGGTTAGGGTTAGGGTTAGGGTTAGGGTTAGGGTTAGGGTTAGGGTTAGGGTTAGGGTTAGGGTTAGGGTTAGGGTTAGGGTTAGGGTTAGGGTTAGGGTTAGGGTTAGGGTTAGGGTTAGGGTTAGGGTTAGGGTTAGGGTTAGGGTTAGGGTTAGGGTTAGGGTTAGGGTTAGGGTTAGGTTA
>OZ219971.1:0-71876 GCA_964291365.2 Stappiaceae bacterium
CATGAATAACAATTACCACCTTAAACATGGTGATCAACAGATTCAACAGCTTCAACAATCATAACCAACAATCAACACCTTCAACTATACTAACAAGATCAACAGATTCAACAACAGATTCAATAGCTTCAAAAATCATAATCAACAATCAACATCTTCAACAACAGGTTCAACAACATGATCAACAATCAACAGCTTCAACAACAACAGGTTTAACATCAACAACACCATCAACTGTCAACAACTTCAGCAACAAATTCAACATCTTCAACATAGTGATTGAAACTATTGATTTATTGGGGCGAGCCTACACTTACACAAAATAGACTGTACTCACAATCAACAGCTTTAATTGTACTAACAAGATCAACTGATCGAACAGCTTCAACAATACCAACAATTAACAGCTTCAACAACAACAGATTCAACAACATCAACAACGATCAACAACTTCAACATGGTTATCAACAGATTTAACAACAGATTTAAAAGCTTCAAAAACAGATTCAACAACTACAGCTTCAACAATCAACAGCTTCAACAAAAGAGTCAACAACTTCAACAAAACTAGAGCTCTCTAGAGCTCATTATAGCCTACAACAATCAACAGCATCAACAACAGATTCAACTGCTTCAACAAAACTAGAGCTCTCTAGAACACATAATGTAGCCTACAACAATCAACAGCTTCAACAACAACAGATTCAACAGCTTCAACAAAACTAGAGCTCTCTATTGCACATAATAGCCTACAACAATCAACAGCTTCAACAACAACAGATTCAACAGCTTAAACAAAACTAGAGCTCTCTATAGCATATAATAGCCTACAAAAATCAATAGCTTAAACAACAACAGATTTGACAGCTTAAACAAAACCAAACCTCTCTATAACATATAACAGCCTACAACAATCAACAGCTTCAACAACAGATTCAACAGCTTAAACAAAACTAGAGCTCTGTATAGCATATAATAGCCTACAACAATCAACAGCTTCAACAACAACAGATTCAACAGCTTCGACAAAACTAGAGCTCTCTAGAGCACATAATGTAGCCTACAACAATCAACATCTTCAACAAAAACAGATTCAACAGCTTTAATAAAACTAGAGCACATAATAGCCTACAACAATCAACAGCTTTAACAACAACAGATTCAACATCTTCAACAAGAGATTCAACAGCTTCAACAAAACTAGAGCTCTCTAGAGCTCATAATAGCCTGCAATCAACAGCTTCAACAACAGATTCAACAAAACTAAAGTTCTCCTGATGACATAATAGCCTACAACAATCAACAGCTTTAACAACAACAGATTCAACATCTTCAACAACAGATTCAACAGCTTCAACAAAACTTGAGCTCTCTAGAGCACATAATGTAGCCTACAACAATCAACAGATTCAACAACACATTCAACAGCTTCAACAAAACTAGAGCACATAATAGCCTACAACAATCAACAGCTTCAACAACAACAGCTTCAACAAAATTCAACAGCTTCAACTAAACTGGAGCTCTATAGAGCACATAATGTAGCCTATAACAATCAACAGCTTTAACAACAACAGATTCAACAGCTTCAACTAAACTGGAGCTCTATAGAGCACATAATGTAGCCTATAACAATCAACAGCTTTAACAACAACAGATTCAACAGCTTCAACTAAACTAGAGCTCTCTAGAGCACATAATAGCCTACAACAATCAACAGCTTCAACAACAATAGATTCAACAGCTTCAACTAACAACTGGAGCTCTATAGAGCACATAATGTAGCCTATAACAATCAATAGCTTTAACAACAACAGCTTCAACAAAACTAGAGCTCTCTAGAGCACATAATAGCCTACAACAATCAACAGCTTCAACAACAGATTCAACAGCTTCACCTGGACAAAGCACATTGAGCTAACTCAATAGCTTTAACAACAACAGCACATAATAGAGCACATAATAGCCTACAACAATCAACAGATTCAACAACAGATTCAACAGCTTCAACAAAACAGCTCTCTAGAGCACATTAGAGATTCAACAACAGATTCAACAGCTTCAACAAAACTTGAGCTAGAGCTCATAATGTAGCCTACAACAATCAACAGATTCAACAACACATTCAACAGCTTCAACAAAACTAGAGCATATAATAGCCTACAACAAACAACAGCTTCAACAACAATAGATTCAACGGCTTCAACTAAACTGGAGCTCTATAGAGCACATAATGTAGCCTATAACAATCAATAGCTTTAGCAACAACAGCTTCAACAAAACTAGAGCTCTCTAGAGCACATAATAGCCTACAACAATCAACAGCTTCAACAACAGATTCAACAGCTTCAACAAAACTTGAGCTCTCTAGAGCACATAATGTAGCCTACAACAATTAACAGATTCAACAACACATTCAACAGCTTCAACAAAACTAGAGCACATAATAGCCTACAACAATCAACAGCTTTAACAACAGATTCAACAGCTTCAACAAAACTTGAGCTCTCTAGAGCACATAATGTAGCCTACAACAATCAACAGATTCAACAACACATTCAACAGCTTCAACAAAACTAGAGCACATAATAGCCTACAACAATCAACAGCTTCAACAACAACAGATTCAACAGCTTCAACTAAAGTGGAGTTCTATAGAGCACATAATAGCCTACAACAATTAACAGCTTCAACAACAACAGATTCAACAGCTTCAACTAAACTGGAGCTCTATAGAGCACATAATGTAGCCTATAACAATCAACAGCTTAAACAACAACAAATTCAACAGCTTCAACAAAACTTGAGCTCTCTAGAGCACATAATGTAGCCTACAACAATCAACAGATTCAACAACACATTCAACAGCTTCAACAAAACTAGAGCACATAATAGCCTACAACAATCAACAGCTTCAACAACAACAGATTCAACAGCTTCAACTAAAGTGGAGCTCTCTAGAGCACATAATAGCCTACAACAATCAACAGCTTCAACAACAACAGATTCAACAGCTTCAACTAAACTGGAGCTCTATAGAGCACATAATGTAGCCTATAACAATCAACAGCTTAAACAACAACAAATTCAACAGCTTCAACAAAACTTGAGCTCTCTAGAGCACATAATGTAGCCTACAACAATCAACAGATTCAACAACACATTCAACAGCTTCAACAAAACTAGAGCATATAATAGCCTACAACAATCAACAGATTCAACAGCTTCAACTAAACTGGAGCTCTATAGAGCACATAATGTAGCCTATAACAACCAACAGCTTTAACAACAACAGATTCAACAGCTTCAACTAAACTGGAGCTCTATAGAGCACATAATGTAGCCTATAACAATCAACAGCTTTAACAACAACAGATTCAACAACTTCAACAAAACTAGAGCTCTCTAGAGCACACAATAGCCTACAACAATCAACAGCTTCATCAACAACAGATTCAACAGCTTCAACAAAACTAGAGCTCTGTAGAGCACAAAATAGCCTACAACAATCAACAGCTTCAACAACCGATTCAACAGCTTCAACGAAACTAGAGCTCTCTATAGCACATAATAGCCTTCAACAATCAAGAGCTTCAACAACAGATTCAACAGCTTCAACAAAACTAGAGCTCTCTAGAACACATAATGTAGCCTACAACAATCAACATCTTCAACAACAACAAAATCAACAATTTCAACAAAACAAGAGCTTTCTACAGCACTTAACAGCCTACAACAGTCAACAGCTTCAACAAATCTAGAGCTCTCTAGAGCACATAATAGCCTACAACAATCAACAGCTTCAACAACAGATTCAACAGCCTCAACAAAACTTGAGCTCTCTAGAGCACATAATGTAGCCTACAACAATCAACAGATTCAACAACACATTCAACGGCTTCAACAAAACTAGAGCATATAATAGCCTACAACAATCAACAGCTTCAACAACAATAGATTCAACAGCTTCAACTAAACTGGAGCTCTATAGAGCACATAATGTAGCCTATAACAATCAATAGCTTTAACAACAACAGCTTCAACAAAACTAGAGCTCTCTAGAGCACATAATAGCCTACAACAATCAACAGCTTCAACAACAGATTCAACAGCTTCAACAAAACTTGAGCTCTCTAGAGCACATAATATAGCCTACAACAATCAACAGCTTCAACAAATCTAGAGCTCTCTAGAGCACATAATAGCCTACAACAATCAACAGCTTCAACAACAGATTCAACAGCTTCAACAAAACTAGAGCTCTCTAGAGCACATAATGTAGCCTACAACAATCAACAGATTCAACAACACATTCAACAGCTTCAACAAAACTAGAGCACATAATAGCCTACAACAATCAACAGCTTCAACAACAACAGATTCAACAGCTTCAACTGATCTGGAGCTCTATAGAGCACATAATGTAGCCTATAACAATCAACAGTTTTAACAACAACAGATTCAACAGCTTCAACAAAACTAGAGCTCTCTAGAGCACATAATAGCCTACAACAATCAACAGCTTCAACAACAATAGATTCAACAGCTTCAACTAAACTGGAGCTCTATAGAGCACATAATGTAGCCTATAACAATCAATAGCTTTAACAACAACAGCTTCAACAAAACTAGAGCTCTCTAGAGCACATAATAGCCTACAACAATCAACAGCTTCAACAACAGATTCAACAGCTTCAACAAAACTTGAGCTCTCTAGAGCACATAATGTAGCCTACAACAATCAACAGATTCAACAACAGATTCAATAGCTTCAACAAAACTTGAGCTCTCTAGAGCACATAATGTAGCCTACAACAATCAACAGATTCAACAACACATTCAACAGCTTCAACAAAACTAGAGCACATAATGGCCTACAACAATCGACAGCTTCAACAACAACAGATTCAACCGCTTAAACTAAAGTGGAGCTCTATAGAGCACATAATGTAGCCTATAACAATCAACAGCTTTAACAACAACAGATTCAACAGCTTCAACAAAACTAGAGCTCTCTAGAGCACATAATAGCCTACAACAATCAACAGCTTCAACAACAACAGATTCAACAGCTTCAACTAAACTGGAGCTCTATAGAGCACATAATGTAGCCTATAACAATCAACAGCTTAAACAACAACAAATTCAACAGCTTCAACAAAACTTGAGCTCTCTAGAGCACATAATGTAGCCTACAACAATCAACAGATTCAACAACACATTCAACGGCTTCAACAAAACTAGAGCACATAATAACCTACAACAATCAACAGATTCAACAGCTTCAACTAAACTGGAGCTCTATAGAGCACATAATGTAGCCTATAACAATCAACAGCTTTAACAACAACAGATTCAACAGCTTCAACAAAACTAGAGCTCTCTAGAGCACATAATAGCCTACAACAATCAACAGCTTCAACAACAACAGATTCAACAGCTTCAACTAAACTGGAGCTCTATAGAGCACATAATGTAGCCTATAACAATCAACAGCTTAAACAACAACAAATTCAACAGCTTCAACAAAACTTGAGCTCTCTAGAGCACATAATGCAGCCTACAACAATCAACAGATTCAACAACACATTCAACAGCTTCAACAAAACTAGAGCACATAATAGCCTACAACAATCAACAGATTCAACAGCTTCAACTAAACTTGAGCTCTCTAGAGCACATAATGTAGCCTACAACAATCAACAGATTCAACAACAACAAATTCAACAGCTTCAACACAACTTGAGCTCTCTAGAGCACATAATGTAGCCTACAACAATCAACAGATTCAACAACACATTCAACAGCTTCAACAAAACTAGAGCATATAATAGCCTACAACAATCAACAGCTTCAACAACAATAGATTCAACAGCTTCAACTAAACTGGAGCTCTATAGAGCACATAATGTAGCCTATAACAATCAATAGCTTTAACAACAACAGCTTCAACAAAACTAGAGCTCTCTAGAGCACATAATAGCCTACAACAATCAACAGTTTCGACAACAGATTCAACTGCTTCAACAAAGCTATATCTCTCTAGAGCACATAATGTAGCCTACAACAATCAACAGATTCAACAACAGATTCAACAGCTTCAACAGAACTTGAGCTCTCTATAGTACATAATGTAGCCTACAACAATCAACAGATTCAACAACACATTCAACAGCTTCAACAAAACTAGAGCATATAATAGCCTACAACAATCAACAGCTTCAACAAAACTTGAGCTCTCTAGAGCACATAATGTAGCCTACTACAATCAACAACTTCAACAACAGATTCAACAGCTTCAAAAAAACTAGAGCTCTCTATTGCGCATAATAGCCTACAACAATCAACAGCTTTAACAGAAACAGGTTCAACAGCGTCAACAACAGATTCAACACTCTAGAGCACATAATGTAGCCAACAACAATCAACATCTTCAACAACAGATTCAACAGCTTCAACAAAACTAGAACTCTCTAGAGCACATAATAGCTTACAACAATCAACAGCTTCAACAACAGATTGTACAGCTTCAACAAAACTAGAGCTCTCTAGAGCACATAATAGCCTACAACAATCAACAGCTTCAACAACAGATTCAACAATTTCAACAAAACTAGAGCTCTCTAAAACACATAATAGCCTACAACAATCAACAGCTTCAACAATGGATTCAACAGCTTCAACAACGGATTCAACAGCTTCAATGAAACTTGAACTCTCTAGAGCACATAATGTAGCCTACAACAATCAACAGATTCAACAGCTTCAATAAAACTAGAACACATAATAGCCTACAACAATCGACAGCTTCAACAACAACAAATTAAACAGCTTCAACTAAAGTGGAGCTGTATAGAGCACATAATAGCCTACAACAATCAACAGCTTCAACAATAGATTCATCAGCTTTGGCAACAAAAGTAGAGTTCTCTAAAGCACATAATAGCCTGCAACAATCAACAGCTTCAACAACAGATTCGACAGCTTCAACAAAACTAGAGCTCTCTAGAGCTCATAATAACCTACAACAATCAACATCTCCAACAACAACAGATTCAACAATTTCAACAAAACTAGAGCTCTCTAGAACACATAGTAGCCTACAACAATCAACAGCCACAACAACAAATTCAATGGCCTTCAACAAAACTAGAGCTCTATAAAGCACAACAGAACTAGATATTTCTAGAGCACATAATGTAGCCTACAACAATCAA
This sequence comes from Stappiaceae bacterium, assembly GCA_964291365.2. GTDB lineage: Bacteria > Pseudomonadota > Alphaproteobacteria > Rhizobiales > Stappiaceae > JBDWFY01. The sequence goes on from OZ219971.1 coordinate 7,218, forward strand.
CAGCTTCAACAACAGATTCAACTGCCTTAACAAAACTAGAGCTCTCTAGAGCACATAATGTAGCCTACAATGATCAACATCTTCAACAACAGATTCAACAATTTCAACAAATCTAGAGCTCTCTAGAGCACATAATAGCCTACAACAATCAACAACTTCAACAACAGATTCAACAGCTTCAACGAAACTAGTGCTCTCTAGAGCACATAATGGACTACAACAATCAACATTTTCAACAACAGATTCAACAGCTTCAATAAAACTAGAGCACATCATAGCCTACAACAATCAACAGCTTTAACAACAGATTCAACCTCTTCAACAACAACAGATTCAACACCTTCGACAAAACTAGATCTTTTTAGAGCACATATTGTAGCCTATAACAATCAACATCTTCAACAACAGATTCAACAAAAATAAAACTATTGCACATAACAGCCTACAACAATCAATAGCTTTAACAACAATAGATTCAACAGCTTAAACAAAACTAGAGCCTTCTATAGCTCATAATAGCCTACAACAATCAACATCTTCAACAACAGATTCAACAGCTTCAACATAACTAGAGCTCCCTAGAGCACATAATAGCCTACAACAATCAACAAATTCAACAACAACAGATTCAACAGCTTCAACAAAACTAGAGCTCTATAGAGCACATAATAGCCTACAACCATCAACAGCTTAAACAATAACAGATTCAACAGCTTCAACAAAACTAGAGTTTTCTGGAGCTCATAATAGCCTACAATAATCAACAGCTTCAATAATAGATTCAACAGCTTCAACAAAATTAGAGCTCTATAGTGCACATAATTGCCGACAACAATCAACAGCTTCAACAGCAGATTCAACAGCTTCAACAAAACCAGAGCTTTCTAGAGCTCATAATAGCCTACAACAATCAACAGCTTCGATAATAGATTCAACAACTTCAACAAAACTAGAGCTCTATAGAGCACATAATGTAGCCTACAACAATCAACAGCTTTAACAACAGATTCAACAGCTTCAACAAAACTAGAGCTCTCTAGAACACATAATGTAGCCTACTACAATCGACAGCTTTAACAACAGATTCAACAGCTTCAACAAAACTAGATCACATAATAGCCTACAACAATCATCAGCTCCAACAACAGCAGATTCAACAGCTTTAACAAAACTAGAGCTCTCTAGAGCACATAATAGCCTACAAAAATCAGCAGCTTCAACAAGAGATTCAACAGCTTTAACAAAACTAGCGATCTCTAGAGCACATAATGTAACCTACAAGAAACATCTTCAGCAACGACAGATTCATAAGCTTCAATAAAGCTAGATCTCTCCAGAGCACATAATAGTCTACAACAATCTACAGCTTCAACAACAACAGACTCAACAGCTTCAACAAAACTAGAGCTCTATAGAGTACATAATGTAGCCTACAACAATCAACAGCTTCAACAAAACTAGAGCCTTCTATAGCTCATAATAGCCTACAACAATCAACATCTTCAACAACAACAGATTCAGGATAGTATAGATCGTTTTACACCAATCTGGCATTATTTAACATAATGATGGTAAATAATCAATATAAATTATATTGATTATTTACCATCATTATGTTAAATAATGCCAGATTGGTGTAAAACGATCTATACTACCCTGTAACTGATGAACACCCAATCACGAAACTCACTAAAAAACAAGAGATTCAACAATTTCTTCAAAACTAGAGCTCTCTAGAACACATAATAGCCTACAACAATTAACAACTTCAAAAACAGGTTCAACAGCTTCAACAAAACTAGAGCTCCCTAGAGCACATAATAGCCTACAACAATCAACAACTCCAACAACAACAGATTCAACAGCTTCAATAAAACTAGAACTCTATGGAGCACATAATGTAGCCTACAACATTCAACAGCTTTAACAAAACTAGAGATCTCTAGAGCACATAATGTAGCATACAACAATCAACATTTTCAACAACAGATTCAACAGTTCCAATAAAACTAGAGCACATAATAGCCTACAATAATCAACAGCTGTATCAACAACAGATTCAACAGCTTCGCCATCAACATATTCAACAGGTTCAACAAAACTAGAGCTCTCTAGAACACAATAGCCTACAACAATGAACAACTTCAACAGGTGATTCTACTGCCTCAACAAAACTAGAGCTCTGTAGAGCACATAATGTAGCCTTCAACAATCAACATCTTCAACAACAGAATCAACAATTTCAACAAAATGAGAGCTTTCTAGAGCACTTAATAGCCTACAATAATCAACAGCTTCAACAACAACAGATTCAACAGCTTCAACTAATCTAGAGCTCTCTAGAGCACATAATAGCCTACAACAATCAACAGTTTCGACAACAGATTCAACTGCTTCAACAAAGCTATATCTCTCTAGAGTACATAATGTAGCCTACAACAATCAACAGCTTCAACAACAGATTCAACAGCTTCTACAATCATAACCAACAGTGAAAACCTTCAACAACAGATTCAACAACAACAATCAACAGCTTCAACAGATTCAACTACTTCAGATTTAACAGCTTCAACAATCAACAGCTTCTACAACAGATTGAACATCAAATTCAACAACTTCCACAATCAACAGCTTCAACAACAGATTCAACAACAATCAACAGCAACAGTTTCAAAAACATAAGCAATTAACAGCTTCAACATGGTGATCAACAGATTTAACAGCTTCAACTATCATAACCAACAATTAACAGCTTCAGCTATACTAATAAGATCAACAGATTCAACAACTGCTTCAACAATCTTAATCAACAATTAACTGCTTCAACTACAGATTCAACAACAAATTCAACATCATAAACTGCTTCAACAACATCATATATTAAAAACAATCAACAGATTCAACAACAGATTCAACAGCTTCAACAATCAACAGTGTTAACATGGTGATTGAAGCTATTGATTTATTGGAGCGAGCCTACTCTTACACAAGATAGACTGTACTAACAATCAACAGCTTCAACTATACTAACAAGGTCAACAGATTCAACAACCTCAACAATCATAACCAACAATCAACAGCTTCAACAACAGATTCAACAAAATCAACAATCAACCACTTCTACACAGTGATCAACCAATTAAATAACAGATTTAACAGCTTCAACAACAGATTCAACAGCTTCTACAATCATAACTAACAGTGAAAACCTTCAACAACAGATTCAACAACAACAATCAACAGCTTCAACAGATTCAACTACTTCAGATTTAACAGCTTCAACAATCAACAACTTCTACAACAGATTGAACATCAAATTCAACAACTTCCACAATCAACAGCTTCAACAACAGATTCAACAACAATCAACAGCAACAGTTTCAACAACATAAGCAATTAACAGCTTCAACATGGTGATCAACAGATTTAACAGCTTCAACTATCATAACCAACAATTAACAGCTTCAGCTATACTAAGATCAACAGATTCAACAACTGCTTCAACAATCATAATCAACAATTAACTGCTTCAACTACAGATTCAACAACAAATTCAACATCATAAACTGCTTCAACAACATCATATATTAAAAACAATCAACAGATTCAACAACAGATTCAACAGCTTCAACAATCAACAGTGTTAACATGGTGATTGAAGCTATTGATTTATTGGAGCGAGCCTACTCTTACACAAGATAGACTGTACTAACAATCAACAGCTTCAACTATACTAACAAGGTCAACAGATTCAACAGCCTCAACAATCATAACCAACAATCAACAGCTTCAACAACAGATTCAACAAAATCAACAATCAACCACTTCTACACAGTGATCAACCAATTAAATAACAGATTTAACAGCTTCAACAACAGATTCAACAACTTCGGATTCAACAGCTTCAACACTTAACAGCTTCAACAACAACAGATTCAGCAACCTCAACTACAATCAACAACTTCAACATGGTAATCAACAGATTAAACAACAGATTCAACAACTTCAGCTATCAACAGCTTTAACAACATATTCAACTACTTCAGATTCAACAGCTTCAACAATCAACATCTTCAACAACAGATTTCACAGCTTCAACAGACAACAGCTTCAACATAGTAATGGAAGCTATTGATTTATTGGGACGAGCCTACTCTTGCACACAATAGACTGTAATAACAATCAACAGCTTCAACTATACTAACAAGATCAACAGATTCAACAGCTTCAACAATCAACAGCTTCAACAACAGATTTAACAGCTTCAACAGTCAACAGCTTCAACATGGTGATTGAAGCTATTGATTTATTGTGGCGAGCCTACTTGTACACAAGATAGACTGTACTAACAATCAACAGCTTCAACTATACTAACCAGATCAACAGATTCAACAGCTTCAACAATCATAACCAACAATCAACAGCTTCAACTATACTAACAAGATCAACAGATTCAACAACTGCTTCAACAATCATAATCAACAATCAAAAGCTTCAACAACAGATTCAACAACAAATTCAACATCATTAACATTAAACAGCTTCAACAACAACCGATTTAAACACCAATAACAATCAACAGATTCAACAGCTTCAACAATTAACAACTTCAACACGGTAATTGAAGCTACTGATTTATTGGGCGAGCCTACTCTTACACAAAATAGACTGTACTAACAATCAACATCTTCAACAACAGATTCACAACATCAACAACAATCAACCACTTCTACATGGTGATCAACCAATTAAACAACAGATTTAACAGCTTCAACAATCATCAGCTTCAACAACAGATTGAACAACTTCAGATTTAACAGCTTTAACAATCAACAGCTTCAACAACAGATTCAACTACTTCAGAGTTAACAGCTTTAACAATCAACAGCAACAACAGATTCAACAGCTTCAATAATCAACAGCTTCAACATGGTTAATGAAGCTATTGAATTATTGGGGCGAGTCTACTCTTTTACACAAGATAGACTGTACTAACAATCAACAGCTTCAACTATACTAACAAGATCAACAGATTCAACAGCTTCAATAATCAAAACCAGCAATCAAAAGCTTCAACAACAACAGATTCAACGACATCAACAACAATCAACAGCTTCAACAACAGATTCAGCAACATCAACTACAATCAACAACTTCATCATGGTGAACAACAGATTAAACAACAGATTCAACAGCTTCAGCTATCATCAGCTTCAACAACAGATTGAACTACTTCAGATTCAATAGCTTCAACAATCAACATCTTCAACAACAGATTTAACAGCTTCAACAGTCAATAGCCTCAACATGGTGATTGAAGCTATTGATTAGCCTCGTCCCCAGGCCCGAAAAGAGGGCCTGGTACACATTGTATGCGCATGCGCTAACTCATCCGTATATTACTGTAAAATTATTTGTAAACTAACAACAAACACGTGGCTTTGACCGCTGGCTATCCAGGGCACGACAGTATCAGCCGAAGCTAGGCTTTCTGACGAAGCGTTCGTGTATCCGATATCTAACGGATCCGTTCTCGTTGTTAGCAGTAAGCGATGTCAATGTCGAGGCAGATTTAGCATGAAATCGTAAGTCATGTACCATAGTTTACGGATTGTTTTACGGAAATATACGATGTACCAGGATTTTCGGTACACTTTGGCGCATGCGCAGACAGTGTGTACCCGGCCCTCTTTTCGGGCCTGGGGACGAGGCTAGTTATTGATTTATTTGGTCGAACCTACTCTTACACACAATAGACTGTACTAACTATCAACAGCTTCAACTATACTAACAATATCAACAGATTCAACAGCTTCAACAATCATAACCAACAATCAAATGCTTCAACTATACTAACAAGATCAACGGATTCAACAACAGATTCAACAACTTCAAAAATCATAATCAACAATCAACATTTTCAACAACAGATTCAACAACAATTTCAACAACATCAACAACAATCAACAGCTTCAACAACAACAGGTTTAACATCAACAACACCAACAACTATCAACAGCTTCAACAACGGATTCAACAGCTTCAACAAGGTGATTGAAGCTGTTGATTTATTGGGGTGACCCTACACTTAAACAAGATAGACTGTACTAACAATCAACAGCTTTAATTATACTAACAAGATCAACAGCTTCAACAATACCAACAATCATCAGCTTCAACAACAAATTTAACAACATCAACAACAATCAACACATTTAACATTGTTATCAACAGATTAAACAACAGATTCAACAGCTTCAACAATCAACAGCTTCAACAACAGATTCAACAACTACAGCTTCAACAATCAACAGCTTCTGCAACAGTCAACAACAACAGATTCCACAATATCAACAACATTTTACAGTTTCATCATGGTGATCAACTGATTCAACAGCTTCTACAATCATAACCAACAATCAACAGCTTTAAATATACTAACAAGATTAACAGACTCAACAACAGCTTCAATAATCATAATCAACAATCAATAGCTTCAACAACAGATTCAACAACAGATTTAACAACATCAACAACAATCAACAGGCTCAACCACAAGTTTAACATTAACAACACCAACAACTTTCAACAGGTTCAACAACAGATTCAACAGCTTCAACGGTGTGATTGAAGCTATTGATCTATTTGGGCGAGCCTACACTTACACAAGATAGACTGTACTAACAGTTGACAGCTTTAGTTATATAAACAAGATCAACCTATTCAACAGCTTCAACAATACCAACAATCAATAGCTTCAACAACATATTCAACAACATAAACAGCAATCAACAACTTCAACATGGTTATCAACAGATTAAACAACAGAATCAACAGCTTCATCAATCAACAGCTTCAACAACAGATTCAACAACTACAGCTTCAACAACAGATTCAAAAACTTCAACAAAACAATAGTTCTTTAGCACATATAATGTAGCCTACAACAATCAACATCTTCAACAACAACAAATTCAACAGTTTTAACAAAACTAGAGCTCTCTAGAGTACATAATAGCCTACAACAATCAACAGCTTCAACAACAGATTCAACAGCTTCAACAAAACTTGAGCTCTCTAGAGCACGTAATGTAGCCTACAACAATCAACAGATTCAACAACACATTCAACAGCTTCAACAAAACTAGAGCACATAATAGCCCACAACAATCAACAGCTTCAGCAACAATAGATTCAACAGCTTCAACTAAACTGGAGCTCTATAGAGCACATAATGTAGCCTATAACAATCATCAGCTTAAACAACAACAAATTCAACAGCTTCAACAAAACTTGAGCTCTCTAGAGCACATAATGTAGCCTACAACAATCAACAGATTCAACAACACATTCAACAGCTTCAACTAAACTGGAGCTCTATAGAGAACATAATGTAGCCTATAACAATCAACAGCTTTAACAACAACAGATTCAACAGCTTCAACAAAACTAGAGCTCTCTAGAGCACATAATAGCCTACAACAATCAACAGCTTCAGCAACAATAGATTCAACAGCTTCAACTAAACTGGAGCTCTATAGAGCACATAATGTAGCCTATAACAATCATCAGCTTAAACAACAACAAATTCAACAGCTTCAACAAAACTTGAGCTCTCTAGAGCACATAATGTAGCCTACAACAATCAACAGATTCAACAACACATTCAACAGCTTCAACTAAACTGGAGCTCTATAGAGCACATAATGTAGCCTATAACAATCAACAGCTTTAACAACAACAGATTCAACAGCTTCAACAAAACTAGAGCTCTCTAGAGCACAAAATAGCCTACAACAATCAACAGCTTCAACAACAGATTCAACAGCTTCAACGATACTAGAGCTCTCTATAGCACATAATAGCCTTCAACAATCAAGAGCTTCAACAACAGATTCAACAGCTTCAATAAAACTAGAGCTCTCTAGAACACATAATGTAGCCTACAACAATCAACATCTTCAACAACAACAGAATCAACAATTTCAACAAAACAAGAGCTTTCTACAGCACTTAACAGCCTACAACAGTCAACAGCTTCAACAAATCTAGAACTCTCTAGAGCACATAATAGCCTACAACAATCAACAGCTTCAACAACAGATTCAACAGCTTCAACAAAACTTGAGCTCTCTAGAGCACATAATGTAGCCTACAACAATCAACAGATTCAACAACACATTCAACAGCTTCAACAAAACTAGAGCATATAATAGCCTACAACAATCAACAGCTTCAACAACAATAGATTCAACAGCTTCAACTAAACTGGAGCTCTATAGAGCACATAATGTAGCCTATAACAATCAATAGCTTTAACAACAACAGCTTCAACAAAACTAGAGCTCTCTAGAGCACATAATAGCCTACAACAATCAACAGCTTCAACAACAGATTCAACAGCTTCAACAAAACTTGAGCTCTCTAGAGCACATAATGTAGCCTACAACAATCAACAGATTCAACAACAGATTCAACAGCTTCAACAAAACTTGAGCTCTCTAGAGCACTTAATGTAGCCTACAACAATCAACAGATTCAACAACACATTCAACAGCTTCAACAAAACTAGAGCACATAATAGCCTACAACAATCAACAGATTCAACAGCTTCAACTAAACTGGAGCTCTATAGAGCACATAATGTAGCCTATAACAACCAACAGCTTTAACAACAACAAATTCAACAGCTTCAACACAACTTGAGCTCTCTAGAGCACATAATGTAGCCTACAACAATCAACAGATTCAACAACACATTCAACAGCTTCAACAAAACTAGAGCATATAATGGCCTACAACAATCAACAGCTTCAACAACAATAGATTCAACAGCTTCAACTAAACTGGAGCTCTATAGAGCACATAATGTAGCCTATAACAATCAATAGCTTTAACAACAACAGCTTCAACAAAACTAGAGCTCTCTAGAGCACATAATAGCCTACAACAATCAACAGCTTCAACAACAGATTCAACAGCTTCAACAAAACTTGAGCTCTCTAGAGCACATAATGTAGCCTACAACAATCAACAGATTCAACAACACATTCAACAGCTTCAACAAAACTAGAGCACATAATAGCCTACAACAATCAACAGCTTCAACAACAACAGATTCAACAGCTTCAACTGAACTGGAGCTCTATAGAGCACATAATGTAGCCTATAACAATCAACAGCTTTAACAACAACAGATTCAACAGCTTCAACAAAACTAGAGCTCTCTAGAGCACATAATAGCCTACAACAATCAACAGCTTCAACAACAATAGATTCAACAGCTTCAACTAAACTGGAGCTCTATAGAGCACATAATGTAGCCTATAACAATCAATAGCTTTAACAACAACAGCTTCAACAAAACTAGAGCTCTCTAGAGCACATAATAGCCTACAACAATCAACAGCTTCAACAACAGATTCAACAGCTTCAACAAAACTTGAGCTCTCTAGAGCACAAATGTAGCCTACAACAATCAACTGATTCAACAACAGATTCAACAGCTTCAACAAAACTTGAGCTCTCTAGAGCACATAATGTAGCCTACAACAATCAACAGATTCAACAATACATTCAACAGCTTCAACAAAACTAGAGCATATAATAGCCTACAACAATCAACAGCTTCAACAACAATAGATTCAACAGCTTCGACTAAACTGGAGCTCTATAGAGCACATAATGTAGCCTATAACAATCAATAGCTTTAACAACAACAGCTTCAACAAAACTTGAGCTCTCTAGAACACATAATGTAGCCTACAACAATCAACAGATTCAACAACACATTCAACAGCTTCAACAAAACTAGAGCACATAATAGCCTACAACAATCAACAGCTTCAACAACAACAGATTCAACAGCTTCAACTAAACTGGAGCTCTATAGAGCACATAATGTAGCCTATAACAATCAACAGCTTAAACAACAACAAATTCAACAGCTTCAACAAAACTTGAGCTCTCTAGAGCACATAATGTAGCCTACAACAATCAACAGATTCAACAACACATTCAACAGCTTCAACAAAACTAGAGCACATAATAGCCTACAACAATCAACAGATTCAACAGCTTCAACTAAACTGGAGCTCTATAGAGCACATAATGTAGCCTATAACAACCAACAGCTTTAACAACAACAGATTCAACAGCTTCAATAAATCTATAGCTCTCTAGAGCACATAATAGCCTACAACAATCAACAGCTTCAACAACGCATTCAACTGCCTTAACAAAACTAGAGCTCTTTAGAGCACATAATGTAGCCTACAACAATCAACATTTTCAACAACAGATTCAACAGTTCCAATAAAACTAGAGCACATAATAGCCTACAATAATCAACAGTTTTAACAACAGATTCAACAGCTTCAACAAAACTAGAGCTCTCTAGAACACATGATAGTCTACAACAATGAACAGCTTCATCAGGAGATTCTACTGCTTCAATTAAATTAGAGCTCTCTAGAGCACATAATAGCCTACAACAATCAATAGCTTCAACAACAACAGGTTCAACAGCTTCAATAAAAGGTTCAACAGCTTCAATAAAACTAGAGCACAACATAGCCTACAACAATCAACAGCTTTAACAAGAAGATTCAACAGCTTGAACAAAATTACAGCCTTCTATAGCTCATAATAGCCTACAATCAACATCTTCAACAACAGATTCAACAGATTCAACAGCTTCAATAAAACTAGAGCACATCATAGCCTACAACAATCAACAGCTTTAACAACAAGATTCAACAGCTTGAACAAAATTACAGCCTTCTATAGCTCATAATAGCCTATAATCAATCAACAACAGATTCAACAATTTCTACAAAACTAGAGCTCTCTAGAACACATAATAGCCTACAACAATCAACAGCTTCAACAACAGATTCAACAGCTTCAACAAAACTAGAGCTCCCTAGAGCACATAATAGCCTACAATAATTAACAACCTCAACAGATTCAACAGCTTCAACAAAACTAGAGCTCTCTAGAGCACATCATAGCCTACAACCATCAACAGCTTAAACAATAACAGATTCAATAGCTTCAACAAAACTAGAGCTCTCTAGAGCACATAATAGCCTACAACAATCAACAGCTTCAATAACAGATTCAACAGCTTCAACAAAACTAGAGCTCTCTAGTACACATAATTGCGGACAATAATCAACAGTTTCAACAAACTAGAGCTTTCTTGAGCTCATAATAGCTTACAACAATCAACAGCTTCAATATCAGATTCAACAGCTTCAACAAAACTAGAGTTCTCTAGTGCACATAATTGCCGACAACAATCAACTGCTCCAACAGCAGATTCAACAGCTTCAACAAAACTAGAGCTTTCTAGAGCTCATAATAGCCTACAACAATCAACAGCTTCAACAACAGATTCAATAGCTTCAACTTCAAAACTAGAGCTCTATAGAGTACATAATGTAGCCTACAACAATCAACAGCTTCAACAAAACTAGAGCTCTCTAGAGCACATAATGTAGCCTACTACAATCAACAGCTTCAACAACAGATTCAACAGCTTCAACAAAACTAGAGCTTTCTAGAGCTCATAATAGCCTACAACAATCAACAGCTTCATTAACAGATTCAACAGCTTCAACAAAACTAGAGTTCTCTAGTGCACATAATTGCCGACAACAATCAACTGCTTCAACAGCAGATTCAACAGCTTCAACAAAACTAGAGCTTTCTAGAGCTCATAATAGCCTACAACAGTCAACAGCTTCAACAACAGATTCAATAGCTTCAACTTCAAAACTAGAGCTCTATAGAGTACATAATGTAGCCTACAACAATCAACAGCTTCAACAAAACTAGAGCTCTCTGGAGCACATAATGTAGCCTACTACAATCAACAGCTTCAACAATAGATTCAAAAGCTTCAACAAACCTAGAGCACATAATAGCCTACAACAATCAACAGCTCCAACAACAGCAGATTCAACAGCTTCAACAAAACTAGAGCTCTCTATAGCACATAATAGCCTAAAACAATCAACAGCTTCAACAACAGATTCAACTGCTTCAACAAAACTAGAGCTCTCTAGAGCATATAATAGCCTACAACAATCAACAGCTACAACAACAGAGTTAACAACTTCAACAAATCTAGAGCTCTCTAGAGCTCATAATAGCTTACAACAATCAACAGCTTCAACAGCAGATTCAACTGCTTCAACAAAACTAGAGCTCTCTAGAGCACATAATAGCCTACAACAATCAACAGCTTCAACAAAAACAGATTCATTAAACTAGAGCACATAATAGCCTACAACAATCAACAGCTTTAACAACAGACTCAACGTCTTCAACAAGAGATTCAACAACTTCAACAAAACTAGAGCTCTCTAGAGCTCATAATAGCCTACAACAATCAACAGCTTCAACAACAGATTCAACAAAACTAGAGTTCTCCAGATGACATAATAGCCTACAACAATCAACAGCTTCAACACAAACAGATTCAACAGCTTTAATAAAACTAGAGCACATAATAGCCTACAACGATCAACAGCTTTAAGAACAACAGATTCAACATCTTCAACAAGAGATTCAACGGCTTCAACAGAACTAGAGCTCTCTAGAGCTCATAATAGCCTACAACAATCAACAGCTTCAACAACAGATTCAACAGCTTCAACAAAACTTGAGCTCTCTAGAGCACATAATGTAGCGTACAACAATCAACAGATTCAACAACACATTCAACAGCTTCAACAAAACTAGAGCACATAATAGCCTACAACAATCAACAGATTCAACAGCTGCAACTAAACTGGAGCTCTATAGAGCACATAATGTAGCCTATAACAATCAACAGCTTTAACAATAACAGATTCAACAGCTTCATCAAAACTAGAGCTCTCTAGAGCACACAATAGCCTACAACAATCAACAGTTTCATCAACAACAGATTCAACAGCTTCAACAAAACTAGAGCTCTCTAGAGCACAAAATAGCCTACAACAATCAACAGCTTCAACAACAGATTCAACAGCTTCAACGAAACTAGAGCTCTCTATAGCACATAATAGCCTTCAACAATCAACAGATTCAACAACACATTCAACGGCTTCAACAAAACTAGAGCACATAATAGCCTACAACAATCAACAGCTTCAACAACAACAGATTCAACAGCTTCAACTAAACTGGAGCTCTATAGAGCACATAATGTAGCCTATAACAATCAACAGCTTTAACAACAACAGATTCAACAGCTTCAACAAAACTAGAGCTCTCTAGAGCACATAATAGCCTACAACAATCAACAGCTTCAACAACAGATTCAACAGCTTCAACAAAACTTGAGCTCTCTAGAGCACATAATGTAGCCTACAACAATCAACAGATTCAACAGCACATTCAACAGCTTCAACAAAACTAGAGCACATAATAGCCTACAACAATCAACAGCTTCAACAGCTTCAACTAAACTGGAGCTCTATAGAACACATAATGTAGCCTACAACAATCAACATCTTCAACAACAACAGAATCAACAATTTCAACAAAACAAGAGCTTTCTACAGCACTTAACAGCCTACAACAATCAACAACTTCAACAAATCTAGAGCTCTCCAGAGCACATAATAGCCTACAACAATCAACAGCTTCAACAACAGATTCAACAGCTTCAACAAAACTTGAGCTCTCTAGAGCACATAATGTAGCCTACAACAATCAACAGATTCAACAACACATTCAACAGCTTCAACAAAACTAGAGCATATAATAGCCTACAACAATCAACAGCTTCAACAACAATAGATTCAACAGCTTCAACTAAACTGGAGCTCTATAGAGCACATAATGTAGCCTATAACAATCAACAGCTTTAACAACAACAGATTCAACAGCTTCAACAAAACTAGAGTTCTCTAGAGCACATAATAGCCTACAACAATCAACAGCTTCAACAACAATAGATTCAACAGCTTCAACTAAACTGGAGCTCTATAGAGCACATAATGTAGCCTATAACAATCAATAGCTTTAACAACAACAGCTTCAACAAAACTAGAGCTCTCTAGAGCACATAATAGCCTACAACAATCAACAGCTTCAACAACAGATTCAACAGCTTCAACAAAACTTGAGCTCTCTAGAGCACATAATGTAGCCTACAACAATCAACAGATTCAACAACACATTCAACAGCTTCAACAAAACTAGAGCACATAATAGCCTACAACAATCAACAGCTTCAACAACAACAGATTCAACAGCTTCAACTAAACTGGAGCTCTATAGAGCACATAATGTAGCCTATAACAATCAACAGCTTTAACAACAACAGATTCAACAGCTTCAACAAAACTAGAGTTCTCTAGAGCACATAATAGCCTACAACAATCAACAGCTTCAACAACAACAGATTCAGCAGCTTCAACAAAACTAGAGCTCTCTAGAGCACATAATGTAGCCTACTACAATCAACAGCTTCAAGAACAGATTCAACAGCTTCAACAAAACTAGAGCTTTCTAGAGCTCATAATAGCCTACAACAATCAACAGCTTCATTAACAGATTCAACAGCTTCAACAAAACTAGAGTTCTCTAGTGCACATAATTGCCGACAACAATCAACTGCTTCAACAGCAGATTCAACAGCTTCAACAAAACTAGAGCTTTCTAGAGCTCATAATAGCCTACAACAATCAACAGCTACAACAACAGCAGATTCAACTACTTCAACACAACTAGAGCTCTCTAGAGCACATAATAGCCTACAACAATCAACAGCTTCAACAATACTAGAGCTCTCTAGAGCACATAATGTAGCCTACAACAATCAACAGCTTCAACAAAAACAGATTCATTAAACTAGAGCACATAATAGCCTACAACAATCAACAGCTTTAACAACAGACTCAACGTCTTCAACAAGAAATTCAACAACTTCAACAAAACTAGAGCTCTCTAGAGCTCATAATAGCCTACAACAATCAACAGCTTCAACAACAGATTCAACAAAACTAGAGTTCTCCAGATGACATAATAGCCTACAACAATCAACAGCTTCAACAAGAGATTCAACAGCTTTAACAAAACTAGAGATATCCAGAGCACATAATGTAACCTACAACAAACATCTTCAGCAACAACAGATTCATAAGTTTCAATAAAACTAGACCTCTCCAGAGCACATAATAGCCTACAACAATCAACATCTTCAACACAAACAGATTCAACAGCTTTAATAAAACTAGAGCACATAATAGCCTACAACAATCAACAGCTTTAAGAACAACAGATTCAACATCTTCAACAAGAGATTCAACAGCTTCAACAAAACTAGAGCTCTCTAGAGCTCATAATAGCCTACAACAATCAACAGCTTCAACAACAGATTCAACAAAACTAGAGTTCTCCAGATGACATAATAGCTTACAACAATCAACTGCTTCAACAACAGATTCAACATTTTCAACAAAACTAGAGCTCACTAGATCACATAATAGCCTACAACAATCAACCGCTTCAACAATACTAAAGCTCTCTAGAGCACATAATGTAGCCTACTACAATCAACAGCTTCAACAGCACATAATATAGATCAACAACTTTAAGAACAACAGATTCAACAGCTTTAACAAAACTAGAGCTCTCTAGAGCACATAATAGCCTACAACAATCAACTGCTTTAACAACAGATTCAACGGCTTCAATAAAACTAGAATTGTCTAGAGCACACAATAGCCTACAGCAATTAACAGCTTCAACAACAACAGATTCAACAGCTTCAACAACAGATTTAACAGCTTCAACAGTCAACATATTCAACAACATCGACAACAATCAACAGATTCAACTACTTCAGATTCAATAACATCAACAGTCAAAAGCTTAACAACAACAGATTCAACAACATCAACTACAATCAACAACTTATACATGGTGATCAAGAGATTAAACAACCAATTCAACAGCTTCAACAATCAACAGCTTCAACAACAGATTCAACAGCTTCAACAAAACTAGAGCTTTCTAGAGCTCATAATAGCCTACAACAATCAACAGCTTCATTAACAGATTCAACAGCTTCAACAAAACTAGAGATCTCTAGTGCACATAATTGCCGACAACAATCAACTGCTTCAACAGCAGATTCAACAGCTTCAACAAAACTAGAGCTTTCTAGAGCTCATAATAGCCTACAACAGTCAACAGCTTCAACAACAGATTCAATAGCTTCAACTTCAAAACTAGAGCTCTATAGAGTACATAATGTAGCCTACAACAATCAACAGCTTCAACAAAACTAGAGCTCTCTAGAGCACATATTGTAGCCTACTACAATCAACAGCTTCAACAATAGATTCAAAAGCTTGAACAAACCTAGAGCACATAATAGCCTACAACAATCAACAGCTCCAACAACAGCAGATTCAACAGCTTCAACAAAACTAGAGCTCTCTATAGCACATAATAGCCTAAAACAATCAACAGCTTCAACAACAGATTCAACTGCTTCAACAAAACTAGAGCTCTCTAGAGCATATAATAGCCTACAAAAATCAACAGCTACAACAATAGCAGATTCAACTACTTCAACACAACTGGAGCTTTCTAGAGCATATAATGTAGCATACAACAATCAACATCTTCAACAACAGAGTCAACAACTTCAACAAATCTAGAGCTCTCTAGAGCTCATAATAGCTTACAACAATCAACAGCTTCAACAGCAGATTCAACTGCTTCAACAAAACTAGAGCTCTCTAGAGCACATAATAGCCTACAACAATCAACAGCTTCAACAATACTAGAGCTCTCTAGAGCACATAATGTAGCCTACAACAATCAACAACTTCAACAAAAACAGATTCATTAAACTAGAGCACATAATAGCCTACAACAATCAACAGCTTTAACAACAGACTCAAAGTCTTCAACAAGAGATTCAACAACTTCAACAAAACTAGAGCTCTCTAGAGCTCATAATAGCCTACAACAATCAACAGCTTCAACAACAGATTCAACAAAACTAGAGTTCTCCAGATGACATAATAGCCTACAACAATCAACAGCTTCAACAAGAGATTCAAAAGCTTTAACAAAACTAGAGATATCCAGAGCACATAATGTAACCTACAACAAACATCTTCAGCAACAACAGACTCATAAGTTTCAATAAAACTAGACCTCTCCAGAGCACATAATAGCCTACAACAATCAACAGCTTTAAGAACAACAGATTCAACATTTTCAACAAGAGATTCAACAGCTTCAACAAAACTAGAGCTCTCTAGAGCTCATAATAGCCTACAACAATCAACAGCTTCAACAACAGATTCAACATTTTCAACAAAACTAGAGCTCACTAGATCACATAATAGCCTACAACAATCAACCGCTTCAACAATACTAAAGCTCTCTAGAGCACATAATGTAGCCTACTACAATCAACAGCTTCAACAACAACAGATTCTACAGCTTCAACAAAATTAGAGCACATAATAACATACAACAATCAACAGCTCCAACAACAGCAGATTAAACAGCTTCAACAAAACTAGAGCTCTCTAGAGCACATAATAGCCTACAACAATCAACGGCTTCAACAAGAGATTCAACAGTATTAACAAAACTAGAGATATCTAGAGCACATAATGTAACCTACAACAAACAACATCTTCAGCAACAACAGATTCATAAGCTTCAATAAGACTTGACCTCTCCTGAGCACATAATAGCCTACAACAATCAACAGCTTCAACAACAACAGATTCAACAGCTTCAACAAAATTAGAACTCTATGGAGCACATAATATAGATCAACAGCTTTAACAACAGATTCAACAGCTTTAACAAAACTAGAGCTCTCTAGAGCACATAATAGCTTACAACAATCAACAGCTTCAACAACAGATTCAACAGCTTCAACAAAACTAGAGCTCTCTAGAGCACATAATAGCCTACAACAATCAACAGCTTCAACAACAGATTCAACAGCTTCAACAAAACTACAGCTCTCTAGAGCACATAATAGCCTACAACAATCAACAGCCTCAACAAAACTAGAGCTCCCTAGAGCATATAATAGCCTACAACAATCAACAACTTAACAACAGATTCAACAGCTTCAACAAAACTAGAGCTCTATAGAGCACATAATGTAGCCTACAACAATCAACTGCTTTAACAACAGATTCAACGGCTTCAATAAAACTAGAATTCTCTAGAGCACACAATAGCCTACAGCAATTAACAGCTTCAACAACAACAGATTCAATAGCTTCAACAACAGATTTAACAGCTTCAACAGTCAACATATTCAACATCGACAACAATCAACAGATTCAACTACTTCAGATTCAACAACATCAACAGTCAAAAGCTTCAACAACAACAGATTCAACAACATCAACTACAATCAACAACTTCTACATGGTGATCAACAGATTAAACAACCAATTCAACAGCTTCAAAAATCAACAGCTTCAACAACAGATTCAACAACTTCAGATTCAACAGCTTCACTAATCAACAGCTTCAAGAACAGATTCAACAACAATCATCAGCAACAGATTCGACATCAACAACAATTAACAGGTTGAACATGGTGATCAACAACTCAACAGCTTCACTATCATAACCAACAATCAACAGCTTTAACTATACTAACAAGATCAACAGATTCAACAACTGATTTAGCAGCTTTAACAATCATAACCAACAATCAAAAGCTTCAACAACAACAGATTCAACAACATCAACAACAATGACAGATTCAACAGCATCAACAACAATGACAGCTTCAACAACAGATTCGACAACTTCAGATTCAGCAGCTTCAACAATCAACAGCTTCAACACAACAGATTAAACAACATCATCAACAATCAACAATTTCAACATTGTGATCAACAGCTTCAACATCGGATTCAACAACTTCAGATTCAGCAGCTTCAACAATCAACAGCTTCAACAGCAACAGAATTAACATGAATAACAATTACCACCTTAAACATGGTGATCAACAGATTCAACAGCTTCAACAATCATAACCAACAATCAACACCTTCAACTATACTAACAAGATCAACAGATTCAACAACAGATTCAATAGCTTCAAAAATCATAATCAACAATCAACATCTTCAACAACAGGTTCAACAACATGATCAACAATCAACAGCTTCAACAACAACAGGTTTAACATCAACAACACCATCAACTGTCAACAACTTCAGCAACAAATTCAACATCTTCAACATAGTGATTGAAACTATTGATTTATTGGGGCGAGCCTACACTTACACAAAATAGACTGTACTCACAATCAACAGCTTTAATTGTACTAACAAGATCAACTGATCGAACAGCTTCAACAATACCAACAATTAACAGCTTCAACAACAACAGATTCAACAACATCAACAACGATCAACAACTTCAACATGGTTATCAACAGATTTAACAACAGATTTAAAAGCTTCAAAAACAGATTCAACAACTACAGCTTCAACAATCAACAGCTTCAACAAAAGATTCAACAACTTCAACAAGACTAGAGCTCTCTAGAGCTCATTATAGCCTACAACAATCAACAGCATCAACAACAGATTCAACTGCTTCAACAAAACTAGAGCTCTCTAGAACACATAATGTAGCCTACAACAATCAACAGCTTCAACAACAACAGATTCAACAGCTTCAACAAAACTAGAGCTCTCTATTGCACATAATAGCCTACAACAATCAACAGCTTCAACAACAGATTCAACAGCTTAAACAAAACTAGAGCTCTCTATAGCATATAATAGCCTACAAAAATCAATAGCTTAAACAACAACAGATTCGACAGCTTAAACAAAACCAGACCTCTCTATAACATATAACAGCCTACAACAATCAACAGCTTCAACAACAGATTCAACAGCTTAAACAAAACTAGAGCTCTGTATAGCATATAATAGCCTACAACAATCAACAGCTTCAACAACAACAGATTCAACAGCTTCGACAAAACTAGAGCTCTCTAGAGCACATAATGTAGCCTACAACAACAACATCTTCAACAAAAACAGATTCAACAGCTTTAATAAAACTAGAGCACATAATAGCCTACAACAATCAACAGCTTTAACAGCAACAGATTCAACATCTTCAACAAGAGATTCAACAGCTTCAACAAAACTAGAGCTCTCTAGAGCTCATAATAGCCTACAATCAACAGCTTCAACAACAGATTCAACAAAACTAAAGTTCTCCAGATGACATAATAGCCTACAACAATCAACAGCTTCAACAACAGATTCAACATTTTCAACTAGAGCTCTATAGAGCACATAATGTAGCCTACAACAATCTAAAGCTTCAATAACAACAGATTCAACAGCTTCAACAAAGCTAGAGCTCTCTATTAAACATAATAGCCTACAACAATCAACAGCTTCAACAACAAATTCAACAGCTTTGACAAAACTGGAGCTCTCTAGAGTACATAATGTAGCCTACAACAATCAACATCTTCAACAACAACAGATTCAACAGCTCCAATTAAACTAGAGCACATAATATAGCCTACAACAATCAACAATTTTAACAGAGACAGATTCAACAGCTTCAACAACAAATTCAACAGCATAAACAAAACTAGAGCTCTCTAGAGCACATTATGTAGCCTACAACAATCAAATGCTTCAACAACAACGGATTCAACAGCATAAACAAAAGTAGAGCTCTCTAGAGCACATAATGTAGCCTACAACAATCAAATGCTTCAACAACACCAGATTCAACAGCTTCAACAAACCTAGAGCTCTCTATAGTATATAATAGCCTACAACAATCAACAGCTTCAACAACAACAGGTTCAACAGCTTCAACAAAACTAGAGCTCTCTAGACCACATAATGTAGCCTACAACAATCAACATCTTCAACAACAACAGATTCAACAGCTTCAACAAAACTAGAGCTATAATCTAGCCTACAACAATCAACAGCTTCAACAACAACAGATTCAACAGCTTCAACAAAACTAGAGCTCTCTATTGCACACAATAGCCTACAACAATCAACAGCTTTAACAACAACAGATTCAACAGCTTCGACCAACTCAGAGCTCTCTAAAGCACATAATGTGGCCTACAACAATCAACATCTTCAACAACAACAGATTCAACAGCTTCAACAAAACTAGAGCTCTCTAGAGTACATAATAGCTTACAACAATCAACAGCTTCAACAACAACAGATTGTACAGCTTCAGCGAAACTATAGCTCTCTAGAGCACATAATAGCCTACAATCAACAGCTTCAACAACAGATTCAACAGGTTCAACAATACTAGAGCTCTCTAGAGCACACAATAGCCTACAACAACAACAGCTTCAACAACAGATTCAACAGCTTCAACAAAACTAGAGCTCTCTGTTGCGCATAATATACAACAAAGCAGCTTCAACAACAACAGATTCAACAGCTTCGACCAAACCAGAGCTCTCTAGAGCACATAATGTGGCCTACAACGATCAACATCTTCAACAACAGATTCAACAGCTTCAATTAAACTAGAGCACATAATAGCCTACAACAATCAACAGCTTTAACAGAAACAGATTCAACAGCTTCAACAACAGATTCAACACTCTAGAGCACATAATGTAGCCAACAACAATCAACATCTGCAACAATCGATTCAACAGCTTCAACAAAACTAGAGCTCTCTAGAGCACATAATAGCTTACAACAATCAACAGCTTCAACAACAGACTCTACAGCTTCAACAAAACTAGAGCTCTCTAGAGCACATAATAGCCTACAACAATCAACAGCTTCAACAGAACTAGAGCTATCTAGAGCACACAATGTAGCCTACAACAATCAACATCTTCAACAACAACAGATTCAACAGTTTCAACAAAACTAGAGCTCTCTAGAGTACATAATAGCCTACAACAATCAACAGCTTCAACAGATTCAACAGCTCCAACAAAAGTAGAGCTCTCTAGAGCACATAATAGCCTACAACAATCAACAGCTTCAACAATAACAGATTCAACAGCTTCAACAAAACTAGAGTTCTCTAGAGCACACAATAGCTAACAACAATCAACAGCTTCAACAAAACTAGAGCTCTCTAGAGCACATAATGTAGCCTACTACAATCAACAGCTTCAACAACAGATTCAACAGCTTCAAAAAAACTAGAGCTCTCTATTGCACATAATAGCCTACAACAATCAACAGCTTTAACAGAAACAGATTCAACAGCGTCAACAACAGATTCAACACTCTAGAGCACATAATGTAGCCAACAACAATCAACATCTTCAACAACAGATTCAACAGCTTCAACAAAACTAGAACTCTCTAGAGCACATAATAGCTTACAACAATCAACAGCTACAACAACAGATTGTACAGCTTCAACAAAACTAGAGCTCTCTAGAGCACATAATAGCCTACAACAATCAACAGTTTCAACAACAGATTCAACAATTTCACCAAACTAGAGCTCTCTAAAACACATAATAGCCTACAACAATCAACAGCTTCAACAACGGATTCAACAGCTTCAATGAAACTTGAACTCTCTAGAGCACATAATGTAGCCTACAACAATCAACAGATTCAACAGCTTCAATAAAACTAGAACACATAATAGCCTACAACAATCGACAGCTTCAACAACAACAGATTAAACAGCTTCAACTAAAGTGGAGCTGTATAGAGCACATAATAGCCTACAACAATCAACAGCTTTAACGATAGATTCATCAGCTTTGGCAACAAAAGTAGAGTTCTCTAAAGCACATAATAGCCTGCAACAATCAACAGCTTCAACAACAGATTCGACAGCTTCAACAAAACTAGAGCTCTCTAGAGCTCATAATAGCCTACAACAATCAACATCTCCAACAACAACAGATTCAACAATTTCAACAAAACTAGAGCTCTCTAGAACACATAGTGGCCTACAACAATCAACAGCCACAACAACAAATTCAATGGCCTTCAACAAAATTAGAGCTCTATAAAGCACAACAGAACTAGATATTTCTAGAGCACATAATGTAGCCTACAACAATCAACAGCTTCAACAACAGATTCAACTGCCTTAACAAAACTAGAGCTCTCTAGAGCACATAATGTAGCCTACAATGATCAACATCTTTAACAACAGATTCAACGATTTCAACAAATCCAGAGCTCCCTAGAGCACATAATAGCCTACAACAATGAACAGCTTCAACAGGTGATTCTACTGCCTCAACAAAACTAGAGCTCTGTAGAGCACATAATGTAGCCTTCAACAATCAACATCTTCAACAACAACAGAATCAACAATTTCAACAAAATGAGAGCTTTCTAGAGCACTTAATAGCCTACAACAATCAACAGCTTCAACAACAACAGATTCAACAGCTTCAACTAATCTAGAGCTCTTTAGAGCACATAATAGCCTACAACAATCAACAGTTTCAACAACAGATTCAACTGCTTCAACAAAGCTATATCTCTCTAGAGCACATAATGTAGCCTACAACAATCAACAGCTTAAACAACAGATTCAACAGCTTCTACAATCATAACTAACAGTGAAAACCTTCAACAACAGATTCAACAACAACAATTAACAGCTTCAACAGATTCAACTACTTCAGATTTAACAGCTTCAACAATCAACAGCTTCTACAACAGATTGAACATCAAATTCAACAACTTCCACAATCAACAGCTTCAACAACAGATTCAACAACAATCAACAGCAACAGTTTCAACAACATAAGCAATTAACAGCTTCAACATGGTGATCAACAGATTTAACAGCTTCAACTATCATAACCAACAATTAACAGCTTCAGCTATACTAAGATCAACAGATTCAACAACTGCTTCAACAATCATAATCAACAATTAACTGCTTCAACTACAGGTTCAACAACAAATTCAACATCATAAACTGCTTCAACAACATCATATATTAAAAACAATCAACAGATTCAACAACAGATTCAACAGCTTCAACAATCAACAGTGTTAACATGGTGATTGAAGCTATTGATTTATTGGAGCGAGCCTACTCTTACACAAGATAGACTGTACTAACAATCAACAGCTTCAACTATACTAACAAGGTCAACAGATTCAACAGCCTCAACAATCATAACCAACAATCAACAGCTTCAACAACAGATTCAACAAAATCAACAATCAACCACTTCTACACAGTGATCAACCAATTAAATAACAGATTTAACAGCTTCAACAACAGATTCAACAACTTCGGATTCAACAGCTTCAACACTTAACAGCTTCAACAACAACAGATTCAGCAACCTCAACTACAATCAACAACTTCAACATGGTAATCAACAGATTAAACAACAGATTCAACAACTTCAGCTATCAACAGCTTTAACAACATATTCAACTACTTCAGATTCAACAGCTTCAACAATCAACATCTTCAACAACAGATTTCACAGCTTCAACAGACAACAGCTTCAACATAGTAATGGAAGCTATTGATTTATTGGGACGAGCCTACTCTTGCACACAATAGACTGTAATAACAATCAACAGCTTCAACTATACTAACAAGATCAACAGATTCAACAGCTTCAACAATCAACAGCTTCAACAACAGATTTAACAGCTTCAACAGTCAACAGCTTCAACATGGTGATTGAAGCTATTGATTTATTGTGGCGAGCCTACTTGTACACAAGATAGACTGTACTAACAATCAACAGCTTCAACTATACTAACCAGATCAACAGATTCAACAGCTTCAACAATCATAACCAACAATCAACAGCTTCAACTATACTAACAAGATCAACAGATTCAACAACTGCTTCAACAATCATAATCAACAATCAAAAGCTTCAACAACAGATTCAACAACAAATTCAACATCATTAACATTAAACAGCTTCAACAACAACCGATTTAAACACCAATAACAATCAACAGATTCAACAGCTTCAACAATTAACAACTTCAACACGGTGATTGAAGCTACTGATTTATTGGGCGAGCCTACTCTTACACAAAATAGACTGTACTAACAATCAACATCTTCAACAACAGATTCACAACATCAACAACAATCAACCACTTCTACATGGTGATCAACCAATTAAACAACAGATTTAACAGCTTCAACAATCATCAGCTTCAACAACAGATTGAACAACTTCAGATTTAACAGCTTTAACAATCAACAGCTTCAACAACAGATTCAACTACTTCAGATTTAACAGCTTTAACAATCAACAGCAACAACAGATTCAACAGCTTCAATAATCAACAGCTTCAACATGGTTAATGAAGCTATTGAATTATTGGGGCGAGTCTACTCTTTTACACAAGATAGACTGTACTAACAATCAACAGCTTCAACTATACTAACAAGATCAACAGATTCAACAGCTTCAATAATCAAAACCAGCAATCAAAAGCTTCAACAACAACAGATTCAACGACATCAACAACAATCAACAGCTTCAACAACAGATTCAGCAACATCAACTACAATCAACAACTTCATCATGGTGAACAACAGATTGAACAACAGATTCAACAGCTTCAGCTATCATCAGCTTCAACAACAGATTGAACTACTTCAGATTCAATAGCTTCAACAATCAACATCTTCAACAACAGATTTAACAGCTTCAACAGTCAATAGCCTCAACATGGTGATTGAAGCTATTGATTAGCCTCGTCCCCAGGCCCGAAAAGAGGGCCTGGTACACATTGTATGCGCATGCGCTAACTCATCCGTATATTACTGTAAAATTATTTGTAAACTAACAACAAACACGTGGCTTTGACCGCTGGCTATCCAGGGCACGACAGTATCAGCCGAAGCTAGGCTTTCTGACGAAGCGTTCGTGTATCCGATATCTAACGGATCCGTTCTCGTTGTTAGCAGTAAGCGATGTCAATGTCGAGGCAGATTTAGCATGAAATCGTAAGTCATGTACCATAGTTTACGGATTGTTTTACGGAAATATACGATGTACCAGGATTTTCGGTACACTTTGGCGCATGCGCAGACAGTGTGTACCCGGCCCTCTTTTCGGGCCTGGGGACGAGGCTAGTTATTGATTTATTTGGTCGAACCTACTCTTACACACAATAGACTGTACTAACTATCAACAGCTTCAACTATACTAACAATATCAACAGATTCAACAGCTTCAACAATCATAACCAACAATCAAATGCTTCAACTATACTAACAAGATCAACGGATTCAACAACAGATTCAACAACTTCAAAAATCATAATCAACAATCAACATTTTCAACAACAGATTCAACAACAATTTCAACAACATCAACAACAATCAACAGCTTCAACAACAACAGGTTTAACATCAACAACACCAACAACTATCAACAGCTTCAACAACGGATTCAACAGCTTCAACATGGTGATTGAAGCTATTGATTTATTGGGGTGACCCTACACTTAAACAAGATAGACTGTACTAACAATCAACAGCTTTAATTATACTAACAAGATCAACAGCTTCAACAATACCAACAATCATCAGCTTCAACAACAAATTTAACAACATCAACAACAATCAACACATTTAACATTGTTATCAACAGATTAAACAACAGATTCAACAGCTTCAACAATCAACAGCTTCAACAACAGATTCAACAACTACAGCTTCAACAATCAACAGCTTCTGCAACAGTCAACAACAACAGATTCCACAATATCAACAACATTTAACAGTTTCATCATGGTGATCAACTGATTCAACAGCTTCTACAATCATAACCAACAATCAACAGCTTCAAATATACTAACAAGATTAACAGACTCAACAACAGCTTCAATAATCATAATCAACAATCAATAGCTTCAACAACAGATTCAACAACATCAACAACAATCAACAGGCTCAACAACAAGTTTAACATTAACAACACCAACAACTTTCAACAGGTTCAACAACAGATTCAACAGCTTCAACGGTGTGATTGAAGCTATTGATTTATTTGGGCGAGCCTACACTTACACAAGATAGACTGTACTAACAATTGACAGCTTTAGTTATATAAACAAGATCAACCTATTCAACACCTTCAACAATACCAACAATCAATAGCTTCAACAACAGATTCAACAACATAAACAGCAATCAACAACTTCAACATGGTTATCAACAGATTAAACAACAGAATCAACAGCTTCATCAATCAACAGCTTCAACAACAGATTCAACAACTACAGCTTCAACAACAGATTCAAAAACTTCAACAAAACTATAGTTCTTTAGGACATATAATGTAGCCTACAACAATCAACATCTTCAACAACAACAAATTCAACAGCTTTAACAAAACTAGAGCTCTCTAGAGCACATAATAGCCTACAACAATCAACAGCTTCAACAACAGATTCAACAGCTTCAACAAAACTTGAGCTCTCTAGAGCACGTAATGTAGCCTACAACAATCAACAGATTCAACAACACATTCAACAGCTTCAACAAAACTAGAGCACATAATAGCCCACAACAATCAACAGCTTCAGCAACAATAGAGTCAACAGCTTCAACTAAACTGGAGCTCTATAGAGCACATAATGTAGCCTATAACAATCAACAGCTTTAACAACAACAGATTCAACAGCTTCAACAAAACTAGAGCTCCCTAGAGCACATAATAGCCTACAACAATCAACAGCTTCAACAACAGATTCAACAGCTTCAACAAAACTTGAGCTCTCTAGAGCACATAATGTAGCCTACAACAATCAACAGATTCAACAACACATTCAACAGCTTCAACAAAACTAGAGCATATAATAGCCTACAACAATCAACAGCTTTAACAACAACAGATTCAACAGCTTCAACTAAACTGGAGCTCTATAGAGCACATAATGTAGCCTATAACATTCAACAGCTTTAACAACAACAGATTCAACAGCTTCAACAAAACTAGAGCTCTCTAGAGCACATAATAGCCTACAACAATCAACAGCTTCAACAACAACAGATTCAACAGCTTCAATAAAACTTGAGCTCTCTAGAGCACATAATGTAGCGTACAACAATCAACAGATTCAACAACACATTCAACAGCTTCAACAAAACTAGAGCATATAATAGCCTATAACAATCAACAGATTCAACAGCTTCAACTAAACTGGAGCTCTATAGAGCACATAATGTAGCCTATAACAATCAACAGCTTTAACAACAACAGATTCAACAGCTTCAACAAAACTAGAGCTGTCTAGAGCACACAATAGCCTACAACAATCAACAGCTTCATCAACAACAGATTCAACAGCTTCAACAAAACTAGAGCTCTCTAGAGCACAAAATAGCCTACAACAATCAACAGCTTCAACAACAGATTCAACAGCTTCAACGAAACTAGAGCTCTCTATATCACATAATAGCTTTCAACAATCAAGAGCTTCAACAACAGATTCAACAGCTTCAACAAAACTAGAGCTCTCTAGAACAAATAATGTAGCCTACAACATTCAACATCTTCAACAACAACAGAATCAACAATTTCAACAAAACAAGAGCTTTCTACAGCACTTAACAGCCTACAACAATCAACAGCTTCAACAAATCTAGAGCTATCTAGAGCACATAATAGCCTGCAACAATCAACAGCTTCAACAACAGATTCAACAGCTTCAACAAAACTTGAGCTCTCTAGAGCACATAATGTAGCCTACAACAATCAACAGATTCAACAACACATTCAACAGCTTCAACAAAACTAGAGCATATAATAGCCTACAACAATCAACAGCTTTAACAACAACAGATTCAAAAGCTTCAACAAAACTAGAGCTCTCTAGAGCACACAATAGCCTACAACAATCAACAGCTTCATCAACAACAGATTCAACAGCTTCAACAAAACTAGAGCTCTCTAGAGCACAAAATAGCCTACAACAATCAACAGCTTCAACAACAGATTCAACAGCTTCAACGAAACTAGAGCTCTCTATATCACATAATAGCTTTCAACAATCAAGAGCTTCAACAACAGATTCAACAGCTTCAACAAATCTAGAGCTCTCTAGAGCACATAATAGCCTACAACAATCAACAGCTTCAACAACACATTCAACAGCTTCAACAAAACTAGAGCACATAATAGCCTACAACAATCAACAGATTCAACAGCTTCAACTAAACTGGAGCTCTATAGAGCACATAATGTAGCCTATAACAATCAACAGCTTTAACAACAACAGATTCAACAGCTTCAACAAAACTAGAGCTCTCTAGAGCACAAAATAGCCTACAACAATCAACAGCTTCAACAACAGATTCAACAGCTTCAGCGAAACTAGAGCTCTCTATATCACATAATAGCTTTCAACAATCAAGAGCTTCAACAACAGATTCAACAGCTTCAACAAAACTAGAGCTCTCTAGAACACATAATGTAGCCTACAACAATCAACATCTTCAACAACAACAGAATCAACAATTTCAACAAAACAAGAGCTTTCTACAGCACTTAACAGCCTACAACAATCAACAGCTTCAACATAATTATCTAGAGCTCTCTAGAGCACATAATAGCCTACAACAATCAACAGCTTCAACAACAGATTCAACAGCTTCAACAAAACTTGAGCTCTCTAGAGCACATAATGTAGCCTACAACAATCAACAGATTCAACAACACATTCAACAGCTTCAACAAAACTAGAGCATATAATAGCCTACAACAATCAACAGCTTCAACAACAACAGATTCAACAGCTTCAACTAAAGTGGAGCTCTATAGAGCACATAATGTAGCCTATAACAATCAACAGCTTTAACAACAACAGATTCAACAGCTTCAACAAAACTAGAGCTCTCTAGAGCACATAATAGCCTACAACAATCAACAGCAACAGATTCAACAGCTTCAACTAAACTGGAGCTCTATAGAGCACATAATGTAGCCTATAACAATCAACAGCTTCAACAACAGATTCAACAGCTTCAACAAAACTTGAGCTCTCTAGAGCACATAATGTAGCCTACAACAATCAACAGATTCAACAACACATTCAACAGCTTCAACAAAACTAGAGCACATAATAGCCTACAACAATCAACAGATTCAACAGCTTCAACTAAACTGGAGTTCTATAGAGCACATAATGTAGCCTATAACAATCAACAGCTTTAACAACAACAGATTCAACAGCTTCAACAAAACTAGAGCTCTCTAGAGCACACTAGCCTACAACAATCAACAGCTTCAACAACAACAGATTCAACAACTTCAACAAAACTAGAGCTCTCTAGACCACAAAATAGCCTACAACAATCAACAGCTTCAACAACAGATTCAACAGCTTCAACGAAACTAGAGCTCTCTATAGCACATAATAGCCTTCAACAATCAAGAGCTTCAACAACAGATTCAACAGCTTCAACAAACCTAGAGCTCTCTAGAGCACATAATGTAGCCTACAACAATCAACATCTTCAACAACAACAGAATCAACAATTTCAACAAAACGAGAGCTTTCTACAGCGCTTAACAGCCTACAACAATCAACAGCTTCAACAAATCTAGAGCTCTCTAGAGTACATAATAGCCTACAACAATAAAGTTTCAACAACAGATTCAACTGCTTCAACAAAGAGCTCTCTAGAGCACATAAATAGCCTACAACAATCAACAGCTTCAACAACAGATTCAACAGCTTCAACAATCATAACCAACAATGAAAACCTTCAACAACAGATTCAAACATCAACAACAATCAACAGATTCAACTTCTTCAGATTTAACAGCTTCAACAATCTACAGCTTCAACAGCAGATTCAACAACAGTCAACAGCAACGGATTTAACATCAACATTTAACAGTTTCAACATGGTGATCAACAGATTTAACAGCTTCAACAATCATAACCAACAATCAACAGCTTTAAATATACTAACAAGATTAGCAGATTCAACAACAGCTTCAACAATCATAATCAACAATCAACAGCATCAACAACCGATTCAACATCAACGACAGTCAACAACTTCAACAACAACAGATATAACATCAACAATACCAACAACAATCAACAGCTTCAACATTGTGATTGAAGCTATTGATCTATTGGGGCAAGCCGACACTTACACAAGATAGACTGTACTAACAATCAACAGCTTAAACTATACTAACAAGATCAACAGATTCAACAGCTTCAACAATCATACCAACAATCAACAGCATCAACAACAGATTAAACAACATCAACAACTTCAACAATGTGATCAACATTAAACAACAGATTCAACACCTTCAACAATCAACAGCTTTAACAACAGATTCAACAACTTCAGATTCAACAGCTTCAACAAAACAAGAGCTTTCTACAGCACTTAACAGCCTACAACAATCAACAGCTTCAACAAATCTAGAGCTCTCTAGAGCACATAATAGCCTACAACAATCAACAGCTTCAACAACAGATTCAACAGCTTCAACAAAACTTGAGCTCTCTAGAGCACATAATGTAGCCTACAACAATCAACAGATTCAACAACACATTCAACAGCTTCAACAAAACTAGAGCACATAATAGCCTACAACAATCAACAGCTTCAACAACAACAGATTCAACAGCTTCAACTAAAGTGGAGCTCTATAGAGCACATAATGTAGCCTATAACAATCAACAGCTTTAACAACAACAGATTCAACAGCTTCAACAAAACTAGAGCTCTCTAGAGCACATAATAGCCTACAACAATCAACAGCTTCAACAACAACAGATTCAACAGCTTCAACTAAACTGGAGCTCTATAGAGCACATAATGTAGCCTATAACAATCAACAGCTTAAACAACAACAGATTCAACAGCTTCAACAAAACTTGAGCTCTCTAGAGCACATAATGTAGCCTACAACAATCAACAGATTCAACAACACATTCAACAGCTTCAACAAAACTAGAGCACATAATAGCCTACAACAATCAACAGATTCAACAGCTTCAACTAAACTGGAGTTCTATAGAGCACATAATGTAGCCTATAACAATCAACAGCTTTAACAACAACAGATTCAACAGCTTCAACAAAACTAGAGCTCTCTAGAGCACACAATAGCCT
This sequence comes from Stappiaceae bacterium, assembly GCA_964291365.2. Lineage (GTDB taxonomy): Bacteria > Pseudomonadota > Alphaproteobacteria > Rhizobiales > Stappiaceae > JBDWFY01. The sequence continues at coordinate 39,327 of OZ219971.1, forward strand.
ACAACAATCAACAGCTTCAACAACAACAGATTCAACAACTTCAACAAAACTAGAGCTCTCTAGACCACAAAATAGCCTACAACAATCAACAGCTTCAACAACAGATTCAACAGCTTCAACGAAACTAGAGCTCTCTATAGCACATAATAGCCTTCAACAATCAAGAGCTTCAACAACAGATTCAACAACTTCAACAAACCTAGAGCTCTCTAGAACACATAATGTAGCCTACAACAATCAACATCTTCAACAACAACAGAATCAACAATTTCAACAAAACGAGAGCTTTCTACAGCGCTTAACAGCCTACAACAATCAACAGCTTCAACAAATCTAGAGCTCTCTAGAGCACATAATAGCCTACAACAATCAAGTTTCAACAACAGATTCAACTGCTTCAACAAAGTTATAGCTCTCTAGAGCACATAATATAGCCTACAACAATCAACAGCTTCAACAACAGATTCAACAGCTTCAACAATCATAACCAACAATGAAAACCTTCAACAACAGATTCAACCACATCAACAACAATCAACAGATTCAACTTCTTCAGATTTAACAGCTTCAACAATCTACAGCTTCAACAGCAGATTCAACAACAGTCAACAGCAACAGATTTAACATCAACATTTAACAGTTTCAACATGGTGATCAACAGATTTAACAGCTTCAACAATCATAACCAACAATCAACAGCTTTAAATATACTAACAAGATTAGCAGATTCAACAACAGCTTCAACAATCATAATCAACAATCAACAGCATCAACAACCGATTCAACATCAACGACAGTCAACAACTTCAACAACAACAGATATAACATCAACAATACCAACAACAATCAACAGCTTCAACATTGTGATTGAAGCTATTGATCTATTGGGGCAAGCCGACACTTACACAAGATAGACTGTACTAACAATCAACAGCTTAAACTATACTAACAAGATCAACAGATTCAACAGCTTCAACAATCATACCAACAATCAACAGCATCAACAACAGATTAAACAACATCAACAACTTCAACAATGTGATCAACATTAAACAACAGATTCAACACCTTCAACAATCAACAGCTTTAACAACAGATTCAACAACTTCAGATTCAACAGCTTCAACAAAACAAGAGCTTTCTACAGCACTTAACAGCCTACAACAATCAACAGCTTCAACAAATCTAGAGCTCTCTAGAGCACATAATAGCCTACAACAATCAACAGCTTCAACAACAGATTCAACAGCTTCAACAAAACTTGAGCTCTCTAGAGCACATAATGTAGCCTACAACAATCAACGAGGGCCTGGTACACATTGTATGCGCATGCGCTAACTCATCCGTATATTACGGTAAAATTATTTGTAAACTAACAACAAACACGTGGCTATGACCGCTGGCTATCCAGGGCACGACAGTATCAGCCGAAGCTAGGCTTTCTGACAAAGCGTTCGTGTATCCGATATCTAACGGATCCGTTCTCGTTGTTAGCAGTAAGCGATGTCAATGTCGAGGCAGATTTAGCATGAAATCATAAGTCATGTACCATAGTTTACGGATTGTTTTACGGAAATATACGATGTACCAGGATTTTCGGTACACTTTGGCGCGTGCGCAGACAGTGTGTACCCGGCCCTCTTTTCGGGCCTGGGGACGAGGCTAGTTATTGATTTATTTGGACGAACCTACTCTTACACACAATAGACTGTACTAACTATCAACAGCTTCAACTATACTAACAATATCAACAGATTCAACAGCTTCAACAATCATAACCAACAATCAAATGCTTCAACTATACTAACAAGATCAACGGATTCAACAACAGATTCAACAACTTCAAAAATCATAATCAACAATCAACATTTTCAACAACAGATTCAACAACAATTTCAACAATATCAACAACAATCAACAGCTTCAACAACAACAGGTTTAACATCAACAACACCAACAACTATCAACTGCTTCAACAACGGATTCAACAGCTTCAACATGGTGATTGAAGCTATTGATTTATTGGGGTGACCCTACACTTAAACAAGATAGACTGTACTAACAATCAACAGCTTTAATTATACTAACAAGATCAACAGCTTCAACAATACCAACAATCATCAGCTTCAACAACAAATTTAACAACATCAACAACACTCAACACATTTAACATTGTTATCAACAGATTAAACAACAGATTCAACAGCTTCAACAATCAACAGCTTCAACAACAGATTCAACAACTACAGCTTCAACAATCAACAGCTTCTGCAACAGTCAACAACAGATTCCACAATATCAACAACATTTAACAGTTTCATCATGGTGATCAACTGATTCAACAGCTTCTACAATCATAACCAACAATCAACAGCTTTAAACATACTAACAAGATTAACAGACTCAACAACAGCTTCAATAATCATAATCAACAATCAATAGCTTCAACAACAGATTCAACAACATCAACAACAATCAACAGGCTCAACAACAAGTTTAACATTAACAACACCAACAACTTTCAACAGGTTCAACAACAGATTCAACAGCTTCAACGGTGTGATTGAAGCTATTGATTTATTTGGGCGAGCCTACACTTACACAAGATAGACTGTACTAACAATTGACAGCTTTAGTTATATAAACAAGATCAACCTATTCAACACCTTCAACAATACCAACAATCAATAGCTTCAACAACAGATTCAACAACATAAACAGCAATCAACAACTTCAACATGGTTATCAACAGATTAAACAACAGAATCAACAGCTTCATTAATCAACAGCTTCAACAACAGATTCAACAACTACAGCTTCAACAACAGATTCAAAAACTTCAACAAAACTATAGTTCTTTAGGACATATAATGTAGCCTACAACAATCAACATCTTCAACAACAACAAATTCAACAGCTTTAACAAAACTAGAGCTCTCTAGAGCACATAATAGCCTACAACAATCAACAGCTTCAACAACAGATTCAACAGCTTCAACAAAACTTGAGCTCTCTAGAGCACGTAATGTAGCCTACAACAATCAACAGATTCAACAACACATTCAACAGCTTCAACAAAACTAGAGCACATAATAGCCTACAACAATCAACAGCTTCAACAATAGATTCAACAGCTTCAACTAAACTGGAGCTCTATAGAGCACATAATGTAGCCTATAACAATCAACAGCTTTAACAACAACAGATTTAACAGCTTCAACAAAACTAGAGTTCTCTAGAGCACATAATAGCCTACAACAATCAACAGCTTCAACAACAGATTCAACAGCTTCAACAAAACTTGAGCTCTCTAGAGCACATAATGTAGCCTACAACAATCAACAGATTCAACAACACATTCAACAGCTTCAACAAAACTAGAGCATATAATAGCCTACAACAATCAACAGCTTCAACAACAATAGATTCAACAGCTTCAACTAAACTGGAGCTCTATAGAACACATAATGTAGCCTATAACAATCAACAGCTTTAACAACAACAGATTCAACAGCTTCAACTAAACTGGAGTTCTATAGAGCACATAATGTAGCCTATAACAATCAACAGCTTTAACAACAACAGATTCAACAGCTTCAACAAAACTAGAGCTCTCTAGAGCACAAAATAGCCTACAACAATCAACAGCTTCAACAACAGATTCAACAGCTTCAACGAAACTAGAGCTCTCTATAGCACATAATAGCCTTCAACAATCAAGAGCTTCAACAACAGATTCAACAGCTTCAACAAACCTAGAGCTCTCTAGAACACATAATGTAGCCTACAACAATCAACATCTTCAACAACAACAGAATCAACAATTTCAACAAAACGAGAGCTTTCTACAGCACTTAACAGCCTACAACAATCAACAGCTTCAACAAATCTAGAGCTCTCTAGAGCACATAATAGCCTACAACAATCAAGTTTCAACAACAGATTCAACTGCTTCAACAAAGTTATAGCTCTCTAGAGCACATTATATAGCCTACAACAATCAACAGCTTCAACAACAGATTTAACAGCTTCAACAATCATAACCAACAATGAAAACCTTCAACAACAGATTCAACTACATCAACAACAATCAACAGATTCAACAGATTCAACTTCTTCAGATTTAACAGCTTCAACAATCTACAGCTTCAACAACAAATTCAACAACTTCAGATTCAATAGCTTCTACAATCAACAGATTAATCAACAGCTTCAACAGCAGATTCAACAACAGTCAACAGCAACAGATTGAACATCAACATTTAACAGTTTCAACATGGTGATCAACAGATTTAACAGCTTCAACAATCATAACCAACAATCAACAGCTTTAAATATACTAACAAGATTAGCAGATTCAACAACAGCTTCAACAATCATAATCAACAATCAACAGCATCAACAACCGATTCAACATCAACGACAGTCAACAACTTCAACAACAACAGATATAACATCAACAATACCAACAACAATCAACAGCTTCAACATTGTGATTGAAGCTATTGATCTATTGGGGCAAGCCGACACTTACACAAGATAGACTGTACTAACAATCAACAGCTTAAACTATACTAACAAGATCAACAGATTCAACAGCTTCAACAATCATACCAACAATCAACAGCATCAACAACAGATTAAACAACATCAACAACTTCAACAATGTGATCAACATTAAACAACAGATTCAACACCTTCAACAATCAACAGCTTTAACAACAGATTCAACAACTTCAGATTTAACAGCTTCAACAACAACAGATTCAACAACAAATAACTTCAATATGGTGATCATCAGCTTTAATAACAGATTCTACAAGTTTAGATTTAACAGCTTCAACAACAGATTCAATATTAATAACTTCAACATGGTGATCAACAGATTAAACAACAGATTCAACAGCTTCAACAACAGATTCAACAACTTGAGATTTAGCAGCTTCAATAATCAACAGCCTCAACAACAGCAGATTCAACAACAGAAACAGATTCAACAACATCAACAATTCACAGTTTCAACATGGTAATCAACATATTCAACAGCTTCAACAATCATAACCAACAATCAACAGCTTCAACTATTCTAACTAGATTAACAGATTCAACAACAGCTTCAATAATCATGATCAACAGCTTAAACAACAGATTCAACAACATCAACAACAACCAACAACTTCAACAACAGATTTAGCATCAACAACACCAACAACACCAACAGCTTCAACAACAGGTTTAACAGCTTCAACAGTCAACAGCTTCAACATGAGCTATCGATTTATTGGGACGAGCCTACTCTTAGACGCAATAGACTGTACTGACAATCAACAGCTTCAGCTATACTAATAACAGATTCAACAGCTTCAACAATCAAAAGCTTCAACAACAGATTCAACAACATCAACAACAATCAACAGCTTCAACAACAGATTCAACTACTTCAGATTCAACAGCTTCAACAATCAACAGCTTCATCAACAACAGATTCAACATCAAGTACAATCAACAACTTCCACATGGTGATCAACAGATTAAACAACAAATTCAACAGCTTCTACAATCAAGAGCTTCAACAACAGGTTCAACCACTTCAGATTCAACAGCTTCAAAAATCAATAGATTCTAAAACAGATTTAACAACAATTATCAGCAACAGATTCAACAATATCAACAACAGTTAACAGGTTCAACATGGTGATCAACAGATTCAACAGCTTCAACTATCATAGCCAACAATCAACAGCTTCAACTATACTAACAAGATCAACAGATTCAAGAACTGCTTCAACAATTATAATCAACAATCAACAGATTCAACAACTAATTCAACACCATCAACAATAAACAGCTTCAACAACACCAGATTTAACATTACAAATGCCAATAACAATCAACAGATTCAACAGCTTCAACATGGTGAAATAGACTGTACTAACAATCAACAGCTTCAACTATGCTAATAAGATTAACAGATTTAACAGCCTCACCAATCTATCCAACAATCAACAGCTTCAACAACAGATTAAACAATATCAACAACAATCAACAACTTCAACAAGATGATCAACCGTTTAAACAACAGATTCAACAGCTTCAACAACAGATTCAACAACTTCAGATTTAACAGCTTCAACAATCAACAGCTTCAACAACGGATTCAACAATTGTCAATAGCAACAGATTTAATAACATCAACAATTAACAGCTTCCACTTGGTGATCAACAGATTCAACAGCCTCAACAGTCATAACTGACAATCAACAGCTTCAACTATACTAACAAGAACAACAGATTCAACAGCAGATTCAACAACAGATTCAACAGCTTTAACAACCATGATCAACAATCAACAGCTTCAACAACAGATTCAACAACATCAACAACAATCAACAACTTCAACATGGTGATCAATTGACTAAACAACACATTCAACAACTTCAACAGTCAACAGCCTCAACAGCAGACTCAACACAATCAGATTCAACAGCTTCAACAATCAACATGTTCAACAACAATCAATAGTAACAGATTCAACAACATCAAGAACAATACTAACAGCTTCAACATGGTGATCAACAGATTCAACAGCTTCAACAATTATAACCAACAATCAACAGCTTAGACTATACTAACAAGATCAACAGATTCAACAGCTTCAACAATCATAATCAACAATTAACAGCTTCAACAACAGATTCAACAACAGATTTAACAACATCAACAACAATCAACAGCTTCAACAACGGATATAGCATTAACACCAACAACAATCAACAGCTTCAACATGGTGATTGAAGCTATTGATTTATTGGGGCGAGCCTGAGCGAGCCCCACATAAACTGTACAGCAATGCCTGCAATAATATGGTGTATGTATGTATGTATGCGCCACTTTATAGACTCTGTTCAGAATCGCATGCAATCTCTTGTGCTGAAATTTTGCGCTCAGAAACAACTGCGGCAGCATGCTCTAATTTAGCGCATCTTTGTAATATTTCCCTCGTGGTGTCACGTTTATGGATCAAAGATTAGCTTGTGGGGAAACCAGGATACGGCTACAACAACGACAGCACCGTACCGTACCAGTGGAGGCTTCAGGCAAACTGGTAACGTTACATAGCCTCGGGCTCTTCCCACCCCTAGGCCCTAAGGAAGTGCTATACACCCCGCATTAACACATGTTCACTCTTTTCTCGCACTTCAAACCTAGTTCCAATGGGCCAAACGGACATGCCGGAGTTATCTATATAGGAGAACGGCTTCGGCGGCCTATACAGCGGACAGCATACTCGCTATAGTTCTGTCATGGTAGCTATGAGGAACCAACTAGGGAAGTTCACTGCATGTGGACTTTCCTGCTGATAGCCGCTTCCTAGTGCTCGAAAAGCATCGATATTGCATTTATTCCCATAGACGACAGTTTATTCTTGCCAACCAAGAAAGTGTGATACACCCTGCGTTAACACACGTTCGAGAGCTTTCTCGAGCCTAGTGCTAATGGTCACGCCAGAATTATCTACAATATGGTAGGAGGTAAACATTCATATGGAGTTTGCTTTATATCTCTGACATGCTCACAAGTGTAGATCTAAGGTGCCTGTCCCGGCCCTTAATGCACCTGAGCATTGCTGATATTACTGGTTCACAGTGAGAGTGAATATTTGAATACGAAGATTTTCGCGGAAATCAGCATGGGCGCAAAAATAATTACAACTCCAAATTATTTCTGCTCAGAAACATGTGGTAAAGCTTTCAGCGATGCCGTTACATAACTGAAATTTTACGAGTGGAAATTTTTGCAGGCATGTAGTGAAATTATCACACTTAATATTTTTACTATCACCGTAAATCAGTACTATCAACAACAGACAATATCTGAATCGTCAATTGTGATGTAACTGTTTCTACTCAGAAATGTGGTGAAGCTTTCGGTGACGCAAAACAGCAATGTTTGCCGGACAACATAACTCAAATGAATCATCAATTTTGAAGTTGTAAGTATTTCTGCTTAAAACTATTATGTGGTAAAGTGTCCAATCATGCAATACCTTATGAACTTGAAATTTTACGAGCAAAAATTTTTGTGGCCATGTCATGAAATCAGTAATATTTTTCACACTCAGAAATATTCACTATCATAATAAATCAGCATTATCAGCCTGACAATATCCAACAAATTTTTAAAAGCAATGTCAAATGGTAAAAGCTTCCAGCCACACATTATGAATTTGAAATTTCACGAGTGCATGAGTTTTCATATCCATGCTGTGAAATCAGCAAAAAGTTTCATACTCATATTATGTATACGTTATCAATAATGTTTACAAACAATATCCTGCAAACAAATCATCAATGTTTGAGTTGTATTAATTTTCGTAAATAGAGCTCAAAAATGTATGATAAATCTTTCGGTGATGTAATATAGATATTACATACTTGACACTTTGTGAGTGAAACTTTTTGCGATCGTGTCTAGAAATCCGCGAAAATTTTCACACTCAAATATGCACTAATACTGCTACCAGCAATATTTGCCGGACTATACACCATAAATGAATTGTCAATTTTGAATTTCTGCTCAGTAAAGTGACTGGCCAGGCAATACACCTGTTATAAACTTGAAAATTTATGATTGATAAATTTTGCAGCCATGTCATTCACTACACAAAAATATTATTATCAACAATGTTTGCCAGACAATATCCTGCAAGTGAATCATCAATTCTTGAGTTGTAATTATTAAACATGTCATAAAGGTTCTAGCCATGCAATACAACTGTTATGAGTTTGAAATTAATTTTGTTAGTGAAAAGTTTTATGGCTATGTCGTTAATCCAAGAAAGCTTTCACACTTGAAAATTTTCACTATTGCTACAAATCAGTGTATGTGTGTGTATGTGAGTGTATGTATATGTGTACACACGTATGTGATGAATACATATTTGTGTGTGTTCGTATGCGTATATGTGTTTGTACGTTTATATGCACCTGTGTATATGACATTTATGTGCTTTTGATATAATATGTATGTATGTGTACATGTGTGTTGGTATATGTGACCTTCCATGACAAAACCAAGCATAATGCGCTGACAACCGATTTCGAGTTAAGGCCACCATTACCAACTACAACCTTTGAACTGCTGCTCCAGCAAATTTGAAGTCTCTAGCCCGTATAGTCATGGAGATATGAGCCAAAATGTACCCGGATCGCCCGTACTAAAGTTTTGCAGAAAGTGCAATGAAACATTGCTACGTACATTGCACGCGGAAGTCCGTATACTCGCCGTTTATTAAAAATCCGTGGCCCCACCCACAAAGTCAACGAGCTAGATGGCTGCCAAAACGCTCGAACGAGAGCAGCACTCGCCGTTTCGATGAAAAAGAACGAGAAGACAAGCGTTTCTAAGGCTCGTTTGTACACAAAATCGAAGAAGAAAAGTGGCTGGAGACTGTTTTATTCGCAGCTGCCACGGTTGCCTACAGCAACAGGTCCGTGCCATGAACGCTCTATGTAGCTACACCGCTGACTTCTTCAAGCCATAACTCGGTAAGTATGGCGTTCTAGAAGCAACGAAGCAGATTTTCGTGTAGAGGAACGATTCCTCTATCGATCCATGCCAAAAAGTGAAATTCGATAATTATCAGCCCAGGCGATTATTATGGCCTGTATCTCAGATTGATGTCCAGCGCATTATGCTTGGTTTTCTCGTGGAGGGTCACATATATATATATATATGTGCTCTTGTACATTTGTGTATACCAAGTATGCTTGTAGTTATCTATACATGTATGTGGTGTATATTTTTATGTGTTGGTGTGTGTACCTTTATGTGTGTATGTGTGTCTGTACGTGTTTGTACGTACGTTTGTATGTGCGTACACATGTGTTTATGACAACAATTCATTTGCAAGATATTATCTGTTGCTGATAGTTTTACAGTGATAGTGCATATTTTCAAGTGTGAAAAATTTCGCGTATTTCACTGCATGGCCGCAAGACTTTTCACTCATAAAATTTCAGATATGTAATGGTGTCGCCAAAAGCTTTACCACATGTTTCTAAACAATAATAATTTGGAGTTGTATTTATTTTTGTGTCCATGCCGTGAAATTCATCAAAACTTGTACTCAAAAATATTCACTATCACTGTGAACCAGTAATATCAGTAATGCTCAGGACAGGGACAAGCGCCTTAGATCTATACTTGTGAGCATGTCAGAGGTATGAAGGAAACTCCATACGAGTATTTACCTCCTAGCACGTTATAGATAATTCCGGCCCGACTGTTTAACCCATTGGCACTAGGCTCGAGGCGCGAGAAAAGTCGCGAATGTGTGTTAATGCTAGGTTATCACACTTTCGTGGTTGGCAAGAATATACAGTCACATATGGGAATAAACGCAATATAGATGCTTTTCGAGCGCTAGAAAGTATCTATCATCAGGAGAATCCACATGCAGAGACCTTTCCTAGCGGGTTCCTCATAGTTGCCATGACAGACACTGGAAAACGTAGCCGCGTGAACCGTGCACGTATACAGGGAGAACGAGGTCCGCGTTCGCCGTATAGACGAGCTTGGAACGGAATCTCCGATGTCCAGGATAACGAGTGCCGTTGTCGCCCGTACTGGGACCACTTTTTACGGATTATTTCACTGAGTCCGCTATCAGATCCGTGCTGAGTCCGTCTAGTTACCCCGTTTTATCCAGTATTGTCCGTCTGTCCGATCGGACCGCATGGACCGCCTCCGTCTACTTGTACGTAACAACTCCGTCTGACGATCCCGTTCCAGTCAATTCTATCCCTTATATCATATAGCGCATGCGTATAATTGTTAATAGCATAATAATAGATACATCCACTCAGTTGGTGTAGTTAGTCAATCACAGCTAAAATTCGAATGCTTCCTGCTTTTTCATTTCCTCTTCAGCACTCTTTCAGCTCTCTCTACCTCCAACGACATTCATAGTAGCCATGAACTGCTTCTATAATATAATATTATAGTATTACAAATAATAATTAATGCATATAACAATCTACATACCAAGTCTTTATACAATGAGATGGACATTCATCAATGTTAGACACTTGTGGTACAGAGGACTACGTTCCAAATATTTCCCCATAGCCAACTAAACTATAGGATAGTCACCTAAATGCTTGGTACATGTACATCTCCATTGCTCACTCTGAAGCACAACAAGCGAAGTTTCACATGTACACGAGCCTATTGCTCACACACTCTCATACCCTTTCAGCTTGAAGATGTGCCATCTTAACAGCAGGCTAGTCATCTAAATGCTCGGTACATTCCAATCGCTCGTTCTGATACACAACAAGCTGAAGTTTCAATGTACACACGCACGTTACTCACACACTCTTATACTCTAGATGTGCCATCTTAGCTGAGTTTTACTGTTGAAAGATGTGCCATCTTAACAGCAGGCTAGTCCTAAATGCTCGGTACATTCCAATCGCTCGCTCTGATACACAACAAGCTGAAGCTTCACGTGTACGCACGTACATTACTCACACACTCTTATGCTCATTCAGCTTAAAGACGTGCCATCTTGGCTGAGTCTTACTGTTGAAAAATGTGCCATCTTAACATCAGGCTACCCTTTCAGCTTAAAGATGTGCCATCTTAGCTGAGTCTTACAGTTGAAAGATGTGCCATCTTAATAGCAGGCTAGTCACCTAAATGCTCGGTACATTTGAATTGCTCACTCTAACACACAACAAGCTGAAGTTTCACATGTACACACACATTACTCACACACTCTTATACACTTTCAACTTAAAGATGTGCCATCTTAGCTGAGTCTTACTGTTGAAAGATGTGCCATCTTAACAGCAGGCTAGTCACCTAAACGCTTGGTACATTCCAATCACTCGCACTGATACACAACAAGCTCAAGCTTCACATGTACGCACGTACATTACTCACACACTCTTATGCTCATTCAGCTTAAAGATGTGCCATCTTAGCTGAGTCTTACTGTTGAAAGATGTGCCATCTTAACAGCAGGCTAGTCCTAAATGCTCGGTACATTCCAATCACTCACTCTGATACACAACAAGCTGAAGTTTCACATTTACACGCACACATTACTCACACACTCTTATGCCTTTTCAGCTTAAAGATGTGCCATCTTAGCTGAGTCTTATACTGTTGAAAGATGTGCCATCTTAACAGCAGGCTAGTCCTAAATGCTCGGTACATTCCAATCACTCGCTCTGATACACAACAAGCTGAAGTTTCATGTGTATGCATGTACATTACTCACACACTCTTATGCTCATTCAGCTTAAAGATGTGCCATCTTAGCTGAGTCTTACTGTTGAAAGATGTGCCATCTTAACACCAGGCTACCCTTTCAGCTTAAAGATGTGCCATCTTAGCTTAGTCTTACTGTTGAAAGATGTGCCATCTTAACAGCAGACTACCCTTTCAGCTTAAAGATGTGCCATCTTAGCTGAGTCTTACTGTTGAAAGATGTGCCATCTTAACAGCAGGCTAGTCACCTAAATGCTTGGTACATTTGAATTGCTCACAATAAGCTGAAGTTTCACATGTACACACGCACATTAGCACTCAGATTATAGTCCCAGTAATGTACAATCTACATAATTATACTATATTTCTTTCACACACAGCATGTTCTATAATATTATGGACAAGCGAGTCATTGGGCATGGGAAAGTAGTAGAAGTGGTAGGACACTCTATTCACATGTGGGCCCATGGCAGGACTTAATTGATAGATAAAGCTTATCAGCTCAATAATTAAACATTGGTGTTAGCTATAGCCTACCAGGTGCAATACAATAATATGCACAGTGTCATCAGGGTTGTTTGCACTTAAATGTAAGTTACAGGAATTAACAACCAAGCCTACACATATATAGCTTAAAGCTCCTATTGCTCATAACGTACACACATGCATCACTTAAAGGTGCTCTGAAACGGAAGTCGAACTGCCCGCCTACTTTTTTGAATTCCTGACCCGGTTTTCAAAGCACAAACCTGATTGGTCAATCCAACGTCATCGCGAACGCGTGACCAAGCTATTATTCTCGCGCGATTGGCAGCTGTTCATACAGCCACAAGTAATCGATGGAGCTTGAGACTCAGAGACACAAACGCTGTTTGCGTTGATGGCATCTGTCATGATAGCTCGATCTTGCGTTCGCGTTGGGTCAGCGGCCTCGTGGTCGCGAACATATTTACGCCGCAATAATAATTATACGCAATGCGTTAACGCGCGCGCGCGCGCCCTTCAAGCGTTTTTGAATTACGTAACGACTTCCGTTTCAGAGCACCTTTAACTTAATCAGTCGTAGGTGTGGACGCCAACTATGAGGGTGCTGGCCACTGAAGTCGGTATCCAAAGTTTTAGGTAGTCTTTCTATAAAGTAAGCACAAACACTGGCTAAATACACATGCATGCTGACACATGCAATTAGCTATAGTGAGTGTATACCTAATGGCCTACAAATTCTTGCCTTGACATCATCATGATCTCATCACTCCGAACTGTCAGACTCACTAACCGATCTGATGTGCGTGTGTGTGTGTGTGTGTGTGTGTGTGTGTGTGTGTGTGTGTGTGTGTGTGTGTGTGTGTGTGTGTGTGTGTGTGTGTGTGTGTGTGTGTGAGTACACGCGCGTGTGTACGTGTGTGTGTGTGCATGCCATGGTTCCTAGTTTCGGCACTCAATGAGCTATTCCATAATTAACATAAAGTTCTTAGGATCATACCTGCATCTTTCAAAAGGCAAGCTGTGCGATGGATCGTGGTCGAGCCTGGGATGTGAAGTCCGAATTCAGACTAGAACTGCTCATCCGTTGTTATCTCGACCATTCTTGCCTTTTCTTGTTGTAGAAGGTATCGTGCGGTGGCGACTAAACATGGATTTGCTCACATGCCAAGAGCAACGTTACAGAATATTTTTAATCGCTGAGCAATGAGCCTGTATTGCTGGCGCCCTGATCTGAGTTTTAATTATTGAAACCACAACTCTTCTATTAGAGCTAGCTGCGCGGCGCGGCGCGCGCGATCACTTTCAATTCACGTACTCCACGTACGCGTATATGTATTCGCGATTCAATATTCAGGGCGCGGGCCCGCGGCCCGACCGGCCTGCCTGGGCCATGGGGTGGAGTCTCGCGCGCTGCTCTATACTGCGTCCGCATAGCGCAAGCCGAGAGGACGGATACCGAATGTTGTAACCGTGCAAGCATAGTGCAAGCAACGGAGTCCGCATGCACCGTGCGTATCTTTTTTTTTTTTTTTTTTTTCTTTGATACATGTATATATACGTGTACACGAATGATGAAGTCAAAAAGTAAAAAATATATACTGGTGATACAGAATTGCAGAAAAAATATAGTATAATTATATGTATATAGTCATAGTGATACCGTATTAGAGAATTGTTCAAAATGCTGGTACCTGGCCTTCGTGTAGGGCCAGGTTGATGGATTCCACAGGTTGGGATATAGAGGGTATGTTACACGGAATACTGACAGAGTCCGTGTTACAGATACGCCGTCTCCAGGCAGTGTAGCGCCCGCTTCTTTCATCAATACGGTAGACCACGTAAATCCGTCCGTATGGAGTCATTTTCCTGTGAGAACTACAGCGAGTATGCTGTCCGCTGTATAGGCTCGTTCACCCATATATGCTGGCATTTTTTTTGAGCATTATATGTACCTAGAAGCAATGAGCAATATTTGAGAATTATAGGCAACTTATAGTATAGCTATTGGTCTGCTGGTAGCCAGATATTGGGCTGCACCAAACTACTGTTCTGTCAACTTGTGGTAATATGGAATGTGGATGTGGGATTTGTTACTAGCCAATTCATTCAAGTCGAGTCTAGAAAGTGCACTTGAAGACTACATTGAAGCTTCAGTTATACTGGAGTATATATAACAGTTACTGACATTCACTTCGTATGTACTAAATTCATTATTGATTGCATGAAATCTGAGGAGCAAGAAATGAGAATTATAGGTACATTTGAAAGAATTATAGGGCATGTTTGCAAGCATTGAAGAAATGAACTATAGGTAGAAAAAAAAAAGAATTATTTATCTGGGCCTAGCTATCAGCATAGATCGTGATTTTTTTCTGCCACCCACCCAAATACAAAGGCTTACCTGACGGCCGATTTGTTGAAAATACCAAAGGACTGGTTACTCCAGGTAGTCACGGCATCATGCAGGGCTTTTTTGTCCTCCGTTCTATACAGAGATGGGTGTGGCACGGGTCAAATGACCAGGCAGATGACTGACCGAGCAGACTGCTGAAACAACGTAGTTTAAACTGTTTTTCGATGCTTTCAACCTCCTGTAGGCCTACGTTCTTATTCACATAAATTCTACGTATTATTACTGTGGCTTAGTAAGGTTCTTGTGGCTGTAAGTTACCATCCATACATTGGCCACGCCCACTTATTCTTTGTCAAAGATCGAAATCGGTCCAACGCTTGATCGCAAGCACTCCATGATAGAAGTAATTTAGCGGTAGATTCAAGTTCTGATTTTTTCAAAAATCACTTGAAACCAAACCTTCGCGATATTGAGAGTATGCTATATTGGAGGCATGGTTTCAAGTGACTTCTATAAGTTTCAGGACTTGATTCTATTGCTACGTTACTTCTATCGTGGAGTGCTTTTGATCCAACGTTGGCAACGTTGACCTTTGACCTCTACGTAATGCGTCTATACGGGCCGTGAAGAAGCCGTAAAAAGCTTACGCTCACCTTTTTATGCTGCGATGTTCTTCAAAAACGTAGAAAAACATCAATAAAAAGCGCTACATTCCCATTGGGCATTCATTACGCGATTTACCCCATTGTTTTGTCGATTTGCGTGCGATAATACAGTCCTGTATAACCACCGCCATATAATGTGGAGGAGAAAACTTTTAGCGCCCTAAATTGCTTTCATGTAGACTAATGTATGGAAGGAATACCTGGGGAAATGCTTCAGCTTTAAATTTTCAAGTGATAACCCTAGTAGCCTCGTACCTAGACCCTTCCCAGCTTTTCAATGTTGCATACTGAAAAGTGGGAGGCCGGTCGGATGGTTCCTTCGAAAAGCCAGTCTTTGCTAGCCACACGCTATCTTAACAAGTTTCATTCTTTATGGTCTTTATGGATCGTACTACACTCGGTATCTAGCGTTTGAACCATACCTCTCGATCGTTGGCGACAGGAGCCCTCAAAATCTTCGTGACTTTCGACGCACTGGAAGGTCTCACTACGCGTTACGCTATGCACGTGACTTGTACAATAAACTGCGTTACACTTGTACTGTCGATTGCGCTTTACCTCGAACGCCCGTGAATGCGTGCGTGTGAGCGTTGAACAAACGAGATACTTCATTCGCCACGTAAAACTACGGAAAACGAAGCGTGAGCCAACTGCTTGCCCAATAATTGCGTGGCATTCCAACCCATACGTTAGTTTTACACTCACACGAGGGCAAGGCTACGCTCACAGGCAAGCATTCACGGATGTTCCAAGTGAACAGCAATCGACAGTACCAGGCATTCCCGCTTTTCAGCGTGCACCATTGAAAAGCTCTGAACGGCCTGGGGATGAGGTTGACGCAAGGGCAAGGCCAGCAAAATTTGTGACGTATACTTACGCTACGTTTTCAGTGGCTTTAAGTGGCGAACGAAATGAATGAAGTATCTCTCACGTTTTAGGCTTACACGCACGCATTCACGAGGATTCGAATGAAGCTCAATCAACGGTTGAATCAGAGTCTCTTCTAGCTTTTTGTTACGACAAGCATCGACGCGGTGTGTGAACCGACTTTAAGCTTAACGTTTTACAACTTAAATCCAACTTCCAAATCATTGGGCTCACCTTCATATGCACGGATAGTACTCCTTGCTAGGAAAACAGCGCTGGCTTTTTTACACAACAAAAACCACTGCTTCTGGGTGTTGGTGTTGTAACGGTCGTCGTGTGTGGTAAAGATCGTCAGGGTTCGTTTTCCTCCACTATGGCAGAATATAGGCACAGTTTTATTGCTAATTACGAATGATCGACGGGTAGTAGCAAGGCTTTTGCATCAAACAAAGCAAGGGATCCTTCTGCTGGCGAGGAAAAGTAGAAATTTTATTACGCATGCGCATTTGAACACGCGTTCAAGGTATAACTGTAATGATGCACTTTCAATCCAGATTCCAGTATACTAGTACCGGCCGCATGGATAGACTGTATCCGGCGCGCGCAGTTTATCCATGCGGCCGGTACTGGTATACTGGAATCTGGATTGAAAGTGCATCATTACAGTTGTGTTCAAATGCGCATGCGTATTAAAATTTCTACTTTTCCTCGCCAGCAGAAGGATCCCTTGCTTTGTTTGATGCAAAAGCCTTGCTACTACCCGTCGATCATTCGTAATTAGCAGTAAAACTGTGCCTATTTTCTGCCATAGTGGAGGAAAACTAACCCTGACGATCTTTACCATATGTGACGACCATTACCATACCAACATCCAGAAGCCGTTGTTTTTGTGGTGTAAAAAAGCCAGCGCTGTTTTCCTAGCAAGGAGTACTATCCGTGCATATGAAGGTGAGCCCAATAATTTGGAAGTTGGATTTAAGTTGTAAAACGTTAACTGCGCTACTGGTATGCTACAGTGTATACTTAGAGTCTACTAGTAAGGAGTCTCTCGATTGTGTGCTACGCTATGGCAATTAATAAAACAGCAGAAAGCAGTGTACCGACCAATTTCCTCATTATTTCATCGATAAGGAAACTTCTTGCTTCGTAGTAAAGTATACATCAACAGCGCAAACTAGAAAGGGAAATTCAACGGATTTCATTGCAGCATACGCACATTAAAAACGAAATTCCTTACTAATAGAGGATAGTGCGCTGTCTGTGCCAGACCCTACTAGTAGGAAATTGCCCTTTCTAGTGTGCGCTATTGATGCACACTTTACTAAGAAGTTTCCTTTTCAATGTGTACGTTACTTAGCGCACACAATGAAATGAAATTGTTGATACACTGCATTCTGCTGCTGTCTTACGATCGAGAGGGCGACTCCTTACTAGCCCAACTGCCCAATGTGAATATAGCGATTTTTCACGTTTTTGTAGAACATCTTGGCACAGTCTTGGCATTTTTACGGCTTCTCCACGGTCATATGGTTACATCACTTAGAGGTCAAAGGTCAATGTTGCCTCGAAAGCACTCCACATATAGTATCAAGCCCTGAAACTTTCAGAAGTCACTTGAAGCCATGCCTCCAATATAGCAATACTCTCAATATCGCAAAGGAGGTTTGATGACTTTTGAAAGTGTCAGGACTTGATTCAGCAGTCTGCTCGGTCAGCCACCTGCCTGGTCATTTGACCCGTGCCACACACATCTCTGTATAGAACGGAGGACAAAGAAGCCCTGATACCGTGACTACCTGAAGTAATCTGTCCTTTGGTATTTTCAACAAGTCGGCCGTCAGGTAAGCTTTTGTATTTGGATGGATGGCAGAAAAAAAATATTCACAATTTAGGCTAATAGCACTTAAACTAAATCGGCTTTACAAAAGCCAAAGGGCATTATTATAGATTAGGATGTACAAATTCTTATGAATGCCATACCATGATGTTCGCCGGGGTAATTATCCTCAGTATTTTGGCTTTTATGCTATATTAGTGCATGTACAAGATCGGTCACCCTTTCTAACGTGAATGTGGGCGTGGTAATTAATTCCTTCGTGAACGTTTTCCTCGTTAGCGCCAGCGTCGAAGGTGCGAGTCACACCTACTCCTCGCTATAGTTCTGTCATGGTAGCCACGAGGAATCCGTTGGGGAAAGTCTCTGCAAGTGGACTTTCCTGTTGATAGCCGCTTCCTAGCGCTCGAAAAACATCGATATTGCGTTTATCCCCATAGGTGTCTGTATATTATTGCCAACCAAGAAAGTGTGATACACCCCGCATTAACACACGTTCGCGACTTTTCTCGCGCCTCGAGCCTAGTGCCAGTGGTTAAACGGTCACGCAGGATTAATGTGGTAGGAGGTAAATATTCATATGGAGTTTCTCTGACATGCGCAAAAGTGTAGATCTAAGGCGCTTGTCCCTGTCCTGAGCATTGCTAATATTACTGGTTAACAGTGATAGTGAATATTTGTGTACGAAAGGTTTGACGGATTTCGGCACAGCATGAGCACAAAAATAAATACAACTCCAGATTATTTCTGCTCAGAAACGTGGTAAAGCTTTTGGCGACGCCATTCCGTAACTGAAATTTTACAAGTGAAACCTCTTGCGGCCATGTAGTGAAATACTCGAAATTTTTGAAAATATACACTATCACTGTAAATCAGTACTATCAACAACAGACAATATCCTACAAATGAATCGTCAAGTGTTACCGGTGTCATAGCGGATTTGTTCCGCCGTGCCAAAGTTCCGGCGGAATAAATTCGCTGGCGGATACATTCCACCGGAAAGAATACGCTAGCGTACATATTCCGCCCGGATAATCTACGCGACCGCGTAAATGTTCCGGCCGGCGCAAATGTTCCGCCTAGTAAAATGTGCTATTATACTTCTCATTTTGATATCACTGGCTTTATTATGCATGGGTATGAAGATGGGCTGACCTAAGATAAAGTTTAACAAATGCAAAAATAAAGAAAAGTGAACCATGCCCATTCAGGACACAGGAAGGTCAAGGCTTATAGAGATTGCAGAGTAGCTTGAAGAAAGGAAGCGAACAAATACTTCACCGTCTTCAAATTTTTGTGTACATGATTCGTTGTAGCCTTCTGTGGACAATCGCTTGGATATGCATAAAGGCACATCCACACCAAATCCATGATGTGCGCATGTCACTCCGCGCCAGTGCAGAGACGTATGAAGTGGTTATGCCACTCCTGAGGCCACCAGAGAAGCTCCAATAATTATTAAAATGGAACATGTACTTTGACTCTGATTGCACCTGTGTCAAAGAAACATTGACCGTTGCCCATCCGGAACAAATTTGCTGATTTTCTGGAAATCCGGAACAGATCCACTAGCGAATAAATTCCGGTGGAACGAATTCGCTGTGACACCGGATGTGAGAATACCCGGCGTATTGTGCGCATATGGCACAATACACGTTCTTAGTACCACAGGTAAAACAATGTCAAAGTCCAGTTTTGTCATATTTATACCAAAAAATCTATTATCCTTTGCCGTCACCTACGGAGGGTAAACGTAAGTTACCAAGACCTTCACATCTACCCACCTAGTGTACGACTGCCGTACACCGAGCCCGTTGCTAAGGGAATTATTTAGAATTCCCGATCGCCAGCTCTCTGGATACAGCTAGATTCGTCGACGTACTGTACGTTCACTCACCTTTTAAGCTTCTTAGGCATCGAAAAAGAAGCGGCTCTCGTTATGGGCAACTAAGTTCGAGACTAACTTGACCGTAGCGTTGTCGTTTCGAACAATCCGCCCAGGTCCAATTAATTGATTTACGATTAACGCGTAGTATACGGAAACCTTATATGCATAAAGAGCAACGTCTTCAGACCGTAATTTCTCGTTTTTATGCTTGTTAGCAAGATCAGGAACAAAGCGCTCTAGCTCCAAAGTGAAGTGAGCGCTCTGTCTCAGACTTGGAGGTAAGTTGGCTTTTCAAAAATACAGCTAACTAAAATTTCATAGAATGGGAAATATGGCGGATTTTCTCTGATCTGGTCACAATTATGCATAAGCATAAGCACTTATACAAGTGTGTGCACACACATTCAGATTTGTACAAACACATACACACACATAAAGGTACAAACACACACATGTACACTCACTAACATGTACAAATATACACCACATACATGTGTATATAAATATAAGCATACTTGTACATACAGGAAAAAGCACCCAGATGTATAGATAAGTACAAACTCACATGTACACACAGAGATACACAGGGTACAAATATACACATATACACACATACATGCATTCACGTAAATGAAGGTACATATATACGTGTACACACATTCACAGACATAAAGGTACAAAAATGCATATGTACACACATACACACACTCACACGCATAAAGGTACACATGTACACACATACACACATTCACACAAATAGAGGTACAAACACATATACACATACACACGTTCACACGTATAAAGGTACACATGTACAAACATACACTTAATCACACATAAAGGTACATACACACACATGTACATACATACACACAATCACACACACAAAGGTACACATGTACACACATTCACACACATAAAAGTACAAACACACATGGACACACTCAGACATAAAGGTACACACACATATGCACACATTCACACACATAAAGGCATAAACACACATGTATACACACTCAGACATAAAGGTACACACACATGTACACATATACACACATTCACACACATAAAGTCACAAACACACACATGCACACACATACACACATAAAGGAACAAACACAGGTACACACATACACACATTCACACATACAAACACACATACACGCATTCACACACATTAAGGTACAATAACACACATGTATTCACATACACACATTCACACACATTAAAGTACAAATACATATGTACACACATACACACATGCACACACATAGACAAACGTACATGTACCGTAGAATCCCGCGATTACACCCCCCTTTTGTGCATGCTAGCATCAGGCAAAACATGGGAGGGGGCGTATTCGCGGGATCGTGACATTGCCGCGTGACGACCATTACCGACCGATGGTCGCCATGTAGGCGCATGATGTACAAACTGATGGATGAAACAGGAGAAAAACGACAAAGTAAGCCTTAATATCTCACAAACAGCTATTGTACTAATTATAGCTATGGCTTTTACAAGCTTAAGCATTCAAATAGCTAGATTTCATAGTCACAGTAGGAGGGGGCGTATGCGCAGGTCAAAAATACCTATGCAGAAACTTTGGTTGAAAATGGGAGGGGGGCGTATTCGCGAGGGGGGCGTAATAGCGGGATTCTACGGTACACACACATGATGGTAAAAACACACATGTATACACATACACACATTCACACACATTAAGATATAAATACGTACATGTACACACACACATTAACACACATAAATGTACATGCATTCACACATTCATTCACAGATAAAGGTATAAATACACACCTGTACACGCATTCACACACATAAAGGTACTAAATGTGACCGTCTATGGGAAAACCCGGCATATGGGATTTTTTGTGAAAATCGAGTTTGATGTATCTTTGATAAGCTCTACCCTAGAGCTAACTCACCTGCAAGTTTGAGACCGATCGCGCGCTTCGCTTTGGAGGTAGCCCGCTTTGTTCTTTGTTTGCGATCGCGTTACACGCATAGAAAACGAGAAATTACGGTCTGAAGGCGTTGTTATGTACGCGTATAGCGTTCCGTATACTACGCGTGAACCGGAAATCAATTAATTCGACTTGGGCGGAGCCGTTCGAAAAGAGCGTAAAGGTCAAGTTAGTCTCGAACTTTGTCGTCGATATCGAGAGCCGCTTCTTCGATGCCTAAGAAGCTTAAAAGGTGAGTCAACGTTCAGTAGTTCGACGAATCTAGCCATAGCTAGATAGCCCGAGCGCGCGAATTCCAATTAACGCCCTTAGCAACGGGCTCCGTGTACTAGCAGCTGTCAGGCTTGGTAGATCGAGGGGGCTGAGAAAAAAAAGGCTTATTTCGCCTTGGTAACTTACGCGTAGCCTCCGTAGACGACGGTAACAGTTAGAAGACAGGTTATTTGACATAAATATGGCAAAAGCTGGACTTTGACAATTTTTGACCTGATGTACTATAAACGCGCATTGCGCGATTTGCGCAATAATCCCATATGCCGGGTTTTCCCGTAGGCGGTCACAAATGTACACATATATTCGCACACAAAAATGTACAAGCATACATGTGCACTTTTATTCACATAAAGGTACAAACACACACATGTACACACATTCACACACATGAAGGGACAAACACACACGTACACACAAAGACAGACATAAAGGTACAAACACACACACGTACACACATGCACACATTTACTGACATAAAGGTACAAACACACATGTACACACATACACACATAAAGGTGCAAGCACACATGTACACACATACATTCACATACATTGATACAAACACACACATATTAGCACAAATAAAAGTAAAAACACACATGTACATATACATACACATTCACACACAAAGTTACAAACACATACATGTGCACACATACACACTTTCACACACATAAAGGTACAAACATACACATATACACACATTCACTCACATAAAAGTACAAACACACACGTACAAACATACACATAAATGTGCAAACACATACATGTACACATTCACACACAAAGACACAAGTACACACATTTACACAAATAAAGGTATAAGCATACATCATACACACATCCACACAAATAAAGGTACAAACACATACATGTACACACATGCACACATTCACATGTACACACATTCACACACATAAAGGTATAAAAAAATGCATGTACACACCTACACATAAAGGTACAAACACTCACATGTGCACAAATACACACATTCACTCACTTAAAGGTACAAACACACATGTACACATACACACATTCACACACATAAAAGTACAAACATACACATGTACACACATGCACACATAAAGGTACAAACACAGGTACACACATACACACATTCACACAGGTACACACGTGTACACACATACACATGTACACACATTCACACACATAAAGGTATAAAAAATACATGTACACACCTACATTCACACATATAAAGGTCACATGTACACACATACACACATTCACTCACATAAAGGTACAACACGCACATGTACACACATACACACGTTCACACACATAAAGGTACAAACGCACACATGTACACACATACACATAAGGGTACAAACACACAGGTACACACATACACACATTCACACATAAAAGTATAAACACACATGTACACACATACACACATATAAAGGGACAAACGTACATGTACACACATACACACATTCACAAACATAAGGGTACAAACACACATGTGCACACATGAACTCACATGAAGGTACACACACATGTACACATTCACACACAGATACCAACATACATTTACACAAATAAAGGTGAAAACACACATGTACATACATACACATTCACAAAGGTACAAACACATACATGTACACACACACATTCACACACAAAGGTAAATACACATATATGTACACACATTCACTCACATAAAGTCACAAACACGCATGTACAAACATACACATTTACACATAAATGTGCAAACACACACATGTACAGACATATATTCACACAAAGATACACACATTTACATAAATACAGGTAAAAAACCATACATGTACATATATACACACATTCACACACTTAAAGTTACAAACACATATATGTACACACATACACATACACATGTACACACATTCACACACATAAAGGTATAAAGGCATACATGCACACACCTACATTCACACACATAAAGATACAATCACTCACATATACACACATACACACATTCACTCACATAAAGGTACAAACACACACATGTACACACATACACATTCACACACATAAAAGATGCAAACACACACATGTACACACATACATTCACACACATAGATACAAACACACATTTGCACAAATAATGGTAAAAACACAAATATACATACATACAGACATTCACACAAAGGTACAAACATACATTTACACACATACACACAAAGGTATAAACACCCACATGTACACACACACATTCACTCACAAAAAGGTACAAACACACACATGTACACACATACACATTCACACACAAAAGATGCAAACACACACATGTACACACATACATTCACACACATAGATACAAACACACATTTGCACAAATAATGGTAAAAACACACATATACATACATACATTCACACAATAAAGGTACAAACACATACCTTTACACACACATTCACACACAAAGGTACAAACACCCACATGTACATACTTACACACATTCACTCACAAAAAGGTACAAACACACATATGTACACACATACACATTCACACACATGAAGATGCAGCACACACATGTACACATACATTCACACACAGATACACACACACATTTACACAAATAAAGATAAAAACACACATGTACATACATACACACATATAAAGATACAAACACATACATGTACACAGATACACACATTCACACACATAAATGTATAAACATACACATGTACACACATTCACACACATAAAGGGAAATCACATGCATGTACACATATTCACACACATAAAGGTACAAATATACATGTATACATACACACATTTTCACACATAAAGGGACAAACACACATGTACTCACATACACTCATTCACTAACACAAAGGTACAAACACACATGTACACACATACACATTAACACAAATAAATGTGCAAACACACATATGTACACATATTCACGCACAGAGATACACACACACACATTTACACAAATGAAGGTAAAAATACACATATGCATACATACACACATTCACAAACATAAAAGAACAAGCACACACATGTACACACATACACATATTCACAGACATAAAGGTACAGACACACACATGTACACATACACACACATTAAGGTTGTACACACATACACACATTCACACACAAAATTATGTAAAAGCACACATGTACACATACACATATTCACACATTAAGGTATACACACATGTACACTCTAGAATTACGCACCACATACATATATAGATTAGTTTAAATACACACGTTCACACACATAAGAGTACAAACACATGCACACATTCACATGCATAAAATACAAACACACATGTATGCTTACATAAACGTGTACACACACATACAGACCCATACACTCACACACATGTGTTTGCATACAGTTACACACAGGGACAAACACACACTCATGATAGTTCAAGACTTAGTCTAATATGGATGGGGCTTAACATTCACTCATGTCTGTGTTGATAGCAGCCGAACTGTACTAGAGCACCACAGACCCTTCCATTCGTATCTATGTTGATAGCAGCCGAACTGTACTAGAGCACCATAGATCCTTTACCCCATTCATATCTGTGTTGATAGCAGCCGAACTGTACTAGAGCACCACAGATCCTTCATCCCATCTACATTAGTAAGCCAGCTGGAAGTGAAAAAAACCCAGGGTAGCCGCCGGGGATCGAACCCAGGGCCTCCTGCTTAAGCTGCAGGTGCTCTGACCACTGAGCTACGGCTCCCCACAGCCACCTGAGCAATTCCACTCCAGCTTTAAAGGTGATAGACAACCCTATACCCAAACTGGTGCTCGAGGAGTCTGCCGGGATAATTAAATCACCAAGCACAGAACACCAACACCAGTAATAACATGATAGTTCAAGACTTAGTCTAATATGGATGGGGCTTAACATTCACTCATGTCTGTGTTGATAGCAGCCGAACTGTACTAGAGCACCACAGACCCTTCCATTCGTATCTATGTTGATAGCAGCCGAACTGTACTAGAGCACCATAGATCCTTTACCTCATTCATATCTGTGTTGATAGCAGCCGAACTGTCATGTATATATAAGTATAAAGACACATACATACATATTCACACACACAAATACACACATGTACACATACATTCACACACTAATAAAGGTACAAACACACATATACACACATTCACACACATGAAGGCGCTAACACATACATGTACACACACATAAAAGTTCAAACACACATATGTACACACACACATATGTACACACATACACACATTCTCACACAGAGGGACAAACACACATGTACACACATACACACATTTACAGACATAAAGGTGCAAACACACACATGTACACACTTACACACATTCACTCACATAAAAGTACAAACACACATGTACACACACACATTCATACAAAACGGTACAAACATACACACGTACACACGTACACCCATTCACACACATAAAGGTACAAACACACACATGTACACACACACATTCACACAAAACGGTACAAACATACACACGTACACACGTACACCCATTCACACACATAAAGGTACACATGTGCACATACACACATCCACAAAAATAAAGGTACAAACACACACATGTACACACATACACATATTCACACACATAAAGGTACAAACACACACATGTACACACATACATTTACACACAAAAGTACAAACGCACATACACATGTACACGCACATAAAGGTACACATGTACACACACACACATTCACACACATAAAAGTACACACACATGTACACTCATACACATTCACAAAGGTACAAACACACATATGACACGTATACATACGTTCACACATAAAGGTACACATACATGTACACACATTAACACACATAAACGTAAAAACACACACATGTACACATACACACATTCACATGTACATGTACACACATGTGTATACACAAATGTGTACACACATGTACACACATGTGCATACACAAACGTGTACACACATACACACATGTGCTTGAATACAATTGCACAAAACACACACTTGTATATATAAGTATAAAGACACATGCATACCCATACACATAATCACATATATAAAGGTAGACGCATGTACAAACACACATTCACACACTCATAAAGGTATAAAGATATACATGTACACACACATGTACACACATACACACATTCACACACATAATGGTACAAACACACATGTACACACACACATTAACACATATAAAGGTACAAACACACATGTACACATTTTCACACATATAAAGGTACAAACGCACACATGTACACACATACACACATTCAAGGTACAAACACATACATGTACACACACACATTCACACACATGAAGGTACAAATATACATGCACGCACATTCACACACAAACGTACAAACACACACGTACACATACAAACATAAAGGTGCAAATGTACTCACATACACATTTACACAAATAAAGGTGATGTACACACATACATTCACACACATAAAGATACAAACACACACATACACACATTTACACACAAAAGTAAAAACACACATGTACATACATACACATACACATAAGGGTACAAACGCATACATGTACACATATACATACATTCACACACATTAAGGTACAAACACACATGTACACATGCATTCACACAAATAAAGGCGCACACACATGTGCACACATACACATATTCACACATAATGATAAAACACATAAACACACATACACATTTACGCACATATAGTTACAAACACATGTACACACATACACATATTCACACACATAAAGGTACAAACATACACTTGTACACACATACACATTCACACACATAAAAGTACATACACACATTCACAAACATATGTACACGTGTACACTCATACACACATTCACACACATAAAAGTACATACACATATACACAGATACACTTTCACACACATGAAGGTACAAATATACATGCACGCACACTCACGCACAAAGGTACAAACACACGTACACATGCACATTCACACACATAAAAGTATAAACACACATATGTACTCACATACACATTTACACACATAAAGGTGCAAATGTACACATGTACACACATACATTCACACACATAAAGATACAAACACACACACATACACACATTTACACACATAAAAGCAAAAACATACATGTACATACATACACACACATAAGGGTACAAACACATACATGTACACATAATACATACATTCACACACATTAAGGTACAAACACATGTATTCACACAAATAAAAGTACACGCATGTACACATACACATATAAAGATAAAAACACATGTACACATATACACACATTCATGCACATATAGTTACAAACACGTGTACACACATACACATATTCACACACATAAAGGTACAAACACATACATTTATACACATAAAAGTACACACATACACACATTCACAAAACATGTATGTACACATGTACACTCATACACACATTCATACATAAAGGTACACACACATGTACACACATACACACATTCATAGTCATAAAGGTACAAACACATGTACACATGTACACACATTCACTCATAAAGGTACACACAAATGTACACAAATACATTCACACACACAAACGTAAAAACACATGTACACACACACATTAAGGTATAAATACATACATGTACACACATTCACACACATAAAGGTAGACATACATGTACACATTCATTGACAAACATAAAGTACAAACACATGTACTAATACACATTCACACAGAGGTAAAACACAAATGTACACACAAACACACATAAAGTTATAAACACATGCATGTACACACATTATCATAAAAGTACAAACACTCACATGTACACACATACACACATTTACACACATAAAGGGGCAAACACACATGTACACACATACACACATTCACGGACATAAAGGTACAAACACACACATGTATCCACATACACATTCACACACAAAGGTGCGAACACAACATATGTACACGCATACATTCACACATATAAAATACAAACACACACATACACACATTTACACAAATAAAAGCCACACATTCACACACATAAAGGTACACATACATGTACACACATACACACATTCACACACATAAAGGTACAAACATTCACATGTATACACGTTCACACACATAAGGGTACAACGCATGTACACAATTACACACATTCACATGCATAAAGGTACAAACCACATGTACACACATGCATAATCAAACGTGAACACACACGTACAGACCCGTACACATACATACACACTTGTGCTTGAATTAAGTTACACACAGGGACAAACATACACACATGTATATATAAGTATAAAGACACATGCATACACATACATATTTACACACATAAAGGTACAAACACACACATGTACACACACATTTACACACTCATAAAGACACAAACATATACATATACACATATTCACACGTACAAACACATACATGTACACACATTCACACACAAACACACATGTACACACACTCATTCGCACAAATGAAGGTACAAACACACACATGCACATATATACTCACATTCACACACATGAAGATACAAACACATGTGTACATACACACATTCACACACAAAGATACAAACACACACATGTACACACACATTCACACACATGAAGGTAAAACACACATGTATACACATATGTACATTCACATACATTAAGGTACTCTGAACAGTTAAGGCCTAGGTCCACTTGAACAGGAGTGATGGTCACATTTGAGGCCACAGAGGCTACATGAAGCAAGCTATGAACTTCACACTTGAAATATGGATACTAGATATATTACAGAATTCAATTAATTAATTAATGGCCACGCCCACCTGTTAATTAATTAATTGTAGTTAAAAGTAGCCATACACTCACTTAGGCGGCGTATATAAACAACAGGCAGGCTTTAGTTGAAGAGGTCCTCTTAAGCATGTTTAGCACTACCAATTTCTAAATTAGCGTCTTGTATGCATGTACTTTCGGGGAGTTACAACCTTATGAAATCCGAGATTGTAGTCAATTTTAAGCTAATTAAATATTCATAGCCGTATAATGGCTTTATGATCGTTTGCTAACAACGAATATACCAGAATGATGTCTGCTCTTTCCAATGGACACCCTCACAGCAAGTCCCAGGGTGGCTTTATATGCCGCCTTTCTTGACTTAGTCCACCATCTCCAGCTGCTCCGTGTAGCCTCGAGCGCTTAGTACACTAACAACTGTTCGTGGCACAAGAATAGCTTAGCCTATGGATGTAAACTCTATGCTAAAGGCTAACTACATCCTACCACTAACTAATGATCACCTAGCTATCTCGTACACGACATTTTCTAGCTTACTAGCCACTCGTTTCTAGACAAAGCTCACTGTCAGCCATTGGCCACACCCCCGTATACTTTTCAATAATTCCGTTCACCTCCGCTACAACACGTGCCCCAGGCCTTAATGTGCCAGAGTACACATACATGTACACACATACACGTACACACATATATTCACACACTAATGTACATACATGTACACATTCACACACATAAAGGTATAAAAATACACCTGTACACACACACACATTCACAGATATAAGGGTACAAACATACACATGTACACATATACACACATTCACACACATAAAGGTACAAACATACACATATACACACATACACATTCACACAAAGGTACACACACATGTGCACACATTCACACACATAAAGGTACACACACGTTCGCACAAATGAAGGTACAAACACACACATACACACATTCACATACATAAAAGTACAAACACACATGTAGACATACACATTCACACACATAAAGCTACACATGTACACACACACATTTACACACATAAAGGTACAAACACAGGTGTACACATACACATTCACATACATAAAAGTACAAACACACATGTACACATACACATTCACACACATAAAGGTACACATGTATACACATACATTTACACACATAAAGGTACAAATACACACATGTACACACATACATATTCACAGACATAAAGGTACACACATATTTACACATACACACATTCACACACATGAAGGTAAAAACACACATGTACACATACATACAATCACACATTAAGGTACACATACATGTACACATATTCACACAAATGTACAAAATGTACACATTCATTCACACACAAAGGTACAAACACACATGTACACAGACATTTACACACTCATAAAGGCATACATATAGACACATTCACACACATAAATGTACAAACACATACATGTACACACATTCACACACATAAGGTACATGTACACACACATTCGCACAAATGAAGGTACAAACACACACATGTAGACACATACACACATTCACACACATAATGGTACAAACACGCATGTGTACACACACATGCACACATTCACACACATAAAGATACAAACACACACATGTACACACACACATTCACACACATGAAGGTAAAAACACATGTACACATATACACATTCACACACATTAAGGTACAAACACATACATGGACACACGTACACACATTCACACACAAATGTACATACATGTACACATTCACACACATAAAGGTATAAAGGCACACCTGTACACATACACATTCACACACTGAAAGGTACTAAATGTACACATACATTCACACACATAAAGATATAAACACTTGTACACACATCTCACATTCACACATATAAAGGTACAAACACACATGTACACACATACACACATTCACACACATAAACAACACTAGCCTTATCAGAAACATGCATACATTAAACACATGTAAACGTGCACATATAAACGTACAAACACGCAACATCATGGATCAACACATACCAATTCACACATACACACATAAATTTAAACACATGCATGTACACAGTCGTGCAATATTGTATACATTTTCCACTGTACATCATCTCTTTATCAGCTAGTT
>OZ219972.1:0-492763 GCA_964291365.2 Stappiaceae bacterium
TTCCGTAGCATGATGTGGTCAGAATTTTAGCTGCAGTTTACTGTCGTGTATGGTTACCTGTTTCTGACACAGTAACCTCTCAATGACTTGGATTGTATATTAAAATGCCTGAGGTATATTTTTTCTGCAGGCCAATATGGGCTTAGGAACAAGAGAGAGGTATGGCGTGTCAAGTACACCCTCGCTAAGATTCGTAAGGCTGCTCGTGAGCTGCTGACACTGGATGAAAAGAGTACTCGTCGACTGTTTGAGGGGAATGCCCTACTGCGTCGACTTGTTAGGATCGGTGTGCTGGATGAATCGAGAATGAAGCTCGATTATGTCCTGGGCTTAAAGGTCGAAGACTTCCTTGAGCGTCGTCTTCAGACACAAGTGTTTAAGCTGGGTCTGGCAAAGAGCATCCACCATGCAAGGGTCCTCATCAGGCAGAGGCACATCAGGTGAATACATATATGTAGTAAAAATCTGGCTAGCTGTGTTTGATGGATTACTGTGCACCTCATTCAAATTCTTTAGCTAATTATGTAATACCATATAGTGAAAATTTACGCTGGTGCAAAATTTCGTGGAGTTGTCTCCCAGCCCTTCACAAGAAAATGTCCTGGTTTTTAATTTTGTGCTGGTGCTCTGGCAGGATAACACCCACGGATAGTCTGCAGGTTCTTATTTCGCAGCGGCCAATCTATCTGTGAAATTTTGCACCATGTGAAAATTTCCTGCTATACGGTAGTACAAATCAAAAATTTTTATTTCTGTACATGAATCCATGCACCCTCCTAACTGCAGGGTCCGTAAACAGATTGTTGACATTCCTTCGTTTGTTGTTCGTCTGGATTCTCAGAAGCACATTGACCTTGCTCTGACCTCTCCCTTGGGTGGCGGACGACCTGGTAGGGTGAAGAGAAAGAACCTCCGTAAAGCTCAGGGAGGAGGCAGTGAAGCAGAGGAGGAAGACGAAGACTAAACAACTCATGCACACATATGCCTTGTCTGACAATGTAGTAGATTATCATTATGGTTGTCATGGAGTGATTTGGTGTGATATTAATTGAATTTTTCACTGACACCAATTACAAATACAATTATCACAACTGCCAAGGTATTGGGGTGCGATGAAGGATTGTGTAACTATTTCACACCAACATTGACAGCAATCTGAGCTTGAGTTCCAAACAGTCCCATCTGCATGGCTCGAAATGACTTGGGACACTGAAAACAATAAGTGAATAATATAAATAATACTGATTTGTTTATGATTAGTAGGGCTTACCATGTTGGCATAGTGACCCTTCTCACCACACTGCACCAACAAGAGGGAATGATCAACTATTGGCCAACTACGCATGGGGGTACATCAACTTGTGTGTTATTACCTTGAAACATGTGACTTGGTCTAGAGGTCTTCTGACTTGAGGTGTACTCTTAGCAAGCATCATCGACGGAGGCTATATATAGGATGGGAGAGGGAAGGTTGACATCAGCACACAGAAAACATTTGGTATAGTCTTTACCTGCTGAGTGGCAGCAGTCACCGGATTCACAACCGGTACATCAAACTTAGCACTGCATAGCATAACAATAAATACAGATCACACTTCCACTGAGTTTACTTACTGTACGAATTTGCACTTTGGACCACTGGGACAAAACCCACAGAGATAATTTTGACAAAGGACTCTTCTAGTGTGCTTGTTACGACAGTTGGGTCCTAACACACAAGCAGACATATACATCAAACAATATCAAAAGTTGGTAGTTACGTTCATGCTTAAATTACCATGTTTGCAGAAGCCACGATCGTACCAAGCACAGTCACGAATCTTTAGGGCATCGGCCTCCACATGAAGGTACTGGCAATCTTTATTATTACACTCCCCAAACTTCTGATAGAAGTAGCAGATTGGCATCTTGCTCATGTCATACTCATGGAGGAATTCACAGTCATCACCTTTTTTGCACAGGTGACGCAGCCAGTGCTTGCAGACTATAGTGCGCTCTCCACGAACGTGGCGAAATGGACAGTGACCACCACGACTGCAAGTCCCATTCATAAAGAACTCACACAAAGGAGCCTTGTTCTCTGAAATGAGCAACACAGCTGAATACTCAGAACAGGGTGTACATTTTTGTACACATACATATCATAACATCATACATGCATGCACCTCCATAAAGACTAGATCTATTATAAAGTACGTACTATCCATTCCGGGGAAAGGCATGGGCCTCGCTCCAAGCTGCTTCTCCAAAGCATCTTCGATCTCAAAGTGATCTTCCTCCACACCTCCTACTAGCTCTGCAAGCATCGTGAAAATGTGTCTAAATAACGCACACCATAACGTTTCTAAATAAAGCCCATCCAAATTGTTACCAACATGCCGAAAGGTGAGAGAGATATGCTGTAGACATTGTTATGAGTGTTGATTAGTGCTAATTGCGTTGCTGCTAGGTCGCCAAGCTAAGGGTGGTCATAAAGGTCGCAACAGAAGGTTCGTAACCGAGGAAGAAGTAAGGCAACAAGAAGAGAAGAAACAGAGAGAGAAGGAATGGAAGGTGAGTACTCTCTCCCCACTAGTTTGGCTTATGGATGATAAATAGTTGTGTACTTGTAGCGTAAAAAGGGTCTTGGTGGAGACAGTGAGTCAGAGAGTGGCTCAGATGATGACCTGCCCAAACCGTTGAGCCATGGTGCACCAGGAGAGCTTCCTCCAAGTGACAGCGAGAGTGAGGGAGAGGAGGAGGAGATCAGCGATGAAGAAGTAGCTGAACCCAAAGCTAAAGGAGTGGAAGGACTAATTGATGTGCAGAACCCTAATAGAATGGTCAAAAAGGTGCAAAAGGCAAAGGATGTTGATGTGAATGCAAAGGTGGAACTGACAAGAAAAGAAAGGTATCAACATCCTACATAAAGCCTAAGATTTAAATTTTACATGACACTTACTTTATTTCAGAGAAGAGATAGAGCGGCAGAGAGCAGCACAGGCGTATCGAAAGCTACACGAAGCTGGCAAGACGGAGGAGGCTCGAAAAGACATGGCAAGACTGGCCATCATTAGACAACAAAGAGAAGAGGCTGCCAAGAGACGAGAAGCAGAGAGAAAATGTATGTCATATTGTTTTTTGTACAATGATAAGAATAATTATTATGATTGATAATTATTCCACTGCAGTAAGAGAAGAGGCAGCTAAAAAGGAGAAGGAAAGATCAAAGAACTGATTTATCTCTGTGATCAAATTTATTAATGCCACAATTCTTTAATGTCTGCGCAATCTAAGTCTGAGTGCAAATAATTATTATTGCGATATTTTGGCCGCGCATTGTGCGATACATACAGACTTTTGCTGACTCAGCATTTATCGATTGCGCACGATTTGGCGGGTAAAGTTCAAAGAACATGTCCAACGGTTTGATCACTTCGTTCTTCAGCTCAGTACCTACTAGAAACGAGCCATCTACAGTCGAAAATCAGGACACAGGTCAAGATCAAGACTGCTACGAAGCAGAGGGGAATGGATTAACCCTTGACCTTGCTGGACTGCTTCACTCTAGCAGCGATGATGGCAAAGTGAAAACGAAAAAGAAAAAGAAGCGCAGCCACAGAAAGAAAGGCCACGTTCACCTAGCCAAGTTATCAGAGGAGGATAACTCCGTCTTATTAGGAACTATAGAGGAGAAGAGTGTACAGCCAAGTGTGTGTGAGGAGGTGACCATCACGTACCCAGATGATAGTGTGGTATTGCTCTCTCCACTGAAGCGGGAGTCCCCTCTGAAGGCAACAATGAAGCAGCAGCAGAGGGGAGGAGGAGGGAGGAGCCTGAGTGAGTCGTGGAAACAAATATTTAGTGGTACACAAAAGAAATCACCCATCAAAAAGTCAGTAGGGTCTCCGAAAAGATGTAGATCGCCACAACAACCATCCATGTCGCCTAAAAGGTGCCGATCTCCACGGAAACAATCAGTACAGAAGCAGGTTCAGAAATCAAGTCCATTGAAGCAGCAGCTTACAGTGAAACGACAGCTGTTAACCACACCCACCAATAAATCGTTGTCATTGGATCTCGCCCCCTTCATAGGTCTAATACATGTCCAACAGATAAACAAGTCTGTCAATATCAATAATTCAGTGCATCACGAGTTGAGTTTGCCAATACGATCTTCGCTTCCATACACACCACAAGCTATGGCCTCTTCCCTTGGTATTAGTGACCACCAACCTCCTCTAATAACCACACCATTCTTTGAAGCCATAGCTGATCCCTCTGTCTGCCTCAACCAGCTTCAGAGAGAACACCCTCACCTCTGTGTCACTGATATCTACTCACATTACTTCTCCCTAACCAGGAGGTCTGGTAGTGAGCCCAGCCCTTCCAGCAATGCTAGCCTGCCATGCAGTATCTCTGTGATGGTAGAGAGAGATGGGAGGATCATCGTAGACAGCTCTGCCTATCCAAGGGAACCACCACTACATGATCACATGCATTCTGACCTCTGGAGCTCGGTATATCGTCCTCAGACCAGCAATGAGGTGATAGGTAACAGCAAGCAGTGTTCTGGGCTGTGTAATTGGCTGAAGCGGTGGAAGCAGAGTGGGAATAATTCAGAACCAGCATCTTCAGTCGTAGCAAAGGAGCGAGGGGCTCACAGACAACGTTGTAAAGGTCCAAAGGTCAATGAGTGGTGGGAGAATGATCGTGACGAGGACTTTGTACCACCAGAGAAGGTGAACTTATCCAAAGGAAGGAGTGGTTTATGTCAGCGCTACCTCTCTGGTGATGGAGGGAGCAGCGAGGAAGAGGAGAGTGTGAAAGGAGAGGATGGAGAGGGAGGGGAGACATCTGTGATGCTGCTCTGTGGACCACATGGAGCTGGAAAGACGGCTGCTGTCTACGCTGCTGCTGACCAGCTAGAGTTCAGGGTAAGAAATTCTTCTGAATTTGAGCAGTGAAATGTACATACTCTACATTCCCTTCCTCTCAAATGTATTTGATAGTATTATCGTACCTTTTTTTGTGCAGGTATTTGAGGTGAACTCTAGCATGGCCCGAGGTCGGTCTCAGGTGCTAGCCAGTCTGCGAGAAGTCACTCTCTCTCATCTAGTCGCTCAAAGAAAGAGAAACGGATTCACTCATCTCCATGGTGATCAGCAACAGGCTGTTACCTTGGAAACCAACACGCTCATACTCCTTGAGGATGTAAGTTAAATTAATACTGCAATATTTTGGAAATTTTGCATAGCTGTGTAGCATGTGACATGCATACACACTTGTACTATGTATAGGTCGATGTTTTATTTGATGAGCAAGACCGTGGCTTTTGGTCTGCTGTCTATGAGATAATTCAGTCCACCAAGAGGCCTTTTGTTGTCACTTGTTCAGGTGAGTCTTCCTTCAATGCACACATCAGATCACAGCATTCACTATCTCCATTTTTTTTGTTGTTTTTTTTTTCCTCTACAGATGTTAGCATGGACTTGAGCTGTCCACACTCAAAATTGATCTTCTCTCGACCAACAGTTGTAAGTTCTTACAAGATACACCCGATTTAAATTCATATTCCCCTCCTTCTGTCATGTTCTATGTACATTGCACCTGCAGGCTGACCTGGCACTTCACATTCGTCTATTGAGCCTGGCCCATGGAGTTGCTCTGTCATCTGAATCAGCCAATCAGATTGTAGCTTCATTCAACTGTGACATAAGGAGAACATTTCACTACATGCACACATGGCTGAGCTGGTCTCCTAGCAACAGTGCCAAGGCTCCTCCCCCTAGCTCTTCCCAACTCTCTCCTTTCTACTCTATATCAGCAGATTGGAGAAATGCATCGACCTTTGCCCCTCGTCCACCCACCAATGCATCAGAGGCCTTGACCACCAGTGACCAGTTTGAACTACTCCTTGCTGCCTCAGTTGTTGATCATCTAGCTACACTTGATCTACTAACTTCTCCTGAGGTTGAAGATTCTTCTCCCTTCTCTCCATGGTGGAGGGTGGCCCCTGATAATTACCTCCTTGATGAGCTTTCGGAAACCACCCCAACCGATACTGTGGTTGCTCAAACAAAACAAGACATTGCAGTTGAACTGAGTAAGCTATCAACAGCTATGCCATACCACAATCATAGGTACATAACATTATTGTACTGACTGTACTGCACTTTAATAAGGTTATTGTCTAATAATCATTTCTAGGTCATTTTTGGAACTCCATAACTCCTTCAAAACATGTACACAAGCGTTTTCTCTGAACTGGAGGTCAGCACGTGTTGCCATAGCGACAGAAGGTATCCCATTTTTAAGACTGATCAGTATTCTTGAGGAGCAGAAGAGGTCACTGTCTTCAAAGCGAAGGTAGTCCCATTATTCTAGAGTATTCGCATGTTATATACTGACGATCTATACTCCCACAGGTTCCATCACTACCTACAGCACTCCAATGTTGACATTCACCATCTTAATGTGCTCACAAACTATACATTTGTATAACTGGAACTTGAATATCACTACCCTAAAATTATTCACAGTTTCCATTCTAGCGCTGACTTTTTTTTTTTTTTTTTCTACTTAGAATGTAATTTGTTTGAGCGATTGAATGCACTAGCAATTTGTAAGTTCGCAAGCCCTGCACTTACGTCCCAGGCCCTAGCCCTTTGCATGCTGCTATGTACCACTTTTTATTTATTTATTTATTTATTTTTTCACTTCCTAATCCAAAGTAATGGTATAAACAAAGTAGACACAACTTGTATATACAGACCTGATAAAATGTGATAATGAGCTTAATAATTAATGAGATCAAAATATATAATAATATACAAAATTAATGATTTCAGTGTAGAGGGTAAGCTGTTCAGTCCAGGATGGGGACCCTGGCTACTGAGGTTACACTCACACGCACGCATTCAGGGATCGAGATCAACAGTCGATTTCACTTGCGTTCAACGGATTTCAGTTGCGTTTGAATTTTCCGTAGCGTATACGCAGCGTGCATGGCGCACGCGGAACGGAAAAACCCACTGTACATGTACGGAAAAACCCACTGTACATGTACGATGTACACACGCGGCCTCACGCACGCAACACGCGCGCAATGTTCGAACGCAAGTAAAATCGACTGTACGCTGTACACACGCGGCCTCACGCACGCAACACGCGCGCAATGTTCGAACGCAAGTGAAATCGACTGTACGATGTACACACGCGGCCTCACGCACGCAACACGCGCGCAATGTTCGAACGCAAGTGAAATCGACTGTACGATATACACACGCGGCCTCACGCACGCAACACGCGCGCAATGTTCGAACGCAAGTAAAATCGACTGTACGAGGTACACACGCGGCCTCACGCATGCAACATGAACACGCAATGTTCGAACGCGACTGTACGCGCGAGCACGATCGCACGATCGCGTCCACGTTCGTTCACGGCCACTATCCACGTGATCGTGAAGATACACAAGCCCCACCCACCCTTTTGGCCAGCATCACAGCAGAAGCTCGAAGAGCGATGGCGAACGAGTTGGCTGTACGGACAGATAAAGGCGAGTATGTTGGAGGTGACACCATATACGGGTGAGAAGAGTTGGCTACATGTAGTACTCTAGACTAGAGTGGATGTATTACACTTGATAGGCTTGTTTTTTTTTTCTGCCAATAGTTCTGTGTACCTGTGCATACGTACCCCCACCCCGTCCCGCGCCGTGCGGCTGGTATTCCGAGGTCTGGAGATCAGCGAGTACGACTACCAATACGTAGATCAAGCAACACAGGACCAATTCATCTCGAAAGTAGGACAAAGAACAGCAAAGAAAGACATCGTCAAAGCTGAGATCAAGCTGATCGAGTACCCGGGCGGCTTCTCCATTGGAAACTATAGCTACCCCTTCCAGTATCAACTACCACACAATCTGCCAGGTAACTAGCCTCTTTGTAATGTGCACTGCCTCTCTTTAATATGTGTGAGGAGGTGATCCGTGTATTTAAACTGGAGGTGTGGCTTGCACTGTGCAGGGGTGTTCCACACAAGACACGAGGACGAGCAAAGTGGGCGTGTCTGGGAGGGAATCATAAAGTACCACATAGGGGCCATACTCGATCAGCCAGATGTCAGTCCAGACAGACGACTATCAGTAAGTCACCACACAAGTGAAACTAAAGGCATTAATAATATGTGTGGTTACAATATTAGGCAGAAGCTCCATTGGTGATTTACGACTGCCTTGACTGTCGGAAGGTAGACATGATCCCTGACAAGCAAACTGCCACTGGAAATGTGAAGACGTTCTTCTGCATACAGAGAGGGGAGGTCAGGGTCACTACAAGGTGAATTAATTCTTGCTATAATAAACTATTATCTGTGATGAATTTCTTGTACGTAGCTTGGATCGAGGTGCGTACAGTAGCCAGGACAAGATAAGCTTGATGGTGAAAATTGACAACCAGTCAGCGGTGGATATTGCCGGCTGCACGATAAGGGTACATCACCACCAAATGCTTGACTAGACTGCCGTGTGATTGGTCTGTTTGTGTTCTCTCTGTGTGTAGTTGATACGAGTAATCAAGCTTTATGGCACGGACCGTAACCGCGGTGAAGAGGACATGTCTGCACACACTCTCTATGATACAGTCACTGAGCTCAACTACGATGGCTGCGCTAAAAATAACAATAGCACAAAGTAAAAACATGTAACGCCTATCATAACAACTTATCCCCCCACCCCATACCATACCGTAATACAGTCAATGTCAATCCTCACCTCTGTAGTAGCTATGACATGCACTATACTAAGCACCATGCTTATGAAGTTTATTTTCTGTGCTAAGGAAAGTAATGATAGATTTGACGAGATTCTCTGAAAGTCCTGTTGGTCTTCCTCCCTCTACATCTGGTTCTCTCATTAAGGTATGCACTCTCTCTCACATACCTTCCTTTCTCTCTCTCTGCTCCTGCTCCTAACATGTTTGTGCATGTTAGTTTTTGTGTACACCTCTTGAACAATTGGGTAGTATGTATGGCCATTGTATCTGGCTCTATGTGCATGTATGTTATTATACTTGTCTCTTAATACAGTGTAGTTATGTTATTGACGTTGCTGTTCACGTACCATGGGCACCAGATATTGAAGTGAGGCAGCCCCTATTAATTAAACCACCACCTAATGTAATAGTAAGTCAATAGCCAAGTCTGAAGCTATTGCCTAAATTTACTGTGCTGATTGTTGTATGCAGTGGGAGTCGTGGCATCCTCCAAGCTGGGTGGCTGACTGCAGGCAAGCTCCAGTCACTGGGTCATGTGCCGTACCTCCTGATGTACTCAGTAAGTCACATGATAATCACATGACTTAATGTTAATATTTTTTTACTATTCCCATACAGCTTCACAGTCTTTTGTAGGTATCCCTGGATTTCAACCTGTTCTATAGAACAGTACATGATTGTATACCATCTCTCACTTTTAAAATTTTTTATCCATTGTTTTTATGATAATGTGCCCATAATAGTATTAAGTACATCACACAGACAGACTGTGCATAAACCATGAGACGTCATTAATTCTGATTCCACTAAATACAACACATGTAATACACACACAAACATACACAAGCACACACATGCACCCAAGATGCCAGAGTAGTCTGAGCAGTATCAGTAGAAATGATACGATACGATCAAGCAATCAGTTTATGA
The DNA here is from genome assembly GCA_964291365.2 of Stappiaceae bacterium. Lineage (GTDB taxonomy): Bacteria > Pseudomonadota > Alphaproteobacteria > Rhizobiales > Stappiaceae > JBDWFY01. The sequence continues at coordinate 9,687 of OZ219972.1, forward strand.
ATGTCAGTTAATTGGTTATTTATTCCGTTCTGTTGAATAAATAGCAATGAGTCCGTCAGTACCACCAGCTGCCAGCCACACCTGAGGAACACAGGCAACACATTAATAGTATACCATAGTGAATGAAGAAAGGACATTGATAGCAGCTACATACTGCAAACATGTATGGTGAACCACAATTTTCTTTTTTGTGGATAGGCCTTTAGCAAAACAAGTTTTAGCTTATTGTGTCCACTGAAACTAGATTTGGAATGGATAAGCAAGAAATTCTAGTCCCACAGTGCTAGTAGCCTAGCTTGTCAGAGATACAAAGCACAGTACACACACACCTTGTATGGATGGAAGGCCAGAGACTTGGTGGGCCCTATCCTCTGACCCATGAAGCCATCATGATAGCGAATATGGTTGAGCATCTCATCTGTCTCAAGGTTGAAGACTCGAATGGCATGCTGAGGTGAAGCACAGGCCAGCAGCGGAGAGCGAGGATGAATCTCACAAGCATTCACAGATGAGGGAGAAGCAGATATGCTACGAACACTCTTCATGAATCGAGGATCCCATATCCTAACATCACCAGCCACACTGCAAGACACTATGTCACGGGTTTGGTTATGGATCTGCATATACACATTCACCACCCAACTGGTGTGCTCCTTCAATGTCTGAACAAGGCTATGGGGAGGGAGAGAAGCTTATAATTGCGCGATAGGTACAGGGTCGTCACACAAATATTATAATACGCTTTGCCATGCAAGGTTCACTGGTATAGTTTTAGGTATTTGCAACGCCTACTATTGCAAATTCATTATACAGCCTTACAGAGGGAATTGTATTGACATTATTTACTCATTGTACAGTGTATAGATTTACCTTTGGTTAGGCGGCTGTCTTCTGTCATAGAGTCGAATAGTTCCATCCCCACATCCAGCGATGAGGAGAGAGCGATCCGCCGAGTCAGAGGTCAGGCAGGTCACACAGCTGTCTGCTCCAGTAGGGATGTCCTGGATGTTCACTTCTTTATGTGTGTCCCAGACTCGGATATGTCTGACGTCACCACCAGCGTAGAGGAGGCCTGTAGCCTGCTCCCACTCCAGAACCATACCAGCATCTGTAGAGAGGGGTGGGAATGACAGCTTAGAGACATGTAGCAGAGTAAAAGCGCACTACCTGAACATATCTTAAAGTGATACTTGCCCTACAGTATGCCTTGCAAGTATTAATGTAAAAATTGGTACATAAGCACAAGTTAATTGGTTGATAAATTCTCTAATGAATAATTGTACAGGTGATATGTGTGACTTACTCCTTGAAGCTGGTAGCATGTCAGTGAGAGCCCTCCAAGCTGTGACCAGAGATGGGCTACCAGTAGCATAGTCTCGCCAAACATGAACTGCACCATCGTCTAAAGTAACAAGAACACGTGTACACGCCTTCAACAACACAACACACACACTATGTTGAACTAGCTAGTGTGTGTGTGAGGAGGGCTGACCTGATCCAGTGAGTAGGAAGGTGATGTCATGAGGGTTGATGAACTCTGCTGCAGTGATCCTGGCCTGGGAGTTGTAGTGCTCAGTCACTAATCGACTGCCCTCCTCTATGTCCCACACACTAAAGAAGGGAGGGAAGGAGGAGGGGGGAGATATATCATTCCAACTTTCAAATTAAATAAATCATCACAGTGTATGAGAGAATAAGCTAGTCTGCATAATATTGTAAGCATTTTATAGCTCTGATACACCAACCATCAATTTCTTCTGTACCTCCATGAGTTTTTGTGCATGACGGCTAGCTGGGAGATGTAGGGGTGAAACTTGAGGAGCTGTGGAGTCCTGTTCTCTTTGTTGACAAAGATCTGGTCAGAGAGCTTGCTCCGTGCCTGGTTAGAACACACCTTCTCTGCCTCTTCACGGACTAGATGGTTACGAATGAAACGATACTCTCTCTGTTGGTAGCTAGCATTGTTAGGGTCACATTCCTCCGGTTGCTATGGGCAATGATACAAAGGCATCATGTATCTCTGTACACATAATATCACACTAGATAAACCTTCATGAGAGAGTTAGCAAAGTACTTGCAGCACCAGTTACAGAACCCCGTCTCCATCGGGCTCAGCTCCTCAGCGCCATCTTCACTACAATCATCCTCATCATCCTAACATAACAAGAAAGAGAAATTACAAAATTAATACAGATGGCAAAACATTTCATGACTTCTTGTACTAATACACACACACAGTAAATGTCAAACCATGAGAGCATGCAAAATATTATTCTATAAATACCAATCCTATAGCAACAGTCATATATAGGCCTACTTCCTTCACTGTCTATTACCAAAAGTATATAATAAAGAGAGAGAGGAGAGTATCCCACTCGTAGCACATCCCTGCGAAAAGTAATGATACTCAAGTACTGGACAATACAGGTGTTTTTGTCCCAACACACACGGTTCTCCAACTAGCCCAAGCTAAAGAACCATATCTACCTTTTTGGGGTGTTCAGATGTAACCAATGTCATATAGCACATCGTTTTCCACTTTTGTAGCTCTTACATGGCTATTGTAAAATGTATGGTACTTTTCACAGGGTCGTGCTACAACCATATACACAAGTGGGATACTCTCCCGTCCACTTATATACTCTTGCTATTACAGCATTCCCCTACACACAGTGCACACACACAAACACACCTTTTTCAAATTGTTTGTGCTCTGTATGTGTCTCTGAAGAAGGGTGTGTCTGCTGGTTGACGGTAGTGACACAGCTGCTGAGCTGGCACCTCTTGGCAGGGAGAGGGGTGTTCGACCTCTGAACTCTTGTGTTGAGCTTGAACCATGTACAAGCGGAGGTCTGGACATGTTTCTGATGCTGGAGGGGCCAAGGGTCGCAGCCTTGCTCTCTTTGGATGGAGAGGAAGGAACTGAAAGAGAGTTAGTGGCCAGAGTCACTCCAATGCTACGAGCCAAAGATTTCTGACGCAACTGAAAAATCAGAAAAATTGTACTATAAGACTTAAGCAATACCAAGGATGGGGATATTAGTAAATGTATGAAAATTCCATAGCCAATATACAAATTACTCTCATTTTAGTATAATATCACAAGGCAACCAAATTTGCTACTTAAAATCTAGCTAAGATATTGACTATGCAAGCATTGTCCTTGTATAAGCGACAACTCCAATGTAATGATTGATAAGCACGCTCACCTTGTCGTGTAGCGAGTGAACAACGAATTGAGCTGGTTGGTTGACCTTGGAGCAGGGGTCAGAGGCCAGAAACACGAGGCCTTTCCAGACATGGTTATAAACATTCTTAGCAGCTATACTGCTGCTAGGGGTGAGCTGAGGTGGGCCAAAGCTCTGTGTCATGGATGATCTCTTTGGGAGGGAGGAGTCAAGAAATCTCTCCTCGCTCCCTCCGCTACCAACACTGCTGTCTGACAAGGTGGGTGGAGACTCAGAGCGAGCCATTCCATTAGCCAACAACCGTGATGACATCTTGCTGCTGGTGATGCTCCGCCCCATAACAATGGAGGAGGTGGCTCCTGAGTTAGACGCTTCAAACGAGGTCTCAACTTCAGGGGGGTCTATGGAGACATGGATCCATCCAGTGGGAGTGAGAGAGGTGCTGAGGTTACTAGCACCCATACGCTCTGACTCTGAAGAACGAAGGGCAGCGATCTGAAACTGCTTCTCATAGAGAACAACAAGGCCATGGAGAGCACACACAACCTCCTGCAGAGAGAGAATGCAGATGTATGTTCACACTGAGTTTATAATGGTTATAGTTATACACAGCAGGTACATGTAGGTGGTAGTGAATCCTAACCAAGAATCTTGTTGTCTCTGGACTTACCCTTCTGACGATAGGACTCCCATCATTAACCAGAGTCAACAGCCTCATCCCAACGCTGTGGTCGATACTGATGCTCAAATCTGATTGGCCGTCTTCAGGAATGTTCATAATATATGTACCCAATGCAAAAACAGCAGCAGCACGGACCTGGGAGGGGAAGACCACACCCACATTACCATGGAGGCTAACAAACACACTTAATTTAGAATTTGCAAGTGTTAATTTTGGCCCACCTTTTTATTGAGAAAATGCATTATATTGGGTGGATGGGTGGGCAAATTCCCAGGGGGTCTCCCTATAATTACACATTACTCTATTCTGTGTACTAACGTCAGGTTGTTCATGCCAGAGGAGGCTGTAGAGTTTCTCATGGGCAGAGTCTCGTACGCCACACCATCGAGCTGCATCAAAGCTCTTCCAGAGTCGACCAAGGCAGATGGCCAGCCACTGCTTGAGGAGAGGGTTCGGCTCCTCAAGCTGAGACAAGCACAGAGCTATCACATTGCTCTGAAGACACACCTCCTGGAACATGAAGTGTGCATTCATGTGGTGGGGGGGGGGGGAATGTACAGAAGTTTGCTTAAAATTAAAAGAGCCATGCAAAGTTGACAATAGTTACAGCTATAATCTTCACTATTAAACAAATGATTATTTATTACAGGACTATAGTATGCCTTAACTTCTAAATTCAATATTTATCTGGTACCTGTCCCTTGGGGTAGTTGTCGACAATAACAGCCAGGACAAAAGCAGCCATCGTACGATATTCAAACTGCATAGTGTGGTCAGAGAGAATCTGAATGAAGTACTTGTAACCACCATCCTTCACTAGGTCACTCTGGCAAGACTAGTGGAGGGGGGAGAGAGAGATTAATTTCAAGTCACTTTTCAACATCAATAAACTTACTGGGTCGACTGCAAGAATCTTTGCCCAAATGAAGACGAGGATCGGCTGTAGCTCCCTCAATTTGCTACCCAGCAGCTTGAGCACATACGGAAAAATCCCTACAGAGAGAGCAGAGTTCACTGCCCACGCCCCTAGATCCAAGAACCTCCCTAGCAACTCCAGAGCTTGGAGACGGTGAGCCTGACTCAGCAGAAACTGGAGCACTATGGGCAGCTGTTCTGGAGGACTCGTCAACTCAGAACCATTGATCAGCCAAACCTGAAACGCCGACAGCTGCTGAGCAAAAAACTGACAGGGCTGCAGAGAATATAGGATGCTATGGTAACCACAAGAAACAGCTCAAAAGGTTCAGCTGTCAACACCATTCATAAGTGTATTCTATTAGGGAAATACCACCTAAGACTCACCTATGTAAAGTACAATGTCATATTATGTATTTGTGCAAAAGCTACATAACACAACACACACACACACACACCTCATAGTTGATTCTCTTTTCAATGAGAGCCGGTAGCTGAGCCATGATGTGGTCTAGAGCGAGGTCCCATGCCTGCCACATTGAATGGTGGGAGGTGGGTGGAAGAGGAGGGTGAGACTCGGGGGTGCAGTTGTACGAACGCATCACTCGCTCGGCCAGGAGAAAGTTACGAAATAGACTAGCAACGAGAAGATCTTGACGAAAAAGCTTCTGGAACAAACCTAAAATCAGAGAAGAAAGAGAAGAGAGAAGTAAATTTACAGCAGATGAAGAAATTATTGATTCAGCTTACGTCGAGGTATCGTATTCCAAGCAATAGTGTCAGTGATGGCTGTGAATATCCAGTTCAGCTCACCCAAAGGAGTACGTCTGTCATTCAGACGACCTGGTACCCTGGAGAGAGAGAGAGATGTAATTCTTCACATAATAAAAGCACCAACTATTTTCTACTCACTGATCAATAAGTTCCGGAGTGATACCACTGATCAGACTGAGCTTTCCTACTCGCTGAAGGCAGTACCAGAGGAGAGCCGTCTTGATGGGTGTGGTCAGGCAAGCTGTGAACAGATCCGCTGGTAACTTGGGGTTCATTGGCAAGAGCTCCTTTGCACCACACGCAGCTAGCTGGATGCAGTTACCCAGCTGACCAACAAGACCAGGATGAAATGCTAAATTCTGTAGCAAAAATTTTAGCTCAAATAAATAAAATACAAGAATAGAGATGGTGTCCTCACTTCACTGATGGCCTCACTGTCTCTCTGACGAGCAAAGGTGTTGAAGGACTCCAAGACAAGACCTTCAACATATAAAGAGAGAGAGATAAATAAGTAGCAATGTGTGTACAAGTGTGTGTGTGTGTGTGTGTGTGTGTGAGAGAGAGAGAGAGAGAGAAACTAACCAGCTTGTGAGCAGTCATAGACATAGATGGAGGGGCTCCCCATCCAGTACTGAAGGTCGTAGATTGAGAGAGGAATGTACTGTGTGTAGTTCTGTATGTTTGGAGTGTGTGGTCATCAATGCAAGATGTGTGGTGCATCGGTATAAAAATCCTGACCTTATTGAAGACCCATATCTCTCCATTCTGAGTTGGCTTGGGCACTCCATGTCCATTGTAGTGAAATAACACATGCTCATTCTGTACACACAATACACAGTGATATCACCATCAATACTGACATAATGACCTCCCAGCCAGTTGGATAGCTACCAGATAGATATAGAAATGTAGCCACTTATAAACAATCTTATGTTTAAGTTAACTATCACAAAATGTCACAGTCACAAGTAAAAGTCCCTTCTTAGCATATTACACTGCACTACAGTATACTGCAGCATATCGTGTGTACACAATAACACTTATACCTTTGCATTCTTCCTGAGTGCGACACAGAGTTTACGTACATCTTCTGTGGTTGGGTCTAGGAGTTGCTTGTAGCGAGCTCTGGGCTGCCATCTCTCATACTGTTTCTGAAGCTGGTTGCCAATCTGTTCCAAAGCCTTCTGAGGACTCATAGCCAGAGGCTCTGTAAGTCAATCATCAATCCAGATTTTAAATGGAACTTTTTACCATTCTTTTCATTTTTCTCACCTATCCAGCACTCCTTGCGAGCACACGGATTTGTCTTGACAACATCAGGTGGATCCACACCAATGTTCAGGCACAGAACAAGAGCAACACTCCATGTTTTCATCTGGAGAAGCAACAGTCTCATAAAAAATCATCTACTACATACATGCAATAACACACAGTACACACCCAGACACACCTACAAAATTTAATGTGTGTACTAGGAATGCGTGGTAATTTTGGGCTTTATCACGCATGCTCAGCTAATCTGCGAGGTGTTACTATCTTACTCTCTCCTTCATTCGCCAGCTCTCCTGGTTTTGATCTCCCTCGCTCGACTCGCTGCCATGTCGAGGCTTCATGAAGCTTAAGGGAAGCCGCCAGTCACTCAGCTCCGAAGGATCGGCCACCATGAACGGATCCACGTGTTGCCCGCCAACCTGCGCCATCGCTCATCGATTAATGCTGTTTCTCCGATGCACTCATCAAGGTAAACTAGCTGTCTTCCAGAGTTCACACACACTGCAGGAGTTGTGGGCCCAAGCCAGCGGCTTTTGGGTTAATTTTTGCAAGCTGGGCGTGCAGCTGTACACATGCAAGTGGGCAAAGTATTTACATCCGGTCACATGACACAACAAGGCACAATCCAGGTGCGTATTAATTGGGATATCAGGGGCGAGATGGAGCAGGAGGATGTGTTTTATGATGGTACTGAATATATTGAGACGGTAAGCTAACTAGTATTCGTGAGATGTTTAAAAAAATCCATCAATATCTATTTATTTCAGGCCTCGGGAAATAAGGTGAGTCGAACTTGTGTCCTGTGTGGAAGCAAAAATATCGTTCTCAATGGAAAGGTACAATGTACATTGACTGTATAGATCACAGCTACAGTGTAGCCAGTTTTTCGTATTGCTGTATGCTTCATGCACACGCACACACAGACCATAGTCCAGAGTGGTTGTATTATCCGTGGGGACCTTGCTAACATCAATATTGGTCGTCAGTGTGTGATCGGAAAATCCACTGTTATCACCCCACCCTTTAGAAAGCTGTCTCATGGGTGAGTGCAAAGCAAAATTAATAGTACTGAAACTATTCATATTATGGATCAATTCCGTTCTAATTCTTGTTCCCCTTGTAATAACAGTTGTGACTTCATTGCAGTGGTGCATTTTATCCTATTCAAATTGGTGACAATGTATACATTGGTGATGGTACAGTTGTCAATGCATCATCAGTGGGCTCATATGTCTACATCGGAAAGAATTGTGTCATTGTAAGTCCCTAAATTCAAGATTAAATTATTGTTTAAGCAATTTTTGTCCACAGTCTAGATCTTGTGTCCTGAAGGACTGCTGTCGTATTGAGGACAATACAGTCCTGCCTCCAGAAACAGTTGTTGCACCTTTTGCTGTCTTCAAGGGAAATCCAGGTGCTTATGTATACTGCTAATAAAGCATGGTTTAGGAGTGATAATGTTATGAGCAAGTCAGTCAAGCAGTACCTTTTTTTTTTTTTTATACTGAGGTGTGACTTGCTGAAATGAAATTTGACCCACTCTTTGCTTTGTGCAGGTCTGTTGAGTAGTGAGCTGCCAGAGAGCACACAGGACATAATGATGGACGCCACTAGAAGTTTCTACCAACACTTTGTTCCAATGCCAAAATAATCCATTAACATAAAATTCAATCAGTCTGTCTGTGTGCCAACTGAACTAATGTTTCTATTGCTAGAGTTTGTTCTGGGTGAGGGTGTAGTTGTGCTGCTGCTGCTAGTCTGAGGTACAGTATGGCATGAAGCTGCCATGGATTGGTCCAGGTGCTGTATCACATGTTCACAAGCAGTCTGTAGGATATACGTGACCACCATCAGTAGCTGCATGGCATAGATCAATCGATACTCAACTGACCATGTGCTCCTTTAGCTTGGCTAGTTGATGATTGACTCCAGATCTCCAAATCTGAATCAGTGAGAGTGATTTGTACTAGAGCATCATGAGCTTGTAAAGCAAATTGCCTAAGGTTATATACCTCGCAAGGCTCCCTCTTTTCGACGTTTAGTTCTTTAACTTTGGTCCAGTGTTCGGGTGGCGGGCAGCATCTGTTAATCCTGACTTGCAGCGATGCTCTACAATTACCAGCAGCACTCAACGAGCTGGAGCTGGAGGACATAGTGTGCCACAGGCGTTGTTCCAAATAATGCACACCAACGAGTAGCCTAGCAACTACTCGCGCATGCGCAGGACAAACTTGCATACAAATAATACTTGCACAAAGGAATGTATAAGAGAAGAGAGTTTTATCTTTGCTGAGGTTGCTGCTGTTGAGCTTGAGGTGGAGGGGGACCAGCCATCATTGGTGGGGGACCTGCAAGAGGGGGAGGTGGCATTCCCCCTTGAGGAGGAGGAATTCCAGGGGGAGGAGCCATGTGTGGAGGTGGACGGGGTGGCATCATTCCAGGGGGTATCATACCTATAAGAGTAAAACAATTGAAACGATAACTAAATCGTTTACATTATAATTACCAGGAGGAGGCATTCCAAGAGGGGGAGGTGGCAACATTCCAGGGGGAGGCATCATTCCAGGAATTGGCATGATGGGGGGCCGAGGACCAAGCCGAAATCCTGAGAGGGGAGGACAAGATAAAGAATGAGGCTAATAATGTAGCTAGGAAGTTGCACACCTGGCTGTCCCATCATATTCTGTGCCTCCTGCTCCAACCAGTTCATGTAGTAGAGCTTGACACTCTCCTTGTGCTTTCGGCCTGAGTTGTGGGTCTTACGCACAGAGGGCTGTGGGTATGGAGTATAATATGGCTAAATTTATAGTGGAGAGAGTTGGATAACACACCGAGTCATGAGTGAGGTGGGTGTCACAGTAGTCACAGTAGTACCTGCCAAAGGAAAACATTTTCTATAAGATGATAATCTTCCTACAAAGTCTGGACTTACTTTGGCATCTCTGACACTCGGCACTGCAGAGAAGAGAAGGGAAAGGCAAGAAAAAGATTCACCTTTTTCACAGCACGTTCTGGACGATTCCTTCAAACGCAAAATGGTAAGGGGACGTCATGACGTTCTACACTTTGACCTTAGGAAATCTGCTGCGTTATGCACTTTTGTCTTGGACGTGGGCCGATCTTGTATTTTCCTTATAGGCTTAACATTGGTGCAGGAGATGGCGCGTAAGACTGGTCTAAAGGGTCTGCAGGAGTGGGCCAAGCACGTCACTCAAGGATACAGCAACGTGGAGGTCACTAACATGACCACCTCCTTCAGAAACGGACTCGCATTTTGCGCGATCATCCACCGCTACCGACCAGATCTCATGTATGATAATATGTACATTTTAGTATGTATGTAGAGCTAACTGTGAGATTATTTGTATATGTGTGCACTATCTGTGATCGAGCGATTGAGAGAAGCTGGGGCTCCTTTAATAGCTCGCATAAATATCTGGAATTAAAAAAAGAATGCGTCGTGGTGAGTGATATCTTTGCTACACAGACAGTGCAAGGTGCAGATTAAAGTACAAGATCTGTAGATCAAAGGCTCCCTGACCCTTCCAGAAGCCCTTGTGATAAGTCATGAGAATAGACAGTGTGATGCCATTAGGCCAGTTCATGTGCAGTTATGCCTAGTTTCTAAACAATATGTATGGCCATTTTTGGGCATTGTCTACTCACCTATGTAATCTGTAGGCTGCAAGCATTTCGACCAATGAGATTAGTATGTGTATACAGCACATGTGTATAGTGTGTGCAGTGTATGGGCGTAAGTGACAGATGTTGGTCCCATAATTAAAGCATTTATAGCGCATGCCAACACACATGTTTAGCATTGTTAAGTCACAGATTTAATAAATAATGCTCGTGTATTTGAAACTTTATGCATGCACACACACACACATTCATGCACACACACACACACTCACACACACACACACACACACACACACACACACACACACACACACACACACACACACCTGCAGACCTTACAACAGCTTGAGCAAGGAAGACATACTCAAAAACAATCAACTGGTGTGTTCTTGTTTGTGTTTATTTTACTCTTTTATCAAGTTTCTCATATCCTCTGTCATATTTACACTAACATACACACACACACACACACACACACACACACACACACACTTTGACACACAGGCATTTACAGTTGCTGAAAATGAGCTTGATATCCCGGCTCTGTTGGATGCTGAGGACATGGTTGCACTGAGTGTGCCAGATAAGCTGAGCATTGCAACATACCTCGTCCAGTACTACAACTACTTCAAGGACAAGGCTCCAAGCTCTCAGGGGCCTGGGCCCAAGGCTGTCACACCCCCTTCCAAGCCTCTAGGGGAGCCCCCTCCAGCCGCAAAAAGGACTAAAGTGGAGACAATTGGTCCAGTGAGTGTTCAGGCCAAAGCCATGCCTCCTTCACCAAAAATGATAGCAATGGATAAAAAGAGTGTGTCTAGTCCGTCTCTGGGGCAAACGACCACACCCACGCATATCACTAAGCCACACCCCTCTGCTGCAAAGAATGAAGAGAATATACTATCAAAGGAGACAACACCGGAACCAGCCGAGCAAGGTCACAGGGTCAGAAAGGGCCGTAGATCAAAGTTTAAATCTCCATCCCCAACTGATGGCCTAACGGTTACCCCAACTGCATCGGGAAGGAATTCCATCAAACAAGGATCGATGGGAAGTGAAAACTGCAACGCGTGTGGGCAGAGAGTGTTCTTAATGGAGAGACTAGCTGTCGAGGGACACGTCTTTCATCGGCCATGCTTCAAATGTTTCACATGTAAATGTCTCCTCAAGCCAGGCTCCTATGAATTTGACTCGAAGGGAGGGCTGTTCTACTGCCAGGCTCACTACAGGGAGGCTATCAGGCAGAGCACACTCAAAAGAACAATGCAGCAGCGTGGACTGCTAAACGGGGATGAGGCCACGAAACAGCTGACTGATGCAAAAAGAAAGAAGGAAGACTCACAGCAACCAGCTTCACCAGCTAAGATAGTTCAGTCACCAGCTTCACCAGCTAAGACAGCTCAGTCGCCAGCTTCACCAGTCAAGAGAGTTCAGTCGCCAGCTTCACCAGCTAAGACAGTTCAGTCACCAGCTTCACCAACGCGAGAGATAACTAGAGAAGAGTCACAGAAGATCAAGGCTGGCCTTCCGAGCTTGCTAAAGTCACTGGCAGGGAGCAAATATGAAGATAAAGATAGCGAGGGAACTCCGACATCACCCAAACACGAGAGCGACATGGAGACAAAGACTGAACCAGCTAAGACAGTGAACAAAATAGTGATTCAAAGTACAGCTGCTCCAGCTAAACCACAACCACCAAAACTAGCAAATCAATATCCAAAAGCTGAACCAGCAGCTGGGAAGGTGGGCAGCGAGCCACCAAGAAGACCAACGTGGTCACCAAAGATGCAGCCTAGAGATCTACCAAAGAAAATGCCTGAATCTCCAAAGGTAGCTGCTACTGAACCACCAAGAAGACCAACATGGTCGCCAAAGGTACAGCCTAGAGAGCTGCATAATATAACAAAGACAACACCTGAATCTCCAAAGGTAACTGCTACTGAATCACCAAGAAGACCAACATGGTCGCCAAAGGTACAGTCTAGAGAGCTGCCTAATATTATAACAAAGACAACGCCTGAATCTCCAAAAGTAGCAGGTACTAGTGGATCACCAAAAGTAGCTGCTAGTGAACCGCCAAGAAGACCAGCATGGTCTCCAAAGGTACAGCCTCGAGATCTTCCAAAGGGGCAGCCAGATAGCCCAAAGATCAGTGATAAGATCGGAGGTGAAGCACTAAGGAGACCAACATGGTCACCCAAAATACAACCAGTGGAAGGTACAAAGTCCAAAGGTGAATTGCCCAAGACAACAGTGGCATGGTTGGCAAAAGGGAAAGAGGTGGAGAGAATCAGAGATCAAAGTTCACCAAAGCCTCTGAGACATGCTACTGTTAGTGGCATTCCAGCAAAGCCTAGCCCACCAATCACAGCTGTCCCAGTAAAGCCACACCCACCGGTCACTGTTGGACAAAAACAAGATCAAAAAAAAGCAGAAAGCATTCCAGAAGAACCAGCAACGACAATAATGACGAAGGTAGCTCCTCCGGTCAGCACTGAGGGCTCACCAGTTCCAGTCAAACCACCAAGGAGAAAGAAACCTGTTGACAAGCCACACCCACCTGGAGTGGAAACAGCAGACGGTAAGAGGACAGAAGGTGTAGCATCAGAAGTGCCACCTCAGCAGTTCCCTGGAGTGGCTGGGAAGAGAGAGAGTGTGATCCCAAAGAGGCCAGCTCCCCCAAGACCGAATCGACCACCATCCATTAAAAGACCTCCACTCAATCGTAAGACAACATATTATGATAAATAAATAATACATGTAACTACAGTCCTTCACTAGCATCAATCAGATGGTTGAAATTAGCCATTGGATAGCTGTAATGCTTCTTCTCTTCATGTACTATAGAGAGTGAGGTATACGCACTGAGTGAGCAGCGTCACAAAAAGAGGCTTGGAGAACTGAGGAGAGAGCTGAGATCCCTCGAGCAGGAACAACTCAAGCTGGAGGCTGAGGGAATAGAGCTGGAGAGACAGCTACGAACAAAGGTACATTGAATATTGTCAGTATATGGCATTCCTAGATTATTAGCCTTGAAACAGAGTAAACTAGCAGTCACTGTATCATGTCTCTCAGTTAGTGTGACAATTCTCACTGTTTATCAGTCCTGGGTCAGGATGTACAGTTGTACACCTATATGGCAATGATTTCCTACTAACTCTGACCTACTAGGCTAGCTGTATACAAAAGTTGGAGAGTGTACATGTACAACTCTAGATAGAGAAGACAGCAAAGTAAGAGTAATTTGATGAAATTGATTTTTAGGATATTGACGTTGATGACCACCTAATGGAAGAGTGGTTCAGCCTGGTAAATCGGAAAAACCTGTTGGTACGTCAGGAGAGTGACCTGGTCTACGAGCTGAGGGACCTTGAGCTGATAGAACAACACGACCAACTTGAGAAGGAGATCAGACAAAGAGTGGCTAAAGATGGTCAGAAAGTATTAATTTTTGTGTAGCTGTGGGCTGACTGCAAAATTACATTGACTAGCGTGGGAGCTAGCCTCGTACGCAGGCCTTCCCATGTTTTTCAATGTTTCAGGGTACAAGGCTACATGGGAGCTAGAATGCCAAAAAATGGAAAGGCTAAATTAGCAGTCAGTACCCCCTACCCTTATCAATCATGTGATCTTGTATTCTTGTTGTGTTTGTGTGTAGATTCTTTGAAGAGTGAGCTTGAGAAGCTGGAGGAGGAGGCCATGATCAATGAGTTGGTGGAGTTAGTGGAGAGAAGGGACGAGCTGCTCTGGGCTCTCCACTTTGAGAAGGGAAGGTGAGCAGCTTTTAATGTCTGTACTGATTTCAATACCTAGTTTTAAAAGTCACTAACTGTATAGTGAATAATGTACATGTAATCTACATAAATATTATAAACTACTCTCACACACACACACACACACACACACACACACACACACACATACACGCACACATACACACACACACACATACACACACACACACACACACACACACACACACACACACACACACACACACACACACACACACACACACATACACACTTGCACAGAGATGAAGAGGAGGACAAACAGGTGGAGCTAATAGCCAGTGCCACGGGATTCTCTTTACATTAAAACAATTTCACAGACCAAAAGCAAAAATAATGCACCATCTAGAAGTTTTGAGCCAAGACCTAAGAAATTATTTTATACATGGTATATACATGTACTTGTTGTCCTTACCAAAATATTATAGTAGTGTGTGTTAATTGTGTCTGCCACCCCCATAGCCATAAGGATTATTATATAACTATCTGTAACAGAATAATATTGAAATTCTCTAATTACACACATCAATCACTGAATGACAACACTGACACAAGAATAAGAGTAGTAAATAATAATAATTATTATGTCTAGATGGAGTGATCAATCATACTGATAGCAACAGAATCTGTTACTATTTCCCCTGAGCTTGTTTAAACTCTAGTTCTTGTTTGACTATGTCTCCATACCACCCGGCCACATCCACTGTTGACAGCTCCACCTCTTTGATGTAAGGGTGCTCGATAAGCTCATAGAACCTTGGGCGCTGCTCTACATCTTTGGTCAAACTAGAATGTTAGAAAAATCTGATAATACATGTAACTCTTATTGTCTTAAATATCTTACCATTTGTGAATGAGATCTTTAAAGTTGTCGGAGAATCGGGGGTCATCATCGGGCAATTTTGGTGGATCCCCCTCAACGACAGATTTTAGCTGATCAAACACTGTCTTCCACTCTGGATAAGGGAACCGACCCAGAGCCATCTCACTCTGTGTGTGGTACATAAAGTAATGAGAGAGATAGGGTGCATATCAAGAGATAGTGTGTGTGTGTGTGTGTGTGTGTGTGTGTGTAAGTGAGAGAGAGTATTTGTGTAGCATACCATTGTGATGCCATAGCTCCATACATCTGATCGTTGGTCGTACTTTGCCCCTGTCTTAATTGGATTAATTCTTTCAGGTGCTAGGTAGGGCTTACATCCGATATCAGTGGCCAGGAACGAGTTGACTAGCTCTCCTGCTATGCCAAAGTCACACAGTTTGATTTCACCAAGCTTGTTGATCAGGATATTTGATGGTTTCACATCTGAAAAGTGAAACACGTTTCATATCAATCTCCAGAACCACTATGACACTCACTATACATCATCACACAAACACTCCAGCTATTCAATGCTAATTTACGAAGAATGCGATACAAACATAAGCTCAGTGGAGCCTGGGGGAGGGACTGGTTGGGTACTGCACATACTCACCTCTGTGTAGTACATTGAGTTCAGTTTTGAGATAGTACAAAGCCTTTAGTGTCTGGATGAAAATCAAACAATATGCTCAAGTAAGCTTTGCCATACAGAGTGGCCAGTAACTCACTGATTCAGCCATCTTTCCCAGCACTGGTAGAGGTATGGACTGTTTCAACTGCTCATAGACCACCCTGTAGAGAGCATGCAGTGACTTGTCCATAAGCTCCATGCATATCATCACATCACCCTGTGATTATTAAGACATTTATTGTTAAAATTAATAACAAAGAACCAGCACAATATAATTGTTTAGAGACTGACCTCTCTGAAGAGAGCACCGTAGAAAGTTATCGTATAGGGACAGCCAGTTGCCTTCATACAGACTTTGAGATCCATCAATAAACTCTTACGAGCATTCTTATCTATAGTAGCTCGAATCCGCTATCAACAGACAAGATTATTGCTAATAAGTGGATGTGTACAATATCTAACACTATGAGAGTTAGCCTCGTCTTAAATCCCTCCCTCCCCCAATAAATGAAATTGGAGGGGCGTGGGGGTCACGACAAGGCTAGCTAGTTGTAGATTTGTAGTACCTTTACTGCCATGATGGTGTCGGTTGGTTTATGCCTCATCCTGTAGACAGAGCCATACTGGCCACGCCCCAACTCAGCGTAGTCACCATCATTCTCAAGATCGTCAACATTACACTCAAACGACTGTAGATGGGAAAGACCATTCATCACGTCAGATACAATAGAAGTATACATGTGATAGGCTTCTCCATGAATCTTACCTCTGATCCGATGATCATCTGGGCCACTGTATCCACCCCCTCAGGCCTGGATCATCATAACAGGGAAGGGAGAAAGAATATGGGAAGAAGGAGGTGTTGATACAAAAGACTTACACAATGTCTTTGATGTCCACTTGAGGTGCCTGTCCCATCTTTACCTTCAAACCGGGCGGCCCCTTTCTCCCTGTGTGTACGGTAAACATACATCATAGCCAGGTAGCCACTATGAGAAGACAGAGGAGGCTTACTACTCATGGCGATTGCCTCACTGATGATCGATTGTCTACGGCTTCAAACTCGAGCCCAAACCCACTGACTCAGCACATTGAGGAAAGTTCACGCCCTTAGCGCTGATCCATTGCATTGCATTGTGATCAAACGGAAGTCATTGTGCCGCAAACATGATTATACCGGGAATTCCCCGTGACTGTTAACGACTGGGCCACGGATTGCGCATGCGCCAAAGCATCACCACGTGGTGTTTGGACGTCGATCGCGATGGTCCTCTTTTTTTCAGGTGTGTCGGTGTGGGTGCCATATGCCATTGGGCTATTCCAATTAATAGGCCTAAAAATTTCACAAGACAAGATGGCGATAGATTGGTGTATCGCCGATTGTCTTTTTAAAATGTAAGTTGACTTTAATTGTTCTTTTTTTTTCAAGTGTGTGTTGGTGTGGGCGCCATATGCCATTGGGCTATTCCAGTTATTAAGCATACACATACACCCCCACGAAAGAGTAGTGATAATGGCTTTTGTAATTAAATCTTGAGGGGTAAATGTTGTTTTTTAATAAATTCTTGGGGGGGGGGGGAGAACAAGTAATTTATAATTGGTTCTAGAGGGCTAAAGTCTAATAATTAGGGTTTCTTGGGGGGGGGTAAATCCGACTTTACTCCTCCGTGGGGGTGTATCTCTATCAACTGGAATAGCCCATTCGTGTTTCTCATTTACTTTGTTCTTTTTTCCTCGTTTTCCAGAAACAGAGGTTTGGAAGTCTGGATGTATCATGGCTTCTGATCTGACACTTCAGGCAAGTTGACCTTTGTGCTGTTTTAGTTTTTGCATTTTTTTTTTTTTTTTTTTTTTTTTTTGGGTGATTTCCTGTGAATGTGTCTGGCCAACACATTTGTGGCATATTTGCTACGTCGGACTATTCTTTTTTTTGAAAGGGGGTGGTGGTGGATTTTAAGCATAATTTTTTTTTTTTTTTTCTGGTTTTGAGCTTCTAGAAAATTCTAGTCTAGCCATGTGCTTCAAATCTGTTTAAGGTCGGGTAACCTAAGTATTTACAATAACGAAGGAACCCATCATGTCACATTTCCACTTCTTGGGGTCAACAGGATGGGTAGGGAGCTAGAGTTCCCCCGGGGATAAAAGAATTCTTAAACCTACCATTCCTGGTTCTCAAGGCCAGGCATCCAACACCCCAACACACTCTGTATTAGAAAAGCTAGAATTTGTATTAGAATACTAAAACTAACTTGTACACTTAGCTATGCTCAGTTGTTGCTGCTTTGTATTATGTGCTTCTCCCTTGTGGAGCCCTAATCAGTGAGTCGGATGGTCAGTGGACGAAGCCCATCTCACCATCTTTTTCCTCTCTCAAACACACACACACACACACACACAATATACAGGTACAACTAATGATTACTTTTCTTTTTCCCCCCTCTGACATCATCTTCCACCCTACTATGGTTGGAGTGGACCACTGTAGTATCTCTAGTTTATCCTCCAGTATTACTCTCCTGAGGTACAGCAGAGACTAGTTGAGGTATGTAACTGGACTGATAGGGTGGGATGGAATGACCCAAGGACTATAGACCCATTGCACGTGACGTCATTAACAATGTGACGTAGAGTATACGGATAATTAACGCCCACGCTTGGAGGACAACGCGGATTTTGTCTATGACAAAATGTACAGAGGCCGTGTTGATGGCTAGTTTTTCGACAAATGAAGGTTCAGCTCGTTTGTATTTTACAGTATGCTGAACAGTACCGAATACGCTACGACATACTCCTTCGATAGCTGAAACTCTGCCAGGGAGATGGCCTAAATGGCGTCGAATATCGCAGGTTAGTACAATCCTCCATAGAGGTGGTCCTCCAGCGCGGCTTTTGCACACGCCGCTGTGTAACGTAACCGGAGTTATGCGGATCCGTGCAACGGGTCTGTAGAGGACATTTAGATGTTGTATAATAATATTGATGTGCTGAATTAATTATGTGACATTACTGGTATGTAGCCAGTGTACACATGCATTGGTTGCAGAATGTGAGTCTTTTGAACCAAATAATGCACACTCATTCCTAGGCCCTGTTGATCTCTACATGAGTATTTTTTCTTTCTCTCTTTCTCCACAGAATGTCTACATCACCATATTCCCCAGTTTCGCTGATCATGTGCATGCAGACCTCCAAGCATTGAACCTCTCCATTGCACCAATGATGTGATGACATTAATATCATAGTTAGCACTATAAGATTATTAATCATCAAGATTGTCTGAGTGCTTTCACACCCAAGTAAGTAGTTAGAGTAGAAACTGTGGACCAGTAGTAACTATAGTGGACTTGAACTATGAACAGACTTAGTAGTTAGTTTAGCTAGTCTATTACCTACTGCATTGTGTATGCATGTTGCCTTATTTTTGTAAAGCGCAAAGGGCGCCACAGTACAGGCGGATGAGCTGGCATATGCGTGCAAATGTGAATGCCTCCACAATAACCAGTTACAAGAGTTCATAAGCGTTGGTATCAACCGCAGGCAGGAAATGGTCGAGTGCCAAACCATGCACTTAACGCCGTGACGGCGGTTACGTAAGCTGACCACCACATGCACATTGCAATTGAGTGCACATTACCCCTTGCCTCTTGTAGGCGAAGCAGTTGTTGAGAGGCAAGGGTAACGTCCAGTGAAGAAGATGAGCGAGAGAGACCGACTACTAGCTACAGGTGAGTGAAAGGGTAGATAGATTGATTTTCTATCAACACAGATTTCTGTTATTGTTTTTCCCTGAATGTGTTTGAGATCTATCACTATCCAACAAGAGCGCATAAGAACTAACGCGAGGGGTCTTATACGCCAATGATCGATGTAACTTGAATACAAATGCAATCTCTGCACGTGTACCTGTGTACTCCCCTACTCAGTGATAATATTATTGTTCTACGTCTCTCTCTCTCTCTCTTTCTTTCACATTGCTTCAGGTCCCCCTCCACCCTATGATGGTGGTCATGGAGTCCTCCCTCCTCCTCCCCCATACTACAACAATCCTCCTAACAGTGCAGCCCAGCAGCCCATCCTAGTGCAACCAGCTGCTGTCTATCACACTGTGATGGTGCGACAGAGGAGGCCTATAGTGGCCGTGTCCCTGCCTCCCCCTCCTGACTACATGTGCCTGGCAATCATAGCTGTGCTATTCTGCTTCCCTCTTGGATTACTGGCAATCAGAAAATCCACAAAGGTATGTCTAAAGTAATACTAAAGATATATATTTTTTAATTGTGACTCATACCTGGCATGGTTTTTTTTCCACTACTAAAGCTCTACTGATTTTGCTAACTATGTTAAGCTTTTAACCAATCCACAAAATACCAACCATACTCGAGCTCTAACGACTACAGGTTCGTGATAGTTTGAGGGATGGTGATATTTGTGCTGCATATCGCAATGCTCATCAGTCTCGGTTGCTCAGTCGGTTTGCCATCTCAATGGGAGTTCTCCTGACAGCAGCTATCGTCTTACCCTCTGTGTTAGTACCACTCATCTGTAGTAACTAACATCAACTTCACACTCAATCAAGACACGAGAAATTGTCAACATAAGTACTGTCAAACAATCCCCATGTTGCCCACAAAGGACTGTGCTCCCTCAAGAATTGAAAATTAGCTTCATTTTCATTTTTATATTCACATCATTCATATAACTGAATCATACACACCACCTGCATCATTGCATCATAAGTTCATCATAAGTTATTTTTCACCCATGACAGTTTTCAAGAGTGATTCGGGGACTACCCCAGCTCCTGAACTTGCTGTGGCAATGTAATACTTTGGATCCTTGGAGAATTTTTCCTGGCAAAGTGTATGTGCAGTGTGTGTACATCATTTGTAGTGTAAGGGGATGGTGATGATGGATGCATTAGTCCCTAGTGGTTTGACAGACACTCAAACAAACACCGTCACACAACCACAAAGTGGTCAAAGGTAAACTTTGACCATCAGCCCATACTGTGCTTTTCCAGCCCACAGAAAATACACACAGATAGATATCCCCCCACATACACACACAATGCACAGTATGCATGCACATTCACACACACACACACGCACGCACGCACATTCACACACACACACACACACACACACACACACACACACACACACACACACACACACACACACACACACACACACACACACACACACACACACACACACACAATGCACACAGAGTCCAAGCTGGAGAATTAATAAACAAGCTAATTTTATACCTGCAAGCAGCTGTAATAATCTTACTACAATTATACCTTGATCCTCTGGATGGTTTCATCGACAATGCTGCTGGGAAGTAGGGTGACAGTGCAGCCTCCAAATCCACCACCAGTCATACGAGATCCATACACTCTCTTGTCCTCTCTGATCACTTCAACTAGCTCATCAAGCTCTTTACAGGTCACCTCATAGTCAACACTAGAGAAACAAATTGAATACTAGCGACACAACTGGTCCTAGTATACTACAAAGTCCAGGCTGCCTGTTAGCTAACATAGATTTTACTTAATAATTTGCTCAGGAATATTGAACATCTACTAAGGACTATTAAAGCTCACACACCGAAGAGACTCATGGCTATCATTCATGAGTTTTCCATATCCAGTATAGTCTCCCTGCTTGAGCAGCTCAGAGGCTTTCTGTGTCCGCTCTATCTCACTGATAACATGACGGGCTCTGCGAAACTCAACGTCAGTCAGTTTATCACGAGCAGCTGTAATACAGACAGACGACAACAAGCACATAATTTTAATCAATGAATACATGACCAAAACAGTAAAATGATGATGTTAAAACTCTGATGCTTCACAGATAGAGCTGACAATGTTAGGCTCACCACATTTCCGAATGTTTCTAACGGCTGTTTATTACACTAGCTAACCTTCAAGATCAGCCATGGTAGCATCACGCAGGGAGCTTTTCCCCATCTTGTTTGCTGCACTGTAGCAGCTCTCTCTCCTGGCGTTATACTCTCCACCAACAGGCAATTGATGTGGTGGTGCTTGAGAATCCACTACCAAAATGACTAGGCTGGGATCACGAAGAGGAATGTCCATGGTAGAACAGTCCCTGCAAGTATGCATCACAATAGAGTAAAAATGTGCTTCTCCATGCGCCAGGTGGCCTGCTATAATAGAGCTGTGATTTATAATGCTAATTTTCTTACTGGCAGTCGATGAGCAGTGCATGGCCCTCCTCAGCCATGATAGAGATGAACTGGTCCATGATACCACAGTTGTTTCCAGCATAGCGATGCTCCGCCTCTTGACACAGCAAAGCCTTCTTTGTCTTTTCCTCAGCAGATAGAGACACACTCCTAGCTACCAACTGGTCCACAAAGAACAGCGTAGCAACCTCCAGTGCAGCTGAACTGGACACACCCCCTCCAAGGGGAACACAGCTGGCTATTACAGCATCAAATGCAGGGACATCCCCACTTTTATTCATCAGAGCAATGACACCCTTGACATACTTTGCCCATGTTGGGGGATCACATGGCACTACTCTCGGCTGGGAGGCATCAGGGTAGGGGGGAACAGGGAATGGGGGGCACAGCTCAGGGACATTGCAGGATACTAAACGACACTCAGAGGAGTTGGCCTTACGACCAACTATCACAGTCACAAGGGGAAGAGCCTGCAAATTAACACAATTAACTGTAATTATTTCTAGTTTCCTTTTTGTAAAGCAACTCTGCAAATACGGGACAGTGGAGTCACGGCTCCAAATACAATGAAACTGGCTCCATATTATGTATAAAATATGAGCCACGCCCACAAAAGTGTCTCACCATAGGCATGACGAATCCATTGTTGTAATCTGTGTGTTCTCCGATCAGGTTGACTCGTCCGGGTGCAAATACAGCCACCTCTGGATCATCACCACCGAATTCTGCTCGAAAACGAATCACAGCCTCGCGAAGGCTACGCTCCAAGTATGCTGCTTGCTTTTCCGCCATGTTTAATTTAATGCATCGCGGGAAAGGGGCGCGTGAGGTAGTACTATCGCGTACCGTATCGGTACGCGGTGGAGGCGCGCGCGTACAATGTGCGGCGCGGGGTCGATCAGCTCAGGTATACGGTACTAGGTGCATGCTGTTTTTGTTTTTTTTTTGCTGACTTGGCTATTGGTTGAACTGATCTGAACATGGCTAGCAGTAGCATAGAGCGGAGATCGCTGAACAAGCCGCCTCCCCTACAACCCCAGACCAGCAGGAAAAGTATGAAGAGCAACACGAGCCAACAGGGAGCTGGCGGGAGAGGAAAATGGGACACCGTGAAAGAATCCATTATCGAGTGAGTTGAACTGAAAAGCGTGTCATGTCGTGTGTGTGTGTGTGTGTGTGTGTGTGTGTGTGTGTGTGTGTGTGTGTGTGTGTGTGTGTGTGTATGTATGTACGTGTGTACGTGTGTGTGTGTACATGTGTGTGTGTACATGTATGACGCGTCGTGTATACGTATCCATATCCAGGCCAGCTGGTGTTTTCACGGAACAATCTATCTAACCACGTAACCATAATTACTATAATTTGTGATCAGCTTGATGAGTGTGTGCATAGATCATGTACGGTGTGGAGGTTACACCTGTTTACCTTCTATTCATAGTTTATACTGAGCTCAGCCGCTCGTGTGTGATCTGTTGAATGCACATGCATCTGTGATGATGAGTCTGTATAAAATGTGCTGGCTATTTTTGTTGAAAAGAGCTTCCCATACTGTACAGTTTAGAACAGCTGATGTGCTATTGATAGTGTTGAGTGATTCTTCTTATTTGAAGCACTGAGCTCTTAGCTTGTAATCGAGCAGCTACCACTTCACTCTCTACACTTCCTTAAGTATCTAAACACACAGTGTACATGTTGCTAAACAACATATTATGTATACCTAATATGAGCTGTGTGTACGCAGAGATCATTAGCAACCTAATCGTGTCAACAATCTCTCTCTCTCTCTTTCTCTTTCTCCTTCACTCTCTCCACAGTGGTACACTGAAGTTTGTTGGTATTCGTCCTTTTGATGATGAGAAACGTCACTGGGTTGCCCTGAACACCAGCATTGCTGTAAAGCAGCTCGAGAAGAACAATGAGCTTCAACCGAGGCAGGAAAAAGAGCTGAAGAGACAGACCTCCATCACTCCTAAAGAGGCTGCGGCCATCAAGGCTATAACCGGACACACCATACAAACACCAGCCACACCTCTTGGCCCTACTTCCCCTCAGATGACCACACCCTCTCCAAGGGTAACCACTCCCACTGCACTGGAAGAGACAGATGCGGGGGGCATGGTCAGGCAGCGTAGTGAGGTGGAGCCTGATTTTGACCCCCGGGCAACTTGGAGGAGAGTAGCTACTCTGAGAAAGACTGAGCTTAAACCAGACCTTTGGAAGATCGCCTACAACGGCATTAAGAGCTCAGTCACCGCTCCACGTGATCAGGTAACTACATACTAATCTTGATTAATTGTCTTACATGTACTCCCAAAAAGATTAAATTAGGTGACAAATTTATATCCTTTGCAACATATCGATGCTGCAGTATAGGGGGGTGTGTGTCATGCTGTGTTGTGTGTTCGTAGGTATTTCCCTTCACACTTGGAATGCATAATTTTACATTCCTCACATTTCCTTTGATATACCAAGGCAGTAGCAGCCCTGCAGGGGGTAGCCCCTGCAATTACATTGTAATCAAGCATTCCTCGATTAGTTGTACAAATTGCTAACATGATGTGAATTTGTCTTCTCTCTATCCAGCGTCCCCGCAGAGAGACCTTCCGCCGAGAGGGCTACCACAGAGAGGAAGCCCCTCCACTAATGAAGCAAAAGAGCTTCAGATTTGATGATGATGATGAGGGGTGGGGGGTTGGAGGTCAGGTGGAGACAGACGGTGGGTGGGACTACCCTGACTACGGTGGCTATGGAAAGATGCCTACCATTCACAGAGACATCTTCTTTGGAGCTGAGGAGCCTATAGAGGCTGTTGACTCAGCACCTCACAGGTAAATTGACCAATGATGTCCACTAGTTGCTATTATTTACTGTCTTCATCATTGCCTACTTTGAAATCGTTCAATATTATGAAGTACATACTAAACTCTTTGCAGGCCCCCTCCCACTGCTGCTGTGACCACACCCCCAGTTAAGCAGCAAAAGATGGAGACGGAAAGGAAGCCAGCATCTAAAGTTCGCCGAAATAAGCTGGCCAACTTCTTTCCATTTGACGCTGGTTATTCTCGCAACTGTGGAGGCCTAGGACTCACCACATATGTACTGAGGTTCAAGTATAAGGAGTGTGTGGACCAGGAAATTCTTGATCAACAACTGCTGCACAAGTAAGAGTACATCTCTCTCTCTTTCTCTCTCTTCCCCTTTTTAGCTTAACAACTTTTTTATTTTTTGTTAATCCTAGGCGTCCCTATTTCTCCTACTGGCTGATGCTAGTACACGTCATAGTGATGATAATATCTCTTGCGGTGTACGGCTTTGCCCCCTATGGCTGGGACTACGTTCAGCATCGTGGTACAGTCAGGATGACCAGCCTTGCCTTTGTCACATCGGAGATTAACCTTGCTGGTAGTATATGGCTTGGCCCCCCTCAGCAGTCCTTGGTCTTGCTAGGAGCTGTCTTTGCTCCATGTATGAGGCCAGATAAACAGCTAATGCAAGCTATTGAAGCAGATAGGCAGATGGAGGCATTGGAATCAGGTTGCTGTGTGAGGAGAGATGGATCGGGATGCTTTCAAACTTTCAATAACACAGCTGACTGCCTGGTAAGAGTGTGTACTACTGGTGTGTTAGGTGGGGTGCTCTATTTAAGATCGTTGTTTGCTACAGCAAAGGTTTTCAGAGTTTGTGTTTCGAGATCGAGATCAAGTGAGAGCAGTATGTGGAATGTCTCCAGCGTAAGACAATAGAAAATATGCATGTTTATGTGCAAGCTGCACCAGTCTATTCATGTAGTATTATTCTCTCTCTCTCTCTCTCTCTCCCTCTCTTAGGACGTGCACTAATCCAATGGTCAACCTGTTTCCTAGCTGGGATGTTGACAATCTGCTGACTTGGCCAATCTGTCGTAACAGCTCCCGGCCCAACTCTACCCAACCTCTGGATCACCTTACCTGTGAGCTGGTTGGACGCCCTTGTTGCTATGGTATCCAGGCCAGCTGCAATATCACCACCAGAGAACACTGTGACTTCCTCCAGGGCAGATTCCACCAAGATGCATTCTTGTGTTCACAAGTAAGCAGAGCCTAGCTCCAGTATCTTTAACATAATTATTGTGTTTTTTAGCAGTAGAAGTACTCAACTATTTCGTACTTTGCTGTGATGCTTTTCTTGTTTTCAGGTTGACTGTCTGAGTAGTACGTGTGGACTGCTCCCGTTTGGTAGACCTAATGTGCCAGACCAAGTCTATCGTCTCTGGCTAGCTCTGTTCCTACATGCTGGGTGAGTGGCTGAGCATGACAGCATAGAAACATTACATGCTAACAGCAATAGTTTCTTTAAGCAGTGTAATCAATTAGGCTAGTATCTACATCTTGGAGAATGTTTGTATGACATGGCCTCACACACACACACACACACACACACACACACACACACACACACACAGGCTGATTCATCTCGTCCTCTCTCTGTTGTTTTCTTTCTTCATCCTCCGCCACGTTGAGAAGCGTCTTGGTTGGCTGAGGACATCATTTGTCTACATGCTCAGTGGTATTGGAGGGAACCTTGTCAGTGCGTACTTTGTACCCTACAACCCCAATGTAAGTAACTGTTACACAATAGCTGCCATTGTATGCATAGCCTGATCACATTTTAACAAGTATGATCTGTCATATCATAATTATTGATCTCTCCCACACTCTTGCAGGTTGGTCCAGCTGCTAGTATCCTGGGTATATGGGCCTACGTCTTTGTCTTTTTGATATTTGAGCAGCATGTCTTAGATCGTCCCTTGATTGAGCTCCTCAAGCTGCTAGCCATTGCGTTTGTCCTACTGGTAATAGGCTTTCTCCCCTACGTTGACAACTATGCTCACATTGGTGGATTCGTGTTTGGATTTTTGCTGAGTGGTATCATCATTCCCTACGGCAACTACAAGGTTGCCTGGCACAAGATAGATAGAGATCCTGACACTAACTTTTATTTAATCGTGAAGTGTATTCTGCTTGCAGTTGGTATCGTTGGTAGCCTGTGTCTGGCTGGTCTGTTCTTTGGCCTGTTCTACGGCCTACAGGACACTTGGAGAATCTTTTCATATATCACCTGTATCCCATTCACTAGCACTCTCTGTATTGACATGCAGTCATTCCTTAGGAATCGCAACATAGTGGTCATCTAGGGTAGTCATCCTTGATCATCTAGCCATGGACACCAACTGTAGTAGCTGTTGATTTTTGTGATCTAGCCTCACAGTGTTTTATTGTAGCCCCTCTGTCAATCTAAGCTTATTGTTACATCAATTCTTTTTGTTTGCTTTCAATGACTGTAGTTTCCCAATGGAAGGTGCATGTATACTTCCGGATGATTCAATTAACTACGTGGGCGAGCTGGCCCATGGCATGTATATGCATGTACATGTGCTTTGCATGTGGTCAGTGTTCGTGCATGTGAGGCTTACTGCTAGTGCACCGCACAAGCACGTTCCAGGCACGTTCTTTGTGCAGCATGTAAACAATGCCGACCACGGACCCAGCACATGGTGAACGTAACAAAGCCTACGATCACTTAAGGCGAGAGCCAAGTCAAAGATCCGTCTTCTGCGCATATCGCATTCAGCAAGAACTCCGCCGATCTAGCTAAGAAGTCGACCGATCCAGGATGCCAAAGCATTTGATTCCTGCAGGATGGCTGGAAAAGCCATGCCAATTTCTCTGCCACGAGTCGACAGCATCCACGTGTGGATTCTGCGAGAAGGAGTTTACTTTTTGGAACGGGGCGAGACACTGTCACTTCTGTGGTCATCTCTTCCACAGGAAACACTGCACTAGCAAGATACAAGTCGATGGACTGTTCTTTAGACGAAGAATCTGCCCCAGATGCGAATACTATAGGAATATTGCTGCAGAGAAGCTGCAACGAGGTGGGTTATGCAACTGCAGCTTATGATTAGACTAATCATAGATGACATAGATATCATCTATGGACTAATTATTATTCTAAAATTCATGACTGCATTGGAATAATATTATTTTACTATTTAAAAACATACTATGTGTGGTATTTATTCAGGTGAAGAGTTTGTGTGTATGAGTCGTGGAGGTGCAGGGTACAGCCGTAGCAGTGCATTGTTCATCTCTCTCTCGGAGGACACGGCTGAACTAGTGCTAAGATGGAAAGCAAATGGTATGCAAGTGCACAGTCTTTAATGTTAACATGTTCACATTGATCAGCCAAGAGCGCATAAGAACAAAAAAAGAAGAAGAGCATGTAACTTGAACTGGGCAGAATTTTTGAACCATACTAAAAATAGAACATCCAGTCAAGAGTAGACTGAAAATATCTATATCAAAGTGTAAAATCTATCCATGGCATGCTCAAAACTCATTGTTTGATGCTTGGACATTCAATGTATATGTCATCATCACACTGTGGTTTTACACATGACCAGATGTTCTATTTTTAGTATCGTTCAAAATTTCTGCCCTGTACACTAATGTCTATGGGAGTTACATGCTCTTCCTCTCCCTGCATTAGTTCTTATGTGCTCTTGATCAGCAGTTTAGCAGTGAGCCTAGTCCCCACATTATAAGTGGTAATGATCTAATGGGGGACTTTAACCTTTACACTTGATGATTCATTCCTGAAGGCTTTGATAAACTTCCCAACACAATGTTTATGAAAGCAAATGATTTGCACCTTTCAATCATACATGTGTTATGCACATGGCATGCATGTAACAGGCATAACAGAAACAGTCGACTTGCTGGAAGTGAAAACAAGGAAAGGATTTTCCTATCGTGGTCGACTCAACTCTGGTAAGCTAACTTACACTTCCTAGCACATAATTAGTCACCAATAATGATTGGTCAAGGTTCCTCTTTGATGATGTAAACTGATATCCTTTGCAGTTGGAGACTATGATCCATTGAGGAGCTTCTCTCTATTCCTCGGTGATGGTTTTGGCGGTCAAAGATCATTTGACATCCGAGCATCAACAGCATGGTCCGCACAGCTCTGGGTGGATGGTCTCACTGCAGCTCACTATGTCTACCAATGTATGCTAGAACAGAACACAGCATTTGATAGTCTATCCAGCAACATGGTGGACCACTCCCCACATCACTGGTTCAATAGGACAAGGTATCTACCACAGACTGTACCCTCAAATCACTCATCGCCTCAATCTAGCCCCACATCAACTGGTGTGCCGACTCGACGATACTGGAGTACAAGTACTGGGAGCCAATCAGACAGCGATAATGAAACAAGAACTATCTCGATCACTAGTCGTAAAGTTGCAAGCATGCGTTCTCAATCAAGCTACTTATCTGAGCGATCTCTAACTCCACCAACTCCTACTACTGGTAGTAGTAGTAAGGTACATCACTCCCTCCCTTCACACTATCGACGATCAAACCATGTTGCTATCAAGTCTCAGCTAAACTCAAGCACACCAGGCCTGCCATATATACACTCACCATTCTCCAGCGTATGTCGCTGCCATGCATTCGAGATCCTACCATCAAGGAGTGTGGATTTGCGTTTTGCTGCAGAAACTGAGAAGTCATTTACAATGAAACCGTGCTGCAGTCAGTGTAGAGATGCCTGCAAGATTGTAATGGACATGGAGAATTTATAACTTCTATCTTTTTTATGTTCACCTCATATACAGTTGTCTCATTTTTCATTTCATCAATTCCACAACATTACACAATGCTAAAAATTATTTCATGATGACATTATCATAATAAGAGTACGTAGGACCTGTAACTTAGGTGATTTGAACACTTAGATTGTGGGAGGATGACGCCTGATCACTGGTGTGCATCTTGTCTTTGAGGTTGTGCTTCCTCTAAGAGTCTCAACAGCACACCAGACGTTGTCTCAATGCTGCATATATGTGGGAAAAAAAACATTCAGCCAGGCCAAATATTATTTTTGAGTATTACTAGTTACATGACATCCTTACCACTCTACAATATCTGCCCCTATGATGTCGTGAACATGGAACTCCATTGGTAGCTTGGAAACAGTCAACTTTCTCCCCAGCAGCTCCTTGCGCAGTAGCTCCTTATACTTGGCCTTCTTGAGTATCTGCCGCACCATGTCCCTGCCCTTTGTTAGGCTCTTGATGAAGGGACTTACTCCTGGAATTGCAAACCACCAACTGGCGTTGTTCTTTCCAACATCTCTAACCAGGAGAATACCTTTGTTGACAAGATTCCTATGTGTAGGTACACACACACACACAATAAAACAAAAACCAAAAATATTCAACCTACGAAATATCCTCCTGACTCAATTTTAGATCCTTAGATAATTTATCCTTGGATACACTGACGTCCTTGCAAGATGTTAGCACATTACGAGTCAATCGTTTGCACAGAGCAGAGCTGTCGGCCATCCATGAAACGATGTAGCCCCTGTAATCATCACTTAACATCACAGCATAATCATTCTCTGAGACACCCAGTTTGAACTGACGAATGCGGCCATCATCAATCAAAGACTGCTGCTTGTGGGGAAAAGATCATGATAAGAGGATAGGAAGTATCACAGTCACAATCATACCAGTTGCCTATCGACTAGCGTTCTATCAGGGAGTAGTGCATAGACCTGATGCTTTAGGACTATCGGTGGAAGTTGATGATGTGGAGATGTGTCAAATGCTCCAACTGGAAACAGAGTCCTCAGGTAAAGAAGAGCATCTTCAGTTTCAGACACTGGACACGAAGCACCCTCCTCTTTACAGGAAATCACATCATTTGATAATTTACTTCTCATTTTAATAATGATAGTGGTAGTCTCACCAGCTTGTGATTTCTGACGATCAACTTTTGAAACTTTACTAGAGGAAGGAGCGAGAGAACTGTCAATTGAGCTGGTCAAATAACTCCCTCTTCGCTTCATCACCGAGTGCGAAATAATAATTGTAGTAGAGGTCGTCGAAGCACTTCGTGTACATGTGATCAGCTATTTCACTTTACGGGCTAGGTCTTAGGTGACTGGTATAGGTCGTCAAATACCGAGGTATACCATAATTTACACTACAGGCTAGCTAGCTAGGTATTAGGCGGGTGGTAAAGGTCGAGAGCAGTAAAAAGGCTATTGTGTGCGTTAAATAGAAATTCGTTGCTTGGAGACATAAACAGCATACACGGTACAGAGGAGGGAGCGAGCTGGAGGCCAGGGATGGCTGAGCAGAAGGGCCGCACGTCCATGCTACAAGACATCTTGGAGAAATTTAAGACAGAAGGAAGGGTACACAGCATGTACAAGTAGAGAAGACTTGGCAGACATGTGCAAATGTCCAGATGTTGAGTGTGTTTGTCATTGCTTCTCCGCATGCAGAAACAGGTCGTACACAGCCTTGTAATTGTTAGTTGTCTCTCTCCGAGCATAGCCAACAAGAGAGACGTTGGTGTGCACTATGAGAAGCTGTTCAAGTCATGTCAGCAGCGCTATATTTTTTTTTCCTCATATACAGTTGTCCCATTTTTCATTCCGCAATATTACACAATGCTAAAATTATTTCATGATGACATTATCATAATAAGAGTACGTAGGACCTGTAACTTAAGTGATTTGAACACTTAGATTGTGGGAGGATGACGCCTGGTCACTGGTGTGCATCTTTTCTTTGAGGCTGTGCTTCCTCTAAGAGTCTCAACAGCACACCAGATGTCGTCTCAATGCTGCATACATGTGGGGAAAAAAACATTCAGCCAGGCCAAATATTATTTTTGAGTATTGATAGTTACATGATATCATTATTTTACTTACCACTCTACGATATCTGCCCCTATGATGTCGTGAACATGGAACTCTATTGGTAGCTTGGAAACAGTCAACTTTCTCCCCAGCAGCTCTTTGCGCAGTAGCTCCTTATACTTGGCCTTCTTGAGTATCTGCCGCACCATGTCCCTGCCCTTTGTTAGGCTCTTGATGAAGGGGCTTACTCCTGGAATTGCAAACCACCAACTGGCGTTGTTCTTTCCAACATCTCTAACCAGGAGAATACCTTTGTTGACAAGATTCCTATGTGTAGGTATATACACACACACACACAATAAAACAAAAACCAAAAATATTCAACCTACGAAATATCCTCCTGACTCAATTTTAGATCCTTAGATAATTTATCCTTGGATACACTGACGTCTTTGCAAGATGGTAGCACATTACGAGTCAATCGTTTGCACAGAGCAGAGCTGTCGGCCATCCATGAAACGATGTAGCCCCTGTAATCATCACTTAACATCACAGCATAATCATTCTCTGAGACACCCAGTTTGAACTGACGAATGCGGCCATCATCAATCAAAGACTGCTGCTTGTGGGGAAAAGATCATGATAAGAGGATAGGAAGTATCACAGTCACAATCATACCAGTTGCCTATCGACTAGCGTTCTATCAGGGAGTAGTGCATAGACCTGATGCTTTAGGACTATCGGTGGAAGTTGATGATGTGGAGATGTGTCAAATGCTCCAACTGGAAACAGAGTCCTCAGGTAAAGAAGAGCATCTTCAGTTTCAGACACTGGACACGAAGCACCCTCCTCTTTACAGGAAATCACATCATTTGATAATTTACTTCTCATTTTAATAATGATAGTGGTAGTCTCACCAGCTTGTGATTTCTGACGATCAACTTTTGAAACTTTACTAGAGGAAGGAGCGAGAGAACTGTCGATCGAGCTGGCCAAATAGCTCCCTCTTCGCTTCATCACTGAGTACGAAATAATAATTGTAGTCGAGGTCGTCGAAGCACTTCGTGTACATGTGATCAGCTATTTCACTTTACGGGCTAGGTCTTAGATTGCTGGTATAGGTCGTCAAATACCTAGGTATATCGTAATTTACACTACAGGCTAGGTATTAGGCGGGTGGTAAAGGTCGAGAGCAGTAAAAGGCTATTGTGTGCGTTAAATAGAAATTCGTTGCTTGGAGACATAAACAGCATACACGGTACAGAGGAGGGAGCGAGCTGGAGGCCAGGGATGGCTGAGCAGGAGGGCCGCACGTCCATGCTACAAGACATCTTGGAGAAATTCAAGACAGAAGGAAGGGTACGCAACATGTACAAGTAGAGAAGACTTGGCAGACATGTGCAAATGTCCAGATGTTGAGTGTGTTTGTCATTGCTTCTCCGCATGCAGAAACAGGTAGTACACAGCCTTGTAATTGTTAGTCGTCTCTCTCCGAGCATAGCCGACAAGAGAGACGTTGGTGTGCACTATGAGAAGCTGTTCAAGTCATGTCAGCAGCGCTATCAGGGAGAGGGCCCCACTGGACTGCTACTGGTCTACCCACAGCACTGTGTGCACATTGTAGAGTCACCCTGGGAACTAATCATCCAAGTAATAACTGATCTCAACACCATGCAGAAAGAACAGTGAGTGCTAACATGCTAAAATTTAGTCTGTGTGTTTATTGTCCATTATAGGAGGTCACATTTCCATTTAAGAATTACCATGAATTTTAAGTTGGTTCCTGAAGTAGTTTTGTGTTGGCTAAATTTTGTTGCAGTGGTCTGCTCATTGAGTCTCGGTTGTTGAGTTTCTCTGCTCACATTCCCCACCGCCTTTACCCCCAGTGGGCAGTGAGGGTGCTCAACCTACCAGCTCTGGCCAAAGGAGAAGTCTACCAAACCAATGAACCACTGCACGTCACTGTAAGGGACAACACTCTACTGTACAAAAAGATTATCTCCTATTTCAGGTTGGATCTAGTCTGGAGAGTTTGTATAAACTAGGAGTGCATTTGTCCAAAATGACACAGGTGCATAATATTATGGAATAGCAGGAGAGAGGATCATCACAAAGATTAATGGCATCTTTTTTTCCTCTTGTAGCATCAAATGAAGCAAACTATGGATGCTCTCACAACTAAAGTACCACATTTTCTCCTACAGCAAGGTATGTATATAATCACAGCCTGCCTCAGAAGTTAGTATTGTTTTCCAGATATCCTGGAATACTATCTCCAATGTGATCACCTCAACAGTCCTTCAGAGTTCCTGGAACGCTACACCAAACCAACACACATCACACTAGACTCAGGTATGGTGGAGCAACACTTGCATTAACATGTGGTTGTGAAGTCCACTGCTTTTTACATGTACACACGCCTTTCTACAGAGGTTGTTTGGCCAGTGCCTACTAGACTGTTCCCATATGATGACTAATGACCTACCACTGTATGATTGCCATGTCAATCACTTGGTAATAATTTATAACCACAATATATACAGAGCAAGAACAAATAAAAAAAAAACAAACATTAGTGTGCATCCTGCCAAACTTGCTGTACACCTGCAGAATAAGTATAGAATGAAGCAACAAAATAAGTATGGTAGTGGTCGTCAACGTGGCACTATTCCCATAAGGTACAGGGTCATCAATAACAACAGCTTATAAACTGTGTACGCGCACGCGCACGTACGTACGCGCGTACGTACGTACGTGTATGCAGTGCACGTGCTCACCTTGCGGTAGCCCTGCTGGCCTGGCCCATGGCCCAGCAAGCGCGAGACTAGACTTTCTTCACCAGGTTTGACATGGACTTGCTTCACCTAGATGGCCTACATCTAGCATGCCAAAGGACTTGGTTCACCTAGAAGTTGTCTTCACCATGGACAGATCTGTGTTTACAAATGTAGACAGGTGGATTATTTCTACTTGAATGAAGTCTAGAAACAGTGCATTATGCTATTTCTGTCATTATGCTATTTCTACTTTAAAGTAGCAGAAATAGCATGCTATAGCAGAGCCACAATAGTTATAATACTCATGGCAGGACACAGTGCTATTTAGCATGCTATTTCTAGGTAGGAGTTAGGGGAAGAAATAGCATAAATTATTGCAGAAAATGCACGCTATTTCTAGGTAGGGGCTAGATGATGAAATAGCATAATAGCAGAAATAGCACGCTATTTCTAGGCAGGGGTTAATAGCAGAAATAGCACGCTATTACCAGGTAGGGGTTAGGGGATGAAATAGCACTAATAGCATGTCACAATTGGAAAATTATAGCATGATTTAGAAACCTGAGCATGCTATTTACTATAGAAACATATGGGATAATAGCATAAATGGCTTAGTGCTATTAATGCAAGCTATTATGCTAAAAGCCAATACTGCACCTAACTCTCCGAAAGGCACGCAGGATTTTCAAACTTTAAAGGGATAAAATGGTAACCTGATTAGGACAAAACGAGACAAGACCGACTGACAGAAAAGCACAAGAAAATTTTGAAACAAGTACACACAACATATGAGCAATTCAAACACAGGCAATGTTTCATCTAAGAAATAACTCACTTCCTCCCTCTGCCTTCTTCGGCAACTAGCCTGAAGCTCGAAACAGCTGATGTACGGTACAAACTCGTACATACTAATGGGCCATTCCAAAAGATAAGGATACACTCCTATGGAGGAACTAAATTACATCTATGGGGTAAAATATAGGCCAAATAAATTGAGTCTGAAGGGATTTTGCTCAAAATTATTATGTCTGGTGGTAGTTTTTCCTAAAATTAATTGCGTCTGATGGTTATTTTTGTTTTCATTAATTGTCTTTACATAAAAGAGTCATGAACCAAAATTGTCCATAGGTTGATCGTACAATTGAGATCACCCTATGGAGGACTTAAATTTTGTCTGGATGGTGTTCATCACAAAACTTAATGAAGTCTAGGGGTAAAAATCTCAAAATTAATTGCGTCTTGGCCAAATTTAGGTTGTTAATATTATGTATTGAGGACTAAAACGTCCAGATTGTTCCTCCCTAGGGGAGTACGCCCATTAAATGGAATAGCCCAATTCAAACTGATACGTCCCCAGGCCCATTCTCAGGTTTTCATGCACGCCACTTTTCAGCGTGAAACCATAAACCATGGTGAAGCATTGAAAAGCTGGGAATGGACCTGAGGATGAGGCTGTACACGCACGTGCGTACACGTACATAAGTGCCATACGTGTATGCCGCGCCGTACGTACACATTGCGCATGTGTATGCAGTGGAAATTCATGTCAACACAATAAATCCATGATAATGGTTGTAACGTACACAGAGTAAGTTTATAACAAAATCAGCAACTGACATGGTGTAAATAGGCAGTAGATATAACATAATGAACAACAATGTTTGCTCTGGTTATAAGAGTAAGGCCGACCATAGTATGTAACTAAGCTGCTATTACATAGGCTGTGTTCATGTGAAGGGGGATTTCTCATCGGGTAGAGGAAGGGCAGTGGTTCGCGTTGGTGATGCACCGGATCCTGGAGAGCCGACACCTTTTATCATACCCATGCCATCCACAACACTCTTCAGCTCCTCCCAAACAGAGAGATACTGTGGCAAGCAAAATTTTATCATGCAAAATTAAGCAGACTTCTCTCCAGAATATATCTGTTCCTCACCTCCGTTTGACCCTTGACCTGTGTGAGTGCGAGTACCTTGAAGACCTCAATGAGTTGTGCTAGATTAGCATGGATGAGCTGTGCCTCAAGATCAAGGCAAAACAGGGAGAAAAAGTTGCGTTTTTCAATCTGAATCAACTCATCATCACGCTAGTGTGTGTGTTTGTGTGTGTTGGGGGAGTGAGGAAGATATGATATCATAAGATTGCACCTTTATAATATTATAACTGACTTACTCTGATAATTGTGCTGTCCTCTCGTTCTGTCTAAATGGAGAGAAAGAGAGAACAATTACAATAAATATTACCGCTAGATTTCACCGTACCATATGCCTTCCAGTGGACTCTATCCTCTCCTTATGCTTAACCATTGTCTTCACTTTAGCCAAGGCCTTCTGATGTCTCCTCACAACCGCCTCCCGCCGCTCACAGAGGTCCTCGTAGGACACAATGAGGTCCAGAAACTGGTGCACACTCTCTGTAAAGCCAGACGTCTCTCTCTTAGCTTGCTGGTGAGCCTTCTCTGAGATGGACTTGAAGACAGCTCCCATGGAGCCAAAGTCCCTCTGCATGTAACTCCATGTTTCATCCTCTCCAGATGTCCAGGAGCTCATTAGAAGAGAGTCGGTCGACAGAGTACTGAA
This sequence comes from Stappiaceae bacterium, assembly GCA_964291365.2. Classification (GTDB taxonomy): domain Bacteria; phylum Pseudomonadota; class Alphaproteobacteria; order Rhizobiales; family Stappiaceae; genus JBDWFY01. Next base: position 46,718 of record OZ219972.1, read on the forward strand.
GGAGACAAATTACAAAATTACATGTCGTTACTTAATTAAAGGGGAAGTAAGGACACTTGAAGCCTGAAATTATTTTATGTGACATCGTGCAAAATGTTTCCATAAATAAGATGACAGGGTTATCCTCCTAGGCAAACTTAGCTATTGCATCATTCAGTGTACTAGTACATAAAGTGCCTGTACAGGCCATATGCCAGCTACAACTAATAATTATCATGGTATTTTACATGTGCTCATACATGTACAAAATTAATTTGCACATGGTTTTGTGACGGGGCCGGGGTGTGTGGGAACTTACGTCATGTTAGCAGCGAACTGCTTCATGTCATTGCTGAGAGCGACGGACCTTGTCTCCATGTTCTGAGCTATGCTGAGCATGCTAGAGACAACCTGGTGCATAAGACTGATCTGTTCTCGAACACGATCATACTTGACTCGAGTAGCATCACTAATAAGCTCCTGAAAAGATAAAGCAACGGCAAGAGTTATGCTGAAATGCAATCTATAAGAGACAGGAGTTTGTTCTACCTCTGCCTTTTTGGCATATGGGTGGAAAGTATACTCATCATGGGGAGTCTTAAATTTATCCTTCAGTTTTGCCCCAACATCCTACAGCAAAAAAAAAAAGAAATGTTGCATGCATAATATTTCATGGCATCTCACAGAGGCTGGTTAAAATGTCTGACCTGTCCACCAGCTGATAAGAATATCTTTGTGATGTCGTCCTTTGCTAGGATTGGGTGCCTCACTACGAGGAGGAGAAATCGCCTCAGAGCTCGACGCCGCTGCTCAATGAAAGCTGCTGACACTGTGATGTAACTTAACATAAAACTGTATGTACTGGTAATCAGTGGTCAAATATTCGCTTACGGTTGTTGAGTTTCTTTGGTGGCAGTCTTGGGACAAGACGGTAAGGATATTTAGAAACAAGTAGCTCATATAATGCCTCAAAATCTTTATATCTCCTCCGCACCGATGACTTGATGCTCTGTAGCAGACAAAGTATAATCAAGTAATAGGAGGAGCATAATGTGGTATCAAGAGTACATGAGCACACATCCACACACAGGAAGGAATATGGCCAGTACTTAGTCCACTCTATGCTCTATCATAAGCAGCCTCAGAGAAATTTAATTTCAAGGAACAAAAATAATTTTCATAGAGGATAAATGGCCCATTTTAAGTATATTACTGTACCTTGCTTTCCACTAGGTACTCAACGTGCTTGAAGACCATTCCTTTCTTTTCTGGCAGCAGATTGACAGTGACCTCATCCATGGCCTTCAGCTCCTCATAGTTATAGCCCAGCTCAGTAGGTCTAGTGACCCTCAGAACCTTCATACAAGCTGTACGTACCTCACTCATACTGGCCAGCTTTGGGCTAGGCAACTCTGAAAATCATACGTATGTGTGTGAGGAGAGAGTGTGGCTTATAATATTATAGGGATGATATGACTTGTTAGCACTATTTGACAATATCTGTCAGTCTCAATAGCCAACATATGTTTGCTTGCTACTGTTAATCGGCCTATAGCTCAGCATGTGTTTAGCAGAGGTGACTACAAAGGTGGTAGAGAATTCATATTGCAAAGAACATCTACACATGTATTCTATGTTTTCTTTTTTACCATCATTTATGGAGCAACGTATACAACTTGAATAATTTGATGCACTTCGTGTTATGATATCACTGACCAGAAAACACGTACACCGAACTTACGTAGACAATGTGACAGGTAGATAATGCACTGAATCACATGGAGTGTATTATTTACTAATGCCTGCACAGTCTCATAAAACTTGAACTTTGAGCCCAGGACTTCCAAGCCACATGTATGAGAGGGACTTTGTTCCACATAAATAATACATACATGGTCTAACCTGCCTCTCCATAGAGCACCAGTGATTTCTCATCGACCGGTTTGCCCTGTTGAGCCACCGCACACAGAGCAAGAGAACGATAAAAACTATCTCGACTGATATGGCCTGAACCAGACGGGTCACACTGGTCCCAGATCTGAGAAAGAAAAAAGCAATATTCCTTACACTTACAAGATACCATGTGTGTGTGTGTGTGTGTGTGTGTGTGTGTGTGTGTGTGTGTGAGGTAAGTGTGCGTGCATGTGTCTGCATGTGTGTGTGTGTGTGTGTCTGCGTGCGTGTTTGTGTGTGTGCTTGCGACAATCTATCTCTGATTCAGAAATCAAGACAAGTACCCTTCACACTGCATGCTTCAAAATTGGCCACAATAGCTTTAAAAACACACAGCATCAGCTGTACTATGTATACACCATTGTAGTAGCTATGTCAACCTATTCATATACGCATGCTTAGCTCACCTGCTGTAGAACAGTGTCTGGTAGCGTGGCGGACTTCATGCAAGCTCTCCACACACGCGTCTCCACCTTATTCTCCTTACCAGGACAAAGAACATCGAAAAGTTCGCGATAATACGCTGGAATCGTACCTGTACAGTGGGGAGAATATACGCGATCACGCCATGGCGCTATGAAACTAGAGTAAGGCTTCAAATGCAACATGTACAGGCTTTGTACAAGGTATAGGGGTTGCTTGAAAGAAATAAGACCTAAAGGACTCACCAGTGGTAAGGCCTGCCATGATCTAACAGGATCTGACCTACAACGCTCTCGCAGCAACAGCAAAACAATGGAGAAGCTGCTTTCGAAGACAAGCAGCAAGCTCAGCACAAACAGTCCTCTAGCCACGCCCACCAATTGTATACGCAGCGCGCTTATACGCTGCGGTGGGTTATTAAAGTGTCACGTGATCATTAATTAACCAGAAAACAGGAACCAGAGCTGTCGTGCGCAGTCATCCGTCCGAGGGCTCTTCGCGAGCTCTCAATGAATGAAAGCTAGAAAAATATCCTAAAGACCACAGCGCAGGTAATCAAACGATACTCTACTTCTAATTATGTTTTTCTTTGCTCGATTTGACGATACGAATTTTGGACGTGCCAATTTATTACAAATCAGTGCAGGTCGTGATGGGTGTGGCCAGCCCCTCCCCCTTTAATTGGCTCCTCCAGCCCTACTCCATCCTGCTAGCAGTGGTGCTGGTTGTAGTTGTGTGCTGGGTGGCTCTCAAGGTACTGCGTCTGCGTAGACGACCATTCTACAGCCTCAAGATCCGCGATCCCCTCAGGGCACATCACTGGCATTCTTCACAATATTTAGACAAGCCGACCTACTGTAACTCGTGCCTCCAGCTCTGTATGTCTGGAAGCAGCTGTGAAGCCTGTGGCCTCTGCATATGTACTGATAATAGCTGCCTAAAAATGGCCTCCACTACCAAATCTTGCAAGCCTTTATCGATGTCGTCTGGTGCGGGGAAGACGCCTCACTTTTGGGTAAAAGGGAACCTACCGCTGTGTAGCCTGTGTTTTAAGTGCCTCAGCCCCTGTGGTAATTTGCCTAAATTGGCTGACTATCGTTGTGTGTGGTGCCAGCAGACTGCACATGAGGATTGTGTTATTGACATGGATGATGATGGAGCTGGGTCATGTAGCCTGGGTGCATTCCAGAGTCTCATAATACCACCAAACTGTGTCTCTCTCAAGCTGGAGGGATGGAGGGGAAGAAGAAAGTGAGTTGTGTGATATTTTAAATGGTATTCATCTTTGAATGTCTGTTTAAGAAACAACAATTCATATCAACATGCCACTTAAGCTAACGATGCATTAAGAATTCACAGTGCACCCCCCGCCACACACACACATGCACAATTTTTTTTAGACTTGTTGTGAAGTCCATCACTCGTCCCTCTGTTGATCACTGGCGCCCACTGGTTGTCATGGCTAACCCCAAGAGCGGTGGCAAAGATGGAGAGTTTGTTTTAAGCAGTTTTCGGAAACTCCTCAATCCCATTCAAGTGATTGACCTCTCTGAGACTCCGCCCGAGAGTGGACTCGAGATCTGTCGAATGTTAGATGACCTTCACTGCCGAGTGCTGGTGTGTGGTGGAGATGGGACAGTGGGATGGGTGCTTAGCACTCTCGACAAGTTACAGCTCCCGGTGAGAACGAAATTATATGATTTTGGTATCCCTAAGGACTCATGCTAAGGTAATTATGTAGCTGTAACTTATTGTTCTTCTGTTTTGTTTAGAGTCCACCCTACGTTGGTATCCTTCCCCTGGGTACTGGGAACGACCTCGCCCGAGTCCTCGGCTGGGGAAAGGGCTACGACAACGAGGGCATTGATGATATCATCATGGACGTCGAACACGCCCAGCTCTCTCTGCTAGACAGGTGAGGCAGAGGAGATGCAATAGCTTGAGTACATAAATTTCACTATCATAACTACACATAAAAAAACTCTCTCTCCTCTCCTTCTCTCCTTCCCCCCCCCCCCCCCAAAACTCTCTCTCTCTCTCCTTCTCCAGGTGGCAGGTTAAGATTGAGCATCGTCGCTACCTCGGACTGAAGCGGGGTGCAAAGGTCATCACGATGAACAACTACCTTGGTATAGGTTGTGACGCTGGCATTGCTCTCAACTTCCACAGACAGAGAGAGACCAGGCCAGAGCTCTTCAAGAGCAGAATCATCAACAAGGTAAATACAAACCCTTTAAGAGACATAGAACACTCGTATTTGGTGTTTTGAATATTTACTGTACCAGGAGTAGATTAGATGGGAGTGTTGAACTACTGTACAAACGCTGCAACAGCGTTCCGGTAGGATGACGTACACAAAATGGCAATCAGTCAAGTAGCTGAGGTAGGTGTAATGTAAACGTAGACAGGCCACAGCTACAGCTGCATAAAGTGCTAAGCAAATTCAGGCACCTTTGCAACAGACAGGCTGCCTTATAAACCACCTTGTTCATGCTGTGTAAACTGTTCCTGCACAGTTGCTTATAGCTTATTAAATTAACTACAACTATGGTTTTAGTCCTAGCAGTTTTCCACTGCAAAGGTGCTTGAATCTGCAGTGCACATGCACAGTAAGGAATCTCTCAGTTTACACTATTACACTAGTGGGCTAGACTTAACATGACCACTATTCACTTATATTATGCTGGTGTTCGTGACATCATCCTACGGAATGCGTTTACAGGCAGTTCAACACTCCTATCTAATCTACTCCTGACTGTACTAGTGTTTGTTGATATTGTGTTTAGGCATGGTATCTCGGATACGGAGCAAGAGACGTGATAGAGCAGTCATGTAAGAACCTTCCTAAGAAGATTGAAGTAAGTCGTGATCATGTAGACTAGTCGATCAGTTCTGTCCATTTTCATCCCTGGCCTTTCAATATAAAGCATCCACTGGACAGGTTTATCTATTTCTAAATTTTTAGACTAAATTTAGATAAAAATATCCCCTAACGTTAGGGATACACATACATGTATCTATGATTTAGATATGATATTATAATTTACGTTGTATTTTCATTGCAGCTGTATCTGGATGGTGTACTCCAGGAGATCCCAGCATTGGAGGGTGTGGTTTTATTAAACATCAATAGCTGGTCAGCTGGTTGCAGTGCTTGGGAGGACAGCTCCTCTGCCGATAGTTTTGGCCCATCGAGGATCGACGACCAGCTCTTGGAAGTCGTAGGACTCTATTCCTCACTACATGTCGGCAAGATACAAGTATCTCTCGATAAACCAGTCAGACTAGGACAGGCCAGTGTAGTCACAGTAAGTTGCCATAATACTTTTATGCTTTTCAGCAAAAATTGAGGTGTCGATGTTGTGGTTCAGAAATTTTTTTTTGTTCAAGCAATTGACACACTAACCAGAAAAAAAAAAATCGTCCAGAATACACCACAAAGTACATCTACATGCATCCAGCTATTCCACCCCCCCCCCAGCACACACACTTGTAGCTACATGTGCGATGACTATACTATAAATTATGGCTATTGGCAAGGTCCTGGGCAACACTGCCTTAGGGAGTGTCCAGGTTCCTCCCTTGAATATCCGCCACCCTGTATAAAGCCCCTTCCCATAAGAATAGAGAAGCCTAACCGGCTGCGGTAATGTCACCCTTACCAGCGTTCCAGCCTTAGATGCTCGGAAGGTAGGGGAGGGTGCTTTTTTTAATTGTCCGGAAAGTGGTACATTGTTTAGCTACAATAGTGGGGCCACACAATGCAAGTAGGTACTCGTAGTGCAATTTTGAGCAAATCTGGTAGTGGTCGTCACATTTATGTGTGCACGTGGGTGTAAACATTGGAAATGCATACAAGCATAATATGGAAAACACTTGAAAGTGCCATAACTTTAATTCAAAGGAGTGAATCAAAAATCCCTTCCATCAAATTTCTAGTTTTGAGAACTTTTGACCCATGCTCATAATAATTTTATAAAAATCACGGCTCCAAGTGCTCCCAAAAGCCCTATGAATTAGGTTATTTGATTCTCATTTTTTTTTCTACTTAGTGTGTAACTTTGATTCCAGCAGTAGCATAATATTATTATAATTACCACACCCTTTTCTCTCTCCTCTAATAGATTGTGATTAAGGAGCATGTCCCAGTTCAGGTGGATGGGGAGCCATGGCAACAGGGGCCAGCCACAATCAGTGTCACACACCAAGGACAAACACACATGCTAAGAAAAGTGAAGCATGACTAAAAATTAAATTTTAGCAGCTCTGATCTATTCTCAATTCAATATTACTCTATAATCCTTGCACTCTGACCTTTATAATTGCCAATTGCAATTTTATAACCATTATTAAATATTCAAGCAAATACATGTAGCTAGTGTATTTTGATACCAAATTTTTTATAATAATTATTATGTCAGTGGAAAATTTATTGATAAAAACCTGTTTCAGGAATAGTACAGCAAAGCACATACAAACAATCGCATAACACAAAGTATAATATAAAAACATAAAAGTCATCAGTGTGTGTGTGTATATTATTGCAGTGTGGATGAATACTGGTATATATTATATGGCATGATCAGGTTTGATTCAAACCAAATGTCAATCTGTGTACATGATTGTCTACAAATATCACAATGTGTGAATAATGATAAAAAAAACGAGCGTCATGGTGGTGGAATGGGGAATGGGAAGGGGAAGCAACAACAATCACAAGCCACTTATACATAGTCAGTTGGTGGGTGTGGTTTACTCCTGCTAGAGACCGACAGTTCCTTTGGCGGACACTCTTTGTCTTCTCTCTTGGAGCTTTTCAAAGAAAGGATTTCTAGAAATGGAGGCTTTTATTCTTTTCATCCATTCTTCTTTCTCACTCTCATTGGCCGCCTGGATCCGGTAGTGGAGGTGGTTCCCTACGACCACTTTGCCATCTGCATTGGTCTTACAGGCTTTGATCATCGTACCTCGCTGGATCTTCTCATTCAGACAGATCTCAAAACAGTGCTACAGTGATGAGGAGTTGGGAGATACAACAGAACATCAACACAGGTAGAAGACAGTAAAACAACAGTACGGAGTGACCTTAGGGCCAGCATAAAAATTATTACACAATAATAAGTCATAACATATGATTATATTGTCGTTTATGGAATAATAAAACACAGCTTATCATAATTTATTGTGTTTTGATGTAGTCATGGGGTGGCCCCTGGGATTATCCCTTCAGAGTGGCTAGCCTAGCGGACATGTAACAATACTCCAGCATGCGCGGATACTGTAGTACAGTACTTTCAGTTGGCCAATGTTGACTATCACAAGGGGATTTTCCCCATCCACACCCCCCCCCCTCCCCAAGCTCATTAGCTGCAGTAGTAAACAATACTCCTATGATGTGTCTTTGATAATATCCCCCATCCTCTCTACTCACAAGAAGAGCATGACGTTCCTACACGTAGCTACATGTTTACGAGGATTTAACCATGTTCTCTTCAATCAAAACTACCGTCTTCAATACCAGTACTCTGTACTGCACTCACAATGGGACACTATTTAACAAACAGGTGCACCGCACATGCACAAAATCAGTAAATCAAGAATACCCTACAATTATTATTGCTACATTACAATACACAGCAAATAGATAGACTTACATTTTTCCTTGTATCTGTGCACTCTCTGATTTCGAGGTTCTCTAGCGGAATGATCCCAAGGGGTTCTTTATCCGAAGGATTCTTAAAGTAGTAGAGACAGTTGTCAGTCAAAATGAACCATCTCTTTCTCCAGCTCTTGTGCTTCCCTCCCTCCTTTGTCAGGTAGCCTTGGTGATCAGGGTTGAAGAATACCTCAGAGAGCTCATCGGAGCCCTCGTGGTATTGGAAGGGGGAGTGGCGGATAGCGTCATAGTAACCCTGCACAAATACATACATAAAAACAGGGATCAGAGCTTATTTTACTTGGACCATACATATACATGTAAAGTGTACATTAGGCTAAACCTTAAACTATCGTGTTCATATCATACAGTAGCCTCGTCCCCAGGCTCCCCAGGCTTTTACAATGTACACTAGTACAAATGCCATAACTACATTTAGTAGCTAAGGATATTATTAGAGAATTTTAATAAAGAAGAGATTGTATAATTATGGAGCTAGACGTCTTATAATGTCCATAAGGATAATCAGCTGGCTGCCTTATGCAGTGACTATAGGGCAAACAGGCTGCAATATGTTGGTTCACTTCTGTTTTCGGTTTACTCTGAATGTTTAGACTGTCTATTAAACAACAATCAGCCAGCGGCACAACCCAACACCATCACGATGATAATATTATTGATCAAAATGATGTGATCCAGTGAACTACACGTGTGAGTGTGTATCACCGCATGCACTATTGTACACTGCTGATAGTGTGGTGTCTCCAGTCGAGAAACACTTTACTTATCATGTCTGTATGGTTTGAGGTTTGACTATATTTAGAACCCTGCTTACTTTTGGAGTGGAAATGGACACAAGTAACCAGTCAATACAACAATACAATGGTATACCTATATACAGCTATCCATGCAGCTATCAGCCAATATATCTCTACAGCTACAGAGCTAATAGAGCTATACATGGAGGTATGGTAAATCCCCACTCGGTGAACTTCCCAACGTGTGGACAAGCTGCAGTAGACAACACACAACCAACCAACACAGGGCAGTGTGCAGGGAATAGAATATCTTCCATAGCTTGCACACACACACACACACACACACACACACACACACACACACACACACACACACACACACACACACACACACACACACACACATACACACACATACATACAGATACACACACACACACACACACACACACACACACACACACACACACACAGATACACACACACACACACACACATTATACAGGCACACGTATACAAAGACAAACAAATATCACTACTCATCGTGAACAAACATGTCATAAACAATTATTTCAGTTCTCTTTTGATGTTTTTAAATCCACGTATGGCCCTCAATGACTACAATCGCTCTAAGTCTTCAACACGGGAGTTGTAGCTACAAGCTTTGACCATCACAGAACGTACACACACACTCACACACACAAAACACACACACACACACACGTACAACACACACTAGGCAAATATATACCAGACAAGCATATAGATATTGACTCACTCTTAGCATCTCCACAGGGAGGTCCTTGCCGTCATTGATATCACGATTCATGGATATAAACTGCTCCACTGTTGGCTGAAATTAAGTGAGAAAAATAGTAATACAGTTTCACAGTAATACAGTTTCACAGTAACACAGTTTCGCAGTATTACAGTTTCACAGTTTCACAGTTTCACGGTAATAATTATTATAGTGTCTAAAACCATAAATCTCTCTCTCTCTCTCACCTTGTGTTTGACATTTGGATTGTGAAGGCTGGTGTTGAGCATGATGATGGCAAAGCTGAGAATGTAGCAGGCATCTGAAAGAGATGAGTATGTTTGTGTGTTTATGCATTTATAGGGGGTTATGGAGCGAGATAATATCTTCCTAATAAGGAGAAAAGGGGCTACTATTTGGTGAGTAAGTTGAGAGGTTGTGGAGTAGTTGTAGTACTGAGAAACAATGTCCAGTGTTTCCATGGTTCCAATTTCATCATACTTGCACTGTGTACCAAACAGTGCCCCTCCTCCCTCTCTACTCCCAACCACCCCCCCCCCCCAACAGTCCCCTCCCTAGGAAACACAACTGTAACATAAGATCACAGACTGAACATCCCCCTACACAATGCACCCTCACATGATTACCTATATCAATAACTCCTCTCTCTCTCTCTCTCTCTCTCTCTCTCCCTCTCTTTCATCATTCCCACCTCCTTTCTTTGCTGTGGTTACTACAATATGGACAATAAAAAGTGGTTATCAAGCAGCCAACTTGAAAACAAGGCAGGCACTTTTACAATCAAAGGAAAAGTGAAAATGCAGCTAGACTGGAGTGCACCAGTAATGCTTGGAGTCTACATGTACACATATGTACTACAGTGTGTATTAAATGCCATTTCATCATGCATCAGGGAACGTTCCAAGACAAGATGGGACATTAACTCTCAGATGTATCACCACAGTCCCCCCTCCCCATACTTTCTCATCAAAACTATGCCAGATAGTAGCTTCATGAACATGATCAGTCGTTTGCTCATGCACAGACACAGCACAGATATAATTAATTATGATAGCCTTGTTATTGAATTATATCCACATTGTTAATGCTATCATCTTTCCACACTAACTCACCAGTATTGCTGAACATGCCCGGGTTGCACTCGCAGTAGCGCTGGGCAAATGACTCCATCATTCTGTCAATCTTCTGAGCCTCTCCAGGGAGCTGAAAGCTACCAAGAAACGCTCGCAGGGCAGCCACGAGATCAAGACTATGGAATTTGTGCATACGAACAAACTCTTGAAGAACTTGAACATTAAACTCTTTCCTGGAGGGAGAGGGGGGAAGGGGGGAGGGGGGAGAGAGAGAGAGTTAATAAAGGTCAGAGACCACCAAATGTAGTCTTGACAACATCCAAAAATCACACACTTATGTGCACACACGAATCCATTTCGTCACAGTGTACTAATACTAGTGTCTAGGAAGCTTGATACACACAGCTAGTGTCATGCAGTAATACACTCTACCACCTCCTGTACTGTACAGGTTCCCAGTCCTAAGAGACAGGGAAGGTGTCAGTGATGTCACAGCGATCGACGGATGAAAGAGGTTCTGATTGGGACTTTAGTGTGGTTTCCAGATCACCAAACATCCAGAACATGTGACACCCTCTGGCTTCCCAACACTAGCATCATGTACATACATCCACTCTATATACAGACTTCCTAGCTAGAGCAAACTATGACGCCACAGTCTACAGACTTCCTAGGGCGTATTAATGAAGTACAGTCAAGCCTGGCCACCAGCTAGCTCCTAAGGCTGCATACATCTGTTAAGTACATGTCTGTAAATATATGACACTGTACAATATATTATTTCATACTATAACCAGATGTACTATGGCTTCACTGCATTATGCTGTACGCTGTTATCATAGTAACCACTGATACAACTATTGCACAATGTTTAGCAATGGTCTAATACTCCACCGTCCATCGCATTACACTGTACACTGGCTGGGATGACGCACCTTTCCTCGACCCTGCTACACAAGGACTGCCATTTATGGCTTACTTCCTCAATCAACTTGTTCTAGAAACTTAATCGCTGGTGTTTCCCTATACACGTACACTAGCTTCTCTCTCTCTCTCTCTCTCTCTCTTTCCTCACCCCTCTCCTAGATAGTCTCCAATGGCTCCCTTGTCTAGCTGATTCACAAACAGAAACATAGCCACATCTTCAGCTGTTCTGTTCAGTAGTCCCTTGTCATAGAGAAATCTAATACCCTGAGGTGTGTGTGTGTGTGTGTGTGTGTGTACACATGATAAAGGGAAGTGTACCTTAGCCCACTACTGCCATCTGCCCACAAGCCCCTCTATTCTCCAAACACTAACTGCTTTTTAGTAAGCATACTTGTTCGTACACAAACACTGCACACTTATCACAGATATGCACACAGCACGTACGTGTGAATAGAAGTATGCTGCCATAAAGGCACATGTTGAAAATTTAAAAATCCAATGTTTACTTAAAGGGTATCAGATTGTATGTACATACTCTTTGAAATATCATGACATGTGAGTGTGTGTGTATGTGTGTGTGTATGTGTATGTGTGTATGTCTGCGTATGCAGGGTATGGATAATGGAATTCAGCTCGGCAGGCCAGAGCAGGCTTCAGAAAATCATTAATGAGCCTACAGAGAAGCCTCGCAAGAATGATCAATACTGACATCATCCATCCATTGACCAATTCAAACAGTACAGAAGTCCCTCATCAAACAAACCACACTTCATTTAAGACCACTTAGCTCAACCACACCACATTCAGATATAGCCAGCCAGCACTCCAAAAACTTAACACACTCTTGGTGAAACATTCATGAGAGAGTCATGCATCATTGAAGCTAAGATGACCACGTTTTTAATTGAACGTAATAAAGCTAGTTATTTCAGAGCTCCACATAAGACTATCTCCCACTACAGTAGACACCATTTAGGAGCAAATCCTGCACAGGTCATCAACCTGACTGCACACATTGGGTTTCTCACTCTAAATAAGACAACTTCTACTCTGACACTGCCACCTATAAGGTACAACTACTCCCAGCTGGTTCTCCATGCTCCCAGCTAGCCCCAGGACCAGCCAAACCACTCTCCCCTAGACTTCTAGTCCTCGATGACAGTTATCATGGTAGTTACTACTTCATTCGTTCCCCTGTGGATACTAACCTCAGATGGTTTATTGTTAAAGAGTTTTCTGCCTCTTCTCATCAATTTCTTGTCTTGTGACTCCTCACTGTCAGTGTGTGTGTGTGTGTGTGTGTGTGTACATATGTTAGGTGGCAGAAATTAAGTTGCTACAATCTCTCTCTCTTTCTCTCTCTCTCTCTCTCTCTCTCTCTCTCTTTCTCTCTCTTTCTCTCTTACGGAAGAGCGTTCCCCTGGGGCATCAAGTGGCAGTGGTAGTTATGGTTTTACTACATCGATGGATTAAACATCACCCACTGTGATTTACACAACACACACAGAAGCAACAGGCTAGCAATAAATCCCCAACCCTGACCATCCATCCCTCTCTCAAAGACCAATGAAAAAGCATAACATGTACAAGACATGCAAACAGGCACAGCAATAGAAAGCATTGTTGATTGTTACGAATATTATTTATTGTAAGCTACAAGATTTTTAAAACCATCAGTTCTATTTTACAAATGAGAATTTCATTGTCAAAGCTACTATGACATTGTATTGTCCAATGCAACAATCACACACACTCCCTCTCCCTCACAGACACACACACACTTTCTCTCTCTCTCTCTCTCTCTCTCTCTCACTCACACACACACACACACACACACACACACACACACATACACACACATACACTCTCTTTCTCACTCCATACACAGACAAGCAGTCCCGCTATACTGGTCTGATGAAAGTTGGCTGATTGTTTGGCAGTTTCTATACGAAATCATGTCCGCACACTAGTATCCTTGGCCAACCTACATCCAATAATTTGTTGCTAATGTTTCCCTACAACACTCCCCCCCCCCCCCCCCCCCACCACCACTCTTCGATGAATCAGCTACTCCATTGGACCCTATATTAAAGTTATGCATACTTAACATTTCTCTTAAAATAATAACATTGGCTGAATGTCTGAGAGCTTGTAGACACACTGTACGTAATACTTAGCCTTTTCTTCCTTAGCTAACACTAGAAAGCCTTGTAGCTATAAACGTACTTGAGTTCCTTATCTCTCTCTTTCCACAAAACTGATGTTTGCTAATTGTAGCTAATGCTACCATAATATTACTGTTATGTATAAAAAATGGCATACTTTCCACAACCAATCACAAACAGTTACAGGAAACCATCCCTGTCCCTGCTAGCATGCAGTTTAAACTACTAAGAGTAGAGCCACTGAGGTGCCTATCTAGCATTGAGAAGTAAGAGGATACAACAACCACCCCCTCCCTTCCCTCGACATTGAATAAAGCTCATCACCCCTACAGATTATATTCACCCTACCTTCCTAATCTCCTGTCAACGTAGCACCCCCCTACACTCTGCTACCATAAGGTCAAACAAACTCCATGGTGTACTTTATATGCACGAGCACTGTGGCACTGTGCACCACAGGGCAGGCTTCAGGGGTCAAATCTTCAAAGCTGTAGGCAACTGAGATTCTGAAAAGGCCTATGATGGGTACAGCACAGAAGAGAGGTTTCCAAGCTAACTTGATCACAACACCGCCATCGACTGACCTCTAGTCTAACATTTCACAGTATTCTCGGTAGGTACGGTATTCTCGGTAGATACATTACAACAGATAAGGCCTGATTTAAGGGGTTAACATCCTTTCGGGGGGGGGAATTCAGTATAACCAAGATCTTACACACATAATAATACAAACTCTGAATAAAAGATGTGACTTCATATCAAGAATTGTTTTGCATAATTTGGGACCATGCATAGTTTCATGATTAAAGGAGCTCTCCTCATTTCACGAGGTAGTTTCGTCTTTCACTGGAAATTCCCAGATGAAAGAGCCGCTTTCCTTTAAGGTGGGCACAAGTCTGTCCTTATCCAGTGTGTGGTTCCACTATGCTACGTTCATCTCAAAGAGACCATTACTACAAACCTATATTCCCACCTCTCTGCACACAACAGTGGAGGCACCAAGGCTAGCCAACATAAAAGACAATCTTGGTTGGGGTCAATTTTCTTATCAAGAGCTCTCTACTGCCACTCTCTTTAGAATAATTGCCTGTCTATTGAATCACCCTGACCTCAGGCAGGGCCAGCCAAGAGCACTCATTAACACACTACAAATCCTATATGCACCACCTGGACTGTCCTATGGTACACATAGTGCAGTGATAATAGGCTAGCAATAACAAAATAGCTATACAGCTTTGGCAGTAGGTGTTAATGAGACTAGTGAACACAGTAGCAGACCTGGGACCATATGGCTGGTTGGGTGCACTGGCCAGGCCACAAACACACTGGTATGTGCCTCATAAATGTAGCGACATTAATGCACATGCCTTCTATGCACTCACACAGGCACATTCATGCATAATTAGCAGCAGACGTACATGGACAACACAACAATGTCGGTAGTTAACAATGATCTATAGTGTACATAGCTAGTATAATTATAGTGTGTACTCGTATGTAACAAGGTATGATGGATGTGGTATCCCAATGGCTAGCAATTAGGGTCTGTAACAGAGAGCTGGAGTGTATAGAATTATCTATGCATAGCTGCATGCTGCAACAAGGTGGCCCGACTAAAAATCAATAAGTTACTACTTTTATTCACCTGTCCTGTATGATTTGTGAGCATTCTGAAGAGCTGGTGAGGTCTTCTTTTCCCATCATGGACAGCTCACTTACCAAGTGCTGCAGAGAAAGTGGGAGGATGGGAGACAATTACAAAACCAGCAAAGTGGTTAATTGGGGCGCGTAAATCAAGTTAGGCGCTGACCAACACAAAAGATAAGGCTAGCTAGCTACCAATATTGGAATACCCGCCCCTATCCTTACAACAGCTTTACTAGTATAGCCTTTCTTACGTTTATTTCGCTCTCCAGCTGTCTCCGAGACGCCTCTAACTGCTCCACAGCCTTCATTTCTTGCTGCTCCGTGTACGAGTGAGAATCATCGTCCAGGGATAGAACACTCGATTTGTCCGAGCCAACGGGGCTCGTACTGAGCGTGCTAGAATCCGTGAAGCCCGAATGTCGGTTTGTTAGTTCTTCGCTGCTGATGCTCTTTGCTCCGCCAAAGGCCATTTTTACGAAAGACTGTCCAGGGGAGAGGTGCATCACATCCACAGCCATTGCCTAGTGAATAGAGGATACGCCGTCCACGGGCTCACGTGTGCTGCAATAAAGGTATATACAAAAGTAGCTGCTGTTCTAACTAAAGAAACAAGCTGGTGCTGTTTCGCTCACTAAGTACATAAAAACTGTTGCTTACAGTCATCCTGAAAGGCTTTTCCTCTCCTTTTAGCAGACACCGCCCACTCATTTGGCCCATTTAGCGTAACTACGTACGTACCGCCCAGGACCAGGAAAGATCAAAGGGCAATTGTTTGATCACGTGACACACCACGTGGTCCGTCCATGGCTGGGCTAGCTAGCTAGAGATGGGAGAGTGTCAAGAATCGAATGTAAGCGCAGAATCTACGCTACGAGGGCCGATGATTCTGGCCAAGGTCATCACAGATGCTCTGAAGAACAAGAAACAGGTACGTGAAATACGCGATCGCAAATAATTTACAAAACATGCTATGTCCTCATGTATGTGTTGTTATGGTGCTGTTTTGTATGTAGGGAGAGAGTTCCGACTATGGTGCGGTAATCGAGCACCTATCTGCCTCTCAGATGAAGGCTGACGGTATGAAGAGATGGCTACATGCGCTACAGCTCTGTGTCTCTCAGCTAGGCAAGGAGCATGACAGACTCGTCTCCACTACTCTCGTAAGAATCATGAGCAAATTGTTTATTTCAGTGAGCATGTGCTAGTCTTTTGCAAGTTAATTGATACACATGCAAAGACTTGAACAATTTGCAGCTATGAAGAGATTGTTAAAATTTATGTCTGATAACAATTATATAGTTAACCTCGTATGATCTGTGAAGTATATGAAATTCAATTGTAAGGCCAAATAAAATTAATTATTAGTTTCTCACCCCCACCCGCCTCTGGCTTTTACTGCTGTCGCACAATATTTTATTGGTAAAGGTGATCAATTTTGCTGAATTTGTTCTGCCAGGGGATCACTTAAGAGATTCACAGCATATTTATCATAGTAAAAAAAATAAAAAACGTGCCCTCCCGCCCCAAGCTCTTGAAAATTTCAGGATGAGAAACTAATAATTACTTTTGCTTGGCCTAAGTGCTGTATCTCACTGCAGAAATTTTCGTGGTTCAATCAAAGCTCTGACATTGTCTCTCTCTACATTGATTACCTGACGAGTCTCCTCTCTGCTCAGACCTGCTACCTCCGCAGTGTATTGCAAGGCCTCGTCTCCCAGCTATGGCAGCCACCCTCACAAAGTAGTGCTGACTTAGCAGAGGGTGTGGCCTACCTGAATATTCATAGAGCAATACAGGCCATACTGGAACTTGTACCCACAGCTCCATCGCTACTGGCAACACTGCTAACAAAGCACTTTCCATTCAAAGGAAAAAGTCCGGAAATACAGGTCAGCAGTTGATAAAATTAACTACCTAATGCGCTGTGACATGTAAGGGACTACATTTCATGTCACCATGCTGTCTTCAATTAGGGAGGGTGAATTCAGTCTAGTCTGAAGCTTAGAGCGGCCCCATTCTCTAGATAATAGTGATTGTAATAGTCCCTTCCGAGGCTTGAATAGGTAAAGTATTTTAATTATTTTCACTGTCTAGGAGTTGGCTCTGAGGAATGTACTACACATATCAACCTACTGTCCCACCCTCAGGGACAGTATTCTTGAGTTGGCAGTCCACCAAATGCTACTCATTGATGTAAGTTCAGAGCCACACATCACAGCACAGCACGTACATTCATGAACTTAAATGACATTGTAGCTATTTTCCTACAGTGTTTTATGTTGTATATTACATGCAGGTTGAAGTACCTAGCCAGAGTGTGTGTGATGGAGAGGGGGAGGAGCAAGAGGAGGGGCTTCAAGACGAAGAGATGCAGTTCCATGTTGAGATGGAGGAAGCGAGAGATGCCCCTATAATCAGTGATACACTAGTGGCAGTCCTCAGTCGACGCCCAGTCATGACCAATGATATGGCTGAGAAACTTGACATCATGATGAGCATATGCTTCGAGCATTTCTACTCTCTTTGCCATAGCAATGGTAAGAAACAAAACTTCAAAGGTTGGGGGTGGGGGGTGTATTGCCAGTTTCAAAATTAAATCATACACAGATGTACTGGTCTTGGACTCTGCTCTTAACTTGTTTAAATCGCTGCTCAAGGTATACAATTTGTTGGTGAAATTCAATCCCTGTTCAGGCATCCCACTCTTGCCCCCTCCCTTGTAGATTTTTGAATCAGTTCTACTGCCAACTCATGCTTGTTCTCATGTTCAGTTCCTGCTCTTCAAAGTCACTAGTTACCACAAGGTACATAATTATGCATTGTGTGTTCATGCATGCATGCATGTGTACATGGACACACAGTTATAGATGTGTGGCTTCTCACGTACTATCGACATGCATGACAATGTATCATCATAATTATTATGTCAGTCTCTTGTGTAGAGTTTTCCAAACCACTTTCTTGAATTTCTTTGGGAACGAGTAAGTACATTCTACTGCTATCCCCGTCCATTTTTATTCTTTATTTATGATTATACATTAAAGTTTGAAGCTCCAAGCACACCAACCGTTCTGCGTCAGACCTGTGCAGCATACATGGCTAGCTACATTGCCAGAGCTAACTTTGTCTCATTAGAAACTGCAAAACTGTCTCTCTCTATCATGGTACACTGGATTCACCAGTAAGTGATCTTGAGGGTACGTTGACGACCCCTTACCGATTGTGGCTGTTGTTGCTGCAGGTATATAGATGGTTGTAGTCCAGAGTTGATGCGGCCTGAACTGAAGCATCATGCTGTCTTCTTCTCTCTCTGTCAAGCTGTCTTTTATATTTTTGTTTTCAGACACAAATCTCTAATTGAAATGCCTGAAGGTAATGTACAATGTTATTTTTACAGCGCAGTTCAATAATCGTATTTCTTGATGGTAGGAATGAGCTTTCTTCGCCAACTAAATATGGAGCGTATTGTATCATCACGGCTAAATCCCCTTAAGGTATGGTCACCATTTAATAGTTCATTTTTAGGTTATACCATTCCTTAATTGTTTCTCCCAGATCTGCCTTCCCTCCGTGGTGGAGCTCTTTGCACAACTGACCAGTCGCTATGAGCTGCTCTTCTGTTACACAATCCTGGAACAGAATAAGCGGCTTGTCCTCTCAACTGGGAGTTCTTTGGGCGGCGGAGCAACAGTGACAGCTGCACAGACTGCCAACCCTCTTGACTGCTTCTTTCCATTTGATCCTTACACACTCAAAAGGTATACCTACTATTGTGCTGGTCTCATTCCCAGACTAGCACTACAAACTGGGAATGAGACTCATTGGCATTTTTTTATAGGACTTTGTCTCGGCAAGGGTGATAGATAGCACCGATTTTGTATTTGTTTTTTTCTATTTGCTCAGGTCCAGACGGTATATAGAGGGACTGTATACAGAATGGGAGGAAGAAGGAGAGGAGGATGACATTGAACAGGTAGTTTTAGGGTATCATCTTTCAAAAGCCGGCTTTAAGATTATACTGTCTCTCTTGTAAAAGCACCCATTCTGGCTGGCTCTGAGATCCTATGATGTAATACATTGTCCCTCATATCATCTAAGTAATCTCTTGCCCATGCTAGGTCAGTGATGCCAGCACCCCAACATCCTCTGTTCAGAGCAGCAACTCTTTTGGAAGCAGCCACCCTCAAGTACAAACTCACTCCATGAACTCAACTCTCAGTTTTAGCCTTTCTCCCTGATATTGTTGATTGTGACGTGTGTATGCAATGCGCATGCGCGAGTGTCGTCATTACGCTTCACGCACATAATATTAGTCTCGTTCGAAGTTCAGGGACCCTACCACGCACGCGCGAGGTTGGGGTCTGGGAACGAGACTAATAATATTAGCAAACGAATAAAGGAGCAGTGCCTGTACACGTTTGTCTCGATTTTTGCTAGCTGGAGTGAATTTAGAAGCATTTTTGGTATGCATTGCTACTTAATAGTGATCTTGATCTGCCGGAAGGTAGACAACTAGAGAGAGTCAGGGATGGAGCCTTATCAATCTGGTGGGGCAATGATTCATTGTGGGAGGGGCTAGAGCGGCCTATCCGTGTCGCGCATGCGCACAAGCGAAGAATCACGATTCTAGGTTAAAAATTCTCAGTGGCATATACAGATTTGTACACAAAAAGGAGACCACTAACAGCCAGCAGCTTATAGTTCTGGAATGAACTTGATCATGCATCAAAAATAATTAATCAAACTCCTAAATAGACCAGACATAATTACGAATGCATGACGACTGTTCGTCCAGCTTTTTAATACAACAATAGGAAATGTTATGACACTGAAGATGGGGGAAGAGGGGATGAGTTTAGAAGCATTTGCGGTGGACAATGGAAGGTCCACTCTCGTCATATTCCTGCTTGGAGATCCACATCTGCTGGAAGGTGGAAAGAGAGGCAAGGATGGAGCCTCCAATCCATACGGAGTACTTCCTCTCTGGTGGGGCAATGATCTTGATCTTCATTGTGGGAGGAGCCAAGGCTGTGATCTCCTTCTGCATACGGTCAGCGATGCCAGGGTACATGGTGCTGCCTCCGGAGAGAACGGTGTTGGCATAGAGATCCTTACGGATGTCAACGTCGCACTTCATGATGGAGTTGTAGCAGGTCTCGTGGATGCCAGCAGACTCCATACCCAAGAAGCTGGGTTGGAAGAGAGCCTCAGGGCATCGGAAACGTTCGTTGCCAATTGTGATGACCTGTCCGTCCGGAAGCTCGTAGCTCTTCTCAAGCGAGGAGCTTGATGCTGCGGTCTGCATCTCCTGTTCAAAGTCAAGTGCAACATAGCAGAGCTTCTCCTTGATGTCACGAACGATCTCGCGTTCAGCAGTGGTGGTGAAAGAATAGCCACGCTCGGTGAGGATCTTCATGAGGTAGTCGGTCAAATCACGTCCAGCCAGATCGAGACGAAGGATGGCATGGGGCAGGGCATAACCCTCGTAGATGGGGACAGTGTGGGAAACACCATCACCAGAGTCGAAAACGATACCGGTGGTACGTCCAGATGCATAGAGGGAGAGCACGGCCTGGATGGCAACGTACATGGCTGGAGTGTTGAAGGTCTCAAACATGATCTGCGTCATCTTCTCACGGTTGGCCTTGGGGTTGAGGGGAGCCTCAGTCAGCAGTACAGGGTGCTCCTCAGGGGCAACTCGAAGCTCATTGTAGAAGGTATGATGCCAGATCTGAAAGAAAATAGACAAAACAAAAATTAAATTTTGTAGCAAAAATTTTTGTAACAAAAAAT
Organism: Stappiaceae bacterium; assembly: GCA_964291365.2. Lineage (GTDB taxonomy): Bacteria > Pseudomonadota > Alphaproteobacteria > Rhizobiales > Stappiaceae > JBDWFY01. The sequence continues at coordinate 67,870 of OZ219972.1, forward strand.
TTTGCACCAAAAATTTTAGTACAATTTCCTCACCTTCTCCATGTCATCCCAGTTTGTGACGATTCCGTGCTCAATGGGGTATTTCAGCGTGAGGATACCCCTTTTGCTCTGGGCCTCGTCTCCGACGTAGGAATCCTTCTGTCCCATACCAACCATGACTCCCTGATGGCGAGGGCGGCCAACAATTGAGGGGAAAACGGCGCGAGGAGCGTCATCTCCAGCAAAACCGGCCTTGCACATACCGGATCCATTGTCTACAACCAACGCAGCTACGTCTTCGTCGCACATTCTGAAATTTTTTGAGATATTTACAAAGCCAGCAAGCACCCTCACAGCAGATGAACACCTCTGAATGTCTTTAACCGCAACCGCTCGCTAGTTTTATACTCGGCTGCCCCGCCCTCTCGTATTGTGGTCACGTAATTTCCATGTAAGGTAAAATGCGTCAGATGAGGAATGTAATCCATTATACAGCTCCTCCAGAGCTTCAACGTGACCTTATAAGGTAAAAACCGTGCTCCTCCAACGTCATAGTGGTTTGGCTGATAAGTAGTGTACATGCACAGCGCTATAGAGGCAATGTCAGGGCAACATGTTGTCAACTACTAACAATTTCCTACCAGGTTTCCTCCCCACAGATTCACTAACTTGGATCATAAACCTTTGTAGACTTACACACAAAATAGATCATCATTTCAATATTTCAATATGGTTAGAAAATTAACACAATTGCATTATGTGTTGCAGTATCCTTACACAAGTTAAATTTTGATTTTGCACAGATAATATAGAATGATAAATGGAGGAGGTCTTCCAAGGATTTTCATTCTATGCACAGGCAGGGGAAGGTGCCCATGGAGGGAACGTCGGTATACACCCTAGTCAGCCAATCCTTAATGTTATTGGTTAGTTTGATAGCCCCCTGTCCACACACGGCCCAGTACGCCACCAGGTCAGCCAGCGATAGTTGATCACCAACAAGGTAACCATTTCCACCAAGACGAGAGTTCATCTTTCTAGCAATAGATGCTTTCTCTTTCGCAGAGCTCTTTGATGCGAGAAGAACGTTTGTGACTGTATCCAACCAGCTATCGATCTCGGAGGCTCTTTCTGCACCTTGACCTTCGTAAAGACTTGGGGAGTACTCACGAATGAGGTAGCGAAGGATGTTAGCGAGACCTTGGACTGGCGTCTGATTGTGAGGGGACACTACCATCGTCATTACAGGACAGACTGATTCTGTGTGTATGGAGAGAGAGAGAGAGAGGGTGTGTTTGTGTGCGTGCATAAATGAGATAAGAAGGTGTGTGTGCACATGTGCAGATGAAAGACAAATATATTCACACAAAAACAAATGGATACATTTCAGCACCCACACACCTCATGCAGAGATTTTAGTAAGAATAGTAACAGTTTATTAATAGCCAAGTGGCCACACCCATACATGCACTATGAATCCGCACCAGGCTACCTTCAGCAGAAAAACAAACAATGGTACAATATTCATGGCCAATTCCATGACCTTATTCACAGACTTAGCTCAGACATTGAGCCCACTATTAGCCAAGCTCTCCTATTGTATTGCAGCAGCCACACATTGTGAGGGGTTTGGGCAAAAATATGTGTACAGTGCAGATATGGCAGAGGTCAATTGTATTGAACATGTTTGCTGTGTCACTGCAAGAGTTCTCAAAATTTCCAAACTTGGTAAAAACTGGAGTACTGATACCATGTGTAGTGAAGCAGTGTAGCAGAGAGTAGTTGAATGTCATTAAGAAGTGTGGAGGGAGAATGCTTTGTGTCATTAGGCAATGGACAACAATGGAGGATGGGTTTACAGCCTAGCAAATTTGCCACTGCAATGCTGAGTTCATTTATGCCTAAACATGGTAAAATATCCAGCCCTGAACACACTAGAGGCATAATAGTCACTTGTATACACACTAATCAGCACATTATTGGCAAACCAGGACAGTATGTATACACTGATCAATGCATGTAGCATGTTATGGATATGTTAGAGCAAAGGAAATCTGAGACAAGATTATAGACTGGAATAGAGACATTGGACAGAAATGCAAGTTCATTCTGGTAGTACAATACACAGTACAAATTTGTACATTATCATAAACAGAGACAGCATCATTCTATGACCTCTGACTAGGGCACCTCATAATACCATACAAGGCAATAATGGACAGGTAGAGAGCAGTATCTTGTCAGAGGAAATGCTCCTACTAATAGCTACATATGCTCATGGATAAATCTACATACTGAAATTGGGGAAACCATCCACAGTATGCAATTGAACTCTCTATGGCTGGATTACAATAGAAACTCCACATCAGGTGAGCTTATTAATTAATCTTTCCTTGCATCAGATAGCAAGCTCATCTTCCCAAAATAACAAGTCCTTTGATACCATATATGGCAATTTTTCAGCCAGTACACACCTGAGTTCCACACTATACAGAACAGTGCAGCAGCACTCTTACATAATAGACTAGTTCAGGATACAAACAGTAAACTCATCCAAACTCAATAAACAACAGCACAAAATTACCATATATGGCAATGCTTTGGTGCAGGCAGATAAACTACATGTAGTCCAGGTATACCTGATTTCCATACTAGAGTGAGTCTGAGTAGGGGTTTTCCCTTCATGACAGGGCACGAGTCTGGTACACAGCTACCATCAAAGAAATTTCTCTTGGTATCCATGTCTGGATCTTCGCCCATTGCTGAGGAGTGGATGTGGACCTGACAACTACAAGGCATGTGTTGGTTCAAGTAGATGTAAAGGGCTCGGATGAGGTAGGGGGGAGTGGTCGTAGGACAACTGATTACAATGTCCTCGGCACTCCGACATGAACCAACCTGAAAGAAAACATCAAATTGGTGTTAATTTTTCTGCTTGTTTTCCACCACAGGATGCAATACACTGTCCTTGTGCATGCAATGATGGATGCTTATTTTGTGGCAATTCTTGAAATTGCAAGCATAAACTATAATGTGAGAGGAGTCAGAGCACTTGACTAGTGATTGAATGTGTATACCTGTTGAAGGATGCCAACATCCTCAGGCCCCAGCCCCAATTCATTGGCAAAACCCTTCACTCTCTCCTGTAGCTGGGATATGTGTGATAAGACCCACTCTTGGCGCTTCTCAAGGTAGCTCAGTGCAGAACTAGTACTCTGGAGGAGGAGAAAAGAGAGAGAAGAGGAGGAGGAGGAGGAGGAGGGTGTGTGTAAGGTGAATTAGCTTATGAAAAACACAATAGATGCAGAATATCGTAGATCTAGATCTAGAAATTGATCACGTGATGACCCTACGTTACGATAGGTGCGCTCCAATTAGAACAGTACCTCAGGTGTGGGTGCGACATTCGGGAGCTTGTGGACTGGTTTCAAGAGGTACATACAATCAGGAAGCTTCACTTTCTTTATCGTAAAGTAGGGCCGTATCCTGTACATAGGAGGCGGGTTCAGTACCTCGACATTGGCCATTTTCACTCCGGCTCCTTCACTTCTCCAGCTCGATCAAAGAATTTTAATCTCTTTGCACGTCACGTGGACCGGATGTAAAACGGCATGACTAGACTAGCGGCGTCGCGCGCGGACGCGGGAAATCTAATGGGTGTGGTCAAAAGGTTGAGACCGAGCTGAGCTGAGGCCTCGAGGCCGGGGAATACCATTGTTTATCTCAAATCTAACAAGAAGTGCTGATGTCGACAGGACGCTTCATCCCGGGCTCTCACGCTATGGCGGGCTTTTACCCCCGAGGAATGGTCATCATCGCGGGAAACTCACATAGACTATTGGCAGAAGACATAGCCAGGTCTGTGGACCAACATTTCCACTGAAATCGTGCAAAAAGCATGCAAAACACAATCAGTGCACTTGATGGGCGGGCGGGGGTATGGGGTGGAGGGATTCACTCTGTATTGATCTGCAGGCGTGTGGGTGCCTCGCTGTGCAAAGCTAACATCGTCAAAGGCTCAGATAAAGGTATACCCCTGTAACTGATCTAAAAAAAAACAAAAAAAAACTATCACCTACAATATCCATTTGGGGTGTAATCATTACTTTTGCTCTGCAAAGTATTGAATATTTGGCATTGTCTATAACACACGACACCTTTCAGAGACTAAAGTTGAGATCATGGAGTCAGTTCGAGGGAAAGATGTGTTCATCCTACAGACAGGTCACCCGGGGGAGGAGGGAGACTCCACATCAGTCAATGACTCCATCATGGAGATGCTCATCACATGCTATGCGGCTAAGACATCATCGGCAAAGCAGGTAATTGGGATTATGCCCTACCTCCCCTACTGCAAGCACAGCAAGATGCGCAAGAGAGGCTGCATAACGGCCAAACTGCTCGCTAACATGATGGCCAAGGCGGGGATGTCCCACCTCGTTACCATGGATCTCTACAACAAGGAGATCCAGGGGTTCTTTGATTTCCCCGTTGATAACCTGAGGGCATCACCATTCCTCATACAGTACATTCAAGAACATGTAAGCAAGTTAAAATCTGGTGGGATACAAGTTAGATCAGATGTAATTGTTCATTTCTAGCATTTTATTTTTCTTGACAGATTCCTGATTATCGTAATGCTGTGGTTGTGGCGAGATATCCAGGGGTCACCAGAAGGTCAGCATTATCATAATAAAATTATTAAAGGATGAATGACGTAACATTTTTCTTTTCTACCTGACCACGATAAATTATATTTTCAACAGGGCTACATCCTTTGCCGAGCGCCTGCGGTTGAACCTGGCTGTGATTCACGGTGAAGTCAAGCAGGATGAAAATGAAGATGATCGTAATTCCCCACCTCCCCAGGAGGTCGATAATGAGGAGGCGGGGCTAACTATGCCACCGATTAGCAGAACGCCATCCAAATCCGGTACATCATGATTAGAATTGTTAAACATGAGCATTATATTGTCTTTCTATGTTTGTAGCAACTGTTGTGCCTAAGGAAAAACCTCCAATAAATGTGGTAGGAGATGTTCATGGGAGAATCGCTATCATTATCGTAAGCCACTTTACCGAACATTGATCATGTGACTTCTTTCTCCCTTTTTATATACATACATAGGATGACATAGTTGATGAGATGGATCGATTAACGGCTGCTGCTAATTGCCTTAAAGAGTGTGGTGCCTATAAGATCTACGCAGTAGCCACCCACGGCCTCTTGTCCAAGGATGCCTGCGAGCAGCTAGAAAACTCAGCCCTCGATGAGGTACATAATTATATGATGCACAAAGATTGGTATCATTTGCATGCTGCATTTTTTTAGAGGACTTGTGATACTAGAAGCATTATTCTCATAAATACCTATGTTTAATGTTTCTATGCAGCTACTTGTGACAAATACTGTTCCCCAGAAGATCCACGAGCAAAAGTGCACCAAAATAAAGACAATAGACATCAGTTTAATGTTGGCTGAAGCTATACGAAGGATATATCACGGAGAATCAATGTCCTACCTCTTTAGAAATATTCCAATGGAGGACTGAGGCATCACCTCCATTGCAATGAATCACTGGGCCGGGCTGTGAATAGCCGCTGTTAATAATACTTGTTCTCCATCTCTGTAATCCCTTCTTCTTTTGTGCTGTGTTTTGCACTTGTGATTGTACAAATTTTATCATGCTTAAAAAAATGTGCATACAGGTAAAGGTCGTTCGCTGGCGTCCTCTTGTGACGATCGTTACCCTATTGCACTATGGCTGTACCCCTAGAGAAGCGTTCCCAACTGTTTATGCTAGAGAGCCAACTGTCCGCCATCGAGAGGAAGGTGAGAGAGAAAGAAGATTGTACTATATTTAGTTTATAGATATTCCAGATTGAAGAATACACTGTCATTGTCAGTGAACTAGCTGCTCTACCAAAGGAGAGGGTAAATTTTAAGCCATGCTCAAGGTTTTCATACCATAAATAACATTAATTTGTATGACTTGTAGAGTGTGTTCACGAGACGAGCCAGTGGACTGGTGCTTTACAGAACAGAGCGGAACCTCACACACAGTCAACATCAAAGTAAATTTAGTCTTAAATTTCCAAACCAGTGGTGTGTTATTAATTTTTGTGATTGCAGGGAAATTAGAGGAGATGAAAATTGAGAGTAGAAAACTCAAAGAACAGGTTGAAAAACTTACACCAAAGAGATAGTGATGGTTAACTGCTCTCACATATGTCACTGCACTGTGTCTAACTAATCATAAACCCATACATCATCAGTGTGCGTTGATGCATGGATAGTATAGTATGTATCAACATAATGAAGTTTGTACCTGTAAGATGACTGACTTTACACAATGGTACACAAAAGAAGGCTAGATACATGATGAAAACTAACTGAAGGAACAGTGTCTGAAGAGTGAATGATGGTAGTTAAAATGAGCAGCTGCTCACTGTAGCAGCTAGGTGCTAGGAGTAGAGGCTGTCTGCCTCATTGCTGGAGGTCATGATGGCCTTGCTGATCAAACTCTGCTGAAGGAAAAACCTCATGTTGTCCTGTGAGGTGGGGCAAAGACAGAGAGCATGTTGTAACTGTATGTATTTATGAAGTCCTTGTCGTGGAGACTACAGTGGACATCAGCTTACTTGGAACACTGCTGATGTTTACCTAGAGTAATATTTTATTGCCTGACTACTGAGTTCGAGTGTTCCAAGCGAGCTCTACATGTTGGGAGGAGTTTTTTTTTTTACATACCTTGGATTTGCCCCAGAAATCTACAACTTCACAGGGATCTTCACTGTCACTTATCGGTCTGTTGACTGGAATACGAGGAGATATTGGTACACTATGTTGACTTTAACACACACACACAAACCTGTTTCATCCGTTGACTGTTCTATGAGTGTCCAAGTTAAGTAGCTATCAGGCTTCACCTTAAAATACATCCTGGACAATCCAGATAAGATCAACTATTGGCCTAATCACATTAAATCTTTTGACAAGACCACACTAATGTAAGATCTTTACCTGATTACATCTTGTACAGTGGAGCCTGGGGACATCCTCAGTGTCTATAGAGGGAGAGAGAGGGAGAGAGATAGGGGACTAGAACAGGTACACCTCATATTGAATTAAGGTAATTGATAATTGTCAACAAGGAAGCCACCAGCCACCAAAAAGTGGGCTTACTGACCACCTCCAGCTGTTTAGACTCTCCATCAAAAAGGTCAGCCAGATCTAGCTAACATTTAATGTGTGTACTGTATGTAAGTACCTTAAAATTTCCTTCTCCCATTAAAACTTTAACTGTTCTCTCTGACTCTCTCAGTGGAGGAACCTTACGGCCAGTCTGCAGGAGAGCAGGGGAAGAGAGAGAGAGAGATAAGGTTATCCATTATTTTATGATGTGGCATCTGCAATAATTATGTAGCTACTCACTAATTCTGCCATTCTTTGTTTGAGAGCCAGCACTAAACACATTGAGGCAGGCTTTAGCTGCAGAGAGAAGTTTTTGTTAGCAAGTCGTCAGTATTATATGTATTATAGATAAATAAGCTACTACAATAAACTTATTGCATACCTCATCCTCAAATGATTCCAGGGATTTCCCCTCTATTGGCAACACGCACTGCACTGTACAAAGATAATAACATCAATAATCAGTGAACTAGTCACTATGCGATGTAATTCTACTTACTTGGGAACCATCCACTGCTGCCCTTTAATGTGCCATAGTACCTAACAAGGTCAGGAAGAAAGAACTTCAATAAAAATAAGACAGAAAATGGTAAAACTAATGCCTTACCACTCTGATGAGGGATCAAATGGCTCATTAGAGTACAAACCCTTTAATTTATGTGTGTTTGGGGGAGAAGATTAGTAATCTTAAAGTTAGAAATATTGAGTGTTTCATACTCACAGGTCGCCATTTGCTGGTGCCATTTTTGAAGCCAATTACAGATATCTCATCTCCGCTCTTGAAACTCAGTTCTAATATAATTAAGATTACATCATTGTTACTGTTAATGTCACATGATCAACAGCATGACTCACCATCCTGGAGCATGCCGAGGTAAGATACTCTGGCCTTCATCCTCACACACTGAAAGTGCTCATCCGGGATACTCAGGTGAGAGAGAAGCTGGAGATAAAAACAACCACATCAATTTGTAGGAACCTATTTAGTTAATGCAACCACACAATAATGATATATGCACAGAACACTTAATCTAATGGAGCCACATGAATTAGTTCTATAGCTTGGTCAGATTCACTACCACAAAATGAAATAATAATAACCACATCAGAAATGTACTTTATCCCTGTGGACTTACATCATTAAAGAGTCTCTTTTGAGCGAATATCTTGGACTGCAGTTCTTGGAACCAGTTGTTCTTTTCCTCGGGTGAGGGAGCCAAAAAATGGTACAGTTTCTTTGGCGTTCCAAGGATGAACCCTCTCTCTGGTAGCCTGATCTGTCCCGTGAGAGAGCCAGCATCAGTGATCCAAGCGTGAGCCAATAGAACTCGCTCCTTCAACTTAAAGGTCTTACGATTACGACTGGTAGGCTGAAAAAAATTAATTGTAGCAAGAGTAAATATTTGCTTATGCATAGTACACATCAATTGAAAGATCATGATATACTATACAATGAGTCAGTCATACAGCTAGCAGACAGTACATGGCCTACCTGTGCTATGAGGAGGAGATCACTGCAGAGGAAAAGGTATCTCTCCGAGGGATCACTGAAGTCTGGTCGTGTCTTCATCACACTGCCCTCCTTCACAAACACTCGATAGTGCTCCGACTCAAAGAAGGATCGAACAGTCATGAGGGAGTTGGAGGAGGTGGAGTGGCGCAGTGATGAGCTGTCTCCCGACAACCTGCATTGAACAAGTTGTATGCATGATAGTATAATTATGATATGAGCTAGAAATCACTTTTAAAAAATGATCAAGTGGAGCAACATTGTAATTATGGTTGAAAAGCTGGAGTAGGTGGATGTAAGCGGGGCAGCCTGGGGGATGCACAAAGATGTTATGCTGATAGTAAAATAATATCGTTTGCATGTTTTGTACTAGTTATAGTAGTATGTGTAGTTGATTGTTCACATTCAGATTCAGTGAACAGCAAAAGAGCAACGTGTACTGACCACACAAACCTACCTTCTCTTTTTCCTGCCAAGACTACCTCCAAGACCATCTGCAAGAAGAGTATGACAAACCAAGATAAAATGGGTTCACAGGCACTGTTCATAATATTCATCCACTAAACATGACCATTATCATGTACAACACATGTACACACTTGACGCTGCACATTCTTGCGATTATGACCACACACACACACACACACACACACACACACACACACACACACACACACACACACACACACACACACACATACACACACACACACACACACACACACACACACACACACACACACACACACACACACCTTTGCCTGATTTGACAAATCTTGCTGGAACGATATCCACATCTTCATTTGGAAATCTCTTTGTGATGGCCAATAATTTCAACTCATTCTCTGCCTTACGAATATTCTCATTACAATCAGTAGCAATCTAGGTAGAACAGAGACAGAGTTAAAAAAATGATACATTCGGATATCAAAACAAAAGTAAAAGGCAAAACCTCTATGGAGAGAAATAATTATTATGGTTTTGCTAACCTTCTGGACGATGTTGAGTGCCTCCTTTAGTGTTTGGTGATCAGGATGCTCCTACAATAATCAATCACTAATTAGACGCAGCTGGCAAATTTGTAGTCATTCTGTAGCACCTACCTCAGACGTGTGTTTGAGCAAATCTTTCAGCAGTAGTTCATATCTTGGCACCCTCTGCAGATTTTAACAAGACCATAAAATATGCTTTGATATCAAGCAATGGTATGTCCAATATCCCTCTGATACATAATGCTAGTAGTGCCTAGCCTATGGATAAAATTATTTACCATAATATACCTGGATTGGCTCCAGAAGTAAGGAGTTCAGAGTTCGCTGGCAATCTAACTCCGCCCTCTCCAGCCAGTTCCTGAACTTCTCCTGTGCAGAAATCTTTATTAGCATCTGCAAACACAATAAAGGTATTCTGACATTGTGAACATGAACGTGGTGATATAATTAAGGTATGGTAGGTATCGGTCATTTTCACTGTGTGCCCAGACCAGGCAGTGGTATTTTCAGGAACAACTTGAAAACCACAAAAGATGAGATATTTAGCTATCCCTCATACCACCTACCTGACTTCCAAGAGTGTGCTGAACTGCATAAGTCACAAACAGCTTCATATGGTGACCCTATAATTATAAAGAAAATGTGTAATAAATTATATCTATGGCATACATAACATCGGTATTCACTCACCATGTGCGTGAAAATGTCCCCGATTCGTGTGTATCTGTCATCCCAGGCAGCCATGCGAGATTTGAGCTGAACAAGAAGGCTCTCAGAAAGACTAAGCAATGGCTGCAAATCGTAGTGTGGAGAGTAAACATTGCCTTTTTTTTTATCTCAAAGCTCACATGCATGCAGCTAGCCTACCTGAATGTTAGAGAATATGGCATTGTAGTCTTCATGTGAAATCACTCCAGTGTTCTGGCTCAGAGCAATGATGAACTTCTGTGTAGGAGAGAAGAGAAGAGAGAGAGAGAGTAATTTTGACACAATTGACCAATGCTACCATTCCAATACCATACAAAATTAATGTTATAATACCTCATTGAGCATCCTCAGCTTGGAGCAGTAAGCACCTTCAGATGTGCAAATTTCCTGCAAATAAATTCAAGTATGAGCATATTAATGTCTGTACAGCATAAATAGTTGATTTTGTACCGGCGGATAACAGCCAAGCATGTACTTGTACTAGGAATAGTGTTATTTTTTGCCAGCGAGTGATCCATAAACAAACACACTAATGCATCAACACGTTAACCTTGTCAACAACAGCCAGGGCCTCAGGATTTGCAAAGCTAACATGCTGTTTAAGAAAACATTACCGTGGCTAGCTAGTACTAGAATCCTCCAATTGAGGCCACATTACACACTGGACACCACTCTTCAGTGTGAGGCTTGCTAATCAAGTTGGGGCTAATGAGCTTAGTAAACATCAGAGTGACCATAGCTTAACCAAGCTTCTCACATTGATAACTTTGTTTATGTGAGTCTCAACAACAACTAATTCATCTGTTACCAAGGCCACAGTCACTATGCATCAATGCAACAGTAATAGAGTTGTGGTATGGGACAGAAATGGCTGCCTCAACAGCTGGTAGACCAGCCAGGGAACTCCTTGGTGTACACACAGTGCATGCCCAAGCCAGTCAGTGATCTTACCAAGGCAATCTTTGACCTCCTTGAAGAATCATACTCAATCAGTTTCTGGTCTGTGGGAAGGAAGAGGATACAATAGGAAATGTGATGCAAACAGAGAGCTGTAAGGTCATGTTAAATCAAGGATGTGGTTCAAGGGAGGGATGGAATACATACACAGTATGGAAGCCTGAAAACGGCAGCTTGTGGTTTCTGCCTTCCTGAGGAGTGCTTTTCAGCCAAGCATTAGGCCACTTAGTTACATGTAGCCTTAATAAGCCATACAATGCATGCAAACATGCATGCCGCATGCATGTCAAAGCGAGGATACTTATAGTGCTTGAGCTCAATAGATTTCTATGAAAGAAGCTTGCGAGATTTGTAAATATCATTGGCTGTTAGCAGAATAGACCATGCGGGCATGCCTACATATCTTCAAGTTAGAGGTGTGGAAGAGGTGAATGTAATTAGACCAATTATCACTTTGACCGATTAATTCTTTGTGCTAGATACAACCTCTTAACACATGCAACAGTTATTTTCAATAACTTACCATAGTCATAGTGCTCAGTAGAAAGCTTGAGCTCCCTGCAAGTACACAAAATGCAAAAACACAGGAAAAGGATATCACGATTGAAATACAAGGTCATGACATTTGAGTAGTTGAACAAACATCATCTGTTTACAAGTTTCCAAGAAGACTAGCATGCTTACTGGAGCTTGTAGATAGGAGACTTGTCCTCAGCAACAAATCCTGCTGGAAAGAAACCAATCTGGAGAGAGAGAGAGAGAGAGAGAGAGAGAGAGGTTTAATGCATTGTCTTTTAGTTGAAGACATTTTTGAGGTGTACCTCTAGATCTCCGAGGCGCAGACCTCTCATCCATCCATCACTGAATTCATCAGCAACCAGCAAAATATCTCCCTGTGTGTGTGTGTGTGTGTGCCACAGTGAGGTATGCAGTGGTGAACATTTTGAAATTTAAGTGAGGATATTGAATGGCCTCATCTCAACCACACTAATAGAACAGTGGTTTCTAGCAGCCATAATCTAATACTGCAAAGATCCCTTTACATACTATTGCGCAGCCACATAACAAAGTGTGATACTCTTTACTCTTTTACTTCTACACAAACACAAATCTTGCAAACATGTCAAAAAGCAGCAGTACTTTAGATTATAAAACTCACTCTAGTGAGGCTCATCTCATCCTCGTTGGATGCAGCGAAGTCCCACACTGCAATGTAGCGTCGAAGAGGCCTGCGTTACGCAAACGATATGCAGAAGTTAGGTGCTAATATCGTGTGCTGAAATGGTTTTGTATTGGTCTTACCTCTGCGAGTGCGATTGCTCAGCAATGGTCACCTCGTTCAGTGATTCAAAGCTGCTCATCTTTCACTAGCTCCAAGTGTCTACAGTCTAGTAGCTGACTGTCTTGCTCCAACCGGAACAGTTGTTTTTATGCCGCACATAAAATTAATATGCGTACGAATTAGATGGGCGTGGCTTTTGCCTGCTCCTCCCACATCACATGTTTATATGATGTGTCATAAGTTTGCAGAGGCAATAACAGTCTTTTTAAATCAATTTAGGTGGCTCTTGGACAGCTATGTAATTGTAAGTCTCTATGCATTAATTCTGCTTTTTTTGGCTTTCATGAAATTGGTGAATATTTTATATCACAACTTGTATTTCTAGGAATTCTTTACAGAGGATCATTGGGGGAAGCTGCCATTTTGTTGGCAAGAGGCTCTCAGTGTGGCTGATCCCAAAGAACTAGGACACATTCTACTAAATCAAAAGTGAAAGGTTGTCTAAAGGACGTTTTCACCGTGTTCATGCTTTGATACCAAACCATCAGCAGGTGTTGTGATCACGGTGGTGCGGCAAGTCGGAACATTTGCAGAAGTGTGAATCAAGTATATCCACTGTCTCTGCTGGCATTTGCGGCTACTACTAAGGCTCTTTCTCTGCCAAGACATCCTCTCTCCTCCCCAAACCAGCAACAGCAAACTACTAGCCATAGCTATGACCCTCCCTCGAGTAGTAATGGTGATAGAGGTTCTAGCAGTCAGGTGGCTGGAATAGAGCATCGCTATCGACGACACGTGAAGCCAAAGAAACAATATGAGATCAAGTGCCTAGCAGAGGTTGGCATGTAATGGACCCTCTCTTGTCTAATCTCATTATACCTGTGCCATGACGATCTATTGTGTGTGTATTAAATGTCCAGGTCGTTTCTAAGGTAGCAGAGGAAACCAACTGTCACAACGTCATTGTAAGTGCAGCTAGTCCATAATATGGTCATGTACAGAGCAAACATATGTAGCCATGTCACTTGAACCTTAAACTAAGTGTCCATCTTAAAGATTTGATAAAGTGCTACTAAGACTAGAGTGACCACTGTACTTACTTTCCTTTTTTCGTTTTTGTATTGTTTAGGATGTGGGCTCAGGGCGAGGTCATCTGGCTCGATTCTTAGCATACAACTATGGCCTGAATGTGACAGCCATAGAGGCAGTTGGGGAGCACTTGACTGCAGCTGCTAAATTTGATGGGTAAATCAAACTTAATATATAAACAGGGGCCGAGTTTGTGTTGTGATGTCGTGTGGTTATTAAATTTTGTAGGGAGATTGAGAAGGACAAAGCTAAGCAAAGTGAGAGAAGAAAGAGAAGAGATGGCTCATCAGAAGCTGGTGATGAGGATTTGAAAGAACCAACCTGCGGGACAGTCAGACATGTTCAATCTGTAGTGAGTTAGCTACGTAGATCCTACCAAGTGCAAATTTTGAGTTCCTAAACTGCTGACTATTGCAGATTAAACCAGGGTGTTCAATTACAGAATTCCTCTCCCAGGCTCGATTGACTGCACCCACTGAAGCTATACCCACTTTGTCACCAATAGCTCCACCTACTTTAACAACCTCCCCATCCCCCAGTACTGCACAGGAGTGTAGTGAGAAGGTGGAGGGCAGAGCCAATAGGCGTCACATACTGGTAGGTCTGCACACATGTGGAGACCTAGGTGCCACCATGATGAGGGTGTTCAGAGAGAGTGAGGAGATAGTTGGCCTTGTCTCTCTTGGATGCTGCTACATGAAGCTCTCCTCTCAAGAAGACAGCAGAGGCTGTACTGATTGTCCATCATCATCAAATGAACTTTTGGGCTATCCTCTGAGTGACTTTATTTGCTCTCTTCTTCCCAGCTCCTCCCTGAGTTATGAGGCAAGAGAGGTCGCCTGCCACTCCATCGACTCTTACAGCAAACAGCTCCAGCAAGGTACTTGTGATTTCATCCTTGTATGTTGATGTTCCACATTCTGTGCACACAGGTACATGAGAGCCGTCACGCCACATGTGTGAGATCTGGCGTGCTCTCTCTCTAGTACCACTACTATTGTTGTATCATTTGAATTTGCCAGTGTATTCAGCTGTTGATTTGGCTGGGCTTGCTGCCTGCCATTAATAGAGTTTATTGGTCAACTCTTACTGGTATCCCCTGCTCTCCTCAGACCAGACAAGAGCCTAGTTTGGCTCAAATACATAGCTACGTCTGCAAGTTTTACTCATTTGGCGTACAATTTGATCAATTTTTCTCCACACACACACACACACACATCTACGTGCACATGCACAGCTGGAGAGGGAGATTTGGCTTTGGATCATCTCAAAATACACTGCCATCGAGCTGCCGTGGAAACAGTGCTCAGAAAGGTATTGTAGTGTACACTGTAGTAGATTAATAATATGCAGCGGTTTATGTGTGTTGGTATTTTTTATTGGCAGAATAGGATGAAAAGAGCTCAAGTCAGGATCAGTAAACGAGTATCAAAACTCCCATTCCCAGAGTAAGCGACTAACAGCAGCTGCAAATTCTTCAACTTGTTCATAAAGGCTACAGTCCATGCTTGACTACTAAAAAGCGCCCTTGTTCTCGGGTTTCAGTCAGGATACTGCAGCACATAGTACCCCCCCCCCCCCAATGCACTCAAGATTAATAGGGCCTCAGTGAACTTCCCTTCTTGGCGCTACTATTAACCAGCAAAAGAGGAGAGCAGTAGTGTGACACGTTTGAAAGATGTAAACTAGATGGTGATAAGACTCCCTCATATTCTCTCTTTTTTTTTTTTTTTTGCAGGTACGCCCAGTGTCTTGTGGAGTCAGTTGGCTTGCCTCCTCTGGGGGAGGAAGAGGTGAGAGCACTCTCTCTCCTGGTTGGGGATGGATGGAGGAAGGTGGCCATGTTCTTCATGCTCAGGCTAGCGCTGGCTCCATGTGTGGAGAGCCTTGTGCTACTGGATAGAGCCATCTTCCTGATAGAACAGAGTACTACGGCTACTAGTACCCACACCCACAGGCCAGTTCAAGTTTGGCTAATACCAATATTTGACCCTACAATTTCACCAAGAAATATTGTTCTTATTGCAAAAACAATAATGAGTAATGAATCTTCATAATATAATGCATCCCAATAAAATGAATAATTAGTTAATTATAGGCAATTGCCATTATCTGATTAATATAAAAAGTTAATAATAGGGGCAAGTGGGGTAATTGCATCAGTACACTCAATGTGTGTCTGAATTGATTTGAGACGAAATCTGCAGAAGAAACAGAAAAAAGTCATTTTTTTCCCCTTCATCTAGATGGGATATTACATAGACTAGAGCACGACCCAGGACTCACATTTCTTTGATTCTGAAATTCCTGGAAATGATTTCTGTCCAAGTTAAATTGATTTTCATGATGAGGCTTCTTGACTTTTTTAACCTAGCAAGCAAATTAGTGAATAGTTACTTTGAGTAGAGACCATTATATAAGCATAGAAGCCTCACTTTTCCTTTGTCAAGCTCTGCATCCCACGAATCTCTCTCTCTCCTCCCTACCTCTCCCTCCATCTTACTAGAGTCAATCGTATTATCCCCACCATCCCAAGATTTCACTGTAGGAAAAAAATATACACCACACAGTCTTGACAACAGCAGTAATATTATATAGGTTAATAATAAGAGGAGTTCTTACCGTTTTCCCCGAGTGCCCTGCAGGAGAGGCTGGTCAGCTGCTCCACTGTGCTGCTGTGGTGAGCTCCATCCCACTTAGTGCCCACCTTACCACCACCAGAGTCCCACTCCACAACTCGTTCTGTACATGAACACAAACACAGATGCACACATCAAAAGTAATCATACAGGAAATTCAGTTTAGAAATGAAAAAACAACAAAACAATATCAGGATAGCAAGTGCTAAACAATTTTTTTTTTTTTTTTTACCTGACTGTGCACTCCTTTTGTGTTTCTTATGATCATTTTCATCCTCACTCATTGTATCATGATGATGACCTCGCTTTCTATCCCTACGTCTGGCCTCGTCTGATTTAATGTTAACCCTTCTCTCACTACTGTCGGAGCAGTGTTTAACCCTGTGGTAAGGGGAGTGATGATGGCTCTTCCAATGTCCTCCACCTCCCTCTCCCATGTCCAAAAAGGGTGTGTGGTGATGATGTTGGTGGACGTGTCTCAATGGTGATGTCCTATTCCTCTCCCTGTGATAGTGGTGGTATCGATCTTCAGAATCGGGATTCAGAGGAGACCGGGATCTGGAACGGGAATGGGACCTACTTCGGTCATGGTGGGAGTATCTACTCCCCTTGTACTTGTACCTCCTATGTGTAGGGTGTTCTGATGTGTCTCTATCTCTGTCCCTATAGCTGTGTTTCCTGTATTTCCTGTATCTGTCATAGTGAGGTGTTCTCTCAGGGCTATGACGATGGTGATGTCCTTTATCTGGGCTGTGGCTGT
This sequence comes from Stappiaceae bacterium, assembly GCA_964291365.2. Lineage (GTDB taxonomy): Bacteria > Pseudomonadota > Alphaproteobacteria > Rhizobiales > Stappiaceae > JBDWFY01. The sequence goes on from OZ219972.1 coordinate 84,981, forward strand.
AACGCCTTCTCCCCCACTCTGGACTATAACTCACATCTCTGCTCTTCATCTTCTTGCTGCTGCTTTCCTTCTTGCTCTTCTCTCTCTTTCCTCCTCCCCTTTCTCCCTCACTCTCATTGCTCTCGTCTTCCTCTCTCTTTCTATGCTTTTTCTTCTTCTTATGCTTCTTAGCTTTCCCGTGTGGTGTCACCTGCTCCTCTCCTTTCCCCTCTTCTCCAGAAGCTATTGCACTAACATTCCACCCATGGGCAGAACTATTGTATTCCAAACCTTCAGGCAGTGCTGGCCCAAAAGCTTCTCCTGAAGTTGACTCTCTAACCTTCCAAGGAGTAACTGCATTCATGTGAGGTCCTGGGGTGCTGGGTAGTGAGCCTCCTTCCTTTGATGATGCCATTTTTCTTGGTGTGGTCTCTTCGTCTTCTTGCACATGTGGATTTGGACGTACTCTAGCTACAGGTTTCTCCCTCGCCTGTGGCTGAGGTGGAACCATAGCTACTGCTTTTGAAGACACAGGGGAGGTAGTGGATGGTTTTAATGAGAAGGATGGTACTCGTAGAGGGCTCTGAGGAAGAGAGGAAGAGGGAGAGGAGGGTAGCCGTGGTCCTATAAAGCGTCCTTGTGCAGTAGACTCCTCAGACTGGATTGCTTTGAATCCTGGCTCAGCTTTTGATTTGGAATCTACGGTGGTAGAGTCGTCATCTTTTCTGTCACTAGTGGACTGACTAGCAATAGAGGGAGCTGTCTGAATGCTTACTTCATGTACCACATCACTAGTGACCTCCTTATCCCCAGTAGCTGCAGTCTTTTCCACCTCCTGATTCAGCATGGCTGACGTCACAACCGCTATCTTCTGCTGTTTCTTTGTCTTTGAAGGAGGAGCTGATATCTGCCTTGGTGTGAATCTTAGTGATGCTGCAGCAATGGGTGTGGCCTGTTGCTGTGGTACTGATGTTGGTGGTTGTCGCAGTGCATTAGTCCTGGTAGCCTCAGTCTTATCGGCCACATGCCTACTAGGTGTGGCTGTGCTCGATATCTTTCTCAGAGGGATGCTAAAGTCTCTCATCATTGGTGATGTCATTCCATTTCCTGATCCCCCGCTGCTGTTTGGACTCATTGACTTGCTCTTAGGAGTCACTAGTTCACCACTGGTAGGCACAGGTGGTGATGAACTTTGACCTTTGCTTGGCAGTGGCAGTTTGGAGGCAGTAGGTGTTTCTTTCTGTGGGGACGGCTGGACGACTCCGGTGGGCTTTATTCTGACCAATGGGGTGCCAGTTTTATCAAGACCAACTCTAGAGAATTGCTTATTGGAAGAACTGAGGAAATTTGGATCCACCTTGAAGTGGGTGGAGCTTCCTGGCGGGAAGGGGGTGTTGGGTGGCTTGTAGTCTTTGTCTCTGATGTAGAAGAGAAGGTAGGCCTCCTGCTGTAGCACCGTGCTCAAGCTCACCTGAGGGGAAAAAAAAAAATCACAAGCTTGCTAGACTAATTCACAAGACATTACCTGAGTGATCTGGGCATCGTTCATACAGAACCAGACATTGTTGGAGTTTCTGATGTAGCAGTAGTAGTGTCCAGAGTGACAGGAGTAGCCAAAGTGAACAAGTACACCATACAACCTGTACCACTCAGCAGGACCCTGGGAAAAGGGGGGGGGGGAGGGGTCACACTCAAGTAGCACTACCAATGGTATTAGTGTGTGCATGAATGAATAACATTTTCTCTCTCTGATAGCCATTGTGTTTTGTTACTAGCCTTGTTCCCAGCCCCTATTCCCAGCTTTTCAATATTTGTGAAACGTTGAAAAGATCCGGGATCCTGGGGACAAGACTATTTTGTTACCTCCTTGTCACTCATGAAAGGCCTCATGTTGATGTTCTCTGGGAAAGCTACCTGCTTGTTCACCTTCCCACCAAACATACTGTTGTAGTCAAACCTAGCACAAGAGAGCAGCTCAGTAATCAACAACATTGCCACAAGATAGAGAATGATTTTGGTTTTACCTCTTGAGCTGGATGGTTAGAACATTTGGCAGACGATGAATAGTCAGCCTCTTCTGAGCGCTGGTCATCTTCTTACAGCTAGAGAGAGGGGAGAGAGGGAGACAATGACAAGTGTATAGCATCGTATTACTCAACATCCACTCACAAGGGGCATGCGTAGCTGTTGTCTCCCTCCAGGAGGTCTGGTTTGATGTAGTGATGGAGAGCCTTAGCGAGAGTGTTGCTGCTCTTAATGTCCACGCTGATATCTAGTAAGGGGTCAAAGGTGTCTGACATCTTGGAACACGCTAGGCACTTCACTGCAAAAGAAATTCGATCAAACCAATGACAAAACCTTTAGAAACACCCCCTCCACCCCCCCAAAAACAAAATCTTCATAATATTATGTAAAAACCATCAACAATGGCAAATTCTGACAGACACCCACCTTGGCTTCTATGGTAGCCTCCAAATATCTGATGGATGAGAGTAGTTGCCTTGGAGTGGACATCCAACTTCTGAGGCAATCCCTGAAGACAGGACTTCTGCAAACTGTCGACAAAGTACCTGAGGAACTCATGAGCATCCTCCTGTCTGCCCTGGTGGAAGTGTCTGGCTATGGCACGAAGGTTTTTCACGATAGGGATAGGCTTGACTTGACCACTGCTTGAGTTGAATATTCTAGTACAATGGCGGTGAAACTCACACATTGCACAGAAGGCCTGTGTGTTACCTGTATCAGAATATCTTAGGTAGAGTGTTGCCAAAGCACAGCGGATGAAAAAGGTTTACTATACCACTATGCATATTAATATCAGTAAAATTATTATCCTCATCAACACACGTGTAGGTATGTACATTAGACAGCTGTCTCCATGGAAACAGAGGTACAATACATGTACATTTTGCCATAGACTCAGCTAGCTCTAGATCCCTCCAACACACTACAAGCCCCTTCCATCTCTCACTAACCACATTAGTTCCCACAACCTTCAACATTATGGTTTCACATGAATATTCCCCTGCATGCTCAAAGGAATGATGCTCCTAATCAAAACCATTTTAGCCTAAACACTTGGTATTTAAAATACCAATGACTTGTTCATGCATTGACTAAATTATGTGCGTAAATGGCATAGTGGTGAACGTACAGCTCTTGCTGTGTTGCCCTGACGCCACATAGTTAAAGAGAGGAGGCGTGTACGTCAAACACTGCAACACAGAGTTGAGAAAACACGTGTTGCCAAGGTTACAGAGGCCACACCCCACCGATCGAGCCTCCTTCCAGCCCATCACCAGCTGGCTAGCATGGAATAGTACCATCTTTGGCTCTGGAACACCATCAGACTTCTTTTTTTCCCGAGACACATCAATCTCACTAGAAGAAGGCTTTACATTGTTTCTGCCAGGTGACTCCATGGCTGACGGCGGCTTGTATGCTCGATTCAGCGGTGTGTAGCGAGCTTTGAGATGTTCCAAATGAGAGTCGGGACCCTTCGCGGCTGTGAATTCAATTTTTTGAGTAAAGAATTGGCGACAGGAGGCGGCCAGTCGCTCGTCTAGCTCCCTGCTGCTGCCGTTGGCGTGTGACTTTCTCGACAAAATCTGCCCTAGCTTTTCGTCCAGCTCCATCGAATGTTTCAATTAAAGTCCCTCCATTATATACGACACTCACTTATGACGCCGAAATCGATGCTTTCGGTGAAAATCTCTTTTGGATACAAAGCCTTTTTGCCTTCTTGCCTTTGAATTTACACGTGTTCCAATCGACCTCTAGATCTAATTACACGAAAATTCACACCACGCCCACCACAATAGCGATGAACTCGCGACATCGACAGCAAGAGCTGGAAAAACTTGATCCTGCCCATCGGCTGCGTATTCGAAGGACCCTGATCGTCTGTGGCGTCTGGTTTGGTGCTATAATAATAAGTGCAGGTATCTTTGTAGCGTCCAAGCCGTACCTTGACAAGAAACGAAAGGAGCGGGAAGCTCAGCCCGGCTACGTACCTAAGGTCAAGCCGAAAAAGCTACCGCAGAAAAAGCAAGAATAAATACCCCCCTTAACTGCTGGATACTTCCCATAATATCTATAAGAGTACTCTCTACCGTCGAAGTGTCGACCAAGGCACGTGTTTCTCCAAATAGAGCGCACCATGATGGCAGCTAGCGCATATAGCAGTCTTGAATGCCGCGAAGATTTCTCCATATGTATCAAAAACTGTAATGGCGAGGTGGAAGAACTGCAAGCTGTCTTTCTCGATGCAGAAGGAAACGAAAACGATAAGAAGTCCATCCTAGAGCAAGCGTTTCGTGACGTTCTCCACGAGTTGCTACTCTTGCCAAAAGCGCCACCACCTTCAAATTTCACTGAGCTAGTGGTGCTAGCTATAGCCTCAGCCAAGCTAGATATCACCTATCACACTGTACCTTTCATTCTGCTCAGCGATATCCTTGACTGTGTCACTCTTGATGTCTGTGAAGAGGTATTTGGTTTCGTAGAAGCGCAGGTATCTACATGGACCACTCCAGATTTCTACAGCTCTGGCAAGATCCTTCTTCTCCGCATGTGTAATGATCTCCTACGTCGACTTTCCTATGCTCAGAATACTGTCTTCTGCGGTCGCATTCAGCTGTTTCTAGCACGACTCTTTCCTCTCTCTGAGAAATCGGCGCTCAATCTAATGAGCCACTTCAACTTGGAAAACATCACAACATTCAACAAGGAGGCAGGAATGAAAGTAGAGGATGGGGAGAGCACCTCCACAGCCGATCCGGAAGCTATGGAGATTGATAATGACGATGCTCTTGAGTCCTCTACCCCCATCGACTACAACCTCTACCAAAAGCTTTGGCTGCTGCAGGATTTCTTTCGCAACCCTGTACAGTGCTACACCAGCGAGCAGTGGAAGATACTTACCACCAATGTCAAAGATGTCCTTCAAGCATTCTTCAGCTACAAGCTTGAGGATACTGGTGCCTCATCGAAAAGCTCAAAGAAGCACCGCAATGGCAAGAGTGGGCGGCGTACCATGTCCACTGCCGAATACAAGGAATCACACTATTTTGCCAAGTTTCTCACGAGCGAGAAACTCATGAATCTTCAACTTCATGATGGCCATCTTCGACGACACATTCTGATCCAGCTACTAGTACTGTTTCAATACCTGATTGGCGACGTGAAATTCAAGCAATCCACCCACGCAATCAGTGATGCTCATGCTCTCTGGATCAAAGATACAACCGAGAAAGTGTACAAGCTACTGGAGGAGACACCTCCTGATGGTGCTGACTTTGCAAAATACATCAAGCAAGTGCTGGAGAGAGAAGAGAGCTGGATTGGTTGGAAGAATGATGGCTGTCCTTCGTACGAGAAACCAGCGCTAAAAGAAAGTGAGATGTCTCCATTCCCAGCAAAAAAACACCTTGGAGACAGCGTAGCCAGCCAGACAAAGATCGATATGGGGAGCAGTGAACTAAGCCGTCTTTGGAACTTATGCCCTGACAACTTTGAAGCTTGTAAGCGTAAGAGTCGAGTTTTTGTTCCAGACATGAAGAAATTCCTAGAAGAGCCTCTGGAGCAGGCCGACCCTGAAGCACGTGTCGAGGCGGAGTACAAGGTGGTGAATAATCCTAACTTTATGTGGCAGGCCCTTAGGCTGCTCTCACAAAGCAGCCCTCACTTTTTCCAAAACACCACTGCTCAGATAAGACAGCTGCCAGAGTACTTGGAGCATGTGATAGTTCAAACTGGAAAAGAACTACAAATAACCAACTCTTAGTATAGAGAACTGCTTTGATGGTTGGCATAGAAAGTCATTGATCTGTTAATTCATATCATGTGATGATGAATATAAATAATTAATTTTGTTTCAATTGATTGAGGGGCTATACATGTGACTTTAATAATGAAGTGGCCACCCACTCCCACAGGTTAAGTCTCCTGGAAGGTTCACTAGTGACTTGACTATAACTTAGTTCAGAACAGTAGCTACACATCTCTTCCCTCTCCTGTATGACAGCCAAATTATTTTTATAATGGTAGAGGGCTGCATGAATAAGTAACTTTCCTACCTTGTGTAGTGCTTGCTTCAGCTCCTTGTTTGTCGTTGCCATGGCAATTTGTACCTCTAAATCACGAGTTAGTGACCTATGACCTGAAATTACAAAACATACTATACATTTCAAATCTGCTTATACTAGAAGATTGAGATTATAAAATTATCTCACCATAGTTTGTCGAACCCATAAGGGTGAGTGAAGGCCACTCCTCTCCACTGTGGTAATACCACAGCCCCTTCCCATGAAAAGTCCACCCTTTTCGATAGTACTCTAGGTATCTGATACGCTCCTGGTAACCACGGCGATACACAGCCTGCAGGAACTTGCGAGCAAAGTAGATGTACATCATGGGGACGTGGCCTGCCACGCCCTTCCCACCATAGAAACCATTGGCCTGAGGACAACAAGGAAGAAAAAGAATACGTTACTTATTGACATACATAATTTGTGACTAGCACAGTAAAAGGCAACACAGTAGCAGTTCTTATTAGTTAAATATACAACCATTGCTGTACACATTACAAGCAAGTCAGCAAAATCTAGATTACTGCATACTTGTGGAGAGGCAGCCAAGACATGGCACCTTCCCCTCCCTCTAAAGATGGCATCAATGTACTGAGGTGGTAGATTGAAGTAGCCAGATGCCAGGTGTACCTCATCACTCTCATCAACACTAGAGAGCAACCTCTGAGTGGCTAGCTCATCTTGACGTATGCCATAGTATCCCATCTGAACTAAAGGATACACCACAGTATCAAGGTCTGTGCTAGCTTCTTGGCTTTTTATCAAGTCTTTGTTAGAAACAGGTTGAATGAGCTTCTTAACTGAGCTAGCAAGAGAACTTCTAAACTGTTTTGCTGTTCTTTTTGAAGAGAGAGGATCATTGGAGCAAGCTCTAGGCTTCTTGGTTGAGCCATCTTGCTGGAGAGAGAAGGAGTGATCAGCCACACAGTTCACTAGATCAGCAAAGAAGTCTGTCAACTCTGGACAATTTTCAAATAAGAAGTATCTATCCTGCCGATCAACAAAGTAGTCTCTACTCAGGTTCGCCCTGCAGGGAATTAATAGATGGTGGAATTTTCTCTGTAATTGGAGATTTCAGGATACTTGTTTCATCATGCAAAGAATTGTATTAGTAAATCTTGCTTACCCGCTGATGACTAGATTGTTGTCAAAGATATAGACCTTCATATGCTGTAATCCCATCACTTCGTTGAATCTCTCTGGCCCCACCCACTTCAGGAAGCCTCTCAAGTTTGGTGTGTGGTAGAGACATAGCTGGAATCTGTCATTGAACTGGTTCACAAGATCTTGAACCACAGTGCAAGAGTTATGACTGCCCCTAGAGCCTCGGAGGTAGTCCAGTAGCAATGTACACTTTAGCTCTGGTCTAGAGGGATCTGATAGTGCCTCATGAAATGCATTCACCTGTTCAGTCATGAGAGAGAAAATAACACACATGTACAGCAAAAATCCATTTTTTTGTGAATCAAAAGGAAGGTGTTTTGTACCAATTCAACTTCTCTCTTTCCAGTTCCAAGATAGAGAGAGGAAAAGATGACTCGTTTCTGTGCTGATTTCACCCCAAGCTTCATCATAGACCATGACAGAAGCAGATGCCCGGGGAGGAAATATTATATGTCATCCATGAGAACTTAATATCGTGTAGACATACCTTCAGCACTTGGAAGTAGCTATCCGGTGTGTAGATGATTTTAACATTGCTACCACTGACTCTGAACGCTCTGGCATACTGAGACAGCCACGAGAACGTCCACAACATCTTACATAGAAATGTGGCCAAAAGGGAGTTGGAAATGGTCGTCACATTATTTCGTGCAAAAGAGGTTATGATCTAAATCCCGTCTCTGTATACGTTGCCCGGCAACGGCGCCCCCGAGTGATGAACGTACGCATGTAGCTATGTCAATGTCGCCTCAAACGCTGATCGTCCACTTCAAAGAGTCTCCGTATAGTCCCTGGGGCTCAGAGTTCGCGTCCGGATCGCGAGCTAGCTCCAGGCCCTTACCAACAACATGCCAACACCGTATCCTTTGAAAATTCAACCAATCACTCTGATATGCTCTGATCTTGTGCGTGTTTATGTCTTTGAGCTGTCAGAAGCATTCCTTCACTCTGTAGCGCACAGATTCGGCTAGTATCGGTCGTATTAGTGCTGTGAATGCACTGGTTGGAGAGAGAGGCTTGCAGAACAGGGATAAGCTACCTCAGCTGGTGATAGATCGCAAATCACAACCTCTGTGCAGCTCTAAGGACCTTGATATAAAATTCCAGCTGAAGGAACAAAGACATCACAGTGTACATGCTTCTCTCTATTCATCAGACGAGAGTGACAGTGATATGGATCCTCGATTGAAGAGAGGGAGGGGAGGAAGGAGGAGGAGATCAAGACAGAATCAGAGAGCACCAACCGCGTCGATAAGTAGTGCTAAACAGCAACAGCAGACTACTAGCCACAAGGAGGAAGGGGTCAAGGTACACATGCATACCGGTATATATACTGATGTGGTAGTAAAATTTAATGTTGTGTGTGTTGATTGGTTGTTCATTAGTCAAATCCCCTCCCCCTGGGCCCGGGACTGGCAGCAGAGGACTCCGGCCAGTCTGAGAATGAGGAGAATGAGGACGAGGAAGAGGGGAGACATCCTGCTGACACAGCACTTATTGAGGTTTGCTATAACATAGTCTATACCTTGCAGATTGAAGACATTTTATCATTCAGCTTGCCTCATTCCCTGGCTATGATCCTGATCACCTGACTCCACTGCCTCATGCACTAGTGCCTCTGGAACAAATGAAACGAGTCACCAGAGCTCAGACCAAACTCACTTCCAAGGTAGTAGGCCGTGAATTTAATATGCATGACAATGATGCCACTGTTAATTGTAAGTATATTGTGTGAGTGTAGCGTGAAGGTTTTCGTGAAGCTTGGAAGAAGTTGTTTTACTCCTCATCATCTCTGGCCATCTACCAGGATTACTTCTGGTGGTACTTTCTGCATCGATATCAGGTACTTTTGCATAGAACTTGACTGAATCCTGTGCTATACATATTATAACTATTTATGTATAGGCTGGTCAGCACCCAGCAGTTCAAGACTTACTGTTTGCTCGTATAGCAAACAACTATGTCCGACTGCTCTGTGAGCCAATAGAGGAGAGATGGAGAGGGGCCTTCTTCAAGGTATATACACATAGTATCATCTGTATTATTCCTTGAGATGTTTGTTTTTTATTACAGATGTATCCAGATGTGGTTGCCCAGTGTGTCTACAGCACTTACATTCACGCCTACCCTACCTCGTGGAATAGCTTTGACGATGAATTTAAGACTGAGCTCTGTCAGTTCATTTCTCTCTGGCAGGTAGGCACCAAGCCACTGCCTAACTCGTGGGAGAAATGGGAGCTGAGCCTACTGGAGCCACCAAATCTGCTCAAACATGTAGTGAAGGAGGAGCAGAAATCACCAGCGAAAGAAACAGCTAAGTCGCCAAAGAGAGGCATATTCAACTTGGACAGTTTAATCAAAGAAGCTCAAAAGAGAGAGAATGATGCTGCAGCTGAGAAACTAAGACCACGTGCAAGTACAGCATCATCTGCAGCATGTACAGAATCGCAAAATGACATTTCAGGAGAAAATCAGCAGATCATGTTGTCAGATGTTGAAAAAGCATTATGTTCTCCATCAGCATCTCAGCAGAAGCTACAGGTGTCACCAAGATCATCTACTGCCTCAAGAAAAGCTTTACTGGGACAAAAATCAGAGAGTAAGGAGAGACTGACAAAGGAGAAAGCTAGAGAACAGCTCAGTAGCTTGAAGAAAATCGTGATGGACAGTCAAGTCTTACCACAAAATTCATCAACTCGAGAACAGAAGCAAAGACTTTCACAAGATAAAAAATCAAGCTCCTCAAGCAGACAGTCTACTGAATTGAAACAAGGACTACAAGTAGTGCCAAAGCAGTCTCCCAAACAGAAGATGACAGCTTCCTCAAAACCTAAGATATCTGTAGATGGGTCACACAAAACTGAAGTTGACAAGAAAACTAGTGTGACTGACAATAAAACTGGATCGGAAGGAAAAGAAGAAAGCAAACAGGAGACCTGGAAGGAAAAGGCATTGGCTTTATGTGCAAAGCAAAGGAAACAAGATGTAAGTCAACTGAGATGTAGAAGCTAAAGAGCTATATGTATCTTAGATAAATTCTTACCTGTCATATACCTACAGGAATTGGTTCCTCTGGAGGGCCCTGGGTTTGAGCATTCTGTATTTGATGTGTGTGGCCACAGCCCACTGGTCAAGTTCTTCCTCAAAAACAAGCACCTGAGACACAAGAAGGAGCACAGCACTCTAGTCAAGAGAACAGAGATCAGTGAACTACCTCCAGCACAGGCAGTCTGCTACAAGGACATCCTAGACCAGTCCAAGGACTTTGAGAAGAAAAATCAGGCATCATTCAGAAGGTTAGAAATTGCATACAAGTAACTGTGCATAACAATTACACGTGTGTTGAATTTTGTGGTAGACACTTGACAGCTTATAGCTCTTGTATGATTACATTTGACTGTTATTGTGCAGGCAGTATCAGCGGCAGAAGCAGTCCATGGCCAAGTACCACCAGATGAGGAAGGAGTCTAATGCACAACATGAGAGGTAGCATTCTAGAGCTCAATCATCAATAATCTTACATCACACCTTCCTTCAGGGATATAGAAAAGATACTCTCTCACAAGAAGGAAATACAGGAGCTCAGCAGTGAGCTGACATTTCACGTCTTGACAGTAAGTTATTGAATTTTGCAGCTATTAAGTTATATTGTTATTTGCTCTAATGCTTGTACAGAATCACAAATATTCTACCAGAGCAGCTGTTTCCAAGGCTGTCAACGAAACACTTGATCGACTGGCACCACACAACAACTAGCTTAGTAGTATTAATAATATTATTATGACTTTTGTGTTGAGTACCTGGCATCTACATGGAATTTGGTCATTCATAACACCAAGAGTACTCTTGATAACACACACTAGTAATAGTATGAGAATGCTCAGGACTACCAGTAATTATTGAGAGAGGCTCCTTAATTATGCATCAGTATAATATTAACTTCAGAGTTCAGTGAACCCCCATCTCTTTGGTAAGGAATGCAATGGCATCGTTTGCAGTGAATATCTTTTCAGCTTGTTCATCATCAATTTCTATGCCTACAAGGAAATCAAGGGAGAACTGTGTAACATGGGAAGCTTCAGTAACGACTGTAATTAGTGTTAATTAGATAGGGGCTGCTACACCTATGAGGTACATGTATGATGTCTTACCAAACTCGTTCTCAAATGCCATGACAATCTCAACAACATCCAAACTGTCCAAGCCATAATCATTAATAAAGTGTGCATCCAATGCCACCTAAAACCCAACATAAAAATCGACAGAGATTGATGATTTACTCTAAAATAATACCGATTCTACCTTTGTTGGGTCGATCTTATCAAAGCTCTTTAACACCATCAGGACTCTCTCTGTTAGCTCTTGGCTGGTTATTCCTTCTGCATAGCCCCTCAGTGTCACTACAATAGGTGGGCGGAGTTTAGACTGATGGATCTGATTGGTTGATATCCTTGAAGCGGGTATGCTAGCTGTTGCCAGGTATCTCCAGTGAGGTAGAACAGCAGGGACGCTTCTTCTTAGCGAAATCACAGCTGCCAGGCGACATAAACCACGAAATCCACTTGCCATTTCACCTACACTTGTACTGCAAGAACACATGCACCTTGTTAACCTTTGCCCTTTCGAGCACGTGACAATTACCATTAATCACGTGCAGCTGTTACGACATCAAAAGTTAATAGGCCTAGGGATCATGGAGAACAACCCGATTCCTCTTGGTGGTCCTGCTAGCATCTACGATAATGCGTTGATGGGGATCCTCCAAAACTGCTCCAAGCTTCCGATGTTTCTGGACGCCGTGTTCAGCTTCCTAGCCAGACGCACCGATTTCTACATCATCCTGACTTCGGAGCAGACCAAGATGGGGTTTCCCCCGGGAGTGGCTGAAAGCATGGTCCACCAGGTGACTTAAAATCACAGCCCGTTGTCTCTTTGCGTATAATATACCTTTTTGTTTGGCTTTCATGTAAGCCTACCACCCTTTAACAGTTCTCAAAGTGGCTCTGCCTTTTGCATGGCATGGTTCACATAGGTGTGCCTGAGCAGACACTGGGGTGGATGATTTTGAATTGGTATAAATCTTTGTTCCTCAGTCCTTCAAGAAGTATGAGATTTTGACTCGCAAGGCAGAGGCTGAAAGAATGAAGGCTGAAGAGACAAAAAAACTTGACGCCATGATGGAGATCCCGGCTACCAAGACAAAGGGGAAAAAGAAAAAGAAAAGCAGCAAAGCTCAACCAACAGAGCCAGAGCAACCTCCTCCACAAGACGAGCTTCCCATTAGCCTCCCTGCAACCCCCAGTGGTCCAGGGATGAGAGTCATCTACCCTGACAGACAAATACCTAAAGAGGAGGTACATCAATCGGCAACAACAGGCGAGGAGAAGGCGGAGTCTGACCACACCCACACGGATGACACTGTGAGGAGGAGTGAGGCTGGTGATGATGAGCAGGGGGAGAAGGAGAGTGAGAGTGAGGAGGAGGAGGAGAGTGAAGAGGAGGAGGGAGAGGAGGGGAAGAAAGAGGAGGAGGTAGCTGCAAAGAAAAAGCCACCACAGGAGAAAAAGGAGACAGCGACAGACCTCATCTCTGACACATACAACGGAGCAGCTCTGGATAACTACAAGTGGTCACAGACGATGACAGACATCGATGTGAAGGTACCCATTGCTCCAGGGACAAGGTCAAAGGAGGTCATCGTGGAGATCAAGAATGACCACCTCAAGGTGGTGCTACTCAAGCCAGAAAGAAAGGTGAGTTAAAGCAATCACACTTTTAAAATAGGTGACTTAGATCTGTAGTCTAACAGAATCTCTCTCTCTCTTTTGCAGGTTGTAATAGACGAGCAGCTTCTCCACAAGGTGAAGGTTGATGACTCAATGTGGAGCATTGACAGCACCAACCACTACCTCACCATCAACCTGGAGAAGACCAAGGAGATCATGTGGAAGAGTGTGCTGGTTGGAGAGGAGGGAATTGACCTCACGAAGGTTGACACAACACGTGATATCAGCGAGTTTGATCCTGAGTGTCAGGCCGCCATCCAAAGGGTCACCTATGACCACCACATGAAGATGCTCGGCAAGCCAACCAGCGGTCAAGCGGTACGTATGTATGCAAGTGCTGCCGGGTGTTTGCATGTGATGAATTCTACCGCATGCAGAAATTACACACCTTAGCACAGTGTTGCAGAGTACAGATAGTAGTAGGCTGATTCTTGGACTAAACCTTTCAAGTAATGGCATGGTAGAGTATGCTGTGTAGCACAACGAACTTTTTTATTTTGCTATTTCAGAAAGCTCATGATATTTTGAAGAAAGCTTGGAATGCTGAAGGCTCTCCTTTCAAGGGAACCCCTTTTGACCCCACAAAGGTCAACATCACTGGAAACTGGTGATGTGACGAATGGAAGAATATGCACTCAAAACAGAACACACTTATGTAGTTTAAAATTTGCTCATAAATTCAGTTTTTGTTATATGTGTGATTTGACAGTGTAACTGTATCCAACCATAGATTGCTGTATGATGTATTATGCAAAACAATGCAAGGCGTCTAGCCCCACCCCTGACTCTCTTTCTACTTTTAAAACTACCTAAACCGGATTTTACCGCAGGCACCATTCAATATTTCAAACATTTCGCTTAAATAGAACATCCATCGAATCAGCCCTAGAGAAGTGCGACAGACGGTTTGTTGAAAGAGAAGCGATGTCTGGCGGACCGTCATTTGGCCAGAAGGTTGCAAACATACAGCACGTAAGTTTCACGCCATCTTAAACAAATCTCATAGAAAATTACAATCTTTTGCGAATATTAATTTTTGTGTGATCCAAAGTGTCAAGTTGACCCTCCCCTCTTTCCCTTTAGATGCCCGTGCTGATAGCGGCCACCGCAGCTTCTAAGGAACCTCCGGATGGATTCCTCATCAAAGACATAGTCAGTATCCTTCACAACTCCTTATCACTACAAATCATCCAAACACCCAACACCTCATCAATAACTGGACTTTAGTTTTTCTAGGCCAGGATACAATTTCATTTGTATGTTTCTGTGTATCCGTACGATGGTCTTGTTGTATTTCCTTGACCCTGTCCTCAGAGATGTCCTTTGAGTCTCCCCAGGTTCGTCTCTTCCTCCAGCAGTATCTTCTAAACAGCCTCGTGGCAACCAACAATGTCTACGTCAAGATGAAAGTGTTGAAGATCTTTCAGGTTGGTACAAAACAAGGTTTCTATTTGATCATGGTTAACTGTGACTGTGTGTACATGTATGTGTGTGTGTGCGTCTTGTGTGTCTGCGTGTCCAGGTCTTATTGGACGATGGTCACATTGAGTTCAAGCAGAACTTGAGAAAGCATCCAGAAGCATTCAATGAAGCTTCAAGTATGTAAATCTATGTATGTATGTGTACTTATGTTCGTTTATACACTTGTGTGGAGCCTGGTTTTGGACCTTAGCTTACTTCCTGCCTAACTAGCCAAGTTGTACACCAGCTATATAACTGGCATGGTGCACGCTTGTAGGTGTGTGTGTGTGCATACAGTTGGTTTGTAATTCTGGCTTCTTGGCCAATTATTTTTGTCAAAGCTACGGTGACCTTTTTTATTTAATTTCATCACAGAGCTCCGCCCAATCCAGCCCAAAGACCAGAAACTTGTCAGCGAGTGTGGCAGAATTAGAGATATGGCAAATGTGAGTTGGAACTTCTAAGTCTTGACTGATCTGGCATAGCTGTCTTCCATCTTTTTCCCCTTGACTGTTCCCCTCCCCCCTCCTCCCTCCTTATTCTTGCAGAGAGTATTGGATCAGCTCTACTCTGATACTCCTGAACTAAGGCAGCTTGGCTCCTCACACACACACACAGATCAGCATCTCGACACAAACCTGCTAGGTAAGGGACTGAACTACGTATAGAATGGTGTAATGATGATGTCATTTTCAATTCAGACGAGAGTACCCAGAGTGGTGGATCTAGAATAGTCGGCTTTGGAAATACTCCTGCCCCAAGACAGTCGGCTCCTTCTACAAGTGAGAGTGATCACACACACATTCATTCAACATTCAGCTTTGTTAGTCTCATCCCAGGCTCCTCTCAGCGACTGTGACGGGCCTGGGGATATAGCCTACACACATGATACCATTTGCTATTAATTATTTTCCCTTTACAGCTGACAAACTGAAGCGTCTGTTTGGCAGCACAGGAGGCGGTGGTGGTGGTGACTCTCGCAAGCCTCTTATGTATGATCCAGGCTATGCTACACTGGACCCTGTACCTCACAATGCTGGCACACACACCACCTTCACACCACACATATCTCAAGCCTACAAGCCAGCACAGTTCACAGGAGAGGAGGGAGTCCCAGCTGGAGCACGTTAGTCACTAATTTTAATAAATCAGTCCAGGAAAACAAATTTACTTCTCTCCTCATGAATTTATGATAGAATTTGTGTTAAGATAAAGCATGGTTGAGCCAAAAAATTGGGGGATGGAGGTATAACTCATTTTATTGTCATATTTTTTGTTTATCAGGTCACGAGCGTGGTAGAGCTGGCGGTGGGTGGGGTGACAGAGATGAGGCATCTTCCTCTCCTAGCCAAGCACTTCGTTCCGGCTACCGTCATGTACACAGCCCCGTCGCCAACAAGTCACAGAGTAACGGAAACGTGAATGTAGTAGGGGGCATATCTGGAGGTGTGGCCAGGGATGAGGAGGCAAGCTACACGGAACAGGAGCGACTGTTGGTGGAGGAGATTACTGCTCCAGGAGGAGTGAGGGCAGCACCACCAAGGGAGAGCCTAAATGCATTTGTCAATAGGTCAGAAACTGGTAAAGATAGACATGGTTGAAGTTGTTGTAAGTGTGATAGGATTGTCCATTTTTGGCAGACAAGTGTGTAATATGTATTGACTAGAGCACCACTCAGCCTACTGTGTTCTTTATTGTGCTAATGTGTTTATGTTGTCAGGTGTAAAGGTTTAGACTGTCTAGCAGTGGTCGAATATCTCAGAGAGAAACTGCAGAGCGAAAACACTCAAGTGATACTGGTGAGAGATATCCATATACTGCATAGCTGATTTTTGCTTTATCAGAGAAATTTTCATTTTTTCTGCAGCGAACATTATTTGTTATTGAGGCTCTTCTTCGCTCTGATGTGCCTGACATCTACTCGCACCTTGACCTTGCCCTGGAAGAGATTAACTCCCTCACTTCTTCTGAGCACTCCAGCATCAAGGCGAAGGCTACAAAGGTCACTCAGTAATTTCACACAAGTTTTAGTGTCTCTTTTTCATGTACTCTTAAATACTTTGTTACAACCACTGCCATAAATGTGAATTTTTCTATAGATCTTGATGCAGTTGACGTCTGAAACGAGTGTTCCCAAACCTGCTTCATCTGATTATACTGCCAACAATTCTTCACAGCTGGTGGAAGAGCCTGGGGAGGAAGGGGGTGTGGTTAACAAGGAGCGACAAGACGAACTAGCTGGCCTGTTTTCTGGGATGGCTGTCAGCGGAGAGAAGGGCCCTCGACCAACAAGACCAACCCATCCAGTCCAACCAGTCAGACGAGTCAAGCCAAGCCCACCTACTGCAAGGATGAGAAAACAACAATCAGAAGAGCAGTCTGCGTTTGGAGATCTTCTAGGATTAGTAAGAAGCTCGGAAACTGACTGGAATATTGACGTATTTTAGGCATCCAATGTCCTGATATTCACTTTTTTTTTCAGAATTTGGGAAGCCCACTGTACAAAAATACACTCGTTGTTTTTCCCTTGTACTGTGCTTGTAGTATCGTGATTACTTGAGGTTTCATTTTTCCATTCCAGTCTTCTGAGTCTGATTCCAGTGCCATGAAGGGAGTTTCTGAGCCAGCATCTGCCCCGACTGACCTGGTAGCAGAGGAGAAGCAACAAGGAGGAGGAGAGGGAGGAGATGACTCCCTGCTTATGTTCACCGAGGAAGACGATGAAGAATTTGATCCTCTCAAGAGAACTGGGTCTCTCTCACAACGAACAAGCTCTCTCTCTGGCAACAAACCAAGCCCTGTTATCACAGCTAAGAGGGTCCAGGCCCCACCCCTAATCCCCTCCCAAACCGGAAGTGGTGGAAGTAGCTTATTGGGTGACCTCTCTGGACTTGACATCAGCTCTGATGCACAGCCAGGAATGAATTCAGTAGCTCCACCCACCTCATCAACGAGTACGATCGCTTCTCTTCAAGAGATCCTTCAGCCTCTACAAACATCCGCTGTGGCTAACTCACAACCAACAATACTGACCTCTGCGACCCCACTCACACAACAGACACCACAGATTCAGGTACATAGGACACTCTCTAGCATTGTGTAGCTTCTAATACTTCTTTGGTATCTCACTGTATCGTGTTTGTGAGCTTTTTTTGTAATCACAGGTAATGGCAGGTGCAGGCGGAGTGGGGACGGTGCCAATGGGTGTAGTCTACCAGGGAGCCACTCCCTATGCAATGGGTGGAGTCACTGGAGTGATGCAGCCACACCCATCAGTCTATGGAGCACCAGGACTGATCTATGTGCAACAGGTATGCAAGATACTATAGAATTGGTAAGGGTCGTCAGTATCACGTGTTATTCGTTGACTTTGATACACACATACAGCCAATGGGCCAACTAGGGGGCGTGGCTAGGCCTGTCCAGCGAGCCTCAGGACCTATCAAGGAGACACCAACGTCCCCTCCAGCTGCTGATGGCAGTGGTTTTGGATTCCTAGGTAAATCATCCAAAGTCTCAGCATTTGACTTTGTTCAAGAAGAGATGAAGGCTAGCAAGAAACAGTGAGATCAGGTGTTTATATAGCACTAATGAGCTTGTACATGTGTGCAGTGTGTGTTAACTGGCAAGTGCAGTTTGATTACAGTTTGTAATAATATTATTGCTATTATAGATATCTTTGTTCACTTTTTTTTTTAATTACATGTCTGTTCTATAATACTATTATTAACTATTATGGTGCAGTAACTGGATCTAGTTCTATGAAGCATGCATATAACGATGAAGTATGAACATCATTAATTACTCCCCTGGACAAGACTCTAGGATATCAGCAATGGAGATTGGTTCCTTCACAAATTGTTCAAAGTGTTGTAGAAGATCATCTGCTTTCCATTCTATTGCTGGCACTCGAGATGGTTGGTCTTTTAGACGAAATGATCCTGTAGCTTGCGGTCGGGCATAGTCAGCAGTTGATGGATATGTAAGCTTATAATTTTCCAGAAAAATCTTCTTGCTCCACAGCTACAATGTAAAAGTAAATGAATAGAATTGTTGTAAACATCAGCTCGTGATCAAGAATACCTCAATCTCCTTTGTAGGATCCCAGTTAAAGGCTACAAGCTCAGGCTCAAAGCTTGAAGATATCATACCACCTTCAGCTATTAGTTTGTCTTCATCATATGTTTTTACATCATATTCTGCCAAGATCCACCTGCATGACATTTTAACATGACAGTAGTAGTGGGTAAGGTTTAGTTAATTACTCGTCATTGCTCTTCCACAAATGTTGCTGCTGTTTCTTGAAGCGAAGAAACACTACACGAAAATCCTTTCCAGCTAGTGGCATTTCAAGCTCATCATTAGCAGTTCTGTTAAGATTAGGTCAGTAAGTGTTGTAAACAACAAAGTACCCTGTTTACAATAAGTTTCAGGGCAAACCTTAATTTGAACAGAACCTCAATATTACAGTGTTGCAAGACTAACTACATTCCCGTACCTGTGCGTTGACCTGGCTATGTCATCAGCAATTCGACGAACCCGTTCATCTTCAGTCTGTGACACTAATGCAAAGCAGTCTCCAATTCTAATGTCATATTTGCTATATCCGTCATAATTGTTGTTACTAACACACAGTGCATCAAAAGGATAAGTGAAATGTTACGTACCTCCCTGATCTCACAATGTCATATTTAGCTTTGGGGGGACGCTTTCTTTCTTCATATAGATTGTGTAAATGGTAGTGTCCTTCCTTATCTTCCATGAGCACAGCTACATACTTGATATCTTTGCGTGCATCGCCATGTACAACAAACTTTAGTGGGTCAACATGCCAACGAAGATGATCAGGATCTGCTGGCTGACACTTTTCATGAAGCACTTCTTTAATATCACAATATATGCTGTAGCAAAATTAACCATGATCAATATTAAATCAATAGAAAGGAGAAGCACTCACTGAGGTACAATTTGCCTTGGTTTCAATTTGTACACGTTGTGTACCGGTAACTTTTTACCACTGAAGTCTTTTGACAGTGTCCAATAAATACGCCCAAATCTACAAATGAAATGTAGCTACCCTCAGTACAATTAGAATAAACATGCAGCTATACCGTGCTTCATAACCAACTTTGAACTTTGCTTGGTCTGGCTCTACCTGATGACAGAATGCCCACATTTTCTCTTTTAGCTCTAATATTTTCTCATTCCGCCAACTACCATTAAAATAAATGAATGAATTGTCGGCCTATGGAATTTCAATCTTGTTACCTTTCATTATGATAAACTCCCTGCATTATAATTGTTAGTATGATCAACTATATTACCCGGTACATAAAAAGGGCTTACACTTGTAGGAACTGTTCTAAAGTAAGCATTGGGTGGTTTTGGTGAGCCCAGTAATCCACTTGGGGGTGTAGCTTTCACAAATTTTACGTTACGCACATTTGGAATAAACATTGTCCAGTGATCAGGTTTCTGAAAATTTTAGCCATGATTGAGGACATTAGTTATAATAATCTTGAAACATACCCTTGGATCCTTCCAAAGTTTGTCAAGAAAATCGCTTTTAATCTGGTCACCAGCTACTCTTTCATCAACAGCGTACAGAGCACGCTGTAGTTCCTTCCAACTACGTTCTTCACCATTTTTCAACCAAAAATCCACGACCTTAGCTTTCAAATCACAAAAATACTTTGAGTCACGGTCAAACTCCTCGAATCTATTATGTGGAATTCCTAGTTCCAGTGCAAGACGCCTCAAATTGCTTGGTGAAATACTGTCCAACACCCTGACAACATTTAAATGACCAAGCATGTCTGCTACTTCATCATCTGCATTGAGAATCGGTATGAGTAGGGCGTTTAGTAGCTTAAGGTGTTTTCGGAGTGGGGAGGAGGTCGAGGTAGTCTCGCGGGCCAGGGCTGGCCCGCGAGACTAGGGAGGAGGCTATCATTGAAGAAGTTATTGTTTGTTGAAAATCACCTACCACGTTTCTTGGGTGTAACTGCTCCAGATGCTTCAGCCATTTTGATAGAAATGTTGGCAACTGCGCGCGGTGCTCTATTAATTCACCTCTGTTGTTTACGCTTGGCGATATTCACGATCATAAGTATACAACCCCTTTTAATCACGACCTTCGAGCAGCGCATGCGCACTTAATCGGTGACATGTCTATACACGGTACCCACATGTACACTGTACATGGTATTACGCGGCTCACCATAGATAAGCCCCTGGTATTAATATATTATCAAGAGTGCTAGTGTACTATGAAGAGTACGTAACTGCGTGGGCGAGCAAGAGCGAGCTCCATGCACGTGCACGTACGATCTGAAATGGTGGCTTCATCCTACGGTGTACCTACCGTAGACACTTGTTGGGCCCTTAAACCCTACAGGATTATTCCTAGGCTTGTGGCCACACAGTTTTCATAAAATCGTGTATGTACATGTACGGTATGCATTTGTCTGGTATCTACTACATGCTGTGACACCACCCGATGATCACATGTGCACACAACATAAGCACAATACTAATACACACGAGTTACGTACCACTCTTGATATTATGTAACACGCATAGCAAAATACAAACACACAATATTATAGACAATTTATGTTGTACAAGAGAACTATAGATCTATAGGCCAGAAAGTCATAAGTGGGAAGCAGAGTTGTCTGTATCCAAGTGGGCGGGACTTAGCTCAAGCCTAAAAGTGTAATTATTATTGGTAAGCTAGCAACTATACAATATTCTCACCTGATAACATTCTCAACAAGTACGTCAGGGTCTCCATCCACCATTACAGTGAACGGCTTCTCCCTTGTCTTCAGAATCAGGTCATAAATGTGGTACTGAAGCTCTTCTTGAAGTCGGTGCTAAAGAAAGATGACAACAGCATACTTAATAAGTGGTACATGTACCAACAATACTTTATGAGATATCTAGTGGCCTTGTTTCTAACATTAAATGCTGGAAAGACTGAGCCAGCAGGGTAGGGACAAGAATTAAGATCACACACCTTTGTTGCTCCAAAGCGACCTCCCTCAGTGAAAGCCTTGATAACAGTCAGTTCAACTGCCTCAGACTCTGAAAAAAAAAATTCATGGAAACAATTAAATAATCATTTTTAACACAGAAAGGCATGGAGATATCTACTGCCAGGTAAATCATCCAAGGTCTCTGCGTTTGACTTTGTTCAATTAAGAGGAGATGAAGGCTAGCAAGAAATAGTGATTGAACTATTGTATCCCTGGATCAGGTGTTAGCACTAATGAGCTTGTACATGTGTGCAACAGTGTGTGTTAACTGACAAGTGCAGTTCTTGTGCATGTATTAAGTTTTTATTTGTAACATTAATTGTACGGTCATTGATATTATTTTTTTTTTAGATCGAATGTGTTCTTTCACACATAATAATTATTATTGAACAAGCAAATGACGAGCCACAGATGCAGTCAATCCATGTATACATACTAGCTTTCATTTTTGTAGTCTTTAATATCAACAATTATACATGCATTCCCCTAGGAATTATGTCACACTATAGACACACACAGAACACACTGCAGTACATGGTATTGTAACAGAACTATAGATCTATAGGCCAGAAAGTCATGAGTGGGAAGCAGAGTTGTCTGTCCAGTCGAGCGTCAGTCCGCCTCATAGACATCTGCTGGAGGGGAGTCACCCCTGTATCCAAGTGGGCGGGACTTAGCTCAAGCCTAAAAGTGTAGTTATAATCATTATTGGTAAGCTAGCAACCATACTATTATATGTACAAAAATACATTCTCACCTGATAACATTCTCAACAAGTACGTCAGGGTCTCCATCCACCATTACAGTGAACGGCTTCTCCCTTGTCTCCAGAATCAGGTCATAAATGTGGTACTGAAGCTCTTCTTGAAGTCGGTGCTAAAGAAAGATGACAACAGCATACTTAATAAGTGGTACATGCACCAACAATACTTTATGAGATATCTAGTGGCCTTGCTTCTAACATTAAATGCTGGAAAGACTGAGCCAGCAGGGTGGGAACAAGAATTAAGATCACACACCTTTGTTGCTCCAAAGCGACCTCCCTCAGTGAAAGCCTTGATAACAGTCAGTTCAACTGCCTCAGACTCTGAAAAAAAAATTCGTGGAAAAAATTAAATAATCATTTTTAACACTGAAAGGCATGGAGACATCTACTGCCAGAGCCAGACTAATATTATAAGCAATATTATTGCTCGATTACCAAATTCTGGCTACATCTAACAGTAGAAGCTCAAGTGCAAAGCAATATCATACACATAATTATGCAAAGATATGATGCACACTAGGCATAGCAGTCAAGACAATATAAACAACAAAACATAAGGCAGCCTTGCTCCTTCCAACCTTTGCAATTCCATAAAATAAGTTACTTTGTAATACACCTCTCTTTTTAGTCTGATTTGGTGGATATGGAGCAATTGTGCGTCATGTCTTCATACACCAACATTGATACTACTAGCTACTGTTGCATGTGTGTTTATCGTGATCCAATCACATAATAGGAGTGATGGTCACATGATAATCACATGACTTTGGTTGTCACACTCTACCTGGGTTTGGCACACTGGAGTCACCTGCTCGGGGCATGTTACTCGCCCGAATTGACCATACATCTTTCATCTCCATCATGTCGTTACGAAGAAGACTATCGTCAAGGGCCAACTGAAAATACAAGATGTCATTAAATAAATAATTGTACATCTTGGTGTGTATAATATACCTCAGTCATAGTGAGATTGGCCTCAAATGTCTTCACCTGACGACTGCCTGCAATGCATAAAGAAATGGATTAAAACATGAGGAAATTGCAAATTAGGAGATTTTCATACTTTGTTTCTTTCCAGAGATTCTCTGAATGTCGAGGCGATGTAGCATGTACAGGTTTCTATGCTCTATCTTATATGACTTTTCACTCTTCAGACTCATCTAAAATCACACACATAGAATAATTGCTATTTGACTGTACAGATGCTTCAAGAAATGACTAACCTTAACTTTGAACATTTTGATCTTGACTGTATTACTGGCCTCTCTGGTGTAATTACTGATCACCTCTAACAACATCTGACACAAAAATAGAGCAGTTGACTGACTATGATCAACTATGTACTACAAATCACCATACCTTAGCAGGAGTGAGTGAGGTTTTGCCTGGAGTAGGACGATAATATGTTTCTAAGGACTCAGACTGATCAGTCTGGTCAGGCTGCTGGCTTGCAGTAGAAATATCCTGGAAAAACAAAAATTACAGCATGAGCCCCATACAAAATTTATACAAATTAATCCGATGACATAATTAGTGTGCACTTACGCAAGGTACAAGTCTCAATAGATGGTGAGTAGCTATCATAACGTTTCTTTCATACCAGCTGTCCATGTGTGAGAGAAACCTGCCGATATGGACATCGTTTCCACTGGTGTCAATCTGCTCAAACATTGGTTCGGGGAGGTCAGAGGACGTGGCCGATGGGGAGGAGGAAGACGACAAGGTGGGAGGAGCAGAATCGGAATTCAGACTGTGGATGAGCGAGGCTCGAGAGAGGGGAACATAGTAGAACCGCACATCAAGCCCGTTTAGCAGGTTTGGCTCCTCACAACGTAGATAGCAATATGCCTTTGCAGCGTGGCTCACTAGAACATCGTTTCCTGTTAAGACGACCTTTACCAACTTTAGGTTGTTCTTGTGTGTTGGGGAAAGCAGGGCCACAGACGAATTTCTTTGTTTTCTCTTGATGGAGATGGTTGCTGATGGATTTGCTCGTATCTTGACCCTCCCACCCCCAAGCGGACTGATCGTGCCCCCCACCCCTCCACTAATGCTATTAGTTCTCCCGGCAAGTTGGTGGGGAATGTTGTTGTAGCGACGAGCAATAGGGGAAGTCCCACCTACCGATGATGTCAGCAGACTATTTCTCTGTTTGTTACTCATTCCTGAGCAGTAAGTCATGCGTCGCATCAGCAGTCTCTTATCTGGTGGTATAGCAGGAGGTGGGGAGGGAGATGAAGGCACTTCTCTCTCTCCGTTGGCTTTTTCTGGTGAGAAGCCATTGCCTAGAGGAGGGGAGCTGGCAGAGATCTCAGGGAACACTGTATCTGCATCTGGAACACTCGATGGGCGACGTTTGATACCAGGTATGTGATCTATGCCATCTGTCTCAGCAAGATCGCCATTTGTCATGTGATCTGCATTCTCTTCTCTTCCATTGGTCATGTGACCTGCTTCTCCATTGGTCATGTGATCTCCCTTTCCTTTTTTGGTATCTTTCCCATTGGTCATGTGATCTCCTACGTGTCCATTACCTATCTTGCCATCGCTGGTCCCATTCCCCTCCACTGCAGCTTCTCTGTGGTCCCGTTCCAGATTTCCACTCCCGGTACTGTCGATGCTTGTGTGGGAGGAGCTTGAAAATGTCCTTGTGGGAACAACCTTTGTCATGGCATCAGGTGGTGATGATGACATCATCCTACTAACTCCACCCCCAATCCCTCCTATGTTGCCGTGGGAGGGCCGTGGGGAGGATTTTTGCTGACAGCGGATGAGAATCTCTCGTAGTTTAGTCAACACTGTTGGGTACTGTGTGTTCTCGAGGGCTATGGAGGGAATGTAGGGGGTGGGGAGGGAGAAAGAGGCAAGGTGGTCTTCAGTCAATCTACCATCGTGGTCGTGACTACTACAACTGACTGCACTGTCTCGCTGCTCATCTGATTCTGAACAATGTATGTGACGAGGATAAAGACAAGTATACAGTACACTATATGTGCAATTAAATCATTATGCATGTAGGATATGATGCAATAAATTATGATAATCCTCTCATTCAGGCGTATAATTTGTGGTATTTGTCCTTGAAACTCGATCCAATCAATTCAAACCACCTCTTGAGATATTCACACAGAGGCACTAGATTATCCATGCTTTGTTAGCTTGGTCACTCACCAGCACACTGCAGTATAGCTTTGTGTAGTTTCTCCAGCTCAGTGCTAACTTGAAGGCCTTTCTCCTCCCCAGTGTTGTCTCCAGCTTGTCTCTCCAGCAACTCCACTGCCTCAATGCAGTACTGCTTCAGGGACTCAGATGATAAATGCTATAGGTGTGAGTGAGTGTTTATGTGTATGTTTGAGGTGATGAAAAACACAGTGTATGTGTTACAAAAACTCACCAAGAGCTTCTCCTCGAGTTGTATCACATCGAATTTTCCAAATATTGAGCGAAACACATCTGGTGAAGTAAACTGTTAAGAAAACTCTCACATCTCTTAATCAAAGTAACAACATCAACATTATAAACATCCTATCTCTCTCTCTCTCTCTCTCTCTCCCCCAATCCACAAACTACTTATTGTCAGGATACTCCTAATCATGAGTCTCTGTAGAGCTTTTTGGTCGGGCCGTTCCTGGTGTGACTCAAAGATATTGTGAAGCAGTGTTCCCCTGGAGAGGGGATGAGAGGTATCCACTAACATGTGCACTACCTGACCACGAATCCTGAAAACAAAACACAAGATACACATCAATGAACAAGAATGATACCTTATGCATGCGTCATGGACTCTTGTATTCCTCAGACTACAGACACATAGCTTAACAAACAATGTACATTATGGATTAAAATGAGCATGTTACAAATTGAACAATAAATGTACATACACGTACACGTCATGTATACCTACACATACATGTGCATGGACACATGCCACAAGCATGTGCATGGATATCTGCATGTACATGTACATGTACATGTGTATGTTTGCCCAACTATTGTACATGATCACCTACAAAGTGTACAAATATATACACAATACAATCTGATTGATTGCAGACACTGAGGCTATAGCCAGCATGCATAAAAGGAACCCTAGGGGCTCAGCGCATATAGTACACCAAGACACATATAACTAGAAACATGAACTGGGATATGGATATGATGATTATACAAGCCTAGTATTATCAGATCAACAATAGTCAGCCTAGTGTGTCTTACTTTGTGCTGCGAGGTCTGACTCCCATCTCATGCTCGGACATCAGCTTTCTCCTGAAGCTGGTACCCTTTGACCTTCCCTCCATTAGGATGAGGTCCAAGACCCTCTGTGTGAACTCAGCATGAGCCACTGGCCACATGTAGAACTCCATCAGTGTCTGATAGGTTGATATCATGTCAATGGGAGCGTTCTGTGTGTCGGTGTGTGTGTTTGTGAGTAGTAGTCACATGTGTTTGTGTGTGAGTATTGAGTGACGTATAGTAGCATGTGTGGCTGTGTTTTCCACATGCACACTCACACACACGCACACTTTCATAGTAAGCACAGCACAGCCCTTACAATCAAAGTCTAAAACTTCCTGCAAATGATTCCTTGTAAACTACTCCACAGAGAAAAATACAAGAGCAGTGACAAACAAGAGAGAGAGAGCCCTCACCATAATGAGTAGCTCCCTGAATAGTTGTAGCAGTGGTAGTAGAGCCTCCCGATCTCCATAGTCCCCTGTGTGGGACACCTCACTCTGCAGTAGCTTCATCACATGCTGCATTGCCGTCACCAGCAGAGCTGGACGTCGTGACACCACATCTCGAAGACGAACATACGAGAGACTATCTTGAGCTATCGTATGAATATTTGATGTGCATATGCATCAATGTACAGTAGGTATAAACAATAGCCTCATTTCCAGGCCCTATCTACAGCATTTCAATGTATAAATTGAAAAGATCGGAAACCTGGGGATGAGGCCGTTAAAGGAGGCGGCTGGTAGTTGCTTAATCTTCAATACCATACTAGAATTTACAACATTTGTGTATGTGACATGCATGTAGTCTGCATGTGACATGTAGCCTCACCATTCGAGTAGCTACAGAGCCTGCACTGTCCTGGAGGAAGGACACCAAACGATGCACGCTTGTGGTTAGTGTAGCACTCCTCGATGAGTATCTGTGTCACTCCATGCTCATCAATCTCGTCTGACGAGCCAGGCTGGGGGGAGGGCGACTTATGCAGGGGCGAGTTGAGGGGGCTACGAATAACCTCCTTAGCTTGAGCTACTGAGAATGTACGAATCACCTAAAAAATACAAAAGAGGAAAAATTAGAGTGTGACATTTTCTATAAATCAAACCATAATCTTTGTGATATTGAAATAATTAGCTGAAAATGAAACATTGAGTGAAAGTAAAGGTAACCAATAATCGTATACACGTAGTGAAACTGCACACATACATGTGCAACATTACGGCCTAGCTACATAGCCAGACAGCAAAACTACTGTGTTTTTGTACCAGTCTCTGTGAGCTAGGTTGGAGTGGTCAGCTGGGGTGATGGGTTAAGCTAACCACAGGATCTAAGGACACCTGTATAAGGCATAAACCAGATGGCCCAGGCGCTAATTATCAAAAGAGCCTTGGGCTTCCCACAGGAAAAATGAGGGCCACAGAGACTATACAGATGCAGGAATTAACCATAACCACTACACACAGAAACAAAAAACATCTTGTAAGCTTTGTATCCAAAAGTACTCTTGATGTACCAGTGCATGGTAGTCAAACAAAGTATATTCACGTACAAATGTGTAGTAAGAAATAGTGCCTATATACACAATCATTCATGCATAGCGTATCACATGTGTATACATATGATTATATCCAATGGATTGTCTTTATCGATGAGATACTTGGACAGAAACAGTGTTGGCAGCTGTGTCCCATTCTCCCAGCAACAATGGACTGCCAATGACAAAACAATGCTGGCTATAACTAAGGGTGTCCCTACCTCAAAGACTTTGATAATTACCTACTGACTATCAAAAGCAGCTAGCACCATATTTGTACAGAGAGTGTGTGTGTGTGTGTGAGGGCTTACATTTTGTTCAAATTCATCAGCCTTTGTTGCACCATCACTGGAATAATTTCGAGCTGTGGTGTGTGTGTGTGTGTGTGTGTGTGTGTGTGTGTGTGTGTGTGTGTGTGTGTATATGTGTGAGTGTGTCAGAGGAGACTCAGAGAGTGTGTTCATGTGTGGAAACAAGCCATTCCTTGACCCCTCCCCTTCTTTGTCCCATCCACCTCCTACTCAATAAAATCGGTAAATTAACAGCCTTTGGGCAGAGTCAGGCCAAAGGCAATTGTGAGGCAATCAACACTTATTTCAGTGTTTACCCACACAACTAATTCACACACACACACACACACACACACACAGACAACTGTTCAATAGACTAAACATGGAGGGATACAGCAGCCTTACAATTTTCTACGTTTCTTGCTAGGGGGGAAGAGAGAGAGAGAGATTGATTACCTAAGTTCCACCTGAGATACATGGCCCTCAAGTGAATATTTGGTGTGTATCCATGGCAATCCTTGAGATGCTTGATAGTAGTGACAATGGCATACTGGAGTTCCAGTATGAAAAGGTTAAGGTCCATTCTAAGCTTATAATGTACTACATTTTATTCTCTCTCTGTACAATACTCACATAATACAGCGGATACACACTCATACACTAAATAGCAGGAGAGATGAATTGTGAATGTAAACAGTGTGGGAATGTGTACATAAGAGTCATAAAAACAGCCAGCATGTGCTGTGTGTTTGTTATGACCTTATCACAATGATAGTTATGATAGCAATCCGACCTTACCTTAACATCATCAACATAGCATTGCTGGCATGGTATGCACACAGAGGCAATGACTGGCCCACCTAAACAAGCAACTGTCAAAATCATACAACCCATTCAACACTGGCTTAGGTACACCAATGAACTTTGCAATGTAGAGCCACTGTGGTGCTTAGCCTTGAGTGTCTGCTAGCAATGGGTGGTAGGCAGATAAAGATAGTCTAGGCCTATGGACTGCAGACTTGAAATTACTCACGCAAAAATGCCCTTCACTTTGTACACAAATATTAGTCAATCGCATCGCTATATGCCTCAAGGTATCATTAATAGTGTACATAGCTGTTGCTAGGCAACGACCAGCTGAGCTCAATGTTTGGTTAATGCCATATACTAACAGAGCTGCACAGAAAACATTCCAGCAGGTCAATGTATGGTTGGTATAGTATCGCTACCAATCAGATGCACAAACATCACAAGTCTATCAGCTTCATAATAATTATGGTACAGTTATCTACTCCCCTGCCCCTGTTCATTAAGTAGGTAAGGATATGTGCTGAGCTCCTGCAGTTGGCAGGAAGAGCTTTGGATGACCAGTGTTTGTACTTGGAGTGATCCACAGGCATCTCAACGAGATCACGGTACACCACAGACAGATTCTTTAGCCCTGTGTGTGTGTGTGTGTGTGTGTGTGTGTGTGTGTGTGTGTGTGTGTGTGAAGCTGAATCAGAGTCTGACATAACTCATGCTATAGTGCATCATATGTGTTGTCATCTTCCCTTCTGATTTGACCTCCATGGGCACTCGGCTTCCAAAGAGAAACCATCCCATTGGCTAATAAGTCTTCTAATCTTTCATCAATGCAGGAAGCTGGAAGCTAGCCCACTGCATTGACTGCAGTGACCTCAACGAAAACCTTACATCAGTCACAGCATATAGCACCCCCATAAGACCTCTGGGGGAGCAGTGTGCATCCCCCTTGTAAAGGTACCAAAATTGACCTGCTCCTGCTTAAATTAGCCATAATTAAGGATTCCACCTCCCTTGTGTGCATAAAGGGTAATTTCTCAGCTGATCATGAGGCATGTTCATGTTCTCTAGTAAACAAACCCTAGATTATAGAGCTACTTACCTATAGGTACATATACCTAAGCAGCTCTATAATCTATGAATAAACAAGTGCTGTAATTACTCAACAACTCTGATCCTGAAAGGGAAGGGCTGGCATGCTCCACTCACCTACTTTACAACTTACAACTCCTTTCTACTGCCCCAAACATCTCTAGGACATTGTGTGTGTACCATAGACCACAGTACTACCATAGAGGCATAGGGCTGCAGTCTTTGACTTTCAGCCTATGACATTGTGACCTTGCAACGTGAAACTAAAAGCATGCTACTCGACAGATGCACTCCATCATCACTATAGAGATTATCCAGAGCTGGCTAATGGACCTTCACTGCTGCTTTATATAATGACACTGTAGGATCATGTATGTATGTATGTATCTAGACGCTCCCTTCCTCTACATGCTGTAGTGCAGGTACAGTGCAATACACACTAGTACTCTGTGGACATTTCTACTTTCTTCTGTGTTTTGTTTTGTGAAGGTGAGTTTATTTTTGGAGGCAAAATAAACAAACACTAACAGGAAATAGTGAGAAGAGAGTGGGAAAAGAAACAGTTCCCAGTCAGCCGCAGATCAGGGACAAACATACGTAGAGCTGATAGCTGAGTCAAATCATCCACAGACTAGACAGACACTGCTGTATGACATTCCAACCTTCACCAAACACTTGTACTGGTGTACAGTAAACATGACAGTTTGTGTATCTGAAGGATGAACTACAATCTACAACTTCCTTCAACAGAGAGAGAGAGAGAGAGAGAGAGAGAGAGAGAGAGAGAGAGAAGGTGGCCTACAGAGCTTCCTGCCAGAGGCATGTAACATTTTCGACAATATTTAACTGGCAATAACCCTATAAGCCAACCCACTATACTATTAGTAGGATCAACAATTAACAATTAGTTAGCTATATTAGGGTGGAATTATCATGGCCTGAGACTGTGCGTTATTCTAATGAGTGTATGTGTTATTTCAATGAGTGTACACCGCCCTCCCTGGCTGTGTGCAGTGCAGTGCTGGTGGGGCTTACCATTGTCACTGTCCAAGGAAATCAGCTTGGCTATTAGACACACTATGAATCTGAAATGAGAGAGAGAGAGAGAGAGTGTGTGTGTGTGTGTGTGTGTGTGTATGGTAATAGAGCAGTTAATGCGGAGTCTAGTAATCATAGAGTATTAATTAGTAAACCACACCACACTTAGGGCTATTTTTTTCCTTTCGTTCACCACACGAACAGTATTTAAATAAACAGTGTTAATTGGAATTAGTGTGCACGCTGGTGCTGGTGATAAGAGCTCTAATCTGAAGATAGATCAGGAAATTAGAAGTACATTAGCAGTGATGAATAAACTGTCTTTGGCAGCTGAGAGGGGTGTGTCTCACAACACCGCTGCACTGGTAAACTATAGGCTCATGGTTAAAGCATGCTGGTTTCATGCATGTACGTGTACATGGAACATAACAGTGTGTATAATTCAACGAGGGAGGGAGGGTCTTATGTCAACATAGTTGAGTGCATATTGAATTGCCTCTCCTTCACAAGAAAGTTCCCAAAGCTTACCACACGATAAAGTCACCATAAAGTTCCACCCATGGCTCTTGACACACTAGCCAATAGGTGTAGAGAAACTGGTCAGAAATTTGATCAACTGGGCTCTAACAGTACATTGAATACATGCTTAGGGCGTGGAGGCAACATATCAAAAATTATTATTTGGGGGATAGATCTACTGACCTGCTAACAGCTTCTTCGTCCCTTGCAAGCTCTTTCCAGAAACCTGGTGGAGTCAAGTCAGTCCGTCCGACATTGCTCAGGCTCAAGAACTCGTCCACCTTCTTGGTGAGGTTGAAACACTTGGAATCGATCTTGGACTGCGGCATAATTTGCTGAACATCACAACTCAGTCCTTCTCTTTCTCTCTCTCTCTGCTCTCACTGCACACTGCTCTAGCTCGTGCTCTGAGTAGTTTGACCACGCCTAGCCTGCTGCACACACTTTGCTGCTTTTTACTTGCTTGTTGGACAACAAATGAGAGCAGCTGCCGACCATGCAGTTTTGATTGCAGCTATTCGTTCACTCAGTTTCGATCGATCTCCTCTGAGCACCAGCGATCGAATCGGCTAGCTTGGAATATGATCTCTCCAAATTTCAAGCTTCTTTTCAAAAATTGCTAACAGTAAATATACAACCATGCGCGGCCGATCGCCACTCCTTCAATTTACAGTCTTTGCGATGTGCTAGTGAAAATTGACTTATCCACACTAATTGATCAGCTATACTTCCGGGCCGAATGGCAAAGGTCGACGCGAGACGGGAGTCATTAGGTCAGATTACATTCACGACTTGCATGGTATAACTATAGCCCCATTCCTACCATGCTGGATAATTATTTTGAAAGCATAACTGTCAGAATAATAATTGTAATTTCAAACAAATGTATGATACATGAAATTGATTGATGTACATGGACAAGAAAACTGAATGGTTAAATATAATGAAACCAGCATCATTTACTGTAACTTCTGCCAAAACAGTTCAAAAAATGAATGTCTACCTAAACTCAGGCTTGAGTGACCACAGACCCTCCCCAAGATGGCGATGAAATGTACAAATCTCATGAAGCAGTGATTTAAAGAGAACAGTATCCGAGCTTGGCAACTTGTGAGAGAAGTGTTTCAGTAGCTCAGCAGTGGTAGCCTGCCCATCTGTCTTGCACTGTGTCGCAATAAAATCTCTCAACTCTGACAACAGTTGCCTGTGGCTATCACTGTGGATGTCTTGTACAGAGCTAGAGCGTAACTCAGTCCGTGAGTACATGTGAGCATTCCTCGTCCTTATCTTAGCTAGGAGGTGATTGGATGAAATGTTTGTCGAGCCTCGTCTCGTTTCACTGGAGGAGGTAGAGGACAGCCCTGACAATTCACCAGCAAAGTGTGTTGAGGTGGAGGGAGCTCCTGAGGGCTGTCTGGAAGAACCAGTTTGCTGTAGGAAGGAGAAGGAAGAAGGGAAATATAATTATAATTAAAGATGATTGTTTGTAGAAGTACAATTTATTAATTGAGTTATTATTGGCACACCTGTTTGAGTCTGTCGGATGCAAATGGCTTACTAGAAGACGATGCTCCAAACCTGATGGGGAAACGGGAAAATATTTAATAGTGCATACCTATAATTGATGTTAAAGCAGCTATCTCTAAACTACGCACTATTGTGACTTGTGGTATGACATTGTCGTCCACTAAATGCTGAAGGTGTGTGCAATGTAGACACTATATCACACAGCAGTACTTACATGTACAGAGAAAGTACACTCTTAACTTGATCAAAGTACACTATTTCAAAAATGTTGGGCAGGACTAAAAATTAATGCATATACACACATACATCTTACATAGAACAACTTGCTAGCTCCTGGACCAGTGTGTACATTCAACTGTGCAGTGCAGTGATATTAAATTACTGGCCCCGACTTAACTGAGAACCCAATCACCTGATCCAATTACCATGGATACCCAACCACATCAATGTCTCCTTACAAAGTATGATGTGACCCCCAAGCTAATTTAGTTTTAAGACGACTTATTTCATTTTCACCTCGGAGGTCTGGGAGCACCAACACTACCATGTTGTCCAGTCCACGTTGGTTGGCCCCACCTCCTGGTCCCACCCACCATCTGCTGGCACTGTCGTCTTGAAGTCTTGAGTGCCTTAACTGCACTCTCTGCGACCTTTCTTGCTTCACTTTCCACCAAGACAAAGTCAGGGTTGGTGCTGCTCATGATTGTATCGTGCTGCATTGCACTGTGAACACCTATGGATAAAATAAACATATAATTTGATAACTAATAGTTCAACACACTTTATTTGCATATGTCAGCACCCACTGCTAATAATAAGAATAGTCAAAAATTTGCATACGAGTATGTGCAGTATGTGCTTCAGAACGTTTGGAAAATGAAATTGTTTCTACAATAGTTATGTGATACAAATATTTTGTTAACACAGATATGCAAACCATGCATACATACGTCATTGATAGTTATGCCAACCACCTAACTAGAGCTCACTTGATTTCTTGAAGAGTTTTTTCAAGATGTAGTCATCTTGTTCCTGATTGGACGCCCCCTCTTCATCCCCCCTTCCCGGCTCAAACACATCGGTTCTCTCCAGCCCCTCAATCTCTGCCCCATCCACTGTCACCCTCTTATGTTTTTTCTTTCGTTTTTTCCTCTCTTTCTTTCTAACCTCTGGTGAGGCTGATGTCACTGCAGCTTGTTGGTCAGGGATGTGATTTGAAGACGATGCTTCTCCATCCAATGGCATTGCAATATCTTGATCGCATGACTTCCCCTCCTTCTCTTGAGAAGTTGATTCTATAACCTGCTGATCAGTGATTTGATTCAATGATGCTCCCTCTCCTCTGTCCAATGACGTTGCAGCATCCTGATCACATGATTTGTTCTTCTTTTTCCTCTTTCTTTTTGATCCCACTTCTCCCTTTGTCCCTCCGTGGTCACTGCTCTCATTGCCTCCTTTCCTCTTCTTTCTCTTTCTTCCCTTAGCTGGTGGGAGAATCTCTGACCCAGTGCCTGCAAACAGGGCACTAGTTTCTGTACTCCCTCCTGCCACAGCGCTGGAGTCTAGTGTGAACAGCTCATGGAGGTGGTTGGATTTAAAGAATCTTCTCTGTCTTGGGTCCTTAAGCACGCGGTTGGTGAGAAACTGCTTAAAGATTTGTCTGTGGTAGATCTTCTCCTCAATGGTACCAGAGGTCAGCAGACGATAGACGGTCACCTGTCTCGTTTGACCAATACGCCACGCCCTCTCTCGAGCCTGGAAATGATACAAGCAAGAATAAAATATTTACATCATATTCAACAGCAGTTGTGATCTAATTAAATGAAAGTTATGACCCTCTGTTATTACCATAAGCCTTGCATGGAGGACACGTAATAACCAGCAATTTTGTAGATATACATGTACAAAAGTGACCTGTGTGTCTGTGGAAGGGTTCCAGTCTGGGTCATAGAGGATAACACGATCTGCCCCTGTCAAATTAACTCCAAGACCACCAACACGAGTTGTCAGAAGAAACACAAAGATGGAGGTGTCCTAGCAACAAGTGTAGAAAAGTAAATGCATACATTTAGTGAATCTTAAGCAAGCTAAAAATGTTTATCCTTCTAATCAGACACAACAGTTGTACCTTATTGAACTCATTAATGAGGGGCTGCCTCGTTGAGATGGGTGTGGTCCCGTCCATGCGTCTGTATGTGTACCCCCCTCTGGTCACAAAGCCCTCCAGTATGTCCAGCATCATCTTGGTCTGAGAAAAGAGAAGTACCCTGTGTCCCTGCTCCCTCCATAGGTGAAGGAGAGACTCCACAACCATCATCTTACCAGAACGACGCCAATGACCATATCCTGAGCAAGACAGCACATACAAAAACACAAAAAGTGGCATGCACAAGTTTACCAAATTGACATATGACAAAATTGCACACCACTTGAAGAAATGCCATGGTAACTACAAAATTCATAGTGGGATGGATGGTGGTTTACAGTTTTCTAAGGGCTCCTGTTTCTACAGAGAGCACTAATTAACCACACCCATCCATTGTACCATCATCATCAGCTCTTTGTGTTGCCTCTACCATCACAAACTCTCCCTCCTCATCTGCAGTCGTAGCTGACTCAGCACCACTCTTAGCTTGGTGGGTGGAGCCTCTCTTTCCCTCCCGCTGGTTGTCAGGGGTAACCAGCTGGCTGTAGTCATTGGTTACCAGGTCTGGATGATTGCACAACTTGCGTAGGGTGGTCAGGCCAGCAAATACCTAACAATATACAGTTTAACAAAAGATTGAAAACTAGTTTCACTTTAGTCAGCTCACACAAATAGTTTTACCTGTCTTTTTCCTGCCAACATCTCCTCCACCTCTTTACTCTTCAAGAAGTCCTGGTAGATCTCTTTTTGGTAGTCAGTCAGCTGGCAAAATAGAACCTAAGTATAACAAATACGCTGTACACTGTGCATGGGCCATGACTGCTGTAGCTAACTTGTTCATTCTTGTCAGGAAGCTGTATCTTTACATCAGCTTTGAGTCTCCTCAGCAGGTATGGATTGATAGTGTCCCTAAGAACACACGCACACCTGAATCAATAAAACATCACAGAAGCTGTCACAGCATTATAAATCCACAACCACATGTATACTATGGTAGAAGAATATTATAAAACTGGCCTCACCTGTAAGCAGTCTGTACCTGCACCTCAGTTGCATTGGCATATCCTCCCTGAGTTATAGGCACTGAGAATTGCTCCATGAATACAGGTAGAGTGCCGAGCTTGCCGGGGAAGACAAAGTCAAATAGTGACCACAGCTCCTTGAGGTTGTTCTGCATTGGGGAGCCGGAGAGAATGAGGCGGTGGGGTGTGGCAAACTGCTTCACAGAGAGAGTGATCTCAGCATCAGGGTTGCGAATCTTGTGGCCTTCATCTAGGATGACATAATCCCATTTCTGACTAATCAGAAGGTCCCGGTAGATTCTTATGCCGGCATAGGTTGTAATAAGCACCCCACAATCTGTAAAAAAAATATGATAGCTGAAAAAAAAATTCAAGTCCCCCTCCCTATCATACACACATGTAATAAATTTGTATAGCAAATGGCCACTCTACTGTATAAGCCACACTTACCTCTGACAATGGTGTCGACCAATCTCTTCTTGTCCCTTGCTCCAAAGCTTCCAGTGTCATGGAGAATGGCTGCTCGAAAGGGAGGCCACCAAGTGTGGAACTCACTCACCCACTGGTGCATCACTGTGGCTGGACACACCACAAGCACTGGGCCCAAGCCAAGCTCCCTGTAAGGGAGGAACACTACCATAAATTATGAACACTAAAGTGCTAAACCCTCTGCGCTTGATGCTTTATGTGGTAAAATTAAATCTTTTCATGCAACATTAAAAAAACCTCTGTGGTTTGGGAAGAGGACCGGATATACATGCATGGGTCAACCAAGCTCAATAATTATTGTAATTAATTTTGTTTTCATTATTAATAAAAAATAACGGCCAGATGATCAATAATCGACTGGTGATATAAAGGCATATAAGGTTATCAACAATTGTATGTTTACTAGGAAGATGGTATCATCAAGCGACGCGAGCCTTCGCTCGTAGCATCAGCTGTACATGTAGCTACAGCAGAGTTTCCATATTGCCCATGATAAAAACACTACCAGCCTGCCCTACCGAACAGCCTCACAGCGACACGAAGCACACACTTCAATGAAACAACCGAGACAAGAGCAGCTGGATCGTGAGACTCACTGGCCATGGCTTGATTCTTCATAGTTTCACATAACTAGTGATGGCATCAGTAAACTATAGCTATCTGCATGAGAAAGTGCTGGCTCACCCTGCCACTGCCATGGCCCCAACTTGCGATGAATCAGTGATTCTGGCCCAATAGTGCGCCTACAGAGTTCCGCCACGATGTAGCTTTTACCATAGCTTTTGCCGTCTTGTTTGAGCCACGCTATAACTGTTGACGACCTTTACCGGAAAGCTTTGCGCAATCGGAATGGCTAATAATAGCACGACGTCATAGTACCTATTTTCAGCATACAAAATGAAAGGTGTGGCTTAGTTTATCTTGCCAATGCAGTATGGCCGCGAATGAGCTAAATCTGGACATAACTTTCGAACAAAGCGCTTTTAGCAAAATCTACAGGTCAAAAACCTTTGAAGTATGGTGCTGATTCGGTTACTATGGATATTGGACAGTAGAGGTCAACACTGGAGCAGCTAGAGCGGTAACAGACAGACACACACACAAACAGACTACCGTAACCCTCCTGCGCATGCGCAGAGGGTTAATTATGCCCCCACTGCAATTTTTACAGAATATTTTGACGTATTCTGACTCTATAGTTGAGTTTTGCTAGCCTACCTTGTGACATGGCTCCTTAGATTGCTGATGTTGAGTCCAGCGAGGAAGGCAATCATCTGAATGGTCTTCCCGAGTCCCATCTCGTCCCCTACTATCCCCCCGGCCTGCTGACAGTGCAGTTCCCATAGCCACTTCACACCCGTCTGCTGGTATCTGAGAATATTAACGGCAAGAGATAATACTGCTATCCTTAGTACTACTACCCTATCCAAGGTTGTACAGCCACCAAATTTTGCACACAACCACCCCCATTAGAAATAAATTCCAGGTGCATACACTCTTTATACATCCAAATTAATATTCCACGCTATCAGCAAATATTTCACATTCAAGTGGGCGTCTAGTCTAGATATGTATCTGTGGTACACACCTGTATAGCCTGTGCCATATGCTGCCTGGAATTCTGAGACCACCTTCAAACACTTTATCCTCCTGCTCTGCAGACAGTCCGGCTCTCTTATGGTCTCTCTCATACTCCCTGCACAGCAAACATACAAGTGCATAACGTGTTCCAATGGACAAGACACTACTGAAAAGCCACACATTATAAGTACATGATTGTATTTTACATGTACAAGTTAAGGGACTAATTAGCACACTTTAGCTTATTATTATAATTTTAAGCTTTCAGTAAATCATTAAATAGTCCATTACTAGCTTCCATTGTGTTCTTACCAGATTCTTAGTCTATACAGCTCATCATCTCCATCATCCTGGTAATGCTTTCGTTTCCCCTTCCTCTTCCTGCCACGCCCCTTAGAGGTCACATGGTCTCCTATGTCGTCCTCATCACTGGATAACTCACGTAGTACTCTCTTTCTCTTTTTCTTCTGTGGAGTACCCATCTCATCATCAGTGAGATACTCGCTCTCTGAACTACTCAGCATCTCAGATTCAAACATAGCCAATTCCGCTTCATCTGGCATCCATTCCTCATTATCCCATACCCCATTCTCCATACCCTGTTCCAAATTACTAGATTGGGTCATTATTTCCTGTGCAGGGAGAGCCCCTTGATCATCCATATGTGA
Organism: Stappiaceae bacterium; assembly: GCA_964291365.2. Lineage (GTDB taxonomy): Bacteria > Pseudomonadota > Alphaproteobacteria > Rhizobiales > Stappiaceae > JBDWFY01. Next base: position 124,212 of record OZ219972.1, read on the forward strand.
ATTAGTTGCCTCTGTATCGCCTTTTTTCTCCCGAGATTTGCTTTTTTCAGTAGTTGTTGATTTTTTCTTTGGTTTTGCAATGACCGTATTAGAGAACAGCCCATCAAAACTATCACTGCTTAGCTGTATGGTAGGAGTGGCCTTGGCACTAGGAGTCACAGGTAAGGAGTTAGGTGTAGCAGATGTGGACGGTAACGAGTTATATGACATGGATGCCTCTGATGAACTACCGGATGAGGATGGTTGAGTATTGCTACCAGTAAAGTTTTGTACTTGGCCTCCAAATGGTGTCAGTTGTCCAATCTGTATCAATCTCTGTTCCTCAGTCACTCTCCCTCCCTCCATTGCCAGCGGTAGGCCAAATGACATATCACCACTTCCTCCCTCTCCTTCTCCTTCCTCCCCTCCTCCATAGGCATCCTCGCTCTCTCCACTAGTGATTCTCTTCAGCACAGTTCTCTCTCTCACCTCCAGGCTATCTAGCTGTTTTCTCTTGGCAGATTGGCTTGCCTTTAGCTCTCTCAGACGCACCACAACGCTGGATAGAGGCTGTGTTAGCAGTCCAGCTATAGTCTTGGAGAGTGTGGTCAACTCCAGCTGGATAGTTCTGTAAAATAGAAACGTACGATAAAAAAAAACACGTTCACTTTTTTGGGTGATAATTTGTAATGAAAATAGTGTATACTAATTGATTTTACCCCTTTTATTATTGATCCCTCTTATTGGATCTATTATTGTTAGGCACTGCACTAGCTGACCTGATCTGTGCTTTGATGTTGGAATATTCTTTGTAGAGGAACTTTCTCTGTTGTTCGGCATTTCTCCTCTTTGCCTCTCGATCCAGCTGCTCCAAGACTCCTGCCTCAAATTCATCTTGGTTATACACACTCACACCAAGACCACTCAGCTCATCCTGGACTTCACCTGAGGCTAAAGAAAGAGTAGCAATACTCAATCATAGTAGCAAATGCCTCTTTATTGTGTGTAGATAACCACTTTTTATGTGTGTCTAGATGTTCAAGTAATGTTTGAAGACTGTGTATACCTTTCTTGATGAGGGTAGAGTTTATTCTGATGCCACTTTCGCCTCCCTTGCTAGAAGACGACATAATTTTCCTGGCTTGTGATGCAAGCCTGTGCTTGCTTCTGTTGAATGTGCATTATTTAGAAAATCTGACCGCACAAGTTGCGCATTGCGTCTGCGCTAAATTTGGTGTTTTGGCGGGAACTTGGATGGGTACCGGTATAAAATAAGCTGTTTTTCAAATCAGTCTGATGAAGATGGAGGAGCTGGAGAGTGTCTACAGCGAGATAACCACCACAAAGATGAAGTATGACAACCTCTTCAATGTCTGCACTAGTTTGCTGAAGAGCTGGTAAGTACTCTTTATGTGTGTATTTCTAGGACAAACCTGTGCTTTAATAGCTATCTTTTCTTTTTCTGATAGGCCTGACCGTGACGGTGCCGGAAAACCTATTCCTAAGGAACGGAGGCTTTCTCAGGAGGGAAAACGAACGAAGGGTAAGTACCTACTAATGTGTATGTATAAATAGCTTACTTGTGCGCGGCTTATTCGTCGATCCCATGTGGTCTAGTGGTTAGGATCCGGCGCTCTCACCGCCGTGGCCGGGGTTCGATTCCCCGCATGGGAGGATGACGTTTTCATTTTTTTCCACTCACACTTTCCTTCTTTTTCTCCTTTCTACTTACATATATTTTTTCTTCTAACGTCTTTTGGTAGACTCTAACTCAGCTGCTGAACTTGAAGCGATTGATCAAGCTCTTGAAGAAATGCAGCTGCTTGACGCTGTTCTTCACAAAGCAGAGAAGGTCCGTGCATCACCTCAAAACAAAGAAAAAGCCCCATCTCTTCCATCTAATACTAGCAGCTTGTCTTCAACAAATAGCCAGCAATTAGCAAAAATCTACAAACAAACAACTGTCAAGACACAAAAACCTACAAGAAGAGTAAATTCAAACTCAAAGGGCGGCCCAAAGGTTGCTGTAATTACTGGACAGCAAAAGAAGTCAGCCTCATCTGCCAAAGTGACTGTAAAACAGTCTGAACATTTACCAAGCTTTGCTAAATCCCTTAATAGAACTGACAGGCTTAATGCTAAATCTCTACCTTTATCTGGAAAAGAAGCAGAGGATATTCAAAGGAAAGCTTGGAACAGCTCCACACCAGTCAGCAGTGAGTTCAAGAGAGAGATCATTTCAGACTGCGAGGAAGCTTTAGCTTTTGATATCAAGCAAAATGGGTAATTATTTTAAGAATCCCTGTAGCTAGCCTAGCCCCCTGTGAAATATCTATTATTTAGCTCTTGCTTTGCCTTTTCTTGAAACAGCGCTAAGCTGAGCATGCCATCAAGATACTACAAATTGCAGCAGGCTCTTTGCAAGCTGTCTGAACAACCATACCAAAAAGAAACATCTGTGGCAGGACAACGCTTCTGTAAACATCTCAACCACCATGTTAGTCTTCTGCTTGTTATACTATTTTGCGTTTTTGCTTTGTGAAATTCATTCACTATATGCTTATGTCATTAGAGTGAGCCTGATTCTTTGGAAGGTATCCTTAATACATTACTAGCAGAGGAGCTGAGTTGGCTTAAGAAGAGGCTGCTCTCCCTCACCCCGCATGAGCTGACAGTTAACGAAAGGAGCCCCTGGGAGGATGTGTGGAGAATTAAGACCACATTGGAAGCATTAACTGAGCATGCTCAGAAGATCAGAGACACTGGAGCTGAGGATAAAGGCACTCCTTCCCTTGCTTTGCAAAAAGAGGATGTAAGAAGAAAAGCACTTGCACATGATACTCCTAAGGCCCTTGCCTACAGCAGTCTAGAGGAATGGGAGTCAATGGCCACAGCTGAATTGCAACTGATGCTTAGTCGGTATGAGCTAGATCTGCTAGAGTTCATCAATCGGAAGCTCCTCCCACTCTTGCCCACTGTCGACTGCCCCACCCACATGCTGCAAACAATCTATGAACTGGCTGGAATTTCAAAACCCATCTATGTAAAACTCTCTGACAATGAAAACTAAAAAATATAAATATTGTATAAAAATATCTTGATTGTATTCAGTGTCTTCATCCTAGTGAATGTCCACCCTCCATTTGTGGTTCTAGGAATCCTCTGAATTCAGATCCATCGTGTAGCCATCTCACTCCATACCCCTCTATTGTCCTTATCTCTATCACCTTAAGCTCTTGCTGTGAGAGAAAAGGACACAATTGATCTTACTTTCCTCACAATTATCCCCCCCCCCCCCCCCCCCCCCAATTGTACATGTACACTTATCAAAGGACAGACTACTACATGTAGAGTTCTTCTCACTGGTAAGGTGTGTGTGTTGATCCATGTGGCATCCCTCATAATTTGCCAACAGATCTTTAAAGCATGCTTGTTCTTTGTCTCTTCACCTGGAGAGTAGTTAGACAGTCCCGTGTAGAGTGGTTTATTGCAGCATTACTGGAGATATGAATGTTACCACATGACCAACTGACATAAAGTGTTGAGAAGGCCTCAACTCAAAATGAAGCCATTTTAGCTACTACCAGCTTGGACAAGTGGTACATTCATTGCTCAAAAGTTTGCTGCAAGACTGCCATGACTATCTATATGGGAGTCAATGGCCACAGCTGAATTGCAACCGATGCTTAGTCGGTATGAGCTAGATCTGCTAAAGTTCTTCAATCAGAAGCTCCTCCCACTCTTGCCCACTGTCGACTGTCCCACCCACATGCTGCAAACAATCTATGAACTGGCTGGAATTTCAAAACCCATCTATGTAAAACTCTCTGACAATGAAAACTAAAAAATATAAATATTGTATAAAAAATATCTTGATTGTATTCAGTGTCTCCATCCTAGTGAATGTCCACCCTCCATTTGTGGTTCTAGGAATCCTCTGAATTCAGATCCATCGTGTAGCCATCTCACTCCATACCCCTCTATTGTCCTTATCTCTATCACCTTAAGCTCTTGCTGTGAGAGAAAAGGACACAATTGATCTTACTTTCCTTACAGTTATCCTCCCCCCCCCCCCCCCCCCCCCCCCCCCAATTGTACACTTATCAAAGGACAGACTACTACATGTAGAGCTCTTCTCACTGGTAAGGTGTGTATGTTGATCCATGTGGCATCCCTCATAATTCGCCAACAGATCTTTAAAGCATGCTTGTTCTTTGTCTCTTCACCTGGAGAGTAGTTAGACAGTCCCATGTAGAGTGGTTTATTGCAGCATCACTGGAGATATGAATGTTACCACATGACCAACTGACATAAAGTGCTGAGAAGGCCTCAACTCAAAATGAAGCCATTTTAGCTACTACCAGCTTGGACAAGTGGTACATTCATTGCTCAAAAGTTTGCTGCAAAATTGCCATGACTATCTATATTCCATGCTCACTTCCAGTGCATATGCCCCACCATTGCAAGGTATCATCACGATGGCTGTGTTTAGATAGAGCCCTTCCTCCCACAGATAGCTTGGCCGAAGGGTGGTGAGGCCGAGTGAAGGACTCTAGCAAGGTCTCTTTGGGAGGGGGAAAGATATTGTGACTCCCAACTGTGCAGCGAATACCTAGCAAATCCAGCACCCCCCTTAGACCAAGACTCTGAAATGTCAATGAAAACCACTTCCTCACATACTCTATTCATCTAGTTTGAGGTGGCCTACCTTCAGTACCATTGCAATGGTATACATTCTCTCATCTTCTGACCAGCACTCCCACAGACTGTGGCTGCCTGATAGGGGGGAACCAGATGTCTCAAGATTATGTTTCCTAAGGCAGAGTATCATGGAAATTAATATTAGCGATTTGGTGTGCACAGATAGAGTACCTTTCACTCATTGTAGAGTCTTCATCCAGCATAAACATATTTGGGAGATCAAAAACTGGGCAATTCCTAATTTCAGAGAATTTAAGATACAAACTTCAAGACGTATTCTTTCAGTTTATCCATGTTTCTTGCCAACATTAGTTACCCTGTGATGATCCAGTAGGCTAGAGCATCCGAGAGGCGGTGATACAGAGGGTAGTCTGGGTAGCCACTGAGAATGGCCAGACCTCCTTCAAAGCTAGCTGGCTGGATCACATCAGGTGTGATGTCATAGTCAACTGATGAAGGTGCCTCTAGCAGTAGAGTCTTACACACCTCCTCTGTCAGGGAACCATGACCTCCCTCACTGATAAATAACTCCAATACCTATCAACACCATAACATTATGTTCAGATTTTTGTCTATAATCTTACTTGCTTGAGCCTTGGTCTCAGAGTAGTGGAACTGAATTGAATTGGATCTTTTGACGTATCCATGGTGCTGTATTTTGAGGTAGATAGCTGTCTTACACTTTAAATATCATCGATCACGTTCGGTTGTGACGCAAACTTGGTGCAATCTTCATCCATGCAACTGTCAGCTCCAATGGTGCAATTGCAGGCCTTTTTTTCCAAATAATGTGCACCTCAGCTAGCCACACCCCTTTGTACGCCCACGCCCCCTACCCACGTGGACATCGCGATAATGTCGAGCAAGTTTGCTTACAAGGTGAGACAAGCTAGTTTTCACAGCCTTATTGTCGATATCTTCTAGTCTGTGAGATACCTAGTGTACATCTGCATACTGCTGTAGAATTGTCTCGGTATTTTTAGTGTGCATATGTTTGTTTTTGTGGATTTTCCTCCTTTCTATTTAATATATCTCTGATTTCACTTTCAAAAATCATCAATACATGGGATGTAGGGACAATACCAATCCAATGCTAGCTTATAAAGGAGATTTGACAGTTAGGGCTCTGTACTGTGACTGTTGCATGTACTAAAATCTTTGCAGTTTTCTAACCTGTGTGGAGCAGTGTACAAGCAGGGCAGAGTGGTATTCAGTTGTGATGGCAACAGTGTGCTCAGCCCTGTTGGAAACAGAATATCAAAGTTTGATCTCAAAAAGTAAGCCATGGCTGACTTTAAAAGCAGCGACCATTTATATGCTTTTGCTTAGCAACAAGTCATGTACTTTTCCATTTGAGAATCAGAAGAATATCTACTGTTTTGCTGTCTCACCTGATGGAGTGCTCATGATATCTGTTGATGAAGGTAATGGTGACTCCTACTGTCATGAACTTTTCTCATCTCTCTCTCCTTTCCCTTTTCTTTCTCTCTTACAGAGGGCAGAGCAGTACTAGTCAATTTGTACAAGAAAGTTGTTTTACATCACTTCAACTTTAAGAAGCCAGTCTACGATATAAAGTATAGTCCCAGTGGAAGGTAAGATGATATACTGATCTAATATTTCAGCAATTTTCCGAGTAATTTTTTGTTTTGTACCTCAAGGTATTTTGCGGTGACTCATGGTAGGCGTGTCCAATTGTGGCATGCTCCTGGCCATTCTCAAGACTTTGCTCCTTTCTCCCTCTACCAGACTCTCCCTGGTCAGTACGACGAGGCTCTCTGTCTGGACTGGTCAGACGACTCCAAGTAAGAACCACAATATGGAAGTCAATGTACCACTGTCACAATAATTATGGCAATCCCCCTGTGGGCTGTACCTCCTCCTTTTATCTTCAGTTTCCTTGCGGTTGGTTCGAGAGACACAAGTTGTCGTGTATTCTCTGCCCACCCCCTCCCTGGCTTCCACTATGTCAATCTAGCTGCTCATCGGACAAAGCTTGTAGCTTGCTTCTTTGAAAAAGACTCTCTCAATGTAAGTTTACTAATAGTTTGCTAATGTAAATTTTGTGATATACATACACTGTGCTTAGTACATGTAGTTTACCGACTTTTCAATCTCTGTAATCTCGCCCTGCTTGCAGCTGTACACTGTTGCTAAGGATGGAGCTGTTGTTGTGTGGGAGTGTAGTTTTAGTCTCAATGAGATGCAGGACTACATTGCAAAGGTGAGGGGTCACTCTGACTCTGACACTTCAAGCAAAGCACAAGCAAGCCAAGAAGATAGTGAGTCCATGGACACAACTGATGGAGGAAGAGAGGGGGAGGAGCAAAGGGAGGAGCTTCAAGAGAGCAGTGATGAAGGTATGTACATGGAATGAATTTCCTTGTAGGCTCAAATAATTTGTTCTTTTCTGATGCAGTTGATGATCGTATAGGGCCTGTCTTGAAGAAGCCAAAGATTGCCAATGTTTGCTACTGGATAAAGAAAGACAAGTAAGACTACTTTCCAAAACGATAAATATTTCATTTTGCAATTTCATCTCTCCCCCTACAGGTATTTATTTCCTCAGGACCACTCAAGAGTGACTTGTGCCACCTACCACAAACCGTCACACCTGCTCGTTGTTGGGTTCAATTCAGGCATATTCTCTCTCTATGAGATGCCAGACTTCAACCCCATACACACACTAAGGTAAGATCAATTTACAGAAAATCTCTCTCTCCATTTTCGAATAATTAGGCAAAATCACTCAAATGTCAAGATTTCATATTAGACCACACCTGCTAATTTTGCAGTTTCCACCCTCTCTAATGCCAATTGCTGACCTTTTGCACTTTATACTTTGTACCCTTGTTTACAGTGTGTCCCAGCAGCGTATCACAAGTGTTGCAGTGAATGCCACGGGTGAGTGGCTAGCATTTGGTTGTGCCAGTCTCGGCCAACTGCTGGTCTGGGAGTGGCAGTCGGAGAGCTATGTGCTCAAACAGCAGGGACACTACTACGACATGAACTGCCTGGCCTACAGCCCCGACGGACAGCTCATAGCAACCGGGGGAGATGATGGAAAGGTACGGTGTACAATGTCTTGTGATATAGATCCTTTGATCTACATAAAGAGTATTTCCAATCATAGTACCAGTCGTGGAATTGGTAAATGGTCGTCAAATCTTCAAGTACCAATGTGGTTGCTATGGTTACTGTTTTTTCAGGTTAAGCTATGGAACACAGCCTCTGGGTTCTGCTTTGTCACTTTCTCCGAGCACTCCTCCGCAGTGACTGGTGTCACCTTCAGCTCCTCTGGTAAAGTGGTGGTTAGCACTTCTCTCGATGGCACTGTGAGGGCTTTTGATCTACACAGGTTAGTTTGTCTGATACTCAAATCTTTTTCAATTTTTACCCTTACCTCTCCACTTGCCCCCCCCCCCCCCCCCCTTCCCAGATATCGGAATTTTCGGACATTTGCTTCCCCCCGGCCGGTGCAGTTCTCCTGTTTGACCCTTGACCCCAGTGGGGAGGTCATCTGTGCCGCATCGCATGATACATTTGAGATATTTGTGTGGTCCATGCAGACGGGGAGACTCCTGGAGGTGAGTGCTCATTAACTCTTAGCACAGCCACTTTTCTGGTTTTCCACATTTTTGTCTCAGATGTTATGGTGTGATTTAACTTCATTAATGCATTCTAATATGTCAATGTAATCGTTGTCTGGACAGTGTTGTATGACAGTGTGTGCAGTTCTTATGGGAATGGATGATTTAATCTAATACAAGAAATACCAATTCTCTCTGATCAAGCGCAAATCTTAGCCATAATTTCTATCACCCCTTTCTCTCCCCATCCTCCCCCTCCCTCTCTCCCCACACACATGTGCAGCTCCTGTCAGGCCATGAAGCTCCGATTAGTGGTATCTCTTTCTCTCCCTCTCGGGCTCTCCTGGTCAGTGGGTCCTGGGACAGAACAGTGAAGTTGTGGGACGTCTTTGAACAGAAAGGGAACACTGAGACACTACTACACACAGCTGATGGTTAGTACATTACATTTGTAGCTAGTCTGTATGCTTGAACGTGTATGTGTGTTAAGAGGATAGAATTACATGATATGAGTATAGGCTTAAATCTTTCCAATTTTGCACAATGAAGCCGTATCCGTCCCTACAGCAGTTATGAAATTAGCACACTAATACACACACACACACACACACACACACACACATGCACTTGTACACACACATGCATCTTTACACAGTGGTGTGTGTTATATTTCGTCCTGATGGGGAGGAGCTGGTTGTGTCATCGTTGGATGGCCAGCTATCCTTCTGGAATGTGGCTAGTGCAGTTCAGACAGGCTCCATTGAGGGCAGGCATGACCTGGAGGTCGGAAGGAGGGAGGGAGATGGAGTCACTGCTAAGAAACTCACTGGAGGAGTGTAAGAAGACTACTGTAGCTATGGCTGAATGTTTGTCACTTATCCATATTCTCTCTCTCTTGTGCAGCTGCTTCACCAGTCTGTGCTACACTGCTGATGGGCAGTGCATTCTGGCTGGAGGGAGATCAAAGTTCATCTGTATCTACAACATAGCACACCAAGTCCTGTTGAAGAAATTTCAAATCTCAAGAAACAGAGCCTTTGATGGAATGAAGGTACATATAACCTGAGTAACTGATGTGTGTGTGTGTGTGTGTGTGTGTGTGTGTTAGTCAATGCACCCTCTTATAAACTGTTATATACATGAGATTGTTGGTGCATGTGCAGTCAATATTAGGACAATTATCAACTATTTTAATGTAATTATAAAACAATCATGTACTGCATAGCTTAGTACATTCAGCATTTTGGAAATAAGGGCTAGCTAGTTATACATCCAGAACTATGGGAGAGAATGCTGCAGGCAATAATTGGCTGGTATTCCAATGAATTCACTTGTAGGTCTTAACTATAAGGACTGCATTAAGTTATGATAGCTGCTTCATCGCCTTGTTAAAAATGATAATTTTTAGTGTGTGATTACATGGAATTGCGACAGGGCACTCAAACTATTGCATGTACAAATCATGTATCTTAATTACAACACATAACTTCATCGCCTTGTTAAAAAATGATAATTTTTAGTGTATGATTACAGGGAATTGCGACAGGGCTCTCAAATTATTGCATGTACAAATCATGTATCTTAATTACAATACATAACTTGGAACAGCATACCTGGAGTTCATACTTGCTGCCACACAAAACTAATTATGATACAGAGAGGGTGGAGGGGGGATACTCCCCTTAATGATTAATTATGCTAATTAATTTACTAGACAAATGATTACAAGTATATGCATTCCTATGTATCTGCAGAGGATGTTGAACAGTCGTAATATGACGGAAGCGGGGCCACTGAGCATGCTCAGTGATGACGATGACATCATCAGTAGTGATGAGGGAGCCCCTGACATCAGACTACCAGGTGTCAAAAAAGGTAGGTATGATCAACAATAATTAAAATAATGATGAGATCATCACAATCATCCAATTCTCGAAATTCCATTCCAGGAGACTTTAGTTCTCGTAAAACAAGGCCAGAAATCAGAGTCAAGTGTGTCCAGTTCTCACCTACAGGTGAATTATTAACCTCTGTTCGCATGATAGTCACATGACTCTCTCCCCCATCCCACCCCTCGTTCTGTCTCTCTCCCCCTAGGGCGTGCGTGGGCAGCAGCTTCAACTGAAGGTCTACTCATCTATTCCTTGGACGAGGGAGTGGTCTTTGATCCCTACAACCTTTCCGAGGAGGTGACTCCAGAGGGTGTGGTCAAAGCATTGCAGGAGGGCAACTTTAGTGCAGCTCTGATGATGAGCTTCAGGTTGAACGAGAAAAACCTGCTTATCAACAGCTTGGAAGCCACACCCATTTCTGACAGTAAGCAAGTTTGTGTAGTTTATACTGAAATAATCCCAAAAAATGATTGCTCAATCAGTGATTGAACAGTTTATCAGCAAACTGTTTTTTAATCCTGCAGCTGTTGAAGTTTACTTCCATTTTTTTGGCCTACTTCCTTTTTACAATTTGAGTGGTCACTTGGCACTACTGTGGCTTCCCTTCTGGTTGTTAATAACTTCCTGTTCGAGCCCTCGTGAACATAAATACACGTAAATAGTTCCGTCATACCTCCCAAACAAGCCATATTATTATCTTTAAAGGCTACAGCTAACTTTAATTTAGTTGCTATTCGATTCATTTATCCACTGCAGTCAGTGATGGGATAGCTGGCCGCTTTCATGGTCAGTTGGATGGCAATTAAGTTTTCCTCTCTCTTTCGCTTCCTTGACTTGCATTTAAAAATTTTGATTAGCCTCTTCTCCCTCCCTCCTACGTAATGGAGGAGTGAACAGACATTAATTAGTTGCGTTGATAATACACATATCACAGCTACATGTCACCTACACTTGTACATGTGCACTGAATTATCACATCATCACATAGACATTATTTAAATTTCGACAGCAGTTTCTTGCCGTCCTTAATCTAGTTATTGTGGTATTTTCCTAATCACTGCTAACTGGCTCCACTACGCTCCAGTTAGACTGATTTAATTACTTTATACACATTCAATTACACATTCTCTTCATTGATGTAATTAAGGCATTTACAGTCCAGTCCACTCGAGCTAGCCATGCAGGCAGCTGTTGCACTGTGCACCATGTAGCTATCTGCTACTCTACTCTGCCCCCGCCCACCCTGCGGCCGGGGGTACAGGTTGAGGGGGTGTGTAATTCTGCTATCGTCATGATGTTAATTACGTACTTATGTATATAAATAATCAAGTCCTAAGTCCAGTACAGTAGTGACAATGGGGTGCTATGTGTGACCGTCCCTATGAATCCCAGCTATCTCACCTCCACCCACATGTATGCACTGGTCTCTCATAATTAACACGATTCAATCCATTCATGGAAGAAAGCAGTTCTCTTCCTAAACTCGTTAAAAATGTCTGCCTGTTTGTTCAGAGGCCCAAGGGGGGTTTCCTGTTTTCAACCACAGACAGCTGTTGTGCAGTGCTAACCACAATAATCCAAAGAGCAGCCTTAGAGGCAGCAAGCACTGCACCACCACGTACACATACCAGGCTACCCTATAATATAGCCAGCCTCACTTGGAGCACCTCTGTTGGGATGTTCAGTTCTTACCACAAATATCTGTTGTTGTTTATCGAGTATGTTGTGTTTGAGATTTTGGTAGTGTGGGCTATGTGTGCCACATGCCTGACCTGCTGTGATTTGGGCCACAAAGACCTGTTAGTGGTGGTGTCCTTAATTTTGGTTGGTTTGTCTGTTGGTTAAGGGGGGGGGGATTTTCATGTTCCTCTCTCAGACAATAGTGCTGAGGTGCTGGGGGGTAAACACCAGTTTCCGTTGGTTCGTCGAAGCTGTCAAGTAAACAGAGAATATTTCCCACACTTGTACATTCAAAGGATTCCATTTGTTGCATGACAATAATTAGTGAGCGAGGGAGGGTGGTTGCTAGGGGGATGATTAATTAGCTCAGTACACGTAACGATGTAGCATAGTTTTGGGAATACAATGGAAAAGGAATTTTCAATAATCTAAGGAACTTCAATGAATATGCTTCCTATTTTTCTATCATGGCTCCAGAGTTCCGAGACATAGAGGTGATGGCTGATTACTGTGAATATAATAATTATACCTGACTGTCTCCCAGTGCTCCTTTATGACCAGATACAAAGCTACTAGTAAGGTCAAGGGAAGAACCGCATACATACATGCACACACACACACACACACACACACACACACACACATGCACTCGTGAATATCATTAACTATGGTACAGTATCCCATTGTTCATAACCAACACATGATCTGTGATTAGCTTTCCCTTAATATTGTTGCTGTAACTCTGCCCATTTAGCCTCCTTTTTTTAACTGTTTGCTTTTCCAGCATCCCAGGCCTTTTAAGTATAAAGTTGGAAAAGCCCCCCCCCCCCCCCTTCATGTATAGATGTTACAATGTGCTTCAATCCCGTTACCATTCATGCTAGAGTGTGTTTGTAATGGAGGGAAACCATACTTTATTCTTACTACACTATCGTTATCTAGTATAGGCAACCACCTTGTTTTGATCGTGATAGATAAAGGACTACCATACCCTGAGAGCTGATGGCATGCGTCTGAAGCAATTCTCATCTTCACTTCCATGGTCAGTTTTGACAGAGTCTGTGAAAGCTTTTATGCATGATAGGGTGTGGGTGTCCACATCCTGGTGATTTCTATTGTTGTACTGCTATGCGCTTCCATCTCTTGTAGTCCTCAACCTCAGCACTGCATAATAGAGCCTTTTTCTAGGAAGTTTTCGGTATGGCAAACAATTAGAGGTCTAGAGGGTGCTCTTTGGAATCTTATTTTTAGAGAGTAAATAGGATTATGGGCTGCAGCTTTGTATGTATGCATGTGCATATATTCGAGGGGGAGGGGGATGAGGTTATAATCTGTACTGTCATGATTTATGATCATGACAATCTGCGCCCTCTTCCCCATTGATTGTGAGCTCTAGGTATTTGCTTATGTCATGCATCCCAGGTCACAGATCACCTATTCTACCGCATGCATATTGTACTGATGACATCATATGACAGTGCTGGGATGCTGGAAATTAAGTCATGCCGTGGAGCAGTTTTTTCTGTGTAGTTCTGAGAGTGGAAATGTAGTGTTTATCACACAATGACCAATATTGGAAGATGTTGCAAAAATTAGTGATGTCATTGTTTTGTGTGGGAGGGTGAGATAAAGGTCACACAATGCACCTAAGTGGGGGGTGGAAATTAGCATTACACGTGGCTGTTAGTGCTCAAGGGTTGAGGGTGGAAATGAAGTGTTTTGGATTTGTTGACAATGGTTAATGAGTGTGGTGCAACAATGCAAGGGATGGGGGTGAGTGCTGTTAAACCGCACCCAGCTAATTGTATTAATGTCTGTGAACCAATGACGACTAATGCTGTCTAGCCGTACCCTGCATGGGAAGGGGCACACTAACAAAACTCCAACCGGCTTCTTTTTAAGAAAGTCCTTTGTATGTTTATTATCTGTTGAGTCTGATTGTAGCGTCTATTCGAGCTAGGAGGAGTAGGTGTGAGGCAGGAGAGAGGTTCTCACGGTAATACCACTAATCATCAGCATATAAGTCAGTAGTTTGCGTTTACCCCACGAACTAGTTAGTCAAGGTGGGGTGAGAGCTGTGCGGGGAGCAAGGTGTGATGGGATCTCTGCGTGCGAGTGCTTACGGTGCAGTATTTGACTGGAGAAGGGGCTGGGACAAACCTTGTTCCGGTAATGACATTGTTATCTATGGGATGGATTTGTTTGTGTATGTGTGTATGTATGTGTCTTTACCCTCTCTCTTTCTCCTGTGAACAAGAGAAAGAATGAACTGTGTTTAAGTTTCCCTTCCTTGTTCCAATTCTGTGAAGATAAAACACTTTCATTGCTATAGCACATATATGAGGTGTGTGTGTGCATACAGTGTACCTACATAGATGCATAATCATACAGTACAGACAGCTTACACATATTATGAAGCCCAGCTATAGCTGTGGACAGTACAGTGTATGTGTGCGTGTGGTTTCATGTGGAAGATCATCAAGTGTAATCATGGCTGCGTAGACGACTGTCTGATAGTGGCTATTCATATCATATCTTTGCAGACACACACCTGTGTGTGTACATACCTTTGTGCATATATGTATAATAAAGTAGGTCTTCCATCATAATCATTAGTTAATCACGTACTGAGTGCTCATCCCATACCAATCCCCTGTCCTTGGACCAGTTTCCTTCAAATCTCTTTATTAAATTATCAACACAATGCTGCATTGATTCGACATAGATTGGAAGTTGTCCCATGAGTCTGTGTCTGTTCCCACGGACCCACTGAGTGATTTCATAGCTCTAATAAAGGCTTATCAAGCAATTCTGGGAGGCTAATTTCAATCTATGCTTGTCAATGTGAGTGCAATGATCGTGTGGTTTTTGGTATCTTTTGTTGCCAATAATGCATTATTACTTACTCTCCCCTGGTATGTGAGTGTGTGATTGATTGCATTATAGGATCTTTGATGTGGGGCTCATTGATGTGGCGTGGATTGAAGCAGTTATTTGATGTGGCAGCTGCTATCAATTGGCTCATAATTAAAATTTTAGTTGGCTGAAAAATAAATAATAGTCATTGGGGATTATTGGAGCAGCCTGACAGTTACATTTACCAGCCACGGAGTGAGCGCTTGTGGACCAAAGTTTGCTGAGGTTTAAACCACTTCCTCACTAATCCATACAACTCCACGTGCAAATCTATGCTAAGTATGTTAGTCTATTCCGGTCTGTTGTGTACAGGTCATCCTGTGCATATGTGAGTATGTGTGTAATCTTCCGTGTGTATGTATTTGTGTGTGTGTGTGTGCATTCTTCCATGTGTGTGTGTATGTAGCCTTGTCCCCAGGCTGATTCTCAGATGTGAAAAGCTTGGAATGGGCCTGGGAACAAGGCTGTGTGTGTAAGTGTGTGCATGTGCTGGGCTAATGCATGCACCTGCCTTGCTCTACTATTATTATACTGATTCTCACACTTGGGCACACTTAATCTCATTAATTTAGCTGGAAGACAGGTGCTGGTCATTATCATAAAACCAAGCCACTAGTGGCTAGGTATGAGTGTGCATGCGGGGAGGGAGGGGTGTCTGTACTATATCTGTTTACCTAGTTACCTCTCTCGATCTCTCCCCTCCCTTCCCCTTACCCCACCCTAGCCTCGTGTGTGTGCAGCTGTTGATGTCACTTAATCCGATCCCTTCAGTGAGGCATAAACATTACATAATATTATGACCTTATCCTTGTACCCAGGCAGGCTACATGACCTGATCTTCAAATTTTCAATGACTTCATTACACAAGTTTTCTGTTTTCATCTGTTCTATATTAAATTTCCCCTCAGGAAATTCATGCTATATATGTCCTTTGTTTATTAATTTCATTGATATGATCAATAATTAGCAATGAAGTAGGATGTATACAGCATATGGAGTGTGTGGTCTTGCATCAAACAGCAGATGTGATGTTTCCATATTTGGCTCTATTTATTTTTGTGATGTTGTGCTCTGGAATTTGTATTGAATTCCATTGCATTCCATCCGTTTGTTCCTAAGTCACTCGTGAGGGGAAAGTTGATCGTATTCACATTTTGTGTATGACTAGGAATGGCAACTATGTACATACGTAGTGTGGTTAATCCGCCATGCATGTAGCATAGCTTAAGAAATGCTATACAGCTACGGGCTTATATGGGGGATATCGTCAGAGTAACATAAGGTCTTAGGGTAACAAGCACACCTCCAGCAGCTATAGATCCAAAAACATGTTACATACTTCTATGGTGTTGTGCTATGGCTCATGAATGGATGAGCAACTGTTGGAAAATGATCCAATGCTTTCATCTATTTCAGGAAAATGCAAAACAAAGACGTGGGTTGGCTGTTTGGGCTTTGTTTTGTCCAGTGGTTAGAGTCATTGTTGTCACACTCTCATCCTGACCCACGTAGTGTTTAGTCCTGAGGGCTTTCCTAAAACAGCAACCGGCCGCTCACTCAGTTAGGACCTCTTAGCTCATTAATTTGCTTTTATCTCCCCATAGTCTGAGAAAGTGGGATGGCCACGTAATACGTATGTGTCATGTTTTAATTCTTAATGTGCTATAGCATGCAGTGTCTATTGACAGCTGACAATTAAGGTGACAATGAGAGAAAGGCGTTAAGAGTAGGAGTGTCTTTCTCTTACATGCAAGGTAGAGGGAAGGACCTCACACGTACATGCAAGCTGCAGATTGCAAACTTCTTTTAATTGACGTGATTGGATGTTTTGGGTATTTGTTTTGTAATTTATGGGCGGATGAAGCCCCCCAGGCGTACGATTCATTAGTCTGAAGTGATTAGCCTTTGTCCATAACATGGCTGCACCTGCTTCATTCTGAACTGTAACATTACTTGATACAGCCTGTTTATGTCATATTGTTAGCATCTTAACTAACTTGATTACGGGAGAATTATGGCTGAATCTGTCATCCTATATCAGTGTCACTCTCCTTAAACATACCTCTTGGAATTTATTGTTATCATCGTAAGCTTTCACTGTGAGGTGCTTGAGACATAATTGACAGGCATTCTCCCCATAGCACTACTGCCATTTATGTACGCAGTCGGCGACACGGATGACCTACCTCTTAGGCATGCATTGAATGTCTCTGTACAGGTTTCTAGTTTTTATTTCTCTATGGTTTCTTGTACCCTTTAGCTGACTCATTAGGCACGTATCTCTCTCTCTTGAGTCTCTAAGGAAGGGGAGAGCCATAGAGTGCTCAACTACGGGTGGGCCGGGTGATTAAAATGTTTATGTGAAGAAACCCCATTATAGTGCATACCTTCTACCACTAATATGAAATGTTTGATTTGGTGAGTCGCTAGGCAACAGTCAATGGCAGCTGTTGATGTTCACAAGGCCAGGCTTGTTGATGCAAGTGCTGCGTGGACAGCTTGTCTTCACCAGTCGAAACAGAAGTGTTGGTGATTGTTGCAGAGCTAAATCAGCACTGCATCTTGAATGCAAACATTGATCAGCTTTAGGAGATGCAACACACACAGCCCTTACCTTGGTCCTACATGTACTGCAGTTCGGCTCTTAGGGGATATAATTTCATAGCTTATTGATAGCAATCAAGATACCCCCTGCCACACTCCCCCCCCCCCCTTCTTGCTATGTCTGCACTTGTACACTGCACAATGCGTAGTATTCCATCCACATAGCTACTACTATACTGGAAGTAAAAGTTGCTAAGGATCTTGAGCTGTTATTTTTGCATTTTCGGGAGGTGGTCAGAGTATACGCAATCGCTGTCAACGTAAACAGCACATGTCCACACTTGGAGTGGCGTCACTGTTGTTTTTACTAAAGTGGGAACACCTTCGTCAGCTCACAGAGTTGCCCCTCGTTTTGTCAACGAGGCTAGTTTCATCATTTCATGTCGGTTGCTCTGGTCTAATTTCTCTCTTATGCAACATAAATAACCATCAGAATTTTTTTGACAAAAATTAATACTTACTTTCGATAAAAAGATATTCCCAAGGTCTGGAGTTTGCAATCCATATTTGCAATCTACCCCCCCCCCCCCCCAAAATTCACTGAGACAATGAAATCAAAGATGATTTCATGTTGAATAAAGTGATGACACAGCGTGATATTACCATGTGAAGGTGTCACTTCTAAGTCTTGTAGCATACCAGACAATTATACTCTCATCCAAGTAAGCACATACAAGTACAAAAGAAAACTGCCTGAGACCTTAGTTGTGATGTCAGAAAGAAGCTTCCAAGCTTTGTAGTGTGCATGGTATGGCAGTTTCTTCCACCCACCCACAAAGTTCTGTTCCCTATTCAAGTAGTGATGACTCAAGTATGGCTAAACAGTTGTAATGTGAGTGGCTCCTTCCCCCATCCTCTTTTGATGTTTTTGTCCGTGGCATAGCTACTTCCCCCTTCTTTTGATGCGTTGGATGCATGAGAGAAAAATGTGGAAGACTGGTATATGATTTGTCATGTGAGACATTGATTAACTACTTGTGTGTGCAAAGGAATTGTGTTTGATCCACAGAAATCTGATATTATTTGAAACTTGAGAGACTAGAAGCAACCATCCTCTGACAGTACTATGCTTTTGGTGCTCTTAAGAACATAAGTTTTTACTAACAACTCACTGTTTGGTCTTGTTATTCATTAACCTCCTGTACACTTGTTTTTCTCCAAAATTAGTGACCACCCATCATTTTGAAAAACAGCTGACTTTGTGACCACAGGAGAAACTTCACTTAAGCTAGGAATGCAGGCCGCAATCCTATAGCATTACGATTTGTCTTTAGGGGGGAGATTTTGAGGAAAAAGTTAGCATACATAGAGATGTAGTATGTGAGAGAAGTCATTTTTGTCTAGCCATGCTTGTAATGATTTAATCCTCTGCCAATTAATCCTCTGCCAATTTGTTATCCTAACCTGATCTGTTGGCAAAATAGCCACTGTGAGCAGCTTGCAAGAACATCCTGGCGTCACATTCTCATTCCAAACCTATCCTGCAATGTTCTCCAAACAAGTCACCCTCTCTGAGAACGATTGGATTGCAATTGCTGTCAGCATAATTGGCTTTTCCGCTCTTCCCTTTTGGCATAACCTACGCATATTCTCTCTCTCTCCCTCCATCGCCGTATGCATTGCATTTTTATCTTCCATCATGACCTTATTGCCAACGGCTACCTGAGGGAAATATATCACCACTTGTCTACACCCACTTATCCCTGCATGGATGTAATGTATGCCTTGAGGTGCCAGGCTAGACTGCACAATGTTTCATCACCACACCTATTTTTGACACCATCTAGAGCCATGTTATGGTACACTCCATCTATACTTGTATACTTGTATTGGTTCTCTCCGCATTATTGGCCTCAGGCTTGGTTTGTTACGACTGATATTGTTAATTTTTTTCCCCCTTTTCTTTTTCTATCCTGCAGCACATGGTTGCCACTCTCTCACATCAATATTACTACTATAGATTACTATGATTTATGAGTAATAAGATACTGTTCATGTGCTTTTTCTGTGCAGTATGTGTGTAGTGGTAGGAAACATTTTCTCCCATGATGTTGCGGTCATATTGTAACGCGAGCCTGACAGCTGCATAAAGCTGAGGCTTGCTCGTTTAATTAGATTACCTCACGTCCAATCAGAGTGCACCACATCTATTGAATTTCTGGCTACTATAATTCTGATAATTGGTGCAGATAAAGCTCACACTAAATTCTATTGTTTTTTCAACACTGACTCACTCACACACACATTCTACTCCGCCACTCATGCACACACACAGTAGGTCTTGTAATCAGATATCTTCCTGATATCTATGTAAATAAGTTGGTCTCTTTTCTCGCCGAACGAATTGACCATGCCCCTCACCTACAGTTCTATGTCCGATGGTGCCGGGAGCTCCTGTGCATGCATGGTGATAGTTTGAAGGAACGCTCGTCAGAAGTCATGGCCTCTTTGAGAGACCTGCAAAAGAGCGTACTTCAAAAGCAGAGAGACATAGGAATCATGTATGACACTATAGAACATAATCTTGTTATGATAAATATGCATACTATAGTGGGTGTATGCACCATCCACATGGTGGCCTTGCAGTGTCTCTATATTATATTAAATTGTGGTTATCTTAATAATTCGATCAGACAGTGTGTCTGAAGAGATGCCATGATATGGATATGGGGTGGTTCTGCTATATTCTCCTCCTCTGATGTGTTGGTTTAGAGTAGTGTGTCAAAGGCCAGCCATAGATACCTGTGAGTCTAACTGCATTCTTCTTGCATTTCACAGCTGCGACAAAAATCAATATCTACTCCAGTACACTCTTCTGAGAGGCTCCCAGCTTTCATTGTCCAAGGGTCAGGAGAAGGAAGAAGCAAGCCATCCCATGTAACTGTCAAGGACAGGTGTAGAATCATTTAGCGTAAGCATCTTCCATATTGAAATCACTGTTGTAAATCTCATGTTGTCGCACACACAGTTTACATTGCATAACAAGTCTTTGCTGTTTGATTGTCCAAGTTCTAATGGCACAATGTCATGGAAGTGTGTTGCTCAATGGATGAATGACCATGCATGAATTGGTCATAGTACTGTGGGAGTGTGCTAGCTATACTATGACGTGAGCACTTCAGTGGGTTGCCAGCTTCCTGCCATTACAGTGTTCACAATGCATGCATTGGTATGCACACATGGTCTACGTGTTTACAGGAAAAAATGATGGATTGCCATGCAGAGCCTAGTATTTAATAGGTATGAACAGCAAGACAGTACGCTACAAAGACCAGCTAACGAAGTAAAGCTAATGCTATTATAATAACCACACAGTCATAAAAGTGAGCCAGCTGTGACAGTTCGCCATAGAGAGCAACTATAGTTTAACATATTCATAGACTGTGGTAAGAAGAACGCGTGATACTGCACTATATTGGGCACCTATTGTGAACTTATAAAGACGTTGAAAGACATGCCGCTCTCCAGAGTCAGACACCTGCGCTGCAAGTGGAAGGAATTAATGGCGCAAATTTCCATCGCTATTCTGCTACTGGCTGCCGTGGTACCAGCAAGGCCCTACACGCACAAGCCGGAGAACCTCACTTTCTATACGCACAATTCATGCCCGAGCGGCCAGAAATGGTGCGGGGTGGACGGAGGAAAGTGGTAAGTTGCTATTGTAAATTAACTAAAACAATGGCAGTTGATTAGTTGGTCCGCAATTTGCATGCATTGGAAGTTTAATAACTCTGGGCTCGGGCTGCGTTGTGGTTCTAAGAGTTCTCTTTGTCGCCCCAGCTAATAGCATTAGCAGCGGACGAGAATAGCTCGCATTACTTGTATCAGCCTGCGATTGGCATGCCAGGGTAATAATATCACTAGCCCATGGCTCATAGGAAAAATTCTGCAGCTGCAAAGCTAGCTGAATGTTTGTGTACGTGTGTAGACCTAGTAGGTACGTGGATGTGGCTTCCATTCCATCCTTATCATGTTTTGCATATCCTGTGTGTAGCTCTATCAATTGCATCTAATGGCCTCTCTCTGTATGCACACACACACACCACACCATACAACACCAAACCAGGAGCAAGGATAGAATCATCTACTATAAGTACATTGAAAATGATGACATATTCATCAAGAATTCAACAAAGGTTCATATAACACACAACTGTTCAGGCTCCGTGTCCAGCGATGGATGGTGAGTAACTAAAATTAAACAGCTGCACGTTAAGATTGTAACCATTATCACAAATTATTGATAATTTGTTGTTTTGGTTTTCACCTACTCCCAGTAATTAACATTAATTATCACTTTTCCTTTCCCTTTAGCCAACAAACACAGACCATCACAAATACAACATTGGGCAAAGTCAGAAACAGAACTTTGGTCAGATCCAATGAACCTGAAATCATCAGCATGCCCAATTCTCTCAGTCTTGGATTGATATTAACGGACAACTTTAACGCCTTAGGCCACAAAAATGCAACGTATCCTAAAAACCTGGACAAACACTGGCAGATTCGTATACCTAAAGGCTGCAGAATGAATATCGTCTTTAGAGTATTTGACATCGAGAGCTCCCCAGATTGCGAAAGAGACTACTTTTTAGTTCAGACGAGCAAGTCACAAACAGACATTCACAAATATTGTCATCATCTAGAGGAGATTGAGATTAGGAGTCGAAGAAGATTGCAGCTGACATTGCACTCAAATGAAGACAGTCTCCAAGCAAACGATGGGATCTATGCAACAGCATGCATCTCTAATCTACCCGATGAGACGGCATTAAATCAAGCACCATGTACATGCTCACAAAGCTCAATACGAGCAGCAAGAGCAGCAAGAGCAGCAACAGCCAGATCAGCCAGATCATCACAATCAGAGATCCTGGCTGGTACGTCAATGAATGATAACAATGTTAGATAATAACACCTGGCTGGCATGGGATTTGCATAAAATGGTTGTTTACATGTATTGTGTTTTTTCGCCTGAGGGCAGCTTACGTGTCCAGCACACCACTAGCATACCTGTGGGTAGGAGTGAGGTTTAGTGTATAGAGCTGTTTATCAGTGATCAATCACTCGCTCTCCTTTCCCCTTTTACCCCCACCTTTCCCCTTTTTCTATTTATGCAGACAGTCAGACGGAGTACAGACAACTGCTAAGAAGAAGAATAGCGGAAGAGGTACGTATTCAAGAGAGAGAGAAAAATGCATGAGGGGAGAAATTTGGGGAATCCATAGGTGATTGGATGAATTAGTGCCCTCAAGTGACCAGTTCACAGCATATTGTGGTGTACTGTTATGTATGTTGGCCTCATTAGTGGCCGCATGCCTCAATGCCATGGCCACTGCTCAGAGACTTCGTTCCCACACGCCAAAGCCTACACTGTAGCTCATGCACATGTGCAGTGCAGCATACAATAGTATGTGTATATGGGGCAGACAAGTTGGGATGGAACCTGCATCTACAAGTGCAGTACTATGTAGGTATGCGGCAGCCTAGCCAATGCTACGCTAATATCGCTACTAGAGCATTGTACCATGTAAAAGTTATGTAATAATATTACTATATGCGTAGTATGGTCATCATGGTAAATAGTAATCTGGGATGCAAGCTGTGTGATTCTTCTAATTTTCCTGTTGTTGAACAACAGCCAGGCACAGCAACGGCTTCACTGGCATTCTAGTGCATGGGGTGATCTAGTAGGTTATGAGCGTGCTGAGAGGTGAAGCCAAGCAATGGTCGTCCCCATGGCTAGCCATTCCTAAGGATATACAAGTATGCATGCAATTCATGCTTTAGTCTCGATCAATCACATACACGGCTAATCATGTGAATCACTTTCATAAACAAATTTACTCACGTACACACACACACTCACAGGACAAGCAAGTAACTGAATGGTTAAGAATACTCATGCGAGATGGGCAAGCAGCCATTGATGAGTTTATTGCCCGCCCTGTCAACATAAAACAAAAACTATTGGCAGAACAATATCAGAAAGCTGTTGAAGCAGCAGCTGAAGAAGAAAAAATGGCACATGTATAGGAGAGTTTAACTTAAGTACAAAGCAAAAAGTTGCCCCCCTCTAGGGATATTTTTCTAGAATTTATTTTATATTTCAGACCGCACTTTTGTGGTATAAAAATTTATGTTTCATGAGAATAAAACTTGTCAAATTCTTTTGTATTATATTATTCTTCCAGTCAATCACTCAATTTATATAATTATTGTTATATATATATCATCATATGCTCATCTCATGTGTAATCAGCTTGTGTGTTAAAATCCCTCAATTATCATTCTATATGTCTGTTAAAATCATCAGTTTGTCTGTAAACCCCTAGCACGGGTCTGTCATGACTTTTCAACCGGTGTACATCAAAGGAAAGCTGTATCACTTTGCAACATTAATACTTTGTGGTTCTGATCAGCTTGCATGTGAACATACAGCAGCCAACTAGGCAGCTGACCTTGACACACCGTGCTGTTTTTATACATGTCAAAATACTTCAACTTTATTGTGTAATTGTACCCTGTGTCCGTCCGTCCTACACCTGGTATTAAAAAAAAAAAAGTGAAATGTTGACATTGTATTATGACATTTGTATGTGTGTGCAGTGGGATGATGTCACTAAAACATAACAAACGTTCAAGTCCTAAAAATGTCATTCTTGAATAATATTACACCACGCATGCATGCATGCAGTGTTGATACTGTGAGCTGTCGCTTGCTTGCATTGTAATATTATGGCACATAATCTGTGAACATAGCACGCACACACACACAGTGATACAGCATTGTATAGCCATATCTATCCACCCCTACATTGGATCCAGGATCAATATCAGTATAGCAGGCCAAATGCCTTCACCTTATATCAATCACATTACACGGCTCAATGACAGAATGCTGCATCAACACGCAAAACATTTACCCACCACAGCACAGTATACACAATGAATGCGTGCTCCACAATTTTGCTATATATCCATTGCACCGAAATGGACTTCAATGTAAACATTACAAGATCAGAACTAAGCTTTTCTCAGGAAAATATGGCACACATTGGAACTCCAAGAATCATTGTCATAGCCTCAATCCGGGGGTGGTTGACATGTTTAATAACTGGAATCGATAGATAATTTTTGCTCGTTAGCCATAACCCATTGCACTGTTGGAATTGGCAGGACAGATCCTACACACATGAAATATCCAGTATCAAAACAAACCAGCACCTGTGGCAATTGACCATATGCACAATACATAAAAAACAACTAATTATGAAAATTCGTGAAATGCATGCCATGATGGGGGTCACATTCTCCAATACGGTTACACATTCACACAGTGTGCACGTACTACAGTGGAACTGCTCTATTGTGTGAATTTTTCTGGTTAATGAGGTGTCCTTAATTAAGAGGTTCTCTACTATGTGTAGAATTGATTCTACTTTGAAAAAATTTTACAAAAATCATGCATAAAAATGACACATACACAGAGTAGAGACAAGGTGAATTAATTGTTGCAGCACAGTGCATCAAAGACGAGCTACACAGCCATTGATGTAGGTAGTGTTCTAGTGCTGTCAGTACCATTAGTGGACGATTCTGCTGACGCAGCACTCGACTCCAGCGGTCGGCAGGGAAGCCTTTGAAGTCTCTCCCTTGTAAGTGAAGCCTGCCAACAGCTTAATTCATAGTCCTAGTGGCGTGATAGAGGGTACGTGATAGCATTGACTGTGGTCCTTACAAAGCATGCTCTCTCTATCAAAAGGCACTTGTGGAATGATGACACATTATTAAGGTTCGTGTACCAAATTATTCACTTGGGTACCAGTGCTAACCTGCCACTTATTACTAAGAATCTTGAGAATCCAAACATCTCTATTTCTCTCCTTGTGCTCTCTCTCTCTCTCTCTCTCTCTCTCTCTCTCTCTCTCTCTCCCCTTCTCTCTCCCTCCCTCATGTGCATATACCTTTTCTGCTCCATATATTGATCCTTCATGTGGATGAACTGTCGACACTTGACTCAAATATTTGATCTCTTCAGACAAACCACTTTCTATAGCCTTTCAGTCATCATTGTGTTGTGAGAAAAAAATGCAAGTACATACAGTGTAAAACATTAGCTCACACAAACAAATGTAGCAACCATGGCTACGTGTGCTTGCGTACATGTGAAGTGCAGTCGAGGCTGAAAAGCACTACAAGCAGTCTCCAGCATTCTAGTTAGTGTCAGATGCACTATCAACTGCCAAATGGTCACTCTAAAAACTTCCAAGTTCAAAGGCACGCGAGTGCACTACTGTTGACCCACCCGCATAGGTCTGTATGGAAACAGCGTACCAGAACAGTGAGCACAGGGTGCGGCACGAGAGATATTATACGATAATGGCAAACTAGATCCAGTATGGGACAATATTGCATCTATTCTTGGTTTGTGGTGCACGTGTTTGTATTCTAACGGATGGATGGATGGCAAACATACCATAATGCTGTCAACCAATTATCATTTCATAAGCTAGGCTAAGCCTAATCAGAGTAATCCGTTTAAGAGAACACTATGATGGGATCTAACGTCATTAGTCAGGGAAGCTAGCATAGGAAAAACATCACAAAAATCGTCAACAATCTTACAGGAAAAGTCACATTCTACCCCCCACCCCTACCTTCTCTCTACATAAAAAAGCTTTGTCATAACTATCAATTATAAATTCTGAATGTATAACATACACTATTTGGTCATTTTTTCACACAATTAGCTGATGGAGGAGTGGATAGATTAGTCTGAGTATGTGCCTATTTATCCTAATACTAGCTCACTACAGCATGGTGGACATGAACATTGATCCAACCTACAGACGGAGACGTACCAGCTGGGCAGGCGACCACAATTTCAACCAGAGCACAGCCACAACCGCATCATCCCATTATCATTAGGACACCTTCCAACATCAAAAGCACGCCATGACTCAATTAATTCACGGAATCAGTGGTCACTTTTCACCACATCTCTTAATCCAGGCTGGGAAGGATATGTACATACATGGATATGACAGAGACACACAGGTGATCATGGAATAGCTTTGCTTTATTTTTGGTCCCCTCTAGACAGACAAAGGAATGCGTGATGTAGCCAGGGGTGGACACGACTGAACCAAGAAAAAAGTTGATCTAATTATCCAAATATCATTAACATGTGTTAAACGTAGTAATTATAGTGCATTCATTAGCACTTCGTGAGGTGAGGTGAGGTCAGTAGAGATTATTTTGGAAACACCCAGTGTTAACTCTGTTATCTGCAGGAACTATGGCTTACCCTAGGAATTTGCTACAATAGATAAAATATAACACATAATAATATCATGCCAACTAGTTTTGGCTTGTACAATTTGTACCAGCTACATGGCCATTTTCTTTGGAAATAATATTGAGACTCGGTACCTCTATGTTGCTACAGTGCATAGCTACAAGTGGTACACGTCTGTGTACAAATATTTTAACAAGAGGCGTGTGTGCCCAAGTGACACGGTTTGACATAATACTACATGTAAATCACATATCAACAGCTTACAGGGCCTAGGGCTCAGAGATCAAGAATAGGAGGATGTATCCATGTGTCTGCCTCCTAGCCTTGGGCTACAGGACAAGGAAGTAACCACTACCAGATTCCACAAGGAGAATTATGCAAGCCACGTTCCCATACATGAATAATGGGTCTATAAAGTACAAACACGCACACATACACACCTGACTGCAGATATACACAAAAATGGCCTAGAATGAAAAAACAAATCATGTGAAAATTCTGAAATAAATAGATAGCCCCAGTATTTATTTTTGGGGGGGAGGAGGGGGGAGGGGTGGTACCAGCAAGTTCATACTATCAGAAAATACAATGTCAGTGGAGATTCAAAAAACCATTATAGTAATGCTACATCTGAATATGTGTGCCAATGAAGACAATCTTTTAATAATAATATAGTTTAACACTTCAATGGCACAGGGACATGTTGACACAACAAAGCCTTCCTCTGCTAATAAAACAGCACAAACCAGCAATCAACTTTGTTTATATTGACCAATAAACGTTACAATATAAATGTAGCCAGCTGTTTTTCGGGTATGCAAGATGACACTCCTAATAGTATTGCCATGGTGATGCACATGTTCACACCTACGTAGCTATACCTCAAATTACCTCAACTGTTTTGAGAAAGTCCTTTGTCTTATAATCAACCTTTTCACTGGAGGGGTTGGGTTGCGATAACTCGTGGATTGTGTCAGCTGCCAATGTAAGCATCTTACCAATGTCCTATTTATAATTACATACACAAAAATATTGATGTACAGTAAATTAGTCACTAATTTTTCAGGCGCCGTTCTATAAATACTAGTGCCACCTGGCTGATACACTTCACCATAAAAATAATTTAATTTGATATTGCCGAAACAGAAAATTCCACGACTAATTAAGGAGTGGACCCCTGCTACGCAGGCATCTAAATTATTCTTAACCCCCATAGTCCATAGTATTCACGACGCGACGCGGTTATTTATCGCTGGAGTTACGGTACTTTCACAATACCTGGTCAACGTTCTGTAGCTTCTCCAGTCTCTTCCCAGTCCCGCCAGCTGCCATCTTTCTTTTGGCGCGAAACTATTACGACCCGTACCTATACCAAGCGCGCGCGACGACCCCGTACCAAATTCACAATTATACGATGAAAGAAAATTTGATCGTGTAAGGGTGGGGCTAGATGCCTTGCAAGGAAAGATGGCAGTGGATCTTGATTTCTGGGAGATGATTTGGTTTGTCGGGGTGACCGTGACCATAAACTGCCTCGTGTTTGTAGTATGCGGCCTTCTAGAGCTCGCAGAAAGATACGGACTCTTTCAGGACGCAAAGATTCAGAAGAAGGTAACAAAAAGTGTAAATTATTTGCAGAGTTGATTTAGCATTATTGACTATATGTAGCCTCTCACATGCACTCAACCGAGCCTAAATCACGTGCTACTGCATCTGGTCAAACTGCATTTTCTTGTTCAACCTGTTGGGCTGCCTGTATTTTATGCCATCATGAAGTTGAGGGGCGTGGCATTCAGTGGGCCGGCTCCTTCATGGTGAGTCAAACCACTGTATTAAATGAAGTGATCCAATGAATTATGATGCTACTATCTTCATCTGCAAGATGCATGTACACTAGTTCAATCCTGCAAAGTGTTACATGTATACCACACACACACACACACACACACACACACACAGGCAGGAGGTACTATTTCAACTGCCCCTCTTTTTTCTGATTGAGGATACTAGTTTCTACTGGAGCCATAGAGCTCTACACACAAAATGGCTCTACAAGACAGTCCATAAGATGCACCACGAGTTCAAGCGGCCAAACTGTTGGGCAGTCGAATACACACACATCGTTGAGTACTCCATCACTAATCCAGTAGGCATCTTTCTGGGTACACTCTTGCTCAAATCTCATGTTATTACATTCTGGATTTGGTTGATCATAAGATTACTAGAAGGAATTGACGGACACTGCGGATATGACTTTTGGTTCAGTCCATTTCGTTATTTTCCCTTTCGCCCTGGAGCTAATATCCATGACTATCACCACTCACACAATGTTGGTAACTATGGCTCTTTCTTCACATTCTGGGACCACATCTGTGGTACCGACCTTTCCTACTGGAACTATAAGAAGAGAGAGGAAAAAACTTCAGGACAATAAGATAGCATCAATCATTATGGCTGTAATCCATTTCTTGTGTGATAATTATAACATCTAGAAGTTGGATATGAGGCTAATAGGCTTCTTATAAAAAATTCAGCAATCATCATAAACATGACACACACAATCACACACACACAAACACACACTAGAGTAGGCATACACCTAGGCTACAGATAACTCAAGTTTGCAGATAGTTAGCAGTTGATTGTAGCAGGTAGGCTAGGTTAGTCTGTCTCTGCATCTCCATCCCTCCACCAGAGTGAGCGGGTGGACTAAGAACAGCCGACGCTATACTAGGTACCTTCAACACATTCACCAGCTCATTGGCTCTACGAAGAAGGATCTTGTGTGTCTCTGCATCACCAGTGGTTTCCTGTGTGTGTAGGGTTTCACATAGGATTTTTCATTAAAAATTTCACAATGCCCAAGGTGTGCATATAGCACACATATCTCAGGGAGGGGGGGGGGGGGGAGCTCCCATTTAGTTTCTCTGTGGTGGATTCTGGTGAGATTTGGAGAATTACTATTTCCAGATACTACAAAATAATAATGGTTATACCAGTGCACTCACATGTCCTAGTTGTACGATCTTGTTGAGGCAGAGCAGAGCCCTCGGTATGAGGTCCTGGCATCGAGATGCTATCTTTGCCACTGTACTCATCAAAATGAGGACCAGTCGCGTTGTGTAGTCACGCTGACGGTGAAGATTCAGGCTCACCTCATAAGCCACACCCTCTAACACCTATACAAAAAGAATTGTCACAATAATGGTAAAAAGCTTGACAATAATCATCCTGTCTTATGGTGTCATACCAACCTCAAAGTATTCAACCAGCAGTGAAGTTGTACAGCGACTATCGTAGCCAGTGTGACTGTACTCCCCCAGGATCCAAACCTTATAATAATCAGTGCAAGAAAGGTTAATTTATCAGTACACAAGAGGTTAATTAAATCACAATGGTGCAGATCTTACTAAGTGCATGTAGCAGTGTTCTCCACCAGAGGTCAGAGTTCGCAAGTTGCTTATAAAATCAAGTATGTCCCTATGAAAATCAATGACCAGCTGTGGGTGGAGCCTGAATATTGTCAGTAACTGCTCCGATAACACCTTACGCACCTCATCCTGGTAGGACCCAACCCTGAGTACATATGATTTGGGAAGGGGGCATTTTCCATTAGAGATGAAAGCCTTAACAGACTGTATTTTACTGTATTCTAGCTCAGCAACTCCCTTCAAATTTGTACATTGGTGATACGTGGGGACTTACTACCAGAGTCATGCCCTTGCAAAAATTGTTGAAACAAACTTATCAACCAAGGGAAACACTATACTCACCAACATTGGTGAGCTCACAGTACTTGTGGGTTGCAAATAGTGGAGACTCAGCACCAATCACATCCTCATGAATATCATTACTGAGTACTTCCTGCCCCCCCCCCCCCCCCTCTCTCCTCTCTCACAGATTGACTTACTTATAAAGCAGCACAATTCTCTCTAGGATAACTGAGATGAGCTGTCGGATCACGACCAGGTCTTCTCCATAGAACACTGTCTTGAAGAACAGCCTGAGTGTCACATGTAACAGAATAATAATAATATTATGCCCCAGGCACTAGTTACAGTCACAAAAATTCAACCTAGAGGCCTAGTGCCCCTGTTCATGTACACATACAATGTACAAAACCTAAGGCAGAGACATTGATAATGGAAAGCAGTTTGGGGTACATACTGTATGCCCATTTTTTTATCAAGATTCAAACAATAATAATATTATTATTATGAACATCGCCTATCAGTTATGTATACAAGTATGTTTCTTACTTGATGAGCAGCGGTGCAACTTGTGCTGTGGTAATGATCCTCTGATGTCCAGAGAAGTCCTCAAGGAGGAGGTGAAGGCTACCCAGTCGATCGATGGTGTCTCCTTTTCCATTCTCCCCACGGAGGAAGTGACCAAACATTAGCTTATACGTAGCGTCCTGGTAGGCAGCGAGACACTTAGTGTACTACAGCACAGGGAGAGAGGGAGAAGGGGAGAGAAAGAGGATTGAATAATGGTACATGTTTAGATGTAAGCTTGCTCTTTCACAGTTGAATATGCAAGATTCTCAAGCCAGAATGTTCTCATTTTTTACACTAGAGAACATGTCTGCAATTACATAAAACTTTGTTACTATGTGAGAGCTCAATGTAAAATCAAGGTGCTCCATTTCATCAGGTCTTACCACTATCCAAAACTCCTATACACAATTGGATGACTCACCTGTGGTAGTACATTGGTATCAGTGACGTTGGGTATGGTAGAGGTGATGTAATGAGCCTGGAGGGTGGCAGAGAGACAGGGAAGGTCAAGCAGCGAGTGGAGCACCTCAGACGCCGAAGACTTGGTGATGAACGCAGGAAGAAGTTGGAGAAATTCATCAATGAAAGTGATTGGGGACCAGGCTAGGATCTGCCGGGGGGAGAGGGAGCAAAAGGAGAGACAAAAAGTTTAGAAGGCACAACCAATCCCAGAGCATGCTAGTAGACTTGAGAAAGGGTGGTAGTTTACTATGGATGCACATTGTTTATTATCATCATGATAGAATTCATGCATACCTTCAATATGTTAGGGAAGTACTTCATGAAGATGGTAGTTGTATTGTGCAGATGCTCTGTCTCGCTCACCAGGTACTCTATGACATCATAAACCAGGCTCGAGCTTTAGTATGCAGTGAGTGTACATGTGTGGGGAGAGGGCAATGAAGTCTCTTCTACACAACTTTACCACAAAGTACAGCTCACTCGTTAAACTTGGATGACAAAACTTGACCAAAAAACACACTAATGGGCGTCTCGGAATCATACATCTCCGAATCACCTGCAAAATAAAGCCCCTCATGGACATAATTATACACTACCAATAGTCCTATAGTTTTACCCTTTTCTGCACAGAATTATTGTTTAAGAAATAAAAATTCTATGTGACAAATTCCCTGCAAATTGGTGTTATTGTGGGGACTTACAGTCAGAGACATGCCCTTGCAAAAATTGTTACTGATGACGTCCACGGTGAGGTTATAGTCTACTACACCTAGCTGGTGGCTACTTATAGTATCAATGAGCTCACAGTACTTGTGGGTTGCAAATAGTGCCAATGCAGCACTAACCACATCCTCATGAATATCATTAACTGTGGCAATCACTCAAAGAACACTTCCTGCTTTTCTCTCTCTCTCTCTCTCTCTCTCTCTCTCTCTCTAAGATAGAACATCACAATTTCACTCTTGTTATATTCTAGTGATACTGAATAGACTGGCATGATGCCGCCTTACCATGATTGATGAAGAATTTGACCAATGGTAGGAGGAGCCTGGCATTGACAACTGGAGCCTGAGCAAACCGGGAGTAGAGTTTCCTCATGACAGGCAGGACAACGTGAATGAGAGAGCGACTCAACGAACACAGAATGTCCACAATACTGATGCTCTCAAGAAGACACTAGGGAAGAAAATTGTTGATCATGTGACATAATACGTAACTATGGCAATTAGACCTACAGCTGTGACAAGCTCCTCATCAGGTGACCTCAAAGGCTCTACATGTAGAAGGATGAACGGTAATAGCAAAAGTGAGAAATTTCAACATGAAAAATTTTCACAGATATATCATCAAATATGTTAACAGTGAAAGTTAAACTCCTTGGCCATGTTGTGGTGGGTAGCTACTGATTTACTACTACATGTATATATAGAATTACAATCACTGCTTGAATATTGGACTCACTTCGTTCGCTTTGATCTATGATCCTGAGGCAGTACTGCACGGCAACCTCCTTCAGCCCCTGTCGACTCCGCCCATCAATGCTAGTAATTAGTGATGATGTCAGGCCTGCTACACCCCCTGGACTGGCTGCACCCCCTGTCAGACTGAGCGTCTGTAGGAGGGCAGAGGAGAGGGGAGACGGGAGAGATGTGGGGAACTTGGTGAGGGAAGGCGTAGCACGAGAACTGCTATAGCGATCAGCACCAGGAGATGAAATCACCTGTGGAATTGGAATGGAATTAGGAACTCCAAATTATTGGAATGGAGCTTTGGAATGAAATAATATTCCCCTAAGCATATTATAATATATTGGGAAATTTCACCAGGGGAACAACAGAATGAAGTTATGAAATTTCAAGCACACTCCTCCCTCCTCACACACATACTTGTCCCCTGTAGTATTCCTGTATTGTTGGTGTGGGTGCGGGAGAGGGGGAGGGAGCAGTCATAGCCCCACTGGACAGCGTAGTCAACAGCCAACGACGAAGGAGAGAGAAGGTGATGATATTGTGAAGCTGATCACATGAATACTCCCCTCCTGCAACACACGTACATACAACAATCAGTCATGTTATATTTTTGTGCATTGTGTGATATTTTGTCATTTATTTTACCAAAATTGAGCACGGTGAAGATATCTTGAGAGGTTGTTCCATCAATCTCCTTCACTGGTACCAGCTGCATGAGGCAGAAAATCAACCTTTTGTCTTGTCTCTACATCCTTTACTGACCTGTTTTTTGCTGGCACTTCCGAATAGACTGATACTTGATGTTGGAGCCAGCACAGTGACCTTGGAGGCAGCCTTGAGCAGCTGAGATAACTGTGTACTGATGGTTCTTAACTCCTCCTCTCCGACCCTCTCGAGAGCGTGGCCGTGGGAGCAGAGTCCATGGAGACAGGTCAGTGAGGAGAGGGAGAGCTCCTCATCATGGCCATGTCCTGGCTCGGTCAGCCACCTGCAGGAGGAACAAGACAAGTTATATTCAATTTGTTCGCGCGGTGTCATTTTTGGTTGAAATAAAATATCACACTGAAATTTGTTAGCTTGATCCATGAAAACTGAATAGCACAAATTATTCACTTGTCCATACAAACATACACAGCAAGGCCCTGGGTCATCAGCCACGTTCTAGCACAAAAGGTTTGCAATCTATGGTACATGTTACAATGCTATGTTAATACCTGATAATGATTGGAGATAGCTTGCTGAGCCTGTCCCGTAGGTTGGTCTGGGCCAGAAGAACAGGGAGGAAGTAGGGAACGTTAAACAGCTCCACGGGGGGACCAAAGTCGTTCAGTTCAATGAACTTGGAAGGGGTAAGCTCCCTCAATATGGCACTGCTAATGAGACGGACCCGGGCAGAGCCTTGTTCCGGTTCAAGAACAACACTCTTCAGCAAACCAATGATGTCAGAGCTAATACTATATGGACACAATCAAGAGAAAGGTTTGTATGTATATCTACATCTCTCTTGCTATTCTCTATCTCTCTCTCAGACCTACTTTCTGTTGTATTTTGACGCAGCTGTCAGCACATACAGCTGTCTGAGCAGCGTGAGGCAGTTGGGACCTCGGTCACTGGACAGAAGGATGCCTCGTAGCCGATCTATCAGATCTTCAAAGTCCTTTCCTTGCACTTCTCTGCACGAGAAAAATGCAGGGTGGGTGTTAATTAGAAACACTCCACCAGGCGAGCGATAACATGCTCTAACTTCACGTGTATGTACTTTTAAGCTGCTTTGATACCTGGCTTGCTGGTAGAGAGCATCTTCTACCGCTATAGTACCGCTTGAAGACATCTCTGTGCTAATTCGCTGTTTTAGGGGTGTGGCTTGTAATGTAATGTTATGCGCATGCGTACCGCGTAAACACACTTCGTTTTCACTGTGGAAACATTAAAACTTTACATTGATTGCCAAGATGTAAATTGCAGTAAAATAAATAGGCAGATCATATTTGCTGTTATAATATAGTACAGATGGCAGTATTAAAACAGTCAAATTCAATCAGTGAGAATACTTGGTGCTGTATTTTTCACTTTTCTTGTGCTTCTTTCTCTTTTTAGCTTTCTCTCTCTCCCTCTCCTCTCTTCTTGACTTCTTTTTGCTCTCACTGTACTCCTTTGCCTTCTTTCTTTTCTTCTCCTTCTCTCTTCGTGACTTACTTGATGAATGCTTTCTCTTGTGTCTTGTCAAGGAGGAAGAATGCTTCGAATCTGAAGCTTTTAAGCTTCTGAGCTTTTCCATTTCTGAGCTACTCTCACTACCACTAGGACTGTCCATCTCCTCGTCACTACTCCATTCTTCATCAACAGGCGTGCTAGACTCAAAGTAAGGCTGGCTGCTTGACATCATATATCCAGAGGTTTTGGTCACAGCGCTGGCAAAATGTTTCTTTACCACCTGTTGTTGTTGTTTCTTCTTTTGTTCATTCAAGATCACCCTCAAATCAACATTACTGTCATTCCCCCGCCCACTGCCAAGCTCCTCCCCCACATCCTTAGTCGGAACGGGCAAAACATTAGTTCGCTTGAGAACGGTAGCCACACTGCTGACGCTAGTAGGGCTCTTTAGGGAAATGATTTTTGTTGGAGAGGGAATGGCCTGGCTGCTGCTGCTGCTATGAGGGGCAGAGGGGTGAGCTTTGTCAGTGGAAGAGGAGGAGAGTGGACCAGTGTCCCTTTTATCATCATCATCACTGTCATTTTTGTCACTGTCTGTTATCTCTCCATCTTCTTTACCTGTAGGGAAAGTACAAAGAACAACCTATAATGTTTTGTACACAAGACAATGCATCGCACACAAACTGAATGACTGCTTTAAATGTAAGAGCAGCAACACCTTTGTTTGGGCACTCTGCATCCAGTAGTTCAGCAGAGTCTTGGTCAATGGCATCTTCATCCACATGCACGGCGATCATCAAAGAGTCCTCCGCTGCCTCTTCTCCCCGCTCCTCCTCCTCCTTTGCTGCTGTAGGGGATACCCCTTCATCAACAGCTTCATCACCACCAACACTCTTTACATTGGCAGCTGCTCTCTCCTTCGTTGTGGCTTTATCACTGTCACTCTTCACATCAGTAGCTGCTGTTACCTCCTTCAACACAGCCTCAAGCTCCTCTATAGCTTCGTTGATCTCCTTGTCCCCAACAACGGAGCCAGAGCTACTAGTGCTGCTAGGCCGCTGTTCCTTAGAGCCTTGACTAGAAGCAGCTGGTCTATCCTCGATACTGCTAGAAGCAGCTGCACCAGTTGGCTCATCCTGCTCTCTGCCTTCTGTCTCTGTAGTGGAGCTGTCTTGGTAAGGCACAAGACGGGCAGAGTTCTTTTTACATGTACCATCAGTAGCGCTAGTTTCAGCTGCAGGTACATCATCAACTTCACTAGTAACTTTGTCCTCTTTTGATTCTTCCCTTGCCCCTTCATTATCTGCTAATTCCATTTTTTCAGCACTGTCTGCATCTTGAAGGATTGTTTCCTTCACATTCTCAGTTAGTGTGTCTTGATCAACTTCTTCCAGGTTGTGCTCTCCCAGGTAATCAGTCGGGAAATCCCTGGCCAAGAGGTCCATATCCATCTCTTCATCGCTCCTTATCCTTCGCCTACTATGTTTGGCCTTGCTTTTCTTCTTATGATGACGATGCTTGCGATGTGAGGAAGATGTGCCTTGAGACTCAAGCTCCATTTCTGGTGACAGCGCACCACTAGGTAAACTAGATCCTGGTGATAATACATCATCTTCAGCTAAGGCAGACAGTGCAGGATTGTCCCTCAGCTTCTTTCTGTCCTTGGAAAGCCTTTCCTCACTCTCTGGACTAAGACGTCTCTTTCTCTTCTTTCTAGACCTGCGATGGTGACCACTCTTTCTCTCTTTTCCCTTTTCTCTTGACTTTTCACGTCGTGCTTTCTCGTGTTTGTGATGACGGCTTCGGTGTTTCTTTGACCTGTGACTATGTTGGCTAGCTATGGGAGATCGAGAACGGGAACGTGACTGGCTACTAGAATAGGAACTTCCAGAAGGGGAATCGGACCTGGAGAGAGAACTGGAATCAGATGCTGATCTGAACGAATCTGGAGTGCTTGAACGTGAGAAATCACTAGCTCCTGAGTAAGGAGAGGGAGTTCTTTTCCGAGACTGCTTCGCACTGAA
This sequence comes from Stappiaceae bacterium, assembly GCA_964291365.2. Taxonomy (GTDB): domain Bacteria; phylum Pseudomonadota; class Alphaproteobacteria; order Rhizobiales; family Stappiaceae; genus JBDWFY01. The sequence goes on from OZ219972.1 coordinate 161,264, forward strand.
CATTAAAAGAAATAGAGATTTTCATAAAGCACAATGTATAAATCTCAATTAATATTAGTGACTGACATCATAAATAATTTAGCATAAGTTACAGTGCAATATTTAACAGCAAATAGTCTTTATAGGGCAAGGCATTACCATACAATACATACAGATTTGAATACTCACAATAGTCTTAGCATCTTCTGTTGTCTGTAAAACTCCTCTGCGGTGAGAGGGGGAGGGGAGGCACTCTTCTTGGTAGTAGCTGCAGCTGCTAGCATTAGCTCGGCAGCTATCCTCTCTAGCTTGGCAGACTCCCTGAGCAAGGGGAAAAGAGAATAATAACACAAGTGCTCCATCTAAAAGCACTTTTAGTGGGAAAAGTATTGAGATTTTTGAGCAGCAAAATTCTCTTATAAAACTTAGCTCATCTACCCTCCTCAATGAATTCACCCTGAATTTCCTGCTACATGTGAAACTAGTACACCATCTACAGCTTACAATGTATGAACATAATTATGTGCATGATGTACTCTTGGACTTACTCTTGTGACTGGTTTGGTTCAGTGATGACAACAGGAGGGGGAGGAGGGAGGATAGCCGACGTGGTGAGCACCGCCCCTTGTCCCGGTAGGGTGCAGCTAGCAGCAGGTCCCCTTGGCATACCAAGGAGAGATCCACTGGCCACTGGCACCCCTACAACTGTCGCTGCTCCAGACAATAGTGCTTTAGCAGCAGCTGTAGCAGCTATGGTGGGTGGAGCCAGACCTGAAGCCACACCTACTGATCCTAGGAGTGATGCTGCAGTAGGTGGAGCCACAGCTGTAGTGGGAGGAGCTACAGCCGGGAGGTTGCTACTGGTAGAGACCATTGTAGAGGAAGTGGGCAGGGTAGTTGGAGGTGGAGTTTGTTTCTTTGAGAGGATACGATCGAGTAGTGCCTCACTTCTGTTTTTGAGACGTGGTAATTGTGGAGTTGGAGAGGAGCTTTTCTCTTGAGATAGCGTTTCTTCCTCTTCGGCTTTGACAGTCAGCAAATCAGCAGTCCCACCAACCTCTTCAGGCTCTGCTAGAGAATACATAAAGAATGAGTCGTGGACACACCAGGCAACATAAACTTTACCAGTTTCTCCAGACTTAGTTGTAGCAGCATCCTTGTCCTTGTTGGGTGTGGCTTTCGACGAGACATTGGCCACACCCCCTGTGGGTCCATTGCTTATTCCACTGGTTGCCACAGAGGAGGAGGAGGAGGAAGCGGAAGGAGCTGACCCAGCAGATATTGGAGGCAGGTTCTTTGAGGAGAGCACCACCTGCTGTGGAGTGACCATTGGAATGTAGCCACGAGCCTCAGATACACTCTTATGTTCAGACTCCTTTAACTGGAAGTTCTTGGCAGCCTGAAGAGAACAAATGCACACATCATGTGCACATACATGATAATATTATAATACTGTACACTTGAACATTGCATGAAAGATCAAAGTCTCCATCTTCTACAACTTTTACTCCATATCAATCACAGCTACGCATATCTCTAAATTCACTGAATTATCGTTATCCTACTTTCTGCTATGCAAGGCGTGAATGTATTGTATAAATCAACGTCCTTAACTTTGTTGACTCACAGTTCTTAGAGCTTTGTTCGGGACAAGTGTTTCTGGTGAGACATCTGTGGCCTTACAGAGAGGGCATGTGAACTCATTCTCACAGAGGTATTCCTGGATGCACTCGTAGCAGAAGCTCTCGCTACAGCACTGGATGATCACTGCATCCTTCACCAGCTTCTTGCAAATAGGACAAACTAGCTCATCCGGTATATCCAGTTTAGCAGGTGCCTCTGGCTTCACCTTCCTCTGGGCGTCCACATACGCTTGGCTGCACAGAACAAATTATAGATTGACAATATGCATAAAAAGGACACATCACAATAATTGTGAAGTTATACAATGTCATACAAACTATACTAAGTAACTAAATTTATGATGTGGGGGGGGGGGGGGGGGGGGGGGGGGGGGGGGGAGGGGGCCAAATGAAGTTGTATTATAGTACCATACTTACTAGTCTACTTTCCTCATCACTGGGTTCCCATGGCGATCCAGCATCACACCTGGCAAGTTAGCAGTGGTGGAAATGATCTGGCTAGCTGGTGTGCCAAGAGAACGCTTGTAGTTACGATTATCAAAAGAAGGATCCTGAGGAAAAAAAAATTAGTTAATTAGCACTGATTATCTAATTAGGTCAGGGGCTTACCCCATTAGTGGGACATAGCTGAATCCAGTGTCCCTTTTTGCCACAGCGGTGGCAAATGTAGGTGGGAGGGGGAGGGTGCCTCTTCATGCCAGCAACACCACCGCCCCTCGAGGGAGGTACGCTCACATACCTTGGTGGGCATCAATTAGAATATTTTATTAATTTGGGCTATTCATCTTTATAAACCCCAAACCAACTCCATAATATTTATTCATAATAAAAGTTCATACATTTCATTCATAGTGTAAATAAGAGGAGCTTGGATATATTGATTATGACGTGCCGTACCTTGAAGGGTCATAGTCCTTACTGGACTGATTCATCATGGCCTTCACCTTGTCCTCCTCACTTGCATTAGCACTAGCAAGGTCCGCAGTCTGTCAGGATCAGGAGAGTGGGCCAACACGTGTTTGAATAAGAGAACAAGATAATAACACACATACATGGCCATACAAACTAGTCAACAGGGATGTAGAACACATGTATCACGCTTAGGATAAGGTATGTACATATACAGGTACATGTATACATGAGGGTATGGGATAAGTGGATAAACTGGGCATAATGTAGGGAGAGATTAGTAGAAGACGGTGGACTTCTTCAAAAGCTGAAGAGGTAGTAAAGTTAAAAGAGCTAGGGAGGGTTGTTGGACACACCTCCTGGAGTTCACTGGCTGTTAGCTGACGATGGCTGGTGAGAGGAGGAAGAGACGAAGGTGCAGAGGTCACTGTCGTAGAAACAGACTCCTTCAGAAGGGAAGAACTTCATGATACTTTTACCAGTACCCAATACAGACCACCAGCAGCCCAAACCAATACTTAAAACATACATGTAGCTTGTATAATACATGTAAGAATTCTCTACTCCTCCCTGCCATCATACAAATGTACGTACATACACTTTAGACAACACAGCTGTCTAGCCAAGAAACATACATCACATACACTTACAAATTATGTAAGCTACTATACATCACCAGTGCCCTAGTATTATGCATGTATAAAAGATTACTGGAAATCAACACATCACATATTTAAGAACAGTTCCCCGTTAGTCCCTCACTAGCCCACTAAACATTAGTACGAGTATATGTAGTACGAGGCGCGTCTGATGTAAATTTACGCTAAATCAAGACAACAGTGAGCTGACATTTTTTTCCACTGAAGTCGTTCACATGCAGAAATTTTTTTATCATGAAAGTTAAAGATAGAAAATGCCATGGTAACGACTAGGATTGTCCGATGATATAATAGTGCTGACTCAGCAGCACTAAAGATGAGAGTTTTTCTCACCGCAACATTACACAAACGACTACTTCTAAATAAACTGCAGCTTTCATGCTGCGCCTCACATACTGGTTGGGATAGAGTGTGGTCTTTACGTCTGCAGAAGGTGTGTGTGTGTGTGTTTTTGTGTGAGAGAGAGAGAGAGGGAGAGAGGAGAGGGAGGGGAGAGAAAGATTAAAGAGGGACAGATGGCAAACTACATAACTACAAACTTTTTGTAGGCCTATCTGACCACACACAATCCATAAGGAAGCCACTTATTAAACACCTATACCACATACCATGCAGGTGCACACTCTTCCTCCTAGCTAGCCTAGAAAGAATGAAATTAATTTTTAACTTTCTATGTACTTACTGAGTCTTGGGTATCTTTACGGGGTTGGCAAGAGGAACTCGACTGATAATGACCGACGTGTTTCTAGGGATCATTTCCTGGTCGTCTGTGTACTCTGAGGGAAGGGAAACACATCAAAAGATGAAAGAGAGACCATATAATATGACTGTCACTCTTTATTCTATAACACTTCCTAAGTATAAACAGTTGCTAGTTTAACATCATGTTCCATGTTCTTTAATTCCTTACAATAACAATGACAAAGTCCCTCCATCCTTATTCACAGAAATGCTTGTTTTGTGATTGATAATACATGTAGCATTGCCTAACACCCAGAAAACTTGCCTACCAATACCCCCCCACCACCACCACCACCACAAAAAAAAATTATGAATATTTGCCCCCATCCCAAGCAAGCCAAATCAATCTTCAATTCATTTTTCTCACCTTTCTTGCTCTGAGCGTCCTTCACACTGAGTGTGTACTGGTTGACAGAGCCTATCTTCTTCTGCTTCATGATAGCTTCTTTTAGGTCAGACAGTGAAATGTGAAGTCCATCAAATGTCAGTTTCTCATAATCGAGACTGCTCTTGAACTTGAAATGAATACACGACATACTTGCTGAAGGTCACCCGCGAGTACTCTCACAACACCAAACACAGACGAAAATAATAAATTTCAAAGCTGCAGGAGGGGGCAGATAGTGCGCATGGGTTGTATTTATAGTGTTGGGGGGGGGTCAAAATTAGAAATTGACTGAGACATGTCTGTACAAATTTTGAAGCTCGAAAGCTCACCTTGTCTCCTACTAAACGTTATAAATAGAGATCCCACGGTCGTACGAGTAAAAATCGTCCACCGTTCATCCCTAAGTACGCTACTTTCGGCCTTCTTTGTCGCAACTCCTACTCGAAAATGCCAACGCACGCACTCCACGTACTCTGACCGCAAGGACGCGACAAACGATGGCCAATCAAAACGGCCAGATTTGGTCACGAGCTTTTCTTATTATCAGAATTATGAAAATTTTAACTAATCTGTTCGCGAAAATAAAACGCACATGGCCTGCGAGAAATTGTTCGAGGCGGATACCGTACTGACAGCAGATACAGTAGAGTGGTGTCCTCGTGATGATCTCCACCAGATCCTAGCTGGAGGTACCTATCAATTAGACGAGGAGGCTGGCGTGAGGCGAGGGGCACTCACACTCTACGAGTGGAATCACTCCAGGTACCTCGTGCGCATGCGCAATGATAGCAACGATATCGTTGTCCCTCTATAGTTTGATGCAGATACTACATTCTGAGTCAAAGAAAATTTCATATGGAATTTTGGACATGAAATGGTGAGATATTTCCCCTATAATAATTTGAGCATGTACTTGGAAAGGGAATGATCACTGAAGAGTGTGATCGATACAATGTCACTATTCCTATAGGCATACTCAAGCCGCAATATTGGCTCTTGCTCTATCCAGTGGAGATACGACATTTCTGCAATTGCATACAAACTCGGTATGTACATTATCCTCCCCCACCCCTCCCTGTACGTGTTGTATCCATTCTGGCCAGATAGGGTGAATATTCTCTGGCAGAGACAGGCAGTTGTTGTGTGGCTGAACAGGATGGAGCAACTTCGCTATGCCTTTCTCTGGACTGGAACAAATCTACAAGGTCTGTATTTGAAATTCCGTGCAAATCTACCAATGCTGGTTAAATACTCCACAATGCAGTGACCAGTCAACAGTTGCAGTGAGTGACTCTCAGGGATGCCTTTCTATAGTAGAGCTCTCCCAGTCTGGACCTAGACTTGTCAAGCATTGGAAAGCTCATCAATTTGAAGCTTGGATAGTTTGCTGTGGAGGTGGTGGCTCTGACTGTCACACTGTATACTCTGGGGGAGATGACTGCAGGCTGTGTCAATGGGATGCCAGAGAAAGCCTCACCAAACCAACCTTTACAAGCAAAAGGTAGAAAAGATTGTTGCATAAATCTTTAGAATAATAATTATTTGACCAATACCATAATTTTTTTTTTTTTTTTTTTATGCAGACATACTATGGGAGTATGTAGTTTACAGATTCATCCTACACTTCCTCACTATTTGACCTCAGGCAGGTATGGTCCACATAATCGGTGTGCGTGCTTGAAAATTAATTTTAGCTGTGAACTCTGCAGCTATGATGAAACTGTGTACATTTGGGACAGGAGAAGCATGCAGCATCCATTGAAGGAGCTAAGTGTTGGTGGTGGTGTGTGGAGATTGAAGTGGTGCCCCACTGAGCCTCGCCTCCTAGCAGCTGCCTGCATGCATAGTGGATTTCACATTATCCATGGTGACTTAAAGACAGCTGAGCCATTGAAAATTGTGACTAGCTACTCAAAGCATAAGTCTTTGGCTTACGGAGTGGACTGGTGCCAGTTATTATCAGCAGAGAAGGAAAATCATTTGACACTTGCAAGTTGTTCGTTTTATGATCACAGTCTGCATATTTGGAGAACCAAGCTCCAATAGCTACTAGTGATAATGTCCATGAAATTGTATGAGTAAACTAGAGGTCATTGTTTTCTCTTCTTTGTTACTTGTGAAGAGCTGTCCTGCTCTTCCCCCTCATTGTCAGTAGAATTTTCATCATCAATTAATGTTCGTTTCTTTCCCCTGGGTTCTGTTGTCTCATTGCTGCTACCTTCATCATCAAGCAACTCTGGTTGGAGCTTCTTGGCAAAATGAAATGACCACAGAGCTAGCTCAACATCATGGGCACTCCATCGTCTATAGCCATCTGGGGGGAAAAAAAAACTTACCAAATTCTCTTTCAGCCAAACAATAATTATTAATGTGGTACCTAGAGTGCTGAGTTCTTTGGCCTTCTCTTGAATTTTGCTGGCAAAAGCCATGTAGTGTTTCTGTGTGTAGTCTAGTTTTCCCAGGTTGGGAACACTGAGCACAGCCTCATCAGCCATGAAGGGAGCAACTTCAGGGGCAGCTGCACACATTATTGCTGCAAAAAGACAATACCGATAATACAGGTATACCTAAAATTTCCAGATCTACAGTATAAAAAAAAAACCTACATTATCATATCACTTTTGATCACTTTTTTGTCAGTCACTCATTATTATCCATGATTATCATCTCACCCATGCCCAGTAGACAAAACGGACATTATGAACTAAAGGTCAATAGAGTGTGATCTATACCTGATGCAGTGGCTGGTCCAACTGCTTTGAGCTTTGTGAGGTGAGTCATGGCAGCATTGAAGTCTGGTAGAGCAGCTAGACCCTTCTTTGTCATTTCCTCTACCTCTTCATGGCTATTCTGCTTTACCATCTCTCCCAGTCTTGGACGAAACTTTCCTCGCTATAAAAATTCAAACATTAATCATCTGGTCAGAGTGCATGAATATTATTTCAAGTTACCGTCAGTTTCCATTTCATGAGTTTAGTAAGTTCCTCATGAGTGAGATGGGGCTCATTACGTGATGATATCAAATCAGGGAGTGTATTCTGGTACCTATAAAGAAGTCCGACGTGCTCATAGATGTCACAAGATCGAATTTTAATATAAAGTTGTGCATGCCGATGCTGCATACCATGCATCCAGTTCAACAAGAGTTTCTTCCTTAGATGCTGGTTTGGCAGTTTTCTTAGTCTTTCCAGCTGCCTTTAGTTCCACCACTTGTTCATAGCAGAGCAGGGCAGCCTGCCATTTCGAGATATCACCACTAACAAAAAGCTCGTCCCCAACAGCAGCCATTGGTAAATGGTAATGGTCGACACACGTACACAAAGATACAAAAGCCTAGGGGAAATCCCTAAACCACGTGGCTACTTTGAGGGATCGATAATGGAGTCTTCTTCAGCAAGAAAGGCGAGGAGAAGAGAGTAAGAAGCTACTTGGATTATTTTTTTCTACAGCTGATATGATAGTGATTTTCACTGCTGTAGATGGTGGAAGAAGAAAAAGTCAGAGCTGAGAAAGAAACGCGATAAAACAGGCGCTGGAAAGTCATCGCATCAAACAGTTAGAAGCAAGGGTAACAGAACAATTAATAGACACTCTAAAACTCCTCAGGTGGAGTCTAAGAGATCGAGAGGATTTAGGTCTACTGTTGGCATCAATAAGATTGAGCAACCATCTCATGTGAAACAGGAGTCGTCCAAAAGTGATCAGCTAGCATTCACGGCGCCTCCCTTGAGCCCAGCCTCTCTTTCTATCAATAGATCAATCAAGGTTGAGCTGACATCAGATAGCGAGTCTGAATCATCAATTGAATCAATGCAATCAGATAGCGAAGCTGAATCGGTGAAGACCTCACAGGATTTCACCACCAAGCTAAAACGAATCACCAAGACTACGTTTTTATCTAAAGTAAAACAGAAGCCTGAGTCTACTACCCCTACTCCTGGGACAACTTTCAAAAAGAGATACATCCTTTTCCTTGGAAACCTTCCTCTTGGTGCATTGCAGGATGATGTCATTGAGCACTTCTCCAAGAGAGGCGTACCCATCACTGAGCTGAGACTACTAACAGATAAAGAGAGTGGAAAGTCCAAAGGGTGTGGTTTTGCCGAGTTCAGCAGTGACAAGGCAATGCAGAATGCACTGAAGTTTCATCGCAGCAAGCTACAGGGTAGGACTATTAACGTGGAGGTCACCTGTGGAGGAGGAGGAAAGGGGGATGAAAGATTGAAGAAGATTCGGGAGAAAAATAGAACTCTAAGACGAAATACAACTGTGAAATCTGGCAAGGTGATAAAATCAAAGGCAAGAACTTAGTGTGTGTACTGTACAGGTATGAGAAATATGATCAGATTCTTAATTTGAACATAAAAAGCAATTATAGCAATGGGCTATTCCAGTTAATAGGTGTACACCCCCACGGAGGAGTAATTTAATTAATCTTAGGGGTATAAAAATGGCTGTTTTAATTAATTCTTGAGGGGTAAAAACAGTTATTTAATGAAATCTCGAGGGGTAAAAACTGTTTTTTAATTAAATCCTAGGGGTAAAACTGCCATTAAATGAATTCTAGGGGGGTATGACCAAGATTACTAAGATGCTATTGCCGTATTTTAATGATTCTTGGGGGGGTAAACTTGATTTATAATTGGTTCTTGAGGGGTAATGTCCAATAATTAGGCTTTCTTGGGGGGTAAATCAAAATTTACTCCTCCGTGGGGGTGTATCCCCATTAACTGGAATAGCCCAATAGAAAGAAGATATTGCAGTAATACAGGCTTTTCAGTAAACTTCTTGATTTGGGGTCACTCATTACGAAGAAAATGTGCTACACCAATCTGGCATTATTTACACATAAGATGGAATAATCACTGTAACAGCCTAGACCTACATGTATAACTAGAGAATTTTTTTAATTCTGTAAAGGTTGTTTCTCCACCACATCTGCTTCCCTGAGTCTATCTCTTTCCTCCTGAGCTGTCTTCTTTCCATCAACGTCTGACTCCAGCTTTACAGTGTAGAATGGGAACTCGCAACAAAATACCAGCTTGAGGATGTAAGGGGTCGCATGGTAGAGTGGGGGGATACCAAACAGGAGGGGTGGAGTCGATTTCTTGTACTTGATGTAGTCAGGATTGCTGTGAGATGAGAATAGCAGCTGTATGGTTGTAGTTAAATTGTATAATGTATCCTGATCCGGGCCCTTATACGTAGCTACTAGATGCTATACAAAGAAAATACAAGCATACCAGTATACAGGGTGGATGCATGTAGTTTGGAAAGACCACCACTGATAGTGGTTTTATAATTATATAGCTTGCTTACTGTCCATATTTTCTGTCAGAGCCTCTCTCCAGTGGTGGAATGCCAGAGCCAAATATGAGAATCATTGACACAAAGAGAGGACTGATCACAGCCACCCACTTGGCACCCTCCAGGATCATCGCGCTCACAATAAATGCTCCCCACCACAAAATGATCTCTCCTAGGTAGTTAGGGTGACGAGATATCTTCCATAACCCTCTATCCATCCATTTCTCCTTGTTGGCGGGATTACTCCGAAAGATGAACTTGTGAGTGTCTGCGATGAATTCTATCAGAAGTCCAAAGGCGAACACAAAAGTTCCAACATAGTCTGCTGGACCAAATTGTACTTGAGGGGCAACGGGTGAATTGACAAAAATGACTGGTAGACTGACAGTGTAGACCCACAGGATTTGGAAGATCCAAAATACGAGGAATTTCAGAGGGTTGTCGCGAATTTTATTGAAGCGTTCATCTTTGCCTGTTTTGAGTATCCTAATAAGGAGGTAGGACGCAAGCCGGATACCCCACAGAAATACCAGCACCGTCAGCACAATCTGTCGAGGATTATAAGTCTGTAATGGAAGAAAATCATTAACACGGCGTTAATAAATTATTGTAGGGGTGATTACTCCACTGAGTCCAAAGGTCAAGACTGCCAGTACCACAAAGTTGGAAGAGCCCGCGAAATCAGTGACTGTGTCGATCTTACAGGTGCAGGCAATAACATAGAAAGACATTTGCATGACAAACGTTACAATAGCACACAAGGCTAGGTTGTCGCTGTCTCGAGGAATTACAATCACACCTGCTATGCCATCCGAAGAGCTGTTCCCTGTTCCGTTGCTCGTGGTGTCCATGGCGCGCGAAAAAGTATATCTAACTGGTGGTCTGTCCAGGCAGCTAGCTGTTTATAAATGTAGACTTATTGGGTAATCATGTGCGCGCTAATTCGAAGCTGTTCGCGCTTCGTGACATAACGTTTGGGCATTTCGCGCGTGCATGCAAGCACAAAAGAGTGAAGCCAGTCGACTTCCTTTCCAACCGGAAACGATGCAGAGATCAAAGCCAACCGCAACAAGAAAGAAGCCGAGCCTTTGGAAAGAAGGCCCTGGAGGATGGTGGCGGCGGTTGGCGGGAGGTGTGGTGGCTCTAGGGCTGGCCGTAGCTGTCTATGTTCTTTATAATAAAAACAATCAGCCACAATCAAACGCTGGTATATCTTTGTTTACCATGTGTGACCACGCCCACTTTGTCTGTATCCAACACTACATGGAAGACACTGTTCCATAACAGTTTCTATTGTAATACACTCAACTGCACACATACTTAGAAGGAAATCAAGTATCTTATGTACAAAGACAGCCCCTTGATGGCAGAAGCTACAGGTAGCTTTGGTTTGTGAGGCGACCAATAATGACATTGTTGCATATCTATACAGGGAGATAGCTGAATCCAGGGTGCCTCTCATTCTCACAGACACCGTAGCTGACAGGTCTGTTAGAATAAATGCTCAATAATTTATCATCATCCTAAGTGTACTTTATTTACAATAGATGGCTTGCTCGTACAAAGTTCACCACTTCATTTCTTTCTCAGAGGCTGCCTACTGTGATGTCCCACAGACAAGTCAGTAACAAGTCTGAGAACTAGTGCATGAGAATAATAAGGTCACCTCTAGATCTGCCACTGGTAGTACGTGCATATCGCATGGCACTGATGCCACCTTTGTGCACTGTGCATAGTTATCCATAGCACGTCCTGTCCCATGTTAGATCATCAGCTTGTAAAGTATGTTAAGTATGTAAGTAGATATATCAGTAAGATTACCTCCCATATGGCAAGCAATCTGACTACAATAAACCTGTTAATTTCTATGGTACATATGGTCATGTGATTATAATATTTTTTTATCATATATTCTGGACTATTTGTCCCTGTGATATGTACATAGACGTAGAATAAGTAGGTAGGTGATGTCATTATGATGTCATTGTTTGCAGGAACAGAAGAGAAGTTTCATGACATTTCATGACAGCAAACCTCTGGAGCCTATCGTCAACGAAAGATGGGAGGACTTTAATGTCAAAGTGAACACTACCATACCTCAAGTCCTGCACTGGGTAATAATACCATCAGTATGTTTGTACATATCTTACAGCCAGAAGTATTAGAATTTGGCGGTTTGGTCCAAAATGGCCATTGTGGACTATTAAATTTTTAATAGTCGTGGATTTTTCAGTGGTACTGTCATATTTATAGTAGTAGGTTCATATTATGTACACTAGATGGAGTTTAATTTGGCAATTGTGAACCAAACTGTCTAATAAGTAATAGTTAAAGCCCAGTTGCCTGGGGTTTACGTTGCCATAAATCCCTGGCAACTGGGCTTTAACTTTTATATAGCCCATCTGATTGGTCCATAGAGTATGATAGAGCAGTGTGCGAGCAATGAGTCTTCCATAGCAACTGCCACAGTAAACAAAAGAAAATCGAAAATGGAAGGGACCGCCGACAATGGCTTAATTGCTGCTTTGTTGGACTGATCATCTCAAGTTCTGCTAGCTATCCATCAACCAGTCACAGTGTGTCAGCAACTGGGCTTCCCGTTAACGACAGTAGCTTCAACAACAACAAGCAAGTAATTTCAACTACAGTGATAACAATACTGACTCGAGCTAGCTAGCGCTAAAGTAGGCTAGAACACCACATCTGTGTATACACATTCAATGGTGTGGACTTTGTTGTAAGACTATGTGAAGCAAACAATGATTCTGATTGGTTGCAGTGACTGCCAGGGGGAGGGAATTATGGCTCATAATTCCCTACAAGTTGCATGCCTAGGGGAGGGAATTATGACTCATAATGTCCTGTGACTCTATTGGATGAATGTATTAGGTGAGATATATATATAGGTTAGACACTGTTTTGGAGGTTTCTATGTGATTTAGAAGACCGAAGGGCTGTATGTAGAATCCCGAGCAAAGCGAGGGTTCTACAGAGCTCTGAGGGCTTCTAAATCACGTAGAAACCAACTAAACAGTATCTAACCAGTTTAGATCATACGGTGCACGCGCTCAAGCTTAGCAGTGCGGCCGTAACCAAGGCCAAGTAACCTAGTAACCATAAACCATAGCATCTGTAAACAAAGAGAAAGAGAAGATGGAGAGTGAGTTCTACCTGGATATTGAGCTGAGTCTCTTCACGGCTGCATTAGCTATATTTTATTATGTATAATTCTCTGTTACTATCACATTAATCAGTATGTTGCGGCAAGCAATCATAAACATGGGTTTTTATATGAGGTACAAGGTTTTTTATGGAGTTACGTGGGTTTTTATGTGGAATAGAGGATGTGAGTGGACCAATCAGGTTGCACCATTTGTTACAAGTATGATCTAATTATTTTTATGGTGTGTTTCTTCACATATCTACTCTAATTAAGGTACCCCTAAGCTAATTGCTAATTAGCTTAGGAATTGAGTGCATGCACTTATCTAAAGTGTCAGTGAGTGTGCGACAGTGGATGTATAGTAATAATTGCATAGTAATTGTGTGCACACGCTTGCCTTAGGTCTCAGTGAGCGTGCAGTAGTGACGCACATGGATCATTTGTGCATTGGTGAGCGTGCCCAGACTAGAGAATTGTTTTAGCATTTGATCCCAATCAAGTATCATTATCACCATTAATTTATTTGCGATTTGCCACTAATTATAGCTCACTGCCTCTTATATAATCATGCTTAGTAGCTGCTCAAGATTATTTCTTTAATTCCAGGAGGAATCGAATCCAAAATTTCACAACTTATCCCTTCCATCACTTCAGCTATGGTTCCCATTCATATCAATATCTCATCAAAAAGAAATAGAAATGGTCGTATTTTCTCTTGAATTTTATGACTGCACAATTCGTTATCCCCACCCTTGCTCTCATATAGCAAAATTATTGACCCAAAGCAAACTTTAAGAATTTAGTGTACAGTGCGGTCAATTATTTCTATGCAGGATAGCCCCTCCACTCCCTCTCCCCTCAAAACCTTTTTTCCCCTGAAATTTGTAATTTCTTTATCATCCTGACCACCTAATCACTGACCCAAAGTGACCCTTAGTATAGTACCTTCCATCACATAATCATTTTTTTCTACTGTACAGGGTTCACCGGCTGATCCCAGGGAGGGGCCGTTTCTCTACTTTAGTCAAGAAGTCTCGTCTCTCAGGTAATTGTCATAGCTTTCTATTAATAGACTAATTGGCTTATCTTTGTATGTGTGTGTGGGATGTGTGTGAGTGTGGAGGGAGGAGGGGGAGCAAGTGTGGGTTGATGATGTCATACTGTAGCATACACAGCTCAGCAACATAGAGCGACGGCGGTATTATAATTCGAAGCATGTTCAGTTTAATTGAACTACCTACGTGTCACTAACTCACCCACACGCTCACTCAGCTGACCAATGTTCCAAATCACCATACTAGTACACAGCACAATGCACATTCCATTCCAGGTAGTTAGGCTCACCACGGCAACGTGCATACATTCCCTGTTCCCCAGACAAAAAACTTGTTTCTTTTGTCCATATATAATATATGTAACCTATTTCCTCTCTCCTCCTCTCCTTCCCTCATTCTCCCTCCCACTGACGTTACTTCTATTATCAAGGGTCAACTCCCAGGTAATTAGTCTTTGATGTTATTAAAGAGTTCAACTAGGTGTCATCTGTTACCTGAATTGCTCAGCCATGCATGAATGTCGGTATCCTCTCTCTCTCTCTCTTTCTCTCTCTCACCCCCCCCCTCCCATCCATAATTTCTTAACTAATTAGATTCTTTCTTGGTGCTAGATCATCACCTTCTCTTCCATATTTATTGTCTGCCATCACTTCCATGTTTTGGCTGCTGGTGTTACTGACCTAAGTCATAGAACTAGCTAAATTGATGGTCCATGAGTTCTCTTTGTTTAGGTGCCACACTGCTTCATGGAAATGTGTAATCATAATTTATTCATCTCCTCTTTTCTGCTCGACTTTCTCACGTACGCTACTACTCTCATTGATTTTCTTGCCCTGGCTGTCAGTCAACTTTATCATTGAATTTGATCCTCCAGAATTTCTGCATCTTTTCTACCAACACCGATGATGTCATTGCTCGTATATGGCTTATTGAATCGTAAAAGAGAGAGAGAAAAATACATGGCATACTTGTGTGAGGACATCAAAGCTTGCAGTAGACATAAACAATCTACTGTAAGCTTTGTCCTCCCTCACACAGTTTGTTCAAGTATGCCATACGTTTTTCATCTCTCTTCTCAATACATTTCAACGTGCCATATATGGAGTGATTACATCACCAGTGTTTCTGTAATATTACCTTGTTTTGCTGCACAAAGACCTCATATACAATTACATGTTCACTTGCCGCTCATGCCTTGCTATGCGTTGGTTCTCCATATTTGGAGTTACTTTCATGCATGACCAATTCTCTCTGTGACACAAACACACTATATCATCAGCTTTACCCTTCCATTTTAGCCACATAATCGTACCCCATACATGCTCCCTCCCCCACTCCATACAGCTGTTTCATCAGCATGTTGCCCCTGGCTTTCACGGTTGCCTAGGCACCATCAAAGACTACAGTGAATGATGTCATGCCAGTATCAAATATATAGAGCTGTAGTTCATGCTTGACACAAACAGCCTTCATCACTAGCAAAAAAGGCATAGTAACCTAGCTCCACAGTTTTGCTTGCTTATGCAAGTGAGGCAAAACACTTCCAACATTGAAAATCCAGGAATAGAGCCTGAGAATGAGACTAGTATTATTGTGTATGTGTGTGAAGGTACATAATTATATTCATGAGCAAACCTTGACTGCCTTGTGCTGCATTCTGTAATACAATCCTGGTCTATTTATGTTAGAAATTATATTCACACGGAGCTTCTCCACATGTGTCTATGAATGAACATTACCTGACCATTATGAGTGCGTCCTCAGCGTGTGGTGCCGACCCCCTTAATCCATATTCACATATTCAATGGTGATGTAATGTAGTAGACTTGAACTGAGAGTATTCACGTCATTTTTTTTCCCTTTTGAGCATATAGTTCTGTACTATATGTACCCAATTTGAAACTATTCCATGACCTTTCATGCAGAGACTGATAGCTTCAGTATTGTACTGTCATTACTTTACATCAGTCAGCTTGTCCTGTCATGGACCAGTCAACTCTACTTGTTGTGCTAGACTATCATCTCAGTTTAGCAATCGTACATTACTTTGTTACTTTGACAGGTCTCTGGTTGGTCGGTCCGTCTTTGTGCGTAATAGTCTTATATGAGATATATTTCTCTATTGATGTTGTAAGCCGATAGCCAGGCTCAATTGAGCACAGTTGACACAAAAGGAACACTAGGGTACATACATTGTATGTCCATCCGTCCGTCTCTCACCCTATTGATTGGAGAAATGTAACATCCGTCTGTGTATATGTACATGTATGTCTGTCTGTCTGTATGCATTTCAAACTTCCACTTCTGACAAGAACTATCAACCAATCCACACTTTATCAAAGAAAGTGGGGGTATTACTTCCAGGACATACCAAAATTTGATACAGGGTTAGAATAATAGATTAAAGTTTACTTCCAGAGTTTATTCACAATAGTACCAGGAGTAACTAAAGTAGGTATGGCAAGTCCAATTAATTAAAATTGCCAAACCAATGAGGTACATGCGTAAGTTATCACAGTAGTGGGAGTACACCATTATATTACACTCTTAGTGGTAGATCTGGAATTTCCTTGAAGATACAAACACATGCCATATATGGTAGTTTTAGGGTGGCCTTTTCTTTAGAAAAATTTTTGATGTACGTATGACAATTGCAACCAATTAGTGTTATTGGAAGAACAAACGGAACCCCTAGTTATAATTAAACATTGCCTTCCATCAACAGGCACATGTAATTATGATAGAGTCATGGCAGATGCGCGTAAACCAATGAAATGTAGCAAATTCTTCAAGTAATGAACCATTAAAATCAAATTTTGTTACTTGTGCCTGCAAGTGTGATGATACAAATGTGTACACAGTTGGCGATGGACTACGATACACGTACAATGTAGATCAGTTGCAACAAATCACAAAATACTATAATTAGTGTCAAAGAATGAGCTTTGTCTAATTATGGTGCTGTACCTTCGGTTAAGTAGACATGTATGTGATATGGGGCATCCCTGCCCTTGTGGGTATACACAGCCAGCAGCTAACACTCTTCATTTACTATCATTAGTCTGAAGAGGTCACCGCAAATGATAATCATAGGAACTCTATGAGTCGTCCTTTCAATGATCTCTTCCTTTTGTAAAGACCAGCTCTGCACTCCACCTCCCTCTTTCCTCCCTCGCCCATCTCCCTTTGTTGATATCAATTAGATCACATGGCACTAGAACTATGTACATGGTGACCACCCTCAGCTGTTATCTTTGTCTCTCTGGCTGATTTGTCCCACACATGACTAGTAGTATTAGTTAGGTAGTAATTATTTCATGTCAAATACACACTAGGTATTAGCACTGGTATGTGCTGAATATGGCAAAAGTATGACAGCAAGTTTATACAGCAGTGTTTTGTGAGCTATAGGCATCTCATGCACTTAGTTCCGCATGTGTGTATGTGCATGTGTGTGAGTGTGTGTATGTGTATGTATGTGTGTGTGCGTGTGTGTGTGTATGTGTGTGTGTGTGTGTGAGTGTGTGTGTGGCTCATTATTTTATTACGTTTTGAAACAAATCCTGGATGTAGTCCTTAAGGAGGGGATGTTCCTTCCTATGTACACATATTAATTATAGTTGCACCCCATTCATGAGAGAATTTAAGAGTGTGTAGTTAACAAACCAACATACATTCATCCTGCTAGTAGAAAGTTTACATAACCTGAGCCCTCATGTTAGCACTGAAGTGTGGAGCTGTTCCAATTATGGAGGTACCCTTGTCATTGAGAAATAGACCTCGTTGAACCTCATTTTTCTACCTGACAGCCCTTGTACGAGGTAATCTTCTTTGTCTCGTTGACCAGGCCATATTGTGCACATGGCACTCATTACTTCTCCCTATATGCACACAAACACTGAGCTAGCTAGCCTAGCTCAGCTCACAATATCGTGATGTCATTAAGGGGTTCTCTCAAGTAAACAGGTGGTGCCCATCTGTTTTAGAGGAACTATGCTATTGAAAGCACTCTCTCCCACTACTCGTTAGAAACCCCTTACATGCACTCTCTTGTTCCTAAACACATTACATCATGTTGCTATGCCAATATATCTACTAGTATTCTTGCATGCGTGGAGATCATTGTACTATAGACAATCTTGTGTCTCCTCAACTCTCCCCTCCCCCACCCCACACGCGTACTTACTCTTATGTGGTGCAGTCCATAGATCTACTCTGTCTATGATTTATTACACACCACTGTATCTACTGACCATTATGTGTACTGACAAATACCAGTATGTCTACTCTTGTTGTGAACTTTCCCTACTCTTACGTCAGTCCAATTTATGTCATCCTTAGTCATATTGCACACAAACAAACAACAAATATGTTTGTATGAGTCTTCTCCCCTCTCCCTACATTTCACTATTTCAGGACGTCATTTCCTGACATCACTGGCTACATCCAACCAATCAGAGAGCTCATTCTCAGCGAGGATAACGTACAGGTACACAAACACATACACACTTACGTACATACATTCTTTGGTGTTGATTTCTTGTTCTATAATAATTTGTAAGTTTTGCTGTGTGCATGTTGTTGATTCTTGGTATTTCTGTGTCCAGGAGTTGGGTAACAATGTCCTATTACGTACAAAATTATTTTGTCTTGCCTGTGGGTTCAGACTGCACAGATCTTTCCTCGTTTAATTTGATCTGAGCAACTAGACACCATGTTGGTGTAGTTCACATTATTTGTCTGCTTAGTTCTGCGAAATGATGTAAAGCTGTTTGTCATTGAGCATCGTGTCTATTGTACCCGAGGGCATGTGTACTCGAATCTTCTTGAGGGTGTTCCTGTAATTTATTACTAATTTGATACTACCTCTTGCTGCTGCCACGCCCCCCTCCAAAGCATATTAATCTCTGTCGTGTTGCCTTGGCTTCTCAAGTGTTTTGACACCTGATACATCTCTCACATGGAAATTACTCATCCTTTGATGATATGGGGTCTCATGTTATCTTATGACGACAGAGGCCATTTCATTTGCATAATTATGATGTAGTGCATAGCTGAGCTTCTCAGCCACACACAGTTGACAGGGATAGACAGAGGTAGGAAGGGAAGGATAATTGTAGATTAATTTTTATATTCCGTGGTGAAATCTAAACTTCCCTTTGTTGACATCTCTCACTCTCGATCTCTCTCTCTCTCTCTCTCCTCCCCTCCAGGTCAACCTCTGGATTGGTAGAGAGGGTCTAATCACTCACACCCACTACGACTGTACCTTCAACTTCTTTGTGCAGCTGCAAGGTCGAAAGAGATTCACTCTCTTTCCTCCAACACAGACCCTCTACCTCTATCCCTGTCTGCACCCAGTAAAAAAAAATAATAATTGTGCTAATCTACACTGATGCTTTTTTTTACCACATAGCACTATGGGCACAGTCAGGTTGATATATTGGAACCAGATTTGGAAAAGTTTCCACTTTATTCTAAGTATGTAAACGAATTTTAGGAGCCAAATTTAATTACATTGCACCATGACATAATAATGTTTCGTCATTAGGGCAGGGGCCATTGTGGCTGAAGTTGGTGCGGGGGACATGCTTGTTGTGCCCCCATTCTGGTTCCATCATGTAGAGACACTGAGTGAGAGTGTATCAGTGAATGTTTGGAGCGATGCCCCGGAATATGCTCTCATCAACCACATGTGAGTGAGTGAGTGGCCCTCATTAATCGGCTGGTCATTTGGTTCTAATAGTTTAATAATTGGTATAGGTGACCTCTAATAACCTCAGCGGTGTTTATACCGTAAACTCAGCGATGTGGTGGGCCAGTTTATTGCATTCCAATAATATTATTACATTCTTTGAGTGACTTATTAAATTGTATACGATCCTATTAAGTACTGGTCAAGTTTAGCTTAATTTAGCCAGTGTCAATACTAATTAAATATTAACCTTTTCATGTGATGCAAAGTTGACTAAATGGAAATCATTTCCAGTGAAAAAATGCCGTTGAAAAATCCCCTGGCTAGGTAGCCAGGTTGGAAGTATTTGAACTCTGCAACTCTAGTGGGTCAATACGATGATCATTAGTACATAAATTGCTGCAAACTTTACAGGCAACGTGATTGAAAGATTGAGGGACTTAGCATATTATTAGCATGCTTTTTTTATCCGCTAAGTTCTTTAGCCTTAAAGTTATTCTTTCAAATGATCTAAATTTCCTCCAGTGAAAGAGGTCACTGAGAAGTTTGATGGACTTCCTCAGGATAGCTAGTTTGTATACAACTCTCTTTTCCTCCTTGATACATCAATGCCGTTATATCTTTCCTCTACCCACCCACCCCCCACACTTCCCACCACACACACACACACATACATTACACACATACATACATACACACACATACACCCACATACACAGCTATTCCCTGCCTGTTCCATTTGAGTCTGAGTGGGGGCATGATGAGCTCCTCAAGGCCACTAAAATCTACATTGATATGGTATGTGCTCACATTACAGCACCTTTTTGTGCTTTCATACACACCCCATGTGCACCATCGTCACCAATGCATGTATGCCGGGTTTTTGATGTATGTATGTCTGTACATTACCACAGCTGCAGGCCAGATATCTGTCGGTAGTTTCGGCTTTCATGCATGGGAGCATTTATGCACATTTTTTAACTAGGATAAAAATTGCCTGCCCCCATGGTTAATTAAAGCATGGAAAGATTGCGGTAGTTATAGATTCAGTGGTATCATGGCAACGTTAATTTTTTGACTAGATGATATATCAGTCACTATGGATAGTGGAACCTCATACAGGCAGTAGATGTAGTGGTCAATATATAAAGTTGCAACGTACCTCCCATTCTTACACCCACCTATAGTTCTATGCTCAGCTTCATCCCCGGGTCCATTCCCATGTCACATGCTGAAATATGATAACATTGAAGCTGGGAATGAGCCCGCATGGATACAACAACAGTATATTCCATACGTTTTAAGCCATGTACTTCTCGTTCTCAGCAACCACTAATTTTCACTTCATTAATTCTGACACCCTTGACAATATCCTAAATTTTAAATTTTTTCTGGCGCCTACTGACTGAAAAATGTTGCAATTTCATGGCTGGTTTCAACCAACTAGAGTGTGTAACTCATGATTTGTACACACACAATAGAAAACTACTCCCCGACCCCCAACCATTGTACTCTTAACGATCTTCTGTTTTTCGTCCTTTCGTACCCAATCAAATGTGTGGATGTATGTCCGTCCATCTGTTCATTGTATTTCCCTCAGCGCATGCCCACATGAAATAAATAGTATTGTAGGCGGGCAGACAATTGGTTGGAGCAATCGTCCAATGAAACATCAGAATGGGGAGTAGTTTTTTTATTGTCTGAGACTGTTGCCTCCAGCTAGCTCAGGTTCTGTATGACATAACATATCCCATGGCAACAGTAATTGGAGTACAAATTGTCTCACCCACACTTTGTCATGTAGGGAGGGAGTGCCAAAGAGGTCCGTGCTATAGTATTATGACATGGTAATGATGAGGTAATATGAGCCGGGTAACTCCCACTTAATTAACCTTAGCTAACCACAGAGTGAGTGTGCAATGGTGAACTACTAAGAAAAGACAGCACATTACACAATTTTAAGTTGTTCTCTTGCATGTATTTTAACTAACCTCAAGATGTCCGTAGAAATGTATGGTGAAAATAGTTGGTATTTGCTCTCAGTGTAAGTTAATTTGTTGTTGGACTGACGTGGTTGTTCCTATTCCACAATAGCTATGTGGTGCAGCTTCCTGGATTTCATGTGAAGTAGCAAGAGAAAGAAAATCTCTCTCTTCTCCCATTCACCCCACCCCCCCCCCCCTCTCCTGTCAGGAGGGCGTAATGCTCATGCTCCTTTGAATAGCTTGCTTCCTTTCCAAAGAAGTGATTATTAAAAATTAAAGCATTATTAGGCCCCTCCCACTCTCTCCCTGATCAAAGATCCTGCTTCCATCTTGTGCATATTTTTAACAAAAGCAATTTCCCATTAATTACACTCAAGGATCTCGTATTATTGTGAAATTCTCTCAGTACACCAATAAAGCCATTGACCTTGACCTCTCCCTCTCTCTACTGAATGCCAGTGGTATGTTGTCCCTAAACGACTACATAAACACCATTATTAACCAGCTTAGCTTAAATTAAATTTATTGATGAAGCGTTGACCATCCATGACCTTACTTCCATTCCAAGAATTGAATATTGACTACCGAAGTAGACTTGTGTGAACCACGCCCACATGCACTCTTTCCTGCATGAATTGCTGATAGTAAATAAGATCTTTGCTGCCATATGCGATTTGTCAGCTATTGCAAAAGAATGATTATTCTCTCCGTAGTCTTGTTCGGAATATATCTCGTTGCAATGCACACACACATGCACACACACGTGCACACACACACACACACACACACACACACACACACACACACACACACACACACACACAGGTACTTGTTGCCAGTGGAGTGAGTGATCCTGTGAAGTTCATACATGACCTTCTTGAGCAGGTATAATAATATTATACATAGTATAATATATTAGTGTAGGTGGGGGCCAAGTAATTCTTACTACAACAGAGGTCAAGTAAATTAAGACCTATGTGCGGATTAAGTTTGGAGCTCCAACTTATACTTCAATACCATCACTAAGAGAGTTACGTGGCAATGTGGTGTACGCATGCAATTCTGAGAGGCAGATACACATTATCCTCGTGCACTGCCAAGTACACAATTCTCCGAAGTTCTATATCTGATACAAGGAAACAACTGTGGGAGGTAAGTAAACAGGATTGTCATGGCAATGTGACACACTTGGGGCGTTAAGAGAGACACGCTAACGTACATACATACCTACAGCAATAAGGAGTACAATAAGGATTAAAAGGACACTCCAGTTCTTTGGGAGTTCACGCTTGATTGATCGGAAAACAATTACCGCCTGGGTGCAAGGCGGCAGTGATAGATGATAAACCGATACACTTTAACAGGCCGTTAATTTAGAGATTCTTTTGTGTCATTGATTCATAGCCATTAGACCCACTTGGAGGGAGGTTGGTAAACACATGGACATGAGCTTTCTAGGGGTCATATTGGACCTGAACTTTTTCTGAACGATTAGAGAGAATGCTAACGAGCTCCGATCAGCAAATTCATGTGCAGCTGAAGGAAGTGAGATACTCTCTCAAAGAAGTGGGGGGGGGGGGGGGGGGGGGGGGGTTGTTGTAGCACTATAGGCTTAAAATTTTAATTTGGAGATTTTTGCCATTTGTGAGCCATTAGACCCACATGGGGGTGATTGCTGTAACAGGTCATATAGGATCTAAACTTTTCCTAAATTAGTGATTGAATGACCTCCAATCAGCAAGTAAGTTCAAGCACAGCATGTGATAGCATGCAAGATATCACATTTAAATTTATGAAATGATATGTGTATGTGCACATGTGGTCGTTAATGAATGTGTGTATTTCTATGGAAGAAGAAGGAAATCCACTTTAAGTGACCCTCTAAAAGTGAATAACATACCAACATTAATGTTATTCATTACTTGCCCCATGTTAACTATAGTACCCTTGGCTGCCCAAAATAGTAGCAATGTGTGCTAATAATATCACAGCACAAACTCAGGCCTCATGAATTTTGCCATACAGTGTGGTATGTTTCTTTCCAGCCGTATGAAAGCGCTTTGCATCCACTAAACAGCTACAAAGGGAGTTTTGGTGGATATGATAATAACATGATCCAATTACGCGCTATCATATCACAAAACTTGGCTCACAAAACTGTGCAATGTATAGCTGGTCACATGACATGTACTGCCATGCATGTAACACGTTGTTGTGCTAGCAAGCCGGTTATAGCTACTTTCTTATGCAATCCACAGCTCAGTTGTCCCCTGACTATATTACATCAGTGTATCTATTACTGCTAGGTACACGGATAGAGTCTGGGTACAAAGCTACTGTTTCTGTCATCCTCCATACCTGGGCTGTAGGAGGTTATGCTAGCTGTGATAACGTGTCCTATCAGTGTACGTTATTAATATTGCTCTCCAATGTCACCTTTTAAAGAGTACGAATTTGCTTTTCAAACGATACAACTTGAGACTTGGATCAACTGACTGCATGCCTTATTCAACTAATTTTAGCGATTGTGTTACACATCTACGTCACATATGCACACAATACAGTGGTACTTGTCTAATCTTTTCTCTCTTTCTCTCTCTCTCTCTCTTACTTTGCAGAGGTATGCTCCAGTTGTTCGCTCTGGGAATTTAAATGTGAATGTTTCACTCGTGGAGGAGTTAAGACACAAATGCTTGCAATTCAGCTGGGAGGATACGGTTAGTAGCTTTAACACTTTCTCCCGATAGGACCAATCGTGTGATAATTAAATTGATTATGTTAATTGCATTGGCAATGGAAAGAATGTGCTAGTGAGATAATGTAATTGTATTAAAATAATGCTACACTTCATTCAATTTATGTTTATTTGTTTCTCCCTCTCTCTCTCTCTCTCTCTCTCTCTGCAGAGGCTAAAGTATGAGCCAATTCTTCAAAGAGGTGTTGACAATCTGGCACCTTTGTTCCTCCAAATCCCAAACAGGTACATGTTTAAGGAGTGGTAATAACTCCTTTGGCAAGTGAGACATCGATTCTTTTGTGTGCTTGATAAGGGTTTAATTATTAATTTGTATATACTCACATTTCTGGGAATGGTGGTTGTTTTTTTGGTACCAATTACTGGAACCTGACTCCCTTTGGTACCCCCTAGTTCTACACATGTCGGCAGATTTGTAGTGTAAACTCTCCTGTAATTAAAGGTGACAAATTTGTCATGTACAATCATGTAATCTATAATTGTGTGAGTGAGTAGATTTTAAACCAAGACTCCTACATCTCTTTCTCTCTCTCTCTCTCACTGTCTTTCTCTCCCTCTTCACCTGTATGCATGCCTGCACACACACCTCCTCACAGAGCTACACTGGAAATATGCCTGGCGAACTTCATTGAACACCTATCCTATAGTATCCTTGGACTTGATTCTGTTTTTCCATTTTTACAAAGCTGTGCATCCTTTTGATTAATCTACAAAGTAAATATCAGACATTTTTAGCTCCCAACATTGACAAAAGGTTGTCACGGTACATCAACCAGTAATTCCTATGGGGTCAAATTATCTACCCTCGTGCTGACACCTGCCAGTTAAATAATATTGTCCATTTATACTATATAAAATGCTTGATAGTATGGTCTTAATATTGGTAATATTGCGCGAAATTTATATTGTGTTTATATGCAGAGTATACTCGTATTACTGCACTCATTATAATGTTAATAGGTAATGATTTCTCGGAATCGAGCGTGTAATTGTATTCACAAGCCCAATGCTTGGACATGCGATATGCGGAAACCGCTGGTATGCGTGCGTCACCGCAAATTCCGCGATGTGCAGTATAGTAGTACGCGAACATGTACACCGAGCCCGCGCTGGAAACATTATAAAAGGCGCGTCCCATCGCCTGATTGCTAAGAAAGAGTCGCTACATGACAAAGTTAGCTGTTTTTACTAACAAACCTTCGTTTGCAAGAAGCAGAAAGTAAGAATCACGAAGAAAATGAGTGTGGTCCCAGTTATTCAGGTAAGGAGAAAAGTACCGATCTAGCGTAGCGCGCCATTGGCGCCAACTACGAAATCAGCTGTGTAGCTAGCTGCAAAATAACGATGGAATGCAACATATTAATAACCGTCTTTGTTTCTTTCACTTTTGTGTACAGGTTATCACTCCAGAAGCCCCTTGCCGCGTTACGTGGGACAGATACAGACAGCAGCCGCCGATGTCCAACGAACTCGTGGACCTGCTCAGAGAAGTCGAACAACTGCGCAAGGAAACAGACGCGCTAATCTGTCACTGCAATCAGCCAAACTGCCCCTTCCATAATGGCAAGTCCACGGGCAGTCAAAGCAGTCTGAACAGCCTAGAATTCTCTCAGAGCTCAGAAGAAGACGACAGATTGTCGCTAAAGAGACAATTTTCTCCACCAACAATCTCAATTATGAGGCAAGACTCTCCTAGACTCCAGCTGCTCCGTTCTGCTCGCTCAACGGGCAACCTGACTTGCGTTGTCCCTGGAATCCAGAGAAGAGCAGATGGAACAATAGTTGAAGGTGACTACCCAGGCTATTCGAGAGGAAAACCGATAAAGATGCGTCGCTGTGGCACATACAATGGATTCACACACTTGGACATAGCAAATTGTGTGATTCGCGAGGCCGAAGATTGTACAGTGGATTACGAAAACACCTTCTCAAATGAGGGATACGAATTCTCCAGACAGGCTCCAGAGAGGAAGCAGTTCCGATCACCAAAAATACAGAAAAGGGGTCACTCAAAGCTAAAGAATTCTGCTAGCTATCCTGTCAGCACAGATAGGAAGATTTCAAGCCCAGTGATGATGCGTAAATCGATAGACAGTGATGAGGAGTGTGAACCTAGAGGCAGAAGCTCATCATCTCCTCAGGTGACAACAAGACACATGTCCATCGACCAAGCTGCAACTAAATGGTCACCAAAAAAACTTTTTGAACGAAGCTCTCAACAAGCTTAATAAACTTTCAAAATTCAATTTTCTGTCAATCAGTCTGTTCTCAAGTTTCAGTGTTATGTGTGTGTGCTTTGTTATGTTCAAGTTTGGTGTCTCTGTGCACAATGGTTATCATTGGTATGATTGTCAATACCCATATATTTTGTCAAGTTTGTTATTGGGAATGCTGCACCCATGAAGGTTTCAATAAACCAATCACTCTGTCTTCAATTGAGTCTTAATTGCTTGCTTGACAGCGCGACTGCACCGCACATGTGATCATATTACCTGTGCCCACCTGCAGTTGGAGCTAGATATATGAACATGCCATGGATACTGCATAGTCTAAATAATAAGTATCTGGCACTCCTACGTACAAGTATGCGTCCCTTGGAAAAAGGCGGGCTAATTTAATGCGCATGCGCAACTTGACGTAGCGGCGGCCCGCGCACTCAAGGTTGCACATGCGCATAAAAATCCAATGCAACGAGTTCTCAGTTTATTCTTGACGCACATCCCTACATGTTTTGTGGGTAGATGCATAAAAACGAATAAAAACAACACAAAGCCCCAAGGCCTACGCAAAGTCCCGAATCACGAGCTACTTAGCTATCAACACTCGCTTACTCAGACAAAGGTACGTAAAACACTGGCTGCGTTGAAGAATCTGGATCAAACTGAGCTGTAAATCGAGCCAAATAGCCGTTAACTGTTTCCACTATTGCAACGATCCCAAGAATGGCCACAGCTGAACTTATTAACCCCGCTTTGTCGCGGTCCGAGAGTACTGATTCCTCGCCTACCCAGGATTCGAGACAGCCTCAGAGAAGGACGGCTCTCCTCCGACAGCAGCTATCTCTGGACATTCCCGACCAAAATCGAGCCTTACTAAGCTCGTCTCTACCATCTCCCATCAGTAAGAAGGAGCTGAGCTTCCTCAAGGCTATCCACCAAAACGAGAAGAACAAGAGGCAGAAGTTTAAAGAATCCAAGGAGTCTTTGAGCCAATCCATGGAGGTTGTTGAGCCAGGTAGATTCATAGAGCAGATGATAGCTAATAGTATCAGTTATTAGTAATGCTTGAGTGCCTAGAAACCACTTGGCGTGAAATAGTATACTGGTACTGAAATAACCAATAGAGGGGATTAATATTACTGGTGTGCCTTTCAGGAATGCCCGGTACCACACTGATCTTCTTTCATTCACACTCCATCCTAGCTATAGATACTTTGGTTAACACTTGTTTGATAATCTTGTTGGTCCTACATTACAGTTGAGGCTGACTCATCATCTCCTGAGTCCTCAAAACGTGGTGTGCTACAGCGTTCCCTCTCGACCGCCCAAGAGACATCTAGGATGCGGCCACGCAGTGCCAGTCTGTTTTCTCCAGACAGAAATGAAAGAGGCTCAACAAAAAGAAAGTCTCTACGAGGTTTGTCAAGGTCCCGTCCGTCCTCAGCTAAGCTCGGTCGCTCCAGATCGAGAGCAGACTCTGCTAATCCAGAAGAAGCTAGCACAGAGAAAGTGGAGACTATCATGGCTAATATCAAGACTCAACTGGTGAGATACCTTCCTCTATGATTGTAGGTATTAATGGGAAGGAAGGCCAAAGGAAAGGAAGGCAGAAGCATATAGACATGGGTGACTTTGTAAGATAGCCATTGCTCAAATGAGCTGGGAATTAAAATAACAACAATGACTTGGGATGAAATTACACCCAGGGAAATTGCTAGTGGCACATTCACATCTGTGGCCACTAATTTTCTGCCTGTAGGTGGTAGTAATAATAATTAATGTTAAAGCTCCACTTTAACAATATATAGGTCTAAGACCAACAAAGCATGGTAGTATTTTTGGAAGTACATAAATGTGGCACTTTCCAGCTAGCACAGATGATCCTGAAAGTACCTACCCTGTGTGTACACGTACACCACAATGTGTCAAATTATATTAGCCAGCTACCCTCAGTTCTCTGTTGGTATATGGCTTGTGGTTTTGTTGATGTAGTGGGCTGAGGCTTACACAAAGAGATTGAGGGTATAATATACAGGAAGTCAGTTGTTTTGTTTGCTGACAGGTACACGGCCATGCAGCATAGTACACACCTGCTCAGCTCAATGTATAATGATTCTCCATGCACCACATGTGCACTGTAACTATTAGCAGCTGCTATACATGTGACACACCACTCAGGTTACTATATTATAGCGATGGATAGTTTCAAAAACAATGACTGGTACACGTAGCAAAAGTTTACGAGGACTATAATTTTCCCTATAGTTTGTGTTAATGGGTCACTTCTGAACCTTGAAATGATACACTGAAATCATATTCCATTGGTCCATATATAATTGTGATTTTTTAATGATAGTCTATTATACATAACAAGCATCAAAATTATAAAATATTTCTATCAATGATACAGTGGTAGCTATGGTGATATTATAATATTATACATGTACATCACTGACTATAGTTATTCCTGCTTATAACACACAGACGCAGTTATCTGAGGAGGACCAAGTACTTCAGGAAAGGATGAACAAGCTGACAGAGGGGATCAACTTACTGATAAGCTCCTACTTGAGAAAGAGATGCCCACCTCAGTTGACTATTCCAACAATGCCATGTACTCGTAGCGTCAGCTCAGGCACACCAAGAAAACCAGGAAAGGCAGTGCATTGGAAGGACATGGAGACAGTGACAAAAACTGATAAACCTCCTAGCTCAGAATCTGAAGCAAGCCTGAGCGCATCTTGCCCCATGCCTCTACCAACTCTGACCCTCTCCACCTCAAATAATGAAATCAACCTACTCTTGAGCGAAGATGATGAAGAGAAATCAATAAAGAAAGACGCTAGCAAGCATAAGATTCTTAAACTTAACGGAGGACTAGAATCATGTAATTTGACCGATTCCCCTCCACCAGTTTGTACTATTGTTATAGAGGAGCCCAATGGTCACCTGATCCATTGCCACACCCCCTCAGAGGAGCCGGACGGCCAACTGATAAACTGCCACACCCCTTCAAGTATCACTGATGATGAGGTGTTCGTTTTATGACAGAAAGTAAAGAATTACTTATTCAGACCAGGTGATTAGTGGACCGTGTGTGGTGCAGTGGTGGAATTGAAACTACAATAATCTATTTATTGAGCCATGTTAGTGTGTGTGTGTGTGTGTGTGTGCACATGTAATCGTTGTGGTTTTTGAAGTTATTAACTAACTGTTATAAAGTATCAATGGCTCGAGCTTGAATGATAAACACTGCATTCTTCTCTCTTTGCTCCGTTGACAGCTACACTAAACTGGAGGATGATCTCACACACACACACACACATGCATGCCGAAATAACTAAATACTTATTGAAATGTGCAATTTCTATCCACTCAACACCTCATTTATAGCTATTGATGGCAATGCTTACTATAGTAAACATGCAACCGTAATAGATACCTTATCCGCCTCCCCCCCCACACACATGCAGTTTATGATCACCATTAAACTTGCTGTTTGCATTGTATGCGTGAGTGCAATATATTTTAGAGGCCATGAAATCACAAACCTCTCGCGCTAAAAGCATAATCATGTGCACTAGCTGCTCCATTTCTAGATGTAAAGCCCCATCAAAGCAAAATATTGTAATATACCATATAGCTGAAAATTTTTACTGGACAAAAATTTCTCCGAGCCCAGATACCTTTGCATTGCAGAAATATTCGGTGGAATAAAATTTTACAAATGTGGTAAAGGTCGCCTCGAGCGTACAATTCATAGATATGGCTATAGTGCAGTGTAAGTGGCTTGTACTATGACGTCAAACAGCTTGTATCCATATCCATGGATATACAACAGTGCCCGTGGTATACGGCAGTTATATAACTGCCATATACCACGACCACAATGTACATTAGTATACACTACAGGCGGTACCTTTGATCTTTGAGCTAGTCATAGTACAAAAACAAGTTATATGTGTCACATTGCTGTGTGGTGATGGCATAGCAAACTACAAACAATTATTGGTTGCTAGCTAGTGATTCAATACTGATTGACTGCAGCAATATATAGTATACCAATGATGTGCATGATGCCAAATTACTTTCAGATGCCCTGCTGTGTCTCAGAGATTTTTTCAACACGTCCAATAATCTTCCCCTGAACTAGAGGCAGCACTGCTTCTTCATCGGAGTACTCTTCCATTATCTCCATCTGGATATCTTCACAATACCTCT
This sequence comes from Stappiaceae bacterium, assembly GCA_964291365.2. Lineage (GTDB taxonomy): Bacteria > Pseudomonadota > Alphaproteobacteria > Rhizobiales > Stappiaceae > JBDWFY01. The sequence continues at coordinate 191,983 of OZ219972.1, forward strand.
TGAAGAAAAACCTTTAATAATAGAATATTATGATAATATTATTATGGGGCAATGATAAATACAGTACATTAACACTCACTAGATGACTCACCTATACTCTCCTTTTCTGAGGAACACCTTCTCCTTGAAGTCTGATAAAGTGATCTCTCCCCCTCCTAACCGCTTGGCGAAGGGTGTTGGGAAGTCGTCAAGATGATAAACGATGAGGGTGTCCCCTCCACTCGTTGATCTACTGCCTCCACCTCCTCTGCTGCTCTGACTAAGCTGCTGTTGTTGCTGACGATGCAATGAATGAGAGATTGGTGAATTCGAAGGAGTTGACTGAGGGTGCTGGTGTTGGTGATGCTGCTGTTGCTGCTTGTAAGAGTGCTTGGGTTGACTCAACTTTCTTGTACCTCTGAGTCTACTGTGATGTGTGTGTGTGTGTGTGTATGTTACTGTACAGAGTGTGCAGCCATGTTTGCACTACTTTTCCGCTGGTCGGCAACAGCTACATGTAGCTGGACAAAACCACACTCTAATCAGTGCCACTATTAGGAGGCATAATAGTCCAATTACATCATCTACAAAAAAAAAAGTTCTTTCTCCTATTCCTTCCCACTCCCTCTCATCCTCACCTCTGGTGATGATACGGCTCATCCAACTCTGTAAAGACAGACTGTGTGTGCTTTCTTGGAGGGACAAAGAGTGCCTCTGATGCACTGGATTGGCTGGTCATTGTGCAGTATGCTGAACTGTTATCACTCAATTGACTCCTCTTCTGACTCTCTCCATGATGGTGCTGATGTGTTACTCTCCAATCAGGGGGGTGGAGCAAGTCAGGTTGGGGCAAGTTGGAAATCAGTGCAATAGCCGCCGCCTGGGCCTCCTTTTGCCGAGTTGGCAAAAGCTGATTCAGCATTGTCTGTCCCTTGATGTAGGTATGGGTGTGGCCGTGGATGGGCTTGACCAATCCACTGGTGGACCCGCCTTCTGAGGATCCCAGTCCTGAATCTAAACTGGTGGTTTGGGAATGGACAGAACTGGTGGTTCTTGTTGGACTGTACCTTTGTCTCCTCTGGATCACTTGCATCTGCATGAATAAAACAGCACATTAATAGACAATTCAATAATAGATCAAAGCCACATACACACGCAGACAGCTAGATGAAGTGAGTTGCATACATCAAAACAAGAATGAACATAAACATCAATACGAGACTGCATGAATGCCTCCACTAACCTGATTCATTAATTCAAAATCCTTCAGAGCACATTTCACTTCATACTGGGCTAATTTGTTGATGTAAGCAAGCATCTTCTTGCTGCTGTGGTCCTGGCTGCTCCTGCGTGTGGTTCCAGGGGAGTGAGGGGAGAGAATGTGCTTGACCGAGTGGGACTGGTGAAGGTAGGAGTCTGCCATCTCTTGCAGAGCCATGGAGGGGGTGGAAGAAGGAGCTCGAATTCCAGCATCCACCCCTTGATCAGCAGAGGTGGAGTTATTGAGAAGATACTTGAAAGACTCAGGATGGTCATACCACTCCAGTGACTGTACATGTATGCAAGAGTATAATATGCATGGGAAAGAAGGCTTTACTCTCTCTTTTTCCTCTCTCTCTCTTTCCCTCACACACATACACACACACACACACATGCACACACACACACACACACACACACACACACACACACACACACACACACACACACACACACACACACACACACACACACACACACACACACACAGAGCTAACAGTACACACAAACACGTACACCCACATTGGTCAACAGGGGTAGAGAATTTAGTGCATACAGCTTTACTAACTAAAGTATGTAATTATACTGATAGGAATGTCAATAGAGAGGTTCCATTGTGTGCACATGCCTTTACAAGTTGCTCCATGCCAAATCCTTAAGTGCTGCATGAATTGGAGTTCACAAAGCAGCACAAATGTAATAATTATTGGGGCGAGCCGAAGCGAGCCCCACAGATATCACTCATACGAGAAAATCGATGTACCTATGTATGTATATATGTATGTAGCGATACGTCGTCCACGTGTTCATCACGCACAATGCAGTGCAGTGTTGTACAGTGTTAGTCTGTAGTGAACCTTGTACTTACATGTGCAGCGATGACTGCTATTAGGTACTGACTACACCATGCTACCACCAAAAGCTTTAAAGCTCTAACACAATCACCTACATCATTGCCTAGGCTACATCGGGTCTGACCTCTTGACATCACAGTCACATAATTTGTCATTGTGCATACCAAGCCTACTGCACTATGAGTGAAGGCTTGCCCCCTCGATGATTTACATCACCCTAGTTACATTCATACTACACCCTGGCCCCTTTCCCAAGCTTTCATTCTATAGAATTCCCAACTCACCATGACATCAATGAAGCTCTTCTCCATCTGTCTAGCATCATCTCTGATTCTCTGTTCCATCAATTTCCGATCTTTCTCCACTGCCAAAAGTTTCACAGTCACAAGAGCTACAAACATCTCGGATGATATTGGGTTGCCTTTTGCTGCATCCAATGTATTTTTATGCCTCTGTTGCTGTGACTGATTTCTTCTGTTTGGCTGTGTGTGCGTGTGTGTGAAACTAATCACTCCAACATGTCAGAAAGTACACAAATGAGGACAACTCTCTTCTCTTTTCCCAATCCCAAGATTGGAAAATTACCTGTGAGTCTCCAACGTCCGAGAAAGCTTTTCTTGCCAATTGATATGGTTGTGAGCGTTGAGCCATCACTGTACTCTGGGGACCAGCATCACTACTGCAGATGTATGTTATATTAATAGTATAGTAGTGCATACTGAACTAAATTAGGACACATACTTACTCCATTGAGAAACTTGAAAGAGAAGCAGAATCCTCCGATCCTGAATGCTGTAGCGAATCAGCCCCACGAATGCCATAGGCCAGATTGGCCATGTATGACGTACTAGGCAGGGAGAGTTCTGCAAACTGGGAGCAGTCTGCAAAAGACTTGGAGACGGCAAACTGCAACACTTCGTTTCTCTCCATCACTTCCCATATCTCCTGCTGAGCCGTGTCGAATAGCTGGACAGTCAGTGGCTCACTCTTATAGTCTAGGCTCATTTTGATTCTATTCTTAGTGTCGGCATGGATGGTGACTTTCTGGGGTGCAGAGTTCTTGATGAACTTTGTGTAGATGGCTTTGGCCACAGCGAGGAGGTGCTCATGGTTGTCGGTTGATAGCTGGCGGTAGTGCTTGCACGCTAGCCAAAAGTTGAGGTTTCGCGTGATACACCGGTCTGTCAAGAAACGATGGAACATCAAAAACAATATATCGTCGGCTACCACAGCTGCAAGTGTGATAGGCACCATTGAACTGACGGCCAAGGAGGTCGAGATACAGCTCTCCGATATCTGCGAGAGTTGGTCACCGTTTGGCACGTCGTAGATGTGTTCCTCACTTGGCACTTGCGGCGGATAGAGACGCTCCACTCTTTCTCTGGTTAGCGAGCTGCCTTCGCTTCTCTCTGGTACGGGTGCAGTCACCCTCCCACCACCATTCACATGTGAAGACGGCTCTATCTCTTCTTCCCACTCCATCTCGCTGTTGCTTGATTCTTGGTCGTTTTCCAAGTCCAGATTTATCACGGATTTCCCAAGGACAATGTCTAAATCATCAGCTACTGTAGAGCTGATGGCTGAGTTACCAACTGGACTTCTGGACACACTATACTCTAGATCTATGGATATTCTTTTAACATGTGGATCATCATCAAAGTTCAAATTATGATCTTCTATTCTGAGATTATTCTGCAGTACAAAAAATGTAACTTGTATTGGGCTCTAAGAGATTTCTCATCCTTAGCTGCATAGTATTATGCTTATTTGATTTAGCCACCTTCATGCACATACCCAAAACATATTTTTAGGCTACATATATGCACAACACATATGGCGTGCCACCTGGCCACCTCCGCCTGGCTATCATGCGTACTTCTGCACTATCAAAGGCATAAAGGCCCCGGACTATCTGCAATACTGGAATTACTGCATAATATGCTGGTAATATCAATTCTCTTGTATCACACACTGGAAAATGGTACTTGAAACTGGCATAAACCTTACTTGAACTTACGTACTGTAGAAAAATGAACATGTTTCTCCTGATACTCAGGTGCACAGAGGGTGAAATCACTGGCTTCATATACAAATGATCTTGGTGATGAAAGGAAGCTTGGAATTGAGAACACAAGTATAATGCTACTGATGTCAATCCGATGTAGTCGAAGGGCGGAAACTGCAAGACCAAGAAGGGAGGCAACTTTTCTCTCGGCTGCTTTCACATCCTTGAGATTTTGAACTATGGCTTTAGTTATTAATACTACAAAGTATTTTCGACGTTTTCGCTTCTGTCCATCCTGATCAAAGATGCTGGGAGAAACTTCAGTCACTTTACGCTCACAAAAAAGTTTAAATTTTTCATTGTACCCCTTGAGATTTTCTTTGTCAGCATCACTTCCCAAGTGCCTTATTATGTGACTTAATATCTCATAATCAAAAAATGACCAATGATTTCGTAGAATAATGAAGGCAGCATCAATTGATTTTGCTCCTCGTAATTCTTTTTTATCATCTTCTAGCATAGATACATCGCTTACATCTGACTTGTATACGCCAATGCTGAGAGCTATATTTACTAATCTATCAATACTGATATCTTGCTTTCTAAGTGATTCACTTGTGTTGGAATCTAGATCAGCAAAACTCTGAATGATGCTTGAAGTGTCCTGTGACAGCCTTTGAACAATATCTTGTTTATCATCTTCATCCAGTTCACTCAAATCAAGGTAGGGGTATTGCTTAGAACTGGACTTTGGGCAGCCATTGTCTAGGTAAGAAAGAAGATCACACTGACCACAGGGACAGTGAAAGTACTCATTGTGAATAGATGTTGAGTCATCAAGATGTCCATTAACAGATGTTTTAGAGTCACCTGTGGCTGGGCCAATTAGGGTGTCTAAGTATTTCTTGGTTATACTTTCAGCTAACTGTTCAAATCCCACTGTTCGTGATCGTAGAGCATCGACTACTGCTTTCCATGTTGGCTTGGGGTGGGCTTGCTTCAACCAGCTCCTGAGTAAGTCAGTAAAACATTCATCTGGGTCGTCTTTGTTTCTTTGCTTGATTGCATCAAGATCACAGCACTTTATTTCCACTTGAAGTCAAAATTATACCACTTTGTACGAGCATCATGGATTTCCTCAAGCACATCACGTAAATCCGTTACAGACAAACATCCTAGGAAAGACAATGTAACAATAATGGACATTGTTTCCCCTAACACGTAATAGAGCAAAAGGGAAGGCCAGCTTACACAATACTGCTATTAATATTATTTAGGATGGGACAAATACAAGGCCATAGGCTGTAACGTGACATTTAGTATGGCCAATTTCAAGGCTCTCAGTAGAGAAATATGTTTTCTGTCGTTTGAACGTAGTGAAATAGACAGCAAATATTCTCTCATGGGTTGTAGTTGTTAGCATGCACACATGTATGCATGCTGAGGTATGCAGTGTATTGGTTACAGCTTCCTGTGTATGGAATGTTGATAAGTATTTGGTTATATTGCAACGTTTGTGCGTATGATTGGTCAGGATGTTGTAGGTTGTGCTGGATTAAGCGGTTGGCGCGAAGAGTTAGGCATTCTCGGCAACTGTGGCAAGTACATTAAATCTTACCTGCCACATTTCACAGGAGGACACAGGTATATGATTATTGTGTTGTGCAATATTTATGTTATTCTCTGCCTACATATGTGGTGAATGAGTGAAAAGTACCATCTGTGGTGCTCTTGTTACGAAGGAGATGTCATTAAGCCTGGCCTTATCTACTGGGGACCCAGGGGAGAGCGGAGCTACTCCAGCTATAACTGGCCCAGATATTATCGCAGGGAGACATACCACTCATAGGTGGAGGGACCCTCATTGGACTAAAGAATTTGAACTGACTTACTGGGGTGTTCTTCTTTGTGCTATATAGGGTTTTTCCTCACCACAATATTTTATCCCTTAAAATTTGTTTGTTTTTTTTGTGTGTGATGAGGTTTTTTTACCAGGGGTTAGGCTGGCCACCTGCCCTAAAACTTCAGCCACATGCTTTGCGGCTGTAGAGCTCCACCTGGCCCACCCCAACTCATCCTTATTGTTATTATTATTATTAATTTCTGTTAGGAGCTGTGCTGGCGGTTGCAAGCACTGTTAGTGTGTTGGACTTGGTTTTTAGTTAATACTTGCCACTCTATTGCTGCCAATACCCAATAAATTATTGAAGAGAAACAATATGCAAATAATGTAGGATTTGGTAGTGCATGAGGGGCATTAGATGAGAGAGACCCCCCTCGCCGCCTGGGTGCTAATAACTACTTAACGCCCACGTACCGTGTCATAATAATTATTTGGCTGTTTAATAACTAAAACTACACGGTGATTACTATAGAGGATATTCGATTGCATCATCTGACATCATGTAATTGCGTGTGGGTGGATGTTTTGCTACAGTCAGGCCTCCAAATTTTTTCCTAGAAACAGTCATGGTCCAGAGGATTCAAATCTAAAATATGGAGGTCTAATTCCAATCGACTGATTTTACATAATTCTTCAAAGTTGAGTCATTTCCCATAAACTTGTATGGCGGGTGGCAACAGTTTGCCACCCATCCATACATATCTGTGCTTAAACATCAAAGTTTGCCGATTTTTTAAAAATCAATCATTGAGTGTTAGGCTTTATAATTTGAGATTTAGCTTGCTTGGTCTACCCTACATGCCTAAAAAAATCAACAAGCTCTAGAAGTGAACTTAAATAAATTTAACCCTTTTAAAACTTGTTGATGACATCATTCGAATATCCTCTATTCCCTTCATTATACACAAGTAACATACTAACCTGAAGACGCCATGACGTTCCTAGATCGCTTCTCTTGAATTTCGCGTAACGTAGCTACCGGGATATGTTACGGGGATTTTTTGCACTCTCACACCCAAACCATAATTTCCTGCCATGTCACCCCGCCTGCGTGTACGCGTACGTACGCATATTCCCATATCCTCAATAACATAATTTTTATTATGTACAATGGAATGCTACTGTACACCGTATTTACCAACCGCATGCACAGCTTTCACGATCACAGGGCCGGGCAAAGGTGCGGACTCCACCCTCCGACCACATCCAACTGTAATAGTCATTATAGTGGTAGTGGCCAGTTAATCTTGGCGTACTAGGCTAATGCATTTACAGGGATTACATTTACATGTACGCCATGCCCTTACACTGTAAAGCATTCTGTTTTGAGCATGGACTCAATGGCTTTATAATTGTTGGCAGCTGCACGCAATACTTTGTCACTGTTTAATTATTGCACAATCATCATAATTCCATAAAATTAATGTGGCCTATCAATCATTGTAAAACTGTAACTACAATACACAAGAAAAAAAAAGTTAATAGTATATCTAGATTACATAACATCACTACCAGAGTGGTGTAGTTTGACACAATATGAACAATCGGCTTACAGCTTTCCAACGACACATACTGACACAGAAATAGAGAATTCACAGTACAGCAACAGACACTCAGAATAATAACATGATATTGTAGAAATGGAAACATAAAAACACAGCAATACTCAGATATTACCAGATTTCATAGTAAACAGACACAAACATGAAATAGCATTATTTTACAGCAGGAAATGTGATTCAATTTGTGAGGCCAACTTGTCCAATCGAATATCCTCGTCTCTGAGTGCAGCAACCAGGTCCGTGTAGCTACAGTCACTGTCCTGCCACATGCGCAAGATTACTTGTCCGTTGCCTCCCTTGTGAGGATTATCCTTATAGAAATGAATATCATCTGTGTTTATGAGACCTAGCCTGCTACCGAGCAAGGCCCATTTGTCTCCATTGCCACTAAGCTTCTTGGACCACTCTAAGAACTGCTGTGATGGTATCTACAAAAGTGAAAGCAAAACACCTATAATAAGGTGCACCACATACCACTTGGGGTGGGAAAACAATCTTAGATAGCCAAGGCTCTTTGAGGGGGGGGATGGGACTATAGCACCCACCCTCTCTCTGCATGAAAACCTGCAGCCTATGATTACAAATTTTACAGCCATGAACTGTACCTCTTTCATCTCTGGTGCAGAAGAGGCCCACTCTCTCTGAGCTTCTGGTGTCATGATTCTTGTCTTGAGAAGCTCTGTCTCTCTCAAATCATCCAGCTCATCGAAATCTTCTTCATCCAGCTCCCCGTCTGGTCTGGTGTATCTGACTGGCTCACCGAGTGCCCACAGGGCACCATCTGTTAGCCTGGAGTCATCTATAGCTGGGAGAGCAAAGGTCACAGCTGCGTTGAATTTTTCCCCACTTCCACTGAAGGTTTTTGAGTTTCCGAGAGCTCCCTTTAGCTTGTTCTCCACTGTCTTCAGGAAGGCCAACTGCTGCTTCACAATCCTAAGAAAGATAATATGACAAGAGTACACTGGTTGCAAGTGCTGTATTCATACATGTACAAACTAGAGCAAAAGGAAGCTATTTGCAAGATTGATATTCATCAGCTAACAATGTCAACAAAAAGAGAGATTTCATACATTAACCAATAATATCCACTAGCGTTCACTAAAATTTCCTGCTACTTTTATCACTTACTTTGATCTGAATTCGATGATATTCTGCAGAGGGTGGTACTGTAGGTAGACTCTGAACACACGGCTGTGTAGCTTATCATCCACATAGTGCAGAGGTAAGATGGCTTCCTTACAGCCGAGATTGATACAGCAACGTGACTTCAGCACATCGTGCTCTGTCAACACATCCTTCAGTAGCTCAGCTATGAGGCCATAGAAGAACTGATAGGAGGCTGGGATGTGGATCTTGGCATAGAGCACGGTGATGTCCTCTGCCTGAAATCCCTCAGCTTCCTCGAAATCCCAGTCAAAATTTGCCTGGTCTCCTAGCGCCTCCGTGGCCAGGAACGGCACAAAGTACAGCATATGCTCTCTGGATTTCCCCAGACTGTAGATGAGCTCCAGCTTCTCAGCCCACTCCAAGATGGCCTCTTCTTCGTCTGGAACAAGCTGTCGGAATTCTTTCTTTGTTGCAACAATTGTCTTCATCTGCTGTTTGGGGAAAGGTGCACTGACAACGGGTAGCTTCTTGAGGGCAGTGATATTGGTGGCATGGATCATGTAGTTGTGACTGTTCATCTCCATGGAGCCCAGTAGTTCAATCAGGAAGGCAGGGCGGAGTAGGTGGACTGTAGAAACACATGTGACAATCATTATCAACCAAATGATACGGGTAAAAAAAATCGCTGACTCAGCACATTGATGACCCTTACAACCACCACAGACTAAAAAAAATTGTTGACCAGACAAATATTAGTCTGGGGCCAAACATTGTACACACCAATGCCATGCCATACATGCACAATGACTTACATTCTCCCTCAGGGTTGATACATGATTGTGAATAGTTGGCCAATGTCTTCTTGTAATTCTTATCTTCGTAGATGTAGCAGCCCGCCAGATCCTGTGAACTCGAAACAATTGAGTTAATTGATGCAACCTTTGACAGCACACTGCCTAGCTGTGTGAAAGGTTGAAATGTGCTTGCAAAGAATCCATGCTTCTCGTAACACCACGCCCGCTCGATCATCACGTCCATACACTTGTTAATACATTTGCAGAGATCCTTTATGCTCTCTTCTGGGGCACTCAAGTTGAAGGGAAGGGTCATTCTCTCGCGAGAAATCTCCATAATCTGCTTGAACTCATTCTCACGGATGGCTTGGTTGAGTTTCCGGATGAATGAATCAATCTTATTGAGACGAGCTAAGTCTCCAGGCAGTGTATCATGTACACCAACGATGATGATTCTCTTGACATTTTCAGGGCCAACGTACGTTTGTACCTGCCGCAGCCAATAGCAGAGGTTTTCAAATTGGATGAGGGGGTCCCCCATCATCTCCACGAGGCCAACTGTGATGAGAAAGATGCCACTTCTTCGGAAGAAAATATGAGTGAAGTGTCTATTGAGGTTTTTCTGGGGGAGCTGGAGAATGTAGCGCTTCTTTCCCGTTGGTGGGGCAGTGCTCGCCTGTCGTACAATCCCGACGGGGTGAGAGTTACCATTCGGGAACGTGGCACGTTCGAGAGAGAGCGAGGATAACACACTATCAATGCCATCAAAGTTCTGTGGTGATGTCATTGCTCTGTTTAGAGCTTCGTCAGGTTCAGAGAGCATACGACGAAACATGCCTCTAGATCTCCCGTTGATACCTGGAGGTACATGTGTGAGTGAGTGGGAGGAGGAACAAGGATTATATGGCTCCCATAGTTATTAAATATTATAAGTCGGGGTATGCAGTGGCGTAGTTGTACATGTACATGTATAATACAACCAGATAAGGAAAATCTCAGGCTTCTGTTCTCCCAGTGGGCCTCAGGGGTTGCCGAAGTTTACAAAATCTTGTAGCCATTTCTCAAAGATATTGCCAACCATTGCTGATGTTAAAAGTGGGTTGTAAAAAAATAATGGAAAAAATTGGCTACTCAATCCAGGGACTAGTAGCCAAAATGAAGGATACAGTAGCAAATGGCTAATTTGGCTAGTGTGTAGGGAACCCCTGGGCCTGCTCAGGCACACCTATCAGAACAGTGTAATCTATATAGTGTACATTGTACATATTATCATGACTCACCTCTTACAACTGCTCCTAGTGGTGCTACAGCGTCAGCTCCCTCCTCTTGAGAGTTTCTGTCTACTACTGACTGCTCTGCAGTGAATGATATCTGGGTGCTGACTTCAGACATGGGCGTGGTCGCTCCTGCAGCCACAGAGGAGGAGGAGGAGTCAGAGACTGGGCTGGCCGCTTCCTCTTTTAGAAGTTCAAATAGCTTCTTGCAGTGGGTGTGGATATCTCCCAGGATGTAGAGGGGGATTGGTAGCTCCTCCCCCATCATGGGGTCCAGTCGGGGGGCTTCTGGTTTGTAGATTGGGGTGACGGTTCTTCTCTGAGAGGGCGTGGCACTCTGGATGGGGTGGATGTAACGCACCGTTAATTGAGCTGTTGGAGATCGCATGGATTGGAAGATGGCTGTGACGTCTTTGATGTCCATGCCATCCAGAAAGACACCATTGTAGGATTGGACGTGTGTGTATCTGCCAAGCTTTGTCTTGACATCCTCAACGCATTCACTGCCAAACGACTTGATGAGGACAATCCGGGGAAATTCTGAGTCGGGCGACATCTGTAGAAAGACAAGCAAAAGCCATCAATATATTAGTTCGACATGCCTGAAAAACATACTCACGACTATTGAAGTTATTTGTAATTATTAGTCATCCCATTATGTACTAATTAGCACTAATATTTACAGGGTCGACCCTTAATGTTAATAATAGATTGTACCCCGTTGTACAAACAATAATATTCTCTATTCTGCTTACCTCTCGTGTCATTATCGATAATCCCAGGGACTTGGATCGTTTGGGAATGGTGACGAGTTTTGGTACTTCACTGAAGTATGCTTTGTCTGCCTCAAACGGCTTGGGCCGAGGGGCTGGAGGAAAAGATTTTCATAGATTGAGTGTATGCAAATCCAAAAATCTACATGGGTAAAGTGCACCTCACATCCTGGAACTGCAAAAAGTTGTAATTTGGGTACACGTTCAATGGTAAGGGCACAAGCCATATAACCATTGATGGAGATAGCAAGGCTTCACAGGATCTACCACAGACATCACACACACACACACACACACACACACACACACACACACACACACTCCCTCACTCACTCACACACAGGTGTATATCATCCAGTTTGCTTATTTAGTAGTTGTAAGAAGGATCTTGAAACAGTCAGCCAGCAGTCAACCAGGATGTAGATTATTTATTTCCCAGTTTCTTCTGTAAACTGACAACTAGCTATCGACAACCAATTAAGGCAGTCAACCATAGGATAGGTGGGTGGGTATGGCCTATCTAAAACCACACCCATCACTACATGTAGTTCCAAGTAAATTAACGGTAACTATCTTGCAACTACTTATATGTAGCAAGCTGGGACCATACATAGCATCCTGATTAAATTTCAGGGGCTTTTCCGTGTATCTGTGTCTCTATATGCACAGTGTCCTTACTAAAGACAATATCTTTATTGTGTAGTGCAGCTTTGTACAGTTCTCTATGCAGCTGGGCCCACACATGGACATATATATATGCACAGTATGTATATGTACGTGTATATCCTGACTTCATTATTTCAGGGGCATCCCTTTAGAGGGGTTCATTAGTATACACTTAATGTATAATATAAAGGAAGAGCTATAGTTATGTGTAGTGAAATAATGCCAGTTAGGCACTAGGCGTGCAGAGCCGCCCACGCTGATTGTGCGAAGGCCAGCTGCATCCTAACGGAAGAGGTTTCTCTAAGGACTTACCTAAACTGTGCAGCAAGTAGGGTCAGCCAAGCCATGTTTGACAAAAGTGATAGTGTGTAACACAGACAGGAAGTAGGAAATCAGCTACACACACACACACACACACACACACACACACACACACACACACACACACACACACACACACACACACAAAGTACACTGTGCACTTGCAACTACCACACTGACCTCTACATGCACGTCAAGCAATACAATTTTTTATGCTGGGACCATACAAAGTAAAGTCAAAGGTTAGACGGACCACAACAATATAGAAGAGAGAGGAGGGAGAAGGGAAAAGGGAATAGTCCCTTTCCAAAGGAGGAAGGAAGGATGTGTGTGGGTGAGGGGGGGGACTACAGACAGACACACACACACACAAAGAGGATGGTGTGGCAGCTCTCTACATGTAGTTGAAGAGCTAGTGGGTAGTTGTCTTTGAGAACTGCTACCACACAAATAGCACCCAGCATCCCAATATGCATACTACACTAGGGGAAAGAGGGCCCAGTATCTCTACTCCCTAAAAGTAAAGAGAGAGGGAGAAAGACTACTTGTATCCACACAATTTTGGAAGGACACACACATGTAATGAGGCCCAGAAACACACTAATCAGCACAAGCAGCTGTTCAATAGGGTCAGCTGAGATGACCTCACCAGAGCCAGGCCAGGCAACTAGCCAAACAAAACAAGCATAATAACATACATGTACCAGCATACACACAGGCACACACACACACACACACAGGCACACTTGTCAAACCAGTCAGGTAGGCTAAGAGACTATTGAACTGTCTGGGATTCCAGAGATGCCATCTAGGCACCAACCCTACACGCACAACCCTGACCTTCTGGGAAGTGCCGTTTACATAGAGAGAGAGAGAGAGAGAAGGCAGGAAAAAACATACAACAGTTGGAATAGACAGTGGAGGCATAGAAACTAACTCTCATTCGCTAACTACAGCAATTATGTAGTTGCTATTTGATAATCTAGTGTACTAGCCATATTAACCTTTGTTAGGGAAAGTGTACATGTAGCTACACCATTTAGTACATCACTGGCCAAATATTTATTTTAGATACAATCATGCCTCTTTTAATGTGAAAGCAATAGGACAAATACATTCATGTAAGGGGACAAAAACTACACAAAAATATCCTAGGTGTGTAAATATTATGTAAGGGAAGATCGTTTGGTAATTGTTGCTAAGGAGGGGGTGCACTCAAAAAATTTTAACATATATCTATGGCCACACGTACAATAGTACTAGGGGGCTCCACACTCATACTGTATATTTTGTGGCAGGCCATAAACTGGCCAAGGTCTTTACTTGTTACAAGGGGTAATGTAACATACCATTGTGAGAAGGTCATAGGTCATTTCCTCCAGAGGCAGTAATTTTGTTAGCTGATTTATAGCAAAATTTGTCAACACACAATCACAGGTAATGGAAGACTATATGCACCTTGATGTTAAGACTTGCCTAATCATAAAACTAACACACCATATCACTAAACTAATACAGCTCTTAGCATCATTGAAGGACAATCACTAGTAACACTTTAGACATACGTACATACATAAAAACACGGTACTAGAGTACGTATGCAAGTGACTGTGTGTGTGTGGTTATTAACAAGTTGAAGCGAAATAACCAAGCTTCAGTGAATCACGCACACCTGATAATGAAACTAAACAAGCCTATATATCACTAATACACGTATAGTCACAGAGAGCGTGCATATATGTTTCTGAGTATTAACAAGTGGACAATGAATAGCAATTGAAAAGCCAAGATTAGGGCATCGTTCAACACAAACAAACACATAATGCTCCAAGCGAGAGAACACACGCACATTTGTGTCTGTATGTATGTATGCAGATATTAATAAGCCATCACAGAGGGTGACTGAGCTTCACTGGGTCATTGTTTGTTGTCAAACTCTCAAGTGGATTGCTCAAGCATCCAATATCAACAAAACAACAACGGATAGAATATACTCCACTCTGCTCTGCTCTGCTGCTTGGCCCCACGCTCTCTGACCCATGCAGAGCATACTCCAATCACACTTACATGAGGTTATAGTGGAATCACTCATGTAAGCATGATAATATGAAAAACACGTTTCTTTTAATCAGGACATTATGCAGTCACAGCATACACACGTAATGTAACTACAGTCTCTGTACATATACTATGTGACAAAGTTGGTACACTACAACATGAGCTCATACTGACACATACACACGTGTGCGTGATCATAACTGCCATCCTGTGATCTAGCATGCTAGCACACTAAATACATGCTTAGCATATCTTTTAATGCATGCTAGCATAATGGCGATAACACATGCTAGCATGCTCTGACACCACTGAACATAAGCATGTTAGCACACTCAATAACAAACGCATGCTAACACTATATTATAGGATAACTGTGGTGTATGGCCAACAGCACACCTGTATGTAGTGTGACAAGACTGAATACACACCACTTGACTTGCTAGTGACACACACTGAATTTCAGTATGTGGTACTACTGGAACGTTTGTGAGTTTTTCGAGGCAAAAACGGACAAATAAACCTCCAAAACCACAAAAATACAACCACAATTTGTAATAGCTCACCAGCAAATAGTGCGAGGGCGTCTTCAGCTACTTTTTCCATGTTCTCGCTCTCCAGGCGTAGATATTTGTCGAGATAGTGTGGGGTACGAGAGTAGCGACCATCCCTTTGCTCCGTCAGCACCACAACGACCTCTGCCACTCTCTGCACATACCTCCATACGTCGAAGAAGGCATCCTCCGTGATGGTCTGGGGCAGCTGTGACCTTGGAATGTTACCACTGGGAGGCAAGCCTACAAACATGAAGTAGTCTACCCCACCCAGGAGAGCTCTCTGGAGCCAGTTGGATGTTAGTGGGAGAATTTCAAATCCCTGAACAATGCATACACCACCAGAGAGAAGGTCATTCAGTCGCCGGACAATAGTGTCTGCCTTTTGCTTCTGCTTGCTGTCATAGAAGACTCCGATCTTTTTGTTCTTTTTTCTAAATGAGGTAGCCAGCTTTTCGAGTTGGTCAGTTCGTGTGAGGCCCTTTTGCACAGGCACGGCCAAAGGCGAAGGTGTCCCGTGAGATGAAGTAGGGCTCAGTAGCCCTAGCCCTGCGTGCGTGTGCAGAGTGTTCGGGGGCTCGGGGCGACTCATTTGGTTCGTCAAAACGTGTGGATTGAATGGAGTGGTATGGCCGTTTTGACCAGGAAGATAGCTCGTTACGTGGGGTCCAGGAGTCCCTGCGGGAGAATTATGTGCGCCTGGGTAGAGTGGATGCGCTCCTCCGTTACTATGCGCCATTTTTGCACGCCTCACTTGTGGCGGCTGGAAAAGGGTGAAAATAGGCCTGCGCGGCTTGAAGACGAAGAAATTTCAGTCGGTCAGTTATAGCTGTATGGAATCTCCGTCTCCTTATCAACACAACATTCGTTTCTGTCGTCGCCTCTGTACCGCTGTTTCAATGGTACACACAATGTCAGACGTCCATCTCGAACTTGCTCGGAAGGAAGTAAAAAAATTAGATATTCTCTAAATATGCGTTAGCTAAAGTAAAATTGAATATCGAACGAACTGTACTGGAACAGAAATGGCTACGCAGAGAAAGACAGTTTCTTCTGTCAAGAGTGGTCGGGTAGCACAGCGACTTAAACAACGTATCGAAGACGGAGAGTTCTACGAGGCGCACCAGACGTACAAGGTCCTCTATCAGCGCTACTGTGCCCAGGGAAAGAAGGAGGTGGCGCTGAAACTACTTTTCGATGGAGCGGCTACACTTCTTCGACACAGCCAAGTGAGATACGATCTAGTAGGCTAACTAAAACTACGAATACTGGCCGATAATGTGTGTGTCATTGAGTTATTAATAATATTCACGGGGAAGTTATTCACTATGCATAATGAGAAATGACGTTCCGGAAATAAGGTGACCGCAAACTTCCCCAGCACCGCGTCACAGTGCGCAAATATTAAACGTATAATGTATGCATAATGCCATAATAGGAAATGGGAGGTGATAAAAGGGGAAAATTGGTGGTATGTCTTGTGGTAAAAGCTTAGACTAAAGTGTTTCAGCACTGGATGTTATATTATTCCCCAAAGCATAATACGTTTACACTCGGAAATCTTTGTAATTTTCAACTGTTTCAAAGTTGAATGGAAGTTGAATAATTTTCAAGTTATCTCGATTTCCACCTCGCATAATATGAAATAACTTATCTATGAATACAACAATTTCTTTGACCCCTTAGGAAAAGTACTGCTTGGGAAATCAAGGGTGGGTCATTTATACATAAACATACCTGTGCCAAATATAGCAGCTGAACTAGCTACCATGTGTGTGTCTGTGTGTTTGTTGGTTGTACTATTATGTATGCAACATTACACAGTGTCCATATCTAAGTGGTGAGCTCACCACAGCAATCCCCTTTCTCAGTCATACTATGTTGTTTTCTGGCCATGGTTTTTCCCCTCCTTGGGCTAGGCAAACAGCTGAAACAGGCTATGAATAGATTAGGCCATGTTTTTGATTTAAGATGAGATCATAGCTTTAGGAGTGTCCCCTGTTTCCCCTTCTGCCTATAAAGACTGTGTGTTGGAGTGTGTAGGGGGAATTGTGGCTGTCCCTAGCAGCCTGTATGTGTGAGAGTTTGTAAGTTGTTTGGTTAATTATATGGTTTTGTGTATTAGACAAAAATCCTTGTGGATGTTTGTGCATTTCAGTCGCAATTTTGTGTACAACCCCTTTTTCCTCCACATGGAATGATTTTCAGATAGTCATATAGTCATGTACTCTCTCTCTCTCTCTCTCTCTCTCTCTCTCTCTCTCTCTCTCTTTCTCTTTCTCTCTCTCCCTCATGCACACACACACAGTGGGAGAGTGGTACAGAGCTTGCCATACTCCTGACAAGGCATCTCAAACAAGAGCTGACTCCCGTCACAAAAGAGCTACTAGGTACAGC
The DNA here is from genome assembly GCA_964291365.2 of Stappiaceae bacterium. Classification (GTDB taxonomy): domain Bacteria; phylum Pseudomonadota; class Alphaproteobacteria; order Rhizobiales; family Stappiaceae; genus JBDWFY01. The sequence goes on from OZ219972.1 coordinate 209,487, forward strand.
AGTACATACATACATGTAATGTCATATAAAAATCAATGTACGTGTACGTGTGCGTGTGATACTACTGGGTGTGTAGTATAGAAATAGTTGCTTTGTGTATACAGGACATTTTTATAGGCAGCTGTGTAAAGATACATTGATGGTACTGCATAGCATTTTTGTATTGACCAATTGTTCATTCTACTTCTATGCACACTCATTCACACACACACACACACATACACACACACATACTCATTCACACACATACACACATACACACACACACACTCACATACACACACACACACACACACACACACACACACACACACAGACATGATTCTTGAGCTGTTCTCACTATACACTGGTGGTACGAGGGATTTTGCTGTGGACATCCCAGCTCAGTGCCAGGTCAAAATCGAGGTGGATCCAAGGGAGCACTTTATGAGAGCTGCACTAAAGTGAGTCGAATCTGTCATCCCATTTTTAAAGCTTAGGTGCTTAGATATCAGACATTTCTATGTGAGCTGTGAGGTCAATATTAGCTTCGTGTATGCGTGTAAGGTGATAGTATTACTATGACGATCGCTGATACGAGGATGCCCCTTTAATTATCTAGCTGTGTAGAATTTGCTTTTTTTGGCCTTCAAAAGCTGGTGTGGTAAACCGCTTACATTGTTGTTCAATGCTCGAGTCATAATTGGACTAGTTGGTGGCCATGCATATGTGCGTAGGTCAGTTGCCAAGACAACAGCTGGAATGCATAATATTTGCCTAATTGGTGACATAAGATAAATAATTGGATCCATAAGTCTAAGCATAGTGTATCCATGGATGCAGTCTGTGAGTTGGTAAATGTCATTGAGTCAGAATTATGTCTCCCTGGCAAATTTCAGATATCAGTCTTTCAGACCCTCTCTCTCTCTCTTTCTCTCTCCTTAAGTATGTGTTTACCATGACAATAGTATAAACTACCACACACACACAAGGTTTTATTTCATACATGCACATACCAAGGGGAGACTCCTTTATCAACCCCCCTCCCCCCCCCCCCAATAGGATAGCACACAGCTGCTGCGTGTATGAGTGTGTGTACGTGTATGCATGGTGTGTACATGGTGTGTGCATGTGCATGTGTAAGACTGCTAGCCAAGTAGCTTCTACCAGAGTCATCTAGACAACTTGTACCCACTTCAAATAACAGATGGCACTATATCTTGATGAGTGGTTGAACTCAACTATGTGTGTGTGGGTGTAGGTATGTGTGTGGTGTGAGCATATGGCAATGATTGGTTGTAGCTGATCATGTTGTCTCTGTTGTAAGCATCGTTCATGTACACGTGTGTGTATTGGAGTTTTTGACATTAATGATCAGCATCAGAATGGCATATTCAATTTGTTCTATCTGTACATCCACCCCAAAGTATATGTACAGTAATATTCTAGTCCAGTAAGAGGTATCTAGAAAGTTGTCTTGACTTAAATCTACAAGGGTGGGTGGGTGTTGTGTTGCTCAGTATCTTATCCCTTGAGAGCAACTCTCTATTGAAGAAAGACTCCTGAGCCTAACTACTAATAACTGCCTAAACCTGACTGACCAGCCCTAGGCTAACTAGTCATACCAGTTTGACCTCTATGTAACTCAAAATTTCCAAGAAATGGCTGTTTCCTCTTTCATGCTGTGTACTGTGTACTGTATGTGTGTGTAAGTTAGTTGGCTGGGGTGACTGGGACTGGACTGGTATAGTAGGAGGGTCCACTACTTTAGGTATGGACAGCTGTTCCTAACTGAAAGTATACTTTACAAACCTGTTCAGTAATCACAGACTCTCTCTCTCTTTTTTGTAGCCTTATAATGTCACAGCATATCTGTATACAAATATCTGCCACATACTTACATGTACTAGCTGACACTTCTACACCTAAGCACTTTTTGCCAGTAGCTCTCTCTTTCCTCCATGGACTTAGCTACTTATAGACTAAGTTATGCTAACTAGTTTCTCTTTCCTGTATGTGGTAAGGGCAGAGGTGGAAATGACCTCAATTCAATCAGTTGTGTCCTCACTGCCGTTACTGTTAATTAGTACATTGTGCTTGACTATGACCTGTTGAAGTAATCTTTGGCTTGGTGTGTGTGTGTCTTTGTTTTTTGAGTGAGAGCTCGTCCATGAAATGAGCAATTAATTATGAATATCGATTAATTGAACTCCCATACACATACACATACACACGTGGACACACACACACACACACACACATACACACACTCATTCAATCACACACACACACACACACACACACACACACACACACACACACACACACACACACAAACATACACTGACAGATGGTCCAGTGTTGTTGAGGAGGGAAAATACAAGTATGGCCATCCAACTCTACATCGCATCTTGGCCACCACATTCCTCAAAGGTAACTACATAAAATTTTAAAAATTTAAAAGCCTTATATCTAAAGCTTGAGTGGAACCATCCCAGGTCCAGTGCCTGCTTAGGCACACCTATAATACTGTACTCCTGTAAAAGGCCGACCCATTAAGGTGCCTAGCCTTGATACGTATTAATAATAGCTATGGATGTAGCCACCTACATTTAGCAACTGGTGTGGCTATGGGATGAGTATGGGACAGTGAGTGAGTGAGTGTGTGTGTGTATACAAACAAGGTATTCTCTGCTTGTCATCCGTTTGTTTATTGTAAATGATTCACTGAAACAATAAAAAATATTTCAATCAGGAAGCAAGCTAGCGATTCCTGTGATTCTTGTATATGCATCCTCAGCTAGACAAGGCCTACATAATAATGCCCACGGCTATCAATAACACACATGTACAAATACATGTTCGCTTTTATTATGTTACTGTATAATTATTGTTGCATAGATGTACCATTGTGTATTATTAATATTATAGAGTATGTGAATACATGCATGTACATGTACATATCGCCATGGAAACTGAGACTGTATGCATAGCAGAGTTATAATTTGAACTATGACTGTATTATTTTGATGCTTTTCTTAATGAATCATGGCTTCAGCCCCTGTTGTTATTAATTTAAATATCTTATAGTGGTGTACTTGTCATACAATCGAGCATGAATACCCCTTGGCCCCTTTTCATTACAAATTTAAATTGCTAATAGTGGTCCTGTTAAGCTATTCTGTCGGAGGTACTATTAACAGTATAATTATCATACATGTAGCTGTATGTGCATGTGACCATTAATAGCCGTTTTGTACAGTTGTAGATGATGTAAATGCTTTCTGTCCTGCCTGTCATGTCTGTCTGAGCTAATGATATCAACTTCTGTAGCTTGTTTGTTATGTGTTAGTGTAGCAGGAAGCAAGGACTGCTCAATGCTCATGAAATTTGCTACTAAGTTGCTTTCCCTTTCACTGTGCTCTATGACTAAAAGCCACAACTTATGCAAGTCCTGCTTTTTGATGGCTTACCACTTGAAAGAAGTAAGGTCTGGTTTTATTTTCACTATGTGAGGGGTCCACTTCTGTTTACGTAATTAAGGTCAATTACCTAATACCTGTACCCATTCATACTCTGACCTTACTACAATCAAATTGCCACAAATGAAACCCCTACAGGGGGGACCCTGCTCTAATCAGGACGCTATGCATGGATAACAAAACTGCACACAAAATACCGTTTGACTTGAAGATATTTCCCTTTAGCCAGGACAGCTTATGACTCTCCCGAGACTTTCTGAGCCTCTGTAGTGGATCTTTATCAAGATAGCCATCAAAATTTTTTAATTTTACTGTTTTGTCTTTTCTAGAGAAGCAGTTGAGTAAGGCAAGGGAACACTTTCTCTATGCTGGAGACCCAGATAAGTTTGGATTGCTCTTGGTGGAAATGGCTGGCTCAGAGAGGGAAGGAGCTGAGGCACTAATTATGGGGGCAGTCCTACAGTGAGTCACGTGATCACCACCGCTCCACACGATTGGTCAATCACAACATTAATAATGTATTCCTTGTCCAATATGCCCCCAGATTATTAGTACTACGAGATCTGTCATCAGCTACTGCTACATACACTGCCTACACAAAAGAACATTCTCTAGTGAGAGATTTACAGGGACCTCCGTACACCAACTTTCCAGTCTTAAACTTTCTCCATTCTTTGCTGCAAGCTTGTGAAAAGTAAGAATTCTTGCTAAAGTAGAACCAGGATGGCATTAATCATTAAAGGAGGTGCCCTCACTTCAGGGGTAGCTTTGTACACTTTTCTATGTAGCTGGGGCCATGCATGAACCAAGAGAGGTGTCCTCATTTTTTCAGAGGGGTTCCACTTTAGTGAGTAATTTTGCATAGCTATGGAATTTGTGGGGAAAATTTTTTGAAGAAAGGTGAATCGTAACAATTACAGTACTATGATAGCAGCAACATTTACGTACGTTTTGTGCTATTTTTAGACTGTTTACTATATTTAACTTCCTCCCCTAGGGGTGATGTTGATGGTTTCAAGAGTCTGAGGGGACAATATGAAGCTTCCTTGGCTGGCCTTGATCCCACCTTCAGCAATGTAGGTTGACAAAACCTTGAAACATAGTTACATTTTGCAGGAAAAAAAAACAGTTATGCCTTTTATCAGCACTTATGCCACTTCCAATTTCCTTATAAGGGCGAGTGGTGGGTTTGTACCCTAATGAGGGGTTTCCTGGGTGATTGTGTACGTAACAAAACAGAACTATTAGTCAGCTATAGTTCCACTTCCTGGTTTGGGATACGGAACTGCCTCAGGTCAGTTTACAGTATTACTTACTGCATGACTACTTGTGTTTCAGTGTTGGCCAATTGTGTACATTTTTTATCGTTGTTAGTTCAAATTTGCCTAGCAATAACATTGATTATTGATTATTTCCTATAAATGTCGTAATGTTTATGCAAATAACTGTATCGTTTGTTTATGTGTGTGTGTTTGTCCATATGTAGTACTTGAGCAAGATAGGCGTAGCATACTTCAATCAACCTTCTAGCGAGAATCAGACGTCCAATGGGATTGCAGGACCGGCAGGAGGAGGAGCTGGTGGATTGATGAGTCTGTTTGGAGGAGGTGGAGGAATACTAGGTGAGCCTCTCTCTCTCTCTCATGTATGTGTGCATCTAAATAATTACGTGTGTGTGTGGGGGGGGGGTAGATAGAGTTGAAAGGTTAGGTCTATATGACTCACCACAGTTCCCCATTTTCTGCTACAATTTTACTTTCAAGTGAAACTGAATAATAATGATGTAGCTATGGGGAGGGGGGTATTTAATGCTCCATAGCTGTAAAATGTTTCTTTGCTTTCTGTATCAGATTCTACTTCCTTTTTCACTACCCACATTTGTTAGTGGACCTTTGTCTTATATTATTAGGGTGATTTTATAGTGAAAAAATGGGATAATTATTTCATAAGAACAGCATGCTGTTTTTAGTAGCCCTGAGGCTGTGTCCTGTTTGATGTTGCTATTGTCTTACAGAAAACCTGATTGGGAACATCTCTAATGCGATACCAGACCCCCCATTTCTCAGCCAAGAGGATGGCTACATCCCAGCGGACATGGCTACGAGTCTTGTGAATGGAGAAGCACTGCCTCCCTACAATAGTAGCCAGGCCATTCCAGCTGTCAGTAGCAGCGGGACTCAAGTCACTGTTCCTCACCAAACTCTACCTCTGACCACTGATGAGGATACTTTGGACTAGCTAGCTGTAGAGTCAATATCTGATATTTTGCCAACTATGCATGCGTGACTGCATTAAATCAATATTCATTACTATGTGTCCACACAACAACACAATGTGTAGTGACCCACCCCCCACTAGTTTACCACCACCTGGACTACAAGTGCATAATTTTATGCGCATGCAAGGAGTGCACTCTAATTGAATTGTGCTGCCGATGCCTACATGTATTCACTCGCTTGTCGCGGATAGAAATGGCGACCTCGCCTAACTCAGTCTCAGGTAAGATGGGGCGTAATTATCAAACGCGGGCTGTGGTTGGGTTGCAGTGCGCTAGCGCTAAGTGTATCAACAACGAGATGCTGATGGAATATTGTTCTAACCCCTACCTATTACCACTGTCCATGCACTGAATTGTCAACAACAATCGCGAATGGGTGGGGCGATTATTGCCGTAGAGCTAGCTATAGGGCCTCTCCCTAGCTGTATACAAGCCGCGACTCCTTGTTTGCTTTCTCCAAAGTACAGTATTAAATTTATCCACATGACCTGCAGATCATCAACTGACCACAAAGGATTTGCTGACCGTGTTTCGTGAGCTCTATGATGCCCGTACAAAGTGGAACCGGACTAGAGCTGGGTATGAATTATGGTGATCTTGCTGCAATAAAGCAACGAAATGGAAATGACCCAGATGAGTGCTTCAAAGATTTGCTCTCTCATTGGTTAAATCAAGCAGAGCCTAAGCCAACATGGGAAGCAATAGTCAGTGCTCTAGAATCACAGACAGTTGGATGTGGACAGTTGGCAGAAACCATAAAAGGGAAATATTGCTGCATTCTGGCACACACCCAGAACAACACAATACAACCTGCCATTAATGGACATCAAACTTGTAATGATTCATATTTCCATTGCCCCTGTGGCCTGTGTGATATTATTTCCTACCTTGATAACGGCTGCCCAAAGACCAGTTCAAAGCAGTACCCCTATCTTGAATTGAGTAACTTGGATGAAGATGACAAGGAAGATCTTATTCAAAAGCTGTCCGAGGATACTGCAAATAATTATCATTCAAAGTTTTGCTGATCTACTTTCTACCACAGGAAAATCATTAAATCGCAAAATGATTAAAGTTGATGAGCTAGTGAAAGTCGCTCTTGATCTTGGTGCATTTAAGTCAGATAAAAACCAATTGCCTCTGTTGAGTGAAGATCGACAAAAACTACTGCAAGCAAGCTCTATCGACGGTGCCTTTATCATATTAGGGGAACATATGTCCTTTTTTAACTATGAAATTTTGAGCCACACAGTCTACCCGTTGACGCCCGGAAGTACATACATTTGCTTGGAAATGGGCGTTCTGTATTGTACGTATGGGGGTTAATGATATGCGTGACCTTTGAGCACATGGATAAGACACGGTAGAATGTACAGCACTGAAACTTTCTAGAAACACAAGCGCTTGCATTTACTAAGTATAGCCTAGCTAGACCAACTCTTCTACTCTTGTTTGATACCTGAATCAAGACCAGAGAAGACCGGAGTCGCCGAACAAAACGGTAGGAAAGATAAGACCTTGTATGTCTGGCAGCAATTTCCAAAGTGGATCATTTCAGTAATGGACGTCTGAGCGCTCCAGAATCACTCTTGTACATCAGGTCAGTAGTAGTAGGGTATACTGAATGAGCCCCAGAGCTACGGTAGTCCGATTTGTACACTAACTTTCAGTATTAAACTTAAAATAAATTCAGCAATTCTGACAAACATAACTTCAAAACTACACTAGCTAAATCAACAAGACAAAGACTAAACAATAGTTCTACTTCTCTACTAAGAACAACTCGAGTGGGAAGGATCAGCAACAAACAGTTCTTTGGTGGCACTCCATTTTGACCGCTGACTTTGATAGATTTGGTTTCTGAACCAGACTTTGCAAGTGGATCAAATCAGTAATAGACATCTGAGAACTTCAGAACTTGCTGTACACGATCCATACCATTAGGCCACTGTACTGGCTCAGTGTGGAACTGAGACATCACCCTGTGTTGAAGATCCAAGCTTGCAAAATGTGAAAAAGTTCACTCTGTGAGCAATCAGCCAAGTCCTTTGCGGCGCGCGGTATAGACTACTGTAGTATCCATGTGTAGTATACAGAAATTAATCACGTGTGTGCATATTTGTGGTCTGCTACACGTAGTATGGCCTGATAAGGCCTCATGAAGCCCATGTGCAACTGTGTAAGGCTACCACAAGCCACAGTATGAATATCATTTCCTATTTTCCAAGCTTTACCGGCGTCTTGGGGTAGACTGCACATCATAAATCACTTGGGAAATGAAGAAGACAAAAAAAATCTTGATAAATATTGCATCCAGTTTAAAAGGTTTTGTGAACACAAAGTGTTTGAAGTTCCTCCCAGTGTGTTTGAGCCAAGCAGTCAAAAAAGAAAGGATCGGAAATATTTTGTAGTATTAGGAACTGAAGATTTATTTCAAACTCTCAATGATGTAAAAGCAGCTCAGAGAAAAATTGCTTCCCTTCTTGATCTAAGAGTGTCCACACTTCAACTCAAGCAGATTGATTTAGCTAGCGTTATACTCGTATTGTCATTACCAGCTTCAGTGTGGCATTTTCTTCAGCTTGATTCTTCAGTTTTTAGAACTCTAAACTCCATTGGCCTTACCCTTGTCATACCACATCTACTGACACACATTAAAGTTGACGATAAAGATACAGTCAACCAGACTTCATTGTGTTCTATAAGTGACATTGATCACACATCAATACTGTCTCTAGACTCAGTAGATCAGAGATCTGTGCTGTCTCTTGAAGCCGACCAGATGTCACTGCTGTCTCAAGGTGAAGTCAATCGATTATCAATGCTATCACGAGGTACAGTAGATCAGAGATCTATGCTGTCTCTTGAGGTGGTAAGTAATGACTCTGGATTTTATAGCCGATCATCATCCCAAATGACACTGAATAGTTTGGGGACACCATTGCCCATAGCTAGAAACAACCACCCTACTAATACTGTCAGCATGAGAACACAAACTACAACTATGGGAAGATCTGGGCACTTACAAGGATCAGGCTATGTTCCTGGATATAGTGCTCAGTTAAATAAAACACTACATCATCCTCACACAAAAGGACCTACTTCATCTCATGGGATGCCATCACCTTTGGCTGTGCCTGTGCAAAAGAGCCTCACACGAACTGACCAACTTGACAAACTGGCTACCTTGTTTAGAAAAAAGAACAAAAAGATCGGTGTCTTCTGCGACAGCAAGCAGAAGCAAAAGGCAGACAGTATCGTCCAACGATTGAATGACCTTCTCTCTGGTAGTGTGTGCATTGTTCAGGGATTCGAAATTCTCCCTCTAACGTCCAACTGGCTCCAGAGAGCTCTCCAGGGTGGGGTAGACTACTTCATATTTGTGGGCTTGCCTCCCAGGTTAACAACTGGTAACATTCCAAGATCGCAGCCTCCCCTGACCATCACGGAGACTGCCTTCTTCAACATGTGGAGGTATGTGCAGAGAGTGGCAGAGGTCGTTGTAGTGCTGACGGAACAAAGGGAGGGTCACTACTCTCGCACCCCACACTACCTTGACAATTTTCTACGCCTGGAGAGCGAGAATATGGAAAAAGTAGCTGAGGACGCCCTCGCACTATTTGCTGGTGAGTATGTACATATTATTTTAGTGTTGTATGAGGTTTTATTCTGCTGTCCAAAACGGCATCAGATTCTGTATGTTTGATCTCAGAATGTGTTGCTACATATAATGTTATTATTATAGCTTGTAATTTCCCTAGCCCCATGTCCCAAGCCTTTTGAGGCAGACAAGGCTTATTTCAGTGAGGTGCCAAAACTCATCACCATTCCCAAGCGAGGAAAATCTCTAGGGTTTTCAATAATTACGCGAGAGGTAAGTATGGTGAGGGAAAGCATAATATTTTTATCAGTGGATGGTTATGGAGACTTCTTAATGAGGTTGCATGGTTTTACAGATGTCACCTGACTCCGAATTTCCCCGAATTGTCCTCATCAAGTCGTTTGGCAGTGAATGCGTTGAGGAGGTCAAGTCAAAGCTTGGCAGATACACACACATCCAGTCCTACAATGGTGTCTTTCTGGACGGCATGGACATCAAAGATGTCACAGCCATCTTTCAATCCATGCGATCTCCGACAGCTCAACTAACGGTGCGTTACATCCACCCCATCCAGAATGCCACACCCTCTCAGCAAAGAACCATCACAATCTGCAAGCCAGAAGCCCCCAGACTGGATCCCCAGATGGGGGAAGAGCTACCAATCCCCCTCTACATCCTGGGAGATATCCACACCCACTGCAAGAAAGTGTTTGAGCTTCTAAAAGAGGAAGCAGCCAGCCCAGTTTCTGACTCCTCCTCCTCCACTGTGGCTGCAGGAGCGACCACGCCCATATCTGACATCAGCACCCGGATATCATTCACTACCGAGCAATCAGGATCTGATGAAGCCTTAAGAAGATCATTGACTTCAGTACAGTTGTTTCACAGAAACCATCCTAACAGCAGAGAGATGAGCTACAATGTCCCCCCAACAGGAAATAAGCGCTACATCCTCCAGCTACCCCGGAGAAACCTCAACCGACACTTCACTCACATTTTCTTCCGAAGAAACGGCATCTTTCTCATCACAGTTGGCCTTGTGGAGATGATGGGAGATCCCCTCATCCAGTTTGAAAACCTCTGCTATTGGCTGCGGCAGGTACAGACGTACGTCGGCCCTGAAAACATGAATAGAATCATCATTGTTGGTGTACACGATACGCTGCCTGGAGATATAACTCGACTCAAAAAGGTTTATACACTCATCTGGAAAATCAACGAAGCCATCCGTGAAAATGAGTTCAAGCAGATTATGGAGATTTCTCGCGAGAGAATGATCCTTCCCTTCAACTTGAGTGCCCCAGAGGAGAGCATAAAGGAACTGTGCAAATGTATTAATATGTGTATAGATGTGATGATGGAGTGGGCGTGGTGTTTTGAAAAGGAATTCTTCACAAGTACATTTCAGCCTTTCACACAACTGGGCAGTGTGCTGTCAAAGGTTGCTTTGATCAGCTCAATTGTTGTGAGTTCACAGGATCTGGAGGATTGCTACAACTATGAAGACAAAAATTACAAGAAGACGTTGACCAACTACTCACAATCATGCATCAACCCTGAGGGAGAATGTAAGTTACTGTGCATATACTGTACACCATGACAATATTAATTTGTTGAGTCAGCTACCTTTGCCTTGGTTCCTGGGTTGTCAATATGTGCTAAGTCAGTGAACTTTTTTATGTTCATTGATAACAGTTGTCATATTATTTGTTTCTACAGTCCACCTACTCTGCCCCACTTTCCTAATTGAACTACTGAGCTCCATGGAGATGAATAGCCATAACTACATGATTCATGCCACCAACATCACCACCTTCAAGAAGCTACCTGTTGTCAGTGCACCTTTCGTTAAGCAGCAGATGAAGATAATCATTGCAAAGAAGAAGAAATTCCGACAGTTTGTTCCAGACGAAGAGGAAGCCATCTTGGAGTGGGCCAAGAAGCTGGAGCTCATCTACAGTCTGGGAAAATCGGGAAAGCATATGCTCTACTTTGTGCCATTCCTGGCCACAGAGACGCTAGGAGATCAGGCAAATTTTGACTGGGATTTCGTGGAGGCTGAGGGATTTCAGGCGAAGGACATCACCATGCTCTACGCCAAGATCCACATCCCAGCTTCCTATCAGTTCTTCTATGGCCTCATAGCTGAGTTACTGAAGGATGTGCTGATAGAGCACAATGTGCTGAAGTCACGATGCTGTGTCAATCTCGGCTGTAAAGAAGCCATCTTGCCTCTGTACTACGTGGATGATAAGCTACACTGCCATGTGTTCAGAGTCTACCTACAGTACCACCCTCTGCAGAATATCATCGAATTCAGAGCAAAGTAAGTAAAACTTTAAGCGAATATCAGTACTCATGACCAAATATTGTAAACTAGCTTACATGCTTTCATTGAACTAGCAACTATACAGCCATGTACATTATGATATCATATCTTTCTTAGGATTGTGAAGCAGCAGTTGGCCTTCCTGAAGACAGTGGAGAACAAGCTAAAGGGAGCTTTCAGAAACTCAAAGAGCTTCAGTGGAAGGGAGAAAATTTCAACACAGCTGTAACCTTTGCCCTCCCAGCCACAAATGATTCCAGGCTAACAGACAGTGCCCTATGGGCACTTGGCAAACCAGTCAGATACACCAGACCAGACGGAGAGCTGGACGAGGAAGATTTTGATGAGCTGGATGATTTGAGGGAGACAGAGCTCCTCAAGACAAGAATCATGACACCAGAAGCTCAGAGAGAGTGGGCCACTTCTGCACCAGAGATCAAAGAGGTACAGTTAGTTTGTAATCATAGCCTGCAGAGGTCAGGGTTACCTTGAATTAATTCTGCATGTTTGCAGATACCTACACAGTTCTTCTTAGAGTGGTCCAAGAAGATTAGTAGCCATGGAGACAAGTGGGCCTTGCTTGGTAGCAGGCTAGGTCTCTTAAACACAGATGAAATTCACTTCTATAAGGATAATCCTCACAAGGGAGGCAACGGACAAGTGATCTTGCGCATGTGGCAGGACAGTGACTGCAGCTACACGGACCTGGTTGCTGCACTCAGGGACGAGGATGTTCGGTTGGACAAGTTGGCCTCACAAATTGAGTCACATTTCACCGATGTAAAATAATTCATCTGCACTTATTTCTAGTATGGGGACCCTTTCTAGTTTTAATTCAATAATAATTTGTGCAATATTGTTTATAATTATCACTATCCCCTAATTAACTTCTTACACACAACAGTAGACTCTTATTCAACCCACTACAAGTATATAGAGGATATTCGATTGCATCATCTGACATCATGTAATTGCGCGTGGGTGGATGTTTTGCTACCGTCAGTCCTCCAAATTTTTTCCTAGAAACAGTCATGGCCCAGAGGATTCAAATCTAAAGTATGGAGGTCTAATTCCAATCGACTGATTTTACATAATTCTTCAAAGTTGAGTCATTTCCCATAAACTTGTATGGTGGGTGGCAACAGTTTGCCACCCATCCATACATATCTGTGCTTAAACATCAAAGTTTGCCGATTTTTTAAAAATCAACCATTGAGTGTTAGGCTTTATAATTTGAGATTTAGCTTGCTTGGTCTACCCAAAAAAATCAACAAGCTCTAGAAGTGAACTTAAATAAATTTAACCCTTTTAAAACTTGTTGATGACATCATTCGAATATCCTCTATAGCATATAGCAAGACAATCTGCTCTAAAATTTTATTGTTTGCTGAATCAATATAATACACGATTGACGACCCCGTACCACACGATAGTTGATGTCTACATGAAAAAGGGATATCGTCATAGGAACAGCATGTTGTTTTTATGCTCTACTAGCCCTGAGCCGCATCCTGTTTGATATTGCTATTGTCATACAGAAAACCTGATTGGGAACATCTCTAATGCAATACCAGACCCCCTTTTCTCCAAGAGGATGGCTACATCCCAGTGGACATGGCTACCTTGGTTAATGGTGAAGCACTGCCTCCCTACAGTAGCAGCCAGGCCATTCCAGCAGTGGGACTCATTTCACACCTCACCAAACTGTACCTCTGACGACTGATGAGGATACATTGGACTAGCTATGTAGCTGTAGAGTTATCAGTTGAATCTACGTAGATTGTGCATGTAAAATCATGACTGTACTGCTGATAACAATAATATTATTGTTGTCATTCACATGACGTGTGTGTTGTTGTTATATGCTAAAGACAACTTTGGGGATTGATCGATTGTGATAAACAATGGTGCTCTTAACAAGACTAGGTATGTTTTACAGTTTTGATGCCATGATTTGCTCACTGATTTTAGTCTGCCAATGTTACTAGGGAGGGAGGCAGTGTAATTGCATTTTTAAGCTATTCCAACTGATGATATGGTTGCTCCAAATTTAGGCCATCCTCTCACCATACGAGATTTGCAAACAGTGTTCAGTGGACTTCATGAAGCTCGTTATAAATGGAATAGCATAGGACTTGCACTTGGTATGAATCATGGTGATCTTGCTGCAATAGCAGAGCAACACAGACATGACCCAGATAAATGCTTCAAAGAATCACTTTCTTGCTGCTTGAAACAAACAGAGCCGGAGCCAACTTGGGAGGTAGTAGTCAGTGCTCTAGAATCACCAATAGTAGGACATGGACAGTTGGCAGAGAGAATGAAAGGAAAATATTTATACCTACCAATACACACCAGTGACTCGAATAACGAGCATTTTCACTGTCCCTGTCACAGGTGTGATGTCCTCTCCTACTGTGATAATGGATGTCCAGAGTCCAATTCAAGCCAATACCCCTACCTCGGTTTGAGTAAATTGGATGAAGATGTTAAACAAGATCTTGTTCAAACACTGTCTGAGGATACTGCAAATATCATTAAAGGCTTTGCTAACCTACTTATTACGACAGGTAAGTCACTAAAATGCAGAAAAGTTGAAGTGTGTGAGCTAGTGAAAGTGGCTCTTGATATTGGTGCATACAAGTCAGATAAAAACCAGTTGCCTTTGTTAAGTGAAGATCGACAAAAGCTACAGCAAGCAAAGTCTATCGACAGCGCCTTTATCATGTTAGGGGAACACGTCTTTTTTCAATCATGAAATCTTAAGGTTACGGGTGACAGTTCGCCCACGCACGGGCATTTCTCATAGTGAGTAATGGAGCATACCAAGAAAACCACAAATGAAAACGGTGCGTCTAGATTTGCCAAGATGGCTTCTCCTTTGACTGTAAAGAAGTGTTTATCTTATTACTCAGACATCTGGGCAGTGCTGGAGTTGGTTTAGATTCAAAGGCCACCTGTCAGAAACGAACTAGACAGCTGTGTTTACCGTCTGGTCCGCCATTACGCTTAGCGTAAAATGACCTTCTTTTGTGTAGCTTTCGTTCTACGAAGGCTCTATGAACTTGGGAACAGATTCCAGCACTGAAGCAAAGTAAGTACTTGATAACTACACAGTAGAGAATAGACTAAAAGCCTTTGTCTGGGCAAAACTTGACGCACGAGGTTTTGGCAATGGCGGTCATCCGCCCCGACTTTGACCAACAAAGGCTTCTAGTCCACTATCTACTGAGTAATTACGGACTACTTACCTTGCATGTGCCTTGCTTCAGTGTTGGTGGCACTCCATTTTGACCGCTGACTTTGATAGACTTGGTTTCTGAACCAGATTTTGCAAGTGGATCAAATCAGTAATAGACATCTGAGAACTTCAGAACTTGCTGTACACGATCCATACCATTAGGCCACTGTATTGGCTCAGTGTGGAACTGAGACATCACCCTGTGTTGAAGATCCAAGCTTGCAAAATGTGAAAAAAGTTCATTCTGTGAG
The DNA here is from genome assembly GCA_964291365.2 of Stappiaceae bacterium. GTDB lineage: Bacteria > Pseudomonadota > Alphaproteobacteria > Rhizobiales > Stappiaceae > JBDWFY01. Next base: position 224,648 of record OZ219972.1, read on the forward strand.
CAATCAGCTAAGTCCTTTGCGGCGCGCGGTATAGACTACTGTAGTATCCATGTGTAGTATACGGAAATTGATCACGTGTGTGCATATTTGTGGTCTGCTACCAGAGGAGGTTGGTCACCGATTCTAATTAGAGCGCGTTTGCCATAGGCTGTAATATACGCCCACGCAACCCAGGTCAACCCGCTGAGTCAGCAAAAACCGTACGTTGCATATGGTGCGCGATAATTAAATGCGCATTCCGCGAAAATCGTGACCAACCTCCTCTGGTCTGCTACATACACGCGCACGTAGTATGGCGCCATGGCCTGATAAGGCCTCATGGATCATGGAGCCATGTGCTGATGCTGGGCTAGGCTCAGAGGAGGTAGGACGAACTTGACCTTTTGCTAATAGGTCGCTAATTGGATCGCCAATATAGGCGTTAGTGAAGGTTTATGGTGGAAATCATTGCAATTTTCAAACTCAGCACCATCGATTTAGTAGGGGGGCCCCTGTTAACTAGCACTCCAGAGCCATTTTTAGGTCTTTGGAATGTTGATTAAAAGCGACTAATTAACATTCCAAGAGCTTAAATTCAATCTACAGCACTAGTTAACAGGGGCCTCCCCAGTAAATCGATGGTGCTGAGTTCGAAAATTGCAATGATTTCCACCAAAAACCTTCACTAAAGCCTATATAGGAGATTTAATTAGCGACCTATTAGGCAAAGGTCAAGCTTGTCCTACCTCCTCTGGGCTAGGCTAGGCTCAGAGGAGGTTGCTCACCGATTCTAATTAGAGCGCATTTGCCATAGGCTGCAATATACGCCCACGCAACCCAGGTCAACCCGCTGAGTCAGCAAAAACAATACATTGCATATGGTGCGCGATAATTAAATGCGCATTCCGCGAAAATCGTGACCAACCTCCTCTGGGCTAGGCTAGGCTACCACAAGCCACGGTATGAATATTATTTCCTATTTTCCAAGCTTTACCGGCGTCTTGGGGTAGACTGGAGACTAGAAAATGGCGACTTCAAAATCGTCGAGATCATCAGGTAATCAGGCGTAGGAACAAAATTTTATTAAGTGGGGGTGCTATTAGAGATAGGGGGCCGGGGGTGTATCGCAGTGGCGTAGCCAAGGGCGGGCCTGGTAGGGCCTAGGCCCTAGCATTCAAAGCTTCTTGCAATGCATATTGAACAAGTATATATCTATGGTATCTAGTCTGGGTGCCAGACCCTCAACGGGAAGAGAGGGTCTGGTACACTTCGCATCACGGACTTGTTCTTCACGCCCCACGGGTACCTTGGGGCGTTAAAACCACTTGCAAGCTCTGCTGACTCATAGCGTTAACCACACGCTGCAGAGGCTATGAACTAACAGGGAGTGTGTAAACAGTGGACTGGACTACTGGACTGGATTACTGGACTGGACTACTGGACTGATCCGTCTTTGACCTCAAATTTATCCCAAGTGCCCAAAAAGGCAAATTGTGAAGGAAAAGCATAGTGTCATTGTGTGTGTAGGGAGGAGAGAGAGTGGAGAAGACTAAGAATAGGGCACCTAGGGCACATGATTTATTGTTACAACGACTTCTATTCTGTAAAAGTAATAAGTTACTGGTGCCATTTACAGTTGAGTTAGTGGTAGGCCCCACGGGCTACTTGATTATAAGGCATGTACATGGCATGGAAAAGATAGAGGAAAGGGGACCCAGTCAATGCTAGGAGTATGTTCATATTTTTGTTAGTAGAGTAGGTGAATTCAGGCAATGTGTCTCTAGGTAGCTAGCACAGGTGGATGCACATAGCTAACGGAACATATAAACTGCGTGTTGTAAATAACAATAAACATACATGCACTGCCAGGTAGGTATGTGTACATGTACTAGCATACTTATTACTGCCTGTGGTTGTGTACTATACTACCACTAAACAGTGCATACAGTAAGTTGTACAGTACAGCTACATGGGATATACTAGGAGCAGGAGTGGATATGGGACAAACATAATAATTATTAAAAATGCAATTCACATTGAAAAGAAAATAGGCAATCACAGTGGCTATAATATAATAGCAAGAACCATAATTTATTATATACTCTTGATAATAGTAATAGCCACACTTACTGAGTTACCGGCATTAAGTCACTGTAGGCTCCCCAGTTCATACTGGTTGCTGCAGACCAGCTCAGGGCGTAACTGGGCTCCACATTTGCTGTTCATAACTAATAAAAATTTTAATTCTAAGCATACAAGTAGCTAGCTATAGGTTCATTTCTATAGCTTTGAAGTTCCTTGAACATTTTGCAGGGCCTATCTCATGTCTTGTAGCTATTTTACACTTTCTTGAACATGCTTTACATGCAAAAAAGTTATTTTGGGGGTGATTTTGAGGTCAAAGGTCAGTCCAGTAGTCCAATCCAGTAATCCATTCCAGTAGTCCAGTCCACAGTTTACAGACTCCCGAACTAACACTGTCTATCTTGGGTTAACACCTACTTAACTGGCCCACATTTGCTGACAGTGCAGAACAAGTTCGTGATGCGAAGTGGACCAGACCCTCTCTTCCTGGTGAGGGTCTGGCACCCAGACTAATGGTATCCTTACAGAATGCAAGGGATAAACGAGCTATTGCTATGCCTGTAATAAGCCCTGCTTTCTTCCCAGAAGCATCAAAATCGATAAAACAGTGCAAATTTTGAAACTGGCTTGCAAGAGATGATCGCGATCGCAAGGGTCTTACTGCAACGATGTTAATTAGTGGGTGTGGTCAAAGCTTTTGCACATGCGCAACGGTGTCCTACCAGTTCAGTAGCTCTGGCTACGCCACTGGTGTATCGACTAGACTACTGGCCTCACCTTGACACCAAAGGTAGTGCAAATTATAACTACTGGGCTCAATTTAGTACAGTTTGTGTAGCTACTATACGTGCTGATGGGTTAGTCTTGCAAGCCGATCCCTTCCCATTTTGCCACAGTGGTCAGATCTGGGATAAGTACTGTGCTAATATTTTGACAGCTATAGTGGTAGTGGCATGATGAACTGACTAGGTATTTGGCTAACAGATCTGTTATGGTGAGTGTTAGCTGTCCGATGATGCTCTAATGTTGCCATGGATCTAACCATCTAGTACAAAAAGTGCCCATCTTGTCAAGTGAATTTTTGAGGGGCCTTGCTATTGCTAGGACATGAAACATGTAGCTATACCGAACATTTTCATTCACAGAATGCACTCAAGAAGCATCCTCTTCTCAAATTGGCTTCCAGCACATTGTACTATCACTATAGTCCACTGTAGACCCCCAAACAGATGCTAATTCTGTTGTTAGCTCAACCATTGCTGTGGTTGCCAAGACAGCCTCTGTAGCTTCTCACCACTCACAAACTTTTCTGCCCATAATGATGATTGCAAAATGGAGTGTGTACTTTGTAATAGGGTAGCGCACGTGTTTCCAGTCCATCTGAAAGATAATGTATAGTCCCTGCTCAAATGCTGAAAATCTACTTTGTAAGAGTGTGAGGGAGACCAATAAAATGATCTCACAAATGATGGTGAGTGTAAAACAGATAGTTCTGGACTGTAAACGTAGACGAGCTTTCGAGTTTCAAGGAGAGACCGCTCAAATGCAATCTACCATATAGTGGGAAGTTTCGTTGGTTCAAATTTCATATATCTGACTAAAAAGCTCACAGAATAAATTTTCGTATGTTTTAATTCCATATGCTAGAGCTGCCAGACCACGCCCATGCAGCTCACCTACCGTCAAGATGGCACTGCATGATGATCTTTCTCCAGCTTTGTGAGCCTTTTTGGCTTCTATTACGATCGAAGGACTGATGTTGACAGGTCTCTGGGTAGGCTGCTCAAAGACATGGCAAAGCACTGGTAGCAATCTATTCACTGCATGTTATGAGATCAAGGTTCACACACTGTTTTAACATTGTAAAATTTTCGAATATTCAATTTTCGTAGTTTTTGTTATAGAATGCTCATAAAAATATTTGCACCATACGAAAATTTCCTGCTATATGGTACTTTGTACTGGTGAGCGAGAGAGATGATAAATGATTGTATGAACAATGGCGAGTGTAAAACAGACACTTGTAGACACTAAAAGTGGACTAGCTTTCAAGTTCAAACAAGAGACTTGGTGTGAAAACCGTAACGTAGGCAATTATTGCATTCTGCTGCAACAATTCATTGTACACAATGTTACTAGACCCCTTTTTGTGTGTGTGGAGGGGGCTGGATTATGAGACTAGTCCCCAGGTGTGTGCCAGGCCCAGCCCCTCTGGGCCTAAATGAACATGTGTTCATGACATGGTGGAGCATGTGCAATAAAGTATTTTGCGCTATGACAGTAGAACCATACTGTACCTAATAGTTAAAGCCCAGTTGCCAGGGATTTTGGCAGTAAATTGACCGAGTCCAAGGGCATAGCCTGAGGACAAGGTTGGTTTATGTTGCCATAAATCCCTGGTAACTGGGCTTTAACTTTTATATATCCCATCTGATTGGTCCATAGAGTATGATAGAGCGGTGTGCGCAATAAGTCTTCCATAGCAACTGCCACAGTAAACAAAAGAAAGTCAAAAATTGAAGAGACCGCCCGACGATGGCTTGGTGCTTTACTAGACTGATCATCTCAAGTTCTCAGCGCTAGCTGTCCATCAACCAGTCACAGTGTGTCAACAACTGGGCTTCCCGTGAATAGCAGTAACTTCGATTAGCATGTAGTTTCAACTACAGTGACTAACGATTACTGACTCAATCTAGTGCTAAGTAGGCTAGCTAGCTAGCTAGTGGACTTTAAACTACCACATCATGAGATCGAGCAATAGCTAATAGCTTCCTGCTTAGTGTCAATTAGCGTGTCCCTAAACAATGTGTACTGTCTATACTGTGTGTACACTAGTACATACACACCTACAGTATGTGCAACTACAATACAGAACACCATATCTGTGTATACATATTCAATGGTGTGGACTTAGGTGTATGACTGTATGTGTGATGCAAACATTGATTCTGATTGGTTGGAATGACTGCCAGAGGGAGGGAATTATGGCTCATAATTCCCTACAAGTTGAGGGAATTATGGCTCAGGATGTCTATGGGTCGTATGGGATGAATGTATTAGGTGGGATATGTATGTATTTTGTGCACATTGCGCACATGACGGTCGTACCACTATTGCGGCAATGCTTGTACCATCTATGAGGGGCTCGCTCATGCTTGCCCCAATAGGCTTAATGCATTTACTATGACAGTTTTGCAAAGAACCTGTGAAGTGGTAGTGTAGTATACATTGATCATCTGAGTATCCAAATTTAGGTCAACATCTGTCCATTGAAGATTTGTTAATGGTACTTAATGCACTTTATGAAGCCCGTACGAAATGGAACAGCATAGGACTTGAGCTTGGCATGAATCATAGTGATCTTGCTGCAATTAAACAACGAAACAGAGAGGACCCAGATGAATGTTTCAAAGAGTTGTTGAATCAGTGGTTGACACGAACAAATCCCAAGCCAACGTGGGAAGCAGTAGTCAGGGCTCTAGAATCACAAACAGTAGGATATGGACAGTTAGCAGAGAGGATTAAAGAGGAACATTTAGCACCTGAATGTAACACAACACAATCAGTTAATGGACAACAACCTTCCAATGGCTTCAACAATGGGGATTTCCACTGTTCCATCCAAGATAGTACAACTAATTCAACAGCACAATCTATAAATGAACAAGAATCCACTTTCAATGGCTCAAACAAGGAGCATTTCCACTGCCCCTGTGGTAAATGTGATCTTCTTTCTTATCTTGACAATGGTTGCCCTAAGTCCAATTCAAAGCAATACCCCTATCTTGAATTGACTCAGTTGGATGAAGGTGATAAGGAAGACCTTCTTCAAAAGCTATCTGATGATACTGCTAATATCATTAAAAGGTTTGCTAACCTACTTACTACAACAGGCAAATCACTAAAATGCAGAAATATTCAAGTTGATGAGCTAGTTAAAGTGGCTCTTGATCTTGGTGCATACAAATCAAATAAAAACCAACTGCCACTATTGGATGAAGATCAACAAAAATTACAACAAGCAAATTCGATTGATAGTGCATTCATCATTCTAAGGCGACATATGTCCTTTTTTAATTATGAGATTTTAAGCCATATCATAGACCATTTGGGAAGCGAAAACGATCAAGAAGAGCTTGCTAACTATTGTAGCCAATTTAAAACATTTTGTGAGCGTAGAATCTTTGAAGTACCTCCCAGTGTGTTTGATCCAAGTGGACAGAAAAGAAAGGATCGTAAATTATTTGTAGTTTTGGGAACTGAAGATTTGTTTCAAACTCTCAATGATGTTAAAGCAGCTCAAAGAAAAATTGCCTCCCTTCTTGGTCTAAGAGTGTCCACACTTCAACTCAAGCAAGTTGACTTAGCTAGTGTTATACTGGTGTTTTCAGTTCCAGCTTCAGTGGGACATCATCTTTCATATGCTTCTAGAAGTTTAGGCTCCATGGATTTTATCCTTATAATACCAGGCCTATCAACACATCATGAGAATTTAATGGCCAAAAATGAAGATACAATCAATCAGACATCAATGTCATGTGTAGATGAAATTGATCAGGCATCAAGGCTACATCCAGATGAAGTACACTGGACATCAATGCAGTTTCTAGCTGAGGTTCATCGAAGGTCAGTGCTATCTCTGGCAAGTAATGACTCTGGATTTATTAGTCGATCACCATCACAAATCACCTTGAATAGTCTAGGGACACCACTGACCATAACTAGAAGTGTATACAAGAGACATAGTATCATCATCCCTGAATTTAGTGCACAATCTGTGGCCAACCAAATGCAATATCAATCAAACCCAGCATCAAGCCTCCACACTGCAGTGTTAATGAAATCTACTTCGTCTGACAAAACAGTATCTCTCATGCAAAAGAGCCTAAAAGGAGCTGATCAACTTAAGAAACTAGTTGCCTTATTCAGTAAAAAGAACAAAATGATTGGAGTTTTCTATGACAGCAAGCAGAAGCAAAAGGCAAACAGTATCATCCGACGACTGAAAGACCTTCTCTCTGGTGGTGTGTGCATTGTTCAGGGATTTGAAATTTTCCCACTAACGTCCAACTGGCTCCAGAGAGCTCTCCTGGGTGGGGTAGACTACTTCATATTTGTGGGCTTGCCTCCCAGTGTAACAACTGGCAACATTCCAAGGTCACAGCTGCCCCAGACCATCACGGAGACTGCCTTCTTCGACATATGGAAGTATGTGCAGAGAGTGGCAGAGGTCGTTGTGGTGCTGACGGAGCAAAGGGATGGTTGCTACTCTCATACCCCACATTACCTCGACAAATTTTTACATCTGGAGAGTGAGAACATGGAAAAAGTAGCTGAAGATGCTCTCGCACTATTTGCAGGTAAGTAGAGTACATTGGGCACCCAATGGTATGGTAGATTAACCTTAAAAATATGTAATCTGCTTATTAGTGTTACATAGTTGTTACTATACTACTATTCCATTTCCTCCAGCCCCTTGTCCTAAGCCTTTCGAGGCAGATAAAATTTACTTCAGTGAAGTGCCAAATCTCATTGTCTTTCCCAAGCAGCCAGGGAAATCTCTGGGATTAACAATAATGACTCAAAAGGTTAGCAAAGGAGGGTGATTATAAATTTAATGAACAGATCTAGCTACATATAAATTACATTAGGTAGAGTACAGCTACCAAAACATTAATTTCATCAACCACGGTAGATCTGCACTAGCTGAACTAATATGTTAATTGTTTAATTGTCTTTCTACAGATGTCGCCTGACTCAGAATTTCCCCGAATTGTCCTCATCAAGTCATTTGGCAGTGAATGCGTTGAGGATGTCAAGACAAAGCTTGGCAGATACACACACATCCAATCCTACAATGGTGTCTTTCTGGACGGCATGAACATCAAAGATGTCAAAGCCATCTTCCAATCCATGCGATCTCCGACAGTTCAACTTATGGTGCGTTACAGCCACCCCATCCAGAGTGCCACGCCCTCTTGGCAAAGAACCGTCACCCCAATCTGCAAGCCAGAAGCCCCCCGGCTGGACCCCCTGATGGGGGAGGAGCTACCAATCCCCCTCTACATCCTGGGAGATATCCACACCCACTGCAAGAAACTGTTTGAGCTTTTTAAAGAGGAAGTGGCCAGCCCAGTCTCTGACTCCTCCTTCTCCTCTGTGGCCGCAGGAGCGACCACACCCATATCTGAAGTCAGCACCCAGATATTGTTCACTGCTGAGCAGTCAGGAGTAGACAGAAACTCTCAGGAGGAGGGAGCTGACGCTGTAGCATCACTAGGAGCAGTCGCAAGAGGTGGGTCATGATAATATGTACACTACATAGATTACACTGTTCAGATAGGTGTGCCTGAGCAGCAGACCCACTGGGAGTGGTTTGGATTGGTTGTAGAAAGAAGATAAACTGTTTGAGCTTTCATGCTATGAACTTCATTCAGTGGGGCGATTCCCATGGCCTCAAGGTTAATTGGGTTGGAATGGTTTCACATCCTGGATTAGGTAGTAGCAAGAGTATATAATAAGGAAGAGAAGAGAGTGTCGAATACGCTATATGTTCTGTGTAAGATGTTGTCGGAAAGTCATGCACCAGGAATTCAAACATTGACCAATGAGAACGCATGATTCAAATATTTAATTGTGGGCATGGCTTCGAGTGCAAGTGAACAAGTGCATGATATCAAGTAAAAAACGCCAGAAGAACATGATATGGATCCAGGGGTAGTTCGTTGGGTTCGGACGAACCCCCCTCTTGCCTAAGACCACACCCCCGGTATGCCTGAAATCCCTATTTGTGTTGCTCTAGTACAAAGTAATCATGACTATGGACTAATAGAATCCTTTCCCAACATGAATAGTAGCCAGCAGACTCTTGATCTCACTCACCTTAGTATAATTTTTCGATCTGTAGCTGAAGCAACCATTGAATACGCACACAAATTGGTGTGGTTCTTCGAAAACTGGGCGTGGCTTTAAAAATTTCGCGCGCGCTTTGTGCGCGTTCTTTTAATAGAACCCCCCTCAGAGAAATTCTGGATCCGTCCCTGGTATGGTCTAACTATTCATTTACATAGTTATGTATGGAGAAAGTAATTTCAAATATGGTTTAATAAAGGTTATCACCCCCTGTTTGAATCATGTAACCCGTATCACCGCATGTTTGAATCATGTGACCAGTATTACTGTGAGTTTAAAAGAAAAAGACAGCTAGCTGCTATGTGGCCAATTATGAAGAACGGCCAGTAGACAGTGGTTTTGTACTTGTGATATTGACGGTAGTGGCGGTATTACCGTACTCGCTCTAATTATCTGAACATTCTAATTACCCGAACACCACACCAGGTCATTTTAATTTCTCTCTAATTCATTTGAACATGTAGTCTCATACCCAGCCTGTATATGTCCGCATGCGAAAAATGGTCTGGTGCACCAAGTTCAAATACTGGGCCCTGTTCCCCAAAACGAGGAACGTCCAATCAAATTGCAGAATGATTACATCATCACATTGGAATGAAATTGCGACGTACCGCGTGCGCGAGTTGATCGTACCTTGTGCATGTGTGAGGCTGCCCATCAGAATGGGAATCCAATAACTGGAAGTATCATTTTAATTGGATTAACATGGTGTGTCATGTGACATGCTCGCTTCCATCTAGCCCAAATATTTGAACTTGGTGCACCAGACTGTTTTTCGCGTGTGAATACGGGCTGGGTACGAGACTATTCAACATGCAGAGTTTCTATTTCAATCAATTTCGAACATAGCTAGCGACGGCGACCATTGAACAACAAAATGAACGAAAGAGAAACCTACTGTTGAACAAATGGCTATAAACAATACCAGAGAGCCATCTGGGATCATTTGTTGAATGAATTCAGATCCACGTGGTGACCGAGTGAACACCAGCGGCGGCTACTACCGGCTTCTCTCCAGTACGAAGTTCTCTCCATAGCATCGATATCGATGTACTAGTGAGTGAAGATAGCTAGCTACCTATCACTAACACGGATACGTTAGAAACCTCACGTTTACAGTGTAAGCCACTTGTATCCTGTTGACCAGCAAAGTGCAGACTATGGTTTACTGAAAAATAGACTAACATTCCTGGGTACAAAATCATGCCACAATGCTGTGCATGGGCTGGGTTTGTTATTATTGGAGACCTAGAGTAAACATGATACACTAAGACAGCTACTGTTTTCTACCTATGATTATCATGATAACCATGGAATAATCATGACGACAACCGTGACGACATTTTTTATTATCACCCAACACTACCATGCATCGTAGAACGCGATACCTAGGAAACATTACTCATTCATTGTCTTAAGTATTGTTATTCGTGCTATGCACTCGTAACAATACTTGGCAATGAAAATGAATTCGTGACATTTCCTGGTATCGTGTTCTACTAATGACTATATTATAATATTAATTATTATGTGATGCTGTAGTGTATGATTAGAACATTGACCATTATAATTAATTCTTATTCCTCCTCCCACTCACACACATGTGTACCTCCAGGTATCAATGGGAGATCTAGAGGCATGTTTCGTCGTATGCTCTCTGAACCTGACGAAGCTCTAAACAGAGCAATGACATCACCACAGAACTTTGATGGCATTGGTAGTGTGTTATCCTCGCTCTCTCTCGAACATGCCACGTTCCCGAACGGTAACTCTCACCCGGTTGGGATTGCACGACAGGCGAGCACCGCCCCACCAACGGGAAAGAAGCGCTACATCCTCCAGCTCCCCCAGAAAAACCTCAACAGACACTTCACTCACATTTTCTTCCGAAGAAGTGGCATCTTTCTCATCACAGTTGGCCTCGTGGAGATGATGGGGGACCCCCTCATCCAGTTTGAAAACCTCTGCTATTGGCTGCGGCAGGTACAGACGTACATCAGCCCTGAAAATGTCAAGAGAATCATCATCGTTGGTGTACATGATACACTACCTGGAGACTTAGCTCATCTCAATAAGATTGATTCGTTCATCCGGAAACTCAACCAAGCCATCCGTGAGAATGAGTTCAAGCAGATTATGGAGATTTCTCATGAGAGAACGATCCTTCCCTTCAATTTGAGTGACCCAGAAGAGAGCATAAAGGATCTCTGCAAATGTATTAACAAGTGTATGGACATGATGATTGAGCGGGCGTGGTGTTATGAAAAGGAGTTCTTTATGAGCACCTTTCAGCCTTTCACACAGTTGGGCAGCGTGCTGTCAAAGGTTGCTTTGATCAGCTCAATCGTCGCGAGTTCACAGGATCTGGAGGGCTGCTACAACTTCGAAGACAAGAACTACAAGAAGACATTGGCCAACTACTCACAATCATGCATCAACCCCAAGGGAGAATGTAAGTCATTGTGTATGTCAGCCTGGTGTGTACAATATGGGGTGATAAAGGTCATCCATGTATGCTGAGTCAGCCACTCATGTTTGAATTGGCACTATATTCATATATCCTGATTCACCCTTGTATCCTAGGCAACAGGGGTGTTATAACTAAAATATTACCCTCCCCCAGGCACTTATAATCCACAAAAACGGTATAATAGTGCAGTTTGCACATAGCAACAAGGTTTTCCCAATGAAAACAGCAGCTAACTATCACCACAGACCACACTACAGACTTGGTTTACACAGATACAGGAAGCATACTCGCGCTAATTGACACCACACAGGATACTATTAGCGCGTTCGCTCTCAGCCACATGCAGCTAGCTAGCTAGCTAGCTACATTACGTAGCTGTAGCTTTAGCTATCTAGCGAAGTGAAATGCGTACCCTGGCCGCCATTCAGAGGGAACCAACGTTTGAAAGAGAAGCCGAACTGACACTGAAGAGTCTCGGTCGCTGATACTAGTGTTCTAAACACTTGTAGCTAGCTTAGCTATGTAGTATGATGTAGCTAAGGCTACTCACAGTCAACTACTAACCTCCATAGTCGAAGTCAGCGAGTTCAGTAGATAGTTCTTTGACACTGTCACAGTCAGTGCTGCCAACATCTTTTGACAAGAAATCCTAAGATTTGTGAAGAAAATCCTGTCAAATGTATAGGCCTTATGGGAATAGGTAGCCGAAAAATTCTAATATGCTTCATTTGCATATGCTAATTAGGCAAATTTCATGCTCAAAAATTCTAATATTAGGACAAAATCCGAGTTTTTGGCAGCACTGCACAGTTGAATGAGCCATGAACCGTTTTGTTTACATTCCTCGTCTCCTTGGCAACCACTCAGATGGACCAATCAGGATATATATCAGATGTCACATGATAGGCACGTGCATTATGGATTTATAAAGCCCCTCCCCCTCGGGCTACGCCCTTGGGGTCGTGGGCTTTATAATCCATAATGCACTGCCTACCATGCGATATCTATTACCTACTATATATTATATTGTATCAATCAAGAGTGCATTACACACAGTACATAGTATAAACATCTCCCAGGAATTGACATCACAGTTGCAGTCATGAATATTATGGTTGAACTACAGCACTGTACACTGTCTACCAGTAGTGCACCTGCAGTTTGCTAGTACTACACAACTGTGGTAGTACTACACATGGTGCCGTCAAATCCAGAAAGAGATGTACTGTGTGTGTTGCACTCTCTTTCTCTTGATAATAATATAATATTATTGTATAGTCCACCTACTCCGCCCTGCCTTCCTGATTGAACTACTGGGCTCCATGGAGATGAACAGCCACAACTACGTGATTCATGCCACCAATATCACTGCCCTCAAGAAGCTACCCGTTGTCAGTGCACCTTTCCCCAAACAGCAGATGAAGACAATTGTTGCAACAAAGAAAGAATTCCGACAGCTTATTCCAGACGAAGAAGAGGCCATCTTGGAGTGGGCCGAGAAGCTGGAGCTCATCTACAGTCTGGGGAAATCCAGAGAGCATATACTCTACTTTGTGCCGTTCCTGGCCATGGAGGCGCTAGGAGATCAGGCAAATTTTGACTGGGATTTCGAGGAAGCTGAGAGATTTCAGGCGGAGGACATCACCGTGCTCTATGCCAAGATCCACATCCCAGCCTCCTACCAGTTCTTCTATGGCCTCATAGCTGAACTGCTGAAAGATGTGCTGACAGAGCACGATATGCTGAAGTCACGTTGCTGTGTCAATCTCGGCTGTAAGGAAGCCATCTTGCCTCTGCACTACATGGATGATAAGCTACACAGCCATGTGTTCAGAGTCTACCTACAGTACCACCCTCTGCAGAATATCATCGAATTCAGAGCAAAGTAAGAGTGACAGTGATCTAAGAACATTTTCGATTAATGATGCATTGTTTTTCTCAGGCTATGCGGAATAAGTAATACCCATTTAACTTGACCATGAAACGTTAGGATCCATAATCAGTGGGTTCCCAGGTTTTCAAGGTTGTATGCTAGGAGCATGGCTCATACGCTCCCATGAAAAGTAATATAGAATATCTGGGAAGTGCCAGTGGTCAAGGGTAGTCAGGTATGTGTTAGTAGTAAAATAAATTTCCAGTCAGGTTAATTCAAGCAAACAGTTAATTCTGAGTGGCTTAAGACCTCTTATCTTGTTGATATTATTGGTTGATCATCCTTTCTGATGACAAGTTCACTTGCAAGTAGCATAATTTCTGATTAGTGCAGCAGCAACTAGCACCACCGTATTGTGTCTTCCTCAGGGTTGCAAACCACTATGATCCTCTGGAACATGTCACAGGATTCAGAGCGAAGTATGTTGAAGTTACCTTGTTATTAATATCTGCATGTTAGTGATTATGCTGCATATATACTTCCTGTTAGGATACGATTAACCTTCCTAAAGACAGTGGAAAACAAGCTAAAGGAAGCTCTCGGAAATTTAAAGTGCTACAGTGACAGTGTGGAGAAATTTAAGTCTGCCGTGACCTTTGCCCTCCCTGATGAAGGGCATGGCTCCAGGCTAACAGACAGTGCGCTGTGGGCACTCAGTGAATATGCCACATCAGATACTGGGGTGATGGAGCCTTTTAACTTTCGAGAGACGGCTCTCCTAGATATTAAGATTATGACACCAGATACACAGAAAGAGTGGGCCTCCTCTGCCCCACAAATAAAAGAAGTATGTATATAACATTGTGTTAGCCTCATACCCAGGCACTCGAGGGAAGGAGAGACAGCCTGGGTATGAGGCTAGTCCTTGTGTAGGAGCTTTACATAGCCAGTACTCATAATGTCTGCCACATGCACACAGATGCCAGGCCAGTTGTTCATCGATTGCTCAAACCAGCTTAACAGTCAAGGAGACAAGTGGGCAGTGCTTGGTATTAAGCTAGGTCTCTTAACAGCAGCTGATATCAACTACTACGAGGAAAACTACCGCGAGAATAAGGGATTAGTTGTCCTATCTTTGTGGCAGCACAGTGACTGTAGCTACATGGACCTGGTGGTTGCACTCAGGGATGAAGATATTCATTTGGACAAGTTGGCCTCACAAATTGAATCACATTTTACTGCTGTATAGTATTTTCTCATTGCTTACCTTTTGTGGAAGGCATTGCTGTTGATTACAAGTCATGATACATACAATACTCCCAACCAATATTATTTTAATTTCACCATGGCTATATTATAATTCTGTACATATAATAATTATCATATGTAAGATGGAGCTAGTTTTGTGTCAAAACGTTTCTAGTGACAGGCAAGCAATATTGATGTTTAAACTTATGTTCAGTGTGATGCTACAATGTCATGTACACATGCACTCAAGGTTACATCAATGTTTATCTTCACCTCAACAACAGTACAATATACTCCAACATGAACATTATATCATCCACTCATCACAAATATTTTTCAACAATCATTTAACTTGTTCAAGTTTCAGCCTGTAGGCGGGCCAGGGGCTGGTTCTTCTGTGTTTTGGAGAGGTAGTCGGTGAACTCCTGGAATGGTGGCTTAGTCAGCCTCGTCTCCATCCAAAGGTCAGGGGTCAGGTAGGTGTACGTCCTGCTGATGGCGGCAAATGTTGCCTTAGCTGTATGAGAAAGTAACACCGATTGACGACCCCATACCTATTGTCAAATCTTCTCCGTAGATTTTTAGCCTTGTAAAACGGAAGCAGAAACTATATCTACAACAATTATTTACATGTAGCTAATCTAGCCTCTTACCCAGGCCTTCCCATGTTTTTGAACATTTCAAGCAAAAAATCGGGAAGGCCTGGTTGATCTGGTGATGTAATGGATGCGGCTGGCTTATCTCCACCCACTCGCCCATGCAATCTTTCACTCATAGAGAAGCTAGTAATTTGATGGCACAGCAGCACAATGTACACGACCAGGGCATTCCAATCCAGAGAGATGTCAGCAAAATGACAACGGAGGGAGCTCGGATTGACGTTACTCTTAAAGAGTTGCCAGAGTCGCCAGATTCACACTTGCAACTAGTAGCTCACCATTCTGCTCTTAGAACCTTCAGACGCCATCAAGATCAGTGGCACTTCTACAACTATCAAAGAGTCATTCGCTTGGGAGATGGCCCAAACAAGTAAGCGACTCTGTCGACAGTTACAGAAGTGACGCCGATCTCAATGGCGTCTGAAGGTTCAACTCGCTGAAAGTAGAACAGCGAGCTACTCAAGCCAGGGTTTTCGAATCCAGAGAACTGTCAACAAAACGACAATGGAAGGAGCTCGGGATCGATGCTGTACTTGAAAGAGTCGCTAGATTCACGCTTGTAGCTTACATTGTGCCGCTGTGTCATTTGCTGCTCTGGCTACACCATAGATACTTTAGACTAAAGTATCTATGGCTACACATAGCTTCTCTATGAGTAGAAGATTGCGTGGGCGAGTGGGCAGCAATAAGCCAACCGCATCCCAAACCGTGTCCATTACATCATCAGATTGACCGGGCCTTCCTGATTTTTCACATGAATCGAAAAACATGGGAAGGCCTGGGCACAAGGCTATAGCTAATCCTTGTACAACACAAAGCTTAGGAGTAGGCACAAAATTTCAACAAACTCACCAAAGTTTCCAAGAGTGGCCGTCTGTCCTCGAGCAGAGGTGTAGCAGTCAGAGACACCAGCCATGTTGAGCAGCTTCTTGGGCACTCCAGCTGCCACAATACCAGTACCACGAGGGGCGGGGATGAGACGAACCAACACACTACCACACTTGCCAGTCACCTGGGAAAAGTAAAAAGAGAGAAAGAGTGAGTTTATGTGACAAAAATTAATGCTTCACAATTGATTAATTAAATCAATAAAAAAAAAAAAAAAAAAAAAAAGTGGCAATCATGATAGAAATTTGGGAATTTGAATTTGGTAAAGTAGAAAAAAAAAAAAAAAAGAAATGGGTATGACTGTATACATTATAAAGTCATAGATACAACAATTTCTACTGAACACTCATGCTCACCTTACAAGGTACAGTGTGTGGAGTACCAATCTTATTCCCCCAGTATCCCAGGCGTACAGGAATCACTGATAGCTTTGCCAGTATGATGGCTCCTCGTATAGCCGTAGCTACCTCCTTGGAGCACTTGACACCAAGACCCACGTGACCATTGCTATCTCCCATGGCAACAAATGCCTTGAACCTGGTGCGTTGTCCGGCACGAGTCTGCTTCTGGACTGGCATGATCTTGAGCACCTCGTCTTTGAGGGAATCTTTCAGGAAAAAGTCGATGATCTCGGCCTCTTTGATGGGAATTGAAAACAGGTAGATATCCTCAAGGCGCTTGATTTTACCATCCTTCACCAAACGACCAAGCTTGGTCACTGGGATCCACTAAACAATATCACATACTATAATTATTTTCTATCACAGAGAAAGGTTATGACTGCAGGGGCATACATCTTTGTCCTCGGGCTTTCCTCTCCTACCTCTCCTGGGACCACGCCCACGGCGCCCTCGACCACGGCCAAATCCTCCTCGACCACCACCGGCTGATCCTCCTTGGTCTGCCATTTGCTAAAAAATTTTGGTGATAAAATAAATCGTCCACATGGCGATAGAAATAGGTTGAAAATACACAATACGACATAGAAAATTCGCCTAGTCATGAAACTCGAAACAAACAGATTCGTTCTAGAAAATCTAGACCCAGAAAAACTAAAATTATCGCTGGATTCATTCAGATTTATCTTACGTGATGTTAGTCTTCTTTTCACCAACACGTTTACTTGTACGGGAAGAAACTTTTGCGCATGCGCACTAAAACCAGTCCGCCCACCGCAACGCCACTCCCCCTGGCAACAACAAAATGGCGGCCAATAAACAAAGGTCAGCGCACTCGTTTGACTGAGCCTTTTACACTTTAGAAGTAGCTTGTGAAAAGGTTTCCACTTTCAGGTAAGAGATATTATGCATTTATTGTACATTTCTATCGATTTATGCGTTTTCTGCTCGAGGCAACACTATGATTGCCGATGGCAGCTGCTAAGATTATCACGTCACCTTTTGGTCTATTTTACTGCAGTGACTCGTGACTTTATCGCCAAGAAAGCGTCAGTGGTGTAGCTAGCATCATGGAGATTGTCTATGTGTATACGAAAAAGCGTTCTGAATTTGGCCGTCAGCCACTTTTCAGTGACCTGGGTGCCCAGCTTCATGTGGATATTGAACCAGATGACTCACTCAAGGAGAACTTTATCGACAAGAACCCTGTTGACATGGCTCTACAGTATGCTCCAGAGATGTCAGAACATGAGGTAAAGTTGAAAAAATTTCTCCACAAAATGGTATGATTTTTTGCTCTCCCTCTCTCCCTCCTCAGGTGAACACAGAACGGTTTGAAACAGAGAGTCATGGTATGAATCACACAGAGGGAGGCTGGCCAAAGGACATCAACCCTGCTGAAGTGGAGCAGACCATACGTTATAGAAAGAAAGTTGAAAAAGACGAAGCATACATTGCCACAATCATGAGATTGGGCTCAGTAAGTCATAATCATGGCAATACAGTATAACTTCAATTTTCTGTGTTTTGTACAGGGGATGGAGCACTACCTCAAGCAGAATAATGCTATAGATATCTACGAAGAGTATTTCTCCGGAAGTTCATCCACAAAAGTTGTAGAAGAGCCTCCGTCAGCAAAAACACTCACTATTCTCAGGTTTGTTCAGACTATTAGCTAACACTGTAAATTGGGATATTTTATGACTTCACATGGCTACAAATATTTCGCCAAAAAGATAGAGTTTTTGAATAATATTATATTTACATAATTGTATATTATATGTAGAGATCCGAATGAGCTGAAGCGAGCAGTGACTAACATCTCATGGTACCCCGACGGTGCTCACCGATTGGCCGCGGCTTACTCCATGCTAGAGTTTCAAAAATCACCCACTGGAATGCCATTAGAGTCATACATATGGGAAATTGGTGAGACAGTATAAAATAGCTAAGAATTTTGTACTAAGAATTATCATGCCTCACGTACTAATATTTCTTTAGTGCTAAAATAGCTTCTTGTTGGCAAGTTTTGACAAATTCTAGTTAACCTGTGAATTACCAATGTGCATTATTCTTTTGACTAGAAAACCCCAACAAGCCAGAGATGATACTGAAACCATCTTCGCCAATGCTTTGTCTTGAGTATAACCCCAAGGACCCCCACACTCTGGCTGGGGGCTGCTACAATGGTCAGCTAGCTCTCTTTGATACAAGGAAAGGATCACAGCCACTGAAGGTCACTCCAGTGGAAATCAGCCACAAAGACCCACTGCACAAGCTGATATTCCCCTCATCAAAAACAGGTCAGTTGTAATTTCGATCGTATTATGTGACTGAAATATTGTGTGTGTGTGTGTGTGTGTGCATACATGTGTGTGTGTGTGTGTGTGTGTGATAATGTACATTGCGGAATAGATTTTGGTAAAACTCAAGGTGCCACCAAATTGCCTATTAAATTTTTTTATCAGTCTTGAAGATGCCATTAATGTTATGATATCTGCCTTCTTTAGGCTCTGATGTATTTTCTACGTCCACTGATGGTGAGGTATTGTGGTGGGATATCCGTAAACTAGTAGAGCCAGTGGAGACACTGAAGCTGGAGTATGCTGGCTATATGCCGGGACAGAAGCTGGGAGGAATCGTCATGGAGTATGAATCAACTATGGTAAAATTTAAAGATTAATAAATAATTACTCTCTCTATCACTTGAAGCTGAAAAAAGTACCTATTGTTCATCCTATCCTAGTTCTCAAGGCCAAAATATCATGCTTGTTCTAATTTGTGTCTTATCAATGAGCAGTCTCTATAAATATTAATTTTTTTGTTTCCTTAGCCAACCAAGTTCATGGTGGGTACTGAGCAGGGAGTGATTCTTCTCTGCAACAGAAAAGCCAAGAATCCTCAGGACAGGATCTCTGCTGGATTCACTGGCCACCACGGACCAATCTACGCACTACAGGTAAGAAAATAATAATCCATGTTCACTTTCCAGCTGGATATAATTCCTTAAGCTAACACTCTTTCCAAAATGTTACGTTTTTTGTGTTATCCTTTTTTATTGCAGCGAAATCCCTTCTATCCAAAGTATTTTATGTCAGTTGGCGACTGGACTGCTAGAGTAAGTAAAAAAGGCAATCCTCGTGAAATATAATTTCATCTGATACGGATTTCTTTCACTAGATATGGTCTGAGGACGCTAAAGAGTCCCCTATAATGTGGACTACCTATAACCACACCCCACTGACTGACGGTTGCTGGAGTCCCAGCAGACCCGGTGTGTTCTACACCACCAATATGACTGGTATCCTCAATGTATGGGACATACTTTTCAAGCAAGATAGCCCAACACTCACACTACAGGTAAAAAAAAATTAACACCTAGAATGTTTTGACAAGTAGATACTATAATTATGTTATTTGTGTGAGCAACACCATTAAACATACTCGTCTAAGAAGGCTCAAAATTCAGTCAGCACTATACATGCATATCGCTCGTATTGATGTAGCTAGATCACATTTTTTCCCCCTCTCTATCGTGTCTTAGGTGAGTGATGAGAGTCTGCATTCAATTCGCTGTCATGATCAAGGCAAGCTGTTGGCCTGTGGCTCAAGAACTGGAAACATCACATTATTGGAGTTGTCCAATTTTCTCAGCACTCTGCAACCAAATGAGAAACAAAACATTACAACAGTGAGCAGATAAAATTTAATATTTGTGAGCTAGCATGAGTTAGCTACTATAAGGGATTTTGTCCAAATTACCATATAGTGGGAAATTTTCGAGGGATCCAATTTTCACGGTTTTCACGGTTGATTCATGAACTGCAAAATTAGACTCGTGAAATAAGCACGTTTGTGCATAGATGTAGTGGCATAATCGTGCACATCCGCAAAAATTGGACCATGAAAATGTTACAAGATCGCCCATCCACGAAAATTGAACCTCCCAAATTTTCCCGCTATAAGGTATTTACGTGAAACATTAATTGTCGATGTGTGATGCTGTACAGGTGTTTGAACGTGAGACCCATCGAGAGAAAGTTCTAGAAGGTCGACGTCGTGAGATGAAGCTGAAGGCTAAGCAGCAGAGTGCGGCTGGTGGAGCTGGGGGAGGAGGGGGCGGAGGAGGAGGGTGAGCTAAATATAGTAGATTGCATCATGCAGAAAATTTTAGAAAACTTCACACAAAGGTGCTTTGTATATTGTGCCTAATTTTAGCAGTAGATAGCTGATATAATTAATAGGGCTTAATTAAAGGGGTCTACTTCATTTGTACAGAGGAGAGGAAGGTGGTGGAGGAGAGGGAGATGAAGACTTTGTTGGAAATGCAGAAGAAGATTTCTGGAGCATGCTACAGCAGGAGCAAAAGAACATTGACACTAAAGAGCAGAAGAGACGAGAGGCCATGATGCCAAAGAACCAACCAACACCAATCCCTGAGGAGCAGGGAGATGGGGAGAAGAAGGAGGGAGGTGGAGAAGGAGAGGGAGAGGGGGAGGGAGGAACATCATGATGGATTCAGGCAAAAAGATCACTTACCACGTCAATTTTAGTGTCGTGTCAAACGGTCATTTAATAGGTGCTCTATTTATCACTCTTTTCGTTGTTTGTTTTCACCCCCTCACTCTTGCTCTCTGTATCGCTCACCTTGTTAACAATACATGCAGGTATTAGATTTACAAATTCTGTGCAATATAATGATTATTGTAGAGTGCATTTGCCTATCTGTACTGTATCATAAATTCATGTCTTGTTGGTTACAAGGTGCATGTACTGTGGGTCCAGCCACGCCCACTAGTTTGCTTATCCCGCGCGTTTTGCGGTTCAATTACGAGCCCCTCCCACCTTCTTGCTCGTTCCAAAACATCGCTTTCGAGCCGCGGGGAATCAAAGAAATAAACGCTTCACGGAGAGATAGACACTCTTCCACGATGGCTGTGCAAAGCAGGATACTCGTTGAACTTCTGCTGACCGCCTGCTTGCTGGCCTCACACACAAATGCTCAAGGTAAATCGTGCAAAAAAAAAAGTCTATTTTCCAGTATTAAATATGCAAGTATAATGATTAATGTAGTATGGGACCTATTGGCCTATTTCAAAAACGCCTTCTTGTGCTCTTGCTAAAATGTACATGTAGTGCAGCTTTAAACGTCCAGACCAGCCCCACCTCCTTTACTCTGATTAACGCCCATCATCTTTTTCTGCAGATTGTGCATTTTCTGGAGTTCTACTAAGAAATACTGATGTCCAGCAGCTAGCCTCTGACTTGAATTCCAAGGCCTGTTTAATCATCATTGGAGATGTCAACATTGGATCACCTCAATCACCATGTACGATCACTACTCTCTCTCCGATCACCTCAATCATAGAGATTCGAGGCTCTCTCAGTATCCAGTATTGCTCAACACTAACTGATATAGCTGATTTTCAGAGCCTAGTGAGTGTCATTGGCTCCATATCGATCTACTTTAATCAGAATCTCACCATAATCAGTGGATTTACGTCACTAAGAAATGTAACCAACCTACAGATTGCTCAGAATCCGAAGCTATCAAGAGTGACCGGTTTTTCTCGCCTCTCAACTATTGCTGGCTACTTAGAGATTGATAGAAATTCAGCTCTCTATGATATCAGTGGTTTTAGGTCACTTCAGACAATCCAGGGTGCAGAGGTCATCTTGGGACATGCCCTCACTCTGACGTACAATACCAACTTGACCAGTTTGTCTGGTTTTGTGAGTTTATCTAGTATCCAGTTGGGGACTGTTCACATTGAGGGAAACATACGTCTGTGCTATGCCGGTTATCCGCAGTGGAGGGTGGGGTCATATCCTGTTAGACCGGAAGTTGTAGGTGGAGTCAATGTTGGTATCGACTGGAGGAGCAGACTCAGTGATAATGTTCCAACCTGGCAGTACACTTGGAGAGAAGTAGACGGAGGCTACCCTACACTGCTGATACAGAATAATGCACCAACCAGTGACTGTGGTGAGTTGAATATTGTTGATATTTACAGTTTATCTGACGCCAGTTTGGTCGAAACTAGACTTATTATCCTAATTGTACATAATACTATTTGTAGCATTCTCTCTCTCTCTCTTTCCCCTCAATAGGCAGAGCCTCCTGCGATGCCTCTTGTCCCCCCGGAGCTGGCTGTCTTGGTCCTGACGATGCCAATCTCTGTGGAACATGTCGTCAACTTGCTGGTGGCAGTAACACATGTGACGCTGTTCCAGTGCCTCCCCCTGGGGGCACTAACTCCACAGCCATAGCTCTGGGGATAATCATACCACTCCTGATCATTATCGTGCTGGTTCTGGTAGCTCTGGGCATTTGGGGTGCCATTGTATTGTCGAAGAAGTGGATGGAGAACAAGCAGGGAAGCTTTGATATTGTGGTGAGTTCAATTAATGGAAAATTGAGAGGAGATATTTCTTTTTACAGCGTTTCTGTCAAGAAGTGTGATCTTTTATGCATTACATGTATTTGTAAAATTAGATTAAGTAGATGTTGCTCCTAAAATATTAAATTTTATCAATGTGAAAATACCCCCACACACACAGTACACGTCTCCCCCTAGCTCAAAGTCTGTGGACACTGAGAGTGGAGTGAAGCTCACTTCTCGATCGTCAGCTGAACAGCTTGTTGAACCAACTCCCATTGGATCCAGCGCTACAAGAAAAGGTCTCCGCAGGCAACCAATGGACAATGTCATCATGGCTAGCTACCAAGCAAACACCTCCTCCCTCTCTCGTACGAAGCCTAAGACCACACCCACTAGGGCTGCTCCAACTGCACCCTCTAGAGCTGCCCCACCCCCTTCCAGTAGGGGAGGAGGAGGCGGAGTCAAACAGAGTTTGCCACGGCAATCAGGCTCCTCCCATTCTCTGCCCACCACTGCAGATCATCCCATGACTGCCATACGTGCTCCTGGTTCACGATCTCCTTCTCAACCAGCACGATCGATTACCACAGCTACTTCTGGTGTAGCTAGTAGCTCAGCTAAGAGTAATGATGGAAAAATACAACTTAGCAGTGTGGCAGCTAGCGGCTCTCTAAAGGGCACAAAAGCCAGCAGTACAGCTAGTAGTTCAAAAAAGAACGCACAAGCTAGCAGTGACGGTTCAGGAAAGAGCATGCAAGCCAGCAGTACAGCTAGCGGCTCGAGAAGGGGGAATGGAGGAAAGATACAACCTAAAGATGAGGACATTTTGGAGCATCAAGAGAGTGAGCAAGGTGACTTTGAATTTGAAGTGCCAATGGACTTCCCGAGGGATCAGATAAAGCTTGGAAAGGAGTTTGGGGAGGGAGATTTTGGCAAGGTGTTCCAGGCGGAGGCAAAGAAGCTTTTCCCCGGACAGAAGAAGACAATGGTGGTTGTAAAACAGCTCAAGGAAGGAGCAACAAAGGAGGAGAGAGATGTGTTTCTCAGACCTGTGGAAGCCATGAAGTGAGTTTTTAAAGAGTGGATTTAAAGATTGAAAGCCAGAAGTGGTGTAAGGATGTGGCTGATACACATTTTCTAAACTCACCTTTTCTGCATGCAATACACCTCTAGATGAAGTCTAGAACAATAGTGTCTATAGCAATGCTGTATTCTTGTCTGCAGAGTTCTTCGTCATCCAAATGTACTATCGCTTCTTGGTGTGTGTATGCAAGGCCCCTCCATACTAGTGCTGCTAGAGTACTGTGCACAGGGCAACTTTAAGACGTTCCTAGTACGGAAGAGGAGGGAGGCAGCGGCCATGAAACAGAGCAGACAGCTGGTTAAGATGGCTTGCGATATGGCATCAGGGCTCCACTATCTACACAGCATGAGCATAGCTCATAAGTAAGTCCATGTGTGTTCCAACATCAGATTTGCATTTTACTCTCTCTCTCTCTCTCTCTACTCTAGTGATTTTGCTGTTCGTAGCTGCATGGTGACAGAGGATGGAATGGTAAAGCTTGGAGACTACGGGATCACTAGGCAAACATTTAAGGTACATCAAAGAAAGCAAAACGCCAAATATTTCCAATCAAATGAATTATGGCTAATTATTTTTTGACTCCAGGAGGACTACTACAGTCGTGGTAAGAACCAGAAGGCATGGCCCGTGCGATGGATGGCCCCTGAGCAGATTGTCGTACAGGGAAGGAACATCCTCGACTCACTCCCTGTCTCTCTGCAGGCTAACATATGGTGAGCAATCAGTCACATGACTCTCACAGTGATCACATGACTATCATATGAGTCACATGACTGTCATATGATCTATTTCAGGTCGTTTGGTGTTGCTCTCTGGGAGGTATGTAGCTTTGCGGAGTGGCCTTACGAGGAGATGGGAAATGAAGAGGTGATTCAGACAGTTAAATCTACTGGGAAATGTTTCCTTGACAACCCACTACAGCCAAACGACCTCATAGCTCCACTGTGAGTTAGTATTTCTTTAGCATAGGATATGCTTTTTCCATGAGCTGCTCTTTTTTTTTTACATACCATTTTCAAAATTATTGTGTATTTTGTCTGCAGATTTGATGTATGTCTACTGTGTTGGCAGCCATTTGACAGTCGTCCTTCCATGAGTGAGCTACTCGTCACCCTGAAGGACATCCTGGCCGGGGGCAAGGTGCAATGGCCAAGCAAGAAGGATCCAGTGGTGGGTGTGGCAGCACAGCAGCAAGGGGAATCCCCTAGTGGACGTGGGAGGAGTGGCTCATCATCGCTGGGTCATCGTCCCAAGCGACCAGCCCCGACAAAACCTCCCAGCAGTGGTACAAGCCGCTCACGTACACAGAAAGAAGACCAGCAAGGCTTCATCATCAGCAACTTAGGTGCACACTCACAAGAAGATCCGAAGTTTGAACGAGATCTAGTGACTATAAGCACCTCTCTCTCACAGGATGCTGGTACAAGTGCACATGTGGATAGTCAGAAGAAAGAAAGAGCTTCTAAGTCACACAAGAAAGCTTTGAAGCAAGACTTGAGCTCCAGTACTGAGCCACTGTTGGAATCCTCTCCATCTCTGTCTGCTGAAGACGATAGCAAGACAGATGTTCTTCCAATTCCTGTTGTTCCTCCGCCCCCCTCTACGGGAGGAGATGGTGATGCTACCACGGCAACTGAGCAAAAGAGGAGAAAACACAGGAAGTCTGGTGAGTTTAAATATGTGGGAGAAGGCAAGCAAAAATCGAAAGCAAAGCGCAAGAGAAAGACAGAACACGATTCGTCTGAAAAGAAGACGTCAAAATCTGAAGAAGGAGCTCCTCAACAACAGCAGGCAAGCCTAGGGACATTTAAGATGATGAGTGAGCCATCAGCGGGGGAGGAAGAGCTACCACTACCACAAGAGATAGCTGAAGCAGTTGAAATTAATGAGGCTGTAATTGCAGGGGCAGGACTGGGAGGTGGGGGGCTGGGGGGACAGAAGGATGATTTTATCCTCGAACCCCCACTGAGATTTAGCCAATCAAGTGTGGACTATCTTGACGAATTTGGAGAAATTGATGATAGCGGCCCCCTCTCATTCGACTTTGCTCCACCCACTGCACCCTCAGATGATGAGCTAGAGGAGGAGAAACCACACCCACCACCCATTGTCAGCCACGAGAAACAGACTCAATTGCAACAAATTCACAAACCTCTTCAGCAGCAAACTTCAGAGAAAAAGAAGTTGGCCACTGAAGCCAAGAAGCCTAAGAGTGGCTCTGCCAGAAGTAAACCACAAAAGACAGAAGCTAGCCACGAAGAGATGGAGGATGAATGGCAAGGCCTAGACTATCCCGTAAAGAATCCTCCATTATGGAGAGGAGCGGGAGGGGTAAGCTCTAGACTGCCTCAGGGGAGAGGGACAGCAGCTGGACAAACCAGACTAGTATTTCCAAGAGACCAGGAGAACATGTTTGACGAGTTTGCCCATCGTGATGCACTGGAGGAGGAGCCTGACAGTGAGGATGGAGGGGGTGGGGTGGTGCTGGATGAAGACGTGGCTGCTCTACTCTGGTGATCGTACGTGACAGTCTCTGTCATTAATTATTTTTGTGTATCACATAACATGCACTGCAACTAACACATGCATAGCAGTAACACAGCTACACACATGCAGCATTCCCCCCATGTCCATACATGCATTATAGTTACTCATCTGCTGAATAATCTTGACCATGCGTGTGTGATTGTCTGTCTCTACATATATAAGTGTGTTCAATACTGCTATAGTATACTACTGGTGTGTGCATTATTATATTGTCTTCTGAGCTTTCATGTGTATGTGTACATGTATATATGTGTGTGGATCAAGGGGGAGGGAAGATCTTGCAAGTCGTAGACATTAATTGAACCAGAAACGTTATAATGATTTCCTTGGTTGAACAATGTCTGAATGTACAATTATTGTGACTGACTGTGACAGATAATGACAGAAATTGAAGAAGGTGGTGTGTATAAAAACAACGATAACAAAGGAGGACCAACACTAATTGAAAAGAGAGTGAAAATGCTGAATCAGCAGATCAATTGCTTTCTTTTGTTCTGGTAGTTTCTGCATTGCCATCATTCCAGAGTTGTTGTAGGGGGAACGCATCAGGGAGGGCGTGAACACGAGCGCCAAGTTCTTTGAGTCCATTTTGTTAGTGGATTTTAACTGTTGAACTCTACAGAATTATAGGAAAAAGCCCAACATGGAATAGCTTCTCCGTCAGGAGTTGTATGCTCTTCTACAGCTAGCCTAGTAGGTCAGGAGTAGCAGGAAATCTTTGCCATGGGTGTACCACTGACATATCCCGATACAAGGCCAACAAACAGTGAAAAACTTGAAAACAGGGCTTTCGCTACCTACATGTACACACTCTACATTTGGTACAGGGTCGTCAACCCCATATACTCACTTGTGCAGATGTCTCATAAGGTGTCTTAGTGTGTTGTAGTGAGCTGGCGGGAGCCGGGCGAGCGCCACTCTTAGCATCTCCAGGCTCTCCCCGATGGAGCCACTCCGTGCTGCTATCAGACAGATGTCGTAGGCGTCAAAGGTCATAAGGGGAACAGGGAGCTCACGAAGGTAGAGCTTCATGGCTCCCGTCAGAGCATGAATATCATCCACAGACTTCAGATTAGCATCCATGTCTGTGTACAAACATAATTAGTAATGGTACATGTGATATGATTAGGCTCTCGATCCATTGAGTTACAGCACTGTAAACAATTAGTAATCACTAATGTCTGTGCACATGCAAATAATTATTGTAATAACAATTAATTTGTGCATTAGTTACAATTAGTAATATGATTGGGCTCTACACGAGTCATTTATAGTATCTGTGTGGTTGGAAATAGCAAGCTATTTATAGATTCTAGGATTAGTACAATGCTCAACATTAAATGCTAAGACACAATACTGTATGCTCTAGTCATATTTACTCATTAATTTTAATTTGTGAGTGGGTTGCATAATTATAATTTTAAAAGTGCCAAGATTTGCTACAGTTGTGGTCAAACGTTGTCTTAGTTTACTATTGTGGTGTTAGAAAGAATTCCCTGATGATCAAGGGCAAGACACAACATGTGGGCTGCAGTCTAACTAAAATTAACTTTTGTTGCTAACCAAATGAATTCATCCTAAATTCATAGTTATTTAGCTTATCATTAATTACAAGGCCCAAGGGCAGACATGTTATACTAACAAACTCACTGTGGTCAAACTCTTTCTTTATTCTTAAGATGTCATTTGTCTTTCCTGATATTCGGTAGATTCCTTCAGCATCCATCCCTGTAGCGTACACAGATAGATAATGCCTCACAACAGACCAGCACACTGTACATGCACACATTATGTAGTGGTCATTGTGTTAGCTACACAGTAGTTCTCCCATGTTGACAAAGCCACAACATCCAAGCACACTCTTAAACTATATAGTAACTACCTCTCTGAACAGTGTGGACAAAACCCCGATGATGACTATGCACTATTATAAACTTCTTAGCTCTGATATAGCTTAGTGAGCTCATCATACATACATACCTCTTCTCTCTATCTCCTCAATACAACTCTTCACAACGACTGGCACTTTAGTACATTGCATCTTCACCAAAGTGGTCAGCTCCACTCCATACACTGGATGGACGCATAGACAGTGTATGCAAGTCAGTGTGGTGAGAATGGGTAAACATCAAAGAACAATAGAACATTGTGTTCTGGTAAAGACTCTATCAATTTAGCACCCATGGCTACTTTATGATAATCTACGATTGGCAGACACTCAAGCATCTTCTATTCTTCCATGTAGAGAGGGACAGAGGGGGCATGCACAGTTAGGAGCGCCTATTGATAACCCATGTCAATGAGCTTGATGGCACCGAGCAGACTACTTATCAGTAATGATGAATTCAGTCTCATAGCTATGTATATAGTACTAGTATAATGGTATGCATGGTGTGGTATACAGCGATGGACACTGAGTGTGTGTTTAGTTCAGCCAGACCAGCCACTTTGTAAATAAGCCTGCATATTAGCTCAAGAGTGCCTAGTGAGAAAGCCAAACAGGAGGTCAGGAGATGCAGGCCAGCAGGCAGGTATGCATACACACTGAGGCAGCTGAGTTAAAATTGACTTATAAGAAGCCCCTTCTGGTATAGCTACACCATATCAACTTCTTAACCTGGCCACAACAGAGAGATGTGGGTAAATCTAGAAGTGCAGCTACTTCTCCCTCTATTGTTCTTCCCCCAGCTCAGAAGGAAGTCCCTACAGGTAGCTAGGCCATGCCCTGGGTTAAAAGTCCAATCACTTCATAGAAAGGCATAGCTGGTTTACTACTGAGAGCTCTGAGACAGCCAAGGCCATAATGGAATGGCAAAATCTGAGGCACAAATAGAAGCCAGTGAATCCAGCACCGCCCTAGTAGCTAGGCTATACTAATAATTTTAGCAAACAGCTGCCTCCTAACTTGAAAGCAACCACGCTGCATAATTATGCTACAGGACCATGAGGTCCAATGCTGCTCCATGTAGTGTAGCTATCAGCCTTGTAAGGCAAATATATCCTCTATAAAGAGAAGCTTATCAGGCAATCATTGCCATATATTGACTGCTACTTCACACCCCATTGGTGCTAATAGGTGTTGACTTGAAGGGACTCCACGTTTGGGAACTAAGCTATTGAAGCTATTGTGAGAGAACTGGAAGTCTGTACATGCAGCTGCTAGCTACTATATAGACAGAAGCTACAGCTGTTTAATTAGAGAATCTTTATCTTTTCTGTTTGCTAGCAAATATCCTAACATGCTTCCTTCCTCCAGCCAGACGTGCTTATACACTTTAAATACAGGTAGACAAAGCTATACTGTCTGCCCCCCATTGCCATATGGGTACATGGAGTGTAAATATTTCTATATCAGTGTTGATATTGTTGTTATACATGAGAGTAACTTTAATATTAGCAGTGCATGTGATCATTCGATTAATCTCTTTTCTCTCTCACTCTCTCTCTCTCTCTCTCTCTCTCTCTCTCTCTCTCTCTCTCTCTCTCTCTCTTACCTCTCTTGACCAGCTGCTTTGTTGGCTGACAGTTCGGTGCTGTCTCGTCCTTGCACTGTTTGTGGGCATTGTAGCCGCAATCTGCACAGAGACAAATTTCAAATGCCAATCTTCACAAAAAACAAATTCATTAATGACCTTAATAGGCACTGTTACAAATAACATACTGTCTCTGTGTGCGGTAGGTATGGCTGATGGACCATAATGCTAATGGCCTAATAACTTTATATGTTGAAATGCTTATTGACAACTAGCATTATACCATATAGCCATAGGTGAACATGTGGGGGTTGCCTATAGCAACAGTGCATTTCCTATAAGATGCATTAAGCCCATTCCTGTCATAGCTAGCGGTGGAGGTCATAAGCTCAATTGCTAATCACTCATTTGTATGTGTGTTCTAGTATACAAACAAGCTATATGCAGCCAGCCCTCCCTCCCTCCCTCCCTCTCCCTCCCTCACACTTAATAGCAAAACATACAATGTAGATACAAATTATTTGAGGTAGTATTTCAGTACAATTAATGAGCGGAGATTTGGATGGAGCTTATCATAACATAGGTCAGGCATGATAGTCCAGGAGCTATAATGTTGGGACTCTTCTGCTCCATAGGTGTTTAATAACCATACGAAGAGCTATACACTCAACAATAGGGAAGGTCATATCGTTGAGTATAGATATAAGGTCGTAGGTCAAAGCTTGAGTTACAGCAAACTCATTCCCTGCATGCATTAGCTACATGGAGGAATGCGCAATGTAGCTTTAATCATGATAAACATATCAGCCCAGTAGTTTGTACACAACCTAAGGTATGTCTCGTCACAGGATAGCAATATCTATTAGACTTATAACTGTACCAGTGCAGAACGTAACACTGTTACAGCATTGCTTTGTGTCAAGAGGCTACATGGGCAGACATATGTCTTGGACAAGTGAATGACAGCTCTAGACAGCAGTAGCTAGCTTCAAGCTTCAGCCATTGGATGCAACTATCATAATAATAATAATATGTACATTTTGTGTACATTTTTCTCTGGCTGCATATACACCCTAAATACAAGTACAGGAACACCATGTGTATGTGGCCGATATAACTATCTGTCTGAACAAATGAACAACCAATTCTAGTGTATGTGTACACACAATTTGGCTATACATAGCTACGTACCTACCCATATTGTGGTATTGATCTTAGTGGGTGCATTGAAGCTATGTTGAGACTGAGTTGCCTACCTTTACATTTGTATCCTTGGTTTCTTAGTCCCCACATGAAGTTACGACAGCTGTCACACCAGGCCATTATACCAATGTAGCTGTGCAGCTGTGTGTGTGTGTGTGTGTGTGTGTGTGTGTGTGTGTGTGTGTGTGATTGAATGAGTGTGTGTATGTGTGTGTGTGTGTGTGTGTGTGTGTGTGTGTGTGTGTGTGTGTGTGTGTGTGTGTGTGTGTGTGTGTGTGTGTGTGTGTGAATGAATGAGTGTGTGTGTGTGTGTGTGTAATATGTGAGTTTTTGGAAAGAAATCTGACAGTATTTACATAGTTCATCCAGTATTGTATGACCAACCAGCATACCTAGCTACATAGTTCTAGCTAATAGTCATGTCTATATATTATACGAGAGCAGTTTATGCTGAGCATGGTGCACCATGTGTCATGGAATCGGTGTAAATTGACCTGGGCTCAGGTTTCAATGTTTACAGTGATCATTTAGTTGAGTCTGAATTCAGTTATCTGTGTTGTTTGGGAGACTAAAGAATGCTCACAGTCATGTGTTATTGAACTAGTTTATAACCACACTATAATTAACTAGAGACATTGAAGGACAAAGAGAGAAGGAGGAGGAGAAAGAGAGTGAGAGCAGGACAGGGTGAGCTATTGTTTTGTAAAGCACTCGGCTGTTATTTGATAAAATTGACACATTTTATTTCACTGCTAACTAAGACAAAAGAAGTTGAAAGTTAGGAGTACAAACTTTACCTAACTCTTACTCACTCACTCTCCACCTGCTATCACTTTTAATTCTGCTGGGCATACTACGAAATTTGTCTGTTTTTCCCAAGTTAAGTTATCTTGACAAAAAGTTTGCATTTTGTGGCTACAAACAACATATTTCATGAGGTGCACAAAATATTTCTGTATGTAGTCTATGGAAAGTGATTGTAGCACTAAACCCATAAGACTATGAGCCAATGAAATGCGCCCTGAGGATATTAGCTAAGTAGCTGCAGTACGTCATACTGACTCACTGCACTTGACAATCCTGGAGTAGTCATATGACACACTGGGTCACCAGAGCCAATGCATCGTGACTAATTATCAAGACTAAATATTCCTGGCTGGCACACGAGAGAACAACAATGGCTACCATTGGGAGGGAATTGAAGACATATGGGCCAAATTAGACCTCCCAGGCCATCACACACACACACACACACACACACACACACCATTCCTTGCAAACAGATTGTGGTATTCTATGATATCGTGGTCCATAAAACAGAAAAACCTCTTCCTTTGTTTAAACAATACCAGGCAGTTTGAGATAACATTATGTACAAACTCTACTGAAATGCCAAGCCCTGTATGTAAATAGCTTAAGTACTTTGAGTTTTTTTTATTTTACGTAGTCAGTTGATTTGTCACGTCACGACTCATAAAGTAATAGTATTGTTACAAGTGATTTCTAGACGATGCCTGTTTAAGTAGCTCTGAGGTATGTGTGTGCACAGTCTGGTGAGCATATGGTCGCTCATACCAGCCCCCATACGTACCTTGAAATTGTGTGGTTTCTCATAGTAGTATATAGAGCTCTCTTTCCGGGACTTGATTGGTGATCCCTGCAGGGGGGAGAAAGAGAGAGAGAGATTAAAATGCATGTATGTGGTGTCGGGGATTAATTTAATTATTCATGCTTCTTGAGCAATTCTCAGCTGAATTTACCAACTGACATCCCAGAGAGGGACAAAATAAACTGGTAGTTTCAGCAATTAGTTATTCATGCAATGGGGTAGCTAGCCATCCATCAAAGCCTGAATCTCATTCAGCAGCCTCTGGGACAATAAAACCTCTAGGTGCTCTCTATAACAACATGGCCATTGTTGAGTCTCTGGCCTGACACAAGATCCAATGGCCTAGCTTTTCAAGTAGCAGTTTACAGCCGTTTTTGTGGTCATCCAAATACCACAAACAGGTGTCCTATTTAGGCTTCACTGTGTACCAACAGTGTGGGCGTAGAGAGGTGCCCTTTGAGACAAACTAATGAGGCCAGTGCACTTCACAGTCAACAGCGAGGCTTAATGATACCAATTTTGACCAAATTAAAGGACACTCTTCAGCAAATTAGACTGTAATAGATTTCCTTATGCAACACATGTTGCTGGCCAGAGCTCCTAGTGCAGTATCAAGCTCCTAACTAGCTACCAGTGGCAAAGAATTATTTACAATTCATAAACCATACAATAATGATGATACCTACATCTAGCTATAGGCCATAACCAGCAAACTCATAATGTCATATAGCTGGTCTCTTGAGAGACAATGTTGTTGTCAACTTTAGAGATCATATTTTCTTTCAATATGCCTGAGCATAACTTATTTACCGGTTTAAGCTGCTGGCAATAAGGTGTTAGTGGTGGACCGATAACAACCCTAACACGCTATCTCACTTCTCAGTAGGCACAAACAAACACAATAATACAAGAACTGTAACATGTAGAGATTATCACTTTCTAGGCACATGTAGGAGATTACAAAAACAATTTTAATGAGTTGTTAACAGGCTCTCTCTTTCTCAGTAGGCATCAACAAATACATACTATTTATTATGTAGTTCGTACACACTCTCTTTCTGGGAGAAATTGAGCTGAAAAGCTTTGGAGCTCACTAGCTATAAGGAATCAACGGTGTACCAAATAGTCTCTCGATACTTCTGGTATAAGTCACGCTTACAATATTTCTGTGAACAACTGAACTTAAGTATTGATGACAGTAACCTATCACTATAGCATGGAGGAACAGTTTTCCCCAAGTATCAACACTGACTCAAACAACTTTTGACTCAAAAACAACTTGCTGTGACAAATTCTCTCGCCACCAATTAAACAATAGCAAAGCATTGAACTATTCAACACTTTTCCCTCAAG
Source organism: Stappiaceae bacterium (assembly GCA_964291365.2). Classification (GTDB taxonomy): domain Bacteria; phylum Pseudomonadota; class Alphaproteobacteria; order Rhizobiales; family Stappiaceae; genus JBDWFY01. Next base: position 258,812 of record OZ219972.1, read on the forward strand.
ACAAGATAACCCATCAATAACACGTGACCAGGAAAGGATACTATCACAATTCCCAGCTAAAATTGTGCGACCAAACACTTCAAAATACAAAATACAGAACATGTGCCTTAGAATATGTATGACTGATTTGGAAAAACTATTTGCTATCTAAACAAGATAGCCAGATAATCTAAACCAATTTCGTACCATCACAACATTGCCTACACCTCTACATAAATATACACTAACAGCTTACAGGTGTTATGATGTCGACTGTGCCGTTGTGTGTGTGCTGTGAGTGGGAGTGGGAGGAGGAGGAGGGGGAGGAGGGGGAGATGGGATGGTGAGGAGGTACGTAGCCCTTCATCAAAATTCTTTTCGATTCCTCTTTACTTAATTCTGGCAGAGGAGGGCTGTTCACGCTCGAGTGACGCTGAGGGATTGTGCACGGATAGTATGGAGGCTTTCGAGGCATACAGTCACTGGAACTTCTTGAAGAAAGCTCTTCTGGTTCACTGTCAAAGAACATGGGATGCTCGGATGGGGTAGATTCTTGAATTGGGTCAAGATCAGGTGGATCTGGAGGAACTCCCAGGTTAGTGGAGTGGGTGAGACGTGTCTCTCGAGCTGATCGAAGGTACTCCTCTACGTTGTTAGCCTCCATGTGTAGAGTAATGAGGCCATCTTGAACAAGGTCCTCAATTGTTTCAAACGGCTTCTCTCCTACATTGACAGAGAGAGAGAGAGAGAATTTTAAAGGTGATCGGAAGAAGCGGTTGCACAGTAAACTTACCAACATAGTGATCATTTCCTTCAAAGTATAGCCTATAGTGTCTCACTGACCCACCGAATCTGTATAGATGGGATAATAGTGTTATTATCACTAACTAGATAACAAGATTTTCCATAACAGCAATCATTAATGCATTAGGCTGATATGATTTTCATACCACATGCTCATGACCATTGAAATTCTGCACAATGACCACACTCTTTAAAGGCTCTGGTCTCTAATCTCAATTCTGGGGCACTAATTTCTGCCATGCACAAGACACTGGCAGCAATTCCTCCTATGCAGTGAAACTTAAGTGATTGTTTCAATTAACTGTCACCTACGCCTCCATGAAAATTGATCTATCACAGCACTTTAGCCAATTTGTGACACCTGCAAGTAATTAACACTCACACAAAGGAGAGACTGTAGCTTCCAGATTGACTCAGCCCCTGTCTAACAAGGTAATTGCCGTCCTCGTTGCCAAGGAGATGCGCTGTTTCGTCCCTAGTGATGCTGCCATGGTACCTGCGGGAAAAATTAAAGGTATGTTACGTCATTGTTCTAAAAATAGACCAGCTATTATGTCATCCATGGAGAGTGGATCATGGACGCATGCACAGGACCAAATAAAGGCAAATATGAACAAGCTTCTAAATGGATTCTATTAGCACCATGCCAGAGTACAGACAGCTGAATAGACAGTAGTTGGGCAATTTTAGAGGAACCCATACTTTCATTTACACTGAAAGTTAGTTATTTGCAACAAAAATGGGCCTGAAGCCTACAGCAAAGTCACAGGTAGTCATCCCAAAAATAGAGTACTATTTTAAAGCATTAGGATGGAGGGAAGGAAGATCTGGGTGGGGAGGAGATCGTTGATAGCAGATATTCATTATCACTTACTCTTCTCCATAGTAGTAAGGTCTGTCAGGCAGCTGTGCAAGGTAGGAAGATGTATGAGTGAACAAGTGAGTGAATGCCAGACAAACGGATCATGTAGGAGAGAGAATGCACAAACACAGCAGATGGAAGCCCCCAGGGAGGTAGAGGTGTGTGACATAGTGTATGAGAGGAAAAGGGAAGAGAGGCAGTCATTTCAGTAATTCCAGTTTCTGTACCCAACGTATGGACAACAGAAGCCAAAGTCAGACATCAAATAGTACATTTCTTTAGGACTAAACAAGACTGCAACTATGCTTAGTTCTGCATGGGCTAGTGCATTGCTGGAATGTTGCCCGGATTAGGTCAGATCTGATAATTGTAACAGTGTAGTCTTGGGTCATTAATGAAACTCACCCTTCTGAGACATGGCACACACTTGGCTTTGGGCGCTTGCATCTGGAGCTGGTACACTATGAATAAGGAACGAGCAGTGAGCAATAGTTATGCTATGCATTGTTAATGACTTGCATGTATAGTCTAATAGTGGACATAAAAAAACTTTCCTTTATTACCTGCACATGCATAGTGGCATTGTTGTAATACTACAGTACAGTGGAAGTGAACTTCAATAGTACTGGCAACATTTTAGAGTATTCAAGGCACACTATTAATAGGACTGCCCAGGCATAGCACGCAATCTGTTGCAAATTGCTAAAGCACTCATAAGCATGCTGCCTATCCTTTTGAGGTAGGGAGACATTTGGCAGTTGTGCCAGAAAGAGCTAGTTCATGCGCAACGCTACGAAGTGGCAAACAAGTACACTATAGTACTCTCAAAATATTACTATGCACGTATCCTAGATACAACCGCCTTTACACACATAAATCTTGCACGTCATGGCAGTTAAACTAAAAACTGACCGCGATAAATAGCTAGCTAGCCCACAAACTGAGACAAAGAAGCACTTTTCAATTAAATACGTACAATAGGGATCCCACATCTCAGCAATCTCGTCTCCATCGCTATGATACGAGTCGTCAGAGTAGACCTCGGCGTAGGAGCCTTCGCTCTCCACTCCGCTCGAGCTGCCGGGGGAGCCGGGTCGCTGCAGGCCCGCCTGCTCGTGCGAGGTCATTCCTGGCGCGCTGTCTTCTTCGTCATCATCGTCCACGAAGATCATGCCTTGCCGATTTGCTATCCCGCCGGCCATCATTTTTCTTTTCTTTTGTTGTCGTTCTTCTTCAACGGAGGCGCTAAAACTTCTTTAATGCTTTGGAAAACCGAGAATGAGTGCTAATAAAAAAGACTTCCGTTCACAAACCGCAAGCAGCTGTTTTATAGCCATGCGAATTGTGGTGGGCGTGGCCCAAGTAACTACTTTACCGGAAACATATCTACGCCGGAAATGAACCTCGCGAAAACAAGCATGATGAAGCATAGGATCTGGTACGTTTCTTGTTGGCTATAACGTTTCTTGTGTAAGTTCTACGCGATTTTTATAGTATGATCTCGGACTTTTTCTACCCGAACATGGGTGGTGTGGAAAATCACATCTACCAGTTATCACAGTGCCTAATTGCCCGGGGGCACAAGGTTAATTGACAGACGAGCCCCGCCCACAATACTTTGAATAATGCTATCACATTGTTTCTAATTCTCTATAGGTGGTCGTCATCACTCATGCATATGGTGACCGCATGGGTGTCAGATATCTGTCAAACTTTCTCAAGGTAGGACATCAAATGTATATCAACACCATTGCCGTACTGAATTTTTATCGTTTTTCGTAATCATTTACAATCGATGTACAGGTCTACTATCTTCCCATCCAGACGTTCTATAACCAGGTGACTCTGCCGACCTTGTTCACATCCATGCCTCTCATCAGGGATGTTATTATCAGGGAGGGTATCACAATACTCCATGGTCACGGGGTAAGAAGAGAGAGTGCCATCAGTCTAGAACTATCTACAAACGCTATTGTAAATGTTATTTAGATATTCCCGTCGCCCTCCCCTCCCCCATTATCTACTGAATCAAGGAAGAAAATTGCTCAGGGCATCTAATTTCCACCATGCATGTCCTTAATAGGATAATATTCCACTGCTCCAGTTTTTTTTTTTTTTTTTTAAACCTTCTGCGCTTCCGTACTCCACTGAACTAGATCATTATTTTTCTTTGCTCTATCTATAGGCCTTCAGTGCACTGTGTCATGAAGGTATTCTCCATGCTGGAACCATGGGAATCAAGACAGTGTTCACTGATCACTCCTTGTTTGGTTTTGCTGATGGAAGCTCCATCGTAACTAACAAGTTCCTTGAGGTCATACTCACGGATATCGATCATGTGATCTGTGTCTCTTATACCAGGTATACTATAGGCAGGCTAGATCACTAGAGGGAAGAAAGACCAATGGCTTCTTGTTGTGAAAATTAATGAGCTTCAGCCTTGGAATGTCTCATTCTATATGCTTTACATTTGGCTGAACAGTGGTCCTGTATGCATGGTAGCTTTGAGAATAAGCTGGTAATTTCTGCTATACAGTAAGGAGAATACAGTATTGAGAGCGTCTCTTCAGCCTTCAATCGTTTCTGTCATCCCCAATGCTGTGGACACCAGTTGCTTCACTCCTGATCCCTCTAAGAGCAAAGCAGACAGAGGTACAAAGGTCAATTAGATCTCTCTACACCTTCGGACGAAAGTAATTGATGATTTTGTCTTGCAGTGACTGTTGTGGTTGTAAGTCGGCTGGTCTATCGTAAAGGGATGGACCTACTAGCTGGTATAATCCCTATCATCTGTGAGAGACACCCAGACCTTCACTTCATTATAGGTACCACATGATCACGACCATGACTGATGAATCTCATCCCCACCCCTTGCTAGTTATAGCCAATTTGAGTTTACCCTGACCACAGCTGCACACAACACAAACTGACTGATAACGACCTTTACCGAATTGACTGTGATTTACAGGTGGAGATGGCCCTAAACGTGTTTTGTTGGAGGAGGTACGTGAGAAGCATCAGCTTCACGACCGAATACAGCTCCTGGGAGGACTCGAGCACTCGCAAGTCAGAGATGTGAGGCACAAGACTCATAATTCATTCCATGTTACATTTTCTATTCCCTATTTCCCATTCCAGGTTCTTGTACAAGGAGATATCTTTCTTAATCCATCACTCACAGAAGCGTTCTGCATAGCTATAGTTGAGGCAGCAAGCTGTGGGTATGTAAGAGCACAATATCTATATATGAAAGGGATGTCCCTACTCATTTTATGATGTGTAGGCTTCAAGTTGTGAGCACACAGGTTGGTGGTGTCCCAGAAGTCTTGCCACCAGATCTGATACGATTGGCCAAGCCCACAGTCACAGGTACCGATGTGCCGTCCAATCACATGCATGGATATAAACAGACAAACATGCAGCATTGTTGGAGGGTCTTGAAGATGCCATCAGGTACCATCGAGTGGGGGAGAGAGTACCTCATGAGGAGGTGCACAGGAGAGTCAAAGAGCTGTACACATGGCAGGACGTGGCAGATAGAACAGAGAAGGTATGCCCCTGTAATTAAATCACTTCTAACTCAAGTATGTACGTGAACCACTGTGTATGCATGCATAGGTGTATGATAAAATCTCCAGTTCACAAAGCAGAAGCTTTGTGGAAAGAGTGACCAAGTGAGTCAAGAAGTTATTGTGATCAGACAAAGATTTATTGGCTATATAAATATTGTGTGTGTAGGTTGAATGACCGAGATCCAGTAGCTGGAAAGGTTTATGTGTTTGTGTTAGTACTGCTCTATCTCATCTACCTGCTGCTGTGCTGGTGGAGACCTCAACAGGTTAGTTATTTTTGCAAATTGCATTTAGCCCAGTTTTTTTTCACTGAAGCAGACTATTGTACACATACTAGTGTAATATTCTTTTCCTCAGAGCATCGAAAGAGTGCCCGAGATTGATATCCAGAAAAGAGACTAAAAATTCTCCAAACACTACTGAATCTACACCCATCCTCATTAGAACCTTTGTTTCTTGTGTAGTAAACTTGTTCACAATCACAGATGCCAACATCCAATAATTATCTTGATGGTATTTTCAAAACATGACAACACAATAATAAACTTGTCCACTGAGCATGTAGTCATTACTCTGATCACGCCTTGTAGCCACGGCTTCGTCTCTTCCCACGAGCTCTCTCAAACTTACGACCATTGCTACGGACATATGGCCTAAGAAAAGTGCACAAAGACAGACAGTAAACACATTAGAAATGTAGCAGCTATGAGATCCACTTACTTAGAATGGCTGTGGGGTACACCAGGAGCCAATCCAAAGTGCTTGACAGCTTCACGAGCCTTGCGTGGACCTATAAAACATCATCATCTCTTCATCTGCTTCACTAGATAACATGGAGATGGCATACCTTGAAGTAGAACAGTGTTCTGTCCCTTGGGTGTTCTGAGAGCAAGTTGGTCAAAGGTCAAGATCTCTCCACCAGCCTTCATGATCCGTGCCCTGGCACTCTCAGTGAAACGCAATGCACAAATCTATTAAACAATAAAAATTCATCCGTAGCATTGATATGAACTCTATCTGATACTGATATTGACGTACTGTGAGTTTTGGGACGGTCAAAATCCTCACATCATTCGTGACTGTACCAACTATCACCGCAATCTTTTCACGACGGTCTGGAGCCTTCATCTGACGAATCTAAAAAAAAAAATTACTCGTCATCGACAACATTGCACACCCCAAGCTTCTATGAGCACTTTGTAAGCTTACTATTCTGGCAATGGACATTGGAGGTCGGTTAATCTTGCTCATGTACAGTCTCTTTAAGACTACCTTGTTGAAGGGAGCATCAGTACGACGTGCTAAAAACCTGTATAGCTGAAGTGATATGTGTAAGGTGTGGTTTAATTAGAAATAACGTCTAAAAACGCAATGGGTGTTCACTTATAATAGTTAGTAGTGTGGAGTGGTCCTACTTTTTGTTGAAATTCTTTCTTACTTTGACTAAGAGCTTGAGATATGGATCATCAGAGGCGGGCGCCCGCCTCGTCACCTTGCGCTGCTTATGCGGCTTGTCTACCCCCTACACACGAAACAGACAAAGAATAAAATTACTGTAGCTCAACATGCTCATACGGTAGCTAAAATAGGCAAGGATACGGAGATTGGAAAGGATACAAAGATGTGGACTTACCATGCTGACTTCTCTGAAGATCGACCCCGTGGAGAAAGATCGAGCATGCGCAGTAGATTCAGCATAAGCATGCAGTTACGCAACCGCAAGTGTTACTAAATTTAGCCACAAGCATGTATAAAAGACTATGTATGATGATGAGTCAACTGTTCGGAGGGTACAAAAACAATATCATTCTTCATGATCGTGCACGACCAGTCGATCTAGTTAGCTATATCTAGGATCTACAAACAAACATGAGTTTCACTCCTCAAGATCTGCACGATGCTGTGCTCTATGGGAGCGAAAAGGACGTCCAAAGATTCATCAAAGAAGGTGCTGACGTCAACAAGAGAGACTGCAGGAACAGAGCCCCCCTAGACCACTGTGTTAGTGAGCCAAAATTCGTTGCCAACTGTAAATGCGAAAATAATATCGACAAGAGTGCTGCCACATGCGTGGTGGACGGTATTATAAAACTTGACACGTCCCTGCTTTGCAACTACTGCACAAAGAGACTTGGAAAGGCCAAGCTTCTGCTTGAGAGTGGGACAAATCTCAACAGTGAAGACGGATATGGCTGGACTGTGGCACATCAGTGTGCCTGGAACGGAGATTTGCTTCTTCTGAGGCTGTGTGTTCAAAAAGGAGCAAAAATAAGCATAAAAACCAAAGACCATCGCCTTCCAGTGCAACTAGCTGCTACTAGTGGGCACATGGACGTCGTACGATACCTTGACACTCAGAGCTGTGACCTAAAATCACTCTGTAGGGTATCCATCAATGAGGCCATGGGTAAGAGGCGCTACAACAGACTCAACGAGCTGCCTGTACCTCCTAGAGTGAAGGTCTTCCTTAACTATAGCTGCACATACCCGGGCTTTGAGGCTACGCTCATACCACCTCAGCCTTGGTCTAATGAAGAGTTACACAGTGGAAGCATTAGTGCTGAGCAAATACGGCAGTTTATCTGTGAAAATGCTTCCGAGGAATTTTTGGAAGAAAATAAAGAGATTGTAGGGGAGACGCAGGAGGGAGGGGCGTCAGTTGTAGCTACTGGGAAAGCTGATTTGACAGAACTGATTGAATTGCTTCAGTCAATGTACTTCTGGGAGTCTTTCAAGAAGGTGAAATTTGAGGAGCCTCTTGCGAGGAAGCCACGCTACTCCATGGAGAAATTGGAGAAGAAAGAGAGCAAAGATGAAGACCAGCCTAACTCTAACTATAGCTCAATATTGAGCTCATTTGTGTCTGAAGTATCTGCAGCACTGTCATACTTGTAGAAAAAATTTTTTATCTATTTATAGCAGTTTACACTTTTTAGCCCCTGTTTGCTTCTGAAGCTAATTTAATTATTCAAGCTCCTATAATAATAAGTTGCCATCAATATCCTAACATTCTTGCTTGTAAAAAATTGATAATTAATAAGTTGCATTCATGTATAGTTTGGGAATTCGAATACAACTACCACACCTTGTCAGTAGAAATTTTGAATGCTAAAAGATTACCCTCCTACCAGTGTACATAATTTTATCATAGTGAGCTTTCCTCCAGCATAGCTCGGCATAAGTTTCGTGCTAGGGCTAGCTGGAGCAGTTCAGTTCTCTCTTTGTCGAGAAGATCGGTGGTGGTTGCGTCTACGTGGCCGGAGGTGTCAGGGTCAGGGGGAGAGAGAATGAGTTCTTGAACAACGTGAGAGAGAGCATTAGTGTGCTCTGTTGAAAATACCAGCTGGAGAGAGAGAGAACAACCAAGGTGAATGAATACAGGAATCTAGCCTTGTCCCCAGACACTCCCAGCATTTTTTCAATGCAACAATATCTAAAAAAAAAATGCTGGAGATGAGGCAATATACTATGGACGAAATCTCTCACCTCTTCTCGTTCAAATAGCTGCAGAGCATCTGTGAGCAATGTCGACCAAAACCTGCAAACATCCAAAGATGAGATACCATAAAATTTTTGCAGATTGGCTTTTAATACTCTTTCTTCTTACTTTTTTGGCACAGTGTTTGAAGTTAGCAGAGAGACGAGGAGTTTACCAGCTGCCACCATCTCACCTTTCTCAAACAACTGATGATATTCACGATACTTGGCTGTAGGGGTACACAGAGTACAGTATTATTCATATTACTGTCATTAATTTTCGACCCACCTAAGAACATGAGCCTCTCGTTCACGAGTATAGTGTCGCCAAGGTGATCCAAAAGGTCAAGGTCCAAAAATTCACCAACATTTTTATAGTTCTCAAAGTACCTACAAAACATTATATCATCAAAAATTACTACTCAGTATTGAATGAAAACTCACTTTTCTGCTAGAAATCCAGCAAATGCACAATCCTGCAAGAGAGAGAGGGAGATTATACACCAGCCTGCAAAATCTTCTAAAAACAGACTAACCTTTCCTCGAATGCACCATGAAAAGGCAACTCCAGGTCGACCATTCTTGTACGCCCTCATTGCTAATACCTTACAGATGCTCCTAGCTGTAGGTGTACAGATGAAAAAAAATGTAAAATTTAGAGCACCCCTTTGACACTATCACGTAAACTTACAAATTGAAGATTGTACACATGCCATACGCATACCTGTCTCAATGAGCTGATGTTGCTCACAGACACGCAGCACCTTGATGGCTTTTCTTTCTGTCTCCAGAGGCACTCTCTCTAGACATAGCTTCATGTAGTCCTTGCCCTTGGAGGGGCATACACTGAAGTAGTCCATGGCTACCTGCCAAAGACTCTCATGGCCTAGCAGAGTCATGCCATACTCTAGCAGGAGAAACTCTGACAGCTGTGTGCCATATCTGAATCAAAATGGTAGTCCATGATTTACTAAATGAATATGAGCGTTCAGACTAACTTGTGTTGGAAGGATGCTGTCATGAGAGGACCTTTGAACTCTGGGTTGATCCGCTGCTCCACTTTCTCCCTGTGTTCCATTAGGTTAGTGAGGTGGGCCACAAACCACCAGTTACTCATGTAAGAGCTATAAGAGAGAGAGAGAGAGAGAGAGAGAGAGAGAAAGAGAAATACAATACATTATTCCTTCAGGCAATTTATTCTTAATACCTGCTGACTTTAATAACCTCCATTATGTCATTACGAAGTGTGGCCATGAGTATCTCATCCAGGGCGCCCTCCTCATCTGGATCAACAGGAAAGTGTTTCCTGACCTCCTTGGCCGTGAATGTGAGGTCGTAATCAGTGCTAACAACCAGGGGCTGTCGGTATAGCAACACACCCACCATTAGCTCATACCAATGACTGCAACACTCCATGATCCTGCCATACACAATAACAAATCAATTATTAAGGCAGGGCTATAATTATAGATATTTGCCTCTAATAACCAAAACTATCTAAAATGAAATAATTATTAGCTGACAATTAATAACCACTTACTCAGGGTCATAGAGCACATCATCACCACAAAGTATCTGAAAATGAAAAATTGAGAGATAAGCTGAATAAAAGTGACCAATGAAAGATTATAAATACACAATACCGTATAGCCAGAAAATTTCACTGATTTCACCACCTGATCACATTGGTGAAAAATTTTATCTGTGAATTTTTTGTCCCGTGTTAATGCTTATATAGAGGATATGGCGACCTACACCGCATTGGTGAAAACTTATTCCACCGAATATTTCTGCAATACAAAGGTAGCTGGGCTTGGCGAAATTTTTGTCCAGTGAAAATTACCAGCTATATGGTATCTTCAAGTTTTTGGGTTTATTTCACCAAACAGTTTGTTCACCTTGACGATCTTCAACAGCCAGGGGACAGCAAAGAAGTCCCCGCTGTCCCTTCGTCTGATGCACTCCGACCTCCACTCCTGCCACTGCCTGTGCAACTCGCTGCGTGATCGTGATACAGTGGAGTAGACCATTGGGGCTTTCCTTAGCAACTCATCCATGCTTCCAAATACCTGAAAATAAATGTAGCTATATATACTACACATATGTAATGATAACAGTATTGCCTATAAATACATGCACAAATGTACTTGTACTATGATGAAGCCATACTTCAAAGGAAAAACAGCTAGTACAAAATCCATGTACTCTAGAAATCTCATACACCCTAGGGTGTATGAAAATACACGCCAGTTGCATAGTAAAGTATAGTGATTGAGGCAGGGAAACACTCCCCAATGTCTGGGCTGTGGCATCATAGTACAACTATTACATGTACTGTGCAACAGTGAGTAAGGTATGCCTAAGGGAGATCAGCAATGGGTATGTTCAATTATTTTATATGAAACAGATTCAATTACATGTGGGAGTGAGTGTGCCTGGGAGTGGTGGGAGAGCAGGTTCCGGACTTCGTTGAGCTTGCCCTTCAACAGCAGCCAGGTCAAAGTTCTCCAGTAGGCGGGGTCATCCTCAGGATGGGGCGTGGCCAAAAGAGCCTGCACCGCCTCCTCTTCTGCCCTACCTACTTAGGAAAATGATGCTACTAAAGTCACAAGATAAATCTCCTCACTTTACACTATTCACACACACCTGAGTGCCAGCAGATCCACTCTAACAGCTGCTGCACGAGGCATCCAGGGGGAAGCACCTCAATAAAGATGACCTCACAGAGGTGCCAGGCTAGCTCCATCATCGAATAGAGATGGCTCTGCTGGGTCGAGCTCTCTCGCTCCTCCAGAGAATCACTCCCTGACAAAAGGAATAAATAATAGTATTATGTCAATACATAATTCCCTCAGTCTCACCTTCCGCTTTTTTCTTCAGAGCAATGACACACTCATGCAGAGCAGAGCGATAGTATCTGCTGTACTGGACAAGCTCTGCCCCCTCCACACCTCCCTGCTCCTTACCAGCAGCTTCCTGTAGGCTCATGAAGTACCCTGCCAGAATGAGGAATGGGGAATAGAGTGATGAGAATGTGGAACAGGATATGAATGACTTACTGTGTGACTGGTTGACTAGTTTTCTTATAATGGGACTCCATTTTGCACTCTCCCAGTTCACCTCAAACACTGTAGTCTCACCATCATCTAGATGCAACAAAAACGTTCAAATTTAGCTAGATTTGCAGATTTCAGTATGTCTTGCATTTACTCCAAGAGTTATCATATTTCACCCTTCTTCAAAGCTAGCCTAGTGCTGGCTACAGAGCTAGGGTGTATCACCAGTTAGTCAGTGTACCTTGTTTATGCTGGTCCTGGTCCTCCTTGGGCTTCATACAGTGAACAAATACATTGCTCTGTCTCATCCAACCTCCCACCAGGGGACAGTCATCTGGCACCGTCAGTCCAGGGACTGACTGCATGACAAACAAAATAATAAACAAAAAATTGATGAATTTATTCAGAAAGTTGTCTACAATGGATTTTATATTACAACATAGTTTCACACAGTCAGTGTATTAGTAGTTAGAAATGCTATGAGACTGCAAGGACAGAAATGTCAAGTTTTGTGCTAGAATGCAGGAGTTGATCGATGATGAATTTTCTACACTTACGTACCAGAGTTGCTGGGCCTTCTAATTCGTGATCTCTCCCCGGCAGTGAGTAGTCTGTGTGGTCCAATCGAAGACCATAAAGACTCTCCGCCATTTCGAAAGCGGTTTTTTCTAATTAATGCGCACCCACATGTGGGTAGGTAAGGGTCGTCACAGCTTGCCAAAATATGCAAAATGGAGGGATACCCTGAACAAGAGCAAGAAGCTGTAGCCGCCAATCTCACAGCTGATGAAGCCGAGCAGTACGACAGGCAGATTCGTCTATGGGGTCTAGAAGCTCAAAAAAGGTGAAATTTATAATTATATGTCTTCATTGTCTTAGTCAATACAATAAGTTTTCTCTAATAGATTGAGAAGTTCCTCTGTGTTGGTCATCGGGATGAGGGGTCTGGGAGCTGAAGTGTGTAAGAACCTTGTGCTGGCAGGTGTACAAACACTCACAGTGCTTGACTCCACCCTTCTTGGACCAGAGGATGCAGCTGGACGCTTCCTCACACAAACGGAAGGAGAAAATGTAAATATAGGATTGAATTTTAGTACCAAATAATTAATTTTAGCTTACCAAGAATGTTTACCGAGTCTAATTTGATAGCATATTTGCACAGAAATAGTAACCGTTAATCTTTGCCGAAAATTGATCGTCACTTTTCTCTTTAGAGGGCAGAGCAAGCATTGCCACGGCTACAAGTACTGAACCCTAATGTATCAGTGAAGGCAGACACTGGGAAAGTGGAAGAGAAAAGTGACGAGTATTTCACTCAATTTGATGTCATCTGTGCAACCTGCTGTACCACGGACACACTGGTAAGGAATTTCCCGATTTTCTAATTTTGTACGTAGTTACCTGCATGGGGTTCCCCACTTCAGCTGAGACTCAATAAACTCTGTCGTTCCAATGGAGTTAAATTTTTCTGTGGTGATGTATGGGGTTACTATGGGTACTTCTTCACTGACCTCAACCAGCATGAGTATGCCACGTAAGTCAGTGCCACTAGCGAGGTTTTTCCCAAATTTATTCTTACTGCTGTATGTCAGTGAAGTCCCAAAGGAAAGGAACAAGGATTCAATAAATCTGGAGGCTCCAAGAAAGAGAGATAAACCAACTGGAGACCAAGAAATGGTGACCGTCAAAAAGGTACTGGATCCATTCAGGTTATCAGAGCTACTAATTGCATGCATATTACTATGTGTAGGTTATATACCAAGGTGCAGGTGTCTACGCTATTTACACAACCAAGGGCTGAAGGCCTGAGGCTGTGTAAATCACGTAGAGACCGAACCGAGGTATATAATGGACTTGTACCATGGGCCATGTAGCCATAACGACAGCGCTGGCTATAAAAGTCAGCTCAAGTGGCACCCAGCAACCGTTCGAATCGTCGTGAAAAAGCTGGCTAGTATTAAAGCTTACCATCGACCCATGGCCGAAAGCTTAGTTGTTTCGAACTGTCACAGCGGTGGCTTGCTCGTTGACCAGCTGTGTGTGTACCAAATCTCTCAAAATGTGACTCACTTGCCAGGATCTTCGAGAATGATTTACCTCTGCAGCTCAGCTTGAGCTTGAAAAATCGCTGACCTGGCATCCAATTACTCTGCCCACTTAGTAATTAACCTTCAACCTTGCTATACTATGTAAACACTATATATACTAGTCTATAGTACTATCACAATAGCACAATGCAGCTAGAGTGCAGTGAATGGGCATCCCCTCAGGTAGTTATCAAACCTTGTATGTAAGTACAAGGTATGATAAGTGTTTTTGTAGGATAAATTTTCGTCACTACCATCAACTACAAAAATATTTTTATAACAAAAATTTCCAGATTACAGTATTTCCCTCCTTGTATGTGCTGCATAATAACATAGATGTCACGTGTTTTTAATGCAGTACCTCTGTATTGTGTTAAGAGAATGATTGTTTGACTCTATTATATCCTTTTACTCGACAGAGCTGCAGTTTTTGTTCTCTGAAGGAGGCTCTCTCTGTGGACTGGGGAAAGAAACCAGCAAAATACTTTAGAAGAACTCCAATGACATTTTTCATCATACAAAGTACATAAGTTTATCAGCAACAAGTTTTGCATGCATTGGTGGCACCATTCTGTCATCATTACATCATCACCATCCTACCTACAGCCCTGCAGGCATTCAGGGACCAGTATGGAATCAACCCTACCCGTTCTCATGACAACAGTGAACCCAACAAGCTCCTCCAGCTCAAGCATGAGGTGGCAACAAAGTGTAACATTTCTAGCGATCTCATTCCTGGAGATTTCACCAGCCATTGCTACTCTGAACTCAGCCCGGTCTGTGCTATAGTGGGAGGAGTACTGGGACAGGAGATTATTAAGGTTGGTTCTCTAATTCCCATTCCCTATTCTGAAATTGTAGCACATTGATTTTTGTAAGCCATTGACATGTACTAGCTAGCATACAATTATTTCTACATAGTGATATAATTAATCTGATCTTTTTCTTTTTTATCTACAGGCTATTTCTGCTAAAGACCACCCTTACAACAATTGTTTTCTCTATGATGGCCAGCAAAGCTCAGGCATAGTGGAGTCCCTAGTTCCTTAATTATTCAATAGTTAATCAACCACTCGACTATCAACTTTCCCTCTGCCTTTCAAGGTCAATCATTGAACTAGTGTTATCATTTCACCTTATTATCATTATTGTTAGTACGATAATTTCATGTGCATGATTAATGTTCATAGTGTGCGTACAATTCCCAGTTTGCCTGCTGTTCCCAGTGTGCCCAGTGTGTCTGCCTTTCCCAGTGTGTCCAGTTTGCCTGCTGTTCCCAGTGTGCCCAGTGTGTCTGCCTTTCCCAGTGTGCCCAGTGTGCCTGCTGTTCCCAGTGTGCCCAGTGTGTCTGCTGTGCCCAGTGTGTCTGCTGTTCCCAGTGTGCCCAGTTTGCCTGCTGTTCCCAGTGTGCCCAGTGTGCCCAGTGTGTCTGCTGTTCCCAGTGTGCCCAGTTCCCAGTGTGACAAGTGTGCCTGCTGTTCCCAGTGTGCCCAGTTTGCCTGCTGTTCCCAGTGTGCCCATGCAGTGTGTCTGCTGTTCCCAGTGTGCCCAGTGTGTCTGCTGTTCCCAGCGTGCCCAGTGTGCCTGCTGTTCCCAGCATGCCCAGTGTGCCTGCTGTTCCCAGCGTGCCCAGTGTGCCTGCTGTTCCCAGTGTGCCCATGCAGTGTGTCTGCTGTTCCCAGTGTGCCCAGTGTGCCCAGTTTGCCTGCTGTTCCCAGTGTGCCTGCTGTTCCCAGCGTGCCCAGTTTGCCTGCTGTTCCCAGTGTGCCCAGTGTGCCCAGTTTGTCTGCTCTTCCCAGTGTGCCCATGCAGTGTGTCTGCTGTTCCCAGTGTGCCCAGTGTGTCTGCTGTTCCCAGTGTGCCCAGTTTGTCTACTCTTCCCAGTGTGCCCATGCAGTGTGTCTGCTGTTCCCAGTGTGCCCAGTTTGCCTGCTGTTCCCAGTGTGCCCAGTTTTCCTGGTGTTCCCAGTGTGCCCATGCAGTGTGTCTGCTGTTCCCAGTGTGCCCAGTTTGCCTGCTGTTCCCAGTGTGCCCAGTGTGCCTGCTGTTCCCGGTGTGCCCTGTTCCCAGTGTGCCCAGTTTGCCTGCTGTTCCTAGTGTGCCCAGTGTGTCTGCTGTTCCCAGTGTGCCCAGTTTGTCTGCTGTTCCCAGTGTGCCCAGTTTGTCTGCTCTTCCCAGTGTGCCCATGCAGTGTGTCTGCTGTTCCTAGTGTGCCCAGTTTGCCTGCTGTTCCCGGTGTGTCCAGTGTGTGCTGTTCCCAGTGTGCCCAGTTTTCCTGGTGTTCCCAGTGTGCCCATGCAGTGTGTCTGCCGTTCCCAGTGTGCCCAGTTTGCCTGCTCTTCCCAGTGTGCCTATGCAGTGTGTCTGCTGTTCCCAGTGTGCCCATGCAGTGTGTCTGCTGTTCCCAGTGTGCCCAGTGTGCCTGCTGTTCCCAGTGTGCCCAGTTTTCCTGCTGTTCACTGTGTGCCCATTTTGCCTGCTGTTCCCAGTGTGCCCAGTGTGTCTGCTGTGCCCAGTGTGTCTGCTGTTCCCAGTGTGCCCAGTTTGCCTGCTGTTCCCAGTGTGCCCAGTGTGCCCAGTGTGTCTGCTGTTCCCAGTGTGCCCAGTTCCCAGTGTGACAAGTGTGCCTGCTGTTCCCAGTGTGCCCAGTTTGCCTGCTGTTCCCAGTGTGCCCATGCAGTGTGTCTGCTGTTCCCAGTGTGCCCAGTGTGTCTGCTGTTCCCAGCGTGCCCAGTGTGCCTGCTGTTCCCAGCATGCCCAGTGTGCCTGCTGTTCCCAGCGTGCCCAGTGTGCCTGCTGTTCCCAGTGTGCCCATGCAGTGTGTCTGCTGTTCCCAGTGTGCCCAGTGTGCCCAGTTTGCCTGCTGTTCCCAGTGTGCCTGCTGTTCCCAGCGTGCCCAGTTTGCCTGCTGTTCCCAGTGTGCCCAGTGTGCCCAGTTTGTCTGCTCTTCCCAGTGTGCCCATGCAGTGTGTCTGCTGTTCCCAGTGTGCCCAGTGTGTCTGCTGTTCCCAGTGTGCCCAGTTTGTCTACTCTTCCCAGTGTGCCCATGCAGTGTGTCTGCTGTTCCCAGTGTGCCCAGTTTGCCTGCTGTTCCCAGTGTGCCCAGTTTTCCTGGTGTTCCCAGTGTGCCCATGCAGTGTGTCTGCTGTTCCCAGTGTGCCCAGTTTGCCTGCTGTTCCCAGTGTGCCCAGTGTGCCTGCTGTTCCCGGTGTGCCCTGTTCCCAGTGTGCCCAGTTTGCCTGCTGTTCCTAGTGTGCCCAGTGTGTCTGCTGTTCCCAGTGTGCCCAGTTTGTCTGCTGTTCCCAGTGTGCCCAGTTTGTCTGCTCTTCCCAGTGTGCCCATGCAGTGTGTCTGCTGTTCCTAGTGTGCCCAGTTTGCCTGCTGTTCCCGGTGTGTCCAGTGTGTGCTGTTCCCAGTGTGCCCAGTTTTCCTGGTGTTCCCAGTGTGCCCATGCAGTGTGTCTGCCGTTCCCAGTGTGCCCAGTTTGCCTGCTCTTCCCAGTGTGCCTATGCAGTGTGTCTGCTGTTCCCAGTGTGCCCATGCAGTGTGTCTGCTGTTCCCAGTGTGCCCAGTGTGCCTGCTGTTCCCAGTGTGCCCAGTTTTCCTGCTGTTCACTGTGTGCCCATTTTGCCTGCTGTTCCCAGTGTGCCCAGTGTGTCTGCTGTTCCCAGTGTGCCCAGTTTGCCTGCTCTTCCCAGTGTGCCCAGTGTGCCTGCTGTTCCCAGTGTGCCCTGTTCCCAGTGTGCCCAGTTTGCCTGCTGTTCCTAGTGTGCCCAGTGTGTCTGCTGTTCCCAGTGTGCCCAGTGTGTCTGCTGTTCCCAGTGTGCCCAGTGTGCCTGCTTTTCCCAGTGTTCCCAGTGTGTCTGCTGCCCATTTTGCCTGCTGTTCCCAGTGTGCCCAGTGTGTCTGCTGTTCCCAGTGTGCCCAGTTTGCCTGCTCTTCCCAGTGTGCCCAGTGTGCCTGCTGTTCCCAGTGTGCCCTGTTCCCAGTGTACCCAGTTTGCCTGCTGTTCCTAGTGTGCCCAGTGTGTCTGCTGTTCCCAGTGTGCCCAGTTTGTCTGCTCTTCCCAGTGTGCCCATGCAGTGTGTCTGCTGTTCCCAGTGTGCCCAGTTTGCCTGCTGTTCCCAGTGTGCCCAGTGTGTGCTGTTCCCAGTGTGCCCAGTTTTCCTGGTGTTCCCAGTCAGTGCCCATGCAGTGTGTCTGCTGTTCCCAGTGTGCCCAGTTTGCCTGCTCTTCCCAGTGTGCCTATGCAGTGTGTCTGCTATTCCCAGTGTGCCCATGCAGTGTGTCTGCTGTTCCCAGTGTGCCCAGTTCCCAGTGTGCCCAGTGTGCCTGCTGTTCCCAGTGTGCCCAGTTTTCCTGCTGTTCCCAGTGTGCCCAGTGTGCCTGCTGTTCCCAGTGTGCCCAGTGTGTCTGCTGTTCCCAGTGTGCCCAGTGTGCCTGCTGTTCCCAGTGTGCCCAGTGTGCCTGCTGTTCCCAGTGTTCCCAGTGTGTCTGCTGTTCCCTGTGTGCCCATTTTGCCTGCTGTTCCCAGTATGCCCAGTGTGTCTGCTGTTCCCAGTGTGTCTGCTGTTCCCAGTGTGCCCAGTATGTCTGCTGTTCCCGGTGTGCCCGGTGTGCCCGGTGTGCCCAGTGTGTCTGCTGTTCCCAGTGTGCCCATTTTGTCTGCTCTTCCCAGTGTGCCCATGCAGTGTGTCTGCTGTTCCCAGTGTGCCCAGTTTGCCTGCTGTTCCCAGTGTGCCCAGTTTTCCTGGTGTTCCCAGTGTGCCCATGCAATGTGTCTGCTGTTCCCAGTGTGCCCAGTTTGCCTGCTCTTCCCAGTGTGCCCAGTGTGCCCAGTGTGCCTGCTGTTCCCAGTGTGCCCAGTGTGTCTGCTGTTCCCAGTGTGCCCAGTTTATCTGCTCTTCCCAGTGTGCCCATGCAGTGTGTCTGCTGTTCCCAGTGTGCCCAGTTTGCCTGCTGTTCCCAGTGTGCCCAGTTTTCCTGGTGTTCCCAGTGTGCCCATGCAGTGTGTCTGCTGTTCCCAGTGTGCCCAGTTTGCCTGCTCTTCCCAGTGTGCCCAGTGTGCCTGCTGTTCCCAGTGTGCCCTGTTCCCAGTGTGCCCAGTTTGCCTGCTGTTCCTAGTGTGCCCAGTGTGTCTGCTGTTCCCAGTGTGCCCAGTTTGTCTGCTGTTCCCAGTGTGCCCAGTTTGCCTACTGTTCCCAGTTTGCCCTGTGTGTCTGCTGTTCCCAGTGTGCCCAGTTTGCCAGCTGTTCCCAGTGTGCCCAGTTTGTCTGCTCTTCCCAGTGTGCCCATGCAGTGTGTCTGCTCTTCCCAGTGTGCCCAGTTTGTCTGCTGTTGCCAGTGTGCCCAGTTTGCCTGCTGTTCCCAGTTTACCCTGTGTGTCTGCTGTTCCCAGTGTGCCCAGTTTGCCAGCTGTTCCCAGTGTGCCCAGTGTGTCTGCTGTTCCCAGTGTGCCCAGTTTGCCAGCTGTTCCCAGTGTGCCCAGTGTGTCTGCTGTTCCCAGTGTGCCCAGTTTGCCTGCTGTTCCCAGTGTGCCCAGTGTGCCTGCTGTTCCCAGTGTGCCCAGTGTGCCTGCTGTTCCCAGTGTGCCCAGTGTGCCTGCTGTTCCTAGTGTGCCCAGTGTGCCTGCTGTTCCTAGTGTGCCGGCCAGCCAGTGTGCCTGCTGTTCCTAGTGTGCCCAGTGTGCCTGCTGTTCCTAGTGTGCCCAGTGTGCCTGCTGTTCCCAGTGGAGAGGCCCTATTAAAGCCACCTTTTTTTCCAGGAACCTGGAGAGAAGTTTAGTTCCCCATCTTCCCCCCCCCCCCCCCTCCTCCAGTGTAGCTCACTGTCTACAATACCACAGTTCATAATGCATGTGTTTGTTGGGGGTGGGGCTGATTATCATCATGCACCTCTTTAAATATCAAACACATGCAACAACCCCCAGGCCATGTATATATGCAATAACATACATTGCTTTTTAACTCAACTCAATAAATAAATTAATGACGGAGTATAGTGCTACATTACATCACTGCTATCTTGCTCTCCTCCTGGGGAGCCCAGAAAGTTCAGTGTTATAGGGGGTGTGATCTCCCTGCAGAGTGACGTAGATAGCCCATGGGGCATGGCAGTTGCCTGGCAACAGTTTCCTTGGGGGCTTGGCATCAGTCTTCATCATCTCAATGTCCTCCCTATCACAGATTTCAATGAGATCGCCATCTTTGTCTTTGTAGTTCAACACAATATTTGTCTTACGAAGATGAGTTCTGTAAATTTAGAAATCAAAATATCACGCATACTTTATGGAAGCTTAAGATTGAAAGGATTCCTATTAGTGGATTGCTTAGCTATAATCCATCAAGTTTCTGACAGCAAATCACTATTTTCAACTTTTTAAATCTTGTCTACCAGCTTTGATATCTACTTACTGTATTGCCCTGAGTAGCAGTATCTTGCTTGGATTTCTGACGATATTTAAATCCACGTCCATTGTTCTAGGAGCATCGTTGAAATAGTATGTTAACTTCCCAGTCTCCTCGTCATTATCCGAGCTATCCCACTCATCAGATGAGCTAATCTGGTCTCTCGTATCCACCCTCACAGGTGCCTGGATGATGTCAATGTAATTACCAGGGACAAGGCCCATTTTACCCTCGTACTGCCCCTCCCACCAGTCGCCGTCGGCTTGTCTCACTAGACCAATCAAAACTCCTTCTGGAAAACTTAGTTCATCGTGTTGCTGGGCAGTGTAGGGATATATGGACTGCATGGAGATAAAAAAAATTAGGTGGCATGATATGGGTGCATAGCATTGTCCTCAGACATTCCTAGTGATTATAGCTTATTAACGTACAACGTTGAAACATGGATCCGATGTGTGTGTGTATGTGTGTGTTTGTGTGTGTGTGAGAGAGCGGGGGAAAACTGACCTTTGCCCTGGGACCTCTGACTACCTTTCCCCCGCTGGGACCAGTGCTAGGTCTGGTTGGTGGAGCAAATGTGGGCGGAGCTGAAGTCCTCTTGGCATTTGTGGCTGTTGATGATGAGGGGAGAGGGGGCATTGGTGGGCGTGGTCCTACTTTGGCTCCTGGCCTGCAACAGTAAATGATATAAAGATGTGAACACTATAATATTCTGTACAGATTATCCATGTATGGACTCTTAATTAGGACCACATAACAGTAACTAGAAGAGGTGTATAATTACATTAATTTTAAAGACAGTTTTATACATCTCGGTGTAACTGTAGCTATGACAATAGGTAACATCCTAAAGAAGGTCCTACAATTATTAAGTCATTGCAAATTTTGGCAGCTGTATAAAGTCACTTACTTTTGCATGAAAGGTGGTAAAGCTGGTTTGGCAGGCTTTATTGGTGGTCTAGCAGGTCTGGCAGGCTTGATTGATCCACTGGGTCGTGACTTATATGCCTGGTTACCATGGTATGGCTTGGCCAAATCATCAGACGTCTGCTGGGTGAAGTTGTTCACTATTGAGTCATAGCGAATCTTGTCAGGCAACTCAAATAATGTCTAAAGTGTGTGTGTGTGCATGTGCGTACGTACAATGAAAAAGGTGAATAATAGCATACATGTATCAATGACATAAATTTCTTGTGAGTTAAAACTAGATGTGTCAAGTTAAAATTCTTACCTTCAGATACTCATTGAGCAAAGGTAATCTTTTATCTGCTACTTCTCTCACTGCACTGCGACGGACATACACTTTATCTGTAATTAGAGAGATTGAGACCATCAGTCTAGATATGCCACACATTGCTGAAGCATTATAGTTTCCATAAAGGTGACTATATAATACAGTACATGTTAGTTGTCACAGCTCGGCTCAAGTGGGCATGAAAACATTCCAGCCGGACTCATATTTCACAGCGAAAATTGACACAATGTTTACAAAGCAACTAACAAAACACAATAGCTTTGTCCTGTGAAACATATCCTTGGCTCGTTATATACAAGAGGTTGATGGCCCACAGCCACTTGAAACCATCTGTTCTGACAGCTAACTTAAACAATAGCAGAGCTAGGTCCACATACACGAGAGTGTACATGTTAAGAACTAACTTGGTAAAGTTGGAAGGGTTCGGTCGGTGATCTTTATCGCTCCTGCTTCTATTGGGAACCGTTTCTCAAGATTGTTATGCATCTCATCAAACTGTCTGTATCTCCTGTAGATGTAGTAGATGCTGCCATCTTTGCAGAGAACCTTCACAACGTAAAGCTGCAAGGAGAGGGAAATAGACACGCATAGCATAGAGGACTCTTTGTGAAGAATGTGTGAGAGATATTATGTTACTAAGCAGGCATTTATAGGTGTAAATATGATACTATTTTACAACCAAGACAATGCACACCACCATAGTAGTACAGTCATGGACTTGTAACCCAGCAAAATTTCAATAATATAATAATCCGATGTGTATTGGTACTACCATAGCCGTTAGCCATCACTTTATTTCTCTACTTACATAGTACTTGGAGAGTCCCTTGACCTTCTCCACGTCCACTATTTCCACCTTGATAGGTCGCGACGTTTCCTCGCCAGACCTGCCAGAGAAATCAAACAAACACATGACGATTCAAAACTACTCACTAAATGTACATCTACTCGGCGAGAGTTACTGTCGCATTAAGATGAAGGAAGCTAGCTGTCGATCAGGCTTACCTTCCTCTCCTAGATTGTGTTGAAGCCATCTGTAGCTACCTCTCTAGCTCTGCTGACAAATGTGTGGGAGGGGCAGGTCGCAGAGGTCGCATGCACGCATCGTTTGCAGGAAATGATCGCCAAGCTACCAGTATAATAATAGTACAGTTATTTAATTAAGTTCATTTACGCGTACGCGTACGCGTGCGCAGTCACGTACCACGTGCCACATGCACAAAGTGCTAGTGTACATATACATGTAGTGCCAACTGGGTGGGGCTTGTACGTGTGGGTGCAGTAATTTCCTGTCAAACTGCACCTCTCGTCCTCTAATGTGTGTACGCAGTGCACAGCTTGTTTGTAGAAGGAACCCTTGCATAAGTAGGACGCAGAAGAGAAGCTTACACGCGTTTCTCAAGACACCATGTCTACTCAAGATCTGTGGACGGAGATCTTGGACGGCATCCAAGGTGAGCGCACTGTGTACATGTAGTTCGCGCGCAGCTAAACGTTCTCGCCATGCACCAAGCCCTTTATTTGTAGGTGCAAATGCCACAACAATATTGTAGCCCTAGGCGTTGCCCCACTGCACTGTGTGTGATCAAGAGATCAACATGCCTCCGAATTATCGACAACAAATAGCCCAGCGTACACAAACACAAGCATAGCTGGCCTCCTATCAAAACGCTCTGCAGCCGTGTGGCAATCCATGAATCTGAGAAGAAACGGGTAAGGTTGTACGAGATGCCCCTATATTCCTGACGTCGCCCCTTTTGTTTCGATCGATGCGTTCCTTAGCAAGCGTAGCAAATTAGTGGTAAGTCCTGGTTCTGGCTAAGTGGCAGTTGATAAACAAAAACAATCCTGAGGGCGGAAAGAAGCGAGGCTATCTAATCAATCCCTGGCGTTCCTTTTCATTTTGGAAGTATGCGTGCCTCCCTGCTGTGCCTAGACATTGCTTGGACAGCTTTTCATTTTGGAAGTATGTATGCCTCCCTGTTGTGCCTAGACATTGCTTGGACAGCTGTAAGCAAGCCCTAATTTTCTCTTATCAATGTACGTATATTATTATGTTAGTCATCTGGCATTTTAGTGGGACTTTAATTATCAGAGTTGCTTTGCTTGTGCGTGTGTGTAGAGTAAGTTTTGGTATACTTTTCTTGATGTCTTTTTTCAATTTCTGAGCAAAAACTCGGACACTTTTCCCTCCATTATAAAAACAAGTATTAGAGACTATTTCCACCTCAGGTGGTGCTAAATACATCTAGCTAGCTCTAACGAAAAGTGAGGTATTTTATGCAATTATGGTCGCTTGAACTTGTGGGCTGAAAATTGGTGAAAAATGGCCATTTTGTGAATGTGAATAGAATTGCGTCATTAAAGAATTGAGCTAGGTGGTTATAACGAACTCCCACGAGGCTATTAGCACTCCACTGTGCTGCATTGTACACATGTACCGTTCAATACTACACTCCTTTGATGCTAGAACGTATTCATATAATATTGTATCTTTCCCTTCTTGCAAATCACTAATATTTCTCCACTACAGCTGTCTATATCTTCTTGTCTGGTGACCTATCTCGCGAATCACTGTCAAAAATCAATGAACAAAAACGCACCAAGTTTGCCAAAAGTCTGGAAGATCTTCTCAACAAGATCGAGGCAACTCACCCCATCCAGAACTCTGACACTCCTTCAAGGCCGCCACCCCCTCCAGTAACAGAAACTACACCCCCTAAACCGGAGCCACCTACGATACCAGACCATGAGCCAACAGACTATTTGGCGTTTGAACCTGCCCACATAGAGGGAGAGGAGCCTCAGGAGGTCTACGAGGCGATGGAGCCGGAGAACGAAATTGAACAAGACGTCTACGAGGCAACGGGTAAGGGCATGCAGTGACGTGTTTAATCCCTGTTGTTATTTTTTGAGGGAAAGATAGCGAAGGTTCTTAGGTGACCAACAAAATCAGCTACGCCTCGATCATGACATAGTACATGTATCTCTCTTGTTAAAAAATAAACGTCCACAATGTTATGGATAATCAACATCTTAAGTTGTAGTATTGTATTATGTGTAGAGAATAACAGAGATAGATATTAGCCCACCTACTGTGTGTTATGCACGCGTAGTGTGCATGTGTACATACACAGAGGCTGTGCGCTGGTTTTTAGTTAGGGGTATTGTATTTCTCTAGCTAGAAGTTTTCTCTCGGGGCAAACATTAAGATTGATAGGTAGTGCAAGCTAACTGACAATACATGGCGTGTTCAGTAGTAGAGTGGTTGTTGTAAAGCTAGGTAGCTAAGTTTGTCGACAGACGTTATTACGTTGTGTTTGGGAATCGGGGATAGATTTAACACAACAAATATCCATGTACATGTCAGCGTGAGGTGATCGACTAGCCAGTGGCAACCTGCCAGATCCTAGAAATGAAGCAAGATGGATTGAGTTTCTTTTTTTAATGTTACTATCAAACAACTCGGAAGTAAGCTTATCTTCCACAACAACTAATAACTGAAATTTTAGGGAATCACTCCCAGTGCAGTACAGTGCCTGCTCATGGGTGTAGCACTTGTAAAGTAAAGTCATACAAAAGGCAGAGTCTTTGTATCCTTGGCTTCATCCCCAGGCCCACCCCCTCCTTGATTTTATGCACTCGATCACTTATGCGAAAAGGTGCTTGACATAAAAACTGGGGAGAGCCTGGAGACATGGTACAAGGCTTATGTTGTACTTTCCTTAGCCTCTCAATCAAGGCATTTTATATCTTGAGGTAGTTACCTAGCTTTTTGGAGGTGTGTGTTCATGTTGCATAGTCATTCTTCCTGTACATGCATACCAGATACTAATTTCATTAAGCTAGACTTTCAAGTATGTGTCAGTTTGAACTTGAGACATGTCACGTTGGAAAGTTAATAGATCGACTGATTATATCTTTCTTCACCATTAGAGCTTTGGAGTAGAGAGAGTGGGGGTGGAATATTATAGGAGATCACACACACAATGCATGTAGTGAAGCATAGGTTCCTTGTAAGGAGGCATGGCAGGTTGCATTGTGTGACTGCGTAGTAGGACTGATTGGTTGTACATGCTCAGTGGCTGGCTACACATTCTGCTTATACGTGCACACACACACACAACCACCTGTGTGCATGGTCCAGCATATTAAGTTGCATATAATGCAATATGCATGTACAGCAGACCCTCCCTATTGGGGATATAGTCTTGAAGTGGTACACTCATTTGGATATGACTTGAAGGAGGTCTACTCATTTCATGGGAAAATTTATGTAGTTTGGATAGTAATAGTGTGATGATTATAAGATATAGAAAGTGAGAAAGTGTCTGTATTTTAGAGGTGGTTAGTCACCTCTGTATATTGTGTTTGATTTTCTCACACCCACACACACACACAGATGGAGGTGACGATCCTTCGGAAGTCTATGAAGAGCCCATCCCCAGTCGACCAAGCACGTCCAACGGATCATTGCCCGGCATGACCCCACCAGGTTCCCAGGAAAACAGTGGCTCAGACGTCCACTACATGGAGGCCAATCGCTCAAATGTACGTCTACCAGACCAGCAAGAAAATGGTGACATATCTACGGAGTGGAGCAGCGTTTATCAGATACCATCGGCTGCTACGAAGCTCAAGGTAGCTCAGTTGGAGGGCATAACCATCAAGGGGCCTTTGGAGAAGCTAGGTGGGAAGAGCCACCGAACGTGGCAGAGGAGATACTGTGTCTTGGCTGGACCATTGATGTATTTCTATGAGAAAGAGAATAGCAAGACGTTTAATAACTTCATCACAATTCCGAGCTTTAGTGTCGAGTTTTCGGAGAAAATGAGCGATAAGAAGCACTTTGCGTTCAAACTGACACAGCAGGATCACACCGGGAAGAAGAAGGATTACTGCTTTCGATCAGCCAGCAGCGACAATCGAGACAAGTGGGTCAATGCCATGAAGAGGGTGATTGATGTAGCCAACACTCAGAACACTCGCAGTGCTGTCACTCTACCCAGACTCCCCTCTCGCCCTGGAGGGACTGCATCTCCCATTCTGCAAGAGAAGCGTCGTTCTTTGTCATTAGGAGTTCAGGAAGAACCTCAGGAGCTCTATGAACCAGTGGACCCAGTGACAGGAGGTGATGATGAGGGACAAGATGACTATGTTCCTGTATCACCAGAAGCACAAATCAAAGAAGACTTGGAATCATCTGAAGAGTACATTGATGTTGAGCCCGCTAATCGTGAAGATGAACCAACTGAAGTGTACGAAGAACCGCCGATTATGCTCGAGGCTGAGGAAGAGCCGCCTCGTCCTCCTCCTCCCACCTCCCCTCCCCCAGGTCCTCCGAGGGATCACCCATTCCCACCTTCTTCATCTCCTCGTCCTATCACACCAGAACTGCCAGCCCCACTACCACCAAAGCCGGCTCCCTCCCCTCGGTCTACCCCTGCAATTGCCAAAAAACCAGCTCTCCCTCCCCCTCAAGTGGAAAAAGTTGATACAAACAAGGTCTACACTCAGTCGGTGAATGGTATCAGTCTAGAGAAAGTGTTTGTGTCGCTATGGGACTTTGCAGCTGGGGAGAGAGATGAGATAAATTTGAAGCGAGGAGACTTGATATTGGTTAAAGATCCAAAGGAGAATGCTGATTGGTGGTTTGGGGAATTGCTAGATGAAGAGGCGACGAGAAAACTCGGCAAATCCGGGTTTTTCCCACGGACTTATGCCAGCCACGCCTTCGAGGCAATTTCATGATTAAAGATCTTCTAAATCATATTCTATGTGTTTCCATGGTAACTTAGTGTTAGGTTTTATGATTGCTCATAGCTAGCTATATTTGTTCTCCTTTCTTTTATCACACACTCTACGGAAGTCTAACAAGAGCTTATTTTTGCAGTTTTATCGTGTACAAATATGACTTTTGACAAAGCTACAATACATGTGCCCTTCACCACAAAACTGTACGTTTGTGAAATTGCATTGTACGTGTGACCTATTTTTGCAATTTGGTTGTGTTTTTACAACAGTTATAAACTCTGACTTCACTCAACTTATTGTGGTGGTACAACTTGACATTGTGGGTAGTACGTACTACATTACACCATTATGTTCTACATGTTACTGTTTTAGTTTTGCTGTATTGATTTGTGTACGACATTCAGCATTATAAATGATATAAAGGACCGTGGTAGTTTCTGAGTGTGTGTGTGTGTGTCCCTACACTGGTTTGCACTTGTTCTAAATGTGCACTCGGAGTACACCCTTGACTGAGTAAAAATACTGAAAATGTTTGCGTAGTAGACTAATGGTTTCACAGAGCAAATTCCACAGGGAGATACAATCACTAGATGAAGCCTCTCAATCTCCTCAAATCCTTACGGCTACAACTGCTATGCTCCACACATGTGCACAATGCTAATCTAACCTCAGTAGTATGATATTATCGTGTTATGAGCCTGCTACATGCGTGTGTACATGTAGCCAGCATGGAATGGTATCTGAGGGGATCACCCACCAATCTGCACGACTACTACTCATTAACCACATTCTTGAAATTCATGGCCAGAGAGGCGACCAGTTACAGCTGTACACACCACGTACATGTAGCTGGTAGACTGCTGAGCCTAGCCAATATGCTTGACCTTTCTAGTAATACACACACACACACACACAACCACATAAAAAAATTCCTTCCACAGGCTCACTCTTGCAAAAGGCAGAGCCACCTAGGCATATTATTACACCTAGCCTTGAAAACTAGGAATGTTTACAGTTTGTTGATGTTAGGACAGGATATGGCACTTCACTCTTCACTGGCAGTCTTGATTGGCTACGAAGGTCACAAGTACACAAGTTTGTCCACTGCTATGCAGTACATGTACACAAATATACCTCAACTCAAAGTTGTAGAATCTCTTCTGATCTCGGGTTTAAGTACATACACTCAAGCACACACACACACACACACACACACACTGGAGGGCTGCATGTACAAAGAAGCCCCCTATATGTAATCACTGACCAGGAGAGGGCTACTAGGGTTGTTTATGGAACCTTGCATTGATATACACATGTACACATACCAGTGTAGCAACTTGCATGCTTCCAGCTCTCTACAGTGTACACAGCACAAAACAAACTTTGAATAATGATATTATTATGCACAATCGTGTATAAGTATGTGCATTTTTTGGAAGCACAGACTTCCTTAATGAAGTCGTGGATGATCAAAGCGTGTTGTCTTGTGAGGTTCTGATGATCTGAGCCATGATTCTGATGAGATGGGTATAATACTCTCCTTGTATTTTAAAAGGTCAAAGGAAGTAGTGAAGGGAGGAGGAGGGAGGGGGACTCAAGGGGGATTCTGTAGTGAGATAGCAGCATAGATCACATCTCCACGAGATGATCACTGTGTATTGATGACTCAGGCAGGAGACGGTTGATCATGATAATGTTGTCTCCACGAATGAATAGCTGATTTAAGTGACGTGTGATAGCACCAGGTATCACATGACTATTCAAAGAGGTCACATGACCAGACGTAGCCTGTTCTGTTCTAGATTCATCATCAACATTACTTAGTATTTGCTCCTTCTTTTTGTTTTTTCTTTTCTTTCTCTTTCTCTTAGAGTCAGACTCTGTCAAACCACCGTTTGTAGAAGTTCTAAACGGTACATATTGCTCCACGACATCACACAGTACGAGGTTCATGTGTCTGTCAAAGGCAACAGGCACACCCTCACACACACCCCTCACACCTACACAATGTCTGATCCACACACGCACGGCTACGCCATCACGATGACACAATCTTAATAATTCAAAGGGGTCCTGTTCAGATTCTGGAAAATTAGAATAACAACAAGACAAAAATTATGATCAACAATTAAATTTGTTAGAAACACTTACTTTGCATGAAGGTTAGTACTGTTGGGATGTCTTGAACTTTCACCCCTCTAGGTTTGCCAGAGGACAAAGCTCCACCTCCTTGGTCTGGTGGTGGAACTACGCCCACATCATCCCCACGAGGGGTGCCCGGGTCTCGTTTGACGGGAGCTTCTCTCTTCTTACCTTGAAGAACTGGAAGCAATATAGTATAATCAACAAATTAAATTGATTGGCCGTGTATGCTGTGAGCTGAAATGTGAATAAAGATAGACTAGTAATTAGGAGCAACAGACATTTTACCCACTAATAATTATTATTAAGAAGAATGAAAACTGCCATAATTAGATAAAGCATCACCGTGTACATGGTCATGAAGGAATTTAAACAATTTATTGCAGCACATGGATGCTAAAGTACATCAATAAATCCAAAGTTTTAGTAATCCCACATGAATTGTAGAGTTCGCCCCTACTCTAATTAAGTAATTTAAAAGTCCAAGTGGCCTCTCCTTACTTGATTCATATGCATCTAGGTTGTCGCATGGCTGAACAGTGGGGTAGGGCAGCTGCAGTCTGGAGGGGTCTGTGTGCAGAGCCTTCAGGGCATCGAAGCTGGAGGAAGTGAAGTCAAGGCTAGGGTCACGCTCTTCTTTTTGCATAGCCAACTTAACTCGTACAGCCTCACGTGGTAAATGTGGAACAGGGTCGTCTACTAGTAGTGACATAGTACATACAGTGATAGTGATCATTGAGATATAACATTGTGTGCCAACACCTCTTGCATATTAAATATTATATTATTTTTTCTACTAATCAGAAGCATAATTTTACAGCTGAGTCTCTCAGTAGCCAGCTCTTTCCACTAAGTCTGTAGAAATAATGTCCAACATCATCAAAAAATTCTACCAAAGTGTCCTACTACTTACCCCTGTAGCTGGCCAGTTTATCCTCCATCTTTGGCTTCTTACTCTCACTGGTCTTGGTCTACAGTAGCACAGACACAGAGAATTCTCTTTAAAGAGCTACTATGAGATGGTTGGTTCAACATTTCTATTTAGAACTCACAGGTGGTTTGGGTTTTGGCAGTTTGAGTAAATCGCATATCATATTCCTTTGCTCTCGCACTGACTCAAGCTCACCATCCCTAGTATATAAGCACAAAGATTGCAATATTACTGTGATTAATAGGAAATTCTTATCATTTTTTTGCTGACCATGCAGTTTCTGAGAGTATACCAATGACCTCATCGGCCACCTCGGCATCGATGATGTCATCATACATAACCAAGGTGATGTAGAACTGATCTGCAGCTGTCTTACGAATCTGAAAAAGAAAAACAGGTTGCATATTTTTCTCAAGACTTAGTGAAGACTTGGTCACGGACTGGCTGTCTCACCCTGGGGAAGCCATGACAGAGGAACACCATGATTCGACTAAGAGTGGCCGTACGAATGCTGGGGAACTGCAACAGCCCACAAAACCTGGAGGGGACATAGAGAACAGGGTCACTTTAGTGCAGCTGCAAGCTAGCAAAATCACATAGACAAATCAAAAACAAAAGCAAGCGAATCTGACACTGAGGCCATACATGTGTACATTGTAATACTTGTGTAGTGCTACAGCTTACACAGTGATGCTGGTTAGTAGCTTCATGGCATCTTTTGATCTGAGCACCTCAGCCTTCATGAGAGCAAGGAGAGAGCTGAGAAAATCATGACTATAGAAATAAGATATCATCGCTTCTAATCATTCCTTGAGCAATAGCATGGCTTTATCAACTGACCTTTCTTCTTGTATGAAAATGTCAAATGCTCCATTTGACAGGAGCAGGTCAAGCGTCTTCATGAGTGGCAAGATGACGCGATCGTCTTTATGAAATGTTCTAAATATGGCCAGCAGGTTCTCTGTGAACGGCTCCAAGCTTGAGGCACTCTTAGACACACCCTTCAGGTAACCCAGCAGAGAGGCACTCGACTGACGTACCTACGAATAGCCATGATACACATACTACAGAACAATTTCAAGTGACATCATTGTACGAGAGCCTCTTGATTTAAATTTGGTAATGAATGTTACATACTTATGTGCATGTGCAAACTAACATTGGAGGGTTTTGTATTTGGTGAATTTCTGTCGCCTGCCATAACATAACATTCAAAGATGAACTTACGGTAGACTCAGTGAGTCCCCCCACACTGACGATGAGACCCAGGAGAGAGGAGTACGTGTATGTGGGCAGGCTGAGGAGAGGTATCGTCAGAGGGAACGACAACTGAGGTACAGTCCAGTTGATATCAGACACTGATGACCTGATGAAAATTGAATTGCATTGTTGTGTGCTAATTTGATGACAAAGAGAGAGAATTCCATTAACATGCTGATTTATGTGAGCAGATTGATAAAAAATAACATCACTGTCACAATAGAAGGTTGATTCAACAATCCGTGATGCAAAATCATCAAAGACAGTTGATTCAAAACAAAAATTTAAACAGCTTGTTGACCAACAATAATCATTTGGTATTCAAGATGAGTATAAGCAAACTACTGATATGGAAATGATAATGTACCCAGTGTTCCCTGCTGTTGGTTGTAAGCAGCTAGTCTGATTCAAAGAGCTGCAAAATTATCGGAGATTAACTTACTTTTCAAAGAAGCTAAGTAGCTCCTGGTGGTGAGGTACGTGGGGGATGGGAGGGCTATGGTGGATGAAGGTCATCAGCTTAGAGCAGGCGTGGGCCCGCGTTCGGTCGATCTTCTCATTGCTCTGCTGTACAAGACAACAAACAGCCTGCCTCACTCTGCAGGGGGAGAAAGGAGATCACATGACAGTCTTACAACAACGAGAGGACAAATTGAGTACTTAGAATTCTCCCACTATATGTACATGTACAGAAAAAGGATGAAAAAACTTACATGTCTGGTGAGAGCAGCGAAGGTTCACTAGTGATTAGTAGCAGAGTGATTTCCTCAAGTCCAGTCATGGCTGCCTCCCTCACCACTGCCCCTATGTCCCCTCGGCTGTCCGTAGTGTAGTCCTCCATTGCCGCAAACAGTGACTGGTATACCACACCCACGTTGCCATGGCAAAGACACTGGTCACATGACCCACTACTGGACACACCTACTGTTTGACAAATCCTGCACAAAATTCAACGAGGAAACAGTTACACTGAGAGTAAAAAGAAATGTCCCAAATTAGGTGAAAATGACAAAAAAAATTTGCCACTTAGGCACCTAATAGTGTATGTAGATAAAGTGAACCTTGTAATGGCTCTGATGGCATCCCTGCGAGCTTCAACAAACTTTGGATCGGTCCCCTTGATGTTGGCAACACAGCCAGTCAGGTGATGCATCACATGATCCAGCCGACCCACTAGCAAGGACTTAGGCAGACCACCCAATGCTAGGGAAAAACCCATACGTGCAAAATGCAGGGGATTGGAGAGATGTGCTATGTAGCAGTCAAGAAGTTTATCTGCACGAGAAAAATGAAAATTGGTATTAATTTCCACATCATGCATAAACAAGAATTTGGTAAGGGGTCGCTATGACTATCCAGCAATGCCTGATAACTAAATTACAGTATTAAGCACTAAAACAGGCCAGATATTATTTAAACTACCCAGTTCTACATAATTATCACAGTCATACCTTGAGCTTTCTTTACCATCTCTTGGTCAGTGCTATAGTAGCGAGTGCAGAGGTGTGTGAGTGCTGATACAGCAGCCTCTCTGATGCTCTCCTCTGTGTGAGGGAGGTTGTCGTCAATGATCTGCTGCCATGTCTCCAACACCGACAGAGGAGCAGCTGCTTCTGGTGTAGCAGATGCTTGGGGGACACTGCTACTTGGAGGAGGTAAAGGGAGAGCACATACACACATCTTCTCTATGAATCTTAAGGCTGTAGTTAAAAGGAGAGAGAGAGATGACCCAACTAATCTGTAGGCAACTAATCATAAATTCACCTGTAGGTCTCATAATCTCTCCAACAGCTCCCTTGAACACTGCCGCTGATATCAGCTGTGAAAATATGCACAATGTAATCCAATATTACTCTTCCTACATCACATCTTACTCTTGGCGCTACATTGATCAATTCCGTGATGACATCCTGACCAAGAAACTCCACCAATGTCTGGTTGATGGACTGAGCATGCTCAGAAAGAGCATGAGTCAACTCAGCCACAGCATAGAGTGCACCGTGCCTCAGGGATGGGTCAGAGGTCGTCACCAATGGCAACAAAGAAGGAAGAACTGCATACAAGAAAGTGAATCTCTTACTACTGTGTTGAGTTCATCTGTTTTTTGGGTACAAAATACCTTGGTCTTTCATATATGGGACATCTCTTTTTGTTAGATTGTGCAGAGCTTGTCCAGATAATTCACGAAGAGAGCTACACAATAGAGAAGTGATATACATACCTGTGATATTAGTAACGACCCTTTACCATACCATATCCACTAGATACAATGTGCACATGTACAGCAGGGTAACCAATTTTGCCATACCTGTCCCAGTGTCCCAGTTTTTGCTGTACCAGGTGGTCAATAAGAGCTCTGGTGTACTCTGGATACTGAGCCACAAACACACTGAGACCAAGGTAAGTGTTGCCACGACTACCAACAGCAAAGTAGTCAGCAGTTGTGAGGATATCGATGCCGTGAGGGAAAGTCCCTTGACGGCCGACATTCTCCTGGAATGCAGCCTGGATGAAGGAGGGGGAAGGAGAGAAAGAGGGAGATGAAACAGTTATCTCTTCTACTAGTTTATGAACTCACAGCTGCTGCTTTTCTGCAGTTCACCTCACGATCAAAGAGCGTAGTGAC
Source organism: Stappiaceae bacterium (assembly GCA_964291365.2). Classification (GTDB taxonomy): domain Bacteria; phylum Pseudomonadota; class Alphaproteobacteria; order Rhizobiales; family Stappiaceae; genus JBDWFY01. The sequence goes on from OZ219972.1 coordinate 293,024, forward strand.
AACCAGACCACTGAAATGAGACAGAAAATTTCATACTAGGTACAGTCCAAAGACATACACGTAGGTAATCTTCAAAAGTATCACACAACACACAGCATATTCCTACATGTACAATGTACTGTACCTGGCAATAGTGTTGACATAAGGTTTAAGCTCCTCAGGTTCGTAGGCTCTGGCAAATGACCAGCATACATAGCAGGCTGCGTCTCTGACGTGGGAACCAATACTGTACATACCACACCTCTCATCGTATGAGAGAGCCTTCAGTACAACAGGAACAACTGTGGAATGTGGGAGGAGAAAGTCATGTGACTTAAGTAGCATAACATAATTAAAGCCACACCCACCTTCATTGAGTCTCTGAGGTATAAGTAGGCCTCTTCTCCCCAGCTCCGCTAGTGCCAAGCAACCTCCATGCCATGCACGATCACTCTCTCTAACACTGTAAGTCATAATGTAAATACTCTAGCTAAAGACTTGTGAGATTTCAAAAAGTGATACCTGAAGAACTCTAGTAGTGATTGGACAACTTCATCTGCCAGATCTTTAGGTAATCTGCCTGTTATTCTCCCCACACTGCAGAAAAGGTGATCACAATCTTTGAAATTCTTATCTCAAACATTCATCCTATTATATTATCATGTACATACCCTTTCGCTGCTGACCACCGAACAACAGTGTCTCTATCTCTCAAACCGTTCAAAACTAGACCGATCACTTCTTCAATTTCCTCAGGGACATCATAGGCTTCCCCCTCATCCTCCCCCTTCCCAACTCCACTGGTCCCCTGCTGCTCCCCTGAGGAGGAGGAGGAGGGAGTAGAGGCTGCCAGAGTTTCCTCTAGTGAGCGGCTACCTCTCTGATACCTCCATGTTGCTATTCTGGCTCGAAGAAATGTCATTCCAAGCCTCTGTGGAAAAGATTGATCCAACAAAACACAGAATAATTCAAAATTTGCAGGATGTAGGAAGTATGTTGTCTGTTGTTACCCTATCAAAGGTTGTACAATGATCAAAGTTTGCAGCCCATCAGGTGTAGATAAAAAAGTGTCAGGGGCATACAACTTCCATATATCCTACATACCTCAGGATCAAGCAAGTCCTTTTTATTATTCTATGCTAACCATAACTTTATTGTAGAAAACATATACATGTATAGCAAGTACCTGAACTAGTTTAATACTGAGTTTCCTTAGAAGAGTGTTGTCACTATCGGTGAGGTTGCACTTTGAGACATGCTCCAGCACAGTGGGGGCAAACTCCACCACGTCATCACGTTTGGCGTGCTTGAAGAGAGAGGAGAGAGTCGAGAGGACACCTTGGAGAGACGTCATACCTGGCATTGTGCTCCCTGAGAGGGAAAATATGTGTGAATACATGTACACACTCTCATACACACATTTGTCTGGACTTACTATCAGCAGTGCTGACCATCATCAGACACCAGTCTAGAAATTCAGGCAGTTTCAACTTTTTCACATCGGGACGTGAGAGAAACCTAAAAAAGAATAATTTCTAGACTTTAGCTGTCCATATTAATTTTGACAGTGAAGTAAATCTAAGGACTTCTAAGACTATAATCAGAGGAGGTTGGTCACCGATTCTAATTAGAGTGCGTTTGCTATAGGCTGCAATATACGCCCACACAACCCAGGTCAACCCGCTGAGTCAGCAAAAACAATATATTACATATGGTGCGTGATAATTAAATGTGCATTCCGCGAAAATCGTGACCAATCTCCTCTGGACCATAATCTACATGTACATATGTACATAAACAAGTAATCAAAAATTAGTGTATCTTCTTACTTAGCCAGTAGCATGGCAGCAGCGTCCCTGGACTTATCAGTAACATAGAGATACGCCTTTGCCACCTCTACTATCCTGTCAATGGTTCTCTGGTGCCCACTGCTGCCCTCTGCTACGCTGCCATCCATCCGGGTGAGGTCAAAGGGGATCATACAGATGATGGACAACCAGAGGAGGAGGATATAACGAGTCTCCCACGTCTAGAGGAGGAAGAATAAGGGAGAAATAATGTGGGTGCTATATGCAAGAGCCAATACTGTAGGGAGAATTAATTAATGGGAAAGTGATCATGAGGAGGGGACAAACATGAAACAAATTAACAAGATATTGCCAAACTGTGGAAGCTAATTTTGGGAGATACTTCACTCAGAATCTACAGTGCACATTCAATACTCTCTAAGGGAAAATAATTAGCATTTGTGCTATTACGGATCTAAGGCCTTGTATACTTGCTATTATTCATTAAGGGAAAATGACTAGGGGCTATACAAAATATCTAAAATTGATTTACTAAATTAACAAGGATAAATTATTGAGTAGCAGGCCAGGTACTTTGGTGGCTTATTTTGGAGATATATAATGTACATAATGATTTCATCCAAATACTCTTGTGAGGCCCTTTTTCACTACTAAACCATTGAAATGCATGATTGTAGGATCTATGAATGAATACTGTTACGTACTTCATGGTCTTTTATATCTTGTTTCTGCAGTAGCTGGAGTACGGGTTGGAGGTCAGATACCTCGTGGGAAAACCACCGAACTACGACCTTTGCACCACGAACCTTGGAGATCAGGTAGAGGCATTTGAATGCATGATGCATGAGGCTGGGTGGAGCTTCCCCACCCTCTCCGGCTCCCCAGGCAAGTGTGAATAGCTTAGTGATCAGTGATTCTGTTACACAATGTCACATGTAAAATATGGTACTAAGTTTTTGTGAATACTGACCTAGGTAGGGGTCTAGGAGATGAGGCTGTTCTTGATACTTGTCTAGTATTCCTACATACAAAAATTGATAAAGTATGTGGTCAGTTGCAGCTGTACAAACATGACATAATTTTGTACAGTACTTGTGAATTTTTCTATGGCATTTTCCGAGGGGCGCAGTTCTCCGCAAACTTGCGGTAGAGTGGAGACGATGGAGGAGAGCTCTTCGCTCTCTGCGAAGTGATCTAAATGAGTCCCATATGTCAGGTCTTTCTCTTCATCCATTTTTGAGTGAAAGTTCTAAAAAGCGCACTTCATTCGTGCAAGCCACACCCCTTTAGTGAAGGGGAGGGGCTAAAGTTTCCAAATAATACGCACCAATAAACATGTCGGGATCTAGAGCGGCGTTAACGGTTCTTACCGGCTTCGGAGCAGGACTAATAGGGATACTGGCCATCAGTGCTTTAAATAAGTGGCGATCTCGTCCTACCAGTTCATCAAGATCGGCCAGCACCAATCCACGGAACAGACCTTCCGGTTCAAGGCGCCAACTCAAGCTTTATCACACCGTGGACAGCACAGCTCTTCCCAATACACCCAACGAACACGTCTTTCCCTTTCGATCTTCGCGCTGTGTTTGGCTTGTTAGTGAACTGGGCATTCAAGATTCTGTTGAGATCATAAAAATCGATCTTCAAAGTCAAGATGTACTTGGTTATCGTGACTCTGTGCATCCTCATGCTACTCTGCCAGCACTGCAGCTAAAAGATGGATTTGTGATGCTGGAATCAGCTGCCATTTGCCTCTACCTGGCTGAATCATTCCATGACCCTGAAGGGCAGGATTTGTTGCCTGATGAAGAACATGCTGCACACTATTATGAGTGAGTGCATTCCTGTTGGCCAATAAAAATTTTCCAGAAAATGAATACTGGTATGCTATTGCATGCTGTATTAATATCAAATGCTCTCTTTTACAGCCTAATTTGCTATGCTGCCAGCACTTTTGACCATGTTCTGGAGCCACTCTGCCTTCAATTAACTCATACCCCAGAGGACAAGCATAACCAGGCTCTGGTCGACTCCATGATGAGAAAATTCTCCATGTGTGCAAATGTTCTCTCTCAGCACCTCAGTAACAAACAGTACATCTGTGGAGACAAGTTCACAGCGGCCGACTGTGTCATTGGGTTTAATGTGTGGTGGGCCTCGGTGGTCCAAGGAGGGTCATTGCTAGAAGACTACCCTGGACTAAGGGACTACCTCGACAGGCTCAAAGCTAGACCAGCATTTAAGAGAGTATTTGAATTGTAATCTTATTGTTTTATGTCAGCTGTAGAGATGAGTGTCACACTGATGCTTGATGACACAATTCAATGAATTTTTTTATTGAGCTCTCTACATGCAGTACACCAATAAAACATAAAACAGTATTGCTTAATAAGGGGGGGGGGGGGGGATATAGCCTGTTCAAGTATCAGCACCAGTATTAGTTCTGTCTGTAATGCTCATTTACTTTCTTGGATAACTCAGTGAGCTGGATATCATTTAGAACCTGGATCAGAGTATCCCAGCTGACAGGCTGACCCACTCCACTGATCCATTTCTGTAGTATCTTTAGGTTGATCAATTCTGCATCTCTCTGGTGCTCATGAACAATAGACTCCACTATCTGTCCAGTATCATCAACGAGTAATAGTATTCCAAACTGCCAGTATTTTTGACCAATGCTAGCTGGAATGTTGATACATTCTGAGGTTGAACAGCCAGCAGGATATTTCAGCAGTGTTGGGAGAGTAGGCTTATCTATGTTTAATAGTTTATATTACTATTACAGTAACTTATTCAAGTTGAATCATTAGATTCCTCACCTGAAGCTGATATTTCGCTCATGATAACGTTTTTTTTTGACTAACCAGCTAAGGAAGAGGTGCGCAGTGCGTGGGCGTTGACGTGCAGTCACTAGTCAGATCAGCTAGCTAGCTGTCCATATCCGGCCGGCCATGCTCGCTCCATGCGATATGCCAGCGCGAGCGCGCGCCAGGTAGGCCAGCATGCATAGCGCATTGTATTGTTCTTAACTACATATCAACCTGCTAAATTAACTGCTATTAACACTAACTCTTAATTTATTATTTTTATACATTAATAATCGCTACACCTATTGTGGAGTGAAAGACAATTTAATAATAATAATAATAATTGTGAATTACGTCATTCAATTGCTTGCATGTGATATGTACGTGTACGTACGTATATGTACATGTACATGTACATGTATATGCATATCGATATCGATATCGGGCCGGGCGTGGCTAGGGCTCCACCCACAACCTTTTGTTGCACGCGCACGCGCACATGAGCAATCAGTGTGGTAGGCGGGGAGAGCAGACCTTCAGATCAGATGAAGATGTCGAAGGTGGCCTTTGCTACTTTAGTTGGTGTCGGAGCTGGCGCTCTCGGAGTTGTGGCGACGATCGGCGCGTTAAAATGGTGGAAATCGCGAAGATCGGGCTCTGTGCGACCTGCCGATATGCACATCAGACCGTCTCGCAAAGAGAGAAAGCTAAAGCTTTACCATAGCTTTCCTTTCCGTTCATCGCGCTGTGCTTGGCTAGTGAACGAACTGGGCGTTAGTGACTACGTGGAGTTCGAAAAGATCAAACTTCACGGCTCGGAGCCTCAGGATCTGATGAGATATCGCGAGGTCCACCCTCACGGAACTCTCCCTGCCCTCAAGCTAGAAGATGGATCTGTGCTGCTGGAATCTGGCTCCATTTGTCTCTATCTGGCCGAGGTGTTCTTAGATCCTGATGAGCAGACTTTACTGCCTGATGAGGAACATGCTGCTCACTACTACGAGTGAGTGCATGTACACTTTGAGCAATGAATATGAATCAGCATACTCTGTTCCATTATATGCCCCCACCCCCCCCCCCCCCCCCCCCCCCCCCCCCCCCCCAGAATCCATGGCTCACATCCTAAGAGGTGCATGTAGCTGTGAGATACTTATAATCATTGTATACCATTATACTTTGAGTTTTGTATGAGCTTGCCAAGAAACTTGATAGTATTTCCTTCAGATGTTTTCCTTAGATGTTTACTCTCAACTTCCACAGTGTATATCCCAAAGCAGTTTAGTGTACATTGAGTCTGACATCAGTGTTACAGTGTAGCTATATTTGGGAACTCTCTTGCACTTGATACTGTATGCATCAAAGAGTACTGTATGCATCAAAGCACACCTGACCAAGGTGTAAATGCACAATGTTATTATCTTTCTTTTCCTTCACGTTTACAGCTTCATCTGCTATGCCACTAGCACCTTCGACCACATTCTAGAGCCTCTCTATATGCAGCTGACCCACACCCCAGAGGACAAACGCAACCAGGCTCTGGTCGACTCCATGATGAGAAAATTCTCCATCTGTGCTAATGTTCTCTCTCAGCACCTCAGTGACAAACAGTACATATGTGGAGACAAGTTCACAGCGGTTGACTGTGTCATTGGGTTTAATGTGTGGTGGGCCTCGGTGGTCCAAGGAGGGTCATTGCTAGAAGACTACCCTGGACTAAGGGACTACCTCGACAGGCTCAAAGCTAGACCAGCCTTCGAGAAGACTTTTATAGGGCAGAAGCCAGTGAAGCCAAGTGGAGGTAGTCTGTAGAGAAAGAATGAAAAAGAGAGGGGGAGAGGTGTTTCACAGGAGCATAAGAAAGTATGTACTTATTCACAAATTTACCATAGTGAGATATTGTACAGTGTTGTGTATATAGTGAGGTGTACATGTATGTGTGTGTGTAGTACATGCATTCTAGTAGTAATTGTTGATGGTTGTCAGATGTATTTTCATAAGTTGAAGTCTCCATTCATAACAAAATTTAATGTTACAGGAAACCAATACATGGAGATTACAAAGCATACTGCTCTAAAGAGCACACAATGACTAAAAATAAGACTGACATACTGTTGATGGATTAAAAATTTCCATGCAATAACATACATGTACGTATACTTGTGACACAATAAATAACACAGTACAATGTCATGATACACAACACATTCTATACAACATTTTTTAATTTTTTTATGTTTGTGCTCAGTCATCTAGTTGGCATAGAGCTGCCACTCCTCTGTTGATCCAGTGGTTCTCTGGCATGTCTGATGGAAGCTGGATCTTTAAGACATAGTTAGTGGAGTGACCTGTTGTGGAGAGTGTGCCTCTGCGAGCACTGGTCTTGTAGACAGGGCAGGCGTAGGTTGCCTTCTCCTGGAACTTGCTCATCTCTCCAGGCTTGAGCCAAATCTAATTAACACAGGGGCACACATGATCATTGCTTGCATAATATTGTAAGTAATGGATATAATTTTGTGTGATTTAGCTATACGAGTAGTACAACTTACAATTGGTAAGGAGTCATTGAGAATTTTTGGTAGTGACTCTCCAAGTACCATTTTGTCTCTATCCCACCTGGCACCGTCCAAATATAGGCCCTGGAAGGATAGCAGTAGAGGTATCAAATTACTTCTTAATTTTCAGTGTACAGTACATGTGCATCCTCGTCCCCAGGCCCATTCCCAGCTTTTCAATGTTTCAGCATGCAATATTGAAATGCAGGTTACATGACATTGTAGTGTTGAACAATCCTGATTATAGGGGCATACTCTGAGGAGAATTCACTACTCAATAATATTATTGTATGCAGAGCCACAATAATTATTCATGTGTGTATTATTTACCTTGACATAGGCACCATCCCCTGGCTTACTGTCCATATCATCCTCAGCCTTCAACACTTCAAATTCGAACCCCAGATGATCAATAGGGATGGTATACTTCCTAGCATAGTTCTGTAAGACTCCAGTCAGGAACGACTGAGTGAAGTAAAACCCAGATACCCAGAACACGTTTGGTATCCCATTTGTGATCCAGTCTTGGAAAAACTTCAGCCTGGCTAAAAGATCATTCACGTAGCTACCGAGTGGCTTGAGTGAAGGATAGGACTTTGCTGCCCAAACTGCAGGAACTTTTCCGACAATCATGCTGTTAAAAACGTCCTCCAAATCTGCTGACATCACCACTAGACCCTTCATAGCTTTCTGTATATTCTGTAAAGTGCTGCGAACCACCGAAGTTAGCCTGTTGAATCGAATAAGCTCCTGTCTTAGTACAGTGTTCATAGATTCTTCATAGACGACTGGATACTGCTCCATGATTTTTTCCAAGTCGAAATCTGGCGGTAATTTAGAGAGGATATCAGCTGCTAGCTCATCGACAACCTGTTGGGGAGATTTCCCGCCGCCCCCAGTCTGACGAGGTAGGGTGAGCAGGATGGAATCAAAGAGTAGCTGTGTCTCTTGGTTATCTTTGGTGATGTCAGCATTTTCATGGAGACCAAAGACCTCTGGGTGAGGGATGATGGGCAGGGAACGAACGTACTCAAGATAGCTATCATATTCACCATGCACTGGGGCATAGTAGTTACCACTTGGGGAGAATCTATAGGCAAAAATTAAAATAATCACCTAGAATTAACTCTGATAATGGTTGACTCACTGGTGCTTGTCATCAGTGATAATCTCCTTGCAGTAGAAGATAGAGAGCAGTGACCCTAACAACCTCCGATCCCAGTCGTCTGTCACACGTCCACCATAGTTACACTGGCCAGTCAGATAAGTCAGAGCATCCAGTGGTAGGTCCTCGTACTCATTCAAAAACATCTGTTGTTGTCGCATGCTGATCCTCAAGTCAGACTCATTAAACTCGTACGGAATGTTCCATCCGAGAGCACCAAATTTTCTCCTCTCTTGCACGAGAGCGTGGAAAAAGCACAGGCCAAAGAGAAGCTTTCGCCAAGCATGAGGCTTGTTACAGTTACCGAAGAAGTTGGGGTCTGAAATTGGATCATTGAGGTAGGAGCGAAGGAGGTTGGCTCGGAGACCTTTAGGTGGCTCGTTAGTCATCTTCACCCCTGGGGCAATTATAATTATACAACATTTGCAGACTACACCCAAATTGATATACACATATACTTGAAAATTGGTATGTAATATTTTAAATGGTGTACACAAATGAGCCAAAAATGGCAAATTTAAATTTCAACTCAAAATCAAATTCCATGTTGCCTACCATTCTGCAGTATGGATACAGGGAAGTCCTCTGATGGATAACTGGTGAGCCAGAGGCGAAACTCCTTATGAGTAGTCTCTGGAATAATCACCTCCTCACAGATCTTCTCCAGCTTAGGCATCCACGACGTGGCAAGGTGACAGTTCTGTAGCACTACCCAGGTCCCCTCCTTGATGGCCTTGTCTATCATGTTAGCAGCAATGGGACCCTGCATGAAAGAATGAAATTACATTGAGCACATACATTACAATGTACATGCAATGTGATGACACATGGCAGCTAAAAATTCTCATAGTTGCAACTACTTAGCAATACTCAGATGTGCTCATAATCTTATCTGGATATACTAAATTTATACAGATCTAGATCAATGGCTAAAATTTAACACAATAATTGTATAGATCTGCTCAAACATTATGATACTCTTAACTTGAAATTCATGATTGTGTAAATATTACATTACTCATATGATCTCCTACCTGTCCCTGTCCGAGAGAGATAGACTGACATCTTTTGCTACCAAAGCCTTTGTCTTCAGCAAATTTGAGCAGGCCGGCCATTGGATCAGCCCCTGGTGATAACACAAAGATTAACGGGGCACAGCAGTTGGAGTCGGCAAAGCTCCCAGCAAGGTCAAAGGTTGGAGGCTCAATATACTGCCGGCCCATGTTCTCAATGACAAAGTTTTGTACGGCTGGGACTATCTTATCGGGACGGATGCAGCGAAGGATCACCAATCTGTGAAAGAAAGGTGGCAAATTAGTAATGATTCTGCCCCTTCAATCAATAGCATAATTATGTACATGTCAAGAGTAGTAACAGCTTAATTCAATTTTAGGCCCAATTTCAAGCGTTGCTATCTGACCTGTCTAGTCCTTTCATTTTGTTCCATGCTCCTGGTAGTGGAGCCTCATGGGGTGAGGGAGAATCGTACATCTCTTTCCACTCAGCTCCAAATTCTGGATAAAATAATTACCATAATTAGTTTACTTGTTGCCTAGTGTAGCTACGTACAAATTCACTGTTATCGCTCATGGCATAGCCTCACCAAAATATTTGTTACAAAATTCACAAAAATACTGTGTGTACCTTTGAACCATCCCTTCATACTAGGCAGGTCAGATGCCCTGACCACCTCCCCCCATGACTTCTCACTAAGCCAGTGAGGGAACGGATTGGGATGGGGATTCTCCAAAGCCACGCCTCCTGTCAGCAGGAACCTCCACACCTGATCCTCAACTTCACCTCTACATAAAAGAGTTATATGTACATGAAGCTAATGATGCAATCTTTTTATATCATACCACATAATGCTGAATGACAGTGACAAAAATAGTTCTTCAGAAAAAGATTCAAGCTTATGCTTGAGATTTTGTAGAATTCATACATTTGTTGTGATATACCACTTACCTTCCTTTCATGATGCCAATACAGAGAACAAAGGAGAAGAGCAGCTTGTCTTTCTCAAACAGTGACCGGCAGACATTGTTATAGATGCTCTTGGTGAAGTGGTCATTCAGTGCCTCTATCCTCTCCTGCAGCTCTGAAGACTTGGCACTATTCGCAATTGACTGCAGATAGAGGTTGATGAACCACGTCAGGGAGTACTGGTACATAGGCTCAATATTGGCCAAATCTGAGATACAGAAGAATAAAATTGAAGCGTGAACTGCTACTGGTTTGTAGCCATTTCTTGTCTCATCAATCTCTTTCTCTGTCGCTGCAGCAATTTCCTGCTTAGCAGTGATCTCTTCGGATAGAGTCTTAGAAGAAGACAAGATTTTGATGGCTGTTTCGTCCTCTAAGATGTTACCCTGAGAGGTGGAGAGGACCTCAAGGATTTTATCTTCAATCTCTTTGAGCTGTTTCTTGTTTGCTGCACTCTCTATGATGAGTTGGTTTTTCTTTTCCTCAAGCTCTGGCTTCTCTTTGGCAGCCACAATGCCAAGGAGCTGGTCCTCAAGACCAAGTGGGGTGATCATGAAGTTCAATAGAACAACCTATGGTAATATCAATAAAAGAAAATGCCAAATCACTAAAAAAAAGGCATTCTGTAAATCATAGTAGCGTTACAGTAGCATTATAAAAACCTGGAGAAATCTGGTGACCTTGCAACATTAAGAGGAATCACCAACTTTATCGTACTATTGCAAGATTTTATGTAGGAGACCACTATACCAACATGTCAGGCAAGTATGTACATTATAGCTACAATGCTATACCTTGACTGATACTTCAGGTAGGTAGTGAGGATTTCGCAGCCTGGTTGTGATGTAGAACCTAAAATCCTGACTATACTCTATCACATTCTCCCCAAGTCTGAGATACTCCACTCCACCCTGCTTGAAGGTCTGTTTGAGCAGGAGTGGCTCTAGTAGTGGGTCTAACTCTTCTCCGACGTTCTCCAAGAGCACAGGAGTACCAAACTGTATGCTGTTCTCAAGTGTACGGGCATAGTTGGGGTCAGAGAGCTTGATCACTGATAGCTTGTTGGGTCGCTCCATGTTCTTGATCCACTTGTTGGCCTGGCCTGCAATCGATAAGAAAATAAGACTCTCTTCTCTACACAGCTTCTGGAAAAAGTAATATTACCTTGAGGGTCAATCATAAGCGGCCATCTTCGTGAATTTGACACAATGATACCATTATCAACAGAAAATGAATCTACAGGGAGCCCTGCTATATTCCATGCTCTGATCTTCACTGGCTCTCCAAGAGTAGTATTCACAGAAAACACTGCTGAACAAGGAATCTTCTTCTCTTTGCAAATCTTATGCCACTCAGCAATAGCCTCGAGTCTAAAGTCCACAGTAAATGCTCCAAGGTAGGCCACAACTCCTGCAGAAATCAGCACATCTCCTGTAATATTGATGTAACGTTCTCCAAGCTCTTTGGCGGCCTGGCTCCATCTCTCCTTCTCCCCTCCCAGCCCTCCAATGAGCTTCTCTGCTCTCTCCAGCTTCTTTGTGCAGAGGTCAATGTTTGTCTCAAGGTTCTCTTTCTTCTCTGTCATGGCTACAAATTGATCGTTGAGAGCTTGAAGCTTGTCTGCAGGGAGAAAGGGATAGGAAAATAATACATCTAAGCTACTACTGAGATACATGTATGACTGCTATCCATGCTATATGTACAGGTACCTATAAACTTCAATTATATTATGTACACATATGTGTAGGTATAAATGATTGTGTGAGCATAGTATTTCGTTTCTTCACCTACCTAGTACAGCCTGTAGCTCTGCTCTCTTCTCATTGAGCTTAGCCATTTGCACAGAGAGTTCAGCCTCTGCTTCAGCCAGTTTCACCTTCTTTGGAGCGACGACTTTGGCAACACGGTCGTAGACCTCCATGGCCCTCACCCACTTACACAGCCCCTCACAGGCAGTGGAGGCTGACTTGATTACATCAGGATTGAAGTCAGGATTAGTACAGTATCTGTGTGCATATTATAGGGCAGTATCAGTAACAATATGGTCCTGATACTATTATTATGATGACATAGGGCAATCGTATTTATTGAAAAGCTGGAAAATAGCTAGGAATTAATTTGGCAGTCCACTTCACAATTACCGAATTAAATGTACCAAATTTCTTCTGTTGCGCATAATAATATTATACGAGTGGGACAACTATACCTCACTGCAAACTGCCCAATGACTGCTACTGTAGGACAAACAGCTACTTAATAATGCTATGCTTTTGATTACTGTGATAGATTTTAATCAACCTACTTTTCTCTTATCTTCTTGATGATAGCTGGAGGGATATTATCCTTGTCATAGGTCTTGAGGGAGTCGAGAAACTTGAAGTCACTGAGCACCTTCTGAGAAGGTCCCCAGTAGTCCTCGATCATCTTGCCACTCCCAGAAGGGTCTGGCTTCCTCTCTGCTTTGATGTTCTTCATAATGCAGACAGCCTCCATTACCAGCTTGACCAAGGCTGGGGGGTTCTATTACAGTAGTGTACATGTATGCGTGGAAACATTGAAAAAAGCTAATATGTTTTCCTGTAGTCATCAGGGGTACCACTATCATGTACCTTCATAGACTTGACCAGTGTGATGTCCTTAGGTGTGAGTGTATTTAGAGCAGCGATGGCTGCCTCCAGAGCTGGTAGTGCCTCAGCTAGGTCACTCTCACACTCGTCCTTGATCCCCTTAGCCTTGGCAGCTGCCTTATTGGCCACAGCCTCATCGGCAGCTACGACCTCCTTCTTAGCTTCAGCTTCGACCGTGTCTTTCTCTATCTTCACCATGAGTTGTTCTGTCTCTTTTGATGTCTCGACGAGCTGTGGTTGTAGCTCACGGAGCTCTTGTTGCATAACAGAGACCTAGAGTGGTAAAGGAAAAAATATTTTTGAGACATCTAGGCATTGAACCTGATGCCACTTCATTAGGGCACCCCACACTCTCTATGAAATACTGACCTGAGAGGCAGCAAATTCTAGTTTCTCAAGACCAGTTGTGTATCGCTTCTTCATGACAAGAATCTCATTCTGTTTCTTAGTGAGGAGAGTTTTGAATGTCAGGATGAGCTCTAGATAAGATGTAGGTGTGGTGTAGTTTCTGCGTCGGAGAGTATCATAGAATTTATCGGACAGGCTCCTAACACTTTGATGAAAATGTTGACACATGTAGACACAGCGAGATCGCATATCTTGCTCCATGTCTAGTTCTTCCAAAAACTTGTTTGCTACCATTTCCAGCGCATCATCGGGCCAAGCTTGGAACCAGTCAATGGTACAGCAGTTGATCAGAGAGGGAAACATTCGAAGACGATTTCTGAAAGCATCTCCGATAGGGCTCATAGTTAGGACAACATGAAGATTCTCTTTAACACGCTCAATGAAGAAGTTGTACATGGATAGAGGGGTGGCATCAATTTTTCGACCTTGCGTGCGAGCAGTGACCTGCATTTTTTCAATAATCTCTGCCTTCTCATCAGCCGGAAAAATATTAGGGACATCCCCAGTGTTTAAAATCATATTAATGTCCTCAACAAACGACTCATCTTTGATCTGGTTATCTGAAAATAAGAATGTCGTTGGTTTTCCCTCAGATCCTGCCTTAATTAGTAATTTCTTCAAATCATCTCGCCACTCCACTGTGGTATAATTTTTGGAGATTTCGATTTGGAAAAGGTCATAGTCTGCCATGAATGTAGCTAATTTGGCAGCACTTTGGCGCCCACTCCCACCCACTCCAATCAGGAGGGCGTGGCCATTGTCCTGCTTGAGGACACGACTGATTCGAGAGATATGCTCAATCGCAAATTTGAAGAGGACAAGCTTCATCTGTGCCTTGCTCATTTGGTTGAATTCCTCCAAATAGCTGAAACAAAAACAGTATTGAAATTGCTCAAAAACTTAATACATGTACAAATGCCTTATCTGCTTACTTTTCCATTGTGCTGGTGAGTTCCTTAAAGTCTGTGACCTCATCATAATAACGAGGGTCTGCCCCAGGGACCATGTAATCTCCGAAAAACAGCCCCCTTACATCATCATCCTTTACGCTCGGCCCAGAGGCAAGGTGCTTCAGAAGCTTATCGATATTCACCTTGAAATGGCTGTGTAGAGTCTCTTTCACAATCTCAAAAAACTGTAGCCTATCTTTGTCGTCGATTAAGCGATCATAGAACACTCGATAGACCTCATGCACCCAGAGTCTGGTGAATTTATCACCGTCAGTCATGTGGGTTTTATCGGAGAGGAGAACACCACGGACAACACGAGAGAAGTCACGAAGGTTGAAGACGTAGTGAGATTTGGAGGGTGTTGGGAGGAAGTTGGCCACCGCTGACTTATATACCTCCATTGTAGCTTGGACCATCACCTGGGGGAGGTTGCGGTTGTATGATCAGATTCTTTGCAGCATTTCACTCTCTCTCTCTCTCTCTCTCTCTCTCTCTCTCTGTAGCTAAGCAACATGTGTACATGTATTTCTGCTACCCACCTTTCCCAGTCTTCCAAAGATGGCATCAAATCCCTTACTAAAGTGCCAGTCAGCCAGAGCTGAGAATATCTTCGTCATGGCAGTGTCATCAAATGACTCGATGGAGACAACATTAAGGTGACGGGTGAATCTTCCAGTGATGTGGTTCCTACCACCTCCTGGGGGACCCATAGCACACACCAACAGCTGCATTGAGGGAGAGATAGAATACAGAAGACTGATACATGTAAATTATTATTGTGGCACTTAGTATCCATTTAGAGGGATAAATTCAAAATTATTAATAAACAGGGGAGGGGGGTTCTCTATACCTAAAGTTGCTTAAACTTAGCTAAGAGTTTAATTTTGCAAAAGTATCCCAAATTTGCAATTTTCTTACCACATCAATGAGGTCGAGCCTTGACGTATCCTTCTTATCATACCAGTGGCCATTATCTGCAAATTGTCTCAGCAGTTCAATGGGAGGTTGGGCCCCATACTTCTCCTTGGCAGGCATGTTCAGATCATCGACAAAGACCAGGCACTTCTTGCCCACAGGAGGCCCAAAGACCCCCTTCCTACGACGGTCTAGCTTGGACATGATGATGTCTTGAGTCTGACTGGCTGTTGTGCGGGCAGAGAAGTTGACACAATTTGGAAGATATCTGTTGAAATTAACAGTTACAAGTGATCACTTTGTAAAATAACAATTCTTTGTAAGCGTAGGGAACCACATAATAATATTTGTACACACATGTAATAGTACATTAGCATGAAAGTTCAGATGGCTTATGACTGGCTATGTGAAGTTTAGAACATGCAAAAGGCAGATTTAGTTGCACGTACTTGTCCTTTGGTAGTTGAACGAGGTAGTTGTTGGTGATGGCTGATTTTCCAGTACCAGTTGGACCAACAAACAGGAGTGGCTTGCTGTGAGAGACATAGGTGTCCAGAAAGAACTTCTGCCTCACAGTGTCCACAGTTGGAATGATCAAATCATTCACCTAATACCACAAATTTTTAATAAGTACAAATTTCATGTACTACAATATATGTAGTGGTAGGTAGATTGTACTACATGTACGAGGCCAAAATACCAAATCTATTTTCCAGCCAAAATCTTTATCCCTATAGTGTACCTTTGCTCCTTGTGGTATGGTGGTGGACTTTTCTATCAAGTCCTCCCAGGCTGCCCAAGTGCTACCAACTTTCTGGAAGAAGAAGTCAAACACTATTCCTCTCTCGGGAAACATGTTGTTCTGCAGTCCACATAAAAAAAACAATATAAAGGTTCACATATAGACCTGAAGTTTTAGTATACAGGCCTTGAAATTCATGAAACCAATGTCCATACACAGATTCCGGCGTGAACATTGTTTTTACCTTAGCTAGTTTGATGATTTTTGGTCTGGGGTGCTCCTGGTCTGTACCAGACACAAGTGTGCGAAAGAACACATCAAACTTCTTACGTGAGTCTCCATTCATTGTACCTCCGAGCGTCCACACTATGCTGAACATAAAGAGGCAGGGGAGCCACACTGTACTCTGAGACACAGGCACTGAGTCACCATCCACGTCATTTATAAACTCATCCAGCAAGCACGTGTAAAGATTGAGTAAGGAGTGAACTAGGTGCAGAGCTGATGTCACAACAAAGCGTTTGCAGTAGTGGCGAATAAAATCAAAGCAAGGTTGGACTAGCCAGTTGAAAAGGCTGCGAATAAGCTCTTTTTGGTCTTCAAAGAGAGCGCTGTACTTGTTACGATTGTGCTCGCGAACGCAGTCTGGTATCGAGCTAAGGTAGGACTCCATGAGAGGTTTCCAGCCTAACTGGTGGGGCTCCATGTAAATCATACCACACCGACTGACAGTGGCTGGTGATGCAACTTCTAAATCCTCGGGCTCGAAGATAAGATTCATCTTTTGGCTCATTTGAATGATCTCTCCGCTCATAAGACACAGCTTTTTGTTGTCATCGAGTACAGTGTTCATGTTTTCGATCCAGATAGCATCCACAGGGCCATCAAAGATCAGCCATTTGCGATTCTCATCTGTGGCTGAGGCTTGCTCCCTGAAGCTGTTGGCTAGGACTCCATCAGACCACTCGTGAGAGATGGGGTCAAAGGAGCCATACAGTTCACCCATTGTCATTGACTTGGGATTAATGATGCGATAGTTAACCTGGAAATGACACACAAAACTAATACATATTCCACTAAATTTCAATAGAGCAACATACTGCTGTGTTTCACTTGTGTACCTTGAACTCTTCGAGGAGTCCACTAGCATTGAGGTCGGCCAGTCCTGCAGCCAGCACCCTGTAGGCGGAGCTCTTCCCACCCATAGGCTCCCCAACAATCATGAAACCATGGCGAACAAGCATCATTTCATAGATCTAGAATAAACAGATGTTGCCAATTTAGATTGGGGACCCGAACACAATAGAGTGACAAGTTGTGGCACAAATTAAAATAACGATAGAATTATATGTATGGTGAGGCCTAGACATTATTTTCAATTTTCATAGCATAGCCACGTGAAACTACTAAAGAAGTACAGTACATAAGGCTTATACTTAGTAATGGACTATACCTGAATAATCTTAGTGATGAACCAGGGCACAGGTTGCAGCCCCATCTTGGCAATATTATCACATAGAGCATCAGTGAGATTGTCATAGTCTGGCTTAGGCAGTACCACACCAGGGAACAGATCAGATGTAATACCCTCAAATAATGGAACATCATGTGCCAAAAATTTCGGCAGATTTACATCGTTAATGGCTCTCAATAGCAACACACTCTCGTTTTCCTTGGGGTACTTTAGTTTCAAGTTGCCAGCCGCAGTAAGAACAGATTTGACAGCCCTCATGCCATAGTCATAGTGGTGTTGGGAGGAGAGCTGCTCTGAGCAGAGACGGTAGGTGGCGACGATCTTTGCTGAGAGGCTACGAGCATCAACAAAGCCCATGGAGTAAAGCATGATCTCTCCAATTAGGCCATAGTCCGGAACCATCATGGCTACTGTGCGGAATAGTACCTAGATAATATACAGGGAGAGTCAAAATAAAGGCTTGCTTGATAAATAAAATTATTGTCAATATCTTGCTCTCACCTTTAGGTTGTCAGGCAGCTCCTGTCTGCCTGCATAACCAGGGTTCATGGTGATAAATACAGTACAGGAGGGATCCAAGGAGATCTCTGTGCCCTCAAATACAAACCTCTTCACTCCCAGGTTGACAGCCACCTGGATACTGTGGATCTGCTGGGCTATCACAGATAACACCTACATGTATATAGGTATGCAAAATCATAGATAGAGAGATATCATTTTATATATCCTACTCAGCCTTGTATCCTAGGCAACAGCCATGGTTTATAAGTGATAAAACAAAGGAAATGGTCCGATAAATCCCTCTACTTGTAAACTTGTAATTGGCAATTACAGGTGGTAACTGTCAACTATAGTAAATCCCACTACAAATACTTGTATGCTGTTTATTTTGGCTTGTACATGTACAGCACATGTATAGTTATAGTAGAGCTATACAGTTCAAAGCATAGTTGTTGTCAAGGCCAAGGTCGGTTGCTATGTACGTAAATGTAACAACAGGCTGGACCAGTCAGGTGCAGGATATATAACACTTATACCATGGTCACCATGGATTTATCATAGATAACCACACCTCTCCCTCGGGCTGCGCCCTTGGGATCGGGTGGTTATCCATGATAAATTCCTGGTGACCATGGTATAACTATTACATAAAACTCTTATACAAAAGTGGTTTGTAATGAGTATGGTAGTTCTATACATGTGTATATACATGTATCGTATACGGTAGATTATTTGTGTAAGTGACTTGCCTCCAATTCAATGCGGTTGAACTCATCAAAGCAAGCCCATGCTCCAGCCTGAGCCAGTCCCTTGAAGAACTTGCCCATGGCTTTGAAGTCAAGGCCGTCCGAGCAGTTGAACACTACACACTGTTTTGCCACTGCCTTGGCCAAATCCTTACATGTCTCAGTTTTACCTGCAGGAAAGTAGATAGTTGCAGTTCTTAACAATACTATCATACATAATAATATTGTAAACTACAGAGAGCTTACCAGTTCCAGCTGGTCCCTCTGGTGCTCCCCCTAGGTGGAGCTTGAGCGCTCCCATCAGTGTACGGTAACATCGATCAGTGAGAGGGGTGATGACCAGACGTCCCGTGTTCCCAAGATACTCGTAGCCATAGGGAATGTCTGTCGTAATCATCCTAACGATGACTAGCTCGTCTTCAAAGTAGTAACGAAGCTGAGAGATCCACTGGAAATCGGTGGAAGCGTGGACACCATCACTGCAGAGCTTGGCTACAACATCACGAGCTGGGAGTGAAAGAAATGAAAGAAATATAAATAATTTTCAATACTGAAATATTCATGCTTCATGCTCATTTCTCTTCACTGATTAAATTCTATGACTTACCATGCACATCAATGACAGTGAGTGCCCCGAGAGTGATCCTAGCCATACTGGTCAGCTTGCCTCTCACCAACTCAACAATCTGGTCTATCTGACGATTACTCTTTTCCAAACAAGCCTACAACAATCAGAATCAATAATGTTATATAGGCACATGTACTATGATGCAGACATGTCATTGGATAATCGTTATGAATATGACCCTCCCCCCGCCCCCACATGTACATTCATATTAGTAATTTAAGTGTTTAACCTGTAGAGTTCCATGTTCAATAGCATCAGTGACGTCCCTGGTCCAGTAGATAGTGCTAGCTGCAATGACGACCTGTCCCGGCCACTCCAGTACCCACTTGTCCCTTGGTTTCTCCTCATATGCCACCACAGATTCCTTCGTCACATCTTGAAGACTGAGGATCATAGTCTCTTGGACCTGAAGAAGCCATTTCTCCACCATACCCTGTACAATTACAACAGGAGAGCAAATAGCCATACGTACATGTATGACTTGTTTGAAACAATTTGGCCAACTATAGTAGGTGGAGTCTATTATCACTCATGTTGTAGATTACAACTCCACAGCCCCTCCAATTATTACAAAATTAAAGACAAAAACCCTAGGGGAAGCCAGAGCCTGTTCAGGCACACATGGAATCTTAGTGTGTTATAATTCTCATTCTGTGTTGCACCACTGACTCACCTTAGCATCAGCTGGTATGATAGTCTTAGAGAATGGAACATTCTCTTTCTCGCTACTGATCATTCCCTTGACATGCTGCTCCTCCGTGAACATCAGCTTGGCTATGCCCTCAAAACACTTCTTGAGGTGGGGCTGGACTCGCAGTGGGTCCTTGGTCTCCGAGAGAATCTCAAGAAGCTCATCATTCGACAGAAAGAAAAATCTAGAGACAGAACATGACAACATTAAAATTTAGAAATTTATAGGGCCAAAATTTTTTCCCACCTTGGAAAGTAGAGTCTCTTCTTCTCAAGGTAGTCATTCAGTCCTTTCTGAATCTCCTCCAGTAGTACATTGGATTCGTTGAGCTTGTTTAGCATGTTGTCCTGAGCTGTGACGACCAGGGCATGATGATCCTTCACAGCCTCTCCCATGACCTCTTTCCAGTGACGGTCCACTATACCAAACTTCCTCCCCTCCTGGGGCATCTGGGCTATGATATCCTCAGAGGAAAAGATTGGCTCTAGAGAAAGAGAAAAAGCATACAATACAGTATCATGGCTATAGTCTACCAGTAGTGCTGTACATGCTGCATGTTTATGCCATAGAGTGAAAATCTTTAGGTGTATAAATGGTTGCAAAATGAACAAATTAGGTCAATTTTAGGACATAAATTAGCAACATTTAATACATCTTTGCATAACTAGGGTGCTAATGAAACAGTTTTGAAATTCATAAACTCTTGTTAGACATCAATAAATAAGTTATTGTTAAAACTTACCGAGGTATAGCCATGTTGCTTGGCACTTGAGCCATGCATCGAGAATATCCTGAATCAGGATGAGCTGCTCCTCCCAAGACTTAATCTCGACCTCAAATGGCTTAATGAAGGGGGAGCCCCTCATCGTTTGTGTCTTAACGATGTGGTCATCCAGCAGTACCTGTACATCGTCGATGGCCGATAGAATTGACACACCAGTGTCTCGATATTCGATGAAGGTAAACTCCATCTCAGACCACTCTGATTTCATCTTCTCCATGGCCTTCTCCAGAGAGTACTCTTTACTGGCTGCAGCACCGATCTCCTCAAGCCTAGAGGAAAAATTATAGCATTATGCGGATTCTGGGTGTCTAATAATATTTGAATGAAATCCAACCAAAAATATTTTGGGGGGGGGGGGGGGCAATGAAATTTACCACCAGCTTTCAGATGCTGTATGCTCTGTGATTTGAGCCTTCGTTTGTATTTTCAGCATAGAATAATATCATTGGGAAAGGGTCTAAGAATAAGGCCATGAAAATTAAGCAATATTTCTATCCACCACCATATTACAAATTACACAAGCTGGAGACACTTTTTACTCACTGGTCAAGGTGTTTATGTAGTCCATACTCCAGCATAGCACTAAGAGGTGTGTCTGGTTGCGGCTTCAGCTCAAACCCGACAATCTCGCTCATCCTGCTCCAGTGTCTGTCCCTGATTCCCGGATTACAGAAGGTCTGAAGCAGAGGGAGATGTTCCTTGAACTGGTCCAGCTTCATCTTAAAGAGCTCTGTGGATCTCTTTGGATTGGGGTTGTCAGAGAGGGTCTTGGAGAGCTTGTGCATGGTACGCCACATTGTACCGACGTCATCTTCAACCTCCTCAGCATCAAGATCAAGAAATGGACCTTAGGAACAGCAAGTTAAAAAGAAATTACGATAGATGCATAATAATTCCAGTACTGAAGGACTTTCTGCTAGTCGTGCATAAATTAGGCATTGTGTAATACGTTATGCCTTCAGTACTATTTTTTCGTTTTGCAATTGGGAGAAAACTGCAAGTCTTTCCAAATACACATACATACATACTCGATACACTCTAAGTGAACCAACTATGAAGTATTTATATCATACCATTCATCCATTTGTCATTTTTCTCATGGTACTGAGCTGCGGTATGCCAAAGTCTATCATAAGGCTCCTTCATATGAGAGATCATCTGGATCTGAGGGAAAGCAGTCATCTCCCACTCCAGTAGCTCCTCCTCATTGTTGATGGCCTAGTGAGTGGTGTGTGTGTGTGTGTGTGTGTATGTTTCTTATAGAAGGATCCCAGCTTCCATTAAGTATACTAAGGCAGCCGTATCTCTTGACTAACCATGGCCTCTTCTTTAGACTTTTCCAGGTTCTCTGAGAGTTGTTCCAGTTGGGCCACAACCTTCTTGATGTCTTCCAGGTGCCTAGGTACCTCTTTCTCCTGGTAGACGTCCACCTCAGACTGATAATCATTCAATTTCTGCTCAAACCTCTCACGCCTGCAAAAAAAAAGAAAACCACTATTCAAACAGATGTGGTAGCTTCAACCAAGATTGGCATACACAAACCCAATTTTTTTTTCAAGCTTTCTTTTATTCTCAAGCATTTTTCAAAATTGCTTTTTGTTTCTCTTCGCAATTTTTTCCTTTCAAGCTTATTTTCACAGTCAGCTTTTTTTTTCTCTCTATCTAATTATTCATTTCTACCTACAAGTGCCACAGATAATGCCCCCTACACGCAAGTGAGTCTGTGTGTTGGAGGCCCATAATATATTGTGTAATTAATTTTACACACAGTTACACTGACTTCTCTTTGATCTCGTTCTCTGCCTTCTCTCTCCTGGCAGCCAGTCTCTGCTGGCTGACCTCAAAGATTGGCTCCATTCTCCCCGGCCAGTTGAATGTTTGGTTGTTGAGCTTAATGTCCTCCTCAGGCAGTAGGGCATAGTCTAGTAGAAAGAGGAGTCTCTCTGCAGCCTGCTTCACCTTGGCTTGAAGATGAAAAACTGTCTCCTCACGAGACTATACACGGGGAAAATAGACAAAATTAGAAGCAAAAACTTCCACATGCCATAGTATCATGCATGCATATTTCAAAGAGCAGATTTCCGAGCAGATTTTTGATCCACAGTAATTAATAGTATGAGCACTAGCTTACAGTGGTAAGATAGTTGACTAGTTGGACCATCTCATCAGTGGACTGAGGATCCTCATACACTTTAGTGGAGATAGTGTCATACTGTTCACAGAGTCTAGAGAAAAGGGAAGTGGGGAGCAAAGAAACAAATAGTGCATCCATCACATAGACAATTTTGTCTAGAACTTATTTCTGTCTATACTATGCAAATGATTACTTACTCTCTATTGAATTCTCTGTTTCTGTCAACGAGGAATGTGACCATCCTGTCAGCCAGCTCCAGGGCTCTCTGATATAGCAAGATGTTGACTTCAGCACAGTTCAGGGAGATGAAGTTGAGGTAGGCTGTCCTACGAAGAACAGTCAACTCTCCAGCTTGCCTACGGAACTTGGTGATCCACTGAAAAACAGAGAAAAGTGAATGATTTTTGTATACTAAACAGCATGGAAATGCTTTTGCTAGAAATTTCTACCTTTGCAAAAGCTGGTAGCTCATTTTCAGAGTGTTTCAAAAAGTTGTCCACTTCCAGACTAGCATTACCGTCCATCAAACTACGATAGGGGCTGTACGTAACCTCCACGTATTTCTTTGGCCCCACCACATTTCTCCTGAGCAGTGCTAGTGCCTGCCTCCGTGCAATATCCACTGCACTTTCATGTAGCTCCATGTGAGGGATGAACAGCTCATAGGCTGTGTGAGAGAGAGAGAGAGAGAGAGAGAGAGAGAAAGAGAGATGAATGATGATACTTCATGGATTTTCTTACCTTCAAGATCAGGGAAGAGTACATGCTCCACTCGAGGTAGCTTCTGTCCACTCTCAACAATGGTGATGATCAACCTCTGAACAATGGCATCCAGCTCAGAGAACGGTGGCTTGAAGAGAAGCTCAGAGCCCTTCACCACTAGCTCAATGTGAAGAACCTTGGCAGATAAATTAGCACCAATAATATTTTTGCTAAATTTTTTGCACCTCTAAATATTAATTCTACAGCCTAAAGCAAAGACGTATGGAAAGAATACTGAAAATTCATACATATGCTATGGCATTAACAAAATAATGCAATAACCACTACATGTGGTGTATATAGTGTACCAGACTGCAGTATAGTGAATGTATTACAGATTACTTACAGGAGGTGTAACAAACATGACATCATGAAACTCTCCCCTGTAGTCATTGCCTTGTTGGTAGAGAGAGAGAAAGGAGACAAAGTCCTGCAGTGAGTTCTCGACAGTGCCCCTCAGCTGCCTGGCCATCAGACCACACACACAGTTGAAGAAATGTTCAGCCAGTATGGCAGTTTGGTCAGGGTTGGCAGGGATGAGGCCAGACCAACATTGCTTGTAAGCACGAAACAAGTTGCCACAGTCGGAAATCCATCTAAAGTGTGCGTGCATGTGTGTGTGTGTGTGCGTGTGTAAACTCTGAATATTTGAAGATAGCAGATAGTTTCTCATTTTTCAATCTGTATGTACACATAACTAACGACAAGTTTGCACTATAAAAGGTACTTAATCACCAAAAAGTATGCAGTATTAGGAATATGTATTTTCTTCCACTCACTTAGTGCTGAGTATTTCTCTTGCCTCCAAGCACTGTTGTTTGACCAGTGCTTCAAACCGGGCTGGTTCCACAGGGTGAGAGGAAGCCACAGTCTTCAGCGCCTCAAGGTCAACAAAATGAATATCAGAATACCTGTGTAAATACAACAAATCAATGAATACATTATGTATAGCATAGGCACTGTGACATCTGGACTGGTAAATTCACAGAATATGTGATTGATCCATGAATTACATGTACAGCAGATTCAAGCACCTTTGCAATAGAAAACTGCTAGGACTAAAATACGGTGGCCCTAAGGTGCAACGAACTTCGTTTACATTCTCGATTCTAGAAATCGATTTTCGATCCTTAAACTCGATTTTCAATTCTAGAACTCGATTTTCGATTCTCGAACTCGATTCTAGAACTCGATTTTCAATTCTCGAACTCGATTCTAGAACTCGATTTTCAATTCTAGAACTCGATTTTCGATTCTCGAACTCGATTCTAGAACTCGATTTTCGATTCTCGAACTCGATTCTAGAACTCGATTTTCAATTCTTGAACTCGATTTTCTTCTTGATTCTAGAAATCGATTTGCACTTTTAGTGCTGATTCTGCAAACTCAATTTTCCATTCTTAAACGCGATTCTCGAGCCCAGCCCACTTCAGGCTTCTAGCTGTGCAAAAGCGTAATGACCTTGACCTTGCTGCGGATGCATGGTCTCTATTAGCTACTAGTGTTCATGCGATGACCCTTGACCTTGCTGCACGTGCGCTTATCCATATTGGATAGTCTCGAAGAGTCAGCTACGTTGTATGATCTTTCCAAGTCACTAGGCGTCATAAATGGAGAAGCGGTAAGTATTGTAGCAAATCCTTGACTGTGACATATTCGGCGATAGTAGCCACGGCTACGGTAACGATCAGCAGCCTGGCTACGAATCGTGGTATATACCAGCCTGTCACGCCGATGTGCTATAGCTATAATGTTCAGGCATGTTTGTATCATGGTGTTTGCTATGTGTATATTTTTACGTTCAGTGGCTAGGACAGACTGTAAAATAATCAGTGCACTCGCGAACCTATCACCATCAAGCCACGCCCATTTGTGTATTGCGAATTCATGTTGCATGCATGTCATTATTATACACAGATACATGACATTGTACATTCATTTTCTTAAATGATATAGAGTGTTTCGCCACCTCGATCCAAATATACTTACTGACATGTTATGACGCCTAGTGACTTGGAAAGATCATACAACGTAGCTGACTCTTCGAGACCATCCAATATGGATAAGCGCACGTGCAGCAAGGTCGCAGCATGCAAGGTCAAGGGTCATCGCATGCACACTAGCAGCTAATAGAGACCATGCATCCAATATGCAATGGTCGCAGCAAGGTCAAGGTCATTGCGCTTTTGCACAGCTAGAAGCCTGAAGTGGGCTAGGCTCGAGAATCACGTTTAAGAATGGAAAATTGAGTTTGCAGAATCAGCACTAAAAGTGCAAATCGATTTCTAGAATCAAGAAGAAATCGAGTTCGAGAATCGAAAATCGAGTTCTAGAACTGAGTTCGAGAATCGAAAATTGAGTTCTAGAATCAAGAAGAAAATCGAGTTCGAGAATCGAAAATCGAGTTCTAGAATCGAGTTCGAGAATCGAAAATCGAGTTCTAGAATTGAAAATCGAGTTTAAGAATCGAAAATCGACTTCTAGAATCGAGAATGTAAACGAAGTTCGTTGCACCTTAGGGCCACCGTACTAAAACCATAGTTGTAGTTAATTTAATAAGCTACAAGCAACTGTGCAGGAACAGTTTACACAGCATGAACAAGGCGGTTTTTAAGGCAGCCTGTCTGTTGCAAAGGTGCCTGAATTGGCTGTACATGTATTGTGTTGCTGTATGGCATCAACTGTGGCTATCATGTTCTAATTATAAATGCATACATGTACCTCAAAAATTGCCTGAGCTGATCTAATCTCTCATTATCTTAAAATTACAGGGGTCTTCCCCTCTTACTTGTTCTGCCACAGCGTCTGAAGCTCAGACATGATCCTATTGGTGATGAACAACTGCTGAGCTTGTGCATCAAACGCCAGCCTCATACTATCGTGCCATGGCACAGGGGCACGGATAATCTTCTTGGGGAAGACCCTGGGCACGGCAACAATCTTCAACCGTTTCAACTCGGTCGTGTCTCGAAGGATGTAGTCCACTATTGCCTTCTGAATGCTGAGCTGGTAGTTTTGTTGGATCTCTTCTAGGAGGTTCTCTCTGAGTGGCTGCCAGTTGGGGTTCTGGAGCAGCTTTGGAGCCAGGTGACTGTGGATATTTTGTACAGTCTTGGCAGGCATTGGAGCAATGTCAGCTGGGGAAACCCCCTCGTTAATGTAATATTCATAACGCTGGAGAGAAGAAGAAAAATACCATAATTTGGCCATAAAATTTTAGCATCAATTATGTTAGCAGTGAAAATTTCAATTTTCTAGTGATATTGCAGCACATGTAGCTGCATTGCTGCACATTTTTTTGTACCTTGACGTCACTATCAGATGGCTCCCCTGCCCTATCCTCCATCCACCTATCATGGACACCAATGCTTCCAAACTGCTCCCCTGGACTCATGGGGCGCGAGGGGGGCACCTCCATTGAGGGGAACTGGTGCTGGTGGTAGCCGGGGGGCATGGGAATCGGCGAGAGACGTCTGTGGGGAGGCGAGATTGTCTTGCCTGTTGGAGCTATGAACAGCTGAGAGTCAAGGAGCATTACAAGATAATGGTGCATATGTTTATTTCTGTTCTAGGGCATACTTTGGCTTAACTATGTCACAGAATCTCGCTATAATATCAGTCAGTAAGAAACCTAAAAATTGAGGGGTGACCACTTTATGGAACACTAAGGAACAAGTCCAATAAACAAATCTATTTCTGCAGTGTTTTTAAAGGTTAGGTGTGCTAACTACAGAGAAATGGTGATTGGTGAGATGGTCAAAGGATACAAGGTGATTTACGCTTCCGAAGAGCTCTGATCTTGAGGTTATTAGCTGTGGGGGTGAAGTTATTAGCAATCGACTCGGAGGGAGTGCGGTGATACTTCTCCTCCTTGAAGGGAGCAGCCCTCGTCCATGAGGCTGGCTTCATTAGGGGAGGATTCTCAAGGTTCTTAAGAACAAGCTGCAAGGTAGAAAAATGTACCATGCAGCTAACTAAAACAAAGTTCAGAAGGTTTATGCTTAGCCTTGAGATTTGCAGGCTTCAGCATGGTCACTCAACTACTATAATAATTTATTATAATAAATATACGTACCTGATAGAGAGGTGAGGGTTGGTCATGGGTGGACGGCATTAGAGGGATCTGCGGGAGCTGTGCGCGGGTCCTGGCCGCTGGATTCATCGCATCCACCTCGTGAGACTGCTGACGATGCTGCAGCTAAACGAAAGAACGAAGCACTCTTCAATATAAGCTTACACAGTATCTCACACCACATCTAGCCAGCGTGACCGATTTCAGGCTACTGATCGCATTGGATATAATCGTTATTAACTTACTCGTCTCTCCATGGTTGGTGCGTTATATGACGACTTCAGAACACAAACTTTCTGCTAGCAGCCAAAACGATCGCCATTTTCACCACTTGTTGCCATAGCAGCGCCACGAACACCACGCCCACATCCTAGTTTGTGGGTGTGGCCTTTATTTGCGGTGCAAGCCTAGCCGCGTATTTCATGTTTCCCCTTCCACTGCATTATCTATGCATGCAGCATAGGGTGTATATTACCGGTACACATGTGGGGCTGGTTTCCTGCTAATCCTGACCTACTAGGCTAACTGCGTGCAAACGTTGGAGAATGTACAGCTCAGGCTCAACTGAGAACTGCATAGGTGTAGGAACATGTTGAAGGTTGAAGGGGCCATAGTCATATTTGCGCGCGAAGCGCGCGCAAAAATTTTTGACTACGCCCACATTTCGTTCAAACCACGCCCATTTTTGCATCAACGCGACTGTTAGGACAGACAGGCAAGATTTCTTGGCTGTAGAACGAGCAGTAAGTCAACCAGAGGATAGTTTGTAGCTATTTATTCATGAAAATTTTATGTTTTTGCTGAATTATCTTTTGAGAGGCTGTATCTTTGGGCTCTCTGGCCCACTAGTCAGTCAGATGGTTGGGGGGGCCATGGCCCCCCTGGCCCCCCCTGTTCCTACGCCTATGAACTGATAGCAAAAGTTAGTATGTATCGCCTTCATCGACCTGGGACACATAGTGTTTTTTTCACTGTATTATTCAGTCCTGAGTCGGGGTGTATGTTATTTGTACACATGTGGGACTGATTTCCTGCTAATTCTGACCTACTAAGCTAGCTGCATGCAAAAGTTGAAGACTGGAAGTTAAGCTTTCCCGGCCCACTGATGATATGATCCAGCGAACGAATCACACCATGGCATTAAAATCAGTTAACAGTGAAGATAGCAAAGTCATAATAATCATCTTGGATGCTATTTTTTTCAAATTATACTGATTCATGATTATGCCGGTATAAATACAGCGAACAGAAAGGTAATATTATAGTACCAACAAAGGCACACATGTACAAAGATACAAATTAATGATGATGTCAATATTATAGAGGCGGTCATGAAATTATTAGCTAGCTGCAATGGTTATAAAGAGAATATCTGGAATGGTGATAATTTGTAGTTGAAATTTAGGAACTGCCGGTGAGGAGACTGATATAGAGCTTCTGGGTAGTGCCACTGGAGTTGGGAATTTCACAGCGATAGACACCAGTTGGTATGTCTGTGCTATGACCAGTATCGGTGGAGTAGATCCCTACACAAACACCACAATTATGACAAGGATTCTCCATGGGAAAGCAGCCACAAAGAATTCACTTACTGTTAACTTCTTCTGGAGCTAATAAGTATCCATGACACCCTACAAATTAATACAGACCCGATAAATTAGTTGTACCATTACTGCCGGTATGTTCCTGTGTCTAGCCACAGGCTACAATCATGTGTGGTGTTTTTATTACTCAAGCGAGACATCATCAACAATTTCTACAACATACCTAGCGATATGGGTGAGCTGAATTCTCCAAGCAATTGATTTTTAACCACTCGAACCTGCAAATTTAAAAAATTACTATGGCTAGCCATGGTGCACGACCTATAATCATTTGGAGTCAAAATTCTATACCAGTACGGTATGCATGTCTAGTATAGAAATGGGTCAAGTGTCTCCAATACAATTGTATGGGTTCTGTGTTGTCTATAGCCATGTATAGCTATGCAACAAAAAGCATACCAAGAATCACCTGTATGACAGTGGATTCCTTTTTAAGGGGTGCATCATCAATTTGATGAAGACTGTAAAATGTTGCAGATGAGTCTACTCGCCGAGTGACCACCTGATCAGTTTCAGGATCAGCCAATCTTATGTCATAGCCAGTAATGTGTTCGTAAGAGGTATTGGGAGGGTTACGCCAGACAATATGTGAGCAGAAGGACTGAACGTCAACTGGTTTGGGCAGTAGAGGTTCTGAAAAGATACACAGAATGCGTGTGGTGTTATGCTTTGTGACATCAAAAATTATCTGAACAGCTGCTGGTAGCTATCTCAAAACTGTGTAGGACAAACTCAATGAGAGGGAAAATTATGAGATTGCAAGAAAAGAAACACGTGTAGGTCTTTCATTATCCCCTTGGTAACTCTACATGAAACGGTATGAGTTCTTGGGAATGGCATTTTGTTACTATGTGTAGAGGTCTAATTACTTCAATTACCATGTACTCAATGCATGCATGGAATGTGTGCAGTGGAATGTACAGTTGTTTTAATTACATGCATACCAATAACAGTGAGTGTGGCATTATTGCTGTAGTATATGCATCTTCCTCCAATGAACTTTGTCGCTTTGCAACGGTAAGTTCCAGCGTGAAAATCTTGCACTCTTACAATTCTCAGTGCTCTTTTGAAGGGCACATATTGAAATCCTCTGTGTATTAACAATTAGTGACATAAAATGGATAATTATAGCACTGAGTATATAGTTCATGGTTGTATTGATAGAAGCACTTACCTGCTCAGTTGTCGTTCAGAATCAGATGCGGTCACCGTCCAATACGTTCCATTGTCTAGAAATATTTCCCAAATGCTGAAATCCATATTGCTAGATGTTTGACAGTGCAGTTCGACGTTTGTATCATTAATGCTCACTGTTGTATCATTTGGACTGGCTTCATACTCTGTAGGAACAGAAATAGCCTTAAATCATGCTATACATTATGACAAATATTGCACATTAAACTTACCACAGTTTTGCATAGGACTAGCATCTTCTTCTATAGAATTATTATGTATGGAGGGAATGTATAAAATCAGAGTAATCTATTGGAATGATTGTGTCCAATACCTCTAACAGTAAGTGTGGCATTATCACTGTAGTATACGCATAGCCCGCCAATAAATTTGGTTGCTCTGCAGCGATAATTTCCAGCATGGTAATCCTCTACTTTGAGAATTCTCAATGATCCAACAATCGGCACAAACTCATAACCTCTATATACAATAAAAAGATAGCTCAGTGAAGTATTATGACAGAGTGTATGCTATGTAGCTATAAAAACCTGCTTAATTGACGAGCTGTATCTGATCCAGTCACTGTCCAATATGTTCCATTGTCTAGAAAGACCTCCCAAATGACAAAATCTTGATCACTAGAAGGTTGGCAGTGTAGCTCAATATTTTTATCATTTCTCTTGGCACTAGTGTCCTTTGGGTTGACTTCGAATGCTGGATGAGAAAATGATAACTTATTAACAATACCCCATAATGTTATAAGGCTATATAGCATACCACAGTTTTGTGAAGACACCAGAATCCCAGCATTAATTACTAGTAGTGACAACAAGAATATCATAATCTGTGACATCTAACAAGAATTAAATATTGAATCCATAATGATTGCTACAGCACAGTTGAATGCTTACCTTTAAATGTATCAGGTGAGTAGCTACAATCTTCTATAATGCTTATGTTGATGTATACTAGTGTTCTCAAGATTCTTGGTGGTATAGACTGTAGCTAAGGTCGATGCTAGCTTTGAATTTATAGCAGCATCATCCCAGGACTCCACCTACGATGGGGAGAGACTTGTTGCTAGGAGACTGCTTAATTATTAATTTTTCTTATATAAAATGAGATCATGCATACCATTATAATAATTATATCCCCTGGTGGCATAAAAGTGTGTCAGCTTAATGGGTCAAATTCCGTAACTACGTGGGAGAAATTGCCTGGCAAACACAATGAATGCAATGTTGATTAAAAAAATTCTTTGAAGCCCACAACGTGTGTCACGCACAATTGCTCAATAACGCAACTATGCATGGAATATCAACATTATCATTGATATGATGTAGGAGGATAGGAGCTATTGAGTAGTACGTTGTTTAAATGACAATTTATGAATCCTTCTTTAGAACTAAACTCGACTCCGGATAAGGAAGGCTCATATTAAAGTGCGGGAATGAAGTCATAGAATTATAAAACACTTCCCATGCCCATGCATTGATACTGCTGAAAGATTGATACTTCCAATTGCCTGGAAGCTGAAGACTTCCTCTGCTTTAGTGTACACGCTGAACAGTATGGTGTGATGCAAACTTATTTTTGTGGCTTACTAGATATAGAGGCCATAATAACGTGAAACGATACTGACATTATCACTATGGGACCCCCTGGGTCGACGTCCCTACATACAGCTAAATCACGTATCCACCGTGTCGGGGGGTTAGAGCGACTGCATGCAGGGCGATAAAGCACTGCGCAATCGTTCATGCATGCGCACGCGCACGCGTTCTCTACTGGGAACTGCGCAGGAAAGTGGGTGGGGCTCGCTCTAGCTAAGTACTAGACTGCAATTTTCATGAATAGGTAATGGTCGACAATGAAACATAGGTCATTTGATGACTCTGAAACGAGAGGAGATTCGTCAATCATTATGATTCACGGTAAGGACTGCAATTTAATGGAGCCCTCTGTGCATTAACTACTAAGGCCACGCCAAATTAATTTCTTATTCAACAGAACACCAGGGGAATGAAGTAGGGTCGGTAGCTAGGAAAGAAAATATTAATTAAAGATGATGTCACTTCCTGTTATTGCTTCCTGCTCTGATATAGAAAGTTGATGTCTTCACTAAAACATTAGCTTTGGTACAAGCAAAAAACAGTAGCTGAGTGTCTCGAGTCATTTAGCCAGAGTTACGTACAAATCTAGTGTTCTACAAAAGAAATCACATGGCTATCAACATTGTGGTTGAACTTTAACCTTTTCCTTAATTAATTTTTATTTTTTTGGTATCAGCAAAATACAGGGTCGGGTCGGGTCTGTTGAACAAGGAATTAAATTGGCATGGCCTAAAGGCTATCTACGAATCATAAGCAATACAATGGCAAAACCAGCTGTAGCCTCGAACCCAGGCTCTCTTTCGTGTTTGAGGCTAAACCAGCTGTTGAATCATAGGAGGGGAATATATAATCTATGGTTGAATACGTAGCTATAACAACCCAACGTCATGTGATCTATGGGATAGAGGTGTCCATTGTTTGTGGTAATGTGTCTCATATTCATTGAATGAACACCTCAGCCTATGTTATGGTGTTTGCCGTCTAAATACCTGTCTGGATGTTGTTGTTCATTAAATCTAATTATTAATGGCTCCATTTGTCACGAGGCCTCATTTTTAATTAATATTGAGGTAATTATGTTATTGAGTGTCATAGGTTTTTAAGCACCTTGTATATGCTTCAGTTATGGGCGTACATGTACATAACAATCGCTACATGCTCACAAAGACGTGTCGAGCCAGCATGGCACCAGAACTCTCAAGGAGGGACAGGGAGAGCATGATGGGTTCATGGCAATTTTATGCTAATTAGCATTACAGGACATAATATTTGAATATTATCGTCATTCCATCTATATATGAGAATGGATACACAGCCGTAATAATAGTCTATTATTACTGTATCATATGTCCATTCTGATAGCAGCAAAGAAGGGAAATAGAATGTTTATCTTCTTTGCTGCTTATCCATTCTTACTTCCTCAGACTGACAATGGGGTGATTACATTTAATTGCCTCTTCAAAGTCATAATAATTGTCAAAGTACTATGCATTGTGACATTTCATTTCAGTTGCTACGCGTACGTGGGGAGGACTGGGCATGATTTGTTGGACATAATGATTGGCTCAACTCCCTTGTACCCCCATGAGTTCAACTCTGGGATGGTTTCATTTATTCATTAACTCTTCCATTTCCCCATTTGGCTACTCGCTTTGCATCGCTGTGTGTGTGGGGGTAAGTAACAATGCTCTTCCACTGATATGATGGCTCTGGCCATTGTTAGCCATTTTGTAAGGAAATACAAACACTTGGCTATGACAAGCATTTGCTTTAAGTTGATTTATTAAGGGGGGTGGTCACAACATTAGCATTTTCTCATCAATTAGCTATTGCTATTGTCTGTTAATTCAATAAGAAGCTTTAAGGTTAATAAGGCATTTGGCTCTGCGGTTTGCTGTAGTACTGAAATGGAGCCATCCTTTTTCTAGTGTTCACCACATGATATCATCAATCACCCCAAGTTTGGAGTTATTAAGGCAAGTGAGTTTGTGTAAGCATCTTTGACATGCTTCTCCCACTCAAATGCTTAATTAATGGCACCATTATGGACCATAGCGCCACAGTAATAAGCACTCTTGATCTTACTGCATGCGTAAACTGTATGTGAGACCTGACCTGTTTAGGTTAATAACACCCCACACCTCATAGCTACTCCCTCTCTCAGTCTTTTATCTTGTTGATTTCTGCTCTCTGTTTTGGGTTGATCCTCTGAAAGATTAATCATTACAACCACACTGTAATAACAACAGCTTTGTTAACAGTTTGATGGCATTGAATGACATAATCATTATCCTGACGATAGCTCTATAGGCTTCTATGTAGCCTTAATTGAGGTGAGTGGAGGAGGTGGGGACCACTCCTAGAAACCAGTGGCCTTGGATTAACTCTCAAAAAGTTGTTTTACTCACTTTTGGTCCTCCCCCATTCATGATCAACCCTTCAGCAGATTCTAGTAGCACTATGAGATTTTACCTGAGTTACGACTGGCCACTCACTCTTAGGTGGGGGGAGCATTATGACGTATCAATAATTTATTCCACTACTGTTTTACTCTGTGAGTGATCAAATATCCCGCATGCTCTATAACAAACAATACTATGGCAGTATGTCTACCTGCTCTCTGAATGATAAAAATTTAAACCACAGTCTTTATTTGTTCAGCCACTCCCACTGAGTTAATTAGCTGAGTAGTGCCTTTCAAAGTGCTCTGCTCTTTGTTTTCACTCCCCTGCAACCATCCCCCACTTGTCTAGTAATTGCTATAATTACCCCTACAGCAAGCTAGTAATTTACACTGGGTGCCTATTTGGCTTAAGTAACAAAGAACTATCTGTGGATGAAACTATAGACTCCCTGATATGTAAAGAGTGGGGGTAATAGAGTAGTGTTGGTTGTTAAGGCCACACCTACCAACAAATACTCAGAATGACGCGACTATCTTCATTTTGTGGTTTAGGTGTGGGCCTAATTATGTACTTAGTTAGTGGTACTTACTCGGCATACAGTTCATATCTATATGTATACTATTTCACATACACTATGCATAAGTGCTCTCTCTAACATGATAATGGTATTTGTAAGTGTAATAAAAATTTAATTATAAAGTTATGCATTTCCCAATCTACTAGACTTTAACTAATTAAGTGTAATTGGGTAATTATGCACATGACCGGAGCCAACTAGTGTTAATAAGGGTTTTATTCACAAATAGCTACTGCCACGAATTATCGCCATTATCCGCATCACTGTATGAAATTATTGTAATTCACGTAATTATACATAATTACTAGATGGTTTACAAGTTATGAACAAGACGATGCTGCCAATGCTGGAACAAATGATAAAGCAGTGACATTAAAATATCTTACATGACATAAAATATACACATAAATTAACAACACAAAAGCCAAAACATTAAATGAATAATTACAATTATATCTATAGTGTATAAAGTTAACATAAAATTTAAATTTTTGTGCACTTAAATTAATAATAATTATTGTAGCTAGCGGTATTTATTATGCCTTACTTAATTTAATAGCTCATGTATGTATGTAAACAATAATTCCAACATGGAACAAAAATCATTTTTACAAGGCTGTTTGGTTTGTACTGTCAGTAGAGGGGCCAGTAGGAGGGGCGGGGTCAACTCCTCCCACTCTCCCCTGAGTGTTCGATGGTTTGTGAACCTTGGCATAGCCGTGAGCCTTTGTTGAATCACTTTCATTTGTGACGTTAGTTTGAGCTGGGACTTGTCCATTCCCCATACCTGTTACAGTAGTTGTGGGCTGGACTTCGTTAGCTGGGATGCTAGCGTAGTACGAAGATGAGGGGGTCTGGTCAACAGTTCTTGCAGCAGGGAGTTCGGGTTTTGGTCGAGATGGTTGAGAATTTGTTCGCTGCAGCTCGTACAATCTGTTGTCCATCGTGACACTGTCTGAAATCATCTCGTAATCATTTGTGGCTGAGCTTTCTACTTGGTTGATAAGAGATGTGAATTGATGAGAATTAGTCCTCGGAAGGCTGTGGAAGGAGAGAAAGAGAGAGAGAGAGATTAGTGAAACAATCCCATAATAATATGTTTTGAGAATGTTGGCCACTTCAAGAAGACTTGAGAAGCTAAATTTGCAATTTCTATTGATATTCGACACCCCACAAGAATTCAAAAACATCATCAGCTGCATTGCCTCCCAGTGCATATTTTATGTACTCACGGCCCACTTAGCAACTCTACCAGAATCTATATATAATTGAAACTCAATCACGGATGACATGGTTTACTCCATGCTGATCATTAAAACAGTCAACACCTTCACATTTTTGGCGCCACTAAAGAAACAGCTGATTTAGGATTAACAGTCTCTTGAGAGAAACAAAAGAGGGAGATTCGTTACATATAATAAATCTTTTCTCTCAGCTAGCTAGTTTCTAAGCTATAGCCCCTTTACTTGATATACTGGCTGGGACAAATGTCACTATACGATAGGTGAGTGTAGCTGGTTGAATATATTGTTATGACATTGTGAATGTATTGTTATGACAAGTCTAGGATTCACGTCTGAGTAGCCATGCTGAATTTTTGGCCGAGACAATTTGTTTCACTATCAGAGGTATTTTTGGCACTGCATAACATAGGCTACCTAGCTGACTATATTATGGTATATAATATGTAGGCTACACCACTTTCACCTTAATAGCTAAGCTACTTACTGCCAATTTGTTTGTGCTTTTAGGTAACGTGACAAGATTGCAGTCTGTCCACCGCCCATGTTGAAAAGTTGTCGCGGAAACCAGGTCCCCTCTCCACCCATTGTGTGTCACACACTCCTCTCTTTCTCACGCTAATTGACAAATTTTTGTCCTTTGCAAGTGACAAACTAGGCAGACAGTAGGAGCTAACAGTAAACAGCTGCCCTAGGAGTCAGTCTAGGTAGGTGTCTACAGAATTCGTGACAACTGTAAGTGGGCTGGGGAGGATCTATAAACACTAACCAGCTGCAGTTTTGAACTGCTCTTCTCAGTCCTAAGTCCAAAGTTGATCTAAGGACTAGTGGTAATGAAATAAATGTTTCCTATTGTCTAGAGGGTGGAGGACCTATCAGTAGTCAGTAGACAAGCCTAAGTATACAGAGGAGCCACAAAAGAGCTGGCAAAAGTACAGGGTGGTTAGCAAAACAGCTGCTATAAGGCCCTCACTCCACAAGCACACTGGGGTAGGAGGATCTAGTCTTGGCTGGAGCCATACAGTCTAGGTGGGAGGACCAGGTGGAAAAGTGGAGTCTCACTGTCTATGTGGGAGGGAACTATACTGCAAAGTAGGATACAGGCTGAGGTAGCTGGACCTATAAAGATTGAATTTCTAGAAGGCATGAAAGTGCTTGAAGCTCTCCAAACTCTCACTGCTGACACCTGGTTTACTATGGGAAAGGGTTGCACATCATAAGCATAAACTATTCAATTTGAAGGCAATCTCGGCTCATCAGGTCATGTACCAGTTATTAATAATTATCTGCTCTGTGATTTTCCAGAATGTAGCACCTACTAAACCAGTACACTGGGGACCACTCCAGCATCATATCTACTGTATCATTTTACTTTAAACTATGTCATTTTAAAAAGCTCACCCCTGTTTGGTGATATACATTGGGTTCTTGACTTCATTGCTGATGGCCGTGTGCAGAGTGTCGTTGGAGCTTTGGAAGGAGCCGCCTCGACTTCGTATGGAGGCCCGGGGTACGTCATAGGCCACAGGTCGAGGACTGTCGTAGTGGAAACATGGGTTGTTAGGACTCTGGTTTCTGCTTGGTGTCCTGTATGTGTGATGGTGGTGGTACATAAGTGCATAGGAGAGAGAGAGGAAAGGAGAGAGGGTGAGATGTGTGTGTGGGATGTGGTTGGCACATGTATCCGGGAGCTACATTGTGCTAACACAACTCATGATGGTTGCAATGATATGGTGTGTTGCAATGCGTATGTACTTGAGCTAGTTCCTGTTGTAAGTTACAGCTTTAGATGTATATTCACACACAGTTTGCAAAGGTTTATCCTAGCTTTCACCGATAATGAGTGAAAGCATTTTTCGCTCATTTTCTACTTTTGAACATACTCTACCTTCTTTGGCTGTCAAGCTTGGTGTCTACACTTGGATGGTTGCAAAATGAAGTCTATCTAAGGTAACATTCCAAACCATCAACACATATTGTAAGATACCATTTAAATCACTGGATACTCACTATCTTAGTGGATAGTTTGTATACTGAAAGCTCATAGCAACGACATTATGCATGCCTTGGCCTATAAATAAATAACGTATCTCCAGGAATCAGGCCTATCTTATTGCAATGTTCGTCCCTTCCAAGTACATTTCAAATTATCATTTACTCTGACCTAGGCATACATTGTGATTACCATAATTTCATGGTATCACAACAAATCATTGTGTATGTTGCGGCAAACGTCCCAAAACGGCTGCAGTTCAAGGCTCTGTTGTATGTCAAAAATTAGCCTAGTATA
This sequence comes from Stappiaceae bacterium, assembly GCA_964291365.2. Lineage (GTDB taxonomy): Bacteria > Pseudomonadota > Alphaproteobacteria > Rhizobiales > Stappiaceae > JBDWFY01. Next base: position 331,655 of record OZ219972.1, read on the forward strand.
ATCGGTACTACATTGTGGCGCCTTGGCCTAATCGAGAGATGCACTTTTTGATGCAAATCTTGAGGAAATCAAAACACTATTTGTCCACACTATGAAACTTATTTATTGACAAAGTTCCGACCAAAGTCTAGCTAGTTGAATCTAATATTATTGAACAGCTTTAGCTACGTAATGTTTGTATCTTACAATTTGCAAACTTTCTATGTATTTAGCTATTAAATGCTTACTCTTTTGAAGATGGTCTCCTTATTGCACAGACACAAACCAAGATACTGATGAATGCAATGACGAATACTATGACAATGGTAGCTAAAGCAGCTGGTAGAACGATGATGAGAATCTCCTGCTGTCTCTCTTGAGCGGAGCGGTTGCTTGCACTGGAGGGGCAGTTAGCTGGAGTGTTGGGTGGCAAGGATTGTGAAGGGGGCATTGAACTAGTAGTGGTAGTGATGGTTAGTGTGGGATCTGTACCTGAGGGAACTCTGCTTTGAATCAGTTGAGCTGAAAAAAAATTAAAATTACGATAATTAGTCTTAAGTATTCAATTCCAAACCCTTGGGGAACCCCACCCATGCATGGCCATGTGGGCGCCTTTTACACCCTAGGCTGTCTAGCTTCAGTCAGGTATACATAAGAAAGAGCCACAGAGGTGCCCAGTCTTGGGAAATATCTAGCAAAGTGACTCAAAGCTAGAGAGACACATTAGGCTAACCAAGGTTTAAGAAAATGGTATCCTAATAATGATTAATTAAATTACTTGGAGTACAGGTTTTTTTAAATAATGTTGCCACTCAATGAAGGTTTAATGAGCCATTAGGCAGGGCACAGGCAAAGGTTATTAGTCACATAACTACACTCAGACAAGTCTAGGTTAGAGCTCTTGGCATGCAGAGACGATTCTACATCAATTATCATTTAGCTTTGTACACGTTACTACCAATAGCTACAGTATCAAGCTTGTATACACTGAGAGATGCTTTTCACACACATAGCCTAGACATGAAGCAACATTGCAACTGAACCCATACTGTGTGAATGGTATTTTGGTATCCATGTTTGACTCTGCCACGCACCTACAAATACTGCCAGATGCTTACATGTACTGGAAATCAATTATTTCCCCACACGTACACTAACATGCATACACACACCAACAGCTATATAAAGCAAAAAAAATTAACATATCACGTACCTCTGCTTAGCGGACATCCAAATATCTCGATTTGCCAGCAGAGTCGACCGAATGTATCTATTCTGCCCGTATTGATGACAAGTCTCAATCGCCTTGCCACGATTGGACGCTCAAGAGAAAAGTACCCTGACGATGTCTCGATATCTTCGACTAGGAATGACTATATTATTATGTGTGAATGGGAAATAGAAACGTGCTCCTTTAATAACCTGATAAGTGATAAACTGCCATGACATGACATGCGTGTATACACCTTTAAGATGTTTATTATTGTGTTTACATATATCTCTACGTTATTATGCTGAGTCAAGACTGAAGCAATATGGAATTCTCTGATTGAAAGAATCACCATTATATCATCCTTTGATGCCTATGGAGTGCAACCTTGTTGTGTTTCACTGTTTATGCCTTATGAGTCACACGCCAGGCCTTAAAACTACTCTACTTAATTGATTCAATCACTGAATCAGTGCACGACAACTAACAAAAAAGGCTGATACCCTAGCACACACTGCTCCACAGCAACTCCACTATGGTTGCTGCCTTTTGTGTGCTTAATGCGAAGAATGTACACAAAGTACTAACATGCATAGTAATTATTATGTTTACCTGGGACGCTTCGAGAACTCCATATGTGATGAAGTCATCCCCACTCACTGTCTGGCTGTACTGGATGCTGAAATTGCTCACCCAAGTACCTATCAGTCCTGCTGATTTGAAAAACTCCACAACAATTGACTCTGTGAAGATCAGTTCCACATGATGTCCCACCTCAGCTGTTCCTTGGTTCTGGGCTGTACACCACGGACTAGAGGTTGTGTCAATGAAGCCAGAAGCAGGATTGTTAGTTGAATCTTCACTCGTCGTTCGGATATTTTCCACTGGAAGGATATCCCTATTTCTCAGAATAAATTCTTGGGAGTTAACCGGACAAACTATAAGGAAATAGAAATTATAAAACCACTCAGTATCTGTTGATAACATTTTTTTAGTTAAGAAAGTGCCATGTTAGTAGCACCATGAATGGTTAAGAGAAAAGACATGATAATATGTGGAAAGCAAGTGCATTACTTTCGGATTGGTCCCGAAAGGGGAGAAATTTCTAGCAGGAAATTCACATTAAGGTATATGCATACCATGGCAAGATCTGTTTATGCAGCTAATGGAACATTATAAGCTGCATGGCCCAATTGGATTTCTCTACCCTGCATCCCTGCCAACCAATATCACTACTTTTTTCCTCTTAAGTATACCAAAGTGATTGAAGGGTAACTCTATGAGCATTAGTTATTGCTGGATAGACTATTATTAAATCTGCTGTACTTAGTGCTACAGCAATCAATTTCTCACAGCACAGCAAGGCTATATTATATGTTAGCTGACATATGGTGCAACCATCTGCTGTCTATTGTAGTTGTGGGAAGCCACATGTAGGATAGTACCAACCATGCAGTTTCTAGCTATTTACCAACTCTGGGCACTGCAGAGTTGATCATACAGGGCATGGGGTATACACATCATCTTTTTCTTGTTCTTTTTTTTTTTTTTTTCTGTCTATTGGATGCCATGGCTGCATCTGTTGCCACTCTTGTAGTTAGTCATGCCTGGTATTTGCTCCAGGCATGGCATGTGGCTGTTCACTTAAACAATTTGTTAAAGCTCTCGGCTCAATGAATTTTATATCTCCAAGGAACAAGACTTCTCGGATTAGATTACAATTCCTTGATATTGGACTTATCGTCCCTCTTGCACCCCCGGCCAGCTAGCAAGGACCCCCAGGTAGCTATTTGAATTTATGACAAACTTTTATGAAATTGTTGAACCCTCAACAAAATGTATGCAGTGTTAGCTATACATGGACATGTATGAAGCACATGCATGCATGCATGCATGCATAGCCAACTCTTCATGAGTAAGTTGAATACCACCATGCCATGCATTTAAATATGCACCTGTAATCATGGTCTCCTGTTGTGCCAGGCTGATTCTTACAATCACCAGCAAGAAGAGAAATGCAGCATTGAATCTCCTGCTAATCATCTTGTGTCGTCTCTATAATATATCTTCACTCGAGAGGTAGCTAGATTTGGCGCGGGTCACTTCTCGAATGTAGTGTGTTAATTTCTCGGCTGCTGCAGTCTATTGGGAGCTATTATCTTCTGGCGAGGCCTGAGTTATCACCTCTTCTCTCTGCATGCGCTCACTGTGTAGTTATGCTGATGCTTTTGCACTGCAATTTGGCAACCGCAGCGCTTTTATGTCTATTCTAGCAGCGCCGCTGTAATTAAGGACACGCCCATTGATTGTGCGCAATGTCCATGTCCGGTCCATACTGTACTTGCACATGTGCAGTCTTGTAGGAGCTAGGCTATGGGATGCGTCGTAATTGCTGAATTTGGCGCGCTTTTTACGAACTACAATCTATCGGCTATAGGCTTTATGTACGCCCCTTGCACTGCTAAGTTTGAGTGTGGTTTTGTAGAATACACGGCTACACGCACTAGTAGTGCTGCCCACCGCGCGATTGCTGCCATAGAAATGCCAGCGTACGATGAGAAGGCGGTACGTGTGCGGTGTTCATTACAGCCAGGAGTTGGTTTAGGGCACAGTTTTGCGGCGTATAGAGTTTCTTTGAGCGTAACCTAAGGGGACGAGCTCGGAGCCACACTGCCCGCCAACTCTCTGGGCTATGCATATGGCTGCTTTGATCTCTGGTCGAGATTGGGTACCTCACTTCCTGTACCGTGTACTGCTTATCATAGTACTGTGCTGAGCCATGAATAATGCTGCCGTCATTGCCTTTCTCACATAAAAACCTCCTCTAATGAGCTCAGGCCATGATTTCACTGCATCCACTGTGTATAAGGTTTGACCTTGACAATAGGAGTTGTTCAAGTGACAAAGTACATTACCAAGAACAAAGTAGGTGGCTCAGTTAGATAGTTAGACGTTTCCTGATTCATGTTATTAATCATAGCCTGTGTGCCAAGTAAATAGCTCATATGGATGCTATTGGCCCTTTAGTTATAATGTTCCACCTGTTTAATATTAATTTTGGTGACAGTTGCTAGTCTTCATCATTGTGTACCGTGATGTGGCTCATGTGTGTGCATCTCTATAATAGCTTCTACAGCTCTTTGTTATAAATTGTGATTTAAATGCATATGACACCCCTTTGGGTGCCACTTACTAAGTAAGTTAGCTGTAGATGAGCTGTACACCCATTGTATCATATTCTATATGTCACGTCACCACATCTTCTGGCTGCATGTATAACATGAGTATGAATATTGTTATGTAATGTGCAGGTGCTATAATGTGTGAATGTTCATGCAAGCACCTGCTGGGTCATCGTACATATATACAAATATACAGTACATGTACATATATACACAGCTGAACACCCTTTACAATGCAAGAATCATGTAGTCACACAGACAGTATGAATAGAAATGACCATTAAGAAATACCTTAACTTTTAGGAACAAAAGTTCAAGTGAGCCGATATATATCTGCAAACAGGCTGAATTCTAAAGCTGCAGCTGCTTCAAGTTTCCTGTGTGCCCTGGGCTACTCATTGATCATAACAAACAACTGGCAAAGATGGTGTATCAGATGTGTTTTCCTCCCTATACCCGGCCATCCCCTGACAGCAAGGTTGCCATGGTGAGTTTAACCACTAATTGCATAACCTCTCCACATAAGATGATGCACTTGGACAGCACAGTGGTAACATTGTTAAGCTGCTTATAAGTATACCTAGCTGTACATGATCAGGTCAGTATAGCAGCACATGTGTAGGAGTTCTAGCTCTCGCTTACACACTGAGATGCTATAATCTGTCAAATCTTCCCAACTTCAGTATAAATTTGTTGTTCTTGTGAAACCTGAGTTCCCACCTCCCACAGATAAGTTCAGCTACTAAGTAGTTTATATGCGGTTTCCTGTTGTCAATAGCGACCGTGCACGCATCACTAATAACCCTGTAAACTTAGTCGACCGCTGCACACACGTGCTCCCCCCTCCCCTATGCCCACCTAGTTAATTGATTTAAACAAGGAGTGACTTCCTCTTGTCTACAATTGCCATTATGTCGTGAGGTAATTTGATAGTTTGTCCTCCACCCCCACGGTGTCAGGTTTGTTAGCAGAAGAGGTGTGCCCACTTGCAAGATTATCAGCTTACAATCGGGAGGTACTTTCACAGTGCGTCCCACAGTGACAAGTTCTCAAAACTCTAAACTTTGTAATTTTAGTCAAAGTGAAATAATCGACAGTTCTTACTGCTCACACCAAGATATAATAATTCCATTGCAGTATGTTCCTCTGCCAAGTCTCATAATATACCGGTTCACACGCTTCTAAACTGTGAGAACTGATGTAACTACATGTAAGTATTTCCTGCCTAAGTTCACAGTTCCTTTAAATTTTTATTGATAGACATGGCCCAAAGGAATATTAATAAGTACATGCAGGAGTTCCTGGTACATGCTATCACTGTGTGCACCAATGTACCAAAATTAGAGGTGACCATAACTCTACATACGCATCGCCATGGCGATGAATAAAGTGAAATCTCAGCAATCTTTTGTGAGCACATTATCTACATGTAGTGGGTACATGTGTGGTGCATGCCACTGTACGCCCACCTACTAGTACTCAGAGGAGATGCATTAACACAATCTAATCAGCTCCTTAGATGTGGTCTAGCTAAACTAAATAGCAGCTGCCAGTAGTAAGTGCTTTGACATTCACACAGAATGGCCAAATTTAAGAGCTGCTGAGTAAATTCACTTGTTCACAGTCAATTGATGTAACTAATTAGATCAGCTGGGGAGCTGGCCATCTGAACAAAGTACATGTTTTTGTAGGCTGTGTACTTTAAAACCTATGAGCACCATGAAAACTGCCCGGCCGGGTGAGTATGCACAAGTGCACAATAACTTCCCATGTTAAATTGCAGCTATTGTATGCAGTCCTAGCCACTAATTTAACTCAATTTAAAGGGCATATCATGTGTAATCATCCACTGGGTATCTGTCTCGTTTCTTAATTTTGATGAGAAATTGGTATCACTAGAATTGGATGTAGAGCTATGCTGGAATGTTTGTAGGCTGTGGGAGAGGGGGGATGGTCCTTCTTCTTGGTACAATATGGAAGTTGTGAATTTGTCCATGTTCCTCTCTTATGGGTAACAAGATTAGAACGAACCAAATTCTGTGGCATGAACTCGGACCAAAATCTCCAAAATCTGCCTTGTTGCATATAGGCCAGCAGTACGTTCTGTAACTGTTAGAAATTGTTGGTGACCATTTAGATGCATATTGAATTACAGTATCCGTGTACCAGAAGCTGGTAAGGTTTCTCAGATGGTAGTCATTAGCCACTTATGAGGGTTGAGCAAATTGTTATTGACATGGTTGGCTAATTGCACAACTCTGATGTCCTGCCGATTTCTCATGAAATCCACGCTGACCAACTATTGGTAATAACTTGCTTCCCATACCCCTTGCTGCGCAGTAATCTGACCTCATTAGTCTAATTTAGTACACACAACAATCTGTTTATACTTATGACATTCATGGGAGGTGTCAAACAAAGCCTATCAGCTAAGCTTAGGTTTAGACCCTTAGGCTTGCATGGGAATAAGGATGCCTATTAGCGATATTCATCATTTTAGGCCCTGAGCAGCTGTTTTTCTGTGCGAGTCAATTTGTCTCAGTTGTTGATAATTGAATATACTTGAATGGACTTGAATGTAGTTGCTACCTGCAATGTGCTAGACTGGAGGACCTCACATACAGTGGAAGCTTCACCTGCCTCTGCCGGTGTGTTTTTCTCACATTAATCTTGTCTTCTCTATAATTTAATACACTACTTGCATTGCTGCATTCCCTAGATTTAGTCATGAACGTACATGTGTACATGTGTAGTGAAAGGGAATCAATGCATAACTTGTGGCCGGGTGTGTGTAAGTTGATGCATGGTTTCTCAATCACACAGGACATTTTGATCATTGTAGAACGATATGTCATTGTGGATGATAATTGGAGGATAATTTGACCACAATGTCTATGGTTTGACCACATAAAAAAAAATGAAAGTTGGTGTAGTCTCTCCTTTCCTAATTACAGAGGCTGTGCATGCAGGTGCTTGAGAATGCATGATATTGTGGATGATATGGGAGGATAGCTTGACTGCACAAAACTAACAGAACCTGGTGTAATGCAATTTGCTAATCACTAACTTTATCAGTGGCTAGCTATAGAATAAGCATTGTCGTGTGTATATTGTATATCAGCCATGCTTGTTCCCAGCATTCCTGGCTTTACAATATATTATGGGCTGTTATTTGTACATATACACATGTCCTCATCACTCTAAGCAAGGGTATGGCACCGAAAGCTTCCTGCTTCATTGGTTTTGCTAGACTAGACAGCTCTTCATCCTCCATGGATGGAAGTAGCTATGGAAGCAATTCACCTGTTAATCTTGGTCACGAAATGTGTATTGTGTTAGTGTACAGCTTCCCTGTATCTGTGCAATGCTTTGATGTGTAGCTTAATCGAATCTGTTGCATTAACAGTAGCTATGTGGCACAATGCCAATCCGATTAGCCAAGTCTTGCTTGCAGCCGTCCAAGGTTAGGCAGGAAGTTATTGGGCAATTGCATTACCGTGTGGCAATGAAACGTGATTAAGTGACGCTTTTATGTTTGACGACCCTTACCATTCCACCCAGCATGCTAGTACTTCAATGAGAATGACTCAATTTCTGAATCTTGTCGTCACAAACTATGCCTAATATGGTGCATAGTTGTTATAAAACTGCCCCTATTCTTATGGCCATGTACTAATGTGTACAGTATGACACATGGGTAGCTAATGATCAAGGCTTCTGCTTGTCCAACTTACTCAGTCTCTCCTCTGGCTACCAAACCTAATATGTCCACACAGCAATAGACTATATTGGACGAGCACGAGAAGCAGAACATGACTTCATACTATCATTCTACTTGTTTCAGGTACATATCGTTAACTAGTATTGCATCTATCCAGTGTTAATAACAAGCTACTAACTGTTGATTACGTTACACTTAGCAGCTTCAGCAATGCTTTATTAACTTATTACCTAATACTTAGCAAATTTTTATGCCAAGTTTCAGTCCAGTAGGTAAGAATTATACTTTACAAAGATTATAAAATTACATCAGGTATAGCTTTAGAGATCACATGACCAGCAAGAGATCCTGAACAACAACACATCATGCATTAATGGAGTACCGCTGTTCCTGGTATTGGCATCATAGGCTCATATTCATCTGTATCTATGGCAGCAGTGTCAGTGTTGTGTATTTGTGCGTTAGCTTGAGTTTCTGGTATCAACTGGAGTGTAGAAGTAGGTGTGGCATAGTGAGGCAGTGGAACAGTGGGCAAAGAGCCATAGCTCTCATTCCTAGACAGCTGTATACCATCAGGCTTTCTCTGACTCCCAGCTCTCTCCTGAGTTGGCGTAAAGGGAACCGTATACTCTACCTTACTGTAGTTCTCTTCCAATTCTTGATTGATAGGTAGAGAGGTTGGGATGTGGGGATACCCTGTGCCTGACGAGGGAGGGAGCGGAGAAGCCATGCCTAAAGATGAGTAGGGAGGAGGTTCAGCTCCTACGACCATAGGACTAGCCATAGGAGAGGCGTTGATGACTGTGTTGTTGCCATTTCCTTGTATGGAGTTGTGGGTCACTGAGCTTGGAATGGCTTCGTAAATGACTGAATCATCAGTTCTGTACAAACAGAACGTGATTAATGGTAGCTAGCACACATGCTTACACATACCAAACATTCACATTAGCTTTAAATATACCCCCCCTCACACAAGAGGACAATTATAGCAGTTGCTAAAATTTATACCTGAGTTGATAGAGCTCATTTTCAACTTCCTTGATAGTTGTAGCTCTCTCACGTGAGCTATCAATATTACTGTCAGCGATTTGAGCTCCCCTCAGAGTAGTGCCAGTGTTGACATAATGTGTGTCTGCAGCTGTTGCCGATGATGAGGAGAAGGAGATCCCACGACCTCCGGTGAGTAGCTTGCTCTGCCCTCTCGCTTTAACACAGATGCCAATGCCCACCAGTACCACTATCACCACAACAATGATTGTTGCCAAGGCGACGGGTATGGCAACACTGATCACTTGTCGACTACCAGCTGCTTGGGCAGCTGGTGTAACTGCTGCGAGACCAGGTGTACAAGTTGAGGATGGAGTGACAATAATTGTAGTAGTGGCAGTGACGGTTACCACAGAAGGAATGGGTGTGGTCACTGTAGCCTCAGTTGTTGACACTGAGTCCTCATATATAGCTGTAGTATAATATTAGTATAATCATGATTTCCTCAACCTTATACTGTAGGGCAAATTTTATTATCCTATAGATGGCATTCCCACATCCTTCCCTTTCCTCATCCTCCCCCTAAGAAATTACCAAATTTGCTGTAGCCAGGCTAGCTAGCACACACCAGCCATTAATTCCCTACTTCTATAATAATATTGTGGGGGCTATGGTATCAATTAGTCTTGCTACTTGACCCATATGGGTACATGGCTAGTCAAGTTTAGCATGCAGCTGCATGAGCAGGGCTGTTTATTACTCTTTAAGTCATAAAGCAGCTGAAGTGTTTGTTTTCAGTGACTGAGCATCTATAGCAGCCAACACATGTGTACAGACCTGACTAAGAGAAGCACAATAAGTTTTGTCACATAATAGTTCAGTTAGATTTTGCACAATCACACATAGTTGTGGGAGTGTATCCAGTGGCGTAGCTAGCCCATGAACATTGGTGTGGCTAAGGTACTTCAAATAGGGGCAAAAGTGAGAAAAAAATTAATGGCGGTTCTTGTACAGCCAAGGTTCAGTATTATTTTCATAAGCTCAAAGGAAGGTTGGTGTGGCGAGAGCCACACTCTGCCATACCCTGGCTACGCCACTGAGTGTATCATGCTGATTAATACTAGGTTTGTCACGAACAACATTACTTAAGCACTTCATTGCATCATGCATGCTGTTTACAGCCACACTACGTAGCTAGCTACTGCTACTTTAATCTTGTGAGATCATGAATTTCCATATCAATAATTATCTACACCTTATAGCATTTTAATGGTCATAAAATGCTCCATGATCCATTAAGTTTAAGCGCTAACTATAGCTCAGCTATGTGCATACCTCCAGAAGCAGCACATCCAAAAAAGGCCATGCTCCAGCATGTGATGTTGAACAGAGGTGATCTTGTCCTCTCAATGACCTGAAGCCTCACCCTCAGAGCTGAGAAGGGTTTCCTTAGTACCACCAGCTGGTCCACTGTCTGATCGTCGATAACAAACTCCTACATGCAACATGAAACAGGAAGAATGTTAGTTCATCGTGCCAAACTTGGAATGACAAAGGTATGGGTCCTATGGAGGTAGCTACTAGTATTTCAAGATATTTAAATCAAGATTCTGTAGGAGAGCCTATAGCACCAACATGTGCAAATGCAATGATAGCACGGTCTTATATGTGTTATTCTATCTGATGTAATGTTCTCAGGCCTGCACACAGAATATTGTACACGTGTGATAGTGATTTACAGCCCAACATGCTTACTGTCTCTCCATTTCCGGTGAGGTTAGCACTGTAAGGTGTAAACTGACTCCCTGCATCTGTCAGCGTATGTTGAAGGGTGAAGGTGCTGACATACTCCCTTAGGCCATCCAGCTCATCCCCAGTTTGATAGGTGTAGCCACCAGAGATTATCCCCACGATCACAACAGGTTCTGTGAAGATCAGATTGACGCGTGGCTGTGGGAATGTTTCCAGCTCGGGAGCGCACCAAACATCAGTGTGGTTAGGACCATAGTTGATGAAAGAAGTTCCCACCAGTGGACCAGAGGCAAACTGGACCTGTGGGATGATATTGTCTGGACTTCGAGGAAGCAGTGTCTCATTGAAGGACACTATTTGGAGGCTGGATATGGGACAACCTAAATAGGAGTGATTTACAGATCTCATTGTGCTAATAGCCAGCTAGTCAACACAGTATTGCATGCTATAAAGAAAGACTATGCAGCTATATACACTTATAGAAGCATCTTTAGTGAACAGCCTTCTCATTTTCCATATCACATGGCTTTGTCAGTGATTGTAGTAAATTTAATACCAGGCTTACCTAGTAGCCTCTGTGAACTTGCTGATTTTGATCTCCAGCACAGGACAGCAACCACAATCAGTAGCTTCATGAATTTGAAGCCCAGAGATGGCACTTTCAAACAACTTTGAGTCATATTCAGCTAAAAGCTTCTCCTAGCCAGCAAGCTCTATCTTCTCAATTCAGCTTTGCAGTCAAGACTGCTCTATTTCTGCACTGCACTGCAGCAGCATGCCATAATATGCAACTGTTGACTTCCTGCCATGTATTGTGTTACAATCATGCATGTGATGTAACTAGTAATAATTCCTGACTTCCCATTTTATGCCATATAGGTGCAGATCTGTTAAATATTTCCTATGAAGGAATTAATACTGTGGCTAGTCCATTTTTGTAGGTTTCTTATTGAAGTGGTCAACCATATTGTGGTGATCTCAATCAATGCTACTTAATCATACATTGTGCAGGCTTTACCTACAGCTGTCTACAAGACAAAAAAAAAATACATTAATAAGGTTGCTACTCTAAAATGACAACAATAAAGTTACACATTTATGATATAACAGAGAGTTTTAAGCCTCTTGGGACTCAGTATCATTAATGTTATTGTTGTTAGTTCATGTGTGCTGGTGATTCATAGCTGAAGGCTGTATATGAATACTCCCCTTCATCTTGTGCTATGATCGATGGTACCGAATTGTAACTCTCATTCCCTTTGAGCTCAAAGACAGCCTCACACTGCAGCTGGGACTCAGTAACTTCATCTTGACTCTCTGCCTTCCCATAGGCAAGGTTATCTGTCCACTCTTCCGCTATCACTGATGTTGATGGCACTGGGCTGTAACTCTCATTCCCTTTGAGCTTAAAGACAGCCTCAAGTTGGGGTTCAGTAGCCTCATCTTGACTCTCTACCTTCCCATAGGCAAGGTTATCTGTCCACTCTTCCTCTATCGCTGATGTTGATGGCACTGGGCTATAACTTTTGTTCCCTTTGAGCTCAAAGACGACATCAAGTTGGGGTTCAGTAGCCTCATCTTGACTCTCTACTTTCCCATAGGCAAGGTTATCTGTCCACTCTTCCCCCTCTGCTTCATTGTCCGTGTGTATATCATGTTCAATGGGCTCGTAGGTATAGATATCTATCCTCTGATCAATGTTTTTATCTGATTGAGGTAGAGGACTGCAGGTATAGTGGTATGTATAGCAAGAGTACATGTATAATGATTATGACATAATAATGACATACTAGGTAATTATGTAAATAACCTGCTTCCGTATATCGGATTGTTCACCAGCTTGTCGATACTTTCTCTCCTATCAAACCTAAGAGTTCAAATCCAGTATTTTTGTAATGTCTATACCACTGTCATAAAAAAAGATAAGGCTGGCTACATAGCTATACTATAGCTACAGTGTAGGGCATGATAAGTTATCGAAACAAAAGAAGTGTGCTCACCCTTCACGATCAGACAGAGTGTTACCATGCACTGGTGCAGCGAGCTCAATTGACTTTGATGACCATTCTAAGTTCCTGTGATCATGATTCTTTTCCTCTCCGTTAGTCTCCTTCTGCCGCCTTAGAAAGATACAGATGTACACACCCACCCCCACAAATACAGCATTGATGATGATTGAGAGCAGAGCAATGGGAAGAACAATTGCCAAAGCTTGGCAGTCTCTGACTACACTTGCAGCGATGATCTGTGCTGCTGTTTCACTGTTATCATTAGTATTGTCTGTGGTAGCTGATGGAGCTTGAGATGTTGACTCCTCCTCAACTGTCATACTTGTCATACCCGAGTTTATTGCTATAATTAAATAAATAATTAAGTGGCTATGTGCTAGCTAATCCCATGAGTATATGCATACTGGGGCATTAGCAGAAATGATCGTACCTTCTGTGGCTAGGCAACCATAGAGGCCAACACCCAAACATATGTACTCAAAACTTAAATCATTAGAATCAAACCATTCTACTGGTCTCAGGCGAATTCGCTCAGTCAGCAAAGGTTGCTCCAATTGTACTAAGGTGTTCAAATCAGGTATAGTGAAGTACTGTAGCAAATGTATATATAAACATCATGATTGTGGCATGGCTAATTTGATAATTGCAACACTAGACAAAATAATTTGATATTAGTGAAAAAATATTACCTTTACGCTACCAGTCTCCGTGGTGTAGTAGTTGAGGATGTTTTTGTTGCCAGGTGGAGAATACTCAAGGGTGAGGTTAGTCACGTAGAAGAAGCGTACTGATCGTTCGCTTCTACCACTAAACAATATCTGTGTGATGAGCACAGGCTGTGTCAGCTCCAGAACAATGAATGGATCACCACGAAAATCAACTGCACACCATGTATCAAAAAATCTGCCTTCGCTATATCCAAAATTGTAGATATTTGTGGCTGGGTAACCAGAGGAATTGTCTGAAGGTGTAACCCTTCTCAATGGTGCTAGTGTTCTGTTCAGAGAGAGAAATACCCCTCTCATTTTACAGCCTGAGGGATAAGATTATCAGTGACTCAGTCAATTAGCTTTCATGATAGATTTGCTTACTTAGAGGTCCATGACTCTCAGCCCTGGCCTGTGGATCTCCAAGGGCAGTAGACAGTAGCAGAGACAGTATCAGGAGCTGAAGTACACAATTACACAATATCCAATCCTTCATTTGTATAACTTCTGCCACGTCTTTAATTTTGCATAGCAAGGTTTAACTAGCTAGCTGCTAACTTTCTGGCACAATGATATCAGCCACAGTAAACAAACAGCATATCTGAGATTTCCTGGATACTCTGATATGCATACCACAGATCATTAAAGTATGTATTCAAGGATGAGCGATATTTGAACTTTGTAACCCATCAGTGCCACACATGCATTGCGGATCACTAGTATACAATAACATCACTGTAAAAATGAATTGGTTATTTTAACCTAATGTGGGTTGTCCCATTTGCACTTCCTACTTGTCTCACAACAGTTCTAACAATGCTGACATGTAGCTAACGCAACTAGTGTTCTCTCCTCTGCATATATATTTATGCAAAATGTGCCTCTTAGTTGTTTCAGTCAATAGCATAGTTGTTGTAGGAATGTACGAGGTATTGAGGTATTGCTCTAGGAGGGTTAGCAGGCAGCTATAGGCTGTTGCTGTAAAAAGCCACGTACACTCCTACAACAGCTATGCTATGAACTGAAGCAACAAGTGGCATATTTTGCATAGATCAGATTCTATATGTAAAGGAGAGAGCACTATAGTTGCCTTACATGTCAGCATTGTGAGAATTATCATGAAGGAAGTAGGGAGTGCAACTAGGACAACCCACATTAGGTTAAAATAACTAATTTGTTTTTACAGTGATAGCACACTGTACAATATACTAGATCATGGATCTATATTGATTGTAAGTTCTCTATGATTATCTTCACCAACTTCTAGCCAATACGTGCTTGACCTTATTAGGTATATCACATTGACCTCCTATCAAGTATAATGTTACAAATTGTGTGGTGTGGTGTTAATTGACTTCACAGTTGTGTAGGCTTAACTAAGATTTCCTATAAAGGAACAATGGTTGGCCCCTTTTTTGTAGGTTTCTTGTTGAAGTGACAATCTCAACCTTAGCTAGTTAGCTATATATCATACTGGTATACATAATAATAAATAGATGTTCACAAAACCAAAGAGTGTGCATATAATAGTATAACAGTAGGGTTAATTAAAATCCTTCAAACAAGCAACAACAACAGTCACACGTGCACACCTAAATCCGAAGAAGGCACTACTATAATTATGGACTTTACGAGTTGTTATGGAGTCATCAGTCTGTTGGTGATACAATGCTGGAGGCTGGATAGGAGTACTCTCCTTCATCTTGATACACTGATGTTGTCGGTGCCAAGTTATAACTCTGGTTCCCTTTGAGCTCCACAGCTGCTTCACATTGAAATTCAGAGAGTCTAATAGCTTCACTTCCACCATTCTCTGTCTTCCCGTAGGCAAGATTGTCTAGCATATCTTCCTCCTCCCCTTCTTCATGAATGGTGTGTATGTCGTGATCAACGGGTTCATAGCCTGTCTCACTGGCTGACGTGTAGATGTGTGCGTCATGATCAACGTCTGTCTCCTCCAACTGAGAAACAGGGCTGTAATTAAGTATTGTGACACATATATGGTAAACTTTATTATTCTAGCGCATGAATGTGAGGATCACCTGCTTCCATATATTGGATTGTCCACCTTCTTGACCACACTTTCTTTCCTGCCAGACCTGCATGTGGTTTCGAATCCAGTACATATTTAGGGCTGTAATATAAAAAGTGGTCACCTTTAGCCTTGTCCCCAGGCTCCCTGATCTTTTCAACGTTGTTTCTCGTGCAACGTTGAAAAGATTGGAGAGCCTGGGGACGAGGCTAGTCACCCTTTAGATGGAGTATTCACATAGCCTGGTGTACTTAAATCATTTAGCTCCACCGAGTTTGAGGACCATTCTAGATTTTCATAGCCGTGGATCTTCTCGTCTCTGTTAGTCTCCTTCTCCGACCGCTTTAAGAAAACACAGATGTACACGTTCACCCCCATGAGTAGTACATTGATGGCAATCGTGAGCAGAGCAATGGGCAGAACAATAGCCAGTGCTTGATGGTCTCTGATGATGATCTGAGCAGCTGTCCTGCTGTTATCATTATCCGTGGTAGCTGACTGAAATGGAGATGAAAACTGCCTCTCTACTGTTGTACTTGTCATTCCCAAGTTTATAGCTATGTAAATAAAAAAAAAGGTAAGAGATATCTACAGGTATATTAAATCCCTTGATAATAAGCGTACACATTGTTGCGATATTGGCAAAAATTCAATACCTTCAGTAGCTAGGCAGCCATATAGCCCAACTCCTAAGCATATGTATTGGACTGATGAAGTGCCACTGATAGACCATTCCACTATTCTTAGGCGAATGCGCTCCGTCAGCAAAGGTCGCTCCAGTGGTGCTAGGGAGTTCAAATCAGGAGCAGCAAAATACTGTAGCAGAATCAATACATGCACCATGAGGGACTAAGTACAAGGTATAGCTAGTGTGTAAAAGTGTGTACGTGTAGTAGATCGAACCTTTATGTCACCTGACTCTGTGGTGTAGTAATTGAGGACGGTTTTGTTGCCAGGTGGAGAGTACTCAAGGGTGAGGTTGGTTGCATGGAAGATGCCTAATGTGCTGGTTCTACCACTAAACAATATCTGTGTGATGAGCACAGGAGATGTCAGCTCCATCTCAATGTATGGATTGGGGTCACTTTCTGCAGTTGTGCACCACGTATCAATATATTCGTCTTCGCCGTATCCAAAGTGATAGATATAAGTGGCTGGATAACCAAAGGCATCATCTGAAGAAGTAACCCCTCCCAGTGGTGCCAGTGTTCTGTTCAAGGAGAGAAACACCCCTCTTGTCTTACAGCCTGAGGGATAAGATTGAGCTTAATCAAGTACTCGAGTTTGTAGCACACAATTAGCTAATACAACTTCTATAAACTTTCTTACTTAAAATTTCGTGATTCTCAGCCTTGATCTGTGAAACTTCAAAAGCAATCGACAGTAGCAAAGTCTGTATTAATAGCTGAAGTACACCAGTATGCGATATATGACCTTCCATCTGTGTAGCCTAACTCTAACTTTCTTTTTGTGTTAGTCGATGATAGCTAGCTATAACATAGCTAGCTGCTTCTTTGGCATGATGATTATGCAGCTGAATAAACAGATGCTTACCATATCTGGGGGTGTCTTATTGTCTTAAGTCTGGTATGTTGCAAATCCATCACAATGAATGAGCTTATTTGAGAATTTTAAACCACACACAATGCATGCATGCTCCCATACCCTAGATTCTGCCAGAGGGCATGGTATGTAGGCCATAATACATTCAATACTGAGGAAAATTATAATGTCGAATTAAACATAGTAGCTATGGTTTGTCATATACATGCATACAAACTGAAACGTTGAGTCAGCAGTCGGTGTAGCTACTTCCAATAAAAATACAGATAACTTAATTAAAGTAGAAGCTCTCTACGTGTTCGTGTCGTGTAGCTGAAGTCAGTTGAGCTGGTGGAACTGACTTATAGCACTTGTTTGCTTGGAGTTCAATGTTCTCACGCTTGTCAATTATACCGTATGCTGTATTCTTTGCAGTGGTGGAGTCCTGCCTGTAATGGACAAGAATATTACGTGTCAAACTTACACCTAGAGCTTACGTACATTGACACAATCATAATATTACATTGTTTGATTGCTACTAGCTCACCTCACTAAAACTTTTTGTTTTCTGATTTTCTGACAATAGCAGACTATGCTCGCAACTGCCATTATCATCACTACAGTGAGCAGTGCTCCAAATATTGCTGCCCCAATTCCAACTGCGATTAACGTGGTGGCCCTCTCTGTATTACTATTGCTTTGTACAATATCAGAATTCTGACCTGAATGTTGTCATACGTTTGGGTTAGTTGTGCATATGCTCTTTCATATATGATATTGATAGTATGCTAGCATCAGCAATACAGTTAGCCTATCATAATTCTAACTGAAAGTGGCGTGAGAAGCGTCAGCAACTAGGGTACCGTGGTAACCACATCTTTTACTGTTAGTCATAGCATATTGTGATTATGGAATACCTTGTGATTGAAGGCATCCATACAGGGCCACACCCTGACACAGATACTGCACTGTAAAAATGTCACCATCTGAATCAAACCACTCCACTGGTCTGAGACGAATTCGCTGAGTCAGAAATGGCCTCTCAAATTGAATCAGTGTAGTGAAATTTGGAACTGGGAAATACTAAAACAAAAGGTAGATAGAACTACATACTTGTGGACTCACCTCTGGTATGGCTGAATCTACAGTAGATGTATAGTAATTTAGTATGGAAGAGTTATCAGGTGGTGAGTATTCAAGTGTGAAGTTAGAGACATGGTAAATCCCTAGCACACCATCTGGATTAATGATTGTGGAACCTGTGGACACCATCATAGTTAATAGTATCGGTGACGTGAACTGCATGTCAATGTACGGATCGGGATCATTATCATTTGTGCACCATGTTAAGACAGAGTCGTATATTCTTGTGGCATATGCTCCAACAGAGTTCACACTCGCTGAAGCTTGAACCAGCTCAAGTGGGGCTAAGGTACGATCATTCGAGAGAAGCTCTTCATGATTTCCACAACCTGATCATGTATCCAATACTCATATGACAAACACTGGTAGCTAGATAGATAGCTGTGTATCTATGACTCGACTTACTTAGCACCCTAGAACTGCTACTTCCCTCTTCTTGAAGACCAGCTTGGGCAGTGTTGCTAGTAATGTAGCAAAACAGCATTGCTATCAAGATATACATTTTCAAAGACAGTTTATTGCTCATCAGTAGCTAGTGATCTAAAACTTTGTCCTGATGCATTTGACTCACATGAAACTACTGTTGTGCACTTTCATGGACTAAACAGAGAGTATAGCTTAGCAATCAATATCCCTTGTTGTGTCTCATAGTGATATCACAACCCACAGACTCTAGATTAGGACGTGGACATAGATATTAGATAAACAAGAAACCCTACATGTCACGTATGACTGCACGAGTCACACTTGGTATAGTTTCACTTTGTGTTATGCTATGTAGCTAATGTATAATATTATCATCAATCTTCCCTGCTATATAAAGGTATTGATGTCACAGTTGTAGCTTGACGAGTTGCTACCACTTAAATGGAAGAAATGCAGCCAGTAGCATGGTCTCTATTGTGAGTCATGATAGCACCTTAGGTCCCCCTACTCTAGAGGTGTGTAGGAATGCCAAATACAGATAACACAGTAGCCAGTGGTAGACAATGCAGCTGTTTATTTCCCCACCGCACTAAAGCATTAGATCATACATCCATGTGCTTGATTTGGATGGTGAATTATTTTGAAGTTTAGCCATATCATGCGTGTCATTATGTGCTTCTGTGTGTGTGCAGTGACTTCATACAGTTCATACTAAACAATGAATATTTCATAATATCATTATTCTCTATTATACAAGTATTGAATATATAGCTACATACACAATGTCATTACTATTATAATAATTATATTGTATTACACATATTATCTGTTCAGTCTTCCCTGCTGGGACTAGGGAGGGGCATTGTTGTCACATAATTATAGCTAGAGTTGCTCTGAAGTGCAACAATTGCTTCGTACTGCCCCTCCTCCTCCACCCTGCTGTCACTTGGCCTGGACACACAACCATCATAACTCTCTCTATTGTATGCCCTATTGTCAACCATACTATCTGCTCGTGGTGCACTTCCTTCAAGATGGACACCATTTGAGGCATCACTTTGTTCTCCCACCTCTACAGGCTTGTAGCTGGAGTTGATGATGACACTCACATTCTCTTCATTGTCTTCAGGAATGGCATCTAGTCCATCTTTGGCTGTTGTGTTGCCATATTCTAAGTATCTTGGTTGCCCCTCTGTTGCCTGTGGTTTGCTGGAATCGACAGGCTCATAGTCCGGTTCACTGATAGAGGAGTAAGTGTGTGATTGCCCATCCATACTTGCTTTCCTGAAATATCAAATTAAAATCACAGCACAATGCATACCTGTACCTGTGCTATACTGTGTACCTATCTTTTCCATATATGGGATTGTCGACCTTCTTTATGATGCTAGACTGTCTTGTCTCGTGGTTGCTATGCCTAAAAAAGGTAAGAACATACACTATTCAAAATCCTGGGCTATACATGCCACTACTAAACACTCTAGCTTCTGCATTAGTTTGTGTTGTATACCTGATTCCCTCAGCGCCAGAAACAGTAAAGCTGTGCTCATCACTTAGCGATTGCTGTGACCTTTCCATAAATAAATATCCACTGTCAGGATTTCTAACATTTTTCTTCGCTGTTTGTTTCCTGATAAGCAAGTAAACTAGTACACCCACCAGCACAATAAGACCAGCAATAGTGATTAAAGTGATTGACAGGACTATAGACAAAGATTTGGTGTCGTTGACCTTCTCTGGCTGAGTATCAACAGTACTAGTGTTTCTTACTGAAAATCAAAGTGATGTGATCACTAAAAATGTAATTCTGTATAGTATGAAATTAGCACAAACCTTCAGATTGGAGGCATCCATACAGAGCCACTCCCAGGCACACAAACTCTAAGTCAGTGCCATCATCATCAAACCACTCCACTGGTCTGAGGCGAATTCGCTGAGTCAGAAATGGCCTCTCAAATTGAATCAGTGTGGTGAATTCTGGTGCTGCAAAGTACTATTGTTATAGTACAATATCATGTTCATGATGGTAAGTAGATTGCGATTTTGATGTAGCCTCGTCCCCAGGCCCTTTCTCCCAGCTTTCAATGTGGAATATTAAAGAGCTGGGAGAGAGAGCCTGGGGTGAGGCTAATTTTGATGAGTTCTTGACCCACTCACCATTTTACTCTCCGATGAAGCTGCTGATTCGTCAGTTGATGTGTAGTAGTTGAGCACAGATGAGTTGTCCGGTGGTGAGTATTCAAGTGTGAAATTAGTGACATAGTACCGCCTTATTGAACATGTTATTATTACCCTGAGGCGGGTGTATCCCCTTGTTAACATCCTAGAGATTAGCACTGGTGAAGTAAACTGCAAATCAATATATGGATCATTGTCTCTGTTATCAGTACACCACGTTGTAGTACCAGAGCTGTATACATCAGTGGCATCTGCTGTGATAATATCTTCCAAGCTATTTGAAGCTTGAATCATGTCGAGTGGGGCTAAGGTACGGTTGTTTGAGAGAAGCACTTCATCTCTTCCACAACCTAATCATGCATTCAAAATTTACATCATTATGATTACAATTTTGTGACACATAGATAGATAGAGAGCTACATTTGCTCAACTTACCTGCCATTCTAGAATTCTCTCCTTGAAGATCCCCTAGGGCAGTATTGCCAGGATTGAATACAGCACAACAAAACAACAATGGTATCAAGCTATTCATTTTCAAAGACTTTAACTTGTTCACAAAATTTCAAACCACGTAGCTAGCTCTTTGGCTGACTCTTGAGGCACAATAACCATTTGTAAAACTGCTTTCTGTGTCATATCCTTACATGGCCTGATCAGGGAATTGCGTGCTATTGTATCACATCCATATCTGTTATGGGGCTTGGGGTTAGCCCAAAGTGTCATACATCTGACCACAATACCAGGAAGCACCAAATATAGAGAACAGGCATACACACAATTAAACGTAGTACTATAGTAGGAAACTATGAAGTGGTTTCAATCAGTTGATACAATTTCTATAAAATAGCTAGGTATCTCTAAACAGCAAAGTGTTGAGGTCCACTGGATTCATAGAATAGAGCATGGTGACTCTGCTTGGGCAGTGAACATGACGTTAATAATGTATGCATGCATGCTAAAAATTTAATATCTTATATCAGGTGACATGGCGATCGTAATATTCTCATACATCACGTTTTAAGCTCCTTTCTTCACTGCTGCAGCTCCTCTGTAAGCTTCAGTACTTGTAATTCCACTACCATCCTGCTGCAGTTGTCCATCGTCCATGTGACAAATCACAATGCATGATTATTGTGAATGATTTTGAAGTTTAGCTATATCATGTGTTGTGATTTATGGTCAGTACAGTTCACGCTATGTATTATACAAGCATTGAATGCATACACAACGTCGAGTCGTTACTATTTTAATTTTTATTGAGCACATAATATTATAGCTATAGTATGTATAATAGTTATCTGATCAGTCTTCCCTGCTGGGACTAGGGAGGGGCATTGTTGTCACATAATTATAGCTAGAGTTGCTCTAAAGTGCAACAATTGCTTCATACTGCCCCTCCTCCTCCACCTTGCTGTCATTCGGCCTGGACACACAACCACCATAACTCTCTCTATTGTATGCCCCATTATCAACCATACTATCTGCTCGTGGGGCACTTTCTTCAAGATGGACACCGTTCGAGGCATCACTGTGTTCTCCCACCTCTACAGGCTAAGTTGGAGACATAGTAAGTCCCTAGCCTGCCACGGCTGGGTTAATGATGTTGGAGCCAGTGGATATCATCATGGTTATTAGTATTGGTGATGTGAACTGCATGTCAATGTACGGATTGGGATCATCATCATCAGTGCACCATATTAAGACAGAGTTATGTTATCCTTATGGCACCATGCTTGTCTATGGTGGCGCTTGTCAAGCTCCTTGAAGCTTGAACCAAACTAAAGTACAATCATTCGAAAGAAGTACTTCACCATTTTCGCAACCTAATCGTGCATCCAATATTGACATAATTGTAAACTGACAGATACAGGTAGCTAGATAGCTGTGTATCTACTCAACTTACCTAGCACCCTAGAATTGTTGCTTCCCTCTCCTTGAAGATCCGCCTGGGCAGTGTTAGTAGCAATGCAAGAAAACAGCACTACTATATTCAGTATCAAGCTATACATTTTCAAAAACTTTATCTCTCAAAACATTGTGTTATCTAAACCTTTTTCTTGATGACTGGCTCAATGAAACTGCTTTTGCGCACTTATATGGACTAATCGGAGAGTAGCATAATATTATTGTGTCACAATGACATCACAACCCACAAGTTCTAGATTAGGGCATGGCATAGACCACATGCTGGAGGAAATGTCAAATAGAGATATCAGTTAGGAATAGCTTATAGTGGTAGACAATTTGTTACACATGCATGTGTTCCCCGATGACTGCAGAAAAAGACTGAATGGTGACCCTGAGTAATGAAATTTAAGGCATTTTTGTCCCTGGTGGTGTAAGTGTAAGTTTTTTAATGCTTAGATAGTGTTTAACTTAGTATACCCATTTGTAATATGATATAGTTATAGTATGCATGCACACTGAAATAATCAACTCTACAGAATCAGAAAAGTACTCTAAAGTAATTATTAATGTCCAATTGTGGTAGATGGTATGGTAGTGTATGTATTCTCCAAGCCCTCATCTGGTGCGGCTAATGCTGGCTCAGCTGATGGAACTGACTTGTAGCACTCATTGGTTTGTAGTTCAATGTTATCATGTTTATTAATTATGCCATATGCTTCATTGCCTGTGTTGACACTTGCATTCATATTAACTGTCCTGCAATGACTACAATATGCCCATAAAATTAATATACATGTAATATACCATAATAGTATACTTGAATTGCTCTTTATTTTATGTATAATTATGACTGTAACAAGTGTACCATTTTTTCTTCCTGTTTTGCTTATAGTGATGGATTATGCCCACAACACACAACGTGAGTGATATGGTGGTCAGTGTTCCTAATAGTGCTGCCCCAATTCCAACTGCGAGTAATGCAGTGGGATTGAACTCCCTCTGAGTCTCTCCCTCTTTAATGTTGCACGTGCTAACAAACTGCCTCTCTACTGTCGTACTTGGCATTTCCAAGTTTATAGCTATGCAGATAAAAAAGCTAATGAGATAGCTATCTACAGGTATATTAAATCTCTTGATAATAAATGTTCACATTATTGCGATATTGGCAAAAAAATTCAATACCTTCAGTAGCTAGGCAGCCATATAACCCAACTCCTAAGCATATGTATTGGACTGATGAAGTGCCACTGATAGACCATTCCACTATTCTTAGGCGAATGCGCTCTGTCAGCAAAGATCGCTCCAGTGGTGCTAGGGAGTTCAAATCAGGAGCAGCAAAATAATGTAGCAGAATCAATACATACACCATGAGGGACTAAGTACAAGGTATAGATAGTGTGTAAAAGTGTGTATGTGTAGTAGATCGAACCTTTATGTTGCCTGACTCTGTGGTGTAGTAGTTGAGGATGGTTTTGTTGCCAGGTGGAGAATACTCTAGGGTGAGGTTGGTTGCATGGAAGATGCCTAATGTGCTGGTTCTACCACTAAACAGTATCTGTGTGATAAGCACAGGCTGTGTCAGCTCCATCTCAATGTATGGATTGGGGTCACTTTCTGCAGTTGTGCACCACGTATCAATATATTCGTCTTCACCGTATCCAAAGTGATAGATATATGTGGCTGGATAGCCAAAGGCATCATCTGAAGAAGTAACCCCTCCCAGTGGTGCCAGTGTTCTGTTCAAGGAGAGAAACACCTCTCTTGTCTTACAGCCTGAAGGATAAGATTGAGCTTAATCAAATACTCGATTTTGTAGCACACAATTAGCTAATACAATTTCTATAAACTTTCTTACTTAAAATTTCGTGATTCTCAGCCTTGATCTGTGAAACTCCAAAAGCAATCGACAGTAGCAGAGTCTGTATTAATAGCTGAAGTACACCAGTATGCGATATGTGACCTTCCATCTGTGTAGCCTAACTCTAGCTTTCTTTTGTGTTAGTCGATGATAGCTAGCTTAGATAACTGCTTCTTTGGCATGATGATTATGCAGCTGAATAATCAGGGAATTGCATTGCTATTGTATTCTCATTATGATATTGCATCCACATCAGTTATGGAGCAGCCCAAAGTGTCATACATCTGACCACAATACCAGGAAGCACCAAATATAGAGAATAGGCATACACACAATTACATGTAGTACTATAGTAGGAAACTATGAAGTAGTTTCAATCAGTTGATGCAATTTCTATAAAATAGCTAGGTCCGGTGTCTCTAAACAGCAAAGTGTTGAGGTCCACTGGATTCACAGAATAGAGCATGGCGACTCTGCATGGGTAGTGAACACGATGTTAATAATGTATGTACACATAAAGAGCATGTATGCTAAAAATTTAATATCTTACATCAGGTGACATGGCAATCGTAATATTCTCATACATCACGTTTTTAGCTCCTTTCTTCACTGCTGCAGCTCCTCTGTTGGTTGTAGTTCCACCACCACCCTGCTGCAGTTGTCCATTGTCCATGTCTCTTTCTTGCTTGTTGTCTAGAGAAGATTCCGTAGATGCTTCAAGTATTGCATCTTCTCTGTCCTTTATGATCTCGTAGGAGTGGTGGCTACTCATGGTGCCATTGCTCCCTCCAGTCTCCCTCAACTTACGCTGCTTTGTGTCATTTAAGTCCTCTCCTTCCTCTTCGATCACACTAAGACCTTTGTCAATCTTCACTGGTTCATATTGGATCTCATAAACAGGAATAGCTTCAGTGGATTGCTGTTTGTTCAGTGTTTCTTGCACATAATTGTGTTCTTCAATATTTTCTCTATCCCGTGGCTTTGTTGACTCCTTGCACTGATTGGGGTCTTGTTGACCTGGTACTGTTTCATATACCAGTGTACTTGCTGTGGAAGATGTCAGGGGGCGTTTATCTGAGGGTCTCCTGAAATCATTCACAAAACTTAATAACAAAAAATTAATTTGCTCAACAATATCTCTTCTCTCATCAATAAATTACTGCTTAGTAGTTTAATTCTCTCTAGCAGTTACTAAGTCATAATGACTCTGGATTACTAAGGGTCTCCAAGCGCACAATAGATATCATAGTCTAGCTACACTCACTTGCGGTAAAGAATATTGTTGACCACCCTGAGAGTTGCGTCGCTATCCATGCTCGAGGTTCTTCTTTTGGAGTTGCTATGTGTATAGAAAATAGTCATGAAACATTATCAAGCACAAGTGTTAATTTTTAATTGCCTTGTTAAACCAAGTTTTCTCTTCTTGATGTGCCGATAACAGCAGACGATGCCCACAGCTGCCAGTATGATTGCTATGGTGACCAGTGATCCCAATAATGCTGCCCCAATCCCAAGTGTGATTAATACACGTTCTTGGGGATAGCAATCATCTTCTGTGCTGTTAGCGTTGAAAGCATCTGTACTGGTAATATTGTTACTATCTGCAATAGTGTGTGTGTTGGTATTGTTCAATTATCTCAACAATACTGGCTATACAATTGGATTATTTGTGTGCACTGATGTATATGGAAACTATTGTCCAATGCTATACATACACATAAGGGGGGTAGTCGCAAGACTCACTATTGCTATGGAGGCATTCATACAGCTCTATTCTCATACAGGGACAATCTCCTGTCCAAGTATGTGGTCTGACTTGTAATGAAGTAGCTAGCACAGGCTTGTCCAAGCTGATGTTCCTCACATCATCACCACGTGTTAAAGATGTATTGAATACCTTCCAATGTATTCAAAAAGCATTTGGCTAGCTATGTGTGCCTATAGTATGTAGCTGAATTGGCTCACCTGTGGAATTCCAGAGTTATCGTTATTAATAAGCGCAAATCCTTGACCAGTATTACTCTGGATAGTTAGAGCTGTGGCATATCTATCATTATGATCTGGGTCACCAGATATGCTAAGCATCTCTATGAGATACATAGAGTTAAATTTAAATGTTAAGTAGGTATCAAAGGCTGTTCGGCTTGGTGACATAATAGAACACCATGGGCCCTGTTGCTTTCTGATATTTCTACTTCTGTAGGATCTACTTTTGGATCCGTTTCCAATAGTGGATTTACTGAAATCTCCACATGAATATCATTATTAGCTATCGATTGCTTAGCTTTTCCACAGCAGTCACACTCTTCTAATGAAAGGACACGACAATCTATGACTTACTGAGTTGAGCCTTACTATTAATTATTTACAGCTTGGATTTTCATACTAGTGTCATATTTTATAGACTATACCTTGACTGCTGCTCTTCACCAGAAGAGAGAAGATTATCACCGCTGCAAAGGTGGACACCATGATTACAATGTATTCGCAGCTAGTTTCCTTTTAAGGGATATTAACCATGCCTGCAAGTATTAGGACCCTTTACCCGATCCATAATTATTATACGCATGCGCATTAGGTATTCATGCTATTATGCCACTATGATTTTCATACGTGCCTATGGCAACGCGTAGCCAAAAACAGCCATAAGAGCAAGGTTCATGACCTATTATAGGCAGCTATAGGCAGCTATCTTAGCTGCAGATATTGAATAGTATCGGTCATCTGAAGGCTGCTAAAGCGAGAAGCTAGCTGTCCGGCTGGCCGCACAAGGAAGTCATGGCTTCAGCGGGCGCCTCGGGCAAGAGTACTGTGACTCCATCGGCCAACAGGCTCCTACAGAGAAAGTGGGATGAGAGAAAATATCGCGAGCACCAAGACAGGGTAAGGAGTGAGCTAGCTACAGCTGATATTTAGCCACTAAGTTAGCTAGCGACTACAAGTGTTAACGAGCCCCGCCCTTTTTTCTATTTCTAGCTTCGCAGGATAAAGCCATCTGTAGACAATGGGCTGCCGAGAAACTTTATACACATCAAGCAGAACCTGCGAAGACAAAGGGTGAGTGAATGTGTCTTAATCGTTATCT
Organism: Stappiaceae bacterium; assembly: GCA_964291365.2. Taxonomy (GTDB): domain Bacteria; phylum Pseudomonadota; class Alphaproteobacteria; order Rhizobiales; family Stappiaceae; genus JBDWFY01. Next base: position 359,374 of record OZ219972.1, read on the forward strand.
CAGACACGATCTATCTATTTTTACACTAAATTTCTGAATCATTGGTAGCTGGAAGAAGAAAGGCAGTCTACTATTCAGCGCCATAACACTGAGCTCCTTACTCGAATGAACCAGATCATGCACACCACTGGTCGAGTAGACCATCGCAACTTGGACTGGAGACCAAAGAAAAGGTGCTTTTAGTTATTCAGCACCTCTTAGAATATCGCTCTACTAAATTTTCAGCAGATTTTTGCTTACTTTTTGTAGTTTGAACTACACCAAGAGGCAGAATGAGATGGATAAGATAAGCCGTGAGAATCAGGCCATCCTACGTCGAATTCAGACAGTGAGACCGCAGTACAGCACAAAGAGGTGGGAGGGAGACTATGAAATGCACAGAACAAGAACCAAAGCGCTGTCACTTTTCCCGCCAATTGAGATGGTATGACCATTATTAATGCGATGTACTCCAAAGGAGTATATATTATACACTGCTGTATTTGCTCTGTTGTATTCACCTAATTACACAATATACACTTAAAAGTGTCACAGTGTTGGTGAACATCTTAACTGTTCTGTAATATAACTTACAGAGTCCTCCAAAACCAGCCAAGATGGAAATACAAAAGACCTCACCTGGTATTGAACTGCCTCCAATAGTGGAGAAGCCATCAAGACCTGAAACACAGCCAGTATGCAACCGGCATGAACTCGAGCATGGATGATTGATATAATATAATAATATACTGATAATAAGTATTATTGTAATTGTACAGATCCCTGAGGAGATTGATGTTGACGACCAAACTTAACAATTGCCACTGTTTTGGGGGAATTTAGCAATTGAACACTCATTCACAGAATCTGATAGCAGCTCACATTTTTAAACAAATTAACATCCTTTTACCGACCATTTCAAAATGTCACTGTTGATAATATAATTTTTTTATATTATAGTAATACGTATACAGCAGCACAAGTTGTACATAAAATGCTCACTTTTTATCACAATGATTCTACACATTGAAAATGGACAAACAAAACAAAAATAAGAACAATGTATTAAAAGAACTCAGCTGTGTTAATTGCTCACACGATCGCATGTCTGTTTTGGTCCAGTGAGATGTGCAGAGCTTTTGGTTGAAGCAATGACGGCATGCTAGTCTGTTTTCTATAAAGTGAATTGCCTCCGTTTCTCTGAACAAGTTGTGTGCCATCGTAACGTACACACACCTCACCATCTGTGTGGCTCTCTCCCAGCACTGCATGCACTGTCATTGCTCGTGGCCTGGTGGAGCCATTAGCTCTATTGTCAGAGCCAGTTATTCCACTATGATCTTCCTCATGTTTATTAGCACTATCATTGTTGGTGACAAGTTCACTATGGCCCTCCTGCTCATTTTGTTCATCAGACTTAGAGCTATTATTCGAGCTAGCTACTGTTTGTGCAGTGTCTTGAGAATCTGCTGATGTCTCAATACCGGAATCAAACACTTCATCATGACCTTTCACCTCTTCCAAGTCAGCTTCCCCATTCTCAAGTTTTCCTTCCGGTCCTTCCTGCATCACGTCACCACCACTACTCTTACTTACGCAAGAAAGCCTCTTTGTCTCAGCTTCGGATGTTGAACTGACTGCTCTCTGTTTGGTCAGCCTAGCTGGAGAGACCACAGTGCTGCTCCTACTTGGTGACTGTTGTAGTATGTTCATTGGCACTTCATAGTCTTGTGGAGTTGTACTCAATGGAGGTGAGGGTGGAGGTAGTTTGTCCTTACATTCTTCATCTTCACCATCTTTGACAGTTCTACTAGCTGACTTTGATGATTCTCTTCTTCTCTGAGGAGTGAGTGGAGCATAGCCATTCTCTCTTTGTTCCCTCCAGTTGTCATTGTTGTCATCGTCCCTGCAACTCATCTGGCTTGGATCGATCGGGCACTGTTCACTGTCTGAAAACTGTAGACAGTCGACTTCATCACTGTCAAGTACTTCACCAGCAGGAATGACTGTGGCATATCCTTGAGAGTCAATCTTCAACAACTTTGCCCGCATTGCTGCATAAATGAATGAAATACTGAAATTGTAGTTTAAATAACTATAATTATATCCCTATCAATTAATGATAACTACCAATCATTAAGCCTCGTTGAAATTGTGCCTGTAGACTTGTGCTCATATAGAAACACGCTAAAAACTCTCCTAATTCTCTATTAAATTTCTCCCTCACCTCCATCCGGTACATATGGTGGGCTGCTCAGTGGTTCATCAAGGCTCTCCAGACTAGGGGCAGGTCCAATGTGAGCATAGTCATGATCTGACACTTTCCTCTTTACCTGGGTGTGCTCAAACGACGAGACACTTTCGTAGTCATGGCTGCTTGTGCTGTGCTCCCGTTCTCCCCGTAGCTTCGCCAGTGGAGGTGGGTGTGGCCTGTTTCTATGAGGAGGGGGAGGGGGAGGAGAGGGAAGGGGCTCGGACTGTCTCCCCCTCTGCTCAAATTTTGCAGCAATCTGCTGTGCACTGATGTTTGAGTGGAAAAATGGTGATGTATTAGTCTGAGACTGGACTGACTCGTAATCAGAGCTGGATCCAAGGTACAGAGATCTTGGTTTCCGTCCCACATCTAATGAAAAGAGAAAGCAGATAATTCAATATCAGTATAGGCAAAGAAAACAAAGAAAGAGACTACAACAACACGCAAAGCCTTAGTAAGACTTTCAATTATTGTAGGGGAAATTCTTCTCCAAAACTTACTAGTGATGTAGGAGCCTTCTTCTGAGCTTGCGCTCACCCTTCTGGCAGGCTGAAGTTGGTGTTTGCTCAGGCTACTGACTCGTTCGTAAATCGGGTCTTTTGGTTTTGGACGTCTTTGTCTCGGAGGTACAGGAGGAAAGGGATCCTCTGTCAGTAGTTCGCTGTCAGACTGGACAACCTCTAGCTCGTGGTAAATAGGGCCATCTTCGTTTAGGCACTCCATACAGATTAGCTTCCCCTGCTCCAGGACGTGGTAGGATGCAGCTGTGTGTGTAGTGTGTGTGTGAGAGAGAGTGTGTGTAGTCTACACATATGTATACGTGCATATGTATACTACAGTTGATTTTATACATGTACATGTACATGTGGTGCGAATATAAGTACCTGAATCTTCTTTTCGTAGAAACTTCTTTTTTGGTTTTGTCTCAGTGGAATCAACTGCACATGTATCAGCATCAGTGGTATCAACTGTGTTAGGTTCACTGACATCAACTGCACATGACTCATGGTCACTGTCAGGCAGTACACGCAAGTATACTGGATCTTCTGCTATGCAAATGTGCAATAAGAATTGTAAACATCACATTCTTATGAGTACACAAATAACTTATTTACCAACTGAAAGTTGTATTTCATGATCTCATACAAATATACTCCACTACCCGAAGTTGGCTGGTTTCACAAATTAAGTTTCTCATGCGTGGATTTGTACTATGCTATCACGCCATAGATAGCCTATCAGGGAAAAGATATCAGGGCCGGCATATGAAGCACTGGCAGGTAGAGCTACCATTTTTAGTTACACTTTCCACAAAACAAGGTTAGCATAGAGCATTTTGATGACCTATTTGTACTACAATTTGTAAGTTGTACTCTACATGGCATTTCACCTTGCTCAACTGGTGTGTTGTTCTCGTCAATCTTTATGCCACAGCATACACAAACTGGATACCCTTCCTGTGTCGAATTTACAGCTTCAAACTCCCCTAGGTCTGATTCAACAGAGTTTCTGATGCTAGCTGCTCCAATGTCAGTTATATTTCCAACTCTTATTGCTCTCGGAGGAGGAGTGGGAGGGGGAAATGGATGAGTTGGGGGGCCAGGGGGAAGAGATGATGGAGGGGGAGGTGGAGTAGGAGGGGCATAAGGGAATGTTGGAGGTCCGGGGGGCAAGGATGAAGGAGGAGGTGGTATAGGAGGGGCATGCGGGAATGTTGGAGGTCCGGGGGGAAGAGTTGATGGTGGAGGTGGTATAGGAGGTGAAAATAATGTTGGAGGTCCGGGGGGAAGAGTCGATGTTGGAGGTGGTATAGGAGGTAAACATAATGTTGGAGGTCCAGGGGGAAGAGTCGATGGTGGAGGTGGTATAGGAGGTGAAAATAATGTTGGAGGTCCAGGAGGAAGAGTCGATGGTGGAGGTGGTGTTGGGGGAAGGGGTGGAGGCGTGTGAGGTGGCGATATAAGTTTTCTCTTCCGTTTGTTGAACTTTCTGCCTTTCTTATTTTGAGCCGTGGGACTAGCCCTACATGGAGAACTGAGAGAATTCAGAGACGCCGTTTCTGCACCATCTTCTAAAATCACACTCCCCTCTCGTGAATCAATCAGTCCTGCACTGCTGTTCCTGGAACGTGTACCTCTATCAAGAGTGCTCTCCTCTTGGCTTGAATGGCTTAAGAGCTTCAAAGTGTGTAAAAGTCTGACAGTAGGACTGGTCAAGTTGCTTGATTTAGCTTCTAATTCTGAGTTTGCTACAATTGCTGTAGTAGGAGAAGCACTGCCATTACCTAAAGCAGCAAAATCCACCTGATCAGGCAGGCAGCCAGCACTGAATGGCCGGCTCTGCTCTATTCTCAGGTGTCTAGGCAGCTTCAAATGTAGAATATTTTGATCAGCTTCTTTGTCACTGCTTTTGACCGCATCGTGGGCTAGTCCTGACTGCACATGTCTTACTTCAACAGTGGCAGAGCTGGAAATGAGTTGATCTTCACAAAGGGAGCTTCTGTTGCCCCGACCTAAGGAAGTTTTGAGGCGATGAAACAAAGATATCATGATAGCTTCTTACTCAGTTTTCAGCAGATATGGTTACCACTGGCTATACACGTATATATATTGACTACAACTATGTAGAGTATACTGACTTTGGATAGGAACTATTTGTGTATATATAGCAGATGGCCCAGAATTTACCTAAATCCAGACATAGTTTATCTATCAAAAAGGTCCTTGCGAATACAAACTCAACGGTATTTCAAAAACAGCTTAGTCTGTCTATCTAGCTACCCACTACAGGTACAGCCCTTTGTATGGCGCATTTATAGCCAGGACTATGTACTACGTACACACACGTGTGTAGTAGGAGGCCTAATATGGAAGAACCTCAAAGAGAGTTTCCTTTCGAGCGAGAGGAAGGTAGTTCCATTATTACCGTGACAACCAAGCTACATGAATAAACCACATCAAAGGTTTGCGTTTCCTATCACGAAAGTTCCCCCCACCTTGCACCTATAGATGTAGCTTACAAGTGCTTGAGACATGGTATAATTAGTTCAATAGTGTAGCTATATAGTGCTTCAGTTTTGACATGGGGTACAAACATTGACCCTGTCTGCCTGCATGCTGCTACATGGAGGTCTGGTTGTAGAACAATAGCTAGTTACTTATGATATCTGTCTTGCATTGAGCAATAGGCTGTGTAGCTACACAGTTCCTTGGAAACAGTGGCATTGTATGCACATATATGGTGCTATCATTTCTGTTAGCCATTAGAATACTCATGTACTTAATGGTCATGATGACCATCATATTAGTTGCACCAAGGAGGTCATTACTACTATACTATGCTATGCATACAGCTGCATTATTATGCTCACACAGCTAGCTACTGTACAGCTGATCACCTGATGCAGAGAGAAGCTCAGCTAGCACTCACTTTGTCTAAGTATCACATACAACGTCAAAACTGCTGATCACAACTATTGGTCTGTGCCAGTACTGATCGAACTCCCACTGAAGCAAGCACGTGCACACTCCCGGGCCATTCCTACAACACTGGCTGTCTTAGGGGTGCAATTCTTCCCACATACATAGGTACCTGTGTACTAAACAGTAACAGAGTACAGTATAGCATGTGTGTAAACTTGGTTGTCTAGTCTAGCAGGAGAGCCTTGTGTGGCATTTATTTACAAAGCTGCTAGCTTAGGAGTGGTAGCCATTATCCATAACAGCTATAGGTCCACACATAGTGTACTGCATATCCCATATTATGCATAGGATAGTATTAAATACCTGCAGTAGCTGCACTTAGAGAGAGATATTGCTGATGCTGCAAACTTGAACCAGTAGATGTACGTTTTGGTGTGGCACCGATGTCGCTGAAAGTAGAAGATTGCGACTGTAAGCTGCCGATTGTTCCAGATCGAGAGCGCTGTCCTCCATTGAGCATTTCCGGCGTGAGGACGTAGGACATCAGACTCTCGCTGCCCATACTGCTCACACTCTCACTAGTAAGAGTCCTCTTGGCTGAAAATTAAAAAAAAAAGGAGAGAGGGGAAATGAATACAACCATGGATGCACTTGCAGTCACTTATAATGTAATTTGTCTTATAGGACACAGAAATGTAATTTGACCAGTAAACAGTAAAGATCTCCATGCCTAAGAGTTAATTAATTAAATTACCAGTAATCTTGCTCACCTGGTGTCTTTTGTATGGATTTAAATGTGGTAAAACTACTTGTCTCCTCTTCATCATCAGCACAGTAGAGAAGATTGTCAGTCGAACTCGTGACGACGACTTGTGATGGGCGTGATTTTGCTGGAGGGGGTGGAGCAAGTTGCAGGACATTTTGCATGGATGGAGCTTCCTTTGTGTTTGATGATGGTGGTGTCAAAGGTGATTTAAACTGCAAATCAACCGTTTGGACCTGTTGAGATATTCTTCTCAGCTTTGGGTGTGAGTGGGTGAAGTTACTAGAGGAGGGAGTGGAGTCTTGTGGAGGGGGAGGGGCTCCGAGTGGGGTGGAGTTTACTGATGATGTGGCATCCATTAGTGAAGTTGCATTTGAATGGATGGAGTGAAATGTTGAGACAGTGGGTGTGGCTAAATCATATACTGGAGAGAGAGGGAGAGAGAGAAAGAGAGAGAGAGAGGAATATCATCACTTCCTTATGGTCAACAGTGAAATAACAGTACAGTATTGTAAGTCTTCTGGTTGGAACTATGATGTAATCACGTTTACACTTTTGATTGGTGCGAACATTTTCAATGAGAGGAAACCAGTGCTACCTTGGAGATACAGGCATATTCGGAAGCCAAACGAACTCCACAAATACAAAGAATTACTGATAGTTCCTATATTATAACACAGATATATAGAGGGCACCCTGCGCCATGCACCAAATGAACTAGCTAGCAACAACAAAGGAAGTGTCCTAATGCAGAGAGTTGGCAGCTTTAAGGTTTGCTTATACAGTTCTATGATGACTCCCAAGTGGCCAGAAATTACATTTGCATAGAGTTTGATGTTGTTTGTCCGAGAGTGAATATGGCACTACTGGCCGGTACAAGAGGCTATGTTGTTATACTTAATGTATATGCAGCCATTACTGGATCATTACACAAACAGGGGCCTTTGTGCTTTAGCACTACATATACCAGCACACACAGGAAGACTCCCTGAGAAGCCAGTAAGCACACAAATATGGTCGGAGATATGTACTACTCATGTACACACAAACTGGTCACATTGCTTGCCACATGTACAGTCATGTACAGGAAATCAGTCCACCCCTGGCCACATAAGCTTATACACGCAGGGAGGAGAGGGGGGACCACCCCTATTGTATCTATTATACTATTGAAAGTTTACAGAGTGACCATAAGTGAAATATCTAAGCCAATTGCAGGATATGTGCCACACTTATAGTGATTGCATTGTGAGAAAGCATTGAAATCAGTCTCCATATGTAGCTAGAGTTATGTCGTTCAACTTGCAATGTATCATTCTCAAACACAGTGCAGGCTTACGCAATGTGATCATAGGACATAGAAGCAATCTACAATGTATAGTGTAGTACTATGTGCATAGATTCATATATACACACGTATTTATTTACAAAATTGGAGTTGATGTGGGTTTGGGTACCAACTTAACTGGCAAATTTCACTGACACAAGCCAAATTTGCAGACACCACATGCAAATGGAAGCCATGCAAACAGTTCACATGCCAGTGTATATAGCTTATCGTAATAAGATATGGTACTTACCTGAACCTTTCAGGTCTCCATCCTCGCTCAGTGACTTGCATTCTCCCCTGTACACAACAGATAAACTGACTAGAAACAGAATCTCAACAACTTCCCACCAGACAACACATAATGGGTGCATGATAGCTAGCTATAGCTGGCTGACTCTTCAACTACAAGGCTGATGTTATGTGTAGTCTGGGCTCAATTTCTAGATATTTAAATCACAGCGATGTTAAAACAGTTTTACTAATCTTCAACACTATTTCTGCAAGGTTATTGAATATTTTACATGCTAAAAAATTAATTTCTTTAGGGCTATAAAGCCAGTGTTGATGTTATATCAGTATGTGACTACTTACATTTTGTCCAGAGATGACATCGATGGTGCATCCATTGGGTTATTGGTGCTGGTGAACGGAGGAGCCTTCTCACTGATAATAAGCTTCTTGTCTGTCTCTCTCAACTGGCTCTTCTTCTTGTTACAGCAGCTAAGACGGAGAGAGAGAGAGAGGCAGAGAGGAGATGGGACCGAGAGAGGAGACAGAGGGAGAGGAAGGAAAGGTTATAAGAGTAAATTCTATTTTCAAGTTAAAGATAACTCGCCCACTCATATTACGTGGGAGTGAGTGAGTACTCAACTAATCACTCCTCCAACCCAACAATCAATGACCAGTAGCATGTACTCATATAACTGAAAAATGCACATTCAATGAGACCACCCCTTAACTAAAGTACTAACTGGTACCTAGAAACGCTGTACAATATAATTTTTATCATGGTTGTATTTTGTATTTTGTACACGTTAAATGTGCACTGTGCACGGAGTGGCTAACTTACAGAAGAGCAATGAACAGAGATGGTAGAACTGCCATGCTGATGATGCTCATACACCCAACTACTGCAGCCTGTAACCACGAATCTGAAAATTAATACGTGTGCATATACACAAATACAGAGTTTAATAGTTAGAGTGTTAATTGGCAAAGTTGTCAAGACCCTCCCAGTACAGAGTAAAGTGGAAGTAACAATAAACTTGATGCACACGCTGAATCTCTATATGTGTTGCTCTAGCTCTGTGCCCAGCCCACAACAAAAGGCCTGGCCATTGAACAGAGAGCAATAAAAACTGCTCTGAGCACCTACAAGCCACTAGCAGGGTATCTGTTATGAAGCCCAACAACTCCAGTGAACTTCCTTAGGAGGCTACAAACAGCTAAGCAAAAGGCATTTCAATGCATGTATGCAGCTACTAACTGGATCAGACACACTTACATGTTCTGGGTGTGGTGGCACTAGAAACAGCAATGCCAGATGCTCGTTTGCTGACTCGATGCAGCTTTGATGGTATCCTCTGCAAGCTCGAGGCAAAATCACCACCACCATCATGTTGTTGTTGTTGTCTTTCTTCTTCACTCGTGGGAATATCTTGACTAATCTGCTGCTGAATGCCTCCCACAGGGTGCACTGAATGCTGGCCTAATCTGCTACTTTCCTTTTCAATTACCAGATCAAAACAAACCCATAGAGTTGTCTTTACACATCTTCCAGGGGGAAATGAATAGACTTTCACTATTGTTACCCCCGACAGTTTGGGATTCAGTGTCACGTCCACAGTAGTAGCAGCCGATTGATTCACTTTGCCAGCAAAGAGACTAACCTGTATAATAATTAGTGTACTATTAATATGGAGCATTGTGATGAAAAGTAGCCAAATAGACACTTGTATCGCGTTATCACTCATCAGGGTGGAATGTCCCCCTCTCTGGACCTACCCAAATATAGCAACAATGTTGTACGCCATATTGATAAGGGCTATCTGTATTGTACACTACCATAGCCAACAACACGGTGATTGTTCACTGCATGAGACCAGCAAGTCCCAACATATCATGTTGACATCGGGCCAGGCTAATGGCAACCTAGCTAAGCATATGATCACTATATGCCCTAGCAACTGGGTGATTTATTTTACAAGTTCTTCCTTGATATTGTATTTAATAAACAGCTGTGGTAATATTATCATCACATGGGCTTTGATGTGTAGCTATGAAAAATTTGCCCCCTGTACCAACCTTCAATTTACACTTCACCCTACACACATGCATGCACACTTACTTTAGTAGTTGGGCGATATTTTCCAGCTGCTTCTAAAGTGACAGAGGAGTACAGTTGTGTTTCGTCTTCTTTGATACTTGGGATGAACTCAATGCTGACAGATTCTATGGTTGCTTGTTCATCGACTGAACTTTCTACCACTGGATTGCAGTCAGTAGCTGCAGTACTAAAAGAACCTTCACTCTTGAGCACCACAAGAGTGAGACGAGAGCAGTTTGAGGTACCTGTACAGAGGTAGTCAGGTTATAGATACTTAATCAGTGACTATACAGCAAACTTTAATTATTAATGATGGTACACCGTGGTAGTACGATATTATACAAGCATGCTCATACAACTTTCATGCGTGAGTTACTAAACCACCATGACAAAGTTAATTGCCAACAAAAATAATTACGCAGCGCTGTACATTAATTTTTTTTATAGTCAGATACTTACCTGTAGCTCTGTTTAGTTGTGCGAGGGGTGCAGAAGAAGCGAGGCCATTGATCACGAGTAGAAACAGCACCACACTCCCCAGCATCTCCGAGCTCACCAGCACACGCTGTTTCTCTAAGCTCATATTGTTCTGTATGAAGCTTCGAAGATCTCTTATCTTATGCACCTACAAGACCAGCTATAGATGCTCGAACAGGCCGATGTCAGGGCATACACACACTCGTTGCTGTATGGTTCAAACGCTCTTTCTTCTACGCTTGCACGTAGCCAATTTGCGGTTTAGACGTTCTCTCGAAAGTTCCCCGCTAAAGGTGATTGCGAGTGCCTACATGCGGTTTCCGCCTCCATGGAGCATAGCTTCCGGTCAACAGAACCCTGCCACTACCATTCACAGAATTCAGTGTATGTACTACACAACAGCATTATACAGACAGTAGTGTTGCACAATAATAGTATTCCACTGATCAAACCAATGAGTATTAAAAGGATGGATGTAATTTCTACGGCTAGAGGATATAAAAAAGATTCATTGTTGTGTTCTCGTTCTATTCACATTAAGAGCAGTGGACATCTCTCTGGGTACCTTCACATCGTCCATTCTCTATAATAACAACAACAATAATCACAACAGCTCCTTTATTATTGTATTTGGCCTATGTACCACAACTTGCAAAGCTTGAAAGGGCGAGCAGAGATGACCAAACCTTTCCATCGACTTGGTGTCAATCTCAGAAAAGTTTGTCCGCCTGTCATGCCTGTCCACCATTCTTCTGTGGATGCTCTCATTGTAGTCAGTACCAAGAGACTGCAGTGTGAAACATTACTGATTCTGAGTGGTAGGATTATGAAGCCGACTTTGGGAAGAGGAGAAGATTTACAATGTTATAATAATTATGTAACGCTTTTCGATCATATATCCATGTTTGCATTTGGTACACAAAATTAATTTGCATAATTCTGATGGCTACTTTGTATATCTCAAAATAATGCTAATTTACCTTGTCTAGGAGGACTTGTGGTAAATTGGAGCAGCTGCCATTAACTAAGCTGCTAGTGGAGGAGGTACTGCTTGGTAGTATTTGTGCAGTGCTGCCAAATTGGACTGAAGACCTCACGTGACTAGTAGACCCTGTACTGACTGGCATAGCATCATTACTACCACGTCTTGCTTCATCAACGACCACGAGGACAGGAGGGGTGTGTCTGCTGTCCTCTTCATCAGGGGGAGGGGAGGAGAGGGGAGGAGGGGAGAGGGATGACTGTCCAGGTCTTTGAAGCTCACCCCATGGAGTACTGAAGAGAATAAACATCATCATGATGGCTTATTTTTCATAACAAAATTGAAATTCAAGTGATCCAAATATCCCTCAAGCACCTATATAAACACTAAACTTTATCTAAACTTGGACCAGTCCTAATAACATCTCATCTGCCACAAAAACAAACTTAACTCGTGGAGGAAACTGTTCTAGTGTCTGCTCAAGCACACCTAAGGCAGCAGAGCTACATGTACATAGGTGCCTATAATTCCATACTATAGTATTATATTATGCTGTACAATCAAGTCACTTTGTTATTGAAGTTTAGTTACTTTGGATGTTGAAAGGTTGACGGATTTCTCAGATCCCACGGCTGATCCTGTCCGAATGTTCCAACGTAGTGTCCCTGTAGAGTCCACAGTCGCACCGTCTGATCCCCTGAGGCTGACAGAACCAGAGGTTGGGTCTCGTGGGCAACGTAGTCGATGTTCAAAATCTCCCCAGCATGTGCTCTCCACTGCACTAGAGGTCTGGGTGGGTTCTCATTGTGCAGCTAAAATGATTTAAAGCCATTGTCACGATTTCTGTAGGTATTAAGGTTTGAGTAGAATGTTTAAATCTACTCACCATTGAGTGTGGCGATGTGCAGTACTTCTTAATATCAAAGATAGCGATGAAGCCGGCTGTGTCCCCAGCCAGCAGATAGCTGTCCTTTGGGTCAATCTTCATTGCAAGAACACTCTCCTCGTCAAATTCACTCATCAAAAAGCTTCCTAGAGGTTCCTTTTTAGCGCTAAAGATGTCCCAAAATCTTGCCACTCCTGCCTCACTGGAGACAAGCTGGGCACAGCCTTTCTGTCGAGCACGTACTCTGGTGCGAAGGAAGATCACTCTATCTACTGGAACACGCTGCAAGTTGGCACTGGAGGAATGTCACAAAGAAAAATGATTTAATTGTGTGAAGAATGATAAATGATTGAGAGAATAAGTTAGGTTGCATACGAGCCAGAGCGAATCTTGTAGGCCGAGAGCTTTCTACTGGCTGGCTGTGAGGATAAACTGACTCCCGAACTTTGAAATGAAGTACGTGATGCCCTAAAAAAAATAACCGAACATCACCGATCTTGTATTCACTCAAATATATTGTGCACTCACCTGCTTATCCTTAATGCTAGACTCTTCTTTCTTGTGGGGAACCTAGAAATTTAAACATTTTTTCACTAAGTTTGCCCCACTTATTGAGACTGCCAAACTTTACTAAGTATGTACTAGCCTCATCCCCAGGCCCAAACCAGCTTTTCAATGTTACACGAAAGTGTGCAACATTGAAAAGCTGGGATATGTTGAAAAGATCGGGGGAGCCTGGGGAGGAGGCTCTAGCTATGTACATTAAAACACTGTGTTAGATACATACATTAACGATGGTTTGAGTTTTGAGATGGAATGGAATTGATTCATGAGTTTTTCCGTGTCCATGTTCCATATTCGGATCTCCCCATCAAAACTGCCCGTTGCTAGGTAACAGGGAGGTGCATAGGTCACACAGAGGATGTCGTCGTCATGGTGAGTCTCTTGTCCCTGCCAGCAGTCGTCTGGCTTCACATCCAATACCTAAAATATGTTATGGGATATGTAGACTTGGATCACTTTGACTGTCTAGGGATTGAAGGTCTGCCAGCTACAGCTACATACGTCAGGTTGGTCAGGGAATGTGGTTATCTTCTTGTTCCATCCGACAGAAATGAACTTGCTTTTGTCCAGGAGGTGCATGACAGCAGTCACCTCGGCATAGCAGCTGTTTCGCATGTGCTTCATGCAGCTGCTATCCATGTAGTTCCAGACCTGGGGATAGGTAGGTACAAAAATTTTAATTAATTGTCCCAGTGCCTGCTCACTCAGGTGAATCATAGCAGAGCCAGCCAGCCAGTTAGGTGCCTTGGTTTTGGTAGATATATATTATGTTAAGTGAACCAGAATAATTGTCTTCGAAAATGATTATATCACGGATCCAGAAGGGGGTTGTAATGGTTAGTCAGATAATCACAGAGACATTCTGTCTAGTCTTGAGTCTTGTTATTCGTATAGATGATAGTATTGCTGATAAAATAACTCCCAAATAAGGTGCTTGGTAATCAATAATTTGAAACTAAATCTAGTAAGAGTCTATAACTCCATGGTACACATAAACAAGTTCAATCCTGTCATATTTAGGTCGCTCACATTAATTCTTATCCTGCTATCATATCTATAGCTAGTGTATCTTCAGAGTTAGTGTACCTTAATGTCTCCTGCCCTAGATCCAGTGATGAGCCTCCTCCCAGAGCTGTCCAGAGCCATGGCAGTGATCTCGTGCTTGTCGTGGGCGTGGGTGAACCGAAGGATCTGTCCACCGCTATCGACATTCCACACATTCACCTCCCCTCCCTCACAACCACTCACAACCTAACAATGAGTGATAAAGTTTTATTACATGCTTGACCCAAGCTGAGATTGAAAATAAACAAGAAAACAAAAACAAGTATACGATGGTGTGCTTGCTTCAGTGCAAGACTTTGCATGCTAGCAATGTGTCAATATGGAAAGGGAAAACAATGTATGATGTATGATATAAGATTCCTGGTTTATTTAATTAGCACTAAGCCTTGTAAATAATAGGAATGGCATACACTCAGAGCACATGATATGAGGCCAGCTTCTGCCATTAGTGGATAACTTAATCAGTAACTATTGCGTAAATTGGGAAGTACAAGTTTCACAGCCTAGCTCATAATTACATCGTATGGCTCTAAAAAGTAGCTCATGAAACAATTAATTAGTAACTTTTTGAACACAGTAGCCTTTTCTTTTGCTGCAAGTAGTATTTGAAATCCCCTCTTCTGGTCCATTTCCCATTCCCCATTCCCCATTCCCATTTTATGTATAGTTATATGTACTGTTGCTCACCTGGCGGAAGTGTGCATTATAGAGAGCAGCACAGAGAGGGTGCTTGTGGCTGGTCACACTCCATACAGACTGCTTATTGCTAAGAGAGCTGAGGGAAGCTGAGCTGGAACTCATTGAGCTTGAAGCTGACCCCACCTTGAACTCTGCAATATACTCATTACAGAGGACACAGAGAGAGTTGGTTGGTTGAAGGACATGCAGGATCGATGGTCCGTGGTCAGGAAGACGTTGGGAGAAGGGGAACTTGACAGTGATCTTTTGAACAAGGACATGTTCAAAGATGTCCCATGCACACAGAACCTGTAGAAAAGGAACATAATATCACTTTTCAGTGGGAGAATATTCACAAAGTTTAGGAGCATAACCAAATTCAAATCGTGGAGTATCCAAGGAGATGGTATTACCGATATGAGTCAATTACTGCTAATCTACTTTTGATGTCTGTTGCTAAGAAATGAGTTAAAAATCTTTTCGAGTTAAAGCTAACATCCTGTGATGCCACACACACGTGGCTTAGTTTGCCTAAATATTGAAACACTTGATATTCAGACATTCCAAGAAGCAAAATACTTCTACATCATGCACAAGACTTACTGAGTCTTGGGAGTAGCTGAATATCAGACCCATATCCTTGGCTATGACCACATCAAGGATTGATGTGGTGTGGACAGTGAGCTGGGCCACCGGCTTCGAGGGAACATAGGGGTTCCAGAGCCTCACTGTGTGGTCCATGCTCCCTGTTGCTAGGATACCAAGCTCGTGACAAAAGTCATAGCACAGGACTCCCTGTAGGAAAGAAGCATATGGTTGACATCAACATGTGCTAGCTTGGTACCTATAACCACACCCACTTCCTGCAGTACCACCATTCAGTGATGAAACACATTATTCTTGTGCTACAGAATGCCAGATACATACTGTGTTTGGTGATGATGAGACGATATAGGCTACACCCAATCGTTTAACATGAATCTTGCTAATCACACCCTTCAGATTACGAGCAAAGGGTAATTTACAAACTTTTGGTGGTTATGACCATGGAACTAGTTAAGTATTTATTGATCTCTGACATACTTTTCTTATCTTGAAGACGTAAGATTTCTTTTTCTTTCCGATGTCCTTCATGATGAGAGAGTTGAGAGGTGTATTGGCACACGAGATGAATGAGTGATTATGCCAGACGTAGCTGACCTTTCGAACCCAGTCACTATGCAGCTGGCTCATACACTGCACCGACACCAAGGAAGCATGGTCACCTAAACGCTGCAGAAAAATGAATATGACCCCATAACTACATCAGTTAGGGAGGGTTGGAATTTATTTGCATTTGACAGTGAAGAAAAAATTACATGGTACAGGGCGACCATCCACAAAAATAACAACTCTCTGCATGCTGTATTAATTGAAGTTTTTGAGGATGGTTGCCCTTTACCATGCTCCATCTGTGCATGCAAATGAAGTCCCATCCTCCACTGCCAAAACTTACCGATATCTCTCTACTGTGATATTATATAATATTATTACACATAGTGCAGTATGCATAGTGCGATTATGAGGACTGTGTAGTGCTAGAGTGTTAATTAAGTACTTACCGAGAATGGAATAAGCTTTGGTGAGCTATCGTCCTCCATTTGGCTGGTAAGAAATAGACCTGTTGTTGGTTTATGAAAGGTCAGTATGACCACTGAGCCAGACACATCACCATAGAGAAGGTAGCAAGGAGAGGCAGGAGACTGTAAGGTTGGACAAAAATGATAATCAGCGGTGAGGTTAATAACTGATTTTACGAGCATTGTTAGTGGTAGATAGAGTCAGGCAATTCAGAGGCATAAATAGGCACGCATATACTCACACAATCAAAACGTACCTCAGAGCAGCTGTAGTGATTTAGACAGAGAGGAACACTAGGAAGATCTGCAACAAAAAGAATTAAAATCTCCCGGGGTAATTGAGTTTTTGTTACCATGCAGTCTGAATTGGCATGTGTAGAGCGTAGTGGAGATATCATAGAACATGAGCTCTCTGGAGTTGGTGGAGAGGACTAGCTTGTTACAGTTGCTCATCATGACACAATCCGTGACCCAGAGTGTGCCCTTTTTGGCCACCTTCTGCCCCACCCCTCGATCCAGGCCCTCATCCAGCATGCTCCCCCGCTGGAAGTGAAGAGATGTAGTCCACACACCTGCCACACCATCCTGTAAAAAGTAAGTAAATCTTCAATTACTCGAATTTCTGTAGTACGTATTTAGCGAAGAATCAAGCATCTCCCACTAGTATTATTTAGTGAAGAACCAAGCACCTCCAACTAGTATTATTTAGTGAAGAACCAAGCACCTCCCACTGGTATATTTAGTGAAGAACCAAGCACCTCCCACTAGTATTATTTAGTGAAGAACCAAGCACCTCCCACTAGTAAAGAACCAAGCACCTCCCACTGGTATATTTAGTGAAGAACCAAGCACCTCCCACTAGTATATTGTGCTTGAGTAGTTATCTCAAAGTGCAAAAAATCATTTCTGGCATGAATTTTGTTAGAAAGTTCACTCTTCCCATATGAATTGCAATTAGTGATTATCCAATCTGGCTGGGCTTTTGTGAGGTACTCCAAAACTATACATTCTTCAAATCTGTAAATCTGCTAATAGCTAATATCATGCAAGACATTCACATTGGTACCTTGCTGACTGTGATGTATCTTGAGGCATTGGCATTGGCAACCACTCTGCATAGGGTCTCCTTGGAGTGCATGTTGTGTTTAAACTTAGGTGGATCTTGGAAGGGAAGAGAGCGAACATGGATGAGCGAATCTTTCTCTTTCAGCTGCTGCAGCATGTAGGAGTAAAACTCCTCCTCTTCAATTACCCCCTTGTCATCAGCATCAATCTGTGATAGAACAAAGAATCTTATGTTGATAGCTATTTGCTATTTAGACATTCAGGAATGAATGATTTTTGAAGTCATAAAGATTCATGTAACAACAAAATAAGTCAGTCCCTTTAAAAGTAAAGGCTATGACAACTAGAAATTCAGAGATATTGTTTGAAAGGTACTAAGGCGGGGCAAACTGAATTCACAGTTTATCATCACTGCCCACATGGATTTTCAGATTTTCCCAAAAAATTTCAGATTTCAGATACAATACAGTAAATATACAGTAACTTGGTCCACGCTCCCTCAAGAGCTCTAATTAGTAGGCGGGTCTAGGCGATCTCGATGTTAAACATAGCGATCTAGCTTTCTCTACTAGTTTGAAATCTGAATAATGACCGCCTGCCCGCATGCAAAATCGAAAACTTGACGATGAACTGTGAATTTAGTTTGTCCCACCTAAATTACTTGTGCAATGTGATAAACACATGTGCAAAAAAATTCATAAGATCATGATGGCACCTTAATTCACATTACCTTATTGCATAGCATAATGATCTTTTCATCATCCTCTGAGTGGCCAAGCAGTTTGGCCAAGATCCAACGGAAGTCAGTGGTGGCCAGCTGTGTCGTACCTGTGGACCTTTGCCATTCTCCATGCTGCTGAAATAGCCTCACCAGCTGTGAGAACTGCTCCACCGTGATAGTGTCCTCCAACTGTGACGATCCACGACTGGAGAGCCTAAATTGAAGGAGAAAGAGACGGCATGCTATCATTGCATACAAGCTGTCGAGCTACCAAGACACTCTTGATGCAACAGGATAAGCATAGCAAGTATTATTGGTCTAAACCATCGGAGCCAACATTCTAACCTAGCATTATCTTCCTCGCTCTCATCACTGATTTGCAGCGTGGGAACTGCCATTCCATCGCTCATGATGGCTGCACTCTAGCAGTATTCAAGGATCTGTGGCTGTAGGCATCAAAAGCTATTGAAGGCTCAGTCCCAATAGTGGCAGCTGGCAATATCAAAGAGGGGTGCGGTATCCAGGCGGTCTTTTCGCTTCACTTTTGATTCCTTTACGCCATCGCATATGTGAGAATTTGGCAAACAGCTCGCACCTGCTTTCACTCCGCCAGCTCAACCTTGAGGTGCATGGTGGGTGGGGCTCGTGGTTGCCCACAGTTACAGCGTAACGGGGCGGGGCTTGACATCACATGACATATCACTTCCGTGCACGTGCATCTGGATCGATCCCCGGCGGCGCGGCCTTAGTCTCGTTCCCAGACCCCACCACGCACGCGCGAGGAAAGGGTCTGGGGACATTGGCGCCGATTCTTGGTTCTGCAAGCTCAGCAATCATGTGATTGTTTGTATAGGTTTCTATTGGCGCACGTGCGGTCACGTGATGGATCGCACGACCAAGAAATGTACGTCCCCAGACCCTTTTCCTCGTGAGAGGTTGGGGTCTGGGAACGAGACTAGCGCGGCCTGGGCTCGCCCGCGCCCGGCGCCCATGATCTATGCTCCAATTATAGGTGTGCCTGCAGCCAGATAGAGCTGGAAACCCAGAGAGACCCTCTGAGCACTAAGATGGTCTCCTTTGGGATTATTGTTGGCACCTTTTGTAAGTTTTGAGCCTGGTACTTGCCCATAGATAGGGTGTCCAACCGAAAATATGAAGGTATGCAAAACCACTCTGCTGCAGCGTTTTCTAGCAGAACCCACCTAGGCAAGTTACAAATCACACTATAAACCGGGAAAGCTCTCAAAAAAATGTGCGTCAAACGCAATTAAAGTGTTGTCGTGTAAACACGAAAAATGGTACGTGACCAAAACCCATAATAGTTATAATGGTGTACACTGTGCGACTAAGAAAGGTGAAAGAATCACCAGAAGCTATTTTCTGGATGCATCCATGGACAGAGCAAGAGTAAATAGCTTGGATACCCCTTCTGAAGTCGCAATCTCCTAGCATCATAGTAGACCAGCGTTTGGTCACGTACCATTTTTCGTGTTTACACGACAACATTTTCATTGCGTTTGACGCACATTTTTTCGAGCCCTGAGCTATCCCGATTTATAGTGTGCTTTGTAACTTGCCTAGGTGGGTTCTGCTAGAAAATGCTGCAGCGGAGTGATTTTGCTTACCTTCATATTTTCGGTTGGACACCCTACCATAGATCTACCTGCAGAGCTGGAAACCCAGAGAGACCATCTGAGCATTAAGATGGTCTCCTTTGGGATTATTCAGTGTTGGCACCTGTTTTGAGCCTGGTACTTGCCCATAGATCTATGCCCCAGTTATAGGTGTGCCTGCAGCCAGATAGAGCTGGAAACCCATCTGAGCACTAAGATGGTCTCCTTTGGGATTATTGGTGGCGCCTTTTGTAAGTTTTGAGCCATAACCTGGCGGCGAAGTTCAACTTGAACTTTTCCCAAATGCTGCTCTGGCGGCGCGGCGTTTCTGTCTGTATGAGCCAGTTTTGGGAAAGAGTAAATTCCCCACCACATGCCACCAGTGTGCACTTGATGGCTTTGCTTAGTCAGAAGTTGAGGGCGTAGCCGACGCTAGGCGCCAGGCTTTGCCAACTTTCAAGCCTCGCCGGCGCCGGGGCAGAGTACAGTGCTAGTAGTGGCAATGCTCATTAATGTACTTCCTGTCCGCTCATCCGGCATTTATTTTCCGCCGCGCCATCCATATTGCTTTGGGAATAGCATAACAGGTGTTTACGCATACATAATATGCTCAGCCTTGTGTCATCTACTAGGTACTATCCCTGCAACTTCCTGCATGCATAAAAAGGACTGCATCAGCTCTCTCATCAAGTTTCAAACAACAGTATTAAACTTTTAAGGTTATCACGGCCAGTGAAAATTTATAGAATGAATGCCTTAGCGTGGCTTACTTTCATTGCTGTCTTCATTGTCTTTGAATCAAGTCCTGGAGGTGCATTTTCTGCACAAGGTCTGATCACTCATCATATTGCAAAACGCCAAACTGCTGCAGATGATGATGCAGTGCAAACTGCTCTTGACTGTTCCATTATCATTCTAGAATATCAGTGTGGCCCATCTGGCAATGCACAACAAGCTATCAATATAGCACTGGGCTGTAGGAATGAATCTTATGCTCGTAGCACTGCCAATGTATGTGCAATGAATGAAAACGGAGAAATATGTGGAGCAGCTTCATCAAGGTTTCTTGTTAACAGCACTGAATTGATGAATGCAGCCAGCTGCTCAGGAGCTGTTGCTTCGGGGTCGTGTCCTTCTAACTGCCTCAGCTTTCTGGAATCGGCAAGCAGTAATCTTGGTTGTTGCATCAATACCTTCATCAATACAACAGACAGTCCTGATTTAAGTGCACGATACAGTGATTTCTTTGATTATCGTTTATGGAATTTGTGCAATGTCCCACTACCAGCTGCGGGGTGCGGAAATACTCTATCCCTTGATCCTCCACAGAATGCACAAGATTGCACTGTGGAAGAGTTACTGAGTCGCCTGGTGGACTACTACTGCATGCCAAGCGTGGGGCAACCACAGGTCAATGCTGTGCTACAAGACGACAGATGTAACGTAGTTGCCACGCTCTTGGTAGACATATGTGCCACCAATGCCAACGGCCAGACATGTGTAGGAGCGATTAGCCTCGATTTTCTCAGCAGCGCTGCAACCGATCCCTTGTTGACATCTCTATCTACAAACTGTGCAAGCCCCATGGTCTGTAGTCCATCTTGCGGAAGCGCTGTCACTAATATTGCCAATGCTTATGGATGTTGCGTAAATGTCTATAACAGCACAGAATCGGGCATGCAGCTTCCAGCACTCTCTTACAGCGTATGGAATTCGTGCGGAGTGGACACCCCAGGATTTTGCAACAGTTCGCTGACGACCTCACCCCCAGTTTTGCCTCCAACCACCACTCCCGCCGAACGCACAACTACAGAAATCACCACTACGACTACGGATCCATCCACTACAAATCAAGACTCATCGTCCACAACCCCCTCCACTCTTGAGCTCGATTCCTCGACCAGCGGTTCTCGACTACTGGAGCCTGTGAATTGGATTGTTGTTTTGGCGGCCCTGCTGCATCTCAAAAAGTGTTTTTGAGCTGAACTTATTACATTTGCTAATACATGCATGAATAAGTTTGTTATCGTTCCAGCATCCTTACTATACTAGCATGCATTTTCTGCCATTCACATGATATGAAGCGCTGTATATCAGTCTGCACGCAGGGCTAGGGGTACGATTCTATATACACGATGACGTCATCGAAAAATCGCCACGCGAGCACTAGCTAGCTGGTATACGCTGTGTATCAGCCATGATCCTACCTCACCAGAACGGTTTCAGAAGCTAAAACAAAGCCCAGAGGTAAGCAAAAGGGTGGGTAATTCATATTCTAATTCCATCTTTGTAGCTACTTTAGTCTTTACCTGAGTTTTGCCGAGTAAACGGCTAGGGTGGCTGAGCCAACTTTGATTTTTGTCCGTTTTTGGGAAGGGGTAGCTACGAAGAGTTTACCAGTATGAGTCATCACAAACAATTGTGCCTGTGACTGACAAGTCCTCTTTCTTTCCAGGAAGGCATCTATGCCACCTCGGAATCTACAAAAAATAACGATGATTCGGCGTGGTTGCCACTCATGAGAGGTGATGTCAGCAGTTCAACACCACCACAGGCCAAGACAAGTAGTCTGGGTGCCAGACCCTCAACAGGAAGAGAGGGTCTGGTACACTTCGCATCACGGACTTGTTCTTCACGCCCCACGGGTACCTTGGGGCGTTAAAACCACTTGCAAGCTTTGCTGACTCATAGTGTTAACCACGCGCTGCAGAGGCTATGAACTAACACCATCTATCTTGGGTTAACACCTACTAAACTGGCTCACATTTGCTAACAGTGCAGAACAAGTTCGTGATGCGAAGTGGACCAGACCCTCTCTTCCTGTTGAGGGTCTGGCACCCAGACTAAAGATAAGAGGACCTCTTCAAGTCACAAACCGATTACTAGCTCGATTGTACATGTACATTCGTTGTTATTAACTGTTAAACGCACCCATTCTTGATTGATTTTGTGTTTTTCGCGACTTTGATTTTTGTCCTTTTTTGGGAAGAGCCACTCCCACCTCTCAGGCTTACCGTATATGTACCTAACCATTAGCTCTGCAATATATGTGAGTATGGAAGTAAATATCCGAAGTACAAGGAAGAAAGAGTAACCAGAAAAATGAAAATCGTTCAGTGTGTATGTAGCCATCTGGCGGGGAAACCAGTCGTTCCCGGCAAAGCAATCAGTTATCAGTTGTGCGCGGTGAACTTTCTACAGACTTTCTATTCAACTCGTAATTGCGGCTAATTAGCTTGCAGTGGTGACATCACAGTTGAGCGTGGGCGACTTTGTGTAAGATAAATCGGGAAAATCGGACCCCTGCGTGCAGACTGTATGGCTATATGGGTGGAGCTGGACTCGCGCGCATGCGCATACGCACGTAGGGTGTGTTTGGTGTGCATTATTTAGAGTAACTCCGGAAAATGATCACGATGGAGATCGAGGAAGGTAGTCTAGCGGAGGAATCTGGCTCAGTTAGACCAGAGAACGACAATGGGACTATAGCCCCGTTTACACGCTCTAATCCGGATTACTTGAACCGGGTTGGAATGCGCGTTAGCGCTGTCCACACGCGGAACCACGAACTGGATTAGCGACCACGCGTGTAAACGAATTAGTGGATTCTGACCCGGGTTAACCCCACCACCTGAGGTGCGCTATATTTGGAAAAACGTTCAACACGAGGAATAAGCAGCTATCCCTTGCTATACGAAGGAGAAAACGGCTCGAGTGAAGTACAAGAAGAGGCTGAAATGTAAGTATGTAAGTATTTATTGTGTTGTAAGTAACGAGCTTGTGTATGACAGTTCCGATTGCCTGGTAACCGTTGTTAGACATAAATAAGTCAACAATGGTGGATAAGTAGTGTGCTGTGCATGCCCATTTATCGGCGAAGAAGCAATGAGCAGTGAAAAGATTGAATTAGAGAAAGAGGCAGAGACAGACGAAGGAGAGAATTCATTAGAAGGCAGTCTCTTGAGTGATTATTGTTG
Organism: Stappiaceae bacterium; assembly: GCA_964291365.2. Classification (GTDB taxonomy): domain Bacteria; phylum Pseudomonadota; class Alphaproteobacteria; order Rhizobiales; family Stappiaceae; genus JBDWFY01. The sequence continues at coordinate 383,095 of OZ219972.1, forward strand.
AGGATGATGGTCGATCCAGTGCATCAGAAAGCTTTCTGGTTGAAAGAACAGAGCAACTGATTAGAGGGTAGTCTTGTCCCAAGACCCATTTCCAGCATTTCAATGTTGCACATTCAAGAGCAGGAGGGCCTGGTATACAAAATCTTGAGCTGTAAACAGTAGGTCTGTGGTGGGTAAAGGTTATACTGACATATCAACGATTTTAGAGTGGTACAGCTCACAGTCTGCACAACTCGTTACTGCCATTGTAGAAATAATCCTTTCAGGCTTTAAAATCCCTTGTTGGGCATATAAAAAGCCTGTTCAGTTTACTTGAGTCAACGTACTTTTTGTGTACAACACATGCTTCGTGTGATTTCACGTGCCCTCGTGCTTTTGAGCATGCAACATTGCTGGAAATGGGTCTGGAGATGAGGCTAATGATGGAGCAAAATAATTATACGCATGTGCACGTAGTTATTTACACCCCATGAGTGAATCGAGAATTTCTGTTTCATTAGATTTGTTTGCATATTTACATGTATGTGACCAGCTTTGACTGACCGTTGAAAGGAATGACACAGGTCTTCACCTGATGCACTTACCCGATTAAATGCTATCACAACATTGTACATGTACCAGGCCCGTAGGCAGGGGATGCATGTGCACCCCATCCCTTTCAGACTGAAACTTGTACACTACCGCATGCATAGTGGCATCTTCAACACAGTCACCAACAAAAGTTAAGAGGTTGTGCCACCCCACTAGATATGATGTGAGTTTTTGAGCATGAACATACTGAACTTAAAATCATGAGGTCACTCGTACGTCCACCAGCCTGCATATTTTTCACATGCATCCCCCTTTAATCTGGCTATAGACCTGTGTACTTTTATATGCAGTAACAAGATTTTAGCAACTGCTAGTAAAAATTGTGGTGACTAATGCACTACAAGTAAGATATTTATCAACTAGTATAAAGCTTTCCTAACAAAGTTACATGACACATCACAAATATGTCTGTACATGCATATATGTACACATGCACATGTGTGTGAGAGAGAGGGAGGAGAGGAGGGGGGAAGAGAGAGGGTATACATATGTGAGTCGGTGTGTGTGCCTATGCATACCTAACAATACACACTTGCTTCATCCCCAGGTTCTCTTCTATTGGTACTGTTGGTACTTAGGCACTAGCTAGAAGTAGTACACTATTCAGAGGTGCGCATACTTCGAACAGCATCGATATCAATGTATAAGGATGCAACTGGTATGTAGAGTAGTATTTTATGCATTTTGTTGTTAACATTTGCTTCTCTTTCTTCAGTATTCACTGGTTCTTCCACAGCCTATGTCCAAGGATGCTGTTGAGCTCTTTGATGAAATTATTGTACTCTCTAAGATTCTTAACTTTGTTTCTACATTGTTGCCAATCTTTGTTGCATTCCTGTACATTTTCTGTGCAAAAACTGTGCTTGATTTCTGACAGGTCCATCAAGTCTTCTGGAATACTCCCCAGATGGCACAATGAGTGACCTGACCTCATTGCCAGACCACGAAGAGCTCACTGTGGCGCTAGTACTCATCTTTGTGGTGGTACGCTATGAATCCGCTTTGGCTTAACTCGGGTCAGCTGTTTACACGCAAGCGCTTCGTGGCTAATCCGGATTCAATCCGAGTTCAACCCACATCCTGAGGTGGGTTACGTAATCCGGATTCGAATGCGAGTTAACGCGTTTACACGTATGCGAGTTAGTTTAATCCGGATTCCAATCCGAGTTAAACGCTGCGTGTAAACGGGGCTTATAAGCCCCATAGATTTTGAATCTGGAGATGAACTAATGGCAGGAAATCCACAAGAAATAGGTGAAAGACCACAAGTGATGACATTGAAGAGAGTCATGGCACAGTTTTCACCTATAAACCTTTGTCCACCATATTGTAGAACTCAGGGCCAATACAGAGTCATAGCTACAGAGTCACCTAAGGATCATTTCCATCTTGTCTACATCTGCATGCTAATGGCAGGGGCAGGCTTCCTTTTCCCCTGGAGTAGCTACATCTCTGCCATTGACTATTTCTTCTTTCTCTATCACTCTCAATTCAACACTGTCTCTGAAGCTATTCCCATGACCTATCTCCTCACAACCCTCTTATTCTCCACTGTAAACGTTGGTTTGGTTGGACTATTTTCAATTCACTCTAGGATAAGGTTCGGTTATATCATGTTCTCCCTCTCTCTTATCTTTGTACCACTGTTGGATATTGGGATCAATAATTGCACCGTCAGCACTACTGTGTCCTTCTACCTCACTCTCTTCTCCATTATTGCTGTAGGAATTGGATCAGGAAGTAAGTGTCCATTAGTTACATGCATGTACCACCACACGGTATTGTGTATTCATTACTTACTTAGGTAGTTTTTCTGTGTGGCTACAACTGAATATAGTGTCAGAATACACCCGTATTATGGCAGTGAGGATTCTAGTCTAACTTTTTTTATCACATACACGTACACACACACACACACACACTCACACCCACCTCACACACACACACATTTACACAGTCCAACAGTCCAGCTACTACGGTCTCTCGAGCATGCTCCCTCGCAAGTACTCCCAGGCAGTGATGGCAGGAGAGAGTATCGCAGGAGTTGTCGTGTCCATCAACCGGATCATCACCAAGCTGGCAATTGAGTCGGAGCGCTTGAGCTCCATCATCTTCTTTGTCATCTCTCTCCTGTTCATCTTGGTGTGCTTTTTCTGCCACATCTACATCCAGTGTAGCCCATTTGTGAAACACTACACAAACAAGTGCCAAAAGAGAAAGAAGAAAAGAAAAGAGGATAGTAATGGTGATGACATCAATATGGAAAATTTCCCACAAGATGCTGAAACTAATAGAACTGAGGGTATTTCCATGAAAATGCGTACAGATCAGGATGAATTTCAAGACGACTATGAGTCGAGTGGTGTATCAGACGATGATGATAAAGCTGAATTGATTCCTGAAGGAAGTTTTGAGAGTGGACCTTTACAGAAGCAATGGCGTCACACACTCGTGGCAGGTCTAAGAATTCGCTGGACGGTCGTGCAACAAATCTGGAAACTAATGGTGGCAATTTTTGCCAACTATTTTGTGACTTTGTTAGTATTCCCCGGGCTTGTCTCTGAGGTCCAGTACTGCCCCATAGGAGACTGGATGCCAATAATACTAATAGCTGTCTTTAATGCTACTGATTTTGTAGCCAAATGGTTAGCTTTGCTACCTTGTTCACTAAAATGGTCGTCCTTTTGGCTCATGGTAGCTTCGATAACTCGTGTTGTCATTGTTCCAGTTATACTGCTCTGTATCGTACCCTCTCCTTCGAGTCCAGTGATAGGGGGTGTGGCAGTGATCATCACTGCGGTGATGTTTAATTTTGTGCTGGGATTGACCAATGGCTTTCTCGGCAGTCTCCCCATGATTAATGTGTCCAAGGAGATCAGAAAGGACAAAGATAGGGAGTTAGCAGGTGTGTGTATGTAAGTGAGTGTGAATGTACGGAGGCATGTCTGTGTGAGTGAATGTGTATGAGTGTGTATGTTTGAGTATGTATGTTTGTGTGTGTGTTTGTGTGTGTGTGTTTGTGTGTGTGTGTTTGTGTGTGTGTGTGTGTGTGTGTGTGTGTGTGTGTGTGTGTGTTTACTAATGCCGCTATAAGTAGACTGCCAAAGATGCTAGTATTTTGTTTCTAGCATTGGTTTGATCCTTAAGATACAAAAGATTTAGTGCTCTCATGATCATCTATTGTTGAATTTACAGGTACGATAATGACGTGGGTTCTCCTCTTTGCACTGATGCTGGGCTCTGCACTGGCCTACGCTCTTACTCCTCTGACTAAACTAGCCGAGAACACAGACTGCAGCAACACCACATTGGTATTCACCAGCTGTAGCCATGGAAATGCATCTCTAACAAGATGATATAACAATGACATCATTGTTGTTCTGTTACCATAGCAACAATTAGTACAGGTAGGTGAATATTCACGATCATGTTTTTTATTACAGAAAGTTTCTTGGATTTACAGCAATTGTAATAATTATTATTATTATTACTGTTATTTTGCATGCATTTCACATTTCCAAAATAACTGTGAACAATATTAATGGCTCACGACAGACAATAGTGTGCTACAGTAGTTTGTAATAATATTATTAATATGTGCAAGGGGTATAGATCTACGTATAGTGAAAACAATGATAAAAGTAACGATCAATCGAATTTTTAATAATACCGCATGACCGGTTCACGTGACATGGATTATGCATACACACATATCAATAACTGTAAAGTTTGACTTTGTTGAGTTCCTTCTCTGGGCACTCCCGTGTGCGGTTGTAATAGTAAAAGCAACCGTCTTTTCTACGCAGCTTCTTCACATAGTTATTGTGTGACCATCTATCAACCTATACAGTGAGAAAATTGAAAAAAGAAGATAACATCAAACCGTAGATACTACATCATGCTATGTGATCTGTGACATTGAAGTCTGTACAGGAAATAGTCTTACTTCAGTTCCTTTGTTGACTGATAGATACTCGTGCTCATCTCTGTAGCCAGCCAACTGGAAACGATATGCTGCATCATAGAAAACACAATAAAATCAAGACATTAAAACGATAATAACAGTGGATTTACCCTCTTCTACTTCATCATTCCATCTCTTGGCTCTCTCCATCTTCGATGGTTTGATTTCCGCGGACATGATTCGATTGAAATATCGCACTACCTCGATCTGCAAAAGTGGTTAAAGTTTCGTCGTGATTGCTATCTTCTCAAAATTTGAAATCTGAGCCTTTCTAACCGTAGGTGATCGTTTATATCGCTAAACATGTTTACCCGAGTCACCTGTTACCATAGAAACATAGTGTACAATCGCAGTATACGGAGGACGATAAATAGAATCCGAGAATATCCTGAGGTCACGATGGAGGGCAAGAAGGACAAAAGAGTGTGCGAGTTGGATCTTCATAGCAAAAAGCTAGCAAAAATCGAGGGACTGTATAAGGTTTGATTAAGCCTTTTAAGCTTTTGGGTTGGTTCAGCTCTGATCTGTTCTCCCACTGCAGTTCACAGCTCTGAGAATCCTTGATCTCTCATGCAATGAACTTCATCAAATTGAGGGGCTGGACAAGAATCATGTAAAGATTAACAGATCCCTTGCTTGATGTATTGTCTTCAATATACAATACGTGCACATGATACAGGATCTCCGTGAACTCAAACTCTATGGTAACAGGATTACATCACTTGCTGGACTGGAAAAGTGAGCTAAATTATTGTTAATTGATACTTTGCTACAGGATTTTTCACATGCTTGAATCTACCACAGTTTATCTGAACTCTGTCACCTCCAATTGCAGCACAACCTGATAAAGCAGATAGGTTGATGAAAATTTAATACTAAAATCATATGATGGATTTGATGATATTTTATTTTATCAGGAAAAGGTCTTTGCCGTTTGAAAAAACTGCGGGTTCTTCGATTAGACCATAATCAATTACAATCCATATCGTCCAATGAGATTGCACCATTTAGTGGTCACATGACCTACCTTGATCTCAGCTGTAATAGGCTCACTTCTATTCATGGTCTTAGTGCAATATTGAACCTAGAGGAACTTAAACTGGCTGGTAATCAGCTCACTGATGTACCAGACCTATCAAGATGCAAAAGGGTATGACTCTATCACTTTATCATGAAGTTTTTATTTCCTATCATATGATGCTACTGTTGTGTATCTTCCTTGTACGTGCAGTTGATGGACCTGGATGTCTCCTCTAACCCACTACAGCCTGGTGTGCTAGTCAAACTGAAAAATAAGCAACTAAAAGTGAGTGCTGAATATTGTTATTATTACTCTGAAAATAGACTACTGGTAAAAGCGTTCAAAAAGTGTATAATTATACCTCTTTCTAGATTTTGAAGGTTGAGTGTCTTCACATGGAGAATGTGTCCTCATCTTTGCCAAAGCTGAGTCAACTGGAGGAGCTCTATGCAGCTGGAAATGACTTTAGTACCACAGTAGAATTTCCCTCCCATTATCCGATGCTTGAAGTATTGGATGTGAGGGAGAACAAACTTAAAAGTGTGGAGAGCCTCAAGCCACTTGGCAAGCTAGGATCATTTAATGAACTGCAGCTGGAGTACAATCCAATCTGCTCAGAAATTGAAAAGTAAGCAACCCCTATCATCCATGGCCACCCCCTCTCATCCTCAGCTTCTCAACAATGTCATGTACATGTGTGTCTCTTTACAATGTCATGATTGTGGTTTGTCTAGTTACAGAGCAGCTGTAAGGGAGTTAATACCTCAACTGGAACTCATTGATGGGGTAAGAATTGTATAATATTATACTGTGTATAATAAACTTTGTTGTAACTTGAAGGTGTCATCAAATGTTGCCATGGGAACAGTGGGAGTTAGCAGGATGGTACAACATGCACCATTGATGCGACCTTTGACCCCATCCAGTGTTGGCCCTAGCCTCCACCAGATAGAGCACCAGCTGCTGGAGGCTGAGGTACAACTGGAAAACTACACCAGTGGACTCATGGCAAACTTTGAGATGATGAGATGCCAACCCCTGGCTCAAGACACACCACCACATGTGACTCAAAGAGGAGAGGGAGGAGAGAGAGGGTTGAAATTTAGTAGTGGTGATATGAAAGAGAAGGCACCATGTACATGTAATGGCTACTTGAAGGGTGATGATGAAGAAAGATGGAGTTCAGTGAGTGAGGAAAGGAGACCAGTCAGTGGCCACGGATCAAGGCCTTCAACAAGAGGAAGCAGGTAGAAAAAAATTTGGTACCAACTTTTACGTAATCCCCCCATCACACACACACACACACACACACACACACACACACACACTCACACACACACACACACACACACACACACAAACACACATATATACACACACACACATACACATACACACACACACACACACATATATACACACACACACATACACACATACACACACACACACACACACACACACACACACACACAAACAGTCGTGCAAGAATTGAAGAAGCGTTAGTATTTGCCAGTGAAAACTTCAATAAACAAACCTAAGCTGCGACTAACAATAATTAAAATGAGGGTAAAATTCGTAACAATTATGTAGCATCTATTAACCTACATGTAAATGTATACAGCCTAATAACTATGACAACCACAGTGTACAGAATACAAAAGAATAATTATTAAATGGACAGAGAATTGAAGAAAACTCAATCCCCAGTAAGAACCTGTTCCAAAATTAGTATATATGTTTATAAATAGAATGCTAACCCGAGTAATCACTGCTGTAGAAAGAGTTGTTAGTGTCATCGTCTGATGTGCTATTAGAGGAGGGAGGGGGAGGAAGAGACAGGAAGAGAGAGAGAGAGAGAGAGAGAGAGAGAGAGAGAGATTCATAGCAACACATCATAACATCATAGATTCCTCTATTTCACCTGGTGTCATCGTGGTCGTCATCATCATCATCGTCTTCTGTATCTTCCTCATCTTTTGCAACATCTGTCTCTTCTATAAGGGTCGACTTTGCTGGTGGTACGTAGTTTTTCTATTCATAACAAAAAATCAGCATGACCAAGGCAGGACAGAGCGACTAGAATCAGCCATGCTCTTTAGGTGACATTTGGATAGCACTATATGGCCCCATACCTAGATCCTTTACCTTCAATGCAACATGCTCAAAAGCTGGGAAATGGAATTTTGGGGGGGGGGGGGGGGGGGGGACAAGGCTATAGCACTAGCTGTCATACAAATTACCTTTGCTTCTATGAAGGCATTTGCTGCTGTGTTGTCGAGGCCCAGAGCTATGCTGATGTAGGCCACGTTGCTGATGCCCTTCTCGAGCCAACCGTGCAGTGCCTCCTTGGAGAGGGTCTCCACCATCAGCTCCTGGGACACCCCCCATGCCTACAATAATAGAGAGGAAGTCCCTCCTGATATTAACAGTACATGTTCCACTGTCAAAATAAGAGTTTGCTCTTATTGCACACATCTATTATTGAAGACATATTTTTGCTCCTTTTCAAATCTCTACACATACCTCGGCTAGATTTTCGACAGTGAGGAAGAGGCCAGTGAACACTCTGATGATTTCTGGTGACAGCACCTGCTGAGACTTAGTCTTCTCATCTGTATAAACAAGAAAATCAGCCATCACACACGTAACTTTAATATGTACAAGCATGTTGATAGTGAGCTACTGTGCTTAACTGCTTATCCATAATTTCAGCAAAAAAGAAAGAAAAAAAAAAAGAACGTCCACTTACCATATTCCTTGACCAAGGTGGTGTACAGCTGCCATAGTGGCTTCAGAGCAGATAGCTCCAGCTTGGGGGTGGCTGCAGAATCTGCTGACTCAGCAGCCACTATCTGCCTATTGACAATCTCCTGTAGCAGCCTGATGACTTTTATCCTCTCCGCCCCCTTGTGTTGGCACGCCACCGTGATTAGCAGAGTCCACAGACGGGGGAGGGGAAGGGAGAGGGAAGTGGGTGTGGCCTCACAGAGTATGGCATTTAGGATGGTGTAACCAGTCTCAAACCTGTTTGACCAGTTGAGTGAGCGAGCGTACACGTACTATAATCAACTACACTCTGCTACCATATATGGTATCTTATAGCTAAAAATAGTACACTGACCTTCCAGGCTGAGTGCCAGTGATAGTGAAGCAGCACTTAGGATATTTAGCCTCTGAAACACTCTCAAGTTCTACCTTATAGTGAACAGTGTTACCTGAAATGCACAAAGACCATAAACAAAATAATAATTCTAGCTTTACAGTTCTATGTCATTTGACTGTACCACTGATGTGGTGGGTGTGTGTGTCCTTGGGGCTGGTAGCTGACGCTGTAAGAGTCTTGCAGTTCTTGGTGAGTGATTCATTGCTGGCAAACATCAGCTTGCCCTTCACAGCATGGCTGCACAGAAATAGGTGAACACACAAGATTCATGTACATGTACAATCATGATACACTGTACATGTCATAAACTAGAAAATGTTCTGTTAGCTATGAATATTTTGCCAACTTACAAGGATATTCTTAAACTGGAGGCAGTCTCGAAGACGACCTTGTCCTACAGAAATGAGAGAGAGAGAGAGAAAGAAAACCATACAGTACTATAAGGCAGAGTCACTGAGCTGGCTACAACAATATTTCATGTATCCACTTAATCTCTTGACAGTTCTATTACCCCAAGCTTACAGTTTTTGTGAGTTTCTCCTCTCCCTGTCCGGGGTGCCTCAGCTCCACCACCTTCTTGTCCACAGCCACCTCTTTCATGCACTGGGCAGCTGCCACCACCAGAGAGAGAACCTCACTAGGCTCACCACGCTCAAGAACAGTTGATAGAATCTAAAAAAGAAGCACAGAACATGATAAAATAATACTTAACTGTCTATAGGAATGCTAAGGCTCTATCCTCATTATCTAAATATCATTTCAACTTTTGTTGTACCTTTTTTCTGTTGTCTTCATTTTGTTGTCGGAGCATTAGGTCAAGGAGACAGAAGTACTGTGTGATGTCCACACAGCCGAGGAAGCTTGTAGACAGTTTGGGGCAGCTGGTGGGCCAGTGAGAGAGAAGAGCAGCCAGGACCTGCCTGGCTCGGAGGACCACAATGCCCTGTAGGGTCTTGCAGATCTCCTCACGGCTCTGAGGTTTGTCTTGGCTTTTTAGCTTGGAGAGTTCCTCACGAAGGAGCGTGTAGGAGTCTTGCCTGCTCAACACTTCTTTGTCCTGTGGTGCAGGTGATATACAATGATGTAATTATGACAACATCATAAAAGCGATATTGCAGGGTATGCTTACTGGGACGGGTTTTGAGCTATCGTTTATCAGTTTGGCTTTCTTGAAGATACTTGAATCTTCTGGTAGAGCTTCAATTGACCTGAAGAAATGTAGAGTATAAATTTATTTTCTCTCGCACTCTTGCTCACTTACTTCATGTCCACCTCCACAGGAGTCAGCCTGGTCACTCCCATGTCCTCCATCAGCTCCTTGACCTCTTTTAACTTTGCCTTCTCTGAAGTCTCTAATGCCTCAGGCTCCCTAACAAATCATTAAAGTTTACTGAGCAGTGTTCAAAATGAGTGCCATGGTACATATGCTTAATCTTCACCAACTTCTCAAAACAATATCATACTAAAGCTCCATATGTACCATTTCTTTGCTGCTTCCATGATCTCTGCTGGTGGTTTGAATCCATCATCATAGCTGTTTGAAAAGTGAAAAATAAATTGTAATTTTGAGTCAATTGTTTGCTATTACAGCTCTCTCACTATTGCTCCGTGTAGGACATGAACCTGGGCATCTCTCCATCACAGTGGTCGTAGGCAGCTCTCAGCACCGACAGCTTGCACATGAACACCTCTGCCATCATCTGAAATGGTTACATATTTTATGCAATGCTAAGGGCAGTAATATCAGGATTTCAATGTTTCATGCTGAAAGGCGCTGAAAAGCTGAGAAATTAAAGGCTGATAATTAAGCAAAATCATAGTTAGGGTGTACATAAATACGGACATTTGTAAGTAACCCTTCACTAAAAATATTACATATACCAAAAAATTAATGTACCTTTAGCATTTCTTTGACCTCATCTGGCAGACCCTCCAAGATGGCCTCCTGGTATTTCTCCTTCTTCTGCTCAGGAGTAAGCTCTTTCTCTTTCACCTCCTCCTCCTCCTCTTCTTTTTTATCCTTCTCCCCTCCCTCCTCCTTTTTCCCCTCACCACCAGCTGCCTCTGCTGAGTCATCTTTATCCTTCCCTCCTTCTCCTTCTTTCTTCTCACTGCTCTCTCCCTCTTTCTTTGCCTCTTTTTGCTCCTTGGGAGCAGCTGGGGAGTAGCTACTGATACCAAGGACCTACCGAGGGACGAGTAAAAAATATACATAGATTAGGAATATTTGTAGATAGGTTTTTAAGGCCAGAACATTTCTTTTTTTAAAGGCTCGACTATGCATGACATGTACATGCACTATGCTTACCTCTAGGTCATCTAGTCGCCACTTAAAGCTGAAGTGAGTTGGTTTAGATGCCAACTGGACAATCGGTGCAACGAGACTTTTATCCAAGAGCCCCTTGATCACATTCTCAGCATCATCAGACTATGACACAATGACGATGTAATCAAATAATGACATAATGATGATGCAATACCTGTAGCATGACATGGATTGCTTTCATGACCAGGCTAAGGATCCATGTGTCCTCTACAAGTCTATCAGACTCTGCATTCAATCCAGATCACATGTTAGTAACATGATAATCACATGACACTAGATATATACTACCTTGCTTTGCTAGTTGGACGGATGTTTTGAGTAGTGGTACTAACGTTGAGAGCCTGGAGCTATCCACACAGCCACGAAGGGTGTCCTCAACATTATAGTCAGATAATTTCACCTACAAATGTATAGAAAAAAATGTTATGGTCTACAATATTACTGTACACCATATTTTCACTTAAATAGAGGAAATGTGTCATACATGTAGCTTACAGCGACTGGTAGCCTTGTGTTGACATCAATGGCCATGCCAGACTCTCCTTCTCCACGGCTAACCAGTAGCACACGCTCTGGCTTGTCGTCACTGCTGGGGGAGCTCAGGATGCTACCCTCACGAGGAAGCTAGGAAAAATTAAACCAAACTTAGCAGATTGTGGGAATCAATTTTGAATGGAAGGGATAGGCAATACATGTAGAGCACTGGGCAATACATGTAGAGCACTGGGCAATACATGTAGAGCACTGGGAAATTAATTACACAAGTGAATAGTAGAGGCACACTCTTTGGTGGCAAATGAGCCGAGTTATTTAATTAACACTTGTACGACAGGGGCCTACCCTTGGGAAGCCAGCAATGACAAGAAGAGCAAAGATAGAGGAGAGGTCCATGTCCTGTGGGCTGGTCTGAAGGTATTGGTTGACGGTGAGGGAGATGGGCAGCTTCCAAGGAGAAGCTTGGGAGAGAAGGAGGAGACACTTAGCACACATTGTAGCACCAGAAAAGTCAGATCTGAAAATACACAAGCAAATTTCTTGAAGAACCAAGCATCTCCCACTAGTAGAAGAACTCAGCAAGTGTACTATACAAATTCTTGCTCATTGGCAGTTCAATCAATCCTATACACACACTTTTCTTACTTTTTGAGGAATTTTGCTCCTATTGCAAACAGAAACTGAGCCGTTTTTAGTCCGTACGTGTTCTCTCCAGGATCCACGCTACTAGAGGGAGCCTCTCCCCGGGCCAGCTCAATGGCTCTGTCGGCCACTTTAGGGGTGACACGAGCCATGTAGGACACAGCAACAAGGAGGGATGCATGACGACTAATACCAGACACTCCTTCACAGCTGTGTGTGTGTGTGCGAGAGAGAGAAAGTGTACGTGTATATGTGAGTGTGGTTGCATGTGTATGTGTGTGTGTGTGAGAGAGAGAGAGAATCGGTGGATACTTGAAAATGGTTTATAGTTACATGTACTTACTAAGACAGCTGTATGAGGTTTGGTAACAACTCTTCAGTGAGAAATACTTCAATGTCTCTCTTATGATCAATCCAGTGAGCAAGCTACATGTAGAAACGAAGCACTTTAGTACAAAATCCTCAGCACATATGCTATTGAACAATCTCTTACAGCTACAGTGCACAGTGTTCAAGCAAGATGCACTAAAGCAGTGAAGCCAGAGTGAAAATATTAGCCACACACAACTGTCCACTAAAGGTCATTCATGCCCACCATGGTGATCCTGCCCTCCTTAGCTAAGTGGGCAACCTTTGACCTCTGTGCAACACCTATTTATTAACATTCCACATGTGTAGTGAGCCTGGTGGTGCAGCGGCTAGTTTAGTGGGCTATAGATGTAGTTCGAATCCCTGCTGCCTTACAAATTACACTTTTTTTTCTTTTCCAAGCAAGACCAATTATGATATTCATGAGTGTTTAATTAGCAAAACCCATTTTGATTTCACATCTACCCAAACCAGTCCTATAAATAGGCAAATTGATCATAGTGCTAATGTAGAGGGCTAGATTGGTAGTGAAAGCTACCGCCAAGGTCCTGGGCAAAATCTTAGGGGGTGTCCAGGTTCCTCCCTTGAATACTCATCACCCTGGATAAAGCCTGTTCCCATAAGAATACAGAAGCCTAACTGGCTGCGCTAATGTCAGCAGTCACCCTTATCAACATTCCAGCCTTGATGCTCAGAAGATAGGGGAGGGTGTTTTTCTAAGCATGGCTACAGTATAATCGAAAACGTACATTACTCCCATCACTTTTTGACTATGATTTCTGATGTAGACTGACTGCTGCAATACAATATGAAGAGATCACAATTTTTTTTACTGTTACTCACAGATAGATCTTGTGGTAGAATAGCTCCCAGTAGACACAGCACCCTCTCGATGCTCAAGACAGAAAACACCTTCTCCAGTGTGCTGATTTTTGAATCATTGGGTTGAGTTCGTTTGGCAGCTGCAACGATAGGGTCTTCCTCAGGCTCCGAGTATCTACTGTCTGCCTCAACTTCTCCGGACTTAGGGGAAGGGCTCTGAGTGGTGTCTGCTACCACACGTGATGCTGGAGCTTCACGCTGCTCAGTCGTCGATGATTCAGTCGAGGATGGTTCACTAGGTGATTCTTCCTCCTCTTTCTCTTTGGTTTTGTCTTCTTTGTCCTGGTCTTCGGCCTTCTCTTTAGCGGCTTTCTCTTTCTCTGCCTCCTCTGCTTTGATGGATTTCTTTTTCTCAGCTGTGATTCAAATGTACCCATAGCCTTGTATATGTGAAAAATATTAAGTCATTGTACGGTGTACCTTCTTCAAACTTGGCCAGTACAGCTGCTCGCAGTAGAAAGGCTATGAGCTTCAGACACTCAAACTTGATCTGAGAGGCCTGGCTCAAGTACTCCACTGGAGTCTCTGTTCCTGTAATGAGTTAAAGTCTCTCTCCCTCTCTCTCTCTCTCTCCTCCCTCCCTTTCCCTCCTCACCATTGGTTGTGGTGATGCTTTTATTGATGGTCCTAGCCACAGTGAGGCAAAGAGAGGAGAAGAGTATCCAGCTGTGGTGCTGAGTGTAGACCATGAGGTCCATGGCTCCACCCATCTTTGTCATCACTCCCTCCTTGTACAGGTGGCCTGTTGCATGCTCTGCAGTAGGATAATGTACATGTCAATAAACTTAACAAAACAGGTGTCAACAGTAGATAGACCAGGAATTTACAGACTACATGAGTATGCAAGGTGACATGCTCATACAAATGTACATGTACATGCGCATCTCTGTGTACGTGTACGTGGTTGTGACTGTTCTTGAAATTTCAAGCCTCAAAGCTTTCCTCAAAATCCCTAAATGTCAACACTGCAGGCTTACCAGAGTCAGTTGACTTGAATTTCTTACATGTAGCTGGAGCAGGATGCTCAGTGAGGAGAAACACTGTCCATTCGTCAAATTTCCTAATTCACAGGCAATTTAACATAAATTTTTTGTCAAAAGAACATGTATGTTGTGTACGTACTTCACATGGATTTTATGATAATATAAATATTGAGTGTGTGGCTTACCCACTCTCCTCCTCCTTACGAAGACAGCCAAGGCAGAGGTCAAAGTCCGACCGTGTGTTGCTATGGAAACGATGAGTGACGATGGACATACCGCAAGAGTCACACCCATGCTGCCTGTAACACAAGAAAAACTCGTTGGACAAGTTTTATCATTATTATTAGTCACAGTTTACCCTAAGCACTGGAACATGTGATCTTCAGAAAAGCCTGATGGTCTTGATCCATTTCCACCTGAAATGAAAAACTTAATTCACATTTTTAATTATAGGATATTAGCAAAATTGAACTAGGAAATAATTCTGTCTAAAGTGCTCAAAAACATGTATATACATCATACTTTACCAAGTTACTGAAATTATATATTTTCTATAGCTGCTCATTTTGATCATAGTTTCAGGATCAGGGGTGCTCAAGATACGCAGGTTAGACCATTCAGCTCATCATTAAATTTTATCCTACTGTACTCACTCTCGAAGCACTTGGGGCAGAGGTCAAGGTCATCGTCGTAGTCCATGTCTCTGTACCAGCGAGCCTTGATGGTCGACTCACAGCCATCGCACTGAAGACCAACAATGCGAGGGTGAGAGTGAGACATACACACCAGGAACAGGTGGGCCTCCTGTGCATGGGGGTGGTGAGTGTGTGTATGTGTGTGTGTGTGTATGCAATAGGGACAGAGTATATGTACGTGCATTACTGCCGCTATACTTCTCTATCAATAACTAGCTTTGATATAAATTTTAAGAAAAAAATTTTTTTACCACATAGAGGAACGATTGTTAAATCTACTGGTGAAAAGAGGTCACCTTTGAGTTTTCCTGAGCCTCAGGTGACCCCATCATTTCTCTCCACGAATCACCTGGGGCAAGTTTCTTGAAGGACTCAAGCAGCTTCATGTGAATGGCATAGTGTTTCAACATCTCCTCTTCTCCATCAAATTTTTCAACAGTGATACGATCCTCACTGCCAGAGGATCCTGAGGGAGGGGGAGAGAGAGGGGGGAGGTGACTATATGTCACAGCCACCTAAATAAACTCTTACTAATGGCACTTTCAATGAAGAACTCTGGTAGATGTAGCTCACAGAGCAACGCATAGTCGTAGTCCTGCCACTCAAAGTCAAGAAGGTGGGTCAAGTAAGTCTGTACCAGCAGTCGAGAGAGAGCATGTTCCCTGAGATGACAGACAAAAAACCAGTAGCAAGACTATACATAGTTATTCTCTCACTCACACACACACACACACACACACACACACACACACACACACACACACACACACACACAGCATTCATACAATGTAGTTGCAGATTTACTTTGATGGTGGTTTCTTGAAAGAGTTGAGTGCCTCTGTGAGTCGAATGAGCATCAGTCGGTAGCTCTTTCTCACTTGGTTCTCCAGGTCGAGGCCACACCCATCTAGCTTTGCAGCATAGTGCCTGCAAAAACAAATCACTTTTAATTTGGCAAGTATACTATTCTGATAGATCCATACTTTGGAAAATGTCTCTGCTTAGCCAGAAGCTGTTGAAGAAATGCTAGAGCTGGTAACTACATAAAGAAAGAGAGAAAATATTAATCCACATCATTTCATACCTTTACACGTACCCATAAAGAATGATACGAAAAAATTATTTGCAACTTAGTACCAGTGTTAAGGAAATATGATTACGTATTTTTTTTTTTAATATTGGTTACCTCAAAGAGTCCGTGGTGGTCTGTCATCTCAATGTAGTCAGCGATGAAGCCGTAGGTCTGCGCGGCCGCCCGGGCTGACTCCTCCCTCTGCTTGAGCAGCGAGCGTACCTTCTCCTCCGAGAGAGCCTCGTTGCCGACAAAGTTCAACACCAGCTCAAAGGAGGCAAACTTCTCTGTTGAGTTACTGCCTCGATCTGTCTGTAGCTGTGTGTGCATAGTACCATATGTACGCAATGTATTATGTGCCATACTGCTAACTTTTCTATCAAAGTGCAAATTTTCATGGATAAATTTATTGGCAATTGGAAATAGTTTGCCAACCCCCCCCATTTCATACTATAGTACAGCGCTTGAATAAATCTGTAATATCCATTATTCACCACAACATCATTTTATCAACAATAAACAATGTCACATGTATATGTAATGTCATGCAATAACACAGCACTCACACTTTGCTTGAGCACACCCACAGTGCTGACGGCTGTGGACACTTTCTGCCACTTCCTGCTCTTCTGAGCCCAGCCCGGGCGGGAGGTGGAGCCAAGGATGTCCTCTTTGGATGTAGGAACCTTAGTTAGACCGGAAAACTTTAGCAGAAATGAGGCCTTGTTATGACAAGAGTTCACTGGAATAGAGAGAGACAAAAGAACAAAGTCACCACGTGGACTTAACATTCCAATGCCAGCTCAGACATGCAAATAAAGTGAGATACATGCACTCCCAATGAAACTAGGCTTGAATATTAGTATGGATAGTTACATGCACATATACACATAGTTAATTTGTTTTAAATTACCAGGGGTATCCTCATCCACCTGGGCCTTCTTTTCTTCATTCTCTTCTTTCTCCTTCTCCTCCATCAGCTTTTGCTTGGCCTCCACCTGATAAGAGTTACATACATGTACTAGCAATACTTGTTTAGCACGTTTGAAAAACTGGATTTACCAGTTCTCTTCTCATAGACTCAGCAGCTTTGAAGGCACTTAGTAGACCAGGGGTCAAAGTTGGCTCACCAGCGCTGCCATCTTCTTCACTAGCACAAGCTATAGTTACCACATTAATTTTAGGGATGACATGATAATAATTATTATGGTGATGTAATGATGATGTCATACCAAATGGGGTGAGGTCCTGTCTGATCTCCTGCGTGTGCCAAATGAGGGCAGCAAACACAGCACTGACGGCTTTATCCACCAGGGGGCCTCCGTAGTACTGACCTTTGACCTCTTCTCGACACCTGCACAGAGATAAAACCATGAAAAGCAGCACAATGCTTGTAGCTTCACTTACCTTTCTACTAGCTTGACTCCTGGGCCCTCTGGTCCATTCACCAAGTCCTCAAGAATGGCTGCCAACTTTGACTCAGAAGGACTAGAAGCCTTAAAAAAAACAGCAACTTGATTTCACACCTTTTTTATCACAACCATAGTACATGTACACTGCATACTTGGCCATTCATATCCCTAGTTTTACTCACGTAGTAAGCTCCAGAGAGTGATCGAGTCAGTTTGCTGACCATAGAGCCTCCTCTGAACAGGGTCTTCCAGAGATCACTGTGAACTAGCTTCTCCTCCTCCTTTGCCTCCTCCGTGACCTTCTTCCCGGGTAAAGCCCGCCGAACCTGCTTGGTGCTCAGCACAGAGCTGCAGAGGAGTCCTAGGAGGTGGGATAAGGTCACCTGGAGGTCAAATAGCCAGCCGAGAGGCGGGAGGGTGTGCCCATAGGCCTTCAGCTGCAAGCCACAAAGATAGCACAAAAAATCAATGGACATGAAAATATCCCTTATTTTATTACATTATGTACTCTTTCAGTAAGTACATGTTATTCAGTATCCATAACTCACTGTGAACTTGTATCCCCATTCATTGTTGCTGGCATCTGAGTAGAAGTGCATGTGTAACCTTTGACCTTTGAACTCCACCCTCTTGGGCCACCTCTCTGATCCCACCTCTCCGTCATACTTGGTCTTGGCACCAGAAGCGTCCGTAAATTCAAGATAATCATACCTGTAACCATACGCAACATTGTACATATGAAACAGTAGAAAATTCATACATCAGATGCAGAGTGGCTAACTGCACAGGCACAATGTCATATGTACGTCCTTACTAACTAATGCTAAATTAAGGGGGCATCCCCTACCTTCTTTCAGTGTGGCATTTGCTGTCAAACTCGATGACGAATCGGTTGGCTGCCGAGCAGACAAACTCCTCGTTCACGCGAGAATTGTTCTCGTAGTTGTGGGGGGATTCTCTGTGCCACACCCCTACCACTGACTCCACCCCCTCTGACGCCGTCAGCACCTTTGTATCCACCTGTACAGCAATTATACACAACATCATTTCATCAACGTGCAACACAGACATTTCTTGCAAGGAAATACTTTAATAGAGTTTCATGCAATGTCAATGTGATATTGAAAATTCAAAACTTACGTGTACTGTATTTTATTATGCTCATTAATTGTAGGGGCTGACTCACTGTGAGAAAGACACTAGGTAGCCTCTTGGCCAGGTTGTTGAGCAGTCGAACCAGTCGCTGTAGAGTGTGGAGGATCTCCACCTTCTCAATGTCCGCTTCAACAACAGTCTCAAGGAATACCAGCTGTACAATAGGAGGGAGATCACATGACTGTCATGTGACAATCATATGATACAATGGTGTACATACCATTTCAGGGACTACTCTTGAGAGCAGGGATTCTTCCAGCAGCTTAGGCAAATCATCCTGAAGAAATAACATTAAGTTTAATAATATTATATTGGCAGTAACTGTTCTGACATCAACCATTATCATACTATTACTGTATAGCTGGAAATTTTCGCCAGAAGAAAATTTTCGCCAATTTCACCACCTGCTCTCGTTGGTGAAAAGAATTTTTTTGTCCTGTGCTAATGATTACATGAGGATGTGGCGACTTTTACCACATTGGCGAAAATTTTATTCCACTGAACATTTCTGCAAAATAAAGGTAGCTGGGCTTGGCAAAATTTTTGTCCAGCGAAAATTTTGGCTATGTACATGTATGATACTTCAGTGCAACCAATACCTCCTTCTGTGACATACATGGAATAATTATCATAGCAACAATTAACAAGCAAAGTACAACTATAATCAGGAACATATTACATTCAGCATGAATGGGTGGTGTTAACCAAGCAGCATTCAAAACACATGTACACGGACACAACATTGTCTAGAGTGCATTAGACAATAGTGAGTAACTTTTTTCTCTATTTAAACATCCTCTGTTGGTATTTGATGACCGTGAACTTCCTCTCCCTCCTCACTCTCACTCTCATCATCTGGAACTTCAGTGTGACTGCTTTCATTCGTTGCATATTTTTCAAACGGCAGTAGCAGAATAATACTTAGTATTCCAATGCTCATTAATACTTGGTTGCCAAGTTTACGATAGAACATAAACAGTTCATTCATATGCTTGCGTTTAACTCTAGCATACCCAATGCTTAACAAAAGGCCAAGGGTCAACTCAAAACAAGCTACCAACACTAAAACTGTCAGTCGTACAGCTTTAAGGCCGTCACCGATTCTGAAACGAAAACTTGAACACACGTTAATCCATTCTCCATTCCTCTGGGTCACCTTCTCAACCATCACCTCAGTCAAGGCTATCAAAGCAGCTGTGACAATCCTCACTGTCAGTGAGAAAACAGTCAATAGTCCACCAAATGCTGAAATGGTTGCGCCAGAATTGAAGACCCATTGAAAGCATATAAAGGTGACCTGACTAGAGATATTTTCACTGTTCCAAAATGAACAATTTGCAATCTGTTGCTCGTGTATCTTGCTAAAATCAATGGCAAGCTCAATCTCATTCGTGGAGCTGTCCTTGAGTAATGGAAAGCAGCTGATATCAGCATTCTCACTACAAACGTTTGTCTCCGCCAGAAAATACACGTCCCAACAGGTGATGCTGGCTAGAAGAAGAAAAGTGAAAACGAGAAGAGTGAGATGTGATATTTCATAGGGACCAAGCTCCATATTTCGAATGTATAGCTTGGGTATGGTGGTGGAGCTCTTAGGCTTTTTGGCTTTACCATGCTTCAGATATCGTTTCACAATACTTTCTCCAGATCCAAATAGAGTGCTCACTACAAAATGCATGACCTTTGCCGAGAGGATGTGTGCCTTATTGAAGAGATATGAAATGGCACCTCGTTTTTGACCACAGCAACAACAGCAGCAAAAACACGACCCAAGGAGGGAGAGTAGAAAGAATAAAATGTGGACAATGTCACTGTTCACGACTTTTCCAACTGAATGATGGCATCTTGATAAGAGATGAAGCACTAACTCTGTCAGTAGGAGTGAGTATTTCATAGCAACATAGACTGCATAGACTATCACATGAGGGAGGAAGGACATCGCCTCAAAACCAGAAAGAGATTCAATCGCCATTCTTAAGCATTCACAACAGGTTATTTCTTCAAGATTCAGCACAAACAGTTCACTGCACTGTACTACAACATCGACAGAGGCACTCACTCCACAAACTAGCTACTACATACACCTGAATACTGTGACAGCTAAAGTTCCATGCAGAATTGACATTGTAGCATGGCTGTGAAATGGAAGCAGGTGTTGTGTTTCCTAACATGAGCTGGACAGCTAACAATTGTCAATCGAATAGATGTAGGTCATCTCAGTATTTAGGCGTTTTTGTTCCAGTGCTTCTACTCTAAAAGATCACACAGCTTTTAGCTACAGTTACTAGTACAATACACATGTATACAACAGCCAGAGCATGGTTACAGATACTGCTTGATAGGGTACAAAGTGTACGTAGCTATAACTCATAAACATGTGCAATATGTCAGAGTAGACGTATGTTTATACTGTGTAGCCACAGGCATATACATTATTGCTGAGAGTGCAATGGCAACAGTATGAATTCAAACATCCTCCATTGATGGCTGATGGTTGTGATCTCCCTCTCCCTCCTCACTCTCACCACCAACATCATCTGGAACTTCAGCATGACTGCTTTCATTCGTTGCATATTTTTCAAACGGCAGTAGCAGAATAATACTCAGTATTCCAATGCTCAGGAATGCTTGGTTGCCAAGGTTACGATAGAACATAAACAGTTCATTCATATGCTTGCCTTCAACTCTAGCATACCCAACGGTTAACAAAAGGCCAAAGGTCAACTCAAAACAAGCTACCAACGCTAAAACTGTCAGTCGTACAGCTTTAAGGCCGTCACCAATTCTGAAACGAAAACTTGAACACACATTAATCCATTCTCCATTCCACTGGGTCACCTTCTCAATCACCACCTCAGTCAAGGCAATCAAAGCAGCTGTGACAATCCTCACTGTCAATACGAAAACCGTCAATAGTCCACCAATAGCAGAAAGAGTTGTATCAGAATTGAAGACCCATTGAAAGCATATGAAGGTGACCTGACTAGAGATATTTTCACTGTTCCAAAATGAACAATTTGTAATCCGTCGCTCATGTATCTTGCTAAAATCAACTGTGATATTGATCCTGTCAGTGGAGCTGAGGTCTTTGGATACTGGGAAGCAGCTGATATTGGGGCTCTCACTGCAAACGTGCGTCTCCTCCAGTAAGAACGCATCCCAAGAGGTGACGTCAGCAAGAAGAAAAAACGTGAAAATGAGAAGAGTGAGATGTGATATTTCATAGGAACCAAGCTCCACATTTCGAATGTATAGCTTGGGTATGGTGGTGGGGCTCTTAGGCTTTTTGGCTTTACCATGCTTCAGATATTGCTCCACGATGCCTTCTCCAGATCCAAATAGAGCGCTCACTACAAAATGCATCAACTTTGCCGAGAGGATGTGTGTCTTATTGAAGAGATATGAAATGGCGCCTCTTTTTTTACCACAGCAACAACAGCAGCAAAAACATGACACAAGGAGGGAGAGTAGAAAGAATAAAATGTGGACAATGTCACTGTTCACGACTTTTCCAACCGAATGATGGTATCTTGATAAGAGATGAAGCACTAACTCTGTCAGTAGGAGTGAGTATTTCATGGCAACATAGACTGCATAGACTATCACATGAGGGAGGAAGGACATCGCCTCAAAATCAGAAAGAGACTCGATCGCCATCTTAATAATTACAGTATACACTGGTTACTCAAATATTGCAGAGTAGAGAAAATGTATGCTGGCTTGTTTTTAACAGCTAAAAAATGTTGACCCTCTGTTAAGTAGGTCAGCTTAGCTTTTGGATTTCAGACATACATACATTAATGCATGTTCCAACACATCTAGTCTAAAAGGTTTTCAACAACTCAGCTTTTAGCTACAATTACTCGTACAGTTTGCAAGCATACTACAGCAAGAAGTCCATTAGGATATCGAGAGTGCACTTGTACACATACATGAAATTTAGGTGACATGATCTCTACAACCAATTGATCACGCAAATGCACATTTAGAAAGTGAAATATAGTAGCGTAAAAACTTACAGGGATCTCTTTCCTTTCCAAGATTTCATTCAATAAGTAGTAGACATTCTCCTCTAAGCTGGTCAGATCTAAAACAATGCATTTTGAATACTAATACAGTACAGTAGGTGTTAAGTTAATAACTCACAGTCGGTGAGTAAGTTGCTGGCTTGTTCCTTGGCCTCTGGGAGGCTGTCAGAGCTGGTGAGATGCTTCTTACACCAGAAAAAGGTGGTAGCTTGGAGGGCACAGATCAGCTTTATCAGGTCACTCGAGGTGCCCGAACCATTCTCAATGCAGCTGATGCCCTGTGGTCATGTGATAGGTATGTAATTGCAGTATTGGTATAGCTATAGAAGGACATACCTCTTTCATTGCACAGGCTAGCATAGTGTTGAGGATGCTGTGTGCAGAACCGATAGAGAGATCAGCAACATTCTGAAAAAAGCAGTAAAAGAGGGTTGCTAGGTCACTCGTCTAAAGCAAGATGACAGTGCTTACCTCCTTGCTGACTTGGTGTGGCAGCCCAAGGAGGGAGTGACTGTCGGAGGTGCTGAAGTAGTGACAGAGGGCCTCAAACTTGAGCCACCATGAGCGAGGCTGGCTCTTGTCCTATACATTGTCAAGATGTACATAATGTGAATGCAGACAGTGGTAAGTGTCATATGTGAACAGAAATGGAGACTACTCTAGCTAGCTTGCATATATCTGAAAAAAAATTGAGATCTATGCAAACAAAATTAATGTGCACAAAATTAATATCAGGAAGGAATATCCATCAAAATTTTGCTTAAGTGATAACTCATGACCCACCAGAACAGACTTGAGCATGGAGAGGAGATAGTTTTTTCTGGCCTCAGCATCCGGGAAGAACACTAACACACCATCCACAACAATGTCCTGAGCCAGTCGTGTG
Source organism: Stappiaceae bacterium (assembly GCA_964291365.2). GTDB lineage: Bacteria > Pseudomonadota > Alphaproteobacteria > Rhizobiales > Stappiaceae > JBDWFY01. The sequence continues at coordinate 406,782 of OZ219972.1, forward strand.
AGGACAGGGTGTGTGTCTCCCGCATCTAGGAGACCACACAGGTGAGCCAGGATAGCCGAGGGAGAGGTAGATGACTCCATCATGGACTTTGATCCTGAGGATGGCTGTGGCAACTTTTTTACCTTGATGAAAGGAAGTGCTGACCTTAGCACTTGTAGGCAAAGGAAACTGGCCTTTTCCACGTGTTCATCTGGACTGTATTGGAAAGGGGTGGAGTCAATGTGATCACGTGATAGGTCATGTGACCTGACTTACTTGAGAGTGAGTGGGATGTAGAGGTTCCATATCTTCTCCAGTGAAAGGTTGTCCACTGCTAAATGCTCTTCCTGCAATTTCAAGGTATGAAATGGCAATACATAACAATGTACATCTACATGTAACACAAACCAGAAGCATGTACATGCTAGTCTCAATCATGTTTTTGAGTAAAAAAACGTTATACATGAATAATATATATTGCTAAAGTTGCTCACTGAAATCAGGGTGGGGTCAAGAGACGCGGCTTTTCTTCTCTTATGGAGCAACTGGAGGTCCCTCAGCATGGTTGCTAGGAAACCAAGCACTCTCACCAAAACCACACCCCCTTCCACATTGTCTCCGCCCCCTTCAGCCGTGACACTGGGCAACTGGGCCACATCATAGAGTTTGTTCAGAAATTCGAGGTTCAATAGTTCATCTGGGCTGTACTTGTGTCCGAAAGCTTGTATGGAGTGAACTGCGACCTTTTGTTCGGTTGACTCCTCCCCCTCCTTTTTTATTGAGGCAAAAAACTTGAACACCAGGTACTGTGGATAGAAGAAAGGGAGTGAAGTACCATGAAATGTCTTAACAAAAAGAGATAGGAATATAATATACAGCTTAGCTCAATGCAGGAGGATTTTGCTTGGGGGGAGAGGACATTAATTTTTATTCTCACCTTTCCTGTAATGTGGAAGTCAGGTGTAAACTCCACTTCATGGCTATTGTAAGAGGTGAATGGTCAGATCAGTTGGTGAAAATCGCCACAATGATATTGCATATATTTATTCACCTGTCCTTGTCGGGTTCAAAGTACGCAATAGGATACAGCTCCTCGTCCACAGGAGTGCCCTCACTCTCCGTCCTGTGTGTGTGATCAATATCTTTACATACTTTTGTCACACAGCGACATCAAAGTGTTCTATATTTTTATCCCATTACTACCTACTTTTCCTTCTTGAATTTGTTGTAGTCTTTTGCCGTCCACCCATCATAGCACTCCAGCTTCTTGGTAAATTCCTCGCTGGTGGGGTCTTTGGTTGTGATGAAGAGCAGCCCTGCCCTGGCTCCACTGTCTCCGGCCGGTACCTTCGTGTGGACTCTGGTCAGCTTCATGATCTGTTTGGACTCCTCGGTGACAACCAAGGTTACCACCTCCTTCCCCGACTCACTGATGTAAGGATCTGGAGAATGGATATTTTCCATGAAAGATAACAAGTAATCTACAAAAAAATGCAATGCACGCACAAAAATGTAAATTAACTGCATATGCAGGAACCAAGTAACATCAGTTGAAATTTAAATAATTTATGGCAATCAAATACCCACAACTGTGCTCAGAAACCACGTCTCAAATCTTTGAAATTAAAGCTTACTAGATGATGTGTTTGGTAGGTTGGTAAGCACGGCATCAGGCCTGTGGTTCTCGTCCTTCTGTCCTCCATCACACTTCACCAGAGACAGCTTCAAGCACTCCGCTGAAACATCAACAACAATAGATATACAGTAAAACTATAAGTACGATTAATTCGGGCAGTTTTCTTATGTACAGTGTTTGAGGATTTTGCGCTCCTTGATGTCCTCCATCTTCCTCAGTAGAGGAGCCAGTGGCAGCTGAAGGGTGAGGTTATCTGCAAAAATAAATAAACATCAAATACATACAATAAGTAGTCATATCAAGTGAGTAGCTCTATAATCTATGGTCCAGGGTTCTGCCCAGAATGATCTGAGTGGTGGCCAAGCTGTAGTGAAAATGGCATTATATTGCATTGAATATTGCATTTTAGTACTATTATTCTCTCTGAGTGGTGGTAAAAATAGGCTATTATAAGCTCAAGTGGTGGTAAAAAAGGCTGAGTGGTGGTTGGGGCCGATCACTCCCGACCAGTGTGGGCAGAACCCTGATGGTCATATTAGTTTTCTGACCTTTATGGTGGGTAATGTTAATCAGATTACTAACTAACCAAGGAGTATCTGCAGTGTGTCCAGAATGGTGTTGGCACTGCCGTGAGCCAGGGCAAAGGAGAGAAGGATCTGTAGACTATCAGCATCCACAGAAACAAACGTCTCCTCAGGAAGGCTGCGAGAAAAGATAGCATAAACTAACACAGCTGTTTTATACTCAGCTAAGCACAGGGGCTCCACTGCATGCTTACCATAGTGTTGTGAGGAAGCTGTCCATCTCCTTGATAACGAAGGGAGAGAGGAATTCTGGTTTGAGGGGGGAGTGGGGGGAGATGCAGAGGGGAAGGAGGGACTGAAGGGCAGATCTGTAAGTGGAGAAAAAAGGTAGAGAACAAAATTTAATGCTTAAATTTGAGTTGGAAATAATTTTGCAATCTACAAATATTTTGGTAATCTGAACCTACCATTAAATTTATCTATACTGTATCATGTACAAGTCACTTACTTGGACTGCGCTAGGATGGTGGCGCGTAGTTGAGGAGCCACTGGCATTGCTGCCTTGGCAGTTGATGCTATGATACGTAAATACCAGATGGCCATAGTGTCCAGCACAGCAGGCTCTGCCTCCTTGCTCAGTCTGGGGGGAATAAAGAATATTCATTAACAGACCCCCCAATATAACATTATACAGTAGAACGATGACTTAAGTGTCCTTGTTGCTATCATATGATATCTATGCATTATCATAATTATAGTACACGGTTGTACATACTCACTTGCATCCTTTGACGTGCAGACCTCTCACTCTTGTGTCGCATCCATCGCTATGGCAACTACGAAAGTTGATCTGGATGTATCGATACTCTGTGCCGAGATTTTGCAGCACAATAAATCGACCTGTGAACTCCCTGCAGGCAGGGGAAGGACATCATTATAGATATGGTTACTCTTGTTGATAGAGCTACAGGTTTATCTTCCACCCATTGAGAACTATACATGCACACAGTACCTTGGTATTGTCGGTGTTTTGATCTCCTTGAGAGCACCCTCACGATTTCCAACCAGTACGGCAAGACTCTTGGGCATGTAGCTGTCGTCATTGGAGCTGACAGAGATGGATAGCTCCTTCAACAGCACTCCAGGGAGCATCTGGATTCTGTAAAATCATTTGGAGAGGGGGAGAGGGTGGATGAAAAAGTAATGTTTGCAGCTGGTGCAGCAAAAGTCAGTAGAAATTTTAAAATATACACTAAACTCAATACTCATAGCAGAAAACAAACTGCTAAATGTTCAATAACGATTTCCTCTTCGATACGTGTATAGTACCTTATCCAGTGGCTCCGTGGTGAGCCGTTCGACTGCCAGTACGTATCTGTACGATCATCTAAGAGACTGAGAGAGGGTAAAAACGTACAGTACAATATTACTTATTTTGTTAATTAGAGAATCAGAATGTCTTACTTGTCTTTGTTTCTCTCGGTGGAGGAGACAGATACCTTGGAGTAGCACTTGTAGATGATGGTTCTCTCCATTCCTTCATCAATATCTCCTCCATTCAGGATCTCTTCATCTGAACACACAAAGCAACTCTCTCTATTAAGCACTCTTGGTTATTTAGTTATGGCTAAGGACATGCAAGTACACCAGTGTGCACATACATAGGCGAAAAGCTAATGGTTGTGACCGGTTATGTATAGGTTAACAACTTTAACATAAGCCATGTACAACTTAGGTGACTGTAACGATAAGAGATGGCTGATATCACGTAAGGTATTAGTACAAGTGGTTATACCTTTCTCCTTGGACAGGAGAGTAATGTGACGACCCTGTACCAGTTTGACTCTCTGCTCTAGGGTGGAGTATATCTGAGCTAGGACGGTCATTGTCAGTCGACTGCTGTCAACACGGTTACGCTGAACAAACTGAAAGAAAAGAATAATAACCATCAATAAAATAAGTGAATTTTTTGGTATCCACTAATGATCTTTTTTTACCTTGAGCAGTGACTTGGCTAGTCCAGAATGCTTGTTCTTGTCCTCCAAGAAAATTTCCAGTGACCCTATTCAAGTTAAGACAATCACACCATTGTTAACTCCATAATAATGGCATGTTTTATCCTAAATGACGTGTATTATCAATCACGACTACAATGGTCACACTTATGGACTATTCATAGAGTACCTGGTAGATTAGGGCATGGTATGAGAGCCTGGACAGGGTCTGGGTCAGTAACCTTCACGATCTGTAGAATAGAAAGAGAAAAATAGTGACAGTTGGAATTCATTAACAGGCCTATAGAGTAGCCATGAGTGTAGACTTGACTTACAGAGAGAAGAGCTGTGACATTCATGATGCCCTCTCCGTCAACGTCAAGGTCACAAAACACCTACATGGAGAGAAAGATGTCTATACGTTATATGCCTTCAAGTGATGAACTACCGTAATTTGCAAAATTTTTGTTGTTAAAAAATTTTCGTTCCACCCAAAACGATGAAAATTTCTTACACAAATATTATTTACCAATAGTATTATACGTAGCGAATATGTGGCACACACGTGAAATAGACGAAAATATTGTTACACGAAAATTTATATTTGCGAACGAAAATAATGCGAATTACGGTACTACATGTTTATATGTAAACATACTATAGGCACTTATATGCATGTAATACTGTGATTAAATGACATGCTACTGACAAGTTAAGTGCCCAACTGATTTGTGCTGCGTGTAATGCACATCATCCATGCATGTTGGATGTAGTGTTGCACTGTACACAAAACTTATAGAGCTAGAGGGAGTACTAGAGGGTACAGCTATGTACAGGTGTATATAGCTAACTAGCTTAGCTAGCAGCATCTCTCACCTCCATGGCCTCATCCTTGGAAGCTCCTTTACTGCTTAGGAAGTCAACAAACTGAACAATATTCACGGTAGTCTGTGTGTGAGTGTGTAGGGGTGTGTATAACATTGTGTATGTGTATCCATAAATCAGTGGTATAGATTCAACCTGTAACATTGCAAAACTGGGAATGGGCCTGGGTATTGGGTTACAGTCATCATATTGAAACTGCCCTATCCTATACATGCATGCTCATAATACATGTGGAGCACCACAAATATTATCCCCTAAGACCCCATCATTATCTACAAATCACTCACTCCAAGCCACATACGCTACATACCTCTTCTCTGTCTAGTAGAGATTTCAGCCACTTGACGATTGGTTCTTTGTGCCGAGTCAGCAAATTTCCAGGTGGGTCCCTGGGACACACAGTTAATAAATTCTCACATTAAACTATGTATGCTTATATATACATATTTATATCATCACACATGTGAAGTATGTGCTTAAGTATGTAAACAATATCCCCCCTCCCTCTCTCTCTCTCTCTTTCACCCTAACTTGATGTTGAGGAGGGCTTTCTGCAGAGAGTCCATCTCAAAGAGGACGGAGAAATCGAGCAAGTTTTCGTCACCACTGCTAGCATCCTCCTGGGCTTGCTATAAGACATCATCAAACAACACATTCAAAATTTGCTTATGCACACATGCATACACACACAACTCACCAGGCCCTGCCTATCCAAGTTATCATCCACAACATCAGATGAAGTGATGTTGCCCATCTTGCTCTATTTAATCCCCACCTCTCCTAAACTTATTCAGCACTTGCCAAACTTCTAGCACAAACCCAGCAGCAGTCTATGAACCTTAAGTGGACGAAATAGAGCAAATACGTGTAGTATGCATTAAAATCTGCTGAATCATGAATATGCTTCATGTGCTTCGGTGATCTCTCTTATTTTTACTGACCTTTTCCCAGGTACGAGGCTGCTGAGCTTGCAGAATAAAGCTTGATGGCTTTATCTCTTCGAATTGAATGTCATAAACTCGTTTCAAAAGCAGGCAGAGACACTCTACTAACTCAATCCCACTTGCACAGGGTCGGCCCACTTGTGAAGTCACATGATATGCACGTGAGCATCCTAGGCGTGGCCATATGGATATGGGAGGAGCTACAGTGGGCCATAACAGCGCATGCGCAATAGTATGTGCACGCCTACGTCCCACCCACTTTTTGTTAATTGTTGTACCATAGATTATAGAGCTACTACGTATATGCTCAATAATCTATGGTTGTACTATACGAGTGTTCCTGAGTAGTCGAGTCGGATCAGGTGGCGCATGGCTTGCACGATGGCTGCTTCGTCTGTACAGTTACAAAGGTCGATGATGAACGGTGGTACAGCTACTAAAGTGCATTTTCGTTTGAGTGACTTTGATATCTCGGAGAAGACAGGGTTTGTGCCAGAGGTGCCTCCAATATCTCGGCTAGATGACACAATCTTCTCAAGATGGGAAGAGTTGATGGACCAGCTTCCAACTCTGATAAAAAGTGGCAAACTAAGGGAGCAAGTAGACCTACTACCAGAAGTGGAGTTTAGTAAGAGAACTCTCAAATCAGACCAGGAATGGCGGAGAGCTTATCTTGTGCTCACATTTCTCTCCCAAGGGTACATCTGGATGGAGGGAGAGAAAGGTCTGGTTAACAAGATCCCTAAAAAGCTGGCCATGCCTTGGTGTGCAGTTGCTGAACACGTTACATTACAGCCAGTGATAACGTATGCCTGTACCGTTCACTGCAATTATGAGCTAATAGAGCCTAAAGGTCCAGTTGGTGAGGATAATCTCAGAGCCATAGCCACTTTCACAGGCACCGAGGATGAATCATGGTTCTACATCGCAGCAATTTTCGTTGAAACAGCTGCTGTTCCTGGTCTAAAAGCCATGGAAGAAATCTTCAATGCAATGGCCATAGACGACCACGAATCTGTTGTAAAAGACCTAAAAATTGTTGCAGAGTGTCTTGACAACATGCGAGTGGGATTGAACAGAATGTATGAAAAATGTGACCCCAAAGTTTTCTACCTAGACATTCGTCCTTTTCAAGCTGGCTCAAAAGGTCTTGAGGCATTCCCTGATGGAATCATATACGAAGGTGTAGACCCACCCCTTAGGCAGTATCACGGTGCAAGCGCTGCCCAAAACTCAGCAATCCATGCTTACGACATCTTTCTGGGTGCACAGCACACAGGTAGTGACCTTGAGTTCCTGCAAACTATGAGACACTATATGCCTCGGAAGCACAGGGAGTTCTTAGAAATGCTTACTCAGCAGCCATCTGTTCGTGATTATGCAATTCATTCGGGCAACCAGGAGCTGATTAAAAGCTACAACCAAGCAGTGGATGCATTTGGGGAGTTTCGAAGTAGTCATGTTGTACTGGTGACCAGGTATATTGTCATGCAGAAAAAGCACAGTGTGAATGCTAGCCTGGAGGATAAGGGGACGGGAGGGACGCCATTTATGACCTTTTTGAAACAGGTTAGGGATGACACAGTCGCCTTGCAAATAGAGACATGACAATATTATTTTGTTTGTCCAATGTGTACTTCCTGTTTTTACTATCTCTGCCAATGATGTACCTTGCATATTGGGAGATATTTATACTGGTATTTATAAGATGTTTCAAAACTGTGTATATCTGCTCATACAATAAATTATTCATGTGCCCTGTATGTTGGTGAGTGACAATGTTTACCTGCTTACCTTAATTGACCCGAAAAGAAAAAAAAAATCAACCAAGGAAAAAAAAAGTTGATGAAACGCATGAAATTTGGAAAAACAAATGGAAGTTTGTTGAATACTGGTAAAAAATTATTGGCCGTAGGAAAAAATTGTGCACCTCCCCTACCTTCCAAGTATCGAGGCTGGAATGCTGGTAAGGGTGACTGTGAACATTACTGCAGCCACTTAGGCTTCTCTATTCTTATGGGAAGAGGCTTTATCAAGGTGGGAGGGTGGTCAAGGGAGGAACCTGGAGAGCCCCTAAGCCACTTTTTTTCCTGGGAACCTTGTGGGGTGTTTAGATCCCCGTCTTTCCCCCTTCAGTGTAGCTCATGGATCCTTGACACAATCACTTGAGCCAAGAGGCCAGCCAAGCTCATGCTAGATTAAATTAGCTGTTTGTATAATTATTATTAGATATGATAGTGTATAAAGCTATATATGGTGAAAGAAAAATCCTATGCAGGAGGCTGGATTCGAACCTGGGACCTCGGCATTAAAAGTCGACGCTCTAATGACTAGACCAAGCTGCTGCTACACTTACGTGGTATACAAAATTGGTATCTATACTGATGTATTCAGCAGTATCTTGACAATGGAAACAGCTATGAAGCTGGAACAAAAACAGAATGTAACTGATAAGCAAACGAAACCAAGTATCATACTATGATAGTCCTGAATACTTTATCCACTGTCATTACATAAATGCACCGTCCATATCGACGATCTTTATCGACATACATATGCACAGTATTGCTACCATGTCATGCGTGTACACACAATATTGATAAAAATGCCAACAATTCACAAAAATTAGGATGTACAACATGATTCAGAAGTATAGTAATTATTACATACATACACTTCAAAATTTCTCAATAAATGACTAAATTGACATAATTTATAATACTGTCCGAGGAAAAAGCTTGTGGATACTTAGCTGATTCAAAAATTAGCTCTTCCCTCACAAATAGCAGACAAAAAAACGAAAATTTATAGCACCTAAACAAACTGCAAACTCAAGAAGTAGTAGACTTGCTTGGACAAACATAATTTTGTATTTTGTGAATTACAATCATATAATACATACTCACATACATATACTAGTGAAAATAATATATCAGAGAAGATTTTATTCCTTTTTTGTGAGCAGTCCAGGACTAGAGGGGAGGGGGCATGGCTTACACATCCGTTCCCTTGTCTTCTCCTGGGATCATGAAGTCTAGGTGTGTGTTAAGATCTGCCAACATGTCGTCAATATCTGCCAACAACTGGTCAGGTTCACCAACTCTGGGGTGGAGAAAAATTAAATTAAAGCATCTGTGCAGTAGGAATTTTTTCAAATCAAGATCTGCCAATAATAGTTAACACATCAGTGTTCTCCCCAGCATATTTAAGGCATGTCGGCCCTGCAATCCTTCAGCACAGATACTTCTTTGATGTGGGAAAGGAAAGAGGCCAAAAGCTTTGATGTGGCCACAGGCCACGCCCAAACCACGCCCTCCCGTCATTGCTTGAATTATTCTTGAGAACACTGCACATGCACACGCATGATGCTCAAATGGCCAAATTTGATGTTTGTTAAATTTCTAATGGTAGTTTGGCCCAAGCCATCAATACTATAATATTATTATTCTGATACTGCATATTAAAATAACTTGTTACTTACTCCTCTCCTGCACCTCCTTCGTCTATTGAAAAGCCTTGCAGAGCCTTAGACAAAGCATCTAGCCCCTCATCCGCAGCCTCCTGAGCACTCTTCTTTGGAGCTCCACCCATAGATACGCCCACATCCTCCCCATACTCGACAGGTGGTGGTAGAATGTTCTCGTCTCCACCTGTACCATTGTCTCTGAGGTATTCGTCTTGGACAATGATTTCATCAAGAGCAGCTGTGATGTCTTCGACGGAGTAGGTCTTCTTTTTTGGAGAGAGTGGAGCTCCAGGTGGAGGGATATCACCGCCATCAGGCTCATCTCGCAGAGGCACTTTCTCTGTAAGGTGCAAAAAAAATAGAATTGGATACCTCTCTCTCTCTCTCTCTCTCTCTCCCACACACACACACACACACGTTTAGCAGGAGCTTAACTAAAGTCTCTAAGCAATGAAAATCTGATGATCCCATACCCACCAATCTATTTCCACTCACCAGGAGCCATTGTCCTTCGATTTGGTGAAGGCTTCTTTTTTGGTGGTATTTTAGGTGGAGATTCTGCTACTCCTGCTGCCATCTGCTGTGTGGCCAGTGGTATATCCATAGAAGAAGGAGGAGGAGGAGGAACACCATCGCCAACTGAACCTGCGACCCTCTCCGAGTAACCAGACGAGAGAGAGGATGTAGAAGATGAATAAGAATATCGATTCTGTGTCCCTAGTGAGTCTGTTGCTGGCCCTTGTGAGCTTAGTGCTGTCTGTGGCGCTCGTCTAGGGGGCGGAGGGGCCCCGCCTCCCTGAGATGGTGGTGGTACCACTCGACGCTGCGTCTGTGGACTATGAGAGGGCGAGCGACTAGCTGGCTTTGGCTTCGGCTTAGAGGGTGGAGGTTCATAAGATTCGACACTAACGGCATCTTTGAGACCATTTTCCTCGGGCTGTGTGTAAGCGGAGGGGGGTGGAGGGGGAGGGAGGATATCAGCCTCTGGTGATGGCATCTTGAGGTCTGAGGTTGGTAGAGCTTTGGTCAGCTCGGCAGCTAAGTCTACTTGCTCCTTCCCGTTCTGGACTATGGGTGCGTCGGCAGCTGTGGGCGTGGCAGGACTGACCTCTAGAAGCTCGGCTATACCTCGCATAAATCGCTTCAGATGCCCTGGAAACACAGATTGACATATGAACTAAAATATTTCTAAAACTACCTTTCTAGATTCAATGTTAATATTGCCATAATTTTGGTGGGGTAAACTTTTTGCCATCATATTTATGCACCATATTGCTTTTTCATTTATATGCATCATATACCTTTCTTGGTGATTCCGATGTCTTGCAGTTCCTCTGTGGTGATATCAGACACAAAGTCAATGTCATCGTACCCAGCGTCCATCAGCACTTGCTCATACTGATTCAGGTTGAGCAGAGCCAACCACTCAGGAACACTAGCCTGTGTGAAACAATACATGAATGAACTACAAATGTGTGAATTTATCCAAGCATTCAAATACAAATACGATACACTACCTAGCATGAATGAGTGTCATGCTAGGGAGGGCACATTGTGACATCTGTGATTGGGCAGTTCTGGGTATTGTCTAAACTTAAATGACTGTGGGATTGATCTGATGTCCTGGGCAGTCAAAATACATGTACACACGCTGTTGATAATTGCATGCATATACACACCCATATGTTTCCTGGAAAGAGGTGCACATAAGTATAGCATCACTAAATGGAACCCATCCATAAGGAGCCCCTGAAATAAGGAGATATCTCTGCTTTAACTATGTATGGTCTAAGCTAAACAGTAAACTACATACCACTGAAAATTTAATAACTAATCAGGATATTCAAAGTTGCCCCAAAATAATACCATATATGTAGCCTAAAATTTGAGGTTGAAAGTTTTCATGGATTTCGTGGGTCTGAGTATGGCTGCAAAAAATTTCTCCTGTGAAATTTCAGGTTCATAACAGCTGCAATGCATGGCTGGAAGCTTGACCATGAAAATTTAATTTGTGAAAATTTGTTTTTGATCAGAATTCGGCAAAAACATGACCCCTCGAAAATTTTAAACTATATGGTATTATGTTTGTCACTCACAGGTTTTGTAGCGATGAGGTGTTCCTTGTGAATGAGTGAAGAGACGGCTGACATGATCTTTTTCTTGTGTCCAGGCTTCTGCACTCCTATCTCCACCAGCTCGTCTGACGTTATGCTGAGCAGGAAGTCCGTGCGGTCGTAGCCGCTCGCCTCAAACAGATGTGCGTAGTCTCCAAGCTTATAGCTAGAGAGCCAGTCTCCAATAGGGATGGGCTCAGTCACTGGGAGGAGCTGAGAGGTGGATAAGTTAAACCACTGATATAAGCCCCCCCCCCCCCCCCCCCCCCCCCCAGTATTATGCATCTTTTTAGCTCAATAATAATGTCTTATCTGTCTCTCATCCTGTTCCACATTAGAAGAGTAAAATTAATATTCAATATGTACTAATGCAGATGTACATGCACATGTACTAGGAGAACTACAGCATGGAAGGGTACAGTTAATTTTTATCAAACTCACCGGTGCTGTGCTCCCTGTAGCCAATGAACTGAGACTTGTGCTTCGAGACACTATAATATGTACATGAACAATAGCATAAATTACTAGACATAATTGGATATACATGTACATGTCAATTAGACCAACATACATTGAGACTCCCCACTAGGTGTAGAAGTGGGGGGAGCATGTGTGGGTGTGGTCTCTGGCTTCAACTTCACTTCTTCAGGTCTGTCCACTGGAGGAGGTGGTGCCACTGGTTCAGGAGTGGGCGGAGCTACAACAGGCTCGGGAGGTGGAGCCTGAGTGACTGGTGGAGGTGGTGGCTGAGTGGGTGGAGCCTGAGGGGGTGGAGCATCACTACTAGCATGCTCACGACCAGGTTTTGATGGCTTCTTTGACACCACAGGGGGCGGGCCTGGGGGTGGAGTCTGCTTCTCCTTGGCAGTTGGCTCCGCCCTTTCTTCCTTCTCTACTTGTTCTGTCTCACTAGTCATCATCGACTGAGCAGCAATTTCTGCTTCTTCAGCTCTCTTTTGCTTTCTTTTTTGTAGTTCTGCCTGCCATGGAGTTAGACCAGGCTCCTCCTCTTTTGGCTTCGGTGGTGGAGGCTTAGCTTTTGGCTTAGCCTTTGGAGGTGGAACCTTGTTAATCTCGGCTGTTGCTGCTGCTGGTTGTGTGGATGGTGGGGGTTGTGAGGTGGGAGGGGGAGGCTGTGAGGGTGGTGGAGGGGGAGGGGGCTCAGATGAAGACACAGACGGCTGTGTCGTTAGTGCAGCTGTTTTTCTTTGTGGGATAGGTGGTGGCCCTCCCCCGCCAGCTTTAGGCTTCTGCTGTACCGGTGGTGTGGCAGTAGCTTGTTCTGTCACAGTAGTACTTACTTCGTGTTTTGGAGACTCCTCCTCTTGAAGTTCCCTTGGGTTGAGGTGCGGATCCAGTGACTCCACCCCTTGTTCTTCCGCCTTTTGGATCCTATTCTGTCGACGCTGCAGTTTCTTTAACAGTTCGTTGTCCATGTTAGGCTCCTGGGGAGGTGGCTTAGGCTGAATTTTACGCAATTTCGGTCTCTCTGGCTCAACATCTATTACACCATCATCGCTCCGATTGGATACATTACTGAGGCGATTTTGTTGAGTTAACGAGGGGGGCTGTGGTAATGTCCCCTCGCCAGGGGGAGGAGGCTTGAACTGTGGGGGGCCAACGTTGGTTCGCCTGGGGAGGGTGGGAGGGTTGCTGTGATCGAAAGGCTCTGGAGATACAGCATTATGTTGATCTGTCAAACTGTTACGACGACGGAGAGCAGAATGTCTAGAGAAAGAGAGCAAGAGAGAGGAAGAATAAACTATGGCGATATGAATTGTGTTTACAACTGCCTAGCATTCACTTTCACTGCAATGTGCACACTTGAACACATTCCATATTTTGGAATCTATAAACTAGCTAAGTTTGTAAAATGAAGCTGCTACCAGCTTAAAAAAACATCTTTCCAGCTACTCTATCCCCCTAAAAATACATGTATGTGGTCCATGTATGAAGTGACTGTACTGCAAGTATTTTATGATGCACATGCATATAAAAAGCAATTCTCTTGGCCACTCCACTCTACTACAAATATATATGTGGGGACTGTACTGCAAGTATTTCAGGAGTTCCCGGAGCTTACAAAATCTTGTAGCCATTTCTTAAAAATACTGCCAACCACTGTTGACAATAAAGGCAGGCTGTATGGGAAGTAATGGCAAAAATTGGCTACTCAATCCAGAAAGTAGCAGCCAAAGTGAAGGATACAGTAACAAATGGCTAAATTTGGCTAGTGGTTAGGGAACCCCAATGTAATTTACCTCGCATCAGATATACTGCCATCCCTGCCCATGGTACTGCTTCGTAACAGTCTAGCATCATGTTCCACAGGCCCACCGCCGCTGCTGGGAAAGTCCTTCCTAGTGGGTGAGGTCGTCATTGGCTTACGACTGGCGGCCTTGGCTGCTATCATTGCTGCGAGGTCTGAGGGTGGACCTCCCATAACAGGGCCACCTGACCTCCTGGAGAAGGCAGCAAAAGAGGAAAACATTATAATGAATGTAAGATGGAATTGTTACAATGTAACTAAAGCTTGATGCTGAGTTGATAGCATAAAATCATGCTTAAAGGGATTCTCTGGAGAGAAATTGTAAATCAGTGAAAGTCATCACATGATTCCTGTCATATTGGTAGGTAGGGGATGTGACATACATGTGTGCTGATCTACATGATAATATCTCACTTAATCTCAGTGGAAAATACATATTATAGTTTGTATTATTACTATCACTAATGATTACATTGGAAACATGTTGATACTCAATCAGAAAACAATGTTGATGTGATCGATTACTACCGACGTACATAAACAGCAGTAGCAGGGTCAGCCAGAAATGCGACTAATAATATTATTACACGTTATGTTTAGTACTCACACAAGTCTATAGTTACTATACAACATTGCAGACCCAATCAATTTACCTGGATGCATCAGGAGTGTGAGTGGCACCCTGCTGTTGTTGGTAGTGCTGTGCCGTCTGTTGTTGCTGAGGTGGTCCAGGATAGCTTTGCTGTTGTTGATAGCCACCACCAGAGGTGGGAGGAGGTGGCTGTTGCTGCTGAGGGAAGGAGTTCTGTCTCTGTTGCTGGTAGGCAGAGGAGGCAGACTGCTGAGAGTGACCCTATAGTGAGCAGAGACAACAGTAAAAGACTACATGAAAGCTCCAAAGATTTATCTTTCACACCTAATCTCAATTTTAGTGGGAAACCATCCCAACAGACATACCTATAATTACCTATACAGATAAATGCCACCCTCTTCTCACCTCGATCCTAAATGTTACAAATTAAATCTAACCTGATACTGTCGCATCTGCTCCTGTCTCTGCTGCTGGTAAGCAGCTCCCTGTAGCTGATGCTGTCCAGCCTGCTGCTGTTGCTGTGGATGATGATGATGATGGTATCCCTGTCCACCTTGTCCTGGCTGCTGGCTCTGTGGGTAGGAACCAGCTCTAGGCTTCTGCTCCATGTGCTGCTGTTGCTGGTGATGATGGTATTGCTGTTGTTGGGCTGAAGGAGGAGGTGGTTGTTGTTGTTGTTGTTGGCGATGCTGCCCTCCAGCTTGCATACGAGGACTAGGAGGTTTTCCCACGCCGGGCATTAAATAGGAAAATCCACCTCCCTGGTGCATCCTAGACGGTGAACTTTGGCCTGGAGCAGCCGAAGGCTGTGGGGGAGCCCCTTGTCGTTGTGGCTGCTGCTGTTGTTGTTGCTGATGGTGAGGATGGTGCTGCTGATATTGACCATCGCGAGATGGTTGACGCTGATACGAGTGACCCTGCTGCTGAGCGTGGTGACCAGCGTGACCTTGCTGAGCGTGGTGATGCTGCGGCTGTTGTTGCTGGTGTAGCTGTTGGAACTGCTGCTGTTGGTGCTGCTGAGCTATCTTCACTCTAGCGTGCTGGGCCAATGCATCTGACGAGAAAAGTACATGTATATGAGGCATATACACATGTATGTGGAAACATGAGGGCTGCCAAATGCGCAAACATTAGACAGCTGCTATGGTCAAATTGGGCTAGAAAGTTGAACAGTAACTTAGCCTTAGTAAACAGTGTTTAAATAAGCATAAACCAAATTTCAGAGGCTCTTAGACGTAAAATATACATACATGATTTTAAACAAACTTTGAAGTTTAGGAGAAGACAAACTATCCCATGTTTAGCGTGCAAATGGATATAATTATATAATTATACATTACAGACTATACCTTGAAGCACTTGCTTCATTTGGCCTGCAGAGCGAGGATCAGTGTACATGTTAACAATATCCAGGGCAGAGTGGCCTTGGTTGTTGACACTGGTGATGTCAGCACCACACTAAGAAGGAGGGAGGGAGAAAGGGAGGGGAGAGAGAGAGCTTGTCAAATATCATCAGCATTCAACAATAATTATGTACATATATATCTATGGTACATGTAAGAGACGAAGACACAAGACACATCTACATGTACGTACATGGGCCACAGCATCAACACTGTGCTATCCCATTACATGTACATGAATCCAGGACATACAACGTACACTACGTGCGTACAAACAATACAGCTGGCATAAACAGCTCTCTCTCTCTCTCTCTGTCTCTACTGATGTTTACCATCAGGCCAGAACATTCAATTCGATAACCTTGAGCTCACTTAGAGTATACAGTCAGTTCAAAACACCAAACAATTTGTACAATGTATAAATAACATGTACACAGAATATAGAACTGGTAAGACAGAAAGCACATTACTACACACATAAATGCAGTGGTACATATAATATATACCTGAAGTAGATATTTGACTGTCTCGACCTTGCCATAGAGTGCTGCCTCGTGAAGACAATTACCATTAGCTCCAGGTAGCTTGCGGTTGATGTCAAAGCCGTGCTTGATCAGAAGACTGATGACCTCATTGTGGCCGGACTTGGCGGCCAATAGGAGAGCAGTGTGGGGCATGTCTGATCGCTGGAGGAACGACTGAGGGAACTGACCTGATCGAAGGAGAGCAGCCACAGCCTGCGAGGGTATATGTGTGAGAGAGGGTAAAAGGGTATGTGTGTAGTGTGTGTGTGAGGGTGTGAGAGTGTGTGTGTGTGTGTGTGTGTGTGTGTGTGTGTATGGATGTATGTGTGAGTGTGAGTAGTGGTGGCATGGCAATACATACATGTACAGTGTACAATGTACAGATCTACACCTGTAGCTTCCCTTTTTGCTAGGAGAAGTATTGATCATTTCATGAGAATTTTTAAGAAGGACAGAACATGTGTGTGTACATGTATATGTGTTCGTGGAACAAAAGAAAGCGTGTACATGCATGTGTGTGCACGTGTGAGTAAATGGGACGACATCATGTGGCACGTGTAGGAGTAGTCTTACAGTGAAACTACAAACACTAAACAAGGCAGCTAGCTGTCTATCCATAAACAGTCCAAAATATCATTCCACACGTTTTACATACATCCCTATAGGCCTACTGCATTCTGACAAGCATGTGGGTGTGTGGTGTGCATGTGTATGTGTTGTTCCAGGAGTGTGGGTTGCCAGGAAACTGCTATTGTCGTATCTTATGCATTAGAAATAGTACACTAGTACTAATACATAATGCGTACTTTGTACAACTGATACAAGCTACATGGTAACCTGCATACTACTACTTATGTGAATGGACCATTAAATTTGATCACAAAGTTTATAGTAGGCTGCATTTATAACATGATACTACTAGCACAAAGGAGAGGGTGAAATGGATCACTGACTATATCCAATACTAGCTTACATCAGTGAGACAGCAATGCATACGTGTACTACAGGTATTGTCTACATATAATGCTTCTTGGAATGGAACCAGGTGAATGACTTACATTGGCGTGGCCATTTTGGCAGGCCAAGTCGAGAGGAGTGTGGCCTGACACATTCAGCATTGTGCAATTGGCATGCTCAGCAATCAGAGCTTCAACCTGGAGAGAGAGAGAGAGAGAGAGAGAGAACATTAAATTTGTGTACAAACACAACAGCTCCCCCATTGAAACCAATCGATACTTAAAAAACAGCTGTCAACCACCCACTTTCAAAACAGCCCACTGTCCACCAAATAATGTTATGTCCATAAATCATCCTTATAAGCATAAACATACACTATATACAACAAAACCACCCTAGTTAAAAGGACACAAGTTGGTATAGCAACACAATGCTTAGAAAAAGTACAAAACTAACTCCTTCAATGAGGACATCTCCTAATTCACAATGTGTGGTCTCAGCTACAATGTACATAGAGGACACCTCATTTACCCATCCAACCATCAAAATTATTACAATATCGCATATATACACACAATATCTCCATAATCATATTATACTGAGGAGTAATTACTGCATTGGTCACAGGTGGTTGACCAATATCCATAGAGTACATTGGCCATATTTGTATGACTTGTGTATGGGCTAATGTGCTCACAAATGGTCCTGTAGCTAGTAGTGTGTGACCATGGTCACAGCAAAAGGCAATAGGATCATTGGAGAGAACAATCATTGAAAACCAACGAGCATTACATAGCTACATATAGGGTAAAACATTAGTTTAGTAGGTGGGGGCCACAAAAATCGATTTAGGTCGCCTCATGTAAGCAGAATTGGGTAAATTTTGTATCAAATTACCCAGCCACAATGTAAATAAAAATTCATTTTGAAGGTCTGAGGTACCAGGTCAGGTATAGAATTACCTAAATCTTTAAGGACTAATGTGTGTGTGTGTGTGTGTGTGTGTGTGTGTGTATGTGATTGTTGTAAAGGAAATGTAGCTAATACATACAAAGCATACCAAATGATGAAAATTATGGCGAGTGTATACAAGCAAAATTATACCCTGATCATGCATTTTTGCAGTGCATATGTGCACACACACACACACCTCACTGGACTAATGGCAGTACAGTTGAATTCACCACAGTTGCTTAGAAACAGGCACAAAAGACTTTGAAATGGAGCAACCATACAAAGTCTAATCAGTGAGCAGCTAATGAAATACTTCCCCAGAACTGGAGGGGTTGCTAGGAAACCACAAAAATATGTTACATACAGACAGGAGGCGAGGGTCAAAAGGTCAGGATCTCTATTGACGTAGGGACACTATGGGTATTCAACGCCCAACCCAGGCATCCTGTGTACTTGCACACTGCCGTACCAGCACCAACAAATACAAGGAAGCTTGCAGTGATACACACATGTATAGAGCTATAATTTAAATCTCTTCAGTGAGAGACCTGTTTTGATGGACTTGCTTATTTTTTTCACGTGCGTATATTATTGACTGCAGCTCTAAGGTATCTACTTACTGTAGCAGTGTGTCCGTGATGGCAGGCATAATGAAGAGGGGTATCCCCACTAGGAGACGCCACGTTTGCATCAGCCCCCCGTCCCAGGAGGGCAGAGACAGCACTGGTACGCCCAGCTCCTGCTGCCAGGTGGAGAGGGGTGAGCCCCCGACCATCAGCAATGTCGATTGTGGCACCCAAGTCAGCCAAATCGTGAAGAAACTCGACAAAGTTCTGAGCAGCACAGTAGTGTATCACTGTCTGGCTGTAATGGGTGTAGAATCAACACAAATTAGTGCTAATTACAAATCATATACTATACTGTTCATTCAACAGGACTAGACCCTACTTCCATAAAAGTTAATATACTTGGACACCATTTTATGAACATGTACATGCATACAAGGACATTGTGAACATGACTTCACGTTCTTTGAAGCAAGCACAGCTGTGTTGTGCAGATGTGTTGTGTCAGTATATTTGCACATGATGGAACATTCATGCTGCTACTATACGTACATGTGGCTAAAGCATGATAGTAGTGGCTCACTCTCATTCATAAACAGGATAAATGTACATACACACTCTAAGTCATCCCCCCAAGCTGCACGACCGACACAACAATAGAGAGGAAGAGAACACCTAGTTAGCCCATTCTTACAGGAAAACCTGACATTTTGTGATGATAATTTTAGGCCTCCTTCTCTCTCTCTCTCTCTCTCTCTCTCTCAAAGTAGTTATCTTTCACCTACTCATTGGCTGCCTTAGATAATCCATCTCTAAGCATAACACACACTATAGTCACTAGTCTAGGTGATCTAGCAATTTCACTATGGTAACAATTATCCGGTGGTCCAGAAAGGAAACTGTGGTGTTTGTTTATATGCAATGTGGTATCAATTTACCCGGCTCCACTTTCATCAGGTATGTTCAGCTCCTTGGCTAGAGCTTTCTTCTTCCCTGTGTATGCATGTGTGTATGGGGGGGGGGGGGGGGGGGGGGGAGGGGAGAGAGAGTGCCAGTGAGTGAGTAAGGGTGTGTGTGTGTGTGTGTGTGTGTGTGTGCGCAGGCATGTTTACGATTGTGTGTCACAGACAGTGTGTTGTGTGTTGTGTGTACACCACAGTACAATTGAGTGTGAATTACTGAAAAGTGGGGGACTGTACACAGTGTTATTGAAAGAGAGACTGATAGGCCTCATTGGCCCACAACTGTCCAATAAAGTGGCCCTCTACATCCACAATCACAAACCACAAACCCTCAACTTGTACTAGCCAAGTGCTTACCCCTCCTTAGATGGACTAGCCAGCTTAGCTGGCTTCATCACAGATAAATTTTTCCAGGCTATAGCGCTAGTGTATCAGATGTTGGCTACATTAGCTAGTGTTATCACATCCTGGTGAAAAATACTCAAATTTAATAGAGGGAGGGGAAGTATAAGTGTGTATACGTATACCAATACTCTACACACAGAGCAAAGTAAAGTATTACTTGATCAACACAGCTGTTCAACTACAGGGCATGTACATTATAGTGTGCAGTAGTAGAGCCAATAGTAGGCAGGGGATGCTTGCAGAGTACTATGTTCAACAGCAGACTGTCTGAAGCAGGCTTAGGTGAACCAAAGTACCTCAAACAGTGGACAATACCTCAGTAAAGCTTATCGTACAGTGAAGTATTTTTGTAGGGTACAAACTAATGTACACAACAGGGGAAAGCAGCTGTGAGCGAGTCACTACTAGCAACAAGGCAGAGCTGCGCTTGTCAAAGACAATGCTTTAGTGTGCAAAGACGAACGACTTGAATCTTCTGACGACATCTAATACACACACACTCACTCATACATACATACACACACAACACTTATCTTTCACTCACTCTCTGCTCTAGCTCTATATACTCTGAACAAATTACAAACAGAGAGTGAGACAGTGTACAAATTGGAGTGAAGCAAGAAGCATTTGAGGGAGGAGCATACACCAATGTAGAGTAGCGAGTGAAGCCCCAGCCATTAGATGGGCAGGTAGGAGTTACTACAGTGTACCTAGGGTAAAGGTGGCAGCAGGTGGCAACTCAGGATACTATACTATAGGTATTGTATTATACAGAACTTACAAGCCCTTAACCATTGCTCATACGGGAACAGAGAAAGAATATAGCAGACTTGTCATGGTATAGTGTGTGTGTGTGTGTGTGTGTGTGTGTGTGTGTGTGTGTGTGTGTGTGTGTGTGTGTGTGTGTGTGTGTGTGTGTGTGTGTGTGTGTGTGTGTGTGCGTGCGTGCGTGCATGTACATGTTGGTGTGTGTGTGTACACACCTATCTATATCTAACCACACCCAGAAATGAATTATAAGCCCAGCCAAACAGCACAAATTCATCAATGCTAGTATCATACTCAGTTTAGGAATGTTATGAAGCCAGTCCAACCCAGAGCAGCATATGCCATGGTCTGCTAATCCACTATAGTTCCAAACCCCAGGACATCTTAGAGCTAGTCTCAACGCTTGTCCAGCAAGACAAAACAAAAAACACAGATAATGCCCTCAAACTGTTTGAGATAGGTGGGTAAAACAATCTTCACAAACAGCTAGGTGTAAACTTTAGCCTCTCCCCAAACAAAAGGTGGCTTTTGTTGGTTTTTGACAGTTATTTACACCCAACAGCTTGTTCAAATTCTGACTAGCATAAAACTTGCGCTTTCTTGTAGCATAGCATACCTCTGAGCAGGCCGTCTATATAAGCTAGCTACATACAAACACGTTTACATGTACATGTAGCTACAGGCAACCTTTGAAAGTGTCTATCGACTCTTTTTCATCTCTTAGTACACTATCACGCTGAACAAATGTTGTCAATATGGATTTGAATGGGAAACTGGGTATTGACAGGCAACTAAAATAAGCTCCAGATCTGTAGCTAGCTATGAAGAATAAACATGCAAAGCACTGAGGTACAGATAATTTAACGAAACGTTGCAGAACAGGGCTCTTCTAAATGCACACACCTTTAAGTACTTGAGAGCAAATTATGCGGAGAATGAAATAGATGTGAATAACATTCATCACTGTTCTGTTCAAACCACAATTTTTGACTTCTAAATGGTGCTTCAACAGATGGACATGACGGAGAAAGATTGCTAAAATAATTATTATTCTTAATAGCCATTTGATGTCTTAGAGTTGCTAATTTACACATCTTACACGAATACTAGTCGTCATCAAGAATCATTCACTGGCTAGCTATTGGCTTGGTATGTATACTTTACATTTAATACAGTCTGTACACAACAAGGGAGGTTCATTCGCCCTTATCAGGCCCACCATACATAGCAATTCTCACTCCATCACACTGCAGCTGACTAAACTAGTGTATTTAACGTGCATAGATATCAGCTAATATTTGAAATGGGCTGCCTTTACTAGCGGCACGATACTTACCGGCCTTTTTCATCTTGGCTATAAGCTTTCTGGCGGCGTCCGAGTTGCCCGTTTTGAGCAGTTGCATGAGCTCCGTCGGTTTGCCCATGGCTCGCGCTCTGAACTGGCTTCGTGAAGACGGTACTCAGCGTAACAAATCGGTGTTAAAGATATATATATCTCTCCTCCTTCTCCACACTCAAATCGCTTCGCCAGGATAATTGGCTTAGCTAGCTCATTAATTTCCACCCTCCTCCCACGCGGTCAAGTTTTGAAATCATGTGAATGTCACATGATAGCATGTGCACAGAAAAATAAAAAAGCGCTAGCGGGAAATAAAATTTGCGCGCGCATGCCCATGTGTGTATTTAAAACGCGCGTAGACAACGTGCTCTATTATCATAAACATGAGATGGAGGAGCGTCCCAGGAGTCGTCTGTGCTTGAAGCTTGGCCAAAGAAAGCTCAGCTTTCAGCAGAAGCTTTCGACAGCTTCAAAAACGCAAGAAGAGCCAGTAACACAAGACGAGCCATCAAACAGTACGAGTACAAAGGACGAGGAGGCTACAAGTAGGGAAATTCCCCCTATCTCTGGCCTTTGCAACCTTGGGAACACCTGCTACGTGAATTCTCTCCTCCAGCCTCTTCGCTTCTGTCCCCAGTTCTCTCAATGGATAGAGGAGCTTCACCAACTCAGCGAGCAAGTTGGAGCCAACCCCAAAGAGCATGTAGCCAAGCAGACGGATAGGACTCGTTCACAAAGCGTAGATACGACAGATCGTCCCTCAGTGAACGATGGAGTAGCTGAGGACGAAGCAATGGACTGTTCTGAGCCATGTACAGAGAAGAGGGGGAAGTGTATGGGACTGGCTACTCACCTTCACATGGTAATGGTCGTCACTACTCACATGTTAGAATTTTTATAATACCGGTATATGGCTAAGTGTCTCTTCTTTTTCTCTCTAGCTTTGGCAGAGGATGGGTCAGAAGGAGAGAACAGTAGTGAAGCCAACCAATAAGGTCACTGTCCTCAGTGCTACTAAACCTGATGGCTTCATCGCCAAGCTTAAGTAAGTAGAAATAGCTAGCCTACACCTAGATAATGTAGGTGCTTTTTTAATACTGTAGACCACTCAGTGCACAGTAGGTATACTGATTTTTATCACAGGACCAGAAGAATAAACAAGATTTTAATTTTTTACAACAGTTTCCATAATTACACATCTTCCCTTATAGAGAAGAGAATCCATTGTTCAATAATAAACTGCAGCAAGATGCTCAAGAGATGCTGAGGTTTTTACTAACCAACCTTCAAGAGACCTTTGCCAGCATTACTAAATTGCTGCAGTCAAAAAATGCCAACCTCCCAATCCCATGTGCACACCAAGGAAGTGAACCTTGTGAGGTCATTGATGTTGACAGCTACTGTGAAAAGAATTCTTTGCACACTTCCTCTGCTAATAGGAAGAGAAAATTATCTTGTTCAGATAATTCCATTAGAAAGGCCAGTAAGGTTGTCAAGCTAAACAAGAAAATGACTTGTAAGAAGGTCACCGAGTTCTTTAGCCCGGTGAAGGGGAAGTCCAAAAATGAGAGTCGCCTGGTCTTGATCTCTCAGAAGAAGGTGCAAAATGATTCTTCTGTAAAAGATTTTATCACCGATAGCTTCCAAGGCCAACTTGCTTACCAGACACGTTGCTACGAGTGTGACAGCTACACGAGAAGAACAGAGCCCTTTCTAGATGTCAGTGTGCCTGTCACAAGTGCTGCTAATATTCTTCCCGGATTTCCCTGTGAACCCAGCCCTAGCAAAACTCCCACCAAGTCATCCTTTTCTGCTACAGACATTGGGCTGTACTCACTTTCTTGGGCTCTCTCACAGTTTGCCCTAAGAGAGAAATTGAGGGGAGAGAACAAGTACTTTTGCGATGAGTGTGGCCATTTTGTGGAAGCTGAGAGGAGTGTTTTATTCAGTCACCTTTCATCTGTTATGACTATCCACCTCAACCGCTTTGCCACTCAGCTATGGGGTTTATCTTCTGCAGTGACTGTCAGTAAGGTCGGAGGTAACCTTGCTATTCCTCTTTCTTTCTCCTTCAAGCCGTGGTGCACGAATGATTGCAGCGGTAAAGATAGAATCTACCAGCTTTTTGCTGTGGTTTTCCACTCTGGTAGCTCTTGCAGTAGTGGTCACTACACAGCATGCGTTAGGAGCAAAGAGTGTCGCCAACTTGCACCACAGGACGCTAAGGAGAGGTTTGATGGAAACGGGTGGATCTATTTTGACGACGACCAACTAGACTACATCAGCCAATCAGAATTATTAGAGATGATGTCACCACTTTCCAATAGTGCCTCAACTGTATACATCCTGTTTTATACATGCAATGTATAAATAATAGAATATTTATAATTAAAAAAGTTTATACAGCACACACTGGCACACAAAGTAGTAAAACTTTTTAAAAATATGTTAGACAATTTTAAGACTCATAGTTTCGTCTCTTAATTTCTTCAAGAATGGCATAAACTCTGTACCACCTGTGCCCTTATCCTCCAAGCTTGAATTGATGCTGTACTTCTTCTGTGAGACAATGTACCTGGTCACGACTATGATGTGACTGCTTCTGAAGTCCACAAACGCATCAATGGCCTTATTGTAGCAAGCAATTACCTCATCATCTCCTGACTCAGCTACATAATCATGCACTGATGGCTGGCGACTAAGAGCCTCCAAAAACTGTCGATGCTTGCGTGGCATGTAGCCCATCATTTCACCAACAAATGCTGAGTCGTGGCGTACACCAAGGAAGATATCAAAGGAATAGACAGCCGAGCTCTCTCCTCCACTACCGCCGTTGAATTGAAGGGGAGATGGGTCCACCCCTTCATAAATTAGTCCATCAGGAAAAGCATCAAGCCCCTTTGAGCCAGCATAAAACGACCGCATCTTGACATAGAAGGTCTTTGGGTCGCAACTCTCAAACATTTTGTTCATGGCATCCTTCATTCTATACAAAGAACTTGTGATAGTTTGTAGCTCTGCTACCAAGGCCTTGTTGTCTTTTCTTGCAATCGCTTTGTATGCCTGTACCATTGCCTTGAGTCCCGGCGTGGTTGCTATCTCTACCAGCACGTGGACTTTGAAGAACCACGACTCGTCACTCGTGCCTGTGAAGGTCGAAGCTGTAGAGATGTTGCTCTCGCTGTGCGGTCCTTGGGGGTCGTGAAGAAAGTAGTTCTGTAGCACCAAGGTGGCGTATGTACACACAGGATGTAGGTCGAGGCGTTTCGAGACCTCGTACCAAGGCACGGCTAGTTTCTTCGGGATTTTATCGACCAATCCTTTTTCTCCCTCCATCCAGATGTAGCCCTGAGAGAGAAACGTGAGTAGGCTGTACGCTCTCCACAACTCTCGTTCCGATTTCAGAGTTTTCTCGCTAAATTCTGCCTCGGGTAGCTGGTCGACCTTGGCTCGAAGTTGGCCACCTTCTATCAACGTTGGAAGTTTATCCATCACCTCTTCCCATCTCGAGAAGGCCTCACCAGTTAGCCGAGGTAAGGGAGGCACCTCTGGTACGAATCCTGTCTTCTTTGAGATGTCGAAGTCTTCTAGAGAGAAATCTGCCATGTTGGCGAGGTGTGACACAGTTACAGGGAATGGCGGTACTTAATTAACTGGCCATGCACCAATGATTATTATATACATGATAGCGGAAACAAACGCAACCATAAGAGGAGGTGTGGCGCGGGCGTAGCGTGGGTACGGCGGCAGGGTATAGATATGATTTTCCACACACACAGCACACAGCACACATGGTGGTACACAAAAATAGAACCTATTAACAAGAATTTTCCTAGCAAACCATCGTGTTCTACATAATCTTTATATTTGTGTAATCTCCGAGAAGAATTAGACAGAAGCTGAGTACACCTGTGGTGCCAAGTAGGGTGCTAGCCGTGCTCGACGAGAACTGGGGGAGAAGGGCATTGGGAGCAATGAACAAGATAAGGTAGTAGACAGTCATCTTCAACTGTTTTCCTGTCCACAGGTAGTAGATGAATAGCAGCTGGCCAGGAACGGATAGAAACAGGGCTACCAGTTCACATACACGAGCTGTGTGTGTGTGTGTGTGTGTGTGTGTGTGTGTGTGTGTGTGTGTGTGTGTGTGTGTGTGTGTGTGTGTGTGTGTGGTGTGTGAGTGAGTGAGTGTGTGAGGGTGTGTGTGCATGTGCATACATCCATAACAAAGAGTGTGGTCAGGAACTGAGCTATGTAACTACACCCTAATCCTGTAATGATCCATCGCACACAATGTCACCAAAAGTACACTGTCATGCATAACACAATACATTAGTGTACAAGTACAACCTCGTCTTGATCTCATAGACCAGACTCTCCTACTCAAAAATGTCTGGTCTGTGATACTAGTGATATTATGTACATGTACAACTGTGGCTCATTGAACTCAATTTATAGTCTACATACCTGCTATGTAGATCCTGGGCGAGTGCTCGATAATCATCATTAGCCTCGGGACTATCCTTGAGGCTGAAATGACCACCAGAGCTGCCATGGTGGCCAGTAAGCTGGGAGCCAAGAAGATACTGTTTGTCTTTGGAAAGACCCAACCGTCAGACTGAGCCAGTAAGAAGATACATGAACACAAAACCACCTGTGGGTCAAGCAACAACAGAGGTAGAAGGTCATAAAAGATGCTCCCAAATTTCTTTCCAATTGCTCATGTAACACTCTTCCTCATTATTAAGATTACACTAATCATGGGGCAGTTACATTTTATAATTGTTAGAAACTCAGAGAAACTTGAGTAGATCTTTTGAGTCAAGTTTGACCTTACTCCCTCCCTCACAAAACAGCAGTGACAGTAGGCCTTCTTTTAGATAACCCTCGCTGTCCCTAGCACAGTACAACTGCCTATAGTATTCATAGTTTACACTGGAGCGGTAACCAGATCAGCCTCATGTTACTAATCCGCTCAGATAAGCTGATACAACCTTAATGAGATAAATGTCCCCTTCCCTGCGCTTCCTACGTGACTACTGTGGAAAGCTCCATCATAATCTGATTAAAAGACAGAATTTTGGCACAACAGACATGTACTGTACACCAAAATAATGCAATTTCTATGACTTGATGCTAGCCTGGGGCTGTGTATTAGGAAAAGGTTTATTCACAAGCCAAAACAAGTACCCCTATGCTTTGGTGTTCATTAGTATAGAAAATGTGCATATGCCTTAAGATATTACGTTCTCACACACATAAACGAGTGCATGTGCATGTAAGTGTGTGCGTATGCATGTGTGCACCTACAACCCAAGAGATGGCAAAGCTCTTACTGAGACTTCCAGTTGGTGGTGTATGGGGTGAAGGATGGAGAGAAGGAAGAAGAAGAGACAGCAGGTGTTGGCCAGCAGAGGAAGATAGGGCTGCTCCAACATCATGTACTACAACAAAACAAGAAAGACAAGGTGAGTGAAGTAAGCATGAAATAATAAACAGCTGTACACTTTAATTTTAAAGTGATCAAGCTGATTACTAGGGGTACATTTGTTATGTACATGCAAACATGTGTGTAGTAAAAACAGGTCAAAGGTTACGACTGTGTAATGCTTTCTGTCGCCATGACGTTTGTAGTGGCTGATCTGAACATTACTTTAATGATTTTATTAAAACACAGGAGTATAACATTACCAAGAGTACATTGGGCATTACTGAAATAGATTAATTTTGACCCCCACAATACAGTACCATGCTATTAATACACATCTTAGAATCACAATGTAACACACATACACGTATGGCGTAGATTTACCATTTTTGTTCGGAAGGCAACTACCATGGCAAGAGAGGCAAAGATGAACATCTTGGTGCATGGCATTGCATAGTACTCCAATGATGGCTTCCCTGGAAACCATTATGAACAAGATCATGTAATAACTATCAGCTGCCACCACACAAAGTGTGAGAGGAGTTAGTTACATGCAGGTGCTTTAGGCATCTCGTGGGCTTCTGGTATATGGTACAATATTCAGCAGCTGGATATAATAATGTGTGTGCACACCTGTTGTGTACCCCTTCAATTACACTTTCTAAAGGCTAAGCATGGCCTCAGTGGCTCTGCCTTTTACATTTCCAATCTATAAAATTACAAAAGATCGATGCTCAGCCTCAAGAAGTGATAGGCAAAAATGCTCTCTCATTTATACTCGTGCTTACAAGGAAGGTAAGGATTTGGTAGAAAGGTCCACTCGTACATGTAGCAGAGGACAAACAGACTAGTCATCACTATGAACCTGAAATAGATCATTATCAAAAAAGTACCTCACAAATGTAATATTACAAATAGTTGGATTGTCCTCGTACTCACAGTAGATTGTCGATAATGGAGCCACTGTGCTTTGCTGAGAAGGCTCTTCCCAGTAGTGCCCCACCCACCCCAAGCAGAGCTGCATAGAGCATGCCCAGTAGGGAGAATGGTGGCAAATGAAGCAGCTGTAAAATTAATAGAAGAGCAAGGTCACATGACAGATCAGACTCCACCCACCATAAATGACCTATGTGACCTTACAGAGAGTGTGGTGAGCATTCCTGCCAAAGTACCTAGGAAAGCCAAGGCAACAGTGGTCAGAGAAGGGACGTAGTTGGTAGCCAACTGAATGATGGCAAAGATGGCCGTGTAGAGCATTACCCATGTCAAAAGATTAGCCCTAGGAAACAAAAGGTGGAGAAAATAAGAGTCAGAGAGAGAGAGAGAGAGCTGATAAATTACCATGCAGCTAGGGCAATCTCTGCTGGGAAATGGCGTTGATCTGATAGAAGGAATACAAACGACTCCCACAGCTGCAAGAAAAGGGGACAAGACACCATGATACCAACAAGATCATCGACCCCTTACCAAATCCAATGACTTAGATTATTGTTTAATATTTTGCATGATTGTAGAGGCTTACCTCAGCCAGGTTGAATTCTGGCTGCAACAGAGCAAGAAGAGCAGCCATTGTGAACAGACCAGGGGGAAGGTAAGTGAGAACAGTAGGTCGATCTGATTTCTCCCGGATAAGACCTAGCCCGTGTATCACAAACAGTCCAACCAGCACCATTATAGCAGCTGAAAACGACAAATTTAATGGTGACGGCGGCATCATGATGAAGTCACAATTAACATCATTACCAACTAGGCTTGCAGTGGATGGCAGCTGGTGAGTCAGTGAAGCCCAAAGAGGAACCAAAATGGCATCCCAAGAGACAAGAAGACCAATGACAAGGAGACCAGAGTGGACTAAGAGCTGGAGGAGAGAGAGAGAGACTAGTCTTAATCAATGTGCAATCAAAATGAAGTTTCAATAACATCACAGAATTTTTACATACTGTAAATATACCTGACTTGAGGAGAAAGAGTGCTCAAAGAGCATCTCACGAAGGACGACATAGGAGATAAGAAAAATAGCGACCGTTGTGAGCAGTGTGGTGGTGAGGGAATGTGAAGGAGGGGGAGGGGAGGGGAGAAGGAGGGAGAGCTTTGTCAGATGAAGGCAGATGTTGAAGAGACAAGAATTGAGGGGCAGCTGTCCAACCTGATATAGCCTGTAAAACAAGTTTGGCAATTAGTAAACGAACAATAATAAATAGTGCATACAGTACACATCTTTACCTCCAAAACATTATCAATCCCACAGCTCCTGTTGACATTGAGATATACGCAGGGTACACATTATCAGTGCTCAAAATGTACTCTGAAACTACAAACACTGAAGAGAAAGCAATGGTTATTCTTGTCAATTTGTCAGTAATGGCTTACAGGAGTTGTAGATTATCCAGAATTGAGGGGTAATCTTCTTCCAGATTGCCACCATGGCAACGGTTGTCAATGCCAATGCCCACAGCAAGACTTGTACCAGGCTCAGCGGTAAGGAGAGGAAAGAGAAAATGTGACTACAAACTGTCAAGAACATTTTCAGATTCATAGCAGGGTTCTCCCCAGGAAAAATTTAAAGGCATAGCGGGTGGGTGTGGTTTGGGCGGAGTTTGTGACCACATCAACCATTTGGGTTACCACATTAAAGAAATATGGCTATTGAAGGCATGGGAGGCCGCTATGCTGAAAGGGCCTGGGGAGAACACTGCATAGTACACCGTACATGAAGCTTGTGACAACCACAAAATAGCAGTTTTTAACGGATGTTTTCAGGCCCTTCAATTTAGTGCCCTCCTCTTGAATGTGTTCAATATCAGTTTCTTAAATTATTTGGGAGTGAGGACAGATAGAGGTACCGCTAAAGTTATCATTAGTCCATGAAACATTCCATATTCCAACTCAAGACCTTAGCTAGTATTAAAGGATACTATATATTCCAAGGAAGGAAGAAGAATGCTGCAGAGTAAAGCAGGGAGAGAGTGATGGCAAATATGAGGGTGGGTGGAGAGAAAGGGGAGCGGTCAGAACGAGAGACCAGCGCCAGCTGTGTGAACAGGACAGGGACCAGAAGGAGAGGAAGATAGGATGAGGGGTAGAGGATATACACTAGTGTTGAAACGTGAGCCTGGGGTATTGAAGATTTTGTATGATCATAGTTGTATAACTGTAAGCTTAGCAGCTGCTGGTACATGTATGTGTACTTGTATTGTAACACAAAAAACTATCCAACAGCTGTATGCATTATGCCAGTTACAAGCATGGCAAGGTCTCAGTGAAAAAACATCAAGCAAATAGAATGTATTGTAGCTATCTAAACTGTGACAGATCTTCACTGATTACACACAAGTGCTTACCATAACAAGAGTACCAAACACCAGCCTGATAATTTGCAACGCCATTGGACCTAGACCTGGTGTGAAATGATAACATAACTCAAGGAGAAAGATAAACTCTCTCTAAACATGTGCATTTACCTGTCCAGTAAAAGAGACCTTGAGCTTCAAGAAGAGTGAGTAGAAATGGAGGAGCAGAGATGAACAAACCCATCACCTAAGAATGAAAGGAAAATATCCATAAGGTACAATGTAGCTACATATAGGTACAAACACATCATCATGACTCACCAACATGGAGGCCAAGGAGCCATCATAAGATAGAGCAGAGTAGAGGACAGCTGGTACACTCAGCTCCAGGGCAAAGTACAGCCACACCACCACCTTGTGCTGAACAAGACCTAGTAGTGAAAGATCATACAGCTGCTGTAAAGGGAGTCATAAAATTATTAGTACATTGTAGCTCACTTACCCACATCTGTAGGAGTCTGAGGCTTAGCAAAGGAGGACTGTAGTGGAACCATGAAGAGACTCAGAGCAACGATACTACAGGAAGGAGAGAGTATGTATATATTCCCTTGGTAATGTATTGGTCATGTGACATACCCTGAAACACATATTGCATAAGGTAGGACAGCTCGGCCAAACAGCATCCCACATATCCAAGTCAGTGCAGTAACAGAGACACAAGGGTAGATATAGAACAATACTCTCTCCAGTAGCTGTATGTAGACAGGAAGGGGCATGGTTTGTAGGAGGAGCTAGACCATAAAATACATGCTCACTATGATGAATCTTGGATCCTGATTCCTAAACTCTTCATCCTGCAGCCACCACCACACACCTGCATGTACATGCAGACCTACACATAGCTGGTGCTCTACCCTAAACTACATGTACATGGAACAGGGAAGTCGAGCAATGTCATCAGTAACACCTAAACATCTCCAAAACGTAAGGTGCTGTTCATACTACACACGCAACTATGAGGCACACATGTATTTAAGAAACAACACCTGAAAAGCATCAACTGTCAAATTACTTATGTACCATTGACAGCAATGATGAGATGAAAGATGGCAAAGAGAGGTGCATTGAGAACTGAGCGCCAGATCAGAGGCATCATGCAATAGACATTCACCACCTCCAAGACAAAGACGTGACCAATGGAGACCATCATTGCACTGTAGTGGCAATAGATTAAGGCTAATGATGGGGGCCAAGGTTAATTAACTGTCATAATGTTAACTAATGTGACGTACAGCCATCTCATCTGAACGTTTCTGAGGAGAAGAGTGATCAGTATTCCGAGTAGGATAGCTACTACCATACTGCAGAAAGACAAAGTTAACTTGGATGTTATTTTGCATTGCCTATCTCCATAGCATTTCACACTGTTTATTTACAACATACATTTTGCCACTGACGGTTGTGATGAGCAGTAAGCTAGGTAGGGCACCGACAAAGAATCTCAGGTTGTAGCGGAATGGCCCCAACTGACACCATTCTGGGATCTTCTTTAGTGAGTGAGGCATAAGATTATTCGTCTCTCCATACTGCTACAAGCAAAGAATGACTCACGTTATAATTAAAAATATTGGCATATGTACTCAACTACAACTTGGTCCAAAACATGATTATGGAGGACCATCTGTCAGGCTTACCTGTCTACTTTCTTGCTGCTGTTGTTGGTGCTCAGGTGGTACGGACGGCTGCTGAGCATGGGACGAAGCCGCTGCTGTACTTCTGTGCGACATGGGGCAATGGGGAGCGAAGTGATCCGTGGTCTCACATGTGTCAGGTGCGCACTAATAAGGAAATAAAAGTGTACTTTAACCCCTGAATCAGGCTAGGTTTTTATTGTAATATGCATAGCAGGCATATCCGTGTTAACTATTGTTGCTCCCTTGTTGGTTACTGTATTCTGCTACTTAATCATCCCAACAGTGACCCACTAGAAACAACTAATGATCATGTGCAAATCAGTTGAGAGTACCTTGATCCCCGGGCCATTGAAAAGCCGAGACTAGTGCTAGGACCTGGGAACAAGGAAAGCCCTGATGTGATAGGTGGCCCAGTACATGGTTAGAGCTACTCATGCGTTAATTTTACGGCAAGCCATTCCCAGTTTATTGGGTGTCCCCACAGGCCCCACATGATCTACAATTCAGTGTCCACAGTCTGCACGCAGGGATCGGATTTTCTGATTTATCTTACACAGAGTCGCCCACGCTCAACTGTGATGTCACCACTGCAAGCTAATTAGCTGCAATTACGAGTTGAGTGCCACTTGTTTCATCCGTTCACTAGTATCCTGGGCCTGCGTGAATTCTCTTGTCGCAGAATCAATGTAAACCTCAACCATGTTCCTGTAAATACCATGATTTCCCTTGTGCTGCACTACGGTCACCTGCATGCTGTGCATATGCAGTGCTGCACCTGCAATATTTTGCTTCCACTGTAGTTATCAAGAGTAGATAAAAGACATGTACTATCATGTACTGATAACTAGTCATGTTTTTTAAGATACTGTACTACATATCAACTGATTTCTGCTCAGTACTGATTCAGATTACTACACTATACCCGGTACAAGAAAATGCCTGGCACCAGTGGCATAGCTACACCTGTATGTGACAGGAACGGGTAGACGATCTGGGAATGGAGAATAATATAGCAACAGTATTAGACTGTGGCTGTTTGCAGTAATCAATGTGATCTAGTATCAATTAATGAGAAAAGGAATTAAATTTTACAATGTACACTAAGTCAATAATGTGGAGATTCAAAGTATGATCCAGTAATTGTTGCTGTATAGACTGTGGATAACAGATCACTTGCAGCTGCTCTTTCCATGCGGTCTCCTCCAGCTATCAGTAGTTTGCCTGATGGTAATACAGTGCAAGCAACTAACATTCTTGATTCAGGAAGCTCGCTGACCTTCAGCCACTCATTCGTGTGGGGGTTGAAGAGATGGATGTCTGCACTTAGTTTTGTCTTCTTGATACCCATAGAAGAAGCCATGAGACTGACCACCCCACCATGGCTACCTCCAGCTGTCAGTAGCATGTTGCCGATGGAGAACAGTGTTGTCCAACAGAGTGGCACATCTGGCATCTTCTCCCAGATGGATGTATCACGATTCTTTCCTTGCAGGGTGTGTGAGAGGAGAATTGGAAGAGAAACTCTCAACAGTGACTTGGAACTAGTCAAAACACCTTGATATGAAAATAAATTATATAAATTTTGCCCAATTATTAATGATTGAATATTCCTTCCATTATACATCATGGGAGGACCTCTGTACCACTGCCCACTTCTTGTATCCAGAATTTCCACAGAAGTAGTGGTTTGAAGTTGCCCTTCTGTATCCCCACCAGAAATAATTAAGTAGTGCTGGTAGCTGGCACAGCCTAGCTCTTTCCGTCCCATTAGCATTCGTGGATAAGGCTCTGTCCACTGCTTTATCTCACCATCCCAAACTCGAATCACACGAGAATATTCCAGATTATCTTTCAGTTGTCCTCCCACAAGAGTGAGCTTTCCATTGAGGGATACCATTCCATGATAGATAGTAGGTATTGGTAGCTCCACCCACGTGTCAGTCTCGGGAGTATATTCAAGTCCACCACCACTAATGTACACTTTGCCGTTTATGATACATGAGACCTCAGCAGAATCTGATGTACCATAAGGTAAGTTGCTTTGTTTCTCCCACTTGAATGTCAGTGGAAATGTCAGCTTGTTCTGTGCAGGCTGTGGGAGTACAGTAACATAAGTAAATCCTGGTTGTTGTATATTATTATAGCTTTTCTGATATTAGTATTAAGGTATCTGTACTTACTTTCATTTTATCTATCTCTGTCTGAACTTGTCTTGCCACCTCACTAGACATACCCCCCTGTGATAAACTAAGGAATAAAAGAGAAGTTTCCAGGTAAAATTATTAGCACACCACCAAAGCATACTACTCCTAGTGCTTTTAATATGCAGGATCAGTGCTGTTAACACCAACTTACATCCCATTGCTACGTTATTGCTATATATGTGCAATATGAGCCATATTGCACTGATCGCAGTGTAATAATATAAGTCACCTCAGGAAAGACATAATGCCAAGCATTTGATTGAATGTTAATAATTGTAGTTTGGGCAGAGTCATATCACTGCAATGGCGAGTGTATATTACAAGGCCACTGCATGGCCACTTGGCATGATATTGTTTTTTGTTTTTTTTTTCTGCCAGATTCTTAACACTCAAACTTGATGATAAACTTGAAAGTAAGAACAGCAATGAGCCCAAGCACAGTCTATGCTATAACCGCCTAAATTGGTACTCTGGAATGTTATCAACAATCAACTGTACGTGATATACGTATACACGCGGTACGGTGGTCTATGAATATAATTATTTGTGCATGCATCACAATGATTGAAGCCCTATACGTGACGTCACACCATAGGTCGACATGGCTGCAAGTACACTTTTCTGAGTTTTTGTATAGCTACATCTGAACACAAGCAAGGACTTACTGGAAGGCTACGGTGGAGTACTGATCTATGGGATGGAAGGTTCATATGACCTGTAAATCAAGCTGCTGTGACCTTTTGCATCAAGTAGAACATGTGCCTGAATATCGCCGAAACAGAACCATGATAGGAGATGGCCATGAAGATTGGTCCATAACTAGATTTAAAGTTGTAACTTGTAGAGACTAGCACTAAGATAATTCTACAATAATAGGTGGGCTTAGCAAGTACTACAGTATTCTATGTTGAAGCTATTTTTGAAATGTTGAACTGTTTCTGATTTTCGAGCTGATGTTACTCGAGGTAACGTTAATTGACTGTCTCAGTGTCTGCTATGTTACTTATACAAAAGTTAGCT
The DNA here is from genome assembly GCA_964291365.2 of Stappiaceae bacterium. GTDB lineage: Bacteria > Pseudomonadota > Alphaproteobacteria > Rhizobiales > Stappiaceae > JBDWFY01. Next base: position 442,696 of record OZ219972.1, read on the forward strand.
CCCATATCTGTAAGCATGAACTGCTGGAGATCATTTGCATCAGGTGGAACATTCGATTAAAGTTAGAGTTGGCCAGATTCGTCCACTGATTGTTAGGCCAGGTTCTACTCAGGTGATCAGCAAGAAACTACTTCTAGATGTTCTATGATCCTTTTGTACCAAGGTTTTCAAGTGTGTAGCTTACATCTTATATCTGTAAGTAGCTATGAAAAATTTTGTGCATGCATTATTCCACTATGCGGGGCGCCCATATGTACTGTATGGCCACCAAAACCAGAAGTGTGAACCAGTTTAGGAGGTCTTAGCGTAGACTGAGCACAAGTGTGAAAGTTAGTTGGCGCATGGCATATTGGCAATTTGACCATACCCCTCTGTCACTTAGTTCAATCAATGTTTGAGTGCTGACTCAGACAGCATCTTTGCAAGACCATTTCCCACTTGGAACAATCACTGCATGCTGTTCTGCAGTATATTGTAGCTATAGTAATCAGTCTCTGTGCTATTGCAACTACCTGAATAGTCTGAGGAGCTTTGTGAAATGGTGGCAGTTTAGCTGGCCTATAGAAATAGGATGCACTAAAGGGGCTTACCTGTACAAGCATGTTGGCTAGCTTCTTCTCAATACCTTGCATCTGTTCTTCTTGTTTGCATACCACCTCTTGAAGCTCCGTCAATTTGTTATCCTTCTTTTCTATCTCTTGCCGTAGCGATAGTTGCTGTAATGACACTTGGTCTTGCAGTTGCTCATTTTCACCCATCAACAGCTTAATTTCATCTGCCATTTGCTTCATCTCCTTCTCATTACTTGACAGCTGCTTCATCAACTCAAGTTTGCTTGGAGATTCCATATTATCTGAAGATATTTTCTTGATCCTCTCAACCAGGTCAGCAGCATTGGGACGGTCAGTGGGGTGATTTTGAAGACAGGATTGTGTTAGCTTGGACAGAGGATTTTCTTCTCCAAGATCAGAATAGAGAATGTGAAAACCATACTCACGTCGCTCAATTTCAGAGCGTGCAATAATCTTTCCTGCATTGTCAGTGTATGTAGCAGCCCTAAGTTTTGGTCCCATGAACACTTGGGTGAGGGTAAAGAGAGCAACATTACCAAATGAGAAGATATCGAGTGAGCTGTTGTATTGTGTGTGCTCTCCCATCGCCTCTGGTGGCATGTAGACAGTGTTTCCAGGTCCTTGGGTCATTGTAGCCAGTTGATCTGGTTGGACGTCGACGATACGAGCCACACCCAAGTCGGCAATTTTGGCCACCAAGGAGGAATTGAGCAGCACATTCCTTGCTGTGAGGTCTCGATGAATGATTGGGGGAGATTGGCTATGAAGGTACAGGAGACCTCGAGCAGTGTCAAGAAGAATCGAATTTTTGACAGTTAATGGTAGATTGGGGGTGGTCTCTAGCAATTCATGAAGGTTTGTGTCGAGACGCTCCATGACAAGAGAAGGCAGCTTTGCCCCAGGAAGATAACACACACCAAGAAACTGGACAATGTGAGGATGACGGAGTTTGCTCATTAGCCTACACTCACTCGCGAATTTAGAGACCATATACGCGATATCTTCGCAGCTACCGATGTTGAGAAACTCCGTATGGATTTTCTTGGCTGCACACACAGCTCCTGGGATTTCCACCTCCTCCACGCTTCCATAAGCTCCCTTACCGAGCTCTCGACCTGTAGGCCGAACGTTAGGCACAACGAAAGACGTAAGATCAGGAATCTCAAAGCGACGTCCTTCCATTGTATATTACCAAGGATATTACTGACTGAAACTAGCTAGACCCACCCACTATATCCACGTGCTCTATAATGGACCGTATTCTCGGTTCAATAGATATATATAATACATGCATATATATGATATAGCCAGCGTGTGTGCACTGCGCATGCGCTATAAATGGCATACTGCTGTGGCGATCATTACCAGAGTGGTTTATGCAGTTCCGGAATGGATCATGGAAAATGCAAGACTGATCACAGATCTCGAGCCAAAGATGCATGTGGAACCAAGAATAGATAAGGAGAAGAGAGTATCTATAAAGCTCTTATCCACTCTTGGTAAACTACATACCCAGCCAGCATAGTAGCAATTTTGATGTTTCAATGACATTAACATTAAAATTCAATAAGGTAATTATGTCAAAATCGATATACTAGTATCAATAAATCAGCAGCCAACACTACATAAGGACCTTATAGTATAAATCAAAGGTGCAGTGGTTCAAAATAAGATCCAGTAATCATAGCTGTGTAGACTGTGTGTACGATATTTACAGTTGTTCTTGTCACACCTCCTCCAGCCACCAGCAGCTTGCCTGATGGCAGCACAGTGCAGGCACACCCTGATCTGATTTAGGAAGCTCACCAATCTTCAGCCACTGGTTCGTGTGGGGGTTGAAGAGATGAATGTCCGCACATGGCTTATCCTTTTTTATGTACAGTGCTACAGAGAAAGAGAGCAAAACTTTTTGATTTTCATTTTTAAGCAGAATTATTGCCCCCTAACTATTGGTATTTTAGCAATAAAAATACATTTCAGCCAAAAAATTTTTTCTAATTTATTCCCATATATTGCAATAGAGAAACCATACAAGTGCAACTCAAATTTTCAGCAAAATGTTGCAAATTTTGACTTTAACTGCGAATATCTCAAGAATGCAAGCACCTCAAGACTTCTCATCTGGTATCATAGCTTATCATTACAACCTCTACGTGATCCATAAGTGTGGACTCTTAACAGAAAGTAAGTGGAAATCTGATCCCAAACATTTTTTGACTGTTTTTGCTTAAAATTTGGCATGTTTTTGCAAATATCTCGGTGATTCTTCAGAGTTAGAACCTCTCATCCAGGGCCTAGGTTAACCCATGCAGTACCTACCTCTGTGACAAGTCGACTTTCTTAATGCAAAGCGGTTTGTCTGATCTGATCCCAAACGTTTCTTCACTACTTTAGTGTATAAATGTGGCCACGCCTCCTAATTAAAGGTACATGAGAGCTCCTCCCACAGCATGAAACTCAACAAGTACTTGTTATTTAAGAATATGCTGTCAATTAGTACTCAGGTCTTCTACGTTTTTGCCTAGACTTCATTTAGTGCAAATCGAAAAGTTTTGCTCTCTTTCCCTGTAGCACTGTACATAACAGAAAGCACAGCACTTGACTGACCCACCAGGAGTGCCTCCAGCTGTCAGTAGCATGTTTCCAATGGAGAATAGAGTTGTCACATAAAATGGCACATCTGGCATCTTCTCCCAGATAGATGTATCACGATTCCTTCCTTGCAGGGTGTGTGAGATGAGAGTTGGAAGGGAGACTCTCAATAGAGACTTAGAATGGGTCATAACACCTCGACTTATAAATAATAGATATAAACTTTGCCCGTTATTACTGATTGGATATTCCACCCATTAAACTTCATAGGTGGAGCTCTGAACCATCGTTCACTTCTTGTGTCTAAATTTCCACAGAAGTAGTAGATTGATGTGACGACTCTATAGTCCCACCAGCTACAATCAAATAGTGCAGATAAGCAGCACAGCCTGGATCTCTCCGTCCCATTGGCATTCGTGGATAGGGCTCTGTCCACTGCTCTAAATCACTCTCCCAAACTCGGATCACAGGAGAATATTAATTTTTTCAGATTCTTTCACCACCCCACCTACAAGAGTGAGTTCTCTATTGAGGAATACAATTCTGTGTCGTTTAGTTTGTGTTGGTAATTCCACCCAGGAGTCAGTGTCAGGAATGTGCACAAGCATGTCGGCCAATCTCCGTTCAATATCTTGTATCTGCTCTTCCTGTGTGCGTACCACCGCTTGAAGCTCAGCCAATTGTGAGTCCTTATTCTCTATCTCCTGCTGTTGAATTGAGGATTGCTTTTGTAGTGATAACTGTTGTGATGACATCTGGTCTTGCAGCTGCTCGTTCTCAGCCAACAACACCTGATTTTCATCTGCCATTTGCTTGATCTCTTGCTCCTTACAGGACAGCTGTTTCATCAACCCAAGTTTGCTCGGAGATTCCATATCTGATGATATTTTCTTGATCCTTTCAACCAGGTCAGCAGCGCTGGGATGGTCAGTTGGGTGATTTTGAAGACAATCTTGTGTTAGCTGGACAAGAGCATTCACTTCTCCAAGATCACAACAAAGAATGTGAAAGTTATGCTCACGTCGCTCAATTTCAGTAGGAGCATTAAGTTTTCCCGCACAATCAGTGTATGTAGCAGCCCTAAGCTTTGGTCCCATGAACACTTGGGTGAGTGTAAAGAGAGCAATATTACCAAACGAGAAGATATCAAGTGAGGTGTTGTATTGTGTATGTTCTCCCATCGCCTCTGGTGGCATGTAGACAATATTTCCAGGTCCTTGGGTAACTGTAGCTAGCTGGTCTGGTTCAGTGGAGGTTGACAATACAAGCCATGCCCAAGTCGACAATTTTGGCTACCATGGAGGAATTGAGGAGCACGTTTCTCGCAGTGAGGTCTCGATGAATTATTGGTGGAGACTGGCTGTGAAGTTATAGTAGACCTCGAGCAGTATCAAGAAGAATTGAATTTTTGACAGGTATTGGCAGATTGGGGGTGGTCTCCAGCAATTCATGGAGGTTTGTGTCGAGACGCTCCATGACTAGAGAAGGTAGCTTTGCCCCAGGAAGATAGCACACACCAAGAAACTGGACAATGTGAGGGTGATGGAGTTTGCCCATTAGCCAAGGGCGGCGGAAGCATTTTTTGGGTGGTCAGGCAAAGAATAGTATGGAAACCAAGCGCGCCACGAAATTTTCAAATTTAATTATATTCATGACTATGACGTCATCATAATCGGCCACGAACGCTCGATCGAGCACAGTTACTGGCATGCTATCGCTGCCGACGAGTGCTTAACGAGACAGAGAGAGGAAAAATGGCAGTGATTTCTAAGAAGCAAATTAAGCCCAAGGAAACGCCTATCATTTTATGAATAATTAATGAGGCGTGGTCCGGCCAAAACCTGACCAGCCGGACTGGCTCCGTCGCCCATGTTAGCCTACACTCACTCGCAAATTTAGAGATCATATATGAGATATCTTTGCAGGTACTGATTCTGAGAAGCTCTGTGAGTATTTTCTTGGCTGTGCACACAGCTCCTAAAATTTCCACCTCCTCAATGCTTCCATAAGCTCCCTTACCGAGCTCTTGACCTGTTAGTCGAATGTTAGGCACAAGGAATGATGTCAGATGCTGATCAGGAATCTCAAAGCGACATCCCTCTATTTTTTCCCTGGTACAAGGTCGGGGTCGACTAGTGCACAAGCGCAATCACTTGCACCAGTCAGAGAAGGGACGTAGTTGGTGGCCAACTGAACGATGGCAAAGATGGTCGCGTAGAGTGTTACCCATGTCAAAAGATTAGCCCTAGACCGGGAAGCATAGGTGGAGAAAATAAGAGTCAGAGAGAAGAGAGAGAGAGAGAGAGCTGATAAATTACCACGCAGCTAGGGCTAGCCTATCTCTGCTGGGAAGTGGTGATGATCTGATAGAAGGAATACAAATGACTCCCACAGCTACAAGAAAAGGGCACCATGATACCAACAAGATCGTCGACCCTTTACCAAATCCCAATGACTTGGATTATTGTTGCATGATTGTAGAGGCTTACCTCAGCCAGGTTGAATTCTGGCTGCAACAGAGCAAGAAGAGCAGCCATTGTGAATAGACCAGGGGGAAGGTAAGTGAGAGCAGTAGGTCGATCTGACTTCTCCCGGATAAGACCTAGCCCATGTATCATAAACAGTCCAACAAACATTATAGCAGCTGAAACAAATTTAGTAGTGATGGTGGCATCATGATGAAGTCACGATTAACATCATTACCAACTAGGCTTGCAGTGGATGGCAGCTGGTGGATCAGCGAATTCCAAAGCGGAACCAAAATGGCATCCCAAGAGACAAGAAGACCAATGACAAGGAGACCAGAGTGGACTAAGAGCTGGAGGAGAGAGAGAGAGAGAGAGTAGTCTTAATCAATGCACAATCAAAGCCAAGTTAACATCACAGAATTTCATATACTGTACATATACCTGACTTGACGAGAAAGAGTGTTCAAAGAGCATCTACCAAAGGACGATGTAGGAGATAAGAAAAATGGCCACCATTGTGAGGAGTGTAGTGATGAGAGAGTGAGAAGGAGGGGAGGGGAGGGGAGAAGGAGGGAAAGCTTCGTCAGATGGAGGGAGATATTGAACAGGCAGGAATTGAGGGGCAACTGTCCAACCTGGTATAGCCTATAAAACAGGTTTTTTGGCAGTTAGTAAACAAGTACAATTTTTTTAAAAATCAGTAGTGCGTATAGTACACATCTTACCTACAAAACGTTATCAACCCCACAGCTCCTGTTGATATGGAGATATAAACAGGATACACGATATCAGTGCTCAGAATGTGCTCTGAAACTACAAACACTGAAAGAGAAAGCAATAATTAGTTGCCAATTTGTCATTAATGGCTTACAGGAGTTGTAGATTATCCATAATTGAGGGGTAATCTTCTTCCAGATCATCACCATGGCAACGGTTGCCAACGCCAACGCCCACAGCAAAACTTGTACCAGGCTCAACAGTAAGGAGAGGAAAAAGAAAGTGACTACAAACAAACTGTCAAGAACGTTTTCAGATTCATAGTACACTGTACATAGAGCTTGTGACAATCACAAAATAGCAGTTCAAGTTTGAGGATCTTAACAGATGTTCTTAGGCCCTTCAATTTAGTGCCCCCTCTCGCATGTCTTCAGTTTCTCTATACCCACTTGTTATGATTTAAACTACTATGAGTTTGGGAGAGAGGACAGATAGAGGTACCACAATACTTGCAGAAGTTACTAGTCCATGAAACATTCCATATTCCAACTCAAGACCCTAGCTAGTATTAAAGGATACTATATATTCCATGGAAGGAAGAAGAATGCTGCGGAGTAAAGCAGGGAGAGAGTGATGGCAAACATGAGGGTGGGTGGAGAGAAAGGGGAGTGGTCAGAACAAGAGACCAGCACCAGCTGTGTGACTCAAGACGGGGACCAGAAGGAGGGGAAGGTAGGATGAGGGGTAGAGGATATAGCTACACTAGTGTTGAAACGTGAGCCTGGGATATTGAAGATTTTGTATGATCATAGTTGCATAATTATAAGCTTAGCTGCTGGTATGTATACTTGTAATATAACACAAAAATTATCCAACAGCTGTATGCATTATGCAGACATCACATAGTTACAAGCATGGCAAGGTCTCAGAGAAAAAGCATCAAGCAAATAAATAGAGTGTATTTTTAGCTATCTAAACTTTGACAGATCTTCACTGATTACACAAGTGCTTACCATAACAAGAGTACCAAACACCAGCCTGATAATTTGCAATGCCATGCATTGGACCTAGACCTGGTATGAAATGATAACATAACTCAAGGAGAAAGACAAACTCTTAGTCTTTCTAAACATGTGCATTTACCTCAGGGTCCAGTAAAAGAGACCTTGAGCTTCAAGAAGAGTGAGTAGGAATGGAGGAGCAGAAATGAACAAACCCATCACCTAAGAATGAAAGGAAATACTAGTCCATAAGGTACAATGTAGCTACATATAGGTACAAACATATCATCATGACTCACCAACATGGAGACCAAGGAGCCATCATAAGATAGAGCAGAGTAGAGGACAGCTGGTACACTCAGCTCCAGGGCAAAGTACAGCCACACCACCACCTTGTGCTGAACGATACCTGGTAGTGAAAGATCATACAGCTCAGCTGTAATATAGGGAGTTGTAAAAAATGATAGCTCACTTACCCACATCTGTAGGAGTCTGAGGCTTAGCAAAGGAGGATTGTAGTGGAACCATGAAGAGACTCAGAGCAAAGATACTACAGGGAGCTACAGCTCGAGTGTTCCCTTGGTAATGTATTGGTCATGTGACATATCCTGAAACACAGATTGCATAAGGTAGGACAGCTTGACCAAACAGCATCCCACATATCCAGGTCAGCGCAGTAACAGAGACACAAGGGTAGATATAGAACAATACTCTCTCCATTAGCCGCTATGTGGACAGGAAGGGGTGTGGTTAGTAGGAGGAGCTAGACCATAAAATACATGCTCACTATGATGAATCTTGGATACTGATTCCTAAACTCTTCATCCTGTAGCCACCACCACACACCTGCATGTACATATACACATATGCATACATGTAAGTGCTCTACCCTAAACTAGGGAAGTCAAACAATGCCATCAACAGCACCTTAAACAGCACCAACACTTAGGTGCTGTTCATACTACACAACTATGAAGCACACATGTATTTAAGAAACAACACCTGAAAAGCATCAACTGTCAAAATTATGTACCATTGACGGTAATGAGAGGTGCGTTGAGATCTGAGCACCAGATCAGAGGCATCATACAGTAGACATTCACCACCTCCAAGACAAAGATGTGACCAATGGAGACCATCCTTGCACTGTAGCAGCACTAGATTAAGGCTAATGATGGGGGCCAAGGTTAATTAACTATCATAATGTTAAATAATGTGATGTACAGTCTTACACCTCACTCACTAAAGAAGATCCCAGAATGGTGTCAGTTGGGGGCATTCCACTACAACCTGAGATTCTTTGTCGGTGCCCTACCTAGCTTACTGCTCATCACAACTGTCAGTAGCAAAATGTATGTATAAATGAACAATGCGAAATGCTATGGAGATAGGCACTGTAAAAAAACCTCCAACACTGTAAAAACTACAGCCATCTCATCTGGACATTTCTGAGGAGAAGAGTCACCAGTATTCCGAGTAGGATAGCTACTAGCTACCATACTGCAGAAAGATAAAGTTAACTTCACTGTAAAAACTACGGTGTGACCATCACTCTATTTGGAGTGAACACTGTGGCATCATCATGGTAACTGCCACAATGCTCACTCCAAATAGAGTGACGGTCACATAATTCGTCTCTCCATACTGATACGAACAAGGAATGACTCATGTCATGCAGACTCCCTCCTGGTCATTTTAGTTGGCAGGTAATTAGAACCAGAATGTGGACTACATATGTAGTTGAGTATGCCAACTATAGTAGATCTTATTGCTAACTCAACTAAGGCTATACTGTATCTAGCTAAGCTAGCCACTGATTAGCATTATCAGCTATGGTGACATCAAGGAACTCATGCATGGCCAGCAACTGAATCTTTGAAAATCTACCATGAATATGGAGTTATGCTGGGGGTCCCCAAATTCATGGAAGGGTACCCAAAATCATAATGAAGGGATCCCGGGTCCCCAAAATTTTATGACATCAGTTGTGCTGTGCCATCATGTGCAGATCAGTGGCTGTGAGTAACACTGAGGTCACAGTCTGGGGGAAGTTCCTGGTAGCCTAGCCCCACTGACTGCATGACTCTGAGGTCTCAGCCGGGCCATTCTAAAGTGACCTCATGCACTCATGTGAATTGTACTGAATGCCCTTTGATAACAGTGGCTGCAGTACTAGTGTATGAATCCCGGATGCCACCTGGCGCACAACCCAGCGTCGGGAAATACCCTGAAATTCACACCATATACTGGTGTGATAGATCATATCAGTAAAGCCACAGGTGGGTCGACAATAGCTACATGAAAGAGTAGCTATACTGAGTATTCATACTGATTCATGTATTGAACTGCTATTGGATCAGTCGGCTTTGGTATTTTTATCAGGCACTAACCCAACAGGTCCAGCTGCATGCATTTTCCCCATGGTACTTACCCCTAGTGACTCTCATTATCCTTTACAACCTCAAACTTGTACCTTTATAATATTCCGAGCATTGGTTTGACAAGAAAGTCCCATTGGAGGATACATACACTGTTAAAAATGCGGTGTTCCATAGTACCCCTGGGGAGCCCCATGTCCACGGTTATTAAAGAATTCCTTTGATCTTTTTAATAACTATGGACGTGGGGCTCCCCAGGGGTGTTATGGAACACCGCATTTTTAACAGTGTATACATGCCACCTGAGGCAAGCTCATTCACGGCTGAGTAGTTGGTTTAATTCAGTTCTTGGTATTTTCAACATCAGTCAGTGACAAATTAATGTACTAGGCTACACAAATGGATGCATGGCTATAGTATCAGGTTAGGGTATATACCTTTCTGCTCGATAATTGTTGCAAGAATTTGAAACACCTGATGACTTATACACTTGTTATGGGTGTACCACCAAACTTGTCAATCATTTTCATTTTCAAGCTATGCCACTATTAAAGAATTCGCGATTACATAACATTACACAACCTAAGTACGCTACTTACAATGACCCTTTAGTGTTGCAGGCCTCTGATTGAGTTACTCTGATAGGGATGTGGTAAGTTTTTCTACAATGCAGCCATTAGCAAGTCTATATTGCTGGTGTATACTGTTGGCATCACTTAGCTATATGACTAAGCCATGCTGTACATGTACAGCTAGTAACACTAACTTTTTCCAAAGCATTCCTCTTTCAAGTCTCAAAATTCATACAGTGCTCCATGGAAAGATTTGAAATACTGGTACATTATGATAATATTATACCTATCTCCTAGCTACTAGGCTATGTGCATGTACATAACCTTATTGCTTCTCAAAGATTTTACTGTGGACCTCCTGAATTTGATACCTATATAATTGTGCATTAAGTCTTCACTATATTAATGACTAAGCTTTTTTTTGAAGGACCACTACTATAATACGGTTCAATAGTATGATCCAAAATTTGTTTTCCTGTATTATAGTTAAAATGACAAACTACATACAATCATCAGTGCTGCAATTTTCAGCCTAAAATATATAAGTAGCTGAGGTAGCTACCTATTTTTTTGGCCTATAGCTGTATACTATATACAAGTCTAGTCTATATACTGTGATATAGTTTGTGTTCAATCAAGTTATTGCAGTGCATATGCATGCACTAAATGTGCAGAGCCATGTGGATGGCAGTGGCAACAGCAATCATCCAAGCAAATGCTTTCATGGTTGCAGCACCACTGAGTGTACTGGCGGTGCAGAATCCCGGACTATCAACTCCACACCTATTCCAGAGACCATAAGACAGCTGTGGCACCTGGGCACCGCCAATGGAGATATTAAAGGCGTTCACACAACATCCGTAGGAATTTTCAATATTGGTGGCAGCACTTCGGCAGGATGAACTGCAAAAGGAGCTTGAACTAGAGGCGCAGTTTGACACAAGTGATGTGAACAATGGATTGCTTGAGGTGCCCGAATTGATTGCACTCGATCCAAGTATTGCACCACAATATTGGTTATTTTCATCAACCCTGCAAACCTCCACCAGACTCCTAGCGTAAATGTAGCACTTGCTGTTTTGTAGCAAAGTATCGACGAGCGGCTGGCCCACGCTTGCCATGCATTCATAGTTAGCAGAGCGAGTGGCGAATTCTTGCAGTGTGCAATCCTGCGCATCTTGCGGAGGGTTAAGTGGCAGTCCGTTTCCGCAGTCGGCGGGTGGTAGATCCACGTTGCACAAGCTCCACAGGCGGTAATCGACGTATGTGCTCAACAATCCAAGCAACGGACTGACCGTAGTGTTGATGTAGGTGTTGATGCAGCAACCGAGCGTACTCCTCGCCGATTGCAGAAAGCTGCGACAGCTGGAAGGACAAGATCCTGAGGAAACAGCTCCTGTGCAGCCATCTACCGTTTGGCTTTGGTCAAGTATGAAGCGTATAGTTGCCGTTCCACAAAACGCTCCATTTTCGCTTCTCGCACACGTATTGGCAGCATTACGAGCGTACGTTTCGTTTCTGCACCCCAGCGCGATGTTAGCGATTTGTTGCGCGTAACCGGACGATCCACACTGGTAATCGACAATTGCAGCGGTGCAGTCAGCGACGTCTTGTGCTGTTGGGATAGCCTGACGTTTTGTAATGTGATGGGTTAGATCGGCCACCCTTCCCACGGACAGCTGTGGAGCGGTCGCACCTGAAAGACTGGAAACTGCGTACGAGTCGCAAGCAATAACGAAGAGGACCGCGATCAGATGCTTCATGTCGTTTTCTTCGCTGAATGGAATGAAAAGTATCAATAAAAGCAGTAGAGTATACTCAGTTCGATACGGTCCCAGTTGCAAGCGAGTCTTAAGCCCAACTGCACGAGAAGGCCGCTTTTATTTTGCCTGCTTGCCGGGCCCGGTACGGTGTCATGTCGGAATGGGGACCCCGGATCCCCATCATTATTGGGGCGAGCCTATGGAACGCCGCGTGTACAGAGGTTTGCAGGTAGGTTGGGGGACTGTAGCAGAGTTGAAAGTTACTCATGCAAACATAATTTGCCACAATATGGTACATCACTGTAGTCTAGAAATTCAATTATGAACAAGTTGTGGTTATCAACTCCAGAACTAACTAGTCCCTCAACCTAGGGCAACTGGAAAACGCTGAAAACGGGAACGGGAACGGGAACGGGAACGGGAACGGAAACGGAAACGTTAGCTGTATAAATCGTATATATATATACGGCCGCTTCGTTCAGTCAGAGTCTAAGACGAGAGCAGATCTGAGACGCGACGAGGAGGAGGGGAGAGTGAAACGCTGCAGAGCGACAATAGAAACCGTAGTCACGAATCTACACTGCTACCATGACTACTTCTGAGGACGCTATTGTAATCTCCTCAGAATCTGAAGAGAGCAGCGGATCTACAAGCGACGCCGATATTGAGATCATTCCTTTCAAGCGGTCAAGGTAAGGATAGATTTGCCACTGGTAATGCAAGCTGTTTTGTATTGATACCCAAATCGTAATCATGCAAGGTTGTTCGTCATGCAGGCTAGATGACAGTGTGATTCTGCTTAGGGACTCGGGTGACAGTGACTCTCAGAGCAGGTACATTATATTATTACAAAATGTCTCGCTACCCTGCAAATTGAACTTGTATAGCAATGTAACTACTTTTAGAGGGGTAGGAAGCAACAACAACAACAAAAAAGTCAGAGGGGGCATATTGACTAGCCAACACCGGACCCCGGCGGTCCTGATGCCATCTAAGAGGGTCAGGGGCCGGGAATTTTTGAGATTTATGGTGCATTCTGAGCCTTTCTGAGACGCCCAAGCAGTATTTTTGTTCAAAAGCATCATAGTAGGAGTGAGTGATCTGTGCAGAAGTGGAGGGGCTTTGCCCCCCCTCATACCCCCTGTACTTTGCAAGGCACATTTTAGTGTTCCTTTATTACATGCATGCACATGAATAGTGATTATGAATCTGAACTCTTGGTGTTCGATCCAGCCAGAGTGAAAACTTTGCGATCACCTGTGAAGTAAGTTGTATACTGCTATTTGAATAAATTTAAGGAGGAAAATTTCTGGGATTGTCACGGTGTTTTGTAGTACAGCATTGTACTGAGTAATGCACCTATCAATGTCATGCCCCACTACCCCCCGTGTGGAGAACCCCCCCAAGGGGGTAGGGGATTGGTAGTCATCACGTTCCGTGAATCTGCATGCAAATGCACATGCGTACATACCATGTGGTCATTCTGAATGGACGTCTAGAACGCGATACTTACTAGTACACCTTCAAACTTTGTTTGGCAACTGAAACAAACCTGTCAGCTTCCATGGTGGCACTTCTTTATGTGGCAAAGACAAAGGATAGCGACATTCTTTTCCAGAATAGCAAGCTCTACTTGTCGATTAGCTGGGGATTGTTTATTCTGAACCCTCCCAGTGGGTGGGGATTTGACAAACCGGAAGTGCAAATCCCCACATTACCCCCTATATGTCCCGCACGGGGGGTAGTGGGGCTTGACATTGATAGGTGCATAATGAGTCTGTTCAGTCATAAATAAGATTTTAATGTTCTATTTTGTTGTATCATCAGAGAACGTCAACCAACTATTCGCGATGAGCCGGAACAGCAGCAGTACCTTCATGGTATATCAAACCTCCCAGTCTACTGCAGCCACTCTTCTAAGTTTGTCACCACTGCACAGTGTATGGACATACTTATAGACCCAGAGCTGTCAACCGAGTTGGTGTGTAAACGTATGCCATTTGATGTGGATTGCAACTCTGTCTTTGTTGTTGACATGAGCAAGCTATCCAATCCTAAGGACATTGCTTGTGATGATATGGGAGTTTGAAAGTGGAATGGCAGTTATCGTAGGTGGCTATCAGTTGACGAGAAAGGAGTTGTCACTGTACTAGGCAAGACTCTTGCAGAAACGCCCAGTATTCCTTACTACCACATATGGAAAAGGTACTATGAGAACAAGTCAAGCCAGGATCTGAAAAAAATGATTGTCACCCTAGAAGGTAAATTGCAGATGCATGACTGTACTTGTACATTAGATACTGTAGACACTGTACTTGTGACTCAGAGCACAGTCACACACACATACATATACACACAGTATTGTACAGCTGAGACAGCTGTGCAGCTTGGTGACCACACTCGTACCTAACATAATTAGTAGGCTACTGTAACTCCCTCAGGTGTGACTGGCTTCACTAACAGAAACAATAATTGCAATCTTCCAATATCAACAACCACAATACATGGACATGGCAGCTCCCTAAGATAACAATCTAACTGGTTGTGGGTCATTCTGGTTGTTTGCACAGATAATTCTAAATTGGGTCCCATGCATATGTACACTGACATTGGGTCTTAGTATTCTATGCCATGCTTGGTTTCAAGCTGATGAGTTAGGAAATGGTACAGACTAAAAATGGGCAACTAACTTAGAATAGGCTTTAATTAAGTAGGTTTTTGAGGTTGATTGTGTAACTTAACTAAGTTCCCAGGATAGCTACAATAATATCGTGCAAGCACAAATTGCTAGCAGTAGGCGTTTACTGCATATCATATTGTGGCAGCGAATTTCAAAAAAGCAGCTTAGTCATATTTAATTTAATGAGGGTGGCAACTTCAGGACTGTGCATATGGGAAAACTTTACATTGCAGCATTCTGGGAAGCAAGTGGATATACCTATGGCTGTGTGTGTGCTTGTAGACTGTTCAGAAACTCAATAATGCATGTAGCTAGTAGTGTAGTGTCCATGTATTTCCTGATTACTACTGTACACTCTTTGAACTTTTAAGGTGTTTTTTTTTTTGTTTGTTTTTTTTTTGTTTTTTTTTTAAGGCAGCCAGTCTGTTGTACAAAGTGCCCAAATTTGTTGTAATTGCCTTGGCCATAGGTGTCCAACTATCATAGTATTTAAGGCTGGTTTGTGGGTTGGCTACTACAGTAGTTGGGGTCCATGATAATGAGGATGGCTTGCTATTTGAAAAGTGTTCAGTCTCTCACACAGAAGTCCTTGATATCCATAATTGGGGTAATTATACAACTAGGAATGCAGAATGGGAATTGAGGAAATGAAGAAATGAACTAGAAATGGTTGTCGAAGTTACCAAGTATGCACTCTATCTAGTACCTGTATACCTAGCTAGCTACCAATGTTCAGACCTCTCTCTAACTGGCAAATTCTGTACAGTTATTTGATTAGTTTGACTGTTTGCCCAAGACAAAGTTGGGTGGCTCTGTCAGGCTAGTATGGTCCTACCAAGAGTGTATTAATAATGTCCTTCTGCATCTATCAGTATTGACTAACTTGACCCTGAAACCTCAACTGACCAGGCGTTGATTGTCAGCCAGTGATTTGCAGTCAGTCTGACAAGCGTATAGAGTCTAGCTGCACAAGACTAGCTTGCAGTGTAGCACAATCAGTATAGCCACAGGTCTCGGTGATCAGCCAGGCTTCCTGAAGTCACTATCATGATTACTGTGACAGAGTCAGGATTCATGTAGCTGATAGGTACAAGCTGAGAAGCTCAAGTTTAATATCTTTCCAAGAACTAGGCTAATTAAGGAATAAAAGTGCACATCCCGCAACTATCATTTCATACTTTTAACCCTTCAATACATCGATACACTAGTCATGGTAGTCATTTATGTCCCATGATTTACCAGTGGCCCGGCTGGGAGGCTTCTCTCGGATCGTGTGTGCCCTACTGGCGTATAAGTTGTAATACCAGACTCAAGCATATACTCTCTGAGGCTTTCAATTTAGTGAAAGGCCACTACTGTTATCCCATGACCAAGTTTGCTGTGTCATGATGGCCCCCTTTCCCACGATTTGGATAAAGTGGCCCATGCCAGCTTATCATCCCAGGAGGATGTGCATAGGCTCTAGTTAAGCCCACTGGCACAAACTAGAGGTCTAGCTAGCTAAATCTGGCATAATGATTCAAACAATATTCAGGAGATAAGACAAGGATCATGGTGTAGCTGCTGTTTGTACAGGTAGCTTCCCAGGCCCTCCCTTCAAATGATGGGGCTCAGCCTGCCAGGGATGATTATAAACAATAGAAGATCAAGGATGACTAGAGAAATACCAACAAATGATGACTATTTCCAGTTCATTTCCCCATTTCCCATTTCTCGTTTGTTCCTAGTTTTATAGAATGAGATAGTTCCATGTATAAAGCATCCGAGGAAATGCATTGAGTACTTGCTTGTCAGGTGATGGTATCTCTACTTTGTGGAATCCCAGTAATGGTACATATACTTTATTTGGCTTTCTAAATGGGACACTGCAGAGCCTTTTTCCACCCATGCATTAGATACATACTCTGTGTAATAGTAGAATGATACGTAACTATTGCTAACATTCCTTTTATACAGATTCACAGGGTGATACTCAGAATCTGGCTTTGCTTCAGTATACATTCACCTTTGAGGAACATCCTGTGAAGATAGCACCACATGGTAACTCAAAAAAATCAGAGGGATATGTTCGTACAATGCCTAGTGTGATGGATAAGCTGAAAAATGCTTCAACTAGCAACACAGCTAAACGTGCACTGACATTTGTATCTAATGAAAGTGGTGGCATTACAAAAGCATCGTCGGCTGCTGCACTTCCTAGAGGTCGACAACAGGTGAATGACATTCGTAGGGGATCACTGAAGTCTACATATGACCCTATCTTTTCCCTTATGATGATGTGCAAGGAAGGAGAAGGTGGAAAGTCATCTAATGCATTTGTCAGAATTGTAACAGGAGCACCCTACCCAATGATGCTTCTTGCATTTGACTGGACACTTGACGATATTGTTAGATTTTGTACACCAGTTACAGGATTCAGTATTATGGGCATCGATCCAACATTCAATCTAGGAACATTTGATGTTACTGTCACTACCTACCACCACTTGCTCCTAACATCCCAACCAAATGCAATCAAGCATCCAGTATGTATTGGCCCACTCTTTGTACATGTGAAGAAGGACTTCTCTGCATATCACTTCTTTGCATCATCTCTTGTTGGCAGACGACCTGCTCTCACTGGCCTCCGTTGTTATGGGACAGACGGTGAAGCTGCCCTTGTTAATGCTTTCACTGCAGTCTTTCCTCAGGCTATCCATCTGCGTTGTTTTCTACATTTCCGGGAGAATATTGAGCGTAAGCTTCAGCAGCTGAGCATCTCTGCCTCAGTAATCAAGGAATACAGAAAAGACATCTTTGGGAGTCCATCACAGCTAGAGCTAGGCCTGGTAGATGCTGAGAGCGAGTCTGAACTTGATGCTATGCTAAACAGTTTGGAGAATGTGTGGAACAATCGTGAATCACCATTTCATTCCCCTCCAGAATTTCATTCATGGTTCAGGCTGTACAGTCGTGATGTAATAGCCAAGTCAATGCTGCATCCAATTCGAGAAAAAGCAGGTTTGGGCTCCCCCCCTGAGCCATACTATACGAATGATATTGAGTCAAAGAATAATGTCCTTAAGCAGCATGTCAACAGAAAGAGCTCACACCTTCCTGAGTTTGTGGACAAAATGAAGGAACTAATGACAGAGCAACGCAGCGAGATAGAGAAGGCGATAGCTTCATGTGGTGAGTATCGTGTGATACCACAGTACAGTAATCTTTCTTGTGATCGACAAAGGTGGTTCAAAATGACAGAGAAGCAGCGAGAGACCAAAATCTCACGTTTCATGAAAGCCGATGTTGAATTTGGTGATGCTGACAATGAGGAAGAATGCTCCCAGTCTAGTACCCTATCTACTCCTCTTGACTGTCTTGATCTGCCACCACATCTAAAGAAGACTATCTGGACAAATGCAAATTCAATTTTTGGCGATAGTGATGCAATAGTACAAGCTCCTGGGGGCAGCACAGCATACATAGTCAAGAGCTTGACTGGACAGAAGCCACACTTTGTGCAACCATCCAAAACTGGTGGTGGATTTTTGTGTGATGACGAATGCCTTGGGTACAAATCAGCTAAAATTTGTACTCACACAGTTGCAGCTGCTCTTAAGGCTGGTGATGTTAACGCCTTTATATGCTGGTATAAAAAGCTCAAATGTAAGCCAAATTTCACAGTTGTGGCAGAAAGTGGTAAGCCAACCACTTCTGGTAAGAAACCTAGAAAAGGTGCAACAAAGAAGGCCTCAAAACACATTCACAGCATCATTGAAAATGCCAGTGAGCTACAGTTCAAGAATCGTACACCAATGAATAAAGCAACTTCCACGAGCCCTACTCGTGTACAGTCTACTCTTCCTAGTACTAGTATTGCTGCTTCCTCTTCTCAGGTACTTGCTTCAGCTAGTTTCAGTGTGCCACAATCTCCTGAGACAAGTATTCTGTCAGCCCAGCAACTGTTTACCAGCAGTAACTCTGCCATTGGATCTTATCAACCCTCACACCAGCTCTGTGCTCCAGATAGCACACCTCTTCAGCTTCAGGTATCAAGTCCAATGCTGACTACAATGCATGCACCTTTCTACAACTATGGATTTCAGAACCTGGGGCAGTCGATGCATTATTACCCAGCATGTTCTCCTCCCCCTCTAATTCCATCAACCTCGATATTCTCGCCTCCTGCGGGACCTGTAAGTGCTCAAAAACCTACACCTTTGGTGCAGCATGAACCACGACCTTCAGTTTCTTCTCCACTTTGGCTTTGTTTTGTTCGAGGAAATATCTCAAGATGTAATGGATGTAAAGGAAAAATTGGTCGCCAGGGTAAAAACCCACTTCCTCCTCCAGACGATGTTGTCCTCCGCCATAGGGAGACTGTTATATTCCAGAACCCTAACACTGGTATATTTCAAGCTTCTCACGAGCCACGAAATGTCTATTACCATGCTTGGAAAACTTGCATTGCAGCTCACTTTCGTGATTTTAATGCTGCTTTGCACATCAGGATCGAAGAAGAGGTCAAAAAAGCTCTTACTACGGTGCACCTTCGACATTTGGCAGAAGAATTCAATGTTAACATAGGCTAAACTGTATTAGTGTACCGATATGTTATTTTGCATTGATAGCTATTGTTCCGAGCGAAGCGAGGCTATAATCGCATACTGTTGAACTTTCCGTGGACGTGGACGTGGACGTGGACGTGGACGAGGACGAGGACGTGGACGTCTTTGACAGCCGGTGTCGTATTGGCCAAATGGCTGGACAGATAACGACCAGACTTGGTACTGTGACTCTTCAGGTTGTGACTAGCTCCTCTAGCGAATCTTAGACTGTGGCATGCCTGCATTTTCTCCAGCGTGGCCGAAAGGTTTTTGACGACCAATATTAAAAATGTCACATTTGATCTTGTCGATCTTTACCTTACAGTGTCAACTCGGCACATTATGTACGACATGTAAATTATGTGCTAAAGCTGAGCGAGGATTGCACTAAGTGTACCCCTAGTATTGAATGTCACTTGTATGGATGGTGGATGACCTTTTCTCGTTTCTGTGCGTTTATATGGTCATATGGGGCACCCTTAATAATTATAATAACGCGTCAGGGGCGGGACCGCCAAAGGTCATCGGGCCAAGAGAAGGTCATGGAGGTAAGCAACACATTTTTACATAAATCAAGATTTGAGAGAGAAATATCTCCCGTTCATTATCAATTCAAGAGACGTCTATAATATATATTGAACTACTAGTGGTAATATCTACACTTGCTAACTTTCGAGGGATTCAAGTCTTGCTTTCCCCGTGCACTAAAAGTGGCAAAAACTCGCCAGACACTGAATCTTCAAAAAATGGTGTTGCTGAAATCCAGGCATATCTCCAAAACTACAAAAAAAAATAGAAGACCGGCAATGGTTAAAATAAAACCCAAGTAATGAAAGTATGAGCACTCTGCCTCAATATGGACTTAGGCTTTTACTGGCTCGTGCTACAACGTGCTATATATAGTGAATAGTTTTAGTTTCATACCTCTCCTAGTTCCAATCTCGAGAGCGACAGTCTCACTTGAACAACAAATGTTGAAAAGACGAAGGTACCGCACTCATAAACCAAGTCTGGGGGGTTTTGCAGGAGCTTTAGTGCGTGCACTAAAATTGTGAAGTTGGCTCACACACTCGATCATAGAAGATAGTGCCAGTAGTCTTCGAGCTCTTGCGACGAAAACGAACATGGAGATTAGTTTGAACCACGACAATTTAGCTAAAGTACAATAACTTCAAGTCGTTCTTGGTTCAAAAGCCTTCGCACTGGCTTTGTTGCCACGTACCGTCGACTCGAGTTGCACGTCGCCCAGCTGTTTTGTCCATGTTGAAATTCGCCTGGACTATACTAGATCTAGACTCGACTGAACGTAACTTCCGGGTGCGTGATTCACTTCCACGCGGTTAAGAGGAATGTACCCCTTCGTACGTACGTGCAGACTGCATGCACTGCATGCACTGCACTGCACTGGTACTTGGTCTGTATTGATGGCGATATTTTCCCTTTCCGTTTCCGTTCCCGTTCCCGTTCCCGCTTTCAGTGTTTTCCAGTTACCCCTCAACCTACCTGCAAATCTCTGTAACAAAAATGACACGGAAGGATAACACTCCTCTATCCTAGGTAGATAACGAAACCCTGACCTAGATGAATAGCCGCACTTTGTTAATTTTACCCCGGGGTATTCAATTTATCCCGGCGTATTAACTTTATCCCAGGCCCCATAAAAAAAGTTTGACCCACGGGCCACGCACACCATCGGTGTCTTGGGTAAAGGTCGTCACGCCTACTAGATGTCTAGTCATGTTCGAAAAGTAAGCTGGTAGCTCTGAGTTGACAGTGAACGTGGAGTTCTCTCACTTTGTATACTAGAGTCAAATGATGAGGTATCTATTTGACGTTTTGCAAAGTGATGAGTTAGATCGGCAACCTTTCCGATTTGTGAGGCTGTCACGGACAGCTGCGCTCCTGGATGGAAACTGTACGCAAGCAAACAAGAGCGAAGATGATCGGGTGCTTCATTTTTCTTCGATCGGAATGCAATCTGTAGGCTCAACTGCACCAAAAGAGCAGAGAAGGCCGCTTTTATTTTGCCAGCTCGCAGTTAAGTGCTGCCCCGGTGTGCGCATGCGCAAATTTTAATTTGCACACCTTCCTGTTATTGATATCACCTTTCATAGCCTTGCTGTGTTCAGCTTAGGTTAGAATCTATATTACCACAATGGGACTACAAAATATGTTATCGTGTGGGGGTTGAAGAGATGAATGTCTGTACTTGGTTTATTCTTTTTGATATGCATAGCAGAAAGTGCACCATTGAATGCCACCACTATGAGTTTACTTGGCTGCAAACACAGCTCCCACTTCCTCCATGCTTCCATAAGCTCCTTTACCGAGCACTGTGCATGCATCATAAATGGCATACTGCTGTGGCGATTATACCATAGCAGCTCCAGAATGGATCATGGAAAATGCAAGACTGATCACAGAGCCAAAGATGTATGTGGAACCGGGCCAAGAATAGATAAGCAGGAGAAGAGAGTATCTAAAGCTCTTATCCACTGTTGGTGAACTAGCTACATACCCAGCCAGCATAGTATCAATTTTAAAATCTAAATCGACATACTAGTATCAATAAATCAGTAGCCTACACTACATAAGGACCTTAGTACAAATCAAAGGTGTATCAAAATAAGATCCAGCAATTATAGCTGTGTAAACTGTGTGTACGATATTTGCAGTTGCTCTTGTCACACCTTCTCCTCCAGCCACCAGCAGCTTGCCTGATGGTAGCACAGTGCAGGCACACCCTGATCTTGGTTCAGGAAGCTCACTAATCTTCAGCCACTGGTTCGTGTGGGGATTGAAGAGATGGATGTCCGCACATGGCTTATCCTTTTTTATGTACATAACAGAAAGCACAGCACTGACTGACCCACCAGGAGTGCCTCCAGCTGTCAGTAGCATGTTGCCAATGGAGAATAGAGTTGTCACATAAAATGGCACATCTGGCATCTTCTCCTAGATGGATGTATCACGATTCTTTCCTTGCAGGGTGTGTGAGATGAGAGTTGGAAGGGAGACTCTCAACAGAGACTTAGAATGGGTCATAACACCTTGACTTATAAATAAAAGATATAAACTTTGCCCCGTTATTACTGATTGGATATTCCACCCATTAAACTTCATAGGTGGAGCTCTGAACCATCGTTCACTTCTTGTGTCTAAAATTTCTACAGAAGTAGTAGATTGATGTGACGACTCTATAGTCCCACCAGCTACAATCAAGTAGTGCAGATAAGTGGCACAGCCTGGATCTCTCCGTCCCATTGGCATTCGTGGATAGGGCTCTGTCCACTGCTCTAAATCACTCTCCCAAACTTGGATCACAGGAGAATATTTTCCAGATTCTTTCATCACCCCACCTACAAGAGTGAGTTTTCTATTGAGGGATACAATTCTGTGTCGTTTAGTTTGTGTTGGTAATTCCACCCAGGAGTCAGTGTCAGGAGTGTACTCAAGAATACCTGAAGTATTACATGTGGAAATGTACACTTTGTCATCAATGATGCACCAGCTATCAAAGGTTTCATTGCGGTGTATATCACTTTTTTTCTCCCACTCGAACGATAATGGGAACATCAGCTCATCCTGTACTGGCTATGTATGTAAGCAGCATCAATTGTATAATGAGACAACATAACCATTAAATTTTGTTATGTAAACGGCATGCTAGTATGTAAATTGACCAGGCATTGGGACAGTTCTCTACCCTATACATTTGGGATTGTTAGTAAAGATCAATCTTCCCAACTTCGATCTAGGTGGTGGGCTCACCTTAGTAAGCATAGCTCTATAAACATGCATGACAGAAGAAACCTTACCTTCAATTTGGTTATCTCTGCCTGAAGTTGTCTCACATCCTCAGTGGACATACTTCCCTATAACAAAGCAATGTCATAATGAACCAAATATATTATGCTAACTCTAAGTTAATAGATGCCGTTTACCTGCACCAACATGTCGGCCAATCTCCGTTCAATATCTTGTATCTGCTCTTCTTGTGTGCGTACCACCTCTTGAAGCTCAGCCAATTGTGACTCCTTATTCTCTATCTCCTGCTGTTGAATTGAGGATTGCTTTTGTAGTGATAACTGTTGTGATGATATCTGGTCTTGTAGCCGCTTGTTCTCAGTCAACAACACCTGATTTTTATCTACCATTTGCTTGATCTCTTGCTCCTTACAGGACAGCTGTTTCATCAACCCAAGTTTGCTTGGAGATTCCATATCTGAAGATGCTTTTTTGATCCTTTCAACCAGGTCAGCAGCGCTGGGACGGTCAGTTGGGTGATTTTGAAGACAATCTTGTGTTAGCTGGACAAGAGCATTCACTTCTCCAAGATCAGAATAGAGAATGTGAAAGTTATGCTCACGTCGCTCAGTTTCAGTACGAGCATTAAGCTTTCCCGCACAATCAGTGTATGTAGCAGCCCTAAGCTTTGGTCCCATGAACACTTGGGTGAGTGTAAAGAGAGCAATATTACCAAACGAGAAGATATCGAGTGAGGCGTTGTATTGCGTATGTTCTCCCATCGCCTCTGGTGGCATGTAGACAATGTTTCCAGGTCCTTGGGTCATTGTAGCTAGCTGGTCTGGTTGGAGGTTGATAATACGAGCCACGCCCAAGTCAGCAATTTTGGCTACCATGGCGGAATTGAGGAGCACGTTCCTTGCAGTGAGGTCTCGATGAATTATCGGTGGAGACTGGCTGTGAAGGTACAATAGACCTCGAGCAGTGTCAAGAAGAATTGAATTTTTGACAGCTATCAGCAGATTGGGGGTGGTCTCCAGCAATTCGTGAAGGTTTGTGTCGAGACGCTCCATGACTAGAGAAGGTAGCTTTGCCCCAGGAAGATAGCACACACCAAGAAACTGGACAATGTGAGGATGACGGAGTTTGCTCATTAGCCTACACTCACTCGCGAATTTAGAGATCATGTACGAGATATCTTCGCTAGTACCGATTCTGAGAAACTCTGTGTGTATTTTTTTGGCTGCACACACAGCTCCTGGGATTTCCACCTCCTCCACACTTCCATAAGCTCCCTTACCGAGCTCTCGACCTGTTAGTCCAACGTCGGGCACAAGGAAAGATGTCAGATCAGGAATCTCAAAGCAACGTCCCTCCATTTTTTCCCTATGGGGGTTGTGGTACAGGGTCGGGGTCGACTAGTGCGCAAGCGCAATCGCTTGCACCACACGCACGCATGCGTAGTGGGTTGGCGGGAACTGAATGACGACCATTACCAAGTGCGCTTGCCTTTTCCAGACACTACATGTAGATCCCAGATCCACATAATTAAATTTCTATGATCCTTCCCTTTAATTGACTAGTTTAGATGATATAACTTCTTTACTTTTGTGATCGACTTGCAACAGATTATGTGTATGCTGGTCATAGCTAGCTAGTGCTTGATCCTCATCTGATTGTGCAGTGTATTTAAACGGTGGAAAATTTCTGGATCAGCTCCCTTTAGTTACGTGTGCTCCTAACATCAACACTTGTACACAATTGGCCACACTGAAAGCCAGTGAGGCTCATGCTATCTACCATGAATCATGTTCAATTAGTCTCATCTCCAGACACTCAGTTTTCCAATGTTGCACACTGAAAAGCAGGAGGTTGGGAGAGGTGGCCTGGCCATGGGGATAAGGCTACTTGCATTCAATAGCCTTTGTGTTGAGAGGACTTTACACTTTATAAACTAGTTTCTTTTTATGGCAAGTATATAGTCTACTGCAGGAAGGGTGGTAGTGCATTATGTAATATCCAATATTAGTTTCTATTTATGATGCATGCATGCATGCACAAGTTCGGTACTATACAGCAGATTCTTTACATTGTGAAGACTTCCCTATAGTACATTGATAAAATATTTATTATTAAGCAGTTATCATTAGGTAAATTATGTCTACAGTACACGGGTGACTGCAAACAGTTGCCAAACTTTGATGGTGCATCACTATGCATTACACAAGGTGCACACTTCTTAATTTAATAATTAATGTTTATTAGACAACACAATCAAGGTTTTAGTTTATTAGCTATACTAGTGCATAGGCTTCAAATCACCTTCAGAGACCTAAGGCACGATCAGCATCCATGTGTGTATGCATGGTCCTTTAAACATCTCCATGTGTTATCTTAAGGGCACATTGATGAAAGGTGGATGTCTAATTACCACATGTAGATTTTGGTCAGTATCGATATATCAGTCTGATACAGATGTAGATGTATACATGGTCTTGTGAGTGGTTCAAGCATTATTGCCATCAATCTACTATTTCCTCCGCAGAATTATAATTTTAAAACCCTGTGGAGAAATCTCAGATGACAATAATGTTAGGATTTTTACTTGAACCACTCACATATCCTTCAGCAGTCTGTACGTTCATGCAGGTGTGCAAGTCATGCTATGAATAACTATTATTATTGATGTGTTATATAATAGTTAGACACTGTTTAGGAGGTTTCTATGGGATTTAGAAGACCGATGGAATCCCGAGTGAATCTATGAAGGAGAGATACTTCAATCTAACCATTCAGATCACAGTATTTGTCACAAGTAGGATCTAAGTACTAGTATAAACTTTTGTCATGACCGTGATTGCACCAATGGTATCATCCCTTGGCTATACATATAATGTATGGTATGTAAGATATGTAATCCTTACATAATAGAATACACATTTTGTTTGCAAATATCACAAGTACACGTACTGTGTGCTTTCCTGTACACAAACTGACAAACTTAGCAGTGGACAAAGAGTATAATGTACTCCACGACAAAGAGGTGTCAGCATGTGTGCTCATGGAATCCTAATCAGGTACGCATGGAACTCGTATGTGATGGAGTTGATGTTTACACACTGTGAGCACTGGTTGTTGATCCCACTGATACCATTTCAACAGGATGTATAACTGTCCAAGTTAGACTCAACATAGAAAATCCCTTGAAAGACACAACACTACTATGGTATTATCATGCACATGCAGGCACTCTTGTAGTTCTGAACCATAGGACTTCAGCAGCCTGTGCTATTATTACTTATGCATGGGTGTAAATACCTACATTACATTACTGTCTAACCATGGACACATCCACCCACCCCTACTCTAGTAGCTAGGATCCCATTAGTGCTATGGAAAACATGGGCTGTGCCTTACGGTTAAAGTCACATCAACAATTCTACATGCACTTCACATCAATATCTCGAGTCCATATACCAGTAATAGGTTTTCAAAATAATACAGGCATACATACATACATAAACTATCAGTATACATAATCATAACATGTGCATGTGCAGAAAATTAAATGAAAATAATATTATGTGTTGCACTGATGACAGTGGTTAATTAAAAAAAGGTAAAAAGTTGTTGTCTTTAGCAATAAATTAAAGTCATTGTAAGTGTTCCAAAGGTACTGCTATAGCTAGCTAGAGTTCATAGTTGCTGAATGAAGATAGTGACTGCCACACTGATCACAATGATAGCTGAAAAGAGAGCTCTTGCGGATGGTACTGAGCCATTGAATCGTGACACTCCCAGTGAATCAACACTGGGAGGGCCACCACTCTCTGTCTGGGCGCTAACGCCTGCATCAGAATCTTCACTCTTTGTCGTCTGAACAACCTCTACATTTTCAATAGCTTCAGAGCTCACAGTGGAGTGGTCAGTTGGGTGTGTACTTTCTATGGCTTCAGTAGTTTGAATGCTTTCAGAGGCACTCTGGTCCCTACTCACGGAAGGTGCAGTAGTCTCCACATTTTCATCAATAGTAGGTTCGGAAGGTGCAGTAGTCTCCAGATCTTCTTCATCGACAGTAGGCTCGGAAGGTGCAGTAGTCTCCTGATCTTCTTCATCGACAGTAGGCTCGGAAGGTGCAGTAGTCTCCTGATCTTCTTCATCGACAGTAGGCTCGGAAGGTGCAGTAGTCTCCTGATCTTCTTCATCGACAGTAGGCTCGGAAGGTGCAGTAGTCTCCTGATCTTCTTCATCGACAGTAGGCTCGGAAGGTGCAGTAGTCTCCAGATCTTCTTCATCGACAGTAGGCTCGGAAGGTGCAGTAGTCTCCACATCTTCTTCATCGACAGTAGGCTCGGAAGGTGCAGTAGTCTCCTGATCTTCTTCATCGACAGTAGGCTCGGAAGGTGCAGTAGTCTCCTGATCTTCTTCATCGACAGTAGGCTCGGAAGGTGCAGTAGTCTCCAGATCTTCTTCATCGACAGTAGGCTCGGAAGGTGCAGTAGTCTCCACATCTTCTTCATCGACAGTAGGCTCGGAAGGTGCAGTAGTCTCCACATCTTCATCGACAGTAGGCTCAGAAGGTACAGTAGTCTCCATACCTTCTTCATCAATAGTAGGCTCGGAAGGTGCAGTAGTCTCCAGATCTTCTTCATCGACAGTAGGCTCGGAAGGTGCAGCAGTCTCCACATCTTCATTGATAGTAGGCTCGGAAGGTGCAGTAGTCTCCACATCTTCATTGCTAGTAGGCTCGGAAGGTGCAGTAGTCTCCATACCATCTTCATCGATAGTAGGCTCAGAAGGTGCAGCAGTCTCCATGATTTCTTCTTCACCATTATTAGGCTCGTTCTCCTCTGGCTGGGTTGTTTCAACTTCTTCCAGTGGAGTACTATCAGTAGGTTCTCTAGGCTCCATGCTCTCAGTTTCTTCTATGATTTCAGGCTCTTCAGTGCTCACAGTGTCCTCATCAGGCTCTGGAATATTTCCCGTGACCACTATAACTTCAACATCAGGCCGCTCTGAGCTTACTATAGGTGCACGCTGCGTAACTGGAGCACTTTCGGTGGTGATTTCTGGGGTACTATCAGTGGAGACTGGGATATTCTCGGATACAGTCTCAGATGGAACAGTCGGTGGTTTTGTAGGGATGGTCTGCGTTGTCTGACAAAACCCAGGACTCTCGATTCCACATTCATTCCAGACACTGTATGATAGAGCTCCCAGTTGCAGTCCAATGGAGGAATCATTGTAGACGTTCACACAGCAACCATAGGCCTTTTTGATGGCATTGATGGAGTCCTTGCATGCTGAACTGCAGCCCGAGTCTGGATCATGTGCGCCGCAGTGGGAATTCAGCGCGATCACGTAGGAATCGGTGACAAAGTTGGTCATTAGGTCTGTACCAATGGATTCAGCGCAGTACTGACCATTTCCGTTGGAGGAGCACGCGTCCACCATGATTGACGAGAAGATGTAGCATCTGTCGTTCTTCATGAGGTTGTTGACGAGCGATTGACCGACGTCCGCAGAGCATTCGTATCGGACGAATTTGGTCAAGATTTCCTGCGAGGTGCAGCTCTTTACGTCGTTCAAGGATTCGAATTTTATCCTACTGTCTTTGCATTCTGCATCGGGGAGATCTATCTCGCACAAGTCCCATAGGCGATAGTCGACGTGTTCACGATACTCCTCGAAAAGCGGATAGTCAGTTCTGTTGACATAAGCATTTAAGCAGCAGCCGAGGCTGTCCTTTGCCGACTGTAGGAAATTGTGACATTCGGAGTTACAGCCAAACTCGTTAGTAAGGGATCCTAGACAGCTCTCCGCGTTGGTTTGACCCGATAGAAACTTTAAGGCTACAGCGCCACACGTCTCTCCCTTCTCGTTTCGAGCGCACGTGTTGGCAGTGTTGCGTGCGTACGAGTCGTTCTTGCAGCCCGTCGCAATGTCGACAACCTTCTGCGAGTAGCCCGAAGAGCCGCACTGATATTCAATAGTCCTCGAGACGCAATCGACCACGTCTTGTGTAGTGATATCGTACACCGTTTGTCGTTTGGCTATGGCCGATTGGCCAAATTCCGATAGAATCTTCCCAACCGAGTGTTGCAGCAAACTGCTTAGCTGCAGCCTTCCTACGTCTGGGTCGATGCTTAATGATTGCGCAAAGGCGCTGGAGATGGTAAGAAAGATAGCCACACTCAAAACGGCCGAGCCCTTCATCATCGACGCAACACAATTGGCTTTCTCTATGCAAGTCTTGTGGCTCTGTGATGCAGCTCTTCATCACCGCTGTGTTTTATAGTGCAGTAACATACACTGAAGTCCTAGAGATGCGCACGCATTCATAAAGCTTCGTGCGCGCGCAGACTAGGTTAAGGTGCGCTAGCGCCTTTAGCGATCATTACCCAATGGGCGTGGGAAGGTTATTCATTTAGGTAAGAGGTCGTCACATAAACTTGTAGCTCGGCATCCAGACTGTACTGCGCATGCTCACACCCTCAAAATGTTGATACGCTTATCGTGTACAGTGCATATACAACAAAACACAAAAAATTTAACACGTATGTGAATAAGGACCAGTATTAGTCATGTACATGTATGCATAACAAACTAACCAGTAAATTCTTGAACACAGAGATACACACGAACATAAGTAGGAAGAAAAAATAAGATGCATCATTATAATTACCACATTTTTTTTATATTCTTACACACTAGAAATTATATTCACAGAGTACAGAGTGTGGCAGTGTTTTCACGACAAACAAACGAGTTTATTAAATTTTCAAAGACGTGCAGTTGTAATAATTTTCTTTTTCATGGAGTTCTCCTAGCAACCAAAGCTCATAGCAAGTTGGCCGCTTCCAAATTCTCACGGATTATTGTGTCAAGTACAACCTTCATCACAACCTGTGGCGAGGGGAGGAGGGGGAAGAGAGGAAAGATAGAGAGAGGAAGAAGGGAGAAAAGATTGGAAATTAAAAAAGGTCAGCTATTTACTACTCACCATCAGTCCTGGTAAATACATATTATGAGCACATAACATAACATTGTAGTCATAAGTGTACATACATGTACATGTAGTTAAGAACAAATTTTTGCTTGTGATCTCAAGACATCTGTTTTTGTATTGTTTTCATTCATTATTGTATAAGAAACTATAGTACTAACTCGGTCACACATGACTTGCGCCAACCGATCCAAATAATGACCTGGCGCCTTGCATGTGCACTGACCATAACACCACAAACAGGGAAGATGTATATACATGTAGTAACATGATGCCTGGTTGACTTAACCCCTTACCCTGATATTCGATGTGTCCGTTGCCGTGGTAAAGTGGGGGTAGATGATCTTGCTCTTGTTTAAATTTCGCTCGAGGAACTCTTTCTGAATGAACTCAGCAGCTGCCTCAACGTCTCTGTCAGGACCTGAGTTTAGGGAGTGGAAAAATGCACTGTCAGCAAACTTGACCAAACTAGTTACACTCAGCAGTATTTTAGACTGTTTATAAAATGGTTTCAAGTTCAACAAAGGCTGGTTGTTTAACAGTTCCACTCTAATAGTATTATTACATTATACCAATGGTACACTCTTGTACACACCCGTACAGTATTGTACTTTGCACAACCTAAGCATTGAGTAACTTGGGGGGGGGGGGGGGGGGGGGGGGGGGGGGGGGGGTACTTGCACACACAAAGTACCACTGTTACAGGTGATTTGACAATGCCATCACAAAAGAACGTTTTTTCTCCACTTACATAAAGTTTCAATTCCGCCTAATGAGGTGGAATAGTTCCAGACAATTAAATATAACCAAAGACCCAAACACAACAATAATACACACACTTGTACATACGTACATACACACACTTGGTCCATTAGCCTTACCAGTATAGTGAGTGAAGTAGAGTCGTAAGTGCCTGTCCGAGTTTGAGATTTTATCCCGAAACAGATCAACCTTGTTCAAAAACAGGATCTGAGAGAATAAGGTGACATCACAGAATAAAAATCCATTGTGTATTTCGATAAACAATACACATTGCTTGAAATATTAATAGTTGCCAACACTGATACATCACAACATATACACTTATACTAGTCTACACCCCCACTGTATAATAGCGTATGATGTAAACATGAAAATTGAAAACCACCATAATATTATAATCTTTGATCCCACAAACAAATACAAGAAGTGTGGTTTTGCAGGAAGGGGGGGGGGGATAGAGGGAGTGAGGTTATAGAGAGGTAACAAAACCAAGCTCAGTGATGGATGAAGGTGGTGGGTGGGAAAGTAGACCACGACAAAAGAACTCCTAATTAAATTACATGGCTGTCTCACAGAGGGTATAGCCTTTCGGTTCAACATAATGCTGATTTTTATACTCCATTTTTATCCACCTTAGCCATGTGTATACTAGGTTAGCTCACTACCGATGACCATATACATCCAGCATAAAGGACAATGCTAGCTGCTGACTGACAATGGGGTAGCTCTGACCAGTTCACAGTGAATAAGTGAATTTGCACAATGGAGATTATGACAGTCAGGAAAACATTCTAAATATAACTCTAGAAGTGGCTACTATAAATAGACAATGAGTACCCATATATACACAAAAAGAGAGTAGGGTGCACTCACCACTGAAGTTTTGACAAAGAACTTGTTGTTGCAGATGGCCTGAAACAGGTTTAGTGACTCCTCCAAGCGATTCTGTTCAAGAAAGAGACAAAAAAAAATTTGGTAAATTGGTCAAACTCACATTTAGAAAGAGTGGGGGGTGAGAGAGATATACAGTTATTACTACTGTATTAAACATCATGGAGTTATTCTAAAAGAGAAGGCTGATTTATTTTGTCATTTTCTGTGTCTTTTGGCACTAAACAGTTGGAAATCCACAGAATATGTGGTCCAAAATCACTCAAGACAGCTGGAACACTCAATCTAAACTTAGCATGCTCCACCCACCCAGGCATTTCCATCTGGTAAAGCCTTGCAGGTCTATCATACAAAGTAGAAAAGCTCGGACGAAGGTGTGCTATGAAGAGTGTACCATATAAACGAACCGTTTTTCCATCTTCAAATAGAGTCATGTCATAGCCGCTGAGAGCACAGACAAAGAGGACAGCTCGAACATCGTCAAAACACTGGATCCACTTTCTTCTCTCTGACCTCTGACCTCCAACATCAACCACTCTATTTTTGGGGAGGGGGGGGGGGGAGTTTATTGTTAAATGAATTTTGTGAATTCTCACATTTACGCTTGCATAGTGTCAGATCTTATCATAGGCATAAACAAACAAAATACAAAATAGCAGAATGAGGAGCACAATCACATATCCATCAGCACATCAATAAAAGGAGCAGACATCAAAACACACACACACAATGACATACACTGTACATCACGTGAACACACGTATGTATGTACGTACGTACGTAACCAGGACGCACACTATGACACAAGCACAAAGAAAAGAGAGTAGGGATTCTATTGATTTCCTAGTTGCAACTACAGCAGCTTCCTACGACCACTAACCCTAACCAGATGTGCAGTACATGTATGTACAGTACAGCCCATTGCAGGGGTTCCCGAAGCTTACTAAATCTTGTAGCCATTTCTCAAAGATATTGCCAACCACTGTTGACAATAAAGGCAGGTTGTATGGGAAGTAATGGCAAAAATTGGCTACTCAATCCAGAAAGTAGTAGCCAAAGTGAAGGATACAGTAGCAAATGGCTAGTTTGGTTAGTGGTTAGGGAACTCCTGCCATTGCTGCTGCTACTCTTGCTACATGGTAAAGTAACATGTACGTACGTAGTACACACCTGTAGGTTAGCTTGTTGACTTTGAAGGCAGTCTCGATTATACCAGTGGTCTGAACTCTGGATCTCAGCACATCCTGCTCAGTTGGGATGTAATCATCACCCAGCACTCTGTCCATCTCACTGAAGTAGCTGTGTAGGGTGAGAAAGGGAGGGGGGTTTATTATACAGTCTCTAAACATGCTACTATACCCAAATTTTCAAACAGTTGATAATTGACAATTTTTGTTTCACAATCGACCAATAATACTTCGCTGGTCCATTCTGTCTAAACTATCGACTAAGTACCGAGTGTTTGCAACGTCAAGTGACAATAGGACAAGCTGTCGTTAGTTCCAACATTTCCTCACTTGACCGAATACATACAACAAACAAGCATCAAGTGGTTGTACGTGGAGAGGAGCTGCTAACCAATGCTGTACCCACAAATCACCCATAAACATTCTCAGTACCACAAATTGCTTTACAGAAATCTTGGTGGGGTAGGGGCTGGCTTATTGCCCTTTCCTATATCACAATTGAACACATTCTTAAGACTTACTAAGGTGCTGAGTCATTGAGTTGGTATTCGTACGCCCTCCTGAAACACTCTCTCACTCCTTCATCCTCCCATAGCGACCGGAAGGCCTGGACGATCTCGCTCGGAAGGGACGACTTGGGAAGACCTGTTGTGATGTTTGAAATCAGCTGAGAATTCTCCTGCAAGAGAGAGGGAGAGAGAGAGTCATGATGTGTGTACTTGTGTGTGTGAGTGTGTGACAACTGATACATTACTATACTACAAATTTACCTCGTTTTTGGGGTCAGAGAACTCAATTCCGAGCTTTGACATGTTCTGTACAACCACCTTCATGGACACTGCCAGGTTGCTAAAAATGACAGGCTGTAGTGGGAATGACAAGGTGTGTCTGATATGATGCAAGACTAATTCAGATTTTAACACAAAGCTTAAAAATGGATTATTATAATACATTGTATATGTACATGAGGGGGGAGAGAGAGAGCTAGTCAGCTAGCTACAGGACAGGATAAAGTTACAAGCTTTGGGACATATCTAGTTTCAAGTGGGATGGGAAGGAGGAGAAGATGAGAGGGAGGGGGAGAGATGAGAAAGGATGGGGGCACCAGCTGCTTTACTAAACTGAGTAAGATATTGTCTAGCAATACAATCCCACCAATCAGAAACAACCTCCCCCGCACATCACTGCAAGACAAAGCCCATTTACCTAGTACAGGAGGTTTATTTGGTGCTGGTGGTGACCTATGCCCTCTACTAACCACACCAATAGAGTCAATATGAAAAACTGAAATATCACCGATTCATAACAGTTACACACAAAACAGATGCCAAGGTAAGCATAAACTAAGAACATGCTACAATAGCGTAGTTATGAAACTCTGAAGAATATTATGTACACGTGTGTGTGTGCACACATGTGGTACATGTTCTCTCTCTCTCTCTCTCTCTCCTTACGATCATGTCCTGAAGCTCCTTCTGTGAGTATCCATCTCCATGAATGATCTTCATCTGTTTGACAACGGTGCTCTTACCGGACTCACCGGCACCTGTACAACATTATATAGCCATAACTCATACAGACAGATGTAGGTCCATCAACCTTATTCCTGACTATTTCTACATTTATTTGAAAATTCATAGGCAGGGTGCATAATGCTTCAAGTTTTGTCCATTTTAAGTTTGTCTGAACAGCCATTGGCTCAGATTTCTGGGACAGGCTAATTAACGATGACTCTTTTGACCATTTGTGTACATTTTAGACACTAAGAGTACACACATATCCACACACAAGTGTTGCATCCACATAAATCTCAAGTGTGCTTTAATTGGAATACCATTACATAATGTACTGCACCTAGTCTTCTTAAACAAGTTCTACATATAAACACAGGAAGGATGCCACGACTTACTTATAAGCAATCTACACCAATCACGCAGCATGAGTTCGATGTAAGAGAACATACACCATGTACTTGTAAGCTCAAAAAGCCTGGCCATTATCAGGCAGTGCTGCCAAGAGTTGATGGGTCAGTGTAGGCACACAGTGTAGTCACCAACACACATGTTTCTAGTCAAATGTATATTTGCCCCTCAGCGTAGCATAAAGTAACCAAATAGGGTAACGAAAGAAAGAGCGTGTGTGTTATACACTTGGACAGGATATATGTGTGATGTTTGTACTGATAATAGTTATTATGGGCCGAGGGAAAAGTTATCTGCAGCTTAGGTTGATGTAGAAACAAAATCTAAGTACAGACTATCCTAATCAAAAAGTTTACGCAAAACATGATTAGCTACTGTAACTGTTTAACAGTTTTCACAGGAGGAAGGGAAGTATCCAGTTTAGTGAGGAAGGGACAATAAAATAGACATCTATAACTATGGGGGGGGGGGGTGGTGGATTAGGGTGTCATTTGAAGGCAAGCTTCCCCCCACACCCTCTCTAAGTAAATCATTTTTGTCTCATTCACTGTCTTAACCAAACTGAATATCTTGCCTTAAGCTGAAGATCTAAACAAAGACTTACACATACAGTTCTGTCAGGCAGCTAAGGACATTGCCACAGTACAGCTGCTATAGAGAATCGTATGCACACTCTTCCCCGTATTCACAGGCAGACAGTATTAAAATTTTTAGAAACTCTTTAAGTAATGGGACACCGTTCTACATAACCAGAATTCAAAAAAATACCACCACACAGTGCTATAAGATACAGCTACATGCAAAGGGGCCACTGTATAGTGTACAATGCTCTTATGCTCACGGCTGAAAACGTGATTTGGCAGACGAACAAGTATCTATTTATAACTGATGATGATAAAAAATTAATATTAAAAATTGAGATGGCTCCTACATAATATAATTACATGCACAAAGCAAGATGGTGTGAAATTACATAATGTTGGAAGCTCACTTTTCACGTATGAGGGCACAGCAGGGTTAGTCGCTTGTGTCATGCGACCTTTGACCTCTGGAGTGCAGTAGTGAGTATGTAAGGCTACCAAAAGTACAATATTCATTCACATTTCACTTGTGGGTCTTTAGCTAATGGTACAAGCATGTTTATGCAATACGAACAGCAGTGACATCAAATGACATGCACAGACAAGTAAACATTATCTACACACTCCCGGGAACCAATGCATGCAATGATATTATGAAGTTGTTGATTTTAGGCCGAGGTGGCATAGCTGTTTTAAGGCAAAATCGAAACTAGCCAGCTAGCTAGAATATCTTAGGGACACCACCCACATTTATACTTAATGGCACACATGTACATTTTCAAGTACAAGTATATGTACATACTATACAGACATAATAATAATATTAGGACTTCTCAAAAAATGCACCACCACTAAAGTGATTATTTCTAATTAGAGCCCACCACAGTGACCTTGGACAACATTCTGAGGCCAAGTGTTGCGACACAGCATACAGTACACACACACAGTGCACATGTGACCAATGGTAAACTAGCAAGTAGACAATACTTAGAATAACAGTTTCCATCTCTTTTTCCAAACACCCCCTAGACGTTATTCTCATGGGCATGCCACAGAAATGCACAATTTGAAGGTTCTTTTTTTCATCTCTGTTTTCCCAAAAACAAACACAATGAAATGTTCACTTTTTTTGAATAAAACACAGCATCAACAAAGGATGTCACACACACACACACACACACACACACACACACACTGCTTACTCGATCATAAGTCACACGAAATTAATTTTCAAGACACTTCCTATCGTTTTGAAGCACTATGTATCACTCTAACTACCACGTCCTCGCACACACACTGACACACACACAAACAACACTCGTACTACACGTACATCCAGCTAAGGGCAGAAAGATAGTACTGTTTAGACCTTGGATATTACAGTTAAGGAGTGGTGCCAACAGAACAAGTTACATGGATAGTATATCCTTCCAACAACTGACACACACACTGCCCCTATCACCTATCCAACTTAACGTACTTATATCTTGACACCTATCAACGTATGCCTGTTGGCTATGGGGCAACAAACTAGCGACAGACAGACAGACAGCTACATCCAAGTCTGCAAACTAACACTAACAGGCTACAGACATTGAACACTAGCAACAAGCCAACATATGGTAACAGTATCTCCATCTATATACTCTACAAAAATAAATTTATGACATTAAACTGAAAGGTTACTGAAGCAAAGATGAGTTTAGCGATGTGTACAGTTGTACACAATCAAGTTCAATTTTTTGTACACAAACCAAGGGGTGTATGGTATGCAGTGGTACTGTATAAGCTAAGTGTGTCGTGAGTTCCTTTCAACTTTACATTATATGTGTACGGGTTGTATACACATGTGTGTAAGTTTCTACAAAACTAATGTTTATTTGCCCTTTCTACGTCAGCTAGGGCACCGTCTCTATTCATTTTTAAGGTGGCAAAGGAAGCAGAGAGTAGCATAGTACAAACCAGTAAAGAGGATGTGATGTGACACAGCCACACATAAACACCTCCACTTGGAAACGAAGTAACTCACTATACAGGTGCTCCCTCTAAAAAGAGCCAAACATGATGCTAGTACGGTTGTCACTTATAAATAATATTATTGATCACTAGTAGTTATGTACAGTAACTGGTTCTAGCTTTCTACACAATGCATGTATAGAGGGATGCAAGTGTGCAGTCAAGCTGTATGTGGTTTTCAAATAATGAAGTGGGCACTTTGTGGAGTAACCATGCATTACGTACACATAGTACGCAAGATAACAGCTAGCTTATCAAAAGGGCAGAAAGAGACTCACCCAATAAAAGGATTTTGATTGTGTTTTCATACTCCTTTCTGTCTTCTCTCAGCTGTCTGTCAATGGCTGAACTCCTCGACTTGGCTTCTCTGTCCTCTGGATTGGCCGCACCGACACAGTTGCCCATTTTTGAGTCTTTTTCTTTTTCCTATTTCTAAACAGTTTTCGAGTAACTTATTCTTGGTCTTTAGCTGGTGGCCGATAATTGGACAGAGCCCCTCAGGGAAATAGACTTTAACACTACTGGGTAGGCACTTGGCTAGCCACTTGCAACCTGCATAAAAAATAGAACAGGATATTTCGTGCGTTTTATCAGAACTTGATTATATATTTAAATATAGATTCTAAGAAAACTGTTGTACGCAGTGAATATGTGGACTATACTGACTGGTAATAGTGTCAGGGCCATAGTAACAAAACACTGATTGAGTCCATATCAACTTCTTGACACCTTGCGCGCGCCAGAACCGACCACAAGGCGCTCGTTCGCGCGCAGCAAAGCAATGTCTAGCTAGCTAAAAGTAATATTAGGTGCAGTCTTACCGAGAGAATCGGCTGTATGGTCGATAAGTCGCTCGAGTTTCTTCGCAGCGCGGTCAGCTAGATTCCGACGAAGATTAGTAGGGCCTTGGCCTTGAGGTTCGCAGATTCGCACCCGCTTACGATATCGCCACACCCATTTTGATTTTACGGAAATATCCGAGTTTATACGGAGAAAAAATTACCAGTATATCCGGAATGCAGTTTCCTGAGATACCCGGACGCTCCCCCTTGTTTTACGGTACGGATCTCGGACAAACACTTGCCGAAGGCCGACTTCCTGTGTACGTACCAAAGCGAGAAAAAGAAAGACAACACAGGGTAAGAGCACAAAGACGATACAGCTACTATCTCTTTACTGTCCTAACTAAATTTCTATGTGTGTATATATAAATTTGCGAGGCTGTCATGTCTAGTTTATGAAAGGGCGTGGCTAACAGTACGAGACTGAAATAGAACTATTATTCCTCGTATTCTATCTTTTACCACTAGTTTGTTCTCTTTTCACTGTCTAGCTACCCTCAAAGTGCTCTGACTCAGGTATGGCAGAAAGAGCTGAGTCATCAAACTCTGAAACCAGGTCCTCAGAAAGCTCTGTCTCCCTCACTTCTGCCCCCTCTGCCATCCCTCCGACCATCAACCGTTGCTACATCTTCTCCAGATCTGTCCTACGTAAGGTCAACCAGCTGCGTTGCCAGAGAAAGCTCTGTGACGTAGTGCTGAAAGCTGGTAGTCACGAAATTCACGCACACCGGGCAGTACTGGCGGCTAGTAGCGCTTATTTTATGGCCATGTTCACGAATGAGATGAAGGAGAGTCAACAGGACGTGATTGAGATGCAAGACATCAATCCAACGATTTTAGAGAACCTCGTGACATTTGCCTATATGGGAGATATCGAAGTGAGCGTGGATAATGTCCAGGATGTTCTGTCGGCTTCGTCATTGCTTCAAATCAGACAAGTTCAGGAGATTTGCTGTGATTTTTTGAAGAAACAACTCGATGCATCAAATTGCCTGGGGATTAAGAATTTTGCTGAGGCCAACGGGTGCCAGCAGCTATCAGAAGTTATCGATAATTTCGCCCGAATGCACTTTCAAGACGTATCGCTGAGTAGTGAATTCCTTAACAATAACTGGGAAAATATCGCATCTCTGATCAAAAGTAGTGACCTTAATGTCAAACGAGAAGAAGATGTGTACAGTTCCATCATCCAGTGGGTGAAACAGGACCCAACTGAGCGCGCCCAGCACCTCTCAAAGCTGCTCGAGCACACACGACTACCAATGCTCTCCAAAACGTTTCTCATGAAAGAAGTGGACAATGAGCCACTTGTAAAAAGTAGTGTTGAGTGTCGAGATATTCTAGATGAAGCAAAACGATTCCACTTGCTTCCCGAAGAAAGAGACATCCGTTCAGCTAATCCTCGTTTCATTCCTCGAAAGTCGACTGTGGGTACACTGTATGCCGTAGGTGGGAAGGAGTCCTCGGAGAGCATAACGAGATCAGTGGAGACATACAATTTCCTCGAAAACAAGTGGAATGAAGCTGTAGGGATGATAGTACGAAGACAACAGCTAGGTGTTGGGGTACTAGAAGCCAAGGTGTATGCCGTGGGGGGGTCAGACGGATCTCTAAGGCTAAGCAGTGTCGAGTGCTTCGATCCAACAAGCAATTTCTGGTCTTTTGTCGCTCCAATGAGTACGTGTCGCTCTGGAGTAGGTGTGGGTGTGCTAGGAGGAGCTATGTATGCTGCGGGAGGCTACGATGGTCGTGCCTGTCTCAACACTGTTGAAAGATACGACCTAGACAAGAATCTCTGGAGCCCCATTGCTCAGATGAGCACTAGGAGGAGCTTTCCTGGCGTGGCCACTTTTAATAACAAGCTGTATGTATTTGGTGGAAACGATGGCACTTCATTTCTCAATGTTGTCGAAAGCTATGATCCTCACATCAACCGTTGGTGCACTTTGACCCCTCTGGGAAAGCCACGAGCAGGTATTGGAGTGGCAGTGCTAGGTCAGCAGATATTCGTTGCCGGGGGAAACGACGGGACATCAAGATTGGAGTCTGTGGAATTTCTTGATGTACGAAGTGGCAAGTGGCACACAGCAGCAAAGATGATTTCATCCCGTGATGGTGTATGTTTATGTACTCTTGGCTCAAATCTGATAGCGGTAGGGGGCATCAACGGGCCCTCCTACCTACGATCGGCCGAAATCTACGACCCCGTGAACAATACCTGGCAGCAGGTTGCCTCCATGGAGACATGTAGGGCTGCTGCTGGGATCGCCTTAGTCACATGATGTGTCGCATGATCTCTTTATTCTACTGTACTATTTATTTAGAGACTACTTTCAGGACACATACAGAGAACACATTGGACATTTTTTTCATGTTTGTGTGTATGTAAATTAAAATAGCTGGGTTTTTTTTGTTGTTTTTCTTTCAGTCATCAACAGTTCATCAGTGTGTCTTCTCCCAATACCAGGTATTATCATGGTGTTCTCTATTTAGAAAGTCTACCATTCCTAATAAAGCCCACCTACTTGTAAAATGGCCATCAGAAGTGTAACCCGAATGGGACAACCTCTGAAGGAAATTCTCACAGATTACGTCGAAGTATTCAAGGATATATTTGTAGGAGCACGGAAGCGGCCTCTCAAAGCAGCTACCTACCTCATTTCTGCAGGTGCCTTCACTGCCACTTGGAAAAAGAGGCCAGATTATGCCAGCTACATAAACGACGTGCTAGACCATGCAAACGAACTGAGCATGTGCAGTGAGATTGTCAGGAGGCCTTCAGCCAAGCAGTACATTGATACAATAACCAAGCAACATGCAGATGGCTATTTACGATACATCAATTTGGGTCTTTTTGCGATAATTTTGCAACAAAATTACAGCCCATCTTGTTCAAACTATCATGAAATATGTCAGCACTTGCAGCCCAGGCTGTGGAGGATAGGAGAGAGAGTGGTGGATGTGGGTTTCTGGGGACAATGGAGGAATTTAGAAAGAGAAAT
The DNA here is from genome assembly GCA_964291365.2 of Stappiaceae bacterium. GTDB lineage: Bacteria > Pseudomonadota > Alphaproteobacteria > Rhizobiales > Stappiaceae > JBDWFY01. Next base: position 483,981 of record OZ219972.1, read on the forward strand.
GATTGACTTTGATGTGAATGAGGAAGAGCTGGCAAAGTCAATTTCCGACAGCTGATGAATTTCAATCCCATCTCCGACTGATGAATCTATATCTGATTGCAGCTATACCTCTGTTGTCATCTATATTCAATTTTTTGATCTAAACCATGAGTTGCAAAAAATTAATTGATTATTGTAATATAGTAGGGGCATATAAATAATATTGGTGATCATGGTGTTAGATCAATTATGTTAACTGTTTTCTGTGGTTCTTCAAGCAATCCATGGAGCAATACTTGAACTGTAGCCTCTCAAAAGGCACTAGTCCTGCCAAAGTGGACTCACAAAAATTGCAAACGCCAGCTCTGCAAAGTAGATAGACACAATAAGAGTGTGACCTCGCAAATGCTTATCCTCGGATCCATTCACTTTTCAATGTTGAAAGGCTAGGAATGGGCCTGGGAGTCAGGCTAATCTTAGTATGGAGTAGCCTGGATTAGCTGTAGACTCACTTTAGCACAGCTGAACTGTTGGGTAGCTGAGCTGACATTCTCTTCTCTGCGGCAAGAGCTCTCTTTTCTCTCTCACTCAATCCTGCCACAGCCTTCTCACGATTCAGCTTAGACTGCTCCATCTCCTTTTCTGCCTTGTGCTCCTATAAATTGCAGAAATCAGTCAGGTACACAGTTCTGTATTTGCATTACTGTGTAGGTACCTTTTCTCTTTGCTTCTTGGCTTTCTTTAAAGCTTTCTTCTTCTCTGCCATCTTCTCTTTTCTCTCTCTCTCCATTTCCTCAGTCAGTGGACTTGGCACCTTTGCAGTGCTGTAGTCACAGCTGGTTGGATACTGAGCCATGAATCTCCTGAAGGCATCTCTCACTGCCTTGTCCTTGGCAACCACATAAGCCACATGTCCAGCCCCATTCCTGCAAAATTAATGGTAAAGTTCCACAATCATAAAAAAGTTCAAATAACTATAGTTGTATCTATCATAACTAAGTCTTAGGAGCAGTTCTAAATGAACCATGCAATTGCAATAGGTGGAGCCACCAAGGTCCTGACTTTTGAGAACTTAAAAATGTCTACCAAGATAGCATAGATGCTCACTTGATTGTAGGATCTGCCCCGTGCAGCAGTAGAATGGGAATGAGACTTGCATTTCCACTTGCTGCTGCAACGTGTAGCACTGTCTCTCCATTCCACACCTCATTCAGTGGATTCCTTAGATTAGTAGGGGCTTCCTCATCCTCTTCCTGACTTGCAGCAGATGCTGTTATACCTTCAGATGATTGTGCTACCAAAGAGACTTCAGTCTTAGCATTGGTGATAGGAGAAACACCCATCTCTTGAAGTAGCTGTGTCACCACTGTATCACAGTCATCTTTGGACTCACTTTTGCACAATTTCAACAGAGCTTGAATAGACACTGGTATATCAGCTACATTTTGATCAAAATTATATTCTAAAAGAAATTATATCTACACTTATTTCAAATTGGCATACCTTGTGGTTCAGCCGTTTTCTTTGCTCTTCGCCTCCTTTTTCTTTTTACAGTCTTTTCACCAGCTCCACTTGCTTCTCCATTTCTCCCCTCCATCTCATCACTACTGCCAGCCCCTTGCTCCAACTCTAGTTCATCTATCTGAGCACCCACCTCTTCAATAGATATAAATCTATCTTCCAAATCAACAACTGTTTCCTTTTCTTTCTCTTTCTTGATATTAATAACTGGCTTCTTACGCTTAGCCTTAGGAGAGCGAGTAGGTCCCTGTAATAATTGGTCGCTGCTCACTTCATAGATAGCTGCTAGTTTAGAAAAGACGTTCTGCACCTCCTTCACAGTTGGCCTCCGCGTAGCAAATGGAATATTTCTTAGTCGGGGGTCAGTTCTCAACAATGGAGCAGCATTCCCCCCACTAGCTGTACCATCACCTATGAACACCCCCTTGCCATACTTGGGGGTTCGTATGAATATTGCACTAGCCTCCTCAACATGGCTGGACCATGATGATATAAGTCCCCTGATCTCTCCCACGAGAGCTGATTCATTATACCTGCGTAAACTGGCTCCAGCAGATCTGAAGAAAGAAAAATTAATTTTTGAGGATTGACATGGTGCTCTTGTTTCATGGATAAAAATATTTGAGGCTATGCAATTAACTGTGAAATATTGCAAATAATCTGACAAAAATTCTGATTCACTTTGGAGCATGTCCACCATGGTGAGCATCTCTGACAGACTGAGCCGTTCCTCTCTTTGCCCTCACAGTGTAGCGATGGAAGGTCTTATGAGCAACCATTGTCGAGCTGCAGGAAGTACATAGTGCATTCGTGAGGTCATGGAGTGTTGTAAGAAATTCATTTGTTTGTCCAACTGAATCCATAAAATCTACAAATAAAAGTTTAGCCTAGCTAGGAGAATGTTAGAGCACACTATCTGGCAAACAAATGTGATACATTCAGCTCATAATATACCCCACTACCGAAGACAGCCATAATGCAATCAATAAGCTCAACTAACAACCAGAAACACCCTATTCAAATTAGCACACATGATACATCAGCACTAATGAAATTTACCCTCTAAACACAGCTCCTGCAAAGTGGCCTCCAGCTCTCATCAGTATGATCCAAACTTGAGGCTGGGTGAGACTGATCAAGGAGCCTAGCAAATCAGAAGGCAGGAAACCCTTCGTTGCAATTGGCTTGAGGTTGGTCACTAGGCTCCTGTATACTGCATAATGGCGACCATCTTGGCCGGAAAAATAGAGAAAGGGAGAGCCTACTACTGATGTAGAGTATACGCCACTGATGTCTTCATCATTAAAGCTATCTTCCTCGACGTTGGTCTGGGATGAAGTTGCTTCATCATCTTTACTAGAGTCAGAGTCACTTTCTGAACCAGAGATACTGGAAAGGTCACCACCTGCAGTATTAAGCCTGTATAACAATCTATGCTGCAGCAATGCTGAAATTTGAAATCATATCTAGATAACCCATTTTCTCATTGTACAGGCTTGAAACCAGATAATACCGTATAGCGGGAAACTTTCGAGGGAGAAACTTTCGCAGATTTCGAGGTTTGAGAGCCATCTGCGAAAGTTTTCTCTGCGAAATTTGGGGGGGGGGGGGGTGCTGCACCCACCTATGATTGGTTTCGAGCAATCCGTGAAAGTTTTCTCTGCAAAATTCTCACTTCCTACGGATCCGTGAAAGTTTTCTCCCTCGAAAGTTTACCGCTATACGGTATTATAGCAATACAATTATACAAACAACCTCACCTGCCATTTTCTCAAATTCTTCCTGTGAGAGAGAGGCTAGCTTTTAAGAGCAAAGAGGAGCTGTTTTTTTTTAATGTTTCTGACAGTTTGACAACACTTATTCATTGCCATCACGGCTACATCTTGAGATTTGCAAATTTCTATGGATGACAGACAGACAGACGGACAGACCAATTAATTTACCCCTTGCACATGCGTGCGTGGTAATTACCAAGTACAAATGCAGCTAACATAATTATTATGTAGGCCAAAGCGATCACTTAGGACCTCAAATGACATTGATGAAAAAATAATGAGGCTAGATTGGCATCCAGTCACACAGTTACTAAAGTTGCAAGTATGACCGAACATGCACCTAGAGTACTAGGCAAAATAACACACTTGAATTGGTAAGTATAAGTCATTATAGGTATAACTGTGAGCTGAAGGGCAGAATGTTGAGTAGTTGTGCAGGCAGATGACGGTACATAGTTGCAGTGGTGATTTTAGGTTTATCTATAGAGGGAGCCTGAGTCCCCAAATCAAGATTAAAGCACTAAGCTTTCAATATAAATACACTCCACAGAACTGAGTATAACACAGAAAATCTTGCATACATGTATAGGTGCAAATGTTAGCATGTGACAAATAGAGGTCCAATAACAGGGTGGGCCATGCCCCCTCAGGCCCCCCTTAAACCCGCCACTGCGTAGGTTGTATAGTTGAAAATATTATTATTGATACAATGGACAAAATGCAAGGTGAAGATACCCACTTTTATATTAAACTAGTATGTATGTAGTAAATGTGTAACATATTATATCCTGTGGCCAGGTGATCTAAGTTCCTAATAGAATCAATGGTTCTAGCTAAAGGCAAATTTGAACAAAGAGAAGGTCCTATTCACATGAAAGGTACTGTCATATACAAAGCTCACAGATTACCAGCTAATATCCTATACCACAAATTAATGACAGATATGTAGAACTGAAATTACAAACTATACTATCAAGTCCTATGTCAAGCATACAGTAGTCTGTTATATATGCTGAAGGCATCACTAGGGACATAAAATGATAGCCTTAAATCCTGTATGATTTATTTTTTTCATTAGCAATTGTTAGAACATTTCCAATTCTTGCAACATCAACATTGTGTGAACCCAGAGCAGGTCTGCCATACAACAAGGAAAAAGATGAAAGAATTACGTTGAAACACTTAGCATAAGAAAGCAAGATCATGGTAGCCAAGACTGCTATGAGGTTACCTTTGCCAATGACTTTAGCAAACTTGGAAGAACATTCACTGGCCACTATTATAATGATAACGAGGATGATGACATAAGCAGGAAATGCTATTTGCAAAAAGACCTTATAAATATGTGACTAAGCGTTTTTATTGAATGTAGGTCTGGGATTGTTATCTTTAACTAAAAAGCAAACATCAAGGCCAATATCAAGATTAAGACACGATATGAAAATAGTGACAAAATCAGGAATTGTGAATGGCCAAAAGTAAGTGTCTGCATTTTATGAACATAGAAGAGTATTCCATTGAGAGTACCAACAGCAACTGTCATGTTGACGTTGAGAGCTAACATAAGAATGACTAAAGCTATACCAGCTATAAAAGCAGCTACCACAGTTCCTATCAGATCTCGACGCCAGTTTTGTTTGCAATGAATACAACGAGAACTACCCAAGGATGGATTAAGGTCTGGTCTGCACATTGTGCTGATATATATTTCATATGCTGCACTGTTATTTCTAATCACATTGTTACTTAAATTCTCAGCGAGAGTATGGTGAGGTATGTGCACTACTGCAGAACCAGCTCTGTTGTTGATGAATTCACTTAAGTATAGAGTACCGTATACACTGTTAAAAATTATCCTTAAAGTGTAAACTCAATAGGAAAACAGCCACATGTTGTTCACTGTGAGGACTTTGGGAATGGACACAGTATACAAAACAACTTGCATACACACACTGAAAAGTTGTATAAACTGTGTACAGTTCCCAAGAGTGTACAATTTGCTTTACCTTAAGTTTGTTCTGTATCAGATCACACTTTAAGAATAGCACACTGTGTGTTAGTGAACACACTTTTTTTAACTGTGTAGCGGAAAACTTTCGCGGAGCCGTAGGAAGTGAGAATTTCGCGGAGAAAACTTTCACGGATTGCTTGAAACAAATCATAGGTGGTTGTGGCACGCCCCCAAATTTTGTGGAGAAAACTTTCGCGGATGGCTCTCATACCTTAAAATCCACGAAAGTTTTCTCCCTCGAAAGTTTCATGCTATACGGTAATCATTGCTCCATCAGGTTCAACCAATGAATTGGTCGTAAAGTCTCCAGTTAATACGATTCATGATCCGTTTATTGTGTTGTCAACAAACACACTGTGAGTAATACTTACTGTACTTGTGTATGTGTTGTCACCATGACTAAAAATTGCTATTCCAACATTTTTTCAAATTCGCTGTGGTAAATGTTTACAGTGTTCCTGTTTTTACTCACGTACATGTTGCCACCATTAAAACAATTGTTGTTACAATACTGTGCAGCACTGTTGTTCACAAAGTTAGTATTAAAAATATCTACATCACTACCAAGTTCGTTGTATATTGCTGCACCAAGGCCAACGTTGTTTCGTTCAAACTGGCTTTCAGTGATTCTAATATTGCTTCGTCTTAACAGGATTCCTATCACTACATTCATAGTTTCAATTGTACTTGCAAGCAGTCTTCTGGTAGTTCTCGTGGAGTACCAAAATTTTGTAGTTTTTCTACAGCAGATATGAATGCTACCTCATCTAGGTTTGCATTGCTGTCTTCTATGCTTAATACTGTACCATTGACTATTGCCTGACCTTCACCAAAGAACAGAGAATTTTGAAGTTGATATTGACCAATATAATTGTTAAAACATCCAACAAATTCCAACCCACTCACAGTTACAATGCTAATATTCCTAAATTCAAACATTGCATTGGGACCACATAATTATGATCACAGCCTTTAATGAAGAGTCAGACCACACAAGCATGGAGAAGGAGTGAGCATTTTCAACGATAAGTTCTGATTCCAAACCGTAATTTCCTGATGAAAAGATTAGTCTTGTGTCACTTGTGAGATAATTGCTGGAGTTGGTGATAACTCAGAGAGAGTTATATGATTCTCCCAAGATTTTACGTTGCCATGTCTATCGCCATGGCCTTTTAACTGTGCTAATGAGGGTCTGATGATGTAGTAGGTGCAACAACAGCAGCAATGCTCAGGAGAAGCAAGATGGTTTTAGTCCTCTGCAATAGTATGTTTAACAAAGCATTAATATCAACATAACTATATACTTGTGGTGACTGGAGTTATAATATACAACTATACAATTTACCATCTTTATGTGTGAAGTTCTCTGTTGGCAATAAAAAAAAAGATGATGTCCTTCATTCACACCCCTGACTTAAATACGTACACATATGTTATTAGTTCCTTTCTATGTTTTTACTCAAACTATATACAGCTTAGCTTAGTATAGTCACCGCTTCAATCTCTTTGATACAGTAGATCTTTGAAGAGCTTATTTATGATTCAGCACATCTTATTTAAATATGCTTACTCGTGAGTGTACCTAGTGAAGAATCTTCTCCTGAAGCAGTTTCTTGGATCCTTTCCTCGGAATTTACCTGTTACAAATAAGTGTGTGGAGGCAAATCTGTTTGTTTACTTTAAATACTGGTGGTCACTTAATTATTGTTGATACCAACATAGACTTTCTAGAGCAAACTAGGAAGATCCCTTGTAGTGCTGATACTACCAAAACTACAGGTTGCTAGGACACTGCCATAGGTAACTTATTACATTAAACTAGTTGTGTTATCTTATGGGATATAGCTACAGGGTATCTTTCCAGGATTCAGGACAAGGTCAACAAATCCTTTCAGGAGATTTCTGATCTATTGGAATCTATAGCTTCAAGCTCCGCTGTTACGTTGGCTGCCAAGTGCATTCCATACCCACTATCAACCAACCACCTACATGAAATTATGTACATGGAAGAACTCCACAGGCATATATACTGCCTCAGGTTGCTTATCCAGATTTAATAATCATCTTCTTCATTAATTGTGTTTAACATAGAAAATATTCCGAACTCTACCCAAATCACACCCATCCATTCCTGAGCTCTTTTCCTACAATAACTGCTGCATGTGCATACTTAAATTTAGATCCTACTTGTAACAAATACTGTGATCTGATTGGTTAGATTGAAGTATCTATCCTTCATAGAAAATCTTGTTAAATCATGTAGAAGATCATGTGAAAGTTTTAACTATGGCTAGGTTTGTTGCTAAGCAGCAGTTTATTTGTCAAGCTTTAGGCATTGTTGCTAAGATCTAAAGATGCTAGACACTGTTTAGTCAGTTTCTATGGGATTTAGAAGACTTCAGGGCTATGTAGAACCTCGCTTCACTCAGGATTCTACTTAGAGCCCATCAGTCTTCTAAATCCCATAGAAACCTCCTAAACAGTGTCTAACTATTAGTATAGTGCTCTATGATACAGCACTGCCCCCAATGCATGTACGCGTACCACAGCCATGCATTGTAGCTAGAAACCATAGAGTGTTTCCAGTACATGTTGAGGGGTACAGACTGACAGAACCATTCAGTTTACCCTGCAAAATGAAAGTAATGATAATATCATATGCATGACATGATGTGGATTTTGTTGTGGTCTGTAGGGACTACTATGGCTGCAGAGAGATGCCTGGGTTCTCCCTGCCAGGTGCTGAGCACAGCACTATCACAAGTTGGAACAAGGAAAGAGAGGCTGATGCCTATAGAAACATCCTGACAAAAGTTAGTTTTAGTTGTTCTGTCTCTCATTTACATTATGAGTCTTTTCCATTTCAGTTTCCTACTGGTATAGTAGCCTGTGTAAGTGACAGCTATGACATATGGTAATATGCATGCACATAATTATATAATTTTTACATTCAAGTAACCAAATTTATTCCAGGAATGCCTGTGAGAAGATCTGGGGAGAAGAACTAAAGGACTTAGTGGAGGAAAGAGGAAGAAGAGGTAAATACAAAACACCAATACTAGGTACCTCTCTATCTCTCTCACTGTCAAGTACACATGTTCTCTCTCTAAATCAATAAAATCGTGAGTAAAATTGAGCAACTATCATATATAATAATACTGTATATGATAGTGTCTATTGTTGATCTGATGTTACCCTTCATTACAGGTGTTGGTCCATTGGTTGTGAGACCTGACTCTGGTGATCCACCCACTGTTGTTGTTAAGGTGCTGGACATCTTGGGGTCGAAGTTCGGGACAACCATAAACTCCAAAGGCTATAAACTACTACCCCCCTTACCTTAGAGTCATTCAGGCATGCTATCAAAAAATGCACTAACTGCTAGTCTAAGACACATCAAAGTACATCTAGTATGTATACACTGTTTATTATTGAATGACTGCAACTCCCATTGAAACATTCAAGTTATACTTTATAGGAGATGGAGTCAGCATCGA
>OZ219973.1:0-95239 GCA_964291365.2 Stappiaceae bacterium
TGGGGGTCATGAGCAAACAAACATTTTTGGTGAGTGTGGGTACTACTAGACCTGCTCTTCCTATCTTCTATCTTAGATTATAAAACTACCTGTATAATGCCTGTGGTTAACACCCCCTAATGAGCAATCAAGACATGGAAGTTTGTCACTAGTATTGTATGTGAGTGTGTGTGGGTGTGTATCTGTGTGTGCATGTATTATGTGTATGCACAAATGTGAGTGTGTGTGTGTGTGTGTATGTATGTGTGTGTGTGTTGCATGAATGTTATTGGTAGCAATACAAAAGGACAGACGTGTGTGTATGTGTCAGTGCTTTTGTACTATCACAGTTGTAGCTATATTGCCTCAGGTCTAGCCATGTTGATGTCCCTTAACAGTAATACTTTTAGTACACATTTCCTCCAAACATAATACATTGTAGCAGGATATTAAAACATGTATCCATAATGGTAATACTATTACATGTACATAATGTCCTATACACAATAATATTATAGATTGCTTCTGATTCTGATGAAGAGGAGGGTCTAGATGGGGAACTTGCTGCATATAAGCTAAGAAATAGAGAATAAAGAGCTCAAAACCTCAAACTTATGCACTCTCTTGATATTGTGAGTGTCTGTACAATAGTCATTAAACCATGTTTAAAGATTGTATGTCTTTACCGTTTTAGGGAAATGGCAAGACTCTACTTGATGAGGATGCAGAGGTTATAACAAAAGCATGGTTTCCTGTCAGCCTCGCCGACACCCTTACTGTAGCAATGCTGCAAAAGGAAGCCAGATCCCTGGGCCTTGATCCAATAAAGAGGGGCAAGACAAAGAAAGAGACCATCATATTCTTTGGATGCCAACTAAAGGAGAAGGGATATGTCACACTTACAAAAGATGGTGGACTTACTAGATCTGATGTCAAGCGTGTTTGAATGCCAAACAGTAATGATGTTATGTTAACTTGTGTCAACAAAATTATTAATCATTACATTAATTATTGTTTATGCTGAAAGATCTTGATTTGAATTATATGGTTATTTGCTGCTCAAATCTGTACACCTGATATGTGGGAGGAGCTAGTGGATCACCCTTACTAATAATTAAATGGGAGGAGCTTTGTTGAGAATGCCGTGCTTATATTAGTGGGAAGAGCTTGTAGATACTGAATTACTACAACGATTCCCCTAGTTTATCTAGTCTTATGGAAAGTTAATCCCTAAGATTTTCCAAGTAACTCCTGAAGACTGGTATTTCAAAAAAAAAAGCAATCATCTGTTTTGGTACATTTACCTAGGGATTGTGACGATGGGATTTATGAGGGAAAACAATCAAATCACCAACATTTCTCTCTACCTGTATCCTCCTGTGAAATGTGGCAGGTAAGATTTAGTGTACTTGCCACAGTTGCCGAGAGTGCCTAACTCTTCGCGCCAACCGCTTAAATCCAGCACACCCACCTACAACATCCTGCCCAATCAAATCACTACACGCAAACGTTGCAATACAACTAAATACTTATCAAAATTCCATACACAGGAATCTGTAACCAATACACTGCATACCTCATCATGCATACATGTGTGCATGCTAACAACTACAATCAATGAGAGAATATTTGCCGTCTAATTCACTACGTTCAAACGACAGAAAATATATACTGCATGAGTTTCCAAAATTAATTTCAGTGGTGATGTACAGGGATAGCGTACATTCAGATCAACATTCACATGCACATTCTTCTAAGATATTTGTTATGGTAACGAGTTCCGAATAGTTCTTCTAAACGTTAATAATTAATCCAGATGCAAAGTCTAAAATGATGGTAATCATTATTGTGATTAAGAGACCATGCGTTCGAAGTACCTTCTATAGGAGGGAGGGACATGTTAGGTGTTTAATGGTGACAATCTAATGCACATCTAGGCAGGCTGTGTGTATGTATTTCAATACCTTACCACTAACCAAACTGTCTATCTGTATACATGTATGACAATGTGGTCTCTTAATGGTCACCATTATGGTGACAGAGATCATGCATACCGGTAGCTCAGATTAACGGTCTCTCAGGGATGACAGATCGACATTCACACGCACATTCTAAGATATTCATTATGGTAGCAACGACATTTCAATAACTGTGAGTGATAATATTGTAATTCTTGTAAACATTAATCATAAGACACAGCATGGTAGCCATTATGGCCAAAATCCAACCCTGATAAAGAGACCATGCTTTCAAAGTATCTTCTATAGGAGGGAAGAACATTCCAATACACACAAAATCTTGTTAGGTGCTCAATGGTGACAATCTAATGAAAATCTAGGCAGGCTGTGTGTATATGAATGTCAGTCTCAATATACCTCACCCCTAACAAAACATCAATCAGTATACATGCATGTGGTTCATTTGTGGTCACCATTATGGTGACAGAGAGACCATGGAAATACATTAATACTACATGAGGTTCAGAGTAACATAATTATTTTCAGTGGTGATGTACAGGGGGAGATGGCACTTAGGGTGGATTTACTATTAAGGTGGTGACCACTATGATTACAAAGAGACCATGCATACCAGTAGCTCAGATTAATGGTCTCTCAGGGATGACAGATCGACATTCATGTGCACATACTTCGAAGATATTCATTATGGTAGCAACAAGATTTCAATAAAATGGAAGAAAATCCCATGAGTCACTCATGGTAAGGATTTACGTCTTTTCAATGACATAAATTCCATGAAAATTGATGGGAATGATTTCATTAAACCATTTGTATTAAATCCTTCTCATGTATAGATACACACTAAACAAATTCAGTCAAGAAGGATTTATGCCATGAGGTGCCTCTATAATTAAGTGAATTTGTCATTCCTATGTATAATACAAAGGATCAGGCATTCACAACAAATATATACATAATTTATTATTTTTATGACAAGCAGCATATCAAGGGGTTTCATTTAATAATTATTATTTGGGGTGCAAGGGGACGTGTGCACTTTGATGTATAGTACTTTTCATTAGGCATATTGTGTCCCCTCTCCCAGTGGTGTCTCTAGGTATATACCGGTAAGTATATGTACCGGGTGCATGCTTAGAAGTGTGATAATGATTACATGCACAGGTATGAGCACAAGCTAACTGAATTTTACAAGCCACTAATTGTATTAATATGATTACCAGACTGTCACTAGTGCATGCACACACTACATGCACATGTACATGACAGTGTATTAAAATTAATTTTGTTAGCTGTGATTGTGTTTAGTAAATACTAGACAACTAAACAATGCATACAGTGAGTTAACAGCTAGGACCTGATAAACATTAAAACTGTAATTTAAAGGTTGCACTGGTGTATGGACTGGGTGCATATGAACCCACATGCACTCCCCTGGTAATGCCACTGCCCTCCCCCCCCCCTCAAATTAACACACACCCCCCCCCCCCTGACTAGCTAATACATGATTATTCAGTGTGTGTCTGACAAAAAAATCCTGTATAAAACCTTGCATTGTACTCTGAAGTGTGTGATTAATATTGTGTTCCAACAGTGCATGATAAAAATACTTTTGGCTCCATAATTGAAGAGTCAAGACTATCCTCTCTCAATGTTCAAGCTTTCCAGGACATTGTTGCTTTCTAGCTGAGTACTATTCTCTATGATATTGTTACAAATTTTACATAATTACAAAGCACCAAGGATTTATAGCAAATATAAATAGCCATACATATTATGATAAGCAGTATGTCTAGGGTTTCATCCAGAAGTTATTATTTTGGGTGAAAAGGTAAATAATAACTTCTGGATTGTCGTGATGGCGATTGTATAGCTATTTTATATTTGCTATAAATCCTTGGTGCTTTGTAATTACATTAATTTATTAGTAGAATAGCAAAGTGATACAGGTACAGATATGACAAGATGATACATACTATGTAGTGTTATAAGCAATAACAATATTGCAGCAGTGTCCAACAAGTAAAAACATAAACTTACAAAATATAATACTCAAACAAATGTATGATTACTTAGTGCTTTCTTAAAAGATAGAAAAGATGGATGAGTAACCAATTCGAAAGCTAACTGGTTCCACATTCTTGCAGTGTGACAAAAAAAAAAAAAAAAAGAGTTAAAAGAGCTCGCTGAGCTAGTGAGGGGGCAGGAGGGGGACATTTAATGTTAGAATGTTATATACAGAAGAAAATAGAGTGAGTGGTGAATTTACAAAACACGACTGCCCATTAAGGATCTTATATAAATAGCAGAGTTTCAGCTGTTGCTGCCTGGACTGAAGGGTTTCAATATTCATCAATTTAAGTCTGTCCTCATAGCTCACATCTTGCCACTGTTTAGTACACATTTTTGACATGAATCGATGGACTGATTTGAGAGCTTCATTACAGGGGCACCTCATGGTGTAAACCCTTCCTGACTAAATTTGTTTGGTATGCATCTATATGGGGAGAGTTACGCTTTTCTTGTTAATACTTAGAAAGGTAATATAAGTTTAAATGATCAATTTTCGTGTAATTTACGTCATTGAAAATTCTTCCCATGAGTGACTCATGGGATAAGTGACGTAAATCAGTCCCATGAGTCACTCATGATGTAAATCCTTCCCATGAGTGACTCATGGGATTTTCTGACCGATTTTTCCAAATACATGACACCATAGATCTTCTAAACATTTGGCACCTCTAATTATTTGACACCTCTAGTTATTTGACACTAATTTTCGGCAAAGATAATCATGCATATATTATAGGAATACAATGTGCATACAGCTAGAATATTGAATAATTTCCTCTAAAAATTGGGCAAAGCTCAAGTACAACCATGTAAAATTTGTTTATACTATAGCTAAATACAGATAACACACAAAAGGATAAATGCATGTCTCTATAATAACTGTAAGTAAACGCATAATTAAAAGCTGAACTGAATGCAGTATACAAGTTAAATGACAATGCCTGACGTTTTCAAATGGCGCTTGAGGCCTAATTGCCGGTTCACAATATGACGCAAGGCCTTGTGTAGCGTTAATGTGCGAAACGCGAAAATTTCTAATTAATAATCTTTATCGAATTCTTGGCGCAAGACGAAGGAACGCGAAGATAGAATGCGAGTCTACTCTAGCGCCGCGTTGCGTTGCTACAAGCGTCGACGCGAAGGCGACGCAACGTAACGCATTGTGCAGCGCGCGATTAGCAGACTTTTCGTGGCGCTGGAGCAAAATTAATGCGCAGCGCGAGTTCGCGGGACGGCGCGCTACGCAAGCGCGAGCGCGGCAACTGCGGACGTTCGCGGGACGGCGCACTCTCTTTTCGTGTCGCTAGAACAAAATTAATGCGAGTTCGCTGGACGGTACGCTCTTCGTTGATACAAGCGTCGCTGCAACGCAGTCGTTAGTAAACTCTTCGTGGCGCTGGAACAAAATTAATGCGAATTCTCGGGACGGCACGCTCTTCGTTGCTACATGCGTCTACGCGAAGGCGATGCAACGCAACGCATTGTGCAGCGTGAATTTGCAGACCTTTCGTGGCACTGGAGCAAGCGTAGCGCGAGTTCGCTGGACGGCGAATGGCTATAGCGCGAGTTCGCGGGCCGGCGCGCTATGCAAGCGCGATCGCGGGTGAGGCGGGCATTTTTGCGGTTTGCGGGGGCGTTTTGCGCATGCGCACTACCGATTCCGAAAGAGGGCCCTCTTGGTACCATCTCGGTGCGATTTAATACCTGGAGCGAGCGAGCGAGCGAGCGAGCGTGAAACTAACGTACATAACAATAAGGCTTCACTGGGAAGTGCACACACAGTTAAGGGAAGTTGTGCATGCTATAAATTTAATACCATAATATAACTTGCCACACAGCTAATCTACATGTTTATGACTTGTTAAGCTAAAAGATTCAACAATCATGGCAATGATTCATCTCAAGTGGCTTCTTATTATCACTGCAACTTTATTCATGACATTATTAGATAGAATTGAAGGTTTGTTTGTAATTACTTTGCAGCTAGGCTGGCATGACTATATACGTTGATAATTAATTAGGTTCGTGCTTGACATTTAGCCGGCTATCATGCTCTCAAGGTAGCAAGAGAGGACTAGGCACTGACTTCAACAGTTCAGAGGCTAGATTAATTCCAGACATGGAGTTCAACTGCAGTGGTACTCTGGTAGGGTGGACAGTCTCTGGAAGGAATGGATCAGGAACACTGTATCCAAAACTGCAAATTTGGAGAAGAAGCAGCACCAACAGAAACATATACTTCAAGCATGGACCAGAAATTCAGATAGATGCTCAGGGTTCAGCATGTGAAACAATAACTCAAAGACTAGGCTGTATTCAAGAATTTCATTGCAGACTCTCTCCTGCTAACTATGTTACTGTTCTCTCTGGTTACATCATAGGAGTGGAGTTGCCACCTATCAATAACCAAGGATTTGAGCTGCTTTTCATAGTTACTGAACAGCAACAGTATGTTTGGCGACGGGAAGTAACTACATCTAGCTTAACAATTGGTACCCATGATGTTGTGGTAGGGGATGATCTACTTCTCAGTGCAGATGTACATGTTCTAGGTTAGCAGATAAAAAAATGACTGTAGCTTTTATAATAGAATTAATTCCACTACCGGCAGATAATGACGAGTGTTTGGCTAACACTGATGGCTGTGATCAAGTCTGTACCAACACTAGTGGATCATTTCAGTGCAGCTGTATTGATGGCTACACTCTCTCTTCTGATGGAAGGTCATGCCTAGATATCAATGAATGCACAGCTGGTACACATAACTGCCAGCAACGCTGCATCAACATCAATGGAGGATTTTTATGTGACTGTAACACAGGCTACCAGCTCAATTCTGACAGAAAAAGCTGTTCTGGTAAGCCAGCCAAATTAATACACTGACTAGCTACAGTATGCAAACAAATTTGTGGGTATTCAGTAGTAAGGACAACCTGCAGTGCTTGCCATTCACTGGACCAAAACTAAAAATTCCTACATGTCCTGCTAACCACAACATACATTTTCCCACATTTCCAACACATATCTGGCAGAGGATAGGATGGGATTTTATGCAAACAAAATGTATAGAAAATCTTGAAATAATATTATACCACAAATACAGTGTATACATGTTTTAGCTAATCTGCATATACACAAAGAGCTGTCTTTTGATTTAACTTCTTGTTTTTCACTCTGCAAGAGTGAAACAGAAAGTATTATTAGGATACTGTACACTGTAAAAAGGAAAATGTCAGTTTGATATGTAGTTTGTCATTCTAGTTGCAGGTGAGTGAATGAAAGGCATCACTTGCAGAGGGGAATCTCATAACTAACTTTTCCTCTTTCTGTCTGGTTTTTCCTACGCATTCTCATACCACTGTGGTAATTATCTGAGTCCATGTGTGTGATTTGTTCACTCACCTGCATCCAGAATAACAAACTACATGTCAAATTGACATTTATCTTTTTGCAGTGTAGTTGGAATTGTAGTTGTATAGAAGAGCTGCAGGACCATGTGTTTATGTACTCCACTGGGAAATCATGCACAGATGCTTGTACTGATTTTGAATTTGGAGTGACATGCATGTCATAGCTATGCCCACTGAGTATAGCAGATAAATTAATTCCGCTACCTGCAGATAATGACGAGTGTTTGGCTAACACTGATGGCTGTGATCAAGTCTGTACTAACATTATTGGATCATTTCAGTGCAGCTGTAGTGATGGCTACACTCTCTCTTCTGATGGAAGGTCATGCCTAGATATCAATGAATGCACAACTGGCACACATAACTGCCAGCAACGCTGTATCAACATCAATGGAGGATTTTTATGTGACTGTAACACAGGCTATCAGCTCAATTCTAACGGAAGAAACTGTTCTGGTAAGCCAGCCAAATTAACACACTGACTAGCTACAGTATGCAAACAAATTTGTGGGTACTCAGTAGTAAGGATAACTTGCAGTGCTTTGCCATTCACTGGACCAAAACTAAAAATTCCTATATGTCCTGCTAACCAGAACATGACATTTCCCCACATTTCCAACACATATCTGACAGAGGATAGGGCACAAACAAATGAAAATCTTGAAGTAGCTATACCACAGGTATGGTGTATACATATTTTAGCTAATCATATACACAAAGAGCTGTCCTTTGATTTAACTTCTTGTTTTTCACTATGCAAGAGCGAAACAGAAAGTGCATATATATAATTATTAGGATACTGTAGTGAATTGCTGAGTTGTAGAAGTGCTGGACCATGTTTGTATGTACTCCCTGGGAAGTCATGCACAGCTGCTTGCATGCACTGATTTTGAATTTGGAGTGGCATGCATGTCATAACTATGCCCACTGAATAGCAGATAAGTATATGACTGTAGCTTTTATAATAGAATTATTTCCACTACCGGCAGATAATGACGAGTGTTTGGCTAATACTGATGGCTGTGATCAAGTCTGTACCAACACTATTGGATCATTTCAGTGCAGCTGTATTGATGGCTACACTCTCTCTTCTGATGGAAGGTCATGCCTAGATATCAATGAATGCACAGCTGGTACACATAACTGCCAGCAACGCTGCATCAACATCAATGGAGGATTTTTATGTGACTGTAACACAGGCTACCAGCTCAATTCTGACAGAAAAAACTGTTCTGGTAAGCCAGCCAAATTAATACACTGACTAGCTACAGTATGCAAACAAATTTGTGGGTATTCAGTAGTAAGGACAACTTGCAGTGCTTTGCCATTCACTGGACCAAAACTAAATATTCCTACATGTCCTGCTAACCAAAACATGACATTTCCCCACATTTCCAACACATATCTGGCAGAGGATAGGGCGGGATTTTATGTAAACAAATGAAATGTGTAGAAAATCTTGTGAAGTAGCTATACCACAAATACAGTGTATACACATGTACACATTTTAGCTAATCAGATACACAAAGAGCTGTCCTTTGATTTAACTTCTTGCTTTTCACTCTGCAAGAGTGAAACAGAAAGTGCACATAATTATTAGGATTCTGTAGTGAATTGCAGTTGTAGAAGCACTGGACCATGTTTGTATGTACTCCACTGGGAAGTCATGCACAGCTGCTTGCACTGATTTTGAATTGGGAGTAGCATGCATGTCATATGCCCACTGAATACCACACACCTAATTGGTGGTGGACTACTCCTACCAATAGCAAATAGTTACATCAAGCATGGGTGGTTACTGCATGTATGGCTCTAGGTGGTATAAAAACCACACCACATGCAAATCTATACTATGGTGGTAATGGTGTAGAGTGTAATTTCCACACCTGTAAGGGGGAAATTTCCACCTCTGCTTTTACAGTGCATGGTGTAATCACTCTTGATATAATATAATTATACATGTGGCAAGAAACTTTTTGCTCTTCCACATAGTTCTGTAAATGCTCTAATGGGTAACATCATGATAACATACATAATAGAGCTCTCTAGCGCACATACCCCGCGCGCACCGTATGACATGTATAGTAAAGCATAGCTTAATACCCTAACCTCTACCAAAGATTGCCTCTGGGCTATAGAACCAATATTTCTGACTCAACGACCATTACCGGTTCGAGCATGCGCAGTGAAACCTGCATACTGCATTACTGGGTGTGGACGATAGGCGTGGCCATTAAAAGCACGATTTGTGATCCTTGTCAAGCGCTTAGAAGCAAAGATTTGTAGCCTTTTCGCCATTTATGACATCTTGATAGTACTGGCCACTCGATAGGACGCCTACATCTCGAGATCTGGCGATTTTTGTGCTAACGACGACGACAGATAATTTACCCCTTGCGCATGCGCGCGGGGGTAATTAGTGGTTGCGAGCCCCGAAGATATTATTGTCAACTATCTATCTTATTTTGCAGACATCAACGAGTGCATAGACAACACTGGAACCTGTCAACATATCTGTTCCAATATAGATGGGTCATTCCTATGCAGCTGTAGAAATGGTTATGTACTCCACACTGATCAACATTCATGCAATGGTAACATTTCAGATTACGTGTACATGAAGTGTAAAGATACACCCCAATGAGGCTAGGGTAAAGCCTCGTCCCCAGGCCACTCCCAGATTTTAATGTTACAAGCAGAAAAATGTGTAACATTGAAAATCTGCCAGGGAGTGGCCTAGGGAGGAGGTTAGGGTTAATGTGTGTTATACGCCCCTTGGAGTTGTAAGTTCTCAAACACCTTTAGAGTGTACAGTAAACGCTCCTGAATATGTTGTAGATAGCACCCTTAAGTAACACCTATGAGGGAGCCTGGCACATATAGCCAGCTAGAATGCCCAAAAAGGTACGTATTGGATTTAGCACCGAGATATAATATTAAACTTTAAGTCCACTGGGAATACTCTTATACATGCAGAGATCAGAGTCAATGGCAGCACAAAAGAGCGATCATGTTTGACGACAGGAGCAGTTGTGGGTGGAGCTGTTGGTACTCCACTACTGTTTACAATCTTTCTTCTGGTGGCAGCTCTGATCAAGAAAAAGCAAAGAAAATCTAATAGAGGGGATCCATCAACAATGTCAACACAAATGACAGATATTCATATGCACATGGCAGAGACAAATTCTGGTATGGCAAAAGGATCAGTGGAAGTCTCTCCTTCCCCATTAATATAATTATGATAACGAGAATATCTACAGCACTATTCACGATGAAGAGATAACAAGTGCCAACGATGAATACATTGACATGAATCCAGCATATAGAATATAGTATTACATGATTTCATCAAAACTCAGAAACACCAGTATACTACTACAAGACTTGTGTGTAACCTGGGATTTTTTGTAATATTGCTAGCTAAGCTGAATATGTGAGGAGGTATGGGAAAAGGGACCTATAGTATCCAAGTATTGTTTTGAGAAAAACGTATTTAAAGTTTCACAAATATTTAGGAGGCATGGGAAAAGGGACATATATAGTATTCAAGTATTGTTTTGAGAAGAATGCATTTAAAAATTTTGCTAAATTCTTGTGTCCAATAAAGAGGTCACCCTCCAGTGCACTCATCATACCTCAAAGTACCAAGAAAGTGAAAAATCTCAAATTTGATTGTGTGACCCTATAAGTCCCTTTTCCCATGCCCCCTCACATATTTTATCTTTGTAGGTAGTATTTTGTATACATAATTATCTTTCCCAATAAAGTGTAGCTAGTAGATTTCCTGGTGCACGATAGCTCTACATGCATGTGGTATAGCTACGTGCAGAGAAATTATATATACTATAATAGGAGATGATATCATGATCATCAGGCGGAGTGAGCCTTCACTCATAGCATAATATATTGCATGTTAAAAACAGATGCATTGCAGGGATTTTGAAAAAGGCATGATTTCACATAACTATTTGTGTCTGCTGGGATTATTAAAAGCTCACAGAATATGATAGTCACTGCACATCCCGAATGTTTCAGGAATGCACATGCAGGGGTAATGTGCATATTATTAATTAAATAGTGTAATGCATGTGTAGCAGTGTTGTTTTGGTTAATCAAAACCAATACTAAAGCCCCTTAGTTTTGCCCAATTTATGCCTTAGTTTTAATTACTTAATTGTGCTATGCCTTTCATAATTAAAAACTAAAACTAGCAAACTTGTATCAAACCATGCCATATACTAAACTAAAAAGAAAAATAATGGTAAAAATCAGCTCATTTTAGTTAGTTTTCTAAACTAAAAGCACTTTTAGTAGGCCATTCATCCTTTTACTAAAACTAAACTAAAATGATCCTCTGCTCCTAATTAAAAACTAAAATCAATAAAGAGGACCTTAATTAAAACTAATAACTAACTATCAGGGTATTGTGGCAGCTTTGATCACCCACAATAATAATGGAGCTGAAGGTTTGTACTGAATAGTTATAGGGGCATATACTAGCTAGCTATTTAGTCAATAGCTATTAGGCCAAGCAAAGTTAATTATTAGTTTCTCAGGCCCGCCCGCATCAAATTTCGCGAAAGCAAGACTTTTTTATTTCTCACGTGAGTGATCACGTGCTAATTAATTTAATTAACAGACAAAACGAGAGCCAAGAACAGCATGCACACTAACCGTTCAGTAGTTTTCATCATCTCGAGACTGTTTGGTTGATATCTCACAAATGAAGGCCACACAAAAAGTAGTGTTTCTCCACTGAGCAGCTAGCTAGCTAGCAACTCGGAAAAATTATGACGTCATCTACTACAAAACTCGCCTATCTCTACAAGGTTAGTAAGACTGATGAAACTTCTATCTAAAACTAAACTTGATATTAAGCTAGCTACTCTCTCTTGGTTGATTAGTATAGTTGTTTTTCAGTTCTAGCTTGTATACCAACCACGTGCAACACTAACGAAAGCGGGCAGGGCGATAATGGTCACGCCCACTTTTCATTAAAGGGCTTATAGACTCCTAAAGGAGAAGAGGGCATGTAACTGCCATAGCCTCGTCCCCAGGTTCCCCGATCTTTTCAACGTATGCACGAGAAAAGAGAGGGAGCCTGGTACGCGAAATCACTTGAGGCGCGTTATAAATAATTAATTTGTTTTGAACGTGGGCGAGTAAAACCGCAACATTTTAAACTCGGAGAAAAGTTTCAAGATTGGTCGAACGAACACTAGCGAGGTGACTTCGCTGTAGTTTAGCTAGCGTACTGCTGTTCTAGAACAGTCAGGACTACAACCAGATGACTACAACAATCGATTATTGGACGGCTAGCCTTCGACTTGACGGTGGCAGGTCGAACCACCTCCAATAGCGAAAAGCTCTTGTAAAATCACTTCCGATCGATAGTTACGGCACCTCAGCCCATCGCCACAGCGCTCGCCCTACCGATCCTGTGTGACAGTACGTTCTCTATCATGGTGCGCTATCAATATGCAATAGAAGTGCGCGTGACGTACTAACCGCCTCACCCGCGCACGATAATCACCCTTCGCCGGCGCGCCCGCGCCCGGCCCCTGAACGACACGCACGTGACGTCGCATACCAGGCCAGGCCGCGCCCTCTCGCTTTTCAGCGGCGCGGGTCGGTGCATTCAATTCAGCGTGTAACATTGAAAAGCTGGGAATGGGGCTAGGCTGGGGACGAGGCCATACTGTCCTGTGTATATATCTAGCAAAGTTCAAACCAGACAGTGCTTTGTAACTAATTATGATACTAACAACAGCTGTCTGGACTGCACTATCATAGGCGTAGGAAGATGTTGAAGGTTGGGGGGGGGGGGGGGGGGGGTTGATATAATCGCGCGCATAGCGCGCGCGAAAATTGTTGCGACCACGCCCACCTTCCATTGAAGCCACGCCCTTTTGGCGTTCTTTTGCTGCTAGGCCAATGGTGGCAGGAGTTTCTTGGTAGAAACGAGCAGTAAGTCACTAAAACAGAATTTGCAGCTACTTATTCTTGAAATTTCATGTGATATCTCATAGGCCTAATACAGCATAGATAGGCATGGCTCTGGCTGTGGGGGCACTGCCCCCCTTCCCAGCTGGTTGGGAGGGGGGGCACGTGCCCCCTGTTCCCCCCCCCCCCCCCCCCCCCCCCCCCCCCCCGGTTCCTACGCCTATGACTATGCATACTGAGGATTTTACTATTTTTAGCCTGGATTTGAATTTTGCCAGGTGCCTAGTTACATGACCTCTTCTCCTTTAGGAGTCTATAAGCCCTTGATTGTACTATACCTTTTCATAAGGCCACTATTAATTTTGTTGAGTGTTAGTTTCTCATCAGGGACTTAGCGTCCATTACCACTATGCCGCGCCATTATTTAACCTTAAAGGCGCTCAGAGACGGAAGTCAAACCGCGCGCCTATTTTTTTGAATTCCTGACCCGCTTTTCAATTCTCAAACTTGATTGGTCAATGAAACGTCATCGGCATGCAATCGCGCTTGCTGGCGCGGTGCGCGCGCTTTCGTATACGTATACGTATACACGTAGCTAGCTAGCTTAGTATACTAGTGACATGCAGGGCATAATTTGGGGCGAGCCTGACCTCGCCGTGACAATGCAGAGTTGAACTTGATCATTGTGCTGTTTGCTTTGTACGCATTGATCGCTCTATAAATATTTATTCCCTGGCATAGGTTTGACTTCACCTCTGGCTTTTCATTGTAAGCAATGGAAGAGTGTTGTGTCTGTCTCCGTCATTTTGGAGTCCTATCTTGTTGAGCTTGAAACAGATGCAATGGCCTGCTACCCGGGTACCACCCCGCGCCGCATGCTCACACACAGGCAGGCCCCGCCCCTTTCTGGGCTCTATAACTTTTGTACCGATGGGCTCTTTCTCTCTCTCGTCTTCTTTGAAGTCTCCTCTCTCTCTGCTCTTGGGCTGATGTAGAGGAGTAATGCTTGTCGTTTAATGATGCCATGCAGGGGCGGATACAGACATTCTGAAGGGGGGGGGGGCTAAAATAATAGTCGCGCGCGAAAAATTTTAGACCACGCCCACTTTTCCATGACCACGCCCACAAAACGGCCGAGATCGAGTGCAAATGGCAGCAGAAAGGCCAGTTTTTGACATTTTGGGTGTATTTTTGTAGTCAATTTCATGATAGACCCTAGCTTGAGGGGCTACATTGGCTAGAAGGGGGGGGCTAGGGTCCACTTTTGTATTAGAAAATGTCTGGGCTGAGGGGGGGGGCTACAGCCCCCTTAGCCCCCCCTCTGTATCCGCCCCTGCCATGTTAAATGTCTTCGTTTCGAAATTCAACGATCACGATTAGAACTAAAGCGCATACGACATACGTAGCTTGAACGATGCTCGAACACGTGGCAATGTATGTTGCACGCTTGCGCAGTGGAGGACGCAAACATTACAACATGCGGTCTGTATTGCGCGGAATATTTTGGAATGGGCACAGTGTATTGTGTATGAGCGGCGCCGCGGGTGACGGTCGTACCATACATATATATATATATATAAACAATTCGCGCATGAATGTCTCGTCTATGTGGGGCTCGCTCAGTCTCGCCCCAATAATTGGGGCGAGCCTGAGCGAGCCCCACATAAACGGTACAGCAATGCGCGCAATATATGGTATATGTATATATGTATGTACTATATGTATGGTACGTCCGTCATCCGCGCGCCGCTTCATAGACTCTGTACGTAGAGGGCAAGGCCGGCCGCATGCAATCCTTTGTGTTGATCGATCAACGTCATCCGCGCGCCGCTTCAGGACCGCATGCAATCTTTTGTGCTGAAATGTCTGCGCTCAAAAAGAACTGCGACAGCATGCAGTGCATCTTTTGAAGATTCAAGACACACATTCCGTATATATGCGTATTCTAATTTAGCGAACTGTAAATTCACACTCGTGCAGTATACTGTACATGTACTGCAATGTCAGAGTGCCAGGCATCAAAGAAACCAGGCTTCAACAGGAAAATAGTGCATCAGCGACAGCACGGAAGATCGAAGACTCGTAGAGAAATCAGTCAGCAACAGCACGCAGGATCAAAGATTAGCTTGTAGAGAAAGCAGAATACTAGGTAGTCCGAGGCTGGGGTGCAGTGAAGGGTCTGGTACTAGCCTGAGGCTGACGACAACGACAGCACCGTACCATGCCAGTGGAGGCCTCAGGCAAACTCAACTTGAACGCTACGTAGCCTCGGGCTCTTCCCTCCCCCTAAGAGCCTGCTATGATGGACACGCCGTCAGCTCAAGACTGCGTCACAGGCTACGGTCCAGTGCCGCAAGTCGCGGCGGCTTGATCCGTATGTTTGTTTCATCTGTTGACAGGAATCTGCTCCTGCTCATAGCTCCCGAGCTCAGGCTCGCCCCACTACATGCCCTGCATGACACTAGTATAGTATAGTACAGTCCCATCGCGCTTCGCGTTGTGGTCGCGCATTACGTAAATTGCATTTGTAAGGGCTTACTTCCGTCTCAGAGCGCCTTTAATCTTGAACAGGAAACCGTTATGTAAACACGTATTTCCTGCCACAGAACTAGTTCCTGTATGTATAAACAATGCAGATAAGGTGTACAGTTCGTGTGCGCATGCGTATTTTCCGACCACGAGGGTGTGACCATGTTTGCGCATACGTATTAGGAAATATGGCATAATGGCCAGTTTGGTGCGGGGCGCGCGGGCGTATGGCGCGCCAAACGTAACAAAAATCAGAGCGCGACGTTACGGGCTTTACCCCGTAATATTGCGACATGGACCCCGCAATATTACGCGGTCGGCGTTACGACGTCGTCAGATAGTGACCCCGTCATATTGCGGGGTCTGAGGCAACGCGGTGTTTAGTGACCTCGTAATATTGCGGGGTTCGTTCACGCGAAAATGCGCATGCGCACTAGTGCGAGCTGTTCGAAGATGCCGTGCTTTTATTGTCTTACGGTCGGCGCCAGATCTATTCATAAACATTGTGCTTTCTGCCTTTGTACATGCGCATAAAGTTTTAATATCAGTGTTGATTGTAAAGGCCAGAAGACCCAATGGTCAATACAAATGATAAATTGAAAATGACAGTCAATGTCCAGAAGATTAAAGATACAATCTTTCTCTCTCAAGGAATTTATTACATAAATTAATACATTTAACTGTTGTTTGTATGCAATATCATTGATTCTGTTAAAGGGGGAATGCTTCGTTGAGTAAATTCAGGCTTTCCTTTAGTGTGTGTAGCTGATGGAACAGAAAATGTAGCTGGTCCTTTGCACTCCTCAAGAGCCTGTAGATTGTATTGACCAGTCTCGCTGAGTTCTCAATGCATGTATAATAATAATGCTGATTTTCGGCAATCCAGTTGGAGGCACTCAGACTCTCAAATATGGAGGGAGTGTTACTAGGTTCTTTCTCCCAGGTTCTCTTCAAATCTTTCGGATTTGCTTGTGCATTTGCAGTTTCCCTCTGGTCCTTTTGCCAGCTCTGTATGTAGTTAATGATCAGTGAGGCTCCGTTCCAAACAATCCTGGATACAGAACTGGTTTCATACTGTTCTAACTGGACTGCATTCAAGGATGTGTCCGACAAACTTTACCTCCTTAGTCAGATCTGGGTTTACCAGTCACTCCAGGCTACCCTGAGTCAGTATTAATTTTAATTAGTGAGATCTATCACAAGTCTCACTAATGAGACTCACAAGTTTTCCTGGCTCAGGCCAAGCCCGATCATCGGATGAACTCAGTGCCACCGGAACTTGTATGCGGCTCTCGTTGATGCCCGGCCAAAGAGCAAACTTCCAAAATGCTCTGTGAACAATTTTCAGTTCTTTAGCGGGGTTATAATACTGGAATATAGTCTTGATCTCGGAGAGGAGAGGCCCAGCCAGGAAAGTCCGATTCCAATAAAAGCGCACCATCCTTGAACGATACGCATTGGTGCGCATGCGTCTTTCCCGTGGACGATCCCGCAATATTACGGGGTCACTGCACACCGCGTTGCCTCAGACCCCGCAATATGACGGGGTCACTATCTGACGACGTCGTAACGCCGACCGCGTAATATTGCGGGGTCCATGTCGCAATATTACGGGGTAAAGCCCGTAACGTCGCGCTCTGATATTTGTTACGTTTGGCACGCCATACGGGCGGTGGATGAGAAACTGCATAGGCGGCGGAAGCGGTACGGCTAGTACGGCTACAGCCGTACCAAAGTTTGATAAGTGGGGGCTGAGCCGTACCAAACTTGGTAGTGAACAATTCCAATATCAACCAGTACTTACATAGCCAAGCTATTCACTAGTTTTATCTCTAGTCTCCAGCTAGCTCCCTTGAACGCAAAAAGCAGTTAGCTCGCGCGAACAGACCTCTCCAGACCCCGCCCTATGCACAATCACGCATGCACATGAAAAATTTTGCCGCGCGCGAAGCGCGCGCACTCGTACTACTCGACCTTAGCCGTACCAAACCTCAACTGTTTCCGCCGCCACTGAACTGTCATCATGGATAATCATCTATGCATATGATTATCCATGATGACAGTTTCTCATCCACCGCCCGTATGGCAACAGTATTGTATTTTGCCTGGAGGGAAAAATTACAGGTACTCTATGAAGATTTACAGGTACTCTATGAGAATTTACAAGTACTCTATGAGATTTAGAGTACCAGCTCTGGACCAATCAGATTGCAGTATTTGCTACAACTATGATCTAAGCGTATATATTATCCATGGTATGACATACAATGTAAAGGCTCGGTGTCCCGATTCCGTTTCCGTTTCCGTTTCCGTTTCCTGTTTACTCGTGTGTGTGGCAGTCACACTGATGCTTGAGAGCCTAGGCTACAAATCAAATAGTAAGTTAGCCTCGTTCCCAGGGAACTGGGAACGAGGCTAATAGTAAGTTTAACTTGGCTTAGCTTGCTAATAGTGATACAAAATAGCACTCTGAGTCACCTAGCTACTTCAAGCATAGATTATATATTCCAAAGGGAGGGGGTATGATATCATGACGTTTTGAGATAATACTGTGTCAATTATAGGATGATTCCCATTATTGTCATCATTGGTGTGGCAGTTTTGGTCACTGCACCATATTCAGCATATTATGGAGCTGAAGGTTTGTTACATACATATAGCTAGATGTAGGCATAATATTATTATAACCAAATTATAACTTGTTTTGTTTGTTTTGTCTAGTGTAGGGTATGCAGTTAGTCTCGTCTCTTGTTGCTTCTAGTAGGCTATTTTTTCCTTGACTCACCTCGTCCCTGACAGTTTCCTACATGCATGAAATCCAAATTTTTGTCTAGTGTAGGGTATGCAGTTAGCCTCGTCTCCAAGACCTGATCAACTCAGTCAACTATCTATCATTGGTGTGCCTAGCACACACCACACACCTTCTAGCTTAAGAACGGTCAAAGTCTCTCCAGGCGATAGATGGACATGGTTAATGCTGGATAGTCAAGGTCAAAGCCAGATTTTCGGTGTGGTCAAGGGGTCAAGCATGAAAATTTTTTGGGTCAAGATCTTGACCCTGGTCGTGGGTGGTAGTACAGGCACTTATGTAGTGTCCCCCCCTTGATTGACCTCACTAGCTATAGGATCTGGGAATGAGATGCAAAGAAATTGTTGCTTCATGTAGGCTATTTTTCCCTTGACTCACCTCGTCCCTGACAGTTTTCAAGCTCTGTCCTTTCTTGGTAAAGGACTCGGTGATGGTCGACCTGGATAATTATGTTGCCCAGTGGAAGGCTCACAAGTACAAGAAACCAGTGAGAGGCGGCATCATCCTCAACCAGGACTGGACCAAGGTCTGCTCAACAGCTTTAGCTAAAGCAGCTGCCACATCTCTGCAACCGCTGTTAGGTACCCTTCCATGCTGCATATAGAGGGTTCCTTCTGTGTGCTTGCTAGTGCTATTATTCTGTAGGTAGGCATTTCCTGTCACTCTTGATATACTTCTGTAAGGTGAAGGCTTTTTGTTTCGAGAATAAGGGCTACCCTACAAATATTTGTTCAGGGCTGTTCAAGCAGACAAAATAAACATTGATCTTACGTAGACAGTGTGAATTATTTATAATAAAAAATGCTTCTGAGAAGAGGGGAGAAAGAATTAAATTTTTGCTATACTTTCTAGTGTCTTCTTGTCCAAGGATACCCTGCCTCTACAACATGGGGTTTCCCCAAGGGGAAGCTTGAAGAGGGAGAGAACAACATTGATGCAGCTGTCAGGGAACTGTACGAGGAGACAGGTTTTGATAGCCGTGGGATCATCCAGGAGAAGTGGCACCTGGTTGCCCAAGTCAATGGCTCCGAGACAAAGATGTACATCATTCCCGGTGTACCTGACGGCACATACTTTGAACCCAAGACAAGGAAAGAGATCAGAGTGAGTCATGTGACTTACTTCAATCGTCTGATTCCCATTCTACATTCCTATGATTTTCTATAAGTATCTATTTCTCCTCATTGTTAATTCCTAACATGCAATACTATATGAGTGAATTTGTTCCTCTCCTTTGCTTCAGAGCATTCAGTGGTTTTGTATTGATGATCTACCTTGACACAAGAAGGATCTTACCTCGAAACAGGCTCTGGGAAAGAGTGCTAACAGCTTCTTTATGATCATACCCTTCATAAGGTAAGTGTTCACGTTGAGAGAATTGGATCAAATTTAGCTGTCTTTTTTTTTTTTTTTTTGTATACAGCCAACTTAGAAAATGGATTGCAAGTAATTCCAAGGGCTCTGCAAGAGCTCCTAAAGGAAAGATGATCTCTGCTCACTTTCAGAATCCAGTGCAACAACAGTCTTCATCTCCACAAACAGATTCCAGGACTGTAGCGCCATCAGCTCCACCGCTTGATGTGATATCTCATCATTATGGAATGGGATATGGGAATGAAACCAGTGAACATAGAGTGGAATATGGATATGGAGGTATGGGCATGTACAAAGCACCATATTCAGGAACAGAAATACAGAATTACCAAACCAATCTTCCAGGTCCTCATACTCCTCAACCACCTCCTCTGACCACCTCTCGAGATGACACAGCTCCCATCCCCTACCCTCCCCAGCATCCTCACACCCTCCATCCCAATCATACCCTCCCCGCTCCACTGCATCACATCACCACAGGCCACTACTCCCCAGGCACACACAATGCTGTCTATCCCTCCCACCTAACGTACACCAGTAATACACCACCACACCACACCCATCAACAAATTCAGCATCACCAGCTTCATAGCGACCATCAACTGTATCATCAGCAACAATATGTACAGCCTTCACATGTGCCTAGCAACCACTATCCACATTATGTACAGCCTGTTGCTATGTATCCTGGAGGGAATGTACCACCAATGCAACAGTATGGTATTGGTACTGGTTCTACCCAGCAACGAGGGTGCGATTCCAGTCCAGCTCATGCTGCTGTTGGTCCCCATCACATTCAGCAGAATGTGGCACCACACCTGGTTAAAGCTCCATCAACAGCTCCTGATGTCACTGGAGATAGGTCTAACTATCCGCCTCGAGCAGCATTTCCTGTTGCGCCCAATCATGGGCAGCGGTCGCCACAAGTTCACCATCAAATGGCAGCTGCTCCCAACCAGCAAGTACACCCTCAGTACTACCATAATATCCATTCTCATCCCGCTGCAGCTGTACCTGTTTACAGAGCACCTGTGCCTGTTCATGTGGCAGCTGCTCAACAACCTCCTCCTCCTCTTCCTCCTACTGCTGCTGCTGCTACACAGTACCCCCACTATCAGACTCATTCAGTTCAGCCTCTGGCCCAAGGACAGCTGTATGATGGAAGAGTCAGTCACCAGCAAGCTTTCCAGAGCCAAGATAGAGCTGGACAACCTGTGCCAAATCAGCAAGTTTCAAGGAATCGTGACAAAGAAGGGATTACTTCTGATATGGCTAGACTAAAGCTAGAAGAAGGAGCATTTCACTATCATTCTCCAACAGGTGGCGTGGGAAAAGATGACTACAGAGTGGTGTCGAAACCAGCTCCGAACATGGTCAAGTTCAAATTCAATACTGAAGCCATTTTGAAAGCATCTAACATTAATTTTAAGACATAATTACAATGTTATAGGGCCACCTGATGCATCACCTTAAACAATGTTCTTTTCCAAACCACATCATAAATCATGACATGCATGCACACACTCTACAATATTCTTGTAATTCTGTACACATTAACTTTACATCACGAAATCAGCTACCCGCTGACTCTAAAAGTTTTATTAAGGAGTTACAAGTTGGGGCTTTGCATGTGCATGCATGCTGGCATGCTTGATGTACTTGGAATAATTAAGACTATGACACTGACCGCTGATCATGAGATTGCCAGTACAGAGTACACATCAATTTTATTAGTAATACAAGTACAAATAATGTGATGCATGACCAGATGTCATTGTTTGGTACACTTTGTCACAGGATCAACAGTATCATGATCATCAGTTTCAGATTTTGCAAATTGTAGAGACTGTTTGCTATATCATCGTATCAAGTCATGCAAATTATGTTGCAGTAACCACATACAGCACGAGTGCATTATACTCCAGACTGCCCTGCTTGGGGTGTGTTAATCGGTTTGTATCCTAGTTGATATTAGTATGTACGATGATATAGCAAACAGTCTCTACAGCTGCGAACATGGTCAAGTTCAAATTCAATACTGAGGCCATTTTGAAAGCATCTAACATTATTTTTTAGACACAATAATTGTGGGCACTTATAGTAGAAATGGAACCTTAAGGACACTTGGTCAATTTTAGAAATAAGCGCCTAAAATTTTTATATATGTAGCTACCAAAGGGTTTTAATGATCTTCAAATCAAACTTGGAATAGTGATCCTCAGTGGCGTAGCTACACCAGGGCCTACCAGGGCACAGGCCCTGGTAAAATTTTTCTGTGCCCTGGTAAAATTTCTCAATAGCCAGTCATAAACATGAATTTGGCTACTATTACAACACTAAAATAGCACAAAGTCTACAATTCTGGATACGCCACTGGTGATCCTAGGGGGATAATAGCATAAGGCGGCCTAATGGCCTTTTGGTCTTGTGGCTTTGTGGCCATATAGCCTTTAGTTGGAAACATTCTAGCAGTCTGTCTCAATCCAAAAGACTTAGACTGGAGTGGAACACTGGGCTGTTTTGATCTAACAAATGAAACTATCAAGCTTATGCAGTAATATAATATTTTATTATGGTCCGCCTAGTCATCCAAGTGTGGATGATCAATTCACCATGATATAGCAGCCAGAGATGTATTCAGAAGGACATAAACATTAGTGTTACTGACGTTAAGTTAGACTTGACTGTCTTGCTCCTGGACAGGACACTGCATGTTGTTCAGGGGATTATTAAATGAATTTTTCCAATATTTAATTCAATCCCCTGAACAACAGTGTCCTGTCCAGGAGCACGACAGTCAAATCTAACTTAACGTCAGTAACATGTTTGAGGAACTAGTAGGTATGTTGAGTATGTGTGGAATGTTCAAGCCATACATAGGGCACATGTTGTGTGGCAGGTAGGGTGCATAGGAATAGAGAGGGTGCAGCTGGTCAGCTGGGGATATGTGATACATTGATGATCTTATTTGTGCACAGATATACATTGTACACTGTCACCTAAGTGGTAAACACATTGCACTATGGATCAGGGAGAGATATGGGATATGTCTATGTGTGGCTGTCTTGTCTCTGTGTGTTCACGTATTCAGTGTTCTCCCCAAGAATAATTCAAGGCATGATGGGATGGCATGGTTTGGGCGTGGCTTGTGGTCACATTGACGATTTTGGGCTCTTTCCTTTTCCACATCAAAGATAAGTCTGTGCTGAAGGCTTGCAGGGCTGACGTGCCTTAAGTATGCTGGGGAGAACACTGGTATTATTAAAACTGAATTGTGATTGTGCTAAAGTGTGGATGGAGGGAGAGAGAGAGAGAGCACATTGAATTCCTTTGAAACTGCACAAACAGCCACCAGGTGACTGTGCGTACACCCATGCTTACTTGTTGTGTGATGTCAGCAGTCCAAACATGAATTGTGGTTTGTTAGAGTCACAGAGTTAATCATTAATAAAGTAGTCCATTTTCACTGTCTGCTGTTGTTTAAACACTTCTTAATAATTCTCTGTTTACATCAAAGAATGACCACTAGATCTAACTGCATGTTGGAAATGCACACAACCTTTGCTATAGTGAATCATTTTGGTTACCCTATTGACTGCACACTTTGTTTGCACCAAAGAATGACCACTTGTAACAGGTGAGAAGCATATACTGTCAAGAGAATGCTTTTGTAGCTGATTATTGTGTGTACATGTAAGAGTCCGTGGATTCATTGCCAACAGTGTTCACTTAACCCTGTCCTTCTGAATACATGACAGGGTAAATCTAACTTGCATAGCTGCAATAGATCATACACTATTGTTGACAACCCTGAGTGCTAAGTGACAGTATTGAGCTTACTTGAATAGCATACATCACTGCGCCATTTTGAGTCCATAATCAATTGCAGCTGAGTAAATTAACTATAAACTTGTCGTGATGAGATTCAAACATGTATACTACAATAATCTTATTGTATACATGTAGCCACCAGAGATATTAAGCCTCCAAAAGGCCATAGCTACAGGCATGCTGCGGTAGTAATTCAATCGAAGGTGAGTGTTAGCCATAATATTATGTCTGCACACTCTGAATCTCATTTATAATAATATGCTAGGGTAGCTATGATAGACTCATCCAAATAATCACACATCAATACTGTCAGCACTGTTGCTGTTATTGTATACTATATTACTAGAATTACAATGTAGGTTCAGCCCAGTGTTCCACTGACAGTCCGTCTGGCCTCTTGGATTGAGACAGACTGACAGAATACTTCCTGATTCACCTGCTTAGTGTAAGGCCATGTGGCCAAAGTAGGATAAAAGTTCACGAACTTACCTGGAATTCAAGCTCTGCATGACTTTCTGTGTCTCTCTAAACCACCTAGTGGAGTATTAATGAAAGTACGCAAGAAATGCTATGCTAGTGCTTTAAAAGACACACCAATGAAGGGGAAGAAAGGATTCGAGGCTAGTGATTCATGCATTCCTAGGGTTACTGACACCTACCATTGTTATACCATGGTTTTTGTAAACGTCTGTAATGCATTGTAAATAATGGTTTTGCCCAAAATTTGCTTCTCATTATTGTGGTACATATCCATGCTAAAAACTCATTTTTGACCATATGCATGTGTACCCAAGGTTCCACTTCTACTCTAAGCGCCCACAATTACAATTACAATGACATTGTCATAGGGCCACCTGATGCATCACCTTAAACGACGTTCGTTTCCAAACCACATCATACATCATGACATGCACACTCTACAATATTCTTATAATTCTGTATGCATTAACTTTACATTACGAAATCAGCTACCTCGCTGACTCTGTAACAATTTTATTAATGAGTTACAAGTTGGGGCTTTGCACGTGCATGCACGCTGGCACGCTTGATGTACTTGAATTAAGACTATGACACTGACTGCTGATCATGAGATTGCCAGTACAGAGTACACATCAATTTTAATAGTAATACAAAGTACAAATAATGTGATGCATGACCAGATGTCATTGTTTGGTACACTTTGTCATAGGATCAACAGTAACATGATCATCACTTTCAGATTTTACAAATTTGGATTTTGTACATGTAGGAAATCTGTAGGATAGGGCAAGATTTTCTACACATTTCATGTTTGCATAAAATTTCGCCCTATCCTCTGCCAGGTATGTGTTAGAAATGTCATGTTCTGGTAAGCAGGACATGCAGGAAATCTTAGTTTTGGTCCGGTGAAGCCTCTAATTGCACCACAGCCACAGGGCAATATCTAGTCTCGTACCCAGCCCGTATCTGCACGCGCGAGAAACGGTCTGGTGCACCAAGTTCAAATACTTGGGCCAGACGGAAGCGAGCATGTCACATGACACACCATGTTAATCCAATTAAAATGATACCTCTAGTTATTGGATTCCCATTCTGATGGCCAGCCTATCCACGTCCACAAGGTATGATCGACTCGCGCACGCGGTACGTTGCGATTTCATTCCGATGTGATGATGTAATCATTCTGCAATTTGATTGGACGTTCCTCATTTTGGGGAACAGGGCCAAGTATTTGAACTTGGTGCACCAGACCGTTTCTCGCGCGTGCAGATACGGGCTGGGTACGAGACTAGGCAATATCATGACATTGCCCTCACCACAGGGCAATATCATGATATTTCCCTAGCCACAGTACAATTTCACATATATACACACTGCCATGGCAGTGTTTTGATCTATGTCATAGGTAATTATGCAAAACTAATGTACATAACAATAAGGCTTCACTGGGAAGTGCACACACAGTTAAGGGAAGTTGTGCATGCTATAAATTTAATGCCATATATAATTTGCCACACAGCTAATCTACATGTTTATGACTTGTTAAGCTAAAAGATTGAGCAGAATGATTGCACAATATCAGCTGATAACGGTAGCTATTCTTGCACATGCAACTCTAGGTATGCCAATCAAAACATAATATTGAGTCTCATGGACTGCTTTCCAACCACAGGTCAGCTGCAGTGCTTGACGTCAACATACTTATCATGTTCAAGAGGACTACTAAAAGGACTATCGAACACAATTGAGACAAGAATCCTCTTTTCGATGAACTTTACCTGTCCTGGTATGATAGTGGGGTGGACAGTGGCTGGAAGAAGGGGAGAAGGAGCACAGTACCCCAAGCTACAGGTCTGGAGACAGAATAGCTCACAACGGAGTTACTACGACAAGCAAGGCCGGGCCATTCAAATAGACGCTGGTGGAACAGCTTGTGAAACTCTCACAAAAACATGTGGCCAAATCTTCCAGTGTAGACTAAGAGAAGCCAAGCGAGTCTCTGTTCAACGTGGGGATATTCTTGGAGTGGAACTACCTCTAATGACTAGTAGTAGTGGTTTTGATCTCTTTTTCATATCAGTTCCAGACACACAAGATCACTACATTTTTCGAAGGCAGCTGTTAGATTCTTCAGTGCGTATCATTGATGTACCCAACCATTCCTTTCATCATCTAG
Organism: Stappiaceae bacterium; assembly: GCA_964291365.2. Lineage (GTDB taxonomy): Bacteria > Pseudomonadota > Alphaproteobacteria > Rhizobiales > Stappiaceae > JBDWFY01. Next base: position 26,581 of record OZ219973.1, read on the forward strand.
GTGATCAATTGTTGCTAAGTTTGGAAGTTAATCAAGGTATGTGCATCCCTAACATTATTATAATATTATTGCACACTTAGTCTATGGCATCCATGTTACCAGGTACCAATTTGTTACAATGTCATGTAGGTTACTAACTTATTTTAGTCACCACAGTATTGTAGTTTACAAGTCGAAAAATGACTGTAGCTTTTATAATAGAATTATTTCCCTGACTACCGGCAGATAATGATGAGTGTTTGGCTAACACTGATGGCTGTGATCAAGTCTGTACCAACACTAGTGGATCATTTCAGTGCAGCTGTATTGATGGCTACACTCTCTCTTCTGATGGAAGGTCATGCCTAGATATCAATGAATGCATAACTGGCACACATTACTGCCAGCAACGCTGTATCAACATCAATGGAGGATTTTTATGTGACTGTAACCCAGGCTACCCGCTCAATTCTGACAGAAGAAACTGTTCTGGTAAGCCAGCCAAATTAACACACTGACTAGTTACAGTATGTAAACAAATTTGTGGGTATTCAGTAGTAAGGACAACCTGCAGTGCTTGCCATTCACTGGACCAAAACTAAAAATTCCTACATATCCTATTAACCAAAACATGACATTTCCCCACATTTCCAACACGTATGCCTTTGTACTTTTGCACTTTCAATATTGCTGTTTGATAGTTTTGTCACGTTTGGATTGCCATCATGAGTTGTCTTTTGATTTAATTGGCTTCTTGTTTTTCATTCTGCAAGAGCGAAACAGAAAGTGCACATAATTGTTAGGAATACTGTAGTGAATTGCAGTTGTAGAAGCGCTGGACCATGTTGGTATCATGTACTCCACTGGGAAGTCATGCGCAGCTGCTTGCACTGATTTTGAATTTGGAGTGGCATGCATGTCATAGCTATCAGGGGCGTAGGCGGGGGGGGGGGGGGGGGGGGGTTTGAACACCCCCCTAGCCCTTTTGACAGGCTAGTATCTAACACGGATGACGACCACTACCACATTATTGTTGACAGAATCCAATAAAATGGGTGTGGTTTTAATTAAGTGGGCGTGTCCTATAAAAAATTTCGCACGCGCGTGTGCAACCCCCCTTTCAAATTTTCTGCCTACGCCCCTGCCTACTGAATAGCAGATAAATAATATTATGTGACTGTAGCTTTTATAATAGAATTATTTCCCTGATTACCGGCAGATAATGACGAGTGTTTGGCTAACACTGATGGCTGTGATCAAGTCTGTACCAACACTATTGGATCATTTCAGTGCAGCTGTAGTGATGGCTACACTCTCTCTTCTGATGGAAGGTCATGCCTAGATATCAATGAATGCACAACTGGCACACATTACTGCCAGCAACGCTGTATCAACATCAATGGAGGAGTTGTATGTGACTGTAACCCAGGCTACCAGCTTAGAGGAAACTGTTCTGGTAAGCCAGCCAAATTCTTGAACACGCTGCTAGTTACAGTACGCAAACAAATTTGAGGGTATTCAGTAGTAAGAGCAACTTGCAGTGCTTGCCATTCTTACAACTGGGTACCCACAGATTTGTTTATAAGTGCTGAACCATGCACTGCAAAAATAAAAGTGGAAATTCATCTCGTTACATATTATAGCCGCGTGACATGATTTTTAACTGGTGCTGCACACCAAATGTGGTGGGAATATTTATAGTGGTTAAAAACATCTAAATTTTGGTGGAAATATGCATAAATACAGTGCATGTACACATTTTAGCTAAGGCCACTCCAAATCAATTAGTTGTTTCTCATCCCCCCTCGATTTCCGCCCGCATGTAAGTCCATCTGTACTGTACCCGCACAATACAAAAGTATACCGCCTCAATTTTTGGACGAGTTGAACTTACAATTTTGAGAACCATTTCCTACCAAACTTGTGATTTTGACGACCATTACTCGCCAAAAATGCCGCCCGCCCGCATCAATTTTAGGGCTGAGGGGGGATGAGAAACAAGTAATTGTTTTGGAGTGGCCTAATCATGATACACAAAGAGCTGTCCTTTGATTTAACTTCTTGTTTTAAGTGCGGATACTGTAGTGAATTGCAGTTGTAGAAGTAAAATAGCACTGGACCATGTTTGTGTGTATTTTAGGAAAGTCATGCACAGCACTGATTTTGAAGTTGGCCCAAGTAGCAATATGCCCACTGAATGGTAGTACACCTTTTCATTGTATTATAGTGTAGCTGCACACCTCTATTCATAACTGCCACCTGCATGCAGCCATTTCTCTCTTATTAACGTACAATTTGGTCTTTGTTCTGTAAAAATTCATTAAGTGGTTACAGAGATATGGCTGTTTTAAAATTTCCAAACATCTTGTTTTTTTCTACCATTCCTGTATACAGTATTCCAATAGGGGCATGGCACGTAATATGTAGTTTACTTTGGAAGACTATAACTCAACAACCACACTTCCGATTGACTTCAAACTTGAAATATAACATGTAAGTGCCTCTCTGCTTGCTTTACTGATCAACTTATCATGCACCTGTCGATAAAACATTTTTGGTGCATTTTTGTCTGACTGCTATTGTAGCTGGCACTCCACTGCCTCAAGAATTCCAGAATCCGGCTTCATACTCCAAATTTTAATTATTAGTCTAGATGTCAGCTCAAACACACACATGTGCACACAGAATGATACACACACTTGTTTACACATGTGCACACACATGCACATAATAATTATACGTTCTAAACTAGAATGTATATCACTGAATTGTGAGACGAGCACATAGTTCTTTAGAAACAACAAAAGAAATAGTCTATATAGGGGTAATTTGAGCCAAAAATTTCATTTTTCATATTTTGAACAAATTTTATCAAGTGTACATATGTCCTTTCATCCAATATAAAATGCTTATTGAGCTGTTTCAACTAAACACTTCAGAAATGGTGGAAACTACTAAAAAATTTGAAATCAGTGCCTTAAGTTACCCCTAGGACCATAAAACCTCCAGGAGTGGTGGGCATCATGGAGCAAATTGAAGCAACCTACTAGCACCTTTTGTGTGCCATCCTTGTCAAGTGCGTGGCATTTTATGGAATTTCCCTGAAGTCCTGCAATACCGGAAGTGGTTACAACCAAACACTTTGGGTACTGCAATGTAGTGCTAACTTTCCTGAAGTATTTGGTGCAAGTTTGGTGTTTGTAGCTCACTGTAGTGAGGAGTTATGACCATTGAAACATTGTAATAATAATTATTTAGCTGCATGCAGGTTTTTTTATTGGGAAAAATTTGGATTCTGACATGCCTACTACTATAGAGTGGTGCTGTGAACATGGTCAAGTTCAAATTCAATACTGAGGCCATTTTGAAAGCATCTAACATTAATTTTAAGACATAATTATTAATTGCATAGAGATGCATCACCTTAAAGTTATATTCGCGTTCTTTCCCATACATCATGACATGCACGCTCTATCATTTCATCATAATTCTTATAATTCTGTACACTACAATATTATTGCATAATGGATGCACAACCAGATGTCAGACATCCGACATCTGGTTGTGCATCCGTTATGTAATAATATTGTAGTGGATACGTGGACAGATTGATATCAACATTATACATCAAAGCAGACACGTGGATATACAGATAGAAGTGGCCATAATATAATATTTATTGCATGTTAAAAACGGATGCATTGTGGGGATTTTGAAAAAGGCGTGATTTTACATAACTATTTTCATCTGCAGGGATTATTAAAAGCTCAAATAATATGATAGTCACTGCATATCCCAAATGTTTCAGGAAATCGATATGTGTGTACATGCAGGGGTAATGTGCATAATTAAATAGCCTAAAGTGTAGCTACAAAATTCATAGCTGTCACTATCAGGGTATTGTGGCAGCTTTGATCACCCACAGTAATAATGGAGCTGAAGATTTGTACTGAATAGTTATAGGGGTATATACTAGTTAGCTATTTAGTCAATAGCTATTATGGCTCTTTTTGAAGATTAATTGTATTATGCCTTTTCATAAGGCCACTATTAAGTTTGTTGAGGGGACTTCCCTAGAATAGTATGCGGGCGGGTGGCCCATTACCACTATGCCATTATTTAATCTTAAAGGAACTGTGTCACCATATAAGCGTATTTTTAGTAACGGAAGCCGGATGGGGATCCCCTTTATCCAATCAAGTACGTGGGCGATGTGGTTTTGTGACGTCGCGATCACGCCACTTGCCCGTGCCTCCACGTCGGCCTCCTCGTGCCTGACTGGCCGAGTTAGCCATGCGCCCGCGATCGGGCGTGTACTTTGGCGTTAGCTAGCGAAATCGACTTCGCGAGTGTACTGAAGGATGCAGAAGGACCGGATTACCTCTCTCTTCGATGTGTAGCCTTCGCTTCTTGGGCTTATCTGCCATCGTAGGCGCGTTGGGATAGATCGATTGATAGCTGACCGTGGGCGCGGCTTACGGCATGATCGATACCGCTATAGCGCTTGCGCGCGTGTGACGTCCATATTCGTCACGTTTTGCGGTTGATTTCAAATGTTTTTAAAAATAGTAACACGCGGCCCTTATATAGGGACACAGTGCCTTTAATCTTGAACAGGAAAACTGTTCAGTCTACACTAAGCCCTCGTTTTTGCTCGATCGCTTCCGGTTTGCGGTTGCTGTATTGAACATATGGAGGCTTTGACCGCGGTAAATATGCACGGCAAAAAAGTTTAGTTGCTGGCAGTAGGCCTATCCCTGGGACTCTGGACACAGTGGGCTGTTAGCAGACTACCTAAACGACGTCTGGGTACCTCCAGTTTGTGTTTGAAGTGTAGCGTCTTCACTACAGACAGCCAAATATTATGAACGACCACAAAGATCTGGCCGAGTCATTTTCAACCTTCTGGACAACCTGATGCGAAGACTACCGAGGCTTTCATACTTCAACTGGAAGGAGAGTATCTCCAATAGTATAGTATATTTACTTGACTAAATAATATTTAGTGTATTTGTTGAATTATATGATCATGAAAATTGAAAATAATTTACGCATTCAATAACGTACTGTCACAGCATGAAGAGCTTTGTAGACTAGCAGACACAGACACAGATTAGACTACAATTATACTAAAACATGGAAGAAGTTCCATTTCTTTAGCTGTCTTCGTTGATGAGATATGTAGCCAATCGCTCACCAACCAACTGCCAAGATCGTGGCTAGCATTTCAGCTTTCTGGACAACCTGATGCGAAAGGTCACAGCGAAGTCATATGTGACCTGCTATGAGAAAAGGGACCGTTTGGGATAAAATTTCAATTTCCAACAATTGCCAAAATGTAAAAAAAAATCAAATTTTCTTCACTTTTCTGTTTTTCAGTCTATCTAAATATATAGGTTTTTGGCTTCATATTGATATATTATACTTTATGTTTATGACATGTAAGATGTAATTATGGATGTAATTAGTTGCTCAGATGTGTACAATTAAGTGCAAAAATTATTTAATAACGCCTATTTTCAGAAAACGAATCTATCAATCTGAGTGCATAAAAATGGTCATAACTCAGCCTGTGATCAACTATTGTATGCAGCATACACAAAGCTATCCATACATGCTAAAAACTCAATTTTTATGAAAAATCCCAAATGGTCCCTTTTCTCATAGCCGGTCACATATGGAGATCACATGGAGAGTTTGACCTCTAGAGTTACCCAGTGCTGTAGACTTGGCTAAATCCCTTGCTCGTGTGAAATATGCACTTGCAAAATGTCGACCAGGACCATTTCTTGATGTACTGCAGGACTGTGTGATGTAGCGCGTGGGCGTTGATGTTACACTACAGTATATATATATGAGTAAGCGGGCACGCGAAACGCGCGCGTTAACGCTACAAACGCAAGGTAACGTCATTAGTGGTTACTACTCGTGGTTATACTAATGGATAACTAATTACATTCCACAATCGCCCAAAAGTGAGGGCTTAGTGTAGACTGTGTTATGTAAACACGTATTTCCTGCCACAGAACTAGTTTTTGTATAAACGATGCAGGTGGGTGTATAGTCTATCGAGCTAGACCCTTCCAGGCGCTTATCCTCCCGCGCGTAGTATAAGCGCCTGGAAGGGTCTAGCTCGATAGACTAGTGGGTGTACAGTTCGTGTGCGCATGCGTATTTTGCGACCACGAGAGTGTGACCATGTTTGCGCATGCGTATTAGGAAATATGGCAAAGGCTAGGAAGGTGCGGGGCGCGCGGGCGGTGGATGAGAAACTGTCATTCATTGAATAGTGGCCCTAACTATTATTACCGCTGATCAAACCATCATGGCCTTATCCTGAACTAACAGCTCAGTTAGTTTTTAATAGCTAGCTGTGTGCAGCTGCTCAAGAACAGAGAATCAGGGTGCAAGGAAGTCTTAAAAGTCACTGTGTTGGCTGGAAGTTTTCAGAACTCTCAGAAACGACTCTCCGCAAGAAAACGCCTTCACTAAAGGCTCAGTGTCCTGATTCCGTTTCCGTTTCCTGTTTACTCGTGTGTGTGGCAGTCGCACTGATGCTTGAGAGCCTAGGCTACAAATCAAATAGTAAGTTTAACTTAGCTTAGCTTGCTAATAGTAATACAAAATAGCACTCTGAGTCACCTAGCTACTTCAAGTCTTAATTCCAAAGGGAGGGGTATGATATCATGACGTTTTGAGATAATACTGTGTCAATTATAGGATGATTCCCATTATTGTCATCATTGGTGTGGCAGTTTTGGTCACTGCACCATATTCAGCATATTATGGAGCTGAAGGTTTGTTATATACATATAGCTAGATGTAGGCATAATATTATTATAACTCAAATTATAACTTGTTCAGTTTCTCCACTTATTTTCTACATACAACGATAGAGGAGACTTCACAATACAATTTGGTAAAAATCTGTTGGGTCATGTGGAGACATGGCTGTTTTAAAATTTCCAAATGCTTTAATCGTGTTATCTACGAATAGAATTTTTTGGTGTCAACATTTACTAGCTGGTTGTATAACTGCACTGCCTCACCCTTTCAGATTCAGCTAGGCTTGATACATGAAACATTGAGCTCACGTACATATCTGCTCCAAACAGGCATACACACAAACACGTATGCACACTCATGTACACACGCATAATATTAATATAAAATATTTATTGTATCGTAGTAATACATTTCTTAATTATTCTGAATTGTGAGACAAACAAACAGTCCATAAGAAACAAAGATTGATTTTAAATTGTGTGCACTTTGCATATATATAAGGCATCTGTTTTGACAAAATAGGGCTATAGGGTTTGGGCCAAACATTCCTGCGTACATATTGGTAGTATAGGTAATCACACACATTCGATCGCAAGTCAAAATAATTGTACTAGCAATAGTCAAGATTGGATAAGGTGAATCCAAGTCTAATTGTGTGTACAATAATTATTCCCTAGAGAATGTGTGTTAATCAGAGATATATAGTTCCAGCAGTATGTTTAGTTGGTAATGAGTGCCATAGCTGCTGTAGTGAGCAGATCATGATCCCTGAAATATTCAGCCGTTTGTAGGCTTTTTTGTGGGTAAAACGTTTGCCATGGACTCTGACATGCCTAGTATTATAATCATGTATACATGAATTTGCATTATTGTTAAGAAGAGCTCATACAGGGCTGTAGGTACCTATATCAACTATTCTAACCAATAATTATAGGTTCATGCCTGACATTTAGTCGGCTGTCATGTACAGAAGGTGTTAAACGAGGACTAGATTACAATAGCCCCGAGACAAGACTAATTCCAACAATGCAGTTTAACTGCACTGGCACTCTGGTGGGATGGACAGTCTCAGGAAGGAATGGATCAGGAACACTGTATCCAAAGCTACAAATCTGGAGGAGAAGCAGTACTGACAGAAACGTGTACTCCAAGAATGGACCGGAAATTCAAATAGATGCTGAAGGATCAGGATGTGAAATGATGATCAGAAATGCAAACTGTGTTCAAGAATTTCACTGCAGACTGTCTCCAGCTAATTATGTTTCTGTTTCTTCTGGATCTGACATCATTGGAGTGGAGGTGCCTCCTTTAAACAATCAAGCATTTGAGTTATTTTTCGTAGCTTCCCAACAGCAACAATATGTTTGGCAAACAGAAATCACTACATCCAATTCATTAATAATGGGCACCAATGACATTCAAGTAGGAGATGACTTACTTCTGAAAGTAGAAGTTCTACGGGGTAAGTAGCAATATTGCATACCTTTTGTAATCTTTGTTGGTGATATAATTGGCTGAGATTATATTATGCTATTGGTTCATTATTGCTAATCCTGTGCCCAAATCAACGTAGGCTTTAGCTATTCTGTCTACACTACAAAAACTGGTGGGTCATGATAACGTAACATGGGTTATCTGAGTTGCACTTGTTTCTAGTCACATGAGAGTCAACACAATGCTGACAAGAAATCACCAGATCCTTTCACTCACTTACCATTGTAATGGTGATAATGATTGTTTCATAGTATTGATCAATTATCACAATACTGCATTCTATATTTGGCATGATTTTAGTTCCGAAAAACACTGATGTGAGTATAACTCACAATTAATAACTCACGTCAGTGTTTTTCGGAACTAAAATCATGCCAAGTATAGAATGCAGTATTGTGATAATTGATCAACACTATGAAACAATCATTATCATCATTACAATGGTAAGTGTATGAAAGGATCTGGTGATTTCTTGTCAGCATTGTGTTGACTCTCATGTGACTAGAAACAAGTGCAACTCAGATAACCCATGTTAGGTTAACATGACCCACCAGTTTTTGCAGTGTATGATGTTCCTATTTTAAGCAGACTCTCAGGAGTGTTTGAATGATTGTGACCAAGTCTGTAGCAACACCACTGGATCATTTCAGTGCGGCTGCATTGACGGTTACACTCTCTCTTCTGATGGACGATCCTGTCAAGACATTGATGAATGCACACCTGGCACATATGATCATGGCTGCCAGCAGCAATGTATGAACATTAATGGAGGATATTTTTGTGGGTGTGACTCTGGCCACCAGCTTAACTCTGATGGAAGATACTGTACTAGTGAGCACATTAGTTACGTAAATTCTAAACTTTAGTAGCAGACCTTTAAGGAGAGGATCACCTCCTATAGCCAGAGTCTGCATAGTCGATAATCAGCCTTCGGGACCAATATACAATAGATTGTCTCACTGTGTTGAGACCACTGGCAGTAGGAGTTTGACTGTAATAGCTTCAAGCCAATATTGTTATTATGCAGGGACTGAAAGCTCAACAACCATAATAATAACTGCTGTCATGGGTGGAGGCTTTGGTGTTGGTTTGCTACTATGTACTGCTGTAGTTATCCTGCTATGGATTAAGCTGCAGAGAAAAAGAAGTAAACCTGGAAGGGAATCGAATGAGAGCCCAGAGCAAGGTAAATAGTAATCCCAAGGTCTTTGAGATTATTCAATGTCCTAAACTGTTCATTAATTGCTATTATTATGCAGAATGGATTATTATATCTATGCAATTCTTTCGTGTCTCAGGTAGGCTCCACATCCAATCTACTCCTGAGACAAACAAAAATTTTGATTCAGCTTTTGAAACGACACAACACAGTCAGATGTTAGCTCAAAGGGGAGCAAAAATCCTACCATCTTTCATTATCAGCTGCTCCAACCTCCAAATATCAGATCCGATTGGACAAGGTAAAACTGAAGGGGAAATGCTGACATAGTATAATCATTGACTATGCAGGTGAATTCAGTATAGTATACAAAGGCTACCTTGTTGTTCAGTTTAGTACAGAAATTGTTGCAATAAAGACACTGAAAGGTATACTAACAAATATATTATATACTCCAGCATGCTGCAGATTATGATGAATGTAACTAAATTTATAGGCTTCTTTGACGAAGGAGCAGTTCAACAACTACTTAGTGAATGTGCTAAAATGAAGACCTTTAACCATCAGCATGTAATGAACCTGAAGGGAGTCTGTTTGGATGGAGGACCTGTACCCTACCTCATACTGCCATATATGGCCAATGGTAGCTTGTTGTCCTATTTACAGAAGAAACGATCTAGTCTTGTTGTGGCACCTGGTACAGAAATTGTACAATCACAAGTGAGTTTGAGCTCAAAGTTTTTGTCAGTGATGGTCACGAATGGTTCTACATTTTTTTGTATTGTAAATACCTGCGCATGTGTGAGCACTGGTGGTTAAGAATCGTGACATCATTTACAGGTAGAAGTCATTGAAAAGCGGCTATTGGACATGTGCCTACAGGTGGCTAAAGGTATGGAGTATCTTGCCAGTGAAAAGGTGGTCCACAGAGATTTGGCAGCAAGAAATTGCATGTATGAAATACTACGCATATTAATTGACATAAGTATATATTTGGAAACTGTGCTACAGGATAGACATGAACATGATCATCAAAGTTTCAGATTTTGGTTTGTCCGTGAGCATGGGTGACAAGGAATACTACCGTCTTTCAGATGACATGGAAATCAAGCTTCCTTTCAGGTGGATGGCTCCAGAGACATTTTCAGATTACATCTTTTCTGAAAAGTCTGACATTGTAAGAAGGCTTTTCTTCTTGTATGATTTATTTTCACATACTTCTTTATGACAGTGGAGTTATGGAGTAACATGCTGGGAAATTTTCAGTGGAGGCCAAGTCCCCTATGCTCATGTTAGACCAGCATCACTGCAAACCTTACTCCAGAGAGGTGAGAGGCTGGAGACACCTAATAACTCAGTCTGTAGCAGTGAAATGTATGTTATTATTGCTATGTGTAAATCGAGGGTGGGTGCTTATGTATTACTGTCATAATATTATACTTCAGGTATTCAATAATGAGATGGTGTTGGGAGACAACCCCAGACAAGCGACCCTCATTCTCCATTTTGGTGCAGACCATTTCCACATCTTTAGAAGACAAGGCTGGCTATCTTCGTGTTGGTGCTTTATCGGATTATTCATGATGACACATCTGGACATGCATGCAGAAGAAGCTAGGCTGTACAAATCTCCATAGCTTATATTCTAATTTCACACTTATCCGTCATAATCGAAAGAAACATGTATTATTACTTCACATTATTCACAATTCTTGTGCGAGGTGGGCACACTAAATTTTAAGACCTCACTTGTGTGTGGTCCTTTAATAAAGTATTTTTGTAGTATTGCACTGTAAAAACAGATGGGTTACTTTAACCCACTTTAGGTTGTCTCAGTTGCAAGGTGCTTGCCCCAAAACAGTTCCGATTCACTTATCTATGCTGACAAGTAAAGTAATCATTGTCCCCTCCCTCACACATGCACATGTGCATGCTGATTTAATGTGAAATAATATTATGCTACTTAATTACTGTTAGTTGTTGGAGGAGTAACCCGCTTTCCTACATGCAACTGAAGTAACTATGTTGACTGAGTTGCAGACAGTAAAGTTTACTCCTCCAACAACTAATTATGACTACGATAATCAAGTAGCATAATATTATTTCACATTAAATCAGCATGTGCATGTGCATGTGTGAGGGAGGGGACAATGATTACTTTACTTGTCAGCATAGATAAGTGAATCGGAACTGTCTTGGGACAAGCACCTTGCAACTGAGATAACCTAAAGAGGGTTAAAGTAACCCATCTGTTTTTACAGTGTGCTAGCTAAGCTAAACTTTATCTTTGTGATACATATGCACATCTTTCCCTCAAGTGCAGTGGTTATTATACAAGTATGGTAATGGTTACCAGACCATAGCAAAAAATTTTCAGATTCTGGTGGCACATATGCATCTTCTTTGGGAATCTGGAACCTATATAATTCAAACCACATACCTACAGCTAGTGATAATGAAATTCACTACTACAGTTAGCTCAATGATCCATTTAATAAATGGAATTGCATACAAAGGTTAACTAATATTTCATGGTATGCAGCATATTGTACATGTAGTCATTCTACTAAAGTCCAAAGCTTTTCAGCAAGCCTAGCTAGCTAGCTACTCAAGGATGTCTAGTTTAGAACTGGCTCTCAAGTTATTACCACTCTTGGTTGCTTTATTGCACCTATGTGAAGCTCAAGGTTTGTTAATTTGCTCAAGACTATTGGTACAGATTACTTCATACATACAGGTGAGAGTACAATATGCTCAGAAAGCATGAGTATATCATGTGAGGAAGGCTTTGGCCATGGATTGAGCAATTTCACCGAAACGAGACTAATTCCCACGATGGACTTTTCCTGTAATGGCACTATAATGGGATGGATAGTATCTGGAAGAGCAGGACAAGGCACACAACCTCCAAAGCTACAGATATGGAGAAGAAGCACGACAAATGAAGAGGAATATCACACAAGAGGCCCAGCAATTCCAATAGACCCAGATGCAGAAGGAGTGGAGTGCAAAGAAATGTCAATGTGTAACCAAACATTTCAATGTAGACTGAATGAGACTTATCAGATTATTGTCCAGTCTGAGGTAGACATTGTAGGAATAGAGCTGCCTCCTTTGGAAAAACAAAGCTTTGAGCTGTTTTTCATGTCCAGTTCAAACATTAGTCACTACATCTGGCAGCAGGAAGAAGTGATGATCAATAGCTCACTGAGAATTGGTTCACAAAATGCTATAGCAGATGACAAAGTACTACTCCACTTGAATGTCAGCCCAGGTACATATAAGCAACAATAAAACTGTACTTTGTCACTAACCTATATTCCTCTCTTCTGGCCAGATATCAGCGAGTGTAGAGCCAATGCTAGCATCTGTGATCACATCTGCACAGACACCATGGATTCCTTTGAGTGCAGCTGCTATGAAGGATATACACTAGCAAGCGATGGAAGGTCGTGTCTGGATACTGATGAATGTGCAGTCGGCACTCATAACTGCCAGCAACATTGCATTGATGTTCCTATGAGAGGTGGCTTTGCGTGTGACTGTGTGCTAGGCTATCTACTCAATCCTGACAACCATACGTGTAGTGGTGAGTCTATGAAAGTCACTAATTTGTACAATGTGATTTTTTTTGCACTTCATGCTTGTGATAGATATTGACGAGTGTGCAAACAATAGTGGAGGTTGTGAACCTGGATTATGCTCCAACACAAATGGATCATTTGAATGTAATTGCAGAGATGGTTACCAACTAGACGGTGATGGCAGGTCCTGCAAAGGTAGGTAGGCCTCTTCATAAAAGTATCATACAGCACATACTATATTATAGCAAGCTGAAAATATGATAGTGTGTAGGAGTGGGGTATACCTGATCGAGTCAGTATGTCTCGGCCTCTGCACTTTCTATAGTTACACCTTATTACTTCATCTCATTGAGCACATTCCAATAGTGTGTGCTAATTGAATCTTCCAAATGCCTCCTCCCAAGTTCAACAATGCATAGCCAGTGTTGACATAATTAGGTCTTATTAAGCTCGAGTATGAGGAACTCAGTGCTTAACAGTGCTAAATTATATTATTATGCATACACATACACTAATAATATAGATGATGATGAGTGCTTATTGGGAACAGACAACTGTGAGCAGGTCTGTGTTAACACTGTTGGTGTATTTGAGTGTGAGTGTGGGTCAGGCTATCAGCTCAAGTCTGATGGAGCAAATTGCACAGGTAGTCTATATACCTGTCCAATAGCCAATCAATGAATGTTGTCCCACTGTGTACATTAATTTTTATATACCCTTTACAGCCGTAAATGAGTGTGCTAGTCATAATGGCGACTGTCAGCATACTTGCTCTAATACTTATGGATCATTTGAATGCAGTTGTAGAAATGGCTGCAGAAATTGTACAATCACAAGTGAGTTTGAAGTCAAAATTTTTGTCGGTGATGGTCATGAATGGTTCTATTTTTTTGTATTGTACATACCTGTGTGAGCACTGGTGGTTAAGAATCGTGATATAATTTACAGGGAGAAGTCATTGAAAAGCGGCTGTTCGACATGTGCCTACAGGTGGCTAAAGGTATGGAGTATCTTACTCGTGAAAAGGTGGTCCACAGAGATTTGGCAGCAAGAAATTGCATGTAACATACGCATACTAACTTGACATAAAAGTATACATTCATGTTTAGAAATGGACATGTGCTACAGGATCAATATGAACATGATCATCAAAGTTTCAGACTTCGGTCTCTCTGTGAACACAGGTGATAAGGAATATTACCGTCTTTCAGGTGACATGGGAATCAAGCTTCCTTTCAGGTGCATGGATGGCTCCAGAGACATTTTCAGATTACATCTTTTCTGAGAAGTCTGATGTTCACAGTAAGAAGGCTTGTCTTCTTGTATGATTTAGTTTCACCCAGTGTATATTATGACAGTGGAGTTATGGAGTAACATACTGGGAGATTTTCACTGGAGGCCAAGTCCCCTATGCTGGTGTTAAACCATCATCACTGCAAATCTTATTTCAAGGAGGCGAGAGCTGGAGACACCCAATAACTCAGCCTGCAGTGCTGAAATGTACATATTACTGCCTTGTTAAAATTGAGGCTGGGTTACTTTGAATAAATACACTTCAGGTATTCAATTATGAGATGGTGTTGGGAGATGGCCCCAGACAAGCGACCCTCATTCTCCACTTTGGTCCAGACAATTTCCACATCTCTAGAGGACAAGGCTGGCTATCTTCATGTTGGAGCTTTTATGGATTATGATGCCACGTTTGGAAATGCAAAGGAAGACTGAATCTCCATAATTATTATAAAAATTGTCATAGCCATAATAATATTATAATGATTATTCAATCATTTCACATAGCTAATGTCATGCATTCAATAACTAATAAATTTGATCACGTGTCTGCATGCATATAAACTGGCCGAACATGTAGTAGTATGGTGCATGGACCTATCCATTACTTCTGCACAGAACACCAATTGCAAATTAATGATTGCTGTTTACCAGAATAGATTCTCCATACATGTGGCAATTATTGCTCTAATGAGGTATATATGCATAGCTATAATTTATCATGCGTGCATGTCATATATATAGAGTATGGGCTCA
Source organism: Stappiaceae bacterium (assembly GCA_964291365.2). Lineage (GTDB taxonomy): Bacteria > Pseudomonadota > Alphaproteobacteria > Rhizobiales > Stappiaceae > JBDWFY01. Next base: position 41,629 of record OZ219973.1, read on the forward strand.
AATCAGATTCTACCTAGCTATTTAATATTTCACCAAACAAAAAATTCTTTTATTATGCAGAGGTCAGGGTGAATAGCACAACTAGTATTAAACTTGTGGTCAGGAGCAGATGGTACTCCACTACTTCTTACAATCTTTCTTCTTGTGCTGTGTGGCATGTATACTAATTAATGCTGCTGATGGTGGATAGTACCTCAGACTGATTTCATAAAGCCATGCAATAATAAAATCTGTGTAAGACTTTTTGAACAGACTTTGCATGAATCAGTATATTGGCAAACTTAGGTTGAATTTTATCTTAAAGTGATTGACAAGGCCATTATTTAATTTTAAGGCTCAAGCCTTAGTAACATGTAATGTTGTACATGCCCATAACTATAGCTACCGCAGTGAAACTCGATAGATAGAGCTTCACACAACGTCATTAAACAGAAACAGAAATAGTTACCCTAAGCATTGTTGTTGTAACTTCAAGGCTTCATGATTAATCATAAGTATATTTGTAGACATAGACTAAGTGTAGTTGCAATCAATATTTGTTTAAAATAAAGGGTGCAACTTGATCATGGAGGTGATTCTAAAGTGGTTTCTTATCATCATGGCAGTTATCTTCATGTCTTGTGGAATTGAAGGTTCGTTTAGTTTACAGGTTGGCATGATAAGTGTATAGGTATGCTGTCAATTTTCATAGGTTCTTGCCTGACATTCAGCCAGCTATCATGTACACAAGGTAGTAAGAGAGGATTGCCTGCACAAAATCACCTAGAGACAAGGTTAATTCCTGCAATGGAGTTCGATTGTACTGGAATTTTGGTCGGGTTGACAGTCTCTGGAAGAATTGGATCAGGAACAGCATATCCAAAACTACAAATCTGGAGGAGAAACAGCACTTACAGAAACGTATACTTCAAGAATGGACCAGAAATCCAAATAGATGCTCAGGGATCAGCATGTGAAACTATAACTCAAAACGTAAACTGCACTCAAGAATTTCAATGCAGACTCTCTGCAGCTAACTATGTCTCTGTGCTCTCTGGCTCCGATATCATTGGAGTGGAGCTGCCTCCTCTGCATAATCAAGCATTTGAGCTGCTTTTCATAGGTAGTCCACAGCGACAGCATGTTTGGCGACGGGAAATAACTATGCCCAGCATAACTTTTGGTACCCAAGATCTTACGGTAGAGGAAGATCTGCTTTTCAGTGTGGATATAGGTGAGTTGTTAAAGTATGACTGTGGCTTTTATATAAGTACCACAATTAGGCCTATTATGTCATAAAAATTCATCATAGATGTTAACGAGTGCTTGGCTAATACTGATGGCTGTGATCAAATCTGTATTAACACCACTGGATCATTTTGGTGCAGCTGTATTCATGGGTATACACTCTCTTCTGATGGAAGGTCATGCCTAGATATCAATGAATGCACAGGTGGCACACATAACTGTCAGCAACGCTGTATCAACATCAATGGAGGATTTTTATGTGACTGTAACCCAGGTTACCAGCTCAACTCTGATGGAAGAAACTGTTCATCAATTGACGAGCAAAGTAATATTTTGTACTAGGAATGTATGAGTCACCCAAAGGGCAGCAAAGGAACATTGACTTCTGCAGGGTGCTCCATAGCATGTGTTACTAGGCGAAGTACTTAAAGGTTGTTTTCTTCATAATTTTGGAACATGCAGCTGGTACAATGCATATAGCAGTACTTTGTGCAAGCCACATTCAGTGTACTGCGATGGTTATAGTATGTGCAGTACCGGTAGTATTGATACAATAATTGTTATAGAGTGTGGCCAGTACTAAGCCAATGCCATGGAAATACCCTACAGCTAGCCGGTAAGAGTACGTTAACAGGAGTGTGTGTAACATCCATATTATAGTAGTGTAGATGGCATTTCCTTGAGTGACCTAGTAGTTGATTGCTGACACTGTCTGGGTCATAACTTGTTCATACATAAACTATGTGGTACCTTTGGGTGGCTCATGCATACCCTGATTATATATAGTGATGTGCATGCTGAGGGTAAAACTCCCAGTTTGATTCAGTATATCGAAATCCACCACACTTTATTGGCTTGAATAATATGTTTATTGTTGTACTATGCATATCTCGAGACAGGTCCTGGAAGTGATTCTCTGACAGTAGGAGTTATTCTGACTGTAGTTATTGGCATTTCAGTGCTACTTCTTGCTGCTACTGCTATATTATTGCCATTAATTTTGATTTCTCCAATGAGTTGCAAGAGAAATTCTAATGAATTCGAAACCACCAATGTCGAGATCACAATGCAAAGTAATGACTCTTAAATGTGCTTCTTGAATTATTTACTGGTTCCATGTCTATGATGGCTCTAACCTTAAGCAAATCCAAGCCAGATTACACCATTGTTTGATGATAGCTACTGATATAATAGGCATTTCCAATCCATCCTCCCCAACTATTGCAATACAGCTATTTATAGTATTGATTAAATTTGACATCCAAGCTCAGCATAAATCTACATGTACTACAGTCTTAATTTTTTCATAACTCAGGTACTAGGGTCTCAGAAACAACTCAACATGAGATGGTTCTAAGGGAGACAGTCCAGGCGAAGGTCCCACCATCCCTTAATATCAGCTCCACTGACCTCCGAGTGGTAGATCCAATTGGACAAGGTAAAATAAAGAAATTTGCAATAAATATTATTGATTAAATTTGACATCCAAGCTCAGTATAAATCTACATGTACTGCAGTCTTAATTTTTTCATAACTCAGGTACTAGGGTCTCAGAAACAACTCAACATGAGATGGTTCTAGTCCCACCATCCCTTAATATCAGCTTCACTAACCTCCGAGTGGCAGATCTAATTGGACAAGGTAAAACAAAGAAATTTGCAATAAATATTATACATGAACTATAGACATGTGTTACCAGGTGAATTTGGCATTGTGTACAAAGGCTATCATATTACTGGCCAATCTATAACAGAGATTGTTGCCATGAAGACAATAAAGGGTATGTCATCAAGAGTATCATCGAGAGTATATAATAGGAAGAGAGAGGGAGAGTATCCTACTCCATTAGTCTGGCCAGCTAGACCCACTCCCCCTCTCCTACTCATTATGCTGAGTTTTTATTGTCAAAGGGGAAGGGTCTAGCAACTCTTGCTAATGAGCTGTTGTAATTAGTTTGAACTGACTAATGAGAGCTCACTTCTGTCCGCTTGCTAGTTACACAATATATGGTAATAAGCTTACTTAGCTACACTGTTGCTCTAGCTATAGCGGGCACACTGCAGGTAATGCACCTGACCTTGTAGTGTTTGCCTAACTCATCAACCACTCAACCATAGTGGCCACACTTTGTACCCTTCAACTGTATATAAATAATAATCTGGAGAGGGGACAAGGATCTAGCTGGCCAGACTACCTACTCTATATACTGCTGTGCAGACGCATTGTGGATAATTAAATTTGAGTGGTTGACTCAAATAAGCTGTGAAACCCAACAGTGGAATATTGTAGCTGGGTAGTACCCAGGAGGGCTGTCCTAGACCAATTATTGGCCAATACTCACTTAACTACAAGGTGGTATGTGTAGTTATGATACTACAGTTTACGAGGATATATGGATTTAATTATCCGCAACACGTTTGCACAAATTAATGTGACTGAATTTAGGCTTCATTGACGAAGATGCAGTTCAGGGGTTACTTAGGGAATGTGCTAAAATGAAGAGCTTCAACCATCCGCATGTAATGAACCTGAAGGGAGTCTGTTTGGATGGAGGACCTGTACCCTACCTCATACTGCCATATATGGCCAATGGTAGCTTGTTATCTTATTTACAGAAGAAACGGTTTAGTCTTGTTGTGGCACCGGGTACAGAAATTGTACAATCACAAGTGAGTTTGAGGTCAAAGTGTTGTCAGTGATGGTCATGAATGATTCTTTTATACTGTACATATGTGTATCACCATATGCACTGCTGGTGGTTAAGTTGCCAGTCGACAATAATATTAAAAATTTTATATTAATGACAAGCACATACTTTATCCATACAGGTAGAAGTCATTGAAAAGCGGCTGTTGGACATGTGCCTACAGGTGGCCAAAGGTATGGAGTATCTTGCTCATGAAAAGGTGGTCCACAGAGATTTGGCAGCAAGAAATTGCATGTACATACACATATTAACTTGATATAAAAGTATACAATCATTCATATTTGGAAATGTACTGTGCTATATAGGATTGATATGAACATGGTCATCAAAGTTTCAGACTTTGGTCTCTCAGTGAACACAGGTAATAAGGAATACTACCGTCTATCAGGTGACATGGGAATCAAGCTTCCTTTCAGGTGGATGGCTCCAGAGACATTTTCAGACTATATCTTTTCTGAAAAGTCTGACATTGTAAGAAATACAATTAGATTGGTCTTAATATATGCACATAATAATAGTAATATGATAGTGGAGTTATGGAGTAACATCCTGGGAGATTTTCACTGGAGGCCAAGTCCCCTATACCGGCATTAGACCAACATCGCTGCAAACCTTATTCCAGAGAGGGGAGAGGTTGGAGAGACCCAACAACTCAGCCTGTAGCTGTGAAATGTATAGCATTAAATTTTATTGATGTTATGTTAAATCAGTGCTTTGTATTGTCATGTATTTCAGGTATTCAACAATGAGATGGTGTTGGGAGATGGCCCCAGAGAAGCGACCCTCATTCTCCACTTTGGTCCAGACAATTTCCACATCTCTAGAGAACAAGGCTGGCTATCTTCATGTTGGAACTATATTGGATGATGCATGATGACATGCATGTAGAGAAAGCTACACTATACATATCTCCACAGCCAATATTTGCAATTCTTGTGTGCATGCACTAAACTTTAAGACCCCCAATGTGAAATCTAAACTCAGAAACACGCTGCATACAACTATGTGATTGTGTATGGTCCTTTAATTAATAAAGTGTTATTGTAGTATTGCTAGTTAGCTGAACTTTATCTTTGTAGTTATAGTGCCAGTACATATATACCTACACATTATCTTTCCCTAAAGTGTTATAATAATATTATTTGTGAACTACCTGTATAATGCATATGCATGAGTGCCGTACATTTGGTGTATGTGTGGGGAAACATACTATATCATAGCGACAAAATTTTCAACCCCAATTCTGATGACACACACTATCTTAAGGAATCTGGAACCCTATAATTCAAACCACATACCTACAGCTGATGATAATGAAATTCACTACACTATAGCTCAATGATCCATTTAATAAATGGAATTGCATACTAAGGTTATTACTTCACGGCATGCACACAGTTGGCATTCTGCTCACGTTCAAGCTCTTCATGCAGCAAGCTTATCTAGCTATCCTCAAAGATGTCTAGATCAAAATTATTGTTCTTTGTTGTATTACTATACCTATGCAAAGCTCAAGGTTTGTTGATTATAATACTCAAGACATGTTAGCTGATAACTTCATGTACATGCACACAGGTGAGGGCATGTCATGCTTAGAAAATGAGAACGTATCATGCGAGGAGGGCTTTGGCCATGGATTGAGCAATTTCACCGAAACAAGATTAATTCCCACGATGTACTTTTCCTGTAATGGCACTATAATTGGATGGATAGTATCTGGGAGAGCAGGACAAGGCACACAGCCTCCAAAGCTACAGATATGGAGAAGAAACACAACAGATGAAGAGGAATATCACACAAGAGGCCCAACTATTCCAATAGACCCAGATGCGGAAGGAGTGGAGTGCGAAGAAATGTCAATGTGTAACCAAACATTTCAATGTAGACTGAATGAGACTTATCAGATTATTGTCCAGTCTGAGGTAGACATTATAGGAATAGAGCTGCCTCCTTTGGAAAAACAAAGCTTTGAGCTGTTTTTCATGTCCAGTTCAAACATTAGTCACTACATCTGGCAGCAGGAAGAAGTGATGATCAATAGCTCACTGAGAATTGGTTCACAAAATGCTATAGCAGATGACAAAGTACTACTCCACTTGAATGTCAGCCCAGGTACATATAAGCAACAATAAAACCGTGTTTTGTCACTAACCTATATTCCTCTCTTCTGGCCAGATATCAGCGAGTGTAGAGCCAATGCTAGCATCTGTGATCACATCTGCACAGACACCGTGGATTCCTTTGAGTGCAGCTGCTATGAAGGATATACACTAGCAAGCGATGGAAGGTCGTGTCTGGATACTGATGAATGTGCAGTCGGCACTCATAACTGCCAGCAACATTGCATTGATGTTCCTATGGGAGGTGGCTTTGCGTGTGACTGTGTGCTAGGCTATCTACTCAATCCTGACAACCATACGTGTAGCGGTGAGTCTATGAAAGTCACTAATTTGTACAATGTGATTGTACTTCATGCTTGTGATAGATATTGACGAGTGTGCAAACAATAGTGGAGGTTGTGAACCTGGATTATGCTCCAACACAAATGGATCATTTGAATGTAGTTGCAGAGACGGCTACCAACTAGACGGTGATGGCAGGTCCTGCAAAGGTAGGTAGACCTCTTCAAAAAGTATCATACAGCACATACTGTATTATAGCAAGCTGAAAGTGTGGTAGTGTGTAGGAGTGGGGTATACCTGAGTCAGTACGTCTCGGCCTCTGCACTTTCAACAGTTGCACCTTATTACTTCGTCTCATTGAGCACATTCCAATAGTGTGTGCTAATCGAATTTTCCAAATGCTTCCTCCCAAGTTCAACGATGCATAGCCAGTGTTGACATAATTAGGTCTTATTAAGCTCGAGTATGAGGAACTCAACTTAGCAGTGCTAAATTATATTATTATGTATACACTAATAATATAGATACTGATGAGTGCTTATTGGGAACAGACAACTGTGAGCAGCTCTGTGTTAACACTATTGGTGTATTTGAGTGTGAGTGTGGGTCAGGCTATCAGCTCAAATCTGATGGAGCAAATTGCACAGGTAGTCTATATACCTGTCCAATAGCCAATCAATGAATATTGTCCCACTATGACATTGTAAATTAATTTTTATATGCCCTTTACAGACATAAATGAGTGTGCTAGTAATAATGCTGACTGTCAGCATACTTGCTCTAATACGGATGGATCATTTGAATGCAGTTGTAGAAATGGTTATACACTAGGCAGTGATGGACTGTTATGCATTGGTAAGCCTCCAAATTCTACACATTCAACTTACTACATCACATTTTTTGATTGCTAGATATTAATGAATGTATTAATGACACACATGACTGTGAACATATCTGCCATAACACTGAGGGATCCTATTGGTGCAGCTGCTATCGTGGGTACAGGCTAACCAGCGATGAAAGGACTTGTACGGACAAGAACGAGTGCTTACTGGGTACACACAACTGTGACCAGCTATGTGTGAATGGCATTGGGAGTTTCAGCTGCAAGTGCAACCAAAGCTATCAAATTGCTCCTGATGGGAAAACTTGTTTAGGTAATCTTTGAACCTTGTACCTGTCTGATTCTGTACAAAAATCATCAGCCAGACTTCATTTTGTATACACCAGATATCAATGAATGTGAGAGCAACAATGGAGGGTGTCAACACACTTGTTCAAACACTGATGGGTCATTCATATGCAGCTGTAGAAACAGCTACCAACTGAGCAAAAATGGACAATCTTGCAATGGTACGTTTCCGGAAAATTAATAGAGCAATTACAATTTACCTTTCCTATACCTTAATGTAATACCCTATTACCATAGAGAGGACAGATTTAATAACAGGAGCAGCTGTTGGTGCAACGTTTGGAATTCTTGTCGTAATCATTCTATTTATGACTCTGATATGTGTGTATATCACCTACCTGAGACGCTCTAAAGGAACAGACATAAACATTACTCCATCAAGAAAACATGTGAAGCACGAAATATCACTGCCTTATGTAGTGGAGAACAAGAGCTTCAGTGACACTCTACCCAATACTCGTGGCCCAAAGATATTAGTTCTGAATGCCACTACACTGGATAATGACAGGACAAACAAAAACTTAGAAATCTATAACTCTCTTTTTGACTCAGAAGAGGTTACAGATATGAACAGCTACAGTAATGGTGAAACCATTCCAACATGATGTTTGTGAATCACTGTACACATAGCCCCCATGCACATTGTAAACATGCTGACATTTTTTGCTACTCCACTGGCTTGCTTATCAAATTAGCTGTACAGAGTACTTATGCAAACATCATCAAAGGCAAGTAACATTCCATAGTCACACCTTTTGCTGCAGTAATGAATTGCCAATAGCTGTCCATGCATGACATTCCTTGTTGCTGCATGGTGCTGTCATATATTGTCAAATACGTTAGTCCCAGAGTCTGAAAATGCATGTAGGAAGCATTAAATTTCCTTTGTTATAATTATATTAGATGAATTGTCTTATTAGAGAGTATTCTGATTGTAAATTCAGCAGCACATAGCTACCATCAGTCCTTAAGTCACAAAGAATGGCTGTCACAACTGAATCAAAGCGAAACTAGGTATGCAAAATTAAGTACGATGATAATCAAGAATTACACCCATCACTAAAATTAGTTATAGTTAAAGATGTATCCGCCAATAGCTTAAGGTGTCACATAGGGAAAAATAAGGGAAATTCAACAAATTTACATTCTAGTGTGTACTCACGCTTACCGCAATAATACTATTAATATCAGAATATTAAAGTTTGCATGGTACATGCAATACACGTCATGATAATCATAGATAGAACTGATGATCAGCAAGGTAAGTGAAAAGGGACTAACTTAAATGGAAAATGTTAAAGATCGTTAACATACTTTAAATCAGCCATAGGTTGATAAGTGTGTGATTTGAAGCTAGGAGGTGTTTAAACATGGAACACATGGAGTCAATAAACAATAATATCACTGTAGTCAATCATGTCTAGCTGATGTCTTGCCATAACTGGCTGTATAATTTAGAGTTAAGTAGATCAGATATCACTGCAGGAATAGTTTCATATTCCAGTCCGTGAATGACATCATTTCCTGACCGTTGTTGACAATGTGAACTTGAACAGCATCAGAGTACTCCAGGTTCTGCAGCAGCTGCACATGTGTAGCATCACATGAAAGTCACACTCTTTCTCCCTCTCTCTATCTCTCATCTCTCATCTCTCTCACCACCATCCACCTATAACCACAAACAACATACCTTTGGAGTGAGTAGAAAGTACTGTGCTCCTTGAGAAGCAGACTTGACAATCAGATTAAAGACATGCCTCTCGTTCACTGGATCCATGCCCTGGTTGATTTCATCCACAACACGAAATGGACAAGAGGCAGTTGCCTGTAGCGCAAGAAGGTAGAGCATGGTCGACACGCTTCTTTCTCCACCACTCTGACGCTGAGCATTCAGTGCCTGGAGCTCTTCATTGTCACGAAACTTGACACGAATCACGATACCATACTTGGCAAAGTCTTCGTTCTCTTCAAGAGATACCTCGCCAGCACAGTTCATTTGAGTGTGCTCTGAGAAAAATGCCCTGAAACGATCATTGATTCCTGCCAGTAACTCCTTTAGTGGATCGAGCCACCTAGGGTATAAAAAATGTGGGACAATGAATTCTGCTGTGATAACCAAACAACAGAGCTGATATACATGTATTGGCTAAGCTTTCTCACTTAGATTTGAGTTTGGCCATTTTCTCCTGCCTCCCTACAAGGTCTTCTTCAATTCGCTCGATTTCGTCTGTTAATCTCTGGATCATCCTTTCACGTCTCTCATACTCTTCCACTGTCTGCACACATAAAGAAATTCCAGCTATAACTTGATACTGAATACTAGCTAGCACAGACTAAGTCACGAAATACACACATATTTTACACAAAATTGGCTATACTAAGGCACGATTAAACCTAGTCAAGAATTAAAGTCTTAGTGATATATTCTTTTATGTCTCCTTACATTTTCATCAGCACCCATACACATCTCAGCTTGGGCTTGGAGATCATGGATCATATCGTCAAGTCTCTCCAACTCATTAGGAAAATCATTAAACATCTCCATCAGGTGTTGGTTATCTGATGGGTTTTGCACCCCACACTCCTTCCTGGCCTTATTCAGGAGGGCATTCGCTCTCTCTTTGCTCACCCTCTCCTGGTACTCACACTCCTTGACCTCTTGCTGTGGTACACATACACACCAAGAATGCATAATTACTACACTACACATATCACCATGCACCACCACCACCAATTACTGTATTGGTTCACAGAGGAGTGCCTCAGCAGGCACTCGAATGGTCTTTTCATAGCTCCATAGCAATACTATAATCTATAAAAAAAAATTGCTTGTCATAACTCCATAGCAATACTATTTGGGATTGGTTGTGGCAAATAAACCCACATGATTTTCATGCATGACAACAGATATGCACATTAGAAAGTACGAGCAATGATAAAATTAACTATGTATATAGCTGTCTAATTATGGAAATGCTTACTTCAGCACTCTCTTGTTCGCCTTTGGCCTTCTCGTACTCTTGCTGCAAGTAGGCAACACTCATCTCTGCTGAGCGTACAGTAAGTGATGCCTCCACACTCTCCATAGTGGTAGTAGCAGCAGACTTCATCAGAGATGTGAGATCACGAAAACAATCGACCCTTTTGGACTGAATCTATGTTGAAAAATACAGGATGAAGTTATGTTAACTGTTCTCGGTCTAAAGTCAGCATGGATATACATGTATCAGTTGTACACCCACAGCAATGATTTTCTACTAATCCTGACCTAGCTGCATACAAAAGTTGGAGAGTGTACATATCCTGATAGAGAAGCAAAGAAAGAGTAGATAGAGCCTTGGATGCTGTTCAAATATCGAAATAAGTTGAACTATCAGCATGCCCTATGTACCTCTTTTACAGCTTCATCACATTGTTTCTCAGCAGCTTCAAGGTCTAAAGGAGGCTGGCCCAGGATGGAGTCAAGTCTATATATAGAAAGAGATTATGCATGATCAAAATAAACCACACAGAAGCTGATGTAAAATAATAATTATAGGGGTATCTCACTTTGTCCTTCTGGATTTTATGTTTGATTGGGTTGACTTCCAGTTTCCCAGCACCTTATTCAGATCATTCTATCATATAAGGAAAATAATCGTCTGACATTAGCAGTCTGTATATACATATTCATACGTTGCTACAGCTTCTACTAAGTGATTTGGATAACAGCATACTCCACATATTTATATGTACCTTCTCCTGTCTCAGAGTATTGTCATCTCTACGAAGTGCCTGGTCCTGTTGCTCATACTCTTTGTATTGTTGGGTGTAAACCGCAAGACTCTGCTGAGCTTCCTGCAACAGAGTATGCATACACAGTGGGTGGGATGAACACAATTAGGGTCATTAGTTTTCGAGTACACACCTGTATCTGTCTCTGCAGTTCAGATTTCCTCTGAGTGTCAACACTAGCTACAAGAATCCTTGCTGGCCTGGGTATGGAATACATGATCACTGACAGCAATTGTATTGTAGAATAGCTCGAGTGAATGTATGTAGAGATGATACTTACATTAGTTCGGAAGATCTGGTACTTGCTGCATTGCGGTAAGCACTTTGTTTCACAAGATACTACACACAATACACAAAAGTGAAACATCCTGTCTTATTAAATAACAAGTATAGAACATTATAGCACTTCATTACCCTGGTATTCATGGTGAAAAACAGACGTAGTTTTGGCAATTCATGTTTTATCCTCTCAATCTGATCCGGAGAGAGAGACTCTGCGATGGGGACCTGGTGGAGAAAGTGAAACTGGCAGAAGTAGCAGAGCATTGGCTCTGGGGCCTCAATGAGGTCAATGAGCATCGTCTGAAAGCCATACCGATGGAGGTCATGGAAGGAGTACTCTGGGCGATAATCAGAGAGGGAATGGTTAGGAACTCGCACTATGTTCACCTTCCACTGCTTCTTGTCACGAATCTATGAGGTGTATATTGGTACAAATACTTGACAATGTATCACATGATAACATCGTGCTAAAATCTAGGTATGCTGTCAATATGAGTTAGATTGAGTGCATCATGATCAGCACCTTGGTTAGACAATAAGGAAGGTCAATGGTATGAAGCCAAGCTACTTGCAAATTACAAGTATTTGCACTGCATAATACATACATATTAGATTCAGTATTATTCTGAAACAAGACTAAGTGCTAAAAAATGTACTAGCGTACACTGTAAACTAGTGCAAATATATAACAGTCAGTGAACTAGTAGCAGCTACAAAATGTTTCTCAAATTTCAGCAGATTGTGGTGGTTACTGCAGCTATTCTTGTACAAGGGATACTAGGTCTGTGATCTGATGTGTGTGGCATACTCATGAAATGATACTGAACTATTTTATTTGTATATAGGTCAGCTCCAGTGTTTGACTTCAACAAACTTATCATGTACAGAGCACCTTTTAAAAGGACGAGATGACACAATTGAGACAAGACTCCTCTTTTCAATGAGCTTTACCTGTCCTGGTACAATAGTGGGGTGGACAGTGGCTGGAAGAAGGAGAGAAGGAACACAGTACCCCAAGCTACAGATCTGGAGAGAAGACAGCTCACAAAGACATTATTACGACAAGCAAGGCCAGGATATTCAAGTAGATGCCAACGGATCAGCATGTGACATACTGACACAGACATGTGGCCAAATCTTCCAGTGCAGACTAAGAGCGGCAAATCGAGTCTCTGTTAAAACTGGGGACATTCTAGGAGTGGAACTACCTCCAACTAGCCCTGGCAGTAGTGGGTTTGATCTCTTTTTTACACGCAGTCCCGACCAAGAGCACCTCAGCTTTAGAGGGCAGCTATCCTCTAGAGTGCATGCTACTACCACTTCACGTGATGGTTCGTTTCTACACATAGGTGACCAATTACTTGTGAGCTTGGAAGTCTATCAAGGTAAGCACCAGTATAAACAAATGGACATGTCAATGTAGCATTATTATTCTTATACAGGATCGCTTAACAGGCTGGTATCAACCATAGCACCAATAGACACAGAAGTTATTTCACCCACAGACAGTCAGCAACTATGTACAGGATACACTACTAGTGATGCGTCATCTACAACTCAGTCTGAAGCAATGCTTACAGAGAGGCAAAGTCCAGCACAACCAACTAGCATAGGACCAACTGTCAGAGATGCATCCACAACTGCTGAAGCAATACCAACAACACAAAGTACACGCAGCCGTGAATCTCTGCCCACAGAGAACATCACTTTTTCCACAGTTACGCAAAGTCCAACACAGCTGACTAGTAACAACACAACCAAAGAGAGGAGGTGTGATATGAGTTCAATGAGAAGCATACAAGTAGGAGCTGGTGTGGTTGGGGTTGCCATCACGGCTGTGGTATTAATAGCTTTTTGCCTACTAATAGCACTGGTGCACATGATCAGAAAATACAGAAGAATGATGACATTTTTCACAGGGAATTTGAAGACAGCGACTGAAGAGGGAAGAAAAGATCCTACAGCTACACAAATTAACAGTTTGTACGCGGAGCCAATACACATTATGCCAATAGAGATGAAGAGAAATGAATGCTACGACACTAGCTATATCTATTAGTAACTATGAGTAGCTACAGTGTAATCACCAGTACTTGCATAATGAATATATTCATACAGCTCTCCTCTTGATTAACTTTTAAATTACTATTGATGTGAATTTTTTTGCCTGTCTATTGCTTTGAGATTTGAGTATCTACCCATGCATACCCATCTCTTCCTCCTTCACTTCCTGTCATACAGTCAGAGCTTCCTTAATAACAGAAAGTGAAATAGTAACCTTGATCAGATCATTCTGGGCATTTCATAAGTCATATCCAGTCAGAGCGTGTCTGATAGCAGAATGATTGCAAAATATCACCTGATAGTGGTAGCTCTTCTTGTACATGCAACTCTAGGTATGTCAATCAAAGCATAATATTGAGTTTCATGCATGGACTGCTTTCCAACCACAGGTCAGCTGCAGTGCTTGAGATAACATACTTATCATGCTCAAGAGGCCTACTAAAAGGACTAGAGAACACAATTGTAACAAGATTACTCCTGTCAATGAACTTTACCTGTCCTGGTACGATAGTGGGGTGGACAGTTGCTGGAAGAAGGGAGAAGGAACACAGTACCCCAAGCTACAGGTCTGGAGACAGAATAGCTCGCAAGTAGAATATTACCACAAGCAAGGCCAGGATATTCAAGTAGACACTGACGGAACAGCATGTGAAACTCTCACAAAACATGTCACAGTGGCCAAATCTTTCAGTGTAGACTAAGAGAAGCCAGGCGAGTCTTTGTTCAATGTGGGGATATTCTTGGAGTGGAACTACTTCCAATGACTAGTCGCAGCGGTTTTGAGCTCTTTTTCATTATAGTCAATTCTGGTACACAAAATCATTTTATCTTTCGAAGGCAGCTGTCTTCTACAGTGCACCTCATTGCCAGAGACGAGGTTTCATTTCGAACAACAAATGATCAATTACTTGTGAGCCTGGAAATTTATCATGGTGAGTGTGCTATGTATACTATTCACATATGGTAAGAAGTTTCTGAGAAGTATAATTATAGACCTTTTTGTGGATTGGTCATGGTTCAAGTACATTTCAAAATTTCATGCCCTCAACAACTAAAGAGTAATTTTTGGCCACGTAATGAAGGCAACAAATTGAGATTCCATTCCTTGAAAATAAATACAGGGATCAAGGGGGTCTACATAGAGGGGCCACCAAGCTTACACAAATGGCTAATTATAGATTGAAAAATTGCTATACTTATACAGGATCTTCTAACAAATCAGCAAGTATATAAACCATTGCTCAACAACCATCATCAACTGACCATGGCCAGAGACTAAAACTACCAATCAAATGCCAGAAATCTTCATTGCTATGGCTGACAGGTGGCTAATGATCTCAATTGCCCCACATACTGATTCAGAAGAAAGGTTATTGGTTAACAAAACCAGGGACAAGACAGACAAGATTTGCAAATTGTGCATTACGTCGATAGGTTTCCTTGCTGGAGCTAGTATAGGTGGAGCCATTATAATATCTCTGATGGTGGTGTCTACCTTTCTTTTGATACTTCTAATACGTATCACTAGGAAATAGTACAAGAAAATTATTGCGCCAAAAGACCAAAGAAATGTTGTGGCCAGAGAGACCAAATAAACTAAGACTTCAAAAACGTCTACTTGGTATTGACGATTATGAAATCAGTGATGTACATGGAATATCAATAAATGAGAATAAGTGCTATGAAACTCCCTATGCCAATAAACTGTAATGTAATATTTTTCATCTGTGTGAAATCTACTTCTGAGTATAGCTATGCATATATTATACCAAGAACATGTGTGTTTTATTGCAGCTTGGTATATGTGTAGCAAGTAGCAAGTATTATGACATTGTTGCAAGTCTTACTCCATTTGTCTGGAATAGAACATTATAGATACGTGTACTACTCTATGAGTACAGTATTTGAATTGCATAAACAACATGAAACTGGGCATTCCCATATGCATGGGTACATATGTATTAGTTATAGCACTGGCACGAGGGATCTATGCGATATATTGCACTGAAGCTCGAGGGCGCTTTGTGCCCGAGGGCTGAGTGCAATGTGTCGCCATAGATCCAGAGTGCACGTGCTATAACTATATTTATATCCTGAAGCTCCCCTCCATAGCAACAAGTTACTGTAAATACTAAAGTCAACTGCACAAAGAAGAACATAACTGTATAGCTGAAAACAGCAGGCTGGCTACACAGGCCTTGAAGACTGGCTGGCTACCTCACCTACGTATCAAGGCCATCTGAGTTTCTGAACACTGTACTGTGCTCTCTACTAAAGTGTAATTACTTGCTATGTGTGTACCTGATAGTCGGTATCGACAGTAGGTGTCTTCATGACCGAGACTGACAGAGCAGCTTGGACTGTACTGTATGTAGCTGGAATGCACGTGGCTAGATCTAGCGTGCGATAGCTAATGACTTCCTGATTGTTTCAATTATGGTGTCTCACCTTCCTGTATCTATGTAAACAATGTGTGCACACACTGCTGACATTGTACTACTAGTCAAGGATTGTTGCTATGTGAATTCACTCAACAGAATAGTAGACCCTCATTCTCATTGGGCAGTGACCCTGTTACTGTGGGTCCTGAAGAAATTAATATCGCACTGTAGATCCTGGGGGGATTAAT
Organism: Stappiaceae bacterium; assembly: GCA_964291365.2. Taxonomy (GTDB): domain Bacteria; phylum Pseudomonadota; class Alphaproteobacteria; order Rhizobiales; family Stappiaceae; genus JBDWFY01. The sequence continues at coordinate 57,906 of OZ219973.1, forward strand.
ATCGCACTGTTAGGAGTGTGATATTAAGCATAGCTGTATTAGTAATACTATGTAGAAGGGATATAAGTAGTTTTTGACCTACTTGGTAAAAACATTGACTAATTAAAAGTACAACCAATGACAATTTAATACTACAACAGTTACTGTTTCAGTATATTATGCCTTGTCACTCATCAGTGCACTATATACAATGAAAGCAATATTATGCCAATATACTTCCTTAATCAACAACCGGTTGCAAAATCATCTCCCAATATGTGTACGCCTGTATATGCATGTCCCTTGTTTATCCTGATACGTAAATACCTATATTTCTCAATTAAGGGTATAGCATAGGAAGAGACTTAAAAGCCCCACTCCATTAACATTTCCTCCCTCCTCCCCGCTCTTTCTGTCATTCAGAGGGGATTCCCCAGAGCACAATTTCTCATGAGAACCTTTAATGATGTCAGCCACTCCTCCAGAAAAAAATTACATCACACATAATAATGCTATCATAGTATAGAGATATGTAGATTCTTATGAGCAGAGGAGTCGCTCACTGTTTGCTCAATACGATATATCTGTCTCCAATGAGGTATTTTTATAACCGTCATGGGACATATTCCAGACATTTGGTTTAATGTAATGACAGAGCAGTTGTGCCAAATGGTTACATAGAATGCGTAAGGAATTAATTGCAGTTCTTTTATGTGTGTATCTTGGAACAAAGACCTACATAACATAACTACAGATTACATGGCATTAAAACAAAGTTAACCTTTGCAATGCTTGCTACATACCACTGACATAGCTAACACTATAGCAAAAAAAAGATGATTCTGAAGTGTATGCAGATTGTGACGGCTATCGCAGTCATATCTATCTATGGTACTTCAGGTCAGTTGTGAAATTTGACTATACCATATAACAATCTCCTATATAAATTATACTCTTTGCTTCTATGAAATTTACACATAGGTCAGTTTCAGTGTTTGACATCAACTAACACATCGTGTACACAAGGGGACCACAGAGGACGACACGATACAATAGAGACAAGGCTCCTCTTTTCAATGAACTTCACCTGCCATGGCACCATAGTGGGCTGGACAGTGACTGGAAGAAAGATAGAAAGTAAAACTCAGTACCCAGAACTGCAAGTCTGGCGAGCAGACCCCTCGCAAGGATTGGACTATTACTACAAACCAGACCAAGATATTCCAGTGGATCCTGAGGGACTGGCATGTGAAATAGTGACTCAGGCATGTGACCAAATCTTCCAGTGTAGACTAAGAGAAGCCAATCAAGTCTCTGTTCAACCAGGGGATATTCTGGGAGTGGAAATACCCCAGTTGATTAACAGTGGGTTTCTCCTTTACTTCATATCCACTCCTGGTACACAGGACCACTTCATTTATCGTCAACAGCTATCATCATCAGTGAATACATCTACCCATTATATTCGACAGTTTGATGACCAACTACTGATCAGTCTGGAAATTGAATCAGGTGAGTGGTGCATCAATCCTTTTTAATTGTTACAAATCAGCTAACTAATATGATTAACACATGATAACTATATCACAGCATAGGTGCCTGCAGGCCTGGGCCTACCAGGGCAATGCCTGGGTGGTTGATGCATCTCATATCTCCGTTTTTATTAAAAGTAGGCTTCACTATTGTAGAAAAATAGCCTAAGTGAGCATTTGGAGGATCATTGCTTACCATGCCCGGGCATACATCATTTTCTACAGGTGCCAGTGTATCACAGTCTCCTAGTTCTTTTACTGATACATCTATGACTACAGCATCAACAACAAATGCCCCTACCACAGCTACTAGTGATTTCCTGATCACCAATAACACTACAACGGACGATGTCAAAGCTACTTCCACCATAGAGGGACAAAAGGATACACTGACTGGCAGTCAAAGTACTTCACCAGGCTTAATAACTGGAGTCGCAATAGGTGGAGCTCTCACTGGAGGCCTGATAACACTACTAGCTACTCTCATGATAGCAGCTATTGTTTGCCTAGTCAAGAAGAATCAAGATAAGCTGACACCGTTGTCAATGAACCAAATACTACAAGGAATAAACGGAGATAAAGACATGGAAGTGAAGGATGCCGAAGAGCCGATATACATGCAATGTAATACTGTCCAACCCTGCTGTCAGCGACCAACTTGATGTGAGCATGAACGAGTGTTATGGTACTTTACGTGCCAATGCAGCTGCTCCATAGTATCAGATTCCAAACACGACTGAACCATGAATGTTTCAAGTTAAAGTTATAGCTGTAGTGTTAAGCTACTGAGAAAATGTAGTACACATATTGTGTAGTGGGAAATTTTCAGACGTTTAATTGAAGTTGGATAATTAAACTATTGGACTTTTTGAAATTTCCCACTACTTACATAGAGTATTATTATGCAAATTCTATTCGTAATGAAACGTCACATTCCCATATACCGAAGACATTTCCCATCTGCATATCGAGCTATAGGCATCAAATTACAGGCTGTATAAACTGCCTGTTTTACACCTACACACATTATAACTAGTAACAGAGATACAAAATACATACATGCACGAGATACTGGTGTGTATGTATGGATTCACAAACGTCACCTATCATTGACAGTTATCATTGACAAAGCTGGCTGTATAAACTGCCTGTTTTACACCTACACACATTATAACTAGTAACAGAGATACAAAATACATACATGCACGAGATACTGGTGTGTATGCAAGGATTCACAAACGTCACCTATCATTGATAGTTATCATTGACAAAGCTGGCTGTATAAACTGCCTGTTTTACACCTACACACATTATAACTAGTAACAGAGATACAAAATACATACATGCACGAGATACTGGTGTGTATGCAAGGATTCACAAATGTCACCTATACTATACCATTGGAGAGGGAACGGTTAGGAACCCACACTATGTTCACCTTCCACTGTTTCTTGTCATGGATCTATACAGGATATAATGTTCAATATATAGTGCAGTGCTTAAATCTAGGTATGTTGTCAGTACGAAGTAGAAGTGTATAGCATAGGAAGAGACTTAAAAGCCTTGTTCTGTTTCCTCCCACCTGCTTCCTATCGTTCAGAGGGGATTCTCCAGAGCAAAATTTTTCTCTTGAAAACCTTTAATGATTTCAGCCACTCCTCCAGAAAAATTACATCACGCATAGTATTTCTATTACATCATTATTATGAGCAGAGGAGTCACTCACCCTCTGCTCAGTACAACATATCTGTCTCCAATGAGGTATTTTTACAACTGTCATGAGACATATTCTCGATAGTTGGTTTTAATATAATGAACAGTACTAGTTATGCCAAACAATTACAATCGAATGCGTAAGGAATTAATTACAGTTCTTTTATGTGTGTATCTTGGAACAAAGACCTACATAACATAACTTACATGACACTGAAACAACCCTTGCAACGCTATAGTTACCACTGACAAAGCCGTAGCTCATGCTATAACAAAGAAGATGATTCCAAAGTGTATAGAGATCATGATGGTTGTTGCAGCCGTATCTATCTATGGAACTTCAGGTCAGTTGTGAAATTTGACTATATCATACAGCAATCTACTACATTTTGCCAATTAAATTTTATGATTGTATAGGTCAGTTTCAATGTTTGACATCAACTAACATATCGTGTACACAAGGGGACTACAGAGGACGAAACAATACAATAGAGACAAGGCTCCTCTTTTCAATGAACTTCACCTGCCATGGCACCATAGTGGGCTGGACAGCAACTGGAAGAAAGATAGAAAACGGAATTCAGTACCCAGAGCTGCAAGTCTGGCGAGAAGAACCCCCGCAAAGATCAGGCTATTACTACAAACCAGACCAAGATATTCCAGTGGACCCTGAAGGACTGGCATGTGAAATAGTGACTCAGACATGTGACCAAATCTTCCAATGTAGACTAAGAGAAGCCAACCGAGTCTCTGTTCAACCAGGAGATATTCTGGGAGTGGAACTACCTCAGTCGACCAACAGTGGGTTTTACCTTTACTTCACATCCATTCCTGGTACACAGGACCACTTCATTTATCAACAACAGCTGTCATCACCAGTATATAAATATACCCATGATGTTAGACAGATGGACGATCAGCTACTGATCAGTCTGGAAATTGAACCAGGTGAGTGGTCTAATAATTTGCTAATCCCCTGTGATACAACTAAGATGTATGAATGCACTAACAGCCATAGAGTCTCCTGTTTCTACTACCGATACGTCAACGACAAATGAACCTACTACAACTAAAATTGATTTGCCGATGATGACTGAGATTATGTCAACTACTACAGCAGATGTTACTGAAGGTAGTTCAACCACAGCTGCACAACAGCCAACTACCATCAATGCCATCAAAGATGCACTGACTTGCAGTCAAAGTATAGCACCGGGTTTAATAACTGGAGTAGCAGTAGGTGGAGTCATCATTGGAGTTTTGTTAATACTAATAGCTACTCTCATAATAGCAGCTATTGCTCGCTTGACTAAGAAAAAACAAAGCACACTGGCACTCTTAGCAGTGAATCAAACAACACAAGAAGACAAAATGAAGGATATGGAGATGGAAAATGTTGAAGAGCCAATGTACAGCATAATACTGCCCAACTCTGCTGTTGGTGATCATCAAATGGATATGAACATGAACGAGTGTTATGGTACTCTACGTGCCAACGCAGCTGCCCCATAGTAATAGATGTTGAACACAACTGAGCCATGAATGCTTCAAATTAACCTTATAGCCACAGTATTTAGCTACTGAGAAAATGTAGTACTGTACACGTATGGTGTAGTGGAAAAATTTTCAGGAGTTTTTTGAAGTTGGATAATTAAACTATTGGACTCCTTGAAATTTTCCCACTACAAACATTTAATATAATATATAGAGTACACATATTATGTAAATTATGATCGTAATGAACTCTTGACCAGATGCCTAGTAGCTAAAATTTAGTAAATACCGCGATTGATAATGCTGGGTCGTTTTCAGAGGCGAGCACATGCGCTATATATATATACCTCGTGCTATATATAGCCATAGCCACGCTATATATAGCCGCGCGTGGATATGGCATTATGTAAACCAAGAGACCGCATGCGATCAAGCAGCTTTATCTTGTTGGATAACGCAAAAGGAAACTTATAATGTATTCACTGGATATACGTGTGAGTTATTCTATATTTTGAGCGAATTTCACGGCCCATAATGGCTCTAGAGAGGCCCTGAAATTTTCGTAAATTACCTCATAGATTACACCATAGGTTTCATCATCATTACCTAATAACCGTAGAAAAGTAAATTGCTACTAGGCATCTGATGAAAAATTTTCAGAAGTTTTTTGAAGTTGGATAATTAAACTATTGGACTCCTTAAAAATTTCCCACTACATACATATAGAGTACACATATTATGCAAATTATGATCGTAATGATTCCCATAATACCACAGTAAGCTTGCTAGACATTTCCTGTCTGCATGCCAAGCATGCAATAGGCATCAAATTACAGGCTAAATAAACTGCCTGTTTTACACCTACATAATTTTTATTAATCCTCTGCGCATGCGCAGGAGGGTTAAAATAGTCAGTCTGAGTGTCTGTCTGTCTGTCTGTCTATTACTGCTCTAGCTACTCCAGTGTTGACCTCTACTGTCCAGCCTCCTTAATAACTGAATCAGTACCATACTTCAAGGTTTTGACCTGTAGATTTTGCTAAAAGCGTTTTTTGTTTGAAAGTTATGTCCAGGTTTAAGCTCATCCGCGGCCATACTGCATAGCATTCTTGGCAAGATGAACTAAGCCACACATTTCATTTCAAATGTTAAACATAGGTACTATGACGTCGTGCTATTATTAGTCATTACACTTGATCGCGCAACGCTCTCAGAGCGCTAGTGCTATGCACATGCGCTAGCTGGCTAGATCGTGACTATGACGTCATGGTGGAATAGGGTCTATTGTCGACAACACTATATGCCTTTACAGGGCGTGTCCAGGTTTAGCTAAGATAAGTGCTAAGGTATTGTAAAATATACGCATGCTTTGTGCGCGAGAAACTTTATGCAACCACGCCACTAATTAGTTAATTTTCATCAAAAATGTTTCTTTGCTCTATCTAGTGAGCTAGATCAAAGTTCTTGCTCCTGTTTGTAGCCTTTAAAGCTATAAACAGTCCAGTAAGTTTGAACACTGTTGCAAACCATGACGTTTAGTATTTTGGCTTAGCTGAATGACAGTGTGAGCTAGCATGTACTATGGGCCTAGGGCTGAGGGGGGTGCTTGAGCACCCTGAGCACCCCCCTGGATATACTCCTGACTTTATATCTATCATTGATCATCCGGCTGTTACCTTTGATTAATAGTGAAAATAAAATTAATTATAATTGAGCTTGGTTGACCCATGCATGTAAATCCAGTCTTGTTCCCAAGCCATAAAGGTTTTTTATGTTGCACAAAAAGCATAACTTTACCACATAAAGCATCAAGCACAGAAGGGTTTAGCACTTTAGTGTTCATATTATAACTAGTAACAGAGATACAAAATACATGCACACACGAGATTGGTGTGTATGTATGGATTCACAAATGTCACCTATACTATACCATTGGAGAGGGAACGATTAGGAACCTGCACTATGTTTATTTCTTGTCACGGATCTATATGGGATATAAATATTCAATAGTGCAGTGCTAAAATCTAGGTATGTTGTCAGTATGAAATAGAAGGGCATAGCATATAGAAAGACTTAAAGCCCTGTTCTGCTGTTTCCCCCTCCCCCCATCGTTCAGAGGGGATTCCCCAAAGCCACTCCTCCAGAAAAATTATATCACACATAATACCACTATACTATTATACTCATTATGTAGATTCTTATGAGCAGAGGAGTCGCTCACTGTCTGCTTAGTACAACATATCTGTCTCTAATGAGGTATTATTACAACTGTCGTGAGACATATTCTCGATATTTGGTTTTAATATAATGAGCAGTTATGCCAAATAATTACAATCGAATGTGTAAGGATTTAATTGCAGTTCTCATATGTGTGTATCTTGGAACAAAGACCTACATAACATAGCTACATGACATTGAAACAACCGCTATAGTTACCACTGACAAAATGCACACTGGACAAAAATTTGGATTTCATACACGTGATAGGGCAAGAATTTCGATCTAACTTGTTTAGAATATAGCAACCGTAATCATGACAGTTCAAAATGAGAGCCTGAGATGAAAAAAAGCTAGCTAATGAGCTATATAGTATGAACTATGAGTTAGCAACCTACTCTTGCGCCGATCAACTCGTCGAGTCACCAGCACTAACGTTCATTGTGAGTGTGGCAAAATGTGCTCAGTTCCGTGCTCGCGCATCGAGCATGCGCTATTCACTAATTCCAATAATACAGTGAGTATGGTTTTGTGGGCTGATAGTAGACAGCTAAAGGTTTACCACAGTTGGTATAATAATACAGTGCTATGTATGGTTGTCACATAGCTAATGCTTTGTTGCTATGCTAGACCAAGCTGGTTTACTAAGTAGGTTTTCTAAGTGCTAGAGGCACTTAGTAAACCTACAGGTTTCTAAGTTGGTTAGAAGCTTCAATGTGACCAATCAGATTGCAGTATTTGTTACACCTATATTCTAAACATTTCATATGTTTGCATAAATCCTGCCCTATCCTCTACCGGATATGTGTGGGAAATGTCATGTTTTGGTAAGCAGGACATGTAGGAAATCTTAGTTTGGTCCAGTGTACAAGCTATAGCTCACGCTATAACAAAAAAGATGATTCCAAAGTGTGTAGAGATCATGGTGGTTGTTGCAGCCATATCTATCTATGGAACTTCAGGTCAGTTGTGAAATTTGACTATACCATACAGCAACTACTACATTTTCCCTGTTAAATTTTATGATTGTATAGGTCAGTTTCAATGTTTGACATCAACTAACATATCGTGTACACAAGGGGACTACAGAGGACGACACAATGTAATAGAGACAAGGCTCCTCTTTTCAATGAGCTTCACCTGCCATGGCACCATAGTGGGCTGGACAGTGACTGGAAGAAAGATAGAAAACGGAATTCAGTACCCAGAGCTGCAAGTCTGGCGAGCAGACCCCTCACAAAGATCAGGCTATTACTACAAACCAGACCAAGATATTCCAGTGGACCCTGAGGGACTGGCATGTGAAATAGTGACTCAGACATGTGACCAAATCTTCCAGTGTAGACTAAGAGAAGCCAACCGAGTCTCTGTTCAACCAGGAGATATTCTGGGAGTGGAACTACCTCAGTCGACCAACAGTGGGTTTCACCTTTACTTCATATCCATTCCTCGTACACAGGACCACTTCATTTATCAACGACAGCTGTCATCATCAGTATATAAATATAGCCATGATGTTAGACAGTTGGACGATCAGCTACTGATCAGTCTGGAAATTGAACCAGGTGAGTGGTCTAATAATTTGCTAATCCCTTGTGATACAACTAAGATGTATGAATGCACTAACAGCCATAGAGTCTCCTGTTTCTACTACCGATACGTCAACAACAAACGAACCTACTACAACTAAAATTGATTTGCCGATGATGACTGAGATTATGTCAACTACTACAGCAGATGTTACTGAAGGTACTTCAACCACAGCTGCACAACAGCCAACTACCATCAATGCCATCAAAGATGCACTGACTTGCAGTCAAAGTACAGCACCGGGTTTAATAACTGGAGTAGCAGTAGGTGGAGTTACCACTGGAGCTCTGTTAACACTAATAGCTACTCTCATAATAGTAGCTATTGCTCGCTTGACTAAGAAAAAACAAAGCACACTGATGCAGATGGCAGTGATTCAGAATCGAATAACGCAAGGAGAAGACAAAATGAAGGACATGGAGATGGAAAATGTTGAAGAGCCAATGTACAGCATAATACAGCCCAACCCTGTTGTCAGTAATCATCAAGTGGATATGAACATGAACGAGTGCTACGGTACTCTACGTGCCAACGCAGCTGCCCCATAGTAATAGATGTTGAACATGACTGAGCCATGAATGTTTCAAGTTAATTTTATAGCCATAGTATTTAGCTACTGAGAAAATGTAGTACACATATTGTGAAAATTTTCAGACGTTTTTTTAAGTTGTTATTATATGCACATGTATGTAGTGGGAAATTTTCAAGGAGTCCAATAGTTAAATTATCCAACTTCAAAAAACGTTTGAAAAACATTTGCATAATATGTATACTCTACATATACATATTATGCAAACTATGTTTGTAATGAAACGTCATATTCCCATATAGTAAGCTTGCTAGACACTTCCTGTCTGCATATCGAGCAATAGGCATCAAATTACAGGCTACATAAACTGCCTGTTTTACACCTACACATGGTGACAGAGATACAAAATACATGTATGCACGAGATACTGGTGTGTATGTATGGATTCACAAACGTCACCTATACTATACCATAGCTCAACACGTACCAGCTTGGCTGTACCTCCTGGGACACATGCCCTTCTTTGGAACGATGGTTACAAACATAGCTCCATATCAGTATCCTCCCAAGTCAAAAACTATTTTGCCCCTCTTAAGTTTCTTGGATACTGGAGTGAAAAAAGTCTCTTCTCTCCACTTAGTAGATACATTGAACATCAAAGAGTGCAAGATACATCAGAGGAGCACAGAGAATGGAAACACAGCTGGTAGTTGCTCTTCTGACTATACAGATGTGTGGAGCTCAAGGTCAGCTTAAATTAAGGTACAGTAACTATATCTAGCAGCTATGTGAGACTGTAATTTTTATCTTAATAGTTGTACTGGGGCAGCAAAATGAGTGTAAAACTCCTGTAAGTGTGTCATGCTTTAGAGGAGCAGAAGCCAGGGGATTGGCCAATACGATCGAAACAAGGCTCATCCCAGCCGCAGAGTTCACCTGCTGTGGTACAATAACCGGCTGGAGGGTGGCAGGGAGGGCTGGACCAGGAACACAGTTCCCCACGTTACAGATCTGGAGAAGAAACAATAGCACATGTGGAGAGTACTCTAGAACCGGACAGAGTATCATAATGGAGAGCTCAGTGCCTTCACCAGGAGTAGACTGTGATGTCATTGAGCACACACTGAACGAAAAAGACAGAATTTCCTTTCAACCAGGTGATGTGATGGGAATTGAGCTACCGCCACTGTTTGATCAAGCCTTTCATGTTCTATTTGAGCCTGGTGGGGAGCTGAACTATGTCTACAGGCAGAGGCTACCTGACACAGTCGAACTACAAGGCTCAAGCCTATCTTCAGTATTCAGAGAGCAACCTCTCATTGATTTGAGTGTCACACCAGGTAACTGCGGTCGCTGTATATACACACAATAGTGCTACATAGTACAATAGCGCTTCACTTATTTTATAATCGCAAAACTGCATAGGAGGGAGGAAAGGAGGGAGAGAGGGAGAGAGAGAGAGAGAGAGAGAGAGTGAAATGAGAATCATTTTGGACTAGGTTCAAGTATTTACAGTGCATCCCCTTCCATAACAGATAGCACATGCTCTGCCAACCCACTGGCAACTACCATAAACAGAGCACAAGACAGTAACAACGAGAGCAGAAAGGAAGCAATCATAAACGTCTTGGGAGGAATCACAGGCGCTCTTCTACTTATCATCATCCTTCTAATGGCCTGCCTAGTCTACCTGATCGTGAAGTACTACCAAGATGTACACACTGCAGGAGGAGGAGAGATGGGAATAAAACCAAAGCTGCCAAGCAGTGATGTTGGTACACAAACCTTCAACAATGACCTTATTTGGCAAATATCAACAGAAGAAAATATATCATACAATCTGATGGCGAATCATACTAAGAAGAGTCTCCCCAGCAAGCAGCCTCCAGCTCCAGTTGTTAGTAATCATTTTAAATCGCCTACTCATGATGATAAAGGAGCTGGCAGTGGTGGTAAGAAGTCAAAACGACCACCACCGATTCCAAAGACAGAACTGGTTTCAGATTCGATGCAGCAATTTGAGAAGAGTTCCAATCCACCACCATTGGCTCCAAAACCAACAAAGATAGCAGACTTGATGAAGCGATTTGAGAATTAAAAATTCCAATCCAGCGCTATAGCTATACATAAGATACATAACAATCATAATCTATATTGGTGCATGGCTTCATCTAGTCATATCTACTCCTCCATTCTGTGTTATGTATGCGATGATTATATAAACCATATAATTAACAGTATTAGTCTAAGAAATGATAATTAAGTCATGTGATAATCTGGTCCTCCGAGTCCACACTATTATGCACAAAGCACATGCATAAGATCATGGAAGGAGCAAGCAGTAGACTGTTTAAAAATTCTCAGATATAGCCAGAGTACCATCCCCTTTCAATTTGGATAGCAAAGTATTGTTGGCTTGCATGATAGTTCAAGGCTTAGCCTATAGTATGGGTGGGGCTTTAATATTCACTCATGTCTGTGTTGATAGTAGCTGAACTGTACTAGAGTACCATAGACCCTTTCATTTGTATCTGAGCTGATAGCAGCTGAACTATACTAGAGCACCATGATCAACATAATGATCAACAATAAGATACAATACATGCTTGTGTGTGGGCATTTCTTTTGTTCTACACTGAATGGATACATTCATTAATTGGAACTACATCATCTGACTCAGCTATTATGGAAAAACCCAATGCAGCACAATTCTTAACGTGAGTCATGTGACACTTACCAATATCTAAATCTATACATGCAGCGGCACATGAAGGATTCTGATAGTGCATAACCTAAATCTCCATGTGGACTCATACTTGCGCCTACAAATTGGCAACATGCAGTAGTTGCAATGGACCATAGTATAACATTACGTGATACATTATGTCAATATGAAATATATTTTCTCTCGTTTGAGGCAACGAATTAGATAGAAAATAAGCTCCCGTCGGTGTGTCTACCTTGTGCATGTAGGTCAGGGCTGTTTACTGGACATTATGTCTGCATGTTTACAAGCTAGCATGTCTACAGCAAGGTTGTTGGAGCCACAGAATGGTCCAATGGGAATGGAGCATGGTGAGGATGTTTTGCATGTTGTGAGTGGTATTTAAGAAAGGTTCTCAGTAAATCAGTTACTCTCGGCAACTTACACTGTCTACCAGAAAGCCAAATTTTAACTAATATGCTGGTGTGAGTCTTTCTGATGCAGGTCCACGGAAGAGAACCCGATATGCTGAGGTGCACGAGTCTTTTGCTGTAGGCCTCATGAAGATTTGTTCTCAGGCTGAAGTTGCCAAAGAAGCAACCAGATGTCCTACTGTGTGCAGACCCTATTCCGGAGCTCGAGAAAGTGTGGCTGCTGGCTGCTTGGAACACTGAACTTGTCTATAGTGGGATGCCAGTTCCTAAGTCCGTTTTTTTCCTCTCCCTTTTCCTCAAAAGAGGTTTTTATGAGAGGTTTTTTTCTGTGAGTGTGCTGGCCACACACTCTAAATAAATGTTTTCTATTATAGGGCCCACCCAGAAACTTGTTCAATCATCTGCTATTCCAATACTTTATGATTTCTGCTCTTTTTCGCTCTAGTTTTGTGGTTATTAGGTTGTATGTTACGCTGCTGGGTATAATCACTTTGTAGGCAGTGTGCAACTCTCGCACAGTTGCCCACCAACCAAGAATGGTGTGATATCCTCATGCGCCATGCATGTGACATGCGCATGCTGCTAAGACAGGAGGTTCCCGATCTTTTGATCCACCCCTCCAGAGATAGGACGATGCATTCTTCCAAGGGACAATCCCAGGGTAATCACCTCTACACATTCCAACAATAATATATTAAAGAACGACATGATATAAAATTGTTTAGTTCACAATTAATACATACAGCTCTTATGACCACATACAGGAACTGCAAAATGGACAGCAAAAGGTATATAATGTCAAAATGTGCATGCTCATTTCAGATTACTAATTAGTATTATCATGTTTTTAGGCATCTATTGCTGATTTGCTACACTATACTTATCTGCTTCACTAACATTAACGGCGATTGTGAAGACATGCCAACTGACTGTATGTGGGATGATCAACAAAAATGCTACATCTGTGACATTATTGGCACTCCAAGTGATATTGTTATTAGGACTCTTCGAGTTTCACGTTTCATTAAGGACATAAGCAAACTAGATCACTTATATATTACTGCACCTCCAGAGATGAATGACACAGAAATATTATGGAATAAAAAATATATTACATTGTTTGTAAGTATATATATGTCTGATTTAACATGTATTTATGCATGTGATTATCCATGTAGTTTCAAAGAGATTTTCAACCAATAAAAGGAAGATATAATTATACCTTATCCGTGACCAGTTACAAAAAAGTGCTCCCTTTTACTTCAAAACATCACATTCATCAATTTAAGACTATCAAGCAAGAGGGTGTATCTATGCCAATTATCATAAGATCACTTGGTAAGTGAAACAATAACAATTATGATTATGTAAACAGCATGGCCTGATATTGTAGTTGTATAGCATAATTTATGGCGCATGCGCATTTATTTCATCCCATTTGAGGCACGTGACCTAAGTAATCAACAGGCCAAGAAAAAATTCATTAGTTTGCTCACCCTCTCTCTCACAAGACCTATGAAGGCAAGAAGCCAAAAGCAGAGTCTACTACCTCTGTGACGATGACCCAGACAATATCATCTCGTGAATCAAGCTGCTTAGTTAACTGCAGCCCACTACACGATAGTTCAAGACTTAGTCTAATATGGATGGGGCTTAACATTCACTCATGTCTGTGTTGATAGCAGCCAAACTGTACTAGAGCACCACAGACCCTTCCATTCGTATCTATGTTGATAGCAGCCGAACTGTACTAGAGCACCATAGATCCTTTACCCCATTCATATCTGTGTTGATAGCAGCCGAACTGTACTAGAGCACCACAGATCCTTCATCCCATCTACATTAGTAAGCCAGCTGGAAGTGAAAAAAAAACCAGGATGTAAGTGTCCATTGTTGCATGGTTTTTATACAGTCCACCCAAGAAGCTAGTGTTCGTGCCTGTAGCTAGTGCCACGGATGGCAGTCACAGATATTGCTCAATGGCCAGAGATACAGCCTCTTGTTCTAGGGGTCAAATCGTTTCCACTGACCTCCCGTAACAGACGAACAGATAGACAACTATAATCTTATATTACACACATGTACATCACGTTCATACCATCACTGCTTAGTTGTACTACAGTGCATGGGTGTATCCTGGCAAAGGCGCCGCTAAGTGTTTATCGCATAGACCACGAAGCCATTGTGTAACTGCCAACTAGGGCAGTTATACTATGCTTAGTCATAAGGTAGTTAACCACAGCTGTACACACTACTGAAATTATCACATGAACACATACACTCAGTGGACATACAAATAGACACCTCGGCTCTATTTCATCTCACGTATGTGTGATAACCTCAGAAGTGTGTAGTCTTTGTACAGTTTATTCATCACATAATAATTGACAGATGTAAAGCTGGAAAACAGAACACCAATAGTCTATCAACCTGGAAACAAACCCACTGGCGAAGTGATTTTTCAGTGCAACATAATTGGTTTAGATTCTAATGAAATGGATTTTGAAATTAACTTTGATGTACCAAAATGTGGACAACAAGCCGACGAACAAATGAAACTCTATGACCCTTACACTAATGGAACTATACATGCACGTGAGCTACACATTTCAAGTGCCAATGCAGCACATAGTGGAGATTATCACTGCATTGTCAAATTACACACACAACAACCAAATGAATGCATGTTTGTTAAGACTCTGGCAAAGACAATAGACATTCAAGATATACCCAATCATGTTAATACTACTGCCATTGCCACTGAGGTACCTCCTTTTGTCGTCTTGATCATGGTCATCCTATTAATAATTATATACTCGATGCGTAGAAGGAAAATACAGCAACAGCATAATCAGCCAGAACTAGCACAACCACAGCAACCACCAGGACAAGAAGGTCACAATGAATGCATGCCACTTGTACAAGAAAGTAAGAAAAAATAACATATCATATAACAAATAATTATTTTGTCCTCTTCTATAGGAAACAGACAAATGTATGGTGGAGCAGAAGGTATATAATCATCATTTCACCAACACAGTATGATTATGGCATGCACTTTCTCAACTCCAGAGAACCAAGAGTCACACGGCACTACTAACATTGGAGGTAAGATTTCACCAACTTTGCATTTGATTCATGCAGAGTTTCCATAGAAACTGTGTATCAAGTGATCATACATAATCATACATATGTGATTACATCGTATACATGGGCCAGAGGACTAATCGATAGGACAAAGAGCTACCTACCATATTTGTTTCAGCTACTACTACCATCGTGGGCACCTGTGCCCCATCCCTATATTACCTATAGTATACATATACATGCCAGATAGTCATAATTTATGTGACTAAAACTTTTCATGCCATGGCTACCAGGTTGACCATGCAAATAATGAAAACTAGTACCACCCACTATACAGTACACATATTAATATGCACTTATATCATACTTTTACGCATTTATGATCAGTTCCAGAAAGCCAACAGTCGCAGGGCAGCAAGAAAAGCAGTAGTGGAGGTGAGAATTTTACCAATACTTTACTTGACCGAAATGTCTCCATGCACAAGAAATTGATACAAGCATAGTACTGGTTGTGTGTACAATATTAACATGCATACTGTTGTATTATTATACCACAGAATCTATGCATCCTATCGAGTCAAACACCGTAGCTTGAGAAGACATGGATAGCCTGAGTGTGTGATTTCAGTTGTAGTATTATCACATGTATACTCTACCTATGCATTGAATCATGTACTACACTTGGGATTGATAGCAGTTGTTAAGATGTACTTTACACTTTCTTTTTCAAGCACATACTGTTAACCAGTGTATACGTGTATACATGTATTGATCAACAGGGATGATATACCAGTCAGAATATAATTTTTAGTCATATATACACTAACACAGACCTTCAACAGTGATCTTTATCTGGCAAATATCCACAGAAGAAAACATATCCTACAATATGATGGCAAATCACACCAGAAGGGTCCCCCAAGAAAGCAGCCTCTGGCTCCAGTTGTTAGTAATCATTTTAAATTGCCTACTCATTATGGTAAAGGGGCTGGTGGTGGCAAGAAGTCAAAACAACCATTGCAAATTCCAAAGACAGAACAGGTATCGGACTCGATGTAGCTATTTGAAAAGAGTTCCAAACCACCGCCATTGGCTCCAAAACCAACCGTTGAAAGATAGCAGACTTAATGAAGCAGTTTAAGAAATAAAATGTCAATTCAGATCACTATGGCTATAATAACTACATATTATAGCTATCTATATTGAAATGATTATTATGCATGAGCTACATAAGTGGCACTAATGAGTTGTGGCTGCCTATCTAGTAGCAATGGTCTTTGACGACCTTTACCTACTCATGTCTATCAATTTATGAGCATGAGCAGAACGCACATGGTCAGCAGAGTGGGTGTGAACGATTAAGCATGGCGACTGAAAACACATGATTTGTAGCACTTGTGGGTTGTGTTGAGTGATTTGAAGCCTACAGAAGCCTGTTTTTTGCCAAATTCTACGGACCAGTTGTGCTTACAACACGCTTGGATGCCTGAATCTTGAGGTCTGATGATTTTGGTGCAGATGACAGATGACAACAAATAGACAAAATTACCCCTTGTGCAAGCACACAGGTAATTATTATTGTACGTGCAGTACAGGCTATATCTGATTCACTATCCTTCTGATGTGGAATAAAGCAGTTCTTTAAGACAGGACATTTACTTCCAACTAATGTGTGGTATGTGTATTTGGCACTCAAGCTGTATACATGCATGCACTGTCTAACAAGCTTGAGGATGTGATGAGACTGGCTTACACACACTACAAGGCACAAACAATACAGCTGCACCGTGGTTTACACTAGTACAAGGTGCTTAGCCCACCATGCTGTGCACTATTTAAACACTTTGTATGCTTTGTAGCACACAATATTGATACCTCGAATGTTGGCCCATCCCCCTGTTTTGTAAGGTGCACTGCTCATGGGCCCTCTTTTATGAGACCAAAGATTATAGAGCTACTTATGTACATGGGATTGGAAACGGGCACGCACCACCCATAGAAAAGCATTGAGGCCACGTTGAAACACTCCCCCGAATACTTAGCGCTCACAAAGATTTAGTGAAAGGTCACTTTTCGAAGATGATTGTTGGGCTTGAGAACGAACTGTCGAGCAATTTGTAGCAAAAACCAAGGCCAGTAGCATTCTTAAGATATCGTTCATCTTGTCTGAAGCTTTGTCCTTCTGTCAACCCAAAAGCCAGGAGCTCACAATGCGAGTTTGTTTGTCAAAGCAGCTGGCTTGAGGTAAACTGAAAATTTTGTCTCCCTCTACCGAGTGACACCTACGACTGTCGAGCCTATGGATGCCTTCAGACTAGCTGTGCATAGTTTATGTATTGCATGGGCACCTTTTGAATCTTCGAAGGTCACTTAGAGTGACGTTACAAAGCCGAGCAACTTGGAAAGTAGGCTCACAAAGCTTGGTAAAAACAGTCGAATTTTGTCTCCCTCTCTTACCTTCTGTGGTGGCTCTCCATAGTTCTCTTTCTCACAGAACTCAAGTGCAATGCCTATAGTGTTGCATAGGCTAGAGAATAGCCAGCTATCTTCATCGTGAAGCCGAGACAAAGTGATAATAGCTACCCGTTTCTGCCATTTTTGGTAGAAAATTGTGCATTTTTTTGCCCTCGTGGCCTATGCACATAATATTATAAATGCATTGTGGCCAAGTATTCAGGGGAGTGTCTCATGAAATTAATCAGTTTCCAATCCCATATACATAAGTAGCTCTCATGATAATCTATGGAGAGACTATGAGTGGGATTAGTACGTACAGATACATTGCAAGTAATTGGCAGATTAGCAGTGCGGTACAGTATCACCATAACACATATGCATGTTAATAGGTTATAATTTGGCAGTTGTAAAGGAGATACCAAACCACCAAACTTAATTTTCTATCAAATTGTTTGACTATAGGGTAACCCTTAATTTGGAATGCACCTAACATAATAATATAGGGCTACATGTACATTTTATGTCAAATGATTTATGAACTACATACATATATTATGTACTGCAATGCTTATGTACATGCTTGTGACAAGGATAAGGGGAAGTCCCTGGGACTTTCCCTGGGACTTTCCCTGGGACTTTCCCATACCTTAAAAATTCATTTTCTGGCAAACATATGGAAACTGCTTTACAAATCACTATCTAAACCCGTTTGTAAACCAAAGCGGTTTAAAGGCCTAGTGTAAACGGGGCTTTAGAGTACAGACTGTGTAGCTAAACAAGTCACCTCGGTTGATTTAATTCTCTCTCTCTTCATCATAAGATATTATCAGGTCTGACTTTGGAGAGCTACAAGGTAAGACCAACCTTATTCATCCAATACCTATTGTCAAAAAACTAATGGTGCAATTGACTTCATTAATGCATTATGCAGGAATTCAGGGCTGCACGTGTGTAGTATCAAGTTGCTTAACCAATATATATACTCACCTAGAATGGGACGACTTAACAAGGAGTAAGTTATAGCTAATGCACGCACGGAGTGCAGTATGTGATTTATAGCACCAGAGGAGTGGTCTTGTGCTATAAATCGTGTACTAGCGCACACATTAACTGGTTTATTGTGATGTTCTCTGACTTGGACGGGCCGCCATGTACAGTGTTAGTCTGGCTAGCTCAGCTACCTTGGCTCCAACCGGTAACACTGCCAGATCCGGCACTTTTCAGACCTGTCAAGTCTCACGCTTTTGGCGTGAGTCTCACGCATTCAGGCCCTATCTCATGCTCTCACACTTTAATACTTTGACCTCACGCCGTCTAGCTCATGGTGAATAGTATATTAGCCGCCTTCTATGCCTTATTGCACCAGATGACCCTGTACCTTTAACAGTGATTTTAAAGCGGTAAGGCACAGGGTCATCAATCGTGGCCTGATTCAGGTGAGGATAAAGTCAAGCTACATCTGGATGATGATGAGAGGGGGTGAGAAAATGTAGATCTCACGCATTTCTGTGGTCATCTCACGCCGCGATCTTTAGGATTCATCTCACTCCTGCACAGATCCCACCCTTGACAGGTCTGGCTTTTTTAGCTTATTTTCGTGACAAACTATCTAACCAGGAGTTATTTTGTACAGTAGTAAAGCGAATAGTGACTACTGATGCTCTCTGACATCAGACAGCCATGCAAGAATGTCTAGCTAGCTAGCTACAACTTAGTATGGCTACCTAACATAAAAAAAACACTGACTTTGTCGTTCTTTGAAGCTTTTTTGTGACAAACAATCAGTCCAGAAGTTTGTCTGAACAATATCAAGGTGAATAGTTACTGCTTTATTTTCTTTTAGCCTTTCAAACAATGATGTTTCTAATTAACACCCACTACCGTGCTTTATGGCCAATATTGAACGTGGCCATATACATATTGAGCACACTCTACATGTACCAGATATAAAGCACAGGTGGCGCCTATGATCCGTCCATGCAAGTCACAATAAGTATAGGATACAGTATGAGAGTGACAGTTTATTGACAGAGGGTGAAGCCCAAGGCCAATAAACCACTAAACTATCCACTATGACAGACTTGTAGTACTGAACAAAGGAAAGCTGCAAGCAGCAGACCACAGTGTGGGTAAACAACTACAAAGTGCTATCCACTAGAGCCAGCCCAAAGGTCAGTATATGTAGATTATGAATATATTCAAGCAGGTCAATGACGAGGCAGACACATGTGACATGTCCTATATTAGATATTGTGGTCACTCTAGCGATATACACTGTGCTTTTGCACATAACCAGATGTTTTATTTTTAGTATCGTTCAAAAATTCGACCTTGTGTACTAATGTCTATGGTAGTAGCATGTTCTTCCTCTCCCTGCATTAGTTCTTATGTGCTTCTTTTCGGGTCTGGGGATGAGGCTAGTCTTGTTCATACCATAGCCTCCAAGTATATGGATTTACCAGTATTTTAACTGAATACTGGTAAAATTTTGAAACTAGTGAAAAATTAGAAGATTAAGTACATACATTATATAACACAAGCAGGGGGGCTCGCTTCGCTCGCCCCCTGCTGCACCCAATTCGCCCCTACTTCCATCACATAGCTACATACCTACATACCTGCATACATGCATGGGTGTTGTAAACAGGGCTGTGAAAGGACAGACCTTGCACACATGAAGAGCTCAAAGGAGAGAGTAAAGGGCACTATGTAAACAGCACGGCCTGATATTGCAGTTGTACAACATAGTATGTGGCGCATGCGCATTTATTTCATCCTGTTTGGGGCACGTGACCTAAGTAATCAACAGGCCAAGAAACTCATTAGTTTGCTCACCCTCTCTCTCGCAAGACCTGTGAAGGCAAGAAACCAAAAGCAGAATCTACTACCTCCATGACGATGACCCGGACAATATCTTCTCGTAAATCAAACTGCTTAGCTAACTGCAGCCCACTACCATTGTCGCGTGGTTTTTGTACAGTCTGTCCAAGAAGTTAGTGTTCGTGCCTGTAGCTAGTGCCACGGCTGACAGTCACAGAGATTGCCTAGTTCTAGCTTCTGTTGCTCAATGGCCAGAGATACAGCCTCTTGTTTCTAGGGGTCAAATCGTTTCCGCTGACCTTCCGTAACGGACGCACAGATGGACAGACAACTGTAATCTTAATATAATGATGGAGCTTTATGTAAAATACTGAAAAATACTGAAAAAGCATGCAAAGTACTGAAAAATGGGAAAATTTATACTGAAAAGTAAGAGAACAGCTTGGAGGCACTGTCATACTAGCATGTGCCTGCACTGCAGGATTAGCACCAATACAAGTTACATTTGCTATGCTGTTACTATATAGCAGGCAGACTGCACTTGACCTTGTAGTTACCTAACATATCAACCACTCAACCACAGTGGGCTGTCATGAAGCCAGGGACAACAATACAAACATGAACTGGAGTAACCACAAGAATGTGTATTGCATGCAATTGCGCAATGCGCAGGCTTTAATAGCACCACATGGTACATGTTCGCAATTTGCGTGTGCGCACACACCAGCTGGACAAGTCACATGCTGATGTCATGCATGATGTGCATTCGATAAGTCAGCAAAAAGCCATCAAGCGTTGAAGCCAAGATAGTTAAAGAAAGTCGCTCTATTTTAGGTAGTTGTTGCTTCTAGCTAGTGGTTCATCTATGATGCTATTTCTAATCATGTCAAGTACCATTGGTGTGTTTCTCGTCAAGAGAGAGCCGAGTTGTCGATCATTGTGTCAGGAAAATTATGCCATATCTCCTGAACAAAACATTTACAGCAAAGTCCACAATACATATCTTTAAAAGCCTACAAGGAACCCTCTAATGCCTCACGTTGGACATACAAACAAGGTATGTAGCATCTAGCGGGGTAGCCAGACACAGATACACACACAGAACGACTACCATAACCCTACGACGCATGCACCAAGGGTTAAAGATATACATATTGTTTGTTTCTGTACACCTTTATTGCATGCACATGTATAATAATATTATATTTTGTAGTACTGAAGCCATACACATTAAAAGAAACAGACCCTGCAAGCTCTATGCTTAGGCAACTACACCGAGGATTTTGCACGATAGTGCCTCATTGTAGTTAGCTGTTGCTCATAAGTGCACATGACTTTCTTCTCTATATTACTATGGGTAATAACCACAAAGAAATATTCATATTTAGATAGCACTGTCAGTAGCAAGGAAACAATCTGTCAATATGCATGCACATATATACACAACATAATACACTGCAGAATGACAATCCAGGTCATCTTTGCAATGGCTATCACATTGCAGACTGGAGCCATAGACTCTTGTCAGCGTTGTCAGTTCACAGAACTAGCATGTATGTCCATCCCCGGATCTCAGAATGTTCATATGTGTACCAGTACAATATCAGTCAGTGGAGAAACATGCATAGACATTGATGTAATCCATGGCACAAATTGTGCTGGTTTAACAAAAGCAGTAGCAAGCGAGCATGTAAAGCTTAATTGGACAAGTACAACTGCCACTGTTCAGGTAAGTAAATGATTAGTGTAGGTAATCATGTGAATTCAAGTGCAATTTGGGAAGTAATTGCATGAGTTAGGAAAGTAATTGCATGAGGCGAAGCCAAGTGCAATTTATACTCCTAATACATAATGAATGCAAGTATTCATGTGATTACATGTTAATCGATCAGCCATGAAGCTATGAGATAGCCACAGTTGTAGCTAAGAGATCTTAGTGAGTAAAGGTAACCACAAGAATGTTGCAGTATGGTTAATTATGTTAAGGATGGTAAGTGGTCAACTAGTTCAATAGTCACAAGCAAGCGCGCTATAGTAGATAGTGCTAGCTGAAGTTCTGACCACGCCTCACTGAGTAGCTAGTACGAGTCCATCGCCGAGTTTCGCTCGCCCGTTCTAGAGTTCAGCTTTCCGACAGCAAAGAGCGTGTAAATACAAGCGAAGATGAAGGGTCTAGCTTGCTAGACTGCCATAAAGCCTTTCCTGTCTATCTCCACAACGCCAACCATGAGCTATCTTGTAGATGACAGTTCAGCTAGCTCTCCATTCAAGGCTTCAATCATTGCTTGGCTATGATCCATACATACGATCTAATGGGTCGAGTGCACACCGCTCCCTCAGTAAGCGTGCAATTAAGAAAACAATTGCACAGTTACTCTATGGGACTTTTGCATAGAGACAAAATAATTATATGATTATAAGCAAAATTAAAATACACCCATAATTAAACACAGGTCCCAGATGTTGTATACTGCTCTGAAGAACACCTGGTAGAACTGAACATAACCTGCTCTAACAGCACTACTCTGAATATCAACTTAGCTATGGAGCCACCACGTAATAGTATATTGCACTAGAACACCACCATGGGGACATTTAGGAGGGGGAAGTCTGGCCAGCTAGATCCCTCCTGAGCTTTATTAAACAAGTGTGCAATGATGACATGTAGATTAAATATCCAAACATCAAGCAATGAGTTTTGAGCATGCCACTGATAGATTTTTACACTTCAATTCACATAATATTTCAGTTTACTCTTGAGAGCATGTAACTTCTCAAAACTTTAACTGGGTAGAAGTTTTGAACAGTACTAAACATAGAATCTTTTCCTAGTTCTTATGCACTCTTGAGGCCTGGTATACGCTGTCTGCGCGTGTATCCAATCCCAGTACATCATATATATATACCGTAATTCGCATTATTTTCGTATTTCATGTTAGAAATTTTCATGTAACAAAATTTTCGTCAATTTCACGTGTGTGCCATATATTCGCTACATATAATACTATTGGTAAATAATATTCGCGTAAGTCGTTTTGGGTGGAACGAAAATTATTTAACAATGAAAAATTCACGAATTACCAATATGGCTGATACTGTCGCACACTGGATAGCCAGGAATCAAAGGTCAAATTTGTCACTTAGTTTACAAACAATTTACGGCAAAAATACAGAAATGCTAGCACATGCACAGATAGTGTGTACCAGGCCCTCTTTTCATGCCTAAGGACGAGGCTAGAATAAGGCAGGAGAGAGTGATCTGAGGGAGCATCTTAAATATACTTAATAACTGCAATTTATTCTTGTGGATGATGTAATTGTTATGAGGTAACTTATGAGTTATCTAGGGCCTCATTGAAGCCATTTGAGTGACAAAAGTCTGTATCACACTAGTACTACAATCATATATACTTGCAGGTGTAAACTTGATCAACATAACAGAAATCAGTTTCGAAAATAGCACTGAAAGGACTTCCTTCTTGTGCACTGTGAGTGGTCTCAGCAATGCACTGGAATTGGATATCATATTCGTTTCCAATGAGGAGCAAACAAGATGTTCAGGCTCTCCATATGGGATAATGGAGTATTCTTATATACAATCCGCATAAATAGTACCACATGCATAAACTACTTCTTTCTAGTAAACAGTGGGAATTATTCATGCCAAGTTCATTCATCTTCTACTACATGCCCTGAGCTTGAATCTAATACATTTGAAATACAGCTATACAACATACCGGTACCGGAACCAACTGTACCTACTACTAATGAAAATGATTCTCTGACAACACTGATAATCTCAGTAGTCACAACATCTTTTATAATTATAGCTATAGCGTTAATTGTCCCAGTATTAATAATATATCTAAGAAGAGCCAGGAAAAATCCTGAGCGTCGTCGTCTTCTTGTTGAAGGTAAAAATTAGACCAGCATTATGTAATAGCTATAACACAGGTGCGAGGGATGTAAGGCATACATTGCACTGAAACCCAAGGGCACAAAGCGCATGAGGGATGAGGAGCAATAAATGCCATGCGTTTGTGTGTTATAACTATTTTATATCCCGTGGGCACAGATACATTTTATTGACTAGAAAAAAAGAAAGAAGAGACAAGCTCATCTTACTCAAAACGGTTCCACAAAGCCACTCTTTGAATCAGTTCTCGAATATCGATCGAACCTTGGATTGAATTGTGACTGAGGGGAGTGGTCAAATCGACACGCCTACTAGCTTCATGGCTAATACTCGAGGTTGGGTGCCATACATTGGTGATAAATGAAGCACGAGCCATTGCCAAATCGGCAGTGTATAGAGCAGTAAGCTTACCTTGGCAATCCACGTAGCTGGTCATGCAGTGCTGATATCGTGATCGATGATGTAATTCTGCCCAAACACATTCACTTCGAACCGCTCGGCGCTTCTGCCGTCACCATGCCCACTATGCGCTCCATTGATAGGTTTTTGCAGAGCCCCGTAGATCCGCTACAGGACCAGCTACTTCTTTGATCCTTAGCAATAGACTTGCCTGAAGCACGCTTGCAGTTAGTGCAACAATATTATGGCATATATTGCACTTAGCAACAACGTAGCAACGGGATATAAAATAAAATTATTATTATTATATTACCGTAGGTCGGGTTTTAATTGCGAGTATCTATTAAATGCGAATTGCGAGGTTTTCAAGAGCTCGCAATCAATTGATTCGCAGGAATAAACTTACGCAATGAATTGATTTATAGAACATTGATCACGTGACAATGCCACGTCGACAATTATATCGATAACGATACATACGTACCGCGTACCGGTACCTACAGATACGTAATCAGTTTATTATTGTCGATCGTTGACAAGACTATACACCATGAGTCTCCGTCGATATTTTCGGCCATCGATAAACATGCCAACGTCTAGCTTGTAAATATGATGACCACGCACAACACTCTCCAAGATAAACGTGGCACTTGGACTTAGCCTTGTACCCAGGCCGCGAAGGGGAGGGGGAAAAGCGGCCTGGTACCTATTACACACGCATGTGTCAACATTTCCGCAATATTTGCCGTAAAATAGTCCGTATAACACTGAGTAAACACGTGGTCATGCCGCGGAAAAGGAATGCGGATGAAATATCCGGGAAACCGGAAGGCAAGGATTTGCCAAGCCAAAACAAAAGCTGTTTCCAAGCAGTACCATCACTGAAACACCTTAAATAGCTCTTCTGTATCCCTTCGGTAGCCTAACAGGTACCTCCACGTTCACAAATCAACATAATAGTTTCATTCTCGAGGGCTGAAGTATCTAGGATTCTGTTGGCAACGACTAAACTGAAGCCTCCAAAATTGATCCAGCTACTTTGGTAAGCTTCAACAACGGTTACCACCTTGTAGCATCGTCTGTGGGTGCATAGGAAACACGCCAATCCGTCGATTCTGATGCTATTGCATAGTTCATCTGAATGACACGGAGTAGTTTACTGACATATACTGGTAGGAAATGCGGAAAATATACAGTCGTATTCGGAGCCCCAGGTTTTGTTGGGGTACTTCGCGCATGCGCATGCAATAGGTACCAGGCCGCTTTTCCCCCTCCCCTTCGCGGCCTGGGTACGAGGCTAACTTGGACTAGCCTTCTAAACCACAATCGATCCTATTGATAGCCCATCCACGGCCACGTGTTGCTCAAGCCACACCCTCGTACTCAGATTGAGGGGTGTGGCTTCGCCGCGCACATCAAACGCATTTATTAGATTCGCAATGTAGCTTGAAAAGACTAGTTCGCAATTATTAAATCACGCAATTAAAACCCGACCTACGGTATGTCACACTGCAGTACACAAAGGTAATCATCCACAGGATCAGTCAGGTGTGAGATAAGTAAAAATTATGCTATACTATAGTATTACAATCATGCTATGAGCCAGATCAGAGGGATACAAAGCAAAAATTTCACCAAGCCCAGCTACCCTTATACTGCAGAAACATTTTGCAGAATTTAGTTTCGCCAATACGGTAAAGGTTGCTATATTCTCTACGTAATCATTAACACGGGAGAAAAAATTCATGGATAAAATTTTTGCCGAGAGTAGGTGGTGAAATTGGTGAAAATTTTCTCCACTGAAAATTTTCGGCTATATGGTATACTGTGGTAAACAGCACATATTCTTCATAGCAAACCCAAGCAGTATACTTGCTTTAGCAATGACATTAACCTTTTAGTTTCACCATAGATCAGCGTGAATAATTTTCATGTACAGTTACCTATTAGCTTGTATGCATATGCATAGTGCTAGATTTATTGCATAGGTCATATCCCCCATACAAGGCCAATGGCAACTGCTTAATTATTTATACATGTTCAATGGCAGTATTCAAGCGGAGTGAGAACGTTGATACTACGGGACTATCGAAACAGGCATGATAAGGAACAATCCACCATAATTCACTGGCTGTTCATATGCAGTACTGGCTCCTGGTTTAGTGAGCTACACTAGTAATTAATATACAATCTATGTTTACGATCTTTACCGACTTGCAATAATTGTGCACACATGCATATTGTATGATGAATTGAACATGTGGACAACATATTGCTTCATATACACATACAGTGGAGGCCAAAAAAAGTTTACATAGTGTAACCGTAGTATGTAAGTACTATGCAGGTTTGGGTCAAAAAGTACGCAATAAGTTCGCCACAAGTACGCCCGCTACACGCTGCTAATTGCACCGTGGCTGCGTAGTTACTCTACGTTATTACATAACATGGCAAATGGTTTACACTAGTAGGCAGGCTGGTCCGCCCACAATGTCACACACAGACAGTGCTAATCAGGAAGCATGCGCATAGCTGCTACATTTATACTACAGTGTTAGTACGCTGCGTAGGCTTCCTATTTACGTACGTAATACGCTTACGCTACGTAAACTTTTATTTGGCTGCTACTGTACATGTACACGAGTACAGCAATTCTCTCATAGGGATGATTAGTGTGGGACTAGCTCAGGCTTGTCCCAATAAATACACGTACAAACACATAATTATACCAACACCCACACAGGTGCAACCAATTACCAAACAATAGATTCAGAATACAATGAAAGTGACATTGATGAGAAACAAAGAGAGAATAACGAAATTTGTGGTAAGAGAGCATTACAAGCAGTTATACCATATTATGCACACACATTACATTGAACAGAAGCAAATGATCACCCAGTAAATCCAGAATACAATGAAAAGGACATCAGTGAGAAACGATTGCAAAATAAGAAGAATAACATGTAACTATGCCTATTTTCTAATCTTATACCATGCATATAAATAGATAATGCTACCTGAACTAATGTGTTGTGTTCTATAGCCTAGCCTTATACCCAGGCCTTCCCATGTTTTTCAACGTTTATTTTTGCGTGAAACGTTGAAAAACATGGGAAGGCCTCGGTATGAGGCTAGACTAAGTGTTCTAATCATACACTTATACACTGCAGACTCAGAGCAGAGCAAAAAGGACACAATTATAAACATTTTGGGCTAGCCTTTCTCAAATACTCTAATGTATAAATAATGAGGAAGGCGCTATGCATGTAGTTTTGGTCGATGGTAACTTCCCTAGCTTGCATTGCATTTTTCTAGTGTAAAAAAGTTAAGCAGAGCACAGAAGATATATATACACCTTCATGTACATTACTGATGTTTTTAGAAATTCAGCAGTCATACAAAAGTGGATTGGTAAAGGGTCAACAAAACATTTGTATACCTTCAGCTACGCCAGTACTAGGGTGATGTAAATCATCGAGGGGGCGAGCCTTCGCTCACAGTGCAGTAGGCTTGGTATGCACAATGACAATGTGACTGTGTTGACAAGAACTCTCACGCAGCCAGACACTACACGAGACTAAACGAGTGATTTCTAGATCTACCGAGCTTTTAACCCTTTGGTGGGTGAATGGTGTAGTCAGTAGCTAATAGCAGTCAGTGCTGCACCATGATGCCACATGCAAGCACAACCATAGATATTTTAGACAAAGTATCTATGGCACAACTGAGCTCAGACTGGGACAGACTACAGTACAGTACAAGCTTGCACAATAGTGCACAATCATTCTTTATTGAGATTATGAGCACAAATTATAGCTTTCTAAAAAGGTGTACTGCTTAAGTCTGTTTCTCCTACCTTTCAAAAGGCTGTTCTGCTGTTCAGTTCTGGCACTGGCTCCTGCTTTGGTGAGCTACAGTTGACGATCTTTACCAAATTGATATGCGCACGAGCATACATGATGAACACGTGGATGATGTATCGCTACATACAAACATACATACATACATACATACATAATAGGTACAGCGATTTTTTCGTATGAGCGATTAGTGTGGGGCTTGCTTCGGCTTGCCCCAATTATACTTAAATCAATGACTTAGATAAACAATGTACCTGACTATGTACTTTTTTGAGATGATAGTGATGGTGAGGTTGAGATGGTAGTGAAAGCAAGAAACAAGTGCCATTCAATTCAGTTACATTTTATGTTTATGTGCAGTTGAAGTATGATCTATTCATGGGGTGTGTTTGCTATATTCATCAAGGGTGAGATGATGATAACTGTTGATCAACATATTAACTCATGACTTTGGATTAACAGATAATAAATTTCATATCAACATCCTCCAATATGAGTATACACATAGTGTTTGTGGAGGGGCAATCCCAGGGTATTACCTGTGCACTTCTATAAAAGTAAAGATGCATGTGATGTACCAGATTTAATCGAATACCTCCAGTGATTACATGAAGAGCAAAAGGCAAAATGGGCAATAAAAGGTACATTTATACATTTATGTGTTATTTAGCATAGAAAAAAGAAAAGAAGAAAACCTGCACTTAATAGCAAAATGCGCCTAAATATGAATAGCTGCATCTACGGCTTTAAATAAAGGGGCATGGCCAGTTGCTCAATCGTATGATTCTTCGTTACTGCATCAGGGTTTATGGCACCCAGCTTGAAATGGTGCATGTTGTTTGAAGATCCTGAGAATCAAACATAGCCAGAGAGGCTGGAATTCTGGGTGAGTATGCATATATTGTGCGGTGCAAGGTCACGCTTAATAGCAAGTGTTTAGGCCAGTAAAATGGCATGGGCTTGTTAGCAAATGCGCTTGTAAGTGAAATGCACCTAATAATGCGAAATGGACTCAATGTACAACTTTCAGTTTTCTAAGTGCTACACACAAGGATTTCAATTGACTATGCCATGATACTAACTAGAATTACCCTAACTATCAACAGCTGTAGATTTTAATCCTATGAGGTAATGCTTAGTACTAGTATGACTATTTTTTTCAGGCATTTGTTGCTAGTTAGTTTGGCAGTGTTTTTCTGCTTCACTACCGCTAACAGAGATTGTGAAGACCCTCCATCAGATTGTGTCTGGAACAGTCAACATAATTGCCACATCTGTGATATCGTTGGCATTCCCAAGGACATTGTTATTAGGAGGCTCCGCCTTTCACGTTACATTAATGGCACAGAAAAAGTAGATAACATACGTGCACCACCAGAGATTGATGATACTGAAATATCATGGAACAAAGAATATATCACATTGTTTGTAAGTTGTTTGTGTGTTACAATAATATTATACCAGCGTATTATTTAACATGTATGCATACATGCACGTGATACAGTTTCAAAGAGGTTTTAATTCAAGAGGAAACTATACTCTAGAAATAACATCATTAAATTCCTACACCACAAGATGCGGTTGGTTCATAACCTGTACATGTAGACGTGTCAAGACTCGGACTCTATCTGTTCCAATTATTATAAGATCACTCAGTAAGTAAAAAAATGTGAACCACATACATCATACCGTAGGATGAATGTGTGGTTTAGTAACTTATTCTAGCCAAATCAAATTGTGAATCTAATAATTGTGCTTGTTGACCCCGTACCATATTTAGAATACACACAAGATAAGTTTTTGTGAATCTATTAAATGCGAGTTCAGTAAAATCTCGTAATTCGCAACTAAAACCCACCCTATGGTATCACACATATACACACATGCACATGCACACACACATATGCTGATAGATGTAGAGCTGGTAAACAAAACACCAATAGTCCACCAAGAAGAAAACCACAAAGTGATTCTTCAATGCAGCATAACCGGTCTAAGTTCTGAAGAAACTGATTTTGAAATTGCGTTTATTCACCTCTCAAAATGTGAACACCACCAGCAGCAACCCAGTGGACAAACAGAGATCAAAGATGCACACACAGTCTCCATAAACAATGGAACTACACGTGAGCTACAAATTCCAAGAGCCAAAGTAGCACATAGTGGAGACTATCATTGCAGATACAAAATACACACACTTAAATCAAGGGAATGCATGTATGTCGAAACACAGCCAAAAATAATTGACATTAGAATATAGTTGTAACAAATGCAGCAATCTGATTGGTCAGTTAGAGGTCCATTATTTCACTTATAGACCTCCTGAGAGGTCTTATAAGTAGGTCTAATATTGAGTGGCCATAGGCAAAGAAAGATGCACAGTGCAACAGTAGCCTTGTCCCCAGGTCAAATACCATGGTTACAGTTGCTATATTCTAAATCAGTTAGAGACCTCGTCCAATGGTCTCTATGCTTTTTAAGAGACCCTCAGGCCCTTAGTAGCACCCTCGCTTCGCTCGGGATGCTACAGCCACGGGCCTTCGGGTCTCTTAAAACACATAGAGACCTTGGACTCGGTCTCTAACTATTATTTTTAGTTACACACAATAGTAAGAATACAAGTGTCACCGAGGTATCTCTTTCTATTATTACTGTTCTTTCCCTCTTGGTCACAACCATTGCGATGACGGTGCTTATATACAAATTATGTAAGCAGAGACAACAGCCTGAGCAAGTACAGCCGGAACAACAACCTCAACAACACCACCAACAACAGGGACAGCAACAGGTGTAGCAACAGGTGCAGCAGCCACAACCAAGGCCAGGAGCACCACAACCGCAAGAGAATTATCATATGCAGCTCCAACACCAAAGTAAAAACTCAATACTCACATAATATAGAGGGTATGCTACTATGTATACTATTATAATCTTCTCACAGATATCGTGAGACCACAGCCAAGAAATGAGGCCAATAATGTCAGAAACAATGATAAGGATGGCCGACAGAATAGTGGTCAAAAAGGTTAATCATGTAGGTGCTACCTTTGAACATAACAAAATAGAACTAAAGAACTACTATCAGACTCAAAAAAATTAATATTAGCATATCATTACACTTACTGAATTTCATGTAGCTACATTATGTACTAGGGAGTTTTATATTATAATAAATTAAAACAGTGATTACACGCATACTACTCAAGACAGCTTTGATACTCTACTATCCCCTAACTATGATCGATCATAATATACAAGTCCAAGGAAAATTCAAATCCAAAATTAAGTTACAGGCAAGAGATTACCTACAATACCACAATGGGCTATTCCATTTAATAAGGATACACCCCTGTTGAGGAAATTAATTATGTCTATATGTTCAAAATATGGTCAAATTAATGAAGTCTGGAGGGTTTTTTGCTTGAAATTAATTATGTCTAGAGGTAATTTTCAAAAATTAATTGTGTCTGATGGTTATTCCCATAGAAATTAATTTATCTAGTGGTTGGTCATGAAAATTGGAACCATGCTGTTGAGGAAACAAAATTTGTCTGAACGGTGTTTTGACCAAATTTAATGATGTCTGGACACAAAAAATCCCAAAATTAACGATGTCTTGACCAACTTTAGCTCACTAATTGTGTCTTGAGGGTAAAAATACTCCTTAACAGGGGTGCATCCTTATTAAATGGAATAGCCCAATTGCCATAGATGACTAGCCACACCTACATACATGTAGTTGCTCTCCAACATCTTGTGGCTGCTCTACCTCCTACAACTAAGCCACTTGAAAGGGAATAATTATTCTGTATTCTACCATACACACAGGTCATAGCTGTAATAAGACTACAAGCATTACAAGTTGTTTTATTGGCCAAGGCTATCGACCTTACCTACAGCTGATCACGCATAAACAGTAAGGATTGTCACTGATTTTCGACTTTCCTGCTATATACAAAATGTCCGGAAAACTCTACATAGTGTAGCTATATGCATAGCTACACTTTTTATCAAGTATCCTATGCATGATGAAGACATGCACACATACATGTACATGACACCCCCCTCCCCCCTCCCATTACAAAGTGAAAAACTATGTAAAAGGAGCTGGCAAGTACACAAGGTTTGCAGATACAGAGGGGCACATTTCCTTACCACAACTGCCCTTCACAGACACCAAACAAACAGTTGTGGCAATGTGCATGTAGATCAGTATCAGACTGTATGGACAAGGTTGGTTGACTTCAGATTATCAGGGCCAGAGTCAGAGCCAGAGGAGCCAGAGTAATTTGAGCGCTGGAGCCACATGATATAGCTGGCTAAACACTAAGTTAAGTGAATTCTACAGTGGACTTGGAGAATGAATATGCCAAGAGCACAACACCTCTGGTAAGCTATGGGCAATGAACTACATACACAAGTACATTGTATAAGCAGGCATGAAACTGCAGGATATTGGTGTTTCTATGCATCACATCTGGTGAAAGAGGATATGAATATATACACTGTAATACAGTGACTACCAATGATCAAGTCAATATTATATGCTATCTTAACCCCCGTTGTCCATGCAAGCATGTATATATACCAACTACAATATCACTTGAAGAAGACCCATGAATATTCGAAAATTTTAAAACAATGTGTGAACCTTGACCTCACAGCACGCGGTGAATAGCTTTGCTATGTAGCTACCAGTGTTTTGCCAAGTCTTTGAGCAGCCTACCCAGAGACCTGTCAGCATCAGTCCTTCAATCATAATAGAAGCTAAAAAAGGTTCACAAAGCTGGAGAAAGATCATCATGCACTAACAGTAGGTGAGATATTTGGTTCAGGAGATATTTTTCCAGAAAAGAAGTGGTCAAAAACTGATGACTAGCATATATAGGGTTTAGTATACTAGGGTCATGTAAATCATTGCGGGGGGGGGGGGGGGGGGGGGGAGGGGGGTGGGGGGAAGGGGGGAAGGGTAGAAAATAGATCTACGTACCGCCACTTTCTGAGGTCGCCGTTTACCAGCGAATGTTGACCGTTCCGAGTAAGAGTTCGACTGGAGTTTCAAGAAGTGACAATTTCCTTGTTTTGAAAAGGTTAGACTGTTGGGCGCTCGTATGCGTGCAAGTCATGTGTAATTGGATACCAGGCTCCCCTGTTTTTCTGCATGCAACATTGAAAACTGGGAGGAGCCTGGGGACGAGGCTAGGCTTCTTGCCTTCACAAACCTTGTGAGAGAGTTGACGAGTGAACTAACAAGTTTCTTGGACAGTTGATTGGTTTAGCCATGTCCTGAAACAGGATGTCACTTAATGCACATGTTTAATGGAATGTTCTAGAACCCCAGGTAAAGGGTGGTCTTAGCTGCCATGCTGACCTATAACCTTTGTATTCAACTATACTAACACACCACTCATCTGTGTTATTGAACCACCCCACATGGTCAGGCTAGAGTCCATTGCTCTATGCAGGTGATACATAGTCTCATTCCCAGACCCCACCCTCAAGGAGGGAAAGGGTCTGGTCTACATTGAGTGGTTTCCTGGGCCGCTGGCTGCGGCATATCATGTGATTGGTATGATAATGCATCGTTTTGGCATGGCAATGCATCAATCGCTCTCACACGCATGCAGTATACGACTATAGCGCGGTGTCATATGATAATCACAGATATACCACATGGCATGAATCTGATTGGTGTGCGAGAATTCAGAAATGAAACGTCATCAAGCCCAAGAAAATGCTCGATGTAGACCAGACCCTTTCCCTCCTTGAGGGTGGGCCGGGGTCTGGGAATGAGACTAGGTGATACATAGAGTTCCAAACCATGCCTTATCAAAGTCCTTATCAAGCATTACATACAGCTCAGCTAGCTTGTGTACTTTCGAAAGTTTCTGACAACTTTTTAAGTTAACCATACTCAAATTACATAGCTATGCCTGTTCCTGTTCCTGTTCCTGTTCTACACATACAGGTACAAAAGCAGGGCGAGCGAAGCAAGCCCCCTTGCTTGTAAGAATTACAAATTCCATCCTCTTCGATTTCCCTAAAAAATCCTGTAGCTATATGTACTGTTCTTTGACAATTTAATGGGGCTCCCCTACCCTTCCCATACTTTGTACAGTTGTGTGCTAGCCACGATTAGATACCAGGCCCTCTCAAAGCATGTAACATTGAAAGCTGGGAGGAGCCTGGGGACGAGGCTACAAGAAGCCAAACTCAGAATCCACTACCTCCGTGATGATCACTCAAACAATATCTTCTCCCGAATCAAGCTGCTTAGCTGAATTGCAGGCCACTGAATGTAAGTGCCCATTGTTGCCTGGTTTTTGTACAGTCTGTCTGAGAAGCTAGTGTTTGTGCCTGTGGCTAGTGCCACGGCTGGCGGTCACAGAGATCATCCAGTTCTAGCTTCTAATGCTCAATGGCCAGACATACAGCCTCTTATGTCGCGAGGTCAAATTGCTTCTGCTGACCCTCTGTTACTGACAGACAGACAGAACACTATACAATACACACTGTCAGGTTTACAGTGGCCTGTCTTGTGATGATCACTCTACACGTGGCTGAGGGAAAAACCCTGGAATGTGACCTTCTAGAACACTTGGATACTTGTTCCAACACTATGTCTGTGTATGGATATTCATGCCCTGTCGACGAATGCACCAACATAACAAATGCTTCAATTAGTCAGTCTGATTTGGAACTGATTTGGGACACTACAAGTACAACCATCAATATCACGGTATATACAGCAGATGTACTTGCATAGCTAACTGGTTAATAATTTTAGCTTTTACACTTTGTTATCCTTATAGCTTCCTGACAATACTTTTTGCTTACGAGGAACTGCGACAGTGAACGTATCCTGCTGGACCAAGAATGAACAACTAGTGACCCTTTCAAGTGAAATTGATCTACAAAGTCGTGGTAAGTAATATCCACAAACACATTCTTTAATTTGCTAGACACTCAGTGCAGCTGTTAATTATAATTATGATAGTACCATGGCAATCTGATACACACTATCAATTACAACTCCATTAATTCTTTTGCAGAAGTGGCATTATACGCAGGGAATCGAATAGACATCAACCACCATATCGAATTCAGTCCAATTGTTCTAGTGTGCAATGCTAGTGAAGTGATCATGGATACAGATCTGTACATTACTTTCTATGGCCCCACTGCACAGTGGGATTGTCCACTTAAGCCTCCGCATGTAATAACAAACTTTACCAATGGATTCACTGCTCGTGTTGATCAAGTCTGTATCCTGTACATCATTGATGCAACACAACAATATCACAGTGGTAATTATACATGTCAAGTTGCTCTACAACAGAATGGATCCCAAGCAACCCGACCAGAATGCCGTACTCTTGACTCAAACAATGTCACCATAACCATTCATAAAAACGAGCAACCAAACAATTCTATGCTCATTAATGCCATAATAGGTTTATCCACTGGATCTATATTTTTAATTTTATTCTTATTTGTAATCATAATAGGACTCTTGGTTTATATAAAGAAACATAATATAAAGGAGAAAAATAAAGGACTTCAAGGTAACATTAATATAATAATAGAAATAATCTGAAATCCCTTTCTTCCACTACATATCAAGACTCAAATACACAAAGCAAAAATTATGGTTCTACAGATACTCAAGGTAACTGCTATAATAATATTATACCATTGTTTTGCAAAAGAGGACCAATGGGCAGTGTACCTTACATTAGTGTACTACAAAGTGCACAAAGCAATGCATATAGAGTGTGATGTTGTGGGCTAAGCACACAGTACTAGCGTAAACCACTGTACAGCTGTGTAAACTGCACCTTGTAGTGTGAGTCTCACCACATCCTCAGGCAAAGGGAATTCCCTATTTGCAATGCTTGTGCCAGCTGGGCGCTCTTTCAAATAAGTATCAGACCTCAGAAGGAATTCAATGCTAAACTGAGGGATGGGCGGGCAATCCATAGTGGGCCCCTTTTTGCGACACTACAGTAATACTATTATACACTGTATGTACAATACTTTCTACCATTATATGTACAATACTTTATAGACAGGGCTATGCATTGGTACGGTACTGCACGGATGGCAATGTATACTAATTCAATGCAGGTAATTTTAGTGCAAGCAATGGAAGCAGATCTCAAGAAGCTGTAAGTACATTCTACTTCAATGAAAGAAATAATAAAGAAAAAATGTTCAAGAAGGACACAAACTATCAAAATAATATGCAGTCTTAAGTAGTTAGACTATTCTCATGTACTACTCTAATTTTGGCATTATCCATACTGCATGCATGTATGTGTACATAGCTAGGATTGATTTTAGTATAGCCACTCCTATGCTCTGTAAGCCACCTGAAAGGGATTAGCCAGGTGTTCTTTCTTGGTCCTCACTATACACACAAGGCAATAGTTGTGGCATAATTATACAACATACATGTAGATCAGTGCAGATAAACTTCTCGGGGCAAATTTACAAAATCGAATGTAGGATCACTCTACCCGTCCAGTTGATCACTTCTTTTTCAATGCACCCACTCTCCAGATACAAAGTATGAATTGGAAATTTTATCACTAAAAAAT
>OZ219974.1:0-19880 GCA_964291365.2 Stappiaceae bacterium
TTGGAGGCAGGTTAGCTCTAGGGTAGAGCTTATCAAATATAGAGCTAACTAAAATTTCATAAAATTCGCTACATGGCGGGTTTTCCCAGATACGGTCACATATAGTTACAAACACGTGTACACATACACATATTCACACACATAAAGGTACAAACACATACATTTATACACATAAAAGTACACACATACACACATTCACAAAACATGTATGTACACATGTACACTCATACACACATTCATACATAAAGGTACACTCACATGTACACACATACACACATTTATAGTCATAAAGGTACAAACACATGTACACATATACACACATTCACTCATAAAAGTACACACAAATGTACACAAATACATTCACACACACAAACGTAAAAACACACATGTACTCACACACATTCACACACATTAAGGTATAAATACATACATGTACACACATTCACACACATAAAGGTACACATACATGTACACATTCATTGACACACATAAACGTACAAACACATGTACGCATACACATTCACACAGAGGTAAAAACACAAATGTACACACATAAACACACATAAAGTTATAAACACATGCATGTACACACATTATCACACAAAAGTACAAACACTCACATGTACACACATACACACATTTACACACATAAAGGGGCAAACACACATGTACACACATACACACATTCAAAGGTACACACACATGTACATACATACACACATTCACGGACATAAAGGTACAAACTCACACATGTATCCACATACACATTCACACACAAAGGTGCGAACACAACATATGTACACGCATACATTTACACATATAAAAATACAAACACACATACACACATTTACACAAATAAAAGCCACACATTCACACACATAAAGGTACACATACATGTACACACATACACACATTCACACACATAAAGGTACAAACATTCACATGTATATACGTTCACACACATAAGGGTACAAACGCATGTACACACTTACACACATTCACATGCATAAAGGTACAAACCACATGTACACACATGCATAACCAAACGTGAACACACACGCACAGACCCGTACACACACATACACACTTGTGCTTGAATTAAGTTACACACAGGGACAAACATACACACATGTATATATAAGTATAAAGACACATGCATACACATACACATTTACACACATAAAGGTACAAACACACACATGTACACACACATTTACACACTCATAAAGACACAAACATATACATATACACATATTCACACGTACAAACACATACTTGTACGCACATTCGCACACAAACACACATGTACACACACACATTCGCACAAATGAAGGTACAAACACACACATGCACATATATACTCACATTCACACACGTACAAACACATGTGTACATACACACATTCACACACAAAGATACAAACACACACATGTACACACACATTCACACACATGAAGGTAAAACACACATGTATACACATATGCACATTCACACACATTAAGGTACTCTGAACAGTTAAGGCCTAGGTCCACTTGAACAGGAGTGATGGTCACATTTGAGGCCACAGAGGCTACATGAAGCAAGCTATGAACTTCACACTTGAAACATGGATACTAGATATATTACAGAATTCAATTAATTAATTAATGGCCACGCCCACCTGTTAATTAATTAATTGTATTTAAAAATAGCCATACACTCACTTAGGCGGCGTATATAAACAACAGGCAGGCTTTAGTTGAAGAGGTCCTCTTAACAAGCATGTTTAGCACTACCAATTTCTAAATTAGCGTCTTGTATGCATATACTTTCGGGGAGTTACAACCTTATGAAATCCGAGATTGTAGTCAATTTTAAGCTAATTAAATATTCATAGCCTTATAATGGCTCTATGATCGTTTGCTAACAACGAATATACCAGAATGATGTCTGCTCTTTCCAATGGACACCCTCACAGCAAGTCCCAGGGTGGCTTTATACGCCGCCTTTCTTGACTTAGTCCACCATCTCCAGCTGCTCCGTGTAGCCTCGAGCGCTTAGTACACTAACGACCGCTTGTGGCACAAGAATAGCCTAGCCTATGGATGTAAACTCTATGCTAAAGGCTAACTACATCCTACCACTAACGATCACCTAGCTATCTCGTACACGACATTTTCTAGCTTACTAGCCACTCGTTTCTAGACAAAGCTCACTGTCAGCCATTGGCCACACCCCCGTATATTTTTCAATAATTCCGTTCACCTCCGCTACATGTACGTAACGCGTGCCCCAGGCCTTAATGTGCCAGAGTACACATACATGTACACACATACACGTACACACATATATTCACACACTAATGTACATACATGCACACATTCACACACATAAAGGTATAAAAACACACCTGTACACACACACACATTCACAGATATAAGGGTACAAACATACACATGTACACATATACACACATTCACACACATAAATGTACAAACATACACATATACACACATACACATTCACACAAAGTTACACACACATGTGCACACATTCACACACATAAAGGTACGCACACATTCGCACAAATGAAGGTACAAACACACACATACACACATTCACATACATAAAAGTACAAACACACATGTAGACATACACATTCACACACATAAAGCTACACATGTACACACACACATTTACACACATAAAGGTACAAACACAGGTGTACACACATGCACATTCACATACATAAAAGTACAAACACACATGTACACATACACATTCACACACATAAAGGTACACATGTATACACATACACACATTTACACACATAAAGGTATAAATACACACATGTACACACATACATATTCACAGACATAAAGGTACACACATATTTACACATACACACATTCACACACATGAAGGTAAAAACACACATGTACACATACATACAATCACACATTAAGGTACACATACATGTATATATATATATGACCTGTGGTGAGTTGAAAGAGGGGAGAACCCTTTAATTATAGTATGAAGGATAATGTTAAATCCCTTAATTTTTATTGTTGTGTACATGTACAAGTCATGTAGTTCAATAGTAATCCATACTCCATGTAATTCAAGGCTTAGCCCAATATGGATGGGGCTAACATTCACTCATGTCTGTGTTGATAGTATCAGAGGAGGTACAAAAGGATCACGTGCTCCCTCAAAAATGCTGTATCATCACTTTTTGTCCCCATACTCTTTACATAGTAAAGCTTCGACAGCGATTGTCAAAGGAGGGATCACCAAACAAATTATATGGCTATGATCAGTGATTGAAACTACACTATTATTTTAAGCTAGAGATCCCTTGGGGATCCCACAATTTTTAACCTTCAACACAGCAACTGTATGTGGGACACACCCATGATGACACAAACTGGTATGGGTGCGAGTCACATGGAATATTAACGATTTCGTACCTCCTCTGAGCTGAACATGTACATGTATTGTTTAAATGAGGACAGTCAGGACACCATGCATGAAAATGACACTATACATTGTACATACATGTATAACTCTACATGTACATGCATGTGCACATGTATACATACCTGAGGAGATGGGTCCATAAAGTGAAAGGTTAGTAGATCTTCCATACCAAGTAACTTGAGAAGCAGCATCACATTATGGACTATACGATGGATCTCTGGAACTGTCACTTTCAGTCTACACTAAGACCCAGGTAGATTGGGTGATGAGGAATGTAGTGTGGGATGTAGTATTTGGCCACAGACCACAAACCACAATGACGTACTACAGGGCTTCACGTGTGTACAATTACGTATGTATGAGGCTCCAACGCTATGAATATTATTATAAAGACATGCATGCGCAATAATATACACAAGAGGTCACTAAGGTCACAGTGTTTAGCTAGAATCGATGTCAGTGTCACTTCCATGATCTGTTGCCCATGAAACTCATCACTATGTTCATCTTCATGTATCTGACTGGTCATCTTTGTCTGCTGGTTCATCTTCAGACTCTTCCTCTTCATCATCACTCTCTGGAGAGTCTCCATCATCCCATGTGATGCTTACCTCCCCATCAGTTGTGTGCCAATCAAATTGTTCATAGCATGGAAGGAAAGGAGACTGAGTTAAAGGTATGCTAAGACTTAGTTTTAAGATGTAATTTGCTCGTTTACAGTGTAAGACTAGTGCTTGTGATGAGGATATCAGCTTCAACTCATGTAATTTAGTCACTTTGGATAAAATCGTGCCATTTTAAAAGGCAAAGTAGTAGAGAAGTTGACATACATTAAGCTTTGTCAGAGTTGGGGTGATTGCATATTAAACTATAACCGCAAAAAACTGGTTTTGACCTGAAGAATGGTTTATGTTTGTAAAAATTAACTGCTGTGATTAACCTTATCCATGCATATTCATGACTTTTTGATGTATTGGAATTTTCCCATTTCCATTTTAAGAAATCGGCCATCGGGACACACAAAGCATAGATCTTTAATAAATATTTCTAGAACCTTTTGTCAGTGGTTCTGATGTGATGCTGTTTTCCATTATAGTCTCTGCTATGGTTATCATCCACATTTCTTTCCACACTGTATATACATGTACACTAAGTTCAAGTTACATGCAGCCTGAAAAACACCTGGCAACAAGCAAGCAAGCAGGAAATGAGGGATATTTGAAACTTCAAATTTATACTTGCCAATTGGAGGAGGAGAGATCAAAGTTGACACAGCATAATTTCTTTTGCACACACGGCTTGCCTTACAGGTCGAGTAATAGTATTGTTATGCGCGTGCATAATAATAATATAGCACATGCAACACCCACGCGTGACGTCACACAACCGTTCCTGGCATGGAGAATTGAAGTTAGACTCACCTTTTTGGATTTTTAACGGTAGCTTGTGCACCTCGGACAAGGTCTTATCCACATCTAGGCTGGTCTGCTGGCAGTGCAAGTTGAAGGGATGACATCATCCAAAGTTGGGATCATTTTGACCTTTCGCATCAACCTGCCCAAAACGCTGAAGTTGGCAGAGACAGAAAAACCGAGAGAACGCGTGTACAGATAGGTGTATAGTGTAAAAAGTAGAATAGATACAGACTTGTAGTTTGTTGTTATGATTGCAGTGGAGACTATATGTGACCGGATTTGAGAAAACCCTCCGTATGGGATCCGCGCACTATTCGCGCATTGCGCGTTTTTAGTAGCTCTGGTCAAAAACTGTCAAAGTTCAGATTTTGCCACATCCATGTCAAAGAACCTTTCTTGTAACTGTTACCGTCGCCTACGGAGCCTAGTCGTAAGTTACCAAGGCGAAATAAGCCTTTATTCACAGGCTCCTCGATCTACCTAGTCTATGCAGTTGCCGTTTACGGAGTCCGTTGCTAAGGGCGATAATTATCTAGATACAGCTAGATTCATCGA
Organism: Stappiaceae bacterium; assembly: GCA_964291365.2. Taxonomy (GTDB): domain Bacteria; phylum Pseudomonadota; class Alphaproteobacteria; order Rhizobiales; family Stappiaceae; genus JBDWFY01. Next base: position 5,433 of record OZ219974.1, read on the forward strand.
ACTACTGAACGTTGACTCACCTTTTAAGCTTCTTAGGCATCGAAGAAGAAGCGGCCATCGTTATCGACGACGAAGTTCGAGACTAGCTCGACCTTTGCGCTCTTTTCGGACGGTCCCGCCCAAGTTGAATCAATTGATTTCCGGTTGACGTGTAGTATACGGAAACGCTACACGCGTACATAGCAACGCCTTTAGACCGTAATTTCTCGTTTTCTATGGTTGTAGCGCGATCGCAAACAAAGCGGGCTATCTCCAAAGCGGAGCGCGCGATCAGTCTAAAACTTGCAGGTGGGTTAGCTCTATGGTAGAGCTTATCAAAGACGCATCAAACTCAATTTTCACAAAAAATCCCACAAGGAGGATTTTCTCAAATCCGGTCACATATTTACAAGAACTCGGCCAGTTGGAATGCTGAATCGTGAAGCTAGAGAACAGTGAACGCCGATGTAATTTTGGTAATTATTCTTCGTTTTCAGTGACGTTTTAGTACTACGTACAACAAGCAATAGCCAAGATTGTTGTGGTAAAATGTAGTCTTGAAAGTATATTTTCTTGACTGAGAAAGAGAAGGGATGAGTCTTCCTGGCATCAACCTGCCCAAAGAGCTGAAGTCGACTCCAGACATAATTGTACCCGCGCACCTGTCGATTTCGCGGGCAAGAATCTTACTGTTACCCAAGATTGTAGGTTACAGTGTGCTATTTCATCATTCTTTTCGTGATTTCGATCATTAGAAAGAGCTACTGGACAAACATAAGAAAAATACAGACAATAATATACAGTAATAAAATCTTGATTATCATTCCCATATGTTTGATTACATGACCTCTGGCCCGAGGTAGTCACGTACGTAGGTGGCAGGGCCGTAGGAAGGTATTCAAGAGTGGGGAGGCTCTCTGTAGAAGAGTTTGTAGCAATTAAGCGCGCGCGCAAAATTTGAAGCCACGCCCGAAAATAGTTAAACCACGCCCACAAAATCTCTCCATTCGCGCGCGAACAAAGTACACTGTTGAATGCTCACTTATGATCATGCATAATCGCAGGACTGTGGCTCGAGCTCATATCCAGGATGATTAACAGTGCTGAATCAGCACCAGCTGGTTCTGCGTGCACGTGTTGCGGTTTGGCATATTTTAGGTAAGATTTAGGGGGTCAAAGGTCGGATGTAAGGCATAAAAAAAAGTGGAGCGGCTCGAGCCGCCCCGCCTCCGACGGCCCTGGGTGGGGCCTCCGTGTAGACTGCTTTGCTGAAAGTACTGCCTTTGAACATGTGAATGTGTGTGAAGAGAGGGTAATATGTATAACGTACAAGTGCATATTTTTTTCGCATACAATTTAAGTGTGTGGATCGTGATGTACATGAGTAATGGTCATCCTATTATTGTTCTACCTTAATTATTAACTGATTGTAAGTGAATTCGCTACACGCATGCGTCAACACCGGAAGGTGGTTGTAGCGAATTCACTACAGCTGTACCGTACTCATCTTTAGTCAATATTGTGCTTCAGAGGAGCCACTGACCTATTCGACATTGAATCGAGTCTCTCCACCGACCACTCCCACCGTTGATTTCTCGATCTTTTATCGCTACAAGCTTGCACTTATTGAACCGGTAAGTGATAGTACATGGTGTAAAGTTCAATTCATGAATATAAATACATTACACAATAACTAGCTAAATGGCAGCTAAAGGGCCCGCTTGACTGTGGATGACGTGCTGCAGTATTGTACTGATAGCGATGATGATGCTGCTGCTGACTGTGAGCCTGACTTTGATCCAGATGAGCTTGTCATGGATGGTAGTGATGACAAATTTAGTGACTTGGAAGGGGATGAATTTGTTGATGACATCGATGAAGACGACCCCAACACCCTGTATGATACTCCAGCAGCAAGTAGTACAGGCACCATCAGCTCTTTTGGTAACCAAGATTCGACATGGAGCACCACCATCACATGCCTATCCATCCATCCTTTCACCTTCCCAGTAGGCCCCACTCAATACATCTTCACTGAAAGTCTTCAACCTGTTTTTCTCGCCAGACCTAATGGAAAGAATAGTAAAAGAAAGCAATGCATATGCAAAGATAGCAATGGGAGACGAGAAGTATGACAAATGGTCGAAGATAACAGTGGAGGAGTTGAAGGCGTTCTTGGGATTTAGTGTTTTGATGGGCATAAACCATCTTCCGTCCCTCAACGACTAATGGTCACGAGATCCCTGTCTTAGGTATGTTCCAGTGGCTGATCGCATCACTCAAGACCGATTCCTTGAGATCTCACGGTATCTCTACTTTGTCAACAACGACACACTGGTACCATATGAAGAGGATGGCCATGACTGTCTCGGGAAGGTCAGACCACTGATTGACCACCAGTTCACCAAGTTCGCTCAGGCCTACGAGCCCCACCGTGACATTGCTGTTGATGAGGCAATGATCAAGTTTCAGGGTAGATCATCGCTGAAACAGTATATGCCACTGAAACCAACCAAGCATGGGATCAAGGTGTGGGTTGCTGCAGACAGCACCAATGGCCACTTCTCGAGGTTTAAGGTCTACACAGGAAACAAGAACAACACCACTGAGCATGGGCTAGGAGCTAGAGTTGTCAAGACGCTCACCTGATCTCCAAGCTAGGAAAGTACCACCATGTCTATTTTGACAACTACTTCACCAGCCTCAAACTCCTGGAAGATCTTGAGAAGGACAGCATCTATGCCTGTGGCACTGTGAGAAAAGATCGCAAGGGTTTTCCTCCCCAGTTGAAGAAACCGAATCTGAAGAATAGGTGAGTGTACACATTATGAGTGTACACATTATGAGTGTGCATGTATGTGCATGTGTGTGTGCATGTACATGTACGCATGTGTGTACATAACAGTGTGTGGATGCATGAATAACAGAGTTTGTGTGTGTGCATATATGAAAGGGGAGGAGGAAGTATGTTGAACAGCATAATACTGTGTGTATCAACTGTTTGTATGGCTTTTGTAATGATATTGACTCTTGGTGGCCAAGCTGTAATGTGCACATAACATGGTGCTATGCTAGCCATGTGTATAGGTATGCACTGGTTGGCATAGCACCATGTTATGTGCTCAGCAAGATTGGATATCATTACAAAATAATACAAATGCTAACTGTACAAACAGCTGTTACACACAGTATTGCACAGTTCAATACTCTCCCTATCTCCCTTTCATATACTCTTGGTACAATTTACACACAAAACAACTAAATACACACATAATAGAGGTGAATTTCTCACAGTCCAGAAAGGCAATGTATGTGCAAGTTCTTGGATGGATAGTAAGGTTGTCACAGTCATGTCCACCACCAGCCAGCCCCAGTCGACTAACGTCCTCCGGCGCCAAAAGGATGGTTTGAGGATATCTGTGCCTTGCCCCATGTCTGTCTTGGACTACAACACCTATATGGGCAGCGTTGACAGAGGAGACCAAGTCAGGGGCTACTACAGCTGCAGAATGAAATGCAGAAAATTTTACAAATACATCTTTCATTTTCTGCTTGACGTGGCTATCACAAATGCCTTCATCCTACAAAAGGGCTATTGTGAGGATGCACCTTTCAGCTCGATCAAGGAATTTGAACTCAAGCTGGCAAGTGAGCTCATAGGAGACTACTGCAGCAGGAAAAGAGCTGGTCGTAGTGGAGGAGTTGTTTGTTCTCTCGCTCTCCGACAGTTCCTACCACCATTCCTGAGAGCGATCCCTCCAAGAAGGCAAAGCACAGGCGAGCACGCTGCACCAGGTGTTACAGCCGGACAAAACGGAGTGTATTCACCTCGTGGTACTGTACCTAGTGTCATGTGTGGCTGTGTCATACAGGAGAGCAGAACACAGACTGCTTCATGATGTGGCATGCTCAACACGTCCCTGAACTGTAACAAAGTTAATTTTTATTGTACTGTAGTTTTTTCTTATGTTACTATCTACTTAAGGCAGCTATCAGATACTGCCTCTGTATGCTCTAAACATATAATATATAACTTGGTAGGCCAAAGAACCTACAAAGAGCCTACCAACTGAACAAATACTTGAGCGATCATTACTACTTACACTCCTATTGTCTATAGCTACTTTGTCAAACTTGACATGCAATACTTACCTGAATTGAATTGTAGCAATCTCGTTTCCAGAGCTGATGTTTATGATCGACTTGGGTAGCAATCGAGAGCCCGTTCATTGCTCTCGAACTTGGTAGCTTCATCCTGGCACAAATGTGGTCCCAGAAGCAGTTTTAACCGCTTTCAGTCACATGATGTCAAAAATTGCGTTCAGTAAAAAATTAATTTAGTTCTAATAGAAACACTACGTGAGCCCAATCTTTGCATATAATTGATTAAAGGGGCTTACTCATCCTGCCCTCTCCTCCCAGCTCATCCAGATCGCTGGTAAGCATTAGCCTGAGGGGGAGAGAAAAGAGACATGTACATGTATGTATGTACAGTGACTAACATGCAGCACATTATGTACACATCCGCATGTATGTGTACATGTACATGTACAATGTATATCATGGCTTATTTTCTATTATGACAACCTATACCAGAGTTTGAAGCTCAATGATCTCCCATCTACATGTACTAGCCTTGCCAGATGACATCAGGAAATCTCAACGAATGCATTACTACCAAAATTAATTTCACTCTCGGCTTGCAGAACAACATCTGGCAAGTCTATCACTGCACAGCATGTCTATGTGAATGCTACCAAAGGCACCAAACAGCTTGTGGTTATGAAGGTGACATGGTTTATCCCCAAAAAATTGTATTAAATTAATGATGATAACGAGTGCTTACCTGGTATACTTGAAGAGCATCCATACCAAAGTGAGGATTAGACACTGTAGACCTTGCCTTACAATAGCAATAGCCACAGTCCACTACAATCATTATACCATAAACTCTGTGTGTGTGAGAGAGAGATAGAACCCTTTAATTGTTGCAACATAAAAAATGGAGAACCAATTACATGACAACATAGATATTGTGACCCACAGGGAGATGAAAAAGGGGAGAACCCTTTAATTACAATAAGAAGGCTGATGTTGTGAGTAGAATCCCTTACTATGATTTTTTCTTTTGCTTGAGATTGAGCACCCTTCTGAAGGATACACACACCACCTCAGCACAATGCATCTACAAGTAGCTCATTAGTAAATCACCCACCACTGGGCACCTTAGATAACTTGTGGCAATAAGGAAAGTGTATGCGACAGTTTTTCATAAGTTACCTGACATTTTCAACAGAAATGATAACACTCCCATGCACTCTAAGAGAGGTATAGACAACTTATGCCCAGAAAGCACCACAAAGTATACCTATGTGCATAGCAGGGAAAAAATATTGCACTATGTGTACATGTGCATGTTTGTGTGCATATACTGCAGCTTACACACAGTGGAATATTTAGCAAATAGCTCAGAATAGCCACATCCAAGCTCCACCCACTATAAAAAAATGCTTTGATAAATGTGATAATAAAAGAGCCAACTAACATATATCGTACAATATACAGTATGCATACTTACACATAGTGCAATATTTAGGGCCTACTATGCACGTAGGTATACTTCGTGGCAGTTTGGTGTGTGGGAAGAGGTTCGAGTCTGAATGGACATTTTCCTGTTATGATTTTGATAATCACATTTGTTTACAATAAAAGAGGGTGGAGTTTGAGTGCAACACTTTCCGAACATTTTTTCCATGTATAATACTCTAAAGATTGGAGCCATGGAATGGATTCAGGCCATATATGTGTACATACATGTAGTTACACTGTACATAATTTTCGTTGCTACAAAACCTTTGTATGACAAATTCTCATGCTTAAAAAATGTCCATAGGAACAATCCCTTATCATGTTTACATTAACAGTGCACACGCATACTGTAAGACTATCAGACTGCAGATTCACACTCTCTTTCTCTCTGTCTCTCACTCCCCTCCTTCCTCCAGGTTGTATCTCGTTGTAACAACCTCAAACGTCGTAATGACCTCATATGCACAAGTACATGACACTACTTTCACACATAATGTACAACTGACCCAATACTGCCTCACAAGTGACCTCCATTTCCTCCTGTACCGGCGTGAAGATCAAGATGATGTCACTTTTAGAATGTTGAAGGTGAATCTGAATGACCTGCTACACAGCATTCTCTTTGTAATCATCCGAGGGGCTACGAGTAAATATCAATAGGAAAGATTGACCAGGGAACGTTGCTGAAAATTTATCAGCATCTATGGTAGCTGAGGTGACAAACAGTTTGAGGTCGTTACGTTAAAATACAACCTGGAGGGAGGATGGAATAACGAAGAGAGAGAGACAGACAGGGAGAGAGAGTGTGAATATATACAGCTAAGAGTACATGCATGTACTGAAATCTTTGTTGTAAAAATATTTTCGTAGTCAATGGCAGCTACGAAAATGAATCTTACAAAAATGCATGCACACTATTGACATTAGTGTGGTAAGGGGTCGTTCTTACAAAAAATTTCAATACAAAAATTTATCATACGAAAGTTTACTAACACAAAAATTTCCAAATCTATAGGTCATAAAATTGATTTTCCATTAATTAGAACACTATTCACAGTCATAGCTATTTAGAGACATAGATAAAAAACCATCCCTGAAAGAAGGGCTTACATGTAAGCTGTCAGCAAAGATACACATGATAAGAGGCAGAAGCCTGAGAAGGGTGTATTATTGGTTAGGTAAGGGGTCGTCACCTTTCTTAAAGAGTGTTTAGGGATATTTCGTGAGCCTTGTCCATAATGTCCAGGTCAGGCTCCCTGAAGCACACCTCAGCAGCCATATGGAAATTCTGTGTAGGAGAGACAGAGATAGACCACACCCACTCCACAAGAGCAGTTATATGACTTGTTAGACCACTTCTCTCTTATACAAATACAGTTAATGTGAAACTAGTAGCAGATGTTATAGATAGTAAGAGTACATGTATAAAACATATAGCCGAAAATTTTCGTTATACAGTATCTACAAGTTGTGTATAGGTGGTAACGGGTACATTTACCCTATGATGTGAGTGGGTGTGGATGGTTTTGTGGTTGAGTATCTGCTCATAGACAGTCTGTAGTTCACACGGTCGGTCTAGAGAGAGCTGGACAGAGTTCTAGTAGGCTGCAGAGTCTTGTGTGTGTGCATGATAGGTTGTCCAACTTGCCCCAGAGCAACAGCAGCCCCACATGATTGCATGGGAATATAATAATTATGTATAAATGTACTGTACGTACGTATAGTATAAGCATGGTTATCAACTCAAAAAAGTGACTAAACAGTAGCCTTCCCTGTTCTTTTCAATGCATGCAAGAAAATAAGGGGGAGATACTAGGATAGGAAGGGTGGCGGATCAAGCTACACTGATTATCAGTGAGGGTAATACGATCCTTGGAGGCACCACGGAGCTACAACCTTTGTACTAGCTGCTATGTGGTCGTAACTTTGCTTTAATATCACTGCATAAAATTTACAGCGAGACCCCAAGCCTGCATCAAACAATCCAGCAAGTGTAAAATTAATACACACTCACTCATCTTCTAGTACCTTTTCTCGTTGAAGGCATCGAAGACCCACTGACAGCTACCGGAAGGTTCAAGTACTTGGAGAACGCGACGCGACTTTTTGGACCCCAGCCTTGGCGTAGAGCTCGTTAAATCGGCAAGATATCTCTCCCATTTGCACGGAGGACAGCTGGCACACAACCTTCTCATAGGTACGCTTGAAAGACGACTCGCTCCGATCCATCTTCAATGCGATCGTTTGGTAAAGGTCGTTTGAATAGGACATTAATCGGGGCATATGCATATACCGTAGTTCGGGAAATTTTCGCGTATAAAATTTTTCACGTTTTAAAATTTCGTGTTAAAAATTTTTCGGACATCGCCTATTTGTCCGAAAAATTTTTAACACGAAATTTTAAAACGTGTGCTAGTCAGATCCCGAACTACGGTATATATGGGGGGAACTGCATTTGAAAATCTGGACGAGCAGGTGGACGAATACCCCCCAGTATGTTTGAGATTCAAAGATGCCAACAAACTGCAAGTTTTTGCAGCTGGCTGGATAGCAGGCAGGTGTCTAAGATCATGCTGTGAGTTCAAATACGCACCTGTACCTTCAATAGGCCTGACTGTGATAGTTTGGGAAATGTTAAATCGGCAAGACTGCCAAATTTAAAATAATTTGCCATTTCTTTTGAAATTTATTTGCAGGTGTGTCTCGCTCGCCGATGCCTCGTGGCTACTGCCGCCTCAGGGAGAAAATAACAAGGCAAGGTAACACACTGAGTTGGTGTGTAGCTATTTCGTGGTAGTTCAAAGCTTAGCCTAATATGGATGGGGCTTTAGCATGTCATTTGTACAGTCCAGTCAAGCCTATGCCTGTGTTTTGGCTTCATATCTGGTGCACATTTGAACTGTCTTTCTAAATTTAGTCTATATTTCAGGATCTTCCCCTTGGTAGTGCATGAAGCCTGTCAAATGTACATTATGTATTAATTTATGTTGCAGTTTGAGTACACATATGTAGCAGTTTGTGGCTGCATACATGTACATGTGGGTGTGCACACCTGTGTGGAAAAGTACCCTTATCTGAAACCACTAATTATCCTATGTATACATTGCTCCATGGCCTTGTCACCTTGGGGCAAGCTACAGCAAATTCAGGCACCTTTGCAACAGACTGGCTACCTTAAAAACCACCTTGTCCTGCTGTGTAAACTGTTGCTTGTGGCTTATTAAATGAACTACAACTATGGTTTTAGTCCTAGCACTTTTTCTATTGCAAAGGTGCATGAATCTGCTGTACATACACACTGTATAGGAACAGTGTTGTATACAAGTGGTACTGGTGTGTGCAAAATTTATAAAGAAGGCTGAACTGCACCGATATCCTACGATCCTAGCTTTATATACTAAGGAAGTAGGTTGAATCCTGACATACAGACCAAATTTGAAGAATTATCCAGGTGGGATTATCAATGTGCACCACAAAACAGTCGCACATGGTCCGTGCCCATAGTTAAGAGGGGTCCTTGTTCATACACATGTAGTTGTATACTATTCTGGTGCTGCTACTTTTGTCTATTATATCTCCAAGGTGATTTTGAATGCTTAGTTTCATGATAATTGCATGTAGTTACATATGTTATATAGCCTCATCCCTTGGGGGGAAGGGGATATCCCTCCCCAAATACACTCTCCCTATGGCTTACATTTTGTTTAGCTACTGCAGAGCAAAGTCTATAATATTATTATGGCATTGTTTCTAAATAGTGCCCACCGCTATTCAAATTTTCTCTCTAATAATCCGAATTACACATTAAGATTTACTGTGAGTACTGGTAGCCATGTGTATAGCTACAGTTCACTATCAAAATTAAACAGTATTGTATATGAGGTATACAAATTTTGTACGCATGCAATTGTCTTCTTTCTAACATGTGTGATCCCCCCAATATGAAACCCTAACGTCCTAATTAGAGGATTTTGTATGCTTTTTATGTTGTAGATTTGTGTCTGTACCTCTGTTATGACTCGGACTCGAGGTGTTGATATCTGGACTGGTCTTCATCCTTGAATTGAGCTGCCCTCAACTCTACAACCATCCTCATCCGTCCAACGAGATGTCATCAACTGAATTGTCCACTACTCATGCAGCCATGGATGTCAGAAGCGTGAAGAGTGCTACAATTGACCTCACCCTGTTGAAAGGACCAATAAGGTAGGGTGGGACTGCCAGTTCATGCAAATGACAAGTCAATAATGGGAGAATGGTGCATATGTGTGTTCTGTGTATTTGAGATCTTCCAAGTACAGTTTAGTTTAATTGAATGTTTGAGTGTTTTTTTTTTTTTTTTTTTGGTGGTTTCTGTACCAACAATTGACATGTGCCCCCCCTCCCAATTTGCATGTTAATCCACTTGTCTATGTTAAATTTGTAGATGCAGATCATGTCGCGGTAGTCCTTTGGCGTGCTAGATGAAGGCCATCTAGGTGAAAAAGTCCAGGTCAAGCCTGGTGAAGAAAATCCTAGATGAAGACAAAGCTCTAGCAAGTCCAAGGTGAAGTCAGTCCTCAGTGAAGTAAGCCCTAGTGTAAACATTCTAGGTGAGCAAGTCTGAGGTGAAGACAAGTGCTTGGTGAACAAAAGTCCAACAAAACACTGATGTGGTAAGTACTTAAGTACCTCTATCTTCATAATTATGTGCAGTTGTATGCTAACTAGGGAATCTTGTGTGCTTCTTTTTATGCTGCAACCTTATGTATGTACATGTACATGTATATGGCAGTGTGTGAGTGTATGCACTATGCATTTGGTTAAAAAAAACCTTATCTTCATACAGCTTGCACATTTATATACCAGCTCGTCAGATGACAGTGGAACTACCTTGCATCGCTTCGCTAACATTGGGATTAGATTCATCATCTGACCAGCGGTAAGTGCTACTTTATTTACTGGTATTGCGAGCTCCTGCATGAACGCTAGTGTGCCACTAGCGAGCTCCTGCATGAACGCTAGTGTGTCACTTCTTTCTTTTGTTTTCTTTCTTTTGGCACTAGTCTAGCGAGCTCCTGCATGAACGCTAGTGTGCCACTTTTATTTTTTTAGTACTGTTCTAGTGCTATTGTTAGAGCCATTTTGTCTTTTATATCTGCGAGGTATCTGGGATGGCACAGCTGTGATGGATGCAAAAGCAAGTTGCTGATATGGTACATGTAAGTGCCTCTACCCTCATACATGTGATTACATGCTAACTAGAGAATCATATATGCTTTTTATGCTGCAACTGTGTGTGTGTACGTGGTGGTGTGTGTGTGTGTTTGGGTGTTGACAAAGACCTTTTTTTCCTCATATAGACTAGCAGGTGTTGCTACCCTCATGTGATAGGAGTTTTGGTGAGCACTATTTAGAGCACTATTATCATGTACATATGTTTTGCAAGTATGTTTGTTTACTGACTTGCTATGGTTACGGAGGGGGGAGGCTGTATTGACTATGGTGAGGACTTGGAACAAGACTAGGTTATCTCCAGTGTCCTCATTGTGCATATATATTTCTCTCCATGCAGGCAGCTAGGCTGGCAGTATCAACCTCCTGCAGCAAGGTACGCATGTGCAATACGCACACATTGCCTAACTGTATGCTTAAACACTGACGACCCTATACCTAACCCATTTTGCAATATTTATCCCCCCCCCCCGATTTAAATGCTGCTCATTAATCCACCTGTCTACATTTGAAAACAGATCTGTCCTCAAGCAATTTGCTGGAATGAACTGCTGAACAATTGTGGAAGAACCAACGTACATGTCTAGCATTGTGTACTTATGTCATTCCTTTTTTTACAAATGCAGGTATGTCCACAGTGAATGTGGTGATACCTCGAGCTATCGACTCTACCTGTGGTTAATCCTTGCATTGAGCTGGTCTGGACTTGTACGTGTATGTCCTCTACATGCATCCATTCAACGAGACATCAACTGGATTGTCTACCTCTACTCCTGCAGCCATGGATGGGACAGATATTGGCAACGTGAAGAGTGATGGGGCTATACAGGTTAGCAATGGGTTATACTGTTTTAATGATGTCCTGTAGGAGTATGGTGAGCATTATTTAGACTATAAAAACAAGTCACTGATGCCTCGACATAAACATGGCTGGCCCACCTAGTGCTGCACTGCACTGACGAGGCCTAATTAGGCCGAAACAGCTGTCTGCAGTTGCACTTTTGGCACCAAACTTTTGAACTTGCATGTAGCTGAGCAGAGAATTTTGTGTGCTTTTTATGCTGCAACCTTGTGAGTTCACAAAGTCCTTTTCTTTTTTATATAGGCTAGAAGGAACTTGGAGCAACTGTGGACAAACACTGTATCCTAAGGCATTGTTTATGTTGTATGTCATTCTTTCTTTACAGGTAATGCAGTGTGTGGCATGGATGTCACGGTTCTCCAGCTGTGTTGGGTACTGACATGCAAAACATGTATGGTACATGTACATGTAAGTACCTCTACCATCATACGTGCAGTTGTGTGCTAAATAGAGAATCTTGTGTCCTTTTTTTGCTGCAACTATGTGTGTGTGTGTGTGCGTGCATGCATGCATGTACTGTGTGTTTGGTTCAAAAACCTTTTTCTTCATACAGAGTGTTACTGTTGTCCTGTAGGAGTTTTGGTGAGCATTATTTAGAAACTGTCATGTGCATTTCTAATTTTTTCATATTGCAAATGTGCATGTTTAGTGACTTGCTGATGTGAAGACATGTGGTCCTTCCCTACCCTGGTTGTGATGGGTGTGGATACACAATAACAATTGACTGATGTGGTATGTACCTCTACTTTGTTTTGTGTTATGAAATACTTTTCTGCTGCTACTGTTAGAGCTATTTTGTGTTTTATATAATGTAGATGTCATTGTCTCTGCGACTGTGATGTTCTGAAAGGAAGTTGAGGTCATGGCCTCCCCGACTATGATGCTTGTGGACACACAAAAGTAATTCACTGATGTGGTATGTGCCTCTACCATCACACATGTACATGATAGTTTATGCAGTGTTCTTCTCAAAAATAATTCAAAGCATGATCAAGCTTTCAGCTCTATACTTTCCCACATCAAAGAAAAAGTTATGCACGCGTACCTTGATCTATATCTCAAATTACCGATATACTAATTGCCTGTGGATGAGCCTAACTAATTGTACATAATTTTTGAAATTTTGTTGTAGGAAATGGACCTGCTGTGAATTGTGATGCTGCTAAGTGTTGCCTGAACAGAGGCTGAGGATGGTTACAGGACGGGTCAGATCGAGGTGGCCAAGTGACCAGCTAATAAATCTGACTGCCTCTTCCCCTCAACAAAAGCTAAAGGTAGGCTTGTCTATATCATTTGTGCTGGGGGGGGGCTTCACAACTAGGCTCTTCAACCTGTAGTGGCTCAGTTCGTCAAATCTGTGAATGATCTGATAGCCATAGGTCAGTCGTACAGTTTACCGTACAAAATTTATCTTGAAAGTATCAAGAACTCGGCCCCTAGATAGAGGCTATTTAATAGGCCATTCCAAGTTGTATTTCTGTTTTTGATCCCCTGCCTGTGTGCTTTTGGCAATCTCCACATTTTCAGCATCCTCAGTAGTTTGTATACTACATGCATGAAGTGACGTGCAGACATTTTGATGACAAGAGTCTGATTGGCTTGTATTGCTGGGTTGCTGGTAGTTCCACCCATCCACATGATCTTTGGAAGAATCCAGGACCAGAAACAGAAGTACAACTTGGAATAGCCTTAGTGAGAGAGATGTTAAATCCCCTGGTCTTACACAATGTACCTTGGGCAACCTGGGAGGGAAATAGTGGAGGTACACATTGACAGGTGCATTTATATTAAACATTTGAATATGCTGCTTGTGGACATGGCATATGCACACCCTCCCACTACACCTTAATAAGATTCTGGGGGAGAACACTGGATGTACATGTATGTATATTTATACACAATGTATCTCCACACAAAACTGTGGACTCAGTAGAAGCTAGTGGAAATAGGAAATCAACCAGTGAGTAAGGGGGGGGGGGAGCTAGAGGCAGAGCTTCAGAGTCAAGAACATCGGGTGGATCTACTGGTGTTGGCGGTGGTGGAAATGACCAATCAGAGAATAGCCTCAGGAGCTAGTGGAAGTGGTGCAAAGGTCAGGGTGAACAAATTATACAGCGTGCACATTAATAGAGAGAGAGAGGAGAGTGAGAGAGAGAGAGACAGGGACAGAGTTATGTAGTTATGTTGAGCAGTGATGATCTTTATGATATGGGACCCCTTGGAGTTTGAAATGTACTTGTACAACACATAAGGTAGGTCCCATGGGACCTAGCTCCTTTAATTTGCATCAAAGTTCCCCTCCTTAAGTTGATTCAAAATTATCTGATTGTGCCTTTAACTGTGTAAGGGAGGGAGGAGGTTACAAAGATGTACATACACATTGTCGACGTGCAGTGCACAACAAGCAGAAAAAAAATTGCAGAATAGACTCATGTAGATTGCAATTTTTAGTACATTAGGTAATGATCGTCACTTATATATACTTTCCTCTTTTTGTTCGTTATATTGTGTTAAGATGTGACAGTAACCACTATGCCATACTAGGGGTATCTAAGACTGCAGAGGAGGTTGAAATCAAGAAAGCCTACAAGAAACTAGCTCTCAAGCTACACCCGGACAAAAACCATGCCCCCAAATCAGACGAAACATTCAAAGGTATCTGTACTGCTACCACCATGTGTAAATTTAAGTTTAGAAATGTTTGTGAGAATGTCAACTATTGAAAATGAACCTTATGAAAGTACATTCACATTACTAGTGTTACATGTATGTGGTATGGGGTCGTTGCTGCTAACTTAGTCAAC
>OZ219975.1:0-67928 GCA_964291365.2 Stappiaceae bacterium
CGCGTGTGTCCCAGTCCTTAACGCGCCTGAGCAAGCCAATAGCTCTGAGTTTCGAAATTAGCTGCCTATGAGGCACAGAATCAAAGGCTTTAGTGAGGTCAAAGAATACGGCCCCCATTTCATGGCCATCTTCCATACTGCTGAGCCAATCATGCGCAGCAGAAAGCAAGGCATGAGTGGTCGATCTCCCTGGTAGGAAGCCCGACTGGTTAGCCGCAAGTGGATATGACGAGTCAAGAAATGTTATTTGGCGATCGTAACGTTTTGGCTATACAAGTTCATTTTGAAGTTCAAACATAGCATTCAAAATATAGGGAGTTGTCAAAGCCTGTTCCTCCTCTGCTTATATAGTCAACCAATCGCTGATTGATTTCTCTGGCCTCTGGGCTACGCGTGGCTATAGCCTGTCCTACCACTGCTAATATAGCCAGGCAAATCGCTGATTGACTTCCCAAGCCTCTGGGCTAAAGGTCTAAGTCGACAATCCCTACAGAACTGGCGCATGCGCCTTAAGTCATATCATTCTCGCTCGCTTTGGCAATGCATTATCGAAAATTAAGGCTGTATCTTGGAGAGTTAAGATCAGACGCTGAATGTGAGCCATTTTTGTGGGCTATTTAGTGTTCTCAACCAAATTATGTAATCGTATAGCATTCAAAAACGGCCATAGCCTTTCCCATCACTGCTAATATAGCCAGCCAACTAGCTGATTGATTCCCCAAGCCTCTAGGCTGAAGGTCTCCAGTTTATGGCGCATACAATGTAGGGATCGTCGATAGACAACCAAGAGAAAAACCGTTGCGACGACCACTAAGGAAGTGCGCAAGCGTCTGGCCTTCTTAGATCCATTCTCGCTCGCTCTGGCAGTCCACCATTGGGAATTATGGCTCTATCTTGGAGAGTTGAAGTCAGTCGTTCAATGTGAGTCCTTTTTTTTTATGTTCATTAGCGTTCAAAACGTTCGCTACGTTTTGGTTATGCGAGATAGTTTTGATGCTCAAACAACATTCAAAATCTGGGGAGTGGACATAGCCTGTCCCACCATTGCTAATATAACCAGCCAAATCGCTGATAGATATCTCAGACCCCTTGGATAAAGGTCTCGAGTCTAAAGCGCATGCGCCGTGTTCGTTGGGGTTCATCGACGGACAACTAACCGCAGTACGGCGGTTTTTGTATTGGCTGTCCATCGACCACTCCTACCAACCCTCCTCGAGCTCTTAGATCCAAACCTCTCTCGCTTTGGCAATCCATCATTGAGAATTATGGCTGTATCTTGGAGAGTTAAGGCAACTCGCTCAATGTGAGCCCTCATTGGTGGTTCATTATCCTATTTAGTATTCAAAATCAAGAGCCAGTAGTTTAGTTTGAACATCCAATTTTGTTGAACTTTCGTTCATATGCTCAGGAAAGGCAAGAATTTATCAAACACTGTAAATTACTGAACGTAGATTTCCCTACCTGATCAACATTGAAGAATGGAAATTTATATCACATACAACCTATAAACATTTACTCTACTCTTTCAACAAATCCATTTCTGTAGCACTGCTTCTTTAATACCATCATTTGCCACCACTTTATCTCAATTTTTGTTCACACTTTTGCTTTTGACTATTAGGCCTCTTTTTGTCATTAAAATTAATTCGATCTCCATGTTTTGGCTATAATGAGATCGTTTTGAAGCTCTAACCTAGTATTCAAAATCTAGGGAGTGGCCATAGCCTTTCCCACAACTGGTAATATAGCCATCCGAATGAATGATTTGATGTCTCATGCTACTAATTGTAGTTCACCTACACTTGCACTGTACAGAGTGCATCCAACAAGAAGCCAGCCACAATGGTGTCGTATGCAGGGAACTTGAGACCGATTGTGTGCTACTGCCACGACGTACTCCAAATGGACACGACTGAAGCGGAGGAATATCTGGCCACTGCCTGCAAGCAGTTAGCTCGACAAACACCAAGACGCCAGTCTGGTCGGGCACAACTTGCACTCCAAAGGATGCTGCCTCTGGGAAGGGGGGCCGAGTTTGCAACAATGGAGATTGTTGATCAGCGCCACCACCCCCTACAGAGTACACGAATCACAGGAAAATGGAATGCCTGCGTTATCAGCAGTGACGGACAAGCTTCTCCGAGACTTGAAGACTATAAGACGGTAGAGACACACGGCGAACAGGTGACAGACTTGTCCAGTAACGAGGAGTGTCGTAAACATATCATTCCTGTTATGTTGGTTTACATTGACAAGTGGTGTCCCCTTCGTGCTGGCCGTAGTCACTCCGTTATGTTTTCGTCAAGAATTGAGCAGCTAGGCTGTGTGCCGGTAGGTGTGCGTGGCACTGTAACAGAGCAACCATTTGCTCTGTACTTAATGGCGGCTACTGTAACCGAGCAAAGTATTTGTTTTAAACAGGGCACTGTAACCAAGCAACGATGCTACAAGCACACATATACGTTGGGGCATTGTTCATGGACTCCGCGAGTTTGAACGCGATCGGTTGCTATAGCCAGTAGTTACGCGCTTGCAACCGTGACGACCTTAGGCCATTTATTGCTAACCCGGCGTGGCCCCACCCACCCGTGCAACACAATGTTCAGTACGTGCAAAAGACAGAGTCGTGAGTGGATCAAGAAAAAGAAGACCGGACCTGAGGAGGTAAGTAGCTGTAATCGTAATAATATAGTTTTAACCATCTACAATAGGTACTAGAATCGAAAACTAAGCCTGTGTTTTAGTAGCCATGAAGCTAGCTAAGTGATAGTGACTAGTTACCGAAAGTAGTGGCATGTATAGCCCTTATTTATCCCCCTGTAAGCAGTATCTAAATTAACTCAGTCATTCTTTACATGCGTCAGTAGGTAGCAACATCTTGGAACCATCAGATGGTCGAGTAGTCCCTATTCTCTTGGTGTGCATTAATTAGAATGATCACGAGGTATTAACTGTTGTGGACACATGGTACTTTGGCAGCAACAGCAAGATCAAAATAAAGGTAAGTACAGTAGGTAGTGATGTGAAATGATGTTCAATAGCATAAGATATGACCAGCAAGTTAAAAATGACTTGCTAACACCTAGGACATCCTGCTTTTGTTGTGTGACCTTCAGCCCATCTTGTTCATTTTTTGTGTCCCAATCCATCGCAGCCTTTTGTTGAGCACTTGCTCTGTTTTCTCTTTCTCTGTCCAGCAGTTGTACTTGCAGATGAGGATGAAGATGTTTGAGCAGAAGTTTGTGCTGTCGAGGAGGTAGATGACACAACGGTGGGTGGTGGCAAGTAATCTGGACGGCGATCGTGAGAAATAAAACGCTCATACATGGTAAACTTGTTGGCCATTTTATCAGCCGAAATACTGTGAAGGTGGCTATCACTGTAGTTGGTGGTTGGGACTCCAACTGCAGTGCTGACTCGGACACGAAGTGAGGAATCCTTCCACTCACCAGCAAAGCAATTCTCATGCACCTTCATCACCACATTTCCATTGTGTGCCTTCACTACGCACACCGGGAAGGTCTGAGTACTTGTCTCCAAGACTGTCTCGCCAGGTGAGAACTTGCTGTCCGTCAGATAGCTTTCAGCTCATAAATGGAGAACACGTCTTCTCTTATAGACACTTCCAATCACTGAAAAGAGACGGTCTGGGGCAAACTTTGTGTGTCCAGCTACCATGAAGCTGATATGGATGTGGTCGATCTCTCCAGAACTCACCATCTCCATGGCCCAAGAGAATAAGTATTTATTATTGTATGAAGCCATATTAGATCAAAGGCTTTTGTAGTTCAATAAATTCCATACTGCCAACAGCAGTTCAATATTTTCCAGTGGCAAATAGAAAATTGTTGTGTTAACTAATTGAGTTGTCTACATCATGTCTGACCAAACTACATGTGTATAATTGCAGGGAGCATCCACAAAAACCAGGTTGATGGTACACAAAAAAATCCCCTAGAAGGTCACTTCATGCATACAGTTGGAGAATGTTCCAGCCAGTATGCAGGGTATGTGAGCCAAAGGATTAGCAGTTGGAGCTGTACTGTGGCAGGTTAACTGACCTCAGGGACAGTGAGTAGAGGAACCAGGCTTGTAGGCCTACTGCTCCAACTGCTGATTCTTTTGCTCATAATGTCTGGGACGTTCAGAATATAATCGAATTGGGCTCAGCCCAACAAAGCTTAGTTCACCTTGGCAGTGGTGCTGGCAGGATACTCAGCAAAAGCAGCTGTAGACCCTCGTTTATTCACCGATCATCATCCGAAAAGACGCCGCTCTGTCACAGTGGTATCTTGTCCAAGCAGGTTCGAAACTCGCGATCAAGTTGTAGCTCGAACCATGCTCGAACGTACCGGCCTCGTTTCACAAGATCAGTGGTCATCAAACGTAGGATCATCAGTGATTCAAACGATCTCCCCACTCTGGCTTGAGTAGCGAAGGTAGCGTGGCACGATAGAATCGCTCGCTTGTCGAACTGGAAAATGATCGGATCCACAGCCTCGCTGATAGCCTAGCTAGTTTTGAACGTCAGTGATTCAGCTCCACTCTGACTCGAGTAGTGAGGGTAGCACAACCTGATCGCTCGTTCAACTGGACATCGGATCCACAGCTTTGCAAATGGCCTAGCTAGTTTGAACACTAGATTCACACAATAAACCAGTTAATGTACCGCTTTTTCTCGTTCCATATGGGAGTTATTACACTCGGGGCGTGGCTCAAGGGCAAATACAGCACTTGGCTTCGCCTCGTGCTGTATTTGCCTCTCGCACCGCCCCTCGTGCAATCGAAGGGGTACATTGACTAGTATTTCTTGTTGGTGCATGTGGCGTTGTCGAGGAAAATGGCAAGTCGGTGAATCCATGGATGGTGCTGGCGGAGCCGATTCCAGTAGTGAGTTAAGAAAGAGAGTGTGTGATCTGTGTATTTAGGACCAACGCGTTCATTAAACAGGTACACCACTGAGTTGTTTTTTGAGTGGTCAACTACTCCAAAGACGTCGTGGGAAACTTTCTGAAGATAGTACGTTGATCCAGGTTGCTCAGTTTTCCCCCATGATGGTATCAGTTTGGACTGCTGGTAGTCAGCACTGATAGTGGCAGTAAAACCGTACTTTGCTCCTTCTAGATCCTCTCGCTCTCTTCTCGTCAACACCTGCATCTTGGTGAGTTGCTCGATCTTTGCCCACTGCTCTCTGCACTTAGCCTTGTATACAGTACTCTCTAGATCATGTTGCAACTGTCTTGTGATCTGCCAATTCCTCTTACAGCTCCCGTTTGGTGGACTCATGGGCCCTAAGCTAACCTTCAAAGGCGCTACTCGACTGCTCTGCTGCAACCGATTGAGTACTGCCTGGTTTTGTGACAATTGCTGCTTAAGGTGTTTGCACGTGTCACAGTAGTCTGTCATACTGGGATGCAGTGCTACCTTGGGTCGGTACTTCTGGAGCCAGTTAGTTGCAGCAGTGTTATGACACGTTTGTCTCCCTTTCTCTGTTTGTGCCTTGTTAAATTGAGAGACCACAAATGACTGTAATTGCTCCTCGTAGATTTTTTTCTCCCATTTTAGGTGCCGCAATTCGAGTGAACTTCGGAAGGAGAAAAAATTGGGCACTATAGCTACCAGACCATTGGGCTGGGAGTTGATGTCAACAAACTCAAGAAAGTCTGCCATTGCTTGCTTCTTGGCATGGTTAGATTCCTTACCAGCTGAACCATGACGTTTGTGTGGGAACTGAACCTCAACTATGTCGTCATTATCTACCAGCTTCCACCAAGCACCAAACGTCAAGATATCGTCATCCTCATCATCATGCAGCAAGTAATCTTCTAACCTCTGCTCTACTACTACTTCCCTTTTCGTCAGTTCTAAGATAGGCTGGTCCTTTTGCTTCTGTTTGATGATCCGCTGCCGAGTGAGTCGGGTTGTATGAACTCCTAGGCAAGAAACAAGACACTTGCGACAGAGGAGGAGATTCCCACGTGCGTCGATTACATTCTGTCGTAGTAACTGGTTTTGAGCTTTGTGTGTGTGTGTGTGTGTGTGCGTGTGTGTGTGCGTGCGTGTGTGTGTGTGACGTGTGTGTGTGTGTGTGTGTAAGAGAGGGAGAGGGTGATATTGTGTATTGTATTATGATCATTGTATTGAAAACAATAATATGTGTGTGTGAGTAATGTGCGTGTATACATGTAAAACTTCAGCTTGTTGTGTATCAGAGCGAGCGATTGGAATGTACCGAGCATCTAGGACTAGCCTGCTGTTAAGATGGCACATCTTATCATTAAGACACGGCTAAGATGGCACATTGTTAAGCCGAATGAGCATAAGCATGTGTGAGTAACGTACATGCATACATGTGAAACTTCAGCTTGTTGTGTATCAGAGCGAGAGATTGGAATGTACCGAGCATTTTGGAATAGCCTGCTGTTTAGAGGGCACATCTTTCAACAGTAAGCCTGGGCTAAGCTGTCACAACTTTAAGCTGAAGGAGCATAATAGTGTGTGAGTATTTTACGTGCGTACATGTGAAACTTCAGCTTGTGTATCAGAGCGAGTGGTTGGAATGTACCGAGCATTTAGGACTAGCCTACTGTTAAGATGGCACATCTTTCGGCAGTAAGACTCACCTAAGATGGCACATCCCTTAGCTGAAAGCGTATAAGATTGGGTGAGTAATGTGTGAGTGTACATGTGAAATTTCCGTTTGTTATGTGTTTGAATGAGCAGTTCAAATGTACCGAGCTTTAGGTGTCTAGCCTTCTGCTAAGACTTCACATCTTTCAAAAGTAAGACTCAGCTAAGATGGCACATCTTTAAGTTGAAAGAGTATAAGAGTGTGTGAGTAATGTGCGTGTGTACGTGTGAAACTTCAGCTTGTTGCGTATCAGAGCGAGCAATTGGAATGTACTGAGCATTTAGGACTTGCCTGCTGTTAAGGTGGCACATCTTTCAACAGTAAGACTCGGCTAAGATGGCACATCTTTAAGCTGAATGAGCATAACAGCGTGCGAGTTATGTGCGTGTGTACATGTGAAACTTGAGCTTATTGTGTATCAGAGCGAGCGATTAGAATGTACCAAGCATTAAAGACTAGCCTGCTGTTAAGATAGCACATCTTTCAAAAGTAGGACTCAGCTAAGATGGCACATCTTTAAGCTGAATGAGGATATGAGTGTGTGAGTAATGTACGTGTGTACATGTGAAACTTCAGCTTGTGTATCAGAGCAACCAACTGGAATGTACCGAGGATTTAGGACTAGCCTGCTGTTAAGATGGCACATATTTCACAGTAAGACTCAACTTAGATGGTACATATTTAAGCTGAATGAGTATACGAATGTGAGAGTAATATGCGTGTGTACATGTGAAACTTCAGTTTGTAGTGTATCAGAGCGAGCGATTGGAATGTACCGAGCATTAAGGACAAGCCTGCTGTTAAGATGGTACATCTCTCAACAGTAAGACTCAGCTAAGATGGCACATCTTTAAGCTGAATGAGCATAAGAGTGTGTGAGTAGTGTACGTGTGTACATGTGAAACTTTAGCTTGTTGTGTATCAGAGCGAGCGAATGGAATGTACCGAGCATTTAGGACTAGCCCGCTGTTAAGATGGCACTTCTTTCAACAGTAAGACTCAGCTAAGATCGCACATTTTTAAGCTGAATAAGCATAAGAATGTGTGAGTAATGTACGTGTGTACATGTGAAAATTCAGCTTGTTGTGGAGCGAGCAATTGGAATGTTCTGAGCATTTAGGACTAGCATGCTGTTAAGATGGCAAATCTTTCAACAGTGAGACTCTGCTAAGATGGCTCATCTTTAAGCTGAATGAGCATAAGAATGTGTGAGTAATGTACGTGTGTACATGTGAAACTTCAGCTAGTAGTGTATCAGAGTGAGCGATTGGAATGCATCCAGCATTTAGGACTAGCCTGCTGTTAAGATGGCACATCTTTCCATAGTAAAGCTCAGCTAAGATGGCACATCTTTAAACTGAATGAGCATAAGAATGTATGAGTAATGTACGTGTGTACATGTGAAACTTCAGCTTGTTGTGTATCAGAGCGAGCATTTAGGACAAACCTGCTGTTAAGATGGCATATCTTTCAACAGTAAGACTCAGCTAAGATGGCACATCTTTAAACTGAATGAGCATAAGAATGTATGAGTAACGTACGTGTGTACATGTGAAACTTCAGCTTGTGTATCAGAGCGTGCGATTGGAATGCGAGCGTGCGATTGGAATGCTTCAAGCATTTAGGACTAGCCTGCTGTTAAGATGGCACAACTTTCAACAGTAAGATTCAGCTAAGATGACACATCTTTAAGCTGAATGAGCATAAGAGTGTGTGAGTAATGTACGTGTGTACATGAGAAACTTCAGCTTGTTGTGTATCAGAGCGAGTGATTGGAATGTATCGAGCATTTAGGTCTAGCCTGCTGTTAAGAAGGCACATCTTTCAACAGTAAGACGATGGCACATCTTTAAGCAGAATGAGCATAAGAATTTTTTAATAATGTACGTGTGTACATGTAAAACTTCAGCTTGTTGTGTATCAGACTGAGTGATTGGAATGTATCGAGCATTAGGACTAGCCTGCTGTTAAGATGGCACAACAGTAAGATTCAGCTAAGATGGCACATCTTTAAGCTGAATGAGCATAATAGTGTGTGAGTAATGTACATGTGAAACTTCAACTTGTTTTGTATCAGAGTGGGCAATTGGATAATACCGAGCATTTAGGACAATCCTGCTGTTAAGATGGCACTTCTTTTAACTCTAAGACTCAGCTAAGATGGCACACCTTTAAGCTGAATGAACATAAGAATGTGAGAGTAATGTACGTGTGTACATGTGAAACTTCAGCTTGTTGTGGAGCGAGTGATTGGAATGTACTGAGTGTTTAGGACTAGCCTGCTGTTAAAATGGCACATCATTCAACAGTAAGACTCAGCTAAGATGGCTCATCTTTAAGCTGAATGAGCATAAGAATTTGTGAGTAATGTACGTGTGTACATGTAAAACTTCAGCTTCAGAGTGAGCGATTGGAATGTATCGAGCATTTAGGACTAGCCTGCTGTTAAGATGGTACATCTTTAATCTGAATGAGCATAATAGTGTGTGAGTATTGTACGTGTGTACATGTGAAACTTCTGCTTGTTGTGGAGCGAGTGGTTGGAATGTACTCAGCATTTAGGACTAGCCTGCTGTTAAGATGGCACATCTTTCAACAGCTAAGATGGCACATCTTTAAGCTGAATGAGCATTAGAGTGTGTGAGTAATGTACATGTGTACATGTGAAACTTCAGCTTGTTGAGGAGTGAGCGATTGGAATGTACTGAGCATTTAGGACTAGCCTGCTGTTAAAATGGCACATCTTTCAATAGTAAGACTGCTTGTGTATCGGAGCGAGCGATTGGAATGTTCCTAGCATTCTAGTGACTAGTAAGATGGCACATCTTTAAGTTGAAAGGTTATGAGTGTGTGAGCAATAGGCTCGTGTACATGAGTTTCGTTGGCTATGGGGAAGTATTTGGAACACATTCCTCCATACCAAAAGTACCTAGTATTGATGAATGTCCATCTCATCGTATAAAAACTTGCATATGTAAGTTGTTATATTATGCATCAATTATTATTATAGAATCAGTTCATGGCTACTATGAATGTCGTTGGAAGTAGAGAGAGCTGAAAAAGTGCTGAAGAGGAAAATGAAAAGCAGGAAGCATTCTAGTTTTAGCTGTGATTGACTAACTACACCAACTGAGTGGATGTAGTAGTCGGTGGCGGGCCATGCAGTCTGATGGGACAGACGGATCATAGAGACGGAGTCACACGATGGACAATACTAGATAAAACGGAGTAACTAGACGGACTCAGCACAGATCAGATAGCGGACTCAGTGAAATTGTCCGTAAAAAGTGGTCCCAATACGGGCGACAATGGTACTTGTTATCCTGGACATCGGAGATTCCGTTCAAAGCTCGTCTATTCGGCGAACGCGGACATCGTTCTCCCTGTATACGTGCGCAGTTCACGCGGCTACGTTTTACAGTGTGTGTGTATTAGAGCAAGCAATTGGAATGTACTGAGCATTTAGGACTGGCCTGCTGTTAAGATGGCACATCTTTTAACAGAAAAATTCAGTTTAGATGGCACATCACTAAGCTGATAGGGTATAAGTGTGTGTGAGTAATGTGTGTGTGGAAATGTGAAACTTCAGCTTGTTACGTATCAGAGCGAGCAATTAGAATGTACCGAACATTAAGGACTAGCCTGCTGTTAAGATAACACATCTAGCAACGGTAAGACTCAGCTATGACAGCACACCTTAAAGCTGAATGAGCATAAGAGTGTGTGAGTAATGTACGTGCGTACATATGAAACTTCAGCTTGTTGTGTATCAGAGCGAGCAATTGGAATGTACTAAGCATTTAATACTCGCATGCTGTTAAGATAGCCCATCTTTCAACAGTAAGACTCAACAAAGATGGCACATCTTTAATCTGAATGAGCATAAGAGTGTGTGAGTAATGTGCGTGTGTACATATGAAACTTGAGATTTTTGTGTATCAGAGCGAGAAATTTGAATGTACCGAGCATCTATGTCTAGCCTGCTGTTAAGATGGCCCTTTTATCAACAGTTTGATTCGACTAAGATGGCACATCTTTGAACTGAATCAGTAAAAGAGTTTGTGAGTAATCTACGTGCGTACATGTGAAACTTCAGCTTGTTGTGCATCAGAGTGAGTGATTGGAATGTCCTGAGCATACAAGAAAAGCCTGCTGTTAAGATGGCACATCTTTCAACAGTAGGACCCATCTTAGATGGCACATCTTCAAGCTGAACGTGCATAAGAGTGTGTGAGTGATGTACGTGCGTACATGTGAAACTTCAGCTTCAAGGTTGTGTATCAGAGCGAGCGATTGGAATGTACCGAGCATTTAGGACTAGCCTTCTGTTTAGGTGGCATATATTTCATCTGTAAAACTCAGCTAACATGGCACATCTTTAAGCTGAGAGGGTATAAGCGAGTGAGAATAACGTGCTGGTCAAAACTGATTTGGTTGTAGTTGAATAACACTATCACTATGTGGTTCAAAGGGCACGTGTCCAGCAACAAACTGAGAACACGGACATGTACGCGGATTTGTGAGCGGACAAGTATACAATAGTATCTGATCCCCTAAGATTCTTAGGGTAACGGAGCATGCGCAGACAGTGTGTACAAGGCCCTTTCTCCTCCCTTCAATGAGCCTAGGGACGACGCTACCACACAACCAGCTGAAGTTTCACATGCACACACACACAATACTCACACACTCTTATACCATTTCAGCTTAAAGATGTGCCATATTAGCTGAGTCTTACTGTTGAAGAATGTGCCATCTTAACAGCTGGCTAGTCACACAGACGTTTGGTAAACTCCAATTTTTGTGAAATATCGTTGCCTATGTGCCCTTCAAGCGATCGCGAAAGGTGACGATGTTAACAAGGACTGGCGAAGAAGCTGACTATGCTGCCTCTTGTTACTGAAATCGTTTTTAAGGCCAAGTTGGACAGCCGTACGGGAGAGTGATTTCTTGGCTCTTTCTCTTAACATACGATCGGTAATGATAGTCTAGAAGTAGTTCCTATCCTTGAAAAGCCTGAAACTTGGGCTGTATACACAGGAGAAAATGGGTGTTAATACGTGTACCGTCCGTGCCCGTAAGTTCCGCGCATACGGTGCAAATACGGTAACAGCACGGATCGCTCCGACGGTCTCGTCAAACACCGTAGTGGGAACAAAATTTACACGACCAAAGCACGGAACCGTTCAGTCTTCCGTCGTTGTCCGTCTCACCTACCGTATATGTGGACCATATACCGTCCCACACACCGTCTCAGTGCTTGTCAAACCGTGCATAGGCCCGTCCAAAGCTGTACCAACGGCGACCGTTCTACGATCCGTTATACATGTACTGCGGCACGTTCACGCTGTACCGTATATATAAACTCCGCCCAATGAAATAAATCACATGAATAATAAATTATTAAAGAAGTGAACGATCGAGAAAACAAGGCAAGGCAAATACAAAAAAAAGAGATACGTACACATAGCTATTTATACAAAAAATATAGCTATACATAGAATATACAAGATGAAAAGGACTAACTAAAGAGTAGTTGACATAACCGGTGTGGAACCCCTCTAAATTAACATGATGGAAGATTATCTAGAGGTGTAGCCCCCCTCCCCAAGTTGAATGAAGACAGGGAATGGGGGTCATGGTATTGAGAACTGACACAGAATTTCAGTCATCAACCTTGAGCTGTCAAAGTTAGTCTAAGAGGAGTTCCACTACATACATGTAGCTATAGTTGTACACATTCACCATACATGATTGTTCAGTTCAAGTTCAGATCGTGCTAATTTCAGCTCCTGTATGAATGAAACAAGTCTTATAACTTCTTGTGGTGTTCAGCAGTATAACGTTGCTCACCATGTATAGGGTCCCAGTACAGCTAGATGTTCTGGACCTCATGTAGACTAAGTATTCCATCTTAACACGGAGTTCCCTATAAGGACAGTAAGTAAGCATAGATCCAATGAAAAGGTACAAACTCACTTTTAGCTTAATAAACTGTTTCCAGTGAGGATGATTTGGCTGTGTTACAGAAGTTTAACTTTCAACAGCGAGCGAGCCTGCACACTAGAGAGAATACATGCCCGTGTGTGTGTGTGTGTGTGTGTGTGTGTGTGTGTGTGTGTGTGTGTGTGTGTGTGTGTGTGTGTGTGTGTGTGTGTGAGAGAGAGAGAGTGAGAGAGAGAGAGAGAGAGAGAGAGAGAGAGAGTGGGGAGGGTCAAATAACAATCAGGTCTTTTATACCTTATAGCATTTTGTGTGGTGCTACATTTCTAAGATCTCCATGTATATCTGTCATGCAAAAGAAAGAGAGAGGATGAGAATAGGAGCAGCAAGAGGGGACATCTCGCCTTATATGATATCCTTGACCATTAGTCTCTTATACCTATAGCATGACAGCCAATAAAATAGGAACTTAAAGGTGGAGAGAGCTAGAGAGGAAGAGAGAGAGAGAGAGAGAAATGTCGGTGGGGGTTAGGGGGACAAAAAATTGCATATTCAGGAGTGTAAAAATGGAGTTCTCACCTTAGATCCATGCACTGCTCCATTTCTAGATCTTTGACCACTACACGTATGCAAACGAAACACAGGGAAAAAAGATGAGAGGAGCAAGGGGATCGAGTTTCTCACCTCGTATGACAGGTGGTGGTCAATATCTGCTGTGCAGTAGATGGCCCCTCTTATACTACAATGTACAGTGAATAGATGAGCTAGAGTTTAGGTGATGAGAGAGGTGTGTGAAGATAATGAACAATCATATATACTCATGCAGGGAGAACACAAAGAAAGTACATAGAGCTCTCTCATCTTCGGATGTTGTATTCACTGCTCCTTTCAAAGTCTCCAATGGTTAAACTAGGAGTGTGAAGAGAAAATGAGACAGGGAGGAGCAACAGAAGATCTTATGTGACAGGTGGTGGTTGTG
The DNA here is from genome assembly GCA_964291365.2 of Stappiaceae bacterium. Taxonomy (GTDB): domain Bacteria; phylum Pseudomonadota; class Alphaproteobacteria; order Rhizobiales; family Stappiaceae; genus JBDWFY01. The sequence goes on from OZ219975.1 coordinate 13,554, forward strand.
CAGTGGCTGGCCCCCTCTTATACTATTACCTAATAATAATTATGTAATAAGTACTTAATCGACACAAGTTGGGGAGAGGGTAAGGAAGAGTGAAGGGGGGTTATATCATATTTACTTACTTTCGTGGATGTTTAGACAACAATGAGTGATATCTCGTCAATAGAGATCAACCAGAGTACTGCAAAAAAATTCAGATGCTAATAAGCCGAAAATTAGAAATTACTCAGCCAATCTATGGCTGATCATAAAGACTGATACACAAAATTAATGTATATGGCATAAGCCATAAGCAATGAGACCACCTGCCTAAAGATGACAGATCTTGACAGGTTGCTGCCCAAAGATGAAACATCTTGACAGCTACGGCCATAGACAAACCCAGAATGAAGTAGCTAAACTTGCAACCATTTGTAAATTGACAGGTATTGAATGGGACACCACTGAACCATAAAAAATGAGACCACCTGCCTAAAGATGACACATCTTGACAGGTTGCTGCCCAAAGATGAAGCATCTTGACAGCTACGGCCATGGATAAACCTACTGTAAGGCAGCTAAGCTTACAACCCCTTATAAATTGACAAGTACATGTATGAGACTGACCACACAGCCAAGGGGACTTGATTACTCATAGCTAGCTAGCTACACAAGCACTCACACATTTAAAAGACCAAAGTACAGTTACTTACTCGTTACCTCGCCTTGGTTTACGCCGTCTCACTCCTTAGAAGCTCTCAGCAGAGTCAACTTGTGACGAGTACCGCCATTTTCGACTGGAGAGCAGTTTAAATGTTTGCGCATGCGTGCTGACCTCGGTGCCGCGGACGGTTGACGGTATCGTATCGTCCGGTAACACGGTTGCTGCTGACCGCTTATCAACGACGGGCAAGTACGGCCAATCCGTGCTAGTACCTGGCCACACCGACGGTAAACAGACGGCCACGTATTTCAACTATCCCGTATGATCCCGTAATTTTATCTTTCAACGGTATCCGTCTACTAACGTATATGGCATGCATTTTCCCTGTGATAGCTTGTGTATGTTCAACGTTCAAGACTGCTCCGTATTCTTAGTCCGCACAGCTTCTCGGTATACTTAGCCACGTGTTGGCAAAAGTATCCGATAAGTCTTACGGCGAATTTTACAGAGAAACTTGGCGCATGCGCATTCAGTGTGTATCAGGCCCCTTCTCCTCCCCTCAAAGGGCCTGGGGACGAGGCTAGTTATGTTGTAGAGCGAGAAGATCAAATGTTCCGAGCATTGAGGTGCATAACCAGCTGTTGAGATGGCTCATCTTTCAATAGTAAGACTCACCTAAGATGGCACATCCTTATACTGAAAGTGCATGGGCGTCGGAAGCATATAGAGAGTGGGGGGCTCTTGAATACAGTAAGTGCACACAAAGCACGCGCAAAATTTTAGAGACCACGCCCGGGACACACCCCTACGGTGTGCTAGCGCGATCCACGTAGTTCAGTCTTGTGAACATGCAAAACTAAGCTAGCGCAAAGCAAGGTGAAATACATTGTTATAGATATGTACAAAATGTAATAAACTGTCCTGCTGCGATCGGCATGCGCTAGACTAGACGCGCACACGAACGCGCCTGCGCGCGCACGATCACACGATGCCTTAATGTAAAAAAAAATACCAGACCACGCCTACCCTGAATGTAAAAAAAGGGGGGGGGGGCATGGTCCCCCTGATCCCCCGGATGCGATGCCTATGGAGTGTGTGAGTAAAGTGCGTGTGTACATGTGAAACTTCAGCTGTTGCGTATCAGAGCGGGCATTTGGAACGTACAGATTATTAAGGACTAGCCTGCTGTTAAGTTGGTACATCTTTCAACTGTAAGTGTCCGCTAAGTTGGCACATCTTTAAGCTGAATGAGCATAGGAATGTGTGAGTATTGTACGTGCGTACATGTGAAACCAGTTTGTTGCGTGTCAGAGCGAGCGATTGGAATGTACATGTACTTAGCATTTAGGACTAGCCTGCTGTTAAGATGACACATATTTCAACAGTAAGACTCAGCTAAGATTGGAATGTACTGAGCATTTAGGACTATCGTGCTGTTAAGATGGCACATCTTTCATCAGTAAGACTCAGCTAAGATGGCACATCTTTAAGCTGAAAGAGCATAAAAGAGAGTGTGTGTAATGTACGTGGATACGTGTGAATTATTGTGCATCAGAGCGAGTGATTGGACTGTATTGAGTATTAAGGACTAGCCTGCTGTTAAGATGACTCATCTTTCAACAGTAGGACTTAGCTATGATGGCACATCTTTAGCCTGAAAGAGCATAAGCGTTTGTGAGTAATGTGCGTGTGTACATTTGAAACTTCAGCTTGTTGTGTATCAGAGCGAGTGTACCGAGCATCTACTTCTAGCCTGCAGTTAAGATGGTACATTTTTCAATAGTAAGACTCAGCTAAGTTGGCACATTTTATAGCTGAATGAGCATAAGAGTGTGTGAGTACGTGCGTGCATGTCACAGTGAAATTTCAGATTGTTGTGTATCAGAGCGAGCGAATGGAATGTACATGTATCATGCAATAAGGACTAGTCTGCTATGAAGATGACACGTCTTTCAACAGTAAGACTCAGCTAAGATGGTACATCTTTAAGCTGAATGAGCATAAGCGTGTGTGAGTAATGTACCTGCATACGTGCGAAAGTTGAGCATGTTGTGTATCAGAGCAAGAGATTGGAATGTACCGAGCATTTATGACTAGCCCGCTGTAATGATGGCACATCTTTCAACGGTAGGATTCTGCTAATGTAGCACATCTTTAAGCTGAAAGAGCATGAGTATTTTATGTGTGTACATGTGAAATTCTAGCCCGTTGTGTATAAGAGTGAGCGATTGGAAAGTACATGTACTGAGCATTGAGGACTAGCCTGCTGTTAAAATGGCACATCTTTAAACAGATTCAGCTAAGATGGAAGCTTAATGAGCGTAAGTGTATGCGAGCAATGTACGTGCGTACATGTTAAATTTCAGCCTGTTGCGTATCAGAGCGAGTGATTGGAATGTACATGTACTTAGCATTTAGGAATATCCTGCTGTAGCCTCGTCCCCAGGCCCCTCCCTACGCGAAAGAAGGGCCTGGTACACACCAACTGTGCATGTGCAAGATTATCAGTAAAATTTCCGCAAAATTGTCCGTATTCTATAGCTTACCGCGTGACATCTTGACTTCTAGTTCAAACAAGCACCTGGTTAAGCGTCTTCGATGTCGCTTGCCTGTCAACCGCTCGAACGAAGTCTTTGCGCTCCCCTCGTGTTTGTTGGCTAAACGCAAGGAGATTGAGAAGATGACGTAATCGTAAATAGATAGTTTACTGAGAATTTTACGGGAATATACGATGTACCCAGATTTTGGATACAAACGGGCGCATGCGCAGTCGGTGTGTATTAGGCCCTTCTCCCGCGTAGGAAGGGGCCTGGGGACGAGGCTAATCCTGCTGTTAAGATGGCACATCTTTCAACAGTAAACCTCAACTAAGGCGGCTCATCTTTAAGCTGAATGAGCATAAGAGTGTGTGAGTAATGTACTTGCGTTCATGTAAAATTTCAGCTTGTTTAGTATTAGATCGAGCGAGTGGAATGTACATGTACCGAGCATTTAGGACTAACTTGCTGTTAAAAAGCCAAAATGTCACATCTTTAAGCTTGAAGAGCTTAAATGTGTGTGAATAATGTGCGTGTGTACATGTGAAACTTCAGCTTGTTGTGTATTAGAGCGAGCAATTATAATGTACCGAGCATTAATGACTAGCCTACTGTTAAGATGGCACATTTTTCAGCAGATGGCAGATCTAGAGTATAAGAGTGTGTAAGTAATGTGCGTGTGTACATGTGATACCGTAGTTCGGGAAAAATTCGCGTATATAAATTTTCACGTTTTAACATTTCGTGTTAAAAATTTTTCGGACATCGCCTATTTGTCCGAAAAATTTTTAACACGAAATTTTAAAACGTGTTACTAGTCAGATCCGACGGCCCACAGTGAACGTGAGCCAGCCGATCATGGAAGAGTTCGAAAGACCCTGCTGTATTCGAGGCTACCATGTTTATCAGGAAGTATGGACGGCAGCAGTTGGCTAGAGCGATCGCTTGCGATGGAATCGACAGCGACAAGGGTCCCTTGGGAATAGGCAGGCCATCCTTTGGCTTGAAGTAAGTCAGGGTCGACATGGCTGAACTCGAACTGCAGTACACGCTTTCTTTCAGACTAGACGGTGCACGCGTGCGTATGCGCGATATTTTCAGACCGTAAATATTTCGTTGCTTTAATTATTCGTTATAGTTAATATTTCGAGTGTTTAATTTTCGGACACCACTGCGCATCCGAAAATTTTTAACGCCGAATTTTTCTCGAAGTACGGTACTTCAGCTTGTGTATCTGAGCGAGTGATTGGAATGTACCGAGCATCTATGACTAGCCTGCTCTCAAGATGGCACATATTGAAACTGAAAGGGTGAGAGTGTTTGAGCAATATGCTCGTGTGCATGTGAAACTTCGCTTGTCGTGCATCCTAGTGAGCAGTTGAGATGTACATGTAGCAAACATTTAGGGGACTACTCAGGTGGTCTAAGGACTGGGACACCCATACCAGAGCATGATTTTAGCTGTAACTTCAGCCATCATATCTCTAGAACACTACATTATATGGACAAGAATATTTTACCAAAAGATAGCTCAACTCTTTCTCTAACCGAAACTAATTGATAGCCACACCCATTAATTAGTCTCCTCCTTATGACGTCATCCACAAAGGCTGTTTTATAGACAAAATCGAAAAAGGCGGCGGTGAAGATCGACCTTGACGACTATGTCTCTAGTCCTTAAATAAAGATTATATGCCTAACTACTAAATATCACGGGGGCAAGTTGATCTATCATCATACTAAGCGGGAATGCCACAAAATGTAAGAATCCTAGGGTAACATGGGGGTTGTTTACCTGAATATCTTCCGTCCCGTACAGCAGTTCTTTCTGCCCCAGGGCAGTATGCCTTAAAATCGTTGTTACTTGCTTCGTATAACGGAGATATCTTCTCAGCTAAGCGTCTTCACCGCCGCCTCAGCTACCCTCTGCCTCTGTACAGCTACTCTATGGCAATGATCGTGGTCATGTGACTAAACGTATAGCGGTATATCGCGCGCACGTGATCCTGCTCTGGCGCGTGCGTACCCAGTCCTTAGACTACCTGAGTATCCTACAGATTAGTTAGCTATGGGAATTATTTGGAACACAGTTCTCTTTACCACAAATGTCTAACATTGATAAACGTCCATCTCATTGTAAAAAGACTTGGTATGTAGGTTGTTATGTGCATCAATTATTTTTTGTAATGCTATTTATTATAGAAGCAGTTTATGGCTACTATGAATGTTGTAGGTAGAGAGAGCTGACAAAGTGCTGAAGAGGAACAATGGCAGGAAGCATTCAAGTTTTAACCGTGATTGACTAAAATGCAACAACTGAGTGGATGTATCTACTCTCTTCATTATTATGCTATTAATACTTAAACTTGTTGTAATGCAAATTTATACACATGCGCTATATGATATGATTCAGACGGTATAGAACTGACTGGAACGGGATCGTCGGACGGACGAAGGCGGTCCACGCTGTCCGATCGGACAGACGGATTATATAGAATGTGTCGCACAACGGACAATTGTGGATAAAACGGATAAATAGAGAGACTCATCACGTATCTGACAGCGGACTAAGTGAAAAGAAGTGGTCCCAATACGGGCGACAACGGTACTCGTTATATTGGCTATACGAGATCGTTATGAAGTTCAAACATCATTCAATAACTAGGGAGTAGCCATAGCCAGCTGCTAATATAGTCAGCCAACTCGCTGGTTGATTTTCCTAGGTTTTGGGCTGAAAAAACAGCGCATGCGCTGTTCGGTAGTGATCGTCGATGGACAACTAACCGTTGACGATCTATACCAAATTGCGCATGCGCCTTTGGCTTTCATATCCATTTTCGCTCGCTTTGGCGATCTGTCATAGAGAATTATGGTTTATCTTAAGGAGTTAATGTTGTTCGCTTAATGTGAACCTTTATGGGGAGGGGATTCGTTAGCCTATTTGGGAGTAGCCATAGCACTCCTATTTTGAAGTTCAAACAACGTTAAAAATCTACGGAGTGGCCATAGACCGTTGCTGAAATAGTCAGCCAACTCGATGGTTGATTCTCCTGGCCTTTTGGACTAAATGTCTTCAGTCTACAGCGCATGCGCCGTTCTGTAGGTATCGTCGATGGACAAGCAAGCATAGACGACCTATAGCGAACTGCGTGAGCGCTTGTGGTTCTCATATCCATGTTCGCTCGCTTTGGCGATCAATCATCGAGAATTATGGTTGTATCTTGGACGGGTAAGGTCAGTCGCTCACTGTAAGCCATTTTGGGGGGGAAGGGCAGTTTGTTAGCCCTATTTAGTGATCTAACGTTATGGTTATTCTATGAAGCTCAAACAGCATTCAAAATTTAGGGAACGGCCACAGCCCGTTGCACCTCTGTTAATATAGTTAGCTAACTCACTGATTGATTTCCCTGATCTTTGAACTAAGTATCTTCAGTCTACAGCGCATGCGCTGATCTGTAGTTATCGTCCATGGTGGCTCCTATGTCCATTTTCGCTCGCTTTGGCGATCTATCATAGAGAAATTATGGTTGTATCTTGGAGAGGTAAGGTCAGTCGCTCATTGTGAGCCCTTTTGTGGGGGGGGGGGGGGGGGGTGGAAGGGTTGTTCGTTGGTCTATTTAGCATTCTTAACGTTTCGGCTATTCGAAGAAGCTCGCATAATCTATGTAATGGCCATAGCCCGTTACACCACCGTTAGTATAGTGTAAGTGGTTCATGTTTGATATACAGGTAGAGGACACTGAGATGGGTTCTGTAGCTGTACATGACAATGCTGCAGACATTATTGAGTCAGGTTAGTTATAGGCCACATTGGGACATTGGGAGGTGTGGTGAAATGGTGACCCTTGCCAACTGCTGCTACAATCTTGAATATGTGACTGTAGGCAGTACCAATCACTTCATTGTTGGAGGTGTTGGTTGTTAAGTGCAGTTCATTGATAACCCTTTTAAACGATTCATGCAGAGTGGTCGGTAAGTGCCCATCGACTTCATACCTAGACATCGTATTACTAGATGTGGTTGATGGGTATGGCCGATACAAACTCATCATTTGTGCTGTTTTGACAGTGAGCTCAATGTATAGGTAAGGTCTGTCGAGTAATTCACCGATCTATTGCAGCATAGGCTATGCTACACTAAAATGGCATGTAGTGCAGTGTGCGCAGGATAGAGCTCTAGAAAGCACTACTTAAGGTCAGACTTCCAGTTATGTGTTTTCTTGCTGACATGCTTATGAAGCACTTAACCATCATCAATGTGTTTCCTGTACTATAAAACCAAGCCAGTTTGCCCTGCCCTTTGCTTGTATTCCTTTTGTGTGTTTGATAATGATTGCTTATTGTTCTATTACAGTTGAGAGAAAGAGATGTGAATTCCTACTGGATGATGAATTTATCGACACACATCATGGTCTGTCTCATACAATATCTCGAGCAAGCATCTAAGAAGATTGTATCGAGTTATACAAAAATCATCTACCCCAAGTGGTTCATGAATATCCTTTCTGCATTGCCTACAAGCATGAAAAAGCAATCGACACTTGATGAGTGAGTAGAGATTTTTTTTTCAGCGTTTTGGGAAGTGGCTTACATCAAGGATTTTGATGGTGGGAGTACCTATATTCCCTCAGTACATCCCCATGCTGACATGTCGCATTATGGGGTGCTTGGTTCCATATTAGCTCATGGATTTATGTCTTGTGGATTGCTGCCAAATCGTCTAGCTTTTCCAGTTGTAGCATGCACATTGCTTGGATGTGATGTTGTAATCCCAGATGCAATTCTAATCGATTCATTCGTAGATTACGTCAGCTCCTACGAAGGTTCTGTGTTTCGTGAAGCTCTGCAAGTGTCAAAGGGTTCAGAAGCCACCTTCACACCGGTATTAGGGGAGTCTGTACTAAATATATTATCTACTATGGGTTGTCGTGAGATGCCTACACCTGGCAATATTCAACAGTTAATCCTTCAGGTAGCACGGTATCAGCTTGTACGCAAACCATTAGGGGCACTACTTTCTCTTTATCGTGGAGTGCCTACCGAATACCACCCTTTCTTCAGTGGATTTTCAGTTGGTGACTTGCATGGTTTGTACAGGGCTCTTAATGCCACCCCAGGGTCGGTTATGAGCATGATTAAGGAATCAAAGGAGATGATCTCGAGCCAGGCGCAAGGGTGCTTGGATACCTTAGAACCTTCATAGGAAACTTAAACCACCAAGACTTGCATAACTTTCTACGGTTTGTAACTGGTAGCTCTGTAGACATTGATAAGAAGATATCTGTGACTTTATACAGTCTCTCTGGTCTGGCACGAAGGCCAATAAGTTATACATGTAGCTGTACACTTGAGCTGTCTGTGACATACCTTACCTATCCTGACTTTGCTGAGGAGTTTCTGACTGTTCTGAGGAGCAAAGTTGCTTGGCCAATGGAAGCTGTGCAATAATTAACTTGCTTAGCCCAAAGCACAACATTGTAACATAATTATTATAGATCTAGTTAGTGCAACAACTTTATCCACCTTGAGTATATAACAGTTAATAGTGAATGTTGTGCATTGTGTTGTTTTCTATGCTGCACAGATTTGATACAATGCAGCTTATAGCTTGTACACAACACACAATTATTATTATGCGTGGCAATTACGATGTGCACCTCACAAACATTAAATTTTACTTTGCATGGTGACAGATCTAGACAAACGGACAACACAAAATGTGATGTTTCACAATTACCAGTAAATGTCAACAGCAATAATTAAAACTTTGGTTTGACTGGGTGGGTGTATTGTTATTGGGGGGGGGGGGGGGATGAAGTGCATGCATGGGTATTATTATTTTAGTGTGTTCCCAGTTTACCCACTGTTCCCAGTGTGCCTACTGTTCCAGTGTGCTTGCTGTTCCAGTGTGCCAACTGTTCCCAGTATTCCTGCAATTCCCAGTATGCTTGCTGTTTCCAGTGTGCCTACTGTTCCCAGAGTGTCTGCTGTTCCCCATAGTCCTAGTGTGTTCCCAGTTTGCCTGCTATTTTCAGTGAGCCTGCTGTTCCCAGTGTGCCTGCTGTTCCTAGTTCCCTATGTTCCTATTATGTTCCCAGTTAGCCTGCTGTTCCCAGTGTGCCTGCTGTTCCTAGTTCCCTATGTTCCTATTATGTTCCCAGTTAGCCTGCTGTTCCCAGTGTGCCTGCTGTTCCTAGAGTGTCTGCTGTTCCCTATGTTCCTAGTGTGTTCCCTGTTTGCCTGCTATTTTCAGTGAGCCTGCTGTTCCCAGTGTGCCTGCTGTTCCTAGTTCCCTATGCTGTTACAGTGTTCCTGCTGTTACAGTGTTCCTGCTGTTCCTAGTTCCCTATGTTCCTAGTGTGTTCCCAGTTTGCCTGCTGTTCCCAGTGCGCCTACTGTTCCAGTGTGCTTGCTGTTCCAGTGTGCCAACTGTTCCCAGTGTGCCTGCTATTCCCAGTGTGCTTGCTGTTTCCAGTGTGCCTACTGTTCCGAGAGTGTCTGCTGTTCCCCATAGTCCTAGTGTGTTCCCAGTTTGCCTGCTATTTTCAGTGAGCCTGCTGTTCCCAGTGTTCCTGCTGTTCGTAGTTCCCTATGTTCTTAGTGTGTTCCCCGTTTTTCTGCTGTTCCCAGTGTGCGCGCTCTTCCTAGTTCCCAGTATTCCTAGTTCCCAGTATTCCTAGTGTGTTCCCCGTTTACTCGCTCTTCCCAGTGTGTCTGCTGTTCCATGAGTGCCTGCTGTTCCCAGTGTGCCTGCTGTTACCAATGTGCCTGCTGTTCCCGGAGTGCCAACTGTTCCCACTGTGCCAACTTTTCCCAGTGTGCCTGTTATTCCCAGTGTGCTTGCTGTTCCCAGTGTGCCTACTGTTCTTAGAGTGTCTGCTCTTCCCTATGTTCCTAGTGTGTTCCCTATGTTCCTAGTGTGTTCCCAGTTTGATGGTATTTTCAGTGAGACTGCTGTTCTAGTTCTCTGTTCCTAGTTTGTTCCCAGTTTGCCTACTGTTCCCAGTTTGCCTACTGTTCCCAGTGTGCCTGCTGTTCCTAGAGTGTCTGCTGTTCCCTATGTTCCTAGTGTGTTCCCAGTTTGCCTGCTATTTTTCAGTGAGTCTGTTGTTCCCAGCGTGCCTGCTGTTCCTAGTTCCCTATGTTCCTAGTATGTTCCCAGTGTACCTGCTGTTACAGTGTTCCTGCTGTTCCTAGTTCCCTATGTTCCTAGTGTGTTCCCAGTTTGTCTGCTGTTCCCAGTGTGCCTACTGTTCCAGTGTGCTTGCTGTTCCAGTGTGCCAACTGTTCCAGTGTGCCAACTGTTCCCAGTGTGCCCGTTATTCCCTGTGTGCTTGCTGTTTCCAGTGTACCTACTGTTCCCTATGTTCCAAGTGTGTTCCCAGTTTGCCTGCTATATTCAGTGAGCCTGCTGTTCCCTTGTACCTGCTGTTCCTAGTTCCATATGTTCCTAGTTCCATATGTTCCTAGTTTGTTCCCAGTTTGTGTGCTGTTCCCTATGTTCCTAGTGTGTTCCCAGTTTGCCTGCTGTTTTCAGTGAGCCTGCTGTTCCCAGTGTGCCTGCTGTTCCTAGTTCCCTATGTTCCTAGTATATTCCCAGTGTGCCTGCTGTTAGTGTTCTTGCTCTTCCTAGTTCCCTATGTTCCTAGTGTGTTCCCAGTGTGCCTGCTGTTAGTGTTCCTGCTCTTCCTAGTTCCCTATGTTCCTAGTGTGTTCCCAGTTTGCCTGCTGTTCCCAGTGCGCCTACTGTTCCAGTGTGCTTGCTGTTCCAGTGTGCCAACTGTTCCCAGTGTGCCTGCTATTGCCAGTGTGCTTGCTGTTTCCAGAGTGCCTACTGTTCCGAGAGTGTCTGCTGTTCCCCATAGTCCTAGTGTGTTACCAGTTTGCCTGCTATTTTCAGTGAGCCGGCTGTTCCCAGTGTTCCTGCTGTTCGTAGTTTCCTATGTTCTTAGTGTGTTCCCCGTTTGTCTGCTGTTCCCAGTGTGCGCGCTCTTCCTAGTTCCCAGTATTCCTAGTGTGTTCCCAGTTTACTCACTCTTCCCAGTGTGTCTGCTGTTCCATGAGTGCCTGCTATTCCTAGTGTGCCTGCTGTTACCAATGTGCCTGCTGTTCCCGGAGTGCCAACTGTTCCCACTGTGCCAACTTTTCCCAGTGTGCCTGTTATTCCCAGTGTGCTTGCTGTTCCCAGTGTGCCTACTGTTCATAGAGTGTCTGCTGTTCCCTATGTTCCTAGTGTGTTCCCAGTTTGACTGGTATTTTCAGTGAGACTGCTGTTCTAGTTCTCTATGTTCCTAGTTTGTTCCCAGTTTTCCTACTGTTCCCAGTGTGCCTACTGTTCCCAGTGTGCCTGCTGTTCCTAGAGTGTCTGCTGTTCCCTATGTTCCTAGTGTGTTCCCAGTTTGCCTGCTATTTTTTATGAGCCTGCTGTTCCCAGTGTGCCTGCTGTTCCTAGTTCCCTATGTTCCTATTATGTTCCCAGTGTGCCTGCTGTTCCTTGAGTGTCTGCTGTTCCCTATGTTCCTAGTGTGTTCCCAGTTTGCCTGCTATTTTTAGTGTGCCTGCTGTTTCTAGTTCCCTTTGTTTCTAGTATGATCCCAGTTTTCCTCCTGTTCCCAGTGTGCCTGCTGTTACAGTGTTCCTGCTGTTCCTAGTCCCCTTTGTTCCTAGTATGATCCCAGTTTTCCTCCTGTTCCCAGTGTGCCTGCTGTTACAGTGTTCCTGCTGTTCCTAGTCCCTATGTTTCTAGTGTGTTCCCAGTTTACCTGCTGTTCCCAGTGTGCCTGTTGTTCCAGTGTGCCTGCTATTCCCAGTGTGCCAGCTGTTCCCAATGTGCCTGCTGTTCCCAGTGTGCCTGCTGTTCCAGGTGTGCCTGCTGTTCCTAGAGTGTCAGCTGTTCCCTATGGTCCTAGTGTGTTCCCAATCTGCCTGCTATTTTCAGTTAGCCTGCTATTTCCAGTGTGCCTGCTGTTCCTAGTTCTCTATGTTCCTAGCGTGTTCTGTTTGCCTGCTGTTCCCATTATGCCTGCTGTTCCTAGTTTTCTGTGTTCCTAGTGTGTTCTCAGTGTGCCTGCTGTTCCTAATCCCCTTTGTTCCTACTGTTCCCAGTGTGTCTGCTGTTCCAGTGTGCCTGCAGTTCCCAGTGTGTCTGCTGTTCCCAATGTGCCTGCTGTTCCCAGTGTGCCTACTGTTCCTAGAGTGTCTGCTGTTCCCTATGTTCCTAGTGTGTTTCTAATCAACCTGCTATTTCAGTGAGCCTGTTGTTTCCAGTGCGCCTGCTGTTCCCAGTTCTCTATGTTCCTAGCGTGTTCTCAGTCTGCCTGCTGTTCCCATTATGACTGCTGTTACTAGTTTCCCATGTTCCTAGCCAGTGCGTTCCCAGTGTGCCTGCTGTTCCTAATTCCCTTTGTTCCTAATTTGCCTGCTGTTCCCAAGGTGTCTGCTGTTCCAGTGTGCCTGCTGTTCTCAGTGTGTCTGCTGTTCCCAATTTACCTACTGTTCTCAGTGTGGCTGCTGTTCCTAGAATGTCTGCTGTTCCCTGTTTTTAGTTCAAAGTGTGCCTGCTGTTCCTGCTGTTCATAGAGTGTCTGCTGTTCTCAGTTTCTAGTTTACAGTGTGCCTAATATTTCAAAATTATGTGGCTGCTGTTCCCAGAGTGCCAACTGTTCCCACTGTGCCTACTCTTCCTAGAATGTCCGCTGTTCCCTATGTTCCTAGTGTGTTCCCAGTTTGCCTGCTCGAGCTCTTTTCAGTGATCCTGCTGTTCCCAGTGTGCCTGCTGTTCTTTGTTTCCTATGTTCCTAGTGTGTTCCCAGTTTGCCTGCTCAAGTTCTTTTCAGTGATCCTGCTGTTCCCAGTGTGCCTGCTGTTCTTAGTTTCCTATGTTTCTAGTGTGTTCTCAGTTTGCCTGCTATTCCCAGTGTGCCTGCTGTTCCAGTGTGCTTGCTGTTCCCAGTGAGCCTACTATTCCCAGTGTGTCTGCTGTTCCTCTTTCCTATGTTGTTCCCAGTTTGCCTGCTGTTCCCAGTGTGCCTGGTGTTCCCAGTGCACCTGCTGTTCCCAATTTGTCTGCCTTTCCCGGAGTGCCAACTGTTCACACTGTGCCAACGGTTCCCAGTGTGCCTCCTATTTCCAGCGTGCTTGCTGTTCCCAGTGTGCCTACTGTTCCTAGAGTGTCTACTGTTCCCTATATTCCTAGTGTGTTCCCAGTTTTCCTGCAGTTCCCAGTTTACCTGCTGTTCCCAGTGTGCCTACTGTTCCAGTGTGCCCGCTGTTCCCAGTGAGCCTGCTGTTCCCAATGTGCCTGCTGTTCCCAGAGCGCCAACTGTTCTCACTGTGCCAACTGTTCCCAGTGTGCCTGCTATTCCCAGTGTGCTTGCTGTTCCCAGTGTTCCTACCGTTCCTAAAGTGTCTGCTCTTCCCTATGTTCCTAGTGTGCTCCCAGTTTGCCTGCTATTTTTAGTGAGCCTGCTGTTCCCAGTGTGCCTGCTGTTTCTAGTTTCCTATGTTCCCAGTGTGTTCCCAGTTTGTCTGCTGTTCCCAGTGTGCCTGCTATTCCTAGTTCCCTATGTTCCTAGTGTGCTCCCTGTTTACCTGCTGTTCTCAGTGTCCCTGCTGTTCCAGTGTGCCCGCTGTTCCCAGTGTGCCTGCTGTTCCCAATGTGCCTGCTGTTCCCAGAGTGCCAACTGTTCTCACTGTTCCAACATTTCCCAGTATGAATGCTATTCCCAGTGTGCTTGCTGTTCCAAGTGTGCCTACTGTTCCTAGAGTGTCTGCTATTCCTCTATGTTCCTAGTGTATTCCCAGTTTGCCTGCTATTTTCAGTGAGCCTGCTGTTCCCAGCGTGCCTGCTGTTCCTAGTTCTCTATGTTCCTAGTGTGTTCCCAGTTTGCCTGCTGTTCCCAGTGTGCCTGCTGTTCCCAGCGTGCCTGCTGTTCCTAGTTCTCTATGTTCCTAGTGTGTTCCCAGTTTGCCTGCTGTTCCCAGTGTGCCTGCTGTTCCATGTGTGCCTGCTGTTCCCAATATTATGATTTATCTGATGACAACTAGCTATGATCAGAGAATGGGCAGTGTTTGTGACTAAGCCCAATGCTATTTAGAGGCTAGCTTTGTTTCTATCTTATATTAATACCCAGCATGCATGTGCAAGGGGTAAGGTAGTTGATCTTGTCATGTGTTGTCATCCATATGAAAGTCACCAAATCTCGAGTGATAGCGAGTAGACAATGCTGTTGAGAGGTTGGAAAAAAAAAACAATTACTCTCTTCTAAGTGCCTAACAAGTGTGTACCAGGAATGGTACAAATCGTGCATTTGATCTGACGTGCCTATCAAGCACACCTAGTACCTACATGTATGCCATGTCAGCTGCAATGCTGTTTCAACTGCTTGTGTGACTTCAAACTAGGTAATGGTCACTGATGTTATGAACTGATCTATTGATCAGCTACCATAAACAATTCATAGCTATGTGTGAGTGGGGTATGTGTTCTGGAGAGCTCTAGTATAATGTCATATTAATCGTTCATATGCGCAGCCTATTTTCTGTGGAGCTTATGATAAGATTATTATTATAAACATGTGATATACATGTATCAAACGCATATATGATGTGAGTGAGTACTTGGCTGAGTCCAGAAGGATTCGTGCAGAACAAGATAGGGCATATGCGGAATCTTTGGCCGCAGACCAGGCAAAAGAAAAGGCAAAGGTATATGCGTATATACTCGTGTATGCATATAATATAGTTCAAGAGCTCATAAAAACTAAGAAAAGAGGAAGAGCATGTAACTTGAACTGGGAAAAATTTTTGAAATGTACTAAAAATAGAACATCCAGTCAAGAGTAAACTAAAAATTTGTAAATCTAAGTGTAAAAATCTCTTCATGGCATGTTCAAAGCTCATTGGTTGATGCTAGTGCTTGGACATTGCACTCAGTGTGGTTTTGCACATGATCAGATATTCTATTTTTAGTATCAGTCAAAAATTCTGCCCTGTACACTAATGTCTATGGGAGTTACATGCTCTTTCTCTCCTTGCATTAGTTCTTATGCGCTCTTGTATAGTTCTATCCCACTACATGGGCGTATCAAAGGAAACAGCTGGACTGTAGAGAAGTTATCACCAGGTGATATTTTAGTTATCACCCGATAGTGACGCCAGTTATCACCCGGATGTGAAGTTCAACATTGTCAATAACGTACATAAAGAATTAAATATGCAAGTCTAGTCATTGCTAATCTTCTAGTTCGACTCTCTACAATCGTTTCAACACCAATGTAGGCAAGGAGTAGCTGTAGCTCTACTCCTGCAAGAACAGCTTGAAGCACTGGATAAATATGCTCACTCGGAAGGTACAGTAGTCCACACACAATGCTTACACTTGCTGACTCTGGTCCTGCTTTGGAATATCGGTCAAATTCCTTGAGTAGTGTCGACAAAAATACAGCCCTTGAGTGAGCTCTTCCTCGCTTTAGCTTACATCTTACGATGATTTTTAGGGTGACGGAGGCCTCCTCACACTTGTCATTGACAACTTCTTTCCGGATTCCCCAAGGTTTCAAATCTTGAGTCGTACGATCACATAGTCTTCGCTATCATAATTAATAGCCTCAGCACTATTGTTATAGCGTAACATTCCAAGGAAAGAAGGCAAATTCACTGGGCAACAAGCATACCAGCTAGAGCTACATAGCTACTGAGATTGAGACTGAACTGCACAGATTAATGATCAAACCATACCTTGAATGTGATTGGTTGCTGACCTAATGATGTCATTGTCTCGGAATTCATTGCCATGGCGAGGTCAGGTAGCATATGTGACCGGATATGAGAAAACCCGCCATATTGCCCATTCTGTGAAATTTTAGTTAGCTGTATTTTTGAAAACCTCTACCATAGAGCTAACCTACCTCCAAGTCTGAGACCGATCGCGCGCTTCGCTTTGGAGCTAGAGCGCTTTGTTCACGATCGCGCTACAAGCATAGAAAACGAGAAATTACTGTCTGAAGGCGTTGCTATGTACGCGTATAGCGTTTCCGTATACTACGCGTGAACCGGAAATCTATTAAATGGACCTGGGTGGAGCCGTTCGAAATGAACGCTAAGGTCAAGCTAGTCGCGAACTTCGTCGTCGATAACTAGAGCCGCTTCTTCTTCGATACCTAAGAAGCTTAAAAGGTGAGTGAACGTTCAGTAGTTCGACGAATCTAGCTGTATCCAGATAGCCCGGAGCGGGAATTCTAATTAACGCCCTTAGCAACGGGCTCCGTGTACGGCAGTTGTACAGACTAGGTATGTCGAAATGAAGGCTTATTTCGCCTTGGTAACTGACGCTTACCCTCCGTAGGTGACGGCAAAGGATAATAGAAAGGTTTTCTGACATAAATATGACAAGAACTGGACTTTGACATTTTTTTACCTGTGGTACTAAAAACGCGCATTGCGCCATATGCGCGTTTGGACAATATGCCGGGTTTTCTCAGATACGGTCACATATACATTTCCATGATCTGTGGGATAGAAACCAGTTATATCCCGGATATGCGTGTATAACATATGGATATTGTACTCACACCGGGATATAACTATAACCAAGAGTATATGTGACCCGCTATGGAAAAATCGACCATTTGCAAGAAAATATGATTTTGCAGGACAGGGTTCTAAAGTCGCCAGAACTTTTTTTTTCCAAATTTTTTTCTTGTCATTTTGTGAAAGTATGATCTTTTCTGTGTTCATTCATAAATTTTCATCGCAATATAATGTTGTTTAACTACTATAACGATCGGGAGAAAGAAGGGACTCTAGTTTTAGCTAGCTACGTGCACGGACTTACAGTAATTATCGATCAATAAAAATCTACATGTAGCGGGTAGTCTCCATGACAATACCCGCGCTTAGCTCTCACGCACAGTGCATGCAGGCAGCAATGGCCGACAACATAGCTCGAGCTCTCAACCTTCTTGGTTCCGACCGCGATCTCTTCAACTCAGCAGACAGAGACGCCTTCCTCGATCTCATTGATGAGTACCTCGACGAACCCGAAGGTATAGCCCCACCCTTTAATTATCCAGTACCATGTGAATTCAATAATAACATCAAAATCTATGCAAATTATCTACTGTAGACCTAGACGACTCGCTAGCAGTACCTAGTCTCGATCTTCCAGAGGTGGCTGACAGCCCAGGCTCTCCTGAAGTGGATAGCAGGCTTGGTCAGCCAGAGGAAGAGCCTGAGGAAGAGCCCCAGAAAGATGATGACGAGGAAGAGCCAGCACGTGAGGAGCCAACTGCAGCTGAAATTGTGCAGGCTGGAGTTGCTCGAGGACAGTTAGATGTGGCAAGTGTCCCCATGGACCAACGAGAGCTGGATGTAACTGAAGAGAGGCTCATCCAGGAGTTTGTACGCGATGGCTGCAAGTGTGACCTTGGTCCAAACTGTAGTCCTTGTTCCACCTCCATCACAGTTGATCACTTTCGATCATTACGCTGTCAGATGGCTGACCCGACCCATGAGGAGCTGGATTTGGTGGTCATGGGTCAAGTGATGGCTGGCTGCTTCTCGGCGGAGACATTCCGTAAGCAGGAGAGAAGCAGATCCTTTACCATCTTCTACCACAATGGCACCAGGATCTGCCAGAAGACCTTCCTTTTCCTCCACACCATGGGCTACGGGCGCTTTAAGGCTATTAAGGCCAGCTTCATGGCAAATGGAGTGGTTGCTCGAGTCCATGGCAACAAGAGGAAGAGTAGAAGGAAGGACAGGCTGACACTGCAACAGATTGAGGATGTTGTCCAGTTCGTCATAAACTATGCTGGTGAGTGTACAGAGAGAGAGAGAGAGAGAGAGAGAGAGAGAGAGAAAGAGAGAGAGAGAGAGAAAGAAAGAGAGAGAGAGAGAGAGAGAGAGAGAGAGAGAGAGAGAGAGAGAGAAAGAAAGAGAGAGAGAGAGAGAGAGAGAGAGAGAGAGAGAAAGAAAGAGAGAGAGAGAGAGAGAGAGAGAGAGGAGAGGAGAGGAGAGAGGAGAGAGAGAGCGAGCTGGGAAGAGAGAGAGAGAGAGAATGAAAATTTGGCAGTTTAAGTGCATGTATACCACAACACTGCATTACACTTGAGCTGCAATTGTATACAATAGTTCTATTTCACAACTTACCAGACTCCAACGCCATGCTGCTACCAGGGAGAGTACCTGGTTACAAGAGCTCAGATGTGAAGCTCCTCCCATCCAGCACCACCAAACACTCCATCTGGGAGCTCTACCTTCAAGCAGCAGCAAACAGTTCGATGAGGGCGCTGGCATACCCAACCTTCACCCAGCTCTGGCGGCAACTACTCCCCCACATCCTAGTGATGAAGCCAATGAGTGATCTGTGTTGGGTATGCCAGCAAAATAGTACTGCCATCATGCGCTCTGCAAATCGCCCTGAAGAGGAGAAGTCAACTGTAAGTACATACATACATGTATGCATAATGTCACACTAATGTAACTGTATAGTGTGGCTATGGGTGAGCATTAATTAAGTACATAATAATGCACTGTACATAAACATCATGCAGACTATCCGACAAGCTGAGCTCCATCTCCTTGACGTGACGACAGAGAGGTCGGTGTATCAAGGAGCACTGGAAAAGGCCAAGTTGTCAGTGGTGCCCTATTTCACCATCGACGGCACCTTCTCCCCACCACCACCAGCATCCCAGCGACCAGCCAACAAGACACCCATCTCTGCCCACTACAGTTTCGACATGGCGCAGCAGGTGTTCTACCCCAACGACCCCCTCCAGCCCGGCCCAATGTACTTTCTAACACCACGAAAGTGTGCGATTTTTGGAGTGTGCTGTGAGGCCATTCCCCGACAAATCAATTACCTCATTGATGAAGCTGTCGATATGGGGAAGGGCTCCAACGCCATCGTCAGCATGCTCCACCACTTCTTCGTACACCATGGGCTGGGTGAGGAGACGGTACACCTGCACGCCGACAACTGTGGTGGGCAGAACAAGAACGCAACCATGGTGCAGTATCTCCTTTGGCGTGTTATGACCGGTCAACACAAGCACATCACGCTCTCGTTCATGATTCCCGGCCATACGAAGTTTAGCCCCGACTGGTGCTTCGGACTCCTCAAGAAGAAGTACAGGAGGACGAAAGTCGGTGGTCTAACGGACTTGGTCGGGGTCGTGAATGAGTCGGCATCGGTCAACACAGCTCAACCAACAGGACTGGAGGATGGGAGTGTTCTGGTGACCACGTACGACTGGCAGGAGTACTTCAAGACCTTCTGCACCAAAGACAACGGGATCAAGAAGCTCCACCACCTTCGGTTTGACTCAGCACATCCAGTCTACATCTTTGTGAAGGAGAGAGCTGAGTCAACCGAAGTGAAGAGGTCGATCTTGAAGGTCAAGTCGTGGTCACCAGTGGCAGGTCAACTACCTCCAGTCCTACCTCCATCAGGTCTCTCCAACCAGCGGCAGTGGTACTTGTTCCACAAGATCCGTGAGTTCTGCCCGGAGAACTTGAAGGACATCACGTGCCCTCGGCCAGCTGCTCCACCAGAGGATTCGTCACCTTCGCGGTCACCATCTGCAACACCACCACCAAGTTCAAGCCCCTCATCCACTCCTCTTCTCACCACCACCACCGCTGGGGCCACCTCCACAACTACCACCACTGCTACGGATGAGCCTCCAGCCAAACGATCACGGCTCTGTGGAGCATGTCGGCAACCAGGGTACAATGCTCGAACATGCCCTAATAAATAATTATTTTTTATGCTTATTACATGTTCATAGTTCTCTCTCTCTATCTCTTTCTCTCCCTCTCTTTCTCTTTTCTCTCTCTCTCTCTCTCCACATTATTTATATCATCACACTACACCTTGTTTTTGTTGTTGCTGTTGTTGCTGCTGCCGTTAATAGCAGATGACCAGGCTCGTCCCAGGCCCTTTGGCCAGGGTAACAAAAAGAACCTGAACAAGAGAGATCATACTAAGCCGCGCTTGTACTGAATGTGCTCTAAACATAGCGCACGGTCGCTTAGCTATAGCCTTGAGTATAGATGTAGTATGCCAACAGCTATACAACTATCCCCATGCTTACCAAAACATAAACAAAAAGCTTCATAGCTAGAAACGATCCCCATAGCCAGCATCATTTTTATCTCCCTTCATAGATGCCGGCCAGAACGCTAGACTTCACACTGAAAGACAACCCCGCCCCGGCCCAGGACAAGTACACGTAGCCTAACACGAACGAAGGTTAAATAGAACCTACGCAGCGTACCTTTCTTAGTGTTCTTGCCTATTCTTCTTCTCCGCCTCAGCTGTCTTTCCCGGCAAATCCATTAAGCCGGTTAACCACGCGGTGTGACACGGAGCGTATACGGAAACATTGAACGTTGAGCTATGTACGTACAAAACGCTCCGTTTCTCGAAAAATTGTAAACTGAGACACGGGTGACCCGTGTACGATTTTTAGGCCATAACACGGCCTAGGAACCTTTTTAGAACCTGATTCTTTGACCGTTGACCTCTACAGTAAATTCTGCGTCGATCCATACCAAAAACGCGAATTTCGTAAAAAAAATTGCAAATGGTAGATTTTCTCATAGCGGGTCACATAATTATAGTAAGATAAGGAAGAGAGTATCGAACACGCTATATTGTCCGTGTATTATGTGATCAGAAAGTCACACGCCAGGAATTCAAACATTGACCAATGAGCGTGCTCGATTCAAATAACGAATTATGGGCGTGACCTCGAGTGCAAACTAATGCGAGTGCAATAGTGGCTGAAACGCGAGCAGATCGCGATACAAAACGAACGTTCATGAAGAATCTAGCATAAAACTCACGAAAAATGCCCCTGTTCATCGCAGTCCTGAGAAAAATCGAGTGTTTAGCAACTTGGCTTAGTCATGTGCGCAAGGCTGGAAGTCACGTTACTCTCCGAAAACATATTACACGGACCATATAGAGCGTTCGATACTCTCATGTCTTATTACATACTCTTGTTATAACTTATCGCACATCTTTCGTTGATGTGCTAAATTGCTCTCTATTTAGAGCAAGAAGAGGAGAACTGAAGAAGTGAGTCTGTGATGGAGAGTATGTACCACACAAATTCAAATGTCTGATTCAGTAACTTTCCTACAGTATTCATTCATTGTCCTATTAGTAGTTAACCCATCCTAGAAAGACTGAGAGTGGTACCTTCAAGTTTCTCACTGTACACAGTGGAATGCCTCTATATTGTATAGTCTGTAATAAGGACACCTCGTTTAATTGGGTCATTATGATGGCCAAAAATGAGTACAGGTTCTGTAATCCAGACACCTTAAATGGTTGCAACGGTGTCCAGACTAGAGGTGTTCCACTATGACAGGAATTGAAATTCTCTTTTGCCAAATCATGTGTCGATTTTTGTTGCAGCTGCAAGTAAGGATCAAAGAGAAGTGGAATCAACACATTCCCAGTGTCCCTGGTGGTAGGAAATTCAGTATGAGATTTCCAAATTCTACCAAGATTGAGTGTACCATTGATAAGGCTACTCCTAAGTTACATGTACTACAATTAGTGTTAAGTGTGGGCTAACCTTTTTTTATCGTGATGCCATAATTGTGTAAACAGGTCTTGTATGTGATTGCGTTCACAGGAAAATGACTCCATGTGGACGGATTCACGCGGTCTACCGTATTGATGAAAGAAGCGGGCGCTACACTGCCTGGAGACGGCGTACCTGTAACACGGACTCTGTCAGTATTCCGTGTAAGATACGCACGGTGCATGCGGACTCCGTTGCTTGCACTATGCTTGCACGGTTACAACATTCGGTATCCGTCCTCTCGGCTTGCGCTACACGGACACAGTACAGAGCCGCGCACGAGACTCCACCCCATGCGCCCTGAATATTGAATCGCGAATACATATACGCGTACGCGAATTGAAAGCGATCGCGCGCGCTGCGCCGCGCAGATAGCTCTAATAGAAGAGGTGTGGTTACAATAATTAAAGTTCAGATCAGGGCGCCAGCAATACAGACTCATTGCTCAGCGATCAAAAATATTCAGTGAGCATTGCTCTTGGCGTGTGAGCAAATCCATGTTTAGTCGCCACCGCGTGATACCTTCTACAACAAGAAATGGCAAGAAAGGTCGAGAGAACAAGCGATGAGCAGTTCTATAGTCAGAATTCGGACTTCACAGCCCAGGCTCGACCACGATCCATCGCACAGCTTGCCTTTTGAAAGATGCAGGTATGATCCTAAAAACTCTTTATTGATATGTGAATTATGAAATAGCTCATTGAGTGCCAAAATTATGAACCATAGCATGCACACACGCGCGTGTACTCACACACACACACACACACACACACACACACACACACACACACACACACACGCACATCAGATCGGTTAGTGAGTCTGACAGTTCGGAGTGATGAGATCATGATGATGTCAAGTCAAGAGTTTGTAGACCATTAGGTATACACTCACTAGAGCTAAATGCATGTATCAGCATGCCATGCATATACCGAGGCTACGCATGCATGTGTATTTAGCCAGTATTTGTATCTCTTTATAGAAAGACTACCCCAAACTGTGGATACTGACTTCCATTTCAGTGGCCAGCGCCCTCATAGTTGGCGTCCACACCTACGACTGATTATAAGTTAAGTGATGCATGTATATACATTGTGAACAATAGAAGCTTTAAGCTTTATATGTGTAGGCTTGGTTGTTAATTCCTGTAACTTACACGTAAGTGCAAACAACCCTGATGACACTGTGTACATTATTGTATTGCACCTGGTAGGCTATAGCTAACACCAAGGTTTAATTATTAAGCTGATAAGCTTTATCTATGAATTAAGTCCTGCCACATGTGAATAGAGTGTCCTATACCATTTCTACTACTTTCCCATGCCCAATGACTCACTTGTCCATAATGTGTGTGTGTATGTACATGTGAAACTTCGGCTTGTTGTGTGTTAGAGTGAGCAATTCAAATGTACCGAGCATTTAGGACTAGCCTGCTGTTAAGATGGCACATCTTTCAACAGTAAGACTCAGCCAAGATGGCACATCTTTAAGCTGAATGAGCATAACAGTGTGTGAGTAATGTGCGTGTGTACATGTGTGAAACTTCAGCTAGTTGTGTATCAGAGCGAGCGATTGGAATGTACCGAGCATTTGTGACCCGCTATGAAAAAATCGACCACTCGCAATTTTTTATGAAATCCGCGTTTTCGGTATAGATCGACGCAGAATTTACTGTAGAGTTCAACGGTCAAAGAACCAGGCTCTAAAAAGGTTCCTAGGCCGAGTTATGGCCTAAAAATTGTACACGGGTCACCCGTGTCTCAGTTTACAATTTTTCGAGAAACGGAGCCTTTTGTACGTACATAGCTCAACGTTCAATGTTTCCGTATACGCTCCGTATCACACCACGCGGTTAGTTCGCTATAATGGATTTGCCGGGAAGATGGCCACAGAGAATCGAGCGGGAGTAGCAGTCCTGACCTTGTGGAGAAGATACCGAGAGAAGCGATGGACTCTATGCTTCTATGCTTCGTAAGTTGTCTATGATCGTTCATACAGCTAAGGCTGCATGTAATAAAACTCTTGGGTGTGGTTCTTGGACAGCATAGTGTACTTCTGGCCATGTACAAGGGAGATAGCCACACGTAGCTGTAAATTTACACTCTCTGTCCTGCTTGGCATGAACTACAGTTGTGAGAAGCTGTCCTATTGTTCTAGTAAACAAAATTTTATCTAGCTAGAGGCAGTATTGTGAGTTCTGACTGTTCTGTACACTTAGGTCTTGTCTTCAGAGCTGTTGAATCTGACATTCTCTCTGTGAGGAGCCTGGGATGAGTGTATGGTCATCTACAAGAGTTTGTCATCCAGAAACGGACAACAACAAACGGTATTTCAAGTGTGATGATGAACAATGGCAGTGCATGAGCCTGTCATATGTATGTAGTGTGTGTGTGTGTGTGTGTGCACGTGTGTGTGTGTGTGTGTGTGTGTGTGTGTGTGTGTGTGTGTGTGTGTGTGTGTGTGTGTGCGTGCGTGCGTGCGTGCGTGTGTGTGTGTGTGCGTGTGTGTGCGTGTGTGTGTGCGTGTGTGTTCGTGTGTGTGTGTGTGTGTGCGCGTGTGCATGTGCATGTATGTGTATGCTTGTGTGAAAGCAATGTTGCCATTGTACACACATTAGGACATGCATGGCATGTACATGCACAATGGACACTTGACTTCCCAAATTGTCTATGACTAGTCTTGTGTACACCAACAGTCCAAGCATTGTACCATGATTGACTTGTTAGGCTGACAGCTCATAAGTATGTATGTTTCGATGTCCTTGTGTTTGTGTGTACATGTGTGTTTGCGTGTGCATGTGTGTATGTGTGTGTGTGTGTGCATGTGTCTGGTTAACAGGAAGGGGATTGCGGGACATTAGTATTGTGAAGTCTTCAGGTGGTGCAGCTGTGGAAGCGATGTCCTTCTGATCTACCAGTACTCTCGAGGGTGGGTACACAGGTTGGGCGTTCACTTTTACCCAGTTGTACAGTTGTAGGCACAACACACTAAAATCGTATTTCATGTCCATGCATAATAGTCTCTCTCTCTCTCTCTCTCTCTCTCTCCAGTTATCGGATGATGCACAGACTTTGAACGGTGGGACTGAGATTGCCACTCCATGTGCACTGTGTGACAGTTGTTTCTTGCTGCTGATCAAAGCTGTGATCTTCAAGTCCTCAAGTAGTACAAGACTGCCATCTAGATGTTGCAGTAGAGCTCTTCTGGTCTACATAGATAGTATTAGCTATGTAGTATTCTTTCATGTATAGTGTTTCATTCAGTATTATGACAGTGTAGCCTATGATTAAAGGGTGTGGTTGACAGGTGGGGCCACCATGATTGACTGGTGTACTTGTGGACTAGATCGACGAGAGTTTGAGCGTCTACTCTCTGCTATGCAGCAATCGCTGTCAACGCCAAGCAACTCGAGGGCCTCAGCTACTGTCTACCATTGCCGCTTTACTTTGCTATGATGGCTAAGCGCGGGTATTGTTATGGAGGTCGACCGCGGCTTGTAGATTTTGATTGATCGATAATACTGCAAGTCCGTTCACGTAGCTAGCAAAAACTGAACGCCATTCTTCTCCTGGTCGTTTCAGGCACTAAACAACGTTGTCTTTCGATGAAAATCTATGTATGGATAGACAAAAGACTATACTTTCACAATATGGAAACAAAAAAAATTCGAGAAAAAAAAAGTTGGTTCGAGTATTGAACACCCTATTGCAAAATCATATTCGAGCGCGAGTGGTCGATTTTTCCATAGCGGGTCACATTTAGGACTAGCCTGCTGTTAAGATGGCACATCTTTCAACAGTAAGACTCAGCTAAGATGGCACATCTTTAAGCTGAATGAGCATAAGAGTGTGTGAGTAATGTGCGTGTGTAACTGTGTGAAACTTCAGCTTGTTGTGTATCAGAGCGAGCGATTGGAATGTACCGAGCATTTAGGACTAGCCTGCTGTTAAGATGGCACATCTTTCAACAGTAAGACTCAGCAAAGATGGCACATCTTTAAGCTGAAAGGGCATAAGAGTGTGTGAGTAATGTGCGTGCATACATGTGAAACTTCAGCTTGTTGTGTATAAGAGTGAGCGATTGGAATGTACCGAGCATTTAGGTCTAGCCTGCGGTTAAGATGGCACATCTTTCAACAGTAAGACTCAGTTAAGATGGCACATCTTTAAGCTGAATGAGCATAAGAGTGTGTGAGTAATGTACGTGCGTACATGTGAAACTTCAGCTTGTTGTGTATCAGAGCGAGCGATTGGAATGTACCGAGCATTTAGGACTAGCCTGCTGTTAAGATGGCACATCTTTCAACAGTAAGACTCAGCTAAGATGGCACATCTTTAAGCTGAATGAGCATAAGAGTGTGTGAGTAATGTACGTGCGTACATGTGAAACTTCAGCTTGTTGTGTATCAGAGAGAGCAATTGGAATGTACAGAGCATTTAGGACTAGCCTGCTGTTAAGATGGCACATCTTTCAACAGTAAGACTCAGTTAAGATGGCACATCTTTAAGCTGAATGAGCATAAGAGTGTGTGAGTAATGTACGTGCGTACATGTGAAACTTCAGCTTGTTGTGTATCAGAGCGAGCGATTGGAATGTACCGAGCATTTAGGACTAGCCTGCTGTTAAGATGGCACATCTTTCAACAGTAAGACTCAGCTAAGATGGCACATCTTTAAGCTGAATGAGCATAAGAGTGTGTGAGTAATGTACGTGCGTACATGTGAAACTTCAGCTTGTTGTGTATCAGAGAGAGCAATTGGAATGTACAGAGCATTTAGGACTAGCCTGCTGTTAAGATGGCACATCTTTCAACAGTAAGACTCAGTTAAGATGGCACATCTTTAAGCTGAATGAGCATAAGAGTGTGTGAGTAATGTACGTGGAATGTACCGAGCATTTAGGACTAGCCTGCTGTTAAGATGGCACATCTTTCAACAGTAAGACTCGGCTAAGATGGCACATCTTTAAGCTGAAAGGGCATACATGTAAGAGTGTGTGAGTAACGTGCGTGCATATCAGAGCGAGCGATTGGAATGTACCGAGCATTTAGGACTAGCCTGCTGTTAAGATGGCACATCTTTCAACAGTAAGACTCAGCTAAGATGGCACATCTTTAAGCTGAATGAGCATAAGAGTGTGTGAGTAATGTACGTGGAATGTACCGAGCATTTAGGACTAGCCTGCTGTTAAGATGGCACATCTTTCAACAGTCAGACTCAGCTAAGATGGCACATCGTTAAGCTGAATGAGCATAAGAGTGTGTGAGTAATGTACATGGAATGTACCGAGCATTTAGGACTAGCCTGCTCTTAAGATGGCACATCTTTCAACAGTAAGACTCAGCTAAGATGGCACATCTTTAAGCTGAATGAGCATAAGAGTGTGTGAGTAGTGTACGTGCGTACATGTGAAACTTCAGCTTGTTGTGTATCAGAGCGAGCAATTGGAATGTACAGAGCATTTAGGACTAGCCTGCTGTTAAGATGGCACATCTTTCAACAGTAAGACTCAGCTAAGATGGCACATCTTTAAGCTGAATGAGCATAAGAGTGTGTGTGTAATGTACATGGAATTTACTGAGCATTTAGGACTAGCCTGCTGTTAAGATGGCACATCTTTCAACCGTAAGACTCAGCTAAGATGGCACATCTTTAAGCTGAATGAGCATAAGAGTGTGTGAGTAATGTACGTGCATACACGTGAAACTTCAGCTTGTTGTGTATCGGAGCGAGCGATTGGAATGTACCAAGTATTTAGAACTAGCCTGCTGTTAAGATGGCACATCTTTAAGCTGAAAGGGTATGAGAGTGTGTGAGCAATAGGCTCATGTACATGTGAAACTTCACTTGTTGTGCGTCAGAGTGAGCAATTGAGATGTACATGTACCAAGCATTTAGGTGACTATCCTACAGTTTAGTGGGCACTATGGGGAAATATTTGGAACACAGTCCTCTTTACCGCAAGTATCTAACATTGATGAATGTCCATCTCATTGTATAAAGACTTGGTATGTAGGTTGTTATATGCATCAATTATTATTTGTAATACTATTTATTATAGAGGCAGTTCATGGCTACTATGAATGTCGTTGGAGGTAGAGAGCGCTGAAAAAGTGCTGAAGAGGAAAAGAAAAAGCAGGAAGCATTCAAGTTTTAGCTGTGATTGACTAACTACACCAACTGAGTGGATGTATCTACTCTCTTTATCAATTATTATTATTATGCTATTAATAATTATTATCATTATTGTAATTTTAATGCAAATTTATACGCATGCGCTATATGATATGATTCGGACGGGATAGAACTGACTGGAACGGGATCGTCAGACGGAGTTGATACGTACAAGTAGACGGAGGCGGTCCATGCGTTCCGATCGGACCGACGGATCATTGAGACGGAGTCACACGACGGACAATACTGGATAAAACGGAGTATCTAGACAGACTCAGCACGGATCTGATAGCGGACTCAGTGAAATAGTCCGTAAAAAGTGGTCCCAATACGGGCGACAACGGTACTCGTTATCCTGGACATCGGAGATTCCGTTCCAAGCTCGTCTATACGCGAACGCGGACCTCGTTCTCCCTGTATACGTGCACAGTTCACGCGGCTACGTTTTCCTGTGTTAGCATTTGGAAGCCGTGGAAAGCCATTTAATCTCTGCAGTATTATGCCTAGGCAACTAATTCCCCGTGGTGGTACCTTTTCAGGAGATGATCCACTTGCATTGGTTGTAGAAGAATCAGAAGATGCTCCTGATCCCTGTGACTATCTTGATGCACCCACGGTATATGTTCAACAGCTTGAGTGTTCATGACTCAGCTATCTCACTGATTGATTTCCCTCATTTTTGGGCTTAACATTTTCAGTCTACAGTGCATGCGCTGTTCTGCAAGGATCGTCGATGGACAACTAACCTTTGACAACGAACTGCGTGTGCGCCTTTGGATCATATATCCATTTTAGCTCGCTTTGGCAATCTATCATCGAAAATTAATGTTGTATCTTAGAAAGATAAGGCCAGTCGCTCCTTTTTTTGTGGGATAAGGTCAGTCGCTCAATTTGAGCCCAATTTTGGGGGGGGGGGGGGGGGGGGGGGGGGGGGGTTCGTTAGCCTTTTTAGCGATCGTAACATTTTGGCCATTCGATGAAGCTCAAACAACATTCAAAATCTAGGGAATAGCCATAGCCCGTTACACCTCTGCTAATATCGTCAGCTAACTCGCTGATTGATTTCCCTGATATTTGGGCTAAGTATCTTCAGTCTACAGCGCATGCGCTGTTCTGTAGGGATCGTCGATGGACAACTAACCTTTGACAACCTTTACCGAACTGCGTGTGCGCCTTTTGCTCTTATATTATCCATTGTAGCTCGCTTTGGCGATCTATCATCAAGAATTATGGTTGTATCTTGGAGATATAAGGTCAGTCACTCAATTTGAGCCCTTTCTTGGGGGACGGTGGTTCGTTAGCCTATTTAGCGATCGTAACGTTTTGGCCATTCGATGAAGCTCAAAATCTAGGGAATGGCTATAGCCCGTTGCACCTCTACTAATGTCGTCAGCTAACTCGCTGATTGATTTCCCTGATATTTGGGCTAAGTGTCTTCAGTCAACAGCGCATGCAGCTGTTCTGTAGGGATCGTCGATGGACAACTAACCATTGACGACCAATACTGAACTATTATAGGGTGTCCAACACAGAAATAAAGTTTCGTTAATCGCTTTTTTCAATATCAGGGCACGTATATCTTACTGAAAGTCGGCTTTGTCCGGCATAAAACCCAAGTTACCGCCTTTCCTTATGGGGGTTTTCGCGGCGCGAAGTTTCAGATCGAGAGCAGTGACTACGGGGTTAAAATTTTTATGACGTCAAGTTAACCCCTTTTGCTCGGTATTTTGCAAAAGTAAGTGACTATGGTTGAAGTTTACTAGCAAGGAGCGTGGAGTGCTGAGCTGATTGTTTCTGGGTTCTAGGAGCTGCCAAAATGTGAGCTAGTAGAGTTTTACATGACATCTGTATCAGATTTTATTACACTGACCAGTGATCAATTGACAAGATGCTTCCCTCAGGGTGTTGGTACATAGTATGGGGCCTGTACATTCTGTAGACAAAGTCAACTTCACTTAAACAGTTGCTTGCCATCTGGAAAACCCCAAAATTTCTAGCGGCTAATGTGTCACTCCCCACATAAGTTTATGACTGAAGCCATAAAAATGCTTATTGAAGCACTCAAATGAAACGTCAGGCAATCCTGAGTGTTTTGGTAAAAGTTTCGTCTTGATAGCTCATACGGTTCAAAAGTTATAAAGCAATAAAGATTCTAAGTTCTAGTAAATTTTTAACCTAATCTATGTTGCTATTAGCAAGCACAGCAATGCTTTTATTAAAGTTGCAATTCAACTTTGAGCCATAACTTCAGTTAGGAACGAGATATGAACACGAAACTTGCACCAAAATTATTCCAAAAGAGTATGCTATTATGGTGGCGAGCAAAAATGATCAAGTTTGTAAGGTTTTCCACATAATATTGTATACTAGACATACATCACATGGAAACACAACACAATTGGACAATATTATAGAAAACGATTTTACCCAGATGGTAAAACAATCTCAAATCGAACTTCTCTTGGTCTGCAGATAGCATAGGCCTGGTACAATGTACCAACATCCTGAGGGAAGCATCTTGTCAATTAACCACTGGTCAATGTAATGATATCTGATACAGATGTCATTTAAAACTCTACTAGTTCACACTTTTGCGGCTCCTAGAACCCAGAAACAGTCAGCTCAGCACCCCACGCTCCTTGCCAATAAACTTCAACCATAGTCACTTGCTTTTGCAAAATATAGAGCAAAAGGGGTTAAGTTGACGTCATAAAATATTAACTCCGTAGATTATACGCAAGTTGCGTGCATGCGCGAAGTTGCGGTCCGAGTTTTCAAGCTGCAATTGTGCAACAACAACGAGGTATTTCAGCGTGAAATTTTTCATGAGCATTTATTTCAAGTTGCTTTATGTTGACAATCACTCAAAAGACCTATTGGCGGAGATCAATTTTTTGGTGTGGAGACCCTAACTATTAGCGATGGTTTCGTTTTGCCTATTCGATAAAGCTCAAACAACATTCAAAATCTAGGCAATGGCCCGTTGCACCTCTGCTAATATAGTCAGCTAACACTCTGATTGATCTCCCTGATCTTTGGGGTAAATACATTCAGTCTACGACGCATGAGCTGTTCTGTATGGATCGTCGATGGACAACTAACCATTGACACCCTATACAGAACTGCATGTGCGCCTTCGGCTCTTATATCCATTTTCGCTCTCTTTGGCGATCTATCTTCAGGAATTATGGTTGTATCTTAGAACGATAAGGTCAGTCGCTCAATGTAAGCCCTCTTTTGGTGGATGGTTCTTTAGGCTTTTTAGCTATCGTAACGTTTTGGCTATTCGATGAAGCTCAAACAAAATTTAAAATCTAGGGAATGGCCATAGCCCGTTGCACCTCTGCTAATATAGTCAACGAACTCGCTGATTGATTTCACTGATCGTTGGGCTAAGTATCTTCAGTCTACAGCGCATGCGCTGTTCTGCAGGGATCGTCGATGGATAATCAATAATCGACGACCTCAACCAAACTGCGCAAGCTCCTTATGCTCTTATATCCATTTTCGCTCGCTTTGGCCATCTACCATCGAGAATTATGGTTAATTCAGGGAATGGCCATAGCCCGTTGCTCCCCTGCTAATATATATACATATAATAATATCCCTGATTTTTGGACTAGGTGTCTTCAGTCAACAGCGCATGCAGCTATTCTGTAGGGATCGTCGATGGACAACTAACCATTGACTACCTATACTGAACTGCGCGTGCGCCTTCGACTCATATCCTCCATCGCTCCTTTGGCGATCGATCATCGAGGATTATGGTTGTATCTTGGAGAAGTAAGGGAGCCCTTTTTGGGGGAGGGTGGTTCGTAAGCCTATTTTTAAATATCATTCTGCATGATTATAAAAATGCAGGGATGCACAAAAATAGCATGATAATGCTAATAAGTAATATGTACATCCAGAAGATGAAAGGACTACGTAAGTTATTAAAATGAATAATGAATACAGTGACAATATTTGTATTAACTACAGCAATGCAATGTTATTTTAAACACGATTCTTAAAGGTAGAGAAGGGTGAGGACACAACATCACTACTTAAGTTATTCCATAAATTTGGAAAAGAAAAAAGAGTTTAAGTATTGTGCAGTGTGACCACTTAGACTGCTTAGCTGTTTAGAATGGGTGTAGCGAGTGGTGTAAACGCAAGGCCGTGGAAATAGGGGCACCAGTACGGGAGCATTGGTTCCAACAAGTTTGTGCATAAAACACAGTTTGAGCGCCTTCCTTCTTTGCTCGAGCTTTGGGATATTTAAAGTGTCCAGCATTTCGTCATATGTTGTGTTCCAACTCTTTAGACACACCTTGCAGGCAAACCTCTGAACGTCTTCCAACAACTTGCAGTCCTTGACAAGGTATAAATACCAGACTTGGTTTGCATACTTTAGATGTGGCCTTATGAGCGTCAAATAGAGTGCTCGAATAGTAGATGTATCGGCACAGTTGTAGAATTGTCGGAACAACAGACCTCCTTGCTTTTTTGCTGGTGTGATCAGACCAGGATAGGTTGTCGTTGATTGTTAAGCCAAGATACTTGATAGAGTCGACTTGCTCTATTTCAAAACCGAGCAAATTTAGAGGTGGTGGTGTAGTTCTTACTTTCTTTCGGGAAAGCACCATGAATTTACACTTCACTGGACTGAATGACGGACGATTAAGAAGACTCCATACACCAAGAGAGTCCACATCTTGCTGAAGTACGGCGTAGTCTTTCTCGGTATAAATTCTTCTATACAAAAGTATATCGTCAGCATATAAGATTAGCTTTGTACCCGAAGTTCTGATAAGGCCACATCGTTAACATCATTTACATAAAGCAAGAACAGCAGTGGACCAAGCACTGATCCCTGAGGTACGCCGGATGTTACAGGGAGCAGGTCAGATGTTTCACCATGTAGGACCACTGACTGGTTTCTATAAGCGAGAGAGCTTGTGATCCAGGAAACCAGGTAGTCGTCCAAGCCAATAGCTCTGAGTTTCGAAATTAGCTGCCTATGAGGCACAGAATCAAAGGCTTTAGTGAGGTCAAAGAATACGGCCCCCATTTCATGGCCATCTTCCATACTGCTGAGCCAATCATGCGCAGCAGAAAGCATGGCATGAGTGGTCGATCTCCCTGGTAGGAAGCCCCACTGGTTAGCCGCAAGTGGATATGACGAGTCAAGAAATGTTGTTATTTGGCGATCGTAACGTTTTGGCTATACAAGTTCATTTTGAAGTTCAAACATAGCATTCAAAATATAGGGAGTTGTCAAAGCCTGTTCCACCTCTGCTTATATAGTCAACCAATCGCTGATTGATTTCTCTGGCCTCTGGGCTACGCGTGGCTATAGCCTGTCCCACCACTGCTAATATAGCCAGGCAAATCGCTGATTGACTTCCCAAGCCTCTGGGCTAAAGGTCTAAGTCGACGATCCCTACAGAACTGGCGCATGCGCCTTAAGTCTTATATCATTCTCGCTCGCTTTGGCAATGCATCATCGAAAATTAAGGCTGTATCTTGGAGAGTTAAGATCAGACGCTGAATGTGAGCTATTTTTGTGGGCTATTTAGTGTTCTCAACCAAATTATGTAATCGTATAGCATTCAAAAACGGCCATAGCCTTTCCCATCACTGCTAATATAGCCAGCCAACTAGCTGATTGATTCCCCAAGCCTCTAGGCTGAAGGTCTCCAGTTTATGGCGCATACAATGTAGGGATCGTCGATAGACAACCAAGAGAAAAACCGTTGCGACGACCACTAAGGAAGTGCGCATGCGCCTGGCCTTCTTAGATCCATTCTCGCTCGCTCTGGCAGTCCACCATTGAGAATTATGGCTCTATCTTGGAGAGTTGAATTCAGTCGTTCAATGTGAGTCCTTCTCAGCACACTTAAGGACTGTCTCAAGTGGAAAAAGTTACAATTTTCACTCAGTTTCATGAGCTATTAATACCACCTAGCAAGATAGTGAGATAGTGAGAGGCTCTTCAAGGTACCATATGAAAGGCCAATCCAAGTGCCTTCTAGCTATGAAAAAATGAACCGCAGTCAATTAACCAATTAGGCGTTACAGCGACATTCAGCCACGCCCTCTAAAACGCTAAATCGAGCTATCCGGAATTTAAACGGCCACTTTTATCGAACCTTAGCTACACGAATGGAAGCTCACTATGATGATCTAGAATATCATCGGACGGATTGTCGAAAAACCTACCTGTTAAGATTTTATTCGCAGAAAACCTGATTTTGGGCGTGTCCACGGCACGATCTTCTGCATGTAACTCCGAATCGAAAGCAGCTATCCACAATCCGTCCGATAGATCGTCAACATCGACCGTCAGCTTTAGTTTTTCACCATTAGTGCTGCGAATTTATGAGCGCTTAAATTCCGGACGGCATTTGCTTGACAAAATGGGCTCAAAACTGCGACTGTGCGGCTTTTTACCGTGGCTTGTATAGGCCTTGCATGATAATGACGTCACGGTACAAGCCACTAATTGGCTCGCAGACGGGCGCGCGCCAAGGCTTATGAGACATGCCTTAACTGCATTGAGTTTCTTTGATGTTCATCAGCGTTCAAAACGTTCGCTACGTTTTGGTTATGCGAGATAGTTTTGATGCTCAAACAACATTCAAAATCTGGGGAGTGGACATAGCCTGTCCCACCATTGCTAATATAACCAGCCAAATCGCTGATAGATATCTCAGACCCCTTGGATAAAGGTCTCGAGTCTAAAGCGCATGCGCCGTGTTCGTTAGGGATCATCGACGGACAACTAACCGCAGTACGGCGGTTTTTGTATTGGCTGTCCATCGACCACTCCTACCAACCTTCCTCGAGCTCTTAGATCCAAACCTCGCTCGCTTTGGCAATCCATCATTGAGAATTATGGCTGTATCTTGGAGAGTTAAGGCAACTCGCTCAATGTGAGCCCTCATTGGTGGTTCATTAACCTATGTGACCGGATTTGAGAAAACCCTCCTTGTGGGATTTTTTGTGAAAATTGAGTTTAATGCATCTTTGATAAGCTCTACCATAGAGCTAACCCACCTGCAAGTTTTAGACTGATCGCGCGCTCCGCTTTGGAGATAGCCCGCTTTGTTTGCGATCGCGCTACAACCATAGAAAACGAGAAATTACGGTCTAAAGGCGTTGCTATGTACGCGTATAGCGTTTCCGTATACTACGCATCAACCGGAAATCAATTCATTCAACTTGGGCGGGACCGTCTGAAAGGAGCGCAAAGGTCGAGCTAGTCGCGAACTTCGTCGTCGATAACGATGACCGCTTCTTCTTCGATGCCTAAGAAGCTTAAAAGGTGAGTCAACGTTCAGTAGTTCGATGAATCTAGCTGTATCTAGATAATTATCGCCCTTAGCAACGGACTCCGTAAACGGCAGCTGCATAGACTAGGTAGATAGAGGAGCCTGTGAATAAAGGCTTATTTCGCCTTGGTAACTTACGACTAGGCTCCGTAGGCGACGGTTACAGTTACAAGAAAGGTTCTTTGACATGGATATGGCAAAATCTGAACTTTGACAGTTTTTGACCAGAGCTACTAAAAACGCGCATTGCGCGAATAGCGCGCAGATCCCATACGGAGGGTTTTCTCAAATCCGGTCTCCTATTTAGTATTCAAAATCAAGAGCCAGTAGTTTAGTTTGAACATCCAATTTTGTTGAACTGTCGTTCATATGCTCAGGAAAGGCAAGAATTTATCAAACACTGTAAATTACTGAACGTAGATTTCCCTACCTGACCAACATTGAAGAATGGAAATTTATATCACATACAACCTATAAACATTTACTCTACTCTTTCAACAAATCCATTTCTGTAGCACCGCTTCTTTAATACCATCATTTGCCATCACTTTATCTCAATTTTTGTTCACACTTTTGCTTTTGACTATTAGGCCTCTTTTTGTCATTAAAATTAATTCGATCTCCATGTTTTGGCTATAATGAGATCGTTTTGAAGCTCTAACCTAGTATTCAAAATCTAGGGAGTGGCCATAGCCTTTCCCACAACTGGTAATATAGCCATCCGAATGAATGATTTGATGTCTCATGCTACTATTTATAGTTCTCCTACACTTGCACTGTACAGAGTGCATCCAACACGAAGCCAGCCACAATGGTGTCGAATGCAGGGAACTTGAGACCGATTGTGTGCTACTGCCACGACGTACTCCAAATGGACACGACTGAAGCGGAGGAATATCTGGCCACTGCCTGCAAGCAGTTAGCTCGACAAACACCAAGACGCCAGTCTGGTCGGGCACAACTTGCACTCCAAAGGATGCTGCCTCTGGGAAGGGGGGCCGAGTTTGCAACAATGGAGATTGTTGATCAGCGCCACCACCCCCTACAGAGTACACGAATCACAGGAAAATGGAATGCCTGCGTTATCAGCAGTGACGGACAAGTTTCTCCGAGACTTGAAGACTACAAGACGGTAGAGACACACGGCGAACAGGTGACAGACTTGTCCAGTAACGAGGAGTGTCGTAAACATATCATTCCTGTTATGTTGGCTTACATTGACAAGTGGTGTCCCCTTCGTGCTGGCCGTAGTCACTCCGTTATGTTTTCGTCAAGAATTGAGCAGCTAGGCTGTGTGCCGGTAGGTGTGCGTGGCACTGTAACAGAGCAACCATTTGCTCTGTACTTAATGGCGGCTACTGTAACCGAGCAAAGCATTTGTTTTAAACAGGGCACTGTAACCAAGCAACGATGCTACAAGCACACATATACGTTGGGGCATTGTTCATTCACTCCGCGAGTTTGAACGCGATCGGTTGCTATAGCCAGTAGTTACGCGCTTGCAACCGTGACGACCTTAGGCCATTTATTGCTAACCCGGCGTGGCCCCACCCACCCGTGCAACACAATGTTCAGTACGTGCAAAAGACAGAGTCGTGAGTGGATCAAGAAAAAGAAGACCGGACCTGAGGAGGTAAGTAGCTGTAATCGTAATAATATAGTCTTAACCATCTACAATAGGTACTAGAATCGAAAACTAAGCCTGTGTTTTAGTAGCCATGAAGCTAGCTAAGTGATAGTGACTAGTTACCGAAAGTAGTGGCATGTATAGCCCTTATTTCTCCCCCTGTAAGCAGTATCTAAATTAACTCAGTCATTCTTTACTTGCGTCAGTAGGTAGCAACATCTTGGAACCATCAGATGGTCGAGTAGTCCCTATTCTCTTGGTGTGCATTAATTAGAATGATCACGAGGTATTAACTGTTGTGGACACATGGTACTTTGGCAGCAACAGCAAGATCAAAATAAAGGTAAGTACAGTAGGTAGTGATGTGAAATGATGTTCAATAGCATAAGATATGACCAGCAAGTTAAAAATGACTTGCTAACACCTAGGACATCCTGCTTTTGTTGTGTGACCTTCAGCCCATCTTGTTCATTTTTTGTGTCCCAATCCATCGCAGCCTTTTGTTGAGCACTTGCTCTGTTTTTTCTTTCTCTGTCCAGCAGTTGTACTTGCAGATGAGGATGAAGATGTTTGAGCAGAAGTTTGTGCTGTCGAGGAGGTAGATGACACAACAGTGGGTGGTGGCAAGTAATCTGGACGGCGATCGTGAGAAATAAAACGCTCATACATGGTAAACTTGTTGGCCATTTTATCAGCCGAAATACTGTGAAGGTGGCTATCACTGTCGTTGGTGGTTGGGACTCCAACTGCAGTGCTGACTCGGACACGAAGTGAGGAATCCTTCCACTCACCAGCAAAGCAATTCTCATGCACCTTCATCACCACATTTCCATTGTGTGCCTTCACTACGCACACCGGGAAGGTCTGAGTACTTGTCTCCAAGACTGTCTCGCCAGGTGAGAACTTGCTGTCCGTCAGATAGCTTTCAGCTCATGAATGGAGAACACGTCTTCTCTTATAGACACTTCCAATCACTGAAAAGAGACGGTCTGGGGCAAACTTTGTGTGTCCAGCTACCATGAAGCTGATATGGATGTGGTCGATCTCTCCAGAACTCACCATCTCCATGGCCCAAGAGAATAAGTATTTATTATTGTTTGAAGCCATATTAGATCAAAGGCTTTTGTAGTGCAATAAATTCCATACTGCCAACAGCAGTTCAATATTTTCCAGTGGCAAATAGAAAAATTGTTGTGTTAACTAATTGAGTTGTCTACATCATGTCTGACCAAACTACATGTGTATAATTGCAGGGAGCATCCACAAAAACCAGGTTGATGGTACACAAAAAAATCCCCTAGAAGGTCACTTCATGCATACAGTTGCAGAATGTTCCAGCCAGTATGCAGGGTATGTGAGCCAAAGGATTAGCAGTTGGAGCTGTACTGTGGCAGGTTAACTGACCTCAGGGACAGTGAGTAGAGGAACCAGGCTTGTAGGCCTACTGCTCCAGCTGCTGATTCTTTTGCTCATAATGTCTGGGACGTTCAGAATATAATCGAATTGGGCTCAGCCCAACAAAGCTTAGTTCACCTTGGCAGTGGTGCTGGCAGGATACTCAGCAAAAGCAGCTGTAGACCCTCGTTTATTCACCGATCATCATCCGAAAAGACGCCGCTCTGTCACAGTGGTATCTTGTCCATGCAGGTTCGAAACTCGCGATCAAGTCGTAGCTCGAACCATGCTCGAACGTACCGGCCTCGTTTCACAAGATCGGTGGTCATCAAACGTAGGATCATCAGTGATTCAAACGATCTCCCCACTCTGGCTTGAGTAGCGAAGGTAGCGTGGCACGATAGAATCGCTCGCTTGTCGAACTGGAAAATGATCGGATCCACAGCCTCGCTGATAGCCTAGCTAGTTTTGAACGTCAGTGATTCAGCTCCACTCTGACTCGAGTAGTGAGGGTAGCACAACCTGATCGCTCGTTCAACTGGACATCGGATCCACAGCTTTGCAAATGGCCTAGCTAGTTTGAACACTAGATTCACACAATAAACCAGTTAATGTACCGCTTTTTCTCGTTCCATACGGGAGTTATTACACTCGGGGCGTGGCTCAAGGGCAAATACAGCACTTGGCTTCGCCTCGTGCTGTATTTGCCTCTCGCACCGCCCCCCGTGCAATCGAAGGGGCACATTGACTAATATTTCTTGTTGGTGCATGTGGCGTTGTCGAGGAAAATGGCAAGTCGGTGAATCCATGGATGGTGCTGGCGGAGCCGATTCCAGTAGTGAGTTAAGAAAGAGAGTGTGTGATCTGTGTATTTAGGACCAACGCGTTCATTAAACAGGTACACCACTGAGTTGTTTTTTGAGTGATCAACTACTCCAAAGACGTCGTGGGAAACTTTCTGAAGATAGTACGTTGATCCAGGTTGCTCAGTCTTCCCCCATGATGGTATCAGTTTGGACTGCTGGTAGTCAGCACTGATAGTGGCAGTAAAACCGTACTTTGCTCCTTCTAGATCCTCTCACTCTCTTCTCGTCAACACCTGCATCTTGGTGAGTTGCTCGATCTTTGCCCACTGCTCTCTGCACTTATCAATAGTAGCCTTGTATATAGTACTCTCTAGATCGTGTTGCAACTGTCTTGTGATCTGCCAATTCCTCTTACAGCTCCCGTTTGGTGGACTCATGGGCCCTAAGCTCACCTTCAAAGGCGCTACTCGACTGCTCTGCTGCAACCGATTGAGTACTGCCTGGTTTCGTGACAATTGCTGCTTGAGGTGTTTGCACGTGTCACAGTAGTCTGTCATACTGGGATGCAGTGCTACCTTGGGTCGGTACTTCTGGAGCCAGTTAGTTGCAGCAGTGTTATGACACGTTTGTCTCCCTTTCTCTGTGCCTTGTTAAATTGAGAGACCACAAATGACTGTAATTGCTCCTCGTAGATTTTTTTCTCCCATTTTAGGTGCCGCAATTCGAGTGAACTTCGGAAGGAGAAAAAATTGGGCACTATAGCTACCAGACCATTGGGCTGGGAGTTGATGTCAACGAACTCAAGAAAGTCTGCCATTGCTTGCTTCTTGGCATGGTTAGATTCCTTACCAGCCAAACCATGACGTTTGTGTGGGAACTGAACCTCAACTATGTCGTCATTATCTACCAGCTTCCACCAAGCACCAAACATCAAGATATCGTCATCCTCATCATCATGCAGCAAGTAATCTTCTAACCTCTGCTCTACTACTACTTCTCTTTTCGTCAGTTCTAAGATAGGCTGGTCCTTTTGCTTCTGTTTGATGATCCGCTGCCGAGTGAGTCGGGTTGTATGAACTCCTAGGCAAGAAACAAGACACTTGCGACAGAGGAGGAGATTCCCACGTGCGTCGATTACATTCTGTCGTAGTAACTGGTTTTGAGCTTTGTGTGTGTGTGTGTGTGTGTGTGTGTGTGTGCGTGTGTGTGTGCGTGCGTGTGTGTGTGACGTGTGTGTGTGTTTGTGTGTGTAAGAGAGGGAGAGGGTGATATTGTGTATTGTATTATGATCATTGTATTGAAAACAATAATATGTGTGTGTGAGTAATGTGCGTGTATACATGTAAAACTTCAGCTTGTTGTGTATCAGAGCGAGCGATTGGAATGTACTGAGCATTTAGGACTTGCCTGCTGTTAAGGTGGCACATCTTTCAACAGTAAGACTCGGCTAAGATGGCACATCTTTAAGCTGAATGAGCATAACAGCGTGCGAGTTATGTGCGTGTGTACATGTGAAACTTGAGCTTATTGTGTATCAGAGCGAGCGATTAGAATGTACCAAGCATTAAAGACTAGCCTGCTGTTAAGATAGCACATCTTTCAAAAGTAGGACTCAGCTAAGATGGCACATCTTTAAGCTGAATGAGGATATGAGTGTGTGAGTAATGTACGTGTGTACATGTGAAACTTCAGCTTGTGTATCAGAGCAACCAACTGGAATGTACCGAAGATTTAGGACTAGCCTGCTGTTAAGTTGGCACATATTTCACAGTAAGACTCAGCTAAGATGGTACATATTTAAGCTGAATGAGTATACGAATGTGAGAGTAATATGCGTGTGTACATGTGAAACTTCAGTTTGTAGTGTATCAGAGCGAGCGATTGGAATGTACCGAGCATTAAGGACAAGCCTGCTGTTAAGATGGCACATCTTTCAACAGTAAGACTCAGCTAAGATGGCACATCTTTAAGCTGAATGAGCATAAGAGTGTGTGAGTAGTGTACGTGTGTACATGTGAAACTTTAGCTTGTTGTGTATCAGAGCGAGCGAATGGAATGTACCGAGCATTTAGGACTAGCCCGCTGTTAAGATGGCACTTCTTTCAACAGTAAGACTCAGCTAAGATCGCACATTTTTAAGCTGAATAAGCATAAGAATGTGTGAGTAATGTACGTGTGTACATGTGAAACTTCAGCTTGTTGTGGAGCGAGCAATTGGAATGTTCTGAGCATTTAGGACTAGCATGCTGTTAAGATGGCAAATCTTTCAACAGTGAGACTCTGCTAAGATGGCTCATCTTTAAGCTGAATGAGCATAAGAATGTGTGAGTAATGTACGTGTGTACATGTGAAACTTCAGCT
Source organism: Stappiaceae bacterium (assembly GCA_964291365.2). Taxonomy (GTDB): domain Bacteria; phylum Pseudomonadota; class Alphaproteobacteria; order Rhizobiales; family Stappiaceae; genus JBDWFY01. The sequence goes on from OZ219975.1 coordinate 55,010, forward strand.
AGTAGTGTATCAGAGTGAGCGATTGGAATGCATCGAGCATTTAGGACTAGCCTGCTGTTAAGATGGCACATCTTTCCATAGTAAAGCTCAGCTAAGATGGCACATCTTTAAACTGAATGAGCATAAGAATGTATGAGTAATGTACGTGTGTACATGTGAAACTTCAGCTTGTTGTGTATCAGAGCGAGCATTTAGGACAAGCCTGCTGTTAAGATGGCACATCTTTCAACAGTAAGACTCAGCTAAGATGACACATCTTTAAGCTGAATGAGCATAAGAGTGTGTGAGTAATGTACGTGTGTACATGAGAAACTTCAGCTTGTTGTGTATCAGAGCGAGTGATTGGAATGTATCGAGCATTTAGGTCTAGCCTGCTGTTAAAAAGGCACATCTTTCAACAGTAAGACTCAGCTAAGATGGCACATCTTTAAGCTGAATGAGCATAAGAATTTTTGAGTAATGTACGTGTGTACATGTAAAACTTCAGCTTGTTGTGTATCAGACTGAGTGATTGGAATGTATCGAGCATTAGGACTAGCCTGCTGTTAAGATGGCATATCTTTCAACAGTAAGATTCAGCTAAGATGGCACATCTTTAAGCTGAATAAGCATAATAGTGTGTGAGTAATGTACATGTGAAGCTTCAACTTGTTTTGTATCAGAGTGGGCAATTGGATAATACCGAGCATTTAGGACATTCCTACTGTTAAGATGGCACTTCTTTTAACTCTAAGACTCAGCTAAGATGGCACACCTTTAAGCTGAATGAACATAAGAATGTGAGAGTAATGTACGTGTGTACATGTGAAACTTCAGCTTCAGACTGAGTGATTGGAATGTATCGAGCATTAGGACTAGCCTGCTGTTAAGATGGCACATCTTTCAACAGTAAGATTCAGCTAAGATGGCACATCTTTAAGCTGAATGAGCATAATAGTGTGTGAGTAATGTACATGTGAAGCTTCAACTTGTTTTGTATCAGAGTGGCAATTGGATAATACCGAGCATTTAGGACAATCCTGCTGTTAAGATGGCACTTCTTTTAACTCTAAGACTCAGCTAAGATGGCACACCTTTAAGCTGAATGAACATAAGAATGTGAGAGTAATGTACGTGTGTACATCTGAAACTTCAGCTTGTTGTGGAGTGAGTGATTGGAATGTACTGAGCGTTTAGGACTAGCCTGCTGTTAAAATGGCACATCATTCAACAGTAAGACTCAGCTAAGATGGCTCATCTTTAAGCTGAATGAGCATAAGAATTTGTGAGTAATGTATGTGTGTACATGTAAAACTTCAGCTTCAGAGTGAGCGATTGGAATGTATCGAGCATTTAGGACTAGCCTGCTGTTAAGATGGTACATCTTTAATCTGAATGAGCATAGTAGTGTGTGAGTATTGTACGTGTGTACATGTGAAACTTCTGCTTGTTGTGGAGCGAGTGGTTGGAATGTACTCAGCATATAGGACTAGCCTTCTGTTAAGATGGCACATCTTTCAACAGCTAAGATGGCACATCTTTAAGCTGAATGATCATTAGAGTGTGTGAGTAATGTACATGTGTACATGTGAAACTTCAGCTTGTTGAGGAGTGAGCGATTGGAATGTACTGAGCATTTAGGACTAGCCTGCTGTTAAAATGGCACATCTTTCAATAGTAAGACTGCTTGTCACAGGAAAACGACTCCATGTGGACGGATTTACGCGGTCTACCGTATTGATGAAAGAAGCGGGCGCTACACTGCCTGGAGACGGCGTACCTGTAACACGGACTCTGTCAGTATTCCGTGTAAGATACGCACGGTGCATGCGGACTCCGTTGCTTGCACTATGCTTGCACGGTTACAACATTCGGTATCCGTCCTCTCGGCTTGCGCTACACGGACGCAGTATAGAGCCGCGCGCGAGACTCCACCCAATGCGCCCGGAATATTGAATCGCGAATACATATACGCGTACGCGAATTGAAAGCGATCGCGCGCGCTGCGCCGCGCTGCTAGCTCTAATAGAAGAGGTATGGTTTCAATAATTAAAGCTCAGATCAGGGCGCCAGCATGCAATACAGACTCACTGCTCAGCAATCAAAAATATTCTGTGAACATTGCTCTTGGCGTGTGAGCAAATCCATGTTTAGTCGCCACCGCGCGATAACTTCTACAACAAGAAATGGCAAGAATGGTCGAGAGAACAACCGATGAGCAGTTCTAGTCAGAATTCGGACTTCACAGCCCAGGCTCGACCACGATCCATCGCACAGCTTGCCTTTTGAAAGGATGCAGGCATGATCCTAAAAACTCTTTACTGGTATGTGAATTATGGAATAGCTCATTGAGTGCCAAAATTATGAACCATGGCATGCACACATGCACGTGTACTCACACACACACACACACACACACACACACACGCACATCAGATCGGTTAGTGAGTCTGACAGTTCAGAGTGATGAGATCATGATGATGTCAAGTCGAGAGTTTGTAGGCCATTAGGTATACACTCACTAGAGCTAAATGCATGTATCAGCATGCCATGCATATACCGAGGCTATGCATGCATGTGTATTTAGCCAGTGTTTGTATCTCTTTATAGAAACACTACCCAAAACTGTGGATACTGACTTCCATTTCAGTGGCTAGCGCCCTCATAGTTGGCGTCCACACCTACGACTGATTATAAGTTAAGTGATGCATGTGTGTACGTTATGAGCAATAGGAGCTTTAAGCTTTATATGTTTAGGCTTGGTTGTTAATTCTTGTAACTAACATGTATGTGCAAACAACCCTGATCTGATGACACTGTGCACATTATTGTATTGCACCTGGTAGGCTATAGCTAACACCAAGGTTTAATTATTAAGCTGATAAGCTTTATCTATGAATTAAGTTCTGCCACATGTGAATAGAGTGTCCTATACCACTTCTACTACTTTCCCATGCCCAATGACCCACTTGTCCATAATGTGAGTGTACGTGTGTACATGTGTGAAACTTGAGCTTGTTGCGTATCAGAGCGAGCGATTGGAATGTACCGAGCATTTAGGACTAGCCTGCTGTTAAGATGGCACATCTTTCAACAGTAAGACTCAGCTAAGATGGCACATCTTTAAGCTGAAAGGGCATAAGAGTGTGTGAGTAATGTGCATGCATACACGTGAAACTTCAGCTTGTTGTGTATCAGAGCGAGCGATTGGAATGTACCAAGCATTTAGGTCTAGCCTGCTGTTAAGATGGCACATCTTTCAACAGTAAGACTCAGCTAAGATGGCACATCTTTAAGCTGAATGAGCATAAGAGTGTGTGAGTAATGTATGTGCATACGTGTGAAATTTTAGCTTGTTGTGTGTCAGAGCGAGCGATTGGAATGTACCGAGCATTTAGGACTAGCCTGTTGTTAAGATGGCACATCTTTCAACAGTAAGACTCAGCTAAGATGGCACATCTTTAAGCTGAAAGGGCATAAGATTGTGTGAGTAATGTGCGTGCATACGTGTGAAACTTCAGCTTGTTGTGTATCAGAGCGAGCGATTGGAATGTACCAAGCATTTAGGTCTAGCCTGCTGTTAAGATGGCACATCTATCAGCAGTAAGACTCGGCTAAGATGGCACATCTTTAAGCTGAATGAGCATAAGAGTGTGTGAGTAATGTACGTGCATACATTTACATGTGAAACTTCAGCTTGTTGTGTATTAGAGCGAGCGATTGGAATGTACCGAGCATTTAGAACTAGCCTGCTGTTAAGATGGCACATCTTTCAACAGTAAGACTCAGCTAAGATGGCACATCTTTAAGCTGAATGAGCATAAGAGTGTGTGAATAATGTGCGTGTGTACATGTGAAACTTCAGCTTGTTGTGTATCAGAACAAACGATGGGAATGTACCGAGCATCTAGAACTAGCCTGCTGTTAAGATGGCACATCTTTCAACAGTAAGACTCAGCTAAGATGGCACATCTTTAAGCTGAATGAGCATAAGAGTGTGTGAGTAATGTGCATGTGTACATGTGAAACTTCAGCTTGTTGTGTATCAGAACGAGCAATTGGAAGATGGCACATCTTTAAGCTGAAAGGGTATGAGATTGTGTGAGCAATAGGCTCGTGTACATGTGAAACTTCACTTGTTGTGCGTTAGAGTGAGCAATTGAGATGTACATGTACCAAGCATTTGGGTGACTATCCTACAGTTTAGTGGGCTATGGGGAAATATTTGGAACACAGTCCTCTGTACCACAAGTGTCTAACATTGATGAATGTCCATCTCATTGTATAGACTTGGTATGTAGGTTGTTATAATATGCATCAATTATTATTTGTAATACTATTTATTATAGAAGCAGTTCATGGCTACTGTGAATGTTGTTGGAGGTAGAGAGAGCTGAAAAAGTGCTGAAGAGGAAAAGAAAAAGCAGGAAGCATTCAAGTTTTAGCTGTGATTGACTAACTACACCAACTGAGTGGATGTATCTACTCTCTTCATTAATTATTATTGTTATGCTATTAATAATTATTATCATTATTGTAATTTTAATGCAAATTTATACGCATGCGCTATATGATATGATTCGGACGGGATAGAACTGACTGGAAGGGGATCGTCAGACGGAGTTGATACGTACAAGTGGACGGAGGCGGTCCATGCGGTCCGATCGGACAGACGGAATCACACGACGGACAATACTGGATAAAACGGAGTATCTAGACGGACTCGGCACGGATCTGATAGCGGACTCAGTGAAATAGTCCGTAAAAAGTGGTCCCAATACGGGCGACAACGGTACTCGTTATCCTGGACATCGGAGATTCCGTTCCAAGCTCGTCTATACGGCGAACGCGGACCTCGTTCTCCCTGTATACGTGCACAGTTCACGCGGCTACGTTTTCCTGTGTGTGTATCAGAGCGAGTGATTGGAATGTTCCTAGCATTCTAGTGACTAGTAAGATGGCACATCTTTAAGTTGAAAGGTTATGAGAGTGTGTGAGCCATAGGCTCGTGTACATGAGTTTCGTTGGCTATGGGGAAGTGTTTGGAACACATTCCTCCATACCAAAAGTACCTAGTATTGATGAATGTCCATCTCATCGTATAAAAACTTGCATAATTATGTAGGTTGTTATAAGCATCAATTATTATTATAGAATCAGTTCATGGCTACTATGAATGTCGTTGGAAGTAGAGAGAGCTGAAAAAGTGCTGAAGAGGAAAATGAAAAGCAGGAAGCATTCTAGTTTTAGCTGTGATTGACTAACTACACCAACTGAGTGGATGTAGTAGTCGGTGGCGGGCCATGCGGTCTGATGGGACAGACGGATCATAGAGACGGAGTCACACGACGGACAATACTGGATAAAACGGAGTAACTAGACGGACTCAGCACAGATCTGATAACGGACTCAGTGAAATAGTCCGTAAAAAGTGGTCCCAATACGGGCGACAATGGTACTCGTTATCCTGGACATCGGAGATTCCGTTCAAAGCTCGTCTATTCGGCGAACGCGGACATCGTTCTCCCTGTATACGTGCGCAGTTCACGCGGCTACGTTTTACAGTGTGTGTGTATTAGAGCAAGCGATTGGAATATACTGAGCATTTAGGACTAGCCTGCTGTTAAGATGGCACATCTTTTAACAGAAAAATTCAGTTTAGATGGCACATCACTAAGCTGATAGGGTATAAATGTGTGTGAGTAATGTGTGTGTGGAAATGTGAAACTTCAGCTTATTACGTATCAGAGCGAGCAATTAGAATGTACCGAACATTAACGGCTAGCCTGCTGTTAAGATAGCACACCTAGCAACGGTAAGACTCAGCTATGACGGCACACCTTAAAGCTGAATGAGCATAAGAGTGTGTGAGTAATGTACGTGCGTACATATGAAACTTCAGCTTGTTGTGTATCAGAGCGAGCAATTGGAATGTACTAAGCATTTAATACTCGCGTGCTGTTAAGATAGCCCATCTTTCAACAGTAAGACTCAACAAAGATGGCACATCTTTAAGCTGAATGAGCATAAGAGTGTGTGAGTAATGTGCGTGTGTACATATGAAACTTGAGATTTTTGTGTATCAGAGCGAGAAATTTGAATGTACCGAGCATCTATGTCTAGCCTGCTGTTAAGATGGCTCTTTTATCAACAGTTTGATTCGGCTAAGATGGCACATCTTTGAACTGAATCAGTAAAAGAGTTTGTGAGTAATCTACGTGCGTACATGTGAAACTTCAGCTTGTTGTGTATCAGAGTGAGTGATTGGAATGTCCTGAGCATACAAGAAAAGCCTGCTGTTAAGATGGCACATCTTTCAACAGTAGGACCCATCTTAGATGGCACATCTTCAAGCTGAACGTGCATAAGAGTGTGTGAGTGATGTACGTGCGTACATGTGAAACTTCAGCTTCAAGGTTGTGTATCAGAGCGAGCGATTGGAATGTACCGAGCATTTAGGACTAGCCTTCTGTTTAGGTGGCATATATTTCATCTGTAAAACTCAGCTAACATGGCACATCTTTAAGCTGAGAGGGTATAAGCGAGTGAGAATAACGTGCTTGTGTATAATTATGAGCTTGTTGTGCTTCACAGCAAATGATTGGAGTTTACCAAACGTCTGTGTGACTAGCCAGCTGTTAAGATGGCACATTCTTCAACAGTAAGACTCAGCTAATATGGCACATCTTTAAGCTGAAAAGGTATAAGAGTGTGTGAGTATTGTGTGTGTGTACATGTGAAACTTCAGCTGGTTGTGTGGTAGCGTCGTCCCCAGGCTCATTGAAGGGAGGAGAAAGGGCCTTGTACACACTGTCTGCGCATGCTCCGTTACCCTAAGAATTTTAGGGGATCAGATACTATTGTATACTTGTCCGCTCACAAATCCGCGTACATGTCCGTGTTCTCAGTTTGTTGCTGGACACTTGCCCTTTGAACCACATAGTGATAGTGTTATTCAACTACAAGCAAATCAGTTTTGTGAAATATCGTTGCCTATGTGCCCTTCAAGCGATCGCGAAGGGTGACGATGTTAAAAAGGACTGGCGAAGAAGCTGACTATGCTGCCTCTTTTGTTACTGAAATCGTTTTTAAGGCCAAGTTGGACAGCCGTACGGGAGAGTGATTTCTTGGCTCTTTCACTTAACATACGATCGGTATTGATAGTCTAGAAGTAGTTCCTATCCTTGAAAAGCCTGAAACTTGGGCTGTATAGCTTGTGTATGTTCAACGTTCAAGACTGCTCCGTATTCATAGTCCGCACAGCTTCTCGGTATACTTAGCCGCGTGTTGGCAAAAGTATCCGATAAGTCTTACGGCGAATTTTACAGAGAAACTTGGCGCATGCGCATTCAGTGTGTATCAGGCCCCTTCTCCTCCCCTCAAAGGACCTGGGGACGAGGCTAGTTGTGTTGTAGAGCGAGAAGATCAAATGTTCCGAGCATTGAGGTGCATAACCAGCTGTTGAGATGGCTCATCTTTCAATAGTAAGACTCAGCTAAGATGGCACATCCTTATACTGAAAGTGCATGGGCGTCGGAAGCATATAGAGAGTGGGGGGCTCTTGAATACAGTAAGTGCACGCAAAGCACGTGCAAAATTTTTAGAGACGACGCCCGGGACACACCCCTACAGTGTGCTAGCGCGATCCACGTAGTTCAGTCTTGTGAACATGCAAAACTAAGCTAGCGCAAAGCAAGGTGAAATACATTGTTATAGATATGTACAAAATGTAATAAACTGTCCTGTTGCGATCGGCATGCGCTAGACTAGACGCGCACACGAACGCGCCTGCGCGCGCACGATCACACGATGCCTTAATGTAAAAAAAAATACCAGACCACGCCTACCCTGAATGTAAAAAAAGGGGGGGCATGTTCCCCCTGATCCCCCGGGTGCGATGCCTATGGAGTGTGTGAGTAAAGTGCGTGTCATATCAAGAAGTTTAGTACAAAAAATGATCATGTTTAACTCGCATTAATAGAGCATTAATGCAAAGAATGCAGTGCGAGTAGGCGTGAGGCGGTGCTAGTCACACCTTTCTGCAGAGTATGCTCCATAGAGATGCATTAGCTCTCTACAACTTCTCTTGTCTTGAGTTGCAAGCAAATCGGCAGAGAGACGGAAGCAGATACGCGTACAACTCTTGTACCAGTCAAAAGCTCATTCATTTAGCTACATGGGACTGACCTACAATTTTCGATTTGAGCTTGTATACTGGAGATATTGCTCTGTTTATGACAGGATGTCTTCAATCTTCCAAAGGGACTAGTGTTAAACACAATAATAAAAACGGCAGACAGACGAAGCCCCACCCCCCATTAACTTAGGTATCAGAAGATAGCTTAAGGTCTATAGAAAGTGATGCTGACCTACAATTGTTGATTTATAACTTTCATAAAGAGAAATTCACAAAAATATCATCTGCTTCCATACATACAATACATTCAGTCAAGGTGCGACAAAGTGAAATGATCACCTACTTCTTGATATGGTACATGTGAAACTTCAGCTGTTGCGTATCAGAGCGGGCATTTGGAACGTACAGATTATTAAGGACTAGCCTGCTGTTAAGTTGGTACATCTTTCAACTGTAAGTGTCTGCTAAGTTGGCACATCTTTAAGCTGAATGAGCATAAGAATGTGTGAGTATTGTACGTGCGTACATGTGAAACCAGCTTGTTGCGTGTCAGAGCGAGCGATTGGAATGTACATGTACTTAGCATTTAGGACTAGCCTGCTGTTAAGATGACACATATTTCAACAGTAAGACTCAGCTAAGATTGGAATGTACTGAGCATTTAGGACTAGCGTGCTGTTAAGATGGCACATCTTTCATCAGTAAGATGGCACATCTTTAAGCTGAAAGAGCATAAAAGAGAGTGTGTGTAATGTACGTGGGTACGTGTGAATCATTGTGCATCAGAGCGAGTGATTGGACTGTATTGAGTATTTAGGACTAGCCTGCTGTTAAGATGACTCATCTTTCAACAGTAGGACTTAGCTATGATGGCACATCTTTAGCCTGAAAGAGCATAAGCGTTTGTGAGTAATGTGCGTGTGTACATTTGAAACTTCAGCTTGTTGTGTATCAGAGCGAGTGTACCGAGCATCTACTTCTAGCCTGCAGTTAAGATGGTACATTTTTCAATAGTAAGACTCAGCTAAGTTGGCACATTTTAAAGCTGAATGAGCATAAGAGTGTGTGAGTACGTGCGTGCATGTCACAGTGAAATTTCAGATTGTTGTGTATCAGAGCGAGCGAATGGAATGTACATGTATCATGCAATAAGGACTAGTCTGCTATGAAGATGACACGTCTTTCAACAGTAAGACTTAGCTAAGATGGTACATCTTTAAGCTGAATGAGCATAAGCGTGTGTGAGTAATGTACCTGCATACGTGCGAAAGTTGAGCATGTTGTGTATCAGAGCAAGAGATTGGAGTGTACCGAGCATTTATGACTAGCCCGCTGTAATGATGGCACATCTTTCAACGGTAAGATTCTGCTAATGTAGCACATCTTTAAGCTGAAAGAGCATGAGTATTTTATGTGCGTACATGTGAAATTCCAGCCCGTTGTGTATAAGAGTGAGCGATTGGAAAGTACATGTACTGAGCATTGAGGACTAGCCTGCTGTTAAAATGGCACATCTTTAAACAGGTTCAGCTAAGATGGAAGCTTAATGAGCGTAAGTGTATGCGAGTAATGTACGTGCGTACAAGTTAAATTTCAGCCTGTTGCGTATCAGAGCGAGTGATTGGAATGTACATGTACTTAGCATTTAGGAATATCCTGCTGTAGCCTCGTCCCCAGGCCCCTCCCTACGCGAAAGAAGGGCCTGGTACACACCAACTGTGCATGTGCAAGATTATCAGTAAAATTTCCGCAAAATTGTCCGTATTCTATAGCTTACCGCGTGACATCTTGACTTCTAGTTCAAACAAGCACCTGGTTAAGCGTCTTCGATGTCGCTTGCCTGTCAACCGCTCGAACGAAGTCTTTGCGCTCCCCTCGTGTTTGTTGGCTAAACGCAAGGAGATTGAGAAGATGACGTAATCGTAAATAGATAGTTTACTGAGAATTTTACGGGAATATACGATGTACCCAGATTTTGGATACAAACGGGCGCATGCGCAGTCGGTGTGTATTAGGCCCTTCTCCCGCGTAGGAAGGGGCCTGGGGACGAGGCTAATCCTGCTGTTAAGATGGCACATCTTTCAACAGTAAACCTCAACTAAGGCGGCTCATCTTTAAGCTGAATGAGTAAAAGAGTGTGTGAGTAATGTACTTGCGTTCATGTAAAATTTCAGCTTGTTTAGTATTAGATCGAGCGAGTGGAATGTACATGTACCGAGCATTTAGGACTAACCTGCTGTTAAAAAGCCAAAATGTCACATCTTTAAGCTTGAAGAGCTTAAATGCGTGTGAATAATGTGCGTGTGTACATGTGAAACTTCAGCTTGTTGTGTATTAGAGCGAGCAATTATAATGTACCGAGCATTAATGACTAGCCTACTGTTAAGATGGCACATTTTTCAGCAAATGGCAGATCTAGAGTATAAGAGTGTGTGAGTAATGTGCATGTGTACATGTGATACTTCAGCTTGTGTATCTGAGCGAGTGATTGGAATGTACCGAGCATCTATGACTAGCCTGCTCTCAAGATGGCACATATTGAAGCTGAAAGGGTGAGAGTGTGTGAGCAATATGCTCGTGTGCATGTGAAACTTCGCTTGTTGTGCATCCTAGTGAGCAGTTGAGATGTACATGTAGCAATCATTTACCTACAGATTAGTTGGCTATGGGAATTATTTGGAACACAGTTCTCTTTACCACAAATGTCTAACATTGATAAACGTCCATCTCATTGTAAAAAGACTTGGTATGTAGGTTGTTATGTGCATCAATTATTTTTTGTAATGCCATTTATTATAGAAGCAGTTTATGGCTACTATGAATGTAGGTAGAGAGAGCTGACAAAGTGCTGAAGAGGAACAATGGCAAGAAGCATTCAAGTTTTAGCCGTGATTGACTAAAATGCAACAACTGAGTGGATGTATCTACTCTCTTCATTATTATGCTATTAATACTTAAACTTGTTGTAATGCAAATTTATACACATGCGCTATATGATATGATTCAGACGGTATAGAACTGACTGGAACGGGATCGTCGGACGGACGAAGGCGGTCCACGCTGTCCGATCGGACAGACGGATCATATAGAATGTGTCGCACAACGGACAATTGTGGATAAAACGGATAAATAGAGAGACTCATCACGTATCTGACAGCGGACTAAGTGAAAAGAAGTGGTCCCAATGCGGGCGACAACGGTAGTCGTTATATTGGCTATACGAGATCGTTATGAAGTTCAAACATCATTCAATAACTAGGGAGTAGCCATAGCCAGCTGCTAATATAGTCAGCCAACTCGCTGGTTGATTTTCCTAGGTTTTGGGCTGAATGTCTTCAGCCTACAGCGCATGTGCTGTTCGGTAGTGATCGTCGATGGACAACTAACCGTTGACGATCTATACCAAACTGCGCATGCGCCTTTGGCTTTCATATCCATTTTCGCTCGCTTTGGCGATCTGTCATAGAGAAATATGGTTTATCATAAGGAGTTAAGGTTGTTCGCTTAATGTGAACCTTTATGGGGAGGGGATTCGTTAGCCTACTTGGGAGTAGCCATAGCACTCCTATTTTGAAGTTCAAACAACGTTAAAAATCTACGGAGTGGCCATAGACCGTTGCTGAAATAGTCAGCCAACTCGATGGTTGATTCTCCTGGCCTTTTGGACTAAATGTCTTCAGTCTACAGCGCATGCGCTGTTCTGTAGGTATCGTCAATGGACAAGCAAGCATAGACGACCTATAGCGAACTGCGTGAGCGCTTTTGGTTCTCATATCCATGTTCGCTCGCTTTGGCGATCAATCATCGAGAATTATGGTTGTTTCTTGGACAGGTAAGGTCAGTCGCTCACTGTAAGCCATTTTGGGGGGGGGGGGGGAGGGCAGTTTGTTAGCCCTATTTAGTGATCTAACGTTATGGCTATTCGATGAAGCTCAAACAACATTCAAAATTTAGGGAATGGCCACAGCCCGTTGCACCTTTGTTAATATAGTTAGCTAACTCACCGATTGATTTCCCTGATCTTTGAACTAAGTATCTTCAGTCTACAGCGCATGCGCTGATCTGTAGTTATCGTCCATGGTGGCTCCTATGTCCATTTTCGCTCGCTTTGGCGATCTATCATAGAGAAATTATGGTTGTATCTTGGAGAGGTAAGGTCAGTCGCTCATTGTGAGCCCTTTTGTGGGGGGTGGGGGGGTGGAAGGGTTGTTCGTTGGTCTATTTAGCATTCTTAACGTTTCGGCTATTCGAAGAAGCTCGCATAGTCTAGGTAATGGCCTTAGCCCGTTACACCACCGTTAATATAGTGTATGTGGTTCATGTTTGATATACAGGTAGAGGACACTGAGATGGGTTCTGTAGCTGTACATGACAATGCTGCAGACATTATTGAGTCAGGTTAGTTATAGGCCACATTGGGACATTGGGAGGTGTGGTGAAATGGTGACCCTTGCCAACTGCTGCTACAATCTTGAATATGTGACTGTAGGCAGTACCAATCACTTCATTGTTGGAGGTGTTGGTTGTTAAGTGCAGTTCATTGATAACCCTTTTAACCGATTATACGCGATAGACGCCTCGAGGAGCACGCGCGTTGCACCCTCGAACCGCGATAGACGCCTCAAGCCGCACGCGCCATTACTACTATGCTATAGCCGCGCCTACCATTCCATAGTAGATCAGTTTGGGCATGGCATCCTGCCTGTGGTTAGTACAGGAAATATCCTACTCCAATCTGGCTTCGGGTCGATTGTTGACCTTTAGAAAGGAAGTGCTAACGAGGTTACACCGAATTGCGTGAAC
>OZ219976.1:0-31023 GCA_964291365.2 Stappiaceae bacterium
TGTAGTAGCTGTTGAATCTGTTGTTGAAGCTATTGATTGTTGAAGCTGTTAAATCTGTAGTTGAATCTGTTGAAGTTGTTGATTGTTAATGTTGCTAAATCTGTCGTTGAAGGTTTTCATTGTTGAAGCTGTTGAATCTGTTGCTTGTTGTAGGATACATCATGTGCTCTAGAGAGCTATATCTTTATTGAAGCAGTTGAATCTGTTGTTGAAACTGTTGATTGTTGTAGGCTATTATGTGCTCTAAAGAGCTCTAAATTTGTTGAAATCGTTGAATCTGTGGTTGAAGATGTTGATCGTTGTAGGCTACATTATGTACTCTAGAGAGCTCTAGTTCTGTTGAAGCAGTTGAACCTGTTGTTGAAGCTGTTGATTGTTGTAGGCTACATAATATGCTCGACAGAGCTCTAATTTTGTTGAAGCAGTAGAATTTCCTGTTGAAGTTGTTCATTGTTGTAGGCTATTATGTGTTCTAGAGAGCTCAAGTTTTGTTGAAGCTGTTGAATATGTTGATGGTGTAGCTGTTGAATCTGTTGTTGTTAAAGCTATTGATTGTTGTAAGCTATTATGTGCTCAAGTTTTATTGGAGCTGTTGAACCTGTTGTTGAAAATGTTGATTGTGGTAGGCTACATTATGTGCTCTAAAGAACTCTAGATTTGTTAAGGCAGTTGAATCCGTTGTTGAAGCTGTTGATTGTTGAAGCTGTTGATTGTTGTAGGCTATATGTGCTCTAGAGAACTCTAGATTTATTGAAGCTGTTGAATCTGTTGTTGTTAAAGTTGTTGGTTGTTGTAGGCTACATTATGTGCTCTAGAGAGCTCTAGTTATGTTGGAGCAGTTGAATCTGTTGTTAAAGCTGTTGATTGTTGAAGGTAATTATGTACTGTAGAGAACTCTAGTTCTGTTGAAGCTGTTGAATCTGTTATTGTTGAAGTTGTTGAATCTGTTGTTGTTAAAGCTGGTGATTATTGTGGGCTATTATGTGCTCTAGTTTTATTGAAGCTGTTGAATCGGTTGTTGAAGATGTTGATTGTTGTAGGCTACATTATGTGCTCTAGAAAGATCTAGTTCTGTCGAAGCTGTTCAATCCGTTGTTGTTGAATCTATTGTTGTTAAAGCTGTTGATTGTTGTAGGCTATTATGTTCTCAGTTTTATTGAAGCTGTTGGACCTGTTGTTGAAGATGTTGATTGTTGTAGGCTACATTAGGTGTTCTAGAGAGCTCAAGTTTTGTCGAAACTGAATCTGCTGTTGTTGAAGTTGTTGATTGTTGTAGGCTATTATGTGGCTCTAGAGAGCTCTAGTTTTGTTGAAGCTGTTGAATCTGTTGTTGTTGAAGCTGTTGATTGTTGTAGGCTATTATGTGGCTCTAGAGAGCTCTAGTTTTGTTGAAGCTGTTAAATCTGTTGTTCAAGCTGTTGATTGTTGTAGGATATTATGTGCTCTAGAGAGCTCTAGTTTTGTTCAAACTGTTGAATCTGTTGTTGAAGCTGTTGATTGTTGTAGGCTATTATGTGCTCTAGAGAGCTCTGGTTTTGTTAAAACTGTTGAATCTGTTGTTAAAGCTGTTGATTGTTGAAGGTAATTATGTACTCTAGAGAACTCTAGTTTTGTTGAAGCTGTTGAATCTGTTATTGTTGAAGTTGTTGAATCTGTTGTTAAAGCTGGTGATTATTGTGGGCTATTATGTGCTCTAGTTTTATTGAAGCTGTTGAATCTGTTGTTGAAGATGTTGATTGTTGTAGGCTACATTATGTGCTCTAGAAAGATCTAGTTCTGTCGAAGCTGTTCAATCCGTTGTTGTTGAATCTATTGTTGTTAAAGCTGTTGATTGTTGTAGGCTATTATGTTCTCAGGTTTATTGAAGCTGTTGGACCTGTTGTTGAAGATGTTGATTGTTGTAGGCTACATTAGGTGTTCTAGAGAGCTCAAGTTTTGTCGAAACTGAATCTGCTGTTGTTGAAGCTGTTGATTGTTGTAGGCTATTATGTGGCTCTAGAGAGCTCTAGTTTTGTTCAAACTGTTGAATCTGTTGTTGAAGCTGTTGATTGCTGTAGGCTATTATGTGCTCTAGAGAGCTCTTGTTTTGTTAAAACTGTTGAATCTGTTGTTGAAAATGTTGATTGTTGTAGGCTACATTACGTGCTCTAGAGAGCTCTAATTTTGTTTAAGCTGTTGAATCTGTTGAAACTGTTGAATCTGTTTTTGTTGAACCTGTTGATTGTTGTAGGCTATTATGTGCTCTCGTTTTATTGAAGCTATTGAATCTGTTGTTGAAAATGTTGATTGTTGTAGGCTATTATGTGCTCTAGAGAGCTCTAGATTTGTTGAAATTGTTGAATCTGTGGTTGTAGATGTTGATCGTTGTAGGCTACAATATGTGCTCTAGAGAGCTCTAGTTCTGTTGAAGCAGTCAAACCTGTTGTTGAAGCTGTTGATTGTTGTAGGCTATTATGAGCTCTAGAGAGCTCTAGTTTTGTTGAAGCTGTTGAACATGTTGTTGAAGCTGTTGAATCTGTTGTTGTTAAAGCTGTTGAATGTTGTAGGCTATTATGTGCTCTAGTTTTATTGAAGCTGTTGAATCTGTTGTTGTTGAAGCTGTTGTTTATTGTAGGCTATTATGTGCAATAGAGAGTTCTAGATTTGTTGAAGCTGTTGAAACTGTTGCTGTTGAAGCTGTTGATTGTTGTAGGCTATTATGTGCTCTAGAAAGCTCTAGTTTTGTTGAAGCTGTTGAATCTGTTGTTGTTGAAGCTGTTGAATCAGTTGTCATTGAAGCTGTTGTTTGTTGTAGGCTATTATGTGCATTAGAGAGCTCTAGTTTTGTTGAAGCTGTTGAATCTGTTGTTAAAGCTGTTGATTGTTGTAGGCTAGATTATAGCTCTAGTTATGTTGAAGCTGTTGAATCTGTTGTTGAAGCTGTTGAATCTGTTGCTGTTAAAGCTGTTGATTGTTGTAGGCTATTTTGTGCTCTAGAGAGCTCTAGTTTTGTTGAAGCTGTTGAGTCTGTTGTTGTTAAAGCGGTTGATTGTTGTAGGCTATTATGTGCTCTAGAGAGCTCTAGTTTTGTTGAAATTGTTGAATCTGTTGAAGCTGTTGATTGTTGTAGCCTATATTACTCTAAAGAGCTCTAATTTTGTTAAAGCTGTTGAATCTGTTGTTGAAGATGTTGATTGTTGTAGGCAACATTATGTGCTCTAAAGAGCTCTAGTTTTGTTCAAGCCGTTAAATCTGTTCTTGTTCAAGCTGTTGAATCTGTTGTTATTAAAGCTGTTCATTGTTGTAGGCTATTATGTGTTCTAGCTTTATTGAAGTTGTTGAATCTGTTGTTGTTGAATCTGTTGATTGTTGTAGGCTACATTGTGTGCTCTAGAGAGTTCGTTTTGTTGAAGCTGTTGATTGTTGTAGGCTATTATGTGCTCTAAAGAGCTCTAATTTTGTTAAAGCTGTTGAATCTGTTGTTGAAGATGTTGATTGTTGTAGGCTACATTATGTGCTCTAGAGAGTTCTAGATTCGTCGAAGCTGTTGAATCCGTTGTTGCAAGGAGAGTAGTTTGTGGAGCGCTATGTCTTGAGTGCCTTTTGCAGCTAACGAAGGACCACGGTCCGAAACGTTCTGTCTCTACAGTACATTAAACTATGTTCAATAGCGCTCCACAAACTACTCTCCTTGCATCAACAACGTAGTTATGAGCCTCATTCTAGAATCCGTTGTTGTTGAAGCTGTTGATCGTTGTAGGCTATTATACGTTCTAGAGAGCTCTAATTTTGTTGAAATTGTTGAATCTGTTGTTGTTGAAGATGTTGATTATTGTAGGATGCATTATGTGCTCTAGAGAGCTCTAGTTTTTTTTGAAGCTGTTGAATCTGTTGTTGTTGAGCTGTTGAATCTGTTGTTGTTAGAGCTGATGATTGCTATAAGCTATTATGTGCTCTAGTTTTATTGAAGTTGTTGAATGTATTCTTGTTGAAAATGTTAATTGTTCTAGGTTACATTATGTTCTCTAGAGAAATCTACTTTTGTCAAAGCTGTTGTATCTGTTGTTGTTGAAGCTCTTGATTGTCAGGTTTTTTTGTGTTCCAGATAGCTCTAGTTTTTCTAATGTTGTCGAATCTGTTGTTGGAGATATTGATTGTTGTAGGCTACATTATGTGCTCTAGATAAATCTAGTTTTGTTGAAGCTGTTGAATCTGTTGTTGTTGAAGCTGTTGAATCTGTTGTTGTTAAAGCTGTTGATTGTTGTAGGCTATTATGTGCTCTAGCTGTATTGAAGTAGTTGAATCTGTTGTTGAAATTGTTGATTGTTGTAGGCTATACTATGTGCACTAGAGAACTCTAGTTTTGTAGAAGCTGTTGAATCTGTTGTTGAAGATGTTGATTGTTGTAGGCTACATTACGTGCTCTAGAGAGCTCTAATTTGTTTAAGCTGTTGAATCTGTTGTTGTTGAAGCTGTTGAATCTGTTGTTAAAGCTGTTGATTGTTGTAGGCTATTATGTGCTCTAGCTGTATTGAAGTAGTTGAATCTGTTGTTGAAATTGTTGATTGTTATAGGCTATACTATGTGCACTAGAGAGCTCTAGTTTTGTTGAAGCTGTTGAATCTGTTGTTGAAGATGTTGATTGTTGTAGGCTACATTACGTGCTCTAGAGAGCTCTAATTTTGTTTAAGCTGTTGAATCTGTTGTTGAAACTGTTGAATCTGTTTTTGTTGAACCTGTTGATTGTTGTAGGCTATTATGTGCTCTAGTTTTATTGAAGCTGTTGAATCTGTTGTTGTTGATTGTTGTAGGCTACATTATGTGCTCTAGAGAGCTCAAGTTCTGTTGAAGCAGTTGAACCTGTTGTTGAAGCTGATGATTATTGTAGGCTACATAACGTGCTTGACAGAGCTCTAATTTTGTTGAAGCAGTAGAATCTCCTGTTGAAGTTGTTCATTGTTGTAGGCTATTATGTGTTCTAGAGAGCTCAAGTTTTGTTGAAGCTGTTGAATATGTTGATGGTGAAGCTGTTGAATCTGTTGTTGTTAAAGCTATTGATTGTTGTAGGCTATTATGTGCTCTGGTTTTATTGGAGCTGTTGAACCTGTTGTTGAAAATGTTGATTGTTGTAGGCTACATTATGAGCTCTAAAGAACTCTAGATTTGTTAAGGCAGTTGAATCTGTTGTTGAAGCGGTTGATTGTTGTAGGCTATTATGTACTCTAGAGAGCTCTAGATTTATTGAAGCTGTTGAATCTGTTGTTGTTAAAGCTGTTGGTTGTTGTAGGCTACATTATGTGCTCTAAAGAGCTCTAGTTATGTTGGAGCAGTTGAATCTTTTGATAAAGTTGTTGATTGTTAAAGGCTATTATGTGCTCTAGAGAACTCTAGTTTTGTTGAAGCTGTTGAATCTGTTATTGTTGAAGTTGTTGAATCTGTTGTTAGAGCTGATGATTGTTGTGGGCTATTATGCGTTCTAGTTTTATTGAAGCTGTTGAATCTGTTGTTGAAGATGTTGATTGTTGTAGGCTACATTATGTGCTCTAGAAAGATCGAATTCTGTCGAAGCTGTTCAATCCGTTGTTGCTGAATCTATTGTTGTTAAAGCTGTTGATTGTTGTAGGCTATTATGTGCAATAGAGAGCTCTAGTTTTGTTTAAGCTGTTGAATCTGTTGTTGTTGAAGCTGTTGATTGTTGTAGGCTATTATAATATGCTGTAGAGAGCTCTAGTTTTGTTCAAGCTGTTGAATCTGTTGTTGTTGAAGCTGTTGATTGTTGTAGGCTATTATGTGTAATAGAGAGCTCTAGTTTTGTTGAAGCTGTTGAATCTCTTGTTGAAGATGTTGAATCTTTTGTTGTTAAGGCTGTTGATTGTTGTAGGCTATTATGTGCTCTAATTTTATTAAAACTGTTGAATCTATTTTTGCTGAAGATGTTGTTGTAGGCTACACTATGTGCTCTAGAGAGCTCTAGTTTTGTTGAAGCTGTTGAATTTGTTGTAGAAGCTGTTGATTGTTGTAAGCCATTATGTGCTCTAGAGAGCTCTAGTTTTGTTTAAGCTGTTGAATCTGTTGTTGAAGCTGTTGATCGTTGTAGGGTACTATATCTTATAGAGAGGTCTAGTTTTGTTTAAGCTGTCGAATTTGTTGTTGAAGCTGTTGATTGTTGTAGGCTATTACATGCTATAGACAGCTCTAGTTTTGTTTAAGCTGTTGAATCTGTTGTTGTTGAAGCTGTTGATTGTTATAGGCTACATAATGTGCTTTAGAGAGCTCTAGTTTTGTTGAAGCTGTTGAATCTGTGGTTGAAGCTGTTGATTGTAGGCTATTATATGCTCTAGTGAGCTCTAGTTTTGTTGAAGCTGTTCATTGTTGTAGGCTACATTATGTGCTTTAGAGAGCTCTAGTTTTGTTGAAGCTGTTGAATCTGTGGTTGAAGCTGTTGATTGTAGGCTATTATATTCTCTAGTGAGCTCTAGTTTTGTTGAAGCTGTTGATTGTTGTAGGCTATTAAGTGCCCTAGTTTAATTGAAGCTGTTGAATCTGTTGTTGTTAAAGCTGTTGATTGTTGTAGGCTATTATGTGCTCTATTTTTATTAAAGCTGTTGAATCTATTTTTGTTGAAGAAGTTGATTGTTGTAGGCTATTATGTGCAATAGAGAGCTCTAGTTTTGTTGAAGCTGATGAATCTGTTGTTGTTGAAGCTGTTGATTGTTGTAGGCTATTATATGCTATAGAGAGCTCTAGTTTTGTTTAAGCTGTTGAATCTGTTGTTGAAGCTGTTGATTGTTGTAGGCTATTATATGTTATAGAGAGCTCTAGTTTTGTTTAAGCTGTCGAATCTGTTGTTGAAATTGTTGATTGTTGTAGGCTATTATATATTATAGAGAGGTCTTGTTTTGTTTAAGCTGTCGAAACTTTTGTTGAAGTAGTTGATTGTTGTAGACCATTATATGCTATAGAGAGCTCTAGTTTTGTTTAAGCTGTCGAATCTGTTGTTGTTGAAGCTGTTGATTGTTGTAGGCTATTATGTGCAATAGAGAGCTCTAATTTTGTTGAAGCTGTTCAATCTGTTGTTGAAGCTGTTGATTGTTGTAGGCTATTATATCTTATAGAGAGGTCTAGTTTGTTTAAGCTGTTGAATCTGTTGTTGTTGAAGCTGTTGATTGTTGTAGGCTATTATATGCTATAGAGAGTTCTAGTTTTGTTCAAG
Source organism: Stappiaceae bacterium (assembly GCA_964291365.2). Taxonomy (GTDB): domain Bacteria; phylum Pseudomonadota; class Alphaproteobacteria; order Rhizobiales; family Stappiaceae; genus JBDWFY01. Next base: position 7,193 of record OZ219976.1, read on the forward strand.
CTGTTGAATCTGTTGTTGTTGAAGCTGTTGATTGTTGTAGGCTATTATGTGTAATAGAGAGCTCTAGTTTTGTTGAAGTTGTTGAATCTGTTGTTGAAGCTGTTGATTGTTGTAGGCTACATTATGTGCTTTAGAGAGCTCTAGTTTTGTTGAAGCAGTTGAATCTGTTGTTGAAGCTGTTGATTGTTGTAGGCTATTATGAGTTCTTGAGAGCTCTAGTTTTGTTGAAGCTGTTAAATCTGTTGTTGAAGCTGTTGATTGTTGAAGCTGTAGTTGTTGAATCTGTTATTGAAGCTGTTGAATCAGTTGTTAAATCTGTTGATAACCATGCTGAAGTTGTTGATTGTCGTTGATGTTGAATCTGTTGTTGAAGCTGTTGATTGTTGGTAGTGTTGAAGCTGTTCAATCAGTTGATCTTGTTAGTACAATTAAAGCTGTTGATTGTGAGTCAGTCTATTTTGTGTAAGTGTAGGCTCGCCCCAATAAATCAATAGCTTCAATCACTATGTTGAAGCTGTTGAATTTGTTGTAGAAGCTGTTGATTGTTGTAAGCTATTATGTGCTCTAGAGAGCTCTAGGTTTGTTGAAGCTGTTGAATCTGTTGTTGTTAAAGCTGTTGATTGTTGTAGGCTATTATATGCTATAGAGAGCTCTAGTTTTGTTTAAGCTGTTGAATCTGTTGTTGAAGCTGTTGATTTTTGTAGGCTATTATATCTTATAGAGAGGTCTAGTTTTGTTTAAGCTGTCGAAACTGTTGTTGTTGAAGCTGTTGATTGTCATAGGCTATTACATGCTATAGAGAGCTCTAGTTTTGTTTAAGCTGTTGAATCTGTTATTGTTGAAGCTGTTGATTGTTGTAGGCTATTATGTGCTCTAGAGAGCTCTAGTTTTGTTGAAGCTGTTGAATCTGTTGTTGTTGATTGTTGTAGGCTATTATATGCTATAGAGAGCTCTAGTTTTGTTTAAGCTGTTGATTGTTGTAGGCTATTATATGCTATAGAGAGCTCTAGTTTTGTTTAAGCTGTTGAATCTGTTGTTGAAGCTGTTGATTTTTGTAGGCTATTATATGTTATAGAGAGCTCTAGTTTTATTTAAGCTGTCGAATCTGTTGTTGAAATTGTTGATTGTTGTAGGCTATTATATGTTATAGAGAGGTCTAGTTTTGTTTAAGCTGTCGAATTTGTTGTTGTTGAAGCTGTTGATTGTTGTAGGCTAATACATGCTATAGACAGCTCTAGTTTTGTTTAAGCTGTTGAATCTGTTGTTGTTGAAGCTGTTGATTGTTGTAGGCTACATAATGTGCTTTAGAGAGCTCTAGTTTTGTTGAAGCTGTTGAATCTGTGGTTGAAGCTGTTGATTGTAGGCTATTATATTCTCTAGTGAGCTCTAGTTTTGTTGAAGCTGTTGATTGTTGTAGGCTATTAAGTGCCCTAGTTTAATTGAAGCTGTTGAATCTGTTGTTGTTAAAGCTGTTGATTGTTGGAGGCTATTATGTGCTCTATTTTTATTAAAGCTGTTGAATCTATTTTTGTTGAAGAAGTTGATTGTTGTAGGCTATTATGTGCAATAGAGAGCTCTAGTTTTGTTGGAGCTGTTGAATCTGTTGTTGTTGAAGCTGTTGATTGTTGTAGGCTATTATATGCTATAGAGAGCTCTAGTTTTGTTTAAGCTGTTGAATCTGTTGTTGAAGCTGTTGATTGTTGTAGGCTATTATGTGTTATAGAGAGCTCTAGTTTTATTTAAGCTATCGAATCTGTTGTTGAAATTGTTGATTGTTGTAGGCTATTATATGTTATAGAGAGGTAGAGAGGTCTAGTTTGTTTAAGCTGTTGAATCTGTTGTTGTTGAAGCTGTTGATTGTTGTAGGCTATTATATGCTATAGAGAGCTCTAGTTTTGTTCAAGCTGTTGAATCTGTTGTTGTTGAAGCTGTTGATTGTTGTAGGCTAATATGTGTAATAGAGAGCTCTTCTTTTGTTGAAGTTGTTGAATCTCTTGTTGAAGTTGTTGATTGTTGTAGGCTACATTATGTGCTTTAGAGAACTCTAGTTTTGTTGAAGCAGTTGAATCTGTTGTTGAAGCTGTTGATTGTTGTAGGCTATTATGAGCTCTTGAGAGCTCTAGTTTTGTTGAAGCTGTTAAATCTGTTGTTGAAGCTGTTGATTGTTGAAGCTGTAGTTGTTGAATCTGTTTTTGAAGTTGTTGAATCAGTTGTTAAATCTGTTGATAACCATGTTGAAGTTGTTGATTGTCGTTGATGTTGAATCTGTTGTTGTTGAAGCTGTTGATTGTTGGTAGTGTTGAAGCTGTTCGATCAGTTGATCTTGTTAGTACAATTAAAGCTGTTGATTGTGAGTACAGTCTATTTTGTGTAAGTGTAGGCTCGCCCCAATAAATCAATAGCTTCAATCACTATGTTGAAGCTGTTGAATTTGTTGTAGAAGCTGTTGATTGTTGTAAGCTATTATGTGCTCTAGAGAGCTCTAGTTTTGTTGAAGCTGTTGAATCTGTTGTTGTTAAAGCTGTTGATTGTTGTAGGCTATTATGTGCTCTAGTTTATTAAAGCTGTTAAATCTATTTTTGTTGAAGATATTGATTGTTGTAGGCTACATTATGTGTTCTAGAGAGCTCTAGTTTTGTTGAAGCTGTTGAATCTGTTGTTGTTAAAGCTGTTGATTGTTGTAGGCTATTATGTGCTCTAGTTTATTAAAGCTGTTGAATCTATTGTTGTTGAAGATGTTGATTGTTGTAGGCTACATTATGCGCTCTAGAGAGCTCTAGTTTTGTCGAAGCTGTTGAATCTGTGGTTGTTGAAGCTGTTGATTGTTGTAGGCTATGGTATACTATAGAGAGCTCTAGTTTTGTTTAAGCTGTTGAATTTGTTGTAGAAGCTGTTGATTGTTGTATGATATTATATGCTATAGAGAGCTCTAGTTTTGTTTAAGCTGTCGAATCTGTTGTTGTTGAAGCTGTTGATTGTTGTAGGCTATTATGTGCAATAGAGAGCTCTAATTTTGTTGAAGCTGTTCAATCTGTTGTTGAAGCTGTTGATTGTTGTAGGCTATTATATCTTATAGAGAGGTCTAGTTTTGCTTAAGCTGTTGAATCTGTTGTTGAAGCTGTTGATTGTTGTAGGCTATTATATGCTATAGAGAGCTCTAGTTTTGTTCAAACTATTGAATCTGTTGTTGTTGAAACTGTTGATTGTTGTAGGCTATTATGTGTAATAGAGAGCTCTAGTTTTGTTGAAGTTGTTGAATCTGTTGTTGAAGCTGTTGATTGTTGTAGGCTACATTATGTGCTTTAGAGAGCTCTAGTTTTGTTGAAGCAGTTGAATCTGTTGTTGAAGCTGTTGATTGTTGTAGGCTATTATGAGCTCTTGAGAGCTCTAGTTTTTATGAAGCTTTTAAATCTGTTGTTGAAGCTGTTGATTGTTGAAGCTGTAGTTGTTGAATCTGTTTGTGAAGCTGTTGAATCAGTTGTTAAACTGTTAACCATGTTGAAGTTGTTGATTGTCGTTGATGTTGAATCTGTTGTTGAAGCTGTTGATTGTTAGTAGTGTTGAAGCTGTTCAATCAGTTGATCTTGTTAGTACAATTAAAGCTGTTGATTGTGAGTACAGTCTATTTTGTGTAAGTGTAGGCTCGCCCCAATAAATCAATAGCTTCAATCACTATGTTGAAGCTGTTGAATTTGTTGTAGAAGCTGTTGATTGTTGTAAGCTATTATGTGCTCTAGAGAGCTCTAGTTTTGTTGAAGCTGTTGAATCCGTTGTTGTTAAAGCTGTTGATTGTTGTAGGCTATTATGTGCTCTAGTTTATTAAAGCTGTTGAATCTATTTTTGTTGAAGATGTTGATTGTTGTACGCTACATTATGTGCTCTAGAGAGCTCTAGTTTTGTCGAAGCAGTTGAATCTATGGTTGTTGAAGCTGTTGATTGTTGTAGGCTATTATATACTATAGAGAGCCCTAGTTTTGTTTAAGCTGTTGAATCTGTTGTTGAAGCTGTTGATTGTTGTAGGCTATTATATGTTATAGAGAGGTCTAGTTTTGTTTAAGCTGTCGAATCTGTTGTTGTTGAAGCAGTTGATTGTTGTAGGCTATTATATGCTATAGAGAGCTCTAGTTTTCTTCAAGCTGTTGAATCTGTTGTTGTTGTTGAAGCTGTTGATTGTTGTAGGCTATTACATGCTATAGACAGCTCTAGTTTTTTTTAAGCTGTTGAATCTGTTGTTGTTTAAGCTGTTGATTGTTGTAGGCTACATTATGTTCTTTAGAGAGCTCTAGTTTTGTTGAAGCTGTTGAATCTGTGGTTGAAGCTGTTGATTGTAGGCTATTATATGCTCTAGTGAGCTCTAGTTTTGTTGAAGCTGTTGATTGTTGTAGGCTATTAAGTGCCCTAGTTTAATTGAAGCTGTTTAATCTGTTGTTGTTAATTGTTGTAGGCTATTATGTGCTTTATTTCTATTAAAGCTGTTGAATCTATTTTTGTTGAAGAAGTTGATTGTTGTAGGCTATTATGTGCAATAGAGAGCTCTAGTTTTGTTGAAGCTGTTGAATCTGTTGTTGTTGAAGCTGTTGATTGTTGTAGGCTATTATATGCTATAGAGAGCTCTAGTTTTGTTTAAGCTGTTGAATCTGTTGTTGAAGCTGTTGATTGTTGTAGGCTATTAAATCTTATAGAGAGGTCTAGTTTTGTTTAAGCTGTCGAATCTGTTTTTGAAATTGTTGATTGTTGTAGGCTATTATATGTTATAGAGAGGTCTAGTTTTGTTTAAGCTGTCGAATCTGTTGTTGAAGTAGTTGATTGTTGTAGGCTATTATATGCTATAGAGAGCTCTAGTTTTGTTTAAGCTGTCAAATCTGTTGTTGTTGAAGCTGTTGATTGTTGTAGGCTATTATGTGCAATAGAGAGCTCTAATTTTGTTGAAGCTGTTCAATCTGTTGTTGAAGCTGTTGATTGTTGTAGGCTATTATATCTTATAGAGAGGTCTAGTTTGTTTAAGCTGTTGAATCTGTTGTTGTTGAAGCTGTTGATTGTTGTAGGCTATTATATGCTATAGAGAGCTCTAGTTTTGTTCAAGCTGTTGAATCTGTTGTTGTTGAAGCTGTTGATTGTTGTAGGCTATTATAATATGCTGTAGAGAGCTCTAGTTTTGTTCAAGCTGTTGAATCTGTTGTTGTTGAAGCTGTTGATTGTTGTAGGCTATTATGTGTAATAGAGAGCTCTAGTTTTGTTGAAGTTGTTGAATCTGTTGTTGAAGCTGTTGATTGTTGTAGGCTACATTATGTGCTTTAGAGAGCTCTAGTTTTGTTGAAGCAGTTGAATCTGTTGTTGAAGCTGTTGATTGTTGTAGGCTATTATGAGCTCTTGAGAGCTCTAGTTTTGTTGAAGCTTTTAAATCTGTTGTTGAAGCTGTTGATTGTTGAAGCTGTAGTTGTTGAATCTGTTTTTGAAGCTGTTGAATCAGTTGTTAAATCTGTTAACCATGTTGAAGTTGTTGATTGTCGTTGATGTTGAATCTGTTGTTGTTGAAGCTGTTGATTGTTGGTAGTGTTGAAGCTGTTCAATCAGTTGATCTTGTTAGTACAATTAAAGCTGTTGATTGTGAGTACAGTCTATTTTGTGTAAGTGTAGGTTCGCCCAATAAATCAATAGCTTCAATCACTATGTTGAAGCTGTTGAATTTGTTGTAGAAGCTGTTGATTGTTGTAAGCTATTATGTGCTCTAGAGAGTTCTAGTTTTGTTGAAGCTGTTGAATCTGTTGTTGTTAAAGCTGTTGATTGTTGTAGGCTATTATGTGCTCTAGTTTATTAAAGCTGTTGAATCTATTTTTGTTGAAGATGTTGATTGTTGTAGGCTACATTATGTGCTCTACAGAGCTTTAGTTTTGTCAAAGCTGTTGAATCTATGGTTGTTGAAGCTGTTGATTGTTGTAGGCTATTATATACTATAGAGAGCTCTAGTTTTGTTTAAGCTGTTGAATCTGTTGTTGAAGCAGTTGATTGTTGTAGGCTATTATGTGTCATAGAGAGGTCTAATTTTGTTTAAGCTGTCGAATCTGTTGTTGTTGAAGCAGTTGATTGTTGTAGGCTATTATATGCTATAGAGAGCTCTAGTTTTGTTCAAGTTGTTGAATCTGTTGTTGTTGAAGCTGTTGATTGCTGTAGGCTAAATTACGTGCTTTAGAGAGCTCTAGTTTTGTTGAAGCAGTTGAATCTGTTGTTGAAGCTGTTGACTGTTGTAGGCTATCATGAGCTCTTGAGAGCTCTAGTTTTGTTGAAGCTGTTGATTGTTGAAGCTGTAGTTGTTGAATCTGTTTCTGAAGCTGTTGATTGTTGAAGCTGTTGAATCAGTTGTTAAATCTGTTGATAACCATGTTGAAGTTGTTGATTGTTGTTGATGTTGAATCCGTTGTTGTTGAAGCTGTTGATTGTTGGTAGTGTTGAAGCTGTTCAATCAGTTGATCTTGTTAGTACAATTAAAGCTATTGATTGTGAGTACAGTCTATTTTGTGTAAGTGTAGGCTCGCCCCAATAAATCAATAGCTTCAATCACTATGTTGAAGCTGTTGAATTTGTTGTAGAAGCTGTTGATTGTTGTAAGCTATTATGTGCTCTAGAGAGCTCTAGTTTTGTTGAAGCTGTTGAATCTGTTGTTGTTAAAGCTGTTGATCGTTGTAGCCTATTATGTGCTCTAGTTTAATTGAAGCTGTTGAATCTGTTGTTGAAGAAGTAGATTGTTGTAGGCTATTATGTGCAATAGAGAGCTCTAGTTTTGTTGAAGCTGTTGAATCTGTTGTTGTTGAAGCTGTTGATTGTTGTAGGCTATTATATGCTATAGAGAGCTCTAGTTTTGTTTAAGCTGTTGAATCTGTTGTTGAAGCTGTTGATTGTTGTAGGATATTATATGCTATAGAGAGCTCTAGTTTTGTTTAAGCTGTCGAATCTGTTGTTGTTGAAGCTGTTGATTGTTGTAGGCTATTATGTGCAATAGAGAGCTCTAATTTTGTTGAAGCTGTTCAATCTGTTGTTGAAGCTGTTGATTGTTGTAGGCTATTATATCTTATAGAGAGGTCTAGTTTTGTTTAAGCTGTTGAATCTGTTGTTGTTGAAGCTGTTGATTGTTGTAGGCTATTATATGCTATAGAGAGCTCTAGTTTTGTTCAAGCTGTTGAATCTGTTGTTGTTGAAGCTGTTGATTGTTGTAGGCTATTATGTGTAATAGAAAGCTCTAGTTTTGTTGAAGTTGTTGAATCTGTTGTTGAAGCTGTTGATTGTTGTAGGCTACATTATGTGCTTTAGAGAGCTCTAGTTTTGTTGAAGCAGTTGAATCTGTTGTTGAAGCTGTTGATTGTTGTAGGTTATTATGTGCTCTAGAGAGCTCTAGTTTTGTTTAAGCTGTTGAATCTGTTGTTGAAGCTGTTGATTGTTGTAGGCTATTATATCTTAGAGAGGTTTAGTTTTGTTTAAGCTGTCGAATCTGTTGTTGTTGAAGCTGTTGATTGTTGTAGGCTTTTACATGCTATAGACAGCTCTAGTTTTTTTTAAGCTGTTGAATCTGTTGTTGTTGAAGCTGTTGATTGTTGTAGGCTACATTATGTACTTTAGAGAGCTCTAGTTTTGTTGAAGCTGTTGAATCTGTGGTTGAAGCTGTTGATTGTAGGCTATTATATGCTCTAGTGAGCTCTAGTTTTGTTGAAGCTGTTCATTGTTGTAGGCTACATTATGTGCTTTAGAGAGCTCTAGTTTTGTTGAAGCTGTTGAATCTGTGGTTGAAGCTATAGGCTCTAGTGAGCTCTAGTTTTGTTGAAGCTGTTGATTGTTGTAGGCTATTAAGTGCCCTAGTTTAATTGAAGCTGTTGAATCTGTTGTTGTTAAAGCTGTTGATTGTTGTAGGCTATTATGTGCTCTATTCTTATTAAAGCTGTTGAATCTATTTTTGTTGAAGAAGTTGATTGTTGTAGGCTATTATGTGCAATAGAGAGCTCTAGTTTTGTTGAAGCTGTTGAATCTGTTGTTGTTGAAGCTGTTGATTGTTGTAGGCTATTATATGCTATAGAGAGCTCTAGTTTTGTTTAAGCTGTTGAATCTGTTGTTGAAGCTGTTGATTGTTGTAGGCTGTTATATGTTATAGAGAGCTCCAGTTTTATTTAAGCTGTCGAATCTGTTGTTGAAATTGTTGATTGTTGTAGGCTATTATATGTTATAGAGAGGTCTAGTTTTGTTTAAGCTGTCGAATCTGTTGTTGAAGTAGTTGATTGTTGTAGGCTATTATATGCTATAGAGAGCTCTAGTTTTGTTTAAGCTGTCGAATCTGTTGTTGTTAAAGCTGTTGATTGTTGTAGGCTATTATGTGCAATAGAGAGCTCTAATTTTGTTGAAGCTGTTCAATCTGTTATTGAAGCTGTTGATTGCTGTAGGCTATTATATCTTATAGAGAGGTCTAGTTTTGTTTAAGCTGTTGAATCTGTTGTTGTTGAAGCTGTTGATTGTTGTAGGCTATTATATGCTATAGAGAGCTCTAGTTTTGTTCAAGCTGTTGAATCTGTTGTTGTTGAAGCTGTTGATTGTTGTAGGCTATTATGTGTAATAGAGAGCTCTAGTTTTGTTGAAGTTGTTGAATCTGTTGTTGAAGCTGTTGATTGTTGTAGGCTACATTATGTACTTTAGAGAGCTCTAGTTTTGTTGAAGCAGTTGAATCTGTTGTTGAAGCTGTTGATTGTTGTAGGTTATTATGTGCTCTAGAGAGCTCTAGTTTTGTTGAAGCTGTTGAATCTGTTGTTGAAGCTGTTGATTGTTGTAGGCTATTATATCTTATAGAGAGGTCTAGGTTTGTTTAAGCTGTCAAATCTGTTGTTGTTGAAGCTGTTGATTGTTGTAGACTTTTACATGCTATAGACAGCTCTAGTTTTTTTTAAGCTGTTGAATCTGTTGTTGTTGAAGCTGTTGATTGTTGTAGGCTACATTATGTGCTTTAGAGAGCTCTAGTTTTGTTGAAGCTGTTGAATCTGTGGTTGAAGCTGTTGATTGTAGGCTATTATATGCTCTAGTGAGCTCTAGTTTTGTTGAAGCTGTTCATTGTTGTAGGCTACATTATGTGCTTTAGAGAGCTCTAGTTTTGTTGAAGCTGTTGAATCTGTGGTCGAAGCTGTTGATTGTAGGCTATTATAGGCTCTAGTGAGCTCTAGTTTTGTTGAAGCTGTTGATTGTTGTAGGCTATTAAGTGCCCTAGTTTAATTGAAGCTGTTGAATCTGTTGTTGTTAAAGCTGTTGATTGTTGTAGGCTATTATGTGCTCTATTCTTATTAAAGCTGTTGAATCTATCTTTGTTGAAGAAGTTGATTGTTGTAGGCTATTATGTGCAATAGAGAGCTCTAGTTTTGTTGAAGCTGTTGAATCTGTTGTTGTTGAAGCTGTTGATTGTTGTAGGCTATTATATGCTATAGAGAGCTCTAGTTTTGTTTAAGCAGTTGAATCTGTTGTTGAAGCTGTTGATTGTTGTAGGCTATTATGAGCTCTTGAGAGCTCTAGTTTTGTTGAAGCAGTTGAATCTGTTGTTGAAGCTGTTGATTGTTGTAGGCTATTATGAGCTCTTGAGAGCTCTAGTTTTGTTGAAGCTGTTAAATCTGTTGTTGAAGCTGTTGATTGTTGAAGCTGTAGTTGTTGAATCTGTTTTTGAAGCTGTTGAATCAGTTGTTAAATCTGTTGATATCCATGTTGAAGTTGTTGATTGTCGTTGATGTTGAATCTGTTGTTGTAGAAGCTGTTGATTGTTGGTAGTGTTGAAGCTGTTCAATCAGTTGATCTTGTTAGTACAATTAAAGCTGTTGATTGTGAGCACAGTCTATTTTGTGTAAGTGTAGGCTCGCCCCAATAAATCAATAGCTTCAATCACGATGTTGAAGCTGTTGAATTTGTTGTAGAAGCTGTTGATTGTTGTAAGCTATCATGTGCTCTAGAGAGCTCTACTTTTGTTGAAGCTGTTGAATCTGTTGTTGTTAAAGCTGTTGATTGTTATAGGCTGGATTATGGCTCTAGTTTTGTTGAAGCTGTTGAATCTGTTGTTGTTGAAGATGTTGATTGGTTTGTAAGCTACATTATGTGGTCTAGAGAGCTCTAGTTTTGTTGAAGCTCTTGAATCTGTTGTTGTTGAAGCTGTTGATTGTTGTAGGCTATTATGTGCTCTAGAGAGTTCTAGTTTTGTTTAAGCTGTTGAATATTTTGTTGTTGAAACTATTGAATCTGTTTTTATTGAACCTGTTGATTGTTGTAGGCTACATTATGTGTTCTAGAGAGCTCTAGTTCTGTCGAAGCTGTTGAATCTGTTGTTGAAGCTGTTGATTGTTGTAGGCTATTATATGCTATAGAGAGCTCTAGTTTTGTTCAAGCTGTTGAATCTGTTGTTGTTGAAGCTGTTGATTGTTGTAGGCTATTATGTGTAATAGAGAGCTCTAGTTTTGTTGAAGTTGTTGAATCTGTTGTTGTTGAAGCTGTTGATTGTTGTAGGCTACATTATGTGCTTTAGAGAGCTCTAGTTTTGTTGAAGCAGTTGAATCTGTTGTTGAAGCTGTTGATTGTTGTAGGCTATTATATGCTATAGAGAGCTCTAGTTTTGTTTAAGGTGTCGAATGTGTTGTTGAAGCTGTTGATTGTTGTAGGTTATTATGTGCAATAGAGAGCTCTAGTTTTGTTGAAGCTGTTGAATCTGTTGTTGTTAAAGCTGTTGATTGTTGTAGGCTATTATGTGCTCTAGTTTATTAAAGCTGTTGAATCTATTTTTGTTGAAGATGTTGATTGTTGTAGGCTACATTATGTGCTCTAGAGAGCTCTAATTTTGTCAAAGCTGTTGAATCAGTGGTTGTTGAAGCTGTTGATTGTTGTAGGCTATTATATACTATAGAGAGCTCTAGTTTTGTTTAAGCTGTTGAATCTGTTGTTGAAGCTGTTGATTGTTGAAGGCTATTATATGTTATAGAGAGGTCTAGTTTTGTTTAAGCTGTCGAATCTGTTGTTGTTGAAGCAGTTGATTGTTGTAGGCTATTATGTGCAATAGAGAGCTCTAGTTTTGTTTAAGCTGTTGAATCTGTTGTTGTTGAAGCTGTTGATTGTTGTAGGCTATTATAATATGCTGTAGAGAGCTCTAGTTTTGTTCAAGCTGTTGAATCTGTTGTTGTTGAAGCTGTTGATTGTTGTAGGCTATTATGTGTAATAGAGAGCTCTAGTTTTGTTCAAGCTGTTGAATCTGTTGTTGTTGAAGCTGTTGATTGTTGTAGGCTATTATGTGTAATAGAGAGCTCTAGTTTTGTTGAAGTTGTTGAATCTGTTGTTGAAGCTGTTGATTGTTGTAGGCTACATTATGTGCTTTAGAGAGCTCTAGTTTTGTTGAAGCTGTTAAATCTGTTGTTGAAGCTGTTGATTGTTGAAGCTGTAGTTGTTGAATCTGTTTTTGAAGCTGTTGAATCAGTTGTTAAATATGTTGATATCCATGTTGAAGTTGTTCATTGTCGTTGATGTTGAATCTGTTGTTGTAGAAGCTGTTGATTGTTGGTAGTGTTGAAGCTGTTCAATCAGTTGATCTTGTTAGTACAATTAAAGCTGTTGATTGTGAGCACAGTCTATTTTGTGTAAGTGTAGGCTCGCCCCAATAAATCAATAGCTTCAATCACGATGTTGAAGCTGTTGAATTTGTTGTAGAAGCTGTTGATTGTTGTAAGCTATTATGTGCTCTAGAGAGCTCTACTTTTGTTGAAGCTGTTGAATCTGTTGTTGTTAAAGCTGTTGATTGTTATAGGCTAGATTATGGCTCTAGTTTTGTTGAAGCTGTTGAATCTGTTATTGTTGAAGATGTTGATTGGTTTGTAAGCTACATTATGTGGTCTAGAGAGCTCTAGTTTTGTTGAAGCTGTTGAATCTGTTGTTGTTGAAGCTGTTGATTGTTGTAGGCTATTATGTGCTCTAGAGAGTTCTAGTTTTGTTTAAGCTGTTGAATATTTTGTTGTTGAAACTGTTGAATCTGTTTTTATTGAACCTGTTGATTGTTGTAGGCTACATTATGTGTTCTAGAGAGCTCTAGTTCTGTCGAAGCTGTTGAATCTGTTGTTGAAGCTGTTGATTGTTGTAGGCTATTATATGCTATAGAGAGCTCTAGTTTTGTTCAAGCTGTTGAATCTGTTGTTGTTGAAGCTGTTGATTGTTGTAGGCTATTATGTGTAATAGAGAGCTCTAGTTTTGTTGAAGTTGTTGAATCTGTTGTTGTTGAAGCTGTTGATTGTTGTAGGCTACATTATGTGCTTTAGAGAGCTCTAGTTTTGTTGAAGCAGTTGAATCTGTTGTTGAAGCTGTTGATTGTTGTAGGCTATTATATGCTATAGAGAGCTCTAGTTTTGTTTAAGCTGTCGAATGTGTTGTTGAAGCTGTTGATTGTTGTAGGTTATTATGTGCAATAGAGAGCTCTAGTTTTGTTGAAGCTGTTGAATCTGTTGTTGTTAAAGCTGTTGATTGTTGTAGGCTATTATGTGCTCTAGTTTATTAAAGCTGTTGAATCTATTTTTGTTGAAGATGTTGATTGTTGTAGGCTACATTATGTGCTCTAGAGAGCTCTAATATTGTCAAAGCTGTTGAATCAGTGGTTGTTGAAGCTGTTGATTGTTGTAGGCTATTATATACTATAGAGAGCTCTAGTTTTGTTTAAGCTGTTGAATCTGTTGTTGTTGAAGCTGTTGATTGTTGAAGGCTATTATATGTTATAGAGAGGTCTAGTTTTGTTTAAGCTGTCGAATCTGTTGTTGTTGAAGCAGTTGATTGTTGTAGGCTATTATGTGCAATAGAGAGCTCTAGTTTTGTTTAAGCTGTTGAATCTGTTGTTGTTGAAGCTGTTGATTGTTGTAGGCTATTATAATATGCTGTAGAGAGCTCTAGTTTTGTTCAAGCTGTTGAATCTGTTGTTGTTGAAGCTGTTGATTGTTGTAGGCTATTATGTGTAATAGAGAGCTCTAGTTTTGTTGAAGTTGTTGAATCTGTTGTTGAAGCTGTTGATTGTTGTAGGCTACATTATGTGCTTTAGAGAGCTCTAGTTTTGTTGAAGCAGTTGAATCTGTTGTTGAAGCTGTTGATTGTTGTAGGCTATTATGAGCTCTTGAGAGCTCTAGTTTTGTTGAAGCTGTTAATTCTGTTGTTGAAGCTGTTGATTGTTGAAGCTGTAGTTGTTGAATCTGTTTTTGAAGCTGTTGAATCAGTTGTTAAATATGTTGATATCCATGTTGAAGTTGTTCATTGTCGTTGATGTTGAATCTGTTGTTGTAGAAGCTGTTGATTGTTGGTAGTGTTGAAGCTGTTCAATCAGTTGATCTTGTTAGTACAATTAAAGCTGTTGATTGTGAGCACAGTCTATTTTGTGTAAGTGCGCCCCAATAAATCAATAGCTTCAATCACGATGTTGAAGCTGTTGAATTTGTTGTAGAAGCTGTTGATTGTTGTAAGCTATTATGTGCTCTAGAGAGCTCTACTTTTGTTGAAGCTGTTGAATCTGTTGTTGTTAAAGCTGTTGATTGTTATAGGCTAGATTATGGCTCTAGTTTTGTTGAAGCTGTTGAATCTTTTGTTGTTGAAGATGTTGATTGGTTTGTAAGCTACATTATGTGGTCTAGAGAGCTCTAGTTTTGTTGAAGCTGTTGAATCTGTTGTTGTTGAAGCTGTTGATTGTTGTAGGCTATTATGTGCTCTAGAGAGTTCTAGTTTTGTTTAAGCTGTTGAATATTTTGTTGTTGAAACTGTTGAATCTGTTTTTATTGAACCTGTTGATTGTTGTAGGCTACATTATGTGTTCTAGAGAGCTCTAGTTCTGTCGAAGCTGTTGAATCTGTTGTTGAAGCTGTTGATTGTTGTAGGCTATTATATGCTATAGAGAGTTCTAGTTTTGTTCAAGCTGTTGAATCTGTTGTTGTTGAAGCTGTTGATTGTTGTAGGCTATTATGTGTAATAGAGAGCTCTAGTTTTGTTGAAGTTGTTGAATCTGTTGTTGTTGAAGCTGTTGATTGTTGTAGGCTACATTATGTGCTTTAGAGAGCTCTAGTTTTGTTGAAGCAGTTGAATCTGTTGTTGAAGCTGTTGATTGTTGTAGGCTATTATATGCTATAGAGAGCTCTAGTTTTGTTTAAGCTGTCGAATGTGTTGTTGAAGCTGTTGATTGTTGTAGGTTATTATGTGCAATAGAGAGCTCTAGTTTTGTTGAAGCTGTTGAATCTGTTGTTGTTAAAGCTGTTGATTGTTGTAGGCTATTATGTGCTCTAGTTTATTAAAGATGTTGAATCTATTTTTGTTGAAGATGTTGATTGTTGTAGGCTACATTATGTGCTCTAGAGAGCTCTAATTTTGTCAAAGCTGTTGAATCAGTGGTTGTTGAAGCTGTTGATTGTTGTAGGCTATTATATACTATAGAGAGCTCTAGTTTTGTTTAAGCTGTTGAATCTGTTGTTGTTGAAGCTGTTGATTGTTGTAGGCTGTTATATGTTATAGAGAGGTCTAGTTTTGTTTAAGCTGTCGAATCTGTTGTTGAAGCAGTTGATTGTTGTAGGCTATTATATGCTATAGAGAGTTCTAGTTTTGTTCAAGCTGTTGAATCTGTTGTTGTTGAAGCTGTTGATTGTTGTAGGCTATTATGTGTAATAGAGAGCTCTAGTTTTGTTGAAGTTGTTGAATCTGTTGTTGAAGCTGTTGATTGTTGTAGGCTACATTATGTGCTTTAGAGAGCTCTAGTTTTGTTGAAGCAGTTGAATCTGTTGTTGAAGCTGTTGATTGTTGTAGGCTATTATGAGCTCTTGAGAGCTCTAGTTTTGTTGAAGCTGTTAAATCTGTTGTTGAAGCTGTTGATTGTTGAAGCTGTAGTTGTTGAATCTGTTTTTGAAGCTGTTGAATCAGTTGTTAAATCTGTTGATAACCATGTTGAAGTTGTTGATTGTCGTTGATGTTGAATCTGTTGTTGTTGAAGCTGTTGATTGTTGGTAGTGTTGAAGCTGTTCAATCAGTTGATCTTGTTAGTACAATTAAAGCTGTTGATTGTGAGTACAGTCTATTTTGTGTAAGTGTAGCTCGCCCCAATAAATCAATAGCTTCAATCACTATGTTGAAGCTGTTGAATTTGTTGTAGAAGCTGTTGATTGTTGTAAGCTATTATGTGCTCTAGAGAGCTCTAGTTTTGTTGAAGCTGTTGAATCTGTTGTTGTTAAAGCTGTTGATTGTTGTAGGCTATTATGTGCTCTAGTTTATTAAAGCTGTTGAATCTATTTTTGTTGAAGATGTTGATTGTTGTAGGCTACATTATGTGCTCTAGAGAGCTCTAGTTTTGTTGAAGCTGTTGAATCTGTTGTTGTTGAAGCTGTTGATTGTTGTAGGCTATTATATGCTATAGAGAGCTCTAGTTTTGTTTAAGCTGTTGAATCTGTTGTTGAAGCTGTTGATTGTTGT
Organism: Stappiaceae bacterium; assembly: GCA_964291365.2. GTDB lineage: Bacteria > Pseudomonadota > Alphaproteobacteria > Rhizobiales > Stappiaceae > JBDWFY01. Next base: position 22,658 of record OZ219976.1, read on the forward strand.
AGGCTATTATATGTTATAGAAAGCTCTAGTTTTGTTTAAGCTGTCGAATCTGTTGTTGAAATTGTTGATTGTTGTAGGCTATTATATGTTATAGAGAGGTCTAGTTTTGTTTAAGCTGCTGAATCTGTTGTTGTTGAAGTAGTTGATTGTGGTAGGCTATTATATGCTATAGAGAGCTCTAGTTTCTATAGAGAGCTCTAGTTTTGTTTAAGCTGTTGAATCTGTTGTTGTTGAAGCTGTTGATTGTTGTAGGCTATTATATGCTATAGAGAGCTCTAGTTTTGTTCAAGCTGTTGAATCTGTTGTTGTTGAAGCTGTTGATTGTTGTAGGCTATTATGTGTAATAGAGAGCTCTAGTTTTGTTGAAGTTGTTGAATCTGTTGTTGAAGCTGTTGATTGTTGTAGGCTACATTATGTGCTTTAGAGAGCTCTAGTTTTGTTGAAGCAGTTGAATCTGTTGTTGAAGCTGTTGATTGTTGTAGGCTATTATGAGCTCTTGAGAGCTCTAGTTTTGTTGAAGCTGTTGATTGTTGAAGCTGTAGTTGGTGAATCTGTTTTTGAAGCTGTTGAATCAGTTGTTAAATCTGTTGATATCCATGTTGAAGTTGTTGATTGTCGTTGATGTTGAATCTGTTGTTGTTGAAGCTGTTGATTGTTGGTAGTGTTGAAGCTGTTCAATCAGTTGATCTTGTTAGTACAATTAAAGCTGTTGATTGTGAGTACAGTCTATTTTGTGTAAGTGTAGCTCGCCCCAATAAATCAATAGCTTCAATCACTATGTTGAAGCTGTTGAATTTGTTGTAGAAGCTGTTGATTGTTGTAAGCTATTATGTGCTCTAGAGAGCTCTACTTTTGTTGAAGCTGTTGAATCTGTTGTTATTAAAGCTGTTGATTGTTGTAGGCTAGATTATGGCTCTAGTTTTGTTGAAGCTGTTGAATGTGTTGTTGTTGAAGATGTTGATTGGTTTGTAAGCTACATTATGTGGTCTAGAGAGCTCTAGTTTTGTTGAAGCTGTTGAATCTGTTGTTGTTGAAGCTGTTGATTGTTGTAGGCTATTATGTGCTCTAGAGAGTTCTAGTTTTGTTTAAGCTGTTGAATATTTTGTTGTTAAAACTGTTGAATCTGTTTTTATTGAACCTGTTGATTGTTGTAGGCTATATTATGTGCTCTAAAGAACTCTAGTTTTGTTAAGGCAGTTGAATCTGTTGTTGAAGCTGTTGATTGTTGTAAGCTATTATGTGCTCTAGAGAGCTCTAGTTTTGTTGAAGCTGTTGATGTAGAAGCTGTTGATTGCTGTAGACTTTTATGTGCTCTAGAGAACTCTAGTTTTGTTGAAGCTGTTGAATCTGTTGGTGTTAAAGCTGTTGGTTGTTGTAGGCTACATTATGTGCTCTAGAGAGCTCTAGATTTGTTGAAGCCGTTGAATCTGTTGTTGTGGCCGTTGATTGTTGTAGGCTACTATGTGTTCTAGAGAGCTCTAGTTTTGTTGAAATTGTTGAATCTGTTGTTGGAGATGTTGATTGTTGTAGTCTATTATGTGCTCTAGAGAGCTCTAGTTTTGTTGAAGCTGTTGAATTTGCTGTTGAAGCTGTTGATTGTTGTCGGCAATTATGTGTACTAGAGAGCTCTAGTATTGTTGAAGCTGTTGATTGTTGTAGGCTATTATGTGATCTAGAGAGCTCTAGTTTTGTTGAAAATGTTGAAGCTGTTGATTGTTGTAAGCTATTATGTCATCTGGAGAACTCTAGTTTTGTTGAATCTGTTGTTGAAGCTGTTGATTGTTGTAGGCAATTATGTGCTCTGGAGAGGTCTAGTTTTATTGAAGCTTATGAATCTGTTGTTGCTGAAGATGTTGTTTGTTGTACGCTATTATGTGCTCTAGAGAGCTCTAGTTTTGTTGAAGCTGTTGAATCTGCTGTTGTTGGAGCTGTTGATTGTTGTACGCTATTATGTGCTCTAGAGAGCTCTAGTTTTGTTGAAGCTGTTGAATCTGTTGTGGTTGAAGCTGTTGATTGTTGTAGGCTACATTATGTGTTCTAGAGAGCTCTAGTATTGTTGAAGCTGTTGATTGTTGTAGGCTATTATGTGCTCTAGAGAGCTCTAATTTTGTTGAAAATGTTGAATCTGTTGTTGAAGCTGTTATGTCATCTGGAGAACTCTAATTTTGTTGAATCTGTTGTTGAAGCTGTTGATTATTGTAGGCTATTATGAGCTCTAGAGAGCTCTAGTTTTGTTGAAGCTGTTGAATCTCTTGTTGAAGATGTTGAGTCTGTTGTTGTTAAAGCTGTTGATTGTTGTAGGCTATTATGTGCTCTAGTTTTATGAATCTGTTTTTGTTGAAGCTGTTGATTGTTGTAGGCTACATTATGTGCTCTAGAGAGCTCAACCCAACCCAGAGCTCTAGATTGTTGTAAGCTATTATGAGCTCTAGAGAGCTCTAGATATGTTGAAGTTGTTGAGTCTGTTTGTTGAAGCTGTTGAATCTGCTGTTGAAGCAGTTGATTGTTGTCGGCAATTATGTGCACTAGAGAGCTCTAGTTTTGTTGAAGCTGTTGAATCTATTATTGAAGCTGTTGATTGTTGTAGGCTATTATGTGCTCTAGAGAGCTCTAATTTTGTTGAAGCTGTTGAATCTGTTGTTGAAGCTGTTGAATCTGTTTTTGTTGAAGCAATTGATTGTTGTAAGCTATTATGTGCTCTAGAGAGCTCTAGTTTTGTTGAAGCTGTTGAATCTGTTGTTGAAGCTGTTGATTGTTGTAAGCTATTATGTGCTCTAGAGAGCTCTAGTTTTGTTGAAGCTGTTGAATCTGTTCTTGTTGAAGCTGTTGAATCTGTTGTTGCTAAAGCTGTTGATTGTTGTAGGCTATTACGTGCTCTAGTTTTATTGAAGCTGTTGAATCAGTTGTTGAAGCTGTTGATTGTTATAGGCTATTATGTGCAATAGAGACCTCTAGTTTTGTTGAAGTTGTTGAATCTGTTGTTGTTGCAGATGTTGATTGTTGTAGACTACATTGTCTGCTCTAGAGAGCTCTAGTTTTGTTGAAGCTGTTGAATCTGTTGTTGTTGAAGCTGTTGAATCTGTTGTTGCTAAAGCTGTTGATTGTTGTAGGCTATTATGTGCTCTAGTTTTATTGAAGCTGTTGAATCAGTTGTTGAAGCTGTTGATTGTTGTAGGCTATTATGTGCAATAGAGACCTCTAGTTTTGTTGAAGTTGTTGAATCTGTTGTTGTTGAAGCTGTTGATTGTTGTAAGCTATTATGTGCTCTAGAGAGCTCTAGTTTTGTTGAAGCTGTTGAATCTGTTCTTGTTGAAGCTGTTGAATCTGTTGTTGCTAAAGCTGTTGATTGTTGTAGGCTATTATGTGCTCTAGTTTTATTGAAGCTGTTGAATCAGTTGTTGAAGCTGTTGATTGTTGTAGGCTATTATGTGCAATAGAGACCTCTAGTTTTGTTGAAGTTGTTGAATCTGTTGTTGTTGAAGCTGTTGATTGTTGTAAGCTATTACGTGCTCTAGAGAGCTCTAGTTTTGTTGAAGTTGTTGAATCCGTTGTTGTTGAAGCTGTTGATTGTTGTAAGCTATTATGTGCTCTAGAGAGCTCTAGTTTTGTTGAAGCTGTTGGATATGTTGTTGTTGAAGCTGTTGAATCTGTTATTGTTAAAGCTGTTGATTGTTGTAGGCTATTATGTACTCTAGCTTAATTGAAGCTGTTGAATCTGTTGTTGTTGAAGCTGTTGATTGTTGTAAGCTATTATGTGCTCTAGAGAGCTCTAGTTTTGTTGAAGTTGTTGAATCTGTTGTTGTTGAAGCTGTTGATTGTTGTAAGCTATTATGTGCTCTAGAGAGCTCTAGTTTTGTTGAAGCTGTTGAATCTGTTGTTGTTTAAGCTGTTGATTGTTGTAAGCTATTATGTGCTCTAGAGAGCTCTAGTTTTGTTGAAGCTGTTGAATCTGTTATTGTTGAAGCTGTTGAATCTGTTATTGTTGAAGCTGTTGAATCTGTTGTTAAAGTTGTTGATTGTTGTGGGCTATTATGTGCTAAGTTTTATTGAAGCTGTTGAATTTGTTCCTGAAAATGTCGATTGTTGTAGGCTACATTATGTGCTCTAGAAAGATCTAGTTCTGTCGAAGCTGTTCAATCTGTTGTTGTTTAATCTATTGTTGTTAAAGCTGTTGATTGTTGTACGCTATTATGTTCTCTAGTTTTATTGAAGCTGTTGAATCTATTGTTGAAGATGTTGATTGTTGTAGGCTACATTATGTGTTCTAGAGAGCTCAAGTTTTGTCGAAGTTGTTGAATCTGTTGATAGTGAAGCTATTGATTGTGTAGGCCATTATGTGCTCTAGAGAGCTCTAATTTTATTGAAGCAGTAGAATCTCATGTTGAAGCTGTTCATTTTTGTAGGTTATTATTATGTTCTAGAGAGTTCTAGTCTTGTTAAAACTGTTGAATCTGTTGTTGAAGCTGTTAATTATTGTAGGCTATTATGTGCTCTAGAGAGCTCTAATTTTATTGAAGCAGTAGAATCTCCTGTTGAAGCTGTTCATTTTTGTAGGTTATTATGTGTTCTAGAGAGCTCTAGTTTTGTTGAATATGTTGATGGTGAAGCTGTTGAATCTGTTGTTGTTAAAGCTGTTGATTGTTGTAGGCTATTATGTGCTCTAGTTTTATTGAAGATGTTGAATCTGTTGTTGAAGCTGTTGATTGTTGTAGGCTATTATGAGCTTTAGAGAGCTCTAGTTTTGTTGAAGCTGTTGAATCTGTTGTTGTTAAAGCTGTTCATTGTTGTAGGCTATTATGTGCTCTAGAGAGCTCTAGTCTTGTTGAAATTGTTGAATCTGTTGTTGAAACTGTTGATTGTTGTAGGCTACATTATGTGCTCTAAAGAGCTCCAATTTTGTTGAAGATGTTGAATCTGTTGTTGAAGATGTTGATTGTTGTAGGCAACATTATGTGCTCTAAAGAGCTCTAGTTTTGTTTAAGCTGTTTAATCTGTTGTTCAAGCTGTTGAATCTGTTGTTGTTAAAGCTGTTCATTGTTGTAGGCTATTATGTGTTCTAGCTTTATTGAAGTTGTTAAATCTGTTGTAGTTGAAGATGTTCATTGTTGTAGGCTACAATATATGCTCTAGAGAGATCTAGTATTGTCGAAACTATTGAATCTGTTGTTGAAGCTGTCGAATCTGTTGTTGTTGAAGCTGTTGAATCTGTTTTTGTTGAAGCTATTGATTGTTGTAAGCTATTATGTGCTCTAGAGAGCTCTAGTTTTGTTGAAGTTGTTGAATCTGTTGTTGTTGAAGCTGTTGATTGTTGTAAGTTATTATGTGCTCTAGAGAGCTCTAGTTTTGTTGAAGCTGTTAAATCATTCTGTTGTTGAAGATGTTGATTGTTGTTGGCTACATTATGTGCTCTAGAGAGCTCTAGTTTTGTTTAAGCTGTTGGATCTGTTGTTGTTGAAGCTGTTGAATCTGTTATTGTTAAAGCTGTTGATTGTTGTAGGCTATTATGTACTCTAGTTTAATTGAAGCTGTTGAATCTGTTGTTGTTGAAGATGTTGATTGTTGTAGGCTATTATGTGCTCTAGTTTTATTGAAGATGTTGAATCTGTTGTTGAAGCTGTTGATTATTGTAGGCTATTATGAGCTCTAGAGAGCTCTAGTTTTGTTGAAGCTGTTGAATCTGTTGTTGTTGAAGCTGTTGAATCTGTTGTTAAAGCTGTTGATTGTTGTAGGCTATTATGTACTCTAGTTTAATTGAAGCTGTTGAATCTGTTGTTGTTGAAGATGTTGATTGTTGAAGCTGTTGAATCTGCTGTTGAAGCTGTTGAATCTGTTGTTAAACCTGTTGATTGTTGTAGGCTAGTATGTGCTATAGTTTTATTGAAGATGTTGAATCTGTTGTTGAAGCTGTTGATTGTTATAGGCTATTATGAGCTCTAGAGAGCTCTAGTTTTGTTGAAGCTGTTGAATCTGTTGTTGTTGAAGCTGTTGAATCTGTTGTTAAAGCTGTTGATTGTTGTAGGCTATTATATACTCTAGTTTAATTGAAGCTGTTGATTCTGTTGTTGTTGAAGATGTTGATTGTTGTAGGCTATTATGTGCTCTAGTTTTATTGAAGATGTTGAATCTGTTGTTGAAGCTGTTGATTGTTGTAGGCTATTATGAGCTCTAGAGAGCTCTAGTTTTGTTGAAGCTGTTGAATCTGCTGTTGAAGCTGTTGAATCTGTTGTTAAACATGTTGATTGTTGTAGGCTAGTATGTGCTATAGTTTTATTGAAGATGTTGAATCTGTTGTTGAAGCTGTTGATTGTTGTAGGCTATTATGAGCTCTAGAGAGCTCTAGTTTTGTTGAAGCTGTTGAATCTGTTGTTGTTGAAGCTGTTGAATCTGTTGTTAAAGCTGTTGATTGTTGTAGGCTATTATGAGCTCTAGATAGCTCTAGTTTTGTTGAAGCTGTCGAATGTGTTGTTGTTGAAGCTGCTGAATCTGTTTTTGTTGAAGCTATTGATTGTTGTAAGCTATTATGTGCTCTAGAGAGCTCTAGTTTTGTTGAAGTTGTTGAATCTGTTGTTGTTGAAGCTGTTGATTGTTGTAAGCTATTATGTGCTCTAGAGAGCTCTAGTTTTGTTGAAGTTGTTGAATCTGTTGTTGTTCAAGCTGTTGATTGTTTTAAGCTATTATGTGCTCTAGAGAGCTCTAGTTTTGTTGAAGCTGTTGGACATGTTGTTGAAGCTGTTGAATCTGTTATTGTTAAAGCTGTTGATTGTTGTAGGCTATTATGTACTCTAGTTTAATTGAAACTGTTGAATCTGTTGTTGAAGCTGTGGATTGTTGTAAGCTATTATGAGCTCTACAGAGCTCTAGTTTTGCTGAAGCGGTTGAATCTGTTGTTGAAGCTGTTGAATCTGTTGTTAAAGCTGTTGATTGTTGTAGGCTATTATGTACTCTAGTTTAATTGAAGCTGTTTAATCTGTTGTTGTTGAAGATGTTGATTGTTGTAGGCTATTATGTGCTCTAGTTTTATTGAAGATGTTGAATCTGTCGTTGAAGCTGTTGATTATTGTAGGCTATTATGAGCTCTAGAGAGCTCTAGTTTTGTTGAAACTGTTGAATCTGTTGTTGTCAAAGCTGTTGAATCTGTTGTTAAAGCTGTTGATTGTTGTAGGCTAGTATGTGCTATAGTTCTATTGAAGATGTTGAGTCTGTTGTTGAAGCTGTTGATTGTTGTAGGCTATTATGAACTCTAGAGAGCTCTAGTTTTGCTGAAGCGGTTGAATCTGTTGTTGTTGAAGCTGTTGAATCTGTTGTTAAAGCTGTTGATTGTTGTAGGCTATTATGTACTCTAGTTTAATTGAAGCTGTTTAATCTGTTGTTGTTGAAGATGTTGATTGTTGTAGGATAGTATGTGCTATAGTTTTATTGAAGATGTTGAATCTGTTGTTGAAGCTGTTGATTGTAGGCTATTATGAGCTCTAGAGAGCTCTAGTTTTGTTGAAGCTGTTGAATCTGTTGTTGTTGAAGCTGTTGAATTTGTTGTTAAAGCTGTTGATTGTTGTAGGCTATTATGTGCTCAAGATAGCTCTAGTTTTGTTGAAGCTGTCGAATCTGTTGTTGTTGAAGCTGTTGAATCTGTTTTTGTTGAAGCTGTTGACTGTTGTAAGCTATTATGTGCTCTAGATAGCTCTAGTTCTGTTGAAGCTGTCGAATCTGTTGTTGTTGAAGCTGTTGAATCTGTTTTTGTTGAAGCAGTTGATTGTTGTAAGCTACTATGTGCTCTAGAGAACTCTAGTTTTGTTGAAGTTGTTGAATCTGTTGTTGTTGAAGCTGTTGATTGTTGTAAGCTATTATGTGCTCTAGAGAGCTCTAGTTTTGTTGAAGTTGTTGAATCTGTTGTTGTTGAAGCTGTTGATTGTTGTAAGCTATTATGTGCTCTAGAGAGCTCTAGTTTTGTTGAAGCTGTTGGATATGTTGTTGTTGAAGCTGTTGAATCTGTTATTGTTAAAGCTGTTGATTGTTGTAGGCTATTAAGTACTCTAGTTTAATTGAAGCTGTTGTATCTGTTGTTGTTGAAGATGTTGATTGTTGTAGGCTATTATGAGCTCTACAGAGCTCTAGTTTTGTTGAAGCTGTTGAATCTGTTGTTGTTGAAGCTGTTGAATCTGTTGTTAAAGCTGTTGATTGTTGTAGGCTATTATGTACTCTAGTTTAATTGAAGCTGTTGAATCTGTTGTTGAAGATGTTGATGTAGGCTATTATGTGCTCTAGTTTTATTGAAGATGTCGAATCTGTTGTTGAAGCTGTTGATTATTGTAGGCTATTATGAGCTCTAGAGAGCTCTACTTTTGTTGAAGCTGTTGAATCTGCTGTTG
>OZ219977.1:0-223876 GCA_964291365.2 Stappiaceae bacterium
ATTTACTTTAAAATATACCTTTTGGATCGTCGCTACTCGCTTGTTACCAAAATCGTACTCTCTCCTTCTGCAAGTCAAGTAGAAGAGATTTGTGAAGGTTAGGGTCGTCACTTTTATAAGTATGACGGCCGCACTGCGCGCGCGGCGCCTTTGTGCACGTGCGTGATGGTTACGTTGATATGCGTCACCGCGCGTGTGTGCGTGCGCGTGTGCGCGTGCGCGTGTGCGCGCATGCGCTATGCTAACGTAACTAGCAGACCGGCTTGCGCACGCACAAATGGACACAGTACAGTGCAGTTGACCTGAGCTTAGCTTCGTATGGGGCGGGTAAGAGCCTGGGTACGTGACTAACCTGAGCTAAGAAGACTACGGTCCGGGTCAGAGTGTACCGTTCGCTTGAGCAATCATGACACCTTGGTAAGTGACCTACGAAAATAAAAGAGAGAGAGAGAGAAACGTGGGGGGACACTTTTGCAGCCCTCACTTGCACCAATCGCGTGTTGAGGGTACGTGAGCCATGTCTAGTGCGGTAGGCTATAGTTTCTTGTGGGGCTTATGCACCTATCAATGGTATGCCCCACCTCCCCCACCTGGGGGAGATGGGGGAATGATGGGTGATTTGTCCTATAGATTGTGTACCTAGCCCCATATATGGGGCATAATTATAGGGTTCTATCCCCGTCCACACCCCCATCCCCCATATCGGGAAGTTCCAATTACTATTGTGGCACTTCATAAAAGGCGAGCAAGCTTTAATTTTCAACTATTCTAGTTAATGCACAGTGTTGACAAATGCCCCACCTTGCCCGACCTATGGGGCCAGGCTTTAACGACAAACTCCCATGTTTTCCCCCACCTATGCCCCAGGTGGGGTAGGCGGGGCATACTATTGATAGGTGCATTATCCTTTACTTCCAAGATTTGTAGTGTTTCACAGTTAGCAGGTCATTGAGGCCTTTCTTGAGCTTTGGGTCATATCATGTCAATTTCCCACTCTGGGAGTGGAAATGCCCCTCATCAATCCCTTTATCATACCCACACGTCTTCCTGGGAGGGGGGTGCAGGGGATTTCATTGATAAGTGCATAAAATCAGTGGACCATTTACGTGGTCTTGTGTTCTGCACGAAAGGCGAGAGGGGGGCTACATTTTTTTCAAACAATTCACATCCATGCTGGGTATAACATGCAATGCCTGTGGTGAGGGGTCATATCATCGTCATAATAATGTAACACATTATCCAATGTAATGCAAGAAATTGCAATTCTGGGACTTTCCTGTGAATCCCATTTAGCCAAAGGCAACTGCTAGTTGTTTTCAAATCCAGTCTATAGCAAAACTAGTGCAAGGTAATTGAGAGCAAGTAACATCAAAGATTGATTCTTTAGTGTGGAGGAGAGACTGTAAGCGTAGGTCATATAGGTAGCTACCGAGAGAGATATCAAAAAATGAATGTATTTTCCAAGGCTGCACCTCCAGTGACTGGTAGAAGGAAGAATAGAATAGTTTGTGGAAATAGTCTGGAGGTTCCTGCACGTACACGTTCACAGAAAATCAGCGGTGATCAAGACTTCCAGTAAAACCAAGGGGTTATCGAGGTCAGGTAGCCGTGGCTCATCTAATACGATTATACGATCCTATTGCAGTGCACAATCTAATCTAATGCAATTAAGGTCCGACCTTGATTGAGTAAAAATGCATGGGTGGATATTCACCAAATTCATCGGAAAATATACCTTTTAGATCATCTCAACTAGCTTGTTAACAACACCGCACTCCCATCTTCTGCAAGTCCAGTAGAAGAGATTTTCGAAGGTTAGGGTCGTCACTTTTAAAAGTATTATAGCCGCACTGCGCACGCGGTGCCCTCGTGCACGTGCGCAGCTGTGACGCTTTAACTATAAATAACTAGCTGGGCGGGGTTATAGGATCAGGTTTGCGCACGTGCAATTGTGCAAATCGACGCATGGTCTGGGTCAAAGTACTCAACAGGCTGGCTGGCGGTTATTAGGTAAGTTACCTACCTTGGTACGATAATTTCAGAAGGTGACTATGTGCCGAAGTACCAAGATGATAGTCTAGTGGGACAGCCCATCGCACGGGATGGGTTGTCCCGCTATGCCTTTGGCAGCCGGGTCAGAGAACTAGAATGTAAATTTATATGTCAGCTATTTGGTGTTTTTGTATCGAAAACTACGTGTATTCGCTTGGGTGAGAGGGGGGAACATGTTACACCACAGGAATAGGCAGCTAGTGGGGGATTAGTGGCTCACTCCTTGGTGCTGAGCTATACAATATACACCAGGCCTGAGATTTGAAAATATTTTATGGACACTGATTTATTGTTGATGCACCAAGCAGTGGTGACCATTATGCAGCCGGTACTCCCACCTACAGTGGTGATTGAGGATTTTGATTGGCAAAACTAGAGCTCAATACAGCACATACCCCGCACGCCTTGATGTATTATGCTGAAGACGACCTTTACCTAGGATGATTGTGTGCATGAGCAGAAAGAACATGCATAAATGCATGTACTGCTCCTGGGCACAGTCAGTGAGCATGGCTACGATGGCCAGCCAAAATGCACTATTTGTGACTTGTAGGTCTTACCACTCAATTCCAGTTTTTTGTCAAATTCGACAGATTTATTGCGCTTACAGCTCACACAGGTGCCGTGATATTTTGTTGACAACAAGGACGTGACTGATTACTTTACCCCTTGCGCATGCATGCGGGGTAACAAGCACTTGATTGCTCCCTTGAAGCATTCTGTACTATGCTTTGAAAAGATCGGGGAACCTGGGGACGAGGCCAGCGTTTCTAGTACAGTGTGTATACTGCTTTCTTTTAGTAAACCAACAAATGTATGGACATACATGATCTGTCACATTCCTTCCATTCAGGCATAGTGTGCTGATATCTGTGATGGGAAGATAGTTCGCATCAGTGTGAGCAGAGCTTTCCACCCCTCTCTGTGGCCTCTTTCTTCTCTTCTCCCTTTCCTCAAGTGAGTTAATGAAGTTTATAAAGTTTAGTAATAAACCATGCAGTTTGACTTGTTTGTGGCCACTAGCTCTTGATAACACTTTCACTGTCATGTTATCTAGTCAAAGATAGAACCTTGCATAGCCTCCAGGTTAGGTCAGATGGGGCTTCAGTGCTTGAGTTTTAGCTGGACTGTGTCTATAGTAACTGCAAGAATAAAAACAACTGAAGAAGTAAGTAGGGATGGCAGGACCAGATAGTACACAAACAAGACTAGTGGGGATAATGCACAGACAAGATGCATCCCTACACAGTTCAAGCAACAGAGTTTCTTTGAAAACGTGTGTAGGGATGCATCTTATGTGTGCATTATCCCTAGTCTTGTTTGTGGCCATTCCTACTTACTAGTAGCTAGTTGCACCCCCTGATAGAAGAGATCGCACTGAATGCTGTGGAGGATAGCACAAAGTCCCTCTCCCAAGTGATGTCCAAAAGTAGTGATGATCAACTGTTGGCTGTGAGGTTGACATTGAAGCGATTACCATTGAGCGCAAAAGCTTTACTTGAGCTAGCTCCCTTGCTTGTAATTTCCTCGTTATTTTGTGAAGTAGAACAGCATTGACAAAAATTTTCTCCTAGTGAAATTTACCATTGTATAGTAACCAGGGTGGCTGTGTCAAGTTGGCCATTCTGATCCATTTGGAGGTTGACAACTTGGGCATTTTGTCGACCCCGTTTATGAGATACTTATAAATATAGTATACTTACATTATGTACCTGGGCTTCTTGGTAGAAAATCAGGCTGTAATCAAGGTTAACCATATTTTAGTTGAATTTTAAGACCTTGGTATGATACTACATGCGTATATGGGCGTATCCGGGCCATCTCTACTTGTATAGAGTCCACTGAATAGAATTATGTGTTTGTGTCATCAAACGAAACGTGATAGTACAAGTATGTTTGATGTCACAATAATGGGATAGTGTGGCTAATATGCACGAGCTATTGACAGTACGTGCTCAGAAGAGAAAATCTAAATGGTATCATCTCCCTGCATATCAACAGTAGATAGCCCGCTAGTACAGTGCGCATGCACAGATGAAAATAAATGAACTTTGAACCTAATATCGCGTAGGCCACACCTCTCAGGCCAACAGTAGCTGCATGTTCGAACCACCACCAAGAAGTGTGCAAGGGAGACATTCGAGTGGACCGAGAACGTCGAATCTACCGGACTATTGACAGGTATGACAAAGAACAGTCCATCTCGCCTCTCGCTTCGCTCGAGGCTCGGTGGCCGGCTCAGCAAGCCTCTCGAAATGTGCGGTGCTTCGCGCACTCATTCAAGAATGCGTCTCTATGGTCACCCTTGTTTGTGCACACGGCCCTACAGTTCTGACCAATCGTAGGTTATGACACGGACTATATAAGAAAATTGATTGTCTGAAAATATTTTTTATAGATAGTATTATAATAAATACAATGAACATGAAATGTAAATAAGATAACGAAGATTCTCTGTGAATAACTTAGTGGTCGGTGTACAATTTGTGCCACCGATCACTAAGTTGTCCATAGAGAATCTTTGTTTTCTTATCTACAAGTAGGTGTCACAACTTTAAATGCAATATTATGTATCAGTCATTGGTAGTTTGCTTTCAATGAAGATTCAGAGTAGCCATTAGTCCCTCCATTGACTGTCCAGGTGTAGGTTGTGGTACGTCATCGAGGTTAATCAAATTCTCTGGAGGAGAAGGAAGAGGAGGAGACTCTGTTGAGGTAGAAGGCCCGGGACTACAGCTTCCAGTGGGAGTGGGCCCAGGTGAATGGAGAGAGTTGCCAGCAGTAGGAGGCTGGGAAGATGGAGGATGCCTTCGCTGCCCTCTCCTACGCCTCCCTCTCCTACGTTTAAGGCTCCTCCTTGGATGATGATCTGCTGTTACACATGTAGGTGAGTGAGTTAATATTGAATGTTTATACTTGGTTCAGTTTTACCTGCATGAGATAGCCGTTCTCCTGCTCTCCACCTCCTCTCTATCTCAGTCAATATTCTCTCCCTTTCAGCCAGCCGCCACTGAAGATAGTGGAGCTCATTAACTGCAACTACTAAAGATAATAGCTAGAGGTTAGTGATACTGCATAATGCTGTGTTTACTTACGTACCGCTCAAAATATCACCCATTACTACTTCTTGTAATCGTTGCTAATCCCTAATCCAAGAATCTTTAGAATGAGAAATGACCTTGCACCATACAGCTTGCACCATAGAGCTACATACTACATGTAGCTAGATCTTGCACCATGCTGTTTATCGTGCAAGGTCTATGGTGCAAGATCTAGCTAGCTCTATGGTGCAAGCTCAAGCTCTATGGTGCAAGCACAAGGTCAAGGTATACATAGCATGTGGCTTACAACATTACACAACCACAATAGCAAAATAAGTTGATGCAAGAATACAGAATCTAGAGGTAATGCAAAATGTGTCTGTAGCATTTACCTTTCACGTGACTTGTACTGTGCATATGCATACTCAGATGGTGTAAGCCACATAGGAAGTGCTTGCGGGTGATTAACATTTTTACTTGCTTTCCACAAGCATTGTAATCCAGCTACAGCATATAAGGTCAGAACACTACTAACCTACAGTACGGAGGAGAGTCCATCTTTCACCCGGGCGTACTTTACACCTGGAAATCATAATTTTTGTAAGCCTTTCGTGGCCTGCCCTATCTTTGAACTGAATATTATAACACACACACCCAGCAGGTACGGGGGGGGGGGGATTTCTCCCTTGAAAATTGCCAACTATTATACCAATACATATTGCAGAGTGTGATCTTCGCACCCTCGGGCTGAGTGCAGTACAGTCGATTTCGGCTGCATTTGAACATGCATGTGTGGGAGCATGTGGGAGGCCACCAACTTCATGCAAATTTATGCCTCCGAGAGGTATTTATTTTGGCAAATTTATGAATTTAGGGACTTACATGAATGGCCAGCTTCTTCACGTAATGGTACGCAGTGTGTCCACGCACACACGCATGTTCAAACGCATTTGAAATCGACTGTGTAAATGCCATACATCCCTCAAGTCCGTGATATAACTATTTTTATATCCCGTGGGCACAGCTACCATGGATACACATGTGTACGTTCAGAAGACAACAATAATTGTGATGGTCAACCCCATACTGCATAATTGTAATACACTGAAAGAAACTCGCAATTCGCAATCATTGAAAACCCAAAATATCGTAATTCGCGAAATGTTTGTGTTATAAATTTTCGTGTGACAACATTTTCATTCATATCAAATGCGTGCCATATATGTGACTGGATTTGCGAAAACCCGGCATATCGCAAAAATGCGCAAGTCGCGCAATGCGCGTTTTTAGTAGCTCTGGTCGAAAATTGTCAAAGTCGAGTTTTTGTCGTATTCATGTCAAAGAACCTTTCTAATAACTGTTACCATCACCTACGGAGGCTAAATGTAACATACCAAGGCGAAATAAGCCTTCATTTCCAAGTGTCTCGATCTACCTAGTCTGTACAGCTGCCGTACACGGAGCCTGTTGCTAAGGACGCTAAATCGAAGCGCGTGATCAGTCTCAAACTTGCCGGTGAATTAGCTCTGGGATAGGGCTTATCAAATCTGTAGCTAACTAAAATTTCATATAATTTGCTACATGGTGGGTTTTCCCAGATACGGTCACATATTCACCGTATAGTAATACTAGTAAAAATTTTTTGCGTAAAAAATTTTCGTCACTTTTTGTGCGAGACGAAAATTTTTTAACAAAGAAAATTTCATGAATAACGGTATGTGAATGGTAAGTATTTTATACGCCTATAAACTACCACCATAGGTATATTATACATCTTCTGTGAGATGCCCATGTGTCAATCACCAAGCAAGATGCTGGACCCAGAGCTAGTGGTGAGTTACCTTAGCAAGATAATTTCAGAACATGAGATGATGTTTTAAGGTAGTCTCGCGGGCCAGCCAATCACACGGGCTTGGCTGGCCCACGAGACTACCAAGATTGTCGCATGCGCAAGGGATATAAAATAATCGGTTGGTCTATCTGTCTGTCTGTTGTTGTCACCACTAAAATTGCCGGATCTCGATTATTCATCAAACATATTTGTAGTAGCTACAATTATTTTATCGATTATCAGTTGCCCAACTCACTAGATTTTCTGAGTAGGCCGGCACTACTAACTTCCGTCACATAACTTCACCATGGCAACACTGTATGAGCATGTGCATTATTGGGGCGAGCCGAAGCGAGCCCCACATATATCATACATATGAGAAAATCGCTGTACTTATGTATGTATGTGTGTATGTAGCGATACGTCGTCCACGTGTTCAGCATACAGTATGCGCGTGCACAGTATTGCAGATCGGTAAAGATTGACAACATACAGCGTGTGCTAACTTAATTGTAGCTCACCAAATCAAAAGACATGACAACAGTGCCCAGAACTGAACAGCAGCACGAACAACACTGAGCCTGAGCAGCCATGAAAGGAGACTCCTAGACAACAGACAAAAGGTAGGATGGCAGACTTAAGCAGTACATTTCTTTTAATACAAAGTTCATACTAAGGTTGATTAAAGCCTTTAGCTAGCTAGCTAGCTACTGTACAGCCTATCACAGTACTGAGCCTTGTGTAATAGTGATAAATGCCACTGAGTACGTGATGCATCACCAAAGGCTTTAAAGCTCAGTATTAATTACCTACATGTACATTACTAGGCTAGAACAATTAGGCTGGAGCACAAAGAGAGCATGTACAGACTACGTACTCTGAGACCCCAGAGTTAAGATTTGGCTGACAGCAAATGCATGCCTATTCACGTAGCAAAGAGACCCCAGATTAGAGCAAATAGGCTACAGCAAATGAGACATCACACACAAACTACATGTAGCGAAGAGCAAAAGAGTGATATTCTGTGAGCGAAGGCTCTCACCCCCTCGATGATTTACATCACCCTAGTATATTAATATTATGACAAATAGCATATCGGAGGCACCCAATTGTAAAATACTCCGCGTAAACCCACGATTTATTAATTAACTGTCATGATAACAAAAATAGCGTGTCATGGAACTACACTTAATATAATGGAGTGGATTTATATGAAAACTGAGGTAAGAGATCAAGGCAGTCTTGAGTTAGCCCTGGGAGAGATGAGAATGACAATTTGCACATGTTTTACAAAGAGCTCTCAAGCACATACCCTGTGCAGCTGTTGTAGCGTTGTATAGTTAGCATTGAAACACTCCATTCAGAGCTGAGCTGTACGCACTTTATGATTTGGCAACCCTTACCTACATTGAGGTCAAGCATGCGCACATCAGCACATGCATAATAGCCAACTGAGTGGGTACGATCAGTAAACCATAGGCATGCTGAACAGAAAATGCACGATTTGTAGCGCCTATCAGCCATGTTCAGCAATTTGAAGCGTACAGAAACCAGTTTTTTCACCGACAGCTACTGACTCATGCTTACAGCATGCACAGGTGCCTAGAACTCGAGATCTGCTGATTTTCATGCGGATGACAACATCCACAGACATACAAACCGATTATTTTATCCCTTGCGCATGCACGCGGAGAAAAAAGGTGGTTCAGGTATACCTGATTGTTTACATGAATGTTTGGGGGCTTGATAGATAGGTATTTTGGCATAGATCATGTATGTGAATGTATATGAAAGTTAAATGGTTCTGTAAGTAATATTTATAACACACTTAACTGGTATTAAGTGTTTTAATGTGTGCACGAGGATGATGCAATAACGGTCGAGGTGGTGTAATGCACGAGCCGAAGACGAGATCATCCGAGTGCACCACATTAAAACACGCAGTACCAGGTAAGTGTGTCCTAAATGTTTTATTTCTGGTCAAAGTGACTTTCAACCAAGCAGATGCATTGAAACTTACACGATCAATGGTTCACACACTTGTACTCTCAAGCGCTATAGTTTGGTGACTTGTTCTGACTGGTTTAGACTACTAAAACTGTGCAATATCTATTTAATGCATACTTAAGTATGCAATATGCTATTTAAAGCACACTTTTCATGCATCTGATTGGTTGAAAGTCACGTGACCAGAAATAATATATTACTTATATGGCATATCCGGGCCATATCCTACTTATAGAGTCTACTAACTCTATGATACATGTATAGGTATGGCTGTATTAAAACACAGAATGAAGCGAACTGGACCAGACCAATACACTAGTTTGCGGAACAGACAGTTTAGGGTGTGGTTATAGGTGTGGTTTAAAATTAAAAGCCTACCTGCGTCTAATTTGTAAACATACATGCTGCCGATAATTCCCAGGCGCTTTAAAAATATTATGTCATGACTAGTGTAGTTTATACTATTGGGCTAAATTAGATCCTGGAGGATCAATATTAAGGTGAGGTGATCTCAATATTATTCTTGCTTCACGGCAGTTAGATGCTCTCTCGCTACAACGAAGACATCGAAACCTTGCTCAGTAGAACTAATTTTAAAGGTAATGTTAGCTTTCTCAGCACCATTGTCTTTCTTAATGTCGGCCACTTTGGCCACACAAGACCGGGAACGACCATAGTTAACAAAAGACTGCGTATGGAACGATATGACAGTCTGCATGAAATGGATCAAGAGGTTCACCATTGAGGTGGCTGTGAACGAACTTGAAAGCAAGTTGCGAGACCTTCACTTCGGGCAGATTAGCTCCGTGTTCATGGTGCTCAGATTAGATAGCTTTAGCTTCAAACCACACCTGTAACCACGCCTTCAACTGCCTGGTTCATTCCGTGGATTAGTGTATTGGTCCGGTCCGGTCCGTTCCATTCCGTGTTATAGTGTAGCCCATACATGTACATTTAGATGGGATTAATGCAAGAGAGATAAACTGTTCATGCAGTGTGCGATTAACCCATTAATGTTCTTTCCATGCTGACATTGACAGTTTTGGAAGTGTCTGTAGATCCATTCATAGTGGACAGCCCAGGAGAAGCTCATACAAGACTAGTCATTTGCAATAATAGTGAAACGTAGCTGCGATTACAATTTCCAGAATCTCCAGGACTAAATAGGTTTATCTATAGTCATGTAGCATTGTTACTGTAGTGCAGCAATCACGATTTTCTCAATATTTTTGTTACATTAGTGCATTCTATTGTACATGTACATTTCAACATCCTTTGCATGAAACTGTACAACTTTTAAGTAGCTACTGTTTGTCTATCCCTAAAATTAGTAGTGTGGTATTCACAAAAAATTAACCACTGCATAATAATTATTATAATACCATTACATAATATTATGCATATATAAGGTATTGCAAGGAAGTGATGCAATGTGTTACAGATTGCATGAGCAATATTGGCTATGTACTGCAATAGTTGCAGACCGTTTTCCTGTTGACTAAACCTGCTGTGTTGGCTAAACCTGCTGTGTTGGCTGGACCATTACTTTTGCTTGCTTGCTGATCTTGTGTTGTTAGCACATTTACCTCTCCGTGATGGAGTTACATTCTCAGGCTGAAGTGAGTGCCAACTGTTTGTTATTTGTTTAGCACATTGATTTCAAGTCCTCGTTTCACATTGTATCATCAAATAATTTTTATGCATGCATGCTGCACAGAGGAGGGTCAAAAGGTCACCAATCAATTGCTACCTAATGAACATTCCAATCCCCTGAAGTTGCTTCTTACAATTAATCTGAGAGCTATTCTGCTGAAAACATTCACAAAAACCAGTATTAGCCCCAGAATTTTGTTACTAATAGGTGACCTTTTGACCGTGTCCTACCTCCTCTGCATGCTGCATATGTATCTAGAGATGAGAGCTGCAGCAGCAGGTGTGCACCTGTTGTGATGATTTTTACATGTAATATTATGAAGGGAAGGGTATAAGTTACATAAATAATTATAGTGGTAATAATATCGAAAAATAAAGCAAATTTACCAGATTCTCATGCAGGCTGATGCATAGTAGGTACATTTATCTTGACTAAAGATCTTTACTCCATATTATAACACGAGCAGTAATTGGAGTACCAAAAATGGCCACAATAATTATGCTACGGTTGGCAAGTTAGAAATCTGCCATATATGGAAGTTTTGATCATTATGTCAATAACTTGTGGTCACACTGTGCATGGCACATTGTACTGTCCCTGGTATAGTATAGCACCAATTATAAGCATCCGTAAGTGTAGCTAGGTCTATTGAATAGGCTAACATGAGATAGCTCTGTAATTTACTTTATTTTTCCATAATTCTAGATGTATGCTCCTTCCCTTCATGCATATGCTCCTGATTATACGTATTATGTTATAGATTGTGCGCAGACAGTCTGCACGAAGGGGTCACGTTTTCTATACATTCTTTAACCTGTACAGGAAGTGCGGCTGTTTACTTTATTACCTTGACAACGCACTAAGCGCTAGCATGCACCACACAGTAATATTAGCAGGAACAAATTTGCGCTGTACTTTGCGCTGGTTTTTCTAGAGAGAGTTATGATGGAAGTTTATGACTTGTCATTCAATTTGAACACTTATGTTGAGCCAATTCAGATCGCAGGGCTTGAATGTAGTCAAATTTTCAGGTTTTATGCACCCTACAGATCCTATCTGGGACAAATATGACTCACATGAATAAGAAATGTAGTAGATACGATGGTATTGAAGTAGTACTCAGAGCCTTGTGTCCATCCAAGTCGAGTAAGTAGATGTTAAAAAATTCTGAAGTTTGTAGAAAACAGGCAACAGCTGGTAGGGGCATGAACTATGAGAGCTCTTATGTACAACTTGCGATAGAAAAGCTCTTAAAACGATGGCAAATCGATCAAACTATTTGTTATTTCAACTGGTTCTTGGTTCAAAAGCCTTCGCACTGGCCTTCTTGACACGTAGCACCTATTCAAGTTCACCAACCGTTTTGTCCGCCATGTTAAAATTTTCCTGTACAAAATCCCGTAGTGTAAACGTAACTTCCGGGTGCGTGATTCTCTTCCACGCGGATAAGAGAATGTGACCCCTTCGTGCAGACTGAGAGCTCGTTTGCCATGCCAGTGCCATAGGCTGCAATATACGCCCACACAACCCATGTCAACCCATTTATGATGTGCGATAATTAACTGCGAAAATTGTGACCAACCTCTGGGCTGTGCACATGAGCAAAAAACACATGGCCTGCAGTGGGTAGGCAATGCTTGTGGACCTTGCCAAATGTGAAGCCAGTTTTTCAACAATTTCAACTGATTTGTTGTGTTTAGGAATCACCGAGTCAGACGTCTCCTGATCTTGCGATTTTTGTGGCTAACGACAGACTGACAAAACCGATTCCTTTACCTCTTGCACATACAGTGCAACCAAGCAAGAGAGCAAAACTTTTCAACATCACTATTTTGGGCTGAAAGTTGCACAGATATGCCTAATTGTTACCAGAATGGCCACTACAACCATTTTCATTGTATTATACTAAACTTCATTTTCCCCATATATAGCTAATAGAGAAGCCATACATGTACGGGGCACTTTTCAGGCATTTTTCACCGTGTCTGGATAAAAATGGTGATATCTCGGGATTGATAAGGAATTAAGACTTCACAGTTAAGATTTAGTAACTTCAGTACAAGTACTATCAGCCCACCAAGTGGATTTCCTTAACAGTAATTAAAGAGCTGCTTTCGAATCTTGATACCAACAAGTCCACAGGTAGTGACGGAATCTCATCAAGAATGCTTAAAAACACATCCCTAAGCATTGCTAATCCACTATATAAACTGTTTAATCTTTCAATATCAACTGGCACACTTCCTACCGACTGGAAGGTCGGTAGGATCACGCCAATACCTAAGGGAACGAATAACTCACTTCCATCTGGATATCGGCCTATTTCTGTGCTCCCAGTTGTTAGCAAACTTATCGAACACCATATCAAGGTAATAGTTGAACAGTTTTTGAGAGTAAATGCACCAACATCAGACAACGGGGCTTCATGTCCAATCGCTCTACTGCATCAGCACTAATTAAAGTTGTGGATGACTGGCAAAGAGCTCTAGACCAAGGATATGAGGTGTGCGTGGTATTTTTTGATGTCTCAAAAGCGTTTGATACTGTGCCACACAAAAGCGTTTGATACTGTGCCACATTCACTTTTACTTGCTAAGCTGAATGAACTTGGACTGGACCCCTATCTTCTTCGATGGATAAGGAACTATCTATCTGACAGTATCTGACAGATCTCAGTAGCTATGTATGTGTTGATGGTACCATAGATAATAGAGAGAGGGATCGGAAACGCGCATATATCTCTATAGTGACATCACGGAACATGCTCGTCACGGCACGCCCCTTTGCAAGTCAGTATCATACACTATAGTACAAGCTCCTATGGCCCTGTACAGCCTAGTATTTGACAGTAACCTGACTAAAAACAAGTGTAGTGCTATTGAACAAGGGATCAAGCAATGAAAAGAGCAATTTGAATGGTCTTGGTAGTCGCGCCTGCTCTTGTACATGCTTGAAATTCTGTTGTGTACTTTTCCTTCACAAATGGTGATCGACCCAGAAGAAAAGTCAATGGGACCTTGTCTACAGTCGAATACAGAGTGCAACAGAAGCATTCACGAGCTCTGTTGATGTGGTATGTTCCCCAGCGAGCGTTTTAAACGCTGGAGTCTACCCAGGCTCACAACAGATCTGGGCTTAGTGTGTTCATTTTGAAAAGAAAGGACTTACTTGAAGGCGATGTTTGCATTCTCTATGTGACAATAGTTCATGCCAGGCATTGAAAGAATCTATTCACTATGCACAGGTCTCGTAAAAAGTACACAAAGCCAATCTGTGAGTGGTAGCTACAAAACCGTTCTGAAAACTGCCTAATTTTTTTTGGCTTTTGGCTTTAGGTCTCTGGTGGGTTGGTTAGAAAGCATACATGGTGCCCTTGCCAAGGCCTGAAAAGGCTGCCTTGATGTGGTTTTATGCCAATTGCGAACTTAGATGAAGTCACGTGACCGTGACGAGCATATATCTATAGTGTATGCGCGCGTTTCCAATCCCTCCTTCCTCTCTATTATCTACGATGGTACCAGTTCCCATTGCCTTCCTGTTGTGTCAGGTGTTCCTCAAGGGTCAGTTTTAGGCCCTCTTCTCTTTATAACATATATAAATGATGTTGCTACTTGCATTTCTTCTGGTAGCGATGTAAACATGTTTGCAGATGACATAGCACTGTATCGAGTCATCAGATCTGCTGCTGATTATGTCCATCTTCAAGAGGATGTTGATGTTATATCTGACTGCATTCAGGAGAAAGATCTTCAGTTCAATGCTAATAATGCAAAACTGCTGATATCTAGAAAAAGATCAAACATGCACCATACCTCCTCCACAGATAACTCTGAATGGTGTAATCCTGGATAAAGTGCAGAGCTATAAGTATCTTGGAATTACTTTAACTTCTAATTTGTCTTGGTCTCCTCATGTTAATAATTGTTGTAACAAGACCAGAAAACTCATTGGACTCCTATACAGGTGATTCTATCAGCACGCCTCTTCTCCCACCTTATTGAGGCTCTATTGCAGTTTCTTACGACCACATTTAGAGTATGCTTCGATTGTGTGGAACCCAAGCTTAAAAGGTGAAATCGATCAGCTGGAGGAAGTGCAGAAATTTGCATTGCGAGTCTGTCTTAAGTCCTGGGACACAAACTATGAGAATCTGTTGTCTACATCTAATCTACCATCCTTACAAAAACGTCGTATACTGGCCAGTCTGTGTCACCTATATAAAATTTCAAGAGGTATGAATGACTGAATTTGATGATGCACCACTCCAAATGCAAGTACACAGCTACAACACCCGTTCATCTTGTAAGCAAATATTTTCCATGCTGTAGTGTAGAACCAACTCATACCAACACTCTTATTTTCCAAACATCATTTCAATCTGGAACAGTTTGCCTAGGGAAGTCAGTGTTCTCCCTAGACAAAATTCAAGGCATGACAGGAGGGCATGATTTGGGTGGGGCCTATGACCACATCAAAGCTTTTGGATTCTTCCACATTCCCACATCAAAGGAAACTCTGTATTGAAGGCTTGCAGGGCCGACATGCCTTAGGTATACTGGGGAGAACACTGGAAGTTACAGAATGTATTTCTGTTCAAACTTTCAAGAAACAATTATGCATTGATAGTTTATAATATTTTAGTATAATAGGGTGCACTTACTTTTTAGCCCATTGGCTACTTGTGTGTCCATGCATATTTATTGCAGAATTATTATACAAAAAAAGTTGAAAAAAGTGTGCCTAACATAAAAATTATTTGGCCCTCTGAAAGGGGTTTATAGATGGTATCTGGCAAACAATGCACTGCACAGCCTCTACACTCATGTCAAATAAACTTCATATGGGTGCGCATCAATGGGTAGAGCGCACACCCTTACCAGAAAGTAATACTCTTTAAATGTGCCTAACATATTTTGGAGAACAGTGTTATCCTATAAAACCATAAAATTTAAAGTAATTACACATACATCCCATAATTTAAATCCCACATAGAGTTGGTATCAAAGAAAAAAAAAGTTTTGCTCTCTTGCTTGGTTGCACTGTACACACATACTTAATGGTGGTAGTGTATGTTTGGCAGTGTACATGTATACGCACATTGGAAGTTATTGCTGGGGTGTGTACACAATATAATTATACCATGGATAAGTTACGCGAGTGAGAAGTAAGGCTGATTTTATAATAATATTATATTTGGCAGTTGGAAAAGTGAATATGTTATAGTTAACACACCCCTAATATAATGCACGAGTGAAGTAACTGCACCACAGGGCAATATATATATATTGCCCTAACCACGCAACCACAGTGCGTCTATGGCATATATTGCCCTGGCAGTAGCTTTGATCTACGTCATAGTTAGGCTACAATATAATATTATTGGCTGCCAATTTTTATTGCTAACCATGTATAATCTACCTAGTATATCTATATTGCATTTGGAATCTGCTCAAAGCAAGCAATTAAAGTTAACGCTTCTGACACTTTAATTTTGGTACTAACGAAATGGGAAAAAGGCATAGAGAATATGTATACACAGCAGCTACTATAATTATAATTAGAATATAGGTGTAACAAATACTGCAATCTGATTGGTCACATTGAAGCTTCTAACCAACTTAGAAACCTGTAGGTTTACTAAGTGCCTCTAGCACTTAGAAAACCTACTTAGTAAACCCGCTTGGTTTAGCATAGCAACAAAGCATTAGTTAGGTGACAACCATACATAGCGCTGTATTTCTATACTAACTGTGGTAAACCTTTAGTGGTCTACCATCAGCCCACAAAACCACACTCACTGTATTACTGGAAGTGAATAGCACATGCTCGAAGCACGAGCATGGAGCTGAGCATGTTTTGCCACACCCACGATGATCGTTTAATAGTGTTGGTGACTCAACGAGTTGATCGGCGCAAGAGTAGGTTGCTAACTCATGGTTCATACTATATAGCACACTAGCTAGCTTCTTTTTCATCTCAGTCTCTCATTTTGAACTGTCATGGTTATGGTGCTATATTCTAAATAAGTTAGATACCTCGTCCAATGGGATCTAGCTCTTTAGAGACCCTCAGGCCTGAAGTAGCGCCCTCACTATGCTCAGAACGCTACAGCCTCGGGCCTTCGGGTCTCTAAATCACACAGATCCCTTGGACTCGGTATCCAACTATTATTTGTCATACTCAGTGCTCGCATAACTTTTTCAGATGTAAGGACAAAGTGTCCTGGTGTTTTCAAAATGGTCAGACATATTCAAAATTTGATCGGACATCATGCAATTGTATTTTGTCATATGCATGGAATGATGTCTTATCTTTTATCAAGAGGCTTATTATTGGCCTATAGTTAGCTGACCCTAGCTATAGAACTTAATAGTGACAATTTAACTTCAAGTTGAATGTTTAGAACCAGGTGGCTGTAGCTACTAATACAAATTTATCTAGCAGCAAGCCACCATCATCTACTAGTGTCAACTGTGAGCCACCTCATGGTGTGAGTAATGTTTGTGGCGGGAAAAAGGCTGTGGCCAGCTGCTACATAGCAAGCTTTCATGTACTGACATATTAAGCAACAATTTTTATACGGAAATTAATATACCATGCACCTGCTTGGTCCAATCAGATTTTCAGTAGCTATTAATTTTGTAATAACTAGCTATCAGTGGCTGTATATACATGTAGTGTATTGTACATATATATGCAATATCTCCTGACCCAAAACCTCTATATACCCTGTACTGTACTATGCATACAGTAGCTATAATTGCTATGTAAGTTCTTTCCTTGCTCCCTATCTATATTATACATCATACCATTGCATGCATACAACTGGTGGAAGCTTAAATTGGGTAGAGCAGGCAGGGAGGTGAACAGATATTCGGCACTGCTTAGGAGGTTTTTATGTGATTTAGAAGATCTAGACCGAAGGGCTGTATGTATAATTATAGATTCCCAAGCAAAGTGAGGGTTTTACAGAGCCTATAATTAAGGGCTTCTAAATCACGTAGAAACCGTCAAACAACTTTAGATCCTAGCAACAATGCTCATACAAATTAAAGCTTGACGTAATTATTATATTAAACTGCTTCCCATCAACAATATCCTAGGCAACAATTTTTATGAGTATTTATACGGAAATTAATATACCATGCACCTGCTTGGTCCAATCAGATTTTCAGTAGCTATTAATTTTGTAACAACTAGGATCTAAGATCATATACATTAAATATCTATTCATACAACCCACTCTGCTACATATAACTATTCATAGTACAAATTGTGTTGTTGTATGTGAGCTCGGTTCTTTTACTTTCATCTACATAGGACTTTGATATCAGTTTCACTACTAATGAAGATCCTAATGATGAATCGTTTGTGATCGAATCTGCTGATGATTCTATTGACCTCTCTACACCACCCCCTCCATTTACATGTAGTCATACCATACAGGCTGTTAGTATACCACAGAAGCTTTGCTTTATGGACTTGACCCAGCTGGATAAGTTCATAAAGCAACTAAACAGTATGCGAATGTGTGCCACTCAAGGGTGCAAGGGTGAATTAACCCCTGTTAAAGTGAGCACCTTTGGGCTTGGAGGAGCTGTTTCCATTAAGTACAACTGTAATGGTTGTGGTAAACATGAGGCACACTTTGAAACATCCTCCAAAAATGAGTTGTACAATACCAGTGACATTAGTATGTCAGTACAGGTGGCGTTCATTGTTGCTGGATGCACCCACACCACCTATTACAAGACACTAAAGCATGCACTGGGTATTGATGCTGTTCAGTGGACCACCTTTCAGTCAACCATCAAACAAATGTTTCCCATTGTACAAGACATGGTTGACAGAATGTGTGAAGAAGCTAAAACAGAGATGAAAACCATGAACCAAGATGAACTTGGTTCATGGAATCGTGCTGTCACATCTGCTGATGGTGCATGGATGACACGTGGTCATCACAGCAAGAACTTTACATTCAGTATTCGCAACTATTAC
This sequence comes from Stappiaceae bacterium, assembly GCA_964291365.2. GTDB lineage: Bacteria > Pseudomonadota > Alphaproteobacteria > Rhizobiales > Stappiaceae > JBDWFY01. The sequence goes on from OZ219977.1 coordinate 18,584, forward strand.
ACTGGAGCTCTTCTTTATCGAAAGCATCTCTGCCAGAAAGGCAGAGATGATTTAATAAATGAGGAACTCTACCAGGGAACATCCAAGGGAGCGGAAGGATATGCTGCACGCCTCACTTTCAAAAAAGCAAAGGAGGAAGGCATCAACATTGCCATTCATTGGCAAGATGCTGATTCCTCCTCTTCAAATGCAATGACAGAGCACTTTCCTGATGCAGAGATCATGATCTGTGGTGGGCATGCTGGGAAGGCTCACAAAAAACAACTGGAAAAGCTTGCTAAAATGAAATCTTTCACTGATAAATTCAAAAAGAAGCATCATGAAAGATTTCCACAAGTTGATTCAGTGGTCTGTCATTGTGAGAAACGGCACAAACCTGGATGTGGTTGTTTGTCAGAAGCATTTATTGAGAAAGCACGAAACAATTTTTCACTTATCCTCTCAAACAGTGAATCTGCACATGAGTTTGCTGAAGCTTTGAAAGCATTACCTAGGCATGCATGTGATAAGCATGAGTGGGATGGAGGGAAGTGCACGTTTCATGCACTAAAAGTTTGCTCTTGTGGGAAGTGTGAAGATGATGCAGAGCTCAAGTGTGATGGAAAAGATTATCACACAAGGCAGATGCTCAAGTGCCCTATGCATTCTTTAGCCTATGAAATTGAGTGCCATCAAAGGGCTTCAAAGTCTGAGCAACTTATTCACCCCATTCTCAAACGAGGCCACTCAAACTGGCTTGAGGCATCACACAATGTTTTCATACGCTTTCGGCCAAAACAAATCTACCTAGAGAGGCTTCACTATACCTTATCCACAGAGCTTGCACTGTTGCAGTCTAACATGACTTACTTGTACAGAAAGCGTGGACCGCAGTATCACTGGGTAGTTGAATTGTTCAGACGTTTGAAGCTACCAGTGTTTGATGGTGTTCATAGGGCACTTGAAGAATTCAATGAGCTGAGAATGGAAAAGTTGGAGCATGTAAAGACTGAAAAGTCTAAAAAGAGGAGAATAATGCTCAAGGTTGAGAGAACAAAGGATGCACAGCGTCGTAAGGAATGGTCAAAAAAGCATGGCCATGATACTTATGGTGACGATGAAGACAGTGATACTGCTGAGCTAAAGCCCAAAGAAAAAAAGAAAAGCAAAAAGGGACAAAAAATGGAAGGGCAATGTAAGTGTGGGTCTACAACACACTTACGTACCTCCCATAAGCAGTGCCGCTACAATAAAAGGAGATTAAAAAATGCTCCCACTCCACCACACATAGATGATGATGCATCTCCACCTGACAGTGACCTGTCAGATGATAATTTGTCACTCCCCAGTGACAATTTATTTGATGAAAGTGAGAGTACCTCCAATGATGACTGGTGCTATGAAGATGACATTATCAGTAGTGATATGTGTGTTTGTGGAGCCCTTGGTCGAGCACATAAACGAAATTGTCCCATGAGTTCAAGGAGTAGTTTCCCTACGGAAATGTATAGTACAGATTATCATCTTAGCCAATCTGATTCTGTATGGGAAGCAGTTGCCAAACCTAAGCCAAACTTGAGCAAATCAGGCAAGAGAAAGAGGCAGGAGGTAGACAAGCATCCTGTAATAAAGAAGCAGCGAGTCACTACTTCCTCTTTTGAGGTTGGTAACTATGTCTGCCTGCATAGTAGTAGACTGGTTAACCAGCATGTGCCCTGTCGTATTGTGAGAAAATCCAAGAAAGGTTACCAATTGTACTGTAGGAAGGGCATACTTAGCACAACCTACCCCAGTGATGAGCTAACTAGCTTGGATGGTAGCAGGTGTATTACACTTGATGCCTGGCGTCAAGCATCCAAAATCTCTTTCAAGAGTGTAATAAATGATTCCTCTTGCATGGAGGTTTGCCACTGTATTCTTAGCAAGTCTGCAGAAAATGTCATTGAGCTCACTAGTTCTGATGATGAGACAAGTAGTGGTATCACAATGTGGGTGCACAATGCAGTGTACTCTTTGACTAACAGTGATAAAGAAATAATCCTGTCACCATCTGGGTGGCTCAATGATAGCATCATCTCAGCAGCACAAAAGCTAATGTTACAGCATTTCCCTCTCATGTCTGGGCTGCAACCACCTACACTTCAGCATGCATGGGGTTTTGATGTGCATAGAGGGGATTTTGTACAGATTCTTCATGTTCACAATAGCCACTGGAGTGTTGTTTCTAATATTGGATGTGAGGATGGTGTAGTTAATTACTACGATAGCATGTATCCTTCTGTTTCCTCAACAACTGTGCAACTCATTGCCTCCCTTGTGTTTAGTCCAGCATCAGAGCTTGAGGTTAGAATTATGGATGTGGAACAACAGTCTAATGGCTCAGACTGTGGCATCCTTGCCATAGCCTTTGTTTTTGACATTTGCTGTGGGAAAGATCCATGCAGTGTAAGATTCGATCACAAATCCATAAGGCATCATTTGGCCAGATGCTTAGAGGAATGCAAGTTTACCCGCTTTCCAATACTTGGTGAGCGTAATTCCTCTGGTATAAAGCACGTTCAGAAGACTGAACTTCACTGTTCTTGCCGATTGCCCGAAAAAGTAGGTGTTGATCAAATGGCTGAGTGTGATGCTTGCAAGGTTTGGTACCATCAACACTGCATGGATATTCCACCTGAAGTTTTTGACAATCCAGATGTTCCCTGGAAGTGTAAAAAGTGTGAATATCTATGAAACCTTGTGTCATCCTGAGATTTGCTCTCATTCCTCAGTATTGTTCATGTATATTATAGTGTACTAGTTGCTGTGAAGGAGTATGAGAGGGTGGAAGGGTGGGAGGGCAGCAATGCAGTGTCACCTCCTCGTGATGGTGCTGCCTGGACCCTCAGGAATAGTACCTTCTGAGGGGCTGAGAACACTGCCAAGGTGTCCTTGCTCATACTCCTAATATCATAATAATACTGTAAATCGGGAAATTTTCATGTTAAAAATTTTTCACGTGATAAAATTTCGTGTTAAAAAATTTTCTTAGCCGCCTGGGTCCTATGAAAATTTTTTAGCATGAAATTTTGTCACGTTAAATCGACTGACGTACGTGAGTTTCGATCTACAGCCGTTTGTTTGAACAGCTTGGCACAGCTGCGTAGCTTGATCTGATCTGAGGATGGAGGACTTTGGCGAGTTTTCAATAGCGCTTCGTAGTAAAGTGTTAGACAAAGGGCCCTTAGGATCCAGTAAACCGTCTCGAGATTGGAGATAACGTAGAATCGACATGGTCTTTCTTTGACAGCTGTTCGTGACTGGCACATACAGCTGCATGCAAATTTTCATGCACATACCGTAATAACGCTTGCTCTAAATATTCGTTGTGATAATTTTTCATGTTTAATTTTCGTAGACCATAACGACTACAAAAATTTGTCAACTACGAAAATTTCCGGATTTACGGTACACAGTTGGTAATTAATTTTAATTGCCTGGGTAATTTTTTTCTACATTGAAAATTTCTTTACATTGAAAATTTCTTTACATATATAATATTTCACTAAACCACAAAGTAAGAGTGCAAGTTATAGACTATAGCTGCTAGCCTGCTCTCAGCTTTATACTTGTTAGAGAAGCACTGATAGCTAATTTTTTCAACAATGTACTAGATTGCAATAATGAGAGTGACCGAACATCCCTTGTCGATTTCAACTCACAGATAAAAAATCTAGCATGCTAGGCATCGCCGGTTTCTTATATTATTTGGTTGGTCCCATGTTGAGAGCACCCTCACTTAAACTTGTAGCTATGAGGCAAGCATTGATGGGCCACCACTGCATGATGGATACTGCAGCACTGTATGATCTAGTGATGATACCATGCATAAATTAACATGTCATGATCTTGTATAGTAATTCATCCTTTTAGCCTAGGAAGCACTTCCACTGTCACTCTGGAGGTTTGAAATAACCACAATAAAACATACAATACTTTTGTGTGTTTATACAGTTAAAAAAATTAGGTGCTATGGTCTAAGTATACAGCCTGAAGTTGATTATGAATGCATGCAGTAAGTTACCAGGGAGGGAGATGGAGAGGGAAAGAGGAAGAGAGAGAGAAAGGGTGCACATGAGAAAGAAAGAGTAAGGGGGATGCTGATCATAGCACACTAGCAGAAAGCTTCTTGGCTATCTTCTTGTCTCTGCTGATCTGGCATGACGTCATGTGGTACAGCTGTGCATTACGTATTCGCATACCGTGCATTCTTGTGGTTACTCTAGATCTGCATAGCGTGCACAACATAGCTAGCTTAATTAAGCAGGCAATGCGCTGATGATAGTGCTTCATTATGCATGCGGTGATTTGCATCATCCATGTCTAATTAGCTTTGTAATGCAACTACTGTGTGAAAATATTTGTGTGGGCAATTTGCACTCTTTCCCTTTACCTTGTCCTCCTCATCATTATACACACCTGACACAATTTGTAGTGTTCATAGTCTGTGTTGAATTTAATCTGGCTAAAATTAATATAATTATTATGGGGATTAAAATAGGCATGGCTTAATTTTTTGTGTGCAACCTGCATTATTATTTATCTATTCACAAAATTCTGCGGATGCCCTTATAGGCTATATTAATATTATATGTATGCTGGAGGGCACCCCTGTCCTCCAGCATACATAGCCTATACAAATTGACATCACTTTAACGGCTCATAACTCAGAGTTGCTTCAATGGATTCTGTTCAAATTTAACAAGCCAAAAGCATTCTTCGGATATTTTTCAAGATGTTTATGATGGGGCAGAATATCAGAAGCATGCAGACTTCCTATTAAATCCAAACTACATATCATTCACATGCAATAGTGATGGAGTTGCCACATTTACTTCACCTTCTGTGAAGCTATGGCCAATTTGGTTATCAATCAATGAATTGCCTAAAAAGGAAAGGTAAAGAAACTTGTTATGCTATGAATTCATGCAAGTATTAGTGCACATGTCAAAATTACAGATTTCTGAAGGAGAACATGATGTTAGATGCACTATGGTTTTCTGCAGAGGAACCAACATAGCGACTTATCTTGGGCCCCTTACTAATACTTGCAATGGTCTTTATGCTAATGGTAGGTGACCACAAGTGGTTATGGGAATGGTACTGTGATCACCTATTGCATTACATGCATTGCCAAATTGTGCTGGCTGGCCCCCTCCCCCAAATATGTACACATAATGGCAGATCACTACAATCGACTGATCACTTTTATAAGATGTCATTTGTCGTGCAATTCTGTTACAGGTTTCAACTGACTTACCTGCTCAAGCCACAATAGCAAACATAAAACAATTCAACGTGCCTAGGGCTTTTTTTGTGAAATCCTGGTTCTACCCGAGCTATTACATGTGGGTGTAGCTTCTCTTCAGCAGTATACCATATCTGCCACGTTACTTACAGCATCTCATGAAGAGATCATAATTTGAGACTATAAACAAGGGTGTTTGTGGTTTTAAAACCCTGGATTAAAATGTAACAAGGCTTCTCAAGAGCAGTGCTGCACTGAAGCCTAACCATGCATGCATGGATCAATAAAGGAACTATTACAATATCATGTGTAACATTACCGTAGGAAGGGTTTTAATTTTGTGGTTTAATGGTTGCGTTCTAGGCAAATTACAAATCCAATAATTGCAATGGTCGACCCTGTACCATGCGTGCACACTTATATTTGCAAATCTACTAGTTGCGAACACAGGGAATTCTCACAGTTCGCAATTAAAATCCGACCTACAGTGTACTTAATTATTGTGCATATAATAATTGTAGGTGAAAGATATACTGGGAGCTTCAGTGCTGTGTTTGCATACACTAGTAGATGTTGTTAAGGCCATTGTTATTGACGATCTCCATTGCCTATTCCTCAGTGTAACAAAGCTTTTCATCACCTATGGTTTTCAAAGACTTACAGGTCATTTGATTTCTGTATTGGTAGGAAGGTTGGTAGCTTTAAATAATAATGGTATCCCATACTTGTGATTGTACCGTATATGATAAACACATTACTGGCATTACAGTTAGCTATACTGATATGTACCAAAGAAACTGATATAAAGCACTGGAAAGGTGGTTCAAGTTTATGCTAGTATTACCAAAATACATGACAATTACATACTGCAGGATCAGAGTATTGAACATGGATGCATAGCCAGTGATGGCTGGACTCGTCACCCTTATACTACAATCATCTATGCCTTTTGGTTGCTGCTCTATATGTCCTCTACTCAGATTACTAGTGCCCGTTTGAACACAGCAGAACAGTTGTTACAGAGTTTAATTTATTCAAAGTTTTGTGAGCTGTATGGTAGGTTAATAATTTTTATATTACATGTATGTATGTCAATGTAATTATTACTCATGTAGCTATGTATACACTTGCAGGTGACCAACAAGTCACTGTGAATGTGCATCTACTTAGCCATGTAACAAATTGTGTGAGGAACTGGAACCCCTCTGGTGCTATAGTTGCTTTCAGGGACTAAGAAGTGAAAGCTCTTCCATGGCACTCGAAATATGTCAAAGCAGGTATTATGGTGATCATGCATATCAGTCTCTCATTTATAATGATTTTAAACATGACTGGATGTATAGATGGTCTTCTTCGTGATGCAGTACCAGCTGCTACATTGCAGATGCGCTCTTCTCTTCAGGCATCTATGCTCAACAAAAGAAAAGGTTAAGTGTACATTTCAATAATTCTCACGACTTGAAAACGTTCTAAAGCAGGTACCTGTGCATAGGTGGGTAGGAATGTTTATGCATTCTGGTATGTAGTTTCAACTTTTGATTTGTGTGTGTGTGCATGAATATGTGTTTATTAGCACTCGCCTAGAAATTAAAGTTAAGGGACAAGTGTATTATACATGTAGGTGATCATGGGGTAACCTGATGAGGTTTATGGACAAACAAATCAGTTAGCTACATGATGTTACTACACTTGATCTCGTGCACCCCATGTAACTGCGCTGTGTGTGTGTGTGTGTACCTATGTGTGTACCGTAATTATTCTAATACTACCTATGATCCAATTTAACATATGAAATTAACATTCTGGAACTTCTTGTAATGTATCTTAATATAGTGACTGACAACCTTTACCAGAAAATCGTGCAAAAGTTAAAATTGAAATTATATTTTTAGCATACGTAGTATTAGAATACGCTGTATTGTTGGAAGTTGCTAAGCAATGGGGTACCGTTAGGTACATTTGCATGACTAGAATGTGACTCACAAAAAAGGCGTACTACTCTTGATGCATCATACCATCACCTACTACAATGGGAGTGCAAAGACTACCGGTAGAAACTTGCAGTGGAAACATTGTTCTTGATGCTTGTGTTCCAGGGTAGTGATCAGATTGCATGGTCCTACAAAAAGGTAGCTTAAAATTTGTGCTCTACATGTAGTAACAAAAATGCCAGATCTTGACTAGCAGGTAATTTGGCTTGAGCAAGGTGTTTGACCTTTTTGGCTAAAAAAGATTTTTAGGTAGATGAAACCACAAGAGACACCTACTTGTGATAACACAATGCCCCCACTTCCAAAGAATATATTGTGAGCAGCATACATGTAGTGAGTGACCTTGGTAGCACCTTTGTGGATGGGTGCTGCATGGTGTGTGTGTGTGTACATGTGTCTGTCATTGCCTAGCAACCAAAGTTTTTATAGGCAAAATTATCAGCTATGGGATAAGTGTAAATGATCATAGGGTAGCCTGATGATGATAGGGGGTCATGGACAAACACATGCATCTCTAGCCTCATATCCAGGCTCTTAGGGGGAGAGGAGAAAAAGAGCCTGGTACACACTGTTGTGCATGCACTTAATTAAGCCATTGTAAACCACGTGGACTTTGGTGGGCATGTACCAAACTACGTATACATCCAGTACCTACGTAGGCACTATGTGTGCCATGGGCGCCACTTGCACTAGCACTAAGATACTAATACTACAGTCTTGTCACCCAAGCTTGTCAGACAAACACGGCTGCTGTTCCATGAACGAAGCGAGCTGCTTGGCTTGAACTAGTACTATGACTAGCTAACTAATCTACACTCACCTTGTTTTTGCTCAGTACAGAGCAACAGTCAGCCACCCGGTCGTCTCGAGCGCTTCAGAGCTCGATCCAACAAACGATGTCACTCAAGGCTAAGGTGCGGCTTCAGTATTTACTTGGTGAATGATCTGTGGCATGCCCATCCATGACGTTGCCGTACACGGATGTGCACAGAAATATCCTGATCCCTGGAAAGTCGGGGTAATTAAGCGCGTGCATGAACAGCGTGTACCAGGCTCTTTTTCTCCCCTCCCCCTAAGAGCCTGGGTACAAGGCTAATGCATCTCGTGCACCCAAATTAATGTCATGTAACTGTGTGTGTGTGTGTGTTTTGAGTTTACAAGGACAGACATATATCTTAACTGCAACAAGTCATGGCAGAAGTAACCATACTATTAGCTTTAGTTACTACTAAATCGGGCTTCATTTTCAAAGAATGATGGGTTAAAGAATTCCCCCATCCTCGGGGAAACTCTCCCCACCCATCCAGTTGCCCCCAAGAGTTGGAAACGTGACATGATGTGCTTCCTAATACAACTAACAGTTGTACTAATACATTTCAGTACATTAGATTACCTTCTTAAAGCTTACTTGCTCTTCCCAAGACCCCATTTTTAACTCTTCAGATATACAGTACAACATGTGGCTAGACTAGAATCTTCCAGAAGCTCAAAGCTTATTGCATGCGGTCAACCCCCCCCCCCCAATTAACTCCCTCCATATAAGGATGAAAAAGCATTTTATTAAGTTGTGTGTGTGTGTGCATGTGCATGTACATGAGTGCTGTGTATGACACTATCAAGCATTCTGATACTTACAGTTGGTCATGACAGCACTCCTAAATGCACATGTGTGCTGTGTATGACAATTTCGCGTTCTGATACAATTGATCATGACAGCATTAGTGTGTTTATTTGTGTGTGTGTGTGTGTGTTACAGGGAGGGAGGATTAATGTACCATAGTCATGAAAGTTCTAATTCTGGTTTTCTTTGCATCATAGGATGGTGATGAAAAAATTAAAGGAAGACATCTATGCCATGGGCACCATGGAAATTGCTGATGTTAGAGACAAACAAGGAAGTGCAAGAATACTGTGCACTCATTGGTGGATGTTGATCCATCAGAACATTTTACAGGGTACGGCTTCCTGCAGGAATGCTTCAGTTTGGTTTGATTTTACAATAATATTTTTGTATCAATTGGCATCCAATAGCATTAATTCAAAAGCTAATTGTGACAGCAAGGTTTATGGAGGACATACTCCATATTCAGTGTCAGGAAATCAGATTGAGTATACGTACAGTATGATGTCGTTAATTGTGTGATATCAAAGAATAGTGTATGTACATATGTTGAAGTGGATGTTTATGTATGTCACTTTCCATGAAAGAATATTGACTAATTATTTTTTTATATAATGTACAGTCACTGTTCCATCATTGTTGTATAGATATTCATTGCTACGTGGTTATTGTTAATGAAATCTATCATAGCAGATTATATTCACAGAAACCAGAACGTTTTGGCCTCATAGGCCTTCATCAGCTGGATATAACACAAGTGAACATAACAGGAAGCACACTCCGAGAAATATAGAACAAATAATTAGAGATAAGCTTAAGTGGGTGTGGTGTCAAAAAGAAAAATCGTACTCTCTGACAAGCATGTGTGTGCATGATAGGTGCATGAGAGAGAAAGAGGCATGGTGACTGAAAAGAAAAGCAAGAATAGGAAAGGGGGAGCGAGGGGAGTTCAGTCTGGGTGGATAAGATCCTGCCACACTGAGTTGAGTTGCAGTCCACAGTCCAGGTTGGATGTGTGTTCACATCTTTGGATCTCAATTGCTTCCAGAACCTTTCTCTTCCGAATGTTCACTTCATACATCTTCACCTTTATGGAGGACCAGTCTACAGCATGTTCGGATTGCCATGCATGGGATGCAATGCCATTGTTCATGTTGAACGTTCTTATTGTGTACTGATGCTCCTTTAGGCTTCTACCTGTGTCGCCAATGTAGACTTTTTCACACTCACCACATGGGACTTCATAAATTGCAGCTCATTTGAGTTCATCCAGTCTCCGATTTTTCACTCTCATTAACTTTTCACTCTCAATAACGCTTGTCTCAGTGTGTATTTCAACTTGAATATATGGATCTCACTCCTATTTGTCTACATCCCTGTTCAATCTTCTCATTAACTCCCTTCTCGCTGTTGGATGCCTTTTTTTTGGGGGGGGGGGTGTATGGAGGATTGCTTGTTAGTTTTTTAAATGAGTTATCCGCAAAAGGTGCCTCTTATTAGAGCAGAAAAAATGCATGTGCCTGAAAGTGCACCTATATTAGAACAAACACAGTAGACCTCTTCACGATTAAAGTGTTAATGAAATTCAGTACTAGAATTCACCCCCTGGGCAAGAACTAATACTAGCGTTACCTCTACCTGCTGGGGAGGGGGGGGGGGTTGTACAGGAATAATGCTGGAATAGAACTATTTTCCATAGAAGTTTTAACTGAGACAAATGGTTGCTCTATTATGAAAACTTTTTTCATCTATGTGATATACAGAGCCTTAGATTGCTGCTAGGCACATTAAAAGCTTGTAAGACATTTCTGGGGAGAAGGTTAGCCTCATACCAGGTTGCAGAAAGAGAAAAAGTGGCCTGCTACCAAATTGCATGCGCATGTGCCAAGTACCCCCCCAAAAAAGCTGGGCCTCCGAATATTTTCCGTATTTCTCCCCAGTACACATCAGTAAACTACTCCATGTTATTCAAACAAACTAGTTAATAGTGTCAGATTCAACGGCTTTGCGTGTTATCTACTCGCCTAAAGACGATACTACAAGGACATCACCATTCCCGAAGCATGTGAAGGTAGCAGGCTCACATTTAGAGGCTCCTTTACCCTTGTTTGTCAATGCCAACAGAATCCCATGAGCTATTACGTTGATTTGTGAATGTGAAGGTGTTCTGTTATCGAAGTGGTGAAGGGATATAGAGAAGATCGAACTACATGTATCTTGGACATTTCAACGATGCATGGTGCACGTGCCAATGGGAGGCAGCTTTTATTTTGGCTTGTTGTTAAGCCTTGCCCTCCTGTTCGCTGGATATTTCATCTGCATTCTATTTCCGCGGCATGACCACGTGTTTCATGAGCATTATACAAACTATTTTACGGTAAATTCCACAGAAATGGTGACCCATGCACATCCAATTGGTACGTACCAGGCCGCTCCTTCTGCGGCCTGGGTACGAGGCTAGGGAGAAGGTATGACAGCTTATAGGTGGAGCTAACGCCCCAAAAGAAGTGAATCCCAGCGCTGAATTTCATTTGCATAGCATATCAAAATTCTTTCACACCTCAATCAGAAAAGGTCTATAGACTGGCCAGTATAATCATTCAGTGTGCGTTATATGGAAATCAACCGTAACCATGGAAATGATTACCAACCTGCAAGGAGCTATACACTAGCTAGCCTTATCAGTATACACGTAGACCCCAAAATTTATTTTCTGCTGACATCAGCAAAAATGTGCTGAGCATGCATATCACAGCAAAGGTCACTGTACAGTGCCCTTCATACAAGCCAGTGGAAGCTTCCACACAGGCTGTTTGAAGCTATATGGTCAGAAGGATAAATATTTATTACTAATCCCTCGAGGTTCTGAAAAGTGTCGTCGATCAGGCTAGGAGGAGGCAAACACTCGAGAATGAAGGTAAGTGTCTGGAGCCAACATTAATTTTTGTACGATTTTCAGGTGGTGGTTTTCATGACACTGTTTTGTATTCAGAACATTTATAAGTTCCAAATGAATATATATTTATCTCTAGCAACTTCTCTGTTATACCATAGACATTAGAGGGGGGAGGATGGACTGGAAATGCCCATAGAACACAAGTAGAAACCTTCTGTACCATCCGCGTTACTCTGGTATAGGAAATCGTAATACATTTGTGTGTAGTTTTTGTGAACTGTGTATGCATAATATTGTCGTGTAGATACTTTTTATATAATCTATGTCATGTCACTAACGGCTTGAAGGAGTTCTTTGGGCTTTAACTTATGATTTTTAACCTCATTTTACAGTGCGAAGGTATCTCCCTGGCAAAAATGCGACAAACTGTATACTTTTACAATACAAAATTCTTCGTGTAGTTTTCGTGAGATATGTAAATATAGTGTTGGTATGTGAGCACTTCTACCATAATCTATGGCATGTGACTGATGGCTTGAAAGGGTTATTTGGATTTTTGCTTGCAACATTGAACTCATTTCACAGAATCAAGACATTTTTCAATGAAGATATATACTTTGTAATACAAACTTTGTGTAGTTTTTCTGAAAATTTTGGGCAAATGCTGAGGGCCATACCAGGCAAAAAGTGATCAAATCATCACATGGAGTGGCTTGATACATAAAACTTGAAATCCCATATGTCCAGTTTCAATCAGCTAATGCACACCATAACGCGGATGGTACGACTGTTTCCAGTCCATCCTCCCCCCTCTAATGTCTATGGTTATACAGGTGGAGAGCTACGGCTGACTAAAGTCTTCAAAAATTCAAGTGAAATCGACCAGTTGTGTACGATAGTCATACCAGATGTCTACCTTTCAAGGCCAAGAATATAAACTACAACCGTCCATTAAACAGTATCTCTGTTATGATATCAATTGTACTTACGGTTCTGTCACGATGGCAGCTTTTGTCCAGCTATTATTCACCTTTTGCACTCCCTACGTGTACTTGAATTTTTGTACGATTTTCGGGTGGGCCATGCCTAGAGTTCTGGCGCTCCGTATACCTTCGTTCCCATGAGTCCTTCAAGTACAACGACTGTAGAAGGCTAGCTCTGTCCTGTCTACTTGTAAATAACATATAATTTTTTGATAAAACTGGACTCTGTGGCTAGTTTTGTGGCAGGAAGGCGCTTCTTCCCGGCAAAACAATTATCGAGTGTATGAAGATGCCATTTCAGCCTACAAGTACAAGTTGATGACGTTGAGCAAGTGTGGGCGGGCAGCTGGAATTAAAATTCGCTAAATCCTGGGGTCTTTGTGTATACTGAATATTATAATATTATGTGGGTATGATTATCCCAGGGTTCATGCTCAATGCACATATCTGGACATGAAGCGATAGCAAATCTGAGTGTAAAACTGACAGACATTTGAGTCCAAACAAAGGTAGGTAGGCATTCCGCTGAGCGAACAGCTCGTCGTGCACCAGATCTGCAGATCTCATTTTCGCGTGTGTACGTGTAGCTATAGGAGACTTGGTTATGAGACTACTCGTTTGTCTAGGTAAAAACGTTTCACAACTTACTCCTTAAAAATACCTCATTATCCAAAGAATCCAGTTCAGCTCCACTAGAACTCCTCGTACCATAAAATGTAACAGTCTCTTTGCAATGCTGCTCTAGAAGAGACTCAATATCATCCACAAAGCTACCATAGTAAAGTCCAGATTTCTTCAGATTTTCTGCCCAAGTAGGGTAGGAAGAAGAGCAATCATGGCCAGTGCTAGTCGACTGCTCCATTTCTTCCCGCGAGTACCAGCCAACATATTAAAAGGCTAAAGGTTACGCGCTGTCGGCGCTGCCTTAGTCTCTCCATCTCCCTGACCTTACAGTGGATGTACTTTGTGTGGTGGCAGCTCGAGAGACACATACACTCCAAAAAGAGCACACTCCAGCTCCATTGGTTGCTACTGGAATGAAATAATTATTAATACATGGTAATAATACCATTAAATCTACAATGCAACCAAGCAAGAGAACAAACTTTTCAAACTCACTATTTTTGGCTAAAAATTGCACAGGTATGCCTACTTGTTATCAGGATGGCCAGTACAACCATTTTTATTGCATTTTGCAAACCTTCAATTTCCCCATATAGAGCTAATAGAGAAGCCATACATGTTCGGGGCACTTTTTGGGCATTTTCACCAATTTTGGATAAGATATCTCCCAATTGGTAAGGAATTAAGACTTCATATTTGAGATTAAATAACTTCAATATGAGTGATATCAGCCTACCAAGTAAATTTCCTTAACTGGCATTAATTAGGAAAAAATGTGCCTAACATATATGGCCCTCCGAAAGGGGTTTATGGACAATATCTGGCAAACAATGTGTCACACAGCCTTTATACTCAAGTCAAAAAACTTCATATGGATGTGCATCTGTGGATAGAGTGCACACTCTTAACCGAAAATAATACTCTTTAAATGTGCCTAACATATTTTGGAGAACAGTGTTATCCTCTGAAGTCATAAAAATGGAATTAATTACACATACATCCCAAATTCCACATAGAGTTTGTATCAAATATCGTTGGTACCAAATTTCAACTTCTAATCTGTTATAGTTTTGACTTTATAAGCTAAAATTTTGAAGAAAAAAACATTTTGCTCTCTTGCTTGGTTGCACTGTACGATGTCAAACTCACATGAATTTATCAAAAATATCCACTGTGGTACCAGGTTGACCACTCTCTCATTTGTAGTAATTGTCGATGGACTCCATATCATACCCCTCCTGATGATTAAAAGTTAATGTCAACATTCATCTTGGGGTATTCTTCTGGACATGGAAGATGGTATCCCACCAAAGAATGTCTGTACTTTTTAGAGTGTGTGTCTCTCCAGCTGCCACCACACAAGGTACATCCACTGTAATGTCAGGGAGATGGAGAGCACCCCCAGACTGTCACCTGTCGCCCAGATAGAGAAGATATGCATACTAGTATACTCGACAGTGCACACTGAGCTGAACATGACTGGAGCAGTTGCTGCATAATTTGGCGAACACAACATCGATGTCATACTGTCTCTACTTATGTATGTACTTGTTTCAAGCTCGAGCGCTACTGGTCCACAGATAAGTACGAGCACCCCCCTCAGCTCTTGGCCTAGTTAACATAGTCCATAGAACAGCCTCATCCTGCACCCCCTTGGCTACCCTAAACCATCAGCTACTATTAAAAAACAGCTTAGAAGATAACCAGAAACTTATCTTATCCCAAAATTCGGTCGAAAACCTTGACTTTAGCTCGCTAGCTACGTTCAGAACGTGCTCTTGGTGATGATTTGAACTTCGACCTTTCCATTTTGTAAGTGGGTGTGGCCAAAATTTGCGCACGCGCTTCGCGCGCGTATATGTATATCAGCACCCCCTTCCCTAAAATCCTGGCTACGCCCCTGGTTATCTACGTACCCGTACTTACCTGTACTGTAGATGGTACGGCTGGGTACGGCTTGTATACGGGCTGAAAGTCACAGCCCGTGAAAGCACAGCCTGTATGCACCCGTTGATCGGGCACGGGGGGATACGGAGACGTATACGGATCCGTATATGATCGTACACTCCTTACGGGATATACGGATCTGTGGATATTTCGCTGTGTAATAGAGTCTGGGTGTGTAAAGGCTGGGTCTGGTCGGCTACACTTACGCGAGACTCCACTAAGGCCTGCTAGGGCACTGCACTACAGTCGTGGCGATATTCGCCGTTCAAACGTTGTTGAACATCTTGTCTTAGGCACCCAGCTGTCGGAACAAATTTTACTGGACAAATATCAGCTTTCCAGTGAGTGTATTTATCGCATTGGTTTTGTAAGACGGAGAGGTTTGTTTCTGGCATAATGAAACACTGGGCCATGGGATCGGGATAGGAAGCAACCCTAAAGGCCGGCTCACAACACGACGCTAAATAATACGTTGCGTTGCGTCGCCTTCGCGTCGACGCTTGTAGAGACGCAACGCAACGCTAGGATAGACTCGGATCCTATCCTTGCCCCTTGCGTCTGATCGCTAAGAAATTGCTAATAATTTTAGTTAGAAAAATTTGCGTTTCGCGAATTAACGCAACGCAAGGCCTTGCGTCACTATGTGAACCGGCCTTAACCCTAACCCTCTTTCCCCTCCCAAGAGAGCCTGGGTACGAGGCTAGAGGTTGGACATGACACACGTTACGTTGTAGTCACATGACCTTGGTATGCAAGTTTCTACTGCTATACCGGTATACGTGTTATAATTTTGTGAGTGTAGCTGATAGCCAAATCTGAAGCTGAACGGAGCTGAATCACATAGATCTAATGTTCTAGCAATGAAATTAACCTACTACATTAGGGTGTCCAACCGAAAAGGTCGAAGTATGCAAAACAAATTTGTCTCAGTGGTTTCGAGTAGACACACCCTAGGTAAGATAGAAACCACTCCACAAATTGGCTACGCTCTTGGAAAAGTTCGCAAAAAGGCAATATTAAATCATAAGCCCAAGTACAAAAAAATGGCTACATGACCAAAACTATGTGCATAGAGGCAGGTGCACAAGCTGTCAGGTATACCACTTCTAGAGGTTACTTTGAGAGTTTAACAACAGGTGTTGTCTGGCGTATGCCTCAAACAACCTCCAAAGTGGTTTACATTTCAGCTAGTGCTCCTGCCCCTATGCGCATGGTATTGGTCACGTAACCTTTTCTTGTACTTGCACGTATGATTAAATATTGCGTTGTCACGAAGTTTTCCAAGGGCATAGCTGATTTGCAGCATGGTTTCTATCTTACCTAGGGTGGGTCTACTCGAAACCACTGAGACGAATTCGTTTTGCATACTTCGACTTTTTCGGTTGGACACCCTAACAGTGCTCTCACTAACTTTATTTGGTTCTTCAGACAAGATGTCTGGACAAATGTAGATTTAATCCGTCACTTTAAATTTTAATCAGACATATTATATATTGTGAGAATACTCGTTCCAAGTACCCGTTAGACATAGGAAGGCAGAACAGAAGCTCTACAACACCGAGAACGTTCTTCCACTGCCCAGAATCAACAGCATTGAATTCCTGAACAGCTGAAACGTCTAGTGAAGCAGCTTCCAAAGGAATTTGAAATCGTTGACAGATAGCTTCAAGAGCTGCATGTCCAAAACTAGCTGACTCACTTCGTTCCCAACCATTTGTGGCCAAAATGATTACGGCATAGGTAAGCAAATCTGTATCATGCGCTTAAATTCGATTTCGAAGACACGTCTTCAATGCTTCAACATATTCATCCTTGTGCACTTCCAGGTGAGTTCTAGCTCTGTCAAAATGTGTGAGCTCTACTCCTTGATATGAAGTAGATCCATCGTCCTCATGCTTGATTCGCCCAAGTACCTTCTTGACGCTAGGGAGGTCTTCAAAAGGTGTAGTTTTGATCTTTTCAAGTGACTTTTTCGTCTTCATGACAGCTTCAATCGCTCGAACTACACAGATCTCTTCTTCTTGAAGAACTTTGCATAGGACGGAGCAAGGCCGGAGGAGATCATGAAACAAGGCACAGCCAAGGAGTATCTTTGAGTCTTGCCACTTCAAAACATAGCCTTTCACTTTCTGTCTATATACAGACTTCAGGCTGGTGTCTTCGGTCAAGGCTATCATGTGGGAAAGATAAGCACCAAATCTATCCACTACCCTTTCGAGAGCTGCCACTTTGTGTGTAATGAATCGAGTTCCACAGGCACGAAGGGGGCGACTGCCTCCTTGAATGGGCATCTCTGAAGGCTCCAAACAAGACTTGAGCTCAACAATGATATCCTCTAGTTGGTGGCACTTCTTGGGGGATTTGTTGTATATGTAATACAAACGTAAAAGAACATCATCAATGGTGCCAAAGAAGGTAGATTTCAGAGCATCTTGAACAGAGAGCTCAAGGTGATGAGCTAAACACCAGAACATGAAAATCCATGGAACTTCTCTCGTAAGAATTCCCTTCAAACCACCTTCCACAATGTTGGCACTGGCTCCATCACACCCAAATCCAATCATTTTTACCTTCCAATCGTCAATCTCCATGTACTGCATGGCTCTATCAAATGATTCATAAAGACCTTCTCCTGTTCCACTCTTGAGGTACCGGGCAGACAAAAACGTACTTCGAACATGAACTTTGTCATCTGATGAGAGGGGATCGAAATGAAGAGCCAAGTACAACTCCACTTCAACATTGCCAGCATCTGTAGTTGCATCAGCTTGAACGCTAAAGAATTTACTCACGAAGTTCAAAAATCTGCTATAGCCAGACTGGATATGGCCACATTCGCTGCTTTTTGTCCTAAGTAAAGGTCACGTTTTTCAATTATCTTAGTACCATTGAAAAGCGCTTTGAGCAGTGGTGTTATAGGCGAGGACAGAGTTTGTACACAGCCAGTGTTGTTAGAAATAGAGTCGGACCATTTTACCTACAAAGAGTTACAGTGTAAAGTGTGCATTTTATGGTTGGTGACCTATCAGTAATGTTGTGTACTCCTACACATCTCTTCATATCAATGTCATGTTTTTTGCTGTTTTGATGTTTTAGCCATTCTTCCATCCTTCTTTATATTCTACAGGTTCCTGCAGACATGGCACAAAGTAAGTCATATCTTCTTGATCCTGGAATTGCTGGACTGATACTAGACGGAGAGTTGTGGTCACGGGAGCCTGGCCTCCTTGTGCGCTACCACAAAGATCTACAGACAACTCTATTACACCCGGATTCAAAGGTGACCCTCAGCGACTTGGAAGGCTCGTCATCTACAGTACAGCGGTCCGTTCATGCATGGAAATGGACTCAGAGCATCATCCAGACACAGAAGAACACTGGTACCAAGTTGCTTGTGACGCCCACGGTACAGAATGAACTTACGGATGCCTTGCAGGTGTGTACTTGCACGTATATCTGTTCAATTGGCTTTGGTGTTGATAGTTTGTTCTCTCCCCAGTTTCGAGAGAACGCGTGGAAGTGCTGTGAGGAAGTCGGGATCGAAGAACTTTACGACTTGTGTTATCATATAAGTCCATCGGATGTGAACAATGTGGTGTCTACGGTTGAATCAGAGCTAATGGCAGCCGTTGCTCCGAGGCATCTCACCCCAATGGAAAAGAAAGCAGTTTTACCAGCTATCAATGCGTTTGCCAACCAAGCGACCATGGCAAGGATCGCCGAGGACATCAAAATCTACATCGAGGCTTATATCGCAAGCCAGAAACTACGAGGCAACGTGGTGATGCTGGTGACTGATAATCACAAGTTCTTACATACATGTGCTGGAAGTGTGATCGCTGAAAACATCCTGATGGAACAAGTCCAGACTTTGGTAAAGGAAGCCCGGCCTCGCGACCGTAATGGTGTGGAGGATACCCATCCACCAATCCGTGTCAAGCTTGCTGGTGAAATCATACCTGGCGTGTAAGTATCCTATATTTGTCTTCCTGCCAAAATTAACTTGCACTGCACTGTATGAATACTTAGACTATAGTTACTAATATATCTGCAATCTGATTGGGTAAAGTAATGTGTGTTTCTAACCTACTTAGGTCCTTGCAGGTTTATGAAGTGCTTGAGGCTCTCAGTAAATGCTTCGCATTAGCAGGGTTCTACCCAGGATAATCTTAGTGGTTACAATTGAGCTAAAACATTGTCAAAATGCATTAAATATAGCATTTCAACACTTTTTACTCTCTGTGAGTGGTGGTAAATCAAGCCTGAGTGGTGGTAAAAATAGCTGAGTGGTGGTTGGGGCCGACCACTCCGGACCAGTGTTGGCAGAACCATGCATTAGCGCTGTACTCAGTGCTAGGCAGGGTTTATGCAAACATTCTAAGTAATGCCAGCCTAGGCCTAAACGCATTAGGATTCAGTGGCTCAAAGTGAGTGGATCCTCTTCTATATACTGAATCTGAAAAGCCGCTACTACTGGTTACTATTTGTCATAATGATTGTAAAATTATGCTTATAACCCAGCATTTGCTATGTGCTATATACACAACACATGTACCTCATCCAATTGGATCTACACGCTCTTGAGACTCTCCGACCTAAAGTAGTGCACCTCACTGCACTCAGGACACTACAACCTCAGGGTTTTTGGTCTCTAAACTGCATAGATCCCTTGGAGTCAGTATCTTATTTAGTTGTATTATGTGGACATCTTGGTACTTTTCTATAAATGTGACCGGATTTGAGGAAACCTGGCATATTTGTGAAACGCGCAGGTCAAAAAATGTCAAAGTCCAGTTTTTGTGACATTCATGTCAAAGAACCTTTCTACCAACTGTGCCACCACCTATACAGGGTAAACGTAAGATACCAAGGTGAAATAAGCCTTTATTTTGACCTACCAACTCTCTATAGCTGCCGTACACGGAACCTGTTGCTATGGGCACTAATTAGAATTCCCGCAGGTGGGCTATCTAAATACAGCTAGATTCATCAAACTATTGTACGTTTGCTCACTTTTTAAGCTTTTTTGGCATCGAAGAAGAAGCAGCTCTTGTTATCGACAACGAAGTTCGACCTTTGCATTCATTTTGATTGGCTCCGCCCAAGTCAATTGATTTCTGGTTCACGCGTAGTACACGGAAACGTTATACGTGTGCATAGCAACGCCTTTAAACCGTAATTTCTCGATTACTGTGGGTGTGACGTGATCGCAAACAAAGCACTAGCTCCATAGTGAAACGCGCGATATGTTGATCAGACTTGGAAGAACGTTAGCTCTATGGTAGTGCTATTTAAAAATTCATAGATTGACCAATATGCCAGGTTTTCTCAGATCCCATTCATAAATTAGCAATATTGTCTGCTAAGACATACCTATGGTAACAAAGCAGAATATGGTTACACATACATGTACATAATTATACATTTGCACAAATGTGCATTTTGTACTATACAGTTATATATTGTTCTATTCACCCATGTAGCACACACCGCCCGGGCAAAATGTCAATAGCTTGTTTCTCTAAGCATCTCTAGCAGTTCTGTTTTACACCACCATCATGTATTACATTTTGGGTGTCGACTGCGATGTTGCTTCACTTTTTATTTTAGGATCAGAGTTACAGGTTTGCCCCCAATTCTATATTCCAGTCAGCCCAGTAAAGATTGAGAATTGCAAGAGTAGGGTTGTCACAAAAGAACCACTCAAAATAAACAGTTTTAGCCTAGATATAGCGTATTAGTAGGTGAAGTTAAGTCTGTTAGTGGCCATCATTCTAGCTGGTAGACTTGAGATTCAGCAGATAGCAGGTCTGGTCGTAAACTGGTAGTCTTTTTATATCCTATTATGCAGTGTTGGATGTACTGCATCAACAGAACATGGTTGGTCCAATGTATGCAAATCAGTATACGATCAAGTATGTAGGATATACGACAGCTGGTTGGTATATAGGGAATAAGAGTATAGCTACTGAGCCTTGCTCTTTCCTTAGTAACAAGCAGAGTGTGATTGTCAAAACCCTTATATGATGCTTGAACTTTGGTTTATTAACGCTCAGTGCATGCACACAAGGGGTAATTACCCCAAGCACATGTGCAAGGGATAAATAATTGGTCTGGTTGTCCTTGTGAGCACAAAAATCGCCATATCTTGAGATCTAGGCATCTGAGCTACTCCTAAGCATAACAAATCAATCATGATCTTCTGTCCTTTGCTTGTCCTTCAGACAAGTTCCTAGTCTGGCTAGACCCTTCTCTCTTCCCTCATGGTGAAGGAGAAGGGTCTAGCAAAGATCACTTTTAATTACTAGTCAGATTCTGACTAGTGGACTGTGATTGGTCCTTTCAGAGTCAATTTAAGCTCCTGTGGGTTTGCAGACAGTAGCAAATTGAACTTGTGCCTGCTTTTGGTACCCACTCAATCATTTAGCTGCCCTGCTAGCTAACCACAACTTGTATATTGTATAATAATTAAGCATGGCTAATTGCGTTTTCAAAAGTGACCTTTGCTAGACCTTTCTCCTTCACATGAGGGAAGAGAGAAGGGTCTCTGGGTCTAGCTTGCCAGACTAACAAGTTCCAGGAAACCTTGTAGGGGAAAACTACCCAATTATGTGTCATTTTCTTAGTTCTTACTATGCAATGGCTACCACATCATGATTTGTTGTCAAACATTGCTGTCTGGTACAGTGCTTTGCAGGACAGTTGTCCACTGGAAAGAGTAAATAGGCAGTGGCCTAATTCAGTTATGGTACACAACACATAGCATACTAAGCAGTGCAAGCTTACCAGACCTAGCCTCGTCCCCAGGCTCCTCCCAGCTTTTCAATGTTGCACGCTGAAACGCGAGAGGGCCTGGTATCTAATTGCACGTGACTAGCACGCGACTGTACAAAGTATGGGAAGGGTAGGTGGAAGGGTAGAAAATAGATCTACGTACTGCTGCTTTCTGAAGTCGCCGTTTACTGGCGAATGTTGACTGTGCTGAGTAAGAGTTCGACTGGAGCTTCAGGAGTGACGATCACCTCGTTTTGAAAAGGCTAGACTGTTTGGGCGTTCTTGCACACATAAGTCACGTGCAATTAGATACCAGGCTCCCCCGTTTTTCTGCGTGTAACATTGAAAAACTGGGAGGAGCCTGGGAACGAGGCTAACCAGACCTTCCTTATGCATGTGTGTTGGAATAGAGAATAGGAGGGTCTAGTTATGAGACTAGACCAATTAAGTGCCACATTTCTATATTGAAAAATTAGTGATTTTCAAAAGACTGCATCAGCCATACACATCTGAAGACTAAATCATTTCTACAATATTTACATTTGTCTTGTTCTTGGTATGAAAGTGAAGTTTATTCAGTCCTCTTTTCAAATGTGCTTGAGATGGAATGATGATTGTATCTCAACCACATTACAGTTGTACTGTTTTTTGCCGCCACATGCGTGGCAAGTGTATCATTAACCTCCATAGGTGGCCCACGTTGACAATTAATTTGTGTTTACAGAAGTTCTGGCCTTGGAGTCAGCAGTGCACAAGCTACATGAAGACTGCATACATTATATAACTATGTAGTTTGCTTTGCAGAACACTACATGACATTATGTTCCATTGTATGCTGTGTGAAATACTGTACTTTGCTATCATTGCAGTCTATTTTTGTAAATCAAGTTGTGTAAAACTACTGACTGTAATGCAGACCTTTATAGTGGCTGGACATGTGATTGTTGTAAGATTTTGTTTTCATTTCAAGGTATTAACACCCTAAGCAGAAAAACAATATTCTGGAAAACATTGTGAGCTGTAGATGTAGCCTCGTCCACAGGCTCCTTGATCTCTTTGATGTACACAAGAAAAGAAGGGGAGCCTAGTATCTAGTGTCATGTGAGTTATGTAGGCCCAGTCGACACCAAGGTGTAGGAAGGATGACAGTTCAGTATTGATGCATGTAAAAGATATGATGACTTTCAAGCGAGTGTAGTACAATACATCAAGGCCTTGCAGAGCAACTTGTGATAAACTAAAGTTGCGAGTGGGTTTCAAATCGACGGTTATTCACCACTCCATTTTCATGACATTGTGCCAGCATTGAAGTCACGTAACTCGTGACATTAGATATCAGGTTCCCCCTATATCTTGTATAGACTATGAAACCTGGGGATGAGGCTATTTGTAGTGGTATGCACAGTATGGATAGCTATATGATACATGCATATGTCAACACTGCTCTTCCAGCATATTGGGTTAGTGTCATCAGTGTGGTTATTATATTTTCTAATTCAGATGTAGACAAGGACTTTCATAACATCCTTAGGAGTAATTCTAACCACCTCCAGAACATGCTAGAAACAAAATAAAACCAAGATTATTTGATTGAAATCTCACCGCAGTGCGATTTAATTTTGAGGTGCTGTTCTATGTGGTAACAATTTGAGGGCAGCTGGATAGCAGTGTCCATACCCATACTCCTGTGTACGGCGATGATGTGGTTATTAAGAGTCGAACATCAGCATGTGCTAACATTAAACATGTACAATACCATGTGTACACAATGAAGAAATGCATGTTGGCTTTACTTAGCAAAGTAGTGAATGAATATTCCACATACTAGTAACTGGATTGATGTTTTACCATGTGCAACATTTTGAGGATGGCGTTGAAAATTCAAAGTGTGGCAAGATTTCAATGAAATGTGTACGATAACTTTTGTGTGTGCACCAGGTCATACTTTTTGCACCAAAAAGCTCAGAGGTTCAAGTAGTCAGCAAGTAGTATGTAGTTAGAAATTCTTGTTAGCATACCAGTACTCTTCATGTACACTTCTTTGCCTTTGGACCCAGTTAAGGCTCAGTTGTATATAAGCAAGGGGAAAGTTATGTAATAACGTGAGCATGGGGGAATCTTTGAATCATGTTAGTCTCTCTCTCTCTCTCTCTCATTCTGCTTAGTATGAATGTAGACACACCTGTACCAGTGTACACACATACACTCTTTCACCTCACTCTATGGGTATGCTGAATTTCAGTCCCTCAACCTATCTGCAAATCTTTGTACTTGTAGTAGCTGAGCACTATGTTCTTGCTAGATTGCAAGTTGGTTGACCAACAAACTCACTCAACCATAGATCAAAGCACTAGCTGATAAGGTAATGAAATTCATGGGTGAACTGCTTTGATCTATGGTTGAGTGACTTTGCATTTGCACTTACAACTGGTCAACCAACTTGCAATCTCAGCACCTTTGCAACAGACAGCCTGCAAACACTAGAGCGGGCAACATTTAATTCAATTAGAAATTGTTTACACAGCAACATGTTGGTGGTTTATGGACTTAGTCTAGTGTTGCAAAGGTGCTGAAATTCACTGCTTTACCTTGTCAGTAATACAGTAGCCTTTATGCACATTTAGCCACAATAGCTGTAGTCTAGAAATTCAAGTTGTGGTTACCAATTCAAACTCTAGTCAGCCCTCAACCCTCTGTACATGTAAGCATGCTACACTCACTTTGTAGGAAGTAATAGCATTTTGTCTCATTACACTGCTTAGCTCTAGTACCCTTATCAACCTTTGAACTACATGGGCCTACAGCACACCACTTGTACACACCTATAATAGCCTGCAGGATTTGAGGATTAACCCTTAATTTACTGGACAACAAGGCATTGTTGTCCAGCTGTTGAATAGACTTTCTTGGTTATTGTTGCTTTCCACAGGTATGCAAGGGAAACAAATACTGCCATAACTCTGGAATGAAAGTGAAAATGGAAATCCACCTGTACAATACCCTTAGGGTAAAAATCTTAATTCTACATGCTGGTGTAAAATGCTGCCAAGATCTCCCCCCCCCCCCCCCCCACCCCACTTTGTGTATAATATTATGAATTCTGCTGCTTTTTCTGCTCTCCGCTCTGGTTAACTCATTCTGCAGCAGGCCAATCTGCCAGCAACTCTCCACACTCCAATGCTACAGCAGCATATTTAAGTTTCTGGCCACAAAAGGCAGCCATCAGTTGTCCATGAGGAACAATCAACTGGCAGTTGGACGTGTCACTGTGTACTCTGGTCAAGCTAACCTAATTAAGAAGAGGGGCGGGTCTAGCTCGCCAGACTACGTAGTAACCTGCAAGCTTTGAGGTTTCTTTGAGCACTGCTGAGCGCAATTGGGTAGCTTCGAGCATCCTGACCTCTTGCATGGGAGTGAAAATACCATTGGTTCAACGCTAGTCTACGCTGCGCGTGCGCCGTGCAGCCGTGACGCACAAGATTGCTAACCGGCCATGCAATATTTTGTGGTTGGGAACTAGGTGTATTGCACCACGTTAGAACAGCATAAAGTGACGTTGTATAGAAGCCTATCTCTCAGTTATCCTGGAGTGAAGAGAAAAGTGATCTCAAGATGGCGAACAAGCAACCAAAGATGTACATTCTGGATACCAGTGTTGCTGGATTGATGTTAGACGGAGAGTTGTGGTCGCGGGAGCCTGGCCTCCTTGTGCGCTACCACAAAGATCTACAGACAACTCTATTACACCCGGATTCAAAGGTGACCCTCAGCGACTTGGAAGGCTCGTCATCTACAGTACAGCGGTCCGTTCATGCATGGAAATGGACTCAGAGCATCATCCAGACACAGAAGAACACTGGTACCAAGTTGCTTGTGACGCCCACGGTACAGAATGAACTTACGGATGCCTTGCAGGTGTGTACTTGCATGTATATCTGTTCGATTGGCTTTGGTGTTGATAGTTTGTTCTCTCCCCAGTTTCGAGAGAACGCGTGGAAGTGTTGTGAGGAAGTCGGGATCGAAGAACTTTACGACTTGTGTTATCACGTAAGTCCATCGGATGTGAACAATGTGGTGTCTACGGTTGAATCAGAGCTAATGGCAGCCGTTGCTCCGAGGCATCTCACCCCAATGGAAAAGAAAGCAGTTTTACCAGCTATCAATGCGTTTGCCAACCAAGCGACCATGGCAAGGCTCGCCGAGGACATCAAAATCTACATCGAGGCTTGTATCGCAAGCCAGAAACTACGAGGCAACGTGGTGATGCTGGTGACGGATGATCACAAGTTCTTCCGTGTATGTGCTAGGAGTGTGATCGCTGAAAACATCCTGATGGAACAAGTCCAGACTTTGGTAAGGGAAGCCCGGCCTCGCGACCGTAATGGTGTGGAGGATACCCACCCACCAATCCGTGTCAAGCTTGCTGGTGAAATCATACCTGGCGTGTAAGTATCTTGGTATCTTTTTATATTGTACAATACAGACATAATAGTGTAATAACGTTTCCATGACACCCTTTTTTTTTAATCTTTTCTATTTTTTTTGTGTAATTTCCCATGTACTCTCTGTAAATCTAGCTATGCTATATTTTGGCTTGGTCTCTGGCCCAGTCTGATCACCATGTTCATAAGAATACTTTCATTCTTGCAGAAAATTGCCTATTGATGCAGTGGAATTTGGCCGAGTTCAAGCCTATTAAACACATAGCTTTGATTTCTCCCCGCTTTTCCAGTCCATGACAGTGTGGTGGTAACCACCCACTGTCCATGGGTTATCATTTAAATTTGTTGAATCAATCAATTATGCCACTGATCTCTTATTTATTATGTGCTGTTTTGATTTCTTGCTTCCTCCCCTCTGCATCTGGAGTGGATGACAGTGTGGAGGTAACCACCCACTGTTCATGAGTTATCATTTATCTGATTTTTGAGTTCTGTTGAATCAATCATTTTTGCTATTGCATTTATCCCTTGCTTCCTCCCCTCTGCATCTGGGAATGGATGGCAGTGTGGAGGTAACAACACACTGTTCATGAGTTATATATCTGATTTGGTCTCTGTTGAATTATTGACCACTTGTGATTAATTTTATTGTAAGTCGCTACAAGTATGCTGGATGTGATATTTATGTTGACTTTTCAAAGCTGAGGTAGCCCATCCATTGGCACACACTGACTGCGCATGCGTTGGGTTATACTGAATTTCTATCATGCACCTGACCCAGAGGAGAAATTTTGCGGAATGCACATTTAATTATTGCGCACCAGATGCAATGTATTGTTATTGCTGACTCAGCGAGTTGACCTGGGTTGCATGGGTGTACATTGCTGCTTGGGCAATTGCACAAGAGCACTCTAATTAGAATCGGTGCTCTGCACCTGCACTAGTCTCGTGCCCAGACCCCACCCGGTACCCTCTGTGAGGGAAAAGGGGTCTGGTGAATTTGGAGCGTTTTCTTGGTTTGGCCGGCTCAGTGCGCACGCGCCACCACTGTTGTACTGAAACAAATCTTGGATCTGATTGGTCAGTAATGCTGCTTGGGCGTGGGCCGACGATTCAAATATATAGCAGGCAATGGCACTTTGCATTCCTGCGGTTGGTGAGTTATATGACTGCTCTAAAGCTGCAATCTCATTGGAGCGCTCAAATTCCTTTCCCTGGCCCTAGGATTGTGTCCAAATTCACCAGACTCCTTTTCCCTCGCAGAGGGTGGGGTCTGGGCACGAGACTACACCTGCACCTGACCTAACTGCAGCCCAGATCGGCTCCTCCCAGTTTTTCAGGGTCAGTATGAAAAGAAAAAAGGCAGCTGCGCGGGTCAGCATGCACGGGGATTAAGTTTTTAAGCTTGCGCAGTGCAGTGGCGGGGTTTGGGAGGGGGGGCAGACGCTAGCTAGGCCAGAGCAGCCCATTGAGTAACACGTGTATATTTCGTTGATCGGAGCTATATCGGTTCTTCTTGCTGTCACGATCCGTTTGAATCGGTTTACCATGGCCTCCCTAGCTACTAAAAGGCTCATACGTGAGCTAAGAGAGTTAAGCCCCTAATCGTCCCTTCACAATAATGCACAGACAATTTCAAAATTGCAAATTGCAGGTAGCTATTTAGAACAACAAAGTATAAACGAAACAAAAAAAGTGGAAGGATCCCTTCACACAGCAACAACAAAAACACAAACCCCCCCTCCCCCCGCAAACTGTGAATGATCATGAATCATAGTGATTAAGTGATACATAAATAAAGCTCTAATAGGGACACTTCCTTCATAGTTGTGATTAAATACATGAAGAGTGATCTGAAACTCAACAAAATCCCAGTTTAGTGGGAGGATTCCTCCACACTCCTTGGTCAGATATAATAATAATAATTATACATGTACCTAAGTTGCTGGGGTGCGACCATCGACTTTCAATGCCGAGTA
The DNA here is from genome assembly GCA_964291365.2 of Stappiaceae bacterium. Taxonomy (GTDB): domain Bacteria; phylum Pseudomonadota; class Alphaproteobacteria; order Rhizobiales; family Stappiaceae; genus JBDWFY01. The sequence continues at coordinate 47,107 of OZ219977.1, forward strand.
TGGTAACTTTCTGTAAGGGGAATTCAGAAAAAAAAAAAAAAAAATCATGTAAGGAACTAGATGAAATTTGCCCACAGTTAGTAGGATGGGAGGGGATGTTTTTACAAATCATACAATAGGTAGGGAAAAAAGCAAGTTACACACTAAGTAGAAAAGAAAAATGAGAACATATGAAAAAATTTACAACATTAAATTTTGTTCTGTAATGAATAGCAATTGTATTTGCAGCTCTTCATGGTGCCACTGAGTTCCTAGGCCTATAATTGTTGAAAGGGAAGCAAGTCAACCATTTATCTGCTACTACTACTCAGGGTTTATTTCATAATCTTGTTTCAGACAGGCAAACGTCAGTTAAGGAATTCTAGGGGGAAGCATGCACAAATCCTAGGGGGCAACCTATACAAAAAGTGGAAATAAACGCTACAGTATCTATACAAACAATGTTATGTGTATTAAATAATTGGTCTTGTGCCCAGCCCCTCCCATGAAAAATTGAGAAAGCATCTAAGAGAGTATCAAACGTGCTAGTCTTCGGAGAGTAGTGTGACTTCCCGTCTTTCGCACGTGACTAAGCCGCCAATTTCACCACCTGCTCTCATTGGCAAAAATTTTGTTCCACGGATTTTTTATCACGTTACAAGACCACTAATTGGCTCGTAGTCAGGTGTGCACACAACAAACGGTGACTGTCTTTAACTCCACTGAGGACAAATTAATGATGTGTATATACGGACAGAGTATACGTAGTATCTGGGGGAGGAATGCTTATAGAATCATCTGTAAAGAATTCCTACCAACCTCCTGGCATTATTGTAGTGCATTTTATTTCAGATCAAACAACGTGAAAACATCGGCCACAGAACCACCATTTTTTGCTATTTCTGCGACTAACTCTTCAGCAATAGCACCCATCCACTATTGCTCCAGCGAAAACTTAGAGCACTTTTAGTATTGTCTTCATGCTGGTTAAGGTAGGGATACAAATGCTTCTTCCCCTCTGTCAAACTTGATTTTTACGTTTGGAGGGCATGACTTTAGAAGCTCCTCCTACTTAATTGGTTAATTGGTTGTGGTTACTTCAGTGTTAAGGAGATAGCACTTGGATTGAACTTGTTCTAGAATGAGCTCACAATCTAAACTAAACACAGTAAAAATTTTACTGGTGACATGCCTCAACTGCAATGAGTCAGACCACATCTTGAGTATGCAATAGCCCATTTCACTAACCATAGATAATATAGACTACGTAACCGGAATTGGAAACTGCTCACGTGAATCACAGATTTAATACAAGCCATGGTGGGACACTCCGTGTCACCCTGATTGAGGTAACTGAATAAGGTTCTACTCAAGCCAGTGCTAGCCATGTTGAGGCAACAAAAGCAAAGCTCTATGATACAAGAATACTACTACAGTGCTCCACGGAAAGAGAGTAGATTTTGAAATTTTTTTACATTTTGGGCCGTAACTTTCTTCTGTAAAGGTTTTGAGTGCCCAAACTTGATACACACACTCTTCTACCTATCTCCTATCTACAGCTGCGGTGAAACGTTATTAACCACAAGTGTTGTGATTTTATGGCTTCTCAAAGAGTAGTCATAAGAAAAATACTTTAGGATAATATTTTTTACACCCTTTTTAGTTAAGGGCCAAAATGTTTCACATATGTGGACCTACTAACAAAGAAACTTGATGCCTAATATGAGGTCTTAATTATTGATGATTGAGGTTTTAATTACAGATTTGTACTTTTTGAAGGGTTAGGATCCAAATTTCCATGATTCCCATAGTTAAGGACTCGTTTCCTAGAAGATATTAGCCTTGTCCCTGAAGTTTCGTATTCTCAAATTTGGGACCTTAACGTTGAACAGAACGGAATTGGTGAGCCAAAATGTCCAAAAAATAGTAAAAACTTCTGATTTTATGATTTTAGTGAAGTAATTAAAAGGCATGTCCTGGTCAAGGGTGTGGTTTGTGGGACTAATTAATACCACCAAAGTGACCCTATTGGCCTATAGTTTCAAATGGATACTTTGATGGGCAGTGTACCTGGCAGTATTACAAAATCAATACTTTAGGCCTATTTTCAAAATCTACTCTCTTTGTGTGGAGCACTGTAGCAATAATATTATTCTGTGAGGAGCGCAGCTATGTATGAAGGTGTTTTCTGGGAACAAAGTTGCTTGTCACTGTTTCAGTCATCTACATCCACGCTATCTCCACACTATGCTGTACAAAACCGTACTTCTGGGATGGTATCTTGTCTCATGTGGCAGCATTTACCAAAAACAGAAGCTCACAGTCAAAGTACAGTGCCTCTGCACTGGGACAACCACTTTTTGGAGCAAAATTTGGCTACAAATCTCAAAAAATTACGCTACATGTATTTAGAAGTCATCCCATTGTTGGAACTAGAACACCTCAAATATTAAATTTGGTAAATTTAGTATTTGGAAAATACACAATTTTTGGCCGTTTTTGTGATTTTTTTGGTGCACTTTTATCTTGTAAATTAGGCAACCTGGATTGTTCCACATATGGTTTACTCAGGTGAGCTCCTGGTTACGTAATCTGTATTGTCTATGCACTAAGGAATACAGATTACATCCAGACTGCCATTTAAGCCCCACCTAATGCCTATTTCCACACATATGAAGCAATAGCTCAACTATAGGGCGTACGCTGCAGGCCGTCTCATCGCATACCAACAGAATATACCATCTTTCACTCACCTGGTACAAATTGCCCCATCCTCTGAAAGTAATCTTACTTGGAGCTATAGCCCAGTGACAACAATGATTGATTCTCCACTAATTTTCTTTGTCACGGCTATTAAACCAGGCCCTGGGGGATGGTATGGACATAGAAGTGGTCAAGTGGCTGATAAAACACAAGGCAAATAAATGTACTGCACAACCAAGCATATGCATTAGTTGGTTTACTGTGACGTTCTCTAACATGGACCACCATGTACGTTGTCTAGCTAGCTCATTACCTTAGCTCCAACCATTGGTTTAGCTATTTAGCACTGATCTTGTGGCTGTTTGAAGCAATCGACAAACTATCTTGCCAAAAGTTATTTTGAACAACAGGGCAAATAGTAACTGCCACCACTCTCTGATTTGGATTGCCATCAGAGAGTGTCTGCTGCTAATCTCCTTCAAATCCCCACCCCTCTCCGTGAGGGGGGTAGTCGGTACTGACATTGATAGGTGCATTACAGAGTCCATGACTCTGGAGGGGGAATTCGCCAGTGCGCCTCAGTAAATACGCCGCAATGGAATGATTTATAGGATGTCTACGCTGAATACCGCACAATTTTTTTTCTGCTTTAGTGTGTCGGTTTCTCGAATGAAAAACAAACAACCTTAATATTTACTCACCTAAAGCGATCGCACAGCCTTGTCTATTTGAGTCCGGTCTTATCATCTTTTACGAGTAGCTAGTCACATAGAATGCCAACGAGTTACAGTATAGTCGTAGGGCGTATACGTATAATATTATACGTATATATATATAATATATATACACGTACGTACACGTACACACGTACACGAGAATAACTCACGTGATCGTGAACAAACATCAATACAGTGACGTCAGTGTCCCACTCCGCACGCACCCCCCCCGGCCCCGGGCCCCGGGCCCCGCGGACCGTCCCCGGTCGATCCCTTTATAATACATTACATATCACACGTTGCGCGCGCACGCCACGTGGAGGATTTATGGCCTCGGCCTCGTGCCCAGGCCCATCATTTGACCATGGCCTCAATCGCAACAAGAAGGCTCATGTCCGAGCTCAAAGAGCTCAATGAGGAGAACTGTAATGATTTTGTAGTTTCAGTGAATGAAGAAAACGTCCTTAGTTGGAAAGTTATTTTGTTTGGACCGTCAGATAGTCCTTATGCTGGCGGTCACTTTGAGGTAAATTTATCATAGTTGCAATCCTAGTGTAGCTTTGATGATAGCAGTACCCACTGTTTCTTACATTCAGGCTCTGTTGGACTTTCCGACTAACTACCCATTTTCACCGCCGCGGCTGACCTTCACTTCTCCAATGTTTCATCCGAACGTGTACGAGGTAAGGCTCCAATTCGTTGATAATTTATTAGTTTCTCATCAGGTAGTCTCCCAACACACCATACTGGCGGGCGGGTATTACCCATTATTTTAATTAATGCAAACCACAGATATACAAACACTAGAGAGCCACTCAAAGTACACAGTGCTATGCATACGGATACTTGAAATCTACCAATGCTGACTGGGCAGCTGTTTGAAAACCTGTGTCAAGAGTATCAACAGAAAAACAGCAGGATCTTTTTCGGAGTTAGACAGCAGCTAGCCATAGTCTCTTGAGCTTGGTAGTGATGGATCACGCGATCAGACATGCCCCTTTCTTGCATAACTTTTGTCTTTAGTACAGCAGATTGCAGTTGCGTTCGAAAATCGCATGTTGTATGGACTGTCACGGAAGTAGTGAAGATCACTTTCTGCTCACAGTAAAAGTTCACACACCTTCATGTTTTAAAGCAAAACAAATAGACTTATTAGCGTGGGCGCATGCAATCTCTGTGCCACTTTCCGTGAAAATTGACGTAATACATGATATTCGAATGCAACTGAAATTTACTGTATGCTGTCAAGCCTGTGGGCTCTTCTTTTTTTCCTCAAGACTCCATAAATTTGCCATAATATTGCTGTAGACCTTATCACAATTGGAGAGTGAATGAAAAACTTAGTGCTAGAATTTTGATGTCAGCACTTATACGTGGTGGGATAGGGGTCTCAAGACCTACAGCACTGGATGAACCGTTGGACAGTTTTTTACTATTAATTGCATATTTTTCTTATGTTTGCAATTAATAGATTCACAAACATAAACATGCACATATATGATAGTATCATAGATTATAGAGCTACTTACGTATATGGGATAGGAAACGGATAAATTTTGCAAAACATTCCCCCGAATACTTGCCACAATACATTGATATGGGCATAGGCCACAAGGGCACAAATTTTTTTTGAAAATGACAAAAATGGATAGCTGCTACTGCTTTGTTTCAGCCTCACAATGAAGACAGCAGGCTATTGTCCAGCCAATGCAACACTACAAGCCTTGTTTGACGGAACGTTTTTCAGTCCTCAGACCTTCATCAGCTGTACAAGAAACTGATCACAAAATGACACTGACTAAGAACACAGGTGTTGAAACTGGGGTGTTAAAATGGGGAATTAAAGTGATAAGTAAGGAGTGACAGGGTGATAAAGGTTAACAGTCAATTGTGGCTACAGTCTTACTTGTCATTTTCATTAGCACACCAGTTTCAACACCTGTGTTCTTAGTTAGCAAGTGTCATTTTGTGGTCAGTTTCTTGTATAGCTGATGAAGGTCTGAGGTTCTGTCAATGAAAAGTTGATGAAAGTTGATAAGTTAGCTACTACATTCAATGAAGCACTATTGTGCGAAACCCTCGGCGCAGTTGCCTAAGCACATGCATATATTGCACTGCTACTATAAACTTGCAGACAATCATCTGACATTGTTCCAGTTGCATATTAGAGCAGTGAAAGCCATGGGCATCATCATGCTGCACTGCTCCTAAACAGACTATAATAACCTGTAAACCACAAGAATGTGCATTGCACGATATTACGTAATCAACCCGCCACGTGTGCCAGCATAGTGCCAAGTCAGCAGATACAAACCAAGAAGCTCTCGAGGATAGTTGCTACTTTAGTTTGATCAGTGACTAGTCAGTCGTGTTATAGGAGCTATCGCTAGATCTACACACTAGTCTTGTTGAAAAGAAGCCATCGCTGTCCCTTCTGTTCACAGAGAGCTCACCAGGAAGCGAGAAAGGCAGTCGTGGTCAGCAAATGTCGCCATAACTTTTGAACAAAGCCTTTTCAAAGAATTCCACACGTTTCATTTGTTAAAATCGCCACGAGAAGCCTAATGGTACCCTGCTTTCAACTTATAAACAAGGTATGTAGCCGCTAGTGCGGTAACAGACAGACAGACACACACACACACACACACAGACACACAGAATGACTACCGTAACCCTCGCGCATGCGCCGAGGGTTAATTACTGAACAATCAACTATTCCAGTATACTTATCAGTGTACACTACAACTGCAATTTATCGAATCTGGTGGGGCCATGACCGTGTGGTTGACCACTACACAGTATACACGCCCACAAAGTCAGTAATCCACCCAACACTATGTCAGTGCCACTGATCAGCAACTAGCTAGGCTTCTTTTTTTGAGATTTTGGTGATTGGTTCTCCACTCTAGTAGAAGATACTGGTTCCATTCCAAGGATCTTAAGAGAGCTATATGGAAGTAAATCTCGAGTTTGAGAGTCTGGAAATGTCTGTTACTGAAATGTACCAAATTAGAAGTTGACCTCAGACACAAGCGATCGAGATAGTGGCTGTACTGCGAAGGCCACAGAAGTTTTGTTACTGTAGCTAGAGTCTTTCGAGTTGGAGACTAGCTAGTGCTAAGGTAGAGCTTCAATCTGGCATTTACTAGACAAAAGAGCTACACTCTGGGTAGAAGTTACACACTGTTGAAGCACGCGTGTTCTCTGGGATATTTATGTCACCATAACTCGGAAGATACTCCAGCTAAATCATTCTGGATTGTTGTATAAATAGTTCAGTAGTTCTTCTATGGATGGCTAAAGCCGGTAAGCCTTACCTTACTTGTTACTAAAATGTACCAATTAAAACCATACCTATGTCTGAATGATTTCTTGGGAGGTGGCATGACACAGACGCCTTTTTCTCACCGTTTTGGATTTTGATAGCCTTGAAACCTGTACCATCGTTTAGTACTACCATTGAGCTACATTTTGAGCTCAAGAACAGCCTTCTTGGATGAACAGAAAAGTTAATACAGTATGCACAAACTTGACATTGATTCAGTACGCGGGCGCGGTCTACGCATATCATTACCTCCCATACCTACTGTACAAACTGTGCAATTCCGATAAATATATGGACTTCCGGCAGTTGTAGCGTACACTGTTATAGGGCGACATAATTTGGTGCTCTTCGCTAAGGTTAGTAGTAGTCGGCCATCTTTCCAAGTTGCTTGGCCTCATTCTAATTGATGTTCGAAGATTCAAAAGGTGCCTATGCAATTTCATCCAAGTTTAGATAGTCTGAAGGCATCCAGAGGGTTGCCAGTCGTAGGTACCTTTCAGTAGAGGGAAACAAAATTCCAACTTACCTCGAGCTAGCCAGCCGCTTGGACGAACAAAATTATATCGTGAGCTCCTGGCTTTTGGTTTGACAAGTGAACGAAGCTTCAGACAAGATGAACGACCTCTCAAGAACACCACTGACCCTCATTTTCACCATGGACAGCTAGACAGTTCGTACGTGAGCTCAACAAACAGCTTTGAAAGGTGACCTTTAGTTAATCTTTGTGAGCATCAAGTATTCAGGGGGAGTGTTTCAGTGCGGCCCAATGCAGTACTATGGGCGGCGTGTGTCTGTTTTCTATCCCGTATACATAAGTAGCTCTATAATCTATGATATTACGATATGGGTCATATATTGGATTCGCACTTTAAAGCGCAATCATGAAACTATGCGATTAAAACCAGACCTATGGTATCACCAGGATCTGGCCACTCTGGCAGAGCTTTAGTCACACAAAAGAACATGCTAAGTTAGATAATGCACATAGCAGCTTGTAGTGTGGTAACCATTGTGACTGACAGTACATTGACTGATACTCTAGACAGATGCAATTTATGTTTGATCTCATTCCAGGCACATTCAATTTGTTATTCTAGCTAAAATAGCATTGGCCACATCCAAATTGTAACATCAGTCATGTGATAGGATCTGAGAAAAGGGACTACTTAGCGATATTTTGCCTTGTTTCAAATTTCAAGTCCTCAAGAGCCCCAGGCTTCTGACTTTGTTTGTAAGCGGTTTGGACCTTCTACTTCACAGAACCAACGTCACAAGCTAGAGCAAGCCTCCTGACCGAAGCAGTGATTCACCAAAGTGAAGCATAAGATGGCAAATTTCGAATGAGATTGATGTGTGTGCTTGCCCCGCCTACACAGGAAACGGGCGTGGCTAGGAATTCATTGTGCATATGGCAGGGTGATGAAAGAATTATCTTGCCAAAGTTCAAGTTCATAGCTGCTATGCTACGTTTAGTGCTGAGGTCAGCAACTTGGATAGTGCATGCGCGAGACAGAGGCTGGACTAGACAGGGAAGTGCTTCAGGATTGGAGACAGAGGCCAACAGAAGCTTCTAAGGTAGTACTAACTTGTAGTAGAGTGGCTTTTTTCCCACTTGACAGTGCCCATCAATGCGTGTCATTACCACTTCCCCCCACCATGCTTAGTGCCCATTTTGCCAACCTTCTGTAGAAAATGAAGCAGCTAACAAGTCATGCTAGCTACCCCCACCCCCTTAGCAATGACATTGAGTCAGTTTGGAGATGCCCTTTAGTGTTAAGAATACGGGCGACAGTTTACGTCAAAAAATTTTCGTGAGTAGCAAACTAAATTGTACTTGTATCTCAACAAGGGAAGCAGCTATGAAGCTGAAACAAATAATGTAAATGTAGCTACCATGATGATAAAAGTAGCTGCTATAACTTTGAAGCGACGATGTCACCATGAACACAAGCTATGACCGCTTTTGTCACGATCTCGTGCGTCAAGTTTTGCCTAGACAGGCTGTCAGACTATTATCTGTTGCTTAGTTACCAAGTATTTATCTTACTCCAGTGCTGGAATTGGTTCCCCCCAGTTCATAGAGCCTTCACAAAAGGAAAGCTACACAAAAGAAGGCCATTTATGCTTGGGGACCAGACAGTCAACAAAGCCTTCCTGACTGGTGGTCTTCAAATTTACACCAATTTCAGCACTGCCCAGATGTCTGATAAACACTCAAAGCAGAAGCCATCTAGGGGAAAGTTGACACACTGTTTTCAGTTGTGGTTTGTCTTGGTATGCTCCATTACTCACTGGAGTGGTGGGCGAACCTGAAAGGTCACCAGTAACTTTAGTGGTGTTCCATGATAATATACTTATTACAATGATTGTTCAAGTAGCTATATATAGGGCAATAGGCCTTTCCCAATAAGGAACTAACGAATGTAAATACACCTGGGGTGCCTTTTTGGCCCCGCCCAACGCAAGTTTACATACATTTCTATGGAGGTCATGCTGAACTTGACCTTGAACTAATGAATATGTCAAACAGGATACACTACACAAGAGTACATTAGCATTGAGAGTATGCAACTGCAGCATTCTTGCATATTGATGTCACTAGTAGCTGTGCTAATCCTATTAGTGGTGGTGTAGTTGTGTAGCTGTGTAAACTACAGTGTACACAGTAGTGAGCTGTTACTTTGAGCCAGACAAACCACAGCTAGTACAGCTGCAGAAGGGACCGATTTGTGTGGTTAGCAGCTTGTTCAACACCAGCAATTTAATGTCTCATAGTGACGTCAATATGCCAGAATACTAGTAGAGGGCTACTATGCCAGTTGCATACTCTTCCTGCTAATGTACTCTTGACTACAATAATGAACATACACTGAAAATATAATCTCTCAATAACCTTGTACAAGTTGTGCGGACTTCTGGAAGTGATCCTACACAGAGCTACAGCCCGTCAAAGACAACGATGTTTATCACCAACTTCCGAATGTTCGACCATCAAAATGGTAAAATAAGTAGCTTATGACCTAGGCTACCATACACAGGCCTAGTAGAGGCACAAAAACTAACTCAGTAACGCTTTATTATTAGACTATCAAACATAAACAGCCGCCTCAGACGGACAGTAAGCTTGCTCTTACACATACATTCTTCTAACTTGAAGGTAGACATGCCAGACAGATCTATTCCACCTCTAGTTTGATAGCTAAGCCTACAAAAGACTTACTTTTATTGTTTATACTCTAGTTGTAACAAATCCTGTGATTTGATTGGCTGGAACCAAATATCTAAGGCACTTAGAAAGCGTACAACTATCAGCTTAGAGTACTTACAACTTGGAAACCCAGTTTTTGATACCTGGGGCAACAACTTGCATTCTGTTACTAAGCAACCCCATACTAGAGTCTAAACAAGTTAGACACTTCAGCCAATGAGATCTACAATCTTTAGAATACTTCAGACACTTTTAAAACCCTCAGGCTTCGCCTTTGGGATTTTATATTAGTGTTTTCAGTATTCTAAATCCAGTAGATCAAGGCTTCTAACCAACTTAGAAACCTACAGGTTTACTAAGTAGGTTTACTAAGTGCTAGAGGCACTTAGTAAACCTGGTTGGTCTAGCATAGCAACAAGGCTGTAGCTATGTGATAATCATACTAGCGCACACATCAATTACTAACTCGAGCAGCCAGGAAACCACACTCACGATAGTCATTGGAAGTCCATAGCGCATGTTCGTTGCTGGACACAAGCATAATATCTAGCCACATTTGGCCATACCCATGATGTCTCACAAAGATGAACAATAGTGCCGGTGACTTGAGAGTTGTTCTGGTGCTAGGGTTGATTGCTAACTCACAGTTCTTTTTTATTTAGTACTAGCTAGTAACTTTCTGTTTTTAGCTGTCCTTTTGAATTGTCATAGTTACGGTTGCTATATGTGACATGTATCTGGGGAAACCCGCTATATTGCCAACTTTATGAAATTTTAGTTAGCTGTATATTTGATAAGCTCTACTCTAGAGCTAACCCACCTGCAAATCCGAGACCAATTGCGTGCTTCGCTTTGGAGCTAGAGTGCTTTGTTCACGATTGCACTACATGCGTAGAAAATGAGAAATTACGGTCTAAAGGCGTTGCTATGCATGCGTATAACGTTTCCGTATACTGTGTGTGTACCGGAAGTCAATTAATTCGACTTTGGCGGAGCCGTTCAAATGGGCGAAAAGATTGATCTACTGTCAAAATTCATCGTCTATAGCGAGAGCTGCTCCTTCTTCGATGCCTAAGAAGCTTAAAAGGTGAGACAACGTTCAGTAGTTCAACGAATCTAGTTGTATCTAGAAAGCCTGCACGTGCAAATTATAATTAGCGTCCTTAGCAGTGGGCTCCGTACATGGCAGCTGTACAGACTAGGTAGATCGAAGAAGCTGAGAGTAAAGGCTTATTTCGCCTTGGTAACTTATGCCTAGCCTCTGTAGACGATGGCAACGTTTAGAAGAAAGGTTTTTTGACACAAATATGACAAAATCTGAACTTTGACAGTTTTTGACCTGAGGTACTAAAAACGCGCATTGCACCATATGCACGTTTGGACAATATGCCGGGTTTTCTCAAATCTGGTCACATATTCTAAGTAAGTTAGATACCTCGCCCAAAGGGATCTACGCTCTTTAGAGACCCTCAGACCCGAAGTAGCACCCTCGCTACGCTCGGGACACTACAGCCTCAGGCCTTTAGGTCTCTAAATTGCGTAGATTCCTTGGACTCGGTATCTATTATTTAGTGGTTGAACAGTCAATTGTAGGTGCCAAATATAGTCGTACTTGATGGGCTGTAGCTTTGCATACGATTGTTTTCAGAAGACACGACAACTTGCACGAGGTGAGGAAAAGATTGTACTTTCAGCTGATATTTGTTGTATTGGGACGTCCGGTAAGGCGGCCTGCAGCATGCGTGAAATATTCGTGCTGTGTTTGCCATAGAAATGTATGGTGAAAGGGGCCCCGCGCACAATAAACGGCACCCCAGGTGTGACGGCACGTATATAAGCACATTCTTTTGCGTGATTGGGAAAGGCCTATTGTTCAAGTAGGGCAAAATGGGTGATTATGCATATTATAAGCACGTACCGATATACAAGGCTGACCTTAAGGCTGTGCTAATTATTATTATTATATCAAGGGATTACAGAATCAAACTGTGAAGAGGGCATGTAACTCCAATACTGACATGTAACCAGGATATGCATAAACAATGCATGCTAGCGTACGCATACCAAATTGTACTTATATCCTCCAGGCTCCTCACCTGTAACATTCTTGTGACTTGTAGCTATTTATCTTATACCTTTGACATGCAAAATTGTAAATTCGAGGTCAAAGGTCAGTCCAGTAATCCCTTCCAATAGTCCAGTCCACTGTTTACAGACTTCCGTAGCGAGTGGCTAATTTGGCTAGTGTAGGGAACCACTGGACCAAGCTTGGCCTCATACTTCCAGCTATGAATTTCACAGGTGTGTAACATCATAGGTTATGATGTAATTTAATTAAATTCTTTTGTGCATATATAAGCGTATGACTTCCTTGAAACAATCAGAATTCGTGCTGTCTGTCCTTAGGCCTTGAATTCATGAAAGTTATCGCATGAATGTGCTAGGGACTCGACTGGCCGTTACAGGTGCCCGTAACATTTTTGCAAGCATTTTCTTGTTCATACAGGATTTTTTGTTGTGGGGGGGTGGGAATACACATCAATCTTACAATAAAACACCACCATCTTTTAGGGGGGGTCTGGGAGCATGCTAAATCACAAACTGCAAAGTTTCTTGCTAATTTTGGTCAAAATGGGTATAAAATGCAGTCTGAGAGCCCTAAAATTTCAAAAATTTTCTGCCGGGGGGGGGGGACATTATGTAAGACATTATTACTAGTTTCAAGAATTTGGGGGGCGGGGGGATGTCCCAGGGTACCTCCCCTCTAAATCAAACACTGTTCAAAATTATCTTCAAATTAATATTCAGCTTTATCACATAATATTTCATTTTTACATTGTAATAAAGAATGGCAATGTCTGCATCAGTATCCTACATCCTGCAACTGGTGATGGCAGTGGTAATGATGAGAGGTGGAGTCCTGCTCAGAGTGTCAGGTTAGTTGAATCTTACGAACATTACTGTTGGGTGAAGTAGCCTAGGGATAGCAAGGGTTGTAGTGACGACGAGGTGCATAATTTATTATTACATTGCTACATACTTCATAGACAGAGGAAGGAAGTTTTGCTTGTGGGGGCTCAGTACTGCACACGTAAAGTACGCCAAAATTTGACCACACCCCCTTAAGCGAGGTTCAAAGTTCGACTGTGCTCTCGAAGGTGCAAGATGTTTGCTTGAAGAATTGTCGCAAATATGCATCATGACGGTGTACAATTTACTGCCGGCCATTGACCTTTTTCCAAGCGAATTGTTATAGTGACTGCTCATTCTTGCATATGGTCATTCAGTTTGTGACTGCTCATTCTTGTATATGGTCAGTCAGTTTGTCCTAATATAGTGTTGATGCTGAAGGCTTATTATAGTATACCAGGGTTCTGCCTACACTGATTGCTTCTAGTAAACTACAGATCTGTTCTAGGCTCAATTAGACCATCACCTACCTTCCTCAACCAGTGCTGAAGGCTCTGAGATACTAGAAATAGTCATATATAGCTCCATGCAATACTTCTTTCATGTTCTTTGATGTGCTTCACATAGAATACCTTCCAAAAGCATCCTAAACATAGAGTTGTTTATGATTAATTAGCATTATAATCAATTATCATAAACTTGATTTGATGCACTACTCTTTCAGAACCATCTTGCTCAGTGTAGCGTCTATGCTATGTGTACCTAATCCATCATCAGCAGCAAATATGAAAGCCGGTGTCCTTTACTTGGATTGGAAAAACCAGAGAAGTACCGAATATATTGATATAATCAGGTATTGTGTTCCTAAAAGAACACACAGCTGCATGCCACATATTTACATATATGTGGTAATTTACATGTAGGAGCATTGTAGCACAAAACAGATGTAAATCAACTATCAGTGATGATCAAAACATTTCTAATGCAGGCATTGGTGAAGAGGTATGTATGTAAATACTATCTTAGTACTTACATGTAGGTGTGGCTGTATCCAATCAGTGGGCTGGCCTGGCAAGCTATCACAGTGCTGTATACGTGGAAAATTTCGCCAATTTCACCACCTTCCCTCATTGGCGAAATTTTTATCACGAATTTTTTGTCCTGTATTTAATGATTACATAGAGGATATGGCAACCTTTACCGCATTAGCGAAAATTTATTACATCTAAATTTTACCGGAGCACAAGGCAATCATTCACAGTACTAATTAGTGGCAGTGACAATGTCAGTGACAAAAACAATAAAATACAGTTGTACATGTAGTTTCACTCTTCATGGTTCTTTTTGGAAGTTTCAATTTGATCGTTGAGACATGCTCAAGTTGCTGGTATGGTAGCCATCAGATCGATTGTTTCTAACTCTAGGAAGACATCAAAGCAGTAGGTGAGTGCCTATATAAATGTAAGAGACAGCTTAGTTCGACATCTAAACACAAAGCAGCTACTAGCCTAGATAGCTTGACTCGATCGACGGTATTGTATGTGGCAATATCCTTTTGAATTAAAATAGGTGCCACCTAAAAAGAATTGACATCCACAAAGACACTTCTAATTAGAACTGAAAAAAATTGCGCAGGTCTCAAAGGGCGCCTAAATTAGGGTGGTACTTATACTATTAGAACTCCTTTTCCCAACAAAGTAAGCACACCTATGTATATACAGACCACAGAGTAACAGTCGGTCATCGGTCAATTTCTGAGCAAAACAGTGACTGGCATGGACGAACGAACTGTGGAATGCTTGGTCAGAAATGTGTCTGGACATGCTGACGACCATTACCCAACACGTTGAGCACAGTGCTGTATTCTTATTGAAACACACTACCATATGTTGTAGCAAGAAAGCCTGTTTTGTAGTTAGCAACTATCAAATACCAGCAGCTATAGTTGGAGAGTGAGACTGGAGCAAGATTTTGTGAATAATTGAGTTTGTGTTAAGAGACTGATTTCAAATGATTTTGCTCAGTAGAGACACATCATGCCAGACATACATCCAGTTCCAGTTTCAACATTGTAACACATAGTTATGGCCCACACGATGCATTTATTATGAACGGAGTCTGTGTTAGATCTGTGCTTAGTTTAGCTAAGTGATTGATTAATCAAGCAGATTGTTCACCAAGAAATTTAATAGCTAGACTGTTAATCAGAGCTCTTGATTACTTCATGAACTCTTATCCTAAAGATAATAATGGACCATATCTCATGGATGTCTTCTTCCTTCTTATTAGCTAATTAATCGATACATACACTATGGGGGGGCCCCTTTGATACTAGCGGCTAGTTAACCATAGTATGTGACCGGATTTGAGAAAACCCTCCGTATGGGATCTGCGTGCCATTTGCGCAATGCGCATTTCTAGTACCTTAGGTCAAAAACTGTCAAAGTTCACATTTTGTCATATCCATGTCAAAGAACCTTTCTACTAAATGTCACCGTCGTCTACGAAGGCTAAGCGTAAGCTACCAAGGCAAAATAAGCCTTTCTTTACGGGCTCCTCAATCTATTCAGTCTCTACAGCTGCCGTGTATGGAGCGTGTTGCTAAGGGCGATAATTGAAATTAGATTCGTCGAACTACTGAACGTTGACTAACCTTTTAAGCTTCTTAGGTATCGAAGAAGCGGCGGCTCTCGTTATCAATGATGAATTTCGACAGTTGATCGATCTTAGTGTTCATTTCGAACGGCTCCGCCCAAGGCTAATTAATTGACTTCTGGTACACGCGCAGTATATGGAAACGCTATACGTGTGCATAGCACTGCCTTTAGACCGTAATTTCTCGTTTTCTAAGCTTGTAGCGCGATCGCAAGCAAAGCGTTCTAGCTCCAAAACGAAGCTCGCAATCGGCCTCAAACTTGCAGATGGGTTAGCTCTATGGTAGAGCTTATCAAAGATACATCAAACTCGATTTTCACAAAAAATCCCATATGGAGGGTTTTCCCAACTCCGGTCGCATATATTTGAAGACACAAATGTTGCTGTATAACACAAGAGTGGTTTCTTACCAGTCATTCACATCTGCAGGGTCTGATCGGGGTGGGGGGGGGGGGGTGGAGGGGGAAGGGGAAGTGAAATGGATTGCTTAATCATCTGTGTTCAATAGCCAGCCACCCAGCACACCTTAGCACACTTTAGTACTAACAGCTGTAGACGGACAAAATTTAGTAAGGGTGCAAAGGGGACTCCAGCCCACCGCCCCAGCTTTGAAAGAAGGAGGGCTGAGCCACGTCAGTTTTCAATGTGTAGTATTGTGCATACTTTTCAGTATGCCTAACACAAAAGGGAGCCTCAAACCTATAGTTGGAAGGCCTCAGAAACACTCTGTAAATCAAAAATGGGTTTGGGTTGTACATGTAATATTGTTGTCAAAAAGGTAATCACTTTACCTCTTTTGATACCGATTAATGGGTGTTGTCACATTATTAGCACATTGTGGTAAACAAGGTGCATTCCATTTTCCATTCGATTCCATTCCGCATTCCACTTTTTACATATTACCATGTAGTAGAAGCATGTGAAAATGGCCCTGAAGTTTGTTAAAGTAGTGGTCAGATGAGATTATGAAGTCCATCATCATTAAGCCATGTACGAAATGCGTACTTTAGTAAGAAGAGGGTAAGAATTTTTCTCCCCCCTCCAGAAATAATCCTGTATGCAACCCTGGATATGTATGGGATATAAATTTGCCAGAGATTGTGATTGTGTAACTTCAATTCTTCAAATGTTGCCTGTTCTGAGAGTTTTTGCATTTTATGATATATTACATGTATGTACATGTCTGGCTGACTCTACGCACACAATTTGTTGTCATGCAGGTAGCGGCGATTTCACCTGTTTCTACTTTTCCCAATGAAGTAAGCGAACCTATATACTTTTTTTTATCTGAAGTCATTTATCCTGCTCCTTTATAAAAAACTTCAGCACCATTCTACCGTTCAAAATCACGACACAGTAAGTGACGGAAACCGTCCTTATAGTGTCTCTGGTGAAGAGGTGAGTCAATCTAGTAGGAGCATGTGAAAGTGGCCCTGAACTTCAGTAACCCTCAGTGCATGTGCAAGGGTTATAGTGGTCGTTCCCTGTGTGCGTGTGGGGGGGGGGGAGTGTGGGTGTGTGTGGTTCCCTTACTGTGTTTCAAACGTATATTTTGTGTGGATTTCACTGAAAACGCTTTATTCTCCAGTTTTGGCATCATTCACTCACAACTGCTGCCTTTACCACACTTTCTGCCGAGTTCTCGATGGACAGGCTGAACAACAGAGACAGTGATGGTTTCTTTTCAAGAAGAATAGTTAGTAGATGTAGCGATAGCCCCTACAGCTCAACTGGCTCATCATTGATCATAGCAAACTACAATGCTTCTTTCTTCTTAGATCTAGATCTGCTGATCCAGCATGGCACACATGGTACCGCTTCATATTACGTAATTTTGTGCAATATGCATTCTTGTGGTTACTCCATTCCATCGTTTGCCATCTTGAACTGTAAAAGAATGCTAGAGAAGCTTTTTGGCTCAAATTTAAGAAACTTCAATGCGTTTTTCTTAACAATTTACTTCCTTAATGAAGCACTATTGTGCAGAACCCTTGGCACACAATGGATCACTTGCATTATTATTTTAAATAACGCACACCCCTCTGGGGGTCCTGCTGCTAGAGCAGCTGCAGTGCGCGATTTTGGATGTTATATGCGATTTTTAACAAGCTGTACTTCCTTGAAAACAACAGAGAGAGCTATATCTTGGGTAGTTTTTGAAAGAACAACTCTAGAGTAAGTGAACTGACCTACAACTGAGAGTCCTTGTGCTTGCCACAGCTCACCAGCGACCTTTTAACTATAGCCTTCCAGAAAGCCATTGTTTTTTCACACTTCGAGGGGGTTTGACCTTGGTGGGTCCACAAACACTTGCTACTTCTAACTTCTACAGCCGCAAACGCTGACCTGCAGCCTTTTCAACTGCTATTTGACACTAGGCGGGGCTACAATGGCTTCCAGGAAGCGGGAAACCACTAATAGTCTATGGCTTGTCGTAGAGTGACCCAATAGATATCTGTACATAATCCCTTCTAGGAATGTTTCATGCATTGTTGTTGGTTGTAAAAACAAAGAGGACTGCAAAGGTGTCAAGTTTTACTTGTACAAAATGAGCAGTTACTAAAAACATGGCTACCGCTAATTAATTGACTTCTGGTACACGCGCAATATACGGAAACGCTATACGCGTGCATAGCCAACGCCTTTAGAGCGTAATTTCTCGTTTTCTAAGCTTGTAGCGCGATCGCAAACAAAGCACTCTAGCTCCAAAGCGAAGCTCGCAATCGGCCTCAAACTTGCAGATAGGTTAGCTCTATGGTAGAGCTTATCAAAGATACATCAAACTTGATTTTCACAAGAAATCCCATATGGAGGGTTTTCCCAAATTCGGTCACATATATTTGAAGACACAAATGTTGCTGTATAACACAAGAGTGGTTTCTTACCAGTCATTCACATCTGCATGGTCTGATCAGGGTGGGGGGGTGGAGGGGGAAGGGGATGTGAAATGGATTGCTTAATCATCTGTGTACAATAGCCAGCCACCCAGCACACCTTAGCACACTTTAGTACTAACAGCTGTAGACGGACAAAATTTAGTAAGGGTGCAAAGGGGACTCCAGCCCACCATCCCAGCTTTGAAAGGAGGGCCGAGCCACGTCAGTTTTCAATGTGCAGTATTGTGCATACTTTTCAGTATGCCTAACACAAAAGGGAGCCTCAAACCTATAGTTGGAAGGCCTCAGAAACACTCTGTAAATCAAAAATGGGTTTGGGTTGTACATGTAATATTGTTGTCAAAAAAGTAATCACTTTACCTCTTTTGATACCGATTAATGGGTGTTGTCACATTATTAGCACATTGTGGTAAACAAGGTGCATTCCATTTTCCATTCGATTCCATTCCGCATTCCACTTTTTACATATTACCATGTAGTAGAAGCATGTGAAAATGGCCCTGAAGTTTGTTAAAGTAGTGGTCAGATGAGATTATGAAGACATGTACGAAATGCATACTTTAGTAAGAAGAGGGTAAAAATTTTTCTCCCCCCTCCAGAAATAATCCTGTATGCAACCCTGGATATGTATGGGATATAAATTTGCCAGAGATTGTGATTGTGTAACTTCAATTCTTCAAATGTTGCCTGTTCTGAGAGTTTTTGCATTTTATGATATATTACATGTATGTACATGTCTGGCTGACTCTACGCACACAATTTGTTGTCATGCAGGTAGCGGCGATTTCACCTGTTTCTACTTTTCCCAATGAAGTAAGCGAACCTATGTACTTGTTTTTATCTGAAGTCATTTATCCTGCTCCTTTATAAAAAACTTCAGCACCATTCTACCGTTCAAAATCACGACACAGTAAGTGACGGAAACCGTCCTTATAGTGTCTCTGGTGAAGAGGTGAGTCAATCTAGTAGGAGCATGTGAAAATGGCCGTGAACTTCAGTAACCCTCAGCGCGTGTGCAAGGGTTATAGTGGTCGTTCCCTGTGTGTGTGTGTGTGTGTGTGTGTGTGTGTGTGTGTGTGTGTGTGTGTGTGTGTGTGTGTGTGTGTGTGTGTGTGTGTGTGGTTCCCTTACTGTGTTTCAAATGTATATTTTGTGTAGATTTCACTGAAAACGCTTTATTCTCCAGTTTTGGCATCATTCGCTCACAACCGCTGCCTTTACCACACTTTCTGCCGAGTTCTCGATGGACAGGCTGAACAACAGAGACAGTGATGGCTTCTTTTCAAGAAGAATAGTTAGTAGATGTAGCGATAGCCCCTATAGCTCAACTGGCTCATCATGGATCATGGCAAACTACAATGCTTCTTTCTTCTTAGATCTAGATCTGCTGATCCAGCATGGCACACATGGTATCGCTTCATATTACGTAATTTTGTGCAAAATGCATTCTTGTGGTTACTCCATTCCATCGTTTGCTATCTTGAACTGTAAAAGAATGCTAGAGAAGCTTTTTGGCTCAAATTTAAGAAACTTCAATGCGTTTTTCTTAACAATTTACTTCCTTAATGAAGCACTATTGTGCAGAACCCTTGGCACACAATGGACCACTTGCATTATTATTTTTAATAACGCACACCCCTCTGGGGGTCCTGCTGCTAGAGCAGCTGCAGTGCGCTATTTTGGATGTTATATGCGATTTTTAACAAGCTGTACTTCCTTGAAAACAACAGAGAGAGCTATATCTTGGGTAGTTTTTGAAAGAACAACTCTAGAGTAAGTGAACTGACCTACAACTGAGAGTCCTTGTGCTTGCCACAGCTCACCAGCGACCTTTTAACTATAGCCTTCCAGAAAGCCATTGTTTTTTCACACTTCGAGGGGGTTTGACCTTGGTGGGTCCACAAACACTTGCTACTTCTAACTTCTACAGCCGCAAACGCTGACCTGCAGCCTTTTCAACTGCTATTTGACACTAGGCGGGGCTACAATGGCTTCCAGGAAGCGGGAAACCACTAATAGTCTATGGCTTGTCGTAGAGTGACCCAATAGATATCTGTACATAATCCCTTCTAGGAATGTTTCATGCATTGTTGTTGGTTGTAAAAACAAAGAGGACTGCAAAGGTGTCAAGTTTTACTTGTACAAAATGAGCAGTTACTAAAAACATGGCTACCGCTAATTAATTGACTTCTGGTACACGCGCAGTATACGGAAACGCTATACGTGTGCATAGCAACGCCTTTAGACCATAATTTCTCGTTTTCTAAGCTTGTAGCGCAATCGCAAACAAAGCGCTCTAGCTCCAAAGCGAAGCTTGCAATCGGCCTCAAACTTGCAGATGGGTTAGCTCTATGGTACAGCTTATCAAAGCCACATCAAACTCGATTTTCACAAAAAATCCCATATGGAGGGTTTTCCCAAATCCGGTTGCATATATTTGAAGACACAAATGTTGCTGTATAACACAAGAGTAGTTTCTTACCAGTCATTCACATCTGCATGGTCTGATCAGTGTGGACGGGGAAGGGGAGGTGAAATGGATTGCTTAATCATCTGTGTACAATAGCCAGCCACCCAGCACACCTTAGCACACTTTAGTACTAACAGCTGTAGACGGACAAAATTTAGTAAGGGTGCAAAGGGGACTCCAGCCCATCCCCCAGCTTTGAAAGAAGGAGGGCCGAGCCACGTCAGTTTTCAATGTGTAGTATTGTGCATACTTTTCAGTATGCCTAACACAAAAGGGAGCCTCAAACCTATAGTTGGAAGGCCTCAGAAACACTCTGAATCAAAAATGGGTTTGGGTTGTACATGTAATATTGTTGTCAAAAAGGTAATCACTTTACCTCTTTTGATACCGATTAATGGGTGTTGTCACATTATTAGCACATTGTGGTAAACAAGGTGCATTCCATTTTCCATTCCATTCCATTCCATTCCGCATTCCACTTTTTACATATTACCATGTAGTCGAAGCATGTGAAAGTGGCCCTGAAGTTTGTTAAAGTAGTGGTCAGATGAGATTATGAAGACATGTACGAAATGCATACTTTAGTAAGAAGAGGGTAAAAATTTTTCTCCCCCCTCCAGAAATAATCCTGTATGCAACCCTGGATATGTATGGGATATAAATTTGCCAGAGATTGTGATTGTGTAACTTCAATTCTTCAAATGTTGCCTGTTCTGAGAGTTTTTGCATTTTATGATATATTACATGTATGTACATGTCTGGCTGACTCTACGCACACAATTTGTTGTCATGCAGGTAGCAACGATTTCACCTGTTTCTACTTTTCCCAATGAAGTAAGCGAACCTATGTACTTGTTTTTATCTGAAGTCATTTATCCTGCTCCTTTATAAAAAACTTCAGCACCATTCTACCGTTCAAAATCACGACACAGTAAGTGACGGAAACCGTCCTTATTGTGTCTCTGGTGAAGAGGTGAGTCAATCTAGTAGGAGCATGTGAAAATGGCCCTGAACTTCAGTAACCTTCAGCGTGTGTGCAAGGGTTATAGTGGTCGTTCCCTGTGTGTGTGTGTGTGTGTGTGTGTGTGTGTGTGTGTGTGTGTGTGTGTGTGTGTATTTCCCTTACTGTGTTTCAAATGTATATTTTGTGTAGATTTCACTGAAAACGCTTTATTCTCCAGTTTTGGCATCATTCGCTCACAACCGCTGCCTTTACCACACTTTCTGCCAAGTTCTCGATGGACAGGCTGAACAACAGAGACAGTGATGGCTTCTTTTCAAGAAGAATAGTTTGTAGATGTAGCGATAGCCCCTATAGCTCAACTGGCTCATCATGGATCATGGCAAACTACAATGCTTCTTTCTTCTTAGATCTAGATCTGCTGATCCAGCATGGCACACATGGTATCGCTTCATATTACGTAATTTTGTGCAAAATGCATTCTTGTGGTTACTCCATTCCATCGTTTGCTATCTTGAACTGTAAAAGAATGCTAGAGAAGCTTTTTGGCTCAAATTTAAGAAACTTCAATGCGTTTTTCTTAACAATTTACTTCCTTAATGAAGCACTATTGTGCAGAACCCTTGGCACACAATGGACCACTTGCATTATTATTTTTTCTAAATAACGCACACCCCTCTGGGGGTCCTGCTGCTAGAGCAGCTGCAGTGCGCGATTTTGGATGTTATATGCGATTTTTAACAAGCTGTATTTCTGAGAACAGATACAACAGATATTTCTACAATTATCGATCCCTACCTTCACTCTGCAACATCCTTTCAAATAGAAATTTTTGTCGAGAATTATGAAGCCATTATAGGTTTCGAAAATTATCAAGTTTTGATGGCATGTTTTAAGTTTCTTGGTGATGAGATTAACCATTTACAATATGTAGGAAGTACATCAAAGTTCACCACTCATACAGGAGCACTCTCACCGCTTAGCGAATTCTTGTTTTATTCTGCTTAAGAAGTGCTCTTTTAATGAACGACCTTGCATACCACTTTGGCATTTCACAGTCTACTGTTAGTTGAATATTTGCTACATGGATAAACTTGTATATTAAATTAATTCTTGTTTTATTCTGCTTAAGAAGTGCTCTTTTAATCAACGACCTTGCATACCGCTTTGGCATTTCACAGTCTACTGTTAGTTGAATATTTGCTACATGGATAAACTTGTATATTAAATTTAAAGATGCAAATTTGACTTTCGTGACTGGAAATTAATGACTGTTTGCCTCAATCTTATAATACCACGGGCCATAGACTATTAGTGGTTTCCCGCTTCCTGGAAGCCATTGTAGCCCCGCCTAGTGTCAATTAGCAGTTGCAAAGGCTGCAGGTGGTCATGCAGAAGCGTTTGTGGCTGTAGAAGTTAGAAGTAGCAAGTGTTTGTGGACCCACCAAGGTCAAACCCCCTCGAAGTGTGGAAAAACAATGGCTTTCTGGAAGGCTGTAGTTAAAAGGTTGCCGGTGAGCTGTGGCAAACACAAGGACTCTCAGTTGTAGGTCAGTACACTTACTCTGAAGTTGTTCTTTCAAAAACTGCCCAAGATATAGCTCTCTTTGTCGTTTTCTCGGAAGTACAACTTGTAAAAAATCACATATAACATCCAAAATCGCGCGCTGCAGCTGCTCTAGCAGCAGTACCCCCAGAGGAGTGTGCGTTATTTAGAAAAAATAATAATGCAAGTGTTCCATTTACACTAGCTGCACATCGTAAGGTTGCCAAGGGTTAGTATTCAGTTTCTACTCGGCACTGCCACATATACTGTATTTCCTCGAAATTTTGCCACACCTCAAATTCCACCACCCTCGAAAGGTCGCTGCGTATTTCTGCCAATTCATCCCAATAAACATTGCCCTCGAAATCTCACCGCATGGTACAGGGTCAACAACTATATATGTATGTGCACTCGCATTATACGTGCATACAAATAGGCTTATTATTGAAGCTGTGTACGCATGTGCGTGTCAGTCTCTGTCTAGCCACCCTCAAAGTGTCACCACATAGTACAGCACCTTGAAATTAAATCTCGCCATGGCGAGATTTCGAGGAAATACGGTATATATATTTTATATAGTGATGTATCAATTTGCTTTTCTGTCGGCATGACTCTAAATTCTTCCATCCAAGTTTACTGAGTTGTACTCATAATTTATTATCATGCAGCCTCCAAGTGCAGCTATTATTGTTCCTCCTGTCGAAGTAAGCAGACCTACCTGTTCGCATGTCTAGTTAATTATGCAGTAGTCTCGTTCCCAGACTCTGCCCTCAAGGAGGGAAAGGGTCTGGTGACACTTGAGCGCTTTATTGGTTCTTGCAAGCTCAGCAGTTTTGTTTTCGCATCAGCCAATCAGATTTCAGCTCTTGTGACTTTCTTGTGATATTACATTCTATTCTATCACAAAGAAACATTGTACAAGGCCAGCTGTCTTGGTTTAGCTGTAACCGATTGGAATGCAGCTCTATGATCTTGCATTCTGTTGCGTAGCAATGTGCAACTGGTATGTGAACAATTGCATAACATTGCAGTTAACCCTTGATACGCCTACAAGTGTTACTAAATAGCATGCGTGTTATGACGAGTGACGTCTACAAGCGTCATGGCGGCCGAATACAAACTCTTCTCGATCTCACGCACACTAGCGACTGAACTGTGAACTCTATATCTGGCTTGTGGTCACCTAGGGTCCTCCCATATCTGACGATCGCGTTCGGGATCGAACCTATCAACAGGGCAGAGAATATCGACGCTTGAAGCTGACCGAGTCCTCGATCGAGTCGATCGCTCGGGAAATTCGTCGGCAAGTTTTCTCGCTGATGCTTCCGAGTGGCGGCTTGGGCCTTGCTGGCCTGAGCTTTTTTTCCTGGCTGGAAAATAGCCCCTCGAGCAAACGGCGGCTGGTGATCACCAGTGTGTTCATAACGTTGGCAGTCGACATAAAGCTTTGAAGCTTTTGTAAAGCTTATGGTACACTTATTACACCTTAGAGCTATTCGTTTATACCTTTGCTTTGGTCTTTAGGCGTTCTGTAGCTTCTCCAAAGTGTTATCAAACAACACGCTAAAAATGTAGCTTACAAATTTTCGCGTCCTAACGCTGATAATGTATTGATAATGTTCGCGTAAAGGGTTCCTTGACACAAAAATGACAAAAATTGGACTTTGACATTTTTCGACCTGAGCTGTATGCTAAAAACGCACATTGCGTGACTTGTGTGTTTTTGCAACATGCTGGGTTTTTGCAAATCCAGTCACATTTAAGTTTGCTCGAGATTATGATAGTGTAACTTAAAAATCTTCAAATGTTGCCTGCTTTGAGATTTTATGATGTATAGCTTGTATATACATGTCTGAAAGTACGAAACTGACCACACCTAGCCTCATCCCCAGGCTCCTCCCAGTTTATCAATGCTACACACAGAAAAGCATTGAAAAACTTGGAGGAATCTGGGGACAAAGCTAGACCACACCTATGTACATGGATGGGTTAAAATTGTGTACATCTACATGCTGTCACAATTAAGAAGGCTCGCTACAAACGATGACCAGGGAAGAAGAGAGGAGCTTCTGCTTGATACAGATAAGCTGCGCATTACATTACATATAGAGCTAGGCAGCTAGTGCACCTATTACCGAGTAGTAAGACCAGGAAGAATATAAATCAAATATGTGCTTAAATCCTAGGTGCACTTAAAAACCCGTGCCTATGGTAGTTATCAATTGTCTATGCACTGGTTGAGCAAAGAATTAAGGCTAATAGACCACGAGAGGCACAGAAGCTTTGAAGAACCTGAATCTCTGATGTTAGCCCAACAACAGTATGCTTGAGGCTACTATAGCTTTCCGAGTGTTTTTTAGCTTTGTTTCGGGATTCAACCCATCATTTGCCATTGTGGACAGTCAGGCGATAGTGAAACAATGCTAGAGAAGTTTTTTGGCTCAAGTTTTAAGAAAAAAGACTCCAAATACATTCTTCATAATAATTTATTTCCTTAATAATGTTCAGTTCCTACCCAGGACTGCCACATGTGTATGTTATATATATCTTTGCAGTGTCAGTTCACTGTTGGGGCTCTTGGAACTGTGAAAGCACCGATGAATGTGGTAATGAAGATAGATTACCTTCGAGCCATGGTTCAATTTCATGGGAATTCAGATAATTCATTCAACTTACTACCAGGAGAGGAATGGGGAAGAACCACAGCCCCTCTTGAAGAAGTTATCAAGTATACAACTAGTCCCAGTATATACACGCCTCCTGTGGACGACAAGTTATACTTTGAAACAGTATGCTTGTCCCAATTCTTAGCATATACAGAGTTCACAGCAGCCCTGTGCACTGCAATCAACATATGTCCGTCTGATCTGTCAAGGATCGACAACAGACCAAGACGAATAAAGGCTCTAATACGGAATAGGTTGAGAACAATTGCCTTCCAGGAGAAAGTTAAACTAGGCAAATGTTCTATTTGTGACCAGTGGCTAGCGAATAGCCCCCTCCGCTTTTCTCCTACTACATGCTGTGGAAAACTTGTTCATGAAGCTTGCTGGAACAATCCAAACGTTTGTGAACTGTGTGACGAAACTATTACTTTTCTCCCGTGCTGTAAATGCAATGGAGTCATTGAAGGCTTTGGCACCCTTATGGAAGCATATGAGCTTTACTCCTCTCTACGGCTACGATGTTGTGGTGCTGACATTCACCAAGTGTGCCACAGGTTGCTTTTATCGGGTCTTCTTCCGACCTGTCCCATCTGCAATACTCCTTTAAACGCGGATGGGAGTACAGATCCGAGGGGCCCTGGTGATGTGTTTCATGCCCGCAGGCAAGCTGAATGGAATAGACAACTACGAATAAGAAAACAACAACATTATTCCTCGCATCTTGTACCAACAGAATCATTACCTTTGTGATATCTACATACCAACATCATCACAGGATGTATGTTTATACCTTAAGCTGTTCGCATACGTATGTTACTTTACAAATACTAATGCCGCATTTAATGTCTGTGTAACTGATTTGGTATCACCTTCTGAGCGCTAGCACTCTTTAAAACACACTGTAGCATTATAAAGTCTAGTATTATAAAACCACTTTGGATAACTTTTAGTAGTTCTCAATTAGAGTTTCATTCAGTTTTAGCTAGCTGTATTGTCGATTCTCTTGTGCGTAAAAGTGAATACATGCTGCATTCTATGAGTTACGTACCAATTTTTTTAGTTACCATGCACGGCCATTATCAACAGTAACTTTAACTTTGAACCTAAAATATCGTCTAAAAGAAATATGAACAATACCATGGGCAGGAGGCAACCACCTCCCTAATTCAACTTGACATGTACAGTGCAACCAAGCAAGAGAGCCAAACTTTTCAAAATCACTATTTTGGGCTACAAATTGTACAGATATGCCAACTTGTTACCAGAATGGTCACTACAACCATTTTCGTTACGTTTTACAAAACTTCATTTTCCCCATATATTAGAGAAGCCATACTGATACATATACAGTTTCACTGTTTTTTGATGAAAATGGTGATATCTTGGGTTTGGTAAGGAGTTAATAGCACAACCTTTATACTCGTGTGCAAAAAAACTTCATATGGATGTGCATCTGTGGATAGAGTGCACACTCTTAACCAAAAATAATACTCTTTAAATGTGCCTAACATATTTTGGAGAACAGTATTATCCTCTGAAGTCATAAAAATGGAAGTAATTACATGAAAATTCAGTAGGTTTATCTTCTACTATCCCAAACCTAAGGGGCAACCATCCCATTGCCTGCTCAGGCAAAGTTAATCCCAGCAAAAGGCATATCCACTTAGGTGCTTAGCCTTGAGAACTAGGTATGTACATCTCATAATTTTAATTCCACATAGAGTTTGTATTAGAGAAGGTTGGTACCAAATTTCAACTTCTAATCGGTAATGGTTTTGATTTTATAAGCTAAAAAAGGAAAAATTTCTGAAAAAAAAAAAGGTTTTGCTCGCTTGTGTCGTTGCACTGTAGAATCTAAATGTTTTAGGTAATGCACATATGCATACTATCCATGTTCCTACCTTGCTTTTCAACCATTGTGCGATGAAAGCTTACAATGCACAACAAGCTGAGAATAAGTAGTTAGTTGAATGCAACATACGATGATCCAGCGTGATGTAAGAAATTCGATTTTATGAATCCATCTAGCATAGGTAAGTATAGTTATTTTAGGTACCGGCGGTACACTGGTACAAATCCATATTATAAAATTTTGGACCACTGATTTTGTCACATGATTAATTAAATTTTTTTGCTGGCATTTTGCAAAATTAGATTAATTAAAGGCAGAGCACTAATTAACATTAATTAATGATGAAATTTTCACAGTAGGAGCGTAAGGTCATGAACTATAAGGATTTATCTGGAAGTTTTTAAAAAATCGATGAACAAGAGAAAATAGGCAAACGGTGTGCTTTGAATAGAAATGCTTTATCTCTTGATCAGGGCAACATTAAGTTGACAGAATTTCACACATAATTGTGACAGGATCTGAGAAAAGGGACCACTTCGCGCTATTCCCGAATTTTCAACTTATAACTCTGGAATTATAGCAGCTATAAACTTCAACTTTTGGATAAATATTCTTCCATCATCCTGCAACACTCGCCAGGAATTCCTAGTCCCGCCCATTTCCGGTGTCGGAGGGGCGAGCAATCGCGTTCAAAAATCGCCATTTTATGCCTAACTTTGGCAGCTTACCGCTCGGGACCAGAGGCTCGCTGTAGCCTTTAACGTTGAATCTGTGAAGTAGAAGGCCTAAACTGCCTACAAACCAAGTAGGAAGCCTGGGGCTCTTATGGCCTTGGTGTGGTGACAAGTGGCAATAAAACGCGTTTAGCGTGAAGTGGTCCCTTTTCTCAGATCCTGTCATAATTTGTTGTCATGCAGCTTGCGGCATAAAAGGAAACAGGTTTACAGACTCAATAAGTGACAGAAACTGTCCTAATAATGTCTCTGGTGAAGAGGCGAGTCAATCCAGTAGGAGCATGTGAAAGTGGCCCTGAACTTCAGTAACCCTTGGTGCATGCATGCACTAGGGTTGTCGTAGTCGTTCAAAAATGGGTTTGGGTTATAATATTATATACTTGTTTTTATCTGAAGTCATTTATCCTGTTCCTTTATAAAAACTTCAGCCACCAGCCACTGTTCTACCGTTAAAGATTTGCAGACACAGTGACGGAAACCGTCCTTATAATGTCTCTGGTGAGGAGGTGAGTCAATCTAGTAGGAGCATGTGAAAGGGTGGCCCTGAACTTCAGTAACCCTCGGTGCATGCGCTAGGGTTGTGGTAGTTGTTCTGTGAATCCAAAATGGGTTTGGGTTATACATCTAATAATATTGTCTAAAAGGTAATCACTTTACCTGTTGGGTATAATTAATGGGTGTGGTCACATAATTAGCACATTTTGTGGTAAACAAGCTGCATTCCACAGAAGTCCTAAAAAAAAACTGAACAGAACCAAGGGAGCCAGACATTCTGATAGCTTCGATTTCTCCACCCTTTACACTAACATACCACACAACCTTCTCCTAGATAACATTAGCCAGCTGATTAGTGAAGCATACAGGATTAGTGTGTGAAGCACATGCAACGCGCCTAGAAAGGTCAAAGTACACAGTCTGTTGCTCAACATAATACGCGAGAGAGGAAGTTGTCTCCATAGTCGGTTAGAGTCGGTAAACACTGAAGACGGTAAAGATGTCGAAGCAGCTTGTGAAATTGAGCGAGGAAAGTCTCATAAGAGAACCAGAAGATGTGTTTGACCTCTTAGAGAAGATAGGAGAAGGGTGAATTTTTTTATAAAGTGATGTAGATCTCTCTCTCCTCAGTCTAGTAGTCATACACACATCCACAAGTTAGTGTATCTCTCACTCGCACACACACACACACACATGCACGTATACACATCTAGAGCTTATGGAGCTGCACATAAGGCAATGCATAAAGAATCAGGCCAGTTGCTGGCCATCAAACCGGTACCAGTTGACTCAGATATTCAAGATATCAAAGAGATCAGCGTCATGCAACAGTGTGACAGGTTGGTCCGACCCGCATCGTGCTGACACAGCAAATTTTCGTGTACATACACAATCACACACACCTATGTTCGTCTTGACACACACACACACAGTCAATATGTTGTGAAGTATTATGGTAGCTATTTCAAGAACACCGACTTATGGATAGTAATGGAGTACTGTGGGGCCGGCTCAGTTTCAGACATCATGAGAATAATCAACAGACCGGTAAGCTATCATATTTGTGAATATTTCAATACTTGCCTTAAATTCACTTTCTGATTCACTCAATGTATATCTGTTCAACAGCTCAAAGAGGAGGAGATAGCGATAGTGTTGCAGTATGCTCCGAAGGGGCCGGAGTATCTTCACTTTAAGAGAAAGATCCACAGAGACATAAAGGCTGGCACCATCCTTCTGAATCTAGAGGGCCATGCCAAACTGGCAGACTTTGGTATGGCTGGACAACTAACAGTGAGTGGAGTGAAAATGAATTTGTAAATGTTTGGCAGTGGGGGGGAGAGAGAGAGAGAGAGAGAGGATTTCCATGGCAGTGTGTCATGTAGGATCCTCCTTTTGTGATAACTACAAGCTAGGGATGGGGTAGAATTAGGAAACATTGACTGGTATTAGCCTTGAGTGTAGGTAGGATGGGATAAGTTTATTTTACCTCGTCCCTAGCTTGTAGTTATCGCAGAAAGGAGGATCCTATATGAAACACTGTCATGGAAATCCTCTATCTTCTCCTGCATAGATGTTAGCCTCATCCCCAGGCTCCTCCTAGTTTTTCAATGTTACACGCAGAAAAACGGGGGAGCCTGGTATTTAATTGCATGTGACTTACATGCACGCGGGCGCCTAGCAGTCTAATCTTTTCAAAACGAGGCAATCATTACTTCTTGAACCCCAAGTCGAACTCTTATTCAGCAGAGTCAACATTCGCCAATAGACGGCGACTTCAGAAAGCGGCAGTACGTAGATCTATTTTCTACCCTTCCCTTACCCTTCCCATACTTTGTACAGTCGCGTGATAGTCACGTGCAATTAGATACCAGGCCCTCTCGCTTTTCAGCATGCAACATTGGAAAGCTAGGAGGAGCCTGGGGACAAGGCTACATAGACGTAGACATAAGATTGAAGAGGTGCCTTTGTGAATTTATTGTGTTTGTTCATTTGTACATATTTACACCTGGTTTCTGTTTTTGCTCTGTTGTAAGGATACGATGGCCAGGCGTAACACAGTGATTGGGACTCTATTCTGGATGGCCCCAGAGGTGATCCAGGAGGTGGGCTATGACTGCCTGGCTGATGTATGGTCTCTGGGGATTACTGCATTAGAGATGGCAGAAGGCAGACCTCCCTATGCCGATGTCCACCCCATGAGAGTAAGTCAATCAATAATTTGGTATGTGATCATTTTGATGTTGTGGTAATGGTGAAATGGAAAGTGATGGACTTCAGTTGAAAACCTTGTATTGCTTCTCTCTTCCTTTCCCAAAACCAATTTCTGGTGATAAGAATCCTTCCTGTTTCCAACTATGCAATCTTGCTATATGTACAGCTGCATCTAATGATCATAACTATGTATGTATATGTACATTGAACTTGCTCTAGGCGTGTTGATCATGTTGTCTTTCTCTAGGCTATATTCATGATTCCCACTAAGCCTCCACCGACTCTCAAACAGCCTGAGAACTTCAGCAATGAGTTTTCAGACATTATCAGTCGTTGTCTAGTGAAGAACCCTGAGGAGAGACCCTCAGCCACGAATCTCTCTTACCACAAGTTCATCAAAACAGCTAAACCTGTCTCTGTGCTCAAGAACCTTGTAGAGATGGCCATGAAGATGTTGGAGGAGGAGGAAGAGGAAGAGGAACAGGAGGACTCAGTGAGTTAGGATGCTCGATTAGTTACGGCTTTGCAGTACAGCTGTTAAGCACAGGAAAGGCAACAATTTCTAAATGCTTGTAGACAATGTATTGAAGGCGGCTCACATTTTGTTTTTCACACTCACTGTTCAATGCTATCATACATTGTATTCATACAATCATACCGTGTATGTGTGGTGTGTGTCCTGACATACAGTAAAAATTGATGTTATGTGTTGTCTCACTTCCAGGATGATGATACATGTATGGATGAGAATTTTGTGACAGCACGGAACACCATGGTACACACAGCAGGTGGAACTATGATATGCGCCGAGGGAGCAGCTGATGACACAATCACTGACCTTGGCACACTGGTCATTGTGGGAGAGCCTGATGATGTGAAGGAGATGGATACAATGAAGAGTGAGTGTGTGTACATGTGTGTATGTCGTAAGTGTGTGTGTGTGTGTGTGTGTGTGTGTGTGTGTGTGTGTGTGTGTGTGTGTGAGTGAGTGTGTATATAAAATCTCTACAGTTCTGTGTACATGACATTGTGTATGTACCCAATATGTGTGTTTATGATATTAACCATATCAGTGTTGGTAATCATAATAATTATTGACGAAGTATTACGTACGTGTACTACACGTATGTGGCTACACCATCATGCAGTAACCATACATGTATATGCCTTGATTTGTGAGATAGCTAGCTATCTGTGTAGTGTGTGTCATATTCATAGTGTATTTCACTGACTGTTTGTCTTTCCAGGAGTGGACACAGCAGATGTGGAGAAGGATTCTAGACCGGGCTTCATGCAACACTTTGATAAGAAAGATGAAAATAAAAAGAAGATAGGCAATTAAAAGGCAAGATGCTGCCATGTATGATTAGTCTCGTTCCCAGACCCAAATCCCCACGCGGGGAAGGGTCTGGTGACATTGGAACGGTTTCTTGGATGTATGGGCGTGTGACTTAACCGCAATGTTATGCAATCAATCACGTGCCAGTTGTACGTTGCTACGCAATGGAATGTAAAAATCGTAGAGCTACATTCTGATTGGCTAGAGGTAAACCAAGACAGCTGACCTTGTATAGCGTTGCTACCCAACAGGATCGATGCAAAGTCACATGAAAACTATAGAGCTGCGATCTGATTGGCTTACGCAAAAACACGACTGCTGAGCTTGCAAAAACCAAGAAAACACTCAACTGTCACCAGACCCTTTCCCTCGCAGAGGGTGGGGTCTGGGGACGAGACTATGTATGATATGTACATATAAATGTGGTATTTTAATTAATGCACCTCAGTCTACATTTTTTGGCATAATTATTGCGATTCTACACTTAGTGTATATAAGCCCACTCTAATTTCCTGTTTTGAACTGTAGTCCTCTACTTACAATGTGAATGGCCTCAGTTATACAATGCCATGTACACATATAATAAATTTTGTCACTTTTATGGATATTTTCTCTCTTTATCAGCTTAAAACGCTGACTCAGCAGCAGCTGGAAGAGTACATGTACATGGCTGTACTGGATCAGCACATGGCACAAGAGTGCTGGAAACACTTCGCAAATAATACCACCATAAAAGACTTCCCATCTTACAAGCCATGGACGCCAAGAAAAAACAGCGGGCCTAAAAGGAGAGGGAGGTACTCCTAGAAGAAAGAGAGAGGACATTATTGGAGCTGGAGAGAAGGTGGAGAGGGGGTGAACAGTAGCCACAAACAAGTAATACTGCACGGCTCATTTCTAAACTGATTCTAAACTGAATTCACTCACTTGACTGCACAACAGATTCTCCTAAGAGAGGCGGCAAGCGGACAAGAAGAAGAAAGAGGCGGCAGCCAAAGAGAGCTGGAGGTGGCTCTGACTCTGTTGCCTGTACCAATGCAGGCTCCTCTGCCTCATCTTCTCACAGTTCAGCCCAGCATGTGAATTCAACTGGCGAGAGTACTCCTGCAGTCCAACATTCCATGCCCCCTGCTCCTGGGTCGTCCACGACCAATGGATCTACGGATCCACCGCCTGCCAACCTCATCAACCTACATGTAGATACACCACCATCAATGCCTGGAGAAAACATTCATGGGCTAATGGCCACCTTAAACATAAATTAAACTTCTTTCATCTGTGTCATCCACTGAGATTTTTTTCTATATCCCCCCTTACATGAAAGTTGGTGGCCTCACACCAAAAACTTAATATTATCATTTTACATGTACATACTTTAGAACCAAGGAGTTTTGCTATAAAGTGTGGAGGAATCCTCCCACTGAACTAGGACTTGATGTATTTAATCACATTGTTGATCAACTATTTTGATGATCCGTGATTGTTGCAGATTGCTATCACTTTTTATGTGAAGAGATCCTCCCATAGAAACACAATACGTGACTCACATGTACATTCAGCGCACACATTTTCAAGTTGCCTTTCACGCTATCCAACAAGATAAAGCTGTTTGAATACATGCTGTCTCATGGCTTATGCAATGCCATATCCATGTGCAGCTATAGATAGTTTGGTTGTATAATAGCTGTGGCTATGCATGCACCTCAAGGGATTAATATAGGACTATTTTATTAATATACAATTATTGTCTTGTGCAGGACACAAGACCACGTAAATGGTCCACTGATTTTATGCACTTGTCAATCAAATCCCCTGCACCCCCCTCCCAGGCAGACGTGTGGGTATGATAATGGCTCAAGAAAGACCTCAGTGTGATGATATGACCTGCTAACTGTGAAGGATAAGCCCCATAAAAAACTATAGCCTACCGTAGCCTCGTCCCCAGGCTCCCCGATCTTTTCAACATTGCATGAGAAAAGAGGGGGAGCCTGGTAAAACTTATCATGTGCGTGACGTCAGGTGGAACCAACTTCCATATATGGCACAACAGCAAGTTGGCCAAAATCAAGGCTACAGATGCCAATAGTTAGATCAGTATGTTACAATAGGCTATGAATCAGCAAGCAGAGACGCTTCAGTTCCTTTTCTACGAGTCGAAAACTACGATTTGCATGGTAACTTGATTGTGTCCACGCCCAGGTGGAACCGACTTAGACATGGGCACGATCGAGTTACCGTGCAAATCGGTTTTCGACACACGGCAAATGGATTGAAGGGCCTCCGCTTGCTGATTCACAGCCTTTCAGTTCGAAGAACTAGAGCTTTTGGTGAGAAATTTCGCCTCTCGAGCCGGCCAACTCGCTGTTGTGCCATATATGGAAGTTGGAACACATAACACTAAAACCATTATCAGAGAAGCGAAAGGCAAACCTATATACTTAAAGTTTCCACTCCATATAGAAACTACTAGTGCTTGTGTCTGGTGGTTGAAAGTATATAGCTACATATTCCATGCAAAGATGGTAGGTTTTGAAACCAAACTGCCAAATTGTCCAGCTATACATTTGTGACAGCATATGTAGGTAGATAAGAAATACATGCACATCTTAATTAAGGGAGCACTCCAGTTACAGTGTACTATAAAGGCAGTTGATGTACATAAGTGTAACAGTCTCCAGGTACTAGACTATGGACACAGTTAAAAAAGAGAGCCAATTTACACCTAAATATAGGTATGTATGTATTTCAACCGCATTTAGTACATACACACATGCATACAAGTACAACATTATGTCATCAGGACATTGGATGTACACACACCGCAGCATTCATAAATGTAGAACTTTAGGAGGCACATACTAGCACCTGCTAACTAATACTAACACTTGATATGGCCTTATGCCTATGTATATACATGTGTAAGCGTGTTATAGTCTATGAGATACTACAGAGATAGGGCAGGTTAATCTTTAGGCGAAGCCTTCCAAATATTGGTTTATGAATACATGTTCATCAGTCATTGTGTGGCCACGCTATGCTCCCACCTTATTATTTACTGCACCTGGGCATGGGGTTGCAGTGCTAGCGGGGACTATAAGTAAAATGTTAATCAGCAACGTACAAGCACTTTAACCACTCCACTAGTGCACATGCACTTGTGGTTATACACATGTACACAATTATTTGCAGGTACATTCTTTTGCGATTTGGGTTTGAAGCACACTTTGTGAGTACTACTATTTGTGATTTGTACGGGAAAATGGTACAGGATCAACATCTTCTAACGTTCAGTAGTAGGTAATGTTCACGAGTATAAAATTTTGTGTTTTTGGGCCAATCCGCAGAAATATCAAACACTAGTACCCGCAATAAATTGTCATCTTTAGGATCTCTTATTTAACTTCAGGAATGTTTGTCCACAGACTGCCAATTTCTGTGGTCTCTTCTAGTACAATCTTCAAAAAATATAGACAGCAGATTCAAGAAACATTCAATCAATTTGATGTTGTCTGATCGCTTTACTACGTGACATTTCTAGTCTCAAAAACGAGACTTAATTGCATTAGATTAGATTGTGCATTGCAATAGGATCGTATAATCGTATTAGATGAGCCACGGCTACCTGACCTCGATAACCCCTTGGTTTTACTGGAAGTCTTGATCACCGCTGATTTTCTGTGAACGTGTACGTGCAGGAACCTCCAGACTATTTCCACAAACTATTCTATTCTTCCTTCTACCAGTCACTGGAGGTGCAGCCTTGGAAAATACATTCATTTTTTGATATCTCTCTCGGTAGCTACCTATATGACCTACGCTTACAGTCTCTCCTCCACACTAAAGAATCAATCTTTGATGTTACTTGCTCTCAATTACCTTGCACTAGTTTTGCTATAGACTGGATTTGAAAACAACTAGCAGTTGCCTTTGGCTAAATGGGATTCACAGGAAAGTCCCAGAATTGCAATTTCTTGCATTACATTGGATAATGTGTTACATTATTATGACGATGATATGACCCCTCACCACAGGCATTGCATGTTATACCCAGCATGGATGTGAATTGTTTGAAAAAAATGTAGCCCCCCTCTCGCCTTTCGTGCAGAACACAAGACCACGTAAATGGTCCACTGATTTTATGCACTTATCAATGAAATCCCCTGCACCCCCCTCCCAGGCAGACGTGTGGGTATGATAAAGGGATTGATGAGGGGCATTTCCACTCCCAGAGTGGGAAATTGACATGATATGACCCAAAGCTCAAGAAAGGCCTCAATGTGATGGTGTGACCTGCTAACTGTGAAACACTACAAATCTTGGAAGTAAAGGATAATGCATCTATCAATAGTATGCCCCGCCTACCCCAGCTGGGGCATAGGTGGGGGAAAACATGGGAGTTTGTCGTTAAAGCCTGGCCCCATAGGTCGGGCAAGGTGGGGCATTTGTCAACACTGTGCATTAACTAGAATAATTGAAAAGTAAAGCTTGCTCGCCTTTTATGAAGTGCCACAATAGTAATTGGAACTTCCTGATATGGGAAATGGGGGTGTGGACGGGGATAGAACCCTATAATTATGCCCCATATATGGGGCTAAGTACACAATTTATAGGACAAATCCCCCATCATTCCCCCATCTCCCCCAGGTGGGGGACGTGGGGCATACCATTGATAGGTGCATAAGCCCCATAAGAAACTATAGCCTACCGCACTAGACATGGCTCACGTACCCTCAACACGCGATTGGTGCAAGTGAGGGCTGCAAAAGTGTCCCCCCACGTTTCTCTCTCTCTCTCTCTCTTTGATTTTCGTAGGTCACTTACCAAGGTGTCATGATTGCTCGAGCAAACGGTACACTCTGACCCGGACCGTAGTCTTGTAGCTCAGGTTAGTCACGTACCCAGGCTCTTACCCGCCCCATACGAAGCTAAGCTCAGGTCAGCTGTAAGTACTGTGTCCATTTGCGCGTGTGCAAGCCAGTCTGCTAGTTACGTTAGCACATGCGCGCATAGCATGCACACACGCGCGGTGACGCATATCAACGTACGTAACCATCACGCACGTGCACGAAGGCACCGCGCGCACAGTGCGGCCGTCATACTTATAAAAGTGACGACCCTAACCTTCACAAATCTCTTCTACTTGACTTGCAGAAGGAGAAAGTACGATTTTGTTAACAAGCGAGTAGCGACGATCCAAAAGGTATATTTTAAACTAAATTTCGTGATATCCTCCCACGCATTTATTTTCTCATTAAGGTACAACCTTAATGGGTTAATCGCACACTACATGAACAGTTTATCTCTCTTGCATTAATCCCATCTAAATGTACATGTATGGGCTACACTATAACACGGAATGGAACGGACCGGACCGGACCAATACACTAATCCACGGAATGAACCAGGCAGTTGAAGGCGTGGTTACAGGTGTGGTTTGAAGCTAAAGCTATCTAATCTGAGCACCATCAACACGGAGCTAATCCGCCCGAAGTGAAGGTCTCGCAACTTGCTTTCAAGTTCGTTCACAGCCACCTCAATGGTGAACCTCTTGATCCATTTCATGCAGACTGTCATATCGTTCCATATGCAGTCTTTTGTTAACTATGGTCGTTCCCGGTCTTGTGTGGCCAAAGTGGCCGACGTTAAGAAAGACAATGGTGCTGAGAAAGCTAACATTACCTTTAAAATTAGTTCTACTGAGCAAGGTTTCGATGTCTTCGTTGTAGCGAGAGAGCATCTAACTGCCGTGAAGCAAGAATAATATTGAGATCACCTCACCTTAATATTGATCCTCCAGGATCTAATTTAGCCCAATAGTATAAACTACACTAGTCATGACATAATATTTTTAAAGTGCCTGGGAATTATCGGCAGCATGTATGTTTACAAATTAGACACAGGTAGGCTTTTAACTTTAAACCACACCTATAACCACACCCTAAACTGTCTGTTCCGCAAACTAGTGTATTGGTCTGGTCCAGTTCGCTTCATTCTGTGTTTTAATACAGCCATACCTATACATGTATCATAGAGTTAGTAGACTCTATAAGTAGGATATGGCCCGGATATGCCATATAAGTAATATATTATTTCTGGTCACGTGACTTTCAACCAATCAGATGCATGAAAAGTGTGCTTTAAATAGCATATTGCATACTTAAGTATGCATTAAATAGATATTGCACAGTTTTAGTAGTCTAAACCAGTCAGAACAAGTCACCAAACTATAGCGCTTGAGAGTACAAGTGTGTGAACCATTGATCGTGTAAGTTTCAATGCATCTGCTTGGTTGAAAGTCACTTTGACCAGAAATAAAACATTTAGGACACACTTACCTGGTACTGCGTGTTTTAATGTGGTGCACTCGGATGATCTCGTCTTCGGCTCGTGCATTACACCACCTCGACCGTTATTGCATCATCCTCGTGCACACATTAAAACACTTAATACCAGTTAAGTGTGTTATAAATATTACTTACAGAACCATTTAACTTTCATATACATTCACATACATGATCTATGCCAAAATACCTATCTATCAAGCCCCCAAACATTCATGTAAACAATCAGGTATACCTGAACCACCTTTTTTCTCCGCGTGCATGCGCAAGGGATAAAATAATCGGTTTGTATGTCTGTGGATGTTGTCATCCGCATGAAAATCAGCAGATCTCGAGTTCTAGGCACCTGTGCATGCTGTAAGCATGAGTCAGTAGCTGTCGGTGAAAAAACTGGTTTCTGTACGCTTCAAATTGCTGAACATGGCTGATAGGCGCTACAAATCGTGCATTTTCTGTTCAGCATGCCTATGGTTTACTGATCGTACCCACTCAGTTGGCTATTATGCATGTGCTGATGTGCGCATGCTTGACCTCAATGTAGGTAAGGGTTGCCAAATCATAAAGTGCGTACAGCTCAGCTCTGAATGGAGTGTTTCAATGCTAACTATACAACGCTACAACAGCTGCACAGGGTATGTGCTTGAGAGCTCTTTGTAAAACATGTGCAAATTGTCATTCTCATCTCTCCCAGGGCTAACTCAAGACTGCCTTGATCTCTTACCTCAGTTTTCATATAAATCCACTCCATTATATTAAGTGTAGTTCCATGACACGCTATTTTTGTTATCATGACAGTTAATTAATAAATCGTGGGTTTACGCGGAGTATTTTACAATTGGGTGCCTCCGATATGCTATTTGTCATAATATTAATATACTAGGGTGATGTAAATCATCGAGGGGGTGAGAGCCTTCGCTCACAGAATATCACTCTTTTGCTCTTCGCTACATGTAGTTTGTGTGTGATGTCTCATTTGCTGTAGCCTATTTGCTCTAATCTGGGGTCTCTTTGCTACGTGAATAGGCATGCATTTGCTGTCAGCCAAATCTTAACTCTGGGGTCTCAGAGTACGTAGTCTGTACATGCTCTCTTTGTGCTCCAGCCTAATTGTTCTAGCCTAGTAATGTACATGTAGGTAATTAATACTGAGCTTTAAAGCCTTTGGTGATGCATCACGTACTCAGTGGCATTTATCACTATTACACAAGGCTCAGTACTGTGATAGGCTGTACAGTAGCTAGCTAGCTAGCTAAAGGCTTTAATCAACCTTAGTATGAACTTTGTATTAAAAGAAATGTACTGCTTAAGTCTGCCATCCTACCTTTTGTCTGTTGTCTAGGAGTCTCCTTTCATGGCTGCTCAGGCTCAGTGTTGTTCGTGCTGCTGTTCAGTTCTGGGCACTGTTGTCATGTCTTTTGATTTGGTGAGCTACAATTAGAGTTAGCACACGCTGTATGTTGTCAATCTTTACCGATCTGCAATACTGCGCACGCACATACTGTATGCTGAACACGTGGACGACGTATCGCTACATACACACATACGTACATAAGTACAGCGATTTTCTCGTATGTATGATATATGTGGGGCTCGCTTCAGCTCGCCCCAATAATGCACATGCTCATACAGTGTTGCCATGGTGAAGTCATGTGACAGAAGTTAGTAGTGCCGGCCTACTCAGAAAATCTAGTGAGTTGGGCAACTGATAATCGATAAAATAATTGTAGCTACTACAAATATGTTTGATGAATAATCGAGATCCGGCAATTTTAGTGGTGACAACAACAGACAGACAGATAGACCAACCGATTATTTTATATCCCTTGCGCATGCGTGCGAGACAACAATCTTGGTAGTCTCGTGGGCCAGCCAAGCCCGTGTGATTGGCTGGCCCGCGAGACTACCTTAACACATCATCTCATGTTCTGAAATTATCTTGCTAAGGTAACTCACCACTAGCTCTGGGTCCAGCATCTTGCTTGGTGATTGACACATGGGCATCTCACAGAAGATGTATAATATACCTATGGTGGTAGTTTATAGGTGTATAAAATACTTACCATTCACATACTGTTATTCATGAAATTTTCTTTGTTAAAAAATTTTCGTCTCGCACAAAGTGACGAAAATTTTTTACGCAAAAAATTTTTACTAGTATTACTATACGGTGAATATGTGACCGTATCTGGGAAAACCCGCCATGTAGCAAATCATATGAAATTTTAGTTAGCAACAGATTTGATAAGCCCTATCCCAGAGCTAATTCACCGGCAAGTTCGAGACTGATCACGCGCTTCGATTTAGCGTCCTTAGCAACAGGCTCCGTGTACGGCAGCTGTACAGACTAGGTAGATCGAGACACTTGGAAATGAAGGCTTATTTCGCCTTGGTATGTTACATTTAGCCTCCGTAGGCGATGGTAACAGTTATTAGAAAGGTTCTTTGACATGAATACGACAAAACTCGACTTTGACAATTTTCGACCAGAGCTACTAAAAACGCGCATTGCGCGACTTGCGCGTTTTTGCGATACGCCGGGTTTTCGCAAATCCAGTCACATATATGGCACGCATTTGATATGAATGAAAATGTTGTCACACGAAAATTTATAACACAAACATTTCGCGAATTACGATACCATAGGTTGGGTTTTCAATGATTGCGAATTGCGAGTTTCTTTCAGTGTATTACAATTATGCAGTATGGGGTCGACCATCGCAATTATTGTTGTCTTCTGAACGTACACGTGTGTATCCATGGTAGCTGTGCCCACGGGATATAAAAATAGTTATATCACGGACTTGAGGGATGTATGGCATTTACACAGTCAATTTCGAATGCGTTTGAACGTGCATGTGTGCGTGGACACACTGCGTACCATTACGTGAAGAAGCTGGCCATTCATGTAAGTCCCTAAATTCATAAATTTGCCAAAATAAATACCTCTAGGAGGCATAAATTTGCGTGAAGTTGGTGGCCTCCCACATGCTCCCACACATGCATGTTCAAATGCAGCCGAAATCGACTGTACTGCACTCAGCCCGAGGGTGCGAAGATCACACTCTGCAATATGTATTGGTATAATACTTGGCAATTTTCAAAGGAAGAAACAGACACATTTTGCATTACCTCTAGATTCTGTATTCTTGCATCAACTTATTTTGCTATTGTGGTTGTGTAATGTTGTAAGCCACATGCTATGTATACCTTGACCTTGTGCTTGCACCATAGAGCTTGAGCTTGCACCATAGAGCTAGCTAGATCTTGCACCATAGACCTTGCACGATAAACAGCATGGTGCAAGATCTAGCTACATGTAGTATGTAGCTCTATGGTGCAAGCTGTATGGTGCAAGGTCATTTCTCATTCCATAAAAAGATTCTTGGATTAGGGATTAGCAACGATTACAAGAAGTAGTAATGGGTGATATTTTGAGCGGTACGTAAGTAAACACAGCATTATGCAGTATCACTAACCTCTAGCTATTATCTTTAGTAGTTGCAGTTAACGAGCTCCACTATCTTCAGTGGCGGCTGGCTGAAAGGGAGAGAACATTGACTGAGATAGAGAGGAGGTGGAGAGCAGGAGAACGGCTATCTCATGCAGGTAAAACTGAACCAAGTATAAACATTCAATATTAACTCACTCACCTACATGTGTAACAGCAGATCATCATCCAAAGAGGAGCCTTAAACGTAGGAGAGGGAGGCGTAGGAGAGGGCAGCGAAGGCATCCTCCATCTTCCCAGCCTCCTACTGCTGGCAACTCTCTCCATTCACCTGGGCCCACTCCCACTGGAAGCTGTAGTCCTGGGCCTTCTACCTCAACAGAGTCTCCTCCTCTTCCTTCTCCTCCAGAGAATTTGATTAACCTCGATGACGTACCACAACCTACACCTGGACAGTCAATGGAGGGACTAATGGCTACTCTGAATCTTCATTGAAAGCAAACTACCAATGACTGATACATAATATTGCATTTAAAGTTGTGACACCTACTTGTAGATAAGAAAACAAAGATTCTCTATGGACAACTTAGTGATTGGTGGCACAAATTGTACACCGACCACTAAGTTATTCACAGAGAATCTTCGTTATCTTATTTACATTTCATGTTTATTATAATACTATCTATAAAAAATATTTTCAGACAATCAATTTTCTTATATAGTCCGTGTCATAACCTACGATTGGTCAGAACTGTAGGGCCGTGTGCACAAACAAGGGTGGCCATAGAGACGCATTCTTGAATGAGTGCGCGAAGCACCGCGCATTTCGAGAGGCTTGCTGAGCAGGCCACCGAGCCTCGAGCGAAGCGAGAGGCGAGATGGACTGTTCTTTGTCATACCTGTCAATAGTCCGGTAGATTCGACGTTCTCGGTCCACTCGAATGTCTCCCTTGCACACTTCTTGGTGGTGGTTCGAACATGCAGCTACTGTTGGCCTGAGAGGTGTGGCCTACGCAATATTAGGTTCAAAGTTCATTTATTTTCATCTGTGCATGTGCACTGTACTAACGGGCTATCTACTGTTGACATGCAGGGAGATGATACCATTTAGATTTTCTCTTCTGAGCACGTACTGTCAATAGCTCGTGCATATTAGCCACACTATCCCATTATTGTGACATCAAACATACTTGTACTATCACGTTTCGTTTGATGACACAAACACATAATTCTATTCAGTGGACTCTATACAAGTAGAGATGGCCCGGATACGCCCATATACGCATGTAGTATCATACCAAGGTCTTAAAATTCAACTAAAATATGGTTAACCTTGATTACAGCCTGATTTTCTACCAAGAAGCCCAGGTACATAATGTAAGTATACTGTATAAGTATCTCATAAACGGGGTCGACAAAATGCCCAAGTTGTCAACCTCCAAATGGATCAGAATGGCCAACTTGACACAGCCACCCTGGTTACCATACAATGGTAAATTTCACTAGGAGAAAATTTTTGTCAATGCTGTTCTACTTCACAAAATAACAAGGAAATTACAAGCAAGGGAGCTAGCTCAAGTAAAGCTTTTGCGCTCAATGGTAATCGCTTCAATGTCAACCTCACAGCCAACAGTTGATCATCACTACTTTTGGACATCACTTGGGAGAGGGACTTTGTGCTATCCTCCACAGCATTCAGTGCGATCTCTTCCATCAGGGGGTGCAACTAGCTACTAGTAAGTAGGAATG
The DNA here is from genome assembly GCA_964291365.2 of Stappiaceae bacterium. Lineage (GTDB taxonomy): Bacteria > Pseudomonadota > Alphaproteobacteria > Rhizobiales > Stappiaceae > JBDWFY01. The sequence goes on from OZ219977.1 coordinate 91,315, forward strand.
GCCACAAACAAGACTAGGGATAATGCACACATAAGATGCATCCCTACACACGTTTTCAAAGAAACTCTGTTGCTTGAACTGTGTAGGGATGCATCTTGTCTGTGCATTATCCCCGCTAGTCTTGTTTGTGTACTATCTGGTCCTGCCATCCCTACTTACTTCTTCAGTTGTTTTTATTCTTGCAGTTACTATAGACACAGTCCAGCTAAAACTCAAGCACTGAAGCCCCATCTGACCTAACCTGGAGGCTATGCAAGGTTCTATCTTTGACTAGATAACATGACAGTGAAAGTGTTATCAAGAGCTAGTGGCCACAAACAAGTCAAACTGCATGGTTTATTACTAAACTTTATAAACTTCATTAACTCACTTGAGGAAAGGGAGAAGAGAAGAAGAAAGAGGCCACAGAGAGGGGTGGAAAGCTCTGCTCACACTGATGCGAACTATCTTCCCATCACAGATATCAGCACACTATGCCTGAATGGAAGGAATGTGACAGATCATGTATGTCCATACATTTGTTGGTTTACTAAAAGAAAGCAGTATACACACTGTACTAGAAACGCTGGCCTCATCCCCAGGTTCCCCGATCTTTTCAAAGCATAGTACAGAATGCTTCAAGGGAGCAATCAAGTGCTTGTTACCCCGCATGCATGCGCAAGGGGTAAAGTAATCAGTCACGTTCTTGTTGTCAACAAAATATCACGGCACCTGTGCGAGCTGTAAGCGCAATAAATCTGTCGAATTTGACAAAAAACTGGAATTGAGTGGTAAGACCTACAAGTCACAAATAGTGCATTTTGGCTGGCCATCGTAGCCATGCTCACTGACTGTGCCCAGGAGCAGTACATGCATTTATGCATGTTCTTTCTGCTCATGCACACAATCGTCCTAGGTAAAGGTCGTCTTCAGCATAATACGTCAAGGCGTGTGGGGTATGTGCTGTATTGAGCTCTAGTTTTGCCAATCAAAATCCTCAATCACCACTGTAGGTGGGAGTACCGGCTGCATAATGGTCACCACTGCTTGGTGCATCAACAATAAATCAGTGTCCATAAAATATTTTCAAATCTCAGGCTTGGTGTATATTGTATAGCTCAGCACCAAGGAGTGAGCCACTAATCCCCCACTAGCTGCCTACTCCTGTGGTGTAACATGTTCCCCCCTCTCACCCAAGCGAATACACGTAGTTTTCGATACAAAAACACCAAATAGCTGACATATAAATTTACATTCTAGTTCTCTGACCCGGCTGCCAAAGGCATAGCGGGACAACCCATCCCGTGCGATGGGCTGTCCCACTAGACTATCATCTTGGTACTTCGGCACATAGTCACCTTCTGAAATTATCGTACCAAGGTAGGTAACTTACCTAATAACCGCCAGCCAGCCTGTTGAGTACTTTGACCCAGACCATGCGTCGATTTGCACAATTGCACGTGCGCAAACCTGATCCTATAACCCCGCCCAGCTAGTTATTTATAGTTAAAGCGTCACAGCTGCGCACGTGCACGAGGGCACCGCGTGCGCAGTGCGGCTATAATACTTTTAAAAGTGACGACCCTAACCTTCGAAAATCTCTTCTACTGGACTTGCAGAAGATGGGAGTGCGGTGTTGTTAACAAGCTAGTTGAGATGATCTAAAAGGTATATTTTCCGATGAATTTGGTGAATATCCACCCACGCATTTTTACTCAATCAAGGTCGGACCTTAATTGCATTAGATTAGATTGTGCATTGCAATAGGATCGTATAATCGTATTAGATGAGCCACGGCTACCTGACCTCGATAACCCCTTGGTTTTACTGGAAGTCTTGATCATCGCTGATTTTCTGTGAACGTGTGCGTGCTATAGACTGGATTTGAAAACAACTAGCAGTTGCCTTTGGCTAAATGGGATTCACAGGAAAGTCCCAGAATTGCAATTTCTTGCATTACATTGGATAATGTGTTACATTATTATGACGATGATATGACCCCTCACCACAGGCATTGCATGTTATACCCAGCATGGATGTGAATTGTTTGAAAAAAATGTAGCCCCCCTCTCGCCTTTCGTGCAGAACACAAGACCACGTAAATGGTCCACTGATTTTATGCACTTATCAATGAAATCCCCTGCACCCCCCTCCCAGGAAGACGTGTGGGTATGATAAAGGGATTGATGAGGGGCATTTCCACTCCCAGAGTGGGAAATTGACATGATATGACCCAAAGCTCAAGAAAGGCCTCAATGTGATGGTGTGACCTGCTAACTGTGAAACACTACAAATCTTGGAAGTAAAGGATAATGCACCTATCAATAGTATGCCCCGCCTACCCCACCTGGGGCATAGGTGGGGGAAAACATGGGAGTTTGTCGTTAAAGCCTGGCCCCATAGGTCGGGCAAGGTGGGGCATTTGTCAACACTGTGCATTAACTAGAATAATTGAAAAGTAAAGCTTGCTCGCCTTTTATGAAGTGCCACAATAGTAATTGGAACTTCCCGATATGGGGGATGGGGGTGTGGACGGGGATAGAACCCTATAATTATGCCCCATATATGGGGCTAAGTACACAATCAATAGGACAAATCCCCCATCATTCCCCCATCTCCCCCAGGTGGGGGAGGTGGGGCATACCATTGATAGGTGCATAAGCCCCATAAGAAACTATAGCCTACCGCACTAGACATGGCTCACGTACCCTCAACACGCGATTGGTGCAAGTGAGGGCTGCAAAAGTGTCCCCCCACGTTTCTCTCTCTCTCTCTCTCTCTTTTATTTTCGTAGGTCACTTACCAAGGTGTCATGATTGCTCAAGCGAACGGTACACTCTGACCCGGACCGTAGTCTTGTAGCTCAGGTTAGTCACGTACCCAGGCTCTTACCCGCCCCATACGAAGCTAAGCTCAGGTCAACTGTACTGTGTCCATTTGCGCGTGCGCAATTAAGCCGGTCTGCTAGTTACGTTATATATAAATATAGCGTATAGCACACACGCGCGGTGACGCATATCAACGTAACCATCACGCACGTGCACAAAGGCGCCGCGCGCGCAGTGCGGCCGTCATACTTATAAAAATGACGACCCTAACCTTCACAAATCTCTTCTACTTGACTTGCAGAAGGAGAGAGTACGATTTTGGTAACAAGCGAGTAGCGACGATCCAAAAGGTATATTTTAAAGTAAATTTCGTGATATCCTCCCACGCATTTATTTTCTCATTAAGGTACAACCTTAATCAGATGTTTAATACTCCGTAGACCGTTGCAGTGCCCAGGCCGGAGTGCGCGTACCTCTGCAGGGAACAAATGGTGGAGTGCACTAATTGGAACTATGGTGTGGACGTGCGTATAAATTTTCTGGTGAGTTATGGGTATGATCCACATAGTTGTCGTAGTCAATACTCCATCAGCATTGACTAGCTGCTGAGGAAGAGTATAACAGTCTAGGTCTAGGGTTTATATTATGTTGAAATTGGTTAACTGGCGCATGCCAGGCTCAGTATTTAATATTATGTGGTCTATGTCAATGGGATTTGCTTAACCAGTTAAGGAAGGATTATTTAGGACATCACAACACATCTGGGGGAGGGGGTGCTATAGATATATACTTCAATGCATTTTGCATGTATGTGCTATATACCATATTCAATCTATAGTTAGGCGCCACTGTTAAGGGGGGGTCACTTCCATAGGCCCAGAGCTGTGACCGGGGTCAAGATTTTTGACCGTCGAAAAACGGCCTTAACTGCTTGACCACACCGGATTTTGCCCTTGACCCTTGACCATCGATTAATTGCGCATGCGCAAAAGGATCGGCCACGCCTCTTGATCACCAGTAGTACCGTAGATCATGCCCCAGCATACTGCTTGACCGTTTGACTGCATCTTGACCCCGGTCGCAGCTCTGGACACGGCGCCTATGGGAGTGACCTTCCCTTGACTGTTCACACGTTGTACCACTAGCCAGTAACCCAGTTCAATACAACTTTATGATTCAAAGTTGACCAGACCCTCTCTCTTCAGGTGAGGACCTGGCTTGCGGGATTAGTTCTTTCATAGGAGAGAACAGGTTCCTTTAAGAGTTCTAGATTGAACTACATAGAACAACAATAATGCAGCTTCATTTAGGCATATACATGTAGACTCTCCAAAACTCTTGAATTTGCTTCCATTAATGCTCTGTGCATTGGTCATGGCAGTACTGTGGACACATCCACTTTAGATCTACATGCACATCTAAGGCATATAGAGTTATTTTCATTGGTTATTATGATGCATTTTAGGTTCATAACTGGGGAATGTTCAATTGTATCTTGAATAATATGCCAATGAAGTTTCCAGGTCCTCAAAATTTCCCTCAGTAGAGGTACATTCCGAAGGTTAAAAAAAAATTGACCTGGTGCCTGCATCTATGTTACAGTTAGTTTGTAATTTCTCCATATTATTGTTATCTTCTGGCCAAAATTGAAATACAGGCCTTAGGATGGTACATGTATGTAACCATAGAAAAGTAATGAATACAAGTAATTTGTGGTTGTCCCGACTGCTAAACATTAAATTTTGCTCTCTAGAGCACATACATGTATAATACCCTGCGCACACCATATGCGTACATTTCATTATATGTAGCATAGCTACCAATACTCAGATCCAGAGATCAATTTATGACTTAACGACCGTTACCTATATTGAGCTCGAGCATGCACAGTCGGTTGACAAAAAAAGCACACTTTGTAGTGTTTGTGGCTTACATTATGTCAAGCATTGAGAAGCAAAGAGAAGGCAATTTTTCATCGTTTCCAATAATTTGATAGCACAAACAAACATCTCCAATGCCTTAACCTTTGGTGATTTTCATGTTCACAAACTAAGGTGGGATATATTTGCATGAATACTAAGATAAATTTCTGTTATCAGTCTTACCATACAGGTATTTCTTGTAAAATTCAGTGCAAAATAATGATTGCGCTCGAGCCTCAGCCAATTTTTGAAGGTAACTATTCTATATTCCAACTCTGCACACATTCTATTCCCAACTATAGTGTGACGACCTTTGCTAGATTCCATCAATTCAGTAAAGGGTGTTGATTAATTAGTGGATTGTATAATAGAATACTGTATTTCTTCTAAAATCTGGTACCTCTGTGGCAGCAATATCCTATGTACCAGTACATGTATGTGCAAGGATTACATTATAGTTGTTTTACACGTGTGTGATTACCGTATAGCTGAAAGTCTATACGGTATCTTTCTTTTACCATGCTTCCTGCTACATACTTCATTTATTTTTATACACTATAGTGGGGAAGCTTTGGCAAGGTTTTTAATTTGGTGAATCAGGTAGAAGTTAAAACTTGTCAATTTAGACTTAATGCATGCATGCCTATGACACTAGCGCTACACATTTAGATCACCAAACTAAATTTCACCAATCCAACTGAGAGCCAGCTATACAGTATTTGTCGTGAAAAGTATCCAGCTTGTTTGGGAGTGTACAAGGCATGTAAATAATGTTGAGTGTGAAGTATGGTAGTGTGTGCACTAGCATTGGGCAATAGTGAAAAATATCTTCAGGATTATCACCATGATCTTAGCTGCAGTTAACACTATCATTGTATCTAATGTGATCCATCAGTCATGTCTGCCTGGCACAAGAATCATCACATCTAAGGAATATACAGATAATGTTAACAACTCCTCAAGGCCTACAGGTATATACTTGTAGGCCTTGAGGAGTTTGTCCATGCCATTAAACTGTTGAAATTGGCAGCTTCTCCGCTTCAAAACCATGACACAGGCCATGAGGTACATGAGCTCTACTGATCATATCTTTGTTCCACTTGTGGCAGCACCTACCACACTGCAGTTCACGCAGGCCTTAAAATTAGTGTAGCATGAGCTTGGAAAGGGCATACGATATAGCTGGAAAATTTGATGGTTGGTGGTAGCCTCGTACATTAGGCTTTCCCACTTTTTTTGAACAGCTGGGATGAGCCTGGGTATGAAGCTAGGTTGGTGGTTTGCCTTCACAACAGACAAATAAAATTCTGCCAAAATCTCTTACACACCTACATACATACATGTACATGTATGGTGATCCCATACCAAAGCCCCAAATAAAAAAATCCATGCAATAACTGTTTGGGAGCCAATGCCAAAATTAATTTCTGCAGAAATTTCCAGCTACATATACAGTAATGACACAATATTTTATAAGCCTGTGCTATACTGCCTTCTCAAGTGTAACACTGTTGTTCTCATAAAAGAGGGCCCACTAACATACATTTGCCCACCGCCTATTCTGCCTCAATTTCCTGTACAACTTACTTTAAACAGTGCTCACCTACATGTAGTGTTAAACTCTAGTCGGTAGAGGTTGGTAAGTTTCAGCTTATTTGTAATTACCTCTGTAGTGAGAATTGTGGTGTGCATATAGTTTTGTTCTGGACCACATAGTTCCACATCTGAATCATGTAAGTGTATCCAGTGTTCAGGTTATTATTGCACATCCATATCATACAAGAACATGGTACTTACATACATATTAATTTTATCTGAACATGCTTGTAATATGAATGTAATAGTCATGCACGTGTAGTGCATGTTGCAGTAAAGGTGAGACACCACATGATAATTATTGCACCTTGCAGTGTATACATGTATAAGCCAGTCTCACAACATTCTCAGGCTTACTTTAACGGTAGGAGTGCCCTATTTGTAATGCTTACTCCACCAACACAGCTGATCATGATACAAGTTTGCATATGAGTTGTTTCCAACTCCAAAGAATGTTTTTATAATACTTGTACTCTGTACCTTACTCTAGTTTCCGATGCAGGTTAACTTGCAACTCACCCATATCCCACCTGTCCACCTTCACAGCAACATCTGTACCACAAGAGTTGAGTACGTATAATATTGATAAGACACCCATGATGTCCCTGAAAGATGGATTATCAGAGGAAGAAGAAAGGATAGAAAGAATTGCAAATTGTCTGAATGATTCGAGGCCAAGAATTCCTTCTTACTCACAGCACATCATTGAAATTATGATATCACTAGTTTTAGTGGGATTCCTTCTACTCTTGTGTAAAACTACTGGTCAATCATGGTTGGCCCATTTCTATACTGTAATGCTCAAAGCTCAGAAACCGATATAACTACATGTATACATTAATTATAACTGTCTTTAGATCATAGTTGCTACAATCTGATTGTCTGCTACTATAAATGCTACATTGAAAATTATGTTGAAGACTGCCACTTAGTACACAAAAGAAAATAGCTATAGTGTCCGGTTTGAGCTTCTGCATGTGCGACACCTTTCTTAGAAAGATGTATCATTTCAAGAACACTATAATTACAATAATATTATGTGCTAACCAGTGCACATAACGATAAAAGCTATAATTATTATTCTGAAGTGTATACGTATATAGCAGGGGCTGGTCCAAAAGTTTTTCAAGGTGGGTGGCTGTTAGTACTAAACTATGTTAAGGCATGGTGGGTGGTTGGGTAGTAAAGGCACACCATCTCCTATAGCTATTGCATGCAAAAACGACCAAATGGAGGTGGGTGCTCAGCGCCATTAAGACCAGGGTCAGTGACTAAACCTCACTTAATATGCGTAACCAAAATAACTCAAAACCATTAGATATTTCATCCTCCAATAGTTTATCAACATTATATATTTTATAGTTTGAAATCTTCTGACCACTATTTAAGTCACGTGATTAATTTTTTGCTGACATTGCAAATTAATTTAATTATAGGTGGAGCACTAATTAAGCTTAATTAGGTCTAATAGTTTGAACTTAAAATTATGAAGTCATAGACTATATTTTTGCAGCGTAGATTTCCAAAAAGTTGCTTAGAAGGTGAGATAATCAATATTTTCTATTTAAAGCACATCCTCGGCAAGGCTATTTTGTTAATTATCTCCTTTTCTGAGATACTTTACACTGCAGAAACAAACTTCATGACTTTCCGAATGTTTAGTGAAAATATTAAATTTAATTAACGTTAATTAATGCTCCGCCTTTAATTAAACTAATTATGCAATGTCAGCAAAAAAGTAATTAATCACATGAGCATGCTGTATGATATACACCATATTAGTATAATATCTGTATCATACAGCATGAGTATCATAGCAATAATCCCTAAGATATCTGCATAAGGATCATAGCAATTATCTGTATCATAAATTCAAGATCAGTATCATGGAAAAACATTTATTGTGCTGTATCAGAGTAATGAAGAACATGAGTGTCAATTGTACTTATCCTATCTGTGCATGAGTATTGCCATGATACTCATGCTGTATGATACAGATATCAATGGCTTTATTGCTATGACAGATATAGCTTTATTGCTATAATACTCATGCTGCCAGTGGCGTCCCTAGGTAGTTTGTGTACTGGGTGCATGGTTATATTCCGTATAATGTTATATGCATCACAATGTCTACACAGGTGGATACAACTATAGCTACAATGGAAATGTACAAAGCCTGTAGTACTGCATGGTGTAAATAGTGCAACTGCTGCACTGCCAGCTAGGTGCATGTAGTGTCATACTTGTTGGTGTCTGTTGTTGTGTAGTAAACAGTACATACAGGGATATATATGGGCTAGGTATATGCATATTAAAGAGTGCACTGGTGCACGGACTGAGCCCACATGCACCCCCCTGGGGACGCCACTGCATGCTGCTCACATGCTGTATGATGCCGATGCAACACTCATGAGTATCATAGCAACAATCCCAATACTACCTATCATACAAAATGGATACTTTTGAGAATATTGCTATGATACACTCATGCAGAATGAGTGCAATTTGAACGGGCAATAATGAACATGCATGCTTAAAACATATCATCACGTGAACATTTGACACCCCCCTATCTCAGCCATGGCCCAGAGCCTATGTGCAACCAGGATGTTCAATGTATCATGCTCTGCTCAAGCTCTACATGATACAATGAACTTTTCGTCCATAATTTTTAGAGTGGAAGGACTCATCAGCTGGTCCCACTTAATATTTATATCATATGCGTATGAATATCATAGCAATCACCAATATCTGTATCATGCAGCATGAGTATCATAGCAATTAGTATTGTTTTAGTATGGCTTCAGATAATTTAATTAATCATTAGTTAGTTTCTGGGATGCTCTTGGCCAATTTAGTTTGTTTTAGTTTTTTCTTTCAGCAACATCACCAGCCTGTTTTAGTTAATTGAACTAATGTTATGTCCAAGAGCTAACTAAAAGGGATTTTAGTTTTAGTTAACTAACTAAAAGGTCATTTTAGTTTAGTATGTGCATTTGCCAGATACCTTTTAGTTTTTTTTTTAGTCAGAAATTTAAGACTTTTTAGTTTAGTTTTAGTTAGTTAAAATAGGTGAACTAAAAGGGGTTTTAGTATTAATTTAGTTATGATTAACTAAAACAACACTGATAGCAATCATCAATATCTGTATTATACAGCATAAGTATTATTGCAATGGGATCCCAAATGATATCTGTATCAAACAGCCACAGTAATAAGTGTCATAGCAATAAACTCGTTATGAAGATCGTATCTCAAATATTATTCATGAAACCAGGACAATACATTGTATCTTTTCATCCATTACATCTATGTAGATACAATAATATTATTAAGTGCATGAGTATCATGTCATAGCAGTAAACTCATGATACAGCATGAGTAGTATTAAGTGGGAGCATCGGCATCATACAGCATGAGCAGTATGAGTATTTGTTGGCTGTTGCCTAGCAACCAAAGTTTTTATAGGCAAATTGCCGGCTACTAGAGGAGTGTGGGTGATCGTAGGGTAGTCCAATGATGAAAGGGATCATGGGCCAACAAAATAGTTGCAAGACCTTAATTGGGGTGCATGAGATGCATATAAAGCCATCGATATCTGTATCATACAGCATATTGCTATGATACTCCTGCAGTATGATACAGATATCATTGGGATTAATATTGCTGATACTCACTCTGTATGATACAGATGTCGATGTGTTTATTGCTATGATACTCATGTTGTATGATACCAATATCAATGTCAGTATGATACAGATATTGATGGCTCTATTGCTGTGAGCACAGATATCATTGCTGTGATACTCATGCTCTATGATAGATATCGATGGCTTTATTGCTATGATACTCATGCTGCATGTGAGTATCGTAGCAATAATCTCAATGAGACTGGTCCCCCCCCCCAATAATCAGGCTTAATACATACCCCTTTATATAATATTATGCAGTCTTACAGTTCTCATCATGTGTCAGTCTTTCTTTGCGCAAGTCTTTAGCAAATTATTAAAATACGACCTTTATAAAAGGTATGTTGTGGTCACAAAATTCAGTTATCAAAGCCACACCTACAATCTGTATCGGTGGCCCCCACAATGCACAATTGCTTCCTACTCCACTGCAACAGAACTGCACTCATTCTGGTGATGTTGAGATGCTGAATAGCATTCATTCTAGTGTAGGCACCAAGTGCATTAGGATTGCAGTCATTCTGATAAAATCAATATGATATGCAGTTGCTTGCACATCCATGGCCAGTGCAGTAGTCTTGTACACACTCTAGTGAGCTAACTGCACATCAATATCACCAGAATGACCCTAATCCTAATCATATTGATGTAACCAGGTGTACAATCCCAATGCACTTGATGTCAGCTTCACTAGAGTGTGCATTAGGATCTGAGGTAGACAATAACTTTTGATTGTTTCAATTGCACTCAATCAGTAACTATCATGTAGCATGAGTATCAATATTGAAGTCGAGACCTATTATGGCATGGAGCCTGGTGTAAGCATGCTATCAACTACATTAGGATTGCACTCATTCAATAAGCTACATATTCAGTTGTGCACACTCTAGTGAGGTTGACATCAAGTGCAATAGAATTGCACTTAGATGTTGAGATGCTGTGAGGTAGACTTGCATTCCCTCTAGTAAGATTAGCATTAGGATTGCACTCATTCGACAAAATCCATATCAAGTGTGCGTGCAATCAAAACACTTGAATACTTTCGTCTCTCTCCAGTCCTAATGCACACTCTAGTGAAGTCAACATCAAGTGCAACGAAATTCCACTCATTAGATGTTGTGTAGTAAACTTGCATTTGCTCTAGTGAGCCACGTAGGCATCAAGTCATATATACCCTAACCCTAGCCTCGTCCCCAGGCCCTCTCTCCCAGCTTTTTAACGTTGCTCACTTTTTTGTGTGCAACATTAAAAAGCTGGGAGAGAGGGCCTGGGGACGAGGCTACCCTAACCCTAATCTCTAACCTCTGGTCTGAAAGACTTGCTTTTGTAATAAAAAGCTTTTGGGACTAGCTATGTAATAGCTCAAGTGGTGTAATAATACATGCATAAATTTCTGCTGACCCAAAGAGAAGAAAAAACACAATTCACAATAAAAGACCCTTACAATAATTTGAAACTGGCGCCTCAGATATTGTGCATGCATGCATGATATTTATTTAGAATCCAGACAAGATTCAAGTAGCAGACAGGTTATAAACTTGTGCTTTGGTGAAAGATTTATGACAAATGGAATGTCCATGTTCTTTATATTCGGCTAAAGTGACATGTTTTGGCCAATCACCACTTTGAGTTTGTAACAAGCTCCAACCTCCTTGCCACGAATAGGTTACAGGATTGTTTGGAGTGAATACTCCTACAGTATAATCATCTGGACATATTTTACGGACGTCGGATTCAACCCGTTTACTAAAGCCAGGAAAGAGAACATTTCCTCCAGTTAAAATAATATTGGAATAGAGATGAGGATGCATTTCAGTTGGAGTCAGACACACTGCATGATGAATAGCCTCAACAATACCCATCTGTTCTATACCAATGTCCGACGGATGAAACAAAATCTCAGGAATAGCAATCCTTTCATTTGACAGTCTTAAACACTGCTCTTCTGTACCCTGTTGGAGTACTGAAACTGACTCTCGAATGAATCCTCTCCTACGATTGGTGAAATCTGGCAACACATAATCACAGGCAATTACACTTTTACTCTTCTGAGCTTGTGCCATATCCTTAATGAACGCATGAGATACATAACAAGCATCTTCTTTAACTTGATTCATGACATATGTCTCATCCAGAACATGCAGTTGCCTATATGATATGATCTCTTTGAGATGGTTTGTCAGTAGTTTACCTCCAACATCGATGCGAACAATAGCCTCAGGTATCATTTTATTCCTATAGAAGGGTACGACATGAGTAAACGAGTATCCCGAGTCGACTATCAATGAGCACAGAGAATCAGTATGATAATTTAAAGCAGAAAGAGTTGGAGAGGGTAACCTAAGTAGAGATTGAAATTTATATTCTTCAAAGAAGATTTCATCTAGAGTATCTTGGATAGAAGGAAAGTTAAAGACTGGCTCAGTAAAGATTAATTCTTGTTCGCTAGGGTTGATGTCAAGTACTCCATCCCCAAAGACGTAGTCCCAGACCTGTCTCTGTATATCCCAGTTAATCAAGTAGCCTTTCTGGAATGGCAATAGGTAAAAAAGGCCAGACAGATCCTTACATTCTTCTATCTGATCACCAATAAAATTTCGTCGCCTTTCAGTCTTAGACCTGCCAAAATTGAAATGATTAATAAATTAATATAATTACTACTTTATATTACACAAAATATTTTTCAGACAATCAAAAATCTCCTGTCCTAGCCCGGAGGACATAAAAGATGCGCTCTGTAACAAGTTCTGAATGCTTAGGATTGGTGTGTGTACAAACATGGTAGCCACGGAGATGCATTGCACGAGTGCAAGGCACTTCATGCCTGCTGTAAATTGTCTCTGTACAGTCTTTGTACGATTTTGTCAGAAGTATTCAAGTTTGGGAGCAGAGTTTGCAACATGCAATTAGTCAGTCTATCACAGTGGTCCTTACCAGAATTGACAGAGAGACCCATGAGAACAAGATCAGATGAACTTTTACTTACCGAACAAATGTAGGACTCACCCCCCATTGACAATGTATTTGTATTGTCAAGAGTACATTGGTATTGTTCAATATGCATATTATAAACTTAGACTCTGCAAAAACAACATAACTGATGTTCCACAGGAAGTTAGCCTCACCCCCAGGCTCTGCCCAGATTTTCAATGTTGCACATAGAGAAACTGGAGAGCCTGGTGTGCAAAATTACACAGTAAACTTAAAACTTGGGAACACAAGGAAAACTGCAAGATTTTCTTCTTGAAAAAGTTGCAAGATCAAAAAAACACTAGTGAAGTGTATTTTCTGTCGTTTGAATGCAATGAATTAGACGGAAAATAAGCTCCTACCGTTGATATTGCACATGCGTGAGGGGGTGGGGCTGGTAAGTGCTGCACAGGGCACAGGTATGTGTTCATTAGACGTGCTAACTGGATTGTGCTGGTTCATACTGGCCAGTTTGAAGGGTTTTGGCGCCAGTAGTGATACGGTTTAAGGCCAGGGCCTTCAGGGCTGAGTCATTCTCTCTGGCAACTACGCCTGCTGCCACATCAAGCAAATTTAATTCCTTTAAGATGTTAACCCTACAGGTAGCCTCTCGAATTACAGTCTGTGGATACACCAGAGCTCATCAGGAGGATTACATTGTCATAACTCAATGGCAAGTTAATTGGAATTGGGTACTGTGTACAATGCTCTATTCTAACCCAAGCTCAGGTGCTGATCGTCAACTTATTGTGTCCGCAAAGATCAAGAACTTCATTCTGCTGTGTGATTTTATGTAGGACCTGGGATGGTTTTTTTTCCCCTCATAATTTTTCCTCACTGAGGTTTTTTGGAGGGGTTTTTTTCCCATGAGTATGTTGGCCACATATTCTAAATAAATTACACTTTTATTTGGCTCATCCCAGCTTAACTTACTGACCCTGTATTGTCCATTTCTGATTTTTGGACTGTATGTAGCTATGCTGTATACTATTATGATGTAGTGTGGCAGCATGTGCTCGCACAGTTGCCCGACATCAAATAATTGGTGTCTTTGGTTGCATGTTTGACATGCGGCATTGCACGCGCATCTTAGGTAGGAGGGTACATGTATGTCTGATTGGTAGACGTGCCACTCAGCTCATCGCTCGCCTTGCTGATTCTGGATTTCTCAACCTTCCATTTCGTTTGCTATGGCACACTATGGGTTGAAGCACATGTATGATGTTCTAACTGCCTCATCCACGTGTGATAGTCACCCTTCCACCCTAAACATCACACGAGTAATTTTGCATACCAGGCCCTGCCACTTTTCAGCGTGTAACATTTGAAAATTTGGGAATGGACCTGAGGACGAAGCTATAGAAAGTGATGTTGCATAATATTATACAAATATTTTGGATGCTTAGTATACAACAAATCAGTTTGATATATAGTAGCTGGTAAATGCATGTTATGTTGCCCTCAGGCTGATGTTGCACTTGGCCTCTGCCTTTATGATAACTTCAATCCCTTGTGCAACGCAAGTTACATTTACCAGGTACCCATATATCCACCATTACTTGCCTATGATCTAAACTGTCCATCATAGGCTACAAATTTTACGTGGGTGATGTGTTGTGGATAGCTAGCTGCATATGCTCCTGCTATCATGGGCCATCCTTTGCTCCTATAGAATGTATATCATGTTAAGGCCATGCCATTTAATTCCTTGTTCAACGGATCCAACCGACCTATTTTTTTGCTGATACCAAGAAAATAAAAATTAATAAAGGTCAAGATGCAACTACGATGTTGATAGCCATGTAGCTAATGTGATTCCTTTTGTAAAGCAATATATTTGTACAAGTTACTATGGCTAAAGGACCTGAGATACTAGGCTACCATTTATTGCTTATACTGAAGCTACTCTTTGAGCAAATTTTTATACTAGAGCAAGAAGTAATAATTACAGAAATAGCATCACATTTACTTTCCTACCTACTGACCCTGGCAACAGAACAAGAAATTAATTTAGCATGGCCTAAGTGAAAAATTAAGTATGTATAATGTCACAAAAAAGGCTCAATATCAATAATGTGTCATAATTCATGATGGTTGTGATCCACTATGGTGAGCCTAGCTCAGTCAGTGCACAGAAATACAAAGTGACTAGCAAGAGCTCCATGATACACTGTATCTCTAAAGAAAGCCTAAACAGTATCATCACCTCAAAACTCGGGTTCGCGGAGCAAGCCTAATGCGTATGCACATGTACAGGTTGCAATGGAATGAACTTTGAACCTATTATTGTACTGGCTACACCCCTAAGAGTATGGGCCAAACAGCTGCAGTTCAATCTATGTACATCCAATGGTGACGTTCTTGCTCCACTCTAATGTTGATGCTACCGGACTATCGACCAGGTATGGCAGGCTGCTCTCGAATGTGAGGCATCAATGCACTTACTTAAATAGATAAAACTAGCATGACCTAGCACACAAATCATAACTTCTACAGAAAAACCATAAGGAAACCAAAATGTAAATATTAGATGTTCAACTTAAAAGAATGACCTAGGTGCCAAAATGAACTAATCTCAATTAGACAGGAAATCAATGAAGCACATGCCTAAGATCTAACCTAAGCTATTACAACATCAACCAACTCTAGACACATAGGTGCCAACTCATAAAAACCTAAAATATGGTAAAAGTATAGTCCTTCACAACCACCATCTGGTTTTGTTGGTAATGATCGTCACACATGCATGTCATATTGACATGTTATTGAGGCTGAATGAGAAGAGCAAATGAGGTAAGGAAATCACCTAGATAAGGTGCAAGAGCGATTAGCTGGATGACCTAGAGCATGAGCATGCATGCACTACTTGACATAGTCGATTGAGGCTCAATAGTACATGTCATATTCAAGGCCAAGTGAAGCAAAGGATTTATAAAACACTGAGTGGTAAGGTCAAGTTGGATCAGTGTGAAGCCAAAGCATCACCGTATGCACAGTAATAATATGCCATACATGAACACCTATAGCAATCGTCAGGATGGTTGCCCCCTTCCATTTTTTTATATCACACTAGGTTGTACAATATTACTCCAGCATATCACAATACCATAATCAAGGGCTAAGTCCTTGGTTATACTCTACTTCTTTAAATAAAAAGTCCAACTAAAATGAAGCCAACATGAACTTCTGGGCTTAAAAATGAAGCCTTCGCTTTGTATACAATATATATGTAGAGTAAAATACTGCAGATGAAGCTCTGACACCATGCATATTTGGACACTTTATCTCAAAGCAGGCACAACCAACAAGGGGGGGGGGGGGGGCTATGCCAAGTGGTACCTTGGAGTCACCTCTCTTCAAATATCGAGCGAGAGCCCTTGCAAGAAATTCAATGCTGCACCAGGACGCCGAGAAACTGTTTTCAGAAACGGCTATATGTTCGGATGTGTGTATTCATTTTTGTCCGGTGCATGCCAATGCCGCCTTGCATGACCCGCTTTCTTCCTGACTCGAGGTAGTGGTAGCCCCACCTATAAGCTAATTGGATCCTGCCCACCAAGTGCTACTGTCTTTTTGCTGGTGCAGGACAACTCGAATTAGTATAGCATGTCTATATCTCAAATATCGTACGTTTATTGCATTTTGGTGAGCTAGACATTGGGTTATCGCCACAGATTGGGTAAGATATATTCATACGTAGAGAAGCAACACTAAATCATCGATCTGACCCATCCTCTTATCGACGCTCATGCAGAAAGGCCATAGATATCGATCTTCTACGGCTGGTTCTCCATAAAATCCAAATATTTGTGTAAAAGCGTCCGAAATAGCAGGAAATTTTTGAGGGATCCAATTTTCACAGTTTTCACAGTTGATTCCTGATCTGCGAAAATTAGACCCATGAAATAAGCACGTTTCTACATAGATGGAACGGCACAATCGTGCGCATCTGCGAAATGTTACAAGATCGTCCATCCGCGAAAATTGAACCCCTCAAAAATTTCCCGCTATATGGTAATAATATGCAGGTTTCACTGTGCATGGTTGAACCGGTAAGGGTCGTCAAGTCAGAATATACTATAACCTAGAGGCAATCTATGCTAGAGGCTAGGGCTAGGGCATCATCTAAAGTTATTATGATGAGACTGTGAGATATTGATATTTTTTATGTTGCCGTTAGTTCTGTTTGGATGCTGGCCCATCGCGAAGACATTAACTTAGAGAGAGAGTTACATCGGACGTACAAAATGTTCTTAGAGGGCCAGGCAGCTAAGCTACACATGTATGTTTTGTATATAGTGCACGCAGGGTATGTGGTCTAGAGAGCTCTAGTATAATCTCAGAAATTAGTGTTCAAGTGTTTGTTCTGTCATTTTGACTATGATGTCGTAAGTTTTCGGATTTCATTTATCACCTTTTCTGAAGATTGTGAACAGTTGTTTTTGCATGTCATTTAAGTATAAGGATAAACTAGTCGCTTATTAATTAGGCCAAGAAAGGTCTGGTTAAAATCTAACCAGCTGGACCGGTTTAACCACCTCTGAAATGTGGATCCAACTTTCAAAAAAGCATAAATGGTTGAACCATTTTTGAACTTTGCCTTTGTTGATATCAGTTGCTAAGTATGCAGAGAGTATCCTGAAGATATTATACTATTTTCCCAAACTGTTGGAAACTTAAGCACATGCAAAAACTGTGTGTACCAGGTGCTCTCTCTGAGAACCTGGGTACGAGCAAGAGTACACGAGTCTAGGTATGTTGTGCCCAGATTCTTATGCAGGCAGGAGAGTCTGGTGAAATGTAGACTCAATTTTGGTTCCCAATATGATACTATGTGCCAAGTCCTATTATAATAATAATATGTGTATTGTGTGTACCACATCCGATCCAATAATTACATGTACATGTAGTCTCATGTAGCCAGCCCCTTACACT
The DNA here is from genome assembly GCA_964291365.2 of Stappiaceae bacterium. Taxonomy (GTDB): domain Bacteria; phylum Pseudomonadota; class Alphaproteobacteria; order Rhizobiales; family Stappiaceae; genus JBDWFY01. Next base: position 109,234 of record OZ219977.1, read on the forward strand.
TGCGGGAAAGGGCCTGGTGACTTGCTATACACAGAGTTGTTCCATAGTGTGCCTCCAATCAGATTGCCAGTATTCTCCCCAAGAATGATTCAAGGCATAGCGGGAAGGCATTGATTGGGTGTGGCCTGTGGTCACATCAAAGCCTCTTTCCTTTCCCACATCAAAGAAAATCTGTTCTGAAGGCTTGCAGGGCTGACATGCCTTAAGGTTACGGTCAACAGTTTCATGAATAATTAATTAACATAAATAAAACACTGTATCTCATAAACTGGGTTATCCATATATGTTCTAATATAGGCGCCACCCTAATTTAGGCGCCCTTTCCGGGTATGCGCAATTTTTTCCGTTCTAATTAGAGACGCCTTATAAGGTAGTGAATTATTTTTAGGCGGCGCCTTTTAATTGGAACGGATATCACCATGTGCAAGAGTGAGTCGATTGAGGTTCAAGTTGTCATCATGTCCAGACCCATCACCAGCTTTCCTTACTCAAGCTGTTGCCAGACCACCTTGAGTCACGTTTGCCTGCTAGCTACAGTGCCACAGCCAAAGTTAGTTGCGATGGAAGGTTCTGGTAGTAAGTTCTAATTTTGCTATGATTGGAAACTGATAGTTCTGAATGGAGGCCATTCTTTTATCTCAACGCCTTCACAGCAGCTGAGTTCACCGAGTAGCACCTTTGAGAGCAGTTGAGCAGTTCGAGAACCGTTCTAATTGACGCCCATAGGTGCTGCCCTAATTTAGGCGCCCTTTGACCTAGTCGTGAATTTTTTTAGTCCTAATTGGAGGCGCCTTTTTGCGTTGGAATTATTTTTTAGCAGCGCCTATATTAGAACATATACAGTAGCTATAAACTTCTAGTCTGTTCCAGCCATCTTCTTACTTGTGACTGTTTCTCCTAGTTGAGCTAACACTTACTTGAACGGCATCTTCTGGTCTTGGTCCATGCGGGTAGCTTAAAAATGTTTTCACGTCAGTTTTTGCCTAGAGAGTGGCAGTCAAGCTATGAGTTCCACTTCCAGCAGCAAGCTTTCAACACCCTTGAGGGCCACACGAAGCGTTTTTGCTTCAAAACTGCTCCTCTTTCAATTGAGAGTCGACGAAGTATCAGTGCGAGCGGCTCTTGGCCATACCGTTGCACACAAAGTCGGCCATAGCTCAGGCATCAAACATGCTAAACGAAAAGTTGAAATGTGTGGCCCTGCCCCTATCGTTGTAGAATTAGAGCAGACCTTATATACATGCACAGTCTAGTTGAGTTTTAACTACACGAAAACTGACATGAAAATTTCAAGCGCCTTACGGCCCAATGTTTTGTATAGAGATAAATGTTCGTGCGCGGCGCAATAGTAAACTGTGTACCATAACCTTAAGTATGCTGGGGAGAACAATGGACTGCAACTTTTCTACGTTACCATAGTCACGCATGGGTGCAAAAATTGTGCTTTGTCATTAAACATCACACGCCTATTGAAATGATAGGCAAGCACGTGTCGCACAATATAAATTGTAATGTGATGCCACATAAAACAGCCCATCATTGCATTCCAGCTGAACAACTCTGCATATTGCAAGTCACCAGATTCTCTCCTGCAGGTGTAAGGGACTGGCTATACAAGACTAGTACAAGTGCTGGGTGGCGTTCAATTAGAGTGTAAAAATAGCATAAAAATTAATAATAGTATCTATATCTTAAGGCATGCTTTTTAGAGTGAACATTGTACACAAGAGTATAGGACACCCAAGTGCTGTAGGTGCGGTTTACTCAATTCCATCACAGATAAAGGAAAGGGAAGGGATTGGAAACCCATCACGTGGCCCCATATGTTAGCCTGTAGTGACATCAGGTTCCTTTGATGTAGTCTGCGTTGCAGCCACTGAGCTCCAGCGAGCTGTATCCCACGATCACCTCGAAACGATCGAGTTTTTCAGCCATAGGGCACTAAGCTAAGATGCATCCAATATCTTGGAAAGTTTGGCAAATCTTTAAAGGACCCCTTTTCTGTATTAGAGGTACACAAAGTTCCAATAGTCAAGCATTACAAAGTTTCAGACTCCAGGAATGAGTCGCTGTTTTTGAAACACAATGAGCTAGTCATGCTCCGTGGAGTCCCTCTCCACATCCTGTGGAAGTGGTTAAAAACATTAATCAAGCACAATCACTGGACTTGCCAAGCATCACAGGTAAAACTGTAAAGCGAAACACAGAAAAAGTACAATTATTTCTGTTTCCAATCCCCCCTGTTCCTTTATCTATGATTCCATATACATATAGCTCACGCATGGGCATGTAGTTCATGGACAGTGGCAAGCATCCAATTCCTTACTCGTAGCTCACAGTCAATTTGTTACGCATAGCACCCACGCTGGTATGCATATGTGCAGTGGCAGTGAGCATGCCAGTGCCTTAATTAGAGGGGTGCTTTGAATAGAGTTGATTTCATACTACAAAAGAAGCTAGTCAATATTAAACTTTCTCACCTTGTAATACAGTTTGGTATAATCTTCGGGTTTTCGTCACTGCTGTGTCCGGCCTTCAGAGAATAAGCACCGTTGTCGATAATTACAGACATCCTCGTCCCGGGATCCCTGGACTGTGTGGAGTAGCTGGGGACATGAGATGTGATCTTTGCGCGCTTCGACCAGGGTTACACGTTGGTGGATTCAGGACTCGCACTGTACTGGACAGCTAGCCCGGACCAGTGACCATGCGTGGACGTACTCAGAAATTACCGGTGTGCCACGTGCAAGTTGTTTATTGTAGATCTAGCTCGAGATGGAGACCTCAGAGCGAGTTATGAATGTGGAACTAAACGCTACGGAGGAAACGATCAGGAAAACTGGTTGAAACGGTCCAGCTCAGAGTATTTAATACAGGTGCTGCTTCGAGCCACTTTGGATAGCCTCTTTTGTCCACCAATCCGCCACGCCTATCGACCGCACCCATTATATTCACTGCGCATGCCCACAGCACAGAGTGGTGAGCGTTATTTAGATTGGACTGCTGGTGAAGAAACAAAGTCGATCATGCATCGAATCGTGTGTCGTATACTGCTTCTTGGAATATTTGCACGTGCTGGCAGCTTCCAAGAAGAATCTGTGACATCCGTGAGGAACACTACAGCATGGATATCGATGACTACAGCTACAAATGGCATACATTCAGTTCCAGCCTCGTTATCTAAAGAATTGGTTACTCCAGTGCCTACCCCTACTACCATTAGGCATGTTTTTTTATCAGTTGACAGTATTTGTGTGTGTTTTTTCCATTACTAGTACTGTTCTTCTGTAGATCTTCTTCAGTATTAGACACCACTCTTGCAAACCTTGAAGGCACTCCATCAGGTGGGATCACAAAGAAAACGCAGACGTTATCTATTGTGGCTGCAAATGCAACGGATCAGTTTATAAGTGGTAAGTTGGTTTGTTAATGTGCTATATTATATGTATACGAGCTAGGTCAATTCTCACAAAACAACTCCCATAAAATTCTCATAAAATCAAATTCTTGTAAGACCAAGATGCATATTTAAGACACAAAATAAAGAAATTACTATAACAGTCATCTGCCAACGTACTGGAAATCCATATAATTATGTATAATTTTATTTTTCTGCTGACATCAGCAAAATCGAGAGCTGCAGTAGCATTTAACTACTTGGTGGTGTGATGGTTTTATCCAGCTGTTGGTTAGCCGTTTGGTCTTAGAAAAGTAAGTAGGAGCTCAGTATCATGTATCCCATGTAAGTTAGACCCATTAGTCAATGTGGAGATATTCGCTGCTGTACATTTACATGTAGATTTTAACTAGAATTCGATATAAAACATTTTCTGACATCTACAACACTAAGTTTTCAAGCTAGACTACTTAATACTACCAGTATCCTTCATATATTTTCATTTCCTGTTGTTCCCACAAGAAATATGTATAAGCTCCAACCCTCTAAATGTGGCCAACCTGGAGGTGTGGAACATGGCTTTCATGACCCCAACAACATGCTGTAAGATGGTGCTGAAGAATCGAAATAGTCACAACATTGCTAATGTACCACATTCGAATATGTGCAATAATACAACATACACAAAAATCATGCACACAAGTTGGGTGAGGTGTGTGGGTGTACACTCTTGGTCAAATGTGGGCTCTTGACTTTGAATCTCCAACTCCACTGCTTGTTTTCAAATTTGCAACTCTGTACAACTAGAGCTCTCTAGAGCACATACCCATGCACACTGTATGATATGTAGCAAAGCATAGCTTAATTCCCCAGCCTCTTTTCTGACTCGACAACCCTTACCAGTTTGAGCATGTGCAGTGAAACTATCATGACATTACTAGGCATGGATGACAGGCGTGGCCATTAGAAAGCACAATTTGTAGCGTTCATGATCCTTGTCAAGTGCTTAGAAGCAAAGACTTGTCACTTTTTCGCATTTATGACATCTTGACAGTACTGGCCACTCGCTAAGACGCCTACATCTCAAGATCTGGTGATGATGACGACAACAACAACAGAACCGATTACTTTACCCCTTGCGCATGCACGTGGGGTAATAATAATGTTAATGTGCTATGCATCATCTAAACGTCCTTTAAACAGTGGAAGAGTAGGACTAGACAGACCTTGGGTACAGCCAACTGTCCCTTTTTTTTCCAATACGCATACTCACACTTGCAGGCGCACAGGAACACACGCACCACAAGAATAATACTCAAACATAAACAATACAAATGAGCATGTACTGACTCATGCAAGTACACAAACATGTATAATGTATGCACGTGCATACACCTTGGTGTGCACACGCACCTTCAGTATTACATTCTGGGATTCGTGTGCTTGATTTTAAGAGAGAAAATGTTTGCTTAAGTGGATATCTACATTATGCCATAGATAATACAGACTTGTGCATTTGCGTAACCAGGATTGGAAACTTGTCACGTGACCAATATACCATGGCGGACACTCCATGTTGTGTCTTTAGTGGGGCTCTACTTGAGCCAGTGTCAGTGCTATAGCTACATTGAGGCAACCAAAGTAGAACTCTAGGATGGAAGAATAGTAACAGCAACATTTTGGGTGTGGTTATAGCTTGAACTACATTTTACAAAATAAATATTATAAGCAGTATATATGTATGGGTGTAAGCCAACTATGCTTGACTGTAATATAGCATTGTATCTTTGCAGACATGATGTTTCCCCATATGTAGCTATATGTATAATTGTATAGTCAGACAATTTACATGTAAGCTGTGTGTGTAGAAACTGTCGGATACAAATTATTCACCTTTCCATTTGATTGTATCATGTGTATATTTACGTATATAACTTCCAGGTACTCTCAACTGTGTATGTGATTTGTTGGTGGACAGATGTGACCCATCTTGTTGTTGCGACCAGGATTGCACTTTATCTGAGTTGAATGTATTCAATTGCTCTAATTCTGAGTAAGATGTTAGTGATAAGAATATACTAGGGTGAAACATTGAGGAGGTGAGCCTTCACTCACAGTAAGTAGGCTCGGTATGCATGTGACCATGATGACAAAAATTCAGATTGAATAAACATACAGATGTATTAATACTGAGGTTTTAAACCTTTACTGGATGCATGATGTAGTCAATAGCTTATACCACTCAGTGCTGCACAAGCACAAGGCTCAACAGTGCAGGCTTTGCACAACCATAGATAATAGACACAACATTACACAATCATTATTCTAACAACTACAGCAATCTACATGTAAGTGGTGAGTTGGTGGTCTATTAGTTTAACTTGGATCATAGTTGTAATAAATGCTGCAGTCTGATTGGCTAAAGTCAGGTACGGGCCCTTAATAGCGTACTTGGGATGCTACAGCCTTGGACCATCAAATCTCTTAGAACACGTAGAGACCTTGAACTCAGTCTCTAACTTATTTATTGAGATCGTAGTAGCTTTGTAAAGAACTGCACTGCTTGAGTCTGCTTCTCCTACGTTCTGTTCACTAAATCTCTTCCTGCCTGCTCAGTGCTTTGACTCTCTGGCTGTTTATGCCGCTGTTCAGTTCTGGTGCTGGCTCCTGGTTTGGTGAGCTACATTTAGAGTTAACATGCGATCTACGTTGACGATCTTTACTGAGTTGCAATATTATTATATGCATGCATGCATAATGCATGATGAACATATGGACGACGTATCGCTACATGCATACATTCATGTACGTACATACATGTGCATATCATATAGCAATTTTCTCGTATGGGTGTTTAGTGTGGGGCTCGCTCTAATTACATATACATCCCCATCCATATTAGACTAAGTTTTGAACTATCATGTTACTACTGGTGTTGGTGTTTTGCGCTTTGTGATTTAATTATCCCGGCAGACTCCGCGAGCACCAGTTTGGGTATAAGGTTGTCTATCACCTTTAAAGCTGGAGTGGAATTGCTCAGGTGGCTGTGGGGAGCCATAGCTCAGTGGTCAGAGCACCTGCAGCTTAAGCAGGAGGCCCTGGGTTTGATCCCCGGTGGCTACCCTGGGTTTTTTCACTTCCAGCTGGCTTACTAATGTAGATGGGATAAAGGATCTGTGGTGCTCTAGTACAGTTCTGCTGCTATCAACACAGACATGAGTGAATGTTAAGCCCCATCCATATTAGACTAAGTCTTGAACTATCATGTATGTTTTCATTAAGAGTAGATACCGTATGGCTGGAAATATTGGCGGGAATTAAATTTGGCTTTTGCAAAGGCAGACCACCAAACCGCCAAATTTAATTCCCCTCCAAATTTTCCAATTATACTGTACATAATTATCACGCTATAAATGTATATAATGTACTCTATGTAAGATGCTTTCAGAAAATCAAACATTGACCAATGAGAACACATGGTTCAAATGTAATACATAGTTTTAGCAGGAGTCAAATGTAGGTAGAAGTGAAACGCTTTCAGGTGGGATGATGTAGCAAAAATGTGCGTAAATGATTTATGCTCATGTTAAATACAGCCCAACAGTATGCAGCACTTTGCAACATTGAATCAATAGAGCACCATGCACATGTACTGTTGGAGTGGTACTGGTTTGGCCTGTTAGCCCAGTACCTACGTAAACTCTCTATTTCACTTGAGAGCCCAAGTAAGAAGTCAAATATTCGTATTGACAGAGAATCTGCCCCTTAAAAGCGTCTTTCTGGCCATCAAGCCAGTAGCAGTAGATCATAGAAAACTACATATAGATAAGAAAACTGTAGGCGGTTGAAGAACCAAGTCTTCAAGTGACTCACCAGGGTTTCATCTACATTTGTACATGTGTGTAGTAATGGAAGCTTTCTCTCTAGAGCACATATAGGGTGTCCGTCCAACCAAAAAAGTGGAAGTATGCAAAATCAATCCACCTCGATATTTTTGGTTAGGCCCACCTTAAATAAGATAAAGGCCGCAGTGCAAATTGGCAAGACCTTTGAAAAAGTTAGCGAAAACGCAATATTAAAGCTTCAGCGTAAGTACAGAAAATGACTACATGACCAAAACTATGTGCACGGGGTCAGGAGCATCAGCTGTAAGGTACACCACTTCTAGAAATCATTTTAAACTCATCTAGAAATAGCCTCCAAAAGTAGTCTACCTTTCAGCTAATGCTCCTGCCCCTGTGCGCATAGTTTTGGTCACGTAGCCATTTTTGCACTTGTCCTTATGATTTAATGTTGTGTTTTTGCAAACCGTTTCAAGGATCTTGCCAATTTGTGGTGTGGTTTCTATCTTAGCTAGGGTAAATCTATTCGAAAACACCGAGGTGAATTCATTTAGCATACTTCGACTTTTTCGGTTGGACACCCTAGCATATACCCTGCATGCACTGCGCGCATTGCATGATACTGCCATTGTATAGCCAGAGTGCATGTAGATAACTTTATGAATAGACGATCCTTACCAGTCCTATATTGGGGTAGAGCATGTGCAGTTGAAGCTAGAAGAGCATAGCATTACTACTACTAGCATTACATGTAGCAATACTACTACTAAGTGTGGCTGATAGACATGGTCGATAAAAATCATGGTTTATTGCTCTCATGAATCGTATAAAGCAGGTGGAAGCAAAGATACGTCAGTTTTTTGCCGCTTTCGATGGTTTGTACCCTCACTCTGAGTCTATATCTCGAAATAGTCGGTTTTTCTGTGGACAACAATAATGACAATAGGACAGGATGATTGCTTTACCCCTTGTGCATGCACATGGAGTAAGAAAAAAAGAGAGGAGAGTGAGGGGTGGGGGAGGGGGGTAAATTTATTGACACATGTAAAGTTGCCATCTCCCTTCCACCCCTAACAAATTATTTCTAAATGAAATCCTGCTCATGCAAACATATGCATGTACCTAGACGATCTATCATCTCAAGAGTCTACTGTAATTCTGTGTGTTGCAACATATTGATAACCACAATATGCATCTGTTACTACAAGTATGCGTGTTGGTTCAGGATACTCATGGTTTGATGTTGTAGGGTTTCATACAGGATTTTTCATTAAGGGGGGAAGTATGAGTCAATCCATAGATTATAGAGCTACATACGTAAGTAGCTCTATGAACTATGGTCAATTTTACTATAAAACACTGCCATCTCTAGGGGGTCTGGGGGCATATTCCCCCCCCCCCCACCCCCCAGAAAATTTTTTAATGTTAGGACGTCTCAGACTACATTTTAGTCCCACTTTGACCAAGATAAGGAAGCCTTGTAATTTATGATTACACTTTATTTAGCATATACTTCCAAGAATTTTAGGCGGGGATATCCCAGGGCACCCCCCCCCTCTAAATGGAACACTGGTTTGTAGTGTTCATGTATATGTGTATGTACAGTGTACTTTTTATATGAGCTGTATTGTACATGTATATATACGTACCTGCAACCGGTATTAAGGTACTGACTGCAGTACAGTATGTGTACGTGTACATATATTTTTTTAATATACAGGCTACCAACAAACGTTTGTCTTGATGTTGACAGTTTACTGTGGACATCCTTAAATCGGTGTTCTTGTAAAGATGAGTCACTGCTTTGTATTGTTCGAGAACAAGGTTAGTTGATTTACATGTAGGTACATGTTTTACCATAGTGTACTTATACATGTGTATATGTGCGGGTCAATGGATGGTGTATCAGGCCAGTGAAGTCACACACATTGTGCATGTGACACGCATTTGGCCTATTTCACATGCTCAAATGCAAAGAACTCTAGATCTCATGCATGTGGTGAAAAATACGAGACCACACCCCACAATGAACATACCATGCCTAGTTTAGTTATGGGTCAGGGTGCAAGCAATGTTTCTACAGTTTGTACTGTGTTTATCGTTGCTTCAGAGGTATGTGATTGTAATGTCTCTTAATGTGCTTCTGTCATATTTCATACTGGATGATAAAATATTGATGGTTCCGCATGGGGGGTCATACTATAATCATTGTAGCTATAGAGTAAGCGATCGATCCTCGGACGACAGCAATACTCGGACGCTCTAGCGGACGTTGACGAATGGGTGTGGTCTGGATGAAGGCTCCACTAGATAGGGCCTTGGCCTAGCATCAACATATATCAGAGTTGGATGCGTACCTTTGCTATCTTTGGTGCTAGAGCCGCTCAAAGGTGATGTCCGATTGCATCAAACCTCGGACAAAAGTATTTGTTTTCGGATCTCTCGAAGAGACGGCTGGGGGTGGGGTTTGCACACCTTGGCTGGACCGCTGCATTCTATCCAGATGGGGTCTCAGCTACAAAACACGTTTAGTATCCCGTTTTGCTAAGTTTTGTAGATTTTACACTAACATTGTCCGAAATTGTCGGACTGAGACTATCACAGCTCGAGTAGGCACGAGCTCCAAATGCACTTTATTTAGAATTTACTGCACTTGGGCGTGGTCTCATCGCAATAAGATTGCAGTGATTGAGTGACAACATAGTCTACGATGTTGCATATTCTCCTGCTTACCCAAAATTTTCGGGCTAGTGTCAGAGTAAACTCTACAAAAGTCAGCAAGACGGGCTACTAAACGTGTTTTATAGCTGAGACTCGATCTGTATGGAATGCAGCAGTCCAGCCGAGGTGTGCGAACCCCACCCCCAGCCGTCTCTTCGAGTGATCCGAAAACAAATACTTTTGTCCTAGGTTTGATGCAATCGGACATCGCCTTTGAGCGGCTCTAGCACTGAAGATAGCAAAGGTATGCATCCAACTCTGATATATGTTGATACTAGGCCAAGGCCCTACCTGGTTGAGCCCTCGTCCAGACCACACCCCCTCGTCAACGTCTGCTAGAGCGTCGTCCGAGGATCGATCGCTTACTCTAGTAGTTGGTTGGTTCATCTTCGTAAAACAGTTTTGGGGGAACAGTCATAGATCTCACTCATTCTCATGCTCAGAACTTGATGTACTGTACACGTCAGTCTACGGAAATAGGCTTGTTTAAACTATAGGGGTTTCATACACACTTTGCAATGCTTTCATAAGGTAGTGGTCATTAATCCTCAGCGCATGCGTGAGGGGTATGGTATCTGTCTGTTACTACACTAGCTGCTACATAACTCATCTTTGCATCTGTACGTCGAAAGTAAGGTGTCATAGGGTTCTTTATGATGTTTTTATTTTTTATTGTGTGGCTTTCGTTGAAAACGCTTTGTTCAAGAGTTATGGCGCTATTTGCTTCCACCACTACCTTTTTGCTCCCTGACAAGCTCTCAATGGACAAAAGAGACAGCAATGACTTCTTTTCAATGCGAAGGGTATGTATAGTTAGTGATACATGTACAAAAATGTAGCTCCTACAACACAACTGACTCATCACTGATCATAGCATACTAGCAGATAAGCTTCTTGGCTTTCTGCATGTGTCTAGTTGAGTCTGATCTGCTAATCTGGCACGCATGTGGTACAGTAGCTTCGTACCCAGACGTTCGGAGGGGAGGGGAGAGAGAATGCCTGGTACACACTGTTTGCGCATGCGCTTAATTTCCGAGATATCTTGGAAAATAGGATACTTCAGTAATCCTCTGTGTAACGATGATGTATGAGGCCACGCCTCACACACTTATAATTGTATCAAGATCAAGTGTACCTATCGGTATATTTAGTGAATGTTAACCATAGCGTGCCATATGCGCGCGTGCACAGAGGGTTGTATCTTACGTCATGGTCGGTTTTTAATGTTTACGTATACGTCATCAGCTTCCGTTACGCAATAAATCGTAAGTAAATTAAGCGCATGTGCAAACAGTGTGTACCAGGCGTTCTCTCTCCCCTCCCCTCCGAACGCCTGGGTACGAGGCTAGTGGTACAGCTGCGTGTTACGTAATTGAGTGCAATGCACACTCTCATCTAATGCCCCTCATGCACCACTAAATCCTATACTATTTGCACATTAATAATTTATTGGGTATTGGCAGCAATGGAGTGGCAAGTAGTGCAGAAAAACTACCAAGTCCAACACACTAACAAAACAACTTCTAACCACACAGCACAGCTCCTGACAAAAACAATAAAGGATGGGTTAGGGTGGGCCAGGTAGAGTTCAACAGCCACAAAGCACCATGGCTAAAGTTTTAGGCAGCCTAACCCAAGGTAAAAAAACCTCACCACGTATAAAAAAAAATGTGGTGAGGAAACACCCTAACACAAAAACGAACACCCCAAGAAGCAGGTTCAGTTTCTTTGGTCCACGAAGATCCCTCCACTATACATCTCTCCAGAGTACCATCTGGGCCAGTTACAGGTACATGTAGTGCAGCTGGAGTAGTTCCGCTCTCCACGGAGTCCCCAGAAACTAAAGCCAGACTCGATGCTATCCTCCTCGTAGTAATAGCATCACAAATGATACTTTTCACTCATGCACCACAACATGTAGACAGAGGTAATATTGCATAATACAATAATTGACATACCTGGTTTCCAAGACAGCCTCTGTAGCTTCTCACCGCTCGCAAACTTTTCTGCCCGTAATGATGATTGCAAAAACAGAAGTGTGTATTTAGTAATAGGGCGGTGCACGCGTTTCCAGTCCATCTGAAAGATATGTATAGTCCCTGGTCAGCTCCAAGTGTGGCTACTGTTCAGGTGCGGCTTCTATTCGAATATAATGGTACTCCATGATCCAGTATGTTAGCCAAGTAGATAAGTTGCAGCCATCACTGCTATACTACATGTATAACTTGCATGCAAACTTGGGTAGCAGATGCGTGTAGTTCATTGCGCTGAGGGTTTTGTACTATAAGTGCTTCATCAATTACCCCTCATGCATGCGCAAGGGGTAAAGTACATTGTAATTGGGTTTGTCCATCTGTCGTTGTCGTCGTCATCTGTTGGCATGAAAATCGCCAGACTGCGAGATTTAGGCATCTGAGCTAGTTCAATGTGCCACCAAATTGTCAAAAACAGTGAAAAACTAGCTTCTGTTCCCTTCGAATCATTGAGCACAGGCCATAACCATGCATTTTGTCAGCCATGCTTATAGACCGCACCTATAACTGGCCATGTGCTCGTCTTTTTCTGCCCATGTGCACAAGTTAAGGTAAGTCATCAGCAATTTGCAATGCAGTGTAGTGGCATTGCTCACAGGCAGCTGGCTACAATGCAGATGCAGCATGCGGAGTAATGTGCTCTGGAGAGCTCTAGTTAAGTAGATAATTATGAAGATAGGCACAACTAGACTGTTGTATAATTATAGGTTTCTTGCAAGATTGCTTAGCCTAGCTTTTCTGAATCAATGTTGCATGTTTTCAGCATGCATGCAACATTGACCATTAATTTTATGTGTCTGTTTGTTCCATTTACAACAGATCCAGTGGGCTGCCCTTCAGTGTTTCTACACATGTATATCTTTTTTGACATGAAGGGTTTCGTATAGTAGGGCTGCATATGCCCACTTTTTTGCTGTTGCACCACTACCATGCATAGTTCTTCACAGCGGGTTGAGGATGTTGTTAGTTTTTAAGGTCTTGGCTAGTGCCACGATAGATTTGATGTGATCTGTACTCCCAGATACGTAGACCTGTGTATTCTTTGATCCATTCAAGAGGTATGTTGTTGAGGTGGTATGTGGTGAATGGGGGGAAGGCATTTGTTGTAGATATACACATGGTGTTGCGCTCGGATAGCCTCAACTGCTACTTTGTGCACCACTCAAATAGTTCATTGCAACGCAAGGGTATCTGTTTTGTTGGAGACTTCTCTACATACTATATAATCATTGATCTGTGAAAAACTTCACATGTGAATTAATCTGATATATACATGTAACATGTACAAGAGGAGACCAAGGATGGATCCTGATTATGGTAGTATGGATGTTACTCGTACCCATTCTGATGAACAGCCTTTAAGCATAACTTTTTTTCTCTGAGTTGTGAGAAATGACTTGATCCATATTACCTATTGTTCCAATGTGATCTAACTTCATTACGGCCTCTTGTGAGGGGGACTGTCAAAAGGCTTGGAGAAATCATGGAAGATGATTTGTCTTCAAGGTGTAGGCCCAGTAGTGGACAGCCTCGAGCAGTTGTGTCTGGCATGAGTGAGCAGATTGGAAGCCATGTTGGTAAGGGGACAGATTCTTATTTTGGTTGAGGAAGTCTGTGATCTTGCTATGAATTTGTTGTTCAAAGATCTTGACCACGATGCTACATTTGTAGTTAGGCTGATGGAACTATAGGTTCAGTTCTTATGTACAGGTGTGATTTTTGCACTAGTCCAGTCAGCTGGGAGTGTGGATGTTTTGAGGAAGAGGTCAAAGAGTTTGTCAGTGGTTTGAATCCATGGAGCCCCTTCTTTCAGAAGTTTACCTGGAATCTTGTCTGGCCCATCATGCATAGGATTTGTGTGATCAATTCAGCGCAGGGCTTTGTACTCAACATTAGTTATTTCACTTCGTCATTGGCCAGTTCTTCAGAGCTGAGAAGGTGAGTCGACATTTAGTAGATCAACAAATCTATTTGCGTCTGAATAGCCCAGATTACACACACTGATTCTAATTAATACCCTTAGCGACAGGCTCCATGTACTAGCTGCTGTATAGGCTAGAATTTTAAGACACCTGGAAGTAAAGGCTTATTTCGTGTATGTATATGTCTAGCCACTGAATGACAACAACAATTAGGAGAAAGGTTGTTCAACTAAATAATATTATGATAAAAATTGAACTTTGATATTATTTTGTTACATGTACATTGCACAGCTTGTGCGATTGGCAATATGCTGGGTTTTCCCAGATCCATAGGGTACATGTACATGTTATACATGTATATTGCTGCACGCGATTGATTGTGCACATTTACTACATCCTGTGTTTGAGCATGTGGTCCAACTAATCAGCAGGCCAAGAAAGTCATTTGGTTGCTTGCTGTCTCTCTCGTAAGACTTGTGAAGGCAAGAAGCAAAATACAGAATCTACTACCTCTGTGGCGATGACCCGTGCAGTATCTTCTTATAAATCTAGCTGTTTATCTAACTAAAGGCTGCTAGAGTAAGTGATGGATTATCGACCACCATGTGTACATGTAGTTGGACGCGATATCTTCCGGACAACACTACTTACCATGTCTCTTTATACATAGCAGTAAGGCCCACACCTGTCCTATCAGGTGCAGCAATTAAGAGCTCTCAACTGTGTACCGTTGGTATACTACAGCCGAAAATTTCAGTGTCCGTAAAACATCAAAGGTTGGTCAAAATCCTCAATGATTAGACGGTATTCTGCAGCATCCACAAGACAGATTTCAATCAAACTCACAGTACAAGTAGCCCATACAGCTGTGAACGCCAGCCGTAAGTTTCGAGCCCTGCCCCCTTAGCTTCGTAGCAGGAGACACGCAAAACTAATATTCATAGCACCAGGAGCAATTTTGCTACAAAATTCCCTTAGATTACAAATCTGTCTTTCATCACTGCTTCAAGCAGAGGGCATTCGGAATTGAGCTGAGTATTTGGCTATGATGACCGTTAATTAATGCATCCCACTTTTGGTAGAGATTGACTGAATTTTCCGAAATCAGATGGTCATTGTCCAATCATTGATGTTTTCGGACTGTGCTTATTTCTAGTTATAACAGACAAACATGCTTGAGTCTAACGTTCTAATTCCTGACCTTGTATAAGTTGAGGGTGATGATTATGATGGTGCTGGAATGGGCATGGCTAGTGCCTTGCAACCCGAGATATGGCGTCCGAATATGCCTGGTGTTTGAGAATTGATAACTTACTCTACATGTACAACATAAGTGTCCATTGTTGCCTGGTTTTTGTATGGTCTGTCCAAGAAGCTAGTGTTTGTGCCTATAGCTAGTGCCTTGACTGGCGCTCACAGAGACTGCCTATTTTTTAGCTTCTGACGCTCAGTAGCCAGAGATCATTTTTGTCTCGAGCTCAAGTCATTTCTGCTAACCTCCCGTTATGGACAGATGATGGATGAACACACAACTCTAATGTTAGATATATGATGATGCTTTCATACATGTTTGTTGCAGGACGCCAATAATATTATGACATTTGTGTCATTGCATTACATAGTACATGTACCATACTCTTGCAAAAAGGGCCCACTGATGTATGTCTGCCCTCCCATTTGCTGTAGGATTTACGGACAGACAATATAGATTAGGTAGTGATTAGGTAAAAGGTAGGGGTTAGGGTTTGGGTTAGAACAATGGGGTATACATTGTTCTCATGGGGTTAATTGGGAAAGGTTACTATACATTATCCGCAAATCATACAGCATATCGTCTGCCCACCTCCCTGTTTTGCCTCAATATCCTTCTGAAGTATAAAACTAGTTTGGAAGAGTACCCAACTGCATAAGTAATGAATTCCCACTGCCTAACGCATAATATGATGTACAAATTACTGTGATGTCATGCATAATAAAGTATGCACTGCTTTGAGTGCTTTGCATTGTGATACCTCAAATATCAGCCTACCCCCTCTCTGAGCCTAATGTTAGGTGCACTGCCCATGAGCCCTCTTTCATGAGACTACAGTACATTATACATTGTACCTTTCATGTGAACTGTGCTACATATATGTACATGTAGAAGGCTTTAATAATAATGCTACTGCATGAACTATTTTGATAGCTACTGTACCACATGCATTGTTTTTGATTTCGTAGACCCATCTATGTTTGAGTATGTGCAACATTCACCCATTGTGGACTCCAATCAGTTTATCACCAAATTATTATTTTACTCTGTTCCTGGGGATACCTTTGCTTATCAAAGTCAAAGTAATAGAGTATTTGCTTCATTTTATAAGGTAAATATAATAATAGACATTGTAGAAGACTTCTATGTATAGAGTTTAATGAACATTGTATCAATGTGCTGTACCAAACTTGTAGATTGGAGATCCAATAGTGATCATTCAAAATGAAACCAGTCTTGGATTTCTTACGATACCTGGTCAGCTAAACGGTCTTCATTGCCATGACAGCAACCCAATCAGTATGTTTACAATAGCCATTTTCAGTGTAATAACTCCAATACTGTCATTTATACCCAGCTTACTTAAGAGATGAAGAACATAAATGTGAGAGACAGCTCAGTCCTTTGAGTACAGTGTGTGCATCACTTTCAGCAGTTCATCTTATCGAAAATATAACAGTTGCAAAAGTTAGCTTTAATTAGACCAGTTATTGTATGTGTACATAATATTATTGTATAGCTGTATACATGTACATGTATGTCTCTAATAATCAGGTGCCTCTTTCTATTGGTGATCTACAAAACAATACGTCAAGAGTTATCCCAGAAATTAACATCAAATGTAGTGTTGCTGGAGAACTTGTGCCGTGTTTGATTGGTGTACCAACATACGATAATAACACTTGCATCAATGCTCTCCTCAAGGTATGTTATTTCATAGCACATTGCAGTCGTGGGCTAGTTCCATTAGCCAGAGTTTTGTAACAGCCGCTTCAATATGTGTGGTAGCAGATTTATTTGTGCAGATTTTGTTTAGCTATAGATTTTATTTGTGCTACACAAGGAAAGGGGGCATAGGAGTCTGGCTAGAGACTACATGTGGTCATGCACTTTTAGGTGCATCCTTCTTTAGTGGGGTTTGTGAACCACATATTTATAGCACACTTAATATAATAAAGAGTGCCAGTTACACACCATTTGCGTATGTGCTTAATTATTACCCCACGCATATGTGCAAGGGATAAAGCAATCAGTCTGTCTGTCTATTGTTGTTGTCGTCCAGCACACAAAAATAGCTGAATTTCGGGATCTAGGTGTCTTTGCAAGTGGCCAATGATGCCAAGATGATGGAAAAATTGATGAGTCTTTGCTTCTAAGCCCTTGCTAGCTTGATAAATGCTACAAAATCTTATTTCTGATTGGCCACACTTATTGACTACACCTAGTAGTGCCATATGCTATTTCCACACTTGTTCGAGCTCAATATTGGTAAGGGTTGTTATATGAACTGCTAGTGTAGCATTAAAGGTACATGTATGCTATGTGCTCTTTGTAGTCATGCATGGTGTGCACAAGGGTATGTGCTCTAGAGTGCTTTAGTTTCAAATTTTTGTTGTGTTTTATCTACAGTCATCAACATACTCTACCTGCTAGGTTTTCAAGCTTTGTTATCATAATCACACTAAACATTACCTGAGGAGAGCACCCCGAGGACAATATTCAGCTTTCATCTTGCTGAACGGATAAAATAGTGACTCCAGACTATCCCTTTGCCAACTCTGAGTGGCCTATAAACTAGCTATAGGCTACTGTAGCAGCTCCAGGCCTCTAACCACATCTACAGTTGATTTCATTGACAAGGGATAGCTAAAACCGATTGAACAACTGTAGTTCTTCTAAAAATTCGGCATTATGGAAAGTAGTTTCCAATTTTTGGCAAAGGTCATCACACACATATGCTATAAATGGAAATAGAATGCACACAGCTGGAAGGTTGAATATTTGCGAGGCTTGAGCATGATTATTATTTTTATGCCAAGTTTTTAGAAGAAACACGTATGATACACCTCGAAACATTGGTGAGGTCGTCAATATCACATGCAATCAATTGTGCAGCTTTGACATCTGATGGCATCAGGAATTACATGTATACATGTAGATATATGGAATGTATCCCAGTGTAATACAGTATTACCAGAAAGCTGGTAAATTGTGCGCATGCGCAAACAGTGTGTACCAGGTTCTCTTTATCCTCCCCCTTGAGAGTCTGGGTATGATGTTGGCTGCAAGAATGTGAGTAATCTTGTTATTGGTGAGTGTAGTTGAGGAGTGAGTGAGAGAAAGAGTGAGAATGATAGGACTGAGTGCAAGAGAGGGAGAGAGTAAAGAGAAAGTAAGTAGTACGTGCGTAGTACTTGTGACATACTTTTCATGTGAATGAAATGCTTATACTGTACTTGCCAAATGACAAGTTAAAACATTCATTGAGTGTTCTATGGTATACCCATGCCAATACATCCAGGTTGATTCTTCCTGACATATCCGTTTGTACAGACAGTATGTCTTCTCAATACTGAGAGGTCTTGCGATAAAATGTACTTGTGCGGGTTGAGTGGTGTGATTTGTATGTTGGGAATGATTTGATATGTGTGCTTTGACAAGTCTGCATATGTAGCAATACCTTTAGACACGATATCTTCAGTTTCTATGCATATAGCACAATGATAAATAAAATGTACTACATGTACATGTATCTCCAAAGTGATGCATATGATCAGTCTCAGACTCAAAGGTAAGTTAGGGTAGAGCTTATGTATGTTCCCGTATGGAGGGTTTTCCATAGTCACACCTACTGATCACAGTGATTCACTGGACGAGCATAAAATATTATGAGCTTATAATATACATAATAATACAATGTACCAAGTCTACTTTCATCTGTTGTATGAGTTCATTTTTCAGTAATACAATACACTCCTGCCCTACTTTAGGCTACATACAGTTTTATTCACAACGGAACTGGTCAAATACTTGGAGTGGATGTTGACATTGTCCTGGGTGATATAGGAAGCAACCAAAACAGCTATATTCAAAATTACGCTGTCAGATTTCAACATCAAGTTAGTAAATATTGTCATTCCAAATAGTATGCTTGTGATAATTGCACATGTATATTGTCCCGCAAATATGCCTCCCCTTGTGTCTAAACCCCACCCCCCACCTACATGCATTTCTTAGCAGAAGTTCCTATATAGGTATTTCTGTCTCACAAATAACCTCCCCTTCTTATCTGGCTATAAAACCTTGCTATTAGAGTTCTCAAGCCTTATAGCTTCTGTCAGTGCACCAGGTAAATGTATTTGTGTCATATTATAATATCTTGACTTCACCCGTCAAATTTAAGCAGCCAGTAGAAGTGCAGAGATTGCATACCTACACTGTACATAGCATTTGTTGGTCAGTAATGATCATCAAATGGAAGTATCACGATCCCACAAAGTTAAGCCCCTTCCATGTTTTACCCAATGTTAGCATGTAGAAGGAGTGTGTATAGTATCTTGGTGTTGTGCAAACCAAAAAAATAATTAATCAATAATTATACTACTACATGTACATGTATGTATACAAAATATTTTTCAGATGATCAGTTTTTTTATATAGTCCATGACATTACCTGGAGGGCATAAAAGTTTCGCTCTGCAACAAGTTCTGAACACTCAGAACTGTGGGGCCGTGTGCAAAAACATGGTGGTCATGAAGATGCATTGTCAACAGTGAGAGCACAAGGTGCTTGCACCTCACAAGTGCCTTGCACTCAAGAGCAGGCCACTGAGCCTTGAGTGAAGCAAGAGGCTCAGTGGACTGGCTATTATCATACCTGTTCAATGGTCCAGTAGTATCGACATTCGAGCAGAGCGAGAATGTTGCCATTGCACATATGTAGCTTGAGTTGCAGCTATGCGCATATGTGTTAATATGCGCATTTGCTATGCAAACCATGGCATGGCTTGATAAGAATTGATGACGCAGCTGGGGCGATGACTGCTTAAGCTTTCTATGGAGACTTACCTACAGTAGTCATCGGAGTCAATGCATAGTTTATAATATTCATGATTTGTGTACAGTATTATTAGCATATCATTTGTGACATACATGTACATACTTGTTAATTAATAAACTAAATATCTATACTACAAATCATTCATGTATGCTCCATTGATCTTCATAGTCTCCCTGGTCTCTTAATCTCCTTCAGTCTCATATTGGTGTGTATCTCCATCGTCTCCAAAGTCTCCCTAGTCTCTTTAGTCTCCTTCATGTGTTGTTTTGGCATGGAGACTAAAGAGACTAGGAAGACTATGGAGACAAATGGAGATATACACCAGTAAGAATGTACATAGAGAGACAAAAGACTAAAGGAGACTGGAGAGACACAGATACGACTAGAAGGGTGGTGCTCTAGTACTGTTTAGCAGCTATCAACACAGACGTGAGGTAAAGCCCCGTCCATATTAGGCTAAGCCTTGAACTATCATGAAGTTATGTTGATGTGCAGTGTAGAGTCATAATATTACAAGCAGGGGCTTGCTTCGGTCGTCCCCTGCTACACTCATTCAGAAGACCTGTGAAGGCAAGAAGCGAAATACAGAAACTATTATCTCCATGACGATGAGTCAGGCAATATCTTCTCATGAATCTAGCTGTTTAGCTAGCTGTAGGCTGCTATAATTACGTACATGTACAGGTAAGTGTCCATTGTCGCCTGTGTTTGTATGGTTGACCAAGAAGCTAGTGTTTGTACCTGTAGCTAGCTAATGCCATGACTGGCGCTCACACTTCTAGCATTTGTTACTATACAATAGCCAGAGATACAGTATCTTGTGTCTCAAACTCGAATCGTTACCGATGAACTCACGTTACGAACGGATGGACTGATAGACAGATAACTATCATTGATATTTGGTGCGTGCAACATCAAGATACTACCAATTATGTTGGATTCAATCTTTCAGCAAACTTTTGATTGGGAGTCAGTCATTATTCACTTATTACTCTAATCTGGGCATTATACTGTAGATTGCAAAGTTTTCATTGTTAAAATATTTTCAGATAGCATGGGCAATGCGAAAATCAAATGCACAAAAATTATGCGCATTATTAATGCTAATGTGGTACAGGGTCATTTATCCGAAAATTGTTTAACACGAAAATTTATCACACGAAATATTTTTGACATGAAATATTCGCGATTTACTGTATGTGCATAAAATTATCAAAAATTAATGCCACATTCACTTAATACACCAGTCTGGGAAGTATTTGCACATAAGATGGAAACAACCATAGTGGCATTATATATGTGCTGTCAGGCTATAGTGTCATATATCCCTCATGCTCGTGATATAGCTCTTTTATATCCCATAGGTATAGCTACCATAGATACCATTGATATATATGCAGATCTGCCTTCATAACAAAGAAAGATACTAGCAAGGCTATCTAACTGTATTGTAAAAACGAGATACATAGTTAACTCTGATCTGAATGATTGTAAGAGGCATGGCTTACTCCTGAGCGAACAAACGGAGAGAAATGCAAGAAGATAAGTTATTGACGTATGAATTGTAGTGATAGCCAGCTAAATACTAACTTTTTGTAGAAAGAAGGCAATAGAACACACTAGTCAAAGATTCCACCCATAACTTCTTGATCACCCGGCTCTGTACACACCAATGGCTGTACATTGTGTTATTCTGTCACAGCTAGCTGCCACTATTGCACTGTGGTTGCCTATGGATACTCATATTGCTCTGTGGTTGCCCGCAGATATTCATATTTCACTGTGGTTGCCTCTAGCTATTCTATATGGCTTTTATCACACATAGCAACAACGTAGCAATGGGACATGAACACAATTAAATCATGCCCAGATTGGTGTAATAAGTGAAAGGAATGGTATTATTCCTTGTAGGACAAACCAACACTTATCTACCAACGGTCTGGTAATCCTGGATACATCATTGGTCAGCCTGTATTGGCTGGCTCCCTGTCAACTATGTATCCACCATTTAAGTAGTCAGTACGATATTACATATTCGTTCATGTACAATGTATCTTAATGTTTTAGAATGTAATGTGTAGCAAGAATCTTTCAGGTAGTAAACTTCTGTGAATGGGTAAAAACAGACTTCATGATGGAATTTCATATGTAATGTCAAGAGTAGACTAGATTTTATGAATGTGCACCTAGCATTCATCAAGTAGGTGGCCTCGTCCTTTGATCACCCCATCATACGATCACCTTCATCCAGTTTACTCTGCATTTACATCTGTCGTTCACGTGGTATAGATCCATCATGCTCATGCAGCTTGATGTGGCTGGCTAACAATAATAATGTGGCTACACACTCCACACAAAAAAAATTAGCATTCCTAACCATAGTAGACATACACACATAACTGAGATGCAAAGCTTGAATTGTTGCATTACACTAAGGCGCTCAGTAGTAAAGGGAGGAAGGGTACTATTGAACTAGCATTATGTGGGTGATGTCATAAGCTATGAATATGTACATTAATTGTGAGCCTTAAATATCAACTTGATCTAATTAGGTGCCTGGCTCAACACCTTTAAATGGGAGTACTATGTAAGAACTAGTGATGGCACTCAACACTCTTTTTTGCCTACTGTTGGCTATATTCATGCAGATTGATGTTTAACCCTTGGTGCAAGGGGTTACGGTAGTTTGTGTGTCTGCATGTTTTTTCTTGTCTATTACCATGCTAGCTGCTATATGCCTCATTCATTTGTAAGTCACAATTGTGTGGGGCCATTATAAGATTTTTTGTGGTGTTTGCAATGTGTGGATTTGTTCTCAGTTATGGCATTATTTGCTCACCACTACTGCCTTCACAGTTCCAGGAGTACTAGTGTGTATGTTTAGACTCCTGTATTGAATTATGAATGCACATGAAATAGATAGATACATGTAGCTAGCTTGCATGAAGATCTGACCTTGGCACTTCTTAGCTACATGTAGCTAGCTTGCATGAAGATCTGACCATGGCGCTTCTTAGCTACATGTAGCTTGCATGAAGATCTGACCTTGGCACTTCTTAGCTACATGTAGCTTGCATGAAGATTTGACCTTGGGATGTGCTTGTGTGTGTAACCATATAATAATTATGTACATGCACATCACGAAATGTGTATCATCAGCACTTGTGTCCACAAACTAAATGCACCATGCAATATTTGCATGAACGCCATACGGTTGTGCCATTGTATGTGGTATTGTACGCACTATAGTAGTACCAGTTAAGTGCAGTTGTATTGGTCATGGTTACTGAAACGACCATTGCATACTCCTGACTATTATTTCAGTGTACTATAACTTTTGTTATTATTTTGCTTTCATGGATTATAGTATGTGTTTGGGTTTGATGGTCTGTCTTTGAAAGACCCGCACTGTAATGGTATTTTGTTGTTTGAAAACTTAACATACCTAATTCTAAGTGGTGTCATTGACATTTCGATTGACAACGATGCTTGGCTGTCAGTAAGAGGAAGTAGTCATCAGTGTACAGTTGACTCTCCCTCAATTGTAGTCCGATTTTGTGAAGATCTTGTTACTTCTTGTGTGCTTCAGTAAGTTCGTTTTGAGTACACTTTTTTGACATAAAATTTAATGTAATTC
The DNA here is from genome assembly GCA_964291365.2 of Stappiaceae bacterium. GTDB lineage: Bacteria > Pseudomonadota > Alphaproteobacteria > Rhizobiales > Stappiaceae > JBDWFY01. The sequence goes on from OZ219977.1 coordinate 132,878, forward strand.
ACATGCTACAGGCTTCCTCTTACTGAAATTTGGGAAGATTGTGAAGGTGCTAGGAGTAGAGCTATTGAGATATTGACTCCTTCACCTCAACTCACTAATATTGGAATTTTTGGTGATTCTAACCCTCTTAATACGTCAGAATGGATACAGCTGATAAATTCTACTGCACCTACATCTGAGGTAAGTGGCTCATTTAATGCCATACATACGTATATTCAATGAAGAGGACCTCAATTACATCCCCGGCTCAGTAGCAATTTTTTTCAAGCAATGGACACACTATGCAGAAGAATAATTGTCCGGAAAACAGTACATAGTATATAATAGCTAGACTCATACATGTACATGCCCTTATCCCCTAGTCTGGTGTGCCAGCCCTTCCTCTCTTGTGAAGGGGCTGGTACCCCAGACTACTTATCCATTCCCAGCTATGCAGTATTGCACACTAAAAAGCAAGCTGAACATCACTGCAAAGCTGGGAATAGGGTTTGGGGATACAGCCATAATGTAGCTATATGCATAGTAGGGCCACACAATGCAAGTACAAGTAGGCAGGCACCCATAGCAGAGCTTATGTTGAGACCGTGCTTAGTTTGTTCAGACATTTGATGTAAATGGTTAGACATCAGATATTAATGAAGCTTCAAGGTATCATTACAAACAAGTTTGATTCACACAATGCAAGTGAGCATTGTGATAGTGGAGTAGTACTACAAAAGTGTTGCAAATGCTAACACTATGCTCCTTCAATAGTCCAAGTGTGCACAGCTGCAGCCATCATGTGGGTGTTAGGCCTACCCTCAACAAGTTTCCAAACCATAGTTTACTCAGCTACAGCCGCTATGAGTGCTGCCTAACCTAGGATGGGTCAGACACTAGCCTTTGCATAAGCTCGTTTACACGTACAAGCTGGCTTAGACTAAACAGCTTTGGAAAGCGCTTTAATCGCGTTTACACGTAGAGCGTTAATCCAGCTTACGTAAGCGCCTTAAGCCAGCTTAAAGTGTGTACAGTGGACAGTTTGTATACCAGCATATCCTAAATGGGTTTGAAACCACCTCCCAGACATGGTTTACAAACCAGTTTAGATAGTGATTCGTAAGCGGTTGCATTTACACGAAGCCAGCTTAAGTTAAGCTGGCTTCCAAAGCGGTTTAAAGGCCTAGTGTAGATGGGGCTATAGTGTCTTCGATTCTATCCACATCTGAACAGATATGATGTCAGACCAACAAGCTAAATAGTCTGACATCTGGCAATTTTAACTGAAAACTGTCCGATGTTTGACTTAACGTAAGCCCTACCATAGTGCAATACAGGCATGGGAAACACATACCTTTAATTAGATGCCCAATTTTTCTGCAGTTATAAGATAAACCTATGTGCAATGGTAAATTTGATGTAGTATAAAACAAAATTCAGCGTCTCTCTAAAGGGATATATATTGGGTCACATAGGTCCCACAAATGGTAGGCAAACTTACTTGCTATTGACTTAGAACTCACACTTTCTTTTGTAGTGGAGGCCACTTCAACCTCATTAGTTGTTTCACAGGAACCTCTGGCAAAAGTTTTGGATTGGTAGGTCGGTTTGAAAAAAATGTAAAAAAAACAATTCAAGATTGAGGGGTGTGGCTTGCAATGCAAAAAAAGATGCAGATACTAGCACATAGCTATTGCATTGCCAAACCTTCCAACGATTATACGTAAAGCATCAGATTGTTCATTTTTGGAAATTTTTCAAGATTCAGTAGTAGTTTTAGCCTTAGTCACTCAGTTCATATCATTTTATTATTTTGAATCTGTAAAATTGAGGGTCGGTCAGTCAAGTTGAATTGAAGTGGTCTGAGTTACAAAGTAGCATGTGTGCTATAGGTAGCCCACGCCACATTAACGACCCTTTACCAATCACATTTATGGGCTCATTTGAATTAATTAAGGTATCAATAAAAATTCATTCATGTTACTCTTCTAGTTTTGATCCATTTTGCTTATTCAAGTTACTCATTGATAGTATGGTAGACAGTATTAATATTTCTGGTTGGACATTAATACATACAGTGTGGATGAAATCCTTTGTTATCAGGACTTATAATTATAGTACTAATAGTGCACGTAAACTCTTATATACATGTATAATAATATTATTATAATGACCTGCATCACATTGTAGCTATACTGGGGATGTGGTCAAGTCTTTCATTTAATTGAAGGTGTACTAAAACATGATCTGTACGTGCCATGTGTTTCTTTGTAGTCAGGACAAATTGGTACACTATGCAATAACTTTCCAACGTTTCTTCAAGTCAACATCTTGTATTCATTTTTTGGTCAACGTGCCAGCCCCCAAGCTGTCATATCCGGTATTACATTCACCTACCACACTGAAAGCATTATATTATATGAAAAGGTAAAACTACTATTTGGGTGTAACGTTATCTTATTGTTTTCTTATTATAGTTAAGTGACTCAGATACAGTGATGATTAGATTGAAGACAGCTGTAATTTTTACAGATATTAGTGCTCCACCAGTTCAAGTACTTGAGAGTATTAGCAATACTATTAGACATCTTCCACATGACTTTCTCTACCCTCTCTTTTCTCAGGCCATAGCATTGTATACCATTTCTCTCATAAAGGTGTTAGTTATATGTTTTGTGATCATAGTGTTGCTGTTGTGATTAAATGGTGTAATAATTATGAACACTTATTTAAGATATTGAGAGGCCACATTGAATTTTCCGAGATAGACATTTTTTTTGCCATGTGGTAATCATTGTGGTATATCAATAATATTATAGACACATCAATACATTATGCACTTTGCAGAACAGTGTGCAAGTGTGCCCAGTAAAGAACAATAATATACAAATCTTCATAGTATTTTATATTGGTTCTCAGATCATATATCTGAAGGCTTTCAGACCCAAGCACTTATGGCAGCTACATGATTGATTGTATAAATTATGTACCATATCTGTTCTGTTGAACTAGACCCTCTGCTTGTTGACTACTTGTGTATGTTCACTTCACTGGAAAACTGAGCAAATATTACTTGATATGCATGTACATTTTGCTCACAGTTGAGAAGAGTTACAGCATAGCTATAGATCAGTGACTACAGTATGGGCAACTATCCTGTAAAGAGGCTGCATGCATTCATTCCCAACCATACATCCTGGCCAACACAGAAATAGATACTCAAGAGCAGAAAAATGAAGCCACCAATTATTATAAACTGGCATATACTGTAAGTAATATGCCTCACTTCTAGCCTATTGCTAAGGTGTACTGGTTACTGTAAACTAATTCAGACCCTCCTTATACATTCACTAGCTGGACTGGCGCTTTTTGCAGGTTGAGAACTTGTAGGACCTGGCTTGATAAGTGACTAATAATATTATCAATCTGAACAATCACATAATATTATTTATAGCTACCAATCAAATTTACTGGGGGGGGGGGGGGGGGGGGGGGGGGGGGGGGGGGGGGGGGGGGGGGGGGGGGGGGGGGGAATAGCTACAAACAAAAAAAAAAGGTATACTAACCTCAAAAGATAAAAGCATAATATATACCTTCCATACCATAGTCTATTCATACTTGTCATACTGATCTTGTGTCCATATCAGCTACTTTAAACCCTCCTCAGATTGTATATAAACTTGCAGCAAATACAATGTCTCTCTTAATCAATGTTGACGCCTCCTTCATCTTTTTATGGAGTTCTGGATCACCGATTACTCTGGCAGCATTACAGACATCTTTGCAGGTCTCATTTAGTCGTTGAATACAACGCACAATCATACCTAATATTAATATATAATGATTTTAGAATATTTTTTAGAATGACTACTTGAAACCTTACCTTCTGAGACATCTGTGAGCTTTGTAATCTCCACAAATTCCTGTAAAATAACAGGTCTACCATTAGCAAGTGGATGCTTGCTGAAAGCCATGCAAGTAAACTGGGAGTAATAGATATTGCGAGTGACTACAAACTATTGAGCATAATTACCACATCTTCAGTGGTCTTACAATTATAATAATAATTATATCAGTTTGATGGCACCTACTTAAGATCAATGTAGCAAGATTGGCTACTGAAGAATAATTAACTTACCATTCCATTAGCCCACTCATACACCACTTCTACCAGGCCAAATTTTAGCTCTTTGTCTGCATCTTCACTTACTACATCTAATCCTAATTGGTATTCAGTCTCTGCTATTTGAGTAGCCTTGGAGATCATTTTTTGCTTTCCCTAATATGCCATTGTGGTCAAATGATGATAATACCATTATAGTCATAAAAGTACCTTTTGTAACTTCTCAATCAATTTAGGTTCACTGCATTTGGCCTGTATATATACAGCAAGAAGACAGTCACTGAATTAGAAGTAGAGAGTATCACTATGTTGTAACCAATACTTTAATTTTTATAGCACAGAAAGTACGAAAATGATGCTCTTGGACTTTATATACATGCACGTACAATAATTATTTAAAATTATAGAGTCAGTAAATTATAAGTTGAGCTTCACAATCATTGCTAGAACATGAAGACACCTTGGCCTGAGTAGTCTGGCCACACGAGACTAAAGATGCCTCCGATCTCAGAGTTACATCAAGGCATAATAAGCTTGGCTTTAGATGCAATGTTATTATATACGTGGCCTTACACAGCCATACTTCTTGAACAGAACTATAGGTAGCTAACCACGGCCCTCATTAGCTGGTCTCTGGACATTATTTACTTCGCATTCATAGTAGTGTCAGTCTAAGTTATTTGAGAAATAAAAAGGTATAGAAACAAGAAAGTAAGTAGGGATGGAGGTATTTAAAAAGTATACAAACAAGGAATGTAGGGATAACAGACAAGATACATCCCTATGTTTCTCTCAGAAACTGTTGCTTGCAATAAAATATTGGGATGGATCTTGTCTGTTATCCTTACTATCCTTGTTTGTGTACTTTTTGTACTGCCACCGCTACTTTCTCAATTTTATACTTGTAATAAGTAGGGAGGAGAGTGTCATGAAACTAGGATAGAAGAGATAGCTAATACCAGATAAGATGCACCCTTACACAAGCGTGCACAATTGAAGCAGTACATGGGATCACTAGATGTGGCCATGATTTGTAGCATTGGTGGTCCTTATCTAGTCCGATGAGGTAGACCCTTCTCTCTTCTCTCTTCTCTCATGGCAAGCTAGACTCTTCTCCTTCACCAAGGGGAAGAGAGAAGGGTCTAGCTTGCCAGGCTAGTCTTTATCAAGTACTTATAAGCAAATCTCGGTGCTTTTTCGTCATTTTCAACATCTCGACAGCATTGGCCACTCACTATCATGCACAGATTTCAAGATTTGGTGATGTTTGTGTTGACGACAACACATGACACAACCAATCACTTTACCCTTGTGCATGCGCAACAGATTTGATGCATACACAATAATTCACCGATGCTAAATCAATAGTGGGAGTAGTCAATTGGTGTTGTTGATAAAAAAAACAGCAATCATAGGCCATAGTAAGTCCATATTGTCCGCAAGTTTCGATAGCTTGACACCATGTATTTACAACTCTCCGAGGCCTACATCTGGCAAAGTTTTATGGACAACAACAATATATAGACAGACCAATCATTTTACCCCTTGCTTATGTGCACTGAAGTTTGCTCTGAAAGTTTGGTAATACCCTGCATGTATTACCATATGTACATAATTACACATACAAGATTTTAATTGGCAAAGGTAAAATAAACAGATTACCAGACTATCAAATTCCCTGCCAAATTTCTTAGCAAGTGATCAGCAACTATCATATATACAAACATACCTGCTGAAATACCAAAGAAGAAAGTAATGCAGCAATCTCTCCTGGTTCATAATCATCAAAAACATTTTCAAAGAGTAGCTCAGTGAGTAGTACTTCGTGAGAGTGGAGTTCACAAGCAACTTTCCCCTTAAGCTGTACTACATTATGTTGGTTTAGATACCCCATGTAGTTCAGCACCTACAATAACGGTTGCCTTTTTTACTGAGTCAAATAAAAGTACATGTATACAATGCTAACCTGGCATCTATGCTTGAACTCAGGTAACAATTGCAAACTATCTTCAGAGAGCTTATATTTGACATCATTAAGCTTCTGCTTTAGCTCAGACTTTCTTCGAACAACATCAAACTAAAATTTTTTAATAATTATTTAAACGATTAAAGGAAAGTAAACGTACATGTTCTAGAAATTGTGGGCAGCAAATACAGTTGAATCCATCTAAAGTACTCTCGATTTGACTTTTATCTTCAGCCATCTGTACATATTCCATACTAGTCATTTTGAGGTCCCTCAAAGGATCCAGAAATCTTGTATTTGGATATGTTTCAATCAATCTCAGCAGGCCTTGTATTGCCTTTGTGGTAGCTGGTGATGGAGGGTCCTGACTGTGATGAGAAAATTAATGTATACTGTACAGCTGGAAATATTGGCAGGAATTAAATTTGGCGGATGGGTCCCAAATAGTCATTGCAAAAATTTTGGTGGATTTTATTTTGGCAGATTTTAATTTAAACCGCCAAATTTTCTGGCTATACAACAATTTACATGTACAAGCTGGTTTAGGCTAAACTGCTTTGGTTGGAAGTGCTTCAATTACATCTACATATAAGGCATTAATCTAGCTTACGTGTCTTGAAGTGTTACACTAGAGTGTTTGTACACAAGGGGGGGGGATACTACATAGGCGACTGTACTCTCACCCGCAACCGGGGTCAAAGCGAGGTCAAGCGGTCCAGGCAAATTTTTGAAGCTGGTCAAGTGGTCAAGCTAGGAATCAGGGGCAGCTTAAGAGCGGTCAAAGTCTCTCTAGGTAATCGATGGGCGTGGTTAATGCTCAATAGTAAAGGGTCAAGGCCAGATTTTCGGCACGGTCAAGGGGTCAAGCACGAAAATTTGATGCCCAGATCAAGATCTTGACCCCGGTCACGGGTGGCAGTACAGGCGCTTATGCAGTGTTCCCCCCCCTTGTATACAGCAGCATATATACCATACATGTGTGTATGTGATACGCATTAAACGTGATTTTTAAACACCACCATTCCAAGACCTCAAGAGCCCTAGACTACTGACTTGGTTTGTAAGCAGTTTAGGCCTTCTACTTCACAGATCCATTAGAGCTACAGCAAGCCTCCTGGAGTGCAAAGTGGTCCCTTTTCTCCTATCATATAATTGGGTGAGCTGAAGCAACCCCCACACTAATCACTCATACAAGAAAATTGTTGTATCTATGTATATATATATGTAGCAATATGTCATCCATGTGTTCATCATGAAGTATGCACGTGTGCACATTGCGAAGATCATCAGCATAGAATTATAAGCTCACCAAACCTGAGAGCCAGTGCCAGAACTGAATAGCCAGCGAGTTATAGCTCTGAGCAGCCATACAGGGAGAGACTTAGAGAACAAGCAAAGGTAGGAGGAACAGACTGAAGCAGTACATTTCTTTGAAAAGCTACTATGATCTCAATAATTAATGACTGTGCAAAGCATATGTTTAAACTGACCCTTATAGGTTTGTCATGCTAATATTTTTGCAATGTCCATTTGGGATCTAACTGCCAAATTTTATTCCTACCAATATTTCCTGGTATAATTACTAAAGTGAGGGGGAGCCTTAAGCTTTGCTCACACTAGGATTAGTATGTATAATGTGACCTAGCCTTGAGACTAGATGTGATCATGTGTGATGACAAGAACTCAGATTGAGAAAGCATATAGATGTAGGCAGTGATGTAAGCAGGTGGTTAATACCAAGAGTGCATTAATACTGAGCTTTTATAGGCATTGTGTCATGATATAAGGGGTATATTTAGCAAATTAGTGTCACACGACATAACCGCACCCATTAGATTGAAATCCTGCACCGAGTTTTCAATCAACAGCTATAGTTCGAGATGTATAGCGTGATCACAAAAAAATTTAGCAATGTCCAAGAAAGGAGGCACAAGAGTTGGAGCTGGAAGGCCTTCAGCCAGCAGCTGAAGGCATGAGGTCTATCTGGGGACGGGCGCTACATAGCTACAGTGGTCGTAATCTAGCTAGATTTACCATGTACAAGTTAGTACTTGCTTACCTTTAGCTCACAAGGCAGCAGCTAGTGCCAATCCAACTGAACAAGAGTAGCTCAAGCAGCAGACGGAAACACTGGTCTAGCTGGTTGTCAACTCTTGCAGCACCATGTGTACCTACCTTGCTTTTTCCCTGTACGTATAATGGCTACAATTCTGGAACAAGTGACAATAATTTAGTATGTGTGCAATTTATTATGATGCCCGTAAACATTAGTCCACGCTTCTCTGTATACCAGATTTAAATTTAATAGCAATCACCGTTTACATTGTGACACAATGCCTTTAAGCTAGTCCATGGCTTAGTTAGTGATTGCTCGTAACACTCAGTGTGGAGTTTGGTATATGTTATAGTTATACCACGGTCACCAGGTATTTATTGCGGAAAACCACCCAATCCCGAGGGCGCAACCTGAGGGAGAGGTGTGGTTTTCTGCGATAAATCCATGGTGACCGTGGTATAGGTATTATATATCCTGCTCCTGATTGGTCCACGGAATTCTCTCCATGGAAACAAGTAGAAGCAATATCAAAGACACCTTCAAACAAAGAAACACTCGAGCAAACTTGTCTCCTGTAGAATATGCTGCACTGAGTGACTGGACTGGTAGGAACGAACCGTACATACGACGATGATAGAGCTACAGACACGACCAAATTTTGACTGCCACACCAGTTGAAGCCAGCTCTGGAACCACTGGGCATACTACCGTTCTTCCTTTGGATAGGTAAGTAGCTTCTTGAAGTGAACACTCAATCGAGGGTAGTCTAGCTATAGCGCTCAGTGCAGTATAGCACTGTTTGTACACTGACCTGTGTGGCAGATAGATCGAACGATGACTAATAGCATCCTGTTGAGTATTAATAATAGTACATCTGCTTCCTGCATCTATGTGTGTACTCACTCTTTTCTGTCTCTCTACATTGGTTTGAGCAAGCTGTTCAGCCTTGTTGCTATGCGAGATGAACTCCAAAACAAGTGCTCTCATTGGCTGGTCACTTACAAGTAATTGCCAGAGGGAGGGATTTATCGGTGATATTTCCTGGTGAATATCACAGTTATACCATGGCTGTTACCTAGGATACAAGGCTGAGTAGGATATATATATATATATATGGGATAATCATACTTGTACTATGATGAAGCCATACTTCAAAGGAAAAACAGCTAGTACAAAACCCATGTACTCTAGAAATGTCATACACCCTAGGGTGTATGAAAATACACCCCAGCTGCATAGTAAAGTATAGTGATTGAGGCAGGGTCCCAATGCCTGGGTTATGGCATCATAGTACAAGTCAGCTGTACTATGGTTTTCTAAGGTGTATGGGTTGTACCCTTCGTGTGGTATAATAGAATTCGTCGGGCTTCGCCCTCAGAATACCATTATACCACACTCAGGATACAATACCCATACACCTTAGAAAACCACAGTACAACTATTACATACACATGTGAGTATTTGGTGGATTTTAAAGACATTTTGGCACAATATAAGGCATAATTGCTTCTTAATGAGCTCATCAGTTCAATAATCCAATTAAAGTGGGTACAGGAAGTATGGGCATGCCCAGTGTTACGGTGTAGTGTACAGGAGTTCGCGGGGATCGAGCGTGTGCAGTGTGAAGATTTTGTCGAAGTTGAGTGAAGAAGCTCGTAATCTTCAGCGATATGGACAACCAAAGAGTAAGAATACTGACAAGTAAAGGCTCGAGAGTAGACAAGCTGCTTGAAATGTCAAACACCCGACAGAGTGAGCCTCAGCGGGTAGATTTGAATCTACACACAAACTTACCAGCCATCTGCCATGCCCAATGTTCACTTACCGCGTGGGCGTGTGTGGCTTCATTAGCAGGCAATCAGCCCTTATAGCACGGCACAATGCCTTTAATTTGATGGTTGCTCACTAAATTGAAACCATCACATTTAATTCCCTGCCAAATATATGGTAACCTAAACCAGGCATGAAATCTGTTTCAAACTACCTCCCAGACTTTGTAAAGCTATTAGCACATGAAGTTAGCTAAAATCTAACCTGGCTTCCAAAATGGTTTAAGGTCTCTTAGAATATAGGTGTAACAAATACTGCAATCTGATTGGTCACATTGAAGCTTCTAACCAACTTAGAAACCTGTAGGTTTACTAAGTGCCTCTAGCACTTAGAAAACCTACTTAGTAAACCTGCTTGGTCTAGCATAGCAACAAAGCATTAGCTATGTGACGACCATACATAGCGCTGTATTAATATTATTACACTAACTGTGGTAAACCTTTAGCCGTACCGTCTACTATCAGTGCAGCCCACAAACCACACTCACTGTCTTATTGGAAGTGAATAGCACATGCTTGAAGCACGAGCACAGAACTGAGCATGTTTTGCCACACCCACGATGAACGTAGCCTCATCCCCAGGCCCTCTCTCCCAGCTTTGTTGCACGCAAAAAAGCGGTTTATTGCGTGCAACATTAAAAAGCTGGGAGAGAGGGCCTGGGGAGGAGGCTACGATGAATGTTAGTACAGTGCTGGTGACTCGACGAGTTGATTGGCACAAGAGTAGGTTGCTAACTCATAGTTCATACTATATAGCTCACTAACTAGCTTCTTTTTCATCTCAGGCTCTCATTTTGAACTGTCATGGTTACGGTTGCTATATTCTAAATAAGTTAGATACCTCATCCAATGGGATCTACGCTCTTTAGAGACCCTCAGGCCCGAAGTAGCGCCCTCGCTACGCTCGGGACACTACAGCCTTGGGCCTTCAGGTCTCTAAATCACGTAGATCCCTCGGACTTGGTATCTAACTATTATATATAAATTAATGGGACACACTGCATGTGCAATAACAATAACAATATAACAATAACAATACTGTACTTTTGTGCTATTAGATGCGTTTCGCTTATAAGTGCGTGCTGTTTTGCTGGTCTAAACATTCGCTACTAGGCACATTTCGTGTATAAGTTGAACTTCAACCTTGCACTGCATGATGTCTGTGTACCCCTGCCCCACTCAACCACCTTCATTTAGCCGTAGAAGGCACAGCAGCACAGTTTACTAGCCAGAGTGCTCATAGAGAGAGAATTGTCAGGAAAATGACTATGGAAGAAGCCTGGAACATTGCATTCTAGGATCATGAGTAGCCACATGCATATATGGCTGTTTTACTCTTATGATATCTGAAAATTCTGTACAGCAATGGTGAGACCAGTAGTACTTCTACAGTCATTGATTGAGAAACACGGGAAATGGCACCAATGGATGATAATAGAAGTTGTTGTCGCTGTTGCCAACATATAACAGCACACTACTAACTATAATTATAAATCTAGCGATTCTTCTAAACTGCAACACTGTTGATCTTGGACTGCCTCCATAATCGTGGTGATAGCTTTCTTGCCTGGCTGGTACATTGCACCCCTATACTTTTAGTGGGTAGCTGCTTTATGTGTACATGGTTGTGTGAGCGAAGATATTCTGTGTCCCAAATAGTGTCCACAGAGATAATCTCTTGCATACATTGATTAACACAGGAAAGCCTAGGGTATGCAGCTAGATGTTAGTGGTAACATTATCTAATTTTGTGTCCTGCAAAAAAATTATATGCAATAAACAAACACATCCATGGACAGACTACTGTATTTACCTCTCTGGGGTGCATGCATGCCAAAGATTAATAACAAAATTAGTTATACTTTACCTGAATCTTGGTATTTGTCTCCGTTGATAGTCTTCCAAGATTCGATTTACCTCAATATTCATAACTTGTTCAGAGATATATTCTATTAATTGACCGTCTATCTCAACAACAGTGTGTTTTACTACATCAACAGGACAAAATAATTCTTTCATTGGCTGGTGTGGGCTCACTATCTTGTGCTTCTCTATGTTTACAAGATCTTTAGCAACTTCTTCCAATTCTTCACCTTCACTACACAAGGTTAAGACAACAAATGTTTTTGTTTCCTTGTTGATGCGTTGCTGGAGGATAACAGCCACAGAATAGTTCCAGCTTTTTGTATGTATCACCACTACTCGTCCAGGGCATAAAACCTTGAGAGCTTGAGGACTGCTAAGCAGTATTTCCTGAGGTTATTCTTAATATAAGATTAAGTCACAATATCATTTATTTTAACACTAACTTGCATATTCTTATGAAAGTGCTTCACATTCGCACAGGCACTGTAATACTGATTGATATCCTGAATGCAAATTGGGCAGTCTTCTATCTGAAGAGATTCGATGCTCTCCTTGATTGAGTATAGAGCCTCTTGATGATCGTTTATGTGACGAGTAGAGTCAATCTCAGCAAAGCTGCGTTTCATCATGTCTTCAACTCTAAATAATATCAAACCATGCCTCATTTGATACAACACCAAATAAAAATTACACAGCATAGTGCACCTGAGTGTTTCAACTCTCATTAAATTCAATATCATACTGTAGGTAAGGCGAAATTGAGATTCTAGAGAAGTAGGCTGACCCTGAATATATACATATGTATGTATTAATCTCTTGGATTTAAATTGTTCTCTTACCAAAATGATTCTGTTTAAATCACTAGCTTCAGGAACATCAGCTTTGCACAAAATAATTACAGTCCCAGAGTCATCCAGACCCCTACGACCGGCTCTACCAGCCATTTGAATATACTCGCCTGTAAGTATTATAATATCATACACTAAATTTAATAGAGTACCACCAACCACAAACCTGTAAAGAGATCTCTTGTCCTCACCCCATCATGTTTTCTGATGGAGTCAAACACAACTGTTCTAGCTGGCATATTCACCCCCATTGCGAAAGTTTCAGTAGCGAATAAAAGCTGTGTTGCACGTAACAAATGTCACTCAACCTAAAAAAATTTACATGCAAGGCTACCTTGACTAATCCTTTTTGAAACAAAAGCTCAATGACCTGCAGTAAAAAAGTCATGCATGCAAAACATAAGCATGTTTATCCACTGAAACACACAGGAGACACAGACATCCTCGTTCCTCTACCAAACTTGCTCCTACGACATCACAATCATGCAATTGAGATTAGGCTATAAGCCAGATCACAGAATGAACACAAAGCTTAAATATAGTATACAGCACATGCTCTTCATAGCAATATCATCACCCTTCAACTTTAGTTTCACAATCTAAAGCTTGCTGTTGTATGTGCATGTACAAGTGCGTAACAAACATTGAACCTATTATGGGGAGGCCTAGCCTCGTCCGCAGGCCACTCCAAGTTTTTCAATGTTACACGCTGAAAAATGGGAAGGCCTGGTACACGAGCGCAGGTGCGTGACGTTTCACCTGGAACCGACCTGGAATCGACTTAATTGGATGTGGGCAAGGCGAAGGTCAGCAGTTTTGTGAGCGCTCCCATTCGTAGCAGATCACAGATATGGCTCTAAAGTGTGCAGCAGATTGTAGTTCGATTAAATAACTCAGTAACAAACCTTCCTTTTAAAATCTGTAGCTTGAAACATGCAGCCTTCTCGAGAACGCGAAGTGACCTTTTTGTATGTACGTGGCATTATGCATAGTGGCATCACACACGTGCACTCGCGTACCAGGCCCTCCAATTTTTCAGCATGTAATATTGAAAAACTGGGAGTAGCCTGGGGACAAGGCTAGGGGAGGCCTGGGTATGAGGCTAGAGTTGCTCATCAAACTCCAGACTGTTTTTACAAAAAAGTAATAGCCCATAACTTTTGGATATGACGTTTTTGAACAATGAAATACTTGGCAGATGGTGCTACCAATTGACAAACGATTGGCACAAAATGTTTGTATCTTTGCTACAGTGCACACAAATTGCAGTCAAAGATACATCGTTAAAAACTTCTACTTCAAACGTCAGATAAAGTAGAATATTCAAGCATATCCGACATTTGAAGTAGACATATCGCATGTCCAGGCATCTGATGATTGGTAAATCACTCTGTAACTACTACAAAGGAGCATAGCTCAGCTATACGTACATAAATAAATGTATATTAGAAATGCTAATATCACAAATGTTACAGCCCACTGTCTGAGCCCAAAATAAAATGTACTACACTTGGGTTCTTGTCCATGGTAGGTGCACTTGATTACAGCCCATTGGTTTAGGAGTTGCAATGAAGAGAAGCAAATGCCTTCTCATTCATCCATGTGGAGGCACTGGTCAAAATATCTTCTCTGCACTATCAACTTTAGAATAAGTAAGAGTACGGCTCCAACTATAGACTACGGTACAGAGGACAACTAAATGTGGTGAAAGGGATACAGCCACTGATCAGTCTGTACAGGAAATACACGTTTACATGGATTGTATGGGAGATGATCATCAAATAATTTGTGCTCTACTTGAAATGGAGCACCTGAAACATGCATGTTTCCGCACATTTCATGCATGGAAGCTACTTTCTTGCATGTAACATGCATGAAACACTATTGCCATGCATGAATCATGACTAATTCATGCATAGAAAAATAAACATGTGTAAAACATGCATGTTTTAAAGAAATAGGCATTATTTATGCATATAATATGTGTGTGACATGTACCCATGCATGAAACATGTATGAAATTTTTTTAAGCACACAATAGGGACCATGCATATTATATGCATGAAGTTCCACATTACATCATACTAATTAGAAGCAGCTGCTTTATGAATTTGAGACTCTGAGAAGGCTTCAGTGGCTCCTCTCATGGGGCTAGCTAAGTATCTTACCTAGTAGACAGGGATTCAGAGGGGAGCTTGTACATGTACTGTCATGTGTAGCTACAGTTATAGCTATGCTATATTACATACAGAGCACTGTATAAGCACACCTTTGAGAAAATAGTAACATTGTTGTGGTATTTATACACCTCTAGCTGTGGTGAGGGCCAGTAACATGGCAATGTACCTCAAGATTGAGTACATTGTCTAAGACTTAAGGTGGTGGGTAAGTAATTAATTTTCGCATGTGCTTAAAACGACCACTTCCGTTATGGTGAATTATAGAACCTGGCTGAAGGTAATAGCCATCCAAGCATCTTGTACTTAATAAAAGGGGTGAGCCTACCAACTTTCAGTCATTGACAAGTGCTACAAGGGACAGTAAGGCCTCGAATCCTGTAGAACAGGCAATGCATGTTGCTGCCTAAACAAAGCATCTAGAATGCCTGCTAGACGGACAAGAAAGTAGAAATCATGGATAGCTAGGGGGAATAGAGAGACATCCTACTTTAAAGCCTAGTGGAGAGCTCTTTTCCACGATTTAGTATGGGGTGCCAAGTGTATCAAAATTACTTATTAATGCTATACTTGTATATCTCCCTAAATATCTACCTGATTTATTTATATATGGGTCAGATTTATAAATGTTGATCCGATTTATATATCAGAGCCAGATATATATACCTGAAACAGATTTATATGTATGGATCTGATTTATATATATGACTCAGGTATATGAATATGGGGCAGAATTATAAGTATGACAATTTTGCATGAATGATGTAGTGATAATGGGTGTGGCCTAGTGGCTGGTTTACATCCTGCCATGCCCACCTCAAAGACATACACACAGTACTATGGTATTATGGCCCAACGCCCACTCCAAGACCTAGCTATGCCACGCCCATCTTGACCACACCCCTTTTGCAAACTGCCAGATTTATAAATCTAGCCCACATTTATAAATATGGTACAGATATATAAATCTGAGCAGTGTTTATAAATATGGCACAGATATATAAATCAGAGCAGTGTTTATAAATATGGCACAGATATATAAATCAGGTCCATATTTATAAATCTATAGGTCAGATATATTATATCTGGCCCATATATATAAATATTTAGCTAAATCAGTGTCGTATTTATATATCAGAGCGAGATATACAAGTATAGCATTTGTAAGTATTGACACACTTGGCATCCCATAATTTAGGCTGAACAAATAAAATTACTTGTTTCTCTGGCAAATTTCTCCTGAAATCGAGGGGATGAGGCGTTTTTTTTTTGTTTTTTTTAAAGCAGAAGTATAATATGTAGCAAACATATTGGAAAGTAACAGATATCCAGACAAAAAATAAATTTGGTCAGTTTCTATGTAAATTGGTCAGGTTCCTATATAAATTGCTGCCTTCCTACCTAATAGCCAACACTTTTATTGCTGACGACCTTTACCGGAAAAGCTTCAGAATGCGAAGAAAAAGGCAGGAAAAAACGAAGTGGGCGGGCCTGAGAAACAAGTAATTTTATTTGTGCAACCTTATCTCACAAACACTTTGAAATATAGCTTACTTAGCTATATTCGGCGGTTAAAATCTTTCAGCCAAAGCCTTGAATCTCTGATGTCTCTCTATTTCCCCCTAATCCTTCCATTTCTTTATCGATTTATCGACGGTAGACCCAATGGATCCCCCCAACTTTAGCTTGGAACATGCAATGCGCAGCTGCACTTCTTCTAGAAACTTCTTGAGTTCAAAGGTCAGAATGTACATTATCAGCAATGCAATAATCAATAATTACAAGCAGGGGGGCTCGATTCGCTCGCCCCCTGCTGCCCCCAATTCACCGCTACTTCCATCACATAGCTACATACAATGTACCTGCGCACATACATGCTATAAGGGTGTTGTAAACAGGGCTGTGAAAGGGCAGACCTTGCTCACATGAAGAGCTCAAAGGAGAGAGTAAAGGGCACTGATTATGTAAACAGCACGCACGCCTGATATTGCAGCTGTATTGGTGCATGTGTATTTATTTCATCCTGTTTGAGGCACATGACCTAAGTAATTAATAGGCCAAGAAACTCGTTAGTTTGCTTGCCCTCTCTCTCGCAAGACTTGTGAAGGCACAAGAAGCCAAAAGCAGAATCTACTACCTCCGTGATGATGGCCCAGATGATATCTTCTCGTAAATCAAGCTGCTTAGCTAACTGCAGCCTGAGTATCCATTGTCGCGTGATTTTTGTACTGTCTTCCCAAGAAGCTAGTGTTCGTGCCTGTAGCTAGTGCCGCAGCCAGCGGCCACAGAGATTGCCCAGTTCTAGCCTCTTTGTTACTCAATGGTCAGAGATACAGCCTCTTGTTTCTAGGGGTCAAATTGTTTCCGCTGACCTCCTGTAACGGACACATGCATGAACGAATACACAAATATAGTCTTAATATAATGATCGTGTCATTTGCGTGTGCAATGATTTTTACTTACCCACGAGAACTGCTCTAAATCTGGTACCTTATCTTATTACCTAGTTAGGTGGTACAAACCCAGCTTTGCCTATTTCCTTTGACAAGTAGCCAACAGAAGCCTATATCTCTACTTGTATAATATTATACTATTTGAATATTCTGGCAAGTCTACATGTATGCATATTACACACTGGGAATATGCATGTACCATGCATGGTACATGCATGGAATACACTAGTGCTATGCATGGAATATGCCTGTATCATGCATGATACATGCATGAAGACCTAGGTAAAATGTATGCATGCATGTTTCAGACCTGTACCATGCTTGCCCAGTACCTGTAAAACATTTATTCCTTGCATGTTCCAGTACTGACTCCTGAAACATGCATGGTTCATGCACATTATGCACTACAGGACCATGCTATTTCCATGCATGAAACAATGCGAGATTTAGCGCATGGAACGTGCTGAAACATGCCTGAGATTTGCATGTTTCAGGTGCTCCATTTCAAATAGGGTGCACATACGTACGTGTACTATTTTTGGGAGTGATAGCCACTAGGAACGTTCATCATTATATACATGTATTATGTGTACCTCTTTTATGATGGGCAAAATTCCACTATGATGAACAGCTATTCCTCGTTTCAGCAACTCTCTCATTTTGGTGATCTGCAAATAAACAACGCAATTTCCAAGTACATAACACCACCATAGGTAGGGATGGCCTGTGGACATGCCTATTATATGTGAACACTACAAAACACCTAACAACTTGAGCTATGTCAGCTTTCAAGGATTCTGGACTGCATATTCATTATCCTCGGCTGATTTCCTATCTAGCAACCCCAAGAATGTGTCTGGAAACTATCAAACCAGTATGTGGCCTTCATTGCAAATCAACACTATCAGCCCAACCAAGTTAGTGACCACATCCCTCAGCATCAACACTTTGTGATTGAGACTTATAAAAATGACACAAACAAGTTAAAAAAAAACAATTGTAGAAGTACAGATGGTAGTGTGAAAAAGTATGCAAACAAGGGTAGTATGGATAAGCATCAGACAAGGTGCATTCCTACATTATTCATAGAAACCCAGTTACATGAAAATGTACAGCACATACGAAGAAATAAGATAATAACATGCATAATCAATAGGGCAAACCCATGCCTATGAGAAAATTGTTGTATGTATTATACTGGTACTATGTACATATGTATGCATGTAGTGATACATATCATCCATGTGCTTATCATGCTATCATGCAAGAGTGCTAGAAAGCACACGCATAATATAATTAAGTTGGTAAAAATCAGACATGTGTGAAAGAGGTTAACCGACTCTATTCAAGTGAATTATCAATATTACATCATTCATTGGACACATACATTAAGGTTTGGTTTGCCTGAGCAGGCAATGGGATGGTTTCCCCTTAGGTTTGGGATTGGTAGTAGAAGATAGACCTACTGAATTTTCATTTAGTGATATGGTGACATACAAGTCATGTCATTTTTATTGTTCATGCCTCACCTTTCTGTCTGTTGTGCTATCACTATAAATACCACGTGTATGTACATGTGTTGTAGTCTTGCAGATTTCTCGTACAATCATCTCTATCTACAGAAGATCAACTCTACGTACTATACATGAGCTGACCACCATGTATGTTATTTGTAGATAATCAAACTACAGCCTTTAAAAAGTTTGTGAGTGGAACTGATCAGCCAGAGAAACAAAGAACTGACAAAGGTAGGGGATGCAGTAGACACCATTTATCTTGAGGTTTCATGCTCACAGCAAAGAGCCATGCTCAAATTAAAAAATATGCCCACAGATACAGTGTGAGGGGTATGTGCTCCAGAGAGCTTGTTTGTAGTCTACAACATAAACAGACCTGTGGCAGTTTCTGATCAGATCCTTTTAGCAAAGATATCGACTTGGAAAAGAAAACATGAATTTTGCTTTTTTCATCTTCAGTAGTGAGATCAAGTGTTGTAAGAGAGTCAGCATTTTCATTACAGCGTTGCCGAGAGAAAGTAAATCCGACCACTGGTAACTTATCCTTTCTTTGAAGCATTTTAATGAGAGATAACCAAACACTTTTGTCCTGATTAAATAAAAATAAATGTTATATACATACAAGAAATAATCAGCATAAGTACCTGCTTCGGATTTGTATAGTGCCTTGATCTTGGACCAAAGTTTGAAGATCCTTTATTTCCTCTCTCCCTTTTTGCATCCAAAGCATGACGGTACCTGATGAAGAAATGATCAAGCACAACAATATTATTAGGAAGTATATCTAAATACTAACCCTTGTGTATTGAATTTCTTGTCAGCACCAACAATTTCAAAGAGTTGATCATCAGTTTGCTTACTATTACCAGTATAGAGAAAATGTTTCAGAGGCACTGGACGTCTGTATGTGCTGACAACATATATCTTTTTTTGCTTGGTACGTCTAATGGGATACAGCAGCATCAGTTAATAGCAATTCGCTATATTGTAGCATACTTATGAGTAGACTTACCCAATCCAGTCAGCAAACTCCATGGCATTTGGTACAGTGGCAGACAATAAAATTATGCCAACATGTCCAGGCAGCATAATCAATATTTCTTCCCACACCACTCCTCTCTAGAGAATTTAAATGAGCGGTAGAGGACAAACATTGCTAAGTCAGTTTTACACCGTGGAACCACAATAATATTCATGCACCACTTTCTTCTACTTTCTTACCTCTGGATCATTCACATAGTGAACTTCATCGAATATGACCCATTCCAAATCTCTGATGACATCAGATCCATTGTAAAGCATAGATCTACAATAGAAAGTGGAATATGCACCTTCAAAACTGCCTCAACATGATACTGTACAGCGCCAGAGATTTTGTCAGGAGAAAGAATTCCTGCCAATTTCACCACCTGCTCTCATTGCATAGAGGATATGGCAACCATTACCATATTTGTGAAAATTAATTCCGCAAATGTTTCTGCAACACAAAGGTAGCTGGGCTTGGCTATTTTTCTCCCATGAAAATTTTTGGCTACAGCATTTACCAATATAACCAGGGTGGAATGGATCACACAATGGTGCAGGTGGTCCATGAAAAACACCGTAGGGCGGGTAATTTAGGGGATGCTAATTTTTGTGGAAAGTCAGACAACACCCCCAGAATCAATTAATTTTCATTTCGTGGCTGCAACCCAGTCTATAAGAGTGCAGCACTGCGCCAACAATAAATGGATGATGTAATTGATGGTTTCTTGCCATAAATTGATGCTCAATATTGTGATGCGATCTCAACTTCTTTGCTCACCTCTGCGAGGATATTTGGAGAAATAGCATGGATTAGAGCATCTCTAGAGTCGAAAGGTGCCATCAACTGGATGATAGTGGTGACAAAGAGATAGTTTGTTATTTGGAATGGCTGCAGGCCACACAGACACAAATGTTTTGGCCACACCACCTGTTGCTCTGTCTTCCACATATAGAGTTGTAATTTTTATGGATGACAATTTTCGTGACTAGCAAATTATGAACTAGCACCCCACGAATTACTAACCATACAGTATTGCAAAGTTTTTTTTGCGTTTAATTAATTGTGAAGTCTTTGCTGGTCAAACCCAAGTGTGCCTGTACAAAAGTGCAAAAATCCAGGATGGCATTTTGACTTTGCACTAAGTTTGTAGTAGGCCACACACTTGCAAGGATGTTGCTGCCTAGTAGCTGAAGATTTGAAATGCACACCAGAAATGAACGGTTTTGGGTGGTACTGCATAGTAACTCGTGCATGATTATGTAGTTTCTCATAAACTTTTGCCACTAAACCGTGTGAGAACATAATCCTCTCCACCAAAGAAGTTACTGACTATATTTCTTCTAAAAATTGGCACAAAAACAATAATTGTGCTTGAGCTTACCAAATATTTAGAGGTTAATATTCAACACTGAGCTGCATACGCATTCTACTCCTGTTAATTTAATATAGGACATACGTTTGACAACCTTTGCCAAAAGTTAGAATTCTCTATAATTTGGTATAATATTATAAAGAATGTCGAATAATTGGAGGTGCCAAATTTTTGGAATTACAGTATATTATCAAAATAGCAAACTTAAAAACATTAATTTTCAAATGCTCATAATGTACAGGTCTGCAATACAATAGTTTTATCATTGCTTTAAATGTTCTGACAAGACTGCTTTACGTTCAGTTGCTGGACACCATTTTAATCCTATAGCTCAGGCAATCAAACATGCTAAATGAAAAGTTGAAACATGTGGCCCTGCCCCTATCATTGTAGATCGAATTAGAGCAGACCTTATATATGGCCTTTAACTACGCAAAAACTGATGTGAAAATTTCAAGTGCCTTATGGCCCAATATTTTGTATAGATCGAGCTAGATAAATGTTCGTGTGCAGTGCGAAACTAAACTGTGTACCGTAACCTTAAATAATGTATTTCTTCTAAAACTTGGCACTAAAATAACATAATTATATATGCTCAAGCCCTATTTTTGACACAAATATTCAACATTTCACCTGCACACATGCACATTCTACTCGATCCTATTTAAAGCACTCTTGTAAGACAACCTTAATTTGCCAAAAATTAATTAGGGTATTGAATAATTGGAGGTGCCAAATAAATTTTTAGAAGAAATAAGATACTATTATACATGTATATGAATCTTGTACACTTGTAAATCCTCTGTGCAATGTTGATTTATGAATAAGGAATGCCTTGAGGGCTTTATGCTAAAGTGAATATATTTGACAAATATTCAATATAAATTACCGTAGAATTTCTGTTGTCATTATGAGGCATGGAGCTTCTGTCCTAATTTGTACATCTCCAGTCAAAAGGCCTATAGCTTGCTCACTAAACCTCTTTCTAAAGTCCCTGAACTTTTGATTCGAAAGAGCTTTAATGGGAGAAGTATACACAACTCTGCAATGTGAAGTACACTTAGCTAAGAACTGCAAACATTAAGTAAACTACCTTGTTCTATGTTCTGTGGATAAAGCAATGGCATATTCTGCCACCACAGTTTTCCCAGCAGATGTGTGAGCAGCCACAAAAACACTGTCATGTTGCTCCAAGTGAAGGATAGCCTGCTTCTGGAATAAATCCAATTCAAATGGAAACTGCAAAAAGAAACTTAGTCATACTATATGTAGAATGGCTATATATACTTCTGAAGTATATACTTACTTCAGTTGCAGGATTGGGAACTTTGCTCTTGAATTCATTAGTTGTTACATTAAATTCTACTTTTATGCTCCATTGCGGCACATGTAATTTTGGGTTCAAAGTGGGAGCAGCCTTTGTCAGTATGTCAGACTGAATAATTGATCAAAAAATGTAGAGTGAATTCATTAACATATGTTTACTCCATGCCTTACCCTATTCAGCACACCATCAAGCATATTATCCCTGGACTCTGTTACTTCCATATTTCCTCTACCTAATCAAACAGGAGCGCATAATGAAAGAAGGAAGGGGAGGGGGGAAGGAGCACAAAACACCTACGCACTTAATTAAAAATTCAAAACTTACCCATGCTGCACGCGTTACTAATTATATATTGTAGCAAGCGGATGCGGTTGGTGGTTGACTCTGCAACTGCAAGTATGCACATATATATCTACGTACATGTGTATGTGCGCACTAGCGCTCACGTCCACGTGGGTGGAGAGATCGATAAATGACCATGGCTGCCACCACTAAATCCAAGCGCAAGAGGATCACCTTCACCGTGGGTGAAAGGAAATGTATGCTTGATGACTTGGACGCTAGAGACTATGAAGATTTAGTAGCCAAAGTGGTTGAAGATACTTAAAGGGGCATTCACCTAGAGCAGTAGGCAGTAGGAAGGAGTTTGTACTATCAATATGCAGCAAAACAGTCAAACCATCACTTGTGCAGTGCACCATGGAGATGATTGCAAGGTATTTGGAGATATACAAAGCATGCATGAGAGGAAAGAAATATGTAGCATTTGAGCAAGAGTGGTTTCAACATATCCACGAGTATATGAAAGAAGACAGTGAGCAGAGTAAATTATGGAAGTCAGTACTTTCCCGTACAAAGGTTGCTGCAAATGATCTGGACCAGCGTATAGTGATATCAACAATTGCCTACCATGTACACAATCTAATGATGGAAAAGGTGAAGGAATTTAAGAAGGAGCTCAGCCAGTCTGAGAGTGCGGAACAACTATTACAGTCCAGTAGTAGCTCACATAACTTCATCGAGAGTAAGATAAATCTTTTGCATTATGGAGGGTTTGCACTACCTAGCTGCACTCAATGCTTTTGAAGAGAGTGAGAGGTGTCACTGAAATCGATAAGGTAGATATTGAAAAGGAAGTTGAACAATTAATGTTGATTAGAGTGACTGAGAAAGAATGGGATGAACTACCACCAGCTATTCAGTACCTCCAGCAAGGCGGTTTAGACATAATTTCACCACGAATGTTGTCATTTTTGAGGTCTGTAGTTGAAAAAAACCACATCACTAGTGAATGATGAAAGAGTTAGACAATATGGAGGAGATATATGATTGGGTTAGCACAGCGTGAAATCAAGGCTGATGCTACAGCAACGTCATTATTCAATGAAGAGACTCCTATGACATTTATCATTGACTGACAAACATTACCATTGATGGACAAACAATAAGAAATACTCTTTCACCACTGAATGGACTTATAAAGGATGGTGTGAGCTTTTGTGAATCGTCTTTGTGCCCACAAAATAGCTTCATTAGTGAGACACTGCCGCTGGCACCATCGCTCAACAGTGCCTTAACACCAAACCTTGTCCTACCTTGTGCTGGCAAGCCACAAGTTTTGCCATGCTTTTGACCCTCCAAGAGAAACAGGTTGGTTGGCATGTACATGTATGTAAGTGTAACCAGTTCATGCATTTACACACTATTGATGATATAAAGTGAAAATTAAGTCTACTTAATAATTGCCATCAGGTGAGATAATTTAAGGGGTTCCACTTTTGTAGATACCGTATAGCCGGAAATTTTCGCCCAGACAAAATTTTCGCCTTTTTCGCCCATGCATGGAGTGGGCGAAAATTTTTTACGCGAATTTTTTCCCCAGTGAAAATTTTGTCACATTGAAATTTTTCCACACGTAGAAATTTTACCACGTGGTTGGGCAGCTGTATGCTGTAAATAGCGCCAGGTGGCTGTTGTGTAAAGTCTTTCTTAATCGATCTCCAAAGTAACTAGAAACTGATGTCGCTACTATCGTACTTTCAAATTGTACAACGGGACCTCCTCGATCCTGCTGGACCCCTATCGTCGGAGCTGTCTCCTTCTGCCATTGCGGAGGCCAACACTGCTGTGAACCGTGTGCAGCAAGCTAAGGCCAAGGAAACGAAGAAGCGAGGGCCATACATCAAGTTCGATGAGAAGACGAAGATCAAGATAGGGAAGTATTCGAGCGAGAACGGGGTACATGCGGCAGTGAGGCACTTCTCGATGGAGTTAGGGAAGAATATCAACCCAAGCACTATTCGTGGATTCAAGAGAGCGTACCTTCAAGAAATGAATCGAAAGCGAAGAGCCGACGAAGATGATCTCACCGTCACCAGCCTGCCTGCCAAAAAGCGTGGCCGCCCTCTACTGTTAGGGGAGGAGCTGGATCAGAAGATACAGCTGTATCTGAGAGCGATTCGGGAGTCTGGCGGAGCAGTAAACACCGCCATTGCTCTGGGTGCTGCTAGAGGTATCATACTGAAGCTGAACAGGACTTTGCTAGTTGAAAATGGTGGACATGTTGACCTAACCAAAGCCTGGGCCAAGGGTTTGCTGACACGGATGGGGTATGTGAAGAGAAGGGGAACAACTAGCAAAAGCAAGAATCTTGTCGAGAACTTTGAAGAGCTGAAGGCGTCATTTTTGGAGCAAGTGTCGACAACAGTGATTATGGATGAGATTCCACCTGGGCTAATACTGAACTGGGATCAAACTGGTCTCAATTTGATCCCATCATCCTCTTGGACCATGGAGCAGCGAGGAGCCAGGCGTGTTGAAATCACTGGCTTGAACGACAAACGGATGATCACAGCTGTATTCTGTGGCACTCTCTGTGGCGATTTCCTACCCATACAGCTTGTCTATCAAGGAAAGACAGACAGATGCCATCCAAAATACAATTTCCCCGAAGATTGGCACATCACACATTCGCCCAACCATTGGTCTACAGAGGAGACGATGAAGGATTACCTCAATCACATTCTGTTCCCCTACATCAACAGAGTACGAGCCAGCTATGACCTGGATGATGACTATCCTGCCTTGGCGATTTTTGACAACTTCAAAGGCCAGATCACGGGAGATGTCCTACAACTACTCGAGGATCACAACGTACATTCAGTCAGGCTTCCAGCAAACTGTACAGATCGCCTGCAACCGATGGATATAAGCGTTAACAAGGCAGCCAAAGACTTTGTTCGGCAGAAGTTCAATGAGTGGTACTCAGAGAAGGTAGCCGAACAGCTTGGAGGTGGCACTGATGTTGAGCAGCAGCTGATACAACCAGTCGACCTCACTGGTGCTGCACTGAAAACCATTGGAGCAAAATGGCTGGTCCAAATGCACGAGTACCTTCAGGACAACCCAGGACTCATCGTCAATGGTTTTCGCAAGGCAGGTATTCAAGAAGCTATCGACTCAACCAACGAAAGTGTGACAGCTAGTGACTCCATTGATGAAACAGCAACAGCTATCGACTCCACCAACACTACTGTGATAGATATCAACTCTTCTGACGAAGGTATTTCCGATTGAAGACACCCTCAACAGTTAACTTGTTAGCTACATGTACCTCATTACACTACTTGATTCATGTCATCACATGCACACACTCAACATCCATCAATAACGATTGTATCAAAGTGTTTTATCCCAGTTTTGAATTATAATAATATTAAAATTATTAACCCTCGGCGCATGCGCGAGGGTTACAGTAGTCATTCTGTGTGTCTGTGTGTGTGTGTGTGTGTGTGTGTGTGTCTGTCTGTTACCGCACTAGCGGCTACATACCTTGTTTATACGTTGAAAGCAGGGTACCATTAGGCTTCTCGTGGCGATTTTAACAAATGAAACGTGTGGAATTCTTCGAAAAGGCTTTGTTCAAAAGAAGTTATGGCGACATTTGCTGACCACAACTGCCTTTCTCGCTTCCTGGTGAACTCTCTGTGAACAGAACAGACAGCGATGGCTTCTTTTCAACAAAACTAGTGTGTAGATCTAGCGATAGCTCCTATAACACGACTGACTAGTCACTGATCAAACTAAAGTAGCAACTATCCTCGAGAGCTTCTTGGCTTGTATCTGCTGACTTGGCACTATGCTGGCACACGTGGCAGGTTGATTACGTAATATCGTGCAATGCACATTCTTGTGGTTTACAGGTTACTAGTCTGTTTAGGAGCAGTGCAGCATGATGATGCCCATGGCTCTCACTGCTCTAATATGCAACTGGAACAATGTCAGATGATTGTCTGCAAGTTTATAGCAGCAGTGCAATAATATATGCATGTGCTTAGGCAACTGCGCCGAGGGTTTCGCACAATAGTGCTTCATATTATACCGGTAGCTACTAAGTACAAGTA
Source organism: Stappiaceae bacterium (assembly GCA_964291365.2). GTDB lineage: Bacteria > Pseudomonadota > Alphaproteobacteria > Rhizobiales > Stappiaceae > JBDWFY01. Next base: position 159,821 of record OZ219977.1, read on the forward strand.
CTTTTAAGTTTTTTCAGCTTTTGGAGCTCCTTAGGTGATCCTTTCAGAAGTAGCACACATGGTATCTCTAGTCCTCCTTGTGGTAAGTCACGGGAGTATCGTCGTCTGCCTGCCACCCGGCACAGAATGACACCTCCTCTCCTGATAAACAGTGAGTACAAACGTGAGAACTTGCTTGGAAGATGGCCAACCACTAAATCGTTCTTCATCACAGCCACAGTGTACCGGTCATGGGCATTGCTTCGCTCAGGCCGACATACTAGCTCTTCATCAACAGCAGCCTCCCATATGTCTCGGTAAACGTGGTAGCCACGAATGCAACACTCGATTTCTTTTGTATCCATTTCTAACTTTCGAGATCATGAGCACGCGCGCGCGATTCGCGAGCTCCACCCACTGCTTCCTGGAGGGCACCCGAGCAGTTGGCGAAATTAAAATTAGCGAACTTTTTGTCCCAATACAAAGTATGAGCCCTGGGCGAAATTTTTATCCCGCGAAAATTTTGTGCTATACGGTAGGTGTTCTACATGTATAATAATTATTACATACCAAGCCTGATAATTATGACCGCTGACCACTTGTTGGATTTTTGCCCAGTGACTGTAGTAAATTAGAAATGTAGCCACAAATATTAGTACTGTCAGGAGACACTATATAGCTAGCGTGCACAGTTCAGATCTAAGTATTATAGGCCCCAAATTGGACTCGCCCCAGGCTTTCATGTCCATTCAAAAGATTTGGGAACCAGGGGATGATGTTATAAGGTAAAAAACAAACAAACAAACACACAGTGACGTTTTTGAAGCTATTCATACTGTGATCCAAAACCTCAATTTTTAAGCATACGCTTCAACATTAACATATCATTGTTCTTCTGATCTCAGTAAAACTGATTCACATCAGACACATCTTGATCCCAGATTTCCTTCAATATCTCTCCTCGACCATCACCAGATTGGTCTGCCTCGGAAAATATTTCTTGTAATTGATTTTGTCCCTGTTCACTGTTCTGAATAGTCCAAACAATTTCAGCTATTTCACTGCTTTGTGATTCAGGTATAGATAACCGGTCAACTTCCTGAGCCTTCTTGGGTGCTTTGTTGTGAATAAGTTGATGCATATTGTTGAGCTTGATCTTGCTATGAGGGCTCAAGTATTGGAAGGGACAAGACGATGAAGCAGATTGGCGTGTCAGTTGGTCTGATGATGAAAGCTCATTGCAAGATTTCTTGCGAGCAGCCAGTTGCCACTTCAATCTTACACACCTGTCACAAGTGTCAGAGTGTCTTGATGACTCCTTTCTAAACCAAATAGCACAATCAATATCTCTGGCTGTATCAGGAGACCAACAGGCACGCTTGACTCTTTTTATATCATACCCATGCAATGCTAATTCGATACTGGGAATAATTACACATGCACTCCACGACACACACTCCAGCAAGAATTGTTCATCTCTCTGAGTAGTGATTGCAGTTCAGGGTTGGTGAGTGACACTTGCATAGTACCCTCCTTGAGTAAGTGCTCATAAACCATAAACTTGAACTTTCTATCTTCACACACAATCAATCTAACTGCATCGTGGGGCCCAATACATCCATCATCGACAATGGTGCTTCTTGTAACAATAATGTAGTTGGCCAGCTTGTTGCTTGCCAACGCTTTCACACTGCTTGACCTCAGATGACTGTACTGAGAAACTACGCTCATAAAATAATCGAACATCTCCATAGATTGGAGGCGCACTGCCTTTCTGACTGCTTCCCTGACCGGGGTAGAGATGGCAGCCTCTGACTGGTGCCTCTTCGTGAGAAGATGAGGCGATCTTCTTGGAGTTAAACCTTCAATGGGTGGCACCAAGAGTGTATCAGGGAGAGTACGCAACTACATACAGTTAGTATGGCAAGTACGTTTAGACTGAATGACATCACGTTTTGCTGTACCAGTACAAGATGTTAAGTATGAATAACATTAACATAGCCCACAGCCTGCACCTGCACCAGCTTAACTCAATTATCTTGGCTGGACATAATGTTATTCATACTCAACACCTTGTACCAAGTTTGTACTAGTACAGAAGATGTGACATCATTCAGTCAAAACGTGTGTGCCATACTACTGCATGTAGTTGCGTACTCTCCCTGATACACTCTTGGTGGCACGAATGTTCTGGTTGTTCGTCGAGGAGTTCTCGACTCCTTCGTTACGTAGCCGATCGAGGGATCGTGAGCAACAATCTTCTCCATCTTCTCAACTATCAATCTAGACCCCACCTGCCTCGCACGCGTAATTTACGGTCCGGTTACGTTTCAACCGCGAGCCGGTGCCACCCTAATTGCATCCGCTTGCTATATTTAGTAACGCGTGCAGCATGGGTAAGCTTTGAATTTTTAATTAAGTGCGTAGGCGCTTCGGGCTCCTTCCCCCTCCCCTTCCTTCTTTCATTATGAGCTCCTGAATCAAATCAGAAAGGATGTATATCCAATTAAAGAACATCACTACTACATTAGCCAACTCCACACGATACATCCCATTTTTAGTATATATCCTAGGCAAAGAGCACCTGGGAAAGAGGCTAGTCATCCCTCCCAATCTCTCAGGGTCTATAGATGTGACATGGTCATATCATCCCTCTGACCCCATACCTTATGACATCACATATTGACATGCACGTACAGTACTAGTCTGCACGAAGAGGTCACGTTTTCCATACATTCTCTTAACTGCACAGGAAATGCGGCTGTTTACTTTATTACCTTGACAATGCGTCAAGCGCTAGCGCACCTCACAAGGTAATATTAGTGAAAATAAGTTTGAGCTGTATAGCTATATTTTTCTATGAAGATGCACATTCATATGCATACAGATATATCTGTGTTCAGCCAGCCACACCCAAGGACAACAATTAAAGGTTACAAGGGAGAAGGTGCACAAAATAAAATTGAGATTTGATACACAAATATCTAGCTTACACATCAAGCGGTCAAGAGTCTTCTATAACACATATTAAACTACTAGTTGTAACGTTCCACATTGGTTCTTTTGACGAATTTGTATTATCTTCGCAATGTTCAAAAATTCCAAACACAAAAGTCTCCAAATGAGCAACACAAACTTGGCCATATCTCCAAATAATGGTGAGCTAGAGCATGGAGCTGGTTTTGCTAGAGAGAGTTATGATAGAAGCTTTTGATTTGTCCTTGCAATTTGACCACTTGTCTTGAGCCAATTCTGACTGTGGGGCTTGAAAGCAGTCAAATTGCTCGTTTTATGCACCCCACAGATCCCACCCATCTGGGGCAAATATGACTCACTTGAACAAGAAATACAGTAGATACGATGGCACTGAAATTGTACGCCGAGTCTTGTGTCCATCCAAGTCGAGCAAGTATACGTCCAAAAATTCTGAACTTTTGTATATAGAAAATGGGACAACAGTCAGTAGTGGCACGAACTATGAGAGCACTAGAGCAAAATGCAATTATTAAACCATGCATTTAATTAAAACCAGTACTACGGTATGCTTCTAGCTAGCTACCAACCAGAAGGTCATAATTATGCTTCATGTACATGTGTATTATTCCATAATAAACCTTCAAGGCAGAATGTTTTTAAGGATTTTTTATACAACCAAGCAATTGACATCAGGAGAATATCCTCTCCACTGTTTTGTGACTCACTATAATCTAGCTTAAATTTACACGTGTGGGTAACAATAAAGATTCTTGGGTAACAATAAAGATTCTTTATAGAACTCCACATAAACAATGCACAAAATATCCGTCAACTACGGTTGCAGGACCTATGGCAGTCTTGTGTCCTATATGTGTACTTTGCTCTTGATGCCATGCACAAAATCCAGAGTTTCTGAAGGTCATTTCTGCTGGGTCCACTTTTCAAAAGCTTATTAATTGGTTCAGAAGTGCCATAGAGTAAAGGTTCAAAGGCTTGAGCACTTTCTACTACACTGTTTCTACATACAGCACGCAGCTGTTTACATTCTCTAGGCAGAGCTTACTCTGTTTCAGGAAGCAAACAAACTAAACGACAAATGACATGATAGATCTACAATACCATAGCTACAAATATTTTATCCTGTGTTAATGAGTAGAGGATATGGAGATCTTTACCGCATTGGTGAAAATTTATTCACTAAATGATAACTGAGATTTTTGTGATTATTTTTATACTTACCAAGATTCAACTTCTCGGTTAATTATGGTACTCGATGAGAAGTTGAATCTTGGTAAGTAAAAATAATCACAAAAATCTCAATAAAATGCAGCCAGTGTCGTCAATTAGGTACAAAGTTGACAAATTCAAATAGTGCATGACTAGTTATAATTATAGCTATAGTCTTGCGTGCCAGACTCTCCTACCCAAAGAGGGAGAAAGAATCCAGTGAAAGCTGTATTAGCCAGTTGTACTGCTGGAATTGTTTAGCAGTGGTGCCACAGTGTTTACCCACACTACAGGACCAAAGCCATGGCCACAAACTACACAGTTCTGCAGCTGGTGCCCAAGAGATATTTGTAGTGTACATGGTTTGGTATACAAACTGTGGACCACAAAATGTGACAGTTGGTCAAAACGTAGTGCGGCCAAATATTATGGCCACGCAGTATAACTGCCTAGTACAGCTTTCACCAGACTCTTTCTCCCTCTTTGGGTAGGAAAGTCTGGCATGCGAGAATAAGCTAGTTGTAGCTGTAGCCACACTTAATAAGAGCTAGTGCAAATAATCACACCCATACTTTACAGGACTTTGGTGTGGAGATATAACTACATTTATATGAATAGCATGGGTATCTCCTGGAAGAGTATTTTTTGGTGTCAAAGGCGGCGTAATTCGCTTATACTGTATAGCCGAAAATTTTCGCTGGATAAAAATTTCACCAAGCCTAGCTACCCTTGTATTGCAGAAATGTTCGATGGAATAAAATTTTGCCAATACAGTAAAGGTTGCCATATACTCTATGTAATCATTAACAGAGGACAAAAACATACTCAAGTAACAAAATTTTCACCAATGAGACCAGGTGGTTAAATTGACGAAAATTTCCCCTGGCAAAATTTTCCGGCTCTACGGTAATCAATACCAAAAACTACCTCATGAAATGCTACCAAATCTGGGGGTACAGGGTCATGCATGTAAATGTCATGTTATTGCGGAATCATGAAAAGTTCATCACTATTACATGTACATGCAGATACGGACACACCTATCAAGCACACCCAGTAATGCCATGTGTTGTTTTCATTGTGCGTGCTCAAGCTCGGTATATGTAAGGGTCAAGTCAGAAACTAAGATATATATAGGCTAACACTAGCTACCATAATATAATGAATAACTTTGGTGAGCATGGCTCTCAGTTGGTTTGGCAGAATTTAAATTTGGTGATTAGTGTCATAGGCATGCATACACAAAGTTAAACTTAAATTTGGCGATTTTAAAAATATTCACCAATTTACCAAATTAAAACCTATAGCCAAAGTTTCCTGCTATACGGTAGGCTGTGTTAGATCTACAATACCGTAGATACAGTGTACGCAGGGTATGTGCTTTAGAGAGCTCTAGTTGACCTCTTTGAATATTTATAGCCTACATGCACTTATTGATCTGTGGGCCAGCTCTAGTAGCTATATGTACCAGTACCCACACTATGGTTTGCAGCTTGTAGCTTTCCTTCGTTCAGTACTGCAAGTCTGTTGTAGTACTCGATTTCAACAGCGGTTTATTGACCTCAGGATTCGCAACCTGTCCTGCTATCATACAATAATCTTTACTCACTCAATGTTAATTATCATAGAGTTGGTAGACTCTATAAGTAGGGATGGCTTGGACACACACATATATGTAACACACAACAAGATACAATGTCACAAATGATATGCTAAGTATAAATTATGTACGATTGCTATGTTCAATTTGAGGAGTAGTAAAGAGCTCATAGCCTCTATAGAAATCATCTGTACGCATATGCGCATGCGCAAGTTGCAACATAGTGAACTTTGAACCCATTATTGTACAGGCCACACCCCTAAGAGTTGGCCATACTAGACAGCTGAAGCTCAAGCTATGTAGGTGCAATCGCAAATGTTCTTGCTTCGCTTGAATGTCAAGCTACTACCGAGCTATCAATACAGGTATGACAAAGAACAGTCCACCTTGCCCACTCTCGAATGCAAGGTGCTCGCATCTCCTGTTCTTGAAAACGATGATGCATCTCCATGACCACTATGTTTGTGCACACGGCCCTACTATTCTGACCAAACCTGAGCATTCAAAACTTGTTAAAGAATGCCTCTTCCATGCCCTCCGGGCTAGGACACAGACTATATAAGTTTTTGTTGTAGCAAAAAATATTTTGATATATAGTAATACTGTAGACTCAGGTTGCCTTTCTTATAAGCACATACTTTCTTCCTGGTTTTGCTACTTGCTGTTAAGCACATGCACTAAAATAAGCACGTCCGTGTGCTGCAGTACTAGCACACTATCTTATGATCAAGCTGCTGCTAATTAACCCTGTGAGTCTCTCGCCACCAGAAGAGAAGGTTCTCTGGGACCATGGTAGACGATCATATCCATGCAGTTTGAGGTAAGGAGGTGGTACGGTACCAATGGGTGGTGCTATATATCACTCTTTATAAGAGCACACTTTTTGTTAGCACTTACTGCTCAGACTTATAAGCACATGTGCTTAATAACCCAAGTCTATGGCATAACCATAAATTATAGAGCTACTTATGTATACATGATTGGAAATGGATTAATTTCGCGAGACACTCCCCCAAATACTTGGCCACAATACATTCATACGGAGACAGGCCATGAGGGCAAAAAATTTACTTAAAATGGTGGAAATAGGTAAATGCTATCACTTTGTTTCAGCTTCATGATGAAGACAGCTCTAGCCCATGCAATGCTACAAGCCTTGTACTTCAGTTCTGTGAGTAAGAAAACTATGAAGAGTCACAACAGAAAGTAAGAGAAGGAGACAAAATTAGATATTTTCACTAAGCTTAGTGAGCTGTCTTTCCAAGCTGTTTGGCTGTATAACACCGTTTTAAGCGATGTTCGAAGATTCAAAAGATGCCTATGCAATACTTCAACCAAGCACAAATAGTCTGAAGGCATCCAGGAGGCCGCTAGTTGTAGGTGTCTCATGGTAGAGGGAGACAAAACTCTCTGACTTACCTCGAACTAGCCGCTTCGACGAACAAACTCGTGTCGTGAGCTCCTGGCTTTTGGGTTGGCAAACAAACGAAGCTTCAGACAAATCGAACGATATCTCAAGAACAGTTCGTCCATGAGCTGGTCAAATATCTTCAAAAGGTGACCTTTCACTAAATCTTTGCGAGCGCTAAGTATTCAAGGGAGTGTTTCAGGGGCGTTACTATGCGGGACTATGGCGCATGTGATCCCGTTTCCAATCACATATATGTAAGTAGCTCTATAATCTATGGTATAACAAAAAGCTATAAATCTTGACCCATGCTACTTTTCAAACATCCTACAAATCATTCTATAGCTTCATCAGATTACTATCAGGTGAGCTCAAAAATGTCTATGGTACATATCTGTATCAGGGGTGTCAAAACTGCCTAATCTCCCTGCTTCGATCTATATCCATTATGCAGGTCATCTCAACATTGCTTTGACCTTTCAGTCTAGTTTAAGCATCAATCAACTCAATTTTACAAAGCCCAGATCTGTGGCACTTGGTTTTATTGAAGCATTTTATTCTTCTCAGAGTTTTCCAGCACATTCAGTTAATTGCTAGGTTTGTTGTAGTACACCATTTTGGGTTTGGGTTTGGGTATCCAAAGCCAAAAAGCATTGAAGCCATTACAGTCAGAGAAAGCCGCTCTATTTTAGATAGTCGTCGCTTCTAGCCAGCGGTTCATATACAGTGCTATTTCTAGTCATATCAAGTACCATTGGTGTGTTTCTTGTTGAGAGAGAGCCGAGTCGCCGATCATTGTGGCAGGCAATTAAATCACGCTGTATCTCCCGAACAAAATACTCTCAGCGAAATCCACACAATGGAAATCTTTAAAAGCCTACAAGGAACTCTATGACGCCTCACTTTGGACATACAAACGAGGTATGTAGCAGCTAGCACGGTAACAGACAGACACACACAGAATGACTACTGTAACCCTACAGCGCATGCGCCGAGGGTTAAAAATTTTAAAAAGTAGGGATGGTGGTGCAAAAAAGTATGCATAAACAAGGTAATAGCTACTAGTAGCCAGTGCAAGAAAAAAAACAATATACATGGCACATCCCTTACAGTTTATCATAGAAACGGTGTTACAAAAGATGTAGAGATGTACTAACTTGTCGTTCTTGCACTGGCTACTAATAGCTAGTACCTTATTTGTGTACTTTTTTGCACCATCATCCCTGCTACCTTTTTTTAGCTATCCTGCACACATGCGCAAGGGGGAAAGTGATCTGTTCTGTCCATCTGTCTGTCTGTCAGCATAAAAATTGCCAGATCTGGAGCTTCAGGCATCAGAGTGGTCGGTAAGTGCTATCAAATAGTTGGAACGGTGAAAAACTGTCGTTTTACTGCTTTGTAACACTAGACACTAGCCACGAGGGTAACATATTGTTTATATTGGCCACGCCCATTGACCACACCTAGTAATACCATGTGCTGATTCGACCGCGCATACTCGAGTTCAATATAGGTAAAGGTCATCAAGTCATACATTGCCCTACATGTCAGAGGTAGACTAATTAAATGTAGCTACAGTTTAGAGCTTAGAACTAGAACTTAGAGCTACAGCTTAGAGTGAAATGTTTAATAGCTATGCTGCACATTAAAGTGCAGTGGGGTATGTGCTCTACAGAGATCTAGTTTTTAATCATGTTTTATATATTTGATGTAGTCATGTAACACAGTTATTGCATGTAAACCTACACTGTGGATGGGGTGTGTGTTCTGTACAAGGTTTTGTATATACTTTACAATGTACTTATAAATGTATACCAGCTTAAAAAAATTGAGATAATTAAAGTGGGCATGGTTTTCATGCAGTGGATACCAGATGTGATCAACCTTTACTCACCTTGCATGCTTATGTACAACCCTACCTAAACATACCTTCTGGTGCATGTATATCTTCAGTCCCCATTTCCTATAATGGAACAGGCATTGTAATTCAAATCTTGGCGGAGAACATTTTATTGGAATGGAGGGGGGTGCACATGTGGAATGCTATGGTACAATTACCTTTACCTTATCACTAATATCACTTAGTCGGTCTACTACTTCCAACTGTCCACTTCCAAGCAGTAATCTAGAAATAGTCACAATTTGACCTTCTTTAGCTGTTGTTTGCACTGCTGTGGAGACACGATCATCAAATCTTATGCCTTCGGCAAAACCAGGTGGCACATGCAATAGACCTATAGAAAATGTATTATGTACATGCACACAAATATAGTAAATGAATAGCAGCTAAATCAAGCTACAGCTTTGGCAAAGCATGGGAACCAACGTATAATATAGCATTACACATACACAGGTACACTGTACGTGTCATTTTGGTTCAATTGAAAGACCTTATTATATGACGGTAATACCGTAGAATCCTGCAAACACACCCCTCCTTTCTGCACACTAACATTCGGCGAAACAGGGGAGGGGCTTATTCATGGGATCATGATATGTCAACCATTACCGCGACCGATGCTTGCCATGTGGGCAAGCAATCTCTGTACTGTTTAAAGGTGCTCTGAAACAGAAGTCGTTACATAATTCAAAAACGCTTGAAGGGCGCGCGTGCGTTAACGCGTTAAAATATTATTGCGGCATAAATAAGTTTGCGACCACGAGGCCGCTGACCCAACGCGAATGCAAGATCGAGCTATTATGATAGACGCCATCAACGCAAGCAGCGTTTCTGTCTCTGAGTCTCAAGGTCCATCAATTAAAACATAATAATGGATAAAAAACAGAGAGTAAATGTAAGCCATGATAATAATATGACACAAATTGTGTGCATGTCATAAATGATGTGTGCATATGCTAAGTATGTCATAGGCCTTCATTCTGAATCTCTCGACCGACGACGCCAAAATATAGGCTGACCCCATGCACCCCCTACTTACATGCATGTGTACTGCATCCATGACTCAGTCGTTAAGCCAGCGGTCCAATTGTTGCAGATCCAGAAAGTGCATCCGAGGACACATTACAATGCATGCAAGTTTTGCCATTCTTTATTTTTCCTACCTGTTCTATCTAGGCCAACTTTCACTTCTAGGACTCAAAAGAAAGACCAAAGGATAGAGCAACTCTCCTGCTGACCAGTGGTTCAAGCCCTGTAGCTCCATGGTGAAAGGTTTTGTGCATACTATTCACAAGTGCTCGAAAAGTGCCTTGCACAAAAAGTGGTACGTTTTGGGTCCCTTGGACTGATTCTCATGATTCAACCACCACGTGTTGCTCTACAACATGAGAATGGAACGAAGCTTTTCCATCGAGCTGTTCTCGAGTTACACACAGTTGAATATTGGTACAAAAATTACATTTCAACACATAATCTTGTACACAAAGCATTGAAATACATTAATAGTGACAATACTGTAATTATTCTTAGACCTTTTTTTTTTTTAAGTCATGCAAGGCTGCCTAGACATCCAAAGCTTTCTTGAAGGCTTCTAAGCTTTCTTAAATGTTTCTTCGGTCTTCTGAAACAGCCCGCTCCTACTGCTAGGTTTACACTGCACCGCTTGCTCTGCTTGCCAGTGTCGCTCGGAATATGCAGCATCTGACTGACAGTAGAGTCAGTTGAATCTGAGGCCCAGATAGCTGCACACCCTCACTAGGTAGTCGAAATGTGTTGCTGACCCTTACATACTCTCTCCAGCTCTTTGCCTACGTTTGCTCCTGATCTAATATGGTGAGTATCACAGTGTGTGTGTACACATACAGTGTGTGTGTGCGTGTGTGTGTACGTGAGAGAGAGAGAGGCCGGGTTTTTCTAACTCCAGGATTTGTACAGCCTCTTTCCCAGCTTTCTCCCATCTGAAATTAGATCATCTAGCACCTCCCTGGTATTTCACTATTCAAGTTCGAGCGTTTTACTCTTGGTATCAACTGAAACTGCTACAGGATGGTTAAAGATGATGTTTATTTTTCAGGTAACTGAGGTCCATCCTCATTCTTGGGCTTCATAGTTTGCTATATCATTGATAACTTACTGGCATGATGCTTCATGCACACTAAACACCGGCTTACCAGAGGTGGAGACTACCCCAGGCCCTCTGGATGATGATGTCGCTGTCCTAGTAACCTTGGAAAGATACAAAGAATACTTGTCTACTTGGCATTTTCAACAAAAGTAGACAGACACTTTACAAACACAAAGAAAACATACAGAAACACCAAGCAGTTGCACTGAATTTTCCTGATTGTGGATGTTGTGTATCTCTGGAACCGCTTGGTGGAAAAACTTGGTTCCAGTCTCATGTTGTAGAGCAATGTAAGGGTAAGAGCTATTGAATGGTGGCTGATTCATGGGAATCAGTCCAAGGGAACTAAATCATACCACTTATTGTGCTAGGTATTTTTCGAGCGCTTGCGGATAGCATGCATGAAAACGTTCACCACGGAGCTCATGGATGTCCCTGGGCTACGAGGCTTGAACCAGTGGACAGTAAAAGAGTTGCTCTATCTCCTGGTCTTTGTTTGGAGTCCTAGAAGTGAAACATGACCTTGACAGAACAGGTAGGAAAACAAATTAAAAAAAAAACAGCCAAATTTGTGAATGCATGTGTCCCCGGATGCACTTCCTGAATCTGCAATGTTTGTATGTATTTTGGACTGCTGGCTTAATGACTGGACTAGCTCAAAGCTTGAACACTTTTGGAAAACATTGCAATATTGTATGTATGTTGCAGGCACGTAATTTGTCATGTACTATGTGTGCAACATGTATGAAAAATGTCCCAAATCCATGTGTTACATGAAACATGCATGCTACATGCATGTAGATATAAATGCAACCTGCATGTGACATGTGCCAAGGTCAATACCTGAATTATGTAACATGCATACGTTACATTTACAAGATTTCGTATAGGAGAGGGGGGCTTATTTGCAAGACAAAAATATTTGTGCAGGAACTTTTGCTGAAAATGGAAGGGGGCATATTTACTGGACACTACAGTATAATTATCAATAGTTGACTTGTTCTCTAGCCGAAACTTTAACATTATTATCCAACGTTTTGACAGAACAGGTAGGAAAGCAGATAAAAAACAGCAAAAATTGTGATAGTGTCCCTGGATGCACTTCCTGAATCTGCAACGTTTGTATGTGTTTTGGACCGCTGCATGGCTTAACGACTGGACTAGTTCAAAGCTTGAGCACTTTTGGAAAACATTGAAATATCGTATGTATGTTGCAGGTACGTAATTTGTCATATAATATGCATGCAACATGTATGGAAAATGTCCCAAATCCATGCATATTACATGCACAAGATTTCGTATAGGGGAGGGGGGCTTATTTGCAAGACATAGATACTTGTGCAAGAAGTTTGGCTAAAAATGGGAGGGGGTGTATTTGCAGGACACTATGGCATAATATTACCAATGGTATGCATATACATACATGTATTAGATCATAGCTGTAACGAATACAATGATCTGATTGATCAGGAGTCATAAAATTCTCGTAAACTCGTAAAAATCCCATATTAACCTGTAAGTTTATTGCTTGGAGCATGAGGCCAATCTTGCATGGCAGTATCTTTGAATACCAAAAAAATAAAATAAAGACAGTAGCTGCAGGTGGAAATCTATTTTGGAACTTGCTGAGCAAGCAAGTCTGCTCAAGAAGCAAGCTAACAGATATTTACCAGTGTTCTCGTATCACAGGAGAGCTACAGTAAGCAACGTTTAATGGATAGTTCTTCCAACAGCGACCATATACATGTAGATTCTCTGTCGCTGGGGTGTTCGTGACCACGGTAACACTTCAAGATCGAGAGGCACCGTCGCCATGCACATTCATGTGACTTAATTGCTAAGTTGCTAGACACTGTTTAGTCAGCTTCTAGTAGTACATGATTAAGAAGCCCTCAGTGTAGAACCCTCACTTCACTCAGATTCTACATAGAGTCCTTACTACTAGACATGAAACCTACATGATAACTGGTTGATTTACCCATGAAACGTAATATTCTTGCCATGAAACTTGCATTATATGGTAAAATCAGTATAGGCTTTCATAGGGTATAAAAATTTAATTGCCAAGAAGTGAAATGTCAGATTCACCATAAATTTGTGGGCTATGGATATTACATGTAACCCGTGAAGAAATTCCTCTAAATATCCCCTGAAAACCCTTCACAACTATTTCATGTGTCTATGAAATATCTATGACTTTCTGTGGCACACTACATGTACTAGAATGCAGCTGCTTCAGAGTAGTTTCAAACTATAGGCAGGAAAGTTTTGAATGTGCCTGATACATACAGACAACAAAGGGAGATGTAACTCTAGCTGGAGGTCAAGCCTGATGTTAAGATGTTCTGCCCAGAAAGGGAAGCTGCATGCCATGGAGCTCACTGAAGGATACTCTCACTTTGTAAGGGACAAAGATTTAGTGTCAAACAAGTATAATCACGAAATCCTAAACATTACAATTTAGCTACATTATTAGACTCCTGGTTAGTTATGTTTCAGCAATCCAAGTTATCTATATATCCAGCTCTTATTTTCATTCTCTACCTAGCTACCTATAGCCACTAAGAAAAGTCTTCACTTTTACATCCCACTGCAAATTTAATGGTAATCCCTGGCATACTGCACATGTTTACTTAAAATTCAGTAGGCTATTCTTGAACATGAGCCTTTACTTTTACTCCTACAGAGAAGTGAAGTGCTTATGCTAGTCACTGAATGATCACTTAAGCAAACTGCCATGGCTTAGCTATTTTATGATTCAGTAGCACTGCTCTTATACATATATGCTATCTCTGGTGGACCCAAATGTGACTATAGTATAATGCCTTAGGTAGATACTTGTACGTACATTGTGTAATAATCATTTATCTATACCATAATCATGTGTAGAGTCAGTACACTCTATAAGTAGGGATGGCCCGACACTCCCATAATATTATATGTAATACATCACAAAACGCCCAAAAACTCAGGTTTTGTGTATTATACACTCCATAGCCTTGATCTTTGTCTGATTGCTGTGAGCTTTGATCCGGCCCACCCTATGATTCATGTTTAGAATCAAGTCTGAGAACGTCTTCGCAAACTATAGTATAAGTCTCAGCCAGTGAGATACAAAAATGGCCAAATCTCCATCTTGGATTCAGCTTAGACTCACCTCAACACTACCAGAACCTTAGCCTTGCACCAGGCTCTCCCCTTGCACGAAAATTAAGCCTGGTGCAAGGCTACCAGAACCTCTCATATTGACATTTATACCCCATATTGTGCAGGCAGTGATCAACAGCTTTGTCTCTGCTTTAAGCAGTCCAAGAAAACTTTCTTGAGCACGTTTGGTTACTAGAACATGATAGGACACCATTTTGTTAAATAATTTGCACATGCTCAGAATGGCGATATTAGCCACACCAGCCAGTGCAGTAGCCTGCGAGTCCTTCAGATCAGCGGAATTGAGCAGCCTTACAGAGTGAAGAGTGGATAAAGCTGGTCTCACTTCAGTGAGATCTGCCATGGCTATGATCAATTTGAAAACCTACAGTAGTCTTGGTATATATACAGCAGAGCTTGAGAGGATAATTACATTGTATGCAGTGATCATGAGCTGATTTCATCCACCAGACCCTTGAGTGCTCAGCACACTGTATATTTCACCAATTGTATCCTACCTATGATGTAGATCAACGCTACCGCCAGGGCAATATATTTCATATTGCACTGTGGTTAGGGCAATATCTAGATATTGCCCTATGGTGTAGCTAACTACTACAGGCACCTGCCTCTGGTCATAGTCAGACACCACATTTGTAGTGCTGTTGCAACAGTGTGGATACAAACCAGTTAACACACCCCTACAAGTGCTGTATGGAATAATGCACTCGTGCATTATATTCCATACAGCACTTGTAGATGTGTACGTGTATTAATTCTAATATAAAACATGCAACCTGAACAAATTGTGGAGGTTTGTGATGCTGAGTTCCATCACCCTATCAACAACAAGTACATGTTTGTACCATGGTTGTATCAAAGCCAAAGGTACTACACTGACTCCAGGGGTAGATCTAGAGTAGTGGTCCTCATTCTGTAACAAAATGATGATTTGTACAACAGTTCATGACAACAACTAATCTGAATACTTGATGCTGGTAGGGATGCAAACATTGTCACTGCTAACCCTAGTGCCTATTTAATAGCTATTGCATGTACACACATAAGCTGACAGTACATACACGTATGGGCATACATGTACACATGATGTTTTGGACCGGATTTACATGTTGCATTATCATTGCCTCATGATCTGCACTGTGCTGAAAAAAGAACAACACAAGAATGCAAAGCACGAACTAGATCAGTGGGTGTGGCTAGCCCCAACAAGGTTTAAACATCCGAAGGCAAAAACAACAAAAAGAACAGTAACAAGAAATTGTTGGGTGAAGTTAGCCTCGTCCCCAGGCCCATTTTAATGTTGCATGCCGAAAAGCGGGAGGGCCTGGTACGCAAAATCACGTGATGGAGAGAGAAGGCGAGAGAAGGTTCAGACCCACCTCAACGGTCAAAAGTCATCGGGCTTGTGAGCACTACTACTCACAAATGTCAAGAAACATAGCTATATCGCTGTCATACAAGTGAAAGGCAATCCTTCAATGACTCAATTTACGTTTATAGTTGATAGAAGGTACAGATAACACAGAAATGGTCTGGTTTTGTTGACCTCGATCAACCTACTTTTCAATCACGTCACGCCACGTCATACTTGATCATCATGATGCGCTGCACGACTTCGTGTACCAGGCCCTCCCATTTTTCAGCGTGCAATACTGAAAACCTGAGAATGGGCCTGGAAAACAAGGCTAGGGTGAAGTAGGGCAGTACAAAGAAAACCATTTCAGTGAAAAGCAGTAGGGATGTAATATGTACCTTATTATCCCTACAACCCTAGCTTGTTCATATGCTTCTTTGTACTCAACAATTATAATATACATATGCACAAGATAATAATCATTGTTACCATAGTTACATGTATAGTTGCAATATCACAGCAGGATCATGGAAAGATCATAACAATTTCAGGGCATAATGCACTAGCTAGGATATTTCACAGGGATTAGCAGATATCATGGCTTTTTCATGTGAGTTTTGGAATATGTATGAAAATAACATCAAACAATTAATAGTTTCATGGGTACATGGTAATTTCATCGGTTTAATAGGTTCAGAATTTCACATAAAATTCACTGCTTTGCTTTTCACAGCATAATAATGGCATCATCATGACATCTTCAAGAAATGTGACCCTCTTAATCAATGAGTCTCGTGCAATGCTTGTGAAACTAGAGCTCTCTAGAGCACATACCCTGTGCATACTGTATGACATACAGCAGAGCATATAATATATAGCTATTTATTATAATACCTAATACTCTTGCTAATACCCTAGCCTCTAGAACCAATACTTCTAACTTGACAATCCTTACCAGTTCGAGCAATGTGCAATGAAACCTGCATATTATTATGATATATCTAGGTGTGGTCGATAGGTGTGGCCATTAAAAAAAGCACAATTTGTAGCGTTCATGGCCCTTGTCAAGTGCTTAGAAGCAAAGACTTGTTGCTTTTTCACCACTTATGACATCTTGACAACACTGGCCACTTGCTAAGACGCCTATATCTCAAGATTTGGCGATTTTTGTGTAACAACAACAAAACCAATTACCGTATAGTGGGTAATTTTCGCATGGTGCAAAATTTCGCGGTTTTCACAGATAGATCGGCCGCCGCGAAAATAAGAACCGCTAATTTTTCTAGTTCTAGTTGTGAACTATTGGTGGGTGTGGTCTCGCCAGAGCCCTAGCGCGAAATTAAGAACCACGAAATTTTCTTCTGAAGGGCTGGGGGCCAATTCTGCGAAATTTTGCACCAGCGAAATTTTCCCGTTATACAGTACTCTACCCTTTGCGCATGCACATGGGGTAAATATTTCTATTTCACCCTTCTATCCTAGGTAACAGGGGTGGTTTATAAGTGATAAATCCCTGAAAAATCACTGATAAATCCCCCCCCCCCCCACCCCCCCGGCAATCACTTGTAGGTGACTGGCCAATAATAGCAATGGTTTTAGAGTGCTTCTCACATAGCAACAAGGCTTGCTCATACATACACACATGCAATCAGAGAAGAGTGAGTAGACCATTGTTTACACAGGTACAGGAAGCAGATGCACTAATTAATACTCAGCGGGAAGCTATTAGTTATTGCTTGAACTAACCATGCACACAGCCACGTGTACATACAGTGCATAGATAGCTAGCCATTCGCTTCAAAAAGTTGATCCAAATGAGAAATGACAGTGTGCCCAATTGTTCCAGAGGTGGCCGGTAGCTTAAACTGGTGTGGCAGTCAGAGTTCACTCGCGTGGCATGTTGTGTAGCTGTACTAAATTCATTCATGATGGTTGATGCCAGTCCAGTCACGCACATATTATGGAAGACAAACTTGTTCTGCTCTATGTTCAAAAGATATTACTTCTACTTGTTGTTATGGACGTACGTAGTTTCTGGTAGGACCAATCAGGTGCAGGATATATAACACTTATACCATGGTCACCATGGATTTATCATGGAAAACCACACCTCTCCCTCGGGCTGCGCCCTCGGGATCGGGTGATTTTCCACAATAAATCCCCGGTGATCATGGTATAACTATTACATAAACATTTCATTACTATTTCATAATGCCTACTTAACTTCAGTCTTCTAAATTATGTAGAAACCTAAAAATAAAGTGTTTATTATATATATGATAACGTGGGAGCTACAAGTTTGATGACAAATCTTTACCTTAAACCTTAGTCTAGACTACTTCTTGAGTACAGCATAACAGATATTGACTCCATTTGCATGCACTATAGCACTATACATGCACATCAATCACCGTCACATCATCATTATATTAATTATCATTAAATTAAGACTATAGTTGTGTGTCCATTACGGAAGGCCAGCAGAAACGACTTGACCTCGAGACACAAGATGCTGTCATCTCTGGATACTAAGGGTCAGAGGTTTCAAATAGGCAGTCTCTGTGAGTGGCAGTCATGGCACTAGCTACAGGTACAAACACCAGTATATTAGACATACCATACAAAACTTAGGCAACAATGGATGCTTCATGGGTGGATTTAGAGGGGGGGGGGGGGGGAGTTCCTGGGGTTGCAACCCTCCCCCCCCCCCCCCCCCCCCCCCCCCCCCCCCCCCCCCCCCCAAAATGGTCAGAAACACTGTATAGACTACTGAGGTGCCTAGCCATGCAGGAGCATTGGTTTACATAGCAAAGAGCTTGGTGGTAGTAGTGGTCAGTTCTAAACTAGTTGTAAGACCACTCACTAGACTGGCTGTGGTGCAGCCCGAGATTTTGCACTTAGTGGAATGCATATTATATGCATGTATAGCACTATGTAGCTTGAGGTAATTAAAATGGGTGTGGTCTTAATTAAGTGGGCATGGTTCAAAATTTCGCATGCACTCTGCACGCATTAGTAAATACAATCCCACCATTCTAAAAATTGTAGATCCACCCCTACACTTACATGTAACAGCCTGTAGTTAGCTACAGATTCACAAGAAGATATTGCCCGACTTCTCGTCACAGAGGTAGCAGATTCTGCATTTTGCTTCTTGCATTCGCAAGTCTTGTGAGAGAGACAGCCAGCAAATTAACGAGTTTCTTTAATCGCCTGTTGATTAAATTAGGCCACGTGCTCAAACAGGATGTAGTAAATGCGCATGCAGTACATGCAACAACTTGTGTGTGCTGTTTACATAATCAATGCTCTTTATACTCTCTCTTTTACCATACTATGACCTCTTCACGCTTGCAGGATTGCCCTTTCATAGCCTTACTTACAATAGCATGTATGCAGGTAGTTGTGTAATGGAAGATAACCAAATTGGGTGCAGCAAGGGGCAAGTGAAGTGAGCCCCCCCCCCCCCTCCCCCCGCTTGTAATATTATTATAGATAAGTAGTATACATAATCTTGCAGTAAGTCAGATTTATTAAAACTCTAGTATTATATCACGAGGTAGAGGTCTCTACGTGATTTACACACCGAGGGCCAGAGGCCCGAGGCTGTGTAAATCGTGTAGAGACCGATACTGAGTGATATAACTGACTTGTACCTACGTGGCCCTGACAACTCATTTATGGCCTAGCAACTATAGAGTCGGCCATAAAAGGCTCGAGCGCTTACCTAGCAACACTGAAGTTCAAACCATCGTAGCAGACCGTCTTCGATCGAGTCAAGCTAAACGTCGATGACAGTGAGCCGACGCCGTTTTCCTTCCAACTCTAGCTTCTTCTTTGCCATTCAGAACCGCAATGCTCTCGTCACTTTGCGCAAAAGATTTGTTTTTGTGTCGATTCTAACTCGAAATAGACAGCTACAGCTGTAGTTTTGTCCCCAGACCCCACCCTCTGCGAGGGAAAGGGTCTGGTAAAAGTTGAGCGTTTTCTTGGTTTTGCAAGCTCAGCAGTCGTGTTTTCGCGTAAGCCAATCAGATCGCAGCTCTATAGTTATTATGTGACTTTGCATCTGTTGGATAGCAACGCTGTACAAGGTCAGCTATCTTGGTTTACCACTAGTCAATCAGAATACAGCTCTACGATTTTACATTCCATTGCACGTAGCAACGTACAACTGGCGCGTGATTGATTGCATAACATTGCGGTTAAGTCATGCGCCCATACAACCATGAAACCGTTCCAATGTCACCAGACCCTTCCCCGCGCGGGGATTTGGGTCTGGGAACGAGACTACTACAGCTGCTTCTTCAAACTGCTGACTCGGCAAATCAATCACTCCACCTATACAATTAATGTGGTAAGACCTGCCCACTATTCATTAGCTCTGTATAGTACATAGCGCATTACACTACAGCTATCTTATCTCTGCTTCTTTCATTGCTGCATGCATTCAGAGGATGCTGTAACTATCCTGGCGAGCATGATCATGTAAAATTTCATAGCCTCAGAGGTAGGTGTATATCTAGATATACACCTATAAGGAGGTGTATATCTGATATATACACCTCCTATAAAGCAATCTGATTGGTTAGAATGTTACAACCATGGTACATATTAAGATTATAGTTGTCCGTCCGTGCGTCCGTGTGTCTGTCTGTCCGTTACGGGAGGCCAGCGGAAACAATTTGACCACTAGAAACAAGAGGCTGCATCTCTGGCCATTGAGCAACAGAAGCTAGACCACCAGCTGTGGCACTAGCTACAGGCACGAACACTAGCTTCTTGGGCGGACTGTACAAAAATCACACGACAATGGACACTTACATGTAGTGGGCTGCAGTTAGCTAAGTGACTTGATTCACAAGAAGATATTGTCCGGGCCATCGTCATGGAGGTAGTAAATTCTACTTTTAGCTTCTTGCCTTCACAGGTCTTGCGAGAGAGAGGGCGAGCAAACGAGTTTCTTGGCCTGTTGATTACTTAGGTCATGTGCCCCAAAGAGGATGAAATAAATGCGCATGCGCCACAAATTATGCTATACAACTGTAATATCAGGCGCGTGTGTGGTTTACATAATCAGTCTCTCCTTTGAGCTCTTCATGTGTGCAAGGTCTGCCCTTTCACAGCCTATTTACAACACTTTATAGAATGCATGTGTGCAGGTATGTAGCTATGTGATGGAAGGTATCTGAGTTGGGTACAGCAGGGGCGAGCAAAGCTCGCCCCCCTGCTTGTATATAATAGTATAGCTATTACGGCTCCCATAGTAAACTGTCACAGAGGAATTTTAAGTATTATATGGCCCAAATACCACGGGTCTTGTAAAACAAGGCTTGGTATTGTACTCATACAAATGAAGACTGATATACCATGGCAGCTGTAGCATCTAGTATCACATAGCAATTGCACCCAAGCAAAGAAAATGGCAGCTGGTCAGTTAAGTTCAGTGATGGATTTAGGATTAGCTAAACTTTTATGCCATGGGAGAAGTAGCCATTAGAACCAATAGTGACTTCTGTTTCATATTACTAATTTCACCGGGCCATGATAAAAATAATGATGACAGTGAGTTGTAGTTCAATCAATAGTATGACTATAAGAGGGCAATTTTGGGTGATAATACCACTTGTGATTGCTCTGAGGCTTGTAATAGCACTTAATTGATTTTGCCTCGTGCAATTACAAGCCTCAGAGCCAGTCACTTGTGGTATTATCACTCAAATTGCAGCTCTTATCCATGATAGTCTTGCAAAAGATGGTCTATGGGCAGTGCACCTTACTTAACTAGGCTAAGGCAGAGGGTGGGCTGACATGATATATGCAAGGTACACGTATCAAGATTAATTGCATGGTACTATATGTTTTCAATGGGGTACATAATTTACTGCATGATACGTACATATATATATCATGGGTTAGGCACATTGTACTTGTGTAAACCATCACTGGGCAGCAGTGTAATTTACTTATAGTCTAGGTAATTTACTAGTGCACCATACCTACGTATACGGTACATGTATGTAGATGTAGCCAGAGTAATGGCCTTAATTGATTGAATGTATGTACATGTACATATATAAACTTTGACACCTAGCTTTGCATGCATGTTGCATGCATGTATGTGTATATACATGTACATGTACATATGTGAGAGGGTACCAAACAGGCAATTAAGAGAAAAGAATGATTTTGATTAAGAGCTCCAGGGCAATAATTATATTCCCATGCTATGCCAAAATATTATACCTAAGACTTATTAGCATACCAGATACAGTATCTGTACAAGACACTCCATTTACCACCTTCTTTATTATCTCTGGTTCTTGTATTCCACCTGAGAGAAAAGGCATCAATACATATGATATCCTGCAGTCACAGAATATACTTACCACATGTGCATGCACAAGGAGTAAAGTTAATTGGTTCTAAAGTTGTCATTATACCATATCCGATCTAATTAACACACCTCTAAAAATATACGAGTGCTGGGTGGTGCTCGGTACATTAGAGTGTGAAAATAGCATCCATGCCTAGGTGGTGTGATTTTTAGGGCCCCAAGGCTGTGTAAATATTGTATGCAGTGACCATGCAATACTGAGTAATATACTGTACACTCGGTTTTATTAAGCACATGCGCTCCGTATATACATTTACAGGGGTTCCTGAAGCTTACAAAATCTTACAGCCATTTTTCATAAATATTGTCGACTAGTGCCTATCTTAAAAGCAGGTTGTAAAGGAAATAATGGCAAAAGTGGCTACTCAGTCCAGGGACTTGTAGCCAAAGTGAAGGACACAGTAGCAAATTAAATGGCTAATTTGGCTAGTGTGTAGGGAACCCCTGCATGTACATATAAGTCTGAGTGGTAAGGAAATGTACGTGTGTTTAACAAAAAGTATGCACTGATATAAGAGCAATAATACTGCCCCCTTACCTGGAAATGTGATAGTGTTACTGTAAAGAAGCGCACATGCTTATTAAGCGCATATTTTTTAATAAGCACATACTTCCTTCCTGTTATTAAGTAGTGCTTAATAAGCGTATGAGCAATAAACACGATAGTAATATTGATCGCTCGATTGAGAGTTGTCTGCGCCAAGTACAGCTAGTATTTGTTCTCTAACCAGTTTCTGATAGCTAGCTGCACGAGAGTGAATGTTGTGATCTTCTATCACAACAGCATAATCCAGGGATCGGACTCTTGACCTCGACCGTTGAAGCGAGTCTCACCGAGCAAGACAGCTATTTTGCCACAGTTTTCTATCAATGATGGCTTCCAATCGTACTTTCATGAACTGCAACAGTAGTGGTCTCCATACTCGCAGACTTCAAATTTGCTGTCTCAGCTCGAGCACTTGCTTGTGCCATCTGTGGGTGGGGCCAAATTTTCATTCTCTATTAAGCGCACATCACCTAATAGGCATCTTACCACTGAAAGTGATAAGTGCATGCGCTTATTAATGCACTATTAGAACTGGCCAAGTTAGTAAAACTAGTCAGTTTAAATAAAGTCCAGCCGGTTCTGTCACAGATCTGTGACTATAGTTCTCTAAGTGTTATTGCACTATTAGAACTGGCCAAGTTTTATTTAAACTAACCAGTTTTAATAACCCTTAGGAACGGGGAAGTTAGTAAAACTAGTCAGTTTAAATAAAGTCCAGCCGGTTCTGTCACAGATCTGTGACTATAGTTCTCTAAGTGTTATTGCACTATTAGAACTGGCCAAGTTAACCAGTTTTAATAACTCTTAGGAACGAGGAAGTTAGTAAAACTAGTCAGTTTAAATAAAGTCCAGCCGGTTCTGTCACAGATCTGTGACTATAGTCCTGTGAGCGTTAACCAGACTCTAAAGTATGGGACATGATACACCCTCTTAATTGACTTCACCAACACTCGAGGTGAGCTTTAATTTTTAGCAGTAAGGGTGATGTATCGAAGTTATATATAAAATTAACTCTAACCTTTGAACTTACAACTGTACAAATGTACATGTAAGTATAATTTTTCCTATTGTGCATGCTTTGTGCTATAATTATATTGTCTCATATGCATTCTAGAGTTATTAAAAAATCAAAACTGGACAGAGCCAGATAGATAAGAGTAGATAAGCATGACAACAGGCCTCATAGAACAGATAATGACAATAGAATAACTAGAGCTCTCCAGAGCACATTAACCTGAGTGCTGCATCTGTCTTGTAGCTACTACAGTACAGCTAGAGCCTGGCCACTATAATCACTGATGACCTTTACCTGCCTACTCATAAGCACTTAACTTGTGCACATGGGCAGAAGAAGATAAGCACATGGCCAGTTGTAGGTGTGGTCTGTAGCAGCAAAGTCATGCGGCATTTTTGTGAAGGGAATGAAACCCTTCAAAAGAGTCTGAGATCCCTTTGCACAGGCATTGAAACAGCCTTCACCCATTCAAAAACTAACAAACATTGCAAAATATATTAGATGCTAATCATTAATAAAGTAGGTGTGGTTTCCATTTCAAACCATATGCATCCCTTCATTGTTCAATTTCTGGGGACCACATTCGTCTATAGGTGTGGCCAACAAAATGCCTAATTTTTTTTAGGCACTTCGAAGGCCAGTTTTTGGTCATTTTCGAGAGTTTGGTGCCACATTCAACTACATGTACATGTAGCTCAGTCATCTAGACCTTGCAATCTGGCAATTTTCGTGCCGACAGATGACAACAGACGGACAAAACTGATTACTTTACCCCTTGTGCATGCACACGCACAAGGTAACTCAACCATGCATATACATATACATCGCTTCCGGTTTCTCGTGTATTCAGGGCTTGCTCAGGCTCGCCCCGAATTAATCTTTAACTAAGTATTACACAATGTAGTTGCTATAGCTAGTGTGCATTGCCCTCAGGTAGTTAGGCCATGCCAAATTAAATTTTAGTTCTTTATGTACATGCATACATCCAATTATTGTTACACTTGCAGTAAATCTTGAAATCTTTGTTGTAAAAGTATTTTCATAGTTGATGGCAGCTAAATGCATATGCCCTACTAATGTTAATTAATGCTGTAAGTGGCTGTTACTAGGAAAACATTCTAACATGAAAATTTGTCATACAAAAGTTTCATATCACAAAAATTTATGGTACAGTGCATATCGTGTGCAGCTAGCTATCCGAAAACCAGTTGGAGAACAAATACTAGCCATGCTTAGCATGGACAACTCTCAATCAAGCGGTCAATATTACTATTACCGTACCTTCGCGAAAAAGGGCCCACTACGGAATATATCGGCCCACCCCCCCACTTTGGGCTCAATTTCCTGCTAAGGTCTAAAGCTTACTTTAATATGCGCCCATATGTAGCTGCCCTGGAACATGCATGCGCGATCACTATTAAGTGGGCGTGGTTAAGATCTCTAGCCGTGCACGATCGTTCTTTTGAGGCTGAAACGTGGCATAAGGCCTAAATCTACGGCGGTTTGGCAGATTATTTTTCGATCGTACCTTGATTATTTGAAGTGCAGTCCTCATAAACCAGTCATTTGAGCTACGGTTGCTGTCAACAGTACCATAAAGTATTGGCCCAATAAAAGCCGACCGCCCTCAATTAGTAACCGTACTTGAGCAAGACTGAAATCAATAGTAACCGCGGCTATTATGAAGATCGCATAGGTAGTTTACCTGGGCGCTCTTTTGCATCTAACCGCGACAGTGATACTTCGAATATTGGCCCATCCCCCAGTCTAGATCCAATGTAAGGTGCACCGCCCATGGGCCTTTTTCACGAAGGTACGGTACTTTTATTGATCAGCGCATGTGCTTATTAAACCATAAATTATAGAGCTATTTAACGTATACGGGATCGGAAACTGACTAATTTCACGAGACACTCCCCTGAATACTTGGCCACAATACATCGATATGGGGATAGGCCACGAGGGCAAAAACATTTACCTAAAATGGTGGAAATGGGTAGATGCATGCTATCACTTTGTTTCAGCTTCATGATGAAGACAGCTGGTTATTCTCTAGCCCATGCAATGCTAAAAGCCTTGTACTTCACTTCTGTGAGTAAGAAAGCTACAAAGAGTCACAACAGAAAGTAAGAGAGGGAGACAAAATTTCGACATTTTCACTAAGCTTAGTGAGCCGTCTTTCCAAACTGTTTGGCTGTATAACACCGTTCTAAGCAACGTTCGAAGATTCAAAAGATGCCTATGCAATACTTCAACCAAGTACAAATAGTCCAAAGGCATCCAGGAGGCTGCCAGTCGTAGGTATCTCGCGGTAGATGGAGACAAAATTTCTGACTTACCTCGAACTAGCTGCTTCAACGAACAAACTTGCGTTGTGAGCTCCTGGGTTTTGGGTTGGCAAACAAACAAAACTTCAGACAAATCGAACGATATCTCAAGAACACTACTGGCCATGGTTTTCGCTGTGAATCGCTCGACAGTTCATCCATGAGCTAGTCAAAAGTCTTCGAAAGGTGACCTTTCACTAAATCTTTGTGAGTGCTAAGTATTCGGGGGAGTATTTCAGGGGCATTACTATGCGAGACTATGGTGCACGTGATCCCATTTCCAATCCCGTATATGCTCTATAATCTATGATTAAACTTTATTTTATAACAGGAAGGAAGCTAGTATTAAAAATAT
This sequence comes from Stappiaceae bacterium, assembly GCA_964291365.2. Classification (GTDB taxonomy): domain Bacteria; phylum Pseudomonadota; class Alphaproteobacteria; order Rhizobiales; family Stappiaceae; genus JBDWFY01. The sequence continues at coordinate 186,199 of OZ219977.1, forward strand.
GTGCTTAATAAACATGTGTACCTATTAACCAGACTATGTGGTAAATGATACATGCACTTGAAAGTTTATATCAGTACAATTTCAAAAGCCAGTACATCCTTTGGCTTTCACTCCTTACACATAACATTATTACTATCCTGGTATGCATATACATGTATATATAACCTGGCCAAAAGGGATAGTTAGTAGGATCTCCCTTGACAGAAAGACTGGGAGCCCCTGGGGCACGCTGAAGTGAAGTCGAGTTTCTTGCTGTCTGACCAACTCTGTTGATTTCCACCTAATGTTTTCAATCATGAGAAAGTACAAGACAGCTAAGTCACTTTTACCAATTGTGTAGTTTAATGATTGCGTTTTAAGCCTAGTAGTCAGGCCCAATTGCGAATCTAATACTTGTGCCAGTCGACCCCATACCGTATTATAGAGTACACACAAGAATACTATTGCGAATCTATTGATTGAGAGCTCTAGAAATACTCGCAATTAGCAATCATTAGACTCTTGTAATCAAAACCCGACCTATGGTATGGGCATAAAAAGACATGTGTCACCACCTCCTTAACACATTGCTTCTAATTACTATTATACCAACGTGATTATTCACATTTCCTACCATGCTGGATAGATGAGTATAGATTTAAAACAAGTATAAAAAAAATTGCAGAAGTAAGTAGAGATGGTAGGATAAAAAGTACATGCACAAACAAGGGTGGTAGGGATAATAACAGACAAGATGCACCCTACATTTGTACATCTATTTTCGAGCAACAGGGTTTCTAAGCTAGTCGAAGGTGGGGCTCTAGGGATATATCAGACATAAAGAACGTCGATGTCAATTAATTCTCCATGAGATCCTGTTCAGCACCTTGCATGGCAACGGACTTGGAATTTTTTTTGTTGCCAATTAAGGTCTTATGACAACTGTCATATTGCCACCATTTGCCGACACTGCGCATGCCTCGACCAGGCACACCCTATATTTCACCTGTAGATTGCATGAACATCCTTGAGCTGGCACGTTGTGCACACCATGTATAAAATTAACCTATAGCGTGAACATGTCCAAGTCATGGATGTGTTAACGGGTTGTATGAACCTGTAAGCCAATTAATATGCAAGCCGTTCCAGCATGTTGAACACGTACGTACACCTTGTAGCTATAGATCGATCACCTGAAGGCTGAACGTACGTGCTCGTATCATTGATGTACGTACCAATGGGTCGCATACTGCATGGTCCGTAAGCCACGTACAGAGCTGTTCCAGCATGTTTGACACACCCTGTAGATCACTCGTAGGCTAAACTTGCCTGTACGTGTATGCATGTGCAATGCATTGAGTACGCATGCATGCATATATCGGTGAATTGACGACCCGTTCCAACAACTATATATAGGTCACACCCCATTTTATACACGTAACATGAACAGGCCCGTACGTATCGTTAATGTATATGGGTGCATATGCAGTTATACACCAGCACGGCCTGTAAAATTCTCTGGACATTTTGCTGTACGTGTAGAATATATGGTGTGTGCTAATTAGAATATCAATTAACTTAATGGTGGCTGGGCCTACATGGATATGCTCAAGTAGTGAAAATGTCTTGATAGCATAGTTCCAATCAATTACGTGCTTCTCATTCCCCCTCAGCCCTAATATAAAGCTGGCAGCATTTGGCGAGTATAATGTCCAGTTGTCAAAATCACAAATTTAATTGGCAGGAAATGGTTGTCAAAATTAATTCAACTCGTCCAAAAACCGAATAGCGGTATACGTTTGTATTGCGTTGGTACAGATGGAATTACATGAAGGCAAAAATCAAGGGGGGATGAGAAACAACTAATAAATTGATTTGGAGTGGCCTATATATATATATTATCGTACCTTCGCAAAAAAGGGCCCATGGGCGGTGCACCTTACATTACATGGATCTAGACTAGCTGGGGGATGGGCCAATATTCAAGTATCACTGTCGTAGTTAGACGTAAAAGAGCGCCCAGGAAAACTACCTACAACTGTACGTGATCTTCATTATTTGAATAGTAGCCGCGGCTACTATTGATTTCAGCCTTGCTTAAGTACGGTTACTAATCGAGGGCGGTCCGGCTTTTATCGGGCCGATACTTCACGGTACTGTTGACAACAACCATAACTCAAATGGCTGGTTTATGAGGACTGCACTTCAAATAATCGAGGTATGATCGAAAAATAATTAACCTGCCAAACAGCCGTAGATCTAGGCCTAGTTCGTCTTATGCCGCGTTTCAGTCTCAAAAGAACAATCGATCGTGCACAGCTAGAGATCTTAACCACGCCCACTTAATAGTGATCGCACATGCATGTTCCAGGGAGGCTACATATGGGCACATATTAGGACAAACTTTAGACCTTAGCAGGAAATTGAGCCCAAAGTGGGGGGTGGGCCAGTATTCCGTAGTGGGCCCTTTTTCACGAAGGTACGGTATAAGAAACGTACGTACATGATTAATTGGCCATTTTTGACAGGGTTTGGATAACGACATGTTTGTGAGACTTTCTTGGACTCATTAGATAGGAAATTAGATGAAGATGAAGACTAGCTGTTAAGCTTAGAAAGCATAATTCTTTAACTGGACTGAGTATTTAGGCTTTTTGTATATTGTATTACATATATGGGAGTGTCCAGGCCATCCCTATTTATTGAGTCTACCATATAGATAGTACACATGACTACATAATTTAGGGATTGGAAACAGCTCATGTGAGCAATATACATATGTGTGGGCAATCCATGTCACCTTGATTTACAAGAAAAATGCACCCAAAAATCACAAAAAATGGCCAATTAAAAATCATGCGTTTTTCAAATACTTTCGAGAATATATACATGTATCTACCAAGCAAAAACACTTAGAAGCTTAAAACTAGGCTATCCCAGTGGACAAGGCCTTCTGTGAGCCGCCTCTAATGGCGATAAACTCCTTCTGTCCATATCTGAGGTATTCTATAGTCCCAACAACGAGGCGACTTCAAAATGGCATTGTTTTTGGTGTTTTTCGAGGTTTCTGGGCCAACGGTAGCAGTATAGTATCCAAAATGTGGCTATCCCAGCTAGTGCAGCGTCACCATACTTCGACTTTGAGCTTCTGCATGCTTTTGGTAGCTACTGCCACGCGAGACGAGATACAGTCCCAAAAGTAGCATTCTATGGAGCAAGTATGGATGAGACAACTGAAACAGTAGCAAGCAACTTTGTCCCGGCCCTGAAAAGACTGTGGTAGATAGTTGTGCTCTTCACAAAATGTTGTCAGTAGTATTCTTCCATCATAGAGCTTTCATTTCGTTGCCTCAACTTAGCCATCTATAGCACTAACACTGGCTTTGAGTAGAGAGCCTCATTCGATCAACACGGACATGTTCCTATCAAAACAATTGAAGCCATACTATACAGTGCCCAGATGGTTATGCTCAGTGGGCTCCCAAGCTGTGCTAAACTGCACGCACAGGTTCGATTCCTGCTAGCGCTTAGGCCACATTTTTTTTTTCCACTGTAGGCAAACTTTTTTCCCCCCTGCTAGTCAACACCAGGTAAAGGTTATCAACGTCAATGATCATTAGTTTCAGCATTGAAACATCTACAAAGTTAATAAACAACAGATATTATCAAAAGGTTGGAGGCTACATAAAGTACTATAGTAACGTAACTATGCGAAGACGTGGGAAGTAATGGATAAAGTTGAGTAGTAAACAAGCTCCTTAGGTTGTCAATTAATATTACTGATAAAATTACAGTTGACCAAGCTCCGTACTACCATATAGTCTGCATGAAGGGGTCACGTTCTCTTAACCATGCGGAAGTGAATCACGCATGCGGAAGTTACGTTTACACTATGGGGATTTTGTACAGGCAAATTTTAACATGGCGGACAAAACAGCTGGTGAACTCGAGTCAACACTACGTGTCAACAAAACCAGTGCGAAGGTTTTTGTACCAAGAACTAGTTGAAATAACTATATTTTGTTCCTTATGCCATCGTTTCGAGAGCTTTTCTATTGCAAATTGTGCGTACACAAACTCTCGTAGTTCATGCCACTACCGGCAGTTTTCTACAAACTTCAGAATTTTTAAACATATACTTGATCGACTTGGATGGGCACAAGACTCAATGTACGACTTCAGTGCCATCGTATCTACTATATATCTTGTTCAAGTGAGTCATATTTGCCCCAGATGGGATCTGTGGGATGCATAAAATCTGAAATTTGACTACATTCAAGCCCCGCTGTCAGAATTGGCTCAAGACAAGTGGTCAAGTTGAAGGGCAAATCGAAAGCTTCTATCATAACTCTCTCTAGCAAAACCAGCCCCGTACTCTAGCTCACCATTGTTTTGGAGATACAGCCAATTTTGTGTTGCTCATATAGAGACTTTTGTGTCTGGAGCATTTTCAGAATTTTTGAACATAGTGAAGACATGAGAGAAATTCTTCGAAAGAACCAGTATAGAGACATTACAACTAGTAGTTTAATATATGTTATAGAAGACTCTTGATCACTTGATGTGTAAGAGATATTTGTGTGTCAAACCTCGATTTGTTTAATTTTGTGCACCTTCTCCTTGTGACCTTAGTTGACCCTGGGTGTGGCTGGCTGAACGCAGATATATCTGTAGACATATGAATGCGCGTCTTCATAGAAAAGTACAACGCAAATTTATCCTCGCTAATATAGGTGAGCTAGCGCTTTGTGCGTTGTCTAGGTAATAGAGTAAACAGCCACACTTCCTGTGCAGTTAAGAGAATGTATGGAAAACGTGACCCCTTTGTGCAGACTGATACTTCAGTAGCTCCATACATGAACTAAACTTACAATAATGTACATGCATAGATCTGAACTGTAACCAGAATAGTGTGCGCACAATGTCATGGTTGTGCATCATGTATTGGTTGTCTACCATTGCTATAGGACTGACTGCATAAATCAATCATCTGTAGGGAATGTCTAAAATAAAACACAATTTGTTCTACTTAGGATGGCGGTTAGCACTTGAAAAACTGTAAACAAAAATTTTCTTTCTTTCTTTCTTATGTTTAGGGCTAATTCACGCAGGACTGCAGTCTAGTTTGAATATGAATCAACTCCATTTTATAATGTGCAATGTAGTGTTCCATTGCTTTTGTTATAGCTTCTCCTTTTGAAACAAGACTTTTTTGGCGCATTAGGTTACAAGGTTCATTGTAGGGTGCCATTTTGTTGCTATGTGCACATACTCAGAGGCAAGCACGTGCAGCATACAGTCATTGTCTTGATCTTCACGCCACACCTGCGCCCAGCGATCATGATTGATGATCGTGCTAGCAATCACGTTTCCCCAAGATGTTCGATCAATCGAGGGGAACAGAGATCAATACTCTACATATATTTATATAATTATGGTTGTTTATAATCCAGCTATGTTCAACAACAGTATGCTTGTCAAAAGCTGCTGAGCTTAGAGGCCGTGCCCCTCAATAGCTCTGCTTGTCTATAGTGCGTGTTGTGCAGGTACTATTATTATTGCTCAGTACTTACAGCTCAGCTGGAGATTCAGTGAATATACTGTAGTATCCCAGGCAAGCGCCAACTCCCGGGTAAGTGCCAAATTCAAGAGGTAAATGTAGCAGCTTCCATACAACTGTATGGTAATTATATCCCGGGTAAGCGCCCATACGTTGTGAGTTATGTTTAAGCACCCATGGGCGCTTACCCAGGATACTACAGTATCATAAAAAAGTAACACAAACAAGTATAAAAAGCATCTAAAAATGCACAAGTAAGTAGGGATGGTAGGATAAAAAAGTACATATGCAAGAATGGTAGGGCAGGGATAATAATAGGCAAGATGCATCCCTACATGTTTTTTACTTGAAAGTAAAATGTAGGGATGCATATTGCCTATTATCACTCGTTTGTGTAGTTTTTGATCCTACCATCCCTACTTACTCGTGCATTTTTTTAGATGCTTAATGTTATAATTGCATATTATAGGTTTAGTTATCTGCAAAGTGTTAGCACCACAGCATACAGAATAGGATACTCTTCCTTTAATTTCTCCTATCGTATACTCATGCCCTCGCCCTTTTACATGCAGGTTCACCCCGCAAAATTTCCGGCTATACAGTATAAGAAAAGAAAATTATAGCACATGTTTACAAGTACACAAAGTACCTCATGATAGCCTAGCATTTGTCCAGATGTATGCACCCTTCCAACTGCAATATTAGTGGAAGATGGACACAATAGTGTAGAATATAGAGTGTTAGGATCACAATGCCGTGTCCATAATCTAATAATAATACATTGTAATTATATAATAAAAATTGACAACAGGATTTCTAGCCTCGTACCCAGGCTCTCCCCCTCCCCTCCCCCCCCCCCCCCCCCCCCCCCCCCCACACACACACAATTAAAAGAGAACATGGGTTCGAGGTTTGAGGCTACGGGATTTCAATCACTTCTGAGAACTTCTGTAATCATGAACAGGCAAGTTTCCAGGTGAGGACATATACCGAAAGGTCAAGAGAGAGAGACAGGGTTCCTACAAAAATTGCAGCAATTAATAATTATTGGATGTAATCATGCTATTTTTTGTTTACCATATTAAAGACTTGACTACATTCCATACCAAGATTATTGCCCACACAAGTACAAATACGTGACGTACGTACGTGTATATGTACGTACGTACTGTACTATACTATAGCTAGAGCTAGAGGAGGTTGGACATGACGCACATTTACGTTGTAGTCACATGACCTTGGTATGCACATCGTGGTGCTACGCGTTCAGAAGAATGCAATTTGCGAGAGTAGCTTGTAGCTAAAATGTTTGCGAGTGTGAGCTACGGCCAAATCTGAAGCTGAAACAGAGATGACTCGTGTAAATCTAGTGTTATGACAGTGAAAGAAACCTATCTCAATCGAAAAATTCGTTTTTCAGTGTTGTCTCGCGGAGAACCGAGTTTTCTTGATTTACATGAAGTTGGAAGGGTGGACGGCTGGGGTATGGCGCTGGATGATATTTTCTCGTGGATCTCAACGTATTTTCTTACCTAAAACTGCCGTCAAGGCCTTAGATCGTGACTTAGGTTTTGTATAGTGTTTTTATATGGGGCATGCAACACGCCCACTTTTTGTGCGCACGTGATCGTGTCCAACCTCCTCTAGCTCTGAGCTGGAGTGCATGCATGCTCCATGATCAAGGGGCCGGGCCGCGGGCCCGGGGATCCCCGGCCCCAGCGTGCGCTATGCATGCGCATGCGCATATGCACGCTGAAAGGGGAGCTCGCGAGAGCTAGAGAGGGCCTGACATCATAGATGATAGAGAGCTGACATCGACGATCATGGTAGCCTCGTACCCGGGGTATAGGTACGTACCTACCCAGGCCCATCCCAGCTTTTCAATGTTGCAAGCTGAAAAGCGGGAGGGCCTAGCCTAGCCTGGGAGGAGAAATCACGTGAGCGCGATTGCGCAATCACTTTGTACAGAAAGCATAGAACCGTACCCGAACCGTAAAAAGCTAAGTTTTGAAGGGAGATACAGACTTATCTTCGCTCACCTGGCCGGTATACGAGTACATTTGATGTCAAAACACTCGATAGAGCGTCGATCGTTAGCAGAGACTTCAGACTGGACGATCGGGCCAAACGGCAAGAACAGATAAATAGACACAGCGATCGAGTTGAACACTGAGAGTAGCTGTAAAAGTCCATAGTTGATCAGATTACTCCCACAAATCTCTAACAAAGACTACCAGAGGGCGAAGATCCATCGGTACGGTTAAGGTTCTATGCTTTCTGTACAAAGTATTTGCGCAATCGCGCTCACCTGATTTCACCTCCCGGTACGGTACGCGCGGTACCGGTACCGGTACCAGTCCCGGTCCCAGGCCCTCCCGCCCGCTTTTCAGAGTGCAACATGAACATTGAAAAGCTGGGATGGGCGTGGCTACGATCTTGCAGGGTAGTCTCGCACGCCAGCCCCTCCTACTCAAAAGGAGAGAAAGAGTCTGGTTAGTCTATCGAGCTAGACCCTTCCAGGCGCTTATACTACGCGCGGGAGGAAGGGTCTATCAAAGGTCACGTTTGATTAAATTTCAACAGACCAATCAGATTCAACTACCCAGATTCTGGGTAGCAATCTACGCGTGGGCGAGCACTTGCGAAGTTAGCTTCTTTAGCGATTGAGCAATCGTGTTCTTTTCGTAGATCAGAATGGCGTTGCACCTAAATGAAGTAGGCTTACAGAAGCTACAAAGGAAGGTGTAGACAAGGTCATCATCGACGGTTTTCGACAAGCTGGGCCATCATTGATCAAGCTGGAGAGAAAGTCAGCTAGCGGTTCACGGCGTGTTTACTGGGACCCGACTGTTTTATCACTGTTCCCACCAGGTTTGGAAGTCGTCCATCTTCAGTACGCTACCTCTGCGTATTTCGACTATCCTTGAGCTGTTCTCTGTAACCAGCGCAAGTAGATTGTCTTGCTTCATGCCCTCGTCTTGCTCACCATTCCATGTTAATTGCATTCCAAACGTGACCTTTGCTAGACCCTTCTTCCCGCGCGTAGTATAAACGCCTGGAAGGGTCTAGCACGATAGACTAGGGTCTGGTGAATAGAGTTACTTCCGCTTATCTCGGTGGAATGCAAGTGGCATCATTAAACGTGACGTCGTTGACCATAAAATATGCGTTTACACAGCGCATTTTGTAGCAATTCGAGGATATATATAGCTTGTCGGAAACGCTTCTGTTGTATACGATCCCGACCCAATGTTGCAAAGACGGCAACAGCGAGCAATTTCTGTTTAGCATTTGTGTAGGCAAGCTTCTGTGTGCCTGCTTCGTGTTGTTCGCAAAATTTACCTCTACCGTACTTAGCATACGCGAACGTTAAAGGAGGTCATGTGACTAGATACTGCAATTTCATTGGTCAGGTCATATACTTGGAAGTAACTCCGCTCACCAGACCCTTTCTCTCCTTTCGAGTAGGAGGGGCTGGCGTGCGAGACTGTCGACAGTATACCATAGATATTATAGATTACGTAAAAGGATTGGGAAACCGCTCACGTGAGTCATAGACGCCGGTACCAACGCTTTGCGAACTCCGCGATCCGGCTATGGCTCACGTGAGCGGTATTAATTCCCGTTTAAGTAGTTATATCTAAACGAATACAAGACCGATCAGATCAAAGGAGGTTGGACACGCGTCATAAACGTCATATGCACGTGACTAAAATTAGCAATCCTGCATAAATTAGCGATACATTGGTCACTTTGACCTCAGATTTAGGACTGTTTTAGCACGACATCAAATCCAGAAAACTTGATTAGCCTGAAATGCTGACTAAAGCCTCAGAACTCGCCGTTTTGGCGGGGATTGAACAGGGCTGAAAGGTTAGCTAGTTAAGGCCAGTGGCGTAGCTACACCATGGCACAGGCCCTGGTAAAATTTATCTGTGCCCTGGTAAGCCTTTTCAATAGCCAGGCATAAACTTGATTTTTTCTACTGTTGCAATACTAAAATTGGACAGAATCTACAGCTGTATTGCCATCCATGATATCTCCATAATTCTGAATACTCCACTGGTTAAGGCTTGCAGAGTTCTTTCCCAAAGGCATCCTTCACGAGATATAGAAGAGCGCGATCGATACAATTGTATGACGACTTAGTGACGTTTGATGATGCGTTTCCAACCACCTACGATCTGGTCGACTACGAGTTCGAGAAGCACCTAGCGGGTCAGAGGTCATTTGACTTGTTAGAGCTGCAGCTTACAAACAACAGAAGATCGCTGCCATAAGAGTGAAATACGATCCTTCGAGCACTCAGAGCTTACGTTCATAGTTAATAGAAGTAACAGAGAGCGTCAAAAGGCTCGGCGTCGGAGTACATTATTCGTTTCCTCAAACACAGCTATTATAGTGAGTACGTAAAAGATGTGATAGCTATAATATGTCTCCTTATCAGCTAGTGGCCATTGTAGTCAAACCTTGTGGACCAGCCCTACCTACAAAAAAAAATTAAGCCTGCTTTAGAAGTGGCTGGATTAATTCAGAAACCCACATCTCTCAATGGTTTTGCAGCGATGTAAATGAGGGCTGGGGGGAGGGGATTTTGATAGGATCGGAATGCAGCTAGGTGAGTCTACAGCTTAATGCATTTTGTTACCCTGAGATGAAGTGGCTGATTCAACCTTTGGGCCAGCAGGATCAGCCGGGGGGGGTTATTAAAAAGAATTGAGTTCCTTGTTGATAATTAGAGTTTGCTATAAACACGCAACCCTGGTCAACCGGCTGAGTCAGCAAAAACAGTAAGTTACATAATTATGATGCGCAATGATTAGAGCATTCCGCGAAAATAGTGATCAACCTACTATTGCTAGAGTGGCATAGCCTTGAAAGGCTCTCTATAGTGGATCATGCATGAAAAATTTTCAGTAAAACTGTCAGGTTACTACAAGCGATCACGCGGCGTGGGAACGTATACGACAATGTCAAGTGAAAATACAGAGAACCAGCTAAATGTAGGTTTTCGAAAGACTAAGACGTCTTTGTAAAATAACCTCAAAAGGGCTAATGGACTTATGTGGACAAACGGAATCACCGATAGCTAGGTTTTGTTCTTGTCGTGCGCACAGAACCGATTCAGCAAATTAATCGATTGTTTAGCATCCTGTCTCAAGTGCAATAGGAGATAAGCCAAGGGAGCAGGGCAAACGTTCATCTCAATAGGATTCTCGAATGGAAAGATGCAACTAACAAGTATGAGTCTAGCCTAGTCTATGTCAAATTGATGCGAGATTCGATAGACAAGACTTACCAATTAATTAAGAAGTCGCCACGCCATGACGCCATGCTTGATAATTTTTTTTTTTTCTTTTTTTCAAGCAGCCGTGGCTGACACACTAAGCAGGAAAAAAAAGATTGTCCGGAAATCTCCATATAGTGTAGCTACATGCATAGTACGGCCACACAAATGCAAGCAGGCACCCATAGTGTAATTTTGTGCAAATAAGGTAATGGTCGTCGTGTTTATACGTACGCGTGGCCACGCCCATCACGTAGAGCGTGGGCGTAAAACATTGCAAATGCATGGCTTCCCTATACAAACATATGGGAAAACATTAAAGTGTAATAACTTTAATTCAAAGGCGTGAATCAAAAATCCCTTCCATCAAATTTCTAGTTTTGATCCATTCTGCGTGCCCATATAAAAATTAAGGTCCCAAGTGCTCCCAAAAGCCCAACGAATTAGATTATTTAATTTTTTTTTAGTGTGTAATTTGAGCATTGGGATGAATCATTTGAGTAGAAATGAAATGAAGGCTAGGTTCCAAGGAGTTACTGTTCAAATTTTGAGTCTCTTAATCTAATGACATACTGACAGGCAGATATGCCTGTAGCTGAAGGTCAAGAATTAATGTCATTAACTTAAAATCACTACGCAACGTTTCCAGGTGTGATCAAGGATCATTGCTTAATCAGAAGATTTGCCGTCGTAAGATTCCTCCTCATCTTGATGGTGCAGCACCTACATTTCATGACGCAGCGGAGGAACACTATGGTGTCATATAATTAGAGGCTTTAGATCATGCATTTTTGACCAGCGTAGCCTCTAAGCTGTTATATCACAGCCATATGAAGAATAATTATCTCATGGGAAATTTTATCCAAAAACTTAGCACATAGTTGTATTTATAGCTCTAAATTTTTAAAGATAGTCTTGAAAATAAGATCCATGAAATTTTACCTAGTGAAATTATAGACAATGTGTTTGGTCGTCAGCTCAAATGTGACTCATGATTCGTACAGAAATAAGAATTTGATTGGTCAGTCTTCTATTCAGAAAGGTTACGATGCATCTAGAACTAAACCAGAGTCGCACAGCTAATAGGTAACCAAATCAACAGGATGCAGTGCTTAGATACAATACTGTGTTTAGAGAACACACTGAATTAAACGCCCAAAGCTTTAAGGCGTTAGCACCACAAAATTGCTATACCAGATTATTAACCTAAGATCCTAGGACGTAGCATTCTGAGTGTTTTTAAGAGCTATCTTGTTACAAGGTCAATGTGTTCACAGCTCGGATTGATTAGTGTGTGTGATGATGTAGGGATTAATACTAATGTTTCCTTGTTGGGCGCAGGGTGTAGTCCGTGGCGAATATTAATCAGTACAGCACATAGTGCGCGGTTTAGTACATAGAAAGAATTTAATTGCACGTGGGCGATCCAAAGGTCAGCAGTTTTATGAACGTTCTTGTTCGTAGCGGATCATAGGTAAGGCCCTATAGCGTACAGGCGATTGTAGTACTTTCATTTAACTGGCGTTTAACGTACTAATAAACCTTCCTATCAAATTCTGTAGCTCAAAAGGGGCAGCTTCCAGGGGCGACCTTTTGCTTACGCGGCATTACGCTGTGATCGCCTCACGCACGTGACGTGATTTCGCGTACCGGTATACCAGGCCCTCCCGCTTTTAAAGGCATTGTGTCACGATATAAGGCGTAATTGCTTCTTAATGAGCTCATTAGTTCAAAAATCCAATTAAAGTGGGTACAGGAAGTATGGGCACGCCCAGTATCACGGTGTAGTGTACGGGAGTTCGCGGAGATCGAGCACATGCAGCGCGAAGATTTTGTCGAAGTCGAGTGGAAAAGCTCGTAATCTTCAGCGATATGGACAACCAAAGAGTAAGAATTCTGATAAGTAAAGGTTCGAGAGCAGATAGGCCGCTTGAAATGTCGAGCGCCCGACAGAGCGAGCCTCAGCGGGCAGATTTGAATCTACACGCGCGAACTTACCAGCAATCCGCCACGCCCCATGTTCATTTACCGCGTGGGCGCGTCCGGCTTCATTAGCAGGCAATCAGCCCTTATAGCGTGGCACAATGCCTTTAAGAGTCTAACATTGAAAATGGGCCTAGGGACGAGGCTAATTCCAAGTTCTGGTTCTGATTCCTGATTGCCTGAGCTAGCTATGTTGATATTATTTTTACAGAGATGCATTGCGCACGCACATACTGCGTGATGAACACGTGGATGACGTACCTGTACTTGTGCACATGTGTACGTGTATAGTCAAGTCTCGTATCCAGACTCTCCCTGTGCCATGGAAAAACAGACCACTCGTGCTGGAATATGATTTTGCACTAGAGGGTTCGGGTAAGTGTAAAACCTGGACTCTGGACTGGACCGTGGACTGAGATTTGGACTGGAGTTTGGACTGACACGCAGTTCAATGGCAACCATGGAGGCCAGACATTTGGTGAGAGCTAGGCAGAAGGCTAGAGATTTGACTGAACTTCGAGACTAGCCAAGAAGGGATCTTGCCGATTCTCCCTAATCTGTTGTATATTTTCAGAAAACTATAAGAGATCACATCTCCATCTTCTGCTGCTAGTAGCTGGGGGAGGGTACACTGATAGGGGCAGACTATGTATGCCATATGACACTACTTCCAAAAGTAGCTACATATTAAATTTTCATAGTTAGTGGTACGGTAAATAGCCAAGTGTCAAGTAGAGTTAACTTTTACTGAAGCAGACAATCATACACTAGATTAGGCAGATACCGGTAAAATGCATTGATGTGTGCACACGAGTGAAACTGTTTCATGCTAAAAGAACGAAGCTAGTGTTTATGATTGATCTTAACAGACCCTTTATTATAAATGAAGAAAGAGGCAGTGACGAGGTACACTCTACTTGTTCAAAGTAGCATAAACGGTAGCCTTGTCTTTGAGCATTCTGGGTAAGCTGTCCCTAGTGCATAACCTCAATGCAACTGTTGTAAATGGTCGTCATCGAACTGCGTATTGATATATCAGTCCAAATCTCAGTCCACAGTCCAGGTTTTACACTTACCCAGAGGGTTCAATACTCGACATAACTTTTTTTCCTCGTCATTTATGAGTTTTCTCTGCTTATTTATAAAAATTGAATGCAATACAATGTTGTTCAAGTACTGTAACGATCGATGAGAAAGAAGGGAATCCAGTTTTATCTAGCTACGTGCACGGACTTACAATACCCGCGCTTAGTTCTCACCTTCTCGGTGCCGATCGCGAACTCCCTCCTCCACGAGTACCTCGACGATCCTCAAGGTACAGCCACACCCGTTAACCCAGCCCTTTAATTAAACAGCATGACCATAATAAAATTCTCATAGGTATACACGTAGATACACACTAGCCTCGTACCCAGGCCTTCCCATGTTTTTCAACGTTTCACGCGAAAAATCGGGAAGGCCTGGTCGATTTTATTATGTAATGATGACGTACTGGACGCGGTTTGGGCCGCGGTTAGCTATCTCCGCCTACTCGCCCACGCAATATTCAACACGTAGAGCAGCTATTCAAGGCCAAAGGCACAGCGGCGGAATGTGACTATCCAGGGCGTTCTAGTCGAGAGAACTGTTAACAAAACGACTACAGAGGGAGCCCAGGATCGACGTTGCACCTCAGGAGAGTCGCCAGAAGTACGATCGTAGCCTGTCCGTTCTGCCCGAGGCGATCTGCTAAGTGAGTTGACCATCATGTTCCAAAAATTTTTTTACACCAACGAGATCGGCGGCAGTTCTACAGTCATCGACCGAGTCGCTTACTTGCTTGAGCCATTTTCCTAGTGACTGATTCAGTTAGAACCGTCGCCTTTCTCGTTGGTTTAAAATTTTTTTAAGTTGACAGTCAACTCAGCGCTTACTGAGACAGATCGGCGAGCTACAGGCTACGATCGTACTTCTGGCGACTCTCCTGAAGTGCAACGTGATCCCGGGCTCCCTCTGTAGTTGTTTTGTTGACAGTTCTCTCGACTCGAACGCCCTGGCTAGTCACGTTTCGGCACTGTGCCTTTTGCTAGCTGCTCTCCGTGTAGAATATTGCGTGGGCGAGTAGGCGGAAATAGCTAACCGCGGCCCAAACCGCGTCCAGTACGTCATCATTACATAATAAAATCGACCAGGCCTTCCCGATTTTTCGCGTGAAACATTGAAAAACATGGGAAGGCCTGGGTACGAGGCTAGATACACACTACATACATCTACGACACTGCACTACCTATGTAGACCTAGACACCTCAACAGCAGCACCTAGCTCTGATTCATCTGAGGAGCAGCAGCTGAGTCTGGATCCATCAGTTGAAGATCCGCCAGCAGAGGATGATGAGGTAGACGAAGAGTCTGTAGAACAACCTGCAGCAGCTGAGATCGTGCAGGCAGGAGTTGCTTGAGGCATTGATTGGCGTGACCTAGATGAAGCAGAAGAACAGCTCATCCAGCAGTTTGCACAAGACAGCTGCAAGTGCGAATTGGGATCCATGCTGTACCACCATCACAGTTGACCACTTCCGGTCTGTGTGCTGTCAGATGCTTGAGTTGACCCATGACGAGCTGGACTTGGTTGTCATGGGTCAAGTGATGGCAGGAGCTTCTCTAGGGATACATCCACACACCGTGGGCAGCAGAGGGGCAAATTGTATACCATGTTCTACCACAACAGTGCAAGAATCTGCCAAAAGACGTTCCTCTTCCTCCACATAATGGGCTATTGGCGCTTCAAGGCTATCAACTTGGTGAATGGAGTGGTTGCTAGGGTCCATGGCAATATAGGCAAACGGAAGAAGCTGGGACTGTCACTAAAGCAGATCGAGGACATTGTGCAGTTCATCCTAAATTATGCAGGTGTGTGTGGGGAGAGAGAGAGAGACAGACAGAGAGAAAGAGAGAGAAGAGGAGACAGACAGAGAGAGAGAGAGAGAGAAGAGGAGAGAGAGAGAGCTGGGTGAGAGGAGAGGGAGAGGAGGGAGGGAGAAAGATTGAGAGATAGTTAAGACATTGAAGTACATGTACTGTACAAAGCTACATACACATTGAGTATGTTGTATCCAACTGTGCAATTGTGTTATTGTATGGAATTATGTCATCACTTACCAGACACCAATGCCATGTTGCTACCTCGGAGAGTACCCGGGTACAAGGATTCAGACGTGAAGCTCCTCTCATCAAGTACCACCAAGAGGTCTGTTGTTGCTCACTTCACTGTGGACAGCATTTTCTCCCCTCCACCACCAGCAGCACAGAGACCATCCAACAACACTCCCATCCATGCCCACTACAGTTTTGACATGGCACAGCAGGTGTTTTACCCAAACGACCCCCTCCAGCCTGGCCCCATGTATTTTTTGACTCCCTGCAAGTGTGCCAGCTTCAGTGTGTGTTGCGAGTCCATCCCCTGGCAGGTGAACTATTTGATCGATGAGGCCATCGACATGGGGAAGGGCTCCAATGCCATCGTAAGTATGCTCCACCATTTCTTTGCACACCATGGGCTGGGTGAGAAGACGGTATACCTGCACGCCGACAACTGTGGTGGGCAAAACAAGAACGCAACAATGGTCCAGTACCTGCTCTGGAGAGTCACAACTGGTCTGCACACAGAGATCACCCTGTCGTTTATGATCCCCGGACACACTAAGCCCAGACTGGTGTTTTGGGCTTCTAAAAATGACGTACCGGCGGACAAAGGTGGGCGGACTCACTGATCTCTGTGGTGTAGTAAATGACTCGGCAGCCGTCAACATCGCACAGCCAACCGGACTAGAGGATGGGAGTGTTGTTGTCACCACCTACGACTGGCAGAACTACTTTTCTCAGTTTCATACGAAGGTGAAGGGCATCAAAAAGCTGCATCACCTGCGTTTTGAATCAGCTTCACCAGGGTGCATCTTTGTGAAAGAGAGAGCTGGATCTACGGAGGTCAAGAGAAACATCTTAAAGAACAAAAGCTGGAAACCAACAGCAGACCAGCTACCTCCTGTCCTCCCTCCCTCTGGACTATCTCTACAGCGGCAGTGGTATCTGTACGAGAAGATCAGGGAATTCTGCCCTGATCACTTGAAAGATACCACTTGCCCACGGCCCGGTGAATCAGTGCAAGATTTTCTCCCTCCCAGGCCCATTCCCCATCTGCAACTCCCTCCCAGTCGCCCACCCCATCTCCCACTGACACCACCACAGTTGAGCCACCTGCTGCTAAGCGAGCAAGACTTTGTGGACTCTGCCGGCAGCCAGGACATAATGCTCGGACTTGTCCTGAATCATAATTTTTATTTTTCATTTCATGTACTTTTGCACACACACACACACACACACACAGTTCACACTCACCAAGTTTGTCATCTTCGTCCTGTAGTATCAATAAAGCCTCATCTAGCCCCTCAACTAAGGGGTACTTAACAGACCTGAAGAGAAGAAACCATAGCGTTTGTATTGATGGGCGCTAGCGCACGTTGTAATTCTTTACTGACTTCAATAATCATCTTCAGTAAACTAATGCACCTATCAATTGTATGCCCCACCTCCCCCTGTGCGGGGATAGGTGGGGCTAAGGGGGGATTTGACTGTGAGGTATACTTCAACCCCGCACCCCTGGGACTTTACTGAAGGATCAATCCCCCACTTCAAAGGGGGGTCATACGTGGGGGATATGGGGGGATTTGACACTTCTTTGTAGCTATAGCAAACTATCTAGCTAATGAATGATACTAGGCTAAAGCAACAGTACTATGTGTCATTTTGTCCATGCATCACCTCACCTTGAGCTATACTGCAACACATTATCATTCTTGACCTAAAATAATGTTCATCCAAGGCTAAAATGCATGCCAAATCGACCGTTCAGTGGAAACAAATGGGGTGTCAATTGCCCGACCCCTTGGGCATGTATTCAAAGTCAAATTAAGTAAATCCCCCCGTGTTCTCCCACCTCTCCCCGCACGGGGGATAGTGGGGCATACAATTGATAGGTGCATAACAGCGTGATCCTTCACAACTGCTACTCAAACAAACAACAGAATACAAAGAAATTAACATCCACGCCAACTTTACAGCTAGCTGAAACTCATCATCGTTCTACCTAAGGCGTTGGGCATAACCTAGCCTCGTCCCCAGGCCCGAAAAGAGGGCCTGGTACACACTGTCTGCGCATGCGCCAAAGTGTACCGAAAATCCTGGTACATCGTATATTTCCGTAAAACAATCCGTAAACCATCGTAGAGGACTTACGGTTTCACGCTAAATCTGCCTTGACATCGACATCGCTTACTGCTAACAACAAGAACGGATCCGCTAGATATCGGATACAACAACGCCTCGTCAGAAAGCCTAGCTTTGGCTGATACTGTCGTGCCCTGAGTAGCCAGCGGTCAAAGGTCAAGTTCGCCACGTGTTTGTTGATAGTTTACAAATAATTTTACGGTAAATATACGGATAAGTTAGCGCATGCGCAAACGGTGTGTACCAGGCCCTCTTTTCGGGCCTGGGGACGAGGCTAGGCATAACCCGCTTCATGCTGTGAAGGATCACACCCAGATCAGTTAACTAAGTGAAGCCAAACACAAACGATCATAAAGAAACTTATGTGGCGTACCTTTGACGTTCTCTTGATGTTTACTTCTGGGCACGGCTTATCTCTCTCCTTGCAATTGGCTCTTTTCCCGGCAAATCCATCAAGTTGCCTAACCACGCGGTATGACACGGAGCGTATACGGAAACATTGAAAGTTGAGCATAGTGCATACAAAAGGCTCCGTTTCTCGAGACCCGGGTGACCCGCGTACAATTTTTTGGCCATAACTCGGCCTATAGGCCTAGGAACCTTTTTAGAGACTGATCCTTTGACAGTTGAACTCGACATCTACAGTAAATTCTGCGTCGATCCATACCTAAAACGCGGATTTCATGTAAATTCGCGAGTATCGGTTTTTCCATAGCGGGTCACATATAATAGAGAAGGTTGGTCAATCATGTCAATGATTCTAATTTGAGGGCACTTACCATATGCATAGGCTGCTGCATACTTACGTTTATGCAACATTAGTGTGGCCGCGCGATGGTGCTGTCCACAATCAAAGGGACTGCAGTTTATGCATAACAGCTCAGGCTACTCTTGCCAATAATATTAAGGTGCGAACTTGAAAGAATGTCTTTTATATTAGCTATTCAACATTAAAAACTGGAGGTGCTAATTTTGGCAACTTGTGTCCTACAATCTAGCTAGTCACAGTCATCAGTGAAATTGTGTAAATTTTTTCAAGGAGAAAATATGCCTGCAAAACAATATAGAGAGTAGTAGCAGAAAGAAAATATAAGATTACAGCTATATACCAACAATTACAGAATTAGCTTATCATCCAAGTGAATTACCACTGTTAGGCTTTTTCCTTCATCTGCCAATGGGTTGAAACTAATAAAAATTATGCTAGGGCAGTGTTCCAGCTGCATGTAAGAATCATCACCTAACTATACTAATTATATCAGTCTCACCAAGATTATTCTTGATAATATTATATAAAATAAATTTGTTTCAAAGTACAAGAATACTTATTAGCTAGCATTTATTAGTGACATTATGACCATGCTATGGCCATTGTTATAATAGTGTACTACTACCAAAATGTTCTGGCAGAGGAGTATGCTCAGCAAATCCTTAGATAGCACAAGAGGCTTCTGTCAAGCCTGGCAGCTAGCTGCACGTCCCGTATAAGACATGCATTCTAAGCAGATAAAATAATGTAGTGAACTTATCTCCTGAAGCAACAGGACTGCTTAATTAAATTAAATAGCTTATAGACATATACAGAAAAATTGAACTTAATACAATCTGATTTGTGGGGCTTCTGGGGCTTCTGGGGCCACACCAACGAAGTTGAGAACATGCTGAGAATTAAATGATCCATGCAATCGACCATCCGAGTGTGGCAACCATCGACCTGCTATCCTAGATCGCCTAAGCATATAATTGCTAAACATACAGATAGGTATGCTATCTTTTGATCGACGAGATCCGCGCTCAAGGTACTCGAAAAGAATCGTCTTTCCGAAGATCGACGTTCGTCCTACATTCAGCGAAAGGTAGCCTCAAGCAATATAGTCAACAGAGCGATCTTTGGTACACATCAATCGTCGATCGTTCATAGCTCCTTGCAGGCCATTGGAAAACTGCCGAGTCTTAGCCAGCGATGGTGGTCGCGCGCGGTGGGTAGGCGAGGTCTAGCTAACTATGTCCAACCACGTTCAGCATGTCAAAATGTACAGGTTGTGCCCCTACTTGAATTGAAAAATTCGCGCAAGGGGAAGAGAGCCTGGCGAGTAGTCTGGCGTAGCAGAGCTACCGGATCGCGGATAGGAGCAGGCAGGACACGTACACCGTACCGGCACACATAAGCGTGACGACCATTACCGAATTTGCACAAAATTGGCAAGTTTGCATTTGTGTGGCCCTACTGTGCACTTAGCTACACTATGTATTTCCAGACTATTTTTTTTAAATCCAGCTGCTCAGCACCACTAAGGCCAGTGACTAAACCTCATTTAATATGCGTAACCATAATAACTCTAAACCATTTCATCCTCCAAAAGTTTATCAATGTTGATAATTTGGTCGAGTGATTAATTTTTTTGCTGACATTGCAAAATTAATTTAATTATATGAAGAGAACTAATTAAGTTTAATTAGGTCTAATTTTTTGAACTTAAAATTACGAAGTCAACTATATTTTTGCAGTGTAGATTTCCAAAGTTAGAGATAGTTGATATTTTCTATTTAAAGCACACCCTCAGCAAGCCTATTTTGTTAAATATCTCCTTTTCTGAGATACTTTATGGAAATCTACGCTGCAGAAACAAACTTCATGACTTTCTGAATGTTTGGTGAAAATATTAATTTTTAATTACTTTAATTAATGCTCCACCTTCAATTAAACTAATTATGTAATGTCAGCAAAAAACTAATCACCACTTAATTTGTGGTCTAAAAAATAAATTTTATTAGGTGATAGATTTTGAGGCTCATAAACTGATTAGTTTTTGAGTTATTTCATTTATTTATATTTGGTGCTGAACTGGGCCTTAATGGCACTGAGTGGAAATTGAACCAGGGGCACTGTGCTACACCCAGTATAATATGCTTATATCCATAGTGACTCTTTTACCATCAGTGCAGATGTTACCATCAAGACGAGGTTGAGTTGGGAGGTCTAGTTCACTTAACCTCTGATAGCTACTTGTCATGGAGTGGATTGCTTGCTGCCTGATAGAAACACCATAACTAAAATATTATGATATTTTTGTACTGATAATGAGTTGATTTCATGAGAATTTACAGGATCACAGTCATTGTCATGAAGGTAGACTCTAGATGGTATGAATATCTTACAGTTGAGACAGCTTCGTCTGGCTCAAGGTTCATACACAAATAAGTAAAATTTATTGATTGATAACATGAACACACTTGTCATATTGCTATAAATTGCAGAATGTATTGTCACTAAATAACTAGAAAACATAAAAATGTAATTAGCACGTGAAACCAATGTCTATGTATTGTAAATTTGAAATTTCACAGGCTGGCATATAATTATAATCAATCATAAAGGTTAAGTGCTGAGTTGCATTATTTATTCACATCAATAAAGATCTTAGAGGACAAAACAGGAGTTATAGACCACATATTTCTTACTATGTAGCATATGTTTTGCCAGGCAGTTTGGTAGTATGCCTTCGCAGCTGTCAAATTAAAATTTCATGTGTATATGCAATACCATACCATAAGGAACCACCAAAATGTTTACAATGTCTGCTTTAGGGCACATCTTCATTATCATGGTAGTCATATCAGTCTGTACTGGCATGCCCATGTAGCTAATAGTGTGTAACAATTTAGTGCAAGCATAAAGCATCTAACATTCACCCTTCCTAGATCCTATACACATACTATATGATCACAAAGTATAGTATTCAGAAACAGAGTGAAGATCAGTCAATATCAAATATCATCAAATAATGTTTGTTGACTGAACATGGCATGACTTCACACTTGTGGACTTGTTCCACCAGATTACTTCTGGATATTGTATTCTAATTCAGAAATGCATCGTCGAATTCATAAAAAATCATATCATGAAGCATAAAGCATCATACGTCAAAACAGAAGATGCCCATTAAGATTAATGAGCATGAAATGCATTACATATGGGTGATTACCTTCGTGCTCCTTTATAGTGAGGTCAGGTTGTGGAAGGCTCGCTGGTCAGGCAAATTATTGCACTGTCCTCTACACTAATAACAGGTCAAAAGAAATTGCATAGCATTGCACACAATTGCAGCTAAAGCAAACAATTCAGAAGATGCAGTACAATTTGATTCACAAAAAAATTACCAATCCCTTAGAGACAGCCAGATTACACAACTGCACAAAAAGCCCCAGAGCTTTCAGCTCCTGCTAAACTAATTACTGACATACAGCATTAAAGCATACAAGCAATGATATACTCCAAAATGTATACATAATATAGTATATGTAGTATTAAAACAGAATAATACAGTGCATGATATTATTTACCTTCTGTTATGTTTCTTCTAAATAGCTTAGATGTGGGTGAAAAGGCAAATGCTACACAACATAATGTAGTTTTATAAGTTACATATAATCTAATATAACCAAAGTGTGGTAATATTCCACACAGAATATTGTCCAATAGCAAAATGCAGCAACTTTTACAGCAAGTATGAATACACTTTGTCTCACTGAAAAGGGGGAGAAATGTACACAATAGTATCTTATACAATTTTCCAAAAGAACTACAAGAAGGGGGATCATTACACTCACCTTATGCTCACCATCACTTCCTCCAGGACCTGCAGTGGCGGGACCACCATTGGTACCTCCAGGATTGGGTGGCTGACCTGTAGCACCAGCACTACTACTTTGCTGTTGGCCACTATAAAAGTACCCAAGCTGTCGATAGTAGTCAGCCCACTGAGCTTGTAAATCACCTCCACCAGCAGCTGCACCACCTTGACCTTGCTGAACTTGTGCTGCATGGCCATGAAGAAAAACACAGCGAGATTGAGTATATTTGTACAATTCAGTCCATTAAGCCAGTAGTCCAAAACACTTTGCAGATTCAGGAAGTGCATCTGGGGCCACATTCCAATGGATGCAATTTTTGCTGATTTTATCCATGTTTCTTACTGGCCCTATACAGGCCATCTTTCATTTCTAGAACTCCAAACAAAGGACCAGAGGATAGAGCTCCACAGTGAACATTTTTGTGCATGCTATCTGCAAGTGCTCAAAAAAGTGCCTTGCACAAGAAGTGGTATGTTTTGGTTCTCCTGGGTGAATTTGCATGATTCAACCACCATTCAATAGCTCTTGAGTTGCTCTACAATAATATGAGACTGGAACAAAGTTTTCCCATCAAGCGGTTCAAGATATACGCAACGTCAAAATCTGAAAATTTCAGTACTACTGCATAGTGTTTCTTGTCTTTCTTGAAGAGTTTGTTAAGTATTCAATGGTCTTACAGAAACTACTGAACAGATGATTGAGTCTTCTCTGTGACATATTAAGCTTCTAAGGAGGCAGTAAGGGCATTCAAAGGAGCGATCTTCCGTTTTAGTGGGCTGGATCAGGACTATTAAAATCTTTAATCAGTGAACAGTGATAACACGCAAGCCAATGCACTTAGAGCTAGATAGATATCTGAGCGTAGGTTTTAAGCTATGATGAAACCCAGGAATATTAAGGATTAGTAGCTCAGGTGGCTGGGAAGTACATTTAGGTGCTATGTGCCATGCTATGAAAAAACAATCATACTTGGCACAATGAAATTATGCAATACTATCTCTCTCTCGCACCTCATGCACACACCATAGATAATAGAGAGAGGGATTGGTAACGCGCATATATCTCCATAGTGACATCACGGAACATGCTCGTCACAGCACGCCCCCTTTGCAAGTCAGTATTGTACAGTATAGTACAAGCTCCTATGGCCTTGTACGGCCTAGTATTCAACAGTAACCTGACTAAAAACAAGTGTAGTGCTATCGAACAAGGGATCAAGCAATGAAAAGAGTGATTTGAATGGTCTTGGTAGTCGTGCCTGCTCTTGTACACGCTTGAAATTCTTTTGTGTACTTTTCCTTCACAAACGGTGATCGACCCAGAAGAAAAGTCGATGGGACCTTGTCTACAGTCAAATACAGAGTGCAAATGAAGCATTCGCGAGCTCTGTTCATGTGGTATGTTCCCCAGTGAGCGTTTTAAATGCTGGAGTCTACCCAGGCTCACAACAGATCTGGGCTTAGTGTGTTCATTATGAAAAGAAAGGACTTACTTGAAGGTGATGTTTGCATTCTCTATGTGACGATAGTTCATGCCAGGCATTGAAAGAATCTATTCACTATGTACAGGTCTCGTAAAAAGTACACAAAGCCAACCTGTGAGTGGTAGCTACAAAACCGTTCTGAAAACTGCCTAATTTTTTTTGGTTTTTGGCTTTAGGTCTCTGGTAGGTTGGTTATAGAGGTGACATGCATACATGGTGCCCTTGCCAAGGCCTGAAAAGGCTGCCTTGATGTGGTTTTATGCCAATCGCAAACTTAGATGAATTCACGTGACTGTGACGAGCATATATCTACAGGGTATGCGCGCGTTTTCAATCCCTCCTTCCTCTATTATCTATGCACACACATACATGGCATAGCAGGCAACAGTGAAGTTTCATCCCCTACCAAAAGGTGCTGCCAGCTTCAGTTAGGTGACTTGGCATTAGTCCATGTCAATTAACAATCTTGGCATCAAGAAAACTTTAGATACCTTGACCACTCCGTATAGTGTGTTCATAAAAGAGCGATTTATAGCACAGCCCATTGGTACTGCCCCCTTACCTCGAGCTTCATGGATACAACTGTCGGCCATGGTTCAGGAGAATCTTCTCTTCTGGTGGCGAGAAGCTCGAAGAGTTATCAGCAGCTTAATCATAAGATAGTGAACTAGTGCTGCAGCACTTGATTGTGCTTATTTGAGTGTATATGCTTGACAATAAGTAGCAAAACCAACAAGGAAATACGCACTTATAAAAAAGTGTGTGCTTATAAGAAAGGTGTGCTTAACAACCCGAGTCTACGGCACTTTGTAAAACTTCATTCCAGCCTCATATTGTAGAGCAACTCAAGAGCTATTGAATGGTGGTTGAATCATGGGAATCCATCCACAAAAACCAAAATGTGCCACTGTGCGATGTACTTTTGAGCGCTTGCAGATAGCATGCACAAAAAACAAAAACGTTCACTGTTGAAGCTGATGGACATCTCCGGGTTATGGGACTTGAACAAGCAGAAAGTAGAAGAGTTGCTCTATCCTCTGATCTTTGTTTGGAGACCTAGAAGTGAAGGATGGTCTGTAGAGGGTAGGTAAGAAAACATGTAGAAAAATGCATGCATTGAAATGTGGCCCTACACACAAAAGATTATTGATTAGTCAATCTAAACTAGTGCTATATACAGCTATACTGTACGATTCAATACAAATATTTTTCACAAGTACTGGGACA
Source organism: Stappiaceae bacterium (assembly GCA_964291365.2). GTDB lineage: Bacteria > Pseudomonadota > Alphaproteobacteria > Rhizobiales > Stappiaceae > JBDWFY01. Next base: position 211,615 of record OZ219977.1, read on the forward strand.
CTACTTGAATGATTGAACTTTATGTGCAAGTCTGAGTGGAGAAACAAGTAACTTTTGCCAATGTAGGGTGGACAACAAAATTAAAGTTTCGCAAATTGATTTTTTCACAACCGTGGCATGTTTTCCTTACTGAGAGTTGACTAAGTCCATCATAAAATACAATTTACCACCTTTCTTTTTCGGGGTATTTGTAGCACAAGTTTCAGATTGAAAGGCGAAGCTACTGGGTTAAACTTTTTATGGCATCAATTTAACCCCTTTTGCTTGATATTTTGCTAATATAAGTGACCATGGTTGAAGTTCACTGGCAAGGACTGTGGCATTCTGAGCTGTCCGTTTCTGGCTTCTAGGAGCTGCCAAAAAGTGAGGTAATAAATTTTTCACGAGTTCTATATCCGATATCACTATACTGCCCATTGCATGGTCAATTAATTGATATAGAATGTCTGTCTCAGGGTGTTAGTACATCCTACTGGGCCTTTACTATCTGTAGACCAAGTCAACTTCATTTAGGGAGTTGCTTGCTATCTACATGAGCTCAAGAGTTATACTGTCTGAAGTGCGAGGAGTCATAAGTGTTTATGATTGAAGCCATAAAAGTGCACATTAAAACGGTCAAATGAAACTTTAGTCTTTTCTGAACCTTTTGGTGAAGGTTTTGTCTTGATAACTTATATGGTTCAAAAGTTCTGAAGGGATAAAGATTCCAAAAATTTTATCCTATTTTTACATTGCTATTAGCATACATATAGCCTACTACACATGCATTCCTTAGAGTAGCAATTCCACTTTGAGGATATGCATATCTTTAGTTAGGAATAAGATATGAACATGAAACTTGCACCAAAATTATTCCTAAAGAGTACCCTTTTACTGTGGTGAGTAATAATGCTCAAAGTTGTAAGGCTTCCCATACAATGTAGTGTACTAGAGGTACAATGTCACTAGGAAAAACAATACGATCGTTAAAATCTATTTAGCTATTTTTCCCAGATGGTAAACTACTTTCAAACTGAACTTCACTTGGTCCACAGATGGTACAGGCCCAGTAGCATGTACTAACACCGTGAGGGAGACCTTTTATCAATTGACCACTGGGCAGTGTGGTGATGTAGAATTTGCGGAAAATTCTACTAGCTCACTTTTTGGCAGCTTCTAGAAGCCAGAAACAGTCAGCTCAGAATTCCACAGTCCTTGCCAGTAAACTTCAACCACAGTCACTTATGTTAGCAAAATATTGAGCAAAAGGGGTTAAGTTGATGTCAGTCATGCGCACTCGGGATGCATGGCATATATTGCACTCAGCCCTAAGGCCGCTTCGTGCCCTCGTGCTTGTCTCTTCTTTCTTTTCCGAAATTCTATAGTCTTCTAAACGTATCCATGGTAGCTGTGCCCACGGGATATGTTATATCATGTGCACTCGGAATGCATGACATTTATTGCACTCAGCCCTCAGGCCACTTCGTGCCCTCGTGCTTCGGCGCAATAAACACCACACATCCCTTGTGCCCGTAATAATTATTACATATTTTTCAAAGCGACAGATAGCTTATACAGTCCTGTACGGCATAAAAGATTCGCTCCGGCTTTTAAACATTACACATCTAGGATTGGTCAGAACTGGGTGGTTGTGTGCATGAGCAGGGGATCATTATGGAGATGCATTGTCATCATCAAGTACCTGAGTTACCTCGCATTCTGCTTAGCAAACCACTGAGCCTCTAGCAGAGCAAGAGGCATAGTGGACTGTTGTAAGAACGCTACACGCACAATTGCCAACATAGAGAGTTATTGAAGCTGTTGGCTAGTCTCATTCCCAGACCCCACCCTCTGTGAGGGGAACGGGTCTGGGTCTGTTTGCTTGGCTTGGCTGGCTATAGGGTGCACGTGCCAACACAGTTGTGCTGAAGCAAAACTCAGATCTGATCAGTCAGTAGGGATGCATGGGTGATTATTCAAACTTGTAGTAGCAGCAATATATTAATGGTGCTATTACATTCCTGTAGTTAGCGAGTCATACAATGTGCAATTTCAATTTCCTACACTAGCTCAGTAGATTACCTAGAGTAGGCTCAAGACTACTGCAACACTTCATGCATTTTTAAGCCTGATTTCAAATTCAAGCCCTAATTTGCTATCATTAGAGGGTCACTCGGTACAGGAAAGCTACTCTTCTCTTAGCTCACAACTAAAGGTTGTGAGAAAATATAAAATTCACATCAAACTTCAAACTTGTTTCTCTTAAATTACATTCAATTTCTACTTGGGCAGCAACATATAATATTATTATAATTATATGTACCTGTACAGATATACATGAAATAACAACCTACCTGGTTGTTGGCCTTGTTGCGCATAAAGCTGCTGGTAATAAGCTGCCCAAGCCTGCTGATAGGCAGCTATTGAAGTAGAAAGCATAACAAAATAATCTTCTTATATAAACATACATGTACTACTGCTGTTGCACAACTACAGCATATGCACAACTTTGTTAGATGAATTTAGCACATGCCTCAAGTGATTTGCAGACTAGAATACACATACATGGATATAAAATATTATACCTGGATCAGTTGCAGCCTAAAAAAATTTATGCAAAATAATAAATAAACCTCTGCAATTAGTAATGAATATACGTACCTGAGCAGCAGCAGTTTGTCCATATGCCTGAGAGTATGGATACTGATTCCATGGTCCAGCACTACTCTGACCATATCCTCCTTGGGGATACAACTGAGCTCCTTGGTAAGGAACTCTTAAAGAAAATAAATTACATGTAATGTCTATGATATACTTATGCAAAAATGCAAGGGATACATTGAATGGTGCTAAAACACTAATACAAAACATGCACCCATGATAACTTATAGTAATAATACTAGTGTGATGTAAATCATTGAGGGGGCAAGCCTTCGCTCACATGTACAGTGCAGTAGCTGGGTTGGTACTGATGCACAATGACAATGTGACTGTGATGACAAGAACTCAGACTGAGATGTAGGTGATTAATACTGAGCTTATAAGCCTTAGATGGATGCATGGTGTAGTCAGTAGCTAACAGTAGTCAGTGGCACTATATTGCACATGCAAGCACAAGGCCCAGTACAGATTCAGTACAGTAGCTTCAACCGTGACAGCACCGCATACGGTTAATTATAGAGACTATGATCATAGTAGCTTTGTAAAGAAGTGTACTGCTTATAAAGTATGCTTCTCCTACCTTTCAAAAGGCTGTTCTCTGAGTCCGTCCCTGCTATAACTCGCTGGCTGTTCATGCTGCTGTTCAGTTCTCTGGCAAGCTACAATTAGAGTTAACATCCTATCTACGTTGACGATCTTTACCGAATTGCGATATGCGCACGCGCATAGTGCATGATGAACATGTGGACGATGTATCGCTACATACATACATAGGTACAGCGATTTTCTCGTATGAGTGATTAGTGTGGGGCTCGCTTCAGCTTGCCCAATAATAGTTAAGTGATTTTATGCAATAATTGATGTTTAAATGAAGTAGTTGAAGGGGTAGTAGTTATATGAGCTGGAAGAAAGTTCCAGGATGAGATTGTGCAGGAGGAGTTTTGAAACAAATTAGTGCGTGACTGAGGTAGCACAAATGTGTTAGCTGACTTAGAGCATGTGATTATAGTTGTGTGTGTGTCTGCACATCTCTCATTCACATGACTTGCTTGCTATGATCTGAAGTTGTTGACACCATTTAGTTGGTTTCTACGTAATTTAAAAACCCTCAGAACCCTTGCTTTGCTCGGGATTCCACATCCCACCTAATACATTCATCCCATAAAGTCACAGAACAATATGAGCCATAACTCCCTCCCCCTGGCAGTCATTCGAACCATCGTTGCTTGCTTCACACAAATAACTAAGTCCACACCATATTGAATGTGTGTACACAGATACACACAGTATAGACATAACACATTGTTTACACAGAGGCGTGCTAATTGACACTAAGCAGGAAGCAACTATAGCTATCGCTCGATCTCACCATGTGGCAGTTTTAGTCTTGCACACCACACCCCTCAATCACAAGGAAAGAGGGGTCTGATGACAATGTGTATGAGTTGTACTGGCGACAAGATCTTTTTGTGTCCAATCAGATTCGAGATTTGAATTTATTGCTATGTACGTTTAAGTAACGCCCTACTTGCAGTGTGCACACACATAGCTGGCCATGCAGTTGTCCGTGACATTTTTGTAATTATTGCATTCCGCATGAACAACTTGTTGTGTGCAAAGTCACCAGACCACTTTTCTCTTGAGATTGAGGGGGCTGGCATGCAGACTAGTGGCAGTTTAAAGTCCACTAGCTATTAGCTAGCTATAGCTACAGTGCTCCAAGCAAAGACAGCCAAACTTGTTAGAACTGGTCCAAAATCAAATCCTTTGTTTTGGTTTGTTGGTTATAGATATCATTAACGCCTGAAACTAGTAGTACATCTATTTAGGATCCCATCTGAGGTCAAATTATAAAATTGGACATGCCCACCCTAATTATCCGCCATTTTGTTTTTGTAGGTATTTCTGATTTTTTCAAATTTTGAATATATTTTGACCCATAGCTTGCTTTATACTTGGAGTTAGCAGTTCAGATTTGACACACAAATTTTGGGGACCTATCTAACATATCCTAGAGCATGTCTCCCTAAACCACAGAGATTTTCTTGTATGGATCTAAAGCAAATAGCAACTAAATGGCTGCCAAAAATACACAAAATTTGAATTATCTGAAGAACTACTTGAAGGATTTAGTTGATATTTACTGGGAGTCTTCTACCTTAGTGGACCTACGTTGGCACCACGTGTGGTTGTGTAGTTCAAAATTGTTCTCATGTATTTATCTAAAGTGTTTTTGGAAGATCACTTCACTTGTGAAGCCATAAAACCGTAATGACCTTGAATTAAAATTTGACTACAGTTAGAGGACATAATGCAGGACCTACATACCAAGTGTGGTGGGTTGAAAACTGAAGATAAAGAAGTCATTCCCATAATAGTGAAAAATCCAAAGTTTTGCTCTCTTTCCTTGGAGCACTGTAGCTGTAGCTAGCCTACTTAGCACTAGTGCTAGCCAGCTCGAGTCAGTCACTGTAGTTGAAACTACTTGCTGGTTGTTGTCGAAACTACTGCCGTTCGCAGGAAGCCCAGTTGCATGATGAGTTGCTGAGCAAACTTCAAGCCATCGTCAGTGGTTCCTTCAAATTTCGATTTAATTTCTTTTGTTTACTGTGGCAGTTGATATGGAAGACTTATTACACATGCCGCTTTTTCATACCAATCAGATGGGATATATAAAAGTTAAAGCCCTGCTGCCAGTGATTTATGGCAACGTAAACCAACCTCGTTCTCAGGCTACACCCTTGGACTTGGTCGATTTACTGCCACAAATCCCAGGCAACTGGGCTTTAACTATTTCATATCAGTCTTCTAAATCATGTAAAAACCTCCAAAACAGTGTCTATTATTTATCCCACTGAATGTTTATGGCCCAAGTACAGCTGTTTACATGTATATTGATCTCTATGTAAGTGTGATTACTAAAGGATTGCATGGAGTAGCTACTACATTACATTGTGTATTTCTCACCCAGGCATTTGTTGACCAGGAAATCCAGTAGAGCTTTCAATCTAAAATCAGACAATCATTCAACTGAAACTTTGATATTGATGTTGGAACAATACCATTTCACATTTTTCTCTCACTAGTTGTTGTGCCAGCTGTATCTGAGCTTGAGTACCTATTAATAAATATTAACAGCACATGTACAATGTCTATTACGTATAACATGTTACAATATATAGCGCAGAAATGTTTAGTAATGGTAATACTGTACAGCATCATCTTATTTTAATAGCAATGCAAATCGCTGAAACAGCCATACACCTACATGTACCTATACATACCGTATAGATGGCGGGGAATTAAATTTGGCAGTTTGCTCAACAACCGCCAAATTAAAATCCACCAAAATTTCTTACTTGCATATACAGTGTCACGCAAAGAGAATAAAATTTGAAACCAGGGATAAAAAATCAAAATGACAAGCCAAGCATTTGCACCCCACATCAAGGTATTTGTTTGAAATATTAAGTGATTTTGGTGGTATTGAGGAATCCCTCAAGCTCCACCACTGGTCACAAAACATTTTCTAATTATCCTTAAAAAAAACTGGAAATTTTAACCAAATTTTGAACATTTTTGCTCACAGACTCTCTTGTGTAGTTTTATAATGTTCCAAATTTGGTACAGATAAACTTTAGGGACATGGTGAACATATTCTTGAATATCAGCCCTTAACTAACAGAAATTTTTGAATTTCTACCCTAAAGGATTTTTCTTTGTGCCATTCTTCAAGAAGCCATAAAACTGCAACATTTGTGGTCTTTATGTGGAACTCTTATATGTATGGCGATCCCATACTGAACCACCAAATTAAAATCTTTTGTAATGGCCATTTGGGACCCAACCACCAAATTTAATTCCCGCCAATATTTCCAGCTATACGGTATATGAGAGCCCAAGTAACCAATGGTATGAGTTAAAAAAATGTCTGCACATCACACCCACTAATTAAGCAACATATCACAATCAATGTGGATTAATGACAGCATGCATCACTCTAGCCTTTTCCGCAGACCCATTCCCAGCTTTCCAATGTTGCATGTTGAAAAGTGTAAGGGCCTTGTATGCCATGGGTGATGGAGCCAGACTGGCTGGTCAGGTTTCGGCTGGACCACTTTGCTTCATAATTAAGCAACTATTATTCATAAAGTGAGAGGTGTGTCACTTTACTTGTTAGAAATCACCGTTTTTCCCTCTGTCTTGCAAAACATTTGTTGGAAGTGATAGTGTGCCAATGACCTTAAAACTACAATGCTCACCGTGATTATGATGATGTCATATAGTCATGAATACAACTGAAAATCTTGGTGCCCAAGTGTGCCATTTATCTATTACCGTATAGTGGGAAATTTTCGTTGGTGCAAATTTTCGTATAATTGACCCCAAACCCTTCAGAATAAATTTTCATATTTTAAATTTCGTATGCATGCTCTAAATAAATTCGCGCATGCGCGTGTGAGGCACCCACACGGACCCTGCCCATTTGACATACGTACGTATGTACGTACATCCATGTTAGTCAGAAAAATCACACCAATGTTCGATCGAAGTGCTGAACAGCTGCTGGGTTGCCGTTTAAAGAGGTGTACTTTCGGATCGCAGCTTGCTGTTCTGGTGAGAATTTAGCGTAACTCCCTCTCTGCTTGCTCTTTCTCTCACATGTCACGTTCTTTACAGCTTCGTTAGCTTCTTTTATAGCAGCAGGGCTAATCGATGCCAAGGGCTCTATTAGGATTGGGAAGTTCACTCTGTTTTGAAGCCTTCGCAAAGTAGCGGTACAGCGACATTGTTAGCACCTCAGATCGATCAGACTGATCACACGCATATAGAAGGTCAAAGGTCACGAATGATCTTAATTGTCTAATGTCCAAATTTTCGTATGCACAGCAGGCATACGAAATATACGAAAATTTGCACCATTTGAAAATTTCCCGCTATACGGTATTAAATGCTTCCACCACCCTTGTATGCAATGTCACACTATACACGACATAATCATGTATATCATATTTACATGTTATTATAGGTGCATATTACTCATAAGTGCATATTCGCTAATAAGCACATACTGTTTTGTTGGCATAAACACTCATTATTATGTGCATTTTGCGTATAAGCGCATATACAAACTTTGACCTGGCACTGCACAGATATCTGAGCGCTTGCAAGCTAGTTCAGAGGTCCAGCATCTTAGAGTTAATCAAAATCGCTATGGCTACATTTGATTTTCATGCTCTTCAAGCGGTATGCTTATTTTCGAGCTGGGCAAGAGGCAGTAACGCGAATGATCGCACAATCAAGCATTTGGCCACACCTATTATTTAGCTACCACACGCGTTCATGCATACTTGAATACAGCTATTTCTTTTTAAGCGCATCTCACTGTCGATTTCGTTATTAAGCACAGGTTTTCTTCCTGTGGGGAATAAGTGCATGTGCTTAATAATGCGAAAATACGGTAGCAAGAGTATATAATAAAGGAAGAGAGTATCGAACGTGCTATATGGTCCGTGTAATATGTTTTCGGAAAGTCATGCGCCAGGAATTCAAACATTGACCAATGAGAGCGCTCGATTCAAATAACGAATTATGGGCGTGGCCTCGAGTGCAAACTAACGCGAGTGCAATAGCGGCTGAAAATACTAGCAGATCGCGATACAAAACGAGTGTTCATGAAGAATCTAGCATAAAACTCACGAAAAATGCCTCTATTTATCGAAGTCCTGAGAAAAATCGAGTGTTTAGCGACTTGGCTTAGTCATGTGCACAAGGCGGGAAGTCATGTTACTCTCCGAACACATATTACACGGACCATATAGAGCGTTCGATACTCTCTTCTCTTATTATATACTCTTGACGGTAGTTATTTTCTCTATACAAAAGTCCCATAGAGTAACTGCAATTAGTAATCACACATATTCGAGTCCAAATAGGGACATAATTGTACTAGCAATAGTCAAATTGGATGAGGTGGAAGCTGAGTTCAGTTTTTACAATTGTGTGTACAATTATTCCCTACTTGGACGAGAATGTGTGTGATTGCCTATTAACTGTATAGTTCCAGTGTCTTTATAGTTGGTAATGAGCGTCATAGCTGCCAGTGGCGAATACACTCCAACATAGACGTTGAATCTCTTGCTACCATCTTTGACAGCTGGGAATGGCACAATTAATTTACAAGGTCACTAAGCTAATATGGGGTAGGGAAACAAACATTCATGATATGAATGCCTCTGTAACTACAGACAAGTGGTAACTCACTGAGAAGCGGAAGTTTGTGCATGGTCGAGTCCAAATCTCGTCAGTCTATTTGAGCAGTTGTATGAAAATGAAGGTACGAAAGCACATTAAGTCTTTAGATGACAGAACAGACGGGGCTGGGTGTAGTCAAGACTGACTAGCCTTGCCAACAATTCTGCCATCGCAAATTAATTGGCACACTCCATGCTCGAAATAAGAGTACAATTATGAACCACACCTAGGGCAATAATTCGAGTATAATTAGGAATATTCAGTACTCGAATGTATAGGAGAAAATAAGGGCAAATTAGTAACTATACGATTATTTTCTTAATAGTATACCTGTATTTTGTCATGTACAAATCTTGTATACCAATTACAAGTATTACAAGTGAAATAGGCATCTGAGTTTGAAATACCATTCTGAGTTGAAATAGCTATCTGAATTATGCATGTATACTACTAGCAAGAGTAGAGTATATAATAAGGGAAGAGAGTATCGAACGCTGTATATGATCCATGTAATATGTGTTCGGAGAGTAACGTGATTTCCCGGCTTGTGCACGTGACTAAGCCAAGCCGCCAAACACTCGATTTTTCTCAGGACTGGACGAATAGAGGCGTTTTTCGTGAGTTTTATGCTAGATTCTTCATGAACGCTCGTTTTGTATCGCGATCTGCTTGCGTTTTCAGCCGCTATTGCACTCGTGTTAGTTTGCAGTCGAGGCCACGCCCATAATTCATTATTTGAATCGAGCGCTCTCATTGGTCAATGTTTGAATTCCTGGCGCGTGACTTTCCGAACACATATTACAAGGACCATATAGCGCGTTCGATACTCTCTTCCTTTCCGTATTATATACTCTTGCTATTAGCTTGTGATAGTGAGGTTGTATGTTAAATTTGGGTAAATAGCACTCTGAAATAGGCATTTGGTTCACCACCTCACTATTACCTACACTAATTGCACACTTACTGAGGAAGTAGTGCACGCTCGACCAATCATATCGTAGGCACAGATCATATGGTGGTGCACGCAAGCCCAGCAATGATCAAGTCCTTGCTGAATGGATAGCTAGCTGAACCTAGCATGCCAGTTGTAGAGATGAACAGGGAAGGCTTCACATGGTAGTCTGTCGAGCTAGATCCTTCCTCTTCTCTTGTATCTATGTGCCTCTCTGCCGTCAGAAAGCTGAGCGAGTAAGCAAAACAACAACTCACTCATACTAGCTATTATACTCGTGATCGTAGATGATGACAGTGAGACGAGGTCAGAACTTGAGCTACTGTAGCTTGCTTGAAACTATTGAACTAGGCGACCTCCTACCAACCTTTTCCTAATTGACCCACACAGCAACGTTCTTATGGTTACCTTTACTCACTAAGGTCTTTCAGCAGAAACAGCGGCTACCTCATAGCCTCCTAGCTTCATGGTTGATTCCACTATACATGATTAACATGTAATCACATGAATTCTCATGCAATTTTGGAAATAATTGCATTCGTTATGTATTGGATAAATAGAACTTGGCTTAGCCACGTGCAATTACTTTCCTTCCTTGTGTCCTCAGATGCACTTCCTGGATCTGCAACAACTGGACCGGTGAACAGCTACTTGGATGCTGATTGATCGTTTGTCACACAAGTATCCATTGCTGACAATGCTGTCGATTGTCACAAATGAGCGGCAACTTCAAAAACTAATAGCTTCAAGGCTTTGCAGCCACAGTGTATAGAAACAGGTTGAGGGGTTGGGCACTTGCCTCCCTTGCTGAAATCAGCATTCAAAATTTCATATATGTATAGCTGCTCTATTGCCACGACCGACATTTTCTGTCGATCACAATCATAAAGATCAACCCTTGCCCGCACATGGGCATGATATGATATTGGAGTTCATCATACCCACGCTCAAGTAAATCAATTCTATCCCTTTGCATCGCATGTGTGATGTCACATACCAGGCCCTCTCCTCCCGCTTTTTTGCATGCAACATTAAAGAGCTGGGAGAGAGGGCCTGGGGATGAGGCTATAGCTATATCACTCCGTAAACCACCAAACTAACTACATAATATATTATCAAGGTACATTTAATTCATTATCCTAAACTCAAGAAAGAGGGTCCACAGTAGTTTGTCCATCCACCCCCAGTTTTGCCACAATTTCCTGCTGATGTCTAAACCTAGCATTTGCATTGTAAAATTAATAGGGAATACCCATTGCCTAACAACTTAAGGATGTGGTGAGACTAGCTGGTTTAAGTACACTACAAATTATCATAAGTGGGGAAACTTTTGTGAGTATAAAATTTAGTGAACCACCCATCAATCAGAATGCATTGGTGAATTTTTAAATTTGGCGATTACAAGTGCACAATGCGATAGAGCATGAAATAATTTTTAAATCGGGCGATTTCCATAAAATCACCTAATTAAAAAAACATCACCAAAATTTCCTGCTGTACGGTACCATAGATCATATAAACTACATAAATGGGATTGGAAACTGCTCACGTGAGCCACAGAACGTGCATACGCACTCCGTGTTATACTTTGTGATTGAGGACACCTGTACTGTTTGCCACCATTGATGAATCGAAGATACACTGACAGTTGGTATAGATTAGCCCAGTCACATGATGCCAGCATAGCCAGTAGCATGATGATCGATGTGGACGGTTCTGTTGATCAGTGTCACACTTGTTGGTTATCTACAAGAGGCAGTGAGCACTCGGTGAATCCACGGTGGTGTGTGGAAGACCTGGAAACGACTTATTCTAGTGTCCATAGCTATCTCTGTACAGCATTATCCGTGAGGGTGCCCCGATCAGGCAGCCTGGCCTGGCTGATGGACCAAGCCTACCATCATCACCATGCACTGTCACAATAATGAAAAGCCCATTAGAAGGCTAGTACTTTCTATAACGGTTACATAATGACGTACACGTATAGCATGGTTGGAGCAGACATGCACACATAACATATAAACTGGATTGTATGACCCCACCCTATGCTAGTTCCATGGCCCTCTAAAAGCTGCTAATCCAGGTATTTTCATCCTTAGTCTATGCTAGTTGATAGCAATGACAACCTCTGTAACGTTGAGAAGCTTACTAGAATGAGGGAACTGGAGTCGGCACACCTGGCAACATGGCAGTGTCCTCATGAGTCATGGTTCAAGTACATATTACAGTTGGAAGTTTATGCCATCATTAACACAGCCTTGTGTAAAACGTTCGTCCTTTGGTGGTGCACACAGCGAGACCAGGAATAGTTTGTTGAGCTCTATGGCATGTGTGTAGGCTATTATAGTTGTTTCAAAACATCTCAGATTATTCTGTCTAGGGTTGGGCGATATACTGGTGTTACGATATCATCGT
>OZ219978.1:0-19764 GCA_964291365.2 Stappiaceae bacterium
CATGCAGATGCATGTGATATAATATTATACTCCTGGAAAGTTAATGAAGGTAAACTGCATGCAAGAAACTTGCACCATAACCATGCATATCATCATACACAATTTAAGTCGATCTGTAGCTAATGATGCACCTATGTATGTGTACTTAACACTATATAGCTGAGCTGAGAATCATGGACTATTATATGATCACTCACTAACTGATTGCTTGTAGCATAATTATTAATTCTAGCTTTGGTACTCATCATACTCCGTCACACTCACCACAGAAACCACACACTCTTTAAGCTCATGATATTCATGACTTTCTGAGCTCAGCTGATCATCTCTTTCATCTTTATGTCTATTGCGTTGGGTTGATTGTAACAATCGTTTACAGCATGGCAACTTTGTCATTTTCTTGATCATCTTATAAATCAGTACTCCAATTAGTATAAGAAGTGGAAGAGTAGCTAATATGCTTCCACTTATATAGAAGAACAGAAGAGAAGTGTTAGACAGATCTCCACTTAGATGACTTAATATGAGGGATATCAATGCTAGATTCACTAAGATTAGTGTGTCAGCAATGTTCATGTATTGCTTTCTGTACGGCTGAGCCAGTGCTATGAGTATGCTACAGGCCATGTAGAGGAACACGAGTATGCTGAAGGATACGTTCGACGGAATTTGATCAACGGTTACTGCGTGAATCAGCAGTCTCGGAAAAAGGTATAGTGATACTAGGCTTCTCATATCTCTTCCACCTTCAGTACCAGTGCTGTCTCTGTAGCAACTGTAGAACCTTTGAACAAAGATGTTTATGGCTGCTCTCGCATGACTGCCTAGTATTGGGCATTTGAAGATTATTGTCCTGATACGCCTGAATGGATAAAGAGCCAAAAGTATAGGTATTGGGAATACAGCTAATAGGAAGATGAACAATGAAACAATTGCAAATGGAAGATGTTCAGTGCCAAAATACTTCATGTTTGGATCTGACTTCACATGAAGCGTTTGTTGCAAGGAGATGTTGGTGATCATGAGATTCAGTGAACTTCTAAAGAATAAAGATCTTAGACTTACATACACTAATTTTGCATAGGAGAGTAGAAAAAATGTAGCAAAAACATCAATTATCGTATTTGTAGCATTCAATTTTACATGGAAGAAATTCAGAATCTGGTTTAACTTATTCCGCAGCCACACAATGGGCCTGAAGTTTCGTGAGTGTAGATAGATGCAAAACCAAGATAGGGCGATCAGACAGAGAGGGTAGAAAGCAGAAATGAAGTAGAGAAATGTAATATGAATTGGTTTGAAGAGAGGGGAGACGCAAAATGGTGGAATGATAAAGCGAAAGAAATCCAAGTTCCAAATGCCGTACAAAGACGCCAAGATTTTGAGAAAGTGATAAATAATTGTCGTATCAAAGATGAGTCTATTGCTGATATGAGAAAATGAAGAAACACTAATTTGGCTATAAAACACAAAGGCCACCATAGGAGCTGATGTAATGTTGATGTGGAAAAACATCACAATGAAATAGAAGATAGTAATTGGAACAAATTCCAAAAATAAATAGAGAGGTACTCCATACCAAGCACCAGTGCAGTTGGTGCAGACATACTCAACAGAAAACACTGCAAGACCAAAGCCATCAATACACTGACCACACATTCGACCCTTTCTGTTCATGGATCCACACATGTAGTCATTTAGGTCAGAAACATTGCTGGGAAGTCTGATGTGCTTATCTGGAGTTACGTTCAGGCTGCTGACTTGGGCATTTTCACAGCGGCCTACATGGAATCCACTTTCCTCTTCATACGTCATACAATAGCCAAGCTTTAAGAGAGCTCCTTTCTCGGTACATTTAACAGCTTGATCCGTGCTTGGACTGCTGTAGCACTCACATGACTTTGTTGATGTATTGTAGAAGAACCAAGGAGGACACTCAGAATCATCTTCAACATGTTGCCTTGCACAGAGTGTGCAGCACACTAAACTAGTACACACGATACACAAGATACTTGCTGTGTAATTCATCATACATCTAAACACTTAACTGCTACTAAGCACAAGAATTATGCTTGCACCAAAGTATACCGAAAATTAATGGGCGTGGTTATTTAAGATAATTTCCGGTGTGCAATTAAAAAGTGGGTGGGGCTGAACACGCAATACGTACGTGGGCGTAGGAGCTGCAATTAATTAATTGTACGTAACGCGAACGTAACGTAATCTATGAACTATGACGTAATTTCACTGCTACCTCGACCCCGTACCCACTTGATTCGCACACGGCCTCTACGGTCTATATTGATACAGACTCAAGATAATAAAGGTATGGCTCTGAATTATAATATTACTATATCGCTACAATAATGTGATCATATTCTAGCTAGAAACAACAATCAATGATTTTGTTGATCAGGCATAGCTAAGTTCAAGTACCAAGTAGCTAGCTACTCACTGACTGAGGTGTGGCTGACTCTGCCTGATAGCTAGCTACAGACCTACATATGTTATAGGACATAATATTGAAAAACTTGTACTGTTGCCATGATCATTAATATTATAAATATAGCATACTAAAGTGCGTGATGAATATTATTATAGGTATGTCTGTGTGTAGGATCCTACTGCGGCTAAGTGATGGTGGTGAAGATGAGCTGTGATTGTAGAAAGTGCTGTCGAGGGTTTGGCTGGTTTCTGCTACTGATATTTGTGGCCTGGTGGGTAGGTCTGTTTGCTGGATTGATATATTGCGCCATTGCTCCTTATGCTGCCTGCTGCGAGTGTGCCAAGAAAGGGACAAATATATTGCTAAAAGGAGTGAAATTGCCCTACTATGTATCAACCTTTATGGTCAAGGGATTGTCAAAAAAGAAAGCAGGACTCGCTATTTTAGCAGAGGCATAGTCGTAACAAATATCTTTATTATGACTGTACCCTACACATTGCCAATGGAATTATTACTGTAACGCTACATAATAAGTACCTGCACCAAGCATGTGACTTAGAAATATGTGTTAAATATATTGCACATCTGGTTATAACGCAATTTGGTGATCATGCAATATACACATGCTTTGTGCATGGACTTACATGGAGATATCCATTGTTAGAGTATATACAACATGCATAAGAGTGATATGGTGTGATCGCTGTTCTATATTCGGAATATGTGCTTATAACTGTGCTAGGTACTCATATGCAACTCATGCATGATCACAACGTGACACTGGTTGTATGTGTGTGTTATGATTAGTTGCAACATAGATGGTCATACAGGGCCATGTAGAATTATTAAATTTTATGCAGATTATTATAGGCCTGATCTTAGACTATAGTCTTGTTTGTCTGGCCAGCAAGATGTCCCACCAGATCGGAGTACACTACTTTTGCAATTTTATGTGTTGGGTATAGTATAATTATATATTTAATTATAAGGTACCACCATATACAGTAACTGTAATTCGCAAATTTTCCATTGTTAAAAAAATTTCATCCTGCCCCAAAAGACAAAAATTTCTTAATATGTGAACCAGTAGTATTATACATAGTGAATAGAATTATGGTGCACACGTGAAACAGATGTTACACAAAAATCTAATGTAAAATATTTGCAAACGAAAATTACTTTGTAGCACAAGATTTACTTGGGAGACTAATGTTAGCAGGCTAGGGTTTCAAATACCCAGTAAATGGAAATTGCTTTAGTATTATTGCTAGCTCTCCGATTCTAAACTATTTATAGCCTCATCCCCAGCTCATTGAAATACTGGCCTGGGGGGAGCATGTGAATGTGGTTACTAATAATGATAGACTTTAAATATTGAATTGGTTAACTTAATTTGCTTGTTTATTCCAGTCATGTGTTTGTTCATAAAATTATTTGGCTAGCTAGCGAATACCAATCATATTGTGAATCTAAATTTATTTTTAATGTACTTGACATAACACAATATTAGCTATTCTGTTTTAAAATGAGCACATGTATTTATTTACTACTAATTCATGACTGTTACAAATCCAAAATACATTATTAGAATCAAAACTTGATAATTTATTCACTTCCATGGTTGCCAGTAGCCTCCATTTTTATTCATATACTTGCACGCATCTTTAAAGACAGGCAAATCTCCTGCAGCGTGGTATCCCTGGTCCTGCATATCTCTTGGCTCTTTAGCATAAGCATTGTAATGCTGAAGCAACTCTTGAAGTTTTTCGGGTTCTGTTTTCGAAAGTTCATTGTGTTCACCTGGATCTTGGACAATATTGTACAAACAGTATGGATCACAATTGTCACCAAGTGTTCCATTACGACAGGGGTAGTCCAATGGAGACCACATCAAATGGTCACAATTAGAAACTTGTTTGTTAATGATAAATTTGTATTCGCCCATGATTATAGCTCCAATGTCAGTATCATTTGTGGTATAGTTGAAGCCTAGCACAATCTCTTCATGAGGAGTTGTGGTATTCTCTCCGGTTATGATAGGCCACACATCCAGTCCATCTACTGGGAACTTTCCAGGTCCTGAATCAGATGGATCTACTCCTGCTAGCTTACAGAAGGTGGTGTACCAGTCAGCAATGTGAATGAATCCTTCAGATTTAGTGCCTCTCATCCTATCTGGTATCAGCCCACCATTTGCAAATGCGAGGGATCTGACACCGCCTTCAAAGTACGACCCCTTGCACCCTTTCAGAGGGTAGTTGCTCCCCATACACCTCGCACCTCCATTATCAGCTGATACCACCATGAATGTATTGTCCCACATATTATTGGATTGTAGCAGTTTCACAAGATGCCCAGTAACATTGTCAGCAACACTCACCATGGCTTGGTAGATACGACGTACTTCACATGTGGAATTTTTAGCATATAGATTCAGCCATTCATCCGGTGCCTGAAAGGGACCATGAACATTGTGTAGAGGGAGATAGAGGAAAAACGGTTGACTTGGATCATGTTTTGATATAATATCAGTCAGATCATTACGGTATAAGTAAGCATCATATGTTCCATTGCGTTTGTCGAATCCATCGTTTTTCCAAAAGTCCACTGCACAATCTTTCATCTCGTTCATGTGATCCTCAGATCCAGTGAGGAATCCCGATGATGTGTCAAATCCTCTATTAATAGGGAGATATTCTTTACTGAAGAATCCCTCATGCCACTTGCCTACCATGTGTGTAGAGTATCCTGCTTGCTTCAGCTTAGCTGGCAATAGTGTCATGTTGATGTTGAGTCCCACTTCAGCACTGGGTGGGTCAATGTTCCACTGGTGAACATGGTGAGGCCATCGACCAGTCAAAAAGGAAGCTCTTGATGGAGAGCAGTATCTGTAGACATAGTGCCGATCCAGAAGGAGGCCAGTTTTGGCTAGGTCATCAAAACTAGGTGATTTAATAGCAGGATTTCGGAATCCAACATCTGCATATCCCCAGTCATCAACCAGTACAAAAATAATGTTTGGTTTTGCAGTCAGTGTGGCTTGAACATAGCCATACTGAGTAATAACTGCAACACAGAGAACTACTACAGAGAATATATAGCCCTCTCTCTTCATAGTATAGCACTAGCTCACCCAAATGAACTTTTATCCTTCACCCAAACAAGTGTAGTACACGTATGAACAACTCATCATGTGACTCACAGTATTATTATTGCTATTAGCTACACATCAATGAATTTTTATTGGAAATCATGGTACCAACAGTCTTTTATATAATATTATTATAGATAATATAATAATGTATTGCTGGTAGCTATACCAGAGTCTTTTGCTGCTATAGTAAAATTGATGGTCATATAGTTCCACATGCAAACAAGTTAATTGCCTGAGCATGCCATGTTTGTCTGCATGACCAGCATCACTACAAGTGCTGCTGCATGTAACTTTTACTCTTAAGCTACCAACCTGCAATAAGTATAAAAGCAACCAAAGAGTAAGTATATAGGGATGGTAGGGCCAAAAAGGATTATCACTACCTATGCAGTCTACCAACGAATTTAATGTTCTTTGTATGCTGACATGACGTTACTGTTTGGATCACATGACTACATATCACAATTACAAAGCTCATTTCCAGCTTTTCAACGTTTTTCAGCATACAACTTAACATTGAAAAGCTGGAAATGGGACTGCACAATAATATGGCAATGAAGCCAGTGGTTTATAATGAACTGTTCATCTTCCCGAAACTCAATATTAATTCAAGCCATGTGCTAAAGAGATTATTCATACAAGTCATGTGGCTACAGGCTATTGTCCATCATTCAACCTGTGAATCTAATTTAATGTGCTTGCCAAAATACATACAGCCTACTTTAAACTGAGCACACTTATAAGGAGCAAAATATATAAATTTTATTTCCATGGTTGCCAGTAGCCTCCATTTTCATTCATATACTTGCATGCATCATTGTAGACAGGCAGATCTCCAGAATGGTATCCCTGATCCTGCATATCCCTTGGCTCTATAGCGTAAGCATTGTAATGCTGAAGCAGCTCTTGAAGCTTTTCGGGTTCGGATTTTGAAAGTTCATTGTGTTCACCTGGATCTTCCACGATATTGTACAAGCAATAGGGATCACAATTTTGACCATTTGGTCCGTTACGACAAGGATAATCCAGTGGTGTCCACATTAAATGGTCACAGTTGTCTGTAGCTTGTTTATTAATGATTAGCTTGTAGTCACCCATGATTATAGCTCCAACGTGGCTACCCATTGTGGTGAAGTTGAATCCTAGCATGATCTCTTCGTGAGGAGTTGTGGTGTTCACTCCGGTTATGATAGGCCACACATCCTGTCCATCTACTGGGAACTTTCCAGGTCCTGAATCAGATGGATCTACTCCTGCTAGCTTACAGAAGGTAGTGTACCAGTCGGCAATGTGAATGAATCCTTCAGATATAGTCCCCCTCATCTTATCTGGTATCAGCCCACCATTTGCAAATGCGAGGGATCTAATACCGCCTTCAAAGTATGACCCCTTGCATCCTTTCAGAGGGTAGTTGCTCCCCATACAGCCTGCACCTCCATTGTCAGCAGATACCACCATGAATGTATTGTCCCACATATTATTGGATTTTAGTAGCTCCACAAGATGTCCAGTTACATTATCAGCAACACTCACCATGGCTTGGTAGGTTCGACGCACTTTGCAAGTGGAATTTTCAGCATAGAGATTTAGCCATTCATCTGGTGCCTGAAAGGGACTATGAACATTGTGTAGAGGGAGATAGAGGAAAAATGGTTGACTTGGATCGTGTTTTGATATAATTTCAGTCAGGTCATCACGGTATAAGTAAGCATCATATGTTCCATTGCGTTTGTCAAATCCGTCATTTTTCCAAAAATCCACTGCACATACTTTCATCTCGTTCATGTGATCCTCAGATCCAGCCAGGAATCCCGATGATGTGTCAAATCCTCTATTAATAGGGAGGTACTCTTTACTGAAGAATCCCTCATGCCACTTGCCTACCATGTGTGTAGAGTATCCTGCTTGCTTCAGCTTAGCTGGCAGTAGTGTCATATTGATGTTGAGTCCTACAGCAGCATTGGGTGGATCAATGTTCCACTGGTGAACATGGTGAGGCCATCGACCAGACAAGAAAGAAGCTCTTGATGGAGAGCAGTATCTGTAGACATAGTGTCGATCTAAAATAAGGCCAGTATTGGCTAGTGTATCAAAATTAGGTGACTTGATAGCTGGATTTCGGAATCCAATGTCAGCATATCCCCAATCATCAACCAATACAAAAACAATGTTGGGTTTCGTAGCTAGTGCTTGAATTTTGCCATGCTGAGTATGAACTGCAATACAGAGCACAAATATAGAGAGTAAGTTCCTCATTGAGTATGGCATCTATCTGGACACTAGCTGACCAAATGAACTCTGGTAGCTATAGTTTTTAGCTTTACACTAAGTATGATATGAACAACATGTGACTCGTAATTATCTTTAGAGACCAATGAATTTTATCGGTAATTTTACAAGGAAGGTTGGCTGAGGGGGTGGCTACCCTTAGTAGCAGTGTTCCCCCTAAAACTATGTAATCGAGGAAAATACCGTGTTTAATTCCAAGAATACTGAGTTAAAGTTTCAGAGCACTACGTTATAGACTATTGTAATACCTCACCAAGAAAACACAAAATTAATTTACCTACTTAAAGAAATTTCCTGAAGGGAACACTGCATAGTAGTCAATCAACTACAGTGGGATAAACAACACAGCTGCACCATGGCCAAACTCCCATACGTTGTATTTCTACATTAGCTAAGCAAACAAACTGAGTTGTAAAGATTAACGGTAATTGTTATCCAATGTATAGCATGTATAGCAGTACAAATCTGCACTACAATTCTATTGTTTTGGTAGAAATTAATAGTCCCCACTAGACACCTGAACCTGATCTGAACTCTACAAGAGTAGCATGTACATGATGATCGCTGTTCTCCATTGTGTGGTGTGTACAAGTACAATGTACGTGTGGGTTGTTTTTGTATCAGTAAAGCAGTCCTGTCTGTACTGATACAGACAAATAAAAGTGTGGTAAGCAAGTTTTGATCAATAATACAATTGGGTTGTTATCTTTCAAACAATTATTACTGTATTGGAACATGTACTGTGTCATAGTGACTATCATTGTGTGTATAAATAATGTGTGTATGTGCTGTTTAGTTAGTTATTTTGTACGTTCTTTTCTGTTCCATCTACTAAACTACTCAACTAGAGAGAGCAGGACAGGGAGGAACGATACATTACTATAGCCTGTACAAAAATGATGGTGACAAAGATTCTGGTACTTATCGCCATTACGTTTGTTGCTCAAGTGAGCACTAAGTCAATGAACCAGACATATGATGTAACTTGTGATCCTCAGAACAACACAGAATCTCCACAAATGGCTTGTCAAAGTGAGTCTTTGGAGACAATTGCAGCTCATATTGAAGTGCTGATGAATTTGCATGTCAATTTGAAAATCGATGAACTACATCTAACATCTCAGGTGAACTTCACTAATCTTAGTTCCCTGGTGATTATTGGTGAACCAAGTTTGACAACCATCATCTGCAAAATCAGTGACAATAGCAGTAGAGGTGCTGGTATAATCCTGAATGAAATTGCTGAGATAAGTTTAAAGAACTTGCGTCTCAGTTTCTGTGGTTCATACTACATAAATAAATTCAGAGAGAACAAAACTTTCATTTCAGCATTAACTTTAGTCCACTGTCAAAGCGTGGAAATGAAGAGAATAACCATAATACAAAGTAAAGGAATTGGATTACTGATACTAAACCATCATAGAGGAGAAGTCAACATCAGTTCATCAGAATTTAAAGAGAACGAACTCTCACCAAAGTACACAGACAAATCAATAATAATTTGTGACCCGCTATGAAAAAATCGACCACTCGCAATTTTTTATGAAATCCGCGTTTTCGGTATAGATCGACGCAGAATTTACTGTAGAGTTCAACGGTCAAAGAATCAGGCTCTAAAAAGGTTCCTAGGCCGAGTTATGGCTTAAAAATTGTACACGGGTCACCCGTGTCTCAGTTTACAATTTTTCGAGAAACGGAGCCTTTTGTACGTACATAGCTCAACGTTCAATGTTTCCGTATACGCTCCGTATCACACCACGCGGTTAGTTCGTTATAATGGATTTGCCGGGAAGATGGCCACCCGGTTCGCAAACTTTTACCACTGAATGTACTGTATAAAAGTTAACACTCTAGTAGTGAATAACTGGGGGTGCGGGCGCCAATAATTTTAACCCCGTACACACCGATTTATAAAAGGCGCGGGCGCGGGAAGAGCTAGTATGGTTGCAGCCTGCTGAGCTAGGTAGCTGCTCAATCGTTTCTAGGATGACTTCTATGGAGCCCGAATACTCTCTGAGTGTTAAGCATAGGGATGATATTAAAGATATATCAGCTGAAGAATCCGCTGAGGAGCATCCTGAAGCCTCTTGGACACTAATGACTACTCAGAGTCTTGACCATGATGATGACTGTGACTCTGTATCACAAAGTCAAGAACCTCAGGTTGACTGTCCCAGTGTAAGCTATCAACCCTTCCCTAAGCACATTACCCAGGTTCTGGAGTCATTCTATGCACGTGGAATGAGAGGATGGGGGAAGCAATATAGGTCAGATATTGCCAGTGCCGCGGGAGCAACTGGTCTTGAACAAAGCCAAATAGAGGTACAGAGGAGAGTAGCCATGCCCAATGTATACTAATTAAATAGTCCAACTATTCTATAATCCTTTTAGAATTGGATACGTAGAAGAAATATGAAAAGAAAAGCAGCATTTGAAGCAGCTGATAGTGAGGCCAATCTTCTGAGTATAAAGCGGAGGAAGACCACAATGTGGCATGAATATTTGAAAGAGTTTGCGAAGTCAGAAGGTTTGAATGATTCTGGCATGATAACTAACACTGATACTAGTTACTTTTCTGTTTCATTTAGCTGGGAAAGCTGCCATGGCTGACGACCCAGGAATTTTTAATAAAGAAGCAAGTGTAGCTTATAAAAGCTTGACCAAGAAAGAGAAGGAAAGCCTTCAGCAAAGGAGTGTTGATTCAGTATCTGAGCCAATGACAAGGCGAAAAATTATTCAAAGGGGCAGCAAAGTATTTGCTCGAATACAGCACTTGGTATAATTATTATGTTTTATCGTATGTACCTAGGCGACCCAACAATTACACAAATATAAATTATAACATGCACGATTGCATGTAACAAAAGTGTTTAATATTAATTTACCTAAAGAGCAAATGAACTGCTTTTATGATGTAACAGCCTTGGGTTTGTGAAGCCCAACAATAAAAATCAAATGTTAGGTGACACACATAGGTCACAAATTTGAGAGAACTTACTTAATTTCAGTTACTTTATATAGACATCCATTAAAAGTATGTGCTGAATGATGATCATTATTATGGAATGATCATACGCTTCTTCACAATTTACTATGAAATAATTTGGCAGAAACTAAAACTAGTGATGTCAAAGAATTAAGCTTATTAATTTACTGCAAACTCAAAACCATGCACTCATGCAGTGTACGTGTAGCTACCTATAACATTTAATTTTTATCACATTATACATTGACATAAATAATAGGGCAGTCTGATCCATTATTATTCCCCATAATATTATTATAAAAGCTTCAGTGAAATAGCAAATGCATGGCCTGCAAATAAATAATGTTATTGCTGTTTGAAGAGCTGGAAAACCTCGGATATTGTGGTTTTGCAGTTGCCTTTTTTGAAGATAAGATGGAGTTAGTAAGTACATCTTCAATGAGTGATTCTTTTCATCCACAACTCATTGAGTATCTTCATGCACTTACTATTACTGGTGAGGTTAATTGTGCATGTATTATATTCACAGCCGGTATGCATGTAGTTATACAGGATTATATTTTTCACTTTCAGCCAACCCTCCAAAACTGGCAAATAACGAAACAGCTTGTGCTCCAAATGTGAACATTAATTCAGGTACGTTTGTTATCACCGCTAAAACAGCTGATAGACTCTATTTTGTAAATCACAATCATGATTAGTAGCAAAGTTGAGAGCAAAAAGCAAACATCTTTAGATGGGGATAAGATTTTGCACTTTTAGCTTAATTATAATAATAATTATTATTATTATAGCCAACCACAGTAAGGTACAGATGAAACAATCATTATCAGGAAGCTCAAATCAGAAGAATCAGAAATCAGCTGGGAGTAAGGGTATTCCAGTGTCAGTAATGAATGTAATGTGTGACCATTATTTATATAGCCAATCCACAGAGAAATAGAGCACATGAAGCTCAGAAGAAGAAACCACCAGCTGCTACCAGAGTAGACTGTAAGTTATTAATAATTGTGCCTATAATTTTACTAAAAATGAATGCTTCACAGCTGCAGCTAACCATCCGTCTGCAAGTGTTAATGGGAAATCATTGTCAATTCAGAAGAAAGAGCTATCCTCATCTAAGATTTCAACAAAGAAAACACGTCAAACTTCAAAGAGTCATGATCAGAAGAATCAGATATCAGCCAAAAGTAAGCAGATCATCCTAACTCATACTTTAATTTATAGCATGCATGCAGTTACGGGATAATTTTCCCTTTCAGCCAACCCTCCTAAATTGCCTGAAAATGTGACAGTTTGTGCTCCAAATCAGAAAGTTAATTCAGGTACTTAATCATGTTTGTTGTTGTTGCTAAAACAGGTCATATATATGGACTCTATTATAATAATTTAATTTGTAAATCACAATGTTAGCTGCAAAACTGAAGAGTACTAAGAAGCAAAAATCTTTAGATGAGGATAAGATTTTGCACTTCTATATTTCAATACATAATTTCTAATTTTATACAGCCAACCACAACAAGGCACAGAAGGGACAGTCATCATCAGAAAACTCAAACCAGAAGAATCAGGATTCAGCTATGAGTAAGTCTTGGGATATTTAGCCGCCCTACATTGGTGCCAGTAAAATATGTAATGTGTGACCATGCTTTATATAGCCAATCCAGTGAGAAGTAGAGCATGTAAAGCTCAGAAGAAGAAATCACCAGCTGCTACCGGAGTGCACTGTAAGTTACAAATAATTGTGCGTACAACACTAAATATGAATATTTCATAGCTGCAACTAACCATCTGTCTGCAAGTGTTGATGGGAATTCTCAAGAGAAAGAGCTGTCCACATCTAGTTCAACCAAGGAGAAACGTCAAGGTTCAAAGAGTCAGAAGAATCAGATATCAGCCAAAAGTAAGCTGATCATCCTAACTCTCATATATACTATTGCTATATAGACTTAAATTTATAGCAAACCAAGTAGGAAGTCGTACGTCTCAACCCCGTAAGAAAAAACTACCAGCATTATCTAGAGTGCAAAAATTAATAGGTATATGCATGCTAAGATGTATGCTGCCTCCATGCATAATAAAGTGAACTATAATAATAATATAGCTTCAACCAACTTGTCAATGAGTGGTAATGATGACACTCTGGAAACACCTCAATTAACAGCTGAGATCTCAACTCAAGCTAGTGCAGAAACACCAAGTAAGCTCTATCTTGACACTGATTTATGGAATGAATACTTATTATAATGACCCAACACTCAGCTACCAGTAACCAAACTGGTGACAACAATCTACTATTATCAAATCAGAAAAATCCTCTGTTGACAGCTGAGAGCTCAACACATCTGAAGTTCCAATCAGCTGAGAATTCAAATCAGGAGCAGTCAGCTGAACTCAGGAAGTCAAATCAAAATGAGTACTGGATCAAGGAACTGTGCTTGTTCATGGCTGACAAAGCAATCTTAGAGTCTGCTACTTCATGGTTAACTGACTCCATCATTTATGCCGCTAGCATCCTGCTATCTAAGCTCAACGAGGATATTGGTGGGTGGCAAAGTCCACAACTTGGACGAAATCTTGGATTCAAACACATTGTGCCAGGACAAAAGTTTATTCAGGTACTTCACGACAGGGATCATTGGGTTACTGCTTCAAACATACTAATTCAGTCAGGTGGTGAAACCTGTGTCACTGATTCTGTTCAATTATTTGATAGCCACCAATCCTCCACAGTTAGTATGAATTTGATGAACTGAGCAAGTTTGTGCACTCATAAGGCCTAAAGGTGATCAGCTTAATTTGGACATTGTCAACCTTATGCCACAGCCAAATGGTTGTGACTGTGGTGTTTTTGCGATTGCCTGTGGAACAGAACTGGTATATGGTCATGATCCAGCACCATGCTACTGGAATGTATCCCTCATGAGGCAGCATTTGAAGTGTTGTTTTGAGTCTGGAAAAATGATTAGGTTTCCAACCACCAAGCAACGACGTATTCCTTTGGGAGGACGTGTTAAGCACATGGTTTCTGAGAAGATATACTGTATCTGTAGGATGCCCAACGAGAAAATGCACCCAATGATCCAATGCGAGAGCTGCTATAAATGGTTTCACTTTGATTGTGTCAACTATGACTCAAGCTTGGATTGGAAATGCTCTACTTGTAAACAGTTTTTGGAGGACATGACTGTGTAGTCAATAATGAAAATATATTGTGTATAGCCAAACTTTATTGTGTACTATAGCTATTTACAAGTGCATATTCCATGCACTATTATTATTCCACTAATAAATTTGTTTTGATGTAACCATGCATGATCCGAGTGTCTAGACTAGAAAACTCAGCACCTTTGACCAGCAATGTAGTGGAAAACCTACAAACCTGCAGTATGCTTGAGTTGGTGGAAACACTAACTGGAAAACTCAGCACTTTTGACCTGTACTTGAGTGGAAAACCTACAAACCTGCAGTATATATTATTGAATGTAGAGTGGGTTTAGAATCAGATTGAGTTGGGGTTAGGGTGGTGGTGGAAATCAGACACTGGAGAATCTAGTACCTTTTACCAGTACTTCAGTGAAAAACCTAGAAACCTTTTGTATACTTATTTACTGGGAAACCTGGAACCTTGATCCAGTAATTTATCTGGAAAACCATAATGATCATTTATGAGTATAATTATAATATGCAAAGTAGTGGCTGAGGGTGAACTGCTAGATGATCAGTGTGAGACATGCATAACATATAGATTTATAGCTAATTATGATGACATGTACATTAAGATTAGTATCAGTTCATATCATTGTACACGATGTATCTTAATATACAAAATATTAATTTGAAGAACAATAACAGTAGCACATTCAGAACAGATTACCATAGAGATCTATACATTATTATATTTATTTATACACTCCATATTCATCTTCACTCTCTGAATTGGTTGAATTATCAGAGTCTGAGTCACTTTGGCTACATGCATCTGCAACATCTATAGACACAGGATGATCAACAATGTTCCTAAATGAGGCAACAGCTTTTGAAAGCTGTAACTCGGCTTCCCACAAGAGATGCCTCAATGAGTTAATGGCACCAACATTAAACTGACTATTATCATTCTCTTGTAGCCGTTCAATTTCACCAGTAATAGCAGCAATTCTGTTTGACCAGTATTCAAGCACGTTCTGCATTGCATCTTCCAGTAGTTGTAATTCCTCTTCACTGCGTTTTTTCAGCAGAAATGCTTGAATAACATCCCTTTTGGTGTTCCACAGCACACCTCTTGAAGTCGTATATTTGGCCAATGGAAAAGTTTGCCAAAACTCTGAATTTATTGGCAATATTTCTTGCAATTGCAATGGAGATTGCTCTCTGCCAATATCCAATTGTAAACAAGTTGCATTGTACTCTTCAAGCAACTCTTTGGCTCTTTTAGTTTCTTTGGTGATGGAAGAGGACAACCTTTTTGCAATTTTCTGTCCATCTATATTATAAGTAGCACATTATGTTCCCAGCTACATCAACTCAGTACAAAAGCATTGGCCATGTGTGCCACATGCACCATCATGCACTGATGGAGATGCTCTGAGCAATCAAGCAAACCCTTGTACACAGAATGTGCAGCTTACCTGCATATTTGGCTTTCATACACAACAGGTAGTGCCTTTTAACAACAGTGGCCCACAAGCAGGAGTGCAATTGCTTTTGTTTCTCATTTAAAAATGCCTTTCTTGTATCTGTGTACTCTTGATCTTCTTTCTTCCAGCGATTTTTCAGACCATGCTTTCTTTCAAAATCTGCTAGTTGGCAATCCATGCTGTGTATTATTGATATATACTTGATAAACTTAATATTGTACTGATAGCATAATAACTAACTCAAACACTTTCTTTTGGACCACTGCTCTTTCACTGAAGTTGCAACTCGCAAGATGATCGCTGTGGAATAAAAAGAAGCAGGGCATAGCTATGATCAGTACTCAATTGTTGGTACAATAAATGGATCCAGGTATTAGTTACCTTGCCAGGTAGTAATTGTGTAACATAAAATAATAATGTGTTTTCCACTCAGTCGTAACTGCATGTATATCAAAGATGAACAGTATAGTTCGCAATAAAGGTCCCATGGGTGCACATGTATGGTGCACCTTAAGTACATTAAATTTGTACCAGTGTAAACAATTTATTTTGCACCTTGTGGTATGCAAGTCAGTCTCACTGTACCCTCAGGCTTGTTTGATAGTGGAAATACCCTATTTGCAATGCTTGTATACCAGGTGCATGGGGCTCTGCATGGGTGCTCTAAAACAGGTTTTAGACCTCAACAGGAATTTGAGGTGAAACTTGGGGGGGGGGGGGGGGGGGGGTAGGTGGATATAATATTAGATTAGTGGGCCCTCTTTTGGGTGACTATGGTATTAAGATTTACACAATTTATGATGGCTAACTTGTTGGCTGGAATCCACCAGTGACAATTACAGTCGTTTCATCCTCAATCCAGCTTTCTATAACTTTGTCATCAATTGCTACTGCATGTATTGGTACATCATGGTATTTAGGTAACCATCGATAGAATGGATAATTGTATGCACGATTAACAGACCTTGGACATGAGCTATAAGGGAAGTGAACTGCTGAATAGCAACACATTTCATTTCATTTGCTTTATTCCAACGCCGGAGGAGAAGTGAAGCTATACATATATGGAACCTGATAGTAATGTATCACATCATATAATACCAACATACCAAGCTTTTTCTTTGTCATACAGCCATAGTATAACAAAGCATGTGCAAGGACATCAGTACGGTGGGAAGGGCGCATTTCCTTAGTCATCCGAGTGAATCTCCTGAGGTAAGACCAAAGACGCTCCATTACTTCACCATCAGAAAGTCCAAAACCATCACAACGCAGAGGACCATACAAAACCTGAATTTATACTGTAAGCTTTAAAGATATGTAGCACAATGTTAAGCATGTCTTACTTGACAGGAAGGCTTATGACCATATGCATGAAAAGATGGAACGGCAAATGCAACCTTCTCCAAAAGATGACTATCATTTGATTTCAGGTGTCGAACGAAAGTGCAGGCAACATCGTACATAATGTGCAGATTGACTTTCTCTGGTAAACGTTGCAAAAGTTCGTGCAACAAGAATAGACCATAGGACAATCTACATATTATACCAATACATACATCAGTATAGTATAGTGTACATAATAATATACTAGTCATACACATTACCTTTCACCATGTTTAAGATTGAGGAATAAACAAGGGAATTCATGTTTACAAGCACATCCAAACAGTGCAGTTTCGTCTAATGCATGAAATCTTTGAGAAGACCGTAGAGAATCCCCAGCGAGGAAATTGTTGCATGCCTATAATAATTTAGCTACAGCTCATGCAAGTACTAATTTATGCACAACAGTGAATAGTGATACATTTATTGTGCTTGCCCAACCTGTGGGATCTTCTCCAGGGTGGTTGAATGTACAAACTCATCAACAGATGGTTGATCAAGGAAGTATAGGCTACCATGAAGAGCTTCACGACAACTGTAACCAGCCGAGTGCTTTCTAGGCAAACCAAACAATGCATCCATTGACAGTATCATTGCACCAGCATCCTGTCATAACAATCGAGGATTTATATTATTAATATTATTATAATATCAGGGTTCTGCCCACACTGGTCAGGAGTGGTCAGCCCCAACCACCACTCAATCTTTTTTTGTACCGCCACTCAAGCTTAAAACAAACACCACTCAGAGAGAATAATAGTACTAAAATACTATGTTCAATGCAATATAATGCCATCTTCACTACAGCTTAGCCATCACTCAGATCATTCTGGGCAGAACCCTGTAATGTTACAAGGTATGTTTTGGATACCTTTGGACATGCTGGACAAACATTTCCTGAATCAAGACTGGGACATAGGAGGGTAAGATTCCGCAGCTCAACCTTCATCCATCTGCACAGTAGTTATTATGTATATAAGTCATATCATGCATTTGCCAGTATAAACTAACTTACCGGTACTCTTCAAAAGCATCAATTAAGGATGAATAAATGTCTTTTCTCTGTGTTTAATTTCACATTACCACTAACCACAACAATCTTACAGGATAAATCAATACTGCACATACTTTTACGACAAGATGAGGGGATTTAAAGTATAGAGCTTTGCACAAATCTTTCATAGCAACTTGACACTCTAGTAATAATGCTTCAGCCCAATCCAGCAGATCGAAAGTAAATGCAATTTGTGGTTGCTGAGGGCTTGCTGGCCATAACCTGGCACGACTAATGTTATTACCAGTGGTTCACATTGGCAATACGCAAATTTGATGTTGTGTTCTGTACCTGCATATAATGTAGTTTTAGGAGTACAGCTTGTGCAGGTGGACTATATATTCAGGCTAAACTAATTCCTTCATGTAATCAAATTTTTGAGGGTTGCATGATGTATCCCAACTACATGTACTGCTGCATTATTATTGTTGTAATTTCATTACTTAAATATTCATGCTCATAGGCACTGATCTGCTGTTAAGGTCCTCAATATATTCTTGGGCTATACAATTAAATTGCTAAGACAATAATTATGTACATACCATTTCCATCAATGCAGCAGAGTGGATGAAGTGTATAACTTGAGCACTGGTGCAGTGGGCGAACATCTACAACTCGATTTGGGAACACAAGTGGCTTAAACATTCCTTCCTTCAAAATGGAAAGTGGAATGATATACTAATAGCATAATGTCATAATAGAAGTATAGCTGCTATATACATAATTCCATGCACCCAAGCTTATCACTAGAAGCAAATTGAAGAGTGGTTAAACATCACAGGATATTTCTGTAGTTTCAAATACCATGTCAAACATATTTGCACTGGCTTTTTAAATACTCTTTAGCTACATCACTGATATACCTGCGCTATTATAGTGTTATGCTTATGCACATGTACATGCCCTGATCTGCATAGAAAAATGGGCTAATCATGCCTTTTCGAGTCAGGGATACCAGTGCATGAAAATTTAATAATGTTCCAGTCACATAGTAATGAGTCATGCACTGAGCTGAGGAGTGGCTAGTCTGGACTATATAAAATCTAGCTATAGCCAGTTCTGCCACAGATCAGTTGTTATCATCGCAGTAAGGAAATAAGGCATTAGCTATCGGATACCTTACCTCCCATATTTCACCAACATGGAAAATGTTTACCGAGCGATGAGCATCTGCAAGCAGTTGGAGCAGAAATATACCCATGATGCACACTGTAAACATCTGCATTTTGCTTCACTGGCACACATGATGCAAGTCTGGTTACTTGGCATGGCATTACATTCAATGAAAGTTTTCAGCATGGCAAAACGGTTCTTTTCCCAAGCAGCAGTAGCAGCTTTTTGTCTTATGTCGTGAAGACTAGGACCACTTAGATCTTGGTCATAACCATCAACATTTAGCATTGGTGACTCTCCATCATCCTCTAGAGAAGTGGCACCTGATTCTTCAAAGCTGGCTGCCTCTGGGCACTCCTGAGTTTGCGAGGTTGTCTCGTCTCCGGGACTTGAACCTTGAACAGGTAGTCATTCCACGCGGAACAGTACGGTGCCTAACTACCCCCTGTGTTAATCTTTGAGTCAACTTTAGTGAAGGTAGCTTCATTCTCATTTGTGTAGCCATATCTTCAAGATGCACAGTGCTTGTCGGATTCGCGCAGCCTCGTACGTCCAACATCTACGCAGCATGCAGCTCAGCTCGTGAAATTCCATAACTAAAGGGTTACTATTTTTACCGTAAAACGCAGCCCACATTGGGTACTGTGCAAGTTTCACTTAATTTACAGTACTTCCAGTGGAAATAGTTTGCGAACCGGG
>OZ219979.1:0-64352 GCA_964291365.2 Stappiaceae bacterium
AAAGGCCTGCTTCTAGGGTCACTATCTGAGCTTCGTGTGAATATTTGCGCATGCGCAATGGTAGGACGCGGTTGTTTTGAAAATTATCTGAGAAATGCATGGTAGCAAGATAGTGTTACATAACAAATTGCATAAGTACTTCAGTCAGCTGACTAGCTCTAAGTGGGAGTGTTTGAATGAGACTATGTTAATATTCTAGGTTTTACTAACTACATTTGTTTCAACAACTGACTCCTCTATTTTTGTAGTGTGACACAAACAAGTTAAGTTTACAAGTCAGCTGTAATTGACGCTGAGTTTGGGGTAGCATCAGCCGTTGACAGTGGTTTAAAGGAGCCGTAAGCTACATTTTCTGTCAGCTCAACTTTAGAATCAAAAGTTTTCTGCTTAGTGTCATCAGATTCACAATCAGTGAACTTTGTGGACTTTGAGAGTGAGGTAGTATACACACTGGGTGGCGGTGAGACTGACTCATATGCGTGTTCTTGCAAATCTAGAATCTTTCTTTTGCTCTTCTTTTTTAATACAAAGTAGATCACTATCACAATGGCTGCTATTACAAGAAGGAAAACTAGAATGCATACGACCACCACTATTAGCACTGTGACAGTACTGGTATTCTCTGCAGATTTCGGGAGATCTACATCAAAGAATAATAATTCATAAACTTTATTGCACATTAGTGTTATTTCATACTGTTTTTATCACCATCATCATCTAGTATGGTGACTTGTGCCATGCTGGCTGCCAAAGACACTCTGGTAGGTAGAGCTCCAGGGAAAGCAAGGCTTACGTGAAATGATTCTGTCTGCTCAAATACACTGTCGTTGATAATAGTAACATTTATTGTATTCCTGGTGGAATTTAGTGTATACTGTTGCCGTACAAGTCCTCTGTAGTCACTGCTGCCTGTGAGGAGAAAACGCTAAGGTTTGCATCATGTGTATAATATATGTGATATAGCTTTATAGCTAACCATCAGTAGAAATATCTCTAGTAGAGAGTTCAATGATCACTGGTCTCTGTACATGTAGTGCACCTTGAACTGTTCCAATCTGGATATTTATTACTCTATCACTCTCAACCACAGTGTAGGAAGTATTCAGGAAGCCAATTACAACCACTGCACAATCAGTAACATTGTTCTCTATGATTAGCTATAAACTATCCTGATAGATCTTACCATCATCATCTAAGATCTGAACAGATGAAACTTTTGGACAGAGTATTACATTTGAAGGTGGTGGAATCTCAACTGGATCAATTCTCAGCACTAATGTGAAATCTTCTACATCCAGCTCATAAAATGAATCATTTATGATAGCCACACTAAATGATTGTCGTTGATTTGCATCATTTAATGTCAGAGACACATCTGATGCTATTGCATGAATCTCCTGATAGTCACTTCCTCCAGCTTATAATCGATTAAAACATCCATACCATTAGATAGGTTGAATTTAATTATGCACTTACTTGCTAATCCAGACATTGTTTGAATGACAAGATTTGCAGTTGTTAGCAGAGGCTGGTCATCTGGAGAACTGAAAACTTGGACATCAACTTGCAGGATTCCAACTGTTTCGTTAACGATGTAACTTGTGTTTGTGAATCCAATTATAATAGCTATAAGCATGTAATTAAAAAAAGTTAGTGCATGACAAAACACTGCATGCATGCATTTGAAACTTACGGCCTGCATTGTCTATGATGGTTATAAAGACTTCAGATGCCAAATTTATGGGGTTTAGGGAAATAGGAAACCTCTCCATTCTCCCATCTAGAAACATCCGACTACCAACTTCAGGAGATACACTAGCGTGAAAAGCTTCAGTTCCTTCAGGGAGAGCATCAGCAAGTAACTCAAACCAAACAAGAACCCTCTGTTCAAAGGGGCGGAAAAATATACTTTGACTTCTACGATCAGCTGGTGCATATCGATAATCTTGATTAATTGTAGCTGATTGAATAGCAGTGCCAGAAGGAGCTGAATCTGTGACTTGAATAATAACTAGAAAAGTCTGTTCTGACGTTACGTTGTTTTCTTTGACCAAATAGATTAGTCCATTTTCAGGGCAACCAGTAGGTGGCACATAAAAGAAATCTATGGTCGTAGCAAACACTGGTTCTGTGTACGTGTAGCCAGGTAGCTCAAATCCAATTCTGACTGCTGTAATGGTATCAATAACATAACTTTATCATTATAGCAAATTATACGTTTTTATTGATAGAAACTGCTTACAATCATGATAATCAATTATTTTACACAGACTTGATGGTTGTGTAGTGAGATTAACTCCGGCTGGATCTACACTGCTAACCAGTCGCAGCTCCACAACAAACACTTGTTCTGTTGCTTCATTTATAGCATCATCAGTAACAGAAATTGGAGCACTCTTTTCATAGATCCCCGGTGCATCCTCATCAGGCTCAAAGACAATAGTGATGTTAGTGTTGTTGAAATCATTCAAATCTGAATGGAATCAGTCAACTTCTGACATATTAATAGATCTACCAGACATAATTAATACTATAACAAATATTTGTATTACTTGCAAAGGGTGGAGAACGATGATCATCATCTGGAATGTTTGGAGGAAGAGGAAGGGATGTGGCTCTAGCTTCCTGAATGGTTAAAGGAACAACCACTAGTTCAACTCGAGAAGAAATTTGTAAATTCTTGGAAACTATAACAGGTAGAGCTGTGGCAGGACCCCCTGGGCTAGGCTCATTGGCCCGATAACTATCTTCAGTGAACGAGATCTGAACACCTGTTAAGAACAGAATGCATACTTATAAAATTAAAGGCGCAGTTGCACGGAAGTAATTTTGGCGCCAAATATTTTGAAAAATGCTAGCGGATTTCAATACTCAAATCTGATTGGTTGAGCAAACGTCATTGGAATGCAAGAATAGCCCGCGCTCCAGGCCGCTCGCGAATGTTTTGGGGCGTGCGTTATCTGGAGAGATGGCTTCCACGATGAGCTCGTGCGCGAGGAGAAGAGGTGGTGCGAGACCAGGAGTCGGCAGAAAGAAGGCAGCGAGCAGCAGGGGGCCCAGCAGCACATACAGAAGCCATGTGGTGCACAGCAATAACAAACCACTCCACGCGACCTAGCGCCTAGGTTCGGAGGTCGCAACGCGCTTGCATTATTATTACGTGCATATTATACATTGCGCGCGATGATTTATCCAAAGCGTCTTCATTACGTAATTGAGCGCTTCCGCTTCCGTGCAACTGCGCCTTTAATGTATATAATCACAATCAGGAGTGTACGTATGAGCCACCCAAAGGAACATCCGACTTCTGTAGGTTGGCCCATATCATGTGTTAACAAGGGCTTATAGACTCCTAAAGGAGAAGAGGGCATGTAACTGCCATACTGTCCTGTGTACCTAGCAAAATTCAAACCAGACAGTGGTTTGTAACTAATTATAGTAACAACAGCTGTCTGGACTGCACTATGCATACTGAGGGTTTTACTATTTTTAGCCTAGATTTAAATTTTGCAGTGCTGCCAAAAACTCGGATTTTGTCCTAATAGTAGGATTTTTGAGCATGAAATTTGCCTAATTAGCATATGCAAATGAAACATATTAGGATTTTTTGGCTACCTATTCCCATAAGGCTAATACATTTGACAGGATTTTCTTCACAAATCTTAGGATTTCTTGTCAAAAGATGTTGGCAGCACTGATTTTGCCAGGTGCCTAGTTACATGCCCTCTTCTCCTTTAGGAGTCTATTAGGTCCTTGGTGTTAGGCGCAGTGCTTAAGGCTGTTTTCCCTTATTTGAAAGGTGCAGCTGGTGCAATCAGAAGCCCATGAGAGAGATGTGCTCCTGATGCAATGTATAGTAGCTAGATCATTTTACAAGCCACAGATAACTAGCCTCGTCCCCAGGTTCCTCCCAGTTTTTCAATGCTTGGAGGAGCCTGGGGACGAGGCTAGCCTATGCCAGGAGCATATGAGTGCAATAGAGCGGTGTGACATTCATATGCCAGTTCCTGCTTATACCTCAAGGTGGCAATAATTCTAGTGGGTACTAACAGTGTTTGATATTAAATTTCTGCAGATTGGTCCAAATATGCAAAATTTATTTTCAGGTGCATCATGCATGCAGCCTTACTGTCGCTGTCCACAATTGTCACTTGAATGGCATTTTGGAAAAATAATCCCTCTCTTGGAGTTGGTGCGACAGTAGCTGGATCCAGTGTAAGAGTGAATGTCTCATTAGGTTCTTGAGCAATAGCATCCACACGGAAGGTGACCCACACACTATCAGGTTGGGTAGCACTAAATAAACCCCTCACTGTCAAAGTGTTTACGGTATAATCAAACTGTGAACCCTCTCCTGCAGGTGATCATGCAGTTAATCAATACTAGGATTATAAACAGCCACTCACTTGCAGTGCCTGGAATACTATCGACATTAAATATCAAGTTTTGTCTAGCTATTGCAGCACCTTTCTGGTAGCCCACTGGCACCGAGTAACTAGGTCCCTGCTCTACTCCAGAGAATGAGGTGTTAAAGAAACCAAAAACTAAATAATTAGTGCGAAGTAGTCACAGAACAATTTTATCATCCGTGCCTGGCATAACACATGTTAACTCACCAACACAAGCTACACAGGTTCCTTCGTTAGGAACAAAGGCTAGAGCTCTTGGGTTATCCAGACAGCAGGCTCTCCCATCCGCTGCCACTCCTACATCATCACCTTGCCCACCAACACAGGTAGTACTGGCTCTGCATGATACAAGCTGACCTCTCACTGAGACTATAATTTATAATAATATACAGTCATCAGTTCAGCAATGATGTTCTACAAGCTATATATTAACCAACTCCGATTTAATATTCCATGATAAACTATAGCATAATTATAGTATCACTACTTACCTACTGAGCAGGCAATTAATAGCATCATGAAGAAGAGCTCCATTGTGTGGTCAGTAACTATAGTTTAATCAGAGTTGGTTAATATATAGCTTGTAGAACATCATGTCTATTTTGCTCATAAGGATAACTTTACTATATAAAATTAATGATGCAGTATGTAAGAGCCTCTGCGATAATGTTGTTATGTTTCTTGTAGACTGTTGATATAATATGCATGATCAATGAACCACCCACAACAATATTAAACAAGCAATATAACTATATATTATTGAATTGTGGCAACATCTGGGTGTTGTTGGTTTATGATGTTAGTGTTGTAATTCAGTGACCCTACCCATAGTATTTGACCATAATTGGCCTTTTGCTAATGGTATAGTAGTCAGAGTGTCTGCCTACTTATGAAGGTAATAATTAATTGTATTACTATAATATATTATATAAAACATTGTTACTGACCACACGATGGAGCTCTTCTTCATGATGCTGTTATTGCCTGATGTGCTACAAGCTATATATTAACCAACTCCGATTTAATATTCCATGATAAACTATGGTATAATTATAGTATCACTACTTACCTACT
Source organism: Stappiaceae bacterium (assembly GCA_964291365.2). Lineage (GTDB taxonomy): Bacteria > Pseudomonadota > Alphaproteobacteria > Rhizobiales > Stappiaceae > JBDWFY01. The sequence continues at coordinate 5,484 of OZ219979.1, forward strand.
GAGCAGGCAATTAACAGCATCATGAAGAAGAGCTCCATCATTGTGTGGTCACTAACAATGTTTATATATAGTAATACAATTATTACCTTCATAAGTAGGCAGACGCTCTGACAACCATACCATTAGCCATTAGCACAAGGTCATGCAATTGCATCCCTTTAGCGCAGTCCATGGTACTTTAGGTAAGGTCACTGCATCACAACACTAACGTCATAAACCAACAATACCCAGATGTTGCCACAATTCAATAATATATAGTTATATTGCTTATTTAATATTGTTGTGGGTGGTTCATTGATCATGCATATTATATCAACAGTCTACAAGAAATGTAACAACATTATCACAGAGGCTCTTACATACTGCATCATACAGTAAAGTTATTTTAATAGAGATGATGTTCTAGAAGTTATATATTAACCAACTCCGATTTAATATTCCATGACAAACTATAGTATAATTATAGTATCACTACTTACCTACTGAGCAGGCAATTAACAGCATCATGAAGAAGAGCTGCATTATTGTGTGGTCACTAACAATGTTTATATATTATAGTAATACAATTATTACCTTCATAAGTAGGCAGACACTCTGACAACTATACCATTAGCCATTAGCACAAGATGAATTACATCCCTTTAGCGCAGTCCATGGTGCATGAAGCCTACTATGGGTAAGATCACTGCATCACAACACCAACATTATAAACCAACAATACCCAGATGTTGCTACAATTCAATAATATTGCTTATTTAATATTGTTGTGGGTGGTTCATTGATCATGCATATTATGTCAACAGTCTACAAGAAACGTAACAACATGCATTATCACAGAGGCTCTTACATACTGCATCATTAATTTTACATAGTAAAGTTATGAGCAAAATAGAGATGATGTTCTACAAGCTATATATTAACCAACTCTGATAAATATTCCATGATAAACTATAGTATAATTATAGTATCACTACTTACCTACTGAGCAGGCAATTAACAGCATCATGAAGAAGAGCTCCATTGTGTGGTCAGTAACAATGTTTTATATATAGCAATACAATTATTACCTTCACAAGTAGGCAGACGCTCTGACCACTATACCATTAGCACAATTAAGGACAATTGCATCCCTTTAGCGCAGTCCATGGTGCATGCAGCCTACTATAGGTAAGGTCACTGCATCACAACACTAACATCATAAACCAACAAAACCCAGATGTTGCCACAATTCAATAACAGCATCACGAAGAAGAGCTCCATTGTGTGGTCAGTAACAATGTTTTATATTATATAGCAATATATTATTACCTTCATAAGTAGGCAAACACTCTGACAACTATACCCAGATGTTGCCACAATTCAATAATATATAGTTATATTGCTTGTTTAATATTATTGTTGTGGGTGGTTCATTGATCATGCATAATATATCAACAGTCTACAAGAAACGTAACAACATTATCGCAAATATACGACTGCAGAGAAGATACACTACCAATTGAGGGAACCACATAGTACTAGAATGTAACAGTACTATAATGGCTTCATAGAGAGGTCACTGAATCAGATGCTCTATAATAATTATTAGTAGACACTCCGACTCCTATGTTGTACTGAGTATAACCCGGCTACACATGATTGTCAATGTATAGGGTCACTATTTTTGTACTATGAAGGAGAAATTACATATTCTGATTCAGTGCATGAGTAGCTATCCCATACATAAGGCTCTTGCAAGAAGCTTGCAGGCTGGCTTGCATCAAAATCTGATACATCTTGCAAGAGAATCTTATATACTTGCTCAAAAATCTTGCATATTGCAAGAGAAGTGGCCACAATCTTACAAGACCTTGCAATAATCTTGCAAGTCTACCCTTGCAAGATTTCTTGCAAGTCTTGGAGCCATGCAAGATATGAACAGTACACAATCTTGCATGCAAGAACCATACAAGAGTCTTACAAGATTTGCTGCAGGAATCTTGCAAGATCTGCTGGGGAATCTTGCTACGTACGTACATTCATTGTTGCTATGGTAACCAATTCCTCCACCCACATGCTATCATTAAATTTAGCTACACAATAATAATTATTTTTAGACAATGTCATAAACTACGTATTGCAAAAGTACAAAAGTGTTACATAGTGTTATGCATGGCAGTTACTTTATTATGCTCATGTACATCTACATTGTATTCTATTATTAATCTTCATCAGAAATTCTCTCAGTGAGCAAGATGCTTGTCTTTATACTTTCAGATTACCTGAATAATAAAAATTCATTACAAGTGTTACAATAACAAAGTGGTATCTGATAATAATAATATTATGCATGCTTCTATAAGTGAGTACATAACACGAACTCACAACACTTTGAGGAAAGCATACCTCACTCATAATAATAGACAAGTAATCATCTATTAAGTTGTACTTAGAAATGCTGCCTCAAATCTTCCTCCCCTCTCCAGGTAAGTTTCCAATAACTGTTGTGGGTCAAACTAACTTTTTTTGGAATTGCATGCGGATAGGTGGTCATTATTCAGATTTAGTACGGAGGCTGTAGTCAGCAAAGAAGATCGAACAAGGTGTTGCATTTGGAGTTCATGATAGCCTTAGACCAGCAGGCTAAAGATCAACAAAGTTCATTCATTACTGTTCGATGGATAGTTGTTTGCTAGTTGAGGATACAAGCATTTGCAATAGCCGTGATCACAAAAACAAGAGAGTGGGGTCAACAGTACTGTTCACAGTAGTAATTTGCTTATTTGAAAAAAGGATGTGGGTGTTGAAACAAACAGTGAATTTGAATTCCCCCACCTAACGCTCAAACTCTTAGACTAAACTATATCACAATCACCCAAAACATTCAGCAACCTGTCCCCATAGTACTTCCCAGTAGCTACACACCCAACATTGCAACCACGTCTAATGCCACACATAAAAATATGGGACATTCTTAACCAAAATTACCAAAATTAATAATAGTTCAAGTGGGGCAAAGAGAACAATAAAAGGATAGCACAAAATTCTAGAACCAAAAAGTGTGACTGTCTCTCTTAAAGTGGGACGATTGGAGAACTATGCCCCCCTCCCCCACTGTAGTCTCGTACCAGTCCTCTATATTGCACGAGGAAAAGAGTCTAATGAAACACATATTCAATTTTGGTTCCCAATGTAAGTACGTGACATGGTATGATGCTTGCACATTACCACTATTTGTGCCAAATTTTATCATGATTCACGTATGCATATATGAGCTTCTCGCCTCTCCCGAGCTTCAAGTACACTTAGCCTACCCCAAACAGTTGGGTAGCTTCATCGATCGCTGGCTGAATGCCTGACAGACTGGCCTCTCTTGACCCTTTCAAGTTAGTATCGAAATCTTTTTCAAATAAAGCCAGTGACGTAAGCACTGTTCTGCAATCTGATTGGCCATGCCAACATCTTGGCGCACGGAACCAAAATTGAATACACATTTCACCAGATTCTTTTTCCACATGCGATAAAGAGGCTGGGCACAAGACCACCCCCACTGTATGTATATACTAGAGAATTTATTCACCTCAATACAGTAAATGTTGAGTCCAACTGTCCCTTCATCTGAGGCCAGAACTAGTTGTCCTTTTAGTAAGGTGGCTCTCCTCTCTTCCATAACTAGAGGAAGTGGTATTGAAAATGTATGCCATTAAACATCATCTAGCTATTCAGTTCATGCTGACATTAGCTAACTAGCATTAATTTAAAACAAATTAGTGAACGTGGGTTGAAAGGCAGGCTATGCAATAGCATATGGCAGCCAAAACAGCTTATCTGTGAGTGCTTGAGTTTAACAGCTGCTGTAAACAATAGCTATCAATAATGGTTGAATCATACCATTGAAATTATCTTTGTAACTTCAGAACTCCGCCGTAGCTCCATTTAAGACCCGAACTGCTAGCTCTTGGTGCTTTATGGCTCTAACTTTCGTCTGGCTCTGTGTTGGCTTCACTGATTCTCTGCAAAATGCAGCTGCACACTCGGGCAGCTGCGCTATGGCGGCCCGCGCATCAGGTGACTTGAAAACGGCCAATGAAATGCAAGCCTACAGGGATAGTCAGTGAGTATTAAGACTTTCAACAGAATCAACTTGACATTTAGACACACTGGTCAGTTTACTTAGCTGTGTACATACAGCATGGTCAGATACAGACGCTACAGAGACACACTGTCACACTGGTCAGTCGACTTAGCTGTACATACAGCAGTTACACTGGTCAGATACGGACAGAACAGAGACACACTGGTCAGTCGACTTCGTTGTACATACAGCAGTTACACTGGTCAGATACGGACACTACAGATACACACTGGTCAGTCGACTTAGCTGTACATACAGCAGTTACACTGGTCAGATACGGACACTACAGAGACACACTGGTCAGTCGACTTAGCTGTTCAACAGCAGTTACACTGGTCAGATACGGACACTACAGAGACACACTGGTCAGTCGACTTAGCTGTACATACAGCAGTTACACTGGTCAGATACGGATACAACAGAGACACACTAGTCAGTTGACTTAGCTGTTCCACAGCAGTTACACTGGTCAGATACAGACACTACAGAGACACACTGGTCAGTCGACTTAGCTGTTCAACAGCAGTTACACTGGTCAGATACGGACACTACAGAGACACACTGGTCAGTCGACTTAGCTGTACATACAGCAGTTACACTGGTCAGATACGGATACAACAGAGACACACTGGTCAGTCGACTTAGCTGTTCAACAGCAGTTACACTGGTCAGATACAGACACAACAGAGACACACTGGTCAGTCGACTTAGCTGTACATACAGCAGTTACACTGGTCAGATATGGACACTACAGAGACACACTGGTCAGTCGACTTCGCTGTTCAACAGCAGTTACACTGGTCAGATATGGACACTACAGAGACACACTGGTCAGTCGACTTCGCTGTACATACAGCTGTTACACTGGTCAGATACGGACACTACAGAGTCACACTGGTCAGCCGACTTAGCTGTACCACAGCAGTTACACTGGTCAGATACGGACACTACAGAGACACACTGGTCAGTCGACTTAGCTGTACATACAGCAGTTACACTGGTCAGATACGGACACTACAGAGACACACTGGTCAGTCGACTTAGCTGTTCCACAGCAGTTACACTGGTCAGATACGGATACAACAGAGACACACTGGTCAGTCGACTTAGCTGTTCCACAGCAGTTACACTGGTCAGATACGGATACAACAGAGACACACTGGTCAGTCGACTTAGTTGTACATACAGCAGTTACACTGGTCAGATATGGACACTACAGAGACACACTGGTCAGTCGACTTCGCTGTTCAACAGCAGTTACACTGGTCAGATATGAACACTACAGACACACTGGTCAGTCGACTTAGCTGTACATACAGCAGTTACACTGGTCAGATACGGACACTACAGAGACACACTGGTCAGTCGACTTAGCTGTTCCACAGCAGTTACACTGGTCAGATACGGACACTACAGAGACACACTGGTCAGCTGACTTAGCTGTACCACAGCAGTTACACTGGTCAGATACGGACACTACAGAGACACACTGGTCAGTTGACTTAGCTGTACATACAGCAGTTACACTGGTCAGATACGGACACTACAGAGACGCTCTGGTCAGTCGACTTAGCTGTACATACAGCAATTACACTGGTCAGATACGGACACTACAGAGACACACTGGTCAGTTGACTGAGCTGTTCCACAGCAGTTACACTGGTCAGATATGGACACAACGGAGACACACCGATTAGTTGTGTGTGTGTGTGTGTGTGTGTGTGAGAGAGAGAGAGAGAGAGGGGGGGAGACAGGGAGAGAGTTGTACTGCTACATTGACATTACTGAATAGAGAGAGAAAGAGAGAGGGGGAGGGAGAGAATGAGAGAGGGAGAGAGCTGTACTGTTGCATGACATTACTGAATAGATTATCATATGCTGATATTTTATTCATAAGTACCACAAGTCTGTTTTATTCATAGGTACCACTGTCTGAAGTCTTTCAAGGATCGTGGTTGTGAGGTGTTACTAGCAACTGATGTACATCTATGAGGGATTGGTTTCTGTGTTTACAGTGCCTAATTGCTTAATTTGGTAAGTGTGTGTAATTATGTGGGTGAGTGAGAGGGGAGACAGAGAGCACATACTGTATAGCCAAAAATTTTTGCTGGACACAAGTTTCGCCAAGCACAGTTACATGTACCTTTGTATTGCAGAAATATTCGGATAAATTTTCACCAATGCAGTAAAGGTCGCCATATTATCTATGTCATTATTAATACAGGATACAAAATTTACAGATAAAAAATTCACCAATGATAGCAGGTAGTGAAATTGGCGAAAATGTCCAGCTATACAGTACACAGTGATTTATGTGGTCATGGTATCAGATTCTTATAAGAAAAGGGAAGGCATCTGGCCACAATTTACTCATAGAATAAAAACGGTTATGTCTGTTGTGAATATAGAGTGACCTAAAGCTGACTAAACTATAGCAGAATCTAATAATATTCTGTGTAAAGATTCCACATCCTCTGCACTGTCTAGTGTGAATTATTATACTTCATTAATTATTACATGAATCTTTTGCACATGCAGGTACCTATTCTAACAGTTGTGCATTCAGTGGATTTTAGCACCATAACTACAATCTGCACTACGGATTTTAGAACCATAACCACAATCTATGCTAATGTTCTTATGATTTTGGCTACTTTTGTCTTGTGATCATGCGGAGGTCAATTTTTGGTGGGTAAGGGGTCGTCGTTGGTCAAGCACTTAGAATACGGTAGTACATGTCAAAGACTTCTTGCAAGAGGTCTTGCATCATGATTTTTGAACTAGCTGAAACTGCAAGATTTTTTTCCATAATGCAAGAATCCTGATGATCTTGCATCAATCTTGCAAGGTTCTGTAGGGCAAGTGAGTGCAAGATCCAACTTGCAAGAAATGTGTAAGATTCGTGCAAGATCTTGCAAGACGTTTTTGTATGGGATAGCTTAAAGGCGTAAACAACGAAATACCTGTATTGGTCTGTATGTATCTTAACACCTCCATGTGGTAATTACTAAACACTGGCACTATGCATGTAACTTGGATGTACATGTTATGTATAGGCCATATATATACTGGAAGACAGGGGGTACCCCCCAGCACATGTATAGCTATCCTATATGAATCAGATGTCATTTCGTTGAGTTACATCTCCTGAGATGATTCAGTGGATTCTCTTCAAATTAGTGGAATAGAATAATAGGCAACTTTTTTAGCATATTATTTGGGGGAAGCCTATGTGTCAGAAGGCATAGAAAGGCAAAGTGATCAACTGATAGTAACGATGTGTTGAGTGATAGCTATAGTCACATGGGATTTATACATTCATATGCTTAGCTTATCACACAATATTCATGTTGTCAAACTAAATGGACTATCTGCTATGATTCTAATAAATTATCACATGTTGCAGTGTGTACATAACTATATGTGTTTGGAGGGGCTGGGGAGAGTTCTCAGAATAATCAAGAGTGCATTAGGAAGAGTGTGCAACACACACAGTAGTAGTGAAATCATCTCTTTCTGGACTTGATGTTACCGCATGGTTGCAACACCTTGTACTAGTAACACAGATGTGTAGTGATAGGCCATGAAGCCACATTGCAGGTGCACTACTGGCAGACAGTGTACATGGCTTTGTGGCTTTAGTGCTGTACTTTAAGTAGCTGCTAACCATATTCACGCCCCACTACTACTGCAGCTGTGACATCAAATCCAGAGAAAGATGTTTTCACTACTACTATGTGTGTTGCACACTCTTCCTAATATACTCTTGGAATAACATAATATTATGGTGCGCAAACTAGAGAACAGTTATTGATTCACAAGATGTGATCTGCTGGTCTAAGTGTTATATAACTTAGCAGCTAGCTACAGATACTATAGTATTACCAATTTGTGCAAGTAGGTAATATAGTTACACCTTTGCAGCTAGTTGTAAAATAAATGAATCTTTCACAGTTACTGTTGTTTCAGCGTTATATCACAAGTAGTGCTTTACAATGTCGCTTCATCAAAACATACTCCCAGTACCCAAGGTTCTCTGGGACGTAGTAAAGAAAATAATGGTACAGAGTGCCCATCAGTGGTACAAGTATAATCAGGCTACTCAGAATTGTCAGTGCATACCTTTAACATTACTGGTTTGTGATGGTGAGTATGCACATACAGATATTCAACACATTTTAACATACAATGATGACAAAAACATAATCACTGAAATAAAGATGAAACACCAATACTTAGGAGGATACAATAAAACAGATGAAGGATATCATGTGCTGTTGTTACCTAATATAATTTCAGAACTCAATCAGTACATGTGTGATCCACTAAACAGGAAAGATTACATGTGTAGTACGTAGGTGTAAACATGGCTATGGATCAGCAGTGACTTATCATTCATTATCGTATGCAGGTATGTGCCATTCATGCAAAGACAAGTGGAAGAATTTGTTAATTTATTTGTCTGTCAACTTTATTCCTATCACTGTGTTCTATCTTCTCATTCTTGTCTTTCAAGTCAAGCTGACCAATGACATGTTTCATAATGTACAGTCAGCTAACGGTGTTGGCTTTCTATGAAGAGTGTGGTTTTAGTTCTACCTCAGAGACTGCTCTTAGTTGGGTAAAATTTACAAACGCTGAAGGAACTCTTAGAGTGGGGACTAAGATCCTTCTTACCATATATGGTATGTTTAATCTTGACTTCTTCACTACGTTTTGCATCCATTTTGCATTAGCAGCAAGTTAAGACCTATTCATATCTTCTTTCTTGTCTATATTTCGGCGTTTTACCCTTTTCTGCTATACTCCTGACATAGCTTTGTGTTGAGCTACATGGTCGTAACTTTAGACCAATAGTGTGTCTATGGAGGCCATTTAACGGATGCTTTGTTTTTCTAAGGAGAGACTGGAACACCAAAAGTGATCTCATTGACGTCTTTGCTTCTTTCTTTCTCCTATCTTACAGCAAAATTTTGTATCTGATTTTGCTAACGTTTAATCATGAAGAGATAGCTAACTACTCATTGAGAGATGTACTGAAGGCTGATTCTAGTATCGTATTGTTCAGGAACTCAAGCTATATATACACATATATTATCATGGCTTGTTTTGCAGTTATTCTAGGCCTTCTATTTATCATCCTTCCTATGCTTTTACTATTTTTTTAACCTGCAACAATATTCCGAAGGCTTCTCTCAGCAAAATGTGTGCATACTAGATTTTGGATATTTCTCTATACTTTTATCGAGAAATTTCAATGTTGCTATAGAGACGGGCTTGATGGTACAAAAAATTTGAGGAGCTTTTCGGGAATTTACCTTCTAGTTTGGATAATAGTTTATTTCAGTGGGGTAATAAACAGGTTAACTCTCAAATTTGTCCCAACCTTTGTCTGAGGATTTGTATTCTCAATCATGGCTCTCCTCATTACTTTAAATTAAGTCGACCTAACTTACATAAACATTGTAGACGGCATATTCTTACTGCACACAGCAACACTGTGTTACATCATAGGATATATTCCGAGCAGTAGATCTCGTTAGTTTTTACCACTGATACAGGTAATTATCTCTCTTCCTTTTATGGTCGTTTTGATGTTGACTATTTATAGAATGGCTCGTGTGGAATTTTAAACACATTCAACATGTTTGAAAAGAACTGTAAACGTAAAATTTCATAATAGCATCATCCCTCAAACCCAAACAGCAACCACATATGGAGCAATAAATTATTAAATAATAGTTAGCATGCTATTGCGTGTAAACATAATTGATATTATGATGGAAGAACACATACAGGGCAAGATAATTAACAGTGATGACAATGTCCTTAAATATTATAGACACATGAGATCTTTATACACTTTGTTTATTACACATGTACACCTGTTTGTTAACAATAATTTGCATGTTGTCAAAATGCGGATAATCTGTTATGATTTCAATAATAAGCTAGCTCATTGGGTATACAGTATAATGTATGTACTACTGCAGCTGTGTGTGCATGTGTGTGTGGAGGAGCTGGGGCACATTCTCAGTACATACTGCAAAGCCAACTTAAGAACATCTAATTCACTCACAAACTAGTTTATGGTTCCATATGTAATCTCCGGTAATGTCAGATTCTGAGAGAACAAACTGCCGCAGAGTTTCATTCTCACTGTTTTGAGACATGTTAAACATACAGTGGCAAATGATGACCACTGAAGGCACTTTTTTAAAGTTCCACAGGTCATTCTAGAAACTGTTAAGAGGAATGTGATGATAACTGGTAAAGCAATCATCACATACATCAACGCCAAAAAGATGGAAGATTTGTGGTCTAGTAGACTAGTAGATGCTATGATGTAGCAGAAGGTTGCCACATGAGACAGCAAAAGGGTGTCCACAATGTTCATGTATGTCTTTTTATAAGGCCGACCTAAAGCAATGAGAAGAGCAGTGACTGAAAATATAAATCCACAAGTAAGGTACTTGTCCTGCTTAAAAGTTGCTCTGCTTATGGATTCAGACAAGTAAATGATTATCCGCAGTAGAAAGTAAATCCCTGAAAAGCTCCTCATGTCCTTTGTGCCATCAAGTCCATCTCTGTAGCAACACTGAAATTTCTCCATAAAAGTATTAAGAAAAATTAGGATTCTGCTACTCATGCATTTTGAGAGCAAGCTCCGAAGAATTTTTGTTGGATAAAAGAAGAGCAGAAACACAGGAAAGATGAAAAATAGTAGAATCAGTAAGACCACAAAACACATCATAAAAATCACAAAAGAGTTGGGGGTCTTAAACGAGATGATGCTTAAATCAGCACTAAGTACATAATCATGAGATTCGGACCCATTTATCAAAGAGTAGTTAGTGATCCCTTCAGAATCAAATGTTAACACAATCTGATACAAAATTTTGCTGTAGGTAAGGAGAAAGAATGAAGCAAAGACATCAATGAGATCACTTTTGGTGTTCCAGCCTCTCCTTAGACGAACAAAGCATCCATGAAATGGCCTCCATAGACATACTATTGGTCTAAAGTTACGACCATGTAGCTCAACACAAAGCCATGTTATTAGTATTAGTAAAAAAGGATAAAAGGCAGAAAAATAGCCAAGGGAGAAGACATGAATAGGTCTCAACTGGCTACTAATGCAAAATGGAGGCAGAACATAGTGAAAGAAGTCAACATTGAACACTCCATATAAAGTAAGAAGGATCTTAGTCCCTGTTCTGAGAGTAGTTCCACTATCTGTAAATTTTATATGACTAAACATGGAAACATCAGGCTCAAGACCACACTCTTCATAGAATGCCAACACCATTAGCTGACTGTACATGATGAAACATGTCACTGGGGCAGAGGTCAGTCTGACTTGAAATACAAGAATGAGAAGATAGAATACTGTGGGCGGAATGAAACTGAGAGACAGATAGAGCAAAACATTGTACCATGTATCTTTGCAGGAATAGCACTTATTCAAGCATGATGCTGACTCAGAAATTATTGCAGGCCCATACCCATTTTTACAGTCACTGCACAAATAATCTTTCCTATTCAGTGGTCCACACATGTATGGATTGAGTTCAGAAATATTATTCGGCAACAGTATACCGTGTGATCCATCCTTTGTCACTGTCAAGTTGTATCCTTTTAAGTATTTGTGTCTCATCTTAACGGCAGAGATTATTCCTCTGTTAGAATCATATGTCAATATGTAATGAGTATCAGCATATGCAATTTCTCCTTCACAATTCAAATATAAAGCCTCTATACATTGACAGTTGCGTGTGGCAGCAAAGCACACTGATGGGCACTCTGTACTGTTATAATTTGACAAATTAAAAGTTTGGCTATCTAACTGAGTGAATTGAGTGTACACTGATAAGACAACATCATAAAGTGATGCTAGTGCAATCATAGACAGAAGCAATACCAACTGCACACGATTCATTCTTGAACTAGACTTAGCTAAGAGGTTGCCATGCACTTGAGTACATACTTATGTGTAAGTAATAGAGACTTGACCAATACAGGTAATTGGTAGCAACAGCTGTTTACGCCTTTGAGCTACTCACCAAATAACTGATGGTCTCTTTAAGTTACTGATATAGTAGCAGATTGATGTTTAAATCATATACACATCACTGTTGCGTACTTAATTAAGATCTAGATAGCTACACTACTAAATTGAGGTAGATACTGCATGTGTAAAAGTACTGGCTTTCTAAAAAGGTCACTGATATTCTATAATTTATATAGAGAGTATGTATCACCATATCATTCATAAACATCATCAGTTCCGGGTGTATCTATTCACTGGACTGGACCACTGGACTGGACTACTGGACTGGACTACTGGACTCACCTCTGACCCAAAAATCGTGCATACAAGGCTCAGGTCCCCAGGTTGTGTCAGTTTGTGTACTATAGTGCTGATGGATTGTCTGGCAAGCTGATCCCTCCCATTTTGCTTGTAATGGTCTAGTTCCAACTAGCTACACTAATATTTTGGCAGCTACGTACAGTGTACTTGAATACAATAAAGTTAGCAATAGAACAGATCTGTTATGGTGGCTCATCGATTAACTGTCAGATGATGCTCCATTGTTGTCAACCAGGCTCAAACATTTATGAGTGTGATAGCTGGCTGTACGGATCTAGGTCATTTGTTAAAAGGAACGAATATTATGTTTATCAGATATAACTAACATAATGTACATAACATACAGCTCTAATTGTTATAGAAAATACTAAATAGCTCTAACATGGACAAACCTAATTACCTTTGACAACAATACCACAACATTCAATCAGCAGCAATGCACTAGTATGGACAATAATTAATGAAAAGCACACCATTAGCTATTCTGCTATCGAGTTAAGGAAATGAGCTGCATATTCTGTTCACTGTTACTTTATCTAGCATCCATGCTCCTAGTAGTATAGATGTATCAATATTTCCTAATTAAGTGATGGATTAGATGATATCAACGATGATAGAGGGCTCTGCCAAGCTCAAAATTTGTACGAGTTTGTGAAAGAAGGCTACGTAAACAACCTGGGCATCAGTTGGTAGCTATGGGACAGATATAGGAATGAATAATAGCTCCGGACTTCCTAAGTGTGGAAAATACACTCAAGTGCTAGGCTGAACTTCAAAGTAGCTATAACCAAGACAAGTTTACCAATCCACAATGGCCCGATATGACTCAGAGCGAGCCCATGGGCCTGTAAGTGTCTTCCTGACTAGAAAAGGAACACTACAGCATTCTAGGACTGTCAGCCAGTGTAAAACGACCATTTCTAGTTAATATATTGGGGTCAAAGGTGAGTCCAGTAGTCCAGTCCAGTCCAGTGGTCCAGTCCAGTGAATAGATACACCCACCAGCTCCTATGCTGGAGATTATCAGCTATAGCCTATGATATACATAGAGTATATCTTGAACACCATGTGTAAACACTACCACTTTAGTACTCTAACTAATATGTAACTTGGAGGTCGCTTGATCCATGCATGTCTTGGATTTGCTACACAAGTTGACAGGTATATATTCATAGGTTTTGATAACATATCTAGCTGTTATCATTGCCCGGGGAAAAACTAATAATACACATTTGTGCATGTATAGATTGGTTTGCGGAATTGTTCAATACCTCCAGGGATCATTATCATCAGTAGAAAAGGGTAAAAGGCTTATATGTAGCTAAGAGAAAAGACATGAATAGATCTTAACTAACTACTGATGCAAAACGGAGGCAGAATGTAAGGAGAGAAGTCATATTCCATAAATGATAAGAAGAATCTTAGTCCCTATTCTAAGGGTTCCTTCAGTGTATGTAAACTTTATCCTACCAAGAAGTGTGTTAGCAGACCCCACATTCTTCATAGAATGCCAACACCAGCAGCTGCTCAATCAGCTGACTGTACATGATGAAGCATGTCACTGGGGCAGACATCAGCCTGTCTTGAAATACAAGAATGAGAAGATAGAACATGATGAGTGGAATGAAATAATTTTTCCATGCCATTGTGTCTTTGCATAGCTAAATAGTACATACTTGAACACGTTTAATGACTAATTATTTAGTGCCAGTCCATGGCCCATTTTTATACTTACTGCACATGTAATCTTTCCTGTTCAGTGGACCACACATGCAGATTACACATATGTGCTGGATGAGTTCAGAAATGTGAGTAGACAACAACACATAACATCCTTTATCTATTGTATTATATCCTGGCCTTTTAACTATTGGTGTCTCATCTTGATTTCAATGAGTTAATTAGAATCATAATATGTTATATTTGATGAATATCAGTAGCTATGTGCATACTCACCATCACAAACTGGTGATTGCTAAAGGTAGATCTATGGATTGACAATCAGATTATGCTTGTACCACACTGACAGGTATTCTGTACCATTGTTTTGTGACACAATCTGGTTGTCTTTACTACTTAAGCCTATCCAAGAAAATTGACAATTAAGGCTTTCATATGATCACAAAACAGTAGTCCTATCAAAAACTGCAAGATGTCATTTTTGGCGCTATACTTGGTTAGTTGCCAATTAATGTTACCTTATAGCACTGAAATTAGCTATAGCTGAATCAGATGCTGTGCTGGCAAGCTAGGAGGTTGCTTATGATAAGATAATGAAACCAACACAACCTTTTGTTGTTGATACATTGGACCTAAACACATGATAAGACGTTCCTTGATAACCTAGTTTGTCAACACTATAAAATGTATTGAAAATGTTATCCCTATATCCACGTGCACAAACATAACTTGATAAATGGCTAGTACAATAGCATAATAATAATATTATGAACTAGCTTTAAAGTTCAAAGCCCCATAGTATAAATTAATTATTGTCAAAGCCATAGCCAAGGTCAACCATTTTTCATTCCAGGAAAGTCAAAAAGATGGAGCTATATTTAATATTTTAATGTATGACAGCTATAGTATGCATGAGGACTGAATCTGTTTCATCAACTCAAATTAAACATTTACATCCAGGATTAGCTATTCAAGACCAATCACAGCATTACAATCATACAGAGTGTCCGATGTGGTTTAATTACAGCTCAGCTACAAGTGATTGTCAGTGCTTTCCTTTTTGGTCATTGAGGTGTGATGGAAAGTTTGCGTCTGTTGACTTGGGTCAAATACTGACATATAATTCGCACAAACAGCTAATCTCTACAACTACGATACGACGTGGATACCTAGTAGGGTACAATATGACAAAGACTGGATACATATTGCTACCAGACGACATTTCTGAACTCAATCAGTACATGTGTGGACCATTGAACAGAAGAGACTACCTATGTGGTGAGTGTAGGAGCAGATATGGACCAGCAGCATTTTTAACATCATGTACAAATGTATGCTATTATTGCCGAGACTCTTGCTATGACATCATACTTTACATATCTCTTGAATTTATTCCAATAACAGTATTTTATCTTCTCGTTCTTGTCTTTCAAATTCAGCTAACGTCAGCCCCCATGTCATGTTTCATCATGTACAGTCAGCTAATTGTGCTAGCTTTTTATGAAGAATGTGCAAGTAAATCAGTACCAACTTTGTTCAGTCCGGTGAAATTTACTGATAAAGAAGGAACTCTTAGAATAGGGACTAAGATCTTTCTTGCCTTATATGGAATGTTTAATCTTGACTTCTTTCGCCTTGTTTTGCCTTCCATTTTGTATTAGTAGCCAGTTGAGACCTATTCATGTTGTCTCTCTTGGCTACATTTCAGTGTTTTATACTTTTCTATTAATACTCCTAACATTGCTTTGTGTTGAGCTACATGGTTGTAACTTTAGACAAATAGTGTGTCTATGGAGGCCATTTCATGGATGTTTTGTTCGTCTAAGAAGAAGTTGGAATACCAAAAGTGATCTCATTGATGTCTTTGCTTCTTTCTTTCTTCTTTCTTGCTTCAAAATTCTGTATCAGATTGTCCTTACAGTGAATAGTACAGAAATTAACAACTATTCTTTGATGGATGGTCATCAATCTCAAGAATATGCACTTGGTGCTGATCCTAGTATTACAGCAAAAACTACAACACACATCTTGATTCTGACAGTTAGCATGTTACTATCTTTTATATTTGTCATTTTCCCAGCACTTTTGTTCCTTTTATACCCTACAACAAATTTTCAGCGATTATTGTTGAACTGCACTTTGAATCGGTTCAGAATCATCCTTAACATTTTTGTTGAGAAATTTCAGTATTGTTACAGAGATGGACTAGATGGAGCAAAGAGCAGGAGAAGTCTTTCAGCAATTTACTTTCTGCTTAGAATAATTATTTGTCTTATTGAGGTAGTAAATAGAAACACTTTTAAACTTGAGACGTGGCTTACTCGAGGATTTGCATTCTCTTTCACTGCCCTACTCATTACTTTAAGCAGACCTTATAAGAAGGATTACATGAATATTGCGGACACCATCTTGTCTCATCTGGCAACCCTCTGTTATATAGCATCATCGAACCACAAAAGTTTGATTTATTTGCAGTTTTTTCAGACAGCAATTGCTTTTTCATTTGTAGTCTTTTGTTTGGTAATCACCTACAGAATGGCTCATGGGATTTGCAAAGTACATCTTCAATGGCTTTCACTGCGATGATGGAAAGCATCTCGAAATAGAGCTAGTGATAGTTCCGTACCAGTTGATGTCCAGCAGCAAACTGTTCAGTCAAATTCTACCTATGGTACTATGATCTTGAATTTGCCATGAAAAATGAATGTAGCCGGACACTTATACATTAGGTGTGTGACATAATAATGATGTACACCTCACTGACTTTAAATTCAAAACTTTACGGCTACATAATAACAATAATTATTAGTGTGTGAATATCGTAGTGACACTGTTTGTTTTCAACCCTCATGACTATTTGCATCTTTATTTGAATGTGTGCAGAGTTTGAATAGTAATAATTAAACATGATTCAGATGATTGCATGTCTCTCTTCTGTTTATGATTGCTTTCATGTTGAATGTAATTTTATAGAATGGTTCAGTGTGGAATTTTACAACACCTTTAACTAGTCTGAAAGTGCTGTAAGAGTTATGGTAGCTACATCCCTCAAGTCTAAACAGTAACCAATGAAACAATAATAATTGTTGGTGAGTCACTTCATGGGTGTGAACACATTTGTTATTTTATAATACTATTTAGTAGAAGGTATTGTAAGGCAGAGTGATCAACTCACAGTGACGATGTACAGAGTAAGAGCTATAGTCACATGAGATTTGTAAACTTGTATGTTTAGTTTATCACACCTGTCAACTGAATACTCATGTTATTGAACTAAATAGATTATCTGCTATGATTCTAAGAAAATTATCACATGCTACAGCATTTAGCTAGTACTAGCTATGTATGTCTGTGTTTGGAGGGGCTGGGAAGAATTCTCAAAATTATGGTGCATGCCCACTCAAACAAGCTGATAAACAGCTATTGATACAGAAGAAATCATCTGCTAGACTAAATGTTGTATAACTTAGCAACTAGCTACAGCTTTTACGGCATATTATCAATCCATACAAGTGGGAGAAACCTCTTTGTATAGTTATATCTTTGGAGCTATAGTTGTAAAATAAGTCAAGTCAAATGAATCTTTCACAGTTACTGTTGTTTCAGTGTTTGATAGCACAAGTAGTGCATCACAGTGTTGCCTTGTTGACACATACTCCCAATGCTCAATTTTCTATGAGACATAGTAAAGAAAACAATGGTACAGAGTGCCCGTCAGTGTGGTACAAGTACAATCTGGCTACAGAGGATTGTCAATGCATATCTTTTGCATCACTGGCTTGTGATGGTGAGTATGCACATGTTAGTAATCATCACACTCTAACATACAATGCTAACAAGAGGGTAATTACTGAAATAAAGATGAGACACAAAACTGTAACAGGATACAATACAACAAACGGAGGATATTACATATTATTGCCTAATAACATTTCTGAACTCAACCAGTACATGTGTGATCCACTGAATAGGAAAGACTACATGTGCAGAAGGTGTAAAAATGGGTATGGGCCGGCGGTGACTTATCAATCATCATCGTGCGCAAGTATGTGCTATTTATGCAAAGACACGTGGAGAGATCTGTTACTGTATCTGTCTGTGAAGTTCATTTCGCTCACTGTGTTTTATCTTCTGATGCTTGTCTTCCAAATCCGGCTGACTTCTGCCCCAATGACATGTTTTATCATGTATAGTCAGTTAGTGGTGTTGGCATTCTATGAAGAGTGTGGTGTTAAGCCTGGTAACTCTCTTGTTAGTCAGATTAAATTTGATGCTGAAGGAACTCTCAGAACAGGGACTAAGATCCTTCTTACCATATATGGAATGTTTAATCTCGATTTCTTTCACTATGTTCTGCCTCCGTTTTGTATTAGTAGCCACTTAAGACCTATTCATGTCTTCTCTCTTGGCTACATATCAGCCTTTTACCCTTTTATACTAATACTCCTGACATGGCTTTGTGTTGAGTTACATGGTCGTAACTTTAGACCAATAGTGTGTCTGTGGAGGCCATTTCATAGATGCCTTGTTCGTCTTAGAAGAGGTTGGAACACCAAAAGTGATCTCATTGATGTCTTTGCTTCTTTCTTTCTCCTTTCCTACAGCAGAATCATTTATCAGATTATGTTAACATTTGATTTTGTAGAGATAACTAACTACTCCTTGATCGATGGGCTCAAATCTTTTGATTATGTACTCAAGGCTGATTTTAGTATTGTTGTATTCAACAGTACAATCTATATATATTATCCTTATATTGTGGTGGCTTGTTTTACAGCTATTCTAGGACTTCTATTCATCATCTTTCCTATGCTTGTTCTCTTCTTCTACCACACAAAAATGTCCCAAAGGCTGTTCTCAGCAAAATGCATACATAACAGGCTCCGGATATTTCTCTATACCTTTATTGAGAAATATCACTGTTGCTACAGAGATGGGCTTGATGGTGCAAAAGATATGAGAAGCTTTTCAGGAATTTATTTTCTACTGAGGATCACACTCTACATTTCTGAGACAGTAAGCCGGGAAATTTTTAATATTCAAGCACCCTTTGCTTACGGATTCGTACTGTCAGTCACTGCTCTTCTCATTGCTCTAAGTCGACCTTACAAAAAGACTTACATAAACGTTGTAGACAGCATCTTGCTGTCTCATATAGCAACATTTTGCTACATATGGGGATGTGTACGTAATACACCGGACAGATCTCATCTCTTTTTATCACTGATACAGACAATACTCTTTCTTCCTTTTCTAGTTGTGTTTCTTTTTACTACATATAGATTGTCGTGCAGAATTTTGCAACATTTTTGGGGATCTTTATCAAGGTGCCTAACCTTTGCGAAAAATACAAGAGCAAAATTTTACGACAGTTTTACACCACAAACCAAAACAGCAACTACATATGGAGCAATAAACTAGTTTGGCACTGATATTATTGTAGTCATACGAGATTTTTGTATACTTTGTTTATTACACATGTACACCTGTTTGTTAACAATAATTATTTTGTGCATTGTCAAAATACAGATAATCTGTTGTGATTTCAATAATAAGCTAGCTACATTGGGTATACAGTATAATGTATGTACTGCTGCAGCCACGTGTGTGCATGTGTGTGTGGAGGAGCTGCATGCATGGACTACATTTTCAGTATATAGTGTAGTGCCAACTTAGGAAAATTCATTCACAAACTAGTTTATGGTTCCATATGTAATCTCTGATAATGTCAGATTCTGAGAGATCAAACTGCCACAGAGTTTCATTCTCACTGTTTTCAGACATGTTAAACATACAGTGGCAAATGATGACCACTGAAGGCACTTTTCTTAAAATTCCACAGGTCATTCTAGAAACTGTTAAGAGGAATGTTATGATAATGGGTAAAGCAATCATCATGTACATCAATGGCAAAAGGATGGGAGATTTGTGGTTTAGTATACTAGTAGATGCTATGATGTAGCAAAACATTGCCATGTGAGACAGCAAAATGGTGTCCACAACGTTCATGTAAGTCTTTTTATAAGGTCGAATTAAAGCAATGAGAAGAGCAGTGACTGAAAATACAAATCCACGAGTAAGATACTGATCCTGATTAAGAGTTGCTCTGCTTATGTTTTAGCAAAGTAAACGATTATCCACAGTAGAAAGTAAATCTCTGAAAAGTTCCTCATGTCCTTTCCGAATTTTTGTTGGATAAAAGAAGAGCAAAAACAGAGGAAAGACAAAAAATAGCAGAATCAGTAAGATCACAAAACATATCATAAAAATCACAAAAGAGTTAGAGATCTTGAATGTGATGACACTGAAATCAGCACTGAGTACATAATCATGAGATTTTGTACCATTGGTTAAAGAGTAGTTAGTAATCTCTGCAGAATCAAATGTTAACACAATCTGATACAAAATTTTGCTGCAAGAAAGGAGAAAGAATGAAGCAAAGACATCAATGAGATCACTTTTGGTGTTCCAGCCCCTTTTCAGACAAACAAAGCATCCATGAAATGGCCTCCATAGACACACTATTGGTCTAAAGTTATGACCATGTAGCTCAACACAAAGCCATGCTAGTAGTATTAGTAGAAAAGGATAAAAGGCAGAAGAATAGCCAAGAGAGAAGACATGAATAGGTCACAACTGGCTACTAATGCAAAACGGATTCTGAGAGATCAAACTGCCGCAGAGTTTCATTCTCACTGTTTTCAGACATGTTAAACATACAGTGGCAAATGATGACCACTGAAGGCACTTTTTTAAAATTCCACAGGTCATTCTAGAAACTGTTAAGAGGAATGTGATGATAAAGGGTAAAGCAATCATCACATACATCAACTGCAAAAAGATGGAAGATTTGTGGTTTAGTATACTAGTAGATGCTATGATGTAGCAAAAGGTTGCCATGTTAGACAGCTAAATGGTGTCAATAATGTTCATGTAAGTCTTTTTATAAGGTCAACTTAAAGCAACGAGAAGAGCAGTGACTGAAAATATAAATCCACAAGTAAGATACTTATCCAAATTAAGAGATGCGCGTGCTCTGCTTATGATCTCAGCCAAGTAAATGATTATCCGCAGTAGAAAGTAAATCCCTGAAAAGCTCCTCATGTCCTTTGTGCCATCAAGTCCATCTCCGTATCAACACTGAAACTTTTCCATAAAAGTATTTAAGAAAAATTAAGATTCTGCTGCTCATGCATTTTGAGAGCAAGCTCCGAAGAATTTTTGTTGGATAAAAGAAGAGCAAAAACACAGGAAAGATGAAAAATAACAGAATCAGTAAGACCACAAAACACATGCATGCATAGCTATATACGCACTGGTTGTAAAGCTATGTAGCTATTAGCCTGTGTGTACACATGTAAGTGTGTGAAAGTTGTAATCAAGAAACTCTACTAAGAGTCATGAACTGCAGTACTATGGAATGGCTTCAGTTAAATTAAAAGGTGTGCAATGGCATATAGAAAACCTAGAGCATACACCTCTTGATGATGATTATGTTCGTCTTACTGTATGTAGCTATAACATAGCTATACTATATTATAGCTATACGGCTAGAAGTCACTTTATAATGGGTTTAGATCCTACACTTATAACAAATGACCCAGTTCATCATTGGTTAGGATCTATACTCTTCATAGAATATCATGTAAGCTCTGTAGAAAATCTGCAGCTGACATGTGTAAAATTTTTGCCCATATATGTTTAAGTTTATTGCTAGGTAGCAGCCTTTACATATCAAACTTAGGCATCATCACTAGGATATAAAACACTGCTTGCTGGTTTCCTTGTGATTCGGAAGACCTCAGAACTATGTAGAGCCCACGCTGTGGCTTTGGACAGGATTCTACATAGAGCCCATTGGTTCCCTGAATCACATATGAGTGTGCATGTGAGCACATACAGAGAGACAAATCCCAGGTTGTAGGCTCTACTGCAGCTGTCAAATGACAGTAGTCTTGAACAGATGTACTAGATCATAGCTCAATTCTGATTAGTTAATTTTTTTTAAATCACACTACAGCTAATGTTATATACACGCTCTGTTACAGTAATAATAGTTCAATGATTCACATACTAGTTAATGGTTCCATATGTAGTCTCTGGTAATGTTAGGTTCTGAGAGATGAGACTGCTATAAAAATTAAGTTTTGCCATTTTCAGACATTACATTGAGAACCACTGAAAAAAATTCCTTGAGTCATTCTATAAACAGTTAAGAGGAAAATGATAATGAAGGGTAGAGCAATCATTACGTGCATCAGGGGCAAAAAGATGTGTGGTTTATCTTCCAAAGTACTAGTAGACGCTAGAATGTAGCAGAGAGTTGCCATATGTGATAACAAGATGCTGTCAATAATGTTCATGTAAGTCTTTTTATAAGGTTGACTTAGAGCAATCAAAAGAGCAGCAATTAAGAATACAAATCCTTGAGCACAGTGTTGGTCCAGATTGAGAGTTATCCTGCTTACCGTCTCAGCAGAGTAAATTGCTATCCTCAGAAGAAAATAAATTCCTGAAAAGCTCCTCATGTCTTTCGTGTCATCAAGTCCATCTCTGTAGCAACAGTGAAACTTCTCCAGAAAAGTGTTAAGAAAAAGTAGGAGTCTACTGCTCATACATTTTGAAAGCACGCTCAGCAAGATTTTTGTCGGATATAAAAAGAGTAAAAACACAGGAAAGATAACGAATAGCAGAACCAGTAAGATTGCAAGACATGTTATAAAAATAACAAAAGAGTTAGAGCTCTTAAACGTGATGACGCTTAAATCAGCACTGAGTACATAATCACGAGATTCTGTACCATTTATCAAAGAATAGTTAGTAATCTCTTCAGAATCAAATGTTAACACAATCTGATACAAAATTCTGCTGTAGGAAAGGAGAAAGAAAGAAGCAAAGACATCAATGAGATCACTTTTGGTGTTCCAGCCTTTTCTAAGAAAAATGAAGCATCCATGAAATGGCCTCCATAGACACACTATTGGTCTATAATTACGACCATGTAGCTCAACACAAAGCCATGTCAGGAGTATTAGCGAAAAGGATAAAAGGCTGATACATAACCAAGAAAGAAGACATGAATAGGTCTCAACTGGCTACTAATGCAAAACGGAGACAGAACATAGTGAAAGAAGTCAAGATTGAACACGCCATATATGGTAAGAAGGATCTTAGTCCCTGTTCTAAGAGTATTTCCGCTATCTGTATACTTCATTTGACTAACCACAGATACTGTATTAACAGACGCAAGACCACACTCTTCATAGAATGCCAACACAATCAGCTGACTGTACATGACGAAGCATGTCATCGGGGCAGAAGTCAGCCTGACTTGAAATACAATAATGAGAAGATAGAACAAAGTAAGTGGAATGAAATTGAGAGACAGATAGAGCAAAACATTGTACCATGTATCTTTGCAGGAATAACACTCATTCGCACATGATGCTGATTCAGAAATTATTGCTGGTCCATAGCCACTTTTACAATCGCTGCACAAGTAATTTTTCCTGTTCAGTGGATCACACATGTACTGGTTGAGTTCAGAAATATTATTCGGCAACAATATTCCATATGATCCATCCTTTGTCACTGTCAAGTTGTATCCTTCTAAATATTTGTGTCTCATCTTAACAGCAGAGATTACTCCTTTGTTGGAATCACACGTCAATATGTGACGAGTATCAGCATATGCAGTTTCTTCTTCACATTTCAAAAATAATGCCCCTATACATTGACAATCGTGCATGACCCAACTATAATCAAACCATACTGATGGGCACTCTGTACTGTTTTAACGATGTAACAAATTTTGGCTATTTGAAAATTGAGTATGCATTGACAAGACGACATGATGTGCTGCTAGAAACTGAAGCAACACTAACTGCAAGAGTTTCATTCTTGGACTAGCTAGCCACTATTGACTTAACTGTAGAGTTGGAATACTCAGACACATGATTGTATGCTGTAGAGGTTTGGCCAAAACAGGTACGTGTACTTGATTGTAACTGTTGTTTACGCCTTAAGTTTGAGCTACTCACTAAATCAAGATCTATCTGATAGTGATATAGTAGAGATCTAGATAACTATATAAATTGATGGTTAAACCACGGGCTGGCATACTATAGGTAATGTTTCTATAATGTGTCATGCATGATGTTTTCCCCCAACCCCCCAGTTCATGCTACTACCTACATCACTATAATTGTGTACGTTTTTCATTAACATGATAGTGTATGCCTAGTCCCCTATAATAATTATATATGTCCAAGGTATTAATACACGTATGCACAAGAAACATTATACTGTTACGGTACTAATTTTAGGTACACAATAATTTATGTTGAGTGTAACGGAGCTTCTTGAAAGGCCATGGATGTTCTATATTAGAGTATGTACCACCATAACATTACTACTGATTCACTGTCTTCACTAGTTAGATTTTCTGTTGGGGATTACCACTGTATGCAGTCTGTAAATGTAGCATACAATTCAAGCACCTCTGGATGTAACACACCAATGGAGTATGTGTCTTATAATGTGTGTTTGTGTGTGTGAGGGGGGTATTCTTGGGGGAATATATGCGTGGGGTACCCTCCTCAGCCCTATATAGTTGTAATATGAGTCGGTATATGCATGAATCTCAGTAATATACATTGAGTTTAGAAGATAAAGATTTACGTACGGTACCTTTATGTTAGTTTACATGATTTGTTAGCTATAGTAGTAGTACCAGCCATCAGATTCTTGTGTGCATCAACTGGTTCATACATATAGATGATATGTATGTATGCAATACAAGTCCTAGTAGCTATACAAGAGTTTTGCACATATACTTTCATAATAGTATGTATAATTATGCAAGAGTAAATATTATTGTTGTCACATGTTCTCAATCACAATACACTATCTTATGTCTAGATTGATTGCATCAGTTTCAGTAACTATGTATAAGCTAGGAACTGGCTCCTATACTAATAACTACTATAATATTATATCAGCTAGTTTCTGTGCTAGGGGAGAAAATCTGAAGGTACATCTAAGCTGAATCAGAAAATTATAAGTCAGACAAATGAAGCTTCTGCGGTTTCAATTGTTTCAGTGTATATTAGAATGCAGTTATCCCGTTCAGATGGAAGGTCAGACTTTATCATATCTAAACAGCACAGAAGTCTGTCCATCAATGTGGTTTAAGTATAATTGGATTACTCAGAACTATCAGTGCATACCTTTTGCAGAACTGGATTGCATGTGACATCAATGGTACTGACTATTGGGCATATGCTGATATTTGCCATGCATTGACATACGATGCTAACAAGAGAATAATCTCCACCATAAAGATGAGACAACAGACGTAGGATATTACTATGTTGTTGCCTAATAACATTTCTGAACTCAGTCAGTACATGTGTGATCCACTGAATAGGAAAGATTACATGTACTGTGTAGTACAATGTAAAAACGGCTATGGACCGGCAGTAGCTAACACATCAGTCAGTAGCATGCACAAGTATGTGCTATTTATGGAAAGATGAGTGGAAGAATTTGTTAATTTATCCGTCTGTCAATTTTATTCCGCTCACTGTGTTCTATCTTCTCATTATTGTATTTCAAGTCAGCCTGACTTCTGCCCCAATGACATGTTTCATCATGTATATACAGTCAGCTAATTGTGTTAAATTGGCATTCTATAGTATATAACATGTTAAGTGTGGTCTAGAGTCTGCTATTGATGCAGCAGCACTTAGCTGGGTAAAATTGCAAACACTAAAGGAACTCTCAGAACAGGGACTAAGATCGTCCTTACCTTATATGGTGTGTTTACCCTTGACTTCTTTCACCATGTTCTATCTCCGTTGTGTATAAATAGCCACTCAAGACCCATTCATGTCTTCTTTTCTTGTCCACTTTTGAGCTTTTTGGGCAATTTCTCATATTCAATTTACTTCATACAGCAAATATTTTTAGTTACCTACAAACAACATATGACTGGACTTTAATGATGCATGCATGCAAAAAATGAATATTTTAGCAATTACTATTATAGCTATAATAGTGCAGTACGGCATGTGACACAAAAAATGATCAATTCTTTTACAGCATGAAGTGTAGATATAATGATCTCGTTTCACACACTAGTTTATGGTTCCATATGTAATCTCTGATAATGTCAGATCCTGGGAATTGAAACTGCCATGGAATTTCATTCTTATCAATTTCAGACATGTTAAACATTCAGTGGCAAATGATGACCGCTGAAAGTACTTTTTAAAAATTCCATGGGTCATTTTGTAAATGGTTAAGACGGATTTAATGATAAAGGGTAAAGCAATCATCACATGCATCAACGGTAAAAAGATGGGAGGTTTGTGATTCAGTGTACTAGTAGATGCTATGATGAAGCAGAGACTTGCCATGTGAGAGAGCAAGATGCTGTCAACAATGTTCATATAGGGCCTTTTATAAGGTCGACTCAGAGCAATGAGAAGAGAAGCAGCTGATAATACAAATCCACGAGTAAGATATTTATCCAGGTTAAGAGTTGCTCTGCTTATGATCCCAGCAAAGTAAACAATTATCCGCAGTAGAAAGTAAATCCCTGAAAAGCTCCTCATGTCTTTTGTGCCATCAAGTCCGTCTCTGTAGCAACGGTGAAACTTCTCTAAGAAAGTGTTAAGAAAAATCAGGAGTCTGCTGCTCAAGCATTTTGAGAGCAAGCTCCGAAGAATTTTTGTTGGATAAAAAAAGAGCAAGAACACAGGATTGATGACGAATAGCAGAGCCAGTAAGACTGCAAGACACATCATAAAAATCACAAAAGGGTTGGAGCTATCATTTTTGGTGATGATACTCTGATCGGCACGAAGTACAGAAGCATGAGATTTCCGACCATCAATCAAGGAGTAGTTAATGACTTCTTCAGAATCAAATGTCAGTATGATCAGATACAAAATTTTGCTGTAAGAAAGGAGAAAGAAAGAAGCAAAGACATCAACGAGATCACTTTTGGTGTTCCAACCTCTCCTTAGACGAACAAAGCATCCATGAAATGGCCTCCATAGGTACACTATTGGTCTAAAGTTACGACCATGTAGCTCAACACAAAGCCATGTCAGGAGTATTAGCAGAAAAGAGTAAAAGGCCGATATGTAGCCAAGAGAAAAGACATGAATAGGTCTTAACTGGCTACTAATGCAAAATGGAGGCAGAACATACTGAAAGAAGTCAAGATTGAACACTCCATATATGGTAAGAAGGATCTTAGTCCCTGTTCTAAGAGTAGTTCCACTATCTGTGAATTTTATCTGACTAAGCACAGATGCTGAATCAACAGGCTCAAGACCACACTCTTTATAGAATGCCAACACCACCAGTTGACTGTACATGATGAAGCATGTCATTGGGGCAGAATACAGCCTGACTTGAAATACAAGAATGAGAAGATAAAACACAGTGAGCGGAATGAAATTGAGAAAAATATAGAGCAAAATATTGTACCAAGTACATTCACAGAAATAGCACTCATTCGCACACGATGCTGATATAGAAATTGTTGCAGGCCCATACCCACTTTTGCAGTCACTGCACAAGTAATTTTGCCTATTCAGTGGTCCACACATGTAGGGATTGAGTTCAGAAATATTATTTGGCAACAGTATACCATATGATCCATCCTTTGTCACTGTCAAGTTGTATCCTTCTAAATATTTGTGTCTCATCTTAATGGCAGAGATTACTCCTACGTTAGAATCATATGTCAATATGTGACGAGTATCAGAATATGCAACTTTTCCTTCACAATTCAAAAATAGTGACCCTATACATTGACAATCATGTGTAGGCTGGTTATACTCAAACCACACTGATGGGCACTCAGTATTGTTTTGATGAGGTGAAATTTGGCTATCTAGCTGAGAAAATCGAGTATTCATTGACATGATAACAGCATGATATGTTGCTAGTACAATGATAGACCGGAGCAACACCAACTGCAAAAGTTTCATTCTTAGACTTGCTGCTATTTTTATTTTACAGACTTTAATTAGCTTTATAAAGTTAAAAATTTAGTGAAAACAACACTCACATGTAACCAAAACACTTAATATTGGCCAGTACAGGTATTTCGTTGTTTACGCCTTTAAGCTATACTCATGGACTGAATCGGAATCTTTTCAGATTGACGCATGATTAAATCATTGGCTTGCGTACACGTATTGTGTACTGGCTTGTTTCACTCAACATAGAGTGTATGCCCAGTCCTTTTATATATAATGTGTATATGTGTTGTGACCTTTGACATACAATAATATTATGTCAAAGGGCACGATATAGCTACATACACATGCAACCTTCTTACCTGAAAGTACTCCAGGTAACAACACAACAGTTTGACTGCACAGAGGATACCCTAGCTACCAAATTGAGATAGCCACAAACTAGAATGTAACAGTACTATAATGGCTTCATAGAGAGGTCACTGATGCTCTATAATAACACTCCGACTCCTATGCTGTACTGAGTACAACCAGGCTACACACGATTGTCAATGTAGCTGTAGGGTCACTATTAAGTTTTTAAACTATGAAGGAGAAATTGGATATTTTGATTCAGTGCATGAGTATACCTTAAAGGCGTAAACAATGAAATACCTGTATTGGCCTGTATGTATCTTGAACACCTCCATGTTGTAATTACTAAACACTAGCACTATGCACGTAACTTGGATGTACATGTTATGTGTAGGCCGTATATATACTGGAAGACAGGGGGTACCCTCCAGCATATATATATAGCTACCCTATACAAAAATTAATGAATCAGATGTCATTTCGATGAGTTAGCTACATCTCCCAAGATGCTTCAGTGAATTCTCTTCAAATTAGTGGAATAGAATAATAGGCAACTTTTTAGCATATTTGGGGAAAGCCTATGTGTCAGAAGGCATAGAAAAGCAAAGTGATCAACTGATAGTAACGATGTGCTGAGTAATAGCTATAGTCACATGGGATTTATACATTCGTACGCATAGCTTATCACACAATACTCATGTTGTCAATCTAAATGGATTATCTGCTATGATTCTAATAAATTATCACGTGTTGCAGTGTGTACATAGCTAGTACTAGCTATATGTGTTTGGAGGGCTGGGAGTTCTCAGAATAACATAATATTATGGTGCACAAACTAGAGAACAGTTATTGATTCAGAAGATGTGATCTGCTATACTAAGTGTTATAATATAACTTAGCAGCTACCTACAGCTATTACAGTATCATCAATTTGTACAAGTAGGTAAAAAAATTTAATATAGTTACACAGTCCTTGCAGCTAGTTGTAAAATAAGTCAAGTCAAATGAATCTTTCACAGTTACTGTTGTTTCAGTGTTTGATAGCACAAGTAGTGCTTCACAGTGTTGCCTCATCAAAACATACTCCCAGTACTCAATTTTCTATGAGACATAGTAAAGAAAATAATGGTACAGAGTGCCCGTCAGTGTGGTACAAGTACAAGCTGGTAAATAGTTATTGATGCAAAAGAAATGATCGTTAGACTAAATGTTGTATAACTTAGCAGCTAGCTACAGCTATTACGGCATATTATCAATCCATACAAGTGCAATGGTAGAAACCTCTTTGTATAGTTATATCTTTGGAGCTATAGTTGTAAAATAAGTCAAGTCAATGAATCTTTCACAGTTACTGTTGTTTCAGTGTTTGATAGCACAAGTAGTGCATCACAATGACATGATTCATCATGTATAGTCAGTTAGTGGTGTTGGCATTCTATGAAAAGTGTGGTGTTAAGCTTGGCAACTCTCTTGTTAGTCAGATTAAATTTGATGCTGAAGGAACTCTCAGAAGGGCTAAGATCCTTCTTACCATATATGGAATGTTTAATCTCGATTTCTTTCACTATGTTCTGCCTCCGTTTTGTATTAGTAGCCACTTAAGACCTATTCATGTCTTCTCTCTTGGCTACATATCAGCCTTTTACCCTTTTATACTAATACTCCCGACATGGCTTTGTGTTGAGCTACATGGTTGTAACTTTAGACCAATAGTGTGTCTGTGGAGGCCATTTCATGGATGCTTTGTTTGTCTTAGAAGAGGTTGGAACACCAAAAGTGATCTCATTGATGTCTTTGCTTTTTTCTTTCTCTTTTCCTACAGCAGAATCATTTATCAGATTATGTTAACATTTGATTTTGTAGAGACAACTAACTACTCCTTGACCGATGGGCTCAAATCTTTTGATTATGCACTCAAGGCTGATTTTAGTATTGTCGTATTCAACAGTACAAGCTATATATATTATCCTTATATTGTGGTGGCTTGTTTTACAGCTATTCTAGGACTTCTATTCATCATCCTTCCTATGCTTGTTCTCTTCTTCTACCACACAAAAATGTCCCAAAGGCTATTCTCAGCAAAATGCATACATAACAGGCTCCAGATATTTCTCTATACCTTTATTGAGAAATATCACTGTTGCTACAGAGATGGGCTTGATAGTGCAAATGATATGAGAAGCTTTTCAGGAATTCATTTTCTAATGAGGATCACACTCTACATTTCTGAGACAATAAGCTGGGAAATTCTTAATATTCATGCACCCTTTGCTTATGGATTTGTATTGTCAGTCACTGCTCTTCTCATTACTCTAAGTTGACCTTATAAAAAGAATTACATGAACATTGTAGACAGCATCTTTGCTGTCTCATATAGCAACATTTTGCTACATATGGGGATGTGTACATAATACAACTGACAGATCTCATCTCTTTTTATCACTGATGCAGACAATACTCTTTCTTCCTTTTCTAGTTGTGTTTCTTTTTACTACATATAGATTGTCGCGCAGAATTTTGCAACTTTTTGGGGGATTTTTATCAAGGTGCCTAACCTGTCTGAAAAATACAAGAGCAAATTTTTACGACAGTTTTACACCACAAACCAAAACAGCAACTACATATGGAGCAATAAACTATTAAATAATAGTTTGGCACTGATATTATTGTAGTCATATGAGATTATTGTATACTTTGTTTATTACGCATGTACACCTGTTTGTTAACAATAATTTGTGCGTTGTCAAAATACAGATAATCTGTTATGATTTCAATAATGAGCTAGCTACATTGGGCATACAGTATAATGTATGTACTGCTGCAGCCGCGTGGGTGCATGTGTACGTGTGTGGAGGGGCTGGGGCACATTTTCGGTATATACTGCAATGCCTACTTAAGAACATTTATAATGATCAAAAACTAGTTTATGGTTCCATATGTAATCTCTGGTAATGTCAGATTCTGAGAGATCAAACTGCCGCAGAGTTTCATTCTCACTGTTTTCAGACGTGTTAAACATACAGTGGCAAATGATGACCACTGAAGGCACTTCTTTAAAATTCCACAGGTCATTCTAGAAACTGTTAAGAGGAATGTTATGATAATGGGTAAAGCAATCATCATATACATCAATGGCAAAAGGATGGGAGATTTGTGGTTTAGTATACTAGTAGATGCTATGATGTAGCAAAAGGTTGCCATGTGAGACAGCAAAACGGTGTCCACAACGTTCATGTAAGTCTTTTTATAAGGTCGAATTAAAGCAATGAGAAGAGCAGTGACGGAAAATACAAATCCACGAGTAAGATACTGATCCAGATTAAGAGTTGCTCTGCTTATGATTTCAGCAAAGTAAACGATTATCCGCAGTATAAAGTAAATCCCTGAAAAGCTCCTCATGTCCTTTGTGCCATCAAGTCCGTCTCTGTAGCAACACTGAAACTTCTCCATAAAAGTATTAAGAAAAATTAGGATTCTGCTGCTCATGCATTTTGAGAGCAAGCTCCGAAGAATTTTCGTTGGATAAAAGAAGAGCAAAAACAGAGGAAAGACGAAAAATAGCAGAATCAGTAAGACCACAAAACACATCATAAAAATCACAAAAGAGTTAGAGGTCTTAAATGTGATGACATTGAGATCAGCACTGAGTACATAGTCATGAGATTTTGTACAATTTGTTAAAGAGTAGTTAGTGATCTCTTCAGAATCAAATGTTAATACAATCTGATATAAAATTTTGCTGTAAGAAAGGAGAAAGAAAGAAGCAAAGACATCAATGAGATCACTTTTGGTGTTCCAGCCCCTTTTCAGACAAACAAAACATCCATGAAATGGCCTCCATAGACACACTATTGGTCTAAAGTTACGACCATGTAGCTCAACACAAAGCCATGTTAGTAGTATTAGTAGAAAAGGATAAAAGGCAGAAAGATAGCCAAGAGAGAAGACATGAATAGGTCTCAACTGGCTACTAATGCAAAATGGAGGCGGAACATACTGAAAGAAGTCAAGATTGAATACTCCATATAAAGTAAGAAGGATCTTAGTCCCTGTTCTGAGAGTAGTTCCACTATCTGTAAATTTTATATGACTAAACACAGAATCATCAGGCTCAAGACCACACTCTTCATAGAATGCCAACACCATTAGCTGACTGTACATGATGAAGCATGTCACTGGAGCGGAGGTCAGCCTGACTTGAAATACAAGAATGAGAAGATAGAATACTGTGGGTGGAATGAAACTGAGAGACAGATAGAGCAAAACATTGTACCATGTATCTTTGCAGGAATAGCACTTATTTGCACACGATGCTGACTCAGAAACTATTGCTGGCCCATAGCCACTTTTACAATCACTGCACAAATAATCTTTCCTATTCAGTGGGTCACACATGTACTGGTTGAGTTCAGAAATATTATTCGGCAACAGTAAACGGTATGATCCATCCTTTGTCACTGTCACGTTGTATCCTTTTAAATATTTGTGTCTTATTTTAATGGCAGAGATTACTTCTTTGTTAAAATCATATGTCAATATGTGACGAGTATCAGTATATGCAATTTCTCCTTCACAATTCAAATGTAAATCCCTACAGTTGTGTGTGGCCGCAAACCATACCGATGGGCACCCTGAGCTGTTTTGATTCGACAAATTAAAAGTTTGGCTTTTTAACTGAGAGAATTGAGTGTGCACTAATAAGACAACATCATAAAGTGATGCTAGTGCAATCATAGATGGAAGCAACACCAACTGCAAACGATTCATTCTTGAACTAGATTTGGCTAAAAAGTTGCCACTTGAATTTCATGTATAAATAATAGAGACTTGGCCAATACAGGTAACAACTGTTTATGCCTTGAGCTACTCACCAAATTAGAATCTAACTGATAGACCCTTTAAGTTACTGATAATTATAGTAGCAGACTGATGGTTAAATCTTTGGTTGGCATACACGTCACTATTAATTCAGAATTGGATGAGGATATACTATTAACATACACCACTATGTGTAAAAGTACTATTATGATAGTGGCTTTTAAAAAGGTCATCGATGCTCTGTGGCAGATTCTGAAAGTATGTACCACCATATTCACTGGCTTCACCAGCTCCTATGCTGGAGGTTATCAGCTATAGCCTATGATATACATAGTGTATACATTGAACACCATGTGTAAACACTACCACTATAGTACTCCAGCTAATATGTAACTTGGAGGTCACTTGATCCATGCATGTCTTGGATTTGCTACACAAGTTGACAGCTAGCTATATATTTATTGGTTTCGATAACATAATATGTTTTAGCTACTATCATTGCCAAGGGAAAACCTAATATCGGGGGGGGGGGGGGGGGGGGGGGGGGGGGGAGGGGAATACGCATGTGTGTGCATTTGTGTATCGACTGAGGGGGTGCCCTACACTCTGAATCCTTGGCTAGGGTCTATATACTACGATTTGTTCAGTACTATAGTATCAGGTCAAAATTAAGGTTGCACAATTGGCTACTAGCTACTACGTGATGTGACTTCAACTTTATAGAGTGTTCAGTTATTAATATTATTATAGAAGCACACAAATATAGTTGTAACAAATACAGCAATCTGATTGGTCAGTTGGAGGTCCTTTATTTCACTTAAAGTCCTCCTGTGAGGTCTTATAAATAGGTCTTAGTTTATTATATTGGGCTCCCATGGGAAAAGAAAGATACACAGTGTAATGGTAGCCCTGTCCCCAGTTCAAATACACAGACAAGCTGCGCATGCATTCCTGCAATTGAAACCAGTTACTTGAAATAAAGTGTAGGGTGCACCTTGTCCATTATTTTTCCGTCCTATTACCCTTGTAATATGTATTCTTTTGGTTCTTCTATCCCTTTAATACTTCTCCATGCCAAGTTTTTAAAATGGTTCAGTGTGGATTTTACAACACCCAGTTTTAATTTAGTGTTTCTTTCAATGTCTGAAAAGAGCTGACAGTGTTAGACTTAACTTTTATGACAGCCTCATCCCTAAAACTCAAGCTGTAATTAAATTAATATTGTTGGTGCACCACTGTGTGTGAACTTATAATTGGTAGCTACTTTTTGTTGTGTCATGATAGAGGAAGGGATATAGTGTATGGCAAGATGATCAACTCACAGTAACGATGTACTGAGTTATCAGATAGAGTGATTCTGAAAGTATGTATCACCATATTCACCGGCTTCACCAATTCCTATGCTGGAGGTTATCAGCTATAGCCTATGATATACACAGTGTGCACCTTGAACACCATGTGTAAATACTACCACTAAAGTACTCTAGTAAATGTGTAACTTGGAGGTTGCTTGATCCATGCATGTCGCTTGATCCATGCATGTCTTAGATTTGCTACACAAGTTGACAGCTATATATTCATAGGTTTCGATAACATATCTAGCTGTTATCATTGCCAAGGGAAAAACTAATAATACACATTGCATGACTTGCTACATACTATAGCTCAGTGCACGATTTGTTCAGTACTATAGTATCTCCCCCCCCCCCCAGATGAAACCCTGCTAAATCTGGGAACCATATGCAGGCCTGGGCCTACCAGGGCAATGCCTGGATAGTTGATGTACCTCATACCTCTGATTTTGTTAAGAATATAGGCTTGTAGAAATAATCTAAGCAAACATTAAATTTTGGAGGATGATT
The DNA here is from genome assembly GCA_964291365.2 of Stappiaceae bacterium. GTDB lineage: Bacteria > Pseudomonadota > Alphaproteobacteria > Rhizobiales > Stappiaceae > JBDWFY01. The sequence goes on from OZ219979.1 coordinate 40,680, forward strand.
TGTTTGCCATGCACGGGCATACATCATTAAATTTTCTACGGGCCAATGCTTTGTCTGAGGATTTGTATTCTCAATTGCCACTCTCTTGATTGCTCTAAGTCAACCTTATAAAAAGACTTAAACGAACATTGTGGACAGCGTCTTGTCATTGCACACGGCAACACCGTGTTACATCATAGGATCTATTCCGAGCAGTAGACCTCATCATTTTTTACCACCAATACAGATAATTATCTCTCTTCCTGTTATGGTCATTTTAATGTTAACTATTTATAGCTACAACACATTCAATGTGTATTGAACTATCTGAAAACACTTGTAAGTGTAAAACTTCATAACAGCCTCATCCGTCAAACCCATATACGGAGCAATAAACTATTAGTAATTGGAACACGATTGCATGTGAACATACTTGGTGTCACGACAACCGTGACATGCAAGGCTAGATGATAGACGTAAGTAGCTATGGATAAAGGGTGCCTCAAGTGTACAATTCAAATAAACCACACTAAGGCTATAGTATAATTAAGTGGCTTGTACTATATGTTACTGTACCACATTAATACCTTGTACTCTCAACCGCCCCATGGCATAACTTCCCAGCTGTGGTACCTATAGCTAACCGCCATAGACAGGGCAGTTATACCATGGCTTGTGGCTAAAATATAATATACATTGTATAGACAACAGGTGGTGCTATTGGTGTTTACTGTAACCATTATAGTCACATGGGATTTGTATAATTTATTTATACACTTTGTTTATCATGCACATCTGTTTTTAATGATAATTTACATGTTGTCAAAATGCAGATAATCTGCTATAGTGATTTAATATTATTAGTTGGACAAAATTTACAGACACTGAAGGAATTCTTAGAATGGGAACTAAGATTCCAGCAGTAACCTGTAGGAAATGTGTTGTTATCCCTGGCTGTACATGTACTGGTTGAGTTCAGAAATATTATTTGGCAACAGTATACCGTATGATCCATCCTTTGTCATTGTCAAGTTGTATCCTTTTAAGTATTTGTGTCTTATTTTAATGGCAGAGATTACTTCTTTGTTAAAATCATATGTCAATATGTGACGAGTATCAGTATATGCAATTTCTCCTTCACAATTCAAATGTAAAGCCTCTATACATTGACAGTTGTGTGTGGCCGCAAACTACACTGATGGGCACTCTGTACTGTTATGATTGGACAAATTAAAAGTTTGGTTATTTAACTGAGAGAATTGAGAGTGCACTGATAAGATAACATCATAAAGTGATGCTAGTGCAATCATAGACAGAAACAATACCAACTGCAAACGATTCATTCTTGAACTATATTTGGCTTAAAGGTTGCCACTTGAATATTCATGTATAAATAATAGAGACTTGGCCAATACAGGTAACAACTGTTTATGCCTTGAGCTACTCACTAAATCAGAATCTAACTGATAGACCCTTTAAGTTACTGATAATTATAGTAACAGATTGAGGTTAATCTTTGGTTGGCATACACGTCACTATTAATTCAGAATTGGATGAAGATATACTACTAACGTACACTACTAATTAACATACACCACTATGTGTAAAAGTACTATTATGATAGTGGCTTTTTAAAAGGTCACTGATGCTCTGCAGCAGATTCTGAAAGTATGTACCACCATATTCACTAGCTTTACCAGCTCCTATGCTGGAGGTTATCAGCTATAGCCTATGATATACATAGTGTATACCTTGAACACCATGTGTAAACACTACCACTTTAGTACTCTAGCTAATATGTAACTTGGAGGTCACTTGATCCATGCATGTCTTGGATTTGCTACACAAGTTGACAGCTATAGCTATATTCATAGGTTTCGATAACATAATTATCTAGCTGCTATCATTGCCAAGGGAAAAACTAATAATACACATTTGTGAGTCGACTGAGGGGGGTGTCCTACACTCGGAATCCTCGGCTAGGGTCTATATACTCCCTGCAGGAAATCTTACATTACATGACTTATTACAGTTAGCACTGGCTCTGCACGATGTTAGGGGCTGACTCCTCACAGACACCACTGAACAAATATTATTAGTCAGCCATGTACTTATTGCTCTATTTCTTTTCATAGTAGTTATTGTAGAAAAATCAATTGCATCTTCCCCCCCCCCCCCCCCCCCCCAGCACTATTAATTTATATCAGTACCAGCCAGTCTTTGATCATATTATATACTCTACTATAGTGAACTCACCAACTGAACAGGCTATCACTAGTGTCATTGACAACAGCTCCATTACATTATCACTCAGCATCCTGATTAAACTTTTAAGAGCTGTGATCAATCAGTAACTTATTAATAAAGGTTGGTGCACAAAATCTGAGCTTGAACAGATGGAATGACTGAGTGGTACCGTTTTTATGGAGAATGATTCATATGTAGCTATACAAAAAAATTATACAAGTAATGGACAGAGAGTTGTTTACAAAACTTACAAGCACTACCGGTAATGGCTTGTCAAAGTTATGTATGTATGTATGTGTGCACGTGTGTGTGTGTGTGTATGTGCGTGCATGCCTGTATGGTAGTCATAATAATTAGATCAAATGTAGATCACGCACCTGCTTAAACAATCTGTTCTGAGTAGCTACTTTATGATAAAAATTAAAAAAGTTTAGCATCCCACATACAGCTTTAGTTTTATGAGTAACGGCCCCCACATACAAAATGACAAAACAACTTTGACTACTTATAGCTAATGATGCATGCATCGTAAATCTTGTAATAAGTATTGCAAAAATTATGGTCTGTTCACACTATTGATAATATTAATTTGCCCTAGGCTATAGCAGGAGTATGGATTACAGACTGAGAGTACAATTACAGCTGTAATCGGTACTCTTGCCTATGGGAGAAATGTATTGTGACTGTAATCACTATACTATTATTATAGTATTAGATGTACATTGTACAGTCATGATTGTATGCAATCATGGTTGTTATTACTGATATGTACCCTATAATGCTCTACCCTAGCTTGATATGTACTTCATTGGGAAAAACCATACAGATCACTAGACAATCAAATAACTAGGCATGAAAATTTTGGTTAGAGAAAGGTATTAGTAGCTATCATGAGAGTCTGATATTCAGAGAGGACAGTTGTGTACTAGCAATGATCTGTCATCAGACACTGACGCTAGCTTAGTTCCAGTATCATTGTAGGCCACACACCAGACCTGTAGGAAGTGATTGTACAAAGGTGTTTTGAACTACTGATAGACATTGAACACTGACCTGGTCCGAGTGTTCTTTGAATGTGTGGCTACAGTCTCTCATACTGGCATCCCATATCTTCACTGTCCTTTGGGGGGGGGGGGGGGGGGGGGAGTAGAGGAGGATTACTAGTACCACTCTGTGTAAACAAAACTAATCCACAAAGAAAAAAGGAGTTTGTGATTTGAGTATGAGGCAACTCCAGATACTGCACAATGATTATACAGTCCATGTCCTAATGCTCCCTAATGAGGTATAGCTGCATGTACAAGAACCTTATAGTTACATCTTTGCAGCTAGTTGTAAAATAAATGAATCTTTCACAGTTACTGTTGTTTCAGTGTTTGATAACACAAGTAGTGCTTCACAGTGTTGCCTCATCAAAACATACTTCCAGTACTCAAGGTTCTCTGGGACGTAGTAAAGAAAACAATGGTACAGAGTGCCAGTCAGTGTGGTACAAGTACAATCAGGCTACACAGAATTGTCAGTGCATACCTTTAACATCACTGGTTTGTGATGGTGGGTATGCACATACAGATATTCAACACATTTTAACGTACAATGATGACAAAAAACATAATCACTGAAATAAAGATGAAACATCAATACTTAGGAGGATACAATATAACAGATGAAGGATATCATGTTCTATCTTCGCATTCTGTCTTTCAAGTCAGGCTGACTTCAGCCCCAATGACATGTTTCATAATGTACAGTCAGCTAATGGTGTTGGCTTTCTATGAAGAGTGTGGTTTTAGTTCTACCTCAGAGACTGCTCTTAGTTGGGTAAAATTTACAGACCTGAAGGAACTCTTAGAGTGGGGACTAAGATCCTTCTAACCATATATGGCATGTTTAATCTTGACTTCTTTCACTACGTTTTGCCTCCATTTTGCATTAGCAGCCATTTAAGACGTATTCATATCTTCTTTCTTGGCTATATTTCGGCATTTTACCCTTTTCTGCTAATACTCCTGACATGGCTTTGTGTTGAGCTACATGGTCGTAACTTTAGACCAATGGTGTGTCTATGGAGGCCATTTAACGGATGCTTTGTTTGTCTAAGGAGAGGCTGGAACACCAAGAGTGATCTCATTGACGTCTTTGCTTCTTTCTTTCTCCTTTCTTACAGCAAAATTTTGTATCTGATTTTGCTAACGTTTAATCATGAAGAGATAGCTAACTACTCATTGAGAGATGGCCTTGAATCATATGATTATGTACTGAAGGCTGATTCTAGTATTGTATTGTTCAGGAACTCAAGCTATATATGCACATATATTATCGTGGCTTGTTTTGCAGCTATTCTAGGTCTTCTATTTATCATCTTTCCTATGCTTTTATTATTTTTTTACCCTGCAACAATATTCCGAAGGCTTCTCTCAGCAAAATGTGTGCATATTAGATTCCGGATATTTCTCTATACTTTCATCAAGAAATTTCAATGTTGCTATAGAGACGGGCTTGATGGCACAAAAGATATGAGGAGCTTTTCGGGAATTTGCCTTCTATTTGGGATAATAGTTTATTTCAGTGGGGTAATAAACAGGTTCACTCTCAAATTTGACCTATCCTTTGTCCCATGATTTGTATTCTCAGTCACAGCTCTTCTCATTGCTTTAAGTCGACCTTATAAAACACTTACATAAACATTGTAGACAGCATCTTCTTACTGCACACAGCAACACTGTGTTACATCATAGGATATATTCCGAGCAATAGACCTCGTCTTTTTTTACCATAGATACAGATAATTATCTCTCTTCATTTTATGGTCGTTTTCATGTTGACTATTTATAGAATGGCTCGGTGTGGAATTTTAAACGCATTCAACATGTATGGAACTATTTGAAAAGAACTGTAAACGTAAAATTTCATAATAGCATCATCCCTCAAACCCAAACAGCAACCACATATGGAGCAATAAATTATTAAATAATAGTTAGCATGCTATTGCGTGTAAACATAATTGATATTATGATGGAAGAACACATACAGGGCAAGGTGGTAAAATAATTAACAGTTATGATGATGTAATGATATTATTATAGTCACATGAGATCTAATTATACTTTACACATGTACAGCTATTTGTTAACAATAATTTGAACGTTGTCAAAATGCGGATAATCTGTTATGATTTCAATAATAAGCTAGCTCATTGGGTATACAGTATAATGTATGTACTGCTGCAGCTGTGTGTGCATGTGTGTGTGGAGGAACTGGGGCACATTCTCAGTACATACTGCAAAGCCAACTTAAGAACATCTACAATGATCAAATTCATTCACAAACTAGTTTATGGTTCCATATGTAATCTCCGGTAATGTCAGATTCTGAAAGAACAAACTGCCGCAGAGTTTCATTCTCACTGTTTTCAGACATGTTAAACATACAGTGGCAAATGATGACCACTGAAGGCACTTTTTTAAAGTTCCACAGATCATTCTAGAAACTGTTAAGAGGAATGTGATGATAACTGGTAAAGCAATCATCACATATATCAACGCCAAAAAGATGGAAGATTTGTGGTCTAGTAGACTAGTAGATGCTATGATGTAGCAGAAGGTTGCCACATGAGACAGCAAAAGGGTGTCCACAATGTTCGTGTATGTCTTTTTATAAAGCCGACCTAAAGCAATGAGAAGAGCAGTGACTGAAAATATAAATCCACAAGTAAGGTACTTGTCCTGCTTAAAAGTTGCTCTGCTTATCATTTCAGACAAGTAAATGATTATCCGCAGTAGAAAGTAAATCCCTGAAAAGCTTCTCATGTCCTTTGTGCCATCAAGTCCGTCTCTGTAGCAACACTGAAACTTCTCCATAAAAGTATTAAGAAAAATTAGGATTCTGCTACTCATGCATTTTAAGAGCAAGCTCTGAAGAATTTTTGTTGGATAAAAGAAGAGCAGAAACACAGGAAAGATGAAAAATAATAGAATCAGTAAGACCACAAAACATATCATAAAAATCACAAAACAGTTGGGGGTCTTAAACGAGACGATGCTTAAATCAGCACTAAGTGCATAATCATCAGATTCGGACCCATTTAATGATGTTTATGTGTGCATAAACGATGGTTAATAGCATCAAGCCGACATAAAGAGCACATTTGCCCATGACGTATTGCGCATGTGCATGCGCATACGTCACTCTAACATGCATTTATTCTAAATAAAGCACACTTTAACTGTGCAACAACTCCTGCGTGCAAGAAGAACATCGCAGTGGAAGAATCTTTGAGTCACCTTGCCACCGAGTAGCGAGAACGAACTAACTTCCAACGTGGCCAGAAAGCTTAGGATAAGCTAATTCCATGGTCAACGCATGCAGGAGACGATCATATTCGGAGAGTCACTACCGGTTGAACAGGCTAGTCTCCGAACATACTGCAATGATTTCCAATGAGCGAATACATGAATCGCTGATCCACCCATACCCTGCTGAATAACATGAAGCTCTCCAAGGGGTTGTCATGATCCATTTCAGCAAAGATACTTAATATGCAACTCTCCCGTGCTTCTCGATATAAGTTCATAATATGATTATGATCAGTCTCAGAGAACTGGGAACAATCCCACTAGTCCAACCGTTGATAACCATGACTTGCTCTGTCAGCATGGAACCGACAGTACTATTAACCTGATGATGACACGATGTTGCCGGGTAGTGTTACTGACACATACTATAACAGCACCCATCCAAATGGTCTGTAAGTTAGTCTAACGACTAGAGTTCATTTAACTTGTTATGTCCACGGGCGGCATACATGGCCATGATGGATATTCTTAGCAAATTCAAATGCAGTGGCAAAGCCATAGATCTCGATACATTTGCCATGGTACATATACTTACATGTACAACACCAGGTGTATACATATACATGTATGTAGGCAATGCATTTGGCATACACAATTTAGACTCAGAGTTACCCGGATTTGAATGTCCGGAGCTGTCTTGTTTTTCAGTACTCCCCAGCATCTACTGTCCCAAATAATACGGCTTCAATGGGGAATTTAATTAGGTTTCTGCTACCTGTTTGCACTCCTCATGGCCATGTAGCCCGCAATCATCTTACAAAATTCCCAGAATCACCAATAAATCCATCTGGGCAAGCAGACCCACTTAAAGCCTGGAATCAGAGGATTTGTATAATGCGAAATGCCAGTATTCCACTTTTGTAAGGGATACCGTCCTGAAGCCGAGGCAAGACCTTTGTTAATGGTGTCATTGTATTTCACGACACCAGGTGGTCATGTGTGTACATTCAGCTAGGGACACCGCGCTGAATATCCCAATACTCAGGACCACACGCATCACAACATATGCCACCTTTGCGGCTGCTGGCTCCAATATGTACACTGCAAGCAATTTCACGGTCTAATAGCCGACCAAGCAGAGGCTTCAACCTCTGACCACGAAGGGCATCAATTGCGCAGAAGTGTTCTCTAACTGATATTGTTTTCTAGGTAACAAAACCAAATAATATCACGTCACCCACGACCCCTCCACTTTCTAGCATGCAACTCTCTGTATGCAGACTGGGTTTGGGTGTTTTACTGGCTGAACGCAACACGCTCAGACCATTCCTTTCTATCTTTACTATGGTCTGCCTTAACATCACTGCACACATGCAGCGATTTGTTAACATGGTCACATGGGTTGCAAGACACAGTATCCTGCACACATGCACAATAACCTGCCCCATTTTAACATGGTCACCTGTTGGGCACTATGATATGCTCTGCACGTATTTCTGTACAGATGCGGTGATCACTCCATTTCACATAGTCACACACTTTGTGATCTAATCCTAACATCATTGCACATATATGCAGTAATTTGCCCCAGTGTAATGTGGTCAGATGTGCCAAAGTTGATTTTATGTTAAATGTTCAGTACATGGCACATTCCTAGATCTCTTCTATTAGCTGTTTGGCACACATGCTTATCAGTGCTCATCAGCATCATTCACTTGCACAAAACAATCAGAGCCCTCATAAAACCTGACACTGATTCGGAATTAAGCAAACAAGGTTACTCACAGTCGCGTTGAGTAGTCCCACTGCTGTATCTGAACAGTAAATAAGATATTTCTCCATCAGATGCTCCCGTACCTACCTAGCTACACATCTACAACAGTATCAGACTACTTGTAGCTCGCCTCCATCAGTTAGCACTGGTTGCACACCACCACCATATACATGTACAAGTCTGTGCTACAATGCCTCGTGCACTTCCACATCTCTAGAGGTGCTCTAAAACTATTAGGTCGGTCAACATAGACCAGACATCATTGTCCGACGATATACCTATGAATACTAACTGACTCAATTATATTGTTGAACATCAGTAACATATATACAGGTTTCAGTAAAGTCTCGCGTACTACCCTTCCCATGCAATCACCGATGCATGTACTTTGGGTAGGAGACGGTACATATACAACTAGAGCAAATCAGCCAACTCTCTGTCTGACACTATAATACAACATCTCAGTTACATGCACTTTTAACCCTGCCACTAGCATACACCATAGCAACCATAACTCACTAATTGCCTGGCCACATTGCCTCTAGCTCTTCTGCCGTCATAAACCTCAGCTGCCATTACCCACTAGTTGTAATGCTACACTGCCATGGTGTACTGTAACCCTCTGCCACTGGCATAAACCTCAGCAGCCATTATCACACTAATGGCCCTCTCACGCTGCTACAGTGTATGCACACTCTATCTCAGCAGCCATACATGTAGCTCACTAATTGCTCTGCCACAGCGTACATGCACTCAGCCACGGGCATTGACCTCAGCAGCCATAACCCATCGGTTGCTCTGCTATGCTGCTTCAATGTACTGGCACTCTGCCACAGGCACCAGTCTCAGCAGCCATAGCTCACTAATGGTTCTACTACATTGCTACATGTACGTTAACTCTGCTATCGGCATAAACCAGAGCCTTGACTCACAAAGGGCACTACACACGCTACGATAGTGTACTTAAATTAGCAGCTGGCATAAATCCTAACAATCATAGCTCACAATCGACATCGCTAAACTATTACAGCGTACATGTCCTTCAGTTCTGGTGCTGGCATAAACCTCAGCAATCTTAATTCACTAATCATACTGCTGCGCAGCTCTAGGGTACTTTATACATGTAACCCTGCATAAAGCTCAGCAGTCATAGTTCTCTGATTACATGGCTACACTGCTTCAACATACTCTTTTAACTCTGCCACTATCAAGAGGCCATAGACCTCTAACTGCTCCACTATTCTGCTACAGTGCACGTGTACTCTGCCACTGGCAGTGACCTCAGCAGCCATAGCTCACTAACAGCTCTGCTACGCTGCTACAGTACACACACACTCTGTCACCAACATAGACTTCAGCAGCCATAGCCCACTAAGTGCTCTGCTATGCTGCTACAGTGCACGTGTACTCTGCCACTGGCATTAATGTCAGCAGCCATAGCCCACTAATTATTCTGCTACGCTGCTGCAGTACACACGCACCCTGTCACCAACATTGACCTCAGTAGCCACAGCTGCTCGGATACACTGCTACAGTTTATGCACACCCCGCCACTGGCATTAATCTCAGTGGCCATAGCTCACTCATTGCTCTGCTACACTGCTACAGTGTATACACACACTCTACCACTGGCTTAAACCTCAGAAGCCAATTCACAATAATCACAGCAAATCCACTAGGTCAATCTGGCATCCATAAACTGAAACATTACACTATTTGAACTATACAGCCAGTAGAGACCTTAAGCAGCCATAACCTATAACCCAAATTGCTATATTGCTACATTGTTCTACCATGGGCATTGGCCTTTGGCATTTGCAGCCATCATCTACACATATGCTGCTACACAATCATTGATGATATTGCCATGCCTCACTGACTTGCTCATGCCAGGTGATTCAATGCAGCATCTCAGGTGTACAGCATCACCTATACCGTGTCACCTAGCAGGCGTGGCAATCACATGGGCAATGTCTGGTACACTAGTGTGCGGGAATCTACCGGGCACTAACTTGGGGGTAATTTGGGGGGAATTGATTGGTGGCTGAATGTCACATGTAACTTATCGGTCACGCCAGCAATATCTTTGTTTTCTAACGCTGGACGTCACTGTCCTAGTACCGGTTGGTACTCAACTTCACGGTCAGGACTCCCACGCTGGCCTCGCTGCCAGTTGGCACCTGATTTGAGGTTGGGATTCCCACGCTGGTACTAGCCTATTCACCAGTTGGTACCTGGCCGCAATGGCAGGACTCCCACGCTGGTAGTCGAATGCAGTGACCTTGACCCTACAGTCATACATATACAGCTAAGTTACCCAGCTGCCATCAATGACCCAGGTTACGCCCAAAATAATCTTACCTTGCAATGCTTAATAAGTGATAGCCATGTGTTGTGCTTCTGGATCAATATGTATCGTGTATCTTAATGTTCTGGTAATCCTGATATTGCTATTTGGATACGCAAAGAGCAACCAAACAAGTTTGTATTAATCAGTAAGTTCATATATACTCTTGGAGTCGGCATGAAATAGCTATTAAATGATGTTTATGTGTGCATAAACGATGGTTAATAGCATCAAGCCGACATAAAGAGCACATTTGCCCATGACGTATTGCGCATGTGCATGCGCATACGTCACTCTAACATACATTTATTCTAAATAAAGCACACTTTAACTGTGCAACAACTCCTGCGTGCAAGAAGAACATCGCAGTGGAAGAATCTCCCACCTCTCCCACCCTGACAACTTTACATTCAGTCCACTTAACACATCACGCTAAATCCTCAAATTGATAAGAAGTACCACATCACGCAGCATATACATGTACACAGACATTCACATGCAAATACATACACACAATGTACATTCACTTTAGAGTAGATAGGGGAATTGATTGGTGGCTGAATGTCACATGTAACTTATCGGTCACGCCAGCAATATCTTTGTTTTCTAACGCTGGACGTCACTGTCCTAGTACCGGTTGGTACTCAACTTCACGGTCAGTACTCCCACGCTGGCCTCGCTGCCAGTTGGCACCTGATTTGAGGTTGGGATTCCCACGCTGGTACTAGCCTATTCACCAGTTGGTACCTGGCCGCAATGGCAGGACTCCCACGCTGGTAGTCGAATGCAGTGACCTTGACCCTACAGTCATACATATACAGCTAAGTTACCCAGCTGCCATCAATGACCCAGGTTACGCCCAAAATAATCTTACCTTGCAATGCTTAATAAGTGATAGCCATGTGTTGTGCTTCTGGATCAATATGTATCGTGTATCTTAATGTTCTGGTAATCCTGATATTGCTATTTGGATACGCAAAGAGCAACCAAACAAGTTTGTATTAATCAGTAAGTTCATATATACTCTTGGAGTCGGCATGAAATAGCTATTAACTACTATAATATTATATCAGCTAGTTTCTGTGCTAGGGGAGAAAATCTGAAAGTACATCTAAGCTGAGTCAGACAATTATAAGTCAAGATACATAGGGTGTTCTTATTTCCAGTCTGGGGTAAGCCTGACATACTTCAGGCGTGAGGTGGCCCCTATAGCTAGAGGCCTAAGAGAATAGGCTGAATGCTCAACCTAATAGCTAGCATAGCACAGCACAGCACTCTACAGCTAGTGAACTCACCAACTCATCTGATCATTAGCCATGTATTGACGTACGATGCTAACAAAAGAATAATCTCCACCATAATATGATACACAAAGATTTAGCTAATAGGATACATACAACTGAGGATATTATGTTGTTGCCTACATATTGACGTACAACGCAAATAATCTCTCAGTCTGTGGAAAGATGCTTAAAATAGGCAAAGGATGGATACCACGTATTATTGCCTAATAACATTTCTGAACTCAATCAGTACATGTGTGATCCACTGGACAGGAAAGACTACATGTGCAGTGAATGTAAAAATGGCTATGGACCAGTAGTAGCTAGCTAACACATCAGTCAGTACCATGCACAAGTATTATGCAAAGATGAGTGGAAGAATTATTTTGTTAATTTATCTGTCTGTCAATTTTAATCCGCTCACTGTGTTCTATCTTCTCATTGTTGTATTTCAAGTCAGGCTGACTTCTGCCCTGATGACATGTTTCATCATGTACAGTCAGCTAATTGTGTTAAATTGGCATTCTATAGTATATATGACATGAGTGTGGTCTAGAGTCTGCTATTGATGCAGCAGCGCTTAGCTGGGTGAAATTTGTAAACACTAAAGGAACCCTTAGAACATGGACTAAGATCATCCTTACCTTATATGGTGTGTTTACCCTTGACTTCTTTCACTATGTTCTATCTCCTTTTTGCATAAATAGCCACTCAAGACCCATTCATGTCTTCTTTTCTTGGCTATATAATTATCAGCATTTTACCCTTTTCTACTAATACTCTTGGCATGGCTTTGTGTTGTGCTACATGGTCGTAACCTTAGACCGATGGTGTGTCTATGGAGGCCATTTCATGGATGTTGTGTTCATCTAAGAAGAGGTTAGAATACCAAAAGTGATCTCATATTTCTTTCTCCTTTCCTACAGCAAAATTTTGTATCAGATCATGTTAACATTTGATTCTGAAGAAATCACTAATTACTCCTTAATAAACGGTTATCAGCATAATTGAAGGGCTCAGAACCAGAGTGGCTTAAGCCACAAATGTTGAGTTAACCCCCTAAAATATTTTTCATGAGCTACAGAAAAGTCACGTTTTTGAAAATTTGAACAACTTGGTAAAGCAGAGTGTACGGTTTTTTCAGTCCACTTTTGAGCTTTTTGGGCAATTTCCCGCATTCAATTACTTCATACAGCTAATATTTTTAGTTACCTACAAACAACTTATGACTGGACTTTAATGATGCATGTATGCAAAAATGAATAATTTCTATTATAGCTATAATAGTGCAGAACGGCATGTGACACAAAAAAAATGATCAATTCTTTTACAGCATGAAGTGTAGATATAATGATCTCATTTCACACACTAGTTTATGGCTCCATATGTAATCTCTGATAATGTCAGATCCTGGGAATTGAAACTGCCATGGAATTTCATTCTTACCAATTTCAGACATGTTGAACATTCAGTGGCAAATGATGACCACTCAAAGTACTTTTTAAAAACTCCGTGGGTCATTTTGCAAATGGTCACGAGGGATTTAATGATAAAGGGTAAAGCAATCATCACATGCATCAACGGCAAAAAGATGGGAGGTTTGTGATTCAGTGTACTAGTAGATGCTATGATGTAGCAGAGACTTGCCATGTGAGAGAGCAAGATACTGTCCACAATGTTCATATAGGACCTTTTATAAGGTCGACTTAGAGCAATGAGAAGAGAAGCAGCTGATAATACAAATCCACGAGTAAGATATTTATCCAGGTTAAGAGTTGCTCTGCTCATGATCCCAGCAAAGTAAACAATTATCCGCAGTAGAAAGTAAATCCCTGAAAAGCTCCTCATGTCTTTTGTGCCATCAAGTCCGTCTCTGTAGCAACGGTGAAACTTCTCTAAGAAAGTGTTAAGAAAAATCAGGAGTCTGCTGCTCAAGCATTTTGAGAGCAAGCTCCGAAGAATTTTTGTTGGATAAAAAAAGAGCAAAAACACAGGATCGATGACGAATAGCAGAACCAGTAAGACTGCAAGACACATCATAAAAATCACAAAAGGGTTGGAGCTATCATTTTTGGTGATGATACTCTGATCGGCACGAAGTACAGAAGCATGAGATTTCCGACCATCAATCAAGGAGTAGTTAATGACTTCTTCAGAATCAAATGTCAGTATGATCAGATACAAAATTTTGCTGTAAGAAAGGAGAAAGAAAGAAGCAAAGACATCAACGAGATCACTTTTGGTGTTCCAACCTCTCCTTAGACGAACAAAGCATCCATGAAATGGCTTCCATAGGTACACTATTGGTCTAAAGTTATGACCATGTAGCTCAACACAAAGCCATGTCAGGAGTATTAGCAGAAAAGGGTAAAAGGCCGATATGTAGCCAAGAGAAAAGACGTGAATAGGTCTTAACTGGCTACTAATGTAAAATGGAGGCAGAACATACTGAAAGAAGTCAAGATTGAACACTCCATATATGGTAAGAAGGATCTTAGTCCCTGTTCTAAGTTCTAAGGGTAGTTCCACTATCTGTGAATTTTATCTGACTAAGCACAGATGCTGAATCAACAGACTCAAGACCACACTCTTTATAGAATGCCAACACCACCAGTTGACTGTACATGATGAAGCATGTCATTGGGGCAGAATATAGCCTGACTTGAAATACAAGAATGAGAAGATAAAACACAGTGAGCGGAATGAAATTGAGAAATATATAGAGCAAAATATTGTACCAAGTACATTCACAGAAATAGCACTCATTCGCACACGATGCTGATATAGAAATTGTTGCAGGCCCATACCCACTTTTGCAGTCACTGCACAAGTAATTTTGCCTATTCAGTGGTCCACACATGTAGGGATTGAGTTCAGAAATATTATTTGGCAACAGTATACCATATGATCCATCCTTTGTCACTGTCAAGTTGTATCCTTCTAAATATTTGTGTCTCATCTTAATGGCAGAGATTACTCCTACGTTAGAATCATATGTCAATATGTGACGAGTATCAGAATATGCAACTTTTCCTTCACAATTCAAAAATAGTGACCCTATACATTGACAATCATGTATAGGCTGGTTATACTCAAACCACACTGATGGGCACTCAGTATTGTTTTGATGAGGCGAAGTTTGGTTATCTAACTGAGAAAATCGAGTATTCATTGACATGACAACAGCATGATATGCTGCTAGTACAATGATAGACCGAAGCAACACCAACTGCAAAAGTTTCATTCTTAGACTTGCTGCTATTTTTATTTTACAGACTTTAATTAGCGTGAAAACAACACTCACATGTAACCTAAACACTTAATATTGGCCAGTACATGTATTTCGTTGTTTACGCATTTAAGCTATACTCATGGACTGAATCGGAATCTTTTCAGATTGATGCATGATTAAATCATTGGCTGGCGTACACATATTGTGTACTGGCTTGTTTCACTCAACATAGAGTGTATGCCCAGTCCTTATATATATAATGTGTATATGTGTTGTGACCTTTGACATACAATAAATATTATGTCAAAGGGCACGATATAGCTACATACACATGCAACCTTCTTACCTGAAAGTACTCCAGGTAACAACATAACAGTATGACTGCATAGAAGATACACTACTTACAAAATTGAGGTAGCCACAAACTAGAATGTAACAGTACTATAATGGCTTCATAGAGAGGTCACTGATGCTCTATAATAACATTCCGACTCCTATGCTGTGCTGAGTATAACCAGGCTACACACGATTGTCAATGTAGCTATAGGGTCACTATTAAGTTTTTAAACTATGAAGGAGAAATTGATTCAGTGCATGAGTATAGCTTAAAGGCGTAAACAATGAAATAGCTACCTGTATTGGCCTGTATGTATCTTGAACACCTCCATGTGGTAATTACTAAACACTAGCACTATGCATGTAACTTGGATGTACATGTTATGTGTAGGCCGTATATATACTGGAAGACAGGGGGTACCCTCCAGCATATATATATAGCTACCCTATACAAAAATTAATGAATCAGATGTCATTTCGATGAGTTATCTACATCTCCACAAGATGCTTCAGTGAATTCTCTTCAAATTAGTGGAATAGAATAATAGGCAACTTTTTTAGCATATTTGGGGAAAGCCTATGTGTCAGAAGGCATAGAAAAGCAAAGTGATCAACTGATAGTAACGATGTGCTGAGTGATAGCTATAGTCACATGGGATTTATACATTCGTACGCTTAGCTTATCACACAATACTCATGTTGTCAATCTAAATGGATTATCTGCTATGATTCTAATAAATTATCACGTGTTGCAGTGTGTACATAGCTAGTACTAGCCATATGTGTTTGGAGGGCTGGGAGTTCTCAGAATAACATAATATTATGGTGCGCAAACTAGAGAACAGTTATTGATTCAGAAGATGTGATCTGCTATACTAAGTGTTATAATATAACTTAGCAGCTACCTACAGCTATTACAGTATCATCAATTTATACAAGTAGGTAAAAAAATTTTATATAGTTACACAGTCTTTGCAGCTAGTTGTAAAATAAGTCAAGTCAAATGAATCTTTCACAGTGTTGCCTCATCAAAACATACTCCCAGTATTCAAGGTTTTCTGCGATGTAGTCAAGAAAACAATAGTACACAGTGCCCGTCAGTGTGGTACAAGTACAATCAGGCTACACAGAATTGTCAGTGCATACCTTTAAAATCACTGGTTTGTGATGGTGAGTATGCACATACAGATATTCAACACATTTTAACGTACAATGACAACAAGAACATAATCACTGAAATAAAGATGAAACACCAATACTTAGGAGGATACAATATAACAGACAGAGGATATCATGTGCTGTTGTTGCCTAATAACATTTCTGAACTCAACCAGTACATGTGTGATCCACTGAACAGAAAAGATTACATGTGTAGTAGGTGTAAACATGGCTATGGGCCACCTATAACTTATCATTCATTAATGTGTGCAGGTATGTGCTATTCATGCAAAGACAAGTGGAAGAATTTGTTAATTTATCTGTCTGTCAATTTTATTCCGCTCACTGTGTTCTATCTTCTCATTCTTGTCTTTCAAGTCAGGCTGACTTCTGCCCCAATGACATGTTTCATTATATACAGTCAGCTAATGGTGTTGGCTTTCTATGAAGAGTGTGGTTTTAATTCTACCTCAGAGACTGCTCTTAGTTGGGTAAAATTTACAGACGCTGAAGGAACTCTTAGAGTGGGGACTAAGATCTTTCTTACCATATATGGTATGTTCAATCTTGACTTCTTTCACTATGTTTTGCCTCCATTTTGCATTAGCAGCCAGTTAAGATCTATTCATATCTTCTTTCTTGGCTATATTTCGGCATTTTACCCTTTTCTGCTAATACTCCTGACATGGCTTTGTGTTGAGTTACATGGTCGTAACTTTAGACCAATAGTGTGTCTATGGAGGCCATTTAACGGATGCTTTGTTTTTCTAAGGAGAGGCTGGAACACCAAAAGTGATCTCATTGACGTCTTTGCTTCTTTCTTTCTCCTTTCTTACAGCAAAATTTTGCATCTGATTTTGCTAACGTTTAATCATGAAGAGATAGCTAACTACTCATTGAGAGATGGCCTTGAATCATATGATTATGTACTGAAGGCTGATTTTAGTATCGTGTTGTTCAGGAACTCAAGCTATATATACACATATATTATCATGGCTTGTTTTGCAGCTATTCTAGGTCTTCTATTTATCATCTTTCCTATGCTTTTACTATTTTTTTACCCTACAACAATATTCCGAAGGCTTCTCTCAGCAAAATGTGTGCATACTAGATTCCGGATATTTCTCTATACTTTTATCAAGAAATTTCAATGTTGCTATAGAGACGGGCTTGATGGCACAAAAGATATGAGGAGCTTTTCGGGAATTTACCTTCTATTTGGGATAATAGTTTATTTCAGTGGCGTAATAAACGGGTTAACTCTCAAATTTGACCTAACATTTGTCCAAGGATTTGTATTCTCAGTCACTGCTCTTCTCATTGCTTTAAGTCGACCTTATAAAAAACCTTACATAAACATTGTAGACAGCATCTTCTTACTGCACACAGCAACACTGTGTTACATCATAGGATATATTCCAAGCAGTAGACCTCGTTATTTTTTACCACTGATACAGGTAATTATCTCTCTTCCTTTTATGGTCGTTTTCATGTTGACTATCTATAGAATGGCTCGGTGTGGAATTTTACAGCTCATTCAACATGTATGGAACTATCTGAAAAGAACTGTAATCGTTAAAGTTTATGGCAGCCTCATCCCTCAAACCCAAACAGCAACCACATATGGAGCAATAAATTATTAAATAATTGTTAGCGTGCTATTGCGTGTGAACATAATTGATATTATGATGGAAGAACACATACATGGCTAGATAATTAACAGTGATGACGATGTCCTTAAATATTATAGACACATGAGATCTTTATACACTTTGTTTATTACACATGTACACCTGTTTGTTAACAATAATTTGCACGTTGTCAAGTACAGATAATCTGTTGTGATTTTGATAATAGCTTTTTAAAAGGTCACTCATACTCTATATATAGCAGATTCTGAGAGTGTGTATCACCATATTCACCAACATCACCAGCTCCTATGCTGGAGGTTATCAGCTATAGTCTATGATATACGCAGTGTGCACCTTGAACACCATGTGTACACATTAGCTAGCACTGTAGTACTGTAGCTAATATGTAACTTTGACGTTGCTCGATCCATGCACGTCTTAGATTTGCTACTGTAACACAAGTTGACAGCTATATATCATAGATTTCGATAACATATCTGGCTACTATCATTGCCAAAGGAAAAGCTAATAATACGCACATGTGCATGTGTGTTGACTGATGGGGGGGTGCCCCACAAAATCCTCGGCTAGGGTCTACCCTCTAGAAAACCTTGCACTATAGTATCAGGTCAGAATTAAGATTGCATAAGTAATACTACACGACTTTAAGTTTTCAGCTAAGAGTGTTCAGTTATTAAGTACACTATGACTGAATATAATATCTCGATATAATTAATTTCCAGAGCCTACTAAAACTACATTTTGAGATTAATTTTCTGAACATCATTGTAGGTTAAAAAAAAGCAGCAAAAGTACAGGAAAGACCGTGACAGTATAGCTGTAAAGCATGTCCTTAATTGGTCTTGAATACTGAGATGGTACAATCAGAGGTGAGTATGCAATCATTAGATTTGTGGCCATCAGCTAAAATAGCTAGCGACCTCTTCGGTGAGTATTAGCAGAAAAGGGTAAAAGGCTGATAGGTAACCAAGAGAGAAGACATGAATAGGTCTTAAAACTGGCCACTAATGCAAAACATAGTGAGATTAAATACTCCATATAAGGTAAGAAGGATCTTATAGTCCCCATTCTAAGAGTTCAGGGTAAGTAAAATTTATCTCTCCAAAAACTAGGTGTTTTCCAGACTCAAGACCACTTTCATTATGGAATGCCAACACAATCAGCTGACTGTACATGGTGAAGCGCATCATTGAGGCAGAAATCAGCCTGACTTGAAATACAATAATGAGAAGATAGAACACAGTGCAAGTATGTGCTATTTATGCGAAGATGCATGGAAGAATTTGTTACTTTATCTGTCTGTCAATTTCATTCTGCTCACATTGTATCCTCTCAAATATTGGTGTCTCATCTTATTTCAGTGATTACTTTTTTAGAATCATAATAGTTATGTCAAAACATGATGAATATACCAGCAAGTGCACATTCACCATCACAAACCACTGATGCAAAAGATATGCACTGACAACCCTGATTGCACATGCTAGATATAGCTATCTAGTATGGCTAACAATAACTGTTAATCACACAACACCTTTAATTTCTTACAAACATCACATTGTCAAGTATAGTATGTGGATAGCTTAAATTGATTATGTTTTGTTCAGTAGTGTTTTTGGCTACTTGTGCATCCTATGTTCTGGATGGTCATGAAATATTATATATATATATATATAAAAGTGTGTGATATATAGCCCTATAGTGTATCACATAGTTGCCTCATTGTCACGTGTTCGATCTTCTCAAATTGATGGAAAGAAAAACCAGGCTTCACCATATCAGAATGGTACAGAGTGCCCCAATAAGTACATACTCTACTTTTAAGTGACAGTTTTGAAGTTTATGTTGTTAGCCAGAAAACACAAAACTTTGTACTTGCAAACAATATAGCTGTGATCCTGCAAAAACTTAATATGTAACAATTAAAATTGCTATAGTCATCTAAGCCAAACCAGAATGATCATAAATAAAACACTGGTAACAACAACACAATTGTCAATTCCACTGCGATGGAATAGATAGATCATCGATGCAAAGATCGATATAAGTATCAAAAAGTTCCATTAATTTTGGTTGGGTATTGAAGGTATTGTTTGAATCACTGGCAGGTATGCCCCCTGTGGTTCATTGTGGATGCCAATATGAGATAGCTCTCAGGTGGCAAACAGGTTTGTCAGGACTAGCAGGTTAAACACTCAAGTATAAGGATAATCAAATACTGTAAGGATGGTAGACATGGTAGCTGCACCATGAAAGAGGGTGTTATGGAATCAAGGTAAGGTAATCTTCACGAAAGTGTATAAGTATGGGACCCAGAGATTTGAAAAGCAATGTCAACAGTGTACTACTGGCAACTGTACATGTTAGTCTTGTTGTCTCATCTGGCAACCCTCTGTTATATAGCATCATCAAACCACAGTTAGTGGTGTTGGCATTCTCAAGATGAAGAGTGTGGTATTAAGCCTAGCAGCTCTCTTGTTATAGCTAGTCAGATTAAATTTGATGCTGAAAGAACTCTCAGAACAGGGACTAAGATCCTTCTTACCATAATGGAATGTTACATCTTGAGTTCTTTCACTTTGTTCTGCCTTCATATTGTATTAGTAGCCACTTAAGACCTATTCATGTCTTCTCTCTTGGCTACATATCAACCTTTTACCCTTTTGTACTAATACTCCTGACATGGCTTTGTGTTGAGCTACATGTAATAGCTGCACATGCTCAGTAGTTCAGGATCAGTTTTGGAGGGATTTTGGTGGGAAACTACAAGGTGTTTTGGAGTACAGACCAGAGTTTTGCTGTTGTTACCAAGTATGTTAGCTGGAGTTATCTTTTTGGTGCTAGTGCTTTTCAGCATTCTTGGACCACCAGACCGTGCCGCAAACGTTTCCAACATCATCTAGGAAGAGAACTGCAGTTCATCTACCATCTCCTAGTAGTGCTTCAAAGCGTCAAGCAGTGAGCATTGATAATGGTATTATTGAATGCATTCCTAATAATCTCTCTGAAATTCTCAGTAAATGTCCCTGAAATTCTCGGTAAATGTGGCTGGATGAAGTTTGACAATAAGAAAGGAGAGGAAGAGTGGTATGAGGCATTGTACAGTGTGATTACAGGCAATCCTTTGGATGGACAGACTGAAGAGGCATCTTTTTGATGATGAGGATTTAGAAGTTGTTTATTAGAGTAAAGGTTAGAGAATGCAAGTAGCTACACATGAAGCAACTCTAAACCAACAATGGGAATTTAATATAATATTGTTAACTAGTATAGTTTGATTGCTGTTTCACAATTCTATTCATTGATCACTGATTCATTAATATGGCATCTATACACAAATTAAGCTGCAGAATGACATAGTGCAAAATTCCATCTGAGTCTTGATTTAGTGACTTAATACAAGGGAGCATTTTACACTAGGTCAAAGTTCACACTTAAAAGATGGGAGACTTTTAAGTGAGGAGTCAAAGGTCATCAGTGCATCTTTGCACGAGTTGGTGTTGTCTCATAAAAATTATTACATGACCTGTTTCAGCACCGGTGATTGTAACTGGTGTAAAATCATGTCTTATATATAGCATGGAGGTTAATAGTAGGAGAAACTTGCATGAGTAAAACCCTTAATTTTGATGCAATTGACCAAGTGGTGTAAAATCGTCCCTTATAATAACATTATACATGCTACACTATTAACTTTATACTCGGGATTTTACACTAATTCCACTGGTGTAGAATAATCCCTAGAGTACATCAAGGTTGTGTTGGTGTAAAATCGTCCCATGAGTAATTCCAGGTTGTGCTGGTGTAAAATCGTCCCATGAGTTAGCTACTAGAGGTGTAAAACTTCCGAGTCTACGAGGCCTATCATCACAGTCTGTGCCCAGTAGGCCAGCGTATCCCTACTGTACCAGATCATCCCTGGTTTCAGCTCCGAGTCTCTGTCGCGTTTCTTCATCTCCGCGCGAAGGGCAGCCGATATATTGACGTGTGCAAGGTCGAGAGCCGTAGCGAACATAGAGATGGCTGCGGAGGCGGTATTCAGTCCCTGGATAGGTGAACGAGATGGGGCAAGTGGAAAACACGGAAAGCGGGAACGGGAACGGAAACGGAAACGGAAATTCGGAAAAGATCGCCAGATTTAAAAGTATCTATTGATGGAAATTCGATGCAAGTGTGTTGGTGATGGGTGAGAAATGTTACCAAAGCCAAGCCTGACAGCAGTGTCTCATTGTGGATACTCGTAGACTGAAATCCATGGTCCCGGTTGAGCTATGTCCGATGCTCAATACAGTTGTAGCCAGGGCTATCAGTGTCTCAGTGTTCCGGTCTGAATGAGTCAAAATATTTAGCTATATCATCTCCCTCAGAAGCTGTCTCAGCTAGCATACACATGATACACAATAGATCAGGCATGCATATGGACTAGGAAGGGGGGGGAGGCACAATAGAAGCCGGCCTCACCTCAGTAATTCTTTTACATGACATTGTATATAATATGTTGCAGTAAGTATCACAAATCTTTGCCAAGTTACTAAGTAAGGTATATAACCTGTGTGTGTCCACATAGTTGAAATAGCATCAACACTGTCACATCCACTTCCTGCAGTAACAATGTTGGACTCCCAACATGTGACTGCTTTCGACACTAGGCTTGTCCCGGGCCCAGACCACTTCCATATACAAAAGGGTGGGGTGCTTAGTAAAATGTACACACCCCACCTTCGTCCCCAGACCCTTCACACGTGTTAAGGCTAATATTATACACACATAGCTACATGCACACACATACACATATACACATACACACACTGCACACTACTCACATTATATGTACACACCTTCTTGAGTAACACACCCTGGCATTATTAATAAGACCAAGAGTATCTTAGTAAGACTAATTAGAGGCCCCTTTCAATGTCATACTTTTGATGCTCTGGCAAG
Organism: Stappiaceae bacterium; assembly: GCA_964291365.2. Classification (GTDB taxonomy): domain Bacteria; phylum Pseudomonadota; class Alphaproteobacteria; order Rhizobiales; family Stappiaceae; genus JBDWFY01. The sequence continues at coordinate 63,924 of OZ219979.1, forward strand.
TTCAGGTCTGGCTGCACATACTTAGAAATAACCAAGTTAGTGTGCTGCATAAATAAGTAAGGAGCAACAGCTCTCTAGGTCTGTCAGTGTAACAATTCATGGTGTGTGACTCCGATCACCTGATCTTGAGCTGCTTTGTCAGAGATATACAACGCACAATTCAAACACGAGCTATGCCATAATATTATGATAGTGCTATCAAGGGAGCTAGCATAGATCTACTAGGGGTATAATATTATACATATGTGCGTCTGACGACCTTTTCCGAATTTCCGTTCCCGTTCCCGTTCCCGCTTTCCGTGTTCTCCACTTGCCCAACGAGATGACTTTGTTCTGGTAGAATGTCGATGAAGTAGACAAAAGTACGAACACCTTGAAATCGGTGACGTGTGCCTTTAATACCCATGCAAAGAAAGTAGGCTACTCCAG
>OZ219980.1:0-158757 GCA_964291365.2 Stappiaceae bacterium
TCTTAGCTGTATATATTCACATTCTCTCTCCCTGTCTGTCTCTCTCTCTTTGTTATTCCATCCTCCCTCCAGGTTGTATTTTAACGTAACGACCTCAAACTGTTTGTCACCTCAGCTACCATAGATGCTGATAAATTTTCAGCAACGTTCCCTGGTCAATCTTTCCTATTGATATTTACTCGTAGCCCCTCAGATGATTACAAAGAGAATGCTGTGTAGCAGGTCATTCAGATTCACCTTCAACATTCTAAAAGTGACATCATCTTGATCTTCACGCCGGTACAGGAGGAAATGGAGGTCACTTGTGAGGCAGTATTGGGTCAGTTGTACATTATGTGTGAAAGTAGTGTCATGTACTTGTGCATGTGAGGTCATTACGACGTTTGAGGTTGTTACAACGAGATACAACCTGGAGGAAGGAGGGGAGTGAGAGACAGAGAGAAAGAGAGTGTGAATCTGCAGTCTGATAGTCTTACAGTATGCGTGTGCACTGTTAATGTAAACATGATAAGGGATTGTTCCTATGGACATTTTTTAAGCATGAGAATTTGTCATACAAAGGTTTTGTAGCGACGAAAATTATGTACAGTGTAACTACATGTATGTACACATATATGGCCTGAATCCATTCCATGGCTCCAATCTTTAGAGTATTGTACATGGAAAAAATGTTCGGAAAGTGTTGCACTCAAACTCCACCCTCTTTTATTGTAAACAAATGTGATTATCAAAGTCATAATAGGAAAATGTCCATTCAGACTCGAACCTGTTCCAACACACTAAACTGCCACGAAGTATACCTACGTGCATAGTAGGCCCTAAATATTGCACTATGTGTAAGTATGCATACTGTATATTGTACGATATATGTTAGTTAGCTCTTTTATTATCACATTTGTGACCGGATTTGAGAAAACCCTCCGTATGGGATCCGCGCGCTATTCACGCAATGCGCGTTTTTAGTAGCTCTGGTCAAAAACTGTCAAAGTTCAGATTTGTCCATATCCATGTCAAAGAACCTTTCTTCTAACTGTTACCGTCGCGTACGGAGCCAAGTCATAAGCTACCAAGGCGAAATAAGCCTTTATTCACAGACTCCTCGATCTACCTAGTCTATGCAGCTGCCGTTTACGGAGCCCGTTGCTAAGGGCAATAATTATCTAGATACAGCTAGATTCATCGAAATACTGAATGTTGACTCACCTTTTAAGCTTCTTAGGCATCGAAGAAGAAGCGGCACTCGTTATAGACGACGAAGTTCGAGAGCAGCTCGACCTTTGCGCTCTTTTCGGACGGCTCCGCCCAAGTTGAATTAATTGATTTCTGGTTCACGCGTAGTATACGGAAACGCTATACGCGTACATAGCAACGCCTTTAGACCATAATTTCTCGTTTTCTATGGTTGTAGCGCAATCGCAAACAAAGCGGGCTATCTCCTAAGCGAAGCGCGCGATCAGCCTAAAACTTGCAGGTGGGTTAGCTCTATGGTAGAGCTTATCAAAGATGCATCAAACTCAATTTTCACAAAAAATCCCATAAGGAGGGTTTTCTCAAATCCGGTCACATTTATCAAAGCATTTTTTTATAGTGGGTGGAGCTTGGATGTGGCTATTCTGAGCTATTTGCTAAATATTCCACTGTGTGTACACTGCAGTATATGCACACAAACATGCACATGTACACAGAGTGCAATATTTTATCCCTACTATGCACGTAGGTATACTTTGTGTTGCTTTCTGGGCATAAGTTGTCTATATCTCTCTTAGAGTGCATGCGAGTGTTATCATTTCTATTGAAAATGTCAGGTAACTTATGAAAAACTGTCGCATACACTTTCCTTGTTGCCACGAGTTATCTAAGGTGCCCAGTGGTGGGTGATTTACTAATGAGCTACTTGTAGATGCATTGTGCTGAGGTGGTGTGTGTATCCTTCAGAAGGGTGCTCAATCTCAAGCAAAAGAAAAAATCATAGTAAGGGATTCTACTCACAACATCAGCCTTCTTATTGTAATTAAAGGGTTCTCCCCTTTTTCATCTCCCTGTGGGTCACAATATCTATGTTGTCATGTAATTGGTTCTCCATTTATTATGTTGCAACAATTAAAGGGTTCTATCTCTCTCTCACACACACAGAGTTTATGGTATAATGATTGTAGTGGACTGTGGCTATTGCTATTGTAAGGCAAGGTCTACAGTGTCTAATCCTCACTTTGGTATGGATGCTCTTCAAGTATACCAGGTAAGCACTCGTCATCATCATTAATTTAATACAATTTTTTGGGGATAAACCATGTCACCTTCATAACCACAAGCTGTTTGGTGGCTCTGCCTTTGGTAGCATTCACATAGACATGCTGTGCAGTGATAGACTTGCCAGATGTTCTGCAAGCCGAGAGTGAAATTAATTTTGGTAGTAATGCATTCGTTGAGATTTCCTGATGTCATCTGGCAAGGCTAGTACATGTAGATGGGAGATCATTGAGCTTCAAACTCTGGTATAGGTTGTCATAATAGAAAATAAGCCATGGTATACATTGTACATGTACATGTACACATACATGCGGATGTGTACATAATATGCTGCATGTTAGTCACTGTACATACATACATGTACATGTCTCTTTTCTCTCCCCCTCAGGCTAATGCTTACCAGCGATCTGGATGAGCTGGGAGGAGAGGGCAGGATGAGTAAGCCCCTTTAATCAATTATATGCGAAGATTGGGCTCACGTAGTGTTTCTATTAGAACTAAATTAATTTTTTACGGAACGCAATTTTTGACACCATGTGACTGAAAGCGGTTAAAACTGCTTCTGGGACCACATTTGTGCCAGGATGAAGCTACCAAGTTCGAGAGCGATGAACGGGCTCTCGATTGCTACCCAAGTCGATCATAAACATCAGCTCTGGAAACGAGATTGCTACAATTCAATTCAGGTAAGTATTGCATGTCAAGTTTGACAAAGTAGCTATAGACAATAGGAGTGTAAGTAGTAATGATCGCTCGAGTATTTGTTCAGTTGGTAGGCTCTTTGTAGGTTCTTTGGCCTACCAAGTTATATATTATATGTTTAGAGCATACAGAGGCAGTATCTGATAGCTGCCTTAAGTAGATAGTAACGTAAGAAAAAACTACAGTACAATAAAAATTAACTTTGTTACAGTTCAGGGACGTGTTGAGCGTGCCACATCATGAAGCAGTCTGTGTTCTGCTCTCCTGTATGACACAGCCACACATGACACTAGGTACAGTACCACGAGGTGAATACACTCCATTTTGTCCGGCTGTAACACCTGGTGCAGCGTGCTCGCCTGTGCTTTGCCTTCTTGGAGGGATCGCTCTCAGGAATGGTGGTAGGAACTGTCGGAGAGCGAAAGAACAAACAACTCCTCCACTACGACCAGCTCTTTTCCTGCTGCAGTGGTCTCCTATGAGCTCACTTGCCAGCTTGAGTTCAAATTCCTTGATTGAGCTGAAAGGTGCATCCTCACAATAGCCCTTTTGTAGGATGAAGGCATTTGTGACAGCCACGTCAAGCAGAAAATGAAAGATGTATTTGTAAAATTTTCTGCGTTTCGTTCTGCAGCTGTAGTAGCCCCTGACTTGGTCTCCTCTGTCAATGCTGCCCATATAGGTGTTGTAGTCCAAGACAGACATGGGGCAAGGCACAGATATCCTCGAACCATCCTTTTGGCGCCGGAGGACGTTAGTCGACTCGGGCTGGCTGGTGGTGGACATGACTGTGACAACCTTTCTATCCATCCAAGAACTTGCACATACATTGCCTTTCTGGACTGTGAGAAATTCACCTCTATTATGTGTGTATTTAGTTGTTTTGTGTGTAAATTGTACCAAGGGTATATGAAAGGGAGATAGGGAGAGTATTGAACTGTGCAATACTGTGTGTAACAGCTGTTTGTACAGTTAGCATTTGTATTATTTTGTAATGATATCCAATCTTGCTGAGCACATAACATGGTGCTATGCCAACCAGTGCATACCTATACACATGGCTAGCATAGCACCATGTTATGTGCACATTACGGCTTGGCCACCAAGAGTCAATATCATTACAAAAGCCATACAAACAGTTGATACACACAGTATTATGCTGTTCAACATACTTCCTCCTCCCCTTTCATATATGCACACACACAAACTCTGTTATTCATGCATCCACACACTGTTATGTACACATATGCGTACATGTACATGCACACACACATGCACATACATGCACACTCATAATATGTACACTCACCTATTCTTCAGATTTGGTTTCTTCAACTGGGGAGGAAAACCATTGCGATCTTTTCTCACAGTGCCACAGGCATAGATGCTGTCCTTCTCAAGATCTTCCAGGAGTTTGAGGCTGGTGAAGTAGTTGTCAAAATAGACATGGTGGTACTTTCCTAGCTTGGAGATCAGGTGAGCGTCTTGACAACTCTAGCTCCTGGCCCATGCTCAGTGGTGTTGTTCTTGTTTCCTGTGTAGACCTTAAACCTCGAGAAGTGGCCATTGGTGCTGTCTGCGGCAACCCACACCTTGATCCCATGCTTGGTTGGTTTCAGTGGCATATACTGTTTCAGCGATGATCTACCCTGAAACTTGATCATTGCCTCATCAACAGCAATGTCACGGTGGGGCTCGTAGGCCTGAGCGAACTTGGTGAACTGGTGGTCAATCAGTGGTCTGACCTTCCCGAGACAGTCATGGCCATCCTCTTCATATGGTACCAGTGTGTCGTTGTTGACAAAGTAGAGATACCGTGAGATCTCAAGGAATCGGTCTTGAGTGATGCGATCAGCCACTGGAACATACCTAAGACAGGGATCTCGTGACCAGTAGTCGTTGAGGGACGGAAGATGGTTTATGCCCATCAAAACACTAAATCCCAAGAACGCCTTCAACTCCTCCACTGTTATCTTCGACCATTTGTCATACTTCTCGTCTCCCATTGCTATCTTTGCATATGCATTGTTTTCTTTTACTATTCTTTCCATTAGGTCTGGCGAGAAAAACAGGTTGAAGACTTTCAGTGAAGATGTATTGAGTGGGGCCTACTGGGAAGGTGAAAGGATGGATGGATAGGCATGTGATGGTGGTGCTCCATGTCGAATCTTGGTTACCAAAAGAGCTGGAGGTGCCTGTACTACTTGCTGCTGGAGTATCATGCAGGGTGTTGGGGTCATCTTCATCGATGTCATCAACAAATTCATCCCCTTCCAAGTCACTAAATTTGTCATCACTACCATCCATGAAAGCTCATCTGGATCCAAGTCAGGCTCACAGTCGGCAGCAGCATCATCATCGCTATCAGTACAATACTGTAGCACGTCATCCACAGTCAAGCGGGCCCTTTAGCTGCCATTTAGCTAGTTATTGTGTAATGTATTTATATTCATGAATTGAACTTTACACCATGTACCATCACTTACCGGTTCAATAAGTGCAAGCTTGTAGCGATAAAAGATCGAGAAATCAACGGTGGGAGTGGTCGGTGGAGAGAGTAGAATAGGTCAGTGGCTCCTGCTCTGAAGTACAATATTGACTAAAGATGAGTACGGTACAGCTGTAGTGAATTCGCTACAACTACCTTCCGGTGTTCACGCATGCGTGTAGCGAATTCACGGTTAATAATAATTAAGGTAGAACAATAATAATAGGATGACCATTACTCATGTACATCACGATTCACACACTTAAATTGTATGCGAAAAAAACATGCACTTGTACGTTATGCATATTACCCTCTCCTTCTCTTCACACACATTCACATGTTCAAAGGCAGTACTTTCAATAAGGCAGTCTACACGGAGGCCCCACCCAGAGCCGTCGGAGGCGGGGCGGCTGAAGCCGCCCCACTTTTTATGTTTTACATCCGACCTTTGACCCCCTAAATCTTACCTAAAATATGCCAAACCGCAACACGTGCACGCAGAACCAGCTGGTGCTGATTCAGCACTGTTAACCATCCTGGATATGAGCTCGAGCCACAGTCCTGCGATTATGCATTGAGCATTCAACAGTGTACTTTGTTCGCGCGCGAATGGAGCGATTTTGTGGGCGTGGCTTCAAATTTTGCGCGCGCGCTTAATTGCTACAAACTCTTCTACAGAGAACCTCCCCACTCTTGAACACCTTCCTACGGCCCTGCCACCTACGTACGTGACTACCTCGGGCCAGAGGTCATGTAATCAAACATATGGAATGATAATCAAGATTTTTATTACTGTATATTATTGTCTGTATTTTTCTTATGTTTGTCCAGTAGCTCTTTCTAATGATCGAAATCACGAAAAGAATGATGAAATAGCACACTGTAACCTACAATCTTGGGTAACAGATTCTTGCCCGCGAAATCGACAGGCGCGCGGGTACAATTATGTCTGGAGTCGACTTCAGCTCTTTGGGCAGGTTGATGCCAGGAAGACTCATCCCTTCTCTTTCTCAGTCAAGAAAATATACTTTCAAGACTACACTTTACCACAACAATCTTGGCTATTGCTTGTTGTACGTAGTACTAAACGTCACTGAAAACGAAGAATAATTACCATATATCGGCGTTCACTGTTCTCTAGCTTCGCGATTCAGCATTCCAACTGGCCGAGTTGTTGTAAATATAGTCTTCACTGCAATCATAACAACAAACTACAAGTCTGTATCTACATGTATTCTACTTTTCCCACTATAGACCTATCTGTACACGCGTTCTCTCGGTTTTTCTGTCTCTGCCAACTTCAGCGTTTTGGGCACGCTGATGCGAAAGATCAAAATGATCCCAACTTTGGATGATGTCATCCCTTCAACTTGCACTGCCGGCAGACCAGCCTAGATGTGGATAAGACCTTGTCCGAGGTGCACAAGCTACCGTTAAAAATCCAAAAAGGTGAGTCTAACTTCAATTCTCCATGCCAGGAACGGTTGTGTGACGTCACGCGTGGGTGTTGCATGCGCTATATTATTATTATGCACGCGCATAACAATATTATTACTCGACCTGTAAAGCAAGCCGTGTGTGCAAAAGAAATTATGCTGTGTCAACTTTGATCTCTCCTCCAATTGGCAAGTATAAATTTGAAGCTTCAAATATCCCTCATTTCCTGCTTGCTTGCTTGTTGCCAGGTGTTTTTCAGGCTGCATGTAACTTGAACTTAGTGTACATGTTTATACAGTGTGGAAAGAAATGTGGATGATAACCATAGCAGAGACTATAATGGAAAACAGAATCACATCAGAACCACTGACAAAAGGTTCTAGAAATATTTATTAATGATCTACGCTTTGTGTGTCCCGATGGCCTATTTCTCAAAATGGAAATGGGAAAATTCCAATACATCAAAAAGTCACGAACATGCATGGATAAGATTAGTCACAGCAGTTCATTTTTACAAACATAAACCATTCTTCTGGTCAAAACCAGTTTTTTGCGGTTATAGTTTAATATGCAATCACCCCAACTCTGACGAAGCTTAATGTATGTCAACTTCTCTACTACTTTGCCTTTTAAAATGGCACGATTTTATCCAAAGTGACTAAATTACATGAGTTGAAGCTGATATCCTCATCACAAGCACTAGTCTTACACTGTAAACGAGCAAATTACATCTTAAAACTAAGTCTTAGCATACCTTTAACTCAGTCTCCTTTCCTTCCATGCTATGAACAATTTGATTGGCACACAACTGATGGGGAGGTAAGCATCACATGGGATGATGGAGACTCTCCAGAGAGTGATGATGAAGAGGAAGTCTGAAGATGAACCAGCAGACAAAGATGACCAGTCAGAAACATGAAGATGAACATAGTGATGAGTTTCACGGGCAACAGATCATGGAAGTGACACTGACATCGATTCTAGCTAAACACTGTGACCTTAGTGACCTCTTGTGTATATTATTGCGCATGCATGTCTTCATAATAATATTCATAGCGTTGGAGCCTCATACATACGTAATTGTACACACGTGAAGCCCTGTAGTACGTCATTGTGGTTTGTGGTCTGTGGCCAAATACTACATCCCACACTACATTCCTCATCACCCAATCTACCTGGGTCTTAGTGTAGACTGAAAGTGACAGTTCCAGAGATCCATCGTATAGTCCATAATGTGATGCTGCTTCTCAAGTTACTTGGTATGGAAGATCTACTAACCTTTCACTTTATGGACCCATCTCCTCAGGTATGTATACATGTGCACATGCATGTACATGTAGAGTTATACATGTATGTACAATGTATAGTGTCATTTTCATGCATGGTGTCCTGACTGTCCTCATTTAAACAATACATGTACATGTTCAGCTCAGAGGAGGTACAAAATCGTTAATATTCCATGTGACTCGCACCCATACCAGTTGTGTCATCATGGGTGTGTCCCACATACAGTTGCTGTGTTGAAGGTTAAAAATTGTGGGATCCCAAGGGATCTCTAGCTTAAAATAATAGTGTAGTTTCAATCACTGATCATAGCCATATAATTTTGTTTGGTGATCCCTCGGGGTCATCTTTGACAATCGCTGTCGAAGCTTTACTATGTAAAGAATATGGGATAAAAAGTGATGACACAGCATTTTTGAGCGAGCACGTGATCCTTTTGTACCTCCTCTGATGCTATCAACACAGACATGAGTGAATGTTAGCCCCATCCACATTGGGCTAAGCCTTGAATTACATGGAGTATGGATTACTATTGAGCTACATGACTTGTACATGTACACAACAATAAAAATTAAGGGATTTAACATTATCCTTCATACCATAATTAAAGGGTTCTCCCCTCTTTCAACTCACCACAGGTCATTGTTTCTTTATTGTCATGTAATTGGTTCTCCATTTTTACAATATACGTCACAATGTCTCTTCTGTGCCTACAGGTCATTGTATCTGTTGTATCAATCTTCTTTTGTTCTAAAGGTCGTGAGGAGAGTGACCACCTCACCTACCTCCATGTCCACCATCAATGGAAAATCAACAAGTAAGCACTCAAGCTAACTAGCTGATAAAGACAGTGGAAAATGTATACAATATTGCACGACTGTGTACATGCATGTGTTTAAATTTATGTGTGTATGTGTGAATTGGAATGTGTTGATCCATGATGTTGCGTGTTTGTACATTTATATGTGCACGGTTACATGTGTTTAATGTATGCATGTTTCTGATAAGGCTAATGTTTGTGCATGTATGTGTGTTTATGTACATGTGTGGGTATTTGTACATTTCTGTGTACCGTGTGTGCATACGTCTATGAATATGTAGGTGTGTTTGTCCCTGTGTATACTGTATGCATGCACATTTGTGTGTACAGATCTGTGTGTATACATGTTTGTATATGTGTGTACATGTTACGTTTATGTGTGTGAATGTGTGTATGTGTGTACATGTGTGCGTTTGTACCTTTATATGTGTGAATGTGAGATGTGTGTACAAGTGTTTATATCTTTATGTGTGTACATTTAGTACCTTTCAGTGTGTGAATGTGTATGTGTGTACAGGTATGCTTTTATACCTTTATGTGTGTGAATGTGTACATGTATGTACATTTGTGTGTGAATGTGTGTACGTGTGTACATGTATGTGTTTGTACCTTAATGTGTGTGAATGTGTATATGTGTCCATGTGTGTTTTACCTTCATGTGTGTGAATGTGTGTGTATACATGTGTGTGTTTGTATCTTTATGTGTGTGAATGTGTGCATGTGTGTGTACACATGCGTGTTTGTACCATTATGTGTGTGAATGTGTGTATGTGTCTACATGTGTGTGTTTGTACCTTCATTTGTGCGAATGTGTGTGTGTACATGTACCTTATGTGTGTGAATGTGTGTACATGTATGTGTTTGTACATTTATGTGTGTGAATGTGTCTATATGTATGCCTTTATGAGTGTGTAAATGTCTGTGTACATGTGTGTGTTTGTACCTTTATGTGTGTGAATGAACGTGTACATTTTGTACATTTATGTGTGAATATGTGTACATGTATGTGTACCTTAATGTGTGATTGTATGTATGTGTACATGTGTGTTTTTACCTTCATGTGTGTGAATGTGTGTATGTGTAAATATGTGTGTACCTTTATGTCTGTGAATATGTATGTGTATACATGTGTGTATTTGTACCTTTATGTGTGTAAATGTGTGTATGTGTATACATGTGTACCTTTAGGTATGTGAATGTGTATGTGTACATGTGTGTTTGTACTTTTATGTATGTGAATGTGTATGTGTCTACACCTGTGTTTGTACCTTTATGTGTGTGAATGTGTGTGTGTACATGTGTAGCTTTATGTGTGTGAATGTGTATGTCTACATGTGTGTTTGTACTTTTATGTATGTGAATGTGTTTATGTGTGTGTACCTTCATTTGTGCGAATGTGTGCGTTTGTACCTTTGTGTGTGTGAATGTGTGCACATGTGTGTGTACCTTTGTGTGAATGTGTATGTGTGTATATGTGTATGTTTGTACCTTTATGTGTGTGAATATGTGTATATGTGTACATGTGTGTTTGTACCCTTATATCTGTGAATGTGTGTGTGTGTACAGGTGTGTTTTTATACCTTTATGTGTGTGAATGTGTACATGTATGTACATTAGTGTGTGAATATATGTGTGTACGTGTATGTGTGTACATGTATGTGTACTCTGGCACATTAAGGTCTGGGGCGCGCGTTACATACATGTAGCGGAGGTGAACGGAATTATTGAAAAGTATATGGGGGTGTGGCCAATGGCTGACAGTGAGCTTTGTCTAGAAACGAGTGGCTAGTAAGCTAGAAAATGTCGTGTACGAGATAGCTAGGTGATCGTTAGTGGTAGGATGTAGTTAGCCTTTAGCATAGAGTTTACATCCATAGGCTAGGCTATTCTTGTGCCACGAGCAGTCGTTTGTGTACTAAGCACTCGAGGCTACACGGAGCAGCTGGAGATGGTGGACTAAGTCAAGAAAGGCGGCGTATAAAGCCACCCTGGGACTTGCTGTGAGGGTGTCCATTGGAAAGAGCAGACATCATTCTGGTATATTCGTTGTTAGCAAACGATCATAAAGCCATTATAAGGCTATGAATATTTAATTAGCTTAAAATGGACTACAATCTCTGATTTCATAAGGTTGTAACTCCCCGAAAGTACGTGCATACAAGACGCTAATTCAGACATCGGTAGTGCTAAACATGCTTCTTAAGAGGACCTCTTCAACTAAAGCCTGCCTGTTGTCTATATACACCGCCTAAGTGAGTGTATGGCTATTTTTAATTACAATTAATTAATTAACTGGTGGGCGTGGCCATTAATCAATTAATTGAATTCTGTAATATATCTAGTATCCATATTTCAAGTGTGAAGTTCATAGCTTGCTCCGTGTAGCCTCTGTGGCCTCAAATGTGACCATTACTCCTGTTCAAGTGGACCTAGGCCTTAACTGTTAGAGTACCTTAATGTGTGTGAATATGCATATGTGTATACATGTGTGTTTTATCTTCATGTGTGTGAATGTGTGTGTACATGTGTGTGTTTGTATCTTTATGTGTGAATGTGTGCATGTACACATGTGTTTGTACCTTCATGTATGTGAATGTGAGTATATATGTACATGTGTGTGTTTGTACCTTCATTTGTGCGAATGTGTGTGTGTACATGTGTGTTTGTGTGTGAATGTGTGTACATGTGTGTTTGTGTGTGAATGTGTGTACATGTATGTGTTTGTACATGTGAATGTGTGTATATGTATATGTTTGTGTCTCTATGAGTGTGTAAATGTGTGTGTACATGTGTGTGTTTGTACCTTTATGTGTGTAAATATGTGTATGTATACATGTGTCTTTATACTTATATATACATGTGTGTGTTTGTCCCTGTGTATAACTTAATTCAAGCACATTTGTGTATGTGTGTGTGTACGGGTCTGTACGTCGTTTGATTATGCATGTGTGTACATGTGGTTTGTACCTTTATGCATGTGAATGTGTGTGAGTGTGTACATGCGTTTGTACCCTTATGTGTGTGAACGTGTATACATGTGAATGTTTGTACCTTTATGTGTGTGAATGTGTGTATGTGTGTACATGTATGTGTTTGTACCTTTATGTGTGTGAATGTGTGGCCTTTATTTGTGTAAATGTGTATATGTGTGTGTTTGTATTTTTATATGTGTGAAGGGTGTACATATGTTGTGTTCGCACCTTTGTGTGTGAATGTGTATGTGGGTACATGTGTGTGTTTGTACCTTTATGTCCATGAATGTGTGTATGTGTGTACATGTGTGTTTGTACCTTTGAATGTGTGTATGTGTGTACATGTGTGTTTGTACCTTTGAATGTGTGTATGTGTGCACATGTGTGTTTGTACCTTTGAATGTGTGTATGTGTGTACATGTGTTTGTACCTTTGAATGTATGTATGTGTGTACATGTGTGTTTGTACCTTTGAATGTGTGTATGTGTGTACATGTGTGTTTGCTCCTTTATGTGTGTAAATATGTGTATGTGTGTACATGCGAGTGTTTGTACTTTTATGTGTGATAATGTGTGTACATGCATGTGTTTATAACTTTATGTGTGTGAATGTGTGTACATTTGTGTTTTTACCTGTGTGAATGTGTGTATGTGTACATGTGTTTGTACGTTTATGTGTGTCAATGAATGTGTACATGTATGTGTACCTTTATGTGTGTGAGTGTGTGTACATGTATGTATTTATACCTTAATGTGTGTGAATGTGTGTATGTGTACATGTGTGTTTTTACGTTTGTGTGTGTTTGTGTAAATTGTGTGTACCTTTATGAGTGAATGTGTGTATATTTGTACATGTGTGTTTGTACCTTTATGACTATGAATGTGTGTATGTGTGTACATGTGTGTGTGTACCTTTATGTATGAATGTGTGTATGAGTGTACATGTGTACATATATGTTTTGTGAATGTGTGTATGTGTTTGTACTTTTATGTGTGTAAATGTGTATGTGTGTAAATGTGTGTGCTTGTACCTTTATGTGTGCGAATATGTGTATGTGTGTACATGTGTTTGTAACTATATGTGCATGAATGTGTGTATGTGTGTACATGTGTTTTTATCTTTATATGTGTGTGTGTACATGCGTGTACTTTTATTTGTGTGAATGTGTGAATACATATGTTTGTACCTTAATGTGTGTGAATGTATGTATATGTGTACATGTATGTGTTTGTACCCTTATGTGTGTGTATGTACATGTATGTTTTTGCTTTTATGTGTGTAAATGTGTGTATGTGTGTGTGTTTGTATCTTTGTGTGTGAATGTGTGTACATGTGTACATTTGCACCTTTATGTGTGTAATTGTGTATGTGAGTACATATGTGTGTTTGTACCTTTATGTGTGTGAATGTGCATGTGTACGTGTGTTTGTACCTTTGTGCGTGAGTGTGCGTGCATGTTTATTTGTACGTTCATGTGTGTGAAAGTGTATGTGTGTATGTGTATATACTTTTATGTGTGTGAATGTGTGTATGAGTGTACACGTGTACATGTTTGTGAATGTGTGTATATGTACTTTTATGTGTGTGAATTGTGAATGTGTATGTGTGTGAATGTGCATGTGTGTACAAGTGTATGTTTGTACCTTTATGTGTGTGAATATGTGTATGTGTGTACATGTGTTTGTAACTATATGTGCGTGAATGTGTATGTGTGTTTTTATCTTTAAGTGTGAATATGTGTATGTGTGCACATGTGTGTGCGCCTTTATTTGTATGAATGTGTGTGTACATGTGTGTTTGTACCTTAATGTGTGTGAATGTATGTATGTGTACATGTATGTGTTTGTACCCTTATGTGTATGTGTATGTATGTACATGTGTGTTTTTACTTTTATGTGTGTAAATGTGTGTATGTGTGTGTGTTTGTATCTTTATGTGTGTGAATGTATGTGCGTACATGTGTGCATTTGCACCTTTATTTGTGTAAATGTGTATGTGAATACATTTGTACCTTTATGTGTGTATGTGTACGTGTGTTTGTACGTTTGTGTGTGAATGTGCGTGCATGTATATTTGTACCTTCATGTGTATGAAAGTGTGTATGTGTATGTACTTTTATGTGTGTGAATGTGTGTGTGTACATGTATGTGTTTGTACCTTGAATGCGTGTATATGTGTACATGTGAGTGTTTGTACCTTTATATGTGTGAATGTGTGTACATGTGTGTTTGTACCTTTATACATGTTAATGTGTGTGTGTACATGTGTGTTTGTACCATTATGTGTGTGAATGTGTGAATGTGTGTATGTGTGTACATGTGTGTGTACATGTATATCTTTATACCTTTATGAGTGTGTGAATGTGTGTTTGTACATGCGTCTACCTTTATATGTGATTATGTGTATGGGTATGCATGTGTCTTTATACTTATATATACAAGTGTGTGTTTTGTGCAATTGTATTCAAGCACATGTGTGTATGTGTGTACACGTTTGTGTATGCACATGTGTGTACATGTGTGTACACGTTTGTGTATACACATGTGTGTAAATGTGTGTTTGTACCTTTATGCATGTGAATGTGTATGTATATGTGGTGTATAATTGGTGTGTGTACATGAGTGTACCTTTATGCATGTGAATGTGTGTACATGTGTATGTTTGTACCTCTATGTGTGTGAATGTGTGTACGTGTGTACATATGTTTGTACCTTAATGTGTGTGAATGTGTGAATGTGTACATGTGTGTGTTTTTACGTTTATGTGTGTTAATGTATGTGTGTACATGTATGTGTACCTTTGTGTGTGAACGTATGTATACGTGTCATGTGTGTTTGTACCTTTGTGAATGTGTATGTGTGTACATGTGTGTGTACTTTTATGTGTGTGAATGTGTGTATGTGTGTACATGTGTACCTTGATGTGCGTAAATGTGTGTACATGTGTATATGCGTTTGTACTTGTGTGTGAATGTATGTGTACATGTGTGTGTTTGTACCTTCATGTGTGTGAATGTGTGTACGTGTGTACGTGTGTATGTTTTGTGTGAATGTGTGTGTACATGTGTGTTTGTACTTTTATGTGAGTGAATGTGTGTGTGTACATGTGTGTGTTTGCACCTTTATGTCTGTGAATGTGTGTATGTGTGTACATGAGTGTTTGTCCCTCTGTGTGAGAATGTGTATATGTGTGTACATATGTGTGTTTGAACTTTTATGTGTGTGTACATGTATGTGTTAGCGCCTTCATGTGTGTGAATGTGTATATATGTGTGTTTGTACCTTGTGAATGTATGTGTATATGTGTGTATTTGTGCGTGTGAATATGTATGTATGTGTCTTTATACTTATATATACATGAGTGTGTGTTTGTCCCTGTGCGTAACTGTATGCAAGCACATGTGTGTGAGTGTACGGGTCTGTATGTGTGTGTACACGTTTGTGTAAGCATACATGTGTGTTTGTACTTTATGCATGTGAATGTGTGCATGTGTTTGTACCCTTATGTGTGTAAACGTGTGTATTTAAACTAATCTATATATGTATGTAGTGCATAATTCTAGAGTGTACATGTGTGTGTACCTTAATGTGTGACTATGTGTATGTGTACATGTGTGCTTTTACATTTATGTGTGTGAATGTGTGTATGTGTGTACAACCTTAATGTGTGTGTATGTGTACATGTGTGTGTCTGTACCTTTATGTCTGTGAATATGTGTATGTGTGTACATGTGTGTGCTTGTTCCTTTACGTTTGTGAATGTGTGTATGTATGCACATGTGTGTTTTTACCCTTATTTGTGTAAATGTGTGTGTGTTTGTATCTCTGTGTGTGAATATGTGTACATATGTGTGTTTGCACATTTATTTGTGTTAATGTGTATGTGTGTACATGTGTGTTTGTACCTTTGTGTTAGTGAATGAGTGTATGTGAGTACATGTGTGTTTGTCCCTTTATGTGTGAAAATGTGTGTATGTGTACATGTATGTGTTTGTACCTTTATGTGTGTGAATATGTGTACATGCATGTGATTTCCCTTTATGTGTGTGAATGTGTGTACATGTGTATGTTTATACATTTATGTGTGTGAATGTGTGTATCTGTGTACATGTATGTGTTTGTATCTCTATATGTGTGTATGTATGTACATGTGTGTTTTTATCTTTATTTGTGTAAATGTGTGTGTTTGAATCTGTGTGAATGTATGTGTACATGTGTGTGCTTGCATCTTTATGTGTGTGAATGTGTATGTGTGTACATATGTGTGTTTGTACCTTTTTGTGAGTGAATGTGTGTAAGTATGTACATGTGGGTGTTTGTACCTTTGTGTGTGAATGTATGTGTGTAAAGGTATGTGTTTGTACCTTTATTGTGTGAATGTATGTATGTATATGTGTGTTTTTACCATTATTTGTGTAAATGTGTGTTTGTATCTATGTGTGTGAATGTATGTGTGTACATTTGTGTGTTTGCATCTTTTGTGTGTAAATGTGTATGTGTGTACATGTGTGTGTTTGTACCTTTATGTGAGTGAATGTGTGTATGTGTGCATATGTGAGTGTTTGTATCTCAATGTGTGTGAATGTAGGTGTGTACATGTATGTGTTTATACCTTTATGTGTGTGAATGTGTGTACATGTCTACGTGTGTGTGTTTGCATATATGTGTTTGTACCTTTAAGTGTGTGAATGTGTGTACATATGCACACGTATGTTTTTACCTGCATTTGTGTAAATGTATGTTTGTATCTTTATGTGAATATATGTGTGTACATGTGTGTGTTTGCACATTTATGTGTGAATGTGTATGTATGTACCCTTATGTGAGTGAATGTGTGTACATGTATGTGTTTTTACTTTTATATGTGTGAATGTGTGTACAAGTGTACATTTGTACCTTTGTGTGTGAATGTGTGTGTGTGTACATGTGTGTTTGTACCTTTGTGTGTGAATGTGCGTATGTATATGTGTGTTTTCACTTTTATTTGTGTAAATGTGTTTGTATCTGTGTGTGAATTACATGTGCGTGTTTGTACCTTTATGTGAGTAAATGTGTCCATGTGTGTACGTGTGTGTGTTTGTATCCTTATGTGTGTGAATGTGTGTATGTGTGTATATGTATGTTTGTCCCTTTATGTATTGAATGGGTGTATGTGTGTACATGTGTGTGTTTGTACCTTTTCATGTGTGAATATGTGTATGTGTGTACATGTGTGTGTGTTTGTATCTTTATGCATGTGAATGTAAGTGTGTACATGCATGTGTTTGTATCCTTATGTATGTGAACGTGTGAACATGTGTATTTAAAATAATCTATATATATGTGGTGTATAATTCGTGTGTGTACATGTGTGTGTATGTGTGTGTACCTTTATGTGTGAGTGTACATGTGTATGTTTGTAAATCTGTGTGTGAATGTGTGTATGTGTGTACATGTATGTGTTTGTACCTTAATGTGTGTGAATGTGTGTATGTGTACATGTGTGTGTTTCTACGTTTATGTGTGTGAATGCCTGTATGTGTGTACATGTGTGTGCACCTTTAGGTATGTATACGTGTCATGTGTGTGTTTGTACCTTTATGTTTGTGAATGTGTATGTGTGTACATGTTTGTGCAGATTTATACGTGTGAATTTGTGTATGTGTACATGTGTACCTTTACAAATGTAAATGTGTGTATGTGTGTACATGAGTTTGTACTTTTATGTGTGTGAATGTGCATGTGTGTACATGTGTGTGTTTGTACCTTTATGTGTGTGTATGTGTGCACATGTGTGTGTTTGTACCGTTATGCTTGTGAATATGTGTACGTGCATGTGTTTGTACCTTTATGTGTATGAATGTGTGTACATGTGTGGTTGTACCTTTATGTGAGTGAATATGTGTATGTGTGTACATGTGTGTGTTTGCACCTTATGTCTGTGAATGTGTGTATGTGTGTACTTGTGTGTTTGTCCCTCTGTGTGAGAATGTGTGTATGTGTGTACATGTGTGTGTTTGAACTTTTGTGTGTAAATGTGTGTACATGTATGTGTTTGCACCTTCATGTGTGTGAATGTGTGTATATGTATATTCGTACCTTTATTAGTGTGTGAATGTGTGTGTACATGTGTACCTTTATGTGTGTGAATATTTGTATGTGTATGTATGTGTCTTTATACTTATATATACACGTGTGTGTTTGTCCCTCTGTGTAACTGTATGCAAGCACATGTGTGTGCGTATGTACGTGTCTGTATGTGTGTGTACACGTTTGTGAAAGCATACATGTGTACATGTGTGTTTGTAGTTTATGCATGTGAATGTGTGTACATGCATGTGTTTGTACCCGTATGTTTGTGAAAGTGTGTACACGTGTATATCTATGATTATATGTATGTGGTGTATAATTCTTGTGTGTACACGTGTGCGTATCTTATTATGTGAATGTGTGTATGTGTACATGTGTGATTTTACATTTATGGGTGTGAATGTGTGTATGTGTGTACCTTTATGTGTGAATGTGTGTGTATGTGTACATGTGTGTGTCTGTACCTTTATGTCTGTGAATGTGTGTATGTGTACATGTGTGTGTACCTTTATGTGTGTGAATGTGTGTACATGTGTACCTTTATGTGTGTGAATGTGTGCATGTGTGTGTTTGTTCCTTTATGTGTGTAAATGTGTGTATGTATGCACATGTGTCTTTTTACCTTTATTTATGTAAATGTGTGTGTGTGTATCTGTGTGTGAATGAATGTATGTACATGTGTGTTTGCACATTTATGTGTGTTAATGTGTAAGTGTACATGTGTGTTTGTACCTTTGTGTGAGTGAATGTGTGTATGTGTGTACATGTGTGTTTGTCCCTTGTGAGAATGTGTATGTGTGTACATGTATGTGTTTGTACCTTTATTTGTGTGAATGTGCGTACATGCATGTGGTTGTCCCTTTATGTGTGTGAATGTGTGTACATGGTATGCTTATACGTTTATGTGTGAATGTGTGTATCTGTATACATGTGTTTGTACCTTCATGTGTGTGAATGTGTGTATGTATGTACATCTTTATTTGTGTAAATGTGTGCATGTATCTGTGTGTGAATGTATGTGTGTACATGTGTGTGCTTGCATGTGTATGTGTGTACATGTGTGTGTTTGTACCTTTTTGTGAGTGAATGTGTGTAAGTGTGTACATGTGGGTGTTTATACCTTTGTGTGTGAATGTATGTGTGTAAATGTATGTTTGTACATGTGTGTGCTTGCATGTGTATGTGTGTACATGTGTGTGTTTGTACCTTTTTGTGAGTGAATGTGTGTAAGTGTGTACATGTGGGTGTTTATACCTTTGTGTGTGAATGTATGTGTGTAAATGTATGTTTGTACCTTTGTGTGTGAATGTCTGTATGTATGTATGTGTGTTTTTACCATTATTTGTGTAAATGTGTCTTTGTATCTATGTGTGTGAATGTATGCGTGTACATGTGTGTGTTTGCATCTTTTTTGTGTGTGAATGTGTATGTGTGTACATGTGTGTGTTTGTACCTTTATGTGTGTGTATGTGTTTGTGCAAATCTGAATGTGTGTGCACACGCTTGTATAAGTGCTTATACTTATGTATAATTGTGACCAGATCTGAGAAAATCCGCCATATTTCCCATTCTATGAAATTTTAGTTAGCTGTATTTTTGAAAAGTTAACTTACCTCCAAGTCTGAGACAGAGCGCTCACTTCACTTTGGAGCTAGAGCGCTTTGTTCCTGATCTCGCTACAAGCATAAAAACGAGAAATTACGGTCTGAAGACGTTGCTCTTTATGCGTATAGGGTGACCGTATACTACGCGTTAATCGTAAATCAATTAGATGGACCTGGGCGGATTGTTCGAAACCAACGCTACGGTCAAGTTAGTCTCGAACTTAGTTGTCCATAACGAGAGCCGCTTCTTTTTCGATGCCTAAGAAGCTTAAAGGGTGAGTGAACGTACAGTACTTCGACGAATCTAGCTGTATCCAGAGAGCTGGCGATCGGGAATTCTAAATAACTCCCTTAGCAACGGGCTCGGTGTACGGCAGCCGTACACTAGGTGGGTAGAAATGAAGGCCTTGGTAACTTACGTTTACCCTCCGTAGGTGACGGCAAAGGATAATAGATTTTTGGCATAAATATGACAAAAACTGGACTTTGACATTGTTTTACTTGTGGTACTAAGAACGCGTATTGTGCCATATGCGCACAATACGCCGGGTATTCTCACATCCGGTGTCACAGCGAATTTGTTCCGCCGGAATTTATTCGCTAGCGGATCTGTTCCGGATTTTCAGAAAATCAGCAAATTTGTTCCGGATGGGCAACGGTCGATGTTTCTTTGACACAGGTGCAACCAGAGTCAAAGTACATGTTCCATTTTAATAATTATTGGAGCTTCTCTGGTGGCCTCAGGAGTGGCATAACCACTTCATACGTCTCTGCACTGGCGCAGAGTGACATGCGCACATCATGGATTTGGTGTGGATGTGCCTTTATGCATGTCCAAGCGATTGTCCACAGAAGGCTACAACGAATCATTGATATTATAGTACACAAAAATTTGAA
This sequence comes from Stappiaceae bacterium, assembly GCA_964291365.2. GTDB lineage: Bacteria > Pseudomonadota > Alphaproteobacteria > Rhizobiales > Stappiaceae > JBDWFY01. Next base: position 20,523 of record OZ219980.1, read on the forward strand.
GACGGTGAAGTATTTGTTCGCTTCCTTTCTTCAAGCTACTCTGCAATCTCTATAAGCCTTGAACTTCATGTGTCCTGAATGGGCATGGTTCACTTTTCTTTACTTTTACATTTGTTAAACTTTATCTTAGGTCAGCCCATCTTCATACCCATGCATAGTAATGATTTTTAAAGCGAGTGATATCAAACTGAGAAGTGTAATAGCACATTTTACTAGGCGGAACATTTGCGCCGGCCGGAATATTTACGCGGTCGCGTAGATTATCCGGGCGGAATATGTACGCTAGCGTATTCTTTCCGGTGGAATGTATCCGCCAGCGAATTTATTCCGCCGGAACTTTGGCACGGCGGAACAAATCCGCTATGACACCGGTAACAATTGACGATTCATTTGCAGGATATTGTCTGTCGTTGATAGTACTGATTTACAGTGATAGTGTATATTTTCAAAAATTTCGAGTATTTCACTACATGGCCGCAAGAATTTTCACTTGTAAAATTTCAGTTACGGAATGGCGTCGCCAAAAGCTTTACCACATGTTTCTGAGCAGAAATAATCTGGAGTTGTATTTATTTTTGTGCCCATGCTGTGAAATCCGTCAAACCTTTCGTACACAAAAATATTCACTATCACTGTTAACCAGTAATATTAGCAATGCTCAGGACAGGGACAAGCGCCTTAGATCTACACTTTTGCGCATGTTAGAAAAACTCCATATGAATATTTACCTCCTACCACATTAATCCGGCGTGACCGTTTAACCACTGGCACTAGGCTCGAGGCACGAGAAAAGTCGTGAACGTGTGTTAATGCGGGGTGTATCACACTTTCTTGGTTGGCAATAATATACAGACAACTATGGGGATAAACGCAATATCGATGTTTTTCGAGCGCTAGGAAGCGGCTATCAACAGGAAAGTCCACTTGCAGAGACTTTCCCTAACGGGTTCCTCGTGGCTACCATGACAGAAGTATAGCGAGGAGTAGGTGTGACTCGAACCTTCGACGCTGGCGCTAACGAGGAAAACGTTCACGAAGGAATTAATTACCACGCCCACATTCACGTTAGAAAGCGTGACCGATCTTGTACATGCACTAATATAGCACAAAAGCCAAAATACTGAGGACAATTACCCCGGCTAGCATCATGGTATGGCATTCACAAGAATTTGTACATCCTAATCTATAATAATGCCCTTTGGCTTTTGTAAAGCCGATTTAGTTTAAGCGCTATTAGCCTAAATTGTGAATATTTTTTTCTGCCATTCATCCAAATACAAAAGCTTACCTGACGGCCGACTTGTTGAAAATACCAAAGGACAGATTACTTCAGGTAGTCACGGTATCAGGGCTTCTTTGTCCTCCGTTCTATACAGAGATGTGTGTGGCACGGGTCAAATGACCAGGCAGGTGGCTGACCGAGCAGACAGCTGAATCAAGTCCTGACACTTTCAAAAGTCATCAAACCCATTTTGCGACATTGAGAGTATTGCTATATTGGAGGCATGGCTTCAAGTGACTTCTGAAAGTTTCAGGACTTGATACTATTGTGGAGTGCTTTCGAGGCAATATCGACCTTTGACCTCTACGTGATGTAACCATGCGACCGTGGAGAAGCCGTAAAAATGCCAGCACTGTGCCAGGATGTTCTACAAAAACGTGAAAAAATCGCTACATTCTCATTGGGCAGTTGGGCTAGTAAGGAGTCGCCCTCTCGATCGTAATACAGCAGCAGAATGCAGTGTATCAACAATTTCATTTCATTGTGTGCGCTAAGTAACGTACACATTGAAAAGGAAACTTCTTAGTAAAGTGTACATCAATAGCGCACTCTAGAAAGGGCAATTCCCTACTAGTAGGGTCTGCGCTGCAGCACAGACAGCGCACTATCCTCTATTTAATGTGCGTATGCTGCAATGAAATCCGTTGAATCATAGATAATAGAGAGAGGGATTGAAAACGCGCATATATCTCTATAGTGACGTCACGGAACATGCTCGTCACGGCACGCCGCCTTTGCAAGTCAGTATTGTACAGTATAGTACAAGCTCCTATGGCCTTGTACAGCCTAGTATTCAACAGTAACCCGACTAAAAACAAGTGTAGTGCTATCGAACAAGGGATCAAGCAATGAAAAGAGTGATTTGAATGGTCTTGGTAGTCGCGCCTGCTCTTGTACACGCTTGAAATTCTTTTGTGTACTTTTCCTTCACAAACGGTGATCGACCCAGAAGAAAAGTCGATGGGACCTTGTTCACAGTCGAATACAGAGTGCAACTGAAGCATTCGCGAGCTCTGTTGATGTGGTATGTTCCCCAGCGAGCGTTTTAAACGCTGGAGTCTACCCAGGCTCACAACAGATCTGGGCTTAGTGTGTTCATTATGAAAAGAAAGGCCTTACCTGAAGGCGATGTTTGTATTCTCTATGTGACGATAGTTCATGCCAGGCCTTGAAAGAATCTATTCACTATGTACAGGTCTCGTAAAAAGTACACAAAGCCAATCTGTGAGTGGTAGCTACAAAACCGTTCTGACAACAGCCTAATTTTTTTTGGCTTTTGGCTTTAGATCTCTGGTAGGTTGGTTAGAAAGGTGATACGCATACATGGTGCCCTTGCCAAGGCCCGAAAAGGCTTCCTTGATGTGGTTTTATGCCACTCGTGAACTTAGATGAAGTCACGTGACCGCGACGAGCATATATGTACAGGGTATGCGCGCGTTTCCAATCCCTCCTTCCTCTCTATTATCTATGGTTGAATTTCCCTTTCTAGTTTGCGCTGTTGATGTATACTTTACTACGAAGTAAGAAGTTTCCTTATCGATGAAATAATAAGGAAATTGGTCGATACACTGCTTTCTGCTGTTTTATTAATTGCCATAGCGTAGCACACAATCGAGAGACTCCTTACTAGTAGACTCTAAGTATACACTGTAGCATACCAGTAGCGCAGTTAAACTTAAAGTCGGTTCACACACCGCATCGATGCTTGTCGCAACAAAAAGCTAGAAGAGACTGATTCAACCGTTGATTGAGCTTCATTCGAATCCTCGTGAATACGTGCGTGTAAGCCTAAAACGTGAGAGATACTTCATTCACTTCGTTCGCCACTTAAAGCCACTGAAAACGTAGCGTAAGTTTACGTCACAAATTGTGCTGGCCTTGCCCTTGCGTCAGCCTCGTCCTCAGGCCGTTCAGAGCTTTTCAATGGTGCACGCTGAAAAGCGGGAATGCCTGGTACTGTCGATTGCTGTTCACTTGGAACATCAGTGAATGCTTGCCTGTGAGCGTAGCCTTGCCCTCGTGTGAGTGTAAAACTAACGTATGGGTTGGAATGCCACGCAATCATTGGGCAAGCAGTTGGCTTACGCATCGTTTTCCGTCGTTTTACGTGGCGAATGAAGTATCTCGTTTGTTCAACGCTCACACGAACGCATTCACGGGCGTTCGAGATAAAGCGCAATCGACAGTACAAGTGTAGCGCAATTTATTGTACAAGTCACGTGCATGGCGTAACGCGTGGTGAGACCTTCCAGTGTGTCGAAAGTCACGAAGATTTTGAGGGCTCTTGTCGCCAACGATCGAGAGGTATGGTTCAAACGCTAGATACAGAGTGTAGTACGATCCATAAAGACCATAAAGAGTGAAACTTGTTAAGATAGCGTGTGGCTAGCAAAGACTGGCTTTTCGAAGGAACCATCAGACCGCTTGTCTTCGCGTCATCGTGAGCCAAAGTCGTGGTTTCTGCTGCCAGGCCTCCCACTTTTCAGTATGCAACATTGAAAAGCTGGGAAGGGCCTAGGTACGAGGCTGCTAGGGTTATCACTTGAAAATTTAAAGCTGAAGCATTTCCCCAGGTATTCCTTCCATACGTCAGTCTACATGTAAGCAATTTAGGGCGCTAGAAGTTTTCTCCTCCACATTATATGGCGGTGGTTATACAGGCCTGTATTATCGCACGCAAATCAACAAAACAATGGGGTAAATCGCGTAATGAATGCCCAATGGGAATGTAGCGATTTTTGTTGATGTTTTTCACGTTTTTGAAGAACATCGCGGCACAAAAAGGTGTGCTGAGCTTTTTTACGGCTTCTTCACGGCCCGTATAGTCACATTACGTAGAGGTCAAAGGTCAAAATTGCCAATGTTGGATCAAAAGCACTCCACGATAAAAGTAACGTGGCAATACAATCAAGTTATGAAACTTTTAGAAGTCACTTGAAACCATGCCTCCAATATAGCATACTCTCAATATCGCGAAGGTTTGGTTTCAAGTGATTTTTGAAAGAATCAGAACTTGAATCTACCCCTACATTACTTCTATCGTGGAGTGCTTTCGATGAAGCGTTGGACCGACTTCGATCTTTGACAAAGAATAAGTGGGCGTGGCCAATGTATGGATGGTAACTTACATCCACAAGAACCTTACTAAGCCACAGTAATAATATGTAGAATTTATGTAAATAAGAACGTAGGCCTACAGGAGGTTGAAAGCATCGACAAATAGTTTAAACTACGTTGTTTCAGCAGTCTGCTTGGTCAGCCACCTGCCTGGTCATTTTGACCCGTGCCACACCCATCTCTGTATAGAACGGAGGACAAAGAAGCCCTGCATGATGCCGTGACTACCTGAAGTAACCTGTCCTTTGGTATTTTCAACAAGTCGGCCGTCAGGTAAGCTTTTTTATTTGGGTGGGTGGCAGAAAAAATCACGATTTAGGCTGATAGTTAGGCCCAGATAATTTTTTTTTCTACCGATAATTCATTTCTTCAATGCTGGCAAACATGCCCTATAATTCTTTCAAATGTACCTATAATTATCATTTCTTGCTCCTCAAATTTCATGTAATCAACAATGAATTTAGTGCATACGAAGTGAATGTCAGTAACTGTTATACTGCAGCATAACTGAAGCTTCAATGTAGTCTTCAAGTGCACTTTCTTGACTCGACTTAAATGAATTGGCTAGTAACAAATCCCACATCCACATTCCATATTACCACAAGTTGACAGAACAGCAGTTTGGTGCAGCCCAATATCTGGCTACCAGCAGACCAATAGCTATACTATAAGTTGCTTATAATTCTCAAATATTGCTCATTGCTTCTAGGTACCTATAATGCTCAAAAAAATGCCAGCATTATTTATCTGGGCCTACTGTTAGCGCTTGAACTAAATCAGCTTTACAAAAGCCAAAGAGCTGTACAAATTCTTATGAATGCATTACCATGATGTTAACAAGGATAATTACCCTCAGTGTTTTGGCTTTTATGCTATATTAGTGGATCGGCAACGCTCTCTAACGTGATTGTGAGAGGGGTAATTGGCATGCGCATAATAGATAATTCCGGCGTGACCGTTTTCCTCGTTAGCGCCAAGGTCGAAGGTGCGAGTCACACCTACTCGCGCCTCTCCCAGAGTAATGATTGGCAAAAGCCTATTGCGCATATATGGGAGAACGAGCCTATACAGCGGACAGCATACTCGCTATAGTTCTCACAGGAAAATGACTCCATATGGACCAATTTACTCCGTCTACCGTATTGATGAAAGAAGCGGGCGCTACACTGCCTGGAGACGGCGTACCTGTAACACGGACTCTGTCAGTATTCCGTGTACGATATGCACGGTACATGCGGACTCCGTTGCTTGCAACATGCTTACACTGTTACAACATTCGGTATCCGTCCTCTCGGCTTGCGCTACACGGACGCAGTATAGAGCAGCGCGCCAGACTCTACCCCATGGCCCAGACCAGGCCGGCCGGGCCGCGGGTCCGCGCCCTGGATATTGAATCGCGAATACATATAGAGTAGGGTAGGGTATTTCCGGACGGAGGCAGTTACTGGCCGCCTCGTACATAATTGCGTTTATATGGCCAACGGTATTACGTAATCCTTCACCACTTGCCACGAGGTAGGGGCCATGTAAGTACTAGCTGCATCTCATTTCTTGTGATGTGTATCCACACAGAAGCTGCACAACACTGCTCTAAACAGTTGCAACTTTTTCTCATTTTGGTCCAGAAGCTGGTTTTTTATGGTAGCTAAGATTTTTCATGATTTGTAAATTACACAACGGCATCAATTTTTTATGATTTATTTCTTCATTTGGTATGCGTATACTAGAATGTATGGAGAATTTTTAGAATTTTTTGACCGTATTATAAGCATAAACCAATTTTTTTTTGTAAAGAGCTTTCAGAGGTTGTTTCTGGACAATGCATATATTGCATTACTTTATGTGTTCACGTTGTATTTCACAATTTTTGGATGAATATTCAAATCTAAGGCAGAATGTAAGAAGGATGTTGTTCATGATGCATTTGATGCCATTTACGTGTCATATATTGATAACCGCAGCCGCGATTTTTTAATGTAATTTTTCACCTTCGTCCGGTAATGGTCGACATTGTCCGCTCTCTACCTCCGGAACCAGCGGTACTTTGTGCGCACGCCCTGCATGAACGAAGGTGGGTGGGGCCACGGTTAAGGGCTCGTTTAGTAGGTGGTGCTTGGGCCTATCTGTGGTTGCATACTCGCGATCTAGTGCTGCTCATTTGTCTGTGATATAACGCTGTCTTTTCTTAGAACTGAGCTTTTCTTTTGCGCCCATGCTGATTTCCGCGAAAATCTTCATACTCAAAAGTATTCACTATCACTGTGAACCAGTAATATCAGCAATGCTCAGGTGCATTAAGGGCCGGGACAAGCACTTTAGATCTACACTTGTGAGCATGTCAGAGATATAAAGCAAACTCCATATGAATGTTTACCGCCTACCATATTGTAGATAATTCTGGCATGACCATTGGCACTAGGCTCGAGGCGCAAGAAAGCTCTCGAACGTGTGTTAACGCGGGGTGTATCACACTTTCTTGGTTGGCAAGAATAAACTGTCGTCTATGGGAATAAACGCAATATCGATGCTTTTCGAGCGCTACGAAGCGGCTATCAGCAGGAAAGTCCACATGTAGTGAACTTCCCTAGTTGGTTCCTCATAGCTACCATGACAGAATTATAGCGAGTATGCTGTCCGCCGTATAGGCCACCGAAGCCGTTCTTCTATATAGATAATTCCGGCGTGTCCGTTTGACCCATTGGCACTAAGTTCGAAGCGCGAGAAAAAAAGCGAACATGTGTTAGCGCGGGGTGTATAGCACTTCCTTAGGGCCTAGGGGTGGGAAGAGCCCGAGGCTATGTAACGTTACCAGTTTGCCTGAAGCCTCCACTGGTACGGTACGGTGCTGTTGTTGTCGTTCTAGCCGTATCCTGATTTCCCCACAAGCTAATCTTTGATCCATAAATGTGACACCACGAGGGAAATATTACAAAAATGCACTAAATTAGAGCATGCTGTCGCAGTTGTTTCTGAGCGCAAAATTTCAGCACAAAAGATTGCATGCGACTCCGAACAGAGTCTTTAAAGCGGTGCGCGGATGACGGACGTACCAAACATACATACATACATACACCATATTATTGCAGGCATTGCTGTACAGTTTATGTGGGGCTCGCTCAGGCTCGCCCCAATAAATCAATAGCTTCAATCACCATGTTGAATCTGTTGAATCTGTTGTTGATGAAGCTGTTGATTGTTGAAGCTGTTGAATCTGAAGTAGTTAAATCTGTTGTTGAAGCTGTTGAATGTTGTTGATATTGTTGAATCTGTTGTTGTGGAAGCTTTTGATTGTTGGTTATGATTGATGAAGTTGTTGAATCTGTTGATATTAGTATAACTGAAGCTGTTGATTGTTAGTACAGTCTATTGTGTCTAAGAGTAGGCTCGTCCCAATAAATCAATAGCTTCAATCACCATGTTGAAGCTGTTGACTGTTGAAGCTGTTAAATCTGTTGTTGATGTTGATTCTTGAAGCTGTGGAATCTGAAGCTGTTGTTCAAGCTGTTGATTGTTAAAGCTGTTGAATCTGTTGATCTCCATGATGAAGTTGATGATTGTTGATGTTGTTAAATCTGTTATTGAATCTGTTGTTGAAGATGTTGATTGTTGATTATGATTTTTGAAGCAGTTGAATCTGTTGTTGAATCTGTTGATCTTGTTAGTATAGTTTAAGCTGTTGATTGTTAGTACAGTCCATCTTGTGTAAGTGTAGGCTCGTTCCAATAAATTAATAGCTTCAATCACCATGTTGAAGCTGTTAAATCTGTTGTTGAAGCCGTTGAATCTGAAGTAGTTGAATCTGTTGTTGAAGCTGTTGATTTCCATGTTGAAGTTGATGATTGTTGTTGATGTTGAATCTGTTGCTGTTGATTGTTGTTGAATCTCTTGTTATTGAACCTGTTGATTGTTGAAACTGTTAAATCTGAAGTTGTTGAATCCGTTGTTGAAGTTGTCGATTGTTGAAGCAGTTAAATCTGTTGTTTATATCCGTTGATCACCATGTTGAAGTAGTTGATTGTTGTTGATGTTGTTGAAGCTGTTGATTGTTGGTTATGATTGTTGAGGCTATTGAACCTGTTGATCTTGTTAGTATAGTTGAAGCTGTTGATTGTTAGTACAGTCTATTTTGTGTAAGTGTAGGCTCGCCCCAATAAATCAATACCTTTAATCACCATGTTGAAGCTGTTGATTGTTGAAGCTGTTGAATCTGTTGTTGATGCTGTTGATTGTTGTTGGTGTTGTTGATGTTAAATTTGTTGTTGTTGAAGTTGTTGATTGTTGTTAATATTGTTGAAGTTGTTGAATCTGTTGTTTAAGCTATTGATTGTTGATTATGATTGTTGAAGCTGTTGAATCTGTTGATTACCATGTTGAAACTGTGAATTGTTGTTGATGTTGTTGAATCTGTTTCTGTTGTTGAATCTGCTGTTGTTGAGGCTGTTGATTGTTGAAGCTGTTGAATCTCAAGTTGTTGAATCTGTTGTTGAAGCTGTTGAATCCGTTGTTTAATCTGTTGATCACCATGTTGAAGTTGTTGATATTGAATCTGTTGTTGAAGCTGTTGGTTGTTGAAGCTCTTAAATCTAAACTTGTAGAATCTGTTGTTAAAGCTGATGATCACCATATTGAAGTTATTTGTTGTTGATGTTGAATTTGTTGTTGAAGCTGTTGATAGTTGAAGCTGTTGAATCTGAAGTTGTTGAATCTGTTGTTAAAGCTGTTGATTGTTGAAGGTGTTGAATCTGTTGTTTAATTATTATGTTGATCACATTGTTGAAGTTGTTGATGTTGTTTAATCTGTTGTTGATGCTGTTGATTGTTGGTATGATTGTTGAAACTATTGAATCTGTTGATCATGTTAGTATAGTTTAAGCTGTTGATTGTTAGTACAGTCTATCTTGTGTAAGTATAGGCTTGCCCCAATAAATCAATAGCTTCAATCACAATGTTGAAGCTATTGATTGTTAAAGCTGTTGAATCTGTTGTTGAAGCTGTTGATTGTTGTTATTGTTGATGTTATATCTGTTGTTGGTGAAGTTGTTGATTGTCGTTGATGTTGAACCTGTTGTTGATGCTGTTGATTGTTGAAGCTGTTGTTGAATCTGCTAATTTTGTTAGTATATTTAGAGCTGTTGATTGTTGGCTATGATTGTTGAAGCTGTTAAATCTGTTGATCACCATGTCGAAACTGTTAAATGTTGATGTTCAATCTGTTGCTGTTGACTGTTGTTGAATCTGCTGTTGATTAATCTTGATTGTAGTAGCTGTTGAATCTGAAGTTGTTGAATCTGTTGTTGAAGCTGTTGATTGTTGAAGCTGTTGAATCTGTTGAAGTTGTTGATTGTTAATGTTGTTAAATCTGTCGTTGAAGGTTTTCATTGATGAAGCTGTTGAATCTGTTGCTTGTTGTAGGCTACATTATGTGCTCTAGAGAGCTATATCTTTATTGAAGCAGTTGAATCTGTTGTTGAAACTGTTGATTGTTGTAGGCTATTATGTGCTCTAAAGAGCTCTAAATTTGTTGAAATCGTTGAATCTGTGGTTGAAGATGTTGATCGTTGTAGGCTACATTATGTACTCTAGAGAGCTCTAGTTCTGTTGAAGCAGTTGAACCTGTTGTTGAAGTTGTTGATTGTTGTAGGCTACATAATATGCTCGACAGAGCTCTAATTTTGTTGAAGCAGTAAAATTTCCTGTTGAAGTTGTTCATTGTTGTAGGCCATTATGTGTTCTAGAGAGCTCAAGTTTTGTTGAAGCTGTTGAATATGTTGATGGTGTAGCTGTTGAATCTGTTGTTGTTAAAGCTATTGATTGTTGTAAGCTATTATGTACTCAAGTTTTATTGGAGCTGTTGAACCTGTTGTTGAAAATGTTGATTGTTGTAGGCTACATTATGTGCTCTAAAGAGCTCTAGATTTATTGAAGCTGTTGAATCTGTTGTTGTTAAAGTTGTTGGTTGTTGTAGGCTACATTATGTGCTCTAGAGGGCTCTAGTTATGTTGGAGCAGTTGAATCTGTTGTTAAAGCTGTTGATTGTTGAAGGTAATTATGTAATCTAGAGGGCTCTAGTTATGTTGGAGCAGTTGAATCTGTTGTTAAAGCTGTTGATTGTTGTAAGCTATTATGTGCTCAAGTTTTATTGGAGCTGTTGAACCTGTTGTTGAAAATGTTGATTGTTGTAGGCTACATTATGTGCTCTAAAGAGCTCTAGATTTATTGAAGCTGTTGAATCTGTTGTTGTTAAAGTTGTTGGTTGTTGTAGGCTATTATGTGCTCTAGAGAGCTCTACTTTTGTTGAAGCTGTTAAATCTGTTGTTCAAGCTGTTGATTGTTGTAGGCTATTATGTGCTCTAGAGAGCTCTTGTTTTGTTAAAACTGTTGAATCTGTTGTTGTTGAAAATGTTGATTGTTGTAGGCTACATTACGTGCTCTAGAGAGCTCTAATTTTGTTTAAGCTGTTGAATCTGTTGAAACTGTTGAATCTGTTGATTGTTGTAGGCTATTATGTACTCTAGAGAGCTCTTGTTTTGTTGAAGCTGTTGAATCTGTTGTTGAAGCTGTTGAATCTGTTGCTGTTAAAGCTGTTGATTGTTGTAGGCTATTTTGTGCTCTAGAGAGCTCTAGTTTTGTTGAAGCTGTTGAGTCTGTTGTTGTTAAAGCGGTTGATTGTTGTAGGCTATTATGTGCTCTAGAGAGCTCTAGTTTTGTTGAAATTGTTGAATCTGTTGAAGCTGTTGATTGTTGTAGCCTATATTACTCTAAAGAGCTCTAATTTTGTTAAAGCTGTTGAATCTGTTGTTGAAGATGTTGATTGTTGTAGGCAACATTATGTGCTCTAAAGAGCTCTAGTTTTGTTCAAGCCGTTAAATCTGTTCTTGTTCAAGCTGTTGAATCTGTTGTTAAAGCTGTTCATTGTTGTAGGCTATTATGTGTTCTAGCTTTATTGAAGTTGTTGAATCTGTTGTTGTTGAAGATGTTGATTGTTGTAGGCAACATTATGTGCTCTAAAGAGCTCTAGTTTTGTTCAAGCCGTTAAATCTGTTCTTGTTCAAGCTGTTGAATCTGTTGTTAAAGCTGTTCATTGTTGTAGGCTATTATGTGTTCTAGCTTTATTGAAGTTGTTGAATCTGTTGTTGTTGAATCTGTTGAATGTTGTAGGCTACATTGTGTGCTCTAGAGAGTTCGTTTTGTTGAAGCTGTTGAGTGTTGTAGGCTATTATGTGCTCTAAAGAGTTCTAATTTTGTTAAAGCTGTTGAATCTGTTGTTGTTGAAGATGTTGATTGTTGTAGGCTACATTATGTGCTCTAGAGAGCTCTAGATTCGTCGAAGCTGTTGAATCCGTTGTTGCAAGGAGAGTAGTTTGTGGAGCGCTATGTCTTGAGTGCCTTTTGCAGCTGACGAAGGACCACGGTCCGAAACGTTCTGTCTCTACAGTACATTAAACTACGTTCAATAGCGCTCCACAAACTACTCTCCTTGCATCAACAACGTAGTTATGAGCCTTTATTCTAGAATCCGTTGTTGTTGAAGCTGTTGATCGTTGTAGGCTATTATACGTTCTAGAGAGCTCTAATTTTGTTGAAATTGTTGAATCTGTTGTTGTTGAAGATGTTGATTGTTGTAGGATGCATTATGTGCTCTAGAGAGCTCTAGTTTTTTTGAAGCTGTTGAATCTGTTGCTGTTAAGCTGTTGAATCTGTTGTTGTTAGAGCTGTTGATTGCTATAAGCTATTATGTGCTCTAGTTTTATTGAAGTTGTTGAATGTATTCTTGTTGAAAATGTTAATTGTTCTAGGTTACATTATGTTCTCTAGAGAAATCTAGTTTTGTCAAAGCTGTTGTATCTGTTGTTGTTGAAGCTCTTGATTGTCAGGGTTTTTTGTGTTCTAGATAGCTCTAGTTTTTCTAATGTTGTCGAATCTGTTGTTGAAGATATTGATTGTTGTAGGCTACATTATGTGCTCTAGATAAATCTAGTTTTGTTGAAGCTGTTGAATCTGTTGATGGTGAAGCTGTTGAATCTGTTGTTGTTAAAGCTGTTGATTGTTGTAGGCTATTATGTGCTCTAGCTGTATTGAAGTAGTTGAATCTGTTGTTGAAATTGTTGATTGTTGTAGGCTATACTATGTGCACTAGAGAGCTCTAGTTTTGTTGAAGCTGTTGAATCTGTTGTTGAAGATGTTGATTGTTGAAGGCTACATTACATGCTCTAGAGAGCTCTAATTTTGTTTAAGCTGTTGAATCTGTTGTTATTGAAACTGTTGAATCTGTTTTTGTTGAACCTGTTGATTGTTGTAGGCTATTATGTGCTCTAGTTTTATTGAAGCTGTTGAATCTGTTGTTGTTGATTGTTGTAGGCTACATTATGTGCTCTAGAGAGCTCAAGTTCTGTTGAAGCAGTTGAACCTGTTGTTGAAGCTGCTGATTGTTGTAGGCTACATAACGTGCTAGAGAGAGCTCTAATTTTGTTGAAGCAGTAGAATCTCCTGTTGAAGTTGTTCATTGTTGTAGGCTATTATGTGTTCTAGAGAGCTCCAGTTTTGTTGAAGCTGTTGAATATGTTGATGGTGAAGCTGTTGAATCTGTAGTTGTTAAAGCTCTTGATTGTTGTAAGCTATTATGTGCTTTAGTTTTATTGGAGCTGTTGAACCTGTTGTTATTAAAAATGTTGATTGTTGTAGGCTACATTATGTGCTCTAGAGAGCTCTAGTTATGTTGGAGCAGTTGAATCTGTTGTTAAAGCTGTTGATTGTTGCAGGCTATTATGTGCTCAAGAGAACTCTACTTTTGTTGAAGCTGTTGAATCTGTTATTGTTGAAGTTGTTGAATCTGTTGTTGTTAAAGCTGGTGATTGTTGTGCGCTATTATGTGCTCTAGTGTTAATGAAGCTGTTGAATCTGTTGTTGAAGATGTTGATTGTTGTAGGCTACATTATGTGCTCTAGAAGGATCTAGTTCTGTCGAAGCAGTTCAATCTGTTGTTGTTGAATCTATTGTTGTTAAAGCTGTTGATTGTTGTAGGCTATTATGTTCTCTAGTTTTATTGAAGCTGTTGGATCTATTGTTGAAGATGTTGATTGTTGTAGGCTACAATATGTGTTCTAGAGAGCTTAAGTTTTGTTGAAGCTGAATCTGTTGTTGTTGAAGTTGTTGATTGTTGTATGCTATTATGTGCTCTAGAGAGCTCTACTTTTGTTGAAGCTGTTAAATCAGTTGTCAAAGCTGTTGATTGTTGTAGGATATTGTGTGCTCTAGAGAGCTCTAGTTTTGTTCAAACTGTTGAATCTGTTGTTAAAGCTGTTGATTGTTGTAGGCTATTATGTGCTCTAGAGAGCTCTAGTTTTGTTAAAACTGTTGAATCTGTTGTTGTTGAAGATGTTGATTGTTGTAGGCTACATTATGTGCTCTAGAGAGCTCTAGTTTTGTTGAAGCTGTTGAATCTGTTGTTGAAGATGTTGATTGTTGTAGGCTACATTACGTGCTCTAGAGAGCTCTAGTTATGTTGGAGCAGTTGAATCTGTTGTTAAAGCAGTTGATTGTTGAAGGCTATTATGTGCTCAAGAGAACTCTACTTTTGTTGAAGCTGTTGAATCTGTTATTGTTGAAGTTGTTGAATCTGTTGTTGTTAAAGCTGGTGATTGTTGTGCGCTATTATGTGCTCTAGTGTTAATGAAGCTGTTGAATCTGTTGTTGAAGATGTTGATTGTTGTAGGCTACATTATGTGCTCTAGAAAGATCTAGTTCTGTCGAAGCTGTTCAATCTGTTGTTGTTGAATCTATTGTTGTTAAAGCGTGTTGATTGTTGTAGGCTATTATGTTCTCTAGTTTTATTGAAGCTGTTGGATCTATTGTTGAAGATGTTGATTGTTGTAGGCTACAATATGTGTTCTAGAGAGCTCAAGTTTTGTTGAAGCTGAATCTGTTGTTGTTGAAGTTGTTGATTGTTGTATGCTATTATGTGCGCTAGAGAGCTCTACTTTTGTTGAAGCTGTTAAATCAGTTGTCAAAGCTGTTGATTGTTGTAGGATATTGTGTGCTCTAGAGAGCTCTAGTTTTGTTCAAACTGTTGAATCTGTTGTTGTTGAAGCTGTAGAATGTTGTAGGCTATTATGTGCTCTAGAGAGCTCTACCTTTGTTGAAGCTGTTAAATCAGTTGTTTAAGCTTGTGATTGTTGTAGGATATTATGTACTCTAGAGAGTTCTAGTTTTGTTCAAGCTGTTGAATCTGTTGTGGAAGCTGTTGATTGTTGTAGGCTATTATGTGCTCTAGAGAGCTCTAGTTTTGTTAAAACTGTTGAATCTGTTGTTGTTGAAGATGTTGATTGTTGTAGGCTACATTATGTGCTCTACAGAGCTCTAGTTTTGTTGAAGCAGTTGAATCTATTGTTGAAGATGTTGATTGTTGTAGGCTACATTATGTGCTCTAGAGAGCTCTAATTTTGTATAAGCTGTTGAATCTGTTGTTGAAACTGTTGAATCTGTTTTTGTTGAACCTGTTGATTGTTGTAGGCTATATTATGTGCTCTAAAGAGCTCTAGTTTTGTTAAGGCAGATGAATCTGTTGTTGAAGCTGTTGATTGTTGCAGGCTATTATGTGCTCTAGAGAGCTCTAGATTTGTTGAAATTGTTGAATCTGTTGTTGAAGATGTTGATCATTGTAGGCTACATTATGTGCTCTAGAGAGCTCTAGTTATGTTGGAGCAGTTGAATCTGTTGTTAAAGCTGTTGATTGTTGAAGGCTATTATGTGCTCTAGAGAGTTCTAGTTTTGTTGAAGCTGTTGAATCTGTTATTGTTGAAGCTGTTGAATCTGTTGTTGTTAAAGCTCTTGATTGTTGTAGGCTATTATGTGCTCTAGTTTTATTGAAGCTGTTGAATCTGTTGTTGAAAATATTGATTGTTGTAGGCTATAATTATGTGTTCTAAAGAGCTCTAGTTGTGTTAAGGCAGTTGAATCTGTTGTTGAAGCTGTTGATTGTTGTAGGCTACATTATGTGCTCTAGAGAGCTCTAGATATGTTGGAGCAGTTGAATCTGTTGTTGAAGCTGTTGATTATTGTAGGCTATTATGTGCAATAGAGAGCTCTAGTTTTGTTGAAGCTGTTGAATCTGTTGTTATTGAAGCTGTTGAGTCTGTTGTTAAAGCTGTTGATTGTTGTAGGCTATTATGAACTCTAGAGAGCTCTAGTTTTGTTGAAAATTTTGAATCTGTTGTTGAAGCTGTTGATTGTTGTAGGCTATTATGTCCTCTGGAGAACTCTAGTTTTGTTAAATCTGTTGTTGAAGCTGTTGATTGTTGTAGGCTATTATGAGCTCTAGAGAGCTCTAGTTTTGTTGAAAATTTTGAATCTGTTGTTGAAGCTGTTGATTGTTGTAGGCTATTATGTCCTCTGGAGAACTCAAGTTTTGTTAAATCTGTTGTTGAAGCTGATGATTGTTGTAGGCTATTATGAGCTCTAGAGAGCTCTAGTTTTGTTGAAGCTGTTGAATCTCTTGTTGAAGATGTTGAATCTTTTGTTGTTAAAGCTGTTGATTGTTGCAGGCTATTATGTGCTCTAATTTTATTAAAGCTGTTGAATCTATTTTTGCTGAAGATGTTGATTGTTGTAGTCTACATTATGTGCTCTAGAGAGCTCTAGTTTTGTTGAAGCTGTTGAATCTGTTGTTGAAGCTGTTGATTGATGTAGGCTATTATATGCTATAGAGAGCTCTAGTTTTGTTTAAGCTGTTGAATCTGTTGTTGAAGCTGTTGATCTTTGTAGGCTATTATATCTTATAGAGAGGTCTAGTTTTGTTTAAGCTGTCGAAACTGTTGTTGTTGAAGCTGTTGATTGATGTAGGCTATTATATGCTATAGAGAGCTCTAGTTTTGTTTAAGCTGTTGAATCTGTTGTTGAAGCTGTTGATCTTTGTAGGCTATTATATCTTATAGAGAGGTCTAGTTTTGTTTAAGCTGTCGAAACTGTTGTTGAAACTGTTGATTGTCGTAGGCTATTACATGCTATAGAGAGCTCTAGTTTTGTTTAAGCTGTTGAATCTGTTGTTGTTGAAGCTGTTGATTGTTGTAGGCTATTATGTGCAATAGAGAGCTCTAGTTTTGTTGAAGCTGTTGAATCTGTTGTTGAAGCTGTTGATTGTTGTAGGTTATTATGTGCTCTAGAGAGCTCTAGTTTTGTTTAAGCTGTTGAATCTGTTGTTGAAGCTGTTGATTTTTGTAGGCTATTATATCTTATAGAGATGTCTAGTTTTGTTTAAGCCGTCGAAACTGTTGTTGTTGAAGCTGTTGATTGTCGTAGGCTATTACATGCTATAGAGAGCTCTAGTTTTGTTTAAGCTGTTGAATCTGTTGTTGTTGAAGCTGTTGATTGTTGTAGGCTATTATGTGCTCTAGAGAGCTGTAGTTTTGTTGAAGCTGTCGAATCTGTTGTTGAAGTAGTTGATTGTTGTAGGCTATTATATCTTATAGAGAGGTCTAGTTTTGTTTAAGCTGTCGAATCTGTTGTTGAAGTAGTTGATTGTTGTAGGCTATTATATGCTATAGAGAACTCTAGTTTTGTTTAAGCTGTCGAATCTGTTGTTGTTGAAGCTGTTGATTGTTGTAGGCTACATTATGTGCTTTAGAGAGCTCTAGTTTTGTTGAAGCAGTTGAATCTGTGGTTGAAGCTGTTGATTGTTGTAGGTTATTATGTGGTCTAGAGAGCTCTAGTTTTGTTTAAGCTGTTGAATCTGTTGTTGTTGAAGCTGTTGATTGTTGTAGGCTATTATGTGCATTAGAGAGCTCTAGTTTTGTTGAAGCTGTTGAATCTGTTGTTGTTGAAGCTGTTGATTGCTGTAGGCTAGATTATAGCTCTAGTTTTGTTGAAGCTGTTGAATGTGTTGTTGTTGAAGATGTTGATTGGTTTGTAAGCTACATTATATGGTCTAGAGAGCTCTAGTTTTGTTGAAGCTGTTGAATCTGTTGTTGTTGAAGCTGTTGATTGTTGTAGGCTATTATGTGCTCTAGAGGGATCTAGTTTTGTTTAAGCTGTTGAATATTTTGTTGTTGAAACTGTTGAATCTGTTTTTATTGAACCTGTTGATTGTTGCAGGCTATACT
This sequence comes from Stappiaceae bacterium, assembly GCA_964291365.2. Lineage (GTDB taxonomy): Bacteria > Pseudomonadota > Alphaproteobacteria > Rhizobiales > Stappiaceae > JBDWFY01. The sequence goes on from OZ219980.1 coordinate 38,016, forward strand.
ATGTGCTCTAAAGAACTCTAGTTTAGTTAAGGCAGTTGAATCTGTTGTTGAAGCTGTTGATTGTTGTAGGCTATTATGTGCTCAAGAGAGCTCTAGATTTGTTGAAATTGCTGAATCTGTTGTTGAAGATGTTAATCGTTGTAGGCTACATTATGTGCTCTAGAAAGCTCTAGTTATGTTGGAGCGGTTGAATCTGTTGTTGAAACTGTTGATTGTTGTAGGCTATTATGTGCAATAGAGAGCTCTAGTTTTGTTGAAGTTGTTGAATCTGTTGTTATTGAAGCTTTTGATTGTTGTAGGCTACATTATGTGCTCTAGAGAGCTCTAGTTTTGTTGAAAATGTTGAATCAGTTGTTGAAGCTATTGATTGTTGTAGGCTATTATGTCCTCTGGAGAACTCTACTTTTGTGAAATCTGTTGTTGAAGCTGTTGAATCTGTTGTTGAAGCTGTTGATTGTTGTAGGCTATTATATCTTATAGAGAGGTCTAGTTTTGTTTAAGCTGTTGAATCTGTTGTAGTTGAAGCTGTTGATTGTTGTAGGCTATTATATGCTATAGAGAGCTCTAGTTTTGTTCAAGCTGTTGAATCTGTTGTTGTTGAAGCTGTTGATTGTTGTAGGCTATTATGTGTAATAGAGAGCTCTAGTTTTGTTGAAGTTGTTGAATCTGTTGTTGAAGCTGTTGATTGTTGTAGGCTACATAATGTGCTATAGAGAGCTCTAGTTTTGTTGAAGCAGTTGAATCTGTTGTTGAAGCTGTTGATTGTTGTAGGCTTTTATGAGCTCTTGAGAGCTCTAGTTTTGTTGAAGCTGTTAAATCTGTTGTTGAAGCTGTTGATTGTTGAAGCTGTAGTTGTTGAATCTGTTTTTGAAGCTGTTGAATCAGTTGTTAAATCTGTTGATAACCATGTTGAAGTTGTTGATTGTTGTTGATGTTGAATCCGTTGTTGTTGAAGCTGTTGATTGTTGGTAGTGTTGAAGCTGTTCAATCAGTTGATCTTGTTAGTACAATTAAAGCTGTTGATTGTGAGTACAGTCTATTTTGTGTAAGTGTAGGCTCGCCCCAATAAATCAATAGCTTCAATCACTATTTTGAAGCTGTTGAATTTGTTGTAGAAGCTGTTGATTGTTGTAAGCTATTATGTGCTCTAGAGAGCTCTAGTTTTGTTGAAGCTGTTGAATCTATTTCTGTTAAAGCTGTTGATTGTTGTAGGCTATCATGTGCTCTAGTTTAATTGAAGCTGTTGAATCTGTTGTTGAAGACGTTGATTGTTTTAGGAAAGAACTCTAGTTTAGTTAAGGCAGTTGAATCTGTTGTTGAAGCTGTTGATTGTTGTAGACTATTATGTGTTCAAGAGAGCTCTAGATTTGTTGAAATTGCTGAATCTGTTGTTGAAGATGTTGACCGTTGTAGGCTACATTATGTGCTCTAGAAAGCTCTAGTTATGTTGGAGCAGTTGAATCTGTTGTTGAAGCTGTTGAGTGTTGTAGGCTATTATGTGCAATAGAGAGCTCTAGTTTTGTTGAAGTTGTTGAATCAGTTGTTATTGAAGCTTTTGATTGTTGTAGGCTACATTATGTGCTCTAGAGAGCTCTAGTTTTGTTGAAAATGTTGAATCAGTTGTTGAAGCTGTTGATTGTTGTAGGCTATTATGTCCTCTGGAGAACTCTAGTTTTGTGAAATCTGTTCTTGAAGCTGTTGATTGTTGTCGGCTAATATGAGCTCTAAAGAGCTCTAGTTTTGTTAAAGCTGTTGAATCTCTTGTTGAAGATGTTGAATCTGTTGTTGTTAAAGCTGTTGATTGTTGTAGGATATTATGTGCTCTAGAGAGCTCTAGTTTTGTTGAAGCTGTTGAATCTGTTGTTGTTAAGGCTGTTGATTGTTGTAGGCTACTATGTGCTCTAATTTTATTAACGCTGTTGAATCTATTTTTGTTGAAGATGTTGATTGTTGTAGGCTATATTATGTGTTCTAGAGAGCTCTAGTTCTGTCGAAGCTGTTGAATCTGTTGTTGAAGCTGTTGATTGATGTAGGCTATTATATGTTATAGAGAGCTCTAGTTTTGTTCAAGCTGTTGAATCTGTTGTTGTTGAAGCTGTTGATTGTTGTAGGCTACATTATGTGCTTTAAAGAGCTCTAGTTTTGTTGAAGCAGTTGAATCTGTTGTTGAAGCTGTTGATTGTTGTAGGCTATTATGAGCTCTTGAGAGCTCTAGTTTTGTTGAAGCTGTTAAATCTGTTGTTGAAGCTGTTGATTGTTGAAGCTGTAGTTGTTGAATCTGTTTTTGAAGCTGTTGATTGTTGAAGCTGTTGAATCAGTTGTTAAATCTGTTGATAACCATGTTGAAGTTGTTGATTGTTGTTGATGTTGAATCCGTTGTTGTTGAAGCTGTTGATTGTTGGTAGTGTTGAAGCTGTTCAATCAGTTGATCTTGTTAGTACAATTAAAGCTGTTGATTATGAGTACAGTCTATTTTGTGTAAGTGTAGGCTCGCCCCAATAAATCAATAGCTTCAATCACTATGTTGAAGCTCTTGAATTTGTTGTAGAAGCTGTTGATTGTTGTAAGCTATTATGTGCTCTAGAGAGCTCTAGTTTTGTTGAAGCTGTTGAATCTATTTCTGTTAAAGCTGTTGATTGTTGTAGGCTATCATGTGCTCTAGTTTAATTGAAGCTGTTGAATCTGTTGTTGAAGATGTTGATTGTTTTAGGAAAGAACTCTAGTTTAGTTAAGGCAGTTGAATCTGTTGTTGAAGCTGTTGATTGTTGTAGACTATTTTGTGTTCAAGAGAGCTCTAGATTTGTTGAAATTGCTGAATCTGTTGTTGAAGATGTTGACCGTTGTAGGCTACATTATGTGCTCTAGAAAGCTCTAGTTATGTTGGAGCAGTTGAATCTGTTGTTGAAGCTGTTGATTGTTGTAGGCTATTATGTGCAATAGAGAGCTCTAGTTTTGTTGAAGTTGTTGAATCAGTTGTTATTGAAGCTTTTGATTGTTGTAGGCTACATTATGTGCTCTAGAGAGCTCTAGTTTTGTTGAAAATGTTGAATCAGTTGTTGAAGCTGTTGATTGTTGTAGGCTATTATGTCCTCTGGAGAACTCTAGTTTTGTGAAATCTGTTCTTGAAGCTGTTGATTGTTGTCGGCTAATATGAGCTCTAGAGAGCTCTAGTTTTGTTAAAGCTGTTGAATCTCTTGTTGAAGATGTTGAATCTGTTGTTGTTAAAGCTGTTGATTGTTGTAGGATATTATGTGCTCTAGAGAGCTCTAGTTTTGTTGAAGCTGTTGAATCTGTTGTTGTTAAGGCTGTTGATTGTTGTAGGCTATTATGTGCTCTAATTTTATTAAAGCTGCTGAATCTATTTTTGTTGAAGATGTTGATTGTTGTAGGCTACATTATGTGTTCTAGAGAGCTCTAGTTCTGTCGAAGCTGTTGAATCTGTTGTTGAAGCTGTTGATTGTTGTAGGCTATTAAATGCTATAGAGAGCTCTAGTTTTGTTCAAGCTGTTGAATCGGTTGTTGTTGAAGCTGTTGATTGTTGTAGGCTATTATGTGTAATAGAGAGTTCTAGTTTTGTTGAAGTTGTTGAATCTGTTGTTGTTGAAGCTGTTGATTGTTGTAGGCTACATTATGTGCTTTAGAGAGCTCTAGTTTTGTTGAAGCAGTTGAATCTGTTGTTGAAGCTGTTGATTGTTGTAGGCTATTATGAGCTCTTGAGAGCTCTAGTTTTGTTGAAGCTGTTAAATCTGTTGTTGAAGCTGTTGATTGTTGAAGCAGTAGTTGTTGAATTTGTTTTTGAAGCTGTTGATTGTTGAAGCTGTTGAATCAGTTGTTAAATCTGTTGATAACCATGTTGAAGTTGTTAATTGTCGTTGATGTTGAATCTGTTGTTGTTGAAGAGGTTGATTGTTGGTAGTGTTGAAGCTGTTCAATCAGTTGATCTTGTTAGTACAATTAAAGCTGTTGATTGTGAGTACAGTCTATTTTGTGTAAGTGTAGGCTCGCCCCAATAAATCAATAGTTTCAATCACTATGTTGAAGCTGTTGAATTTGTTGTAGAAGCTGTTGATTGTTGTAAGCTATTATGTGCTCTAGAAAGCTCTAGTTTTGTTAAAGCTGTTGAATCTGTTGTTGTTAAAGATGTTGATTGTTGTAGGCTATTATGTGCTCTAGTTTATTAAAGCTGTTGAATCTATTTTTGTTGAAGATGTTGATTGTTGTAGGCTATTATATGCTATAGAGAGCTCTACTTTTGTTTAAGATGTTGAATTTGTTGTTGTTGAAGCAGTTGATTGTTGTAGTCTATTATATGCTATAGAGAGCTCTAGTTTTGTTCAAGCTGTTGAATCTGTTGTTGAAGCTGTTGATTGTTGTAGGCTACTATGTGTAATAGAGAGCTCTAGTTTTGTTGAAGTTGTTGAATCTGTTGTTGAAGCTGTTGATTGTTGTAGGCTACATTGTGTGCTTTAGAGAGCTCTAGTTTTGTTGAAGCAGTTGAATCTGTTGTTGAAGCTGTTGATTGTTGTAGGCTATTATGAGCTCTTGAGAGCTCTAGTTTTGTTGAAGCTGTTAAATCTATTGTAGAAGCTGTTGATTGTTGAAGCTGTAGTTGTTGAATCTGTTTTTGAAGCTGTTGAATCAGTGTTAAATCTGTTGATAACCATGTTGAAGTTGTTGATTGTCGTTGATCTTCAATCTGTTGTTGTTGAAGCTGTTGATTGTTGGTAGTGTTGAAGCTGTTCAATTAGTTGATCTTGTTAGTACAATTAAAGCTGTTGATTGTGAGTACAGTCTATTTTGTGTAAGTGTAGGCTCGCCCCAATAAATCAATAGCTTCAATCACTATGTTGAAGCTGTCGAATTTGTTGTAGAAGCTGTTGATTGTTGTAAGCTATTATGTGCTCTAGAGAGCTCTAGTTTTGTTGAAGATGTTGAATCTGTTGTTGTTAAAGCTGTTGATTGTTGTAGGCTATTATGTGCTCTAGTTTATTAAAGCTGTTGAATCTATTTTTGTTGAAGATGTTGATTGTTGTAGGCTACATTATGTGCTCTAGAGAGCTCTAGTTTTGTCGAAGCTGTTGAATCTGTAGTTGTTGAAGCTGTTGATTGTTGTAGGCTATTATATACTATAGAGAGCTCTAGTTTTGTTTAAGCTGTTGAATCTGTTGCTGAAGCTGTTGATTGTTGTAGGCTATTATATGTTATAGAGAGGTCTAGTTTTGTTTAAGCTGTCGAATCTGTTGTTGTTGAAGCAGTTGATTGTTGTAGGCTATTATATGCTATAGAGAGCTCTAGTTTTGTTGAAGCTTTTAAATCTGTTGTTGAAGCTGTTGATTGTTGAAGCTGTAGTTGTTGAATCTGTTTTTGAAGCTGTTGAATCAGTTGTTAAATCTGTTAACCATGTTGAAGTTGTTGATTGTCATTGATGTTGAATCTGTTGTTGTTGAAGCTGTTGATTGTTGGTAGTGTTGAAGCTGTTCAATCAGTTGATCTTGTTAGTACAATTAAAGCTGTTGATTGTGAGTACAGTCTATTTTGTGTAAGTGTAGGCTCGCCCCAATAAATCAATAGCTTCAATCACTATGTTGAAGCTGTTGAATTTGTTGTAGAAGCTGTTGATTGTTGTAAGCTATTATGTGTTCTAGAGAGCTCTAGTTTTGTTGAAGCTGTTGAATCTGTTGTTGTTAAAGCTGTTGATTGTTGTAGGCTATTATGTGCTCTAGTTTATTAAAGCTGTTGAATCTATTTTCGTTGAAGATGTTGATTGTTGTAGGCTACATTATGTGCTCTAGAGAGCTCTAGGTTTGTTGAAGCTGTTGAATCTGTTGTTGTTGAAGCTGTTGATTGTTGCAGGCTATTATATGCTATAGAGAGCTCTAGTTTTGTTTAAGCTGTTGAATCTGTTGTTGAAGCTGTTGATTGTTGTAGGCTATTATATGTTATAGAAAGCTCTAGTTTTGTTTAAGCTGTCGAATCTGTTGTTGAAATTGTTGATTGTTGTAGGCTATTATATATTGTAGAGAGGTCTAGTTTTGTTTAAGCTGTCGAATCTGTTGTTGTTGATGTAGTTGATTGTTGTAGGCTATTATATGCTATAGAGAGCTCTAGTTTTAAGCTGTTGAATCTGTTGTTGAAGCTGTTGATTGTTGTAGGCTACATTATGTGCTTTAGAGAGCTCTAGTTTTGTTGAAGATGTTGAATCTGTTGTTGAAGCTGTTGATTGTTGTAGGCTACATTATGTGCTTTAGAGAGCTCTAGTTTTGTTGAAGCAGTTGAATCTGTTGTTGAAGCTGTTGATTGTTGTAGGCTATTATGAGCTCTTGAGAGCTCTAGTTTTGTTGAAGTTGTTAAATCTGTTGTTGAAGCTGTTGATTGTTGAAGCTGTAGTTGTTGAATCTGTTTTTGAAGCTGTTGAATCAGTTGTTAAATCTGTTGATAACCATGTTGAAGTTGTTGATTGTCGTTGATGTTGAATCTGTTGTTGTTGAAGCTGTTGATTGTTGGTAGTGTTGAAGCTGTTCAATCAGTTGATCTTGTTAGTACAATTAAAGCTGTTGATTGTGAGTACAGTCTATTTTGTGTAAGTGTAGGCTCGCCCCAATAAATCAATAGTTTCAATCACTATGTTGAAGCTGTTGAATTTGTTGTAGAAGCTGTTGATTGTTGTAAGCTATTATGTGCTCTAGAGAGCTCTAGTTTTGTTGAAGCTGTTGAATCTGTTGTTGTTAAAGCTGTTGATTGTTGTAGGCTATTATGTGCTCTAGTTTATTAAAGCTGTTGAATCTATTTTTGTTGAAGAAGTTGATTGTTGTAGGCTACATTATGTGCTTTAGAGAGCTCTAGTTTTGTTGAAGCTGTTGAATCTGTTGTTGTTAAAGCTGTTGATTGTTGTAGGCTATTATGTGCTCTAGTTTATTAAAGCTGTTGAATCTATTTTTGTTGAAGCTGTTGATTGTTGTAGACTATTATATACTATAGAGAGCTCTAGTTTTGTTTAAGCTGTTGAATCTGTTGTTGAAGCTGTTGATTGTTGTAGGCTATTATATGTTATAGAGAGGTCTAGTTTTGTTTAAGCTGTCGAATCTGTTGTTGTTGAAGCAGTTGATTGTTGTAGGCTATTATATGCTATAGAGAGCTCTAGTTTTGTTCAAGCTGTTGAATCTGTTGTTGTTGAAGCTGTTGATAGTTGTAGGCTATTATATGCAATAGAGAGCTCTAGTTTTGTTGAAGTTGTTGAATCTGTTGTTGTTGAAGCTGTTGATTGTTGTAGGCTACATTATGTGCTCTAAAGAGCTCTAGTTTTGTCGAAGCTGTTAAATCTGTTGTTGAAGCTGTTGATTGTTGTAGGCTATCATGAACTCTGGAGAACTCTGTTTTTATTGAAGCTGTTGAATCTGTTGTTGTTGAAGCTGTAGGCTATTATGTGCTCTAGTTTTATTGAAGTTGTTGAATCTGTTGTTGAAGATGTTGATTGTTGTAGGCTATTATGTACTCTAGAGAGCTCTTGTTTTGTTGTAGCTGTTGAATCTGTTGTTGAAGCTGTTGAATCTGCTGGTGTTAAAGCTGTTGATTGTTGTAGGCTATTTTGTGCTCTAGAGAGCTCTAGTTTTGTTAAAGCTGTTGAATCTGTTGTAATAATATTGAAGCTGTTGAGTCTGTTGATGTTAAAGCTGTTGATTGTTGTAGGTTATTATGTGCTCTAGTTTTATTGAAGCTGTTGAATCAGTTGTTGTTGAAGATGTTGATTGTTGTACGCTATATTATGCGCTCCAGAGAGCTATAGTTTTGATGAAGCTGTTGAATCTGTTGTTGAAGCTGATGATTGTTGTAGGCTATTATGTGCTCTAGAGAGCTCTAGTTTTGTTGAAGCAGTTGAATCTGTTGTTGAAGCTGTTGATTGTTGTAAGCTACTATAAGCTCTAGAGAGCTCTAGATTTGTTGAAATTGTTGAATCTGTTGTTGAAGATGTTGATTTTTATAGGCTATTATGTGCTCTAGAGAGCTCTAGTTTTGTTTAAGCTGTCGAATCTGTTGTTGTTGAAGCTGTTGATTGTTGTAGGCTATTATGTGCAATAGAGAGCTCTAATTTTGTTGAAGCTGTTGAATCTGTTGTTGAAGATGTTGATTGTTGTAGGCTATATTACGTGCTCTAGACAGCTCTAATTTTGGTTAAGCTGTTGAATCTGTTGTTGTTGAAGCTGTTCAATTTGTTTCTGTTGAGCTTGTTGATTGTTGTAGGCTATTACGTGCTCTAGTTTAATTGAAGCTGTTGAATCTGTTGTTGTTGAAGATATTGATTGTTGTAGGCTACATTATGTGCTCTAGAGAGTTCTAGTTTTGTCGAAGCTGTTGAATCTGTTGTTGTTGAAGCTGTTGATTGTTGTAGGCTACATTATGTGCTCTAGAGAGGTCTAGTTTTGTTGAAGCTGTTGAAATTGTTGTTGTTGAAGCTGTTGATTGTTGTAGGCTACATTATGTGCTCTAGAGAGCTCTAGTGTTGTTGAAGCTGTTGAATCTGTTGTTGTTGAAGGTGTTGATTGTTGTAGGGTACATTATGTGCTCTAGAGATGCCTAGTTTTGTTGAAGCTTTTGAATCTGTTGTTGTTGAAGCTGTTGATTATTGTAGGCTATTGAGAGATCTATTTTTGTTGAAGCTGTTAAATTTATTGTTGAAACTGTTGATTGTTGTAGGCTATTATGTACTCTAGAGGGCTCTAGTTTTGTTGAAGCTGCTGAATCTGTTGTTGAAGCTGTTGATTATTGTAGGCTACATTATTTGCTCTAGAGATGCCTAGTTTTGTTGAAGCTTTTGAATCTGTTGTTGTTGAAGCTGTTGATTTTTGTAGGCTATATTATGCGCTCCAGAGAGCTATAGTTTTGATGAAGCTGTTGAATCTGTTGTTGAAGCTGATGATTGTTGTAGGCTATTATGTGCTCTAGAGAGCTCTAGTTTTGTTGAAGCAGTTGAATCTGTTGTTGAAGCTGTTGATTGTTGTAAGCTATTATAAGCTCTAGAGAGCTCTAGATTTGTTGAAATTGTTGAATCTGTTGTTGAAGATGTTGATTTTTATAGGCTATTATGTGCTCTAGAGAGCTCTAGTTTTGTTCAAGCTGTTGAATCTGATGTTGAAGATGTTGATTATTGTAAGCTACATTATGTGTTCTAAAGAGCTCTAGTTTTGTCGAAGCTGTTGAATCTCTTGTTGAAACTGTTGATTGTTGTAAGACAATATGTGCTCTAGAGAGCTCTAGTTATGTTTAAGCTGTTGAATCTGTTATTGTTAAACCTGTTGATTGTTGTAGGCTATTATGTACTCTAGAGAGCTCTTGTTTTGTTGAAGCTGTTGAATCTGTTGTTGAAGCTGTTGAATCTGTTGTTGATAAAGCTGTTGATTGTTGTAGGCTATTGTCGAAACTATTGAATCTGTTGTTGAAGCTGTTTAATCTATTGGTGTTAAAGCTGTACATTGTGGTAGGCTATTATGTGCTCTAGTTTTATTGAATCTGTTGTTGAAGCTGTTGAATCTGTTGTTCAAGATGTTGATTGTTGTAGGCTACATTAGATGCTCTAGATAGCTCTAGTTTTGTTGAAGCTATCGAATCTGTTGTTGTTGAAGCTGTTGTTGAAGCTGTTGAATCTGTTTTTGTTGAAGCTGTTGATTGTTGTAAGCTATTATGTGCTCTAGAGAGCTCTAGCTTTGTTGAAGCTGTTGAATCTGTTGTTGTTGAAGCTGTTGATTGTTGGAAGCTATTATGTGCTCTAAAGAGCTCTAGTTTTGTTGAAGCTGTTGAATCTGTTGTTGAAGCTGTTGATTGTTGTAAGCTATTATGTGCTCTAGAGAGCTCTAATTTTGTTGAAGCTGTTGAATCTGTTGTTGAAGCTATTGAATCTGTTGTTGCTAAAGCTGTTGATTGTTGTAGGCTATTATGTGCTCCTGTTTTATTGAAGCTGTTGAATCTGTTGTTGAAGCTGTTGTTGAAGCTGTTAATTGTTGATTATGATTGTTGAAGCTGTTGAATCTGTTGATCTTGTTAGTATAGTCTAAGCTGTTGATTGTTGGTTATAATTGTTGAAGCTGTTGAATCTGTTGATCACCATGTTGAAGCTGTTAATAATATTGTTCTTGATGTTGTTGAATCTGTTACTATTGATTGTTGTTGAATCTGTTGTTGAACATGTTGATTGTTGAAGCTGTTGAATCGGATTGTGCTGAATCTGCTATTGAGGCTGTTGATTGTTGAAGCTGTTGAATCTGTTGTTTAGTCAATTGATCACCATGTTGAAGTTGTTGATGTTGTTGAATCTGTGTTGTTGAAGCTGTTGATTGTTGGTTATGATTGTTGAAGCTGTTGATTGTTGTTGGTGTTGATGTTAAATCAGTTGTTATTGAAGCTGTTGATTGTTGTTGATGTTGTTGAATCTGTTGTTGAAGTTGTTGATTGTTGATCATGGTTGTTAAAGCTGTTGAATCTGTACTTGAATCTGCTGTTGAATCAGTTGTTCTTGTTAGTATAGTTGAAGCTGTTGATTGTCGGTTAAGATTGTTGAGGCTGTTGAATCTGTTGATCACCAAGTGGAAGCTGTTAATTGTTGATGTTATTAAATCTGTTGCTATTGACAATTGTTGAATCCGTTGTTGAAGCTGTAGATTGTTGAAGCTGATAAATCTGAAGTTGTTGAATCTGTTGTTGAAGCTGTTGAATCTGTTGTTTAAACGGTTGATCACCTTGTTGAAGTTGTTGATGTTGTTTAATCCGTTGTTGAAGCCGTTCATTGTTGGATAGATTGGTGAGGCTGTTGAATCTGTTAATCTTGTTAGCATAGTTGAAGCTGTTGATTGTTACCGTAAATGTTCGAATTATAGCGCCACCCTAATTTAAGCGCCACTTGGAGGTTAACGACGATTGTTGCACTCTATTTATAGCGCCAACTGCAGTCATAAAGCCTCACTTACTAAATAGAAAACGCTGTGCTTTTGTATGTAGTGTCCTATTCACTAAGCACCACCCTAATTTAAGCGCCACTAGCGACTTTAGAAGTATTTTTTGGCTCCAATAGAAGCGCCAACTGAAGATTAGAATTAAATTTTTTGGCACTGTAATTAGAACTTTTACGGTAGTACAGTCTATTTTGCGTAAGAGTAGGCTCGCCCCAATAAATCAATAGCTTCAATCACCATGTTGAATTAAGCTGTTGATTGTTGAATCTGTTGAATCTGTTGTTGAAGCTGTTGATTGTTATTGGTGTTTACAATGTTAAATCTGGTGTTATTGAGCTGTTTATTGTTGATGGTGTTGAATTAGTTGAATCTGTTGTTGAAGCTGTTGATTGTTGATTATAATTGTTGAAGCAGTTGTTGAATCTGTTGATCTTGTTAGTATAGTTGAAGCTGTTGATTGTTGGCTATGATAGTTGAAGCTGTTGAATCTGTTGATCACCATGTTGAACCTGTTAATTGTTGTTGACGGACGTACCAAACATACATACATACATACACCATATTATTGCAGGCATTGCTGTACAGTTTATGTGGGGCTCGCTCAGGCTCGCCCCAATAAATCAATAGCTTCAATCACCATGTTGAATCTGTTGAATCTGTTGTTGATGAAGCTGTTGATTGTTGAAGCTGTTGAATCTGAAGTAGTTAAATCTGTTGTTGAAGCTGTTGAATGTTGTTGATATTGTTGAATCTGTTGTTGTGGAAGCTTTTGATTGTTGGTTATGATTGATGAAGTTGTTGAATCTGTTGATATTAGTATAACTGAAGCTGTTGATTGTTAGTACAGTCTATTGTGTCTAAGAGTAGGCTCGTCCCAATAAATCAATAGCTTCAATCACCATGTTGAAGCTGTTGACTGTTGAAGCTGTTAAATCTGTTGTTGATGTTGATTCTTGAAGCTGTGGAATCTGAAGCTGTTGTTCAAGCTGTTGATTGTTAAAGCTGTTGAATCTGTTGATCTCCATGATGAAGTTGATGATTGTTGATGTTGTTAAATCTGTTATTGAATCTGTTGTTGAAGATGTTGATTGTTGATTATGATTTTTGAAGCAGTTGAATCTGTTGTTGAATCTGTTGATCTTGTTAGTATAGTTTAAGCTGTTGATTGTTAGTACAGTCCATCTTGTGTAAGTGTAGGCTCGTTCCAATAAATTAATAGCTTCAATCACCATGTTGAAGCTGTTAAATCTGTTGTTGAAGCCGTTGAATCTGAAGTAGTTGAATCTGTTGTTGAAGCTGTTGATTTCCATGTTGAAGTTGATGATTGTTGTTGATGTTGAATCTGTTGCTGTTGATTGTTGTTGAATCTCTTGTTATTGAACCTGTTGATTGTTGAAACTGTTAAATCTGAAGTTGTTGAATCCGTTGTTGAAGTTGTCGATTGTTGAAGCAGTTAAATCTGTTGTTTATATCCGTTGATCACCATGTTGAAGTAGTTGATTGTTGTTGATGTTGTTGAAGCTGTTGATTGTTGGTTATGATTGTTGAGGCTATTGAACCTGTTGATCTTGTTAGTATAGTTGAAGCTGTTGATTGTTAGTACAGTCTATTTTGTGTAAGTGTAGGCTCGCCCCAATAAATCAATACCTTTAATCACCATGTTGAAGCTGTTGATTGTTGAAGCTGTTGAATCTGTTGTTGATGCTGTTGATTGTTGTTGGTGTTGTTGATGTTAAATTTGTTGTTGTTGAAGTTGTTGATTGTTGTTAATATTGTTGAAGTTGTTGAATCTGTTGTTTAAGCTATTGATTGTTGATTATGATTGTTGAAGCTGTTGAATCTGTTGATTACCATGTTGAAACTGTGAATTGTTGTTGATGTTGTTGAATCTGTTTCTGTTGTTGAATCTGCTGTTGTTGAGGCTGTTGATTGTTGAAGCTGTTGAATCTCAAGTTGTTGAATCTGTTGTTGAAGCTGTTGAATCCGTTGTTTAATCTGTTGATCACCATGTTGAAGTTGTTGATATTGAATCTGTTGTTGAAGCTGTTGGTTGTTGAAGCTCTTAAATCTAAACTTGTAGAATCTGTTGTTAAAGCTGATGATCACCATATTGAAGTTATTTGTTGTTGATGTTGAATTTGTTGTTGAAGCTGTTGATAGTTGAAGCTGTTGAATCTGAAGTTGTTGAATCTGTTGTTAAAGTTGTTGATTGTTGAAGGTGTTGAATCTGTTGTTTAATTATTATGTTGATCACATTGTTGAAGTTGTTGATGTTGTTTAATCTGTTGTTGATGCTGTTGATTGTTGGTATGATTGTTGAAACTATTGAATCTGTTGATCATGTTAGTATAGTTTAAGCTGTTGATTGTTAGTACAGTCTATCTTGTGTAAGTATAGGCTTGCCCCAATAAATCAATAGCTTCAATCACAATGTTGAAGCTATTGATTGTTAAAGCTGTTGAATCTGTTGTTGAAGCTGTTGATTGTTGTTATTGTTGATGTTATATCTGTTGTTGGTGAAGTTGTTGATTGTCGTTGATGTTGAACCTGTTGTTGATGCTGTTGATTGTTGAAGCTGTTGTTGAATCTGCTAATTTTGTTAGTATATTTAGAGCTGTTGATTGTTGGCTATGATTGTTGAAGCTGTTAAATCTGTTGATCACCATGTCGAAACTGTTAAATGTTGATGTTCAATCTGTTGCTGTTGACTGTTGTTGAATCTGCTGTTGATTAATCTTGATTGTAGTAGCTGTTGAATCTGAAGTTGTTGAATCTGTTGTTGAAGCTGTTGATTGTTGAAGCTGTTGAATCTGTTGAAGTTGTTGATTGTTAATGTTGTTAAATCTGTCGTTGAAGGTTTTCATTGATGAAGCTGTTGAATCTGTTGCTTGTTGTAGGCTACATTATGTGCTCTAGAGAGCTATATCTTTATTGAAGCAGTTGAATCTGTTGTTGAAACTGTTGATTGTTGTAGGCTATTATGTGCTCTAAAGAGCTCTAAATTTGTTGAAATCGTTGAATCTGTGGTTGAAGATGTTGATCGTTGTAGGCTACATTATGTACTCTAGAGAGCTCTAGTTCTGTTGAAGCAGTTGAACCTGTTGTTGAAGTTGTTGATTGTTGTAGGCTACATAATATGCTCGACAGAGCTCTAATTTTGTTGAAGCAGTAAAATTTCCTGTTGAAGTTGTTCATTGTTGTAGGCCATTATGTGTTCTAGAGAGCTCAAGTTTTGTTGAAGCTGTTGAATATGTTGATGGTGTAGCTGTTGAATCTGTTGTTGTTAAAGCTATTGATTGTTGTAAGCTATTATGTACTCAAGTTTTATTGGAGCTGTTGAACCTGTTGTTGAAAATGTTGATTGTTGTAGGCTACATTATGTGCTCTAAAGAGCTCTAGATTTATTGAAGCTGTTGAATCTGTTGTTGTTAAAGTTGTTGGTTGTTGTAGGCTACATTATGTGCTCTAGAGGGCTCTAGTTATGTTGGAGCAGTTGAATCTGTTGTTAAAGCTGTTGATTGTTGAAGGTAATTATGTAATCTAGAGGGCTCTAGTTATGTTGGAGCAGTTGAATCTGTTGTTAAAGCTGTTGATTGTTGTAAGCTATTATGTGCTCAAGTTTTATTGGAGCTGTTGAACCTGTTGTTGAAAATGTTGATTGTTGTAGGCTACATTATGTGCTCTAAAGAGCTCTAGATTTATTGAAGCTGTTGAATCTGTTGTTGTTAAAGTTGTTGGTTGTTGTAGGCTATTATGTGCTCTAGAGAGCTCTACTTTTGTTGAAGCTGTTAAATCTGTTGTTCAAGCTGTTAATTGTTGTAGGCTATTATGTGCTCTAGAGAGCTCTTGTTTTGTTAAAACTGTTGAATCCGTTGTTGTTGAAAATGTTGATTGTTGTAGGCTACATTACGTGCTCTAGAGAGCTCTAATTTTGTTTAAGCTGTTGAATCTGTTGAAACTGTTGAATCTGTTGATTGTTGTAGGCTATTATGTACTCTAGAGAGCTCTTGTTTTGTTGAAGCTGTTGAATCTGTTGTTGAAGCTGTTGAATCTGTTGCTGTTAAAGCTGTTGATTGTTGTAGGCTATTTTGTGCTCTAGAGAGCTCTAGTTTTGTTGAAGCTGTTGAGTCTGTTGTTGTTAAAGCGGTTGATTGTTGTAGGCTATTATGTGCTCTAGAGAGCTCTAGTTTTGTTGAAATTGTTGAATCTGTTGAAGCTGTTGATTGTTGTAGCCTATATTACTCTAAAGAGCTCTAATTTTGTTAAAGCTGTTGAATCTGTTGTTGAAGATGTTGATTGTTGTAGGCAACATTATGTGCTCTAAAGAGCTCTAGTTTTGTTCAAGCCGTTAAATCTGTTCTTGTTCAAGCTGTTGAATCTGTTGTTAAAGCTGTTCATTGTTGTAGGCTATTATGTGTTCTAGCTTTATTGAAGTTGTTGAATCTGTTGTTGTTGAATCTGTTGAATGTTGTAGGCTACATTGTGTGCTCTAGAGAGTTCGTTTTGTTGAAGCTGTTGAGTGTTGTAGGCTATTATGTGCTCTAAAGAGTTCTAATTTTGTTAAAGCTGTTGAATCTGTTGTTGTTGAAGATGTTGATTGTTGTAGGCTACATTATGTGCTCTAGAGAGCTCTAGATTCGTCGAAGCTGTTGAATCCGTTGTTGCAAGGAGAGTAGTTTGTGGAGCGCTATGTCTTGAGTGCCTTTTGCAGCTGACGAAGGACCACGGTCCGAAACGTTCTGTCTCTACAGTACATTAAACTACGTTCAATAGCGCTCCACAAACTACTCTCCTTGCATCAACAACGTAGTTATGAGCCTTTATTCTAGAATCCGTTGTTGTTGAAGCTGTTGATCGTTGTAGGCTATTATACGTTCTAGAGAGCTCTAATTTTGTTGAAATTGTTGAATCTGTTGTTGTTGAAGATGTTGATTGTTGTAGGATGCATTATGTGCTCTAGAGAGCTCTAGTTTTTTTGAAGCTGTTGAATCTGTTGCTGTTAAGCTGTTGAATCTGTTGTTGTTAGAGCTGTTGATTGCTATAAGCTATTATGTGCTCTAGTTTTATTGAAGTTGTTGAATGTATTCTTGTTGAAAATGTTAATTGTTCTAGGTTACATTATGTTCTCTAGAGAAATCTAGTTTTGTCAAAGCTGTTGTATCTGTTGTTGTTGAAGCTCTTGATTGTCAGGGTTTTTTGTGTTCTAGATAGCTCTAGTTTTTCTAATGTTGTCGAATCTGTTGTTGAAGATATTGATTGTTGTAGGCTACATTATGTGCTCTAGATAAATCTAGTTTTGTTGAAGCTGTTGAATCTGTTGTTGTTGAAGCTGTTGAATCTGTTGTTGTTAAAGCTGTTGATTGTTGTAGGCTATTATGTGCTCTAGCTGTATTGAAGTAGTTGAATCTGTTGTTGAAATTGTTGATTGTTGTAGGCTATACTATGTGCACTAGAGAGCTCTAGTTTTGTTGAAGCTGTTGAATCTGTTGTTGAAGATGTTGATTGTTGTAGGCTACATTACATGCTCTAGAGAGCTCTAATTTTGTTTAAGCTGTTGAATCTGTTGTTGTTGAAACTGTTGAATCTGTTTTTGTTGAACCTGTTGATTGTTGTAGGCTATTATGTGCTCTAGTTTTATTGAAGCTGTTGAATCTGTTGTTGTTGATTGTTGTAGGCTACATTATGTGCTCTAGAGAGCTCAAGTTCTGTTGAAGCAGTTGAACCTGTTGTTGAAGCTGCTGATTGTTGTAGGCTACATAACGTGCTAGAGAGAGCTCTAATTTTGTTGAAGCAGTAGAATCTCCTGTTGAAGTTGTTCATTGTTGTAGGCTATTATGTGTTCTAGAGAGCTCCAGTTTTGTTGAAGCTGTTGAATATGTTGATGGTGAAGCTGTTGAATCTGTTGTTGTTAAAGCTCTTGATTGTTGTAAGCTATTATGTGCTTTAGTTTTATTGGAGCTGTTGAACCTGTTGTTATTAAAAATGTTGATTGTTGTAGGCTACATTATGTGCTCTAAAGAGCTCTAGATTTGTTAAGCAGTTGAATCTGTTGTTGAAGCTGTTGATTGTTGTAGGCTATTATGTGCTCTAGAGAGCTCTACTTTTGTTGAAGCTGTTGAATCTGTTATTGTTGAAGTTGTTGGTTGTTGTAGGCTGCATTATGTGCTCTAGAGAGCTCTAGTTATGTTGGAGCAGTTGAATCTGTTGTTAAAGCTGTTGATTGTTGCAGGCTATTATGTGCTCTAGAGAACTCTAGTTTTGTTGAAGCTGTTGAATCTGTTATTGTTGAAGTTGTTGAATCTGTTGTTAGAGCTGATGATTGTTGTGGGCTATTATGTGCTCTGGTTTAATTGAAGCTGTTGAATCTGTTGTTGAAGATGTTGATTGTTGTAGGCTACATTATGTGTTCTAGAGAGCTCAAGTTTTGTCGAAGCTGAATCTCTTGTTGAAGCTGTTGATTGTTGTAGGCTATTATGTGCTCTAGAGAGCTCTAGTTTTGTTGAAGCTGTTGAATCTGTTGTTGTTGAAGCTGTAGAATGTTGTAGGCTATTATGTGCTCTAGAGAGCTCTACCTTTGTTGAAGCTGTTAAATCAGTTGTTTAAGCTTGTGATTGTTGTAGGATATTATGTACTCTAGAGAGTTCTAGTTTTGTTCAAGCTGTTGAATCTGTTGTGGAAGCTGTTGATTGTTGTAGGCTATTATGTGCTCTAGAGAGCTCTAGTTTTGTTAAAACTGTTGAATCTGTTGTTGTTGAAGATGTTGATTGTTGTAGGCTACATTATGTGCTCTACAGAGCTCTAGTTTTGTTGAAGCAGTTGAATCTGTTGTTGAAGATGTTGATTGTTGTAGGCTACATTATGTGCTCTAGAGAGCTCTAATTTTGTTTAAGCTGTTGAATCTGTTGTTGAAACTGTTGAATCTGTTTTTGTTGAACCTGTTGATTGTTGTAGGCTATATTATGTGCTCTAAAGAGCTCTAGTTTTGTTAAGGCAGATGAATCTGTTGTTGAAGCTGTTGATTGTTGCAGGCTATTATGTGCTCTAGAGAGCTCTAGATTTGTTGAAATTGTTGAATCTGTTGTTGAAGATGTTGATCATTGTAGGCTACATTATGTGCTCTAGAGAGCTCTAGTTATGTTGGAGCAGTTGAATCTGTTGTTAAAGCTGTTGATTGTTGAAGGCTATTATGTGCTCTAGAGAGTTCTAGTTTTGTTGAAGCTGTTGAATCTGTTATTGTTGAAGCTGCTGAATCTGTTGTTGTTAAAGCTCTTGATTGTTGTAGGCTATTATGTGCTCTAGTTTTATTGAAGCTGTTGAATCTGTTGTTGAAAATATTGATTGTTGTAGGCTATAATTATGTGTTCTAAAGAGCTCTAGTTGTGTTAAGGCAGTTGAATCTGTTGTTGAAGCTGTTGATTGTTGTAGGCTACATTATGTGCTCTAGAGAGCTCTAGATATGTTGGAGCAGTTGAATCTGTTGTTGAAGCTGTTGATTATTGTAGGCTATTATGTGCAATAGAGAGCTCTAGTTTTGTTGAAGCTGTTGAATCTGTTGTTATTGAAGCTGTTGAGCCTGTTGTTAAAGCTGTTGATTGTTGTAGGCTATTATGAGCTCTAGAGAGCTCTAGTTTTGTTGAAAATTTTGAATCTGTTGTTGAAGCTGTTGATTGTTGTAGGCTATTATGTCCTCTGGAGAACTCTAGTTTTGTTAAATCTGTTGTTGAAGCTGTTGATTGTTGTAGGCTATTATGAGCTCTAGAGAGCTCTAGTTTTGTTGAAAATTTTGAATCTGTTGTTGAAGCTGTTGATTGTTGTAGGCTATTATGTCCTCTGGAGAACTCAAGTTTTGTTAAATCTGTTGTTGAAGCTGATGATTGTTGTAGGCTATTATGAGCTCTAGAGAGCTCTAGTTTTGTTGAAGCTGTTGAATCTCTTGTTGAAGATGTTGAATCTTTTGTTGTTAAAGCTGTTGATTGTTGTAGGCTATTATGTGCTCTAATTTTATTAAAGCTGTTGAATCTATTTTTGCTGAAGATGTTGATTGTTGTAGTCTACATTATGTGCTCTAGAGAGCTCTAGTTTTGTTGAAGCTGTTGAATCTGTTGTTGAAGCTGTTGATTGATGTAGGCTATTATATGCTATAGAGAGCTCTAGTTTTGTTTAAGCTGTTGAATCTGTTGTTGAAGCTGTTGATTTTTGTAGGCTATTATATCTTATAGAGAGGTCTAGTTTTGTTTAAGCTGTCGAAACTGTTGTTGTTGAAACTGTTGATTGTCGTAGGCTATTACATGCTATAGAGAGCTCTAGTTTTGTTTAAGCTGTTGAATCTGTTGTTGTTGAAGCTGTTGATTGTTGTAGGCTATTATGTGCAATAGAGAGCTCTAGTTTTGTTGAAGCTGTTGAATCTGTTGTTGAAGCTGTTGATTGTTGTAGGTTATTATGTGCTCTAGAGAGCTCTAGTTTTGTTTAAGCTGTTGAATCTGTTGTTGAAGCTGTTGATTTTTGTAGGCTATTATATCTTATAGAGATGTCTAGTTTTGTTTAAGCCGTCGAAACTGTTGTTGTTGAAGCTGTTGATTGTCGTAGGCTATTACATGCTATAGAGAGCTCAAGTTTTGTTTAAGCTGTTGAATCTGTTGTTGTTGAAGCTGTTGATTGTTGTAGGCTATTATGTGCTCTAGAGAGCTGTAGTTTTGTTGAAGCTGTCGAATCTGTTGTTGAAGTAGTTGATTGTTGTAGGCTATTATATCTTATAGAGAGGTCTAGTTTTGTTTAAGCTGTCGAATCTGTTGTTGAAGTAGTTGATTGTTGTAGGCTATTATATGCTATAGAGAGCTCTACTTTTGTTTAAGCTGTCGAATCTGTTGTTGAAGCTGTTGATTGTTGTAGGCTATTATGTGCAATAGAGAGCTCTAATTTTGTTGAAGCTGTTGAATCTGTGGTTGAAGCTCTTGATTGTAGGCTATTATATGCTCTAGTGAGCTCTAGTTTTGTTGAAGCTGTTGATTGTTGTAGGCTACATTATGTGCTTTAGAGAGCTCTAGTTTTGTTGAAGCAGTTGAATCTGTGGTTGAAGCTGTTGATTGTTGTAGGTTATTATGTGCTCTAGAGAGCTCTAGTTTTGTTTAAGCTGTTGAATCTGTTGTTGTTGAAGCTGTTGATTGTTGTAGGCTATTATGTGCATTAGAGAGCTCTAGTTTTGTTGAAGCTGTTGAATCTGTTGTTGTTGAAGCTGTTGATTGCTGTAGGCTAGATTATAGCTCTAGTTTTGTTGAAGCTGTTGAATGTGTTGTTGTTGAAGATGTTGATTGGTTTGTAAGCTACATTATATGGTCTAGAGAGCTCTAGTTTTGTTGAAGCTGTTGAATCTGTTGTTGTTGAAGCTGTTGATTGTTGTAGGCTATTATGTGCTCTAGAGGGATCTAGTTTTGTTTAAGCTGTTGAATATTTTGTTGTTGAAACTGTTGAATCTGTTTTTATTGAACCTGTTGATTGTTGCAGGCTATACTATGTGCTCTAAAGAACTCTAGTTTAGTTAAGGCAGTTGAATCTGTTGTTGAAGCTGTTGATTGTTGTAGGCTATTATGTGCTCAAGAGAGCTCTAGATTTGTTGAAATTGCTGAATCTGTTGTTGAAGATGTTAATCGTTGTAGGCTACATTATGTGCTCTAGAAAGCTCTAGTTATGTTGGAGCAGTTGAATCTGTTGTTGAAACTGTTGATTGTTGTAGGCTATTATGTGCAATAGAGAGCTCTAGTTTTGTTGAAGTTGTTGAATCTGTTGTTATTGAAGCTTTTGATTGTTGTAGGCTACATTATGTGCTCTAGAGAGCTCTAGTTTTGTTGAAAATGTTGAATCAGTTGTTGAAGCTATTGATTATTGTAGGCTATTATGTCCTCTGGAGAACTCTAGTTTTGTGAAATCTGTTGTTGAAGCTGTTGATTGTTGTAGGCTAATATGAGCTCTAGAGAGCTCTAGTTTTGTTAAAGCTGTTGAATCTCTTGTTGAAGATGTTGAATCTGTTGTTGTTAAAGCTGTTGATTGTTGTAGGCTATTATGTGCTCTAGAGAGCTCTAGTTTTGTTGAAGCTGTTGAATCTATTGTTGTTAAGGCTGTTGATTGTTGTAGGCTACTATGTGCTCTAATTTTATTAAAGCTGTTGAATCTATTTTTGTTGAAGATGTTGATTGTTGTAGGCTATATTATGTGTTCTAGAGAGCTCTAGTTCTGTCGAAGCTGTTGAATCTGTTGTTGAAGCTGTTGATTGATGTAGGCTATTATATGCAATAGAGAGCTCTAGTTTTGTTCAAGCTGTTGAATCTGTTGATTGTTGTAGGCTACATTATGTGCTTTAAAGAGATCTAGTTTTGTTGAAGCAGTTGAATCTGTTGTTGAAGCTGTTGATTGTTGTAGGCTATTATGAGCTCTTGAGAGCTCTAGTTTTGTTGAAGCTGTTAAATCTGTTGTTGAAGCTGTTGATTGTTGAAGCTGTAGTTGTTGAATCTGTTTTTGAAGCTGTTGATTGTTGAAGCTGTTGAATCAGTTGTTAAATCTGTTGATAACCATGTTGAAGTTGTTGATTGTCGTTGATGTTGAATCTGTCGTTGTTGAGGCTGTTGATTGTTGGTAGTGTTGAAGCTGTTCAATCAGTTGATCTTGTTAGTACAATTAAAGCTGTTGATTGTGAGTACAGTCTATTTTGTGTAAGTGTAGGCTCGCCCCAATAAATCAATAGCTTCAATCACTATGTTGAAGCTGTTGAATTTGTTGTAGAAGCTGTTGATTGTTGTAAGCTATTATGTGCTCTAAAGAGCTCTAGTTTTGTTGAAGCTGTTGAATCTGTTGTTGTTAAAGCTGTTGATTGTTGTAGGCTATCATGTGCTCTAGTTTATTAAAGCTGTTGAATCTATTTTCGTTGAAGATGTTGATTGTTGTAGGCTACATTATGTGCTCTAGAGAGCTCTAGTTTTGTTGAAGCTGTTGAATCTGTTGTTGTTGAAGCTGTTGATTGTTGTAGGCTATTATATGTTATAGAGAGGTCTAGTTTTGTTTAAGCTGTCGAATCTGTTGTTGTTGAAGCAGTTGATTGTTGTAGGCTATTATATGCTATAGAGAGCTCTAGTTTTGTTTAAGATGTTGAATCTGTTGTTGTTGAAGCTGTTGATTGTTGTAGGCTATTATACGCAATAGAGAGCTCTAGTTTTGTTCAAGTTGTTGAATCTGTTGTTGAAGCTGTTGATTGTTGTAGGCTATTATGTGTAATGGAGAGCTCTAGTTTTGTTGAAGTTGTTGAATCTGTTGTTGAAGCTGTTGATTGTTGTAGGCTACATTATGTGCTTTAGAGAGCTCTAGTTTTGTTGAAGCAGTTGAATCTGTTGTTGAAGCTGTTGATTGTTGTAGGCTATTATGAGCTCTTGAGAGCTCTAGTTTTGTTGAAGCTGTTAAATCTGTTGTTGAAGCTGTTGATTGTTGAAGCTGTAGTTGTTGAATCTGTTTTTGAAGCTGTTGAATCAGTTGTTAAATCTGTTGATAACCATGTTGAAGTTGTTGATTGTCGTTGATGTTGAATCTGTTGTTGTTGAAGCGGTTGATTGTTGGTAGTGTTGAAGCTGTTCAATCAGTTGATCTTGTTAGTACAATTAAAGCTGTTGATTGTGAGTACAGTCTATTTTGTGTAAGTGTAGGCTCGCCCCAATAAATCAATAGCTTCAATCACTATGTTGAAGCTGTTGAATTTGTTGTAGAAGCTGTTGATTGTTGTAGGCTATTATATAGTATAGAGAGCTCTAGTTTTGTTGAAGCTGTTGAATCTGTTGTTGTTGAAGCTGTTGATTGTTGTAGGCTATTATATACTATAGAGAGCTCTAGTTTAGTTCAAGCTGTTTAATCTGTTGTTGAAGCTGTTGATTGTTGTAGGCTATTATATGTTATAGAGAGGTCTAGTTTTGTTTAAGCTGTCGAATCTGTTGTTGTTGAAGCAGTTGATTGTTGTAGGCTATTATATGCTATAGAGAGCTCTAGTTTTGTTTAAGCTGTTGAATCTGTTGTTGAAGCTGTTGATTGATGTAGGCTATTATATGTTATAGAGAGGTCTAGTTTTGTTTAAGCTGTCGAATCTGTTGTTGTTGAAGCAGTTGATTGTTGTAGGCTATTATATGCTATAGAGAGCTCTAGTTTTGTTTAAGCTGTTGAATCTGTTGTTGAAGCTGTTGATTGTTGTAGGCTATTATATGTTATAGAGAGGTCTAGTTTTGTTTAAGCTGTCGAATCTGTTGTTGTTGAAGCAGTTGATTGTTGTAGGCTATTATATGCTATAGAGAGCTCTAGTTTTGTTTAAGATGTTGAATCTGTTGTTGTTGAAGCTGTTGATTGTTGTAGGCTATTATATGCTATAGAGAGCTCTAGTTTTGTTCAAGCTGTTGAATCTGTTGTTGAAGCTGTTGATTGTTGTAGGCTATTATGTGTAATAGAGAGCTCTAGTTTTGTTGAAGTTGTTGAATCTGTTGTTGAAGCTGTTGATTGTTGTAGGCTACATTATGTGCTTTAGAGAGCTCTAGTTTTGTTGAAGCAGTTAAATCTGTTGTTGAAGCTGTTGATTGTTGTAGGCTATTATGAGCTCTTGAGAGCTCTAGTTTTGTTGAAGCTGTTAAATCTGTTGTTGAAGCTGTTGATTGTTGAAGCAGTAGTTGTTGAATTTGTTTTTGAAGCTGTTGATTGTTGAAGCTGTTGAATCAGTTGTTAAATCTGTTGATAACCATGTTGAAGTTGTTGATTGTCGTTGATGTTGAATCTGTTGTTGTTGAAGCGGTTGATTGTTGGTAGTGTTGAAGCTGTTCAATCAGTTGATCTTGTTAGTACAATTAAAGCTGTTGATTGTGAGTACAGTCTATTTTGTGTAAGTGTAGGCTCGCCCCAATAAATCAATAGTTTCAATCACTATGTTGAAGCTGTTGAATTTGTTGTAGAAGCTGTTGATTGTTGTAAGCTATTATGTGCTCTAGAAAGCTCTAGTTTTGTAAAAGCTGTTGAATCTGTTGTTGTTAAAGATGTTGATTGTTGTAGGCTATTATGTGCTCTAGTTTATTAAAGCTGTTGAATCTATTTTTGTTGAAGATGTTGATTGTTGTAGGCTATTATATGCTATAGAGAGCTCTACTTTTGTTTAAGATGTTGAATCTGTTGTTGTTGAAGCAGTTGATTGTTGTAGGCTATTATATGCTATAGAGAGCTCTAGTTTTGTTCAAGCTGTTGAATCTGTTGTTGAAGCTGTTGATTGTTGTAGGCTACTATGTGTAATAGAGAGCTCTAGTTTTGTTGAAGTTGTTGAATCTGTTGTTGAAGCTGTTGATTGTTGTAGGCTACATTATGTGCTTTAGAGAGCTCTAGTTTTGTTGAAGCAGTTGAATCTGTTATTGAAGCTGTTGATTGTTGTAGGCTATTATGAGCTCTTGAGAGCTCTAGTTTTGTTGAAGCTGTTAAATCTATTGTAGAAGCTGTTGATTGTTGAAGCTGTAGTGGTTGAATCTGTTTTTGAAGCTGTTGAATCAGTGTTAAATCTGTTGATAACCATGTTGAAGTTGATGATTGTCGTTGATCTTCAATCTGTTGTTGTTGAAGCTGTTGATTGTTGGTAGCGTTGAAGCTCTTCAATCAGTTGATCTTGTTAGTACAATTAAAGCTGTTGATTGTGAGTACAGTCTATTTTGTGTAAGTGTAGGCTCGCCCCAATAAATCAATAGCTTCAATCACTATGTTGAAGCTGTTGAATTTGTTGTAGAAGCTGTTGATTGTTGTAAGCTATTATGTGCTCTAGAGAGCTCTAGTTTTGTTGAAGATGTTGAATCTGTTGTTGTTAAAGCTGTTGATTGTTGTAGGCTATTATGTGCTCTAGGTTATTAAAGCTGTTGAATCTATTTTTGTTGAAGATGTAGATTGTTGTAGGCTACATTATGTGCTCTAGAGAGCTCTAGTTTTGTCGAAGCTGTTGAATCTGTAGTTGTTGAAGCTGTTGATTGTTGTAGGCTATTATATACAATAGAGAGCTCTAGTTTTGTTTAAGCTGTTGAATCTGTTGCTGAAGCTGTTGATTGTTGTAGGCTATTATATATTATAGAGAGGTCTAGTTTTGTTTAAGCTGTCGAATCTGTTGTTGTTGATGTAGTTGATTGTTGTAGGTTATTATATGCTATAGAGAGCTCTAGTTTTGTTAAAGCTGTCGAATCTGTTGTTGAAGTTGTTGATTGTTGTAGGCTATTATGTGCAATAGAGAGCTCTAGTTTTGTTGAAGCTGTTGAATCTGTTGTTGTTAAAGCTGTTGATTGTTGTAGGCTATTATGTGCTCTAGTTTTTTAAAGCTGTTGAATCTATTTTTGTTGAAGATGTTGATTGTTGTAGGCTATTATGTGCTCTAGTTTATTAAAGCTGTTGGATCTATTTTTGTTGAAGATGTTGATTGTTGTAGGCTACATTATGTGCTCTAGAGAGCTCTAGTTTTGTCAAAGCTGTTGAATCTGTGGTTGTTGAAGCTGTTGATTGTTGTAGGCTATTATATACTATAGAGAACTCTAGTTTTGTTTAAGCTGTTGAATCTGTTGTTGAAGTTGTTGATTGTTGTAGGCTATTATATGTTATAGAGAGGTCTAGTTTTGTTTAAGCTGTCGAATCTGTTGTTGTTGAAGCAGTTGATTGTTGTAGGCTATTATATGCTATAGAGAGCTCTAGTTTTGTTTAAGCTGTTGAATCTGTTGTTGTTGAAGCTGTTGATTGTTGTAGGCTATTATATGCTATAGAGAGCTCTAGTTTTGTTCAAGCTGTTGAATCTGTTGTTGTTGAAGCTGTTGATTGTTGTAGGCTATTATGTGTAATAGAGAGCTCTAGTTTTGTTGAAGTTGTTGAATCTGTTGTTGAAGCTGTTGATTGTTGTAGGTTACATTATGTGCTTTAGAGAGCTCTAGTTTTGTTGAAGCAGTTGAATCTGTTGTTGAAGCTGTTGATTGTTGTAGGCTATTATGAGCTCTTGAGAGCTCTAGTTTTGTTGAAGCTGTTAAATCTATTGTAGAAGCTGTTGATTGTTGAAGCTGTAGTTGTTGAATCTGTTTTTGAAGCTGTTGAATCAGTGTTAAATCTGTTGATAACCATGTTGAAGTTGTTGATTGTCGTTGATCTTCAATCTGTTGTTGTTGAAGCTGTTGATTGTTGGTAGTGTTGAAGCTGTTCAACTAGTTGATCTTGTTAGTACAATTAAAGCTGTTGATTGTGAGTACAGTCTATTTTGTGTAAGTGTAGGCTCGCCCCAATAAATCAATAGCTTCAATCACTATGTTGAAGCTGTTGAATTTGTTGTAGAAGCTGTTGATTGTTGTAAGCTATTATGTGCTCTAGAGAGCTCTAGTTTTGTTGAAGATGTTGAATCTGTTGTTGTTAAAGCTGTTGATTGTTGTAGGCTATTATGTGCTCTAGTTTATTAAAGCTGTTGAATCTATTTTTGTTGAAGATGTTGATTGTTGTAGGCTACATTATGTGCTCTAGAGAGCTCTAGTTTTGTCGAAGCTGTTGAATCTGATGATTGTTGTAGGCTATTATATACTATAGAGAGCTCTAGTTTTGTTTAAGCTGTTGAATCTGTTGCTGAAGCTGTTGATTGTTGTAGGCTATTATATGTTATAGAGAGGTCTAGTTTTGTTTAAGCTGTCGAATCTGTTGTTGTTGAAGCAGTTGATTGTTGTAGGCTATTATATGCTATAGAGAGCTCTAGTTTTGTTGAAGCTTTTAAATCTGTTGTTGAAGCTGTTGATTGTTGAAGCTGTAGTTGTTGAATCTGTTTTTGAAGCTGTTGAATCAGTTGTTAAATCTGTTAACCATGTTGAAGTTGTTGATTGTCATTGATGTTGAATCTGTTGTTGTTGAAACTGTTGATTGCTGGTAGTGTTGAAGCTGTTCAATCAGTTGATCTTGTTAGTACAATTAAAGCTGTTGATTGTGAGTACAGTCTATTTTGTGTAAGTGTAGGCTCGCCCCAATAAATCAATAGCTTCAATCACTATGTTGAAGCTGTTGAATTTGTTGTAGAAGCTGTTGATTGTTGTAAGCTATTATGTGCTCTAGAGAGCTCTAGTTTTGTTGAAGCTGTTGAATCTGTTGTTGTTAAAGCTGTTGATTGTTGTAGGCTATTATGTGCTCTAGTTTATTAAAGCTGTTGAATCTATTTTTGTTGAAGATGTTGATTGTTGTAGGCTACATTATGTGCTCTAGAGAGCTCTAGGTTTGTTGAAGCAGTTGAATCTGTTGTTGTTGAAGCTGTTGATTGTTGCAGGCTATTATATGCTATAGAGAGCTCTAGTTTTGTTTAAGCTGTTGAATCTGTTGTTGAAGCTGTTGATTGTTGTAGGCTATTATATGTTATAGAAAGCTCTAGCTTTGTTTAAGCTGTCGAATCTGTTGTTGAAATTGTTGATTGTTGTAGGCTATTATATATTGTAGAGAGGTCTAGTTTTGTTTAAGCTGTCGAATCTGTTGTTGTTGATGTAGTTGATTGTTGTAGGCTATTATATGCTATAGAGAGCTCTAGTTTTAAGCTGTTGAATCTGTTGTTGAAGCTGTTGATTGTTGTAGGCTATTATGTGTAATAGAGAGCTCTAGTTTTGTTGAAGTTGTTGAATCTGTTGTTGAAGCTGTTGATTGTTGTAGGCTAAATTATGTACTTTAGAGAGCTCTAGTTTTGTTGAAGCAGTTGAATCTGTTGTTGAAGCTGTTGATTGTTGTAGGCTATTATGAGCTCTTGAGAGCTCGAGTTTTGTTGAAGCTGTTAAATCTGTTGTTGAAGCTGTTGATTGTTGAAGCTGTAGTTGTTGAATCTGTTTTTGAAGCTGTTGAATCAGTTGTTAAATCTGTTGATAACCATGTTGAAGTTGTTGATTGTCGTTGATGTTGAATCTGTTGTTGTTGAAGCTGTTGATTGTTGGTAGTGTTGAAGCTGTTCAATCAGTTGATCTTGTTAGTACAATTAAAGCTGTTGATTGTGAGTACAGTCTATTTTGTGTAAGTGTAGGCTCGCCCCAATAAATCAATAGCTTCAATCACTATGTTGAAGCTGTAGAATTTGTTGTAGAAGCTGTTGATTGTTGTAGGATATTATGTGCTCTAGAGAGCTCTAGTTTTGTTGAAGCTGTTGAATCTGTTGTTGTTAAAGCTGTTGATTGTTGTAGGCTATTATGTGCTCTAGTTTATTAAAGCTGTTGAATCTATTTTTGTTGAAGATGTTGATTGTTGTAGGCTACATTATGTGCTCTAGAGAGCTCTAGTTTTGTTGAAGCTGTTGAATCTGTTGTTGTTGAAGCTGTTGATTGTTGTAGGCTATTATATACAATAGAGAGCTCTAGTTTAGTTCAAGCTGTTGAATCTGTTGTTGAAGCTGTTGATTGTTGTAGGCTATTATATGTTATAGAGAGGTCTAGTTTTGTTTAAGCTGTCGAATCTGTTGTTGTTGAAGCAGTTGATTGTTGTAGGCTATTATATGCTATAGAGAGCTCTAGTTTTGTTTAAGCTGTTGAATCTGTTGTTGTTGAAGCTGTTGATTGTTGTAGGCTATTATATGCTATAGAGAGCTCTAGTTTTGTTCAAGCTGTTGAATCTGTTGTTGAAGCTGTTGATTGTTGTAGGCTATTATGTGTAATAGAGAGCTCTAGTTTTGTTGAAGTTGTTGAATCTGTTGTTGAAGCTGTTGATTGTTGTAGGCTACATTATGTGCTTTAGAGAGCTCTAGTTTTGTTGAAGCAGTTGAATCTGTTGTTGAAGCTGTTGATTGTTGTAGGCTATTATGAGCTCTTGAGAGCTCTAGTTTTGTTGAAGCTGTTAAATCTGTTGTTGAAGCTGATGATTGTTGAAGCTGTAGTTGTTGAATCTGTTTTTGAAGCTGTTGAATCATTGTTAAATCTGTTGATAACCATGTTGAAGTTGTTGATTGTCGTTGATGTTGAATCTGTTGCTGTTGAAGCGGTTGATTGTTGGTAGTGTTGAAGCTGTTCGATCAGTTGATCTTGTTAAAGCTGTTGATTGTGAGTACAGTCTATTTTGTGTAAGTGTAGGCTCGCCCCAATAAATCAATAGCTTCAATCACTATGTTGAAGCTGTTGAATTTGTTGTAGAAGCTGTTGATTGTTGTAAGCTATTATGTGCTCTAGAGAGCTCTAGTTTTGTTGAAGATGTTGAATCTGTTGTTGTTAAAGCTGTTGATTGTTATAGGCTATTATGTGCTCTAGTTTATTAAAGCTGTTGAATCTATTTTTGTTGAAGATGTTGATTGTTGTAGGCTACATTATGTGCTCTAGAGAGCTCTAGTTTTGTCGAAGCTGTTGAATCTGTACTTGTTGAAGCTGTTGATTGTTGTAGGCTATTATATACTATAGAGAGCTCTAGTTTTGTTTAACCTGTTGAATCTCTTGTTGAAGCTGTTGATTGTTGTAGGCTATTATATGTTATAGAGAGGTCTAGTTTTGTTTAAGCTGTCGAATCTGTTGTTGTTGAAGCAGTTGATTGTTGTAGGATATTATATGCTATAGAGAGCTCTAGTTTTGTTTAAGCTGTTGAATCTGTTGTTGTTGAAGCTGTTGATTGTTGTAGGCTATTATATGCTATAGAGAGCTCTAGTTTTGTTCAAGCTGTTGAATCTGTTGTTGAAGCTGTTGATTGTTGTAGGCTATTATGTGTAATAGAGAGCTCTAGTTTTGTTGAAGTTGTTGAATCTGTTGTTGAAGCTGTTGATTGTTGTAGGCTACATTATGTGCTTTAGAGAGCTCTAGTTTTGTTGAAGCAGTTGAATCTGTTGTTGAAGCTGTTGATTGTTGTAGGCTATTATGAGCTCTTGAGAGCTCTAGTTTGTTGAAGCTGTTAAATCGGTTGTTGAAGCTGTTGATTGTTGAAGCTGTAGTTGTTGAATCTGTTTTTGAAGCTGTTGATTGTTGAAGCTGTTGAATCAGTTTTTAAATCTGTTGATAACCATGTTGAAGTTGTTGATTGTCGTTGATGTTGAATCTGTTGTTGTTGAAGCTGTTGATTGTTAGTAGTGTTGAAGCTGTTCAATCAGTTGATCTTGTTAGTACAATTAAAGCTGTTGATTGTGAGTACAGTCTATTTTGTGTAAGTGTAGGCTCGCCCCAATAAATCAATAGTTTCAATCACTATGTTGAAGCTGTTGAATTTGTTGTAGAAGCTGTTGATTGTTGTAAGCTATTATGTGCTCTAGAGAGCTCTAGTTTTGTTGAAGCTGTTGAATCTGTTGTTGTTAAAGCTGTTGATTGTTGTAGGCTATTATGTGCTCTAGTTTATTAAAGCTGTTGAATCTATTTTTGTTGAAGAAGTTGATTGTTGTAGGCTACATTATGTGATCTAGAGAGCTCTAGTTTTGTCGAAGCTGTTGAATCTGTGGTTGTTGAAGCTGTTGATTGTTGTAGACTATTATATACTATAGAGAGCTCTAGTTTTGTTTAAGCTGTTGAATCTGTTGTTGAAGCTGTTGATTGTTGTAGGCTATTATATGTTATAGAGAGGTCTAGTTTTGTTTAAGCTGTCGAATCTGTTGTTGAAGCAGTTGATTGTTGTAGGCTATTATATGCTGTAGAGAGCTCTAGTTTTGTTCAAGCTGTTGAATCTGTTGTTGTTGAAGCTGTTGATAGTTGTAGGCTATTATATGCAATAGAGAGCTCTAGTTTTGTTGAAGTTGTTGAATCTGTTGTTGTTGAAGTTGTTGATTGTTGTAGGCTACGTTATGTGCTCTAAAGAGCTCTAGTTTTGTCGAAGCTGTTAAATCTGTTGTTGAAGCTGTTGATTGTTGTAGGCTATCATGAACTCTGGAGAACTCTGTTTTTATTGAAGCTGTTGAATCTGTTGTTGTTGAAGCTGTAGGCTATTATGTGCTCTAGTTTTATTGAAGTTGTTGAATCTGTTGTTGAAGATGTTGATTGTTGTAGGCTATTATGTACTCTAGAGAGCTCTTGTTTTGTTGTAGCTGTTGAATCTGTTGTTGAAGCTGTTGAATCTGCTGGTGTTAAAGCTGTTGATTGTTGTAGGCTATTTTGTGCTCTAGAGAGCTCTAGTTTTGTTAAAGCTGTTGAATCTGTCGTAATAATATTGAAGCTGTTGAGTCTGTTGATGTTAAAGCTGTTGATTGTTGTAGGTTATTATGTGCTCTAGTTTTATTGAAGCTGTTGAATCAGTTGTTGTTGAAGATGTTGATTGTTGTAGGCTATATTATGCGCTCCAGAGAGCTATAGTTTTGATGAAGCTGTTGAATCTGTTGTTGAAGCTGATGATTGTTGTAGGCTATTATGTGCTCTAGAGAGCTCTAGTTTTGTTGAAGCAGTTGAATCTGTTGTTGAAGCTGTTGATTGTTGTAAGCTACTATAAGCTCTAGAGAGCTCTAGATTTGTTGAAATTGTTGAATCTGTTGTTGAAGATGTTGATTTTTATAGGCTATTATGTGCTCTAGAGAGCTCTAGTTTTGTTTAAGCTGTCGAATCTGTTGTTGTTGAAGCTGTTGATTGTTGTAGGCTATTATGTGCAATAGAGAGCTCTAATTTTGTTGAAGCTGTTGAATCTGTTGTTGAAGATGTTGATTGTTGTAGGCTATATTACGTGCTCTAGACAGCTCTAATTTTGGTTAAGCTGTTGAATCTGTTGTTGTTGAAGCTGTTCAATTTGTTTCTGTTGAGCTCGTTGATTGTTGTAGGCTATTACGTGCTCTAGTTTAATTGAAGCTGTTGAATCTGTTGTTGTTGAAGATATTGATTGTTGTAGGCTACATTATGTGCTCTAGAGAGTTCTAGTTTTGTCGAAGCTGTTGAATCTGTTGTTGTTGAAGCTGTTGATTGTTGTAGGCTACATTATGTGCTCTAGAGAGGTCTAGTTTTGTTGAAGCTGTTGAAATTGTTGTTGTTGAAGCTGTTGATTGTTGTAGGCTACATTATGTGCTCTAGAGAGCTCTAGTGTTGTTGAAGCTGTTGAATCTGTTGTTGTTGAAGGTGTTGATTGTTGTAGGGTACATTATGTGCTCTAGAGATGCCTAGATTTGTTGAAGCTTTTGAATCTGTTGTTGTTGAAGCTGTTGATTATTGTAGGCTATTGAGAGATCTATTTTTGTTGAAGCTGTTAAATTTATTGTTGAAACTGTTGATTGTTGTAGGCTATTATGTACTCTAGAGGGCTCTAGTTTTGTAGAAGCTGCTGAATCTGTTGTTGAAGCTGTTGATTATTGTAGGCTACATTATTTGCTCTAGTTTTGTTGAAGCTTTTGAATCTGTTGTTGTTGAAGCTGTTGATTTTTGTAGGCTATATTATGCGCTCCAGAGAGCTATAGTTTTGATGAAGCTGTTGAATCTGTTGTTGAAGCTGATGATTGTTGTAGGCTATTATGTGCTCTAGAGAGCTCTAGTTTTGTTGAAGCAGTTGAATCTGTTGTTGAAGCTGTTGATTGTTGTAAGCTATTATAAGCTCTAGAGAGCTCTAGATTTGTTGAAATTGTTGAATCTGTTGTTGAAGATGTTGATTTTTATAGGCTATTATGTGCTCTAGAGAGCTCTAGTTTTGTTCAAGCTGTTGAATCTGATGTTGAAGATGTTGATTATTGTAAGCTACATTATGTGATCTAAAGAGCTCTAGTTTTGTCGAAGCTGTTGAATCTCTTGTTGAAACTGTTGATTGTTGTAAGACAATATGTGCTCTAGAGAGCTCTAGTTATGTTTAAGCTGTTGAATCTGTTATTGTTAAACCTGTTGATTGTTGTAGGCTATTATGTACTCTAGAGAGCTCTTGTTTTGTTGAAGCTGTTGAATCTGTTGTTGAAGCTGTTGAATCTGTTGTTGATAAAGCTGTTGATTGTTGTAGGCTATTGTCGAAACTATTAAATCTGTTGTTGAAGCTGTTTAATGTATTGGTGTTAAAGCTGTACATTGTGGTAGGCTATTATGTGCTCTAGTTTTATTGAATCTGTTGTTGAAGCTGTTGAATCTGTTGTTGTTCAAGATGTTGATTGTTGAAGGCTACATTAGATGCTCTAGATAGCTCTAGTTTTGTTGAAGCTATCGAATCTGTTGTTGTTGAAGCTGTTGTTGAAGCTGTTGAATCTGTTTTTGTTGAAGCTGTTGATTGTTGTAAGCTATTATGTGCTCTAGAGAGCTCTAGCTTTGTTGAAGCTGTTGAATCTGTTGTTGTTGAAGCTGTTGATTGTTGGAAGCTATTATGTGCTCTAAAGAGCTCTAGTTTTGTTGAAGCTGTTGAATCTGTTGTTGAAGCTGTTGATTGTTGTAAGCTATTATGTGCTCTAGAGAGCTCTAATTTTGTTGAAGCTGTTGAATCTGTTGTTGAAGCTATTGAATCTGTTGTTGCTAAAGCTGTTGATTGTTGTAGGCTATTATGTGCTCCTCTTTTTATTGAAGCTGTTGAATCTGTTGTTGAAGCTGTTGATTGTTGTAGGCTATTATGTGCAATAGAGAGCTCTAGGTTTGTTGAATCTGTTGTTGCAGATGTTGATTGTTGTAGGCTACATTGTCTGCTCTAGAGAGCTCTAGTTTTGTTGAAGCTGTTCAATATGTTGTTGCTGAAGGTGTCAAATGTAGGCTATTATGTGCTCTAGAGAGCTCTAGTTTTGTTGAAATTGTTGAATCTGTTGTTGACGATGTTGATTGCTGTAAGGTACATTATGTGCTCTAGAGGGCTCTACTTTGTTGAAGCTGTTGATTGTTGTAGGCTATTATGTGCTCGAGAGAGCACTAGTTTTGTTGAAGCAGTTGAATCCATTGTGGAAGCTGTTGATTGTTGTAGGCTATTATGTGTTCTAGAGAGCTCTAGTTTTGTTGAAGCAGTTGAATCTGTCGTGGAAGCTGTTGTTTGTTGTAGGCTATTATGTGCTCTAGAGAGCTCTAGTTTTGTTGAAGCTGTTCAATCTGTTGTTGAAGCTGTTGAATCTGCTGTTGTTCAAGATGTTGATTGTTGTAGGCTACATTAGATGCTCTAGATAGCTCTAGTTTTGTTGAAGCTGTTGAATCTGTTTTTGTTGAAGCTGTTGATTGTTGTAAGCTATCATGTGCTCTAGAGAGCTCTAGCTTTGTTGAAGCTGTTGAATCTGTTGTTGTTGAAGCTGTTGATTGTTGTAGGCTATTATGTGCTCTAGAGAGCTCTAGTTTTGTTGAAGCCGTTGGATCTGTTGTTGTTGAAGCTGTTGAATCTGTTATTGTTAAAACTGTTGATTGTTGTAGGCTATTATGTACTCTAGTTTAATTGAAGCTGTTGAATCTGTTGTTGTTGAAGATGTTAATTGTTGTAGGCCACATTATGTGCTCTAGATCTAGTTTAATTGAAGCTGTTGAATCTGTTGTTGTTGAAGTTGTTGTTGTTGAAGCTGTTGAATCTGTTTTTGTTGAAGCTGTTGATTGTTGGAAGCTATTATGTGCTCTAAAGAGCTCTAGTTTTGTTGAAGCTGTTGAATCTGTTGTTGAAGCTGTTGATTGTTGTAAGCTATTATGTGCTCTAGAGAGCTCTAATTTTGTTGAATCTGTTGTTGGAGATGTTGATTGTTGTAGGCTACATTATGTGCTCTAAATAGCTCTAATTTTGTTGAAGCTGTTGAATCTGTTGTTGAAGCTGTTGATTGTCGTAGGCTACATTATGTGCTCTAAAGAGCTCTAAATTTGTTGAAGCTGTTGAATCTGTTGTTGAAGATGTTGATTGCTGTAGGCAACATTATGTGTTCTAGAGAGCTCTAGTTTTGTTTAAGCTGTTGAATCTGTTGTTGTTCAAGCTGTTGAATCTGTTCTTGTTAAAGCTGTTCATTATTGTAGGCTATTATGTGTTCTAGCTTTATTGAAGTTGTTGAATCTGTTGTAGTTGAAGATGTTGATTGTTGTAGGCTACAATATGTGCTCTAAAGAGATCTAGTATTGTCGAAACTAATGAATCTGTTGTTGAAGTTGTTTAATCTGTTGGTGTTAAAGCAGTTCATTGTTGCAGGCTATTACGTGCTCTAGTTTTGTTGAAGCTGTTGAATCTGTTGTTGTTGAAGCTGTTGATTGTTGTAGGTTATTATGTGCTCTAGAGAGCTCTAGTTTTGTTGAAGCTGTTGGACTGTTGTTGTTGAAGCTGTTGAATCTGTTATTGTTGTAGGCTATTATGTACTCTAGTTTAATTGAAGCTGTTGAATCTGTTGTTGTTGAAGATGTTGTTTGTTGTAGGCCACATTATGTGCTCTAGCTCTAGTTTTGTTGAAGCTGTTGAATCCGTTGCTGTTGAAGCTGTTGTTGTTGAAGCTGTTGAATCTGTTTTTTTTGAAGCTGTTGATTGTTGGAAGCTATTATGTGCTCTAAAGAGCTCTAGTTTTGTTGAAGCTGTTGAATCTGTTGTTGAAGCTGTTGATTGTTGTAAGCTATTATGTGCTCTAGAGAGCTCTAATTTTGTTGAAGCTGTTGAATCTGTTGTTGTTGAAGCTCTTGAATCTGTTGTTGCTAAAGCTGTTGATTGTTGTAGGCTATTATGTGCTCTAGTTTTATTGAAGCTGTTGAATCTGTTGTTGAAGCTGTTGATTGTTGTATGTGCAATAGAGAGCTCTAGGTTTGTTGATTCTGTTGTTGTTGCAGATGTTGATTGTTGTAGGCTACATTCTCTGCTCTAGAGAGCTCTAGTTTTGTTGAAGCTGTTCAATATGTTGTTGCTGAAGGTGTCAAATGAAGGCTATTATGTGCTCTAGAGAGCTCTAGTTTTGTTAAAATTGTTGAATCTGTTGTTGACGATGTTGATTCCTGTAAGGTACATTATGTGCTCTAGAGAGCTCTAGCTTTGTTGAAGCTGTTGATTGTTGTAGGCTATTGTGTGCTCTAGGGAGCTCTAGTTTTGTTAAAGCTTTTGAATCTGTTGTTAAAGCTGTTGATTGTTGTAGGCTATTATGTGCTCTAGTTTTATTGAAGCTGTTGAATCTGTTGTTGAATATGTTGATTGATGTAGGCTACATTATGTGCTCTAGAGAGATCTAGTTTTGTCGAAGTTGTTGAATCTGTTGTTGAAGCTGTTGAATCTGTTGTTGTTAAAGCTGTTGATTGTTGTAGGCTATTGTCGAAACAATTGAATCTGTTGTTGAAGCTGTTTTATCTATTGGTGTTAAAGCTGTTCATTGTTGTAGGCTATTATGTGCTCCAGTTTTATTGAATCTGTTGAATCTGTTGTTATTCAAAATGTTGATTGTTGTAGGCTACATTAGGTGCTCTAGATAGCTCTACTTTTGTTGAAGTTGTCGAATATGTTGTTGTTGAAGCTGTTGTTGTTGAAGCTGTTGAATCTGTTTTTGTTGAAGCTGTTGGTTGTTGTAAGCTATTATGTGCTCAAAAGAGAGCTCTAGCTTTGTTGAAGCTGTTGAATCATTTGTTGTTGAAGCTGTTGATTGTTGTAGGCTATTATGTGCTCTAGAGAGCTCTAGTTTTGTTGAGCTGTTGGATCTGTTGTTGTTGAAGCTGTTGAATCTGTTATTGTTAAAACTGTTGATTGTTGTAGGCTATTATGTACTCTAGTTTAATTGAAGCTGTTGAATCTGTGGTTGAAGATGTTAATAGTTGTAGGCCACATTATGTGCTCTAACTCTAGTTTTGTTGAAGCTGTTGAATCTGTTGTTGTTGAAGCTGTTGAATCTGTTGTTGTTAAAGCTGTTGAATCTGTTGTTGCTAAAGCTGTTCATTGTTGTAGGCTATTATGTGTTCTAGCTTTATTGAAGTTGTTGAATCTGTTGTAGTTGAAGATGTTGATTGTTGTAGGCTACAATATGTGCTCTAGAGAGATCTAGTATTGTCGAAACTAATGAATCTGTTGTTGAAGCTGTTTAATCTGTTGGTGTTAAAGCTGTTCATTGTTGCAGGCTATTATGTGCTCAAGTTTTGTTGAAGTTGTTGAATCTGTTGTTGTTGAAGCTGTTGATTGTTATAGGCTATTATGTGCTCTAGAGAGCTCTAGTTTTGTTGAAGCTGTTGGATATGTTGTTGTTGAAGCTGTTGAATCTGTTATTGTTTAAACTGTTGATTGTTGTAGACTATTATGTACTCTAGTTTAATTGAAGTTGTTGAATCTGTTATTGTTGAAGATGTTGATTGTTGTAGGCCACATTATGGGCTCTAGCTCTAGTTTTGTTGAAGCTGTTGAATCTGTTGTTGTTGAAGCTGTCGTTGTTGAAGCTGTTGAGTCTGTTTTTGTTGAAGCTGTTGATTGTTGGAAGCTATTATGTGCTCTATAGAGCTCTAGTTTTGTTGAAGCTGTTGAATCTGTTGTTGAAGCTGTTGATTGTTGTAAGCTATTATGTGCTCTAGAGAGGTCTAATTTTGTTGAAGCTGTTGAATCTGTTGTTGAAGCTATTGAATCTGTTGTTGCTAAAGCTGTTGATTGTTGTAGGCTATTATGTGCTCCTGTTTTATTGAAGCTGTTGAATCTGTTGTTGAAGCTGTTGATTGTTGTAGGCTATTATGTGCAATAGAGAGCTCTAGGTTTGTTGAATCTGTTGTTGCAGATGTTGATTGTTGTAGGCTACATTGTCTGCTCTAGAGAGCTCTAGTTTTGTTGAAAGCTGTTGAATCTGTTGTTGCTAAAGCTGTTGATTGTTGTAGGCCATTATGTGCTCTAGTGTTATTGAAGCTGTTGAATCTGTTGTTGAAGCTGTTGATTGTTGTAGGCTATTATGTGCAATAGAGAGCTCTAGTTTTGTTGAAGTTGTTGAATCTGTTGTTGTTGCAGATGTTGATTGTTGTAGGCTACATTGTCTGCTCTAGTGAGCTCTAGTTTTGTTGAAGCTGTTCAATAATTATGTTGTTGCTAAAGTGGTCAAGTATTGTAGGTTATTATGTGCTCTAGAGAGCTCTAGTTTTGTTGAAATTGTTGAATCTGTCGTTGACGATCTAGATTGCTGTAAGGTACATTATGTGCTCTAGAGAGCTCTAGCTTTATTGAAGCAGTTGATTGTTGTAGGCTATTATGTGTTCTAGAGAGCTCTAGTTTTGTTGAAGCAGTTGAATCTGTTGTGGAAGCTGTTGATTGTTGTAGGCTGTTATGTGCTCTAGAGAGCTCAAGTTTTGTTGAAGCAGTTGAATCTGTTGTGGAAGCTGTTGATTGTTGTAGGCTATTATGTGCTCTAGGGAGCTCTAGATTTGTTGAAGCTGTTGAATCTGTTGTTAAAGCTGTTGATTGTTGAAGGCTATTATGTGCTCTAGTTTTATTGAAGCTGTTGAATCTGTTGTTGTTGAATATGTTGATTGATGTAGGCTACATTATGTGCTCTAGAGAGATTTAGTTTTGTCGAAGCTGTTGAATCTGTTGTTGAAGCTGTTGAATCTGTTGTTAAAGCTGTTGATTGTTGTAGGCTATTATGTGCTCTAGTTTTATTGAAGCTGTTGAATCTGTTGTTGTTGAAGCTGTTGATTGTTGTAGGCGATTATGTGCGATAGAGAGCTCTTATTTTGTTGAAGCTGTTAAATCTGTTGTTGAAGCTGTTGATTGTTGTAGGCTACATTATGTGCTCTAGAGAGCTCTAGTCTTGTTGAAGCTGTTGAATCTGTTGTTGAAGCTGTTGATTGTTGTAGGCTATTATGTGCTCTAGAGAGCTCTAGTTTTGTTGAAGCTGTTCAATCTGTTGTTGAAGGTGTCAAATGTTGTAGGCTATTATGTGCTCTAGAGAGCTCTAGTTGTGTTGAAATTGTTGAATCTATTGTTGTTGATGATGTTGATTGCTGTAAGGTACATTATTTGCTCTAGAGAGCTCTAGCTTTGTTGAAGCTGTTGATTGTTGTAGGCTATTATGTGCTCGAGAGAGCTCTAGTTTTGTTGAAGCAGTTGAATCTGTTGTGGAAGCTGTTCATTGCTGTAGGCTATTATGTGCTCTAGGGAGCTCTAGTTTTGTTGAAGCTGTTGAATCTGTTGTTAAAGCTGTTGATTGTTGTAGGCTATTATGCGCTCTAGTTTTATTGAAGTTGTTGAATCTGTTGTTGTTGAATATGTTGATTGATGTAGGCTACATTATGTGCTCTAGAGAGATCTAGCTTTGTCGAAACTGTTGAATCTGTTGTTGACGCTGTTGAATCTGTTGTTGTTAAAGCTGTTGATTGTTGTAGGATATTATGTGCTCTAGTTTTATTGAAGCTGTTGAATCTGTTGTTGTTGAAGCTGTTGATTGTTGTAGGCTATTATGTGCAATAGAGAGCTCTTATTTTGTTGAAGCTGTTAAATCTGTTGTTGAAGCTGTTGATTGTTGGAGGCTACATTATGTGCTCTAGAGAGCTCTAGTCTTGTTGAAGCTGTTGAATCTGTTGTTGAAGCTGTTGATTGTTGTAGGCTATTATGTGCTCTAGAGAGCTCTAGTTTTGTTGAAGCTGTTCAATCTGTTGTTGAAGGTGTCAAATGTTTCAGGCTATTATGTACTCTAGAGAGCTCTAGTTGTGTTAAAATTGTTGAATCTGTTGTTGTTGACGATGTTGATTGCTGTAAGGTACATTATGTGCTGTAGAGAGCTCTAGCTTTGTTGAAGCTGTTGATTGTTGTAGGCTATTATGTGCTCTAGAGAGCTCTAGTTTTGTTGAAGCAGTTGAATCTGTTGTGGAAGCTGTTGATTGTAGGCTATTATGTGCTCTAGACAGCTCTATATAGTTTTGTTGAAGCAGTTGAATCTGTTGTGGAAGCTGTTCATTGTTGTAGGCTATCATGTGCTCTAGGGAGCTCTAGTTTTGTTAAAGCTGTTGAATCTGTTGTTAAAGCTGTTGATTGTTGTAGGCTATTATGTGCTCTAGTTTTATTGAAGCTGTTGAATCTGTTGTTGTTGAAGCTGTTGATTGTTGTAGGCTATTATGTGCAATAGAGAGCTCTTGTTTTGTTGAAGCTGTTAAATCTGTTGTTGAATCTGTTGATTGTTGTAGGCTACATTATGTGCTCTAGAGAGCTCTAGTCTTGTTGAAGCTGTTGAATCTGTTGTTGAAGCTGTTGATTGTTGTAGGTCATTATGTGCTCTAGAGAGCTCTAGTTTTGTTGAAGCTGTTCAATCTGTTGTTGAAGGTGTCAAATGTTGTAGGCTATTATGTACTCTAGAGAGCTCTAGTTGTGTTGAAATTGTAGAATCTGTTGTTGTTGACAATGTTGATTGTTGTAAGGTACATTATGTGCTCTAGAGAGCTCTAGCTTTGTTGAAGCTGTTGATTGTTGTAGGCTATTATGTGCTCGAGAGAGCTCTAGTTTTGTTGAAGCAGTTGAATCTGTTGTGGAAGCTGTTCATTGCTGTAGGCTATTATGTGATCTAGGGAGTTCTAGTTTTGTTGAAGCTGTTGAATCTGTTGTTAAAGCTGTTGATTGTTGTAGGCTATTATGCGCTCTAGTTTTATTGAAGTTGTTGAATCTGTTGTTGTTGAATATGTTGATTGATGTAGGCTACATTATGTGCTCTAGAGAGATCTAGTTTTGTCAAAGCTGTTGAATCTGTTGTTGAAGCTGTTGAATCTGTTGTTGTTAAAGCTGTTGATTGTTGTAGGTTATTATGTGCTCTAGTTTTATTGAAGCTGTTGAATCTGTTGTTGTTGAAGCTGTTGATTGTTGTAGGCTATTATGTGCAATAGAGAGCTCTTGTTTTGTTGAAGCTGTTAAATCTGTTGTTGAAGCTGTTGATTGTTGGAGGCTACATTATGTGCTCTAGAGAGCTCTAGTCTTGTTGAAGCTGTTGAATCTGTTGTTGAAGCTGTTGATTGTTGTAGGCTATTATGTGCTCTAGAGAGCTCTAGTTTTGTTGAAGCTGTTAAATCTGTTGTTGAAGCTGTTGATTTTTGTAGGCTACATTATGTGCTCTAGAGAGCTCTAGTCTTGTTGAAGCTGTTGAATCTGTTGTTGAAGCTGTTGATTGTTGTAGGCTATTATGTGTTCTAGAGAGCTCTAGTTTTGTTGAAGCTGTTCAATCTGTTGTTGAAGGTGTCTAATGTTGTAGGCTATTATGTGCTCTAGAGAGCTCTAGTTGTGTTGAAATTGTTGAATCTGTTGTTGTTGATGATGTTGATTGTTGTAAGGTACATTATGTGCTCTAGAGAGCTCTAGCTTTGTTGAAGCTGTTGATTGTTGTAGGCTATTATGTGCTCTAGATAGCTCTAGTTTTGTTGAAGCACTTGAATCTGTTGTTGAAGCTGTTGATTGTTATAGGCTATTATGTGCTCTAGGGAGCTCTAGTTTTATTGAAGCTGTTCAATCTGTTGTTGAAGATGTTGATTGTTGTAGGCTATATTATGTGCTCAAGAGAGATCTAGTTTTGCTGAAGCTTTTGAATCTGTTGTTGAAGCTATTGATTGTTGTTGGTTTTGTTGAAGTTAAATCAGTTGTTGTTGAAGCCGTTGATTTTTGTTGGTGTTGAATTTGTTGTTGAAGAAGTTGATTGTTGATGATAATTGTTGAAGCTGTTGTTGAATCTGTTGATCTTGTTAGTATAGTTGAAGCTGTTGATTGTTGGTTATTATCGTTGAAGCTGTTGAATTTGTTGATCACTATGTTGATCGAAGCTCTTCATTGTTGATGTTGAATCTATTCCTGTTGATTGTTGTTCAAGCTGTTGAATAATCTGTTGTTGAAGCTGGTGATTATTGAAGCTGTTGAATCTGTTGTCTAATCTGTTCATCACCATGTTGAAGTTGTTGATTGTTGTTGATGTTGTTGATTCTGATGTTTTTGAAGCTGTTGATTGTTTGTCATGACTGTTGAAGGTGTTGAATTTGTTGATCTTGTTAGTATAGTTGAAGCTGTTGATTGTTAGTACAGTCTATCTTGAGTAAGAGTAGGCTCGCCCCAATAAATCAATAGCTTCAATCACCATGTTGAAGCTGTTGAATCTGTTGATTGTTGTTGTTGTTGTTGTTAAATCTGTTGTTGTTGAAGCTATTTATTGTTGTTGATGTTGTTGAATCTGTTGTTTAATGTTCATTGTTGATTATAATTATTGAAGCTGTTGTTGAATCTGTTGATCTTGTTAGTATAGTTAAAGCTGTTGATTGTTGATTATGATTGTTGAAGCTGTTGAATCTGTTGATCACCATGTTGAAGATGTTAATTGTTGTTGATGTTGTTGAATTTGTTGCTGTTGATTGTTGTTGAATCTGTTGTTGTTGAAGCTCTTGATTGTTGGAGCTGTTGAATAATCAGTTGTTGAAGCTGGTGATTGATGAAGCTGTTGAATCTGTTGTTTAATCTGTTGATCACCATGTTGAAGTTGTTGATTGTTGTTGATGTTGAATTTGTTGTTGTTGAAGCTGTTGATTGTTGGTTAGACTGTAGAAGCTCTTGAATTTGTTGATCTTGTTAGTACAGTTGAAACTTTTGATTGTTTGTACAGTCTATCTTGTGTAAGAGTAGTCTCGCCCCAAATAAATCAATAGCTTCAATCACCATGTTGAAGCTGTTGATTGTTGAAGCTGTTGAATCTGTTGTTGAAGCTGTTGATTGTTGTTGGTGTTGTTGATGGTAAATCTGTTGTTGTTGAAGCTGTTGA
This sequence comes from Stappiaceae bacterium, assembly GCA_964291365.2. Lineage (GTDB taxonomy): Bacteria > Pseudomonadota > Alphaproteobacteria > Rhizobiales > Stappiaceae > JBDWFY01. Next base: position 80,472 of record OZ219980.1, read on the forward strand.
ATCTGTTGTTGAAGCTGTTTATTGTTGATTATGATTGTTGAAGCTGTTGAATCTGTTGTTGAAGCTGTTCATTGTTGATTATGATTGTTGAAGCTGTTGAATCCGTTGTTGAATCTGTTGATCTTTTTAGTATAGTTCAAGTTATTGATTGTTGGTTATGATTGTTGGAGCTGTTGAATATGTTGATCACCATGTTAATTGTTGTTGATGTTGAATCTGTTGTTGTTAAGCTGTTGATTGTTGAAGCTGTTGAATAATCGGTTGTTGAAGCTGATGATTATTGAAGCTGTTGAATCTGTTGTTTAATCTGTTGATCACCATGTTGAAGTTGTTGATTGTTCTTGATGTTGAATCTGTTGTTGTTGAAGCTGTTGATTATTTGTCATGACTGTTGAAGCTCTTAAATTTGTTGATCTTGTTAGTATAGTTGAAGTTGTTGATTGTTGAGTCGCCCCAATAAATCAATAGCTTCAATCTCCATGTGTCCGTAGAACCATCTTGTTGGTATAGTTGAAGCAGTTGATTGTTGGTTATGATTGTTGAAGCTGTTGAAGCTGTTGATTACCATGTTGAAGCTGTTAATTGTTGATGTTGTTGAATTTGTTGCTGTTGATTGTTGTTGAATCTGTTGTTGTTGAAGCTGTTGAATAATTTGTTGTTCAATCTGTTGATCACCATGTTGAAGCTGTTAATTGTTGATGTTGTTCAATTTGCTGCTGTTTATTGTTGTTGAATCTGTTGTTGTTGAAGCTGTTGATTGTTGAAGCTGCTGAACATTGCTGTTGAATCTGTTGATCACCATGTTGAAGCTGTAATTGTTGATGTTGTTGAATCTGTTGCTGTTGATTGTTGTTGAATCTGTTGTTGAAGCTGTTGATTGTTGGTTATGATTGTTGAAGCTGTTGAATCTGTTGATCTTACTAGTATAGTTGAAGCTCTTTATTGACAGTACAGTGCATTTTATGTAGGAGTAGGCTCATCCCAATAAATCAATAGCTTTAATCACCATGTTGAAGCTGTTGATTGTTGAAGCTGTTGAATCTGTTGTTGAAGCAGTTGATTGTTGTTGGTGTTGTTGATGTCAAATCTGTTATTGTTGATGCTATTGATTGTTGTTGATGTTTAATTTGTTGTTGAAGATGTTGATTGTTGATTATGATTGTTGAAGCTGTTGTTGAATCTGTTGATCATGTTAGTATAGTTGAAGCTGTTGGTTGTTGGTTATGATTGTTGAAGCTGTTGAATCTGTTGATCACCATGTTGAAGCTGTTGATGTTGATGTTGTTGGTTGTTGAATCTGTTGGCGAAGCTGTTGATTGTTGATTATGATTGTTGAAGCTATTGAATCTGTTGATCTTGTTATCATAGTTGAAGCTGTTGATTGTTGGTTATGATTGCTGAAGCTGTTGAATCTGTTGATCACCATGTTGATCACCATGTTGAAGCTGTTAATTGTTGTTGATGTTGAATCTGTTGCTGCTGATTGTTGTTTAAGCTGTTAAATCTGAAGTCATTGATGTTGATGTCGTTGATGTTTAATTTGTTGTTGAAGATGTTGATTGTTGATTATGATTGTTGAAGCTGTTGTTGAATCTGTTGATCATGTTAGTATAGTTGAAGCTGTTGGCTGTTGGTTATGATTGTTGAAGCTGTTGAATCTGTTGATCACCACGTTGAAGCTGTTGATGTTGATGTTGAATCTGTTGTTGAATCTGTTGGTGAAGCTGTTGATTGTTGATTATGATTGTTGAAGCTATTGAATCTGTTGATCTTGTTAATATAGTTGAAGCTGTTGATTGTTGGTTACTGTTGAAGCTGTTGAATCTGTTGATCACCATGTTGAAGCTGTTAATTGTTGTTGATGTTGAATCTGTTGCTGTTGATTGTTGTTGAAGCTGTTAAATCTGAAGTCGTTGAATCTGTTGTTGAAGCTATTGATTGATGAAGCTGTTGAATCTGTTGATCACCATGTTGAAGTTGTTGATTATTGTTGATGTTGTTGAAGCTGTTGGTCGTTGAAGCTATTAAATTTGTTGATCTTGTTAGTATAGTTGAAGCTGTTGATTGTTAGTACAGTCTATCTAGTGTAAGAGTAGAGATCCCCACAGACTAGTACAGGCACAAGCGTCTGTGTTTCGCCACCATACAAATTTGGGTCCTGAATCTCAGCCCGCTCCTCTGTCTGCTGCCATTGCTAAACTATTCGAGTTCCCTCATGAGCCATGAGGACTTGCGCCCAGGTTAGCGGCTACGCAGTTAATTAACATACCAATAATATGCACAGCACATGCTACACGTACATGTACTACATGCGAATGGTTATCATGTGATTTTTTTCCGGTTCCAACCTCCTCTGATCTGTGCATCAAGTTCAAAATCCCGTGAGCCTAGGGTTAAAGCAGTCAACATTTGACCTTTGACCCCACGAATTGGGCCCAAAATAAAAAATCGTCCAGGCAGGTGGCTGACCGAGCAGACTGCTGAAACAATGAAGTATAAACTGTTTTTCGATGCTTTCAGCCTCCTGCATGTTCTTATTCGCATAAATTCTACATAATATTATTGTGTTAGTAAGGTTCTTGTGGCTATAAGTTGCCACCTATCCCATTGACATTGGCCACGCCCACTAATTATTGTACACGCGTGTGTGATTCCAGTCCTTAATGCACCTGAATGTAGGCCGGACAATACCTTGTCATCAATTCTCTAATTGTAAAATTGACGATTCATTTGCGGGATATTGTCAAGCAAAAATTGCTGATGGCACTGATTTGTAGTGATAGTGACTAATAAAGTGAAATCCACGAAATTAAAAGTATTTCTGCTTAGAACTCTATCCGAGTATTTTTTGCGGCAATGTCCTTAAATCCACGAACGTTTTTAATTATGGCTATGAAGGTTTTGATTATGGCTGACTGTAGATAACTTGCTGTTTCAGCTAGTGCAGTGGCGTAGGCAGAAATTTTTTTCTATATTACTCTGTAGTGTACAGGTGCAATATTGTGTGGGTGAGCATGAGCAAGTTTCGTGGCCACACCCCCTTCAGTGTAATGGTGCTCCATCTATATATCAATTACATACTTCATAGCAATTTTTACTAGGTCTAACGATTTGATCGTTTGCCGGATACTGTGCGGCAAAAAATTTGTGTTACATAGCTTCATAGCATTACTTACTAGGTCTAACGATTCGATAGTTTGCCGGATACTGTCTGGCAAAAATGATTAGGTTACATAGCTTTATAGCCATCCTTATTAATGATTCGATGGTTTGCCGGATACTGTCTGACAAAAAGATTACGTTACATAGCTTCATAGTCAGCCTTACTAACGATTGGATCATTTGCCGGATACTGTCCGGCAAAAAGATTACGTCACATAGCTTCCTAGCCATCCTTACAACCAGTAAACAGTTACTCTACTCTTTCAGCAAATTCATATCTGTAGCACTCGAGAAAAGGAGATCACTTCTTTAACACTTTTATCTGCCACTACTTTTCCTCAATTTTTGTTTACACTTTTGTTTCTGACTACTGGGCCTCCTGGCCTCTATTTGTCATTAAAATTATTGTCAGATACTGTCCAGCAAAAAAGATTGCATTACTTAGCAACCTTACTATCATTGCCGGCTACTATCCGGCAAAAAAACTACGTTACATAGCTTCATAGCCATCCTAACTAACAATTCGATCATTTGCCGGATACTGTCCGGCAATATGACATACCATTCATAGTGATATAATATAGTAACATACTCTAGTAACGATTCAATAGTTTGCAGATCCGGAAAAACGATTTCGTTTCATAGCCATCCTTAGTAACGATTCGATTGGTTTGCCGGATACTGTTAGGCAAAAAGATTACATTACACTATAGTAGCTTCATAGCCATCCTTACTAAAAATTCGGTCATTTGTCGGGTACTGTACGGCAAAAAGATTTCGTTTCATAGCCATCCTTACCGACGATTCGATTTGTTTGCCAGATACTGTTAGGCAAAAAGATTACACTACATAGCTTCATAGCCATCCTTACTAAAGATTCGGTCGTTTATCGGGTACTGTCCGGCAAAAAAAGTTTGTGTCATAGCCATCCTTACTAACGGTTCGATCGTTCGCCGAAAACTGACTTATTTTGTTTCATAGCCGTCCTTACTAACGATTCTATCTTTTGTTGACTGACTAGAATGATTTCGACACAGTATTACTCTGTGCACAGAGTGTACAAACATAATGTCCATACATAGCCACTCAGTATGTGCAGACGTTTTCAAAATTAATTTTATGCTGCACCTGGCGATATACCTACAAAATTTGTATAATGCAATAGGTATATCTCTGTACTATTGTATATGCACGGCCTGCAGGACAGTGGAGTCCACTTAATAATTATTACAGTGTGGTCAGTATTAGTGTAAACTGTTATCACTCAAAACTGTAAGTTGTGGCTAGGTAACCATGCACTGTGCTCCTCTATTGCTGTATGTATATGTACAGTGTCCACACTAAAGCAGCTGTGATTAGACATTAATTTGGGCAATAATGTAGGAATGTTATCTAAAGTATCAGTATTTTACCTCTCTTTGAATTAATTAAATTTATGACTAGGAATGTCTAGTGCCCAACGAATGTCCCAACGTTTACTGTCTTCCTCTGCCTATACATGCGTAATGGCTTCCACTTCTCAGTATAAGATCAGTTATATTGAAAATTTTAACAGCTGTTCATGGAAATCAGGTATCAATTACACAGAGTCAAGGATGATATTCATCACCACAGGTATAGTACAGCAATACCTAAATAACATATACTGGTAGCCTAAAATCTTCAAGGTTGTAATATTTTGTGGGTTGGAGTGTGGTCACAAAAAGTTTCTCCCATGAAATTTCAAGTCCATAATAGATGCAATGTATTGCTGGAAACTTGGTCACGAAAATTTTATCCACAAAATTAGTTTTTGAGTAAAGTTTGGCAAGAGCATATAATATCCCCCCCCCCCCGAACATTTTAGGTTATACAGTAATGCTGTCTGAGAGGGTAGAATTAATGCTATGTGAGACCGTCAGCATGGATGTATAATGTAGAAGTTAGAGTGCCGTGAAGGATTCTATAATAAAGACCCTACCAAGAACAGAGGAGAGGAACAAAAGTTACATCAAGAGAGAAACGGAACGTAGTAAAGAGGAGCTGAAGAAGGAAGTGGTAAAGACTTTAACAAGTTTACAATGCAATATTATAGTGGGAATATTGCACTTGTATGCAATCAATTTAGGCGTAGGATTATAGGGCCTATAATCCTACGCCTAAATTGATCGAGCCTATTTCGCCAAATTCAACTAATACTCACCAAGATCACTGCCTATACGGTACATATAATTATCTCAAAAAGGCTTCATCAATATGTCCTGCTTGTTAATATTACTGAAACGAGCCATGGCCAGATAATGCCTCATGCTTATTCACTATGTTGTTAAAAACTCACATAGCTGCATATTCATGGGTGCTGGTGGTTTACATTTAGCCTTGTCCCCAGGCTCCTCCCAGTTTTCATTGAAAAACTGGGAGGAGCCTGGGGATGAGGTTTTAGTTAACACTAACCTGTCAAGTACAAAACATCCTAACCACTATGTTGTTAAAAACTCACATACATTGTAGGTGCATGTTATGGGTGGTTTACATTTAGCTTTGTCCCTAGGCTCCTCCCAGTTTTCATTGAAAAACTGGGAGGAGCCTGGGGATGAGGTTTTAGTTTACACTAACTTGTCCAATACACTAGCTCTACATGTTTAGTAGCACTTACCATAGCATCACATTTTTCACCACCCAACTAGAGGTGATAGAGGGTTAATGGGCCAGTAGTAAGTGCTACCAAATAGTTAGATGTTGGTTTCGCAATTCTACTCGTGGTTTTACTGCTCATAGAATATGTAAAACCAACATCTAATTATCATATTTGTGTATAAAACATTACAGCAGTGAGTTACTTCATTGTGTTATGATTCTCGACTATAATTTTACTATAGGAAGAAAAGTATCAGAGAGTGCAAGGTCAGCAAGGGGGTATGGGGTCAATGACTTAAGCAATTATTTATAGTCTTTAGGCATTTCTAGGGAACATCACTCGTTCATTGCCTTAGGTATTGTTACTTGTGCTATGCACTCGTAACAATACTTGGCAATGAACTTGTGATATTTCCTGGTATCGTGTTCTACCATGGTAATAACGATTTTATCGTATGGCAAATCTGGCGAATGATTGGATCATACACACGTACCCACACCCCCTAAAAACTAAAAATTAACTTCGAACGCAGCTAGCAACAGCGACTATGGAATGACAAAATGAACAAAAGAGAAGCCTATCGTTGAGCTAATGGCTGTAAAATTAATAATACCAGAGAGGTGTCTTGGATCATTTGTCGAACAAATTCAGAGTAGACACCACACGGTGACCGAGCAAACACCAGCAGCAGTTACAACCAGCTTCCCTCCAGTACGAAGTTCTCTCCATAGCATCGATATCGACATACTAGTAAGCGAAGATAGCTAGCTACCTATCGCTAACACCGTTCTTCATACTTGCCTACATAGCAGCTAGCTGTCCAAACTCACAGTAATACAGGTCACATGATTCAAACAGGGGTACGGGATGATAACGGTTTTTTTTAAAACGTGTTTGAAATTATTTTCCCCATATATTACTATGTAAAAGAATATTTAGACTATACAATAATTATGATTATTAGTGATTTACCCTGGTGGAGGAGTGGTAGCTGGTCGCTTAGTAACAGCTGTCCCTGACTTGTCAGTAGGTTTTGGATCTTGTGTGTGTGTGCATGTGTGTGATAAAATTTAATATAGCTCCTATGTACATCCAGTTTTACACCTTCTAAGCACAGTTTGAATGGATGCTAGGGCTATGTGTACATTTTCTAACCATTTTGCATACAGCTAGCTTAGTAAAGGTTGTTGGGCTTGGTAAAATATCTCTCCACTGAAAATGATCCACTGCATGAAAACTATGGCTAGCTATTGTCCAAGTATAAAGATAGTAGTTGTATGTCACCTCATTTTGGACATAAACCAGGCATATTGCCACTAGCTTGGTAACAGATACACATATGATGCGCGCACACACACACACACACACACACACACACACACACACACACACACACACACTCACACACACACACACTCACACACACACAAGAGGCTTTCAGATATTTACACTTCTGTGGTGTACGTACTGGTATGTAGAAACCTCCTGGCCCACTTTTACCTTGCTTGCATTGCTGATAGGAGTGATCTTCCAAGCTGTGGCCTGTCTACTGGGTGATACAGGAATACTCTCGAGTCTATATGGTAAAACTGTTTTAGGATAGACACTAAGGTCATACAAAAATTTTCTGTCACAGACCCCATATTTTGTACAAAGCTCTCCCCCACCCCCCCCCCAAAATCAAAGTAAGCAAGAAGATATAACCATGATGCCCGCCACACACGTATTAACTTTAATTTGTACAAGTTACTCTGAGCTGGCTAATGGAATGTCCTAGGATGCTGCGTTAGGAATCACATCATTTGTACTAATAATATTAAGGACGAAGTAATTACTTCCTTCACTGTCCTTATTTTCCTGTTATTATAAAACGAGAAATGATGTAATTATTATTTTTTCCTAACCTACCAATCCCACCGTTTTGCGCTATGGTTCTATAGAACATGAAATTAAATTGGTGTGGACCGTCTTGTTTGGGCCCTAGCTATATAGCACTATGCAGTGAGCATGTGTAATTAAAATTGAAGCATTAATTTAAAGGGGTAGTCACCGCAATGTGCTCTGTACTTCCAGCTGCGACGGCGATCAAAGTGAAATCAAGGGATCAAGCACACAGGCGAGCAATGATCAAGGAATCAAGATGGTGTTCAGGCCACAAATACGATCAAAATAAAAAAAATGCCAGACGTTGTATATACCATGCACACACTATTAACTCTGATGCTCCATCGAGCAATAGTAGTAATTTTAACTGTACTTTGTCCGGTAGCACGGATATTATGGTTAATTATTAATATCAACTAGTATAAACAATGATAAAATGCTAGCACTATAGGACGATTCCATGCAGACATGTGAAGGAGTTTTAATGAGATGCAAATGATATTCAACGCCTGTTCAGGAAGTTCCGGCCAGGTTCCTGCCAAACCCATTGGTGGGAATCGAATGCATTATGCTCAATGGGAATAACATTGCGTTTATCGCGCTAGCCAAGCAAATAGTTGCACTCTCAAAAAAGTGCCTCGGCTATATCATGTACGGCACCCTAGAGTGCTGTAGCTAGCGCCGTTTCTTGGTATCTAACTTGAAGCTCCGCACAGCCTCGAAAATGCACGTTATTCCCATAGAGCGTAATACATTTGATTCCCACCAATGGCCGCGACAGGAACCTGGCCGGAGCTTCCTGAAAGTGTATTGAATAACATTTGCATCTCATTAAAATTTCTTCACACGTCTGCGTGGAATCCTCCTATTATCTTCATGTTATGTATGTGCAAATAATATGTGTGGGTGTGTCTTGTAACTTGATTTAGCGTATAACTTTACCACAAATGTACATAGCGACATTGTGTGCTCTGGTATGCAAAACTCAAAGATATTTTGCATGTGGGAGATGGTGCAGTAGTAAAGCTATGGAGATTTGACCTTGCCAAAATCTAGTCTCGCAAGCCAGCCCCTTCACAAAAAAGGAAGGGTCTGGTACGGCGCCGTTACTCGAGTTGTCCTGCTGGAATGCAATTAACACATCACGCGCGCTACGTATTTTTACGCATCCCTTGCGCATTGTGGTGACAAGCTAACCGCACACAGGGCTTGTGTACAGCAGGCCAGGTGCGCTGATGCACGTGTGGTTCACGCTTACATACCGCGGTCATGCCGCAGCCACAAAATTTGCATATTCATGTTCCCTAGGATTTCTGGGGAAAAGAACAACTCAAGTAACGGCGCCGTACCAGACCCTTCTTTTTTTGTGAAGGGGCTGGCTCGCGAGACTAGCCAAAATCATGGAGAAGGGGGAGCTATGATAATGGCTGCTTGGTTCTCGGATATTAAGCATTATCGAAAGAGCTGAACCTATCAATAACATCATTTATCATTCGGAGTTTTACTAAACAACTGATAGATGCATATGAACTTGAGCTCAGCTACCTTGTCATAGTGCTGCGCGAGATGTATTAATAGAGGCGTGGTCCGCATTATTGTGGTTAAGTCTACTTCAAGTATAGATAGGTGGTGGGCATAACCACTGGGTGTGGTCACTTAACCGATCAACAATCAAGCGTAGAAAGTTCGTCAATCAAGGAATCAAGAGGTGCTTTAAGGCAGGATCAAGCGATCAAGAGCCAATTTTAGCGATCAAAAACTTTGATTGCTGTCACAGCTGGAAGTAAAGAGTATATTGCAGGGACTACCTCTTGAAAATAGGACAAAAGTGAGGGGGCCATGGCCCCCCTTGGCAGGGGCGTATCCAGGGGGGTGCTCAAGCACCCCCCTCCCTGCTGCGAACAATACAGTATCTATGAAGCTCATTTCAGTGATAGCAAGCCAACTGAAGGCAACTTTTAATTTCAAATATCATAAGTTTATGAATCAATTGTAGAATAACTTACTCATGATATATTCACAGCAGATTCCAGCTAGAGAACTACCTCATGTCGCTTCTCTGATCCTTATACGTTATAGAAACATAAACCACACCTCCCCAACGTTAATGGCCAGAGTACGAGTAGCTACCATGACATAATCACTAAATACACAGCGCATGCGTTAAATGATTTACTAGCGCGGCAATCCAGCGATCATGTCTCTCCTAAGGTTTTTTCACAAAGCAGCATCACAGCAGACTGCTGGTCCTGGCAATAGAGGATCAACTGGCAGAGATGCTATTTCTGCTTTGCCCTTTCAAGTAATGATTTCAGTCAGAGTACGGGGCGACTCACGCGCACGCGCGAACGCATGCATGATGTGGGCGTGTGTTACGCCACTAAGTCTAAAAAACGGTAAGTCTAAAAACACCGGGAATGAAATTTAAAAATACCGCGCTTTTCCTGTGTGCGAAAACGACTTTGGGCTCTGCTAGATCAATCGACTACATACGCGCAACTCTTGCTAGCTGTAAAGATCGAGATTCGAGTGTCAAACACGTACTATATATAGGGCGTATCTATTGGCACTGGACTGGACTACTGGACTCATCTCTGACCCGTGTCGGCATGGTCAGTTGTCTACTATATATAGTGCTGATCATGTGGATTGGCTGGCAAGCTGGTCTCTCCCATTTTGCTTGTAATGATCTAGTTCCAACTAGCTACTCTAATATTTTGGCAGCTACAGTGTACTTGAATATAATAAAGTTAGCAATAGAATGAATCTGTTATGGTAACTCATCGATTGACTGTCAGATGATGCTCCAATGTTGTCAACCAGGCTCAAACATTAATTTTATGAGTGTGATAGCTGGCTATACGGACCGTTTGTTAAAATGAACGAATATTATGTACTTCAGATATATCTAACAGTAACTTAATGTACATAATATACCACTCTAATTATTACATACTAAACAGCTCAAACCGGCATGGACAAGTCCCCCCCCCCCCCCCCCCCCCCGATACATAGGAAACCTAAATACCTTTGACAATGATACCACAACACTCAATACACTAGTATGGACAATAATTAATGGAAGGCACACCATTAGCTATTCTGCTATCGAAGGAAATGCGCATGCAGCATGTTCTGTTCACTGTTACTTTGTCTAGCATGCATGCTCCTAGTAGTATAGATGTATCTGGAGTATTTCTAAATTAAGTGATGGATTAGATGATATCTATGATGATAGAGGGCCCTACCAAGCTCAAAATTTATACGAGTTTGTGAAAGAAGGCTATGTAAACAGCCTGGGCATCAATTGGTATGGGACAGATACAGGAATGAATAATAGCTCCGGGCTTTCCTAAGTGCATGTGGAAAACTTACACTCAAGTGCTAGGCTAAACTTCAAAGTAGCTATAAGCAAGACATGTTTACCAATCCATGATGGCCCGATATGTGATATGAGCCCATGGGTCTGTAAGTATCTTCCTGACATTGTCTGGCTTGATATATAGCTATAATATTATTATTAAATCCCAGCCACTGATAATGCCGTCAACGATTTAGTCACATATACCTATGGTGTATGCTTACAAGGAGGTCAAGTAGCTCGTAAGTGACAATGTCAGAGTTAACTGTCACATTCGATAAGACTTCTGAAGCATGAAATATCAGAACACCGATCTCAGTATGCAGCAATGAAGCATGCATGTGTAGGACGTACACTATATGCTACCAGCATATCCTGAACTTAATATCTATAATATAATATTATTATTCCTCACCCATGTACATACATGTACACACATGCCAGCACATTGTTTTAGAGTTAACGTCAGCTAGCCTCATTCAATTTCCATGTTTATGCTGCCTCATCCCCAGGCCTATTCTCAGCTTTTTAATGTTTCACGCTGAAAATATGAAACATTGAAAAGCTGGAAATGGGCCTGGGGCTAAACGTCAGCCAGTACTTTAAGTCTAAAATAGTTCATCACCCATGTACACGTGCCAGCATTGTTTTGGAATTAACGTCAGTCTGAACCTTATGTAATTGTTCACCACCCATGTACACATATTATTAGCATTATTTTAGAGTTAACATCATCTTGAACCTTAACTCTAAAATAGTTTATCACCCACGTACACACATGCCAACATAGTTTAGAGTTAACATCAGCCTGAACCTTAAGTCTAAAATTGTTCATCACCCATGTACTCACATGCCAGCATTGTTTCAGTGTTAATGTCAGTATGAACCTTAGGTCTAAATTAGTTCATCACCTATGTACACACATGCAAGCATTGTTTAGAGTTATAACGTCAGCCTGAATCTTAAGTTTAAAAGTTTAATTGTTTATCACCCATGTACACACATATTAGCAGTAACCAGCCATTGTACTAATGCTGTATCAATCATGCATGGTATCTATAATCAGTACGTAGTTGTTATGATGTAGTTCACTAGTTTTAGTATTTTATTAGACATAGCATAATTATGCACATGCTATTAATAGAATCAGTGATCATGACCAGGTGTCAAATTGTAATAAAATCTAGTGCAGAATTGTCTGTGTAATGTAATGTAGAACTGCATCATCATATTCAATGTTGCCAGAAGCATTCATCAGTAGAAGGATCATCAGCTGCTTGCAACAATCATGGATTGTCAGTAAATAAACCATTATAATAATGTTATTATGTCTTCCTCACCTCTGGGATCAAATCATATGTAGCTGTACGTAAGTGTGTGGACACTGGCTTCAGTGGTGCTACATCCTCACTTATTGCAATCATATAATGAGTGATTTCTGAAGCCTGTACAAGTAAAAATAAGTACATGTCATGCTTGATGGAGAAAACCCAGCCTCACCAATGGAGGACATAATGTTGTCAAAGGCCAACCACATGCCATGTTTTTTATCTCACTGTCCTTCATACACTTTCCCAGATGTGACTCTGACAGTCGTTTGGCGGTGATTCTCCAGTGCACCATTGGAACCTCGGATTCACAGAGACCTCGGTAGTAGTACTGCATGTGACAATATTATTGTAGATAATAATGTTTTGTAAAGAATCATTGAAGTAGCTATAGCTAGGTCACCTCATATTTTTTCACAAAGTCACTTATCTTGGAAATTGGCCATGGTAATTTACTGCATAGCACATTAATTAAATTTGTAGTATTGATGTACATGCCTCTAAGGTACTAATCATTCTTGTACCTTTCATCTATCCATCTATAATTGTACTCTTCTAGCACATCCTTTAAAGCCATCTCAATCCTGTCTTTCCTGTTATTTAGTACAGTTATGTCACTTTTTTGTTTCTCCTCCTCTCTGATGGTAATGTCACAAGTTAGTAGATCCTCTTTCTTATAACCTGCAAATAAATTTTTTAATGATAACTGTTAAGATTGCGCATGTACAAGCATACGATAGACTTGTCCTTTTATGTCTCCAACTACTTTCTCTTCATCATCGCTATCGCTGAAATCAGGGTCTATATATGTGCCTAGCAAACTTGCATCCAATAAAATGACAAGTTATTATGAAGTTTAAACCTGAATCATAATCTTCCTCTTCACACTCAAGTAACATTCCACTTGTCTCAGCCTTTACCTCAGCTTGATGTAACTTAGACTCGTCCGTAATGATGACCATTTTGTGCTGTTTTGGACTGTAATGATAGTATTATTATAGCTGTGATATTATTATTGTGGCATGATTATATCTATAGCTATGTTGCCTGTCTACGATACAACTATACCTGTGAAGGATTTCACTGATCAACCAACTCCTCAAAAGTTTTGAATTGGGCTATTTATAAACAAAATTTAATAATGTTAACAAATTTTCTTTCCGTTGATGAAAAACCATACGTACATTGAAGTCCAGCTTGCCATATTTAACGATACACTGGGCGACCTATAATAGTTATTATACTATATATTAATGTACTGAGTACCTTTCATACAAAGACGCCACAATCAGAAGTATTTGTTTGTTCAGGGAACCCCTGCATAGCCAATTGTCAATCAATGATCAACCATTCATAGCCATGGAGGGGACCTATTCTCCACTTGACTTACAACAATGTTATTTCATCATTAGTTGACTGTACTGTATTACAGTCATGATGACCCACAACAATTTCTTGCGCAAAGTCTCTGTGCATAATTATTATGCTAAGTTGCACACTGTGTTTATAGTGATTTTAAGTTGTTCACCTAAGTCTCTTGCAGGTAGATTCATAGAAGGTATGGCCAAAGAAGTCGTAACATGAGACAGTTTTGACCTGAAAATCAATTGTCTGTTAGATGAATAATTATTATGTTTGTATTCTTATAGTCATAAAAAATATTGGTCCTTACACACAAGATCCAGTGTGTATTGGATACATTTAGCTATTGGGACCAAGATGAGTGATAGATTACCAGGTTCACCCCTAATGTAGTGTGAAATACTACCATGTTTCCTTTTATTGGATTTGATGGTAGCTCCCACTCCAACAGCACTGATTCCTTGAAATAATTGATCCCTCTGCAACCTTTCGTAAAAGAAAGTAGGTACCACATGGATGTTGGTTTGGGTCCGTCTCTGTGCATAGGAACATGTATGTACAGAAAATTTGCCATATACAGTACAAACAGTACTAAGATACATTATGATCATCAACTTAAGACTAAGTTACCTGTCTAACTGCAAGAGAGTTGCTCTCCAGTAGCACATGAAAATAAAAATTGATAACCTACCATTGGTGAACAATATAATAAAGAGATGCAGCGCAAAATCATACAATGTCATAGTAATAATCGACTAACATTGTCATTGAGCCAGGCAAATTCCAGTATACTTCTAATAGGCCGACGTTAACTCTAAAACAATGTTGGCATGTGTGTATATGGGTGAGGAGCGATTTTAGACTTAAGGTTCAGGCCAACGTTAACTCTAAAACAATGTTGGCATGTGTGTACATGGGTGAGGAGCGATTTTAGACTTAATGTTCAGGCAGACGTTAACTCTAAAACAATGTTGGCATGTGTGTACATGGGTGAGGAGCGATTTTAGACTTAACGTTCAGGCAGACGTTAACTCTAAAACAATGTTGGCATGTGTGTACATGGGTGAGGAGCGATTTTAGACTTAAGGTTCAGGCCGACGTTAACTCTAAAACAATGTTGGCATGTGTGTACATGGGTGAGGAGCGATTTTAGCCTTAAGGTTCAGGCCGACGTTAACTCTAAAACAATGTTGGCATGTGTGTACATGGGTGAGGAGCGATTTTAGACTTAACGTTCAGGCCGACGTTAACTCTAAAACAATGTTGGCGTGTTTACATGGGTGAGGAGCGATTTTAGACTTAACGTTCAGGCCGACGTTAACTCTAAAACAATGTTGGCATGTGTGTACATGGGTGAGGAGCGATTTTTTACTTAAGGCTCAGGCCAACATTAAATATCGGCATGAGTGTACATGGGTGATGAGTGATTTTAGACTTAAGGTTCAGGCTGACGTTAACTCTAAAACAATATTGGCATGTGTGTACATGGATGAGGAACAATTTTAGACTTAAGGTTCAGGCCGATGTTAATTCTATAACAATACTAGCATGTGAGTACATACATGGGTGACAAGTTAGGCAAACTGATCTAAATTCTAGGTCTATGCTTATATGTACATTAGTGATTTAAATCTTGTATACATACTTATGTTTAGGGCTGACATTAAGTCAGAAAGTAAATGTGTGTATGCATTGTGTATTTATGACGAACAGTCTAGTATTCACTTTATTACACAGGGAGATATGTCAGTTTAAGCATAGACAATAGAGTGAGGAGGATGGACTGGAGATGGTCATATAGGGCTCAACCTAGATCTGGTGTGTTTTATTACTTTACTTATGGGAATGTAGAATAGGGGGACTGATACAATCTACATTGTATACCCAAAACATTCTAGCTCATATGTAATACCATATGCATGATAGTGGATACACAAAACAGTGTAATATGATACATAACATGCACCAAGAAGTAAAACCTAAACACCTAACAATAAGCAACAAACAGACATGGTATGATTAATGAATGAACAAAACAATGCATAAAAGACATGACAGTTTGAGGGAGAGAGTTCCAAGCTCGAATGGCCCTGGGCATAAAGAGGAGAACACGTTTGTATGAGCTTGCTGTCACTCGTACTTGTTTATGTCTTGGGAATGGGTATGATAACTGTTGTGGTAAAGACTGAGCAAAGCATCTACAATTTCATAGTTCCTGAATTAAGGTGAACTAAGGTGGTTTCTTCGCATACTTAGTTCAACTAGACCAGATTTTTCCAACAGATTATCATAAAAGGAGTTCCAGTCTTTCAGACATACTCCTAAGGCAAAAATTTTGAGCTTCTTCAATTCGTTGGATGTCTTTGGAGAGGTAGGGGTCCCAGACAGGAGCTGCATATTCTAAGTTTGGCCGTATCAGTGAAATATAGAATTGACAGAGTGTTCTGTGCTCAGACCACTGATAGAATTGATGATAAAACAGCTTTCTTGTTTTGCTCACAATATTATCAATGTGGGTGACCATGATAAGTTCCACGTGTGTGACTCCTAGATACTTGTAGTCATAACTCTTTGTAGTTGATGACCATAATATTATAGCCTCAAGACTGCTCTACTTCCGCACCTTGATATCATTACATTTACTACAATAATTGTTCCCTTCAACCCAACGTTAATGCCTTCTTGAACATGACCGAAATCTTCAGTAGACTGTATAACTCTGAATAACAACATATGATCAGCATATAGCTAAGGTGATACTACTCCCATCTAGTTAGTGTTGTTTTAGTATGGCTTCAGTAATTTTAGTTAGTTTTTAGTTTTAATTAAGGTCCTCTTCATTGATTTTAGTTTTTAATTAAGAGCAGAGGATCATTTTAGTTTAGTTTTAATAATTAAAACTAAAAGGATAAAGGGCGTACTAAAAGTGCTTTTAGTTTAGTTAACTAACTAAAATGAGCTGATTTTTACCATTTTCTTTTTAGTTTAGTATATGGCATGGTTTGATGCAAGTTTGCTAGTTTTAAATTTTAATTATGAAAGGCATAGCACAATTAATTTAGTTTTAGTAATTAAAACTAAGGCATAAATTGGGAAAAACTAAGGGGTTTTAGTATTGGTTTTGATTAACTAAAACAACACTACATCTAGTGTAGTTTCCTCCACCGAATCATTGTAAATCAGAAATAGTGGTGGCCCAAGGACAGATCCTTGAGCCTATTGGAACTCCAGAGATGATCTTAGTGACGATTCCCCATTCAGAACATGTTGACTCCTATCAGTTAGGTATACAAGCAGATCCACCTGAGTATGATAGATCAATAGACTTCAACTTCTCGATAAGAGCCCTGTGTGGCTCTGAGTCAAATGCTCTTTGTAAGTAAAAAAAAAAAAGACACAGTGCAGACTTCTAGATCTTGATCCAGTGCTTTGGACCAGTTGTGGAAGACATCAAGGAGTGCAAAGACTGTGGACCTTAGAGCATGAAAACCCCACTATTGCAGTGCAATGGAATGATGGGATTCTACATGAGAGGTAATTATAAATATGTGGATGTGCTTTTCCAAGAGCTTACTTAGGATTGAGAGTAATGAAATTATGATGCACTAATAAGGTTGTTTCCTTTAGGGATAGGAACCATAGCTGATTTCCAAGCAGATGGAAACTTTCCAGAAGAGATGGACTGGTTCATTAGTTAGTTATGCCAGGGGAGATGCTTGTACACAAATCTATTGCTGCCTAGGAGGGCTAAATTTTACAGTGAAATTGAGCTGGCATAGAAGAACAACCACCAATAACTTTCAATACACCATCTAGATACTCCTAAAGCAGAGAGTCTGATATTCTTTGTGACTGGGCAACTCTATGAGAAACTTAAGTCATCACAGGCACTGCATTAATCCAGCAGTACCGGTCAGAATGACTACAAAACGGCGATCGTGATTTTAAGCGCGGGCGCACATATTCATGTGCGCAATATTATTTTTCTTACCTGTTTCCGGTGTTTTAGACTTAACGTGTTTTACTTTTAGTGGCGTAACAGGCGTGTTTCCGAGATTTAAAAGTGGGCGTGGCCAAATTATCGCGCGCGATTATATACTTGCTCAGTACCCTCCTACCAAAAATCCTGGATACGCCCCCGCTTGGCCCCATCGTAGCCACGCCAGTGCTGCATTGTAATATCATTTACAAAGTACAGTGCAGTTGGAAGACAGTGATACACGGTAGTAAAGTCCACACTTAATTTTGGTAATTTTGCCAAAAAAATTTCATCTATAGGAGACAGTCGAACTTTTCCAGTCACTGTGATTCAAGTGGTAACATGAAAGCTTTGATCATGACAGAACTAGAGCTCTCTAACCTGTGCACTCCGTATGACATACAAAAACAGTGCCTGACTCAACTACCCTTACCAATTCGAGCATGCGCACAGGTGTGGTCAATAGGCGTGCCCATTAAAAGCACGATGAAGTGGCTCTTGTTAAGAACTTAATAGAGGCAGACTCGTTGCTATTTCTGACATCTTGACACCATGTACTAGCCACTCGCTAAGACACCTACATCTCAACATTTGGTGTTTGTGCTTATGACAAAACCGATTACTTTACCCCTTGCGCATGCGCGCGCGGACGTCACATAGCAGCAAATTACACGATTGTACATAATATTACTTTGTATGCAATGTCATACATTTTAGCATAAAACGAAAATAAGAAGTGATTTGATAGCAGGGACAATAGTAGAAGACAATCTGTATAGGACCTGTAGCCACAGCCTGTATCTACCTGTACAGCTACAGGTAGATATGTATAAACTAAATAGAACCCTACATACAGGGCTGTATCTTCATACCAATAACAGGCTGTAGGATACATGCATGCAGAATGCAGTATACACGCAAACTAAAGCTACACCCACCAGTTCCAATTTTAGTTTTTAACTACATACTATCACATGTAGTACTTCCAGTAGGCCCAGACTAAATAATGCTGGCATTTTGTAAAAACAGCATAGATATCTAGAAGTATTTGAAAATTATAGGCAACTTAATGCAAATTGAGTCAAGAAAGTGCACTTGAAGACTACATTGAAGCTTCAGTTATACTGCAGTATATGTCACTGACATTCACTTCATGCACACTAAATTCAATTATTATAATTGGATTACATGAAATTTGAGGAGCAGGAAATGAGAATTTTAGGTACATTTGAAAGCATTACAGGGTATGTTTGTAAGCATTGAAGAAATTAATTATAGGTAGAAAAAAAGGATTATTTATCTGGGCCTAACTTTCAGTCCTACACCAGTATTCTCCCCAAGAATAATTCACTGCATGACAGGAGGGAGTGGTTAAAGTGTGGCCAGTGATCACATAAAAAAAATTGGACTACATCAAAGAAAAATCTGTTCTGAAGGCTTGCAGGACCGATATGCTTTGAGTACGCTGCACTGGGGAGAACACTGTGCAATGGGTCTTGCTTGAGACTTGCTCTCTTGACTCCAATGACTGGGTCTTGATCTATAGGGAACAATACAAAGGTGATTGTGAATATGAATTTATTATGACCGCTCACAAGTACCAATTATACATGATTAGGATAGGAAGCAGGGTGGCCGGGACGGCCATGGCCACCCTACTTATTGGCTGATCAAGGCTACACCCACCAATTCATAGCACATGCGCATAGCCATTCATTGATCCAGCAAGCTACCAATGACCTTTTCCCGCTTTCTACAGCTAAATCTTCTTTATTGAACCATCACCCATTGTATTGGCATGTCTCTGCTTAATCTTTTATGACTGGCTCCATTCTATAGCCCACCCACCATCAAAATCCTTACTATGCCCCTGCCTACTACCCCACATGAAATTTCACCCCAGTTTCCACAAATCTTCGCTATGCCCTAATCAATTATCATAACTGGAGAGGAAAGACTCTAGATTCAAATAAATGTACTCGATAGTAAAAATAAACCCACAAAAGTACATGTGCAGAGGTCTAAATAATGCTGCCTACCTTCTTACACAACACATGCACACATACACACACACACACACACATACACATACACACAAACACATATACACATACTAACACACTAGCACAGTGATACACACACATACATGTATGGCTCAAATAGGAAAAGTTGTAGCAAAAAAAGGTAAAATTGCTTGTATGATTGTACATACAAGTAAGCACATTTAACCAAACATGTATCATGCAGACAACCAGCTTTATTGTAGTATCTCCCAAGGACAAGTTCACTACTGTGAACACTAGCTAGTTCACACAATTGCTGCTGAAGTCACCTGACAGGTTACATGTACATGACACATACATGTACAACATACAAGCTCATGCACATGCACTTTTGAATTAAAGCTCACCTTGACTCATCACATGATACACCATGTGACCCCCCTCCCCCCCCCCCACACACACACACAAGCTTAAGCTCATGCACTTGCAAACTTGAATTAAAGCTCACCTTGTTCATGTGCATGATCTACTGGAAACAGTTGCTGGTAAGTCTTCATCATCAGAGAGAGAGAGATCTGTAAATTGGGAAATCATCCTCACCAATAACCAGTCTACTGTTAATCGAGCAGGCAGTATAATATAGCAGTAGCAGATATCCAGATATGACCTTTGAGCACAAAGATAGTGGTGAATAATTGAATATAAAATCACACTTTTTACACAATGGAATTTCACCTTAAATTTCCAGAAGACTTGACTTTTGCTGCCTAACCACCCCTCCTCTTATCAATCAATCATTGTATCTGTATGAAGAGAAGTCTGTGAATGACCAACCACATCTGTGGTACATGCAACTACCATACACTCCCGCATACATACTGCAGATTCATACACCTTAGCAATAGAAAAAATGCTGGGACTAAAACCACAGTTGTAGTTAATTTAATAAACCACAAGCAACCGTGCAGGAACAGTTTACACAGCAGGACAAGGTGGTTTTAAGGCAGCCAGTCTGTTGCAAAGGTGCCTGAATTTGCTGTACACACACCAACATGAAACTGCTTGTGTCTACAGGTTAATGTACTCTTGATGTACAATATAGAACACTGGTAAAGTCACCTACATGTACTGGTCACATGACACACCATGCAATCACAAACTTTCACACACATACATGTACACATTCTCATGCACACGTTTAAAACGTGTACACATAACTGATACACACACACGTACACCAGCTAGTGCACACAACTGCTGCTGAAGTCACCTGACTGATCACATGACACATTCTCATGCATACACACAAGCCTATGCACATGCTGTTTTGAATTAAAGCTAACCTTGACTGGTCACATGACACACCATGTAATCTCATTACCATGTAGCTCAAAAAGGCAAAGTTGCTGCTCTCATTCACGCACACATAAGCTTATGCACATACATTTTTTAATATTAAAGCTCAGAGGAGGTAGGACAGGGTCGAAAGGTCACTAATCAATTACTAACAATATTAACATTCCAATACCCTGAAGGTGTTCTTTACAATTAATCTGAGAGCAATTCCCCCTAAATGGATGATGCTAAGTTCAAAAATTACATCTAGATTTGCTGAAAACCTTTACAAAAAGCCAATATCAGCTCTGGAATGCTTGATCATTAGGCACAACCTTTGGACCCTGTCCTACCTCCTCTGATTAGAGCTCATATTGACTGGTCACATGACACTCCATGTGATCTCTCACACACACATAACACAAGCTTATCCACATGCATATTTGAATTAAGCTCACTGTAACTGGTCACATGACACACCCCACTCTCTCACTCACGCATACACACACACACACACAATGTACATACATAAGGTTGCAGCATAAAAAGGACATAAGATTCTGCATATAACAAGGAACACAGTGTGTTCAAATCCTCGGCGTGTTTAAATTGATCTACATGTACATCACTAATGCGCATGCGCATGTGTGTTTACGTCATACTTGCAGGCAACGTACGTGCACGTCGCGTCAGCTGGCCTGATCGCGTATAGATTACGGCCTTAGGGTGTGGTTAATTCTGAGCACTACGTTAAAAATGGCCGCACGGATAGCAGTAATCCACGAGGTTTTGTCTTGGATCTCGAAAAGTAAGCGTTTGTATCAATTTTCCCACAAATCGTTACAACTTTAGCGATCACCAAGGCAAAAGATCAAATCAGACCCAAGCTAAAGCGCTTGGATCCTGAGATTACGCTGGAACTAACATACATCCGGTTTCAGAACGATTACAGTACCCTCGCGCTTCGCGCCTCGGGGTAATTACATGTATGTGTACAGCATAGGGTTTGTCTATATCGCCCTTAAAGCTGGAGAGATATTGCGCAGTGGGTTGTGGGGAGTTGTACGCAGCTCAGTGGTCAGAGCACCTGCAGCCTAAACATGAGGCACAAGGTTCGATCCTTGGCAGCTACCCTAGGTTTTTTCTCTTCCAACTGGCTTACAAGTACTTATATATAGATGGGATGGTGCTTTAGTTCAGCTGCTGAATGCACATGGCTAGATCTAGCATGGGATAGCTAATGACTTCCTGATTGTTTCAATTATGGTGTCTCACCTTCCTGTATCTATGTAATCAATGTGTGCACACACTGCTGACATTGTACTACTTACTAGTCAAAGATTGTTGCTATGTGAATTCACTCAACAGAATAGTAGACTCCCATTCTCATTGGCCAGTGACCCTGTTACTGTGGGCCCTGAAGAAATTAATATCACACTGTAGATCCTGGGGGGATTAATATCACACTGTTAAGAGTGCGATATATACATGCAGTACACATGTTGTACATATGTGCATGTAGGTGATTATATCCAAGCAACAAGTACATGTAAATATACAATCATAACATAGAATGTGATTGTCTCTATTTACCTGAACAGAGTACATAATATAAAAAAATTGAGTCTATATAAGGCAATGGCAAACATACATGCATGGTATGAAGTCTGCAGCTAATATACACAGTGCACAGGCACATCAAATGCAGTATTATATTATATTGTATTATACACTCCTACCATTTTGGGGGGGGGGGGGGGAGGAGTCTGGTGACATTTACCTCCTTTGTAAAAATATGTGTACATGCAGATTTAGCAAAAAATTTTGTTCTTGGTTTTTAGTATTACATGTACTAGTAGTACGTGGTATGCATGATAAACTGACTATGATCTGTGTAGGGCATAGGGAGACAGGGGCTGCTGAAAGAAAACACCAGAGAATAGAGACAGGAGAATGATGACGAGAAGCAGCAGCTGACAGACCAATCCATGAAATATCATCTGACTGGAGAGAGAGAGAGCACAAACTGGTTATACTCAATAACAACTGTACTGTACATGTATCTCAAAATTGATCATAGTTTAGGAGCATGTGTAATTACAGGATTCACCCACAAACAAAATTCATGGACACATGTGAGGGTGTGGCCTGTGACCATATCAAAGCATTTTATACACGTCTTCCCCAATCAAAAAAAAGAAAAACTAGAGCTCTCTAGAGCACATACCCCACATGCATTGTATGACACATACATGTATATAGCAAAGCATACATGTAGCTACGTATTTACCCTAGCCTCTAGCCTTTAGTCTATAGAACAATATTTCTGACTCGACAACGTGTGTAGTGAAGCCGCATACTATTATGGCACTACTAGGTGTGGTCAATAGGCATGGCCGTTAAAAAAGCATGATTTGTAGCGTTTGTTACTATAAATGCTGTGGAGCATGATGCACACATGTACACTGGTATGTATGTATGAATTAAGTTCAACAAATTAAAGGAGCTATAGATGGGTGGGGGAGTACATACATGTACATGCATGTAGCATACATTTATATGTACGTGGAACATACCAGTTGGTTGCCATGGTAATGATGATGATGAGTGTGGTATTGAGGTCTCCTGTGAGCTCTCCTGTGAGCTCTCCTGTAGAGTTTGCCATCACCACCAGTAGTGTATGAATAAAGTACAGTACAAGGACATTAGTATATCACAAGACTAGAATATATCAGCTAGGAAAATTAATAGGGAATTAAATTTGGTGGTTTGGCAACCGTCAAATTAAAAAATTTCCTACTCACACTCTGTTTACATGCACATGCCTCAAGGGCCTCATACTGTACCTACAATGTACAACAATGTACATTAGCCACATGAAATATGAGCAAATTAAAAATGATCACAAGAACAAGCCATACTCTATTTTCAGTAGCAAAAAAAAATCTATACTAGAGAACTCTTATAGCTCTCTATTTTTGTACTATCATTTACCTTCATCTCCAAATTTGAAATTATTTCCAAAAAACATCCAAAATATGTCGTTAGGATCAAACTCATCATCATCATAGGCATAATGGTAGCTAGCTCGCCCTCCGTTCATGCCAGATGCTTGGAGACCTTCATCACCAAACTGGTCATATCAGTGTCTCTTCTCTTTGTCACTAAGCACAGAGTAGACCTTGCTCACAGCTGCAAGTAAAGACAGACAATTACATCATGAAATACTCCACGTAAGTTTCATGTATACCAATGCGCAACATTATGGGTGTGTCCCCATAGAGTTGCTGTGTTGAAGCTAAAAAATCACTGGATCCCCAAGCTAGGGATATCTACATTTAGCTCAAATGTCATAGTTTCAATCGCCAATCACAGTCATATCGTTTTTGCTTGGGAATCCTGAGGGACCACCACCATCGAATATCACCATGGAAGTTTACTATGTACAGTGTATGGGGATAAAAGTGACGACACAGCATTTTTGTCCAAGTATGTGATCATCTCTGATGATGTACAAAAATGGTGGAGAGATGCCTCCTCCCCTCAAATTTTGAGCAGGGCGAAAGCACATAGATGAAACAAATATCACCTTATTACTACTACTTTCCAGTCCAATACATGAAAACTGATACATGCGCATGTACGTACACTGTAGCAAACCATTTTATCCCATTATCTAAGAAAGATGTATGCATACATGCAGGAATGCAGAACTGGGAGTACTAGAACATCAATGACATCACATAAATGTACAAGTCACTTGTAATACCTTGAAGCTAGAAATTTTCATGTTGACTAAGTTAGCAGCAACGACCCCATACCACATACAAGTAACACTAGTAATGTGAATGTACTTTCATAAGGTTCATTTTCAATAGCTGACATTCTCACAAACATTTCTAAACTTAAATTTACACATGGTGGTAGCAGTACAGATACCTTTGAATGTTTCGTCTGATTTGGGGGCATGGTTTTTGTCCGGGTGTAGCTTGAGAGCTAGTTTCTTGTAGGCTTTCTTGATTTCAACCTCCTCTGCAGTCTTAGATACCCCTAGTATGGCATAGTGGTTACTGTCACATCTTAACACAATATAACGAACAAAAAGGGGAAAGTATATATAAGTGACGATCATTACCTAATGTACTAAAAATTGCAATCTACATGAGTCTATTCTGCAATTTTTTTTCTGCTTGTTGTGCACTGCACGTCGACAATGTGTATGTACATCTTCGTAACCTCCTCCCTCCCTTACACAGTTAAAGGCACAATCAGATAATTTTGAATAAACTTAAGGAGGGGAACTTTGATGCAAATTAAAGGAGCTAGGTCCCATGGGACCTACCTTATGTGTTGTACAAGTACATTTCAAACTCCAAGGGGTCCCATATCATAAAGATCATCACTGCTCAACATAACTACATAACTCTGTCCCTGTCTCTCTCTCTCACTCTCCTCTCT
Source organism: Stappiaceae bacterium (assembly GCA_964291365.2). Taxonomy (GTDB): domain Bacteria; phylum Pseudomonadota; class Alphaproteobacteria; order Rhizobiales; family Stappiaceae; genus JBDWFY01. Next base: position 105,961 of record OZ219980.1, read on the forward strand.
CTCTCTATTAATGTGCACGCTGTATAATTTGTTCACCCTGACCTTTACACCACTTCCACTAGCTCCTGAGGCTATTCTCTGATTGGTCATTTCCACCACCGCCAACACCAGTAGATCCACCCGATGTTCTTGACTCTGAAGCTCTGCCTCTAGCTCCCCCCCCCCCTTACTCACTGGTTGATTTCCTATTTCCACTAGCTTCTACTGAGTCCACAGTTTTGTGTGGAGATACATTGTGTATAAATATACATACATGTACATCCAGTGTTCTCCCCCAGAATCTTATTAAGGTGTAGTGGGAGGGTGTGCATATGCCATGTCCACAAGCAGCATATTCAAATGTTTAATATAAATGCACCTGTCAATGTGTACCTCCACTATTTCCCTCCCAGGTTGCCCAAGGTACATTGTGTAAGACCAGGGGATTTAACATCTCTCTCACTAAGGCTATTCCAAGTTGTACTTCTGTTTCTGGTCCTGGATTCTTCCAAAGATCATGTGGATGGGTGGAACTACCAGCAACCCAGCAATACAAGCCAATCAGACTCTTGTCATCAAAATGTCTGCACGTCACTTCATGCATGTAGTATACAAACTACTGAGGATGCTGAAAATGTGGAGATTGCCAAAAGCACACAGGCAGGGGATCAAAAACAGAAATACAACTTGGAATGGCCTATTAAATAGCCTCTATCTAGGGGCCGAGTTCTTGATACTTTCAAGATAAATTTTGTACGGTAAACTGTACGACTGACCTATGGCTATCAGATCATTCACAGATTTGACGAACTGAGCCACTACAGGTTGAAGAGCCTAGTTGTGAAGCCCCCCCCCCCCAGCACAAATGATATAGACAAGCCTACCTTTAGCTTTTGTTGAGGGGAAGAGGCAGTCAGATTTATTAGCTGGTCACTTGGCCACCTCGATCTGACCCGTCCTGTAACCATCCTCAGCCTCTGTTCAGGCAACACTTAGCAGCATCACAATTCACAGCAGGTCCATTTCCTACAACAAAATTTCAAAAATTGTGTACAATTAGTTAGGCTCATCCACAGGCAATTAGTATACCGGTAATTTGAGATATAGATCGAGGTACGCATGCATAAATTTTTCTTTGATGTGGGAAAGTATAGAGCTGAAAGCTTGATCATGCTTTGAATTATTTTTGAGAAGAACACTGCATAAACTATCATGTACATGTGTGATGGTAGAGGCACATACCACATCAGTGAATTACTTTTGTGTGTCCACAAGCATCATAGTCGGGGAGGCCATGACATCAACTTCCTTTCAGAACATCACAGTCGCAGAGACAATGACATCTACAATATATAAAACACAAAATAGCTCTAACAGTAGCAGCAGAAAAGTATTTCATAACACAAAACAAAGTAGAGGTACATACCACATCAGTCAATTGTTATTGTGTATCCACACCCATCACAACCAGGGTAGGGAAGGACCACATGTCTTCACATCAGCAAGTCACTAAACATGCACATTTGCAATATGAAAAAATTAGAAATGCACATGACAGTTTCTAAATAATGCTCACCAAAACTCCTACAGGACAACAGTAACACTCTGTATGAAGAAAAAGGTTTTTGAACCAAACACACAGTACATGCATGCATGCACGCACACACACACACATAGTTGCAGCAAAAAAAGGACACAAGATTCTCTATTTAGCACACAACTGCACGTATGATGGTAGAGGTACTTACATGTACATGTACCATACATGTTTTGCATGTCAGTACCCAACACAGCTGGAGAACAGTGACATCCATGCCACACACTGCATTACCTGTAAAGAAAGAATGACATACAACATAAACAATGCCTTAGGATACAGTGTTTGTCCACAGTTGCTCCGAGTTCCTTCTAGCCTATATAAAAAAGAAAAGGACTTTGTGAACTCACAAGGTTGCAGCATAAAAAGCACACAAAATTCTCTGCTCAGCTACATGAAAGTTCAAAAGTTTGGTGCCAAAAGTGCAACTGCAGACAGCTGTTTCGGCCTAATTAGGCCTTGTCAGTGCAGTGCAGCACTAGGTGGGCCAGCCATGTTTATGTCGAGGCATCAGTGACTTGTTTTTATAGTCTAAATAATGCTCACCATACTCCTACAGGACATCATTAAAACAGTATAACCCATTGCTAACCTGTATAGCCCCATCACTCTTCACGTTGCCAACATCTGTCCCATCCATGGCTGCAGGAGTAGAGGTAGACAATCCAGTTGATGTCTCGTTGAATGGATGCATGTAGAGGACATACACGTACAAGTCCAGACCAGCTCAATGCAAGGATTAACCACAGGTAGAGTCGATAGCTCGAGGTATCACCACATTCACTGTGGACATACCTGCATTTGTAAAAAAAGGAATGACATAAGTACACAATGCTAGACATGTACGTTGGTTCTTCCACAATTGTTCAGCAGTTCATTCCAGCAAATTGCTTGAGGACAGATCTGTTTTCAAATGTAGACAGGTGGATTAATGAGCAGCATTTAAATCGGGGGGGGGGGGGGGGGATAAATATTGCAAAATGGGTTAGGTATAGGGTCGTCAGTGTTTAAGCATACAGTTAGGCAATGTGTGCGTATTGCACATGCGTACCTTGCTGCAGGAGGTTGATACTGCCAGCCTAGCTGCCTGCATGGAGAGAAATATATATGCACAATGAGGACACTGGAGATAACCTAGTCTTGTTCCAAGTCCTCACCATAGTCAATACAGCCTCCCCCCTCCGTAACCATAGCAAGTCAGTAAACAAACATACTTGCAAAACATATGTACATGATAATAGTGCTCTAAATAGTGCTCACCAAAACTCCTATCACATGAGGGTAGCAACACCTGCTAGTCTATATGAGGAAAAAAAGGTCTTTGTCAACACCCAAACACACACACACACCACCACGTACACACACACAGTTGCAGCATAAAAAGCATATATGATTCTCTAGTTAGCATGTAATCACATGTATGAGGGTAGAGGCACTTACATGTACCATATCAGCAACTTGCTTTTGCATCCATCACAGCTGTGCCATCCCAGATACCTCGCAGATATAAAAGACAAAATGGCTCTAACAATAGCACTAGAACAGTACTAAAAAAATAAAAGTGGCACACTAGCGTTCATGCAGGAGCTCGCTAGACTAGTGCCAAAAGAAAGAAAACAAAAGAAAGAAGTGGCACACTAGCGTTCATGCAGGAGCTCGCTAGTGGCACACTAGCGTTCATGCAGGAGCTCGCAATACCAGTAAATAAAGTAGCACTTACCGCTGGTCAGATGATGATTCTAATCCCAATGTTAGCGAAGCGATGCAAGGTAGTTCCACTGTCATCTGACGAGCTGGTATATAAATGTGCAAGCTGTATGAAGATAAGGTTTTTTTTAACCAAATGCATAGTGCATACACTCACACACTGCCATATACATGTACATGTACATACATAAGGTTGCAGCATAAAAAGAAGCACACAAGATTCCCTAGTTAGCATACAACTGCACATAATTATGAAGATAGAGGTACTTAAGTACTTACCACATCAGTGTTTTGTTGGACTTTTGTTCACCAAGCACTTGTCTTCACCTCAGACTTGCTCACCTAGAATGTTTACACTCTAGGGCTTACTTCACTGAGGACTGAGTTCACCTTGGACTTGCTAGAGCTTTGTCTTCATCTAGGATTTTCTTCACCAGGCTTGACCTGGACTTTTTCACCTAGATGGCCTTCATCTAGCACACCAAAGGACTACCGCGACATGATCTGCGTCTACAAATTTAACATAGACAAGTGGATTAACATGTAAATTGGGAGGGGGGGGCACATGTCAATTGTTGGTACAGAAACCACCAAAAGAAAAAAAAAAACACTCAAACATTCAATTAAACTAAACTGTACTTGGAAGATCTCAAATACACAGAACACACATATGCACCATTCTCCCATTATTGACTTGTCATTTGCATGAACTGGCAGTCCCACCCTACCTTATTGGTCCTTTCAACAGGGTGAGGTCAATTGTAGCACTCTTCACGCTTCTGACATCCATGGCTGCATGAGTAGTGGACAATTCAGTTGATGACATCTCGTTGGACGGATGAGGAGGATGGTTGTAGAGTTGAGGGCAGCTCAATTCAAGGATGAAGACCAGTCCAGATATCAACACCTCGAGTCCGAGTCATAACAGAGGTACAGACACAAATCTACAACATAAAAAGCATACAAAATCCTCTAGTTAGGACGTTAGAGTTTCATATTGGGGGGATCACACAGGTTAGAAAGAAGACAATTGCATGCGTACAAAATTTGTATACCTCATATACAATACTGTTTAATTTTGATAGTGAACTGTAGCTATACACATGGCTACCAGTACTCACAGTAAATCTTAATGTGTAATTCGGATTATTAGAGAGAAAATTTGAATAGCGGTGGGCACTATTTAGAAACAATGCCATAATAATATTATAGACTTTGCTCTGCAGTAGCTAAACAAAATGTAAGCCATAGGGAGAGTGTATTTGGGGAGGGATATCCCCTTCCCCCCAAGGGATGAGGCTATATAACATATGTAACTACATGCAATTATCATGAAACTAAGCATTCAAAATCACCTTGGAGATATAATAGACAAAAGTAGCAGCACCAGAATAGTATACAACTACATGTGTATGAACAAGGACCCCTCTTAACTATGGGCACGGACCATGTGCGACTGTTTTGTGGTGCACATTGATAATCCCACCTGGATAATTCCTCAAATTTGGTCTGTATGTCAGGATTCAACCTACTTCCTTAGTATATAAAGCTAGGATCGTAGGATATCGGTGCAGTTCAGCCTTCTTTATAAATTTTGCACACACCAGTACCACTTGTATACAACACTGTTCCTATACAGTGTGTATGTACAGCAGATTCATGCACCTTTGCAATAGAAAAAGTGCTAGGACTAAAACCATAGTTGTAGTTCATTTAATAAGCCACAAGCAACAGTTTACACAGCAGGACAAGGTGGTTTTTAAGGTAGCCAGTCTGTTGCAAAGGTGCCTGAATTTGCTGTAGCTTGCCCCAAGGTGACAAGGCCATGGAGCAATGTATACATAGGATAATTAGTGGTTTCAGATAAGGGTACTTTTCCACACAGGTGTGCACACCCACATGTACATGTATGCAGCCACAAACTGCTACATATGTGTACTCAAACTGCAACATAAATTAATACATAATGTACATTTGACAGGCTTCATGCACTACCAAGGGGAAGATCCTGAAATATAGACTAAATTTAGAAAGACAGTTCAAATGTGCACCAGATATGAAGCCAAAACACAGGCATAGGCTTGACTGGACTGTACAAATGACATGCTAAAGCCCCATCCATATTAGGCTAAGCTTTGAACTACCACGAAATAGCTACACACCAACTCAGTGTGTTACCTTGCCTTGTTATTTTCTCCCTGAGGCAGCAGTAGCCACGAGGCATCGGCGAGCGAGACACACCTGCAAATAAATTTCAAAAGAAATGGCAAATTATTTTAAATTTGGCAGTCTTGCCGATTTAACATTTCCCAAACTATCACAGTCAGGCCTATTGAAGGTACAGGTGCGTATTTGAACTCACAGCATGATCTCAGACACCTGCCTGCTATCCAGCCAGCTGCAAAAACTTGCAGTTTGTTGGCATCTTTGAATCTCAAACATACTGGGGGGTATTCGTCCACCTGCTCGTCCAGATTTTCAAATGCAGTTCCTCCCATATATACCGTAGTTCGGGATCTGACTAGCACACGTTTTAAAATTTCGTGTTAAAAATTTTTCGGACAAATAGGCGATGTCCGAAAAATTTTTAACACGAAATTTTAAAACGTGAAAAATTTTATACGCGAAAATTTCCCGAACTACGGTATATGCATATGCCCCGATTAATGTCCTATTCAAACGACCTTTACCAAACGATCGTATTAAAGATGGATCGGAGCGAGTCGTCTTTCAAGCGTACCTATGAGAAGGTTGTGTGCCAGCTGTCCTCCGTGCAAATGGGAGAGATATCTTGCCGATTTAACGAGCTCTACGCCAAGGCTGGGGTCCAAAAAGTCGCGTCGCGTTCTCCAAGTACTTGAACCTTCCGGTAGCTGTCAGTGGGTCTTCGATGCCTTCAACGAGAAAAGGTACTAGAAGATGAGTGAGTGTGTATTAATTTTACACTTGCTGGATTGTTTGATGCAGGCTTGGGGTCTCGCTGTAAATTTTATGCAGTGATATTAAAGCAAAGTTACGACCACATAGCAGCTAGTACAAAGGTTGTAGCTCTGTGGTGCCTCCAAGGATCGTATTACCCTCACTGATAATCAGTGTAGCTTGATCCGCCACCCTTCCTATCCTAGTATCTCCCCCTTATTTTCTTGCATGCATTGAAAAGAACGGGGAAGGCTACTGTTTAGTCACTTTTTTGAGTTGATAACCATGCTTATACTATACGTACGTACAGTACATTTATACATAATTATTATATTCCCATGCAATCATGTGGGGCTGCTGTTGCTCTGGGGCAAGTTGGACAACCTATCATGCACACACACAAGACTCTGCAGCCTACTAGAACTCTGTCCAGCTCTCTCTAGACCGACCGTGTGAACTACAGACTGTCTATGAGCAGATACTCAACCACAAAACCATCCACACCCACTCACATCATAGGGTAAATGTACCCGTTACCACCTATACACAACTTGTAGATACTGTATAGCGAAAATTTTCGGCTATATGTTTTATACATGTACTCTTACTATCTATAACATCTGCTACTAGTTTCACATTAACTGTATTTGTATAAGAGAGAAGTGGTCTAACAAGTCATATAACTGCTCTTGTGGAGTGGGTGTGGTCTATCTCTGTCTCTCCTACACAGAATTTCCATATGGCTGCTGAGGTGTGCTTCAGGGAGCCTGACCTGGACATTATGGACAAGGCTCACGAAATATCCCTAAACACTCTTTAAGAAAGGTGACGACCCCTTACCTAACCAATAATACACCCTTCTCAGGCTTCTGTCTCTTATCATGTGTATCTTTGCTGACAGCTTACATGTAAGCCCTTCTTTCAGGGATGGTTTTTTATCTATGTCCCTAAATAGCTATGACTGTGAATAGTGTTCTAATTAATGGAAAATCAATTTTATGACCTATAGATTTGGAAATTTTTGTGTTAGTAAACTTTCGTATGATAAATTTTTGTATTGAAATTTTTTGTAAGAACGACCCCTTACCACACTAATGTCAATAGTGTGCATGCATTTTTGTAAGATTCATTTTCGTAGCTGCCATTGACTACGAAAATATTTTTACAACAAAGATTTCAGTACATGCATGTACTCTTAGCTGTATATATTCACACTCTCTCTCCCTGTCTGTCTCTCTCTCTTCGTTATTCCATCCTCCCTCCAGGTTGTATTTTAACGTAACGACCTCAAACTGTTTGTCACCTCAGCTACCATAGATGCTGATAAATTTTCAGCAACGTTCCCTGGTCAATCTTTCCTATTGATATTTACTCGTAGCCCCTCGGATGATTACAAAGAGAATGCTGTGTAGCAGGTCATTCAGATTCACCTTCAACATTCTAAAAGTGACATCATCTTGATCTTCACGCCGGTACAGGAGGAAATGGAGGTCACTTGTGAGGCAGTATTGGGTCAGTTGTACATTATGTGTGAAAGTAGTGTCATGTACTTGTGCATATGAGGTCATTACGACGTTTGAGGTTGTTACAACGAGATACAACCTGGAGGAAGGAGGGGAGTGAGAGACAGAGAGAAAGAGAGTGTGAATCTGCAGTCTGATAGTCTTACAGTATGCGTGTGCACTGTTAATGTAAACATGATAAGGGATTGTTCCTATGGACATTTTTTAAGCATGAGAATTTGTCATACAAAGGTTTTGTAGCAACAAAAATTATGTACAGTGTAACTACATGTATGTACACATATATGGCCTGAATCCATTCCATGGCTCCAATCTTTAGAGTATTATACATGGAAAAAATGTTCGGAAAGTGTTGCACTCAAACTCCACCCTCTTTTATTGTAAACAAATGTGATTATCAAAATCATAACAGGAAAATGTCCATTCAGACTCGAACCTCTTCCCACACACCAAACTGCCACGAAGTATACCTACGTGCATAGTAGGCCCTAAATATTGCACTATGTGTAAGTATGCATACTGTATATTGTACGATATATGTTAGTTGGCTCTTTTATTATCACATTTATCAAAGCATTTTTTTATAGTGGGTGGAGCTTGGATGTGGCTATTCTGAGCTATTTGCTAAATATTCCACTGTGTGTAAGCTGCAGTATATGCACACAAACATGCACATGTACACATAGTGCAATATTTTTTCCCTACTATGCACATAGGTATACTTTGTGGTGCTTTCTGGGCATAGGTTGTCTATACCTCTCTTAGAGTGCATGGGAGTGTTATCATTTCTGTTGAAAATGTCAGGTAACTTATGAAAAACTGTCGCATACACTTTCCTTATTGCCACAAGTTATCTAAGGTGCCCAGTGGTGGGTGATTTACTAATGAGCTACTTGTAGATGCATTGTGCTGAGGTGGTGTGTGTATCCTTCAGAAGGGTGCTCAATCTCAAGCAAAAGAAAAAATCATAGTAAGGGATTCTACTCACAACATCAGCCTTCTTATTGTAATTAAAGGGTTCTCCCCTTTTTCATCTCCCTGTGGGTCACAATATCTATGTTGTCATGTAATTGGTTCTCCATTTTTTATGTTGCAACAATTAAAGGGTTCTATCTCTCTCTCACACACACAGAGTTTATGGTATAATGATTGTAGTGGACTGTGGCTATTGCTATTGTAAGGCAAGGTCTACAGTGTCTAATCCTCACTTTGGTATGGATGCTCTTCAAGTATACCAGGTAAGCACTCGTTATCATCATTAATTTAATACAATTTTTTGGGGATAAACCATGTCACCTTCATAACCACAAGCTGTTTGGTGTCTCTGCCTTTGGTAGCATTCACATAGACATGCTGTGCAGTGATAGACTTGCCAGATGTTGTTCTGCAAGCCGAGAGTGAAATTAATTTTGGTAGTAATGCATTCGTTGAGATTTCCTGATGTCATCTGGCAAGGCTAGTACATGTAGATGGGAGATCATTGAGCTTCAAACTCTGGTAGGTTGTCATAATAGAAAATAAGCCATGATATACATTGTACATGTACATGTACACATACATGCGGATGTGCACATAATATGCTGCATGTTAGTCACTGTACATACATACATGTACATGTCTCTTTTCTCTCCCCCTCAGGCTAATGCTTACCAGCGATCTGGATGAGCTGGGAGGAGAGGGCAGGATGAGTAAGCCTCTTTAATCAATTATATGCGAAGATTGGGCTCACGTAGTGTTTCTATTAGAACTAAATTAATTTTTTACGGAACGCAATTTTTGACACCATGTGACTGAAAGCGGTTAAAACTGCTTCTGGGACCACATTTGTGCCAGGATGAAGCTACCAAGTTCGAGAGCGATGAACGGGCTCTCGATTGCTACCCAAGTCGATCATAAACATCAGCTCTGGAAACGAGATTGCTACAATTCAATTCAGGTAAGTATTGCATGTCAAGTTTGACAAAGTAGCTATAGACAATAGGAGTGTAAGTAGTAATGATCGCTCAAGTATTTGTTCAGTTGGTAGGCTCTTTGTAGGTTCTTTGGCCTACCAAGTTATATATTATATGTTTAGAGCATACAGAGGCAGTATCTGATAGCTGCCTTAAGTAGATAGTAACATAAGAAAAAACTACAGTACAATAAAAATTAACTTTGTTACAGTTCAGGGACGTGTTGAGCATGCCACATCATGAAGCAGTCTGTGTTCTGCTCTCCTGTATGACACAGCCACACATGACACTAGGTACAGTACCACGAGGTGAATACACTCCGTTTTGTCCGGCTGTAACACCTGGTGCAGCGTGCTCGCCTGTGCTTTGCCTTCTTGGAGGGATCGCTCTCAGGAATGGTGGTAGGAACTGTCGGAGAGCGAGAGAACAAACAACTCCTCCACTACGACCAGCTCTTTTCCTGCTGCAGTAGTCTCCTATGAGCTCACTTGCCAGCTTGAGTTCAAATTCCTTGATTGAGCTGAAAGGTGCATCCTCACAATAGCCCTTTTGTAGGATGAAGGCATTTGTGATAGCCACGTCAAGCAGAAAATGAAAGATGTATTTGTAAAATTTTCTGCATTTCATTCTGCAGCTGTAGTAGCCCCTGACTTGGTCTCCTCTGTCAACGCTGCCCATATAGGTGTTGTAGTCCAAGACAGACATGGGGCAAGGCACAGATATCCTCGAACCATCCTTTTGGCACCGGAGGACGTTAGTCGACTGGGGCTGGCTGGTGGTGGACATGACTGTGACAACCTTACTATCCATCCAAGAACTTGCACATACATTGCCTTTCTGGACTGTGAGAAATTCACCTCTATTATGTGTGTATTTAGTTGTTTTGTGTGTAAATTGTACCAAGAGTATATGAAAGGGAGATAGGGAGAGTATTGAACTGTGCAATACTGTGTGTAACAGCTGTTTGTACAGTTGGCATTTGTATTATTTTGTAATGATATCCAATCTTGCTGAGCACATAACATGGTGCTATGCCAACCAGTGCATACCTATACACATGGCTAGCATAGCACCATGTTATGTGCACATTACAGCTTGGCCACCAAGAGTCAATATCATTACAAAAGCCATACAAACAGTTGATACACACAGTATTATGCTGTTCAACATACTTCCTCCTCCCCTTTCATATATGCACACACACAAACTCTGTTATTCATGCATCCACACACTGTTATGTACACACATGCGTACATGTACATGCACACACACATGCACATACATGCACACTCATAATGTGTACACTCATAATGTGTACACTCACCTATTCTTCAGATTCGGTTTCTTCAACTGGGGAGGAAAACCCTTGCGATCTTTTCTCACAGTGCCACAGGCATAGATGCTGTCCTTCTCAAGATCTTCCAGGAGTTTGAGGCTGGTGAAGTAGTTGTCAAAATAGACATGGTGGTACTTTCCTAGCTTGGAGATCAGGTGAGCGTCTTGACAACTCTAGCTCCTAGCCCATGCTCAGTGGTGTTGTTCTTGTTTCCTGTGTAGACCTTAAACCTCGAGAAGTAGCCATTGGTGCTGTCTGCGGCAACCCACACCTTGATCCCATGCTTGGTTGGTTTCAGTGGCATATACTGTTTCAGCAATGATCTACCCTGAAACTTGATCATTGCCTCATCAACAGCAATGTCACAGTGGGGCTCGTAGGCCTGAGCAAACTTGGTGAACAGGTGGTCAATCAGTGGTCTGACCTTCCCAAGACGGTCATGGCCATCCTCTTCATGTGGAGCCAGTGTGTCATTATTGACAAAGTAGAGATACCGTAAGATCTCAAGGAATCGGTCTTGAGTGATGCGATCAGCCACTGGAACATACCTAAGACAGGGATCTCGTGACCATTAGTCGTTGAGGGATGGAAGATGGTTTATGCCCATCAAAACACTAAATCCCAAGAACGCCTTCAACTCCTCCACTGTTATCTTCGACCATTTGTCATACTTCTCGTCTCCCATTGCTATCTTTGCATATGCATTGCTTTCTTTTACTATTCTTTCCATTAGGTCTGGCGAGAAAAACAGGTCGAAGACTTTCAGTGAAGATGTATTGAGTGGGGCCTACTGGGAAGGTGAAAGGATGGATGGATAGGCATGTGATGGTGGTGCTCCATGTCGAATCTTGGTTACCAAAAGAGCTGAAGGTGCCTGTACTACTTGCTGCTGGAGTATCATGCAGGGTGTTGGGGTCGTCTTCATCGATGTCATCAACAAATTCATCCCCTTCCAAGTCACTAAATTTGTCATCACTACCATCCATGACAAGCTCATCTGGATCAAAGTCAGGCTCACAGTCAGCAGCAGCATCATCATCGCTATCAGTACAATACTGCAGCACGTCATCCACAGTCAAGCGGGCCCTTTAGCTGCCATTTAGCTAGTTATTGTGTAATGTATTTATATTCATGAATTGAACTTTACACCATGTACTATCACTTACCGGTTCAATAAGTGCAAGCTTGTAGCGATAAAAGATCGAGAAATCAACGGTGGGAGTGGTCGGTGGAGAGACTCGATTCAATGTCGAATAGGTCAGTGGCTCCTCTGAAGCACAATATTGACTAAAGATGAGTACGGTACAGCTGTAGTGAATTCGCTACAACCACCTTCCGGTGTTGACGCATGCGTGTAGCGAATTCACTTACAATCGGTTAATAATTAAGGTAGAACAATAATAGGATGACCATTACTCATGTACATCACGATCCACACACTTAAATTGTATGCGAAAAAAATATGCACTTGTACGTTATACATATTACCCTCTCTTCACACACATTCACATGTTCAAAGGCAGTACTTTCAGCAAAGCAGTCTACACGGAGGCCCCACCCAGGGCCGTCGGAGGCGGGGCGGCTCGAGCCGCCCCACTTTTTTTAATGCCTTACATCCGAGCTTTGACCCCCTAAATCTTACCTAAAATATGCCAAACCGCAACACGTGCACGCAGAACCAGCTGGTGCTGATTCAGCACTGTTAATCATCCTGGATATGAGCTCGAGCCACAGTCCTGCGATTATGCATGATCATAAGTGAGCATTCAACAATGTACTTTGTTCGCGCGCGAATGGAGAGATTTAGTGGGCGTGGTTTAACTATTTTCGGGCGTGGCTTCAAATTTTGCGCGCGCGCTTAATTGCTACAAACTCTTCTACAGAGAGCCTCCCCACTCTTGAATACCTTCCTACGGCCCTGCCACCTACGTACGTGACTACCTCGGGCCAGAGGTCATGTAATCAAACATATGGGAATGATAATCAAGATTTTATTACTGTATATTATTGTCTGTATTTTTCTTACGTTTGTCCAGTAGCTCTTTCTAATGATCGAAATCACGAAAAGAATGATGAAATAGCACACTGTAACCTACAATCTTGGGTAACAGTAAGATTCTTGCCCGCGAAATTGACAGGTGCGCGGGTACAATTATGTCTGGAGTCGACTTCAGCTCTTTGGGCAGGTTGATGCCAGGAAGACTCATCCCTTCTCTTTCTAAGTCAAGAAAATATACTTTCAAGACTACACTTTACCACAACAATCTTGGCTATTGCTTGTTGTACGTAGTACTAAAACGTCACTGAAAACAAAGAATAATTACCAAAATTATATCGGCGTTCACTGTTCTCTAGCTTCACGATTCAGCATTCCAACTGGCCGAGTTCTTGTAAATATAGTCTCCACTGCAATCATAACAACAAACTACAAGTCTGTATCTATTCTACTTTTCACACTATAGACCTATCTGTACACGCGTTCTCTCGGTTTTTCTGTCTCTGCCAACTTCAGCGTTTTGGGCAGGTTGATGCGAAAGGTCAAAATGATCCCAACTTTGGATGATGTCATCCCTTCAACTTGCACTGCCAGCAGACCAGCCTAGATGTGGATAAGACCTTGTCCGAGGTGCACAAGCTACCGTTAAAAATCCAAAAAGGTGAGTCTAACTTCAATTCTCCATGCCAGGAACGGTTGTGTGACGTCACGCGTGGGTGTTGCATGTGCTCTATTATTATTATGCACGCGCATAACAATACTATTACTCGACCTGTAAGGCAAGCCGTGTGTGCAAAAGAAATTATGCTGTGTCAACTTTGATCTCTCCTCCTCCAATTGGCAAGTATAAATTTGAAGTTTCAAATATCCCTCATTTCCTGCTTGCTTGCTTGTTGCCAGGTGTTTTTCAGGCTGCATGTAACTTGAACTTAGTGTACATGTATATACAGTGTGGAAAGAAATGTGGATGATAACCATAGCAGAGACTATAATGGAAAACAGCATCACATCAGAACCACTGACAAAAGGTTCTAGAAATATTTATTAATGATCTATGCTTTGTGTGTCCCGATGGCCGATTTCTCAAAATGGAAATGGGAAAATTCCAATACATCAAAAAGTCACGAATATGCATGGATAAGGTTAGTCACAGCAGTTAATTTTTACAAACATAAACCATTCTTCAGGTCAAAACCAGTTTTTTGCGGTTATAGTTTAATATGCAATCACCCCAACTCTGACGAAGCTTAATGTATGTCAACTTCTCTACTACTTTGCCTTTTAAAATGGCACGATTTTATCCAAAGTGACTAAATTACATGAGTTGAAGCTGATATCCTCATCACAAGCACTAGTCTTACACTGTAAACGAGCAAATTACATCTTAAAACTAAGTCTTAGCATACCTTTAACTCAGTCTCCTTTCCTTCCATGCTATGAACAATTTGATTGGCACACAACTGATGGGGAGGTAAGCATCACATGGGATGATGGAGACTCTCCAGAGAGTGATGATGAAGAGGAAGAGTCTGAAGATGAACCAGCAGACAAAGATGACCAGTCAGAAACATGAAGATGAACATAGTGATGAGTTTCATGGGCAACAGATCATGGAAGTGACACTGACATCGATTCTAGCTAAACACTGTGACCTTAGTGACCTCTTGTGTATATTATTGCGCATGCATGTCTTTATAATAATATTCATAGCGTTGGAGCCTCATACATACGTAATTGTACACACGTGAAGCCCTGTAGTACGTCATTGTGGTTTGTGGTCTGTGGCCAAATACTACATCCCACACTACATTCCTCATCACCCAATCTACCTGGGTCTTAGTGTAGACTGAAAGTGACAGTTCCAGAGATCCATCGTATAGTCCATAATGTGATGCTGCTTCTCAAGTTACTTGGTATGGAAGATCTACTAACCTTTCACTTTATGGACCCATCTCCTCAGGTATGTATACATGTGCACATGCATGTACATGTAGAGTTATACATGTATGTACAATGTATAGTGTCATTTTCATGCATGGTGTCCTGACTGTCCTCATTTAAACAATACATGTACATGTTCAGCTCAGAGGAGGTACGAAATCGTTAATATTCCATGTGACTCGCAGTTTGTGTCATCATGGGTGTGTCCCACATACAGTTGCTGTGTTGAAGGTTAAAAATTGTAGGATCCCCAAGGGATCTCTAGCTTAAAATAATAGTGTAGTTTCAATCACTGATCATAGCCATATAATTTGTTTGGTGATCCCTCCTTTGACAATCGCTGTCGAAGCTTTACTATGTAAAGAGTATGGGGATAAAAAGTGATGATACAGCATTTTTGAGGGAGCACGTGATCCTTTTGTACCTCCTCTGATACTATCAACACAGACATGAGTGAATGTTAGCCCCATCCATATTGGGCTAAGCCTTGAATTACATGGAGTATGGATTACTATTGAGCTACATGACTTGTACATGTACACAACAATAAAAATTAAGGGATTTAACATTATCCTTCATACTATAATTAAAGGGTTCTCCCCTCTTTCAACTCACCACAGGTCATATATATATATACATGTATGTGTACCTTAATGTGTGATTGTATGTATGTGTACATGTGTGTTTTTACCTTCATGTGTGTGAATGTGTGTATGTGTAAATATGTGTGTACCTTTATGTCTGTGAATATGTATGTGTGTACATGTGTGTATTTGTACCTTTATGTGTGTAAATGTGTGTATGTGTATACATGTGTACCTTTATGTGTGTGAATGTGTATGTGTACATGTGTGTTTGTACTTTTATGTATGTGAATGTGCATGTGTGTACACCTGTGTTTGTACCTTTATGTGTGTAAATGTGTGTGTGTACATGTGTAGCTTTATGTGTGTGAATGTGTATGTCTACATGTGTGTTTGTACTTTTATGTATGTGAATGTGTGTATGTGTGTGTTTGTACCTTCATTTGTGCGAATGTGTGCGTACCTTTATGTGTGTGAATGTGTGCACATGTGTGTGTACCTTTGTGTGAATGTGTATGTGTGTATATGTGTATGTTTGTACATTTATGTGTGTGAATGTGTGTATATGTGTACATGTGTATGTTTGTACCCTTATATCTGTGAATGTGTGTGTGTGTACAGGTGTGTTTTTATACCTTTATGTGTGTGAATGTGTGCATGTATGTACATTAGTGTGTGAATATATGTGTGTACGTGTATGTGTGTACATGTATGTGTACTCTGGCACATTAAGGCCTAGGGCACGCGTTACGTACATGTAGCGGAGGTGAACGGAATTATTGAAAAATATACGGGGGTGTGGCCAATGGCTGACAGTGAGCTTTGTCTAGAAACGAGTGGCTAGTAAGCTAGAAAATGTCGTGTACGAGATAGCTAGGTGATCGTTAGTTAGTGGTAGGATGTAGTTAGCCTTTAGCATAGAGTTTACATCCATAGGCTAGGCTATTCTTGTGCCACAAGCAGTCGTTAGTGTACTAAGCGTTCGAGGCTACACGGAGCAGCTGGAGATGGTGGACTAAGTCAAGAAAGGCGGCGTATAAAGCCACCCAGGGACTTGCTGTGAGGGTGTCCATTGGAAAGAGCAGACATCATTCTGGTACATTCGTTGTTAGCAAACGATCATAAAGCCATTATAAGGCTATGAATGTTTAATTAGCTTAAAATTGACTACAATCTCGGATTTCATAAGGTTGTAACTCCCCGAAAGTACATGCATACAAGACGCTAATTTAGAAATTGGTAGTGCTAAATATGCTTGTTAAGAGGACCTCTTCAACTAAAGCCTGCCTGTTGTTTATATACGCCGCCTAAGTGAGTGTATGGCTATTTTTAACTACAATTAATTAATTAACAGGTGGGCGTGGCCATTAATTAATTAATTGAATTCTGTAATATATCTAGTATCCATGTTTCAAGTGTGAAGTTCATAGCTTGCTTCATGTAGCGTCTGTGGCCTCAAATGTGACCATTACTCCTGTTCAAGTGGACCTAGGCCTTAACTGTTCAGAGTACCTTAATGTGTGTGAATGTGCATATGTGTATACATGTGTGTTTTACCTTCATGTGTGTGAATGTGTGTGTACATGTGTGTGTTTGTATCTTTGTGTGTGAATGTGTGTATGTACACATGTTTGTACGTGTGTGAATGTGAGTATATATGTGCATGTGTGTGTTTGTACCTTCATTTGTGCGAATGTGTGTGTGTACATGTGTGTTTGTGTGCGAATGTGCGTACAAGTATGTGTTTGTACGTGTGAATATGTGTATATGTATATGTTTGTGTCTTTATGAGTGTGTAAATGTGTGTGTACATGTGTGTGTTTGTACCTTTATGTGTGTAAATGTGTATGTGTATGCATGTGTCTTTATACTTATATATACATGTGTGTATGTTTGTCCCTGTGTGTAACTTAATTCAAGCACAAGTGTGTATGTGTGTGTACGGGTCTGTGCGTGTGTGTTCACGTTTGGTTATGCATGTGTGTACATGTGGTTTGTACCTTTATGCATGTGAATGTGTGTAAGTGTGTACATGCGTTTGTACCCTTATGTGTGTGAACGTATATACATGTGAATGTTTGTACCTTTATGTGTGTGAATGTGTGTATGTGTGTACATGTATGTGTACCTTTATGTGTGTGAATGTGTGGCTTTTATTTGTGTAAATGTGTGTATGTGTGTTTGTATTTTTATATGTGTAAATGTATGCGTGTACATATGTTGTGTTCGCACCTTTGTGTGTGAATGTGTATGTGGATACATGTGTGAGTTTGTACCTTTATGTCCGTGAATGTGTGTATGTATGTACATGTGTGTGTTTGTACCTTTGAATGTGTGTATGTGTGTACATGTGTGTTTGCCCTTTATGTGTGTAAATGTGTGTATGTGTGTACATGTGAGTGTTTGTACTTTTGTGTGATAATGTGTGTACATGCATGTGTTTATAACTTTATGTGTGTTTATGTGTGTACATTTGTGTTTTTACCTCTGTATGAATGTGTATGCGTACATGTGTTTGTACGTTTATGTGTGTCAATGAATGTGTACATGTATGTGTACCTTTATGTGTGTGAATGTGTGTACATGTATGTATTTATACCTTAATGTGTGTGAATGTGTGAGTACATGTGTGTTTTTACGTTTGTGTGTGTGAATGTATTTGTGTACATTTGTGTGTACCTTTATGAGTGAATGTGTGTATATGTGTACATGTGTTTGTACCTTTATGACTATAAATGTGTGTATGTGTGTACATGTGAGTGTACCTTTATGTATGAATGTGTGTATGAGTGTACATGTGTACATACATGTTTTGTGAATGTGTGTATGTGTGTACTTTTATGTGTATAAATGTATGTGTTTGTACCTTTATGTGTGTGAATATGTGTGTGTGTACACGTGTTTGTAACTATATGTGCATGAATGTGTGTATGTGTGTACATGTGTTTATCTTTATGTGTGTGTACATGCGTGTACTTTTATTTGTGTGAATACATGTGTTTGTACCTTAATGTGTGTGAATGTATGTATATGTGTACATGTATGTGTTTGTACCCTTATGTGTGTGTATGTTTGTATCTTTATGTGTGTGAATGTATGTGTGTTCATGTGTACATTTGCACCGTTATGTGTGTAAATGTGTATGTGAGTACATATGTGTGTTTGTACTTTTATGTGTGTGAATGTGCATGTGTACGTGTGTTTGTACCTTTGTGTGTGAGTGTGCGTGCATGTATATTTGTACCTTCATGTGTGTGAAAGTGTATCTGTGTATATGTGTATGTACTTTTATGTGTGTGAATGTGTGTATGAGTGTACGCGTGTACATATGTTTGTGAATGTGTGTATGTACTTTTATGTGTGTGAATGTGTATGTGTGTACAAGTGTATGTTTGCACCTTTATGTGTGTGAATATGTGTATGTGTGTACATGTGTTTGTAACTATATGTGCGTAAGTGTGTATGTGTGTATATGTGTTTTTATCATATGTGTGAATATGTGTACGTGTGCACATGTGTGTGCACCTTTATTTGTGTGAATGCGTGTGTACATGTGTGTTTGTACCTTAATGTGTGTGAATGTATGTATATGTGTACATGTATGCGTTTGTACCCTTATGTGTATGTGTACGTATGTACATGTGTGTTTTTACTTCTATGTGTGTAAATGTGTGTATGTGTGTGTTTGTATCTTAATGTGTGTGAATGTATGCGTGTACATCACCTTTATTTGTGTACATGTGTATGTGAGTACATTTGTACCTTTATGTGTGTATGTGTAGTGTGTGTTCGTACGTTTGTGTGTGAATGTGCGTGCATGTATATTTGTACCTTCATGTGTGTGAATGTGTGTGTGTACATGTATGTGTTTGTACCTTGAATGTGTGTATGTGTGTAAATGTGTGTGTTTGTACCTTTATATGTGTGAAAATGTGTACATGTGTGTTTGTTCCTTTATACGTGTTAATGTGTGTGTGTGTACATGTGTGTTTGTACCATTATGTGTGTGAATGTGTGTATGTGTGTACATGTGTGTGTACATGTATATCTTTATACCTTTATGAGTGTGTGAATGTGTGTTTGTACATGTGTCTACCTTTATATTTGTGATTATGTGTATGGGTATGCATGTGTCTTTATACTTATATATACAAGTGTGTGTTTTGTGCAATTGTATTCAAGCACATGTGTGTACACATTTGTGTATGCACATGTGTGTACATGTGTGTACACATTTGTGTATACACATGTGTGTACATGTGTGTTTGTACATGTGAATGTGTATATATATATATGTGGTGTATAATTGGTGTGTGTACATGTGTGTACCTTTATGCATGTGAGTGTGTGTACATGTGTATGTTTGTACCTTAATGTGTGTGAATGTGTGTATGTACATGTGTGTGTTTTTACGTTTATGTGTGTTAATGTATGTGTACATGTATGTGTACCTTTATGTGTGAACGTATGTATACGTGTCATATGTGTGTTTGTACCTTTGTGAATGTGTATGTGTGTACATGTGTGTGTACTTTTATGTGTGTGAATGTGTGTATGTGTGTACATGTGTACCTTTATGTGCATAAATGTGTGTACATGTGTATATGCGTTTGTACTTTTGTGTGTGAATGTATGTGTGTACATGTGTGTGTTTGTACCTTTATGTGTGTGAATATGTGTATGTGTGTACATGTGTGTGTTTGTACTTTTGAATGTGTGTATGTGTGTACATATGTGTTTGTCCCTTTGTGTGTAAATGTGTGTATGTGTGTACATGTGAGTGTTTGTACTTTTATGTGTGATAATGTGTGTACATGCATGTGTTAATAATTTTATGTGTGTCAATGTGTGTACATTTGTGTTTTTACCTCTGTGTGAGAATGTGTGTGTGTACATGTGTTTGTACATTTATGTGTGTCAATGAATGTGTACATGTATTGTGCCTTTATGTGTGTGAATATGTGTACATGTATGTATTTGTACCTTAATGTGTGTGAATGTGTGTATGTGTACATGTGTGTTTTTACGTTTGTGTGTGTGAATGTATTTGTGCACATTTGTGTGTACCTTTATGAGTGAATGTGTGTATATGTGTACATGTGTGTTTGTACCTTTATGACTATGAATGTGTGTATGTGTGTACATGTGTGTGTACCTTTATGTGTGAATGTGTGTATGTGTACATATGTTTTGTGAATGTGTGTGTGTTTGTACTTTTATGTGTGTAAATGTGTATGTGTGTAAATGTGTGTGTACCTTTATGTGTGTGAATATGTGTATGTGTGTACATGTGTTTGTAACTATATGTGCATGAATGTGTGTATGTGTGTACATGTGTTTTTATCTTTATACGTGTGTATGTGTGTACATGTGTGTACTTTTATTTGTGTGAATGTGTGAATACATGTGTTTGTACCTTAATGTGTGTGAATGTATGTATATGTGTACATGTATGTGTTTGTACCCTTATGTGTGTGTATGTATGTACATGTATGTTTTTGCTTTTATGTGTGTAAATGTGTGTATGTGTGTGTGTTTGTATCTTTGTGTGTGACTGTATGTGTGTACATGTGCACCTTTATGTGTGTAAATGTGTATGTGAGTACATATGTATGTTTGTACCTTATGTGTGTGAATGTGCATGTGTACGTGTGTTTGTACCTTTGTGCATGAGTGTGCGTACATGTATATTTGTACCTTCATGTGTGTGAAAGTGTATGTGTGTATGTGTACTTTTGTGTGTGAATGTGTGTATGAGTGTACACGTGTACATATATATGTGACCTTCCATGACAAAACCAAGCATAATGCGCTGACAACCGATTTTGAGTTAAGGCCACCATTACCAACTACAACCTTTGAACTGCTGCTCCTGCAAATTTGAAGTCTCTAGCCCGTATAGTCATGGAGGTATGAGCCAAAATGTACCCGGATCGCCCGTACTATAGTTTTGCAGAAAGTGCAATGAAACATTGCTACGTACATTGCATGCGGAAGTCCGTATACTCGCCGTTTATTAAAAATCCGTGGCCCCGCCCACAAAGTCAACGAGCTAGATGGCTCCAAAACGCTCGAACGAGAGCAGCACTCGCCGTTTCGATGGAAAAGAACGAGAAGACAAGCGTTTCTAAGGCTCGTTTGTACACAAAATCGAAGAAGAAAAGTGACTGGTGACTTTTTTATTCGCAGCTGCCACGGTTGCCTACAGCAACAGGTCCGTGCCATGAACGCTCTATGTAGCTACACGGCTGACTTCTTCGAGCCATAACTCGGTAAGTATAGCGTTCTAGAAGCTACGAAGCAGATTTTCGTGTAGAGGAATGATTCCTCTATCGATCCATGCCAAAAAGTGAAATTCGATAATTATCAGTCCAGGCGATTATTATGGCCTGTATCTCAGATTGATGTCCAGCGCATTATGCTTGGTTTTCTCGTGGAGGGTCACATATTATGTTTGTGAATGTATGTACTTTTATGTGGGTGAATGTGTGTGTGTACATGTGTGTGTTTGTACCTTTATGTGTGTGAATATGTGTGTACATGTGTTTGTAACTATATGTGCGTGAATGTGTATATGTGTATGTGTTTTTATCTTTATATGTGTGAAGTGTGTATGTGTGCACATGTGTGTGCGCCTTTATTTGTGTGAATGTGTGTGTACATGTGTGTTTGTACCTTAATGTGTGTGAATGTATGTATATGTGTACGTGTGTGTTTGTACCCTTATGTTTATGCGTATGTATGTACATGTGTGTTTTTACTTTTATGTGTGTACATGTGTGCATTTGCACCTTTATTTGTGTAAATGTGTATGTGAGTACATACATGTGTTTGTACCTTTATGTGTGTATGTACGTGTGTGTTTGTACATTTGTGTGTGAATGTGCGTGCATGTATACATGTGTGTGAAAGTGTGTGTGTATGTGTATGTACTTTTATGTGTGTGAATGTGTGTGTGTTAACATGTATGTGTTTGTACCTTGAATGTGTGTATGTGTGTACATGTGTGTGTACATGTATATCTTTATACCTTTATGAGTGTGTGAATGTGTGTTTGTACATGCATCTACCTTTATATATGTGATTATGTGTATGGGTATGCATGTGTCCTTATACTTATATATACAAGTGCGTGTTTTGTGCAACTGTATTCATGTACATGTGTGTACACGTTTGTGTATACACATGTGTGTACATGTGTGTTTGTACCTCTATGCATGTGAATGTGTATATATATGTGGTGTACAATTGGTGTGTACATGTGTGTACCTTTATGTATGTGAATGTGTGTACATGTGTATGTTTGTACCTCTATGTGTGTGAATGTATGTATGTGTGTACATATGTTTGTACCTTAATGTGCGTGAATGTGTGCATGTGTACATGTGTGTGTTTTTACATTTATGTGTGTTAATGTATGTGTGTACATGTATGTGTACCTTTATGTGTGAACGTATGTATACGTGTCATGTGTGTGTTTGTACCTTTGTGAATGTGTATGTGTGTACATGTGTGTGTACTTTTATGTGTGTGAATGTGTGTATGTGTGTACATGTGTACCTTTATGTGCGTAAATGTGTGTACATGTGTATATGTGACCGTATCTGGGAAAACCCGCCATGTAGCGAATTTTATGAAATTTTAGTTAGCTGTATATTTGATAAGCTCTACCCTAGAGCTAACCTGCCTCCAAGTTTCAGACCAATCGAGCGCTTCGCGTAGGAGCTTGAGCGCTTTGTTTGCGATCGCGCCACACCCACAAAAATCAAGAAATTACGGCCTAAAGGCGTTGCTATGCACGCGTATAGCGTTTCCGTATACTACGCGTGTACCGGAAGTCAATTAAATGGACTTGGGTGGAGCCGTTCGAAATGAACGCCAAAGGTCAAGCTAGGCTCGAACTTTGTCGTCGATAACGAGAGCCACTTCTTCTTCGAAGCCTAAGAAGCTAAAAAGGTGAGTCAACGTTTGGTGATTCGACAAATCTAGCTGTATCTAGGATAGCCCGCGAGCGGGAATTCCAATTAACGCCCTTAGCAACGGGCTCCGTGTACGGCAGCTGCACTGACTAGGTAGATCGAGGGGCCTGTAAATAAAGGCTTATTTCGCCTTGGTAACTTACGTTTACCCTTCGTAGGCTATGGCAACAGTTAGTAGAAAGGTTCTTTGACATGAATATGACAAAAACTGGACTTTGACAATTTTCTACCTGATGTACTAAAAACGCGCATTGCGCGACTTGCGCGTTTTCGCGACATGCCGGGTTTTCGCAAATCCGGTCACATATGCGTTTGTACTTTTGTGTGTGAATGTGTGTATGTGTGTACATGTGTGTGTTTGAATATGTGTATGTGTGTACATGTGTGTGTGTTTGTACCTTTATGTTTGTGAATGTGTGTGTGTACATGTGTGTTTGTACCTTTATGTGTGTGAATGGGTGTACGTGTGTACATGTGTATGTTTGTACCATTTTGTGTGAATGTGTGTGTGTACATGTGTGTTTGTACTTTTATGTGAGTGAATGTGTGTAAATGTGTACGTGTGTGTGTTTGCACCTTTATGTCTGTGAATGTGTGTATGTGTGTACATGTGTGTTTGTCCCTCTGTGTGAGAATGTATGTATGTGTGTACATATATGTGTTTGAACTTTTATGTGTGTGAATGTGTGTACATGTATGTGTTTGCACCTTCATGTGTGTGAATATGTGCATATGTGTGTTTGTACCTTTATTGGTGTGTGAATGTATGTGTACAAGTGTGTATTTGTGTGTGTGAATATGTGTATGTGTATGTATGTGTCTTTATACTTATACATGAGTGTGTGTTTGTCCCTGTGTGTAACTGTATGCAAGCACATGTGTGTGCGTGTGTACGTGTCTGTATGTGTGTGTACACGTTTGTGTAAGCATGCGTGTGTACATGTGTATTTCTAGTTTATGCATGTGAATGTGTGTGTACATGCATGTGTTTGTACCCTTATGTGTGTGAAAGTGTGTACATGTGTATATCTATATATGTATGTGGTGTATAATTCTTGTGTGTACATGTGTGCGTACCTTAATGTGTGTGAATGTGTGTATGTGTACATGTGTGTTTTTACATTTATGGGTGTGAATGTGTGTATGTGTGTACATATGTGTGTACCTTTATGTGTGAATGTGTGTACATGTGTGTGTCTGTACCTTTATGTCTGTGAATGTGTGTATGTATACATGTGTGTGTACCTTTATGTGTGTGAATGTGTGTATGTGTGTTCATGTGTGTTGTATCTTTATGTGTGTGAACGTGTGCATGTGTGTGCATGTGTGTTTGTTCCTTTATGTGTAAATGTGTGTATGTATGCACATGTGTGTTTTTACCTTTATTTGTGTAAATGTGTGTGTGTTTGTATCTTTGTAGTGAATGAATGTATGTACATGTGTGTGTTTGCACATTTATGTGTGTTAATATGTAAGTGTACATGTGTTTGTACCTTTGTGTGAGTGAATGTGTGTATGTGTGTACATGTGTTTGTCCCTTAATGTGTGAGAATGTGTATGTGTGTACATGTATGTGTTTGTACCTTTATTTGTGTGAATGTGCGTGCATGCATGTGGTTGTCCCTTTATGTGTGTGAATGTGTGTACATGGTATGCTTATACATTTATGTGTGTGAATGTGTGTATCTGTGTACATGTATGTGTTTGTACCTTTATGTGTTTGAATGTGTGTATGTATGTACATCTTTATTTGTGTAAATGTGTGTATGTGTCCGTGTGTGAATGTATGTGTGTACGTGTGTGCTTGCATCTTTATGTGTATGAATGTGTATCATGTGTGTGTTTGTACCTTTTTGTGAGTGAATGTGTGTGTGTACATGTGGGTGTTTGCATATGTGACCTTCCATGACAAAACCAAGCATAATACGCTGACAACCGATTTTGAGTTAAGGCCACCATTACCAACTACAACCTTTGAACTGCTGCTCCTGCAAATTTGAAGTCTCTAGCCCGTATAGTCATGTAGATATGAGCCAAAATGTACCCAGATCGCCCGTACTATAGTTTTGCAGAAAGTGCAACGAAACATTGCTACGTACATTGCACGCGGAAGTCCGTATACTCGCCGTTTATTAAAAATCCGTGGCCCCGCCCACAAAGTCAACGAGCTAGATGGCTCCAAAACGCTCGAACGAGAGCAGCACTCGCCGTTTCGATGGAAAAGAACGAGAAGACAAGCGTTTCTAAGGCTTGTTTGTACACAAAATCGAAGAAGAAAAGTGGCTGGCGACTTTTTTATTCGCAGCTGCCACGGTTGCCTACAGCAACGAGTCCGTGCCATGAACGCTCTATGTAGCTACACGGCTGACTTCTTCGAGCCATAACTCGGTAAATATAGCGTTCTAGAAGCTACGAAGCAGATTTTCGTGTAGAGGAATGATTCCTCTATCGATCTATGCCAAAAAGTGAAATTCGATAATTATCAGCCCAAGCGATTATTATGGCCTGTATCTCAGATTGATGTCCAGCGCATTATGCTTGCTTACTGTCGCCGTCTCAAGTCCATCCATGGTAAGTAGAACCCTATGTCTCACTTTGTCTCGCATAGCGATATGCCTGTCACATATGTAGCCATTGTCGATTTGTACCTTTGTGTGAATTTCTCAGGCAGGATGCCAAACCCATACAGATGTACTATATGTGTGTTTAGTACCATTATTTGTGTAAATGTGTCTATCGCGTATATCGGTTATTATGTATCTCTGATTGATGTGCATTATGTGGATTTCTCATGTGAGTGTCACATATGTTTGTACCTTTGTGTGAATGTCTCTATGTATGTATATGTGTGTTTTTACCATTATTTGTGTAAATGTGTCTTTATATCTATGCATGTGAATGTATGTGTGTACATGTGTGTGTTTGCATCTTTTTATGTGTGTGAATGTGTATGTGTGTACATGTGTGTGTTTGTACCTTTATGCGAGTGAATGTGTGTATGTGTGTATATGTGAGTGATTGTATCTTTATGTGTGTGAATGTAGGTGTGTACATGTATGTGTTTATACCTTTATGTGTGTGAATGTGTGTACATGTGTATGTGTGTATGTGTGTACATATATGTGACCGGATCTGAGAAAATCCGCCATATTGCCCATTCTATGAAATTTTATTTAGCTGTATTATTGAAAACCTCTACCATAGAGCTAACCTACCTCCAAGCCTGAGACCGATCGCGCGCTTCGCTTTGGAGCTAGAGCGCTTTTTTCACGATCGCGATACAAGCATAGAAAACGAGAAATTACGGTTTGAAGGCGTTGCTATGTACGCGTATGGCGTTTCTGTATACTACGCGTGAACCGGAAATCAATTAAATGGACCTGGGCGGAGCTGTTTGAAATGAACGCTAATGTCAAGCTAGTCTCGAACTTCGTCGTCGATAACGAGAGCCGCTTCTTCTTCGATGCCCAAGAAGCTTAAAAGGTGAGTGAACGTACAGTAGTTCGACGAATCTAGCTGTATCCAGACAGCCCGCGAGCGGGAATTCTAATTAACGCCCTTAGCAACGGGCTCCGTGTACGGCAGCTGTACAGACTAGGTAGGTCGAAATGTAGGCTTATTTTGCCTTGGTAACTTACGCTTACCCTCCGTAGGTGACGGCAAAGGATAATAGAGAGGTTTTCTGACATAAATATGACAAAAACTGGACCTTGACATTTTTTTTTACCTGTGGTACTAAAAACGCGCATTGCGCCATGTGCGCGTTTGGTCAATATGCCGGATTTTCTCAGATCCGGTCACATATGTGTTTGTAACTTTAAGTGTGTGAATGTGTGCATATATGTACATTTTACCTGTATTTATGTAAATGTGTGTATCTTTGTGTGTGCGTACATGTGTGTGTTTGCACATTTATGTGTGAATGTGTATGTTTGTACATGCGTGCTTGTGACTATGTGAGTGAATGTGTGTACATACATGTGTATTTACCTTTGTGTGTGAATGTGTGTACATGTGTACATTTGTATCTTTGTGTGAATTTGTGTGTACATGTATGTGTTTGTACCTTTGTGTGTGATGTGTATGCGTGTTTTCACCTTTATTTGTGTAAACGTATGTTTGTGTGTGAATGTATGTGTGTACATGTGTGTGTACCTTTATGTGAGTTCATGTGTGTACATGTGTGTGTTTGTACCCTTATGTTTGTGAATGTGTGTATGTGTGTACATGTATGTTTGTCCCTTTATATGTGTGTATGTGTGTACATGTGTGTGTATATACCTTTATGTGTGTGATTATGTGTATGTTTGTACATGTGTACCTTTATGCGTGTGAAAGGGTGTATGTGTACATGTGCATATTTGTACCTTTATGTCTGTGAATGTACATATGTACCTTCATGTATGTGAATGCATGTATGTGTGTATATGTGTATATTTGTACCCTGTGTATCTCTGTGCGTACATGTGAGTTTGTACTTATCTATACATCTGGGTGTTTTTTCCTGTATGTACAAGTATGCTTATATTTATATATGTGACCGGATTTGCGAAAACCCTGCATGTCGCGAAAACGCGCAAGTCGCGCAATGCGCGTTTTTAGTACCTCGGGTCGAAAATTGTCAAAGTCCAGTTTTTGTCATATTCATGTCAAAGAACCATTCTACTAACTATTGCCGTAGCCTACGGAGGGTAAACATAAGTTACCAAGGCGAAATAAGCCTTTACTTACAGGCCCCTCGATCTACCCAGTCAGTGCACCTGCCGTACACGGAGCCCGTTGCAAAGGGCGTTAATTGGAATTCCCGCTCGCGGGCTATCCTAGATACAGCTAGATTCGTCGAATCACTAAACGTTGACTCACCTCTTTAGCTTCTTAGGCATCGAAGAAGAAGCGGCTCTCGTTATCGACGACAAAGTTAGAGCCTAGCTTGACCTTTGGCGTTCATTTCGAATTGCTCCGCCCAAGTCCATTTAATTGACTTCCGGTACACGCGTAGTATACGGGGACGCTATACGCGTACATAGCAACGCCTTTAGGCCGTAATTTCTCGTTTTTTTGTGGGTGTGGCGCGATCGCAAACAAAGCGCTCTAGCTCCTACGCGAAGCGCGCGATCGGTCTGAAACTTGGAGGCAGGTTAGCTCTAGGGTAGAGCTTATCAAATATACAGCTAACTAAAATTTCATAAAATTCGCTACATGGCGGTTTTTTTCCCAGATATGGTCACATATACATGTATGTGGTGTATATTTGTACATAGTGTACATGTGTGTGTTTGTACCTTTATGTGTGCGTATGTGTTTGTGCAAATCTGAATGTGTGTGCACACGCTTGTATAAGTGCTTATACTCATGTATAATTGTGACCAGATCTGAGAAAATCCGCCATATTTCCCATTCTATGAAATTTTAGTTAGCTGTATTTTTGAAAAGTTAACTACCTCCAAGTCTGAGACAGAGCGCTCACTTCACTTTGGAGCTAGAGCGCTTTGTTCCTGATCTCGCTACAAGCATAAAAACGAGAAATTACGGTCTGAAGACGTTGCTCTTTATGCGTATAGGGTTTCCGTATACTACGCGTTAATTGTAAATCAATTAGATGGACCTGGGCGGATTGTTCGAAACCAACGCTACGGTCAAGTTAGTCTCGAACTTAGTTGCCCATAACGAGAGCCGCTTCTTTTTCGATGCCTAAGAAGCATAAAGGGTGAGTGAACGTACAGTACTTCGACGAATCTAGCTGTATCCAGAGAGCTGGCGATCGGGAATTCTAAATAACTCCCTTAGCAACGGGCTCGGTGTACGGCAGCCGTACACTACGTGGGTAGAAATGAAGGCCTTGGTAACTTACGTTTACCCTCCGTAGGTGACGGCAAAGGATAATAGATTTTTGGCATAAATATGACAAAAACTGGACTTTGACATTGTTTTACCTGTGGTACTAAGAACGCGTATTGTGCCATATGCGCACAATACGCCGGGTATTCTCACATCCGGTGTCACAGCGAATTTGTTCCGCCGGAATTTATTCGCTAGCGGATCTGTTCCGGATTTCCAGAAAATCAGCAAATTTGTTCCGGATGGGCAACGGTCGATGTTTCTTTGACACAGGTGCAACCAGAGTCAAAGTACATGTTCCATTTTAATAATTATTGGAGCTTCTCTGGTGGCCTCAGGAGTGGCATAACCACTTCATACGTCTCTGCACTGGCGCAGAGTGACATGCGCACATCATGGATTTGGTGTGGATGTGCCTTTATGCATGTCCAAGCGATTGTCCACAGAAGGCTACAACGAATCATTGATATTATAGTACACAAAAATTTGAAGACGGTGAAGTATTTGTTCACTTCCTTTCTTCAAGCTACTCTGTAATCTCTATAAGCCTTGACCTTCATGTGTCTTGAATGGGCATGGTTCACTTTTCTTTACTTTTACATTTGTTAAACTTTATCTTAGGTCAGCCCATCTTCATACCCATGCATAGTAATGATTTTAAAGCGAGTGATATTTGCAAGTGAACATTTGCGCCGGCCGGAATATTTACGCGATCGCGTAGATTATCCGGGCGGAATATGTACGCTAGCGTATTCTTTCCGGTGGAATGTATCCGCCAGCGAATTTATTCCGCCGGAACTTTGGCACGGCGGAACAAATCCGCTATGACTCCGGTAACAATTGACGATTCATTTGCAGGATATTGTCTGTCGTTGGCAAACACCCCATATAGGTGTTAGAGTAGGTAGCAAATATACAATACCTCAGGTGGGTGTTATTAGCACATCCACAGGTGTATCCGGCAGTCATCACAAACACTGCCATGTTTAGAGGTATAGCTAGTATTAGGTATTCATGCATAACTTACATACAACATGCACTCAAATATTATAGCAAACTGGCTAACAAAGCACTAGCTTAGCTGCTAGCTATTGTGCAGGTGACTCTTAGATGTAACTTGCAGAGTGTCTGCAGGCTGAGCCCGGCGGATCAGCATCGCGTATTGGTACTCAATGAAATATGTATAATACAGTCATGACTTCTTGCAATGGACGCGCACATCGTAAGATTTTGTATGTACAGACTCAATATTAAGTACAGAGGGCAGGGGTGGCAGTGCTAGCCGTCCGGGCGCGCCTAACTTAACTCATAGTACAGTAGTATAGTGGGCGTGGTGATGCTGATGTGCGCTATTTAGAGTTCATGAATGTCTGCAGGCCTAAGATCTAGGTCTAGAAGTCACTGTAGATTGATTTAACTGTGAGTTGATTTGTATTATAGGGCTATCTATTATTTAAGAAAGAGGTATTTCTAATCTGAATGGTTCAATGGGCTATCCCATGTGTACCCCCACTGTCCCCCTCCCGGGCTGCCCGAGGTAAGACCAGGGGATTTGACATATTTCTCATCAAATGCCTCTATCTAGGGGCCGAGTTCTTGATCAAATGCCCCTACTTTGAGATTCTACAGTAAACATTACCACTGACTTATGGCTATCAGATCATTCACAAACTTGACACAGGTCAAAGGGGGTCATGTCAAATGCCCCACCTTGGGGGAAGGGCCTCTATCGATCCCCTTGTCAAGGCCCAGGAGGGGGATAATGGGGGATTTGATTGACAAGTGCATAATGTAGGGGGGAGACACTACATAAGTGCCTGTACTTCCACCCGCGACCAGGGTCAAGATCTTGACCCATCAAATTTTTATGTTTGACCCCTTGACTGCCTTGACCCTTGATTGTTGAGCATTAACCACGCCCATTGATCACTTGGAGAGACTTTGAGCTACCCCTGATTCCTAGCTTGACCGCATGACCAGCTTCAAAATTTCGCCTTGACCACTTGACCTCACTTTGACCCCGGTCGCAGATGGGAGTACAGTTGCCTATGCAGTGTCCCCCCCCCCCCACTTGGAAGGGGGGTATTTTTCATGCTTGTCCAGGGTGTCAACACTGATTTTAATGAAGGGAAAGGGGGTGTTTGGGGAAATTATGATTATGTTCAGGGGCAGAAGCATCACAAATCAAGGTATCCAGGGAGATACATTACTACATTACCCCATTGAGGTGATTTATCAAGGAATAGTTTGTGTCAGGGAGGATAAAACTCGGTCTCTGCTTGATTAACACTCCGTTGGGGGGGGGAGGGATTTGATGGTGCACTTGATTATGTCTAAGCTGAGAGGGGCCTGGGGACAAGGGTACTATATAGTATGAAGCTTCACAACCCACGTTTTCCTCCCATAACTTAATTGATCAGGAAATAAATTAAACAAAATTTAACATGATTGACAACTTGAGGTTAAGTTATTAGTTGTACAGTCTGATCTGACGATGTTCATGTATGTGTGGTCCATTATTTCCTATTGTAGACAAAAACCAAGTTAAGATCATTAAATTCAAGTTTTCAACATGCATGTAGCTTACTTTTTGTCTTTCCTTGGTCTCCTCAACCCCCTCTTCCTCTGAAATTCCTCAAAATCATCAATGTTAATCAACTCCTACATGTACATGTATATGTGTATGTACTGGCTCTAATATACATGTGCACTTTATGATTAGGAAATGGCTATGTACTCTGATTGCATGCAATGACTGAGAGTATCACAGTGCACACAACAGAGCAACATGTACATGTAATGTACAGGTATAAAGGTCGGCAAACAAATATCATGTCCTTGTTACATATACTTACCCCCTCCACATGACGAAACCCAAGTATCCAGAGAAAGCATGTGATCAAAATTTTCCAGCAACCCCCCTCTCCTTCTCTGTACCACTGAGGAGGTCCAGTCTACATGCAGCAGCATTACAAGACCATTATAGTGCTTGTAACATACATGTATAAGGTATTCTACATGTACATACCAGGAAAGTTCTTTCTCCTTCCATTGTTCTTCAGCTCTTTTGAAATCACATGGATTTTGAATGCAACCTATAGTAGTAAGGTGGTTGCCTTGGGCCACCTGGGACTTACTCTTTGATCCATTCATGTTTTCATGTTTACACTTTGTGATTACAACACAGGCATCCTCATAAATTATGTCTGGTGTCTGCTGTGAGTACTATACTTGGAAAGTGCAATGGCCTGTGTAGTGTGCTGTGTGTGTGTGCCTGCATGTGTGATAAAGAGAGAGAGAGGTTTGGTGGAAGAGAGGAAAGGTATGATTGTGAGTGTTGTATAAATATGTCTACACACACACACACACACACACACACACACACAAGTATACAGTGAACTGATGTTTGTCTTCAACCTCAAGAACTGTACATACCAAGTTAATACCCCAATCTAGAATCTTTGTTTTAGCCCCTCCATGCACATTTGTATCTTGTCACCGTAATGTACGTACACACAACATCCTCTTTAATTCCATAAAGATCATTTCAAACCTGGTAACCCAACAATGTGGTGGATTGGAGCATGTGGCATATTATGTTTATGATATTGCATATCCAAAGTCAGTTGCTGGTGTGATGTTACGTATTTTTTCAATGTAAAACAAGCAACAATGGTGTACAATGTACTTTAAGTATAGAACAAAAGTAGTGCTGTGGGCTCACATGAATAATCGGAACTTGCTTTAATTGTTTTCTCGACCTTATTCCCACACATACTTGCATTGGGCTACAAACTTAACTAGGACTTAGCTACCACAACAAAGTTTGTTCCAAGTGTATATACAGTCATAAGAACTAATTTGGATGAAACAGTTATTACTTCAATAATTAATGATGGAAAACGGCATGATAACTACATTATCACGTGGAAAACATCTGGGTTTGCGTACATGAACAGGTAAGTGAAATGAAAGTTGCTGGTGAAAGAAAAAGGAATCCTTTCTCAGTGAATGTAGTTTGTAGCAATGAAAATGCCTAGAGTATAATGTGCTAAAGCAACTACCCTTGAATACTACAGTAGATCCATTGACGACTTGAATTGTATCAATTAGTAAGACCTGCGGCGAGTCGTCAGCAACAGCATATACAACTCCAGCACCTCGCTTGAACTCCACACCATCGACAACTACCCATTTAGATCTGAGGTAATGGTAATTTAATTTAATTTGTAATAATTAGTGGTCAATAAGGAACATACTCAAAAGCACTAGTGACTGAGATTTCCAATTCTGCTTCAAGCACTGCTGCAACTACTGCAGAGCCTGCAGGAGAACATATCAACAATAGGCTTACATGTATATCATTCATGAATACCTGGTCCAACAGTGAGATTTGTTTGCTCTTGGGCACAACTGTTGTAGCATTGTAGCTGTTGGTGTCTCATTGCAAGTGAATAAGGAACGTTGATGAAATTTCCCATTGACTGTGCCAAGGTCTTGAAATATGCATGCTTAGCCTCATATCGCATAGTCCAGTGTCGAACTAGAGGACCGTACCTACATGTACATGCATTGCATTACATACCACACACATTATCATGCTATTGAGGACCTACTCGATCATGAGGCGAGGCATGTGCACCATAAAATGCATCTTTGGGATGATGCTCCAATCTGGATAAAGAAGCTGAAATTGCTCATGGTGGTCACAGACAAGTGCAGCTAGATATGCTGCATCATCTTCTGTAATTCGTGAAGAAAAGAGGATATCCACAATTTCCATCATCCTCAAAAAGTTCATCCATCGCTCATCTTCTTCTGGCACCAAGTCGCCAATAACCAGAGGTAAAATGCGAGCTAATAGCCACATTTGTGCCGCTACAATGAGGTTTAGAGTGTTACTATAGTATTTCTACAAAGCAAATATGACCGGATAATACCTGACTGATTTAGAGTATGACCAGAGTTCGAAATTTTGTGTTCATCCAAAAGAGTAGGTCGGTCTTTTGCCTCCATATATCCCAGCTCTGTTGTGGCAAGTCGTGAGTTAAGCACATCCAGGGAGAAGTAATGTTCTTTAGTAATCATTTCCAGGAGCATAACCTTTACTTCATATTGTAGTGCTCCCTCCAATAGGTCATGCATTATGTCCGGAAGGAGGCCTCCTTCACACACATGAAAGTAACTGAAATATGGGATAAACTTGATGATTCTGTACACTATACATTTACATGTAGCTTGGTTCTGTGGAGTTCCACTGTCAGAGTGTAAGCCATGATAGTGTTCTCCCCAGCATACATGTACATAAGGAATATCGGCCCAACAAGACTTCAGTACAGAATTTCTTTCGATGTAAGAATGAGGAGAACCCAGAAGCTTTGGTGTGATTAAAGGCCCTGCCCTTGATCACGCCTTGAAATCTTGCCCACGGGGAGAATACTGCATGATCACTATTTTTAGTTCCTGACCATGATCATGACGTTAATAACACCCATGTACAGACAAGATGACAATGACAATGTTGCTTTGCGTGGTACCTGAGCTCATTTAAAATTGAATCTCTGTTCACACCATAGTCCCTGGAAGCGTCAGCTCTTCCCGAACTGATTTCATCACAGTGTGTAATATGGGCAGCTTTGGTCCTCAATTCAAATTCTTCTTCTCTGAACTACATGTAAAATGATTAGAGTATTTGAACTTAACATTGCACACTAAATGGCCTACAGACCTTGGAGCTCATCATGTCTCTAGTTGCCATACAGTGCCGGCAACACCTGTATGCTATACAACTTTCCTTGAAACCTCCAAGTGCCAAGCTACCGAGGTTATCAGCAGATACGGCTGCTAAAGTACCAAATAGGAGTTTTTGTTTCCCTTGGATAGTAAAGGCAAATCCCTTTTCCTAGAGTGTGCAGATGTCAGTATTATAGCTAATGGCACATAATCAGAATTCTAATTAGAGCACACTAAAACTTTTATACATATGTACAATGTCATGTATAGCAAATTCGTTTGGCATAATGGTACACCACAATTCCAATTAGAGTACATAGCCACTTATACCGCAAATCTGGAAAGTTTCATTGTAAAATTATTTTCGTACTTGAAAGCAGCTACGAAAATTAATCTTACAAAACAGAATGCACTCTATTAGCATTAATGTCGTAAGGGGTCATTCCTACGAAAATTTTTCAACATGAAAATTTATCATACAATAACACGAAAATTTCCAGATCTATGGTATACATGTACAGACATATGCCATCAAGATTGATTAACACTCACAAGCTTCTTCATGTCATTAACAAATGGCCGAAGCACTGCATCCATGCCATACATAGAGAGATGTTTGTGCTTCACAACGGCAACAAGTTGAATGGTAGAAAGCTTAGAACGATACTTTGGCTGCACGTTCCCAAGGGTGAAGTAAAAGATACCTAAACACATAACAAATGGGTGAATAATCATGGATATGAGTATAGGATGTAACTTACTGATTTTGTGGATTTTACGTCTTGATCCGAGAGGATTACATACCTCTAGGTCATCATAATAGAAAAAGACTTGAAGTGCATTCGATTGGAGGGAAAAGAGTGGATGCGAATGGTATACTTTGCCATCACAAAAATCTTCTAAAGTGTCAGATCCTGAATAATGCACACTATTGATCTGCATAGTTGAAAAGGCATGTTTGTAAGACTAAGAGTACATGTAGATTAAAATACATGTACACCCCAGGTGATCTTTGTCTTACCTCGTCCAGAAAGTGGTCTCTCTGAAGGAGAGTGTGGAGAGTGTCAATCACCGAAATGTAAAACATTTCATCCTTCTTTGCCACACAACGACGCTTGAGTCCATTCCCTTTCCATACACGTCTTTCACCAAGACATATGCGAGTAGGCTCCTACATGTATGTATACGTACATGTACACTGTATGTAAATGCAGGGTTCTGCCCACACTGGTCGGGAGTGGTCAGCCCCAACCACCACTCAGCCTTTTTTACCACCACTCAAGCTTAAAATAGCCTATTTTTACCACCACTCAGAGAGAATAATAGTATATTCAATACCATTTTTCACTACAGCTTAGCCACCACTCAGATCATTCTGGGCAGAACCCTGTAAATGGCCATTCTAGTTTGGCTAAAATTAAGATAGAGACTTACAACTAAGTTTAAGTGCTGCCGATAGAACTTTAACTGCTGATACTGGGTTTCAAGGCCCTGGAAAGGACGGCCAAACATCCCATCCCCTGAAAAGAGCGGCTGAAGTCCATCAACAGCTGCCTGAGACACACCAGATTCCAACAGTTGTTGGTGAACTTGAGAATGAAGAGCATCAAGCTGGCTTTGCATCAAATTGGTGACTCCTTCAATCACCCCTTGTAAAGCAGCTTGAGTAATCATATGCTTCTCCATAAGCCCCATGAGGAACATTGCAGCATTTCTCTGACTTGGTTGAATACCACTCATTTCCCAGGTTACACCAGTGTCACCATCATCATCAGCACCATCCTCATCTTCACCATCATCACCACCAGCTCTTGTGGGATCATCACCATCCTGCTGTAGCTCCAAACTGGAGTCACCACCATGATAACTATAAACATGGTTACGAAAGGATCGGAAACTTGAGAAGGATCTGAGGCATCCATCAAGCCCACATGTAATTGAAAATCCAGGTTGATGTGAGTGAAATAGTTGAACATGCTTAAAAAAATCAGTGAGATTCATATTCAAGTTGAAAGTCCTTTCAGGCGGACACAGTGGACAAATCAGTCTAGGCATCTGCAGAGGATATTTACAGTAATGATGTGCATGATTTGTCTGAAAAATTACAACATTTATTAGCCTCGTCCCCAGGCCCCTCCCTACGCGGGAGAAGGGCCTGGTACACACTGACTGCGCATGCGCCCGTTTGTACCCAGAATCTGGGTACATCGTATATTCCCGTAAAATACTCAGTAAACTATCTATTTACGATTACGTCATCTTCTCAATCTCCTCACGTTTAGCCAACAAACACACGAGGCGAGCGCAAAGACTTCGTTCGAGCGGTTGACAGGTAAGCGACATCGAAGATGCTTACCCAGGTACTTGTTTGAACTAGAAGTCAAAATGTCACGTGGTAAGCTATAGTATACGGACAATTTTACGGAAATTCTACTGATAATCTTGCACATGCGCAGTCGGTGTGTACCAGGCCCTTCTCCCGCGTAGGGAGGGGCCTGGGGACGAGGCTAAACATTTATGTAAAAAATGCTGGGCTAGTCAACATAGAGTTCAAGTGTGATATTTGGTTGCTTGTCTCATACTCCTACACTGTGTATGCTGCAGATATTAAATTTCAAGGATTCATTGTGATTTTATCCCGAGGTCTTCATTCTAAAGGTGGGTGTGCTCTAATTAGATTACAGGGTATGAGTAAGCCCCATAAGTTTAAACATAGATAGTAGATGGTTTAAATAGCTAGCCCAGATCTACAGTACCAGAGTTTACTTTGCATTCTTCAAAGCCGGGTACCTTGAAATGAATAGCAGTCGACTTGAGGGTGGTTGAAATTCCGAGCGCTCTCGAAGTTTGGTACAGCAGAACGTTCGAACACAATCAATGTGGGCTGGGTCTTGAGGTACGGCGCGGTGTATAGCGTGCATGCATGCTATGCGCTATGCGCATGCGCTAGCACCCGTACCCATGGCCGGCCATGCGCATGCCGGCGCCCAGTACTTGCGCATGCGTATAGATTTTGCCACGCCCTATTTCGCCACCTCAGTCGCTCGCGTCGATCGCTTACTTGAGTCAGCTATGGCGGCTTCATCTGTTGAATCGTTCACCGTGGAGGAGTTTGGAAGCTTTCTTTCAGACAAAAACGTAGACGAGGAAGTCATCGACAACTTTAAGAGGAACAAGGTGTCTGGTGCGGCATTCCTCATGCTGACAGAAAGGGACATCAATGAGCTCGTGCCTAGCGTCGGGCTGAGGCCACAAATCAGAGCCATTCTCAAGGGCAGCAACAAGGTGTGGATATACTTGACTAGCCATGTGTATTTAAATCAATACAAGACTAATTCCCAGCAATACTTGAAAACACGTTTTTTTTTTGTAGCATCAGGTTGAAAAAGCTAACACCTCGGATGGCCCGGTCGCAAATGACAAAGAAAATAATCCTCGCCCAGGAAAGGTTTGTTTGTTCGTAATACATATAGATTATGCCACTATCTGCATGCTGTATCATACACAATAGGATGCTGGTCCATCACTATTGAGTAGTCCATCTAATACAATGTGGCATCACACATTCGAGATTCCTGACCGTAGTGCATTCAGTGGAAGTGTACAAAAGGCAATTGACACTGGTATTGTGTCTGCTAAGGCACGCAGGGAAATCAATCAGACTCTCCGTACACTCTCATTGCAACATACGAGGTAAATTCAATTATCATACTATGATTAATTTTTTTTAGTGACTACAAGTTAAAGCTATTCAGGACATTTTGTCCTATAGTCCTGTCACACCCATCAGTTAGGATAATTAGTATGCCCTATGTGAATAGCATGCCACTACTACCTTACCTGAGCTCTCTTTTGATCTACCTCAGCTATAGTTATTGCGTATGATACCCTCACATGTGATTATTTTTTCCTGCTTTCTTTGTACTTTATATGCGTCACTTATATGCAGACAACTCACTTCTGAGCAGTATATTATGGTCTGTACAAAGCTAATTACCAAGTTTCCTAAGCTGAGGGACAGAATTGGGAGTAATGGTTATGTAAGTTCTAAAACTTACTTGTATAATGGCAGTGTTATTATAATTATTGATTGTGTTAGGGTTCTTGGAGGCGAGGGCTGCGAACCTCATTTAAGAATTTCAGGCGAGATCACCCAGAGGATACATCTACCGGCATTGTAAGGGCATCAAGAGCAGCAGGAGCAGCTGGACCACCGTCTAAGCGACGCAAGATCACACCAGATGAGGACGAAAGCATGGAGTATGACGAAGACGAGTATGAGGCGGCATTATCCGACCTTGCAGATGAGTGGAGTAAAGGCCGCAGATCAAGGTCTCAGGCTGTCGTAAAGGAGTTGATGGATAAGACTGCTCCACAACGCAGAAAATGGATTGAACAAGATAGGCCCATGGTGTCTGATGTCCTTTCTAAGTATCCATGCTTCGGTCATAGCAGACATGTAAGTGTATTAGTTTTATTACCAAGGGGTAATGAGTCCTTGACATTAGTTACAATTATGTATCTTTTCTTAGGTCCGTCGTGAGTTTCGCTCAATAATGGATCTTGATGACTCGGTAGGATCCCTAAAACAACAGTGGCCTGAGTGGTCTGACAAGATCAAGAAAATTGCGGAAATTGAATGTCAGACTAGACCAGCGATTAAAAAGTTGTATGAGGACTTGGATCAGAACGATGTTGAAAATGCTGATGGTACGTACATTAAAGTTAAAGCTAGGGCTGGGCTAACCCACAAATATTGATATAGCAAACCCCCCTTCCTCCCCCCCCCCCCCCCCCCGCTTAAAAATACAATTCAAGAGCTGTCATAATAATATTTGTGTTTTAGAAACTTGGTAAAGTACTATAATATACAAGTTTTAGTCCTGTTTTGGCAATTCCCACATGGTTAGCTCACTATGATTGTCGGCCATTCAGTTATTAAGCATAATACTTTTTCTACCGAATAACGTTATGTAGATCACTCCGATTCAATAATCATCAACATCTTGATGAAGCTATTGTATCCTCGAGGACCTACCAAGAATGGAGTCTTCATAAAGTGTTTTGAGGTAAGAGCGTAAATAATTTACCATGAGACTACCTAACAGAGTAATAAAATCATCAACCATTCTCATGTGTGTCCATTTCGATAGTACTAGTAGCATGCATGCTTTAATCGTACTATTTTCAACTATTTAACCACATGCTCTTGCTGGCACATGAATTTTTGTCCTGTGTTATTATCAATGGTAGCTGAGCTTGGTGAAATTTTTGTCCACCAAAAATTTCCACCTATTGGTATCTATTGATACCTGGATTTTGTCCATCATACATAGTACAGTATCTGTTTTTGATTTTCTGAAAGCTAATAAGGATCAACCCAGGCAAGGATTTACACCTGATATGTCTGCTTTATAAATGCATGTTGTCTATTGTGCGTTATTATGTTTTGTATTGTAGATTATGTCTGTTATTACTTTTCACCAATAGACAAATGACGTAGATATTGAAAGAGAAGTCAGTGAGTTATCCCAAGCAGAGCCATTCATTGCCATCACTGGTAGAGCTGGAACAGAGGCTGCACAATTCTTCATCATCTGTGAGAAATCCATTTTACTAGAAAGCAAGTCCCTCCGTGATGCATTCATTGATCTCATTGCGGCATATTATGTTTTCGATATTGCCTACCCAAAATCAGTTGCTGGTGTGATGTTATTTTTTCAACATTATGTGTTTAATTTGAAAGATCAACAACCACCACCTTCATGCCTTTGTAAGCTTGTACAAAACCTTTATGCCATGGACTAAAACAACTATATATGTTCACTACTCATACCACCCTACTTGACTTTTAATTTTTCATTTCATCTTAACATGTTTTATGCTCACACCTCTGTAAGGCTTTTGCAAACCATAGTGCCATGGACTATTTTCACTACACTCACCATCCTACATCATTTTTTCCCCTTTTCTACTCAATATTATGTTTTGAAGTATATTGCTATCTGTGTACTTCTACTGCTACATTTACACTCTTGCAAGTGCTTTAGATGTACCTACTGTGGTATTGTAAAACACCCCAAAAGTGCAAAATTTAACACCCTCAGGGGAACTTGACGTACACGCTACATAGAGCACCCTAAAAGGTGTATTTGTAACACCTTATTTTTAACAGTGTAGTACTGATTTACAGTGATAGTGTATATTTTCAAAAATTTCGAGTATTTCACTACATGGCCGCAAGAATTTTCACTTGTAAAATTTCAGTTACGGAATGGCGTCGCCAAAAGCTTTACCACATGTTTCTGAGCAGAAATAATCTGGAGTTGTATTTATTTTTGTGCCCATGCTGTGAAATCCGTCAAACCTTTCGTACACAAAAATATTCACTATCACTGTTAACCAGTAATATTAGTAATGCTCAGGACAGGGACAAGCGCCATGTTCATGATGCTAGGATTTTTGCTAATTCAACTCTATTTAAAGAAGCAAGTAATGGATCTATATTGCAAGGGGATACTATGGGTATCAATGGCTGTGACATTCCCATTTTCATTGTAGGGGACTCTGCATACCCATTGATGACTTGGCTAATGAAACCGTTTGCTATAATACTCAATTGACAAGCTCACAGAAAATCTTCAACTACAAACTATCACGAGCTCGTATTGTAGTTGAAAATGCTTTTGGAAGATTAAAGGCCAGATGGAGACGGCTGCTGAAGCGCAATGACATGAGTCTGTCAAACATCCCAACAGTTGTTGTAGCTTGCTGTATTCTTCACAATGTATGTGAAGTTCATGGTGAACGGTTTAATGATCAGTGGTTAGAATCTCTTTCTGAACTACCTCAACCACCAACTGCTAGCCATCGGGATGACACTGCCACAGATGCTCCCAAAGAAATAAGAGATGCTTTGGTTCATTATTTTTCTCATTGAATGCAGTGGTGACGTCTCTGGCTACCATGTACCAGTATTTCCACTACTGTAACAATGTGAAGATCAATGCAGCGCAGTGTGCATGCATAGACAAAATTATCCGATAACTGTAAATTATATGTAAATAGACATCCACACCACATACATGCACATGTTTATTGTTTACAGATGATAATAATTATGATAATAAAGTTTGTGCATGCGTAGCACATGTCCTTTCACTGCAACGTGCATATGTACATGTTCAACGATACTATTATGCACACATTCACTTCACACATTTGGTGGGTTGTCTTCAAAGGTGTACATGTTACTATAAAATTGCATTGCTGAAGTATCATAGGATGCTTGACTCTGATCACTGCTTGCTCCAGAAACTTGTTCACCCATCATGATTGAAAATAGCTTAAGTTGAAATTCTCTCTGCTCTCTTTTCTGCCTCTCTTCCCTTTCATTCATTCTTTCCTCCATTTTCATCCTTTTCTCTTCCAAGTCAAGATACATTCTATCACTAGATTCTTGAGCCTTCAACAGTCTATCTACTAATGGACCCATCATTTTCTCGATTTTATCTTCACTCAGTGGACGCTTTCGGTTTCCTTTCTTCTCTTCTGGGATGGGTGTAGCTGATCGACTCTTAACTGGTGTATTGGAGAGCTTAGATCCAGATTGAGGCTCAGTTTCTAGTACATCAAGTGATGTAGAACCATCAGAACTTTCCTTTCCAGCATGTTCCTCTTCAGTATGATCAACCACCTGCACTGACACCGCTGCAGCTGCCACATCGTTATCATCTAGGCTGTCGATCACTCCAGGAGGTTTAGTTGATGGTTTGTCACCTATCACAGCATCCAAAGCATCAAGAAATCTCCAGTTGTTTCGTCCAGTTCCTGTCTTATAGTGGCCATCTTTCACCTTTCTGTACTCGCTCTTTAGCCTTTTCACTTTTTCTCGGCATTGATCAGCGGTTCTCTGATAACCAGCATCGCTTAGATCACGGGCGATTTTCTCATAGATTTCTTTATTCCTTCTACATCCCTCTAGTTGGGCTTGAATTGTGTCTTCGCCCCAGATTTCAATGAGTTTGAAGGTCTCAGAATCGCTCCAAGTCGCCATGTTCGTGTTCGCGCCCGAATGGACCCGTGTCGATCCGTGCCAGCCTGGTTGATTTAACAAGGCCACCAAAGCACGGTTCGGTACGGAGTCGCCACGTTCACACGTCAATCGGAGTTTCAGCGTTCGGTGCTGGCAGCGTGCCGACCGTGCCAGACTGTAAGTGTGAACGTAGTATTAGATCTACACTTTTACGCATGTTAGAAAAACTCCATATGAATATTTACCTCCTACCACATTAATCCGGCGTGACCGTTTAACCACTGGCACTAGGCTCGAGGCACGAGAAAAGTCGTGAACGTGTGTTAATGCGGGGTGTATCACACTTTCTTGGTTGGCAATAATATACAGACACCTATGGGGATAAACGCAATATCGATGTTTTTCGAGCGCTAGGAAGCGGCTATCAATAGGAAAGTCCACTTGCAGAGACTTTCCCTAACGGGTTCCTCGTGGCTACTATGACAGAACTATA
The DNA here is from genome assembly GCA_964291365.2 of Stappiaceae bacterium. Lineage (GTDB taxonomy): Bacteria > Pseudomonadota > Alphaproteobacteria > Rhizobiales > Stappiaceae > JBDWFY01. The sequence goes on from OZ219980.1 coordinate 149,573, forward strand.
GCGAGGAGTAGGTGTGACTCGAACATTCGACGCTGGCGCTAACGAGGAAAACGTTCACGAAGGAATTAATTACCACGCCCACATTCACGTTAGAAAGCGTGACCGATCTTGTACATGCACTAATATAGCATAAAAGCCAAAATACTGAGGACAATTACCCCGGCTAGCATCATGGTATGGCATTCATAAGAATTTGTACATCCTAATCTATAGTAATGCCCTTTGGCTTTTGTAAAGCCGATTTAGTTCAAGCGCTATTAGCCTAAATTGTGAATATTTTTCCAGCCATCCATCCAAATACAAAAGCTTACCTGACGGCCGACTTGTTGAAAATACCAAAGGACAGATTACTTCAGGTAGTCACGGTATCAGGGCTTCTTTGTCCTCCGTTCTATACAGAGATGTGTGTGGCACGGGTCAAATGACCAGGCAGGTGGCTGACCGAGCAGACTGCTGAATCAAGTCCTGACACTTTCAAAAGTCATCAAACCCATTTTGCGACATTGAGAGTATTGCTATATTGTAGGCATGGCTTCAAGTGACTTCTGAAAGTTTCAGGACTTGATACTATTGTGGAGTGCTTTCGAGGCAATATCGACCTTTGACCTCTACGTGATGTAACCATACGACCGTGGAGAAGCCGTAAAAATGCCAGCACTGTGCCAGGATGTTCTACAAAAACGTGAAAAAATCGCTACATTCTCATTGGGCAGTTGGGCTAGTAAGGAGTCGCCCTCTCGATCGTAATACAGCAGCAGAATGCAGTGTATCAACAATTTCATTTCATTGTGTGCGCTAAGTAACGTACACATTGAAAAGGAAACTTCTTAGTAAAGTGTACATCAATAGCGCACTCTAGAAAGGGCAATTCCCTACTAGTAGGGTCTGCGCTGCAGCACAGACAGCGCACTATCCTCTATTTAATGTGCGTATGCTGCAATGAAATCCGTTGAATCATAGATAATAGAGAGAGGGATTGAAAACGCGCATATATCTCTATAGTGACGTCACGGAACATGCTCGTCACGGCACGCCCCCTTTACAAGTCAGTATCGTACAGTATAGTACAAGCTCCTATGGCCTTGTACACACTGTAAAAACAAGTGTGTCATTCTTGCTCATGTGTAGTGTGTTACATGTGTGCTGAGTGCATGAGTGTGTGTCAACTCAACACATTAGCACTTGACTATGTGATAATATAGCATATGCACCACAAATTAACACATGAGTAGGGATGTGACTGTGTAGTAACAACACACTAAAACATGTCAAACTTAAATAGGGTGTTTGAATTCAAGAATAAACATTCAATAGTTCTGCCTGTAGAGACAATATGTGAGTTCATCATGATCAGATGAAGATTGGGAGCTTTAGACATCAGATATCAGTAAGCTTGACACTTCATGATGCAACACACAGAACACACCGGCCTCAACCGTCAATGAAATTAACTCTGAAAGTATATATGACTATAGCACAAAGACAAAGATACTATATTCAAGTTTGGAGCTTCAGAGATGATGTGTGTAGAATCGAAATACAAAAAGCAATGTATTGTGTACAGTTTACCGAATATGTGATAATTAAGCTCATCTTCACACACACGAACAGAATTAACACACCTCGACCACATCACCAGTCAATGATCAAAACTCGATCAGAACTGCAATGTGACTATAATAGCATGAAGACAAAGGTACTGTTCAAGTTTGGAGCTTCAGAGATGATGTATGTAGAATCGAGATCCAAAAAGCTATGTATTAATTGTGTACAGTTTATTGAACATGTGAAAATTAATTAAACTCATCCTCACACACACAGAACACACCTCGACCACATCACCAGTCAATGAAACTCAGAACTGTGACTAATAGCATGAAGACAAAGGTGCTGTTCAAGTTTGGAGCTTAAGAGATGATGCGTGTAGAATTGAGGGCCAAAAAGCTATATATAGTGTACATGCAGTTTACCGAACATGTGAAAATTAAGCTCATCCTCACACACACAGAATACACCTCGACCACATCACCAGTCAATGAAACTCAGAACTGTGACTAATAGCATGAAGACAAAGGTACTGTTCAAGTTTGGAGCTTCAGAGATGATGTGTGTAGAATTGAGGGCCAAAAAGTTATATATAGTGTACGTGCAGTTTACCGAACATGTGAAAATTAAGCTCATCCTCACACACACAGAACACACCTCAACCACATCACCACTCAATGAAACTCAGAACTGTGACTAATAGCATGAAGACAAATTAAAGGTACTGAGGAGCTTCAGAGATGTGTGTAGAATTGAGGGCCAAAAAGCTACATATAGTGTACGTGCAGTTTACCGAACATGTGTAATTTATATAAATTAAGCTCATCCTCACACACACAGAACACACCTCGACCACATCACCAGTCAATGAAACTCAGAACTGTGACTAATAGCATGAAGACAAAGGTACTGTTCAAGTTTGGAGCTTCAGAGATGATGTATGTAGAATCGAGATCCAAAAAGCTATGTATTAATTGTGTACAGTTTATTGAACATGTGAAAATTAATTAAACTCATCCTCACACACACAGAACACACCTCGACCACATCACCAGTCAATGAAACTCAGAACTGTGACTAATAGCATGAAGACAAAGGTGCTGTTCAAGTTTGGAGCTTAAGAGATGTGTGTAGAATTGAGGGCCAAAAAGCTATATATAGTGTACGTGCAGTTTACCGAACATGTGAAAATTAAGCTCATCCTCACACACACAGAACACACCTTGACCACATCACCAGTCAATGAAACTCAGAACTGTGACTAATAGCATGAAGACAAAGGTACTGTTCAAGTTTGGAGCTTCAGAGATGATGTATGTAGAATCGAGATCCAAAAAGCTATGTATTAATTGTGTACAGTTTATTGAACATGTGAAAATTAATTAAACTCATCCTCACACACACAGAACACACCTCGACCACATCACCAGTCAATGAAACTCAGAACTGTGACTAATAGCATGAAGACAAAGGTGCTGTTCAAGTTTGGAGCTTAAGAGATGATGTGTGTAGAATTGAGGGCCAAAAAGCTATATATAGTGTACGTGCAGTTTACCGAACATGTGAAAATTAAGCTCATCCTCACACACACAGAACACACCTTGACCACATCACCAGTCAATGAAACTCAGAACTGTGACTAATAGCATGAAGACAAAGGTACTGTTCAAGTTTGGAGCTTAAGAGATGATGTGTGTAGAATTGAGGGCCAAAAAGCTATATATGGTGCACATGCAGTTTACCGAACATGTGAAAAGCTCATTATTATATTATACTCACACATAGGGGTTAACCATTGAATTAAAAATTATTCAGAACATTGTTATGCATTATTTGAAAGCATGACTAGACTTTTAATACATTGTGAGTGGAATCCATTAAATCTGAAGCTCTATATGATCACATGATCTGATAATAACAAAGTTCTGAGACAAAACACTGTATTTGTGGTACACTTGATGTAATGCTAGTTTAGTGATAGGTATAATTTGAAAGGAGTCAGTTGAACACACTTTGTATGCAAAGTAGTGGAAGCAAAATTCAGAGGAATATAACTTAATTGCTAAATACTTTAAATCTTCCACAACAATGATGTGTTGTATTTCTCCAAACACTGGGTACTCACTGTCACTAGGCTTTTGTACACAAACTATCCCTCCAGGTTGAAATTCTTGCCCCAAACACGACACTGAAGAAGCACTATAAGATAGAAGACATTATGAGTTACGTATGGTCTTACATGGGATTTGAAGCATTACGGGTAAATGTGTACACGTACACACAATGTACAATGTAGTATGCATACACATCCTCTACATCTAAACACATAAGATTGTAATGAACTTACACTGGTAAATACTCTTTTTCGGGAAAGTTCCTCTCTAAAATATCTTGTAGACTACTGGGGTTGAAACTGCAAACCAGTCTTTGCTCCACTGCAGAGGATGAGATAGCAATATTACTCAAGTATAATTGATATTGCACAAGCAGGTTCACATTTCTACATACCTCGTTTGATTTCATCACCATTATATAGAAAATTTGTACACTTGACTCCAGGTGGAGTCAGCAACTGTAGACACATGTAGCGTTGATGTCTGTGTGCCACTGACTTTGGTAGGTTTTTAAAGTTTTTACCTACAAGCTGTTTGATGTGTGCATTCTTGCCTTCAAGGCGCATACACCACTGGTGGCGAAGTGGTCCAAATCTGTGATAGATGCGTGAGAAGAGTATTCAAGTCTAGGTGTGCATTAATTAGAATTCCTAACAAGAACAATAACATGTACACGTCAGGGGCGGATCCAGCACCTCCAGTGGAGGGGGTGCTCAGGTAAATAATCGCGCACGAATTTTTTTGCCCATTATGGAACCATGCCCACATAATTGCTGCGAAGCGAGACTAACAGCCATAAAACATATATGGAGAGGTCAGTGGAACTCGACGTTTTACACCTACAGACAGATTTATCAGTCTGATTCTGTAGTCAAATGCTCAAGGTTTCTTGGTTAGAAGGGGGTGCTAGCTGTACACTCAAACTCACCGTCTCATTTGTTCAGGCAAATGGAGTAGATAATGCATTTTTGGAGTCATTGAGTTGGGATAGAGTTCATTGTAGTGGAAAAGGTAGCTCTCAACAGCCATTTTTAGGTCAGCTATAGAGTCACAAGTGACTTCAACAGCTGTTGATAGGACTAGTATTGATAGCAGCTCCATATAGCACATCCAGTGGGGGTCATTATCAGGAACATACTGTCCAACCATCAGAGGTAGCAATCTCCCCAACAGCCACATTTGTGATGCTACATCATGAAGAATAGTAAAAAGTGTATGATCTTGAGAGCATAGACTGGTCAACAATAATTTTCATGAATGCGATATGAACAATAGATATGCATAATAATATTATACGTGATTAAACATACCAGATTGCACAAATTTGTTGTCATCAGATGTGAGACGTTCTCCGTCTATTGGGCGAGGTGCATTAGCCTTCTCACTGTATCCATATTTGAACGTCTTGATCTGCTCGTTGAGTTGTTTAACAGTGAAAAGCCGCTGTTTGATGATACAGTAATGAAGTAACATTTTGCAGTGACGAGGTAGGACTCCTTCTAGCAGCACATGCATAATGTCGTGAGGAATACATGCACATAGATCAAACTGTGGAACTTCATTTAGAATGCTAAGCCGATTCACTCCATACTCCTTGGAAAATGTAGGATCACCAGTAGCCACGAGAGCACAGTGTCTGCGATGTTGCTCAAGTCGTCTGGGTCGTAGTTGTTCACATTTAAGCTGGAGAAACAGAAAGTAGACAGATAATTAAACAAAAAATGACACTGAGATATCAGCAAGTGTCACCTTCAACTTACCTGTGAACAAAGGTTCAAATGCTTGATCATACAACTTCTACAGCAACTATAGGCTCCGCCAACACTCATTTTAAAACCACCAGCTAGATTTGCTGCAGGTGTATCACCCAAGTACGCTATAAGGTTTCCTTTGAAATGCTTTTCAGTTGCTCCAAATTTCACTGTAATTCCCTACACATACACAAACAGTAATTTTATGCTTAATGATCTTAATTGAAAAATCATAGTGCCCACCCTGTTTAAAATAAGCCAGGGAAAGTACATCAAGGGAATTAAAATTTATTTACAGTGACAAGTAAGTGCATATATATGTAACTCACTCACAGTTGTTCCTAAAGTTTTCAAGTCCTTGACAGCAGGTGTCAAAACTGCATCAATACCATATTTTTTCACGACGTTTGATCTCACCACAGCTAGCAATTGTATGGATCTCAGCGTGGAGCGATGGGCAGGGTGAATATTCAACAACATCCAGTAAAACATTGCTGAAACACGGAATAAACTTAATTAACATCAAAATGCTAAATAAAACCTCTAACCGAGTTTGTGCACTCCTCTTCTGGACCCAAGCGGATTAGCAACTTCAAGGTCGTCATGATACAAGGCTAGAAACAATGTAGGTTCCCCAGTCGCCATGTTTCTAACAAAGGAGCCATCACAGAAATCACGAAGTACACCATCCTCACTGCAGCACTCTGTTTCAACCTCCTCTTGGATATCCTCCCTATGCAGAAGAGCCTGAGGTACAAATTTGATACAATATCATGTACAGTGTATTTCATAAATCCATGAAAAGGTATTAATATGTACATGTACTAAACTATTAACCTTCAATGAGTCAATCAATGGAACATAATACATTGTGTCATGCACAATGGCAGCTCTCTTCTTGCGCTTCACCATCTTCCAAATCCTCCTTGTACCCAGGGAAACAGGAACAGGCTCCTGCACGAGTTAATATAAGAAGACACAGACTTGGGTTAAAACAACAGTGTAGAGTGGTTCCTTGCTTGGTGTGTATGTGTGTGTGTGTTGGGGGGGGGGGGCTGGGGAGGGGTATCTACTGAATACATTCATACATGACTTTGAAGATTTCTTACCACTAGATGAAAATTTTCAACAAAATACTTCTGTTGCTGATAAGAAGTAGAAAGCCCAGAGAACATAGCCTTGGCATCACATATTCTTTGATCAATTATCTTTAGTAACTCTTGTGGATCAGTTGAGTACACATTAGCTGTGATGTTGTCTAGTAATGTAGACACCAATGTGGTTGTAGAAGACATTATGTGGTCTACAGCAGCTTGAGAAAGTACATGTTGTTCCTTTATACTGAGAATAAATCGAGCCTCGTGCCACTGCTGGCAAATAGTTGGATTTTCAACACCTGGATCATCGAATTGTTCTGTTACAGAATCATCAAATGTATCTCCTTCCGGCAACTCTGGTGACGATTGAAGTGGAGACCCTTGCTCTGTATTGGTATCTTCACCCAAAGGTACTGTGCACCCTCTTGAGACATGTTTACGGTACGCACTCAATTTCTTGTAAGATCTCATACAAGAGCTGCAGTAGACATGGAAGTTAGGGTCATGTCTGTGGATAGTAAGGACATGATTTAATAACTGCCTCAGATTTGTTGTGCAGTAAGAGCACATAGTACAGCTTCGAAACTGAGACGAATTCATGGTAGCCCCAAGGTCATCGACTCCTTGATCCTACAGCACAGGTGGACGTGATCGCGTATCGATCGCTTTCGCGATATGCGCGTGCGATGTCACATCGCGTATCGTCACGTCATGTCACATGTCGAAGCACGCTTGCGCACGTGCGCGCTCTTGCAATTAATCGCATGCGCCATGCGCCATTAAGCGCGCGCGCGCGCAGATCAGTCGGCGAGGTGACGATTTCTCGAATCTGTCTTTCTAGTTCAGCTTCTTCTCTTCAACCGCTTTTGTAAGAGTAAAGAACATGGAAAAACTATCCGTGGATCAAGTATGCTATCAGCTAAACCGCAAAGGAATTGACAAGGCGTCTATTCAAGTGATTCGAGGTAAAGTAGCTAATTCAAGTTCATAATATTATACACGATCTATGGCTACATGTAACATCTGGTTATGGCATGGCAGAGTAGCTATATTTGGTGTGACTAATACGTGCAGTGATTGACTAGCGCTAAACTTAGTTGGTTAAAATTTCCATATTCGTTTCTATCCAGACTGTGGGATCGATGGCGAGGCACTGAAGGAATTGACTACTGATTTTGATGAATTCAGTGCACTGGTGACAGCCCCATTAGCAAGACTAAAGATTAAGAAGATGGTTAAGGAGATGGAAAACAGCAATTGTCTGGATGGTGGAGCTAAAGATTTAGAGGTTAGTATACTGAGTATTGTAGGTGTCAAAAATTAGTTTCAAATAATGGTCACGGTGATATGACAAGGTGTGATGTTTTAATAATTGTATGGTTCTGGGTGAGTCTTCTGGGATGCCCGTAGATTTAGGATTGGTTGTGGACAAAACTTTGAACTATTCGATCCTGACTAGCCTAAAGATTTGATAACTGCTAAATAAATTCTTTGTAGTATTATTCGCTGGTAAAAGTGGGGGGCTGCTCTGTAACTGAGTTAAACTTTGAAGTACAGTCTCAATAGCTTTTTTCTTCCCTTACTAGATGACCCTGGATGATCAGAAATGTAGTGTACCCCAGTTAAATCTAACCCTGACCCAGCCTAATGCTAGTGTATAATATTTATTTACACAGGATAGTGTGCTGATACATCCTAGGACAGCTAAACAAGATGTCGTATTCTCTGATGACAGTACTGATGAAGATGAGGCACATGGATTGAAGCGAGCCAGAACAGATTATTTGCAAACACTCCCTATAGCAAAGCATCCTCATCTAGCTGAAGAGGTATTTCTTGTTACTAAAATAGAAGGAAGTGTCTTTATACTGTATGAAAAACTTACCATGCACATGCTCAATGTCTAGGTATTCATCTTAAATTCACATGCACACAAATTGGGTAGCACACATGCTAGCTGTAAAACACAAGCATGACTCACTCGAAGTTAACCTAACCACCAACAGTAAATGGTGTTTCACACACAAAGTCTGCCACATTTACATAGGACAGTGCCATAATATCTAATGACTCAGGGGTGTAGATAACTTTTTAGAGGTGTGGGGGCTGAACGTCCTCACATGTAAGTGGCCACACCTACTTTATGACACTTCGTGTGTCCAAGATGCATCATGACTCAATGCCACTCTTAATAATTGGTTTATTAATGAAGCTCTAGCAGAATCTGCTTTTCTTTATCTTTTCCTTCTGTTTCTCACATATTGCATTACAGTCACGGTAACAATCATTTTTTATAGTTGTCAAAAATCTGGGGGGGCTTTAGCCCCCTCAGCCCCCCTGTTATCTACACCCTTGTGACTGTGCTGGTGAGAATGGGAGGTTTCAAACATATGGATTGAAGCAAGCCAGAAAAGACACTTTGCCTCCGGCAAAACGTCCTCTAGCTGATTTAAACGGAAAGGTAACATACAAGTGGCAGAAATTATTATTCCATGTTTGACGCTAATATCAATGCTTATTCTACAGCGTGTCCATAAAATGAGTTATAGATCACTGAATGCCACCCATTTGAGCCTAGCTACAATTGTACTAATTGCATCTTAACCTTTTTCTTACCCAGGAAACATACAGTGAGAAATCAACGTTTGACATCAAAACCTTTTCATTACCAACACACT
>OZ219981.1:0-429180 GCA_964291365.2 Stappiaceae bacterium
CTTTAATAATTTATACCTCTGGAACTACTGGAAACCCAAAAGGTGCATTACACGCACATCGCGTTTTGTTGGGTCACTTACCAGGTGTGGAAATGAGCCATGATCTATTTCCTCAAGAGGGAGATAAAATATGGACACCTGCTGATTGGTCGTGGATTGGTGATTGATAAATGTGATGCTACCTGGACTGTATCATAGAACTCCAGTTGTTGCGTGTCGATTTGAAAAATTTACCGGTGAGCAAGCGTTTCAATTATTGGCAGAACGGCAGATTCGAAATACATTTTTACCTGCGACTGCATTGAAATTGATGAAACAAGTTGAGTATCCAAATGAAAAATGGAACTTTAAACTTAGGTCTGTAGCCAGCGGTGGAGAATCGCTCGGAGAAGAATTGATTAGATGGGGACGAGAGACATTTGGACTCACAATAAATGAGTTTTATGGACAAACAGAGTGCAATTTGGTAGTATCCTCTTGCCAACAAGTTATGGGTTACCAAACTGGAAAAATGGGTAGATCAGTTCCAGGTCATGAGGTTGAAATTGTAGATGATGAAGGTGAGGTTGTTCCAAGTGGTGAATTGGGAAATATTGCTATTAAGAGACCGGACCCAGTTATGTTTTTAGAATATTGGAATAATGTTGAAGCAACAGATCAAAAGTATATAAATGACTGGTTAATTACAGGGGACAAAGGAACTAAGGAAGAAGATGGATGGTTAAAGTTTGTTGGTCGGGATGACGATGTAATTACATCAGCTGGTTACCGTATTGGTCCTGGTGAAATTGAGAATTGTATTTTGAAACATTCTGCGGTTGTAAATGTAGGTGTAATTGGTAAACCCGATAAAATAAGAGGTCAAATTGTAATGGCTTATATAGAATTAGTGGAAGGAGTTAAGCCAAGTCAGGATTTGAAAGAAGAAATTCAGGAATTTGTAAAGGAAAAACTTTCAGCTCATGAATATCCGCGTGAAATCACTTTTTTAGAATCACTGCCATTAACCATTACTGGAAAAGTAATTCGTAGGAAATTACGTGAATATGCAAGTCAAGAACTTGAACTGGCGGAGAATTAGATGAGTGAATTTGTAACAATTTTTGAGGTCGCACCACGCGATGGACTTCAAAATGTTAAGAAAGTGATTCCCACAGCTGAAAAAATTCAATTTGTGAATTTGCTTTCAAAATGTGGATTCAAAAAAATTGAAGTGGGAAGTTTTGTAAACCCATCGTGGATTCCGCATATGGCTGATTCAAGAGAAGTTATGGACGGTATAATCCGACATCCAGAAGTCAAATATTGTGCTTTGACTCCTAATTTGAACGGTTTGGAGCAAGCGATTTCTGCTAAAGCTGATGAAATTGCGATTTTCTCGTCAGCATCTGAGAGCTTCAGTCAAAAAAACACTAATTGTTCAATTGAGGAGAGTATTGAACGGTATAAGCAAGTTGTTAAAAAAGCCAGTGAAAATGGAATTCCTGTTCGCGGTTATCTTTCTTGTGCTGTAGACTGTCACTATGAGGGAAGTATTGCACCTGCAAAGGTAGCAGAAGTCGCAAAGAGACTAATGGATTTAGGAGTTTATGAATTGTCATTAGGTGACACTACTGGTCAAGGAACACCAGAAACAGTATTAAAAATGTTAAATGCGGTGTTGAACGAAATTCCAGCAAATATGCTAGCAGGTCACTTTCATGATACAAATGAAAGAGCAGTAGAAAATATTGAGGTAGGTTTGGAAAGGGGGATTAGAGTATTTGATTCGTCAATTGGTGGATTAGGTGGATGTCCATACATGCCTGGAGCGAAAGGAAATGTTGATACAAAGGATGTTGTATCTATACTTTATAAAAATGGTTATAGTTCAGGGTTAGATTTGGAAAATTTAAATTCAGTAGCAAAGTTTGCTGAAAAGCTTGGAGAAAAATATGACTAAATTAGAAACAATTAAACTTGAAATAGATAATCGCGGTGTCGCAAAATTGATCCTTAACCGTCCAGAAAAGCACAACGCACTTTCGGCAAAAATGATTCAAGAATTGACGGATATTGCAGAGGATATTGCGAAAAATGAAAAAATTAGAGTGGTTGTTCTTACTGGCGAAGGGGTATCGTTTTGTGCGGGAGGTGATATTAATTGGATGGAAGCGCAACTGGACGCGACCAGAGAACAAAGAATATCAGAATCTAGAAAACTGGCTTTGATGCTCAAAGCCCTGAATGAACTCCCAAAACCTATGATTGGCATGATTAATGGTTCTGCATTTGGTGGAGGAGTTGGGATAATGTGTGTTTGTGACTTCGCAGTAACAGTGGAGAGTGCAAAATTTGGGCTGACAGAAACTAAACTAGGATTAATTCCTGCTACGATTGGACCTTATGTAATTGCGAAAATTGGTGAAGGAAAGACACGACGGATATTTTTATCATCACGAATTTTTAACGCTGATGAGGCTTTTGAGTTAGGAATTTGTTCTAAAATAGTATCGAATGATGAAATAAAACAAGTGGTAGAAGAAGAAGTACAATCTTACCTAAAGGTGTCTTCAAATGCAGTGACTCAAGCAAAGTCGCTAGCTCGTTCATTGGGAAAAAAAATTGATGCTGAAGCAATTGAAAATACAATAATACAGCTAGCAGACATTTGGGATACTGATGATGCTAGAGAAGGAATAACAGCATTTTTAGAGAGAAGGAGTCCACCTTGGGTTCAGAAAAATTGAGTAAGATAAGCTGATTTGTTTTTAACTTAAGTTCAATAGAGAAAATTTATATGTCAGAGAATTATGATTTCGAGGTTTGCATAATTGGTGGTGGACCGACTGGATTGATTTCTGCTTTAATGCTTGCACAAATCGGTATAAAAACTTTATTGGTCGCACCAAGAACAGAGTCGGTTGATGGTCGATCAACTGCATTTCTGGATTCATCTATACAAGTTTTTAAAACTCTTAATATTTGGGATCAATTGAAAGAAAGCGTAACACCGATCTCAAAAATTCGGCTAATTGATGACACAGGACGATTGATTAGGGCACCAGAAGTAGTTTTTGATTGTACAGAAATTGAACTTGAAGCATTTGGGTATAATATATTGAATCAAAGTTTAGTGCAGAAATTGAGCGAATTGTGTAGAAAATTGGACTGTATAACTAAATATGAAAACAAGGTAACTTCATTGAAATCAAATGAGCAATCGGTGAAAATTCGCTTAGATGATGACCAAGAAATTTCTTGTCAACTTTGTATTGGAGCGGATGGTCGAAATTCTATTGTTCGCGAATTTATTGGATTAGAAGTCTCGCAACGAAAATTTAATCAAAGTGCTCTGGTTTTGAACTTAAAACACTCTGTTCCACATCAGAATATTTCGACAGAATTTCATACTTCAAATGGCCCTTTTACATTGGTACCAATGGAAGAAAATCAATCAAGTTTGGTTTGCGTTGATGCACCGCAAGAAATTGAAAGATTGAAAAATTTAGAAGTTGATGAACTTGTAAGTGAGCTTGAACAAAGATCTAAGTCAATCTTAGGAAAACTTTCAGTGACAAGCGAGAAACAAGTTTTTCCAATTTCTAGTACTGTCTTAGAAAAACTTGCAACCAAACGATGTGTGCTTGTAGGTGATGCAGCTCACGGATTACCGCCGATTGGTGCACAAGGTTTAAATCTCGGAGTTCGAGATGTTGCTTCGCTTGGTGAAATCCTTGTCCAAGCAAAATCTTCAGAGCAAGATTTAGGAAGTCAAACAATTTTATCTGATTTTGAACGTGCAAGAAAAATTGATATTCAGATGAGGTCTAAAGCAGTAGACCTGTTAAATCAATCTTTGTTGACTGGATTTCTACCAACCCAAGCGATCCGATATTTTGGAGCTCAGATTACTAACAAAATTCCTTTTTTTAGAAAAAATTTAATGAAGATTGGTGCTTATGATTCGTTCTCAATTCCAAAATTAGAAAAAGCAATTCTAACTCAATAACTAATTTTTGGTACTATCGATGACCATAATATAATGAAACTGAATGTTGTGCTTCGGCAAAAAACAACCATCGAGAGATGAAGATTCCAATCAAGTGAAAAAAAGCAGCTACTGGAAAAAGTATAATTTGAAATCCAATTATTAATCCAAAAATTAACAAGATAATTGGGATGATTGCACCAATAAAAGCTGAAATCTGCCGTAATCTGTTTGCATGTTTGCGACCAACTATATATACCATTTCTTTCATAAGATAATTTGGATTGGTATGGGGTGATTCCAATAATCTAACTTTTCCCCAATCTCCTAACCCCGTCGCAGTTTCAGGAGTGGAACCAACTTCTTCCAAAGTAGTCTTTTGGAAATAATTCCAATTTAATAGAATTATCAACCAAGTAATACAGATAATTGCAATTGAAATGTATGAATAGTTAAAATGCTCTGAAGTTAATATTTCAATAATGCTGGAAAAAACTAATATACCAGAACTAGTCGCACAGAATAAAAACACAATTGGAGTTAGCGGAGAATGCCATCGTGGCACTGTGGGGAGCTGTGCATAAATCATTGAAGTTGAAAAAACTGTAGATATTGCAAGAGCAGTACCCGCTAATCCAAGCCAAATTATTTTTTCATTTAAGATTAGAAGGCAGAAGGAGTAAATTGCAATAACACCCAAAGTGCAAATTGCTAAAACACCCTCAATCGATAACCAAGAAGAACGCCATTGCGTGAATGCACGTAAAGCACGTTCAGGATGCTTTAGGTGGAAAGTTGATGCAATTAGACCACTTGAAGCCAAAAAGTAACCAGTAAACAACGTAATCCAGTTAAATAAAGAATTTTCAATAGGTCCGATTCCTAAACAATACAATGCAAGCAACCCAAAACCTGCACCACTGAGTGTTGAAAATAAAATAATACTTGGTGCGGGATGCATTTTAATCTAACCTCTGGAGTGCTTGATCCAACCACCCTAAAAACCCACGTATTTTCGGCTCAGGTAATGATAAGACAATGATTGTCACTTGCGGCCAGCTAAATGGCTTGTCTGATTCATCATATTATATCTACAAACTGTGAACAAGTTGTAATCAAGATCATTGATGATTTTATGAATTCCTCAATTTTCCACATGCATATGCATCATGCTTCTGTATATATTACTTATGAAGGGAAGGATGTGACATATACAACATTCTGTTACTATTTTTTATTCTGTTACTGTAACCATGCACACACTAGTTTGTACTATATGTGCTGCCTTACTTATTAATGTTATGTAATAGGTCACTGCATAACCGAACAACCTACCACCCCTAGTTCTCAAGGCTAGGCACCTAAGTGGCTCTGCCTTTTGCTGGGTTAGGTTTGCCTGAGCAGGCAATGAGATGGATGGTTGGCCCTTAGATTTGGGATTGGTAGTAGAAGATAAACCTACTGAATTTTCATGTGTAGTTAGTTCATTGCTTATGATGAAAGAAGTTGTACGTATGTAACTGCATCTATTTGAACTGATTAGAAAAGGTATCTATTAAGTAAGGATATACATTGTACACTACAAAATTATTGGTCTCATGCCATAGAATAGTGTCTTTAATAAAATCAACCCAACTTCTCATACTGTAATTGTCAATGATCAGCTACTCAGGATTGGAAGCATGTTCAAAGCCAGTGAAAGCAGTGACATAGAGATAATCTGTCATGCCCTGAAGGTCTGTGCCTACACTGTTCACCAGTTGTGAGAATCCTGGGCGGAGCTTAGGATCTAGCTCCCAACAGTTACTCATCAATGTGTACCTGCAAGTAGCAGAGCAATACCAGGAATTTAAATCAGAACTGGTAGCTACATCTTCTGTAAGGATTCAAGGCTTGGCCTGTAATAATTAATGGGGCTTTAACGTATTATGCATTCACTCCTGTCCGTGTTGATATATAGCAGCCAAAACTGTACATATATATAATATAGAGCATGCACCATGCACAGACCCGTCCATTCGTATCTGTGTTGATACTAGAACATCACAGACCCTTCTATTCATCATCTCTTTTGATAGCAGCCATAGAGCACCACGGATGCATGCATATCAAATTATCAATGAGGCCATAATTATACAGTTGCATTCAGTTTAGGCTGATACATGTATCCCACTATACAGTAACTATTTAAAATTGACTTACATATTGTCACTACATGCTGTATTGTCTGGCCGGTAAAGTCTCAGACCGCTACTAAGTTCCCTTGCCAGAGTCATTGGATGTACTCCTGGGTAGGGAGTTTTGCCAGCACTGAAAATCTCCCAACAGGTCACTCCATAAGACCACTGCAAAAATATATAATGTATAGGGCCATGCCAATTCAATTTCTTGCTCAACAGACCTGACCAGACCCTATATTTTGCTGATATCAAAGGAACTACAATGTTGATAGCCATGTCGCTATTTTGTAGAGTAATTGTCTGCATGAGTTACTCTGGCTAAAGGACTTGAGATACTATAATATTATAGGCTATCTATTATTGCTAGTACCAAAGCTAATTCATTGAGCAAGGACATGCAGTGATTTTTTTAAATATCAGAGCAGAAAGTAATAATTACCACAAACAGGAAATGACATCATACTTCTTTCTTACCTACCAACCCCACTTCATTCCCCTTGTGTTCCGTTAAATAAGAAATTAATTAATCTAGACTATAAGCAGCTATAATATTGATTCTACATAATTATTATACCACATCAGATTTCTCAGAGAAAATGCCTTCACACAGACTTTCTGGAGCCATCCATTTGACTGGAAGCTTGATGTTGACATCTTGCCTCTGTCGAACATAGACTTTAGAAGCTGTCGTTACTTCTGAGAGCCCAAAATCAGCAACTTTGATGACCCAATTTTCATCAATCCTATTATTATACATATATAATAGTTGGTATGGTTAGTATTAATGGTATAGGGCTGAATAATTATGCCAATTATGTACCTGTACATCTATAAGTATAGCTACTTACATACAATTTCTTGCAGCTAGGTCTCTGTGGACAAGTCTCATATTGGCAAGATACTCCATTCCTTTAGCGACTTGTAAGCACATATCTGTGAGCTGCTTCTGTGCTATACACACCTTTTTTTATGGAATAAACAGTTATTAACAATGTAATGACTGACAAGCAATTCAAGTAAATGTATTTTGGCTTTGGACTCAGACTCTCAGACTAGAATATTAATTCCTAACTGACCATATCTTCTTCTGTGTCAGAGTTGGTGTAAAGGCTGGTTTTATTCTTCTTGACATATGAAAGAAGACTTCCATTTTCCATAAAAGGCAAAATAATATAAGGGGAGGGGCCAGCATCAAGACACACTCCAATTAAAGAGATGACATTGTGGTGGTCGAATTTGTGCATAAGTACACTTTCTCTGATTAAGTTTTCAGTATCATCCTCATTAAAGGAACCTGCAGATAATGTCACAAATTACAGGTGATAGGGATAATCATGCATGACATTGTATACCTAGCTATAGCACTATAGTCATTGAAACATCAAGTGTATAGTGACTAATAGCTACTCGTGTAATAATTTTTATTGCAAGGTCCTAGACTATTATTGCAGATCTAAGAGTGTACTTTTCAAAGCATTGTACAATGTAGTATTTGAAAGCCTATAGAGATTATAATTATATACCTTTTAATGTTTTGACAGCAACCTTGATATCAGTAATACCCAAATTTTTGCTTGTTTTTTTCTTTGTTGTTTGTAATTTTCCCTCGTAAACATTACCAAATTCTCCTGCATATGTATGCAATGCATGTGCATTAAACAACTTGGATCACATTAAAATTTAACTATGTGGCAGAGCCTATTACTAACAAAGTACCTCCTCCAATAATATTCATGAGTTTTACATTCATTTTGTGTACAAGCAGTTCTTTAATGTTTGCCTTTGACTTATCCGTGTTTCTTATTAATGTCGTCTCCCAATGTTTCATTATGACAGTCTCGTTCTCCATTTCTGCAGCTTTATTACTGCAAGCAAGAAATATTTGTGTTGAGTTAGCTACCAATTATTAACTTATTAAATGGCCCTCCATTATGAAATTATCAAGTCTACAACAATAGTGTGTAGCTATATCTTCAGTTATCTTGATAGCTATAATAGCTATACCAACCTATCTTTAGCATACATAAGTCAAATAAAAGAGTGCCCCTATGGATCAAATTCAGCTATTCTTATACCTCAATATGAACTCATCAACAATTTCTTTATTTGTTTTCACACTGCTAGATCCATATTTCTTTCTTAGTCGTTGACCACAGTACCACGATATCACAAGTGCACCAGTGAGCATTAGCAGTGCTACTATACCACCAGTTGTGGCTCCTCCCAGTACTTTTACAGAATCTGATGCTGTTCCTTGGTTAATAATTACATGTATTGTCAATGACATGTGAAATAATTAATAGACTACCATGCCAATGTGTACACACAGCTATCTATAGATTTAATTACAATCCAACTTTGAAGTTGTTCTTTTGTCACGTATAATTTTATACTTGCACCAAGAGTATATTAGGAAAAGTGTGCAACACACATAGTACAGTGAAAACATCTCTTTCTGGATTTGACATCACAGCTGCAGTGGTAGTGGGTGTGAATATGGTTAGCAGCTACTTAAAGTACAGCACTACAGCCATAAAGCCATGTACACTGTCTGCCAGTAGTGCACCTGCAGTGTGGCTTCATGGCCTATCACTACACATCTGTGGTACTAGTACAAGGTGTTGCATGCAACCACGCGGTGACGTCAAATCCAGAGAGAGATGTTTTCACTACTACTATGACATTGTGTGTTGCACACTCACTCTTGCTTGCACTAAACAGTGTTACAGCAATGGATTTTCTAGGTGTTGACTCACCTTGAGAATCACAACTTATTTTGATCACTCCAGCATGCACAGTGTTATTGTAAGAACTTTTGACAATGCAATGGGATCCCTGATCATGCATCACATTTTCCCAAGATGTCCCTTACATAATAGAGGTACACATACCTTTGCCGAAGACAGTAAGTGTGGTTGTTTTTCTGGCTGTTATTATTGAACCCATTCCATTCAGTCTAGCAGTGCACGAGTAGACTCCTGTGTCCTCCAGTCTAGTATCTTCAATGCTTAATTTAGACTCCGTAAAATTTTCTTTACTTTGTGTACACACTGTATGCTACACAAAATTGAACAGTTGTAATAATAATTATGTTAGTTGTAAAAGGTTCTATATGAAGTCTTGACAAGATGCCTATAGTAGTTGAATAGTAAATAGACACAATTGGTAATTATCCTACAAGGTTGGCATATAGTGAAACTGTGAATAGAATGCAATATCAAAGAGTTATATTGTATAATATTATGGCTAATTTTTAGATAATTAATGATAACATGCTTTATCACCTCTTGTTTCTCTAGAACTCCTTGTGAATTTTTAAATTGTGCAGATATCATTTAGTATGCAGCTAAACTCTTATGCATAATTGGAATAATTACTCGATTGGAGGTAGAATTTCTAATGGTTGAAGTTCTTCCATTGGTGACCAGTTCCCATTCAATAGAAGGAGCCGACAACCTGCCATAGGTTACACAATTCAACTTGATGGAAGAACTGCTATTCACTTTTTTATCAAATGTAGATAACAATATTATCACTTCAGCAGACTCTGCAGGTGTGTAAATCATGAAGTTTTCACTCAACAAAGTCAAGAACCTACCAGTTAATGCTGCATCCCAGAGGAGCAGTTTTACTGTATACGCACAAAAGAGTAGGATGGCTTCACTGAATAGTTGCATAATCGAACAGTCCTTTCTATATATGCAGTACAGTCGTTTGTTCGACTATAAATGTTAACCTTTGAGGTGATGTAGTTAGGTGGGCGCGGCTTTGCTACACTCGCGCATGCGCCGTGATTGATTTGGAGACTACGCCCTTTTCCACTAAGCTTGAACCTCGCACTGAGCGCGCAGTGCGCGCCAGCATACCATCGCAAAGCGTAAGCAAGCGTAAAACAACGTAATTGCGTGTGGTGTTAATTACATTCCAACATAACGGCTCATAACGGCGCCCGTTTGTGGTTTGTGAAGGCGAGACTAAAATAACCCATCATGTAGTTATAGCATTCAGAAGAGCTCCTGCTGTCACGTACTTGCACTGACACTTTCACAGACTACATGTACTGGGCTTTCTATAGGTCATGTGTGTTGACTTATCTTGAGGATATAGCTTATTTTGATCACTCCAGTATATGCACAGTATTATTGTAAGAACTTTTGAAAATTAATGTAGTGGAACACTGCATGGAATCCCCAACTAGTGCAACTGATCATCATGCATGTGTATAATAATAGCCTCATCTCCAGGCCCATTCCCAGGTTTTCAACATGCACATTAAAAGTTGGGAATGGACCCAGTGACAAGGTTAGCATTATGCATCAGCACTAGATTGTCATCATAGCTAGCAAGCATACAGTTCTTCAAAGCAAAAGAGCCAATTTTTTCTATTTGCTGCTTAGACATAATAAATTACTATGCATGCCAAAGTATGACCAAAATGTCCATAAAACACTTTCTATATTATACTGTGAGGGCTGAGAATGTAGCAAGTTATGGAGGGTTAAAATCTTCTTATCATTGTGCTTAGCTTTCTATAGGATTATAACTAGTTTGTGTTTTCATTAATTTATAGTATTTGTCCCTTCACTGGTTTCTCTCAGGTAGCTAAACATATGAGGCCATAACTAAAGTATAAGGTCAACAGGGGTCCAGGGCAGCCTCAGAGGTCATAACTGATCAGGCTGTACAAAGGTACAAAGATCATTCAGTCTAGCAGGTCACACTGCACCTAACATAGTCAATCATGGGGCAGTTTTTCTCCACTTTGGAAATGTAAAGAATTGGCTATAACTTGGGAGTGGCAAGGATTTAGAGCTTCACATTTGAGGTTTAGGTATTTCAGTTCAAATCTATTTAGCCGACCAAGTGTGTTTTCAATCACATTTTTTAGGAAATAGCTACTATGTGGGCCAAAAACTTTTCAAGCTCGAATCGAAATCATCTTTTTGAGAATACCTAACAATCAATATCCCATTTAGCTTTCATACTAGGACAGTCCAGGGGTGTTGCTAGAATTAATCGAGTGATGGGGCCAGAGCATAATATGCTAGCTATTGCAAATGTGAACCAACTACACTAAAACAGGACAAAAGTGAGGGGGCCATGGCCCCCCTTGCCCCATTGTAACAACACCCTAGCTAGGACCAAATAATGCATATGCATCACTGCACCAAGTGCATTTCTTAACTCAAAACTATAAGCATTTTCAATGCCAAAATTAAGTTTATATCTCATCATTTTGTTTACATGTGAGAAGAGTGTCACAGGGGTGGGATCCCTAACTGTACCAGTTTTATAGGCATAAAAAATAATTATGAAATTGCTCTTTGCCTTGAAGCACTGTAGTACTAATCAACTATAGCTGCACGGTGATGCATAATTATTCACATCATGCAGTATTAATTAATACATGGAGTACTGCATCACAGATTCATAATGTATACGTGGTTAGAATGTAGACAACTACAGTACTACGTCAATCTCTCACAGTATTATTATATATTATCTATAAGCATTCTAATGAGTCTATTATTATTATTATGTGACTGAAAAATTGGTCCATGTTGGAGTTCAGAAGTTCTCTCTATGATTATACGTAATTGTTCATCCTAACATTAATTTGTGACTGATACATAATGTTTAGCTCTCAGGTTGATCATACAGTGCCACATTCAACTGGAGGTAGCAGACACGCCAAGAAAAATTCTGTATGCGAATCACCACACCCTGTGTTGATTATAGGACAGCCCATAACACCAAATCCATATGTTGCTGTGTTCTGGTCATTGTAGATATTAAAATTATTGCCAATATCGGATGCTTGGATCCAAGCCTTTCCTCTTTGGAAGTTATCCTCATCCAAGGTGAACAATTGGCAAACAGGAGCAATATGATCAGCATGATAGCATGGAAAGGCAGCCTCCAGATTGATAAACACAATGGCTGAGCTGTTATTGGCAAAATAGGGACGATAGGCCAAAATATTTTCTAGTGTATTATATGGATGTGAATTATCTGGAATTGTCATGGAACTTATATAAGGAAATATAAATTCATTTGTCTCGTTCACTGGTCTCAGACGAAAAAGTGCTGGATGAAACCATGCGCCCACGTAAAGCAAACCTATTACTATGCAACAGAAGATTAGCTATGTGATTACAGTACACTGTAAATCTATTAAATACATACCTGGTTGACTGAAAAGCTTGGCAATTGTGACATTGTGAGCATCAACCATGCCATCAATTCTTCTTATTCGCTCATCAACTGCGGCACTGACAGTACCAAGTGTGGTGTTGACTGTTGATATTCTTTCATCAACTCTGGCATTGAATTTTTCTTCAAGTATTGCAGTGATTTTGGCTACTTGGGCATTAATTCTTGCATCAATGAGGTCACTTAAGACTTCAACATCACTAAGCGAACATTCGCAGTCATCACATGTATTGCCTTGGACACTAGTAATAAAGACAGCAAAGATGATCACAGTAACTGGCCATAGGATTCTAATAGCCATGCCGATTGTAGACTAATGCCAATTAAGATATTATGAATAGATGAATAATAGGCACGCATCTATATGCGTGCATACTTTCTAATGCATGGTAGTTAATCAACTGTAGCAATTAATACTATGCAAACCATGCATGAGATTGACCATGCCATAAGTATGGATGGCCAGACATGGCAGCCTTTTGAGTGAGATTATTTTAGCTAGAGATCTATAGAATAGCTACTTGTTTATGCAGCCATCCATGCATGAGGGTAATAATAGACTAGAGTTTTGAGCACAATGACTGTTAAAGTGATGTACTATAATTGTTTCTCTGCTATTCAAAGCTCAGCATCCTCTTCCTCAAGTTCTGTAATTATATTTTCATCACCATACCAAGAGAGGGAGAGTATCCTACTCCATATACTGCTGTGCAAACACATTGCAGATAATTAAATTTGAGTGGTTGAGTTAAACAAACTATGAAACCTAAGGGTGCTGTAGCTGGGTAGTACCCAGGAGGACCAATTATTGGCCAACACTCACTTAACTATAAGGTGGTTTGTGTAGTATACTACGGTTTACAAGGATATATGGATCTAGTAATGTGTTTGCACAGCCATATACAGATGGTAGGATACTCTCCCATGCTCTTCTCAGTATTCTATACTCTTGACATACCATTACTCTCCTCCTCTATTTTAATTGACTCCCGATTCCTGGTAACAAAATTAATCATGCTATGTATTAGTATAGGTATCTAAATTTTGCTGAGTGCAATTTATCCTTCTAATACATAACAACTGCAATTAAGTTTCCCAAAATTGCACGAGAATTCATGTGATTTCATGTGATTACATTTTAATCATATAGCTAGTACATGGTCAGCTATGAGGTAGCCACAGTTGTAGCTTAGTGAGTAAAGGAACCACAAAAATGTTGCTCTATGGACAACTAAAAAATTTTCAAGCAAAAATGGCCTTCAAAAAGTCTGGATTCTGTGGCATCAAGAGCGAATATGGACCGTAGCTACAAATAGTTAGGCTTAGCCGTGTCACTTATTTTGTCGTAGCTCCCCAAGTTTGTCCTACAGCTGTACTTAGGTGCTATTTTGTTGTTTATGTGGAGTTCTACTAGGCTAGTCAAAGTAGATGAATTTTCTGTTTTGCTGCACTTTCATGTTTATACCCCCAGCAATATAAAAAAATGGATGTGCGTTATTTAGAAGTTAATTATGACCATATTATACACAGTTACTCTATGGGACTTTGTATAGAGATAAAATAATTATATGATTAATGCATGTGCATTGACATGTTACTCTGAGATCAGTGAACACTGCAACAAACATGCTGGGGCTGGGGTTGTCCTATGACAATCATTCAAACTCATTTATCCACTTCATCCAATCGGATCAGTTTTGGCCTATCCCATAATCCCTAACAGCAGCAATCCCGATTCCTTCAAATTATGCAACCAAGCATGCATGAATTTGTTATGTGATAGCTAGTACAATATTTGCTAATCATTGTCATAATATCAATGTTAATCATAACTTTTAAGTTTAGCTATAGCTAAACATTCTAGCTAAGAGTCTATAACATGCAATGGAGTATGTACACTATGCAGGGATGATCGAGTTTTTGAAGTGCTCTCTAAGGTTATGACTTGAGGTTGATTATCATCTTATTAACTGTAATTATTATTATTGCTGTAATTTAATATGTATTTATGACAGATGCACAATCTCTCCCATTGTAGCTATCTCAGGTTGATCAGATGCCGCATTCATTAAGAGCTGGAGGTAGCAGACACACCACACTTGCGTTAAAGTCTGACTCGCACACTGTATCAAATATAGGACAGCCAGCAACTCCAAATCCATATGTTGCTATGTTCTGGTTGTTGCTAAATACTTGGAAGTGATTGCCAATGTCAGCTGCTTGGACAAATGCCTTTCCTGACTGAAAGTTGTCGGGGGTAAACAAGTTGCAAACAGGAGCAATTTCATTAGCATGATAGCATGGAATGGCAGCTTCCAGATTGATAAAGATAATAGCTGTGCTACTGCTGGCAAGATAGGGGTGATAGGCCAAAACATTATCTGATGAAGTATACGGAGAAGAATGGTTTGGAATTGTCATAGAAGATATAACACTACCCAATGCATGCGTTGCTGTGTTCACAGATCTCAGAGTAACGTGTCGATGTGGATCTCCAGATAGGGTTATGTACAGCATCATTATTACTGTAGGATAGAAGACTATGAAATTTAAGTTGTCATTTTAATATTATACGATGCACTGTAAACCTTACCAGGTTGACTTGAACGCCTGGCAATTTTTACATCGAGAGCATCAACCTTGGTACTGACTGTAGTCATTCTTCCATCAGTTATGGCACTGATAGCACTGAGTGTATTGTTGACTGTTGATATTTCTTCATCAAGATTTAAAGTGACTTCTATTCTTTCTTTAAATGATGCAGAGAATTCCTCCAGCCTTGGAGTAACCGTAGTATTGATTGTTTCATCGATGAGATCACTTATGAATTCGACATTGCTAAGCGAACACTTGCACGCATCACAGGTACTATCTAGACCATGGACACTAGTAATGAAGACAGCAAAGAAGACCATAGCAACTGGGATAATGATGGCCATGATTGTAAACTGATGGATCAACCAAGATGTAGCTAGTATGATGAACATATGCATGCACAAGCATGTTATGCAATATAATATTTACAGATATGCATGGATATCTTGGATGAGCTGCACGGGAGCAATGACTGAATAATTGTTATGGTTGCCTTTCTAGTGAAACTACAATCATTTATGTATCACTCCAATCCACTGTAACATCTTTGAGAATGGATTTTATGCAGTCAGCCATTTCTGCGGCTACAGTGGTTGCTTAGGTGAACATCAACAATAATTTTTTTTATTTCTGATGCATAATGCTAGCCTTGTTCCCAGGAAAGTGCACATTCCCAGCTCTTCAGTGTTACATGTTGAAAAGCTGGGAATGGGCCTGGGGATGAGGCTAATATTATGCACGATCAATTCCACTGGGAATGCCACTGCATTTTCAAAATTCCTTGCAATAACACTGTGCATGCTGGAGTGATCAAGAATAATTTATGATTCTCACTTAATGCTACATGGACGGCAGTGTATATAGGAGCAATAATAACAATAATATTATTGACATTCTAGTCCAATGAAACTTTGAGCTGTCTTTTGTCATGTATGATGCAATAAACAAGTGAGGGGGCCACAGCATAATATGCCACTAACTATTGCAAATATGAACCAAGATATAGAAACTACACTAAAACAAAACAAAGCCATGGCTCTCCTTGGCCTCATTGTAGCAATGCCAGTGAGGTCCACAGTTGCACCTAAACCTCTTTAGCAGTCATGTAGGAGATAGCAACATAGTACTAGTGGATTTGGAGTTACAGCGACAATGATTTTACTATAACATCATCTAATGTCACTAAGACTATATAGACCCTTTTCCACCATTACGTCATCAACGCGCGGGTGGTCAAAGGTGTGCGTTAATTAGAATCGCGCCATAGTAATGTATTGGGAAGATTGCCCTCAAAAACGCGGCCTCCTTGCTGGGACCAGCTGCACTACAGCTATTCATGGCGATAATCTACTAGCAGAGGGGCTAAAAATCGTGTTCAGTGTTAGGAGATAGCACCAGGTCGATAATGTCACTTGCCCTGTTCCAGCTGGGAATCATAGTAGTGCTGGGTACACAAGGAGAAGATCCAAATTCAAATTATGTTCACAAACTACGGAACAGAGCTACCTTATAGCCCATAACATATAGCATGCAGAGGGCATGCAATGCTGGTATGGTGGAATATGACTAGCATAGTGACAATACCAAATGACTACGTTATCAATAGAGAGAGAGACTCAGAAAGAGGGAGAAAGAGAGAGTAAAAAATAAACTCTATATAAAAAGGTTGCATGCCATAATAAACATCCAATCATAAGAGACATTCCGTTATGGTTCACAGCTATAGCTATCAATGTTTCCGCTGCGGCTAATTAACCGTATCTATGATTATAGAAGGCATAATATGTATACATAATATCATTGTTATTATGCTCATAATGCATGATTGTATTAAACTTTCAGTAAAGTTTAATCTACTCTTGACATCAGTTTATTATTATGGCTAGTACTATCCAAGTTGCTATGGTCTTCTTTGCTGTCTTCATCACTACTGTCCATGGCAATACCTGTGATGCTTGCACCCAGTGTTCGATCAGTAATGTTGAAATCTTACGTAAACTCATCGATGCAAGAATCAATGCTACCGTCACTACCAGGATAGAGGAATTCACTGCAACAATTGAAGAACGATTCAATTCCACAGTTGATAGAATATCCACAGTCAATACCACACTCAGTACTCTCAATGCCACAGTTGATGAGAAAATGAAAACAGCAGATACCATGGTTGATGCTCACGATATCACAATTACCAATCTTTTAAGTCGATTAGGTAAGGTTTGTACTATAATAATGATTGTATCTCATTGTATTCTATCATACAGAAATAGCAATGACATACATTTCTCTATCTGGAGACCCAAGAACAGTCCATATGAGAAAAATCAGTACGGCGACACAAGCAGTGGGGAACTTGTTATCTACCCTGGCAATTCCAAATCTTTCAAATGACTACACAAATAGTGCTTTCGCCTATCGTCCCTATAGCGAGTATTCTACTACAGCCATTCTCTTCATCAATCTGGAAGTTGCTAATCCATGCAATTCTGCTAGAATTTGCCACTTGTTCACCTTTGGAAATGATAACTTCCAATCAGGAAGACCATTTGTCCGAGCAGGTGATGTCAATAATTGGCGCCTCTTTGGCAGTAGCAGAACACCTGTGGTTGGATTTGGAGTTGTGGGCTGTCCTACATTTGACCCAGCGTGTGTGTCAGATTTTGAAGTAAGCCTGGTGTGTCTTCTACCTCCAGCTAATGATCAGTGTCACTGATCAAACCAAGCAAGATATACAAAGAGCCATCATGTGCTGTCAAGATTACACTGACTGCTCATGCACAAAATTGACTTTTAATGTTGGGTTTTGCTATTTTCAATAATGAAGTGTAGATTGAACTCTTGGTTTATTTTCTCAACAGCATATAGTTGATTCTTTGAAAAGTATCCAAATGTACGTTGATTGTAGCTACTAATCTATAGAATTTGTAATGCATGCACACTAGTCTAATTAAGAAATTAAGCCTTTCATCGTCTGCAATACAATTAGTAATGTATGATAATAATAATTGAAAAGCTAGGAATGGGCCATGGAGTATGTTTTGATTTCTCCAATACATAGAGATACACAGTGATGAAAAGCTGCTGGGAATAAGACCCTATAAGCCCCAACCAGGATTCTCAGAACTGGTGTAGAGCATTGACAAAGACCTTCAAGGCACGACAGACTATCTCGATGTCTGACTCAGCGCTTTCAATCTTCAACCTGCTGCAAATCCAGAGTAGCTAACTAGTTATAGATAACTTCACCATAGTATAAATTAAAATTACTATGTTAGCAAATTGAGTTGAGTTGCAACTTGTTTATGTTTGAAGAGGATGAATCAGACCAGCTGTTTAGCTATATAATATAACCAAGCAGCTGACACTGAGTCAGACGTCTAGTTTCCATATATGTATGGAATAGCTAATCTATAGCAACATACAGTGGATGATTAGGAATTACAGGCAGTCCTTGAAATGGCTTAGTATATAAATCACTAAGCATGGTGTTGATTGTTGCTACCTCATGCTCATGCACTGTGGTATCTGAACAAAAGGGAGATATCTAGATTGTGCATCTGTCAAACATACCAGTAGTAAAGATCATGATCAGCTTGTGAAATTATTATGAATGAAAGAAGAGCATGTAGACATCTACCACAGGTCGTTGTTTTTCACACTTCATTACTCAATGATTATCTGGAATGTACTTGTACACGTGAGGAAACATAAAAAAAAAATACCCTCTCCATTACACAAAAGCAGCTTAATCATTTCTCGTTCCATAACCAAGTGTGTACTGGACTAGAATCTACTGCTTGATCATGCAGCTGTTCAATGAAGCCATCCTAATCTTCTGCACAGTGAAGCTACACCTCTGGGATGTAGCATTAACTGGTAGGCTCTGGATGTTTAATTTATTTGAGTGAAGAATTCACAACTTAGCTATCTCCCTTCAGAGTCTGGTGCTGCTGAAGTGGAAATGTTCTTATCTACAGTTGATCAAGAAGTAAATGCCGGTTCTACTGTCAATTTGAGCTGTGTGGCCTATGGCAGCTTATCAGCTCCTTCTATTGAGTGGACATCAGTCACTGGCAATGGAAGGACCTCAACTATCAGAAATTCTATCAAGGTCAGACTAGCAACCGTAAATGACTTATATATGGAGCTCACACAATATTATAAACTTTGTAGCATGACATCTGCAACCGAAGTGACTACACCTTAACGGAGTCTACATTAAGAATTGAAGATAGCAGATTGGAGGACACGGGAGAGTATTCGTGCATTGCTAGATTGAATGGAACGGGCTCAGTATTATCAGCCAAGAAAACAACCACACTTACTGTCTTGAGTGATTCAGAAAGTACACGTACGTGCACACATAGCTACTAAACATTTGAGTAACATAGCATTATAATATATATTGTCTGCATGGTATAATGCTGTATGATGTCACCACAATATCTCTGTGGCTTTATGTTGGTACATGCAGCTAGGTAGTGGCAGTCTGATGCATAATGCTAGCCGCATCCTCATGTGGCAGGACAATTTAGCCTCGTACCCAGGCCTTAGTGTATGTGTTTTTCAATGAGGCGAGAGTATAAGGCTATCCTAGCTTTCTTCAATGTTGCATATTGAAAAGTTGGGAGTGGGGAATACAGGTGAGCATGATCAGTTACACTTGGGAGTACACTGTTTTTCAAAAGTTGTGACAATGACATTATTGCATGTTTGACTGATCAGAATGATTATTACTAAGGTAAGTAAACAGATTATTGTCTACAAAACGCGTGAGATAAATTCAATACAAGTACGTGACAGAAGCTGGCAAGTCAATGTTTCACTGGACATAAGTTATCAGACAATCAAAGCACAAAAAATAACCTCGTTCACACTTTGTCATTCTGGACCATTGACAAACATAACCCATCGTCAGATTCTGTAGCCTATAGCATGTCGGAATGCTGCTAGCCTGCATGGGTACTTTTATCTCTCTGTTTTGAGTAACAGGTGTTCCATAATTATACTTGAGTGTGTGTGTGTGTGTGTGTGTGTGCATGTATGTGTGCATCAGGGCACTAGCTCTAACAATAATGAATTTTATGTGCAGCTACCGGTATTAGTAAAGAGCCAGAAGCATCTACATTCAGTCTGGTAGGACCTGTAGCAGGTGGTATAGTAGCTCTACTGCTGCTCATTGGTGCACTCAGTGTGACATTGTCCTACTACGGTCGACGACAATTCTTATCTCACACATCAATGGACAATAGGAAGATTGTTGATGAGTTCATATCAAAGTAAGATTACTGAGCCTTGACTCCAGGCTCTTTTGTGTTCATATGGAAACAACGGGTATTCAACACAATTAGAGTTGAAGTGTAATAATACTTCTTGCTTGTAGCAATGAAGCTGCTGAAGAGGATAAAGTGACTATCGTGAAGAAACACTGGGACACCACATTAATAACAGAGACAAATAAGTCAGAGGCAAGCATTAAAGGATTAATAGTACACAAAATGCAGATACAAATCATGAATCTTATTGGAGAAGGTACGGTTACAAGTAATAAGTTACGCCACTCTATATACATAATTTATAAGTCATTTTTATGTGATCCAATTTATTTAATGCACACATATGCAGGAGAATTTGGTCATGTTTACGAGGGAAAGTTACAAAAGACGGTGGAAAAAACAAACGCTGTCACATTGCCAAGTTTTAAAGTGGCTGAACGAGATATCAAGGTTGCTGTCAAAACACTAAAAGGTTACTAAACTGCATGTGCTTTTCAAATTCTACAGAGCTTGGAAACCATGCATGCATTAATTTTCCCTTTGAGCTGCTGCATGCTTGACAGCTAGAATAGCTTTATACAGGTTATCATTATTGATCTTAGACTAGACAGCTATACAATCCAATATTATTGCCACAATTACATGAAAGCTCAAGAAGCCTATCTATAAAATTAATTCTAAGGAACCACCCCAGTGCCTTATCAGGCACACCTATCCCAATCAAAAGCCATAAGAGTGCCTAGCCTTGAGAATTAGGATTGATAGCTCTTAATTGTGCCTAGCGCCTATATGAAAATCTTACCACATGGCTAGATCTCAAATCAGAAGCCATTTTAAAATGGTAAAGGGTCATTATGCATGTATGTAGCATGCTTAGGTTATGTAATGTTATGCACAGGTGTAGGCACGATTTGTACTTGATGACCATTGCGAGTGAAGTGTGCAAAAAATTTCACCCTATTATTTAAAATAACATAAAATATGCACTTTTTGAGGAAAGAAAACATAGTAGCTAATTTGGTAGTATAATATAGTGCATTATATAGGAATGTTTCTAAGTTTTAGATTGATGACAATCAGAATTTGGTTAAAATTCAATAATTGTTGCCATGCATATGCACATTGTAGAGCCTGAAAATCTGGGGGAGGGGGGGGGGTGTCTACACCCATGTTATGTAATCATGAAATGGTTAATAGTGGCATAACTTGAACGTGAAATTTGCTGAACCAAGCTCCATATTCATCTATACATATGCCAAGTTTCAGAAAAGTAAACTGCTTAGAGACATAACAGTGGTCTAGCTGTGGCATATCAAGGCTATAACATACCAAAACTATTAAAACAATCTACAGGTTCTTTTAATGAGGATGATATTGAAGACTTAATCAGAGAAAGTGTACTGATGCATAAGCTTGACCACCCCAACATCATTCCCTTAATTGGATTATGTCTCGATGCTGGCCCCTCCCCTTACATTATCTTGCCTTTTATGAAAAATGGAAGTCTACTTTCCTATATCAAGAAGAACAGAGCCATCCTTCACACCAATATCAATACTGATGAAGATAAGGTTGATTAGGAATAATCAAAGTTGGAATTTATTGCTAATCTAATTGATTTTGTCAAATATAGTCGATACACGTACAATGTCATGTAGCTAGTTGGTATATCTTATAATTCCAAATTCTTCTTATTTAAGGTGACCATAGCACAGAAGCAGCTAACAGATATGTGTTTGCAAATTGCTAAAGGAATGGAGTATCTTGCCAATATGAAGCTAATTCACAGAGATCTGGCTGCAAGAAACTGCATGTGAGTAGCTAATGGTGTAATCATTCATCCCTATAGCTACCATTACTTTAACAATAGGATTGATGAAAACTGGGTCATCAAAGTAGCTGATTTTGGGCTCTCAGAAGTAATGACAGCTTCTAAAGACTATTTCAGAGAAATTAAAGATGCTAACATCAAGCTCCCAGTCAAATGGATGGCTCCAGAGAGTCTACATGAAAGCATTTTCTCTGAGAAATCTGACGTGGTATGCAGAAACTGATACTTGTCTATACAACGCACACACATTTGATTTATTTTTTACAAGAATATATTCAATCTTTACAGTGGTCTTATGGAGTGACCTGTTGGGAGATTTTTACTACTGGCAAATCTCCCTACCCAGGAGTACACCCAATGACACTGGCAAGGGAACTCGATGAAGGCCGGAGGCTTTACAGACCAGACAACATCGCATGTAGTGACCAAATGTACGTTGACTGTAGAGCCTAAAATCAAGTGCACTTTTACTGAGCAAACCTTTATACATAAAGCCAAATTAAAGCCAAATGAATGTTGTCAGCCAAAAAATGAATAATGAAAACTGAGAATGGGTGTTTCAGTCTCTAGATTAACCGGCTTCAAATTATAAGATTTGTAATACATACAGGTACACAGTGATGAAAAGCTGCTGGGAACCAGAGCCTGAAGCTCGCCCAGGGTTCTCAGAATTGGTGCAAAGCATTGGTAAAGACCTTCAAGGAATGACAGACTACCTCTATGTCAGCGCTTTTGGTTTTCAGCAAGCAGCAAACACAGATTAGCTTTACAATTAACTGAACTTGATAAGTACTAATAAGTGCATGCATGATTTTTCAGGACCTGCTATAGATCTATACACGCACATGGACAACTCCATGAACTTGTACTTTAGAGATAGAGAGACATGGTAGTCTGAGAGTCTCATTCATTATAATTGTATTTATGGTTATCATATCCAGTGTAACAGTTATTCAGTCATGGTTCCAAAAAAGCGTTAAGCAATCATTGGTCTTGTCATGGCCTGGTGAGTGTGCATATACTGCGTTCTTTCATGTTCTTAATAACTAGTCCCGCACGTTTATCTTAGCATTAGTTGACAACTATGGCCTCTATTATCCCAGTTGCTGTCACTTTCTTTGCTGTCTTCATAAAATTTGCTAGTGTATCTGAGGCTGGTAAAGCTAGTGAGTGTACACTTAGCAATGTTGAAGTCTTAAGCCAACTCATCGATGCTAGAATCAATGCTACGGTTGCTGCCAGAGTAGCAGAATTCACTGCAACTCTCGAAGAAAGATTTGATGCCGCAGTTGATGAACAAATAGCTACAACACTCAACACCACAATCAGTGCACTCAATGCCAGCACTGAAGAACGAATTGAAACAGTTAGTACCACAGTCAGTACTCTGAATGTAACAATTACTGGACATATAGGTCAACCAGGTGAGGTTTGCAGTGCATACATTCATTGACATGTATAAATCAATCTTATATTGTCATCTTCCACTGTATATACAGTAATGGATATGCTGTACATTGCTCTATCTGGAAACCCAAGAACAGTATATCTGAGATCAATGAGCACTGCAACACAAGAAGTGGGAAACTTGATATCTTACCTGAATATTCGTAGCCCTTCACATGCTGCTTCAAATAATGTTTTGGCCTATCGTCCATATCATAATAGTCATTCAGGTGGTAATACAGCTATTCTCTTTATCAATCTGGAGGCTACCAATCCATGCTATGTTGTTAATGAATTTGGTCCTCCCTGCAACTTGTTTACCTTAGAAGAAGGTAGCTTTCAATATGGGAAGGCATTCATCCAAGCATCTGATATTGGCAATGATTTCCGTATCTTTAGCTCCCAGAACATATCAACATACGGATTTGGAGTTACAGGCTGCACTACATTTGATCCAGCATGCGTGTCAGATTTTGAAGTAAGCCTGGTGTGTCTGCTACCTCCTGCTCTCAATCAATGTGGCTGATCTGAACAAAGAAATTGTGTATCTGTCATGCAAACACACTAATTATTATTAATAACTGCTATAAAATTTTCGTTAGTTTTAGTAATTTTGATGCAGTTTTAGTCATTATCTAGCAGTTAAATGGATCAGCTATCAGTCAAAATTAAGTATACAGATAGATTACATCAGCATGTTAAATTTTGAGATCGTTAAGCGCAAAATTTATTCACTAGACATGCATACACACATGGATGGCTGCATGCGTTATGATAGAGGGCGAGAGAGAGAGAGAGAAAGACATTGACACTTCAAAGGAGTGACAGGTCAAGTTTGTTTAACATGTCATCATAGTATGTAGCTATTCAGCCATGATTCCAAGCTATGGCAATCTCATTGGTTTTTCTATGGCTAATGATTACATGGCATGTGTGTATGTCCATCGTATTAATATCTTATGTTCTTTGCATGTTCTAAATATAATTATTGCCCTGCATGCTCATCTTGGCATTATTTGCCTGCAATGGCCACTATCATCCCAGTTGCCGCAACTTTCTTTACTGTCTTCATAACTGTTAGTGTATCTGGTGATGCTAGTGAGTGTGCTCACAGTAATATTGAAATCTTGAGCCAATTCATCGATGCAAGAATCAATACAACAGTTAATGCCAGAGCAACTGCAGCATTACTTGAAGAAAAATTCGACACTGCATTTGATGAAATCGACATTGAACTTAGAGAAAGAATAGCTGCAATAGTCAATACCACTGTTGTCAATGCTCTCACTGCCAGTATAGATGAAAGAATAAGAGCAGTCAATACCACAGTCAGTGCTCTTAATGCAAAAACTGCAAGGTTTATAATAAGCCAACCAGGTGAGGTTGTACAGTGTACAGTGCAATATCAATCTATCCCACAGTCTCCCTTTTGTATATACAGTGATAGAGATACTGCACTTTGCTCTAACTGGAAGCCCAAGAACAGTAATTCTGAGACCAATCAGTACAACAAGACAATATGTAGGTGACGACATATCTACTCTGACAATTCCAAACCTTTCAGATGAGTACACTTCAGAGAACAATATTCTGGCCTACCGTCCCTATTATTCTAGCCATTCAGGTGGTAATACGGCCATTGTCTTTGTCAATCTGGAAGCTGCCATTCCATGCTATCAAGCTAATCCAATTGGTCCTGCTTGCCACATATTCACCTATGAAGAAGATCACTTTCATTATGGAAAGCCACTTATCCAAGCATCCGATAATGGCAGTTATTTCCATATCTTTAGTGACCAGTATGACATAGCAACATATGGATTTGGAATTATGGGCTGTAGTACATTTGACTTAGGATGTGTTTCAAATTTTGAAGTAAGCCTAGTTTGTCTGCTACCTCCAGCTCTTAATCAATGTGGCTGATCTGATCAAGATGAAGGGAGGGCCAGAGAGAGTGTTCACATATCATGAATATCTACACACAGTCATGCATATATGCACGGCACATAATTAACAGTTGTTACACAGTATATTATATCCATTTATCCATAATTTATTAAATTTTTAGTATTATAGTACCTACCAACAGTTAAATTTTCCATCAACATTTTTGTACTTTACACTGGTCACTGATGGAAATTCCATTCTACAACAAGAGTTAGAAATAGCCTCGTACCCAGGCCTTCCCATGTTTTTCAACGTTTTCGCGTGAAACGTTGAAAAACATGGGAAGGCCTGGGTACGAGGCTAAGTTAGAAATACAGTTTACCGTACACTTCAAAGCATCACAAAAAAACAAAAAGAAAACATCTAGTCATAGAGTGACACAGTGTAACTTTCTTATTAAGTGTAATCAAAGATCAGATAACTGTGGTGCTAACAAATTCTGTTGCAATAGCTATAATCCTAGAATAGCCGTACATGATTATCATTGACAAACAAGTTGGGTATTATTTAATTAATATGCCAAAATTCAGGTATCATAATCTCAGGCACTAACTTGACATAAGGTAACTGGTTTATTACTAGATGTTGGTGTACACACATGGATGGCTGCATAAACTCATGCTCTATAGAGAGAAGATGATATAGCACTTCAAAGAGAGTGATAAAATCTCATTTAACAGGCTATCATATCCAATGTAACACTTGTTCAGTTATGGTTCCTACCTATAGCAATCATTGGTTTTGCTATGGCTAATGATTATGAAGTCATAACTATCATACCTACATTCAATATCCCACATTCTTGCATGTTCTTAATAATTAACTAGTCGCACTGGTGTTAGTTGACAACAATGGCCACTGTTATCCCAGTTGCTGTCACTTTCTTTGCTGTCTTCATAAAAGTTGTTAGTGTATCTGAGGCTGGTAAAGCTAGTGAATGTACACTTAGCAATGTTGAAGTCTTAAGCCAACTCATCGATGCTAGAATCAACGCTACAGTTGCCGCCAGAGTAGCACAATTCACTGCAACACTTGGAGAAAGACTTGATGCCACAGTTGATGAAAAAATAGCTACAACAGTCAATACCACAGTTAGTGCGCTCAATGCCAGCACTAAAGAACGAATTGAAACGATCAGTACCACAGTCAAT
Source organism: Stappiaceae bacterium (assembly GCA_964291365.2). Classification (GTDB taxonomy): domain Bacteria; phylum Pseudomonadota; class Alphaproteobacteria; order Rhizobiales; family Stappiaceae; genus JBDWFY01. The sequence continues at coordinate 26,610 of OZ219981.1, forward strand.
GCTCTCAATGTAGCAATTACCAGGCATATAAGTCAACCAGGTGAGGTACATAATTATATGTGGTGTGTCATGTAGCTACCAATCATTTATATTGTATATACAGTAATGGATATGCTGTACATTGCCCTAACTGGAAACCCCAGAACTGTCTACCTGAGATCAATGAGCACTGCAACACAAGAGGTGGGAAACTTGATATCTTCCCTGACAATTCCAAACTCTTCAAATGAGTACACTTCTTCAAATGGTTTGGCCTACCGTCCTAGCTATTCAGGTGGTAATACAGCCATTCTCTTTATCAATCTGGAGGCTACCAATCGATGCCATGTCGTTAATCGATTTGGTCCTCCATGCAACTTGTTTACCTTAGAAGAAGGTAGCTTTCAATATGGTAAGGCATTCATCCAAGCATCCGATATCGGCAATGATTTCCGTATCTTTAGCTCCTTGCGTTTTATAGCAACATACGGATTTGGAGTTACAGGCTGCAGTACATTTGATCCAGCATGCGTGTCAGATTTTGAAGTAAGTCTGGTGTGTCTGCTACCTCCTGCTCTCAATCAATGTGGCTGATCTGAACAAAGAAATTGTGTATCTCACGCAAACACACTAATTATTATTAATAACTGCTATAAAATTTTCATTAGTTTTAGTAATTTTGATGCAGTTTTAATCATTATCTAGCAGTTAAATGGATCAGCTATCAGCCAAAATTAAGTATGCAGATAGATTACATCAGCATGTTAAATTTTGAGATTGTTAAGCACAAAATTTATTCACTAAACATACGTACACACATGGATGGCTGCATGCATTATGATAGAGAGAGAGACATCGACACTTCAAAGGAGTGACAAGTCAAGTTTGTTTAACATGTCATCATAGTATGTGGCTATTCAGCCATGATTGGCAATCATTGTTTTTTCTATGGCAAATGATTACATGGCATGTGTGTATGTCTATCGTGCTATCTACTTTTAATATCTCATGTTCTTTGCATGTTCTAAATATAATTGCCCTGCATGCTTATCTTGGCATTATTTGCCTGCAATGGCCACTATCGTCCCAGTTGCCGCAACTTTCTTTACTGTCTTCATAATTGCTAGTGATGCTAGCAAGTGTACTCACAGTAATATTGAAATCTTAAGCCACTTCATCGATGCAAGAATCAATGCTACAGTTAATGCCAGAGTGACTGCAGCATTACTTGAAAAAAAATTCGACACTGCAGTTGATGAAAGAGTAGCTGCAATAGTCAATACCACTGTCAGTGCTCTCACTACCAGTGTTGATGAACAAATAACAGAAGTCAGTACCACAGTGAATGCTATCAATGTAGAAGCTGCAAGGTTTACAAGTCAACCAGGTGAGGTTGTACTGTGCATTATGTATCTATCCCATAATCCATAATCTCTCTTCGTATATACAGTGATAGAGATGCTGTACATTAATCTAGATAGATACTCAAGAATGCTATCTCTGAGACCAATTAGCACTGCAACACGGAATTTAGGGAACTTCATATCAGAGCCTACACTAATGATTTCAAATGTTTCAAATGAGTACACTTCAGCAAACAATATTTTGGCCTACCGTCCCAATTATTCTAGACATTCAGGTGGTAATACAGCCATTGTCTTTATCAATTTGGAAGCTGCCATTCCATGCTATCAAGCTAATCCAATTGGTCCAGTTTGCCACTTGTTCACCACTGAAGAAGACAACTTCCAATCTGGAAAGCCATTCATCCAAGCATCTGATAATGGCAGTTATTTCCATATCTTTAGTGACCAGTATGACATAACAACATACGGATTTGGAGTTACGGGCTGCAGTACATTTGACTCGGGATGTGTTTCAACTTTTGAAAAGAGCCTGGTTTGTCTGCTACCTCCAGGTCTATATCGATGTGGCTGATCTAACCAAGACAAAGGGAGAGCCAGAGAGAATGTTGACCTATCATGCATGCATACACACAGTCATGCATACATGCACGGCACATTAACTGTTGTTGTAGTATAATTGTTTTATTCAGTTAATTATATGTTCACAATACCTTATTAAATTTTTTAACATAATAGTATAATAGTATCTACCAAGAGTTAAATTGTTATCAAAATATTAACATCTTAACATCACTGCTGAAATGTTGGACAAGAAGCAAATTAAGTTAATTCACTCTACAACAAGAAGTAGAAATACAGTTTACTGTACACTTCAAAGCATCACCTAGAAAAAATCTATATGGTGTAACTTTCTTATCAAGTGTAATTGAAGGTCAGATATCTGTGGTGCTAATATAATTTTGTCGCAACAGTCACAATCCTAGAATAGCCCATGCATAATTATTGACAAATAAGTCAGGTGTTAGAAGATGCCAAAATTCAGGTATCACAATCCAAAGCACTAACTTGACGTAAGATTTTCATTAGATACATGGATGGCTGCATAAACTCGTGCTCTATAGAGAGAAGATGACACAGCACTTCAAAGAAAGCGATAAAGTCTCATTTAAGTATATTTAACAGGCTATCATAATATTATCTAATGTAACACTTGTTCAGTTATGGTTCCCACCTATAGCAATCATTGGTTTTGCTATGGCTAATGATTTTGAAAGGTATGTGTGCATACCTATCATACGTTCAACATCTCACGTTTTTCAAGCTTATTTATCAGGCTATCATATCCAAAGTAAGACCTATTTAGTCATGGTTCCTAGCTATAGCAATCATGAGCTTTGCTATGGCTGATGATTATGAAAGGTGTATGAATACCTATCATACCCACATCCAATATATCATGTTCTTGCAGGTTCTTAAATATTTGTAGCTATAGCCTGCAAATTTATCCGTTGGTATTAGTGGATAATAATGGCCACTATTTTTCCAGTATCTGTAGTTGCTTTCTTTTCTGTCCTCATAGTTGCTAGTATACCTGGTTACGCTAGCGAGTGCACAATCAGCAATGTTGAAATCTTAAGTGACCTCATTGACAAAAGAATCAATGCTACAGTCACTGCCAGAGTAGCCGAACTTACCGCAGCAATAGCCAAAGACAGACTCAATGCCACAGTTAATGAAACAATAGCTGAAACAGTCAGTACTGCAGTCAGTAAGCTTAATTTAAGTGCCACAGTCGATGAAAGAACCGGAAAGGTCAATACCACAGTCAGTGCTCTCAGTGTAACACTTCCTAAGGTGATAAATCACCCAGGTAAGGTTCGCAGTGCATCAAGTATCAATAATATTCATTTCTTTCATGATATATACAGTGATTGAGATGTTGTACATTGCTTTAACTGAGAACCCAAGAACAGTCAGTCTGAAATCTATCAATACTGCAAGACAAGAGGTGGGGGACACCATATCTACACTGACAATTTCAAACCCTTCAATAGAGTACACTTCATCAAATAACGTTCTGGCCTACCGTCCCAATCATTCTAACCATTCAGGTGGTAATACAGCCATTGTCTTTGTCAATCTGGAAGCTGCCATTCCGTGCTATCAAGCTAATCCAATTGGTCCAGTTTGCCACTTGTTCACCCTAAACAAAGAAGGCTTTCAGTACGGAAAGCCATTCATCCAAGCATCCGATATCGGTAGCAAATTTCGTGTCTTTAGCCAGCAGAACAATACAGCAACATATGGATTTGGAGTTACGGGCTGCACTACGTTTCACCCAACATGTGTATCGGGGTTTGAAGTAAGCCTGGTTTGTCTACTACCTCCTGCTCTTGAGCAGTGTGGCTGATCTGATCAAGATACAAAGATCCAAAGAGAAAAACTTTGCTTTGTCTGTTGTGCATATCACAGTAATAACTGTTTTTTTGTAGTAATAATAATAATTATGACACAACATAATCATTACAGCTAAGAGCATAGAATTTAACTACATACTGGCTATTATTTCTTTGTCAGTAGTTTCTTGGAATGCAAATAGTCACAGTCTTAGTAATTATTGTAATACAACACAAAATCAGCCGAGCATTACAGTTAGCTATAACACTATGTCTACATTTGTTAATATGATAGAGACACACAAGCTAGCTTTAAATTGCACTTGTTGTTCTGTTAGTGAAAGAGTCATATATTATGTACCGCGAGGTTCTGTTCAATCAGTGTTAAGTAATATAGCTACTTGACTTAAGTGATCAGGATGGAGTCACGAAACTTGTGAAAGTCAGAAGTGGAAAGTTCGTTTAGATTTTTTGCATTGTCAATCAATTCTCGAGCATCACTATCAGTCTATTTGCGTCGTGCTATCCTCTGTTTGTATATACGTCTAAAATCTTCAATTAGATTCCAGATAACAATTCCAATAAGTTCAAAGAAAGCAACTCCAGATGACACTGTGATGCTGTTGGAATATCTACTAAAATCAGAGTAAAGGCTTACAGTGAACAACAGAGCAAGATTAATCAAAAATGAACTTTCAAGCAAGACAATGCATCTTCTTTTATAGACATGAACACAATTTAAGTATAAAAGAAGCATCAGTACGGAGAATAAAACTAAGATCTTGTTCACTTTTGGGCAGGTATCCAGTGTAAGAGAAGACATCAGATGAAGAAAACCTTGAACCAGCAGCAATACTCCAAACCAGTAGTGATGCTTGTCCTCGAGTGAACCAAAACAAGCATCGAAGAAGGGCTTAAAGTGAGCAATCAGCTTTAACGGGCCATGGTGGTCTACTTTTGCTCAGCCATTGCATTGAAAAGTGGAACACTACATAGGGAAACCACAGCAGCAATAAACAAAGAATTGCAGCAGATAATAGAAGACAGTGTGGGAAGCCTGCATAATCTAAGGTTCCATCAGCTGACCAGACACGCTTCATACCAACTATCCCCAAGGCATTGTACTTGCTCAAGTTTGAGAAGCTTAAGGCAGTGATACATGCACGAAGAAGTTTTGCATATGATAAAAAGAAAAGTGTAGCTAGAGTTGGGACAGTTCTGTCACCAAAGATTATGAAGAGCTTTGCAGAGAAGCGCACACCAATAAAGAAGAGAACAGCAGTGTAAATGGGGAAAAGAAACTGCAGCCAGTTCTTCCAGAAGGCAGTCAAGCCATGAATAAAACAGGTCGAGATTCCAAAATCAAGGTTCAACCAGAACAAAAGAAATGTAAAAATACTGGTAGGTTTATCCAGTCCTTGTGGAAAGAAGATGTTTTGATGAGCCCAGATGATATTGGCGTACAAGACAAGTCCATTAATCTTGAGTGACATTAATCTTGAGTGTCCGTTAATCTTGAGTGTCCATTAATCTTGAGTGTCCATTAATCTTGAGTGACAGTAAGGTTCAGCAAACTTATCACTAGCACAAGTACAATTCCTGCAGCCATGAATACAATCCAGAGTATCTGGTAGGCATTGGAGCATTTCCAGCAGTGAGAGGACCCTAATTTCAAGCTAAAACCCTCCTTGCATGCACCACACAACCTCCCAGCATGATTATCTGAACACTGAAAATCAGCATCAAACTGAAAACTGAAGTTAAGCAGTTCCCTTTTACACCTTCGACAGAAGGTACCAAGGACAATGACGTCATTCTTGCTCTCACCATGACTATCTTCACTTGGATTCTTAATAATGCTAATCCAACGACGTGAGCCCCATACTGATATGTATCCCATTCCTTTGCGAACTGAACAAGATATCCCTGGAGCCAACTTCATGATAATCACAGGATGACAGTTACAGACACCATCACTAAGAGTGAAACCCAGTGGGCAAGGATGAAGCATGACGTGCATGACAACCGGTGTGCTTATCAACTGTGGATCAATAACACTGACATTTGTATAATTGGCAGAGAGCTCCTCAATGTTATCGGGCACTCCTTTCAAAGTGGCACCTAATGTTGTGTATATCAGAACTACTGAGCCCACAGTGTTATTTTGATTCAAAGATATAGAGTATTCAAGCAGTGTACATTGCTTGCTTGCGACTAGTTGCTCCATCATACTTTCTGAAGCAAATGAAATGCCGTCAGAATCAGGAGAGTTCATAATTTTACAGTTCCTGGAGTTGCACCGAAATCACCACCCACTAGAATAGCAGAAATTGTAAATATTTCACCGGGGAATAACTCAATGCCTGTAATGTTGATCATCGATGCATTTGTGCACATTGGTTGACCATTGTCACAAATGCACAACCGTGATGGGTTACCAGAAACTGCTGATAAATCACTGCCATAGCTAGGATCATTAAGTTTGAATACACCTCTGTTAACTAGCTCATAGCTAGGAATCTTGTATGAATCATGGACAGCAGCTATACATGGAGATCTCAGAGATGCTCCATATATGTGATGGCCAGTTCGAAGGGCTGTGTTGCCAGTAAATTCCACAGTATACAATGATTCGTCTCCAACAAATTCCAACAATTTGTAAAAACACATGGTATCATCATTGATGACATTAATCAAAGTTCCTGGATATTCTATAAAGAGAGCTCCTCCCCTCAGCTTAGCTGAGTTGTTCATGAACCGTATTGATGAACTGCTACCAATGTTCAAGTTTGTTCCAATCAAAGCTATGGCACCACCGTTAATACCAGAGTTGTTTAGCAAAATCACTTTGCCAGCTAAAGTTAACTCGGAAGAAAAAGTGTGAGTGCAGACTTCAAACTATTAATAAACCTACAGTTCTTCACGAAAACTCTGGCAGTTTGTACAACCACCTCAGATACATTGAACGTGCTGTGAGCTATTGACATATCTACTGCTATAGCACTTGAGTCACTGAGTGCTAGAAAGTGGGTCATATTAAATAAACTATCAACTATGTGTACACAACTTATTGACATTGAAACATTAGAGTCTAAGAAGTGACAATTAATTATCATAACAAATGCTTCCTGGTAATGTGAAATTGAAAATGAAGATTCAATGGCTGTTATGTTTTCAACTTTGAATGCTGTGTGAACCACCAGCACTATCTAGAGGGATGAAATAGTTACAGCTCCATTCATGGTGCTTCTAAGTTCCAATGATCCAATATTTATTGGCAGTTTGGTCACTTCTTGACCCAGATGGTGTCCTGGTAAAAATATAGAGATATTTTGCTCAGTTGCATTCACGTAACCCCATGTGCAAGATAGGTAGCATCTCAACGTCTGGCAGGTCTTATTGGACGGACAGTCAGTCACATTGGTACTTGGTGTGACATAGTAAATTCCATCAGGGTAGTCACAGACTTTTTCTGGAACACAATCGGCATTGTAAAGCTGGGGGGTCAGTTGAAGCAGAGTGCCCAAGAATAAAAGTAGCAGCAGCCTTAGGTTGCACATGATAGTATATTAGTTGCTAACAACTGATTCAAAAATTACCACTCAGAGGCATATAGTCACAGATCTATGATAGAACTGGCTGGACTTTATTTAGACTGACTAGTTGTACTAACTTGCTCCATCCACTAGGGTTTTACAATCATGGACTGGTGTTCTGAACTGGTTTGTAAGTTCATTTATAAATATATACCCAGTGGAGATGGGCAGACAAAATAAGTGTTAGTAAACTAAACAGCCATTGAGATGTCCCATGCCAAAAACGCTCAGTTTAGAGTACACAAAATCAGGTCACTTGGGAAACCAGTAGTTTACTATTTGAGAGGATTCAAAATCTTTAATAACTATATCCTTCAAAAACAACACTTTCTAAGCCTACAATAAAAGTACTTGGTACCAGTGGACTGATATCTAGTAATACAATACCCAGTATTACTACTGATCCAGACATATGACGTGTACAGTCTAAACATGACATTATACATTCAGTGGAAGTGTAAGAACAAGAAGATAATACAGTACAATAAAATTTCATAGCATATAAAACCCATGTATGGCTAAATAATACCATATAGAAACTTTAGCAGGAGGAAAAATTCGACAAGCCCAGCTGGCTTTGTATTGAAGAAAGAATTTATTTCAGTTCCGAATAATATTATGGTAAAGGTCACGACATCCTCAATGCAGTCATTTACACGGGAGAAAAAATTGCTGATAATATTTTTGCCAATGAAAGCAGGTGGCAAAATTGGTGAAAAGTTTCTCCTAGCTGGCAAAAATTCCTGGCTATAATTATGTTATTTCACTTTCACGGATACACATTCAACACGTTTTGTGATTCAGGGAAACTGCAGTCAGACTGACCGATGGTTCAAATAATACTTATGGTAACTATCTTGATAACATCAATAATAGGTGATCGCGAACAGGAGATTAAATGTGGTTTTGACTAATTGATTCATAGTTTTACATTCTAGAGGGTATTTCTTGCACTGCTATAGGGAGATTGCAAGGCATCTTTCAGTTTTGACGCTAACTCACCGCAGTTCGAATCATTAAGCAATGCAATTAAGCCTGTCCAGGTTTTGGGGTACTTACTAGCATTAGGGAGGTTTATTGCATCATCCAACCAACATTGAAATACTTTAGTGATATGATGCTCGACTTCACTATGCCCAACTCCCTGACGTCTAATGTCTTCAATTCTTTCATATTCAATGCCAAGTCTGCATGCTATTTTTTCCCAGTGGTGAGCAGATGACAAGTAGACCTTAACCATCTTAAGTTTACCCTTATGATCAGATTTCCATTCTATGAGATCAAGTAAATGATGCTCGACTTCAGGGAGATTGCTGTCATCTAATTTCAGACGTTTACAGGTTGCTGACTTGCCTAGATTGGCAAGCCACATAAGATGCTCCTCACTCAAGTCCACTTCAATATGTGACCCACCAATGCATTCTGCAAACCACTCCTTCCCATCATTCTTAACAGTCATTAAATGATTGTCGTGATCTTCTAGACAGCATGGAAAAGCAACTTTAAATGGACTGTGCACGCTAATTGGAGGACTTCCATAAGGCTTGTATTTCATTTGTGTGATAACTGTATTTAAAGTACAAATGACAGTTTCTTGTACTGATATACATACTTCGTTAAGTGACTTTCTTGTACGTGCTAACTTTTGTTGTGATATTTGAACTTCAAGGTATTGTGGATGTGACATAAGAGTAACATGAAATGCTCTGTCTACACAGAAGGTAGCCATATTCTTTTTTACGTTCTCTTGGCACAATAGCCATCCACCTTGATGAGCTATCAAGTGTGTTACTTCAGCACAAAAGACTCCATATGGAACATAGCCACATTCAAAGTGAATCAAAAGTGGGCCAGCTCTATATTCAGAGTGGCATTTCCTTTGACTCTGTAATTCCTCAGCTGATGCACTTTGAAGAACTGCGAACATGATAAATTCTATTTTGGTCTCATCTACTTCATCTGTAGAATTTACAGCCGCAATAATATTATGATATTTAAGTATGTCAATGAGTTGATCTAAAGAAAGATAGCTTGATATATCCTTGGTCTTCTCCCTAAGACTGGATAATGTAAATCGACCTTTGTCATGAAAGTCGTCTACTTCCTTTAAGGTAGCATTCAAAGCTCCTCTCTTAAAGGTTTCAATAATCAGTTCACTGACACAATCATATATGACTTGAGGATCACAGATGACAACATTCTTCATTGATGGAATGTCTTGATAGTACAATAAAATACCGGTGTCATGATGTAAAAACCACAATACCTCTTCAACAGGAGTAACCATATACAATCGTTTGGCAATGATTTGACAGTCAGCAATACCTACTATAGGCTTCTTCAAAGATTGCAAAATGATCCTCAATACAAGCCATGAAACTGGTAGTGGAGTTCTCTTAAACGATTTTTCAATAATTGTCTCTATTTGACGTTGAATCCCTGAAATTTCCAATTCTTCACCATCCATATTATCCACAGTGAAAACAAGCTTACCAGATTCTGTTGGTTGAAGGAGGTTTTCCTTATAAAAACTTGTTGTACGAAATTTATCATTTAGAATTTCTTCAATTTTTTTCACATCTTTTTGCGTAACTTTATCTCTGAATGTTCCAAAGAGAAGTGCATGACTTAAAGATTTACAGTCTGAAAGATTTGAACATGTAAAGCATGTTATGGTTGAAAGAAGTTGAAAAATGACAGTCTCAACACAGTATGAGCTTTGAAGTAGTACATCTTCGTTCTCTTTAGTATAGAAATGAACTTCGTATAATTTCTGCAGCTCTTGGTCAAGACGAAAGAAAATAAAATACAGTGCAGGACCAACAGTTAGAGCTGGCAACATCTCTAGAAAGGCAGGTTGCCCACCTACATCAATCATATTGGCCATTGCTAGTTCATCCAGTTGCCTATCAAGGTTCCCCGATTTAATTACATTGTCAAGCTGTTCAAACACCATGTCAATCTTACATGAATCTACAAGAGTACAAATTGGTGTGTCAACCATGGATAACTCTTGATCCCTTTCTGTTGCTGAGTGTGACGATAGAGTTACTGTAGAGGTAGTAGGTTGTTCTTTGGGTACAACTACTGTCAGCTTATTGGAAAGCGTTTCTGGACTTCTAGTATCTGTGGGCACAACTGCTAGTAGCTCATTGGCTTGTGTGTCTGGACTTTCAGTACTACAACCTGCTCTATTAGCGATAAGGTGCAAGGATAACTGAGCAAGATCATCAAGAGAGCCTGTTTTGTTTTGTATTAGCTTCTAAAGCAATGGCTTGGAAATTGCAATAGATTCACTGACCATTTTCTTAATAACAATACTGGTTGTTTCAGCAATGCCAGTGCTATTAATTGGTTCCTTTAAAGATTTTAAGTTCTTTATTTCTCCAATTAATCGACGACGGGTGGAGGTTTTTCCAGATAATGGGGGACCAATGAAAAAGAACTTTAGAAAGCACAGTGCAATTGTCTCATTGTCTTTAATAGCTCTTTCGTACGCTTCGTAGTACTTCAGTTGATGTTTAATTATTGGTTTTAGAGCATTTTGAAGACGATCAGGGGACACATTCTGTCCAATTCCTCCGATGATGCGTGCTGCTTCATCAAATGAAATATCAAATTCCGTCCTGAGATGTTGGTCTACTACCATTGCCAAATTTGGATCATCATATCTAGCAACGTAGATTTTAAAAGCTCGCTCTTCCTGAGCGGTTAGAGTTCGACGATCACTGTCGGATTTTACTACAGCAGATAAATATTCAGTCACAGGTGTACCAGGTGGCATAATCTTTGTGGCAAAAATTTCAAAGTAGTCAACACGTGGATGATCTCTTTCCCATGCCTCAGCATCCATGACTGGTGAGGCCTTTACCTTTAGAATGACTTCGTAACCAGGCTCGTCCCCGTAACGATCTTCACACTCCATTGATCTACAGTAGAGATCAACACAAACACATGGTTCTACCCAGCCACTTAGGCCAACAAAAAGAGGACCTGTATCATCAAGTTCATTAACAATATCAGCAAGGTCTATTTCGGAGTCAATACCAGGATCAAATTCATCTATTGCTCCACAATTCACACACACATATCCATACAGTGGCTCCATCCTGACGTTTCGTTGTTCAATATTCGTGTGTACGTGTACGTGTATACATATACGTACGTGTACAGTCACATGCCTTATCCTTATATGGAGGTCTCCATGTACCACCAACGTACTTACGAATTACTTGCGCATCGTACAATCGTGCGCGCGTACGTCCGTATACGCGGTCCGTCCACATATACAGTACAGGCACGCGCACATGCACATGATATATATATATCGATATGCCACGTACGTCACATGTACATCCGGAAGCGCGCGCAGCGCTAGCCCTAGGGCGCGCGAAGCTGCAGATGCACTGCCCGCTTGAAGATGTCCCTACGCTCTGTACATCTGCCAATGTTTCTCCAAGTAAAGGAGACTGTGCACAGCGGTAGAGGAATATTTACGAAGAATCCAATCCAACGAGGACAGAGGATCTTCGCTAGTCGACCCTATGCATTTGGTGTTGGCGGGGTGACCGCGAAAGAAGTGCGAGCTCTGTGCCACCGCTGTCTGGTAAAGGTCGACAGCACTCCTATTATGTGCAAGCACTGTAGAGTAATCGGCTCTTGACTGCAGTAAAAAGTGCCAGAATGCAGCTCAAGCACTTCATACCTTGGAGTGTGACGGGATTCTGGAACTGGAAAATAGTCGTCCCAAGTATGAGCACACTCCTCCACTCAGTGGTGTCCCTAGGTAGTTTGAGTACTGGGTGCATAGCTACTTATAATTCAGTATTGTTACACAGGTGGATGCATAAGGCACAAAACCAACGGAACTTTACAAACTTGTAGTATTCTCGGTGACTGCATGCAGTATGTTGTAAACAGTGCAACAGGTGCACTGACTGCCAGATAGGTGCATGTTATACTTGTTGGTTCTGGTGGTTGTGTTGTAAACAGTGTATACAGGGAATTATCTATTATGGACTAAGTAAGCATCAAAAAGTGGGTGCACTGGTGTACTGACTGGGTGCACATGAACCCACATGCACCCCTCTGGCGACGCCACTGCCTCCACTCCTAATGATTGTACCGAGTGCTGGCCACCAATCCATGCGTTGATGGTTGCACATATCATCAACAAGCAAATCCTCGCCAACAAAAAGTATGGCAAAAAGCAATAAAGTAGTGACTGGATCAGTTTCCTTTCGTTTTCCAACAAATTACCATCGGTACAAGAGTGACAGTTTTCTGGAATGAAGCGCTATGTACGACACTTGGTACCTGACCAATCATATCTTTTGTGCAATTGGTGCCAATGCAGCCACCATTTCAAGTCCCCCAAATACTTCCACTGTTGGGTTGTATGTTGAATATTCCTTGCTCAATCACATGTGCAAGCCAATCTGTGGGTGGGAGGAAAAGAATGGAGCCATTTCTGTGTTCGCTCTGGAGGATATCAAGGCAGGAGATCAGCTTAGAATTAGCTACTTGCTGCCTAAGTACTGCCTTTACCTGAGAGAAGTGCGAAGGAAGGAGTTGGTGGATGTGTTTGGGTTCCTTTGTTACTGTGACGTCTGTTTAGGTGAAGAGCTAGATTGTGGGTTCCAAGTACTGGCAACTGGATCAGCAAAAGCATGCGTTTATCACTCCTTGGTCACCTTGGATGATAAAAGATATCATGGATAGAGCATGGGAAATACTTCGTCCACATAGGTTTTTCATCCTAACCCCCTCAGAAATCATTCAAATCTTGGAGCACGAAGTCAAAGTTCAGCAGCAATGTCTTGAGAAATCTAACATAGTTAGGATACTGACCGTCAAAATGCTCATTGGTAAGTATGGAGAGCTTGGGAAAATGGAGGAGGCAGTTGACTGCTTCATGACCATTGGTGAAAGTGGGATGAACACTCTCGTTGAGTATGGCACAGCACTTGATGCCACCGAGGTTGTCGATATGGTCAGTAATTTTTGCCTACAGCTTGGGAGGATGGAAGAGTGCCATCAGATGGCACAACTGATGAAGAGACTGACTCCTAAACGTCCTCCTGCAGTTGAAGTTCATGAAAGTCCACAATTGAAGCACAAGAAACCATCTCAAGACAAAGAGGCTATGTTTCGAGAGATGTAGCTTCATGGACCACTGCCATGCACTGTAATAGACATACTGTCAATATCCAAACTACATAATATTATTGTGCAGCTGTCAAGTTAAGCATGTGCCACTCAAATCCATTGGGGTATCATCATCCTTCCAATATGCTTATAGTAGCTATCTGTTATCACTTGATTCATTGTACTACCACTTTTACCTTTCAATATCATCCACTGCAAACTCTATATCAATTCAATCATGTAACTATCAAAACTGCCTACTTCCATACGTGCAGACTAGAGTCACAGTGACAATTATTTATGTCATAGTTGTGTGAATTAAAAAATCATGACCAGTATGGTGGCTGATAAGGGCCACTTCCTTCAATCCTATTTCCACTGTAGAAATCCACTTCCACTCTAATTCCACTCTAGTTCCATTCTAATTCCAACGTAATTCCACTGCACTCTAGATATATACTTCCACTGTACTTCCACTGTACTTCCACTTTACTTCCACTCTAGAAATCCACTTCCACTCTAGTTCCATTCTAATTCCAACGTATTTCCACTCTAAATACATACTTCCATCGTACTTCCACCATAATTCCAGTTCCATATTTGGTAATTACGTGACTCTGCTTCTTTGTAATCACGTGACTCTAGTTCTTGGACACAGTCGAGTCAGCCGCTTTAAAGATCATGGCCTCAATGGTGTTCATAATATTGTGTGCCAGTATATGGAGTCTTGAAACAGTTGTTGCTATTGACAATGATCGATTTAGACGGAGGTTGATGAAGGCCTATTTCGATGCTGGATACACCTACAGCTTAATTTTGTGTTTCCTTGCTGGTATTCATGGCATAATAATATCCCTGAGGATACTTAACAGTACCAAACGCACTGCGTTCGAAAGCACCCACATGTCAAGTGCATATGCGTATTCTACAAAACTTGCTCATAGCGGCTGCATGCGGTGGGACCACAGTCATGTGATTACCAAATATGGAAGGTAGAAGTAGAATGGAAGTAGAGTGGAAGCGGTAGCCAGAATGGAAGTAAAGTGGAATTGAGATGGAATTAGGGTGGAAGTAAAGTGGAAGCAAAGTGGAAGCATGTGGTTTAAATGGAATTGCGGTGAAAGTAGAGTGGAAGTATGTATCTAGAGTGGAAATACGTTGGAATTAGAATGGAAGTAGAGTGGAACTAGAGTGGAAGTGGATTTCTACAGTGGAAATAGGATTGAAGGAAGTGGCCCTTATCAGCCACCATAGACCAGGCCATGCATGCATCAAACTTAAATTTTCTGATTTGTAGTATACCATAGCTAAATAATTATTTTGTGAGAGAGAATACCTGAGACAAGATAGGAGACTACATACGTGTACCTTGGTGTGCCTAATCAATGCCTTTACAGTTTAAATGTTCACTTGTGGAAAGTTCAGCGTTACTGGGAACTGAATTTGAGCATTGTCCACACTTGGATGAATCCTAATCAAAGAATGATAAAACTACTAAAGTTGTCTTTCTTCTGAGTGTATCTACACATTGTACAATGATTTTTTGACTGACTTTTTGTTCTGATTTCGATTTCTTAATCCGCGGCTCCTCTTTGCTTGCACTCTGCACTTTTCTCTTCATTCCTGAAGTTGTGGAACTAGAACCCAGTAAAGAAACTTCCTGCAGTGATTTTCCGGTGATCTCTTTATAGAAGACGCTATACGTCTCTTTGTGCTCCTCAAGGATGAAGCTATACATTCCTAAATCAAAGATATGCATACATACACATACAACGTCATTACATACAAAATGTACAAGTGATACTAAATGAGGTAAGGCAGGGTCAAAGGTGGTGAATCTACTGCCAGTGATCAACCCTATAACATTACCAAAATTAGTCATGTGAGCTATCATATTTATTATGCAATATCTGATCTAGCCTCGTACCGAGGTCCCTAAGAGCCTGGGTATGAGGCTATATTTGATCCTGCCTGGTATTCTGCATGCATTGGCAGCCTTATGGCCACTTACCTTGAAGCAAGTAAAAAAGGGAGGGAGTCTTGAAAATGTCCTTTATGCTCTCAGTGAAGGCGTAGATATCATGTGTCTTAATTAAGTTAAAATAGCAAAACTTAACAGAATCTGCTCAGACAAAATGAAACACTCGGCTCACTTACCTTTTTATATTTGCCAAGTTCAGTCTTGAATGTCTGGTAGGCTTCATTGCTCAAATTGTCTTGTAATTCCTTGATGAAGCTGGATATGTTAGCCATCTTACTGGACTCTGATTTCTGCTTAAAGCACGTCACATAAATTTACCACGTACATGGTCTGTCTCTAAGTTACATGTAGCAATCACCTTAGAAACCGTGACAATTTTCTTGGTGGGTGGTCTCATCGTAGTAGCAGTGGATGATGATAGTTCTGCGGTAGACTGGCTTGAACTGGAGGACAGTGTTGCTGATAATGTGTGTTGCTTAAGGATTGACTCAGAGAGACTCGGCGTAGATGAACTCTAAAAAAAAAACAGGATCAATATATCATTATATTACATGTATTATAGGGGGAGCTAAAAAATATACTACATCATGCATTATGTAGCTTACATCAGAAGAGGTAAACAGCTTAGTCTTGTGTTTTGATGCACCATTTGCCTATGATGCACATAGGTACAATGTATTGGTATAATATTGTAGCTTCAGAAGTAGTACAGCACAGCACTGGACACTCACCTCTGAATGCACAAGAGAACTGAGTAATCCTTTCTTAGCAACATCACTCTCTGACTCATCTTTGAGCTTAGCAAGTGAGGCTACAAACAGAGAGAGAGAGAGAGAGAGAGAGAAGGTACACATTTATCGCAGCATAAAATATTAGTTTTCACCCCACCTTTGGGATACTTTGTTAGCTTGCTGGGCAAATGGATGTCGACAGTACTAGCATCCTGTGGCTGTAGCTTCCCCCCTCTCCTTGAGAAGTCCCTCACAACAATTGGTGTCTGGTATGATCTACCACTACTTTCTGCCTGTGTTTTGACAGAGCTCGTGGTGCCAGCTGTTCCAACATCAGACACGGCTGCTTTACTGATCAGATCACCAAACTGAAACATGATTGTGACAAGATACATTAAATTTTTTGTGTACTCTATATACACATGTAAAAATTCAGAAGGCGCACCTTGTGCTACCACACAATCTCAAACCTAGAGCAAACAAACCTATGTTACATGTGGTGTGTACATGGTGTACTGTAATTCGCAAATTTTTTGCTGTTAAAAATTTTTTGTTTTGTGCAGAACGACGAAAATTTTTTACACAAAAATTGTTTACTAGTAATAATATTATATACAGTGAATATATGGTGCACGTTTGATATGAATGAAAATATTGCTACACAAAAATTTCTAACACAAAACTTTTGTAAACGAAATTAATGCGAATTACGGTATTCATAAAAAGCAGAGACACAGAGCTGCCTTAGGCTCATCCCCAGACTCTCTCTCTCTCCTCTTTGTTTATATTTATTTACGCAAAATTTATGGTTTAAAATCACATATATAAAACAAAGAGGATGGAGGGAGCCTGGGGACGTGGCTCGGCTATAGTTGCCGAGCCTTAAATAATGATGGGTAATAGATTAATATGTAACTACAACTGACCTCCTTTTCTGTAGTTTTAAAGAACTGGCTGAGGTCTCTCTGGACGAGACCAAACTTATCATAAACTTTGGCATACGGCCTCACCCACTGGGGAAGCTGGCTGATAGAACTGGAATAGGCAAATCTGCAAGATTACAATATGAGTCAAAAACTAGCAAAGTATTAAATTTGTTACTTTATAAATTTCCTTAATTACATGTAACCTTTCGTCACATAGAATAATTGCACCAAAGTCATTTCTGTGCCGGATTACTCTTCCGACTGCCTGGTTGACTGCCCTGGAGGCTTGCTGTTTATACCACTCTTCTCCACTAAGTCCCTGCAGCCATTGCATGCATCCCATGGTGTCCAATATAATTATGGAGAAGGGAAAAGGGAGAAACATAGCTAGCTTGGTGAGAGTACTTACAATTGTTTGCCGCTTCAATTCCTCTTGCAAGTACTGCATCTTTAATGTCACCTGAGTTTATAGGAAAAAATAACAGTACAAGGTAAATAAATTATAGGGAAAGCACTAGTCTCATTCCCAGGCCACTGTAAAATAAAAAAAACAAAATAAAAAAACTGACTTCCAAGTGGCCAGGATGAGGTCAGGGAAATACAATGTACTCACTCTAGGGTCCATCCTCGGAGGGAAAGGTTGCCCAGTGATGATCACTGCTCTGCCATTCATGTCAGCAAAGTCCAAACCTTCACTGACCTAAATAAAGGAAGAAAAATCAAACACTTTCAGGTAATTAGAATACTGCCAATCAGTGAATAGGTGTATGCTCAATAGATACATATACACCATACCTTCCCTCTGCACACAGCAAAGAAAGCAGCACCATTGTGGTCAGGACTAAGGATTTTTTCGTAGAAGGCGTCCATAGTCTAGTATATGTGATCACAGGATTATTATAATACCATACTAAAAACTGTAAATTCAGCAGATTACTGGATTAAATTCTGATTTTCTCCTTGGTTCCCAGAAACTTGGTTTGTACTGCTCTATTCTCTGTAGTATGCCATTACCCTGGGGATGAAAAGAACCATGTCAGACAGAGGTGAGAGAGGGAGGGAGGGGGAGAAGGGGAGGGGGAGAAGGGGAGAGAGAGAGAGAGAGAGAGAGAGAGACTTGAGACTCACATGCCAGCTGTCCTTGCATGCATGCATGAGTGGATATGATGGAAAGAACACCAACAAACCATGGGGCACAGTGCGAGCAAAGTTCACTGTGAAAGAGTCACAAACACATACAATAACACTATGCATAGCCAATGTTTAACATTACTGTATGGCCAGAAATATTTGCAGGAAATAAATTTGGCGGTTGGGTCCCAAATCAACTTCACAAAAATATTGGCAGATTAAAATTTGGCAGTTTGGTACAAATGCAAGTAACAAATTATGGTGGATTTTAATTTGGCAGTTGTGAAGGCCAACCACCAAACCGTCAAATTTAATTCCCTGCCAAAATTTCCGGCTATACAGTATATAGCTACCGATTGTATTTCCTAAACTGCTTTGGTATGACAATGAAGACCTGTAGTACATGTACGTGTAAGAGAACCTTCAAGGTGACCACTTACTACTAGTCTCGGTTTACCTGTTAACATAGGATGAATTTAGAGCCACTCCGTCACAGCCTTTTGTGACCACACCCACCCAGACCTGTTTCTCTGATATCACATGAGGTCCCTCATAGCGGATGGGAAAATCACTGCAGTAAGTAAAACATGTACATGTACATGTACATTAAGATGCAAACATCTACATTAATCACTAGTTATCTCAAGAATATTAAACTTTATAGTTCCATCCTTACATTTTCAGTTCCGAGGAGAAGGAGTCTAGGGGAGAGAGGGTGCCAGAAGTGAGGATGATGGATCTGACTCCTTGGGCCAGCAGGTCCTTCATGACGTAGCCAGGACTGAAACACCAGTAGCTCAGGGTGCGAACTGTGGTACAGTGATACATTCATTTTGTGTATAGTTACATGTACTACAGTGGTAGTTTTTCTAAAAATTTGACACAAAAATAATAATAATGCTCAAGCTTTGCCCAGTTTTAGAGGCAAGTATTCAATATTCCAACAGTATTCACTTTTTTATACCATACATACGTGTATGTATATATGGACCTTTGCCAAAAATCAGAAGTTATTTTCCATGACTTTGTAGAGGGTGTCATATAATTAGAGGTGCCAAATTTTAACAAAACAGCCAAAGACGAAAGGAGTACATTTGGCTGCACACCAATCTATACATCTTACTGTCTTTTCTGTGTGTTTCTTGAGCCGGCACTGTCCACACTTCTGACTTTTTATTCTTTTTCAAGTTCTCCTCAACCTTGATGAAAACCTTGTACTGGTGGGAGGAGTTGTTCTGCCCACTGGGATCAAATGCTTGATCATACGTTATCTAAGACACAAAATCATCACATATGCATGTAGGAGCCAACATGTACATGTACATGCATGATGAATCTCCTAGGCAAATGTTAAAAAAACCTTTTTAATGCACTACATGTTATAGTTACACTATAGCCTTGAGTGATTTATTTGAATTGTACGCGAGAGGCGGGTGTTTAAACCATGAGGTGAAGCCGAGTGGTTTAAACGCGCGCCTCGAGCGTACAATTCAATAAACCACGATAAGGCTATAGTGTAAGTGGCTTGTACTATGACGTCAGAGTATAACTGCCATATACCACGGCCACAGTGTACATAGCGGGCAGACAGTGGTTTTCTTAGTATACACTACAGGTGGTGCCTTTGATCTTTGAGCTAGTCATAGTACAAGATGGATATAGTCTATGGCAAGAGTACTATGTCTATGGTATAATAAGTACCTCGAATACCACACTTTTATATAGGAGAACACTGCATGCAGTAACTTCTCCATACCTTGACAGCATCAAGCATTTTCTGGATGTTGTTTCCATTTTTGTGTAGGGACTTCCCCGTTGTGGTAAGGAAGGAGATGGCCTTGGAGCACTGGTCCATCAGAGTCACACAAGTGGCTGCTGTAAGACCAGCACTCTCAAAGAAATCAAAGATGTAGCTACATGTATGGAATAATGGTGATATCTAGAGCTTTACATGTATGTGTCACCAATGGTATAAGATTACCGTAGTATCCCGGGTAAGCGCCCATGGGCGCTCTACCATAACTCCCAGATTTTCAGTGTACTGGGCGCTTACCCGGGATACTGGGCGCTTACCATGTGTAAAAATTGAAATAGGCGGGGCCGATTGTGTGGGTGTGGCAACAACTAAGCGCGTGCGCGTGGAACATGGCATCTGGTTCGAGCTCTATATAGAGCACACGCACGCGTTTCAGTGCTTGCTAAGGAGCATCAGTGAACTACTGGTATACAAAAGTACAAGAAAAGAGAAGTCCCTAGGTACAGTAGATCTGTCAGAAAAGTTAGTCGTCTGAATCGGAGAATGGATCTAGATCGTCGACGTCGTCGTCTTCACCAGCGCCCTTGTAGGTTTCATCATCGCTGTCTTCGAGATCCCTCGGGATTTCTTCTCTCCGTGGGTGGGCGCTTGCCATATTGCGCTAGGCGCAGCGTCCCTGGGCGCTTACCCGGGAGTGGGCGCTTTCCATTCGACTAGGCAAAACAGCTACCTGGGCGCTTACCCGGGAGTGGGCGCTTACCCGGGATACTACGGTATGTATAGTCAGAAATATTGGTGGGAATTCAATTTGGCAGTTCAGTAAGGGGTCGTCATAGGTACTGTACATGTGTATATATATATATACAAATATATGTGAGTAAGAATTCTGGCAGATTTTAATTTGGCGGTTATGAAGGCAGTTAGACCACCAAACTGCCAAATTTTTATTTCCCACCAAATTTTTCCAGCTACACAGTATAAATGCAATTAATAATATTATTATTCGGTATTTGGGAATTAGTACCACTTACTCTCCTGATTTGACAATCTCTTTCTTTCCACTATCAGGAAACTGTATACCATCCAGTGCATGCTCAACAGCCAAGAAGAATTCTTCATATGGAATTAATATACACAATGTCATGTAAATTAAAAACCTGAGAGTGTGGTAAATCACCTTTTAGATTTGCATAGTCTTGTATGTCACTTTCTTCACCTGAAAAGATGTGATTACAGTGTCCAAAAAGGTGTACTTCACCTAAGATCTGTATTTAACGAGTATTTACTTTCTTCAGGCAGGTTCTCTTCTTTCATCATGTACTCTAGTATGGACTGTACATCACCTATACACAAGGCAAGGTCACTGGACGTAATGTCAAAGGATGCAGACTCTTCACAAACTCTCTCCTGTCAAATAAAGGAAGGGGGGGGGGGGAGAGAGATGAAGAATGGTTTATTTATCATGGAGCAATCAACCTACTATGTTATGAGCCTCATCCAGTATAACCACGGTCCCCTGTATGTCAACACCATGCATGCGCCTCGTCTGCAGAGAATAAACAGCACAACAGAATGATGGTATATACAAACACGTACATTGTACTATCTGTAATGTAAGCATCCTAGAGGTGTCAATGTCAGTGATTATTTGTGTTTAGGGGAACTGACATGGTTGGTACCTTAACGTCCAGTATGTAGTTATAAGGCATAAAGATGACATCAGCCTGAGACTTGAGCTCCCTAGCGAGGTAGTAGGGACACATTCTCTGCCTGGTACCAGTCAGCATGAGATCTTCAATGTCCAACACCTCACCAGCAGACGACTGTAAACGCTTCACTATTATAGCAAAATGTAGCAAAGTATACATGAACAAGTGCTTTAGGACCCCTGGCTTATTCCGAGCGAAGCGAGGCTATAATCGCATACTGTTGAACTTTCTGTGGACATGGACATGGACGTGGACGACGTCTTTGACAGCCGGTGTCGTATTGGCCAAATGGCTGGACAGATAACGACCAGACTTGGTACTGTGATTCTTCAGGTTGTGACTAGCTCCTCTAGCGAGTCTTAGACTGTGGCATGGCTGCATTTTCTCCAGCATGGCCGAAAGGTTTTTGACGACCAATATTAAAAATGTCACATTTGATCTTGTCGATCTTTACCTTACAATGTCAACTTGGCACATTATGTACGACATGTAAATTATGTGCTAAAGCTGAGCGAGGATTGCACTAAGTGTACCCCTAGTTTAAAGCCCCCTGGTGCCTTAGGTCTTCTGTTGAGGTGGCTGGCCCACCCAGTGCTGCACTGCACTGATGAGGCCCAATTAGGCCGAAACAGCTGTCTGCAGTTGCACTTTTGGCACCAAACTTTTGAAGTTTCATGTACATACCACCACACAAGATTTGGTTATGACATGAAACTATTGGTAATAATATACTTACGATCAGTATTGGTGTAATAGAAACAAGCATGATTGTGAATCTTGGCACGACACAAATGAACCTACATACATGATGGATACATATAATATGCCATTTGAGAGTGCAGTAGTGCATTAGCCGTTGACCAACCTTTTCAGCATTTGTCTCCTTCTTGGAGACTTCTGGGTGAATACATAGCTGTTCCCTGGAACCAATGATGGCCACTCTCGGTCTAAAGATTGATCAATTAGGTATATAATATTACAAAGCATAGCCTTTAAATTGTTTCAACTAGCCTGTATTTCGTGTTCTTGAGCTCATGTATGACTTGTGAGAGCTGGGAGTGGGTCCTCGAGGCATAGATAATCTTCGGAACTGAAGGAAACTGGGAACCTACAATATTTAATAATTAGATCTATTAATCACAAAGCTACAGCTGTAACTTGTGTCATTTTTGTTCCCATAAAAATTTAGTCGAACTTTAGATAAACAATAGTTTTATCGACAAAATAAACACACACTAGATCTATGTACAAGCTCTTTTTCCTCCACCCCCTGCATTGGATTTCCTCATCCCTCTATCTATATGTACAATGTACTTACCTATTGATGGGTCAATATCCCAGGGGTTCTCCCCACCGTGCGTCCAGGCTGGTGCCTCCACACCATTGCCATGGCTCTCTCTGAACCGGTGCAGTTGTTCTCTGATGAGGCTCTCTCTCCAGGCCAGAGTGGCACAGAGAAGGCAGAGGGTCTTACCAGTACCCGTGGGAGACTCAAGGATCGCATTGGTTCCCTAGGGTGATGTACATCAAATGTGTCAAAGGATACAGTGAATGAAATGTACTTGTTGACATAATTTATCAGTTACAGAAAAATTTAATTATGGACGGGGGTGGCGGTGGTGGAATGTCATCATTTGGCATGTATTTTATACTGTAACAATCAATGGAATAAACTTAGCATGTTTTCAAATTTTCAACTTTTCTAATACTGCGAGAGCAGTCTGGCAGTACTTGCCTGCTGTAGTGCCTGGATGACCTTCTCCATGTAGACCATCTGGCATGGGTACGGCCTGAAAGGAAATTCCAAAGACACGTTGCTCAAAATCAAGGTGTTCATCCTCTTCACGACAAGAAAGGTACAAAGTGGAATACCCGGTAGGTAAAGGACGCCAAAGGTGTGGGTGACCTATGACCTCCCATTTTGCCGCGCTGCACTGACTGGGTGATTGGCAACCTTTAACCTAGTCTGGCCCTCGCAAGAAGAGGAGGGTCTGGTCAAATGCCTACAGTGCTTTGCAGGTCAGTTGTCTAGCTGGAGTAGTGAATGAGCAGCTGTCAATGTCACTATATAAACTGATAGCCTTTGTGTTGTGTACCGTAACTGAATTAAGCCACTGCCTATTTACTCTTTCCAGTGGACAACTGTCCTGCAAAGCACTGTATACCAGGCTTGTGTCAGACATACAGAAGCTGGTTGTCCCCGCAAGTATGCAATTAATGGGGGTGTTGCGTAAACTGACAACCGCTGGCCGGCCGGCCGGCCTAGTCTAAAGTATCTATTATATCAGGGATGCCAAGGTTGGCTAACAGAGATGAGGGTCATTTTCTCCTTAGCCCCGCCTTCTAATACAAAGTATAGGGAATAGAAAATTCTAAAATGCGGGTCACTCCATTAGTGCTAATACAAATTTTGGGCCGAAGAGAGTGCGGGGTGTCTAGATTCAATGGAACGTGGAACGGTGGAATAGTGGAATGGTGGAATGGTGGAATAGTGGAATGGTGGGCGGAGCTAGCCTATTAAACGAGCTGGCGGCGAAATGTGCTGTCTTGAGGCTTTATCTGTTGACTTCAAAAGGCTTTTCAACTTACTTGAAGGCTAGCACCCTCATAACTAAACTGAGAACCTGCCCAACTTAAAGTTGAGTAGATCGCGATCTCGTCGATAGTACCTCGTGGCGACCTTTTACCTGTTCTAGTTGTACACTGTGCAAATAGTTGCTCTGCTCTGTGCATGCAATGTTCAAGAGTACACCAGAAACATTGCTCTGCAGTATAATAGACATTTGACATTTGAACACATTCCGGCACAGCATTTCAGAGTAGCTAGAGCAGATAATATATTATTATTACCTGCTCTACTCTAGCTCTATAGTCACATCATCGTACTGTGTACTGTGTTGTGACTGTATCTCAGTGAAGTACATCTATGAATACATGAACAGTGCACAGGATCAGATACAATGTAAATAGGTAATCTCAAAGTTTTGTAATGTACTGCGTATCAATGGTACTAAAACTTGATAATAATGTACTATGTATGTACTAAACAATAAATCCTACTGAAGATCTACTAGCTACTGGCCATCTTTGCAAGCCCTTGCCTTGGTCATGTTTACTTTGTAGAGGTAACTGCACCTGCTTAGACAATTGTCATTTAGATCTACAATTGAGCATCTCTGCTTTATAACAAGTTCAGTCATCCACTGCCGTGTGGCCTGTCAGTATTATGGTGTGTTACATGTATATTATTAGTATAAAGTATTAGCGGCCATGACAAAAACCATTAGTAGGCTGATACATTTGCTTGATCACTGAAATTGAAATCTAGAATAAAAGAGCAGGTAGCCTGAGTACATGCACTACTGAATATTAATAGCTGCTCTACTCTGAAATATGCCAGCAATGTCGTCAAAATCAAATGCCTAACACGCTACTGTAACAGAGCCACCCATTCATCATTTTCTGATGCACTTTACACTGCATACACAGAACAGTCTATAGTGTGTGTACATGTATGTTTGCAGTGCACAAGTAGAATAGGTAAAGGGTAGCCAAGAGGTACGATCGGCGAGTTCGCGATCTACAATGTACTCGAATTTGCCAGGTTCTCAGTTTCAATGAGTTATGAGGCGGCTGGCCTTCAAGTAAGTTGAAAATCCTTCTAAAATCAACAGATAAAGCCCCCAAGGCAACACGTTTCGCCTCCAGCTCGTTTAATAGGCTAGCCCCGCCCACCATTCCACTATTCCACCATTCCACCATTCCACTATTCCACCGTTCCACTATTCCATTCCACCGTTCCACGTTCCATTGAATCTAGACACCCGAGAGTGCGGGTTGGTAGGCTAAAATGCGGGTCTGACCCTCGAGATGAGGGTCACTTGGCATGTCTGTTATATGCATGCATATGATGCATGTGATGTGATCCATGGCTGCTACGGTATCGCTCGTAGAGACTGCTAGGTCGGCAGCCGCTAATCTCGGATGCAGCTCATTCAAGCCTGAGCAGGAGTTGGCTATTTTATCGTTTATGGAGGGTGACTATAGTCGTTGACCAAGTTGAACTGACTGTCCCCACAATCGACACAACGCTCTTCATTGGTAGTCATCTGGCAGTCCGACAATATTATAATTATTTAGCAGCAAATTGACCTCTACAACACTACCTTACCTTGCATTGCATCTCTCAGCTCAACGGCACAGCCTCGGCGACTTTCTCTGTACGTACGTGGCCACGTGTGGTGGCGAAGTATACGTTGGTTGACACATCAACCACACCTACTTGAGTGTACACCACGCGTAGTGGCTAATTACATTCCTCTATCACGAGCCCGGTATAGCAGGTATAGGGTATAGGCATTTGATCAGACCCTCCTCTTCTTGCGAGGGTCGGCTACGCCAGACTACCTTTAACCCAATATCTCATGAGACAAGGAAAATTAATGCGAAAACTACTAATCTATGAAAACAGCTAGCTAGCTAAATGAAAGTACAAACTAAGAAGTATAATACCTCTCAGCAAAAACTTGCTCATTTGGTAAAACATCTTCCCTCTTTCTGTTCTTATACCACTTCATAAGAATGCCCAGGATTATACCATGCAGTATCAGAATGAGTAATATCAAGAGCAAGTACCAAAATTCACAACTGATGATTCCTTTTTTCCATGTTGCTGAATGCATAGCAAATGGCTGCAATATTGCAAATCCCATTCCACAGTAGAGCACCACACAGCCACATGTAGCACCAAACAGAAGCCCCCTCATAGAGTAAGGACTTTGGGAGCAGATAAATTCCAAAGCACAAATGGTAAAATTAATCAACGAGAGTGAATTGAGAAAATGTGGTAAGATCATCCATTTCATATCAAAAGCTGAACTTAGGGTGCCATTTTCTTCAGTGAATATGCATTGAATGGTCGTGTTGTTGTGTTCAGTATAACTGTGGTGAGCTGTTAGATCAATTACAATCAGCGTGATGACATTTGCTATTTGTGATGTCACACCCACAAAACCTTTCCAGATATAATTCTGCACACAAGGTAAATGTTTCCACAAGAGTGGATAGAAAACAAATTCTTGGAGTGGTACAAATACTACTCCAGTAAAATAGAATACTAGGTTAATAGGGATGTAGATTACTCTCCATCTGGGTTTATGGAACCATTTGTAAAGGGATATGATGTCTTGATTGTTACTTAAGATAAGTTGGTTCTCTAAGTTATAAAATGAAAACATTCCAATTACCGTCGAAGTGCCAACAAATATGATGGCTAACAACCTGAGAAGCGTCTTGACATTTTCCACCTCTTCTGTTGTGAATGGTCCTCCGTATTTATGTTTGCCAAAGTCGATACGAGAAGGAAGCTCATCTTCACAGTAAGTGAAAGCACTTCGACATCTTGGATGTTTAGTTTTGATGGCATACTTGATGACTTTGTAGATTAATCGAAAAGGGTTTTGTGTTATCGGCTCCTTCAGTAAAATATTGTCAAAAGAGAATATCGAAATGATCATGACAGTTAGGCAAATGCAAATTATAAATTCCTCCAGGAGTCCATTATATACTCCACCTAGATACATATCTATCAAGAAGATGACAATCCCACCACCGAAGTATGTGAATGAATACCAACTTATAAAAGATGTAATTTCATCTGTAGAAGCATCCTGAAGTTGATCAATTCCAAAGAGGACAACATTAGCTTGGTAGCCTCCAACTGCAATGGACATTATGAAAAGCAGTACAGCACTTATATAATTGTTTTTGATGCTGTAGTAGCTCTCCACAAATTGTGATAGTACAGAGCTCGCTACTACCAGTACAGAGGCTATCCACATGATCAAGATACTCCAGCGTATCACTTTGTACCTTTTGAGGTACACATCAGCTAGCCAGCCTGCTATAGGTAGAGTGAGTCCCCAGGCAATACTGTACATGTGCCAATATGGATGAAATTTACGGAGAGACAGGGATAGATAGTACATGACACTTGTTACCAAAAGGTTCCAAACCAATATTAGAAGAGCTCCCTTGTTTTTGAGCTTCCGTATGCGATAAGAAGGTCTACAGCACATCTTGAGCCTGTCTTCGGCAGAATAGGATCTGTTGCTTAGCTGTAGAATGTCCTCCATTGAAGACTGAACGGATCCAGTAGAAAATTGAACAGATTCCATGATGGCTGCTTGTTTGTTGCTGGATTTAACATAATGCATTCAACTAAAGTGCTATTATGGGTATATATCAAACTTAATAGCTACCCTTAAACATGCATGTGTTATGTGTTTACAGCTGCTGGTACGATGCTTGCTCTGCAGCTGGTAGGAGCATGTTCTAAAGTTAGCTTTCAACATTCTAGTCCTGATCAACATAGTGGATATACTTTTATTATACTCAATGCTTTGAAAACAAACTACCATTAAGAGTGCTGTAGTCTTGTTTTCATAGCCAATGTAGTTGCATTCATGACAAGTTCTACAAATGGATTGTGACTATAATAGCCTGAGCCGCATTTTGATTAATTGTTGTAAGTAGTGGCATTACTATAAAAGTAGCTATTATGCCTATAATATTAATTGCTCCTAGCTGCTAAACAGAACACAAATTTAAACACAGCTAATTTGTTAGCAAACCTATCATGTCAGAGTCTGCTTCTGAATCCATGGAGGGTATTCTACTGTTAACTAACAGATCCTATTCTGCAGGAGACAGGTTTAAGATGTGCTGCAGACCTTCTTATCGAATATGGAGGCTCAAAAACAAAGGAGCTATACTAATATTGGTTTGGAATGGGATTTGAAATATTGCAGCCATTTACAAAGTAGTCAGCAGCATGAAATTAGGACTAATGGAAAGCTAGCTATACTCTGTTAAGGTAGTCTTGTTTTGATAGCTAATGTATGTGCATTTTATTTGTGAGCTTATGTACACTATTCTCCCATGTTAAGGCTTTCACGTGTATAGTTTACAACAAATGTGACTTAGCCTGGGCAACATTTCGACTAGTTGTCGTATTGCTAAAGGTAGCTATTGACCCATGCCTCTTCCAGCCATCAAATTATGTCATGTAGGAGTCTGTTTCTGAATCAGAATCCTTGGAGGACGTTCTACAGCTAAGCAACAGATCCTATTCTGCTGGAAATAGGCTCAAGATGTGCCGTAGACCTTCTTACCGAATACGAAAGCTCAAAATTAAGGGAGCCATTCTACTATTGGTTTGGAATTACCTGGTGCTAAGTGTCTTTTACTACCATACTGTATGCCCCAATAAATTTCCTTCAATTGGATGTTTGTACGGTATTATACAAGGACTCTCTCTACCAATAGTGGGCTGTCTAGCTGATGTGCACCTTGGGCAGTACAAAATCATATGCTGGAGTATCTGCATGTATTCACAACAGAAGAGGTGGAAAAATAATGTCAAAACATTTTTAAGATTACTAGTTATCATTAATGTAGTCTCTACGGTGTCAATATTCTCATTTTTATAGAGTACAAATTTATCATAAAAAAAGATCGAGAAAATATAATATCTTTCTTTCTTGCATTCCATAGATCCAGCCAGATAACAGCTATAGACCTGGCATATTTCAGTGGAGCAGTACTGATAGCACTTTATGAATTTACATTCTACCCTCTTCTACAAAAATACCTACCATGTATACATAGCTATCATTGGAAATTATACATGGGTGCAATATCACAAATGGCCAGAATTATTGTACTGATAGCAATTGATTTAACAGCTCATCACAGTTACATTAAACACAATAATTCAAATATTCAATGCATATTCGTGGCAGAAAGTGGCATCCTAGATTCTAATTTTAACATGAAGTGGATGATCTTACCAAGTTTACTTGATTCTGTCTCAGCTATCACTTTTA
This sequence comes from Stappiaceae bacterium, assembly GCA_964291365.2. Taxonomy (GTDB): domain Bacteria; phylum Pseudomonadota; class Alphaproteobacteria; order Rhizobiales; family Stappiaceae; genus JBDWFY01. The sequence continues at coordinate 56,215 of OZ219981.1, forward strand.
TCGTAGGCAGTTTTGAACTTATCTACTCCCAATCGCCTTAATCTATGAGGGGCCTTCTCTTTAGAGCGATATATGGTTGTATTATGCTATATAGTGTGATAGGGTATGGAGTTTCAAAGCTATTTACAAAGCACTCTAAACAGGGTTGGGGTACAGGAATCATAAGTTCTGAGTCTTGGTACCTGCTATTGATCCTACTTTTTCTGGTGGCTTATACCATAATGTTGTGTATTCTTATGAAGTGGTACAAGAACAGAAAAAGGAAAGATGACTTACCAAATGAACAAATATTTGCTGAGAGGTGCTATACAAGATATTCAGATAACAAGTTCACAAAATAATGACTGTGACGTCACTATTTTTATGACATGAAGTATTGATTGTGGTGTGAGCAATTCCTTCTGACTTCCTATCTCAAAGAACTCTCCTGAAAATAGCTATATCTGTTTGTCAGTCATGTTACATTAGCTGAATACATCTGTTGTTTGTTTGTTTTAGTTCATGAGCTTCAGTTTGAGCTTATTTTCTTACTTAGTGCTCGTGATTTTAGTGCTTATCCTCACAATAATTATGTATCATCATGTTGCTGTAGCCATGCATACAAGTCATATAATTATTGCAAAAATAATATTAAAATGTATTCAGTGGCATACAATTGGTGATGCTAACATTCCAATATAGTTAATCGTCTAAAAAATGGACGACAACTCAGGGGCTGTTGGCATTGCATCCATAGAGGACGTTCTACAGCTAAGCAACAGATCCAGGCCCGTACGCAGCCTCTCTCAAAGGGGGGTTACATAGTTATGTTGAGCAGGGGGAGGGGGGGTTCATACCTTTGATTGTGTACTGTGACAACAGTTATGCTGTGGGCACAAGCCCACAGCTCACCTAGGGGGGTCTGGGGGCATACTCCCCCAGAAAATTTTGGAAATTTAGACTCCCTGAGGACGTTTCTGAGGCATTCTGACAGCTATTTGGGGGCTGATTTAGCTAGTAGCAAGTTTTACTTGAGCACTGACATGCAAACACTTCCAAATTATTATCTATAGCATATCCGGTGTGCGTTATTTGGAAAGCGGCATCAAGTTCTCCTTTAGCTGGTGTAAAGAGCATGCAAGTTGCAACTTGAAGTACATGCTAGGCGGTCAAAAAAGGGGGGTTCGTCCGAACCCCCTCGAACCCCCCCTGTGTACGGGCCTGAGATCCTATTCTTCCAGAAACAGGCTCAAGATGTACTGTAGACATACTTATCAAAATGATAGTATCACACTTGACACTGCAGAACATACAAATATGAAAATTAATAGTCTCAGAAATGTCTTGACATTTTCCACCTCTTCTGTTGTGAATGGTCCTCCGTATTACATTTGCCAAAGTCGATACAAGAAGGAAGCTCAACTTCACAGTAAGTGAAAGCACTTCGACATCTTGGATGCTTAGTTAAGGGGTAGTCACCGCAATATGCCCTGTACTTCCAGCTGCGACAGCGATCAAAGTGAAATCAAGAGATCAAGCACACAGGCGAGCAACGATCAAGGGATCAAGATGGTGTTCAGGCCACAAATACGATCAAAATCAAAATAAAATGTCAGACGTTATATACCTTACACACACCGTTTCCATTGAGCAACAGTAGTAATTTCAGCTGTACTTTATCCTGTAGCACGAATATATTATGGTTAATTATTCTAGTATAAAATGCTAGCGCTATTTAATATTATAGCCTACTCCTTCGTGCCGATATGTGTGGGTGTGTCCTGTAATTTAGCACATAACTTTACCACAAATGTACATAGTGACATGGTGTGCTCTGGCATGCAAAACTCGAAGTTATTTTGCATGTGGGAGATAGTGCAGTAGTAAAGCTATGGAGATTTGATCCTGCCAAAATCATGGAGAAGTGGAAGCTATGGTGATCGATGTTTAATATGAAAAGTGTTGCGGATATTAAGCATTATCTAAAGAACTGAAGCTACCAAGACCATTAGTTACCATCATTATTTATCATTCTTTTACTAAACAACTGATATAAGCTTGAGCTCGGCTACCTTGTCATAATGCTGCGCGAGTTGTATTAATATAGGCGTGGTCCGCATTATTGTGGTTAAGTCTACTTTGCGCTAGCTTCAAGTATAGATATGTGGTGGGCGTGACCACTGGGTGTGGTCACTTACCCGATCAACAATCAAGCGTAGAAAGTTTGTCGATCAAGGGATCAAGAGGTGCTTCAAGGCAGGATCAAGCGATCAAGAGCCAATTTTAGCGCTCAAAAACTTTGATCGCCGTCGCAGGTGGAAGTACAAGGTATATTGCAGTGACTACCCCTTGTTAGTTTTGATGGCATAGCTACTTGATGACTTTGTAGATTAACTGAAATGGGTTTTGTGTTATTGGCTCTTTAAGAAAACTCTGTCAAAAGCTATTGCCAAAGTGACCATTAGAGTAAGGCAAATGCAAAATGCAAATTTCTCTAGCAATCCACCATATCTCTCACTTGGATATACGTCTATGAAGTAATTGATGGCCATACTACTGAACCATATGCACATAAACCAGCTTATAAAGGATGTAATTTCATCTGTAGAAGTATCCTGAAGTTGGTCAATTCCAAAGAGAACAATATTGGCTTGGTAGCCTCCAAATGCAATACATATGATAATAAATAACACAGCTGTTGCATAAGTAATATATTAGTAACTTGTCACAAATTGTGACAGTACAGAGCTTGCTACTACCAGTACTGAGGCTATCCACATGATCAAGATACTCCAGTGTATGATTTTTGTATAGTCCACAGCACACATCAGCTAGACAGCCTGCTATTGGTAGGGAGAGTCCCCACATAATACTATATACATGCCAAGTTGAATGAAAGACATGGGGGTATAGAGTAAGATAGTAAAAGACACTTAGTACTAGGTGATTCCAAACCAGTACTAGTATAGCTGCCTTGTTTTTGACTTTCCGTATTTGATAAGAAGGTCTACAGCACATCATAAACCTGTCTCCTGCAGAATAGGATCTGTTGCTTAGCAGTAGAATATCCTCCATGGACTCAGAAGCAAAATCTGACATGATAGAATTTTGTGTTCTGGTTTGCAGCTAGGAACATTTAGCTATAGGTACAATATATCAAAATTAGTAGCTACTTTTATAGTAATGGCACTACTTGCAACAATTAATCAAAATGCGGCCCAGGCTAGTATAGTCATATAATAATTACCATTTGTTATTTTAATAATATATGAGAACATGCATGCATTAAGAAAATGCAACTACATTAGCTAATTAGCTACGAACCAAGTGCTCTCAGCGGTACTTTGTTTTCAAAGCAATGCATGAGTACAGAAGCATACCCATCCTGAGCCACTATGTACATGTAAGTTGTTGATCCAGAATGTTGAAAGCTAACTTTAGAACCTGCTCCTGCCAAAACTCCTCTTTTTTCCATGGCACTGGCTATTATATTTGGAATGGATTTAACTGCCAAATGAACAGTATAATTGTGACTACAGCATTTGAAACTATGGTGCTTTAAACGTTAATTGCATGTCTAAATGTACATGTCTTGTTATTGAATACACTGTCAAAAGCATGTATGCTTGTATGTATATATTATATGCTTATGCAAAACCTATAGCTACTAATATACACAAAAATTTCCCTATAGGTCTGTTATCAAGCTTACATCAGGTGGTCGGATTTCCTATAAGGTGGTTGGTATTGGTGTCTTAAGTTGACATTCTGAGTAGTACAAGGAATTGAATGTATGTTTGTTTCATAGCTAATGTATCTGCACTTTATTTGTGCTTATTTTCCTAATGCATGCTAGACTTTGTTACAGCATGCTCCCACGTTCTTGTACATAATATATCCTCGAGCACGTATACACATGAAGAATAAAGGGTAGCTATATATTAATTTCGATATATACCTATGACAGCATTTTAGATGAAAATCCAGCCAGACAAAACAAGCAGCCATTAGCGTCATGGAATCTGTCCAGTCTTCCACGGGATCCATTCAGTCTCCCATGGAGGACGTTCTACAGCTAAGCAACAGATCCTATTCTGCTGGAGACAGGCTCAAGATGTGCTGTAGACCTTCTTATCGCATACGGAAGCTCAAAAACAAGGGAGCTCTTCTAATATTGGTTTGGAACTTTTTGGTAACAAGTGTCTTTTACTACCTATACCTGTCTCCCCGTATATTTCATCCATATTGGCACGTATACAGTATTGCCTGGGGACTCACTCTACCTATAGCAGGATGGCTAGCTGATGTGTACCTCAAACGGTACAAAGTGATACGCTGGAGTATCTTGATCATGTGGATAGCCTTTGTACTGTTAGTAGCAAGCTCTGTACTATCACAATTTGTTGAGAGCTACTACAGCATCAAAAACAATTATATAAATGCTGTACTGCTTTTCATAATGTCCCTTGCATTTGGAGGCTACCAAGCCAATGTTGTCCTCTTTGGAATCGATCAACTTCAGGATGCTTCTACGGATGAAATTACATCTTTTATAAGCTGGTATTCATTCACATACTTCGGTGGTGGGATTGTCATCTTCTTGATAGATATGTATCTAGGTGGGGCATATAATGGACTCCTGGAGGAATTTATAATTTGCATTTGCCTAACTATCATGATCATTTCGATATTTTTATTTGACAACATTTTGCTGAAGGAGCCAATAACACAAAACCCTTTTCGATTAATCTACAAAGTCATCAAGTATGCCATCAAGACTAAACATCCAAGATGTCGAAGTGCTTTCACTTACTGTGAAGATGAACTTCCTTCTCGTATCGACTTTGGCAAACATAAATATGGTGGACCATTCACAACAGAAGAGGTGGAAAATGTCAAGACGTTTCTCAGGTTGTTAGCCAACATGTTTGTTGGTACTTCAATGGTAATTGGAATGTTTTCACTTTATAACTTAGGGAACCAACTTATCTTAAGTAACAATCAAGACATCATATCCCTTTACAAATGGTTCCATAAACCCAGATGGAAAGTAAACTACACCCCTATTAACCTAGTATACTATTTAACTGGAGTAGTATTTGTACCACTCCAAGAATTTGTTTTCTATCCACTCTTGTGGAAACACTTATCTTGTGTGCAGAATTATAACTGGAAAGTTTTTGTGGGTGTGATATCACAAATAGCAAATGTCATCACGCTGATTGTAATTGATCTAACAGCTCACCACAGTTATCTTGAACACAATAACACAACCATTCAATGCATATTCACAGAAGAAAATGACACCCTAAGTTCAGCTTTTGATATGAAATGGATGATCTTACCACATTTATTCAATTCATTCTCGTTGATTAATTTTGCCACTTGTGCTTTTGAAATTATCTGCTCCCAAAGTCCTTACTCTATGAGGGGGCTTCTGTTTGGTGCCATGTATGGTGGTGTGGTGCTCTACTGTGCAATGGGATTTGCAATATTGCAGCCATTTACAATGCAGTCAGCAGCATGGGGAACAGGAGTCATCAGTTGTGAATTTTGGTACTTGCTTTTGATACTACTCATTCTGATACTGTATGGTATAATCCTGGGCATTCTTATGAAGTGGTACAAGAAGAGGAAGAGGGAAGATGTTTTACCAAATGAGCAAGTTTTTGCTGAGAGGTATTATACTTCTTAGTTTGTACTTTCATTTAGCTAGCTAGCTGTTTTTATAGTATGCATAGATTAGTAGTTTTCGCACTTTTCTCATAAGATATTGGGTTAAAGGTCGCCAATCACCCGGCCAGCGCGGCGAGCGTGGCAAAATTGGAGGTCATGGGTCACCCACACCTTTGGCGTCCTTTACCTACCCGGTATTACACTTTGTACCTTTCTTGTCGTGAAGAGGGAAGAGGATGAACACCTTGATTTTGTGATTTTGAGCAACGTGTCTGTGGAATTTCCTTTCAGGCCCTACCCATGCCAGATGGTCTACATGGAGAAGGTTATCCAGGCACTACACCAGGCAAGTACTGCCAGACTGCTCTTATAGTATGATTAAAAAAAGTCGAAAATTCGAACACATGCTAGATTATTCCATAATTTGACTGTTACAGTATAAAATACATGCCAAATAATGATACCCCCCCGTCCATAATTAAATTTTGCTGTAACTGGTAAATTATGTCAACAAGTACATTTCATTCACTGTATCCTTTGACACATTTGATATACATCACCCTAGGGAACCAACGCAATCCTTGAGTCTCCCACTGGTACTGGTAAGACACTCTGCCTTCTCTGTGCCATTCTGGCCTGGAGAGAGAGCCTCATCAGAGAACAGCTGCACCAGTTTGGAGAGAGCCATGGTGATGGTATGGCCCAGCCTGGATGCAGGGTGGGGAGAACCCCTGGGATATTGATCCTAGGTACAAAAATAGAAGTACATTGTACATATAATTAGAAGGATGAGGAAATCCAATGCAGGAAGTGGAGGAGAAAGAGCTTAGCTATACATAGATCTAGTGTGTGTTTACGTTTGTTGATAAAACTATTGCTTGTCTGTCAGTGAAGTTTCAACTAAATTTTTATGGGAACAAAAAATGACACAAGTTACAGCTGTAGCTTTGTGATTAATAGATTTAATTATTAAATATTGCAGGTTCCCAGTTTCCTTCAGTTCCAAAGATTATCTATGCCTCAAGGACCCAGTCCTAGTTCTCACAAGTCATACATGAGCTCAAGAACACGAAATACAGGCTAGTTGAAACAATTTTAAGGCTATGCTTTGTAATATTACATACCTAATTGATCAATCTTTAGACCGAGAGTGGCCGTCATTGGTTCCAGGGAACAGCTATGTATTCACCCAGAAGTCTCCAAGAAGGAGACGAATGTTGAAAAGGTTGGTCAACGGCTAATGCACTACTGCACTCTCAAATCGTGTATTATAAGTATCCATTGTGTATGTAGGTTCATTTGTGTCGTGCCAAGATTCACAATCATGCTTGTTTCTATTACACCAATACTGATTGTAAGTATATTATTACCAATAGTTTCATGTCATAACCAAATCTTGTGTGGTAGTATGTACATGTATACTTTGCTACATTTTGCTATAATAGTGAAGCGTTTACAGTCGTCTGCTGGTGAGGTATTGGACATTGAAGATCTCATGCTGATTGGTACCAGGCAGAGAATGTGTCCCTACTACCTCGCTAGGGAGCTCAAGTCTCAGGCTGATGTCATCTTTATGCCTTATAACTACATACTGGACGTTAAGGTACTGACCATGTCAGTTTCCCTAAACACAAATAATCTAATTTTACTGCATTAGAATCTGACATTGACACCTCTAGGATGCTTACATTACAGATAGTACAATGTACGTGTTTGTATGTACCATCATTCTATTGTGCTGTTTATTCTCTGCAGAGAAGGCGCATGCATGGTGTTGACATGCAGGAGACCTTGGTTATACTGGATTAGGGTCATAACATAGTAGGTTGATTGCTCCATGATAAATAAAACATTCTTCATCTCTCTCTCTCTCTCCCCCCACTTCCTTTGACAGGAGAGAGTTTGTGAAGAGTCTGTATCCTTTGACATTACGTCCAGTGACCTTGCCTTGTGTATAGGTGACGTACAGTCCATCCTAGAGTACATGATTTCTATGGCATTGAATAAATTTACCTCAGCAGCTTCTTTCTTGTCTACATCATTTTTTTGCTAGCTCATGATATGCCATTCCAGTTTAATTTAAGCCTACTTTGTGCTGTATCTTTCAGGGTGATATCTTTCACTAGTGTGATAGTACTGATCAGTAGCTCATCATTGACTGAGACCAGAGGCACTGTCAATGGCTATGGTCAGGCTCTGTGTGTCTTTCGTCATGGCCGGTGACCTGTGGTCAGGGCTCTGCTCTTTGCTTGGAGTGAAGACACAGGTTAGGTCTACCTGATTGTAGCTGTTGTGAGCCTTCTACTGCCTAAGAGCATTGAAATGCAGAGAAAGAGAAAGCCAGAGGACACTTCTGAACAAGAGAGCAGCAGACTAGAGTCATGTACAATGTCATACATATTAGTCTTCTCATTGTGTAAGTTAATCATGTCGTTGATATTGAATTCTCTCTCTCTCTCCCTCCCCTCGGCTCTTCCTCACTCTCCCCCTACTCGTCTTCCCCCTTATGATTTTGACATATCCCAATGGGAAATATTACTATACAATATAAGCTGATTGAGGGTTTTGCATGTTAGCTCTGTTTGATATAGAATCTATCTCCTGGCTAGCTTGCATGCTATACATCATCTGTGCTCATTTCACTCAAAAGGACATTTACAGAGAGATGATATCCTACTCCACTTATCATAATAACCAGCTGATGATGTTTTACTGTATACTCATGTACACATACAATGATACCATGCAGAAATTTTAAAATTTAACTGAAGCAAGGCAAATCACTATCAGCAAATTAAGTCCAATATTTTCTCAATTTGTAAGTTGAAACATCTATTTCAACTGTGTTTGAGTGACTTCTGTTGAAGACTTCAAGGAAGTGCAGAGGTAACTTGAATGTTACCTTTCAATAGCTAGTGCTCTCCAGTTCAAACCATGCATGATTATTGAAGTCACCTCCTTTAATTCTACTACTATTCCAACTTGTCAAACTGGTCAAGATACCTGATAAACTGGTTGATTTTGTCAGTATTCAAGACAACTTCAAGAAGTGCTATTGTGCAAGTGGGGTGGCCTCAGTATATACCTACAGGGCATAAAGTTAGTAGTGCTACTAAGTAACCGGTTAGTATGCTAAGTATGAACAAAAACCACATTCCATTAAGCTAAGACAAACAAATGACATATTTGAATAATTATTAAATTTGCTATAAACTTCAATCTGACATCTAGGAACACAATAAACTATGATGGGACTGACTATGGCTATAGAATTATTGCTAAAGTATGTTTAATTAAGACACAAAGTCATCGTAAGAACTAATTAAAGATTTATTCATTCCTCGTGTAATACCGCTCAGCAAAAACTTGTCCATTTGGTAAAATATCTTCCCTCTTTCTGTTCTTATACCACTTCATAAGAATGTCCAGCATTATACCAGTCAGTATTAGAATGAGTAGTATCAAAAGCAAGTACCAAAACTCACAACTGATGATTCCTGTTCCCCATGCTGCTGACTGCTTGTAAATGGATGCAATATTCCAAATCCCATTACACAGTATAGCACCACACAGCCATATAGAGCACCAAATAGAAGCCCCCTCATAGAGTAAGGACTTTGGGAGCAAATAAATTCAGAAGCACCAATGGCTGAAATGATTACTGAAAGTGAACTGAACACTTGCAGTAAGATCATCCACTTCATGTTAAAACTAGAATTGAGGATGCCACTTTGTTCAGTGAATATACATTGAATGGTTGTGTTATTGTATTGAACGTAACTATGGCGAGCGGTTAAATCAATAGCCATGAATGCTATGACTTTTGCTATTTGTGATATTACCCCCACTGACACTTTCCACTGATAGCTCTGCATATAGGGTACATGATTCCGTAGGAAGGGGTAAAAAATTAACTCATATAGGAGTACCAGTACTATTCCACTGAAATAAAATGTTAGTTCAGTAGTTATCCAGTTGCTTTTGTAGAAACTATGAAAGTGAAATGTGCTATGACTGTCGCCTTGGTCATATAAGGCAAGTTGGTACTCCACATTGTTTAATGACAGTGCCCCACTTGCTACTGCCGAACTGACAAAAATGACAGTTATTAATCTTAGAAATGTCTTGACATTTTCCACCTCTTCTGTTGTGAATGGTCCTCCATATTTACATTTGCCAAAGTCAATACGAGAAGGAAGCTCATCTTCATAGTAAGAGAAAGCACTTCGACATCTTGGATGCTTAGTTTTGATGGCATACTTGATGACTTTGTAGATTAACTTAAAAGGGTTTGGTGTTATTGGCTCTTTAAGAAAAATTTGGTCACATGAAAGTGACAATATGACCATTAAAGTAAGGCAAATGCAAATTAGAAACACTTGTAGTAGTTCATTGTATACTTGACCCAGCCACATGTATATGAATTGGACAATAATCCCGCTACTGAAATATGTAAACAAAAACCAGCTTATGAAGGATGTGATTTCATCTGTAGAAGCATCCTGAAGTTGATCGATCCCCAAGAGGACAATATTGGCTTGGTAGCCTCCAAAACCGATAGACATTATAAGAAGCAGCAAAATTGTTACATATTTATTGGTACTATTGTGGTAGTATTGTTCTGCTAGCTGTGACAGTACGTACAGAGCTTGCTACTGCCAGTACAGAGGTTATCCACATAATCAAAATACTCCAGTGTATCACCTTGTATCGTTTAAGGTACACATCAGCTAGCCATCCTGCTATTGGCAGAGTGAGTCCCCATGTAAAACTATAAATATTAATATTATACGAAGTTGGATGAAATGTAGGGCGATATATACTAAGATAGTAAAATGCACTCATCACCAGGCAGTTCCAAACCAATATTAGAAGAGCTCCATTGTTTTTGAGCTTCCGTGCTTGATAAGTAGGTCTACAGCACATCTTGAGCCTGTCTCTGGCAGAATAGGATCTGGTGCTTAGCTGTAGAATGTCCTCCATAGATTCAGGATCAGAAGTGGATGCAATGCCAACAGCTTTTGAGTTGTCATCCATTTTTTAGACAATTAACTCTATTAGAATGTTAGCGTCACCAACTGTATGCATAGTTTCCCCACTGAAAACATTGCAATATTCCACTTAGTATTTTTGCAATAATTATATGGCTTGTATACATGGCTACAGCAACATACATATTGTGAGGATAAGCACTAAAATCATGAGCACTCATTAAGAAAATAAGCTCAAACTGAAGCTTATGAGCTAAGATAAACCATGGATAGTAGAAGGGTTAAATATATGCTTACCATTCTACTATCTATGGAAAAACAAAGAGATATAGCTAGCTAATGGCATTTAATGTACAACATTATGACTGACAGAGAGATATAGCATAGCCTCTAAGTATACGGATTTGCCAGTATTTTATACTGAATTCTAAGCACAAATATTGGTAAAATACTGAAAAATTAAAAGATTTAGTACATATATTATATATGGAGCTTTTTGTACAGTACTGAAAAATACTGAAAAATACGGTGGCCCAGAAGGGCCATTCCATATAGCATTTTGTCAAAGTTACATTTGGTAGACTTACATTTTTTCAACTTTGCATTTTGGTAAACTTGCATTTTATCAACTTTGCAATTTGGTAAACTTGCATAAAAGCATGCAAAATACTAAAAAATGGAAAAATTAATACTGATAAATAGGAGAACAGCTTGGAGACACTGATATATTTATTTCCAGGAGAGTTCTCTGAGATAGGTAGTCAGAAGAAACTACCAGAATTACTCACACCACAATCGATACTTCACGGGATGGATAAATTAAATAAAATATTTATTGTATGAACTAGTAAGTGTTATCCGAATATCTAGTAGCTATAGCACCTCTCAGCAAATATTTGTTCATTTGGTAAGACATCTTCCCTTTTTCTGTTCTTGTACCACTTCATAAGAATGCACAACATTATGGTATAAGCCACCAGAAAGAGTAGGATCAATAGCAGGTACCAAAACTCACAATTATGATTCCTGTGCCCCAAACCTGTTTTGAGTGCTTTGTAAATAGTTTTGATATTCGATACCCTATCACACAGTATAGCATAACACAACCATATATCGCTCCAAAGAGAAGGTCCCTCATAGAGTAAGGAGTTTGGGAGCAAAAGAGTCCAAAACTGCCTACGATAAAAATAATAGCTGAGACAAAATCGAGTAAACATGGTAAGATCATCCACTTCATGTTAAAATTAGAACCTAAGATGCCACTTTCTGCCACGAATATGCATTGAATAGTTGAATTATTGTGTTTAATGTAACTGTGATGAGCTGTTAAATCAATCGCTATCAGTACAATAATTCTGGCCATTTGTCATATTGCACCCACGTACAATTTACAATGATAGCTATGTATACTTGGTAGGTATTTTTGTAGAAGAGGGTAGAATGTACTGCTCCACTGAAATATGCCAGGTCTATAGCTATTATCTGGCTGGATCTATGGAATGCGAGAAAGAAAGATATTATATTATTTTTCTCGATCTTTTTTTGTACTCAATAAAAAATGAGAATATTGACACTTTATATAGATTACATTAATGATGACTAGCAATCTTAAGAATGTTTTGACATTTTCCACCTCTTCTGGTCCTCCATATTTACGTTTGCCAAAGTCGATACAAGAAGGAAGCTCATCTTCACAGTAGGTGAAAGCACTTCAACATCTTGGATGTTTAGTTTTGATGGCATACTTGATGACTTTGTAGATTAACTGAAATGGGTTTTGTGTTATTGGCTCTTTAAGAAAAACTCTGTCAAAAGCTATTGCCAAAGTGACCATTAGAGTGAGGCAAATACAAATTACAAATTTCTCTAGCAATCCGCCATAACTATCTCTCACTTAGATATACGTCTATGAAGTAATTGATGGCCATACTACTGAACCATGTGCACATATACCAGTTTATGAAGGATGTAATTTCATCTGTAGAAATATCCTGAAGTTGGTCAATTCCAAAGAGAACAATATTGGCTTGGTAGCCTCCAAATGCAATACATATGATAATAAATAACACAGCTGTTGCATAATTATAGTAACTTGTCACAAATTGTGACAGTACAGAGCTTGCTACTACCAGTACCAAGGCTATCCACATGATCAAGATACTCCAGCGTATGTGATTTGTACAGTCCAAGGCACACATCGGCTAGACAGCCTGCTATTGGTAGAGAGAGTCCCCACATAATGCTTACATATGCCAAGTTGAATGAAAGACATAGGGGTATAGAGTAAGATAGTAAAAGACACTTAGTACCAGGTGATTCCAAACCAATACTAATATAGCTGCCTTGTTTTTGAGTTTTCAACTTGTAAGCTGAGAAAATATTGGACCTGTTTTGCTGATAGTGATTTGCCTTGCTTCAGTCGAATTTTAAACTTTCTGCATGGTATGTGTACATGACATATATGGCAAAACATCATCAGCTGGCCATTATGACAAGTGGAGTAGGATATCATCTCATGTATAGCATGCAAACTAGCCAGGAGATAGATTCCATTATACCAAAACAGATCTAACATGCAAAACCCTCAATCAGCTTATATTGTATAGTAATATTTCCCATTGGGATATGTCAAAATCATAAGTAAGGGGGGAGACGAGGAAGGGGAGAGTGAGGAAGAGCCGAGGGGAGGGAGAGAGAGAGAATTCAATATCAATGGCATTGTAACAGTGACTACTATTCAATGTATGTGTACTATAGATTCAATAAGTGTGTATTAGTGTTGTACTAGTTAATCAAAACCAATACTAAAACCCTCTTAGTTTTGCCCAATTTATGCCTTAATTATAATTGCTAAAACTAGATAAGTCTTTCAACTAAAACTAGCAAAATTACATCAAACCATACCGTATACTAAACTAAAAAGAAAATGGCAAAAATCAGCTCATTTTAGTTAGCAAGGGGGTAGGAGAAGGGGGGGCAGTGCCCCTCCACTTTTATATACTTCCCTCCTATACTTACTTTTGAATAAGAACACCGCTTGGGTGTCTCAGAAAGTCTCAGAATGTACCTCAGAACACCTAAAATCACTTCCAGGAAGCTGCCCCAGCCCAGACCCTCTTAGAAGATAGTATGACTGAGATCAGGCGTGTTAACTAGTTGGTACACCCCCTCACTTTTTTCTTGCTTCCTACCCCTCTGGTTAGTTAACTAAACAAAAATGACCGTTAGTAGACCATTTATCCAATTACTAAATACTATCCACTACTCCTTAATTAAAAATTAGATTCAATGAATAGAACCTTAATTAAGAACAAGAACTAACTAAATTCTAGTACAACACAAGTGTGTATGTATTGCATATGATTCAGGTATGCATGTCTAATTATTACATTCCTTAGTCATGTGATTGTCACACTGACCAATGAAATTAGTATTCGTATGTTACTGTTTCAGAGGAGGTTGGACATGACGCACATTTACATTATAGTCACATGACTTTGGTATGAACATCATGCTGCTACGTGTTCAGAAGAATGCAATTTGCGAGAGTAGCTGGTAGCTAAAATGTTTGCGAGTGTGAGCTACAGCTAAATCTGAAGCTGAAACAGAGGTGACTCATGTAGATCTAGTGTTAATTATAACAGTGAAAGAAACCTACCACAATCGACAAATACGATTTTTGGTTTTGTCTCACGGTGAACCAAGTTTTCTTGATTTACAAGAAGTTGGAGGGGTGGACGGGTGGGGTATGGCACTGGATCTTCTTTTCTCTTGGATTTCAACATACTTTCTCATCTAAAACAGCCACCAAAGCTTTAAGTTGTGTCTTAGGTTTTGTACAGTGTTTATATATGGGGCAACACACCCACTTATTGTGCACACGTGATCATGTCCAACCTCCTCTGTTACTGTTTTGTGCGATCACCAGTTGTCTTGAGTCTGTCTGTGTGTGCAACTAGTTCTGCTCTGATGTTCTGATTGCTAAACTTCATGATAATAGTTAATAACAACTACGATACAAAACCCTGTGACAGCATGATTAATGAGAAGACTAGTATACATGACATTGCACATGACTCTAGTCTGCTGCTATATTCTCTCTTGTTCAGAAGTGTCTTCTGGTTTTCTCCTTCTCTGCATCTCAATACTCTTAGGCAGAAGGCTCACAACAGCCACAATCCCAGCACCCACACAGAGAAGATCAAAGATAAAGCAATGATTCAAGGACCACCCCTTACCTAATCATTATTATCATGGTAGGATGAGAATTGAGTAGAAGATGTAGGTGTAGGCCTAACCTGTGTTTTCACTCCAAGCCGCGTGAAGAGCGGAGCCCCGACCACAGGTCCCAGGCCATGACCAACGGTACACAGAGCCTGACCATAGCCATTGGCAGTGCCTCTGGTCTCAGTCAACGATGAGTTACTGATCAGTACTATCACACTAGTGAAAGATATCACCCTGAAAGATACAGCACAAAGTAGGCTTAAATTAAACTGGAATTGCATATCATGAGCTAGCAAAAAATGATGTAGATAAGGAAGAAGTCGCTGAGGTAAATTTATTCAATGCCATAGAAATCATGTACTCTAGTATGGACAGTACGTCACCTATACACAAGGCAAGGTCACTGGACGTAATGTCAAAGGATGCAGACTCTTCACAAACTCTCTCCTGTCAAAGGAACCGGGGGCTGGGGGGGGGGGGGGGGGGGGGGGCAAGGGGAGAGAATATAAGAGAGGAAGATGGAGAATATTTGGATGGGGGGTGGAATGTCTTTTTTGGCATGTATTTTATACTGTAACAGTCAATGGAATAAACTTAGCATGTGTTCGAATTTCAGTCAACTGACTATGACAGCAGTCTATAGCTGGCAGTGACTTGCCTGCTGTAGTGCCTGGATAACCTTCTCAATGTAGACCATCTGGCATGGATATATAGGGCCTGAAAGGAAACTCCACAGACACGTTGCAATGTGCAGTCTACATTCTAGCTTCATGACAAATCGCAAACGAGAGGTACAAAGTGCAGTAACGGGTAGGTAAAGGACGCCAAAGGTGTGGGTGACCGACGAGTATATATATGTATGACCTCCCACTTGGATGATTGGCGACCTTTAACCCAATATTACTGGTTGGTACTTGGTACTTGATCAATGTTACAATGTTGATGTAAGAGTCACGAAATATATGCTTGTTCAGCACAATCTCGTGCACTATGTAATGATTGTACAATCTATAAATAATTGCTCAAGGTGTTCATGATGTCCCTGCTAGACTAGCTATGGTGACGGTAGTGTCTGCAGTGCCTCTGGTGTTTTAGGTGTCGGTTGGTGTTTGAGTGGTCGGCTGTGGTGACCACAGTGCTTGCAGTGCCTCTGGTGTCCTTGGTGCCTGTTGGTGTTTCTGCGAGGTGCTCTGGTAACCATAGTACCTGAGGTGCCTCTGGTGTCCTTGGTGTCTATTGGTGTTTCTGCGAGATGCTCTGCTGACCGTAGTGCCTTAGCTACTACGAAAATTAGCATCTATGCATAATATGAAAACAGTTTTGTTGTATAGAGAGTAGCTAGCTACCTAATGAAAGTGAAAAAAAAAATAGCTAGCTAGCTACTAGCAAACTAAGAAGTATAATACCTCTCAGCAAAAACTTGTTCATTTGGTAGCTAAAACATCTTCCCTCTTCCTCTTCTTGTACCACTTCATAAGAATGCCCAGGATTATACCAGTCAGTATCAGAATGAGTAGTATCAAAAGCAAGTACCAAAATTCGCAACCGATGATTCCTGTTCCCCATGCTGCTGACTGTATTGTAAATGGCTGTAGTATTGCAAATCCCATTGCACAGTAGAGCACCACACCACCATACATAGCACCAAACAGAAGCCCTCTCATAGAGTAAGGACTTTGGGAGCAGATAAATTCAAAAGCACAAATAGCAAAACTAATCAACGACAGCGAATTGAGTAAATGTGGTAAGATCATCCATTTCATATCAAACGCTGAACTTAGGGTGCCATTTTCTTCAGTGAATATGCATTGAATGGTTGTGTTATTGTGTTCAAGATAACTGTGGCGAGCTGTTAGATCAATTACAATCAGCGTGATGACATTTGCTATTTGTGATATCACACCCACAAAACCTTTCCAGTTATAATTCTGCACACAAGATAAGTGTTTCCACAAGAGTGGATAGAAAACAAATTCTTGGAGAGGTACAAATATTACTCCAGTTAAATAGTATACTAGGTTAATAGGGGTGTAGTTTACTTTCCATCTGGGTTTATGGAACAACTTATAAAGGGATATGATGTCTTGATTGTTACTTAAGATAAGTTGGTTCCCTAAGTTATAAAGTGAAAATATTCCAATTACCATTGAAGTACCAACAAACATGTTGGCTAACAACCTGAGAAACGTCTTGACATTTTCTACCTCTTCTGTTGTGAATGGTCCACCATATTTATGTTTGCCGAAGTCGATACGAGAAGGAAGTTCATCTTCACAGTAAGTGAAAGCACTTCGACATCTTGGATGTTTAGTCTTGACGGCATACTTGATGACTTCGTAGATTAATCGAAAAGGATTTTGTGTTATTGGCTCCTCAGAAAAATGTTGTCAAATGAAAATATCGAAATGACCATGATAGTCAGGCAAATACAAATTATAAACTCCTCCAGGAGTCCATTATATGCTCTACCTAGATACATATCTATCAAGAAGATGACATCCCACCACCGAAGTATGTGAACAAATACCAGCTTATAAAAGATGTAATTTCATCTGTAGAAGCATCCTGAAGTTGATCAATTCCAAAGAGGACAACATTGGCTTGGTAGCCTCCAAGTGCAAGGGACATTATGAAAAGCAGTACAGCATTTATATAATTGTTTTTGATGTTGTAGTAGCTCTCCACAAATTGTGATAGTACAGAGCTCGCTACCACCAGTACAGAGGCTATCCACATGATCAAGATACTCCAGTGTATCACTTTGTACCGTTTGAGGTACACATCAGCTAGCCATCCTGCTATAGGTAGAGTGAGTCCCCAGGCAATACTGTACATGTGCCAATATGGATGAAATATACTGGGACACAGGTATAGGTAGTAAAAGACACTTGTTACCAAAAAGTTCCAAACCAATATTAGAAGAGCCCCCTTGTTTTTGAGCCTCCGTATTCGATAAGAAGGTCTGCAGCACATCTTGAGCCTGTCTCCGGCAGAATAGGATCCGTTGCTTAGCTGTAGAATGTTCTCCATTGAAGACTGAACGGATCCCGTGGACAATTGAACGGATTCCATGATGCTAATGGCTGCTTGTTTGTCGCTGGATTTAGCATAATGCATTCAACTAGTGCTATTATGGGTATATATCAAACTCAATAGCTACCCTTAAACATACATGTGTTTACAGCTGCTGGTACGATGCTTGCTCTGCAGCTGGTAGGAGCATGTTCTAAAGTTAGCTTTCAACATTCTAGTCCTGATCAACATAGTGGATATACTTTTATTATACTCAATGCTTTGAAAACAAACTACCATTAAGAGTGCTGTAGTCTTGTTTTCATAGCCAATGTAGTTGCATTCATGACAAATGGATTGTGACTATAATAGCCTGGGCCGCATTTTGATTAATTGTTGTAAGTAGTGGCATTACTATAAAAGTAGCTATTATACCTATAATATTAATTGCTCCTAGCTGCTAAACAGAACACAAATTTAAACACAGCTAATTTGTTAGCAAACCTATCATGTCAGAGTCTGCTTCTGAATCCATGGAGGGTATTCATACTGTTAAGTAATAGATCCTGTTCTGCAGGAGACAGGTTTAAGGTGTGCTGCATCAGACCTTCTTATCGAATATGGAGGCTCAAAAATAAAGGAGCTATACTAATATTGGTTTGGAATGGGATTTGAAATATTGCAACCATTTACAAAGTAGTCAGCAGCATGGGGAACAGAAATCATCAGTTGTGAGTTTTGGTACTTGTTATTGATACTACTCATTCTAATGCTGGATAGTGTAACATTGCATGGGCATACAAAAAGAGAAAAAGAGAGAATAGCTTACAAAATGAACAAGTCTTTGCTGAAAGGTATAACAATAATACTATACCCTATACATATTTCCTTAGTTTCATAATATTATGCATTCTCTATATATTATACTTTCATGCTCCAGAACCTTATAATTAAAATTATATTATACAGCATTTTGTTTTGCCCTCAGATCTGTAATAGGTGGTTGTTGCATGCGTTTACACTCATTACTTTGAAATTAGAACTAATGGAAAGCTAGCTATACTCTGTTAAGGTAGTCTTGTTTTAATAGCTAATGTATGTGCATTTTATTTGTGAGCTTATGTACACTCTGATTCTCCCATGTTAAGGCTTTCACGTGTATAGTTTACAACAAATGTGACTTAGCCTGGGCAACATTTCGACTAGTTGTTGTATTGCTAAAGGTAGCTATTGACCCATGCCTCTTCCAGCCATCAAATTATGTCATGTAGGAGTCTATTTCTGAATCAGAATCCTTGGAGGACGTTCTACAGCTAAGCAACAGATCCTATTCTGCTGGAAATAGGCTCAAGATGTGCCGTAGACCTTCTTACCGAATACGAAAGCTCAAAAATAAGGGAGCCATTCTACTATTGGTTTGGAATTGTCTGGTGCTAAGTGTCTTTTCTACCATACTGTATGCCCCAATAAATTTCCTTCAATTGGACATTTGTATAGTATTATGCGGGGACTCTCTCTACCAATAGCAGGCTGTCTAGCTGATGTGCACCTTGGGCGGTACAAAATCATACGCTGGAGTATCTGGATTCACAACAGAAGAGGTAGAAAATGTCAAAACATTCTTAAGATTACTAGTTATCATTAATGTAGTCTCTACAGTGTCAATATTCTCATTTTTTATAGAGTACAAATTTGTCATAAAAAAAGATCGAGAAAATATAATATCTTTCTTTATTGCATTCCATAGATCCAGCCAGATAACAGCTATAGACCTGGCATATTTCAGTGGAGCAGTACTGATGGCACTTTATGAATTTACATTCTACCCAAAAATACCTACCATGTATACATAGCTATCATTGGAAATTATACATGGGTGCAATATCACGTATGGTCAGAATTAGTAATTGTACTGATATCAATAGCAATTGATTTAACAGCTCGTCACAGTTACATTAAACACAATAGATAGATTCTAATTTTAATATGAAGTGGATGATCTTACAATGTTTACTTGATTTTGTCTCAGCTATCACTTTTATCGTAGGCAATTTTGAACTTATCTGCTCCCAATTCCCTTACTCTATGAGGGGACTTCTCTTTAGAGCGATATATGGATATGTTGTGCTATACGGTGTGATAGGGTATGGAGTTTCAAAACCATTTACAAAGTACTCAAAACAGGTTTGGGGTACAGGAATCATAAGTTGTGAGTCTTGGTACTTACTATTGATCCTACTTTTTCTGGTGGCTTATACCATAATGTTGTGTATTCTTATGAAGTGGTACAAGAACAGAAAAAGGGAAGATGTCTTACCAAATGAACAAATATTTGCTGAGAGGTGCTAACAAGTTCACAAAATAATGACTGTGACGTCACTATTTTTATGACATGAAGTATTGATTGTGGTGTGAGCAATTCCTTCTGACCTTCTATCTCAAAGAACTCTCCTAAAAATAGCTATATCTGTTTGTCAGTCATGTTACATTAGCTGAATACATCTGTTGTTTGTTTGTTTTAGTTCATGAGCTTCAGTTTGAGCTTATTTTCTTACTTAGTGCTCATGATTTTAGTGCTTATCCTCACAATAATTATGTATGTTGCTGTAGCCATGCATACAAGCCATATAATTATTGCAAAATAATATTAAAATGTATTTAGTGGCATACAATTGGTGATGCTAACATTCCAATATAGTTAATCGTCTAAAAAATGGATGACAACTTGGGGGCTGTTAGCATTGCATCCACTTCTGAATCCATGGAGGACGTTCTACAGCTAAGCAACAGATCCAGAAACAGGCTCAAGATGTACTGTAGACATACTTATCAAGCATGGAAGCTTAAAAACAAGGGAGCTCTTCTAATATTGGTTTGGAACTGCAATATTTAATAATTAGATCTATTAATCACAAATTATATATATGTCTTATATCTCAAAAGCTATAGCTGTTACATTGTCATTTTTGTTCCCATAAAAATTTAGTCGAAACTTCAGACAAGCAATAGTTTTATCGACAAAAATAAACACACTAGATCTATGTACAAGTTCTTTCTCCTCCACCCCCTGCATTGGATTTCTTCATCCTTCTAATTATGTGTACAATGTACTTCTATTTATGTACCTATTGATGGGTCAATATCCCAGGGGTTCTCCCCACCCTGCATCCAGACTGGTGCCTCCATACCATCGCCGTGGCTCTCTCTGAACTGGTGCAGCTGTTCTCTGATGAGGCTCTTTCTCCAGGCCAGAGTGGCACAGAGAAGGCAGAGGGTCTTACCAGTGGGAGACTCAAGGATCGCATTGGTTCCCTATAGGGTGATGTACATCAAATGTGTCAAAGGGTACGAAATGTAATTGTTGACATAATTTACCAGTTACAGCAAACTTTAATTGTGGACGGGGAGGGGTGCGGTGGTGGTGGAATGTCATCTTTTGGCATGTATTTTGTACCATAACAATCAATGGCCACCTAGCATGTGTTCGAATTTTCAACTTTTTTAATACTACGAGAGCAGTCTGGCAGTACTTGCCTGCTGTAGTGCCTGGATGACCTTCTCCATATAGACCATCTGGCATGGGTAGGACCTGAAAGGAAACTCCACAGATACGTTGCTGGCAGGGTAAAAAAGTACACAAACAAGAGTAGTAGGGATATAAACAACAGACAACATGCATCCCTACATGCTTTTTCATAGAAACACAGTTACTTGAAAATATAATGTAGGGATGCATCTTGTATGTTGTATATAGCGTATTCTTTTGTTGTTTATACCCTACTACTCTTGTTTGTGTACCTTTTTACCCTGCCATCCCTACTTAGTTGTTCAATATTAATTGCTTTTTATACTTGTATAGCAATAATATATGTTTTCTTAGTTTCATAATATGCATTTTCTACACACTTTTATGCTCCGGAACCTTATATACAGCATTGATGTCAAAATCTTTCTTTTTTTTTGCCCTCATTTCTGTAATAGGTGCATGGTTGTTACACTCATTGCTTTGAAAACATAACTAATGGAAAACTAGTAGCTATACTCCGTTAAGATAGTCTTGTTTTGATAGCTAATATATGTGCGGTTTATTTGTGAGCTTATGTACACTATTCTCCCATGCATGTTAAGGTTACATTCACATGTATAGCAAATACATTTACGACAAATGTGACTTAGCCTGGGCAACATTTGGACTAGTTGTTGTATTGCTAAAGGTAGCTATTGACCCATGCTTGTTCTGGCCTTCAAACTATATCATGTTGGAGTCTGTTTCTGAATCAGAATCCTTGGAAAACATTCTACAGCTAAGCAACAGACCCTATTCTGCTGGAAATAGGCTCAAGATGTGCTGTAGGCCTTCTTACCGAATACGAAAGCTCAAAAATAAAGGAGCCATTCTACTATTGGTTTGGAATTACCTGGTGCTAAGTGTCTTTTATTACCATACTGTATACCCCAATAAATTTCCTTCAATTGGACGTTTGTACAGTATTGTATGGGGACTCTCTCTACCAATAGCAGGCTGTCTAGCTGATGTGTGCCTTGGGCGGTACAAAATCATACGCTGGAGTATCTTGATTATGTGGATAGCCTCCATTCTGGTGGTGGTAAGTTCCATACTATCACAATTTGTGGAGAGCTACTATTATGCTAAAAACAATTACATAACCTCTGTGCTGTTTATTGTCATGTGTATTGCATTCGGAGCTTATCAAGCCAATATTGTGCTCTTTGGAATCGATCAACTTCAGGATGCTTCTACAGATGAAATTACATCCTTTATAAGTTGGTACCTGTGCACATGGTTCAGTGGTATGGTCTTGAATTATTTTATAGATTTGTGTCTAAGTGGGAGATATGGTGGACTGCTGCATGAATTTGCGATTTGCATTTGCCTTACTTTAATGGTCATTTTGGCGATAATTTTTGACAGAGCTTTTCTTAAAGAGCCAATAACACAAAACCCTTTTCAGTTAATCTACAAAGTCATCAAGTATGCCATCAAAACTAAACATCCAAGATGTCGAAGTGCTTTCACTTATTGTGAAGATGAGCTTCCTTCTCGTATCGACTTTGGCAAACGTAAATATGGAGGACCATTCACAACGGAAGAGGTGGAAAATGTCAAAACGTTCTTAAGATTGCTAGTTATCATTAATGTAGTCTCTACAGTGTCAATATCCTCATTTTTTATAGAGTACAAATTTATCTTAAAAAAAGATCGAGAAAATATAATATCTTTCTTTCTCGCATTCCATAGATCCAGCCAGATAACAGCTATAGACCTGGTATATTTTAGTGGAGCAGTACTGATAGCACTTTATGAATTTACATTCTACCCTCTTCTACAAAAATACCTACCATGTATACATAGCTATCATTGGAAATTGTACGTGGGTGCAATATCACAAATGGCCAGAATCATTGCACTGATAACAATTGATTTAACTGCTCGTCACAGTTACATTAAACACAATAATTCAACTATTCAATGCATATTTGTGGCAGAAAGTGGCATCCTAGATTCTAATTTTAACATGAAGTGGATGATCTTACCATGTTTACTTGATTCTATCTCAGCTATCACTTTTATCGTAGGCAGTTTTGAACTTATCTGCTCCCAATCCCCTTACTCTATGAGGGGACTTCTCTTTGGAGCTATGTATGGATGTGTTGTGCTATACGGTGTGATAGGGTATAGAATATCAAAACCATTTACAAAGTACTCAAAACAGGTTTGGGGCACAGGAATCATAAGTTGTGAATTTTGGTACTTACTATTGATCCTACTCTTTCTGGTGGCTTACAACATAATGTTGTGTATTCTTATGAAGTGGTACAAGAACAGAAAAAGGGAAGATGTCTTACCAAATGAACAAATATTTGCTGAGAGATACTATACAAGATATTCGGATAACAAGTTCATAAGATAATGATCATTTTTATAACGTGAAGTATTGATTGAGGTGTGAGTAATTCTGGTAGTTTCTCAATGAACTCTCCTGGAAATAGCTATATCTGTTTGTCAGTTGTGTTGTATAATATCAAGAGTACATTAACAAGAGTGTGTAACCTCCATAGTAGTAGTGTAGACGGCGTTTTCCATGAGTGACGTAGTAGTTGATTGCCTCGCGGTACTAACAACTTGTTCTTGTGTAAACTGAAGTGCTGTGCAAAGGTGCAGCTGTACAGATTCAAGCACTGCCCTTGTGGTACCATAGTTTATGTAAGAACACGTTAATGAGCTCGTGTTACTACAACTCAGACTGTGTCAGCAATCAACTACTACGTCACTCGTGGAAAACGCCGTCTACACTACTACTATGGAGGTTACACACTCTTGTTAATGTACTCTTGATAATATTAAATGCCATTAGCTAACTACATCTGTTGTTTGTTTGTCTTAGCTCTTGAGCTTCAGTTTGAGCTTATTTTCTTACTATAAAAGTAGCTATTATACCTATAATATTAATTGCTCCTAGCTGCTAAATAGAACACAAATTCAAACACAGCTAATTTGTTAGCAAACCTATCATGTCAGAGTCTACTTCTGAATCCATGGAGGGTATTCTATATACTGTTAAGTAACTTACAGATCCCATTCTGCAGGAGACAGGTTTAAGATGTGCTGCAGACCTTCTTATAGATTATGGAGACTCAAAAACAAAGGAGTTATACTAATATTGGTTTGGAATGGGATTTGAAATATTGCAGCCATTTACAAAGTAGTCAGAAGTATGGGGAACAGAAATCATCAATTGAGAGTTTTGGTACTTGTTATTGATACTACTCATTCTAATGCTGGATAGTGTAACGTTGCATGGGCATACTATGATACAAAAAGAGAAAAAGAGAGAATATTTTACAAAACGAACAAGTCTTTGCTTAGAGGTATTAATATTATACCCTATATATGTTTCCTTAGTTTCATAATATGCATTTTCTATACACTTTATACTCCGGAACCTTATATATTATATATACAGCATTGATGTCAAATTTTTTTTGCCCTCAGATCTGTAATAGGTGCAATGGTTGTTACACTCATTGGAAAGCCAGCTATACTCTGCTAAGATAGTCTTGTTTTGATAGCTAATGTATGTGCATTTTTATTTGTGAGCTTTTATGTACACTATTCTCCCATGTTAAGGTTACATTCACGTGTATAGCAAATACATTTACAACAAATGTGACTTAGCCTGGACAACATTTGGACTAGTTGTTGTATTACTAAAGGTAACTATTGACCCACGCTTGTTCTGGCCTTCAAATTATATCATGTTGGAGTCTGTTTCTGAATCAGAATCCTTGGAAGATGTTCTACAGTTCCATACTATCACAATTTGTGGAGAGCTACCATTATGCTAAAAACAATTATTGTCATGTGTATTGCATTTGGAGCTTATCAAGCCAATATTGCACTCTTTGGAATCGATCAACTTCAGGACGCTTCTACAGGTGATCAAGATACTCCAGCGTATTCTTTTGTACCGCCCAAGGCACACATCAGCTAGACAGCCTGCTATGGGTAGAGAGAGTCCCCATATAGTACTGTACATATGCCAAGTTGGACAAAACATATTGGGGTATAGAGTAAGATAATAAAAGACACTTAGCACCAGGTAATTCCAAACCAATATTAGAATGACACCCGTGTTTTTGAGCCTCCGTATTCGATAAGAAAGTCTACAGCACATCTTGAGCATGTCTCCAGCTGAGTAGGATCTGTTGCTTAGCTGTAGAACATCCCCCATGGATCCAGAAATGGATTCAGATATAACTTTATCTTCCATTGTGCTTGAACTGTTGAGATTGTCATGAATACTAAGTTTTTATTCCACTTCTTGCAATGCCCTTAAGTAATACTGAACTTATACTGTAAGCAGCTCAAGCATAGTATAATATGAGAATGGCATGCCATATCTGGTGAAGCATGCATTAAGAAATATATACAATGCATTAGCTAAGACAAACAAAAGAAAGAGGATAACCAAACCTGAGGCTCAAACCGCTAATGTAGAGACATGTTACTTTTAGCTAATGATCTTTCAGTTTGACTTCATTTTTTGAATGGCATTTTAGCATTTAATGCCATTCAAAAACTGAAAGACCATTAGCTAAAAGTAACATGCCTCTATGTTAGCTGTTTGAGCCTCAGGTCTAGTTATTCTCTTGTACTAGTTACTGCCTGCTATTTGCATAGCCATAGGTAACCATGTGGACATGAGGAAGGCCACTTAGCTGCATTTTGATGGCCATATATACATGTACATACGTACCAGGTATATAAGAAGCCATGCCACCATTAGGTGATCCAAGTAGTGGTTTATTTAGCTATATTCTCAATCTCTGCTTAACCCAAAATAATGGAAAATGATTCAAAAGTTTTTGGTAACGAAAATGAGTCCAATTCTGGATCACTGGAGGACATTCTACAGCTAAGCAACAGATCTCATTCTGCTCGAGACAGGTTTAAGATGTGCTGCAGACCTTATCGGATACGAAGGCTCAAAAACAAAGGAGCTCTTCTAATATTGATTTGGAATCACCTGGTACTAAGTGTTTTTCACTATCTTATTCTAAACCCCTATGTACTTCACCCAAGTTGGCATTATATAACATACAATATTATATGGGGACTAACTCTACCAGTAACAGGCTGGCTAGCTGATGTGTATCTTAGACGCTACAAGGTGATATGCTGGAGTATCTTCATCATGTGGATAGCCTCAGTCTTGGTAGTAGCAAGTTCTGTACTGTCACAATTTGTGGAGAGCTACTATAGTATTAATTATTATGTAACAGCTGTGCTGTTAATCATTATATGTATTGCATTTGGAGGCTACCAAGCAAATATTGTTCTCTTTGGAATTGACCAACTTCAGGATGCTTCTACAGATGAAATTACATCCTTCATAAGCTGGTATATCTGCACATGGTTCAGTAGTGTGGCCATCGATTATTTCATAGATATGTATCTAAGTGGAAAATATGGTATGCTGCTGCAGAAATTTGTAGTTTGCATTTGCCTTACTCTAATGGTTATTTTGGCAACAGCTTTCAACAGAGTTTTTCTTAAAGAGCCAATAACACAAAACCCTTTTCAGTTAATCTACAAAGTCATCAAGTATGCCATCAAAACTAAGCATCCAAAATGTCGAAGTGCTTTCACTTATTGTGAAGATAAGCTTCCTTCTCGTATCGACTTTGGCAAATGTAAATATGGAGGACCATTCACAACAGAAGAGGTGGAAAATGTCAAGACATTTCTGAGACTATTAGTTGTCATTTTAGTAAGTTCTGCAGTGTCAAGTGGGATATTCTCTATTAATACAGGGTATAAACTCTTCTTAAAACAAGATACATTCTATTTTCGTGAATTCCTCAAATCCAGCTGGATAGCAACAAAAGGTCCAGTATATTTCGGTGCAGCTGTACTGGTAGCAATTTACGAATTTATTTTCTATCCTCTGCTAAGGAGATCACTATCCTGTATACAGAGTTATCATTGGAAATTATATGTGGGTGTAGTATCACAAATGGCGAGAGTCATTGCACTGATGGTGGTTGATATTACAGCTCGTTACAATTACAATGAACACAATAATTCAACTATTCAATGCATATTCGTGGCAGAAAGTGGTATGATCTTAAGTTCTAATTTCAACATGAAGTGGATGATCTTACCAAGTTTACTCAATTCAGTCTCACTAATCGCCTTAATCACAGGTGCCTTTGAACTTATCTGCTCCCAATCTCCTTACTCTATGAGGGGACTTCTCTCTGGAGCTATGTATGGTTGTGTTATGCTATACGGTGTGATAGGGTATGGAGTTTTGAAACCATTTACGAAGTACTCAAAACAGGTTTGGGGCACAGGAATCATAAGTTGTGAATTTTAGTATTTACTATTGATCCTACTCTTTCTGGTGGCTTATACCATAATGTTGTGCATTCTTATGAAATGGTACAAGAACAGAAAAAGGGAAGATGTTTTACCAAATGAACAAATTTTTGCTGAGAGGTACTATACTAGATATTCAGATAACAAATTCATACAATAATGACTATTTTTATAACATGAAGTATTGATTGTGGTGTGAGTAATTCTGGTAGTTTCTTCTGACTCAACGAACTCTTAGGCTGTACGAGTACAAATAAGGGTACTGTTGCTGCCCTAATTGTATGAGGATTAAAGTGTGTGATTAATTGATAATAGTATAGAATTTGCCCTAGGCTACAGCAAGAGTACGGATTACAGACTGAGAGTACAATTGCAACTGTAATCGGTACTCTTGCCTATGGGAGTATTGTATTGTGACTGTAATCACTATACTATTATACCTATAATATTAATTGCTCCTAGCTGCTAAACGGAACACAAATTTAAATGGGATTTGAAATATTGCAGCCATTTACAAAGTAGTCAGGAACAGAAATCATCAATTGAGAGTTTTGGTACTTGTTATTGATACTACTCATTCTAATGCTGGATAGTGTAACATTGCATGGGCATACTATGGTACAAAAAGAGAAAAAGAGAAAATATTTTACAAAATGAACAAGTCTTTGCTGAGAGGTATTAATATTATACCCTATATATGTTTCCTTAGTTTCATAATATGCATTTTCTATACACTTTATGCTCCAGAACCTTACATATTATATCTACAGCATTGATGTCAAATTTTTTACCGTCAGATCTGTAATAGGTGCAATTGTTGATACACTCATTGCTTTGAAAATAAACTAATGGAAAACCAACTATACTCTCTATAGTCTTCTGCTGATATCTGGTGAAGCATGCATTAAGATATACATACAATGCATTAGCTAAGACAAACAAAAACAAGAGAATAACCAAACCTGAGGCTCAAACAGCTAACATAGAGGCATGTTACTTTTAGCTAATGATCTTTCAGTTCTTTGAATGGTATTTTTAGCATTCAAAAAACAGAAAGATCATTAGCTAAAAGTAACATGTTAGTTGTTTGAGCCTCAGGTTTGGTTATTCTCTTGTACTAGTTACTGCCTGCTATTTGTATAGCCATGTGTAACCATGTGGACATGAAGAAGGCCACTTAGCTGCATTTTGATGGCCATATATACATGTACATACATGTACATACGTACTGGGTATATAGGAAGCTGTACCACCATTAGGTGATCCAAGTAGCGGTTTATTTAGCTATGCTCTCAATCTCTGCTTAATCCAAAATAATGGAAAATGACTCAACAGTTGTTGGTAGCAAAAATGAGTCCAATTCTGGATCAATGGAGGACATTCTACAGCTAAGCAACGGATCTCATTCTGCTCAAGACAGGTTTAAGATGTGCTGCAGACCTTCTTATCGAATGCGGAGGCTCAAAAACAAAGGAGCTCTTCTAGTATTGGCTTGGAATCACCTGGTACTATGTGTCTTTTACTATTCTACTTTGTACGCCTATGCACTTCACCCAAGTTGGCATCATAATATTATAGCATGCAGTATTACTATGATATGGGGACCAACTCTACCAATAACAGGCTGGCTAGCTGATGTGTATCTTAGACGCTACAAGGTGATATGCTGGAGTATGTTTATCATGTGGATAGCCTCAGTCTTGGTAGTAGCAAGCTCTGTACTGTCACAATTTGTGGAGAGCTACTATAGTATTAATTATTATGTAACAGCTGTGCTGTTAATCCTCATATGTATTGCATTTGGAGGTTACCAAGCAAATATTGTTCTCTTTGGAATTGACCAACTTCAGGATGCTTCTACAGATGAAATTAAATCTTTCATAAGCTGGTATATGTGCACATGGTTCAGTAGTATGGCCATCGATTATTTCATAGATATGTATCTAAGTGGAAAATATAGTATACTGCTGCAGAAATTTGCAGTTAGCATTTGCCTTACTCTAATGGTTATTTTGGCGATAGCTTTTGACAGAGTTTTTCTTAAAGAGCCAATAATACAAAACCCTTTTAAGTTAATCTACAAAGTCATCAAGTATGCCATCAAAACTAAGCATCCAAGATGTCGAAGTGCTTTCACTTACTGTGAAGATGAGCTTCCTTCTCGTATCGACTTTGGCAAACATAAATACGGAGGACCATTCCAACAGAAGAGGTGGAAAATGTCAAGACATTTCTGAGACTATTAGTTATCATTTCAGTAGGTTCTGCAGTGTCAAGTGGGATAGTCTCAATTGATACAGGGTATGAACTCACCTTAAAACGAGATACATTCTATTTTCATGAATTCCTCAAATCCAGCTGGATAACAATAGAAGGTCCCTCGTATTTCAGTGGAGCTGTACTGGTAGCAATTTACGAATTCATCTTCTATCCTCTACTAAGGAGATCACTATCCTGTATACAGAGTTTTCATTGGAAAGTGCCTGGTACTATGTGTCTTTTACTATTCTACTTTGTACCCCTATGCACTTCACCCAAGTTGGCATCATATAACATACAGTATTACTATGATATGGGGACCAACTCTACCAATAACAGGCTGGTTAGCTGATGTGTATCTTAGACGCTACAAGGTGATATGCTGGAGTATGTTTATCATGTGGATAGCCTCAGTCTTGGTAGTAGCAAGCTCTGTACTGTCACAATTTGTGGAGAGCTACTATAGTATTAATTATTATGTAACAGCTGTGTTGTTAATCCTCATATGTATTGCATTTGGAGGTTACCAAGCAAATATTGTTCTCTTTGGAATTGACCAACTTCAGGATGCTTCTACAGATGAAATTAAATCTTTCATAAGCTGGTATATGTGCACATGGTTCAGTAGTATGGCCATCGATTATTTCATAGATATGTATCTAAGTGGAAAATATGGTATACTGCTGCAGAAATTTGCAGTTAGCATTTGCCTTACTCTAATGGTTATTTTGGCGATAGCTTTTGACAGAGTTTTTCTTAAAGAGCCAATAATACAAAACCCTTTTAAGTTAATCTACAAAGTCATCAAGTATGCCATCAAAACTAAGCATCCAAGATGTCGAAGTGCTTTCACTTACTGTGAAGATGAGCTTCCTTCTCGTATCGACTTTGGCAAACATAAATACGGAGGACCATTCACAACAGAAGAGGTGGAAAATGTCAAGACATTTCTGAGACTATTAGTTATCATTTCAGTAGGTTCTGCAGTGTCAAGTGGGATAGTCTCAATTGATACAGGGTATGAACTCACCTTAAAACGAGATACATTCTATTTTCATGAATTCCTCAAATCCAGCTGGATAACAATAGAAGGTCCCTCGTATTTCAGTGGAGCTGTACTGGTAGCAATTTACGAATTCATCTTCTATCCTCTACTAAGGAGATCACTATCCTGTATACAGAGTTTTCATCGGAAAGTGTCAGTGGGTGTAGTATCACAAATTACCAGAGTCATTGCACTGATGGCGATTTATATTACAGTTACAATGAACACAATAATTCAACTATTCAATGCATATTCATGGCAGAAAGTGGCATCCTTTTAACATGAAGTGGATGATCTTACCAAGTTTGCTTAATTCAGTCTTACTAATCGCCTTAATCACAGGTGCCTTTGAACTTATCTGCTCCCAATCCCCTTACACTATGAGGGGACTTCTCTTTGGAGCTATGTATGGTTGTGTTATGCTTTACGGTGTGATAGGGTATGGAGTTTCGAAACCATTTACAAAGCACGTCACTCAAAACAGGTTTGGGGTACAGGAATCATAAGTTGTGAGTTTTGGTACTTACTATTGATATTCCTCTTTCTGGTGGCTTATACCATAATGTTGTGCATTCTTATGAAGTGGTACAAGAACAGAAAAAGGGAAGATGTCTTACCAAATGAACAAATATTTGCTGAGAGGTACTATACAAGATATTCGGATAACAAGTTCATAAGATAATGACTATTTTTATGGCATGAAGTATTGATTGTGGTGTGAGTAATTCCTTCTGACTACCTATCTCAAAGAACTCTCCTGGAAATAGCTATATCTGTTTGTCAGTCATGTTGTATTAGCTAGCTACATCTGTTGTTTGCTTATCTTAGCTCATGAGCTTCAGCTTGTGCTTATTTTCTTAATGAGTGCTCATGATTCTAGTGCTTATCCTCACAATATGTATGTTGCTGTAGTCATGCATACAAGAAAATAATTATCGCAAAAATACTAAGTGGAATATTACAATGTATTCAGTGGGGGAACCATGCATACGTGATCCTACAGTTGGTGATGCTAACATTCTAATCATCTAAATAATGGATGACAACTCAGAGGCTGTTGGCATTGCATCCACTTCTGAATCCATGGAGGACGTTCTACAGCTAAGCAACAGATCCTATTCTTCCAGAAACAGGCTCAAAATCTGACATGATAGAATTTTGTGTTCTGGTTTGCAGCTAGGAGCATTTAGCTATAGGTACAATAATTATATCAAAATTAGTAGCTACTTTTATAGTAATGCCGCTACTTTAATCAAAGTGCGGCCCAGGCTATTATAGTCATATAATAATTACCATTTGTTACTTTAATAATATATGAGAATATGCATGCATTAAGAAAATGCAACTACATTAGCTAATTAGCTATGAACCAAGTGCTCTCAATGGTACTTTATTTTCAAAGCAATGCATGAGTACAGAAGCATACCCATCCTGAGCCACTATGTATACGTAAGTTGTTGATCCAGAATGTTGAAAGCTAACTTTAGAACCTGCTCCTGCCAAAACTCCTCTTTTTTCCATGGCACTGGCTATTATATTTGGAATGGATTTAACTGCCAAATGAACAGTGTAATTGTGACTACAGCATTTTGAAACTACAGTGCTTTAAACGTTAATTGCATGTCTAAATGTACATGTCTTGTTATTGGATACATTGTCAAAAGCATTTATGCTTGTATGTATATATTATATGCTTATGCAAAACCTATAGCTACTAATATACACAAAAATTTCGCTATAGGTCTGTTATCAAGTTTACATCAGGTGGTCGGGTGTCCTGTAAGGTGGTTGGTATTGGTGTACATGTCTTAAGTTGACATTCAGAGTAGTACAAGGAATTGTATGTTTGTTTTCATAGCTAATGTATCTGCACTTTATTTGTGCTTATTTTCCTAATGCATGCTAGACTTTGTTACAGCATGCTCCCACATTCTTGTACATAATATATCCTCGAGCAAGTATACACATGAAGAATAAAGGGTACCTATATATTAATTTCGATATATACCTATGACAACACTTTAGTTGAAAATCCAGCCAGACAAAACAAGCAGCCATTAGCGTCATGGAATCTGTCCAGTCTTCCACGGGATCCATTCAGTCTTCTATGGAGGACGTTCTACAGCTAAGCAACAGATCCTATTCTGCTGGAGACAGGCTCAAGATGTGCTGTGGACCTTCTTATCGCATACGGAAGCTCAAAAACAAGGGAGCTCTTCTAATATTGGTTTGGAACCTTTTGGTAACAAGTGTCTTGTACTACCTATCCCTGTCTCCCCGTATATTTCATCCATATTGGCACATGTACAGTATTGTCTGGGGACTCACTCTACCTATAGCAGGCTGGCTAGCTGATGTGTACCTCAAACGGTACAAAGTGATACGCTGGAGTATCTTGATCATGTGGATAGCCTCTGTACTGTTAGTAGCGAGCTCTGTACTATCACAATTTGTGGAGAGCTACTACAGCATCAAAAACAATTATATAAGTGCTGTACTGCTTTTCATTATGTCCCTTGCACTTGGAGGCTACCAAGCTAATGTTCTCCTTTTTGGAATCGATCAACTTCAGGATGCTTCTACAGATGAAATTACATCTTTTATAAGTTGGTATTCGTTCACATACTTCAGTGGTGGGACTATCATCTTCTTGATAGATATGTATCTAGGTGGAGCATATAATGGACTCCTGGAGGAATTTATAATTTGCATTTGCCTAACTGTCACGATCATTTTGATATTTTCATTTGACAACATTTTGCTGAAGGAGCCAATAACACAAAACCCTTTTCAGTTAATCTACAAAGTCATCAAGTATGCCATCAAAACTAAACATCCAAGATGTCGAAGTGCTTTCACTTACTGTGAAGATGAGCTTCCTTCTCGTATCGACTTTGGCAAACATAAATATGGTGGACCATTCACAACAGAAGAGGTGGAAAATGTCAAGACGTTTCTCAGGTTGTTAGCCATCATGTTTGTTAGTACTTCAATGGCAATTGGAATGTTTTCACTTTATAACTTAGGGAACCAGCTTATCTTAAGCAAAAATCAAGACATCATATCACTTCAAAAATTGTTCCATAAACCCAGATGGAGAGTAATCTACACCCCTATTAACCTAGTATACTATTTTACTGGAGTAATATTTGTACCACTCCAAGAATTTGTTTTCTATCCACTCTTATGGAAACACTTATCTTGTGTGCAGAATTATAACTGGAAAGGTTTTGTGGGTGTGATATCACAAATAGCAAATGTCATCATGCTGATTGTAATTGATCTAACAGCTCACCACAGTTATCTTGAACACAACAACACAACCATTCAATGCATATTCACAGAAGAAAATGGCACCCTAAGTTCAGCTTTTGATATGAAATGGATGATCTTACCACATTTTCTCAATTCACTCTCGTTGATTAATCTTGACATTTATGCTTTTGAATTTATCTGCTCCCAAAGTCCTTACTCTATGAGGGGGCTTCTGCTTGGTGCTATGTATGGTGGTGCGGTGCTGTACAATGTAATGGGATTTGCAATACTGCAGCCATTTACTATGCAGTCAGCAGCGTGGGACACAGGAATCATCAGTTGTGAAGTTTGGTACTTGCTTTTGATACTACTCATTCTGATACTGTATGGCATAATCCTGGGCATTCTTATGAAGTGGTATAAGAAGAGGAAGAGGGAAGATGTTTTACCAAATGAACAAGTTTTTGCTGAGAGGTATTATACTTCTTAGTTTGTACTTTCATTTGGCTAGCTAGCTGTTTTTATAGTATGCCTAGATTAATAGTTTTCGCATTAATTTTCCTTGTCTCATAAGATATTGGATATTGGGTTAAAGGTCGCCAATCACCCGGCCAGCTCGGCCTCGAGGAGCGCGGCGAGCGCCGAGCGCGGCAAAACTTGATTGGAGGTCATGGGTCACCCACACCTTTGGCGTCCTTTACCTATCCGGTTTTACACAGGCTTTGTACCTTTCTTGTCGTGAAGAGGATGAACACCTTGATTTTGAGCAACGTGTCTGTGGAATTTCCTTTCAGGCCCCACCCATGCCAGATGATCTACATGGAGAAGGTTATCCAGGCACTACACCAGGCAAGTACTGCCAGACTGCTCTTGTAGTATGATTAAAAAAAGTTGAAAATTCGAACACATGCTAAGTTTATTCTATAATTTGACTGTTACAGTATAAAATACATGCCAAGTAATGATACCCCCCATCCATAATTAAATTTTACTGTAACTGGTAAATTATGTCAACAAGTACATTTCATTCACTGTATCCTTTGACACATTTGATGTCACATCACCCTAGGGAAAGGCCAACGCAATCCTAGAGTCTCCCACTAGTACTGGTAAGACCCTCTGCCTTCTCTGTGCCATTCTGGCCTGGAGAAAGAGCCTCATCCGAGAACAGCTGCACCAGTTCAGAGAGAGCCACGGTGATGGTATGGAGGCACCAGCCTGGATGCAGGGTGGGGAGAACCCCTGGGATATTGATCCATCAATAGGTACAAAGAATAGAAGTACATTATACATATAATTAGAAGGATGAGGAAATCCAATGCAGGGCGTGGAGGAGAAAGAGCTTGTACATAGATCTAGTATGTGTTTATTTTTGTCGATAAAACTATTGCTTGTCTGAAGTTTTGAATAAATTTTTATGGGAACAAAAAATGGCACAAGTTACAGCTGTAGCTTTGTGATTAATAGATTTAATTATTAAATATTCTAGGTTCCCAGTTTCCTTCAGTTCCCAAGATTATCTATGCCTCGAGGACCCACTCCCAGCTCTCACAAGTCATACATGAGCTCAAGAACACGAAATACAGGCTAGTTGAAAAAAATTTAAGGCTATGCTTTGTAATATTATATACCTAATTGGCAATGATCAATCTTTAGACTGAGAGTGGCCATCATTGGTTCCAGGGAACAGCTATGTATTCACCCAGAAGTCTCCCAAGAAGGAGACAAATGCTGAAAAGGTTGGTTAACGGCTAATGTACTACTGCACTCTCAAATGGCATATTATATGTATCCATCATGTATGTAGGTTCTGATGAGGTGTTGGACATTGAAGATCTCATGCTGACTGGTACCAGGCAGAGAATGTGTCCCTACTACCTCGCTAGGGAGCTCAAGTCTCAGGCTGATGTCATCCTTATGCCTTATAACTACATACTGGACATTAAGGTACCGACCATGTCAGTTTCCCTAAACACAAATAATCTAGCATTAGAATCTGACATTGACACCTCTAGGATGCTTACATTACAGATAGTACAATGTGTGTGTTTGCATATACCATCATTCTATTGTGCTGTTTATTCTCTGCAGACAAGGCGCATGCATGGTGTTGACATACAGGGGACCGGGTTATACTGGATGTGGGTCATAACATAGTAGGTTGATTGCTCCATGATAAATAAAGCATTCTTCATCTCTCTCTCCCCCACCCCCCCCCTTCCTTTGACAGGAGAGAGTTTGTGAAGAGTCTGCATCCTTTGACATTACGTCCGGTGACCTTTCCTTGTGTATAGGTGACGTACAGTCCATACTAGAGTACATGATTTCTATGGCATTGAATAAATTTACCTCAGTAGCTTCTTCCTTGTCTACATCATTTTATTGCTAGCTCATGATATGCCATTCCAGTTTAATTTAAGCCTACTTTGTGCTGCATCTTTCAGGGTGACATCTTTCACTAGTGTGATAGCACTAATCAGTATAGCTCATCATTGACTGAGACCAGAGGCACTGTCAATGGCTATGGTCAGGCTCTGTGTGCCTTTGGTCATGGCCGGTGACCTGTGGTCAGGGCTCTGCTCTTCGCTTGGAGCGAAAACACAGGTTAGGCCTACATCTACATCTTCTACTCAATTCTCATAATAATAACTAGGTAAAGGGTGGCCCTTGAATCATCACTTTATCTTTGATCTTCTCTGTGTGGGTGCTGTGATTGTAGCAGTTGTGAGCCCCCTTACTGAAATACGTAAACAAATACCAGCTTATGAAGGATGTGATTTCATCTGTAGAAGCATCCTGAAGTTGATCGATCCCCAAGAGGACAACATTGCTCTTGGTAGCCTCCAAAACCAATAGACATTATAAGAAGCAGCAAAATCGTTACATATTTGTTGGTACTATTGTGGTAGTATTGCTCTGCTAGCTGTGACAGTATAGAGCTTGCTACTGCCAGTACAAATCAAAATACTCCAGCATATCACCTTGTATCGTTTAAGGTACACATCAGCTAGCCATCATGGTATTGGCAGAGTGAGTCCCCATGTAATATTATAAATATTAATATTACACAAAGTTGGATGAAATGTAGGGGGATATGTACTAGGATAGTAAAATGTATTCATCACCAGGCAGTTTCAAACCAATATTAGAAGAGCTCCCTTGTTTTTGAGCTTCCATGCTTGATAAGTATGTCTACAGTACATCTTGAGCCTGTTTCTGGAAGAATAGAATCTATTGCTTAGCTGTAGAACGTCCTCCATGGATGCAATGCCAACAACCCCTGAGTTGTCATCCATTTTTTAGACGATTAACTATATTGGAATGTTAGCATCACCAATTGTAT
Source organism: Stappiaceae bacterium (assembly GCA_964291365.2). Classification (GTDB taxonomy): domain Bacteria; phylum Pseudomonadota; class Alphaproteobacteria; order Rhizobiales; family Stappiaceae; genus JBDWFY01. Next base: position 93,906 of record OZ219981.1, read on the forward strand.
GCCACTGAATACATTTAATATTATTTTTGCAATAATTATATGGCTTGTATGCATGGCTACAGCAACATACATAATTATTGTGAGGATAAGCACTAAAATCATGAGCACTAAGTAAGAAAATAAGCTCAAACTGAAGCTCATGAACTAAAACAAACAACAGAAGCTAATGTAACATGACTGACAAACAGATATAGCTATTTCCTGGAGAGTTCTTTGAGATAGGAGGTCAGAAGGAATTACTCACACCACAATCAATACTTCAAAATAGTGACGTCACAGTCATTATTTTGTGAACTTGCTATCTGAATATCAGTGCTTGTTCAGCACAATCTTGTGCACTATGTAATGATTGTACAATCTATAAAGTGCCCAAGGTGTTCATAATGTCCCCTACTAGACTAGCTATGGTGACGGTAGTGTCTGCAGTGCCTCTGGTGTTTTTGGTGTCAGTTGGTGTGTGAGTGGTGCTGTGGTGACCACGGTGCTTGCAGTACCACGCCTCTAGTGTTCTTGGTGTCTGTTGGTGTTTCTGCAAGGTGCTCTGTTGACCATAGTGGCTTAGCTACTATGAAAACTAGCATCTGTGCATAATATGCATAATATGAAAACATATAGAGAGTAGCTAGCTACCTAATGAAAGTGAAAAAAAATAGCTACTAGCAAACTAAGAAGTATAATACCTGGCAGAAAGTGGCATCCTAGATTCTAATTTTAACATGAAGTGGATGATCTTACCATGTTTACTTGATTCTGTCTCAGCTATCACTTTTATCGTAGGCAGTTTTGAACTTGTCTGCTCCCAATCGCCTCAACCTATGAGGGACCTTCCCTTTAGAGTGATATATGATTGTATTATGCTATACGGTGTGATAGGGTATGGAGTTTCAAAACCATTTACAAAGTACTCAAAACAGGTTTGGGGTACAGAAATCATAAGTTGTGAGTCTTGGTACCTGCTATTGATCCTACTTTTTCTGGTGGCTTATACCATAATGTTGTGTCTCTGAAAAAGGGAAGATGACTTACCAAATGAACAAATATTTGCTGAGAGATGCTATACAAGATATTCAGATAACAAATTCACACAATAATGACTATTTTTATAACATGAAGTATTGATTGTGGTGTGAGTAAGTAATTCCTTCTGACCTCCTATCTCAAAGAACTCTCCTAGAAATAGCTATATCTGTTTGTCAGTCATGTTACATTAGCTGAATACATCTGTTGTTTGTTTGTTTTAGTTCATGAGCTTCAGTTTGAGCTGCTCGTGATTTTAGTGCTTATCCTCACAATAATTATGTAAGTTGCTGTAGCCATGCATACAAGCCATATAATTATTGCAAAAATAATAAATGGAATATTAAAATGTATTCAGTGGACTGGGTGATTGGCGACCTTTAACCCAATATCTCATGAGACAAGGATATTAATGCGAAAACTACTAATCTATGAAAACAGCTAGCTAGCTAAATGAAAGTACAAACTAAGAAGTATAATACCTCTCAGCAAAAACTTGCTCATTTGGTAAAACATCTTCCCTCTTTCTCTTCTTATACCACTTCATAAGAATGCCCAGGATTATACAATGCAGTATCAGAATGAGTAGTATCAAGAGCAAGTACCAAAATTCACAACTGATGATTCCTGTTCTCCATGCTGCTGACTGCATTGTAAATGGCTGCAGTATTGCGAATCCCATTACACTGTACAGCACCACACCACCATACGTAGCACCAAACAGAAGTCCCCTCATAGAGTAAGGGCTTTGGGAGCAGATAAATTCAAAAGCACAAATAGCAAAACTAATCAACGAGAGTGAATTGAGAAAATGTGGTAAGATCATCCATTTCATATCAAACGCTGAACTTAGGGTGCCATTTTCTTCTGTGAATATGCATTGAATGGTTGTGTTGTTGTGTTCAATATAACTGTGGTGAGCTGTTAGATCAATTACAATCAGCGTGATGACATTTGCTATTTGTGATGTCACACCCACAAAACCTTTCCAGGTATAATTCTGCACACAAGGTAAGTGTTTCCACAAGAGTGGATAGAAAACAAATTCTTGGAGTGGTACAAATATTACTCCAGTAAAATAGCATACTAGGTTAATAGGGGTGTAGATTACTCTCCATCTGGGTTTATGGAACCATTTGTAAAGGGATATGATGTCTTGATTGTTACTTAAGATAAGTTGGTTCCCTAAGTTATAAAGTGAAAACATTCCAATTACCGTCGAAGTGCCAATAAACATGATGGCTAACAACCTGAGAAACGTCTTGACATTTTCTACCTCTTCTGTTGTGAATGGTCCACCATATTTATGTTTGCCAAAGTCAATACGAGAAGGAAGTTCATCTTCACAGTAAGTGAAAGCACTTCGACACCTTGGACATTTAGTCTTGATGGCATACTTGATGACTTTGTAGATTAATTGAAAAGGATTTTGTGTTATTGGCTCCTTCAGCAAAATGTTGTCAAATGAAAATATCGAAATGATCGTGACAGTTAGGCAAATGCAAATTATAAATTCCTCCAGGAGTCCATTATATGCTCCACCTAGATACATATCTATCAAGAAGATGATAATCCCACCACTGAAGTATGTGAACGAATACCAGCTTATAAAAGATGTAATTTCATCTGTAGAAGCATCCTGAAGCTGATCAATTCCAACGAGGACAACATTGGCTTGGTAGCCTCCAAGTGCGGCTACTTCTTCATATAACCATCACGAAATATGCGTGGGTGGATGTCATATAAGGCTAACTGTACTATCACGCAATGTGCGTGGGTGGATGTCATATCACGCTAACTGTACTGGTTGCATTTATTTCATTGTTGCAATAGTTGTACTATAGTTGTGCTGGTTGTATTGGTTCTACTGGTTGCATTGATTGTACTGGTTGTATTGGTTGTGCAGGTTGTATAGGTTGTACAGGTTGTATTGGTTGTGCAGGTTGTATAGATTGTACAGGTTGTATTGGTTGTACTGGTTGTATTGGTTGTGCAGGTTGTATAGGTTGTACAGGTTGTACTGGTTGTGCAGGTTGTACTGGTTGTACTGGTTGTATTGGTTGTGCAGGTTGTACTGGTTGTACTGGTTGTATTGGTTGTATTGGTTGTATTGGTTGTACTGGTTGTATATTGGTTGTGCAGGTTGTATTGGTTGTGCAGGTTGTACTGGTTGTATTGGTTGTATTGGTTGTATTGGTTGTATTGGTTGTACTAGTTGTATATTGGTTGTGCAGGTTGTATTGGTTGTGCAGGTTGTACTGGTTGTATTGGTTGTATTGGTTGTATTGGTTGTATTGGTTGTACTGGTTGTACTGGTTGTACTGGTTGTATTGGTTGTACTGGTTGTATTGCAGGTTGTATGTACTGGTTGTACTGGTTGTACTGGTTGTATTGGTTGTACTGGTTGTATTGGTTGTACTGGTTGTATATTGGTTGTGCAGGTTGTATTGGTTGTATTGGTTGTACTGGTTGTATTGGTTGTGCAGGTTGTATTGGTTGTGCAGGTTGTATTGGTTGTACTGGTTGTATAGGTTGTGCGGGGTTGTATTGGTTGTGCAGGTTGTATTGGTTGTACTGGTTGTATTGGTTGTGTTGGTTGTATTGGTTGTACTGGTTGTATATTGGTTGTGCAGGTTGTATTGGTTGTATTGGTTGTACTGGTTGTACTGGTTGTACTGGTTGTACTGGTTGTATTGGTTGTACTGGTTGTATTGGTTGTATTGGTTGTACTGGTTGTATATTGGTTGTGCAGGTTGTATTGGTTGTATTGGTTGTACTGGTTGTACTGGTTGTACTGGTTGTACTGGTTGTATTGGTTGTACTGGTTGTATTGGTTGTATTGGTTGTACTGGTTGTATATTGGTTGTGCAGGTTGTATTGGTTGTATTGGTTGTACTGGTTGTATTGGTTGTGCAGGTTGTATTGGTTGTATTGGTTGTACTGGTTGTACTGGTTGTACTGGTTGTACTGGTTGTATTGGTTGTACTGGTTGTATTGGTTGTATTGGTTGTATTGGTTGTATTGGTTGTACTGGTTGTATATTGGTTGTGCAGGTTGTATTGGTTGTATTGGTTGTACTGGTTGTATTGGTTGTATTGGTTGTACTGGTTGTATATTGGTTGTGCAGGTTGTATTGGTTGTATTGGTTGTACTGGTTGTATTGGTTGTGCAGGTTGTATTGGTTGTATTGGTTGTACTGGTTGTATTGGTTGTATTGGTTGTATTGGTTGTATTGGTTGTATTGGTTGTATTGGTTGTACTGGTTGTATATTGGTTGTGCAGGTTGTGTTGGTTGTATTGGTTGTACTGGTTGTACTGGTTTTATTGGTTGTGTTGGTTGTATTGGTTGTACTGGTTGTAATGGTTGTACTGGTTGTATTGGTTGTGCAGGTTGTACTGGTTGTATTTGTTGTATTGGTTGTATTGGTTGTATTGGTTGTACTGGTTGTACTGGTTGTACTGGTTGTATTGGTTGTACTGGTTGTATTGCATGGTTGTATTGGTTGTACTGGTTGTATTGGTTGTGCAGGTTGTACTGGTTGTACTGGTTGTATTGGTTGTATTGGTTGTATTGGTTGTACTGGTTGTATATTGGTTGTGCAGGTTGTATTGGTTGTGCAGGTTGTATTGGTTGTACTGGTTGTATTGGTTGTGCAGGTTGTATTGGTTGTGCAGGTTGTATTGGTTGTACTGGTTGTATAGGTTGTACTGGTTGTATAGGTTGTGCAGGGTTGTATTAGTTGTGCAGGTTGTATTGGTTGTGCAGGTTGTATTGGTTGTACTGGTTGTATAGGTTGTACTGGTTGTACTGGTTGCATTGGTTGTACTGGTTGTACTGGTTGTACTGGTTGTATTGGTTGTACAGGTTGTATTGGTTGTATTGGTTGTATTGGTTGTACTGGTTGTATTGGTTGTATTGGTTGTGCAGGTTGTATTGGTTGTACTGGTTGTATAGGTTGTGCTGGGTTGTATCGGTTGTGCAGGTTGTATTGGTTGTGTAGGTTGTATTGGTTGTACTGGTTGTATTGGTTGTGCAGGTTGTACTGGTTGTATTGGTTGTATTGGTTGTATTGGTTGTACTGGTTGTATATTGGTTGTGCAGGTTGTATTGGTGTACTGGTTGTATTGGTTGTGCAGGTTGTATTGGTTGTGCAGGTTGTATTGGTTGTACTGGTTGTATAGGTTGTACTGGTTGTATAGGTTGTGCAGGGTTGTATTAGTTGTGCAGGTTGTATTGGTTGTGCAGGTTGTATTGGTTGTACTGGTTGTATAGGTTGTACTGGTTGTACTGGTTGCATTGGTTGTACTGGTTGTACTGGTTGTATTGGTTGTATTGGTTGTACTGGTTGTATATTGGTTGTGCAGGTTGTATTGGTTGTATTGGTTGTACTGGTTGTATTGGTTGTGCAGGTTGTATTGGTTGTATTGGTTGTACTGGTTGTACTGGTTGTACTGGTTGTATTGGTTGTACTGGTTGTATTGGTTGTATTGGTTGTACTGGTTGTATATTGGTTGTGCAGGTTGTATTGGTTGTATTGGTTGTACTGGTTGTATTGGTTGTGCAGGTTGTATTGGTTGTGCAGGTTGTATTGGTTGTACTGGTTGTATAGGTTGTACTGGTTGTACTGGTTGTATTAGTTGCATAGGTTGTATTGGTTGTATTGGTTGTATTGGTTGTACTGGTTGTATTGGTTGTGCAGGTTGTATTGGTTGTATTGGTTGTAATGGTTGTGCAGGTTGTGTTGGTTGTACTGGTTGTGTTGGTTGTATTAGTTGTATATTGGTTGTGCAGGTTGTATTGGTTGTATTGGTTGTACTGGTTGTATTGGTTGTGTAGGTTGTACTGGTTGTACTGGTTGCATTGGTTGTACTAGCTGGTTGTACTGGTTGTACTGGTTGTATTGGTTGTATTGGTTGTACTGGTTGTATTGGTTGTATTGGTTGTATTGGTTGTATTGGTTGTATTGGTTGTATTGGTTGTACTGGTTGTATATTGGTTGTGCAGTTTGTGTTGGTTGTATTGGTTGTACTGGTTGTACTGGTTGTATTGGTTGTGTTGGTTGTATTGGTTGTACTGGTTGTAATGGTTGTACTGGTTGTATTGGTTGTGCAGGTTGTACTGGTTGTATTGGTTGTATTGGTTGTATTGGTTGTATTGGTTGTATTGGTTGTACTGGTTGTATATTGGTTGTGCAGGTTGTATTGGTTGTATTGGTTGTACTGGTTGTACTGGTTGTATTGGTTGTACTGGTTGTATTGGTTGTACTGGTTGTATATTGGTTGTGCAGGTTGTATTGGTTGTATTGGTTGTACTGGTTGTATTGGTTGTGCAGGTTGTATTGGTTGTATTGGTTGTAATGGTTGTGCAGGTTGTGTTGGTTGTACTGGTTGTGTTGGTTGTATTAGTTGTATATTGGTTGTGCAGGTTGTATTGGTTGTATTGGTTGTACTGGTTGTATTGGTTGTGTAGGTTGTACTGGTTGTACTGGTTGCATTGGTTGTACTAGCTGGTTGTACTGGTTGTACTGGTTGTATTGGTTGTATTGGTTGTACTGGTTGTATTGGTTGTATTGGTTGTATTGGTTGTATTGGTTGTATTGGTTGTATTGGTTGTACTGGTTGTATATTGGTTGTGCAGGTTGTGTTGGTTGTATTGGTTGTACTGGTTGTACTGGTTGTATTGGTTGTGTTGGTTGTATTGGTTGTACTGGTTGTAATGGTTGTACTGGTTGTATTGGTTGTGCAGGTTGTACTGGTTGTATTGGTTGTATTGGTTGTATTGGTTGTATTGGTTGTATTGGTTGTACTGGTTGTATATTGGTTGTGCAGGTTGTATTGGTTGTATTGGTTGTACTGGTTGTACTGGTTGTATTGGTTGTACTGGTTGTATTGGTTGTACTGGTTGTATATTGGTTGTGCAGGTTGTATTGGTTGTATTGGTTGTACTGGTTGTATTGGTTGTGCAGGTTGTATTGGTTGTGCAGGTTGTATTGGTTGTACAGGTTGTATAGGTTGTGCGGGGTTGTATTGGTTGTGCAGGTTGTATTGATTGTACTGGTTGTATTGGTTGTGTTGGTTGTATTGGTTGTACTGGTTGTACTGGTTGTACTGGTTGTATTGGTTGTGCAGGTTGTACTGGTTGTACTGGTTGTATTGGTTGTATTGGTTGTATTGGTTGTACTGGTTGTATATTGGTTGTGCAGGTTGTATTGGTTGTACTGGTTGTATTGGTTGTGCAGGTTGTATTGGTTGTGCAGGTTGTATTGGTTGTACTGGTTGTATAGGTTGTACTGGTTGTATAGGTTGTGCAGGGTTGTATTAGTTGTGCAGGTTGTATTGGTGTTGTGCAGGTTGTACAACCTGCACAACCAATACAACCAGTACAACCAATACAACCTGCACAACCTATTGCATTGGTTGTATTGGTTGTGCAGGTTGTATTGGTTGTATTGGTTGTACTGGTTGTATTGGTTGTACTGGTTGTATTGGTTGTATTGGTTGTATTGGTTGTACTGGTTGTATTGGTTGTACTGGTTGTATTGGTTGTATTGGTTGTATTGGTTGTATTGGTTGTGCAGGTTGTATTGGTTGTATTGGTTGTGTAGGTTGTATCGGTTGTACTGGTTGCATTGGTTATGCAGGTTATGCAGGTTGTATTCAGTTTGGTCCACAATCCACTATCGCACTGCTCTCAAGCGTACTTTCCCCATTGACTACTCACTGTGCTCAAGTTGGTAGAACAAAAGAACAGAATAGGCATAATAGGCTCAGACCTAGATGTAAGCCACTCCCAGTTTAGGCTCCAAGCTACTCTCAGTATCTAAGCCACTCTCAATTTAGGACCTATCGTCTTAGGATCCCAAGCAATTTTCAATTTAGGATCTAAGCCACTCTCTGCTTAGTGACTCTCGACCAAATTAGCCAAGAGAGCACTCTCAAAGGGAGGTGGCTTAGGTCCTAAGCTGGGAGTGACTTATAGATACTTAGATACTGATACAGCCAGCTAAGGCCTAAGCTAAAATCTCCACTGATTAAACTTAGGAGCTAAGTGACATTATTGAGCTACAGTTGTCATCCACTTAGAGCCTAAGCCACACACTACTTAAGGTAAACCACAAACCTCTTTAGATGTTGACCACATGATCATCTGTATGCATGGTACCGCAACTTAGTACCCTATGCATCATAACATTGTATCTCTATAATTATTCAGGAATTGAACCACAACACAAGATCAAATTAGTACAAGGAAAACAAACTATTACTATTATCATCCCTCATGTCTATTAATAATAATTACTACTGATCCAGTTCTCTGATGTCAATCGCCTAAATTGCCTGAGAATGTAGCACAATGTTATTGTCAATCTGTAATATTACGTTATACTGTCAATCATACATGACATATCTATTACATCATAATACTTGTATTTGTTATTTTATAAGTATTTCCGATAATTAGATAAAACTATCATGTCAAATACATGGGATTTTTTCTCTATGCTGTACTATGATGTGTACAAGGATAAATAATCTTGTGTTATTTCCTCATCAACTAGTGTCAGTGGTTACAATAGGTGAATATAATTAATTGGACCCAATGTTAATAATTAATTACATGCATGAGGGATCCAATGCAATTGGGTAGACATCATGATAAAATCTTAGGTCAATTCTGTAGGAAGGATCGTCTCCCACAATCTCCTCATTAACTAGTGTCAGTGATTCAAAATTAATTTGCTAATTAAAGTATTAAATGAGAGTAACTCCGATGTAAATCAGTCGTCCTATGTGACAAATGTTTGGGATTTCCTTTGATCTGTAGCTACATTTTGTTTGCAAACTATAAATTTTAATGTCACTGAAATTTGCAGTAGCTTTCCTTTGACATCCACATTCTTGCTCTTCTAGCTGTGGTGAGAATCTGCGTGATGACATTCCTACCAAGTACTATCACACAACCATGTAAACGATAACACAACTGTGTGATCGTATCATGGCACACGTACAATGTCGATCTCTCTCAATTTCATTGATTACGTTATCCTAGCTGCTATCATGAATAGCTTGAGAGCTAGTTCCTCTGAGTCTCTTTTTGTTTGACACAAGGAGGATCATTAAAATGGTTATCATTTCCTCATCCATCTAATTGCATCAGTAGTTGTGAATGCACATGCAATTGACTTAATTAATGAGTGATGTACCATTTCTCACTCGATTGGTATACATTCGTACCAAGACATTTGGATTTGTTGGTACTGTTGATAAATCATTCTATAATAATAGTAACTGTTGTACAGTTAATCTGCATCAGTGGCGATTTTAGGTTTATCTACAGAGGGGGCCTGAGTCCCCAGATCAAGTTTAAAGCACTAAGCTTTCAGTATAAATACACTCCACAGAATTGAGTTAGAAATTCTTGCATACATGTATAGGTGCAAATGTTAGCATGTGACCAACAGAGGTCCAATAACAGGGTGGGCCCATGCCCCCTCAGGCCCCCCCTTAAACCCGCCACTGATCTGCATCACAGGACAGAATGTACGTGGCATAATGTGACAGTCATAATAATTATTATGATTGTGTGTGTGTGTGTTAAATAATCATAATTCACATTAAAAAATAAATCTTTCTCCTTAACATAGTGTTGATACTTGCCTCTTATCTGGTCAAGACTTTTATGACCAAATACATTGGGAATAATTTTACAGCAGGAAGGTGATTGGACAAATGCAACGATTTCAGAGAAGCATACATATATATTTTCTACTGATTCATCGATGCATAGATCAGCCAGCTTGTTAATGATATTAACGAAGACTATCGATTCAAAAAGAGACCATGTGCCAACCACAGTCTCTGTTCTATCTAGAGCAAATTCTTTCGTGGTAGGTAAATTCAATTGCCACTTGTAGCGATGTCATTTTCTTTTGCATACTGACGGCAGTCTTAAACCAAAAGGATTTTTACAGTTCTTACATTGGCAAAGATGAGAACAGCCTTGATTGTGCTGTAAACATTTGCATCTTGAGTGGTATCGAATATTGTGTACACATGCAGGTCCATCTCTATTTATTCCATATCTGCAGGATACTGGCTTAGATGGAGGTGAATCAGTTACCTAGTGGGCTGCAGTTAGCTAAGCAGCTTGATTCACCAGAAGATATTGTCCGGATCATCGTCACAGCGGTAGTAGATTCTGCTTTTGGCTTCTTGTCTTCATAGAGAGAGGGCAAACAAACTAACGAGTTTCTTGGCAGTTGATTACTTAGGTCATGTGCCCCAAACAGCCTGTATGAAATAAATGCACATGTGCCACAAATTATGCTGCACTACAGGCGCGTGCTTTTACATAATCAGTGCCCTTTACTCTCTCCTTCAAGCTCTTCATGTGTGCAAGATCTGCCCTTTCACAGCTCTGTTTACAACACCCTACAGCATGCTGGTGTGCAGGTATGTAGCTATGTGATGGAAGGTATCTGAATCGGGTGCAGCAGGGGGTGAGCGAAGCGAGCTCTCTTGCTTGTAAAATTTAATAATACAGCTAGCCTACAGATTTACATTTGATACAGTGTGCATGTGTTTGTGTGTCTGATGTAAACTCTTAAACTTTCTAGTTTCAATGCATGCAAATTTAACAGGCCACTCAGCAGTCATGCAAATGAGGAACAATTAAGAGTTAGCTAGGTAACTGTTGGGATTTTTGCACGTTGCAATCTTTTTTTCTTTATTATTTTCTTTCTTCGCATCAATTTAAGTTGTCTGACTCTTTTCCGAGTGTTTCCTTTATTTCCAGCCGGTGCTGGCGATGCTTTAGGTGTTGACTGAGCTTTTGGTATGAAGCCTGTATCACTCTCAGAGCTATTCTCCCAGACTTTATCTATGGGGTCTTGCGAGTGAAAGATGTGTCCACCACCAGCAAACGTAAGCTCATTGTCGCCATCTCCAATAGGTGGGTAGTCAAACTCATCCTCATCAAATTTGTTTGGACTAGCCTGCTCAGAAGGTGACAGTGGTGGCTGTTGCTCTTTTCCTTGATCTTCTTTAGCTATGCTGGTAGTACAGGATGGCATGTAGCTTGGATTGATAGCTAAAAATTAATAGTAATGAGTAAAGTTAAAACATCTACCTATAGTAATACCAGGAGTACATTAGATAGGAGTGTTGAACTACTGTACAAACGCTGCAACAGCGTTCCGGTAGGATGACGTACATAAAATGGCAATCAGTCATGTAGCTGAGGTAGGTGTAACGTAAACACAGACAGGCCACAGCTGCGCATGCAGCTGCATAGAGTGCTGCATAGCAGGGGAATTTCTCAGTTTACACTACTACACTATTGGGCTGGACTTAACATGACCACTATTCATTTAAACTGGTGTTTGTAACACCATCCTACCGAACGCTTTTACAGGCTGTTCAACACTCCCATCTAATCTACTCCTGGTAATACTTACATGCAGCCAAATCACTTTGTATCTCAAGAGGAGACACACTAAGATGCATTACAGGAACTTTATGACTTGTAATCTCCCCTGTCCATTGAAAATCATCTGCTAGTTTATGGAATGTCCTCGACTGGCCTCTCACTCCACACTCCATTTGAGAAATGTTATCCTTCAGGTCATGGACAGTAAATTTAGGAGTTATCCCATGCTTTTTCATCAGAGAACTCATTACATCAACATTCAGTGCTATACTCTCTTTTCCAGCCTGCTTCCCAAGTTGTAGGTATGTCCGAACCTATCACAATGCAAGATGATAGTGGCAAAGCTCAGTATAAATATGTTAGCTTACTAGTTGGTGGTCTTTTAGCTTCTGTGCTAATTCCAAGATGTTGGTTCCCACCTTTTCCCAATATTTTGTTAGCATTGCAGCATCATTTATGCATTTGTCCCCAACTCCTTCACATTTTTGCTGGAGGTTATCCAGTGTTGGAGCTATGCTTTCAAAATGAGCCACACATCCTCTGGTTTTTCGCCAACAAGGTCAGCAACCTGAATAACAGTTTCGAATAAATATGTATACAAATTGCAATTTGCGTGCCTACTTTGATTGTAAACCAGAGCAAATTAGCATATCCTTTTACAGTCCTTCCACCACAGTTTGGAAGTAGGGGTGAGATCCTCTCTTCGTATTCATCGACTACAAATGCCCCTTCTCGTCGGTATTCCTTACCTACAGGATAAAAATTAACATTTTTATCATCAAGCAGCTAGAAATGTTACAGTGGATATGTGTGTGGCCTTGATATATATTATGATAAACAACTTCATATGGACCATACAAGGTTCTGGAAGGATGGTCACAAATTCACACACATGCACATGCACACACATACACATAATACATGCACATATGCATAGGTGATCACTATGAGATATCAGTGGAGTAGGAAGCAATCGTGCATTGCGGGGGCTACTGATACAGGTTGTTGTGGGTGTGGCTTTGATTAATGAATTTTATGAGCACAATATTCCTTTATAAAGGTCATTATTGTTGGCATTTAAAGACTTGTGAAAAGAAAGACTGATACATGATGACAGTATAAAAAGTTATGTCATTGTAATAAGCCTTATTATTAGGGGGGCAGGCCCCCCTTCTTAAATATTGGGGGGAGCCAGTGGCCCCCTGTCCTCCCCTCCCCCACTCCCATTCCTACTCCAATGTATATATCCATGTTCAGTGAGACTTAGTTGGTGGTAACCCCACCGAGAGCATGAAAGCTGGTGATGGTGTCTAATTAATATGGACAAATTTATACTCTGTACCTAAAGCAACAAAGTAGGCAATGCTGCATGAAGCTTCTGCTTTTAGACATTTAAGCCAAGAGAACGCCTGTCTCTGCATTTCATTCCTGGCTCTGATTCCTGGCTCCAAAAGTGGTATTATGCATACCCTTGAAAGCAGCCTGAAAATGCACATATTTAAATTTTTTTTTTTTACACTGGATGAGCTGTATTCATCTTACCTTTGAATTTTTCCCAGTGGGAAATTACATCCAAGCAGAAAGCCACATCTTGGAGTTTCAAGACCCCTGTCGAATGACCCCCTGGTGATGGCATTGTAGAAATCAATGATTGCATTCTCAACCTCAGAAATCTTGTTCGGATCATCATAAAATAGACCGAGTGAGGTTTGTGATGCCAAATGGATGAGATACTCTCTGCGAATGCCTCTAAACTTGCACGTTTCAATACCAAGGATACTCATGGCTGCAGCTGCAAATGTTGTCTTTCCAACATCAGGTTCGCCATAAAGGACAACAATTGGAGCACCTCCTTTCAACTCAACGACAGTTAGAAAATGCATATTCATGGCAACAGCTCCAAACGTAAGTAAAGCTGAGCCGGCATTGTGTTGTGCAATGGTCTTGATGCACTTCCACAGATTCACCAGACCAGTGAGGCTTTGATGATATGGAGAAGGTAAGATGGGTAAAAGACGGGGCTCAATCTTCGCAAATTGGAAAAAGGATCTACGCTGATCCTCGTCAATCTCCAGGCCATCTTCGTCAAGGTGAACCTGGATATAACAAGAAATATTCAGAGATTGCAGGGTAGCTAAGTGCATGATTGCATACTGGCATAGAAGCAGTTGCTTGCTGCACTGTCTAATCAAGTCAATGGTATTGACGATCTATACGGAAGAATGAGATCCGCATGCGCATATTTAACTTTATCCTCGCGGAAGTGGAAGATTAGCCATAGCCACAATTACTGCACTTACGTCTTGAGAAAGAAGGTAAACTGGAGGATTTACGTTTTGCTGTCCAACATTGGCCACAGCCGTTAAGATACGATAGGATGGACTTGACATAAATGTTGTCACTTTTTCTAGCAAATAATTGCCAAGATCAACATCTGTGAGCGTGCAGAACATGCCTCCAGATCCAAAACCCTTGTTGATTGTGGACATGAAGTCATTCTTATGCATGGATGAGAGCGAAGTAAACAAGCAGTCCCTTTAGAACAATATATACATGACTATCACGATGGTTAGTATGCAGCTATATAGATATTCTAGTAATACCTTGTGACGTTGTCAGGCATGCGGGTAATTCGACCTAGGTATCCATCATTCTCTCCTTCAACTTTGGCAACTACTTTGAGGGAGAAATTTCCTCTTGGCTGAAATGTCTCGGTTTCACCAGATCCCTTCACAATGCCAATCATTCCTTTTCTCTCCACTACAGTCATTTTTGTTTCTCATCTAGCTCTAGCAATAACAGTTACTAGCTATAGATAGATTTTGATAGAGAAGTTCAGAGTGTTTGAATGGTATGCAGCCAATAGTGTCAATGCATGACCTTTTGCCAGCAAGTGTTCCCACTGACCTTTAAGTCACATGCCTAACCTAACAAAACAATTAATTAATCTCAATAAGTTCAAACAATAAACAACTAATTATCACATTAGATTTAGATTTCAGTTAAGACTAGATAGAGACTGTGTATAGCTGTCACACATGTATCTCATATTGCCAGTAAAGTGATATTATGCTGTAAGCTCCGTAATTACTACTAAAGTAACAAAGCATTGAATAGCAACCAGCTTATTGTTATTAGTGTAGTGGCAAGTATAATGGGATACCCTAACTCCAAATTCATTACTTTGGCCATTATTATTGTACTATACTCAACATTTGAGGCTGATGGGATTTCTCAACGGTATATCATCTACATACAATCATTGATTGAGAAATTTTCAGGTGAGTCTCTGATTACATAAAAATGTTTGTACCAGAATGAATTATTTTATTTGTTGCAGCTTGTCCCCCAGCTGGTGTGATACCTCCTCCAACCATTGATGTATTATCCAGTGAGCAGCATGGTACTGACTCAATCGTTCTTCCCTCAGTCTTACTGTGGAATCCCCTTCATGTTTTCAAATCCTCTTTTCCCAGTGGATGCATGCCATGTCCAGATTGTGGTAAAGTAGCAACTGTTCATTTCTGGAGTGATGGATCTACACCAAATAAGATGCCACGAACAATTTACGGCTTGCATAGTCCAGTGTTACTTGTAAGTGCGGTCATTGTGTGTGATAGCGGCCATCGGACTCTAAGTCATGATGAACGTGTTCTTCAGTTGATTCCAGCTCGCACACTGATACCTTTCATACTACTACACAGGACAGGACTAACTAGAGAATGTGCAGAGACTGTACTGACATTATGCAGCCAGGGAATTAATTTTTACACGATAGAAACAATACTTTGTAATCGATACTGGGATGAACATTCTAAACATGCCTTGGTGTACTACGACAGTATTGAGAGCTCTAAGACTTCTGACTCACCCATTTTCCCTCAGTTTGACTTCCTTTCTCCAAGTAATGATCTTATACGCAAATGCTTCATTACTCACTTCCTCAACAATGAAGATGTGTATCTCAAAGAAATTAATACCTTATCAACTACAGATAGTCTTAGTTTTGACCACACATTTAAAGTAGCTTCAAACATAGGATATTTACGAGAAGACAAGAAATGGATAAACATGTATGACTCCCTTTTCATAGTTTTTAATGGACAAGGACAGATAATATCATGGCATTTTACGAAAACCACATCATTTTCAAATGTAGAGTCATCCCTCATTGCCCTCTCTGAACGAAGCAAGAGCCAGAAAACTGAAGTTAAGAATATATACATGGATAACTGCTGTCAATGGAGGAAAAAGATCAGTACTGTATTTGGAGAAAATGTTCAGGTTCGACTTGACCTATTCCATGCAGTGCAACGAGTGATTAAGAAGATAGCTAAACGACACCCATGTTCCTATCAATGCTGCTTAGAGTTCAGACTAGTATTTCGTCAGTCAGATGATATTGGTGAGGTACGTAAGAAACCAACTCCAAGTCCTTCAGTCCTATTGAAGAACATTGAAAACTTTGTCACAAAGTGGAAGACAGTAGAAAACAACGGAATCCATGTGCTTAATTCTGAAGCATTGCATGAAGTGGATAACTTGAAAGTGCACATTAGTCAGGGCTGTTTGTCAGACTTACCTCCCGGTTGTGGTACCAACTTGAATGAAGCATTTCATTCGAATATACGAGCATTTTTCAATTGCAGTAGGATAGGAATCCTCCTTGCATATGCACTACTAAGTGTAATTATTGCTAACCATAACAGTCGTATACCAAACAAACAAAGACGATTGTCAGAGCCATTTCATGCCAGAGTTCTGAAGCAGAAAGAATTTCCAAATCAACAGAAGATATATCCAATGGGCATCATCAGTGACAAGAGGCACTTACAGAATGATGACTCATGGACTCAAGATCAGAATTCAACTATCCTTGACAGTGAAACCATTGAACAAATCCTCACTACTTCAATTTCTCAGCATCAATTATCTGACCAGTTCAGAAAAAGAGCCAAAGTTATAACACTATGGCAGTATGTTCCATTTATGTCCAATATACACAGTCTTTCATGTTGCTCATCGGTAACACAACATGATGTCGATGAACATGTAAGCAGATTGGATGCAGTTACAACATCCTGGGGTTTTTCCAGGATTGCAGTTCCTGGAGATGGAGATTGTTTCTTTACATCAGTTGGTTTAAGTATTTTGACTCAATTGTCTACACTAAGTGAACATTTACACAGCAGAGGAATTGTGCTTCAAATGGATAGCAACATCACTGTTTTGGTTTTGGAGCTAAGAAGGTTGATGGTGAATGAACTACTTACCAACAGACATCTATATGATGGATTTTTTGAAGATAGTTTTGAACAAGAGAACTACGAGCAAGAAGTAAAAATATTTCTTAATCAGTCATACTATGATTCTAACATAGGTAATGCTATGCCTCTTGCAATGGCCAGAGCACTCAGTTTGCCAATTGTTATTTACACATCAATTAAGGGATGTCCTGTGATTTATCTATCACCTGAAAACAGTAACACTGAAGGAACACTGTTTCTGGCATACAATCAGTATGGGATGGGCCACTATGACCTAGCATGCCAGGTAACTGATTCACCTCCATCTAAGCCAGTATCCTGCAGATGTGGAGTAAATAGAGATGGACCTGCATGTGTACACAATATTCGATACCACTCAAGATGCAAATGTTTACAGCACAATCAAGGCTGTTCTCATCTTTGCCAATGTAAGAACTGTAAAAATCCTTTTGGTTTAAGACTGCCGTCAGTATGCAAAAGAAAACGACATCGCTACAAGTGGCAATTGAATTTACCTACCACGAAAGAATTTGCTCTAGATAGAACAGAGACTATGGTTGGCACATGGTCTCTTTTTGAATCGATAGTCTTCGTTAATATCATTAACAAGCTGGCTGATCTATGCATTGATGAATCAGTAGAAAATATACGTGGATGCTTCTCCGAAATCATTGCATTTGTCCAATCACCTTCCTGCTGTAAAATTATTCCCAATGTATTTGGTCATAAAAGTCTTGACCAGATAAGAGGCAAGTATCAACACTATACTAAGGAGAAAGATTTATTTTTTAAATGTGAATTATGATTATTTAATACACACACACAATCATAATAATTATTATGACTGTCATTATGCCACGTACATTCTGTCCTGTGATGCAGATTAACTGTACAACAGTTACTATTATTATAGAATGATTTATCAACAGTACCAACAAATCCAAATGTCACCTATTGTAACCACTGACACTAGTTGATGAGGAAATAACACAAGATTATTTATCCTTGTACACATCATAGTACAGCATAGAGAAAAAATCCCATGTATTTGACATGATAGTTTTATCTAATTATCGGAAATACTTATAAAATAACAAATACAGGTATTATGATGTAATAGATATGTCATGTATGATTGACAGTATAACGTAATATTACAGATTGACAATAACATTGTGCTACATTCTCAGGCAATTTAGGCGATTGACATCAGAGAACTGGATCAGTAGTAATTATTATTAATAGACATGAGGGATGATAATAGTAATAGTTTGTTTTCCTTGTACTAATTTGATCTTGTGTTGTGGTTCAATTCCTGAATAATTATAGAGATACAATGTTATGATGCATAGGGTACTAAGTTGCGGTACCATGCATACAGATGATCATGTGGTCAACATCTAAAGAGGTTTGTGGTTTACCTTAAGTAGTGTGTGGCTTAGGCTCTAAGTGGATGACAACTGTAGCTCAATAATGTCACTTAGCTCCTAAGTTTAATCAGTGGAGATTTTAGCTTAGGCCTTAGCTGGCTGTATCAGTATCTAAGTATCTATAAGTCACTCCCAGCTTAGGACCTAAGCCACCTCCCTTTGAGAGTGCTCTCTTGGCTAATTTGGTCGAGAGTCACTAAGCAGAGAGTGGCTTAGATCCTAAATTGAAAATTGCTTGGGATCCTAAGACGATAGGTCCTAAATTGAGAGTGGCTTAGATACTGAGAGTAGCTTGGAGCCTAAACTGGGAGTGGCTTACATCTAGGTCTGAGCCTATTATGCCTATTCTGTTCTTTTGTTCTACCAACTTGAGCACAGTGAGTAGTCAATGGGGAAAGTACGCTTGAGAGCAGTGCGATAGTGGATTGTGGACCAAACTGAATACAACCTGCACAACCTGCATAACCAATATACCAGTACAACCAATACAACCAATACAACCAGTACAACCAGTACAACCTGCACAACCAATACAACCAGTACAACCAGTACAACCAGTACAACCAGTACAACCAATACAACCAACACAACCAATACAACCAGTACAACCAATACAACGTTACCTGCACAACCAATACAACCCCGCACAACCTATACAACCAGTACAACCAATACAACCAATACAACCAATACAACCAGTACAACCAATACAACCAGTACAACCAATACAACCAATACAACCTGCACAACCAATACAACCAATGCAATAGGTTGTGCAGGTTGTATTGGTTGTACTGGTTGTATTGGTTGTGCAGGTTGTACAACCTGCACAACCAATACAACCTACACAACCAATACAACCAATACAACCAATACAACCAATACAACCAGTACACCAATACAACCTGCACAACCTATACAACCAGTACAACCAATACAACCTACACAACCAATACAACCTGCACAACCGATACAACCCAGCACAACCAATACAACCAGTACAACCAATACAACCTGCACAACCAATACAACCAGTACAACCAATACAACCAATACAACCAATACAACCTGTACAACCAATACAACCAGTACAACCAGTACAACCAGTACAACCAATGCAACCAGTACAACCAGTACAACCTATACAACCAGTACAACCAATACAACCTGCACAACCAATACAACCAGTACAACCAATACAACCTACACAACCAATACAACCTGCACAACCGATACAACCCAGCACAACCTATACAACCAGTACAACCAATACAACCTGCACAACCAATACAACCAGTACAACCAATACAACCAATACAACCAATACAACCTGTACAACCAATACAACCAGTACAACCAGTACAACCAGTACAACCAATGCAACCAGTACAACCAGTACAACCTATACAACCAGTACAACCAATACAACCTGCACAACCAATACAACCTGCACAACTAATACAACCCTGCACAACCTATACAACCAGTACAACCTATACAACCAGTACAACCAATACAACCTGCACAACCAATACAACCTGCACAACCAATACAACCAGTACAACCAATACAACCTGCACAACCAATATACAACCAGTACAACCAATACAACCAATACAACCAATACAACCAGTACAACCAGTACAACCTGCACAACCAATACAACCAGTACAACCAGTACAACCAGTACAACTAATACAACCAACACAACCAATACAACCAGTACAACCAATACAACCTGCACAACCAATACAACCCCGCACAACCTATACAACCTGTACAACCAATACAACCTGCACAACCAATGCAACCTGCACAACCAATACAACCAGTACAACCAATACAACCAATACAACCTGCACAACCAATATACAACCAATACAACCAATACAACCAGTACAACCAATACAACCAGTACAACCAGTACAACCAATACAACCAGTACAACCTGCACAACCAATATACAACCAGTACAACCAATACAACCAATACAACCAATACAACCAATACAACCAATACAACCAGTACAACCTGCACAACCAATACAACCAGTACAACCATTACAACCAGTACAACCAATACAACCAACACAACCAATAAAACCAGTACAACCAGTACAACCAATACAACCAACACAACCTGCACAACCAATATACAACCAGTACAACCAATACAACCAATACAACCAATACAACCAATACAACCAATACAACCAATACAACCAGTACAACCAATACAACCAATACAACCAGTACAACCAGTACAACCAGCTAGTACAACCAATGCAACCAGTACAACCAGTACAACCTGCACAACCAATACAACCAGTACAACCAATACAACCAATACAACCTGCACAACCAATATACAACTAATACAACCAACACAACCAGTACAACCAACACAACCTGCACAACCATTACAACCAATACAACCAATACAACCTGCACAACCAATACAACCAGTACAACCAATACAACCAATACTAATACAACCAGCCAATACAACCTATGCAACTAATACAACCAGTACAACCAGTACAACCTATACAACCAGTACAACCAATACAACCTGCACAACCAATACAACCTGCACAACCAATACAACCAGTACAACCAATACAACCAATACAACCTGCACAACCAATATACAACCAGTACAACCAATACAACCAATACAACCAGTACAACCAATACAACCAGTACAACCAGTACAACCAGTACAACCAGTACAACCAATACAACCAATACAACCTGCACAACCAATACAACCAGTACAACCAATACAACCAATACAACCTGCACAACCAATATACAACCAGTACAACCAATACAACCAATACAACCAGTACAACCAATACAACCAGTACAACCAGTACAACCAGTACAACCAATACAACCAATACAACCTGCACAACCAATATACAACCAGTACAACCAATACAACCAATACAACCAATACAACCAGTACAACCAGTACAACCTGCACAACCAATACAACCAGTACAACCAGTACAACCAGTACAACCAATACAACCAACACAACCAATACAACCAGTACAACCAATACAACCTGCACAACCAATACAACCCCGCACAACCTATACAACCAGTACAACCAATACAACCTGCACAACCAATACAACCTGCACAACCAATACAACCAGTACAACCAATACAACCAATACAACCTGCACAACCAATATACAACCAGTACAACCAATACAACCAGTACAACCAATACAACCAGTACAACCAGTACAACCAGTACAACCAATACAACCAATACAACCAATACAACCATGCAATACAACCAGTACAACCAATACAACCAGTACAACCAGTACAACCAGTACAACCAATACAACCAATACAACCAATACAACCAATACAACCAGTACAACCTGCACAACCAATACAACCTGCACAACCAATATACAACTAGTACAACCAATACAACCAATACAACCAATACAACCAATACAACCAGTACAACCTGCACAACCAATACAACCTGCACAACCAATATACAACCAGTACAACCAATACAACCAATACAACCAATACAACCAGTACAACCAGTACAACCTGCACAACCAATACAACCAGTACAACCAGTACAACCTGCACAACCAGTACAACCTGTACAACCTATACAACCTGCACAACCAATACAACCAGTACAACCAATACAACCTGTACAATCTATACAACCTGCACAACCAATACAACCTGTACAACCTATACAACCTGCACAACCAATACAACCAGTACAATCAATGCAACCAGTAGAACCAATACAACCAGCACAACTATAGTACAACTATTGCAACAATGAAATAAATGCAACCAGTACAGTTAGCGTGATATGACATCCACCCACGCACATTTCGTGATAGTACAGTTAGCCTTATATGACATCCACCCACGCACATTTCGTGATGGTTATATGAATAAGTAGCCCCAAGTGCAAGGGACATTATGAAAAGCAGTACAGCATTTATATAATTGTTTTTGATGCTGTAGTAGCTCTCCACAAATTGTGATAGTACAGAGCTCGCTACTAACAGTACAGAGGCTATCCACATGATCAAGATACTCCAGCGTACCACTTTGTACCGTTTGAGGTACACATCAGCTAGCCAGCCTGCTATAGGTAGAGTGAGTCCCCAGGCAATACTGTACATGTGCCAATATGGATGAAATATACGGGGAGACAGGTATAGGTAGTAAAAGACACTTGCTACCAAAAAGTTCCAAACCAATATTAGAAGAGCCCCCTTGTTTTTGAGCCTCCGTATTCGATAAGAAGGTCTGCAGCACATCTTGAGCCTGTCTCCGGCAGAATAGGATCCGTTGCTTAGCTGTAGAATGTCCTCCATTGAAGGCTGAACGGATCCCGTGGAAAATTGAACGGATTCCATGATGCTAATGGCTGCTTGTTTGTCGCTGGATTTAACATAATGCATTCAACTAAAGTTCTATTATGGGTATATATCAAACTTAATAGCTACCCTTAAACATACATGTGTTTACAGCTGCTGGTACGATGCTTGCTCTGCAGCTGGTAGGAGCATGTTCTAAAGTTAGCTTTCAACATTCTAGTCCTGATCAACATAGTGGATATACTTTTATTATACTCAATGCTTTGAAAACAAACTACCATTAAGAGTGCTGTAGTCTTGTTTTCATAGCCAATGTAGATGCATTCATGACAAGTTCTTGATGCATATAATTATACAAATGGATTGTGACTATAATAGCCTGGGCCGCATTTTGATTAATTGTTGTAAGTAGTGGCATTACTATAAAAGTAGCTATAACACCTATAATATTAATTGCTCCTAGCTGCTAAACAGAACACAAATTTAAACTCAGCTAATTTGTTAGCAAACCTATCATGTCAGAGTCTGCTTCTGAATCCATGGAGGGTATTCTACTGTTAAGTGACAGATCCTATTCTGCAGGAGACAGGAAAATAAGCACAAATAAAGTGCAGATACATTAAACAAACATACAATTCCTTGTACTACTCAAAATGTCAACTTAAGACACTAATACCAACCACCTTATAGGACACCTGACCACCTGATGTAAACTTGATAACAGGCCTATAGGGAAATTTTTTGTACATAATAATAGCTACACTGTAAAAACAAATTAGTTCCTAATGTGGGTTGTCCCAGTTGCACTCCCTACCTTCCTTCATGATAATTCTCACAATGCTGACATGTAAGGTAACTATAGCTAGTGCTCTCTCCTCTGCATATAAAATCTGATCTATGTAATAATTATATGCCACTTGTTGCTTCAGTCCATAGCATATAGTTGTTGTAGGAGTGTACGTGGCTTTTTTACAGCCACTGCCTATAGCTGCCTGCTAATCCTCCTAGAGCACTACCTCATTACCTTGTACACTCCTACAACAGCTATGTTATTGACTGAAACAACTAAGAAGCATCATGTTTTGCATAGATATATGCAGAGGAGAGAACACTATAGTTACATTACATGTCAGCATTGTTAGAACTGTTGTGAGACAAGTAGGGAGTGCAACTGAGACAACCTACATTAGGTTAAAATAACCAATTCATTTTTACAGTGTATAGGTTTGCATAAGCATATATACATATATACACGCATACAAACTTTTGACAATGTATCCAATAACAAGAAGTAGCAGAAATACTTAGACATGCAATTGACATTTAAAGTACAGTAACTGTAGTTTAAATTAATGAGTCACAATTACACAGTTCATTTGGCAGTTGGTTCCAAATATAATAGCCAGTGGAAAAAGAGGAATTTTGGTAGGAACAGGTTCTAAAGTTAGCTTTCAACATTCTGGATCAGCAATTTACGTATACATAGTGGCTCAGGATGGGTATGCTCCTGTACTCATGCATTGCTTTGAAAACGAAGTACCGCTGAGAGCACTTGGTTCATAGCTAATTAGCTAATGTAGTTACATTTTCTTAATGCATGGATATTCTCATGTATTATTAGAATAACAAAATTAATGGGAATTATTATATGACTATAATAACCTGGGCCGCATTCTGATTAATTATTGCAAGTAGTGCTGTCTCCTGCAGAATGGTGGCAAGTTCCATACTATCACAATTTGTGGAGAGCTACCATTATGCTAAAAACAAATACATAACCTCTGTGCTGTTTATTGTCATGTGTATTGCATTCGGAGCTTATCAAACCAATATTGCGCTCTTTGGAATTGATCAACTTCAGGATGCTTCTACAAATGATCAAGATACTCCAGTGTATGCTTTTGTACTGCCCAAGGCACACATCAGCTAGACAGCCTGCTAAGGATAGTCTAAGAGAGAGTCCCCATATAATACTGTACATATGCCAAGTTGGACAAAACATATTGGGGTATAGAGTAAGATAATAAAAGACACTTAGCACCAGGTAATTCCAAACCAATATTAGAATGACACCCGTGTTTTTGAGCCTCCGTATTCGATAAGAAAGTCTACAGCATATCTTGAGTATGTCTCCAGCAGAATAGGATCTGTTGCTTAGCTGTAGAACATCCCCCATGGATCCAGAAATGGATTCAGATATAACTTTATCTTCCATTGTGCTTGAACTGTTGAAATTGAGTACTAAGTTTTTATTCCACTTCTTGCAATACCCTTAAATAATACTAAACTCATACTGTGAGCAGCTCAAGTATAGTATAATATGAGAATGGCATGCCATATCTGGTGAAGCATGCATTAAGAAATATATACAATGCATTAGCTAAGACAAACAAAAGAAAGAGGATAACCAAACCTGAGGCTCAAACAGCTAATGTAGAGACATGTTACTTTTAGCTAATGATCTTTCAGTTTGACTTTATTTTTTGAATGGCATTTTAGCATTTAATGCCATTCAAAAACTGAAAGATCATTAGCTAAAAGTAACATGCCTCTATGTTAGCTGTTTGAGCCTCAGGTTTGGTTATTCTCTTGTACTAGTTACTGCCTGCTATTTGCATAGTCATATGTAACCATGTGGACATGAGGAAGGCCACTTAGCTGCATTTTGATGGCCATATATACATGTACATACGTACCAGGTATATAAGAAGCCATGTCACCATTAGGTGATCCAAGTAGTGGTTTATTTAGCTATATTCTCAATCTCTGCTTAACCCAAAATAATGGAAAATGATTCAAAAGTTTTTGGTAACGAAAATGAGTCCAATTCTGGATCACTGGAGGACATTCTACAGCTAAGCAACAGATCTCATTCTGCTCGAGACAGGTTTAAGATGTGCTGCAGACCTTATCGGATACGGAGGCTCAAAAACAAAGGAGCTCTTCTAATATTGATTTGGAATCACCTGGTACTAAGTGTTTTTCACTATCTTATTCTAAACCCCTATGTACTTCACCCAAGTTGGCATTATATAACATACAATATTATATGGGGACTAACTCTACCAATAACAGGCTGGCTAGCTGATGTGTATCTTAGACGCTACAATGTGATATGCTGGAGTATGTTTATCATGTGGATAGCCTCAGTCTTGGTAGTAGCAAGCTCTGTACTGTCACAATTTGTGGAGAGCTACTATAGTATTAATTATTACAAGCAGGGGGGCTCGCTTCGCTCGCCTCCTGCTTGTACCTGTGTTTGTCTGCATGTATTACTTAACTTGGTAAGGCATATGGTTTGGAACTCTCTCTGCATTTCCTGCATGGAGTCCAGCCCGACCATGAGTAGGTGATCAATAATCCAGAGTAAGACCTTGTATCATGTGGTGGTGGGTTCGTTATTTGAGAGGATATAGGTCAGCATGGCAGCTAAGACCGCCCTTTACCTGGTTTCTAGAACATTCCATTGAGCATGCGCATTTATGACATCCTGTTTTGAGCACATTGCTAAAGCAATCAACTGTCAAGAAACTCGTTATGTCGCTCGCCAACTCTCTCGCAAGACTTGTGAAGGCAAGGGCAAACCCTCGGAATCTACTACCTCCGTGACGATCACTCGGACAATATCTTCTCATGAATCAAGCTCCTTAGCTAACTGCAGCCCACTACATGTAAGTGTCCATTGTCGCGTGGTTTTTGTACAGTCCGTCCAAGAAGCTAGTGTTCGTGCCTGTAGCTAGTGCCACGGATGGCGGTCACAGAGATTGCCCAGTTCTAGCTTCTGTTGCTCAATGGCCAGAGATACGGCCTCTTGTTTCTCGGGGTCAAATCGTTTCCGGTGTCCTCCCGTTACTGACGGACAGACAGACAGACACACAGACGGACAACTATAATTTTAGTATAATGATGTAACAGCTGTGCTGTTAATCCTCATATGTATTGCATTTGGAGGGTACCAAGCCAATATTGTTCTCTTTGGAATTGACCAACTTCAGGATGCTTCTACAGATGAAATTACATCCTTCATAAGCTGGTATAATATTATATGCACATGGTTCAGTAGTATGGCCATCAATTATTTCATAGATATGTATCTAAGTGGAAAATATGGCATACTGCTGCAGAAATTTGCAATTTGTATTTACCTTACTCTAATGGTCATTTTGGCGATAGCTTTTGACAGAGTTTTTCTTAAAGAGCCAAAAGCACAAAACCCATTTATGTTAATCTACAAAGTCATCAAGTATGCCATCAAAACTAACCATCCAAGATATCGAAGTGCTTTCACTTACTGTGAAGATGAACTTCCTTCTCGTATCGACTTTGGCAAACATAAATATGGAGGACCATTCACAACAGAAGAGGTAGAAAATGTCAAGACATTTCTGAGACTATTAGTTGTCATTTTAGTAGGTTCTGCAGTGTCAAGTGGGATAGTCTCAATTGATACAGGGTATGAACTCTTCTTAAAACGAGATACATTCTATTTTCATGAATTCCTCAAATCCGGCTGGATAACAATAGAAGGTCCATCGTATTTCAGTGGAGCTGTACTGGTAGCAATTTACGAATTCATTTTCTATCCTCTACTAAGGAGATCACTATCCTGTATACAGAATTATCATTGGAAACTGTCGGTGGGTGTAGTATCACAAATGGCCAGAGTCATTGCACTGATGGTGATTTATACTACAGCTCGTTACAATTACAATGAACACAATAATTCAACTATTCAGTGCATATTCGTGGCAGAAAGTGGCATTCTAGATTCTAATTTTAACATGAAGTGGATGATCTTACCAAGTTTACTTAATTCAGTCTCACTAATCGCCTTAATCACAGGTGCCTTTGAACTTATCTGCTCCCAATCCCCTTACTCTATGAGGGGACTTCTCTTTGGAGCTATGTATGGTTGTGTTATGCTTTATGGTGTGATAGGGTATGGAGTTTCGAAACCATTTACAAAGTACTCAAAACAGGTTTGGGGCACAGGAATCATAAGTTGTGAATTTTGGTACTTACTATTGATCCTACTCTTTCTGGTGGCTTATGCCATAATGTTGTGCATTCTTATGAAGTGGTACAAGAACAGAAAAAGGGAAGATGTCTTACCAAATGAACAAATATTTGCTGAGAGGTACTATACAAGATATTCAGATAACAAGTTCATGAGATAATGACTATTTTTATGACATGAAGTATTGATTGTGGTGTGAGTAATTCCTTCTGACAATACCTATCTCAAAGAACTCTCCTGGAAATAGCTATATCTGTTTGTCAGTCATGTTGTATTAGCTAGCTACATCTGTTGTTTGTTTGTCTTAGCTCATGAGCTATTTTCTTAATGAGTGCTTATGATTCTATTATAGTGCTTATCCTCACAATATGTATGTTGCTGTAGCCATGCATACAAGTAATATAATTATCGCAAAAATTCTAAGTGGAATATCACAATGTATTCAGTGGGGGAACCATGCATACCTGATCCTACAGTTGGTGATGCTAACATTCTAATCATCTAAAAAATGGATGACAACTCAGAGGCTGTTGGCATTGCATCCACTTCTGAATCCATGGAGGACGTTCTACAGCTAAGCAACAGATTCTGTTCTGCTGGAGACAGGCTCAAGATGTGCTGTAGACCTACTTATCAAGCACGGAAGCTCAAAAACAAGGGAGCTCTTCTAATATTGGTTTGGAACTGCCTGGTGATGAGTGTATTTTACTATCTTACTGCTTATCCCCCTACATTTCATCCAACTTCGTATCATATAGTATTACATGGGGACTCACTCTGCCAATAGCAGGATGGCTAGCTGACGTGTACCTTAAACGATACAAGGTGATATGCTGGAGTATCTTGATATGTGGATAACCTCTGTACTGGCAGTAGCAAGCACTGTATTGTCACAGCTAGCAGAACAATACTACCACAATAGTACCAACAAATATGCAACGATTTTGCTGCTTCTTATAATGTCTATTGGTTTTGGAGGCTACAAAGCCAATATTGTCCTCTTGGGGATCGATCAATTTCAGGATGCTTCTACAGATGAAATCACATCCATCATAACCTGGTATTTGTTTACGTATTTCAGTAGTGGGATTATCGTTGACCTCATATACACGTGGCTGGGTCAAGCACACAATGAACAAGAGTTTCTAATTTGCATTTGCCTTGCTTTAATGGTCATATCATCATTTTCTTGTGACCAAATTTTTCTTAAAGAGCCAATATACACAAAACCCTTTTAAGTTAATCTACAAAGTCATCAGGTATGCCATCAAAACTAAACATCCAAGATGTCGAAGTGCTTTCACTTACTGTGAAGAGGAGCTTCCTTCTCGTATATCGACATTGGCAAACGTAAATATGGAGGACCATTCACAACAGAAGAGGTGGAAAATGTCAAGACATTTCTAAGATTAATAATTGTCATTTCTGTCAGTTCCGCAGTAGCAATTGGGGCATTATCATTAAACAGTGTGGAGTACCAACTTGCTTTATGTGACCAAGGTGACAATCATAGCACATTTCACTTTCACAGTTTCTACAAAAGCAGCAGGATAACTACTGAACTAATATTTTATTTCAGTGGAATAGTACTGTTACTCCTATACGAGTTAATTTTTTACCCGCTCCTACGGAATCATGTACCCTATATGCAGAGCTATCAGTGGAAAGTGTCAGTGGGGGTAATATCACAAATAGCAAAAGTCATAGCATTCATGGCTATTGATTTAACTGCTCACCATAGTTACATTGAACACAATAACGCAACCATTCAATGTATATTCACTGAACAAAGTGGCATCCTCAATTCTAGTTTTAACATGAAGTGGATGATCTTACCACAAGTATTCAGTTCACTTTCAATAATCACTTCAACCATCGGTGCTTTTGAATTTATCTGCTCCCAAAGTCCTCACTCTATGAGGGGGCTTCTATTTGGTGCTACATATGGCAGTGTGGTGCTGTACTGTGCAATGGGATTTGGAATATTGTATCCATTTACAAAGCAGTCAGCAGCATGGGGAACAGGAATCATCAGTTGTGAATTTTGGCACTTGCTTTTGATGCTACTCATTCTAATACTGACTGGTATAATCCTGGGCATTCTTATGAAGTGGTACAAGAACAGAAAGAGGGAAGATGTTCTACCAAATGAACAAGTTTTTGCTGAGAGGTATTACACGAGGAATGAATGAATCTTTAGTTCTTATGATGATTATGTGTCTTAATTAATCATACTTTAGCAATAATTTTATAGACATAGTCAATCCCATATATTGTGTTCCTAGATGTCAGATCAGATTGAAATTTATGGCAAATTTAATAATTATTCAAATGTGAAACTGTACATTGTTTGTTTGTCTTAGCTTAATGGATTGTGGTTTTTGTTCACCCTTAGCACACCAACCAGTTACTTAGGAGCACTACCAACTTTACTTTATTAACATGCAAAAGCCTTTGGTCAGCTATACTGTATAGTGATATTCCCGTTGGGATACATCAAAATCATAATTAAGTAAGGAGGAAGACGAGTAGGGGGAGAGGGCAAGCTATAAGCTGTTTACCATTTGGAATGTGGAGTAGATAGCTGAAACTCTGAGTGCTAAAATGGAGTCACTCAACTGACATAACCAACATGGGTCAAATTAACTATTATTTTTTACAGTGTAGTCTTCTCATTGTGTAAGTTAATCATGCCATTGATATTGAATTCTCTCTCTCTCTCCCTCCCCTCGGCTCTTCTTTACTCTCCCCCTACTTGTCTCCCCCCTTTCTTATGATTTTGACATGCCAATGGGAAATATTACTATACAATATAAGCTGATTGAGGGTTTTGCATGTTAGATCTGTTTTTGGCATAATAGAATCTATCTCCTGGCTAGCTTGCATGCTATACATCATCTGTGCTCGTTTCACTCAAAAGGACATTTACAGAGAGATCCTACTCCACTTATCGTAATGGCCAGCTGATAATGTTTTACTGTATATATGTCATGTACACATGCCACGCAAAAACTTTAAAATTCAACTGAAACAAGGCAAATCCCTGTCAGCAAAATAGGTCCAATTTTTTCATTATCTCAACTTGCAAGTTGAAACGTTATTTTTGCCTAGTTTGAGAGATTTTTGTTGAAAACTTCAGTGAACTTCAGAGGTATATATAAAGTTACTTTTCAATAGCTAGTGCTCTCCAGTTCAAACTAAGCATGATTATTGAAGTTGTAGGTGTCATGTCCTTTCTACTACTATACCAACTTGTAAATCCAGTCAAACTGGTCAAGATGCCTGATAAACTGGTTGATTTTGTCAGTATTCATAAACAGCGTGGAGGAATTAATGATATTCAAGACAACTTCAAGAAGTCCTATAATGCATGTGGGGTGGCCTCAGTATAATTATAGCTACAAGGCATAAAGATAGTAGTGCTACTAAGTAACTAACTAAGTAACAATCCATTAAGCTAAGACAAACGACATATAGATTCACATTTGAATAATTATTAAATTTGCTATAAACTTCAATCTGACATCTAGGAACACAATAAACTATGATGGGACTGACTAAGGCTATAAAATTATTGCTAAAGTATGATTAATTAAGACACATAATCATCATAAGAACTAAAGATTCATTCATTCCTCGTGTAATACCTCTCAGCAAAAACTTGTTCATTTGGTAGAACATCTTCCCTCTTTCTGTTCTTGTACCACTTCATAAGAATGCCCAGGATTATACCAGTCAGTATTAGAATGAGTAGCATCAAAAGCAAGTGCCAAAATTCACAACTGATGATTCCTGTTCCCCATGCTGCTGACTGCTTTGTAAATGGATACAATATTCCAAATCCCATTGCACAGTACAGCACCACACTGCCATATGTAGCACCAAATAGAAGCCCCCTCATAGAGTAAGGACTTTGGGAGCAGATAAACTCAAAAGCACCGATGGTTGAAGTGATTATTGAAAGTGAACTGAATACTTGTGGTAAGATCATCCACTTCATGTTAAAACTAGAATTGAGGATGCCACTTTGTTCAGTGAATATACATTGAATGGTTGCGTTATTGTGTTCAATGTAACTATGGCGAGCGGTTAAATCAATAGCCATGAATGCTATGACTTTTGCTATTTGTGATATTACCCCCACTGACACTTTCCACTGATAGCTCTGCATATAGGGTACATGATTCCGTAGGAGCGGGTAAAAAATCAACTCGTACAGGAGTACCAGTACTATTCCACTGAAATAATACGTTAGTTCAATAGTTATCCAGCTGCTTTTGTAGAAATTATGAAAGTGAAATGTGCTATGTCTGTCGCCTCGGTCACATAAGGCAAGTTGGTACTCCACACTGTTTAATGATGATGCCCCAATTGCTACTGCGGAACCGACAAAAATGACAATTATTAATCTTAGAAATGTCTTGACATTTTCCACCTCTTCTGTTGTGAATGGTCCTCCATATTTACGTTTGCCAAAGTCAATACGAGAAGGAAGTTCATCTTCACAGTAAGTGAAAGCACTTCGACATCTTGGATGCTTAGTTTTGATGGCATACTTGATGACTTTGTAGATTAACTTAAAAGGGTTTTGTGTTATTGGCTCTTTAAGTAAAATTTGGTCACATGAAAGTGACAATATGACCATTAAAGTAAGACAAATGCAAATTAGAAACTCTTGTAGTAGTTCATTGTATACTTGACCCAGCCACATGTATATGAATTGAACGATAATCCCACTACTGAAATATGTAAACAAATACCAGCTTATGAAGGCTGTGATTTCATCTGTAGAAGCATCCTGAAGTTGATCGATCCCCAAGAGGGCAATATTGGCTTGGTAGCCTCCAAAACTGATAGACATTATAACAAGCAGCAAAATCCTTACATATTTGTTGGTACTATTGTGGTAGTATTGTTCTGCTAGCTGTGACAGTACAGTGCTTGCTACTGCCAGTACAGAGGATATCCACATAATCAAGATACTCCAGCGTATCACCTTGTATCGTTTAAGGTACACATCAGCTAGCCATCCTGCTATTGGCAGAGTGAGTCCCCAGGTAGTACTATAAATACTAATATCATACAAAGTTGAATGAAATGTAAGGGGATAAGTAGTAAGATAGTAAAATACACTCATCACCAGGCAGTTCCAAACCAATATTAGAAGAGCTCCCTTGTTTTTGAGCTTCCGTGCTTGATAAGTAGGTCTACAGCATATCTTGAGCCTGTCTCCGGCAGAACAGAATCTGTTGCTTAGGTGTAGAACGTCCTCCATGGATTCACAAGTTGATGCAATGCCAACAGCCTCTGAGTTGTCATCCATTTTTTAGATGATTAGAATGTTAGCATCACCAACTGTAGGATCACGTATGCTTGGTTCCCCCACTGAATACATTGCAATATTATTTTTGCAATAATTACATGGCTCATATGCATGGCTACAGCAACATACATGTTGTGACGCTAAGCATTAGAATCATAAGGAAAATAAGCTCAAACTTAAGCTCATGAGCTATGACAAACAAACAACAGATGTAGCTAGCTAATGCAACATGACTGACAAACAGATAATATAGCTATTTCCAGCTAGGAGAGTTCTTTGAGATAGGTAGTCAGAAGGAATTACTCACACCTCAATCAATACTTCATGTTATAAAAATTTATGAACTTGTTATCCAAATATCTTGTATAGTACCTCTCAGCAAATATTTGTTCATTTGGTAAGACATCTTCCCTTTTTCTGTTCTTGTACTTGATAAGAATGCACAACACTATGGTATAAGCCATTAGAAAGAGTAGGATCAATAGCAAGTACCAAAACTCACAACTTCTTCTTAATCTATATTGATGGTCTCTCTAGAATCCGGCTATGTGATGGGACTTTGATACTGTTTGCAGATTATCTTGTCATTTATCGACCTATCTGTAATGCTAGAGACTTCCTGCTAATACAAAATGATACTGACACCATCTCAGTCTGGATCAAGAACAACCTGCTTATGCTCAATGTGCTAAAGTGTAAACAAATGATCTTATCAAGAAAGCAGCACCCTGTTACCCCATTGAATGTAAAGGTGGATGGAAATGCCTTGGAGATTGTTGATGCCTACAAGTATCTTGGAGTGTGGATTACCAGTGATCTTAGCTGGGCTAAGCAAATTGAAGAGAATTGTAAGAAAGCAAATCAAAAGATAGGAATGCTCTATCAATGATTCTACGAGTTCGCTCTACTGACACCCTGAATTGCTTCTATGTTGCCTTTGTACGTCCACATCTGGAATACGCTGTACCAGTATGGGACCCTCACTTGATCAAACACACCGAACTACTAGAAAAAGTCCAAAAAGTTTGCATTGAGAGTATGCACAAAATCATGGAACTCATCATACAGTAGCCTTCTCTCTCAAACAGACTTATCCCGGCTTGACCAGAGGCAAGTGCAGCTTAAGCTATCTTTTTTGTATCAATTAGTCAATAATTCAGCTTTTTGTCCTCATGCACCCATTACTTTCCGTAATGTGTCCGTTAGTGTACATGGTAATAATCCTCTTTTATTATCTAGACCTGTATGTCGTACTAATTCCCATTATCACTCTTTTTATCCTAGTACTATTGCCTTATGGAATGACTTACCTCATTCTGTTACTAGTTCATCATCTTTATACCCTTTTAAATATAATGTAAATCAGCATTTGTAAGTTATTATAGTTAATTATTTGTGTGTAGCTATAAGGGCGCATACTTGTATTAGCTTATTATGCAATTTTATGTGTCCATGCATATCAAAATGCAAAATTAAAAAATTATGATTCCTGTACCCCAAACCTGTTTTGAGTGTTTTGTGAATGGTTCGAAACTCCATACCCTATCACACTGTAAAGCACAACACATCCATATATTGCTCCAAAGAGAAGTCCCCTCATGGAGTAAAGGGATTGGGAGCAGATGAGTTCAAAACTGCCTACGATAAAAAAGTGGTAACTGAAACTGAATCAAGTAAATGTGGTAAGATCATCCACTTCATGTTAAAATTAGAACCTAGGATGCCACTTTCTGCCACGAATATGCATTGAATAGTTGAATTATTGTGTTTGATGTAACTGTGACGAGCTGTTAAATCAATCGCTATCAGTACTATGACTCTGGCCATTTGTAATATTGCATCCACGTATAATTTCCAATGATAGCTATGTATACATGGTAGGTATTTTTGTAGAAGAGGGTAGAATGTAAATTCATAAAGTGCTATCAGTACTGCTCACTGAAATATACCAGGTCTATAGCTGTTATCTGGCTGGATCTATGGAATGCGAGAATAAGGATAAAATTTGTACTCTATAAAAATGAGAATATTGACACTGTAGAGACTACATTAATGATAACTAGTAATTTTAAAAATGTTTTGACATTTTCCACATACCTCTTCTGTTGTGAAAAACTCTTGTCAAAGCTATCGCCAAAATGATCATTAAAGTAAGGCAAATGCAAATCGGAAATTCATGCAGCAGTCCACCATATCTCCTACCTAGACACAAATCTATAAGATAATTCAACACCATACCACTGAACCATGTGCATACGTACAAACTTATAAAGGACGTAATTTCATCTGTAGAAGCATCCTGAAGTTGATCAATTCCAAAGATCACAATATTGGATGATAAGCTCCGAATGCAATACACATGACAATAAACAGCACAGAGGTTATGTAATTGTTTTTAGCATAATGGTAGTATGTGAACGAATACCAGCTTATAAAATATGTAATTTCATCCATAAAAGCATCCTGAAGTTGATCGATTCCAAAGAGGACAACATTAGCTTGGTAGTCTGCTAAGCAACAGCAGATCCTTTTCTGCTGGAGACAGGCCCAGAATGTGCTGCAGACCTTCTTATCGAACACGGAAACTCAAAAACAAGGGAGCTCTTCTAATATTGGTTTGGAATGTTTTGGTAACAAGTGTCTTTTACCGTCTATCCCTGTGTCCCCGTATATTACATCCATATTGGCACATGTACAGTATTGCCTGGGGACTCTCTCTACCAATAGCAGGATGGCTAGCTGACATGTGCCTTAAACAATACAAGATGATACGCTGGAGTATC
This sequence comes from Stappiaceae bacterium, assembly GCA_964291365.2. Classification (GTDB taxonomy): domain Bacteria; phylum Pseudomonadota; class Alphaproteobacteria; order Rhizobiales; family Stappiaceae; genus JBDWFY01. The sequence goes on from OZ219981.1 coordinate 129,556, forward strand.
TTAGCAAGCTCTGTACTGTCAAAATTAGTACAGAGCTACTACAGCATCAAGAACAATTACATAAACACTGTATTGCTTTTCATAATGTCCCTTGTAGTTGGAGAACATCCTCCATGGATTCAGACAGACTCGCTTTTTGCATGCTAGCTATAATGGCTGAATGCATCATAAAGTGCTTCTATGTCACATTATCACATTCTATATGTACACTTACTAGCCAAGTTATGCATAATGTTGCTGCCTTCATTGATTTAGCTTTAGGAGCATGCTAGTGCTTTAACATAGTCTAGCACACATTATGAATATAAATATTACAAGTAAATTGCAGATGGCAGATGCATTAACTATGAAAACAAACATACTCTCCCTTACATTATAATATTTTTCAATGATATGAAAGCATCATGCCCTTGTACTGTCCTGTGCACCTATAGCTAGCAAAATTCAAATCTAGGCTAAAAACCTCAGTATGCACAATGCTGTTCATGACTATCACCATCAGCTACAGTACCGTTGACCCAGTTGAAGCCACTATTGCTAATAGTGGCTTTTTGTAAAGGTTTTCAGCAGATCTAGATGTGATTTTTGAACTTAGCATCATCGATATGATTTAGGGGTCCGGGGGACTAGCTCTCAGATTAATTGTAAGGAGCAACTTCAGGGCATTGGGATGTTAGCTAATTAGTTAGCAATTGATTGGTGACCCTTTGATCCTGTCCTACCTCCTCTGGGTGATCTCTAGCTTTCCATGCTCAGTGCAGTACTTACACCGCAGGAGATTGATTCAGTGAATAAATCATTAACAAAAACAGATATAAACTTGAAAAGCAACTAAATAAAATTGCAGAAGTAAGTAGTGATGGTAGGATCAAAAAGTACACAAACAAGAGTGGTATAGGGATAAGAACAGACAAGATGCATCCCTACTTACATTTTCATAGAAACCCTGTTACTTGAAAATAAGATGTAGGATAAGTATTGTCTGTTCTTATCCCTACCACTCTTGTATACTTGTAATAATATTATTACAATAAATGGAATGTGACTATAATAGCCTTAATTGGCAGCATCAAGTTGATTAATTGTCACAAGAAGTGGCTAATTGCTCTAGAAACACAACAGTTAGTACTATAACTAAACAGTAAGACAGACTATGGTTATAAAAACACACAACACAACATCATAAGAACTACCTCCTAGTATAGTATCTCTCAGCAAAAATTTGTTCATTTGGTAAAACATCTTCCCTCTTTCTGTTCTTGTACCACTTAGCAAGTATGCACAGCATTATGCCATTCAGTATTAGAATGAGTAATATCAGTAGCAAGAACCAAAACTCACAACTTGTTATTCCTGTGCCCCAGACTGTTGACTGCTTCATAAATGGTTTCAAAATTCCAAATCCAACAACACGGTATAGTACAACACTACTATACATAGCTCCACTTAGTAATTATATGGCTTGCAATTGTATGCATGGTTATAGCAACATACATATTGTGAGGATAAGCACTAGAATCATGAGGAAAATAAGCACAAACTGAAGCTCATGAACTAAGACAAATAAACAACAGATGTAGCTAGCTAATGCAACATGACTGACAAACAGATATAGCTATTTCTAGGAGCTAGAGTTCTTTGAGTTAGGTAGTCAGAAGGAATTACTCACACCACAATCAATACTTCATGTTATAAAAATGGTCATTATTGTGTGAATTTGTTACCGGCCGAATATCTAGCATAGTACCTCTCAGCAAATATTTGTTCATTTGGTAAGACATCTTCCCTTTTTCTGTTCTTGTACCACTTCATAAGAATGCACAACATCATGGTATAAGCCATCAGGAAGAGTAGGATCAATAGTAAGTACCAAAATTCACAACTTATGATTCCTGTGCCCCAAATCTGTTTTGAGTACTTTGTAGATGGTTTCAAAACTCCATGCCCTATCACACGGTATAGTATAACACAACCATATATTGCTCCAAAGAGAAGTCCCCTCATAGAGTAAGGGGATTGGGAATTGGGAGCAGATAAATTCAAAGGCACCTGTGACTAAAGCAATTAGCGAGACTGAATTGAGAAAATGTGGTAAGATCATCCACTTCATGTTAAAATTAGAACTTAGGATGCCACTTTCTGCAATGAACATGCATTGAATAGTTGAATTATTGTGTTTAATGTAATTGTGTCGAGCTGTAAGATCAACTACTATCAGTGCAATGACTCTGGCCATCTGTAATATTAACCCCACTGACAATTTCCAATGATAACTCTGTATACAGGATAGCGATTTACGTAGCAGAGGATAGAAAATGAACTCGTAAAGTGCTACCAGGACTGCTCCACTGAAGTATGCTAGGTCTACAGTTGTTGTCCAGCTGGATTTATGGAATCCATGATAGTGAGATGTGTCTTCTCGACCATGTTTAAGGATAACCTCACGTCCTACATTAAATGATAATATTCCACTTGACACTGCAGAACCTACAAATATGAAAACTAATAGTCTCAGAAATGTCTTGACATTTTCCACCTCTTCTGTTGTGAATGGTCCTCCATATTTACATTTGCCAAAGTCGATACGAGAAGGAAGCTTATCTTCACAGTAAGTAAAAGCACTTCGACATCTTGGATGCTTAGTTTTGATGGCATACTTGATAACTTTGTAGATTAGCTGAAAAGGATTTTGTGTTATTGGCTCTTTAAGAAAACCTCTGTTGAAAGCTATTGCCAAAATGACCGTTAAAGTAAGACAAACACAAATTATAAGTTCCAGCAATCCACCAAGTGCCCCTTCTAGACATAAAGGTATGAAATAATTGATGGCCATGCCACTGAACCATGTGCACACATACCAGCTTATAAAGGATGTAATTTCATCCGTTGAGGCATCCTGAAGCTGGTCGATTCCAAAGAGGACAATATTGGCTTGGTATGCTCCGAATGCAATGAATAAGATGATAAGCAGCACAGCTGTTACATAATTACTAATATGATGGTAGCTCTCCACAAATTGTGACAGTACAGAACTCGTTACTACCAGTACCGAGGCTATCCACATCATCAAGATACTCCAGCATATGATTTTGTACCGCCCAAGGCACACATCAGCTAGACAGCCTGCTATGGGTAGAGAGAGTCCCCATATAATACTGTACATATGCCAAGTTGGACGAAACGTATTGGGGTATAGAGTAAGATAGTAAAAGACACACAACACCAGGTGATTCCAAACCAATATTAGAATGGCTCCCTTGTTTTTGAGCCTTCGTATTCGGTAAGAAGGTCTACAGCACATCTTGAGCCTATCTCTAGTAGAATAGGATCTGTTGCTTAGCTGTAGAACGTCCTCCATTGACCCAGAAATGGACTCAGATATTATATTGTCAATTTTGTCTTCCATTGTGTTTGAACTGTTAAGATTGAGTACTAAAGTTTTATTTCACTTCTTGCAATGCCCTTAAGTAACATTAAACTTATACTGTGAGCAGCTCAAGCATAGTATAATATGAAAATGGCATGCCATATCTGGTGAAGCATGCATTAAGAAATACATACAATGCATTAGCTAAGACAAACAAAAGCAAGAGAATGAGGCTCAAACAGCTAACATAGAGGCATGTTACTTTTAGCTAATGATCTTTCAATTTGACTTTATTTTTTGAATGGCATTTATGTACTAGTTACTGCCTGCTATTTGCATAGCCATGTGTAACCATGTGGACATGAGAAAGGCCACTTAGCTGCATTTTGATGGCCATATATACATGTACATACATACCGGGTGTATAGGCAGCCGTACCACAATTAGGTGATCTAAACAGTGGTTTATTTAGCTAGGTATGGAGTTTTTTGAAACCATTTACAAAGTACTCTAAAACAGGTTAATTTTGGCATGGGGTACAGGAATCATAAGTTGTGAATTTTGGTACTTACTATTGATCCTACTCTTTCTGATGGCTTATAACATAATGTTGTGCATTCTTATGAAGTGGTACAAGAACAGAAAAAGGGAAGATGTCTTACCAAATGAACAAATATTTGCTGAGAGGTACTATACAAGATATTCAGATAACAAGTTCGTGAGATAATGACTATTTTTATGACATGAAGTATTGATTGTGGTGTGAGTAATTCCTTCTGGCTACCTATCTCAACGAACTCTCCTGAAAATAGCTATATCTGTTTGTCAGTCGTGTTGTATAATATTAAATGCCATTAGCTAGCTACATCTGTTGTTTGTTTGTTTTAGCTCTTAAGCTTCAGTTTGAGCTTATTTTCTTAATCAATGCTTATGATTTTAGTGCTTATATCAATATTGTGTACGTATGTAGCATGCAAGCCATACAATAATTAATAATAAGTGGAATATTGCAATGTTTTCAGTGCGGGGAACCATGCATATCTGATCCTCTATACAGTTGGTGATGCTAGTATTACAATAGTCAATCATCTAATAATAGAAGACAACTCAGAGGCTGTTGGTATTGAATCTTCAGCGTCCTCTTCTGAATCCATGGAGGATGTTCTACAGCTAAGCAACAGATCCTATTCTGCTGGAGACAAGCTCAAGATGTGCTGTAGACCTACTTATCGAATACGAAAGCTCAAAAACAAGGGAGCTCTTCTGATATTGGTTTGGAACTGCCTGGTGATAAACGTCTTTTACTATCTTGCTTTGCAATTGTATCCCCTTATGTTTCGTCCAACTTCATATAATATTTATAGTATTACATGGGGACTCACTCTGCCGATAGCAGGATGGCTAGCTGATGTCTACCTTAAATGATACTAGGTGATACACTGGAGTATCTGTCATGCACATGCGTATTGTGTCATCTTAATTATGATGTCATAGTTATGTAGTGATTTTTGTCAGTCAGCTCAGTTCAGTTGTTGACCATGTGCGTTTCGATTGTGTGCTTTTTCTATGCCTAATATCTCTTTAATAATACATTAACCTAAGTTCATAAATGACAAACTCGAGTAATCTAACAAAGCCTGGCGTTACATATCTTGATCATGTGGATAACCTCTGTACTAGCAGTAGCAAGTTCTGTACTGTCACAGATAGCAGAACAATACTACCACAATAGTACCAACAAATATGTAACAATTTTGCTGCTTCTTATAATGTCTATCGGTTTTGGAGGCTACCAAGCCAATATTGTCCTCTTGGGGATCGATCAACTTCAGGATGCTTCTACAGATGAAATCACATCCTTCATAAGCTGGTATTTGTTTACGTATTTCAGTAGCGGGATTATCGTTCAATTAATATACACGTGGCTGGGTCAAGCATACAATGAACTACTACAAGAATTCCTAATTTGCATTTGCCTTACTTTAATGGTCATATCGACACTTTCATGTGACCAAATTTTTCTTAAAGAGCCAATAACACGAAACCCTTTTATGTTAATCTACAAAGTCATCAAGTATGCCATCAAAACTAAGCATCCAAGATGTCGAAATGCTTTCACTTACTGTGAAGATGAGCTTCCTTCTCGTATCGACTCTGGCAAACATAAATATGGAGGACCATTCACAACAGAAGAGGTGGAAAATGTTAAAAACTTTTCTAAGATTAATAATTGCCATTTTTGTCAGTTCTGCAGTAGCAAGTGGGGCATTATCATTAAACAGTGTGGAGTACCAACTTATCGTACGTGACCAAGGCAACAGTCATAGCACATTTCACTTTCATAGTTTCTACAAAAGCAGCTGGATAACTAGTGAACTAACTTTTAATTTCAGTGGAATAGTACTGGTACTCCTATATGAGTTAATTTTTTACCCTCTCCTACGAAATCATGTACCCTATATGCAGAGCTATCAGTGGAAATTGTCAGTGGGGGTAATATCACAAATAGCAAAAGTCATAGCATTCATGGCTATTGATTTAACCACTCGCCATAGTTACATTGAACACAATAACGCAACCATTCAATGTATATTCACTGAACAAAGTGGCATCCTCAATTCTAGTTTTAAAATGAAGTGGATGATCTTACCACAAATATTCAATTCACTTTCAATAACCACTTCAGCCATTGCTGCTTTTGAATTTATCTGCTCCCAAAGTCCTTACTCTATGAGGGGGCTTCTGCTCGGTGCTACATATGGCAGTGTAGTGCTATACTGTGTAATGGGATTTGGAATATTGCATCCATTTACAAAGCAGTCAGCAGCATGGGGAACAGGAATCATCAGTTGTGAATTTTGGCACTTACTTTTGATGCTACTCATTCTAATACTGAATGGTATAATGATGGGCATTCTTATGAAGTGGTACAAGAACAGAAAGAGGGAAGATGTTTTACCAAATGAACAAGTTTTTGCTGAGTGGTATTACACGAGGAATGAAGTTCTTATGATGATTATGTGTCTTAATTAATCATACATTAGCAATAATTTTATAGACATAGTCAGTCCCATTATAGTTTATTGTGTTCCTAGATGTCAGATTGAAAGTTTATATAATTATTAAAATATGTCATTTGTTTGTCTTAGCTCAATGGATTGCGGTTTTGTTCATACTTTAGCATGCCAACCAGTTACTTAGTAGCGCGCACTACTAACTTTATGCCCAGTAGGTATATACTGAGGCCACCCCACTTGCATTATAGCACTTCTTGAAGTTGTCTTGAATATCATTAATTCCTCCACGCTGTTTATGAATATTGACAAAATCAACCAGTTTATCAGGCATCTTGACCAGTTTGACTGGGTTTACAAGTTGGAATAGTAGTAGAATTAAAGGAGGTGACTTCAATAATCATGCATGGTTTGAACTGGAGAGCACTAGCTATTGAAAGGTAACATTCAAGTTACCTCTGCACTTCCTTGAAGTCTTCAACAGAAGTCACTCAAACACAGTTGAAATAGATGTTTCAACTTACAAATGGAGAAAGTATTGGACCTGTTTTGCTGATAGTGATTTGCCTTGCTTCAGTTGAATTTTAAAATTTCTGCATGGTATGTACATGTGTACATGATGTATACAGTAAAACATCATCAGCTGTCCTTAACTTTTGAGTGAAACAAGCACAGATGATGCATAGTGTGCAAGCTAGCCAGGAGATAGAGTCCATACCAAAACAGATCTAACATGCAAAACCCTCAATCAGCTTATATTGTATAGTAATATTTCCCATTGGGATATGTCAAAATCATAAGTAAGGGGGAAGACGAGTAGGGGGAGTGTGAGGAAGAGCCGAGGGGAGGGAGAGAGAATTCAATATCAACAGCATTGTAACAGTGACCACTATTCAATATATGTGTACTATAGATTCAATATGTGTGTATGTATTGCATGTGATTCAGGTATGCGTGTCTAATTATTACGCTCCTTAGTCATGTGATTGTCACACTGACCAATGAAATCAATATTTGTATGTTACTGTTTTGTGCAATCACCAGTTGTCTTGAGTTCTATCTGTGTGTACAACTAGTTCTGTTCTGATTGCTAAACTTCATGAAAATAACTACAACACAAAACCCTGTGACAGCATGATTAGCTAATGAGACCTAGTATACATGACATTGTACATTGCTCTAGTCTGCTGCTATGTTTCTCTCTTGTTCAGAAGTGTCTTCTGGCTTTCTCTTTCTCTGCATCTCAATGCTCTTAGGCAGCAGAAGGCTCACAACAGCCACAATCACAGCACCCACACAGAGAAGATCAAACGGATAAAGTGATGATTCAAGGATCACCCCTTACCTAATCATTATTATCATGGTAGGATGAGAATTGAGTAGAAGATGTAGGTGTAGGCCTAACCTATGTTTTCGCTCCAAGCAAAGAGCGGAGCCCTGACCACAGGTCACCGGCCATGACCAAAGGCACACAGAGCCTGTCCATAGCCATTGACAGTGCCTCTGGTCTCAGTCAATGATGAGTTACTGATCAGTGCTATCACACTAGTGAAAGTTGTCACCCTGAGAGATACAGCACAAAGTAGGCTTAAATTAAACTGGAATGGCATATCATGAGCTAGCAAAAAAATGATGTAGACAAGGAAGAAGCTACTGAGGTAAATTTATTCAATGCCATAGAAATCATGTACTCTAGTATGGACTGTACATCACCTATACACAAGGCAAGGTCACTGGACATAATGTCAAAGGATGCAGACTCTTCACAAACTCTCTCCTGTCAAAGGAAGTGGGGGGAGAGAGATCGAGAGAGAGATGAAGAATGGTTTATTTATCATGGAGCAATCAACCTACTATGTTATGACCCTCATCCAGTATAACCACGGTCCCCTGTATGTCAACACCATGCATGCGCCTTGTCTGCAGAGAATAAACAGCACAGTAGAATGATGGTATATACAAACACGTACATTATAATATCTGTAATGTAAGCATCCTAGAGGTGTCAATGTCAGATTCTATTTGTGTTTAGGGGAACTGACATGGTCGGTAGCTTAACGTCAAGTATGTAGTTATAAGGCATAAAGATGACATCAGCCTGAGACTTGAGCTCCCTAGCAAGGTAGTAGGGACACATTCTCTGCAGCAGATGACTGTAAACACTTCACTATTATAGCAAAATGTAGCAAAGTATACATGTACATACCACCACACAAGATTTGGTTATGCCATGAAACTATTGATAATAATATACTTATGATCAGTATTGGTGTAATAGAAACAAGCATGATTGTGAATCTTGGCACGACACAAATGAATCTACATACATGATGGATACATATGCGTGTAATACGTAATTTGAGAGTGCAGTAGTACATTAGCCATTGGCCAACCTTTTCAGCATTTATCTCCTTCTTGGAGACTTCTGGATGAATACATAGCTGTTCCCTGGAACCAATGATGGCCACTCTCGGTCTAAAGATTGATCATTGCCAATTAGGTATGTAATATTACAAAGCATAGCCTTTAAATTTTTTCAACTAGCCTGTATTTCGTGTTCTTGAGCTCATGTATGACTTGTGAGAGCTGAGAGTGGGTCCTCGAGGCATAGATGATCTTGGGAACCTACAATATTTAATAATTAGATCCATTAATCACAAATTATATATATGTCTTATATCTCAAAAGCTATAGCTGTTACATTGTCATTTTTGTTCCCATAAAAATTTAGTCGAAACTTCAGACAAGCAATAGTTTTATCGACAAAAATAAACACACACTAGATCTATGTACAAGCTCTTTCTCCTCCACCCCCTGCATTGGATTTCCTCATCCTTCTAATTATGTTTACAATGTACTTCTATTTATGTACCTATTGATGGGTCAATATCCCAGGGGTTCTCCCCACCCTACATCCAGACTGGTGCCTCCATGTGGCTCTCTCTGAACTGGTGCAGCTGTTCTCTGATGAGGCTCTCTCTCTAGGCCAGAGTGGCACAGAGAAGGCAGAGGGTCTTACCAGTGGGAGACTCAAGGATCGCATTGGTTCCCTATAGGGTGATGTATATCAAATGTGTCAAAGGATACGAAATGTAATTGTTGACATAATTTATCAGTTACAGCAAACTTTAACTTGATTATGGATGGGGAGGGGTGCGGTGGTGGTGGAATGTCATCTTTTGGCATATATTTTATACCGTAACAATCAATGGCCACCTAGCACACATGTGTTCGAATTTTCAACTTTTTTAATACTACGAGAGCGGTCTGGCAGTACTTGCCTGCTGTAGTGCCTGGATGACCTTCTCCATGTAGACCATCTGGCATGGGTAGGACCTGAAAGGAAACTCCACAGATACATTGCTGGCAGGGTAAAAAGTACACAAACAAGAGTAGGGATATAAATAACAGACAACATGCATCCCTACATGCTTTTTCATAGAAACACAGTTACTTGAAAATATAATGTAGGGATGCATCTTGTATGTTGTATATAGCGTATTCTTTTGTTGTTTATACCCTACTACTCTTGTTTGTGTACTTTTTTACTCTGCCATCGATATCCCTACTTAGTTGTTCAATATCAATTGCTTTTTATACTTGTATAGCAATAATATTGTACCCTATATATGTTTTCTTAGTTTCATAATATATACACACTTTTATGCTCCGGAACCTTATATACAGCATTGATGTCAAAATCTTTCTTTTTTTTTTTTTGCCTTCAGATCTGTAATAGGTGGTTGTTACACTCATTGCTTTGAAAACAAAGCTAATGGAAAGTTAGTAGCTATACTCTGTTAAGATACCGTAGACTCTGGTTATTAAGCGCATGCGCTTATAACGGTAAGTGGTAAGGAAGTATGCGCTTAATAAAGGATATGCGCTTATAGACTATGTGGCCACACCCACTTGCATGGTAAAGGTCGCTAGCGACCGTCGAAGCAAGGGCGGGGTCACTGGGAACGAGACTAGCGAACGTATAAAATACAGAGTCACGAAATCGAGAGGGCCAAGTTAATAAGATCAGCACGATGACGAGCGTTGGAGACTTGGAAGAGTCCATGTTCTTGCATGGCTTGGCTTTGGCTTGATCAAGCAAACGGCCATCTAAAGTTCTTTGCGATCCACTAGCGTCAGCCATCGTTAATACCAAATGAAGGCGTGACGCGCGACGACTTTGACCACCTTTATTTAGCGCATGCGCTTAATAAACCATGCTCTAGTACAGGAAGGAAGTATGCGCTTAATAAATAACATGCGCTTAATAACCAGAGTTTACGGTAGTCTTGTTTTGATAGCTAATATATGTGCATTTTATTTGTGAGCTTATGTACACTATTCTCCCATGTTAAGGTTACATTCACATGTATAGCAAATACATTTACGACAAATGTGACTTAGCCTGGGCAACATTTGGACTAGTTGTTGTATTGCTAAAGGTAGCTATTGACCCATGCTTGTTCTGGCCTTCAAACTATATCATGTTGGAGTCTGTTTCTGAATCAGAATCCTTGGAAAACATTCTACAGCTAAGCAACAGACCCTATTCTGCTGGAAATAGGCTCAAGATGTGCTGTAGGCCTTCTTATCGAATACGAAAGCTCAAAAATAAAGGAGCAATTCTACTATTGGTTTGGAATTACCTGATGCTAAGTGTCTTTTACTACCATACTGTATACCCCAATAAATTTCCTTCAATTGGACGTTTGTACAGTATTGTATGGGGACTCTCTCTACCAATAGCAGGCTGTCTAGCTGATGTGTGCCTTGGGCGGTACAAAATCATACGCTGGAGTATCTTGATTATGTGGATAGCCTCCATTCTGGTGGTGGTAAGTTCCATACTATCACAATTTATGGAGAGCTACTATTATGCTAAAAACAATTACATAACCTCTGTGCTGTTTATTGTCATGTGTATTGCATTCGGAGCTTATCAAGCCAATATTGCGCTCTTTGGAATTGATCAACTTCAGGATGCTTCTACAGATGAAATTACATCCTTTATAAGTTGGTACGTGTGCACATGGTTCAGTGGTATGGTCTTGAATTATTTTATAGATTTGTGTCTAAGTGGGAGATATGGTGGACTGCTGCATGAATTTGCGATTTGCATTTGCCTTACTTTAATGGTCATTTTGGCGATAGTTTTTGACAGAGCTTTTCTTAAAGAGCCAAGAACACAAAATCCTTTTCAATTAATCTACAAAGTCATCAAGTATGCCATCAAAACTAAACATCCAAGATATCGAAGTGCTTTCACTTATTGTGAAGATGAGCTTCCTTCTCGTATCGACTTTGGCAAATGTAAATATGGAGGACCATTCACAACGGAAGAGGTGGAAAATGTCAAAACGTTCTTAAGATTGCTAGTTATCATTAATGTAGTCTCTACAGTGTCAATATCCTCATTTTTTATAGAGTACAAATTTATCTTAAAAAAAGATCGAGAAAATATAATATCTTTCTTTCTCGCATTCCATAGATCCAGCCAGATAACAGCTATAGATCTGGCATATTTCAGTGGAGCAGTACTGATAGCACTTTATGAATTTACATTCTACCCTCTTCTACAAAAATACCTACCATGTATACATAGCTATCATTGGAAATTGTACGTGGGTGCAATATCACAAATGGCCAGAATCATTGCACTGATAACGATTGATTTAACTGCTCGTCACAGTTACATTAAACACAATAATTCAACTATTCAATGCATATTTGTGGCAGAAAGTGGCATCCTAGATTCTAATTTTAACATGAAGTGGATGATCTTACCATGTTTACTTGATTCTATCTCAGCTATCACTTTTATCGTAGGCAGTTTTGAACTTATCTGCTCCCAATCCCCTTACTCTATGAGGGGACTTCTCTTTGGAGCTATGTATGGTTGTGTTGTGCTATACGGTGTGATAGGGTATGGAATATCAAAACCATTTACAAAGTATTCAAAACAGGTTTGGGGCACAGGAATCATAAGTTGTGAATTTTGGTACTTACTATTGATATTCCTCTTTCTGGTGGCTTATAACATAATGTTGTGCATTCTTATGAAGTGGTACAAGAACAGAAAAAGGGAAGATGTCTTACCAAATGAACAAATATTTGCTGAGAGATACTATACAAGATATTCGGATAACAAGTTCATAAGATAATGATTATTTTTATAACATGAAGTATTGATTGAGGTGTGAGTAATTCTGGTAGTTTCTCAATGAACTCTCCTGGAAATAGCTATATCTGTTTGTCAGTTGTGTTGTATAATATTAAATGCCATTAGCTAACTACATCTGTTGTTTGTTTGTCTTAGCTCTTGAGCTTCAGTTTGAGCTTATTTTCTTACTATAAAAGTAGCTATTACACCTATAATATTAATTGCTCCTAGCTGCTAAACAGAACACAAATTCAAACACAGCTAATTTGTTAGCAAACCTATCATGTCAGAGTCTACTTCTGAATCCATGGAGGGTATTCTATATACTGTTAAGTAACTTACAGATCATATTCTGCAGGAGACAGGTTTAAGATGTGCTGCAGACCTTCTTATAGATTATGGAGGCTCAAAAACAAAGGAGTTATACTAATATTGGTTTGTAATGGGATTTGAAATATTGCAGCCATTTACAAAGTAGTCAGAAGTATGGGGAACAGAAATCATCAATTGAGAGTTTTGGTACTTGTTATTGATACTACTCATTCTAATGCTGGATAGTGTAACGTTGCATGGGCATACTATGATACAAAAAGAGAAAAAGAGAGAATATTTTACAAAATGAACAAGTCTTTGCTGAGAGGTACTAATATTATACCCTATATATGTTTCCTTAGTTTCATAATATGCATTTTCTATACACTTTATGCTCCGGAACCTTATATATTATATATGCAGCACTGATGTCAAATTTTTTTTGCCCTCAGATCTGTAATAGGTGCAATGGTTGTTACACTCATTGCTTTGAAATGGAAAGCCAGCTATACTCTGCTAAGATAGTCTTGTTTTGATAGCTAATGTATGTGCATTTTTATTTGTGAGCTTATATGTACACTATTCTCCCATGTTAAGGTTACATTCACGTGTATAGCAAATACATTTACAACAAATGTGACTTAGCCTGGACAACATTTGGACTAGTTGTTGTATTACTAAAGGTAACTATTGACCCACGCTTGTTCTGAAATTCAAATTATATCATGTTGGAGTCTCTTTCTGAATGGCAGAATCCTTGGAAGATGTTCTACAGTTCCATACTATCACAATTTGTGGAGAGCTACCATTATGCTAAAAATAATTATTGTCATGTGTATTGCATTCGGAGCTTATCAAGTCAATATTGCACTCTTTGGAATCGATCAACTTCAGGACGCTTCTACAGGTGATCAAGATACTCCAGCGTATTCTTTTGTACCGCCCAAGGCACACATCAGCTAGACAGCCTGCTATGGGTAGAGAGAGTCCCCATATAATACTGTACATATGCCAAGTTGGACAAAACATATTGGGGTATAGAGTAAGATAATGAAAGACACTTAGAACCAGGTAATTCCAACCAATATTAGAATGACACCCGTGTTTTTGAGCCTCCGTATTTGATAAGAAAGTCTACAGCACATCTTGAGCATGTCTCCAGCAGAATAGGATCTGTTGCTTAGCTGTAGAACATCCCCCATGGATCCAGAAATGGATTCAAATATGACCTTATCTTCCATTGTGCTTGAACTGTTGAGATTGAGTACTAAGTTTTTATTCCACTTCTTGCAATGCCCTTAAGTAATACTGAACTTATACTGTGAGCAGCTCAAGCATAGTATAATATGAGAATGGCATGCCATATCTGGTGAAGCATGCATTAAGAAATATATACAATGCATTAGCTAAGACAAACAAAAGAAAGAGGATAACCAAACCTGAGGCTCAAACAGCTAATGTAGAGACATGTTACTTTTAGCTAATGATCTTTCAGTTTGACTTTATTTTTTGAATGGCATTTTAGCATTTAATGCCATTCAAAAACTGAAAGATCATTAGCTAAAAGTAACATGTTAGTTGTTTGAGCCTCAGGTCTGGTTATTCTCTTGTACTAGTTACTGCCTGCTATTTGCATAGCCATATGTAACCATGTGGACATGAGGAAGGCCACTTAGCTGCATTTTGATGGCCATATATACATGTACATACGTACCAGGTATATAAGAAGCCATGCCACCATTGGGTGATCCAAGTAGTGGTTTATTTAGCTATATTCTCAATCTCTGCTTAACCCAAAATGATGGAAAATGATTCAAAAGTTTTTGGTAATGAAAATGAGTCCAATTCTGGATCACTGGAGGACATTCTACAGCTAAGCAACAGATCTCATTCTGCTCGAGACAGGTTTAAGATGTGCTGCAGACCTTATCGGATACGGAAGCTCAAAAACAAAGGAGCTCTTCTAATACTGATTTGGAATCACCTGGTACTAAGTGTCTTTCACTATCTTATTCTAAACCCCTATGTACTTCACCCAAGTTGGCATTTTATAACATACAATATTATATGGGGACTAACTCTACCAATAACAGGCTGGCTAGCTGATGTGTATCTTAGACGCTACAAGGTGATATGCTGGAGTATGTTTATCATGTGGATAGCCTCAGTCTTGGTAGTAGCAAGCTCTGTACTGTCACAATTTGTGGAGAGCTACTATAGTATTAATTATTATGTAACAGCTGTGCTGTTAATCATTATATGTATTGCATTTGGAGGCTACCAAGCAAATATTGTTCTTTTTGGAATTGACCAACTTCAGGATGCTTCTACAGATGAAATTACATCCTTCATAAGCTGGTATATCTGCACATGGTTCAGTAGTGTGGCCATCGATTATTTCATAGATATGTATCTAAGTGGAAAATATGGTATGCTGCTGCAGAAATTTGCAGTTTGCATTTGCCTTACTCTAATGGTTATTTGGCAACAGCTTTCAACAGAGTTTTTCTTAAAGAGCCAATAGCACAAAACCCTCTTCAGTTAGTCTACAAAGTCATCAAGTATGCCATCAAAACTAAGCATCCAAGATGTCGAAGTGCTTTCACTTATTGTGAAGATAAGCTTCCTTCTCGTATCGACTTTGGCAAATGTAAATATGGAGGACCATTCACAACAGAAGAGGTGGAAAATGTCAAGACATTTCTGAGACTATTAGTTGTCATTTTAGTAAGTTCTGCAGTGTCAAGTGGGATATTCTCTATTAATACAGGGTATGAACTCTTCTTAAAACAAGATACATTCTATTTTCATGAATTCTTTAAATCCAGCTGGATAACAACAGAAGGTCCAGTATATCTCGGTGCAGCTGTACTGGTAGCAATTTACGAATTTATTTTCTATCCTCTGCTAAGGAGATCACTATCCTGTATACAGAGTTATCATTGGAAATTGTATGTGGGTGTAGTATCACAAATGGCCAGAGTCATTGCACTGATGGTGGTTGATATTACAGCTCGTTACAATTACAATGAACACAATAATTCAACTATTCAATGCATATTCGTGGCAGAAAGTGGCATCCTAGGTTCTAATTTCAACATGAAATGGATGATCTTACCAAGTTTACTCAATTCAGTCTCACTAATCGCCTTAATCACAGGTGCCTTTGAACTTATCTGCTCCCAATCTCCTTACTCTATGAGGGGACTTCTCTCTGGAGCTATGTATGGTTGTGTTATGCTATACGGTGTGATAGGGTATGGAGTCTTGAAACCATTTACGAAGTACTCAAAACAGGTTTGGGGCACAGGAATCATAAGTTGTGAATTTTGGTATTTACTATTGATCCTACTCTTTCTGGTGGCTTATACCATAATGTTGTGCATTCTTATGAAATGGTACAAGAACAGAAAAAGGGAAGATGTTTTACCAAATGAACAAATTTTTGCTGAGAGGTACTATACTAGATATTCAGATAACAAATTCATACAATAATGACTATTTTTATAACATGAAGTATTGATTGTGGTGTGAGTAATTCTGGTAGTTTCTTCTGACTCAACGAACTCTTAGGCTGTACGAGTACAAATAAGGGTACTGTTGCTGCCCTAATTGTATGAGGATTAAAGTGTGTGATTAATTGATAATAGTATAGAATTTGCCCTACTAGGGCTACAGCAAGAGTACGGATTACAGACTGAGAGTACAATTGCAACTGTAATCGGTACTCTTGCCTATGGGAGTAATGTATTGTGACTGTAATCACTATACTATTATACCTATAATATTAATTGCTCCTAGCTGCTAAACAGAACACAAATTTAAATGGGATTTGAAATACTGCAGCCATTTACAAAGTAGTCAGGAACAGAAATCATCAATTGAGAGTTTTGGTACTTGTTATTGATACTACTCATTCTAATGCTGGATAGTGTAACATTGCGTGGGCATACTATGGTACAAAAAGAGAAAGAGAGAGAAAATTTTACAAAATGAGCAAGTCTTTGCTGAGAGGTATTAATATTATACCCTATATATGTTTCCTTAGTTTCATAATATGCATTTTCTATACACTTTATGCTCCGGAACCTTATATATTATATCTACAGCATTGATGTCAAATTTTTTGCCCTCAGATCTGTAATAGGTGCAATTGTTGATACACTCATTGCTTTGAAAACAAAACTAATGGAAAACCAGCTATACTCTGTTAAAGCAGTCTTGTTTTGATAGCTAATGTATGTACATTTTTAAAGTGTAACATTGCATGGGCATACTATGGTACAAAAAGAGAAAAGAGAAAATACTTTACAAAATGAACAAGTCTTTGCTGAGAGGTACTAATATTATACCCTATATATGTTTCCTTAGTTTCATAATATGCATTTTCTATACACCTTATGCTCCAGAACCCTATATATTATGTATACAGCATTGATGTCAAATTTTTTGCCCTCAGATCTGTAATAGGTGCAATTGTTGATACACTCATTGCTTTGAAAATAAAACTAATGGAAAACCAACTATACTCTGTTAAGGCAGTCTTGTTTTGATAGCTAATGTACGTGCATTTTTATTTGTGAGCTTATATGTACACTATTCTTCCATGTTAAGGTTACATTCACGTGTATAGCAAATACATTTACGACAAATGTGATTTAGCCTGACAACATTTGGACTAGTTGTTGTATTACTAAAGGTAGCTACTGACCCACGCTTGTTCTGGCCTTCAAATTATATCATGTTGGAGTCTGTTTCTGAAGAGTCAGAATCCTTGGAAAATGTTCTGCAGTTCCATACTATCACAATTTGTGGAGAGCTACCATTATGCCAAAAACAATTACGTAACCTCTGTGCTGTTTATTGTCATGTGTATTGCTTATCAAGCCAATATTGCGCTCTTTGGAATCAATCAACTTCAGAATGCTTCTACAGATGATCAAGATACTCCAGCGTATTCTTCTGTACCGCCCAAGGCACACATCAGCTAGACAGCCTGCTATGGGTAGAGAGAGTCCCCATATAGTACTGTACATATGCCAAGTTGGACAAAACATATTGGGGTATAGAGTAAGATAATGAAAGACACTTAGAACCAGGTAATTCCAACCAATATTAGAATGACACCCGTGTTTTTGAGCCTCCGTATTCGATAATGTCTCCACCAGAAGAGGATCTGTTGCTTAGCTGTAGAGCATCCCCCATGGATCCAGAAATGGATTCAGATATTATATTGTCAACTTTATCTTCCATTGTGCTTGAACTGTTGAGATTTAGTACTAAGTGTTTATTCCACTTCTTGTAATGCCCTTAAGTAATACTGAACTTATACTGTGAGCAGCTCAAGCATAGTATAATATGAGAATGGCATGCCATATCTGCTGATATCTGGTGAAGCATGCATTAAGATATACATACAATGCATTAGCTAAGACAAACAAAAACAAGAGGATAACCAAACCTGAGGCTCAAACAGCTAACATAGAGGTATGTTACTTTTAGCTAATGATCTTTCAGTTTGACTTTATTCTTTGAATGGTATTTTTAGCATTCAAAAAACAGAAAGATCATTAGCTAAAAGTAACATGTTAGTTGTTTGAGCCTCAGGTTTGGTTATTCTCTTATACTAGTTACTGCCTGCCATTTGTATAGCCATGTGTAACCATGTGGACATGAAGAAGGCCACTTAGCTGCATTTTGATGGCCATATATACATGTACATACATGTACATACGTACTGGCTATATAGGAAGCTGTACCACCATTAGGTGATCCAAGTAGTGCATGGTTTATTTAGCTATGCTCTCAATCTCTGCTTGACCCAAAATAATGGAAAATGACTCAAAAGTTGTTGGTAGCAAAAATGAATCCAATTCTGGATCAATGGAGGACATTCTACAGCTAAGCAACAGATCTCATTCTGCTCAAGACAGGTTTAAGATGTGCTGCAGACCTTCTTATTGAATGCGGAGGCTCAAAAACAAAGGAGCTGTTCTAATATTGGCTTGGAATCACCTGGTACTATGTGTCTTTTACTATTCTACTTTGTATCCCTATGCACTTCACCCAAGTTGGCAACATATAGCATACAGTGTTATATGGGGACTAACTTTACCAATAACAGGCTGGCTAGCTAATGTGTATCTTGGACGCTACAAGGTGATATGCTGGAGTATCTTCATCATGTGGATAGCTTCAGTCTTGGTAGTAGCAAGCTCTGTACTGTCACAATTTGTGGAGAGCTACTATAGTATTAATTATTATGTAACAGCTGTGCTGTTAATCCTCATATGTATTGCATTTGGAGGTTACCAAGCCAATATTGTTCTCTTTGGAATTGACCAACTTCAGGATGCTTCTACAGATGAAATTACATCCTTCATAAGCTGGTATATCTGCACATGGTTCAGTAGTGTGGCCATCGATAATTTCATAGATATGTATCTAAGTGGAAAATATGGTATACTGCTGCAGAAATTTGCAATTTGTATTTGCCTTACTCTAATGGTCATTTTGGCGATAGCTTTTGACAGAGTTTTTCTTAAAGAGCCAAAAGCACAAAACCCATTTATGTTAATCTACAAAGTCATCAAGTATGCCATCAAAACTAACCATCCAAGATATCGAAGTGCTTTCACTTACTGTGAAGATGTACTTCCTTCTCGTATCGACTTTGGCAAACATAAATACGGAGGACCATTCACAACAGAAGAGGTAGAAAATGTCAAGACATTTCTGAGACTATTAGTTGTCATTTTAGTAGGTTCTGCAGTGTCAAGTGGGATAGTCTCAATTGATATAGGGTATGAACTCATCTTACAACTAGATACATTCTATTTTCATGAATTCCTCAAATCCAGCTGGATAACAATAGAAGGTCCATCATATTTTAGTGGAGCTGTACTGGTAGCAATTTACGAATTCATTTTCTATCCTCTACTAAGGAGATCACTATCCTGTATACAGAGTTATCATTGGAAAATGTCAGTGGGTGTAGTATCACAAATTACCAGAGTCATTGCACTGATGGTGATTTATACTACTGTTTGTTACAATTACAATGAACACAATAATTCAACTATTCAATGTATATTCGTGTCATAAAGTGGCTTCCTAGATTCTAATTTTAACATGAAGTGGATGATCTTACCAAGTTTACTTAATTCAGTCTCGCTAATCACTTTAATTACTGGTGCCTTTGAACTTATCTGCTCCCAATCCCCTTACTCTATGAGGGGACTTCTCTTTGGAGCTACGTATGGTTGTGTTGTGCTTTACGGTGTGATAGGGTATGGAGTTTCAAAACCATTTACAAAGCATTCAAAACAGATTTGGGGTACAGGAATCATAAGTTGTGAATTTTGGTACTTACTATTGATATTCCTCTTTCTGGTGACTTATAACATAATGTTGTGCATTCTTATGAAGTGGTACAAGAACAGAAAAAGGGAAGATGTCTTACCAAATGAACAAATATTTGCTGAGAGGTACTATACAAGATATTTGGATAAGAAGTTCATAAGATAATGACTATTTTTATGACATAAAGTATTGATTGTGGTGTGAGTAATTCCTTCTGACTATACCTATCTCAATGAACTCTCCTGGAAATAGCTATATCTGTTTGTCAGTCATGTTGTATTAGCTAGCTACATCTGTTGTTTGTTTGTCTTAGCTCATGAGCTTCAGCTTGCGCTTATTTTCTTAATGAGTGCTTATGATTCTAGTGCTTATCCTCACAATATGTATGTTGCTGTAGTCATGCATACAAGAAATATAATTATCGCAAAAATACTAAGTGGAATATTACAATGTATTCAGTGGGGGAACCATGCATATGTGATCCTACAGTTGGTGATGCTAACATTCTAATCATCTAAATAATGGATGACAACTCAGAGGCTGTTGGTACTGCATCCACTTCTGAATCTATGGAGGACGTTCTACAGCTAAGGAATAAATCCTATTCTGCTGGAGACAGGCTCAAGATGTGCTGTAGACCTACTTATCAAGCATGGAAGCTCAAAAACAAGGGAGTTCTTCTAATATTGGTTTGGAACTGCCTGGTGATGAACAAAGTGGTATCCTCAATTCTACTTTTAACATGAAGTGGATGATCTTACCACAAGTATTCAGTTCATTTTCAATAATCACTTCAGCCATTGGTGCTTTTGAATTTATCTGCTCCCAGAGTCCTTACTCTATGAGGGGGCTTCTATTTTGTGCTATATATGGTAGTGTGGTGCTGTACTGTGTACTGTGTAATGGGATTTGGAATATTGCATCCATTTACAAAGCAGTCAGCAGCATGGGGAACAGGAATCATCAGTTGTGAATTTTGGCACTTGCTTTTGATGCTACTCATTCTAATACTGAATGGTATAATGATGGGCATTCTTATGAAGTGGTACAAGAACAGAAAGAGGGAAGATGTTTTACCAAATGAACAAGTTTTTGCTGAGCAGTATTACATGAGGAATGAATAAATCTTTTGTTCTTATGATGATTATGTGTCTTAATTAATCATACTTTAGCAATAATTTTATAGCCTTAGTCAGTCCCATCATAGTTTATTGTATTCCTAGATGTCAGATTGAAGTTTATAGCAAATTTAATAACTATTCAAATGTGAATCTGTATGTCGTTTGTCTTAGCTTAATGGATTGTGGTTTTTGTTCATACTTAGCATGCCAACCAGTTACTTAGTAGCACTACTATCTTTACGCCTTGTAGCTATAATTATACTGAGGCCACCCCACATGCATTATAGGACTTCTTGAAGTTGTTTTGTTTATCATTAATTCCTCCACACTGTTTATGAATACTGACTGACAAAATCAACCAGTTTATCAGGCATCTTGACCAGTTTGACTGGATTTACAAATTGGTATAGTAGTAGAAAGGAGGTGACACTTACAACTTCAATAATCATGCTTAGTTTGAACTGGAGAGCACTAGCTATTGAAAAGTAACTTCATATCTAGTATACCTCTGAAGTTCACTGAAGTTTTCAACAGAAATCTCTCAAACACAATTAAAATAGGCAAAAAATAACGTTTCAACTTGCAAGTTGAGATGATGACTTATTTTGCTGACAGGGATTTGCCTTGTTTCAGTTGAATTTTAAAATTTTTGCATGGTATGTGTACATGACATATACAGTAAAACATTATCAGCTGGCCATTATGATAAGTGGAGTAGGGTATCATCTCTCTGTAAATGTTCTTTTGAGTGAAACGAGCACAGATGATGTATAGCATGCAAACGAGCCAGGAGATAGATTCTATTATACCAAAACAGATCTAACATGCAAAACCCTCAATCAGCTTATATTGTATAGTAATATTTCCCATTGGCATGTCAAAATCATAAGTAAGGGGGAAGACGAGGAGGGGGAGAGTGAGGAAGAGCCGAGGGGAGGGAGAGAGAGAGAGAATTCAATATCAATGGCATGATTAACATACACAATGAGAAGACTACACTGTAAAAAATAATAGTTAATTTGACCCATGTTGGTTATGTCAGTTGAGTGACTCCATTTTAGCACTCAGAGTTTCTGCTATCTACTCCACATTCCAAATGGTAAACAGCTTATAGCTTGCCCTCTCCCCCTACTCGTCTTCCTCCTTACTTAATTATGATTTTGATGTATCCCAACGGGAATATCACTATACAGTATAGCTGACCAAGGGTTTTGCATGTTAATAAAGTAAAGTTGGTAGTGCTCCTAAGTAACTGGTTGGTGTGCTAAGGGTGAACAAAAACCACAATCCATTAAGCTAAGACAAACAAACAATGTACAGTTTCACGTTTGAATAATTATTAAATTTGCCATAAATTTCAATCTGATCTGACATCAAGGAACACAGTATATGGGACTGACTATGTTTATAAAATTATTGTTAATGTATGATTAATTAAGACACATAATCATCATAAGAACTAAAGATTCATTCATTCCTACTGTAATACCGCTCAGCAAAAACTTGTTCATTTGGTAAAACATCTTCCCTCTTTCTGTTCTTGTACCACTTCATAAGAATGCCCATCATTATACCATTCAGTATTAGAATGAGTAGCATCAAAAGCAACTGCCAAAATTCACAACCGATGATTCCTGTTCCCCATGCTGCTGACTGCTTTGTAAATGGATGCAATATTCCAAATCCCATTGCACAGTATAGCACCATACTGCCATATGTAGCACCAAATAGAAGCCCCCTCATAGAGTAAGGACTTTGGGAGCAGATAAATTCAAAAGCACCAATGACTGAAGTGATTATTGAAAGTGAACTGAATACTTGTGGTAAGATCATCCACTTCATGTTAAAACTAGAATTGAGGATGCCACTTTGTTCAGTGAATATACATTGAATGGTTGCATTATTGTGTTCAATGTAACTATGGCGAGCGGTTAAATCAATAGCCATGAATGCTATGACTTTTGCTATTTGTGATATTACCCCCACTGACAATTTCCACTGATAGCTCTGCATATAGGGTACATGATTCCGTAGGAGAGGGTAAAAAATTAACTCATATAGGAGTACCAGTACTATTCCACTGAAATAAAATATTAGTTCAGTAGTTATCCTGCTGCTTTTGTAGAAACCATGAAAGTGAAATGTGCTATGATTGTCGCCTCGTCCACATAAGGCAAGTTGGTACTCCACAGTGTTTAATGATAATGCCCCAATTGCTACTGCGGAACTGACAAAAATGACAATTATTAATCTTAGAAATGTCTTGACATTTTCCACCTCTTCTGTTGTGAATGGTCCTCCATATTTACGTTTGCCAAAGTCAATACGAGAAGGAAGCTCATCTTCACAGTAAGTGAAAGCACTTCGACATCTTGGATGCTTAGTTTTGATGGCATACTTGATGACTTTGTAGATTAACTTAAAAGGGTTTTGTGTTATTGGCTCTTTAAGAAAAATTTGGTCACATGAAAGTGATAATATGACCATTAAAGTAAGGCAAATGCAAATTAGAAACTCTTGTAGTAGTTCATTGTATGCTTGACCCAGCCACGTGTATATAAATTGAATGATAATCCCGCTACTGAAATATGTAAACAAATACCAGCTTATGAAGGATGTGATTTCATCTGTAGAAGCATCCTGAAGTTGATCGATCCCCAAGAGGACAATATTGGCTTGGTAGCCTCCAAAACCAATAGACATTATAACAAGCAGCAAAATCGTTACGTATTTGTTGGTACTATTGTGGTAGTATTGTTCTGCTAGCTGTGACAGTACAGAGCTTGCTACTGCCAGTACAGAGGTTATCCACATAATCAAGATACTCCAGCGTATCACCTTGTATCGTTTAGGTACACATCAGCTAGCCATCCTGCTATTGGCAGAGTGAGTCCCCATGTAATACTATAAATACTATGATACGAAGTCGAATTAAATGTAAGGGGATAAGTAGTAATATAGTAAAATACACTCATCACCAGGCAGTTCCAAACAATATTAGAAGAGCTCCCTTGTTTTTGAGCTTCCGTGCTTGATAAGTAGGTCTACAGCATATCTTGAGCCTGTCTCCGGCAGAACAGAATCTGTTGCTTAGCTGTAGAACGTCCTCCATGGATTCACAAGTTGATGCAATGCCAACAGCCTCTGAGTTGTCATCCATTTTTTAGATGATTAGAATGTTTGCATCACCAACTGTAGGATCACGTATGCGTGGTTCCCCCACTGAATACATTGCAATATTATTTTTGCAATAATTACATGGCTCATATGCTTGGCTACAGCAACATACATGTTGTGACGCTAAGCATTAGAATCATAAGGAAAATAAGCTCAAACTTAAGCTCATGAGCTAAGACAAACAAACAACAGATGTAGCTAGCTAATGCAACATGACTGATAAACAGATAATATAGCTATTTCCAGCTAGGAGAGTTCTTTGAGATAGGTAGTCAGAAGGAATTACTCACACCTCAATCAATACTTCATGTTATAAGAACTTGTTATCCGAATATCTTGTATAGTACCTCTCAGCAAGTATTTGTTCATTTAGTAAGACATCTTCCCTTTTTCTGTTCTTGTACCACTTGATAAGAATGCACAACACTATAGTATAAGCCATTAGAAAGAGTAGGATCAATAGTAGGTACCAAAACTCACAACTTCTTCTTAATCTACATTGATGGTCTCTCTAGAATCCGGCTATGTGACGGGACTTTGATACTGTTTGCAGACTAGCTATATTGTCATTTATCGACCTATCTGTAATGCTAGAGACTTCCTGCTAATACAAAATGATACTGACACCATCTCAGTCTGGATCAAGAATAATCTGCTTATGCTCAATGTGCTAAAGTGTAAACAAATGATCTTATCAAGAAAGCAGCACCCTGTTACCCCATTGAATGTAAACGTGGATGGAAATGCCTTGGAGATTGTTGATGCCTACAAGTATCTTGGAGTGTGGATTACCAGTGATCTTAGCTGGGCTAAGCAAATTGAAGAAAACTGTAAGAAAGCAAATCAAAAAATAGGAATGCTCTATCGATGATTTTACGAGTTCCGCTCTACTGACACCCTGAAATGTCTCTATGTTGCCTTTGTACGTCCACATCTGGAATATGCTGTACCAGTATGGGACCCTCACTTGATCAAACACACCGAACTACTAGAAAAAGTCCAAAAGTTTGCACTGAAAGTATGCACAAAATCATGGAACTCATCATACAGTAGCCTTCTCTCTCAAACAGATTTACCCTGACTTGACCAGAGGCGAGTGCAGCTTAAGCTATCTTTTTTGTATCAATTAGTCAATAATTCAGCTTTTTGTCCTCATGCACCCATTACTTTCCGTAATGTGTCCGTTAGTGTACATGGTAATAATCCTCTTTTATTATCTAGACCTGTATGTCGTACTAATTCCCAATATCACTCTTTTTATCCTAGTACTATTGCCTTATGGAATGACTTACCTCATTCTGTTACTAGTTCATCATCTTTATACTCTTTTAAATATAATGTAAATCAGCATTTGAGTGCATTGTAAGTTATTATAGTTAATTATTTGTGTATAGCTATAAGGGCGCATACTTGTATTAGCTTATTATGCAATTTAATGTGTCCATGCATATCAAAATGCAAAATTATTATAATATTATACAAAAATGATTCCTGTACCCCAAACCTGATTTGAGTGCTTTGTGAATGGTTTCGAAACTCCATACCCTATCACACTGTAAAGCACAACACATCCATACATAGCTCCAAAGAGAAGTCCCCTCATAGAGTAAGGAGACAGGGAGCAGATAAGTTCAAAACTACCTACGATAAAAGTGATAGCTGAAACTGAATCAAGTAAATGTGGTAAGATCATCCACTTCATGTTAAAATTAGAATCTAGGATGCCACTTTCTGCCTCGAATATGCATTGAATAGTTGAATTATTGTGTTTAATGTAACTGTGACGAGCTGTTAAATCAATCGCTATCAGTACTATGACTCTGGCCATTTGTAATATTGCGTCCACGTATAATTTCCAATGATAGCTATGTATACATGGTAGGTATTTTTGTAGAAGAGGGTAGAATGTAAATTCATAAAGTGCTATCAGTACTGCTCACTGAAATATACCAGGTCTATAGCTGTTATCTGGCTGGATCTATGGAATGCGAGAATAAGGATAAAATTTGTACTCTATAAAAATGAGAATATTGACACTGTAGAGACTACATTAAGGATAACTAGTAATCTTAAAAATGTTTTGACATTTTCCACATACCTCTTCTGTTGTGAAAAACTCTTGTCAAAGCTATCGCCAAAATGATCATTAAAGTAAGGCAAATGCAAATCGGAAATTCATGCAGCAGTCCACCATATCTCCTACTTAGACACAAATCTATAAGATAATTCAACACCATACCACTGAACCATGTGCATACGTACAAACTTATAAAGGACGTAATTTCATCTGTAGAAGCATCCTGAAGTTGATCAATTCCAAAGATCACAATATTGGATGATAAGCTCCGAATGCAATACACATGACAATAAACAGCACAGAGGTTATGTAATTGTTTTTAGCATAATGGTAGTATGTGAACGAATACCAGCTTATAAAATATGTAATTTCATCCATAAAAGCATCCTGAAGTTGATCGATTCCAAAGAGGACAACATTAGCTTGGTAGTCTGCTAAGCAACAGCAGATCCTTTTCTGCTGGAGACAGGCCCAGGATGTGCTGCAGACCTTCTTATTGAATACGGAAACTCAAAAACAAGGGAGCTCTTCTAATATTGGTTTGGAATGTTTTGGTAACAAATGTCTTTTACCGTCTATCCCTGTGTCCCCGTATATTACATCCATATTGGCACATGTACAGTATTGCCTGGGGACTCACTCTACCAATAGCAGGATGGCTAGCTGACGTGTGCCTTAAACGATACAAGATGATACGCTGGAGTATCTTAGCAAGCTCTGTACTGTCAAAATTAGTACAGAGCTACTACAGCATCAAGAACAATTACATAAACACTGTATTGCTTTTCATAATGTCCCTTGTAGTTGGAGAACATCCTCCATGGATTCAGACAGACTCGCTTTTTGCATGCTAGCTATAATGGCTGAATGCATCATAAAGTGCTTCTATGTCACATTATCACATTCTATATGTACACTTACTAGCCAAGTTATGCATAATGTTGCTGCCTTCATTGATTTAGCTTTAGGAGCATGCTAGTGCTTTAACATGGTCTAGCACACATTATGAAAATAAACATAAGTAAAGTGCAGATGGCAGATGCATTAACTATGAAAACAAACATACTCTCCCTTACATTATAATATTTTGTAATGATATGAAAGCATCATGCCCTTGTACTGTCCTGTGCACCTAGCAAAATTCAAATCTAGGCTAAAAATCTCAGTATGCACAATGCCGTTCATGACTATCACCATCAGCTACAGTACCGTTGACCCAGTTGAAGTCACTATTGCTAATAGTGGCTTTTTGTAAAGGTTTTCAGCAGATCTAGCTAGATGTGATTTTTGAACTTAGCATCATCAATGTGATTTAGGGGTCTGGGGGAATAGCTCTCAGATTAATTGTAAGGAGCAACTTCAGGACATTGCAATGTTAGCTAATTAGTTAGCAATTGATTGGTGACCTTTTGACCCTGTCCTACCTCCTCTTCCCTCCCTCAAGCCTCCTCTGGGTGGTCTCTAGCTTTCCATGCTCAGTGCAGTACTTACACCGCAGGAGATTGATTCAGTGAATAAATCATTAGCAAAAACAGATATAAACTTGAAAAGCAACTAAAAAAATTGCAGAAGTAAGTAGGGAAGGTAGGATCAAAAAGTACACAAACAAGAGTGATATAGGGATAAGAACAGACAAGATACAAGATGCATCCCTACTCACATTTTCATAGAAATCCTGTTGCTTGAAAAATAAGATGTAGGATAAGTATTGTCTGTTCTTGTCCCTACCACTCTTGTATATTTGTAATAATATTATTACGATAAATGGAATGTGACTATAATAGCCTTGGCAGCATCAAGTTGATTAATTGTCACAAGAAGTGGCTAATTGCTCTAGAAACACAATAGTTAGTACTAAAACTAAACAGTAAGACAGACTATGGTTATAAAGAACAAATTAAACACACAACACATCATCTTAAGAACTACCTCCTAGTATAGTATCTCTTAGCAAAAATTTGTTCATTTGGTAAAACATCTTCCCTTTTTCTGTTCTTGTACCACTTAGCAAGTATGCACAGCATTATGCCATTCAGTATTAGAATGAGTAATATCAGTAGCAAGAACCAAAACTCACAACTTGTTATTCCTGTGCCCCAGACTGTTGACTGCTTCGTAAATGGTTCCAAAATTCCAAATCCAACAACACTGTATAGTACGATACTACCATACATAGCTCCAAAGAGAAGTCCCCTCATAGAGTAAGGGGATTGGGAGCAGATAAATTCAAAGGCACCTGTGACTAAAGCGATTAGCGAGACTGAATTGAGAAAATGTGGTAAGATCATCCACTTCATGTTAAAATTAGAACTTAGGATGCCACTTTCTGCAATGAACACACATTGAATAGTTGAATTAGTGTGTTTGATGTAATTGTGGCGAGCTGTAAGATCAATTGCTATCAGTGCAATGACTCTGGCCATCTGTAATATTAACCCCACTGACAATTTCCAATGATAACTCTGTATACAGGTTAGTGATTTCCGTAGCAGAGGATAGAAAATGAACTCGTAAAGTGCTACCAGTACTGGTCCACTGAAGTATGCTAGGTCTACAATTGCTGTCCAGCTGGATTTATGGAATCCATGATAGTGAGATGTGTCTTCTCGACCGTGTTTAAAGATAATCTCACGTCCTACATTAAATGATAATATTCCACTTGACACTGCAGAACCTACAAATATGAGAACTAATAGTCTCAGAAATGTCTTGACATTTTCCACCTCTTCTGTTGTGAATGGTCCTCCATATTTACATTTGCCAAAGTCGATACGAGAAGGAAGCTCATCTTCACAGTAAGTGAAAGCACTTCGACATCTTGGATGCTTAGTTTTGATGGCATACTTGATAACTTTGTAGACTAGCTGAAAAGGATTTTGTGTTATTGGCTCTTTAAGAAAACCTCTGTTGAAAGCTATTGCCAAAATGACCGTTAAAGTAAGACAAATACAAATTACAAGCTCCAGCAATCCACCAGATGCCCCTTCTAGACATAAAGGTATGAAATGATTGATGGCCATGCCACTGAACCATGTGCACACATACCAGCTTATAAAGGATGTAATTTCATCTGTTGAGGCATCCTGAAGCTGGTCGATTCCAAAGAGGACAATATTGGCTTGGTATGCTCCGAATGCAATGCATAAGATGATAAGCAACACAGCTGTTACGTAATTACTAATATGATGGTAGCTCTCCACAAATTGTGACAGTACAGAACTCGTTACTACCAGTACCGAGGCTATCCACATCATCAAGATACTCCAGCGTATGATTTTGTACCGCCCAAGGCATACATCAGCTAGACAGCCTGCTATTGGTAGAGAGAGTCCCCATATAATACTGTACATAGGACAAGTTGGACGAAACGTATTGGGGTATAGAGTAAGATAGTAATTGACACAGAACACCAGGTGATTCCAAACCAATATTAGAATGGCTCCCTTGTTTTTGAGCCTTCGTATTTGGTAAGAAGGTCTACAGCACATCTTGAGCCTATCTCTAGTAGAATAAGATCTGTTGCTTAGCTGTAGAACGTCCTCCATTGACCCAGAAATGGACTCAGATATTACTTTGTCTTCCATTGTGTTTGAACTGTTGAGATTGAGTATATACTAAAGTTTTATTTCACTTCTTGCAATGCCCTTAAGTAACATTAAAGAGCAGTTCAAGCATAGTATAATATGAAAATGGCATGCCATATCTGGTGAAGCATGCATTAAGAAATACATACAATGCATTAGCTAAGACAAACAAAAACAAGAGAATGAGGCTCAAATAGCTAACATAGAGGCATGTTACTTTTAGCTAATGGTCTTTCAGTTTGACTTTTTTTTTTGAATGGCATTAATTTTTTGTACTAGTTACTGCCTGCTATTTGCTATTTGCATAGCCATGTGTAACCATGTGGACATGAGAAAGGCCACTTAGCTGCATTTTGATGGCCATATATACATGTACATACATGTACATACGTACTGGCTATATAGGAAGCTGTACCACCATTAGGTGATCCAAGTATTGCATGGTTTATTTAGCTATGCTCTCAATCTCTGCTTAACCCAAAATAATGGAAAATGACTCAAAAGTTGTTGGTAGCAAAAATGAATCCAATTCTGGATCAATGGAGGACATTCTACAGCTAAGCAACAGATCTCATTCTGCTCAAGACAGGTTTAAGATGTGCTGCAGACCTTCTTATTGAATGCGGAGGCTCAAAAACAAAGGAGCTCTTCTAATATTGGCTTGGAATCACCTGGTACTATGTGTCTTTTACTATTCTACTTTGTACCCCTATGCACTTCACCCAAGTTGGCAACATATAGCATACAGTGTTATATGGGGACTAACTTTACCAATAACAGGCTGGCTAGCTAATGTGTATCTTGGACGCTACAAGGTGATATGCTGGAGTATCTTCATCATGTGGATAGCTTCAGTCTTGGTAGTAGCAAGCTCTGTACTGTCACAATTTGTGGAGAGCTACTATAGTATTAATTATTATGTAACAGCTGTGCTGTTAATCCTCATATGTATTGCATTTGGAGGTTACCAAGCCAATATTGTTCTCTTTGGAATTGACCAACTTCAGGATGCTTCTACAGATGAAATTACATCCTTCATAAGCTGGTATATCTGCACATGGTTCAGTAGTGTGGCCATTGATTATTTCATAGATATGTATCTAAGTGGAAAATATGGTATACTGCTGCAGAAATTTGCAATTTGTATTTGCCTTACTCTAATGGTCATTTTGGCGATAGCTTTTGACAGAGTTTTTCTTAAAGAGCCAAAAGCACAAAACCCATTTATGTTAATCTACAAAGTCATCAAGTATGCCATCAAAACTAACCATCCAAGATATCGAAGTGCTTTCACTTACTGTGAAGATGTACTTCCTTCTCGTATCGACTTTGGCAAACATAAATACGGAGGACCATTCACAACAGAAGAGGTAGAAAATGTCAAGACATTTCTGAGACTATTAGTTGTCATTTTAGTAGGTTCTGCAGTGTCAAGTGGGATAGTCTCAATTGATATAGGGTATGAACTCATCTTACAACTAGATACATTCTATTTTCATGAATTCCTCAAATCCAGCTGGATAACAATAGAAGGTCCATCATATTTTAGTGGAGCTGTACTGGTAGCAATTTACGAATTCATTTTCTATCCTCTACTAAGGAGATCACTATCCTGTATACAGAGTTATCATTGGAAAATGTCAGTGGGTGTAGTATCACAAATTACCAGAGTCATTGCACTGATGGTGATTTATACTACTGCTTGTTATAATTACAATGAACACAATAATTCAACTATTCAATGCAAATTCGTGGCAGAAAGTGGCATCCTAGGTTCTAATTTTAACATGAAGTGGATGATCTTACCAAGTTTACTTAATTCAGTCTCGCTAATCACTTTAATTACTGGTGCCTTTGAACTTATCTGCTCCCAATCCCCTTACTCTATGAGGGGACTTCTCTTTGGAGCTACGTATGGTTGTGTTGTGCTTTACGGTGTGATAGGGTATGGAGTTTCAAAACCATTTACAAAGCATTCAAAACAGATTTGGGGTACAGGAATCATAAGTTGTGAATTTTGGTACTTACTATTGATATTCCTCTTTCTGGTGACTTATAACATAATGTTGTGCATTCTTATGAAGTGGTACAAGAACAGAAAAAGGGAAGATGTCTTACCAAATGAACAAATATTTGCTGAGAGGTACTATACAAGATATTTGGATAAGAAGTTCATAAGATAATTTATGACATAAAGTATTGATTGTGGTGTGAGTAATTCCTTCTGACTATACCTATCTCAAAGAACTCTCCTGGAAATAGCTATATCTGTTTGTCAGTCATGTTGTATTAGCTAGCTACATCTGTTGTTTGTTTGTCTTAGCTCATGAGCTTCAGCTTGCGCTTATTTTCTTAATGAGTGCTTATGATTCTAGTGCTTATCCTCACAATATGTATGTTGCTGTAGTCATGCATACAAGAAATATAATCATCGCAAAAATACTAAGTGGAATATTACAATGTATTCAGTGGGGGAACCATGCATATGTGATCCTACAGTTGGTGATGCTAACATTCTAATCATCTAAATAATGGATGACAACTCAGAAGCTGTTGGTACTGCATCCACTTCTGAATCTATGGAGGACGTTCTACAGCTAAGCAACAAATCCTATTCTGCTGGAGACAGGCTCAAGATGTGCTGTAGACCTACTTATCAAGCATGGAAGCTCAAAAACAAGGGAGTTCTTCTAATATTGGTTTGGAACTGCCTGGTGATGAGCGTATTTTACTATCTTACTACTTATCCCCTTACATTTCATCCAACTTCGTACCCGTATCACATAGTATTACATGGGGACTCACTCTGCCAATAGCAGGATGGCTAGCTGATGTGTACCTTAAATGATACAAGATGACACACTGGAATATCTTGAATATGTGGAAAATCTTTCAGAAGAGGTGGAAAATGTCAAGATATTTCTAAGATTAATAATTGTCATTTTTGTCTGTTCCACAGTAGCAAGTGGGGCATTATCATTAAGCAATATGGAGTACCAACTTGCCTTGTATGACCGAGGCAACAGTCATAGCACATTTCACTTTCATAGTTTCAATAAAAGCAGCTGGATAACTATTGAACTAATATTTTATTTCAGTGGAATAGTACTGGTATTCCTATATGAGTTAATTTTTTACCCCTTCCTACGGAATCATGTACCCTATATGCAGAGCTATCAGTGGAAAGTGTCAGTGGGGGTAATATCACAAATAGCAAAAGTCATAGCATTCATGGCTATTGATTTAACCACTCGCCATATATAGTTACATTGAACACAATAGTGCAACCATTCAATGTATATTCACTGAACAAAGTGGTATCCTCAATTCTACTTTTAACATGAAGTGGATGATCTTACCACAAGTATTCAGTTCATTTTCAATAATCACTTCAGCCATTGGTGCTTTTGAATTTATCTGCTCCCAAAGTCCTTACTCTATGAGGGGGCTTCTATTTTGTGCTATATATGGTAGTGTGGTGCTGTACTGTGTACTGTGTAATGGGATTTGGAATATTGCATCCATTTACAAAGCAGTCAGCAGCATGGGGAAGAGGAATCATCAGTTGTGAATTTTGGCACTTGCTTTTGATGCTACTCATTCTAATACTGAATGGTATAATGATGGGCATTCTTATGAAGTGGTACAAGAACAGAAAGAGGGAAGATGTTTTACCAAATGAACAAGTTTTTGCTGAGCAGTATTACATGATGAATGAATAAATCTTTAGTTCTTATGATGATTATGTGTCTTAATTAATCATACTTTAGCAATAATTTTATAGCCTTAGTCAGTCCCATCATAGTTTATTGTGTTCCTAGATGTCAGATTGAAGTTTATAGCAAATTTAGTAATTATTCAAATGTGAATCTGTATGTCGTTTGTCTTAGCTTAATGGATTGTGGTTTTTGTTCATACTTAGCATGCCAACCAGTTACTTAGTAGCACTACTATCTTTACGCCTTGTAGCTATGATTATATTGAGGCCACCCCACATGCATTATAGGACTTCTTGAAGTTGTCTTGAATATCATTAATTCCTCCACACTGTTTATGAATCATGACTGACAAAATCAACCAGTTTATCAGGCATCTTGACCAGTTTGACTGGATTTACAAATTGGTATAGTAGTAGAAAGGAGGTGACACTTACAACTTCAATAATCATGCTTAGTTTGAACTGGAGAGCACTAGCTATTGAAAAGTAACTTCATATCTAGTATACCTCTGAAGTTCACTGAAGTTTTCAACAGAAATCTCTCAAACACAATTAAAATAGGCAAAAAATAACGTTTCAACTTGCAAGTTGAGATGATGACTTATTTTGCTGACAGGGATTTGCCTTGTTTCAGTTGAATTTTAAAATTTTTGCATGGTATGTGTACATGACATATACAGTAAAACATTATCAGCTGGCCATTATGATAAGTGGAGTAGGACATCATCTTGTAATGTCATGCGTTGGCATTATTCATTATTATTGTGTAATCATTTATGGTGTTGTGCTCACGTGATGCTTTAGTCTACCATGTGCTTTTTTCTGGTGAGCTGTTATTCCCTGCATTTTCTCCCTCTCTCTAATAAAAATAACTATTTACGTTAACTGCTAAAGACCCTGGTAGTTACAATTGGCGACCTCGCCAGGACTGGCTGACCTGAGTGGATGTCACAGCGTGAGCTGAAAGCCCTGACAGCTGAAGCAGGAAAAGGAAGCCTAACTCGAGAAAAGCGACTCAGATCTGGGAGAATCAGGACCAGTAGAGACGACGCTATGAACGAGGAAGGTTCTAAAGAGCTGGAAGAGCTGCAGACACAGTTACTCGAAGCCCGCGCTAAACTCAGTCGAGGAAAAGGGCCAAGAAGTGACTGACGCCCAGCAGAGTTTGAGCGATGCTCAGGAAGAGGCCGAGGCAGAAAGACGACGCGCCAAAGAGCTGGAGAATGAACTCCGTACTAGTAGGCTGCAGGCTGAAATCGACAAGCTAAGGGCGCTGGAGACATTGAGGGAAAAGTTCGACGCTGAACGCGAGCAGTTGAGAGATGACCGCGCTCAAGACGGAGCACGATTCAAGGCGTGGAAGGATACAGCAGTCGCAGAAAGGGAGGCACTTACAGAGCAAGTTCGGCAGCTGAAGGAAGAGCTGACAAAGGCATGAAGTAAGTCGCGGTCTAGATCGAGTAGTGAGCTTGAGAGTGGTAGCAGTGAAAGCCACACCCCCGAGGATCCGGGCGCGCGCACCCCTCCGGTAGAGCCTGCTCGCGACCACTCCCACGAGGACGACGATGACCACACCCACGAGGGCGGTGATGACCCCGCCCATCGAGAGGAGGTTGACACAAGTACTGGTGGTGATGCTTCTAGCACAGGAGGTCCTGAGAGTACGGCGACGGGAGAGGCTGCCACTAGTACTACTAGCACTAGCACAAGCAGTGAAGCAGACATGCAATCAGTTACCAGGTTGCTGGATGCCCAAAGGCAAATGATGACAGCTCAGGTGCAGGCCATGGCAGCCCAGAGTTTTCCTCCACTCGACAAGTTTACTGGTGAAGACTGTCATACAGATGAAGGCAGCTTTGACCGCTGGGTTGAACGCTTCGAGGAGAGAACAAAGATAGCTGGGTGGAAGGGCGAACAAAAGTTGCTGCAACTGAAGGCCCACCTCCTGAAGACAGCTGAACACTCATTTCGCATGATGCCAGAAAAAGAGAAGGCAGACTATGACTTGGCTGTAAAGTCACTCCGCAAGAGATTCCTGCTCCTCGACATTGAAGAGCTGCAGGGGCTGGAATTCCACCAGCTCACCCAAGATAAGCAGTCTGTAGAACAACTTGGCATGGACTTACAGAGGCTAGCACGCAAAGCTTTCCCCAAGATGGATATGAAGGAGTTTGATCGCCTCCTCAAAGGGCATTTCTACCAAGCACTTTTGACAAAGTGGCAACGCAAGCTGGGAGCACCGAAAGCCTCAGAAAGTTTTGAGGATCTGTTCACTAGAGCACGTACGTTCGAGCGACATGAACAGCAGTTTAGTGCCAACTCTGCCAGTCGCAGTGATGCTAGTCAGAAAGGAGAGAAGAAACAGAACAAAGATGAGTCGCAAAACAAACCACAAGCAAGTAACAAACAGAAGAGTGAGGCTACGGCGAGTCAGAGCAGCAGCGGACCGAGGAAACGGAGAGGAGAATGCTACAATTGTCATGAAAAAGGGCATATACACATGTAGCACGGTACTGCCCTAAAGCCAAGGAATCACCCGGACGATCCAACAGTAGTAACGTTGCTATGTTGACGACAGAAGCACTGGAAAGCCTGTCTGTTGAACAGTTGGAACAGCTATTGGCTAAAAGCAAACTGCAAGCCAAGCAGAAGCTGATGGAAGATGATGCAGCCAATGTTAATGCACTCACGAGTGGTAGTGGCACTGCTTCGACTGCCGTGGGCCCTGTGCTTTATTTGGAAATAGAGATAGAAGGAGTCCCAGTTAAGGCCATTGTTGACTCCGGAGCTCAATCTACTGTGATCTCGCGTGATTTATTGCACGAAATAAACCGGCACATGAGAGAACAAGGTCGTCCGTCTCCAACATTGGAGCTACCGAGTGCTACCCTCTATGGTAAAGGTGGCAGGGACAGCAGTGAGTTGCGTATTACTGCGCAAACAGACCTGCAGTTGTCTGTGGATGGTTTAACGGTAACAGCTCCAGTCTTCATTCAGCCTTCCAGTGGTGTGCCTTGCCTGCTAGGCACCAATGTCCTACCCCAGCTAGGAGTGAGAGTCGTGAGAGCCAATGGACAGCTGCTGGGAGCGCCTTCCTTGATCAAGGGAGTTCCCCTGTCGTCTCGAGTCTATGTTATTCATTCTATTTACGTACCTAGCCACAGAGCTACTTTTATCGAAGCTAAGATACAGTCTCCACTCATTGGGAGTGACACCCTAGTGTTTGAACCAGATAACGAAGAACTGGATACAGTTGGTCTTGCCGCTGTTGACTGTTTATTGACGAAGAAATCTGATGGCCATTTATGGATCCCAGTTGAGAACTGTGCTTCCGCATCATCTCGTTTGACGCCTGGAATGTGCATTGGCAGTGTGACCTCAGTGACCGAGACACTCGATGAAGTCGCTGAGATGCCTCCAGTACCAGAAGCACAATGCTTTGGTGTCGCCGCCAAGTCTCCTGAGCGAATAGAGTGTTCGTTCGACACACTCAAGCTGACTCAAGGGCCGCTGACCCCTGAACAATTCAGCCATTTGAAGAGGTTAATAGCAGACAATGCTGACTTGTTTGCACTTGATGACTCCGAGCTTGGACACACCGATTTAGTCCAGCATCACGTAGACACGGGTGACCACCCACCCATCAAGCAACCCGTGAGACGCATGCCCTTTGTCTACAGAGACAAAATCGCTGAATTGGTGGCCGGAATGGAGAAACAAGGTGTTGTTGAACCATCAACCAGCCCCTGGGCAAGCCCCGTCGTCCTAGTGCCCAAGAAGGATGGCCAGTATCGATTTTGCATCGACTACCGACGACTAAACAGTGTAACCCGGAAAGATGTATATCCTCTTCCGAGGATCGATGATATTTTAGACACA
Source organism: Stappiaceae bacterium (assembly GCA_964291365.2). Lineage (GTDB taxonomy): Bacteria > Pseudomonadota > Alphaproteobacteria > Rhizobiales > Stappiaceae > JBDWFY01. Next base: position 167,327 of record OZ219981.1, read on the forward strand.
CTCGGAGGAATGAAGTTCTTTTCCTCTCTCGACCTTGCATCCGGGTATTGGCAAATCGGAATGGACAACGAGTCACAAGCCAAATCCGCATTCAGTACCTATTGAGGACTGTACGAGTTCACCTGTATGCCCTTCGGCATGTGCAATGCTGCCACGACATTCCAGCGATTGATGGAATGTGTACTCTCCGGGATGATTTGGAAATCTTGTTTTGCATATATTGACGATGTACTAGTTGGTTCGCGCACTTTTGACGAACATCTTAACAATTTGCAGCAGGTGTTTTCTCGACTACGCAAAGCTGGTCTGCGTTTGAAGGCCAAGAAATGCTTGTTTTTGAGGGAAGAGGTGCCCTATCTAGGCCATGTGGTGACCAAGTACGGCATCAAGCCAGATCCGCAGAAGATTAACACAGTGAAACAGTATCCAGTCCCTGTCGATGCTACTCAAGTCCGTCAGTTTCTAGGGCTAACTTCATATTACCGTCGTTTTGTGCCTGAGTTTTCTAAGATTGCAGCCCCACTTCACTTGCTGTTGAAGAAAGACGCCCAGTTCCAATAGACTAACTCGTGCCAGGAAGCATTTGAACGCTTGAAGGAGGCTCTAGTGAGTAGCCCTGTACTGGCGTACCCGCAGTTTCAATCCGAACATCCCTTCATTGTGGAGACTGATGCTAGTGCTAGAGGACTCAGAGCTGTGCTGGCCCAGCAGCAAACTGATGGACAGGTTCATCCTATAGCATTTGCCTCCCGTTCATTGACAGTTCCCGAGCGTAATTATGCCATAACAGAGTTGGAAACGCTTGGATTGGTGTGGGCTTTGAAGATCTTCCGTGCCTATTTGCTAGGACTCCATTGCATTGTTTTCACTGACCACGCAGCTTGCACCTCCTTACTCACTAATCAGCACCCGTCACCCAAGCTGGCCAGGTGGGCCATGGTGATTCAAGAACTAGATCTTGACATCCGTCACCGTTCTGGCAAGAGCAACCTCGTTGCCGATGCACTATCTCGGAACCCACTCCCTACAGCAGAGGTGTTACAGATTGAAGTCGAACCGCAGTCTCGGCATGACACCAGTGACATAGAAACTTTGCGGAGAGAAGATGAAGAGTTAGCACCAATTTTCCGTTATCTGGAAGAAGGAATTCTCCCTGGTGATGACCACTATGCTAAGAGGCTCGCGTTGGAGAAATCACGCTTTGAAGTGGTAGATGGTGTTCTCTATCATGAGAATCCTGATGTTCCTGGTGTATGGCGAATCGCAGTGCCGAGAGCTTTGAGAGAGATACTGCTTAAGGAGTCACACAGTGGCAAGTTTGCTGGCCACTTTGCCGAGCGGAAGCTTTACGCAACATTAAGAACCAAGTACTGGTGGGATAATATGCGCTCAGATGTGCGTAAGCACTGTAGGAGTTGCTTGACTTGTGCTTCTCGCAAGGGCCCAGGACGTGCTCCGAGTCCGAAGCTACAGCCAATACCCGTAGGTGGTCCCTTCCATCGAGTTGGTGTAGACGTCCTACAGCTTCCCCTGTCCCACGAAGGCAACCAATATGCCGTAGTTTTCATGGATTATCTAACGAAATGGCCGGAGGTCTTTGCCGTGCCCAACCAGAAAGCCGAAACAATAGCCCGATTGTTTGTAGAGCACATGATTGTGAGACATGGAGTTCCGGAACATCTACTCTCAGACCGAGGAGCTAATTTCCTGTCTGCCTTGGTCCAGGAAGTCTGCAAGCTTGTGGGGACTACCAAGCTAAACACTTCAGGCTATCACTCGCAGTGTGACGGCCTCGTGGAGAAGTTCAATGGAACTTTGGTGAACATGCTGTCCAAGAGTGTGAGTAAGTATGGCCGTGATTGGGATCAGCACCTACCATATCTTCTCTTCGCGTACAGAGTAGCTGTGCAGGAATCGACACAGATGTCCCCTTTCTACCTGTTGTACGGCCGAGAACCCCGGGTTCCCACGGAAACTGCACTGAACAAACCTCGCACTGTGTACCAGATTGACTTCCCCGATTATTGTTCCGAATTGGTTGCACACTTATCCGATGCTTGGGCCTTGGCCCATCAGAATATCAAGAAGGCTCAAAGTAAGCAGAAGAAGCAATATGACAAGCGTAGTACAGGTCCTAAAATCAAAATTGGAGACCGAGTCATGGTGTACTTCCCTGATCAAGTAAAAGGCAAAGCATGGAAGCTAGCCTGGCCTTACCATGGGCCTTACAAAGTACTCGCACTGACTCCCACGAATGCTGAAGTTTGCCTCATAGGCTCGCCTCAGAGCAACTCGATATTTGTGGCACTGGACTGCATTCACACATGTCCTGAGGAAATGACCAATGAAACTTGGACTGGACTAAATCCCACTAAGCCCAGGCAGAGTTGTAAGAAGAGTAAGCCTGACTCTAGTGACACAAGTAGATCTTCCAAACCAATTGATCGTGAATATACTGGGCCGATAACTAGGTCCATGGTTCGTAAACTTGAGAACTAAGATCTCATTTTTGGTGCATGCATGTCTAATTTTTGTAGTCACCTTATTTGGTCACTGTATCACTTGTTGTTTTCAGTTCGAGGGCGAACTGCCTGCTAAGGCAGGGGATATGTAATGTCATGCGTTGGCATTATTCATTATTATTGTGTAATCATTTATGGTGTTGTGCTCACGTGATGCTTTAGTCTACCATGTGCTTTTTGATGGTCACTATGATTTCTGGTGAGCTGTTATTCCCTGCTTTGTCTCCCTCTCTCTAATAAAAATAACTATTTACGTTAACTGCTAAAGACCCTGGTAGTTACAATCTCTCTGTAAATGTCCTTTTGAGTGAAACGAGCACAGATGATGTATAGCATGCAAACGAGCCAGGAGATAGATTCTATTATGCCAAAACAGATCTAACATGCAAAACCCTCAATCAGCTTATATTGTATAGTAGTATTTCCCATTGGGATATGTCAAAATCATAAGTAAGGGGGAAGACGAGTAGGGGGAGAGTGAGGAAGAGCCGAGGGGAGGGAGAGAGAGAGAGAATTCAATATCAATCGCATGATTAACTTACACAATGAGAAGACTACACTGTAAAAAATTTGACCCATGTTGGTTATGTCAGTTGAGTGACTCCATTTTAGCACTCAGAGTTTCAGCTATCTACTCCACATTCCAAATGGTAAACAGCTTATAGCTTGCCCTCTCCCCCTACTCGTCTTCCTCCTTACTTAATTATGATTTTGATGTATCCCAACGGGAATATCACTATACAGTATAGCTGACCAAAGGCTTTTGCATGTTAATAAAGTAAAGTTGGTAGTGCTCCTAAGTAACTGGTTGGTGTGTTAAGGGTGAACAAAAACCACAATCCATTAAGCTAAGACAAACAAACAATGTACAGTTTCACATTTGAATAATTATTAAATTTGCCATAAATTTCAATCTGATCTGACATCTAGGAACACAGTATACGGGACTGACTATGTCTATAAAATTATTGCTAATGTATGATTAATTAAGACACATAATCATTATAAGAACTAAAGATTCATTTATTCCTTGTGTAATACCGCTCAGCAAAAACTTGTTCATTTGGTAAAACATCTTCCCTCTTTCTGTTCTTGTACCACTTCATAAGAATGCCCAGCATTATACCATTCAGTATTAGAATGAGTAGCATCAAAAGCAACTGCCAAAATTCACAACTGATGATTCCTGTTCCCCATGCTGCTGACTGCTTTGTAAATGGATGCAATATTCCAAATCCCATTGCACAGTATAGCACCATACTGCCGTATGTAGCACCAAATAGAAGCCCCCTCATAGAGTAAGGACTTTGGGAGCAGATAAATTCAAAAGCACCAATGACTGAAGTGATTATTGAAAGTGAACTGAATACTTGTGGTAAGATCATCCACTTCATGTTAAAACTAGAATTGAGGATGCCACTTTGTTCAGTGAATATACATTGAATGGTTGTGTTATTGTGTTGAACGTAACTATGGCGAGCGGTTAAATCAATAGCCATGAATGCTATGACTTTTGCTATTTGTGATATTACCCCCACTGACACTTTCCACTGATAGCTCTGCATATAGGGTACATGATTCCGTAGGAGAGGGTAAAAAAATAACTCGTATAGGAGTAACAGTACTATTCCACTGAAATAAAATATTAGTTCAGTAGTTATCCTGCTACTTTTGTAGAAACTATGAAAGTGAAATGTGCTATGATTGTCGCCTTGGTCACATAAAGCAAGTTGGTACTCCACACTGTTTAATGATAATGCCCCAATTGCTACTGCGGAACTGACAAAAATGACAATTATTAATCTTAGAAATGTCTTGACATTTTCCACCTCTTCTGTTGTGAATGGTCCTCCATATTTACGTTTGCCAAAGTCAATACGAGAAGGAAGCTCATCTTCACAGTAAGTGAAAGCACTTCGACATCTTGGATGCTTAGTTTTGATGGCATACTTGATGACTTTGTAGATTAACTTAAAAGGGTTTTGTGTTATTGGCTCTTTAAGAAAAATTTGGTCACATGAAAGTGACAATATGACCATTAAAGTAAGGCAAATGCAAATTAGAAACTCTTGTAGTAGTTCATTGTATGCTTGACCCAGCCACATGTGTATGAATTGAATGATAATCCCGCTACTGAAATATGTAAACAAATACCAGCTTATGAAGGATGTGATTTCATCTGTAGAAGCATCCTGAAGTTGATCGATCCCCAAGAGGACAATATTGGCTTGGTAGCCTCCAAAACCAATAGACATTATAACAAGCAGCAAAACCGTTACATATTTGTTGGTACTATTGTGGTAGTATTGTTCTGCTAGCTGTGACAGTACAGAGCTTGCTACTGCCAATACAGAGGTTATCCACATAATCAAGATACTCCAGCGTATCACCTTGTATCGTTTAAGGTACACGTCAGCTAGCCATCCTGCTATTGGCAGAGTGAGTCCCCATGTAATACTATAAATACTATGATACGAAGTCGAATGAAATGTAAGGGGATAAGTAGTAATATAGTAAAATATACTCATCACCAGGCAGTTCCAAACCAATATAAGAAGAGCTCCCTTGTTTTTGAGCTTCCGTGCTTGATAAGTAGGTCTACAGCATATCTTGAGCCTGTCTCCGGCAGAACAGAATCTGTTGCTTAGCTGTAGAACGTCCTCCATGGATTCACAAGTTGATGCAATGCCAACAGCCTCTGAGTTGTCATCCATTTTTTAGATGATTAGAATGTTAGCATCACCAATTGTAGGATCACGTATGCATGGTTCCCCACTGAATACATTGCAATATTCCACTTATTATTTTTGCAATAATTACATGGCTTGTATGCATGGCTACAGCAACATACATATTGTGAGGCTAAGCATTAGAATCATAAGGAAAATAAGCTCAAACTTAAGCTCATGAGCTAAGACAAACAAACAACAGATGTAGCTAGCTAATGCAACATGACTGACAAACAGATAATATAGCTATTTCCAGCTAGGAGAGTTCTTTGAGATAGGTAGTCAGAAGGAATTACTCACACCTCAATCAATACTTCAGGTTATAAAAATTTATGAACTTGTTATCCAAATATCTTGTATAGTACCTCTCAGCAAATATTTGTTCATTTGGTAAGACATCTTCCCGTTTTCTGTTCTTATACCACTTCATAAGAATGCACAACACTATGGTATAAGCCATTAGAAAGAGTAGGATCAATAGCAAGTACCAAAACTCACAACCTCTTCTTAATCTACATTGATGGTCTCTCTAGAATCCCGCTATGTGATGGGACTTTGATACTGTTTGCAGACGATACTGTCATTTATCGACCTATCTGTAAAGCGAGAGACTTCCTGCTAATACAAAATGATACTGACACCATCTCGGTCTGGATCAAGAACAATCTGCTTATGCTCAATGTGCTCATGTGTAAACAAATGATCTTATCAAAAAAGCAGCACCCTGTTACCCCATTGAATGTAAAGGTGGATGGAAATGCCTTGGAGATTGTTGATGCCTACAAGTATCTTGGAGTGTGGATTACCAGTGATCTTACCTGGGCTAAGCAAATTGAAGAGAACTTTAAGAAAGCAAATCAAAATATAGGAATGCTCTATCAACGATTCTACGAGTTCTGCTCTACTGACACCCTGAATTGCTTCTATGTTGCCTTTGTACGTCCACATCTGGAATATGCTGTACCAGTATGGGACCCTCACTTGATCAAACACACCGAACTACTAGAAAAAGTCCAAAAGTTTGCATTGAAAGTATGCACAAAATCATGGAACTCATCATACAGTAGCCTTCTCTCTCAAACAGACTTACCCCGACTTGACCAGAGGCGAGTGTAGCTTAAGCTATCTTTTTTCTATCAATTAGTCAATAATTCAGCTTTTTGTCCTCATGCACCCATCACTTTCCGTAATGTGTCTGTTAGTGTACATGGTAATAATCCTCTTTTATTATCTAGACCTGTATGTTGTACTAATTCCCATTATCACTCTTTTTATTATTGCCTTATGGAATGACTTACCTCATTCTGCTACTAGTTCATCATCTTTATACTCTTTTAAATATAATGTACATCAGCATTTGAGTGCATTGTAAGTTATTATAGTTAATTATTTGTGTATAGCTATAAGGGTGCATACTTGTATTAGCTTATTATGCAATTTTATGTGTCCATGCGTATCAAAATGCAAAATTATTATATATGATTCCTGTACCCCAAACCTGTTTTGAGTACTTTGTAAATGGTTTCGAAACTCCATACCCTATCACACCGTAAGGCACAACCAGTGGTGTCGCTAGGGGGGTGCATGTGGGTTCATATGCACCCAGTCCATCTACCATTGCACCCTTTAGCTAAATGCTTACCAAGCCCTTAAGTCACTGTATGAATGTCTTGTTACAGTAGTAGTATAACTGCATAACCACAGCCAGTATAGCAAGTGTACTGGTACATGTAAGTGTACCTACATGCACTTATTGCACCATTAAATTTTACAACGATAATACTACCGGCATAAACATCAAGCATAGAGTAGCTACCTATCTTGTACTATACATCTGCTAGCTTAATTGTGCACCATACTTCTAAGTATGCACCCAGTACACAAATTACCTAGAGACGCCACTGGGCACAACACATCCATATAGAGAAGTTCCCTCATAGAGTAAGGGGATTGGGAGCAGATAAGTTCAAAACCACCTACAATAAAAGTGATAGCTGAAACTGAATCAAGTAAATGTGGTAAGATCATCCACTTCATGTTAAAATTAGAATCTAGGATGCCACTTTCTGCCACGAATATGCATTAAATAGTTGAATTAATGTGTTTAATGTAACTGTGATGAGCTGTTAAATCAATCGCTATCAGTACTATGACTCTGGCCATTTGTAATATTGCACCCACGTACAATTTCCAATGATAGCTATGTATACATGGTAGGTATTTTTGTAGAAGAGGGTAGAATGTAAATTCATAAAGTGCTATCAGTACTGCTCCACTGAAATATGCCAGGTCTATAACTGTTATCTGGCTGGATCTATGGAATGAAAGAAAGAGGATAAAATTTGTACTCTAAATATATTGGCACTGTAGAGACTACATTAATGATAACTAGTAATCTTAAAAATGTTTTGACATTTTCCACATACCTCTTCTGTTGTGAATGGACCTCCATATTTACGTTTGCCAAAGTCAATACGAGAAGGAAGCTCATCTTCACAATAAATGAAAGCACTTCGACATCTTGGATGTTTAGTTTTGATGGCATACTTGATGACTTTGTAGATTAACTGAAATGGGTTTTGTGCTCTTGGCTCTTTAAGAAAAACTCTTGTCAAAGCTATCGCCAAAATGACCATTAAAGTAAGGCAAATGCAAATCAGAAATTCATGCAGCAGTCCACCATATCTCCCACTTAGACACAAATCTATAAAATAATTCAACACCATACCACTGAACCATGTGCATACGTACCAACTTATAAAGGATGTAATTTCATCTGTAGAAGCATCATGAAGTTGATCAACTTCAGGACGCTTTTAAGGATGAAATTACATATTTTATAAGCTGGTATTCGTTCACATACTACCATTATGCTAAAAACAATTACATAACCTCTGTGCTGTTTATTGTCATGTATATTGCATTCAGAGCTTATCATCCAATATTGCGATCTTTGGAATTGATTGATTCCAAAGAGGACAACATTAGCTTGGTAGACTGCTAAGCAACAGCAGATCCTTTTCTGCTGGAGACAGGCCCAGGATATGCTGCAGACCTTCTTATTGAATACGGAAACTCAAAAACAAGGGAGCTCTTCTAATATTGGTTTGGAATGTTTTGGTATCAAGTGTCTTTTACCGTCTATCCCTGTGTCTCTGTATATTTCATCCATATTGGCACATGTACAGTATTGCCTGGGGACTCGCTCTACCAATAGCAGGATGGCTAGCTGACGTGTGCCTTAAACAATACAAGATGATACGCTGGAGTATCTTAGCAAGCTCTGTACTGTCAAAATTAGTACAGAGCTACTACAGCATCAAGAACAATTACATAAACACTGTACTGCTTTTCATAATGTCCCTTGTAGTTGGAGAACATCCTCCATGGATTCAGACAGACTCGCTTTTTGCATGCTAGCTAAAATGGCTGAATGCATCATAAAGTGCTTCTATGTCACATTATCACATTCTATATGTACACTTACTAGCCAAGGTATGCATAATGTTGCTGCCTTCATTGATTTAGCTTGCAGCTTAATTAGGAGCATGCTAGTGCTTTAATATAGTCTAGCACGCATTATGAAAATAAACATAAGTAAAGTGCAGATGGCAGATGCATTAACTATGAAAACAAACATACTCTCCCTTACATTATAATATTTTTCAATGATATGAAAGCATCATGCCCTTGTACTGTCCTGTGCACCTAGTAAAATTCAAATCTAGGCTAAAAACCTCAGTATGCACAATGCTGTTCATGACTATCACCATCAGCTACAGTACCGTTGACCCAGTTGAAGCCACTATTGCTAATAGTGGCTTTTTGTAAAGGTTTTCAGCAGATCTAGATGTGATTTTTGAACTTAGCATCATCGATATGATTTAGGGGGGACTAGCTCTCAGATTAATTGTAAGGAGCAACTTCAGGGCATTGGAATGTTAGCTAATTAGTTAGCAATTGATTGGTGACCCTTTGATCCTGTCCTACCTCCTCTGGGTGATCTCTAGCTTTCCATGCTCAGTGCAGTACTTACACCACAGGAGATTGATTCAGTGAATAAGTCATTAACAAAAACAGATATAAACTTGAAAAGCAACTAAATAAAAGTAAGTAGTGATGGTAGGATCAAAAAGTACACAAACAAGAGTGGTATAGGGATAAGAACAGACGAGATGCATCCCTACTCACATTTTCATAGAAACCCTGTTACTTGAAAATAAGATGTAGGATAAGTATTGTCTGTTCTTATCCCTACCACTCTTGTATACTTGTATTACGATAAATGGAATGTGACTATAATAGCCTTGGCAGCATCAAGTTGATTAATTGTCACAAGAAGTGGCTAATTGCTCTAGAAACACAACAGTTAGTACTATAACTAAACAGTAAGACAGACTATGGTTATATTAAACACACAACACATCATCTAAAGAACTATCTCCTAGTATAGTATCTCTCAGCAAAAATTTGTTCATTCGGTAAAACATCTTCCCTCTTTCTGTTCTTGTAACACTTAGCAAGTATGCACAGCATTATGCCATTCAGTATTAGAATGAGTAATATCAGTAGCAAGAACCAAAACTCACAACTTGTTATTCCTGTGCCCCAGACTGTTGACTGCTTCGTAAATGGTTCCAAAATTCCAAATCCAACAACACGGTATAGTACGACACTACCATACATAGCTCCAAAGAGAAGTCCCCTCATAGAGTAAGGGGATTGGGAGCAGATAAATTCAAAGGCACCTGTGACTAAAGCAATTAGCGAGACTGAATTGAGAAAATGTGGTAAGATCATCCACTTCATGTTAAAATTAGAACTTAGGATGCCACTTTCTGCAATGAACACGCATTGAATAGTTGAATTATTGTGTTTGATGTAATTGTGTCGAGCTGTAAGATCAATTGCTATCAGTGCAATGACTCTGGCCATCTGTAATATTAACCCCACTGACAATTTCCAATGATAACTCTGTATACAGGTTAGTGATTTCCGTAGCAGAGGATAGAAAATGAACTCGTAAAGTGCTACCAGTACTGCTCCACTGAAGTATGCTAGGTCTACAGTTGCTGTCCAGCTGGATTTATGGAATCCATGATAGTGAGATGTGTCTTCTCGACCATGTTTAAGGATAACCTCACGTCCTACATTAAATGATAATATTCCACTTGACACTGCAGAACCTACAAATATGAAAACTAATAGTCTCAGAAATGTCTTGACATTTTCCACCTCTTCTGTTGTGAATGGTCCTCCATATTTACATTTGCCAAAGTCGATACGAGAAGGAAGCTCATCTTCACAGTAAGTGAAAGCACTTCGACATCTTGGATGCTTAGTTTTGATGGCATACTTGATGACTTTGTAGATTAGCTGAAAAGGATTTTGTGTTATTGGCTCTTTAAGAAAACCTCTGTCGAAAGCTATTGCCAAAATGACTGTTAAAGTAAGACAAACACAAATTATAAGCTCCAGCAATCCACCAAGTGTCCCTTCTAGACATAAGGGTATGAAATAATTGATGGCCATGCCACTGAACCATGTGCACACGTACCAGCTTATAAAGGATGTAATTTCATCTGTTGAGGCATCCTGAAGCTGGTCGATTCCAAAGAGGACAATATTGGCTTGGTATGCTCCGAATGCAATGCATAAGATGATAAGCAGCACAGCTGTTACGTAATTACTAATATGATGGTAGCTCTCCACAAATTGTGACAGTACAGAACTCGTTACTACCAGTACCGAGGCTATCCACATCATCCAGATACTCCAGCGTATGATTTTGTACCGCCCAAGGCACACATCAGCTAGACAGCCTGCTATGGGTAGAGAGAGTCCCCATATAATACTGTACATATGCCAAGTTGGACGAAACGTATTGGGGTATAGAGTAAGATAGTAATTGACACACAACACCAGGTGATTCCAAACCAATATTAGAATGGCTCCCTTGTTTTTGAGCCTTCGTATTCGGTAAGAAGGTCTACAGCACATCTTGAACTTATCTCTAGTAGAATAGGATCTGTTGCTTAGCTGTAGAACATCCTCCATTGACCCAGAAATGGACTCAGATATTATATTGTCAACTTTGTCTTCCATTGTGTTTGAACTGTTAAGATTGAGTACTAAAGTTTTATTTCACTTCTTGCAATGCCCTTAAGTAACATTAAACTTATACTGTGAGCAGCTCAAGCATAGTATAATATGAAATGGCATGCCATGTCTGGTGAAGCATGCATTAAGAAATACATACAATGCATTAGCTAAGACAAACAAAAGCAAGAGAATGAGGCTCAAACAGCTAACATAGAGGCATGTTACTTTTAGCTAATGGTCTTTCAATTTGACTTTATTTTTTGAATGGCATTTATGTACTAGTTACTGCCTGCTATTTGCATAGCCATGTGTAACCATGTGGACATGAGAAAGGCCACTTAGCTGCATTTTGATGGCCATATATACATGTACATACGTACCGGGTGTATAGGCAGCCGTACCACAATTAGGTGATCCAAGTAGTGGTTTTATTTAGCTAGGTATGGAGTTTTTTGAAACCATTTACAAAGTACTCTAAAACAGGTTAACTTTGGCATGGGGCACAGGAATCATAAGTTGTGAATTTTGGTACTTACTATTGATCCTACTCTTTCTGGTGACTTATAACATAATGTTGTGCATTCTTATGAAGTGGTACAAGAACAGAAAAAGGGAAGATGTCTTACCAAATGAAAAAATATTTGCTGAGAGGTACTATACAAGATATTCGGATAACAAGTTCATAAAGTAATGACCATTTTTATGGCATGAAGTCTTGATTGTGGTGTGAGTAATTCCTTCTGACTACCATCTCAACGAACTCTCCTGAAAATAGCTATATCTGTTTGTCAGTCGTGTTGTATGATAAATGCCATTAGCTAGCTACATCTGTTGTTTGTTTGTCTTAGCTCTTAAGCTTCAGTTTGAGCTTATTTTCTTAACGAATGCTTATGATTTTAGTGTTTATACCCACAATCAATAATGTGTACGTATGTAGCATGCAAGCCATACAATAATTAATAATAAGTGGAATATTGCAATGTTTTCAGTGCGGGGAACCATGCATATCTGATCCTCTATACAGTTGGTGATGCTAGTATTACAATAGTCAATCATCTAATAATAGAAGACAACTCAGAGGTTGTTAGTATTGAATCTTCAGCGTCCACTTCTGAATCCATGGAGGATGTTCTACAGCTAAGCAACAGATCCTATTCTGTTGGAGACAAGCTCAAGATGTGCTGTAGACCTACTTATCAAATACGAAAGCTCAAAAACAAGGGAGCTCTTTTGATATTGGTTTGGAACTGCCTGGTGATAAACGTCTTTTACTATCTTGCTTTGCAATTGTATCCCCTTATGTTTCGTCCGACTTCATATAATATTTATTGTATTACATGGGGACTCACTCTGCCAATAGCAGGATGGCTAGCTGACGTCTACCTTAAACGATACAAGGTGATACGCTGGAGTATCTTGATCATGTGGATAACCTCTGTACTGGCAGTAGCAAGCTCTGTACTGTCTCAGTTAGCAGAACAATACTACCACAATAATACCAACAAATATGTAACAATTTTGCTGCTTCTTATAATGTCTATCAGTTTTGGAGGCTACCAAGCCAATGTTGTCCTCTTGGGCATCGATCAACTTCAGGATGCTTCTAATTACATCCTTCATAAGCTGGTATTTGTTTACATATTTCAGTGTTGGGATTATTGTTGAATTCATATACACGTGCTTGGGTCAAGCATACAATGAACTACTACAAGAATTCTTAATTTGCATTTAGTGGTCATATCGACACTTTCACGTCACCAAATTTTTCTTAAAGAGCCAATAACACAAAACCCTTTTATGTTAATCTACAAAGTCATCAAGTATGCCTTAAAATATAAACATCCAAGATGTCGAAGTGCTTTCACTTACTGTGAAGATGAGCTTCCTTCTCGTATCGACTTTGGCAAACATAAATATGGAGGACCATTCACAACAGAAGAGGTGGAAAATGTTAAAACTTTTCTAAGATTAATAATTGTCATTTTTGTCAGTTCCACAGTAGCAAGTGGGGCATTATCATTAAACAGTGTGGAGTACCAACTTATCGTACGTGACCAAGGCAACAGTCATAGCACATTTCACTTTCATGGTTTCTACAAAAGCAGCTGGATAACTAGTGAACTAACATTTAATTTCAGTGGAACAGTACTGGTACTCCTATATGAGTTAATTTTTTACCCTCTCCTACAGAATTATTTACCCTATATGCAGAGCTATCGGTGGAAAGTGTCAGTGGGGGTAATATCACAAATAGCAAAAGTCATAGCATTCATGGCTATTGATTTAACCGCTCGCCATAGTTACATTGAACACAATAACGCAACCATTCAATGTATATTCACTGAACAAAGTGGCATCCTCAATACTAGTTTTAGCATGAAGTGGATGATCTTACCAAAAGTATTCAATTCACTTTCAATAACCACTTCAGCCATTCGTGCTTTTGAATTTATCTGCTCCCAAAGTCCTTACTCTATGAGGGGGCTTCTGCTTGGTGCTACATATGGCAGTGTAGTGCTATACTGTGTAATGGGATTTGGAATATTGCAGCCATTTACAAAGCAGTCTGCAGCATGGGGAACAGGAATCATTAGTTGTGAATTTTGGTACTTGCTTTTGATGCTACTCATTCTAATACTGAATGGTATAATGATGGGCATTCTTATGAAGTGGTACAAGAACAGAAAGAGGGAAGATGTTTTACCAAATGAACAAGTTTTTGCTGAGCGGTATTACACGAGGAATGAATAACTCTTTAGTTATTATGATGACTTTGCGTCTTAATTGATCATACTTTAGCAATAATTTTATAGTCATAGTCAGTCCCATCATAGTTTATTGTGTTCCTAGATGTCAGATTGAAAGTTTAAATAATTATTAAAATATGTCATTTGTTTGTCTTAGCTCAATGGATTGCAGTTTTGTTCATACTTTAGCATGCCAACCAGTTACTTAGTAGCACTACTAACTTTATGCCCAGTAGGTATATACTGAGGCCACCCCACTTGCATTATAGCACTTCTTGAAGTTGTCTTGAATATCATTAATTCCTCCACGCTGTTTATGAATAATGACAAAATCAACCAGTCTATCAGGCATCTTGACCAGTTTGACTGGGTTTACAAGTTGGAATAGTAGTAGAATTAAAGGAGGTGACTTCAATAATCATGCATGGTTTGAACTGGAGAGCACTAGCTATTGAAAGGTAACATTCAAGTTACCTCTGCACTTCCTTGAAGTCTTCAACAGAAGTCACTCAAACACAGTTGAAATAGATGTTTCAACTTACAAATTGGGAAAATATTGGACCTGTTTTGCTGATAGTGATTTGCCTTGCTTCAGTTGAATTTTAAAATTTCTGCATGGTATGTACATGTGTACATGATGTATACAGTAAAACATCATCAGCTGTCCTTAACTTTGAGCATTACTATAAAAGTAGCTATTATACCTATAATATTAATTGCTCCATAGCTGCTAAACAGAACACAAATTTAAACTCAGCTAATTTGTTAGCAAACCTATCATGTCAGAGTCTACTTCTGAATCCATGGAGGGTATATTCTACTGTTAAGTAACAGATCCTATTCTGCAGGAGACAGGTTTAAGATGTGCTGCAAACCTTCTTATAGATTATGGAGGCTCAAAAACAAAGGAGTTATACTAATATTGGTTTGGAATGGGATTTGAAATATTGCAGCCATTTACAAAGTAGTCAGGAGTATGGGGAACAGAAATCATCAATTGAGAGTTTTGGTACTTGTTATTGATACTACTCATTCTAATGCTGGATAGTGTAACATTGCATGGGCATACTATGATACAAAAAGAGAAAAAGAGAGAATATTTTACAGAATGAACAAGTCTTTGCTTAGAGGTATTAATATTATACCCTATATATGTTTCCTTAGTTTCATAATATGCATTTTCTATACACTTTATGCTCCGGAACCTTATATATTATATCTACAGCATTGATGTCAAATTTTTTTTGCCCTCAGATCTGTAATAGGTGCAATTGTTGATACACTCATTGCTTTGAAAATAAAACTAATGGAAAACCAACTATACTCTGTTAAGGCAGTCTTGTTTTGATAGCTAATGTATGTGCATTTTTATTTGTGAGCTTTTATGTACACTATTCTCCCATGTTAAGGTTACATTCACGTGTAGCTATAGCAAATACATTTACAACAAATGTGACTTAGCCTGGACAACATTTGGACTAGTTGTTGTATTACTAAAGGTAACTATTGACCCACGCTTGTTCTGGCCTTCAAATTATATCATGTTGGAGTCTGTTTCTGAATCAGAATCCTTGGAAGATGTTCTACAGTTCCATACTATCACAATTTGTGGAGAGCTACCATTATGCTAAAAACAATTATTGTCATGTGTATTGCATTTAGAGCTTATCAAGCCAATATTGCACTCTTTGGAATCGATCAACTTCAGGACGCTTCTACAGGTGATCAAGATACTCCAGCGTATTCTTTTGTACCGCCCAAGGCACACATCAGCTAGACAGCCTGCTATGGGTAGAGAGAGTCCCCATATAATACTGTACATATGCCAAGTTGGACAAAACATATTGGGGTATAGAGTAAGATAATAAAAGACACTTAGCACCAGGTAATTCCAAACCAATATTAGAATGACACCCGTGTTTTTGAGCCTCCGTATTCGATAAGAAAGTCTACAGCACATCTTGAGCATGTCTCCAGCTGAATAGGATCTGTTGCTTAGCTGTAGAACATCCCCCATGGATCCAGAAATGGATTCAGATATAACTTTATCTTCCATTGTGCTTGAACTGTTGAGATTGTCATGAATACTAAGTTTTTATTCCACTTCTTGCAATGCCCTTAAGTAATACTGAACTTATACTGTAAGCAGCTCAAGCATAGTATAATATGAGAATGGCATGCCATATCTGGTGAAGCATGCATTAAGAAATATATACAATGCATTAGCTAAGACAAACAAAAGAAAGAGGATAACCAAACCTGAGGCTCAAACCGCTAATGTAGAGACATGTTACTTTTAGCTAATGATCTTTCAGTTTGACTTCATTTTTTGAATGGCATTTTAGCATTTAATGCCATTCAAAAACTGAAAGACCATTAGCTAAAAGTAACATGCCTCTATGTTAGCTATTTGAGCCTCAGGTCTGGTTATTCTCTTGTACTAGTTACTGCCTGCTATTTGCATAGCCATATGTAACCATGTGGACATGAGGAAGGCCACTTAGCTGCATTTTGATGGCCATATATACATGTACATACGTACCAGGTATATAAGAAGCCATGCCACCATTAGGTGATCCAAGTAGTGGTTCATTTAGCTATATTCTCAATCTCTGCTTAACCCAAAATAATGGAAAATGATTCAAAAGTTTTTGGTAACGAAAATGAGTCCAATTCTGGATCACTGGAGGACATTCTACAGCTAAGCAACAGATCTCATTCTGCTCGAGACAGGTTTAAGATGTGCTGCAGACCTTATCGGATACGGAGGCTCAAAAACAAAGGAGCTCTTCTAATATTGATTTGGAATCACCTGGTACTAAGTGTCTTTCACTATCTTATTCTAAACCCCTATGTACTTCACCCAAGTTGGCATTATATAACATACAATATTATATGGGGACTAACTCTACCAATAACAGGCTGGCTAGCTGATGTGTATCTTAGACGCTACAAGGTGATATGCTGGAGTATGTTTATCATGTGGATAGCCTCAGTCTTGGTAGTAGCAAGCTCTGTACTGTCACAATTTGTGGAGAGCTACTATAGTATTAATTATTATGTAACAGCTGTGCTGTTAATCATTATATGTATTGCATTTGGAGGCTACCAAGCAAATATTGTTCTCTTTGGAATTGACCAACTTCAGGATGCTTCTACAGATGAAATTACATCCTTCATAAGCTGGTATATCTGCACATGGTTCAGTAGTGTGGCCATCGATTATTTCATAGATATGTATCTAAGTGGAAAATATGGTATGCTGCTGCAGAAATTTGTAGTTTGCATTTGCCTTACTCTAATGGTTATTTTGGCAACAGCTTTCAACAGAGTTTTTCTTAAAGAGCCAATAACACAAAACCCTTTTCAGTTAATCTACAAAGTCATCAAGTATGCCATCAAAACTAAGCATCCAAAATGTCGAAGTGCTTTCACTTATTGTGAAGATAAGCTTCCTTCTCGTATCGACTTTGGCAAATGTAAATATGGAGGACCATTCACAACAGAAGAGGTGGAAAATGTCAAGACATTTCTGAGACTATTAGTTGTCATTTTAGTAAGTTCTGCAGTGTCAAGTGGGATATTCTCTATTAATACAGGGTATAAACTCTTCTTAAAACAAGATACATTCTATTTTCGTGAATTCCTCAAATCCAGCTGGATAGCAACAAAAGGTCCAGCATATTTCGGTGCAGCTGTACTGGTAGCAATTTACGAATTTATTTTCTATCCTCTGCTAAGGAGATCACTATCCTGTATACAGAGTTATCATTGGAAATTATATGTGGGTGTAGTATCACAAATGGCGAGAGTCATTGCACTGATGGTGGTTGATATTACAGCTCGTTACAATTACAATGAACACAATAATTCAACTATTCAATGCATATTCGTGGCAGAAAGTGGTATGATCTTAAGTTCTAATTTCAACATGAAGTGGATGATCTTACCAAGTTTACTCAATTCAGTCTCACTAATCGCCTTAATCACAGGTGCCTTTGAACTTATCTGCTCCCAATCTCCTTACTCTATGAGGGGACTTCTCTCTGGAGCTATGTATGGTTGTGTTATGCTATACGGTGTGATAGGGTATGGAGTTTTGAAACCATTTACGAAGTACTCAAAACAGGTTTGGGGCACAGGAATCATAAGTTGTGAATTTTGGTATTTACTATTGATCCTACTCTTTCTGGTGGCTTATACCATAATGTTGTGCATTCTTATGAAATGGTACAAGAACAGAAAAAGGGAAGATGTTTTACCAAATGAACAAATTTTTGCTGAGAGGTACTATACTAGATACTCAGATAACAAATTCATACAATAATGACTATTTTTATAACATGAAGTATTGATTGTGGTGTGAGTAATTCTGGTAGTTTCTTCTGACTCAACGAACTCTTAGGCTGTACAAGTACAAATAAGGGTACTGTTGCTGCCCTAATTGTATGAGGATTAAAGTGTGTGATTAATTGATAATAGTATAGAATTTGCCCTAGGCTACAGCAAGAGTACGGATTACAGACTGAGAGTACAATTGCAACTGTAATCGGTACTCTTGCCTATGGGAGTATTGTATTGTGACTGTAATCACTATACTATTATACCTATAATATTAATTGCTCCTAGCTGCTAAACAGAACACAAATTTAAATGGGATTTGAAATATTGCAGCCATTTACAAAGTAGTCAGGAACAGAAATCATCAATTGAGAGTTTTAGTACTTGTTATTGATACTACTCATTCTAATGCTGGATAGTGTAACATTGCATGGGCATACTATGGTACAAAAAGAGAAAAAGAGAAAATATTTTGCAAAATGAACAAGTCTTTGCTGAGAGGTATTAATATTATACCCTATATATGTTTCCTTAGTTTCATAATGCATTTTCTATACACTTTATGCTCCAGAACCTTACATATTATATCTACAGCATTGATGTCAAATTTTTTGCCGTCAGATCTGTAATAGGTGCAATTGTTGATACACTCATTGCTTTGAAAATAAACTAATGGAAAACCAACTATACTCTCTATAGTCTTCTGCCGATATCTGGTGAAGCATGCATTAAGATATACATACAATGCATTAGCTAAGACAAACAAAAACAAGAGAATAACCAAACCTGAGGCTCAAACAGCTAACATAGAGGCATGTTACTTTTAGCTAATGATCTTTCAGTTTGACTTTATTCTTTGAATGGTATTTTTAGCATTCAAAAAACAGAAAGATCATTAGCTAAAAGTAACATGTTAGTTGTTTGAGTCTCAGGTTTGGTTATTCTCTTGTACTAGTTACTGCCTGCTATTTGTATAGCCATGTGTAACCATGTGGACATGAAGAAGGCCACTTAGCTGCATTTTGATGGCCATATATACATGTACATACATGTACATACGTACTGGGTATATAGGAAGCTGTACCACCATTAGGTGATCCAAGTAGCGGTTTATTTAGCTATGCTCTCAATCTCTGCTTAACCCAAAATAATGGAAAATGACTCAAAAGTTGTTGGTAGCAAAAATGAGTCCAATTCTGGATCAATGGAGGACATTCTACAGCTAAGCAACGGATCTCATTCTGCTCAAGACAGGTTTAAGATGTGCTGCAGACCTTCTTATCGAATGCGGAGGCTCAAAAACAAAGGAGCTCTTCTAGTATTGGCTTGGAATCACCTGGTACTATGTGTCTTTTACTATTCTACTTTGTACCCCTATGCACTTCACCCAAGTTGGCATCATATAACATACAGTATTACTATGATATGGGGACCAACTCTACCAATAACAGGCTGGTTAGCTGATGTGTATCTTAGACGCTACAAGGTGATATGCTGGAGTATCTTCATCATGTGGATAGCCTCAGTCTTGGTAGTAGCAAGCTCTGTACTGTCACAATTTGTGGAGAGCTACTATAGTATTAATTATTATGTAACAGCTGTGCTGTTAATCCTCATATGTATTGCATTTGGAGGTTACCAAGCAAATATTGTTCTCTTTGGATTGACCAACTTCAGGATGCTTCTACAGATGAAATTAAATCTTTCATAAGCTGGTATATGTGCACATGGTTCAGTAGTATGGCCATCGATTATTTCATAGATATGTATCTAAGTGGAAAATATGGTATACTGCTGCAGAAATTTGCAGTTAGCATTTGCCTTACTCTAATGGTTATTTTGGCAATAGCTTTTGACAGAGTTTTTCTTAAAGAGCCAATAATACAAAACCCTTTTAAGTTAATCTACAAAGTCATCAAGTATGCCATCAAAACTAAGCATCCAAGATGTCGAAGTGCTTTCACTTACTGTGAAGATGAGCTTCCTTCTCGTATCGACTTTGGCAAACATAAATACGGAGGACCATTCACAACAGAAGAGGTGGAAAATGTCAAGACATTTCTGAGACTATTAGTTATCATTTCAGTAGGTTCTGCAGTGTCAAGTGGGATAGTCTCAATTGATACAGGGTATGAACTCACCTTAAAACGAGATACATTCTATTTTCATGAATTCCTCAAATCCAGCTGGATAACAATAGAAGGTCCCTCGTATTTCAGTGGAGCTGTACTGGTAGCAATTCACGAATTCATCTTCTATCCTCTACTAAGGAGATCACTATCCTGTATACAGAGTTTTCATTGGAAAGTGTCAGTGGGTGTAGTATCACAAATTACCAGAGTCATTGCACTGATGGTGATTTATATTACAGTTACAATGAACACAATAATTCAACTATTCAATGCATATTCATGGCAGAAAGTGGCATCCTTTTAACATGAAGTGGATGATCTTACCAAGTTTGCTTAATTCAGTCTCACTAATCGCCTTAATCACAGGTGCCTTTGAACCTATCTGCTCCCAATCCCCTTACACTATGAGGGGACTTCTCTTTGGAGCTATGTATGGTTGTGTTATGCTTTACGGTGTGATAGGGTATGGAGTTTCGAAACCATTTACAAAGCACTCAAAACAGGTTTGGGGTACAGGAATCATAAGTTGTGAGTTTTGGTACTTACTATTGATATTCCTCTTTCTGGTGGCTTATACCATAATGTTGTGCATTCTTATGAAGTGGTACAAGAACAGAAAAAGGGAAGATGTCTTACCAAATGAACAAATATTTGCTGAGAGGTACTATACAAGATATTCGGATAACAAGTTCATAAGATAATGACTATTTTTATGGCATGAAGTATTGATTGTGGTGTGAGTAATTCCTTCTGACTACCTATCTCAAAGAACTCTCCTGGAAATAGCTATATCTGTTTGTCAGTCATGTTGTATTAGCTAGCTACATCTGTTGTTTGCTTATCTTAGCTCATGAGCTTCAGCTTGTGCTTATTTTCTTAATGAGTGCTCATGATTCTAGTGCTTATCCTCACAATATGTATGTTGCTGTAGCCATACATACAAGAAATAATTATTGCAAAAATACTAAGTGGAATATTACAATATATTCAGTGGGGGAACCATGCATATGTGATCCTACAGTTGGTGATGCTAACATTCTAATCATCTAAATAATGGATGACAACTCAGAGGCCGTTGGTATTGCATCCACTTCTGAATCCATGGAGGACGTTCTACAGCTAAGCAACAAATCCTATTCTGCTGGAGACAGGCTCAAGATGTGCTGTAGACCTACTTATCAAGTATGGAAGCTCAAAAACAAGGGAGCTCTTCTAATATTGGTTTGGAACTGCCTGGTGATGAGCGTATTTTACTATCTTACTACTTATCCCCTTACATTTCATCCAACTTCGTATCACATAGTATTACATGGGTACTCACTCTGCCAATAGCAGGATGGCTAGCTGATGTGTACCTTAAACCATACAAGATGACACACTGGAATATCTTCATTATGTGGATAATCTCTCAGAAGAGGTGGAAAATGTCAAGACATTTCTAAGATTCATAATTGTCATTTTTGTCAGTTCCGCAGTAGCAAGTGGGGCATTATCATTAAGCAATGTGGAGTACCAACTTTATATATACCTCTGAAGTTCATTGAAGTCTTCAACAGAAATCACTCAAAATAGGCAAAAAATAACGTTTCAACTTGCAAGTTGAGATAATGAAAATATTGGACCTATTTTGCTGACAGGGATTTGCCTTGTTTCAGTTGAATTTTAAAATTTTTGTATGGAATGTGTACATGACATATACAGTAAAACATTATCAGCTGGCCATTATGATAAGTGGAGTAGGATATCATCTCTCTGTAAATGTCCTTTTGAGTGAAACAAGCACAGATGATGTATAGCATGCAATCTAGCCAGGATACAGATTCTATTATGCCAAAACAGATCTAACATGCAAAACCCTCAATCAGCTTATATTGTATAGTAGTATTTCCCATTGGGATATGTCAAAATCATAAGTAAGGGGGAAGACAAGGAGGGGGAGAGTGAGGAAGAGCCGAGGGGAGGGAGAGAGAGAGAATTCAATATCAATGGCATGATTAACTTACACAATGAGAAGACTACACTGTAAAAAATAATAGTTAATTAGACCCATGTTTGTTATGTCAGTTGAGTGACTCCATTTTAGCACTCAGAGTTTCTGCTATCTACTCCACATTCCAAATGGTAAACAGCTTATAGCTTGCCCTCTCCCCCTACTCGTCTTCCTCCTTACTTAATTATGATTTTGATGTATCCCAACGGGAATATCACTATACAGTATAGCTGATCAAGGGTTTTGCATGTTAATAAAGTAAAGTTGGTAGTGCTCCTAAGTAACTGGTTGGTGTGCTAAGGGTGAACAAAAACCACAATCCATTAAGCTAAGACAAACAAACAATGTACAGTTTCACATTTGAATAATTATTAAATTTGCCATAAATTTCAATCTGATCTGACATCTAGGAACACAGTATATGGGACTGACTATGTCTATAAAATTATTGCTAATGTATGATTAATTAAGACACATAATCATTATAAGAACTAAAGATTCATTCATTCCTTGTGTAATACCGCTCAGCAAAAACTTGTTCATTTGGTAAAACATCTTCCCTCTTTCTGTTCTTGTACCACTTCATAAGAATGCCCATCATTATACCATTCAGTATTAGAATGAGTAGCATCAAAAGCAACTGCCAAAATTCACAACTGATGATTCCTGTTCCCCATGCTGCTGACTGCTTTGTAAATGGATGCAATATTCCAAATCCCATTGCAGAGTATAGCACCATACTGCCGTATGTAGCACCAAATAGAAGCCCCCTCATAGAGTAAGGACTTTGGGAGCAGATAAATTCAAAAGCACCAATGACTGAAGTGATTATTGAAAGTGAACTGAATACTTGTGGTAAGATCATCCACTTCATGTTAAAACTAGAATTGAGGATGCCACTTTGTTCAGTGAATATACATTGAATGGTTGTGTTATTGTGTTGAACGTAACTATGGCGAGCGGTTAAATCAATAGCCATGAATGCTATGACTTTTGCTATTTGTGATATTACCCCCACTGACACTTTCCACTGATAGCTCTGCATATAGGGTACATGATTCCGTAGGAGAGGGTAAAAAATTAACTCGTATAGGAGTAACAGTACTATTCCACTGAAATAAAATATTAGTTCAGTAGTTATCCTGCTACTTTTGTAGAAACTATGAAAGTGAAATGTGCTATGATTGTCGCCTCGGTCACATAAGGCAAGTTGGTACTCCACACTGTTTAATGATAATGCCCCAATTGCACCTGCGGAACTGACAAAAATGACAATTATTAATCTTAGAAATGTCTTGACATTTTCCACCTCTTCTGTTGTGAATGGTCCTCCATATTTACGTTTGCCAAAGTCAATACGAGAAGGAAGCTCATCTTCACAGTAAGTGAAAGCACTTCGACATCTTGGATGCTTAGTTTTGATGGCATACTTGATGACTTTGTAGATTAACTTAAAAGGGTTTTGTGTTATTGGCTCTTTAAGAAAAATTTGGTCACATGAAAGTGACAATATGACCATTAAAGTAAGACAAATGCAAATTAGAAACTCTTGTAGTCGTTCATTGTATGCTTGACCCAGCCACATGTATATGAATTGAATGATAATCCCGCTACTGAAATATGTAAACAAATACCAGCTTATGAAGGATGTGATTTCATCTGTAGAAGCATCCTGAAGTTGATCGATCCCCAAGAGGACAATATTGGCTTGGTAGCCTCCAAAACCAATAGACATTATAACAAGCAGCAAAATCGTTACATATTTGTTGGTACTATTGTGGTAGTATTGTTCTGCTAGCTGTGACAGTACAGAGCTTGCTACTGCCAATACAGAGGTTATCCACATAATCAAGATACTCCAGCGTATTACCTTGTATCGTTTAAGGTACACGTCAGCTAGCCATCCTGCTATTGGCAGAGTGAGTCCCCATGTAATACTATAAATACTATGATACGAAGTCGAATGAAATGTAAGGGGATAAGTAGTAAGATAGTAAAATACACTCATCACCAGGCAGTTCCAAACCAATATAAGAAGAGCTCCCTTGTTTTTGAGCTTCCGTGCTTGATAAGTAGGTCTACAGCATATCTTGAGCCTGTCTCCAGCAGAACAGAATCTGTTGCTTAGCTGTAGAACGTCCTCCATGGATTCACAAGTTGATGCAATGCCAACAGCCTCTGAGTTGTCATCCATTTTTTAGATGATTAGAATGTTAGCATTACCAATTGTAGGATCACGTATGCATGGTTCCCCACTGAATACATTGCAATATTCCACTTATTATTTTTGCAATAATTACATGGCTTGTATGCATGGCTACAGCAACATACATATTGTGAGGCTAAGCACTAGAATCATAAGGAAAATAAGCTCAAACTTAAGCTCATGAGCTAAGACAAACAAACAACAGATGTAGCTAGCTAATGCAACATGACTGACAAACAGATAATATAGCTATTTCCAGCTAGGAGAGTTCTTTGAGATAGGTAGTCAGAAGGAATTACTCACACCTCAATCAATACTTCATGTTATAAAAATTTATGAACTTGTTATCCGAATATCTTGTATAGTACCTCTCAGCAAATATTTGTTCATTTGGTAAGACATCTTCCCGTTTTCTGTTCTTATACCACTTCATAAGAATGCACAACACTATGGTATAAGCCATTAGAAAGAGTAGGATCAATAGCAAGTACCAAAACTCACAACCTCTTCTTAATCTACATTGATGGTCTCTCTAGAATCCCGCTATGTGATGGGACTTTGATACTGTTTGCAGACGATACTGTCATTTATCGACCTATCTGTAAAGCGAGAGACTTCCTGCTAATACAAAATGATACTGACACCATCTCGGTCTGGATCAAGAACAATCTGCTTATGCTCAATGTGCTAATGTGTAAACAAATGATCTTATCAAAAAAGCAGCACCCTGTTACCCCATTGAATGTAAAGGTGGATGTAAATGCCTTGGAGATTGTTGATGCCTACAAGTATCTTGGAGTGTGGATTACCAGTGATCTTACCTGGGCTAAGCAAATTGAAGAGAACTTTAAGAAAGCAAATCAAAATATAGGAATGCTCTATCGACGATTCTACGAGTTCTGCTCTACTGACACCATGAATTGCTTCTATGTTGCCTTTGTACGTCCACATCTGGAATACGCTGTACCAGTATGGGACCCTCACTTGATCAAACACACCGAACTACTAGAAAAAGTCCAAAAATTTGCATTGAAAGTATGCACAAAATCATGGAACTCATCATACAGTAGCCTTCTCTCTCAAACAGACTTACCCCGACTTGACCAGAGGCAAGTGCAGCTTAAGCTATCTTTTTTGTATCAATTAGTCAATAATTCAGTTTTTTGTCCTCATGCACCCATCACTTTCCGTAATGTGTCTGTTAGTGTACATGGTAATAATCCTCTTTTATTATCTAGACCTGTATGTTGTACTAATTCCCATTATCACTCTTTTTATTATTGCCTTATGGAATGACTTACCTCATTCTGTTACTAGTTCATCATCTTTTATACTCTTTTAAACATAATGTAAATCAGCATTTGATAGTTAATTATTTGTGTATAGCTATAAGGGCGCATACTTGTATTAGCTTATTATGTGTCCATGTGTATCAAAATGCAAAACTTATTATATACAAAAAAAATTATGATTCCTGTACCCCAAACCTGTTTTGAGTGCTTTGTAAATGGTTTCGAAACTCAATACCCTATCATACCATAAAGCATAACACATCCATATATTGCTCCAAAGAGAAGTCCCCTCATAGAGTAAGGGGATTGGGAGCAGATAAGTTCAAAACTGCCTACGATAAAAGTGATAGCTGAAAATGAATCAAGTAAATATGGTAAAATCATCCACTTCATGTTAAAATTAGAATCTAGAATGCCACTTTCTGCCACGAATATGCATTGAATAGTTGAATTATTGTGTTTAATGTAACTATGATGAGCTGTTAAATCAATCGCTATCAGGTGGAATTGCGTCCACGTATAATTTCTAATGATAGCTAGGTATACATGGTAGGTATTTTTGTAGAAGAGGGTAGAATGTAAATTCATAAAGTGCTATCAGCACTGCTCCACTGAAATATGCCAGGTCTATAGCTGTTATCTGGCTGGATCTATGGAATGTGAGAAAGAGGATAAAATTTGTACTCTATAAAAAATGAGAATATTAACACTGTAGAGACTACATTAATGATAACTAGTAATTTTAAAAATGTCTTGACATATTCCACCTCTTCTGTTGTGAATGGACATCCATATTTATGTTTGCCAAAGTCGATACAAGAAGGAAGCTCATTTTCACAATAAGTGAAAGTACTTCAACATCTTGGATGTTTAATTTTGATGGCATACTTGATGACTTTGTAGATTAACTGAAATGGGTTTTGTGCTCTTGGCTCTTTAAGAAAAACTCTGTCATAAGCTATCGCCAAAAAGTAAGGCAAATGCAAATCAGAAATTCATGCAGCAGTCCACCATATCTCCCACTTAGACACAATAATTCAATGCCATACCACTGAATCATGTGCATACGTACCAACTTATAAAGGACATAATTTCATCTGTAGAAGCATCCTGAAGTTGATCAATTCCAAAGATTGCAATATTGGCTTGATAAGCTCCGAATGCAATACACATGACAATAAACAGCACAGAGGTTATGTAATTGTTTTTAGCATAATGGTAGCTCTCCACAAATTGTGATAGTATGGGACTTGCCACCACCAGTATGGAGGCTATCCACATAATCAAGATATATATATATATATACTCCAGCATATGATTTTGTACCGCCCAAGGTGCACATCAGCTAGATAGCCTGCTATTGGTAGAGAGAGTCCCCATACAATACTGCACAAACGTCCAATTGAAGGAAATTTATTGGGGTATACAGTATGGTAGTAAAAGACACTCAGCACCAGGTAATTCCTAACCAATAGTAGAATGGCTCCCTTATTTTTGAGCTTTCGTATTCGGTAAGAAGGCCTACAGCACATCTTGAGCCTATTTCCAGCAGAATAGGATCTGTTGCTTAGCTGTAGAACATCTTCCAAGGATTCTGATTCAGAAACAGACTCCAACATGATATAATTTGAAGGCCAGAACAAGCGTGGGTCAATAGCTACCTAAATACAACAACTATAGTAGTTCTACACTTTACGCTTTTCACTTATTGCTGTTGCAAGAAGTAGTAAATCCTCAGTATAATGAGTAGTATCAATAACAATTACCAAAATTCACAACTGATAATACTTGTTTCCCACGCTGCTGACTGCATAGTAAATGGCTGCAGTATTGCAAATCCCATTACACTGTAGAGCACCACACCGCCATACGTAGCACCAAACAGAAGCCCCCTCATAGAGTAAGGACTTTGGGAGCAGATAAATTCAAAAGCAACAATGGAAAAATTAATCAACAAGAGTGAATTGAGTGCTTGTGATAAATTTCATATCAAAAGCTGAACTTAGGGTGCCATTTTCTTCAGTGAATATGCATTGAATGGTTGTGTTGTTGTGTTCAATAATTATAACTGAGGTGAGCTGTTAGATCAATTACAATCAGCGTGATGATATTTGCTATTTGTGATATCACACCCACAAAATCTTTCCAGATATAATTCTGCACACAAGGTAAGTGTTTCGACAAGAGTGGATAGAAAACAACTTCTTGGAGCGGTACAAATATTACTCCAGTAAAATAGAATACTAGGTTAATAGGGGTGTAGATTACTGTTTATGGAACCATTTGTAATGGGATATGACATTGTGACTATTGCTTAAAATAAACTGGTTCCCTAAACTATATCATTCCAATTGCCACTCCAGTACCAACAAACATGGTGGCTAACAACCTGAGACATTTTCTACCTGAATGGTCCACCATATTTATGTTTGCCATAGTCGATACGAGAAGGAAGCTCGTCTTCACAGTAAATGAAAGCACTTCAACATCTCGGATGTTTAGTCTTGATGGCATACTTGATGACTTTGTAGATTAAGTGAAAAGGGTTTTGTGTTATTGGCTTAATGAAAATATCAAAATGATCATGACAGTTAGGCAAATGCAAATTATAAATTCCTCCAGGAGTCTATTATATGCTCCACCTAGATACATATCTATCAAGAAAATGATAATCCCACCACTGAAGTATGTGAATGAATACCAGCTTATAAAAGGTGTAATTTCATCCGTAGAAGCATCCTGAAGTTGATCGATTCCAAAGAGGACATTAGCTTGGTAGTCTGCTAAGCAACAGCAGATCCTTTTTTGCTGGAGACAGGCCCAGGATGTGCTGCAGACCTTCTTATCGAATATGGAAACTCAAAAACAAGGGAGCTCTTCTAATATTGGTTTGGAACATTTTGGTATCAAGTGTCTTTTACCATTTATCCCTGTGTCCCCGTATATTACATCCATATTGGCACATGTACAGTACAGATGGCTAGCTGATGTGTGCCTTAAATGATACAAGATGATATGCTGGAGTATCTTGATTATGTGGCTAGCCTCTGTACTGGCAGTAGCAAGCTCTGTACTGTCAAAATTAGTACAGAGCTACTACAGCATCAAAAATAATTACATAAACACTGTACTGCTTTACATAATGTCCCTTGTAGTTGGAGAACATCCTCCATGGATTCAGATTAGTAAAATGTTCTCCGTAAGAATGCATTCAGTGACAGACTCGCTTTTTGCATGCTAGCTATAATGGCTGAATGTATCAACTAAAGTGCTTCTATGTCACATTATCACATTCTATATGTATACTTACTAGCCAAGGTATGCATAATGTTGCTGCCTTCATTGATTTAGCTTGCAGCTTAATTGGGAGCATGCTAGTGCTGTAACATAGTCTAGCATGCATTATGAAAATAAACATGAGTAAAGTGCAGATGGCAGATGCATTAACTATGAAAACAAACATACTCTCCCTTACATTATAATATTTTTCAATGATATGAAAGCATCATACCCTTATACTGAAGAAGTGGCTAATTGCTCTAGAAACACAATAGTTAGTACTAAAACTAAACAGTAAGACAGACTATGGTTATAAAGAACAAATTAAACACACAACACATCATCATAAGAACTACCTCCTAGTATAGTATCTCTCAGCAAAAATTTGTTCATTTGGTAAAACATCTTCCCTCTTTCTGTTCTTGTAACACTTAGCAAGTATGCACAGCATTATGCCATTCAGTATTAGAATGAGTAATATCAGTAGCAAGAACCAAAACTCACAACTTGTTATTCCTGTGCCCCAGACTGTTGACTGCTTCGTAAATGGTTCCACAATTCCAAATCCAACAACACAGTATAGTACAACACTACCATACATAGCTCCAAAGAGAAGTCCCCTCATAGAGTAAGGGGATTGGGAGCAGATAAATTCCAAGACACCTGTGACTAAAGCGATTAGCGAGACTGAATTGAGAAAATGTGGTAAGATCATCCACTTCATGTTAAAATTAGAACTTAGGATGCCACTTTCTGCAATGAACACACATTGAATAGTTGAATTATTGTGTTTGATGTAATTGTGTCGAGCTGTAAGATCAATTGCTATCAGTGCAATGACTCTGGCCATCTGTAATATTAACCCCACTGACAATTTCCAATGATAGCTCTGTATACAGGTTAGTGATTTCCGTAGCAGAGGATAGAAAATGAACTCGTAAAGTGCTACCAGGACTGCTCCACTGAAGTATGCTAGGTCTACAGTTGCTGTCCAGCTGGATTTATGGAATCCATGATAGTGAGATGTGTCTTCTCGACCGTGTTTAAGGATAACCTCACGTCCAACATTAAATGATAATATTCCACTTGACACTGCAGAACCTACAAATATGAAAACTAATAGTCTCAGAAATGTCTTGACATTTTCCACCTCTTCTGTTGTGAATGGTCCTCCATATTTACATTTGCCAAAGTCGATACGAGAAGGAAGCTCATCTTCACAGTAAGTGAAAGCACTTCGACATCTTGGATGCTTAGTTTTGATGGCATACTTGATAACTTTGTAGATTAGCTGAAAAGGATTTTGTGTTATTGGCTCTTTAAGAAAACCTCTGTTGAAAGCTATTGCTAAAATGACCGTTAAAGTAAGACAAATACAAATTACAAGCTCCAGCAATCCACCAAATGCCCCTTCTAGACATAAAGGTATGAAATAATTGATGGCCATGCCACTGAACCACGTGCACACGTACCAGCTTATAAAGGATGTAATTTCATCTGTTGAGGCATCCTGAAGCTGGTCGATTCCAAAGAGGACAATATTGGCTTGGTATGCTCCGAATGCAATGCATAAGATGATAAGCAGCACAGCGGTTACGTAATTACTAATATGATGGTAGCTCTCCACAAATTGTGACAGTACAGAACTCGTTACTACCAGTACCGAGGCTATCCACATCATCAAGATACTCCAGCATATGATTTTGTACCGCCCAAGGCATACATCAGCTAGACAGCCTGCTATGGGTAGAGAGAGTCCCCATATAATATAGTACATATGCCAAGTTGGACGAAACGTATTGGGGTATAGAGTAAGATAGTAAAAGACACACAACACCAGGTGATTCCAAACCAATATTAGAATGGCTCCCTTGTTTTTGAGCCTTTGTATTCGGTAAGAAGGTCTACAGCACATCTTGAGCCTATCTCTAGTAGAATAGGATCTGTTGCTTAACTGTAGAACGTCCTCCATTGACCCAGAAATGGACTCAGATATTACTTTGTCTTCCATTGTGTTTGAACTGTTGAGATTGAGTATATACTAAAGTTTTATTTCCTTCTTGCAATGCCCTTAAGTAACATTAAAGAGCAGTTCAAGCATAGTATAATATGAAAATGGCATGCCATATCTGGTGAAGCATGCATTAAGAAATACATACAATGCATTAGCTAAGACAAACAAAAGCAAGAGAATGAGGCTCAAACAGCTAACATAGAGGCATGTTACTTTTAGCTAATGGTCTTTCAATTTGACTTTATTTTTTGAATGGCATTTATGTACTAGTTACTGCTTGCTATTTGCATAGCCATGTGTACATGAGAAAGGCCACTTAGCTACATTTTGATGGCCATATATACATGCACATACGTACCGGGTGTATAGGCAGCCGTACCACAATTAGGTGATCCAAGTAGTGGTTTATTTAGCTATATTCTCAATCTCTGCTTAACCCAAAATAATGGAAAATAACTCAAAAGTTGTTGGTAGCGAAAGTGAGTCCAATTCTGGATCAATGGAGGACATTCTACAGCTAAGCAACAGATCTCATTCTGCTCGAGACAGGTCTAAGATATGCTGCAGACCTTCTTATCGAATGCGGAGGCTCAAAAACAAAGGAGCTACACTAATATTGGCTTGGAATCACCTGGTACTATGTGTTCTTTACTATTTTACTCTATACCCCTATGTACTTCACCCAAATTGGCATCATATAACATACAGTATTATATGGGGACCAACTCTACCAATAACAGGCTGGCTAGCTGATGTGTATCTTAGACGCTACAAGGTGATATGCTGGAGTATGTTTATCATGTGGATAGCCTCAGTCTTGGTAGTAGCAAGCTCTGTACTGTCACAATTTGTGGAGAGCTACTATAGTATTAATTATTACGTAACAGCTGTGCTGTTAATCATTATATTATTGCATTTGGAGGCTACCAAGCAAATATTGTTCTCTTTGGAATTGACCAACTTCAGGATGCTTCTACAGATGAAATTACATCCTTCATAAGCTGGTATATCTGCACATGGTTCAGTAGTGTGGCCATCGATTATTTCATAGGCATGTATCTAAGTGGAAAATATGGTATGCTGCTGCAGAAATTTGCAGTTTGCATTTGCCTTACTCTAATGGTTATTTTGGCAACAGCTTTCAACAGAGTTTTTCTTAAAGAGCCAATAACACAAAACCCTTTTCAGTTAATCTACAAAGTCATCAAGTATGCCATCAAAACTAAGCATCCAAGATGTCGAAGTGCTTTCACTTATTGTGAAGATAAGCTTCCTTCTCGTATTGACTTTGGCAAATGTAAATATGGAGGACCGTTCACAACAGAAGAGGTGGAAAATGTCAAGACATTTCTGAGACTATTAGTTGTCATTTTAGTAAGTTCTGCAGAGTCAAGTGGGATATTCTCTATTAATACAGGGTATGAACTCTTCTTAAAACAAGATACATTCTATTTTCGTGAATTCCTCAAATCCAGCTGGATAGCAACAAAAGGTCCAGCATATTTCGGTGCAGCTGTACTGGTAGCAATTTACGAATTTATTTTCTATCCTCTGCTAAGGAGATCACTATCCTGTATACAGAGTTATCATTGGAAATTATATGTGGGTGTAGTATCACAAATGGCGAGAGTCATTGCACTGATGGTGGTTGATATTACAGCTCGTTACAAATACAATGAACACCATAATTCAGCTATTCAATGCATATTCGTGGCAGAAAGTGGCATGATCTTAAGTTCTAATTTCAACATGAAATGGATGATCTTACCAAGTTTACTTAATTCAGTCTCACTAATCGCCTTAATCACAGGTGCCTTCGAACTTATCTGCTCCCAATCCCCTTACTCTATGAGGGGACTTCTCTTTGGAGCTATGTATGGTTGTGTTATGCTTTATGGTGTGATAGGGTATGGAGTTTTGAAACCATTTACAAAGTACTCAAAACAGGGTTGGGGCACAGGAATCATAAGTTGTGAATTTTGGTACTTACTATTGATCCTACTCTTTCTGGTGGCTTATGCCATAATGTTGTGCATTCTTATGAAGTGGTACAAGAACAGAAAAAGGGAAGATGTCTTACCAAATGAACAAATATTTGCTGAGAGGTACTATACAAGATATTCAGATAACAAGTTCATGAGATAATGACTATTTTTATGACATGAAGTATTGATTGTGGTGTGAGTAATTCCTTCTGACTATACCTATCTCAAAGAACTCTCCTGGAAATAGCTATATCTGTTTGTCAGTCATGTTGTATTAGCTAGCTACATCTGTTGTTTGTTTGTCTTAGCTCATGAGCTATTTTCTTAATGAGTGCTTATGATTCTATTATAGTGCTTATCCTCACAATATGTATGTTGCTGTAGCCATGCATACAAGTAATATAATTATCGCAAAAATACTAAGTGGAATATTACAACATATTCAGTGGGGGAACCATGCATACCTGATCCTACAGTTGGTGATGCTAACATTCTAATCATCTAAATAATGGATGACAACTCAGAGGCTGTTGGCATTGCATCCACTTCTGAATCCATGGAGGATGTTCTACATCTAAGCAACAGATCCTATTCTGCTGGAGACAGGCTCAAGATGTGCTGTAGACCTACTTATCAAGCACGGAAGCTCAAAAACAAGGGAGCTCTTCTAATATTGGTTTGGAACTGCCTGGTGATGAGTGTATTTTACTATCTTACTACTTATCCCCTTACATTTCATCCAACTTCGTATTATATAGTATTACATGGGGACTCACTCTGCCAATAGCAGGATGGCTAGCTGACGTGTACCTTAAACGATACAAGGTGATATGCTGGAGTATCTTGATATGTGGATAACCTCTGTACTGGCAGTAGCAAGCACTGTATTGTCACAGCTAGCAGAACAATACTACCACAATAGTACCAACAAATATGCAACGATTTTGCTGCTTCTTATAATGTCTATTGGTTTTGGAGGCTACAAAGCCAATATTGTCCTCTTGGGGATCGATCAATTTCAGGATGCTTCTACAGATGAAATCACATCCATCATAACTTGGTATTTGTTTACGTATTTCAGTAGTGGGATTATCGTTGACCTCATATACACGTGGCTGGGTCAAGCACACAATGAACAAGAGTTTCTAATTTGCATTTGCCTTGCTTTAATGGTCATATCATCATTTTCTTGTGACCAAATTTTTCTTAAAGAGCCAATATACACAAAACCCTTTTAAGTTAATCTACAAAGTCATCAGGTATGCCATCAAAACTAAACATCCAAGATGTCGAAGTGCTTTCACTTATTGTGAAGAAGAGCTTCCTTCTTGTATATCGACATTGGCAAACGTAAATATGGAGGACCATTCACAACAGAAGAGGTGGAAAATGTCAAGACATTTCTAAGATTAATAATTGTCATTTTTGTCAGTTCTGCAGTAGCAATTGGGGCATTATCATTAAACAGTGTGGAGTACCAACTTGCTTTATGTGACCAAGGTGACAATCATAGCACATTTCACTTTCATAGTTTCTACAAAAGTAGCAGGATAACTACTGAACTAATATTTTATTTCAGTGGAATAGTACTGTTACTCCTATACGAGTTAATTTTTTACCCGCTCCTACGGAATCATGTACCCTATATGCAGAGCTATCAGTGGAAAGTGTCAGTGGGGGTAATATCACAAATAGCAAAAGTCATAGCATTCATGGCTATTGATTTAACCGCTCGCCATAGTTACATTGAACACAATAACGCAACCATTCAATGTATATTCACTGAACAAAGTGGCATCCTCAATTCTAGTTTTAACATGAAGTGGATGATCTTACCACAAGTATTCAGTTCACTTTCAATAATCACTTCAACCATCGGTGCTTTTGAATTTATCTGCTCCCAAAGTCCTCACTCTATGAGGGGGCTTCTATTTGGTGCTACATATGGCAGTGTGGTGCTGTACTGTGCAATGGGATTTGGAATATTGTATCCATTTACAAAGCAGTCAGCAGCATGGGGAACAGGAATCATCAGTTGTGAATTTTGGCACTTGCTTTTGATGCTACTCATTCTAATACTGACTGGTATAATCCTGGGCATTCTTATGAAGTGGTACAAGAACAGAAAGAGGGAAGATGTTTTACCAAATGAACAAGTTTTTGCTGAGAGGTATTACACGAGGAATGAATGAATCTTTAGTTCTTATGATGATTATGTGTCTTAATTAATCATACTTTAGCAATAATTTTATAGCCTTAGTCAGTCCCATCATAGTTTATTGTGTTCCTAGATGTCAGATTGAAGTTTATAGCAAATTTAATAATTATTCAAATGTGAATCTATATGTCGTTTGTCTTAGCTTAATGGCTTGTTACTTAGTTAGTTACTTAGTAGCACTACTATCTTTATGCCTTGTAGCTATAATTATACTGAGGCCACCCCACATGCATTATAGGACTTCTTGAAGTTGTCTTGAATAATTATTGTGTTTAATGTAACTGTGACGAGCTGTTAAATCAATCGCTATCAGTACTATGACTCTGGCCATTTGTAATATTGCGTCCACGTATAATTTCCAATGATAGCTATGTATACATGGTAGGTATTTTTGTAGAAGAGGGTAGAATGTAAATTCATAAAGTGCTATCAGTACTGCTCACTGAAATATACCAGGTCTATAGCTGTTATCTGGCTGGATCTATGGAATGCGAGAATAAGGATAAAATTTGTACTCTATAAAAATGAGAATATTGACACTGTAGAGACTACATTAAGGATAACTAGTAATCTTAAAAATGTTTTGACATTTTCCACATACCTCTTCTGTTGTGAAAAACTCTTGTCAAAGCTATCGCCAAAATGATCATTAAAGTAAGGCAAATGCAAATCGGAAATTCATGCAGCAGTCCACCATATCTCCTACTTAGACACAAATCTATAAGATAATTCAACACCATACCACTGAACCATGTGCATACGTACAAACTTATAAAGGATGTAATTTCATCTGTAGAAGCATCCTGAAGTTGATCAATTCCAAAGATCACAATATTGGATGATAAGCTCCGAATGCAATACACATGACAATAAACAGCACAGAGGTTATGTAATTGTTTTTAGCATAATGGTAGTATGTGAACGAATACCAGCTTATAAAATATGTAATTTCATCCGTAAAAGCATCCTGAAGTTGATGGATTCCAAAGAGGACAACATTAGCTTGGTAGTCTGCTAAGCAACAGCAGATCCTTTTCTGCTGGAGACAGGCCCAGGATGTGCTGCAGACCTTCTTATTGAATACGGCAACTCAAAAACAAGGGAGCTCTTCTAATATTGGTTTGGAATGTTTTGGTAACAAGTGTCTTTTACCGTCTATCCCTGTGTCCCCGTATATTACATCCATATTGGCACATGTACAGTATTGCCTGGGGACTCACTCTACCAATAGCAGGATGGCTAGCTGACGTGTGCCTTAAACGATACAAGATGATACGCTGGAGTATCTTAGCAAGCTCTGTACTGTCAAAATTAGTACAGAGCTACTACAGCATCAAGAACAATTACATAAACACTGTATTGCTTTTCATAATGTCCCTTGTAGTTGGAGAACATCCTCCATGGATTCAGACAGACTCGCTTTTTGCATGCTAGCTATAATGGCTGAATGCATCATAAAGTGCTTCTATGTCACATTATCACATTCTATATGTACACTTACTAGCCAAGTTATGCATAATGTTGCTGCCTTCATTGATTTAGCTTTAGGAGCATGCTAGTGCTTTAACATAGTCTAGCACACATTATGAAAATAAACATAAGTAAAGTGCAGATGGCAGATGCATTAACTATGAAAACAAACATACTCTCCCTTACATTATAATATTTTGTAATGATATGAAAGCATCATGCCCTTGTACTGTCCTGTGCACCTAGCAAAATTCAAATCTAGGCTAAAAACCTCAGTATGCACAATGCCGTTCATGACTATCACCATCAGCTACAGTACCGTTGACCCAGTTGAAGTCACTATTGCTAATAGTGGCTTTTTGTAAAGGTTTTCAGCAGATCTAGCTAGATGTGATTTTTGAACTTAGCATCATCAATGTGATTTAGGGGTCCAGGGGAATAGCTCTCAGATTAATTGTAAGGAGCAACTTCAGGACATTGCAATGTTAGCTAATTAGTTAGCAATTGATTGGTGACCTTTTGACCCTGTCCTACCTCCTCTTCCCTCCCTCAAGCCTCCTCTGGGTGGTCTCTAGCTTTCCATGCTCAGTGCAGTACTTACACCGCAGGAGATTCAGTGAATAAGTCATTAGCAAAAACAGATATAAACTTGAAAAGCAACTAAAAAAATTGCAGAAGTAAGTAGGGATGGTAGGATCAAAAAGTACACAAACAAGAGTGATATAGGGATAAGAACAGACTAGATACAAGATGCATCCCTACTCACATTTTCATAGAAATCCTGTTGCTTGAAAAATAAGATGTAGGATAAGTATTGTCTGTTCTTGTCCCTACCACTCTTGTATACTTGTAATAATATTATTACGATAAATGGAATGTGACTATAATAGCCTTGGCAGCATCAAGTTGATTAATTGTCACAAGAAGTGGCTAATTGCTCTAGAAACACAATAGTTAGTACTAAAACTAAACAGTAAGACAGACTATGGTTATATTAAACACACAACACATCATCTTAGGAACTACCTCCTAGTATAGTATCTCTCAGCAAAAATTTGTTCATTTGGTAAAACATCTTCCCTCTTTCTGTTCTTGTACCACTTAGCAAGTATGCACAGCATTATGCCATTCAGTATTAGAATGAGTAATATCAGTAGCAAGAACCAAAACTCACAACTTGTTATTCCTGTGCCCCAGACTGTTGACTGCTTCATAAATGGTTCCAAAATTCCAAATCCAACAACACGGTATAGTACGACACTACCATACATAGCTCCAAAGAGAAGTCCCCTCATAGAGTAAGGGGATTGGGAGCAGATAAATTCAAAGGCACCTGTGACAAAAGCAATTAGCGAGACTGAATTGAGAAAATGTGGTAAGATCATCCACTTCATGTTAAAATTAGAACTTAGGATGCCACTTTCTGCAATGAACACACATTGAATAGTTGAATTAGTGTGTTTGATGTAATTGTGGCGAGCTGTAAGATCAATTGCTATCAGTGCAATGACTCTGGCCATCTGTAATATTAACCCCACTGACAATTTCCAATGATAACTCTGTATACAGGTTAGTGATTTCCGTAGCAGAGGATAGAAAATGAACTCGTAAAGTGCTACCAGGACTGCTCCACTGAAGTATGCTAGGTCTACAGTCGTTGTCCAGCTGGATTTATGGAATCCATGATAGTGAGATGTGTCTTCTTGACCATGTTTAAGGATAACCTCATGTCCTACATTAGATGATAATATTCCACTTGACACTGCAGAACCTACAAATATGAAAACTAATAGTCTCAGAAATGTCTTGACATTTTCCACCTCTTCTGTTGTGAATGGTCCTCCATATTTACATTTGCCAAAGTCGATACGAGAAGGAAGCTCATCTTCACAGTAAGTGAAAGCACTTCGACATCTTGGATGCTTAGTTTTGATGGCATACTTGATGACTTTGTAGATTAGCTGAAAAGGATTTTGTGTTATTGGCTCTTTAAGAAAACCTCTGTTGAAAGCTATTGACAAAATGACCGTTAAAGTAAGACAAACACAAATTATAAGCTCCAGCAATCCACCAAGTGCCCCTTCTAGACATAAAGGTATGAAATAATTGATGGCCATGCCACTGAACCATGTGCACACATACCAGCTTATAAAGGATGTAATTTCATCTGTTGAGGCATCCTGAAGCTGGTCGATTCCAAAGAGGACAATATTGGCTTGGTATGCTCCGAATGCAATGCATAAGATGATAAGCAGCACAGCTGTTACGTAATTACTAATATGATGGTAGCTCTCCACAAATTGTGACAGTACAGAACTCGTTACTACCAGTACCGAGGCTATCCACATCATCAAGATACTCCAGCGTATGATTTTGTACCGCCCAAGGCACACATCAGCTAGACAGCCTGCTATGGGTAGAGAGAGTCCCCATATAATACTGTACATATGCCAAGTTGGACGAAACGTATTGGGGTATAGAGTAAGATAGTAAAAGACACACAACACCAGGTGATTCCAAACCAATATTAGAATGGCTCCCTTGTTTTTGAGCCTTCGTATTTGATAAGAAGGTCTACAGCACATCTTGAGCCTATCTCTAGTAGAATAGGATCTGTTGCTTAGCTGTAGAACGTCCTCCATTGACCCAGAAATGGACTCAGATATTATATTGTCAACTTTGTCTTCCATTGTGTTTGAACTGTTAAGATTGAGTACTAAAGTTTTATTTCACTTCTTGCAATGCCCTTAAGTAACATTAAACTTATACTGTGAGCAGCTCAAGCATAGTATAATGTGAAAATGGCATGCCATATCTGGTGAAGCATGCATTAAGAAATACATACAATGCATTAGCTAAGACAAACAAAAGCAAGAGAATGAGGCTCAAACAGCTATTAGTAACATAGAGGCATGTTACTTTTAGCTAATGGTCTTTCAGTTTGACTTTATTTTTTGAATGGCATTTATGTACTAGTTACTGCCTGCTATTTGCATAGCCATGTGTAACCATGTGGACATGAGAAAGGCCACTTAGCTGCATTTTGATGGCCATATATACGTGTACATACATACCGGGTGTATAGGCAGCCGTACCACAATTAGGTGATCCAAGTAGTGGTTTATTTAGCTAGGTATGGAGTTTTTTGAAACCATTTACAAAGCACTCTAAAACAGGTTAACTTTGGCATGGGGTACAGGAATCATAAGTTGTAAATTTTGGTACTTACTATTGATCCTACTCTTTCTGGTGGCTTATAACATAATGTCGTGCATTCTTATGAAGTGGTACAAGAACAGAAAAAGGGAAGATGTCTTACCAAATGAACAAATATTTGCTGGGAGGTACTATACAAGATATTCTGATAACAAGTTCATAAAATAATGACCATTTTTTATGACATGAAGTATTGATTGTGGTGTGAGTAATTCCTTCTGGGTGTATGTATGTTTGGGCCAACCAACATTCATTCATATTAAGAGATGAATGTGGCCAAAATACTTGTGCCATTCAACATCCCTTTTCTCTTCCAACATTGAATATGTCCATCATTTCCTGATTAAATATGAATCCTTTAACTAGAAAAATGATCATGATATTGTATAAATAATATTTGTTTCAGCATTCTACCTGAAAGAATAAATGTAGTCCTATGATTGTATTAGTTCAATGTAATGTTTCTTTATTGAATGTTGAATGCAACAATTTCCTCACAATTTACGTTCGAGAATCAAACGTTGTATGTTGTGCGAATTATCAATGTGCCTTGCCTGACCACGTACCGATATCTCATTCCACATTCTTGATTCTACATCATGCAGTCTAAGCAAGGGTCAAAGTACATGCCTGACAATTCACCCAATTCCTTACGCGTAGCGCTCCCCCTGTTCATAGTGCAAAAGTAGCCGTGCGATGTGGCTATGACTATAGATAATAGCGTTTACGCTATATTATCTTTGCGATGACCATGTGCAGTCAGACGGTACATTCCGCACACTATTGCCAGTATACTTTCATGGTTGAACTTGATTGGTGGGCCCATGCAGGCCAGGAATATTATAATGACTGGGTTGTAACAAGAACTCTTGGTGGTAACAATGATTATTAGTTGTACGCTGATAATCCATAAATTATAATGGCTCTTATGTATCAAAATCCACGTAGCTAGCTGCTCAGGATAATTTCAGTGACACAGTAGTATATTATGTGCATCAGGGATTAATTCACTTGGTCCTGTTACTATCATGATTGTGCATGATGCAGCTACATACTAATCTATAGTCTATATAACCATGCCAATGTACACCATAATTCACAGAGGTATTCATATGTTACCTTCATACAATGCAATACACAGACCAAGTGAACTTTACACACACTAGCTACTAAGTATATTATTATTATGAATACACAACACACTATTATACATACATTAGCATAAGTCTTATGTTATGGAAAGTTGCAGCACTGCATGCTCTATTATGACGTCCTTGAAAGGC
Source organism: Stappiaceae bacterium (assembly GCA_964291365.2). GTDB lineage: Bacteria > Pseudomonadota > Alphaproteobacteria > Rhizobiales > Stappiaceae > JBDWFY01. Next base: position 208,853 of record OZ219981.1, read on the forward strand.
GATAAGTGATATCTATGTAAAACTTTAAGGCTCTTCTGAAATAAGAAGGGTCTGAATTAACCAATCTGTGAAATATTGGTTCAAACAAAGGAAAAGTGTCTGTAAAGGCTTGTTGCCTTATGGTACATTTGTTGCTATCTCCTTGTAGGGGATCTTCACCAAATGGTGCTCCATCAGATATTCTTCCACCAGCTCTATGATACATGGAAATTGCTTCTGTTGGAGTCGGTAGACTAACTGATTCTTTGTACTCTGTTATCTCTTGTCATGACTGCATTGGACACATGACTAGCCATACCACCACCTCGTCTTCCTACGAATCAAGCACAGTTTATACTATAAAATATTATTACTAAGTTGAACCTAAAAAATTAGCTAACCAGGAATTGTATGGTTGTTCCAGGCTCTGATCAACAGAACCACTCCAACATTTGCTACTTGGACAGTGAGCCATGAGACACAAAACTTATGCAATGAATCATCCATGTTGATATCACCACTTTCAACCATATCGATCAGGACTCTCTTAACAGGATAGTTCACTCTTGTGTTGAACTCCACCCACATCCTCTCCACCATATGATTCTACAGACAAAATCTTTAATTATGCATATACTGCATGCTATATACCAGTACTTCTTTTCTGATAAATATTATACCTGTTTGGAGGAAGTCTGTAAAAAAGCTGGTTTTGTTGTATCGTATCTGTACTGGGAAAGATGTTGTTGAATGAACAACATCAGAAACCATTCTCGTCCCATGTCAACACGAAGTTGTGTCCATAATCCAAAGTCATTAACAAGCTTCCTATATGCATTCATAAAAATATTTTTATTATAGTCACATCTATGCAATACATAACCTTCGGGTACTATGACTTACATGTAGATGTGTTCATAAATTATAGCATTATTCTTGATGGGCATTGTGGCAAAAGCAACAATCTTTCCGCTATGACCATCCACAGCACAAATATGGGTGACACCAAACATTATCAATTTTTCGTTCTGGTCTATATGTAGTTTCTCCCCGAAGTACTGAGATCTATAAGGTGCTGGGTTGAGTAGACGATACGTTGTTGTTCGACGTCTACGGTGGTTAACTGGGTCAATTCTTTGTAGCGATCGACCAACTCTCAATTGGCACGCTCTAATCCCATTACCTGCAAGTAATCCTGTCATAGTCCTTCGGCCGTATCCAGGACCTACCTATAAATATATAATTGTGTGATATATGTACATGCATGTAGCATAATATTATATAAGTGTTTCACATGGGGGTTGTGGTCAAGCATTAACTAATAGTGAAGGCATCTATATCAAATTTGAAGCTATAAACCCATGTTCTGTTGAACGTGTGGATAATCATGGTGGTGTACAGGTGTTCATCTCCCATATGTAACAGTTATTGACCAACTCCTGAGGTTTGTATGTAATATAGAAGCACAAATCCTGAGGGATGAGTGCTTCTATATCACATACAAAGTGAGGGATTGGTTGATAACTATTTTCTAGACCATTATTTCCATGGATGCAATAAACATGTTCTCAGCCCTCAAGAATTGTATCATTGTTTGCCCTGGCCCTCAGGAACTGTATAATAGTAAACACATGGACATGAGCCCTACAAGGATATCACATATACAGTACCTTGTATACCTTAGCAACCACATAGCAATGGGCTAGAAATATCGATGACGATGTTGATTCTAGCTGGTCCAGGTGGAAAAAGTGCTTTCTACACACTATGAGCCAATGTATCCCACGAGTCACTATCAAATCTGAAAGGAGAGTACCCTGGGTGACCCATGCAATCAAGCAAGCAATGCGTAAAAGAAAAACCTTATTTAATAAAGTAAAATCCACTGGAGATCCCCAAGACCTGGCAATTTATAAACAGCAGAGAAACCATGTTCTCAATATGCTTCGCGAGAGCAGACAAGCGTTCTTTAGTAACCTGGATGCAGCCAATGCAAAGGTATTCTGGAAAACTGTTAAAATGTTGGGAACTAAGAGTACAACTTTTCCCACCATATCTAACGGTAGTACGCAGGCTGATACCAGTGAAGGTAAAGCATATTTATTGAACAACTTCTTCTACTCCTGCTACAATCGCAGCTGTCCTTCCCTCACTCCAAATTCCCCAGAATCCAACTTGCAAACTAACCTTGATCCATCTAACTTTCCTGAGTATCTAAAGTGTTCTCCTGAATATGTTGCTAATATGCTTGCTATGCTCGACACCTCTAAGTCTTCTGGTCCTGATGATATATCATCAATGATGCTAAAATCTACAGCTTATAGTATTGCTCCTAGCCTTGCAAAATTGTTTAACACATCTCTAGCTAAAGGAGCACTACCTACAGAATGGAAACTTGCAAGAGTGGTCCCTGTTCCAAAGTCTGATGATCTAAAAAACTCTGTATCTGGATATAGGCCCATCTCAATTCTTCCAACTGTCAGCAAGATCCTGGAGCATCATGTAAGTAAGATCATTGTTGATCACATCTGTGAAGCCTATCCTATATCAGACCGTCAGTGGGGATTCATGCACCACCGCTCCTCCACGTCTGCTCTAATCTCTGTCATCTATGACTGGCTTACTGCTCTCGACAATGGACAAGAGGTGTGTGTAGTGTTCTTTGATATCCAAAAAGCATTTGATTCGGTACCACACTTACCCCTACTGCAAAAATTGGAGCAAATCGGTATAAATCCCTACATCTTGAGATGGGTGCAGAGCTACCTGACAGAGAGGAGGCAGTTTGTAGTAGTTGAGGGCTCTTGTTCTCCCACACTTCAAGTCGTTTCTGGAGTCCCGCAAGGCTCTGTCCTGGGACCCTTGCTGTTTGTCATCTACCTTAATGATGTTGCCGACTGCATCTCTGGAGGTAGCAAGATCAATCTATTTGCTGATGATATAGCACTTTATAGAATCATCACCAACCCAGATGATTACTTAACACTCCAAGCAGATGTGAATGCTATCAAATCTACTCTCACTACCAAGTATCTTACGCTAAATCCGAAAAAGTGCTGCTGCTTGTTCATTTCTCGTAAGCGAGTTCATTCAATACCACCACCTTGCTTGACTCTTGGACACTCACCACTTACTCACGTCTCAAGTTATAAATATCTTGGTCTAACAATTACATCTGATCTCATGTGGTCGATACATATTGCCAACATATGCAGCAAGACTAGGAGACTCATTGGCCTGCTCTACAGACGATTCTATAAGTACTCTTCACCTAATACTTTACTTAAATTATATGTCTCCTTCATCAGGCCCCACCTTGAATATGCTTCAGCTGCTTGGGATCCCTTCTTAAAGAAAGACATAGATCTTATTGAAGACGTGCAAAAATTTGCCCTTAAAGTCTGCCTAAAGTCTTGGAATTCCAGTTATAATGATTTATTGAAACAATCTAATCTCCTATCCTTGCAAGCTAGAAGGCATGATACTAAGCTTTGTCACCTATACAAGATAGTCAACAATGTAACTTTCTTTCCCAATGCTCCAACACAAACCAGACAACTAACATACTCAAGTCGCTCAGTTCATCCCAAAGCAATAGTTCCTCTACAAGCACACTCATCTCAATATCTGTATTCGTTCTTTCCAAGCACTATTGTTGCATGGAACTCACTTCCTTCTGACACTGCTTCCGCTCCCTCCATCACCTCTTTCAAGACAGCACTAAAACATTAACTCATTAATTCCTTGTCTCAGTTAATTAATTTTCTCTTTGGTTGCATGCTTGCATTAGCTTTTAGCTAAGTCATGTAACCCCTGCAATGCAGAAACTTTTATAAAAAAAAAAAAAAAAAAAAAAAAAAAAAAAAAAAAAAAAAAAAAATATCTATGCAAAAGATGTGGTAACTTTGCAAATTTTGGGGAATAGTTTCATACTAGTCTTGATATCAATATTTGGCTTCTGCACAAGTTGAAGTACTAATAGTTAGTTAAAGTTAAGGTTTGAGGGTATGATCAATGACACAGCTCGTGCAAATGAGCACACCCCAGGTAAACGAGGGGCACTAGATATCAGGTTTAGCGTCCCTTTATGATCCCTTAAGCAATTGCGTCCTGGTCAGTAATTGACTGAGATTTAACTTGTATAGCCCGGCCTGAGGTGTGAGGCAAGTGGCACGGGCACGGGATGCAGGGTGTGTGGGTGGGGGCATGACATTGATAGACATAGGTGCCTGCAGGCCTGGGCCTATCAGGGTAATGCCCGCCGGGTAGATAATGCATCTCATGCATATAATTTTACATAAAATAGCTTCACTATTGTAGAAAAATAGCCTAAGTGAGCATTTGGAGAATCACTTGCTTGCCATTCCCTGACATGTATCATTATCTACAGGTGCCAGTGTTGATAGGTGCATTGTTTACACTTTAACATTAATTTTATTAACAGCAGTATCCAATAAATCAAACCATTTTGATAAGGCAGTAACTAGTTGATAATGAAAATACACACACCACTGTTGTTTGAGGCCATAATTTATTGGAGCGCTGCCTGTAGGCCTCTGTATCGCACGTGGAAAAAGAAACGCGTATTCAATTTTGGTTCCCAATAATATGCAATGTAAGTATCATCTCTGTTCTAATAAAACGCAAGATCTAATTAACGCAAGTAAATTCGCATTCTAGGATCTTCATAATGTATCTTAATGTAGCGACTGACGACCTTCACCAGAAAATCGCGCAAAAGTTAAAATCGTAATTATTTTTTTAGCTTGCGTTCTAGTTCTATTAGAATAAACACGGTACGCACGTGACGCAGCGACGTGCTATGATATGATGCACATTACCACTATTCGCGCAATTTTTTTAATTCGCGTACGCACAGCTGAGCTTCTCGCCTCGCGCTCGCCCGAGCTTCTAGTACGCTTAGCCTACCCAAACGGAAGGGTAGATTCATCGATCTCTAGCTGAATGCCCGACGGACTGGCCCTCTCAAGTTAGAATAGCAATCTTTTTCAAATAAGCTCATGACGTAAGCACTGTTCTGCAATATATATATATAATGCATGCAATCTGGCCGCGCCAAGATCTTGGCACACGGATCCGCGGAACCAAAATTGAATACGCGTTTCACCGGTGCACCAGACTCTAGCTCTTTTTCCGCGTGCGATAAAGAGGCTGGGCTAGGCTGCTGCCTATCCCTCCGTGTTGAAAGTTTATTAGCTACATTAATTAAATTTTTATTCGCAAGTTTAGTAGGAAGCTATAGTCATTTTGAATTGTGGGTAAGACTCATAGACTTACCTTGTGGATACTGGTCCTTACCACCATATCCAACTGGGTATCAGCCAGCCTTGAAGTTGCATGGAAGTCATGTACTTCACAAAATCTACGAATACTCCTCCTGCTTAACCCTCTTGATAGCCAAGGGTACAATAACTTCAGCTCTTCACTAACAACTTTATGGGTGGCTCTATCCTCAACGATACGCTTTCGGATGTAGTTTTCAGCACCTGGAATTGTCTCCAGCGCAGCACAGCCATTTTCAAATCTTACCGGCCAATCTACCGATGGACCAATAAGACACGATCTACGTGTCCGCGTGACGCGGGGTGGACTCGTGACTGCAGACGATAACGCCATTGGTCAACTGCCCAGTAAAACGTGATGCATGCACCATGAACATTATTTTGGCGCTAAGTTGCCGGGCTTCATTCACGGTGCAGTGAGAGCTAGTGATTTTTGTCCGTTTGTCCGTTTCTGAAGTTGCCGGGTTCGAGTCTACTGCTACTGCAGCTCTAATTCCAAAATGGATCACGACGATAGTCCTCTGATATTTCTCTGTTTCGAAGGACGACCTGGGATCGAAATATCTTTGGATCAGATTAGCCCAGGAGCTGTAGCAAGAGCTTTTTCGGTGAGTACTAAAACATTACATGTATGACAGTATGCATAAAAATTATAATTCCGAGCAAAGCGAGGTCTCTACTCGGGCTCTACCGAGATCTTATGGCTTCTATGGCTACTTTTTGTGTCGACTTTAAAACTTCGCCTTCTTTGGTGAACCTTCGACGCTGGCTTCTTTTCACCGGCAATGAACGTCAAACATGGATTTCTACCTTGTGGAACTTTCACAGGGGCTACAAGGCTACGGTATCGTTGAACTTGACTTGCCCATTGAACTCTTTCGCGAGGTCAAAAATTGTCGCCTTCTCTTGGCTTGTGGCTGCTGGATGCATCAGTGATAACAAATCAAGTGGAGTACCCGCTAGCTAACTCTTAGCTCCAAGTGTATCACCAGTGTCTTCCAATCGAAACGTTTTTAGAATCCTAGCTGCTAATGCTCAATGTTGGGCAATAATCTAATTATGGAGAGTTCCCTCCAGTTTCCATGGTAACTGCAGTAGTACTCACATTTTGGTGAGTTAGCTAGCTAGAAGAAGGTTTCACGGTTAGCAGTCTTAGACCTTTGGAGTGTTGTTTAGTGTTTGAGCCAAGAGTTCTGAGGATGTACATGTGTACTATTTGAAGAGCTATTCCATGCTGGTCACAATGAGTTGTACACCCTTGACAAGGCAAGTGATCTAGACAGTGACTGCATTAGCTACATACATTAGAGATTGTGACGACGGAAGCTCAAATTTCCATTGTAGCATGAGTGCCACAGTACCACCATGTGTTTGATGCAGGAATACCATAGTCCCTTTAGAGCTACAATAAGTTTACGAGCATAGACACCCGGAAGCAAGATACTGCATTATTGAAAATATTCATTCACAGAAATTTAACTAGAAAGTATCCACCTGCCAAACACCAGCAGTTTAGCACAGGCACACTTATATAGTTGGATGAACATCTGAAATTTAATTACCATAGCTATACAGCAAATTCAGGCACCTCTGCAACAGACAGGCTGCCTTAAAAACCACCTTGTTCCTGCTGTGTAAACTGTTCCTGTGCAATTGCTTGTGGCTTATTAAATTAACTACAACTGTGGTTTTTGTCCTAGCACTTTTCTATTGCAAAGGTGCATGAATCTGCTGTAGCTGTGCCACTCTTAGAGTTACCTAAAATTATGCTAAGCACTAATTTGTGCCTATGTCAACATCTAACAATATGGCAGCCACTGCCTGGTACACATGTAGTGGGTCTTCAACAATAACCTACAATACTGTCCTGTATACCTAGCCAAATTCTATGGTTTGTAACTAATTTTAGTAACATCAGCTGTCTGGACGCCAATGTGCAGGCTGAGGATATTACTATCTTTTTTTAAATTTTGCCAAGTGCGTACTTACATGCACGCCCTCTTCTCCTTTAGGGGTCTATTACCAAATGAAGGATTGATACGCTGGGTGAAACAAAGGATTTGACCTTGAAATTATAGAGGAATTCAGTGTTCTCCCCAAACAAAATTCAAGGCATGACAGGAGGGCATGGTTTGGGTGGGGTCTATGGCCTCATTAAATCATTTGGGAGCACTTGGGGACATAATTTTTATATGGGTGTGCAAAAATGGCTCAATTTGACCTGAAAAATTTTTCCTTAGAATTAAAGTTATGGCACTTTGAAATTTTTCCATATGTTTGTATAGGGGAGCCATGCATTTGCAATGTTTTATGCCCATGTGTTACACGAGTGGGCTGGCCACACATGTGAGGACCACTGCTCAATTTGCTCAACATTGCCCCGTGCATTGTGTGGACCTTCTGCTTAGAGTGTATGTTGCTTGAAAAAAAAATATAGAAGTGATCATGAGTAGAGATGGTAGGGGCACAAAAGTATATTGTGATAAGAGTATAATGACAGATGAGTTGCACCCTATATCTCATTTTCAAGCAATAGAACGTTTGCCATTTCTGTGCTGATTAGGCCTAAATGCAGAGCTGCAAGTAGACAAATTCAATGAGGATCCCCACTGAATACATTTTTACCTAGTGTACTACAATGTGGCATGGTCACTAGGGTGCAATTACTAGTTACTAAATTTTAACACCCAAATGTTTTTACTATTTACATCATTTAAAAAAAAAAGTTTATTATTGCCCTCCCCTCAACCAGTGAGCTTACAGCAAAATTCAACCACACCTTTAGAAGTTATTAACACAGGTTAAGCTTAGTTGATGGCTAGTCTACTGAGTACAGCTAGTTGCTACTGAAACTGGAGATGTGTCAATTTTGCAGTGTTCTCCCCAGCATATATATGGCATGTCATGGCCCTGCAAGCCTTCGGTACAGAATTTGCTTTGATGTGGGAATGAGGAAGCCCCATGAATTTGATAAATTCTACTTAGTGCGTAATTTGAAGTAAATAGGGATGGTAAGCCAGCACAAAAGCTCTATGGCATAATCAGCTACCATGTACAGTCTCATAATAATGTCATGTGTAGTGATGACCCTTTACCTTGGTTATGAATATCTCCCATGTTTTCAAGTTTTATTACTCCAGTTCTTTTTCAACAGCTTGACCCATCCACTGTGTGGCTACGAGAAGAAGCACCTGGACACAGGGCATTCTTTCCTACACCGGACAGCAGTAGGTTTCACTTTAGTATCGATGTTGGTGACACAATCACCAGGCTAGCTGTTGAAGGCTGTCCATTTTCTGACAATGAACCAAGAAGGGTAGCATCTTTGACAACTGCTCCAGGACCGAGCAGTGCTATCACTGTTCCTCGAACCAGTCGACCCTTATCATCAGTATCAAGGAGGGTGCAAACAGTGAATGTTAAGATTGTTAAGGCCATGATGAAGCCAGGTGCAAACGGGAGACCTGAATTTACTCCGCTGACACAGACATTCGTGGATGTGACTGAAAGCACTGCAAATACTACTTACATCTTGAATGCAGTGCAGAGGAAATGGGGTGCTCAATACGTCATTGTGACATCAGACGGTTTACAAATAGAGGATGGATCAGGAACTCAAGGTAGGCTAAAGACAGTATTTGTGTATTATAGGGGTAGACCAGATTGTTAAATACTTAAGTGTGTCATTGCATTTACATAGGTTGCCGTAATTATAACCAAGGGGTTTACTACTGTCGTGGCTGGAAACCACCAATAATATTGTACAGCATGAAGATACTAGTTGACTACACATTTCAGGTTTGAAATTCTGGAAATGTGGAAGCAGACGCATATATGCTGTCCGAGAAGGAGACACAAAGAAGGTGATAACTGTTTCATCTGACTCATCTGGCAATGAAAGTGATTTTATCCCCTTGACAAAAAGGAGAAGGGACAGTATCGATCGAATTGCTAATGATGTTAAGACCATCAAAGGGGATATTGCCAGTCTCTTTGAAGTTTCAAGAACAACAAAAGTACCGCTAGGTGTAAAGAAGATGATGATTGATACCTTTAGGTGCACTATCTGCCAAGGTACTCCAATGATGCCTCCTGTCATATTCTCTAAATGTTACAAAAATCTTATTGGTTGCCAACAATGTGTTGACCAGTGGTACAGTGGAAGTGAGGGGATGTCCCGTTCATGTCCTCGTTGCCGTGCGGAGAGGGGATTTAATGAAACATGCAGAGTTAATGGGTTAGATGAATTCCTCCAGATGACATCTAAAATACTTGATGAAGAGAACTCCGATTCTGATTAAGTGATTAAACAAAAAAACAACAACTTCGATTATTGGTATGTTACTCAAGTATCTAACTTGCTGCTGCTCAATTATTATTCATCAGTATTCATGATTACAATGGTAATGAGCAATTATGCACTCCTGATCATAGTCGCAGTGAATCATCATTCTTGTTCTTGATACAACTTAAGTTATATTATACTTTTTCTTGATTATGCACTCTTATGTTGACATACTACAGCTGCATGCCAGGCCAGTGTGCGTTAATTGGGTAATAAAGGTCAAGGGGTCAATCGCGTATCGTTCAGTGAACGGATGTCCGGATCATCGCATTACCTGCTCATGATCGTAGATTATATAGTCCGTGTCACGATCGACTCATCGGCCGTTCTGCTATCATCTTAAATACTCTGCTACGGTAAGCTATCATGCCGCATCTATGATAAGCTTAACAATATTATTTCAGAATGATCCAGCATCAGCGGCCGGCTAACGGTACGGCGGTATAGCTACATGTAGCTATGATGATTTATATAAAAGAAGAAGCTCTTCTGTGTGAATCAGCCTTCCAACCGTTGCATCGAACTAGTCTCGTGCCCAGCCCCCTTTTGTGCACTCTATTTTTTCGTAGCGTACGAGACTAACACAGCCGGAACATGCCAGCCTAGGCCCTAGAATATCATCCCTGGCGATGATCATCATGAGTCAAGTTTACAGTCATGATCTGGATGCCATAATATTATAGATTTCCGAATTCTACTCTGATCTGAGCTGGTTGCTGCAAATATGATCCTGATGAACTGACTCCTGATGATGTCGTTATAGTATACGTATTGAGACGGCAACCAGACATTCAGTGCATACTGCAAACTACTTTATTGGTACATGAACTCCAATATATTTCTTAACATAATATTTATAATACACCCTGTACACCCTCACGTTGATCAGTATGCTGCTATGGTATGGGACCCATACTGATACCAAGGCCTGACAACCACCCTTGAAAACATCATAATCATGCTGAGGCTTGCATGCCGCAGCACTCATGCATTAAGGGCTTGCAATGTGTAACTGTGCTGTAAAACAACCTCCATCACTAAGTTTGACACTCCAAGTACATTCGATATCATTTTGATCAAGAACTGGTATTTAAAAACCGCCGCTATACTCTAATATTATCATAATACATGGGTAGCTGTGTCATAATTTAACTATCATGCAGCTACTATGCCATTCATGATCACATGTAGCTACTATTATTATACTTCACTGAGTTATGATCCATACAATTGTGATTTCAAGCTAAAGGAATTACTGTCAAAATTATCATACCATGTTCATTGTGTATGCTCGTGCATGGCTGTCTTGGAAATGTCAAGCTGGTGATCAACATGCATTAGCTACTTGACTAATTTCATGGTGCCACAGTGACAAATTATCTAGTATATGAGAGCTGTAACTAGTTGCTGAAATGTAACAAGCCTGTCAATGAGTAGCTATATTAGCTGCTATCTGTCCGTGGCTAATGTGAATGCAGTTGAATCCTGCTCTATTATATCTGATATTTAACTGATGGAACTTAGCAGACCATGCATGATATAATATAGCTATGTATAAAAATTTAGACTCTGAGATGTAAATTGTTGAAGGCAACTGCATATCTGTGACACTGCCAGCTTTTAGCACTAGTACTTTCAACATCAATAATATCCTCAAGATCAGTTTGTATGATCATAGTGATATCTGATTAAAGCCTATATAACTTCATTGTCATGTACCAATGCATACCCTTATTTTTTCCATGCAGTATTATTATTGTATAGAGACAATGGTGCTGCGTGCACTGAATCTTTCCCTTGTTTGCAGAATATAATTGTAGAGAAAAGGGCCTGTAGTTGTATTGATTGTGAGATCATTGCCTGTGACAGACAACTCCAGTCCACTGAGTTATCAGAAAATTCACTCTCTCTTATCACTACTGTAGCGTGCCACATTGGCTCCGTGCTGGAATGGCTCGGCCGCATGATTAACTCGGTGATCATGGAATTATGGAACTACGTTGACGACCCCTTCCATACGTGAAGTTAGTTGGCAGATAATATTCGCTGCGCATTAAAAAAAAAAAAAAAGCTTCCTTAGCGTGCGCGTTATGACTTAGCGCAACAGACCACCGGCAAATAAGAACAATGCTTGATAGAGCAGTACTTCTACAGACACTATTTGCATTCTATTTACTGACTTAGCGAACATACACTGACATTCACGGGGTAGTAGCATACACATGATACAGTCAATAACATCAGTACATAGCCACAACTGCTAACAGACAAAATGATGTCAACTGAATGCTTTTCTCTGCTGCAGGTTATCGAAGTCACCATATAGCTATATCATCAGCAGGAACGTGCCTGTACAATCAAAGATAAAACCATGACAACCGTGATCAAACATTGCAAAAACTTTGATACACTCACAGCCAGACAACACTGAGTAGCTGGTAGCCAACTACCAATTTGGAATATACATTACCGATACATGACACATACTGTTTGTATACCTATTGGGGGGGGGGGGGGGGGGGTTGGAACTTCACCTCTCAACACTAGGCTTAGGCAAATTATCATGCTAGCATCGCGACTGTAGGTGTAATATATAGGAGGTCATTAGCATTTCTTTAAGTAGGTAGAACATGGATATTTCTATTATTACTGTATAGCTAATTATAAGGCCGGACCTCTAACTATTTCTTCTGAACTCTGGAGACCATGCCAAATGAGACTGGCTTTAACACAAATTACAAATGCCATGAGATCACCTCTATGTCCAAAAAAGTGGCTCAACATACAGTACTGAGCCGGCCACACTTGATGTCCACACCCAAATGGCTCTACACACAATACAAATGCTGAGAGAGAGATCACCTCCAATGGACCATGTGCAAATGGCTCTACACACAGTATTAGTACACATGCTGAGACATAAATAGTCTCCATGCCCCAAATGGCTCAACAAAATCACCTCCATGCCCAAATGGCTCAACACACAGTACACATAGCTACTAAGAGATCACGTCCATGCCCAAATGGCTCAACATACAGTAGCGTAGCTACATGCTAAGAGATCACTTCCATGCCCAAATGGCTCTACACACAGTACACATACTAAGATATCACTTCCATGCCCAAATGGCTCAACATATAGTACAGTACATTCACTTCCATGCCCAAATGGCTCAACACACAGTACACATGCTGAGAAATCGACTACATGCCCAAATGGCTCATCACGCAGTATACATGCATGCTAAGAGATCACCTCCATGTCCAAATGGCTATACACAGTACATATTATTCTAAGAGATCACCTCCATGCCGAAATGGCTCAACACACAGTACACATACTAAGAGATCACCTCCATGCTGAAATGGCTCAACACACAGCACACATGCTGAGAAATCGACTCCATGCCCAAATGGCTCATCACACAGTACACATGCATGCTAAGAGATCACCTCCATGTCCAAATGGCTATATACAGTACATATTATTATCACCTCCATGCCGAAATGGCTCAACACACAGTACACATACTAAGAGATCACCTCCATGCTGAAATGGCTCAACACACAGCACACATGCTGAGAAATCGACTCCATGCCCAAATGACTCATCACGCAGTACACATGCATGCTAAGAGATCACCTCCATGTCCAAATGGCTATATACAGTACATATTATTATCACCTCCATGCCGAAATGGCTCAACACACAGTACACATACTAAGAGATCACCTCCATGCTGAAATGGCTCAACACACAGCACACATGCTGAGAAATCGACTCCATGCCCAAACGACTCATCACGCAGTACACATGCATGCTAAGAGATCACCTCCATGCCCAAATGGCTATACACAGTACACATTATACTAAGAGATCACCTCCATGCCCAAATGGCTCAACACACAGTACACATGCTGAGAAATCGACTACATGCCCAAATGGCTCATCACACAGTATACATGCATGCTAAGAGATCAACTCCATGTCCAAATGGCTATACACAGTACATATTATTCTAAGAGATCACCTCCATGCCGAAATGGCTCAACACACAGTACACATACTAAGAGATCACCTCCATGCCGAAATGGCTCAACACACAGCACACATGCTGAGAAATCGACTCCATGCCCAAATGACTCATCACACGGTACACATGCATGCTAAGAGATCACCTCCATGTCCAAATGGCTATACACAGTGCATATTATTCTAAGAGATCACCTCCATGCCGAAATGGCTCAACACACAGTACACATACTAAGAGATCACCTCCATGCCGAAATGGCTCAACACACAGCACACATGCTGAGAAATCGACTCCATGCCCAAACGACTCATCACGCAGTACACATGCATGCTAAGAGATCACCTCCATGTCCAAATGGCTATACACAGTACACATTATACTAAGAGATCACCTCCATGCCCAAATGGCTCAACACACAGTACACATGCTGAGAAATCGACTACATGCCCAAATGGCTCATCACGCAGTATACATGCATGCTAAGAGATCACCTCCATGTCCAAATAGCTATACACAGTACATATTATTCTAAGAGATCACCTCCATGCCGAAATGGCTCAACACACAGTACAGTAGCTACATGCTAAGAGATCGATGGATCGAGTGCATGTGTAGCTACAGTAGCTGATATAATTACATTGTGTTTAAATTTATCGTTGAGCAGTACTATTAATCTACAGTAGTACAGTTTTAGCTATAGCTAACTTTGGCAAACCATGCAAATTCTATGTTTATCTGAACATGTGAGAGGGCATGGGAAACAGGGCCTGTAGGATCACACAATCAAATTTGAGATTTAGGTATGATGAGTGCACTGGAGAGCACTGTAGGGTGACCTCTTTATTGGATGGAAGAATATTATATGTATTTTTAGGTGCAGTTTTCTCAAAACAATACTCAATAAATGCTATAGGCCCATTTTCCCATGCCTCCTAAATATTTGTGAAACTTTAGATGGGCTTTTCCATTAATAAAGGATACACCCCCACGGAAGACTCTTAATTACTTCCTGACGGTAAAAGCTATCATATTCTAATTACTTTCTTGATGGAAAGATTAACTCTCTTATACTAATTCTTGATAGTTGGCCACTGACTCTTTAATGATTCCAAGTGGTATTACCAATAGTTTACCTGGACTTGTACTCAATGAAGATAATTAAATTCTAGATGATCTACTGTACATGTGTATAATATATAATTGTGCTTCTATGGCAACTTAGGTAATCCTCAGAAGTAAGACCTATAGCTATAGAACTAGCTAATTTCTAGCTAGGAAGCCGAGATAAACACGGCTCACTTGTTACATTCAATATCAAGGGTGAATCGCACACTCACAGCCCCTTCCTACTGTACCAAATTCCCTCTAGGTCTACTATTCATGTGTTATTGCCAGATGTGGTAGTTGATATTAACTTTGTCTCGGGGTGTACCACCAAAATATATTATGTGGCTATAGCTATCAGACAGTAGCTATATGTATCAATATACATGAAAGGACTATTAGAGAGCACTGTGCAAATTGTGGGGAATAAATTTAAAGACATACTTAATTTCTGAAGGGGACTGCTAAGAGTGCATTCTGCTAAGGGCTGTCAAGGATGTACACAAGAGAGCTGTAGAGGTTATTTCTAGGATATTTTATACTATAATATTCAGATTCTAGGAGGGATTTGTATTGGCGCTGTGTTAGCTAGCCAAATATTAATAGGCTGCTGCTTAATATCACTGACCATCAACTAAAGCAGCAATACATTGTGTACGTGTAAGTTTCTGTTCAGCCGATCTATAGACAAACAGCTAAGAGTGCCTAGCTATGCACAAAAAAATCTAGTTCTCCTTGGATGAGATAGCCATGTACATAAAATAAAACTGATCAGCTTGCTGCTTACAGGGTGTGTATTTTAAGTAGTATAGGGAGATCATGTGACGATTTAGTGATAGGTATATTAAATTCCTCAATGCATTTTTTCCCTATAATGATTTATAATATTATTATTATAGTAATGAACACATGAATTGCTAAAAGCTAATACAAAGTATGTACCCAGTCAGAGCTAATCACAGCTTCTGTTTTGATTTAGGACAAGATTGTGACTTGTGTGTCCATACAGATACAGTTAGCTATGGTAACACAAAAATTTATGAACAATGCAATGTCCAAGCAATCACCATGCTAAGTTTGAGATTTATCTGATGTATAAAAATCCTAATTGCTATAGCCAATAAGTGACATAGGTTTATATGGTGGTTGGCAGAAACATAATACAAACCTATGGGAAAAATACTTTATTTCAAAGATTTTTTTTATAAATTCAGCAATAGATCAGAAATATCTCAAACTTGGTATGGTGATTTATTGGCATTATTTGAAAACATTTTGCTGCCATAGCAACATGCCTTGAGGAATTTGATTTTTGGCCCATATTTCATAAAGAGTCTATGAGATTATGTGATAGGTCAGCAGTTTACGTCAGTAAGATGTGTAAGTGATTTATATGAGAGGTAGAGCAGATCAAAAGTGATTTGAGAGAACTGGTAGCTATGACATTGTGCATTAGAGATGAAGTGATTGAGTATGTGATGGGGCACATGTTTGAGGATATTACTACTATGAATAATAACTATGAGAGAGGAAAATGATTAGCTAGGGTATGTGTAATGATCTCGAGGTATCAAGTGACTCGGGTAGGAGTATAAGAGATAAAGTGTTTAATGGGCGGCCTGAGATAAGTGATGAGAGTTTTATGTGTGAGATGAGTTATGGAGGTATAATTATGTGCATGAGAGATAAAGGGATTAGGGTGTATAATATTATAGTGGGTATGTATGACATTAATTTTGTGTATGAAATATGAAGTGATTGTGGGAAAGTCAGACACGTGTGCATGTATATGTACATGTAATAATCGTAGTACATGACAGAGAGGGTAGCTATGAGAGATGTGAGTGGTTGCATAGGGTATGTGTTTAAGAGGTGAATGGAAGCGAGTATAGCAATTGCACGGTTTATATGTGTGAATGTCTTGTATATGGCTAATGATTAATAATTGATTATGTATGTGCATGACATTGTGTATGGCATATAAAGGATATGATTATGTCTAAGGAGAGGTGAAATGACTGGGGTAAACAGGCTGGACTGGAATATGTGCAGGGCATGAGGGGTCGTGTGATTAGGGTATGCTTAGGAGACTTGTCTGGTAGCTATATTATGTTCAGTAAAGTCTCTTAGAGTCACTACAACTCTATATATACACAGAGATGGACTTACTACGTACCCATAAAAATCTAGCGTGTGGTAACCACTACTACAGCCACCTCAGGTACAAGGTAGATATGCTCTGCTAGAAGAGTGTTGTGGTTTCACACCTAGATGTGTCACCACATACTTTTTTAACTTGCCTGGGCCTGTTTTAGTTTGCTGCATGACTTGTGGTATTGCCAGGGGAGTGCTTGTGGGTTCATATGCAACCAGTCTTTAAAATAATATTTAATGTTTACCTAGCCCTCAACTGTCACTGTATGCCATGTTTAATAGTAGTGATGTTTACTGAATAAGCCAGTAGCAACTGTATTACATGTAGTATAATACATGTACCTACCTGGCAATGCATGCAATATTACAACATGCAGTTTATAGGCTTGCAAACTTCCGTTAGCTTTGTGCACCCACCTGTACAGTGATCAACAATTCTAACATGTATGCACCCAGTACACAAACTAGCTATCTAGATCGGACATCACTGCTGTACATGTAAATGTACACCATGTAACTGTCTTGTACATGTACATTGAAAGTTCCATAACTATACTATTATTCACTTTGTGGCAGGTAGGTACCATGGAGCATGTATGACAGTGAGTTAAAATTTTGTTAGCTATGATTGTGCATAGTAAACACTACACAAGTAAACAGTGCATACAGTGAGCTTGGACCTGGTAAACATTATAAAGGGTGCACAGGTGTGGTGCACATGGAAAACACCACAGTAATCATGAACAGAAGTTAAGGTTGTTGGGCCACCCACGTGCACTAGTTATAATAATACATACTCAACTTAAACACATTAAGTTGCGGGTCACATGTCCACTAGCCTGCATATTTTTCACGTGCACTCCCTTTCAATGAATCTGGCTATGGGCTGTATAGTACAGCTAACTGGACCAGCTAGGAATGTACACAACTTTCTCAGCCAGAGGGGGCTAAGTATAATAAGCTTTCCACAATTTACGGAGGTTTTCATTATCTGCAGGCCCACCTTCAGTTAGGCTACACTGAGACTTACTGCTACGTCATTATGTTGCAGTATTCTCCCCAGCATACTTAAGGCATGTCGGCCCTGCAAGCCTTCAGCACTGATTTTTCTTTGATGTGGGAAAGGAAAGAGCCCTAAAGCTTCAATGTGGCCACAAACCACGCCCAAACCATGCCCTCCCATCATGCCTTGAATTATTCTTGGGGAGAACACTGTGTTGGTGAAAAGCCTGGGAGGGAGGTTTAGCCGCCAGAAATAACTTTTCCCATACATTTGTATTGCTGTTGGCACGTTTCTTCAAATCACAGCTGAATCAGTGGCTCATCAGGAATTAAAATCTTAAACTTAACACTTCATTGGCATGTTAATTTTTTTTTCCTTTGCATGGCAATATGCCTTAGCAAAGGGTCTGTTGTATAACATAAGTCATAAATTGCTGATTTTAATTGATTCAAAGATAAACCACGCAGGTGAAGTGATTGGTTTTGTCTGTCATCTATCGTCATCTGTTGTCAACACAAAAATAGCCAGATCTCGACACCTCATCATCTGAGCAAGCTGTAAGCATCATCAAATCATCGGAAAAACTTGCTTGTGTTCACTTTGAATCACATAGCACGGCTCATAAGCACTACAAATAGTGCGTTTTTGTTGACCTCAACCACACCTAGAGCTGTTCATGTGCTTTCTGCCCATGCGTACAAATTGATTGGCCATTGGCAGGTACAAGTCGCAAATGAATGTGTGCTCCTGCAGATCTAGATATTGCATATTTGCATCAACATAAGCGCATGGGGTATATGCTCTATATTATAAGGGAGCTCTAGTTTCCTATAGTTTAATAGCAAAAGAAGGCAGTACTCACTATCTTCTCTGTCATAAGTTTTCTGCCCTTCAGCTTTTGCACACAGCTCTGCTAGAAGGTTAGGGTAGCTAGCAGAAAATAATGGATCCATAAAAAATAAGTTCCTAGTTTAATGGTGTCCAATGCTGTACTCATACGTTGCTAACTTCTCTGTCATTATACGCCCTTCAACTTTAGCCTAGTAGCTATAGGTTAAGAGTAGCAGGAAATCATTACTGTGGGCGTACAAGGCTATACTTTTATGTTGCTACTATGATCTTCTCTGTTCAATTGCAAGTAGTACACACTTCAGTTTTTGCATACGGCTAGCCTGGTAGGTCATGATTAGCAGAAAATTATTACCAAGGGTGTACATATACACCTTGACACAGGATTCACTAATACCAAGGACATACTTTCCTAGTTTAATAGCGTAAAAGGCTGTACTCTCACGTTGCTATGTATCTTCTCTGTGATAATTATGTTGCAATTGTACACCGGCCCTTCAGCTTTTGCATACAGCTAGCCTAGTGGGTTAGGATTAGCAGGAAATCATCACCAAAGGCGTATAAATGATGTCACATCAATAGTGAAAAACATAAGGACCCACAAGTATAAATTTGCTATGTAACAATACTATTGTGTCTTGTACATAGTTATTCCTCGAAAGCATGTGTATGGTTATAAGATTGAATAGCCCCTATGTATTGTTCTCCCCAGCCTCTTTCAACATAACGACCTCCATGCTTTAAATTTAATATGTAAGTTTCTTTGATGTGGTAAATCTGAAATGATTCATGTGGTTAAAACTCCACCCAAACTACGCTTACCTACTATAATTTAAGGGAGAACACTGATCCCATTACTAATTAATATAATTTTCTTTATGGTTCAGGTAGACAATCCTAATGCTGAGCCTGAGGGTACTTAAATTTAAGGGGGATGGAAGGCAATTAATGACTTCTTGGTGGTCTTAATGATTAATTTTTGATGGTGTACCTGACTTTAATTAGATCTAGGTGGTCATATGACAATTTCAGTCTTCCGTGGGGTGTATCCTTTATTATTGGAAAAGCCCAATGCATTTTCTCAAAACAATGCCTGGATGATATAGGTCCCTTTTCCTATGCTATGCTATGCCTTATGATGCTTGTAGGTTGTAACAATACTGTACATAAACTATAGTATGGATATTGCGAAGTTCTCACAGGTACATCAGAAAACTAGCTACATGGTGTACTGTATATGTCAACATTAACTATAGCATGATATCCCTGAAATAAGAGAGTGGATTTATCATGTTATTCATGAGGATGTTACATATATGGACATTAAGCCAGCCAAGGAGTGGGGCAAGCTCCAGGTGTAACATAAATTATTGAAGTGAAGTGCCACCTACATCCAAACAATCAATGCCATTCCATGCAGATCATGCATAAATTTATCTTTAGGTTGAAGAAGTGAAACATTATATGCACTCACTCAAATATATGAGGAGTTGTTTTAAGGGTGAAGATGGCTGAGGATATTATACTTTACAATGAAGAGAGTATTCATGATTTCAGAGTGCTTGTACTCCCTTGTACGATTGTTATTCACCATGCAGTAGCTACTACACTATAACATATTAACCCAATTCTGATGTTACTCCAGCATACATTTAATTTCTTGTAAAGATAATTATAATGTATTCATGGATATAGACTACTACAATCTCATGCATGATATTTTCTAATGTTTTGTTTGTACAAATGTCCAGGCAATGGTATACCTACTTGAAATTAAATTTTCCATTGGGTACGATGAAGCAGTAGACTTTCATCCTGGAGCAGGTCACATAAATTATTAATTTTTCTAATATTCTGTTAATTTATACAATTGTGCAGGCAATGGTGTACCTACTTGAAATTAAATTTTCCATTGAGTACGATGAAGCAGTAGACTTTCATCAGAGGAAGCTTTATCCACACTAGTCTCAAGCTATTTATACCTACTCATCAGACACAATCTTGAAAAATGAAGTCATGCCCTATAATCATATGAATCATTATGCTTTGTCATGACAGACTACATAGTTAAGTTATGAAATTAATTTTGGAGCCAATCAGTACATTAATTGCATACTCAACATTTATATCATGTTAAAGCATATTATTATGTGCTAATTTAGAACAATTTCTGAATGAATACTAGCTACTGCATATGCATGTTACGGTAAAAGTAGACAATGGTGAGGTTGATGCAATCATGAATGTACATCTATTCATAGCAGACCTGCATCAGAAATCCTTATAATATACAGTACTATGATGATGAGCCAAGCCATGACTAGCTGTTATAGTGATTTCATAGTGCGCCCATATCACTGTCAGACTCTGATATTCAAATGATCCATAATTTGCCCACATGCAGGTGGTAGAGATAGCAGATATACTATTAATACAATATTATATGCTGGAGCAGCAAAGGTCTGCATCATTGTGGCTCTGTAGGGCATGTAGGGGGCACGTCACCTCCTTCTCACAGGGCGCATGCATATGCCATACAGTTAAATATTGCGATCGCGCAATCGCATTTATTAATGTTCTATAGTTAACTCGTTTTGCGCGGATGTTGCGCGCGTTTTGCGCGCGCCTCCCTATGGCCATTCCAGCACGGAGCCAACGTGGCACGCTACAACTACTACTTCCCATCTGTCATTATAGCATACAGTACCCTGCCATCACTTCTGTGTATAGCCAACACTGTCAGGTGGGATTCTTTGAATCGAGATTTGTGCCCTGATCTGATATTCTGTCACAGCTTCCAGTGCCAAAGTAGCCTGACTACTGTTATAATATTTAATTTTCCATGGGAAGTAGCATATGACAGTTCTGGAGTGTGTAGTCAATATAATATAGATACTTGTGTGTGTGTGTGCATAATTATTATTATGTCTGCATGGGTGGGTGGGTGTATGGTGCATGCCTGAATGCTATAATAATATTATTGATTCACTCGGAAAGCTGACTAGCTCTGGAGCATCATGAACGTATAAATTATACAACAATTATTTTAGGCATGTTCAAATAATTGATATGACAATCTAACCTATATTAAATTATAACCAGCCTGTCAAGGCCTATGGTGTTGCCCGAGTGCTGTAGGTACAAGTATAATGCTTATAACTAGGCTTTGGCAAATTATTCCGGGAATAGTTTGAGAATAATAGGTGTCCTCTAGCTTTGGAGAACAATCTGAGAATAATAGGCACAGCTCCCAGGAATAATTGCATTGTGACACCTCCTTTGTTGGCAAATTACAATCTGGAGTAGTACCATTACAGCAAAAGGGCAATACAAATGCTAAGAGGACAGTTCTAGTAAGGGGTGACCTCATCACTATGTCATCAGGTAGCTAACAAGAACAATCATTGGAAGACTATATACAACTGTCAGTGATGATGCAGTACAATTACCGAAACAAGTCTACTAGGATAAGAAACTTCACATCATTTTTATACTGCATGCAACTTAATACTGCACACAAATGTGTTCCGAGTTGAGAATAATTTGAGAATAATGGGCTACCTTTGAAAGAATAATGGGCTCAATATCTGAGAATAAAAGAATAGAATAATAGGTGATTTTTTGGGAATAATTTGCCAAAGCCTACTTATAACTACAATGATTTATAGTCATGACATTCACATCTATAGGCACATGCAGTTGAATATTAATAATTTGTACAATAATCATCTTTATGTATGCACTGGACATACAATAGCAATCAAGTGCATGCCCTAATATATACAATTATGAACAATCATTGAACAACATACAAACAACAATACAGTTTAATGATAGTATCATATTAATTAAGATTTAGTTAACTATTATAGGCATAAAAAATGTGTAGGAGTTGGCAAATACACATGCAGCTTGTGCCCAAAGAGTTCCACGGCTGTACTTGTGTGGTGTGTGTGAAAAAAGAATTATCTTATTATAATAATTTTGTAGAAGTTAGTGTGAATGAATAGTACAGTGAGCTATAATCGTGTACAGTGAGTATTTCTAGCTACCAGGGCAATAGGTCCGGAGGGTTGTCACAGAAGGACTCAGTCTCAGGAAAATAGCAAATAGAGTCCATAAAGCATTTTGAACAATAATCCAAATTTGAGGGCTAGCCAGTGCTCCTCTAGAGTATAGAAAACTCAAAGATATCAAATAACTCCAGCATCCTATCTATGAGATGCAAACCTGGAAGGCAAGTTTGCACTTACTCCAACTTGGCCTTAACTTATCCTTGAAGAAATGGGGGTCCCAGATCTGACAAGCATATTCAACTTCAGATGAGATCTGACTAGTTATGAGGTATAAAGCTGCTTCACTATTATGCTACATATGTATGTCTATTATGCTACATGTAGAGGCACATACAAGTGGGCGGGCGCATGTACTTTGACCCTGGCGGGTATTATTGAGAATCGAGAATGGGAAATCCGTGACATCAGCATGTGTGTGTGGTTATGCAAAATAGTGTTTGGTAACAAATTGATTGTTGAATGCAGGTATGAATTGCAATGCAATCAATATTTGTCCTGCATTGACTGTCAAATGTAAATTGCTGCATTCAACACTTATAAACACAATATTATTGAAGAAATAATATATTAAATAGTAGCATGGCTTTTACATTGAGCTGGAAGACTGGAATGAATTGTCTTGAGTTGGGACCACATCCCAGCCTTTCAAGAAAATACTAGATGGACAAAACGGTTTGGAATAGTAGATGTTTTAATTCTAAAGAATGTTGGTTTGCACATGCATTTGGGCCACATTCATCTCTTAATACAATGAATGTTGATTGGCCCAAACATACATGCACCCTTCTGGCTACCTATCTCAATGAACTCTCCTGAAAATAGCTATATCTGTTTGTCAGTCGTGTTGTATAATATTAAATGTCATTAGCTAGCTACATCATTCTGTTGTTTGTTTGTCTTAGCTCTTAAGCTTCAGTTTGAGTTTATTTTCTTAACAAATACTTATGATTTTAGTGTTTATACCCACAATCAATAATGTGTACGTATGTAGCATGCAAGCCATACAATAATTAATAATAAGTGGAATATTGCAATGTTTTCAGTGCGGGGAACCATGCATATCTGATCCTCTATACAGTTGGTGATGCTAGTATTACAATAGTCAATCATCTAATAATAGAAGACAACTCAGAGACTGTTGGTATTGAATCTTCAGCGTCCTCTTCTGGATCCATGGAGGATGTTCTACAGCTAAGCAACAGATCCTATTCTGCTGGAGACAAGCTCAAGATGTGCTGTAGACCTACTTATCGAATACGAAAGCTCAAAAACAAGGGAGCTCTTCTGATATTGGTTTGGAACTGCCTGGTGATAAACGTCTTTTACTATCTTGCTTTGCAATTGTATCCCCTTATGTTTCGTCCAACTTCATATAATATTTATTGTATTACATGGGGACTCACTCTGCCGATAGCAGGATGGCTAGCTGACGTCTACCTTAAACGATACAAGGTGATACACTGGAGTATCTTGATCATGTGGATAACCTCTGTACTGGCAGTAGCAAGCTCTGTACTGTCTCAGTTAGCAGAACAATACTACCACAATAATACCAACAAATATGTAACAATTTTGCTGCTTCTTATAATGTCTATCGGTTTTGGAGGCTACCAAGCCAATGTTGTCCTCTTGGGGATCGATCAACTTCAAGATGCTTCTACAGATGAAATCACATCCTTCATAAGCTGGTATTTGTTTACATATTTCAGTGTTGGGATTATTGTTGAATTCATATACACGTGCCTGGGTCAAGCATACAATGAACTACTACAAGAATTCTTAATTTGCATTTGCCTTACTTTAGTGGTCATATCGACACTTTCATGTCACCAAATTTTTCTTAAAGAGCCAATAACACAAAACCCTTTTATGTTAATCTACAAAGTCATCAAGTATGCCTTAAAACAATAAATAACCAAGATGTCGAAGTGCTTTCACTTACTGTGAAGATGAGCTTCCTTCTCGTATCGACTTTGGCAAACATAAATATGGAGGACCATTCACAACAGAAGAGGTGGAAAATGTTAAAACTTTTCTAAGGTTAATAATTGTCATTTTTGTCAGTTCCACAGTAGCAAGTGGGGCATTATCATTAAACAGTGTGGAGTACCAACTTATCGTACGTGACCAAGGCAACAGTCATAGCACATTTCACTTTCATGGTTTCTACAAAAGCAGCTGGATAACTAATGAACTAACATTTAATTTCAGTGGAATAGTACTGGTACTCCTATATGAGTTAATTTTTTACCCTCTCCTACGGAATCATGTACCCTATATGCAGAGCTATGAGCTATCGGTGGAAAGTGTCAGTGGGGGTAATATCACAAATAGCATAAGTCATAGCATTCATGGCTATTGATTTAACTGCTCGCCATAGTTACGTTCAACACAATAACACAACCATTCAATGTATATTCACTGAACAAAGTGGCATCCTCAATTCTAGTTTTAACATGAAGTGGATGATCTTACCAAAAGTATTCAATTCACTTTCGATAACCACTTCAGCCATTGGTGCTTTTGAATTTATCTGCTCCCAAAGTCCTTACTCTATGAGGGGGCTTCTGCTTGGTGCTACATATGGCAGTGTAGTGCTATACTGTGTAATGGGATTTGGAATATTGCATCCATTTACAAAACAGTCTGCAGCATGGGGAACAGGAATCATCAGTTGTGAATTTTGGTACTTGCTTTTGATACTACTCATTCTAATACTGAATGGTATAATGATGGGCATTCTTATGAAGTGGTACAAGAACAGAAAGAGGGAAGATGTTCTACCAAATGAACAAGTTTTTGCTGAGCGGTATTACACGAGGAATGAATAACTCTTTAGTTATTATGATGACTTTGTGTCTCAATTGATCATACTTTAGCAATAATTTTATAGTCATAGTCAGTCCCATCATAGTTTATTGTGTTCCTAGATGTCAGATTGAAAGTTTATATAATTATTAAAATATGTCATTTGTTTGTCTTAGCTCAATGGATTGCGGTTTTGTTCATACTTTAGCATGCCAACCAGTTACTTAGTAGCACTACTAACTTTATGCCCAGTAGGTATATACTGAGGCCAACCCACTTACATTATAGCACTTCTTGAAGTTATCTTGAATATCATTAATTCCTCCACGCTGTTTATGAATACTGACAAAATCAACCAGTCTATCAGGCATCTTGACCAGTTTGACTGGGTTTACAAGTTGGAATAGTAGTAGAATTAAAGGAGGTGACTTCAATAATCATGCATGGTTTGAACTGGAGAGCACTAGCTATTGAAAGGTAACATTCAAGTTACCTCTGCACTTCCTTGAAGTCTTCAACAGAAGTCACTCAAACACAGTTGAAATAGATGTTTCAACTTACAAATGGAGAAAGTATTGGACCTGTTTTGCTGATAGTGATTTGCCTTGCTTCAGTTGAATTTTAAAATTTCTGCATGGTATGTACATGTGTACATGATGTATACAGTAAAACATCATCAGCTGTCCTTAACTTTTGAGTGAAACAAGCACAGATGATGCATAGTGTGCAAGCTAGCCAGGAGATAGAGTCCATACCAAAACAGATTTAACATGCAAAACCCTCAATCAGCTTATATTGTATAGTAATTTTTCCCATTGGGATATGTCAAAATCATAAGTAAGGGGGAAGACGAGTAGGGGGAGTATGAGGAAGAGCCAAGGGGAGGGAGAGAGAATTCAATATCAACAGCATTGTAACAGTGACCACTATTCAATATATGTGTACTATAGATTCAATATGTGTGTATGTATTGCATGTGATTCAAGTATGCGTGTCTAATTATTACGCTCCTTAGTCATGTGATTGTCACACTGACCAATGAAATCAATATTTGTATGTTACTGTTTTGTGCAATCACCAGTTGTCTTGAGTTCTATCTGTGTGTACAACTAGTTCTGTTCTGATTGCTAAACTTCATGAAAATAACTACAACACAAAACCCTGTGACAGCATGATTAGCTAATGAGACCTAGTATACATGACATTGTACATTGCTCTAGTCTGCTGCTATGTTTCTCTCTTGTTCAGAAGTGTCTTCTGGCTTTCTCTTTCTCTGCATCTCAATGCTCTTAGGCAGCAGAAGGCTCACAACAGCCACAATCACAGCACCCACACAGAGAAGATCAAACGGATAAAGTGATGATTCAAGGACCACCCCTTAGCTAATCATTATTATCATGGTAGGATGAGAATTGAGTAGAAGATGTAGGTGTAGGCCTAACCTGTGTTTTCGCTCCAAGCAAAGAGCGGAGCCCTGACCACAGGTCACCGGCCATGACCAAAGGCACACAGAGCCTGTCCATAGCCATTGACAGTGCCTCTGGTCTCAGTCAATGATGAGTTACTGATCAGTGCTATCACACTAGTGAAAGCTATCACACTAGTGAAAGTTGTCACCCTGAGAGATACAGCACAAAGTAGGCTTAAATTAAACTGGAATGGCATATCATGAGCTAGCAAAAAAATGATGTAGACAAGGAAGAAGCTACTGAGGTAAATTTATTCAATGCCATAGAAATCATGTACTCTAGTATGGACTGTACATCACCTATACACAAGGCAAGGTCACTGGACATAATGTCAAAGGATGCAGACTCTTCACAAACTCTCTCCTGTCAAAGGAAGTGGGGGGAGAGAGATCGAGAGAGAGATGAAGAATGGTTTATTTATCATGGAGCAATCAACCTACTATGTTATGACCCTCATCCAGTATAACCACGGTCCCCTGTATGTCAACACCATGCATGCGCCTTGTCTGCAGAGAATAAACAGCACAGTAGAATGATGGTATATACAAACACGTACATTATAATATCTGTAATGTAAGCATCCTAGAGGTGTCAATGTCAGATTCTATTTGTGTTTAGGGGAACTGACATGGTCGGTAGCTTAACGTCAAGTATGTAGTTATAAGGCATAAAGATGACATCAGCCTGAGACTTGAGCTCCCTAGCAAGGTAGTAGGGACACATTCTCTGCAGCAGATGACTGTAAACACTTCACTATTATAGCAAAATGTAGCAAAGTATACATGTACATATCACCACACAAGATTTGGTTATGCCATGAAACTATTGATAATAATATACTTATGATCAGTATTGGTGTAATAGAAACAAGCATGATTGTGAATCTTGGCACGACACAAATGAACCTACATACATGATGGATACATATGCGTGTAATACGTAATTTGAGAGTGCAGTAGTACATTAGCCATTGGCCAACCTTTTCAGCATTTATCTCCTTCTTGGAGACTTCTGGATGAATACATAGCTGTTTCCTGGAACCAATGATGGCCACTCTCGGTCTAAAGATTGATCATTGCCAATTAGGTATGTAATATTACAAAGCATAGCCTTTAAATTTTTTCAACTAGCCTGTATTTCGTGTTCTTGAGCTCATGTATGACTTGTGAGAGCTGAGAGTGGGTCCTCGAGGCATAGATGATCTTGGGAACCTACAATATTTAATAATTAGATCCATTAATCACAAATTATATATATGTCTTATATCTCAAAAGCTATAGCTGTTACATTGTCATTTTTGTTCCCATAAAAATTTAGTCGAAACTTCAGACAAGCAATAGTTTTATCGACAAAAATAAACACACACTAGATCTATGTACAAGCTCTTTCTCCTCCACCCCCTGCATTGGATTTCCTCATCCTTCTAATTATGTTTACAATGTACTTCTATTCATGTACCTATTGATGGGTCAATATCCCAGGGGTTCTCCCCACCCTACATCCAGACTGGTGCCTCCATGTGGCTCTCTCTGAACTGGTGCAGCTGTTCTCTGATGAGGCTCTCTCTCTAGGCCAGAGTGGCACAGAGAAGGCAGAGGGTCTTACCAGTGGGAGACTCAAGGATCGCATTGGTTCCCTATAGGGTGATGTATATCAAATGTGTCAAAGGATACGAAATGTAATTGTTGACATAATTTATCAGTTACAGCAAACTTTAACTTGATTATGGATGGGGAGGGGTGCGGTGGTGGTGGAATGTCATCTTTTGGCATATATTTTATACCGTAACAATCAATGGCCACCTAGCACACATGTGTTCGAATTTTCAACTTTTTTAATACTACGAGAGCGGTCTGGCAGTACTTGCCTGCTGTAGTGCCTGGATGACCTTCTCCATGTAGACCATCTGGCATGGGTAGGACCTGAAAGGAAACTCCACAGATACATTGCTGGCAGGGTAAAAAGTACACAAACAAGAGTAGGGATATAAATAACAGACAACATGCATCCCTACATGCTTTTTCATAGAAACACAGTTACTTGAAAATATAATGTAGGGATGCATCTTGTATGTTGTATATAGCGTATTCTTTTGTTGTTTATACCCTACTACTCTTGTTTGTGTACTTTTTTACTCTGCCATCGATATCCCTACTTAGTTGTTCAATATCAATTGCTTTTTATACTTGTATAGCAATAATATTGTACCCTATATATGTTTTCTTAGTTTCATAATATATACACACTTTTATGCTCCGGAACCTTATATACAGCATTGATGTCAAAATCTTTCTTTTTTTTTTTTTGCCTTCAGATCTGTAATAGGTGGTTGTTACACTCATTGCTTTGAAAACAAAACTAATGGAAAGTTAGTAGCTATACTCTGTTAAGATACCGTAGACTCTGGTTATTAAGCGCATGCGCTTATAACGGTAAGTGGTAAGGAAGTATGCGCTTAATAAAGGATATGCGCTTATAGACTATGTGGCCACACCCACTTGCATGGTAAAGGTCGCTAGCGACCGTCGAAGCAAGGGCGGGGTCACTGGGAACGAGACTAGCGAACGTGTAAAATACAGAGTCACGAAATCGAGAGGGCCAAGTTAATAAGATCAGCACGATGACGAGCGTTGGAGACTTGGAAGAGTCCATGTTCTTGCATGGCTTGGCTTTGGCTTGATCAAGCAAACGGCCATCTAAAGTTCTTTGCGATCCACTAGCGTCAGCCATCGTTAATACCAAATGAAGGCGTGACGCGCGACGACTTTGACCACCTTTGTTTAGCGCATGCGCTTAATAAACCATGCTCTAGTACAGGAAGGAAGTATGCGCTTAATAAATAACATGCGCTTAATAACCAGAGTTTACGGTAGTCTTGTTTTGATAGCTAATATATGTGCATTTTATTTGTGAGCTTATGTACACTATTCTCCCATGTTAAGGTTACATTCACATGTATAGCAAATACATTTACGACAAATGTGACTTAGCCTGGGCAACATTTGGACTAATTGTTGTATTGCTAAAGGTAGCTATTGACCCATGCTTGTTCTGGCCTTCAAATTATATCATGTTGGAGTCTGTTTCTGAATCAGAATCCTTGGAAAACATTCTACAGCTAAGCAACAGATCCTATTCTGCTGGAAATAGGCTCAAGATGTGCTGTAGGCCTTCTTACCGAATACGAAAGCTCAAAAATAAAGGAGCCATTCTACTATTGGTTTGGAATTACCTGGTGCTAAGTGTCTTTTACTACCATACTGTATACCCCAATAAATTTCCTTCAATTGGACGTTTGTACAGTATTGTATGGGGAGTCTCTCTACAAATAGCAGGCTGTCTAGCTGATGTGTGCCTTGGGCGGTACAAAATCATACGCTGGAGTATCTTGATTATGTGGATAGCCTCCATTCTGGTGGTGGTAAGTTCCATACTATCACAATTTGTGGAGAGCTACTATTATGCTAAAAACAATTACATAACCTCTGTGCTGTTTATTGTCATGTGTATTGCATTCGGAGCTTATCAAGCCAATATTGCACTCTTTGGAATCGATCAACTTCAGGATGCTTCTACAGATGAAATTACATCCTTTATAAGTTGGTACGTGTGCACATGGTTCAGTGGTATGGTCTTGAATTATTTTATAGATTTGTGTCTAAGTGGGAGATATGGTGGACTGCTGCATGAATTTGCGATTTGCATTTGCCTTACTTTAATGGTCATTTTGGCGATAGTTTTTGACAGAGCTTTTCTTAAAGAGCCAAGAACACAAAACCCATTTCAATTAATCTACAAAGTCATCAAGTATGCCATCAAAACTAAACATCCAAGATGTCGAAGTGCTTTCACTTATTGTGAAGATGAGCTTCCTTCTCGTATCGACTTTGGCAAACGTAAATATGGAGGACCATTCACAACGGAAGAGGTGGAAAATGTCAAAACGTTCTTAAGATTGCTAGTTATCATTAATGTAGTCTCTACAGTGTCAGTATTCTCATTTTTTATAGAGTACAAATTTATCTTAAAAAAAGATCGAGAAAATATAATATCTTTCTTTCTCGCATTCCATAGATCCAGCCAGATAACAGCTATAGACCTGGCATATTTCAGTGGAGCAGTACTGATAGCACTTTATGAACTTACATTCTACCCTCTTCTACAAAAGTACCTACCATGTATACATAGCTATCATTGGAAATTGTACGTGGGTGCAATATCACAAATGGCCAGAATCATTGCACTAATAACGATTGATTTAACTGCTCGTCACAGTTACATTAAACACAATAATTCAACTATTCAATGCATATTTGTGGCAGAAAGTGGCATCCTAGATTCTAATTTTAACATGAAGTGGGTGATCTTACCATATTTACTCGATTCTATCTCAGCTATCACTTTTATCGTAGGCAGTTTTGAACTTATCTGCTCCCAATCCCCTTACTCTATGAGGGGACTTCTCTTTGGAGCGATATATGGATATGTTGTGCTATACGGTGTGATAGGGTATGGAGTTTTGAAACCATTTACAAAGTACTCAAAACAGGTTTGGGGTACAGGAATCATAAGTTGTGAATTTTGGTACTTACTATTGATCCTACTCTTTCTGGTGGCTTATACCATAATGTTGTGCATTCTTATGAAGTGGTACAAGAACAGAAAAAGGTAAGATGTCTTACCAAATGAACAAATATTTGCTGAGAGGTACTATACAAGATATTCGGATAACAAGTTCATAAGATAATGATTATTTTTATAACATGTAGTATTGATTGAGGTGTGAGTAATTCTGGTAGTTTCTCAACGAACTCTCCTGGAAATAGCTATATCTGTTTGTCAGTTGTGTTGTATAATATTAAATGCCATTAGCTAACTACATCTGTTGTTTGTTTGTCTTAGCTCTTGAGCTTCAGTTTGAGCTTATTTTCTTACTATAAAAGTAGATATTATACCAATAATATTAATCTGCTAAACAGAACACAAATTCAAACACAGCTAATTTGTTAGCAAACCTATCATCATCGTGGCATGTCAGAGTCTACTTCTGAATGCATGGAGGGTATTCTACTGTTAAGTAACAGATCCTATTCTGCAGGAGACAGGTTTAAGATGTGCTGCAGATCTTCTTATAGATTATGGAGGCTCAAAAACAAAGGTGTTATACTAATATTGGTTTGGAATGGGATTTGAAATATTGCAGCCATTTACAAAGTAGTCAGGAGTATGGGGAACAGAAATCATCAATTGAGAGTTTTGGTACTTGTTATTGATACTACTCATTCTAATGCTGGATAGTATAACGTTGCATGGGCATACTATGATACAAAAAGAGAAAAAGAGAGAATATTTTACAAAATGAACAAGTCTTTGCTGAGAGGTATTAATATTATACCCTATATATGTTTCCTTAGTTTCATAATATGCATTTTCTATACACTTTATGCTCCGGAACCTTATATATTATATCTACAGCATTGATGTCAAATTTTTTTTGCCTCAGATCTGTAATAAGTGCAATGGTTGTTACACTCATTGCTTTGAAAACAAAACTAATGGAAAGCCAGCTATACTCTGCTAAGATAGTCTTGTTTTGATAGCTAATGTATGTGCATTTTTATTTGTGAGCTTATATGTACACTATTCTTCCATGTTAAGGTTACATTCACGTGTATAGCAAATACATTTACAACAAATGTGACTTAGCCTGGACAACATTTGGACTAGTTGTTGTATTACTAAAGGTAACTATTGACCCACGCTTGTTCTGGCCTTCAAATTATATCATGTTGGAGTCTGTTTCTGAATCAGAATCCTTGGAAGATGTTCTACAGTTCCATACTATCACAATTTGTGGAGAGCTACCATTATGCTAAAAACAATTATTGTCATGTGTATTGCATTTAGAGCTTATCAAGCCAATATTGCACTCTTTGGAATCGATCAACTTCAGGACGCTTCTACAGGTGATCAAGATACTCCAGCGTATTCTTTTGTACCGCCCAAGGCACACATCAGCTAGACAGCCTGCTATGGGTAGAGAGAGTCCCCATATAATACTGTACATATGCCAAGTTGGACAAAACATATTGGGGTATAGAGTAAGATAATAAAAGACACTTAGCACCAGGTAATTCCAAACCAATATTAGAATGACACCCGTGTTTTTGAGCCTCCGTATTCGATAAGAAAGTCTACAGCACATCTTGAGCATGTCTCCAGCTGAATAGGATCTGTTGCTTAGCTGTAGAACATCCCCCATGGATCCAGAAATGGATTCAGATATAACTTTATCTTCCATTGTGCTTGAACTGTTGAGATTGTCATGAATACTAAGTTTTTATTCCACTTCTTGCAATGCCCTTAAGTAATACTGAACTTATACTGTAAGCAGCTCAAGCATAGTATAATATGAGAATGGCATGCCATATCTAGTGAAGCATGCATTAAGAAATATATACAATGCATTAGCTAAGACAAACAAAAGAAAGAGGATAACCAAACCTGAGGCTCAAACCGCTAATGTAGAGACATGTTACTTTTAGCTAATGATCTTTCAGTTTGACTTCATTTTTTGAATGGCATTTTAGCATTTAATGCCATTCAAAAACTGAAAGACCATTAGCTAAAAGTAACATGCCTCTATGTTAGCTATTTGAGCCTCAGGTCTGGTTATTCTCTTGTACTAGTTACTGCCTGCTATTTGCATAGCCATATGTAACCATGTGGACATGAGGAAGGCCACTTAGCTGCATTTTGATGGCCATATATACATGTACATACGTACCAGGTATATAAGAAGCCATGCCACCATTAGGTGATCCAAGTAGTGGTTCATTTAGCTATATTCTCAATCTCTGCTTAACCCAAAATAATGGAAAATGATTCAAAAGTTTTTGGTAACGAAAATGAGTCCAATTCTGGATCACTGGAGGACATTCTACAGCTAAGCAACAGATCTCATTCTGCTCGAGACAGGTTTAAGATGTGCTGCAGACCTTATCGGATACGGAGGCTCAAAAACAAAGGAGCTCTTCTAATATTGATTTGGAATCACCTGGTACTAAGTGTCTTTCACTATCTTATTCTAAACCCCTATGTACTTCACCCAAGTTGGCATTATATAACATACAATATTATATGGGGACTAACTCTACCAATAACAGGCTGGCTAGCTGATGTGTATCTTAGACGCTACAAGGTGATATGCTGGAGTATGTTTATCATGTGGATAGCCTCAGTCTTGGTAGTAGCAAGCTCTGTACTGTCACAATTTGTGGAGAGCTACTATAGTATTAATTATTATGTAACAGCTGTGCTGTTAATCATTATATGTATTGCATTTGGAGGCTACCAAGCAAATATTGTTCTCTTTGGAATTGACCAACTTCAGGATGCTTCTACAGATGAAATTACATCCTTCATAAGCTGGTATATCTGCACATGGTTCAGTAGTGTGGCCATCGATTATTTCATAGATATGTATCTAAGTGGAAAATATGGTATGCTGCTGCAGAAATTTGTAGTTTGCATTTGCCTTACTCTAATGGTTATTTTGGCAACAGCTTTCAACAGAGTTTTTCTTAAAGAGCCAATAACACAAAACCCTTTTCAGTTAATCTACAAAGTCATCAAGTATGCCATCAAAACTAAGCATCCAAAATGTCGAAGTGCTTTCACTTATTGTGAAGATAAGCTTCCTTCTCGTATCGACTTTGGCAAATGTAAATATGGAGGACCATTCACAACAGAAGAGGTGGAAAATGTCAAGACATTTCTGAGACTATTAGTTGTCATTTTAGTAAGTTCTGCAGTGTCAAGTGGGATATTCTCTATTAATACAGGGTATAAACTCTTCTTAAAACAAGATACATTCTATTTTCGTGAATTCCTCAAATCCAGCTGGATAGCAACAAAAGGTCCAGCATATTTCGGTGCAGCTGTACTGGTAGCAATTTACGAATTTATTTTCTATCCTTTGCTAAGGAGATCACTATCCTGTATACAGAGTTATCATTGGAAATTATATGTGGGTGTAGTATCACAAATGGCAAGAGTCATTGCACTGATGGTGGTTGATATTACAGCTCGTTACAATTACAATGAACACAATAATTCAACTATTCAATGCATATTCGTGGCAGAAAGTGGTATGATCTTAAGTTCTAATTTCAACATGAAGTGGATGATCTTACCAAGTTTACTCAATTCAGTCTCACTAATCGCCTTAATCACAGGTGCCTTTGAACTTATCTGCTCCCAATCTCCTTACTCTATGAGGGGACTTCTCTCTGGAGCTATGTATGGTTGTGTTATGCTATACGGTGTGATAGGGTATGGAGTTTTGAAACCATTTACGAAGTACTCAAAACAGGTTTGGGGCACAGGAATCATAAGTTGTGAATTTTGGTATTTACTATTGATCCTACTCTTTCTGGTGGCTTATACCATAATGTTGTGCATTCTTATGAAATGGTACAAGAACAGAAAAAGGGAAGATGTTTTACCAAATGAACAAATTTTTGCTGAGAGGTACTATACTAGATATTCAGATAACAAATTCATACAATAATGACTATTTTTATAACATGAAGTATTGATTGTGGTGTGAGTAATTCTGGTAGTTTCTTCTGACTCAACGAACTCTTAGGCTGTACGAGTACAAATAAGGGTACTGTTGCTGCCCTAATTGTATGAGGATTAAAGTGTGTGATTAATTGATAATAGTATAGAATTTGCCCTAGGCTACAGCAAGAGTACGGATTACAGACTGAGAGTACAATTGCAACTGTAATCGGTACTCTTGCCTATGGGAGTATTGTATTGTGACTGTAATCACTATACTATTATACCTATAATATTAATTGCTCCTAGCTGCTAAACAGAATACAAATTTAAATGGGATTTGAAATATTGCAGCCATTTACAAAGTAGTCAGGAACAGAAATCATCAATTGAGAGTTTTAGTACTTGTTATTGATACTACTCATTCTAATGCTGGATAGTGTAACATTGCATGGGCATACTATGGTACAAAAAGAGAAAAAGAGAAAATATTTTACAAAATGAACAAGTCTTTGCTGAGAGGTATTAATATTATACCCTATATATGTTTCCTTAGTTTCATAATGCATTTTCTATACACTTTATGCTCCAGAACCTTACATATTATATCTACAGCATTGATGTCAAATTTTTTGCCGTCAGATCTGTAATAGGTGCAATTGTTGATACACTCATTGCTTTGAAAATAAACTAATGGAAAACCAACTATACTCTCTATAGTCTTCTGCCGATATCTGGTGAAGCATGCATTAAGATATACATACAATGCATTAGCTAAGACAAACAAAAACAAGAGAATAACCAAACCTGAGGCTCAAACAGCTAACATAGAGGCATGTTACTTTTAGCTAATGATCTTTCAGTTTGACTTTATTCTTTGAATGGTATTTTTAGCATTCAAAAAACAGAAAGATCATTAGCTAAAAGTAACATGTTAGTTGTTTGAGCCTCAGGTTTGGTTATTCTCTTGTACTAGTTACTGCCTGCTATTTGTATAGCCATGTGTAACCATGTGGACATGAAGAAGGCCACTTAGCTGCATTTTGATGGCCATATATACATGTACATACATGTACATACGTACTGGGTATATAGGAAGCTGTACCACCATTAGGTGATCCAAGTAGCGGTTTATTTAGCTATGCTCTCAATCTCTGCTTAACCCAAAATAATGGAAAATGACTCAAAAGTTGTTGGTAGCATAAATGAGTCCAATTCTGGATCAATGGAGGACATTCTACAGCTAAGCAACGGATCTCATTCTGCTCAAGACAGGTTTAAGATGTGCTGCAGACCTTCTTATCGAATGCGGAGGCTCAAAAACAAAGGAGCTCTTCTAGTATTGGCTTGGAATCACCTGGTACTATGTGTCTTTTACTATTCTACTTTGTACCCCTATGCACTTCACCCAAGTTGGCATCATATAACATACAGTATTACTATGATATGGGGACCAACTCTACCAATAACAGGCTGGTTAGCTGATGTGTATCTTAGACGCTACAAGGTGATATGCTGGAGTATCTTCATCATGTGGATAGCCTCAGTCTTGGTAGTAGCAAGCTCTGTACTGTCACAATTTGTGGAGAGCTACTATAGTATTAATTATTATGTAACAGCTGTGCTGTTAATCCTCATATGTATTGCATTTGGAGGTTACCAAGCAAATATTGTTCTCTTTGGAATTGACCAACTTCAGGATGCTTCTACAGATGAAATTAAATCTTTCATAAGCTGGTATATGTGCACATGGTTCAGTAGTATGGCCATCGATTATTTCATAGATATGTATCTAAGTGGAAAATATGGTATACTGCTGCAGAAATTTGCAGTTAGCATTTGCCTTACTCTAATGGTTATTTTGGCGATAGCTTTTGACAGAGTTTTTCTTAAAGAGCTAATAATACAAAACCCTTTTAAGTTAATCTACAAAGTCATCAAGTATGCCATCAAAACTAAGCATCCAAGATGTCGAAGTGCTTTCACTTACTGTGAAGATGAGCTTCCTTCTCGTATCGACTTTGGCAAACATAAATACGGAGGACCATTCACAACAGAAGAGGTGGAAAATGTCAAGACATTTCTGAGACTATTAGTTATCATTTCAGTAGGTTCTGCAGTGTCAAGTGGGATAGTCTCAATTGATACAGGGTATGAACTCACCTTAAAACGAGATACATTCTATTTTCATGAATTCCTCAAATCCAGCTGGATAACAATAGAAGGTCCCTCGTATTTCAGTGGAGCTGTACTGGTAGCAATTCACGAATTCATCTTCTATCCTCTACTAAGGAGATCACTATCCTGTATACAGAGTTTTCATTGGAAAGTGTCAGTGGGTGTAGTATCACAAATTACCAGAGTCATTGCACTGATGGTGATTTATATTACAGTTACAATGAACACAATAATTCAACTATTCAATGCATATTCATGGCAGAAAGTGGCATCCTTTTAACATGAAGTGGATGATCTTACCAAGTTTGCTTAATTCAGTCTCACTAATCGCCTTAATCACAGGTGCCTTTGAACCTATCTGCTCCCAATCCCCTTACACTATGAGGGGACTTCTCTTTGGAGCTATGTATGGTTGTGTTATGCTTTACGGTGTGATAGGGTATGGAGTTTCGAAACCATTTACAAAGCACTCAAAACAGGTTTGGGGTACAGGAATCATAAGTTGTGAGTTTTGGTACTTACTATTGATATTCCTCTTTCTGGTGGCTTATACCATAATGTTGTGCATTCTTATGAAGTGGTACAAGAACAGAAAAAGGGAAGATGTCTTACCAAATGAACAAATATTTGCTGAGAGGTACTATACAAGATATTCGGATAACAAGTTCATAAGATAATGACTATTTTTATGGCATGAAGTATTGATTGTGGTGTGAGTAATTCCTTCTGACTACCTATCTCAAAGAACTCTCCTGGAAATAGCTATATCTGTTTGTCAGTCATGTTGTATTAGCTAGCTACATCTGTTGTTTGCTTATCTTAGCTCATGAGCTTCAGCTTGTGCTTATTTTCTTAATGAGTGCTCATGATTCTAGTGCTTATCCTCACAATATGTATGTTGCTGTAGCCATACATACAAGAAATAATTATTGCAAAAATACTAAGTGGAATATTACAATATATTCAGTGGGGGAACCATGCATATGTGATCCTACAGTTGGTGATGCTAACATTCTAATCATCTAAATAATGGATGACAACTCAGAGGCCGTTGGTATTGCATCCACTTCTGAATCCATGGAGGACGTTCTACAGCTAAGCAACAAATCCTATTCTGCTGGAGACAGGCTCAAGATGTGCTGTAGACCTACTTATCAAGTATGGAAGCTCAAAAACAAGGGAGCTCTTCTAATATTGGTTTGGAACTGCCTGGTGATGAGCGTATTTTACTATCTTACTACTTATCCCCTTACATTTCATCCAACTTCGTATCACATAGTATTACATGGGTACTCACTCTGCCAATAGCAGGATGGCTAGCTGATGTGTACCTTAAACCATACAAGATGACACACTGGAATATCTTCATTATGTGGATAATCTCTCAGAAGAGGTGGAAAATGTCAAGACATTTCTAAGATTCATAATTGTCATTTTTGTCAGTTCCGCAGTAGCAAGTGGGGCATTATCATTAAGCAATGTGGAGTACCAACTTTATATATACCTCTGAAGTTCATTGAAGTCTTCAACAGAAATCACTCAAAATAGGCAAAAAATAACGTTTCAACTTGCAAGTTGAGATAATGAAAATATTGGACCTATTTTGCTGACAGGGATTTGCCTTGTTTCAGTTGAATTTTAAAATTTTTGTATGGAATGTGTACATGACATATACAGTAAAACATTATCAGCTGGCCATTATGATAAGTGGAGTAGGATATCATCTCTCTGTAAATGTCCTTTTGAGTGAAACAAGCACAGATGATGTATAGCATGCAATCTAGCCAGGATACAGATTCTATTATGCCAAAACAGATCTAACATGCAAAACCCTCAATCAGCTTATATTGTATAGTAGTATTTCCCATTGGGATATGTCAAAATCATAAGTAAGGGGGAAGACAAGGAGGGGGAGAGTGAGGAAGAGCCGAGGGGAGGGAGAGAGAGAGAATTCAATATCAATGGCATGATTAACTTACACAATGAGAAGACTACACTGTAAAAAATAATAGTTAATTAGACCCATGTTTGTTATGTCAGTTGAGTGACTCCATTTTAGCACTCAGAGTTTCTGCTATCTACTCCACATTCCAAATGGTAAACAGCTTATAGCTTGCCCTCTCCCCCTACTCGTCTTCCTCCTTACTTAATTATGATTTTGATGTATCCCAACGGGAATATCACTATACAGTATAGCTGATCAAGGGTTTTGCATGTTAATAAAGTAAAGTTGGTAGTGCTCCTAAGTAACTGGTTGGTGTGTTAAGGGTGAACAAAAACCACAATCCATTAAGCTAAGACAAACAAACAATGTACAGTTTCACATTTGAATAATTATTAAATTTGCCATAAATTTCAATCTGATCTGACATCTAGGAACACAGTATATGGGACTGACTATGTCTATAAAATTATTGCTAATGTATGATTAATTAAGACACATAATCATTATAAGAACTAAAGATTCATTCATTCCTTGTGTAATACCGCTCAGCAAAAACTTGTTCATTTGGTAAAACATCTTCCCTCTTTCTGTTCTTGTACCACTTCATAAGAATGCCCATCATTATACCATTCAGTATTAGAATGAGTAGCATCAAAAGCAACTGCCAAAATTCACAACTGATGATTCCTGTTCCCCATGCTGCTGACTGCTTTGTAAATGGATGCAATATTCCAAATCCCATTGCAGAGTATAGCACCATACTGCCGTATGTAGCACCAAATAGAAGCCCCCTCATAGAGTAAGGACTTTGGGAGCAGATAAATTCAAAAGCACCAATGACTGAAGTGATTATTGAAAGTGAACTGAATACTTGTGGTAAGATCATCCACTTCATGTTAAAACTAGAATTGAGGATGCCACTTTGTTCAGTGAATATACATTGAATGGTTGTGTTATTGTGTTGAACGTAACTATGGCGAGCGGTTAAATCAATAGCCATGAATGCTATGACTTTTGCTATTTGTGATATTACCCCCACTGACACTTTCCACTGATAGCTCTGCATATAGGGTACATGATTCCGTAGGAGAGGGTAAAAAATTAACTCGTATAGGAGTAACAGTACTATTCCACTGAAATAAAATATTAGTTCAGTAGTTATCCTGCTACTTTTGTAGAAACTATGAAAGTGAAATGTGCTATGATTGTCGCCTCGGTCACATAAGGCAAGTTGGTACTCCACACTGTTTAATGATAATGCCCCAATTGCACCTGCGGAACTGACAAAAATGACAATTATTAATCTTAGAAATGTCTTGACATTTTCCACCTCTTCTGTTGTGAATGGTCCTCCATATTTACGTTTGCCAAAGTCAATACGAGAAGGAAGCTCATCTTCACAGTAAGTGAAAGCACTTCGACATCTTGGATGCTTAGTTTTGATGGCATACTTGATGACTTTGTAGATTAACTTAAAAGGGTTTTGTGTTATTGGCTCTTTAAGAAAAATTTGGTCACATGAAAGTGACAATATGACCATTAAAGTAAGACAAATGCAAATTAGAAACTCTTGTAGTAGTTCATTGTATGCTTGACCCAGCCACATGTATATGAATTGAATGATAATCCCGCTACTGAAATATGTAAACAAATACCAGCTTATGAAGGATGTGATTTCATCTGTAGAAGCATCCTGAAGTTGATCGATCCCCAAGAGGACAATATTGGCTTGGTAGCCTCCAAAACCAATAGACATTATAACAAGCAGCAAAATCGTTACATATTTGTTGGTACTATTGTGGTAGTATTGTTCTGCTAGCTGTGACAGTACAGAGCTTGCTACTGCCAATACAGAGGTTATCCACATAATCAAGATACTCCAGCGTATTACCTTGTATCGTTTAAGGTACACGTCAGCTAGCCATCCTGCTATTGGCAGAGTGAGTCCCCATGTAATACTATAAATACTATGATACGAAGTCGAATGAAATGTAAGGGGATAAGTAGTAAGATAGTAAAATACACTCATCACCAGGCAGTTCCAAACCAATATAAGAAGAGCTCCCTTGTTTTTGAGCTTCCGTGCTTGATAAGTAGGTCTACAGCATATCTTGAGCCTGTCTCCAGCAGAACAGAATCTGTTGCTTAGCTGTAGAACGTCCTCCATGGATTCACAAGTTGATGCAATGCCAACAGCCTCTGAGTTGTCATCCATTTTTTAGATGATTAGAATGTTAGCATTACCAATTGTAGGATCACGTATGCATGGTTCCCCACTGAATACATTGCAATATTCCACTTATTATTTTTGCAATAATTACATGGCTTGTATGCATGGCTACAGCAACATACATATTGTGAGGCTAAGCACTAGAATCATAAGGAAAATAAGCTCAAACTTAAGCTCATGAGCTAAGACAAACAAACAACAGATGTAGCTAGCTAATGCAACATGACTGACAAACAGATAATATAGCTATTTCCAGCTAGGAGAGTTCTTTGAGATAGGTAGTCAGAAGGAATTACTCACACCTCAATCAATACTTCATGTTATAAAAATTTATGAACTTGTTATCCGAATATCTTGTATAGTACCTCTCAGCAAATATTTGTTCATTTGGTAAGACATCTTCCCTTTTTCTGTTCTTATACCACTTCATAAGAATGCACAACACTATGGTATAAGCCATTAGAAAGAGTAGGATCAATAGCAAGTACCAAAACTCACAACCTCTTCTTAATCTACATTGATGGTCTCTCTAGAATCCCGCTATGTGATGGGACTTTGATACTGTTTGCAGACGATACTGTCATTTATCGACCTATCTGTAAAGCGAGAGACTTCCTGCTAATACAAAATGATACTGACACCATCTCGGTCTGGATCAAGAACAATCTGCTTATGCTCAATGTGCTAATGTGTAAACAAATGATCTTATCAAAAAAGCAGCACCCTGTTACCCCATTGAATGTAAAGGTGGATGTAAATGCCTTGGAGATTGTTGATGCCTACAAGTATCTTGGAGTGTGGATTACCAGTGATCTTACCTGGGCTAAGCAAATTGAAGAGAACTTTAAGAAAGCAAATCAAAAGATAGGAATGCTCTATCGACGATTCTACGAGTTCTGCTCTACTGACACCATGAATTGCTTCTATGTTGCCTTTGTACGTCCACATCTGGAATACGCTGTACCAGTATGGGACCCTCACTTGATCAAACACACCGAACTACTAGAAAAAGTCCAAAAATTTGCATTGAAAGTATGCACAAAATCATGGAACTCATCATACAGTAGCCTTCTCTCTCAAACA
Organism: Stappiaceae bacterium; assembly: GCA_964291365.2. Classification (GTDB taxonomy): domain Bacteria; phylum Pseudomonadota; class Alphaproteobacteria; order Rhizobiales; family Stappiaceae; genus JBDWFY01. The sequence continues at coordinate 251,978 of OZ219981.1, forward strand.
GACTTACCCCGACTTGACCAGAGGCAAGTGCAGCTTAAGCTATCTTTTTTGTATCAATTAGTCAATAATTCAGTTTTTTGTCCTCATGCACCCATCACTTTCCGTAATGTGTCTGTTAGTGTACATGGTAATAATCCTCTTTTATTATCTAGACCTGTATGTTGTACTAATTCCCATTATCACTCTTTTTATTATTGCCTTATGGAATGACTTACCTCATTCTGTTACTAGTTCATCATCTTTTATACTCTTTTAAACATAATGTAAATCAGCATTTGATAGTTAATTATTTGTGTATAGCTATAAGGGCGCATACTTGTATTAGCTTATTATGTGTCCATGTGTATCAAAATGCAAAAATTATTATATACAAAAAAAAATTATGATTCCTGTACCCCAAACCTGTTTTGAGTGCTTTGTAAATGGTTTCGAAACTCAATACCCTATCATACCATAAAGCATAACACATCCATATATTGCTCCAAAGAGAAGTCCCCTCATAGAGTAAGGGGATTGGGAGCAGATAAGTTCAAAACTGCCTACGATAAAAGTGATAGCTGAAAATGAATCAAGTAAATATGGTAAAATCATCCACTTCATGTTAAAATTAGAATCTAGAATGCCACTTTCTGCCACGAATATGCATTGAATAGTTGAATTATTGTGTTTAATGTAACTGTGATGAGCTGTTAAATCAATCGCTATCAGGTGGAATTGCGTCCACGTATAATTTCTAATGATAGCTAGGTATACATGGTAGGTATTTTTGTAGAAGAGGGTAGAATGTAAATTCATAAAGTGCTATCAGCACTGCTCCACTGAAATATGCCAGGTCTATAGCTGTTATCTGGCTGGATCTATGGAATGTGAGAAAGAGGATAAAATTTGTACTCTATAAAAAATGAGAATATTAACACTGTAGAGACTACATTAATGATAACTAGTAATTTTTAAAATGTCTTGACATATTCCACCTCTTCTGTTGTGAATGGACATCCATATTTATGTTTGCCAAAGTCGATACAAGAAGGAAGCTCATCTTCACAATAAGTGAAAGTACTTCAACATCTTGGATGTTTAATTTTGATGGCATACTTGATGACTTTGTAGATTAACTGAAATGGGTTTTGTGCTCTTGGCTCTTTAAGAAAAACTCTGTCATAAGCTATCGCCAAAAAGTAAGGCAAATGCAAATCAGAAATTCATGCAGCAGTCCACCATATCTCCCACTTAGACACAATAATTCAATGCCATACCACTGAATCATGTGCATACGTACCAACTTATAAAGGACATAATTTCATCTGTAGAAGCATCCTGAAGTTGATCAATTCCAAAGATTGCAATATTGGCTTGATAAGCTCCGAATGCAATACACATGACAATAAACAGCACAGAGGTTATGTAATTGTTTTTAGCATAATGGTAGCTCTCCACAAATTGTGATAGTATGGGACTTGCCACCACCAGTATGGAGGCTATCCACATAATCAAGATATATATATATATATATACTCCAGCATATGATTTTGTACCGCCCAAGGTGCACATCAGCTAGATAGCCTGCTATTGGTAGAGAGAGTCCCCATACAATACTGCACAAACGTCCAATTGAAGGAAATTTATTGGGGTATACAGTATGGTAGTAAAAGACACTCAGCACCAAGTAATTCCTAACCAATAGTAGAATGGCTCCCTTATTTTTGAGCTTTCGTATTCGGTAAGAAGGCCTACAGCACATCTTGAGCCTATTTCCAGCAGAATAGGATCTGTTGCTTAGCTGTAGAACATCTTCCAAGGATTCTGATTCAGAAACAGACTCCAACATGATATAATTTGAAGGCCAGAACAAGCGTGGGTCAATAGCTACCTAAATACAACAACTATAGTAGTTCTACGCTTTACGCTTTTCACTTATTGCTGTTGCAAGAAGTAGTAAATCCTCAGTATAATGAGTAGTATCAATAACAAGTACCAAAATTCACAACTGATGATACTTGTTTCCCACGCTGCTGACTACATAGTAAATGGTTGCAGTATTGCAAATCCCATTACACTGTAGAGCACCACACCGCCATACGTAGCACCAACAAGAAGCCCCCTCATAGAGTAAGGACTTTGGGAGCAGATAAATTGAAAAGCAACAATGGAAAAATTAATCAACGAGAGTGAATTGAGTACTTGTGATAAATTTAATATCAAAAGCTGAACTTAGGGTGCCATTTTCTTCAGTGAATATGCATTGAATGGTTGTGTTGTTGTGTTCAATAATTATAACTGTGGTGAGCTGTTAGATCAATTACAATCAGCGTGATGACATTTGCTATTTGTGATGTCACACCCACAAAACCTTTCCAGATATAATTCTGCACACAAGGTAAGTGTTTCCACAAGAGTGGATAGAAAACAAATTCTTGGAGCAGTACAAATATTACTCCAGTAAAATAGAATACTAGATTAATAGGGGTGTAGATTACTTTCCATCTGGGTTTATGGAATCATTTGTAATGGGATATGACATTGTGACTATTGCTTAAAATAAGCTGGTTCCCTAAACTATATCATTCCAATTGCCACTCCAGTACCAACAAACATGATGGCTAACAACCTGAGACATTTTCTACCTGAATGGTCCACCATATTTACATTTGCCAAAGTCGATACAAGAAGGAAGCTCGTCTTCACAGTAAATGAAAGCACTTCAACATCTCGGATGTTTAGTCTTGATGGCATACTTGATGACTTTGTAGATTAAGTGAAAAGGGTTTTGTGTTATTGGCTTAATGTAAATATCAAAATGATCATGATAGTTGGGCAAATGCAAATTATAAATTCCTCCAGGAGTCCATTATATGCTCCACCTAGATACATATCTATCAAGAAAATGATAATCCCACAACTGAAGTATGTGAATGAATACCAGCTTATAAAAGATGTAATTCATCCGTAGAAGCATCCTGAAGTTGATCGATTCCAAAGAGGACATTAGCTTGGTAGTCTGCTAAGCAACAGCAGATCCTTTTTTGCTGGAGACAGGCCCAGGATGTGCTGCAGACCTTCTTATCGAATATGGAAACTCAAAAACAAGGGAGCTCTTCTAATATTGGTTTGGAACATTTTGGTAACAAGTGTCTTTTACCATTTATCCCTGTGTCCCCGTATATTACATCCATATTGGCACATGTACAGTATTGCCTGGGGACTCACTCTACCAATAGCAGGATGGCTAGCTGGCGTGTGCCTTAAACGATACAAGATGATATGCTGGAGTATCTTGATCATGTGGATAGCCTCTGTACTGGCAGTAGCAAGCTCTGTACTGTCAAAATTAGTACAGAGCTACTACAGCATCAAAAATAATTACATAAACACTGTACTGCTTTACATAATGTCCCTTGTAGTTGGAGAACATCCTCCATGGATTCAGATTAGTAAAATGTTCTCCGTAAGAATGCATTCAATGACAGACTCGCTTTTTGCATGCTAGCTATAATGGCTGAATGCATCAACTAAAGTGCTTCTATGTCACATTATCACATTCTATATGTATACTTACTAGCCAAGGTATGCATAATGTTGCTGCCTTCATTGATTTAGCTTGCAGCTTAATTGGGAGCATGCTAGTGCTGTAACATAGTCTAGCATGCATTATGAAAATAAACATAAATAAAGTGCAGATGGCAGATGCATTAACTATGAAAACAAACATACTCTCCCTTACATTATAATATTTTTCAACGATATGAAAGCATCATACCCTTATACTGAAGAAGTGGCTAATTGCTCTAGAAACACAATAGTTAGTACTAAAACTAAACAGTAAGACAGACTATGGTTATAAAGAACAAATTAAACACACAACACATCATCATAAGAACTACCTCCTAGTATAGTATCTCTCAGCAAAAATTTGTTCATTTGGTAAAACATCTTCCCTCTTTCTGTTCTTGTAACACTTAGCAAGTATGCACAGCATTATGCCATTCAGTATTAGAATGAGTAATATCAGTAGCAAGAACCAAAACTCACAACTTGTTATTCCTGTGCCCCAGACTGTTGACTGCTTCGTAAATGGTTCCACAATTCCAAATCCAACAACACGGTATAGTACGACACTACCATACATAGCTCCAAAGAGAAGTCCCCTCATAGAGTAAGGGGATTGGGAGCAGATAAATTCCAAGACACCTGTGACTAAAGCGATTAGCGAGACTGAATTGAGAAAATGTGGTAAGATCATCCACTTCATGTTAAAATTAGAACTTAGGATGCCACTTTCTGCAATGAACACACATTGAATAGTTGAATTATTGTGTTTGATGTAATTGTGTCGAGCTGTAAGATCAATTGCTATCAGTGCAATGACTCTGGCCATCTGTAATATTAACCCCACTGACAATTTCCAATGATAACTCTGTATACAGGTTAGTGATTTCCGTAGCAGAGGATAGAAAATGAACTCGTAAAGTGCTACCAGGACTGCTCCACTGAAGTATGCTAGGTCTACAGTTGCTGTCCAGCTGGATTTATGGAATCCATGATAGTGAGATGTGTCTTCTCGACCGTGTTTAAGGATAACCTCACGTCCTACATTAGATGATAATATTCCACTTGACACTGCAGAACCTACAAATATGAAAACTAATAGTCTCAGAAATGTCTTGACATTTTCCACCTCTTCTGTTGTAAATGGTCCTCCATATTTACATTTGCCAAAGTCGATATGAGAAGGAAGCTCATCTTCACAGTAAGTGAAAGCACTTCGACATCTTGGATGCTTAGTTTTGATGGCATACTTGATAACTTTGTAGATTAGCTGAAAAGGATTTTGTGTTATTGGCTCTTTAAGAAAACCTCTGTTGAAAGCTATTGCTAAAATGACCGTTAAAGTAAGACAAAAACAAATTACAAGCTCCAGCAATCCACCAAATGCCCCTTCTAGACATAATAATTGATGGCCATGCCACTGAACAACGTGCACACATACCAGCTTATAAAGGATGTAATTTCATCTGTTGAGGCATCCTGAAGCTGGTCGATTCCAAAGAGGACAATATTGGCTTGGTATGCTCCGAATGCAATGCATAAGATGATAAGCAGCACAGCTGTTACGTAATTACTAATATGATGGTAGCTCTCCACAAATTGTGACAGTACAGAACTCGTTACTACCAGTACCGAGGCTATCCACATCATCCAGATACTCCAGCGTATGATTTTGTACCGCCCAAGGCACACATCAGCTAGACAGCCTGCTATGGGTAGAGAGAGTCCCCATATAATACTGTACATATGCCAAGTTGGACGAAACGTATTGGGGTATAGAGTAAGATAGTAATTGACACACAACACCAGGTGATTCCAAACCAATATTAGAATGGCTCCCTTGTTTTTGAGCCTTCGTATTCGGTAAGAAGGTCTACAGCACATCTTGAGCCTATCTCTAGTAGAATAGGATCTGTTGCTTAGCTGTAGAACGTCCTCCATTGACCCAGAAATGGACTCAGATATTACTTTGTCTTCCATTGTGTTTGAACTGTTGAGATTGAGTATATACTAAAGTTTTATTTCACTTCTTGCAATGCCCTTAAGTAACATTAAATAGCAGTTCAAGCATAGTATAATATGAAAATGGCATGCCATATCTGGTGAAGCATGCATTAAGAAATACATACAATGCATTAGCTAAGACAAACAAAAGCAAGAGAATGAGGCTCAAACAGCTAACATAGAGGCATGTTACTTTTAGCTAATGGTCTTTCAATTTGACTTTATTTTTTGAATGGCATTTATGTACTAGTTACTGCCTGCTATTTGCATAGCCATGTGTACATGAGAAAGGCCACTTAGCTACATTTTGATGGCCATATATACATGCACATACGTACCGGGTGTATAGGCAGCCGTACCACAATTAGGTGATCCAAGTAGTGGTTTATTTAGCTATATTCTCAATCTCTGCCCCAAAATAATGGAAAATAACTCAAAAGTTGTTGGTAGCGAAAGTGAGTCCAATTCTGGATCAATGGAGGACATTCTACAGCTAAGCAACAGATCTCATTCTGCTCGAGACAGGTCTAAGATATGCTGCAGACCTTCTTATCGAATGCGGAGGCTCAAAAACAAAGGAGCTACACTAATATTGGCTTGGAATCACCTGGTACTATGTGTTCTTTACTATTTTACTCTATACCCCTATGTACTTCACCCAAATTGGCATCATATAACATACAGTATTATATGGGGACCAACTCTACCAATAACAGGCTGGCTAGCTGATGTGTATCTTAGACGCTACAAGGTGATATGCTGGAGTATGTTTATCATGTGGATAGCCTCAGTCTTGGTAGTAGCAAGCTCTGTACTGTCACAATTTGTGGAGAGCTACTATAGTATTAATTATTATGTAACAGCTGTGCTGTTAATCATTATATTATTGCATTTGGAGGCTACCAAGCAAATATTGTTCTCTTTGGAATTGACCAACTTCAGGATGCTTCTACAGATGAAATTACATCCTTCATAAGCTGGTATATCTGCACATGGTTCAGTAGTGTGGCCATCGATTATTTCATAGACATGTATCTAAGTGGAAAATATGGTATGCTGCTGCAGAAATTTGCAGTTTGCATTTGCCTTACTCTAATGGTTATTTTGGCAACAGCTTTCAACAGAGTTTTTCTTAAAGAGCCAATAACACAAAACCCTTTTCAGTTAATCTACAAAGTCATCAAGTATGCCATCAAAACTAAGCATCCAAGATGTCGAAGTGCTTTCACTTATTGTGAAGATAAGCTTCCTTCTCGTATTGACTTTGGCAAATGTAAATATGGAGGACCGTTCACAACAGAAGAGGTGGAAAATGTCAAGACATTTCTGAGACTATTAGTTGTCATTTTAGTAAGTTCTGCAGTGTCAAGTGGGATATTCTCTATTAATACAGGGTATGAACTCTTCTTAGAACAAGATACATTCTATTTTCGTGAATTCCTCAAATCCAGCTGGATAGCAACAAAAGGTCCAGCATATTTCGGTGCAGCTGTACTGGTAGCAATTTATGAATTTATTATCTATCCTCTGCTAAGGAGATCACTATCCTGTATACAGAGTTATCATTGGAAATTATATGTGGGTGTAGTATCACAAATGGCGAGAGTCATTGCACTGATGGTGGTTGATATTACAGCTCGTTACAAATACAATGAACACAATAATTCAAATATTCAATGCATATTCGTGGCAGAAAGTGGCATGATCTTAAGTTCTAATTTCAACATGAAATGGATGATCTTACCAAGTTTACTTAATTCAGTCTCACTAATCGCCTTAATCACAGGTGCCTTTGAACTTATCTGCTCCCAATCCCCTTACTCTATGAGGGGACTTCTCTTTGGAGCTATGTATGGTTGTGTTATGCTTTATGGTGTGATAGGGTATGGAGTTTTGAAACCATTTACAAAGCACTCAAAACAGGTTTGGGGCACAGGAATCATAAGTTGTGAATTTTGGTACTTACTATTGATCCTACTCTTTCTGGTGGCTTATACCATAATGTTGTGCATTCTTATCAAGTGGTACAAGAACAGAAAAAGGGAAGATGTCTTACCAAATGAACAAATATTTGCTGAGAGGTACTATACAAGATATTCAGATAACAAGTTCATGAGATAATGACTATTTTTATGACATGAAGTATTGATTGTGGTGTGAGTAATTCCTTCTGACTATACCTATCTCGAAGAACTCTCCTGGAAATAGCTATATCTGTTTGTCAGTCATGTTGTATTAGCTAGCTACATCTGTTGTTTGTTTGTCTTAGCTCATGAGCTTCAGCTTGTGCTTATTTTCTTAGTGAGTGCTTATGATTCTAGTGCTTATCCTCACAATATGTATGTTGCTGTAGTCATGCATACAAGAAATATAATTATCACAAAAATACTAAGTGGAATATTACAATGTATTCAGTGGGGGAACCATGCATACGTGATCCTACAGTTGGTGATGCTAACATTCTAATCATCTAAATAATGGATGACAACTCAGAGGCTGTTGGTACTGCATCCACTTCTGAATCTATGGAGGACGTTCTACAGCTAAGCAACAAATCCTATTCTGCTGGAGACAGGCTCAAGATGTGCTGTAGACCTACTTATCAAGCATGGAAGCTCAAAAACAAGGGAGTTCTTCTAATATTGGTTTGGAACTGCCTGGTGATGAGCGTATTTTACTATCTTACTACTTATCCCCTTACATTTCATCCAACTTCGTATCACATAGTATTACATGGGGACTCACTCTGCCAATAGCAGGATGGCTAGCTGATGTGTACCTTAAATGATACAAGATGACACACTGGAATATCTTGAATATGTGGATAATCTCTCAGAAGAGGTGGAAAATGTCAAGACATTTCTAAGATTAATAATTGTCATTTTTGTCAGTTCCGCAGTAGCAAGTGGGGCATTATCATTAAGCAATGTGGAGTACCAACTTGTCTTGTATGACCAAGGCAACAGTCATAGCACATTTCACTTTCATAGTTTCTACAAAAGCAGCTGGATAACTACTGAACTAATATTTTATTTCAGTGGAATAGTACTGGTACTCCTATATGAGTTAATTTTTTACCCTCTCCTATGGAATCATGTACCCTATATGCAGAGCTATCAGTGGAAATTGTCAGTGGGGGTAATATCACAAATAACAAAAGTCATAGCATTCATGGCTATTGATTTAACCGCTCGCCATAGTTATATTGAACACAATAGCTAATAATAATTAAATAATAATTATTCAAATGTGAAACTGTACATTGTTTGTTTATCTTAGCTCCTGGATGATCTTACCACAAGTATTCAATTCACTTTCAATAATCACTTCAGCCATTGGTGCTTTTGAATTTATCTGCTCCCAAAGTCCTTACTCTATGAGGGGGCTTCTATTTGGTGCTACATATGGCAGTATGGTGCTATGCTGTGCAATGGGATTTGGAATATTGCATCCATTTACAAAGCATTCAGCAGCATGGTGAACAGGAATCATCAGTTGTGAATTTTGGCACTTACTTTTGATGCTGCTCATTCTAATACTGAATGGTATAATGATGGGCATCCTTATGAAGTGGTACAAGAACAGAAAGAGGGAAGATGTTTTACCAAATGAGCAAGTTTTCGCTGAGTGGTATTACATGAGGAATGAATAAATCTTTAGTTCTTATGATGATTATGTGTCTTAATTAATCATACTTTAGCAATAATTTTATAGCCTTAGTCAGTCCCATCATAGTTTATTGTGTTCCTAGATGTCAGATTGAAGTTTATAGCAAATTTAATAATTATTCAAATGTGAATCTGTATGTCGTTTGTCTTAGCTTAATGGATTGTGGTTTTTGTTCATACTTAGCATGCCAACCAGTTACTTAGTAGCACTACTATCTTTACGCCTTGTAGCTATAATTATACTGAGGCCACCCCACATGCATTATAGGACTTCTTGAAGTTGTTTTGAATATCATTAATTCCTCCACACTGTTTATGAATACTGACAAAATCAACCAGTTTATCAAGCATCTTGACCAGTTTGACTGGATTTACAAGTTAGTATAGTAGTGGAAAGGACGTGACACCTACAACTTCAATAATCATGCTTAGTTTGAACTGGAGAACACTAGCTATTGAAAAGTAACTTTATATCTACTCCACATTCCAAATGGTAAACAGCTTATAGCTTGCCCTCTCCCCCTACTCGTCTTCCTCCTTACTTAATTATGATTTTGATGTATCCCAACGGGAATATCACTATACAGTATAGCTGATCAAGGGTTTTGCATGTTAATAAAGTAAAGTTGGTAGTGCTCCTAAGTAACTGGTTGGTGTGTTAAGGGTGAACAAAAACCACAATCCATTAAGCTAAGACAAACAAACAATGTACAGTTTCACATTTGAATAATTATTAAATTTGCCATAAATTTCAATCTGATCTGACATCTAGGAACACAGTATATGGGACTGACTATGTCTATAAAATTATTGCTAATGTATGATTAATTAAGACACATAATCATCATAAGAACTAAAGATTCATTCATTCCTACTGTAATACCGCTCAGCAAAAACTTGTTCATTTGGTAAAACATCTTCCCTCTTTCTGTTCTTGTACCACTTCATAAGAATGCCCATCATTATACCATTCAGTATTAGAATGAGTAGCATCAAAAGTAAGTGCCAAAATTCACAACTGATGATTCCTGTAAATGGATGCAATATTCCAAATCCCATTGCACAGTATAGCACCATACTGCCATATGTAGCACCAAATAGAAGCCCCCTCATAGAGTAAGGACTTTGGGAGCAGATAAATTCAAAAGCACCAATGGCTGAAGTGATTATTAATATTGAAAGTGAATTGAATACTTGTGGTAAGATCATCCACTTCATGTTAAAACTAGAATTGAGGATGCCACTTTGTTCATGCAGTGAATATACATTGAATGGTTGCGTTATTGTGTTGAACGTAACTATGGCGAGCGGTTAAATCAATAGCCATGAATGCTATGACTTTTGCTATTTGTGATATTACCCCCACTGACACTTTCCACTGATAGCTCTGCATATAGGGTACATGATTCCATAGGAGAGGGTAAAAAATTAACTCATATAGGAGTACCAGTACTATTTCACTGAAATAAAATGTTAGTTCAATAGTTATCCAGCTGCTTTGCGATGACCTTTGCTATACTTTCACTGACAATTCCCCATTGATAGCTTTGTATATAGCTAGGGTGCACAATTCCATCGGAGAGGGTAGAAAATAAACTCATAATTATAGGAGTGCTAGTATTGTCCCACTGAAATGTTAGTTCAATATAGTTATCATAGTTATCCAGATGCTTTTTTTGAAGTGAAATGTGCCATGGATGTTGCCTAGGTCATGTATAAGTTGGTACTCCACAAGGTTTAATGAAAATGCCCCACTTGCTGCTGTAGTACTGATAAAAATAATCTTAAACATGTCTTGACATTGGATATGAGTATTTGGATTGAGTAACATGTAGTTTTTGCTTTCGATATTATATTCATGCAGTTTGGTTATCAGTTATCCTCAATTTTTCTGGAAACATTATTGTACCTGTAGTATGTTTTTAGTTGATATGTGGGGAACCATGTACTTGATCAGAGTCCAAGAGTATAAGTGATGTATTATTAAATGGAAGACAACTCAGAGGCTGTTGGCACTGAATCTGTAGCATCCACTTATGAATCTGTGAGGGATGTTCTACAGTTAAGCAATAGATCCTATTAATTCTCCCAGAGTTAGGCTCAATTGAGATATGCTGTAGACCCACTTATTGAATACAGAAGCTCATCTGCATGTAATAATTATATGGCGCTTGGTCACAGCAGCACACACATTCACGGTGAGGATATGCATTAAAATGACATGCCATGGGTAAAGAAAGTAAGCTCAAACTGAAAGCTCATGAGATAAGACAAACAAACACTAGCTGTAGCTAGCTAATGGCATTTAACTTTATTATGCAACATGTATTGGCTGAACATCACTGACAACTGACAAGCAACTGTAGCTATATCCAGAACTATTTGAGATCGCTATATGTGACACGATTTGGGAAAAGGGACCTTTTTGACGAGAATATCATTCTAAGAAATAAGCAATTGAAAATGGCCTATATTTGTGCTACTATGGGACAATAGAATGCTAGTTATTTTTATTGCATCATTGAGCCTGTTTTTCTACTTAACTGTACAGTGTGATAAGCTCTTATTAGGTCACCATTTAGAGCTATCCTATAGTGGCACTTGAATGGCTGCTAAACTCAATTAATTTTGTCAAAAAGGTCCTTTTTCACAAATCCTGTCACATATATGTAGTCAGAAGAAATTACCAGAAATATACCCACACCACAATAATACTTCATGTTATTTATGAAGCCTAGTAAAGAAACATAGAAAATTGTAATCGTTAAAACACTCGTTCGGCTGTATTAAATGTTATCCGAATATTTAGTATAGTATCTCTCAGCAAAAATTTGTTCATTTGGTAAGACATCTTCCCTTTTTCTGTTCTTGTACCATTTCATAAGAATGCGCAGTATTATGGTATAAGCCATCAGAAAGAGTAGGATCAACAGCAAGAACCAAAATTCACAACTAAAATAAATGATACCTGTACCCCAAACTGTTGAGTGCTTCATAAATGGGTTCCAAATTCCATACCCTACTATCGTGCAGTATGGCACCACACTACCATATATCGCTCCAAAGAGAAGTCCCCTCATAGAGTAAGGGGATTGGGAGCAGATAAGTTCAAAGGCACCTGTGATTAAGGTGATTAGTGAGACTGAATTGAGTAAACGTGGTAAGATCATCCACTTCATGTTAAAATTAGAACCTAGGATGCCACTTTCTGCCATGAATATGCATTGAATAGTTGAATTATTGTGTTGTAACGAGCTGTAATATCAATTGTGATCAGAGCAATGACTCTGGCCATTTGTGATATTAACCCCACTGACAATTTCCATTGATAGCTTCGTATACACGATAGTGATTTCTGTAGAAGAGGATAGAAAATAATGCTACCAATCTGCTCCACCAAAGTATGCTGGACCTTCTGTTGTTATCCAGTCGTATTTCTGGAATCCATGTAAGTAGGATGTGTCTTTTTTAAAGATAAGTTCATACCCTGTAGAAAATGATAGTATCACACTTGACACTGCAGAACATACAAATATGAAAATTAATAATCTCAGAAATGTCTCGACTTTTCCACCTCTTCTGTTGTGAATGGTCCTTCGTATTTACGTTTGCCAAAGTTGATATGAGAAGGAAGCTCATCTTCACAGTAAGTGAAAGCACTTCGACATCTTGGATGTTTAGTTTTGATGGCATACTTGATGACTTTGTAGATTAACCAAAATGGGTTTTGTGTTATTGGCTCTTTAAGAAAAACTCTGTCAAAAGCTATTGTCAAAGTGACCATTAGAGTAAGGCAAATGCAAATTGCAAATTTCTCTAGCAATCCACCATATCTCTCACTTAGATATACGTCTATGAAGTAATTGATGGCCATACTACTGAACCATGTGCACGTAAACCAGTTTATAAAGGATGTAATTTCACTGTCTGTAGAAGCATCCTGAAGTTGTTGGCCAATTCCAAAGAGAACAATATTGGCTTGGTAGCCTTCAAATTCAATACATATGATAATAAATAACACAGCTGTTGCATAAGTAATTACATCCCCAGTAGCAATTTACTTTTCTGTGGTTATGAGGTAATTATAATGAAACCTATGGTGTAATTTATGAAGGTAATCTATGCGGTAATTTATGAGGTAATTATAATAAAATCCAGGGCCTCGATAGAGCCTTTGTGAGACTTGAAAACTGAGTCTAGTACTATGTAGAGTAACTTACGCCCGTATCCAGCTAATACCTTAAAAGCTGCGTGTTACTTTCTCTGACAAGTATGAACTCCATGCGTTCTTTTGGCTTACGTAATCCCATGTATAAGTAAAGCTACCTAGCGCTATATATAGCACGCATACAGCATTGCATATCACGTACGTTTGGCGCGCCATACGTACTCGTGCTACGTACCGATCTGTAGCTACTGTGCTGTCGAGTTCGTCTGTATTAAACTGAAACATCGATCTGTCGAGTTCATCTCTGTGAATGAGGTCATGAGGTATAGCACACGCATAGACCTAGACAGTACATATACTGACGACCTTTTACCATATGTACCATTTATTCAGCTACTGGGGATGTGGTGAAAGTTGTTTATGTAATAGTAACTTGTCACAAATTGTGACAGTACAGAACTTGCTACTACCAGTACTGAGGCTATCCTCGTGATCAAGATACTCCAGTGTATGATTTTGTACTGCCCAAGGCACACATCAGCTAGACAGCCTGCTATTGGTAGAGAGAGTCCCCATATTATAATACTGTACACATGCCAAGTTGAATGAAAGACATAGGGGTATAGAGTAAGATAGCTTAGTACCAGGTGATTCCAAACCAATACTAGTATAGCTAAACGCCCCTAGCAGCAAACCAGAGCACAAAATTAGTTTAAACACTACTAATTTGCCAGTTAGCGAATCTATCATGTCAGAGTCTGCTTCTGAATCCATGGAGGATATTCTACTGCTAAGCAACAGATCCTATTCTGCAGGAGACAGCACTACTTGCAACAATTAATCAAAATGCAGCCCAGGTTATTATAGTCATACCATTTGTTATTCTAATAATATATGAGAACATGCATGCATTAAAAAATGCAACTACATTAGCTAATTAGCTATGAACCAAGTGCTTTCAGCGGTACTTCGTTTTCAAAGCAGTGCATGAGTACAGAAGCATACCCATCCTGAGCCACTATGTATACGTAAGTTGCTGATCCAGAATGTTGAAAGCTAACTTTAGAACCTGCTCCTACCAAAATTCCACTTTTTCCACTGGCTATTATATTTGGAACCAACTGCCAATTGTGACTCATTAGTTTAAACTACAGTTACTGTACTTTAAATGTCAATTGCATGTCTAAGTATTTCTGCTACTTCCCACCTAATACATTCATCCCATAGAGTCATAGGATATTATGAGCCATAATTCCCTCCCCTGCAACTTGTAGTGAAGTATGAGCCATAACCGCGAGCTCTCTCCCCCTGGCAGTCATTCCAATCAATTAGAATCATTGTTTGTTTCATACAAACAGTCATCCAACTAAGTCCACACCATTGAGTGTGTATACAGAGAAATGGTGCTCTGTATTCTGTAGGTATGTATGTACTTGTATACACACAGTATAGTCCACGCAAATTGTTTACACAGAGACGCGCTAATTGACACTAAGCAGGAAGCTATTAGTTATCGCTCGATCTCATCACGTGGCAGTTTAAAGTCCACCAGTACTAGCTAGCTAGCTAGCTATAGCCTACTCTAATAGCGTTAGCTAGATCGAGTCAGTAATTGTTAGTCACTGTAGTTGAAACTACTTGCTTGTTGTTATCGAAGCTACTGCCGTTCACGTGAACCCTAGACCTAGTTGCTGACACACTATGACTGGTTGATGGACAGCTAGCACATGTAGCACTGAGAACTTGAGATGAAGCCATTCTCGGGGTCCCTTCAATTTTCGACTTTCTTTTATTTGCTGTGGCAGTTGCTAAGGAAGACTTATTGCGCACGCCGCTCTATCATACTCCACGGACCAATCAGATGGGATATATAAAAGCAGGAGTAGATTAGAGAGGAGTGTTGAACTGCCTGTAAACGCGTTCCGGTAGGATGATGTCACAAACACCAGCATAAATGAATAGTGGTCATGTTAAGTCCAGCCCAATAGTGTAGTAGTGTAAACTGAGAGATTCCCCTGCTGTGCAGCACTCTATGCAGCTGTAGCTGTGTAGCCTCGAACCAGGCTCTCCCCCTCCGCACGCAAATTTAAACGCGAAAAGTTGAAGGAGGGGGGATCGGGAGAGCTAGCCGGGAAGATCTTGATCACGTGCTGGACATGGATGACGTTTTTTGACATGGTTTTCAATCAGTGGTCGATATCGCCCACGCACCGCGACCGCTAAAACGCTGACTATGACTCTGCAGTTTCTCGATGGCCTGTGTGAACGATCGACGATCTGAGTGTACCAACCATCGATCTGCTAACTAGATCGCCTGAGGTTCTCCTTCGCTAAACATAGAACTAGGTAGGGTATCTTTTGGTGAACGTTGGTCCTTGGAGCGGTTCTTCTCAAGAGATCCTGTCGATCGAAGTAGCTCAGCTAGCCCAACCGTATTCGACGAAGTACAGCCTTAGGCGATCTAGTCAGCAGATCGATGGTTTATACACTCAGATCGTCGATCGTTCATGGCTCCATACAGGCCATCGAAAACTGCGGAGTCATAGTCAGCGTTAACGGTCGCGGTGCGTGGGCGATATCGACCACTAATTGAAAACCATGTCCAAAAAACGTCATCCATGTCCAGCACGTGATCAAGATCTTCCAGGCTCTCCCCCTCCTTCAACTTTTCGCGTTTAAATTTGCGCGAGGAGGGGGAGAGCCTGGTTCGAGGCTAGTAGCTGTGGCCTACATTACACCTACCTCAGCTACATGACTGATTGCCATTTTGTGTACGTCATCCTACCGGAACGCTGTTGCAACGTTTGTACTGTAGTTCAACACTCCTATCTAATCTACTCCTGATAAAAGTTAAAGCCCAGTTGCCAGGGATTTATGGCAACGTGAACCGCCCTTGTCCTCGGGCTGCGCCCTCAGACTCGGGTCGGTTTACTGCCATAAATCCCTGGTGACTGGGCTTTAACTATTACTTGTACCATGGTTGTAACATTCTAACCAATCAGATTGCTCTATAGGAGGTGTACATATCAGATATACACCTCCTTATAGGTGTATATTTATATATATATCCCACTTGCTCTTGTTTCCATGGTAATTGCAGGGTGATATTATAATCATATCATCCCTCCCCAAGGCTATAGAGGGGTGATATGGTCATATCATCCCTCTGACCCTCATGGCACTGACACCATCTCCCCCTCTAGTAAAAATCCTCCCCCCCCCCCCCCCCCCCAACAAAATGTGACACGAACCGTAATTTTCACTTACTTCAGTGTACATGACACGGTATCTGGGAAATCCACTCGGGGGGGGGGGGAGCTTGTCCTTAGGATATTCTCTCCCCCGGAGAAAATTTCCGGGGGGAGGTTCTGTCCTGTGACACCGACCCTCGGTGTGTAAATCACGTAGAGACCTCTACCTCATGATATAACTTATACTTATTGGATACATTGTCAAAAGCTTGTATACTTGTATATACACTGTAAAAAATGAATAGCGAAGGTCACTACCCACTACCTGGTTAGTCTCGAAACCAGACCTCTCCCTCCGCAGCGTTTAGTTCTTTCAGGATAAACACGCGGAGGGAGGGTCTGGGAGACTGCCTATACCTTTTTGGATCCGTGCGCCAAGATTTTGGCGGGCCAATCAGATTGCAGAACGCGAGTGACGTCACGTATTTGAACGTTTGAGCGACCAGATCGACTTTGTTCAACGAGTTTAGTAGCTCTAGGTACTTTACAAAGGCTAACTCGATCGTAGAGAAGCCTCCATAGCTCTCGTAAACGGCCAAATGAATATCAACTGGCTTGCTCTTGGCATCATGTGGGCGCCCCCGGGCGGGCCCAACGCGTGACGTCACGTAAATGTTGCATAATCTGGATCCAAAACGGTATTAGGCAGTCTCAGTCTCCCAGACCCTCCCTCCTCGTGTTTATCCTGAAAGAACTAAACGCTGTGGAGGGAGAAGTCTGGTTTCGAGACTACTACCTGGTAGTGATATCTGTGGCAAATTATAGTGACGGTCACTACAATTTGCCACAGATATCACTACCAGGTAGTGACCTTCACTATTCATTGTTTACAGTGTATGCTTATGCAAAACCTATAGCTATTATTATATACAAAAAATTTCCCTATAGGCCTGTTATCAAGTTTACATCAGGTGGTCGGTTGTCCTATAAGGTGGTTGGTATTGGTGTCTTAAGTTGACATTTTGAGTAGTACCAGGAATAGTATGTTTGTTTTCATAGCTAATGTATCTGCACTTTAGCTATTTGTGCTTATTTTCCTAATGCATGCTAGACTTCGTTACAGCATGCTCCCACGTTCTTGTACATAATATTATATCCTCAAGCAAGTATACACATGAAGAATAAAGAGTAGCTATATATTAACTTTGACATATACCTATGACAGCACTTTTAAATTAGTTGATTCATCATTAAATCCAGCCAGACGAAACAAGCAGCCATTAGTGTCATGGAATCTGTCCAGTCTTCCACGGGATCCATTCAGTCTCCCATGGAGGACGTTCTACAGCTAAGCAACAAATCCTATTCTGCTGGAGACAGGCTCAAGATGTGCTGTAGACCTTCTTATCGCATACGGAAGCTCAAAAACAAGGGAGCTCTTCTAATATTGGTTTGGAACTTTTTGGTAACAAGTGCCTTTTACTACCTATACCTGTCTCCCCATATATTTCATCCATATTGGCACATGTACAGTATTGCCTGGGGACTCACTTTACCTATAGCAGGCTGGCTAGCTGATGTGTACCTCAAACGGTGCAAAGTGATACGCTGGAGTATCTTGATCATGTGGATAGCCTCTGTACTGTTAGTAGCGAGCTCTGTACTATCACAGTTTGTGGAGAGCTACTACAGCATCAAAAACAATTATATAAATGCTGTACTGCTTTTCATAATGTCCCTTGCACTTGGAGGCTACCAAGCCAATGTTGTCCTCTTTGGAATCGATCAACTTCAGGATGCTTCTACAGATGAAATTACATCTTTTATAAGCTGGTATTCGTTCACATACTTTGGTGGTGGGATTGTCATCTTGTTGATAGATATGTATCTAGGTGGGGCATATAATGGACTCCTGGAGGAATTTATAATTTGCATTTGCCTAACTGTCATGACCATTTCGATATTTTCATTTGACAGCATTTTACTGAAGGAGCCAATAACACAAAATCCTTTTCGATTAATCTATAAAGTCATCAAGTATGCCATCAAGACTAAACATCCAAGATGTCGAAGTGCTTTCACTTACTGTGAAGATGAACTTCCTTTTCGTATTGACTTTGGCAAACATAAATACGGTGGACCATTCACAACAGAAGAGGTAGAAAATGTCAAGACGTTTCTCAGGTTGTTAGCCATCATGTTTGTTGGCACTTTGGTGGTAATTGGAATGCTTTCACTTCATAAGTTAGGGAACCAGCTTATTGTAAGCAACAATCAAGACATCATATCACTTTACAAATTGTTCCATAAACCCAGATGGAGAGTAATCTACACCCCTATTAACCTAGTATTCTATTTTACTGGAGTAGTATTTGTACCACTCCAAGAATTTGTTTTCTATCCACTCTTGTGGAAACACTTACCTTGTGTGCAGAATTATATCTGGAAAGGTTTTGTGGGTGTGATATCACAAATAGCAAATGTCATCACGCTGATTGTAATTGATCTAACAGCTCACCACAGTTATATTGAACACAACAACACAACCATTCAATGCATATTCACTGAAGAAAATAGCACCCTAAGTTCAGCTTTTGATATGAAATGGATCATGTTACCACATTTTCTCAATTCACTGTCGTTGATTAGTTTTGCCATTTGTGCTTTGGAATTTATCTGCTCCCAAAGTCCTTACTCTATGAGGGGGCTTCTGTTTGGTGCTGTGTGTGGCTGTGTGGTGCTCTACTGTGGAATGGGATTTGCAATATTGCAGCCATTTACTATGCAGTCAGCAACATGGAAAAAAGGAATCATCAGTTGTGAATTTTGGTACTTGCTCTTGATACTACTCATTCTGATACTGCATGGTATAATCCTGGGCATTCTTATGAAGTGGTATAAGAACAGAAAGAGGGAAGATGTTTTACCAAATGAGCAAGTTTTTGCTGAGCGGTATTATACTTCTTAGTTTGTACTTTCATTTAGCTAGCTAGCGGTTTTCATAGATTAGTAATTTTCGCATTAATTTTCCTTGTCTCATGAGATATTGGGGTAAAGGTCGCCAATCACCCGGTCATCAGTGCAGCGCGTCAAAATGGGAGGTCATAGGTCACCCACACCTTTGGCGTCCTTTACCTACCGGGTATTCCACTTTGTACAAGGGGGGGTCACTCCCATAGGCGCCGTGCGACCGGGGTCAAGATTTTTGACCGTCGAAAAACGGCCTTAACCGCTTGACCACGGCGGATTTTTGCCCTTGACCCTTGACCATCGATTGATTGCGCATGCGCAAAAGGATCGACCACGCCTCTTGATCGCCAGTAGTGCCGTAGATAGTGCCCCAGCACACTGCTTGACCGTTTGACCGACCCCCAGAAAGTACCTTGACCGTTTGACCGCATCTTGACCCCGGTCGCAGCTCAGGACACGGCGCCTATGGGAGTGACCTCCCCTTGTTTGTACCTTTCAGGCTTGTCGTGAAGAGGATGAACACCTTGATTTTGAGCAACGTGTCTTTGGAATTTCCTTTCAGGCCCTACCCATGCCAGATAGTCTACATGGAGAAGGTCATCCAGGCACTACAGCAGGCAAGTACTGCCAGACTGCTCTCACAGTATATAAAAAGTTGAAAATTTGAACACATGCTAAGTTTATTCCATTGATTGTTACAGTATAAAATACATGCCAAATGATGACATTCCACCACCGCCACCCCCGTCCATAATTAAATTTTGCTGTAACTGATAAATTATGTCAACAAGTTCATTTCATTCACTGTATCCTTTGACACACTTGATGTACATCACCCTAGGGAACCAACGCGATCCTTGAGTCTCCCACGGGTACTGGTAAGACCCTCTGCCTTCTCTGTGCCACTCTGGCCTGGAGAGAGAGCCTCATCAGAGAACAGCTGCACCAATTCAGAGAGAGCCACGGCAATGGTGTGGAGGCACCAGCCTGGACACAGGGTGGGGAGAATCCCTGGGATATTGACCCATCAATAGGTATAGAAATAGAAGTACATTGTACATATAGATAGAGGGATGAGGAAATCCAATGCAGGGGGTGGAGGAAAAAGAGCTTGTACGTAGATCTAGTGTGTGTTTATTTTTGTCGATAAAACTATTATTTGTCTAAAGTTTCGACTAAATTTTTATGGGAACAAAAATGACACAAGTTACAGCTGTAGCTTTGTGATTGATAGATCTAATTATTAAATATTGTAGGTTCCCAGTTTCCTTCTGTTCCCAAGATCATCTATGCCTCGAGGACCCACTCCCAGCTCTCACAAGTCATACATGAGCTCAAGAACACGAAATACAGGCTAGTTGAAACAATTTTAAGGCTATGCTTGTAATATTACATACCTAATTGATCTATCTTTAGACCGAGAGTGGCCATCATTGGTTCCAGGGAACAGCTATGTATTCACCCAGAAGTCTCCAAGAAGGAGACAAATGCTGAAAAGGTTGGTCAACAGCTAATGCACTACTGCACTCTCAAATCGCGTATTATAAGTATCCATCATGTATGTAGGTTCATTTGTGTTGTGCCAAGATTCACAATCATGCTTGTTTCTATTACACCAATACTGATTGTAAGTATATTATTACCAATAGTTTCATGTCATAACCAAATCTTGTGTGGTGGTGTGTACATGTATACTTTGATACATTTTGCTATAATAGTGAAGCATTTACAGTTGTCTGCTGGTGAGGTATTGGACATTGAAGATCTCATGCTGACTGGTACCAGGCAGAGAATGTGTCCCTACTACCTCGCTAGGGAGCTCAAGTCTCAGGCTGATGTCATCTTTATGCCTTATAACTACATACTGGATGTTAATGTACTGACCATGTCAGTTCCCCTAAACACAGATGATCGAGGTGTAATTAATTTTACTGCATTAGAATCTGACATTGACACCTCTAGGATGCTTACATTACAGATAGTACAATGTTTTTGTATATACCATCATTCTGTTGTGTTGTTTATTCTCTGCAGACAAGGTGCATGCATGGTATTGACATACAGGGGACCGTGGTTATACTGGATGAGGGTCATAACATAGTAGATTGATTGCTCCATGATAAATAAACCATTCTTCATCTCTCCCCCCCCCCCCCCCCCCCCCCCCCCCCCCCCCCCCCCCCACTTCCTTTGACAGGAGAGAGTTTGTGAAGAGTCTGCATCCTTTGACATTACGTCCAGTGACCTTGCCTTGTGTATAGGTGATGTACAGTCCATCCTAGAGTACACGATTTCTATGGCATTGAATAAATTTACCTCAGCAGCTTCTTCCTTGTCTACATCATTTTTTTGCTAGCTCATGATATGCCATTCCAGTTTAATTTAAGCCTACTTTGTGGTGTATCTTTCAGGGTGACATCTTTCACTAGTGTGATAGCACTGATCAGTAACTCATCATTGACTGAGACCAGAGGCACTGTCAATGGCTATGGTCAGGCTCTGTGTGCCTTTGGTCATGGCCGATGACCTGTGGTCAGGGCTCTGCTCTTTGCTTGGAGCAAAAACACAGGTTAGGCCTACACCTACATCTTCTACTCAATTCTCATCCAACGATGATAATAATGACGAGGTAAGGGGTGGCCCTTGAATCATCACTTCATCTTTGATCTTCTCCGTGTGGGTGCTGTGATTGTAGCTGTTGTGAGCCTTCTACTGCCTAAGAGCATTGAAATGCAGAGAAAGAGAAAGCCGGAGGACACTTCTGAACAAGAGAGCAGCAGACTAGAGTCATGTACAATGTTATGCATACTAGTCTTCTCATTGTGTAAGTTAATCATGTCGTTGATATTGAATTCTCTCTCTCTCTCCCTCCCCTCGGCTTTTCCTCACTCTCCCCCTACTCGTCTCCCCCCTTACTTATGATTTTGACATATCTCAACGGGAAATATTACTATACAATATAAGCTGATTGAGGGTTTTGCATGTTAGATCTGTTTGGTATAGAATCTATCTCCTGGCTAGCTTGCATGCTATACATCATCTGTGCTCGTTTCACTCATGATGTTTTACTGTATACTCATGTACACATACAATGATACCATGCTGATATTATAAAATTCAACTGAAACAAGGCAAATCACCATCAGCAAAACAGGTCCAATATTTTCATTATCTCAACTTGAACGTTGAAATGTTATTTTTGCCTATTTCAACTTTGTTTGAGTGACATCTGTTGAAGACTTCAATGAACTTCAGAGGTAACTTGAATGTTACCTTTCAATAGCTAGTGCTCTCCAGTTCAGACCATGCATGATTATTGAAGTCACCTCCTTTAATTTTACTACTATTCCAACTTGTAAACCCAGTCAAACTGGTCAAGGTGCCCGATAAACTGGTTGATTTTGTCAGTATTCAAAAACAGAATTAAGACAACTTCAAGAAGTCCTGTAATGCAAGTGGGGTGGGCTCAATACTAGTATAATATACCTACAAGGCATAAAGATAGTAGTGCTACTAAGTAACTAGTTGGCATGCTAAGTATGAACAAAAACCACAATCCATTAAGCTAAGACAAACAAATGACATATTTGAATAATTATTAAATTTGCCATAAACTTTCAATCCGACATCTAGGAACACAATAAACTATGATGGGACTGACTATGTCTATAAAATTATTGCTAAAGTATGATTAATTAAGACACATAATCATCATAAGAACTAAAGATTCATTCATTCCTCGTGTAATACCTCTCAGCAAAAACTTGTTCATTTGGTAAAACATCTTCCCTCTTTCTGTTCTTATACCACTTCATAAGAATGTCCAGCATTATACCATTCAGTATTAGAATGAGTAGTATCAAAAGCAAGTACCAAAATCACAACTGATGTCGCCTCGGTCATGTATGATAAGTTGGTGCTCCACATTGTTTAATGATAATGCCCCACTTGCTACTGCGGTATAGACAAAAAATGAAGATTACTAATCTTATAAACATCCTGACATTTTCCACCTCTTCTGTTGTGAATGGTCCTCCATATTTACGTTTACCGAAGTTGATACAAGAAGTAAGCTCATCTTCACAATAAGTGAAAGCACTTCAACATCTTGGATGCTTAGTTTTGATGGCATACTTGATGACTTTGTAGATTAACATAAAAGTGTTTTGTGTTATTGGCTCTTTAAGAAAAATTTGGTGACATGAAAGTGTCGATATGACCATTAAAGTAAGGCAAATGCAAATTAGGAATTCTTGTAGTAGTTCATTGTATGCTTGACCCAGCCATGTGTATATGAAGTCAACGATAATCCCAACACTGAAATATGTAAACAAATACCAGCTTATGAGGGATGTGATTTCATCTGTATATGTAGAAGCATTCTGAAGTTGATCGATCCCCAAGAGGACAATATTGGCTTGGTAGCCTCCAAAACCGATAGACATTATAAGAAGCAGCCAAATCATTACATATTTGTTGGTACTATTGTTGTAGTATTGCTCTGCTAGCTGTACGTGACAGTACAGAGCTTGCTACTGCCAGTACAGAAGTTATCCACATAATCAAAGATACTCTAGCATATCACCTTGTATCGTTTAGGGTACACGTCAGCTAGCCATCCTGCTATTGGCAGAGTGAGTCCCCATGTAATACTATAAATATTAATATTATATGAAGTTGGATGAAATGTAGGGGGATATGTACTAAGATAGTAAAATGCACTCATCACCAGACAGATCCAAACCAATATTAGAAGAGCTCCCTTGTTTTTGAGCTTCCGTGCTTGATAAGTATGTCTACAGCACATCTTGAGCCTGTTTCTGGAAGAATAGGATCTGTTGCTTAGCTGTAGAACGTCCTCCATGGATTCAAAAGTGGATGCAATGCCAACAGCCTCTGAGTTGTCATCCATTTTTTAGATGATTAACTATACTGGAATGTTAGCATCACCAATTGTATGCATATAGTTCCCCCACTGAATACATTTTAATATTCCATTTATTATTTTTGCAATAATTATATGGCTTGTATGCATGGCTACATCAACATACATAATTATTGTGAGGATAAGCACTAAAATCACGAGCACTAAGTAAGAAAATAATCTCAAATTGAAGCTCATGAACTAAGACAAACAAACAACAGATGCATTCAGCTAATGTAACATGACTGACAAACAGACATAGCTATTTCAAGGAGAGTTCTTTGAGATAGGAGGTCAGAAGGAATTACTCACACCACAATCAATACTTCATGTCATAAAAATAGTGACGTCACAGTCATTATTTTGTGAACTTGTTATCTGAATATCTTGTATAGTACCTCTCAGCAAATATTTGTTCATCTGGTAAGACATCTTCCTTTTTTCTGTTCTTGTACCACTTCATAAGAATGCACAACATTATGGTATAAGCCACCAGAAAAAGTAGGATCAATAGCAGGTACCAAAACTCACAACTTATTCCTGTACCCCAAACCTGTTTTGAGTACTTTGTAAATGGTTTCAAAAACTCCATACCCCATCACACCGTATAGCATAACACAACCATATACTGCTCTAAAGTGAAGGCCCCTCATAGGTTAAGGTGATTGGGAGCAGGTAAGTTCAAAACTGCCTACGATAAAAGTGATAGCTGAAACTGAATCAAGTAAACATGGTAAAATCATCCACTTTGTGTTAAAATTAGAATCTAGGATGCCACTTTCTGCCACGAATATGCATTGAATAGTTGAATTATTGTGTTCGATGTAACTGTGACGAGCTGTTAAATCAATCGCTATTAGTACAATAATTCTGGCCATACGTGATATTGCACCCATGTATAATTATTTATAATTATATACATATACTATATATTACATATACATATACATATGCATATGTATAATTTCCAATGATAGCTATGGTATGTATTTTGTAGAAGAGGATTGAATGTAAATTCATAAAGTGCCATCAGTACTGCTCCACTGAAATATGCCAAGTCTATAGCTGTTATCTGGCTGGATCTATGGAATGCGAGAAAGAAAGATATTATATTCTCTCGATCTTTTTTTATGATAAATTTGTACTCTATAAAGAATGAGAATATTGACACTGTAGAGACTACATTAATGATAACTAGTAATCTTAAGAACGTTTTGACATTTTCCACCTCTTCTGTTGTGAATACAGATACTCCAGTGTATGATTTTTTACTGCCCAAGGTGCACACCAGCTAGACAGCCTGCTATTGGTAGAGACCCCATACAATACTGTACAAACGTCCAATTGAAGGAAATTTATTGGGATATACAGTATGGTAGTAAAAGACACTTAGCACCAGGTAATTCCAAACCAACAGTAGAATGGCTCCCTTATTTTTGAGCTTTCGTATTCGGTAAGAAGGTCTACGGCACATCTTGAGCCTATTTCCAGCAGAATAGGATCTGTTGCTTAGCTGTAGAATGTCCTCCAAGGATTCTGATTCAGAAACAGACTTCCATTATTTTTGTTTTCAAAGCAATGAGTGCACATGTAAAAGCATACAACAACAACCACCTATTGCAGATCTGAGGGCAAAACAAAAACAAAGATTTTGACATCGATTTTATAAGGTTCTGGAGCATAAACATGTATATAGAGAATGCATATTATGAAACTAAGGAAACATGTATAGGGTATAATATTATATGCTATATAATACCTCTCAGCAATGACTTGTTCATTTTGTAAATTTTCTCTCTTTTTCTCTTTTTGTATGCCCATGCAACGTTACACTATCCAGCATTAGAATGAGTATCAATAACAAGTACCAAAACTCACAACTGATGATTTCTGTTCCCCATGCTGCTGACTACTTTGTAAATGGCTGCAATATTTCAAATCCCATTCCAAACCAATATTAGTATAGCTCCTTTGTTTTTGAGCCTCCATAGTCGATAAGGAGGTCTGCAGCACATCATAATTCCATCTCCTGCAGAATAGGATCTGTTACTTAACAGTAGAATACCCTCCATGGATTCAGAAGCAGACTCTGACATGATAGGTTTGCTAACAAATTAGCTGTGTTTAAATTCGAGTTCTGTTTAGCAGCTAGGGGCAATTAATATTAAATTAGCGTAATAATTATATCAATTAATAGCACTTTTATAGTAATGCCACTACTTACAACAATTAATCAAAATGCGGCCCAGGCTATTATAGTCACAATCCATTTATATAATTATATGCATTAAGAACTTGTCATGAATACAACTGCATTACACTGTTAAAAGAAATGTGTTCAATAATACACACAGTGTTATCCTTAAAGTGTAAACTCGTAGGAAAAACAGCCATATATTGTTCACTGTGTGTACTTTGGGAATGGACACAGTATACAAAGCAACTTGCATACACACACTGAAAAGTTGTAAACTGTGTACATTGTCAGTTCTCAAGAGTGTACAATTTGCTCTACCTTAAGTTTGTTCTGTATCAGATCACACATTAAGAATAGCACACTGTGTGTTAATGAACACACTTTTTTAAATTGTGTAGCTATGAAAACAAGACTACAGCACTCTTAATGGTAGTTTGTTTTCAAAGCATTGAGTATAATAAAAGTGGATCCACTATGTATTGATCAGGACTAGAATGTTGAAAGCTAACTTTAGAACATGCTCCTACCAGCTGCAGAGCAAGCATCGTACCAGCAGCTGTAAACACATGTATGTTTAAGGGTAGCTATTAAGTTTGATATATACCCATAATAGCACTTTAGTTGAATGCATTATGTTAAATCCAGCGACAAACGAGCAGCCATTAGCATCATGGAATCCAGTCAATTTTCCACGGGATCCGTTCAGTCTGCAATGGAGGACATTCTACAGCTAAGCAATGGATCCTATTCTCCTGGAGACAGGCTCAAGATGTGCTGCAGACCTTCTTATCGAATACGGAGGCTCAAAAACAAGGGGGCTCTTCTAATATTGGTTTGGAACTTTTTGGTAACAAGTGTCTTTTACTACCTATACCTGTCCCCCCGTATATTTCATCCATATTGGCACGTGTACAGCATTGTCTGGGGACTCACTCTGCCTATAGCAGGATGGCTAGCTGATGTGTACCTCAAACGGTACAAAGTGATACACTGGAGTATCTTGATCATGTGGATAGCCTCTGTACTGGTAGTAACAAGCTCTGTACTATCACAATTTGTGGAGAGCTACTACAGCATCAAAAACAATTATATAAATGCTGTACTGCTTTTCATAATGTCCCTTGCACTTGGAGGCTACCAAGCCAATGTTGTCCTCTTTGGAATTGATCAACTTCAGGATGCTTCTACAGATGAAATTACATCTTTTATAAGTTGGTATTCATTCACATACTTCGGTGGTGGGATTGTCATCCTCTTGATAGATATGTATCTAGGTGGAGCATATAATGGACTCCTGGAGGAATTTATAATTTGCATTTGCCTAACTGTCATGATCATTTCGATATTTTCATTTGACAACATTTTGCTGAAGGAGCCAATAACACAAAACCCTTTTTGATTAATTTACAAAGTCATCAAGTATGCCGTCAAGACTAAACATCCAAGATGTCGAAGTGCTTTCACTTACTGTGAAGATGAACTTCCTTCTCGTATCGACTTTGGCAAACATAAATACGGTGGACCATTCACAACAGAAGAGGTAGAAAATGTCAAGACGTTTCTCAGGTTGTTAGCCAACATGTTTGTTGGTACTTCAATGGTAATTGGAATGTTTTCACTTTATAACTTAGGGAACCAACTTATCTTAAGTAACAATCAAGACATCATATCCCTTTACAAATGGTTCCATAAACCCAGATGGAAAGTAATCTACACCCCTATTAACCTAGTATACTATTTTACTGGAGTGATATTTGTACCACTCCAAGAATTTGTTTTCTATCCACTTTTGTGGAAACACTTATCTTGTGTGCAGAATTATAACTGGAAAGGTTTTGTGGGTGTGATATCACAAATAGCAAACGTCATCACGCTGATTATAATTGATCTAACAGCTCGCCACAGTTATATTGAACACAACAACACAACCATTCAATGCATATTCACAGAAGAAAATGGCACCCTAAGTTCAGCTTTTGATATGAAATGGATGATCTTACCACATTTACTCAATTCACTCTCATTGATTAATTTTGCCACTTGTGCTTTTGAATTTATCTGCTCCCAAAGTCCTTACTCTATGAGGGGGCTTCTGTTTGGTGCTATGTATGGCGGTGTGGTGCTCTACTGTGCAATGGGATTTGCACTACTGCAGCCATTTACAATACAGTCAGCAACATGGGGAACAGGAATCATCAGTTGCGAATTTTAGTACTTGCTTTTGATACTACTCATTCTGATACTGTATGGTATAATCCTGAGCATTCTTATGAAGTGGTGCAAGAAGAGGAAGAGGGAAGATGTTTTACTAAATGAACAAGTTTTTGCTGAGAGGTACTATACTTCTTAGTTTGCTAGTAGCTAGCTATTTTTTTTTCACTTTCATTAGGTAGCTAGCTACTCTCTATACAACAAAACTGTTTTCATATTATGCATAGATGCTAGTTTTCGTAGTAGCTAGCTAAGGCACTACGGTCAGCAGAGCATCTCGCAGAAACGTCAATAGACACCAAGGACACCAGAGGCACCTCAGGTACTATGGTTACCAGAGCACCTCGCAGAAACACCAACAGGCGCCAAGGACACCAGAGGCACTGCAAGCACTGTGGTCACCACAGCACCACTCAAACACCAACCAACACCTAAAACACCAGAGGCACTGCAGACACTACCGTCACCATAGCTAGTCTAGTAGGGACATCATGAACACCTTGAGCAATTATTTATAGATTGTACAATCATTACATAGTGCACGAGATTATGCTGAACAAGCATTTCTCGTGACTCTTACATCAACATTGCAACATTGATCAAGTACCAAGTACCAACCAGTAATATTGGGTTAAAGGTCGCCAATCACCCAAGTGGGAGGTCATACTCGTCGGTCACCCACACCTTTGGCGTCCTTTACCTACCCGTTACTGCACTTTGTACCTCTCTTTTGCGATTTGTCATGAAGCTAGACTGTATACTGCACATTGCAACGTGTCTGTGGAGTTTCCTTTCAGGCCCTATCCATGCCAGATGGTCTACATTGAGAAGATTATCCAGGCACTACAGCAGGCAAGTCACTGCCAGACTGCTGTCGTAGACAGTTGACTGAAATTCGAACACATGCTAAGTTTATTCCATTGACTGTTACAGTATAAAATACATGCCAAAAAATGACATTCCACCCCCCATCCAAATATTCTCCATCTTCTTCTCTTATATTCTCTCCCCTCGCCCCCCCCCCCCTCCCCCAGCCCCTTCCTTTGACAGGAGAAGGAAGCTCATCTTCACAGTCAAGTAAAAACATTTCAACATTTTGGATGTTTAGTCTTGATGGCATACTTGATGACTTTGTAGATTAAGTGAAAAAGGGTTTTGTATTATTGGCTTAATGAAAATATCAATGAAAATGATCATGACAGTTAGGCAAATGCAAATTATAAATTCCTCCAGGAGTCCATTATATGCCCCACCTAGATACATATCTATCAAGAAGATAATAATCCCGCCACCAAAGTATGTGAACGAATACCAACTTATAAAAGATGTAATTTCATCTGTAGAAGCATCCTGAAGTTGATCGATTCCAAAGAAGACAACATTAGCAGTGGAGTAGTAAGTAATCGTGCATTGCAGGGGCCACAGATACAGGTTGTGGGTGTGGTTTTGATCATTGAATTTTGTGACCACAATATACCTTTTCTAAAAGTCGTATTTTAGTACTTAGGTAACGACTTGTTCAAAGAAAGTGTGATAAATGATGAGAATTGGAAGAATGCATGTACAAAGGATTATGTATTAAGCTTGATTATTGGGGGGGGGCAGGCCCCCCCTTCTGAAGTATTGGGGGGGCCAATGGCCCCCCTGGCCCCCCCTGTTCCTACTCCACTGATTAGCTTGGTAGTCTGCTAAGCAACAGCAGATCCTTTTCTGCTGGAGACAGGCCCAGAATGTGCTGCAGACCTTCTTATCGAATACAGAAACCCCAAAACAAGGGAGCTCTTTTAATATTGTTTTTGGTAACAAGTGTCTTTTACCATCTATCCCTGTGTCCCCGTATATTTCATCCATATTGGCACCAGTGGCGGATACAGGATTTTACCGAGAGAGGTTCCATTATACGATCGCGCGCGAAAATTTTATAAGCCACACCCAGTTTCATTAACCACGCCCATTTTCGGCCCGTTTTAACGAGAAATTACTGGCCCTACCAGCCAACCGAGCCGTTTTTGATTGTAAGTCAGCTAAAGCATGCCAAGGTGATCCAAAGCAACGGTCTATCTTGCTCTCTAGCCAGAGAGGAGGGTTTCATTTGGTTCATCATCAGTATTTCTTAGTAGTAGCTCCAGCCCAAAGGCCGGGGGTTCCATGGAACCCATGGAACCATAGCTAGATCCGCCACTGGGCACATGTACAGTATTGCCTGGGGACTCACTCTACCAATAGCAGGATGGCTAGCTGACATGTGCCTTAAATGATACAAGATGATACGCTGGAGTATCTTGATCATGTGGATAGCCTCTGTACTGGCAGTAGCAAGCTCTGTAGTGTCAAAATTAGTACAGAGCTACTACAGCATCAAAAACAATTACATAAACACTGTACTGCTTTTCATAATGTCCCTTGTAGTTGGAGAACATTCTCCATGGATTCAGATTAGTAAAATGTTCTCCGTAAGAATGCATTCAATGACAGACTTGCTTTTTGCATGCTAGCTATAATGGCTGAATGCATCAACTAAAGTGCTTCTATGTCATATTATCACACTCTATATGTACACTTACTAGCCAAGTTATGCATAATGTTGCTGCCTTCATTGATTTAGCTTGCAGCTTAATTAGGAGCATGCTAGTTCTGTAGCATAGTCTAGCACGCATTATGAAAATAAACATAAGTAAAGTGCAGATGGCAGATGCATTAACTACAAAAACAAACGTACTCTCCTTACATTGTAATATTTTGTAATGATATGAAAGCATCACGCCCTTGTACTGTCCTGTGCACCTAGCAAAGTTCAAATCTAGGCTAAAAACACAATGCTGTTCATGACTATCACCATCAGCTACAGTACCGTTGACCCAGTTGAAGCCACTATTGCTAATAGTGGCTTTTTGTAAAGGTTTTCAGCAGATCTAGATGTGATTTTTGAACTTAGCATCATCGATATGATTTAGGGGGGAATAGCTCTCAGATTAATTGTAAGGAGCAACTTCAGGGCATTGGAATGTTAGCTAATTAGTTAGCAACTGATTGGTGACCTTTTGACCCTGTCCTACCTCCTCTGGGTGGTCTCCAGCCTTCCATGTTCAGTGCAGTACTTACACCACAGGAGATTCAGTGAATAAGTCATTAACAAAAACAGATATAAACTTCTAAAAAAAATTGCAGAAGTAAGTAGGAATAGTAGGATCAAAAAGTACACAAACAAGAGTGATATAGGGATAAGAATAGACAAGATGCATCCCTACTCACATTTTCATAGAAACCCTGTTGCTTGAAAATAAGATGTAGGATAAGTATTATCTGTTCTTATCCCTACCACTCTTGTATACTTGTAATAATATTATTACAATAAATGGAATGTGACTATAATAGCCTTGGCAGCATCAAGTTGATTAATTGTCACAAGAAGTGGCTAATTGCTCTAGAAACACAATAGTTAGTACTAAAACTAAACAGTAAGACAGACTATGGTTATAAAGAACAAATTAAACACACAACACATCATCATAAGAACTACCTCCTAGTATAGTATCTCTCAGCAAAAATTTGTTCATTTGGTAAAACATCTTCCCTCTTTCTGTTCTTGTACCACATAGCAAGTATGCACAGCATTATGCCATTCAGTATTAGAATGAGTAATATCAGTAGCAAGAACCAAAACTCACAACTTGTTATTCCTGTGCCCCAGACTGTTGACTGCTTCGCAAATGATTCCAAAATTCCAAATCCGACAACACAGTATAGTACGACACTACCATACATAGCTCCACTTAGTAATTATATGGCTTGCAATTGTATGCATGGCTATAGCAACATACATATTGTGAGGATAAGCACTAGAATCATGAGGAAAATAAGCACAAACTGAAGCTCATGAGCTAAGACAAATAAACAACAGATGTAGCTAGCTAATGCAACATGACTGACAAACAGATATAGCTATTTCTAGGAGCTAGAGTTCTTTGAGATAGGTAGTCAGAAGGAATTATTCACACCACAATCAATACTTCATGTTATAAAAATAGTCATTATTGTGTGAATTTGTTACCGGCCGAATATCTAGCATAGTACCTCTCAGCAAATATTTGTTCATTTGGTAAGACATCTTCCCTTTTTCTGTTCTTGTACCACTTCATAAGAATGCACAACATTATGGTATAAGCCATCAGAAAGAGTAGGATCAATAGTAAGTACCAAAATTCACAACTTATGATTCCTGTGCCCCAAACCTGTTTTGAGTACTTTGTAAATGGTTTCAAAACTCCATGCCCTATCACACGGTATAGTATAACACAACCATATATTGCTCCAAAGAGAAGTCCCCTCATAGAGTAAGGGGATTGGGAGCAGATAAATTCAAAGGCACCTGTGACTAAAGCGATTAGCGAGACTGAATTGAGAAAATGTGGTAAGATCATCCACTTCATGTTAAAATTAGAACTTAGGATGCCACTTTCTGCAATGAACACGCATTGAATAGTTGAATTATTGTGTTTGATGTAATTGTGTCGAGCTTTAAGATCAATTGCTATCAGTGCAATGACTCTGGCCATCTGTAATATTAACCCCACTGACAATTTCCAATGATAACTCTGTATACAGGTTAGTGATTTACGTAGCAGAGGATAGAAAATGAACTCGTAAAGTGCTACCAGTACTGCTCCACTGAAGTATGCTAGGTCTACAGTTGTTGTCCAGCTGGATTTATGGAATCCATGATAGTGAGATGTGTCTTCTCGACCATGTTTAAGGATAACCTCACGTCCTACATTAAATGATAATATTCCACTTGACACTGCAGAACCTACAAATATGAAAACTAATAGTCTCAGAAATGTCTTGACATTTTCCACCTCTTCTGTTGTGAATGGACCTCCATATTTATGTTTGCCAAAGTCAATACGAGAAGGAAGCTAATCTTCACAATAAATGAAAGCACTTCGACATCTTGGATGTTTAATTTTGATGGCATACTTGATGACTTTGTAGATACTGTGAGAGAGGATTCTTGACTGGGGGGACATCTAGATACATAGCTAGTGTTCTTGTTCTCCAGTCTGGGGTAAGCCTGACATGCTTCAGGCGTGAGGCGGCCACTAAGGGCCTAAGAGAATAGGCCTGAAGCATGTCAGGCTTACCCCAGACTGGAGAACAAGAACACTAGCTATGTATCTAGATGTCCCCCCAGTCAAGAATCCTCTCTCACAGTATCTACTTGGACACTCGGGAGAATCGGCTACCAGGTACGCGTTGGCCCCGCCCCCTTCGGCTCGGCTTAGCGTTCGTGGACATTAGCAGGGTGCAGTCGCTGTTTCAGCTCAGTTGTAACTTGGCCGGATGAAGATGACATCGGAGAAGCCCACAGTGCTGCTGATGAGGCCTGGCATTGGCCGAAACCTAGATGGCAGCACTAGGTTCAGCACATCGGGCTGGATCAGGTGAGTTGGTGAGTTCACTAGCTGTGGAGTGCTGCGCTGTGCTATGTTAGCTATTAGGCTGAGCATTCAGCCTATTCTCTTAGGCCCTTAGTGGCCGCCTCACGCCTGAAGCATGTCAGGCTTACCCCAGACTGGAGAACAAGAACACTAGCTATGTATCTAGACTTTGTAGATTAACTGAAATGGGTTTTGTGCTCTTGGCTCTTAAAGAAAAACTCTTGTCGAAGCTATTGCCAAAAAGTAAGGCAAATGCAAATCAGAAATTCATGCAGCAGTCCACCATATCTCCCACTTAGACACAAATCTATAAAATAATTCAACACCATACCACTGAACCATGTGCATACGTACCAACTTATAAAGGACGTAATTTCATCTGTAGAAGCATTCTGAAGTTGATCAACTTTAGGATGCTTTTAAGGATGAAATTACATATTTTATAAGCTGGTATTTGTTCACATACTACCATTATGCTAAAAACAATTACATAACCTCTGTGCTGTTTATTGTCATGTGTATTGCATTCAGAGCTTATCATCCAATATTGCGATCTTTGGAATTGATCGATTCCAAAGAGGACAACATTAGCTTGCATTGGTAGACTGCTAAGCAACAGCAGATCCTTTTCTGCTGGAGACAGGCCCAGGATATGCTGCAGACCTTCTTGTTGAATACGGAAACTCAAAAACAAGGGAGCTCTTCTAATATTGGTTTCGAATGTTTTGGTATCAAGTGTCTTTTACCGTCTATCCCTGTGTCTCTGTATATTTCATCCATATTGGCACATGTACAGTATTGCCTGGGGACTCACTCTACCAATAGCAGGATGGCTAGCTGATGTGTGCCTTAAACAATACAAAATGATACGCTGGAGTATCTTAGCAAGCTCTGTACTGTCAAAATTAGTACAGAGCTACTACAGCATCAAGAACAATTACATAAACACTGTACTGCATTTCATAATGTCCCTTGTAGTTGGAGAACATCCTCCATGGATTCAGACAGACTCGCTTTTTGCATGCTAGCTATAATGGCTGAATGCATCATAAAGTGCTTCTATGTCACATTATCACATTCTATATGTACACTTACTAGCCAAGTTATGCATAATGTTACTGCCTTCATTGATTATGCTAGTGCTTTAACATAGTCTAGCACGCATTATGAAAATAAATATAAGTGAAGTGCAGATGGCAGATGCATTAACTATGAAAACAAACATACTCTCCCTTACATTATAATATTTTTCAATGATATGAAAGCATCATGCCCTTGTACTGTCCTGTGCATCTAGCAAAATTCAACTCTAGGCTAAAAACCTCAGTATGCACAATGCCGTTCATGACTATCACCATCAGCTACAGTACCGTTGACCCAGTTGAAGCCACTATTGCTAATAGTGGCTTTTTGTAAAGGTTTTCAGCAGATCTAGCTAGATGTGATTTTTGAACTTAGCATCATCAATATGATTTAGGGGCCCGAGGGAATAGCTCTCAGATTAATTGTAAGGAGCAACTTTAGGACATTGGAATGTTAGCTAATTAGTTAGCAATTGATTGGTGACCTTTTGACCCTGTCCTACCTCCTCTTCCCTCCCTCAAGCCTCCTCTGGGTGGTCTCTAGCTTTCCATGCTCAGTGCAGTACTTACACCGCAGGAGATTCAGTGAATAAGTCATTAGCAAAAACAGATATAAACTTGAAAAGCAACTAAAAAAATTGCAGAAGTAAGTAGGGATGGTAGGATCAAAAAGTACACAAACAAGAGTGATATAGGGATAAGAACAGACAAGATGCATCCCTACTCACATTTTCATAGAAACCCTGTTGCTTGAAAATAAGATGTAGGATAAGTATTGTCTGTTCTTATCCCTACCACTCTTGTATACTTGTATTATGATAAATGGAATGTGACTATAATAGCCTTGGCAGCATCAAGTTGATTAATTGTCACAAGAAGTGGCTAATTGCTCTAGAAACACAATAGTTAGTACTAAAACTAAACAGTAAGACAGACTATGGTTATATTAAACACACAACACATCATCTTAAGAACTACCTCCTAGTATAGTATCTCTCAGCAAAAATTTGTTCATTCGGTAAAACATCTTCCCTCTTTCTGTTCTTGTACCACTTAGCAAGTATGCACAGCATTATGCCATTCAGTATTAGAATGAGTAATATCAGTAGCAAGAACCAAAACTCACAACTTGTTATTCCTGTGCCCCAGACTGTTGACTGCTTCGTAAATGGTTCCAAAATTCCAAATCCGACAACACGGTATAGTACAACACTACCATACGTAGCTCCAAAGAGAAGTCCCCTCATAGAGTAAGGGGATTGAGAGCAGATAAATTCCAAGACACCTGTGACTAAAGCGATTAGCGAGACTGAATTGAGAAAATGTGGTAAGATCATCCACTTCATGTTAAAATTAGAACTTAGGATGCCACTTTCTGCAATGAACACACATTGAATAGTTGAATTATTGTGTTTGATGTAATTGTGTCGAGCTGTAAGATCAACTGCTATCAGTGCAATGACTCTGGCCATCTGTAATATTAACCCCACTGACAATTTCCAATGATAACTCTGTATACAGGTTAGTGACTTCCGTAGCAGGGGATAGAGAATGAGCTCATAAAGTGCTACCAGGACTGCTCCACTGAAGTATACTAGCTCTACAGTTGTTGTCCAGCTGGATTTATGGAATCCATGATAGTGAGATGTGTCTTCTCGACCATGTTTAATGATAACCTCATGTCCTATATTAAATGATAATATCCCACTTGACATTGTAGAACCTACAAATATGAAAACTAATAGTCTCAGAAATGTCTTGACATTTTCCACCTCTTCTGTTGTGAATGGTCCTCCGTATTTACGTTTGCCAAAGTCAATACGAGAAGGAAGCTCATCTTCACAGTATGTGAAAGCACTTCGACATCTTGGATGTTTAGTTTTGATGGCATACTTGATGACTTTGTAGATTAGCTGAAAAGGATTTTGTGTTATTGGCTCTTTAAGAAAATCCCTGTTGAAAGCTATTGCCAAAATGAGTGTTAAAGTAAGACAAACACAAATTATAAGCTCCAGCAATCCACCAAATGCCCCTTCTAGACATAAAGGTATGAAATAATTGATGGCCATGCCACTGAACCATGTGCACACATACCAGCTTATAAAGGATGTAATTTCATCTGTTGAGGCATCCTGAAGCTGGTCGATTCCAAAGAGGACAATATTGGCTTGGTATGCTCCGAATGCAATGCATAAGACAATAAGCAGCACAGCTGTTACGTAATTACTAATATGATGGTAGCTCTCCACAAATTGTGACAGTACAGAACTCGTTACTACCAGTACCGAGGCTATCCACATCATCAAGATACTCCAGTGTATGATTTTGTACCGCCCAAGGCACACATCAGCTAGACAGCCCGCTATTGGTAGAGAGAGTCCCCATATAATACTGTACATAGGACAAGTTGTACGAAACGTATTGGGGTATAGAGTAAGATAGTAAGTGACACACAACACCAGGTGATTCCAAACCAATATTAGAATGGCTCCCTTGTTTTTGAGCCTTCGTATTCGGTAAGAAGGTCTACAGCACATCTTGAGCCTATCTCTAGTAGAATAGGATCTGTTGCTTAGCTGTAGAACGTCCTCCATTGACCCAGAAATGGACTCAGATATTATATTGTCAACTTTGTCTTCCATTGTATTTTGAACTTCCATTGTATTTTGAACTGTTGAGATTGAGTACTAAAGTTTTATTTCACTTCTTGCAATGCCCTTAAATAACATTAAACTTATACTGTGAGCTGCTCAAGCATAGTATAATAATTATGAGAATGGCATGCCATATCTGCATTAAGAAATACTAGCTACATCTGTTGTTTATTTGTCTTAGCTCATGAGCTTCAGTTTGTGCTTATTTTCCTCATGATTCTAGTGCTTATCCTCACAATATGTATGTTGCTCTAGCCATGCATACAAGCCATATAATTATTGCAAAATACTAAGTGGAACATTGTCAGTGGGGAACCATGCATACCTGATCCCACAATCAGTGATGCTAACATTCCAGTATAGTTAATCATCTAGAAAATGGATGACAACTCAGAGGCTGTTGGCATTGTATCCACTTCTGAATCCATGGAGGATGTTCTACAGCTAAGCAACAGATCCTATTCTACTGGAGACAGGCTCAAGATGTGCTGTAGACCCACTTATCAAGCATGGAAGCTTAAAAACAAAGGGAGCTCTTCTAATATTGGTTTGGAACTGCCTGGTGATGAGTGTATTTCATTATCTTACTACACAGAGGAGGTTGGTCACCGATTCTAATTAGAGCGCGTTTGCTATAGGCTGTAATATACGCCCACGCAACCCAGGTCAACCCGCTGAGTCAGCAAAAATCGTACGTTGCATATGGTGCGCGATAATTAAATGCGCATTCCGCGAAAATCGTGACCAACCTCCTCTGCTTACTACATATCCCTTTACATTTCATCCAACTTTGTGTAATATTAATATTTATAGTATTACATGGGGACTCACTCTGCCAATAGCAGGATGGCTAGCTGATGTGTACCTTAAACGATACAAGGTGATACACTGGAGTATTTTGATTATGTGGATAACCTCTGTACTGGCAGTAGCAAGTTCTGTACTGTCACAGCTAGCAGAACAATACTACCACAATAGTACCAACAAATATGTAATGATTTTGCTGCTTCTTATAATGTCTATCGGTTTTGGAGGCTACCAAGCCAATATTGTCCTCTTGGGGATCGATCAACTTCAGGATGCTTCTACAGATGAAATCACATCCTTCATAAGCTGGTATTTGTTTACATATTTCAGTGTTGGGATGATCGTTCAATTCATATACACATGGCTGGGTCAAGTATACAATGAACTACTACAAGAATTCTTAATTTACATTTGCCTTACTTTAATGGTCATATCGACACTTTCATGTGACCAAATTTTTCTTAAAGAGCCAATAACACAAAACCCTTTTATGTTAATCTACAAAATCATCAAGTATGCCATCAAAACTAAACATCCAAGATGTCGAAGTGCTTTCACTTATTGTGAAGATGAGCTTCCTTCTCGTATCGACTTTGGTAAACGTAAATATGGAGGACCATTCACAACAGAAGAGGTGGAAAATGTCAAGATATTTCTAAGATTAATAATCATCATTTTTGTCGGTTCCACAGTAGCAAGTGGGGCATTATCATTAAACAATGTGGAGCACCGACTCATCAGTCATAGCATATTTCACTTTCATAGTTTCTACGAAAGTAGTTGGATAACTACTGAACTAACATTTTATTTCAGTGGAATAGTACAGGTGCTCCTATATGAGTTAATTTTTTACCCTCTCCTACGGAATCATGTACCCTATATGCAGAGCTATCAGTGGAAATTGTCAGTGGGGGTAATATCACAAATAGCAAAAGTCATAGCATTCATGGCTATTGATTTAACCGCTCGCCATAGTTACATTGAACACAATAACGCAACCATTCAATGTATATTCACTGAACAAAGTGGCATCCTCAATTCTAGTTTTAACATGAAGTGGATGATCTTACCACAAGTATTCAATCGACTTCTACAATCACTTCAGCCATTAATTGCTGCTTTTGAAATTATCTACTCCCAAAGCCCTTACTCTATGAGGAGGCTTCTATTTGGTGTTACATATAGCAGTGTGTTGCTGTACTTTGCAATTGGATTTGGAATATTGCAGCCATTTGCAAAGCAGTCAGCAGCATGGGGAACAGGAATCATCAGTTATGAATTTTGGTACTTGCTTTTGATATTACTCATTCTAATACTGAATGGTATAATGATGGGCATTCTTATGAAGTGGTACAAGAATAGAAAGAGGGAAGATGTTTTACCAAATGAACATGTTTTTGCTGAGAGGTATTACACGAGGAATGAATAGATCTTTAGTTCTTATGATGATTATGTGTCTTAATTAATCATACATTAGATAGCCATAGTCAGTCCCATCATAGTTTATTGTGTTCCTGAATGTCAGATCTAGATTTACGTTTATGGCAAATTTATCAAATATGTCGTTTGTTTGTCTTAGCTTAATGGATTGTGGTTTTTGTTCATACTTAGCATGGCAACCAGTTACTTAGTAGCACTACTAGCTTTATGCCCAGTAGGTATATTATACTGAGGCCACCCCACTTGCACTATAGCACTTCTTGAAGTTGTCTTGAATATCATTAATTCCTCCACACTGTTTATGAATACTGACAAAATCAACCAGTTTATCAGGCATCTTGACCAGTTTCACTGGGTTTACAAGTTGGTATAGTAGTAGAAAAGAGGTGACACCTACCACTGCATGGTTGAACTGGAGAGCACTAGCTATTGAAAGGTAACCTTCAAGTTACCTCTGAAGATAACTGAAGTCTTCAACAGAAATCACTCAAACACAGTTGAAGCAGGCAAAAAAAATGTCGTTTTAAATTGTTGAGATAATGAAAATATTGGACCTATTTTGCTGACAGGGATTTGCCTTGCTTCAGTTGAATTTTAAAATTTCTGCGTGGCATGTGTACATGACATATACAGTAAAACATTATCAGCTGGCCATTATGATAAATGGAGTAGGATATCATCTCTCTGTAAATGTCCTTTTGAGTAAAATGAACACAGATGATGTATAGCATGCAAACGAGCCAGGAGATAGGTTCCATACCAAAATAGATCTAACATGCAAAACCCTCACTCAGCTATAATTATTGTTTCCCATTGGGATATGTCAAAATCATAAGTAAGGGGGAAGACGAGTAGGGGGAGAGTGAGGAAGAGCCAAGGGGAGGGAGAGAGAGAGAATTCAATATCAATGGCATGATTAACTTACACAATGAGAAGACTAGTATGCATAACATTGTACATGACTCTGCTGCTATGTTCTCTCTTGTTCAGAAGTGTCCTCTGGCTTTCTCTTTCTCTGCATCTCAATGCTCTTTGGTAGCAGAAGGCTCACAACAGCCACAATCACAGCACCCACACAGAGAAGATCAAAGATAAAGTGATGATTCAAAGGCCACCCCTTACCTAGTCATTATTATCATGGTAGGATGAGAATTGAGTAGAAGGTGTAGATGTAGGCCTAACCTGTGTTTTCGCTCCAAGCAAAAAGCGGAGCCCCGACCACAGGTCCCAGGCCACGACCAATGGCACACAGAGCCTGACCATAGCCATTGACAGTGCCTCTGGTCTCAGTCAATGATGAGTTACTGATCAGTACTATCACACTAGTGAAAGATGTCACCCTGAAAGATACAGCACAAAGTAGGCTTAAATTAAACCGGAATTGCATACCATGAACTAGCAAAATACGATGTAGATAAGGAAGAAGTTGCTGAGGTAAATGTATTCAATGCCACAGAAATTGCTGTCAACCACAATAACTAAAACTTTCACGTACAAATATAGTCATCATGATGCTGTTTTAAGCCACAATTTAATACTAAATACATACTAACCTTGATATGATCCAAATAGCATTGATAAGTATGAGAGTGACCCACACTTTGGCTGGTATTCTC
Organism: Stappiaceae bacterium; assembly: GCA_964291365.2. Lineage (GTDB taxonomy): Bacteria > Pseudomonadota > Alphaproteobacteria > Rhizobiales > Stappiaceae > JBDWFY01. The sequence goes on from OZ219981.1 coordinate 293,894, forward strand.
ACCACTGAATTCTCATTGACAGAAGCTTCGTCACTGTTCAAATCATTTCCACAGTAGTCCAGTTCAATGCTAGAAATAGACCCATTACCAGAGCCCATGGATAATAAACCGCCATCATCAATAGGACCAGTGATCTTGTTTGAGAGGGGGAAGATCATACTCGTTGCTCCAAAGAGTAAGACACCAAATAGGAAGGTATATCGGTAGCCCAGACACTTAGCAATGCGTGGAAACACAAATATCTACAGAAAATAAAATAACACATGCAATAGCTGGGATACAGATACATTATATAATAATATAGAATAGCTACCTGCCATAGAAACTGAAAGACTGATGTGGACATCAGTACAATTCCAATCTCACTGTCGTCCATGTTATAGCCACCACTGTCATGATCAGTAACCAACAGCAAGGGTATTAACTGGTACATGGATGAAGAGAAATATTAGTTAGCTAGTACATCATAATTATATACATGACTAAACACTCATTTACCTCATTACACATGATGGTGAAGAAAGCTAACAAAGCGTAAAGTAGTGTCGAGAGGAACACTCGTCGATCCAATATTAGACGAATAAAGTTTAGCATGGATTGCCTTGCTTTCCTCAGCTTAGCCTTAGCTTGACCTCTGACCTCTCCAGGAGTCCACTGCTTACTATTGTGTGATTTATCACAGCCTTTCAAACACTCCACGCACACCATGATACACCCATAGCTATCCACTAGGCTGTTTCTGACTCTACCAGAGCACTGTCGTGGACCACACTCGGCAATGAGGCAAGATGGAATAGAGCTTTTGGAATATCTGGACGAATGGGAATGTGCTTTACTACCATCTGAATCTCTGTGTTTCTCCACGAGTAGTTCAGTGTCTGAGTTGATCGTTTCAAGATCAGAATCGGTGTCAATATCACTCTCCATCATTATCAACTCATCATTTATCTCTGGTTGCACGTTTGTATCCAAATTGATCATTTTCACACCACTTAACAGCTCAATACCAGAGTCACCCGACTGTAATGAACTAGCTGAGTCCTCTGTTTCCAATGCAGCACCAGCCGTATTTGAGGCTCTCTCATGACTTGAATCACTGTCTTTTCTCCCCCTTTTCTTCACTGAGTGGAGACTTTCTTCCAAAAGTAGAAATCCAACTACATACGGGAGAAAGTTTAATTTTGTACTGTCTGTCATTTAAATAATCGACAGGATTTCCGTATGTATAGCTAAATCATTAGACAGTATTACCAATGAAGCTGATGACAGCCAGAGCTGCTCCAACAATACAAGGAAGAGAGTAAGGATACTTGCAGAAGAATGGTATTTCCAGTGGACCAAACTTACTGGCAGGCTGAGCCAGGTAACCACCTACCACAGAACCCTGTATAAAACAATTTGAGCTAGTTACTGTTTGATCTCTCTATTGCATTGATCATCATATTACGGTATAGAATAAACTAACCGAAAGTCTGCCAAGTCCATCGGAAGTTCCAACAGCAGCAAAACCTTTAGCCTGATTGGTATCATCACATATCTACACAGTCAAAGTCTTCAATAATCAATAATAAGTGTGTGCTAAAATTAATAATAAAAATTAATTTCCTGCAGCTGAATGTAAGCAAGAGTATATAATAGGGGAGGGAGAGTATCCTACTTCACTATGGTACTGTGCTACAACACTTTACCAGGTTCATGACCTTTGTAATGATATTCACAAAGAAAGTGGTTTCACAGTTTGTCCCAGTACATCGCATACCAGCTGTAGTTACTGTACAAGTGTTGTACAATGTATATGCCATACAGACTAGCTAGCATGCCCACAAACAACAAACTGTGATACTTCAAGCATGTGTATATCACTCCAAAGGTCATGAACGGCCCGGGAAAGGGTCAGTACCGAAGTGTAGTAGGATACTCTCCCTCTTCCCTATTATATACTCTTGATATAAGTATCATGAATTTCATGAAGTAGGACTACATTGATACTGGCTCAAAACATATAGACAATTGATTACAAACTAACCTCTGAGATGTATGTCTTGGCAACTCCAAGGTTACCGTTCAACAAACCCCAGAGAAATCTGGCAGCAATGGCCCAGGCAAAGTTCTGACTGAATCCAAAGAGAAGCTCAGTGGCCAGGGTCCCTAGCATTCCAAAGAGGAGGACTGGACGACGACCAATCTTGTCTGATATCCAGCCCCATAGCAGACTACCTGTGAAGCTACCGACAAAATAGGCACTACCAAGGTAGCCTGCCTTTCTGCCTGTAGGAGAGCATTTATAGTAGCATGACTGTTAGGAAGGAGTGGAGGAAGGAGAGAGAAAAGAGAGAGAGAGATGTTTGTGTAACATACCTAGCTCAGTCTTGTCAAAATAGGGGAAAAAGTCATGGATCATAAACGGCAGAAATGGGAACACCAAATTAATACCTGCATATTGATACATCAAAAGTAGCTGCTTTCACAGTTATCAGGCCCTACCTCCTATAGTCTCATGCACCCTTAACTCTCTCTCTCATACGTGGTGTATTAAGGGACCTGGCAGTGGCTACGTGAGACTCTGACTACTTCCTAGCCTTAAATCCAAGCTCTCTTTCCACGCCAGGATAATAGAGAGTCTGCAGGCTGCAGGATTCAAGACTAACCCCCTGCTCCATAAAAAAAGAGTCCCAGTACCTTTTACCTCCAGTTTAATGCAGTTATGTAACTTACCAAACTGGTCGACGAAAAGCACAGCACACACAACCAGTAGCTGTAAATTACGAAGTTTTTATGATCTCGTTTTCGATATTGAAATACGACAGGGTATAAGCTTACCCTCGTCCAAGGCAGAGGAGTGACATATCCCTTAGGCTTTGGCTCCTGCCTTTTCCACGCGCAGCAGTCCTTCAGTCTTTCCAGTCTCATGATTTGACAGGCCTGGCCTGTGGCCTGGTTTGCAACATGCGACCACGCCCCCATCACAAGCCACGCCCTTCAACATGGACGCGCATGCGCACTTGGGAGTTGTCTGTGCTTCAGGGGGGTTGTGCTTTAAAAATTCATAGTAAACTAGTGCAGTGACAATACATTTGGTGATTACATGTTGATGCATTCTAAGATTGGAGTGTTCTCTGCTGTTGATTGCTATCAATGCTATTATTATCGTTGGGCTCTTCAACCAACGTTTGTTCACAAGACATAGTGTCCCTTGGCTCTCTCTTTCTCTTCATCTCAATGCTCTTGGGTAGCAGTAGGCTAATGATTATCACTATCACAGCACCCACTGCTGTTAGATCAAAGACAAAGTGATGATTTAGAGGCCATCCTTTACCTGTATGAGGAGGGAGTGGGGGACGAAGAGATGATAGAGAGATCAGATAAAAATGAAGGTAGCTACACCTGGTTATAATTAATGTACGTTTTATTGCGGGAATAGCTACATGGATTATGTACCTGTATTTTCACTCCAAGCAAAGAGAGTAGCCCCCAGCACAGGTCCCAGGCTGCGACCAATGGCACCCAGTGCCTGAGCATAGCCATTCACAGTGCCTCTGGTCGCAGTCAACGATGAATTACTGATCAGCACCATCACACTGTTGAACGCCATCACCCTATGTGGAATAAGAGATCAATAATAACACAGAATTACATGAAAATTCAGTAGGGTTATCTTCTACTACCAATCCCAAACCTAAGGGGCAACCATCCATCTCATTGCCTGCTCAGGCAAACCTAACCCAGCAAAAGGCAGAGCCACTTAGGTGCCTAGCCTTGAGAAGTAGGGGGTGTAGGTTAAAATACTCGTGTAATTGATCTAGTTCACAACATGTTGTGCATACTCAACACACGAGTGGCACATAGTGCAAATATCAATTTCTATCCTGCATTTGCCACTATAGTGATAGACGCATCAGACATTGCCTGCAATAAGTTTATAGCAGAAATATAAATATTCTGTGTGTTTTTACGTAAGCTTGACTCAGAGTTGCTCTGCCGCTTGTGTACATATTATGAATCAGCCCTAAAGGCCATCACTTACTGTGATGTGAGCCAGACACCGATGATAATCATTAGTGTGATCCACACTTTGGCTGGTACCCTCTTGACAGAATTCTCATTGACAAGGTTCTCTGATGCCGCACTGCTTATATTGTTGCCACAGTAGTCTAGCTCAGCACTGACATTGCCAAAGAGCACGCTGGAGTTGAGACCTGACCCACTTCCAGCATCCATATCTGACATAAAATTATCCTCAATGGGTCCCGTGATCCGGTTGGCCAGTGGAAAAATGAGGCTCATCAATCCAAAGAATAGGGCTCCAAATATATAGGTATAACGGTAGCCTAGGCACCTGGCGATGCGGGGGAACACAAAGGCCTTTGGAAAGTGAAATTTGAAAAAAAAAAGAAGTATTACTAGAATTGGTTGAGATTATGTTGTAGTGTATACCTGCCACAGTAGCTGTATGAAGGCCACAGACATCAGTACAACTCCAATCTCACTGTCGTCCATGTTATAGCCACCACTGTTGTGATCCGTCACCAATAGCAGAGGCACCAGCTATATAATTTATAATTGATTAGCTTGGTTACAACAATAATATGTAACTGTATACATACATGCAATGGGCAGTGTTTACTGGGTTTGGGAGAGTGGTATGTGTACATTGTATGTACACCACTCACTAATCCATGCTCTGCGCACCATTGCCTCACACTTGGGGCTTCTGCGTGGCCACTGTTTCCACTAAAACACAGGCAGGTCAAGGGCTCATTTAGAATATTTTAGGGTTGGGTTGGGGTGAAGGAACCAAGCATTGAGGAACAATGGACTAGCCAGGGGTGAAATTTAATCAAAGGGGAGGACAAATTTCCCCTCCCTGAAGCTACAGTTTTACATAGTCATGTTTGCAGTTACCTCATTGCATATGATGGTAAAGAAAGCAAGAACACCATAGAGCAATGTTGAGAGGAACACTCGTCGATCCAATATCAGGCAGATGAGATTCAGCACAGAGTGATACGTTCTCTTAACAAGGGTCCTTTTACTGTGACCTCTGACCTCTCCTCCAGTAGACCACTTGCTGTGGCGGTGGGATTTACCACAGCCCTTTAAATACTCCACGCTTGCCACAACACACCCATAGCTGTCCATAAGACTGTTTCTGACTCCACCATAGCACTGTCCTGGACCACACTCCCTGAGAAGACAGGATGGAATAAAACGTTTCGCAAATCTTGAACATTTTGAAGTAGAATTAGTTGAAGTTTTGTATTCATTGACGAGTAGTTCAGTATCTGAGTTGACTCTTTCAAAATCAGAATCAGCATCAACATCACTCTCCATCATCACCAATTCATCATCGTGGTCATTTATCTCTGGTTGTGTAACATCGATCAGCTCTGTGTCTGAATCACTACCATTCATTTTGAGCTCAATACCAGAGTCACTTGAGAGCAAAGAACCGGATGAATCATTCGTCTCCAAGTTGGAATGAGTATCACTGCTAGTGCTACTGTCTTCCGCGCAACCTGAATGGCTGTCTCTCATCTTTAAGCTCCTCTTCTTTGTGTGAAGACTTTCTTCCAGAAGGAAAAAGCCAGCTACATTTATGAGTAAAGATACAGATGGTAAAATATATTACATACTGGTACAGTATACATACTTCACTCAATAAATCTATAAGCAAGCTAGAGAGTCTGGCTCTTTCCAGCTTTTGAATTTTACTTATAAATAGATACACATATTATCATAAATCTATCATGCAACAATAAGATGTAATGAATCCAAGCCACAATCAGTAACAGATAGAACTAGCTACATGTACATGTGTCTTTCTCCCGTTTCATTACCAATGAAGCTGATGATGGCAAGGGTTCCTCCAACGATACAAGGAAGAGAGTAAGGATACTTGCAGAAGAATGGTATTTCCAGTGGACCAAACTTACTGGCAGGCTGAGCCAGGTAACCACCTACCACAGAGCCCTGTATCAAGCATATAACAGATGCACATATGGTGATACCTAGCCTCGTCCCCAGGTTCCTCCCAGTTTTCACTGTTACATGCTGAACATTGAAAAGTTGGTAATGGGCCTGGGGATGAGGGTAGGTGATACCCATATCATGTACCAAGGGTATTAGTATTAATTTTATCTACCGCATATTACCATTGTGTAGGTACTGTACACGTGAACTCACACAGAGTCTTCCTAGTCCAGCAGTAGTCCCCACAGCAGCAAAACCATTGGCCTGGTTAGTGTCATCACAGATCTGCATGACATACACAGGTATTAAAACGTATGGTACATGTAATCTCAGTAATTTTGACCAGACAGAGGTCACATCACCGAGCAAAAGCTCATAGTGATGTGTTAGACTAACAGAGACATACTTGGCTTCAAGCACTCGATAGAAGAAATGATACCACAACCACATTATCAAAGCATGATCGTATAAACCAGGTGTACCATCAATACAAACACATACACACAAACACAATATATCATGTACAATGTGTATGCTAGTGTGATTTTGTACCTCAGAGATGTATGTCTTGGAGACACCCAGGTTGCCGTTCAACAAGCCCCAGAGAAATCTGGCAGCAATGGCCCAGGCAAAGTTCTGACTGAAGCCAAAGAGAAGCTCAGTGGCCAGAGTCCCTAGCATTCCCATGAGGAGGACAGGACGACGACCAATCTTGTCTGATATCCAGCCCCACAGGAGACTACCAACAAAGTTACCAATGAAGTAGGCACTGCCAAGATAACCTGCTTTGTTACCTACAAGATAATTGTTTGAACTAATACTTTAAGGTGGCAATACCTAGCGTAGGGAAAGAGAGAGAGAGAGAGAGAGAGAGAGAGAGGGAGAGAGATTACCCACCTAGTTCAGTCTTGTCAAGATAGGGGAAGAAGTCATGGATCATGAACGGCAAGAAAGGAAAGACTAGATAAATACCTGCACACAAAAATACACTTCTCAATAAATGTCATAATCTCGAGCATCCTACAACACTATATAGATATTTTGCCCTCCTCAAGAAAAAAGTTCCCAAGTGGGACGAGGCTACTCAATTACAAAGAGTGCTTTACTTAAAGCTAGTGAATGATACTAAACTACCAAATTGCTGTAGATGTGACGCTAGTTAATTCTAGCCTCGACCCCTGGTTCCCCAATCTCATTGAAAAGCCAGAAACAGGGCCTGGGAATGTTTTGCCCTTGGCACTGAAAAATACATGTACACTGTTCAGGCATCAAGTGGTGATAATATTATGGTAATTCACAAATTAATGATATGAAGATCATCTTGGTTAGCTCCAATTACTCCGTAGTGACCTTTGGTTGAATGTGAGGTACAAGACCAAACAATATGTGTGGTCAGACCATAGTGTGGTCAGCAGACTGAAACAATGACCTGAGTAGTAGCTACTCAGCTACGCGTAGTAAACGCTAGCTGTACACAGAGTAGACTCACCAAACTGATTGACGTACAGCACAGCACAAACAACCAGTAGCTGTATCAAGGGTAAAGTATAAAAAGGCGGACTGACCACCATTAATATCAATCAGCCTACCCTGGTCCAAGGCAGAGGAGTTGTGATCGTCTTGGGCCTCGAGTCTTGTCTCCTCCGGTGCGGCAGAAAACAGCAATACACTCTGTCCTTCCAACCTGCCATTTCGCTATGGCATAGCTCAGCTTTCAATCAAGAATAAGCTAGCAAGCTATAGCAAGCAATTTGCAACCAAGCACACACCTGTTTACCCATTCAGGAGCGCATAATGAAGAAAGGAAGGGGATGTGGGGGGAAGGAGCGCGAAGCACCCACGCACTTAATTGAAATCTCAGAACTTTCCCATGCTGCACGCGTTACTAAAAATAGGCATAACCGCAAGGTATGTAGCCAAGAAAAGTAAGTAAACGGCGAAGTTTGTCACTCACAGTTCTTCTGTTAGACGTGATATGTATTAATCTGGCTTCATGCTATGCATATGAGATAAATAATTGCATCATAATAAAAAACATTTGTACAAGATCGATCAAGATTGCTGCGTTCTCTCTGAGTCTTGATTATCTGTTGACTCCTCCTCAATAAGCACTTGTTCAGTTCTCGTCTGCTGTGTAGGACTTTCAAATTTTTTCGGCTCTCTTATCCTTTTCAACTCGATGCTCTTTGGCAGCAGTAGAGTGACGACCACTACAATTGCAGCACCCACAGCCAATAGGTCGAAAACAAAGTGGTAGTTCAGTGGCCACCCTTTACCTGAATGAAAGACAAAGTACAAGTGTTTTAAATTAGAGACTTGATGTACATGTAGACTTCAGCTATGGCCTGATGAATTCCGGTATAATATAGCAGGTTGCAATGTTGTGTCAAAGTATACCAGTATTAATATACTACATCTTGCAAGAGAAAATTTTTCTCCTGGCGAATATTTTCAGCTATACAGTATCATGCCATTTCAGATGTGTGTGTGTGTGGGGGGGGGGGGGGGGGGGGGGGGGAGAGGGGGGATACAAAGTAAAATTTATACTTCATAATTATATACCTGTGTTTTCACTCCAAGCAAAGAGTGGAGCCCCAGCCACAGGTCCCAGGCTGCGACCAAGGGCACACAGAGCCTGACCATAGCCATTGACCGTGCCTCTGGTCTCAGTCAACGACGAGTTACTGATCAGCACCATAATACTAGTGAATAACATCACCCTACAAAAGCACAGAATAATATAATGCACAGATGCATACACAGGATTGTGTGGTACAGTTAACTGAAAAGAAACCTTGCCAGTGCTAGCTGACTACCAGTTGGGGCACCAATAATGTTATTATGAGACCACATCCTGGGTGCTTTAAGTTCTATTACAGCAATTACTACAAACCACAACCCTCAATCGTGAGCAGGTGGGGCCATAGAGGCATGGATCATAGAACATAACTTGGGTATAGAAGGAAATTTAAGCTTTAAGAAGTCCGATTTCGAGGAATTTGCTATTATCGACAAACTGAAAAAACTAAACACACAAAATAAGCATGTGTGTACATGCATGTAATGCCATGTTTGCACCCACCTGCAAAAATTAGTACAGCATAAAGAAGATTACCCACCCATGAAGACTGAACCACTCAAAATTTCCCACTATAATATGGTATCTTATCACACCCACTCTACAATGTACTAAGTGTAGCAGAATTACACTCTCTCAGCGTACATATAGAGACTTACCTTGATATGATCCATATGGTCAGATTGAACACTAACCAGCTCCACACTCTGATAGGTATCCTACTGACAGAGTTCTCATTGACAAGATTCTCCGAACCATCCCCACTCAACTGGTTCCCACAGAAATCCGATTCAATGCTGCCATTCGCTGCCACACCACTTGAGTTGAAATTACCAGACTCTGTGATGTCACTGCCATCTCCGATTGGTCCAGTGATCCGATTGGAGAATGGAAACAGCACACTCATGATTCCAAAGAGTAGGACGCCAAATATGACAGTGCCACGGAAGCCAATGCGCTTGGCAATTCGAGGATACACAAACAACTGAAGAATGAGAAAACAAAAGGAAACTAGGTAAACCAGTAACAATACTTATTCTTGAAAAAAGGATACAAGCCTGACAAAAAGGTGCTATATAATCAGTGTACCTGAAATGCTAGCTGAAGAACAGCAGCGGACATCAGTACAACCCCAATCTCACTGTCGTCCATGTTGTAGCCACCACTGTCATGATCCGTCACCAATAGCAGTGGTATCAACTAAAATATAGTTTGTGTGTGTGTGTGTGTGTGTGTGTGTGTGTGTGTGTGTGTGTGTGTGTGTGTGTGTGTGTGTGTGTGTGTGTGTGTGTGTGTGTGTGTGTGTGTGTGTGTGTGTAGGCAGGGCTGCAAAAAGAGGGGGGAGGGCATTTGCCCCCAGCTCCCCTAGTTGATTCTTAACTTCCTTTGAGATTTGTATCTTCATCCCTCTGAATACTTAGACAAGTATTTTACCCCACCCCCCACTACAAAATCCTTAAAATAAGTTCATCCCACCCCTGCACCTAGAATTTAACATTACAATCATACATGTACAACGAATTTTAGTGATATCCCATAAATATTGTGATAGTCATGTTATGCTCGTCCTTTTTCCCACTCATACTGAATCCTGAAATAAACCCTAGATGTGAGGAAATGGGAGAGGAAGGGAAGGAAGAGAGAGATTTATCAACAACTTGCTCACAGATTTGTAACTATATAGCTACTGCAAACTGATGATTACCTCATTGGAGATGATGACAATAAACGCCACAAGCCCATACAGCAGGGTGGAGAAAAACACTCGTCGATCCACCACTAGCCAAGCCATGTCCACTATTGAACGACAAAACATCTTCAGCTTGGCTTTACCATCACTTGTACTCCCAGTCTCTCCAGGTGTCCACTTTTTACAGCAGCAACATCTAATGCCACAGATCTTTGCATATCGTAAGCAGGCAACGATACTTTCATAACTGTCTACTATACTGTGCCTGGCACTGCTATAGCACTGGGTAGGGGCACACTCTGTGAAGATGCACTCTGGAATACAGTGCTTTCGGAATTTGGCAAAGCAGTTGTGTAATCTGTTATGGTTTTGAGTTTGGCTTTTTGACAACTTTCGTGCTTCAAGACGTTCAGATAGGAGTAGTTCAGTGTCAGAGTTGACTCGCTCAAAATCAGAATCCGTATCAATATCACTCTCAGCCATCACGATCCCATCAGGGTTTGGATCATCGTTTGATAAATCTATCATTTCAGTATCAGAATCAATTTTATCACCAGGTAAAAGTTCAATTCCTGAATCATTGGATTGCATAGAGCCAGCTGAGTCGATTCTGTCTCCAGTGAGTATTGTTTCAACGCAGCTCTCCTCTGGGCTACTGTTCTTTCTTCGTTTGTTCTTCTTCTTTGTGTATAGAGTCTCTTCCAGGAACAGAAAGGCAGCTGCACACATACGTACATGAAGAGGAAGAGGCAGTCAGTACTTCAGTCTAAGTACGATAACATGTGTGCCATTTAAAGCAAATTGTTACCAATGGTCTACACTAGATCCGAGACAATAACATAGCTACATATCACTTATACCCATGTATTGTCTCCCAACATGAATTGTACATAATCGTAATACAGTCCTAGATACACATTGGCCAAATTCACTAGTCTAGCTATTAGCTGAGGTGAGTTGTTACCAATAAAGCTGATGATGGCAAAGGTTCCTCCAACAATACAAGGAAGAGAGTAAGGATACATGCAGAAGAATGGCTTCTTGAGTGGACCAAACTTGCTGGCAGGCTGAGCCAAATAACCACCTATCACAGAACCCTGCACATGATTTGGAATGAGGAATGGAATATAAATATTGAGTGGATTTGGAATGAGGAATGGAATTATGAATGGTGTACTATATGTACTCACTGATAGCCTTCCCAGTCCTCCAGTTGTCCCGACTGTTGAGAAACCCTTGGCTTGGTTGGAGTCATCACACACCTATTAGTGCAAGCAAGAGTATAATACCGTATAGCCAAACATATTCGCTGGACAAAAAATTTGCCAAACCCAGCTACTTTTGTATTACAGAACTATTCGGCGGAATAAATTTTCACCAATGCGGTAAAGGTCGCCATATACTCATCAATACAGGACAAAAAAATTGCGGATAAAAATTTCACCAATGAAAACAGGTGGCGAAATTGGTGAAAATTTCTGGCTATATGGTATTATTATAATATAGCATAGGAGCCCTCATAATATGTATTGTGTAAATTGGCTCAAAGCAGTGTTAAGGGTCATTATTTCTTCAGCTAATTGTATATAATTATTTTAAAAGAGAGAATAACGAACAGTGTATAAACAAACTAATAAGGTATGGTAAGTTATTGTAGGTCATGATAACTAACCTCTGAGATGTACGTCTTGGCGACTCCAAGGTTACCGTTCAACAAGCCCCAGAGAAATCTGGCGGCAATGGCCCAGGCAAAGTTCTGACTGAATCCAAAGAGAAGCTCAGTGGCCAGGGTCCCTAGCATTCCCATGAGGAGAACAGGACGACGACCAATCTTGTCTGATATCCAGCCCCATAGCAGACTACCCATGAAGCTACCGACAAAATAGGCACTACCAAGGTAGCCTGCCTTCCTGCCTGTAGGAGAGAAATTGAATAGCACCATGACTGTCTGTCAAAAGACGGGGAGGGGAGGAGAGGGGAGGAGAGGGGAGGGAGAGAGAGATTACCCACCTAGTTCAGTCTTGTCAAGATAGGGGAAGAAGTCATGGATCATGAATGGTAAGAAAGGAAAGATCATGTTTATACCTGCAAATTCAGGATACTTTTCATAACTTGCTTCTCTTTCTATTCATAAACTAACTTACCAAAGTTGTTGACAAAGAGCACAGCACATATAACAAGCAGCTGCATGTAAAGAATTTACAGGCAGATTGGAGTCTACAACAATATACCGATACATGATGTATTATCAGCTACTAGATCATAGTGTACAGTTACTCTAGTTTACATGAATTCCGACCCCTTCATAGAAGAAGAGGCGGGAACTCTATACTAGCTAAACAGCTGTTCATACTCTCTAAATTACCTTCCTCCATGGCAGTGGAGTAGCTTTGGGCTTTGGCTCTCGTCTGAGTCGTGAGCAACAGTCAAACGGCTTCATATTTCTCACCCACACCTTCTTCTCCTACAGTACACTGCCGGTACAGCTAGTGTGTATCAGCTTGCCATAAACACATGAAATAGTGCTGTTCTGTCGACCTCCGGTGAGTGAAGGTCACCCCAGCTATAAATTATATTCTACATGCAGCACTATACGTATAGCCACGCCCCCTGACACAGTTGTGATGCAATAACTATAACTCAACGCAAACAAACTCCCACGCACAATCATGGGCAAATATGCATAAGTTATGGTCCTTGTGGTTCACAATAGTTGAGTCACATTTAGTCAAGCTGCAGGGAGCCTGAGAGCTTAAGTCAGTCAAGGAACATCGACAAAGACAAGCCTGAAGGTCCAGGCATGCTCCAGTACTCCATAGGTGACATTGGGGACCTGAATGTGCAGGCCAGCTCCTGGTTCATAGCGGAAGGGAAGGGTCTGGTTCGGTTGAGAATAGCCCAGCAGGCTGATCTGGGTGTTGCCTGTAGGTTGGACTCCGAGAAGGGTGAACTCTTCACCTGTGTGTGTGGGGGGGGGGGGGAGATGAAAAAGGTTGACACGATTAGCCACTGACTTACATTATAGCATTGATGGCAGTTGAAGTTTATTAAAGCATACTGATCGGGGGGGGGGGGGGGGGGGGGGAGGTGCCACTGTAGGACAAGTTTTAATTTGTACCTGGAGTGGGAAGCTTGAAGGTGATGGCATACACAATATTCCTGGAGAGTTGCTGTGTAAACAAAAGAATAAGAGACCAGTAGCTAAAACATTATCAACAGGCAGCATGTGTAGGCCGGTTCCTTTGAAATTAAGCTTACTTTTGCTTTGGTGTACCAGATAAGCTTCTCCGCTGTATCATACTGAACAGTCCATGGTACTGTGTTGTATATCGCCTCTCCATTCACCTAAATACGGTATAAGGTACTGAATGCAGTAACTCTATTTGAGGTCTCTATTTTCCATTACATTATACATAGTATACCCCTTATTAGTGTCTTAAATTAGGAGCAAAACTATCCTGTATACCTCTACCATGCATACTCCAGACTCACACACGTACACATGCATAATATACCAGTACCACAATGTTATAAAGCTGCTGTAGTTGACACTTGTTACAATTGCTGTTGTCAGCAATTAAATTATGAACCAACCTCAAGCCACTGTCCCATCTCCAGCAGCCTCTGCTCAAAAGACGGCAGTATCCTTCCATCAGCAGTTGGACCAACGTTGAGCAGAAGGTTTCCATTACAACTGACAGTGGAGACCAGCTGGTAGAGCAGCTCAGTGGTGTTGTAAAACATGTCAGTTTGCTCTGTGCGATCATAGCCCCATGAGCCATGCTGAATAGTGTAACAGCTTTCCCACTTATATGGAATAACATGACCTGGACTGAACCTGCAAGATAAAAAAAAGCCAAAAAGCATAATTATTTCTCAGAAACACATATATGACATTACGCTGGATTTCATTAACTTTTCTGTCACCTAGCCTGCCTTCAAGGTGTGGGCAAATTAACGGCAATATGAAAAATATGATTTCTGGTTTGATATCCAGTGTATAAGGTAGAGACCAGGAATTCAAATGCTTAACAATACTTTAAATATCCCAATTGTTGTAATACCTGTCACCTCCAGTCTGATAGTCTCCAATGGCGCCAGTCCCCCACCGACTGTTAGCTACCATTGTGTCCTTGACTGGGCTCTCATTGTAGACCCAGCTAAGGAATTCTGGGGCCTTCCAGTATTTCACAGAGTCATGTGTGCATGCAGCATCCCCAGGACCATCAGCCCAGAGCACCTCAGGCTGCGTAAGTATTAAAAAAAAATTAGGTCTAGCTGTCTCACATGCCATGCAGCACAATAGCAAGAATTCAAAGTGTGAGTTATATATATACTTCCATTTACCTCCAGGTAGATGCTTAATAACATGTCATATCAATGTAAATGCAATATTAGCTACTCACCAGTCAGACCCTTTCTTATAGTATACAACTGAATAAAGACATACCTGGTACTGATTGACTATCTCCATTAGTGTAGGCAGCAGCACCTCATCGGGGAACTTAGGGTCTTGGCAGTTGTTAGCATTGTCCTCCAAGTAGAGAGGGTTGAACCACTCCCTGAGGCTGTGGTATAGTCCCATGTGGAGCCCTGCAGCCCTCACACTGGTAGTAAGGTTACCAACGAGATCTCTTTTGGGACCAGCGTCCACACTGTTCCAATTCCAGTGGTAGGACCCACGGAAATTGCACCAGCCTTCATGATGCTTGGACGTCAGCACAACATCTGCAAGAAAGTAATTGCAATGATCATATTGAAACAAAATTTTCCAGACTTGAATACTGCTATAGCTACACATACTTGAACACTTGGTCATGAAGTGTAAATTTTATGATACAGACTGGTTTGTTTCAAGACCTTGCATGTTTAAAGATTGGGAATGAAGCTAAAAAGCAGGCTTACACTGAGCTCCGGCCTTTTTGAAGATGCTGGCCCACTGGTCTGGATCAAACATTTCAGCCTTGAACATTGGAGCAAAGTCTGCATATCTGTATGATTACATTAATCGATATCATCAGAATGCATGCATAGCATCTGTGCATTGTATCATCACGCAACCTAATTAAAGTACATCAATAATATTATCATTACTCACTTGAATTCAAATCCAGTACAGGGATACTTGTCTGGCATAACTCCAGAGCATCCATATACTCTGTTGTGAAACTCAACAAACTCTTTGTTTCCACTCTCCAACTGTTTCCAGTACCACTCAGTCTTAAAAGCTGGCACACTGCACACAACAATAGAAAAAAAATGGCCACTAGCCATAGTCAGTTATTATATTTACATATACATACCTGAATAGTCCCCAGTGCACTGTAGGTAGCAATTATTTTTAAAGTATAGATTGAGTACGCACTATGAATATTATAAGATGACTTACAGAAAATTCCAAACTTTGCGTCATCATACCATTTTGGACGAGGCCGAAATCGAAGACTCTACAGCAATTAATTTGTTATCATTGACAAGTAAAGGTAGCTGATTGCCTGCCTGTGGGACTAATCTTATTATGCTCAGCAAGTATAGTTTTACTTACTCCCCAAGTGGCGTTGAACTTGGGAATAGAGCAACTGCCTGCACCTCTGCTGACTGGGCAAAATTTGCTAGACATCATAGTCACTGCAGTTATCAAAAATTAGTAAGCTACTATCAGTTTTGTCCACAGCCCCCTAACGAATCCACCCTCAAGTTTGCTGTATAATTTTGAATGTAGCACAGTCCCAAGTAATTAAGGGTGAGGAAGAGCATTAACAAGCTTACCAGTGTAAGTGTAGGCGGGAAACTCCATGAGTGTTGTATGGAAATCATCGTCCAAATCTTTGCCATATTCCTCAGGTGGAGTGCAAACAAAGTCATATATCACAGATCTGGGATACTGAGCACTAGTACCACCATCTGATCATATAATTGAATCATTATAACAAGGGCGGCATAGAAGATCCACCTGGTCTGGCGAACGTCGTACCACTTTCAGAAGCTGTGTGCAATGCCAGACCACTTTGTCATGGATCAAGGCCACGCACACTTAATTGAAAGTATGCCTGTTCATGCTTTAATAATGAACCAACACTCAGTCAGCCACATAGTAGACCTCATTTTGTTTAAGCCAATGAACATTGGCAGCACAGAGCAAAGGAGCACCAAAACAAGTCATAAGACTGTTCAGGCTCATTAGATTTTTCATATCTAGCTAACACTCACTATGTGCAGTGGTGTCTCTAGATACTCTGTACACTGGGTACATAGCTAGTATGTAATGGTTATACTTGGTCAGGTATATGTACATCTACAATAGAAACCTGGTTGTACTACCTACTCTATACGGTACATTAGCATGCATGCTTGTTGCTGTTTTTGTCATACATGCAGTAGTTACGTAACTAACAAGCCAGGTGCACTGGGTAAATGCTGTACTACTATGTACATGTACATTATACAGAAAAGCTGCACAACTTTTGTCGATTATGGGTGTACTACTGCATATTCTATGAATCTATGTACAAACAAACCTGGTTATACTATCATATGATACAGTAGCTACACTGATGTGCTTGTTGCTATTTTGCTTGTGTAATTATAGTATACAAGTAGGGGGGCTTGCTTCGCTTGCCCCCTGCTGCACTCGATTCGGATACCTTCTATCGCATAGCTACATACCTGCACACATGCATGCTGTAAGGTGTTGTAAACAGGCTGTGAAAGGGCAGACCTTGCACACATGAAGAGCTCAAAGGAGAGAGTAAAGGGCACTGATTATGTAAACAGCACATGCCGTGATATTGCAGTTAGGTATAGCATAATTTGTGGCACATGCGCATTAATTTCATCCTGTTTGAGGCAGGTGACCTAAGTAATGTACAGGCCAAGAAACTCATTAGTTGCTTGCCCTCTCTCTCACAAGACCTGTGAAGGCAAGAAGCCAAAAGCAGAATCTACTAGCTACCTCCTCATGAATCAAGCTGCTTAGCTAACTGCAGCCCACTACATGTAAATTACATGGTTTTTGTACAGTCCGCCCAAGAAGCTAGTGTCTGTGCCTGTAGCTAAGTGCCACGGCTGACGGTCACAGAGATTGCCCAGTTCTAGCCTCTGTTGCTCAATGGCCAGAGATACAGCCTCTTGTTTCTAGAGGTCAAATCGTTTCCGCTGACCTCCTGTAACGGACGGACACACAGACGGACAACTATAATCTTTATATATTGACAATGCAGTGGGTAACCAAGAAGCCAGGTGCTCTATAGCCCTGTAACAGTTGTAGTGTACTACTATGATTTCTACAGAAAAGCTGCACTACTTTTTTGTTACAATACACAGAGTGGGTTCTAATGAACCCATATTATGTACCCCACTTGTGACACCACAGTACTAGTACTGGTCATGTGCATAAAATCATTTTGGATGTAATGTAGATAGCTTTAGGCCAAACAAACTTAATAACTAGTTTCTCAGGCTTTCAATTTTCTAAACCCATGCGGGAGGCGGCTTTTTATTTTATTTTTTAATGAAATATGGGTGTGGCGATAGTGACCACGCCCACTGTCGCTAGTGTTGCACGTGGTTGGTATGCAAGCTAGAGCTGAAAGACAACTATTGAAATCAACCCAGAGAGAGTAGCTAGCTTAATATCAAGTTTAGTTTTCTATTTAGTAGATAGAAGTTTTATCAGTCTTACTAACCTTGTGAGATTGGTGAGTTTGTAGCAGATGATGTCATGATTTTTTTCCAAGTTGCTCAGGGGGCTAGCTAGCTGCTGGCTAAACATTACTTTTGTGTGGCCTTCACTTGTGAGATATCAACCGAATGGTCTCAAGATGAAGCAAATCACTGAACGGTTAGTGTGCACGCTAATCTTGGTCCAGTTAATTAAATTAACCGAGCACGTGACTGGTCACGTGAAAAAAAAAAAAAAAAAGACTGGCTTTCTCAAAATTTGATGCGGGCGGGCCTGAGAAACTAATAATTAACTTTGTTTGGCCTTATAGATCTAACACACTGTATCACTTTTGAAACTTCTGTGCCGCCCCTGAATAAAGTCCACAAGAGACAACCAAGAGCACATAATTATGCACCCCTGAGACAACCAAGTTTACCTCCATTGTCATAGACGATCCTGATTCCTTTCCTACTATCAGAGGGATCATAGGGGAACTACAGAGATGGGGGGAGAGAGAGAAAGAGAGAGAGAGAGAGAGAGAGAGAATCTTGCCCATAGTATGGGTGGAGACTATTTAGAGACCTCTTACCACATAGACGGAGTCCAAGCTTCCAAGACGATAACAGTTTGGGCCGTTCTTCACGTACTGATAGGCTACAGCCTGGCTGGCATTCTTGCACGGAGAAGGAATGGAAGCCGTAGCTACATTCTGACATAAACTGAAGACGTAGCTATAGTTGGTATCGACAAAAGGCATGGCTTGGGTGAAATCTGAGAGATCGTAGACATCGCAGGAACCCGCGGCGTCCGTGGCGGGAATGGAGAACTTGCAGGAGGCTTGAGGGCGCCCAAGGCCCGGGAGCACTGCGAGAAACAGTAAACTCACCAAGAGAGACATTTTTTGTACTTTGGATCATAGATTGGTCTCGTGGTTTCTCAGCCCCACCCATCACAATCCACTACTCCCACGCAATTACGGCAGCTTTGGGCTTAGCTCCACCCACGTCCACCCACCTGTGTGCATACAGTGTGTATAAGGCGTATGCTGTTGACCTTTAAGTTTAATATAGGCAGCAAACAAGCAGATCATGCATTAAACTCAACAAAATATTACTACATCTTCTCTTGAAGCATAATTTTACCATTCTACCAAGGCACATAGGCAAGAAGCTTGCAATTGAGGGCTCCCTGGCCATGCAGGGAGCACTGCAAACAGTAGTAGACTCATCAAGACAGACACTGCTCCGTGTACATTTCTCAGCCCCACCCATCACAATCAATTACTCCCACACAATTTGGCTTAGCTCCATCCACCTACCAAATTTCCTTCGACATCTAAGAACATGATATTGTATTATTGAACTCAACACAATAAATAGACGATGTCCTGTCAGGAGAGCTAGCTTTCAATATTAAGGTACATCAACAAAAGACAATACAAAGGTCCAAGCATGCTTCAGTACTCCATAGGCAATGTTGGGGATCTTGATGTGAAGTCCACTGCCCTCTTCATAGTGATAGGAAAGTGTCTGATTGGTGGACCAGCCTAGCAGGTAGATCTCTGTGTTGCTAGCGATGGGACGAAGCTGACGAAGAACAAAATCTTCACCTGTGTACATCTTAAATACATACTTTGTCTAGCCAGTTGCTTCTAATTAATAGTATGTACCTGGAGTGGGAAGCTTGAAGGTAACGGCATAAACTATGTTCCTGGAGAGTTGCTGTGGTAAATTTATGTAAGAGAGTTGCATAATTCATGAAGGAAAATATAAGGCTGGCACAACTATACATATATTATAAATCGATGATAATTATTGTAGCAAGAGTAACTAACTATCTTGATTGTAGTACACACAATGTCATACATTTGCTTTAGTGTACCAGATCTGCTTCTCATCTGTGTCATACTGAACCTTCCATGGTACTGTGTTGTAGATTGCAGCACCATTAATCTATGTGACATTGTAGATTGAACGAAGAGGGCTTTAATCAGAGGTAAGGTCATATTAGCAATGAATAAGACTAACCTCAAGCCACTGTCCCATTTCCAGCAGCCTCTGTTCAAAAGACGGCAGTATCCTTCCATCAGCAGTTGGACCAACGTTGAGCAGAAGATTTCCATTACAACTGACAGTGGAGACAAGCTGGTAGAGCAGCTCAGTGGTGTTGAAAAACATGTCAGTTTGCTCAGTTCGATCGTAGCCCCATGAGTGTTGCTGTATGGTGTAGCAGCTCTCCCACTTGTAAGGAATCAGGTAACCTGGACTGAATCTGAAAATTAAGAATCTCTGATATAATATAGCTAGTTAATCTACAGTTTATGCAGTCATTAGATGTATGTCTAGTAGCTAGTCTCTGACCTGTCGTGCCCAGTCTGATAATCTCCAATGGCACCATCCCCCCACCGACTGTTGGCCACTAGTGTATCCTTCACTGGACTCTCATTGTAGACCCAGCTAAGGAACTCTGGGGCCTTCCAGTAGTTCACAGAGTCATGAGTGCACTTGGAGTCACCAGATCCATCAGCCCAGAGCACCTCTGGCTGTGAAATAATGCTAGTAAAAATCTAGTACTTGTATTACTCTGTAGCAAAAATAAAACCCATAGATATTGCTCAGCATAAGAATAATACGAATAGAACTAAGACAATTCACATCGTCTTTTAGCATAGAGTAATAATTGTACATACTGATGCAATTGTATAATAATTCTTTATATGTGTACCTTGTATTGTTCTATGATTTCCCTCAGAGTAGGTAGCAACACCTCATCCGGAAACTTTGGGTTGGAGCAGTTGTTGGCATTGTCCTCCAAGTAGAGAGGGTTGAACCACTCCCTGAGGCTGTGGTATAGTCCCATATGGAGCCCTGCGGCCCTCACACTGGCAGTAAGGTTGCCAACAAGGTCCATTTTGGGACCAGCATCCACACTGTTCCAATTCCAGTGGTAGGACCCGCGGAAATTGCACCAGCCTTCGTGATGCTTGGATGTCAGGACAACATCTATATATAGAAAACAATTATTGAAGAAACACATCTAAACTGTTAGGCTAGGAAAACATGTCCAGTTGTATATTTGTTGAGCTTACATTGAGCTCCAGCCTTCTTGAAGATGCTAGCCCACTGATCTGGATCAAACATTTCAGCCTTGAACATCGGAGCAAAGTCTGCATATCTGATGCGTGCAGGGACAGAAGATATGAGAACAAAGCATTAATATTACAATCATTGTTGCAGCTGCCTTCAAATCCGTCTTTCCCTAAGCCCATTCTTTTTTACGTTCAATCATACACTGAACAATGAAATCTGGGAATGGGGTCATGTATTTGTGGGGTCTCCAAAATTTATAGCCTCCTCCCGATCGAGGGAGGAAGCTGGGGATGATTGAAGCTATGGTCTCGTACACTCACTTGAACTCAAGGCCAGTGCAGGGATATTTGTCAGGTTCTACACCTGAGCATCCGTACACTCTGTTGTGAAACTCCACAAACTCTTCTTCCCCTTGCTCCAATCTCTTCCAGTACCATTCAGTCATGAATGCTGGCACACTGGATATTACAATTAAGCCAACATACATGTTACAACAAGTATATTATTATTTCTATAATTATGCACTACCTGAAAAGTCCCCAATGCACTGTAGGAAAAAGGTTGTCGAGAAACATAATAATAATGCATGTAGATAAGCTCTTATAGCAATATTAGTAAGATAGTAGTAGTAGCTACGCGGATGTCAGTTTATTAAAATTAATAAGGATCACTCCAAAACATTATTAATTAAATGATATCTTACAAAATATTCCGAACTTTGCATTATCATACCACCCTGGGCGAGGTCTGAATCGAAGGCTCTGCAAAATGAGTCAATCATGCATGTGAATTTACACTAGTACATTATTGATCAAATTTCACTTACACCCCAAGTACTCTCAAATTTAGGCATGGAGCAGGTACCAGCTTCTCTGCTGACTGGACAATTAGAACTGGATTCCATACGTACTAAACAAACAGTGCAAAGAGTGAGTGAAACAATGATGACAATTTTTATGATTTCTTGATCGTACACTGACTGAACTAGCTGGCTTACTGATGTATGTGTAACTGGGAAACTCAAAAAGAGATGTGTGGAAATCATCATCAAGCTCCTTATTATTGGTGTGATCCTCTGGCAATCTACACTCCAAATCATAGACTACAGCTCTGGGGTAGGATACGTCTTCAGCGCTATCTGTCCACACAGTGTGCAAATAAAGTTTAGTGGTAGATAATTAAGAAAATCTATCATGACATGTAATTAAATTTAGCATACCTCCATTACTGTAGACAATTCTGATTCCCTTTCTGCTATCAGAGGGGTCAAGGGGAAACTAGAGAGAGTGGTGGTCAGATAGTTATGTCACATTTAATGTACTGCTTACATACCACATAAGTGGAGTCAAGTTTTCCAATGTTATAGCATTTTTTATTCCTTATACCGTATTGGTAGGCTACGGCCTGGCTGACGTTCTTGCACGCTTCTGGCACGGCAGACGAAGGTACGTTCTCACACAAACTGAACACGTAGCTGTAGTTGGCGTCTGCGTAGGTCATTGCCCCAGTCTCGGCGATGTTCGTGAGATCGTACACATCGCAGGAGCCCGTGGCGTTCGTGGCGGGAATGGAGAACTTGCACGGAACCTGAGGGCGCCCCAGGCCTAAAGGAAGGAGCACAACAAAAAGAAAGAGGCTTGCAATTGCTAGATTAGTCATCTTCAGATTTGCGAAATCCAGCCCCACCCCCAAGTCACGTGTGTTCCTTTACTGCATGCCATGCGTGACCTTGACCATACGTGTACGTCGCCTTCGCCGCACAATCACGTGCCTAGATCCGCCCATTTTTTTGTTCATGCAATAATCACAGAATGCAGTTAACTCCTGCACTGTCTTTATATACCATGCAAGAAATTGCGCGTGCTCAATCCTCTAACGTCAAACTTAAATTTCACAATAGCACTAGTAATATTATTATTATTATTATTATTATTATTACAAAATGAATGAAGGTATCTAACTCAGATGGTATCAATTATGTTAAATCAATAATGTCACTGCCACAAGTCAGTGCTACATTTAGTCTCTCTCTCAGCATCTCTTTGGTCAGATACTCAGGCAACTTGAGCAAATTGAAACTGCAGGAGAAAAGGTAAGGAACTATCATAGGATCAGCCCTGCACAATTATGATGATATACAGGGATGAATACAGGAGGGTCAAGCAGCTTCACTCACTCTCAACCAAGATAATATGTGAGTGACAATAGAGAAATCAAAATATGTAGCACCTTAACTAAAGCCCCCCCCCCCCAGCCCATTCCTACGAGGCTGTTACAGCCTATTAGCATGACACTTTAGCCAAGAAAACCATGCATTTGACTACGGACATAACTATTAACAACAACAACAACAAACTGTTTGAAGAGGTAAGTACGCTTAAATTAGAGCATACCATGTGCTGGCCATGGGTAGTCTGTTGGGAGAGTAGTCGAGACGTGCAATAGAGAACTTTGTCAGTCCACTTGCTCCAACCAGATTTGCAAATCCTCCAAGAGGAACACGAGAACTAAACAAATAAACAGCAAGGAGACGAGATGATTAGTAGTATAATATCACACAGTTTTATCTTAATCACTTTATAGCTGTCACTACTGACCTTCCCGTGGCAAACTGGAGTAGAATTGCCAGCTTTTTCCTGTCAAAAGTATGGACAAGCTCCCAGAACCACTGAACAATGAAATACCGAGTACTACATAAAACATGGAACAGTTGAAAAGCATCATGCATTATACTTTGATAATATCTGAATTTTCATCGTAGCCAGAGTACTCAGTATTCTTCTCCCAGTCTTCCACATCAATATCAGGTAGGCCAGACATTAGCAGCTCCTGAAAAGTGCAGTAGTGGTAGTCATTGCATAACTTAATTCCACAAACTATGTAAACAAGTAGAAAAAAATACAACGATAAGGCCACTCCAAATCAATTACTTGTTTCTCATCCCCCTCAGCCATAAAATTGATGCGGGCGGGCGGCATTTTTGGCGAGTAATGGTCGTCAAAATTACAAGTTCAACCCGTCCAAAAATTGAAGCGGTATACTTTTGTATTGTGCT
Organism: Stappiaceae bacterium; assembly: GCA_964291365.2. Taxonomy (GTDB): domain Bacteria; phylum Pseudomonadota; class Alphaproteobacteria; order Rhizobiales; family Stappiaceae; genus JBDWFY01. Next base: position 317,939 of record OZ219981.1, read on the forward strand.
GATACAAATGAAATTACATGCGGGCGGAAATCAAGGGGGGATGAGAAACAACTAAATGATTTGGAGTGGCCTAATATCCTGCAATAATCATGAGTGTGAATTAAATTCATGATACTCTGCAACCAATCCCAAACTGCAAATATAGGTTATAGGTACACACTAAAGGTGTTAGGAAAATTTATTACTGTAGTTCTTCTAAAAATTCGGCACCTCTAATTATTCAAGACCCTTTACAGAATGACGAAAAATAGTCGGCAAAGGTCGTCACCCGTATATGCTATAAACAGGAATAGAATACGTGAGCAGCTGGATATTTGCCCCTAAAAACTTGGGCAAATCTTGAGCATAATTGTTATTATTTTACACTGAATTTTAGAAGAAGTACGGCACCTCAAAAGGCAGGTGCCTAGCCTTGAGAATATTAGATGTGCACGGTAGGTTAAACTGTCAACACAATTTTATGGCTAAGGACTAACCAGTTCATACTCATCAAAAAGTGAGATGAGCTCGTGTGGAATGATCTCGTAGAAGCCCTCCATGAAGCTGCTGATTTGCATACCAATGGCCTGAGTCATTCGTCTCTCGGTCACAAGTTGAACATACTCTCGCTGTTATGGAAATAGTGTAGATAACCCTTCATTTATGAATAATATTTTGTTGCATGCATCAAGCTTAAGTAGCAAGAGTTATTTGCAGTGACTACATGTAAGTACTCTAGCATTACCTTGTTGTTGTCAGTAACGACTAGGGAGTTCCCCTCTGGCTTCAACTGGATCAGCTCAGTGGCTCCAAACACGTCCGTCTCGAGGGAGAAGGTGAGGCCCAGTTCCAAGGAGTCTATCTCGTTGTCCAACAGCCACTGCAGGTTGTTGGCATACTCTGGGTCTATGGACTCCACATCACGATAGCTAACAGGAATGCCTGAAATATAATATAACATTCTTGATGTACAATAATACTGATACTGTATGTATAATGTATGTGGCCCTTTATGGCATGTGTACGTATATGTTAGCTCCTCAGGCATATTTCAATGTTCCAGTTTTTTAGTATGCAACATTGAAAAACTGGAAATCTGTGCATGGACCTGGGGACTACTGCAGCCAAGAAGAAAAAAAAAGATTGCTGGCAGTGGTGGGATTTGAACCCACGCCATCGAAATGACTGGTGCCTAAAACCAGCGCCTTAGACCGCTCGGCCACACTACCATCTACACACACCCTAGCTTTCAAACTGCAGGTAGCCCCTTCACGAACCATGTACGTGTATGACTAAGCTAATGAACACATGTATGTCCTCACCTAGTATGTGTTTGTAGAAGGACCTTGTGAAGTAGACATTGAGTAGTTGTTTGTGATAGATGGCAAGTCCCATCATACGACCAGCAAACCTGAAGTAGCTCAGGTGATCGGGATTGACATCAGACAGACTATTGGGCTGAAATGTAGCACCTGCAATATGCAATACTCTTGCTCACACTCACTAGCATGTGAATATATTAATACACATAATATTGTCAATGAGAAAATTTGAGATGGCTGAAAACAAACTTGTATGATACCAAGAGTATATAATAAGAAGAGAAGAGAGTGTTGAACACGCTATAATAATGCTCTGTGTAGGATGTTTTCGGAAAGTCACGCGCCAGGAATTCAAACATTGACCAATGAGAACATGCGATTCAAATATTAGTTGTGGGCATGGTTTCAAGTGCAAGTGAATGAGTGCCACATGGATCCTCATGATCTCACTGCTCATAGTATTATGATGCTAAGTAAACACGTATGCACAAATATTTCCTACACAGTACCATAGTGTGGCTGGGGCTTGCTCTAATTCACCCCAATAGGATTCAAGAACATCATAAGCTTACATGTGCATGCATTGCAAAGTGCATTATTACACATTAAAATTCACTTAAGCTTCTTGGCTTTCTATATTATGTCAAGTGCTCACCGTCAGCAGACTGTGTGAAGAGGGCATAGTCTGGGTTAAGAATCTCCTTGGAGAGGTTCTCAAACCACTCCCTCCTGACCCCTGACCCCATACCGGCCTCTCCCATGAACTGGATGCTCAGTCCACCCTTGAGGAAGTCAACAGAAAGGTCGGAGATACGCTCACATGATGTGGTGAAGATTTTCTCTGCATATAGTATAAGAAGATTGTATGAAATTTAGGTCAACATAAATTTAGAGTGTATACAAGTTATTTACTCTTGAAACAAGCATGTTTAATGTTCACCAAGTCCCACAGAAATTTGAAAAGAAACCACAGAGGCATTTTAGCTTCTAAACTAGAAATAGTAACAAAAGCTCTATTGATGTGTATAACTGCTATCTACTGCAATTACATGTAACTGCTTACCTCTGTCCACTTCTATAACATTAGCCTGAGTGGCCAGGGTCAGCTCATTAGATGGAGGTTTCCCCTTGTATAAATTCTGGTAAAACCAGTCTTTCCGGTCATCAAAGGGCTGAGCATGGACGATGTGCATGAACCGAGTCAGCAGTTCCATGTCCTCAAGCAGGAAATGGAAGTGAGCGAATATCAACTGAGGATTCCTGATAATTTGAATGAAATGTTGCATTGCACTGTCAATGAATGAGAGAGATACAAGTATATGTATCTGTGCATCTCACCTTGCAAGAAGCAGCTTTAAAACTGATTCATATTTGTTGATAAAATCCAAGAACCTCTGATATAGTCCAGAGCTACAAGTGTGTATAGTACATGAATATTATTAAAATTAGTTAACAAGTTGTTTTACCTTCCAGAGTTCTTCTGTAGTGTAGCACAGCAGAGGGCGAAGGCATGAGTGACAGCACACAGCCTGTCAGCGTACACCTCAACAAGGCTGTGATTATTGTCCTCTTCCCCATAATTGCATCCTTCCACCTCATCAGTACATGTAGGTGGAGAAGCTGTGGAGTCCATCACAATGGCTGTAGTGGCCAGCGGGGAAGGTTCTGTAGAATACACACATATACATACGTGTGTAAGAACATAACCAAAATATGATTATAAAGCAGTCAGTGGGAAAGTAGTACTACAGGCCTTGGTTGGGTGCAACAGAATTTGATACCCTATCTACAGTTGTATACACAGCAGACCAATAGCGGGCAAATGTAATTCAAAATAGTACACTACTATATATAGCATTCAAAACACTCAACTGAAGGGTCTATTAAACACAACAATAAATCATCAATACAGTATCACACAAATGGAGGGAAGTTTATTACATAGTTACATGCATTCCATGGGGTCCTCACAATCTCACTGCTCATAGTATTATACTGTAATAACGCTTACCAAGATTCACTTCTGATGACAAACTTCGCTGAAAGGAAGGAATAGATGACAGAGACCCCCCAGAGGCCAGGTACCTTGTTGTAAACAGCTGTTCCATGTGCCAGCTTCTTCTCTTGTCCATGACCACCGGGCCACTGGGCTCGCTTGACAAAGATGGAGATGAGTGGTCAAAGCTTGAACTCGGTCGCAGAAAAGCTGCCCTTCGATCGATCGGAGCACTTTTAACGATGGCAGCGGCGAGACGACTTGACTGGACAGTAGGAAGAGCCAATTGAGGCTTCCTAGTTACAGAGCCATCCTCTTTAGCAGTCTGTTCTAACTCAGATGGTTTTTCAGCTACTTCCTCAGGCGTTTCTACACGTACTTGAAGCTCTATTGCCTGTTTCTTGTCCCCATCGGTTTTGCTAGTGACTGCTGCTTGAGCTGTATTCTCAGTAGCTTGTAGCTTTGCCACCTCTGTCATAAGTAGGTCGAACCATGACTCGAGTGAAGTCCACACAGTCTCAAGCTGCTCAAAAGGATCAGATATTGAGATAGATGGTTCACGTGAATGTTTTCTACCATTTCCACGATGTGAATTGCCACTCCCAGTGCGTTGTGGAGTAGTGGGGCTAGCCGGAGCAACAGCTAGTGTCTGGGAACGATTCTCCTGAGTTGTTGGAGAATTATCGGGATTCAGAGATTGGGAATGGGACCTGCGATGTCCGAACCGTCTCCCCAGCCTCCCTCCTCCTCCTCCCCCACCACCACCACCACCACCTGGACCACGCCCATGTCCCCCATGACTCAAATCTGGGGAATCAAGAATGGAACCAAAGCTTCCAGCTCTGCGTACACTGGCTCCACTTGGGGAATGGGAACCAGCAGCAAAGTGAGGGGAGGGACTTGAGGGAGTAGAGAGAGTGGTGGGAGATTGACGTGTGGTCTGGGTCTCAGTCTTGAGAGCTTCAACATAGTGCTTGTAGAGAGAGCACAACATGCGAATGGCTCGTAAGAATTGAGGCATCAAGTCTTGGTAGCTGCTGCTGACACTATATAATAGAGGGAGGGAGGGAGAGAGAGAGAGAGAGAGAGAGAGAGAGGGAGAGAAGGTGAAAAATATATAGTGATATTTACTAACTCATTTGTGCACCTGTGCTCCAAGTGGGCTGTAATCCATGTACTGTGCATGCAAGTTGTGTGCAAGGATAGCCTTGTCCCAAAGCCCACATTGAAAAGCTGGAAATGGGCCATGGAACAAGGTTACATATTATTTATTCTTCAAAGGGATTCCGTCACAGTATCAATTTGAGCTCTCTTAGACTATAGAGAATATACATGTACATGTGTACACCACACACTGCAGCAGCTATAGGCTATTATGCTCTTTACTTGGTCTTTCTATGACCATGCAGAGTAATATAATAACATACACCTGTGGTATTTGTGATGTTTACAAAAGTGTGAGTCTCCAATAACTAACTGTTGCAGTGAATGTATGCAACAGTGAATAAGAAAAGTCGCAATGCACAACATAATATAATAACAGATATTATGGATTCCAGCAAATCAGGTACAGTGTATGTAAAAATTTCATGTTTATGCTGATTTAAGTAGCCAGCTAGGATATCTTTCTCAGGTTGCATTTGTGAGCTTTCAAACTATCAAACACCAGTATGGCTGATGATGTGCATATGTATGATGTTGTTGGCTCCCAAGGAGGGGGACATAGATTAAGTGAAAGATCTAGAGTTACATGTTTCGATGACAAACAGGAGTACATGTCACTACATGGTCCACAACAAGAAGGATCAAGTGAGTACCAAGAACCACAATGGTGTGCTAGGAATACAACAGCAGCAGTGAGTAGTGATGGATCATCAGATTGCCATGTACGAAAAGACGAACTAAAGCAAATGAAAAGATGCCTCTGTGTGCTGAGTTTGCTTGTGGTAATCCTTTTTCTGACAACAATATTATCCTTGAGCTTGGCAGCATATGGCTTTAGTAGTATAAGAAGTTCTGTTACAGTTATTAACTTAGAATATCAACTGAATACGATCAATTCAGAATTAGTCTCTTACAGGACTTTGGTCAATGCCTTGGAATCTCAATTTAATACAACTAATGCAGAAGTGATCTCTCAGAGGACTCTCACTGATACCTTAGAATCTCAATTTAATGCAATTAATGCAGAAGTGAGCTCTCAGAGAACTTCTATCAATACCTTAAATTCTCAATTGAATGAAACTGATTCAGAAATTTCCACCGTGAGGAGCTCAGTTGCCAGTTTACAAAGTCAGCTTACTAACAGCACACTCTTGATCAATGCAAATGTTTCATCTCTCCAGATCGCATTAAGAAGCCAACCACGTAAGTAACCAAGGTGTGTACATACATGTATATTCATGCAGTCATTAAATGTAATAGTTATAGCATGGGTTGCCCGGGATTTATGGCAGTAAACGAACCGAGTCCGAGGGCGAAGCCCGAGGACAAAGTTTGTTTACGTTGCCATAAATCCCTGGCAACCCATGCTATAACTGTTATATATCCCATCCGATTGGTCCTGACCAATAAGTGTGACTAGTCTTCCATAGCAACTGTCACAGTAACAAAGAAACTAATTCAAATGGACGGATGATGGCTTGCTTTCTTTGGTTTGACTGGACCAATCACGTTCTTGTACCTACAGGGACCTATCAGTCCAGTGTGGCAGACCAGCAGCTTCAACAAATTTTAACACTTGACAGTCTCAGACTCTGGAAGTAGCTTCATCAAAACGGCGATAGTGCTATACTTCGACTGTGACTAGCTACATATAGCAAGAGAAGTAGCTCAGTGCCTCCAAGTGTACGGATTTATCCGTAATTTTACAGAAATACACGAGGTTTTACGGACAAAAAATGCTGAATTATGGATTTGAAAGCATCTAGACCCACCTCTTTTCATACATGTGCGTATAGTGTATAGCCATGGACATACGGAAAAGGCTTGAAAAGTACGGCATTTATTGGTGTATAGTATGAAAAGATTAGGTGAAAGGTTGGAGGCTTTGAAGTAAGTAGCTACTGAACTTAGACATACTTTGAGTCAATTTGCCAGATTGAAAGATAGCTGATTGCTTCCTACTTCATGTCAATTCAATTAGCGCGTCTGCTTCCTGTGACTGTGTAAACACTGTCTACATATATGCAGCATGTGCAACACTAGAACAGTCAGTACTAGTAGTGACTCTGCATGAGTACTCTGCATGTAGATGCGATGCCATGGTGTCAGTGCTGTGAGGGTCAGAAGGATGATATGACCATATCATCCCTCTATAGCCTTGGGGAGGGATGATATGATCATATCACCCTGCAATTACCATGGAAACAAGAGCAAATGGGATATACATTTTGTTGCATTGTCATTATATTGGCAGATTTTGAGATCTAGATGTCATGATAAACATCATAGGTAGAGTCAAAATATTGGAAATGTCGAAAAAGTGACTGATTTTTGCTTCTAAGTGCTTAACAAGGTCCATAAACGCTATATAAATTGAGCTTTTTGACCAGCCGTGCTTATAATAACCACACCTACATGTATACTCAAGCTAAGCGGATCCCTGCACATGCTCACATGCAGCTAGCTAAGTCCATGACCAGCCATAGGGTGCACACACATATATAGGCTCTAACGGGATACATGTATGACTAATAATTTATCTTGATAGCCAGTGGGACTTAGCATTTGTCATAATAATATTCATACAACGCACACACACTAACTTAGTTATTAGATTGAGCCGAATATCAATCAGAGCAACAGCCAGCAGATTTACTATTACATTTGCAACACTTAACAGTGTTACATTTAATCAGCAAGGCAGCACAACAACAATCAGCAATTCATCATCAGGTGTTGCCAGCAGTGGAAATATACTTGCTGATCGTCCAAATTATCAAGATGTATTTCGGAGCAATTTGGCCACCATATTTATTCACGTGCAAGCTGTATACCAAATAAGTTGCCAAATGAGGATGATGGATTTGTGGAGTAACATATGCATTTGCAATCGAAGAGTGCTCTCAACTCAGTTCCACCTGCTATGGTTCCACTATTCGTATGACCTTTACCCTCGTGTGTTATATACCCAGTAGTATATGTTCTTAGAATAATATATGTACAAACTGATATCACGTAGACAAAAAAACTTTTGTCATTAGAAACACTTTTAGTGACATTCAGTGTGTGATAAAACTTATACATGCATGCAAGTAGCAATTGTCACGAGCATAATAATTATTATGAAGTATGATTATTTATAAACAGTTTCAGGAAAGTGAAGATAAATAACTATAGGCTTGGACAGGGTATGAGCTCAGTAACGTATAGTACTAAAGTTCATTGCTGTAGGTTTATATATGTACATGAACAATACTTTTTGATCTCATGCACTATGTTGCATCTGGGAGCGTGCATATCAGTAATTAATAGTACATGATAACAATTATGCGACTGATAGGCATGGCTGCATGGTAGAAGAAGTTTAATTTATATATATAGCACTCATGGACCATATCAAACAATACATATTACGCATATCAGTACCTATGGTTTTTGCCAGGAGCATAATGTGCTCCTGTACAATCATTGTAGTGAATGCAATGAATGCATGCAACTGTGAATATGCACAAACATAACGACAAAGAAGCACTGCATCTAATCAAAACATTGGCAAGTTGTACACCGAGCATTAAGTTGTCCACAAAGAATCTTCGTTGTTTCTATAAGCACTGCACTATTTGCATGCATGCAGCGTGTGCAAGCATTTCCTCTTTCCTGGTTTATGCTAATTGAATTGGGACAGCTAGGTTATCTTTTTTCAGACAACATTTGTGAACTTCCAAAATCTTAAGTCCACATTTAGTTAATGTCAAGGGCTTTTAGAGCTGCTGAAACCTTGCTAGTATGTGCTTATTATGGAGAAGGAGGAGGACATAATTTAAATTAAGTTACACAACAGAAAGTGAAAGTGTTATGAGTTTCAATGACAAACAGAAGTACGTGTCACTACTTGGCTCACAGCAAGAAGGAACAAGTGAGTACCAAGAGCCACAACAGTAGGCTAGCTAAGGATGTAAGAGCAGTTGGAATAATGACTAATTGAAAGACTATTGGATTGTCAAGTACTAAAGGATACAATTGCAGGAGCGCATGATAGAAGGAAGGAAAAGAGAGAGGAGGAGGAGTGTGAAGTGCCCACATGTTATTGAAGTTTTTGGCCTGCATTCTCATGCTAGCAAACATGCTATTTTTAGCTCTAGCTACCACCCAAGTGAACACTGAATGATGTCAGTTCCATAAGCGCAATAATAAAGCAAGCAAAAAGAGTATTTGTACCACCTGCTGTGACTCTCTCATGACAAAGACATCATAGGACAGACTTTAATTGCGTAGTTTAATGATTGCATTTTACTTGAGTCTAGCCAAATTGTGAATCTAATAAATTGTGCATGTCAACCCTGTACCATATTATAGAATAGGTGAAAATCTATTTTGCAAATTTATTAAAATGAGCTTAGAAAAAGCTCACAGTTTGTAACAAAACCTGCCCTATAGCATCATAGAACTACATAGTATACAATCACTGGTTGAATAGAATAGTGGAATGGAACAATGGTGACCACAAAAACTGTATTAGCCTTGTCACCAAGCTCTCTCCTAGCATAGCACACTGCATGCAGCATTAATAAGCTGGGAGAGGGTCTAGAAAATTATATTATCTCAACGGGGCTGATGATTTTTAAGCCACTATTGCCACCAATAGCTCATAGAGCAGCCTATCATCAAAGCTTTTGACACAAATATGAGTCAAACCCAACCCTTCACCCTCGACACTCTTCTTCATATCATCTACAGTAATGTCAAACACACTCAGAGTCAGGTGATCGTACGTGTGTACATGTACATGTAGGTCTTTGTAATGTCTGTTGTGAGTGATGCATTAGGTCTATTGATGCACAATTTTTCATTTGTGTCTCTGTCATGGAATGGGTTGCCAGATCATACTATCGTAAATTCGGTACATCTTTTCCTTCTTTCAAATGCTCCCTTAAACCATCTATACATTCTAATGTACCTACTTTGAAGTTATTAACCTAAGTTTGTGCACACCCATTAACTGCTATTACAGTGTTTTTGTGCACTTTACTCATATACTAAAAATATCAGTGTTAATGTAGCTAGAATCCTTTCATGGCACATTTAAACCTGTTTACTGTTTATCCTGCATCAACAGCGATTACTCATCTTGAGTAGGATCTGCTGATGTCACCAAGAAGCCTTCTGCTCAGCTGCTAACAGTATAGAGATTACTTTTATACAATAGCAATGTATTATACTCCTAGGCAAGAGTATCATAGTGTGGCATGGTTTCTACAGTGACTGCATGCAGCTACCTGGCCACTTGTGTGCTTAAACTTTAAGTTGCCACAGAACGAAACTTGATACCCTTTCCTTACGATGTACAATACTGTGACTGTTCGAGTCACTTTTGCTGAACATGTGATTCCCCTGTTCCACTCTATTGTTCCAGCTAGTCCAGTGATTGTTAGTCTGGCAAGCTAGATCCCCCCCCCTCCCCTCCTTCACACGTATAAGAAGAGAAGAGGATCCAGTTTGCCAAACTAAGTGATGATCATACCTAGAACTGTTAGCACTGTATGGCCGAACATTTTCGCTGGACAAAATTTTGCCAAGTCCAGCTACCAATGTATTGCAGAAATATTTGGTGGAACAAGTTTTCACCAATGTGGTAAAGGTCACCATATCCTCTATGTAATCACGAACACAGGACGAAAAATTTGCGGATAAAATTTTCGCCAATGAGAGCAGGTGGCAAAATTGGTGAACATTTTCTCCTGGTAAAAATTTCCAGCTACATAGTATTTGCTATCACATGTATATATGGTATACACACGGGCACACACCTATCGTTTTTGCAAAAAGTGTGAGTGACCAATAGCTAACTGTTATAGTAAATGCACGCAACTATAAATATGAAAAGTCACATTGCATAAACACACTGACAACCAAGCACCCCACAATTTTGCATACACGTATATCCCTTGCACATACATATACAATTCTGAAGTACGAACTCACAGGATATTAGGCAAGGATTTCCTCCTTCCTTAATTGTTTATGCTACTTTATGATTTAAAAAACCAGGATAGGTTGTTTTCGTTCATACTGCATTTAGTGAATTTCAAATCTTATGCCTGCAGCCAGCTAGGATGGATGATGATATGCATGTGTATGATGTAGCTGGCTACCAAGGAAGAGGACACATCCGATTAAGTGATAAAGCAGAAAGAGTTACATGTTTCAATGACAAACAGGAGTACATGTCACTGCATGGTCCACAGAAAGAAGGATCAAATGAGTATCAAGAGCCACAATGGTGTGCTAGGAATACAAGAGCAGCAGTGACTAATGATGAAGTGATAGGCTCATTAAATTCACACATGCAAAAAGATGAATTAAAGCAAATGAAAAGATGCCTTTGTGTGCTGACCTTGCTTGTAGTAATCCTTTTTTTGGTGACAATATCATCTTTAGGCCTGGCAGCATATGGCTTTAATTCAATTACAACCTTGGATACCCACATTAACGATACTAATGTGCAAGTTGTTACTCTGGTTTCTCTGCAAAGTGCAGTCAACATGATAGAATCTCGCGTGAATATGACCAGCATAGAAGTTGCTAGCTTGATATCTACAGTTAATACTTCAGAATCTCGACTGACTACAATTAATGCAAAAGTAGTTTCTCAAATTGTTGACTTGGAATCTCGATTTAATACAACTAATACAGAAGTGATCTCTCAGAGGACTCTCACTGATACCTTAGAATCTCGATTTAATGCAATTAATGCAGAAGTGAGCTCTCAGAGGACTCTTGTCAATACCTTAAATTCTCGACTGAATGGAATTGAAGTTTCTACTTTGCCTTCTGTGAGGAGCTCAGTCACCAGTTTGCAAAGTCAGCTCAACATGACTAGCACAACTATGTCATCTCTCCAGAATGCATTAAGAAGCCAGCCAAGTAAGTAAGCAAACCTATAGACTATAGACTCCATGGACAGTGCACCTTACCTTGGGCTCAGTCAGGGGGCGTGGGCTGACATTCAAGATACCAGCACAGTACATAGTGATATTGTATACTGCACTGGCATAGCTAAATCACTATGTGATTTATATAATTTATATCTTGTAGTGTGTATAAACTTGACTAGATGGCCAGTAGCTGCAATTGGTAAAGGGTCATTTATGCAGGCACGCGCATGCCATATAATATAGCACTAGCCACAGCTATAGCACTAAGCTATATATAGCCGCACGTGGATATGGCATTACGTAAGCCAGGAGACTGCATGCATTCGAACAGCTCCACTTTGTTGACAACATGAAAGGCAACTTACAATGTATTCGCTGGATATATGCGTGAGTTACTCTACACATCTAGCAATTTTCACAGTCCATAATGGCTCCAGAGAGGCCTTGAATTTTCCTTGAATTACCTCATAATTACCTAATAACCACAGAAAGTAAATTGCTACTAGGCATCTAATCAAGGAATGGCAGTCTCACTACATCCTGCATGGGTTTGTTTAGATGGTGCATGGAAATACCCTATCTCTAACGCTTGTGCTAGATCTCTGAAGGAAATTGAGGCAAACCTGGGGGGTGGGAAGACATGGGCTTGGCATAATGTCATAAAATAATATCTACAATGCACACACTTAAGTTATTAGATTGAGCCAAGTAACAATCAGAACAACAGGCAATACATTTATTGCTTCATTTGTAAAACTTGATAGTGTTACATTCAATGAGCAAGGCAGTAAAGTGAATATTAGCACTTCTTCGAATGTAAATGCTGTGGATGATGGAAATGGAAATATACTTTCTTATCGTCCAAATTACCAAGATGTATTTCGGAGCAATTTGGCCACCATATTTATTCACATGCAAGCTGTATATCCATGTGTAACTAATCACCGCCAAATCAGTTGCACATTGCTCCCAAATGAAGAGGATGGATTTCGTGGTGGACGGGCCATCTTTGAAGCAATGGAATATGGCGGAGGTTTTGGAGTATTCAGTGGAATAACATATGCATTTGCAATAGAAGGATGCTCTCAACTCAATTTTGCCTGCTACTCTTCCACTTATTCTTTGGATTTCACCCTTATGTGCCTTATTCCCAGTAGTGTATGTTCATAGTAAGTTAGTATGTAAACTGTCATTGAGTCATATTATACAACTTAGTAGTCATTAGCAACACTCTTAGTAACATTCTGCGTGTCCTCTTTTTTCAAAATTGCATACAAGTAGCACAATCCACAATGATAATGCATATAATTTGTAATGTTAATGTTGAAGTATGATTATAACAATATATACTTCAAAATGAATATACCAATGGTACCATACAAGCAGGTTAGGACAGGGAGTGGGCTGGCATTCGTGCTTAACAGTACAGTGTAGTACTGAACGTTCAACAGCGTGTTATATGCTACACAATTGTACAATATCATGTACTGTCATTCATGTACAATGTACTATGGAGCATGCACAGTTAATGGCAGTAGTTAATATTATCATATGTTGAATTTTGACCTTTAATACAAACATATGGGAGTGTGTGGGCAGCAACATGTGTGATATTTTGCCATATCAGTCATATTGGTTACATGATCGCCATATCCAGCAATGTTGAACCAAAGATCAATATTTGAACGCTTGTACTAGCAAGTACTTGTGCTCACACAAAGGTCAAGGTGAGTTGTTACCATCAGATTTTTTGGCTTTATTCTTGTTGATAAGTTAGACAAATAAGCTAAGGTGCCTCTGCACTTACCGTACTTAGCTAGCTAAGCCTAGTGAGGTGTGGCAGCTGCCATTGTGGTGATTAGCTACAGTCTCTTCGTGTTGCTTGAGCTAAGCTCCAGTTGTCTTTAGATAAATACCGTAACACCAAAGTAGAACGCCAATACCTTGGAAATATCACTTGTTTATTGCCTCAAGCATTGTTACTTGTGCTACACACTTGTAGCAATATGCCGTGGCAATGAACTTGCGATATTTTCCAGTACTGTCATTCTACTATGGCAATAAGTATAATATTATATTATGGATAGGTGTGGCTGATAGTAAAAGCATCCACAACCAATCTAAGGAAGTCACATTCAAATGCCTACTCAGGCATGCCTATATACACGATTTGGGAAAAGGGACCTTTTTGACAAGAATATCATTCTAAGAAATGAACTTACCACCTCCCCAGTAGCTATTCATTGAATGTACCTCAGTAGTAGGAGAACATAAGGTAAAGGACGTTAACTGCTTGCATGAGCATGCAACTAATGCAGAAGTGATCTCTCAGGGGATTTTCATTGATACCTTAGAATCTCAATTTAATGTAACTAACAAGAAGTGATCTCTCAGAGGACACTCATCAATACCTTAGAATCTCAATTTCACGTAACCAATGAAGAAATAATCTCTCAGGGGAATTTCATCGATGCCTTAGAATCTCAATTTAATGTAACCAATGTGGAAGTAGTCTCTCAGAGGATTTTCATCAATACGTTAGAATCCCAATTGAATGCAACTAATGCAAACATTTTCTCACAGAAAACTTCCGTTGATACCTTAAATTCTCAACTGAATGCAATTATTGATTCCTGAGAAATTTCTACTTTGCCTTCTCTGAGGAATTCAGTCACCAGTTTGCAAAGTCAGCTCAACATGACTATGTCATCTCTCCAGAATACATTAAGAAGCCAGCCAAGTAAGTAAGCAAGGATATGCATGCTGTACGAGTGTAAACCACTGTGCAGCTAGCTATGTAATTTGCACTTGATGGGATATCGTATTCACAATGCTTGCACTAGGTGGACACTCTAAGTAGGACAACTGAAGCAAAATTGGGGGTAGGAGAACATACATTAATGGACCCTCTTTTGCAAGACTTATGCATGGTATTACTGATAGTAAACATACATGGTATGTTTCATAGAGGTGGACTACAACCATACTCTATAATACATTGCACACTCTACCACAAGGGTGTAGGTAACGGGGGTGGGGGATAAGGGGGCTAGCTAAAGCCCCATAGATTTTGACAAAATTGAGTATAGCTATTATATTATGGGAGATCAATAGAGAGAAAAGAAGAGAAGAGAGAAAGGAGAGTGGATAATATATCTAAATATGTTCATTCCACTGGAGTTTTCGTTGCATAAATAAGAGTGGTATTGAGTTATGTATCAGTATTAGCCTTGTGCACACAAAGTAGGCATGGCCACTTACATGTGAGTGTGAGGATGTTCAGCCACTCCCCCCTACGTCTAAAAAGTTATCTACAACTCTGTATCGGTATATGTACATTAGTGTAGCTAATAATTATAGCCAGCTATGGCTAATCATGAGTAGGGGTAGGTAATTTTTTGACCCATAATGCTAGCCTTGTACCAGGCTTTGATTTCGCGAGGGGAGAGCCTGGTGCGAGGCTACCATAATGCTATTCTCAAATTTCCCCAACAGATGTACCTATTATTCTCACATGCTTAGGGTCAAAGGTTAGCATCAAATGAATTACAAGTTGACAATAGCGAGAAGTATTTATGACACTGAAATTGCTAACTCTAAAGAGTATTCAGTACAACAGTACACGTAACAGCTAATAATCCACACATTCAGATGGGCTGTGACATTGGAGAACTGATTTTATGACTATCAAGTAATAGCTATAGCTATAGTTATAAATATAGCAGCTACTTGTGTGCACTAAAATTCTTAAAACAATTCTAACTGATGCCTATAATGTTAGCATTATTCTCAAATGCTTATGCATGCCTACTATTCTCAAAATTATGCCGGTATAATTCACCTAATCCTAATCACGAGTATTTTTTTACTTACATTTGTGTACAATACATGCACTGTGACAAAGGTTATTAGGTTGAGCCAAATTACTATCGAATCAGCAACAAGCAGTACATTTACCGCTTCATTTATAAAACTTGACGGTGTTACATTCAATCGGCAAGGCAGTACAATAAGTATCAGTGATTCATCATCTGGTGTTACCAGTAGCAGTGGAAATATACTTGCGTATCACCCAAATTATCAAGATGCATTTCAGAGCAATTTAGCCACAATATTTATTCACGTGCAAGCCGTCTACCCATATGTAACTAAACATCGACATATAAGTTGCAAATTATTTCCGAATGAGGACAATTGATTTCGTGGTGGATGGGCCATCTTTGAAGCAATGGATGGTGGACTAGACTTTAATAGAATAACATATGCATTTGCTATTGAAGGGTGCTCTCAACTCAGTTCCACCTGCTATGGTTCAACTATTCCTATGACCTTTACCCTCGTGTGTTATATTCCCAGTAATATATGTTCTTAGACTAATATATGTACAAACTGATATCATGTAGATAAAAAAACTTTTGTCATTAGAAACAGTCTTAGTGACATTCAGTGTGTGATAAAACTGTTCAGCCTTATACATGTAAGTAGCAATTGTCATCAGCATATTATAATATTATGAAGTGTGATTATTCATTATTACGTAAAAGTAAAGTTAATATACCATAAAATATTATGCTTGGACAGGGTGTGAGCTCAGTAACATATAGTACTAAAGTTCATTGCTGTAGGTTTATATATGTACATGTACATGTACATGTACAGTACCAAGACAAAGTTTTTGATTTCATACACTATGTTCCATTTGGGAGTGTGCATATCAGTAATAGTATGTGATAACAATTTATAGCACTCATGGACCACATCAAGCAATGCATATTATGCACATCAGCACATATATGGTTTTTGCCAGGAACATACATGTAATGTGCTCCTGTACAACCATTGCAGTGAATGCAGTGAATGCATGCAACTGTGAATATGAAGAGTCACAATGCACAATGCGCAATGTACACCGAACATTAAGTTGTCCACAAAGAATCTTCGTTGTTTCTATAAGCACTGCATGCAGTGTGTGCACTTAGCATTTCCTCTTTCCTGGTTTATGCTAAATGAATTGGGACAGCTAGGTTATCTTTCTTCAGACAACATTATTTTGTGAACTTCCAAAATCTTAAGTCTGCATTTAGCTAATGTCAAGGGCTTTTAGAGTTGCTGACCCCTTGCTAGTATGGCTGATGACATTCATATTATGCTTCTGCACTAGAAGGGTGCTCTCAAATCAACACATCTTGCTATATTGCAGGTTATGGTTACATATTTACTTTTACGTGTCTCGTTCCCGGTAGTGTATGTTTTAATACTTAAACTGCCATTGATTCATACAAGTAGATAGCTAAAACCTAAGCTGTCATTAGAAACATTCTTAGTGACATTCAGTGTGTGCATGATAAGACAATTTTTTTCTGTACATGCAAGTAGCATTTGAGCATATAATTTGTAATACCTATTAATATTGAAGTGTATATTGTTAAATAATATACCATAGGCTCGGACAGGGTGTGGGGGCACTGTGAGCTCATGCAGTGTTAAAGTTCATTACTATGTACTTGTCCAGTATTAAGCACTGCATAATATTATGCATGTTATTTGCTATCACATCTACAGTATACTACTTTAAACATTTGGGTACTTATGGTTTTTGTAAGTACTACATGTATGTGAGTTACAGAATAACTGTTGCAGTGAATGCGTGCAACTGTGAATATGAACAGTCACAAACTGGACTTGTTTATCAGTATGTTTGTGCATAATGCACAAACATACTGACAAACAAGCCCTGTACTATTTTGCAAGCAGCATATCCAAGCATTTCCTCTTTCCTGGTTTATGCTAATTGAATTGGGATAGTTCTTTCTTCAGACAACATTTGTGAACTTCCAAAATCTTAAGTCTTCATTTCTAGCTAGTATCAAGGGCTTAATGAGCCATGGAAGGCTGTGCTGGTATGGCTGATGACATGCATATGTACGATAAAGTTGGCTCCCATGGAAGAGGAGATAAATTATTAAGTGATACAACAGAAAATGCTACAAGTTTCGATGACAAACAGAAGTACATGTCACTACTTGGCTCACAGCCAGAAGGAACGAGTGAATACCAAGAGCCACAGCAGTATGCTAAGGATGCAAGAGCAGCAGGAAAAGATGAAGTAAAACAAATGAAAAGATGCCAATGTGTGCTGAGCTCACTTTTAGTAATCCTTTTTCTGGTAACAATATTGTCTTTAAGCTTGGCAGCATATGGCTTACAAAGGAGCTTAGTCAGCACTTCTTTAATCACTGCAAATGTTTTATCACTCCAAAATCAACCAAGTAAGGACGTGTATAAGTAAGGTAATATATTATTATTCACCATAGTACCATATTTTTGCGTTATTAGGCGCATATTGCTTATAAGCACATATTCGCTAATAAGCGCATGATACTGTTTTGTTGGCCTAAGCACTCACTATTAGGCACATTTTGCATATATACCGTAGCCTCATGAAAGAGGGTCCATGGGCGGTGCACCTTACGTTAGGCTCAAATTGGGGGGGGGGGGGGGGGGGGGGGGGGGGGGGGGGGGGGGGCCAACATTCGAGATATCAATATTGTGCACTACAAAGCGTGCAAAGTGGTGCAAATAGAGCATGACAATGTGGGCTAAGCACCTTGTACTAGTGTAAACCACTGTGTAACTGTGTAGCTGTGTAATTAACCCTCGGCGCGTGCGCGAGGGGTACGGTAGTCATTCGTTCTGTCTGTCTGTCTGTCTGTCTGTTACCACGCTAGCTGCTACATACCTCGTTTTTAAGTCCCAAATGAAGTGTCATAGGGTTCTTCATGGCGTTTTTAACAGGGACATTGGGTGGATTTTGCTGAAAACGCTTCGTTCAAAAGTTCTGGTGTGATTTGCTGACCACGACTGCCATTCTTGCTTTCTGATGAGCTCTCCGTGGACAGAAGAGACAGCGAGGGCTTCTTTTCAATAAGACTAGTGGGTAGGTTTAGCGATAGATCCTATAACACCACTGACTAGTCACTGATCACACTAAAATATCGTGAGCTTCTTGGCTTTTCCTCGTGTGTATCGAAACTGCTGACCTGGCACTATGCTGGCACACGTGGCATGCACTGCTGGCTGATTACATAATATGATGCAATGCGCATTCTTGTGGTTTACAGGTTACTCTGGGTCTTAGGTCTGTGATGCCCATGGCTTTCCCTGCTTCAATTTGCAAACTGGAACAATGTCAAGATGGTTGTCTACGAGTTTATAGCAGCAGTGCAATATATGCATGTGCTTAGACAACTGCGCCGAGGGTTTCGCACGAATGTACTTCATTGTAGCTTGTAGTGTGTATACACTAGTCTTACCACATGCATCCTCCAGCAAGCTAGACAATGCTTGCACTAGGTGGGCACTCTTTCAAATAAGTTTTAGACTAAGAAGGAAATCTAAGCTAGACTGGGGATGGGCGGACAATCCATAGTGGGCCCTTTTTTGCGATAAGCGCATATACGAACTTTGATCTTGCACAGCACAGATAGCTACAGTTGTGTATTTCTTTTTAGGTGCATCTCATTGTTAGGCTCACTTCACTATTAAGCGCAGGTTTTCTTCCTATGGGGATATAAGTGCATGTGCTTAATAACGCGAAAATACAGTATACACAGTCAAGGTTAACTAATCCTTGGCTTGCACATGCCAGGAGGGACAATTATATGACAGTCAATTTGTGTTCTTACATTGACAATAGATGCTACATAAGATTTAATGGCATACGCTTCAAGTAAGGAGATTACAGCACATAGTTAGTTTCATAATAAGGCCAGTACACAGTTGGAGTAGTATACTGTTACTGCCAGCTATGGCCATTTAGCAATCATGATATGGTAGGACTTGGCATACATGTTAATAATTATAGATTCTTACAATGCACACACTGAAGTTATTAGATTGAGCCAAATAACCATCTCAGCAACAGATACTGCATTTAATGCTACATTTGTAAAACTGGATGGTGTTACATTCGGTCGGCAAGGCAGCACAACAACGATCAGCACTTCATCAGATGTAATTGTCAGCAGTGAAAATAATATACTTGCTTATCGTCCTAATTATCAAGGTGAATTTCAGAGCAATCTGGTTACCATATTTATTCACGTGCAAGCTGTATACCCATGTGTAACTCAGTACCACCAAATAAGTTGCCAACTACTCCCAAGTGAAGATGATGGATTTCATGGTGGACGGGCCATCTTTGAAGCAATGGATAGTGGAAGAGATTTTGGAGTATTTAATGGAACAACCTATGCATTTGCACTAGAAGGATGCTCTCAAATCAACTCCACCTGCTACGCTTCTGGTTATAGATATGAATTTATCCTCATGTGCCTTATACCTAGTAGTGTATGTTTGAATACCTAATAGTTTAAACTGATTCAATAAAAACCTTAGCTGTCATTAGAAACAATCTTAGTAACATTCAGTGTATGATAAAACTATTGTCAGCATTACTTGCAAGTAGAGCATAATCCATAGTGACAATAAGTTAGGGTGAGCCTGAGCAAGCCCCAAACACACGAGAGACAGGAAGCAGTTTTGTGTATATATTATATTATATTTGTGGGGTGATCATTTCAGTGAGAAAGGAGTTAATGTTTTAACAATGCACAGGTAATGGTCGTCAAGCAAGCATGCATGCGCAAGCCTAAGCGTACTGTAATCAGACTCAGAATGATGTCACATATGTATGTGTACAACATGCAGCATGACCTTCAGTTCAAGTACAGTGTAGAATCTTATGATTTTGCCAAGGCTGGGCCCGCATGATGATTTCCATCAACACTAATAATTGTTAGTAATATTGAAGTATAGGCTTGAACACACAGTGGACTATATAATTTTTATATGTATACTAGTTGAGTTTTCATCTACTGTGTTCCGTTGTACATTGATGCACTCCTTTGTGCATGCACCCACATCATGCAATTTAATACATGGGACTACCTCCATCACCTATCTCTTAGTTGTGGTGCTACAGACATGAATGACGTTATACATGTAAGTGATCTATTTACATGTACATGCACAGTGAAATCAAGAGGGATATACATGTACATGTAGGTCCAAACTTCCCATCCACATGCATTGCTAGCTTAAAAGACAGAGCCACCTCCACTGTACATGTACATGTACATGCAGGTGCCTGGTTTTGAAGTGACGGTAAATGCATGTACATCACTGTATACAGTAGAGAAACCATCCATGTCTAGCCTTGCTATGTGTATTATGTGAGGGTGGTACATATACATTACTGTATACCTGAGCAGCTCCATTCCAGCTAAACAGGTATTGCCAGCCAGCTTAGAGAGGATCCTGGAAAGAAGCTGGGTGCTGTTCTTGCTGAGGTAGTTGAGCAGTTGCTGCATCTTAGCCTCGGCAATCTTTTCACTGAAGATAAGTGCCAAGAGGTGGTCGATTTGGTCGGGATAATGGGAGAGAATCAGGTCTGCACACTCACAGTACTCATTCTGCATGAATAAAAGCATCAAAAGCAATTAAGAGACGCAAACTATACCCTGTATATGTACACTGTAAACGCATAGGATAGACTCCTAATTAAAGCACACTAACAGTATTAAAACCATTCTCCATAGTTACATGTATTGTGTGAATAAAAGTATCATGTACATGTATACAGCATATTCTTTTAACTTTAGATCAACTATTCACTGTACATATACACATATGTACATGTACGGGATAGACCCTAAGTATTATGATAGTAGGTTAAGGCAGTCACTGCACTATCAACGTACAATGTGTGTATGAATAATACTACATATACATACGTGACATTGTATAGTGTTGTAGTATGCCCTCCCACACATGGATCCATTACTATAGAGCAGGATGTATAGCAGTCCATGAGCTGGCAATGCCATATTAAGACAAGTAGCTAGTGGTCAAATAGCATTGAGCAATATGCTGGAATCAGCATTAATGATAGGGTGATATCACCACCGTATGAAAGAGGCATAATGCAGAGTAAACTCCCTGGGAGAGTTTTCAATGTAAATATGTCATACAAGTACATGTACACACTGAGTCCAAAAATGGACAATGTGCCTAGGTACACATGCATGTATAACAGTAGTTTACATTGTTAATATGCAAGGATTTTTCACTACAATTATTATTACTGTAAACATATTATACTGAGTCCATAGTAGATGTAGATCATTGCCTACGTATCTGTTCACTGCTTTAAATGTACCTTAGCACAGAGTTCAAGAGGAGATACTCCATCGTTGTCAGGTATGACTTTAGCTCCCCTCTCCAGTACCAACCGCAGACATTTAACTTGACCATTCCTGAACGATTTATCGTAAACAACAGCATTGTGATTATTATTTCCATTAGGCTTATGAAAATAATGCCTGGTTGGTGTACAATGAAATCTCTTTCTAGAAAATACCGGTAGTAGGTATCCATGACTTGGAAAAGGAGTGGGGGAGGTGGGGGGGGGGGGGGAAGGCATAGAGACCATGCAAATAACCACTGTCAATGCACACATTTGAACATGTACATGTATAGTGATTAGTATACTGACCTGCAGGCAAAGTAGAGAGCATTAGCTCCATTTTTGTTCTGCTTGTGTGGGTCTGCCTTGTACTCCAGCAGTTGAACAGCACACTGCAAGAATAAAGCCTGGTGACATCAGAGCAAAATTATTTTCAAACTGTTCTTAGTATGTGCATTCGTGTGTCCTGATTGTTATGTATAGCTCCATGACAATATGCAACATACTCAGTCAGCTGACATAGAATTGGCAAATGTTGGAGTTTTGATAACCATATCAAATTGTCATTAAGCTGACTGACACATAACAATATGTGTATGTACATGTATATAGGCGTATATGTAGCATAGCAAGGTAGTGAGTGGTGCTTACCTGATAGTGTCCATTCTGACAGGCATGCTGCAGAGCAGTGTGGCCATGAGCATCCTACACAAAGGATCAATAATGACAGGCAGTAATTGTGCCGAGTAATGACAGGATGTAACATAATTAATTTTTGTGGTCATAAAAATTATATTCAATAGGATGTAAGGACAGCTACATGTGTATGGTGCATACATACATGTAGTTGACCCCTAGAGGATGGGCCAAGCTAGGGGAGGAGCAAGTTAGTACAACTGGTCAGTTTAAAGAAAATCCAGCCAGTTCTGTCACAGATCTGTGACTATAGGCCTCTGAGTATTAATTAATTAATAACTTAATAATGAAGACAAGGACATAAAAGCAATTTGTGGTCATAGTCAGATATAACCAGTACACATATTTAAGGTATATACACACAGACAAGAACAAAGCTAAGATATAAGAGTCTGAACAAGAGGCCAACATGATAACAAGACACGTAGCTGGTGGGAGGGACCGGTGGGGTTGTAATTTACATGATTTGTGATACAATGTAGTTACAGGGATGAAAATCAGTGCTACATGGCTCAGAACATGTACATACAATGTCATACCTCCACATCTACAAATTCTCCCTTCTGTAGAATGCTGAGGAGAAGTTCCGTCCGACCATTGCAGGCCAGCCAGTGAAGCTAGACACGTACATAAGTAAATGGGAATTATAAGTGTATGAATGAAGCATATAATGAAGCATTTCTCTATGAAGTATATACGAGTCTTGCTATCAGTATAGCCTATACTTACAGCAGTAAGTCCCTCATTGTCATGTACACTGATGTCAGCTCCAGCCTCAACCAACTTTTGAACACATTTCTTATGCCTACACACACACAGATAATATTACATTGTATGGTTGCAATCTCATTGACTTATATGGTGTTCATATTCATGCATATACACACGCTTCTACAATGTACTGTATAGCCAGAAATATTGGTGGGGATTAAATTTGGCAGTTGTGTCGCATTTCAAAAAAATATTAATTCAGTGTTTCAGTACATGATCGCTGTACATACACATGTACAATGCAAGAAATTTTGGTGAATTTTAATTTGGCAGTTATGAAGGCAGACCGCCAAACAGCCAAATTTAATTCCCTGCCGAATTTTCCGGCTATAGACATGATTGTAGTAGCGGGACGCTAAAGTAGTGAATGTCTCTCTCACCCATTCCTGGCTGCTAGGTGTAGTGGTGTCACTCCAATCTTATCCTGAAGGTTGACGTTGGCTCCTTTTTTGATCAGAAACACCAGGCAGTCAACTGCTCCAGTACTAATAAGACAAACCATAGTCAATGTGCAAAAATTAACATTTTGCTAATGTTCATAATGTAAATTATGGTTCACTGGTCCATATGGGAAAGTTACGATTGTTCTTTACACGTAGATCTAGTGGGGGCTATGCCTGTGCTCTAATGCCTTAATTAGTAGGGTTGGCTTAATTTAGATAACCATATTTTATTTTTTGTTACTATTGACCTAGAGTATTCTTATTTATTTATGTAGATCTACATGTAGAGGGGGATTTCCCTATGCTTTAATGTGTAATCAGTGTGTTTGGCTCACTTTGCTGACGAGTGGACAAGTGTTCTCTTTGCCCGGCCAAATTGAAAATTGACGTCATAATTGGAGTTTGTCAGTAACTCACTAAGAGGTCTGTGAGAGAGGGAGAGAGAGAGAGAGAGAGGTAGGGGAGTATACGTGTATGTGCGTGTTTGCATGTAGTCAACAACAATATTGACAAAACACTGTGAATAGAAAACCCCATCTTAGCTAGCACATTAATCATAGATGTTGGATAATACAAACACATCTAGGTCTATACAGATATGCATGGGTACAAGTCCATACAACTCACCTGATCTGGTTCTGCATGACATAGGGAAGTAGGACGTAGCAGGCTTCATTGGGATCTGTATCAAAAGTTTAATAGGTGTGAAGGGATGTAAGGCAGCAAAGCACATACATGTCATTTGTGAAACTACAGACTGCAATCAAAAAGGAAAGTGTGTTGAAAAGATCGGGGAGCCTGGGGACGAGGCTAAGGCCAGATTTCAAACATAATACTTGTTTAGTCTACGTATGGGGCTATTAATAATTCAAAGATTTGTTATGCACACACAAGACGCATACTATGAGACACCCTACTAAATTCATTAAAAGTGTCAACCATTGAACAAAGAAGAACAATTCACACCCATCAATCAACCGAAAATAGCTTACCTGGCGGTAAAGTGGCGGATCTGCCTCTTTGAAGAGCCCGCTTCATGCGCTGTACGAAGTCCATTTCTTGACGGTTCTTTGAGCAGATCAGGGGACAAAGCAGCCCTCGTTTTTATTATGGAGGTGTGTATGTTACTAAATTTAGCAACAGCTGCAAACAAGCCCCGCCTCCTTCAGCTGAGTGGGCGAGACTGTCAAGTCAGCACTTCGAGTGCTTGAATTGAGGATTGAGGCCGAGGGTACACGTGTGATGAAGTGATGGCCCTGAGAAAGCAAAAGAAGTACAATTGGAAAGAGACTAATCTTGCCTATTTTGGATCTGAACTAGAGAAACAGGTAACACAGTAAAAAAAGAAACAAATGAATATGGCGGTCTCTGTGACAGAGTAAAGCAGAGTTAGAAGGTAAACCACGTTTAATTTTAACTGATTAAACACACACATACAGATTAAAAAGGCGAGTGCAGAGTGTGAGGATGCTTGGAAGGGAGCTGGCACTAAAGTGGGACTACAGGTCTGGAGGATCGTCAAGTTCAAGGTAATGCACAGTCTCATGCCTAGCCACCTTTCGCATAGAGGGAGCTAGGTAATGCATTGTACGAGAAAGTTTCAATAACTTCCTATACCACACACAAACACAAGTTTACATAGTGTCTTACAGTGCCCCAGGTGTTGCCACAGACTGGCTCTACGTAGCATATTTGTGCACATATGTACTGCGACTGTTCCTCATATTAAATGCACAATGGCATGCAGGTAACCCACTGGCCCAAAAGTGACTATGGAAAATTCTACGATGGAGATTCCTACATCATCTTGAACACCTACAAGAAGGACCCTAGTAGTGAGGTACATACATGTAGTATCACCAAATGTACTCATATTAGTTACAGATTAAATAGTTTGGCTTCTTGGTAGTAGTATACTGAATGAACTGCTTCCAAGAGTCAGTGTACTCCATGCTCTTGTTATACTGAAACTTTAGCAATTATCTCCCTCCCATTTTCTCCATATTGTGTGGAAATTTCAATACCATAGAACGGGTTTTGATTGTGTAGTTTAATGATTGTGTTTTAGGCTAGTCAGGCCACTTTGCAAATCTAACAATTGCAATGATCAACCCCATACTGTATAACAGGATACGCTCATGCAAGGTCACTTTGTGAATCTATTGATTGCAAGCTCTAGTAAAACTTGCAATTCACAATCATTAGATTCTCACAATCAGAACCCGACCTACGGTATCTCATATGGTAAGTGGAATAAGATGGGAATGAGAGTGCTGAAACCCTGAATAAGTACTAGGGATGAGGCAGCATATACACTATAGTGATAATTTTATCACATTAATTCCCAGAAGTGGCTACCTACAACGTACACTGCAATGTCATACTGTATGTAGGCACTGGCTTGGGATGTTCATTTTTGGATTGGCAAGTACTCCACTCAGGACGAGTATGGCACAGCAGCCTATAAGACTGTGGAGCTGGATCACTATGTAAGAACACAGTGAATGAATTGAAAGATGGCTACATCTATGATATTATGGCTTTTCTTTATCCAGCTGAATGATGCTGCAGTACAGCATAGAGAGGTGCAAGGCCACGAGTCCAAACTCTTCCGATCCTACTTCAGCAAGATTGTGCTCTGGAAAGGAGGGTAAGTTTGTGATGATGCATACATGTATGTAATGTACATGTACATGTACCTCAGTTTACAGCCTCACCTCCAGACAAAAGTTGCCTAGTTTAATTTTGAGCTCTCAAAGCATGTAACAAGTAATATCTCAGGACCACTAGGTAGCTTTCATTGGGAGTGTTAATTCTTGGATCAAACCAAAAATTAGAATTCTCACTTCACGAGTGTGCATATAGTGTTACATGTTAACATTCTTGCCCCTCAGGGCTGAGAGTGGTTTCACACACGTTGAACCGGAGAAATATGAACCACGGCTTCTACATTTCAAAGGATTGAGGGTAAGTTGGCTTCAAGCAGGCATATCCCTTGCAAGATCATGCCCTAGTATGGTCTGTATTGTGTATACAATATAGTCACTATCTAGTTGACTGTCTGTACAGTATATAATACAATATTTAGGACAACGTAATGATTGAGGAGGTAAAATTGCGACGCAAGTACCTCAACTCTGGTGATGTGTTCATACTCGATCTTGGGCTAGAGCTCATCCAGGTACAGTGACTCCATACGTGTGTTAGTATATACTCTGCCCAGGCTTTATACATTTTACACGCCTGAGCAAGTACATGTACTGGGACGATTGGATGATTATCTCCCCCCTTGGTCTGGGATTGGTAGTACATTAAATGAGATTTCATGTTTTATTATGCAGTGGAATGGGAAGGAGTCAAACAAAGATGAAAGAGCCAAAGCTGCTGAGTTCATACTCTCTATGAAGGTAATCGCTCTATATTTATAGCTCTAAAGTATACAATACCTTACTCAGACCTAGATAGCATTTTGCTATCCCTTGGCCAATTTAAAGTATGCTAACTTTCCATTAGTTTGAAGTTAATAGGTTAGATGTGATGGATACAGAATATTCAAGCTTTGATATGTGACACCACAATGACGTTGCCAACCAGCCTGCTGGTTAGAGACCTACCCACAGGTCTCTAACTACCTAGTGAATATCATTAATGGTACAACCCACAGCCCACATTGTAGTAAAACCTGTGGTCTCTTAGCTATATAGAAGCCCTCAGTTACATACTCTAACTAATACTTATGCCATGTACAAAGTACATGTAGCATAGCAGCAATGATTTGTCATCACAATGACTGTTTACAGTCTGATAGAGGAGGAAGACCTCAATTGAGAACAGTGGGTGAGTAAGTTATGCTAATGTGCGATCATATCCCACCAGTCATGCTGTAACTAGCTATGACTACATTTATTTAGATGAAGAAGGTCTTCCAGAGACGGATCTGTTCTATCAGAAGGTCCCACCAGGTCTGTTTGAGTCAAAGAAAGTGAAGTCAGCAAAAAAAGTGAATTAGAGTTCATTATTCCAGAATCAGGTAGCGTAGAAATTAACATTGCATTCCACTTAGGGAGGTGAGGATAGTGATGTTCAGAAGTATGATAAGGAACTCTTTAGGTGACTAAACGGATAAAAAAAAGTTTGCATGTGGACTTAAGATGTGGCCTTGAGGCATTGACCATCCTTTTATGCAGGATCAGGGAGGGTCGTCATCAGCATGACCTTACTTTCAAATCGGTTGCCAAGGGAACCATAAGCAAGGGATATCTGGACCCAACTGATGGTAAGACAAAAAAGGGAATCATTTAATTTTTAAGATGTCTGTCAAGCATAGTTTGTTTGTTTTGTTTTTTTTTGCAGTGTTTGTCTTGGACACTGGGTTCCATGTGTTTGTGTGGGTTGGAAAAGAGGCCAGTTCTCATGAAAAAGGAGGTGGACTTATGCTTGCACACGTGAGTTGAAACTCCAAATGAGAAACTAGACAGCCATCTTTGTAATAACAATGTCATACTAGACAGTACTTGTCTCACGTGCCAGCCCCTCCTTCTCGAGGGGCTGGGCACAAGGGTATATGACTTACATTAGTGCATCAGTAACTGTTTGTATTGTGTGTATGTGCAGGAGTATGTGAACAAGCATAAACAGCATCCGTTCCTGCCAGTAACTCGAGTGGCACAGGGCCAGCATAATCTCCAGTTTGAAGCTGCCTTCGATGATAATGCTCCAGTGAGTGCAGCAAATTTCAGCCCCCCCCCCCCCCCCAAATCTACATTTACCTCTCTCTCTCTCTCTCTCTCTCTCTCTCTCTCTCTCTCTCTCTCTCTCTCTCTCTCTCTCTCTCTCTCTCTCTCTCTCTCTCTCTCTCACTCACTCATATGCACACAGATTGGAAGCAAGAGCAACGAGAAGGGTGACTGTATTATCCTTTAACGTTTTATGTATAGACAAAAAATGACACTGTTGTTCATATAATAATTATGATATGATTGTGTGTTATGTGAATATCCTTCATGCTGTAGCAGGAACTATACACATCTTTCAGAAAGATATGTATAGTCCCTGGCTATAGTTAGTGGCCTAGTGCCCGTCAAAACCACGGGGCATGCGCAATAATTAGTAACTATTAATGTTATAATTGTACATTTTTGTCTAATCTCGTGCTCAGTCCCCGTCTTGCACCCGGTACCCGCGATTGATCGAGGGCGCTATTAATTGAGAATAGAAAGTGTGATACTCGTATCCAGGGGCGGATGCAGGGCTATTAAGGGGGGAGGGAATTCTACAAGATTATGTACAAATGAATGCGCACGCGCAACCTATTGGCCACGCCCACTTTCGGCATCTCATAATGGCTAACAACGATACCAAGGCAAAAAATCGTGGTTCTTTCATCAGAAATCATTGAAATAGTTGCTAGATTATCTGATATTTTTATGCATTTATTGCGTTTTCTGGACAAAAGGTAGGTCACTAGTGCAGGAAGGTAACTGCTGGAGGGGGGGGGGGGATGTGCCCTGTATTCCCCACCCCTGGATCCGCCCCTGCTCGTATCTGCATTCTCTTGGCACAATTAAGCCTCCCCACAATATCTAGTCCTTCATCACGATAGGTACGTGAGGGTATCTATCAAAGAATTTGACATTCAAGTGAAAGAGATGTCCATATTACAAATGGCCAAATACAGAAGACTGTGGAAGGATTTTTGCTGGATAAATATTTTTGGAGCTTTGGGGATTTACAAGACTATCTGAATAAATATCAGTCACAAGATGGAGCTGATTCTGTTTCAAATAAACTAATGCCATTTATACAGAAAATTAGTCTTCTCATAGTACAAACAGGTTAGTGACTTAGTGTGACAGTAATGTATGGTACATGTGCTTGCTTTCTGATTAACCACTTTTTTAATTTTACATGTCATTGATTGAGTATAGCTATATCAGTTGTACCTCAGACATCATCATCAAGCTTTCAAATGATGGGCTTGGGTATTATGGTGACGGATGATCTCTGCATTAAGTTTCTTGAAGTAAATAACTACCCTCTCTGGCCCTTAGGAACAGAATCCATGAATAAGATTATGCACACAATGGGGGTATGAGTAAGCTTATGATGAGGAATGGAACATCTTAATTAGTACATGTATAATTTGGAGGCATAATTGCAGCTAATAAATTAATTTTAGAACTTGACTGCTTTCTTTTTTGTACAGAATGACATGTTTGACCTGCTGTTTGAATGTCATCAACATCCAGGGAAATTTGAGTACATGAAGTCTGGTGACAAGTATGGAACATGGTCACTCATATGGAATGAACAAGATATTCAATCTCCTCCTTACAACCCATACAGAGAATTTAGAGCATAGAGTGATTTTGAACAAACACTAAACAGCAACTTGACAATTATTAATTGATCATTTCACAAGTTTCATGTGGTTTATCCATGCAATCATATCGATTGGTGATAATTACTGTCTCTGTATGATACAGCTAGGTAGTGAATCAGAGTTACTGTAGCAAGATGCTCAATTTGTTAGGGAGTGTGAACTCTGTTCAAAGATGTACTGCATGCATTGTTACTATGCTACACACCCAGCCGATCATATTGTATGCATATAACTATGCCTATGACATCACGTGCATGATGCCAAAGCTCAAATGCATGTGCAAAGCAGCCAATCTTGAGGAGGCTGGTTTACTTTAATTGCTACTCAATTATAATTATAGATGTATATCCACACAATTTTAATATAGTACAGTAACTATATTAAATTTAATATTATATCCACTAACTCAACTACAACAGTTTCAACTAGTTTACTGGAGAGTTTGTTTACCAGAGAAGCGCTGCTTCAGCTTACCAGCTGTGCTCTCTTCAATTTTAGAGAAGAGTAGAGATGGCTGTGTGTAATATTAAATAGTTATATAGGGACATTGATTTGGATATGCATCAGAAAAACATAAATTTCAATTCCAACCTTTCCAATTTTGTGCCCAGCTTGCAGAAAAGGTACAAAGCTGTCCATCAAGATGTTACACTCTTCTGGTGCCTTCATGTATATTAAATAATATCATTACATGCATGCACAAAACAGTGTACAGTTTAAAGGCACAATATGTAGCACTTTCAAGTTGGAGTTTCACCCAGGCCTACCTGAAGCTGATCTTGTGTTTGGCGACTAGCTTCAGGCATGTAGGGCTGCATCATGACAGAGAGAAGGCACACAACATTTGCACACACCCCTAGCAAGCTTCCTGCTCGTGCACTATGAAATATGATAATCAAAAGATAATGAAATCAAGTATCATAGCTACACATTATTGTAAGGACGTACCGGCTTTCTGGACCTTGCTTTACCAATGTCCATGGTTTGTTAGCTTGCATGTGAGCATTTCCGAGGCGAGAAATGTTTAAAATGTGTTTCAACCCGTCACGAAGTCTATAATATTATATGCATGCATGCAGATGTATGATAAAATTGGATGGAAGACAAATTAGAGCCTCATACCCCCCCCCCCCAACACACACACAGCTTTTTAATGTTGCACACTGAGAAGGTCTGGGGATGAGGCTTAGTATAATATCAGCTAGACAATGTGCAGATAAGAGTGTTTCATACCCCACTTTTTCCAGACAGCCAAGATAATTGCAGAGCTCTCGAGTCACCTTAGCAATGAACTCCACATCCGCTTCAGTCAAATACATCTCTTGAATAGTGCTAATATTAATTATCATAAGCATTCGATCAGTTACCAAACATGAATATTATATTGGTATACACTGTGGCACCACATTCATGCAACATACATTACACATGCAATGCAACTAACCTGTCAAAGTTGTTTGCTATAAATGTGAGCACCCTGTTGATGAAGTTTCCCAGGTTGTTCAGAAGCTCAGTGTTATTCTTTAGAACAAAGTCAGACCAACTAAAGACACTGTCCTGTGTCTCAGGCCTCACATACAGCAGATAGAAGCGGTACACATCTGCTGGTATGCCCATCTCCTGTGCATCATTACCAAAGACACCTACGCCTCGACTCTTGGAAAATTTTCCATCTTCATAGTTCAAATACTCTATTATTAAAATGAGTTATTTCACTTGTGTGGCAGTAAGATAGCTAGGATATTATTTACCAGTAGAGCTGATGTTGTTGAGTAGTGTGTAGTTGTCTTCACTCCCAAGTAATGAACATGGAAACACAACCGTATGAAAAGGTACATTGTCTTTCGCCATGAACTGGAAGCATTCCACCTGCTGTGGATTTTTCCACCATTTCTCCCACTGATCTGTGTAGCAGGCTGTGATGGAGAGGTAGCTGGGAGAAGAAATGATAAATTAGTTTAGCCTTTTGTAAGTGTGGTGACATAAGAGGATTACTAAAGCCTCAAATACATATCAGGTTTGAGTATATCTAGCGGTAGTGACATAACTACAATTAATTGCATACCCTATTGGAGCATCAAACCAGACGTAGAACACT
Source organism: Stappiaceae bacterium (assembly GCA_964291365.2). Taxonomy (GTDB): domain Bacteria; phylum Pseudomonadota; class Alphaproteobacteria; order Rhizobiales; family Stappiaceae; genus JBDWFY01. The sequence continues at coordinate 349,971 of OZ219981.1, forward strand.
TTGCTCTCATAACCTTCCAAGGGAACAGGTGTACCCCATTTCAGGTCTCTCGTAATGCAGCGGGGTTTCAGACCATCTCGCAGCCATGACGTTGTAATTTGCTGGGCATTCTTTGCCCACATGCCTGTGATTAGAAGTAACATACTAATCCGTAACTTCACAAACCAACTGAGTACCCTCATTTGAAGATTTCTTGCTCCACTCTTTTACAATAGGTTCAAGCTGTGACATTAAGAAACATTGTAATACTTTACCAACTCTTAAGACATAGATGTATGTACCTTGCAGAGGTCCAAAAAGAGGTGATTTGAAGTCACTATTTGGGGGCTGCTGGAACACACCTTACAACGAGACAACTATTAATGCATATAAATATTCTTGTATCCTACCTATGACGTAGATCAAAGCTACCGCAAGGGCAATATATTCCATATTGCACTGTGGTTAGGGCAATATCTGGATATTGCCCTGTGGTGTAGCTAACTACCACAGGCACCTGCCCTCGTGGTCATAGTCAGACACCACACTTGTAGTGCTGTTGCAACGGTGTGGATACAAACCTGTTAACACACCCCTACAAGTGCTGTTGCAACGGTGTGGATACAAACCTGTTAACACACCCCTACAAGTGCTATGATGCACTCATGCGTTATATTCCATACAGCACTTGTAGGGGTGTATTAACTAGAACAAAATTAACTAGGCTTGTTTGTCAGTGATTGCTGATAGACTGTAGTCTGGCCAGCTAGACCCTTGTCCTCATCTCCAGATTATTATTTTGAGTTCTATAGTCGAGGGGGAAGGGTCTAGCAACTATTGCAGCATTCCTTGTGTTACCCACATATGAGTGTGTGGCCACTGTGGTGCTTGAGGGTACACAGAAAAAAATGTATTTCTATCAATAACTAGAAATTTACTAAATTCTAGAAATTTTTGTGCTCACTGACACAAGAACCTATATTTCTAATATCAAGACCAAAAATTTCCTAATTGTAGAAGAATTTTACTTGCTTAAAGTACATTTCTACCATGACGTGAACAATAGAATTATTTTTCTTATTTGAAGAATGTTTTACTCAAGTGAAGCAACACATACGCAATACAAGAACTACAAATTAGAATCAGTATGTAACTTCTTACAATGAGATAAAAGAACTTAACACTAGTAAACAAAGTCACATAGTCACTGTCAATGTCGAGATCAGTTCTAGCTGCATGCTAAGAGAACTTCCAAAGCTGTGAACTTCTGGACCAGAGGATGTCCCTAGGTAGGGTCTTGAAAATCCTAGGATGTGTATGTGCATGTGCATATTAATTAGTGGTATTTCTAGACATAGAAAGTGGGGGAGATCTAGAGAGGGAAAAAACAACAACATTCTTGCAATTAAACAGCCATGAACATTAATAAAAACTGTGAGAGGGAGCTTGAAAGAGAATGAATACAAGAAATATACTATGATAATAATAGCTATCAGGAATTTATTGTCATTTATGTGGACGATCAAAGATGATGCAAAAATTTTGGACACAACATAACTGAAGCAAGTAGCCTCATCCACAGGCTCTCCCCCTCCTTTAGCTACATGTGAATTTTTTCAAAATTTTTATGTTTAAACGTTGGATGGTAAGACCCTGAGTGGCTTTGATCACGTGCAAACACTTCAATGTCCTCTGCATTTATGTACCAGGGTCCCACATAATATCAATACACGCTAGAAAAGTTAATGATAAAAGAATGAGAAATGAACACTCGGTCAGTGGTCTCTCTGTCTTTCTGGATTGCTCCACAGATGACTTAGTTGTTCTCTTGCACCAGGAGAACAACTGTGATATTATGTGAAGTGGGATAATCTGCCTTTTGTGAGCATAAGGCATCAAAACTTTTGCTGGGAGTTATAGCTACTGATTGAGCCATCTGCAGATATAGAGCCATTCAGAAAGCTTAAGAGCATGTTGATCCACAGTTCATTACTTGTTCATTCATTCTAACATGCACACATGAACATAGTGGCAGGCCCATAATTATAGCGACTCTCGTTAAAAGGGTGAAAAAATTATGCAGGCTGGTGAACGTATGACGTGCAATCTGATAATGCTTAAAATAATACTTGTCACATAAAGTGGGTGGCAACAACCTTAAATTCTGTTGCTGACTTGAAAGCACTATTTTGCATGCTGTAGTTTATCAGTTTCATTCTAAAAGGGGGGGGGGCATATGCATGCCCTGCACCCTAACGGGCCTGAGTGGATTGTGAACAAGTCATCAGTTTCCACACATAATCAAACCCATGCACTCAGTCTCTCCCTACCATGCTTAAATACAAATTTAAGTCAAAACCATGACACTGTGTACAAAAGAGAGAAGGGAGAGCCTAGGGTGACATTTACACTGGACCAAAACTAAGATTTCCTACATGTCCTGTGTACCAAAACATGACATTTCCTCACATTTCCGACACATACCTGGCAGAGGATAAGGCGAAATTTTATGCAAACAAATGAAATGTGTAGAAAATCTTGCCCTATCCTACAGATTTCCTACATGTACGAAATCCAATTTTCATCCTGATTATTTACTGTCAAATCATGAAAGGAGAGCAGCTGAACTTGAGGGACTCAGAGAGGACAGAGCTAACTATAGAGAGCCTTAGAGAGAGAGAGCCTCGGAGAGAGTGTGGGGGGGGGGAAGGAGGAGGGGAGAGAAAGATGGAGGACACTGAAAGGAAAATCATATGACAGACACCATAACCTCTGGCACATGACTCACTAGGCAAAAGCTTGGATTTCATACATGTAGGAAATCTGTAGGATGAGCTAAATTTTCTAAACATTTCGTTTGTTTGCATAAAATTCCGCCTTATCTTCTGCCAGATATGTGTAAGAAATGTGAGGAAATGTCATGTTTTGGGAAGCAGGACATAACTTTTGATTCATCTACTCATAATTAGTAACTTACTTAGTATAACTTAATTGGTACAATGTTTCCTCCATGAAAGTGTGAACAAATGCTAGAATTGACCAAACAGCTCGCTCAATACAGCAGCTGCCAGGGCCCCAATTCAAAATCGCCTGTGTAATATGATGTCATCACGCATCTCATTGGATCACATTAGAATAATATGCTTCTTGAATAAGAAATAATATTTTATTGTAAACATATGATGCTTATTATTAGAAAGTGCAAATCTTATTCAAAGAACGTAATAATCTTATTTCAAGCTGATGGTTTCTTATGGATCAGATTAGGATACGCTCTTTGTATAATTAAAAAAGGATTTCTCAATTTAAGAATGCGATCCTTATTAGTAGAAGTAGATTACTTATTGTAATAAAACAAGAATCTTGTGTTTTAAAAGTTAGAAAAGCTGTGCTTAACCTGAGAAGTGACTGGATAACTGATTTCTGTGTTGTAGAAAAGTATTCTAATCAATAGCATAATTAGCTACATTTGAAAAAGCTTGTTCTAGATTTGTTAGGAAGACCGTAGTGTATAGTAAATTTATTTCTTAACGAAAGAAAAATTTTGCTTAATTTGAAAATCAAGTTCTTAAGTAAAGATTGAATTTTACCTCAAAGTAATAAATTTCTAATTGCAAGAATTACACTTTTTCCTGTGTACCGGTACCGGGTGTGTGATGAAGCGATGGCCCTGAGAAAGCAAAAGAAATACAATTGGAAAGAGACTAATCTTGCCTATTTTGGATCTGAACTAGAGAAACAGGTAACACAGTAAAAAAGAAACAAATGAATATGGCGGTCTCTGTGACAGAGTAAAGCAGAGTTAGAAGGTAAACCACGTTTAATTTTTACTCATTAAACACACACATACAGATTAAAAAGGCGAGTGCAGAGTGTGAAGATGCTTGGAAGGGAGCTGGCACTAAAGTGGGACTACAGGTCTGGAGGATCGTCAAGTTCAAGGTAATGCACAGTCTCGTGCCTAGCCATCTTTCGCATAGAGGGAGCTAGGTAATGCATTGTACAAGAAAGTTTCAATAACTTCCTATACCACACACAAACACAAGTTTACATAGTATCTTACAGTGCCCCAGGTGTTGCCACAGACTGGCTCTACGTAGCATATTTGTGCACATATGTACTGCAACTGTTCCTCATATTAAATGCGCACTGGCACGCAGGTGACCCACTGGCCCAAAGGTGACTATGGAAAATTCTACGATGGAGATTCCTACATCATCTTGAACACCTACAAGAAGGACCCTAGTAGCGAGGTACATGTAAACGTTCAATCATGTACGTTTTGTACATACAGTGCACACATACATGTAGTATCACCAAACATAGTAATATTAGTTACAGATTAAATAGTTTGGCTTCTTGGTAGTAGTATACTCAATGAGCTGCTTCCAAGAGTCAGTGTAGTCCATGCTCTTGTTATACTGAAACTTTAGCCATTATCTCCCTCCCATTTTCTCCATATTGTGTGGAAATTTCAATACCGTAGAATGGGTTTTGATTGCATAGTTTAATGATTGTGTTTTAGGCTAGTCAGGCCACTTTGCGAATCCAACAATTGCAATGGTCAACCCCATACTGTATAACAGAATACGCTCATGCAAGGTCACTTTGCAAATCTATTGATTGCAAGCTCTAGTAAAACTCGCAATTCACAATCATTAGAGATTCTCACAATCAGAACCCGATCTACTGTATCTCATATGGTAAAAGGAATAAGGTGGGAATGAGAGTGCTGAAACACTGAATAGGTACTAGGGATGAGGCAACATATACACTATAGTGATAATTTTATCACATTAGTTCCCAAAAGTGGCTACCTACAACAGGGGCGGATGCAAGTCACTAGTGCAGGGAGGTAACAATTGTGCCTGGAGGGGGGGGGGAATGTGCAATGTATTCCCCACCCCTGGATCCGCCCCTGCTACAACGTACACTGCAATGTCATACTGTATGTAGGCACTGGCTTGGGATGTTCATTTTTGGATTGGCAAGTACTCCACTCAGGACGAGTATGGCACAGCAGCCTATAAGACTGTGGAGCTGGATCACTATGTAAGAACACAGTGAATGAATTGAAAGATGGCTACATCTATGATATTATGGTTTTTCTTTATCCAGCTGAATGATGCTGCAGTACAGCATAGAGAGGTGCAAGGCCACGAGTCCAAACTCTTCCGATCCTACTTCAGCAAGATTGTGCTCTGGAAAGGAGGGTAAGTTTGTGATGATGCATACATGTATGTAATGTACATGTACATGTACCTCAGTTTACAGCCTCACCTCCAGACAAAAGTTGCCTAGTTTAATTTTGAGCTCTCAAAGCATGTAACAAGTAATATCTCAGGACCACTAGGTAGCTTTCATTGGGAGTGTTAATTCTTGGATCAAACCAAAAATTAGAATTCTCACTTCACGAGTGTGCATATAGTGTTACATGTTGACATTCTTGCCCCTCAGGGCTGAGAGTGGTTTCACACACGTTGAACCGGAGAAATATGAATCACGGCTTCTACATTTCAAAGGATTGAGGGTAAGTTGGCTTCAAGCAGGCGTATCTCTTGCAAGATCATGCCTCTGTATTGTATATATAATATAGTGTTGACTCTCTGTACGGTATGTAATACAATATTTAGGACAACGTAATGATTGAGGAGGTAAAATTGCAACGCAAGTACCTCAACTCTGGTGATGTGTTCATCCTCGATCTTGGGCTAGAGCTCATCCAGGTATAGTGACTCCGTATGTGTGTTAGTACAGGTATATACTCTGCCCAGGCTTTATACATTTTACACGCCTGAGCAAGTACGTGTACTGGGATGATTGGATGATTATCTCCCCCCTTGGTCTGGGATTGGTAGTACATTAAATGAGATTTCATGTTTTATTATGCAGTGGAATGGGAAGGAGTCAAACAAAGATGAAAGAGCCAAAGCTGCTGAGTTCATGCTCTCTATGAAGGTAATCGCTAGATAGCATTTTGCTATCCCTTGGCCAATTTAAAGTATGCTAACTTTCCATTAGTTTAAAGTTATTCAAGCTTTGATATGTGACACCACAATGACGTTGCCAACCAGCCTGCTGGTTAGAGACCTACCCACAGGTCTCTAACTACCTAGTGAATATCATTAATGGTACAACCCACAGCCCACATTGTAGTAAAACCTGTGGTCTCTTAGCTGTATAGAAGCCCTCAGTTACATAATACTTATGCCATGTACAAAGTACATGTAGCATAGCAGCAATGATTTATCATCACAATGACTGTTTACAGTCTGATAGAGGAGGAAGACCTCAATTGAGAACAGTGGGTGAGTAAGTTATGCTAATGTGCGATCATATCCCACCAGTCATGCTGTAACTAGCTATGACTACATTTATTTAGATGAAGAAGGTCTTCCAGAGACGGATCTATTCTATCAGAAGGTCCCACCAGGTCTGTTTGAGTCAAAGAAAGTGAAGTCAGCAAAAAAAGTGAGTTAGATTTCACTATTCCAGAATCAGGTAGCTTAGAAATTAACATTGCATTCCACTTAGGGAGGTGAGGATAGTGATGTTCAGAAGTATGATAAGGAACTCTTTAGGTGACTAAACGGATAAAAAACATTTGCATGTGGACTTAAGATGTGGCCTTGAGGCATTGACCATCCTTTTATGCAGGATCAGGGAGGGTCGTCATCAGCATGACCTTACTTTCAAATCGGTTGCCAAGGGAACCATCAGCAAGGGATATCTGGACCCAACTAATGGTAAGACAAAAAAGGGAATGGTTTAATTTTTAAGATGTCTGTCAAGCATAGTTTGTTTGTTTTTTATTTTGCAGTGTTTGTGTTGGACACTGGGTTCCATGTGTTTGTGTGGGTCGGAAAAGAGGCCAGTTCTCATGAAAAAGGAGGTGGACTCATGCTTGCGCACGTGAGTTGAAACTCCAAATGAGAAACTAGACAGCCATCTTACAATGTCATACTAGACAGTACTTGTCTCACGTGCCAGCCCCTCCTTCTCGAGGGGCTGAGCACAAGGGTATATGACTTGCATTAGTGCATCAGTAACTGTTTGTATTGTGTGTATGTGCAGGAGTATGTGAACAAGCATAAACAGCATCCGTTCCTGCCAGTGACTCGAGTGGCACAGGGTCAGCATAATCTCCAGTTTGAAGCTGCCTTCGACGATAATGCTCCAGTGAGTGCAGCAAGTTTCAGCCCCCACCCCCCCCCCCCCAAGTTTACATTTACCTCTCTCTCTCTCTCTCTCTCTCTCTCTCTCTCTCTCTCATATGCACACAGATTGGAAGCAAGAGCAACGAGAAGGGTGACTGTATTATCCTTTAACGTTTTATGTATAGACAAAAAATGACACTTGTTTGTATAATAATTATGATATGATTGTGTGTTATGTGAATATCCTTCGTGCTATAGCAGGAACTATACATATCTTTCAGAAAGATGTGTATAGTCCCTGGCTATAGCTAGTGGCCTAGTGCCCCTCAAAACCACGGGGCATGCGCAATAATTATTGTATATACATTTTTGTCTAATCTCGTGCCCAGCCCCCTTCTAGATCTTGCATCCGGGTACCCGCGATCGATCGAGGGCTGGGCACGAGACTAATTTTTGTCATGCTAACAATGTAAACAATCGGTGATGAATTGTTGTTGTTTTTTTCGAGGGGCACGTCCACATATCAGACAAGGATCGAAACTAATCGTGTCGAGCTACGACGTAGCGTATGTCAAATGTCATTCCTACAGGAAAAGCCGCCGAAGATGTGTTGTCTCGTGTTCTATGGCCGACCAGTGATGACTGGTCTCAGACTACTCGCTGCTAGCCGTGGCTGGACCTCTAAACAGATACCTGACACTCCAGAGGGAATACGCCAACTAGAGGAGCTGACATCGCCACCGCTATCGACTAGTGGCCAACGTTTCTTGGTGGTGTATACCACATCAAAGGCGTACAGACATGCCGTAATCAGGGATTCAGCCACATCAAAGAACGCCCTTATAGCGCCTATAGAGAACATACACGAAGTAAGTGGTCCAAAGCGAGCGCAGATAACTTCATTCAGGAACTATCTTGAGTCTTTTGGTTGTTCTCTAGAAGAGCTAAACATTATGCCAAGATCTTTCATCCTAGGTGACCCATTAGATTGTGTGCGGTTTTTAAAATACAGTAACCAACACCCAAAGGCTCTATGGTTACTAAAACCCTCCAGTGGTAAGGGAGGCAATGGTATCACGATTCATAAGGACTTAACATTTCTTTATAAAGCCTACGCCAACAGTATGCACTTACCCAATGCCATCATGAAAGGTGACACTATTGCACAGGAATGTATCACAAATCCGCTACTGATTGAGAATAGAAAGTGTGACATTCGTGCCTACATTCTCTTAGCACAAGCCTCCCCACAATATCTAGTCTTTTATCACGATGGGTACGTGAGGGTGTCTATCAAAGAATTTGACATTCAAGGTGAAAGAGATGTCCATATTACAAATGGCCAAATACAGAAGACTGTGGAAGGATTTTCGCTGGATAAATATTTTTGGAGCTTTGGGGATTTACAAGACTATCTGAATAAATATCGGCCACAAAATGGAGCTAATTTTGTTTCAAATAAACTGATACCATTTATACAGAAAATTGGTCTTCTCATAGTACAAACAGGTTAGTGACTTAGTGTGAGAGTAATGTATAGTGCATGTGCACATACGTGCTTGCTTTCTGATTAACCACTTTTTTAATTTTACATGATTGAGTAGCTATATCAGTTGTACCTCAAACATCAACATCAAGCTTTCAGATGATGGGCTTGGATATTATGGTGACAGACGATCTCTGCATAAAGTTTCTTGAAGTGAACAACTACCCTATCTGGCCCTTAGGAACGGAATCCATGAATAAGATGATGCGCACAATGTGGGTATGAATGTAATAATTATTATAATTATTATGGCAGTAATAAATTTGTGCATTGTTCCTTCGGGTTGTGGTGGTGGGACGGTGGGAGGGGGCTGGGGAGGATTCATGTACTTTATAGTTTTACTTGACTGCTTTTCCCTTTCATGCAGGACGACATGTTTAACCTGCTGTTTGAATGTCGCCAACATCCAGGGAAATTTGAGAGCATGAAGCCTGGTGATAAGTACGGAACATGGTCACTTATATGGAATGATCAACAATTTCAATTTCCTTATGATCCACAAAGAGAATTCTGTAAGGATTCATTTTTGTGATCATAGAAACTCATTTCAAAACCGGATGAAGATCGACATGATGATAATAACTTTAATATAGTTGTAAAAAGCTCCCTATGGCACACTTGGGGTGGCGGCAAAATGAAATTCTATTGGCATTGCGCACGCGCAAAGAGTTGAGCCGTATATCTTGAGCCCTGGCGGGCGTGGCTTCGCGCATGCGTGCGCGCATAAGAGTAAGTGCTGGCGATCACCAGATCAGAAAGTGTTTTATTATCAGGAAAAAAAAGAGAGAGAGAGGCAGACAGACAACATGACAAGGCTTTTCGAGACACTTCTTTGTGCGCTACTGCTGATAGTCATTTCTTCAGGACGGGGCGGTAAGAGAACAGAAATAGATCTAGTATGATCAAACTAAGATCATCGATCCCTACACTCACGTATAAATTGTGCTGTTAATTTTATCTATTATCTTTTTATATATTGCTAGATTGCACAAACGTGAGCATCGTGCTTTCGTCGGCCGACGAGAATGTCACGGTTCGGTCGACAGTCCTGCTGGTGTGCGTGGCGTACGGTGGTAGCTCTGCTCCAACGATAGTCTGGTATAGAAATGGAAATCCCATCAATAATGCTACAGATCTCAGGGTAAAATATCTTAATTATATCTAGCTTTGTATATTACTATACCCGTATTACTGTGGCCAAACATTGAATAAAGGCGATTGCCAAACTGCCAATGACGTCGACATTGTAGTAGACCATATAACATTATACACTTTAATTTGCTATATAAACCAGACTGCACTCAACCTAAATAACCTTATAAAGCCAAACGGTAGGTAAAAATGTTAAAATCCATCACAATGTTATTTCTAGACCTGTGAGCTTACCAATTAAGTAGGCTAGGTAGCCATAAATGCATTATAAAATTCGTGACTATGCTCAGCCTCTGAAAATTGCTGCTAATTGAGATGCTTGTGGCTATAGATCCAAAGCTTCCTTTCGTGATACTCTGTCTATTCCTAAATTATACTTATTTACAGACCACAGTATACAATTCAATGACCACCAGTTCAGGGCTTGTTTTTGCCGAGTCCATTTTGGAGATATGTAGCATTGGACTTGATGAAGGAGGAGAGTACATGTGCAATGCCAGTAATGTAGCTGGCTCCCATACTACAAACATCACAATGCTCACTGTACTGGAAAGAGGAGGTGCGTGTATACATGTGCACGAGTGAGTGAGTGTGTGCATATGTAGTATCATACTATAATATTACTATATGACTGTGAGTGTGGTGTGCCTTGTGCATGTGTGAGTGAGTGGATGTGTGTGTGCCAGTCACATGTGTGTGTGGGTGCATGAGTCCAAGAGTGTGTGTGTGTACATGCAATGTGTGTGTACCCCTAGTTGGCATATAGTAATATGTTGATGTATACTCATTGTAGTTTCATGTTTTTGTCACGGTCGCATTTGGTGATGTAAACAATAACTGCTACAATTCCAAACAAAGTGACAAACACATCATGATAAAAATAACATCTTGTAGCTAATCCAACGCAAGTAAAGTCTAACCACTATGCATACACAATTATACTAGTAATAACACCAATAGCTAGCTATCATGAGTTGGATGCTCTGCCATGTGTAGCTGAACATAAAAATACGTAATGTGTTATGCCACTGGCATAAGTTTATCATAATAATTATGGTAGTCTACCATGTAAAACATAAACCAGTGGCGTAGCTACGGTACGGCAGAGTATGGCTCTCGGATGCCATACCAACCTGAACAACACATACAATCAATGACTTCCCTTTGAGCTTATGAAAAATAACGCTAAGCTAGGAACCACCATTAACCACCTCTTCAGCTTTGCCACACCAATGTTCATATAGGATAGCTACACCACTGCATGACAAAACTAATACCTGACACTACCTGACAATATCATGCATAGTACATATTTATGTGTACTATGGCTACAAAGAGAGCTTAAAAGCTTCTCTGCACCTATTAACTCTCAACAAGGATAAAATTCACCATGCAATAAATTGGTGACGGTTAATATTATACTAATATGTGTGCTGGAATCATGAGTAAAAGATGACACTATATTGCAATGATAATACTATACACAGAGCCAGACAGACCTTGTAACTGCTCCAGTGTACCTGTCTACAGTGAAGCTGGGGCTCTAACTTCCATCGAGTTCAACTGGACTAAAGTAGCCGTAAGCATTCACTGTTCCCGTTTCAACGGTTTCCTTTCTATGTATCATTGCGTACTTGTTTGCTAAAACTACTGCTGGCTTCACTCACTTTCATGCAGAGTCCACCAGTTGTAGTAGCCGGAGTGAATCCCAATATTACTAGCTACAATGTGTCAGTGAATGGAATTGGTGCTCACATTGTTCCTGCCAAGAGTGTTTGTATAGAGAGCAACTCTCAGATGCCATGCTCCTATTCCTACCCAGTGCCTAGCTTCAAGCGGACCAATCCCAGTGCCATGGGAGTGCCATTTGATGGAAATGTGGCTGCTGTGAATGAGATTGGACGTGGACGAACATGCTCACCATCAATCAATAACATAGGTAAAAAATATTCTTCTATCTGCATGGCCTGCTTGTAGCTCATGTAGTTTGGAATGTTAAGGAGGAGTGAGAATGGACCACATGCATGAAAATAGAATAATCTGACAAGCCTAGGATGTGGGAGTTTAATTGACATTGTGTGTCTTGTGAATGAAATTCGTAATATAGTATCTTGATGGAGCTTCACATTATCACACTTTATTGTTTATTTATGTAGGTCGAATGAAATCCTACATGATGCTATCAGTTGATGCTACTGGGCGGAGAGTGACATGCAGGAAAGGCCAAGGTTTGTCATCCGAACAATCATTTTCGTGTGCCTTCTGCCACAGCTCAAACGCTTCATGCCAAGGCACTATGACTTGTATTCAAGTCCTTGACAGTACAAACACTGTTGCTCTTCCTATGCTCTCTGAGGGGACATACTGCTATCGTGCTACTGCCTTTATCGATGGAAGGCCAGCTGCTGTTGTTCAGGATACTTTCAACATTCGTCAACAAGGTAGCTAGCTACACTACTATTTTGTCAAGTTAAGCAATAAACAGCAGCTGCACTCTGAATAAAACACCCTTTTACTAAAACAAGACACATGTAGATCTAATACCTTAACTAGTCTACATGTACATCAACATCAATTACATGTTTTTAATACAAAACTACCTCTATTCTGTTGGGAGTGATACTATTGCAGGGGCTGATCCAGGGGGGGTGGACGGGGTGGCTAGCCACCCACCTTTCACTTGCTCATTTGTACACAATACTATAGGAGTAGGTCTATCATTGCTTGCCAGCCACCCCCCGTAGTTCAGTATAGTAAAGTACCAGTAGCCACCCACTCAGCCACCCCCCATGGAGCATTTCCGGATCAGCGCCTGTATTTTACTACTCCATACTGAATAACAACTGAATGAACTGTGACTAAAATTAATAAACCAGGTGTTTGTTTGCTTATCTGATGTGATAATACTGAGAAGGAAGACGTGTACCCAGTATACTAATATGATGGAGTTCTTAGCTATTATTTCAAGTTTAGTTTACCTTGTCCTTTTTGTAGTATGTTTATACATGTACTGTATCACCACAAGCAAACTATATGGATTCATACTGGGTATACTAGGTTGATTGACCAAAGGGACTGTGTAGTAACTTCCTAGCTCTTTCCTCCATAGATGTACACAATCTTAAAGCCTTTACACCAACTAATTTTACATCACACTCTAACTAGGTCCATTCCCAGCTTTTCAGTGTTGCACGCAAAAAGGGGCCTGGGGACAAGATCAAATGTAGCTATATTTTGATAACAGTAATTATTGACATCTGCAATGCATGCTTTCAAGTTACCAAACATTATAATAGCTGCAGGGACTCCTTTGGTGGCTACTTTATCAGCTTCTATCACCACTTCATTCATCGTTGCTTTTGTCATTGGACTGCTGGCTGGCTGTCTCCCCTGTCTCTGCTATTATCGTCAAAAAGGTCCCCAGAGGGTTTGCCTCCACTGTACAAACAGTGGGATGATCGGCGGGGGTGGTGAAGGTAAGGAGACTGGACTGTATGAGACTATACCGCTGCCAGAGAAAGAGAAAGACTTAACTATCTCCACTAATGAAGCATATGGGAAGCTACCAAGCATGAACCCAGTGTGGTAGCTAACTTGGAGAAACTTCAGTGACTTTTTTGACTGGAATTCTCATCATTAAAGTGAAACAAACCACAAGTAGCAGCTAGCTGTAGTACTTTTTAAGAGTGATCTTTGGACTCAGTCAGTACATATATAATAGTAGAAAGTGGAAGGACATGTGACAATGATTTGCGCATGCGTAAACGTGCCCGGATGTTCATCGTGTGCGCATGCGTGAAGCAATTACTGCGTACGAGGGAAGTGGGAGTGTTCAATTATTCTCCCACACGGTAACAAACGAGAACTGCTCGACATTTCTGTTGAGAGTTTCCCTTCTTCAGTTTCAGCTACACACAGCAGTTATTTAACTCCGAACAAGAATGAGTCGCCCTGCAAAGGAAATTCAAGTTGGATGGACCGTTATCTGCGTGGTGTCCACACTACTAGTATCTGCTTCGTTGACTGGTGAGCCCAAATACTATCACAAATCATGCCGGCTAGCGCATTAGTTTACCGATCTGCTAATGATGTAAAGCGTAGTGGAAAAAGATATAAGTTTAAGCTCGGGAGTGTGTGTGGGGGGGGGGGGGGGGGGAGGGGGGTCATACTGGCTACAATTTTTAAAGTGGCTGATACTCATTCCCCTGCATACAGAGTGTACCAGTGACACTAATGTGAGTATTGTGGTCACAACCCCTGGCGAAACAGTGAATGCCACTTCTACCATCCTCATGGTGTGTGTGGCTCATGGCAGCCCTACTCCTTCCATTGGCTGGCAACTACGTGATACCACTGTCACCAACTGCACATCTGAAAGGGTAAAGTTAGATCTGGCTACGTACTGTATTTATTAGTCCTTGGTTAGAGAACCGATCATAGCAGATTCAACATTTGCTTGGTAATTATTATTCTGTCAATAATTGGGTTGCCTTGAGCAAGCATTGAGCTTGCTATACATACATTTTAGTGTAGCTATTGACAAATATCTCCCTCGTTGGTCTGCGCCCTCAGGCCCATCACACGGTTCATTTACCTCCATAATTTTCCTTGACTCTAACTCAAAACATTATTACACACTGTGAGCCAGAAACTGGCAAGATACATTGACATGGAGCATAATTAGTCATGGTATATACTCACATGATTAAGCTTTAGGTAAAATTAATTGTTATGCAGTAAAATTAATCGTTATTCAGAGAAACTGAGCAGGACAAGGGTGATTGGTATTACTTATGGATTTCTAATTGTAATGACGTTGGTGATATCTGTTATCTATTCGAATGTCTAAATAATCATTGGTTGCCATGTATTGCAGCTACAAATTCAAGCTTAAGCATTGCTTGTGACTAAATCTAGACACATAATTATTATATTATATATCATACAAAAATTGTTGTCATGAACTTGATTTTAGTGGACTTGGAACTCACACACATCTCTCCCTCGTGTTATTTTAGCACACTGTCTATGAACGAGAAATCGAGACACAAGTCAACACCACATTTAAGGAATCCATACTGGAGATATGCAGTGCTGAGCCTGAGGATAGCGGAGAGTATGTGTGTACTGCCAGAAATGATTTCAGCTCTGCTTCAGCCACCAACCCCACAAATCTCACCGTCATCCCAGGTATGGAGCCAAACGTGCTGAAATTGTGCCCAAAGTATGATCCATTTCATCTACTAAGCAAAATCACTAATAATTTACTACTACACTGTAGCTTTTAGCTGATCAACTAACACTCCTGACAGCTACCTAAAAATTAGTATTTGAACTTTACAACCCACAGTATTGCTTATTAAATTATACGGCAGAGCTATTCTAGTTAATTCATGTGCACACACAGAACCCTCTCGTGTGGCAATAGTAGTGACAACACCCAGTGAGACTGTGAACAGTGGCTCGACAGTGTTGATGGTCTGTGTGGCATACGGCAGCCCTGTATCTCCCTCCATCAACTGGCTACATAATGGAGTTACCATTACAAACTCTACTTCTTGTCAGGTGAGTGGATGTACAATTAGGGCACTAATCGGTACTCTTACTTTTACGGGTATGGCCAGTAATAGCACGGGCGATAGCGAGTATTATTAGACTGTACGTGCACAGGTAAGAGTACCGTTACTGCCCTAATTGTAAGTGTTGATAATAGTATAGAATTTGCCCTAGGCTACAGCAGGAGTACTGATTACAGACTGAGAGTACAATTACAGCTGCAATTGGTACTCTTGCCTATGGGAGTAATGTACGTACAGTGACTGTAATCACTATACTATTACAACCACATTTTTACCATTCCACTATCCATAAAGCTCTCTCAGATGCATAACTAGCTTAGCTGCTATAGCTAGCGACTCAGACAAGTGTTGTTAGGAGGCTGCATAGCATTTGTTTGCATTGATCATGAAACCCTTGAATTTTGACACACCTGTAGGTGTCCAGATACACTAATTAATGCTTTGGTATGAGATGGCAATCTTAAAGCTTCCAATAATTCTCCCGTACAAAGTCTTTCCTAAATATTTCCTCCATAATATTTTTGTTATTTAGCATACCATCTATGAGCGCAGAATGAAGTCAATCCAGTCCAATTTCTACTTCACTGAGTCTATCTTGGAAGTATGCGACGTGGGGGCCATAAACAGCGGAGAGTACTTGTGCACTGCCAGCGTTGAAGAGGTTACAGCTAATGCTACCAATGCAACTGTACTTACTGTCCTGAACGAAGGTATAAACACTACATTGAGTAAGGAGTATGTAGTGTTGCATTGTACACTGATATAGAAAGCTAGAAATGAATACTGATAGTATGTAGTCTTCACAACTAGCATTTGGGGAAAGCACTGTATATGCTGCATGTTGATAAACAAACATGCAGGAGTAAGCTTGTTCTTGTTTAACATGAGTATATATTACAGGTGTGTCAGTGTATGTATGTACTTTGTGTGTGTGAGTGTGTGTGTTAGTGTGTGTGTGTTTAATTGTGTGTATGTGTGTGTATATGTGTGTTAGTTTGCAATCACCTAGCAGCCAAAGTTTTTACAGGCAAATTACCAGCTACGGGATGAGTGTACATGTAGGTGATCATAGGATAGCCCAGTGATGAAAAGGGGGTCATAGGCAAACAAATCAGTTACATGACATTAATTACTCTGTGTGTGTGTGTGTGTGTGTGTGCATTTGTGTGTCCTGCACATGTGTGGGTGCACATGCACTCATATGACACATATGCTGTGTATTACACATTGGTCGCTCAGGCATCACAAGCATGTAATTGGCTGAAATAACTACCATCAAATAGCTACAAGTCATGAGTCCTGGCATGTGAGTACCGTCTATGGGAGGCTACAGGTTTCCTAGCTCTGAATGGGGACTCAATTGATAAGGAATATGACATTCATGGTATGCCATTGACTGCATATGTCATGTTTCCTTAGCTCCCCCTCCACCTATGAACTGTTCAAGTGTGCTGGTGTACAATGAGGAAGGAATGCTTATCTCAATCAACTTCAGTTGGGCTCAAGTTGATGTAAGTGGCTCTGCCTTTTCACGTATATAGACAATTAGGTTTCCCTTTTGACTGGGATCTATGGTCCCCCTCCACCACCACCACCACCCCCCCTCCCCCCAAAAAGGATAAACATACATAATACTGAATCCAACTTGCTCTAAGTCTGGGTACCAACACTAATCCCTCATGATCGCGCATCCAATGTATTAATCTGGTCCCCCTAAATGATTCCTGGAAAAGTGAGTCAGCATTTCACTTACAATGTAGCTAAATCTTAGTGGGGATGCTGGTCCTTGGATTCTTATATAGGGGTTTATGGTAAACCTACACATCTCAGTATAGATGAACTAGTTGACCTTCACAATTTACTTTCAGGTATCGGAGGACATCACTGTGGGATCAACAAACAACCTGAACATCACAAACTACACTATATCTGTTGATGGATTTGGTACTCATAGAGTTCCTTCCCAGGCTGTTTGCCAAAATATGGCAGTGGGTGCTTGTTCATACTCCTATCCAGTTCAATCCTTCAGTCTTCCTAATGGGGCAGACTACATTGGACGAGTGGCAGCTGAGAATGTAGCTGGTAGTGGACGAACATGTTCTCTCCTAAGGCCACAGACAAGTGGTATATATGATACTCCATATTTATTAAGCAATACTCTCTTTCATTCAGATATCATAATATCTAAGTTTTGACAAATTTTGGTTGCTTGTTGGCTATCCCAGGTTATTCTAGACTTGAGATGGCCATTCTATTTGCCAACTGAAATACAAAGCTGGCCATGCATGAGTATAGGTATTCCATCATCTTAGTAGGCTAGTCGCATCTACATGACTTCATAGTAATTACCCTGAACCATACGTAGAAAATGATATTATTTCACTGAATTCAGGCTGTGTTTGCACCACTAGTAGCTAGCTATGCAAATCATGATTTGGTTTGGTTTTGTACATACATGATCCCAATGTATCCCCCCTCCACACACCCACACACCCACACCCAGCTCAAGTCAATTCAGCGTTTCTGACACTGTCAGACTCAACTGATGCTAAAACTAAAATGGTGGAGTGTTCACAGGGGTCCATCGGAGGGGGTCAGTCATTTAAGTGTGAATTCTGCTACAATTTGGGCCGATCTTGTCAGAACTCTATGAATTGTGTGGATGTCATTCCATCTGGATCGACTACACTCCTCCCATCAACTTTGGCTGAGGGGACCTACTGTTATCGTGCGAGAGCCATCGTGGATGGAAATCCTGCAAAGATGATAGAAGATACCTTCAGTATACGTTCGTGTCCAAATACAGGTACAATAAAACAAACTACATGTAGGTGTCTTACAATGTATATGTACTCAACAACTACAAACTTTCCCCATTTAAAATAACTGTTATAAAATAACATGTCATTCACTCCGACTCTGTGATCCAACCTGTTTAAAAGTTACCAGGCCCATTCCCAGGTTTTCAATGTTGCACGCTGAAAAGAGGACAACATTAAAAAGCTGGGAGAGCCTGGGGACAAGGCTACCTTGAAAGCATGAGGGAACTGACAGCCATAGCTGTAGCTAATGATTATACTGTTGTATTATACAGGGACCTCCTCTGGATCCGAGTCTGCTCAGTCGACTGTATTTGAGTCCCTCCCAGTAACGGCTTCAATTTCAGCTGTGATCGCACTCATCGTTGGTCTAGTCATTGGGTGTCTCTTTGGAGCATGCTTCGTATACATGTGCATGAAACGAAAAACCCCAAAACTCTCCCGACTTGACACCATCACTCAGCAGAATATGGGTGCTATTGACGCAAGTTCTAAATATCTTACCATGAACTCTGCATATGGGAGCAAAGATACCGCAACTGGCCAAGATGTTATTGACATCAATGGATCTTCTAAGACTGAAGAGGCACCACAGTATGAAGATATGGATGAGGTCCGCAAGGCCTACCATGAGAACAAGGATGAATTTGAGTTAAGTGAGAATAATGCCTATTCCCGTATGGAGGACATCACTGATAGTTTTTATGATAACTGAGCGATGCTATTACTCCCTGCTTTAAAACCGTTTTGCTAATATTTTTGAACTGTAGTTCACAAAGTAGCTTGTGTACACTATAATATGATACTATCGCTGACTCTGACCTAATTAGAGTGTGCCATAATATTTATGGATTTAATAGCTAGGCATACTTGTTAATGATTATTTTTCATAAAACTTAACTAGTTCATTAAAAGTAAGAGCAGAGCATCAGCAGGAATAATGCATATAACACACTAGACGTCAGGATTGAACATAAATTAATTAACTCCCCAAACCTGGTATGCATGAAATGTCATATCTTGTATTATAAATTAGGCAGTATGGTAAAAGGTCACCAAAAATACTCTTGGCTATGATGATAATGTATTATAGAGTGCATGATATTGTGTCCTATAGCTAATGCTATTTACGGTATCCAGGAGCATATTATTATATCAAATCATAGATAATATAGCGTTACACAAGTCTATTATTATCTATGATCAAATCTGCAATATCTGGTATTGACAGGCACTTGAACATATATAGAACAGACGATTAGAGGGAATTATTGGGAGCCACATGTTGTCAGAGTTAGTGTTATATGCATACTCTGCCCGCTATCCTGTTATTCGTAGATACATCCCAAAGCATTGATCTCCTTTCACAGTGTAGAACATTATGTCTGTCAGGACATAAAACATGATGTAGGCACATTCAACCCATGCAAGGAACTCCCTTGCAGTGTCTGGTATGACACTGGGAATACTGTACTGATAAATACCAGACTTTAAGGAGTGTGAATGGCTCTTCAAAGCTATCACATTAATTTTATTGGATTCCACAAATCGCGAGTCACTGCACGTAAATCACAAACTTTGCAATGTATGTCAGTGGCTTCGCCAGGGGGTTCATATGCACCCTGTCAGTACACCAGTGCACCATGTTAACATCAAGGGCAATGTTAAAGAAGGCTTGTGGTGTGTATGTGTGATACATCTAGTAGGATGATGTAATGTTTGAGCATGCTCAGTGTGTTGTTCTAGAATGTTCTGGCCACGTGCATGTTGATCTTCGTGGTATAGCAGACAATGAGATGGATGGTTGCCCCTTAGGTTTGGGATTGGTAGTAGAAGATAAACCTACTGAATTTTCATGCAGCATGCATGTACATGTTGCTCAGTTTGTACAGTGATTCAAATGACATCTATGTTAGTTTATTAATCATTATGGCATTGCAATATTGAGAGTTATTATGCCATTAGCATTGCTTTCCTTAGCAGTTCTTACAATAGTGTTTTTGTCATCATGCTCAGCTCTTGACCAAAGTGACAACTAACTCTAGCTCAGCTTAGCTTGCAACTGCCAATTGAACAATGCTCAAGACTTGGAGGAGATGATTATAAGAAACAAGTCAAAAGTGTCCTTACTAGTGAAGTGACATGCCCATGTACATACATCAGTGGTGTCCCCAAGTCCCTAGGTAGTTTGTGTACTGGGTGCATGCTTATGATTCAGCATTGTTACACAGGTGGTCGTAAAACTAGTGGAATTTTACAATTCTGAGTTACTACACGTAGTGACATACTTGTTGGTTCCTGAGGTTGTGTTGTAAATAGTGCATGTATACAGGGAATTATCAGTTACGGGCTAGGTAAACATCACAAAAATACATTTTAAGGGATTAACATAATATTATTATTTTGACAACTATAATCAAAAACCTTAACAATACAAATTCAAGCGAACACAACAATAATACCAGTGACCTATTTCCATATTTTAAGCACTCCATCGTGAGATGCACTAACAATAAACTGGTGTTTGTGTGGCACAATGGCCAAATCAGTCACAAAGTCCACATGGGAGTGGCTATGGGCGGAGTCTGTGTATGTGTCCGTGCCACTGGGGGCTGAGGAAGATGTGGAGGAGGAGGAGGAGTTCGCCGACTGAGGGGTTGGAGTCCATATCTCCCTAAACACGTCCACCCCTTCAATAATCTTTGACCTGAAAAAAAGAGTGAATTTTTTTTTATCTATTGACTATCAGGGCTGTATTAACAGGAGCAGCTGCAGACAAAGTCATGTATGTACACACAGCCTCAAAACCCAGGCCTTCCCATGTTTTTCAACATTTCGATGGGAAGGCCTGGGACGAGGCTATGCACACACATTCACATTCACATGCACATACATGTACACACAGACTGGCAATAGTCACATGACTTTACCCCTCGCATAGCTTAAAGGTTTAAAGGCTTTCTACTTCACTTACTCGTAGTCGAGCATGATACTCTTGGAGTACTGCTTTGGTCTGATGACACAGCTGCACTGGCCGGGGTCAACAAGGTTCCACAGTCGAACAAAGCGATCCGTTCCCCCAGAGAGCACAACAGGTGAGTTATCAATGATACAGGGACTCAATCCTCGAACACTCTCATGCTGACGGTGCTGTATCAGAGAAAGACAGACTTAGGTGAACTGGCTACATGTGGTGTAATGTCAAAATACAATCCCAATTATATCTACCCTCCTTGACATAGTACTTACTACATGTATCTGTTAGGAATTGAAGCAGGTACTTTACATTTTTACCAGTATTACAACTACATATACATGTACACAACACGTACATATGTAGCTCTCCTGTTATGGATTAGAGTACATGTGCTGCATGTGTGCATGGAGACCTACATACACTCAGATTCACAGTTTCTCTACCAATTAAAGGCGCACTTGCACGGAAGTAATTTACGTGCGTTGGAATGTGCAATATCTTGAAAAACGCGGCCCAAAAATTCAAGATTACATAATCAGTTGTAACCGTAACATTACATCATTCGTACTCTAGTAGTACTAAGTACTACTGATTACATTCCAGACGCATGCATTATGGCTTCATTACGTAGTGTGAATTTGAATAGTACAACTTCCGTGCAGGTGCGCCTTTAAGCAAGACAGTCTTCCAAAAAGTATAAACAGAGAGCTTATATGTACATGTAGTTTGAAGCCACATGTAAGAAGTCTCATGAATACGTTCATTTTTTTTTATTACTTTGAGCTTGCACAAACTCCCAGCTAAACTCACATTCTCTGTCATTTCTGAGAATGGCTGAGCAGGACTGGCCCAGAGCATCTGTCTCCTACTGGCCGTCTCCATATCCCAGATGGACACCTCATTGTTGCCACTGACGGCAGAGATGAGAGAAGAGGGCTGGGTGGGATGGGCACACAGACGATAGACGTGGTGCACATGGGCTGCATGTATGTGTGTGTGTGTGTGTGTGTGTGTGTGTGTGTGTGTGTGTGTGTGTTTGTGATATTGTAAGTGTGTGTGGGGGTGGGGTGGGGAGGGGGTGGAAAGAATTGCATGTGTACAGCTCTATCTTCTATACTTATTTAAACTACTGTATAGCCGAAAATTTTTGCTGGACAAAAATTTCACCAAGCCCTGTTACCTTTGTATTGCAGAAATATTCGATGGAATAAATTTTCACCAATATGGTAATGGTCGCCACATGCTCTATGTAATCATTTATATGGGACAAAAAATTTGTGAAACAAAAGTTTCACCAGGTGGCAAAATTGGCAAAAATTTTCTCCTGGCAAAAATTTTCAGCTATACAGTATATGAATGTCTAAGTCTAAATTTTGGCTTATAGACTACACTGTACATGTATGAAGTTCCATAATTAAATTATACATGTACATGTCTCCAAAACTATGCATATAACTGCTGCACACTATCGTATAGTGGGAAATTTTCGAGGGGGTCAATTTTCACGAATGGGCGATCTTGTACATTTCGCAGTTCAATTTTCACAGATGCGCACGATCGTGCCATTACATCTATGTATAAACGTGCTTATTTCGTGGGTCTAATTTTCATGGTTCATGAATTAACCGTGAAAACCGTGAAAATTGGACCCCTCGAAAATTTCCTGCTGCATACTAATAATACAACAGTAACTTTAATATTAAATACAAGTACATACGTTTTCCTCCATGACCCATGTGTTGCCATTTTCGAATTGGCAGCTGAAATCTCATGTCCCAGATCACATGATATCCAAGGCTGGTTCCCACGGCAATCCAGTTCTCAAAGGGGTCAACTGCCATAGAAATGCTCAACCCTATAGGGATGATACGTACTAAATTTTAACAACAGAACACGATTAAATATTTCGTATGAACAACCCCTTCCCGATTTGTAACGATTATGGCTGATTCTATTTATAGAATGTACCATATTTGGCCTCATTAGTGAGCTCCCATACCATCTGGTTTGACCTGAGGTCGAGTCCACAGAGCTTTCCCCTCGTTGTGGCGAAACAGACAACGTCCTGCCCTCCAGCCGTGAAGCTAGCCATTTCCACCACTGTACCATAATTAGCAGGGTCCACCCTTGAATCTAGTAGCAGCTGCCTTCTGCTCTGGCCCATCTTCTTACTTTGAGTACTAAGAATGTAATAATCAAACAATACAGGAGCAAAAGTCTTAGTACTAAACAGCAATAGCTTATGCTTGTCGTTCAATACTTGTTAATCATACGTAGCTTGAGGCCCATTGAGAATGCTAGACAGTGACATAACAGGGGTTCCCTACACAGTAGCCAAATTAGCCATTTGCTACTGCAGCCTTCACTTTGGCTACTAGCCCCTCGATTCAGTAGCCAATTTTTGCTATCATTTCCTATACAACCTGCTTTTAGTGTCAGCAGTGGTTGGCAATATCTTTGAGAAATGGCTACAAGATTTTGTAAGCTTCGGGAACCCCTGCATAAATTAATTGATAACCAATCTTTAGTCTTCCACTCTTTAATTTTATATTAAACATCTAACAAAGCACACAATTGGTACATGCACTTGTCAACTGTAACAACCTCAGCTTGATTGTAAAATTTTATAGCACTTACCTGAATACCTGTATGGAGCCAGTGCTGGAGGCAGCAGCAACATTTCTGTTACCATGACAAAACACACCAGCTTTGATCTGACCATCTATTAAAATTATACATTTAAGATCACATCATACATGTATAATGAATAGCCATAACAGTGATATTAGTCCAGCTACATCCATGGATACTATATAATTGACAGACATGGACAATACAGTAAAGTGACGTTTTTCTGCGAGTTTTATTTATGCAAATAATACAAGTTAAAGGTGCTCTGAAACGCAAGTCAAACTGTCCACCTACTTTTTTGAATTCCTGACCCTGTTTTCAAAGCACAAACCTGATTGGTCAATCCAACGTCATCGCGAACACGTGACCAAGCTATTATTCTCACGTGATTGGCAGCTGTTCTTACAGCCACACGTAATTGATGGAGTTTCAGAGCATCTTTAAGTGCTGGTCACATAAATTTGTACAGCATGAAACGCAAAATGCATAAATAAAAATTGTGCAAATAATTTCTCGAGATGCCCATTTTTGACGAATTTGCATAATTTTTTTCATGTGCATAATAATTACGTTACGGTATGCTGTATGTATGTGTACACATGCATTAGTTTAGTAATAATTGTCACCTTGTGCAGAATAAGTTAGCTTAGCTCTGTTGACGTGGTTTCTCCCCTCAAGCTTCGCCATGTCCCAGATCTTAGTGGTACCATCATCAGAGAAGGTGGCAAATATTGAACTGTCCAGCGTAGCACAAATTCTATACAGAGAGGGAGGGAGGGGAGTGGAGAGAGGAGAGATAATAGACAAAGTGAAGAAGTTTGGCAGTTCTTTATCCCACCTGTTGATGGAACTTTTGTGTTCATTAATGTGAGCAATCAACTGACCCTTTGGAGTCCATCTACGATGTACATGTACAGTAGAAAAAGATTAAATAAAAACATGTACATCAACCCGTTATTACTGGTGTAAATTAATTTACCCAGGAGAGGATTGTAATGAGAATGTCTTTGCAAAATCACTGTCCATGGCTCTCATATCTAAGAAACAAAAACCAATGCTTAGGAGGTGTTAACCACATGTATGTACATGTACACATGCATGTAATAGACATGTATATGTACATGTACACCATGTGACACACATGTAATAGACATGTACACTGTATGCCTTTACCTTCAGTATACTGGTCTTGTTTATACTGTAGCAGCTTCTTTAGACCTTCCTTACAGCTAGCGGACTCCACTGCAAAACATGACAATCATGTAATGGGAATACATATAATGTTTCAACAATTCTTTACTTTTATTTAGAGTTCGGTCACCAGCACTTGGACTTTCCAGCTCAGATCTACAAATGTATGTACGTATGACATTATTTTCATGTATTGTGTACATGCATGTACATGCATGTACATGCAAATAAGGTTATAGTAAAAAGCAAGCTAGTCCTGAGTGAATTAAATAATTACTGAACTACAATGTAGCTAGCTACCTTAGGCTGATCATATTCCTGTGCTACTGTGCATTTCTGCAGTGGGTTTATACACACCTACATGTACAAGTACATATACCTCTCAGTGATGACACTGTGAATGGTGCCCTCCGATCGAGATCTCTTGTGACTCTTTGTAATATTCAACTGTCCACTGCCTGGTCCTAAGGTTGAGGTACCCCCTACCACCATACCACTGCCTCCTCTTCCTCCTCCTCCTCCTCTGGGAGAGACGCTTAGCTGATCCTCAGTAGAGTGACCGATTCCTCCTGGAAGAGAGAGGGGAAAAGGTGGGAAAGAGAGGAAGTGAGGAGGAGGAGAGAGAAAGGAGAATGAAATGGACAAGAGCTGCCATACAGAACTTTTCCCAACATTAATGAGGATGCATTTATGATGATGAGATATACAATGTACATGCACATCTATGAAAGAATACTCATTGGATACTGGGAATATACATGTACCCACTGCTATTCATTGTATTGCTACATACATTTGTTATTTTGCTGTATTTGTGGGTGGATTAAGCAATCCTATTGAGCCTTAACGAAGCCTAATTTGGGTCGAATAAAGAAGTTTTGAGAGCTGCTTTAGGACTCCTGACTTATTTAAAGCCCCTTGGTGCCCCATAGGTCTTCTGTTGAGGTGACTGGCCCACCTAGTGCTGCACTGCACACGAGGCCCAATTAGGCCAAAACAGCTGTCTGCAGTTGCACATTTGGCACCAAACTTTTGAAGTTTCATGTATGATGCGTATGCACAAATACATACTGCACAAGCATGCTATACACGTACATGTACAATTGTACATACATGTATGTGCTTACTACACATACCATGTGCAGGTGGTCTTAGCAAAGCTGTATCGCTACTAGACTGCAGTGGGTTGTCTTCTACCACCACATGATGTGGCAGCTCCTTCTTCCTCGGGCTTTTCTGCCTCTCTGGAGAGTGGTCGCTGCTCTTACTGCCACCGTGTGGTCTACTGCCACCATGAGTGGGCGTGGCAGTGGGTGTGGTTACTTGTTGGGGGGCTGGTTTGGAGGATGGAGCTTCACCAAATATCCTGTCCCAGTCCTCGTTCTATATTAAGTTTATTGTATGCACAATGAAAGCAGCCATAATTCTATTCTTAGCTGCATTAGGTAAACTTCCAGAATTTGTGGTATTCTGGAGTTTAGTGTTTTATAATTATACCAAATTTTCGCTCTTTACCAATTTCACCACCTGCTCTTTTTGGTGAAACTTTTATTCATGATTTTTTTGTCCTGTGCTAATGATTACATAGAGGATATGACAACCTTTACTGCATTGGAGAATATTTATTCCACTGAATATTTCTACAATACAAAGGTAGCCGGGCTTGGGGAAATTTTTGTCCAGCTAAAATTTTCGGCTATATATTATTCAAAATAATGAGAGGGAACTAGTAGTGCTTTACACTAGTGTACATCTGATTTACTGGCCTAGCAAAGGACCATATAACATGATGAACTTACTACTGCGCTCTTCTCTACTGAAGAAACTGTCTTAGCAGGTGCTTTCGAGCTCCTGAAAAGAAAGAGAACTGTGTCCTCAGCACACTACAATATCAACTACAATGTACACAGAGTAGACTTAGTTCAATTTTTTTTTTTGAGGAAATATACTGACACTTTCACATCCAATCATGCAGTGTACCTTCTAGCAGTAGGTGGTGGCTGCTGTCGTACGGGATTCTTATAGACGAGGTCCAAGTGTCTAGGATTGACAGACATACCGAGATTTTTGAGGTCAATCACACCACGAGAGGCCTGGTAGTGAAAGTCCACCTCACTGAACCTTAAGGGGAAGGATCTCATTTCTCTCTTTCTCTTACATTTGAGGTACATGTACTTACTGCTGTTTGTTATAATGCTGCTTTAGAATGTGTTCTTTTAGAGCCTGCAAACAATACAGCAAATTACTATACATACAACAGATGTATTATGTATGCATACCATCAGTGAGTTTTCGTGGTCTCCATCCAGACCCAATGACTGAAGTTTCTTGAAACACTATTCACATTAGTACTATATAATTGATGTGATTACATGTGTCTAGATATTTTATTACCTTAATCATGTTAGGTGCCATCTCCTTGTACTCTGGCTCCTCCCCAGGTCTGGTCATGTTCCTAGCCATCTGTCTGTCCGTCAAACTACAACAAATGGGAATTACACTTTACATTTGAAATTGCAAATCCCAGGGGAAATCACAAATCCCAGGGGAAATCACCCCAGTGCCTTACCATGCACGTGTTTGAACCAAAAACTGGGCTATTTTTATACATTTAAGTTCTAGCTACATGTGTACATCCACTCCACTATTCTTTCACCTCTACATGTACGACTAAGTATACCGTACTACACCTACATGTATGTACATGTATAAACGTATGCATTGTACACCTCTTCACTGTGTGTACATGCATTTACCATTCATAAATTTCACGAATGTTCTGGTGTTTGATAATGAAGTCGAGCACTCCCCTGGGCACTGGCTCCCTGAGAGAGCTCAGAAGAACACCAAGGTCTGTCATTTGAATGATGGGATACTTCAAGAAGGGTAGGACTCGAGGAAGAATGTAGCACTGGACGTCCACCTCATCCAGCTGTCCAGCAGCAGAGAGGAGAAAACCTATGGCACTGTACTTGATCCAGATGTTCTGAGAGTGTGAGGTGTGTGTGTGTGTGTGTGTGTGTGTGTGTGAGGTGTGTATGTATGAGAGTGAGAGAGAGATATTGCGTGTGTGTGAAGGGCATAAAAAAGATTAGGTTTGTTAGTACATGTAAATTAGAGATAACAAAAGCATGTATTCAATGTATGTTCAGAGAGAGAGAGAGAGAGAAAGAGGGACAGAGACAGAGAGAGAGAACATCAACATACAGGGTGAATTAGATATGGGACCAGCGATGAAACATTCTCCAGCAGAGTCTGCTGATCAAAGAGGTTTTCCTCACAGAGAGTGGTCATTGCCTCAATCGTCATGCGTACCACAGTCTCCTCGCTGTCACTAAGACCCTATATCAAGCAAACAACAGGTGTAGTTGCGTAGTAGTTGTGCAATACAATGTACATGTGTGGTTAATTGTACTGTAGGATCATTCAAACACTGTAGCTAAAGAGAAACAACCAAAAGGACAAATGATAACATGTTTATGCTTTGAATCATGTACAAACACATACACACTAAACAAACCAACGTACTACAGTCATGTAGATGGCAAACAAGTCTGTGTTATATAGTATATGTAAATCACGACCAACCTGCTGCAGCAGTGGTTCCAGGATAGGCAGACTATGGTGCCTCAGTAGAGTAGCCACATCGACAATACACTCAAAAAAAGCACGATGGAGCTCCCAGTCAGTCTAAAGAGTAAAGATAATCACTATTTAGTCATCATGAATTTGTTAGTGCTTAAATTGGTATATGATGGGGGCACTATTCAGTGTCTCTCCCCAACATGTGATACATGTATGTATACATGTACATGTACATTGTACATGTACCCTTCCCCCTTAATTTAAGTTGTATAATTATAAGTTGAAGTGTACGTACCTTGTCATTGAGAAAGGTGATCATGTGAGAGAGTATGACTTCCTTGGCTCTCTGAGGACCATAGAACACACACAGCCGAGCAGCACTACGCTTCAAAAATGACCTCTTCACAGAAGAATCCTAATATAAAATCATAGCATGCACCACAGTACAGTCATGCATATGCAATCTTTTGACATACAGCATCACTGAGAAGATGGACTATACTGCTCTGGAAGGACTCTTGGAGCTGCAGCAACTCACTGTCATAGCTACCCTGAACCTAAGGGATGACAGATCATGTAGTGGCATTGGTCATTGTCAAGAACAGTCAAAGTATTATACATGTATTAATTTCATGCAAAGAAAATAATCAAGACGAGTGATACCTGGTATTGGATGACAGAGGAGACGTCATCTTGGTTGGCCTTCAACTGAGCAAGTTCCAGAAACCTGTGCAATAATTGTTGAGACAGCATGTCATAAAAATCAAGTGTAGGTATACCCAGTCTATTTATACTACATCCCTGCCACCCTTGTTTGCGTTATTTTGATGCTATCTTTTCTTTGTAAGACTGCATATCACATCAGAACAGAGACTTTGTTCTTATCGTTTGTCAGTTGTAGTGTTATCCTTTAAGTCACTGATTACTATTATGTCTTGTTTCATTGTCATGTCGTCTGTCAGCCATGCCACCCCACCATCTTGTATTTAAAGCCCCCAAGATCAGAGTCATTTCCACAGATATTTCTGCTACTATCAGAGCTGCATTGCAAACTGCAAGCAAAACTTAATCCACACTACAATGATATTATGGC
This sequence comes from Stappiaceae bacterium, assembly GCA_964291365.2. Taxonomy (GTDB): domain Bacteria; phylum Pseudomonadota; class Alphaproteobacteria; order Rhizobiales; family Stappiaceae; genus JBDWFY01. Next base: position 379,680 of record OZ219981.1, read on the forward strand.
AGTTGTTATGATACAAAAACACTCTGTATGTTAATGCATGCATTGTGCATGTGATACTAAGCTAGCTAAAACTCTCTAGTCCTGTTGTACTGTCCTTCACACTTATTCAACCTTCTCTTCTTCCAGCAAGGGTTGGATCAGTTCGACAACACTATATGTCACCTGCTTTGGTGAAGCTTCATTCTCAAGCTCGCCACCTTGTAGCTGGATATCGTCTGTAGCTTCATCAGGGCGCTTGTGATGCAATAAACAAACAAGTTTCTTCTTTAGTTTTGCTCCAATTCTCGTTTGGAACAGCTGCCTTTGAGTGTGATAGAGGACAATTCCAACAAATATCACAAATGCTATTCCTGTTGATGTGTATATTATTTCATGCCTCTTGGAAAGAATGGTGGCAATTGATGTTAGACCAAGGTTGAGCAAAAATACAAACTCCAGACAATTGTTAAGCAGACTCTCATATACCCACCCAGTGAAGTACAGCCAGGCTAGAAGAACAAATGAAAACACTGCAATATAAAGAAGGTTAACTGTGGGATTCTTGTTCTGATTTAGAGAAAAAATTACCAATAGTATGATACGAACAACAAGGAGTAATCCAGTCCAGTAGCGATGATTAGCTCTGTAAGGTCCAGTGTAGGCATCAAAGAAAGGTTTCAGTTTGTGGACCCAAAACATGGCTTGATAGTGTGATAACTTGAAGAGCAGTTGAATACTGAATAGAGAAAGAGTGTACGGAATGGAGAGCAGACACAATAGTAATAGGGTGACAAGAAATAAGGGAATATGCTTGCCCTTCATAAAGTCAATATTGCCATCATAGAGCCACACTGCCTTTGTATAGCCATCTGGATATTTTAACACTGTGAAGGACACCACATCAATTACAAGTCTAAGCAGCTTGGTATATGAAATCAAAAAGAGTGTAGCTAACACCTGCAGTGCATTTCTGCTGCTGATTCTTGAAATGCGAGAAGAATAGTGACTTGAAATTATTATAATAATCGCCAGCAGCCAAATGTATAAAGGAAAGCAAAATTGAAGCCAAGTTTCAGTATATGAATCTAGACCATCATAAAGACAAGATTCAGTCCCCATGTCTAGATTAAGCCAGGCAATAAACACACTCAAGAATGAATGTATACTACTGGGAGTAAAGAAAGTAGCACGCTGAGCTTGAATGAAATTTGAATAAAATATCAGCCCGTTGATTGTGCCAACTGAAACTGTTAGATTTAGCACCATCAAAAGAGTAATCAAAAACACACCAGCTAGAATACTACTGGGAATAACTGAAAGCAGCTTGAGGTTTGAGCACTTTTTACACCTTGAAGATCCTAACACCCTACTAAATCCAGGTTTACAGCCACCACAGAGAATACCAATTCTATTGAATGTACATATCTGGTCTTCTTCCTCCAAATAAACTGATAATGACATACCACTTGTTTTGCAATAGTCAAAAGGGCAGTATTGGTGAGCTATTACACCTGGGTACTCATCCGCAGCAGTATGAACTTTAGTGACACTAGCCCACTGTTGCTTACCTATGTTAATTCTTCCATTTGTATCACAACTTAAACCAATTGAGGAAAGCAAATGTGAACAGACACACCGACAGTTAGTATCTTTTACAAATCCTACTGTACAATTGTGCATTTCTAGTTGAATACTCAATTGCTAAAAGAGAAGGTGAGAGGTATTATAGACCTCTGATGGATAACTAGCATGTGCAACGGGTGTAAGCAATAAAGTTTTATCAGATTCATCATCTGAGTCAATTTCATAGTTAACAGTTGTGCATTCTCTAAGCACGCTAGTAATGCCACCAGGTATGGGTACCCCTTCTGCACCAGATTTTGACTTTAAGCGTGCTTCTATGTATCCCACAACAGGGGTGAATCTTTGACCAACTGCCACAACATCTATTTCTAGAGCACAACCATGAATCTCTATAGGGTGGTTTGTAATGTTGCAGTTATGGACATGGTTGATACACAAGCAAATCCGGACAGGGTCTGAAGCTACTTCTGATTTGTTGTCATGACTAGTAAAATGTAGAATATTGGAGACATTTTTCTCTACAGACCAATCTATCCAACCTCCATGTATTTGATTACCACCTAGCAAGGCCGAATTTCCATTGAAAAACAACTGTATTAGCTTGCTGTCACCCTGCACTCTAAATACTGACCTAACTTCCTCATTATCACTATCTTCCACATATATTGCTCCTCCTGTCTGTGCTGTATTATTCATAAACTTTAGTGCTATATAAGACTCTGTTGCATTGAACATTAAAGAAGACCCTCCATACAGTGATAGTGCTCTACCATTACGTCCCTTGTTGTTAGAAAAAGTGACATATATTGCTCCTCCTGTCTGTGCTGTATTATTCATAAACTTTAGCGCTATATAAGACTCTGTTGCATTGAACATTAAAGAAGATTCTCCATACAGTGATAGTGCTCCACCATTCCGTCCCTCGTTGTTAGAAAAAGTGACAGTCACATTGTTGTTAAAGAGAATCTGTGATGATTCTGCAACTATCCCCCCACAGAAAAAACCTTGGTTTCGATTAATGATAACAATACTATCTTTAAACTCAATAATGGAGCTTTTAGCATAGACAGGAGCACCCAATAGATCTTTCACTCTGTTCTCAATAAAGTTGACAGCTGCTCCTTTAAATAAGAGTTTGCTATCTTCAATGTATAGTAAAAAGTTTTTATTTCCAAAGAAGAAGCAACCATCTATTGATGCAACAATGTTTTTTGACTTTAGAAATGGTACAGAGCAATTGGTCACATTCACCTTGTAGAGTTCAACAAGTACATCTGTTACAGTGCTAAAATGCAGCAGAGATCCAACTTTGCTATACGGACAATTCTCAAAGGTAGCATTTCTAATTGCTACCCGAGTATTATGGTATGAGCTTCTTGTTAGCCTCTGTTCAAACCTTAGACAAGAATTGGTGAATTTGGTGTTACTAATATTAAGAGCTAAACACTTTGATCTTGACTGCAACAAAATGTCATCACAACTATGAAAATAGAGATCACAAATACAAACTTTTTTGTTAGGAGTTATCTTGACCTCGATAGAAGAATTTGCACATGAAATGGCTTGATCATTGGAATCTCTCCCCTTGATGATGCCAGACATATTTTTCAAGATTAATAGACTATTAACAATGTATATATTAGTGATAATCACCTCTGCGGTGTGATTTATGTAGCCAATTCTACTCAGTTACACTTGAGTTAATAAATTTACAGTTTTTAATCTCAAGTTTTGTATCATAGTTTACGTAAATATTACAGCAATCTTGAAAATGTATATCATGAATTTTAACATCACGAGCAGTGATGCGTACACTCACATTTAACTTTGCACATCTTAATGAAGTAGTTGTATTAAATTGTCCTTCAATGACAATAAACTTGTGTGACTCTTTAGTAGGCACTTGGTGGCGAGAAAGAACACGAGTACCTGACTGAAATACCAAACTTAACCCATTACAGAATCTAACACTATCTATGAAGTCACAGATGTTATTCATAGTATAACAGCAAGCATCATTATCAAACAAGGTTGAGTTCCAAGTAATGCATACCACTCCTGAATCAGTACCATTGCAGTCAAAAGATCCACTGGTAGTAGCAAATAAGGTGAAGAAAATCACAGCTGATGAGTAAATATTGAAGGTCTTCATTTTAAATTTGATGTTTAAAATTTTATGTTATACTGACTAATTAAACTCAGCTTTCAACTACACTTACACCATGCTTTTGAAATTAGATCCTTCCCAATACTATATAATTATATATATATATACATTGTATAATGCAGTTGTTTCCCAATGTCTATATCTGTGAAGTGGCTGTGGAATTGATTGATTGGACATGTCCATCAAGTTGTTTGGACCACACAAACCTCGTGCTAGTTCAAATAGGACTCCATACACAACTTATACTTGTACAGTACGCACAGCTTTACAATCCAGATGCTATTAGCTACATATACATGTATATAGCTACATGTTCTGTGAACAGATTCTTAGCTCTTGGCAAAGATAATATCATTTGCATAAGAGTTATTCCCAATACACAAACATTATAGGGCAATGCGTATTAATTTTATTATACAATATATGGAATCATGTGATGATCATGATCATACATGTGGTGACATGTAGGTAGCAGAAGAGCTACCTATATGTATCACTCTGGAATCAGTGACGTAGTACTTTTTGCCATTCCCTGGTTCAGATGTACATGTACAATGCATCATCATTGAAATAAGATTTACTGTACCTGTGAGCAGTGTTGGCAAGTTCAGCGATGCACTCTGCAAAAGCCATTCTCACCATCACATCTCTATCACTGGGTATGTGATGCTGGGGGGAAGGAGAGACACATGTCAGGCATGTGATTGGTACGTGTACATGTATATGGACAGAGCTAATAATAATATTATCATCACAGCATGTACTCGAGTGTAGCATCAAACTCACCAGAATTGGTAGGATGTACTCCGGAAAGAGGTTAAAATCACTAAAGTAAAGAATGACAAGATAAAAATAGATGAAGCTTAAGTAACGACTTCCTCTAGACTTGGTTTATGTTCACCTTCCAGGCAGGTATTTGACAAGGTTAAGGCAGTGACTGAGTGTCCTAACAGCCTCTGCTCTGACACTAGCCCACTGTTTGTCACGAACCATCAACACCTGAATCAAACAAATAGTAGTACAATACATGACAGCATGTATATCGAAGAAATAATGAATAGACATCTAAATTTGCAAACATGAAACATGAAACATGATCACATAATATCATAATAAAATCATGCGCATATACATGTACATGTACAATGATCAGGCTATTACCGTAGAAACTGGTTGTTAAGCGCTGCTCGTTGTTAAGCGCATACTTTTTATTAAGCGCTTAGTTTTATGAGAGTTTTATCCCACATTTATTAAGCGCATGTGCCTAACAAATGTACGTAACACGGACGTCAGGACATCGATTATTGAGGTGTCAAAGTTGAAGCAAGCGATTGAGATGTCTGATGTCTGTCATGACTATTGCCATCCTCTCTCTCAAGAGTGAGCTGCTCTCCCAGTATAGGATGCCAAATGCTCTTAATATAGACGTGATGTCCTCAAATGACACTCTCGATAGTATACTCTTCCATCGCGACCTTAGTGATCTTGACACCTCCAATAGTGGGATACCGCACGCGGTAGATGGCCCCGCCTTCAATGCCTAAGCCCTTTCTATTAAGTACACACTCGCTGTTAAGCGCATAGTTCCTTGATATCCATTGTTACAAGCACATGCGCTTAACAACCGGTTTTTATGGTAACATAATGAACAGGGACTGACCAGGAATGGTACAATTCTCTCCAGGATGCACTCGTCAGTCACATGATGGCTGATCCTCTTCATCATCTCAAGAGCCTGAATCTTCGACACCACAAACTATGGGAATTTTACAGTGTATTTCCAGGATCAATAAAGATATTAATTCACAGTAATTTACCTGGGCCACTCTCAAGTGTGAGGTGATGGCAGATAGAATTATCACCAAACCATCTGAAAAGAGATATTCCAATGCTTACATGTAGCCTTGTCACGTCCCCAGGCTCCCTAGTCTTTTCAATTTTCAGCATGCAACAATGAAAGCTGGGAATAGGGCCAGGAGACAAGACTATGCACATGTATGTAAACACAGTGCATAATATGCATGAAATCTCAGAAACTTTATCTTCTACAATGAACCCAAGCCTTGGGGGAATCATCCTGGCACCTGCTTAATTATCCACTCACCCCCATAGCCCACTTCTCTGTCTTGTTTTCTCTTATCCAGCAATAAATTTGCAAGGATGGCCTCCAAGTCAACATACAGCCTGTAAGTTGGCAAGTGGAGATTAATGTTGAATAATCTAATTCTGCCGCTCACTTTTGTATGCACTGGTCAGGTGTGAGCTTGGATGTGATACAGAAGTGTTTGAAGTAGCCATGGAGGAAGGAGTAGAAGTACTCTGGGAACACGTCTCCCCGGTAGACCTGGAGGTACTCCTGGGCAGTGAAACGCTCCTCCGGCTGAAGGTGGATCATACTGCGAACCATACGCTATGGTGGAAATACATGTACATCAAACAAAAATCTTACAAACAATTTTTAGGTTCTAACCAATCCAGCTAGTGTCTGCATGTGCCTATGTGCATCATGCCAAAGAGAGCGACACACATGTAGGAGTACACCTGTGCACATTATCACAAAGTATGTGGTAAAGGGTCGTCGCGTTACAGCTAGATTTGACGACCTTTACCATGCCAAATTCAGCTAGTAAGCAAGTATGGTTAAAAAAATTGCCTCTTCTCTCACCCTAATGAATCTGTCCGGTATCTTCTTGAGTGTGGCCTCTGTTGCCTCCTTCTCTTTGAGATAGTACTCCAGCAGCTGGGAGAGGTCAAACAAAGGTCGACCATCCATGAACAACTCAGCAATCACACACCTACATGTACGTGTATAGACAGATCATACAACATACTGTATAGCGATAAACTTTCGAGGGAGAAAACTTTCGCGGATCCGTAGGAAGTGACAATTTCACGGAGAAAACTTTCACGGATTGCTTGAAACCAATCATAGGTGGGTGCAGCACGCCCCCAAATTTTGCGGAGAAAACTTTCGCGGATGGCTCTCAAACCTCGAAATCCGCGAAAGTTTTCTCCCTCGAAAGTTTCCCGCTATACGGTACAATGTACAATGTACATTAGCCTCATTTTTTGCATAAATTTGTGCTAACACACTACAACTCTCCCTCTCACTCTCTCTTGATCTCCCTCCCCCTGCTCTCTCTCTCTCTCTCTCTCTCTACTAGCCTCGTTTTTAATTTGTGCTAACACACTACAACTCTCTCACTCACTCTCTCTCTATCTCCCTCCCCCAGCTCTCTCTCTACCATAGACTCACCCCAGTGAGAATATATCCATCTGAGGAGTTAGTCCAGTGGTTCTCTGTAGCATACCAGTGTTGAGCTCCTGGAACACATCTCCAGCTGTGAACCTCTCTGGAGCAATGTAGCATGTCCGACGCCGAGATGTGTCAAAGAAGAACGAAAACTCAGCTGGATTATCCTGCAAGAGAAGGAGAAATAATAACCATTATCATATGCCTAACATACTTGATAATTCTATTCCCATAGAAAATGTACACTGTCTGATCTACTTCCTACATTGTACTAGGGTGATATTTTTCCATATCGCACAGGGTTATCGCACACCGCCTCAGGGTACTAATAATGCATAATTATGCACATATTTTATTATTGATAGTTATGACATAATATACCAGGTAACATAAAGGTTAAAACTGCAAGATGTACTCAGTAATGAATATAAAACGAGTGATGGTTCGGGGGCAGCTACAGTGCTGTCTGAATCATTTTGTGGCCGAGGACTACTCTCAGCCAATGCAAATTGGTACTTGGAGAGATAGGTAACTCCAGCAGAGGAGCTGTTGACTCATAAACACTGTCGTCAAAAAAGCTGCGATAGATATCGAGGTGCAGAAGAGAGAACAGCTCGATCACGGTCGTTGACGCTATCCATATTCATTGAGACGTAACTATGGTTACTAGAGTCATGCGCATGCGCACTGGCATATGATAAATACATTATCCAACGCGTACTGTGAATATCACTCGTCGTCAAGGCACCGCATCGCACTCGTGCCTTCGCACTCGTGCGATACGTGCCTTGACGACTCGTGATATTTCACAGTACACGTCAGATAATATAATATTACGTGTACAAATAACATTATGTATATGTATATGTACTATATGCTTGCATGCTATGCTATACTAAATCATAGATATTATAGATACTACTAGCAACATTTTGTGAAGAGCGCAACTATCTATCACAGTTTTTTTGGGGGACAAAGTTGCTCGCTACTGCTTCAGTTGCCTCATCCATACTTGCTCCATAGAACACTGTACAAAACCACTCTTGGGACTATATCTCATCTCGCGTGGTAGTAACTAACAAAAACGGAACTCAAAATCAAAGAAGTATGGTGACTCTGCACTGGGATAGCCACTTTTTGAAGACTATACTGCTACCATTGGCCCAGAAACCTCGAGAAACACCCAAAGCTACGCCATTTTGAAGTCGCCTCGTTGTTGGGACTAGAATACCTCAGATATGGACAGAAGGAGTTTATCGCCAGTACAGACGGCTCACAGAAGGCCTTGTCCACTGGGATAGCCTAGTTTTAAGCTTCTAAGTGTTTCTGTTTGGTAGATATTCTCGAAAGTATTTGAAAACTGCAAGATTTTTGGCCATTTTTTTGTGATTTTTTGGTGCTTTTTCTTGTAAATCAAGGCGACACGGATTGCCCGCACATATGTATTGCTCATGTGAGCTGTTTCCAATCCCTGTTACATAGTCTATATTATCTATGACTAAATGAAGGCACACTGCAAAAAAAAAGCTACTACCTACTAGTACTCAATAGTTGACACAATAACAATTATTATAACCTAAAAAAGAAAACGATTGCAAATGCATCTCAAAACAACAGTCGCTAGCCATATATCATACAGATAATGCGTATGCTAGCAACCTTGAGAGCACAGTAATTAGGACATTATGTTACACATACAATGCATGACAACCATTTCTCATCATCACACTGGCTATAATATGGTACAGGGTCATCATGACCATATACAGTGCACGTACGCAGTACCCTAAATTCTAATTACCATACTTTGATTCACTCACGTCAGGTAGGGTGGTCGGTTTGAAGCTGGCAAAGTCGGAGAGAAGTACCCAATCCCAGCCAGTCAGTAGAACATTTTCTGTCTTAATGTCACCATGACAGATCTTCTTTGTGTGACACTCCTCAAGGACCTTGAGCAGCTGAAATACTATCCACTTCTTCTCCATTATGCTAAGGAAGGGACGAGTGCTGAGGAGAGGAGAGGAGAGGATAGAGAGAGGGCATCTCTAAAGTTTATTTACCAAAACCAATCGCTGCACTATACCAGAGAGAGCTACACGAGCAGCCTCGTCCCCAGACTCCCCGATCTTTTCAACGTATGCATTGAAAAGCTGGGAATGGACCCGGGATGAAGCTACTACACTAGTACAAAACAATTCACAAAACTACATGTATATACATGTGCAAGAATACTGAAGCTACATGTACATGCATTTACGTGTACCTGAGTCTATCATAGAGGTTGAATCTTATGTGTTGCCTGATAAGGAAAGCTGCCTTATCAGTCTCCTACACAGTGCATGGATAATGTCAAGAAAACAACAACCAACATTATACAGAGATACTAGCAAGCAATAGCAGTGGTGTTCCAGTATAATAATGTTGTACATGTACTTCAATATTTGAATGACTTACCCAGAATTTCTGAAAAGGCAATGCATTGAGGACACCGTGTAGTCTGATCTTCTGGTCTGAGGAGAGAGAGAGAGAAAAATGGGAATATAATCACCTACTTAGTGAGTACAATGAACTGGGTGCACACCATATTAGCTATCAGTGTCTGCTATTGGTGAAGGAACCAACGGCTGTTTACAGACACACACGCAGTGCAACCCCAGTTTTCAAGGCTTGATGGACATCTCGGTGGCCCAAAGTTATCATGCATACAATCATGTAGTTGTAGGTGCATTTGCATTAACTTTGCAAAGGACTGATCCAGAAGTTTCATTGGGGGGGGGGGGGGGGGGGGGAGGGGGTGCACCTGTTTGTATCAAACTATATGTATGCTGGTGTATGGGGGGTGGTTGGCTAGCAATGCTATGCACAAAGGAACAACTGAAGGTGGTGGCTAGCCTCCCCAAGATCAGCCCCTGATTTGAAATTCATACTTGGCTCCTTACTCTTACCAGTAAGCCTCTTGTCATAAGGACCCAGCTGCACCTTCTCATCATGTTTAGGAAATACCTTGACAACCACTTCAACTCCATCACTGAAGAAGGGGGAAGGGGAGGCAGGAGGGAGGGGGGGGGGGAGGAGAGATCACTGGTCTAAACTGAAAAACTGCCTCTTTGATTAACTCACCTATGTCTTGCACGAGCTACTTTAAAGAGTCTTGTACTGCCCAAACTGAAAGGAAAAACAGCATGATTAGACGAAGTTACGTGTATATTAATTTTAGGACTACTTCTAGCAAGAGGGGATCCGGGACCAGACATAGCCTACTTCATGCAGCAAAGGACACTACACAAAAAAATTATCTTCTCACCTTGTTGGCTTGCTGTAGTCAGTGAGCTCGTTGAAGTAGCTTTCCAGGGGAAGGATCTGAGCAGGAGCTGTGGCAGTGATCTGGTTCCCCATACCTTACATGTACTATGTGCTAGTAGCTCATGTCTAGATCTCAGCCAAGCTAGATATGCTGACTCAGCAGTAAAATAATATTGAACAACATCTCGATCGTACGTGTAATTAGATTCACAACAGATAGCGCCACCCGAATCCAGAGGGAATCCACGCACACTGCACTCCGTCGATCGGACTGGGAGTAATGTTCCTAGCGCTGCTTTTGTTTATTGGTATCATTACACCAGCAGGAATACTAGTAAGTGAAGGCACTATCCATGCCGACAGCCTCTTGAGTCCCGTATTCTATCCCTCATTCGAGTTCCCCGTCACGCTGAGCGCGACCTTCGTCACGCTGGGTGAACCCAGTCATGATGAGGTCAGATGGCTCACAACATGTATACCCGGCAATGATGTACTTGATTTGACTGACATACCAAGAGTGAATCAGTTGCCGGACACCAATACGAATCCTTATGTTGCTAAGCATATGTTGTTGTTGCTGTGGGCTAAGCAAGGAGCTGCAGAAATGGAGGAATTACTTCAACTAGTAGAAGATGGTGCTTTTGAGATACTAGAGAGGAAAATTAGTGATCAACTTAGAGCAATTACCCAAAGAATAGCTCCAGCCTCGAACCACACTACAGCGGTAAACAAACATCTGCTTACAATGCAACAGGAATTCATAAAGTTACTAGAATTGGTCAAGAATGGAAACTATGAAGAATTACATAGATTATTATTGATAAAGAAGCTAAAAATTCTACAAGTGAGGAAATTTTTGATCATAATGGAACAATTATCACCAAGAGAACTGGCTGAAGCATTTGATAAGGCTACTAAACAGCGAGCTCAGCAAGTGGAGAAGCAGATTGAAAGAATTCATCAAATCCAGGAAAGGGAAGGAGCACCAATTTTAAGAACAAGACAGGAAGTAGAGGATGAAAGACTAGAAGAAATTCGTCTCTTGTTCATGTTTCTTATTCTGTGGTTTCTCCTATACTACTGCTCTGATGGTACTGTATGGTGTGTGGATGTAGAGCTATCATTTGGTCTGTCATTGGTATTATCTGAGATCGTTTTACTACTGGGTGGTGATATTGAAAAAAATCCAGGACCTCTGACAGGTATTCTTGTGTGCTGCATGTGTACATGTAAGGATGAGAATTGATAGTATGTACTGTTTTCCCAGCAAAGAAAGAGTGGGCAGAAGTAGATGACAGACATTTAAGTAAGAAGTTATAATTATACATTAATTTTTCAGGGTTGCACACAGAGGGGGTGGGGTGGGGTGGGGGTCCCAAAACATACAGCACTGGTTGTAAAACAGATTATGATTGAAATTTTAAAAAATGCGCAAAAATCGAGATATTATAGTAGCAATTTACTGAAATTTCAGCATGTAATGCATAATTAAAGGCATTGTGTTACAGTATAAGGTGTAATTGCTTCTTGATGAGCTCATTAGTTCAAAAATCCAATTAAAGTGGGTACAGGAAGTATGGGCACGCCCAGTATTATGATATAGTGTACGGGAGTTCACGGAGATTGAGTGCGTGCAGCGCAAAGATTTGTCAAAATCGAGTGGAGAAGCTCGTAATCTTCAGCGATATGGACAACCAAAGAGTAAGAATGTAGATAAGTAAAGGCTTGAGAACAGATATGCTGCTTAAAATGTCAAACGCCCAACAGAGCAAACCTCAGCGGGCAGATTTGAATCTACACACGAACTTACCAGCCATCTGCCACACCCCATGTTCATTTACCGCGTGGGCGTGTGTGGCTTCATTAACAGGCAATCAGCCCTTATAGCGTGGCACAATGCCTTTAAGATATCAAAGGGCAAATATTAATTTTTTCACACACTTGTATCAAACTACCCCTTTAGAAATCTCCTTCCCCCCCCCCCCCCCCCCCCCCAGAAAAAATTCTGTATGCAACCCTGATTTTATATGTGTGTGAAATTGAACTTTTAATTGACTAATGTACTGGTAACAAAGATCTTAATTTACAAGATTTCATGGATGAGAGGCTCCATATTTACATGTGTACATGCTCATACGATATTATTCTTCAGCTGAAGATGATCATTGCAGCGTATATCTAGCTATCTCTTCCTTAGCTGGTCAGTGGCGTCAGTGTGGTCTCCTCTTGGGACTAAAATACTCAAAACTGGATGAAATCCAGGAAAATCACCCTCGTGATGTAGAAATATGTTTGATGCGGAGTCTTTGTGAGTGGCTACGGAGAAACTTTAACTACAAAGAACACGGTCGACCAACTTGGAGACGGTTGATTGGCACTGTCAATGAAATCAACAGTGCTTTGGCTGAGGAGCTTGCAATCCAACATACTGGTATGTCTATTAGCTGAGGGTAATTCCTAAGCAAAGTTTATATGTATACAAGGAAACCCATCCCATCTACATGTGTATATAAAATTGACCTAAGACTGTGCCTATACTATATACATGTACTATACATGTAATTCTCCGCTTAATCCTTTAAAATTCTATCAGAAGTCTAGTGGCTTCATTTTGATATTGTTTTTCCATAATGCAGTAACTGTTAGGGAACAGCCGGGACAAGCAAGCCTTGATGATGATGGATTTAAACGCAGCAGTGATTTCTCAATCGCATTCTGTAAAGTTTCCAGGTGTCTTAAGAAACATTTGCCTAAAGCAAAGAGGCTGCAAGAATATCTTGATTCTTTCTCTCACCCCAAACACAAGCGCCGCCGATACATTAAGCGAAAGGTTTATAAAGCCAAAAGATCTACTAGAAAAATCCTTGGTGCTTTAATCCCTAAATACATTTCAGCTACTAATATTAGACTACTGCAGTGCATTGTAGAGAGCTATGGATGCCCAAGGTGTGAGCGGATTCTTGAGAATTATATTAAGAAGCACTGCAAGTAACTTGACTCAATTGTGTCTTTGCAAGTAACTTGACTCAATATATAATTAGCGATGTGTCATGGTATTATCTCTGATGTACTAGAACCCCCATGATCATAGTTTTATATTTTTGTTGTAGAGTGTACTGGGCAGGAGGTCTAGTAGCCTCGTACCCAGGCCCTTTCTCCTCCCCTCCGAAAGGGCCTGGGTACGAGGCTAGAGGCCTAGTTAACTATATTTTATAGCCCTTTGACTTGCTGCTACTCTCTTATGTTACTGATTCGTTTGATATTTTACCCATCCTTTGTTTGTCCTAAATATTCAGTTTTAAGAAATGCCATTGGTTCAACACTGACCTACTTGGGCAACACAAACACAATCCACACAAGACTGTTACCAAAAGTAGTAGTGCATGGTGATGAGCAATTTGGTAAGGATCGTCACGACCGCCGGGTCAGCAAAAATATTTCGAACATGGCACTCGTGGTTTCGTATAAATAGATAGTTTACACAAGCCTCCAACCCCAATCGCACATCACATGAGAGAATGTGGTCCTCGATACTCCACAACGTCCACTTCTCCACCAGACGTGCTCTAAGGCAACTGGCTAGCCTCTCCGTCGCTGGACGACTGTTACACATCTCAGCTCGACTCAATATGGCCGCTCCTTCCAAGAAACTCACGGTAGGAAGCTTGCAAAACCAAGAAACTAGTGTAGATGTTGACAGATAATTTAATCCCCTGGCCCCAACGCTGGCTTAAATTTTCACTTGTGAAGTAGGTATATATATAACCATAGTTGATATAATATAAAGGTATGATACTATAATCAAGCTGCAAGTATTAAGTTACATGTATGCTAGCACTGTATGCCGCAGCCATAGATTATAGAGCTACTACGTATATGCTCAATAATCTATGCCGCGGCGTAGTCTTGTGACCAGCCCAGCCCCCTCTATGCAATTTTTTTGTTGTTGGTTTTTTGCGTAGAGGGGGCTGGGCATGAAACTACTATAGCTGCGTGTAGAAGTGTTGTTGTCAAAGACATTCTGACGTACACTGTACATGTAGATATCCCCTCCCTTCACACGCCCCCATACACACCCTCACATACACACTTTAGCCAGCAAGAAGGCTTGATGGCTTGGACAAGAATGTTTGGTATGTATGTACATGTACCTACCATTTTATACATGTACCATAACAACATCTAATGGTATGGTATGCAATGTATTTTTACCAATTCATGGTGGTATTTCTTCCCCTCAGGGTGGAGTTTACTGGTATAGTTGCCAGAGAGAAGCCGGTCAACCTTGGACAGGTCAGTCAGTCCTTATCTTTGAACTGATGGTATATGCTGCTTCCCTATCACGTACATGAAAGTAATTATTGCAGGGACTTCCAGATTACCCCCCTCCTGATTTTGTGCTGGACGCACTAAAGGGGACTACCAAGAATCCAATGCTACACCAATACACCAGAGGACAGGTACAGACAGTGCTGTAGTCATGCAGTATACATACATTTTACACTAAATTTCTGCTAATTTGTAGGGTCATCCTCGTCTTGTGAATGCTCTGGCAAAGCTCTATAGCCCCATCCATGGCAGAGAAATAGATCCCATGAACGAGGTACATACAGTGTGCTTTGTTTTAGGCAACACGATACTGTCTGCAGTAGGAATTAAACATAAGGGCAGGGAGGTCCGAAGATATCTCAAATTTACCACTTCTCATTCCTGTATGTACTTGTACTGCACACACACCAGGTGTTGGTAAGCTGTGGTGCCTACTCCATCCTCTCTCATGCCATACAGGGATTCATTCAGGAGGGAGATGAGGTATGCTACCTAGCCTGTGTATTACATGTACATGTACATGTACATGTACATGTATATTGATCTGTGTATGGACTTTGATGGCAGGAAAGAAAATTTTTGTTGGCTAGTGTCATTGTGGTTGTGTATATACATGTACATACATAACATATTATGTCCAGGTTATTATCATTGAGCCATTCTTTGACTGCTACTCTCCGATGGTGAAGATGGCTGGAGGAAAGAAGGTCTTTGTTCCACTTAGACCTGTAAGTATTCTAACCTACCACCCCATATACATTAATAGTTCAACACCACCTACATAACATATTATGTACATGTACTTGTACATGTACATAAGCATGATATTGTACACTGTTTGTGTTCATTTTTGCAGCAAGGAAAGAATCCTAGCTCCAGTGCTGACTTGACCCTTGACCCTGCTGAGCTGGAAGCTGCCTTCAACGAACGGACCAAAATGATCATCATCTGCACCCCAAACAACCCAACTGGAAAGGTACTAGGAACATAGAACAATATCTACTGCTTAAGTATGAGATTTGTTTTCTACTTCTAATGATGAACTCAACTGCATTTCAGATATTCACTCGGTCAGAGCTAGAGCTGGTGGCTGATCTGTGTAAACGCTATGATGTAATGTGTCTCAGTGATGAGGTCTACGAGTGGCTAGTCTACGCAGGCAGTGAGCATGTCAAAATCGGTATGTGCTGCAATATACTGTAACCACCAAGGCTTGTATGGATATTGTGGTAACTACACACCAATACTTTCTTATTCAGCCTCTCTTCCTGGGATGTGGGAGAGAACTATCACTGTTGGGAGTGCAGGAAAGACATTCCATACCACTGGATGGAAGGTGGTTTTCTAGTTAGTAGTGAACATTGGAATACAGTGTAGTGTGGAATACTGAGCCACACAAATGCACTTACTACTCTCTCTCTCTCTCTCTCTCTCTCTCTCTCTCTCTCTCTCTCTCTCTCTCTCTCTCTCTCTCTCTCTCTCTCTCTCTCTTTCCCCCTCCCTCCCTCTTTTCCTCCCTGTCTCTCTTCCTTTCTAACTCCCCCCCACACACACACATGCATGTACCCACAGACTGGATGGGCCATTGCCCCCTCCTACCTCATCAAACCAATGCACGTCTGTCTCACTAACATCAGCTACACCTACAACACTCCTATCCAAGAAGCCATTGCAGTCAGCCTGGAAACAGAGATGCAGAGAATGGGTGATCCAGACAGCTACCTTGTTCAGACTGTCAACACCTTACAGAGAAAGAGAGACGAGATTGCAGCCGTACTGAGGGAGGTGGGAATGGAACCAATTGTGCCCGAAGGCGGATACTTCATTTTAGCAGACACTAGCTCCATTGGGAAGACATTTGATTCCAACGAGGAGGCGTATGACTTCCAGTTCACTAAGTGGATGATTACTGAAAAGGTGTACAACCACAGTCATGATACCTGTAATTTAAAACAATTTCCGCTTAAAGTTGAAGCACTGGATACAAGGCCACAATACATGATGATTGCATTATCAAGCTAAGCCCTGTTTTAACAAGCTCGTGGTATTTGGCAGCCCCATCCTCAGGCTCATTCCCGGCTTTTCAAGTTTGAGCATGCAACATTTGAAGAACCGGGAATGGGTCTGGGGACAAGGCTATAGATACATATTTGGGCCTTAACATTCAATGTCTCTATGGCAGTTTACTATAGTAGCTCGCTATAATAGCTATACCAATATACAAGTTTGTCACTTTGCAGTAGATATGACTAAGAGATCATATATACTTATCATTTAGGGTCTGGGTGCCATTCCCCCCAGTGCGTTCTACAGTCCTGAACACAGCCACCTCTCAGGAAAGTACATCCGATTCCACTTTGCTAAGGTTAGTTGTGGTAAATGACTGTACTGTGTATGATTTATGTTTCTTTTGCAGGCTGATAGCACACTACAAAAGGCCTATGGGATTCTACGACAGTGGGCCAAAGACAGACATGATGGGAAACCTTATTAGCTTTGATGGCAAGAGTGTTGTGATACTGTACACTGCATGTAGAACATGTTTTTTCACAGCATATTGCATTTATTTTTATACAAGCACCTACACAGTCAGCTAGTAATTTCTCTCTTCAGTTGTTTACATGTCATTGTGTGTATACACTAAGTTGTCCTTTCTCAAAAGATCAATGAATCTACCCTAAAATAAGAACACGTACGCTTAGCCTCATTCCCAGGCTCCCCAGATCTTTTCCTGCAAGTGAAAATGGCTGAGAGGGGCCAAGGGACGTACCAGACTATGTAAGGTCTCTTTACACTGCAGCTGAACATGAACATTAACTTTACTGTGTTAACTATAATTATATCACCATTCGTGGGACAATAAATTAACACAAATCTGTACAAATGATTATTACAAGTTTAGTACTGCTTGACATCGAGAGCATAGTGCACCCTCAGAGATACTAGTCCACTTCCAGCACCTGGGACATTTGTGTTTCCCAGACCTCGATGCGTGTCTGACCAGTGCCTCCACCTTCACCATCTCCCCATCATAGTCCAACTCCTCAGAAACAGTGTAACCATGATCTTGATCACACACTCCTTCCTCACTTAGAGTCACCTTGGACACAATCAATAGATCAGCAAGATTGAACTCTACTGCATCACTTGTAGAGTCTGCTTCATAGAGATGCTTACAGAGAAGGTTTGATAAGTGTTCAGAGTTTGTTTTTAGAGTTAGTTCTGCCTCAAGGGAACTTTTAATGGTGCCGTCAAGTCGGGCTATCTCCAGGACTTTGTTGCTAACATCTTTGACAGAACGAAGGCGCTCCGTGTCTCTGGCTAGACTGGGCTGATGCCACTCTGGGGGACACTCCATCCAACCAGACTTGAACACACTACCTGTATGCATGTGAGAATGCCAAAAAAAAAATTATACCTTGGATAATGACGACCATTACCAATCCATAGAGTGCCTAAACCTTTCACTGGATACCTATTTTTAGATAAGGTCATGCTTAGCAAAGTCCTTGCCATTCAATGCTACAATCATGTCAAGAGCTGACATCTAAATTGTACAATGAGCCCAGGAATAAACCTAGATATATACGGCATAATAATATGCTGTGCTGAACAGGGATAACAACCTACCATTGACAAAGCTAGAGGCATGTTGAGCCACTTCTTCAGCCAGATGAGGGAGAATGGGAGCAATAGACCTCGCTAAACAGTGCAGCATGTGGTGAAGGACAGTCTGCGTTGAGCGTCTAGCCAGACTCTCTTGTGTATCACAGTAAAGTCGATCCTTGATGATTTCAAAGTAGAACGCCGAAAGATCCTTCGGAATCAGCTTATTCAAAAGCGTCTGCAGACGAGAAAAGTTGAACGATTCGTAGGCCTGAGTTGCCTCTGATGCATAACAGCTCAGTAGGTGAAGCACGTAGCGGTCAAGGGTTGATAGTTGAGAGAAAGGGAGGAGATATGATGCTGGATCACACGAGGACAAATTACCGAGAGCAAATCGGCAAGTAATTCTGATCTTTTGCAGAAGATCATTGGTTTGTTGCAAGATGTCATCGCTGGTGTGAACATCACTGGAGTAATTGCTAAAGGCAGCCCAGAGACGCATCGTGTCAGCTCCAAATTGCTTCTCTGATTTGAGTATGTCATCTGGACTGATAATGTTTCCAAGAGATTTCGACATTTTGTTTGCTTTGCTGTCCAACACAAAACCATGTGTTATCACGTTGCGATAGGGGGCCCTACCTTGTGCAGCGACGCTCGTTAGAAGGGAGGATTGGAACCAGCCCCTGTGCTGATCAGATCCCTCCAGGTACAAGTCGGCCACGCAGTCAGAGTCTTTTAAAACAGATGCCCACGATGATCCACTGTCAAACCACACATCCATTATATCTGTTTCTTTGATGTACATGTGTGCTTCATGTCTCATGGAAGGAGGGAGGAGATCAGATACAGGCATATTCCACCAAGAGTCTGATCCATGCTGACGAAAAGTAGTCTCAATGTGTCCAATCGTCTTGTCATTAATAAGGGGCTCACTCGTTTCACTGTTGTAGAAGATTGGCAGGGGCATTCCCCACACTCGTTGCCGTGAGATACACCAGTCATTGCGCGTCTCGAGGAACGTGATAAGACGATTGAGAGAGGAAGACGGATACATCTTAACATCATTCAGAGCAGATTTAGCCTTTTCTTTGAGAGCCGCTACACTAGCAAACCACTGCTCTGTGGAATGAATAATGACTGGCTTTTTAGTTCTCCAGTCATATGGATAGCGGTGAGTATACGAGCTCTCATGAATAAGAGCTCCCTTGGCTCTCAGCTCTGATATAATTGTCTCATTTCCTTCTTGAAGGACAAACTTATTCTCAAAAGTAGGCCCTGCCTCTTTGGTATACCTTCCCTTATCATTCACAATGCAACCAAGCTCTAGGCCATGGCGCACACCAACCAAGTGGTCTTCAAATCCATGAGCTGGTGCAGTGTGCACGAGTCCTGAACCTTCAGTCTCTGTCACATGATCACCAGGCAAAAATGGACGATACACAGTATCCACATGTTGCACTTGACTTTCTAGTGGATTCTGATATTTCAAACCTTCTAAAGTAGTCCCTGTTAGCGTGCCAAGGATTTTATATCTGCCCAAAATTGGTTCAAGTCGAGGGAGACATTCTGCGCCAACTAGCACTCTCTTCTTTTCAGAGCCAGCTCCAATCTGAATCAGGGAGTAAGAATGTTCAGGATTGAAACAGATTGCCTTGTTTGCGGCGAGCGTCCATGGAGTGGTGGTCCAAACCAGAGCAAAATCACCACCACCATTGCTGGAAAAATTGGAAACCTGTGGCAGTGGAGATACACTGCTGGGGACAATTGGAAAGAGGACGTACACAGCTTGACTGGTGTGATCTTGGTACTCAAGCTCAGCTTCAGCTAGGGCCGTACCTGATGAAGGTGACCAATAAACAGGCTTGAATCCTCGGTAGATACACCCTCTTTGATACATCTGATAGAACACTCTAACCTGGTCAGCCTCGTAGGCAGGATCCATCGTTAGGTAGGGGCTCCCCCAATCACCCATGCATCCCCATCGCTGAAAATCTTTCTTCTGTAGTTTGATCGTCTTTTGAGCAAATTCAGCTGCTTTTTGCCGAATCTCCTGGGGAGATGCTTCTAGAAAATCGCTCTCCTTGCACGCCTTGAGCTCGATTGGCAGACCATGGCAGTCCCAGCCTGGTCGATAGTGTACCCTGTAGCCTCGCATCAGTTTGTATCGATTGATGATGTCTTTTAGCACTTTATTGAGTACGTGCCCCATATGAGGTTTACCATTGGCGTAAGGTGGTCCATCGTGGAGAACAAAATTTCCTTCAGTATCTGGGCGATCGAGCTGCCACTTGTAGAGGTGACTGAATCCAGATGCCTTCTGGACAGACAGCTCTTGATTGGAGGGGTTTACTCGCAGGGGGAACTTTGTTTTCGGCAGGAGCACACGATACTTGGCAGCCATGTTTTCTGGTATGCATGAGTGTACAGACAGTAATAATTAAGACTAACATATACAGGCAATTCATGCTTACATACAGATTTGATTGAAGAGGTGACAATGGCATACACGTGGGTGTCTTCCAATTAAGAGTAAGGAGGAAAATTTTCTTCAATTTTCCTTATGCACTACTTAACAATAGCACTGTTCTTCTCGCTGGAAAGACTACTCCTCTCATCCATTGACAGAGTTTATCCACGAGTGGTCGTTTCTGGGACCGTCTTACACACTCTTAAACTTTTTACTGAACGTTTCTAGCCGTTTCTACGGGACGTCCTTTCCCACCAGTTTCGCGGTCTTGTGGTTTCATTGTTTACAACGGAAGTTTCTAAGTTACATCAGAGTGCGAGCTAGAACGAGAGAGATAGAGAAATGGGTCGTATTTTTCTGGATCACCCCGGGGGCATGAGGATCTATTCTTGCGCCAGCTGTGACACACCGCTCACCAACCGCTCAGAACTAGTCTCAACAGTGAGTGTACATGCAGTAGAATTTATTTGAGGCTCTCATATTCATGTACATGTGTGTGCTTTTGTGTAAGTAAAGTATAATAGTGATACACTGGTACACACACACACACACACACACACACACACACACACACACACACACACACACACACACACACACACACACACACACACACACACACACACACACACACACACACACACACACACACACACACACACACACACACGGTTGAGTCTTGTCCCCAGGCCCCAAAAAAATGCCCTTTTCTCACTTAGAGAGGACGAGACTATGATAGATGACAGATATCCTGAAACAACGAATCAAGTGTACGATGCTGGCATGCTAGTCCGTCTTAATTCCATAAGCTGCAACAGTTTAGTGGAGTATTGACACTAAATTAGCATAGATCTACCTTTTGTTTGAGTGGTTCACGTTCACATACATTGTAGGTATGTGTGCCTGGGAGCAGGCGCTCCCCCAAAAGTTTGGGGATTGGTTAATTATTGTGGAAGATAAAACCTTCTGTAATAGCAAGAGTAGATTTGGAAATAGTATACAAGACAGGGGAGAGGAGGAGAGGGGAGGGGAGGGGAGAGGAGGGGAGCAGTGGGATGAAAGTGAAACTACTGTACATGTGTATGTCCGTGCCTTACATGTATGTCTCTGTTTATACTACATTTATTAGCTGAGACTGTTTTGTTTATCCCCTGTAGCGTTTCACTGGTGCCACTGGACGAGCATTTCTCTTCAACAAAGTGTAAGCCAATCAGACATGCACACATACACATAACTACAAAACAACACGCTGTGTAATATAATTATACAATAACACGCAACCCCAAAGAGACTAGGGAGTGGCTTAGGAGTGAGTCTGTGTGTGTTACCACCATGTACAGTGGAACCTAAACAGACATGCTTTGGGGTATTGTCGTGAAATGATAAAACATCCATAATCTTAATGGTTACCTAAAACATCCTTGAAAGGTGGATATAATAATAATTATGTATGTCCCTTTAATTGGGGGCACTGTCATTGTGCTTGGTGCTACGTGCAGAAGCGTGCAAAACTGCACCTGAATCATTATGGGCATCTTCTTTAATTCAGACACTTTAAACTGCCTCACAGGTGTCTGCATTTACATAAAGAGGTTCCGCTGTATGAGTAAGAACTCCAGATACTGTACCTGTCAGGAGTACATTAGAGTGACATGTACAGTGTGTAATTGTATTTTTTAGAGCACCATAAATTAACAAATCCAATCAGTGTAGACTAATGCCAGGCATGCATCAGTTGCCAAGCAACATGACTCCATACTCCTGTCTGACTGTACATGTATGTCTCTTTGTGTGCAGGGTTAATTTGACCTTCAGTGAAGTGGAGAATAGAATTATGGTGAGTTGGTCTTGTTATGTGTGTTTAGGTTGTCACATGATTTGCTTTCTTGTAATTGCTTGAACACCTACTGACCTTGCTCATAGCTGAGTGAGCATGTGTACCTTTGTGTGTTTGTGTTAGTGAAGCCATGTCACAATAGCAGTTAAGTTGAGTATTATGTCATCATCATCTCTCTCTCTCTCTCTCTCTCTCTCTCTCTCTCTCTTTCTCTCCCCTCTTGCTCCCCCCTACTTCACTACCTTTCCCACTCCCACAATAGCTTACAGGGCGACATGTAGTACGAGATGTATCATGCAAGAACTGCAGTACAAGATTAGGTTGGATCTATGTGAGTCACTCGTGCAGTCTTCATTTGATGCCATGTTTAGCAAACAGCCTACCTCTAAGCTTATCACATCCCTAGGCCATACCATATCCAGCATTCTGCATGAGATACATGTATATGCACATGTACCTTAAGCAGTGCTGCCAAAAAGTCAGATTTTGTCCTAATATTTGGATTTTTTAGCATGAAATTTTCCTAATTAGTATATGCAAGTCAAGCATAATAGGGATTTTTGGGCTACCTGTTCCCATAAGGCCAATACATTTGACAGGATTTTCTTGACAAATGTTAGGATTAAGATGTTGGCAGCACTGTTTCTTGCTTGTACTAATGTTTGATATTTCTGTGGATCGGCCCAAAAATGCAAACAATTTTGTACATGTACTCGCAGGCATTAGCTTTATGCACTACAGCAACGGTAGTATTTGTCGACCCTTTACCATATTTGCATACAAATTGCGAATTTTAGTCCACGCAAAGGATTCTTTAACCAAACATCACAGAAAAATGTACCTGCAAATAATTGTCACCTTAAGGTAGTGATAGCTAGGTAGAAGCTTGGGAAGTGGTTACTTCTTCTAACTGGT
Organism: Stappiaceae bacterium; assembly: GCA_964291365.2. Taxonomy (GTDB): domain Bacteria; phylum Pseudomonadota; class Alphaproteobacteria; order Rhizobiales; family Stappiaceae; genus JBDWFY01. The sequence goes on from OZ219981.1 coordinate 403,120, forward strand.
AGTTTTACCAAAAGCATGGGTGTGGCCCACATACCTATACGCTGGGATGGCATAATACATGCAAGTATATTGTATTCATGGAGTTAAGCTGACCGGTATTCAATAGGTTGATCAGTTGAATAACTGTCTTTATATAAAAATCATAAGCATTCTTAACCTCCCCACTGTGTCTGCCCACACTCTGTCCACCACAGCTGTTGTTGTATTAATTTTTATTATGCAGGAGTTTGCCACTGAGGAATCACAGCGCTACAAGGTGAGAGCTGGTAGAGGCAGGTACACATGCACACACGCATGCACACACACACACACACACACACACACACACACACACACACACACACACACACACACACACACACACACACACACACACACACACACACACACCAGAGAATCCTTCTACATTGCTGTATGTGCTAGAGTGTCATGGTGTGTGGTAAATTACCTCCCACCAGTGTATGGTTGTTGTAAACAACCATTTTTGTTGTAGGGATGACTATCCTATACCAGGATGCATATCTTCCCCAAAATTGTCACATAAATACAAGCGTAACTAAGTGTGTAGTGTTTGGCATTTAAACTACTACATAAATTTATACAACTGACAAAGACTTCCCTTCTGATAATAGACTTTTCTCAGGCACTTTATCTACTTTATCTAGAAAGACGGTGGTGATGTGTACAGAAATGAATTCTCGGCTCTGAAATGAGCTATGTGTATATTGGTGGTATGCCTACATCTGATGATGTACACAATTTGCTCCTTTTGCTATGTTTGAGAAATTAGTGCCCATAACAAAATATTTCTAAATGGAACACTGTTAGTCCTTAGTGCTGATTCAAGCACAAATAACTGCTAAATATCTTGACCATTTTCCACTAACCTATGTTGGCAACCCCCTTGTTTTCCTTCTCCTAGCTTAAATAACCAAACAAGGGGTGTTGCAACATAAACAGTTTTTGTTGTCAGTACATGTAGCTGCTGTTCAGATTTCCCTCCTGTAAATAACTAGCTTATGCATGGTCTTAGTCAGCAATTTGTGGCAACTTACACTTATTAATTTAATGCTGAGTAGAGTGTTACTGTGAGAGTGTAGTGGTGGGTTCTCATGGGCATTGTAGGTGTTAGATTTGTAGCTAGAATGGAGTTTGACTCCCTCCCCCCCCCCCCCCCCCCCCACACACACACAACACATGTATCCACCCTCTTTCCTCCTTTCCTATGCATACCTGTGACAGTGCTACCAACATCTTTTGACAAGAAATCCTAAGAAAATCCTGACAAATATATTGGCCTTGTGGGAATGGATAGCTGAAGAATCCTAATAATATAATTATATGCATGTTCAGATTAGGTAATTTTTATGCTCAATAATTTTATTAGGACAAAATTGAGATTTTGGCAGCACTGCTATGATGTTGTTGATATTGTCTCTTTTATGAGATAGGAAACTAAAAGCAAAGATGTAGGTGTGGTAATAATAAAAGTGAAGATGGTTCAGCCTAGATTTAGGAGACATTCTATCCTTTGTATCAAGATTATTTGGGTGTATCCAAACCTGAAAGGTGTAGCTGTGTGACTGTCTATGATAATTGTCTAGTTTACCACTAATGTTGTTCATGGAGCTTGACAGTTTGCAGGAAATGGTATTGAGCTGTAAATGAGGATATGGGTGTGGTGAGAAATCTGGCAAGGGTGGGGATAACTATAGGATAATCTCCATGATAAACAGTCCTAAAAGTAAAACTTTCCCAACCCAAAACTTGGTCTGCTAATCTGGAGCCCTAAGGGGGAAAGGGAGGGGCCTGTCATTTTCACATTGAAGGCTGCATTATTGAGGGTGTGTTGATAAGAAATTTTAGCACAATATGTACACACCAAGCTTCTTGTTAATCACTATTTCCTTCTGACTTTTTGTCTGTTTTTCTGTCTATCCAGGAGGGCCGTGTCATCCTTGAGAGAGCGCTGATCACAGAGAGTGAAGGTTTTGAAGATGGCGAGTGAAGAACTCGTATACCGTTACTTGCATTTTTAATCAAATTTTCATTTTTAATACAATTAGCTCTTATAGCAGGCATTTAGTAACTCCTCTTCACTGTTACTCTAGCATGTTATGTTTTTATGCTGTTTTGTGTTAGCACTATCTTTCTCTTCTCTATGTATGCATCCACTCCCTCCCCTTTCGCCCCACTCACCCTCAATTATAGTGGTTCAATTACGTAACGCTTTGAAAATTGTGCGTGGGCGTTGAACTACCAGCTCCACCCTTCGATCGTTAGCACCAACGCTTGAGGTGTGACAAATTGAAACTGTTAGCGAAGCAGCCACTAGACTAGACTACTCACTACGCGCGTACGCAGCCGAGTAAGGAACAATCACCGCTCGGGATCCGTCGGAAAACAATGAAAATGGCCGCCTCTCGATTGATGGCCTCCTTCCCTCGTCTACTGGCTAGTTGCAGTGTTGTAATCTTCACGCTGTTAGCCACCAGTGAGGCCGCACACTCTGGCAGCGGTGCTGGTCCCACTACTGATACTGGGGGTAAGTATGCACGCAGCTGCCAGTGCACATGTACAGTGAACTTTTGGTACTGCACACTCAGCAAATTATTATTTTCGTGCACGTGCTGGGGATTCGTTTAATAACATGCGCTGGTGTATCAGACTCATTACATATTGTATCCAGAATATCTCCAGAATTTTTATTGTTGGGTTTTGATCCATAATTTAAATAAATGGTGATCCATGCCATGGTTTTGTCAAGTAATTCAACTTTGTCTTACTCAGGTAATGTACCCGGTGATCCTTCTGGTCAGACGTGCCCATATGTCTGTTCATGTCCTGACACAGATACTGGTTTGTTTACCTGTTATGAAGACACCACCATTGAAGTGATGTGAGTGCCACAGCATAGAATTGTACTAGCTCATAGTGGATAATCCAAGTATTATGCACATGGACCCTTTCCTTATCATAACAGTTACTGCGTGTGTATGAATTATCTGACGGAACACATTATGTACCAGTATACACCTCCTATGCATGCATGCAGATCCAAGCTTCTTTCCAGTATTTTGTCACGGTCCACATAATATTATTATAGTCTGGACTAGCATTGCCGTACATCTCTCTCTCTCTCCCTCCCTCTCGTTTGCAGTTCCTTTCAAAGTTTTGGACTGTCTGAAATGCCAACCTTCATTGGAGAATTTACCAATCTGCACACCATGTTAGTTGTCACTTATAAGCCCTTCACACACGATACTGTTTGCTGATAGCTAGTGTATAAGTCCATAGATAGACGAAAGGAATGTACGTCCCAGAATCATATGCATACATGATCTTACTGTTAGGAAATTGCATGATTAATATATTATTACCAGTGCCATGAGTTTATGTCAGCTAGGCACATATCTACTGTATAGCTACTGTAATACTTTTCCTTGCATATAGTGATCTGTCTGACAATTTACTCACCAACGTTCCAAGGAACACATTCAACGAAGACAGCTTTCCTTCCCTGGTTGTTGTGTAAGTTTATATTTATCTGATTAACTGTACAATTATAAGTAAATGTGCATGCACATGCTATATAACATAGCCAGAATAGTATGTGATGCATGTAATCAATGTTCAATATTGTAGTCATTTCTTTACTGCATACATGAAAGTTTTGACTTCATAAGCGTTATCATAATTCCATAACCAATCCCAAGCCTTTAAGTAATATCCCAATGCCTGCTCAGGTACATCCATCTGAACCATACATGCCAAAAAAAAAAAGCGGAGGCACTTATAGAGCTCGAGGTGTCTATCTAGCCTTGATAACTTAGGGTGATAAGCTTATATATTATTAGTTGTCTACATTGCTGCTGTATTATGTACACACATGTAGGTACCTGCAGCAGAATTACATTGCAAATCTGGAAAGGGAATCATTTGCTACAGGAGACATCGAAGTGGTGTAAGCTACCTCTATATTATTATGCATTCTATATACTATATTGACTAAAGTGTTATCTGTGTTGCCATGGATATGTAGCTATTAGCAGTCATGTGCAGCATGCAGTCCCGTTAATCGTTGATTGTAACACCTGCTAGAAAAAGGTGAAAATCACTCTTTGGAAGTCTTGGAATAGTTGTTAATGTCACGTGTATGTGCATAAACATTGGGTACGTGTGTAATGTTATTTAAACTACTACCGTAGGGCAGGTAATTTTAAATCAGTGAGCATTAAATTTGGTAAAATGGCTCTTGTTTGATATTAGCAAAATTTTAATTTAGCGATCTGTGCAGCATCATACATGTAGATGCAAGTTTAAATTGGTGAGTTTTGAAAATTTACCAATTAGCCAAACTAAAAAACCTTGCCAAAATTTCCTGCTATGGTGGTTGGTCCATAATTTGTAAGTTCTTATCTATACATCTCTGTGTGTTTCTCTCATGCAGCGATCTGTCCAGTAATGTTCTGCAAGAAATACGTTTTTCCGCATTCGATGTTGGAGATAGCTTCCGAGAACTGTAAATCAGTACTTTATTACTTTTACAAATTGGTGACAATATTATAATGTGTGTATGTTTAAAGATTTAGTTGGGACCATACGTGACCAATGTACTCCCATTTCCTACGTTTTCCCACTGCAGAAACTTACAAGATAACATCATCGAAAGTGTAATATTGGATGGTACTCGACTCGATCGTGAAAACTACCCCTCCCTGACCATGTAAGGCGGAAAAAACAGTGAAACCTACACACCCGTATGCCTGCGGTTGACAGTTAGCGTATCATGTGCAAACACGACGGACCGTATCAGATTTGGGAATCAACAACTTTGTGGCCTGCGGTGCAAGTGTGGCGAAACACACGCAAGCACCATCAATCGGTCACTCACGCTACTGTTGATAAGCGTCCAAAAACTTTACGGCTGGCGATCAAGGCGCGGCTTTCATTTTCATCCTATCCCCATTTCTTGTAATATTTTGGTGTATTCCTTAAGTTTATCTTCCTTCTCTACAATACTATTATTATTGATATTAATGCAGATCTCTTAGAGGAAATTTACCGCCTTGTGACGAACCAACTACCGAGGGATTACGAAACAGTCCCTACGTTCCCCTTTGTAGGGATAACTTTCTTGAAAATGATGGTGCCATGTGTCGTGTACCAAATTCGGCAGCAACTGCGGATCTGACAGGGTATTGTGATAGTAAGTACATTTCTAGTATAGTTAAGCAGTTGCAGTACATGCATTTAGGCATGTAACCGATTGATTTTTTTTGTCCCCATGCCAAATTTCTTATCTTGTTTATTCGGTAACGGTTGGTGATAATTTACCAGTAAACATTGGGAGAAAGAAACTTTATACACTGTGGCTACATTTCTGATCAACAAACTTTGAATTAAATGCAGCTAATACTGTGCAAAAAAAAACAACCTTGAACACCTTATATATCTTTATGCATTTGGATCACCATTAACTGTGTTGCTTACACCTTGACTGTGAGAAAATGCATTTTTTTTGTCATCTACAGTCAAGTTCCTTTGGGACACATCATGCTCTGTGCGTGCATGCAGCTATTGCGTTTGTGCTTAAATAACTGAAGCTTGACATTTTTGCCTAAATAAACACATCAGAGTTCCTTGCACACACTGACGAATGTTTTGTGGAATTGTCATGCAGCGTATTTATGTGTATTATGATTTCTGGCTCAAATCTTGTATTAATACTGCAGCTGTTCGATCAGTATTGTCAGGACTACCACCTCAAACACAGCGCCCATCTCCTCAGACACAACGCCCACTGCTGCCAGATACAACAACAGATGGTGATAGTGGTGGAGGTGGTGGAGGTGGTGGAGGTGGTGGATTTGGAGGAGGTGGAGGTGGAGGTGGAGGTGGAGTAACTAGTAATCAACAGGATTTTCCCCAAGGTGTGATTATTGGTACATCAGTGGCGGTGATCGTGGTAGTTCTGATGACTCTGGTCACTGTGTTGATCATTGTATGTCTCTGCCTCAAGTTCAAGATGTGGTAAGTTTACAGCATTGCATTATGTGTATACATACATTATAGTACTACTATACTGCTCACGTAGCCTCAATCATCTTCAGACTTTTCTCAGTTCTGAAACATTGGGATAGAGGCTACTGCACATGGCATGCATGCAGAGACAGCTAGCCTAGCTGTGCCAACATTTTTATTGTACGTGATGCAAACCATGCATGCACGTGATAGCAAAATGCTCATGACCCTCTACTAATAACTGCTGTTTCTACAATGTAGTCAAGCCCAATACCACAAAATGTTTAGTGGATAGCTACTCCTACATTGCGGTTGTTGTGTTGCCAAGGCATGCGGTATGTGGTACTTATGTTTGCATAATAGCTCTATACCATAGTTATGCCAAAAGCCTGAGCCTGAGATTGCTGCTATATATGCCATATAATATTATAGTTAAATACGTACGACTTCCAGTGTTTACTAGAAGTCTCTATCAGCATGACCCTGCATGATACATACATTAATGCTAGTTCAGATGTGTACTATGTACTTCATTGCCTTCCTACATGTGTGATTTTTCATGTTTGAACATCAAACCTTGTCCCAAGAATCTCTGAAAAAGCTGTTTTCAGTACCCCCATTGAGCAACCAAGAGCACACTGTGTCAACACCGTGATACGCTCAATGAAGAGGTGACGTAGAACAATAGCAGACCATCATGCGCCCATGCAATACCGATATTGATAACTCCACCCGTTATTCCATATTGCCACAGTCTACTCTGGTTACTTTCAATGATTGACATGTGGTTTACTGATCGAGGCTCAGGAGGGAGAGAGGGTAATGTTTGATAGAGACATAATCAGTCAACAATGGGATATGGTGTGCTTAGTTAATCTAATAAGTACTCATTGTACAGGAGAATAGTGGTTGACCATACACCCTATCTTGTTACGACATCACTCCAACTGAACAATCCAGTCATGATACTCATACACAATGTATGCCCTATGCTGTTGTTCGGTCACAAAATTCACAAACTGTTCAGGGCTACGCTCCCCCCTAGATGAGATAAGAGTGCTTGAGGGGGGCGTAAGGTGCACTATATTAGGTACACTATATTAGTACACAAGGCGGATTAGCACGTGTTGAAGTTTGCTTTGGATGCGGTTGATCTACTGGTCAGAACATCTTGTGGAAAGTATGACTGTGGTTGTCCTATTGGAGTAGAGTGTACTTAAGCTATAAGATTAGTCAAGCAGACACGCCCTTTCTACATCATGAAACCATTTCTTTGCCCTCAAACCAAGTTGAGGTTTTTTCTTGATTCAGCTCTTTCCTAAGAGCTGACTCATTACACATGACTTACCAGGTAATTGCTAAACTATTAGTGCAACCAAATGTACTACATGCACATAGGTGAGTGTGTGGCTAAGCAACTCTGAAAGTAATCTAGCTTAATAGGTTTCCATCAGGTTACAGGGTAGTGAGTACTATAGTAATAGTGCATAACAAAACATTTCTTGCAGTAGGATCAATAGCTATAGCACTACTGCTGGTGGTAGATTTGCTCAGAAACCAAGCTATAGCCTGCATAGGCCAATTTAATAAGATCCCCTATATATATATAGCTGCATGCGGCAGTTCAAGATCCCAGATAAAGATTGGCCACAAGCATACATACAACCTACAGTGTATTCTTACAGTGAATATGTAACTTTGTCCCCACTGAGCTCTATTGCCCTCCCAGGTTTCAGTGTTAGCTGAGAGGGCATGGGGACGAGGCTAGTAAATATAGTATAAATCTGTTCAAGTATATCATAACAGTGCAACACATAATTATTACCTCATACTTGTTATCAAGCATTAAGTCTGTGTGCTTGTACATCTTAACTGCTATACAGGGAAAGAAAGGCAGATTCAGTTGCCATCACTCAAATTGAAGAAAGATTGCTAGGCAATAGGTGAGTGTTAGCCTCATTTCCAGGCCCAATCCCATCCCATCTTCTCAATATTGCACACAGAATATATTGACAGGGTCTGGAGATGATGTAAAATACAAACCTATTAGTCTCGTACCCAGCCCGTATCTGCATGCGCGAGAAATGGTCTGGTGCACCAAGTTCAAATACTTGGGCCAGACGGAAGCGAGTATGTCACATGACACACCATGTTAATCCAATTAAAATGATACTTCTAGTTATTGGATTCCCATTCTGATGGCTAGCCTCTACACAAGGTACGATCGACTCGCGCACGCAGTATGTTGCGATTTCATTCCGATGTGATGATGTAATCATTCCGCAATTTGATTGGACGTTCCTCATTTTGGGGAACAGGGCCAAGTATTTGAACTTGGTGCACCAGACCGTTTCTCGCGCGTGCAGATACGGGCTGGGTACGAGACTAAATATTATCACATGATCACTATTCCATGCAGGCCTTACGACTACAACAAGTTTCTCCCTCTCCACTCCCCATCTGAGCTGATCCCTTCTCCACGCTACGTGTCAGCTCCAAGGTCGCCCCTTCCTCCAATTCCAGGATATCCCCCAGGATTCCAAGTACCTAAAGGTTTCCCGGGACCTGGCATGGGGGGATTTCCAAAGTTACAGGAGCAGGATGGATCCGCAGGGAATCCTGATTCAGAAGAGATTTATGAGAGCATTGACGAGAATCTATTTGACGAATATGAATCCAGTTATATCTACCGTGTGGAGAGTGTTCCTGAGAGGCCTGCTAACACATGTAAGTGTACACTATCTCTTTGATTCTCAATGCTCTTCATTATATTATAGTCAATATATGGCTATGACAGATACGTTTCAGCCACGCTCACTCATAAGGTATTCCATTAGGTTTTTGTTGTGAAAAAATGAATGTTTTTGAACATTCACTTAACATACATAGTAATTGCATCCAGTAGTCAATCATCGTTAATGTGCATACATGTTGCTTGCATTGCAACAAAAACTAAAAGTTACATCAGTAATCAATGCAACATCTGTGGTGAAAGTGATCGCTTGCTTTAAAAAACACCTTCAACTATAGTCTAATACTTTATTAATATTTCAAGGTGTCCGACAATACATCCCAATGCTGCAACCAGTAAACATCATTATGGTGCTTCTTAAAGACTAATGGAAGGAAAAACTTCGTGATGGCACTTGCACAAACGGGTAAAGCTGGTGTTGTTGGTTTTAGGCATCCGTTGGGTATGATTATGGTCAACCCACGATAAAGTAATTGCAAAAAGGGTCGGTACGCTCGTTTTAGGGTACGGGCCGAGATACATGCATAGTCCATTCCCTAGAGCATTGCGTGAGTGCGTCTGTCAACAGAAATCTTAAGCAAACAGTACTGTTACACTCATTCCTACTCAATGTGTACCTGCAGTTTAGTGACAATACTGGTTGCAAAGTACGTTGCACATACATGCACGTACACACACAAAACGGCCACAGTAGGGCGCAAACTGTGTGCCAAAGATATCCACCCTGACTTAAACAACGAGAAAGCATTGGTGTACTTTGTTACAAATGGGTCTTCACTTTCATGTCTGGAATTTTCAGACTGAAAACGTGCTCAAATTGACTAGAGACAGCTAGAGCAGCTGCCAAGAGAGTTCCCTCTGTGTGCGTTCGCACAACGCTTTTTGTGCATCCTGTACCCCTGTTTGTTGTTGTTTCGATCACGGATGGTTTCTGAAACATTTAGAATTATTATTTTTTGAGTGGCCCTTAATGTTAGGTGTTGATGGTAACATGTTTTGACCATGAGAGCTACTGAAATGCGCAGATATATATCTCACATTCATTCCACATGCATGTCATATCCAGCAATAGTTAGCTGTTTGCATTGCAGTGACAGATTATAACTGATGTCACACATGCACACACACAGTGACTCACATGATCACACTACCTACACACACATTTCCAGCAAATGCCCCGCTCCCCAAAACACCTAATGAAACCAAGGAGCCTGTACCTTCCAATCGTGACTCCGATGCACCAAGTGTTGTTGTAGAAGAGGCCGAGGTCTTTATCAATCATGCAACCGATGCTCCCAGTGGCCAGACAGTGATCAGAGCTGAAATACACACGAGTGCAGTCCCCCCAGAAAACAAGCTGTGTGCAAAACCAGAGAAAATATCTCAAGCTCAGTCTGAAAAGCAACCATCTGATTCAGAAAAACTTTCTGATTCCAAAACTGCACAGCCTGTTGTAGAAGAGAGGGCAAGGGACCAAAAGCCAGTACCCACTGATATAAAGGTAGATATTGAAGATATTGAAGACAAGGAAACAACCAACACTGCTGGGGACGTTTCCACTCCAGAAGAGAGTTCTGAATCTACCAAAAAACAGAGTCAGGACCAGACAGTTACTCTGGCTCAGAATGGGAATGATTCCTGTACACCAATGACTATGATTGTGAATGCAGACGATAGCAATGGTGACACTGCTGAAATGATCGCTCAGAATGCTAATGCAACAGAACGTGAGAAACGGTTAAGTGCCTTGAAAGATGCATGGGAAAGTCAGGATAAAGAGGATGTAGCATATTTAAAGATTGTTCTCTGATTTACACACACACTCATACAATACTTAGAAAAAACAATGCATCATATTCATCGCCATGCAGACATCAATTTTGACTGTGCAACCATTATTCAGTGGACATTACGATTAGCACACACATCATTGCAACTTATTCTATCACCAGCATGCAATCATATATTTTTAAAAGTATATGTTATTTACGACCCTGACCGGGACAATCTTTTCCTGTTCTTTTATTGTTTATGTGTTGAGTGAAACCCTCCTCCCTGGCAATTAGCTGCCTGGGATATCACTATTAAATAGATAAACCGAAAGTATGGTGTCAATTTCCATGTGGTGAACAAGCATGAAATTTAATACAGCCACTATAGTCTAGCCTAGTAAAGTCAGTATCACGCAAATGCCTCCATGCAGCTTTAAGTATGCAGCCCGTGCGGTATATGCATGCACCTGCATGTGTGCATGTAGATCAATGCAGCCCGGCTTCGACACTACCAGTATGGTACTGATAAACATTACTGTGTGTGTGTGTGTGTGTGTGTGTGTGTGTGTGTGTGTGTGTGTGTGTGTGTGTGTGTTAGTCCCTTCATAGTTCTCCGCCCATTGAATTTCCTAGAATTGATCCATAACTAACGTTAACGTAACGATATTCACATTTCCCGAGAAGAGCATTCGCCCACGTGAAACCTCTGCTCTACTCGTGTTTTGCGGCATGAGCTCGGGCTGTCAAAACCATAAGACACTACCATATACCTCCAGTGGACACAAAAGCTCAATGCAAGCCCAGAGGCTGTCATACCAATAAAAACCGAGTTCTCGGATTCCCCGGCCGGTCCGTAGTGGCGTTTCTCTTTTTCCAGGAGGGGTCAAGTTGTACAGCTACCTGGAATCGAACACCGAGGCAGATGATTTTAACTGCTGGAGTTAATTAACGCTAAGTCGAGATGCAGAATGACTCGCCCAGTAGCAGCACCAGCAGGCGCAGAGATGCAATTCAGCGTAGACTCCAAGAAAACCCTCAGTCGAATGAAGAGATAGGGTCAGAAGCAGGAGTCCCGCATCGGAGTTCGTCTGTAAGAAGCAGAAGACAGAGAGACCGTGGGGCTGAGTCTCCTGGAAACGGGGAATCGGGTCCCGAGCTTCATAGTAGCCAACCACCAGCTCTGGAGTACTACAGGAATGATGAAGAATGCGTTAGCGGAGAAGGTCAGCCACAAATTTCTGTTTGATAGAATAAAGCTGCATGGTTTGATCAGTTGTAGCTGCAACAATAAGATCAGTATTTAACTTCAATAGTCTTTAAACGCCATAATGATTCTGTCTCCAGTTGTCACGCCTAGCATGCAAGCGGTCTCTGCCTCTGCATGAGGTGATATTCCAGGTACTACCTAGCTAGCTTGCAAAAATAGGTCATCCTTCTAACAAGGGAAAGTTGTAGAGAATGCTTACTGCTAACTTGACAAGCTATAGATTGTTCCAGGGACATTAAATTATGTGTAAATCCCGTTTATGCAATAAGGTATCATCAAGTGATGAAAGGTTTATTGTAGCTGAGTGGCTAGACTACACAGTGCTGGCTTCTTTCTAGACATCATATTACCAGAGCTTTCTCATGGATGCATGCAGATACAGATGCTGATGAAATGGCTGAAGAAGAACATTACAGTGGAGGAGAGGAGGGTGCACCTGCAGACAAGAGTAATGCAGAAGGCCTGTCTGATATTTCTGACAGTGAGGAGGAAGAGGGAGAGCTTGATGATTCTTTGCAGCTGCAGGAGAGCAGTGGTGGTAGCAGCAGTAGAAAGTCAAAGCATGCCAGTGCACCTGATAACAATACTAAGCATCACGGCTTGCAGAAGCAGCACCAGGATCAAAGTGCTGGAAGCAGCAGCAGCAGCAGATGCCATCAAGGTCGCAAGAGACTCAGGCATGCGCAGCAGCAGGAAGAGGGAGAACAAGACCAGGAACTGGACTGCAGCAGCGAGCAGTATGCAGTTGAGGTTAAGCGCCTGAGGGAATCCAAACTGAAGCACAATAAAAATGAACAAATGAGGTGAGTGGTGCAGCTTGCTCTGTCCAAAGTTGCTGCTAAATATAGCACTAGCTGCTGCAGCTTTATTGAATTAACGTAGCTGATGCAACAGCAACATAATTATGTAGGATAGTACTAGGTAAGTTGCAGATTTGAAAGCAACATCATTCCGAAGTCACTTGTCTACAACTGCAGTAAGCTGCAACAATACTGCAGAATCATTGCATGTATAGGTGGAAGAATTATTTCACATTTTTCACAACTACATGCAGTAAGCTAGCAACTGCTGAACCATTGTGTGCATGGATGGGTCGAGCAAGACTGCATGCGCCAATCCATGGTAAAAAGACTGTTGCTCTCTCTTCTGGTCAGCTCAAATTGCTTTTTGGTGAGGAATAAAGCTGGCAATAGTCTAGAGCAAGGTCTAAAGTGCCTCATTGTGGTGGCATGTGAACCAGAGAACTGTCTGGCCTGCTGGATTAGGATGCCTTAGCTACCAAGATCAACCTTTAGTCTGACTAAGACCTCTCTCTCTCTCTCTCTCTCTCTCTCTCTCTAGTCAGCGCAGTACTTGTTCTTCTTGATGTGGCCAGTATGTTTAGGCAACTTAACCGGATCCCATCCTGAGAAAGCAGGCCATAGTTAGTGCAAGCAGAATAATCTCATAATCCACCCAAATTTCATAATTAGTAAATAGCGGTTAATTATTCTTATTCAAGAATTGGGACTGAATAGCATGAAAGGATACGACCAGCTGATAGTATCTCTTGCTGGTTATATCCTCTGACAAAATTGAATATTAAGTAAATATCTGGAGGATGCAGTACCACACATAGCTGTATGCAGGTTTATAATAATTACTGTCACAATTAATTGCATTAATTGTTGTATGTAGGAGAAAGGATATGAAAGAAGCAGTTCATAGGCTGCGAAATCAACTAAGGAGAAAAACAAAAAAACCATCTACGATCAGTGTGTTAAAAGCTGCAAAACAAGAGATTGATGTAAGTCAGCATAGTATCTAACCTAAAGATTCCCTATGTACGTATTATGCAACCTCATCCCCAGGTCCAGTTCCATGAAAAAACTCCACTCCTACCCTTTCAACATTGCTTGTGAAAATCTTAGCCAGTAAAACTGATAGGCTGGGAATGAGGTTTATCTTGCCATTGCTCCATTGCTACAACAGTTGATTAGTTTGTGGTGCACTAATGGGTACTGTCCTTCCCTAAGGGAGAAAACTCCCCAGGTGATAACCCTAATGAGCGCTAGCAAGTAGGAATTAAGAATGTTGTGGGTATTTTTTAGCAGCACCTTTTCAAGTTGGGTGTGTGTACATGTAGGGTGAAGAACTGATGTGATGTCTATATGTCAGGCTGCTGTAAGAGATATAATGTAGGGAGAGTTTTTGGTGCTCAAAAAAATCCTTATAGTGAGGTGACGCCCTGACGCCTGACGTCCTGACTTTCTGGCATAACAAGCATGTGTAACTAATGCACTGGGAAAGATATCCCCATATACTAGCTACATGTGCATGTGATTTGTGGTGAATCTTTGGAAAGGATGGAAAACCTGTAAATCCATGCTTTGTTGTGTGTTTGTGGTTGGTTGGTTGTGCCACACCAATACCTGGTGTCGTTAGCTTATTATAGTTAGTAGGTCTACCCTCATAGTAAAAGGTGAAAGGGCGAACGGCACCTATGTGATTTTTTGTGACACAGTTTTTGGTACAGAAAGGGAGCTCCAAGCATGTGTCATGGTAGCTAGCTACCTACCATCCTGTGTGACTGGTTTATTTTTGGAAGACAGAGTGTGATGGGTGTGGTTATATACTGCGCTGTGTGATAGATGATGTGTGTAACCTCCTACTAATATAGTGCTCAGAAAACCTAGCTAAATGGATAATTATGATTATGGCAACGATAATGGAGTTGGTTATTGCGCTTTTATGGTAATTATAGGTCACTGTTAAAGATGTGGTAATTGGCTGCTGTTATAGGTGCAACCTCATAATTGTAAGTAGCTGGATCACTATCTTAATTGTGGGTGACCTTGTTTGCCTAGCTGCATGAGCATAACCAGAAGTATCTCAAGACCACATTAGCATACCATAGACAGTCAAAGGTCACAGTTGATGATGCTAGCTGTAACCATATCCTCCTATTTGCCTACTGCCCAGTTTTGCTTTGTATCATTAACTATGTAACCCCAAAGGCATTGCAATTTATAGTTAATAGTTGGCAGTTACTAAAGGATTACCCCCAAGTGACTATCAATAATGCAAGGATGTTTTATCACTCAATTTGCTGTGTGGCAAGTTGACATATATTGGTTGTGTACCGTTAACCAGATGACCCCAAGGGCGAAGCAATATAGTTCGACAATTAACGAAGGATTACCCTGAGATCAGACACAAGGATGTTCTCCATCTAAGGACAACGTGGTACCACCTGTTTTTGAATGACTGTATTGTACAATGGTCTGCATTGTTTAACAAGATAGTAGGGTTGGACATAATACTTTGTTCTGTGCGTGGTTCGTGTAGTATAGTTTTTTTGTTAGTACACTTACTAGTATAGCTACATGCATGCATTGAGGAATTATATTATGATGGCATATCTGATATGGAATTGGATTGTTTCTACAATACATATTGAAATACCCGAGTGTACACTGCATGGACAAGAACACAATCGCCATCCTTGTTCAGGGTGTCAAATATGCAAAAAAAAACAAACCATGCTAGCAGAGGTAGAATATACTTACTGAGGCACAAACGTAGCTTACATGGTAGATAGTGCAACCATCCCATTGCCTTGTACACAACCTGCTATCATTTATGCATGTTCCATTTGTGTTGTTTATTGTAGGGTCACCCGATAAACATCACTGGGTAAAGAAAATGCCCTCTAACGCGAGTCCCCATCTACCTATATACAGCAGTGGTACATCTATAACTGTGTTACTGTATACAGTAGCTTGCTTGTTTGTTTATCCTGCTATTGTGCCATTGCCAGTGTTTAGAGTGCTAGGCTTCAGCATGCCTTAACATGTGGTCAGTTGTCTAGGCGCTGTTGTTCTATGTGTAGGTGGACAAAACCAGCGCTAGTGGGGCGTAATAATGTGATGTGCTCATATTATGGCCCCTGCATTTATGAATTCAATAATAACTCATCTTCCTCTGTGGTCTAGCATCGAGACAGCTGGACACACTTCAAGTAAACTTTAATCCAATTAAGGTATTATTGTCATGGTTGCGTTGTCTGTGGTGATCCTTTTGTCGTACTCCACTTCGCAAATACATCTATGTACCTATTAGGATGGTTGGTGATCAAACTGAAAAAATGATGTATGTGTACATAAATCAGGGCTGCATCAGTGTGGTTTGAGCATGCATATGCAGATGTGTCTCTGATGAGAGCATGCACGGATGTGTACATAGGCTCTTCGCTTGTAGCCTTGGAGAGTGACCAGAGAGATGATAATTACATTCCACATAGTTCCAGCTATCAGATTCTGCCAGAGATAGGTCAGGCGCTTGAGGTCAAAACCACCATCCCTGCAAGCATGCTAATGCTGATGTATGTGACTGGAGAGAGAGTGTGTATGCATGTGCTTTGCCCAGGAAGTTTCATCTAAACTCAATTATCGTTTCCTCCTTAGCTGTAACAACACTGGAGATGTTGGTCACTCACACCGCATTGTTTTTGTGGCCACAGTAATCTGTTTAAAGGGAGAGTGTGTGGGTGTACATAGTATTGTGAGATAGCTTTCTTGGAGGGCCAACCCATTTCTCACCTGCTGTCGCCAAGGCGCCCTTTGTTCTTGTGGGCGCTCTTAACTGCCCCGCCAAAATTTAATATGCTCTCTCTTTGAGATAAGGCAGGCTCTGTTCTTCATAGCAGTATGGTAGACCATAAAAGGAGCTGATGTGTCATTTGTCTCTGAATTACTAGAGCCCAAACATAATTACTCCAAATTGGATAAGGTCTATGAAGAAGAGCTAATTAGAGGGACTTACCACTAAGGTGGCTCCAGTTAGACCCATGGTGAATGGCACTTAAGCACCATTTGAGTATAATTTTAGAGTGTGTGCATGTAGGTAAGCCGTAAGTGTCAGAGGTCATATAGCTCTGTATAGTTGTAGTAGCCAGCCTGCTGCAGATCCACACAGTCTTAATGTAGAGAGAGGTTTCTTGATAACTAATCATAGGGTGTGGAACATTTGCAGTGGAGGGTGATATCTATTTTCAAGTTAGTGTACTCCAGCTGTAAATCTAAATGCATGTAGCCAGAGTATATAGTATTTGTACAATTGTAGTGTACGAGAATTCACTTATGTAAGAAGTTCCAGGAAATTTTCTTTTTGTTTTGTTTTTTTTTTTATAGTGTAGCTAACCAAGTGTGCTATCTGGCTTACATAAGGCATGACTCTGCTAAGGAATAACTGTTGGTAAATTTTTTCTTATGTATAACGAAGATATCCACAGTCAATGTGACTGTACATGTGAGCATGCTATAAAAGTATAATAGGTAGTGGCCAGGATGCAAAAGGGGTAGGGGGTGGTTGTTATTTGTAAAAGTATAATAGGTAGTGGCCAGGATGCAAGAGGGGTAGAGGGGGTAGGGGGTGGTTGTTATTTGTATGCTATTTACACTTAACAGAATAACGAATGCTTCAAAAACAGGTTGCTATTTGGAAAACAATAAAGACCATAATATTGTATTATAGCATGCAACTACCTTTGTGTAGAAGGGGGTTACCATGTCAGTGTAGTTATGAATACCTTGGCACACAGCTCATTCTGATCTGTTTTCGGTCGAAACTTGTGATATAATTTTTGAAAGCTAAGAGGCTGACTGGCTAACTGGCTGACTGGCTAGCTACCATACTACTGCAGGTGGAGGGGGTCGGTCCATTTAAAGGGACTGCTGCAATACAGAAACTTACTATATAGGAGCAGTGATGCAATGCCAGTAATCACAATAACATTATGTATAGGCTGAGTCATCAAGTTTTGTTTGTCTCTCTATGATCATAGCATACATATCACTGTCACATGAGTAGTTATTAACGACCACCATGCTCACATGTGCAAATAGAACTGTTAAACCTTAAACTGTGAAGTTTTCCCTTAAGAGGTCTGGATATTTTGACTCCACAGCAGTCCGCAACTTAATGTCCCTTTTAGCTATTTACTTTTGAAGCTGTACACGCATACACACACGCAAAATGTCCCTAAGTGATATGCCCTATTGCGTACTGAATCTGAATTTGTGTACACGAGTAATTAAGGTTAATTAGAATCAAGCGTTTTATGTGGATGTGCCATTACGGAATAAATTTTTTTACACCTGGGGTGTGCTTGGTTGTCAACAGGGAAGATTTGAAAGATATGATTGTTGCACCTTCATGATGCGGTTACGTTACTCATCCCGTGAAATTGGTGAGATTTCTTTTTTTTTTTAGTTGTGATCTTTAGCATGCAGATGGATGGTGTATACCCGCTCTGACCAAAATGAGAGTAGTAATTGTCTGTGAAGTGGCGTGAATCTAATTATATGGTTGTTGGTAGTATTTTCAGACTGGAAGTTGGTGTACAATCAACTTGTGTTGTTGACAGATGAATTTATGCTTTGTTTGGTAAGGGTGAAAAAATTAGCATCTAAAGGGGAAAGTTTAAGTGTTTTTAATCTAGAGTGTTCTTTCCCTTGAGAAAGTACAAACGTAAGAGGCGAAAGTGTGGATAGAAAGTTGTATTCATTGGTTAAGGGGGCACAGTTGAGGATTGAGGGTGAACCGTGACGTTTGTATCTACCTACGCAAGATGTTTTGGTTGCCCCTTAGCCCCTTATCGGGAAAAAACAGCAGAATTCTTTGGTTAATATCTCTTAATTGTTGTAGTTTAGGGGGCATAGGGTAAACTGTGACGTTTGTACTTCCCAATACCAGATGGTATGATGTGGTAGATCCTTACCAGGAAAAACTGCAGAAATACTAAATTTTTAATGTGTGAAAATTTCTAATTATACTGACTAGAATTCAGAGATGTTTTCTCATTCCTCTAAAACTTCACTTCTCAATCGCCTGTTTACAATAATATTGTTATTAAAGTTAATAGGGAAACTTAATTTCCCTTTATGTAATGTGGTTATAATTTGTGATACCTTATTAATTCACATAGTCATGCAACTTTATACGATAGTGAAAATGCCAAGACATTACACTATTATTTTCAGACTTGTGGCACTGTTATACAATATACATGACTACAGGGAAAGTGCTAGCCTATCATCCATAGCTAATTTACTTTGTCTCATGCAGCAAGCTTGCTTTGGATACATATATCATGCGGAAAATTCCAGCATGTTAACATGCTCAGTCATGTGTCCGCAGAAACCATGAGCTATCATGTAATGCAAGCTAACACTTGTGTATACGGTGCTCTCTTGTCATTGCGACTTGATACAATTGTCAAGTAATTGGATGCTGTAAAAGGATAAAGTGAAACACAAACTGAAGCCTTGCATCACCGCTTAAAATGAACAATGTGTGTGGGATTCCCCCTAGCTGCACTTTTGCACACAGGCAAGCAGGTATCCTTATACACGTTCTGCCAGGCGTAGGAATCACAGGGGGCTGCAGGAGCAATAGTGATAGCTATCCTCATTCCCAGTTGCTCAAGAGGGAGGAGAGAGAGCGCCTGGGAATGGGGCTAGGATTTGTGCACCCTCCTGTATTTTCTTCTAAAAGCCTAACTTAAATTTTGCCTTCTTATCAAAATAGGTTGGTTTATTGCAAGCCTGCAAGGTCAACGATATGATGGGTGTGCATACAGATGTGAGCAGGTGTGTGTGTGTGTGTGTGTGCGCGAGGTTACATAGTGCAAACACTGTATCACCTGATAAAGCCTTGGCATGTGACATGCATATATATAGCAATACATAATCATACAGCAAGTATGCATGCATGAGACTAGCTTCTTTGTGTCTTGATCTGATCTGGGATGCAATGCTAGTGCATGTGTGTCTTATTATGAAGAACAAAGGGATGTTCCAAGTGTTATATTTTTAAGCGGCAGCATCGACTCCACTTTTACTACAAAGTTTTTGTTCCCCTTTGTGTTTTGTTATGCACTGTATATGTGAAGTTACACTGAGGTTGCGTGTATGTAATGATGCCAAGTCATCCTAGTTGTGTTTACAAACTGTGAAATATAAGCTTCACCTTTTGAGTTAGTTTGTAACTTTGCATGTTGTGCAAAAATCACGCATTTTTGACCGACCTTTGGAACTTATTGCAGCCCCAAAACGTGATTGCATGTGCACAATGTTGTGACTTGATGTGCAGATTTACTGCACTGTGCATGCATGTGGAACGATAGCAATTTTAGTAGGTGGAGAGAGTGATTGATCCTCTCCGTAGACAACATTATGTTAAGTGAGAATCACATACCTACATTAATACATGATCACCAAACTGTTATATGGTTTACACTAACAAAATTATGAAAATAATGACTTCAGATGGACTTTGTTAAAAAAAATGCTACATACTTAGCTGGGCTTCAACGGGCCCTGCAGTCCAAGAACAAAGCAATTACTTGTACAGCATATCCGCTTTCTATACATAGCATTGCTTAATTTAGCTTCTCCATGTCGTTTTCAGCTTAGTAATATTATATTGTTGTTGTAAATTCATTTGTAGGCATGCATGGATGTGTGAGCATCCGGTGTATATTACAATAGCATTTACACATCTAAGAACTCCAACACAGCATGTTATGTCTAATTGGAGTAACAGGGATAGACCCCCTTCTATAATGCACTAGTTGATGTGGCTTTATGAAGACCCAGGTGCACCAAGTTTGGTGTGGCCGTTTCCTTCCAGTAGCACCGAGACTCTGAGAGCTGCATGGATGCATCACCTGTGGGTGCAATGATAATATTATTATGATCTTTAAGGAAAGAGAGATTATTCTTTTTTTTTCCCATCACCCATTGCTTGCCATTTCTGGTATAAAACAATAACACAAAACAAAACAGTTTGTTTCACATGGAACCTGAAAGATAGTGTTAAGTGATAAGTTTGATGTATATCACCATGTCTTCTGCAATGCATATTACGTATACATGCACTTTATTTGCTTGCATGTGATACTGTTAATATGCTTGGCTCAGATCACACTGCATGATGTTGTAGTTGTTAGCCAACCGCATGCTATAGTGTCCTAACTTGCTTGGAAGACCCTTGTGTATGCGTGACAGCATGCTATGGTCAGAAGATTGAAAGCACATACTCGTGCATGCAACCAAACTCCATTGTATGATACAGAAAACACGTTGCTAAGAGTGAAAATATCTCTGTTTTCGATGTACCTAGTGTTGTCTTGCAACAGCGGTACCTATGTTTAACCAACCATTGTTCCAATCCATAAAACATGCATAGATAGCAATACTTTTGTGCTGTTGTGTTCCTGGTGTACTTTGCAGGGTGGAATTTACTAGTTGTGTAGCCAAGCAAATATAACGTGTCATGTTCATGCAAATGTTGTTACAATTGTGTGTTACATTTTGTACCACTTTTTGTGGTGTGCATAGTGCACAACATGCACTGCTACATGGTTAGTGTCGATTTATCTTTGCCCACCCAATGCTTTAGCTACATATTATTCTTGTAGCTGACATAGTTGCACAGTTTGCTCCCTGTGTATTTGATGCAGGAACTGACAGCCATCAAAGTAGAGGAAGAAAAGGAATTGGAACGACTCAGACAAAGGGAACTCTTCTTGAAGTACCAACTTGAAAGTTTTGTGTAAGTGTTAGGGAGACAATTAATGCATAACTACACCATGTAGCTGTAGGTGTAGTGAGGTTTTTCCATTTCACTTCTTTTGATGCATTACTTCTTTTAGCCATGGTGCAGTGTCCAATATCCCATCTAGATAGTTCGTCCCATCCCATCCCATCCCTCATCCTTTTGTTTGTTTGGTATTGCATGGCTATAATAATATGCATGTTGACCTTTATAGGATGTTGCCCAGCTCAACTGGTATGCAGTTAATCCATGCAAGAAGTGTCAAGCATAGTATTGCTGCATAGACAATTTTAGCACTGACATAGAGTATGATAGTAATTCATTGTTTCTTGTTTTTTGTTATTGAAGGAAGTGATGGAAGGAAATATGATGCAATGTTAATAATCATACTTCCTAGCTAAGTCCCAGAATGCATGTTTCATATACAATGAGCTTGTTATGAGATGCTGCACAATATTGTCCGAGTCCCTTTCAGTGCAGTTTTCCCTGTTAGCTGATTTAACAAGCAAATCATTGATGCATTACAAGAGGGGAAAGTATGTTTTCTCTTGTTGACCATGATACGTATAAACACTTTTGTTTCAATTGACACTCTGTTGATGGATGTTTTGCATAGTTAACTTATTTGTGGACAATAACTAGTAGCAGCATGCATGACATTGTGTTTTAATGTACATGAGCACACAAGAATTTTTCATCACTCTCTGCCTTATCTCTCTCTCTCTCTCTCTCTCTCTCTCTCTCTCTCTCTCTCTCTCTCTCTCTCTCTCTCTCAAGCTCTGACCATAATAAGAGGCTATCATCCGGCAGCAGTGCTGGTGTATTAGTCTCCCCTGGTGTAGTGGGACCAACTCCCGGATCATTCCTGCACCCCTCTCCTACTGCAGTAGCAGCTCCTACCAACCCTCCTCCTCCACCTCTCCCTCCATCACTGCACTCCAGACCAGGCTTGCCTCATGCTCAATTCTCCGGCCTCTTTCTACCACCACCACCACCTGCTGCAGTGTCACGTAGCACAACTGTCGCAGGTGTGGGTACCTCACCAACTGCCATTAGGAGAGTAGGACTCATAGGTATGTACAAAGTTGTTTCTGTCATGAGTTTCCTTCCATGCATGCAGTAGATTATTTTGATCCACATGACGAAGTATTTGACATGAAATCAGCATCCCTAATATGTATAGCACAGAGTCTACAATATACCTGAATTTGCACATCCTTTGTGAGGCAGTATACTTGGTATCTATACACGATGTAAAGTCAGCATACTAATAATATTACAGCATAATATTATTCGGTGAGTTTTGCACATTTTTGTGCGATAGTAGGCACACAGTACACTTGGCATTCTGTGCATCTGCATGCATCCTTCTGGTGGGCATTAGGTAGTATGTCATCAGTCAGGGACACCGCATTCTATCGTTTCAAGTCAGGTATCACATGTCATGTATCACATGTCATGTATTACTAGTATCATCATGATATCATTTACTCTGCAGATTCTCCACAACATGCCGTCGCCGCTGCACATGCGAGCATCATTACCCCAACAGGTCTTAGTCCCATCACAAGGTTACCACTGCCTCAGCCACCAAGCCTCATACCGTTCACGGCAGCAGCAGCAGCTGCAAATCTCAACCCTTCGACACCACCAAGTATAGGAGGAGGCTCATCAACTTCACCAGTTGCTAGAACTCCTGGTGCAGCCATTTCAATATTTCCGGCAGCTCCACCTGGCAGTGCTATCATTCCAGGGATAACCCCTCTTCATTTACTACCCCCTCGCACAACAACTGCAGCAACGGCCCAGCCATTATATGCAAGTTTTCCTTCATCTCTCATAATGCCATACGGTAGACATCCATCGCCGACAACGCCAGTAGTGGGAGCAGGCTTAACAGCTACCCACCCAGCAGTAGGAAGACTTGCTATGGCACCAACTTTTCCATATTCTTTTAGTTTTCTTCCCACTGCACTACGTCCACCTACAACTGCACTTGGAGTTGCTGGATTTGGTCACTACGGTACTGCTGCTCCCGCTTCTCAGTCTAGCACCAGACATGTACAAATTGTAAGTGCAGAATCACCAAGAACTCACAGAAATGGTCGTTCCAGATGCTCCTCGGGAGATAGTGGTAGGAACACACAAACTACAGATGATTCTGAAGCCCATCATAGTAGTAGCACTGATTCAAAAAACGGCGTAGTTTCAGCTGAGACCTATAGCCCCCGTACACATTCTCCTAGCAAAGTTACTGGCAATACAAGTGTAAGGGAGGTTTCAGCTGATTCCAGACATGTTGCAGGATCTACTATAGACAGTGGTGTCTATAGAGCTATGGCCACAGAGAGCAGAGACAGTGAAGGATATAGGCTAAAAGCCACAAAACGACAGAGAAGTAGCGATGGCAATGTTGATGATGACGATAGCTATTCAAATTCTAGGACTACTGCTACTGAAAAGAGACCAAGAGTAATTGATAGGTACAGCAGGAATCATGGTATAATCAGTGTTGAGAAAAATCCTTCAAAAAAGTACTTACTCTCTACAGCCCCTCCACTACTCAAGATGATCGACTCGGACACGGATTATGATATGACTGGTGAGAGGTGGAGCGAAGATCGACAGCAGTTTGTGCGTGAGCGAGATCGAGATCAGTACCAGCATCTCAGCACATTGCCACCACCTCCAGCTTTGAGAAATGCTGAAGTTATATCAACTGTGATCAAGCACATGCAACCACGAGGGGAAATTGTGAGCTCAAGCATGGTGACGGGGTTAGGCTATGGTGACCATGAAAAGAACTTAGAATGCCGCAATGGATTGGAGGATTTTAGATGCAGGGGAGGAGGAGGAGGAGAGCAGAGATCTAGGATGTCAAACTCACTCTCGAGCAGCGATGAGGGCCCAGACTCACCGCTGAGTCAGCAAAAATTTAACGGCTCAGAACAGTCAACATATTCTTGCAATAAGATGCTTGGCAGAGATGGCATCTACGTTCGCAAGCATTCTTCGCTCAGCGATGGAGTCAGTTATAAGAACTCGCAGTATAAAAGTCTTCGAAAAAAGAAAAACAACTTGCACAGACCAAATAATAATAACTACAGCCACCATACTATCATGTTTCAGTCCACCACATAAAAATTACCTTTACCACCCAAATTTTCACCCACAATAATTATAGGTAAAGGGATCATGCAAGCCATAGTAGTTGTCATGTCATTTTTGTAGCTTTACCTCACTATCTGTTTCCTGTTTGGGTCTCTCTAGCTTCTGTGGTTTGTGTTTATTGCTCAACCCTTTGTTTATCTTTTATTCTTTCCCCCATTTCTCCACTAGATCACCCACTTCAGACAACACCCCCTATAACAGTGTTAAGTCAGCTTTTTCATTTTCAGTTCTTGTGGTTTTTGTTGGCCCACCATAATAGTAAACAGTTTCAACTAATTAATAAATAGTTAGGTAGGTACATGTAATAATGATATTATTGGTTGTTGTCAGCTATAATTACAATGTTGTGATCCACTAGTAGTTCGATTTCTTTCTTTTGTCTGCTATAATCCTCATACAAAAAATTAATCCATATTCATCAGGTCATAAGCAGGTTGTTATTGTTCCATGTTTTACCATGCCACATACACCCATGATTGGTAGCTCTTAGTATCACTTTTAAAATCTGAAAAATTTAATAAAGTTGATCAAATTGATTCGCTCAACAATAAAAATAATACAGAGGAAGGAATATAACAATTATAATAAAACCAATAAAATAGTATTATAGTTGAAAGGAGACGGAATATAAAAATAAAAGACCAGCTTTAATTTATAGAAGAATATGCAACAAAAAATTCACTCAGCAATGGTGAATTGTTTAATTAATAGTATTGATATTTAGCAGCGTTTCTATGACCCCAGACGAGTAGCTGATATGCTTCATTTCTTTCCCTCAGGGCATTATAGTTTGTTGGTAGGACACCAGTGTCTTCAGGCTCAGGATCTTCACTGTACTCCATGTGACCCTTCCCTGCTGAGATGATGAGGGATCGGTAGCTCATAATTGGCGGGCTGATAGTCGTACGACTGCCAAATGAAGAGTTTAGATTAGGCAAACTGTGGTAAAGAGCGCCTGCATCGGAATGGGAAGGAGAGCTGAGCTTAGAGGGTGGTTTGACGGGCAATTTTAGATGTAAGAGGGAGCGAACTCGACTGTCTTTTTGGACATGGAGGGCGAGGGCACAGTTGTCACGATACACCTCTTCAGGTTCATCAAGGAGGCCAGAACTGCTGCTACTTTTCAGCCCATCTGTATCTTCTTCGTGATTTTTCTCACCACCACTGACACTACCACTAGTGGCTGTTGATAGTTTCAGCTCTCGCTTCAAGGCCATTTCACGACCTTCATCGGTTTCGTCAAATCCATTGGTCATATGATCACTCCCGTGTCCGTTCATAATGGGTACGTCTGCCGAGTCCTTTTTCAAACTCTCTATGGGTATGGCTACCACCATCCCACGTGAGGTACCCACCGTAGAGCATGTTCTCGTCTGCAACCATGGTCTTGATGACTGAGCGGTCCTTCCATTTTGAAGGTGACTTGGTATCCCTCCATTTTGAATTCTCCTCCGCTGCACATGGTGTAAACAAGA
>OZ219982.1:0-51134 GCA_964291365.2 Stappiaceae bacterium
TATGTGCATGTAGGTGATTATATCCAAGCAACAAGTACATGTAAATATACAAGCATAACATAGAATGTGATTGTCTCTATTTACCTGAACAGAGTAAGGAATACTGAACTCCTTGGTGATTCCTTTCTCTGTGTGGATGCTGCAAAGACAATATCATAATATAAAAAAATTGAGTCTATATAAGGCAATGGCAAACATACATGCATGGTATGAAGTCTGCAGCTAATATACACAGTGCACAGGCACATCAAATGCAGTATTATATTATACAAGCAGGGGGGCTCGCTTCGCTCGCCTCCTGCTTGTACCTGTGTTTGTCTGCATGTACTACTTAACTTGGTAAGGCACATGGTTTGGAACTCTCTCTGCATTCCCTGCATGGACTCCAGCCCGACCATGAGTAGGTGATCAATAATCCAGAGTAAGACCTTGTATCATGTGGTGGTGGGTTCGTTATTTGACAGGATATAGGTCAGCATGGCAGCTAAGACCGCCCTTTACCTGGTTTCTAGAACATTCCATTGAGCATGCGCATTTATGACATCCTGTTTTGAGCACATTGCTAAAGCAATCAACTGTCAAGAAACTCGTTATGTCGCTCGCCAACTCTCTCACAAGACTTGTGAAGGCAAGGGCAAACCCTCGGAATCTACTACCTCCGTGACGATCACTCGGACAATATCTTCTCACGAATCAAGCTCCTTAGCTAACTGCAGCCCACTACATGTAAGTGTCCATTGTCGCGTGGTTTTTGTACAGTCCGTCCAAGAAGCTAGTGTTCGTGCCTGTAGCTAGTGCCACGGATGGCGGTCACAGAGATTGCCCAGTTCTAGCTTCTGTTGCTCAATGGCCAGAGATACAGCCTCTTGTTTCTCGGGGTCAAATCGTTTCTGGTGTCCTCCCGTTACTGACGGACGGACAGACAGACACACAGACGGACAACTATAATTTTAATATAATGATTGTATTATACACTCCTACCATTTTGGGGGGGGGGGGGGGAGGAGTCTGGTGACATTTACCTCCTTTGTAAAAATATGTGTACATGCAGATTTAGCAAAAAATTTTGTTTTTGGTTTTTAGTATTACATGTACTAGTAGTACGTGGTATGCATGATAAACTGACTGTGATCTGTGTAGGGCATAGGGAGACAGGGGCTGCTGAAAGAAAACACCAGAGAATAGAGACAGGAGAATGATGACGAGAAGCAGCAGCTGACAGACCAATCCATGAAATATCATCTGACTGGAGAGAGAGAGAGCACAAACTGGTTATACTCAATAACAACTGTACTGTACATGTATCTCAAAATTGATCATAGTTTAGGAGCATGTATAATTACAGGATTCACCCACAAACAAAATTCATGGACACATGTGAGGGTGTGGCCTGTGACCATATCAAAGCATTTTATACACGTCTTCCCCAATCAAAAAAAAGAAAAACTAGAGCTCTCTAGAGCACATACCCCACATGCACTGTATGACACATACATGTATATAGCAAAGCATACATGTAGCTACGTATTTACCCTAGCCTCTAGCCTTTAGTCTATAGAACAATATTTCTGACTCGACAACGTGTGTAGTGAAGCCGCATACTATTATGGCACTACTAGGTGTGGTCAATAGGCATGGCCGTTAAAAAAGCATGATTTGTAGCGTTTGTTACTATAAATGCTGTGGAGCATGATGCACACATGTACACTGGTATGTATGTATGAATTAAGTTCAACAAATTAAAGGAGCTATAGATGGGTGGGGGAGTACATACATGTACATGCATGTAGCATACATTTATATGTACGTGGAACATACCAGTTGGTTGCCATGGTAATGATGATGATGAGTGTGGTATTGAGGTCTCCTGTGAGCTCTCCTGTGAGCTCTCCTGTAGAGTTTGCCATCACCACCAGTAGTGTATGAATAAAGTACAGTACAAGGACATTAGTATATCACAAAACTAGAATATATCAGCTAGGAAAATTAATAGGGAATTAAATTTGGTGGTTTGGCAACCGTCAAATTAAAAAATTTCCTACTCACACTCTGTTTACATGCACATGCCTCAAGGGCCTCATACTGTACCTACAATGTACAACAATGTACATTAGCCACATGAAATATGAACAAATTAAAAATGATCACAAGAACAAGCCATACTCTATTTTCAGTAGCAAAAAAAAATCTATACTAGAGAACTCTTATAGCTCTCTATTTTTGTACTATCATTTACCTTCATCTCCAAAGTTGAAAAAAACATCCAAAATATGTCGTTAGGATCAAACTCATCATCATCATAGGCATAATGGTAGCTAGCTCGCCCTCCGTTCATGCCAGATGCTTGGAGACCTTCATCACCAAACTGATCATATCAGTGTCTCTTCTCTTTGTCACTAAGCACAGAGTAGACCTTGCTCACAGCTGCAAGTAAAGACAGACAATTACATCATGAAATACTCCACGTAAGTTTCATGTATACCAATGTGCAACATTATGGGTGTGTCCCCATAGAGTTGCTGTGTTGAAGCTAAAAAATCACTGGATCCCCAAGCTAGGGATATCTACATTTAGCTCAAATGTCATAGTTTCAATCGCCAATCACAGTCATATCGTTTTTGCTTGGGAATCCTGAGGGACCACCACCATCGAATATCACCATGGAAGTTTACTATGTACAGTGTATGGGGATAAAAGTGACGACACAGCATTTTTGTCCAAGTATGTGATCATCTCTGATGATGTACAAAAATGGTGGAGAGATGCCTCCTCCCCTCAAATTTTGAGCAGGGCGAAAGCACATAGATGAAACAAATATCACCTTATTACTACTACTTTCCAGTCCAATACATGAAAACTGATACATGCGCATGTACGTACACTGTAGCAAACCATTTTATCCCATTATCTAAGAAAGATGTATGCATACATGCAGGAATGCAGAACTGGGAGTACTAGAACATCAATGACATCACATAAATGTACAAGTCACTTGTAATACCTTGAAGCTAGAAATTTTCATGTTGACTAAGTTAGCAGCAACGACCCCATACCACATACATGTAACACTAGTAATGTGAATGTACTTTCATAAGGTTCATTTTCAATAGCTGACATTCTCACAAACATTTTTAAACTTAAATTTACACATGGTGGTAGCAGTACAGATACCTTTGAATGTTTCGTCTGATTTGGGGGCATGGTTTTTGTCCGGGTGTAGCTTGAGAGCTAGTTTCTTGTAGGCTTTCTTGATTTCAACCTCCTCTGCAGTCTTAGATACCCCTAGTATGGCATAGTGGTTACTGTCACATCTTAACACAATATAACGAACAAAAAGAGGAAAGTATATATAAGTGACGATCATTACCTAATGTACTAAAAATTGCAATCTACATGAGTCTATTCTGCAATTTTTTTTCTGCTTGTTGTGCACTGCACGTCGACAATGTGTATGTACATCTTCGTAACCTCCTCCCTCCCTTACACAGTTAAAGGCACAATCAGATAATTTTGAATCAACCATGGGACCTACCTTATGTGTTGTACAAGTACATTTCAAACTCCAAGGGGTCCCATATCATAAAGATCATCACTGCTCAACATAACTACATAACTCTGTCCCTGTCTCTCTCTCTCTCACTCTCCTCTCTCTCTCTATTAATGTGCACGCTGTATAATTTGTTCACCCTGACCTTTGCACCACTTCCACTAGCTCCTGAGGCTATTCTCTGATTGGTCATTTCCACCACCGCCAACACCAGTAGATCCACCCGATGTTCTTGACTCTGAAGCTCTGCCTCTAGCTTCCCCCCCCCCTTACTCACTGGTTGATTTCCTATTTCCACTAGCTTCTACTGAGTCCACAGTTTTGTGTGGAGATACATTGTGTATAAATATACATACATGTACATCCAGTGTTCTCCCCCAGAATCTTATTAAGGTGTAGTGGGAGGGTGTGCATATGCCATGTCCACAAGCAGCATATTCAAATGTTTAATATAAATGCACCTGTCAATGTGTACCTCCACTATTTCCCTCCCAGGTTGCCCAAGGTACATTGTGTAAGACCAGGGGATTTAACATCTCTCTCACTAAGGCTATTCCAAGTTGTACTTCTGTTTCTGGTCCTGGATTCTTCCAAAGATCATGTGGATGGGTGGAACTACCAGCAACCCAGCAATACAAGCCAATCAGACTCTTGTCATCAAAATGTCTGCACGTCACTTCATGCATGTAGTATACAAACTACTGAGGATGCTGAAAATGTGGAGATTGCCAAAAGCACACAGGCAGGGGATCAAAAACAGAAATACAACTTGGAATGGCCTATTAAATAGCCTCTATCTAGGGGCCGAGTTCTTGATACTTTCAAGATAAATTTTGTACGGTAAACTGTACGACTGACCTATGGCTATCAGATCATTCACAGATTTGACGAACTGAGCCACTACAGGTTGAAGAGCCTAGTTGTGAAGCCCCCCCCCAGCACAAATGATATAGACAAGCCTACCTTTAGCTTTTGTTGAGGGGAAGAGGCAGTCAGATTTATTAGCTGGTCACTTGGCCACCTCGATCTGACCCGTCCTGTAACCATCCTCAGCCTCTGTTCAGGCAACACTTAGCAGCATCACAATTCACAGCAGGTCCATTTCCTACAACAAAATTTCAAAAATTATGTACAATTAGTTAGGCTCATCCACAGGCAATTAGTATATCGGTAATTTGAGATATAGATCAAGGTACGCGTGCATAAATTTTTCTTTGATGTGGGAAAGTATAGAGCTGAAAGCTTGATCATGCTTTGAATTATTTTTGAGAAGAACACTGCATAAACTATCATGTACATGTGTGATGGTAGAGGCACATACCACATCAGTGAATTACTTTTGTGTGTCCACAAGCATCATAGTCGGGGAGGCCATGACATCAACTTCCTTTCAGAACATCACAGTCGCAGAGACAATGACATCTACATTATATAAAACACAAAATAGCTCTAACAGTAGCAGCAGAAAAGTATTTCATAACACAAAACAAAGTAGAGGTACATACCACATCAGTCAATTGTTATTGTGTATCCACACCCATCACAACCAGGGTAGGGAAGGACCACATGTCTTCACATCAGCAAGTCACTAAACATGCACATTTGCAATATGAAAAAATTAGAAATGCACATGACAGTTTCTAAATAATGCTCACCAAAACTCCTACAGGACAACAGTAACACTCTGTATGAAGAAAAAGGTTTTTGAACCAAACACACAGTACATGCATGCATGCACGCACACACACACACACACATAGTTGCAGCAAAAAAAGGACACAAGATTCTCTATTTAGCACACAACTGCACGTATGATGGTAGAGGTACTTACATGTACATGTACCATACATGTTTTGCATGTCAGTACCCAACACAGCTGGAGAACCGTGACATCCATGCCACACACTGCATTACCTGTAAAGAAAGAATGACATACAACATAAACAATGCCTTAGGATACAGTGTTTGTCCACAGTTGCTCCAAGTTCCTTCTAGCCTATATAAAAAAGAAAAGGACTTTGTGAACTCACAAGGTTGCAGCATAAAAAGCACACAAAATTCTCTGCTCAGCTACATGCAAGTTCAAAAGTTTGGTGCCAAAAGTGCAACTGCAGACAGCTGTTTCGGCCTAATTAGGCCTCGTCAGTGCAGTGCAGCACTAGGTGGGCCAGCCATGTTTATGTCGAGGCATCAGTGACTTGTTTTTATAGTCTAAATAATGCTCACCATACTCCTACAGGAC
Source organism: Stappiaceae bacterium (assembly GCA_964291365.2). Taxonomy (GTDB): domain Bacteria; phylum Pseudomonadota; class Alphaproteobacteria; order Rhizobiales; family Stappiaceae; genus JBDWFY01. Next base: position 5,790 of record OZ219982.1, read on the forward strand.
ATCATTAAAACAGTATAACCCATTGCTAACCTGTATAGCCCCATCACTCTTCACGTTGCCAACATCTGTCCCATCCATGGCTGCAGGAGTAGAGGTAGACAATCCAGTTGATGTCTCGTTGAATGGATGCATGTAGAGGACATACACGTACAAGTCCAGACCAGCTCAATGCAAGGATTAACCACAGGTAGAGTCGATAGCTCGAGGTATCACCACATTCACTGTGGACATACCTGCATTTGTAAAAAAAGGAATGACATAAGTACACAATGCTAGACATGTACGTTGGTTCTTCCACAATTGTTCAGCAGTTCATTCCAGCAAATTGCTTGAGGACAGATCTGTTTTCAAATGTAGACAGGTGGATTAATGAGCAGCATTTAAATCGGGGGGGGGGGGGGGGATAAATATTGCAAAATGGGTTAGGTATAGGGTCGTCAGTGTTTAAGCATACAGTTAGGCAATGTGTGCGTATTGCACATGCGTACCTTGCTGCAGGAGGTTGATACTGCCAGCCTAGCTGCCTGCATGGAGAGAAATATATATGCACAATGAGGACACTGGAGATAACCTAGTCTTGTTCCAAGTCCTCACCATAGTCAATACAGCCTCCCCCCTCCGTAACCATAGCAAGTCAGTAAACAAACATACTTGCAAAACATATGTACATGATAATAGTGCTCTAAATAGTGCTCACCAAAACTCCTATCACATGAGGGTAGCAACACCTGCTAGTCTATATGAGGAAAAAAAGGTCTTTGTCAACACCCAAACACACACACACACCACCACGTACACACACACAGTTGCAGCATAAAAAGCATATATGATTCTCTAGTTAGCATGTAATCACATGTATGAGGGTAGAGGCACTTACATGTACCATATCAGCAACTTGCTTTTGCATCCATCACAGCTGTGCCATCCCAGATACCTCGCAGATATAAAAGACAAAATGGCTCTAACAATAGCACTAGAACAGTACTAAAAAAATAAAAGTGGCACACTAGCGTTCATGCAGGAGCTCGCTAGACTAGTGCCAAAAGAAAGAAAACAAAAGAAAGAAGTGACACACTAGCGTTCATGCAGGAGCTCGCTAGTGGCACACTAGCATTCATGCAGGAACTCGCACTACCAGTAAATAAAGTAGCACTTACCGCTGGTCAGATGATGAATCTAATCCCAATGTTAGCGAAGCGATGCAAGGTAGTTCCACTGTCATCTGACGAGCTGGTATATAAATGTGCAAGCTGTATGAAGATAAGGTTTTTTTTAACCAAATGCATAGTGCATACACTCACACACTGCCATATACATGTACATGTACATACATAAGGTTGCAGCATAAAAAGAAGCACACAAGATTCCCTAGTTAGCATACAACTGCACATAATTATGAAGATAGAGGTACTTAAGTACTTACCACATCAGTGTTTTGTTGGACTTTTGTTCACCAAGCACTTGTCTTCACCTCAGACTTGCTCACCTAGAATGTTTACACTAGGGCTTACTTCACTGAGGACTGACTTCACCTTGGACTTGCTAGAGCTTTGTCTTCATCTAGGATTTTCTTCACCAGGCTTGACCTGGACTTTTTCACCTAGATGGCCTTCATCTAGCACGCCAAAGGACTACCGCGACATGATCTGCATCTACAAATTTAACATAGACAAGTGGATTAACATGCAAATTGGGAGGGGGGGCACATGTCAATTGTTGGTACAGAAACCACCAAAAAAAAAAAAAAAAAAACACTCAAACATTCAATTAAACTAAACTGTACTTGGAAGATCTCAAATACACAGAACACACATATGCACCATTCTCCCATTATTGACTTGTCATTTGCATGAACTGGCAGTCCCACCCTACCTTATTGGTCCTTTCAACAGGGTGAGGTCAATTGTAGCACTCTTCACGCTTCTGACATCCATGGCTGCATGAGTAGTGGACAATTCAGTTGATGACATCTCGTTGGACGGATGAGGATGGTTGTAGAGTTGAGGGCAGCTCAATTCAAGGATGAAGACCAGTCCAGATATCAACACCTCGAGTCCGAGTCATAACAGAGGTACAGACACAAATCTACAACATAAAAAGCATACAAAATCCTCTAATTAGGACGTTAGGGTTTCATATTGGGGGGATCACACATGTTAGAAAGAAGACAATTGCATGCGTACAAAATTTGTATACCTCATATACAATACTGTTTAATTTTGATAGTGAACTGTAGCTATACACATGGCTACCAGTACTCACAGTAAATCTTAATGTGTAATTCGGATTATTAGAGAGAAAATTTGAATAGCGGTGGGCACTATTTAGAAACAATGCCATAATAATATTATAGACTTTGCTCTGCAGTAGCTAAACAAAATGTAAGCCATAGGGAGAGTGTATTTGGGGAGGGATATCCCCTTCCCCCCAAGGGATGAGGCTATATAACATATGTAACTACATGCAATTATCATGAAACTAAGCATTCAAAATCACCTTGGAGATATAATAGACAAAAGTAGCAGCACCAGAATAGTATACAACTACATGTGTATGAACAAGGACCCCTCTTAACTATGGGCACGGACCATGTGCGACTGTTTTGTGGTGCACATTGATAATCCCACCTGGATAATTCTTCAAATTTGGTCTGTATGTCAGGATTCAACCTACTTCCTTAGTATATAAAGCTAGGATCGTAGGATATCGGTGCAGTTCAGCCTTCTTTATAAATTTTGCACACACCAGTACCACTTGTATACAACACTGTTCCTATACAGTGTGTATGTACAGCAGATTCATGCACCTTTGCAATAGAAAAAGTGCTAGGACTAAAACCATAGTTGTAGTTCATTTAATAAGCCACAAGCAACAGTTTACACAGCAGGACAAGGTGGTTTTTAAGGTAGCCAGTCTGTTGCAAAGGTGCCTGAATTTGCTGTGGCTTGCTCCAAGGTGACAAGGCCATGGAGCAATGTATACATAGGATAATTAGTGGTTTCAGATAAGGGTACTTTTCCACACAGGTGTGCACACCCACATGTACATGTATGCAGCCACAAACTGCTACATATGTGTACTCAAACTGCAACATAAATTAATACATAATGTACATTTGACAGGCTTCATGCACTACCAAGGGGAAGATCCTGAAATATAGACTAAATTTAGAGAGACAGTTCAAATGTGCACCAGATATGAAGCCAAAACACAGGCATAGGCTTGACTGGACTGTACAAATGACATGCTAAAGCCCCATCCATATTAGGCTAAGCTTTGAACTACCACGAAATAGCTACACACCAACTCAGTGTGTTACCTTGCCTTGTTATTTTCTCCCTGAGGCGGCAGTAGCCACGAGGCATCGGCGAGCGAGACACACCTGCAAATAAATTTCAAAAGAAATGGCAAATTATTTTAAATTTGGCAGTCTTGCCGATTTAACATTTCCCAAACTATCACAGTCAGGCCTATTGAAGGTACAGGTGCGTATTTGAACTCACAGCATGATCTCAGACACCTGCCTGCTATCCAGCCAGCTGCAAAAACTTGCAGTTTGTTGGCATCTTTGAATCTCAAACATACTGGGGGGTATTCGTCCACCTGCTCGTCCAGATTTTCAAATGCAGTTCCCCCCATATATACCGTAGTTCGGGATCTGACTAGCACACGTTTTAAAATTTCGTGTTAAAAATTTTTCGGACAAATAGGCGATGTCCGAAAAATTTTTAACACGAAATTTTAAAACGTGAAAAATTTTATACGCGAAAATTTCCGAACTACGGTATATGCATATGCCCCGATTAATGTCCTATTCAAACGACCTTTACCAAACGATCGCATTAAAGATGGATCGGAGCGAGTCGTCTTTCAAGCGTACCTTTGAGAAGGTTGTGTGCCAGCTGTCCTCCGTGCAAATGGGAGAGATATCTTGCCGATTTAACGAGCTCTACGCCAAGGCTGGGGTCCAAAAAGTCGCGTCGCGTTCTCCAAGTACTTGAACCTTCCGGTAGCTGTCAGTGGGTCTTCGATGCCTTCAACGAGAAAAGGTACTAGAAGATGAGTGAGTGTGTATTAATTTTACACTTGCTGGATTGTTTGATGCAGGCTTGGGGTCTCGCTGTAAATTTAATGCAGTGATATTAAAGCAAAGTTACGACCACATAGCAGCTAGTACAAAGGTTGTAGCTCCGTGGTGCCTCCAAGGATCGTATTACCCTCACTGATAATCAGTGTAGCTTGATCCGCCACCCTTCCTATCCTAGTATCTCCCCCTTATTTTCTTGCATGCATTGAAGAGAACGGGGAAGGCTACTGTTTAGTCACTTTTTTGAGTTGATAACCATGCTTATACTATACGTACGTACAGTACATTTATACATAATTATTATATTCCCATGCAATCATGTGGGGCTGCTGTTGCTCTGGGGCAAGTTGGACAACCTATCATGCACACACACAAGACTCTGCAGCCTACTAGAACTCTGTCCAGCTCTCTCTAGACCGACCGTGTGAACTACAGACTGTCTATGAGCAGATACTCAACCACAAAACCATCCACACCCACTCACATCATAGGGTAAATGTACCCGTTACCACCTATACACAACTTGTAGATACTGTATAACGAAAATTTTCGGCTATATGTTTTATACATGTACTCTTACTATCTATAACATCTGCTACTAGTTTCACATTAACTGTATTTGTATAAGAGAGAAGTGGTCTAACAAGTCATATAACTGCTCTTGTGGAGTGGGTGTGGTCTATCTCTGTCTCTCCTACACAGAATTTCCATATGGCTGCTGAGGTGTGCTTCAGGGAGCCTGACCTGGACATTATGGACAAGGCTCACGAAATATCCCTAAACACTCTTTAAGAAAGGTGACGACCCCTTACCTAACCAATAATACACCCTTCTCAGGCTTCTGCCTCTTATCATGTGTATCTTTGCTGACAGCTTACATGTAAGCCCTTCTTTCAGGGATGGTTTTTTATCTATGTCTCTAAATAGCTATGACTGTGAATAGTGTTCTAATTAATGGAAAATCAATTTTATGACCTATAGATTTGGAAATTTTTGTGTTAGTAAACTTTCGTATGATAAATTTTTGTATTGAAATTTTTTGTAAGAACGACCCCTTACCACACTAATGTCAATAGTGTGCATGCATTTTTGTAAGATTCATTTTTGTAGCTGCCATTGACTACGAAAATATTTTTACAACAAAGATTTCAGTACATGCATGTACTCTTAGCTGTATATATTCACACTCTCTCTCCCTGTCTGTCTCTCTCTCTTCGTTATTCCATCCTCCCTCCAGGTTGTATTTTAACGTAACGACCTCAAACTGTTTGTCACCTCAGCTACCATAGATGCTGATAAATTTTCAGCAACGTTCCCTGGTCAATCTTTCCTATTGATATTTACTCGTAGCCCCTCGGATGATTACAAAGAGAATGCTGTGTAGCAGGTCATTCAGATTCACCTTCAACATTCTAAAAGTGACATCATCTTGATCTTCACGCCGGTACAGGAGGAAATGGAGGTCACTTGTGAGGCAGTATTGGGTCAGTTGTACATTATGTGTGAAAGTAGTGTCATGTACTTGTGCATATGAGGTCATTACGACGTTTGAGGTTGTTACAACGAGATACAACCTGGAGGAAGGAGGGGAGTGAGAGACAGAGAGAAAGAGAGTGTGAATCTGCAGTCTGATAGTCTTACAGTATGCGTGTGCACTGTTAATGTAAACATGATAAGGGATTGTTCCTATGGACATTTTTTAAGCATGAGAATTTGTCATACAAAGGTTTTGTAGCAACGAAAATTATGTACAGTGTAACTACATGTATGTACACATATATGGCCTGAATCCATTCCATGGCTCCAATCTTTAGAGTATTATACATGGAAAAAATGTTCGGAAAGTGTTGCACTCAAACTCCACCCTCTTTTATTGTAAACAAATGTGATTATCAAAATCATAACAGGAAAATGTCCATTCAGACTCGAACCTCTTCCCACACACCAAACTGCCACGAAGTATACCTACGTGCATAGTAGGCCCTAAATATGTGTAAGTATGCATACTGTATATTGTACGATATATGTTAGTTGGCTCTTTTATTATCACATTTATCAAAGCATTTTTTATAGTGGGTGGAGCTTGGATGTGGCTATTCTGAGCTATTTGCTAAATATTCCACTGTGTGTAAGCTGCAGTATATGCACACAAACATGCACATGTACACATAGTGCAATATTTTTTCCCTACTATGCACATACGTATACTTTGTGGTGCTTTCTGGGCATAAGTTGTCTATACCTCTCTTAGAGTGCATGGGAGTGTTATCATTTCTGTTGAAAATGTCAGGTAACTTATGAAAAACTGTCGCATACACTTTCCTTATTGCCACAAGTTATCTAAGGTGCCCAGTGGTGGGTGATTTACTAATGAGCTACTTGTAGATGCATTGTGCTGAGGTGGTGTGTGTATCCTTCAGAAGGGTGCTCAATCTCAAGCAAAAGAAAAAATCATAGTAAGGGATTCTACTCACAACATCAGCCTTCTTATTGTAATTAAAGGGTTCTCCCCTTTTTCATCTCCCTGTGGGTCATAATATCTATGTTGTCATGTAATTGGTTCTCCATTTTTTATGTTGCAACAATTAAAGGGTTCTATCTCTCTCTCACACACACAGAGTTTATGGTATAATGATTGTAGTGGACTGTGGCTATTGCTATTGTAAGGCAAGGTCTACAGTGTCTAATCCTCACTTTGGTATGGATGCTCTTCAAGTATACCAGGTAAGCACTCGTAATCATCATTAATTTAATACAATTTTTTGGGGATAAACCATGTCACCTTCATAACCACAAGCTGTTTGGTGCCTTTGGTAGCATTCACATAGACATGCTGTGCAGTGATAGACTTGCCAGATGTTGTTCTGCAAGCCGAGAGTGAAATTAATTTTGGTAGCAATGCATTCGTTGAGATTTCCTGATGTCATCTGGCAAGGCTAGTACATGTAGATGGGAGATGATTGAGCTTCAAACTCTGGTATAGGTTGTCATAATAGAAAATAAGCCATGATATACATTGTACATGTACATGTACACATACATGCGGATGTGTACATAATGTGCTGCATGTTAGTCACTGTACATACATACATGTACATGTCTCTTTTCTCTCCCCCTCAGGCTAATGCTTACCAGCGATCTGGATGAGCTGGGAGGAGAGGGCAGGATGAGTAAGCCCCTTTAATCAATTATATGCAAAGATTGGGCTCACGTAGTGTTTCTATTAGAACTAAATTAATTTTTTACTGAACGCAATTTTTGACATCACGTGACTGAAAGCGGTTAAAACTGCTTCTGGGACCACATTTGTGCCAGGATGAAGCTACCAAGTTCGAGAGCAATGAACGGGCTCTCGATTGCTACCCAAGTCGATCATAAACATCAGCTCTGGAAACGAGATTGCTACAATTCAATTCAGGTAAGTATTGCATGTCAAGTTTGACAAAGTAGCCATAGACAATAGGAGTGTAAGTAGTAATGATCGCTCAAGTATTTGTTCAGTTGGTAGGCTCTTTGTAGGTTCTTTGGCCTACCAAGTTATATATTATATGTTTAGAGCATACAGAGGCAGTATCTGATAGCTGCCTTAAGTAGATAGTAACATAAGAAAAAACTACAGTACAATAAAAATTAACTTTGTTACAGTTCAGGGACGTGTTGAGCATGCCACATCATGAAGCAGTCTGTGTTCTGCTCTCCTGTATGACACAGCCACACATGACACTAGGTACAGTACCACGAGGTGAATACACTCCGTTTTGTCCGGCTGTAACACCTGGTGCAGCGTGCTCGCCTGTGCTTTGCCTTCTTGGAGGGATAGCTCTCAGGAATGGTGGTAGGAACTGTTGGAGAGCGAGAGAACAAACAACTCCTCCACTACGACCAGCTCTTTTCCTGCTGCAGTAGTCTCCTATGAGCTCACTTGCCAGCTTGAGTTCAAATTCCTTGATCGAGCTGAAAGGTGCATCCTCACAATAGCCCTTTTGTAGGATGAAGGCATTTGTGATAGCCACGTCAAGCAGAAAATGAAAGATGTATTTGTAAAATTTTCTGCATTTCATTCTGCAGCTGTAGTAGCCCCTGACTTGGTCTCCTCTGTCAACGCTGCCCATATAGGTGTTGTAGTCCAAGACAGACATGGGGCAAGGCACAGATATCCTCAAACCATCCTTTTGGCGCCGGAGGACGTTAGTCGACTGGGGCTGGCTGGTGGTGGACATGACTGTGACAACCTTACTATCCATCCAAGAACTTGCACATACATTGCCTTTCTGGACTGTGAGAAATTCACCTCTATTATGTGTGTATTTAGTTGTTTTGTGTGTAAATTGTACCAAGAGTATATGAAAGGGAGATAGGGAGAGTATTGAACTGTGCAATACTGTGTGTAACAGCTGTTTGTACAGTTAGCATTTGTATTATTTTGTAATGATATCCAATCTTGCTGAGCACATAACATGGTGCTATGCCAACCAGTGCATACCTATACACATGGCTAGCATAGCACCATGTTATGTGCACATTACAGCTTGGCCACCAAGAGTCAATATCATTACAAAAGCCATACAAACAGTTGATACACACAGTATTATGCTGTTCAACATACTTCCTCCTCCCCTTTCATATATGCACACACACAAACTCTGTTATTCATGCATCCACACACTGTTATGTACACACATGCGTACATGTAAATGCACACACACATGCACATACATGCACACTCATAATGTGTACACTCATAATGTGTACACTCACCTATTCTTCAGATTCGGTTTCTTCAACTGGGGAGGAAAACCCTTGCGATCTTTTCTCACAGTGCCACAGGCATAGATGCTGTCCTTCTCAAGATCTTCCAGGAGTTTGAGGCTGGTGAAGTAGTTGTCAAAATAGACATGGTGGTAGCTAGGAGATCAGGTGAGCGTCTTGACAACTCTAGCTCCTAGCCCATGCTCAGTGGTGTTGTTCTTGTTTCCTGTGTAGACCTTAAACCTCGAGAAGTGGCCATTGGTGCTGTCTGCAGCAACCCACACCTTGATCCCATGCTTGGTTGGTTTCAGTGGCATATACCGTTTCAGCGATGATCTACCCTGAAACTTGATCATTGCCTCATCAACAGCAATGTCACGGTGGGGCTCGTAGGCCTAAGCGAACTTGGTGAACTGGTGGTCAATCAGTGGTCTGACCTTCCCGAGACAGTCATGGCCATCCTCTTCATATGGTACCAGTGTGTCGTTGTTGACAAAGTAGAGATACCGTGAGATCTCAAGGAATCGGTCTTGAGTGATGCAATCAGCCACTGGAACATACCTAAGACAGGGATCTCGTGACCATTAGTCGTTGAGGGACGGAAGATGGTTTATGCCCATCAAAACACTAAATCTCAAGAACGCCTTCAACTCCTCCACTGTTATCTTCGACCATTTGTCATACTTCTCGTCTCCCATTGCTATCTTTGCATATGCATTGCTTTCTTTTACTATTCTTTCCATTAGGTCTGGCGAGAAAAACAGGTTGAAGACTTTCAGTGAAGATGTATTGAGTGGGGCCTACTGGGAAGGTGAAAGGATGGATGGATAGGCATGTGATGGTGGTGCTCCATGTCGAATCTTGGTTACCAAAAGAGCTGATGGTGCCTGTACTACTTGCTGCTGGAGTATCATGCAGGGTGTTGGGGTCGTCTTCATCGATGTCATCAACAAATTCATCCCCTTCCAAGTCACTAAATTTGTCATCACTACCATCCATGACAAGCTCATCTGGATCAAAGTCAGGCTCACAGTCAGCAGCAGCATCATCATCGCTATCAGTACAATACTGCAGCACGTCATCCACAGTCAAGCGGGCCCTTTAGCTGCCATTTAGCTAGTTATTGTGTAATGTATTTATATTCATGAATTGAACTTTACACCATGTACTATCACTTACCGGTTCAATAAGTGCAAGCTTGTAGCGATAAAAGATCGAGAAATCAACGGTGGGAGTGGTCGGTGGAGAGACTCGATTCAATGTCGAATAGGTCAGTGGCTCCTCTGAAGCACACTATTGACTAAAGATGAGTACGGTACAGCTGTAGTGAATTCGCTACAACCACCTTCCGGTGTTGACGCATGCGTGTAGCGAATTCACTTACAATCGGTTAATAATTAAGGTAGAACAATAATAGGATGACCATTACTCATGTACATCACGATCCACACACTTAAATTGTATGCGAAAAAAATATGCACTTGTACGTTATACATATTACCCTCTCTTCACACACATTCACATGTTCAAAGGCAGTACTTTCAGCAAAGCAGTCTACACGGAGGCCCCACTCAGGGCCGTCGGAGGCGGGGCGGCTCGAGCCGCCCCACTTTTTTTATGCCTTACATCCGACCTTTGACCCCCTAAATCTTACCTAAAATATGCCAAACCACAACACGTGCATGCAGAACCAGCTGGTGCTGATTCAGCAATCCTGGATATGAGCTCGAGCCACAGTCCTGCGATTATGCATGATCATAAGTGAGCATTCAACAGTGTACTGTTCGCGCGCGAATGGAGAGATTTTGTGGGCCGTGGTTTAACTATTTTCGGGCGTGGCTTCAAATTTTGCGTGCGCGCTTAATTGCTACAAACTCTTCTACAGAGAGCCTCCCCACTCTTGAATACCTTCCTACGGCCCTGCCACCTACGTACGTGACTACCTCGGGCCAGAGGTCATGTAATCAAACACATGGGAATGATAATCAAGATTTTATTACTATATATTATTGTCTGTATTTTTCTTATGTTTGTCCAGTAGCTCTTTCTAATGATCGAAATCACGAAAAGAATGATGAAATAGCACACTGTAACCTACAATCTTGGGTAACAGTAAGATTCTTGCCCGCGAAATCGACAGGTGCGCGGGTACAATTATGTCTGGAGTCGACTTCAGCTCTTTGGGCAGGTTGATGCCAGGAAGACTCATCCCTTCTCTTTCTCAGTCAAGAAAATATACTTTCAAGACTACACTTTACCACAACAATCTTGGCTATTGCTTGTTGTACGTAGTACTAAAACGTCACTGAAAACGAAGAATAATTACCAAAATTATATCGGCGTTCACTGTTCTCTAGCTTCACGATTCAGCATTCCAACTGGCCGAGTTCTTGTAAATATAGTCTCCACTGCAATCATAACAACAAACTACAAGTCTGTATCTATTCTACTTTTCACACTATAGACCTATCTGTACACGCGTTCTCTCGGTTTTTCTGTCTCTGCCAACTTCAGCGTTTTGGGCAGGTTGATGCGAAAGGTCAAAATGATCCCAACTTTGGATGATGTCATCCCTTCAACTTGCACTGCCAGCAGACCAGCCTAGATGTGGATAAGACCTTGTCCGAGGTGCACAAGCTACCGTTAAAAATCCAAAAAGGTGAGTCTAACTTCAATTCTCCATGCCAGGAACGGTTGTGTGACGTCACGCGTGGGTGTTGCATGTGCTATATTATTATTATGCACGCGCATAACAATACTATTACTCGACCTGTAAGGCAAGCCGTGTGTGCAAAAGAAATTATGCTGTGTCAACTTTGATCTCTCCTCCTCCAATTGGCAAGTATAAATTTGAAGTTTCAAATATCCCTCATTTCCTGCTTGCTTGCTTGTTGCCAGGTGTTTTTCAGGCTGCATGTAACTTGAACTTAGTGTACATGTATATACAGTGTGGAAAGAAATGTGGATGATAACCATAGCAGAGACTATAATGGAAAACAGCATCACATCAGAACCACTGACAAAAGGTTCTAGAAGTATTTATTAATGATCTATGCTTTGTGTGTCCCGATGGCCGATTTCTCAAAATGGAAATGGGAAAATTCCAATACATCAAAAAGTCACGAATATGCATGGATAAGGTTAGTCACAGCAGTTAATTTTTACAAACATAAACCATTCTTCAGGTCAAAACCAGTTTTTTGCGGTTATAGTTTAATATGCAATCACCCCAACTCTGACGAAGCTTAATGTATGTCAACTTCTCTACTACTTTGCCTTTTAAAATGGCACGATTTTATCCAAAGTGACTAAATTACATGAGTTGAAGCTGATATCCTCATCACAAGCACTAGTCTTACACTGTAAACAAGCAAATTACATCTTAAAACTAAGTCTTAGCATACCTTTAACTCAGTCTCCTTTCCTTCCATGCTATGAACAATTTGATTGGCACACAACTGATGGGGAGGTAAGCATCACATGGGATGATGGAGACTCTCCAGAGAGTGATGATGAAGAGGAAAATCTGAAGATGAACCAGCAGACAAAGATGACCAGTCAGAAACATGAAGATGAACATAGTGATGAGTTTCATGGGCAACAGATCATGGAAGTGACACTGACATCGATTCTAGCTAAACACTGTGACCTTAGTGACCTCTTGTGTATATTATTGCGCATGCATGTCTTTATAATAATATTCATAGCGTTGGAGCCTCATACATACGTAATTGTACACACGTGAAGCCCTGTGGTACGTCATTGTGGTTTGTGGTCTGTGGCCAAATACTACATCCCACACTACATTCCTCATCACCCAATCTACCTGGGTCTTAGTGTAGACTGAAAGTGACAGTTCCAGAGATCCATCGTATAGTCCATAATGTGATGCTGCTTCTCAAGTTACTTGGTATGGAAGATCTACTAACCTTTCACTTTATGGACCCATCTCCTCAGGTATGTATACATGTGCACATGCATGTACATGTAGAGTTATACATGTATGTACAATGTATAGTGTCATTTTCATGCATGGTGTCCTGACTGTCCTCATTTAAACAATACATGTACATGTTCAGCTCAGAGGAGGTACGAAATCGTTAATATTCCATGTGACTCGCACCCATACCAGTTTGTGTCATCATGGGTGTGTCCCACATACAGTTGCTGTGTTGAAGGTTAAAAATTGTGGGATCCCCAAGGGATCTCTAGCTTAAAATAATAGTGTAGTTTCAATCACTGATCATAGCCATATAATTTGTTTGGTGATCCCTCCTTTGACAATCGCTGTCGAAGCTTTACTATGTAAAGAGTATGGGGATAAAAAGTGATGATACAGCATTTTTGAGGGAGCACATGATCCTTTTGTACCTCCTCTGATACTATCAACACAGACATGAGTGAATGTTAGCCCCATCCATATTGGGCTAAGCCTTGAATTACATGGAGTATGGATTACTATTGAGCTACATGACTTGTACATGTACACAACAATAAAAATTAAGGGATTTAACATTATCCTTCATACTATAATTAAAGGGTTCTCCCCTCTTTCAACTCACCACAGGTCATATATATATATACATGTATGTGTACCTTAATGTGTGATTGTATGTATGTGTGCATGTGTGTTTTTACCTTCATGTGTGTGAATGTGTATGTGTAAATATGTGTGTACCTTTATGTCTGTGAATATGTATGTGTGTACATGTGTGTATTTGTACCTTTATGTGTGTAAATGTGTGTATGTGTATACATGTGTACCTTTATGTGTGTGAATGTGTATGTGTACATGTGTGTTTGTACTTTTATGTATGTGAATGTGCATGTGTGTACACCTGTGTTTGTACCTTTATGTGTGTAAATGTGTGTGTGTACATGTGTACCTTTGTGTGTGAATGTGTATGTCTACATGTGTGTTTGTACTTTTATGTATGTGAATGTGTGCATGTGTGTGTTTGTACCTTCATTTGTGCGAATGTGTGCGTACCTTTATGTGTGTGAATGTGTGCACATGTGTGTGTACCTTTGTGTGAATGTGTATGTGTGTATATGCGTATGTTTGTACATTTATGTGTGTGAATGTGTGTATATGTGTACATGTGTATGTTTGTACCCTTATATCTGTGAATGTGTGTGTGTGTACAGGTGTGTTTTTATACCTTTATGTGTGTGAATGTGTGCATGTATGTACATTAGTGTGTTAATATATGTGTGTAAGTGTATGTGTGTACATGTATGTGTACTCTGGCACATTAAGGCCTGGGGCACGCGTTACGTACATGTAGCGGAGGTGAACGGAATTATTGAAAAATATACGGGGGTGTGGCCAATGGCTGACAGTGAGCTTTGTCTAGAAACGAGTGGCTAGTAAGCTAGAAAATGTCGTGTACGAGATAGCTAGTTGATCGTTAGTTAGTGGTAGGATGTAGTTAGCCTTTAGCATAGAGTTTACATCCATAGGCTAGGCTATTCTTGTGCCACAAGCAGTTGTTAGTGTACTAAGCGCTCGAGGCTACACGGAGCAGCTGGAGATGGTGGACTAAGTCAAGAAAGGCGGCGTATAAAGCCACCCTGGGACTTACTGTGAGGGTGTCCATTGGAAAGAGCAGACATCATTCTGGTATATTCGTTGTTAGCAAACGATCATAGAGCCATTATAAGGCTATGAATATTTAATTAGCTTAAAATTGACTACAATCTCGGATTTCATAAGGTTGTAACTCCCCGAAAGTATATGCATACAAGACGCTAATTTAGAAATTGGTAGTGCTAAACATGCTTGTTAAGAGGACCTCTTCAACTAAAGCCTGCCTGTTGTTTATATACGCCGCCTAAGTGAGTGTATGGATATTTTTAACTACAATTAATTAATTAACAGGTGGGCGTGGCCATTAATTAATTAATTGAATTCTGTAATATATCTAGTATCCATGTTTCAAGTGTGAAGTTCATAGCTTGCTTCATGTAGCCTCTGTGGCCTCAAATGTGACCATCACTCCTGTTCAAGTGGACCTAGGCCTTAACTGTTCAGAGTACCTTAATGTGTGTGAATGTGCATATGTGTATACATGTGTGTTTTACCTTCATGTGTGTGAATGTGTGTGTACATGTGTGTGTTTGTATCTTTGTGTGTGAATGTGTGTATGTACACATGTGTTTGTACGTGTGTGAATGTGAGTATATATGTGCATGTGTGTGTTTGTACCTTCATTTGTGCGAATGTGTGTGTGTACATGTGTGTTTGTGTGCGAATGTGCGTACAAGTATGTGTTTGTACGTGTGAATATGTGTATATGTATATGTTTGTGTCTTTATGAGTGTGTAAATGTGTGTGTACATGTGTGTGTTTGTACCTTTATGTGTGTAAATGTGTATGTGTATGCATGTGTCTTTATACTTATATATACATGTGTGTATGTTTGTCCCTGTGTGTAACTTAATTCAAGCACAAGTGTGTATGTGTGTGTACGGGTCTGTGCGTGTGTGTTCACGTTTGGTTATGCATGTGTGTACATGTGGTTTGTACCTTTATGCATGTGAATGTGTGTAAGTGTGTACATGCGTTTGTACCCTTATGTGTGTGAACGTATATACATGTGAATGTTTGTACGTTTATGTGTGTGAATGTGTGTATGTGTGTACATGTATGTGTACCTTTATGTGTGTGAATGTGTGGCTTTTATTTGTGTAAATGTGTGTATGTGTATTTGTATTTTTATATGTGTAAATGTATGCGTGTACATATGTTGTGTTCGCACCTTTGTGTGTGAATGTGTATGTGGATACATGTGTGAGTTTGTACCTTTATGTCCGTGAATGTGTGTATGTATGTACATGTGTGTGTTTGTACCTTTGAATGTGTGTATGTGTGTACATGTGTGTTTGCCCCTTTATGTGTGTAAATGTGTGTATGTGTGTACATGTGAGTGTTTGTACTTTTGTGTGATAATGTGTGTACATGCATGTGTTTATAACTTTATGTGTGTTTATGTGTGTACATTTGTGTTTTTACCTCTGTGTGAATGTGTATGCGTACATGTGTTTGTACGTTTATGTGTGTCAATGAATGTGTACATGTATGTGTACCTTTATGTGTGTGAATGTGTGTACATGTATGTATTTATACCTTAATGTGTGTGAATGTGTGTGAGTACATGTGTGTTTTTACGTTTGTGTGTGTGAATGTATTTGTGTACATTTGTGTGTACCTTTATGAGTGAATGTGTGTATATGTGTACATGTGTTTGTACCTTTATGACTATAAATGTGTGTATGTGTGTACATGTGAGTGTACCTTTATGTATGAATGTGTGTATGAGTGTACATGTGTACATACATGTTTTGTGAATGTGTGTATGTGTGTACTTTTATGTGTATAAATGTATGTGTTTGTACCTTTATGTGTGTGAACATGTGTGTGTGTACACGTGTTTGTAACTATATGTGCATGAATGTGTGTATGTGTGTACATGTGTTTATCTTTATATGTGTGTGTGTACTTTTATTTGTGTGAATACATGTGTTTGTACCTTAATGTGTGTGAATGTATGTATATGTGTACATGTATGTGTTTGTACCCTTATGTGTGTGTATGTTTGTATCTTTATGTGTGTGAATGTATGTGTTCATGTGTACATTTGCACTGTTATGTGTGTAAATGTGTATGTGAGTACATATGTGTGTTTGTACTTTTATGTGTGTGAATGTGCATGTGTACGTGTGTTTGTACCTTTGTGTGTGAGTGTGCGTGCATGTATATTTGTACCTTCATGTGTGTGAAAGTGTATCTGTGTATATGTGTATGTACTTTTATGTGTGTGAATGTGTGTATGAGTGTACACGTGTACATATGTTTGTGAATGTGTGTATGTACTTTTATGTGTGTGAATGTGTATGTGTGTACAAGTGTATGTTTGCACCTTTATGTGTGTGAATATGTGTATGTGTGTACATGTGTTTGTAACTATATGTGCGTAAGTGTGTATGTGTGTATATGTGTTTTTATCATGTGTGAATATGTGTATGTGTGCACATGTGTGTGCACCTTTATTTGTGTGAATGCGTGTGTACATGTGTGTTTGTACCTTAATGTGTGTGAATGTATGTATATGTGTACATGTATGCGTTTGTACCCTTATGTGTATGTGTATGTATATACATGTGTGTTTTTACTTCTATGTGTGTAAATGTGTGTATGTGTGTGTTTGTATCTTAATGTGTGTGAATGTATGTGTGTACATCACCTTTATTTGTGTACATGTGTATGTGAGTATATTTGTACCTTTATGTGTGTATGTGTACGTGTGTGTTCGTACGTTTGTGTGTGAATGTGCGTGCATGTATATTTGTACCTTCATGTGTGTGAATGTGTGTGTGTACATGTATGTGTTTGTACCTTGAATGTGTGTATGTGTGTAAATGTGTGTTTGTACCTTTATATGTGTGAAAATGTGTACATGTGTGTTTGTTCCTTTATACGTGTTAATGTGTGTGTGTGTACATGTGTGTTTGTACCATTATGTGTGTGAATGTGTGTATGTGTGTACATGTGTGTGTACATGTATATCTTTATACCTTTATGAGTGTGTGAATGTGTGTTTGTACATGTGTCTACCTTTATATTTGTGATTATGTGTATGGGTATGCATGTGTCTTTATACTTATATATACAAGTGTGTGTTTTGTGCAATTGTATTCAAGCACATGTGTGTACACATTTGTGTATGCACATGTGTGTACATGTGTGTACACATTTGTGTATACACATGTGTGTACATGTGTGTTTGTACATGTGAATGTGTATATATATATATGTGGTGTATAATTGGTGTGTGTACATGTGTGTACCTTTATGCATGTGAGTGTGTGTACATGTGTATGTTTGTACCTTAATGTGTGTGAATGTGTGTATGTACATGTGTGTGTTTTTACGTTTATATGTGTTAATGTATGTGTACATGTATGTGTACCTTTATGTGTGAACGTATGTATACGTGTGTTTGTACCTTTGTGAATGTGTATGTGTGTACATGTGTGTGTACTTTTATGTGTGTGAATGTGTGTATGTGTGTACATGTGTACCTTTATGTGCGTAAATGTGTGTACATGTGTATATGCGTTTGTACTTTTGTGTGTGAATGTATGTGTGTACATGTGTGTGTTTGTACCTTTATGTGTGTGAATATGTGTATGTGTGTACATGTGTGTGTTTGTACCTTTGAATGTGTGTATGTGTGTACATATGTGTTTGTCCCTTTGTGTGTAAATGTGTGTATGTGTGTACATATGAGTGTTTGTACTTTTATGTGTGATAATGTGTGTACATGCATGTGTTAATAATTTTATGTGTGTCAATGTGTGTACATTTGTGTTTTTACCTCTGTGTGAGAATGTGTGTGTGTACATGTGTTTGTACATTTATGTGTGTCAATGAATGTGTACATGTATGTGTGCCTTTATGTGTGTGAATATGTGTACATGTATGTATTTGTACCTTAATGTGTGTGAATGTGTGTATGTGTACATGTGTGTTTTTATGTTTGTGTGTGTGAATGTATTTGTGCACATTTGTGTGTACCTTTATGAGTGAATGTGTGTATATGTGTACATGTGTGTTTGTACCTTTATGACTATGAATGTGTGTATGTGTGTACATGTGTGTGTACCTTTATGTGTGAATGTGTGTATGTGTACATATGTTTTGTGAATGTGTGTGTGTTTGTATTTTTATGTGTGTAAATGTGTATGTGTGTAAATGTGTGTGTACCTTTATGTGTGTGAATATGTGTATGTGTGTACATGTGTTTGTAACTATATGTGCATGAATGTGTGTATGTGTGTACATGTGTTTTTATCTTTATACGTGTGTATGTGTGTACATGTGTGTACTTTTATTTGTGTGAATGTGTGAATACATGTGCTTGTACCTTAATGTGTGTGAATGTATGTATATGTGTACATGTATGTGTTTGTACCCTTATGTGTGTGTATGTATGTACATGTATGTTTTTGCTTTTATGTGTGTAAATGTGTGTATGTGTGTGTGTTTGTATCTTTGTGTGTGAATGTATGTGTGTACATGTGCACCTTTATGTGTGTAAATGTGTATGTGAGTACATATGTATGTTTGTACCTTTATGTGTGTGAATGTGCATGTGTACGTGTGTTTGTACCTTTGTGCATGAGTGTGCGTACATGTATATTTGTACCTTCATGTGTGTGAAAGTGTATGTGTGTATGTGTACTTTTGTGTGTGAATGTGTGTATGAGTGTACACGTGTACATATATATTATGTTTGTGAATGTATGTACTTTTATGTGTGTGAATGTGTGTTTGTACATGTGTGTGCTTGTACCTTTATGTGTGTGAATATGTGTGTACATGTGTTTGTAACTATATGTGCGTGAATGTGTATATGTGTATGTGTTTTTATCTTTATATGTGTGAAGTGTGTATGTGTGCACATGTGTGTGCGCCTTTATTTGTGTGAATGTGTGTGTACATGTGTGTTTGTACCTTAATGTGTGTGAATGTATGTATATGTGTACGTGTATGTGTTTGTACCCTTATGTTTATGCGTATGTATGTACATGTGTGTTTTTACTTTTATGTGTGTACATGTGTGCATTTGCACCTTTATTTGTGTAAATGTGTATGTGAGTACATACATGTGTTTGTACCTTTATGTGTGTATGTACGTGTGTGTTTGTACATTTGTGTGTGAATGTGCGTGCATGTATACATGTGTGTGAAATTGTGTGTGTATGTGTATGTACTTTTATGTGTGTGAATGTGTGTGTGTGTACATGTATGTGTTTGTACCTTGAATGTGTGTATGTGTGTACATGTGTGTGTACATGTATATCTTTATACCTTTATGAGTGTGTGAATGTGTGTTTGTACATGCAACTACCTTTATATATGTGATTATGTGTATGGGTATGCATGTGTCTTTATACTTATATATACAAGTGTGTGTTTTGTGCAACTGTATTCATGTACATGTGTGTACACGTTTGTGTATACACATGTGTGTACATGTGTGTTTGTACCTCTATGCATGTGAATGTGTATATATATGTGGTGTACAATTGGTGTGTACATGTGTGTACCTTTATGTATGTGAATGTGTGTACCTTTATACGTGCTAATGTGTGTGTGTACATGTGTGTTTGTACCATTATGTGTGTGAATGTGTGAATGTGTGTATGTGTGTACATGTGTGTGTACATGTATATCTTTATACCTTTATGAGTGTGTGAATGTGTGTATGTACATGCGTCTACCTTTATATGTGATTATGTGTATGGGTATGCATGTGTCTTTATACTTATATATACAAGTGTGTGTTTTGTGCAATTGTATTCAAGCACATGTGTGTATGTGTGTACACGTTTGTGTATGCACATGTGTGTACATGTGTGTACACGTTTGTGTGTACACATGTGTGTAAATGTGTGTTTGTACCTTTATGCATGTGAATGTGTATGTATATGTGGTGTATAATTGGTGTGTGTATATGTGTGTACCTTTATGCATGTGAATGTGTGTACATGTGTATGTTTGTACCTCTATGTGTGTGAATGTGTGTATGTGTGTACATATGTTTGTACCTTAATGTGTGTGAATGTGTGAATGTGTACGTGTGTGTTTTTACGTTTATGTGTGTTAATGTGTGTACATGTATGTGTACCTTTATGTGTGAACGTATGTATACGTGTCATGTGTGTGTTTGTACCTTTGTGAATGTGTATGTGTGTACATGTGTGTGTACTTTTATGTGTGTGAATGTGTGTATGTGTGTACATGTGTACCTTTATGTGCGTAAATGTGTGTACATGTGTATATGCGTTTGTACTTTTGTGTGTGAATGTGTGTATGTGTGTACATGTGTGTGTTTGTACCTTTATGTTTGTGAATATGTGTATGTGTGTATATGTGTGTGTGTTTGTACCTTTATGTTTGTAAATGTGTGTGTGTACATGTGTGTTTGTACCTTTATGTGTGTGAATGGGTGTACGTGTGTACATGTGTATGTTTGTACCATTTTGTGTGAATGTGTGTGTGTACATGTGTGTTTGTACTTTTATGTGAGTGAATGTGTGTAAATGTGTACGTGTGTGTGTTTGCACCTTTATGTCTGTGAATGTGTGTATGTGTGTACATGTGTGCTTGTCCCTCTGTGTGAGAATGTATGTATGTGTGTACATATATGTGTTTGAACTTTTATGTGTGTGAATGTGTGTACATGTATGTGTTTGCACCTTCATGTGTGTGAATATGTGCATATGTGTGTTTGTACCTTTATTGGTGTGTGAATGTATGTGTACAAGTGTGTATTTGTGTGTGTGAATATGTGTATGTGTATGTATGTGTCTTTATACTTATACATGAGTGTGTGTTTGTCCCTGTGTGTAACTGTATGCAAGCACATGTGTGTGCGTGTGTACGTGTCTGTATGTGTGTGTACACGTTTGTGTAAGCATGCGTGTGTACATGTGTATTTCTAGTTTATACATGTGAATGTGTGTGTACATGCATGTGTTTGTACCCTTATGTGTGTGAAAGTGTGTACATGTGTATATCTATATATGTATGTGGTGTATAATTCTTGTGTGTACATGTGTGCGTACCTTAATGTGTGTGAATGTGTGTATGTGTACATGTGTGTTTTTACATTCATGGGTGTGAATGTGTGTATATGTGTACATATGTGTGTACCTTTATGTGTGAATGTGTGTACATGTGTGTGTCTGTACCTTTATGTCTGTGAATGTGTGTATGTATACATGTGTGTGTACCTTTATGTGTGTGAATGTGTGTATGTGTGTTCATGTGTGTTGTATCTTTATGTGTGTGAACGTGTGCATGTGTGTGCATGTGTGTTTGTTCCTTTATGTGTAAATGTGTGTATGTATGCACATGTGTGTTTTTACCTTTATTTGTGTAAATGTGTGTGTGTTTGTATCTTTGTAGTGAATGAATGTATGTACATGTGTGTGTTTGCACATTTATGTGTGTTAATATGTAAGTGTACATGTGTTTGTACCTTTGTGTGAGTGAATGTGTGTATGTGTGTACATGTGTTTGTCCCTTAATGTGTGTATGTGTGTACATGTATGTGTTTGTACCTTTATTTGTGTGAATGTACGTGCATGCATGTGGTTGTCCCTTTATGTGTGTGAATGTGTGTACATGGTATGCTTATACATTTATGTGTGTGAATGTGTGTATCTGTGTACATGTATGTGTTTGTACCTTTATGTGTTTGAATGTGTGTATGTATGTACATCTTTATTTGTGTAAATGTGTGTATGTGTCCGTGTGTGAATGTATGTGTGTACGTGTGTGCTTGCATCTTTATGTGTATGAATGTGTATCATGTGTGTGTTTGTACCTTTTTGTGAGTGAATGTGTGTGTGTACATGTGGGTGTTTGCATATGTGACCTTCCATGACAAAACCAAGCATAATACGCTGACAACCGATTTTGAGTTAAGGCCACCATTACCAACTACAACCTTTGAACTGCTGCTCCTGCAAATTTGAAGTCTCTAGCCCGTATAGTCATGTAGATATGAGCCAAAATGTACCCAGATCGCCCGTACTATAGTTTTGCAGAAAGTGCAACGAAACATTGCTACGTACATTGCACGCGGAAGTCCGTATACTCGCCGTTTATTAAAAATCCGTGGCCCCGCCCACAAAGTCAACGAGCTAGATGGCTCCAAAACGCTCGAACGAGAGCAGCACTCGCCGTTTCGACGGAAAAGAACGAGAAGACAAGCGTTTCTAAGGCTTGTTTGTACACAAAATCGAAGAAGAAAAGTGGCTGGCGACTTTTTTATTCGCAGCTGCCACGGTTGCCTACAGCAACGAGTCCGTGCCATGAACGCTCTATGTAGCTACACGGCTGACTTCTTCGAGCCATAACTCGGTAAATATAGCGTTCTAGAAGCTACGAAGCAGATTTTCGTGTAGAGGAATGATTCCTCTATCGATCTATGCCAAAAAGTGAAATTCGATAATTATCAGCCCAAGCGATTATTATGGCCTGTATCTCAGATTGATGTCCAGCGCATTATGCTTGGTTTTCTCGTGGAGGGTCACATATGTTTGTACCTTTGTGTGAATGTCTCTATGTATGTATATGTGTGTTTTTACCATTATTTGTGTAAATGTGTCTTTATATCTATGTATGTGAATGTATGTGTGTACATGTGTATGTTTGCATCTTTTTATGTGTGAATGTGTATGTGTGTACATGTGTGTGTTTGTACCTTTATGCGAGTGAATGTGTGTATGTGTGTATATGTGAGTGATTGTATCTTTATGTGTGTGAATGTAGGTGTGTACATGTATGTGTTTATACCTTTATGTGTGTGAATGTGTGTACATGTGTATGTGTGTATGTGTGTACATATATGTGACCGGATCTGAGAAAATCGGCCATATTGCCCATTCTATGAAATTTTATTTAGCTGTATTATTGAAAACCTCTACCATAGAGCTAACCTACCTCCAAGCCTGAGACCGATCGCGCGCTTCGCTCTGGAGCTAGAGCGCTTTGTTCACGAATGCGATGCAAGCATAGAAAACGAGAAATTACGGTTTGAAGGCGTTGCTATGTACGCGTATGGCGTTTCCGTATACTACGCGTGAACCGGAAATCAATTAAATGGACCTGGGCGGAGCTGTTTGAAATGAACGCTAATGTCAAGCTAGTCTCGAACTTCGTCGTCGATAACGAGAGCCGCTTCTTCTTCGATGCCCAAGAAGCTTAAAAGGTGAGTGAACGTACAGTAGTTCGACGAATCTAGCTGTATCCAGACAGCCCGCGAGCGGGAATTCTAATTAACGCCCTTAGCAACGGGCTCCGTGTACGGCAGCTGTACAGACTAGGTAGGTCGAAATGTAGGCTTATTTTGCCTTGGTAACTTACGCTTACCCTCCGTAGGTGACGGCAAAGGATAATAGAGAGGTTTTCTGACATAAATATGACAAAAACTGGACTTTGACATTTTTTTTACCTGTGGTACTAAAAACGCGCATTGCGCCATGTGCGCGTTTGGTCAATATGCCGGATTTTCTCAGATCCGGTCACATATGTGTTTGTAACTTTAAGTGTGTGAATGTGTGTATATATGTACATTTTACCTGTATTTATGTAAATGTGTGTATCTTTGTGTGTGCGTACATGTGTGTGTTTGCACATTTATGTGTGAATGTGTGTTTGTACATGCGTGCTTGTGACTATGTAAGTGAATGTGTGTACATACATGTGTATTTACCTTTGTGTGTGAATGTGTGTACATGTGTACATTTGTATCTTTGTGTGAATTTGTGTGTACATGTATGTGTTTGTACCTTTGTGTGTGAATGTGTATGCGTGTTTTCACCTTTATTTGTGTAAATGTATGTTTGTGTGTGAATGTATGTGTGTACATGTGTGTGTACCTTTATGTGAGTTCATGTGTGTACATGTGTGTGTTTGTACCCTTATGTTTGTGAATGTGTGTATGTGTGTACATGTATGTTTGTCCCTTTATATGTGTGTATATGTGTACATGTGTGTGTATATACCTTTATGTGTGTGATTAAGTGTATGTTTGTACATGTGTACCTTTATGCGTGTGAAAGGGTGTATGTGTACATGTGCATATTTGTACCTTTATGTCTGTGAATGTACATATGTACCTTCATGTATGTGAATGCATGTATGTGTGTATATGTGTATATTTGTACCCTGTGTATCTCTGTGCGTACATGTGAGTTTGTACTTATCTATACATCTGGGTGTTTTTTCCTGTATGTACAAGTATGCTTATATTTATATATGTGACCGGATTTGCGAAAACCCTGCATGTCGCGAAAACGCGCAAGTCGCGCAATGCGCGTTTTTAGTACCTCGGGTCGAAAATTGTCAAAGTCCAGTTTTTGTCATATTCATGTCAAAGAACCATTCTACTAACTATTGCCGTAGCCTACGGAGGGTAAACATAAGTTACCAAGGCGAAATAAGCCTTTACTTACAGGCCCCTCGATCTACCCAGTCAGTGCACCTGCCGTACACGGAGCCCGTTGCAAAGGGCGTTAATTGGAATTCCCGCTCGCGGGCTATCCTAGATACAGCTAGATTCGTCGAATCACTAAACGTTGACTCACCTTTTTAGCTTCTTAGGCATCGAAGAAGAAGCGGCTCTCGTTATCGACGACAAAGTTAGAGCCTAGCTTGACCTTTGGCGTTCATTTCGAATTGCTCCGCCCAAGTCCATTTAATTGACTTCCGGTACACGCGTAGTATACGGGGACGCTATACGCGTACATAGCAACGCCTTTAGGCCGTAATTTCTCGTTTTTTTTTGTGGGTGTGGCGCGATCGCAAACAAAGCGCTCTAGCTCCTACGCGAAGCGCGCGATCGGTCTGAAACTTGGAGGCAGGTTAGCTCTAGGGTAGAGCTTATCAAATATACAGCTAACTAAAATTTCATAAAATTCGCTACATGGCGGTTTTTTTCCCAGATACGGTCACATATACATGTATGTGGTGTATATTTGTACATAGTGTACATGTGTGTGTTTGTATGTGTTTGTGCAAATCTGAATGTGTGTGCACACGCTTGTATAAGTGCTTATACTCATGTATAATTGTGACCAGATCTGAGAAAATCGGCCATATTTCCCATTCTATGAAATTTTAGTTAGCTGTATTTTTGAAAAGTTAACTACCTCCAAGTCTGAGACAGAGCGCTCACTTCACTTTGGAGCTAGAGCGCTTTGTTCCTGATCTCGCTACAAGCATAAAAACGAGAAATTACGGTCTGAAGACGTTGCTCTTTATGCGTATAGGGTTTCCGTATACTACGCGTTAATTGTAAATCAATTAGATGGACCTGGCGGATTGTTCGAAACCAACGCTACGGTCAAGTTAGTCTCGAACTTAGTTGCCCATAACGAGAGCCGCTTCCTTTTCGATGCCTAAGAAGCTTAAAGGGTGAGTGAACGTACAGTACTTCGACGAATCTAGCTGTATCCAGAGAGCTGGCGATCGGGAATTCTAAATAACTCCCTTAGCAACGGGCTCGGTGTACGGCAGCCGTACACTAGGTGGGTAGAAATGAAGGCCTTGGTAACTTACGTTTACCCTCCGTAGGTGACGGCAAAGGATAATAGATTTTTGGCATAAATATGACAAAAACTGGACTTTGACATTGTTTTACCTGTGGTACTAAGAACGCGTATTGTGCCATATGCGCACAATACGCCGGGTATTCTCACATCCGGTGTCACAGCGAATTTGTTCCGCCGGAATTTATTCGCTAGCGGATCTGTTCCGGATTTCCAGAAAATCAGCAAATTTGTTCCGGATGGGCAACGGTCGATGTTTCTTTGACACAGGTGCAACCAGAGTCAAAGTACATGTTCCATTTTAATAATTATTGGAGCTTCTCTGGTGGCCTCAGGAGTGGCATAACCACTTCATACGTCTCTGCACTGGCGCAGAGTGACATGCGCACATCATGGATTTGGTGTGCATGTGCCTTTATGCATGTCCAAGCGATTGTCCACAGAAGGCTACAACGAATCATTGATATCATAGTACACAAAAATTTGAAGACGGTGAAGTATTTGTTCGCTTCCTTTCTTCAAGCTACTCTGTAATCTCTATAAGCCTTGACCTTCATGTGTCTTGAATGGGCATGGTTCACTTTTCTTTACTTTTACATTTGTTAAACTTTATCTTAGGTCAGCCCATCTTCATACCCATGCATAGTAATGATTTTTAAAGCGAGTGATATCAAACTGAGAAGTGTAATAGCACATTTTACTAGGCGGAACATTTGCGCCGGCCGGAATATTTACGCGGTCGCGTAGATTATCCGGCCGGAATATGTACGCTAGTGTATTCTTTCCGGTGGAATGTATCCGCCAGCGAATTTATTCCGCCGGAACTTTGGCACGGCGGAACAAATCCGCTATGACTCCGGTAACAATTGACGATTCATTTGCAGGATATTGTCTGTCGTTGATAGTACTGATTTACAGTGATAGTGTAGATTTACAGTGATAGTGTATATTTTCAAAAATTTCGAGTATTTCACTACATGGCCGCAAGAATTTTCACTTGTAAAATTTCAGTTACGGAATGGCGTCGCCAAAAGCTTTACCACATGTTTCTGAGCAGAAATAATCTGGAGTTGTATTTATTTTTGTGCCCATGCTGTGAAATCCGTCAAACCTTTCGTACACAAAAATATTCACTATCACTGTTAACCAGTAATATTAGTAATGCTCAGGACAGGGACAAGCGCCATGTTCATGATGCTAGGATTTTTGCTAATTCAACTCTATTTAAAGAAGCAAGTAATGGATCTATATTGCAAGGGGATACTATGGGTATCAATGGCTGTGACATTCCCATTTTCATAGTAGGGGACTCTGCATACCCATTGATGACTTGGCTAATGAAACCGTTTGCTATAATACTCAATTGACAAGCTCACAGAAAATCTTCAACTACAAACTATCACGAGCTCGTATTGTAGTTGAAAATGCTTTTGGAAGATTAAAGGCCAGATGGAGACGGCTGCTGAAGCGCAATGACATGAGTCTGTCAAACATCCCAACAGTTGTTGCAGCTTGCTGTATTCTTCACAATGTATGTGAAGTTCATGGTGAACGGTTTAATGATCAGTGGTTAGAATCTCTTTCTGAACTACCTCAACCACCAACTGCTAGCCATCGGGATGACACTGCCACAGATGCTCCCAAAGAAATAAGAGATGCTTTGGTTCATTATTTTTCTCATTGAATGCAGTGGTGACGTCTCTGGCTACCATGTACCAGTATTTCCACTACTGTAACAATGTGAAGATCAATGCAGCGCAGTGTGCATGCAGAGACAAAATTATCTGATAACTGTAAATTATATGTAAATAGACATCCACACCACATACATGCACATGTTTATTGTTTACAGATGATAATAATTATGATAATAAAGTTTGTGCATGCGTAGCACATGTCCTTTCACTGCAACGTGCATATGTACATGTTCAACGATACTATTATGCACACATTCACTTCACACATTTGGTGGGTTGTCTTCAAAGGTGTACATGTTACTATAAATTGCATTGCTGAAGTATCATAGGATGCTTGACTCTGATCACTGCTTGCTCCAGAAACTTGTTCACCCATCATGATTGAAAATAGCTTAAGTTGAAATTCTCTCTGCTCTCTTTTCTGCCTCTCTTCCCTTTCATTCATTCTTTCCTCCATTTTCATCCTTTTCTCTTCCAAGTCAAGATACATTCTATCACTAGATTCTTGAGCCTTCAACAGTCTATCTACTAATGGACCCATCATTTTCTCGATTTTATCTTCACTCAGTGGACGCTTTCGGTTTCCTTTCTTCACTTCTGGGATGGGTGTAGCTGATCGACTCTTAACTGGTGTATTGGAGAGCTTAGATCCAGATTGAGGCTCAGTTTCTAGTACATCAAGTGATGTAGAACCATCAGAACTTTCCTTTCCAGCATGTTCCTCTTCAGTATGATCAACCACCTGCACTGACACCGCTGCAGCTGCCACATCGTTATCATCTAGGCTGTCGATCACTACAGGAGGTTTAGTTGATGGTTTGTCACCTATCACAGCATCCAAAGCATCAGTCCAGTTCCTGTCTTATAGTGGCCATCTTTCACCTTTCTGTACTCGCTCTTTAGCTTTTTCACTTTTTCTCGGCATTGATCAGCGGTTCTCTGATAACCAGCATCGCTTAGATCACGGGCGATTTTCTCATAGATTTCTTTATTCCTTCTACATCCCTCTAGTTGGGCTTGAATTGTGTCTTCGCCCCAGATTTCAATGAGTTTGAAGGTCTCAGAATCGCTCCAAGTCGCCATGTTCGTGTTCGCGCCCGAATGGACCCGTGTCGATCCGTGCCAGCCTGGTTGATTTAACAAGGCCACCAAAGCACGGTTCGGTACGGAGTCGCCACGTTCACACGTCAATCGGAGTTTCAGCGTTCGGTGCTGGCAGCGTGCCGACCCGTGCCAGACTGTAAGTGTGAACGTAGTATTAGATCTACACTTTTACGCATGTTAGAAAAAATCCATATGAATATTTACCTCCTACCACATTAATCCGGCGTGACCGTTTAACCACTGGCACTAGGCTCGAGGCACGAGAAAAGTCGTGAACGTGTGTTAATGCGGGGTGTATCACACTTTCTTGGTTGGCAATAATATACAGACACCTATGGGGGATAAACGCAATATCGATGTTTTTCGAGCGCTAGGAAGCGGCTATCAATAGGAAAGTCCACTTGCAGAGACTTTCCCTAACGGGTTCCTCGTGGCTACCATGACAGAACTATAGCGAGGAGTAGGTGTGACTCGAACCTTCGACGCTGGCGCTAACGAGGAAAACGTTCACGAAGGAATTAATTACCACGCCCACATTCACGTTAGAAAGCGTGACCGATCTTGTACATGCACTAATATAGCATAAAAGCCAAAATACTGAGGACAATTACCCCGGCTAGCATCATGGTATGGCATTCATAAGAATTTGTACATCCTAATCTATAATAATGCCCTTTGGCTTTTGTAAAGCCGATTTAGTTCAAGCGCTATTAGCCTAAATTGTGAATATTTTTCCTGCCATTCATCCAAATACAAAAGCTTACCTGACGGCCGACTTGTTGAAAATACCAAAGGACAGATTACTTCAGGTAGTCACGGTATCAGGGCTTCTTTGTCCTCCGTTCTATACAGAGATGTGTGTGGCACGGGTCAAATGACCAGGCAGGTGGCTGACCGAGCAGACTGCTGAATCAAGTCCTGACACTTTCAAAAGTCATCAAACCCATTTTGCGACATTGAGAGTATTGCTATATTGTAGGCATGGCTTCAAGTGACTTCTGAAAGTCTCAGGACTTGATACTATTGTGGAGTGCTTTCGAGGCAATATCGACCTTTGACCTCTACGTGATGTAACCATACGACCGTGGAGAAGCCGTAAAAATGCCAGCACTGTGCCAGGATGTTCTACAAAAACGTGAAAAAATCGCTACATTCTCATTGGGCAGTTGGGCTAGTAAGGAGTCGCCCTCTCGATCGTAATACAGCAGCAGAATGCAGTGTATCAACAATTTCATTTCATTGTGTGCGCTAAGTAACGTACACATTGAAAAGGAAACTTCTTAGTAAAGTGTACATCAATAGCGCACTCTAGAAAGGGCAATTCCCTACTAGTAGGGTCTGCGTTGCAGCACAGACAGCGCACTATCCTCTATTTAATGTGCGTATGCTGCAATGAAATCCGTTGAATCATAGATAATAGAGAGAGGGATTGAAAACGCGCATATATCTCTATAGTGACGTCACGGAACATGCTCGTCACGGCACGCCCCCTTTGCAAGTCAGTATCGTACAGTATAGTACAAGCTCCTATGGCCTTGTACAGCCTAGTATTCAACAGTAACCCGACTAAAAACAAGTGTAGTGCTATCGAACAAGGGATCAAGCAATGAAAAGAGTGATTTGAACGGTCTTGGTAGTCGCGCCTGCTCTTGTACACGCTTGAAATTCTTTTGTGTACTTTTCCTTCACAAACGGTGATCGACCCAGAAGAAAAGTCGATGGGACCTTGTTCACAGTCGAATACAGAGTGCAACTGAAGCATTCGCGAGCTCTGTTGATGTGGTATGTTCCCCAGCGAGCGTTTTAAACGCTGGAGTCTACCCAGGCTCACAACAGATCTGGGCTTAGTGTGTTCATTTTGAAAAGAAAGGCCTTACCTGAAGGCGATGTTTGTATTCTCTATGTGACGATAGTTCATGCCAGGCCTTGAAAGAATCTATTAACCATGTACAGGTCTCGTAAAAAGTACACAAAGCCAATCTGTGAGTGGTAGCTACAAAACCGTTCTGAAAACTGCCTAATTTTTTTGGCTTTAGATCTCTGGTAGGTTGGTTAGAAAGGTGATACGCATACATGGTGCCCTTGCCAAGGCCCGAAAAGGCTGCCTTGATGTGGTTTTATGCTACTCGTGAACTTAGATGAAGTCACGTGACCGCGACGAGCATATATCTACAGGGTATGCGCGCGTTTCCAATCCCTCCTTCCTCTCTATTATCTATGGTTGAATTTCCCTTTCTAGTTTGCGCTGTTGATGTATACTTTACTACGAAGTAAGAAGTTTCCTTATCGATGAAATAATAAGGAAATTGGTCGGTACACTGCTTTCTGCTGTTTTATTAATTGCCATAGCGTAGCACACAATCGAGAGAGAGAGACTCCTTACTAGTAGACTCTAAGTATACACTGTAGCATACCAGTAGCGCAGTTAAACTTAAAGTCGGTTCACACACCGCGTCGATGCTTGTCGCAACAAAAAGCTAGAAGAGACTGATTCAACCGTTGATTGAGCTTCATTCGAATCCTCGTGAATGCGTGCGTGTAAGCCTAGAACGTGAGAGATACTTCATTCACTTCGTTCGCCACTTAAAGCCACCGAAAACGTAGCGTAAGTTTACGTCACAAATTGTGCTGGCCTTGCCCTTGCGTCAGCCTCGTCCTCAGGCCGTTCAGAGCTTTTCAATGGTGCACGCTGAAAAGCGGGAATGCCTGGTACTGTCGATTGCTGTTCACTTGGAACATCAGTGAATGCTTGCCTGTGAGCGTAGCCTTGCCCTCGTGTGAGTGTAAAACTAACGTATGGGTTGGAATGCCACGCAATCATTGGGCAAGCAGTTGGCTTACGCATCGTTTTCCGTGGTTTTACGTGGCGAATGAAGTGTCGCGTTTGTTCAACGCTCACACGAACGCATTCACGGGCGTTCGAGGTAAAGCGCAATCGACAGTACAAGTGTAGCGCAATTTATTGTACAAGTCACGTATATGGCGTAACGCGTGGTGAGACCTTCCAGTGTGTCGAAAGTCACGAAGATTTTGAGGGCTCTTGTCGCCAACGATCGAGAGGTATGGTTCAAACGCTAGATACAGAGTGTAGTACGATCCATAAAGAGTGAAACTTGTTAAGATAGCGTGTGGCTAGCAAAGACTGGCTTTTCGAAGGAACCATCAGACCGCTTGTCTTCGCGTCATCGTGAGCCAAAGTCGTGGTTTCTGCTGCCAGGCCTCCCACTTTTCAGTATGCAACATTGAAAAGCTGGGAAGGGCCTAGGTACGAGGCTGCTAGGGTTATCACATGAAAATTTAAAGCTGAAGCATTTCCCCAGGTATTCCTTCCATACGTCAGTCTACATGTAAGCAATTTAGGGCGCTAGAAGTTTTCTCGTCCACATTATATGGCGGTAGTTATACAGGCCTGTATTATCGCACGCAAATCGACAAAACAATGGGGTAAATCGCGTAATGAATGCCCAATGGGAATGTAGCGATTTTTGTTGATGTTTTTCACGTTTCTGAAGAACATCGCGGCACAAAAAGGTGTGCGTAAGCTTTTTTACGGCTTCTTCACGGCCCGTATAGTCACATTACGTAGAGGTCAAAGGTCAAAATTGCCAATGTTGGATCAAAAGCACTCCACGATAAAAGTAACATGGCAATAGAATCAAGTTATGAAACTTTTAGAAGTCACTTGAAACCATGCCTCCAATATAGCATACTCTCAATATCGCGAAGGTTTGGTTTCAAGTGATTTTTGAAAGAATCAGAACTTGAATCTACCCCTACATTACTTCTATCATGGAGTGCTTTCGATCAAGCGTTGGACCGACTTCGACCTTTGACAAAGAATAAGTGGGCGTGGCCAAAGTATGGATGGTAACTTACAGCCACAAGAACCTTACTAAGCCACAGTAATAATATGTAGAATTTATGTAAATAAGAACGTAGGCCTACAGGAGGTTGAAAGCATCGAAAAATAGTTTAAACTACGTTGTTTCAGCAGTCTGCTTGGTCAGCCACCTGCCTGGTCATTTTGACCCGTGCCACACCCATCTCTGTATAGAACGGAGGACAAAAAAGCCCTGCATGATGCCGTGACTACCTGAAGTAATCTATCCTTTGGTATTTTCAACAAGTCGGCCGTCAGGTAAGCTTTTTTATTTGGGTGGGTGGCAGAAAAAATCACGATTTAGGCTGATAGGCCCTGATAAAAAATTTTTTTCTACCGATAATTCATTTCTTCAATGCTGGCAAACATGCCCTATAATTCTTTCAAATGTACCTATAATTATCATTTCTTGCTCCTCAAATTTCATGTAATCAACAATGAATTTAGTGCATACGAAGTGAATGTCAGTAACTGTTATACTGCAGCATAACTGAAGCTTCAATGTAGTCTTCAAGTGCACTTTCTTGACTCGACTTAAATGAATTGGCTAGTAACAAATCCCACATCCACATTCCATATTACCACAAGTTGACAGAACAGCAGTTTGGTGCAGCCCAATATCTGGCTACCAGCAGACCAATAGCTATACTATAAGTTGCTTATAATTCTCAAGTATTGCTCATTGCTTCTAGGTACCTATAATGCTCAAAAAAATGCCAGCATTATTTATCTGGGCCTACTGTTAGCGCTTGAACTAAATCAGCTTTACAAAAGCCAAAGAGCTGTACAAATTCTTATGAATGCATTACCATGATGTCAACAAGGATAATTACCCTCAGTGTTTTGGCTTTTATGCTATATTAGTGGATCGGAAACGCTCTCTAACGTGATTGTGAGAGGGGTAATTGGAATGCGCATAATGAATTCCGGCGTGACCGTTTTCCTCGTTAGCGCCAAGGTCGAAGGTGCGAGTCACACCTACTCGCACTTCTCCCAGAGTAATGATTGGCAAAAGCCTATTGCGCATATATGGGAGAACGAGCCTATACAGCGGACAACATACTCGCTATAGTTCTCACAGGAAAATGACTCCATATGGACGGATTTACTCGGTCTACCGTATTGATGAAAGAAGCGGGCGCTACACTGCCTGGAGACGGCGTACCTGTAACACGGACTCTGTCAGTATTCCGTGTACGATATGCACGGTACATGCGGACTCCGTTGCTTGCAACATGCTTACACAGTTACAACATTCGGTATCCGTCCTCTCGGCTTGCGCTACACGGACGCAGTATAGAGCAGCGCGCCAGACTCTACCCTATGGCCCAGACCAGGCCGGCCGGGCCGCGGGCCCGCGCCCTGGATATTGAATCGCGAATACATATAGAGTAGGGTAGGGTATTTCCGCACGGAGGCAGTTACTGGCCGCCTCGCACATAATTGCGTTTATATAGCCAACGGTATTACGTAATCCTTCACCACTTGCCACGAGGTAGGGGCCATGTAAGTACTAGCTGCATCTCATTTCTTGTGATGTGTATCCACACAGAAGCTGCACAACACTGCTCTAAACAGTTGCAACTTTTTCTCATTTTGGTCCAGAAGCTGTTTTTTTTTATGGTAGCTAAGATTTTTCATGATTTGTAAATTACACAACGGCATCAATTTTTTATGATTTATTTTTTCATTTAGTATGCGTATACTAGAATGTATGGAGAATTTTTAGAATTTTTTTGACCGTATTATAAGCATAAACCAATTTTTTTTTTTTTTTTTTGTAAAGAGCTTTTAGAGGTAGTTTCTGGACAATGCATATATTGCATTACTTTATGTGTTCACGTTGTATTTCACAATTTTTGGATGAATATTCAAATCTAAGGCAGAATGTAAGAAGGATGTTCATGATGCATTTGATGCCATTTACGTGTCATATATTGATAACCGCAGCCGCGATTTTTTAATGTAATTTTTCACCTTCGTCCGGTAATGGTCGACATTGTCCGCTCTCTACCTCCGGAACTAGCGGTACTTCGTGCGCACGCCCTGCATGAACGAAGGTGGGTGGGGCCACGGTTAAGGGCTCGTTTAGTAGGTGGTGCTTGGGCCTATCTGTGGTTGCATACTCGCGATCTAGTGCTGCTCGTTTGTCTGTGATATAACGCTGTCTTTCCTTAGAACTGAGTTTTTCTTTTGCGCCCATGCTGATTTCCGCGAAAATCTTCATACTCAAAAGTATTCACTATCACTGTGAACCAGTAATATCAGCAATGCTCAGGTGCATTAAGGGCCGGGACAAGCACTTTAGATCTACACTTGTGAGCATGTCAGAGATATAAAGCAAACTCCATAGCACTTCCTTAGGGCCTAGGGGTGGGAAGAGCCCGAGGCTATGAAACGTTACCAGTTTGCCTGAAGCCTCCACTGGTACGGTACGGTGCTGTTGTTGTCGTTCTAGCCGTATCCTGATTTCCCCACAAGCTAATCTTTGATCCATAAATGTGACACCACGAGGGAAATATTACAAAAATGTACTAAATTAGAGCATGCTGTCGCAGTTGTTTCTGAGCGCAAAATTTCAGCACAAAAGATTGCATGCGACTCCGAACAGAGTCTATAAAGCGGTGCGCGGATGACGGACGTACCAAACATACATACATGCATACACCATATTATTGCAGGCATTGCTGTACAGTTTATGTGGGGCTCGCTCAGGCTCGCCCCAATAAATCAATAGCTTCAATCACCATGTTGAAGCTGTTGATTGTTGAAGCTGTTGATTGTTGTTGGTGTTGATGCTAAATCCGTTGTTGTTGAAGCTGTTGATTGTTGTTGATGTTGTTAAATCTGTTGTTGAATCTGTTGTTGAAGCTGTTAATTATTGATTATGATTGTTGAAGTTGTTGAATCTGTTGATCTTGTTAGTATAGTCTAAGCTGTTGATTGTTGGTTATAATTGTTGAAGCTGTTGATTGTTGTTGAATCTGTTGTTGAAGTTGTTGATTCTTGATCATGGTTGTTAAAGCTGTTGAATCTGTAGTTGAATCTGCTGTTGAATCAGTTGTTCTTGTTAGTATAGTTGAAGCTGTTGATTGTCGGTTAAGATTGTTGAGGCTGTTGAATCTGTTGATCACCAAGTGGAAGCTGTTAATTTTGATGTTATTAAATCTGTTGCTATTGACAATTGTTGAATCCGTTGTTGAAGCTGTAGATTGTTGAAGCTGTTAAATCTGAAGTTGTTGAATCTGTTGTTGAAGCTGTTGAATCTGTTGTTCAAACGGTTGATTACCTTGTTGAAGTTGTTGATGTTGTTTAATCTGGTGTTGAAGCCGTTGATTGTTGGATAGATTGGTGAGGCTGTTGAATCTGTTAATCTTGTTAGCATAGTTGAAGCTGTTGATTGTTACCGTAAATGTTCGAATTATAGCGCCACCCTAATATAAGCGCCACTTGGAGGTTAACGACGATTGTTGCACTCTATTTATAGCGCCAACTGCAGTCACAAAGCGGCGCTTACTAAATAGAAAACGCTGTGCTTTTGTATGTAGTGTCCTATTCACTAAGCACCACCCTAATTTAAGCGCCACTATCGACTTTAGAAGTATTTTTTGGCTCCAATAGAAGCGCCAACTGAAGATTAGAATTAAATTTTTTGGCACTGTAATTAGAACTTTTACGGTAGTACAGTCTATTTTGCGTAAGAGTAGGCTCGCCCCAGTATCAATAGCTTCAATCACCATGTTGAATTAAGCTGTTGATTGTTGAATCTGTTGAATCTGTTGTTGAAGCTGTTGATTGTTATTGGTGTTTACAATGTTAAATCTGGTGTTATTGAGCTGTTTATTGTTGATGGTGTTGAATTAGTTGAATCTGTTGTTGAAGCTGTTGATTGTTGATTATAATTGTTGAAGCAGTTGTTGAATCCGTTGATCTTGTTAGTATAGTTGAAGCTGTTGATTGTTGGCTATGATAGTTGAAGCTGTTGAATCTGTTGATCACCATGTTGAACCTGTTAATTGTTGTTGACGGACGTACCAAACATACATACATACATACACCATATTATTGCAGGCATTGCTGTACAGTTTATGTGGGGCTCGCTCAGGCTCGCCCCAATAAATCAATAGCTTCAATCACCACGTTGAATCTGTTGAATCTGTTGTTGATGAAGCTGTTGATTGTTGAAGCTGTTGAATCTGAAGTAGTTAAATCTGTTGTTGAAGCTGTTGAATGTTGTTGATATTGTTGAATCTGTTGTTGTGGAAGCTTTTGATTGTTGGTTATGATTGATGAAGTTGTTGAATCTGTTGATATTAGTATAACTGAAGCTGTTGATTGTTAGTACAGTCTATTGCGTCTAAGAGTAGGCTCGTCCCAATAAATCAATAGCTTCAATCACCATGTTGAAGCTGTTGACTGTTAAAGCTGTTAAATCTGTTGTTGACGTTGATTCTTGAAGCTGTGGAATCTGAAGCTGTTGTTCAAGCTGTTGATTGTTAAAGCTGTTGAATCTGTTGATCTCCATGATGAAGTTGATGATTGTTGATGTTGTTAAATCTGTTATTGAATCTGTTGTTGAAGATGTTGATTGTTGATTGATTTTTGAAGCAGTTGAATCTGTTGTTGAATCTGTTGATCTTGTTAGTATAGTTTAAGCTGTTGATTGTTAGTACAGTCCATTTTGTGTAAGTGTAGGCTCGTTCCAATAAATTAATAGCTTCAATCACCATGTTGAAGCTGTTAAATCTGTTGTTGAAGCCGTTGAATCTGAAGTACCGTGTTTATTCTAATAGAACGCAAGCTAAAAAAATAATTACGATTTTAACTTTTGCGCGATTTTCTGGTAAAGGTCGTCAGTCGCTACATTAAAATACATTATGAAGATCCTAGAATGCGAATTTACTTGCGTTAATTAGATCTTGCGTTTTATTAGAATAAACACGGTAGTTGAATCTGTTGTTGAAGCTGTTGATTTCCATGTTGAAGTTGATGATTGTTGTTGATGTTGAATCTGTTGCTGTTGATTGTTGTTGAATCTCTTGTTATTGAACCTGTTGATTGTTGAAACTGTTAAATCTGAAGTTGTTGAATCCGTTGTTGAAGTTGTCGATTGTTGAAGCAGTTAAATCTGTTGTTTATATCCGTTGATCACCATGTTGAAGTAGTTGATTGTTGTTGATGTTGTTGAAGCTGCTGATTGTTGGTTATGATTGTTGAGGCTATTGAACCTGTTGATCTTGTTAGTATA
The DNA here is from genome assembly GCA_964291365.2 of Stappiaceae bacterium. Taxonomy (GTDB): domain Bacteria; phylum Pseudomonadota; class Alphaproteobacteria; order Rhizobiales; family Stappiaceae; genus JBDWFY01. Next base: position 43,685 of record OZ219982.1, read on the forward strand.
GTTGAAGCTGTTGATTGTTAGTACAGTCTATTTTGTGTAAGTGTAGGCTCGCCCCAATAAATCAATACCTTTAATCACCATGTTGAAGCTGTTGATTGTTGAAGCTGTTGAATCTGTTGTTGAAGCTGTTGATTGTTGTTGGTGTTGTTGATGTTAAATTTGTTGTTGTTGAAGTTGTTGATTGTTGCTAATATTGTTGAAGTTGTTGAATCTGTTGTTTAAGCTATTGATTGTTGATTATGATTGTTGAAGCTGTTGAATCTGTTGATTACCATGTTGAAACTGTGAATTGTTGTTGATGTTGTTGAATCTGTTTCTGTTGTTGAATCTGCTGTTGTTGAGGCTGTTGATTGTTGAAGCTGTTGAATCTCAAGTTGTTGAATCTGTTGTTGAAGCTGTTGAATCCGTTGTTTACTCTGTTGATCACCATGTTGAAGTTGTTGATATTGAATCTGTTGTTGAAGCTGTTGGTTGTTGAAGCTCTTAAATCTAAACTTGTAGAATCTGTTGTTAAAGCTGATGATCACCATATTGAAGTTGTTTGTTGTTGATGTTGAATTTGTTGTTGAAGCTGTTGATAGTTGTTAGTACAGTCTATTTTGTGTAAGTGTAGGCTCTCCCCAATAAATCAATACCTTTAATCACCATGTTGAAGCTGTTGATTGTTGAAGCTGTTGAATCTGTTGTTGAAGCTGTTGATTGTTGTTGGTGTTGTTGATGTTAAATTTGTTGTTGTTGAAGTTGTTGATTGTTGTTAATATTGTTGAAGTTGTTGTTGATGCTGTTGATTGTTGAAGCTGTTGTTGAATCTGCTAATCTTGTTAGTATATTTAGAGCTGTTGATTGGTGGTTATGATTGTTGAAGCTGTTAAATCTCTTGATCACCATGTCGAAACTGTTAAATGTTGATGTTCAATCTGTTGCTGTTGACTATTGTTGAATCTGCTGTTGAAGCTGTTGATTAATCTTGACTGTAGTAGCTGTTGAATCTGAAGTTGTTGAATCTGTTGTTGAAGCTATTGATTGTTGAAGCTGTTAAATCTGTAGTTGAATCTGTTGAAGTTGTTGATTGTTAATGTTAAATCTGTCATTGAAGGTTTTCATTGTTGAAGCTGTTGAATCTGTTGCTTGTTGTAGGATACATCATGTGCTCTAGAGAGCTATATCTTTATTGAAGCAGTTGAATCTGTTGTTGAAACTGTTGATTGTTGTAGGCTATTATGTGCTCTAAAGAGCTCTAAATTTGTTGAAATCGTTGAATCTGTGGTTGAAGATGTTGATCGTTGTAGGCTACATTATGTACTCTAGAGAGCTCTAGTTCTGTTGAAGCAGTTGAACCTGTTGTTGAAGCTGTTGATTGTTGTAGGCTACATAATATGCTCGACAGAGCTCTAATTTTGTTGAAGCAGTAGAATTTCCTGTTGAAGTTGTTCATTGTTGTAGGCTATTATGTGTTCTAGAGAGCTCAAGTTTTGTTGAAGCTGTTGAATATGTTGATGGTGTAGCTGTTGAATCTGTTGTTGTTAAAGCTATTGATTGTTGTAAGCTATTATGTGCTCAAGTTTTATTGGAGCTGTTGAACCTGTTGTTGAAAATGTTGATTGTGGTAGGCTACATTATGTGCTCTAAAGAACTCTAGATTTGTTAAGGCAGTTGAATCCGTTGTTGAAGCTGTTGATTGTTGTAGGCTATATGTGCTCTAGAGAACTCTAGATTTGTTGAAGCTGTTGAATCTGTTGTTGTTAAAGTTGTTGGTTGTTGTAGGCTACATTATGTGCTCTAGAGAGCTCTAGTTATGTTGGAGCAGTTGAATCTGTTGTTAAAGCTGTTGATTGTTGAAGGTAATTATGTACTGTAGAGAACTCTAGTTCTGTTGAAGCTGTTGAATCTGTTATTGTTGAAGTTGTTGAATCTGTTGTTGTTAAAGCTGGTGATTATTGTGGGCTATTATGTGCTCTAGTTTTATTGAAGCTGTTGAATCGGTTGTTGAAGATGTTGATTGTTGTAGGCTACATTATGTGCTCTAGAAAGATCTAGTTCTGTCGAAGCTGTTCAATCCGTTGTTGTTGAATCTATTGTTGTTAAAGCTGTTGATTGTTGTAGGCTATTATGTTCTCAGGTTTATTGAAGCTGTTGGACCTGTTGTTGAAGATGTTGATTGTTGTAGGCTACATTAGGTGTTCTAGAGAGCTCAAGTTTTGTCGAAACTGAATCTGCTGTTGTTGAAGCTGTTGATTGTTGTAGGCTATTATGTGGCTCTAGAGAGCTCTAGTTTCGTTGAAGCTGTTGAATCTGTTGTTGTTGAAGCTGTTGATTGTTGTAGGCTATTATGAGCTCTAGAGAGCTCTACTTCTGTTGAATCTGTTGTTCAAGCTGTTGATTGTTGTAGGATATTATGTGCTCTAGAGAGCTCTAGTTTTGTTCAAACTGTTGAATCTGTTGTTGAAGCTGTTGATTGCTGTAGGCTATTATGTGCTCTAGAGAGCTCTTGTTTTGTTAAAACTGTTGAATCTGTTGTTGTTGAAAATGTTGATTGTTGTAGGCTACATTACGTGCTCTAGAGAGCTCTAATTTTGTTTAAGCTGTTGAATCTGTTGAAACTGTTGAATCTGTTTTTGTTGAACCTGTTGATTGTTGTAGGCTATTATGTGCTCTCGTTTTATTGAAGCTATTGAATCTGTTGTTGAAAATGTTGATTGTTGTAGGCTATTATGTGCTCTAGAGAGCTCTAGATTTGTTGAAATTGTTGAATCTGTGGTTGAAGATGTTGATCGTTGTAGGCTACAATATGTGCTCTAGAGAGCTCTAGTTCTGTTGAAGCAGTCAAACCTGTTGTTGAAGCTGTTGATTGTTGTAGGCTATTATGAGCTCTAGAGAGCTCTAGTTTTGTTGAAGCTGTTGAATCTGTTGTTGTTAAAGCTGTTGAATGTTGTAGGCTATTATGTGCTCTAGTTTTATTGAAGCTGTTGAATCTGTTGTTGTTGAAGCTGTTGTTTATTGTAGGCTATTATGTGCAATAGAGAGTTCTAGATTTGTTGAAGCTGTTGAAACTGTTGCTGTTGAAGCTGTTGATTGTTGTAGGCTATTATGTGCTCTAGAAAGCTCTAGTTTTGTTGAAGCTGTTGAATCTGTTGTTGTTGAAGCTGTTGAATCAGTTGTCATTGAAGCTGTTGTTTGTTGTAGGCTATTATGTGCATTAGAGAGCTCTAGTTTTGTTGAAGCTGTTGAATCTGTTGTTGTTGAAGCTGTTGATTGTTGTAGGCTAGATTATAGCTCTAGTTATGTTGAAGCTGTTGAATCTGTTGTTGAAGCTGTTGATTGTTGTAGGCTATTATGTACTCTAGAGAGCTCTTGTTTTGTTGAAGCTGTTGAATCTGTTGTTGAAGCTGTTGAATCTGTTGCTGTTAAAGCTGTTGATTGTTGTAGGCTATTTTGTGCTCTAGAGAGCTCTAGTTTTGTTGAAGCTGTTGAGTCTGTTGTTGTTAAAGCGGTTGATTGTTGTAGGCTATTATGTGCTCTAGAGAGCTCTAGTTTTGTTGAAATTGTTGAATCTGTTGAAGCTGTTGATTGTTGTAGCCTATATTACTCTAAAGAGCTCTAATTTTGTTAAAGCTGTTGAATCTGTTGTTGAAGATGTTGATTGTTGTAGGCAACATTATGTGCTCTAAAGAGCTCTAGTTTTGTTCAAGCCGTTAAATCTGTTCTTGTTCAAGCTGTTGAATCTGTTGTTATTAAAGCTGTTCATTGTTGTAGGCTATTATGTGTTCTAGCTTTATTGAAGTTGTTGAATCTGTTGTTGTTGAATCTGTTGATTGTTGTAGGCTACATTGTGTGCTCTAGAGAGTTCGTTTTGTTGAAGCTGTTGATTGTTGTAGGCTATTATGTGCTCTCAAGAGCTCTAATTTTGTTAAAGCTGTTGAATCTGTTGTTGAAGATGTTGATTGTTGTAGGCTACATTATGTGCTCTAGAGAGTTCTAGATTCGTCGAAGCTGTTGAATCCGTTGTTGCAAGGAGAGTAGTTTGTGGAGCGCTATGTCTTGAGTGCCTTTTGCAGCTAACGAAGGACCACGGTCCGAAACGTTCTGTCTCTACAGTACATTAAACTACGTTCAATAGCGCTCCACAAACTACTCTCCTTGCATCAACAACGTAGTTATGAGCCTTCATTCTAGAATCCGTTGTTGTTGAAGCTGTTGATCATTGTAGGCTATTATACGTTCTAGAGAGCTCTAATTTTGTTAAAATTGTTGAATCTGTTGTTGTTGAAGATGTTGATTATTGTAGGATGCATTATGTGCTCAAGAGAGCTCTAGTTTTTTTTGAAGCTGTTGAATCTGTTGTTGTTGTTGAGCTGTTGAATCTGTTGTTGTTAGAGCTGATGATTGCTAAAAGCTATTATGTGCTCTAGTTTTATTGAAGTTGTTGAATGTATTCTTGTTGAAAATGTTAATTGTTCTAGGTTACATTATGTTCTCTAGAGAAATCTACTTTTGTCAAAGCTGTTGTATCTGTTGTTGTTGAAGCTCTTGATTGTCAGGTTTTTTTGTGTTCCAGATAGCTCTAGTTTTTCTAATGTTGTCGAATCTGTTGTTGGAGATATTGATTGTTGTAGGCTACATTATGTGCTCTAGATAAATCTAGTTTTGTTGAAGCTGTTGAATCTGTTGTTGTTGAAGCTGTTGAATCTGTTGTTGTTAAAGCTGTTGATTGTTGTAGGCTATTATGTGCTCTAGCTGTATTGAAGTAGTTGAATCTGTTGTTGAAATTGTTGATTGTTGTAGGCTATACTATGTGCACTAGAGAGCTCTAGTTTTGTAGAAGCTGTTGAATCTGTTGTTGAAGATGTTGATTGTTGTAGGCTACATTACGTGCTCTAGAGAGCTCTAATTTGTTTAAGCTGTTGAATCTGTTGTTGTTGAAGCTGTTGAATCTGTTGTTAAAGCTGTTGATTGTTGTAGGCTATTATGTGCTCTAGCTGTATTGAAGTAGTTGAATCTGTTGTTGAAATTGTTGATTGTTGTAGGCTATACTATGTGCACTAGAGAGCTCTAGTTTTGAAGCTGTTGAATCTGTTGTTGAAGATGTTGATTGTTGTAGGCTACATTACGTGCTCTAGAGAGCTCTAATTTTGTTAAAGCTGTTGAATCTGTTGTTGTTGAAACTGTTGAATCTGTTTTTGTTGAACCTGTTGATTGTTGTAGGCTATTATGTGCTCTAGTTTTATTGAAGCTGTTGAATCTGTTGTTGTTGATTGTTGTAGGCTACATTATGTGCTCTAGAGAGCTCAAGTTCTGTTGAAGCAGTTGAACCTGTTGTTGAAGCTGATGATTATTGTAGGCTACATAACGTGCTTGACAGAGCTCTAATTTTGTTGAAGCAGTAGAATCTCCTGTTGAAGTTGTTTATTGTTGTAGGCTATTATGTGTTCTAGAGAGCTCAAGTTTTGTTGAAGCTGTTGAATATGTTGATGGTGAAGCTGTTGAATCTGTTGTTGTTAAAGCTATTGATTGTTGTAGGCTATTATGTGCTCTGGTTTTATTGGAGCTGTTGAACCTGTTGTTGAAAATGTTGATTGTTGTAGGCTACATTATGTGCTCTAAAGAACTCTAGATTTGTTAAGGCAGTTGAATCTGTTGTTGAAGCGGTTGATTGTTGTAGGCTATTATGTACTCTAGAGAGCTCTAGATTTATTGAAGCTGTTGAATCTGTTGTTAAAGCTGTTGGTTGTTGTAGGCTACATTATGTGCTCTAAAGAGCTCTAGTTATGTTGGAGCAGTTGAATCTTTTGATAAAGTTGTTGACTGTTAAAGGCTATTATGTGCTCTAGAGAACTCTAGTTTTGTTGAAGCTGTTGAATCTGTTATTGTTGAAGTTGTTGAATCTGTTGTTAGAGCTGATGATTGTTGTGGGCTATTATGTGTTCTAGTTTTATTGAAGCTGTTGAATCTGTTGTTGAAGATGTTGATTGTTGTAGGCTACATTATGTGCTCTAGAAAGACCGAATTCTGTCGAAGCTGTTCAATCCGTTGTTGCTGAATCTATTGTTGTTAAAGCTGTTGATTGTTGTAGGCTATTATGTTCTCTAGTTTTATTGAAGCTGTTGGATCTGTTGTTGAAGACGTTGATTGTTGTAGGCTACATTATGTGTTCTAGAGAGCTCAAGTTTTGTCGAAGATGAATCTCTTGTTGAAGCTGTTGATTGTTGTAGGCTACTATGTGCCATAGAGAGCTCTAGTTTTGTTGAAGCTGTTGAATCTGTTGTTGAAGCTGTTGATTGTTGTAGGCTATTATGTGCTCTAGAGAGCTCTACCTTTGTTGAAGCTGTTAAATCAGTTGTTTAAGCTGGTGATTGTTGTAGGATATTATGTACTCTAGAGAGTTCTAGTTTTGTTCAAGCTGTTGAATTTGTTGTGGAAGCTGTTGATTGTTGTAGGCTATTATGTGCTCTAGAGAGCTCTAGTTTTGTTAAAACTGTTGAATCTGTTGTTGTTGAAGATGTTGATTGTTGTAGGCTACATTATGTGCTCTACAGAGCTCTAGTTTTGTTGAAGCAGTTGAATCTGTTGTTGAAGATGTTGATTGTTGTAGGCTACATTATGTGCTCTAGAGAGCTCTAATTTTGTTTAAGCTGTTGAATCTGTTGTTGAAACTGTTGAATCTGTTTTTGTTGAACCTGTTGATTGTTGTAGGATATATTATGTGCTCTAAAGAGCTCTAGTTTTGTTAAGGCAGATGAATCTGTTGTTGAAGCTGTTGATTATTGCAGGCTATTATGTGCTCTAGAGAGCTCTAAATTTGTTGAAATTGTTGAATCTGTTGTTGAAGATGTTGATCATTGTAGGCTACATTATGTGCTCTAGAGAGCTCTAGTTATGTTGGAGCAGTTGAATCTGTTGTTAAAGCTGTTGATTGCTGAAGGCTATTATGTGCTCTAGAGAGTTCTAGTTTTGTTGAAGTTGTTGAATCTGTTATTGTTGAAGCTGTTGAATCTGTTGTTGTTAAAGCTCTTGATTGTTGTAGGCTATTATGTGCTCTAGTTTTATTGAAGCTGTTGAATCTGTTATTGAAAATTTTGATTGTTGTAGGCTATAATTATGTGTTCTAAAGAGCTCTAGTTGTGTTAAGGCAGTTGAATCTGTTGTTGAAGCTGTAGATTGTTGTAGGCTACATTATGTGCTCTAGAGAGCTCTAGATATGTTGGAGCGATTGAATCTGTTGTTGAAGCTGTTGATTATTGTAGGCTATTAAGTGCAATAGAGAGCTCTAGTTTTGTTGAAGCTGTTGAATCTGTTGTTAATGAAGCTGTTGAGTCTGTTGTTAAAGCTGTTGATTGTTGTAGGCTATTATGAGCTCTAGAGAGCTCTAGTTTTGTTGAAAATTTTGAATCTGTTGTTGAAGCTGTTGATTGTTGTAGGCTATTATGTCCTCTGGAGAACTCTAGCTTTGTTA
>OZ219983.1:0-51992 GCA_964291365.2 Stappiaceae bacterium
CTCCTCTGGTACAGTACAGTCTAGTAGCCTACTAATCTTGTCTACAGTAACACGTACGACTACAGAATATAACAGCCGCTGAATAGAGCGCTCGTGTTTCAAGTCTGCCAAAAGGGGGTTTCCACAGAAACTATGGAAACCTGTCTGGATCTAGTCTCGCGCAGCCAGACCCTTACGCGGGAGGAGAGGGTCTGGTGACTTGCTGTACACGGAGCCGGAGTTGTCCCGCTGGAATGCAATAATTGTCCGTTTTACGTGACGTCACGTTAGGTTTATATTGCGCGGCGCGCGCTTGCCTATCATCCCAATAGGCGCGCGATGTTGAATGACAATGCGCGATTATTGCGCCCACGCGTGACTATGGCAACGCAGAAAAGCTGCAATCTGATTGGTGCCGGTCTGTAAGCAACGGCGGAACAACTCAGTGTATAGCAAGTCACCAGACCCTCTCCTCCCGCGTAAGGGTCCGGCTGCGCGAGACTAGTCTGGATCCGCCACTGCTGTTGAAGCCTGGTTTCTTTGATGCCTGGCACTCTGACATTGCAGTACATGCAGTATACTGCATGAGTGTGAATTTACAGTTCGCTAAATTAGAATATACATATATACGGAATGTGACGGTCGTACCATACATATATACATATTATATACATATATATATACATACATATATACATATATACATATACCATATATTGCGCGCATTGCTGTACCGTTTATGTGGGGCTCGCTCAGGCTCGCCCCAATAATGTTAACAGTATGCATTGCATGCATGCATGCGGAAGATACCTGAAAGTGTAGTATGGCATTTTCAACGGTGGCTGCTACGTTAACGGTCTTTTTACTGCCGCGTCCACTACATGCATACATACAGTACAGGACAAAGGTAAGCTGACTAGCAAGGCCCCCTATTCCAGCTAACCACTAACCATCGATCAGTGTACAGAACACAGTTCCTTCAGCTGTGCTTACTAACATCTGCATCATTTTCAAGTGTGATATGAGTCACCATAATACAAGAAACTATTACAAGTTCGCAAGTTTGTACGGGGCCGGAAATGACTTGTAATATACTTGTTTCCCGTCCCTGATTTATCATCACACCATGCGGGCGGGCGGTTATTTATTATTGCAGTCACATAATATTATTACTCTGTTTGCTATTAGCTGACTTACAATTCAGTAGATTTTATAACTTCAAATATTCTATCGCAACATTCCAGCATGCAAGCTATCTATAGAACCTGATATCAACTTGCAGAATGATCATCAAATACTCAAACCACACCCCCAAGTTATCCTTAAATAAAAGGGTGTGGCCAACGAAAATTGCTAATAATAAGTCTGGATGCGGGTGCCAAAATAGCATGCGGGCGGGGGACGGGAAACTATTATATTACAGGGGTGTAGATAACTTTTTAGAGGTGGGGGGGGGGGTTGAAAATCCTCACATGTATGCAGCCACGCATACTTTATGACACTTCGTGTGAGCAGGATGCATCATGACTCAATGCCTCTCTTAATAACTGGTTTATTAATGAAACTCTAGCAGAACCTCCTTTTCTCTCTCTTTCCTTTTGTTTCTCGCATATAGCATTGCATTACAGTAACACTTATTTTACATTTGTCAAAAATCTGGGGGGGCTTTAGCCCCCTCAGTCCCCTCAGCCCCCCTGTTATCTACACCCTTGATTATTGCAAGTGATGGCCTTAGTACTCTTCCTGGCTTTTGATGACCTTATTACTGGGCCAGTACTCTACGTATAGAAACAGTTCTGTTATTATAGTAGTGTTTACTTTCAAGCTTCATGTGCAGTTCAAAACTAGTAGCTATAATAATTATAGAAGATAAGCTGCATGTACAATTACAGTAAGCTCATTAAAGCCATGTGACATTGTTATCATTGTACCTTACATAGCTTACAAACCATCATCATAAGATTGTACTAATGATACTCTATGATTTACAAGTTTCACTTTCTACAACAACGGTACAAAACACATGTACAATGTATTCACCTACAGATACAGAGCTTCCCCTGCTGGTTCCACCATCTCTGGAGTACAGCTTTGAGACGAGAGTGGAGTGTCTGGATAGGACAGAGGACATATTAGTACGTTTGTCATGAGGAAAGGCAACCCGGTCCCTTTAATCACTGCTGTAATTAAAATGCCAGTTAGTGAAAGTGTCATTGTTGTGTAGTTTTATAATTTCACTGTGATATTATGTGTTAATTGTATCAGTGTAAACGAGCTTCCTACAAGATTTGACGAATCTGGAATACAAATTTTAGTTGTAGGTTTCAGTATGTATATTTGTACTTGTATAATATTGTACGACAGTTAGAGAAGGACTAAACTATATAATATAACACTGGCCAATCATTTCCTCCTTTCGATTTTATGCATAACTGGTTCCCTATACACAACCTATATGCCACAAATCTAATCAACCGTGTCCAGGCATGTGTATAAACTTCAATGCTGAAATGATGAAGTCGTGCAAGTAGCTTGTATATGCATAGTACCACACATAGTATAGTACTACTTTAATAGTCACACCTCATACGTCACATACGTAGTAGTAGCTGCATGACATTGTACATTAACAAAGAATCTGATGTCTACTTTCAAGTCACTGTGTTTGTATTTATGGCTAGCTATACTGTGCAAGGTAAGCTATAATATAGAGAATGCTTGTCTGATTTATGTATTTCTCCATAGCTCAACTGTGCATAGAAAATTTCAAAGACATAGTAACTTCTGATGGAGCCATACGAGGACAGAACACTACAGTAGAAACCAGGCTCATTCCCAGTATGAGGTTTACTTGCAGTGGCACTATTGTGGCATTCACAGTGACAGGCATGAACCGGAATACCGGTATCCAGGACCCCAAGATTCAAGTGTGGAGAGAAAACAAGGCACAGTGTGGCTCTTATCAAAAACTAGCCTCTGAAATTACTGTACACCAATCTTCTTGCAGTAATCTCACTCAACTTGAGTCAGTAATGCCAGCACAAATTTTTTACTGTGTTCTAAAGCAATCATCTCAAGTATCTTTTCAATATGGAGACATTCTCGGCATAGAACTACCACCTACAAATCATGCTGATTTCAATCCATATTTCACAGATGGAGGGCCAGTGAACTATGTCTTTCAACAGCAGCTCTCTTCAACCATTAATTCAATTACAGAATCATCTGTGGTTGAAGAACAACCCCAAATCACATTGGAAATTGATTCAGGTGAAATAATGACTAAATAATATTACCAGGTTTATCATCATGCGACTCTCCTTCTATAGATTTTCTGTGCAGCAGTGGATATCCAGCAGTAACTTCTGAAGGCACTGGTAGAGGAACCAGGTCTACAATTGTCACGCGACTCTTTCCTGACCTGAAATTCACCTGTGATGGTATCATTACACAATACACAGTAGGAGGAGTAACAAGCAATGGGACCCAGGAGCCCAAGATTCAAATTTGGAGGGAGAGTCCAAATCAGTGTGGTGCATATTTCAAACTAGCCAAAGATATAGTGGCAGATGCATCAGTATGCAAGGGAAATGCACAAAAAACATTATCTACAAGAGTGTTTCAGTGCACTCTAAAGGAGAGATTCAGGGTCCAAGTTCAAGCTGGAGATATTCTTGGCCTTGAGCTTCCTCCTTCTGATGATCGTGACTTTCTGGTGCACTTTACTAGTGGAGGATCAACAAATTATGTGTTTGAAAGTCAACTATCCTCGGCAGTTATTCTGTCTAATAGAAATCATAATGAAGTCCAAGAGCAACCACAGGTCAATGTTACTGTAGAAGCACTATCAATATCAGGTAATAGGTGGTGCACTTTTACCTTATACACTGTAAAAAATATAGTTAATTTGACCCATGTTGGTTATGTCAGTTGCATGACTCCATTTTAGCATCATTAAGCACTCAGAATTTCTGCTATCTATTCCACATTCCAAATGGTAAACAGCTTAATAAGCTAATATGGCCTTTTTCTAGATGAGTGGTTAGGTTTGTGTGTAGATACATTTCTTCATACCTTACCCAATGATTTGCAACAATTTTGAGTGCAACTGAGATGACCAAAATTGGTCAAAACAACCCTTTCTTTTTTACAGTGAAGACACAGATGGGGTGGAACTAGCATTTGTGGTTATCTATGACCTGACTGCATCATCTTATCTTGATACAGATGCCACTACCACTTCAGTGTTTAGCACCCCCCTGTTGGATGAATATACAACAACTGCTGCTGTTGATGTAGTACCTAGTGCAGCCAGCAGTATGACTGTAGTAGCCACAGTGACACCAGTTTTGACCATTGTCCTGATGACTCTAGCTATTATAGTAATCCTTGTCATAATATTACAAAGGAAAAAGGGGAAGAAAGCCATCACAGAGGAACAAGGATTTGACAATGCTAATAATTATTGTTAGTAGTGCTTATACATAATCCGGGACAATTAGTATAAAATGACATTGTTTCCTAACATCCCACAGCTCAACTACCACGTGAACACATGCACCCTCAGACAATAAATGATGAAGTAGCTCCAACAAAGCAAGTTAACACAGTACAGACTGACACCGAGAATGATGCCTCAACTATAAGCCAATTTACAAAGAGCAACGAAGCTTATGCTACAAGCATTGTCACTGAGAACAATGTAGCATATTATAGTAAGATCCCCGAGTACACAACAATAATTGGTAAGTTGTAAACAGACAAATAAGACTAATAAGATTATGAAGTGGTTATTTTCCAGACTCACGAGAGGACTTTGATAGAAATAATCATCAGACACATGCTGAAGATGATGCATACGTGGTGCCAGCTTTTGATGAGCCGTCATTGTATGACCAATTCTCCAAAATCAAGATACAAACCCTGAACAAACGTAATATCAGGTACTGCACTGTGTGGAACCTCTTCATTAGACACACTTAGGCCTATCATGATGTGTGAGGTGCATACCTGCCAACCTATCAAAAACTTTGAAAAAGTGGGATTTTTCGTCGAAAAGTGGGATATTCTTGAGAAGTTAAGAGGCTAAATAGTGTATATAAAATAAAGCGGGACACAGTAAAAGATGGACAGCAGGAAATTTAGAAGGCTGGACCGGTGTCCCTCTAAAAGCGGGACATTTGGTAGATATGGAAGTGTCCTGATTAAGAGGTGGTTTGTATACTTCTTTACATAGCTGAGACAAAATTATGATGTCCAGCTGATTAGAGAGAGTCAGTAGAGTCACTGTTACAGTACCTTATTTCCTCCATTCGTAATTCTGTATTAAATCTCTCTTGATCTTAGCACAACAAAGCTGCTGGGTTCGGGTCAATTTGGGACAGTTGATAAGGGCGAATGGGTGGCCTCTGAAGGAGGAGAGAAGATTGAGGTAGCTGTGAAGACACTCAAAGAAGGAGCTGGTGAGGGAGACAAGGTCAAGTTCCTCCAGGAGGCTGCCATCATGGGACAGTTCTCCCACCCCAATGTCGTCAAGCTCTATGGAGTGGTCACTGAAGGAGAACCAGTGAGTGTTACTTTTTTCTGTCATGGCCTGTTTACATTCCACTCCGCTGTTAGATAATGTTGATTCTTGAGTTGCTCCCAAAAGGCGATCTTCAACATGTGTTACAAAGCACTGAGTCTGTGGATGCTGATCTTCCCCATACTCTACTGAGCTACTGTCGTCAAGTAGCCTCTGGAATGAGCTATCTTTCAAACAAGTTATTTGTCCACAGGGATTTGGCAGCTAGGAATATTCTGGTGTCTGAAGATGGAGCCTGCAAAGTAGGCAATTTTGTTGTATCAGTCAATATTCTACAAAAAGAGTACGGATTGCTGACTTTGGGATGTCACGTGACCTTACTGATGCAAACTACTATATCTCTCATGGAGGAAAAATTCCAGTAAAGTGGACAGCCCCAGAGGTATGATTGTATGTTGCAATTCTAATAGTGGTGATAATGTTTTCTTACAGGCCATCCACTATAATAAATACTCCACTGCCAGTGATGTGTGGAGCTTTGGTTGTGTCATGTATGAGATATGGAGTCTCGGACATGCCCCATTTGAAGAGCATACAAATACTGAATGCATCAAGATTTTATATGACAAAGGAATACGTCTTGCCCCACCTCCTGGGTGTCCAAGAATCATCTATAAGCTCATGATGGACTGCTGGTAACGGAAAAGCCTCAATTAATTTGCAAACTCTCTCTACCATAGATATACTGCAGGCACCCAAATCCCTCCAGTCGTTCTGACTTTCCTTCCATGTTGCAGCAGTTGTCTCTTCCAGACACCAAGCTGCTCAAATGGAGTGAGGAAGACAATGTCACTGATCCTGAGGCAGCCACACTGGGAGCAGGGCTGGACAAAGCTGTGAACCTGTATATGGACCTACAAAAACAGTACATTAATGTGCCATAGATGTGTACATGTGTGTCACGCATACAATTATGTATAGTAGTGTGTACTAAACATACACTAATGTCATTAAGTATTGTTCACAAATTGTCGTGTGAACTCACTGATCACCAACTAAGTCAACACAAAAAGAGACCATCATGTTTCATCTCTCAACTTTTCAACCTCTGAAGCTTTTGATGTTCATAGTACTAAGCAAAGGTCACAGCTAGCATAAGACGTGGTAAAGTGATCATGAGCTAAATTTAATAAGGATATTGATACACTTTCTGGTGAGAATTTGCCTACGAAGTGATTATTCCTTGTTATGATTGTACACTATGACTTCTTCTCATTGAGTTTTGTTATAAAAAGCTAAAACTAATTATCTGGCTATTCTTCAGGGAAGTATTAACATTGTGCCAGATAGTACAACTTTCACAGGCAGATTACATGTATTTGTTCAGAAAACTATCAACATCTGCAATTCCAAATTAAGCAAGGACAGTGTGTGCTCTCAATTTGAAAGAATTAATGTTTTCTACCTATGCAACTGCAAATAATCGCATTTGGTGTAGAGTTTCCAAGCCAAACTCTCTTGGAATAGTCCACAACAATTTTGAGGGTATTGTGAAAATGTGATACTAGCCACGATTTTCATCATTTTGTGAGCAGTCCTGGTATGAGATAATTAATGTTTGCTACAATGATAGAGACACAACTCTCCACATAGCACTAGTCTTTCCTATGTTTAGGGAATTACCAAATCACATGCATACACCTACTATTAATTTTTGTAGATGCAGATCATCAAGAATTGAGGACAACAAGAGCTATGCTGAAGAATTGAGGACAAATATTCCACCAATAACTACTGAAGATTCTGTTACTTCAAATTCACAAGAAACTGATCATAATACAACAGGCCCACCAAGCTCAGATGGTACATACAATCAAGGATCAATGACAAGTATTCCAGGAACAATTACTGAAGATTTTGTTGCTTCAACTTTGCGAGAAACGGCAGACATCATTCCCTATGTCCTATGTCATGGGTGGAGCTGTGAGGGTCTAATACCCCTGGTAGTGACTATTGTTATTGCACTAGTGTTGGTGCTAATTGTGGCATATTTATCAAGCAATGAGTTTTGAGCATGCCATGGATAAATTTTACACTTTGATATACGTATTTTCGGTCTACTCTTGACTGGATGTTCCATTTATAGTACGGTTAAAAAATTCTGCCCAGTTCAAGTTACACACTCTTCCTCTTTTTTTTGTTCTTATGCACTCTTGCCAACCTGTATGAGATTCTTGTTGATCCTGTATAGCGACTTGTCACACTTAAAAGTGATACAGAGGTTAGTTGCCACAGCTGAAGGTGCTGTGTTCTGCACACTGATGGTCAGCTGAAAGAGATTGGACCTGTGCTGAAATCTTTAATGAGGCGTCCTTTGTGCTAACGACAGGGGCAAGAGAGGAGGTGACCATTATAGCATAGGCTCTCGCTGTCTCAAGCTTTAGACGACAGAGGTCGTGGTTAAATGTGTTGTGCATTGCTGCAGATAGAGACAAGACATATAGTACAGAGTTCCAGATGTGAGCATAAAATTTAGATAATTTAAAGCACAGTGAAATTTCCTACAATGTTAACCTACACAAAATGCACGAATTTTACTGTATAACAATTAGTGTCATATAATCAGGAAATGTACTAACTTGGACGACATTGTACTATCAGAGATAGGAGACACTGTTGTATATCTGTCTGTATTGGCACTGGTGGATCTAGCTGTAGTAGTATTTCCTGTAGGTAATGATGCCAAGCAATCTATGGTATTTATCATAAAATTAATTATTGCAGACTTACCAATGATAAACCATAACATACGTAGACCTCTCGGCACCCCACTTGGCCTGAAGATAGTTGAACCCACTGACATATTTAGCCCTGCCTTGGTAACTAGCATGGTGTCTACACTATACTCTGGCTCGAATTCATGTGCTCCCAGAAGTGACGCACTATGAGTGTTTCCCTGAGCTGATTCAGTCACTCCAAAGATAAAATCATTTATTTGGATGTCTAGATCAAAGCTAGTGATGTAGTCTCTATCACAACAGTTGATAGTTCCTGGGACTCTAGTATCATTCTGACAGTCAGTTTCTGGTAAAGAATCAGGATGACTTTCAATTTATTTTACTCTCCTCGTCAAGAAACAACACTGTCCAGTTAAAAACAGCCTCTCCTAGTTCAGTTGCATGGTATCGATAGCAAAACTCTATTGCAGTCACTAAAAATACTAAAAATGTACTAAAATAGAATATCCAGTCAAGAGTAGACTGAAAATACGTATATCAAAGTGTAAAATTTATCCATGGCATGCTCAAAACTCATTGTTTGATGCTTGGACATTCAATGTATATGTCATCATCACACTGTGGTTTTGCACATAACCAGGTGTTCTATTTTTAGTATCGTTCAAAAATTCTGCCCTGTACACTAATGTCTGTGGGAGTTACATGCTCTTCCTCTCCCTGCATTAGTTCTTATGCGCTCTTGGTTGGTCAAGTTTGTACAATTATTTACATGATTAGCCAGAAATTACCAAATTCACAGATTGATGTATTAGACTCAACTACAAAGCCACTTTAAGGGAAAAGGGCCCAGTAGAATCTAGATTATTGTAGTACTGATATTGGTTGTTGTTTTTTAAGCTTTGATATGTGATGTTCAAAATGATGATAAGCAAGCTCGATGACCCATTAATGCCATGTTATCATTGTACCCTACATGACTTTACTTTAGGATTGTGATTAACTTTCACTTTCACCAATTGCAACAACATTACTCCTTGGAAATTGTGTACATGCATGGGCATAGACACAATTTGTAAAGTGAGGGGGCTTTTTTTATCCTATTGTTTAAAATGTGCACTTTATGAGGAAGAAAGGATGAAAACTAGCAATTTGGTAGTATAATGTCTCTATTTTAGTGCATTTTTGGAGAGTTTCTAAGTTTTAGGTTGAAGACGACCGGAATTTGGTTAAAATTCAACAATGTATGTTGTGTATAATGTAAAACCTAAAAAATCTGGTGGGTGCGGGAGGCTTCAGCCCCCAAAGCCCCCATGGTGCCTACATCCATGACATGTACATATACATACTCATATACAGCTTTCCCTGCTGGTTCCCTCTTTGGAGTACAGCTTTGAGATGAGAGTGGAGTGTCTGGATGAAGTGGGAAGGATAGAGGACATTAGTGTGTTTGTTATGAGGAAAGGCAACCCGGTCCCTTTAATTACTACTGTAATTAAGATGCCTGTGAGCGAGAGTGTAATTGTTGTGTAATACGTCATCATGTCACTGCACTACGACTATTATGACATTATGTACATTGATTTTTATCACATGCAGTATAAACATGTTAACATACCTTGCTTGCCTACAAGATATCTGGTATTCAAAATTTTTGGTTCTGAAGTCATGGCTGTTCAGAGGCTAGTGTATTACAGTACAGTAATTGAGCTACTCTTGAGCATGGATTGCCAAGGTAAGACTCAATGAAGTGGCTCTGGGACCTATCAGAGAATGGGAAGAATTTAACTGTGGTGTGTCAGTCCAAGAAATACATGTACAAGAAAGATTTGAGGGGCAGAGAAATGAGGATTGCCATAACACAAAATACAAACAATACAGTTGATATAGAGATGAAGGCTAGTGATTCATACATTCCTGTGTTCCGTCAAATCTCAACAGAAAATGTTGCTTATGGTGACATGGAGAACCAATATAGCAGCAGCCTGTACGAAATTGTTGTCCCATACAATACCACGCAGCTTGCTCACATGCTCATGCACTAGGAACGGAGTGAAGGAGATGAAACAGCTTGTTGTATAACAGTATAGCCATAGATTAGGCCACTCCAAATCAATTAGTTGTTTCTCATCCCCCCCCCCCCCCCCCCCTTTATTTCCGCCCGCATGTGATGCATCTCTAAGCTACCAGTGAAGGGGCTGGCCCGCGAGACTAAAAGTATACCGCTTCGATTTTTGGACGAGTAGAACTTGTAATTTCGAAGACCATTTCCTCCCAAACTTGTGATTTTGACGACCATTACTCGCCAAAAATGCCGTATACGGGATTACATGCCGTTGCGTTGCTATGTTGTTGCTAAATAAAATATACACCATGCATAATGCACTACCTAAGAGACAAGCAGTGAAATATGAGCACCCTCAGGTAAGCCACAGTGCAATATGAATAGCTAGCTCCAGCAGGGGCGGCAGAGGGATAACAGAAGTGGTAGGGCTATAAACAAGCCGCGCGCGTAAGCGAAAATTTCAATTGCCACGCCCCCTTTCGCTCACGCAGGCGCTAAAAATTTTCACTTGCCACGCCCACTTTCGCTCACGCAGGCGCTAAAAATGTGGATTTCTGGTACCTGCTCGTCAGTAAAGCAGAGATCTCAGCCTGGACATTATCTTCTTCATGTACTTCGAGCGTCTTACTACCTGTCACTCCATCATCGACGTGAACATCCCTGATTTGCACAATTTTGTTTGGTTGTTGACGACCACTTACCACATTCCTTCTGGAATAGTGGTGGGGCTATGCCCTCCTACTCTGCCCGCGCCCATCCCGGTCCCGTACACGTACGTATATGCAGGCCATGCGCCAGGGATCAAAATTTAATACTAATTTGCCAGTTGTGGGTGGTGGGTGGGGCTGCATGCCCTCCTACCGTTCGCGTATAGTCCGACGCATCTGCTGTATTAAATATGTCGGCTTGTTTCATGGTCTCACTGTCAGTGCTGGCGTCAGTCATTACATTCTGTCAAATATTCAGTGCAGCAGGTAAGACCATGCTACACTGTATTAAACGGAACTGTATCAGTGTATTATATATATAGAGGCTCAGTCATGCACTATGGGATTCCCATCTGTTGTGTCCCAATGTCCTGGCAGTGGTATTTGTGGTACTAGACAACGGTCCAATGCCATCACCAGGATCATTCCTGATATGAACTTCACCTGCACTGGGACAGTGACTCGCTGGAGGGCAGCTGGATTGTTTGAGACGGCGGGTCGACGTCGTACAGATGCCATGTTGGGTATTTGGAGAGAGATCAGTGCTAATCCTGGAACCTATGAGAGAATTAGTGAAATTCCTCTGGGAACTTGTGGTCAACTCTTAGCACCTTCCATAGGTGATATCTATGAGTGTGTTCTTCGTGACCATAATATTATGAGGGTGACTGTTCAACCTGGAGATGTCATTGGAATAGAAATAGCTGCTAATAGAGATTATCGATTCAGACTTTACTTCACAGATAATAGAGGACCAACAAACTATCAGTTCGATGGAAAAGTTTCCACTGCCACTCTGAGTCAAGTTAGTTTGACCGTACAAGACCAACCACAAATTTCTTTGACCGTTGAGCCACTGATTGTCACAACAGCCCTCTCAGTGAATAGTGAAGCTTCTACAGCAGATGTCACTACAACACAGCCCCCTACTATTGAAATCTCTACAACAGACTTCCCAATGGCAACACAGTTCCCTACTACTGTTGAAGCCTCTACAACAGATATCACTACAACCAAAGATGCTACCACACAGCCTCCTACCTTTACTAGAGTCCCAACAACAACCGAAGCAGTAACAACATATGATACAGCATCTATATTTGAATCTACCACTGAAGATACTGAGACTAATGATCAAATGACAGGTCAAGCTACTTCTACAACAGATACCCTAGATACTTTTGTTTCTGAATCCCATACAGAAATTCTTGATGCAAATTCCAATAATGTTGAAGCTGGAAATAGCAATGGTGATCTTGGGTTACTAGTTGGATCAGCTTTAGCAGGAGTGGTGGGAATTACTCTATTGTCAGCTGTTGCTATCCTTATTCTGATTGTGGTGTATCAGTCTAGGAAATACAAGAAAACTACAAGAGACAGAGAAATAAGGACTGTTGTGCCACAAAACATCAATGCACTGGATGGCATAGAGATGAAGGCAAACCTATCTTACATTTCTGTGTTCCATCAAATCTCAACAGGAGACAATGTTGCTTATGGTGAGATGGTGAATCAAGATAGCAATGAGCTGTATGAAATAATTGACCCACCCATTGAAGATAGTACCACACAACTTACGAGCCACACAGAACAGAGTGAAGTTCAAGAGGACAATACTGAATATGACTATGCTAATAATTAGATAAAGGATTATCACTAGTGAGTGTTCTAATCATAATATTATAGTGTGGAAAACCATACTATTATGCCTAAGGTAATATAATTATTTTTGTAAAAGTGCTATCTGTGTATCAACGGTTTATCGAGCTACGATAAGCCCTTGGTGTACATAATTAAAATAATAATCACTGTATGAGTCAGACACTCAATAAATTCCAGCAAGAGGCTGGTGCTGCTGCATGCATCCTATGACTGGTGCTAATGATAATGTTGAAATCACGTAATCCTGGCATGCATATGATCCACAAAACCTCTATTTTCATTGGATGATTTTTTACTTGGTCATACAATTACCAGATTTGTGATCGAGAATAGTTATTGTTAATACTGGTAATACAGGTACACCCCTCTCCAACTGATACCACCAGCTCACCATATCTAGCAACTACAAATATAGGTCATCAAGAATTGAGGACAACAAGAGCGGCTACTGAAGAATTGAGGACAAATATTCCATCAACAGTTACTGAAAATTCTGCTGCTTCAAATTCACAAGAAACTGATCGTGGCACAACAGGCTCACCAAGCTCAGGTAGTACATGCAATCAAGGATCAATGAAAAGTATTTCTAGGAACAACTACTGAAGATTTTGTTGCTTCAACTTTGCGAGAAACAGCAGACATCATTCCCTATGTCATGGGTGGAGCTGTGGGGGCCTAATACCCCTGGTAGTGACTATTGTTATTGCACTAGTGTTGGTGCTAATTGTGGCATATTTATCAGGAGAAATCAAAAAGAAACCCCAACGTGAAGAGGATTCATGCAGGAGAGACTCAAGGGGCAGAGAAACAAGGGGTGTCACGGCACAAAATGTCAATACACTGGACGTAGAGATGAAGGCCAATAACTCATGCTATTCCTGCATGTACTCCATCAAATCTCTACAGAAGACAGTGTGGCTTACTGTGAGATGGGCAATGACAGTGCTATTGGTATAGTGCTAGCATGAAAGATGCCAGCTAGTACGCTAGAGTGTTATTTTTATACTATGCATGTAATAAATATTGTTTAAGTCACTATAATATGGACTACACAACAATGCAAAGCCCATAATGTTATTACAATGTGTGATTATTTATGGTAGTCAGTCTGGAACTCGAGGAATGCATGCAAATGCATCTGTATTGAAGATAAATTAAGAAATAGCTAGATGATGGCATTTCCACAATGGCTGCTAATTCTCATTGTGCTATTCCACTACACACAGAATGAAGGTGAGCTTAGAAAGAGTACAGTTGTCTTATGAAATTATGTAGCTAATTATTAAGGATTTAGTGCACAGAGCATACTTAGTTCATGTTGTAAATCTCACCGAATTTACTAGGTGTTATTGCTCAGTATCAGTGGAACTGTTCTATGCCAGATGAGCATGGAGAGAGATACATCCCGGGTGTGAGAGATTATCCAAGCAATGTGTCAATTAGTATAACAGACAGACATTCAATAAACTTGTATCGTGTTCAGAATCTGACTTCAACTGAGTGTACTGGAGAAGTGACTGCTATAGAGTTTTGCTATCGACACAGTACAATTGGACAGGGAGAGCCCGCTTTTAACTGGACAGTATTGATTCTCGAGGAGACTAATGTCTTCACAATCAGGAGGATTTTTGTCATTGAAAGTCGTCCCAATTCCTTAAGTGAAGGTGACTGTATGAGTATTGCTGCAACGGTGGTCGATTGCTGTGACAGAGAGTACATCAGTAATTTCAATCTTCAACCAAATAATTTTGTCTTTGGAGTGTTTGAATCAGCTCAGGGAAACACTCATAAAGCTACACTACTGGGATTCAGTAATGAATCATTGCCTGAGTATAGAGTAGACGCCATGATCATTCCCAACACAGGACAAACTATAGCAGTGGGTTCTGCTCTACACAAGCCGTTAGGGGTACCAATAGGCCTACGCATGCTCTGGTTTGTTATTCAAGGTAAGTCTGCAGACATAATAGTATCATTACTCATAGATGATATTGCTACCTGTGTCTATATGTATACAGATGAACCATTAACATCATCTGAAACTTTGATTGCCACTTCTACTGCAATTACTACTCTCAGTAGAGGTAGTGATTCCAGTGTTAATCAACAATCTCAAGCACAAGCTGATGCTAGGATAGTCATTGGAGCAGTGGTACCGATAATTTTTCTACTCTCAGCAGTTGTTGTCCTTACACTAGCTCTGGTGCATCTGGCCAGGAAATACAAAAGAGTTACAAGGAACAAAGAAATAAGAATTGCCGTGGCACAAAACATCAATACTGTAACGCTGGGCATGGAAATGAGCACCAATGACGCTTACGTTCCAGCCTTAAGCGGTCCAGGTTCTATGGAAAGCAATGCTGCTTATCATGCAAAGGCAGTGAACCAAGAGAGCAACAATTTTTACGAAACTATCAGAAGTACTGAAATATTGAGTGAAGATACCACTCAGGCACAGGGTAATGTTGAGCAGATACAGAATAAAGAGGATCTTAGTGTTACTATTTATGACTACATTGACAAAGACGATAGGCATATATAGAACTATTTCAGTACATGAATGCAGCTGATATTATAATTATTCTTTTTTGTACTACTAGCTCATAATACTTTACATGCAAGACAATCAATACAAGCACACAAAGCTGAGCCATACTGAGCATTGTTCTTAATTTAGTTGACCATGCAGTGTGCTTTGTTTCATAGTCCCGGTATGGCATATACAGCTATAAAAATATAACAACACTTAAGGGTGTGACAAACAATGTTGCTTATGATGAGATGGGCAACAATGGTACATGGATATGAAATTATTAGTATATCTGCTAAAGTTGGTACCACACGACTTCTTCACAAAAGAACAAAATGAATACGATTATGGTTAATTGAACAATGGATATTGTTTGCATTGAGTGAGCTCCGGCCAAACTAGTGTGGTTCTAGCTATGATGTGAATTGCTTTAGATACCATCGCAGTAAGCGCATGCATGAGAGTGCCATGCCATTGTCACATATGTTATAACAACAAATATTGTTTTAGTCACTAATACGGACTGCACATGCAACAATGCAAATTAAACATGCTGTAAGTACAAGGCGGTAGTCAGGATACCACACGAACATACAACAATTTGTGTCGTGAGAAAGTGCATATAGATACATGATGGCGTTTCCAAGGTGGCTGCTAGTTCTCATCGTTCTGCTCCACTGTATACAGAATAAAGGTGAGCTTAATAGGACGTACACACATAATAATAGTTATAGCTACCAAGGATTTATCTTGCACAGAGCTAGCATGTATGTGTTATGTTGTGAATCTATCTCACTGAATATGCTATAGGTGTGGTTGCTAAGTATCGGTGGAACTGTTCTGAGCCAGATGAGCATGGACTGAGGTACATCCCAGGTGTGAGAGAATTCGACAGCAATGTACAGACTGGTACTACAAATGGACATGAGATACACTTGTATCGTGTTCAGAATCTGACTGCTGAATGTACTGGAGAAGTGACTGCAATAGAGTTTTGCTATCGATACCATGCAACTGAACTAGGAGAGGCTGTTTTTAACTGGACAGTGTTGTTTCTTGACGAGGAGGATAAAATAACTATGATTACTACAATTGAAAGTCATCCTGATTCTTTACCAGAAAATGACTGTCAGAATGATACTAGAGTCCCAGGAACCATCAACTGTTGTGATAGAGACAACATCACTAGCTTTGATCTAGACATCCAAATAAATGATTTTGTCTTTGGAGTGACTGAATCAGCTCAGGGAAACACTCATAGTGCGTCGCTTCTGGGAGCAATCTATGAACTCGAGCCTAAGTATAGTGTAGACACCATGCTAGTTACCAAGGCAGGGCTAAATATGTCAGTGGGTTCAACTATCTTCAGGCCAAGTGGGGTGCCGAGAGGTCTACGCATGTTATGGTTTATTATTGGTAAGTCCGCAATAATTACAACAAAATTACCATAGATTGCTTGGCATCATTACCTACAGGAAATACTACTACAGCTAGATCCACCAGTGCCAATACAGACAGATATACAACGGTGTCTCCTATCTCTGATAGTACAACGTCGTCCAAAGCTTTGATTACCACCTCTACAGCAACTGCTACTTTCAGCAGTAGCAGTAGTAGTCAACAGCTTCGAGCACAAGTTGATGTAGGGGTAGTAGTAGGATCAATAATCGGAACAGTGGTAGCAATTATTCTACTGTCGGCAGTCATTGTTCTCACACTGGCTCTGGTGCATCTGGCCAGGAAATATAAGAGTGTTACAAAAGGCCAATTGCAAGGAACTAGGATTGCCATGGCACAAAATACATACACACTGGACATGGAAATGAACTCCAATGATGCTTATGCTCCATTTATGAGCCGTCTAGATTCTATGGAAAGCAACGCTGCTTATGGTGGGACAACGGCAGTGAACCAGGAGAGCAACAATGTGTATGAAACTATTAAAAGTATTGATACACCAGGTGAGGATATCACTGAGGCACACGATAGCACTGAGACAAATCAGAATGAGGATGACCTTACTGGTAGTACTGTTTATGAATATATTGATGAAGACAGTAGGTAGATCTATCAAGTTCACATATATATATATATAGCTATGTGGTGCAACTATTTTTCAGTTAAAATAATATACTATACTAGGGCTACAAATAAATTAAAATGTTGCATGACTTAGCTTGCACTAACTGTCTTGGCGTGGCACAAAATGTCAATACAGTGGACATAACTGCTAAACTTTCATATGTTCCTGTATAATTCCACTGTCAAAACTAACGGGAGATAATAAAAAGTCAAGCTAGCAATGGTGATTACCTAACTATAATTTATATCATAGCATCAGAAGATAACATTCAGACACAAAGTCATGGTAATACTGTGAACGAAGAGAACCATGATGATCAGGATCATTCATGTAACTACATCTCATTAAAATCATGTGAAGTGATGTAGCTACTAGTTTGCCCAATGTAATAATGGCCACATATCTGCTGTTATTTTTTGTGGTAGTAAATCAATGCCACATGTGATTTAGTTTTGTTTGCCTGCACTAACTATTTTATACTTAAGGCTCACCAAACAATGAAATTACATCTGGTAGAATGCTCAGTCCCATACATGTACATGCACTGTTGTTCATTGTAAAGTCAGCAGTGACAGTGCAGTATCAAAGGTTAGACTCTACTCATACTACAGCTGATATGATGGAGAGACAAGGCCATCAAGAAGATTTGTGGTTGGTTATCCTGCTAATCATTCTTGCTGCTGTTGCTACTGTGAAAAGTAACTAGCTAGAACTATATTATGACATTGTACTAAATTGCAAATTTAGTAAAATGAATTATTAGGGCAAGTACTAATGTTTGGCAAGTTTGCAATTATTTATTTACCACACACACTGCATGATTCATACTGATGCAGCTCAAGCGTGCTTACGTACTAACAGTGGAGAAGAGTTGAGTATGTATTTCCGTGATTATCGTTACACTGGAGTAGAGGATGACACTATCCCTCGAGGCCACCAGGCCATCATTCCAAGCTACAGATTCGACTGCTCAGGATGCATCACAGAATGGGGGGTGGATGTGCATAAAGGTGGTGCAACTAATTCGAAGGTGTACACACTTGACCTTCAAGTCTGGAGGCCATCACCCACGGATCAAGGCTGCTACAGTCTGGTTGGAAACAACTACTTCACCTCAGTACCTCTGGAGATTACACAAGTTGCTAGAGTGACTCCATTACCTAAAGATTGGATTGAGGTCCAGCAAGGTGACGTGATTGGCTTCTTTGTCGATAATCCAAACAATGAAAAAAATGGGGTTGTAGCTATTGAGGAGCTTGAGGGATCTCCTCAGGCTAGGTATACAATGGATGAGGTGTGGTATGGAGATATAAGGCAATATACACCATCAAATTCAGAATGTCCTTATTCGATTGGGACACAAAGCAATGCAATTCTGAACACAATGAGGATGGCTGCACCTGTCATCTCACTGGCCATCAGTAAGTGAAAATCATCTCCTAGTACCAAAGATTGCACATAAGTCATGATCATAATGATAATTTTGTTCACTTTCAGCTGATGCCTGCTCATCTAGGCTAGTATCACCAGAAACTACAGAGAGTAGCACATTTAATGTTGGAACTAGTACCAATAACGATGACAGCAATTCATCAAGTCAGTCCAACACTACTCCTCGAGCTAGTGCTACTGTTGATGTAACAAGCACACTATCTCAAGGGAGTCCTTCAAATGGAGTACCCCTCATTGCAGCGCTGACCGGTGGAGGCACAGGGGCCGTGCTATTTATTCTTTTGACAGTAATAATAGTTGCATCCCTTGCTGTCTGCATGAGGTCAGGAAAGTGCCACAAAAAAACTACTGAAAATGATGATGAGGACTTGTCTACTAACTATAATTACGGTATCTCAATGCATCCCATGCCTACTGAATGTGGATACTCCATGGAAAACGCATACGATACTCCAAATGCAGTATTTCCAGGAGCTGGAAAACTAGTGACTAAGAGAAATGAGGCATACAATGTTGGGCTGAATACAGTAGATGAGGTGACCAAACCAACTCAAGACTGTAACAACTTTGAATATGATTATGTACAATGATAGATCTAGCATTAAAATTATTGAACCATATAAAGTGAAGTGCATGCATCATGCCATATATTATACTCAGAGTCATGTGCCAGTATTTAAAATCTTCTGCCTATTGTTATTTATGGCCATCATAATACAGTGGAGAATCTACATACATGTCATGCTGGGAAACATCTAGGATTAGCTAATAAGAGCACCAGCAGATCAATATCCATGAAGTTTCATACAAAAGAATGTATAGTACTGCTCATAGTTTTGAGTGCTACAAGCATAGCTTTAGCTCAAACCTCCTCCTGCCTACAAGTTCGCAGTGGAAGTGGACCTCCAGAGTTCATGAACTATCCTATTCAATCTACAAGAGTCCAATACCACCATCAAGCTATCATTCCCAGCTACAAGTTTGTCTGCTGTGGGAACATCACAGAGTGGGGGGTGGATGTTCAAAAAGGGCGTAATGGGGCATACACTCTAGACCTCCAAGTCTGGAGGCCATCACCCACTGTGGATGACTCCGCTGGCACTGGCTGCTACAGTCTGGTGGGAAACAACAGGTTCACCAGTATTTCTCTATCAAGCCGTACAGCAATAGTAGCTCCCTCATCAAGTGACTACATTCAGTTCCAACCTGGAGATGTGTTAGGTGTATATGTAGAAGAAGCTAGGAATGCCGATGATGGTGTGGTGATTCTCACTAGCCCTAGTAATTTCACCAGTGAGTTGGTGTGGCATGCCAGCATTAATCCAACCATGGCCACCTCTCAGAATCGAGACTGTCCCTACTCAGTTGGGAGCAGTGGAGTATTAAATACACTAATGCAAGGAGCACCAGTCATCTCAGTAGCCACAAGTTAGCAGTGTATAATGCATAACCTTATGTTTGTATTCATTAATATTATTCTTACTATCACAGCAATGTATTCTTGCTCTTCAACTCCAATAGCCACACCAGTCATAATGAAAGAAACCACTCATATGTCATCTGAATCTCTAACTACCACCTCCACTCCATTCACCTTCAGCACAACTAAACAAGACACTGGTACGTTGTCTGAAGCTTCAACTACTACCTCAACTCAATTTAGTACTTTCAGCACGATTAGAGGTCCAATGGTTACGACAAAACAAGCCATTGACACATCGTTTGAATATCTGACCACAGATACAGTCGACTCAATCCAGTCCATTAGCAGTGATGCTGAGGAGCAAGATATTCTAGGTATTACAGGTGTAGTGGTTGGAGCAGTGATTGGAGGCGTCATAACCATTTTGTTGGCTTTTATTGCCATCTCTCTATTGGCCCTTGTGTTGAGATGGAAGAGAAACAATCAAAGCTTCAGAGCAACAACTACAAATCCTATATGTGATGGTAAGTAGTATAGTTAATTTTTGAGTACACTTTATTTGGTGTCATTATATCCAGATGAAATCACCACCCAAGCACCTGAGTCTGACTCTGGTCCAATTGAATTTAACAACATAGTCTGTGATCATGCATATGGAGAATATGAAGATATCGACGGTCCTAGATCCAATTGTATTTTACTGCAGCCAACTGACTTCAGAAGCAAGGACTATATAAATCAACCACCCAATCCTCGTGATATGAACAGATATGGAATTCCACTTCAGACTCTACCAAGGGTAAATTAAAGATTTGTGGTTGTGATATTAAACCTGTTCATGGCATCACTACTTAATTCTGCAGAATTTATCGCCACCTCCTCCTTCGATTGAGCCTCATTATGAAATAGAAATGCTCTATGTGCCCACAAAGGTATGTAACGTCATGGTAGCTGCTTATGCACACTACATACCATATCAATGTACTCTTGACCATACCTATAATAGTATATGTGTGCATAAATCCAATAGCTTTGTATGAGGATTGGGATTGTGGAATAAAACAATTGTAAAGCACTATTATGGTATTCTGTTATAACATGAGCTGGATCACGCATACAAGTATCACCACAATGCCCTCCACACTCTTTAGGAGCAGAGGAAGACTTTACCAGCAAATGGATTGGAGATTTATGCTGCCATCAAAAAGGTGTGGAGTGGCTGCATGATTATTGCTAAATAATACTGAATTCTACCTTCAGGCTCAGCACAGTGAGAGTAGCTCAGCTCCAGAGCTGTCTGAGGAAGATGAGACTTACTGGGAGCCCGCCACAGATGCCTGTGAACTTTATAAACAATTAGAAATACAGGGAGATTGTGCGACCACAGATACAGTATTGGAAATCAGTGTAGTCATCAAGGATTTAACTGCATGTGTTATAAAATTATTATGTACAGGATTGTAAGTCATCTTGGCAGTGGTCAGTTTGGTACAGTGAATAAGGGTATCTGGCAGAGTCCAATGGGAGCCATGGATGTAACTGTGAAGCAGCTCCAGCCTGGAACCTCAGAGGAAGAGAAGGTCAAGTTCCTCCAGGAGGCAGCCATTAATGGACAGTTCAGACACCCCAATGTTGTCAAGTTGATGGGTGTGGTCACTGTGGGAGAACCAGTGAGTGAGAGAGATTTCGTATGATTTATTTTTACTATAAGTGGTGGTTATGATTTGAAATGTGAAATACAGGTCATGATTATACTTGAAATGCTTTCAAATGGTGATCTGCATAGCTATCTGTTTAAACTGCAACCTTCGTAAGTCTGCTCTTGAAAACTTATAGCACATAGATAGTCATATTGTCATCTTATTCTGTTGCCTCAACAGACCTGGTGAGATTCTTCCTTCAAACACACAACAGCTTCTGCTCAAGTTTTGTCAGCAAGTTGCCTCTGGTATGGACTACCTGGCAAGGAAAGCATTTGTGCACAGAGACCTGGCTGCAAGGAATATTCTAGTAGCAGATGATAAGACTTGTAAGGTAAGCTTGATAATATCAAATGTCACTGAAAGTGCATGAGATAATTATTACGTGTTAGATCAGTGATTTTGGAATGTCTCGCGATTTGGCTGATGATAATTGCTATGTTTCTCATGGAGGAAAAGTGCCAGTCAAGTGGACAGCCCCAGAGGTAGGAAATGTTTATACTATAGTTAATTCAATACTATAATTTTGTATTATTCATGGTAGGCCATCCATTACAAGAAGCACTCCACTGCCAGTGATGTGTGGAGCTTTGGTTGTGTCATGTATGAGATATGGAGTCTTGGACACAAGCCATTTGAAAATCATAGCAATGTGGAGGTTAGAAATCTCTTGACCTAGATTGAGGAAAAGGGCCATAGAATTGCACCAACAAGACTTAAATTAATGCTTAAAACCATGTGTCAGTTCTTGCGTTCATATGCAAGAGCTAAGAAGCTATAACTATACACTTAAGTTTTCTTTCACAGGTGATCAAAATGGTAGACAAGGGATATCGTCTTCCTCCTCCCCCTGGATTGCCCAAAGAACTCTATAAGATCATGATTCAATGCTGGTAAATTCACTGTTAAGCTGTGCATCATATTAAAGTATTGAGAATTCAATAAGCTTCCTTGTTATTTGCACAGGCATCCAGATCGCTCCAGCCGTCCCACCTTCCCTCACTTAGTGGAGATGCTCTCTCGAACTGATTTTGAACTATTTGTGTGGGAGGAGGAGGATTTGAGGAACAGTGACCCCCAGGTGAAGCTGATTGGAGCTCCACTGGAAGTAGCAAAGGACCTCTATCATGAACTACAAAGAACATATCTCAGCTCCTGAAATTCAAACTTTTACAATTTTAGTGTAGATTGTTATGTTTGCTATACCGTATAGCCGGAAATATTTGTGGGAATTAAAAATTTGGCGGCCAAATGGCCATTGCAAAGACAGTGTAATTGGCGGTTCGGTACGGGATCGCCATACGTCTACATATGTGAATAAGATATTTGGCGGTTGCGAAGGCAGACCGCCAAAATTTCCGGCTAAACGGTATTAGATCTAAATATTATAAGCCGCCATATGCAAAAACGAATGAATAACTGTTCAACAGTATTCATAATGTACCCGATACGTATTATGTGGGCATGCGCATTGGATTGCCTGTAAGCTCATTAACCCTCGGCGCATGCGCAAGGGGTACTGTAGTCGTTGTGTGTGTGTGTGTGTGTGTGTGTGTGTGTGTGTGTGTGTGTGTGTGTGTGTGTGTGTGTGTGTGTGTGTGTGTGTGTGTGTGTGTCTGTCTGTCTGTCTGTCTGTCTGTCTGTTACCACGCTAGCTGCTGCATACCTCGTTTATATGTTGAAAGTAAGGTGTCATAGGGTTCTTTATGGTGTTTCAAGGTTTTTGTCGTGTGGCTTTCGTTCAAAAGTTCTGGCGTCATTTGCTGACCCATGATCACTGCCTTCTTCACTCTATGACGAGCTCTCGATGGATAAAAGAGACAGCAATGGCTTCCTTTCAACTCGAAGAGTGTGTACAGTTAGCGATAGCCCCTACATACAACACGCTGGGCTGACTCATCACTGGTCATAGCACACTAGCAGATAAGCTTCTCGGCTTTCTGCTGATCTGGGAGGAATCTGACACACGTGGTACTGCTACGTATTACGTAATTGCGTGCAAATTATGTGCAGTTTTGTGGCTAGTTTGCATGCACTATTTGCTAGCCAAGTACAGCAAATTCAGCTACCTTTGCAACAGATAAACCACCTTGTTCCTGCTGTGCAAACTGTTTCTGCATAGTTGCTTGTGGATTACTCTTAGGGGACGGGCTAGGGGAGGAGGAAGTTAGTAGAACTAGTCGGTTGAAAATTATAAAGTCCAGCCAGTTCTAGTTCTGTAACAGATCTCCTCTGAGTATTAAATTAACTACAACTATGGTTTTAGTCCTACTACCTAGCAGTTTTTCTATTGCAAAGGTGCATGAATCTGCTGTAGCTACCTTCACAGCTTTAGCTTACGAACTTAGCTCAGTGTGCGGAGGGTTTTGCATATGCATTTGAGCGGAAGTGGGGCATTTCCTACCTCCATACTGTGGACGTGGGAGGAGTCCATAGCTCTGTGGTTGAGCAGTGTATGGAAGATGAAGACAAAGATGAGCGTTGTTGGGTCGAGGCTAGTGAGTATATTTGTAGTTCTTCATTGTTTAGGTAAGCCTAAACTCGGACATCACAGTGTGTTCATTGAACTACATCGTCTATAATGTAATTATGTAGGTAGTACAGACGCTCGCCGTAAGTTCACTAATGGGTTTCCAAACGTGTTAGTAACTAACGTACTTCGTGATAGGAACACGAATTATACTCTACGCCTTATTCCTGACATGAATTTTACCTGTAATGGTACTATAGTGGGATTCACTGTCGCTGGTAGGCAACAGAGAGGACCGTGGCGGTCCATGAATCCCATCATTCAGATCTGGAGGCCGGGCAATAGCTCCAATATCTATAATAAGACAAGTAGTGACAAATTTGCAATAGCAGATCTATGTACTGAAACCTCCATCAAATTTCAACGGTCCAATGCCAATGATCAAATATGGAAATGCAATTTGAGTACCACAAACTTGCTAGTTCAAGCTGGGGACATTCTTGGTCTTTTACTACCACCAAGAAGGAATGCTTCTTTTCAATTGTCAATTGCGAGAGTTAGCAGAGGACCAATAAACTATGTGTTTGAGGATCCGGAACGGCAATTGTTAGTTGTAGACCTTTGTGATGTAACTCGGATGAGTTTGAACCAAGATCTTCCTCAAATAGCAGTACAAGTTGAATCAGGTATGCATGTATGTATGCATATAGGATATAGTTGCTCAATGTTTAGATTTCCACCATTAACTAAAAACAAGAGTATATAATAGGAAGAGAGAAAGAGAGTATCCTACTCCATATACTCCTGTGCAAACGCGTTGCGGATAATTAAATTTGAGTGGTTGACTCAAACAAGCTGTGAAACCCAACAGTGCGGCAGTTGGTCAGTACCAAGGTGGGCTGTCCTAGAACAATTATTGGCCAACACTCACTTAACTTACAAGTGGTTGTGTAGTATACTACAGTTTACAGGGATATACGGGTTTAATCAGTATCCGCAATGCGTTTGCACAGCAGTATGCAGAGTAGGATACTCTCCCTCTCTCTTCTATTATGTACTCTTGCTAAAAACAATGAATCATTTCCTTGCAAATCATAGAGTCAGTCCTTAATTCATCACAGCTGACCCATTTTCTCACAATGTCATACAGAATCTGATGATAACTGTTCCAAGTGTGTCAGCGGATTTCCTGATATGCCAGTGTTTGAAATTGGTGATCGTATCAATAATCTGAATGCTATTACTATACTCATCCCAGACATGAATTTTACCCACCCTGCCACTATTGCTGGATTTATTGTGGCTGGAAGAATGTTCACTCGACAGCCTAGTTCTAAGATCCAAATCTGGCGGCAGAATAGTTCACAACCTGGCATTTACTACCAAGTAAAACCTGATATTATTTTGAACAGATATATGATATGTGTGTCTTCAACTCGAGTCGTCAATAATGTACTTTCTTGCATTTTGAATGACAAATATCAAGTGTCAGTGAAACCTGGTGATTTTCTTGGATTGCAACTGCCCCAAACTAATGCTGATAGTGGGGTCTATTTCACAAGTGGGGGACCAACAAATTATATCTTTGTAGGTGAATTGACTTCACCTATTGAACTTAACAACTCTGATAGCACAATGGCTCAGTGGCCTCAAATTGCTTTCAATTTAACATCAGGTAAAGATTATCAGCTAAATTAATATCGTTCAGGTTTACTAACACCACACAAACATACACTTTCAGATAAGTGCACAAGTGGCTTTTTGAATGAAATATCAACTGAAGCAGAAAGACAGGGAATTAAGAGCAGTGTCACTATACATCTGTTTCCAAACTTGACATTTGGGTGTTATGGAACAATTGTGAGACTGTCAGTAGCTGTGGCTGGCAATAATTCTGAGAATTCAACTCTAAAATTTCAAATTTGGCGAAAGAATGAGACTCATTCAGATCTCTATTACAAGCCTGGTCCTGACATTCCAATTTCAAATTCGTCATGTGAAGCCGATGATTCTCCATTAAAGGGAAAAATATTTCAATGTACATTGTATGAAGAGGATAGAGTATCAGTTCAACCTGGTGATATCCTTGGCCTCAAGCTACCTCCCACTAGTGATAATGATGGCTATGAGATTCTTTTCAGTGCAAGCAGTGAATCTGTGACTTACATCTTTCAAGGTCCACCGTCCTCTACTATCAATACCTCTGAGGCAGATAACATCACTAACAACATACCACAGATCATTCCTCTGGTGATTTTAGGTAATCCTATACCCCATGCAGTATTCATACACAAATACCATTAGAAAAGCAATGCGCGTATAATTTATACATAGCTACACTAATATTATAGATGAGACTGCAGCTACATGTAGCAGCAAGACCATGATCCCTCCAGTATGCTCTTCACCAACAACCACTACCACAGCTGAACCAAGTGACGCCGGCGGCCTCAACCCAGACACTAGAGCAGGAGTTGTTGCTCTTGTGATTATTATCGTACTGCTTATAGTCATCACTATTCTGGTGGCAGTAATCGTGGTTCAGAGAAAGAATTGGAAAACTCAAAAACAAGCAGTGATATACAGCAATGACAACACCTACTCAAGTCTAGCCTACAATAGTAAGTTAAGTTTATTCAGTTAGTACTGAGAGGATGCGGCACCCTACGGGCAGCTCATGAGCTTCCGTACTACTAGATATAGTTTGCATTGTATGATTGATTCATTCAATGCCTATACCCTGTTTCTTAACAGATAGAACCGGCCCAGTTGTTGTGGCCAATTCAACTACATTTGATTCAGTGTCATACACAGCTGTTCCAGATGAGATCCCTGATGATCCAGTACCAGAATATGATGAAATAATTGACTCAGAAAGACCTGAATTCTCTAAAGCAAGAGATGCCCTCATTCCTGCCAAAGCACATCCGAACTTTACCCACTACATGTACTGCGATACAGGACCAGAGCCTCATCCTGAAAACAACCATGATTGTATCATCGTAAGTTTACATTCTGTTTATATCAGGTCTTCCCTTAGGAGTTGCAAACTGAAAGATAAATATGCACAATCCGTGCTTCTAAACCTTATACATATCAGGCACATCTACTAATATCTCTATGCTTATACTATAAAATTGCTATAAACATTATGATACCATAATGTACAGGTACAAAATGAGGCAGTACAGATTCGTCTAGATAACCAGAATTATGTTTGTGAAACATATGAAATGGTAATTTGTACGTATGTATATTTACAAGTGGCTATACAATGGTAAATTGCCCCCCATGGCTACATGTGTATAGCTACACCTGCTGTAACATGCATGTATATACTAGCAGGATAATGAGAGCAGCAGTAGTACACAACATCTGTCAGAAACTAAGGAAGATGATACTAAGTACTGGGAGCCAGCTGCCACAGTTAATGAACTCTACAAGCAACTGTCTTCAAAGAAGTACAGAGAGATACCACGACAACAAGTAGAGTAAGAGCTATTTACAGTCATTAGGGTCTTTCTGATGTACAGTAAAGTAGTTGTCTCAAATGTATGGTACTTGGCTATGTTATGATTGGGACATCACAACTTTATGTAGGATGAAGAGTGCATTAGGTTCTGGTCAATTTGGTGAAGTGAGTAAGGGTATCTGGCAGAGTCCAATGGGAGCCATGGATGTAGCTGTGAAGCAGCTCCAGCCTGGAGCATCAGAGGAAGAGAAGGTCAAGTTCCTCCAGGAGGCAGCCATTAATGGACAGTTCAGACACCCCAATGTGGTCCAGCTGATGGGTGTGGTGACTGTGGGAGAACCAGTGAGTTAACTAAGCATAACAATGTTAATGTCCAAGTGCCTCAAAATAAACCAAAATTATTATGCATGACAATTTTATTTCGATTCAGACCATGATAGTGCTGGAGTTAATGTCCAATGGCGACCTTAGAAACTTTCTCATTAAGCAACAACCACAGTGAGTGTACCTAGCTATATCCCACAATTTATATATGATTATTATACAATACACACATGAACAATACCGATACCTTCTTAGAGCTGAAAAGCAGGAGTCAGTAACCGAGTCTGGTGTAGACAAGCATGTACTGCTCAGATTCTGCCAGCACATAACTTCAGGCATGACCTATCTTGCCTCCAAGGCATTTGTCCACAGAGATCTGGCAGCTAGGAACATCTTAGTGTCTGGTGACAAAATATGCAAGGTATTAGATGAAATTTTAGTTATAATGGCTAGAGTGTATGTGAATTATCAAGGGTATTACTATACAAATAGATCAGTGATTTTGGAATGTCTCGTAATTTGATGGATGAAGACTATTACGTTTCTCATGGAGGAAAAGTACCGGTCAAATGGACAGCCCCAGAGGTGAGGAAATGTGGTTTACATAATGTCATGATAATTTAATGTTTCCTTATAACAGGCCATCCACTACAAGAAGTACTCCACTGCGAGTGATGTGTGGAGCTTTGGTTGTGTTATGCATGAGATATGGAGTCTCGGACACAAGCCATTTGAAAACCAAACTAATCCAGAAGTGAATATCTTTTCAGATAGTAATAGTTTTGTTAACTGACTATATTATTATTGCAGGTAATCAAAATGGTAGATAAGGGTTATCGTCTCCCTCCTCCTCCTGGACTGTCCAGAGAACTCTACAAGATCATGATTCAGTGCTGGTAAGGCTAAGCAAAGAAAAAATGCACCAGAATCAAACAATGTTGTTAATTTCCTCAGGCAGCCAGAGAGAAATCACCGTCCCACCTTCCCTCAGTTAGTGGAGATGTTGTCTCGAGCTGACTTTGAGCTATTTGTGTGGGAGGAGGAGGATTTGAGGAACAGTGATCCCCAGGTGAAGCGGATTGGAACTCCACTGGAAGTAGCAAAGGACCTCTATCGTGAACTACAAAGAATATATCTAACAAGTTAACTCATCAAACTCATGAAACTTAAAGGCGCACCTACACAGAAGTTGTACTATTCAAATTCACATTACGTAATGAAGCCATAATGCGCATGCGTGCGTCTGGAATGTAATCAGTAGAACTTGATTATGTAATCTTGAATTTTTGGGCCGCGTTTTTCAAGATATTGCACATTCCAACGCGCGTAAATTACTTCCGTGCGGCGCGGGTGCGCTGTAAGCATGTGTGCATACGCCGCTGCACCGTATGGAAAAGATCGTTAAAATGACGGACGTGGTCTACATATAATATAATAATGCAGGGCTGGGGGTGGAGTTTTACATTCATAATCAAGATGACTGTTCCGAGTCTCGATTTGTTGCATCTTTGCTTGCTGTTCGTTCACACTCTACTAGGTAAGCTATGCAGACGCTGCATATAACATCTACCAGTATTGAAGTGTGCTATGATCATGCTTGAGTCAGCAGGTGTAGATTCAGTGGCTGGAGAGACCTCATACTGTTCTAATGGCTTTCCTGAGAGGGGTAGGCTAGTGAGTGACGTGATCTTCCCAAATGGACCTGCTATTCGACTTATTCCTGAGATGAACTTCACTTGTAATGGCACTATCACTGGATTCACATTTTCTGGGAGAATGGTAAATGGAGATCTGGATCCAACGATTCAGATTTATAGAGACAACAATTCTCAACCAGGAGAATACTATAGGACTGGTGCTGATATTAGAATAAATGAAATAGTGTGTGTTGGTGGATTTACTCAAGTGTTTGCTGGAGTGTTTCGCTGCAATCTGAACTAAACCGCTCAAGTATCAGTTCAACCAGGGGACATTTTAGGACTTGAACTACCTCCAGAGGACAACATTGCTATTGATTTGTCATTTGCGAGAGTTCTCAAAGGACCAGTAAACTATGTGTTTAATGAAGAGCAGCTGCCTCCAATAATACTCTCCAGTAGGGATTCAGAAAACCAAGATTCGCCTCAAATAGCAATTAACGTTTCTGGTATGTTATAAAACCACTCAGATTAGCTCAATATTGATACAACCGTCAAAGGTAGCTACTATCCTTTTTTTTCCAGAGACTGAATGTACTAGAGGTTTTCCCAACATTCCAGTATCTATACTAGTGAGGAAAGTCATGATTGCCCAAGATTCATCTGTAGTGACAGTGCTCATCCCAGACATGAATTTCACCTGTTGTAAGACATTAGTAGCCTTTACTTTTGCTGGGATTAATCGTCAAAGGGGACAGCAAGATCCTATGATACAAATTTGGCGAACAGACATTTCCCATCCAGGTGCCTACTATAAAACTGGGCCTTCAATTCCTGTCAATACCGACAGTGTTGCATGTGCTGACGGTCTGCCCATGGTAGTTACCGGTAGTCGAACATATTTCTGTATCCTCAACAAAGACTATCAAATTTCTGTTCAACCTGGTGATGTTCTTGGTCTAGAGATACCCCCCAACAACATTTTTGACTTTGATATTTTGTTCACAAGGGGAGGACCAACTAACTATGTCTTTAACAAACGCCTGAATTCCACCATTAAACTCTCTGAGACTGCCACAATAGTCCCACAGTTACCTCAAATATCATTTGGACTTACATCAGGTAAAGACCATACTATAAATAGTATTCCCATTACTTTTTGTTGTGTATGTATTATACAGATCAGTGCATTAGTGGGTTCCCAGATGTAGTATCACCTGAAGGAAGTGGCCAAGGAGATCCAAACAAAGTAACAACCAGGCTTTTTCCAGAGATGAGGTTTGGATGTAGTGGGAATATTGTGAGATTCACAGTAGCCGTGGTGAATAGAAATGGACAGCAAAGCCCAAAGATTCAAATATGGAGAGTGAATAATAGTGAATTTGATGTCTACTACAAGATAGGCCCTGATATTCCAATAGTTGACGGGAGTCCTACATGTCTTCGTGATGAACTTGGTGGTGGAATATTTTGATGCACACTGAACAAAGCTTTCCAAGTCTCAGTTCAACCTGGGGACATTCTTGGGCTTGAACTACCACC
Organism: Stappiaceae bacterium; assembly: GCA_964291365.2. Taxonomy (GTDB): domain Bacteria; phylum Pseudomonadota; class Alphaproteobacteria; order Rhizobiales; family Stappiaceae; genus JBDWFY01. The sequence continues at coordinate 31,306 of OZ219983.1, forward strand.
GGAAAATGATGTCAACTTCGATATTTATTTTACTGATGAAGGACCAGTGACTTATGTTTTTGAGGAAAGGCTTGCCTCCACAGTGAATCTATCTGAAGCCAACAGTAACATCACACGCATGCCACAAATCAATTTTGTGGTATTGTTAGGTAACATAATATGTTGAATGACTGGTAAATACTTCATGTTACACACACACACACACACACACACACACACACACACACACACACACACACACTCTCTCTCTTTCTCTCTCACTCACATGCATTCAAGATTCAGACCCTCCAAATGAAGATGGATCTACTTGTGACTTTGATAGCAGATTACCCACAGCAAGCATGCCCAATACCCAAAAAGGAATTTCTCCTATTGTAGCAGGAAGTGTGATAGGGTCAAGCATTGTTCTCCTACTCCTTGTTGGTTTTATACTGCTAGTTGTAGCTGTGTGCATTAAAAGGCACAGAAAAATAAAGAAGTCACGAGACAATGATCTTGATGACAGCGTCAACCTAATCAATCTCATATATGGAGGTAAGCATAAAACAAGTTTTTTTCTTTTCACACACAACACACACACACACACACACACACACACACACACACACACACACACACACACACACACACACACACACACATACACACGTACACATGTACATGTACACACACATGTACACACATAGTAGTTAATTGGGATGCACGAGATGCATGGTTGAGAACACCCCAATTAATGTCATGTAACTGATTTGTTTACTCATGACTCCCTTTCATCATCAGACTACCCTATGGTCACCGACACTTATCCTGTAGCTGGTAATTTCCCTATAAAACTTTGGTTGCTAGGCGATTGCAAATAAACACACATACACGTACACACACACATAATATTATGCACAAACACACACACACACACACACACACACTAGATACTTCCCACAACAAATTTCCAGCAGTATCGTATGTAGCTGTGGAAGCAGATCTCCCTGAAGGTGCAGCACATGACTATGACGAAATAAACAACAGTGGAGTAGTGCACGTTCATGGGAGGAGGAGGATTTGAGGAACAGTGACCCCCAGGTGAAGCTGATTGGAGCTCCACTGGAACTAGCAAAGGACCTCTATCATGAATTACAAAGCTCATACCTCAGCTCTCGATTCAGTCCAATTGCAACAGTAATTGACAAATCTTGATGTGCACAGTATTTAGATGCTTTGTGTGTACAAATGTGAATGTCTGTGAATGCACTGCTACATGTATGTATGCATGCATAATATAACTAGCGATACACTTAGTGCAGTAGTCCTCGCTCAGCGCATGCATATGCGCATAGGGCATAGGTACATGTACAGGTCACTATATAGCCTAGCCTGGCCTGGGCGCATGCGCAATTTATGAACACGTGATGATGGGGAAACTCCCTCGTAATCCACCCTGCGAGGACAGTCAGTACAGATAATATTCGCACCTAGGATTTTAAAAAACGTTTGGATTGAAAGACACTGGTGATAGATCTAAAGCTAAGAGTTAGTTGGTAGATAGTCCACAACTTATGTTATCGGTGGTGAAAGCAAAAGGATCCGGCAGCCTCAAGCCAAGAGAAAGCGACGATTTTATACGTCGCGAAAAAGAGTTCAACGGGGGAGTCGAGTCCAGCACAACTGGAGACTTGTAGTTACTGTGATTCTTCATGAAGGTAGCTCACTCTTTTTTACATCCTTGGAGCAGGCGATGGAGCTTGTCTGACTGTGGAGAGAGAAAGCGACTATTTTAGACGTCGCGAAAAAGAGTTCGACGGGCGAGTAGAGTTTAGCACAACTGGAGACTTGTAGTTGCTGTGGTTCTTCGCCGGTGAAGGCATAGATTATCTATGGTCAGTGGCGTAGGAAACGGTACGGTTGGTAAGGCTAGGGCCGTACCACTTTTCCTGGAGAGAGGCTACCTTGTGACTATCAATCATGAACTTACAAACCTCTGTCAGGCCGGAGTAGTGAGCTCGAGCCGTCGACTCCATTATTATTACGATATAACGCGTTTACAGTGTGGGTACTGCCTGACGATCATTACCATTCAATAATTTTGCGCATGCGCTTTAGTTGCAATTGGAGTGGCCTTACCACTCACAAAATGCTTGCTACGCCTTTGATGGTGAAGGTAGTCCACTCTGTTGGAAGTCCCTGGAGCCGGCGATGGAGCCTGACTCACTGTGGAGAGACAGAACGATGTTTTAGAAGCTCGCAAAGAAGCCGTACAAAACCCAATAGAGCCCGAGTAGAGACCTCGCTTCGCTCGGAATAATATAGCCTCGTTCCCAGTACTGCCTTCCTGTAATTCTTCGCGATCTTTACCTAATTTAATTACGATATCCGGCACACCTCCACGCATAGCGCTTGATATGCACTCTGGACGCCTGCTAGCCTATCTGTTTTAAAATGGCTGCTGGTTACGGAGTCTCACTGTTGCTGATATCAATCATCACAATATGTCGGATCCTCAGTACAGCAGGTAAGCATTTAATATAAGCATACAGTTGAACTGCACTGGCATAGTCTCGCAGGCCAGCCCCTCCTACTAAAAAAAATTCTTTGTAGGAGGGGCTGGCCTGCGAGACTAACGTTGCAGCAATTTTAAAATTAATTATCATGCAGTGGCTCAGCCATGCACTATGGGGTTCCCATCCAATGTATCTCAGTGCACTAGCGGTTGCACTGATCATCCGGCACAAAATCAGGCTGTCACACGGATCATTCCTGATATGAACTTCAGCTGCACCGGGACAGTGACTCACTGGAGGGCAGCTGGAGTGAATAATACTATGGGCAACCGTAATACTGATGCAACGCTAGGTATTTGGAGAGAGGTCAGTGATCCACCTGTAGCTGGGACCTACGAGAGAATAGGCAGAATTCAACTGGGAGTTTGTGGCAGTGGAGTCCAGGTTCCTTTAGTGACTGGGACAACTACTGTCTATGAGTGTGCTCTGCCCCAAAATGAGAGGATATCGGTTCAACCTGGAGATATCATTGGAATAGAGATAGCTGCTAATAATGCTTACAGATTCAGACTTTACTTTATTGCTGATGAAGGACCATAAATTATCAATTCAATGGACAAAATCATAACATGGTCACTCTGGATCATCGAGATAGCATGGTACAAGATCAACCACAGATTTCTTTAACTGTTGAGCCTATTGTCATAACAAGTGCCCCACCCACCACTACTGAAGCACCAATAACTGACCTCCTAACAACACAGCCCTTCACTACTTCTGAAGCTTTGTCTACAGCTGCTACAGAGCCCCCTACCACTACTAGAGAAGCATCTACAACAGACCTCACTACAACACAGCCCAGCCCTACTATTACTGAAGCATCTAATGTAACAATAGATCTTACTACCACTGAAGCTTCACCTACCCCACAGCCCCTCACTACTACTACTGGAGCTTCAACAACTGAGCTTCGAACAACACAGCCCCTCACTACTACCCAGACTTCCTCTACAGCTGCCACACAGCCCACTACTACTACTGCTGAAGCTGAATCTACAACAGATCTCCCAACCACTCAGGCCCACACAACTACTGAAGCTTCTACTACAAATTTCCCAACAACAGAGCTCTCTACTACTACTGCATCTTCTACAACAGATCTCATTGCAACTGAAGCTTCATCTACAGCTGCAACACAGTCCCCTACTACTACTGAAGCCTCTACAACAGTCCTCCCAACACCAACACAGCCCCTTACTACTATTGAATCTACATCAATAAATGGTCCAACAACACTGCCCCCTACTACCACTGAAGCAGATCTCATTACAACTGAAGCTGCTACCACACTGCCCCCTACCACTACTAGAGTGCCAACAACAACTGAAGTAGTAAGAACAGAGTCCACAACTGGATCTACCACTGAGTCTCCAGCATCAACTGGCAACACTCAAACAACACAAGCACCCGTGACATCCATGACAGAGGCTCCCACTACAACTGACTCGTCCACTACAACAAATAATCCTACTCAGCCTACTACAATGGCTACAGAAACCTCCAGTACAAGTGATGGATTTGCAGAAACGCAGAGTCCTCAGAATAGTCTTCAAATTGGAACTATTGCAGGAGCAGTAGCTGGTGGCGTCATTGCTATTCTCTTAATTTTAATCTTCGTCCTTCTTCTGGTGCTAGTGATAAGGAGACAAAGTCGATACGTGAAATTCACACCATCAAACAACCCCACCATTGTGAATCCTGTTTATGATGGTAAGCCTAGTTTAGACGGCATTTTTTGCTCTTCTTGACCAGAGTTTAATTGTTTCTTTCAGAAAACTTTACCAGTACAATGTCTAATGCTGATGCTGGCACGATTGGTGTGTACAGTATGGCTGGTGCTACTGATCATCCCACTACAGACTACGAAGACATTGACGCAAAGCCCACACTTCCACCTTCTGATGTGTTTGTCAACCCAATAAATGACTACAGTGATACACCACCCCCCATTGAAATGAACACCTATGAGGCACCAGTCGAACCCTTGCCAAAGGTATGTACACTGGCTAATATTTACAGTTGCTGATAAAAAGTGCATATTCACAATCAGTCCTTGTTGGGATAATTATTGAATACCTTAATAGAAAATGTTTTTATTCAGGGTTTCACATCAGAATATTCTTTCGCTAACGCTGGAGCACTCTATGTACCCTCTCAGGTATGTTCACACACACACATACACACACACACATGCACATACACACATGCACACACACACACACACACATGCACACATGCACACACACACACACACACACACACACACACACACACACACACACACACACACACACACACACATTCATTTGTACACATGAATATGGGTAGGCACAAATATGGCTACTCATATTCACATCGTCGTGGCACCAAGGCCATGTATGACACACATGCAAACTCCCTCGTACTCTATACATATCATTATTACCCCATGCACATGTGCAAGGGATGAAGTGAATGTGCAATGCTTAATATTATTGTAGGAACAGAGAAACAGTTTACCAAAGACCATTATTAATGGAGATGTCTATGCAGTCATACAAAAGGTAAATTTATGTTTGTGGTAATGTATAAATTGTTGATGATTGAATTCTTGGTTAGAAATCTGACATAATTATGTTCATAGCTAGCTAAAACATGATACACCAACCAGGAACATTAATTTAATGGAAAATTTGATGCCCATTATTATTGAAGGTTGCATTGTGTAGATCAATAAGCTAAACATGACACCATAATGTATTGACTATTACAGAAGCAGCAGAGTGAGAGTGGAGCAGCACCAAAGCTATTTGAAGAAGATGACACATACTGGCAGCCAGCATCAGATGCTAATGAGCTCTACAAGCAGCTGTCAGCAAAGAAGTACAGGGAAATAGTGCAACAGCAGATTCAGTATGTGATAAGTCTATGTACAATTGATCTTTAATAGCTGTCTACTTAGCCTTACTGATTTTATTCTTGTATAGAATAACTGGTCATCTTGGCAGTGGTCAGTTTGGTACAGTGAGTAAGGGTATCTGGCAGAGCCCAATGGGAGCCATGGATGTAGCTGTGAAGCAGCTCCAGCCTGGAGCCTCAGAGGAAGAGAAGGTCAAGTTCCTCCAGGAGGCAGCCATTAACGGACAATTCAGACACCCCAATATTGTCAAGTTAATGGGCGTGGTCACCATGGGAGAACCAGTGAGTAATTCTTAAAATACAGTACATATAATAATAATACTGTTAGAGTATACTATTATTTGCAATACAGACTATGATTGTACTGGAAATGTTTTCCAACGGTGACCTGCATAACTATCTCCTTAAGCTACAACCTTCGTAAGTCTGCTCTAAATAATAAAATATGTAGCTGAACTATGAAGCCAGAGTTTAATTCTCACTCCATACTCAGCAGACCTGGTGAGATTCTTCCATCAAACACACAACAACAACTGCTAAAGTTCTGTCAGCAAGTTGCCTCTGGTATGGACTACCTGGCAAGAAAAGCATTTGTGCACAGGGACCTCGCTGCAAGGAACATTCTAGTAGCTGATGACAAGACTTGTAAAGTAAGTTTGAAATTTAAAAGTGCACAAAACAATGTGTTGTCTACAGATCAGTGACTTTGGAATGTCTCGTGATTTGATGGATGAAAACTATTATGTTTCTCGTGGAGGAAAAATACCAATAAAGTGGACAGCTCCTGAGGTACACATAGGAAGTGATTAATTAATAATTATTAATTAATTTGAGATTTATGGTAGGCTCTGCATTACAAGAAGTATTCCTCTGCTAGTGATGTGTGGAGCTACGGCTGTGTCATGTATGAAATATGGAGCCTTGGATATAAACCATTTGAGGACCATCCAAATACAGAGGTAATTATAGATAGCTTTGTACCCAGGCCTTCCAAACATTGAAAAACATGGGGAGCCCTACGTATGTGGCTAGTCATAGATATGCATGACTAAGGGTTAATTATGACAGTAAATAATTATATTCTCTTCAGGTAGTCCAAATGCTTGAAGATGGCTATCGTCTCCCTCCTCCTCCTGGACTGCCCAAAGAACTCTACAAGATCATGATTCAGTGCTGGTAAATCTTGATAAGTTTCATGCCATAGGTTTAATAGCATTCTTCATTGTACAGGCATCCAGATCACTCCAGCCGTCCCACCTTCCCTCAGTTAGTGGAGATGTTGTCTCGAGCTGACTTTGAACTATTTGTGTGGGAGGAAGAGGATTTGAGGAACAGTGATCCCCAGGTGAAGCTGATTGGAGCTCCACTGGAAGTGGCAAAGGACCTTTACATTGAACTACAAAGAACATATCTCAGTTCTTGAAATTCAAACATTTAAAATTTTAGTGTAGATTGTTAATGCTACGTTTGCTGTCATCGTATAGCTGGAAATATTGGATTGAAGCATTTCTGAGCTAAACTGACGTTGATTTGTATAGACTATATATGCTGGAGAGCAGGGGGTGCCCTCCAGCATATAGAGCCTATACAAACTGATGTCAGTTTAATGGCTTATAACTCAGAGATATTTCAATGGATTCTCTTCAAATTTTGCATGCAGCTTAATCAAAGTAAGCATATAGTGAGGAAAAAATATCGTAGCCATAGCAACTACAGCTTTGGTTGCTATGGTAACACGTTCATAAAAGTACATGGATTCTGTAATTCGTAATATCATTTAGCATTGAGCGGAAGTGGAGCATTTCCTACTACTACGTGGACGTGGGAGGAGTCCATAACTCTGTGGTACATGGTTGAGCTGTGTATGGAAGATGAAGATAAAGATGAGTGTTATTGGGTCGAGGCTAGTGGGTATCTTTGTACTAGTTGTTCATTATTTAGGTAAGCCTAAACCAAGTCGGACATCACAGTCTGTTCATTGAACTATATCGTCTATAATGTAATTATAGACGATATAGAACAGACGCTGATGGCTTCACTAATGGGTTTCCAAACGTGTTAGTAACTAACGTACTTCGTGATATGAACACGAATTATACTCTACGCCACATTACAAGTTCATGTCATATTAGCCTTAGTCTGAAGTGTGGGGTACTATGACGTCAATTATGTTTGCTATGTGATTAATTAGCTTTGGCTTTTCTTCTGTTCAACAGTCACATTCATATGCAACATGATATACAATAATGCTTTCGTGGGCATGCGCATTGGATTTGTGCACGATAAGCATTAATTTAGCGGAAGTGGGGAATTGATTGCTGTGGCCGTGGGAGGAGTCTATGCATGATTCTGAGCGAAGCGAGGTCTCTACTCGGACTCGATCGAGGTTTGTATGGCTTCTTTGCGAGTTTCTAAAACATCGTTCTTGGTAGGCACAACAACTCTGGCTCTCTCGACTGGTGTAAGTGTATCAGACATAAGTGGACTACAAATCTACAGTTTAGCTGGACTCGACTCACCATGTTGGTCAATGTTCGCGTGACTTGAAAATGTCGCTCTTCTTCGCTACCACCAGCGGGGCCCTCTTGAGTCTATGAGCCATATCCTACAGTATCGCCTTATTTTCTCGGAGACTCATACTGGCTACATACTAGGATATCCAACCGAAAAGGTCGAAGTATGCAAAACGAATTCGTCTCGGGTAGACCCACCCTAGGTAAGAAGGAAACCACGCCGCAAATCGGCTACGCTCTTGGAAAATTCGCGAAAAGGCAATATTAAATCATAAGCCCAAATACAAAAAATGGCTACGTGACCAAAACTATGTGCATAGAGGCAGGCGCACAAGCTGTCAGGTATACCACTTCTAGAGGTTACTTTGAGAGTTTAACAACAGGTGTTGTCTGGTGTACGCCTCAAACAACCTCCAAAGTGGTTTACCTTTCAGCTAGTGCTCCTGCCCCTATGCGCATGGTGTTGGTCACGTAGCCTTTTTTTGTACTTGCACGTATGATTTAATATTGCGTTGTCGCGAACTTTTCCAAGGGCATAGCCGATTTGAGGCGTGGTTTCTATCTTACCTAGGGTGGGTCTACTCGAAACCACCGAGATAAATTTGTTTTGCATACTTTGTCTTCATCGTTCATGCCATGCCCACTCAGCCGCAGATTATAGATTATACTAGTGATACACTTAGTCTTGGTGCCAGACAGCTCGGAGCGCGCATGCGCAATTTAAGACCATGTGACAATGGGAAATTCCCTTTCAGTTTGCTCTGCGAGGACAGTCAGTACGCGCTTGTACAGTATAATACGAATGTAACAGAGAAGATCTTGTTTTGATGCCTACCTAAAGTCAATAGTATTTTAGAGTATACCAGTAAACAGGCCACGGCTTGCAACAGTGACTATCAGTGATAAGACCGACAGCCGTGAGTCAAGAAGAAGGTGCGATCATTTTTGATCATGCAAATTAGGCCCACCTGGTAAGTGGGGTTGAACAAAGACCATGGGAGCATGTATAGGGTGTCCAACCGAAAAAGTCAAAGATGAGCGTTGTTGGGTCGACACTGTTACGTATTTTTGCAGTTGTTTATTGTGTTGGTAAGCTTACTCTAAGATATCACAACTAGAGTGTGTTCATCAAATGTGAGTCTATACCATGCAGCTATTTTCCCGTCCCTGCCATAGGTAGTACATCAGGTACAAATGCTCAGGGTCGTTTCACCAATGGGTTTCCTAATGCGTTAACAAGAGATGTACTTCGTGTGCGTGATGTGAACTCGGCTGTATCTACACGAGTTATTCCTGGGATGAGCTTCACCTGTAATGGCACCATAGTGGGGTTCACAGTGGCTGGCAGGCAAGGGGAAGGACAGGACCCCATCATTCAGATCTGGAGGCAAGACAGCTCTAATGCCTACAGGACTAGTGCTGAGATTACAATAAATGAAGCAGTGTGTGCTGAAATCTCCATAGTATTGAATATTCCTGAAAGACCTGATGACCAGGTGTGGCAATGTAACTTGAATGTCACAAACCAAGTCCTGGTTCAAGCTGGGGGCATTCTTGGTCTTGTACTACCACCAAGAAATGATGCTTCTTTTCAAATGTCGTTTTGCAAGAGTTAGCAGAGGACCAACAAACTATGTGTTTGAGGAACGGCAGTTGTTAGCTGTAGACCTTTGTGATGTACCCCGGATGAGTTTGAACCAAGATCTTCCTCAAATAGCAGTACAAGTTGAACCAGGTATGCATATATGTATGCATAGTTGCTCAATGGTTAAATTTCCACCATAAACTAAAAACAATGAATCATTTCCTTGCAAATCATAGAGTCAGTTCTTAATTCATCACAGCTGACCCATTTTCTCACAATGTCATACAGAATCTGATGATAACTGTTCCAAGTGTGTCAGCGAATTTCCTGATATGCCAGTGTTTGAAGTTGGTGATTGTATCAATAATCTGAATGCTATTACTATACTTATCCCAGACATGAATTTTACCCACCCTGCCAATATTGCTGGATTTATTGTGGCTGGAAGAATATTCACTCGACAGCCTAGTTCTAAGATCCAAATCTGGCAGCAGAACAGTTCACAACCTGGCATTTACTACCAAGTAAAACCTGATATTATTCTGAACAGAGATATGATATGTACCGTAAACACAGAAATATTGGCGTGCAGAAAATTTGGCGATTCTGTTTGAAATCGGGTAGGATTAAATATTGGCAAATTTTTAATTTGGCGTTTGGGGCATGGAATTGGTCAATATCAATGACGTAATACAAAGTCTTGCATACGCGCATTAAGGCCGAGGGTGTGCCACTGTGACACGATCGATGCCGCAGCTGCCACTAGCCTTATCTCGAGAAGAAAAGATGGAAGAGTACGAAGTTTCAAGCGTCATCAGAGGGTTTCACGTATACCAACGATTGTGGTCTCCTTCACTGGAAGAACAACTTGAGTGTCTAAGGGAGGCTGGCAACGACAAAGATCGATACGCTGTTGCGAAGTGTTGCAATTACCAATTTGTGCTCTCTGTTCTGGAGAGTATCCGTTGTACTTTTCTCTCGTTGACACCTTACGCGCTGGCTTGTTGACTTCGAGCTGTTTTACCAGTGGTTTTACGCTTTCGTTAGCAGATCGAATGTCCTTCGGGGATAGAGTGGTTGAGGCACTGACAGTTACGTCTGAAAGCCTAAAGTTATTGCCGCTATCCTTTTTTGCAAAATACCGTAATTCTGGAAATTAATGCGTGGTTAAAATAATGCGAATTGGAGAAAAATGATGAAGTTTTTAATAATGCTAATTTAATAAATGCGAATGCATGGCTGGTGGTCAGCTGTTAAGGCAGTAAATTGTTCAAGCAGTCAAGATGTTCAGAAATGATCATTGTCTCTCTGCCCCAGACCTAGAAAGCCCCTACTAGCTACTACATGTACTTAGTTGGACATATATATCTTACCTTCAAATTTGGTCCTATAAAGCTTCACTCATGTAGCAGCTAGCAGGCACACAGTAACTAGTATGTCGTGGGCATTATTTGGAACGTTTTGACGATCTTTACCAGTATCGATTACAATAATTATTGCGTTCACAAAAATAATATTTTTTTATTAATGCGAACGTTCAATGACTCGCAAAGTTCGCATTAATAAGATTGTCGCATGAATTACGGTACTTGAGTATAGACATCTCTGATTCTCGAAGTCGGCGTACTCTTGATCCGGCCAGGTGCGATCTACGATGACATAATGGTATCTAATTACGTCGTTATGTTCGTTCGCGCGCGCGCAACATTAATATTGGCGGTTTTTAATTTGGCGATTTGGTGCTCAATCGCCAAATCGCCAAATCGCCAAATTAAATGTAACGCCAATATTTCTGCGTTTACGGTATGTCTTCAACTCGAGTCGTCAAGAGTGTAGCTACTTTCTTGCATTTTGAATGACAAATATCAAGTGTCAGTGAAACCTGGTAATTTTCTCGGATTGCAACTGCCCCCAAACTAATGATGATAGTGGAGTCTATTTTACAAGTAGGGGACCAACAAATTATATCTTTGTAGGTGAATTGACTTCACCTATTGAACTTAACAACTCTGATAGCACAATGGCTCAGTGGCCTCAAATTACTTTCAATTTAACATCAGGTATGGATTATCAGCTAAATTAATATCGTTCAGGTTAATTAACACCACACAAACATACACTTTCAGATAAGTGCACAAGTGGCTTTTTGAATGAAATATCAACTGAAGCAGAAAGACAGGGAAATAAGAGCAGTGTCACTACACGTCTGTTTCCAGACTTGATATTTGGGTGTTATGGAATGATTGTGAGACTGTCAGTAGCTGTGGCTGGCAATAATTCTGAGAATTCAACTCTAAAATTTCAAATTTGGCAAAAGAATGAGACTCATTCAGATCTCTATTACAAGCCTGGTCCTGACATTCCAATTTTAAATTCGTCATGTGAAGCCGATGATTCTCCATTAAAGGGAAAAATATTTCAATGTACATTGCATGAAGAGGATAGAGTATCAGTTCAACCTGGTGATATCCTTGGCCTCAAGCTACCTCCCACTAGTGATCATGATGGCTATGAGATTCTTTTCAGTGCAAGCAGTGAATCTGTGACTTACATCTTTCAAGGTCCACTGTCCTCTACTGTCAATACCTCTGAGGCAGATAATATCACTAACAACATACCACAGATCATTCCTCTGGTGATTATAGGTAATCCTATACCCCACATGTTATTCATACACAAGTACCATTAGATAAGCAATGCATAACAGCATAATTTATATATACCTACACTAATCTTATAGATGAGACTGCAGCTACATGTAGTGGCAAGACCACAAATTCAGAGATCCTTCCAGTATGCCTTTCACCAACAACCACTACCACAGCTGTGACTATCTATGACCTCACTGCAACATCTTGTCTTGATACAGATGGCACTACCACTTCAGCGTTTAGCACTCCTCTATTGGATGAACGTAGCACAACTGCTGTTGAAGATGTGGCACCTAGCGCAGTCAGCAGTATGATCGTAGTAGCCACAGTGATACCGCTGGCTGTAGTTTTGACTATTGTCCTGATGACTCTAACTATTATAGTAGTCCTTGCCATAATGTTACAAAGAAAAAAGGGGAAGAAAACCATCACAGAAGAACAAAGATTTGACAATGCTAATAATTGTTAGTATTGCTTACACATAATCCGGGACAATTACTATAAAATGTCATTGTTTTCTAATATCCCACAGCTCAACAACCACGTGAACACATGCACCCTCAGACAACAACTGATGAAGTAGCTCCAACACAGCAAGTTAACACAGTACAGACTGACACTGAGAATGATGCCTATACTATAAGCATGTTTACAAAGAGCAACAAAGCTTATGCTATGAGCATTGTCACTGAGAACAATGCAGCACATTATAGTAAGATCCTTGAGTACATAACATTAATTGGTAAGTTGTAACCAGACAAATAAGCCTAATAAGATTGTGAAGTGTTTATTTTCCAGACTCACGAGAGGACTTTGATAGAAATAATCATCAGACACATGCTGAAGAGGATGCATACATGGTGCCAGCTTCTGATGAGCCGTCATTGTATGACCAATTCTACAAAATCAAGATACAAACCCTAAACAAATGTAATATCAGGTATTGCACTGTGTGGAATTTTTTGGTCGAAAAGTGGGACATTCTTGAGAAGTTAAGAGGCTAAATAGTGCATATAAAATTAATGCTGAAAAAGTGGGACACAGTAAAAGAGGGACAGCAGGAAATTTAGAAGGCAGGACAGTTGGTAGTCTCATCCCCAGGCTCTCCGATCTTTTCAACGTTGAAAAGATCGGAGAGCCTGGAGACGAGGCTAGACAGTTGGTAGGTATGGAAGTGTCCCGATTAAAGAAGTGGTTTGTACACTTCTCTATGTAGCTGAGACAAAATTATGATGTCCAGCTGATTAGAGAGAGTCAGTAGAGTCACTGTTACAGTACCTTGTTTCCTTCTTTTGTAGTTCTGTATTAAATCTCTCTTGATCTTAGCACAACAAAGCTGCTGGGTTCAGGTCAATTTGGGACAGTTCATAAGGGAGAATGGGTGGCCTCTGAAGGAGAAGAAAAGATTGAGGTAGCTGTGAAGACACTCAAAGAAGGAGCTGGCGAGGGAGACAAGGTCAAGTTCCTCCAGGAGGCCGCCATCATGGGACAGTTCTCCCACCCCAATGTCATCAAGCTCTATGGAGTGGTCACTGAAGGAGAACCAGTGAGTACTACTTTTCTGTCATGGCCTATTTACATTCCACTCTGCTGTTAGGTAATGTTGATTCTTGAGTTGCTCCCAAAAGGCGATCTTCAACATGTGTTACAAAGCACTGAGTCTGTGGATGCTGATCTTCCCCACACTCTACTGAGCTACTGTCGCCAAGTAGCCTCTGGAATGAGCTATCTTTCAAACAAGTTATTTGTCCACAGAGATTTGGCAGCTAGGAATATTCTGGTGTCTGAAGATGGAGCCTGCAAAGTAGGTAACTTTGTTATATCGGTCAATATTCTACAAAAAAAGTACAGATTGCTGACTTTGGGATGTCACGTGACCTTGGTGATACAAGCTACTATATCTCTCATGGAGGAAAAATTCCAGTAAAGTGGACAGCCCCAGAGGTATGATTGTATGTTGCAATTCTAATAGTGGTGATAATGTTTTCTTACAGGCCATCCACTATAATAAATACTCCACTGCCAGTGATGTGTGGAGCTTTGGTTGTGTCATGTATGAGATATGGACTCTCGGACATGCCCCATTTGAAGAGCATACAAATACTGAATGCATCAAGATTTTATATGACAAAGGAATACGTCTTGCCCCACCTCCTGGGTGTCCAAGAATCATCTATAAGCTCATGATGGACTGCTGGTAACGGAAAAGCCTCAATTAATTTGCAAACTCTCTCTACCGTAGATATACTGCAGGCACCCAGATCCCTCCAGTCGTTCTGATTTTGCCTCCATGTTGCAGCAGTTGTCTCTTCCAGACACCAAGCTGCTCAAATGGAGTGAGGAAGACAAAGTCACTGATCCTGAGGCAGCCACACTGGGAGCAGGGCTGGACAAAGCGGTGAACCTGTATATGGACCTACAAAAACAGTACATTAATGTGCCATAGATATGTGTGTCACGCATACAATTATGTATAGTAGTGTGTACTAAACATACACTAATGTCATTAAGTATTGTTCACAAATTGTCATGTGAACTTACTGATCACCAACTAAGTCAATACAAAAAGAGACCATCATGTTTCATCTCTCAACTTTTCAACCTCTGAAGCTTTTGATCTTCATAGTACTAAGCAAAGGTCACAGCTAGCATAAGATGTGGTAAAGTGATTTTCCTTGTTATGATTGTACACTAAGACTTCTTCTCAATACATTGAGTTTTGTTATAAAAAGCTAAAACTAATTATCTGGCTATCCTTCAGGGAAGTATTAACGTTGTACCAGATAGTACAACTTTCATAGGCAGATTACATGTATTTGTTCAGAAAACTATCAACATCTGCAATTCCAAATTAAGCAAGGACAGTGTGTGCTCTCAATTTGAAAGAATTAATGTTTTCTACCTATGCAACTGCAAATAAATGCATTTGGTATACAGTTTCCAAGCCAAATTCTCTTGGAATAGTCTACTATGATTCTGAGGGTATTGTGAAAATGTTTGTTGATACTAGCCATGATTTTCGTCATTTTGTGAGCAGTCCTGGTCATAGGTGTCATTTTGGGGGGAGCCTGAGGGGGCACAGGCCCCCTCACTTTTCATCATTTTGTTGCTATGTAAATGCATTTTACTAATCTGAGACCTTTATTAGTATAACGTTATTAGAAAAATCTGTGTTCTGAAACCAGAGTACACCAGAATTGATATCTAGGCATACAAGATAGCTGGAAGTAGTAGTGAGTAGTTATCTACGATGAGTAGTAGTAGTTGTTGTAAGTTGTTGGGATAGCATGAATCAGTAGTAAGCAGTACTCTAATAGTTGTCTTAGACTAGTAGCTAGTTGTCTAGTAGTTGTAGTTGGTTGGAATAGCATGAAGTATACTACGGTAGTAAGTAGTTGTCTGATGCCATCTGTCAGGTACAACACTGTGACCCCCCACTTATGATTCCTAACTGACGTCTATGGTCCTGGTATAAGATAATTAATGTTTGCTACAATGATGAAGACACAACTCTCCACATAGCACTAGTCTTTCCTATGTTTAGGGAATTACCAAATTACATGCATGCACCTACTATTTGTAGATGCAGATCATCAAGAATTGAGGACAACAAGAGCTATACTGAAGAATTGAGGACAAACATTCCACCAATAACTACTGAAGATTCTGTTACTTCTCACCAAGCTCAGATGGTACATGTAATCAAGGATCAATGACAAGTATTCCAGGAACAATTACTGAAGATTTTGTTACTTCAACTTTGCGAAAAACGGCAGACATCATTCCCTATGTCATGGGGGGCCTAATACCCCCGGTAGTGACTATTGTTGTTGCATTCGTGTTGGTGCTAATCATGGCTTATTTATCAGGAGAAATCAACAGAAATCCCAACGTGAAGAGGATTCATGCAGGAGAGACTCAAGGGGCAGAGAAACAAGGGATACCATATGGCACAAATGTCAATATGTTGGACATAGAGAAGAAGGTCAATAATTCTATATTCTTGCATGTATTCCATCAAATCTCTACAAAAGACAGTGCACTGTAAAAAATAATAGTTAATTTGACCCATGTTGGTTATGTCAGTTGCATGACTTCATTTTAGCCACTCGGAATTTCTGCTATCTACTCCACATTCCAAATGGTAAACAGCTTATAATAAGCTTTTTCTAGATGAGTGGTTAAGTTTGTGTGCAGATACATGTTTTGGATACCTTACCCATTGATTTGCAACAATTATGAGTGCAACTGAGATGACCAATATTGGTCAAAACAACCCTTTCTTTTTTATAGTGTGTGGCTTACTGTGTAACAAATGGTGGATATGAACTATTGGCACAGTGCTAGCATGAAAGATGCCAGTATGCTAGAGTGTCATTTTTATACTAGCTATGCATGGTTGTTTAGTCACTAAATATGGACTACATAACACAATGCAAAGCTCGTATTATTACAATGTGCGATATTTTATGGTAGTCAGTCTAGAGGGATGCATGCATACACATAAGTACTGAGAAGTAGATGGATGATGGCATTTCCACAATGGCTGCTAATTCTTATTGTGCTATTTCACCACACACAGAATGAAGGTGAGTTTAGTAAAAGTATATGATATAAAAATTATGTAGCTAGTTATTAAGGATTTAGTGCACAGAGCGTACTTAGTTCATGTCGTAAATCTCACTGAATTTACTAGGTGTTATTGCTCAGTATCAGTGGAACTGTTCTATGCCAGATGAGTGTGGAGAGAGATACATCCCGGGTGTGAGAGATTATCCAAGCAACGTGTCAATTAGTATAACAGATGGACGTTCAATAAATTTGTATCATGTTCAGAATCTGACTTCAACCGAGTGTACTGGAGAAGTGACTGCTATAGAGTTTTGCTATCGACACAGTGTAATAGGACAGGGAGAGCCCGCTTTTAACTGGACAGTATTGATTCTCGAGGAGACTAATGTCTTCACAATAAGGAGGATTTTTGTCATTGAAAGTCGCCCCAATTCCTTAAGTGAAGGTGATTGTGTGAGTATTGCTGCGACAGTGGTTGATTGCTGTGACAGAGAGTACATCAGTAATTTCAATTTTATACGAAATAATTTTGTCTTTGGAGTGACTGAATCAGCCCAGGGAAACACTCATAAAGCTACACTACTGCGATTCAGTAATGAATCACTGCCTGAGCATAGTAGACACCATGATCATTCCCAACACAGGACAAACTATAGCAATGGGTTCTGCTCTACACAAGCCGTTAGGGATACCACTAGGCCTACGCATGCTCTGGTTTGTTATTCAAGGTAAGTCTGCAGGCACAATAGTATCATTACTCATAGATGATATTGCTACCTGTGTCTATATGTATACAGATGAACCATTAACATCATCTGAAACTTTGATTGCCACTTTTACTGCAATTACTACTCTCAGTAGAGGTAGTGATTCCAATGTTAATCAACAATCTCAAGCATGAGCTGATGCTAGGATAGTCATTGGAGCAGTGGTACCAATAATTTTTCTACTCTCAGCAGTTGTTGTCCTTACACTAGCTCTGGTGCATCTGGCCAGGAAATACAAGAGAGTTACAAGAAACAAAGAAGTAAAAATTGCCATGGCACAAAACATCAATACTGTAACACTGGACATGGAAATAAACACCAATGACGCTTACGTTCCAGCCATAAGCTGTCTAGATTCTAGACCTATGGAAAGCAATGCTGCTTATCATGCAACGGCAGTGAACCAAGAAAACAACAATTTTTACGCAACTATCAGAAGTAATGAAATATTGAGTGAAGATACCACTCAGGCACAGGGTAATGTTGAGCAGATACAGAATGAAGAGGATCTTAGTGTTACTATTTATGACTACATTGACAAAGACGATAGGCATATATAGAACTATTTCAGTACATGAATATTATAATTATTTTTTTTTGTACTACTAGCTCATAATACCTCACATGCAAGACAATCAATACAAGCACACAAAGCTGAGCCATACTGAGCATTGTTCTTAATTTAGTTGACCATGCAGTGTACTTTGTTTCATAGTCCCGGCCCGGTATGGCATATACAGCTATAAAAATACAACAACACTTAAGGGTGTGACAAACAATGTTGCTTACGATGAGATGGGCAACAATGGTACATGGATATAAAATTATTAGTATATCTGCTAAAGTTGGTACCACACGACTTCTTCACAAAAGAACAAAATGAATACGAATATGGTTAATTGAGCAATGGATATTGTTTGCCGGCATTGAGTGAGCTCCGGCCAAACTAGTGTGGTTCTAGCTATGATGTGAATTGCTTTAGATACCATCACAGTAAGTGCATGCATGAGAGTGCCATGCCATTGTCACATGTTATAACAACAAATATTGTTTTAGTCACTAATACAGACTGCACATTCAGCAATGCAAATTAAACATGCTGTAAGTACAAGACGGTAGTCAGTCTACAAAGATACCATATATGAACATACAATAATTTGTGTCGTGAGAAAGTGCATATTAATACATGATGGCGTTTCCAAGGTGGCTGCTAGTTCTCATCGTTCTGCTCCATTGTATACAGAATAAAGGTGAGCTTAATAGGACGTACACACATAATAATTATTATAATAGCTATAGCTTCTAAGGATTTATCTTGCACAGAGCTAGCATGTATGTGTTATGTTGTGAATCTATCTCACTGAATATGCTATAGGTGTCGTTGCTAAGTATCGGTGGAACTGTTCTGAGCCAGATGAGCATGGACTGAGGTACATCCCAGGTGTGAGAGAATTCGACAGCAATGTACAGACTGTTACAAGTGAACAGCCCCAGAGGTAGGAAATGTTTATACTATAGTTAATTCAATACTATAATTTTGTATTATTCATGGTAGGCCATCCATTATAAGAAGTACTCCACTGCCAGTGATGTGTGGAACTTTGGTTGTGTCGTGTATGAGATATGGAGTCTTGGACACAAGCCATTTGAAAATCATAGCAATGTGGAGGTTAGAAATCTCTTGACCTAGATTGAGGAAAAGGCCATAGAACTGCACCAACAAGACTTAAATTAATGCTTAAAACCATGCATCAGTTCTTATGTTCATATACAAGAGCTAAGAAGCTATAACTATACACTTAAGTTTTATTTCACAGGTGATCAAAATGGTAGACAAGGGATATCGTCTTCCTCCTCCCCCTGGATTGCCCAAAGAACTCTATAAGATCATGATTCAATGCTGGTAAATTCACTGTTAAACTGTGCACCATATTAAAGTATTGAGAATTCAATAAGCTTCCTTGTTATTTGCACAGGCATCCAGATTGCTCCAGCCGTCCCACCTTCCCTCACTTAGTGGAGATGCTCTCTTGAACCGATTTTGAACTATTTGTGTGGGAGGAGGAGGATTTGAGGAACAGTGACCCCCAGGTGAAGCTGATTGGAGCTCCACTGGAAGTAGTAAAGGACCTCTATCATGAACTACAAAGAACATACCTCAGCTCTTGAAATTCAAACTTTTACAATTTTAGTGTGGATTGTTATGTTTGCTATACCGTATAGCCGGAAATATTTGCGGGAATTAAAAATTTGGCGGCCAAATGGCCATTGCAAAGACATTGTAATTGGCGGTTCGGTACGGGATCGCATACATCTACATATGTGAGTAAAATATTTGGCGGTTGCGAAGGCAAGCTGCCAAATTTCCGGCTAAACGATCATAGTATTAGATCTAAATATTATAAGCCGCCATATGCAAAAACGAATGGTTTCCCATAATAACTGTTCAACAGTATTCATAATGCAGCATTATGCTTCCATAGGGCCTTCGTGGGCATGCGCATTGGATTGCCTGTAAGCTCATTAACCCTCGGCGCATGCTTAAGGGGTACTGTGTGTGTGTGTGTGTGTGTGTGTGTGTGTGTGTGTGTGTGTGTGTGTGTGTGTGTGTGTGTGTGTGTGTGTGTGTGTGTGTGTGTGTGTGTGTGTCTGTCTGTCTGTCTGTCTGTCTGTTACCACACTAGCTGCTGCATACCTCGTTTATATGTTGAAAGTAAGGTGTTATAGGGTTCTTTATGGTGTTTTCAAGGTTTATGTCGTGTGGTAAACGTTCAAAAGTTCTGGCGTCATTTGCTGACCGTCATCACTGCGGCCTTCTTCGCTCTATGACGAGCTCTCGATGGACAAAAGAGACAGCAATGGGTTCCTTTCAACTCGAAGAGTGTGTACAGTTAGCGATAGCCCCTACAACACGGCTGATTCATCACTGGTCATAGCACACTATGACACTAGCAGATAAGCTTCTAGTTCTAGTTCTCGGCTTTCTGCTGATCTGGCACGCGCACACGTGGTTCTGCTACGTATCTAATTACGTAATTGCGTGCAAATTATGTGCAGTTTTGTGGTTACTCTAGTTTGCATGCACTATTTGCTAGCCAAGTACAGCAAATTCAGCTACCTTTGCAACAGACAAACCTGCTGGTTTC
>OZ219984.1:0-32303 GCA_964291365.2 Stappiaceae bacterium
TAAGTACTTGTAAGCCATTTGGAAGAGAAAAAACCTAGGGTAGCTGCCAAGGATCAAACCCTGTGCCTCATGTTTAGGCTGCAGGTGCTCTGACCACTGATCTGCGTACAACTCCCCACAACCCCCTGGGCAATATCTCTCCAGCTTTAAAGGCGATATAGACAAACTCTATGCTGTACACATACATGTAATTGTATGCAGAATCTTATGTCCTTTTTATGCTGCAACCTTATGTATGTACATTGTGTGTGTGTGTGTGTGTGAGTGAGAGAGTGGGGTGTTTCATGTGACCAGTTACAGCGAGCTTAATTCAAATATGAATATGGATAAGCTTGTGTTATGTGTGTGCATTAGAGCAGCAACTTTGCCTTTTGAGCCATGTGGTGGTACATGGTGTGTGTAAGAGATTACATGGGGGTGTCATGTGACCAGTCAAGGTGAGCTTTAATTCAAAACAGCATGTGCATAGGCTTGTGTGTATGCATGAGAATGTGTCATGTGATCAATCAGGTGACTTCAGCAGCAATTGTGTGCACAAGCTGGTGTATGTGTGTGTGTCAATTACACGTACGTGTTTTAATCATGTGTGCTTGAACATGTATGTGTGTGAAAGTTTGTGTGATTGCATGGTGTGTCATGTGACCAGTACCTGTAGGTGACTTTACCAGTGTTCATTAGAGTTCTATATTGTACATGTACATCAAGAGTACGTTAAGACACAAGCAATTATGTTGGTATGTGTGTATGTATGTGCGAGTGTATGGTAGTTGCATGTACCATAGATGTGGTTGGTCATTCACAGACTTCTCTTCATAGATTGATTGATAGGAGGAGGGGTGGTTAGGCGACAAAAGTCAAGTTTTCTAGAAATTTAAGGTGAAATTCCATTGTGTACAAAGGGTGATTTTATATTCAATTATTCACCACTATCTTTGTGCTCAAAGGTCATTATTTGCTTGTCTGCTGTTGCTATATACTGCCTGCCTGAGGAGAGATGCAGTATTCTCCTCAGGCCCTTTCAGCATAGCGGCCCCCTATGCCTTCAATATCCATATTTTTTTATGTAGTCACTAACTCCGCCCAAACCACGCCCACCCGCTATGCCTTAAAACTTTTTTCCTGGGGAGAACTTTTGGATGGTTGTGCCGGCAAAAGTCAAATCTCAAATCTTCTAGAAATTTAAGGTGAAATTCCGTTGTGTACAAAGGGTGATCTTATATTCAATTATTCACCACTATCTTTGTGCTCAAAGGTCATATCTGGATATCTGCTGTTGCTATGTACTGCCTGCTTGATTAACAGTAGACTTGTTATTAGTGAGGATGATTTCCCAATTTACAGATCTCTCTCTGATGATGAAGACTTACCAGCAACTGTTTTCAGGAGATCATGCACATGAACAAGGTGAGCTTTAATTCAAGTGTGCAAGTGCATGCGTGAGCTTGTGTGTGTGTGTGTGTGTGTGTGTGTGTGTGTGTGTGTGTGAGAGAGAGAGAGAGAGAGAGAGAGAGAGGGGGGAGAGGTCACATTGTGTGTCATGTGATGAGCTTTAATTCAAAAATGCATGTGCATACCTGTAAGCTTGTATGTTGTATGTGTGTGTCATGTGACCAGTCAGGTGACTTCAGCAGCAGTTGTGTGTACTAGCCAGTGTTGTTTACAATAGTGAACTTGTCTTTGGAAGATATTACTGGCTGTCTGCATGATACAGGTTTGGTTACATGTGCTTACTTGTATGTACAATCATACAAGTTCACTGTAGCAGTTGTGAGATCGGGAGTAATCGTCGGTCACGTGCAGTGGTGCAACTGGTGCCAGTGTAAACTGAGAAGAAAGAAAGGTTGGCCACCATGTTGATCTGATACTAGCGGATGAGGAGAGAGAGAACGAGGATTACAACTGTCCCTTTATGCTGCAGAGTTTTGTGGTGATATATCCAACACTCAGATGCCCCAGGTTGTCCCGGTGATACTGTCACAGCTGCTAATGGTTATAGTTCAGCGGGAGGTGTACAGCCCCAGGACTCATGGCAGAGCAGTGCATATCTTCAACACAATATCGTCATTCATTTTCCACATGAGCTACACATTCCCTGTGAGAGATGTTACTGTAGTTATGAGGTTACATGCAGTGTTCTTCATCAAATCTCTCCTCTCTCTCTCTCTCCTCCAGGAAGCTGCCATGTCACTCCTTCTTCCAATACTACTAGACTATATCACAGCATTTGTGGAGATCCTTAGGAGCCCATTGCCTAGCAGCAGTGATAGCCTCTTTTGTAAAGTGTCGTTATGATGTTGTATCAGCTGTTACACTCCTTTCATCGACCTTTGAAACAGCATTGGGACCCCCATATGGAGTATACTAGTCTCCAACACACCTTCATATCCTAGCAACATAAAATTAATTATACATGTAGATGACATTGTATGCATGCATGAGCAATCGTAAATGTACATAATATCAAAAGTAGGTTTGTACTCTTGATATTATAGGACCCATATAAATGCTCTCAAATCAAAATATCTACATGGTGTACGCAGTCCCTTTTTTGCCTAGCCACATTGCTGCTATATAGCACTGATTTTAAAGAAGAAATTAATTGTTTTGCTACATACACATGTGTATCCTTAACTCACCCATTGCTATGATGTAATGCTCTCTCTGTGCTCAGTTGGAATCGGTAGTGCTGACCCGCTGCATAGCTACTGGTGATGAGAGACTCTCTAAGATGACTATCAAGGATGGGCTTAACTATGCCAAATCTAAACTGCAAGACGGTATGGGATTGTATGTGTATAGAGTGCGTGCATATATGTGTGTGTGAGAGTGTGAGAGAGAGAGAGAGAGGGAGAGATGCTTCTTTGAACAGCTCAGCTGAAAATTGGAAGCACTCTATTTTTAAAGACTACAGCAGATTTGGCTACCCATTAATAAATTTCTCCACTGCTGCACTGTGTATAGGTATTCAGACTAGTTCCCAGCAAGCTGCTGTGATGTCATGTGATGAGGCTGTTGGGTGCATGGAGCTGCTACTGCCTGTCAAGATCCTCAAACTAGTGATCGGTAACATTTTGGAGTCTCAGGCACTGGGAGATGACGACCGGGACAGCAGCAGCGAAGAGGAGGTCAGTGATTTGCTGTGTGTTTCAGATAATAGTTACATGTAGGGTGATCATGTAAAGAATAGTGTGTGTGTGTGTGTGTGTGTGTGTGTGTGTGTGTGTGTGTGTGTGTGTGTGAGTGAGAGAGATACAGTGATATACTGTAGTGTATTAAGCTGCTAAAATAATATGAATTACCGAACTAAAACTCATACTGTCTGTTGTATAGGGAGATTTGGATGTCTCTGCTTTACTTGAAGCAACGCTGGAGTCACTACTAGCTCCCGGGTGGAGCTTCAGTCAAATGGGAGGTGGAGAAGGATCCTGATCTGGCCAGTGAATCTCTGCTGCAACTAGACATGCACGTAAGAGAAGATGAGAAGTGTTTCTACTGCTATGCACATCATTTATACAAGACTAGTTAAAATTTGCTGAATGCAAGGGTTGACTTCTTATGGGGATACTCCTCTAATTAAGATCTACACACAAACTGGACACCATAATCCATTGAAGTAGATAAGAGTCGTGGAGTGTGAGTTACTTCAGTATTTTCTCTTTGTCTGTATGTGTGTTGCTATCAGCCAGCAAAATGAGTGAGTGGAGTGGCTGTGCAGTGGTGCAGCTGGTGCCAGCGTAAATTGAGAAGAAAGAAAGGTTGGCCACCATGTTGATCCAATACTAGTGAACAAGGAGAGAGAGAATGAGGTTAATTACAGCTGTCCCTTTAATCAGTAACCAACATGATGATGCTCTTCATGTCTGCTCACTCAGCAAAATAAATACCATTACCGATCTGGCAGTAAAGATTCGTGAAGATCTGCTGTGTATGATTCATCCGAGAAGAAGAGGATAGCTAGAAACCCAACGAAACTCAGGAAACTTAAACAGGTACACGTCAAAATAAGTTTGTGTTCACATGCAAGGACACCACTAACAGGAGGCGAAAGAGAGATTGAGGGGGTGGGGGCAGAGGGAGAGAGAGAGGTTTATGTATCCGAAAAATTATTGTATTGTATTGTACTGGCATGCAGATGGCTGAAGGAGGGAATAGAATACTCCAAAGGAAAAAGTGCTTCATTCGCTTACCGCCATACTGCAAAGACTCCCCTCTCCATCACAGAAGATGCGTCTCTCCCTCCTCACCCCTCACAGAAGGCACTCTCCTCCTCCCTCACCCCTCATATGAAGCCAGTCTAGAGTGAGTGAGAGAAACAGCATGTGGCTCAGAGCAAAGCTCAACCACTACAGAAAAGGTAATGTGTACTTAGCTACAGAAACTAATTTTACTTAACATATAGACATGGGATCCCAAACTCATGCACTAGGGGTAAAGTGATCAGTCTGTCCATCTGTTGTTGTCATTCACAAATAAAAATCAGCAAATCTTGAGATGTAGGCATCATAGCAATCAGTAAGTGTCAGAATCGTCGGAAAAAACCCCAACTATTCTAAGTGCTAAACAAAGTTCATGAACAGTGGCATAAGAAGATATTTTGGGATAGGGGGCTAACACGATACTATGAAACCACACCAATCTAGGGGGCCTAGGGGCATCCCCCCCCCCCCCCCCAAGGAATTTTTTTGAAATCTGAGATCAATTCTGGTGCATTCTGAGCTCAAATATATGACCTTTAGTAATAAAACTTTGTACTCAAAAATGGCCAATAATAAAAGCAACAACTGGCTAAACATTGTAAGCATATTGGGGATGTGGCCCCTCTCTAGAGGGCTACAGCCCCCCCTCACTGGAAAATGCCGAGCAGTACACACAGGGTATGTGCTCTGATAACTCCACTTCATGATGCAGACCTAAAAAATTTAGGGATGTAGTGTCACTGTACAATCTACATTTTTCTGTATACTGCAATTGTAATGATTATTGCTTGTGTCTCGATTAAATTTTATATGCACTATGGTTCACGATCTCAATGGTACCTCACTCACGAGGTAATGAGCTAATGCCCCTGTGATTATATAGTTTTATAGCTCTGGCTAACTTTCCTACTGTAGAGTCTGAGGCCTGGACAAAGATGCATAGGAGAAAAGCATTGAGAGGATATCCCTTTAATTAGAGTCCTAAAGCTTCCATAGTGTACATTGATTTATGTACATGTATTGTTTATTAATTTGCATGAGGTATGTACAAGACATTTTTTATAATTATCAATTACATCATTATGATGTCATTTCTTCGACTATATACAGGCCGAGGTGACCAGTGAGGAACGTGTGGCAAAACAATACAAGTCTGATTTTCTATGGTGAGTTTGTTTAATTAGAGAGTGAATTATCAATTACATCATTGTATATTCCACAGGTAGACCTCTGAGAGTGCATTTGCTAAGTTGCAGTACTAGCTAGGGGACAGAATACCCGGAAAACTTCAAAGAACATCAGCAAAACTGGTATCAAACTAATAAAAGTTTAATTATAGCATCACCACCACAATACATTCAAATTGAAATGCTCTAAATAATATATACATGTGTAACACATTGTACAATGTATGATCAACTGTGTTTTTTGTAATTTTGTTGTGAGTGGTATAATATTGTTTTTAATGCTGAGAGCAGTTGCTGTATGTGTGGGTGTGTTGTCTGAAATGTGTGCATCCATCCAGAGACGGCTGCTGGCTGCTCTAGGAGTACATATTTTACCATACCACATCTACAGAACGGAACCATGTCAATCATTTTTCAGGGGTATAGTTATGGAGCTGGGACCATGCACAGCTATAGTAGAGTAGTGATTCTGGACGCCTGATGTTTTGGCTCAATCTCAATAGCAGAGTGGCAGTGATAGTAATCCTTATGGTAAAGGTGTGAATAGCTTCCTCTCAACAAGGTCAATATATTAGCACTGGGTGTTTCCCGTTGAACGGATAAAGCATGCATGAGCTACAATGTACCAGCTAAAAACATTTTACATACAACATTTCCATAGAGCTAAAAATCGAAATTGCATGGCGTGTTCTTAACTGATTTGCTTGATTCATCCTCAGGAGAGACAGCAATCTCTCAGCTACCTTGTGGTTTTTTTTCCTGTTTGTATGACAACCCTAAGTTTTTATAGCCTCAGGTCAATCATCTGGCTATAGTATTATAGCTAATGCCCTGATTAATTACAGGAGTGTCCTCAATTCAGGGGCAACATGAAAGGCTCTCTGTAGGAGCTAGGGGGACCATGCATAACACAGAAGGCTAGAGCATGCATCATACTATTAACCCTCAGCACGCTCCGCAGGGTTACAGGAAACTATATATTTTTCAACATCTAATTGCCCAATACCAAGTTTTGTCAGTATTGGAGAGGTCGTGTTTGATGTAACAGAAGTTGCAAATTTATTTTATTATCATCTAGATTCAAATTGTGCTAATGAATAAGTCTTCAACATAATAATAGTTGTGTGTGAACGCAATATTTCAAAACTTGCATCATGATCACATACCAAATAACCTTTCAACATGCCCAGGCCCCGGCTGGCCATAACCACAACAGCTTTTCTATATTATACACTACAAGAAAGAAAGATGACACATTGAAATGAGGTACGTACAACTTAACATTAATGTGATCAATCATTAAGATCTAGGAACAAAAAAAAAAACATTTTGAATCTAGAATGTCAAAATGTTCAAGCAATGAGCACCTAATGATTATATATAAGCATAAATCAGCTCATAATATTCTTAGAACTCATCATGTTAAAGAAAATTGTCTCCAAAGTCTGTTGCTTGGCTACCAACAAACAACTCTTGGTGATTAAGAATCTCCTCTTTGGATAGCACCTTGTCCTATGTGTGTGTTACCATGACAACATGTCTGTGATCATATGCAGGTCATATATATATACCTTGTTAGTGTCTGCCTCATAGATCAGGTGCTTTGCTTCAGCGTGAGCATGGTCATAGTCAGGAGGAGATATCCAGTTACTAATCTCCTCCTTGTCAAGTGAGCCATCACTGTTTTTGTCTCTGTGCTTGCTGAAGTGCTCTCATTCTGTTTTTACCCACTCTGGCTCATCTGTTCCCTCCTCATGCTCAAATTGAGGCCATATGTCACCTAACAGAAGCACAAAAAAACATGGAGTTACATGAGAAAGAGAGAGAGAGATGCTTACTGATATATTCCTTGAGTGTGATTTTTCCATCTCTGTTCTTATCCATATCATACATGGTCTCTTTGATGACAATATCTCGCATGTGAGGTGCCTCCTCTGTGTATGTGAATGTATATACAAACCAAAGCACATCATAAAAGAGTGATAGTTGAGACGTAATATCCTCAAACATGCAATAAAAAATCTTGGAGCTAAGATATAAGAGTTGAAAAATTATTTTGGAGCTTTCTGGGCAGTGGTCTCCCCAAGAATAATCCAAAGAAAAATCTGTGCTGAAGGCTTGCAGAGCCAACATGTCTTAAGTATGCTGGGGAGAACACTGCTGGGTCGTACAAAAGTGGTCATAGTAAGTACACACACCTCATACATCTATGAGGAATAGGTGCACACAAACTTCAAGGACTGCGTACGTTTGTATGAGGTTCAGGCCAATAAACAATGAGCATGCATTGTGGTGCATTGATAAACTTTTTATCAGGATGAAGGAAGTCGGCATACTCCTCTCTGTTCAGTTTTTGGTCTCCATCTCTGTCGGGCCCCCGGAACCTCTTCTCATCTCTGGCTATCACCTGATTGTACGTCAGCTATCTATGTTCATCATACATGCTCTCCTTATCTACAGGGAAACCACACCCACAGTATCACTAGTGGCCACATCAAACTAGTACACAGCCGACTGGCTAACCTTCAATGACTCCATAGGAGGTGTCTTGATACTCCTGGAGGCTGATAAAACCATCACTGTCCTTATCATGGTAGCTTCAATGATGATCCACATCGTCAAGAATGTACCTAAACAAGAAGAAACATAACACACTTCTTGGTGATGTGTAATAATATGATAATGTTTTCAAATCTTCACACTATGCTATATGCAACGTATAGTTACCACCAGTAGGCTGTATATTATATAATTAAAACATTGAGGCCAATATACGTGTACACACCTGTACACACGATCAATTTGCTTACGTACCTCTTACTAATTTGCTTGACAGTTTTTGAGCTCGTCTTCAGTGACCCTGCTATCTCCATCCTTGTCCACTATAATGCTAAATTGCTCACAATACTTGGCTAGATCGGCACTGACCCAAGTTGTCTCTTAGCTTCAGTTGCTGTCTGCTGATAGTGAAGGGGCTGGCTGGCGAGACTACATGGGCCCGGCTGCTGGAATGGTGTTCTGAAACATATCCTATGAGCTTCAGCACACACTACTGAGTTAAATAATGGTAGGATTTCCTTTGAATTTCATTAGCAGCAGCAGTCTTCAGTAAAGAAAGCAGCCTCAGCAGGCTCAGTACTATATCAAGGTCGAGCTCGCGATCGCGAGTTGCAAATTATGATTTCAGCACCGAATGGGGTTGGGTTTGACATCCCAACTGCGCCCAAAATATCTTCCACTGCATGGCTAGGTGCACATTCCCATTCCGCAAGCAGGTGTACGGGGCCGGGGATCGGGATGGGGAAGGCTAGGGCCGCAAGCGCACCTAGTCAATCATTATGCGCATGCGCTATGTATATGCACCATACTATACTATACTAGACGGTACTGCGCCGCACCGCGCAAAAACCTATTTATGGTCATAATCCAAATGAAATTTTCTACAATAACTTTTTTCCATGTTACAGTCACGACATGTACACCAATGTATTAGATCTATTGAAGTTTCATTCATTTAAAAATCTTTCCATCTTTAACTTCTCTTTCGGCTTTCCATTTTCATCAGCAAAGTCACCTTCCCAGAGTAGATACTTGCTCTGTCTTCCTTGCTGTCTGGGTTCAGCTTGACGAATGTGTACGATGGTGCATCAATGTTCCAGTCTTCCACCAACTACACAAACAACCATTGTTTTTACAGAAGATTGTCAACATCCACACTTCAACTATCACAGTACATTGATACTTACATTGAATGCAAGCTCCCGTCCCCTCATGACCCACACTCCCTCAATGGCTGCATTGTCCTCCTCTCCTAGAATCAGAACGCTGGCAAATGCATACTTCCTCAGCTTCTCCATGTGCTGCATCATCCCAGACACCAGGTTGCTCACCATAAACATCTTCTTTAGCTCACTGCGTGGTGCTCCAGCCCTCCTTGTCAAAGTTCTCCCAGAAGAATGGAACACCTTTTGTGTCTCATTGGAGTGTGAGCGCTTAAAGGCATCTAAGTTAAAGGAGCTAGAGAGAGAGAGAGAGAGAGAGAGAGAGCTCCAATGAGATTGCAGCTTTAGCGCAGTCATATCACTCGCCAACCGCAGGAATGCAAAGCGCCATTGCCTGCTATATAAATTTGAATCGTCGGCCCGCGCCCAAGCAGCATTACTGACCAATCAGATCCAAGGTTTGTTTCAGTACAACAGTTGCGGCGCGCGCACACTGAGCCAGCCTAACCAAGAAAACGGTCCAAATCAGAGCGTCCAACCTTTCACCTAATCTTTTCGTACTATACACCAATAAATGCCGTATTTTTCAAGCCTTTTCCGCATGTCTATGGCTATACACTGTACCACATGCATGAAAAGGGGTGGGGCTGGATGCTTTCAAATCCGTAATTCAGCATTTTCGTCCGTAAAAGCTCGTGTATTTCCGTAAAATTACGGATAAATCCGTACACTTGGAGGCACTGCCAAATTCACCAGACCCCTTTTCCCTCGCAGAGGGTGGGGTCTGGGAACGAGACTAGTGTATTACTAGTAGTAGCAGTAGACCACTAGGGGTACACTTAGTGCAATCCTCGCTCAGCTTTGGCACATAATTTACATGTCGTACATAATGTGCGCGTGCCGAGTTGACATTGTATGGTTAAGATCGACAAGATCAAATGTGACATTTTTAATTTTGGTCGTCAAAAACCTTTCGGCCACGCTGGAGAAATGCAGCCATGCAGCCATGCCACAATCTAAGATTCGCTAGAGGAGCTAGTCACAACCTGAAGAGTCACAGTACCAAGTCTGGTCGTTATCTCTCCAGCCATTTGGCCAATACGACACCGGCTGTCAAAGACGTCGTCCACGGAAAGTTCAACAATATGCGATTATAGCCTCGGAACTAGTGGGTGTCCGATCGTAATCTGACTCGTGATTTTCGTTCAATTGGGTTTTCTTTCATCGTCTGTTATAAGGGTTCGTCGGTAGTTGATCGCGATGATTGACGATTATACGCGATAGTCCCAAATACGTCCAGCGCATGCGCGTTGTGTAAACGCGGTTAACCCGAATTCGGGCCAGCTGCAATTATCGCGATCTGGAGTGTCTTAGGCGGGGCTGATCATCGTTCAACGACTCTGCACAGCCACGACGATCTACCGACAGCTTATTGACGCCCTCACTTCGAAGACTGACTTACCACACGGGATTAGTTTCATGCAATATGTAAGTCACAGTTAGATATAAATCATAGCAGTGAATATTCATAAAACTATTATAAACTACACTGAACTATTGCTAGCTAGGATGGCTAAAAGAGCCCGCATGACGGTGGATGAGGTAATGGAGAGGTGGGATGATGCCAGTAGTGAGATTGGTGATGAACTTGATGTCTTCGATGATCCCGATGAGCCAACAATGGAAGGTAGTGACAATGAATTTTGCGATATTGAAGATGTAGGTGGGTATGACAGCAATGATGAGCTCCACGATGATGCTTCTCTATCTGAAGACCCTACTGCTCCACCTGATGATGACGTCTTGGACTCCACTATAGATCCAGATTCAGACATGGACTCGGCAGCTGCTGACTCCGAGCCCCAGTGGACCACAACACTCAAGCGCAACACAGTCAGTTCTTTCTCCTCCTATGTAGGCCCAGCTGTTTCCATCTCAAAGTCACCTATGGAAGTTTTCCAGCTGTTTTTTATACCTGAGCTGCTGGATATGATTGTGAAGGAGACAAACAATTATGCTAAGCTGGTGATGGGGGACGAGAAGTTTAGTAAGTGGAGCAAAATGGATGTTGCAGAGCTCAAAGCTCTACTAGGCTTCAAGATCCTAATGGCAATGAATAACTTACCATCCATTGATGTCTACTGGAAACGTGATCCTTTCCTCCGATATTTTCCCATAGCTGATCGTATCTCTCGAGACAGGTTCCGCGAGCTATCCCAGTACCTACATTTTACTGATAACGATACGCTCGTCCCACAAGGAAGTCCAGGGCAGGATCGTCTGGGGAAAGTGAGACCGCTCATTGACCATCTTGCTTCACGATTTGCCGAGATGTACCAGGCGAGAAGGGTTTAGGTGCTAAGGTAGTAAAATCACTCACGTCTGAGCTGCACAAGAAGCATCACCACGTCTTCTTTGACAATTATTTCACGAGCGTGAACCTACTGGAAGACCTGCTTAAAGATGGCATATATGCATGCGGCACAGCCAGGAAGGATCACAAAGGCTTCCCAGAAATGCTAAAGAAGGCGAAACTCCCAAATAGGTGTGTGCAGTGGTTGCATGGGCACGAGGGGGGGTGGGGGACAAGTGCTATTTAGTATGGTATTATCGGGATGTGTATGTATGTCAAACAAAGGGAAGGAGGCTGGGTAAGTAGCTACATATTAACAATAGGGAGAAAAGTGTGGGAGAAAGGGTGTGCATGGAATATTATACAATGTCATGTATTATGTGCAAATGTATACAATGTCTGTGTGTGTGTATGACTGAAAGTGTGTGCATGTGCATAGAAATTTATAGTACTGACACAACAAGGACATAATAATTAGAATAAGTGGGCCTTATTTAAAATATAATACACATGCACACAAATAAATTGTACTATGCTAGTAGTAGGCCCTATTTAGAATGAACATACATGCTTTACAATATGAGGCATGTGCACAGTACATTATTTCATCGGGGTCGGGGCTAAGACGGCAAAAGAATGGTAGTAGGATAGCAGTGACATGCCCTACAGCCATCATTAGCTATAAACAGCACATGGGTGACGTAGATCGAGGAGATCAAATGAGAGGTTATTACAGCTGTAGGACTCGATGTAGGAAGTTTTACAAGTACATCTTCCATTTCCTCCTCGATGTTTCCATCACAAACGCTTTTATCCTCCAAAAGCATTACTGCCCCAACAAGTCTTTTCAGCATGTGAAAGATTTCCGGCTACAACTTGCGAAGGAGCTGATAGGAGATTATTGTAGCTGTAAACGAGCAGGTCGTGGGGTTGGTACCATGTGCCCCCTCCCCCTCCCTCTACGTCACTTTCCATCCAAGATCCCAGTTGATGAGGGCAGTACTGGTCTGGACAAGCACAAGAGAGGTCGCTGCTGAACACCAGAAAACAATCAGTCAAGACCCCTTGGTTCTGCAGGGAGTGCAATCTGTGGCTATGCCACACAGGAGAGAGTAGCAGTGGTTGTTTCCTAACCTGGCACACTCAACGTCAACAATGACTAACATTTACTAGTTCTTTAGCGTATATATTATTGTAAAAGTAGCTTTGGGAATCATCTCATAATAATAAGAGACAAAGCAATAATTGGTAGTAGGTTTTATAGGCTACGCTTTGCCATAACATCAAAACTACGCTCTTACAGCTACACTCATACTATAAACGCAAACGCACACACACACACACACTTACCACTCGAATAGCTTTTCACACTCCACAGATCGACGTCGACCATCCCCTTTTGGTACTGGCAGTTACCTTGACGATCGCTCTTTTCGCTCCAGATAAGCATCTCGTCCCAACGTCTTTCCCAAAGGTGATAATACAGTTTCAATAGCGTGGCCTCAAATATTGCTTACCGTATTCAATTAATTTCGCTGAAATAGGTCATCGCGCGTATAATCGTCTGTAAGGTTCCTCCAAAAAGGCCAAGTAGTTAAGTGCATACAATGATGCCCCAACGATCACTGTCATTTTCCTACCAGCCAAGTCAGAGAGTAGCCCTGAGAGTAGGGCACCCACCAGCTATGGTAAGTTTATGATTGTGTGGCAGCTGTTGTTTGAGAATGTTGTGTGTGTTTGGTTTTGGTTGTTTGGGAGTCTTTAGATGTTATGTTTAGTGCGTGGATGTTTCGATCGTAGTGTCGTTGGGCCAGTGGTTGGTCTGGGCCTTGAGCTCGGGCCTTGAGCTACTCTGTTTATGGTGCGCTTTAAATAGGGCGCATACTGCATGTCTATGGTCCTTAGTTCTTCCTGTGTGGTTATAGGTAAGTGCTGTTAACGTTGTGGAAGTTTAATGTCCGTTGTTTCATATTGTGGGAAGTTGGTATAGTTATTTGTTAACTGGTGGGGGGTGTGTTTACTGTTTGATTGTCTGTGTATGTGTGCTGTCGGTATAACCAGTTGTCCCCTGGTGGTAGAAACAGGTTATAAGTATCAGTGTTGCCACCCTTGGGGTCGCAAACAGCAATACAACAAGAGAATATAGAGTGTGATACTTGTAGTTTCCTCTGCTTTGTAGCCTCTTTCAATTACGGTTTGTCTTTTAGTTTATTCGTAATGAGTTTGAATGTATCCCCTTGTGTGTTTGTGCGGAGGTATCTTAGTGTTTCTCCTTTTGGGATGACTGTTTTAACATTTTTGGGATGGTGTGAGGTCTTATGGATGTACAATTGTTTGTTGGTCGGTTTTATGTGTGTTTTTTTTACATCCAGGAGGCCTCTGTCTGGGCCTTTGTACACCGTCACAACCAAAAATGTAAATTCTTTTCTGTCTTGTGAATTTGATCATGGGGTGGACTTCGTTGATGTTTGTGATGAATGTGTTGAGTTGTTCGTCTGTGCCTGTCCATATTAGGAATATGGTGTCAATGTATCTTTTCCATAGTAGTATGTATGGATGTCCTAGCCATGCTAGGATAGGTTCCAATGACCCCATGCCAATAAGTTAGCATATGCTGGGGCCATTTTGGTGCCCATGGCCATTCCTTGTAGTTGGAGGAAGAAGTCTCCGTTGAATTCAAATGTGTTATTTGAGGATAATATTTAGCATTTCCAAGATCTAGTGCACACTCAAGCACCCTCACTCTCTCTCTCTCTCTCTCTAGGTGTTGGTGTTTGTAATGGTTTTGAGGGGAAGCTGACACACTGCTTAACGCTGTGGCTCCATTGGTGAGTGTGTGTATTAGTATAATAGATAACAGTAGTATTCGTACTGCTAGTACACACACACTAGCAAGTCCATAAGAGGTATGCAATAACATTCATACCGCTCCTCACTCGCACACACTCTCTCCCATCTCCCTGCCTGGTGTGTGTGTCAATAAATTGTGTGTCGGTGCCTGTGTTGTTACGTTATTGAAGCCCTCTCACCTCTCTCTCCCCTGCAGTGATCACCACAGACAGAAAAGCAATCAACCACGAGCAAGGTCCGTTATTCAGTGTAACTGTACTTAGCTGACACATCTGTTGTACTGTATCTACATGTATTGTTGTTTTTAATATTCCCTCTTCTTCTTGACAATTGTTTCTTTAATAATATTATCATTACGGTCAGTCACAATTAATGGGGTTAATGGCAATACATCATTTCAATGCATGGGATATTGCATGCCAGAATGCCAATCAGCACATATGCATAGTGCACACATACACCCCACCAATCTGACAGGCAGCCCCTCCCACGGCCCCATGGCACCTGCATATAGTTGCCCCTGCCTGTGTAGCCTGCAGGCACTTCACACCAAAATTATTAATGATTCAATGTCTGAATCTTGTCAACCTGCTATGCAGAGCTATATAGAGCTAGCTTAATCCTAATTATCTAATAATTAAAACGTGATAATGCTGTTGACCCGATTATATTTGTAATGTGATTTCCCTTCCATAAGACTACAGTGCGTTAATAGACAGGTTCATAATATTAAACCGCGATGAAAGATTGTACCGTTGAGTTCACGCCTCGGATGGCTCGAGACAAACGCTGAGATCTAGCCATGATCCACGAGAAGTTTATAGAAAAGCGCCATGGTATATATACACATAGCAAGGTGTGCCTTCGCACGCTCATATCTAGCCTGCAATTGACGCTGCCGAGGTCCTCCTGTCCACGAACGAGTACCAGTATCAAAGTAGGTCTCGATCTCATTCCCAGTTTGCAAGCGTACGGAGGCTTGTAGAAGCGGAATGCAACTTCCTTATCGATGCATTGGTCTATATACTGGGAATGGAAATCGATCCCATCGGACTACGCGCAAACATTCATACGCTATCCAATGTCAATATTTGCGCTTTTTGTACACCAATATGCGCGGTACGCGCACGTACGATACGCGCGCGTGCGCGTAGCCAATTGTAGAGAACAGATTACATCATATTAAAATGAGCTACAAAAGGAAATTAAGAAGGAAATAAACAATGAATAGATTACATCATATTAAATTGAATAGTAAGGAATGATTACAATAATGAAATGTTGAAATAAATAAAAATGAGCTACAAAAAAGAAATTAAGAAGGAAATAAACAATGAATATTACAATGAGCAGCTAAAAATGAGGAGGGAGTACAAAACAATCAAGTACAACAATGAAAATGAGATACAAGAAGGCAAAAATAATGATACAAAAATCAGCAAAGAAAAAGTACATTAGAGTTTACCAATGAATCGAAAGCAAATTTTAGGGACAGCCAGCATAGTATTGTAGGTACAATTACTTACAAGCCTATGTGTGTGTAAATGTCTTACCTATCCTCTGGACATCGTGTAGAGTGCAGATCCCTTGCTCGACATCAGATCTACAGTTGAATACATGGTGACTTAACTGAGGGCTATTACTACTACCTTACCTTCTAACTAAGCACGAAAAGCTTCCTGCATCTACCCCAGCAGGCTTGCCATGCGCCATGGACTATTACTACCTCATCCTCTAACTGAGCAACCCCGAACAAAAGCTCCCCTGGCCATGCACGCTTTTCCATGGACTAATTCTACCTGATCACCCCATTTACAATAAGCTTCCTCCCACATAGCTCCCACATACACCCTTGCTAACATGCACATAAACACACACATAAAGTCCAAAACACTCACACATACACACACACTAACACTCACCATCTAACTGAGCAACCCCTTACGAGAAGCTTCCTCCCACATACGCCCTTGCTAACATGGACACATAAACACACAACAAACATTACCACTCCGATACACACACGCACAGATGAAAACTCCTATACACGCACGTCAGCATCAGACTCCTATGTAAAGAGCAGAACAAAAAGATTAACACATAGTCTGTGGGAAACCTGTGCTGGCTTTCCTAAAAGCTTCCCTCCCGCACCCACCATCTAAGGCCAGCAAAAGCTGTGACTTCGCCACAAAATATCACCACTTCATGCTCTGAGTACCCCCCTTACGAGAAGCTTTCCTCCCACATAGCTCCCACACAAGCCCTTGCAAACATGCACACATAAACACACACACTAACACAGAAACACACGGCAAAAGTTGCTGCTCCAATACACACATGCACACACACATACATCAGCATCAGATTCCTATATAAACAAAACAACATAAGGATTAACACATAATCTGTGGGAAACCTGTGCTTACTTTCCGAAAGCTCCCCTCCCGCAGCCACTGCCTACGGCCCACAAAGCTGCGACTTCACTATTATTATCTCACCCTCAAACTGAGCATTCCCCTTACGAGAAGCTTCCTCGCACATAACTCCCACATATGCCCTTGCTAACATGTGCTGGCTTTCACACAAAACAAATTTATGAAAGCTCCACTCCCGCACCCCCTGCCTATGGCCAGCAAAGCTGTGATTTCACCCTAAACTAGTACTACCTTACCCTCTGAGTACCCCCTTACGAACTCCAATACATGTACATCAGCATCACACTCCTATATAAACAACAGAACAATAGGATTAACACATAATCTTTGGGAAAGCTATGCTGGCTCTCCGAAAGCTCCCCTCCCGCAGCCACTACCACACCCTCTGAGCACCCCCTTACGAACTCCGATACATGTACATCAGCATCACACTCCTATATAAAGAACAGAATAAAAGGATTAACACAAATTTTGGGAAAGCTGTGCTGGTTCTCCAAAAGCTCCCCTCCTTCAGCCCCCTCTGAGCACCCCCTTACGAACTCCGATACAAGTACATCAGCATCACACTCCTATATAAAGAACAGAATAAAAGGATTAACACATAAATTTTGGGAAAGCTGTGCTGGCTCTCCGAAAGCTCCCCTCCTTCAGCCCCCTCTGAGCACCCTCTTACGAACTCCGATACATGTACATCAGCATCACACTCCAACATAAACAACAGAACAAAAGGATTAACACATAATCTTTGGGAAAGCTGTGCTGGCTGTCCGAAAGCTCCCCTCCCGCAGCCACTGCCTATGGCCCACAAAGCTGCGACTTCACCACAAACTATCACCCTCTAATTGAGCATTCCTCTTACGAGAAGCTTCCACGCACATAACTCCCACATATGCCCCTGCTAACATGTGCTGGCTTTCACACAAAATAAATAAACTTATGAAAGCTCCACTCCCACACCCCCTGCCTATGGCCAGCAAAGCTGTGATTTCAGCACCCCCTTACGAACTCCGATACATGTACATCAGCATCACACTCCTATATAAACAACAGAACAAAAGGATTAACACATAATCTTTGGGAAAGCTGTGCTGGCTCTCCGAAAGCTCCCCTCCCACAGCCACCGCCTATGGCCCACAAAGCTGCGACTTCACCACAAACTATCACCCTCTAACTGAGCACTCCCCTTACGAGAAGCTTCCTCGCACATAACTCCCACATATGCCCATGTGCTGGCTTTCACACATAATAAATAAACTTATGAAAGCTCCACTCCCGCACCCCCTGCCTATGGCCAGCAAAGCTGTGATTTCAGCACCCCCTTACGAACTCCGATACATGTACATCGGCATCACACTCCTACATAAACAACAGAACAAAAGGATTAACACATAATCTTTGGGAAAGCTGTGCTGGCTCTCCGAAAGCTCCCCTCCCGTAGCCACCGCCTATGGCCCACAAAGCTGCGACTTCACCACAAACTATCACCCTCTAACTGATCACTCCCCTTACGAGAAGCTTCCTCGCACATAACTTCCATATATACCCTTGCTAACATGTGCTGGCTTTCACACAAAATAAATAAATTTATGAAAGCTCCACTCCCGCACCCCCTGCCTATGGCCAGCAAAGCTATGATTTCAGCACCCCCTTACGAACTCCGATACATGTACATCAGCATCACACTCCTATATAAACAACAGAATAAAAGGATTAACACATAATCTTTGGGAAAGCTGTGCTGGCTCTCCGAAAGCTCCCCTCCCACAGCCACCGCCTATGGCCAGTATATGCCCTTGCTAATACACACACATAGACACACAAGACGAACATTACCATTCCAATACAGTCATCCATGTACATCAGCATCCATGTACAGACTCCTACATAAACGACAGAACAAGAGGTTTAACTATGGTAGTTATGGATTCAGCCAGGCTGTCCCCATCCAAATTTACAAAAATAATGAAAATATAAGGTGACATGACCGATGGGGGAAGGTGAGTAGTCAAGTTTTAGTTTGCGAGCAAAAGCAGTTTTCATTCAAGGAATGTGGTGCAGCGTCATCCACCCAGCATGTTCTGAGAATAACTTCAATGGACACTCGTTATGGATTGGATGGAAGGAGAGAATGTTAGAAAATTGTTCACACACATTAAGGTGTGTTCCTTCTGTACGATACAGGCCAGCCACTCTCTCTTGTCATCTTCTGTAATCAGCACACCATCCCCTCTCTGAAGCAAAAAAGAGATAACCAAATACTAAATATGTGTACGTGTGCATGATACACACTAAGAGCAAGCTATGGTTCTAGTATAGTACAACTACATGCACATTCAGGGCACATATAGAAAAACTCACAACATACACTAGTATACATATACGCACACTTGTAGTTAGATCTTCTCAACACCATACCACGGGCATGAAGTAACAACACAGCTGAATGCAAAAAATGACCCCCCCACCCACACACATGCTAGTTGATTTCAAACCTTCTTTTACCACACAAGCTTCTTCCCTGATAAATCCAGAGCCTGACGGTAGACAGGAAGTCATGGAAACCAAAAGTTATTCTCTAAGTATAAATATAACATCATACGTAGCAGTTGTAGAGAGAAATTGATGTCATTATTCTATCACATTAATGACTTTGTTTCTAATTTGTCAC
The DNA here is from genome assembly GCA_964291365.2 of Stappiaceae bacterium. Classification (GTDB taxonomy): domain Bacteria; phylum Pseudomonadota; class Alphaproteobacteria; order Rhizobiales; family Stappiaceae; genus JBDWFY01. The sequence goes on from OZ219984.1 coordinate 19,412, forward strand.
CCAGAGAAGCCTCTATCCGTCCGTACTTCCATCTTATACAGTGCAAGTACACAACTCTGTAGAATACAGCTAAATCTGTAGACCTGGCAACACTGATAACCTTCAAGTTCTGCCATACTCGTATGGATCTATAGCTACATGTACTTTAATGCTTACACAGATCAGCCTGTATCATCAACTCAAGGTTCTGAAGACCGGAAGTATCAGTAGCTCACCAACAGAACAATATAGTAGCAAGTTCACCGCCTGCTACATCAATAATAATTATAACAAGGCAAAGAAATACACCTACATATGTACATGCCCAACACTGGGGCCTCGTTGCGCTTAGGTATACTATACCTCACTGCTTGTTTAACAAATAAGGGAGTATCTAACTCTACCTGAAGAAGCTCTTTTGAAGCACAAAGTAGACCTACATAATATGTTAATACCACAACTTGAAAAGATATTACTGTACCTTCGCGAAAAAGGGCCCATGGGCGGTGCACCTTACATTGGATCTAGACTGGGGGGTGGGCCGATATTCGAAGTATCACTGTCGCAGTTAGACGCAAAAGAGCGCCCAGGTAAACTACCTACGTGATCTTCATTATTTGAATAGTAGCCGCGGCTACTATTGATTTCAGCCTTGCTCAAGTACGGTTACTAATCGAGGGCGGTCAGGCTTTTATTGGGCCGATACTTCACGGTACTGTTGACAGCAACTGTAACTCAAATGGCAGGACTGCACTTCAAATAATTGAAGCACGACCGAAAAATAACCTGCCAAACAGCCGTAGAACTAGTCCTAGTTCGTCTTATGCCGCATTTCAGCACTATCATGCATGGCTAGAGATCTTAACCACACCCACTTAATAGTGATCGCACATGCGTGTTCCGGGGCAGCTACATATGGGCGCATATTAGAGTAAACTTTAGACCTTAGCAGGAAATTGAGTCCAAAGTGGGTGGTGGGCCGATATTCCGTAGTGGGCCCTTTTTCACGAAGGTACGGTATTATAACTAAAGTATGTCTGGTGACCTTTGTACTGTACTTTAAAACAGCTTTTTAGCAGTTAGATACATGTACTCTCTTCTTATGTACCCTTGTTAACAGTACAAGCTTAACTACAAATACATAGGACACACAGGGGAAGCACACTGACATGCTGTGAAATGCACATTGGTGAGTTTAGTGACACTCTTGACAAAGTTTGACTACACATTTATATCTGAGAGACTGAGCACTCACTCAAATCATCAATCTTGTAACTACTCTCTGAGAGCCACTGATGCTTCAAACAAGTAGCTATACACTATAATGAATAAGGAGATGGCTACAAATTGGTATTTATTCCTGCTTGTGCATTTGCTTGAGGGGTAGGAATAGAAGCTACATATATGTCAGACCACCCCAACATGCACCTCCTATAGTCTTGGTGATGAAGTGCCGAGACACAGTGATAGAAGCATAGGTATGTATGACTTTATGTCGATCATTAATTGCCTATAATGTTGGCAAAATTATGCTCAGACTGAGTAACAGAGCAATACTGCTAACTAGTAGGAAATTTCCACTCTCTACGCAGTTAAGGCCTGGGTCTAAGAAAAAGTATGACTTTTGTATCAATGTTTCAAGGTTCATATCTCTGGACTGCTACTAGTTAGGATGTCAGACAGACTACCATATGAAAGGCCAATCTTAGTTCTTCAACCACATACTAATTTAACTAGTTGGTAAACAAATTACATCAGTGGCGTGATGATATCACCATATTTCAGCATACAAATTGCTCAGAGCAGATATCTAAACCATCCTAAATGGACATAACCGCTTATCTGGTAACTTATTTAGTATTGAAGTAATGTGAAACATAGGGGGGGATTGTTGGAAAGCACCTCAAAGGCATCAAACTACATGATAACTCACTTTTAGGGTCGTCAATGAACCTATTTGCATCATGCTACACATAGTTGAAGCTCCGTCCTCCACGTAGATCCTAGGTATATTCAATCTCTTGATATCAGTAAAGCGGACAAACTAAGGAGGGGAGGATAAGTTCTCCACCTCGAGTGATCTTTACTTTTACCAACTTTTAGTAGCAAGTCACATGACTAAGTATACTTTACCAATACGTGAAATCACGTGCACTTCAACGTATGGTGTGTATTAATGAGAAATCGCTGTTCAATACTTGACCCAGGTCTTAAGTATGCAGAGCTGCCCAACAACTTTAGATTTAGACCACACAAATCATACAGGGATGCAATATTAGTACCTCGCCCACACCTTACACACTAGCAGTACGTACTGTTTTACAGAGGTTGAAAGTTGCACACAGCCTTCCTTCGGTAAAATGTACCCATCTCCCCCTCCCAACTGAGTCGGCTGTTTACAGTCGCACACAGAGCACGGTCACTGTATTCCACGACAACTCACACAACTCCCCTGCTTAGCAGTATAATAATGTATGCTGTACATGTCACTCGACCTTAAGTAAGGCCACTTCAAATCAATAATCCTTTTCACGTAAAGCAAAAGTATGTATGGAATGAGCGCACGTTTCAGCTGGGGTACACGTTTGCCAGGGGTAACGCCCCCTTTCCATACATTTCTATGGGCCAATAGGTCAACTTTAGGGCGCGCACTGTGAGCCGTCTTACTGGATGTCCCAATACAACAAATATCAACAGAAAATTCAATCTTTCCCTAACCTTGTGCAAGTTGTCGCGTCTTCTGAAAATGATCGTACATGAAGCTACAGTCCGTCAAAGACACCTACATTTGACAGCTAAATTCGTCTGTTCGACTACCAAACAAAAAAAGTAAGCCATTTACAGGCCTAGCTATCAAATTAGAGGTGGAAAAGTATTACCTGACATGTTTGTTGATAGTTTTTGAAGATGCCTTTGTACCGAGCGAGCCTAGTGGCCGATAGAACCAAAAATGACACTATTGACGTTCTAATGTTGAAGAAACTAACATGTAACGGTGACTACTGTGCCTCTACTATGCTTCTGGTTTGATAGCCAAGACAAAAGACGGCTATTTCTACCTTTTTGTTGGAGAAATACCTAAAAGAATGCATCAAGAATGGTTGTCTTTGACGGGCTGTAGCTCCGCAAAGGGTCATCTCCAGAAGACGGGGCAACTTGACCCTGGTAGAAGAAAGATCGTATTTTTAGCTGATATTCATTATGTAGGTATAGCTGGCTCCACTCTGCGGGGCGCGCGGGTCAAAGTAGGGCATTATCTCCATACAAATGTATGTAAAATGGGCGTGGTACATAGAACGAATGTACCCCGGAAGTACCCCACATTCCTTAGGGCCTTATGTGAAAAGGGCTATTAGTTGTTTCTCATCCCCCCATTATTTCCGCGCGCATGTAATTCCATTTGTACCAGCACAATACAAAACTATACCGCTTCAATTTTTGGGCGAGTTGAACTTGTAATTTTGACGACTATTTCCTACAAAACTTGTGATTTGGACGACCATTACTCGCCAAAAATGCCGCCCGCCCGAATCAATTTTAGGGCTGAGGGGGGGGGGGGGGTCAGAAACAAGTAATTTATTTGGAGTGGCCTAATCATGCCAAGACCTTTACAGTCAAAGTTGAAATTTTATTACATCAAACACTCACCTGGAAACGTCGCTCACTGAGTTCCTCCTTTTTCGATCACGATTAATAGTCCCCGATCATCAAGTTCACTCGCGAGCAGCGGACAAGAATGCACACATGAACACCAGTCTCCCATAGACTACAAAATATCTTTCACAAGCGTTCCAACATATGGTCCGGGCATAGCGTGCGCCAGATATCGATGCACGATCGCGAGTGGAATCCAGCTAGGTACGCTGGACTACCGGACACATGGAATCGAAGAACACATTGCCCAAAACAATAGGTATAATACCAAGGAATTCCGTAAAGCTACCTACCATGCAGTTTGTACGCCACCCCCCCCCCCCCCCCCCCCCCCCCCCCCCCCTTCCCCTCTGGTTCCCCTTGCCAGAGCGAACGTGGTTGCCTGTAGCTAGTTGCCCAACTTGGGCGCTCGTAGCCCATAAGCTATATTACGTTTTCACTTACATTACATCCCTTAACGCCATAGCGATGGAGATTGTTCGGTGCCCTGTCAGAGGAGTCAATCATAGTAGCTAGAAATCACACGGTAATTCACGGTTGCGATAGCTTCGAAGAGAACGAATGACCTTGGGCGCTTGTACACCAATCAAAGCAGGGGCCATGTACACGATGCGTGTAGCTAATTATATGCTAATTATTCAGCACATGATGTGAAATCTTAATTAATTAACTATAAACAGTCTTTTGTGAGGGCTATTGTTTCTTTTGAGCCCATGGAGAGTGCAATTAAAGGTAACCCTGTGCACATCTGTGTAGACTTATGTCATATCTAGTCAACCTTGTATTCCTCCCTCACTCTTTGATTTCTCTCCTTAGTTCCCTGTATAGCTACACATCTTGTATTCACACCTATCTCTCTCCCTGTTATAGAAACATAATAATATATGTGCATGGGTGCAATGAGAACTTTTCAAGAGCAGCTATCCACATCTACATCTTCACACACACACACACACACACACACACACACACACACACACACACACACTCACATGATTACTGTCTGCATAGGTGCAGAGAATATCATATGCATGGGACATAACTACAGGCACTTCAATTTGTTCAATTTGCTTGTAAATGCCTGATTCAGTAGTCTTATTATCGATACATTAATTGCGCATGAATATTTATAAGCCCCTTCAGCAGAACGCGCAACCACATAAAACATTGCGTGTGTGGACGCGCGTGATACATTGCAACCCGGTTCCAGTGCACTAGTCAGAGCTCCAGATCTGATATCTGATACGTGTGAGCAGATCGGATTGGGAACGGAGTGGCAGTCTCGTTCCCAGGCCTACGATTCCGTGTCAATGAGCGCTTGCTGGAGCAGAGTGAGTGAGCAATCCAGCTGAAGGCTAAGAACACTGAAACTGGTGAGCTCGCCAAAGTCGTGCTTGTCATGGCCCCTGGGAACTCCATCCCGAATATTAATTTGTGCACATCTTGTTTGTACGCTATAGCTTATGTCGAGATGTATCCCCCATAACCCAATAGTAGCTCCCGATCGTGGATTTATGATGTGTTTAATACTAAGCCATATAATTATTCAAAATGCTAGGGATATAGTGGTAGCATTGAAAGAGTAGCATTCGTGCTGCTAGTACACACATCCTAGCAAGTCCACCTTTTGTATGCTATCATTGGTTTGTTAGGGAATATGGCATTAAGTAGTGTGTCATGTTCGATATCCGGCCAATATGTGTATAGGATTTCCCTAATGTCCTTGCATGTGGGACTGAATTTGACCGGGAGGACTACTGGGGGTGTGGTTGCTGCTTTGTTGTTGTTCTTGGTGAGTTGAGTGTGGTTGTGGAAGGGATATTGTCGAATGATACTTGTAATTTCCTCCGCTTTGTAGCCTCTTTCAACGAGTTTGTCTTTTAGTTTGTTTGTAATAAGTTTGAGTGTATCCCTTGTGTGTTTGTGAGGAGGTGTCTTAGTGTTTCTCCTTTTGGGATGGCTGTTTTCACATTTTTGGGGTGGTATGAGGTTTTGTGGATGTACAATTGCTTGTTGGTCGGTCTTTTAACATCCAGGAGGCCTCTGTCTTTAAAGTTGGGCCTTTGTAGACTGTAACATCCAAAAATGTAAGTTCATTTCTGTCTTATTTGTGTGTGAATTTGATCGTGGAGTGGACTTTGTTGATGTTTGTGATGAATGTGTTTAGTTGTTCGTCTGTGCCTGTCCATATTAGGAATATGTCGTCAATGTATCTTTTCCATAGTAGTATGTATGGATGTCCTAGCCATGCTAGGATAGGTTCCAATGACCCCATGAATAGCTTGGCATATGCTGGGGCCATTTTGGTGCCCATGGCCGTTCCTTGTAGTTGGAGGAAGAAGTCTCTGTTGAATTCAAAGACGTTATTCTTGAGGACAATGTTTAGCATTTCCTCCAGAACTCGATTGGTGGCCGTAGAGGATGTGGATTTTGGTCCCGTTTGAGGGCATTGACGCTGGATGTGATGCCATCTTTGTGTGGTATGTTCGTATATAGTGATGATACATCAATACTGACTAGAGTACTGTTTAGTGGAATTTGAGTGGTTGTGATTAGGTCGACAAGTTCCTTGGTGTGTTTTAGAAATGACAGAAGTTGTTTGACTAGAAGTTGAAGCCAGTAATCTACGAAACTTGAGATGTTCTCAGTTACGCTATTGAGACTGGAAACATTAGGTCTTATGCCCATTGGGTTTTTGAGTATCTTTTTTAGGAAGTAGAGTTGTGAGGTTCTGAATTGTACGGAGGGTGTACAGAAGTCGACAAATTCCATTGGCATCCATTTTTGGAATCTAAGTTCAACTAGGAATTTAGGTTCTTATGAAGTCAGTGGTGTCTGCTTTGAGTTGTTTGTATACTTTTGGTTCGTCTGGATTTTTGAGGCCTTCCTCAATGTAGTTGCATTTGTTTAACACTACAATAGTTGATCCTCTGTCAGCTTTGTTGATGACTAATCTTTGTTGTTTTTCAATGATTTGATTGCTGCTCTTTCGGCTTTGGTGATATTGTCGCCTTTAATTTGTTTGTTGTTTGTACCTAGGGAGATAATTTCTTGATCTAGTTTGTTTAGAAATAGATTGAGGAACGTGTTTTTGCTTTCGGCCCTAGTAAGGGAATTATTTTTCACATTGAATGTTTGATTTTTTCCCATGGATCAAAGGTTGAGTTAGGTTGGGTACCGGTACTGTTTGACAGTGTGGTGTTGTTGTGTTGTGATTGAAGTAGGGTTTTTTATTTAGTAGCTAGTTCATATTGTACGAGAATTTTTTACGGAGCTTCGAGAGGCCTGTAGCTATATCATTGTGGTCTATAGACTTGGGCTCGGGAATAAATGAGAGACCTTTTGATAGTATACTACATTCAGCACTAGACAGAGAATATGTTGATAGGCTTACAATGTTGTTACAGCTAGGATTATGTTTGATTCTTACTTTCTGTCTTTATATGGCATTAAGTCTGTCTTTTCACTTTCTGTCTGTTTAGTAGGTGCGGCCTCTTCCTCTGCTTCCTTTTTCGTTTCCTTTTCCTCCTCCGTATCCTCCTGTGCCCTCATCCTCTTTGCTATGGAGGGTTCTGTGGGGGCAGGGGCTTTTTGTTGTCTAGCTGCCGGGGGGGGGGGGGGGGGGGGGGTGTGAGTTAATATTATGCATTTTAGATTGATTTAGTTCTGAGCCTACCTCATTCACTGCTTCAATGAGCTGTGTGATGGCTGCATTTCTGTCTACCATGTTGTTCAAAACCATTGTGGTTATACGGGGCCTTTTGATTGGTTCTAGTGTCAGTTCCATTTCTGTGTCCCTGGCTCTCTTCCGTTGGAATGTTTGCTTGAATTCCTCTGCTTTCGCCTACCCTTTTTTTTTGTTAATCTCTGTTAGCCTTTTCTCATAGTTGTTTTTGAGGATTGCATTTTCGGCCGGTGATGCACTCGACTTGGTGATGTCCGTCAAACTGGCCTGTAGTTCTGCTATGCGGCGATTGGTTTGTTCCATAATGTTTGTGTAATGCAACTTCAAGAGTGCCCAGCTTTTCAATGCTAGGGGCAAGGCTACCTCATATTAGAGAATGCTAGTATTTTTAGTCTCACCTGGTTGACCTGACCTTTCAGCTTGTGCTGTAGAGATTGTGTAGTGATAGTCCATGTAGCCACACCAGTGGTGTAACTTCTACAGTGTGGTTTATCTTGAGGTGTGTGGGGACATTGTTCCACTGGCTAACGTAATGTCCTTACTGTTAGCACTCTGCCATTAGATATAGGCAGGCCTACATGTATCTTCTTCATAAAGGAGGAGGGGGGAGAGAGAAGAAGAGAGAGAGACTGTTCTATACCAGAGCACTGATCACCTTGCTGTTGTACTTTCCTCTAGGTACACGAGGCAACCATGTTGGTTCTGAACAGTGTGGTAGAGGATGCAAAATTTGGGAGAGCTCAGTTAGACTGTCGGACATTCACAGACAAAGTGTTGCTACCAGATGTTACTGCTAATGATGGTTGGTCTATAGTATTGCAATATCTAGCTTTTGTACATGCAGGCAAGGCTAGGCACCTAATTTTCATGCACGAAATCTTTAGATGAAACTTACACATGTAGAAGTATTCTTTATCCATCTATTTAATGATACTTCAGCTCCTAACTTCCTCATGGGTCGTTGTCTCTGTCTAGCTGCAAAAATGTCTACTCTACTCAAACCAGGAACTATAGCACAGTAAGATTTCTCTCTCTGTCTCTATCCTTCTCTCTCACACACACGCACACACGTACACAAACGCACCAAAACTTGCCTTGTATATGGTATTAAATGTTAATTTTGTTGTACACTCTCTCTTATCATAGATTATTGGAGTTGTTAGCTAGTGCCTTTCAGCCTTCAAGAGCTCCAGTGCTGGGAATACTAGCGGCTAAGGTCACTTCAAACAAAATTAAGTTTTAATGCCGTACATGTACATGCACATGCACATGCACATGCATACACACACACAAACTCATGGACTCATTCACAGACACACGTCACACGTACACCATGTAGATAGATATCTTAGCAAGGCATGGTAGCTGAAGCACTGCAGCTAATCATACAGATATATCAATAATTAGAGGGGCATGATATTTATGCTCTTTTCTGAACTTATTATATATACATGTAGTACAGCTACATGTACATAGTTGTGTGACCCTCTCTCTCTCTTTCCTCTTCTTCAGGTTGATCCAACAGTGACAACTAGTTATGCTAGTCAAATCATCCCAGCGACAATGAGCCTATTCCTAAAATACTCTCATGGTAAAAATTAATATCTCGATTTTGCCTCATAGCACACACACACACATACATGTTCGTACACATATGCACATGTAAAATCAACTACCTCTCCGACTAGTAGCGGTGAATCAGTGATAGTATTCATAAATCGTGACGTCATTGCCTATGCTTCTATATTTAGGCAATTTTGGATTTGCTAATTCATGTCGTCCATGGTTGCGAGAGGGCAGGACATGAGGGGCTAAGAACATCCATCGTCAGTCAAGTCTTCCCGACTGTTGTTCAAAGAGTACTCAGCTCTGATGACTCAGTGATTTTACAGGTACATGTACATTGTACATATATGTATATATCCATAAGATAGGGCTACAGTAGATTTCGTGGTATTATTAGCTTTGTGAATTCAGTGTTGATTGCTAATTTTCCATTTCAGAATGGTAGAGAATGTATTAGAGCATTTGTAGAACACTGGAGCAGCTAGTACGATGGTAAAGTCATGTGGTCTCTGTGGTGGTCATCATGTGACTCCCTACTCTGCAGGAGGGACAGCTCAGGTCGTGATGGATTTCAGTACGTCATACAAGTTGCTCTCCATCTTCTTGACCCCTCAAGACCAGAATACTCTGCATCTTTCGTACAAATGTAGGAAAATTCATAATCACTTTTGTTAAAGTCGTAAGTTAACAGTAATTTTTGTACATATGTATGTACTTGCAGACTTACCTATACTATATGGGAGCTATTGATCTATTTTGGGCCTGTTTTGGCTAAGATAGATTTTTTTTGTACATGTTACAAAAGTAAAGATGTCACATGTACACTACATGTATGTGTGTATAGGTATTCAGACTTGTTCCCAGCAAGCTGCTGTGATGTCATGTGATGAGGCTGCTGGGTGCACGGAGCTGCTACTGCCTGTCAAGATCCTCAAACTAGTGATTGGTAACATTCTGGAGTCTCAGGCACTGGGAGATGACAACCAGGACAGCAGCAGCAAAGAGGAGGTCAGTGATTTGCTGTGTGTTTCAGATAATAGCTACTTGTAGGATGATCATGTAAAGAGTAGTGTGCGTGCGTGTGTGTGTGTGTGTGTGTGTGTGTGTGTGTGTGTGTATTACAGCGATATACTGTAGTGTACTAAGCTGCTATAATACTATGAATTGCCGAACTAAAGCTCATACTGTCTGTTGTATAGGGAGATTTGGATGGCTCTGCTGGACTTGAAGCAACACCGGAGTCACTACTAGCTCCCAGATGGAGCTTCAGTCGAGTGGGAGATGGAGGGTGATCCTGATCTGGCCAGTGAACCTCTGCTGCAACTAGACATGCACGTAAGAGAAGATGAGAAGTGTTTCTACTGCTATGCACATCATTTTATACAAGACTATAGTTAAAATTTGCTGAATGTAAGGGTTGACTGCTTATGGGGATACTCCTCTAATTAAGGTCTACACACAAACTGGACACCACAATCCATTGAAGTAGATAAGAGTTGTGGAGTATGAGTTATTTTCTCTTTGTCTGTATGTGTGTTGCTATCAGCCAGCAAGATGAGTGAGTGGAGTTGCTGTGCAGTGGTGCAGCTGGTGCCAGCGTAAACTGAGAAGAAAGAAAGGTTGGCCACCATGTTGATCCGATACTAGTGGACAAGGAGAGAGAGAATGAGGTTAATTACAGCTCTCCCTTTAATCAGTATCCAGTAACCAACACGATGATGCTCTTCATGTCTGCTCACTCACCATTACCGATCTGGCAGTCACAATAAGTTTGTGTTCACATGCAAGGACACCACTAAAAGGAGGTGAAAGAGAAATTGGGGGGGGGGGGGGGGGGGGGGGGGCAGGGGAGAGAGAGGTTTATGTCCAAAAAATTATTGTATTGTACTGCCATGCAGATGGCTGAAGGAGAGAGAATAGAATACTCCAAAAGAAAAAGTAGCTTCATTCGCTCACCGCCACGCTGCAAAGACTCCCCTCCCCATCACAGAAGATGCGTCTCTCCCTCCTCACCCCTCACAGAAGGCACTCCTTTCCTCCCTCACCCCTCACATGAAGCCAATCTAGAGCGAGAGAAACAGCATGTGGTTCAGAGCAAAGATCAACCACTACAGAAAAGGTGATGTGTACTTAGCTACAGAAACTAATTTTACTTAGCATATAGACATGGAATCCTAAACTCATGCGCTAGGGGTAAAGTGATCAGTCTGTCCATCTGTTGTTGTCATTCGCAAATAAAAATCAGCAAATCTTGAGATGTAGGTGTCATAGCGAGCAGTAAGTGTTGTCAACATCAGAATCGTCGGAAAAAACCCCAACTATTCTAAGTGCTAAACAAGGTTCATGAACAGTGGCATAAGAAGATATTTTGGGATAGGGGGGCTAACACGATGCTATGAAACCACACAAATCTAGGAGGCCTAGGGGCATGCCTCCCCAAGGAAATTTTTTGAAATCTGAGCTCAAAAATATGACCTTTAGTAATAAAACTTTGCACTCAAAAATGACCAATAATAAAAGCAGGGTATGTAACAACTGGATAAACATTGTAAGCATATTGGGGATGTGGCCCCTCTCTAGAGATGGGGGGAGGGCTACAGCCCCCCCCCCCCCCCCTGAAAAAAATGTTGGCTATTATATTATGGCACACACAGACACACACTGTGGAAAAGCCAAGCAGTACACACGAGGTATGTGCTCTGACAACTCTACTTAATGATACAGACCTAATTTTAAAAATTTAGGGATGTAGTGTCACTGTACAATCTACGTTTTTCTGCAATTGTAATGATTATTGCTTGTGTCTCGATTAATTTTTATATGCACTATGGTTCACGATCTCAATGGTAACCTCACTCACGAGGTAATAAGCTAATGCCCCTGTAATTATAAAGGTTTATAGCTCTGGCTAACTTTCCTACTGTAGAGTCTGAGGCCTGGACAAAGATGCATAGGAGAAAAGCATTGAGAGGATATCCCTTTAATTAGAGCCCTAAAGCCAGTGGCATAGCCAAGGTATGGCAGAGTATGGCTCTCGCCACACCAATCTGAACAACAATTTCTCTTGAGCTTATGCTAAGTTATGAACACCATTAACCATATCTCTCCAGTTTTGCCAACAGCTAGAGCTTAGCCACACCAGTGTACATGAGCTAGCTATGCCACTGCTAAAGCTTCCATAGTGTACATTGATTTATGTATGATTGTGTATTGTTTGTTAATTTTCATGCAGAGAACATCGTAAAGACAGGGAAGAAAGCATGAGGTATGTACAAGATATTTTTTATAATTATCAATACATCATTATGATGTCATTTCTTTGACTATATACAGGCCGAGGTGACCAGTGAGGAACGTATGGCAAAACAATACAAGTCTGATTTTCTACAGTGAGTTTGTTTAATTACAGAGTGAATTATCAATTACATCATTGAATATTCCACAGGTAGACCTCTGAGAGTGCATTTGCTGAGTTACAGTGCTAGCTAGGACACAGAAAAATTCAAACAACATCAGCAAAACTGGTATCAAACTAATAAAAAATTTAATTATAGCATCACCACCACAATACATTCAAATTCATGTGCATTGTACATGTATCAACTGTGTTTTTAATAATTTTGTTGTGAGTGGTATAATATTGTTTTAATGCTGAGAGCAGTTGCTGTATGTGTGAGTGTTGTCTGAAGTGTGGGCATCCATCCAGAGATGGCTGCTGGCTGCTCTAGGAGTACATTTTACCATACTACATCTACAGAATGGAACAATATCAATCATTTTTCAGGGGTATATTATAGTTATGGAGCTGGGACTATGCACAGCTATAATATGGTAGTGATTCGAGATGCCCGATGTTTTGGCTCAATCTCAATAGCAGAGTGGCAGTGATAGTAATCCTTATGGTTAAGTTGTGAATAACTTCCTCTTAATGAGGCCTATATATTAGCACTGGGTGTTTCCTGTTGAATGGACGAAGCATGCATGAGCTACAATGTACAAGCTGGAAAA
>OZ219985.1:0-145000 GCA_964291365.2 Stappiaceae bacterium
GATAGCGGTCGTTCATTATTTTATGTGTTGATGGAGCATATGCATTGAACTAGTACAGGGTGGTCAAGGGCACAGGAGTAATGGACATTTATACCATGTGGAAGCTGCCTGTGGTACTATGCCTTGTCCTCCTTATATGAATTATAAAGAGCTGACCTGTGCAGTCTGCTCAATGCAGCTACTAGAATCTGACAGAGATGTTAAGAGAGAAACATTAACTTGATCAAGCTGACAATGCTAGCAGCTAGTCACATAGCTTGACCTTTTTGTTTGTGTATCTATAATAAACTGTGTTTGGTTGCTGCAGATTCTAACAATTAGTTGTAATCACATTCTGCTGTTTTGTACGGCTGAAATATGATACGATTTGACAAAGTCTTGAATATTAATGTGGATTGGAGTTATCTTACCTTAAAAATTGCATATGATCATGTATAGGTACATGATCGTATAGTAATCTCACATAATTATGACTCCAGCACTTAGAAACAATACCCAAATATGAACTTCACTGAAATTTAACGTGATAGAATTGCTATGTAACTCAACTTGTGCAGATTAGCTAGGCATCTATATAATTATATGCTACACCAACCAAGCAAGTATCAATAAATGCGGCTCTGCAATTGCATTATCACTTGTGTAATGTTGTAGATCTAGAGGAGATTATCCTGCTGTTTGTAATTGTCGACTTCACACTATTATTTGTGAAGGTAAAGGTCGTCAAAAGGGAATGCACATGCAAATTTGGTACAGATAAACTTTAGGGACATGGTGAACATATTTTTGAATATCAGCCCTTAACTAACAGAAATTTTTGAATTTCTACCCTAACCATACAGGCGTGACTTGGAAAAACATAAACATGGAATTAATATGAGAACTACTGACAGTTAAGAACTCAAATTCAGCTTCGGAACATTCTTCCTTATAAGGCCCACTTACAGATTAAATTCCAGTCCTTAACTACAAAGTTTACTTGAATTTCTACCCTAAAGAATTTTTCTTAGTGCCATTCTTCAAGAAGCCATAAAGCTGCAACATTTGTAGTTAATAAAACACCAAATATTTTTCTAGGTAGTAGATAAATGGAAAAATATATGTACCAATTTTGGGCTTTTTTGAACAAAGTTATGCTCAAAAACCCTCAAAACTCATGAATTCTACTCTCTTTATGTGGAGCACTGTATGCATAATAAAATTCATACACATACTAGCTAGCTAGAGATATTGGTCTGAATTATGACCTATCCACTTATTACTATAGTATGCATATTAGAACAATGCATATTTTAGAATAATGGTTTAAATCAATATGGCTCATAACCTATATCCTGATACTATACAACCCGTTTATAACCTTTAACCTGATATTCACGTCACTCGTACATTGTAGTATCAACCACTCTATCAAGATAACTGAACTTCGTTGTCATAAACGTGCATTCCTAGCTATATAGGTCATACACAAGTCATTCTCAACAAACTCTAGGCCATAAATTAAACAACACTGCTACTACTCATATCAAGAAGCAGCGACTATTTGCTCTCGCCGACACTTTGTCACACCTCTGAACAGCAGTCTCAATGTACAGCAAGTATAGGAGATATCATGAACATTGTATTATTATACATTCAGACAAGTTCAGATTAAAAATTATAAGTCAATCTTTCTATGGCACTCCAGCTATACAGCGATACCAAAATTTAAGTAGTACAGGATTCGCTCACTCTGCCGATTCTTTCTGAAAGTTGATAACAATGTTGGTGGGAGTAGACTTAACTTTTTCACTTTAATCGATAGTTTCTCGTTCAGAGAGTTCCACATCAAAAGTTATAAGCTAAATCCATAATCTTTGGTTCTTTGGCTACGCAATGATGCCCAACAAGAAGGGCTGCCGGATTCACCCTCTCTGCCGATTCTATAGCTAGTATGATACCCTTGGCTGTACTTACTTTGGTGGGCGTTAATCGGAAACGCCCATTGTCTCCACCTACTTTATCTAATTCAAAGAACAATAATACGAAATAATTATTGTACGAAAAGTAAGATCGACTTGCGAATTGTAAAGAGATCGCAGGAACGCAGGTGTACTTCAGTCTACTTTCTATTCTCTCAGTTTTCTGTCGCTTTGATTCCAAAATGAGGACAAAACCCGTCATTTTCATGACGTTGCTGCTGCTGGTATTACTGATGCTGCCTTTGTGCTTGGCTGATGGTGGAAACGCGAATGGCGATCCAATGGCGGCGCGGCGCTATGCACTAATGCCGAACGCTCGTTTGCACTTCAATGTGTGATACACTGACAAATAATCGATTTGTACAGGCTATTTCTTGATATGAATCATATAGCTCATACACATACTTAGTGTATAACTACTTAGTGTGTAGTTTCAAGCTACCATGCAAACAAAGCAGAAAAAAAATTGTCCAGAAAACACCACATGATGTAGCTACACATGTCCAGAAATTGGCACTATGAAAGGGTCATACATATTCTCCCATATATTTCTATAATAGATTGATAAGACTAGCATCAATTAGCATTTACAAGCCATGTACAAGCCCTTTACAAGCTAATAGCAGCAGCGGTTGCCAAGGTGACGTTCAATTTTCTAATTAACGCACATCAGAAGTTAAGCAGAAGTAGCTGAAATAACCGAACTTTGGCCCGGATTTGGAAAAATTTAATCAAGATCTAAAGACTTGACAATTAGACATTGTGAAATTTCAACCCTTCCTCCACATAAATGGATCGGAACAATTTGCAATTATTACGGTAGGCGTCTAGTGTACGGCAATAAAAACGGGAAGTATAGCGGAAGTTTACCGGAAGTCCATAGGAATGTATGGAGCTAGGACATCAAAGAAGTGATAGTAGCGTAAGTCCCCAATTGTCGACCGGTACTTTTTGTCGACCACCGCCTTTTTTATTGTCGACCACCTCAGTATGCGGGAGAATACGATAATTATCAAACGTGCGCGGAGTGGCAAAATGAACTCTCTCAAAGAACAAGTGAAATAAGCGGTCAAGCTGCCTACTGGCCTGTCTCTAGGCATGACTGAACTATGGGATCGACAAAGAAACCATCGTCGAGTGTGTTGGAAGCTTGGAGTGCACGATGGGGCCCAAGTAAACGCCGCCTTGGTACCGGTATTTGTCTTTTCACTCACCGCCGACAATGACAGGCTTCTATGTCGTGTGGCGCTTCAAGGTCCAAGATCAGAAAACTTGTTTTGAGGAACACACTGAATATGTAGCTCTGGAGGTGAATTTGAGCAAGTCTGGTTGGCCTATCATGTATGAAACTCTTCAAGTAGTGTTACTTCATGTATTTAATATTACGTTCTATGCTTATTAGTTATTAAATTTTGTCATATACATGATGTTATAAGATATGTACTGAGAGCCCTTTCCAAGATGGAAATGATGGTGGCATGGTGGAAGTCATTAAGCGTATGGATCGGAAGTGAGAGAGGGAAGTTTTGGGTACTGGTCGACAATGTAAACATTGCAAGTTAATGGGCAGTCGACATAATATACGCGTAGTCGACAATCGAGAAGATGGTTGGTCTAGAGAAGGCGATTTCATGGCAGAGATACAAATGGTCGACGATTATGAAGGTGCCAGGTAAGTCAGCAAATGAACCCACTTGGTTCCAGTTTTTGTCCCAGGTCTGTAGCTTCTATGGTGTCGGCGCTGTAAAAGCGGGAAAAAAGGTGGTCGACAATCGGGGACTTACGCTAAGTATGGCCAGTGGGAAAAATTCAGAAGGCAATGTATGACTGTTTGTTGAACTTACTAGCTAGTTGGAAGGTTATTTTCTATGTCTGAATCGGAACAAATTGAATATGTGCTCAGATATTTACATTGTTGGTCAATAAAAATTCACCTCCATAGACCCGCCATATGTAATTAGTAGAGCTCGCGCGTGGTGTGCGTTAATAAGAAACATTAAAATTAACGCTCCATGACCGGGCATTTCTGGCCATGATACATAGTGAGAGCCACAAATCGTAGATACATGTAGGTAGTGACCACAGAGTACCTGATTTGGTAAAGGGTCGTCTCATTTGCATACACATATTTTCAGTTTTTTTGTGGGCATTTATCACCACCAGGCCACACCTACAAATTAATTAGCATTAGTCAGTGTCAGGCTATCAGGAAAAAAAATTTCGTCCAAGGACCCCCTGACTCAATCCGGAGACCTCAGCATCAGAGTCCAGGCCCTTACCCATTCAGCTATAGTGTGTTGGTACCAACTGTATGGCTTCTATTGCCAATATCTTGAAACAGAAAGCAAGAATCAAAAATCCGGCTTCATCATCTTTCTCTGCTAAGTTTGTTCTGCATGCCCATATAAAAATTATAGCCTCAAGTGCTCCCCAGAGCCCCAATAATCTTCTGCTCCAAAATATTTTTTTTTACTCTGTAATGTTTTCTGCTTACGGTAGCTTGAAAAAAAAAATTAATATGACTGATATACGTATACATAGGCAAAGGAACGGCCCCCCCCTCCCCCACTTTCACACTTGCCTTAATGCTAAGCAAAAACACTGGAAGTTGTTAATCTTACCTGTCTATACAAACCCTCTGTCAGTTTCTGCTCTGCCTGCCATCGACTGCTTTTGTCTGTTACTCATCGTTACTTCTTCAACTACGCCATGTTTCACGAACACGTTTACCGTTAATTAGTGGGCGTGGGTTAACATTTGCGCGCGCGCCGTGCATACGCGGAATGTCACGCCCCCTCACCTTCAAAATGCTTCCGGCGTCTATGATCTAGGGAACCAAATAGGATTAGTTATAATCTCATGAACAATGAAAGAAAAAATCATGATCGAGAATTATTATACTATCTTCTTTTATCTGCTGTTAGTGTTGACTTCTCAGCATCTGCCAACCACAGCTGGAGTGGTCTACTATGTCAAACCAACTGAACCTTGTCCTCATAACAGCAGCTGTCCATCCAATGTCACCTGTCACACAATGGACCACTATGTCAGCAATGGTAGCCACTACTTCTCACCAGACCACATCAATGTTACACTCTTCTTCCTGCCTGGAGTCCATAACTGCACCAAGCATGTAGAGGTACGTGATCTTCAATCATTTGCTATGATAGGCACAGCGGCAGGGAGACATCTTGTTATCATCAATATGCCAATAGCAACTGAAATCCCAAATGATCCTGAAAGTAATGCTAACCATACCTACATATTTACCAGTGTTAGCAATGTAAGAATCATAAATGCTACAATTTACTTCATATCAATAAGTTTCAGAGGGGAAAATTGTATCTTTGAAGCCAAGCATGTCGATTATCATGGCTACATAGGGTCACTGTCACCCACGGTGTCAGTCATCAATATTACTGGTTCTGAAGCTACACTAAAAGACTGTACTTTTCAAAATAATTGCTTTATTAGACTTCAGTCACAAGGCACACTTACCATCAGTGATTGTATATTTCATTCATACAATCATGTTGTACACTCAGCTATTGCTGTGGATAATGGTACACTTAAGTTGTCAGGAAATGTTTCTTTCATTAACAACACAGTTGGCAATAATCAGTATAGTTCAGTTTGTGGTGGAGCAATTTCGTTCAATTCTGGTTACAGTATTTATAAAAATGTTCCTATCTCTACTTTTAATATCTCAGCTAGAGCTAATGTGAGTTTCATCAACAATTCAGCAATATCTTGTGGTGGAGCGCTTTATCTGAGATCCACAGCAATGAGTATTAATAGTGATGTGAACATGACACTTACACAAAATTATGTTGCAATGCCATCTGATTCTGTTGAAACAGGTGAAGCCATGTTCGTCAGACAAAGTATTGCCACTGTAAAAACAGGTGCACTTATATTAATTGCTAGAAGTAACGCTTATAAGGGTGGGGCTATCTATCTACGAGAGAGCAGCATTTTCTCAAGTGGGCATAATGAAGTTTTGTTTGCAAATAATACTGCTCTGGCTGGAGGTGGTGCTATCTATATGAAAACCCAGAATAACATATCTGTTGATGCACACTCAAAATTGATATTTCACAACAACTCTGCTAATCAGGGAGGTGCAATTTTTTTACAAATTCAAGGAATTATAATAGTCGGTAGTGACTCATTTATTAACTTTAGCAACAATTTTGCAAACAATTATGGTGGAGCTATTTATGTTGACGATCAGAGGTGCCTTTTCAATTTTAAAAACTACTCTAGTAAGGTGTTGTTTAAAAATAATTCAGCAAATGAAAGTGTAGGTAATCACATCTATGGAGCAAGTATCATATCATGCATGAACTCTCTCTGTTACAAAGATATAGTCAGCTACACACCAAACATAAGCAATAGCCTTTCACCAGTATCATCTTCACCAATGAGAGCATGTGTTTGTGATACAAATGGTAAATCACAGTGTGATAGACACTCATCAAATTCATATAAAGTTTACCGTGGGGAAGATTTTAATATTTCCATTATTTTAGTTGGTTATGATTTCGGAGTAACAACTGGAGCCATAAACGCTGGATTTCAGCCATCAAAAGGATCTGGTGCACCATCAGTGCATCCTAGTCAGTCTCATCAGCTAATTGATAGTAGCAGATGTTGCTCAAACATTACTTACAGCATATACTCCAAGAATGTCTTTGAAACATTGTATCTATACACATCAGAAGTGAATAATTTCTATATCAATTATGATGTTAGCCTGCAGTATCTAGATGGGATGGTAAAACGTTATAACTCTACCAAACAAAGATGTGGTAATATAGACCTCTTCAAAATACCAGTGATCATAAACATCACCTTACTCAATGGCTGCCCACCAGGATTCCTTCTTTCTTTCAAAGATCGACGTTACGGCTGCAACTGTTATCCTGTTTTGCAAAGCAACCAATTTGACTGCTACATTGTAAATAATCAGGGTTACCTCAAATGGAAGAGTACTATGTGGGTGAATGCAACCTTCAATACAAATGAGAGTGATGGTATTCTACTAGCTCGTTACTGTCCCTTAAACTTTTGTAGAACAGACAAAAAGGTGATCAATCTTGGTACTAATTCTAATTCCCAGTGTGACTTCAACCATGCGGGCACTTTGTGCGGTGGCTGTGAGAACAACTACAGCCTAGCAATTGGATCTTCACATTGTGTTAGATGTTCCAATAATTTACAACTCTTACTATTTATACTTTTCGCATTTTCAGGTTTTCTTCTTGTACTTTTTATCCTCCTACTGAATCTGACTGTCACTCAAGGACTCATTAATGGACTTGTATTTTATGCAAACATATTGTGGACTTACAAAGATACTTTGTTTCCTCCAAAACAGCAACAGACAATGATAGCATATCAGATATTTGTTGCCTGGCTCAACTTAGATTTTGGAATAGAGTCATGTTTCATAGATGGTCTGACTGCCTTTTGGAAAACATGGCTTCAGTTTCTTTTCCCACTCTACATCTGGCTCATTGCTGGTGTCATCATCATTGTGTGTCACTACTCCTCTCGCCTGACTAACCTCATTGGTGACAGAGCTGTTCCTCTCTTAGCTACACTCTTCCTCTTGTCATATACAAAACTCTTACGCACTCTAATGACAATTTTTGAGTTTGGAGTGCTCACACACTATCATCCCAATGAGCTTCGAGGCAATGAGTCTAAGATTATCGTGTGGTATCTTGATGGAAACTTACCATACTGCCAACATCCACACATTTATCTCTTTTTTGTAGCCATGGCTATCCTTATTTTCTTATGTATCCCCTTTACATTCTTTCTCCTCCTGATACAGTGTTGGAGGAGAGTCTCACACCTAAGGCTACTGAGGTGGATAAACAAATTCATTCCTTTCTATGATGCCTACTTTGCTCCTCTAAAAGACAAGCATCATTACTGGTTTGGAATGTTATTGCTCACTCGGGGAGCACTTTTGATCGTCTTTACAGCAACATCATCAACTTCACCGCTTGTCGGCTTGCTTATCCTTGCAATCACTTTAGTGATGCTACTCTTCTACATGTCAGTAAAGCCAGTTTATAAATCAAAGATAGTTGGACTGTTAGAAAGTGCATCTCTATCAAACTTGCTTGTGTTAATCACCTACACGCTCTATACAGGAGATAAAAATAGTGGAACAACTGCCTTACAGATATCAACTGGAGTTGCTTTTATACAATTCCTCCTAATCATCTTCATTAGTGCAATCAAGATCTGCTACCAGAACAAGTACAAGTGTATACAGAGGAAAGGTTATAACTTAATCAATCAAGATTCAAGTGATGATGATATGGTTCATGAGAGAGTTAATGATCCTGATATTCGTGCTGACATGTACTGTCCAATAAGAAACATAGTCGATACTGTAACATATTAATCTTCAGATCAATTGTTTTTATCCAGGAACCTTTAGTTAACATGAATGTTGTAGTCTTTGCAAGCTTGTCTTTCATCCAATTGTTACAACTGATCTCTAAACACAATAGCCTTTACAGATGTGCTGGTTAGCTATAGCTATAGTAAGCAGTTTGTAGTAGCTATATTTAACATGTCAGGTGTGTATGACTTTATTATCAAACTATGCTAGAGTGTTATAAGGAAAACACGGTTACATAATATTAGATTGACTGAGTCGTACACATGCTCGCCAGTCATGTACAACAAAACTTGATACTCTGTATGGACACATGTGTAATCATCTAAGCCTACTCCCTTCTCATATGTGCATGTATTCATGATCATAGTTGTCACTGTTACTTATTATACAAAGGAAATTACTTTATTATATTTCTTGCTACTGATCTTTAGATCCTTCAGGTGTATATTTGATATAACAACTCAAGTTAAAGGATAAATACAGTGGTCAAGTGAGACATGTATGCACGGTTGCATAACCAAAGAGTGTATAGCAAAAATTATAAATGATTCAATATTGATGTGATTGAGATCGTATATACATGTACATAGAATAAAGTAGCTATATAGCAGATGTTGCATATCAGTGCATCTTCGTGCTTAATTATGACTTGCTTTTCTATTCAAGTCTAGTCGATCTATGATAGCTAACTCATCAGTTGAACAATGAGTCCAATCAGTGTATCAGTTTCTAGCGAGTATGATTGAATTATAACCTTCAGCTCAGTATTGTCATAGAGTCACATGCAGTAGTAACATATTATCTATATCAAGAGTACAGTACATGCATAGCTATTTGGCTATAGACAGTATGTCTGGTATATGGTCTAACCTCCGACCTGGATAGCTATTGTACTTAACCAATGCATTGTGTGATCTACTTCCTGTTTATTCTCTAACCTCTAGTAGGAATTTGCTGACAGTAGTGAAGTACGTCATAACACCAATGACAATCAAATTTGCTATATTAGTCCTTACTATAATGTCATTATTGTTCTGATCCTCAGACATGATGGGCTGTCAATTTTGAGATGTGCCTGAGATATTGGTCTGTGTGCACACTCTGCACTTATATAGTCATTGTATTTTAGACTATGCATGACCTATCCACTTATTACTATAGTATGCATATTGGAACAATGAATATTTTAGAATAATGGTCAATGTGGTTCATAACCTATATCCTGATACTATACAACCCGTTTATAACCTTTAACCTGATATTCACGTCACTTATACATTGTAGTATCAACCACTCTATCAAGATAACTGAACTTCATTGTCATAAACATGCATTCCTAGCTATATAGGTCATACACAAGTCATTCTCAACAAACTCTAGGCCATAAACAAGTTTATACGTCCAACATTATATGCATAGAGAGTAAACCAAATCATATAGGTCATAATTATAATGATATGTAAAATATGTTCTAGAACATGAATGACGTACTTTGTCATAGTGTAGCTATGACAATGAAGTTCACTTTATCCTGATAGAGTGCATAGTTGATATGGCCTACATTGTGGCTTGTGTAAGGAGTGTCATTGTGATAATAATCTGAGTATGTTCCAAGGATTGATATCTGCCCACACACACACACACACACACACACTCACACTCACACACACACACCTGAATCAGAAGTAGCATACAGACTCAATTCCACATCCAGCTCCTAACATTAGTTCTTGCATGGGTAGCTAAAAAAAAAAAAAGGGCTCTCTCAAGTGGCATCTCTGTCTTAGTGGTTGATGGGGACTACTCAACACACACACACACACACACACACACACTCACACTCACACACACACACACACACACACACACACGCACGCACACACACACACACACACACACACACACACACACACACACACGCACGCACGCACGCACGCACGCACACACACACGCACGCACGCACGCACACACACACACACACACACACACACACACACACACACACACTCACACTCACACACACACACACACGCACGCACGCACGCACGCACACACACACACACACACGCACGCACACACACACACACACACACACACACACACACACACACACACACACACACACACACACACACTCATACTCACACTCACACACACACCTGAATCAGGAAGTAGCATACAGACTCATTTCCACATCCAGCAGCAACCATGACCTAACTTAAGTTAGTTCTTGCATAGGTAGCTATAGCTATAGCTACTTGAAAGGTAAGTTGTTACTTGGGCAGTCAAATCAACTTCATTGACAAGTGATATTTTTACCAGCCTCAAATCAAGAAGAAATTTACCACAATGCTGTCACTCAGCATTGGTATCCTATTGTTTGGTACCCAGCTCATCTGGAATAGCACTTCCTAGGAGTACTAGTGGAGGAGTGGTGTACACAAGATGGGGAAAGAATTCCTGCCCAAGCGCGTGCTCCAGGAACTGAGCTGGTGTATGTAGGAAGAACGGGAGGAACTCAATATGGACACACTGGTGGAGGTGCAAACCAACTCTGTATGCCACCTGATCCCCAGTACAGCAATTATAATCCAGGAGTAGCTACAGGGTTTTAACTACATGTATGGAGCTGAATATGAAGTGCCTATAGGTTATACGTCTACAAAACAAAACCATAACGCCACGCCAGTGTGCAGTATGCTTTATTTCCACACGCCAGTGAGACTGTATTCTTGAATTGGGTTCCTGCCAAAACCAGCTGCCTGACATCTTGGACCAAAGAATACCAGGGATACCTCATAGAGGTATAATATATAGTGGACGTTCTACATTCATATGTGTCGACCGTCAATGCTTTTGAATCTGTTCCTGGCAGTCAAGACCACACGTATGCTTCAGATTTATACCATGTTTACACCCCCAGTAGCAATTTACTTTTCTGTGGTTATGAGGTAATTATGATGAAACCTATGGTGTAATTTATGAGGTAATCTGTGAGGTAAATTTATGAGGTAACTATAATAAAATCCAGGGCCTTGATAGAGCCTTTCTGAGACTTGAAAATCTCAGAGTAATATCTAGAGTAACTTACGCGCGTATCCAGCGAATATCTTAAAAGCTGCGTGTTACTTTCTCTGACAAGTATGGCTGGTCAAACTTCACGCGTTCTTTTGGCTTACGTAATCCCGTGTATAAATAAAGCTAGCTAGCGCTATATATAGCACGCATACATTCATGCATGCAATACGCGTACGCGCGCGTGCTACGTACGTACCGTACCGATCTGTACTCTGCTGTACTGTCGAGTTAGTCCTGTGACTGAAACATCGATCTGTCGTTTTTGTCTACTATCGAGGTCGAGAGTCGAGTTCATCCCTGTGATTGAGGCATAGCACGCATACGCATAGACTGTGCATGTGCTGACGACCTTTTACCATATGTGTCATCTACTATAGCTACTGGGGATGTGGTGAAAGTTGTTTATTGAAGCTGCATGCAGTGACCTGCCTTGTCCTCCCTATGTGGATTACTTACTTGTGCAGTTTGCACAAGATAGATAACTAAGGACTCTAGCTAGCTATAATGTGACTGTATGTTTAATAACTTGGGTACGGCCGTGTAATAATGTTGTAATTTTCTTTTGCTGAATGCATATGGCCTTCACTATGAATTGATATAGAACTTGTGTGTTCCATTATTATTGTGGAAATTTATATTCTTATTACATTATTAAATCATGTTACTATACAGCGATCAAGCATGGTTATACCATTATAGTTCATGTGATCATAGTATAATTATTATCCTCAGTAGCAATTTACTTTTAGTGGTTATGAGGCAATTCTATGTAGTAGATAGATTTTGGTTAGCTACAGAGCATTAACATAGCACTGGATCCTTTTGCATAATATTGCTTAGAAGGTGTAGCGTGCCACGTTGGCTCCGTGCTGGAATGGCCATAGGGAGGCGCGCGCAAAACGCGCGC
This sequence comes from Stappiaceae bacterium, assembly GCA_964291365.2. Lineage (GTDB taxonomy): Bacteria > Pseudomonadota > Alphaproteobacteria > Rhizobiales > Stappiaceae > JBDWFY01. The sequence continues at coordinate 12,371 of OZ219985.1, forward strand.
AAAACGCGCGCAACATTCGCGCAAAACGAGTTAACTATCGAACATTAATAAATGCGATTGCGCGATCGCAATATTTAACTGTATGGCATATGCATGCGCCCTGTGCCCTGTGAGAAGGAGGTGACGTGCCCCCTACATGCCCTACAGAGCCACAATGATGCAGACCTTTGCTGCTCCAGCATATAATATTGTAATAATAGTATATCTGCTATCTCTACCACCTGCATGTGGGCAAATTATGGATCATTTGAATATCAGAGTCTGACAGTGATATGGGCGCACTATGAAATCACTATAATAGCTAGTCATGGCTTGGCTCATCATCATAGTACTGTATATTATAAGGATTTCTGATGCAGGTCTGCTATGAATAGATGTACATTCATGATGCATCAACCTCACCATTGTCTACTTTTACCGTAACATGCAGTAGCTAGTACTCATTCAGAAATTGTTCTAAATTAGCACATAATAATATGCTTTAACATGATATAAATGTTGAGTATGCAATTAATGTACTGATTGGCTCCAAAATTAATTTCAAAACTTAACTATGTAGTATATACTGTCATGACAAAGCATAATGATTCATATGATTATAGGGCATGACTTCATTTTTCAAGATTGCTTGTGTCTGATGAGTAGGTATAAATAGCTTGAGACTAGTGTGGATAAAGCTTCCTCTGATGAAAGTCTACTGCTTCATCGTACTCAATGGAAAATTTAATTTCAAGTAGGTACACCATTGCCTGCACAATTGTATAAATTAACAGAATATTAGAAAAATTAATATGTGACCTGCTCCAGGATGAAAGTCTACTGCTTCATCGTACCCAATGGAAAATTTAATTTCAAGTAGGTATACCATTGCCTGGACATTTGTACAAACAAAACATTAGAAAATATCATGCATGAGATTGTAGTAGTCTATATCCATGAATATATCATAATTATCTTTACAAGAAATTAAATGTATGCTGGAGTAACATCAGAATTGGGTTAATATGTTATAGTGTAGTAGCTACTGCATGGTGAATAACAATCGTACAAGGGAGTACAAGCACTCTGAAATCATGAATACTCTCTTCATTGTAAAGTATAATATCCTCAGCCATCTTCACCCTTAAAACAACTCCTCATGTATTTGAGTGAGTGCATATAATGTTTCACTTCTTCAACCTAAAGATAAATTTATGCATGATCTGCATGGAATGGCATTGATTGTTTGGATGTAGGTGGCACTTCACTTCAATAATTTATGTTACACCTGGAGCTTGCCCCACTCCTTGGCTGGCTTAATGTCCATACATGTAACATCCTCATGAATAACATGATAAATCCACTCTCTTATTTCAGGGATATCATGCTATAGTTAATGTTGACATATACAGTACACCATGCAGCTAGTTTTCTGATGTACCTGTGAGAACTTCGCAGTATCCATACTATAGTATATGTACAGTATTGTTACAACCTACAAGCATCATAAGGCATAGCATAGCATAGGAAAAGGGACCTATATCATCCAGGCATTGTTTTGAGAAAATTTAATGCATTGAGCTTTTCCAATAATAAAGGATACACCCCACGGAAGACTGAAATTGTCACATGACCACCTAGATCTAATTAAAGTCAGGTACACCATCAAAAATTAATCATTAAGACCACCAAGAAGTCATTAATTGCCTTCTGTCCCCCAGACCCTTTGCTAAGGCATATTGCCATGCAAAGGAAAAAAATTAACAGTGCCAATGATTCAAGTGTTAAGTTTAAGATTTTAATTCCTGATGAGCCACTGATTCAGCTGTGATTTGAAGAAACGTGCCAACAGCAATACAAATGTATGGGAAAAGTTATTTCTGGCGGCTAAACCTCCCTCCCAGGCTTTGAGGAGGTAGGCTTTTCACCAACACAGTGTTCTCCCCAAGAATAATTCAAGGCATGATGGGAGGGCATGGTTTGGGCGTGGTTTATGGCCACATTGAAGCTTTTGGGCTCTTTCCTTTCCCACATCAAAGAAAAATCAGTGCTGAAGGCTTGCAGGGCCGACATGCCTTAAGTATGCTGGGGAGAATACTGCAACATAATGACGTAGCAGTAAGTCTCAGTGTAGCCTAAATGAAGGTGGGCCTGCAGATAATGAAAACCTCTGTAAATTGTGGAAAGCTTATTATACTTAGCCCCCTCTGGCTGAGAAAGTTGTGTACATTCCTAGCTGGTCCAGTTAGCTGTACTATACAGCCCACAGCCAGATTCATTGAAAGGGAGTGCACGTGAAAAATATGCAGGCTAGTGGACATGTGACCCTCTGTGACCCGCAACTTACAGAGATGCCAAGGTCAAAGCACAGTCAAGAGTGTGATTAATTATAGTGGGCGTGGTGATAGGCGTGGCGATAGGAATATGTCTCTCAATATAGCTTTAGTGTTCTAAATAGCTGCAGCAAACTCTTGGGCTAGCTCAACGTTTACATTAAATTGTGGACTGCGCATGCGTAAATCGGCAAACCACGTCCATTTCGAGTTCTTCTGGCTGAAATGCGTGAGATTTGCATAGTATGGAAGATGGCAAGCGTGTGAGCGTGAGATAACACTCAAATGCGTGAGACTCACGCCCAATGCGTGAGACTTGGTAGGTCTGAACTTAATGTGTTTAAGTTGAGTATGTATTATTATAACTAGTGCACGTGGGTCGTGGGTGGCCCAACAACCTTAACTTCTGTTCATGATTACTGTGGTGTTTTCATGTGCACCACACCTGTGCACCCTTTATAATGTTTACCAGGTCCAAGCTCACTGTATGCACTGTTTACTTGTGTAGTGTTTACTATGCACAATCATAGCTAACAAAATTTTAACTCACTGTCATACATGCTCCATGGTACCTACCTGCCACAAAATGAATAATAGTATGGTTATGGAACTTTCAATGTACATGTACAAGACAGTTACATGGTATACATTTACATGTACAGCAGTGATGTCTCTAGATAGCTAGTTTGTGTACTGGGTGCATACATGTTAGAATTGTTGATCACTGTACAGGTGGGTGCACAAAGCTAACGGAAGTTTGCAAGCCTATAAACTGCATGTTGTAATATTGCATGCATTGCCAGGTAGGTACATGTATTATACTACATGTAATACAGTTGCTACTGGCTTATTCAGTAAACATCACTACTATTAAACATGGCATACAGTGACAGTTAAGGGCTAGGTAAACATTAAATATTATTTTAAAGACTGGGTGCATATGAACCCACAAGCACTCCCCTGGCAATACCATGAGTCACGCAGTGATCTAAAACAGGCCCAGGAAAGTTAAAAAAAGTATGTGGTGACACATCTAGGTGTGAAACCACAACACTCTTCTAGCAGAGCATATATCTACCTTGTACCTGAGGTGGCTGTAGTAGTGGTTACCACACGCTAGATTTTTATGGGTACGTAGTAAGTCCATCTGTGTGTATATGTAGAGTTGTAGTGACTCTAAGAGACTTTACTGAACATAATATAGCTATCAGGCAAGTCTCCTAAGCATACCCTAATCACACCACCCCTCATGCCCTGCACATATTCCAGTCCAGCCTGTTTACCCCAGTCATTTCACCTCTCCTTAGACATAATCATATCCTTTATATGCCATACACAATGTCATGCACATACATAATCAATTATTAATCATTAGCCATATACAAGACATTCATACATATAAACCGTGCAATTGCTATACTCGCTTCCATTCACCTCTTAAACACATACCCTATGCAACCACTCACATCTCTCATAGCTACCCTCTCTGTCATGTACTACGATTATTACATGTACATATACATGCACACGTGTCTGACTTTCCCACAATCGCTTCATATTTCATACACAAAATTAATGTCATACATACCCACTATAATATTATACACCCTAATCCCTTTATCTCTCATGCACATAATTATACCTCGATAACTCATCTCACACATAAAACTGTCATCACTTATCTCAGGCCGCCCATTAAACACTTTATCTCTTATACTCCTACCCGAGTCACTTGATACCTCGAGATCATTACACATACCCTAGCTAATCATTTTCCTTTCTCATAGTTATTATTCATAGTAGTAATATCCTCAAACATGTGCCCCATCACATACTCAATCACTTCATCTCTAATGCACAATGTCATAGCTACCAGTTCTCTCAAATCACTTTTGATCTGCTCTACCTCTCATGTAAATCACTTACACATCTTACTGACGTAAACTGCTGACCTATCACATAATCTCATAGACTCTTTATGAAATATGGGCCAAAAATCAAATTCCTCAAGGCATATATGGCAGCAAAATGTTTTCAAATAATGCCAATAAATCACCACACCAAGTTTGAGATATTTCTGATCTATTGCTGAATTTATAAAAAAAAATCTTTGGAATAAAGCATTTTTCCCATAGGTTTGTATTATGTTTCTGCCAACCACCATATAAACCTATGTCACTTATTGGCTATAGCAATTAGGATTTTTATACATCAGATAAATCTCAAACTTAGCATGATGATTGCTTGGACATTGCATTGTTCATAAATTTTTGTGTTACCATAGCTAACTGTATCTGTATGGACACACAAGTCACAATCTTGTCCTAAATCAAAACAGAAACTGTGATTAGCTTTGACTGGGTACATACTTTGTATTAGCTTTTAGCAATTCATGTGTTCAATACTATAATAATAATATTATAAATCATTATAGGGAAAAAATGCATTGAGGAATTTAATATACCTATCACTAAATCATCACATGATCTCCCTATACTACTTAAAATACACACCCTGTGAGCAGCAAGCTGATCAGTTTTATTTTATGTACATGGCTATCTCATCCAAGGAGAACTAGATTTTTTTTGTGCATAGCTAGGCACTCTTGGCTGTTTGTCTATAAATTGGTTGAACAGAAACTTACACGTACACAATGTATTGCTGCTTTAGTTGATGGTCAGTGATATTAAGCAGCAGCCTATAGCTAAGATTAATATTTGGCTAGCTAACACAGCGCCAATACAAATCCCTCCTAGAATCTGAATATTACAGTATAAAATATCCTAGAAATAACCTCTACAGCTCTCTTGTGTACATCCTTGACAGCCCCTAGCAGAATGCATTCTTAGCAGTCCCCTTCAGAAATTAAGTATGTCTTTAAATTTATTCCCCACAATTTGCACAGTGCTCTCTAATAGTCCTTTCATGTATATTGATACATATAGCTACTGTCTGATAGCTATAGCCACATAATATATTTTGGTGGTACACCCCGAGACAAAGTTAATATATGAACTACCACATCTGGCAATAACACATGAATAGGAGACCTAGAGGGAATTTGGTACAGTAGGAAGGGGCTGTGAGTGTGCGATTCACCCTTGATATTGAATGTAATAATCATTACAAGTGAGCCATGTTTATCTCGGCTTCCTAGCTAGAAATTAGCTAGTTCTATAGCTATAGGTCTTACTTCTGAGGATTACCTAAGTTGCCATAGAAGCACAATTATATATTATACACATGTACAGTAGATCATCTAGAATTTAATTATCTTCATTAGCATCCCCTGTCAAGATGAGTACAAGTCCAGGTAAACTATTGGTAATACCACTTGGAATCATTAAAGAGTCAATGGCCAACTATCAAGAATTAGTATAAGAGAGTTAATCTTTCCATCAAGAAAGTAATTAGAATATGATAGCTTTTACCGTCAGGAAGTAATTAAGAGTCTTCCGTGGGGGTGTATCCTTTATTAATGGAAAAGCCCATTTAAAGTTTCACAAATATTTAGGAGGCATGGGAAAATGGGCCTATAGCATTTATTGAGTATTGTTTTGAGAAAACTGCACCTAAAAATACATACAATATTCTTCCATCCAATAAAGAGGTCACCCTACAGTGCTCTCCAGTGCACTCATCATACCTCAAAGTGCCAAGAAAGTGAAAAATCTCAAATTTGATTGTGTGATACTACAGGCCCCGTTTCCCATGCCCTCTCACATGTTCGGATAAACATAGAGTTTGCATGGTTTGCCAAAGTTAGCTGTAGCTAAAACTGTACTACTGTAGATTAATAGTACTGCTCAACGATAAATTTAAACACAATGTAATTATATCAGCTACTGTAGCTACACATGCACTCGATCCATCGATCTCTTAGCATGTAGCTACTGTACTGTGTGTTGAGACATTTGGGCATGGAGGTGATCTCTCAGCATGTGTGTCGAGCCATTTGGGCATGGAGGTGATCTCTCAGCATGTGTGTTGAGCCATTTTGGGCATGGAGGCGATTTCTCAGCATGTGTACTACGTGATGAGCCATTTGGGCATGGAGTCGATTTCTCAGCATGTGTACTGTATGTTGAGCCATTTGGGCATGGAAGTGATCTCTTAGCATGTAGCTACTGTACTGCCTGGTATGTTGAGCCATTTGGGCATGGACGTGATCTCTTAGTATGTGTACTGTGTGTAGAGCCATTTGGGCATGGAGGTGATCTTTTTGAGCCATTTGGGGCATGGAGGCAATTTCTCAACATGTGTACTAATACTGTGAGTAGAGCCATTTGTGCACGGTGGTGATCTCTTAGCATGTGTACTGTGTAGCTACATAGAGCCATTTCGGCATGGAGGTGATCTCTTAGCATGTGTACCGTGTGTTGAACCATTTCGGCATGGAGGTGATCTCTTAGTATAACATGTACTGTGTATAGCCATTTGGGCATGGAGGTGATCTCATGCATGTGTACTGCGTGATGAGCCATTTGTGCATGGAGTCAATTTCTCAGCATGTGTGGTGTGTGTTGAGCCATTTGGGCATGGAGGTGATCTCTTAATATATGTATGTGTACTGTGTAGCTACATAGTGCCATTTCGGCATGGAGGTGATATCTTAGCGTGTGTACTGTGTGTTGAGCCATTTCGGCATGGAGGTGATCTCTTAGTATAATGTGTACTGTGTATAGCCATTTGGGCATGGAGGTGATCTCTTAGCATGTATGTGTACTGCGTGATGAGTCATTTGGGCATGGAGTCGATTTCTCAGCATGTGTGCTGTGTGTTGAGCCATTTCGACATGGAGGTGATTTCTTAGTATGTGTACTGTGTGTTGAGCCATTTCGGCATGGAGGTGATCTCTTAGAATAATATGTGCTGTGTATAGCCATTTGGGCATGGAGGTGATCTCTTAGCATGCATGTGTACTGCGTGATGAGCCATTTGGGCATGGAGTCGATTTCTCAGCATGTGTGCTGTATGTTGAGCCATTTCGACATGGAGGTGATCTCTTAGTATGTGTACCGTGTGTTGAGCCATTTCGGCATGGAGGTGATCTCTTAGAATAATATGTACTGTGTATAGCCATTTGGGCATGGAGGTGATCTCTTAGCATGCATGTATACTGCGTGATGAGCCATTTGGGCATGGAGTCGATTTGTCAGCATGTGTACTGTGTGTTGAGCCATTTGGGCATGGAAGTGATCTCTTAGCATGTACTGTACTATATGTTGAGCCATTTGGGCATGGAAGTGATATCTTAGTATGTGTACTGTGTGTAGAGCCATTTGGGCATGGAAGTGATCTCTTAGCATGTAGCTATGCTACTGTATGTTGAGCCATTTGGGCATGGAAGTGATCTCTTAGTAGCTATGTGTACTGTGTGTTGAGCCATTTGGGCATGGAGGTGATTTTGTTGAGCCATTTGGGGCATGGAGACTATTTATGTCTCAGCATGTACTAATACTGTGTGTAGAGCCATTTGCGCATGGTCCATTGGAGGTGATCTCTCTCTCAGCATTCGTATTGTGTGTAGAGCCATTTGGGTGTGGACATCAAGTGTGGCCGGCTCAGTACTGTATGTTGAGCCACTTTTTTGGACATAGAGGTGATCTCATAGCATTTGTAATTTGTGTTAAAGCCGGTCTCATTTGGCATGGTCTCCAGAGTTCAGAAGAAATAGTTAGAGGTCCGGCCTTATAATTAGCTATACAGTAATAGAAATATCCATGTTCTACCTACTTAAAGAAATGCTAATGACCTCCTAGCTATATATTACACCTACAGTCGCGATGCCAGCATGATAATTTGCCTAAGCCTAGTGTTGAGAGGTGAAGCTCCAACCCCCCCCCCCCCCCCCCCCCCCCAAATAGGTATACAAACAGTGTGTGTCATGTATCGGTAATGTATATTCCAAATTGGTAGCTGGCTACTAGCTACTCAGTGTTGTCTGGCTGTGAGTGTATCAAAGTTTTTGCTATGTTTGATCACGGTTGTCATGGTTTTATCTTTGATTGTACAGGCACGTTCCTGCTGATGATATGGTAACTTCGATAACCTGCAGCAGAGAAAAGCATTCAGTTGACATCATTTTGTCTGTTAGCAGTTGTGGCTATGTACTGATGTTATTGACTGTATCATGTGTATGCTACTACCCCGTGAATGTCAGTGTATGTTCGCTAAGTCAGTAAATAGAATGCAAATAATGTCTGTAGAAGTACTGCTCTATCAAGCATTGTTCTTATTTGCCGGTGGTCTGTTGCGCTAAGTCATAACGCGCACGCTAAGGAAGCTTTTTTTTTTATTTTTAATGCGCAGCGAATATTATCTGCCAACTAACTTCACGTATGGAAGGGGTCGTCAACGTAGTTCCATAATTCCGTGATCACCGAGTTAATCATGCGGCCGAGCCAGTCCAGCACGGAGCCAATGTGGCACGCTACAGAAGGTCTATAAGGATTGAAACATCCTATTAAATTTTAGTTGTATGTCATATAGGTAGGATACAAAACCAGTTTATAACCTTTAACCTGATATTCACGTCACTCATGCATTGTAGTAGCTATCAACCGCTCTATCAAGCTAACTGAACTTCATTGTCATAAACATGCATTCTTAGCTATATAGGTCATACATAAGTCATTCTTAACAAACTCTAGGCCATAAACAAGTTTATATGTCCAACAGTATATTATGCATAGAGAATAAACCAAATCATATAGGTCAAAATTATAATGACATGTAAAATATGTTCTAGAACATGAATGACGTACTTTGTCATAGTGTAGCTATGACAATGAAGTTTACTTTATCCTGATCATGATAGAGTGCATAGTTGATATGGCCTACATTGTGGCTTGTGTAAGGAGTGTCATTGTGATAATAATCCGGGTATGTTCCAAGGATCTGCACACACACACACACACACACACACACACACACACACACACACACACACACACACACACACACACACACACACACACACACACACACACACACAGTGTGACTCACATTCACACTCACACACACACACCTGAATCAGGAAGTAAGCATACAGACTCATTTCCACATCCAGCTGCAACCATGACCTAACATTAGTTCTTGCATGGGTAGCTATAAAAGGTAAGCTGTTACTTGGGCAGTTGAATCAACGTACTTCATTGACAAGTGCATTGCTGCAGATGAAATTATATTTTTACCAGCAAATCAAGAAGAAATTTACCACAATGCTGTCACTCAGCATTGGTATCCTATTGTTGGTAGCCAGCTCATCTGGAATAGCACTTTCAGAGCTTGATGGAGAAATCAGAAGCTCCAAAAGGTATGGTGTTCATATAAATGCCACCCCGATCCCACATGTACACAATTGTAAACTATTGTGCATGCATCGTAATTTTTGGTGGGCTGCATGTCCGGAATAGGCCAGACAAACAATGCTGGCATTTTTATGAGCATTATTTATAGGTATCTAGAAGCAATGAGCAATATATGAGAATTATAGGCAACTTATTTAAGAAAATTACAGGCAACTTATGGTATGCATGTTTTAAACGGTACAGCTATTGGTCTGCTGGCAGCCAGACATTGGGCTGCACCAAAATGCTATTCAGTCAACTTGTGGTGATATAGAATGTGGATGTGGGATTCAATAAATGTCACATGAGTGACATTACAGAGATACTTGCACTTGAAGACTACATTGAAGCTTCAGTTATGCTGCAGTATAACTGTCACTGACATTCACTTCATATGCACTAAATTAAGATAATAATATTATTGATTACATGAAATTTGAGGAGCAAGAAATGAGAATTATAGGTACATTTTGAAAGCATTATAGGGCATGTTCACAAGCATTGAAGAAATGAATTATAGGTAGAAAAAAAGAATTGCTTATCTGGGCCTAGTCCAAAATGGGATTCGGATGCTCGGTATCATGATCTTAGGCAATGTAGCCTTTCTATATATAGTATCCAAGGTATGTATGTGTTCTCAATCTTCTATATAATGCATGTGACATTGAGAGATAAATAATGATCAGGAATGGTGCTCATGCTGCTGGCCCTCTTTGTCGGCTGTGATACAGTATCCAATCTGTGTGCCATTTGAACCTGTAACTACATACGTATGCTCTGTGTATAACAGAAGCTACAACTTGGTATGTGAGTCAGTCTGTTTGGCTGTCCCACTCCATTAGCCAATAACTGTCTCCGCTTCATGGTGAACTGATCCTTGACATATATATGAGACATCCTCATCATTGAAAAATTTAATACTACCACTGCTGATGTAGAGGGGCAGCATGAGCGCCATAAGGAGTATGTCATAGATCAAATTCTTCCCCTCATTAGCCATAAAGATATCTACAATGTCACATGTCATCATAATCCTTGGATACTGCATGTAGAAGGGAGAGGATGTGATGAAATAATATTCTAGTCAAAATTATTTACACATGGCCTAAGAATACTATATATATACATGCTCTATAACAGAAGCTACAAACTGTACTATTCGTGAATTAGTCAGCCTTTATCCCACTCCATTGGCCAATAGCTGTCTGGCCTCTTCATGGTGAACTGATCCTTGATGTACTTGAGAGACATTCTTGTCATTGATGATATATACTACCACACTTGAACCAACATAGAGTGGTAGCATGAGTGTCACGAGGAGCCTGTTGTAGGTTATGACTGGCACTGACCATGCCCCGTGATTTTCCCAGACCATGCAAAGTTGATGTGTTACAGTGGAGTAGGAACGGGGGGGCCCCCCAATAATCAATAAAGAAAAGTGAGGGGGCCCATGCCCCCTCAGGTCCCCCCAAAATGACGCCTATGTATACAGCTGCATAAAAACAAACAGCTTGACCTCCACCACATTGGGTAGTCCATACCACTGGCACATCAAGAGAACACTCCAATCACCGTGACTAGAGTGTATAGGTAGACCTGTTGGCTGCTGTGTATAACTTAACCTCCGACCTGGACAGCTGTTCTATTATATTATTATAGATGTTCTATTCAATCCAATGACTAAGGACTGATGAAGTAAACTTCATTGCTAATGGTGCAATGGAAAAAAATAATTTGACCCATGTTGGTTAGGTCAGTTGCATGACTCCATTTTCAATTTCTGCTGTCTACTCCACATTCCAAATGGTAAACAGCTTATAATAAGCTTTTTCTAGATGAGTGGTTAAGTTTGTGTGCAGATACATGTTTTGGATACCTTACCCATTGATTTGCAACAATTTTGAGTGCAACTGAGATGACCAAAATTGGTCAAACCAACCCTTTATTTTTTACAGTGTGCATTGATGTATTTCACTGTCAGCAAATTCTGAGGATATTATAGCTAGATAACCCATAACTAACGTTTATCATTGTCTGGGTCAACTAGTTAAACAGGATAACCTGAGATCACAAACGTTAAAGCCTACAAATTTTAAACAATATCTATAATAATTATTATAAGTGCAGAGTGCGCATGCCAGACCGATGTCTCTGGCACACCTCATTGTCCAGCCTATTAGCTACCTAGCTAGCCATCATGTCTGAGGATCAGAACAATAATGCTACTATAGTAAGGACTAATAGAGCAAACCTGATTGTCATTTGGTGCTATGTATGACGTATATATACTTCACTGTCAGCAAATTCTTACTAGAGGCTAGAGAATAACAGGATATAAATCACACAATGCATGCATGCTTGAATACAATCTGGGGATCACCCATGCAGCCTTAGTAGTACACAATAATATGAGGTTTCTCCCCCAACTCTTATTACACCTGCTTGGAAAAATATAATTTTACCTCATTACTGCCATTCATGGTTTATAAAAGGCCACTGAGAGCTAGTCCTGGCACTATACACAGCTCATGCACTGCTGGCCTAGCAGCTACAGTAATATATCAAACATGGATTGCATTATACCTTATCTTCTCATGAGCATCGTCATTCTTCTAGCACCTGGCAGCTCAAATGGACTGCCACGCATGCAGTTTGACTGAAGATGAGAATGGAGAACCAGTACCTACAATGCAGCTGCATCGCAACACTAGAAGCACTGATAATAATATTAGTGGCCCATCCACTTGCGCAACACTTGAGATACTGAGGGGACATGATGGTCGAGATGGTACACCTGAAAGAGATGGACGCAATGGGATGCCAGGAGTTCAAGGACCAATAGGGCCTCCAGGAGAACCTGGCCCAGCAGGTGGACCACAGGGTTCACCAGGTGTACCAGGAGTGAGGGGATTAACTGGACAAAGTGGCCCTCCAGGGCCTCCAGGACCAAGAAGTGGAGGAGCAATCTACACCAGGTGGGGAAAAAGCTCCTGTCCGACAACTCCAGGTACACAGCTCGTATATGCTGGCCAGGTTGGAGGAACTTATTCTGGTCAGAGTGGTGGTGGAGCAAATGTTTTGTGCATGCCACTTGATCCTCAATATAGTTCCTATACCCCTGGAGTTCAGGGACACAGTTATATGTATGGAGCTGAATATGAACAGCCTATCGGTGGTACTGGAAATGATGATGCCACTTGTGCTGTCTGCTATGTTTCCACGCGTGAGAGAGTACTATTTAATGGTTCCAGCCAAAACCAGCTGTCTGACATATTGGACCAGAGAATATCATGGCTACCTTATGTCAGCACACAGGTGTGATAGCGGTTGTTCATTATTTTATGTGTTGATGGAGCATATGCATTGAATTAGTACAGGGTGGTCAAGGGCACAGGAGTAATGGACATTTATACCATGTGGAAGCTGCCTGTGGTACTATGCCTTGTCCTCCTTATATGAATTATAAAGAGCTGACCTGTGCAGTCTGCTCAATGCAGCTACTAGAATCTGACAGAGATGTTAAGAGAGAAACATTAACTTGATCAAGCTGACAATGCTAGCAGCTAGTCACATAGCTTGACCTTTTTGTTTGTGTATCTATAATAAATTGTGTTTGGTTGCTGCAGATTCTAACAATTAGTTGTAATCACATTCTGCTGTTTTGTACGGCTGAAATATGATACGATTTGACAAAGTCTTGAATATTAATGTGGATTGGAGTTATCTTACCTTAAAAATTGCATATGATCATGTATAGGTACATGATCGTATAGTAATCTCACATAATTATGACTCCAGCACTTAGAAACAATACCCAAATATGAACTTCACTGAAATTTAACGTGATAGAATTGCTATGTAACTCAACTTGTGCAGATTAGCTAGGCATCTATATAATTATATGCTACACCAACCAAGCAAGTATCAATAAATGCGGCTCTGCAATTGCATTATCACTTGTGTAATGTTGTAGATCTAGAGGAGATTATCCTGCTGTTTGTAATTGTCGACTTCACACTATTATTTGTGAAGGTAAAGGTCGTCAAAAGGGAATGCACATGCAAATTTGGTACAGATAAACTTTAGGGACATGGTGAACATATTTTTGAATATCAGCCCTTAACTAACAGAAATTTTTGAATTTCTACCCTAACCATACAGGCGTGACTTGGAAAAGCATAAACATGGAATTAATATGAGGACTACTGACAGTTAAGAACTCAAATTCAGCTTGAACATTCTTCCTTATAAGGCCCACTTACAGATTAAATTCCAGTCCTTAACTACAAAGTTTACTTGAATTTCTACCCTAAAGGATTTTTCTTAGTGCCATTCTTCAAGAAGCCATAAAGCTGCAACATTTGTAGTTAATAAAACACCAAATATTTTTCTAGGTAGTAGATAAATGGAAAAATATGTGTACCAATTTTGGGCTTTTTTGAACAAAGTTATGCTCAAAAATCCTCAAAACTCATGAATTCTACTCTCTTTATGTGGAGCACTGTATGCATAATAAAATTCATACACATACTAGCTAGCTAGAGATATTGGTCTGAATTATGACCTATCCACTTATTACTATAGTATGCATATTAGAACAATGCATATTTTAGAATAATGGTTTAAATCAATATGGCTCATAACCTATATCCTGATACTATACAATCCGTTTATAACCTTTAACCTGATATTCATGTCACTCGTACATTGTAGTATCAACCACTCTATCAAGATAACTGAACTTCATTGTCATAAACGTGCATTCCTAGCTATATAGGTCATACACAAGTCATTCTCAACAAACTCTAAGCCATAAATTAAACAACACTGCTACTACTCATATCAAGAAGCAGCGATTATTTGCTCTCGCCGACACTTTATCACACCTCTGAACAGCAGTCTCAATGTACAGCAAGTATAGGAGATATCATGAACATTGTATTATTATACATTCAGACAAGTTCAGATTAAAAATTATAAGTCAATCTTGCATTCTATGGCACTCCAGCTATACAGCAATACCAAAATTTAAGTAGTACAGGATTCGCTCACTCTGCCGATTCTTTCTGAAAGTTGACAACAAATGTTGGTGGGAGTAGACTTGACTTTTTCACTTTAATCGATAGTTTCTCGTTCAGAGAGTTCCACATCAAAAATTATAAGCTAAATCCATAATCTTTGGTTCTTTGGCTACGCAATGATGCCCGACAAGAAGGGCTGCCGGATTCACCCTCTCTGCCGATTCTATAGCTAGTATGATACCCTTGGCTGTACTTACTTTGGTGGGCGTTAATCGGAAACGCCCATTGTCTCCACCTACTTTATCTAATTCAAAGAACAATAATACGAAATAATTATTGCACGAAAAGTAAGATCGACTTGCGAATTGTAAAGAAATCGCAGGAACGCAGGTGTACTTCAGTCTACTTTCTATTCTCTCAGTTTTCTGTCGCTTTGATTCTAAAATGAGGACAAAACCCGTCATTTTCATGACGTTGCTGCTGCTGGTATTGCTGATGCTGCCTTTGTGCTTGGCTGATGGTGGAAACGCGAATGGCAATCCAATGGCAGCGCGGCACTATGCGCTAATGCCGAACGCTCGTTTGCACTTCAATGTGTGATACACTGACAAATAATCGATTTGTACAGGCTATTTCTTGATATGAATCATATAGCTCATACACATACTTAGTGTATAACTACTTAGTGTGTAGTTTCAAGCTACCATGCAAACAAAGCAGAAAAAAAATTGTCCAGAAAACACCACATGATGTAGCTACATACATAGTGAGAGCCACAAATCGTAGATACATGTAGGTAGTGACCACAGAGTACCTGATTTGGTAAAGGGTCGTCTCATTTGCATACACATATTTTCAGCATTTTTGTGGGCATTTATCACCACCAGGCCACACCTACAAATTAATTAGCATTAGTCAGTGTCAGGCTATCAGGAAAAAAAATTTCATCCAAGGACCCCCTGACTCAATCCGGAGACCTCAGCATCAGAGTCCAGGCCCTTACCCATTCAGCTATAGTGTGTTGGTACCAACTGTATGGCTTCTATTGTTTTTCGCCAATATCTTGAAACAGAAAGCAAGAATCAAAAATCCGGCTTCATCGTCTTTCTCTGCTAAGTTTGTTCTGCATGCCCATATAAAAATTATAGCCTCAAGTGCTCTCCAGAGCCCCAGTAATCTTCTGCTCCAAAATATTATATTTTTTTTACTCTGTAATGTTTTCTGCTTACGGTAGCTTGAAAAAAATAATTAATATGACTGATATACGTATACATAGGACATAGGCGAAGGAACGCCCCCCCCCTCCCCCACTTTCACACTTGCCTTAATGCTAAGCAAAAACACTGGAAGTTGTTAATCTTACCTGTCTATACAAACCCTCTGTCAGTTTCTGCTCTGCCTGCCATCGACTGCTTTTGTCTGTTACTCATCGTTACTTCTTCAACTTCGCCATGTTTCACGAACACGTTTACCGTTAATTAGTGGGCGTGGGTTAACATTTGCGCGCGCGTCGTGCATACGCGGAATGTCACGCCCCCTCACCTTCAAAATGCTTCCGGCGCCTATGATCTAGGGAACCAAACCGTCTATAAAAGGACTAGTTATAATCTCATGAACAATGAAAGAGAAAGTCATGATCGAGAATAATTATACTATCTTCTTTTATCTGCTGTTAGCGTTGACTTCTCAGCATCTGCCAACCACAGCTGGAGTGGTCTACTATGTCAAACCAACTGAACCCTGTCCTCATAACAGCAGCTGTCCATCCAACAAGACCTGCCACACAATGGACCACTATGCCAGCAAAAGTAACCACTACTTCTCACCAGACCACATCAATGTTACACTCTTCTTCCTGCCTGGAGTCCACAACTGCACCAAGCATGTAGAGGTACGTGATCTTCAATCATTTGCTATGATAGGCACAGCGGCAGGGAGACAGCTTGTTATCATCAATATGCCAATAGCAACTGAAATCCCAAATGATCCTGAAAGTAATGCTAACCATACCTACATATTTACCAGCGTTAGCAATGTAAGAATCATAAATGCTACAATTTACTTCATATCAATAAGTTTCAGAGGGGAAAATTGTATCTTTGAAGCCAAGCATGTTGATTATCATGGTTACATAGGATCACTGTCACCCATGGTGTCGGTCATCAATATTACTGGTTCTGAAGCTACACTAAAAGACTGTACTTTTCAAAATAATTGCTTTATTAGACTTCAGTCACAAGGCACACTTACCATCAGTGATTGTATATTTCATTCATACAATCATGTTGTGCACTCAGCTATTGCTGTGGATAACGGTACACTTAAGTTGTCAGGAAATGTTTCTTTCATTAACAACACAGTTGGCAATAATCAGTATAGTTCGGTTTGTGGTGGAGCAATTTCGTTCAATTCTGGTAACAGTATTTATAAAAATGTTCCTATCTCTGCTTTTAATATCTTAGCTAGAACCAATGTGAGTTTCATCAACAATTCAGCAATATCTTGTGGTGGAGCACTTTATCTGAGATCCACAGCAATGAGTATTAATAGTGATGTGAACATGACACTTACACAAAATTATGTTGCAACGCCATCTGATTCTGTTGAAACAGGTGAAGCCAAGTTCGTCAAACAAAGTACTGCCACTGTAAAAACAGGTGCACTCATATTAATTGCTAGAAGTAACGCTTATAAGGGTGGGGCTATCTATCTACGAGAGAGCAGCATTTTCTCAAGTGGGCATAATGAAGTTTTGTTTGCAAATAATACTGCTCTGGCTGGAGGTGGTGCTATCTATATGAAAACCCAGAATAACATATCTGTTGATGCACACTCAAAATTGATATTTCACAACAACTCTGCTAATCAGGGAGGTGCAATTTTTTTTACAAATTCAAGGAATTATAATAGTCGGTAGTGACTCATTTATTAACTTTAGCAACAATTTTGCAAACAATTATGGTGGAGCTATTTATGTTGACGATCAGAGGTGCCTTTTCAATTTTAAAAACTACTCTAGTAAGGTGTTGTTTAAAAATAATTCAGCAAATGAAAGTGTAGGTAATCATATCTATGGAGCAAGTATCATATCATGCATGAACTCTCTCTGTTACAAAGATATAGTCAGCTACACACCAAACATAAGCAATAGCCTTTCACCAGTATCATCTTCACCAATGAGAGCATGTGTTTGTGATACAAATGGTAAATCACAGTGTGATAGACACTCATCAAATTCATATAAAGTTTACCGTGGGGAAGATTTTAATATTTCCATTATTTTAGTTGGTTATGATTTCGGAGTAACAACTGGAGCCATAAACGCTGGATTTCAGCCATCAAAAGGATCTGGTGCACCATCAGTGCATCCTAGTCAGTCTCATCAGCTAATTGATAGTAGCAGATGTTGCTCAAACATTACTTACAGCATATACTCCAAGAATGTCTTTGAAACATTGTATCTATACACAGCAGAAGTGAATAATTTCTATATCAATTATGATGTTAGCCTGCAGTATCTAGATGGGATGGTAAAACGTTATAACTCTACCAAACAAAGATGTGGTAATATAGACCTCTTCAAAATACCAGTGATCATAAACATCACCTTACTCAATGGCTGCCCACCAGGATTCCTTCTTTCTTTCAAAGATCGACGTTACGGCTGCAACTGTTATCCTGTTTTGCAAAGCAACCAATTTGACTGCTACATTGTAAATAATCAGGGTTACCTCAAATGGAAGAGTACTATGTGGGTGAATGCAACCTTCAATACAAATGAGAGTGATGGTATTCTACTGGCTCGTTACTGTCCCTTAAACTTTTGTAGAACAGACGAAAAGGTGATCAATCTTGGTACTAATTCTAATTCCCAGTGTGACTTCAACCATGCGGGCACTTTGTGCGGTGGCTGTGAGAACAACTACAGCCTAGCAATTGGATCTTCACATTGTGTTAGATGTTCCAATAATTTACAACTCTTACTATTTATACTTTTCGCATTTTCAGGTTTTCTTCTTGTACTTTTTATCCTCCTACTGAATCTGACTGTCACTCAAGGACTCATTAATGGACTTGTATTTTATGCAAACATATTGTGGACTTACAAAGATACTTTGTTTCCTCCAAAACAGCAACAGACAATGATAGCATATCAGATATTTGTTGCCTGGCTCAACTTAGATTTTGGAATAGAGTCATGTTTCATAGATGGTCTGACTGCCTTTTGGAAAACATGGCTTCAGTTTCTTTTCCCACTCTACATCTGGCTCATTGCTGGTGTCATCATCATTGTGTGTCACTACTCCTCTCGCCTGACTAACCTCATTGGTGACAGAGCTGTTCCTCTCTTAGCTACACTCTTCCTCTTGTCATATACAAAACTCTTACGCACTCTAATGACAATTTTTGAGTTTGGAGTGCTCACACACTATCATCCCAATGAGCTTCGAGGCAATGAGTCTAAGATTATCGTGTGGTATCTTGATGGAAACTTACCATACTGCCAACATCCACACATTTATCTCTTTTTTGTAGCCATGGCTATCCTTATTTTCTTATGTATCCCCTTTACATTCTTTCTCCTCCTGATACAGTGTTGGAGGAGAGTCTCACACCTAAGGCTACTGAGGTGGATAAACAAATTCATTCCTTTCTATGATGCCTACTTTGCTCCTCTAAAAGACAAGCATCATTACTGGTTTGGAATGTTATTGCTCACTCGGGGAGCACTTTTGATCGTCTTTACAGCAACGTCATCAACTTCACCGCTTGTCGGCTTGCTTATCCTTGCAATCACTTTAGTGATGCTACTCTTCTACATGTCAGTAAAGCCAGTTTATAAATCAAAGATAGTTGGACTGTTAGAAAGTGCATCTCTATCAAACTTGCTTGTGTTAATCACCTACACGCTCTATACAGGAGATAAAAACAGTGGAACAACTGCCTTACAGATATCAATTGGAGTTGCTTTTATACAATTCCTCCTAATCATCTTCATTAGTGCAATCAAGATCTGCTACCAGAACAAGTACAAGTGTATACAGAGGAAAGGTTATAACTTAATCAATCAAGATTCAAGTGATGATGATATGGTTCATGAGAGAGTTAATGATCCTGATATTCGTGCTGTCATGTACTATCCAATAAGAAACACAGTTGATACTGTAACATATTAATCTTCAGATCAAATGTTTTTATCCAGGAACCTTTAGTTAACATCAATGTTGTGGTCTTTGCAAGCTTGTCTTTCATCTAATTGTTACAACTGATCTCTAAACACAATAGCCTTTACAGATGTGCTGGTTAGCTATAGCTATAGTAAGCAGTTTGTATTAGCTATATTTAACATGTCAGGTGTGTATGACTTTATTATTAAACTATGCTAGAGTGTTATAAGGAAAACACAGTTACATAATATTAGATTGACTGAGTTGTACACATGCTCGCCAGTCATGTACAACAAAACTTGATACTCTGTATGGACACATGTGTAATCATCTAAGCCTACTCCCTTCTCATATGTGCATGTATTCATGATCACAGTTGTCACTGTTACTTATTATACAAAGGAAATTACTTTATTATATTTCTTGCTACTGATCTTTAGATCCTTCAGGTGTACATTTGATATAACAACTCAAGTTAAAGGATAAATACAGTGGTCAAGAGAGACATGTATGCACGGTTGCATAACCAAGGAGTGTATAGCAAAATTATAAGTGATTCAATATTGATATGATTGAGATCGTATATACATGTACATAGAATAAAGTAGCTATATAGCAGATGTTGCATATCAGTGCATCTTCGTGCTTAATTATGACTTGCTTTTCTATTCAAGTCTAGTCGATCTATGATAGCTAACTCATCAGTTGAACAATGAGTCCAATCAGTGTATCAGTTTCTAGCGAGTATGATTGAATTATAACCTTCAGCTCAGTATCATCATGGAGTCACATGCAGTCACATGCAGTAGTAACATATTATCTATATCAAGAGTACAGTACATGCATAGCTATTTGGCTATAGACAGTATGTCTGGTATACGGCCTAACCTCCGACCTGGATAGCTATTGTACTTAACCAATGCATTGTGTGATCTACTTCCTGTTTATTCTCTAACCTCTAGTAGGAATTTGCTAACAGTGAAGTATGTCATAACACCAATGATAATCAAATTTGCTATATTAGTCCTTACTATAATATCATTATTGTTCTGATTGTCAGACATGATGGGCTGTCAATTTTGAGATGTGCCAGAGATATTGGTCTGTGTGCACACTCTGCACTTATATAGTCATTATATTTTAGACCATGCACTGGCATGACCTATCAACTTATTACTATAGTATGCATATTAGAACAATGCATATTTTAGAATAATGGTATAAATCAATATGGTTCATAACCTATATCCTGATACTATACAACCAGTTTATAATCTTTAACCTGATATTCACGTCATTCATAGTATCAACCACTCTATCAAGATAACTGAACTTCATTGTCATTTTTAGCTATATATGTAATACATAAGGGCGTCATTCTCAACAAACTCTAGTCCATAAACAAGTTTATACGTTCAACATTATATGCATAGAGAGTAAACCAAATCGTATAGGTCATAATACAATCATCAGACATGTAAAATATGTTCTAGAACATGAATGACATACATTGTCAAAGTGTAGCTATGACAATGAAGTTCACTTTATCCTTTATCCTGATAGAGTGCATAGTTGATATGGCCTACATTGTGGCTTGTGTAAGGAGTGTCATTGTGATAATAATCTGAGTATGTTCCAAGGATCGATATCTGCCCACACACCCACACACACACACACACACACACACACACACACACACACACACACACACACACACACACACACACACACACACACACACACACACACACACACACACACTCTCATACTCACACTCACACTCACACTCACACACACACACCTGAATCAGAAGTAGCTAGCATACAGACTCAATTCCACATCCAGCTCCTAATATTAGTTCTTGCATGGGTAGCTATAAAAGGCAAGCTGTTACTTGGGCAGTCGAATCAATTCATTGACAAGTTCATTGCTGCAGATGAAATTATATTTTTACCAGCAAATCAAGAAGAAATTTACCACAATGCTGTCACTCAGCATTGGTATCCTATTGTTGGTAGCCAGCTCATCTGGAATAGCACTTCCAGAGCTTGATGGAGAAATCAGAAGCTCCAAAAGGCGTGGTGTCTGTATAAATGCCACCCCGGTCCCACGCGTACACAATTGTAAACTATTGTGCATGCGTCGTAATTTTTGGCGGGCTGCATGTCCGGAATTGGCCCAGATAAATAATGCTGGCATTTTTTCAAGCATTATCTATAGGTATCTAGAAGCAATGAGCAATATTTGAGAATTATAGACAACTTATTTAAGAAAATTACAGGCAACTTATGGTACTATGTGTTTTAAACGGTACAGTTATTGGTCTGCTGGCAGCCAGACATTGGGCTGCACCAAAATGCTGTTCTGTCAACTTGTGGTAATATGGAATGTGGATGTGGGATTCAATAATTGTCACATGAGCGACATGACAGAGATGCCTCAGAGATGAAGCTTCAGTTACGCTGCAGTATAACTGTCACAGACATTCACTTCATATGCACTAAATTAATATAATATTATTGATTACATGAAATTTGAGGAGCAAGAAATGAGAATTATAGGTACATTTTGAAAGCATTATAGGGCATGTTCACAAGAATTGAAGAAATGAATTATAGGTAGGAAAAAAGAATTGCTTATCTGGGCCTAGTCCGGAATGGGATTTGGACGCTCGGTACCGTGATCTTAGGCAATGTGTAAAATTTTTGACTAGACTTTCTATATTATAGTATCCAAGGTATGTATGTGTTCTCAATCTTCTATATAATGCATGTGACATTTACAGATAAATAATCGGGAATGGTGCTCATGCTGCTGGCCCTCTTTGTCGGCTGTGATACGGTATCCAATCTGTGTGCCATTTGAACCTGTAACTACATACGTATGCTCTGTGTATAACAGAAGCTACAACTTGGTATGTGAGTCAGTCTGTTTAGCTATCCCACTCCATTAACCAATAGCTGTCTCCTCTTCATGGTGAACTGATCCTTGACATATATATGAGACATCCTCATCATTGAAAAATTTAATACTACCACTGCTGATGTAGAGGGGTAGCATGAGCACCACAAGGAGTATGACATAGATCAAACCCTTCCCTTCATCAGCCATAAAGATATCTACAATGTCACATGTCATCATAATCCTTGGATACTGCATGTAGAAGGGAGAGGATGTGATGAAATAATATTCTAGTCAAAATTATTTACACGTGGGCTAGGAATACTGTTCTGTGTGTCATCCAAACCTATATATACATGCTCTATAACAGAAGCTACAAACTGTACTATTCGTGAATTAGTCAGCCTTT
Source organism: Stappiaceae bacterium (assembly GCA_964291365.2). GTDB lineage: Bacteria > Pseudomonadota > Alphaproteobacteria > Rhizobiales > Stappiaceae > JBDWFY01. The sequence continues at coordinate 35,534 of OZ219985.1, forward strand.
ATCCCACTCCATTGGCCAATAGCTGTCTGGCCTCTTCATGGTGAACTGATCCTTGACGTAAGAGACATTCTTGTCATTGATGATACTACCACACTTGAACCAACATAGAGTTATAGCATGAGTGTCACAAGGAGTCTGTCGTAGGTTGTGACTGGCACTGACCATGCCCCGTGATTTCCCCAGACCATACAAAGTTGATGTGTTATGTTATTCGATTTTACCATACCTGACTACCATTCATGTTAAATGTTCGATCACATTTCTTCACATGCATAGCCATGGCAAACAAATCCGATGGATCACACTTAGGGATAATAAGTGGCATTCCCTTTATAGGATTTCTTTTGAGTGTACACCTTTCCTAGTTTGTATGGAAGTTCACTCTATAATAATTTATGTGCTCTGATTTTCATTGTTTTATGATTTATTTCTTCTCAAATTCCCTATGCAGCTCTACAATACTTATTATGCATGGTTTTGGTGACCCGATGCACTATAAGTCAGGCGAGCAGCAGCAGCTCCTTGAGCACAGTCGTCACCCAATCTTCCTTGCTAGAAGAATATAACACAGATATTATGAGGAGTTTTCTATTCTATTATGTCAGTTGAGCTAGCTATACATCGACATCGACATCAGTAAAATAAGTAGAAAATAGTTCTGATTCAGAATCATCAATACAAAAGTGTGTGTAAATGTCTGTCCCGACTAATTAGATATCAGTGAATAATTATCTAAACCAAGAGATCCTCTTACATCCCTATACGTACATAATACTTTATTCCAATTTTGGTTATTGTGCTATCCAGTGAATGCTGGGGACTTAAAGCTGGGTACAAGTCATGTCTAAAAACATATCTAGCAACTAAATCAGTACTTGCAGGAGGCTAAATGAACTTTAGAGTCAGCAATGAAAGCATGTGACCTAATTCCAACGAATTTAGTATGCTTAGGGTTAACTGAAAACATAGCATCTATCAATAGTTTGTTTTTTTTTAAGACATTGAGGAACACAATGAAGCTATTTGTGTCTCTTCTTGTTTATGTGTACCTTATACAAGCTTATCCGGCTCAGCTCTATCGATCTCCCCTGTTTGGTGGGAGTGATATGGGACCCAACTTTGATGACCGAGCCTACTCCATGGCACCAAAGGTGATCGGATTCACAAGGCTGCATAAAGTATGAAGTGAAGCGTATAATTTATTGTATAATTATCAGTAAATTTGCACAACATGTACACATGCAAGGTACGTGATCACCCATTCAAGCAACAGATGTGATCTAATTATCCCTACCACTCTTGTTTGTGTGCTTTTTGGCCCTGCCATCCCTATTAACTTTTATTATGATATACATAGGTCTACAGAAACTCATTTCAACATTATCAGTAGTGGCCAAAGATACATGTTTGATAACCGTTGTTGCACAAATTTGAAACAAAGCAGCATGTATTAGCTACTTGTGCCACATCCTTGTCCATCACAGAGAGGATCAGTAGGATAGAAAGTTTGGTTGTAGGTAGTGTATAATGGTAAATTGAACTGCAAGGTATCACAGAAATAGTCATTTTCTATGAAGCTTGGTATGCTTATCAAAGATGGAGACATGTTCCGGTTTATGCAAGGACATATAGTTTAGGTCGGGCTACTTGTAGTCTCATGTGTGTGTATCCACAGAGCTTTCTATAAAAGTGTTCCAATCAGAATCTATCCTAGTGCTGAAATCCATCCACTGATGTATACGGTGGGAGAAGGTATGTGGTGGAACTGAAGCTACATGTGTAAGCCACTCTATGCTTCATAGTGAAATAAGCATGTCATATGACAATGTTGTACTCTCAAAATCCATCCTAGTGCATGTTGATGTATACAGTGGGAGAGGGTATGTGGTTGAACTGAAGCTACATAGGCCTATAAGCTGAAAATAATTATATATAAGTAAACATGTCCTACGACACTGTAGTACTCCTCTAAAACGTTCAAATCCATCCTAGTGTTGATATCCATCCTATGATGTGTACAGTGGGAGAAGGAGTAGGAGTGCTTGGTGGAACTGAAGCTACGTAGGCTCTATGCTTAGCTTCACGAAATAAACATGACATGAAATTATTGTAGTACTCCTCCAAAATGAAATTACTCATGTTTAATTTATTGTATACATGCATGGCAGATGCAATAGCAAAAAAAAAAAAAATAGCTACATGACTGATGTAGGGAACTAAATAGTATTAAATAAAAATTGTGACTGATCTAGGGTCTGGAGCCAAACTGTCTATAAAAGGATTAGCTAGTTATAGCTAATCTCATGAACAATGAAAGAAAAAAATCATGATCGAGAATTATTATACTATCTTCTTTTATCTGCTGTTAGTGTTGACCTCTCAGCATCTGCCAACCACAGCTGGAGTGGTCTACTATGTCAAACCAACTCAACCCTGTCCTCATAACAGCAGCTGTCCATCCAACGTCACCTGTCACACAATGGACCACTATGCCAGCAACGGTAGCCACTACTTCTCATCAGACCATGTCAATGTCACACTCTACTTCATGTGTTGAGTCCATAACTGCACCAAGCATGTAGAGGTACGTGATCTTCAATCATTTGCTATGATAGGCACAGCATGGAGACAGCTTGTTATCATCAATATGCCAATAGCAACTGAAATCCCAAATGATCCTGAAAGTATTGCTAACCATACCTACATATTTACCAGTGTTAGCAATGTAAGAATCATAAATGCTACAATTTACTTCATATCAATAAGTTTCAGAGGGGAAAATTGCATCTTTGAAGCCAAGCATGTTGATTATCATGGTTACATAGGGTCACTGTCACCCACGGTGTCGGTCATCAATATTATTGGTTCTGAAGCTACACTAAAAGACTGCACATTTCAAAATAATTGCTTTATTAGAGTTCAGTCACAAGGCACGCTCACTATCAGCAATTGTATATTTCATTCATACAATCATGGAGTGCACTCAGCTATTGCTGTGGATAACAGTACACTTAAGTTATCAGGAACTGTTTCTTTCATTAACAACACAGTTAGCGGTTATTCATCTTATGGAGTTTGTGGTGGAGCAATTTCGTTCAATTCTGGTTACAGTATTGATGAAAACGTTCCTATCTCTGCTTTTAATATCTTAGCTAGAGCTGATGTGAGTTTCATCAACAATTCAGCAATATCTTGTGGTGGAGCGCTTTATCTGAGATCCACAGCAATGAGTACTAATAGTGATGTGAACATGACACTTACACACAATCATGCTGCAACACCATCTGATTCTGTTGAAACAGGTGAAGCCATGTTCGTCAAACAAAGTACTGCCACTGTAAAAACAGGTGCACTGTTATTAATTGCTAGATATAATGATTATCAGGGTGGGGCTATCTATCTACAAGAGAACAGCATTTTCTTAATTGGGTATAATGAAGTTTTGTTTGCAAAAAATACTGCTCTGGCCGGAGGTGGTGCTATCTATATGAATGGCAAGAATGACATATCTGTTGATGCACACTCAAAATTGATGTTTCACAACAACTCTGCTGATCTGGGAGGTGCAATTTTATTACGAAATCGAGGAATTATAATAGTCGGTAGTCACTCACTTATAAACTTTAGCTATAATTTTGCAATGAGCTATGGTGGAGCTATTTATGCTGATAATCAGAGGTGCCTTTTCAACTTTATTGACTACTCTAGCAAGGTGTTGTTTAAAGAAAATTCAGCAAATGAAAGTGTAGGTAATCATATCTATGGAGCAAGTATCATATCATGCATGAACTCACTCTGTCACAAAGATGTAGTAAGCTACACACCAAACATAACCAACAGTCTCTCACCAGTATCGTCTTCTCCAATGAAAGCATGCATTTGTGACACAAATGGTAAACCACAGTGTGCAAAACTGTTTAATATGCACAAAGTATACCATGGAGAAGTTTTCAACATTTCTGTAGTTTTAGTTGGATATGACTTTGGAGTCACCACTGGGGCCATACGTGCAGGATTTTTGCCATCAAGAGGATATAGTTTACCATCAATAAATTCAAATCAGTATCATCAGTTAATTGACACAAGCACACACTGTTCTAACATTACTTACAATGTATACTCGAAGAATGCGCACGAAATCTTATACCTCTATACTTCAGAAGTAAAATATATTATAAACTATGACCATTTACCTGATATATATAAATATATAAATAATATAATTGACATAATTCTACAAAACAGAGATGTATTTCAGCAGATTTCTTCAGAATACCTGTGTTTATTAACATCACTCTACTTGATGGCTATCCACCAGGATTTACTCTCATTCATCTAGGCCAACTTCACGGTTGCAGTTGTTACCCTATTTTACAAAAAAATTATTTTCTCAAACAACTCAGGTTACTTCCGATGGAACAGCACTATGTGGGTAAATGCTACTTTCAACAAGTATAATAAAAGCAAGAGTGACGGCATTCTATTTGCTCGTTACTGTCCTCTAAACGTTTGCAGAACAGATGAAAAGCTGATCAATCTTGGTACTAATTCTAATTCCCAGTGTGACTTCAACCACGCTGGCACCTTGTGTGGTGGCTGTGAGAACAATTACAGCCTAGCAATTGGATCTTCACATTGTATTAGGTGCTCCAGCGATTTACCACTTTTAATGCTTATGTTTTTTGGGGCTGCAGGTTTTCTTCTTGTACTTTTAATTCTCCTACTGAATCTGACTGTCACTCAAGGACTTATTAATGGACTTGTATTTTATGCAAACGTACTGTGGACTTACAAAGATACTTTATTTCCTCCAAAACGGCAACAGACAATGGTACCATTTCAAATATTTGTTGCCTAGCTCAATTTAGATTTTGGAATAGAATCATGTTTTATAGTTGGTCTGACTGCGTTTTGGAAAATATGGCTTCAGTTTCTTTTCCCACTCTACATCTGGCTCATTGCTGGAGTCATCATCTTTGTGTGTCGCTACTCCTCTCGCCTGACTAACCTCATTGGTGACAGAGCTGTTCCTCTCTTAGCTACACTCTTCCTCTTGTCATATACAAAACCCTTACGCACTCTAATGATAATTTTTGAGTTTGGAGTGCTCACACACTATCCCAATGAGTCTAAGATTATCGTGTGGTATCTTGATGGAAATTTGCCATACTGCCAACACCCACACATTTATCTCTTTCTTGTAGCCATGGCTATCCTTATTTTCTTATGTATCCCCTTTACTTTCTTTCTCCTCCTGATACAGTGTTGGAGGAGAATCTCATACCTAAGGCTACGAAGTTGAATAAACAAATTCATTCCTTTCTATGATGCCTACTTTGCTCCTCTCAAAGACAAGCACCATTACTGGTTTGGAATGTTATTGCTTGCTCGGGGAGCATTTTTGAACATCTTTACAGCAACATCATCAACTTCACCGCTTGTTGGCTTGCTTATCCTTGCGATCACTTTAGTGATGCTACTCTTCTACATGTCAGTAAAGCCGGTTTATAAATCAAAGATAGTTAGACTTTTCGAAAGTGCATCTCTATCGAACTTGCTTGTATTAGTCACTTACACGCTCTATACAGGAGAAAAAAACAGTGGAATAATTGCCTTGCAGATATCAATTGGAGTTGCTTTTGTCCAATTCCTTCTCATCATCTTCATTAGTGCAATCAAGATCTGCTACCAGAACAAGTACAAGTGTATACAGAGGAAAGGTTATAACTTAATCAATCAAGATTCAAGTGATGATGATATGGTTCATGAGAGAGTTAATGATCCTGATATTCGTGCTGACATGTACTGTCCAATAAGAAACACAGTCAATACTGTAACATATTAATCTTTAGATCAAATGTTTTTATCCAGGAACCTTTAGTTAACATGAATGTTGTGGTCTTTGCAAGCTTGTCTTTCATCCAATTGTTACAACTGATCTCTAAACACAATAGCCTTTACAGATGTGCTGGTTAGCTATAGCTATAGTAAGCAGTTTGTATTAGCTATATTTAACATGTCAGGTGTGTATGACTTTATTATTAAACTATGCTAGAGTGTTATAAGGAAAACACAGTTACATAATATTAGATTGACTGAGTTGTACACATGCTCGCCAGTCATGTACAACAAAACTTGATACTCTGTATGGACACATGTGTAATCATCTAAGCCTACTCCCTTCTCGTATGTACATGTATTCATGATCACGGTTGTCACTGTTACTTATTATACAAAGGAAATTACTTTTTGCAACTGATCTTTACATCCTTCAGCTGTACATTTGACATAACAAGTTAAAGGATAAATACAGTGACATGTATGCACGATGATAAAACGTTATAACTCTACCAAACAAAGATGTGGTAATACAGACCTCTTCAAAATACCAGTGATCATAAATATCACTTTACTCAATGGCTGCCCACCAGGATTCCTTCTTTCTCTCCAAGATTGACCTTACAGCTGCAACCGTTACCCTGTCTTGCAAAGCATGCGCAACAGCTTACAGCTGCTTTGCCCTCGGAATTTGTGCTTCTATATTGCATACAAACCTCGGGAGTTGGTTAATAACTATTACTTGCCAGTCATGTACAACAAAACTTGATACTCCATGTGGACACATGCCATGGCATAATCGTCTAAGCCTACTCCCTTCTCATATGTGCATGTATTCATGATCACCTTTATCAGTTATTCCTTGCTAAGGATCTTTAGATCCTTTAGCTGTACATTTGTTAAAGGATGAATACAAGTCATCAACAGAGACGTGTATGTACGGTTGCAAAGCCAAGAGTGTAGCATATAATATATATTCATATGATTGAGATTGTATATACATGTACATAGAATAAAGTAGCTATACAGCAGATGTTGCATATCACTGCATCTTCATGCTTAATGCTTTTCTATTCAAGTCTAGTCAATCTATGATAGCTTCCTCATCAGTTGAACAATGAGTCCAATCAGTGTATCAGTTCTAGCAAGTATGATTGAATTATAACCGTTCAGCTCAGTATCATCATAGAGTCACATGCAGTAGTAACATATTATCTATATCAAGAGTACAGTACATGCATAGCTATTTGGCTATAGACAGTATGTCTGGTATACGGCCTAACCTCCGACCTGGATAGCTATTGTACTTAACCAATGCATTGTGTGATCTACTTCCTGTTTATTCTCTAACCTCTAGTAGGAATTTGTTAACAGTGAAGTATGTCATAACACCAATGATAATCAAATTTGCTATATTAGTCCTTACTATAATATCATTATTGTTCTGATTGTCAGACATGATGGGCTGTCAATTTTGAGATGTGCCAGAGATATTGGTCTGTGTGCACACTCTGCACTTATATAGTCAATATATTTTAGACCATGCACTGGCATGACCTATCAACTTATTACTATAGTATGCATATTAGAACAATGCATATTTTAGAATAATGGTATAAATCAATATGGTTCATAACCTTTATCCTGATACTATACAACCAGTTTATAATCTTTAACCTGATATTCACGTCATTCATAGTATCAACCACTCTATCAAGATAACTGAACTTCATTGTCATTTTTAGCTATATATGTAATACATAAGGGCGTCATTCTCAACAAACTCTAGTCCATAAACAAGTTTATACGTTCAACATTATATGCATAGAGAGTAAACCAAATCGTATAGGTCATAATACAATCATCAGACATGTAAAATATGTTCTAGAACATGAATGACATACATTGTCATAGTGTAGCTATGACAATGAAGTTCACTTTATCCTTTATCCTGATAGAGTGCATAGTTGATATGGCCTACATTGTGGCTTGTGTAAGGAGTGTCATTGTGATAATAATCTGAGTATGTTCCAAGGATCGATATCTGCCCACACACACACACACACACACACACACACACACACACACACACACACACACACACACACACACACACACACACACACACACTCATACTCACACTCACACTCACACTCACACACACACACCTGAATCAGAAGTAGCTAGCATACAGACTCAATTCCACATCCAGCTCCTAATATTAGTTCTTGCATGGGTAGCTATAAAAGGCAAGCTGTTACTTGGGCAGTCGAATCAATTCATTGACAAGTTCATTGCTGCAGATGAAATTATATTTTTACCAGCAAATCAAGAAGAAATTTACCACAATGCTGTCACTCAGCATTGGTATCCTATTGTTGGTAGCCAGCTCATCTGGAATAGCACTTCCAGAGCTTGATGGAGAAATCAGAAGCTCCAAAAGGCGTGGTGTCTGTATAAATGCCACCCCGGTCCCACGCGTACACAATTGTAAACTATTGTGCATGCGTCGTAATTTTTGGCGGGCTGCATGTCCGGAATTGGCCCAGATAAATAATGCTGGCATTTTTTCAAGCATTATCTATAGGTATCTAGAAGCAATGAGCAATATTTGAGAATTATAGACAACTTATTTAAGAAAATTACAGGCAACTTATGGTACTATGTGTTTTAAACGGTACAGTTATTGGTCTGCTGGCAGCCAGACATTGGGCTGCACCAAAATGCTGTTCTGTCAACTTGTGGTAATATGGAATGTGGATGTGGGATTCAATAATTGTCACATGAGCGACATGACAGAGATGCCTCAGAGATGAAGCTTCAGTTACGCTGCAGTATAACTGTCACAGACATTCACTTCATATGCACTAAATTAATATAATATTATTGATTACATGAAATTTGAGGAGCAAGAAATGAGAATTATAGGTACATTTTGAAAGCATTATAGGGCATGTTCACAAGAATTGAAGAAATGAATTATAGGTAGGAAAAAAGAATTGCTTATCTGGGCCTAGTCCGGAATGGGATTTGGACGTTCGGTACCGTGATCTTAGGCAATGTGTAAAATTTTTGACTAGACTTTCTATATTATAGTATCCAAGGTATGTATGTGTTCTCAATCTTCTATATAATGCATGTGACATTTACAGATAAATAATCGGGAATGGTGCTCATGCTGCTGGCCCTCTTTGTCGGCTGTGATACGGTATCCAATCTGTGTGCCATTTGAACCTGTAACTACATACGTATGCTCTGTGTATAACAGAAGCTACAACTTGGTATGTGAGTCAGTCTGTTTAGCTATCCCACTCCATTAACCAATAGCTGTCTCCTCTTCATGGTGAACTGATCCTTGACATATATATGAGACATCCTCATCATTGAAAAATTTAATACTACCACTGCTGATGTAGAGGGGTAGCATGAGCACCACAAGGAGTATGACATAGATCAAACCCTTCCCTTCATCAGCCATAAAGATATCTACAATGTCACATGTCATCATAATCCTTGGATACTGCATGTAGAAGGGAGAGGATGTGATGAAATAATATTCTAGTCAAAATTATTTACACGTGGGCTAGGAATACTGTTCTGTGTGTCATCCAAACCTATATATACATGCTCTATAACAGAAGCTACAAACTGTACTATTCGTGAATTAGTCAGCCTTTATCCCACTCCATTGGCCAATAGCTGTCTGGCCTCTTCATGGTGAACTGATCCTTGACGTAAGAGACATTCTTGTCATTGATGATACTACCACACTTGAACCAACATAGAGTTATAGCATGAGTGTCACAAGGAGTCTGTCGTAGGTTGTGACTGGCACTGACCATGCCCCGTGATTTCCCCAGACCATACAAAGTTGATGTGTTATGTTATTCGATTTTACCATACCTGACTACCATTCATGTTAAATGTTCGATCACATTTCTTCACATGCATAGCCATGGCAAACAAATCCGATGGATCACACTTAGGGATAATAAGTGGCATTCCCTTTATAGGATTTCTTTTGAGTGTACACCTTTCCTACTTTATATGGAAGTTCACTCTATAATAATTTATGTGCTCTGATTTTCGTTGTTTTATGATTTATTTCATCTCAAATTCCCCATGCAGCTCTACAATACTTATTATGCATGGTTTTGGTGACTGGATGCACTATAAGTCAGGCGAGCAGCAGCAGCTCCTTGAGCACAGTTGTCACCCGATCTTCCTTGCTAGAAGAATACAACACAGATATTATGAGGAGTTTTCTGTTTCTATTATGTCAGTTGAGCTAGCGATACATCAACATCGGTAAAATAAGTAGAAAATAGTTCTGAATCATCAACATAAAAGTGTGTGTAAATGTCTGTCCCGACTAATTAAATATCAGTGAATATTTATCTGAACCAAGAGAGCACTGTTGTTATTTACGATCCTCTTGCATCCATACGTACATAATACTCTCTTCCCTTTTTGGTTATATACAAGCCTACACATTGTGCTATCCAGTGAATGCTGGGGACTAAAAGCTGGGTACAAGTCATGTCTAAAAACATATCTAGCAACTAAATCAGCATCTGCAGGAGGCTAAATGAATTTTAGAGTCAGCAATGAAAGCATGTGACCTAATTCCAATGAATTTAGTATGCTTAGGGTTAACTGAAAACATAGCATCTATCAATAGTTTGTTTTTTTTTTAAGACATTGAGGTACACAATGAAGCTATTTGTGTCTCTTCTTGTTTATGTGTACCTTATACAAGCTTATCCAGCTCAGCTCTATTGATCTCCCCTGTTTGGTGGGAGTGATATGGGATCCAACTTTGATGACCGAGCCTATTCCATGTCACCAAAGGTGATCGGATTCACAATGCTGTTGATCCGAAGCAGTGCAAACGGCATAAAAGGAATACAAGCCACTTATGAGCAAGAAGATGGTGAAATAAAGACCTCAGCATACCATGGTGGATATGGAGTAATTAATAACAGCATTGGTATAGGCACTGGGATGCCTATTGTACGAATTGAAGGAGAATTGGTGGGAAATATTTCTCAACAATACTTGACCAGTTTTACGTTGTATGTGAGGTATCCTGAAGATCTTAAACTTGGAAAATATGGTCCATTTGGGAGCCCTAGCTCAGGCAAGAACCAGTTCAGCTTTGCTGGTGTGATTCTGGGCCTATTCGGACAGAGCAGTGAACAGCTGGATGCAATAGGCTTTGATATTGACACTACTCCTTATTCTCCCGCACTCCCCTATTATAAGAAATCTTCTGTTGCATGAGTTGATATAGGTGAACTATTTGATGATGAAATTGCTTCACTCTCACCTGTAAAAATCACAACTTTGACTATACGATACAGCAGCTGGATAGAAGGTATTGAAACTACATACGTTCTTCGTAATGGCACAACGGTGGTGAAAGGTCACGGTGTATTTAACTCCTGGACCACCACCTCTAAACCATTCTTGCGTGACAAACTAAGTAATGAAGATAATACCAAGGCTATGTCAGAGGATGCTGTAATTCATTTTGCTGATGATGAGTGGATGTTTAGCATTGACGTTGGTACAGAAGATGGAAAAGGACCAATCAATTCACTAACGATTACGACACGAAACTCCGAGGGGATGAGAAAGATCTGTGGCCCCTATGGAGCATCACTTGGTTCAGAAATAACTGTTACCATTGAGGGAGCTATTGTAGGTTTTTATGGATATAAAATAAATGCACTTGGATTTTATCTCTAAAATTAATTAGCTATAGCTAATGATGCTGCATAAGTATGAAGTGAAGCGTATAATTTTTGTATAATTATCAGTAGATTTGCACAACATGTACACAAGGTACGTGATCACCCATTCAAGCAATTGATGTGATCTAACTATCCCTACCACTCTTGTTTGTGTGCTTTTTGGCCCTGCCATCCCTATTAACTTTTATTATGATATACATAGGTCTACAGAAACTCATTTCAACTATATCAGTAGTGGCCAAAGATACATGTTTGATAACCGTTGTTGCACAAAAATGAAACTAAGCAGCATGTATTACTTGTGCCACATCCTTGTCCATCCCAGAAAGGATCAGTAGGATGGAAAATTTGGCTGTAGGTAGTGTAATGGTAAATTGAATTGCAAGGTATCACAGAAATAATCATTTTCTATGAAGCTTGGTATGCTTATCAAGCATGGAGACATGTTCCGGTTTATGCAAGGACATCAGTACAGTTTAGGTCGGGCTACTTGTAGTCTCATGTGTGTGTATCCACAGAGCTTTCTATAAAAGTGTTCAAATCAGAGTCTATCCTAGTGCTGAAATCCATCCATTGATATATACAGTAGGTGAAGGTACGTGGTGGAACTGAATCTATATGTGTAAGCCACTCTATGCTTCATAGTGAAATAAGCATGTCATATGACAATGTTGTACTCTCAAAATCCATCCTAGTGCATGTTGATGTATACAGTGGGGAGGGTATGTGGTTGAACTGAAGCTACATAGGCCTATAAGCTGAGAATAATTATATATAAGTAAACATGTCCTACGACACTGTAGTACTCCTCTAAAATGTGTTGAGATCCATCCTATGATGTGTACAGTGGGAGAAGGAGTAGGAGTGCTTAGTGGAACTGAAGCTATGTAGGCTCTATGCTTCATGACAAAAAATAAAATAAGCATGACATGATATTATTGTAGTACTCCTCCAAAATGAAACTACTCATGTTTAATTTATTGTATGCATGCATGGCAGATGCAATAGGAAAAAATACATGACTGATCTAGAGAACCAAATAGTTTATAAAAGGATTAGTTTTAATCTCATGAACAATGAAAGAAAAAGCCATGATTGAGAATTATTATACTATCTTCTTTTATCTGCTGTTAGCGTTGACTTCTCAGCATCTGCCAACCACAGCTGGAGTGATCTACTATGTCAAACCAACTGAACCCTGTCCTCATAACAGCAGCTGTCCATCCAACGTCACCTGTCACTCAATGGACCACTATGTCAGCAACAGTAGCCACTACTTCTCACCAGACCATGTCAATGTCACACTCTACTTTATGTGTGGAGTCCATAACTGCACCAAGCATGTAGAGGTACGTGATCTTCAATCATTTGCTATGATAGGCACAGCAGGGAGACAGCTTGTTATCATCAATATGCCAATAGCAACTGAAATCCCAAATGATCCTGAAAGTATTGCTAACCATACCTACATATTTACCAGTGTTAGCAATGTAAGAATCATAAATGCTACAATTTATTTCATATCAATAAGTTTCAGAGGGGAAGCTGCACCTTTGAAGCCAAGCATGTTGATTATCATGGTTACATAGGGTCACTGTCACCCATGGTGTCGGTCATCAATATTACTGGTTCTGAAGCTGCACTAAAAGACTGCACATTTCAAAATAATTGCTTTTAAATTATTAGAGTTCAGTCACAAGGCACGTTCACTATCAGCGATTGTATATTTCATTCATACGATCATGTTGTGCACTCAGCTATTGCTGTGGATAACAGTACACTAAAGTTGTCAGGAAATGTTTCTTTCATTAACAACACAGTTGGTAATAATTAGTATTATTCAGTTTGTGGTGGAGCAATATTATTTCATTCAATTCTGGTTATGGTATTTATGTTCCTATCTCTGCTTTTAATATCTTAGCTAGAGCTGATGTGAGTTTCATCAATAATTCAGCAACATCTTGTGGTGGAGCGCTTTATCTGAAATCCACAGCAATGAGTATTAATAGTGATGTGAACATGACACTTACACATAATCATGTTGCAACACCATCTGATTCTGTTGAAACAGGTGAAGCCATGTTTGTCAAACAAAGTACTGTCACTGTAAAAACAGGTGTACTGTTATTAATTGCTAGAAATACTGCTTACCGGGGCGGGGTCTATCTACGAGAGACCAGCACTTTCTTAATTGGGCATATGAAATTTTGTTTGAAAATAATACTGCTCTGGCTGGAGGTGGTGCTATCTATATGGATAGTCAGGATAGCATACCTGTTGATGCACACTCAAAATTGATGATTCACAACAATTCTGCTAATCAGGGAGGTGCAATTTTTTTTTTACAAATTCAAGGAATTATAGCTAATAGTCGGTAGTGACTCATTTATTAACTTTAGCTACAATTTTGCAAATAATTATGGTGGAGCTATTTATGCTGACGATCAGAGGTGCCTTTTCAACTTTAGTGACTACTCTAGCAAGGTGTTGTTTAAAGAAAATTCAGCAAATGAAAGTGTAGGTAATCATATCTATGGAGCAAGTATCATATCATGCATCAACTCTCTCTGTCACAAAGATATACTCAGTTACACACCAAACATAAGCAGTATAGCCTTTCACCAGTATCATCTTCACCAATGAGAGCATGTGTTTGTGATATGAACAGTAAACCACTGTGTGTTAGACTCTCTTTAAATTCATATAAAGTTTACCGTGGGGAAGGTTTTAATATTTCCATTGCTTTAGTTGGTTATGATTATGGAGTAACAGCTGGAGCCATAAATGCTGGATTTCTGCCATCTGGTACACCATCATTGTATCCTAATCAGTATCATCAGCTAATTGATAGTAGCAGATGGTGCTCAAACATTACTTACAGCATATGCTCCAAGAATATCTTTAAAACATTATATCTATACACATCAGAAGTGAATAATTTAGATGGGATGATAAAATGTTATAACTCTACCAAACAAAGATGTGGTAATATAGACCTCTTCAAAATACCAGTGATCATAAATATCACTTTACTCAATGGCTGCCCACCAGGATTCCTTCTTTCTCTACAAGATTGACCTTACAGCTGCAACTGTTACCCTGTCTTGCAAAGCATGCGCAACAGCTTACGGCTGCTTTGCCCTTGGAATTTGTGCTTCTATATTGCATACAAACCTCGGGAGTCGGTTAATAACTATTACTTGCCAGTCATGTACAACAAAACTTGATACTCCATGTGGACACATGCCATGGCATAATCGTCTAAGCCTACTCCCTTCTCATATGTGCATGTATTCATGATCACCTTTATCAGTTATTCCTTGCTACCGATCTTTAGATCCTTTAGCTGTACATTTGTTAAGGATGAATACAAGTCATCAAGAGAGATGTGTATGTATGGTTGCAAAGCCAAGAGTGTAGCATATAATATATATTCATATGATTGAGATTGTATATATACATGTACATAGAATAACGTAGATATATAGCAGATGTTGCATATCAGTGCATCTTCATGCTTAATTATGACTTGCTTTTTTATTCAAGTCTAGTCGATCTATGATAGCTAACTCATCAGTTGAACAATGAGTCCAATCAATGTAACAGTTTCTAGCGAGTGTGATTGAATTATAGTTCAGCTCAGTAGCAACTGTTATAGAGTCACAGGCAGTAGCCATAGTAATGTTTAATTATTATGCACACAATAACCCCAGTGCACCTTATGCATGCATATTATCAAGAATACTGTACTCTTGATAGTATGCATAGCTATCTGGCTATAGACAGTATGTCTGGTATATAGCCTAACCTCTGACGTGGATGGTTGTTCTATATTATTGTAATTACTGTACGATGCATTGTGTGATCTACTTCCTGTTTATTCTCTAGCCTCTAGTAGGAATTGCTGACAGTGAAGTACATCATAACACCAATGACAATCAAATTTGCTCTATTAGTCCTTACTATATTAGCATTATTGTTCTGATCCTCAGACATGATGGGCTGTCAATTTTGAGATGTGCCAGAGATATTGGTCTGTGTGCACACTCTGCACTTATATAGTCATTATATTATTTTAGACCATGCATGACCTATTCACTTATTACTATAGTATATACAATGCATAATTATTTTAGAATAATGGTTTTATAGTACAATTTAATATGGTTCATACCCTATATCCTGATACTATATCTGGTATAACCTGATATTCACGTCACTCACGCATTGTAGTATCAACCACTCTATCAAGATAACTGAACTTCATTGTCATAAACATGCATTCTTGACTATATAGGTCATACACAAGTCATTCTCAACAAACTCTAGGCCACAACCTTACATTTCTGGTGTGATAGCTCAATCACCCACAACCTCACATTTCCGGCGTGATCCTCTACCGATTGAGCTATCACACCGGAAATGTGAGGTTGTGGGTTCAATTCCCACTCAAGTCCTGAGATTTTTTTTCCATGACAAAATGTCAGGGCTTGAATACAAGTGCTACTGTTTGATGAGTTGGGTCTAATGGCTAGAGCATCTAGCCGAGTGCCACAGGTGGCAGCATCGTCACCCAGGGGTGTTCCATAAGGGAAGCTTAAGATGTTACTTATGCAGTCAAATCAACTCCATTGACAAGTACATTGCCGCAGATGAAATTATATTTTTATCAGCAAATCAAGAAGAAATTTATCACAATGCTGTCACTTGGCATTGGTATCCTATTGTTGGTAGCCAGCTCATCTGGAATAGCACTTCCAGAGCTTGATAGAGATATCAGAAGCTCCGAAACCAATGAATCAGACACAACCACAGCCATTTGCTTCACACTTGAAAGGGTGTTATGTGGATGAGATGGTAGGGATGGAGAAGATGATCCTCAAGGTCCCCGAAGGGCCTCCAGGAGAACATGGCGAAACTGGAAATACAGGTCCACCAGGTTCACCTGAAAATTTTAAATTCCTGGTGATGACGGATCCCTGGGTGCTCCGGGGAGAGATGGACAACAAGGACCTAAGGGCTCTCCAAGACCAGTCAGGCCACCAGGACCTAGGAGTAGCTACTAGTGGAGGAGTGGTGTACACAAGGTGGGGAAAGAACTCCTGCCCAAGCACTCCAGGAACTGAGGTGGTGTATGTAGGAAGAACGGGAGGAACTCTATATGGACATACTGGTGGAGGTCCAAACCAACTCTGTATGCCACCTGATCCCCAGTACAGCAATTATAATCCAGGAATACGGGATTTTAATTACATGTATGGAGCTGAATATGAAGTGCCTGTAGGTTATATGTCTACAAAACAAAACCACGATGCCACGTGTGAAGTATGCTTTGTTTCCACACATGAGACTGTATTAATGGTTCCCGCCAAAACTAGCTGCCTGACATCTTGGACCAAAGAGTACCAGGGATACCTCATGGCTGAATATAGAGGTAATAGTGGACATTCTACATTCATTGTGTGTCAACAACGCTTTTGAATCTGTTCCCGGCAGTCAAGACCACGCATATGCTTCAGATTTAGCATGTTGAAGCTGCATGCAGTGGCCTGCCTTGTCCCCCCTACGTGGATTACAAAGAGCTTACTTGTGCAGTTTGCACGAGATAGATAACTAAGGACTCTAGCTAGCTATAATGTGACTGTATGTTTAATAACTTGAGTAGCTATAATAATAATATTGTAATTTCCTTTTGCTGAATTACCTTCACTATGAATTGATATAGCTACTGAATTTGTGTATTCCATGATTCTTATAAAGCATGTTACTAGCTATACAGCGATCAAGCATGGTTATATCATTATCTTTCATGTGATCATAGTATATTATCCTCAGTAGCAATTTAGCTACTTTTGTACTGATAATAAGTGAGACAATTCTATATAGTAGCTAGATAGATTTTGGGTAGCTACTGAGCATTAACATAGTACTAATTCCTTTTGCATAATATTGCTTAATAGCTGAAGAAGGTCTATAACGATCGAAACATCCTATTAGCTAAATTTTAGTTGTACTATTTCTTACATTGTAACCTTTCAGTGTTCAGTGATTTCATATCACAATTTGTGAAGGTAAAGGTCGTCAAAGGGAATGCTATCAGTAAGTAACCTGCCTTGTCCTCCTTACATGGATTACAAAGAGCTTACTTGTGCAGTATGCACGAGATAGATAACTAAGGACTCTAGCTAGCTATCATGAATGTGACTGTATGTTTAATAACTTGGGTAGCTATAACAATGTTGTAATTTTCTCTTGCTGAATGCATATGGCCTTCGATTCACTATAAATTGATATAGAACTTGTATGTTCCATTATTATTTGTATAGGTAATCTGACATGAATTCGAGTGCAAATTGGGAAATAATTGCATAAGTTATGTATTCAGAGAAGGAAAGTAATTGCACGAGGTGAAGCCGAGTGCAATCTATCCTTCATACTTGTGCCCTACCATCTTCCCTTTCAATATATCCTTCTAATACATAACGAATGCAATTATCCCAAAATTGCACGAGAATTCATGTGATTACATGTTAATCATATAGTACAGTCAGCCATGAAGCTATGAGGTAGCCATGCACGGTTGTAGTGAAGAGACAAGTAAAGGTAACCACAAGAATGCTGCTGTATGGTCAAGGTTGGTAAGTGGTCGACTAGTTCGCAAGCAAGCGCGCTCTATAGCTGAAGTTCTGACCACGCCTCACTGACCTCCTCACTGAGTAGCTAGTACGAGTCCATCGCCGAGTTTTCGCTCGCTCGTTCTAGAGCGGTTCAGCTTTCTGACAGCAGCTTGAGACTGAGACGTATACACACAAGCGAAGACGAAGGGTCTAGCTCGATAGACTGCCACAAAGCTAGCCTTCCCTGTCAACGCCGTCCCGGTGGCGGATCCAGGGGTGGTGCCTAGGGTGCCTGGGCACCACCCTAGGCTCCAAGTAGTCTGGCTCGCCAGACCAACCCCTTTCCCCTCGCGATTGGGGGTGTGGCCCGCGAGACTAGGCTCCTTTTGATGGACCCAATTTCAGACTGGCTTGACAGCTAGCTTAGGCACCACCCTTCAGCTAAGAAAATTAGTCTACCATGAATTTGGCTACTAAAAAACCTGTTTGTGGGGATAGAAAGTCGAGATTTTTGGCTGTTCAATAGTCTCGATCCCATTCACGGCAATGATGTGGGCGTGGTTTCGATTAGGGGGCGTGACCAAAAAACTTTGCGCGCGCTTTGCGCGCGATTATTACTAAGAGCACCCCCTACTACATTTTCAGGATCCGCAACTGCGTCCGTGAGCTATCTTGATGACAGTTCAAAACTTCAGCTAGCTCTCCCATTCACGGCTTCGACCTTGTGCTGGGCTAGCGCGCACCACAGTATGATCCGTAACTACTCTCTGATTGGTCCAGCGCGCGCCGCGCTTCAGTAGGAGTGCAAATTACTGTAAGAGAGCAAATTAAGAAAATAATCGCACTCCTACTCTATGGGACTTTTGTATAGAGACAAAATAATTATATGATTAATATTCTTATTACATTATTAAAGCATGTTACTAGCTATACAGCGATCAAGCATGGTTATAATTTTTTTTTTCTATAATACTTTATGCATTGAATATGCACAGGATACACAAATAGCAATAAGCTAATAACAAAGTGCACCCAAAACTGAGTATTAAATAACAATGATGATTGTACTGTTATAATAATATAGTAGCAACTTAATAATTAAACTAATGTATGTGAACGTAGATGGTACTTGAAGGAATGATATGAGGTGGAGTTTATAACATCTTTAGATAAGGAATTCCACAAAGAAGTGGTGTGTGGTACAAAGGAGTAAAAGTAAGGATTTGTGCGAGCAAAAGGGACTTGGAGCTCAAGTTGGTGTGAATTTCAACCAGATAAAATATTATTCCGTAGTTCGAAACTGCCTGTCCTTCACAAGATGCAGATTCCAAACTTGGCAGCCATTTTCAAGATGCGGTCTAACGAGAGAAAGATATAGCTGTTTTAGAGCATCTTGGCTTACATTGCCATAGAATCGTCTGTATATCAATAGTTCATGTGATAGTATTACATACTTAATACTTAATAATAATATAGCATTCTTATTATAGCAATGTATAATATTTTGTATGATTACAGTTAAGATCAAAGGCACCGCCTGTAGTCTATACAACGTATATTACACAGTAGTAACTGCTAGCCATGGTATAGCTGCCTGGCTGTGGTATATTAGGGAAGTTATACCATGGGTAGCGACAAGGTGTTAGTGTATACATATAGTACAAGCCACTTATACTATAGCCTTATCGTGGTATATTGAATTGCACGTTCGAGACACGTGTACCACTCTAGGCTATAGTGAACACAGACTATAGATCCATGGACTGTAAAGTAATTCACGATGTTCACACACTCAAATACATTAAATTTTATATTAGTCTAAGATCCACTGTGCCACTGTTAAGTATATTATAGCTATTCACAATGTTCACACAATCCTATTTTTATGATCTTTATGCTATAGATCTACTGATATAGCAATTCACGATATTCAATCATGATTGTATTATCGTACCCATTCATGATGTTCACACATACATGTATACACTATTACTGTATAACAGATCCACTGTGTACACTGATTGAGCTGTCATTCACAATGTTCACACACTTGAATACATTTATATTAGTTCCACTGTTAAGTAAAATAGCCATTCACAATGTTCACAATGTTCACAGTATTCACAGTATTCACAATGTTCACAATGTTCACAGTATTCACAGTATTCACAATGTTCACATATTAATATATGAATGATTGATGCCATTGTGTTCACAATGCTCACAATGTTCACACTCATGATGAAAGGATCATAATAGGAACTGCTCTGTAAGCCAGTCTGCTCCCCCTATCTGAGCACTATCCTCTGGCAAGTGTGTCACATACATAAATCTTATTCATGATCTTACTAACTTTCCTGAAGTATCGATGGAAAGATGGTTCTTCCACTATAGCAGCATAGAGCCAACAATACTCTATATATTGTGCCGCATCGTAAAACTGCCACACAACACAATTCCTCAACTCTTACTGTCCAAAAAAACTGATTGGAACTCGCTACCAACAGCAAATGCATGTGCACATGGCGACCCTGAACTCAACTGCCTCATTCAAACATGCAGTCATGGAACACTGCCCTTCATGTATCCCCAGGTGCATGTGATAAACAGAAAGTAATAATATTATGTTATAGTATTCACATAATTATTAATTGTACTGCTCCAATTCAACATACAGCATTCACATGCACTGTTCATGCCGTTCAAATGTGTCATCCAATATTATTTTAAATTTTACAGAGCTGTTGTATAGTGACCACCTGTATAATATTATATGTGGGCCATTTGATAGGAAAAGGGCTTTAAACAACTAATTAGTGCATTTTTTGATTGCTAAATATTGCATTGCCTAGTGAATAGAAATCAATCCCAGCATCTTGAAACACCCAAATGTCTTTTGCAAACTATGTTAAAAATAATTAACTTTAGTTTAATGTTACGTTGAATGAATTTGGAGAGAAAGTTTTAACACTGCATAAAGTTGTATGGGAGTTACAAAGTTGACTTCACTATTATGTCACCTTAAAGTTACTAGAAGACCTGATATTGAACCCAGAACTTGTTTGTGGTCATCAAAGTTAAATGCACACAAACACAATTAATGATGTTTTTCACCCAAAGGGCCCTTTTCCCACAAAATGGCCCATAATAATTATTATACATAAAGCAACCACTTCCCTATAATAGCCAATCGTTTCCTGCATGTTTTCTCTGGATGATCCATTTACACTTGTTTTACATGATAAACCACCAGTCTAATCAGACTAATGCGGCCAATAATTTCATCCTAAAGGTGGTCCCTAAGGCGTATAATTGTTTTCTGAGCAAAGTGAATTAGATAGTAAGTAAGCTAGCTCTTACTGTTGCCATATCACTTACATGCATAGAGGTAATTTTCAAGCGCTGTAAGCACATGACATATGGTAGGTAGCTATAGTAATTGTATTCTGGAGGACTGGTGCAGCGCTGCCTGGAAGGGAGATGACTGGCTGAATCCAGTTTGTGCTGGTCTGGACCAGTATACAGGTAACTATGCAGGTATTAAAAGGGGATGCAAGGGCTGTATGTAGCCACTCTCGCAACAGTTCTTGTTGCTGTCCAGCAAATTTTTTATCAGGTATCTATGTTTCATTCCTTCATAGCGTACAATATCATGTTCTGTTGTGACTAAAATTCAGCTTAGGACCTAAGTCACTGACATTGGAACCTAACTCGATCGGCTTAGGACCTAAGGTATGGACATAAGAATTAAAGTTAGCTTAGGACCTAGCAAGCTACTGAATTAGAATAGATATGTCTGTAGCTGATGAAGCTCAGGAGCTGAGCCACATCACAAACCAGGCTCAGTGTCTAAGCCACAAACTACTCAAACAAAACCACTAGCCAACTTGAGATACAAACCACATGATCAACTGCTCAGCCCAATTAAGGTACCTCAGCCTAATTAAGAGCTATTATAATAATTACATTGTATGTTGTCTATTATAGAGGGATTGTGACATCACAGGATCATGGCATAGTTCAAGTTCATGATCATCCTTCATCTTTACTCCATCATTAAGTTTTTGCCAATCAGTCCCCATAATTAGGCTGGTGCACATTATGCTGGCATAATTTTTAGAATAATAGGGCACTGCCAGGAACAAAGCATAAAGCTGGAATAATAGGGGGAAACCCAGCATAATGTCACATGTAGCGGAGGTTAATTAGAAACCATTGCTAATCCAGCATGAAAATGGCAGATTTGATTGCACCAGGCCCTAGCGGCAGTTCTCTTTATGAGAGTACTAGTAATGATTAGTAGTTCTGGTGAGAGTTTGTGTTTGAATGAAGAAGAAAGTTCTAGTAGTATTAATGGTATTCCAGCTGAAAAAATCTAAAATTGTGTTACATCATTAATTTTATGCGTTGACTCAATTTTTTAAAATAAATTCATGAGAATAATCGGGTGGTAGTATGGGAATAATAGGTTAAAATATGAAGAATTGAATAGAATAATAGGCAAGAAAAAAAGCATAATGTGCTCAAGCCTACCCATAATAATTACATCATTGACATTATTCAGCTTCATTCACAAAACATGTTCAAAACGTGTGTATGCTAATATTATTCTATACTCCTATGTATACAGCGAATGAATACACATAGTTGCTTAAATTCCTGCATGCATACATTAATTTTATTCGTGATAATAATAATTATTACAAGAAACAGTACATATTATGAGATTAACAGTCTATATTATGTTTCCTGGTCAGGGATGTATCTCCCAAAAAGCCCAAAGTTGAGAGGTAGAGGCTCTCAGCTGCAGGATCATCAGGTTTATCTCCCCTGCAGAATTTATTATTAATTAATAGCAACCAGCTAACAATCATGCCGATACCTCTTCTTCTCCAAATTCTGCAGGGGAGATAAACCTGATGATCCTGCAGCTGAGAGCCTCTACCTCTCAACTTTGGCCTTTTTGGGAGACGTTGGAATGACTGTGCATTTACAATAGCAGGCATGTAGCTAGTGTGGTCCAATTTTCCACTGGGTTTGTTAGTAGTTTGACAGCATTCCAAGACTTTTCCAGTTCTGATAGATGCATGGTCTCTAGCAGACGAAACAAACTTGCATTTGACTACTATGAAAAGTGGTTGTCGGGCAAGATCATTATTAGAAATGCATGCAGTCAAATCAATAGACATACAATTATTGTAATAATGCTTAGATACAGTAAGCTGACAGAGGTCCTTGGTTTGATGGTATGCAGTTAATCATGTGACAATTGTATCTCAATTGTTAAGTAGGCTAGTGGTGTTTAGTAGTCTATGACTTAAATCCTATCATTTGGCTTGTAGTTGTGGCTCAATCAATGGATGTGGCAGAGCTCCTAATTTGATTGCTAGGATGTAAGTTGGCATGAAGGAGCATATGATTCTGATCAGGATGATTCTGATTGTCATGATTCTGATCAATAAATACGGCATAGTGCAAGCATAGTACATACATAGTGCATACATAGTGCATGAGCATGTGACTTATCCTTGATTTGATTGCCTAATTATGACTTTATTTTCAATCCTGAATTTACCGATCAAGTACACAGAGATAATATACTAGTGAATATCAAAACATCAGATACTTTAATCCTGCATGTCAATTTGGTGTGCTGTATACTTATCAAATTATGACCAGCTAATGATATAATTGGCCTGGAAGGTCATGAATGATAGGCTTTTCATCCCCTATGTTTTCAGTGCCGGGACTCATCAGCAGGCTGCACTTAGAATGACAAAACATCAACATTAATTTTGGATAAACTTTGCAATCCTCAATCTTGATATTATTTTGTGGTTATCCACTTAAAACTGTACGTGTTCTTCAACTTTAGACACTCATCTGATTCAGTAAAATTATGTACCCAACACCACCACCTGCAGGACAGGTGGCCAATCTGCAGCTGAATCTCAAGGTAGCTATAGGTAAAAATTAATTAATACTGAATTACTAAACTGTAATGTATTATAATTATACAGCTAGTAGCACTGTTTATGATTATCAATAAGCAACTGTCTCATTACACATACTGTGATACTGTGATCTATTGTACAGGAAGTGTGGTTTGCTGTCTATAATTTATTTGTACTAGCAAATTAATTATAGCCACTACCTAGCTCAATATTGTAATTCTCTACTCCACTTAGTGGATTGAGCAGTAATTCATTGGGAAAATTAGCTCCAGGAAGCTTTTACATATTTCATCACTGGCTTGTTTATTTCCTGTATGCATTACGTACTGACATTGATGTATAAGCTCATTAATTATTGTTCATTGTACCTTTAACATCTCATCTCTGGCTGCATTTGATGTAGCTAGTTGTAATCAATGTGGTTGCACTAGAAATATATGTAGGAGTGTGACAACAGAGCATAATCCTTGAACACACAAGGTTATAGAATTGAGTATGTTTTACCTGAACATCTTCATTTTACACAGCATTGCTTCTTTTTGCCTCTTCCTCCATGTATTACTTATTGCATGGGCTCAAGTGCCACACGTAGAATATTTGCACTGTAGTGGTTTAGAGCCCGAGGGCCGCAGGCCTGAGGGCCGCAGGCCTGAGGGATCTAAGCCAATACAGTGCCAATAACCGCAGTGTGGCACGAGAGAAGCCCATGCAATAACTAATTTGTTGTATGAAGGTTGGGCCTATCTACCACTAACTGTCTGAGTCTACGTAAACTACTACAACACTTGGTTGAACAGCTGGCCCTAATTGATATATGGCACTTCCAATATATACCACAGTGCCATATGTATGGTTATTGGCACTGCGGTACTTTGATCTTGTAAGGCTTCATACAACAAATTAGGTTTATCGAGACACATTGGGCACTTTTGACAGTCTTCAGCTATACATCCAGGACATGTGCCACATCTTCTTCTGTTCTTTCCTTCAAGTAGTTAGCGTAAACTCTCGATTATCGGCCGACATCTATTATCGGCCACCCAATTTACGGAAAGTTTACGTTCCTTTTACGGGAAATATACGGAACCCCACGAAGGGAGGCCAAAGTAGCCACAGTTTATGGAACGAGGATCGCTCTTCAAAGCTTTCTGAGGCTATCTTTATGAACTGGTGAGTTACTTCTACATCCAAACTAGTCGATAGAGAGTTGGAGTGGCGTACACACTGAGGTAAGTTCGAAGTCCAGGGACCCGATGCTTATTTTGGCATGTATAGGCCTACTTTCTTGCTAATACCCCGTATTTACTATCAACTTACCTTTGTTTCAGGTCTTACTATCTAAACACAAGGCAAGGACAGCACAAAGATCGACAAAGAACTCCGAAATAGTTATTAACTAGCTTGATAGGTGTCAAATTAATCGATTATTTACTCATCATGCCAAAATAGCACATAAGAATTCGACCATTACTTCTGGTAAGGGGTAGTCTGACCTGCTTGTTAACGTGGTAGTGCTGAAAAATAGTTATAACACATTTTAACGGTTCAGCCGATAATCGTGAATAGAAAAATGTATTGGCGGCCGATGATTGATGTTGGTGGACGATAATCGAGGATGGACTAGGGGTCCTTTTCGTGACCATAACTCAGAAGTCGTTAGTATGAGGGAATTTTAACTGTACAGCAGCTTGAAGGAGTAAATGGCCGTCATGTAGAACTTTGAGCTGGCTTCTAGAAGTGTTCCAAACAGGAGTTATGAAGCCAGGCGCAAACCTCGGCCGTTAATCGAGAGTTTATGCTACATGTAGCTACGTTGACAAAATAAAAATATGCATGAACACACCTAGCTACGTACACAATGTTATATACTTGTGATTTCACTGTACATATATTATGTGTATTCTAAGGACATGAAACTTACCTGTGATTAGCTACTTCCTGAGATGGGGCATAAGATTCACTTATATTCTGTGTACCCCCTTAGCTACTGAGTTGGCTCTTGCTGGCCCATGTTTTGTGGCAGCTGTTTCTGGTTGGGTTGTTGCTGTCACGTAACAAATAAGTTTATTTAAAGCCACTGTTTAGCTATGAACGTGCTTACTTTCTTTGAGCCATTTGTTTTAGGGCTTTCTTGCTGCCTGTTGAGCATATGTTAGCAGGATAAACACTTTCAGGATAAACTTCACTTTCATAGTATAGTACATGTATAGCTATTATATAAAGCATATACATGCAAGTCGATCAGTGTTGTCTGCATGGCAGTAGGGCATGGGTTGGCGCAAGTCCAGTGTCACAGGACAGAACCTTCCCCCAGAAATTTTCTCCGGGGGAGAGAATATCCAAAGGACAAGCACTCCCCCCAGAGTGAAGTTTCCTAGGAAAATTTCTCCCCCTCTAGCTAGTAAAAATCCTCCCCCCTGCGAACAGAGACTAACAATGTTAGCTACACGAACTCATAACTTTCACCCTCATGCATGAAGATAACACTGTGCCATGCATAATTTAAACAATTCAAGATTATGCATATGCAAATGATCGACATTCTCACGATGGATAACAATGATACCAAGGCAAAATCATGGTTCTTTATCAGAAATAATTGCTAGATCATCTGATATTTATGCATTCTCTGGACAAAAGGTAGGTCACTAGTACATGAAGGTAATTACATGTACTGGGCTTGGAGGGGGTGAGCCCTGTATCTCCCACCCCTAGATCCGCTCCTGTAACTCCATCGTGTTCAATTGCATGCACTGAATTATGAGACATTGAGTTGAGATGATCACTTAGTCTTATCTGACTACCATGCATGCAGCAAATCACCCAGCTGACAGCATGGTAGCCATCACACTATCAACAAGACAGCAGCATACTTAGTAATTAGATTGTTACCCGTTCTGCGTACCATGCGAGTTCGATCGGCTCCACCCAACTGGATTGCAATTAATATACAGTCTACCTTGCAGATTTACTGCTTTAGGCTCCTGGTAAGCTTTCCAGTGCAGAGTATCATACATAAAATCTAGTAACAGCGATCGTGACCTTACACCTGCACCCCGGAGAAAATTTCCTAGCCCGGGGCGGAGCCATTTTCCTAGTTTCATAAACGGATAGAAACTCCGTGGGGAGGAAGTATCCTTAGACCGCTACCTCCGGGGAGGAAATTTTACCCGGAGCCCGTACTCTATGATACCGGGCCAGTGTCCGAGTGCAGTTCAACTGTCGAGTTGGTGCCTATTGAAACGATGAGGGGGGACCTGGAAATAGGGTTCAGCCAATGTGCCAACCAATGTGGCAACCCTGAACCTGAAAGTGGGAGGTTTCAATTTAAGGTAGGACTTTGATTAAATGGAAATTGCGGGGGTGGATAAGAGCAGTGGACACCTAAACCACATCAAAGGCATCAGTGAAGTGCAAGATGTCTAACCACGTCCATTTAATTACCCCTGCCAAAGGGGTGTGGCTGCTAAGGCCGGATGTGTTCATTTAATATTCTCCAAGGACCGGAAGCTAGGCCAGGCCAGACCACACTCACAGCAACACCATCCTGTGCCTCAAGGACCCCCTTTCTCAATCAGGTGTTGGCTGGCCACCGGAAGTCCATCGGAAGCCCACAAACAATCCCACAAAAACCACACAGCTTTCACAGAGCCAAAATGCACACAATTCCATCACGATTGTTCCACCACACCGCCCACACAAGAGCTCACCTCATTTCCTGTGTGGGCGGAGCAACACCACCTCCTCACAACTACACCCACTTCACACCTTCGTTGCCTTTCCTCCGGCCCTACAGTCCGTACAATCACACTGGTGTAGTCTGCCTCATTAACTGCCATGGCCTCACCTTTGACCTCCTGCCACGCTCACCAAGGCACCTGGCAAGGGGTCAGAGGTCACACCGGACGGGGGACACGCCCACCTGTCGTCACGTCACGGTTGTGGGCCCCACAAGTGAAGCATGGGCCTGCAAATGCCGCGCCCAACCGGAACCAATAAAACCTGCATTAAAGCGTGCACACACACTGAACGCATGACTTGGGACACGCCCACAGGCTAAATTAGGCATAATTGGCCTTCTTTTTTTTTTTTTTTTTTTTTTTTTTGTGCCAGCGGTTAATAGTTAAGAAAGAATGCTTTGATCTTGCTTTGATGTGGGCAATTACCGGTCTTTTCTTCAGGAGCCACGTCCGGTCGCTAAATCACTCGCATAATGCTCCCTAGCCCCTCCTGACCACGCCCACCTCCGACCACAATATTCGTATGGCTTCGTTGACCACGCCCCTCCACGAATCGCTAATTAAATTAGTGATTTCCGATCCTCCCCATTTTTAATTAAGATCCCACCTTAAATCTTGACTTCACCAGTTTCGTGTCAGATCATTAGATCAAATCATAGATAATAGAGAGTAGGGAGAGAATTTTTACTAGAGGGGGAGAAATTTTTCTCTATTATCTATGATCAAATATCAGCCACGCGATTTTTGGGTGCAGTTTGGAGGTCAACGGTCAACCTTAACCCCTTTGGTACGAAATATCAAATCATGCAGCACACTGAGACTGAACGTGAAAAGGAATGTAGGTGTAGGAAAAGCTGTTGAGTACATATAAATCTAAGTATGTATATGTAAGATAATGGCTTATGAGCCTTACCTATCTGGGGGGCCTTCCAAGCCACTTGGTAATAAAGGCCCCCCAGATAGATGATTATAATTAACTTGGCTGAACCAAAATAATTTATGAGCAGTCAGGTTTGAAACCGTTTGATTATTGTACAGGTGATATGCTATCCAAGAGAACAAGCTTAATTAGAAAGGCTCCTTAACCAAAGGATATCGTAAACTTGACCATGAAGACAAGCAGCATCTGCCGCACTCAGACTCAAGTACATCATATTTGTCAAGCTCATATCTGACTGAAAGCGAGAAGGGGCTGGTCAATCGCCTATAGATCCCGTGTCACGGAGGAATGCATTTCTGGTGTGTGTTAATTAGAATGGTACGCTGGAAATGAACTTGTGCATTTTTTATTGTCAAGAGTATAATTATTAGGAAGAGTGTGCAACACACACAATAGTAGTGAAAACATGGATTTGATGTCACAGCTGCAGTAGTAGTGGAGTGTGAATATGGTTAGCAGCTACTTAAAGTACAGCACTACAGCCACAAAATCCATGTACACTGTCTGCCAGTAGTGCATCTGCAGTGTGGCTTCATCCGGGCCTATCACTACACATCTGTGGTGTACTAGTACATGCAATACAAGGTGTTGCAACCACGCGGTAACGTCAAATGCAGAAAGAGATGTTTTCACTACTACTATGTGTATTACTAGTCTCGCAAGCCACACCCTCTAATCACTGCGAGAGAGAGGGTCTGGTGAACGCGCATACAACGAGTTGTTCTGCGACAAGATCTTGTCACGTCCAATCATAACACGGCATGTTGATCATGTGACATTACATCATTGTCTAGTAGCCGTGTAAAATATTGCGCGTGTTGTAAAAATGTGCGAATGTGTACGTGTGGAGCTGGAGCGACGTGATCGATCGCGTCAGATCAGAAGATAGCGCTATGGCCGATGCTTCGAGAAGTTCGATCTTGTTCTCGATCTTTTGTGCTACTATAATAATACGCGCACGTGTGCGCACTAATATTACACGACTGGTGGCGCGAAAATGTGCTGCTGAGCGCGCGCCGCGGAAGATAATTAAAAGTGCAATTATTGCATTCCAGCAGAACAACTCGTTGTACGCACGTTCACCAGACCCTCTCTCTCGCAGTGATTAGAGGGTGTGGCTTGCGAGACTAGTGTATTACACACTCTTCCTACAGTGCGCGCCAATCAGATTCAAGTACATTTGTCACATGACAACCAAAGTACATTACGTATGTTCATTATTACGCGCAATGCGTGATTACAATTGTTTAGAGCAGAGAAACGTGCTAAGTAAAACGACATGGATGTCAAGTTGGCTTTGAGAGTAGTGACGGCTATACTGGAGTACGAAGAGTTGAAGGACAAGCAAAAAGAAGCTATAGAAGCATGTGCCGACAGAAAGGATGTGTTCATGTCTCTACCTACAGGGTATGGCAAGTCATTGTGTTGCCAGATCTTGCCTGTTCTGTTTGACGCTCTTTATGGCCATCAGACACTGTCGTCGATCATAGTAGTAGTAACTGCAGCACAGCTGGCAGTGGACATTTTTACATTGTGCGGTTGCGTGATCCAGCAAGATTGAGAGCATGGTTGATCAATAAAATTACGCAGTTGCACAATAACAAGAGTATATTATAGTGCACGGTCGACATGGGCTCTATAGGCGATTTACTAGACCCCTTCTCGCTTTTTGCGTTAGAGGGGCCTGGCCTGTGAGACTAGTGATGGTCTACTGGACTCAAATGGTGGGCATTTAGTTGATTATACACACCACTAGCAAACTCCATTTAGTTGGGGGGGGGGCTCTATAATGCATGATTTATTTGTGATATCAGTTTAAGAAAAATAATTTAACAGGCCTGCCATAAAGTGGGTAACTTTGGAGAATTGGCTCTTAGTTGGTATAATTTGGTAGAAATTAAATTTGGTGATCTGAATGCTGAAGATCATAAATCTGGTGATTTTTGATAAATTCACTTTGCCAAGTTTCCTTCTATACGGTATCTATATCCTCGTCCCCCAGTCCCTCCCAGTTTTTTAATGTTTCACACAGAAACATTGAAAAGCTTGGAGGGGCTAGGGACAAGGCTACAGTATGTACATGTAGTACAATGTCATGTACATGTACTATGGCTGACCTTTATGCTTAGTCACTGGATACATGTAATTTCAATGTGTGTTGTCTAAAGACATTTGCCCACAGCATACCGTATAGTGGGAAATTTTCGCTGGTGCATATTTTCGCGGAGTTGCCTCCCAGCCCTTCAGAAGAAAATTTCATGGTTCTTAATTTTGCGCTAGCACTCTGGTGAGACCACACCCACCGATGGTCCATAATTAGCACTAGATTGAAAAAATTTCGTGGTTCTTATTTTCGAGGGGGTCGATCTATCCGTGAAAACCGCGAAACTTTGCACCATACAAAAATTTCCCGCTATAGGGTACTACATGTAGGTGTGGGTTATGATACTTGACATAAAGACCATACCACATGATTGCATATAGGTATTGGTCATTGCATGCCTACTTTTTCACCACTCCAGCTATTAGCGTTTTGGATATAAACAATTGCATGCCCTTGATCCTTCATGATCCAAGAACACACAATAAAGCTAGGGCCTTAATATCCTTGTGGGAAGTGATCATCATTATTCTTTTGTATCACTCAGATCACAGACATCAGTTCGGAGCTGACTATCATACTTTATGAATGACATCGATGACTGAAAATGCTCTAAACTCTGGTCCATAGCACAACATTCAGTGAGCAAAGAGCTCTGTAGAAACAACCTAATTGTCTGTAGGAAATGCTTCTAGCATCACCTAATGGACATCAGAAACCACCCCCTATACCGCAGGATCAGTTTGGACCCTCTTTGCACTGATCTAGTATTATGTTGCACACACATTATGCTTGTACAAGTATCAAGTAAAATTTAGTTTTCAGTGGGTGAGATGAAGCTTCATGTATTGTAGGGTAGTTTAAGTTGAGCATAAATTCGTGCAGACTTTGGTGCATTGGCTGGAATGGTGTTCTTGATGCAACTGAATGTGTCCTGTGAGCTTTAGCACACCCTATGTGGCACAGTACTGAGTTAAGTAATGGTAGAATTTCCTTTGAGTTTCATTAGCAGCAGTAGGCTAGCTGTCTTCAGTAAAGAGAGCAGCCTCGGCCAGCTTAGTACTACTACAGGGCCAGAGGCCATGGACATAACGCACCAGAGGAGGTACGAAATTATTAATATTCCACGTGATTTGTGCGCATACCAATATGTGTGTCATCGTAGGTGTGTCCCTCATACAGTCGCTGTGCTGAAGCTCAAAAATTGTGGGATCCCCCTAGCTCAAATAGTGTAGTTTCGATCGCTGATCACGGCCATATATGTTTTGTTCGGGGATCCCGAGGGATCACCCTCGAAAATCGCCATTGAAGTTTTACTGTCATAATATTAATATGGGGATAAAAAGTGATGACACAGCAGATTTCGGGGAGCACGTGATCATTTCCTACCTCCTCTGATGACGCACATTTACGTTATAGTCACATGACCTGGCCCTTGGTATATATATATGGTCAAGAGTAGATTAGCCATAAGAGTGTTTAACTACTGCAGGCCCCATATAAAATGCGAAACGTCTGAATGACATCAGAAAATCAGATAATCAGCACAGTGAGTGTGTATCATAAGTGGATGATGGGCAGATAAGCCTAGTATTGTGGCTTTCACTGGTGCAGCTGGCTAGTCAGTTAATGATATTCACAGAGCCAGCACTGCACTTACAGTTTACACAGCAACAGCTACAGTACATTGTGGCTAACCAAAGCAGCGTATGTGCAACGTTATTCAGACGTTTCGCATTTATATGGGGCCTGCAGTAGTTCAACACTCTTATGGCTAATCTACTCTTGATATGGTACATGGTATGCACATCATGCATGCTGCATGCTGCATGTATTAATTATTAATTGATACGTGTTCAGAAGAATACAATGATTTGCAAGAATAGCTGGTAGCTAAAATGTTTGCGAGTGTGAGCTACAGCTAAATCTGAAGCTGAAACAGAGGTGACTCATGTAAATCTAGTGTTATAACAGTGAAAGAAACCTACCACAATCGACAAATACGATCGATTCAGTTTGGGTTTTGTCTCACAGTGAACCAAGTTTTCTTGATTTACAAGAAGTTGGAGGGGTGGACGGGCAGGGTATGGCACTGTATCTTCTTTTCTCTTGGATTTCAACACACTTTCTCATGCTTTAGATTGTGTCTTAACTAGATTTTGTATAGTGTATATGGGGCAACACACCCACTTTTTGTGCGCACGTGATTGTGTCCAACCTGGCCTCATGGCCGGCCGGCCTGCTATATATAACGCTGAGCTCGAGCGAGTTGTAAATTATAATTTCCGTACCAAAGGGATTACGTTTGACCTTTGACCTCCCAAAATCGCCTGAGTGTCCACAAACATGGCTAGCCCTAACCCAGTGACTGCGATAGAGCCCAAGTGTGTGGTGTCCACAAACGCAGACAGCCCTAACCCAGTGATTGTGCCAGGGATCATAGCGGCGGCGGAGCCCGAGTGTGAGGAGTCCACAAATACGGCCGCCAGCCCTAACCCAGTGACTGCGCCGATAGAGCCCAAGTGTGTGACAAATATTGCCAGCTCTAATCCAGTGAATGCGATAGAGCCTTCTGCAACGACTCAGTCAAGTGAACAAAATAACTCAGTGAATACAATGGGGATGGTATTCACTGAAGGACGGACAAACATCGGTGAAACCTCTCTGTTTTATGATCAGGCCTTAACAGGCTCACTGTTAGCTGTCGGTGGTGGCACTCAACTTATTAAGGAGTTTGATGGGTCGAATCTCGAAAGTTGGGTCCGGGATTTAAACGATGAGATGGCTGTAGCTTGTTGCCTGGCCATAAAAGATCTTAAAGTTGGGTTGAAGGAACGTAATGTTAAATGTCTCACCTTCGACCAAGTTGAAAGCATTTTCAACAATTGTAACTACATTGTTAAAGATGAAAAGAATTCGAAGCATGTGAGTGGTATGAAAACATACGAAGAGAAAGATCTGACTAATACTAACATTTCTACCTGGATCAGAGGCCTTTTCCAAAAGCAAGACGAACAAAAATTGCTCACAAATTCATTACTAGCTCAGATGATGGTCAAAGAAAGCTTCTTAAATCAACTTGCAGTCAAGGTGATAGAACACAGAGCTTCTGCTGAAGATCTACCGACACCAGTAGACAGTGCTAAGGCCAAGATACTGGAACTTGGTACTGTACACTTTCCTGGGACAAAAGGTGTACTTAGTCTTTCTCGACTCCAAGTATTTGCCCTATCATGCTGTAAAGAATCAGGAATTGAAATCGAGTACAAAAAAGAAGACTTCAGGCCATTTAGGGCTGCCATTGACACAACAATAGCTACAAAGGCAAGAGAGAAGTTGGGAATCCAGGAGACCTTTGACTTCTAACAACTAAATTTGTGTGAACATGTAGCTAACATTAGTGTATTATCTGCCAACTGTATAATAATGAATAATGTGTCATCCATAGTCTCAGCCGGTATGCCTCGCATAACTGATAGAACCAGGTATATATTAAGCAGAAAAGTTTCATGTATAGACAGAAAGATCTTTTTATTGCCATGGTACATAATACTACATACATATGCTAGCAGGCCAAACTATGGTCTAGCTCTTGTTCTTAAAGCGATTGGGGTTGGAAATTTGAATCTTCCATTTTGGATGTAGAGAAGTGGATCACCAGTCTCATGGTGTCGCACAAACTTAATGGTTTTGCATGACTTGATACACTTCAGGTCATATACTCCTCTTCAGATGGACTTTTCTTCAAGACTTATTGTTTGATAGGCACTGACTTTTCAGTGTTGGAACCTTGTTGGAATGGCATGGGGAATCATCAGTTACGGAAAATTGGACATCTTCAGCATTACGCCACTCTAAGTTGTACTTTTGTTTCTAGTTCCCTGCCTGAATACTTTTGGCAATTTCCAGAGCATCTTCAGTAGCTAGTTTGTATACCGCATGCACAACTGACACGTGAATATTTAATGACAAAAATTAGCGTTCAAAGAAAGTCTGATTTGGTTGCTATGATGCTGATTTACCGCCCGCGCCCACATGGTCTTTGGAAGAATCCAGAAACAGAAGTACAACTTGGAGTGGCCTTATCCAGTAGACTTTTAATGATTCTGTTGATGGGGCGTCTTCATATGACAACTCAAAACACTGGCATATCAGATAGTTGTGGACAAGGTGATGCTGGTTGCACTAGCTAGCTGCCTTACGTTCTTGTGTAGCCCCTTCCCTTACTTCATCAGTTTGATTTGTGCCCTTCGCTGATGATTGCTGAAGTTACAAGGCTTTGCAAGATTCTGCGACCTGACTGGTTGCTCAGTTCAGGGCCAGCTGATGAGCTACACTCTTCCCGGGTATCCTGGATTTTCGTTCAATCAGTGAGGATCTTCAGGCGTTCTCTATTTCTCACAATTTTCGATGGTAGTTCGGTTTTTCGCACACAATTTGTGGCTACTGTTCCAATTGGAGTGCTCTATCAATAGGCTGTCTGGAGTTCCAGTACTACACTGACTCAGTGGTTTTCACACCAACTGGATAAGGGTACCTTTTTCACCTTCCTGGAATTTCCAAGAGAGCGTTCTACTTGAACTACAGCCTACAGGCAGAAAGAATAGCTGTCTTACTTAGCTCAGGTAGCTTGATATGTTTGGTGCGGCCATGCCAATTTAATTCCTTGTTCAACAGACCTGACCGACTCTATATTTTCCTGATAACAAAGGAAAACAACAATTAATTAAGAAAAAGGTCAAAGTGCAACTACAATGTTGCTCAGCCATGTGATTTCATTTAGCCTTCTTCAATAATATTGTTATTCTTGCATGCACCACACATGGCATTGTTCTAAAGTTATTCTATGAAAATGGTAACATGCTAGGTTTCTCATTCACGCATATGCATGAATGAGAAACCTAGCATGTAATCCAGGATCAATGCATACATATACATAGCTACCCACAAAAAAATAATCACGTTCCTCAAGGTATGCGTGCATATAAATCTGGCCATCCATACTGGGTATTGAACGCTCAAATAATTAAGGCCTGCAGCTGTAGCTAGCTATAGGCCTATGGTGACCTCAAAGATAAAAAAATATATATATATACATATATATTATTCACTACTTGGGGCGTAATTGTCTCCTTTAACATAATATCAGATAGCCATATAATATAATTATAGCTATCCGGGCTAGCTGATAATAATATCATATTCAGTGTTGGTAAGGAGTCACCCAAGTTTACTGTGATCATGGTGTGCCTTGGGGAAAGGGGAAAATGTTCTATCAAGGGTGGACATCAAGACTTTTTAATTCAGTGAAGGATCGATACTATGCAACTGTAACATGTGCCACCATATAAGCGTATTTTTAGGAACGGAAGCCTGATGGGGATCCCCATTATCCAATCAATTACGTGGGCGATGTGCCCGGTTTTGTGAAGTCGCGATTACGCCACTCTGGCCGGCCGGCCAAGTTAGCCCTGCGCCCGCGAGCGGGCGTGTACTTTTGACGTTAGCTAGCGAAATCGACTTCGCGAGTGTACTGAAGGATGATGCAGAAGGGACGGCTTACCTCTCTCTTCGATGTGTATCCTTCGTTTCTTGGGCTTATCCACCATCGTAGGCGCGTTGGGATCGATCGACCGATAGCTGACTGTGGGCGTGGTTTACGGGATCGACTAAGTCCACTGCACCCATAGGTAACAGAGAGATATGGTTCATCCAAGGCTAAGTTGATGAGGGTCACGTGATATGCCGCAATGCGCTTGCGCCACGATAATGCGTTGACCTCCGACCTGTGCCTCTATCTATCTAGCTCTAGCTCTATAGCCATTGTGCACGTGCATATCATATCGCATGTGGGTAATAAAAGCGCGCGAAACTCAACCATCATTGCACACGTGAATTCAAGCCATGGCCATGGACGTACCACCACAGTGGGTCGAAGAGCACAGTGACTGGAGAAGGTTGGCCTATATGAGGCCAGTATGAGGGTTATGTTGATGATAGAGACCTGGTGAGACAGCAGCACCAAGCATGCACTGTGTCAACCTTTGGGATTAGACGATCTTGGGCAAACAATGCTCAAATAACTTCCGGAGTCGACAATCACCCTAGTCAAGCTCAAGGAAAGGAGAATAAGGTATAATACAATCAATAAATGATTATACACAATAATTATTCAAATAGCTATAAACTGGAGTCTGTCACACTGTAGGTCCCTACTGCCACCAATCAGGCGAAGGTTTTCTGGGAAAAGAAAAATACAATCAACTTTGATGACACTCCCTTTACAATTGACAAACACACAATACTGGATTGTCAGTATGGGCAGCACTACTTTTAGGAAAAAGAGTCTAAGCATGCTCGGCTACGGCTACAGGGCACAAGAAAGATTGGGTGCTGTGCACACATTGAGATTACTCAGTATACACTGTATCCTGATTATCAGGTCACAAAACAGGAAAAGAAGGACTCGGTTCATGGAAATTACGGCTACTACGTGAAGATAAACTGAGAGAACTCAGGAAAGAGTTGGATACTGGCATTCCCAAAACCCAAACAAAATACTTTGTATCGCTTCCTACAAATGAGGCACACAAGAATCATCCAACTGGAGCAGATATAGCATTTGCTCAGAAAGTCCACCCCTACTACTATATTATAACAAAAATTTCAGAGTTAGTTTCAGCTAACATTACGGATGTGCATGAGGTCATAAAGTTGCTAAAGTATCACACAGACAACCAAATTAGCAAACAGCTTGGGTTCAAACCACAGACACATGACAGAGCATTCTATCCCACCATTATAGATATCAAGAATCATGTCTATCGGGCTAAGAGAGCACTAGAGCTCTCCAAATTGGATCAAGAGAATTTGAGGCTTAAAATCAAAGAATGGGAGGCAAATGATCTTGAAAGTACCTTTTTCTTTCGGCCCTACATTACAGCAGAAGCTGAACCAGAACACCCACCATCTGGACAGCTACCTAAAGAAGAAGAAATGAAGAATATGAAAAGGTTTCAAGGGAACTCAGGCGGTGATGATGACTGGTGTGAAGTTTTAGGATCTCATGAGCAATGCTCTCAAACTCATTTATGTACACCAGACACAGTGGCAAAAGAAATTGCTTGAGCATTATGGCAACAATATAAGTCTCATAGATGCAACATACAAAACCACACGATATGATTTGGCTCTCTTTTTCATTTGTGTTAGAACAAACGTGGGGTACAGTGTGGTTGGTGAGTTCATCACCCAGGCTGAAACTGCTGAACACATCTCTGAAGCACTGCAACAGCTACGTAGCTGGGATCCTATGTGGAACCCACAGTTTTTCAGGACAGATTATTCGGAGGTTGAACTTTTGGCTCTTGAACAGACCTTTCCTGGTATACAAATATACTTAAGTAATTTTCACCACGAACAAGCATGGGAGCGGTGGACAAACAATCACAAACATGGTCTCAGTAATGATGAGAAAGAATCTCTTCTATCCATGTTAAGGGAATGTGCAAATGCTCCACCAACAGATCATGGGTCAGGGCTGCCCCTAGATTTCTACTATCAAAAAGCAGTAGAGAACCTCAAAGTATATCCTGGCAAAACAACGATTGTGTAAGGGATTGGCTTGAGACAAAATAGTTATGTATTCCCAAGGTAAGCACTAATAATCTTGTTCCTAAGCTCCTGTCAATACAAGTCAACTACAATGTATGCATGCAACATTGAATTCTTTAGCTTGAGTTAGTTTCCAATTAGAGCACATGTACATGTATGTGAATTATACGTGTTTTACTGTCATAGTGTCCTCCCCAGGCCCCTTTGGCATAGTGGCACCATGGTTTCATCACTGGCTTTTTATGTGGTAACCCAATTGACAAATGTTGTCACAAGTTCCACCCAACACATGCCTCCCTGTTAGTTTACTTGTTAGGCACATAGAGCTCTAATATTTTAGGAGGATAGTAGTGAACGTAATTGTGATTGTTGCATTACAGCTATGGGCCAGGGTTTATTGTGATGACTGCTACCACGCTGCAGTAGACACCAACAATGGAGTGGAAGCTTTGAACAAAACATTGAAGTACAATTATTTACCAAAGGGTAAAAATATCACATTATCACATCTAGTGACAATTTTGGTAGAAGAGTTTTTGCCAGAGATGCTCCAAAAGTATCAAAAAGAAAACTTTGCAATGTCAGAATTTTATAGGTCATACAATGAGTTTGTGCCTGAATATTTGAAAGGTCAGCCTAGATCGGTATTTCTCCACTGTTTAACTAGGATAAGAAAGGCAGAGAGATTTACCAAAGAATCAGTGGAACAAATTGATAGATCTAGCCAATTCACCATTAAAAGTACCTCAGGAAAAGAGCATACTGTTAGGTTCACAAATGACGAAAATATGCCAGAGTGTACTTGTAAAGATTGGATACGCTGGTATATACCATGCAAGCACTTTTTCGCAGTATTTAATTAATTTCCAAACTGGAGATGGAAAAGCCTACCCAAAGAGTACCTTGAGAATGAGTATCTTACTGCTGACTCGGCTATACTCACCAATCTATCCAATTGTGGTAGTAACCTCCCTGAATCTAGCAGCCCAGCACCAGAACACCTGGATGAAACAATGGGCATTACAGATGAACTACCACAACATCAAGTAATTATCTCTATAGTGTAATTATACATGTGCATTTATTTACCTATTACATGTATGCTATAGCATTCCATTTCTACTCAAAAGCACGTCAACAAGTTATCACTACATTGAAAGTGGTTGAGTCCCTCTCGTACAACTGTACTGACGCTACACAGCTTCTAAACCTTGATCGCATGCTTAAAGATGTCGAAACAAAGTTCAGAGCTATGTTGCCACATAAAGGAGGTATATAGTTTTGAGACCAGCTCTTGTTACACATTCAGCAAAGAAAATCTCACAAAAGTACAAGAAACTGCACCAAAGATCAGTAAAATATGCATCTTTGACATTGCATTCCAAGGTTCATCACAAGAAAAAGGACTGGCGTTTCAGAAACCACCAGGAAGCAAGACTCTCAGACATAAAAAGGTACGAATTATTAAATTCTCACATGTGTACTACATGCTGCATGTAATTACTGTAACATTCTAGATTGCAAAAGAAGTGTCAGAGGCACAAAAGCAGTTCATACACAGGGTAAAAGCACAATCTCAACAACCATCTGGTGGTACACAAACCGTTAACACCAGTGCTACAAAAAGTATGCATAATACCAAATACAGGACAAGTGTTGTAAAAATGCATATTATATGACCACAGGTTGCAAGAGGCATAGCCGATGTGGACAATGTCCAGGATGCATTAGTACCGACTGTAACCAATGTAAGTTTTGTCTCAACAAGCTTAAAAATGGTGGACCAGGCTTAAAGAAGCAGTGCTGTGCTAAACGCAAGTGCATACGTACTGCAAAAGCAGAAGCTGATGTGGCAGATGTCATCTCCAGGCTACACTCTTTGAGAGATATGTATGGTAAGGACACTACATTGTACATCAAACAACTAAATTATTTAATGATGCTATATGTAATAATGTCTGTATATGTTGTAGCTTCAATACCACAGCTAGATGTGCAAGAAAAAGGGAAAGTATCACAAAAGGAGTTTTCCGAGGTATGTATATATTTGTCCTGGTATATACAAATACATGTGTATGTATATGTACATAATGATATGCATTTTATACCTTCTATAGGGCTATTTCAGGTCTTGCCCGGTATTCCTGAAGCCACCATATGTAGAGTTTGCAGATATTCCTATCCCACCACAATACGTTCAATCTTCAGGCGGGCTATACTCAACACATGAGTCAATGGTGCGGAGTTATAGGTGCCAGCTCTCACTTGCTCTATAGCTATTGGGAATAGATAAGACAGCAGATAATGTCAATGAAGCTAGATGTATTCTCCATCCACCACCAGACACAGAAGGATACAAACTACTACAGAACATGTTGGGAAACAACGGAGAATTGACTTTATTCAAGCTGATGGTAATTGCTTGTTTAGAGCACTTTCCAAAGAGATTTTGGGTCATGAAAAGTTTCACCACTTAATCAGACAAACCCTCATCCAATCCACAAGAGAAAATGGCCATCTCTTTCAAAAATATGTATTTAGTGGTACACTCGAAGCTCACTGTAAGAAAATGGAATGTATTGGCTACTGGGGGTCACAAGTAGAAATTAACCCAGCAGCTAATTTGCTCAAAGCAAACATTTACTCTTTTGTAAACAACCTAACAGCCAAAGGTACCACTGGATTTGCTATCAACTAAGCCTAAAGTACTGTACAGTGGAGCAATGCTCCGAGGGAGTGAAGATCGTTCAACTTTCACCACCAAAGGGATACCAAATGAACTTATCCATACTTTTGAATGCCATTTTGATAGAGTAGCCCCTTCTGACCTTTTGCTTACCTCCATGGACTGTGCACCTGAACTTGACCGTTGAGTATGTCAAAATCACGTGATCCTCATCAACTTGAATTGGGTGAATTTAGTCGATCCCAATCCCCACTAGCGCTAACGCTAGCCCATGCTATAGGCGCTAGCGCTTGCGCACATGACGTCCATATTCGTCACGTTTTGCAGTTGGTTTCCAAAAATAGTAATATTGAGACATAATGCCTTTAAATGCCTATACCTCAATAAATTGTCAGCAAATTATTAATGATGGCATGACTTCTATAATATTAACTGTTCCGATAATAGCTACCTGCTACCTTTATAAAGTTATGAATCATGGCAATGGCACACTTAATTCAGCTAGAAGTTAAAGGTTGTTGGATCCCTTAGTTTTTCTTTTGCTCTTTCTGCATGCAGAGTGTCAATAGCAGCACTATTTACTCCAAATTCAACACTGTTATACTCAATTTCAAGTCCACCTTGATCATACTGAATAGGCAAAACACGAGAGCTTTTCATGAAAGCAAAAATTTCCATTCGATACACCTTAATGTTTGCATTGCCTTTTCTGGGAAAACGAATAACACCAACCTCCATCACTTTTTCATGTTTAACACGAGTATCTAAAATGAATGAAGCCATATCCCTAATGGCAACTCCATAAGTTGCAGCTATACCAGCAAGACGGTCCAAAGTTTCATCCATGAATATTATTGAATTGTCAAGAATGTCTCGTTCACCATGGTGGTTGAATAAGTCTTTGATCCAGGAGATGAGCTCAATCTTTCGAATTTCATCGGTGCCCACTGTGTATAACCTTAAATCAGCAAATGACTTGACATCATTGATCGTCTTGGAAGCAGCATCTTCCATTACTATGTAATCACAATTGTTGAAGATAGAGACAACTGCGTTCCAAGTAAGACTTGCCCCTCCATTTCTTTCCTTCCAGCTTTTGACGTCACCAATGGCCTTACAGCAAGCAATAGCCATCATTTCATCTAAGTCCCGAACCCATTCACTGAGACTGTTGGCATCGCCATATTCCTTAGCAATACGATTATTAATGAACACGTTCGAGTCTGACAATACGGTATTTTCCTTTGTTGGTCGGCTTTTACATGTTTCCCACAGATTTTTCGCTACTTCTTTACCAACTGAGCCAGCAAATAACATCCCAAATTTTGAAAGCTGCCGCGAGTCAGTCTCAGGCGCGGTTGAATAGCCAAAAAGGCTGCGAACCAATCCCATTGTCCAGCTTGACCAGCTTGCCATTACGTATAACATTGTGCTGGGGACGATGGCCTTGTTTTGGCTTGAAAATTCACGATCGAAAAGGCTGAACGGTCCGGCCTTCACTGATTGTTGTAGGTGCACAATCATCTGAGTAATAACATATATTACGCACACATGATTATGACGGTGATCCTGTTCGGAACCACATGATCTACGCGTGACCGGATGCACGTGCGCATCGAGCGCGCTACAAGTTAGTTTCGTGTAATCTGATTGGTCAGTAGGAGGTAAATATGTAGCTTGGTTACATGTACTTGTAAATCTTACTAAAAGTTGGCCAGTCTGAGGATGATCCAGTCTGATTGCCAGTACGGGTTCAGACCTAGATCCTCCACTCAAGACGCTCTCTTAACCATCGCTAGAGACTGGCATGAATACCTCTCTACCAACCACCAAGTAGCGGCAGTTTTCTTTGATATCAAGAAAGCGTTCGACTCTGTCCCCCATAACCAACTGCTTCAGTCCCTCGCAGATGTTGGGGTATCTGGGAAGCTCCACAAATGGTTTGCAAAACTACCTCTCTGGAAGATACCAAAGAGTGGTCTTAAATGGTTTTTCATCCACCTACAAACCAGTCACTTCAGGAGTGCCTCAAGGCTCCATCCTTGGTCCACTACTCTTCATGAATTCCATCAGTCACATCCCACTCTCCTCTGGGACGAAAGTAATCCTATACACTGATGACATCCTTTTGTACAAACCGATAAACTCAGCTGAGGATACCAACCGCCTGCAGGAAGACGTAGACTCCATCCTCGAATGGATACGTGAGCATGGGTTAACCCCAAACCACGCAAAAACCAAACTGCTAACTGTCACCCGATCTCGGAAACCCGTACCTACCAATCTTAACATCGGAGGTCACAATATCTCCCCAAGTCCATCTGTTAAATACCTTGGCATCACCCTGTCATCCCAACTAACCTGGTCTGAGCATGTCACCACTATCTGCAAGGCAGCCAAGCGGCAAAT
This sequence comes from Stappiaceae bacterium, assembly GCA_964291365.2. Lineage (GTDB taxonomy): Bacteria > Pseudomonadota > Alphaproteobacteria > Rhizobiales > Stappiaceae > JBDWFY01. The sequence continues at coordinate 79,189 of OZ219985.1, forward strand.
TGGCCTTATCCATCGGCAGCTTCATCAAGCCCCAGTTGACGTTTGCCGTAAGATAGTTCACACTGCAATCCTACCAAAGCTGGAATACTGCTCCGCAGTATGGGATCCCCACCACAAGCACGACATTGCCAAGCTAGACAGTGTGCAAAGATTTGCTGGCAGGATGGTACTGCGTAACTGGACTGCTGACATTGCTGACCTACTGTCAACATTAGGATGGTCACCCTTAAAAGTACGTAGGAGAAACATCGAGCTAAAGGTACTTTACAACATCCTAAATAACTACTCTCGCATCCCTCAAACAGCATTCACTTATCACCCTCATCCATCCCCCCGTCACCCACATAACAAGATACTTTTTCAACCTTTTGTTTCCACTCTCTCTCATTGTCATTCTTTCTTTGTAGATGTCATCCCTGTTTGGAATACCTTATCTCCACTTGTAGTCAATAGCCCTTCTCCCAATACTTTTAAAACACGTTTATGTTCCTTTCTGTAATCTACCCACACCTACAACTTTATGTTAACTGTTAGCATGTACATGTAGTCATCTTCGTATGCTCTGTCTCTTTTGTGTCTGTATATGTATTTTGGGAGGACTTCACTACTAACCTCAGGCTAATTGTCCAACCATTATGCAACTGCATTAAAATTTCATAGAGAAATTACACACTAAGTAGAAAAAAAAAAAATTAAATAATCTAATTCGTGGGGCTTTTGTTTGGGAGCACTTGGGGCCATAATTTTTATATGGGCATGTAGAATGGATCAAAACTAGAAATTTGACGGAAGGGGTTTCTGATTCACGCCTTTGAATTAAAGTTATTGCACTTTAACGTTTTCCCACATGTTTGTATAGGGGAACCATGCATTTGCAAATGTTTTACGCCCACGCGCACATATAAGCGTGACGACCATTACCCGATTTGCACAAAATTGCACTATGGGTGCCTGCTTGCATTGTGTGGCCCTACTATGCATGTATGTGGAGTTTCCGGACATTTTTTTTTTCTGCTTAGTGTGTCAGTAACAGAGCCAATGGGTTTGGGGGTGCACTTACTGTTGCTATACTCTCTAATGTAACCACCAATAGCAGCATAAAGTTCCTTATGAACAGTGCCAATAAAGGAGGAGTCTTGTACATAGCCATTACATCTCGGATAACTGGGAGAGAGTGTGTGTACAAGAATAACACGTCAAATTTGGCTGGTGGTATCATGGCAATGGATCAACTTAGTCTATTTTATGATCATCAAAGTCAGTTCTACAACAATAAAACTAAACTTGGAGGTGTTATGTATGCTGTTAGGTCAGAATTGGCCCGTAGTAACAGTACTTTCTTTGACAATCAAGCAGCAGAAAGTGGTGGTGTAATATACGTCCTACAGAGTCTTCAAGATGTTGAGTTTTATGGACGATGCAACTTTACATATAATTCTGCTTGTATTGGTGGAGCAATTTATGCGGTTGAAAGCACCTTGTATGTGGTAAGCAGTCAAGTGCTAAGTATAAAGCTTAATGCCACGAGTGACAGTGGAGGTGGTTTGTATCTTTATCGTAGTAGCTACTTTGAGCTCTGGATATGCCAGTATAACTAACATCTCGGACAATAAGGCAAAAGGCAATGGTGGGGGGATACATGCCATTAATTCAATGATTGTATGCACACAGTCTTATCGTAGAGGGAGTGGATGGCCTTTTCAAACACTTGTATTCTTTGCTAATAACAATGCTAGCAAAGGGGGTGGACTACACATGGAATCTGCTGCTCAGCTACGCTTGCTAAAGGTTAATGATAATATACATCTTCGTAAAGACAAGCTGAACACTAGCATCTATTTCACATCAAATACTGCACACTATGGATCAGCGGTTTATGTGGCTGATGAAACCTACTTTGATGTATGTGGTGGTGACCACTCCACCATCAACAGCACAGTAACTAGCAATGCTGGGTGCTTCATTCAAGTGTTTTCAGAAGCTACAGCTTTAGCTGAGAAATCTAGTATCATCAGTATTGAGTTCATTAACAATGAACACAATTCTACTATAAATTCAACCATTGTCTTTGGAGGGTTACTGGACCGGTGCATACCAGATCCACGTGCTGAAATTGTTGCAAATGGCTATGTACAGAATTCAAAAGAAGTTGATGGGGTCACTTATTTGAAGTTCATCAGCAACCTAAACGACACCAACTACATCAGCTCTTTACCAGTTAGAATGTGTTTCTGTACACCCGAGTATCAACCTGACTGTAGCTATGAGCCACCCACTATTCATGTTAAAAAGGGAGAAAACTTTAATGTATCACTTGTTGCAGTTGATCAGGTGAATCATACTCTGAAGAATGTCATAATTTATAGTTCTCTCAGCCATACAGAGAGCAGTTTAGGTGAAGGACAGATAACTCAAGCAACTGATAATGCTTGTACCAACCTAACGTTCAGTGTCCTTTCTCCTCATGCCTCTGAAGAGTTGATTTTGTATGCTGAAGGACCATGTAGGAATGCCAGCAGATCTCAAAGCAGAGTTCATGTTGTTTTCCTACCTTGCACATGTCCAATAGGATTTCAGCCAACCAGGTATGACAGTAACAACTGTAATTGTGTTTGTGATCCACATCTCAGTCCATACTTAACTGAAGGAAACAACGATTGCAACATTCATACAGAATCATTAGCTAGGCATGGAAATTTTTGGATCGGTTTCATTAATGATGGTACTAGTTTGGAGAACGGCGACAACTCAAGTAAATTTATAATCTACCCTTACTGCCCACTAGACTATTGCCTTTCATCAAATTCTGATGTTCACATCAACTTCAACCTTGCCAATGGAGCTGATGCACAGTGTGCTAACAATCGTTCAGGACTTTTATGTGCACTCTGTCAACCTGGTCTTAGTCTGTCCCACGGCAGTTCTCGATGTATCCGATGCACTAAGACATGGTATAAAGGATTTGTTCCCATTCTATTGCTATCCATACTAGTTGGCGTCCTTCTTGTAGCATTATTGATGACTCTCAACCTAACTGTTGCTATTGGAACGTTGAATGGTGTGATCTTTTTTGCTAATATTGTTGGTGCCAATAATAGTGTGTTTTTCTCTGGATTATTGAATTCAACAAGGTTTTATTCTATTCTCATATCATGGCTCAACTTAGAAATGGGATTTGATGTATGCTTCTTTGAAGGAATGGACACCTATTGGAAAACATGGCTCCAGTTGTCCTTTCCAGCATATGTCATATTGCTAGTTGCCATCGTTATCATCGTCAGTGAGTACTCAATAATTTTTTCTCGCCTTATAGCTCGAAGAAACCCAGTAGCAACACTATCCACCCTGCTCCTGCTCTCTTATATGAAGTTTCTTCGAACAACTATTACAACACTCTCTTTAGTAACTCTTGACTATCCTGATGGCTCTCGTAAAAGAGTATGGCTTCCTGATGCTACCGTGGGATATTTGAGTGGAAAGCACATTCCTCTTTTTATTGCAGCAGTCTTTATTTTACTAATTGGCATTGCTTTCACATCTATTATCTTCTTTTGGCAATGGCTTCTTCACTATCAAAACAAGATGATTTTTAAATGGGTCAGATCTCAGCGATTGTGTCACTTCATCGAGCCTTATCATGCTCCCTACATCTCAAAGCATCGCTACTGGACAGGCTTGTTGCTCCTTACTCGTATGGTGCTTTACCTTGTGTTTGCACTCAATGTATCAGGTGACCCTGGAGTCAACTTGCTGGCAATTACTACAACAGTAGTATGTCTTCTCTTACTTAAAGGACAGTTTGGTCGAGTATACAAGATGGCTTTTATTGATATTGTTGAAATGGTCAGCTATGGTAACTTGTTCGTGTTCAGTGCGGTGAGACTAAAATTTGGAACTGATCAAATTGTTAACATTGCTGCTCATGTATCAGGGGTCATCACGCTAGTACTTCTAATCGTCATTATTTTGTATCATATGTACAGCACGTTTTGTTTGAAATGTTTGAAGCGTTGCCGATTCCCAAGTGAAAGGCAAATGCATGACAGTGAACTTTGTAATGACGCTACTTTGTCAACACAGAACTGTCCCAGCGAACCCACGTTTTCTGTTGTGGAGTTAAAACAGCCTGACAGTGATGACATGCAACATTCGAATTCAGAAACTAGTGAGAGTGGTCATTACCAAGTATCAAAGATCACAAGTAAAGCAAATGATGACAGTATCTCACTGGACAGCACATCACCACTTCTTAACTAAGAGAAAACTGCATCGCTGTAAGAAATTTGTAGTCTCTAAATGGATGCTTAGACAAATTTTGTGTTTCACCTACGTTATAATTGCATCAGCAAAATTCATGGTATATTGTTTGATGCTAGAAGAATACAACACAGATACTATATTATGAGGGGTTTTCTGTTTCTATTATGTCAATTGAGCTAGCGATACGCTGATATAGGTACAATAAGTAGAAAATAGTTCTCAATCATCAATGTATAAGTGTGTGTAACTATCTGTCCTTGCTAACTAGCTATGAATAATTATCTGAGCCAAAAGAGCACCATTTTTATTTACGATCCCCCTGCATCCATATGTACATAATACTTTATTCCAATTTTGGCTACGTACAAGCCCACACATTGTGCTGTCCAGTGAATGCTGGGGACTTAAAGCTATATACAAGTCATGTCTAAAAATGTATCTAGCAACTAAATCAGCACCTGCAGGAGGCTAAATGAATTTTAGAATCAGCAATGAGAGCATGTGACCTAATTCCAATGAATTTAGTATGCTTAGGGTTAACTAAAAACATAGCATCTATCAATAGTTTGTTTTTTTTAAGACATTGAGGAACACAATGAAGCTATTTGTGTCTCTTCTTGTTTATGTGTACCTTATACAAGCTTATCCAGCTCAGCTCTATCGATCTCCCCTGTTTGGTGGGAGTGATATGGGACCCAACTTTGATGACCGAGCCTATTCCATGGCACCAAAGGTGATCGGATTCACAAGGCTGTTGATCCGAAGCAGTGCAAATGGCGTAAAAGAACTGGGATGCCTATTGTACGAATTGAAGGAGAATTGGTGGGAAATACTTCTCAACAATACTTGACCAGTCTTACATTGTATGTGAGGTATCCTGAAGATCTTAAACTTGGAAAATATGGTCCATTTGGGAGCCCTAGCTCAGGCAAGAACCAGTTCAGCTTTGTGGGTGTGATTCTGGGCCTATTGGGACAGAGCAGTGAACAGCTGGATGCAATAGGCTTTGATATTGACACTACTCCTTACTCTCCCGCACTCCCCTATTATAAGAAAACTTCTGTTGAAGGAGCTGATATAGGTAAACTAGTTGATGATGAAATAGCTTCACTCTCACCAGTAAAAATCACAACCTTGACTATACAATACAGCAGCTGGATAGAAGGTATTGAGACTACTTATGTTCTTCGTAATGGCACAATGGTGGTGAAAGGTCACGGTGTATTTAACTCCTGGACCACCACCTCTAAACCATTCTTGCGTGACAAACTAAGTGATGAAGATAATACCAAGTCTACATCAGAGGATGCTGTAATTCATTTTGCTGATGATGAGTGGATGTTTAGCATTGACATTGGTACAGAAGATGGAAAAGGACCAATCAATTCTGTAATGATTACGACATGAAACTCCGAGGGGATGAGAAAAACCTGTGGCCCCTATGAAGCATCACTTGGTTCAGAAATAACTGTTACCATTGAGGGAGCTATTGTAGGTTTTTATGGATATGAAAGTGAAAAAATAAATGCACTTGGATTTTATCTCTAAAATTAATTAGCTATAGCTAATGATGCTGCATAAGGTATGAAGTGAAGCGTATAATTTTTGTATTACTATCAGTAAATTTGCACAACATGTACACAAGGTACGTGATCACCCATTCAAACAACAGATGTGATCTAATTATCCCTACCACTCTTGTTTGTGTATTTTTTGGCCCTGCCTTCCCTATTAGCATTTGCAATTATTATAGCTGCTTTTTAGACTTGTATAATGATGTACATAGGTCCACAGAAACTATTTTCAATATTATCAGTAGCAGTGGCGTAGCTACACCAGGGCCTACCAGGGCACTGGCCCTGGTAAAATTTGTCTGTTCCCTAGTAAAACTCCTCAATAGCCAGGCATAAACATGATTTTGGCTACTATTACAACACTAAAATAGCACAGAGTCTATGGATGTATTGCCATTCTACTACTTGAACTTAGTGTACAAGTGCCCAGGTGTCTCCACAATTCTGGGTATGCCACTGATCAGTAGTGGCTGATTTGATGTTTAACAACTGTTGAAATGGAACAATATGACATTGTAATACTTGTGCCATATCCTTGTCCATCCCAGAGAGGATTAGTTGGATGGAAAGTTTGGCTGTAGGTAGTGTAATGATAAACTAAATTTCGCAGTATATGTAATGGTAGCTAATTAAACTGTATGATGTATACAGTGGGAGAAGGTGTGTGGTTGAACTGAAGCTACACAGGCCTCTATGCTTCATAAAGTATAAGTAAACATGTCATACAACACTGTATACCACTGTAAAAAAGAAAGGATTGTTTTGACCAATCATAGTTTGGTCATCTCAGTTGCATTCAAAATCATTGGGTAAGGTATCCAAAACTTGTATCTGCACACAAACTTAGCCACTCATCTAGATAATGGCCATTAGCTTATTAAGCTGTTTACCTTTTGGAATGTGGAGTAGATAGCAGAAATTCTGAGAGCTTAATGATGCTAAAATTGAGTCATACAAGTGACATAACCAACATGGGTCAAATTAACTTATTTTTTACAGTGAATGTAATATTATACTTCATAATATAATTATTAAGTAAGCATGTCATATGACAATGTTGTACTCTCAAAATCCGTCCTAGTGCATGTTGATGTATACAGTGGGAGAAGGTGTGGTTGAACTGAAGCTACATAGGCCTCTTTACTTCATAGAGTATATTAAATAAATGTGATAGTTAGACACAGTTTAGGAGGTTTCTACGGGATTTAGAAGACTGATGGGCTCTAAGTAGAATCCCGAGGGAAGCGAGGGTTCTACAGAGCCCTAAGGTCTTCTAAATTACATAGAAACTGACTAAACGGTGTCTAGCATCTTTAGATCCTAGCAACAATGCCTAAAGCTTGATAAATAAACTGCTGCTTAGCAACAAACCTAACCATAAGCAAAACTTTTACATGATTTTCTACAGAGCTTACATGATTTTCTATGAAGGATAGATACTTCAATCTAACCAATCAGATCACAGTATTTGTTACAAGTAGGTCTAAAACACTGTATACCACTATAAAAAAGAAAGGATTGTTTTGACCAATCATAGTTTGGTCATCTCAGTTGCACTCAAAATTGTTGTAAATCATTGAGTAAGGTATCCAAAACTTGTATCAGCACACAAATTTAGCCACTCATCTAGATAATGGCCATTAGCTGATTAAGCTGTTTACCTTTTGGAATGTGGAGTAGATAGCAGAAATTCTGAGAGTTTAATGATGCTAGAATGGAGTCATACAACTGACATAACCAACATGGGTCAATGTAATATTATGAATCATAGTATAATTACTAAGTAAGCATGTCATATGACAATGTTGTACTCTCAAAATCCATCCTAGTGCATGTTGATGTATACAGTGGGAGAAGGTGTGTGGTTGAACTGAAGCTACATAGGCCTCTATGCTTAATAGAGTAAACATATCATACGACACTGTTACAGTAGTACTCCTCTAATCCATCGTAGTGTTGAAATCCATCATAATATGATGCGTACAGTGGGAGAAGGAGTAGGAGTGCTTGGTGGAACTGAAGCTACATAGGTCTCAGAGTCTATGCTTCATAGAATAAAATATAGTAAACATTGTAGTACTCCTCCAAAATGAAATTACTCATGCTTATTGTATCCATGGCAGATGCAATAGCAAAAAAAAAAAAAAAAAAAATATGACTGATCTATAGGGAACCAAATGGCTACATAGGCCTCTACGTTTCATAGAATGATAAATACATGTATGTAAGCATGTAATACTCCTCTAAATCCATCCTAGTGTTGAAATCCACTATATGACATGTACAGTAGGAGGAGTAGGAGTGCTTGGTGGAACTGAAGCTATGTAGGCCTCAATGCTTCATAGAAAAAAAAATTTAGTACCCGATAAACATAACATGTTTATTGTATGCATGGCAGATGCAAAAAACAAAGTGTGACTGATCTAGGGTCTGGAACCAAACTGTCTATAAAAGGATTAGCTAGTTATAGCTAATCTCATGAATAATGAAAGAAAAAATCATGATCGAGAATTATTATACTATCTTCTTTTATCTGCTGTTAGCGTTGACTTCTCAGCATCTGCCAACCACAGCCGGAGTGGTCTACTATGTCAAACCAACTGAACCCTGTCCTCATAACAGCAGCTGTCCATCCAATGTCACCTGTCACATAATGGACCACTATGCCAGCAACAGTAGCCACTACTTCTCACCAGACCATGTCAATGTCACACTCTACTTCATGTGTGGAGTCCATAACTGCACCAAGCATATGGAGGTACGTGATCTTCAATCATTTGCTATGATAGGCACAGCAGGGAGACAGCTTGTTATCATCAATATGCCAACAGCAACTGAAATCCCAAATGATCCTGAAAGTATTGGTAACCGTACCTACATATTTACCAGTGTTAGCAATGTAAGAATCATAAATGCTACAATTTACTTCATATCAATTAGTTTTGTAGGGAAAAATTGTATCTTTGAAGCCAAGCATGTCGATTATCATGGTTACATAGGGTCACTGTCACCCATGGTGTCGGTCATCAATATTACTGGTTCTGAAGCTACACTAAAAGATTGTACATTTCAAAATAATTGCTTTATTAGACTTCAGTCACAAGGCACGGTCACTATCAGTGATAGTATATTTCATTCATACAATCATGTTGTGCACTCAGCTATTGCTGTGGATAACAGTACACTTAAGTTGTCAGGAACTGTTTCTTTCATTAACAACACAGTTGGCAGTATTCAGTATGGTTCAGTTTGTGGTGGAGCAATTTTGTTCAGTTCTGGTTACAGTACTTATAAAAATGTTCCTATCTCTGCTTTTAATATCTCAGCTAGAGCTAATGTGAGTTTCATCAACAATTCAGCAACATCTTGTGGTGGAGCGCTTTATCTGAGATCCACAGCAATGAGTATTAATAGTGATGTGAACATGACACTTACACACAATCATGTTGCAACACCATCATATTATTCTGTTGGAATTGGTGGAGCCATGTTCATCAAACAAAGTACTGCCACTGTAAAAACAGGTGTACTGTTATTAATTACTAGAAATAATGCTTATCGGGGTGGGGCTATCTATCTACAAGAGAGCAGCATTTTCTTAAGTGGGCATAATGAAGTTTTGTTTGCAAATAATACTGCTCACGTTGGAGGTGGTGCTATCTATATGAATAGTCAGGATAACATATCTGTTGATGCACACTCAAAATTGATGTTTCACAACAACTCCGCTAATCAGGGAGGTGCAATTTTTTTTACAAGTTCAAGGAATTATAATAGTCGGTAGTGACTCACTTATTAACTTTAGCTACAATTTTGCAAATAATTATGGTGGAGCTATTTATGTTGACGACCAGAGATGCCTTTTCAACTTTAGTGACTACTCTAGCAAGGTGTTGTTTAAAGAAAATTCAGCAAATGAAAGTGTAGGTAATCATATCTATGGAGCAAGTATCATATCATGCATGAACTCTCTATGTTACAAAGATATAGTCAGCTACACACCAAACATAACCAACAGCCTTTCACCAGTATCATCTTCACCAATGAGAGCATGTGTTTGTGATACAAATGGTAAACCACAGTGTGTTGGACTCTCTTTAAATCAATATAAAGTTTACCGTGGGGAAGATTTTAATATTTCCATTGCTTTAGTTGGTTATGATTTCGGAGTAACAATTGGAGCCATAAGCGCTGGATTTCTGCCATCAAAAGGATCTGGTACACCATCAGTGCATCCTAGTCAGTATCATCAGCTAATTGATAGTAGCAGATGGTGCTCAAACATTACTTACAGCATATGCTCCAAGAATATCTTTGAAACATTATATCTATACACATCAGAAGTGAATAATTTAGATGGGATGATAAAATGTTATAACTCTACCAAAAAAGATGTGGTAATATAGACCTCTTCAAAATACCAGTGATCATAAATATCACTTTACTCAATGGCTGCCCACCAGGATTCCTTCTTTCTCTCCAAGATTGACCTTACAGCTGCAACTGTTACCCTGTCTTGCAAAGCATGCGCAACAGCTTACGGCTGCTTTGCCCTTGGAATTTGTGCTTCTATATTAGCCTCGTCCCCAGGCCCATTCCCAGCTTTTCAATGTTACACGCTGAAAAGCGGGAGGGCCTGGTACGCGAAATCACGTGCGTGACGCGATCACAGCGCAATGCCGCGTTAGCAAAAGGTCGCCTCTGGAAGCTGCCCATTTTGAGCTACAGAATTTGAAAGGAAGGTTTATTAGTACGTTAAACGCTAGTTAAATGATCGTACTACAATCGCCTGTACGCTTTAGCGCCTTACCTATGATCCACTACGAACAGGAGAGCTCACAAAACTGCTGACCTTTGGCTCGCCCACGCGCAATTAAGTTCTTTCTACTGTCTTTCTACGGGCTAAGCCGCGCACGTGATTTCGCGTACCAGGCCCTCTCCCGCTTTTCAGCGTGCAACATTGAAAAGCTGGGAATGGGCCTGGGGACGAGGCTACTTCTATATTGCATACAAACCTCGGGAGTCGGTTAATAACTATTACTTGCCAGTCATGTACAACAAAACTTGATACTCCATGTGGACACATGCCATGGCATAATCGTCTAAGCCTACTCCCTTCTCATATGTGCATGTATTCATGATCACCTTTGTCAGTTATTCCTTGCTACCGATCTTTAGATCCTTTAGCTGTACATTTGTTAAAGGATGAATACAAGTCATCAAGAGAGACGTGTATGTACGGTTGCAAAGCCAAGAGTGTAGCGTATAATATATATTCATATGATTGAGATTGTATATATACATGTACATAGAATAACGTAGATATATAGCAGATGTTGCATATCAGTGCATCTTCGTGCTTAATTATGACTTGCTTTTCTATTCAAGTCTAGTCAATCTAAGATAGCTAACTCATCAGTTGAACAATGAGTCCAATCAACGTAACAGTTTCTAGCGAGTGTGATTGAATTATAACCTTCAGCTCAGTAGCAACTGTTATAGAGTCACAGGCAGTAGCCATAGTAATGTTTAATTATTATGCGCACAATAACCCCAGTGCACCTTATGCATGCATATTATCAAGAATACTGTACTCTTGATAGTATGCATAGCTATCTGGCTATAGACAGTATGTCTGGTATATAGCCTAACCTCCGACGTGGATGGTTGTTCTATATTATTGTAATTACTGTACGATGCATTGTGTGATCTACTTCCTGTTTATTCTCTAGCCTCTAGTAGGAATTGCTGACAGTGAAGTACATCATAACACCAATGACAATCAAATTTGCTTTATTAGTCCTTACTATATTAGCATTATTGTTCCGATCCTCAGACATGATGGGCTGTCAATTTTGAGATGTGCCAGAGATATTGGTCTGTGTGCACACTCTGCACTTATATAGTCATTATATTATTTTAGACCATGCATGACCTATTCACTTATTACTATAGTATATACAATGCATAATTATTTTAGAATAATGGTTTTATAGTACAATTTTAATATGGTTCATACCCTATATCCTGATACTATATCTGGTTTAACCTGATATTCACGTCACTCATGCATTGCAGTGGCGGGTTTAAGGGGGGGGGGGCCTGAGGGGGCACAGGCCCACCCTGTTATTGGGCCTCTGTTGGTCACATGCTAACATTTGCACCTACATGTATGCAAGAATTTCTAACTCAATTCTGTGGAGTTCATTTATACTGAAAATTTAGTGCTTTAATCTTGATTTGGAGACTCAGGCCTCCTCTGTAAATAAACCTAAAATCGCCACTGATGCATTGTAGTATCAACCACTCTATCAAGATAACTGAACTTCATTGTCATAAACATGCATTCTTGACTATATAGGTCATACACAAGTCATTCTCAACAAACTCTAGGCCACAACCTTACATTTCCGGTGTGATAGCTCAATCACCCACAACCTCACATTTCCGGCGTGATCCTCTACCGATTGAGCTATCACACCGGAAATGTGAGGTTGTGGGTTCAATTCCCACTCAAGTCCTGAGATTTTTTTTCCCATGACAAAATGTCAGGGCTTGAATACAAGTGCTACTGTTTGATGAGTTGGGTCTAATGGCTAGAGCATCTAGCCGAGTGCCACAGGTGGCAGCATCGTCACCCAGGGGTGTTCCATAAGGGAAGCTTAAGATGTTACTTATGCAGTCAAATCAACTCCATTGACAAGTACATTGCCGCAGATGAAATTATATTTTTACCAGCAAATCAAGAAGAAATTTATCACAATGCTGTCACTTGGCATTGGTATCCTATTGTTGGTAGCCAGCTCATCTGGAATAGCACTTCCAGAGTTTGATAGAGATATCAGAAGCTCCGAAACCAATGAATCAGACACAACCACAGCCATTTGCTTCACACTTGAAAGGGTGTTATGTGGATGAGATGGTAGGGATGGAGAAGATGATCCTCAAGGTCCCCGAAGGGCCTCCAGGAGAACGTGGCGAAACTGGAAATACAGGTCCACCAGGTTCACCTGAAAAATTTAAATTCCTGGTGATGACGGATCCCTGGGTGCTCCGGGGAGAGATGGACAACAAGGACCTAAGGGCTCTCCAAGACCAGTCAGGCCACCAGGACCTAGGAGTAGCTACTAGTGGAGGAGTGGTGTACACAAGGTGGGGAAAGAACTCCTGCCCAAGCACTCCAGGAACTGAGGTGGTGTATGTAGGAAGAACGGGAGGAACTCCTTATGGACATACTGGTGGAGGTCCAAACCAACTCTGTATGCCACCTGATCCCCAGTACAGCAATTATAATCCAGGAATACGGGATTTTAACTACATGTATGGAGCAGAATATGAAGTGCCTGTAGGTTATATGTCTACAAAACAAAACCACGATGCCACGTGTGCAGTATGCTTTGTTTCCACACATGAGACTGTATTAATGGTTCCCGCCAAAACTAGCTGCCTGACATCTTGGACCAAAGAGTACCAGGGATACCTCATGGCTGAATATAGAGGTAATAGTGGACATTCTACATTCATTGTGTGTTGACAACACTTTTGAATCTGTTCCCGGCAGTCAAGACCACGCATATGCTTCAGATTTAGCATGTTGAAGCTGCATGCAGTGGCCTGCCTTGTCCCCCCTACGTGGATTACAAAGAGCTTACTTGTGCAGTTTGCACGAGATAGATAACTAAGGACTCTAGCTAGCTATAATGTGACTGTATGTTTAATAACTTGAGTAGCTATAATAATATTGTAATTTCCTTTTGCTGAATTACCTTCACTATGAATTGATATAGCTACTGAATTTGTGTATTCCATGATTCTTATAAAGCATGTTACATACTATACAGCGATCAAGCATGGTTATATCATTATCTTTCATGTGATCATAGTATATTATCCTCAGTAGCAATTTACTTTTGTACTGATAATAAGTGAGACAATTCTATATAGTAACTAGATAGATTTTGGGTAGCTACTGAGCATTAACATAGTACTAATTCCTTTTGCATAATATTGCTTAATAGCTGAAGAAGGTCTATAAGGATCGAAACATCCTATTAGCTAAATTTTAGTTGTACTATTTCTTACATTGTAACCTTTCAGTGTTGATTTCATATCACAATTTGTGAAGGTAAAGGTCGTCAAAGGGAATGCTATCAGTAAGTAACCTGCCTTGTCCTCCTTACATGGATTACAAAGAGCTTACTTGTGCAGTATGCACGAGATAGATAACTAAGGACTCTAGCTAGCTATCATGAATGTGACTGTATGTTTAATAACTTGGGTAGCTATAACAATGTTGTAATTTTCTCTTGCTGAATGCATATGGCCTTCGATTCACTATAAATTGATATAGAACTTGTATGTTCCATTATTATTTGTATAGGTAATCTGACATGAATTCGAGTGCAAATTGGGAAATAATTGCATAAGTTATGTATTCAGAGAAGGAAAGTAATTGCACGAGGTGAAGCCGAGTGCAATCTATCCTTCATACTTGTGCCCTACCATCTTCCCTTTCAATATATCTTTCTAATACATAACGAATGCAATTATCCCAAAATTGCACGAGAATTCATGTGATTACATGTTAATCATATAGTACAGTCAGCCATGAAGCTATGAGGTAGCCATGCACGGTTGTAGTGAAGATACAAGTAAAGGTAACCACAAGAATGCTGCTGTATGGTCAAGGTTGGTAAGTGGTCGACTAGTTCGCAAGCAAGCGCGCTCTATAGCTGAAGTTCTGACCACGCCTCACTGACCTCCTCACTGAGTAGCTAGTACGAGTCCATCGCCGAGTTTTCGCTCGCTCGTTCTAGAGCGGTTCAGCTTTCTGACAGCAGCTTGAGACTGAGACGTATACACACAAGCGAAGACGAAGGGTCTAGCTCGATAGACTGCCACAAAGCTAGCCTTCCCTGTCAACGCCGTCCCGGTGGCGGATCCAGGGGTGGTGCCTAGGGTGCCTGGGCGCCACCCTAGGCTCCAAGTAGTCTGGCTCGCCAGACCAACCCCTTTCCCCTCGCGATTGGGGATGTGGCCCGCGAGACTAGGCTCCTTTTGATGGACCCAATTTCAGACTGGCTTGACAGCTAGCTTAGGCACCACCCTTCAGCTAAGAAAATTAGTCTACCATGAATTTGGCTACTAAAACACCTGTTTGTGGGGATAGAAAGTCGAGATTTTTGGCTGTTCAATAGTCTCGATCCCGTTCATGGCAATGATGTGGGCGTGGTTTCGATTAGGGGCGTGACCAAAAAATTTTGCGCGCGCTTTGCACGCGATTATTACTAAGAGCACCCCCTACTACGTTTTCAGGATCCGCAACTGCGTCCGTGAGCTATCTTGATGACAGTTCAAAACTTCAGCTAGCTCTCCCATTCACGGCTTCGACCTTGTGCTGGGCTAGCGCGCACCACAGTATGATCCGTAACTACTCTCTGATTGGTCCAGCGCGCGCCGCGCTTCAGTAGGAGTGCAAATTACTGTAAGAGAGCAAATTAAGAAAATAATCGCACTCCTACTCTATTGGACTTTTGTATAGAGACAAAATAATTATATGATTAATATTCTTATTACATTATTAAAGCATGTTACTAGCTATACAGCGATCAAGCATGGTTATAATTTTTTTTTCTATAATACTTTATGCATTGAATATGCACAGGATACACAAATAGCAATAAGCTAATAACAAAGTGCACCCAAAACTGAGTATTAAATAACAATGATGATTGTACTGTTATAATAATATAGTAGTAACTTAATAATTAAACTAATGTATGTGAACGTAGATGGTACTTGAAGGAATGATATGAGGTGGAGGAGTTTATAACATCTTTAGATAAGGAATTCCACAAAGAAGTGGTGTGTGGTACAAAGGAGTAAAAGTAAGGATTTGTGTGAGCAAAAGGGACTTGGAGCTCAAGTTGGTGTGAATTTCAACCAGATAAAATATTATTCCGTAGTTCGAAACTGCCTGTCCTTCACAAGATGCAGATTCCAAACTTGGCAGCCATTTTCAAGATGCGGTCTAACGAGAGAAAGATATAGCTGTTTTAGAGCATCTTGGCTTACATTGCCATAGAATCGTCTGTATATCAATAGTTCATGTGATAGTATTACATACTTAATACTTAATAATAATATAGCATTCTTATTATAGCAATGTATAATATTTTGTATGATTACAGTTAAGATCAAAGGCACCGCCTGTAGT
The DNA here is from genome assembly GCA_964291365.2 of Stappiaceae bacterium. Taxonomy (GTDB): domain Bacteria; phylum Pseudomonadota; class Alphaproteobacteria; order Rhizobiales; family Stappiaceae; genus JBDWFY01. The sequence continues at coordinate 95,239 of OZ219985.1, forward strand.
CTATACAACGTATATTACACAGTAGTAACTGCTAGCCATGGTATAGCTGCCTGGCTGTGGTATATTAGGGAAGTTATACCATGGGTAGCGACAAGGTGTTAGTGTATACATATAGTACAAGCCACTTATACTATAGCCTTATCGTGGTATATTGAATTGCATGTTCGAGACACGTGTACCACTCTAGGCTATAGTGAACACAGACTATAGATCCATGGACTGTAAAGTAATTCACGATGTTCACACACTCAAATACATTAAATTTTATATTAGTCTAAGATCCACTGTGCCACTGTTAAGTATATTATAGCTATTCACAATGTTCACACAATCCTATTTTTATGATCTTTATGCTATAGATCTACTGATATAGCAATTCACGATGTTCAATCATGATTGTATTATCGTACCCATTCATGATGTTCACACATACATGTATACACTATTACTGTATAACAGATCCACTGTGTACACTGATTGAGCTGTCATTCACAATGTTCACACACTTGAATACATTTATATTAGTTCCACTGTTAAGTAAAATAGCCATTCACAATGTTCACAATGTTCACAGTATTCACAGTATTCACAATGTTCACAATGTTCACAGTATTCACAGTATTCACAATGTTCACATATTAATATATGAATGGTTGATGCCATTGTGTTCACAATGCTCACAATGTTCACACTCATGATGAAAGGATCATAATAGGAACTGCTCTGTAAGCCAGTCTGCTCCCCCTATCTGAGCACTATCCTCTGGCAAGTGTGTCACATACATAAATCTTATTCATGATCTTACTAACTTTCCTGAAGTATCGATGGAAAGATGGTTCTTCCACTATAGCAGCATAGAGCCAACAATACTCTATATATTGTGCCGCATCGTAAAACTGCCACACAACACAATTCCTCAACTCTTACTGTCCAAAAAAACTGATTGGAACTCGCTACCAACAGCAAATGCATGTGCACATGGCGACCCTGAACTCAACTGCCTCATTCAAACATGCAGTCATGGAACACTGCCCTTCATGTATCCCCAGGTGCATGTGATAAACAGAAAGTAATAATATTATGTTATAGTATTCACATAATTATTAATTGTACTGCTCCAATTCAACATACAGCATTCACATGCACTGTTCATGCCGTTCAAATGTGTCATCCAATATTATTTTAAATTTTACAGAGCTGTTGTATAGTGACCACCTGTATAATATTATATGTGGGCCATTTGATAGGAAAAGGGCTTTAAACAACTAATTAGTGCATTTTTTGATTGCTAAATATTGCATTGCCTAGTGAATAGAAATCAATCCCAGCATCTTGAAACACCCAAATGTCTTTTGCAAACTATGTTAAAAATAATTAACTTTAGTTTAATGTTACGTTGAATGAATTTGGAGAGAAAGTTTTAACACTGCATAAAGTTGTATGGGAGTTACAAAGTTGACTTCACTATTATGTCACCTTAAAGTTACTAGAAGACCTGATATTGAACCCAGAACTTGTTTGTGGTCATCAAAGTTAAATGCACACAAACACAATTAATGATGTTTTTCACCCAAAGGGCCCTTTTCCCACAAAATGGCCCATAATAATTATTATACATAAAGCAACCACTTCCCTATAATAGCCAATCGTTTCCTGCATGTTTTCTCTGGATGATCCATTTACACTTGTTTTACATGATAAACCACCAGTCTAATCAGACTAATGCGGCCAATAATTTCATCCTAAAGGTGGTCCCTAAGGCGTATAATTGTTTTCTGAGCAAAGTGAATTAGATAGTAAGTAAGCTAGCTCTTACTGTTGCCATATCACTTACATGCATAGAGGTAATTTTCAAGCGCTGTAAGCACATGACATATGGTAGGTAGCTATAGTAATTGTATTCTGGAGGACTGGTGCAGCGCTGCCTGGAAGGGAGATGACTGGCTGAATCCAGTTTGTGCTGGTCTGGACCAGTATACAGGTAACTATGCAGGTATTAAAAGGGGATGCAAGGGCTGTATGTAGCCACTCTCGCAACAGTTCTTGTTGCTGTCCAGCAAATTTTTTATCAGGTATCTATGTTTCATTCCTTCATAGCGTACAATATCATGTTCTGTTGTGACTAAAATTCAGCTTAGGACCTAAGTCACTGACATTGGAACCTAACTCGATCGGCTTAGGACCTAAGGTATGGACATAAGAATTAAAGTTAGCTTAGGACCTAGCAAGCTACTGAATTAGAATAGATATGTCTGTAGCTGATGAAGCTCAGGAGCTGAGCCACATCACAAACCAGGCTCAGTGTCTAAGCCACAAACTACTCAAACAAAACCACTAGCCAACTTGAGATACAAACCACATGATCAACTGCTCAGCCCAATTAAGGTACCTCAGCCTAATTAAGAGCTATTATAATAATTACATTGTATGTTGTCTATTATAGAGGGATTGTGACATCACAGGATCATGGCATAGTTCAAGTTCATGATCATCCTTCATCTTTACTCCATCATTAAGTTTTTGCCAATCAGTCCCCATAATTAGGCTGGTGCACATTATGCTGGCATAATTTTTAGAATAATAGGGCACTGCCAGGAACAAAGCATAAAGCTGGAATAATAGGGGGAAACCCAGCATAATGTCACATGTAGCGGAGGTTAATTAGAAACCATTGCTAATCCAGCATGAAAATGGCAGATTTGATTGCACCAGGCCCTAGCGGCAGTTCTCTTTATGAGAGTACTAGTAATGATTAGTAGTTCTGGTGAGAGTTTGTGTTTGAATGAAGAAGAAAGTTCTAGTAGTATTAATGGTATTCCAGCTGAAAAAATCTAAAATTGTGTTACATCATTAATTTTATGCGTTGACTCAATTTTTTAAAATAAATTCATGAGAATAATCGGGTGGTAGTATGGGAATAATAGGTTAAAATATGAAGAATTGCGGAATAGAATAATAGGCAAGAAAAAAAGCATAATGTGCTCAAGCCTACCCATAATAATCACATCATTGACATTATTCAGCTTCATTCACAAAACATGTTCAAAACGTGTGTATGCTAATATTATTCTATACTCCTATGTATACAGCGAATGAATACACATAGTTGCTTAAATTCCTGCATGCATACATTAATTTTATTCATGATAATAATAATTATTACAAGAAACAGTACATATTATGAGATTAACAGTCTATATTATGTTTCCTGGTCAGGGATGTATCTCCCAAAAAGCCCAAAGTTGAGAGGTAGAGGCTCTCAGCTGCAGGATCATCAGGTTTATCTCCCCTGCAGAATTTATTATTAATTAATAGCAACCAGCTAACAATCATGCCGATACCTCTTCTTCTCCAAATTCTGCAGGGGAGATAAACCTGATGATCCTGCAGCTGAGAGCCTCTACCTCTCAACTTTGGCCTTTTTGGGAGACGTTGGAATGACTGTGCATTTACAATAGCAGGCATGTAGCTAGTGTGGTCCAATTTTCCACTGGGTTTGTTAGTAGTTTGACAGCATTCCAAGACTTTTCCAGTTCTGATAGATGCATGGTCTCTAGCAGACGAAACAAACTTGCATTTGACTACTATGAAAAGTGGTTGTCGGGCAAGATCATTATTAGAAATGCATGCAGTCAAATCAATAGACATACAATTATTGTAATAATGCTTAGATACAGTAAGCTGACAGAGGTCCTTGGTTTGATGGTATGCAGTTAATCATGTGACAATTGTATCTCAATTGTTAAGTAGGCTAGTGGTGTTTAGTAGTCTATGACTTAAATCCTATCATTTGGCTTGTAGTTGTGGCTCAATCAATGGATGTGGCAGAGCTCCTAATTTGATTGCTAGGATGTAAGTTGGCATGAAGGAGCATATGATTCTGATCAGGATGATTCTGATTGTCATGATTCTGATCAATAAATACGGCATAGTGCAAGCATAGTACATACATAGTGCATACATAGTGCATGAGCATGTGACTTATCCTTGATTTGATTGCCTAATTATGACTTTATTTTCAATCCTGAATTTACCGATCAAGTACACAGAGATAATATACTAGTGAATATCAAAACATCAGATACTTTAATCCTGCATGTCAATTTGGTGTGCTGTATACTTATCAAATTATGACCAGCTAATGATATAATTGGCCTGGAAGGTCATGAATGATAGGCTTTTCATCCCCTATGTTTTCAGTGCCGGGACTCATCAGCAGGCTGCACTTAGAATGACAAAACATCAACATTAATTTTGGATAAACTTTGCAATCCTCAATCTTGATATTATTTTGTGGTTATCCACTTAAAACTGTACGTGTTCTTCAACTTTAGACACTCATCTGATTCAGTAAAATTATGTACCCAACACCACCACCTGCAGGACAGGTGGCCAATCTGCAGCTGAATCTCAAGGTAGCTATAGGTAAAAATTAATTAATACTGAATTACTAAACTGTAATGTATTATAATTATACAGCTAGTAGCACTGTTTATGATTATCAATAAGCAACTGTCTCATTACACATACTGTGATACTGTGATCTATTGTACAGGAAGTGTGGTTTGCTGTCTATAATTTATTTGTACTAGCAAATTAATTATAGCCACTACCTAGCTCAATATTGTAATTCTCTACTCCACTTAGTGGATTGAGCAGTAATTCATTGGGAAAATTAGCTCCAGGAAGCTTTTACATATTTCATCACTGGCTTGTTTATTTCCTGTATGCATTACGTACTGACATTGATGTATAAGCTCATTAATTATTGTTCATTGTACCTTTAACATCTCATCTCTGGCTGCATTTGATGTAGCTAGTTGTAATCAATGTGGTTGCACTAGAAATATATGTAGGAGTGTGACAACAGAGCATAATCCTTGAACACACAAGGTTATAGAATTGAGTATGTTTTACCTGAACATCTTCATTTTACACAGCATTGCTTCTTTTTGCCTCTTCCTCCATGTATTACTTATTGCATGGGCTCAAGTGCCACACGTAGAATATTTGCACTGTAGTGGTTTAGAGCCCGAGGGCCGCAGGCCTGAGGGCCGCAGGCCTGAGGGATCTAAGCCAATACAGTGCCAATAACCGCAGTGTGGCACGAGAGAAGCCCATGCAATAACTAATTTGTTGTATGAAGGTTGGGCCTATCTACCACTAACTGTCTGAGTCTACGTAAACTACTACAACACTTGGTTGAACAGCTGGCCCTAATTGATATATGGCACTTCCAATATATACCACAGTGCCATATGTATGGTTATTGGCACTGCGGTACTTTGATCTTGTAAGGCTTCATACAACAAATTAGGTTTATCGAGACACATTGGGCACTTTAAACAGTCTTCAGCTATACATCCAGGACATGTGCCACATCTTCTTCTGTTCTTTCCTTCAAGTAGTTAGCGTAAACTCTCGATTATCGGCCGACATCTATTATCGGCCACCCAATTTACGGAAAGTTTACGTTCCTTTTACGGGAAATAGCTATACGGAACCCCACGAAGGGAGGCCAAAGTAGCCACAGTTTATGGAACGAGGATCGCTCTTCAAAGCTTTCTGAGGCTATCTTTATGAACTGGTGAGTTACTTCTACATCCAAACTAGTCGATAGAGAGTTGGAGTGGCGTACACACTGAGGTAAGTTCGAAGTCCAGGGACCCGATGCTTATTTTGGCATGTATAGGCCTACTTTCTTGCTAATACCCCGTATTTACTATCAACTTACCTTTGTTTCAGGTCTTACTATCTAAACACAAGGCAAGGACAGCACAAAGATCGACAAAGAACTCCGAAATAGTTATTAACTAGCTTGATAGGTGTCAAATTAATCGATTATTTACTCATCATGCCAAAATAGCACATAAGAATTCGACCATTACTTCTGGTAAGGGGTAGTCTGACCTGCTTGTTAACGTGGTAGTGCTGAAAAATTGTGATTTTGTACTGATAAATAGTTATAACACATTTTAACGGTTCAGTCGATAATCGTGAATAGAAAAATGTATTGGCGGCCGATGATTGATGTTGGTGGACGATAATCGAGGATGGACTAGGGGTCCTTTTCGTGACCATAACTCAGAAGTCGTTAGTATGAGGGAATTTTTAACTGTACAGCAGCTTGAAGGAGTAAATGGCCGTCATGTAGAACTTTGAGCTGGCTTCTAGAAGTGTTCCAAACAGGAGTTATGAAGCCAGGCACAAACCTCGGCCGTTAATCGAGAGTTTATGCTACATGTAGCTACGTTGACAAAATAAAAATATGCATGAACACACCTAGCTACGTACACAATGTTATATACTTGTGATTTCACTGTACATATATGTGTATTCTAAGGACATGAAACTTACCTGTGATTAGCTACTTCCTGAGATGGGGCATAAGATTCACTTATATTCTGTGTACCCCCTTAGCTACTGAGTTGGCTCTTGCTGGCCCATGTTTTGTGGCAGCTGTTTCTGGTTGGGTTGTTGCTGTCACGTAACAAATAAGTTTATTTAAAGCCACTGTTTAGCTATGAACGTGCTTACTTTCTTTGAGCCATTTGTTTTAGGGCTTTTCTTGCTGCCTGTTGAGCATATGTTAGCAGGATAAACACTTTCAGGATAAACTTCACTTTCATAGTATAGTACATGTATAGCTATTATATAAAGCATATACATGCAAGTCGATCAGTGTTGTCTGCATGGCAGTAGGGCATGGGTTGGCGCAAGTCCAGTGTCACAGGACAGAACCTTCCCCCAGAAATTTTCTCCGGGGGAGAGAATATCCAAAGGACAAGCACTCCCCCCAGAGTGAAGTTTCCTAGGAAAATTTCTCCCCCTCTAGCTAGTAAAAATCCTCCCCCCTGCGAACAGAGACTAACAATGTTAGCTACACGAACTCATAACTTTCACCCTCATGCATGAAGATAACACTGTGCCATGCATAATTTAAACAATTCAAGATTATGCATATGCAAATGATCGACATTCTCACGATGGATAACAATGATACCAAGGCAAAATCATGGTTCTTTATCAGAAATAATTGCTAGATCATCTGATATTTTATGCATTCTCTGGACAAAAGGTAGGTCACTAGTACATGAAGGTAATTACATGTACTGGGCTTGGAGGGGGTGAGCCCTGTATCTCCCACCCCTAGATCTGCTCCTGTAACTCCATCGTGTTCAATTGCATGCACTGAATTATGAGACATTGAGTTGAGATGATCACTTAGTCTTATCTGACTACCATGCATGCAGCAAATCACCCAGCTGACAGCATGGTAGCCATCACACTATCAACAAGACAGCAGCATACTTAGTAATTAGATTGTTACCCGTTCTGCGTACCATGCGAGTTCGATCGGCTCCACCCAACTGGATTGCAATTAATATACAGTCTACCTTGCAGATTTACTGCTTTAGGCTCCTGGTAAGCTTTCCAGTGCAGAGTATCATACATAAAATCTAGTAACAGCGATCGTGACCTTACACCTGCACCCCGGAGAAAATTTCCTAGCCCGGGGCGGAGCCATTTTCCTAGTTTCATAAACGGATAGAAACTCCGGGGGGAGGAAGTATCCTTAGACCGCTACCTCCGGGGAGGAAATTTTACCCGGAGCCCGTACTCTATGATACCGGGCCAGTGTCCGAGTGCAGTTCAACCGTCGAGTTGGTGCCTATTGAAACGATGAGGGGGGACCTGGAAATAGGGTTCAGCCAATGTGCCAACCAATGTGGCAACCTTGAACCTGAAAGTGGGAGGTTTCAATTTAAGGTAGGACTTTGATTAAATGGAAATTGCGGGGGTGGATAAGAGCAGTGGACACCTAAACCACATCAAAGGCATCAGTGAAGTGCAAGATGTCTAACCACGTCCATTTAATTACCCCTGCCAAAGGGGTGTGGCTGCTAAGGCCGGATGTGTTCATTTAATATTCTCCAAGGACCGGAAGCTAGGCCAGGCCAGACCACACTCACAGCAACACCATCCTGTGCCTCAAGGACCCCCTTTCTCAATCAGGTGTTGGCTGGCCACCGGAAGTCCATCGGAAGCCCACAAACAATCCCACAAAAACCACACAGCTTTCACAGAGCCAAAATGCACACAATTCCATCACGATTGTTCCACCACACCGCCCACACAAGAGCTCACCTCATTTCCTGTGTGGGCGGAGCAACACCACCTCTTCACAACTACACCCACTTCACACCTTCGTTGCCTTTCCTCCGGCCCTACAGTCCGTACAATCACACTGGTGTAGTCTGCCTCATTAACTGCCATGGCCTCACCTTTGACCTCCTGCCACGCCCACCAAGGCACCTGGCAAGGGGTCAGAGGTCACACCGGACGGGGGACACGCCCACCTGTCGCACGTCACGGTTGTGGGCCCCACAAGTGAAGCATGGGCCTGCAAATGCCGCGCCCAACCGGAACCAATAAAACCTGCATTAAAGCGTGCACACACACTGCACGCATGACTTGGGACACGCCCACAAGCTAAATTAGGCATAATTGGCCTTCTTTTTTTTTTTTTTTTTTTTTTTTTTTTTGTGCCAGCGGTTAATAGTTAAGAAAGAATGCTTTGATCTTGCTTTGATGTGGGCAATTACCGGTCTTTTCTTCAGGAGCCACGTCCGGTCGCTAAATCACTCGCATAATGCTCCCTAGCCCCTCCTGACCACGCCCACCTCCGACCACAATATTCGTATGGCTTCGTTGACCACGCCCCTCCACGAATCGCTAATTAAATTAGTGATTTCCGATCCTCCCCATTTTTAATTAAGGTCCCACCTTAAATCTTGACTTCACCAGTTTCGTGTCAGATCATTAGATCAAATCATAGATAATAGAGAGTAGGGAGAGAATTTTTACTAGAGGGGGAGAAATTTTCCTCTCTATTATCTATGATCAAATATCAGCCACGCGATTTTATTTTTATTTTGGGCGCAGTTTGGAGGTCAACGGTCAACCTTAACCCCTTTGGTGCGAAATATCAAATCATGCAGCACACTGAGACTGAACGTGAAAAGGAATGTAGGTGTAGGAAAAGCTGTTGAGTACATATAAGTCTAAGTATGTATATGTAAGATAATGGCTTATGAGCCTTACCTATCTGGGGGGCCTTCCAAGCCACTTGGTAATAAAGGCCCCCCAGATAGATGATTATAATTAACTTGGCTGAACCAAAATAATTTATGAGCAGTCAGGTTTGAAACCGTTTGATTATTGTACAGGTGATATGCTATCCAAGAGAACAAGCTTAATTAGAAAGGCTCCTTCACCAAAGGATATCGTAAACTTGACCATGAAGACAAGCAGCATCTGCCGCACTCAGACTCAAGTACATCATATTTGTCAAGCTCATATCTGACTGAAAGCAAGAAGGGGCTGGTCAATCGCCTATAGATCCCGTGTCACGGAGGAATGCATTTCTGGTGTGTGTTAATTAGAATGGTACGCTGGAAATGAACTTGTGCATTTTTTATTGTCAAGAGTATAATTATTAGGAAGAGTGTGCAACACACACAATAGTAGTGAAAACATGGATTTGATGTCACAGCTGCAGTAGTAGTGGGGTGTGAATATGGTTAGCAGCTACTTAAAGTACAGCGCTACAGCCACAAAATCCATGTACACTGTCTGCCAGTAGTGCATCTGCAGTGTGGCTTCATCCGGGCCTATCACTACACATCTGTGGTGTACTAGTACATGCAATACAAGGTGTTGCAACCACGCGGTGACGTCAAATGCAGAAAGAGATGTTTTCACTACTACTATGTGTATTACTAGTCTCGCAAGCCACACCCTCTAATCACTGCGAGAGAGAGGGTCTGGTGAACGTGCGTACAACGAGTTGTTCTGCGACAAGATCTTGTCACGTCCAATCATAACACGGCATGTTGATCATGTGACATTACGTCATTGTCTAGTAGCCGTGTAAAATATTGCGCGTGTTGTAAAAATGTGCAAATGTGTACGTGTGGAGCTGGAGCGACGTGATCGATCGCGTCAGATCAGAAGATAGTGCTATGGCCGATGCTTCGAGAAGTTCGATCTTGTTCTCGATCTTTTGTGCTACTATAATAATACGCGCACGTGTGCGCACTAATATTACACGACTGGCGGCGCGAAAATGTGCTGCTGAGCGCGCGCCGCGGAAGATAATTAAAAGTGCAATTATTGCATTCCAGCAGAACAACTCGTTGTACGCACGTTCACCAGACCCTCTCTCTCGCAGTGATTAGAGGGTGTGGCTTGCGAGACTAGTGTATTACACACTCTTCCTACAGTGCGCGCCAATCAGATTCAAGTACATTTGTCACATGACAACCAAAGTACATTACGTATGTTCATTATTACGCGCAATGCGCGATTACAATTGTTTAGAGCAGAGAAACGTGCTAAGTAAAATGACATGGATGTCAAGTTGGCTTTGAGAGTAGTGACGGCTATACTGGAGTACGAAGAGTTGAAGGACAAGCAAAAAGAAGCTATAGAAGCATGTGCCGACAGAAAGGATGTGTTCGTGTCTCTACCTACAGGGTATGGCAAGTCATTGTGTTGCCAGATCTTGCCTGTTCTGTTTGACGCTCTTTATGGCCATCAGACACTGTCGTCGATCATAGTAGTAGTAACTGCAGCACAGCTGGCAGTGGACATTTTTACATTGTGCGGTTGCGTGATCCAGCAAGATTGAGAGCATGGTTGATCAATAAAATTACGCAGTTGCACAATAACAAGAGTATATTATAGTGCACGGTCGACACGGGCTCTATAGGCGATTTACTAGACCCCTTCTCGCTTTTTGCGTTAGAGGGGCCTGGCCCGTGAGACTAGTGATGGTCTACTGGACTCAAATGGTGGGCATTTAGTTGATTATACACACCACTAGCAAACTCCATTTAGTTGGGGGGGGGGGGGCTCTATAATGCATGATTTATTTGTGATATCAGTTTAAGAAAAATAATTTAACAGGCCTGCCATAAAGTGGGTAACTTTGGAGAATTGGCTCTTAGTTGGTATAATTTGGTAGAAATTAAATTTGGTGATTGAATGCTGAAGATCATAAATCTGGTGATTTTTGATAAATTCACTTTGCCAAGTTTCCTTCTATACGGTATCTATATCCTCGTCCCCCAGTCCCTCCCAGTTTTTTAATGTTTCACACAGAAACATTGAAAAGCTTGGAGGGGCTAGGGACAAGGCTACAGTATGTACATGTAGTACAATGTCATGTACATGTACTATGGCTGACCTTTATGCTCAGTCACTGGATACATGTAATTTCAATGTGTGTTGTCTAAAGACATTTGCCCACAGCATACTGTATAGTGGGAAATTTTCGCTGGTGCATATTTTCGCGGAGTTGCCTCCCAGCCCTTCAGAAGAAAATTTCATGGTTCTTAATTTTGCGTTAGCACTCTGGTGAGACCACACCCACCGATGGTCCATAATTAGCACTAGATTGAAAAAATTTCGTGGTTCTTATTTTCGAGGGGGTCGATCTATCCGTGAAAACCGCGAAACTTTGCACCATACAAAAATTTCCCGCTATAGGGTACTACATGTAGGTGTGGGTTATGATACTTGACATAAAGACCATACCACATGATTGCATATAGGTATTGGTCATTGCATGCCTACTTTTTCACCACTCCAGCTATTAGCGTTTTGGATATAAACAATTGCATGCCCTTGATCCTTCATGATCCAAGAACACACAATAAAGCTAGGGCCTTAATATCCTTGTGGGAAGTGATCATCATTATTCTTTTGTATCACTCAGATCACAGACATCAGTTCGGAGCTGACTATCATACTTTATGAATGACATCGATGACTGAAAATGCTCTAAACTCTGGTCCATAGCACAACATTCAGTGAGCAAAGAGCTCTGTAGAAACAACCTAGATTGTCTGTAGGAAATGCTTCTAGCATCACCTAATGGACATCAGAAACCACCCCCTATACCGCAGGATCAGTTTGGACCCTCTTTGCACTGATCTAGTATTATGTTGCACACACATTATGCTTGTACAAGTATCAAGTAAAATTTAGTTTTCAGTTGGTGAGATGAAGCTTCATGTATTGTAGGGTAGTTTAAGTTGAGCATAAATTCGTGCAGACTTTGGTGCATTGGCTGGAATGGTGTTCTTGATGCAACTGAATGTGTCCTGTGAGCTTTAGCACGCCCTATGTGGCACAGTACTGAGTTAAGTAGCTAATGGTAGAATTTCCTTTGAGTTTCATTAGCAGCAGTAGGCTAGCTGTCTTCAGTAAAGAGAGCAGCCTCGGCCAGCTTAGTACTACTACAGGGCCAGAGGCCATGGACATGACGCACAAGAGGAGGTACGAAATTATTAATATTCCACGTGATTTGTGCGCATACCAATATGTGTGTCATCGTAGGTGTGTCCCTCATACAGTCGCTGTGCTGAAGCTCAAAAATTGTGGGATCCCCCTAGCTTAAATAGTGTAGTTTCGATCGCTGATCACGGCCATATATGTTTTGTTCGGGGATCCCGAGAGATCACCCTCGAAAATCGCCATTGAAGTTTTACTGTCATAATATTAATATGGGGATAAAAAGTGATGACACAGCAGATTTCGGGGAGCACGTGATCATTTCCTACCTCCTCTGATGACGCACATTTACGTTATAGTCACATGACCTGGCCCTTGGTATATATATATGGTCAAGAGTAGATTAGCCATAAGAGTGTTGAACTACTGCAGGCTCCATATAAAACGCGAAACGTCTGAATGATGTCAGAAAATCAGATAATCAGCACAGTGAGTGTGTATCAGAAGTGGATGATGGGCAGATAAGCCTAGTATTGTGGCTTTCACTGGTGCAGCTGGCTAGTCAGTTAATGATATTCACAGAGCCAGCACTGCACTTACAGTTTACACAGCAACAGGTACAGTACATTGTGGCTAACCAAAGCAGCGTATGTGCAACGTTATTCAGACGTTTCGCATTTATATGGGGCCTGCAGTAGTTCAACACTCTTATGGCTAATCTACTCTTGATATGGTACATGGTATGCACATCATGCATGCTGCATGCTGCATGTATTAATTATTAATTGATACGTGTTCAGAAGAATGCAATGATTTGCGAGAATAGCTGGTAGCTAAAATGTTTGTGAGTGTGAGGTACAGCTAAATCTGAAGCTGAAACAGAGGTGACTCGTGTAAATCTAGTGTTATAACAGTGAAAGAAACCTACCACAATCGACAAATACGATCGATTCAGTTTGGGTTTTGTCTCACAGTGAACCAAGTTTTCTTGATTTACAAGAAGTTGGAGGGGTGGACGGGCGGGGTATGGCACTGGATCTTCTTTTCTCTTGGGTTTCAACATACTTTCTCATCTAAAACGCTTTAGATTGTGTCTTAATTAGGTTTTGTATAGTGTATATGGGGCAACACACCCACTTTTTGTGCGCACGTGATTGTGTCCAACCTGGCCTCATGGCCGGCCGGCCTGGCCTGCTATATATGAGGCTGAGCTCGAGCGAGTTGTAAATTATAATTTCCGTACCAAAGGGATTACGTTTGACCTTTGACCTCCCAAAATCGCCTGCGTGTCCACAAACATGGCTAGCCCTAACCCAGTGACTGCGATAGAGCCCAAGTGTGTGGTGTCCACAAACGCAGACAGCCCTAACCCAGTGACTGTGCCAGGGATCATAGCGGTGGCGGAGCCCGAGTGTGAGGAGTCCACAAATACGGCCGCCAGCCCTAACCCAGTGACTGCGCCGATAGAGCCCAAGTGTGTGACAAATATTACCAGCTCTAATCCAGTGAATGCGATAGAGCCTTCTGCAACGACTCAGTCAAGTGAACAAAATAACTCAGTGAATACAATGGGGATGGTATTCACTGAAGGACGGACAAACATCGGTGAAACCTCTCTGTTTTATGATCAGGCCTTAACAGGCTCACTGTTAGCTGTCGGTGGTGGCACTCAACTTATTAAGGAGTTTGATGGGTCGAATCTCGAAAGTTGGGTCCGGGATTTAAACGATGAGATGGCTGTAGCTTGTTGCCTGGCCATAAAAGATCTTAAAGTTGGGTTGAAGGAACGTAATGTTAAATGTCTCACCTTCGACCAAGTTGAAAGCATTTTCAACAATTGTAACTACATTGTTAAAGATGAAAAGAATTCGAAGCATGTGAGTGGTATGAAAACATACGAAGAGAAAGATCTGACTAATACTAACATTTCTACCTGGATCAGAGACCTTTTCCAAAAGCAAGACGAACAAAAATTGCTCACAAATTCATTACTAGCTCAGATGATGGTCAAAGAAAGCTTCTTAAATCAACTTGCAGTCAAGGTGATAGAACACAGAGCTTCTGCTGAAGATCTACCGACACCAGTAGACAGTGCTAAGGCCAAGATACTGGAACTTGGTACTGTACACTTTCCTGGGACAAAAGGTGTACTTAGTCTTTCTCGACTCCAAGTATTTGCCCTATCATGCTGTAAAGAATCAGGAATTGAAATCGAGTACAAAAAAGAAGACTTCAGGCCATTTAGGGCTGCCATTGACACAACAATAGCTACAAAGGCAAGAGAGAAGTTGGGAATCCAGGAGACCTTTGACTTCTAACAACTAAATTTGTGTGAACATGTAGCTAACATTAGTGTATTATCTGCCAACTGTATAATAATGAATAATGTGTCATCCATAGTCTCAGCCGGTATGCCTCGTGTAACTGATAGAACCAGGTATATATTAAGCAGAAAAGTTTCATGTATAGACAGAAAGATCTTTTTATTGCCATGGTAAATAATACTACATACATATGCTAGCAGGCCAAACTATGGTCTAGCTCTTGTTCTTAAAGCGATTGGGGTTGGAAATTTGAATCTTCCATTCTGGATGTAGAGAAGTGGATCACTAGTCTCATGGTATCGCACAAACTTAATGGTTTTGCATGACTTGATATACTTCAGGTCATACTCCTCTTCAGATGGACTTTTCTTCAAGACTTATTGTTGGATAGGCACTGACTTTTCAGTGTTGGAACCTTGTTGGAATGGCATGGGGAATCATCAGTTACGGAAAATTGGACATCTTCAGCATTACGCCACTCTAAGTTGTACTTTTGTTTCTAGTCCCCTGCCTGAATACTTTTGGCAATTTTACAGAGCATCTTCAGTAGCTAGTTTGTATACCGCATGCACAACTGACACATGAATATTTAATGACAAAAATTAGTGTTCGAAGAAAGTCCAATTTGGTTGCAATGATGGTGATTTACTGCCCGCGCCCACACGGTCTTTGGAAGAATCCAGAAACAGAAGTACAACTTGGAGTGGCCTTATCCAGTAGACTTTTAATGATTCTGTTGATGGGGCGTCTTCATATGACAACTGAAAACACTGGCATATCAGATAGTTGTGGACAAGGTGATGCTGGTTGCACTAGCTAGCTGCCTTACGTTCTTGTGTAGCCCCTTCCCTTACTTCATCAGTTTGATTTGTACCCTTCGCTGATGATTGCTGAAGTTACAAGGCTTTGCAAGATTCTGCGACCTGACTGGTTGCTCAGTTCAGGGCCAGCTGATGAGCTACACTCTTCCCGGGTATCCTGGGTTTTCGTTCAATCAGTGA
This sequence comes from Stappiaceae bacterium, assembly GCA_964291365.2. Lineage (GTDB taxonomy): Bacteria > Pseudomonadota > Alphaproteobacteria > Rhizobiales > Stappiaceae > JBDWFY01. The sequence continues at coordinate 110,864 of OZ219985.1, forward strand.
GGATCTTCAGGCGTTCTCTATTTCTCACAATTTTCGATGGTAGTTCGGTTTTTCGCACACAATTTGTGGCTACTGTTCCAATTGGAGTGCTCTATCAATAGGCTGTCTGGAGTTCCAGTACTACACTGACTCAGTGGTTTTCACACCAACTGGATAAGGGTACCTTTTTCACCTTCCTGGAATTTCCAGGAGAGCTTTCTACTTGAATTACAGCCTACAGGCAGAAAGAATAGCTGTCTTACTTAGCTCAGGTAGCTTGATATGTTTGGTGTGGCCATGCCAATTTAATTCCTTGTTCAACAGACCTGACTGACTCTATATTTTCCTGATAACAAAGGAAAACAACAATTAATTAAGAAAAAGGTCAAAGTGCAACTACAATGTTGCTCAGCCATGTGATTTCATTTAGCCTTCTTCAATAATATTGTTATCCTTGCATGCACCACACATGGCATTGTTCTAAAGTTATTCTATGAAAATGGTAACATGCTAGGTTTCTCATTCACGCATATGCATGAATGAGAAACCTAGCATGTAATCCAGGATCAATGCATACATATACATAGCTACCCACAAAAAATAATCACGTTCCTCAAGGTATGCGTGCATATAAATCTGGCCATCCATACTGGGTATTGAACGCTCAAATAATTAAGGCCTGCAGCTGTAGCTAGCTATAGGCCTATGGTGACCTCAAAGATAAAAAAAAATATATATATATTATTCACTACTTGGGGCGTAATTGTCTCCTTTAACATAATATCAGATAGCCATATAATATAATTATAGCTATCCAGGCTAGCTGATAATAATATCATATTCAGTGTTGGTAAGGAGTCACCCAAGTTTACTGTGATCATGGTGTGCCTTGGGGAAAAGGGGAAAATGTTCTATCAAGGATGGACATCAAGACTTTTTAATTCAGTGAAGGATCGATACTATGCAACTGTAACATGTGCCACCATATAAGCGTATTTTTAGGAACGGAAGTCTGATGGGGATCCCCATTATCCAATCAAGTACGTGGGCGATGTGCCCGTTTTTGTGAAGTCGCGATTACGCCACTCTGGCCGGCCGGCCAAGTTAGCCCTGCGCCCGCGAGCGGGCGTGTACTTTTGACGTTAGCTAGCGAAATCGACTTCGCGAGTGTACTGAAGGATGATGCAGAAGGGCCGGCTTACCTCTCTCTTCGATGTGTATCCTTCGTTTCTTGGGCTTATCCACCATCGTAGGCGCGTTGGGATCGATCGACCGATAACTGACTGTGGGCGTGGTTTACGGGATCGACTAAGTTCACTGCACCCATAGGTAACAGAGAGATATATATGGTTCACTCAAGGCCAAGTTGATGAGGGTCACGTGATATGCCGCAATGCGCTTGCGCCACGATAATGCGTTGACCTCCGACCTGTGCCTCTATCTATCTAGCTAGCTCTACACGTGCATATCATATCGCATGTGGGTAGTAAAAGCGCGCGAAACTCAACCATCATTGCACACGTGAATTCAAGCCATGGCCATGGACGCACCACCACAGTGGGTCGAAGAGCACAGACTGAAGAAGGTTGGCCTATATGAGGCCAGTATGAGGGTTATGTTGATGATAGAGACCTGGTGAGACAGCAGCACCAAGCATGCACTGTATCAACCTTTGGGATTAGACGATCTTGGGCAAACAATGCTCAAATAACTTCCGGAGTCGACAATCACCCTAGTCAAGCTCAAGGAAAGGAGAATAAGGTATAATACAATCAATAAATGATTATACACAATAATTATTCAAATAGCTATAAACTGGAGTCTGTCACACTGTAGGTCCCTACTGCCACCAATCAGGCGAAGGTTTTCTGGGAAAAGAAAAATACAATCAACTTTGATGACACTCCCTTTACAATTGACAAACACACAATACTGGATTGTCAGTATGGGCAGCACTACTTTTAGAAAAAAGAGTCTAAGCATGCTCGGCTACGGCTACAGGGCACAAGAAAGATTGGGTGCTGTGCACACATTGAGATTACTCAGTATACACTGTATCCTGATTATCAGGTCACAAAACAGGAAAAGAAGGACTCAGTTCATGGAAATTACGGCTACTACGTGAAGATAAACTGAGAGAACTCAGGAAAGAGTTGGATACTGGCATTCCCAAAACTCAAACAAAATACTTTGTATCGCTTCCTACAAATGAGGCACACAAGAATCATCCAACTGGAGCAGATATAGCATTTGCTCAGAAAGTCCACCCCTACTACTATATTATAACAAATTTAAGAGTTAGTTTCAGCTAATATTACGGATGTGCATGAGGTCATAAAGTTGCTAAAGTATCACACAGACAACCAAATTAGCAAACAGCTTGGGTTCAAACCACAGACACATGACAGAGCATTCTATCCCACCATTATAGATATCAAGAATCATGTCTATCGGGCTAATTAAGAGAGCACTAGAGCTCTCCAAATTGGATCAAGAGAATTTGAGGCTTAAAATCAAAGAATGGGAGGCAAATGATCTTGAAAGTACCTTTTTCTTTCGGCCCTACATTACAGCAGAAGCTGAACCAGAACACCCACCATCTGGACAGCTACCTAAAAAAGAAGAAATGAAGAATATGAAAGAGTTTCAAGGGAACTCAGGCGGTGATGATGACTGGTGTGAAGTTTTAGGATCTCATGAGCAATGCTCTCAAACTTTCATTTATGTACACCAGACACAGTGGCAAAAGAAATTGCTTGAGCATTATGGCAACAATATAAGTCTCATAGATGCAACATACAAAACCACACGTTATGATTTGGCTCTCTTTTCATTTGTGTTAGAACAAACGTGGGGTACAGTGTGGTTGGTGAGTTCATCACCCAGGCTGAAACTGCTGAACACATCTCTGAAGCACTGCAACAGCTACGTAGCTGGGATCCTATGTGGAACCCACAATTTTTCAGGACAGATTATTCGGAGGTTGAACTTTTGGCTCTTGAACAGACCTTTCCTGGTATACAAATATACTTGTGTGATTTTCACCGCGAACAAGCGTGGGAGCGGTGGACAAACAATCACAAACATGGTCTCAGTGATGATGAGAAAGAATCTCTTCTATCCATGTTAAGGGAATGTGCAAATGCTCCACCAACAGATCATGGATCAGGGCTGCCCCTAGATTTCTACTGTCAAAAAGCAGTAGAGAACCTCAAAGCATATCCTGGCAAAACAACGATTGTGTAAGGGATTGGTTTGAGACAAAATAGTTATGTATTCCCAAGGTAAGCACTAATAATCTTGTTCCTAAGCTCCTGTCAATACAAGTCAACTACAATGTATGCATGCAACATTGAATTCTTTAGCTTGAGTTAGTTTCCAATTAGAGCACACGTACATGTATGTGAATTATACGTGTTTTACTGTCATAGTGTCCTCCCCAGGCCCCTTTGGCATAGTGGCATCATGGTTTCATCACTGGCTTTTTATGTGGTAACCCAATTAACAAATGTTGTCACAAGTTCCACCCAACACATGCCTCCCTGTTAGTTTACTTGTTAGGCACATAGAGCTCTAATATTTTAGGAGGATAGTAGTGAACGTAATTGTGATTGTTGCATTACAGCTATGGGCCAGGGTTTATTGTGATGACTGCTACCACGCTGCAGTAGACACCAACAATGGAGTGGAAGCTTTGAACAAAACATTGAAGTACAATTATTTACCAAAGGGTAAAAATATCACATTATCACATCTAGTGACAATTTTGGTAGAAGAGTTTTTGCCAGAGATGCTCCAAAAGTATCAAAAAGAAAACTTTGCAATGTCAGAATTTTATAGGTCATACAATGAGTTTGTGCCTGAATATTTGAAAGGTCAGCCTAGATCAGTATTTCTCCACTGTTTAACTAGGATAAGAAAGGCAGAGAGATTCACCAAAGAATCAGTGGAACAAATTGATAGATCTAGCCAATTCACCATTAAAAATACCTCAGGAAAAGAGCATACTGTTAGGTTCACAAATGATGAAAACATGCCAGAGTGTACTTGTAAAGATTGGATACGCTGGTATATACCATGCAAGCACTTTTTCGCAGTATTTAATTAATTTCCAAACTGGAGATGGAAAAGCCTACCCAAAGAGTACCTTGAGAATGAGTATCTTACTGCTGACTCGGCTATACTCACCAATCTATCCAATTGTGGTAGTAACCTCCCTGAATCTAATAGCCCAGCACCAGAACACCTGGATGAAACAATGGGCATTACAGATGAACTACCACAACATCAAGTAATTATCTCTATAGTGTAATTATACATGTGCATTTATTTACCTATTACATGTATGCTATAGCATTCCATTTCTACTCAAAAAGCATGTCAACAAGTTATCACTACATTGAAAGTGGTTGAGTCCCTCTCGTACAACTGTACTGACGCTACACAGCTTCTAAACCTTGATCGCATGCTTAAAGATGTCAAAACAAAGTTCAGAGCTATGTTGCCACACGAAGGAGGTATACAGTTTTGAGACCAGCTCTTGTTACACATTCAGCAAAGAAAATCTCACAAAAGTACAAGAAACTGCACCAAAGATCAGTAAAATATGCATCTTTGACATCGCATTCCAAGGTTCATCACAAGAAAAAGGACTGGCGTTTCAGAAACCACCAGGAAGCAAGGCTCTCAGACATAAAAAGGTACGAATTATTAAATTCTCACATGTGTACTACATGCTACATGTAATTACTGTAACATTCTAGATTGCAAAAGAAGTGTCAGAGGCACAAAAGCAGTTCATACACAGGATAAAAGCACAATCTCAACAACCATCTGGTGGTACACAAACCGTTAACACCAGTGCTACAAAAAGTATGCATAATACCAAATACAGGACAAGTGTTGTAAAAATGCATATTATATGACCACAGGTTGCAAGAGGCATAGCCGATGTGGACAATGTCCAGGATGCATTAGTACCGACTGTAACCAATGTAAGTTTTGTCTCAACAAGCTTAAAAATGGTGGACCAGGCTTAAAGAAGCAGTGCTGTGTTAAACGCAAGTGCATACGTACTGCAAAAGCAGAAGCTGATGTGGCAGATGTCATCTCCAGGCTACACTCTTTGAGAGATATGTATGGTAAGGACACTACATTGTACATCAAACAACTAAATTATTTAATGATGCTATATGTAATAATGTCTGTATATGTTGTAGCTTCAATGCCACAGCTAGATGTGCAAGAAAAAGGGAAAGTACCACAAAAGGAGTTTTCCGAGGTATGTGTATATTTGTCCTGGTATATACAAATACATGTGTATGTATATGTACATAATGATATGCATTTTATACCTTCTATAGGGCTATTTCAGGTCTTGCCCGGTATTCCTGAAGCCACCATATGTAGAGTTTGCAGATATTCCTATCCCACCACAATACGTTCAATCTTCAGGTGGGCCATACTCAACACATGAGTCAATGGTGTGGAGTTATAGGTGCCAGCTCTCACTTGCTCTATAGCTATTGGGAATAGATAAGACAGCAGATAATGTCAATGAAGCTAGATGTATTCTCCATCCACCACCAGACACAGAAGGATACAAACTACTACAGAACATGCTGGGAAAACAACGGAGAATTGACTTTATTCAAGCTGATGGTAATTGCTTGTTTAGAGCACTTTCCAAAGAGATTTTGGGTCATGAAAAGTTTCACCACTTAATCAGACAAACCCTCATCCAATCCACAAGGGAAAATGGCCATCTCTTTCAAAAATATGTATTTAGTGGTACACTCGAAGCTCACTGTAAGAAAATGGAATGTATTGGCTACTGGGGGTCACAAGTAGAAATTAACCCAGCAGCTAATTTGCTCAAAGCAAACATTTACTCTTTTGTAAACAACCTAACAGCCAAAGGTACCACTGGATTTGCTATCAACTAAGCCTAAAGTACTGTACAGTAGAGCAATGCTCCGAGGGAGTGAAGATCGTTCAACTTTCACCACCAAAGGGATACCACATCGAACTTATCCATACTTTTGAATGCCATTTTGATAGAGTAGCCCCTTCTGACCTTTTGCTTACCTCCATGGACTGTACACCTGAACTTGACCGTTGAGTATGTCAAAATCACGTGATCCTCATCAACTTGAATTGGGTGAATTTAGTCGATCCCGATCCCCACTAGCGTTAACGCTAGCCCGTGCTATAGGCGCTAGCGCTTGCGCGCATGACGTCCATATTCGTCACGTTTTGCGATTGGTTTCCAAAAATAGTAATATTGAGACATAATGCCTTTAAATGCCTACACCTCAATAAATTGTCAGCAAATTATTAATGATGGCATGACTTCTATAATATTAACTGTTCCGATAACAGCTACCTTTATAAAGTTATGAATCATGGCAATGGCACACTTAATTCAGTTAGAAGTTAAAGGTTGTTGGATCCCTTAGTTTTTCTTTTGCTCTTTCTGCATGCAGAGTGTCAATAGCAGCACTATTTACTCCAAATTCAACACTGTTATACTCAATTTCAAGTCCACCTTGATCATACTGAATAGGCAAAACACGAGAGCTTTTCATGAAAGCAAAAATTTCCATTCGATACACCTTAATGTTTGCATTGCCTTTTCTGGGAAAACGAATAACACCAACCTCCATCACTTTTTCATGTTCAACACGAGTAGCTAAAATGAATGAAACCATATCCCTAATGGCAACTCCATAAGTTGTAGCTATACCAGCAAGACGGTCCAAAGTTTCAGCCATGAATATTATTGAATTGTCAAGAATGTCTCGTTCACCATGGTGGTTGAATAAGTCTTTGATCCAGGAGATGAGCTCAATCTTTCGAATTTCATCGGTGCCCACTGTGTATAACCTTAAATCAGCAAATGACTTGACATCATTGATCGTCTTGGAAGCAGCATCTTTCATTACTATGTAATCACAATTGTTGAAGATAGAGACAACTGTGTTCCAAGTAAGACTTGCCCTTCCGTTTCTTTCCTTCCAGCTTTTGACGTCACCAATGGCCTTACAGCAAGCAATAGCCATCATTTCATCTAAGTCCCGAACCCATTCACTGAGACTGTTGGCATCGCCATATTCCTTAGCAATACGATTATTAATGAACACGTTCGAGTCTGACAATACGGTATTTTCCTTTGTTGGTCGGCTTTTACACGTTTCCCACAGATTTTTCGCTACTTCTTTACCAACTGAGCCAGCAAATAACATCCCAAATTTTGAAAGCTGCCGCGAGTCAGTCTCAGGCGCGGTTGAATAGCCAAAAAGGCTGCGAACTAATCCCATTGTCCAGCTTGACCAGCTTGCCATTACGTATAACGTTGTGCTGGGGACGATGGCCTTGTTTTGGCTTGAAAATTCACGATCGAAAAAGCTGAACGGTCCGGCCTTCACTGATTGTTCTAGGTACACAATCATCTGAGTAATAACATCTTACGCACACATGATTATGACGGTGATCCTGTTCGGAACCACATGATGTACGCGTGACCGGATGCACGTGCGCACCGAGCGCGCTACAAGTTAGTTTCGTGTAATCTGATTGGTCAGTAGGAGGTAAATATGTAGCTTGGTTACATGTACTTGTAAATCTTACTAAAAGTTGGCCAGTCTGAGGATGATCCAGTCTGATTGCCAGTACGGGTTCAGACCTAGATCCTCCACTCAAGACGCTCTCTTAACCATCGCTAGAGACTGGCATGAATACCTCTCTACCAACCACCAAGTAGCGGCAGTTTTCTTTGATATCAAGAAAGCGTTCGACTCTGTCCCCCATAACCAACTGCTTCAGTCCCTCGCAGATGTTGGGGTATCTGGGAAGCTCCACAAATGGTTTGCAAACTACCTCTCTGGAAGATACCAAAGAGTGGTCTTAAATGGTTTTTCATCCACCTACAAACCAGTCACTTCAGGAGTGCCTCAAGGCTCCATCCTTGGTCCACTACTCTTCATGAATTCCATCAGTCACATCCCACTCTCCTCTGGGACGAAAGTAATCCTATACACTGATGACATCCTTTTGTACAAACCGATAAACTCAGCTGAGGATACCAACCGTCTGCAGGAAGACGTAGACTCCATCCTCGAATGGATACGTGAGCATGGGTTAACCCCAAACCACGCAAAAACCAAACTGCTAACTGTCACCCGATCTCGGAAACCCGTACCTACCAATCTTAACATCGGAGGTCACAATATCTCCCCAAGTCCATCTGTTAAATACCTTGGCATCACCCTGTCATCCCAACTAACCTGGTCTGAGCATGTCACCACTATCTGCAAGGCAGCCAAGCGGCAAATTGGCCTTATCCATCGGCAGCTTCATCAAGCCCCAGTTGACATTTGCCGTAAGAGAGTTCACACTGCAATCCTACCAAAGCTGGAATACTGCTCCGCAGTATGGGATCCCCACCACAAGCACGACATTGCCAAGCTAGACAGTGTGCAAAAGTTTGCTGGCAGGATGGTACTGCGTAACTGGACTGCTGACATTGCTGACCTACTGTCAACACTAGGATGGTCACCCTTAAAAGTACGTAGGAGAAACATCGAGCTAAAGGTACTTTTCAACATCCTAAATAACTACTCTCGCATCCCTCAAACAGCATTCACTTATCACCCTCATCCATCCCCCCGTCACCCACATAACAAGATACTTTTTCAACCTTTTGTTTCCACTCTCTCTCATTGTCATTCTTTCTTTGTAGATGTCATCCCTGTTTGGAATACCTTATCTCCACTTGTAGTCAATAGCCCTTCTCCCAATACTTTTAAAACACATTTATGTTCCTTTCTGTAATCTACGCACACCTACAACTTTATGTTAACTGTTAGCATGTACATGTAATCATCTTCGTATGCTCTGTCTCTTTTGTGTCTGTATATGTATTTTGGGAGGACTTCACTACTAGCCTCAGGCTAATTGTCCAACCATTATGCAAATGCATTAAAATTTCATAGAGAAATTACACACTAAGTAGAAAAAAAAAAATTAAATAATCTAATTCGTGGGGCTTTTGGGAGCACTTGGAGCTATAATTTTTATATGGGCATGTAGAATGGATCAAAACTAGAAATTTGACGGAAGGGGTTTTTGATTCACGCCTTTGAATTAAAGTTATTGCACTTTAACGTTTTCCCATATGTTTGTATAGGGAAACCATGCATTTGCAAATGTTTTACGCCCACGCGCACATATAAGCGTGACGACCATTACCCGATTTGCACAAAATTGCACTATGGGTGCCTGCTTGCATTGTGTGGCCTTACTATGCATGTAGCTACACTATGTGGAGTTTCCGGACATTTTTTTTTTTCTGCTTAGTGTGTCAGTAACAGAGCCAATGGGTTTGGGGGTGCACTTACTGTTGCTATACTCTCTAATGTAACCACCAATAGCAGCATATTCCTTATGAACAGTGCCAATAAAGGAGGAGTCTTGTACATAGCCATTACATCTCGGATAACTGGGAGAGAGTGTGTGTACAAGAATATCATGTCAAATTTGGCTAGTGGTATCATGGTAATGGATCAACTTAGTCTATTTTATGATCATCAAAGTCAGTTCTACAACAATAAAACTAAACTTGGAGGTGTTATGTATGCTGTTAGGTCAGAATTGGCCCTTAGTAACAGTACTTTCTTTGACAATCAAGCAGCAGAAAGTGGTGGTGTAATATACGTCCTACAGAGTCTTCAAGATGTTGAGTTTTATGGACGATGCAACTTAACATATAATTCTGCTTGTACTGGTGGAGCAATTTATGCGGTTGAAAGCACCTTGTATGTGGTAAGCAGTCAAGTGCTAAGTATAAAGCTTAATGCCACGAGTGACAGTGGAGGTGGTTTGTATCTTTATCGTAGTACTTTGAGCTCTGGATATGCCAGTATAACTAACATCTCGGACAATAAGGCAAAAGGCAATGGTGGGGGGATACATGCCATTAATTCAATGATTGTATGCACACAGTCTTATTGTAGAGGGAGTGGATGGCCTTTTCAAACACTTCTATTTTTTACTAATAACAATGCTAGCAAAGGGGGTGGACTACACATGGAATCTGCTGCTCAGCTACGCTTGCTAAAGGTTAATGATAATATACATCTTCGTAAAGACAAGCTGAACACTAGCATCTATTTCACATCAAATACTGCACACTATGGATCAGCGGTTTATGTGGCTGATGAAACCTACTTTGATGTATGTGGTGGTGACCACTCCACCATCAATAGCACAGTAACTAGTAATGCTGGGTACTTCATTCAAGTGTTTTCAGAAGCCACAGCTTTAGCTGAGAAATCTAGTATCATCAGTATTGAGTTCATTAACAATGAACACAATTCTACTATAAATTCAACCATTGTCTTTGGAGGGTTACTGGACCGGTGCATACCAGATCCACGTGCTGAAATTGTTGCAAATGGCTATGTACAGAATTCAAAAGAAGTTGATGGGGTCACTTATTTGAAGTTCATCAGCAACCTAAACGACACCGACTACATCAGCTCTTTACCAGTTAGAATGTGTTTCTGTACACCCGAGTATCAACCTGACTGTAGCTATGAGCCACCCACTATTCATGTTAAAAAGGGAGAAAACTTTAATGTATCACTTGTTGCAGTTGATCAGGTGAATCATACTCTGAAGAATGTCATAATTTATAGTTCTGTCAGCCATACAGAGAGCAGTTTAGGTGAAGGACAGATAACTCAAGCAACTGATAATGCTTGTACCAACCTAACGTTCAGTGTCCTTTCTCCTCATGCCTCTGAAGAGTTGATTTTGTATGCTGAAGGACCATGTAGGAATGCCAGCAGATCTCAAAGCAGAGTTCATGTTGTTTTCCTACCTTGCACATGTCCAATAGGATTTCAGCCAACCAGGTATGACAGTAACAACTGTAATTGTGTTTGTGATCCACATCTCAGTCCATACTTAACTGAAGGAGACAACAATTGCAACATTCATACAGAATCATTAGCTAGGCATGGAAATTTTTGGATCGGTTTCATTAATGATGGTACTAGTTTGGAGAACAGCGACAACTCAAGTAAATTTATAATCTACCCTTACTGCCCACTAGACTATTGCCTTTCATCGAATTCTGATGTTCACATCAACTTCAACCTTGCCAATGGAGCTGATGCACAGTGTGCTAACAGTCGTTCAGGACTTTTATGTGCACTCTGTCAACCTGGTCTTAGTCTGTCCCACGGCAGTTCTCGATGTATCCCATGCACTACGACATGGTATAAAGGGTTTGTTCCCATTCTATTGCTATCCATACTAGCTGGCGTCCTTCTTGTAGCATTATTGATGACTCTCAACCTAACTGTTGCTATTGGAACGTTGAATGGTGTGATCTTTTTTGCTAATATCATCGGTGCCAATACTAGTGTGTTTTTCTCTGGATTATTGAATTCAACAAGATTTTATTCTATTCTCATATCATGGCTCAACTTAGAAATGGGATTTGATGTATGCTTCTTTGAAGGAATGGACACCTATTGGAAAACATGGCTCCAGTTGTCCTTTCCAACATATGTCATATTGCTAGTTGCCATCGTTATCATCATCAGTGAGTACTCAATAATTTTTTCTCGCCTTATAGCTCGAAGAAACCCAGTAGCAACACTATCCACGCTGCTCCTGCTCTCTTATACGAAGTTTCTTCAAACAACTATTACAACACTCTCTTTGGTAACTCTTGACTATCCTGATGGCTCTCGTAAAAGAGTATGGCTTCCTGATGCTACCGTGGGATATTTGAGTGGAAAGCACATTCCTCTTTTTATTGCAGCAGTCTTTATTTTACTAATTGGCATTGCTTTCACATCTATCATCTTCTTTTGGCAATGGCTTCTTCACTATCAAAACAAGATGATTTTTAAATGGGTCAGATCTCAGCGATTGTGTCACTTCATTGAGCCTTATCATGCTCCCTACATCTCAAAGCATCACTACTGGACAGGCTTGTTGCTCCTTACTCGTATGGTGCTTTACCTTGTGTTTGCACTCAATGTATCAGGTGACCCTGGAGTCAACTTGCTGGCAATTACTACAACAGTAGTATGTCTTCTTTTACTTAAAGGACAGTTTGGTCGAGTATACAAGATGGCTTTTATTGATATTGTTGAAATGGTCAGCTATGGTAACTTGTTCGTGTTCAGCGTGGTGAGACTAAAATTTGGAACTGATCAAATTGTTAACATTGCTGCTCATGTATCAGGGGTCATCACGCTAGTACTTCTAATCATCATTATTTTGTATCATATGTACAGCACGTTTTGTTTGAAATGTTTGAAGTGTTGCCGATTCCCAAGTGAAAGGCAAATGCATGACAGTGAACTTCGTAATGACGCTACTTTGTCAACACAGAACTGTCCCAGCGAACCCACGTTTTCTGTTGTGGAGTTAAAACAGCCCGACAGTGATGACGTGCAACATTCAGAAACTAGTGAGAGTGGTCATTACCAAGTATCAAGGATCACAAGTAAAGCAAATGATGACAGTATCTCACTGGACAGCACATCACCACTTCTTAACTAAGAACAAACTGCATCATTGTAAGAAGTTTGTAGTCTCTAAATGGATGTTTAAACAAATTTTGTGTTTCACCTACGTTATAATTGCATTAGCAAAATTCATGGTATATTGTATATTGTTTGATGCTAGAAGAATACAACTCCTAGCTATATTATGAGGGGTTTTCTGTTTCTATTACATCAATTGAGCTAGTGATACGCTGATATAGGTAGCTACAGTAAGTAGAAAATAGTTCTCAATCATCAACGTATAAGTGTGTGTAACTATCTGTCCTTGCTAACTAGCTATGAATAGTTATCTGAGCCAAGAGAGCACCATTTTTATTTACGATCCTCTTGCATCCATACGTACATAATACTCTCTTCCCTTTTTGGTTATATACAAGCCTACACATTGTGCTATCCAGTGAATGCTGGGGACTTAAAGCTGGGTACAAATCATGTCTAAAAACGTATCTAGCAACTAAATCAGCATCTGCAGGAGGCTAAATGAATTTTAGAGTCAGCAATGAAAGCATGTGACCTAATTCCAATGAATTTAGTATGCTTAGGGTTAACTAAAAACATAGCATCTATCAATAGTTTGTTTACTTTAAGACATTGAGGAACACAATGAAGCTATTTGTGTCTCTTCTTGTTTATGTGTACCTTATACAAGCTTATCCAGCTCAGCTCTATCGATCTCCCCTGTTTGGTGGGAGTGATATGGGACCCAACTTTGATGACCGAGCCTATTCCATGTCACCAAAGGTGATCGGATTCACAAGGTTATTGATCCGAAGCAGTGCAAATGGCATAAAAGGAATACAAGCCACTTATGAGCAAGAAGATGGTGAAATAAAGACCTCAGCATACCATGGTGGATATGGAGAAGTTAATAACAGCATTGGTATAGCTCCTGGGATGCCTATTGTACGAATTGAAGGAGAATTGGAGGGTAATACTTCTCAACAATACTTGACCAGTCTTACATTGTATGTGAGGTATCCTGAAGATCTTAAACTTGGAAAATATGGTCCATTTGGGAGCCCTAGCTCGGGCAAGAACCAGTTCAGCTTTGCGGGTGTGATTCTGGGCCTATTCGGACAGAGCAGTGAACAGCTGGATGCAATAGGGTTTGATATTGACACTACTCCTTATTCTCCCGCACTTCCCTATTATAAGAAATCTTCTGTTGCAGGAGTTGATATAGGTGAACTATTTGATGATGAAATTGCTTCACTCTCACCTGTAAAAATCACAACTTTGACTATACGATACAGCAGCTGGATAGAAGGTATTGAAACTACATACGTTCTTCGTAATGGCACAACGGTGGTGAAAGGTCACGGTATATTTAACTCCTGGACCACCACCTCTAAACCATTCTTGCGTGACAAACTAAGTAATGAAGATAATACCAAGGCTATGTCAGAGGATGCTGTAATTCATTTTGCTGATGATGAGTGGATGTTTAGCATTGACATTGGTACAGAAGATGGAAAAGGACCAATTAATTCACTAACAATTACGACACGAAACTCCGAGGGGATGAGAAAATCCTGTGGCCCCTATGGAGCATCACTTGGTTCAGAAATAACTGTTACCATTGAGGGAGCTATTGTAGGTTTTTATGGATATGAAAATGAAAAAATAAATGCACTTGGATTTTATCTCTAAAATAAATTAGCTATAGCTAATGATGCTGCATAAGTATGAAGTGAAGCGTATAATTTTTGTATAATTATCAGTAGATTTGCACAACATGTACACAAGGTACGTGATCACCTATTCAAGCAATTGATGTGATCTAATTATCCCTACCACTCTTGTTTGTGTGCTTTTTGGCCCTGCCATCCCTATTAACTTTTATTATGATGCATGTACATAGGTCTACAGAAACTCATTTCAACATTATCAGTAGTGGCCAAAGATACATGTTTGATAACCGTTGTTGCACAAATTTGAAACAAAGCAGCATGTATTACTTAATTGTGCCACATCCTTGTCCATCCAAGAGAGGATCAGTAGGATGGAAAGTTTGGCTGTAGGTAGTGTAATGATAAATTAAACTGCAAGGTATCACAGAAATAATCATTTTCTATGAAATTTGGTATGCTTATCAAAGATGGAGACATGTTCCGGTTTATGCAAGGACATACAGTTTAGGTCGGGCTAATTGTAGTCTCATGTGTGTGTATCCACAGAGCTTTCTATAAAAGTGTTCCAATCAGAACCTATCCTAGTGCTGAAATCTATCCACTGATGTATACAGTGGGAGAAGGTATGTGGTGGAACTGAAGCTACATGTGTAAGCCACTCTATGCTTCATAGTGAAATAAGCATGTCGTATGACAATGTTGTACTCTCAAAATTCATCCTAGTGTATGTTGATGTATACAGTGGGAGAGGGTATGTGGTTGAACTGAAGCTACATAGGCCTATAAGCTGAAAATAATTATATATAAGTAAACATGTCCTACGACACTGTAGTAATCCTCTAAAATGTTCGAATCCATCCTAGTGTTGATATCCATCCTATGATGTGTACAGTGGGAGAAGGAGTAGGAGTGCTTGCTGGAACTGAAGCTACGTAGGCTCTATGCTTAGCTTCATGAATAAATATATAATAAACATGACATGAAATTATTGTAGTACTCCTCCAAAATGAAATTACTCATGTTTAATTTATTGTATACATGCATGGCAGATGCAATAGCAAAAATAGCTACATGACTGATGTAGGGAACTAAATAGTATTAAATAAAAATTGTGACTGATCTAGGGTCTGGAGCCAAACTGTCTATAAAAGGATTAGCTAGTTATAGCTAATCTCATGAACAATGAAAGAAAAAATCATGATCGAGAATTATTATACTATCTTCTTTTATCTGCTGTTAGTGTTGACTTCTCAGCATCTGCCAACCACAGCTGGAGTGGTCTACTATGTCAAACCAACTCAACCCTGTCCTCATAACAGCAGCTGTCCATCCAATGTCACCTGTCACACAATGGACCACTATGCCAGCAACGGTAGCCACTACTTCTCATCAGACCATGTCAATGTCACACTCTACTTCATGTGTGGAGTCCATAACTGCACCAAGCATGTAGAGGTACGTGATCTTCAATCATTTGCTATGATAGGCACAGCATGGAGACAGCTTGTTATCATCAATATGCCAATAGCAACTGAAATCCCAAATGATCCTGAAAGTATTGCTAACCATACCTACATATTTACCAGTGTTAGCAATGTAAGAATCATAAATGCTACAATTTACTTCATATCAATAAGTTTCAGAGGGGAAAATTGCATCTTTGAAGCCAAGCATGTTGATTATAATGGTTACATAGGGTCACTGTCACCCACGGTGTCGGTCATCAATATTATTGGTTCTGAAGCTACACTAAAAGACTGCACATTTCAAAATAATTGCTTTATTAGAGTTCAGTCACAAGGCACGCTCACTATCAGCAATTGTATATTTCATTCATACAATCATGGAGTGCACTCAGCTATTGCTGTGGATAACAGTACACTTAAGTTATCAGGAACTGTTTCTTTCATTAACAACACAGTTAGCGGTTATTCAGTTTGTGGTGGAGCAATTTCGTTCAATTCTGGTTACAGTATTGATGAAAACGTTCCTATCTCTGCTTTTAATATCTTAGCTAGAGCTGATGTGAGTTTCATCAACAATTCAGCAATATCTTGTGGTGGAGCGCTTTATCTGAGATCCACAGCAATGAGTACTAATAGTGATGTGAACATGACACTTACACACAATCATGCTGCAACACCATCTGATTCTGTTGAAACAGGTGAAGCCATGTTCGTCAAACAAAGTACTGCCACTGTAAAAACAGGTGCACTGTTATTAATTGCTAGATATAATGATTATCAGGGTGGGGCTATCTATCTACAAGAGAGCAGCATTTTCTTAATTGGGTATAATGAAGTTTTGTTTGCAAAAAATACTGCTCTGGCCGGAGGTGGTGCTATCTATATGAATGGCAAGAATGACATATCTGTTGATGCACTCTCAAAATTGATGTTTCACAACAACTCTGCTGATCTGGGAGGTGCAATTTTATTACGAAATCGAGGAATTATGAGAGTCGGTAATGACTCACTTATAAACTTTAGCTATAATTTTGCAATGAGTTATGGTGGAGCTATTTATGTTGATGATCAGAGGTGCCTTTTCAACTTTATTGACTACTCTAGCAAGGTGTTGTTTAAAGAAAATTCAGCAAATGAAAGTGTAGGTAATCATATCTATGGAGCAAGTATCATATCATGCATGAACTCACTCTGTCACAAAGATGTAGTAAGCTACATACCAAACATAACCAACAGTCTCTCACCAGTATCGTCTTCTCCAATGAAAGCATGCATTTGTGACACAAATGGTAAACCACAGTGTGCAAAACTGTTTAATATGCACAAAGTATACCATGGAGAAGTTTTCAACATTTCTGTAGTTTTAGTTGGATATGACTTTGGAGTCACCACTGGGGCCATACGTGCAGGATTTTTGCCATCAAGAGGATTTAGTTTACCATCAATAAATTCAAATCAGTATCATCAGTTAATTGACACAAGCACACACTGTTCTAACATTACTTACAATGTATACTCGAAGAATGCGCACGAAATCTTATACCTCTATACTTCAAAAGTAAAATATATTATAAACTATGACCATTTACCTGATATATATAAATATATAAATAATATAATTGACATAATTCTACAAAACAGAGATGTATTTCAGCAGATTTCTTCAGAATACCTGTGTTTATTAACATCACTCTACTTGATGGCTATCCACCAGGATTTACTCTCATTCATCTAGGCCAACTTCACGGTTGCAGTTGTTACCCTATTTTACAAAAAAATTATTTTCTCTGTTTCATTAAAAACAACTCAGGTTACTTCCGATGGAACAGCACTATGTGGGTAAATGCTACTTTCAACAAGTATAATAAAAGCAAGAGTGACGGCATTCTATTTGCTCGTTACTGTCCTCTAAACGTTTGCAGAACAGATGAAAAGCTGATCAATCTTGGTACTAATTCTAATTCCCAGTGTGACTTCAACCACGCTGGCACCTTGTGTGGTGGCTGTGAGAACAATTACAGCCTAGCAATTGGATCTTCACATTGTATTAGGTGCTCCAGCGATTTACCACTTTTAATGCTTATGTTTTTTGGGGCTGCAGGTTTTCTTCTTGTACTTTTAATTCTCCTACTGAATCTGACTGTCACTCAAGGACTTATTAATGGACTTGTATTTTATGCAAACGTATTGTGGACTTACAAAGATACTTTATTTCCTCCAAAATGGCAACAGACAATGGTACCATTTCAAATATTTGTTGCCTAGCTCAATTTAGATTTTGGAATAGAATCATGTTTTATAGTTGGTCTGACTGCGTTTTGGAAAATATGGCTTAAGTTTCTTTTCCCACTCTACATCTGGCTCGTTGCTGGAGTCATCATCTTTGTGTGTCGCTACTCCTCTCGCCTGACTAACCTCATTGGTGACAGAGCTGTTCCTCTCTTAGCTACACTCTTCCTCTTGTCATATACAAAACCCTTACGCACTCTAATGATAATTTTTGAGTTTGGAGTGCTCACACACTATCCCAATGAGTCTAAGATTATCGTGTGGTATCTTGATGGAAATTTGCCATACTGCCAACACCCACACATTTATCTCTTTCTTGTAGCCATGGCTATCCTTATTTTCTTATGTATCCCCTTTACTTTCTTTCTCCTCCTGATACAGTGTTGGAGGAGAATCTCATACCTAAGGCTACGAAGTTGAATAAACAAATTCATTCCTTTCTATGATGCCTACTTTGCTCCTCTAAAAGACAAGCATCATTACTGGTTTGGAATGTTATTGCTCACTCGGGGAACACTTTTGATCGTCTTTACAGCAACATCATCAACTTCACCGCTTGTCGGCTTGCTTATCCTTGCAATCACCTTAGTGATGCTACTCTTCTACATGTCAGTAAAGCCAGTTTATAAATCAAAGATAGTAGGACTGTTTGAAAGTGCATCTCTATCAAACTTGCTTGTGTTAATCACCTACACGCTCTATACAGGAGATAAAAATAGTGGAACAATTGCCTTACAGATATCAATTGGAGTTGCTTTTATACAATTCCTCCTAATCATCTTCATTAGTGCAATCAAGATCTGTTACCAGAACAAGTACAAGTGTATACAGAGGAAAGGTTACAACTTAATCAATCAAGATTCAAGTGATGATGATATGGTTCATGAGAGAGTAAATGATCCTGATATTCGTGCTGTCATGTACTATCCAATAAGAAACACAGTTGATACTGTAACATATTAATCTTCAGATCAAATGTTTTTATCCAGGAACCTTTAGTTAACATCAATGTTGTGGTCTTTGCAAGCTTGTCTTTCATCTAATTGTTTCAACTGATCTCTAAACACAATAGCCTTTACAGATGTGCTGGTTAGCTATAGCTATAGTAAGCAGTTTGTAGTAGCTATATTTAACATGTCAGGTGTGTATGACTTTATTATCAAACTATGCTAGAGTGTTATAAGGAAAACACAGTTACATAATATTAGATTGACTGAGTTGTACACATGCTCACCAGTCATGTACAACAAAACTTGATACTCTGTATGGACACATGTGTAATCATCTAAGCCTACTCCCTTCTCATATGTGCATGTATTCATGATCACAGTTGTCACTGTTACTTATTATACAAAGGAAATTACTTTATTATATTTCTTGCTACTGATCTTTAGATCCTTCAGGTGTATATTTGATATAACAACTCAAGTTAAAGGATAAATACAGTGGTCAAGAGAGACGTGTATGTATGGTTGCAAAGCCAAGAGTGTAGCG
Source organism: Stappiaceae bacterium (assembly GCA_964291365.2). Taxonomy (GTDB): domain Bacteria; phylum Pseudomonadota; class Alphaproteobacteria; order Rhizobiales; family Stappiaceae; genus JBDWFY01. The sequence continues at coordinate 130,310 of OZ219985.1, forward strand.
TATAATATATATTCATATGATTGAGACTGTATATACATGTACATAGAATAAAGTAGCTATATAGCAGATGTTGCATATCAGTGCATCTTCGTGCTTAATTATGACTTGCCTTTCTATTCAAGTCTAGTCGATCTAAGATAGCTAACTCATCAGTTGAACAATGAGTCCAATCAGTGTATCAGTCTCTAGCGAGTATGATTGAATTATAACCTTCAGCTCAGTATTGTCATAGAGTCACATGCAGTAGTAACATATTATCTATATCAAGAGTACAGTACATGCATAGCTATTTGGCTATAGACAGTATGTCTGGTATATGGTCTAACCTCCGACCTGGATAGCTATTGTACTTAACCAATGCATTGTGTGATCTACTTCCTGTTTATTCTCTAACCTCTAGTAGGAATTTGCTGACAGTAGTGAAGTACGTCATAACACCAATGACAATCAAATTTGCTATATTAGTCCTTACTATAATATCATTATTGTTCTGATCCTCAGACATGATGCATGGGCTGTCAACTTTGAGATGTGCCAGAGATATTGGTCTGTGTGCACACTCTGCACTTATATAGTCATTATATTTTAGACTATGCATGACCTATCCACTTATTACTATAGTATGCATATTAGAACAATGCATATTTTAGAATAATGGTCAATATGGCTCATAACTTATATCCTGATACTATACAACCCGTTTATAACCTTTAACCTGATATTCACGTCACTCATACATTGTAGTATCAACCACTCTATCAAGATAACTGAACTTCATTGTCATAAACGTGCATTCCTAGCTATATAGGTCATACACAAGTCATTCTCGACAAACTCTAGGCCATAAACAAGTTTATACGTCCAACATTATATGCATAGAGAGTAAACCAAATCATATAGGTCATAATTATAATGACATGTAAAATATGTTCTAGAACATGAATGACGTACTTTGTCATAGTGTAGCTATGACAATGAAGTTCACTTTATCCTGATAGAGTGCATAGTTGATATGGCCTACATTGTGGCTTGTGTAAGGAGTGTCATTGTGATAATAATCTGAGTATGTTCCAAGGATTGATATCTGCCCACACACACACACACACACACACACACACACTCACACTCACACTCACACTCACACACACACACCTAAATCAGAAGTAGCATACAGACTCAATTCCGCATCCAGCTCCTAACATTAGTTTTTGCATGGGTAGCTATAAAAGGCAAGCTGTTACTTGGGCAGTCGAATCAATTCATTGACAAGTGCATTGCCACAGATGAAATTACATTTTTTTTTTACATTTTTACCAGCAAATCAAGAAGAAATTTACCACAATGCTGTCACTCAGCATTGGTATCCTATTGTTGGTAGCCAGCTCATCTGGAATAGCACTTCCAGAGCTTGATGGAGAAATTAGCGGCTCCAAAACCAATGAGTCAGACACAACCACAGCGGGCTGCATGTCCGAAATTGGCCCAGATAAATAATGCTGGCATTTTTTCAAGCATTATCTATAGGTATCTAGAAGCAATGAGCAATATATGAGAAGTATAGGCAACTTATAAGAAAATTACAGGCAACTTATGGTAGCTACTATGTGTTTTAAACGGTACAGCTATTGGTCTGCTGGTAGCCAGACATTGGGCTGCACCAAAATGCTGTTCTGTCAACTTGTGGTAATATAGAATGTGGATGTGGGATTCAATAATTGTCACATGAGTGACATGACAGAGATGACTTGCACTTGAAGACTACATTGAAGCTTCAGTTACGCTGCAGTATAACTGTCACTGACATTCATTTCATATACACTAAATTAATATGATTACATGAAATTTGAGGAGCAAGAAATGTTTGAAAGCACTAGCTATAGAGCATGTTCACAAGCATTGAAGAAATGATTTATATGCAGAAAAAAGGATATTGCTTATCTGGGCCTAGTCCGGAATGGGATTCGGACGGTCGGTACCATGATCTTAGGCAATGTGTAAAATTTTGACTAGTCTTCCTATATATAGTGTCCAAGGTATGTATGTGTTCTCAATCTTCTATATAACGCATGTGACATTTAGAGATAAATAATGATCAGGAATGGTGCTCATGCTGCCGGCACTCTTTGTCAGCTGCGATACGGTATCCAATCTGTGTGCCATTTGAACCTGTAACTACATACACATGCTCTGTGTATAACAGAAGCTACAACTTGGTATGTGAGTCAGTCTGTTTGGCTATCCCACTCCATTAGCCAATAGCTGTCTCCTCTTCATGGTGAACTGATCCTTGACATATATATGAGACATCCTCATCATTGAAAAATTTAATACTACCACTGCTGATGTAGAGGGGCAGCATGAGCGCCACAAGGAGTATGTCATAGATCAAATCCTTCCCCTCATTAGCCATAAAGATATCTACAATGTCACATGTCATCATAATCCTTGGATACTGCATGTAGAAGGGAGAGGACGTGATGAAATAATATTCTAGTCAAAATTATTTACACATGGCCTAAGAATACTGTTCTGTGTGTCATCCGAACCTGTATATACATGCTCTATAACAGAAGCTACAAACTGTACTATTCGTGAATTAGTCAGCCTTTATCCCACTCCACTGGCCAATAGCTGTCTGGCCTCTTCATGGTGAACTGCATGATCCTTGATGTACTTGAGAGACATTCTTGTCATTGATGATACTACCACACTTGAACCAACATAGAGTGGTAGCATGAGTGTCACGAGGAGCCTGTCGTAGGTTATGACTGGCACTGACCATGCCCTGTGATTTCCCCAGACCATGCAAAGTTGATGTGTTATGTTATTCAATTTTACCATACCTGACTACCACTCGTATTAAATGTTTGATCACATTTCTTTACATGCATAGCCATGGCAAACAAATCTGATGGATCACACTTAGGGATAATAAGTGGCATTCCCTTTACAGGATTTCTTTTGAGTGTACACCTTTCCTACTTTGTATGGAAGTTCACTCTATAATAATTTATGTGCTCTGATTTTCGTTGTTCTATGATTTATTTCATCTCAAATTCCCTATGCAGCTCTACAATACTTAATATGCATGGTTTTGGTAACCCGATGCACTATATATCAGGCGAGCAGCAGCAGCTCCCAATCTTCCTTGCTAGAAGAATACAACACAGATATATGAGGAGTTTTCTGTTTCTATTATGTCAGTTGAGCTAGCGATACACCGACATCGGTAAAATAAGTAGAAAATAGTTCTGAATCATCAACATAAAAGTGTGTGTAAATGTCTGTCCCAACTAACTAGTTATGAATAATTATCTGAGCCAAGAGAGCACCATTTTTATTTACGATCCTCTTGTATCCATATGTAGATAATACTTTCTTCCCTTTATGGTTATGTACAAGCCTACACATTGTGCTATCCAGTGAATGCTGGGGACTTAAAGCTGGGTACAAGTCATGTCTAAAAACATATCTGGCAACTAAATCAGCACCAGTAGGAGGCTAAATGAATTTTAGAATCAGCAATGAGAGCATGTGACCTAATTCCAATGAATTTAGTATGCTTAGGGTCAACTAAAAACATAGCCTCTATCAAGAGTTTTTTTTAAAAGACGTTGAGGTACACAATGAAGCTATTTGTGTCTCTTCTTGTTTATGTGTGCCTTATACAAGCTTATCCAGCTCAGCTCTATCGATCTCCCCTGTTTGGTGGGAGTGATATGGGACCCAACTTTGATGATCGAGCCTACTCCATGGCACCAAAGGTGATCGGATTCACACGGTTGTTGATCCGAAGCGATACAAACGGCATAAAAGGAATACAAGCCACTTATGAGCAAGAAGATGGTGAAATAAAGACCTCAGCATACCATGGTGGATATGGAGTAATTAATAACAGCATTGGTATAGGCACTGGGATGCCTATTGTACGAATGGAAGGAGAATTGGTGGGAAATACTTCTCAACAATACTTGACCAGTCTTACATTGTATGTGAGGTATCCTGAAGATCTTAAACTTGGAAAATATGGTCCATTTGGGAGCCCTAGCTCAGGCAAGAACCAGTTCAGCTTTGCTGGTGTGATTCTGGGCCTATTCGGACAGAGCAGTGAACAGCTGGATGCAATAGGCTTTGACATTGACACTACTCCTTATTCTCCCGTACTCCCCTATTATAAGAAAACTTCTGTTGCAGGAGTTGATATAGGTTAACTATTTGATGATGAAATTGCTTCACTCTCACCAGTAAAAATCACAACCTTGACTATATGATACAGCAGCTGGATAAAAGGTATTGAGACTACTTATGTTCTTCGTAATGGCACAACAGTGGTGAAAGGTCATGGTGTATTTAACTCCTGGACCACCACCTCTAAACCATTCTTGTGTGACAAACTAAGTGATGAAGATAATACCAAGTCTACGTCAGAGGATGCTGTAATTCATTTTGCTGATGATGAGTGGATATTTAGCATTGACGTTGGTACAGAAGATGGAAAAGGACCAATCAATTCACTAACAATTACGACACGAAACTCCGAGGGGATGAGAAAAACCTGTGGCCCCTATGGAGCATCACTTGGTTCAGAAATAACTGTTACCATTGAGGGAGCTATTGTAGGTTTTTATGGATATGAAAGTGAAAAAATAAATGCACTTGGATTTTATCTCTAAAATTAATTAGCTATAGCTAATGATGCTGCATAAACTATGAAGTGAAGTGTATAATTTTTGTATTACTCATTAGTTGGTTATGATTTCGGAGTAACAACTGGAGCCATAAGCGCTGGATTTCTGCCATCAAAAGGATCTGGTATACCATCAGTGCATCCAAACCAGTATCATCAGCTAATTGATAGTCACTGAGCAGATGTTGCTCAAACATTACTTACAGCATATACTCCAAGAATGTCTTTGAAACATTGTATCTATACACATCAGAAGTGAATAATTTCTATATCAATTATGATGTTAGCCTGCAGTATTTAGATATGATGATAAAACGTTATAACTCCACCAAACAAAGATGTGGTGATATAGACCTCTTCAAAATACCAGTGATTGTAAACATCACTTCACTCAATGGCTGCTCACCAGGATTTCTTCTTTTGTTCCAAGATCATCGACTTTACAGCTGCAACTGTTACCCCATCCTGCAAAACAACCACTTTAACTGCTACATTGTAAATAATCAGGGTTACCTCAAATGGAAGAGTACTGTGTGGGTGAATGCAACCTTCAATACAAGTGAGAGTGATGGTATTCTATTAGCTCGTTACCGTCCCTTAAACTTTTGTAGAACAGATGAAAAGGTGATCAATCTTGGTACTAGTTCTAATTCCCAGTGTGACTTCAACCATGCGGGCACTTTGTGCGGTGGCTGTGAGAACAATTACAACCTAGCAATTGGATCTTCACATTGTGTTAGATGTTCCAGTAATTTACCACTCTTACTATTTATACTTTTCGCAATTGCAGGCTTTCTTCTTGTACTTTTTATTGTTCTACTGAATCTGACTGTCACTCAAGGATTCATTAATGGACTTGTATTCAGTTATGCAAACATATTGTGGACTTACAAAGATACTTTATTTCCTCCAAAACAGCAACAGACAATGGTACCATTTCAAAAATTTGTTGCCTGGCTCAATTTAGACTTTGGAATAGAATCATGTTTCATAGTTGGTCTGACTGCCTTTTGGAAAACATGGCTTCAGTTTCTTTTCCCACTCTACATCTGGCTCATTGCTGGAGTCATCATCTTTGTGTGTCACTACTCCTCTCGCCTGACTAACCTCATTGGTGACAGAGCTGTTCCTCTCTTAGCTACACTCTTCCTCTTGTCATATACAAAACTCTTACGCACTCTAATGACAATTTTTGAGTTTGGAGTGCTCACACACTATCCCAATGAGTCTAAGATTATCGTCTGGTATCTTGATGGAAACTTACCTTACTTCCAACACCCACACATTTATCTCTTTCTTGTAGCCATGGCTATCCTTATTTTCTTATGTATCCCCTTCACTTTCTTTCTCCTCCTGATACAGTGTTGGAGGAGAATCTCATACCTAAGGCTACGAAGGTGGATAAACAAATTCATTCCTTTCTATGATGCCTACTTTGCTCCTCTCAACGACAAGCACCATTACTGGTTTGGAATGTTATTGGTCGTTCGGGGAGCACTTTTGATCGTCTTCACAGCAACATTATCAACTTCACCGCTTGTCGGCCTGCATATCCTTGTGATCACTTTGGTGATGCTACTCTTCTACATGTCAGTAAAGCCGGTTTATAAATCAAAGATAGTTAGACTTTTTGAAAGTGCATCTCTATGGAACTTGCTTGTGTTAGTCACTTACACATTCTATACAGGAGATAAAAACAGTGGAACAACTGCCTTGCAGATATCAATTGGAGTTGCTTTTGTCCAATTCCTTCTTATTATCCTAATCAGTGCAATCAAGATCTGCTACCAGAACAAGTACAAGTGTATACAGAGAAAAGGTTATAACTTAATCAATCAAGATTCAAGTGATGATGATATGGTTCATGAGAGAGTAAATGATCCCGATATTAATGCTGTCATGCACTATCCAATAAGGAACACAGTTGATACATATTAACATAACATGTGAAGTGTTTCAAGGCTAATCATGCATCAATTTACCTTTTCCCCCTAAGTCATTTTATTATACCACATCATGCACTGATCATTATAAGTTTTGTAGTTAAGTAACACCCGAGCAAAGCGAGGGTGTTACTAAGGGGACAGAGGGATTCTAAATACTGTGGATCCCATTGGCCAAGGTGTGCTAAGTTATTTAGAATTTTACAACTGTTGCTATGGTAATAGAGCTATTCACCTTGGAGCTATCACATTATCTTGGATCCTATTGGCCAACGTTTACAAGTAACTAAGTAAAATTTACAAGAAACTAAGTAAATTTACAAGTAACTAAGCTACTTATTTACCTCCTATTGACCAATCAGATTACAGGAAACTAACAGTAAAATTCTAACTAGCCCTTAACTGTCACTGTATGCCATGTTTAATAGTAGTGATGTTTACTGAATAAGCCAGTAGCAACTGTACTACATGTAGTATAATACATGTACCTACCTGGCAGTGCATGCAATATTTACAACATGCAGTTTATAGGCTTGCAAACTTCCGTTAGCTTTGTGCACCCACCTGTACAGTGATCAACAATTCTAACATGTATGCACCCAGTACACAAACTATCTAGAGACATCACTGCTGTACATGTAAATGTATACCATGTAACTGTCTTGTACATGTACACTGAAAGTTCCATAACTATACTATTATTCATTTTGTGGCAGCTATAAAAATTAACCTTAAGAAATATTATCCACAGCATTAGTGGCACTGAGTTATAAGTTGTAGTTACTACGGTAGTAACTATTTGACAGACCCCAGTATGTTTAAATTTTAGTAAATACTATGTGTTTAACTATTAGAAGTGTGTGACAACATATATACACACAAGCATACTATTGTATACATGATATCATATATACTTGAAGGTTAAACCAGTTCAGTTGTATATACTATGTCATGTTACAGCAACAGTCTTTAACTCACCATGAATAATAGTATGCACAATGTCATAACATTATATTGTGCATGCAGAGAAAGAAAGATTGACATCTATACAGCTATACAGAGCTTCATGGAGAAATTGAAATTATGTATGGCCTTGGTATACACATACAGACATAGGCATCAGTTAGGAATCACAAATGGGGGATCATAGTGTTGTACCTGACAGATGGCATCAAACATGCTATCCCAACCAACTTACAATTATTAGACAACTAGCTACTACTCTAAGACAACTACTAGACTACTACTTACTACTATTTTATGCTATCCCAACTACTTACAATAACTACAACTATTAGACAACTACTCACTACTACTTCCAGCTATCTTTCAATACTTGTATGCCTAGAATTCAATTCTGGCGTATTCTAGACAACGTTTCAGAGCACAGATTTTTCTAATAATACTTATAAACGTCTCAGATTAGTAAAAATAAAGTAAATGTATTTACACAGCAGCAAAATGAAGAAAAGTAAGGGGGCCCATGCCCCCTCAGGTCCCCCCAAAATGACGCCTATGCATACAGCTGCATAAAGACAAACAGCTTGACCTCCACCACATAATTAACACTGGTAGTCTATACCACTGGCACATCAAGAGAACACTCCAATCACCGTGACTAGAGTGTATAGGTAGACCTGTTGGCTGCTGTGTATAACTTAACCTCTGACCTGGACAGCTGTTCTATTATATTGTTATAGATGTTCTATTCAATCCAATGACTAAGGACTGATGAAGTAAACTTCATTGCTAATGGTGCACTATAAAAAAATAATTTGACCCGTGTTGGTTAGGTCAGTTGTATGACTCCATTTTCAATTTCTGCTATCTACTCCACATTCCAAATGGTAAACAGCTTATAATAAGCTTTTTCTAGATGAGTGGTTAAGTTTGTGTGCAGATACATGTTTTGGATACCTTACCCATTGATTTGCAACAATTTTGAGTGCAACTGAGATGACCAAAATTGGTCAAACCAACCCTTTATTTTTTACAGTGTGCATTGATGTATTTCACTGTCAGCAAATTCTGAGGATATTATAGCTAGATAACCCATAACTAACATTTATCATTGTAAGGGTCAACTAGTTAAACAGGATAACCTGAGATCACAAACGTTAAAGCCTACAAATTTTAAACAATATATAATAATTATTATAAGTGCAGAGTGCGCATGCCAGACCGATGTCTCTGGCACACCTCATTGTCCAGCCTATTACCTAGCTAGTCATCATGTCTGAGGATCAGAACAATAATGCTACTATATATAGTAAGGACTAATAGAGCAAACTTAATTGTCATTTGGTGCTATGACATATACTTCACTGTCAGCAAATTTTTACTAGAGGCTAGAGAATAACAGGATATGGATCACACAATGCATGCATGCTTGAATACAATCTGGGGATCACCCACGCAGCCTTAGTAGTACACAATAATAATTATTAGGTCTCTCCCCCAACTCTTATTATACCTGCTTGAAAAAATATAATTTTACCTCATTACTGCCATTCGTGGTTTATAAAAAGGCCACTGAGAGCTAGTACTGGTACTATACGCAGCTCACACACTGCCGGCCTAGCAGCTACCATAATATATCAAACATGGATTGCATTATACCTTATCTTCTCATGAGCATCGTCATTCTTCTAGCAGCTGGCAGCTCAAACGGACTGCCACACATGCAGAGTTTGACTGAAGATGAGAATGAAGAACCAGAGTCTACAATGCAGCTGCATCGCAACACTAGAAGCACTGATAATAATATTAGTGGCCCATCCACTTGCCCAACTCTTGAGCTACTGAGGGGACATGATGGTCGAGATGGTACACCTGGAAGAGATGGACGCGATGGGATGCCAGGAGTTCAAGGACCAATAGGGCCTCCAGGAGAACCTGGCCCAGCAGGTGGACCACAGGGTTCACCAGGGGTACCAGGAGTGAGGGGATTAACTGGACAACAGGGGCCTCCAGGGCCTCCAGGACCAAGAAGTGGAGGAGCAATCTACACCAGGTGGGGAAAGAGCTCCTGTCCATCAACTCCAGGTACACGGCTCGTATATGCAGGCCGGGTTGGAGGAAGTTATTCTGGTCAGAGTGGTGGTGGCGCAAATTTTTTGTGCATGCCACTTGATCCTCAATATAGTTCCTACACCCCTGGAGTTCAGGGACACAGTTATATGTATGGAGCCGAATATGAACAGCCTATCGGTGGTACTGGAAATGATGATGCCACTTGTGCTGTCTGCTATGTTTCCACACGTGAGACAGTACTAATGGTTCCAGCCAAAACCAGCTGTCCGACATCTTGGACCAGAGAATATCATGGCTACCTTATGTCAGCAAACAGGCGTGATAGCGGTCGTTCATCATTTGTATGTATTGATGGAGCATATGAACCGGTACAGGGTGGTCAAGGGCACAGGAGTAATGGACATTTATACCATGTGGAAGCTGTCTGTGGTACTATGCCTTGTCCTCCTTATGTGAATTATAAAGAGCTGACCTGTGCAGTCTGCTCAATGTAGCTACTAGAATCTGACAGAGACGTTAAGAGAGAAACATTAACTTGATCAAGCTGATAATGCTAGCAGCTAGTCACATAGCTTGACCTTTTTGTTTGTGTACAATTATCATAGCTAGCTAATAAACTGTGTTTGGTTGCTGCAGATTCTAACAATTAGTTGTAATCACATTCTGCTGTTTTGTATAGCTGAAAATGATACGATTTGACAAAGTCTTGAATGTTGATGTGGATTGGAGTTATCTTACTTTAAAAATTGCATATGATCATGTAGGTACAGTAATCTCACGTAATTATGACTCAAGCACTTAGAAACAATACCCAGATATGCAGCCATACATGATATGGCACTCAACAAAGAACTTAAATTAATAAATTAAAATAAAATTTGCGCGCGCGAAAAAGTGAGAAAAGGAGAGGGAGAGCCTGGGGACAAGGCTATTTCTACCCTAACCGTACAGGCACTTGGAAAAGCATAAACATGGAATTAGTATGAGAACTATTGACAGTTAAGAACTCAAATTCAGCTTGAACATTCTTCCTTATAAGGCCCACTTACAGACTAAATTCTAGTCCTTAACCACAAAGTTTACTTGAATTTCTACCCTAGAGGATTTTTCTTAGTGCTATTCTTCAAGAAGCCATAAAATTGCAACATTTGTAGTTAATAAACACCATATATTTTTCTAGATAGTAGATAAATGGAAAAATAGTATACCAATTTTTGGGCTTTTAATTCTCTTTTGAACAAAGTTATACTCAAAAATCCTCAAAACTCATGAATTCTACTCTCTTTATGTGGAACACTGTATGCATATTAAAATTCATACCACATACTAGCTAGCTAGAGATATTGGTCTGTGTGCACACTCTACACTTATGTATATAGTCATTATATATTATGACCTATCCACTTATTACTATAGTATGCATATTAGAACAATGCGTATTTTAGAATAATGGTTTAAATCAACATGGTTCATAACTTATATCCTGATACTATACAACCCGTTTATAACCTTTAACCTGATATTCACGTCACTCATACATTGTAGTATCAACCACTCTATCAAGATAACTGAACTTCATTGTCATAAACATGCATTCCTAGCTATATAGGTCATACACAAGTCATTCTCAACAAACTCTAGCTATAGCCATAAACAAGTTTATACGGCATCCAACATTATATGCATACTAGAGAATAAACCAAATCATATAGGTCAAGATCATACAATGACATGTAAAATATATTCTAGAACACGAATGACGTACTTTGCCATAGCCTAGCTATGACAATGAAGTTCACTTTATCCTGATAGAGTGCATAGTTGATATGACCTACATTGTAGCTTGTGTAAGGAGTGTCATTGTGATAATAATCTGGGTATATATGTTCCAAGGATCTGCTCACACACACACACACACTCACACACACACACACACACACACACACACACACACACACACACACACACACATACACACACACACACACACACACACACACTCAGAGTAAGTAATGTTGTCATGACCCACTGTAAGTATTAGAACTCGAAACAGTGTGATACATAGCATATGCACGTGCACACACACGCACACACACACATGCACACGCGGAGTAAGTAATGTTGTCATGACCCACTGTAAGTATTAGAACGCGAAACAGTGTCATACACAGCACATGTACATGCACACACACACACACACACACACTTATGAGCCAATTATTACAAAGCACAAATGCCAGTCACAAAACTATATCCCACAAATTAGCAAGTGGCTCCAACACTACATATGATTAAAATCACATGGTCCAATAAGCTAAATTTTAGCTAGGAGAAAACACATGTCCTGGGAATGGGCTATTTTAACAATGGAAAGTAAGTACTAAGAGTAAATCCATTCAGATCGTAAAAATAACAGACTAAGGTAATACAAGGAGGGGAATAAAAGCTTCTCAGTAAGATTTTTTTTACTCTACAGTAAGTTACGCAAGCATGCATGATCTATATTATACACTTCAGAAAATTACTCCTGCAACATAATAATAATATTGAGGATTGATCAGCATATACAGCCCATATCACGTGCATACTAAGCAAGAATGTCTTAGATAGGTCACGTGACAGCAAAAAGAAAACACAGTCGGAACTAACATGTCAAATGCTCACACCCCAACCATACCGGACTCCTCGTAGGAGAGTGGTCCCGCCCTCTCTGTAGCTGATCATGGGTCGGGAGATTAATTGGACTGAAACCTGTGGCCGATGAGGATGAGGCTGGGTTCTCCCATGGTGACTGGAACATCTTGAACTTTAATTATATTGAACGTACTACGGCAGTAATTTTCGTATCAATCAATATTAAAATTTAATATTGGGGTTCTGGTAGCATATTGTACACAACATTTAAAGTAATGTTGAATACAGAATAAATCCAGCCTGCTATATCTTTTACTTCATGCTGATGTTTGTGGGCTACCTCAGGGTAGGCACATGTGCACTATGTGTGCATGGACACTAATCTTGGGAAAGTGTGTACCAAGAAACCGCAGCAAACACACACACACATACACACACACACACACACATACACCACACACACACACACACACACACACACGCGCACACACACACACACACACACACACACGCACACACATGCACACACATACACTCACACTCACACTCACACACACACCTGAATCAGGAAGTAGCATACAGACTCATTTCCACATCCAGCTGCAACCATGACCTAACATTAGTTCTTGCATGGGTAGCTAAAAAGGCAAGCTGTTACTTGGGCAGTTTAATCAAGCTGCATGCAGTGACCTGCCTTGTCCTCCCTACGTGGATTACAAAGAGCTTACTTGTGCAGTATGCACGAGATAAATAACTATAAGGACTCTAGCTAGCTATAATGTGACTGTATGTATAATAACTTGTAACTTGGGTATATAGCTATACATAGCTATAATAATGTTGCAATTTTCTCTTGCTGAATGCATATGGCTTTCACTATGAATTGATATAGAACTTGTGTGTTCCATCATTATTGTGCAAATTTGTATAGGTAATCACATGAATTCGAGTGCAATTTGGGAAATAATTGCATAAGTTATGTATTAGAAGGAAAGTAATTGCATGAGGCGAAGCCGAGTGCAAGTTTATCCTTCTAATACATCATAGTGACAAATGCAATTATTTCCCAAAATTGCACGAGGATTGGCATGTGATTAGATGTTAATCATATAGTACAGTCAGCCATGAAGCTATGAGGTAGCCATGCACAGTTGTAGTGAAGAGACAAGTAACTGTATAACCACAAGAATGTTGCTGTATGGTCAAGGTTGGTAAGTGGTCAACTAGTTCGCAAGCAAGCGCGCTCTAATACTAGATATAGCTGAAGTTCTGACCACGCCTCACCATACTGAGTAGCTAGTATACGTACGAGTCCATCGCCGAGTTTTCGCTCGCTCGTTCTATTGCGGTTCAGCTTTCTGACAGCAGAGAGACGTATAATATACACACGAGAATACGAAGGGTCTAGCTCGATAGACAGCCATAAAGCTAGCCTTCCCTGTCCATCTCCACAACGCCGTCCGTGAGCTATCTTGATGACAGCCGGTTCACAACTTCAGCTAGCTAGCTCTCCAGTCACGGCTTCGATCGTGTGCTGGGCTAGCGCGCACCGCAGTATGATCCGTAACTACGATCTGATTGGTCCAGCGCGCGTCGCGCTTCAGTAAGAGCTAGTGCAAATTACTGTAAGAGTGCAAATTAAGAAAATAATTGCACTCCTACTCTATGGGACTTTTGCATAGAGACAAAATAACTATATGATTAACATTATTAAAGCATGTTACTAGCTATACAGCGATCAAGCATGGTTATACCACTATAGTTCATGTGATCATAGTATATTATCCTCAGTAGCAATTTACTTTTAGTGGTTATGAGGCAATTCTATGTAGTAGATAGATTTTGGTTAGCTACAGAGCATTAACATAGTACTGGATCCTTTTGCATAATATTGCTTAGAAGGTCTATAAGGATTGAAACATCCTATTAAATTTTAGTTGTATGTCATAGGTAGGATACAAAACCAGCCTTTATAACCTTTAAGCTGATATTCACATCACTCATGCATTGTAGTAGCTATCAACCACTCTATCAAGATATAAACTGAACTTCATTGTCCTAAACATGCATTCTTAGCTATATAGGTCATACACAAGTCATTCTTAACAAACTCTATAGGCCATAAACAAGTATATATATATGTCCAACAGTACATTATGCATAGAGAATAAACCAAATCATATAGGTCAAAATTATAATGACATGTAAAATATGTTCTAGAACATGAATGACGTACTTTGTCATAGTGTAGCTATGATAATGAAGTTTACTTTATCCTGATCATGATAGAGTGCATAGTTGATATGGCCTACATTGTGGCTTGTGTAAGGAGTGTCATTGTGATAATAATCCGGGTATGTTCCAAGGATCTGCACACACACACACACACACACA
>OZ219985.1:147500-148795 GCA_964291365.2 Stappiaceae bacterium
ACGTTTATCATTGTCTGGGTCAACTAGTTAAACAGGATAACCTGAGATCACAAACGTTAAAGCCTACAAATTTTAAACAATATCTATAATAATTATTATAAGTGCAGAGTGCGCATGCCAGACCGATGTCTCTGGCACACCTCATTGTCCAGCCTATTACCTAGCTAGCCATCATGTCTGAGGATCAGAACAAAAATGCTACTATAGTAAGGACTAATAGAGCAAACCTGATTGTCATTTGGTGCTATGTATGACGTATATATACTTCACTGTCAGCAAATTCTTACTAGAGGCTAGAGAATAACAGGATATAAATCACACAATGCATGCATGCTTGAATACAATCTGGGGATCACCCATGCAGCCTTAGTAGTACACAATAATATGAGGTTTCTCCCCCAACTCTTATTACACCTGCTTGGAAAAATATAATTTTACCTCATTACTGCCATTCATGGTTTATAAAAGGCCACTGAGAGCTAGTCCTGGCACTATACACAGCTCATGCACTGCTGGCCTAGCAGCTACAGTAATATATCAAACATGGATTGCATTATACCTTATCTTCTCATGAGCATCGTCATTCTTCTAGCAGCTGGCAGCTCAAATGGACTGCCACGCATGCAGTTTGACTGAAGATGAGAATGGAGAACCAGTACCTACAATGCAGCTGCATCGCAACACTAGAAGCACTGATAATAATATTAGTGGCCCATCCACTTGCGCAACACTTGAGATACTGAGGGGACATGATGGTCGAGATGGTACACCTGAAAGAGATGGACGCAATGGGATGCCAGGAGTTCAAGGACCAATAGGGTCTCCAGGAGAACCTGGCCCAGCAGGTGGACCACAGGGTTCACCAGGTGTACCAGGAGTGAGGGGATTAACTGGACAAAGTGGCCCTCCAGGGCCTCCAGGACCAAGAAGTGGAGGAGCAATCTACACCAGGTGGGGAAAAAGCTCCTGTCCGACAACTCCAGGTACACAGCTCGTATATGCTGGCCAGGTTGGAGGAACTTATTCTGGTCAGAGTGGTGGTGGAGCAAATGTTTTGTGCATGCCACTTGATCCTCAATATAGTTCCTATACCCCTGGAGTTCAGGGACACAGTTATATGTATGGAGCTGAATATGAACAGCCTATCGGTGGTACTGGAAATGATGATGCCACTTGTGCTGTCTGCTATGTTTCCACGCGTGAGAGAGTACTAATTAATGGTTCCAGCCAAAACCAGCTGTCTGACATATTGGACCAGAGAATATCATGGCTACTTTATGTCAGCACACAGGTGT
>OZ219986.1:0-354543 GCA_964291365.2 Stappiaceae bacterium
ACTCAATGTAATGATTATACACTACCCACACCTAGATGATAGGTCTATAATATTATTATAGTGCACAGTCCAGCACTCTCTCTCTCTCTCTCTCTCTCCCTCCCTCTCTCTCTAGTACTCTAGGTGCTGGTGTGAGGGGAAGCTGACCCGCACCGGGAGCGTGGCTCCGTTGGTGAGTGTGTGTGTGTGTGTGTGTGTGTGTGTGTGTGTGTGTACTAGTACACCCGGAAAACAGTAGCATTCATGCTGCTGGTGCACACACCCTAGCACCTATAGTTCCACACTTAACTACTATCACCTCCTCTCTCTCTCTCTCTCCCTACTATCTAGGTGTTGCTCTCTCGACCTGCAGCGGTGGTCACAGGCAGAAGAGCAAGCCACCACGAACAAGGCCCGTTATTCAGTGTACTGTATAATGACTGTACGCATCTAGCTCTAGTGTATCTACATGAGTGTATTAATCAATTGATGTTCTGACGATTGTTTCTTTAATAATGTCAATACAAACGGTCGCACACAGTTGATGGGGTTGTCGGCAGCACATCCATGACAGGATATTGCATGCCAGAATGCCGATCGGCACATGTGCGTCGTGCCACCCATACCTTAATGACCAAACATAACGACGAGCCGATTAGCGGTATGCTCTCACACACACCCACCGATCCGACAGGCGGTCCAACACACGGCCCCCCTATAGCTAGCTGCCACAGCCTGTGCCAGGCCCCAGCATGTGTAGCCTGTAGCCTGTAGCCGCCATGCATGCCATGCCATGGCCCATGCCTGCCGGTGGGAGGGGCTGCAGGCACCCATGTAGCTACGACCAGCACACGCAGCCTCGGCCCCCCTATAGCTAGCTGCCACAGCCTGTGCCAGGCCCCAGCATGCGTAGCCTGTAGCCTGTAGCCTGTAGCCGCCATGCATGCCATGCCATGGCCCATGCCTGCCGGTGGGAGGGGCTGCAGGCACCCATGTAGCTACGACCAGCACACGCAGCCTCGGGCTCCCCCACGCAGCCTCTCTGGGCGGTCCTGCACCCTCTGCATCTCTCCCTCCCCCACTCGAATTCGCTCCTACCGTGGCCATTAGTCGATCGATCGATCGATCGATCGTCTCATCAGTATTCATGCCTTGGGAAGCCACGCCCACTGTATAGTACTGTACTGTACTGTATAATACATATCAGTAGTGGGATGGGCCGGCCGAGGTCATGTGACGTGGAAAGGATCCACCCCCAGAGCTAGCTAGCTGGATCGATCGTGGAGGGGGAGAAGACACAAGAGAAGAGAGGCTTCCATGGGCCTTGCAGCTCGAACAGCCGAGGCCACGGGACAAGGTGGGTTGCGTGCATGGTGGTGGTGTCCGTGGTGTGGAGTCCCAGGCATCCCCACAGCTCCCACGCCCTGGGCTGGCTGGGTGCCCACCTATACTGGTCCAGCGGCAATCCATCCCCCTGCACGGCATGGCAAGTCGTGTAGGTCTACTCCTGTAGGGCCAGGCCATGCCATAGTACCGGGTGGGCTCCATTAAGGGTTTGTCGACAGTGATTATTATTGAAACGGTGGAGTAGGTGGTTACGGAGGGGCCTCCATCCCACTCCTTTCCCCCACGCAACAGCACACTCTGTCCACACTTAACTACTGTCTGGACACATGACCTCTCTCTCTCCCTCTAGTCCACACACCCACACCAATGGCGCCCACAGCACACCTATGATGAGATTGCTGTGGCCACTCTCTCCCTCTAGGCGCTGCGGTGGGTGCAAAGGCCGCCTCCAGCACATGCAACACCCTGGCACCCTGTAAGCCACTCAATATAATGATTGTACTACCCACACTTAAATGATAGGTCTATATTATAGTGCACAGTCCAGCACTCTCACTCCTCGCTCTCTCGCTCTCTCTCTCTCTCTCTCTCTCTCTCTCTCTCTCTCCCTCCCTCCCTCCTAACTACTGTCTAATTGTAGCGCACTCACACACACCCACAGCACACCTACGATGAGATTGTCGTGGCCACTCTCTCCCTCCAGGCGCTGCGGTGGGTGCAAAGGCCGCCTCCAGCACATCCAACACCCTGGCACCCTGTAAGCCACTCAATGTAATGATTGTACACTACCCACACCTAGATGATAGGTCTATAATATTATTATAGTGCACAGTCCAGCACTCTCTCTCTCTCCCTCTCTCTCTAGTACTCTAGGTGCTGGTGTGAGGGGAAGCTGACCCGCACCGGGAGCGTGGCTCCGTTGGTGAGTGTGTGTGTGTGTGTGTGTGTGTGTGTGTACTAGTACACCCGGAAAACAGTAGCATTCATGCTGCTGGTGCACACACCCTAGCACCTATAGTTCCACACTTAACTACTATCACCTCCTCTCTCTCTCTCCCTACTATCTAGGTGTTGCTCTCTCGACCTGCAGCGGTGGTCACAGGCAGAAGAGCAAGCCACCACGAACAAGGCCCGTTATTCAGTGTACTGTATAATGACTGTACGCATCTAGCTCTAGTGTATCTACATGAGTGTATTAATCAATTGATGTTCTGACGATTGTTTCTTTAATAATGTCAATACAAACGGTCGCACACAGTTGATGGGGTTGTCGGCAGCACATCCATGACAGGATATTGCATGCCAGAATGCCGATCGGCACATGTGCGTCGTGCCACCCATACCTTAATGACCAAACATAACGACGAGCCGATTAGCGGTATGCTCTCACATACTCAATTTAATGCTTGTGACACTGCACTCACCATCATACTGTTAGAAAAAGAGAAAGAAAAAAAAAAAAAAAAGGTATAATTCTATAATGTTTTGTAATGACTGCACTGATTTATCATAGTTGTTGTGTAGAGACTCAAGAGAAGAGCAGTTACCGTGAGTTCTATACTACATTGTTTTGTACGTTGCATCATTATTGTACCTGCAGGACTTGAGGGAGAAACTAACCACCACGTCCACAAGCAAGACCAAGACACAAAATGATGTAATAATTATTCTATCACAAATGTAATATTATTATACACCGATAATTGTATTCCTCCACAGAAACAGATCGAAATTAAAATTATTATTAATAATTAACATTTCAATAATTATTGTTATTAATTTTATTGCATGCTGCATGCACTGTACTTTATGTGCATGTACTTGGCTGTTTCGACCTTGTTGGGTCTCGTCAGCATAGCGCATTCTAGGTAATAGAAAGCTATGGACAGCCACAACCTGTAAATTGGTAGGACATAGTAAAACGATTTTGTATGAGAGGGTGTGTGGGGGCATGCAAGCTTACTATTGCCAGTGCTACAACACTAGGTTCTTATTCTTGCTGACACCACTCGCAACACCAACAGCACCTCTATTGCAGGGACCAGTCGATCTCTACACGTGAGTCCTACGTGTACGTCTACTCGGGGGAGGTAAAACTGGACAATCTGCATCCAAGTAGTCATCAACCACGTCCCTGTCTGACTCTATATTGTGGAGCGACAACTGTCCTCTTGCCCATACTGTACCGGCCTGGTTACTCTTGCTGGAGAGCAAGAGCCACAGGGTCCTCTTCACCATCCAATGATCGTGGCCGATGGCGTCCCTGTTCCTCAGTATGTATGGTATCCAGTAATTTTGGAGACCATAGTCCACGAACACTTCTTTACAAGCACTGCTTCCGGCTGGCATCGTTATCACCTTGGTGGTGGCTAGCTTCAGTGTCTTGGTCCTTCCCACAGTCTTGAATGTCACATCTACCTTCTGCTCGACCTCTCTGTTCACTTCTATCCAGTTGAAGCCCACAGGAAGAGTAGCAAGTTCACACATCTTCTTTGTGCCCTCTTCAAGACCACCTTGATTGGCGAATCGTCCATGATTCTCCCCATCAATGATTTTTGCATCGTACGATCCACCCTCTCTGAAGACATAATAGTCACCATGTGTTTCGTCGCTCTCTCCAGGTCTGATACAGTGGGCATAAGTGCAGAGATGAGTGCCCGCTGGAATCACTTTCCTGCTTGCTCCTGGCTTTGGTGGTAGCAAGAAAAGCCCCAGCCCAGCATTCTCGATGGTGCTTTGAGCAACATAGAGATTGGCTTCATTCAGGTGTTCGCTGGAGGCCTTCACCAAGAAATCATAGCGAGCACCGTCGTCATCCTCAAAGTCTTCTCCCACTCGACCATATCCTTCTCCTGCACAAAGGGCCCTCTTGAGCGTCCAGGGCTTATACTTCTCCATCTGCAGGATGTTGTGGTACTCCTTCAACTGCCACACTCCCCTGCAGTTGGATCGGGCGTCATCTTCGGCCTCTCGATAGCACTGTGGGACTTGACTCTGGTTGTACGTTGCGGCATAGCTGTAGCCTTCACGGATACACCGCAATCCGTTCGCCACAGGTGCTGTGTCAGTGTCCAGCTCAGTGACAACTTCCACCAGAAGTCTCAATCCGGATTCATCCACGCCACGTACAACAATGGTGGTCTTTTTCGATAGTCCCACCGAGCGGCGTGCCGAGGCAAGGGCTTTGAGACCAGCAGGCAACAGAAGTGCAGTAGGGGGAGTGTCTTCATCAGTAAACTTGTATTCGTGAGAGAGTTCCACTGCATCATGGAATGCTTCACGAAACTCGACCAGGGTGTGACTTCTACCACCTACTTGGATGTTTTGAAGTTGGATGGAATGATCGAGCTGCTGGACGTAATCATATAGTCCAGGTACAAAATCAGTGGTGATGTAGCCACCATCACCGTCCACGTAGGTGATGGCCTCCAAATGGTTGATGTCTGTCTTCACTTCAAAGGACGCCTTGAGGACGCGGGAGTTTGGTGGCAACTGTGAGCAGAGCTGCCTGAGACTGGTTCTCAGGCCAGGACATGCCACCCTCAACACGGGAGAGTGGAGACTGGTGTTGTCGGCAAAAGACAGGCACTGCTTCAGGTGTGACATCGTCAGGTTAGTGTAGCACCTGTCGCTCAAAGATATGAGATACTGGGTATGGAGACAGCACTCTCCCGATCCAGCTGCTGTCGCGTCGACGCAGGCCTGACAGGGACACCTGAGGCGGAGTGGGATAGACTGAAGCCAGATCACATGCAACTACAGTCATACTCAAAATTCCACACCAACGTACCTTGATGCAACATACTTTTGCCTTTCAACTTTCATATCCTCTGCACGTTCACACAGGGAGGTGACGTACTCTTCTACACTGACGGCTGGATTGGCTTCCTTCCCTTTCCTCACGCATCGACCAATGAAGTGGTCGGTGTGGAGCTCTTCGCTGACCTGTTGTTCCAGAGCAGTTTTGATCACTTCCACGACTCTTCCCTCACCCTCGTCTAGGCATTCTGGTGGGCCGTCGTGGATGTTCAATGGCGGCACAGTGGAACTTGCACCAGTAGCTCTGACGATGTCTTCTATGTTTTCTTCCGTGGGCTTCTTTGCCCGGGCAGCTTCCGTGACTGTGAACGTAGCCGTGGCTGGAGTCTGGGTGGTGAAACGATTCGCTCTGTGATGGTAGTTCCTCTTCTCACCGGGATTGGTTCTCCTGCGCTTCGGCGTCACTGATGGCTCTTCCTCGCCTGCTCCGCCACGTCGTTTTCGTCCAGTGCGTCGGCTGCCGCTCGACTGAGAGGACTCTCCAGTACGCGTGCTAGGTGGTGTTGTAGTTGTAGTTGTTGGTGTTGTAGTAGCTCGTCTTGAGCCTGGTGCTGATGTTGACGCACCTGAGGGTGGGGATTAAATTACACTGTTTTATATATTCTACCAGCATTAACTGGAAGGAAAGAGTGTAGGTGTACACTCTTTCCTGCCAGTGATACTCGGCAAAGAAGGGGTTAAAATAGTGTCTGGGTACACAGAGGTCATTGCCCGTGTGATACTGGCAGGAAAGAGTGTAGGGGTAGACACTTTCCTTCCAGTATATGGTGGATCGTAAAAACAGTGTAATACTATTCTATCCATCCCGCACCTGACGACGATGCCTGTAGCCGGGCTATCGTGGTGGCGATCTTCTCGAACAGCACGACAACCTGCTGGAGTTCAGGCATCAGCTTTCTCAGCGATGGATCGCCAAGATTCTTCAGGTCCAACAGGACCTTTTCAATGAGATCAATGATGACAGTAGTAGCAGTAGTAGTCGACATCTTGATCTTAGATTCGAATTTGCACAAATCACATGACCTAAACCACGTGACCTAATTCGAGCATGCGCACACGTACCTACGTGCGTATACAAGCTACCGATGATCCACAGGGATAGGAACCACTCGCTGGAAATTCAAGCAATACAACGGATCAAAAGTGGGGATCTAACCTTCGAGAAGGGTAAGCGGTTGTTAGAGAGTGTCTGGGGATCCCTATTTTTTACCTTCCGTTCCGTCTTTCTGCGTGCAGATGTCGTGAACCAAGGCACCTGGCTGCTAAGCGTACGTCCTTTTCAGCTCACAAAATCCCCATTGGTTAGTAGTTTTCTTGATTTTATGCACACCTCCTGCCACTAAACTGTCCCCAGGCCTTTCCCTCCCGAAGCATGGCCAGTTGAAATTTCTTGCATCTCATTAACTGCCCCATAGACAACAGTGCTTAGGGCCCTGTGCATCTCATTAGACGCTAAGCGGCTTAGCATGTAGGGGATTTGTACAGTAGTGGGTACGAGCCAATGGAGAGGGGGCGCGGGAGATTTGAATTGCGTAGATAAACGGTATTAGCACTATGTAATTACTTTATATAAAGAGAGTCTACAATTGTAACAGCATAATCATTAAATACATGGATGTAACAGCATAATCATTAAATACATGGATGTAACAGCATAATCATTAAATACATGGATGTAACAGCATGATCATTAATTTTTCTGTCCTTTGCAGGATCTCTCGACATCTTACGCCAAATATTTTGAGCATAGACTGGAGGACAAGCTCAAGGCCGAAGCCATCTCCTCTTCTGTCGTAATCATATTATACACTTCTTGTTGGACTCCTTCTCCGTGTCGCATGCTGGTGGCGATTCCACGATGGGTGGAGCCAGCTCCACAGAAGTGGGTGACGAAACTCTTCCGGAGGATGTTGATTCCGGCATTGACGCCAGTAGCTTTTTTCACAACTCTCATGACAAGGCCGGAAAACCTGTTTGGTTCATAGGGACCACCTCCATTCTTGACGAAAAACATAACGGAGTGACTACAGCCAGCACGAAGGGGACGCCACTTGTCAATGTAAGCCAACATAACAGGAATGAGATGTTTACGACACTCCTCGTTACTGGACAAGTCTGTCACCTGTTCCCCGTGTGCCTCTACCGTCTTGTAGTCTCCAAGTCTCAGAGAAACTTGTCCGTCACGGCTGATAACGCAGGCATTCCTATTTCCTGTGATTCGTGTACTCTGTAGGGGGTGGTGGCGCTGATCAACAATTTCCATTGTTGCAAACTCGGCCCCCCTTCCCGGAGGCAGCATGGTGAAGAACAGGTATAGCACATAATGCATGCATGCCGTAGCTTTCACCTTCTCTTCTTTTGTTTCCTCAAACAGGCGTTTTAGGGTGCCTGCTCCTTTTACAACATCAATCCAATCGATCCACCTCCTTTGGAGTGCAAGTTGTGCCCGACCAGACTGGCGTCTTGATGTTTGCCGAGCTGACTGCTTGCGGGCAGTGGCCAGATATTCCTCCGCTTCAGTCGTGTCCATTTGGAGTACGTCGTGGCAGTAGCACACAATCCGTCTCAAGTTCCCTGCATACGACGCAATTGTGGCTGGCTTCTTGTTGGATGCACTCTGTACAGTGTAGGTGAACTATGAATAATAGCATGAGACATCAAAGGAAAAAAAACTCACAAGAGCATCAAAGAAGGTGGCCAGAGCTGAAGCATCTGCACACAGTGCAATACTGCCATCATGCGTGTGGTCAGGTGAAGCTACCCGACTGAAGTCTAAATGGTACAAGTGATTATTTACAACATTTTAAAGGCTTTAAGCTGTCATGCTTCAATCAGTCAATCAACTTACAGTTGCATAGTGACAAACACTGCCCAACTGTCGCACCCCTAATCGGAGCCTTCAATGACTTTCGCCGAGGACAGACAGCATCCGTCAGGTACTTTCGTAGTGATTCCATTTCAGCGGTGTTGTCTGTCGTGCAGCTCCGTTTCTTTAGCATCTGGGGAGTGGATTTGCTGTGGCCAAAGGAAGTGAGTATGTCCCTTGCTTGCTTAATTGTCACAACAGACACCTTCTTTGCATCAGCAGAGACCAACTCTTCACCTTTCAACACTCTTAGGAGATTGGCTGTCGCATACTGGTGCCCACCTATGGCTCGTTTGCACCGCCGGCGTAGAGTACACTCGGAGTAGTGGGAAGACAGGCCACTCCTCTCCAGTAACTCTCTTCGTACAATGTATGTGCCTTGTTCCTTACATGTGACAGCGTGCACCGACAGTCGGTCCGATAGGAATGTGCTCTGTACACTCCAGAACCCCCTCCTATGTACAAGGGGTTTCTTCGCCACTACTTCGTCATCATCGCCCATTTGTAGATCATCCCGTTTGTCTGCATCGTCACTGCTCGTTTGTAATTGTAGATCGTCTTCATCATCATCATCATCATCATCATCATCATCATCATCGTCATCATCCTCCTCCTGTTTGTCTGCATCATCACCGCTCGTTTGTAGATCATCTGCATCATCATCATCATCATCGTCACCATCCTCCTCCTGTTTGTCTGCGTCATCACCGCACCATGTTAGATCGTCATCACTCCACGAATCATCCGATTGCTCTTCATCATCACTGCACCATAGTGGATCGTTGTCACTCGGCGAATCATCCTCATCATCACCTTCTGTTTGTAGATCATCTTCATTTGAGACCGTTGGATAGTGATGTGTCTTATCCATTGTCCTTGCCATTGTTAAACAGTTTGATTTCTCGACTCGTGAACAGTTGTTTAGTATGCATGTGCACGAGTGTGCCTGGCTGCTTTTATAGAGGGTGGACCTGAGAGCAAATCGTTGCTCGGTTACTCCATTGGCCGAGGGCACTGTAACCGAGCAACGGCTATCGGGCGTGATGTAAACCGAGCATGCAAACCGACAGCCAGAACGCGTACGCGTATCGCATCGTTGCTCGGTTACAGTGCCCGGTTTAATAGTAAAGCAAATGCGTTGCTCGGTTACTCCATTGGCCGAGGGTACTGTAACCGAGCAACGATTAGCTACCTGCTATCGGCATGAAGTAAACCGAGCACGCAAACAGAAACCGAGCACGCAAACCGACATCCTGGAGGTACATGTGTGTGTATGTACCTTTATGTGTGTGATTAAGTATATGTTTGTACATGTGTACCTTTATGCGTGTGAAAGGGTGTAGGTGTGTATATGTGTGTTTGTACCTCTATTTGTGTGAATGTGTGTATGTGTGTACATGTGTACCTTTATGTGTGTGATTGTGTGTATGTATGTACATGTGTGTGTCTGTACCTTTATGTCTGTGAATATGTGTATGTGTGTACATGTGTGTGCTTGTTCCTTTATGTTTGTGAATGTGTGTATGTATGCACATGTGTGTTTTTACCCTTATTTGTGTAAATGTGTGTGTTTGTATCTCTGTGTGTGAATATGTGTGCATATGTGTGTTTGCACATTTATTTGTGTTAATGTGTATGTGTGTACATGTGTGTTTGTACCTTTGTGTTAGTGAATGAGTGTATGAGAGTACATGTGTGTTTGTCCCTTTATGTGTGAAAATGTGTGTATGTGTACATGTATGTGTTTGTACCTTTATGTGTGTGAATATGTGTACATGCATGTGATTTCCCTTTATGTGTGTGAATGTGTGTACATGTGTATATTTATACATTTATGTGTGTGAATGTGTGTATCTGTGTACATGTATGTGTTTGTATCTTTATATGTGTGTATGTATGTACATGTGTGTTTTTATCTTTATTTGTGTAAATGTGTGTTTGAATCTGTGTGAATGTATGTGTACATGTGTGTGCTTGCATCTTTATGTGTGTGAATGTGTATGTGTGTACATATGTGTGTTTGTACCTTTTTGTGAGTGAATGTGTGTAAGTATGTACATGTGGGTGTTTGTACCTTTGTGTGTGAATGTATGTGTGTAAAGGTATGTGTTTGTACCTTTATTGTGTGAATGTATGTATGTATATGTGTGTTTTTACCATTATTTGTGTAAATATGTGTTTGTATCTATGTGTGTGAATGTATGTGTGTACACGTGTGTGTTTGCATCTTTTGTATGTAAATGTGTATGTGTGTACATGTGTGCGTTTGTATCTTTATGTGAGTGAATGTGTGCATGTGTGCATATGTGAGTGTTTGTATCTCAATGTGTGTGAATGTAGGTGTGTACATGTATGTGTTTATACCTTTATGTGTGTGAATGTGTGTACATGTCTACGTGTGTGTGTTTGCATATATGTGTTTGTACCTTTAAGTGTGTGAATGTGTGTATATATGCACACGTATCTTTTTACCTGCATTTGTGTAAATGTTTGTGTGTTTGTATCTTTATGTGAATATATGTGTGTACATGTGTGTGTTTGCACATTTATGTGTGAATGTGTATGTATGTACCCTTATGTGAGTGAATGTGTGTACATGTATGTGTTTTTACTTTTATATGTGTGAATGTGTGTACAAGTGTACATTTGTACCTTTGTGTGTGAATGTGTGTGTGTGTAACATGTATGTGTTTGTACCTTTGTGTGTGAATGTGCGTATGTACATGTGTGTTTTCACTTTTATTTGTGTAAATGTATGTGTTTGTATCTGTGTGTGAATTACATGTGTGTGTTTGTACCTTTATGTGAGTAAATGTGTCCATGTGTGTACGTGTGTGTGTTTGTATCCTTATGTGTGTGAATGTGTGTATGTGTGTATATGTATGTTTGTCCCTTTATGCATTGAATGTGTGTATGTGTGTACATGTGTGTGTTTGTACCTTTTCATGTGTGAATATGTGTATGTGTGTACATGTGTGTGCGTTTGTATCTTTATGCATGTGAATGTAAGTGTGTACATGCATGTGTTTGTATCCTTATGTATGTGAACGTGTGAATATGTGTATTTAAAATAATCTATATATATGTGGTGTATAATTCGTGTGTGTACATTTGTGTGTATGTGTGTGTACCTTTATGTGTGAATGTGTACATGTGTATGTTTGTAAATCTATGTGTGTGAATGTGTGTATGTGTGCACATGTATGTGTTTGTACCTTAATGTGTGTGAATGTGTGTATGTGTACATGTGTGTGTTTCTACGTTTATGTGTGTGAATGCCTGTATGTGTGTACATGTGTGTGCACCTTTAGGTATGTATAGGTGTCATGTGTGTGTTTGTACCTTTATGTTTGTGAATGTGTATGTGTGTACATGTTTGTGCACATTTATACGTGTGAATTTGTGTATGTGTACATGTGTACCTTTACAAATGTAAATGTGTGTATGTGTGTACATGAATTTGTACTTTTATGTGTATGAATGTGCATGTGTGTACATGTGTGCGTTTGTACCTTTATGTGTGTGTATGTGTGCACATGTGTGCGTTTGTACCGTTATGCTTGTGAATGTGTGTACGTGCGTGTGTTTGTACCTTTATGTGTGTGAATGGGTGTACGTGTGTACGTACCTTTTTGTGTGAATGTGTGTACATGTGTGGTTGTACCTTTATGTGAGTGAATGTGTGTATGTGTGTACATGTGTGTGTTTGCACCTTATGTCTGTGAATGTGTGTATGTGTGTATATGTGTGTTTGTCCCTCTGTGTGAGAATGTGTGTATGTGTGTACATGTGTGTGTTTGAACTTTTGTGTGTAAATGTGTGTACATGTGTTTGCTCCTTCATGCATGTGAATGTGTGTATATGTATATTCATACCTTTATTAGTGTGTGAATGTGTGTGTACATGTGTGTGTTTGTACCTTTATGTGTGTGAATATTTGTATGTGTATGTATGTCTTTATACTTATATATACATGTGTGTGTTTGTCCCTCTGTGTAACTGTATGCAAGCACATGTGTGCGTATGTACGTGTCTGTATGTGTGTGTACACGTTTGTGTAAGCATACATGTGTACATGTGTGTTTGTAGTTTATGCATGTGAATGTGCGTACATGCATGTGTTTGTACCCTTATGTTTGTGAAAGTGTGTACACGTGTATATCTATGATTATATGTATGTGGTGTATAATTCTTGTGTGTACATGTGTGCGTACCTTATTGTGTGAATGTGTGTATGTGTACATGTGTGATTTTACATATATGGGTGTGAATGTGTGTATGTGTGTACCTTTATGTGTGAATGTGTGTGTATGTGTACATGTGTGTGTCTGTACCTTTATGTGTGTGAATGTGTGTATGTGTACATGTGTGTGTACCTTTATGTGTGTGAATGTGTGTACATGTGTACCTGTGTGTGTGAATGTGTGCATGTGTGTGTTTGTTCCTTTATGTGTGTAAATGTGTGTATGTATGCACATGTGTGTTTTTACCTTTATTTGTGTAAATGTGTGTGTGTGTATCTGTGTGTGAATGAATGTATGTACATGTGTGTTTGGACATTTATATGTGTTAATGTGTAAGTGTACACGTGTGTTTGTACCTTTGTGTGAGTGAATGTGTGTATGTGTGTACATGTGTGTTTGTCCCTTAATGTGTGAGAATGTGTATGTGTGTACACGTATGTGTTTGTACCTTTATTTGTGTGAATGTGTGTACATGCATGTGGTTGTCCCTTTATGTGTGTGAATGTGTGTACATGGTATGCTTATACATTTATGTGTGTAAATGTGTGTATCTGTGTACATGTGTTTGTACCTTTGTGTGTGAATGTGTGTATGTATGTACATCTTTATTTGTGTAAATGTGTGCATGTATCTGTGTGTGAATGTATGTGTGTACATGTGTGTGCTTGCATGTGTATGCGTGTACATGTGTGTTTGTACCTTTTTGTGAGTGAATGTGTGTAAGTGTGTACATGTGGGTGTTTATACCTTCGTGTGTGAATGTATGTGTGTAAATGTATGTTTGTACCTTTGTGTGTGAATGTCTGTATGTATGTATATGTGTGTTTTTACCATTATTTGTGTAAATGTGTCTTTGTATCTATGTGTGTGAATGTATGTGTGTACATGTGTGTGTTTGCATCTTTTTATGTGTGTGAATATGTATGTGTGTACATGTGTGTGTTTGTACCTTTATGTGAGTGAATGTGTGTATATGTGTATATGTGAGTAATTGTATCTTTATGTGTGTGAATGTAGGTGTGTACATGTATGCGTTTATACCTTTATGTGTGTGAATGTGTGTACATATGCATGTGTGTATGTGTGTACATATATGTGTTTGTAACTTTAAGGGTGTGAATGTGTGTATATATGTACATGTATGATTTTACCTGCATTTATGTAAATGTGTGTATCTTTGTGTGAATATATGTGTGTACATGTGTGTGTTTGCACATTTATGTGTGAATGTGTATGTTTGTACATGCGTGTTTGTGACTATATGAGTGAATGTGTGTACATATATGTGTATTTACCTTTGTGTGTGAATGTGTGTACATGTGTACATTTATATCTTTGTGTGTGAATGTGTGTGTGTACATGTATGTTTGTTCCCTTATGTGTGAATGTGTGTATGTATGTACATGTGTGTTTTCACCTTTCTTTGTGTAAATGTATGTTGGTATCTGTGTGTGAATGTATGTGTGTACGTGTGTGTGTACCTTTATGTGAGTTCATGTGTGTACCTGTGTGTGTTTGTACCCTTATGTTTGTGAATGTGTGTATGTGTGTACATGTACGTTTGTCCCTTTATATGTGTGTATGTGTGTACATGTGTGTGTTTATACCTTTATGTGTGTGTATGTGTGTACCTGTGTTTGTTCCTTTATGTGTGTACATGTGTGTGTTTGTGCCTTTCTGTGTGAATGTGTGTATATGTGTACATGTGTGTACCTTTATGTCTGAGTGTGTGTACATGTGTGTGTTTGTGCCTTTATGTGTGTGAATGTGTGTATATGTGTATGTGTGTGTGTACCTTATGTCTGTGAGTGTATGTGTGCATGTGTGTTTGTACTTTTATGTGTGAATGTGTGTATGTGTGTACATGTGTACCTTTGAGTGTGTGATTGTGTGTATGTATGTACATGTGTGTGTATGTACCTTTATGTGTGTGATTAAGTGTATGTTTGTACATGTGTACCTTTATGCGTGTGAAAGGGTGTATGTGTGTATATGTGTGCACCTCTATTTGTGTGAATGTATGTGTGTACATGTGTACCTTTATGCGTGTGAGTGTGTGTATGTGTGTACATGTGCATATTTGTACCTTTATGTCTGTGAATGTACATATGTACCTTCATGTATGTGAATGCATGTATGTGTGTATATGTGTATATTTGTACCCTGTGTATCTCTGTGTGTACACGTGAGTTTGTACTTATCTATACATCTGGGTGTTTTTTCCTGTATGTACAAGTATGCTTATATTTATATATACATGTATGTGGTGTACATTTGTACATAGTGTACATGTGTGTGTTTGTACCTTTATGTATGTGTATGTGCTTGTGCAAATCTGAATGTGTGTGCACACGCTTGTATAAGTGCTTATACTTATGTATAATTGTGACCAGATCTGAGAAAATCCACCATATTTCCCATTCTATGAAATTTTAGTTAGCTGTATTTTTGAAAAGTTAACTTACCTCCAAGTCTGAGACAGAGCGCTCACTTCACTTTGGAGTTAGAGCGCTTTGTTCCTGATCTCGCTACAAGCATAAAAACGAGAAATTACGGTCTGAAGACGTTGCTCTTTATGCGTATAGGGTTTCCGTATACTACGCGTTAATCGTAAATCAATTAGATGGACCTGGGCGGATTGTTCGAAACGAACGCTACGGTCAAGTTAGTCTCGAACTTAGTTGTCCATAACGAGAGCCGCTTCTTTTTCGATGCCTAAGAAGCTTAAAGGGTGAGTGAACGTACAGTACTTCGACGAATCTAGCTGTATCCAGAGAGCTGGCGATCGGGAATTCTAAATAACTCCCTTAGCAACGGGCTCGGTGTACGGCAGCCGTACACTAGGTGGGTAGAAATGAAGGCCTTGGTAACTTACGTTTACCCTCCGTAGGTGACGGCAAAGGATAATAGATTTTTGGCATAAATATGACAAAAACTGGACTTTGACATTGTTTTACCTGTGGTACTAAGAACGCGTATTGTGCCATATGCGCACAATACGCCGGGTATTCTCACATCCGGTGTCACAGCGAATTTGTTCCGCCGGAATTTATTCGCTAGCGGATCTGTTCCGGATTTCCAGAAAATCAGCAAATTTGTTCCGGATGGGCAACGGTCGATGTTTCTTTGACACAGGTGCAACCAGAGTCAAAGTACATGTTCCATTTTAATAATTATTGGAGCTTCTCTGGTGGCCTCAGGAGTGGCATAACCACTTCATACGTCTCTGCACTGGCGCAGAGTGACATGCGCACATCATGGATTTGGTGTGGATGTGCCTTTATGCATGTCCAAGCGATTGTCCACAGAAGGCTACAACGAATCATTGATATTATAGTACACAAAAATTTGAAGACGGTGAAGTATTTGTTCGCTTCCTTTCTTCAAGCTACTCTGCAATCTCTATAAGCCTTGACCTTCATGTGTCCTGAATGGGCATGGTTCACTTTTCTTTACCTTTACATTTGTTAAACTTTATCTTAGGTCAGCCCATCTTCATACCCATGCATAGTAATGATTTTTAAAGCGAGTGATATCAAACTGAGAAGTGTAATAGCACATTTTACTAGGCGGAACATTTGCGCCGGCCGGAATATTTACGCGGTCGCGTAGATTATCCGGGCGGAATATGTACGCTAGCGTATTCTTTCCGGTGGAATGCATCCGCCAGCGAATTTATTCTGCCGGAACTTTGGCACGGCGGAACAAATCCGCTATGACACCGGTAACAATTGACGATTCATTTGCAGGATATTGTCTGTTGTTGATAGTACTGATTTACAGTGATAGTGTATATTTTCAAAAATTTCGAGTATTTCACTACATGGCCGCAAGAATTTTCACTTGTAAAATTTCAGTTACGGAATGGCGTCGCCAAAAGCTTTACCACATGTTTCTGAGCAGAAATAATCTGGAGTTGTATTTATTTCTGTGCCCATGCTGTGAAATCCGTCAAACCTTTCGTACACAAAAATATTCACTATCACTGTTAACCAGTAATATTAGCAATGCTCAGGACAGGGACAAGCGCCTTAGATCTATACTTTTGCGCATGTTAGAAAAACTCCATATGAATATTTACCTCCTACCACATTAATCCGGCGTGACCGTTTAACCACTGGCACTAGGCTCGAGGCACGAGAAAAGTCGTGAACGTGTGTTAATGCGGGGTGTATCACACTTTCTTAGTTGGCAATAATATACAGACAACTATGGGGATAAACGCAATATCGATGTTTTTCGAGCGCTAGGAAGCGGCTATCAACAGGAAAGTCCACTTGCAGAGACTTTCCCTAACGGGCTCCTCGTGGCTACCATGACAGAAGTATAGCGAGGAGTAGGTGTGACTCGAACCTTCGACGCTGGCGCTAACGAGGAAAACGTTCACGAAGGAATTAATTACCACGCCCACATTCACGTTAGAAAGCGTGACCGATCTTGTACATGCACTAATATAGCATAAAAGCCAAAATACTGAGGACAATTACCCCGGCTAGCATCATGGTATGGCATTCATAAGAATTTGTACATCCTAATCTATAATAATGCCCTTTGGCTTTTGTAAAGCCGATTTAGTTTAAGCGCTATTAGCCTAAATTGTGAATATTTTTCCTGCCATCCATCCAAATACAAAAGCTTACCTGACGGCCGACTTGTTGAAAATACCAAAGGACAGATTACTTCAGGTAGTCACGGTATCAGGGCTTCTTTGTCCTCCGTTCTATACAGAGATGTGTGTGGCACGGGTCAAATGACCAGGCAGGTGGCTGACCGAGCAGACTGCTGAATCAAGTCCTGACACTTTCAAAAGTCATCAAACCCATTTTGCGACATTGAGAGTATTGCTATATTGGAGGCATGGCTTCAAGTGACTTCTGAAAGTTTCAGGACTTGATACTATTGTGGAGTGCTTTCGAGGCAACATCGACCTTTGACCTCTACGTGATGTAACCATACGACCGTGGAGAAGCCGTAAAAATGCCAGCACTGTGCCAGGATGTTCTACAAAAACGTGAAAAAATCGCTACATTCTCATTGGGCAGTTGGGCTAGTAAGGAGTCGCCCTCTCGATCGTAATACAGCAGCAGAATGCAGTGTATCAACAATTTCATTTCATTGTGTGCGCTAAGTAACGTACACATTGAAAAGGAAACTTCTTAGTAAAGTGTACATCAATAGCGCACTCTAGAAAGGGCAATTCCCTACTAGTAGGGTCTGCGCTGCAGCATAGACAGCGCACTATCCTCTATTACTAGTATTAGTAAGGATTTTTGTTTTTAATGTGCGTATGCTGCAATGAAATCCGTTGAATCATAGATAATAGAGAGAGGGATTGAAAACGCGCATATATCTCTATAGTGACGTCACGGAACATGCTCGTCACGGCACGCCCCCCTTTGCAAGTCAGTATCGTACAGTATAGTACAAGCTCCTATGGCCTTGTACCCCGACTAAAAACAAGTGTAGTGCTATCGAACAAGAGATCAAGCAATGAAAAGAGTGATTTGAATGGTCTTGGTAGTCGCGCCTGCTCTTGTACACGCTTGAAATTCTTTTGTGTACTTTTCCTTCACAAACGGTGATCGACCCAGAAGAAAAGTCGATGGGACCTTGTTCACAGTCGAATACAGAGTGCAACTGAAGCATTCGCGAGCTCTGTTGATGTGGTATGTTCTCCAGCGAGTGTTTTAAACGCTGGAGTCTACCCAGGCTCACAACAGATCTGGGCTTAGTGTGATCATTTTGAAAAGAAAGGCCTTACCTGAAGGCGATGTTTGTATTCTCTGTGTGACGATAGTTCATGCCAGGCCTTGAAAGAATCTATTCACTATGTACAGGTCTCGTAAAAAGTACACAAGGCCAATCTGTGAGTGGTAGCTACAAAACCGTTCTGAAAACTGCCTAATTTTTTTGGTTTTTGGCTTTAGATCTCTGGTAGGTTGGTTAGAAAGGTGATACGCATACATGGTGCCCTTGCCGAGGCCCGAAAAGGCTGCCTTGATGTGGTTTTATGCCACTTGTGAACTTAGATGAAGTCACGTGACCGCTCCGAGCATATATCTACAGGGTATGCGCGCGTTTCCAATCCCTCCTTCCTCTCTATTATCTATGGTTGAATTTCCCTTTCTAGTTTGCGCTGTTGATGTATACTTTACTACGAAGTAAGAAGTTTCCTTATCGATGAAATAAGGAAATTGGTCGGTACACTGCTTTCTGCTGTTTTATTAATTGCCATAGCGTAGCACACAATCGAGAGAGAGACTCCTTACTAGTAGACTCTAAGTATACACTGTAGCATACCAGTAGCGCAGTTAAACTTAAAGTCGGTTCACACACCGCGTCGATGCTTGTCGCAACAAAAAGCTAGAAGAGACTGATTCAACCGTTGATTGAGCTTCATTCGAATCCTCGTGAATGCGTGCGTGTAAGCCTAAAACGTGAGAGATACTTCATTCACTTCGTTCGCCACTTAAAGCCACTGAAAACGTAGCGTAAGTTTACGTCACAAATTGTGCTGGCCTTGCCCTTGCGTCAGCCTCGTCCTCAGGCCGTTCAGAGCTTTTCAATGGTGCACGCTGAAAAGCGGGAATGCCTGGTACTGTCGATTGCTGTTCACTTGGAACATCAGTGAATGCTTGCCTGTGAGCGTAGCCTTGCCCTCGTGTGAGTGTAAAACTAACGTATGGGTTGGAATGCCACGCAATCATTGGGCAAGCAGTTGGCTTACGCATCGTTTTCCGTGGTTTTACGTGGCGAATGAAGTATCTCGTTTGTTCAACGCTCACACGAACGCATTCACGGGCGTTCGAGATAAAGCGCAATCGACAGTACAAGTGTAGCGCAATTTATTGTACAAGTCACGTGCATGGCGTAACGCGTAGTGAGACCTTCCAGTGCGTCGAAAGTCACCAAGATTTTGAGGGCTCTTGTCGCTAACGATCGAGAGGCATGGTTCAAACTCTAGATACAGAGTGTAGTACGATCCATAAAGACCATAAAGAGTGAAACTTGTTAAGATAGCGTGTGGCTAGCAAAGACTGGCTTTTCGAAGGAACCATCAGACCGCTTGTCTTCGCGTCATCGTGAGCCAAAGTCGTGGTTTCTGCTGCCAGGCCTTCCACTTTTCAGTATGCAACATTGATAAGCTGGGAAGGGACTAGGTACGAGGCTGCTAGGGTTATCACTTGAAAATTTAAAGCTGAAGCATTTCCCCAGGTATTCCTTCCATACGTCAGTCTACATGTAAGCAATTTAGGGCGCTAGAAGTTTTCTCCTCCACATTATATGGCGGTGGTTATACAGGCCTGTATTATCGCACGCAAATCGACAAAACAATGGGGTAAATCGCGTAATGAATGCCCAATGGGAATGTAGCGATTTTTGTTGATGTTTTTCACGTTTTTGAAGAACATCGCGGCACAAAAAGATGTGCTGAGCTTTTTTACGGCTTCTTCACGGCCCGTATAGTCACATTACGTAGAGGTCAAAGGTCAAAATTGCCAATGTTGGATCAAAAGCACTCCACGATAAAAGTAACGTGGCAATAGAATCAAGTTATGAAACTTTTAGAAGTCACTTGAAACCATGCCTCCAATATAGCATACTCTCAATATCGCGAAGGTTTGGTTTCAAGTGATTTTTGAAAGAATCAGAACTTGAATCTACCCCTACATTACTTCTATCATGGAGTGCTTTCGATCAAGCGTTGGACCGACTTCGATCTTTGACAAAGAATAAGTGGGCGTGGCCAATGTATGGATGGTAACTTACAGCCACAAGAACCTTACTAAGCCACAGTAATAATATGTAGAATTTATGTAAATAAGAACGTAGGCCTACAGGAGGTTGAAAGCATCGAAATATAGTTTAAACTACGTTGTTTCAGCAGTCTGCTTGGTCAGCCACCTGCCTGGTCATTTTGACCCGTGCCACACCCATCTCTGTATAGAACGGAGGACAAAGAAGCCCTGCATGATGCCGTGACTACCTGAAGTAATCTGTCCTTTGGTATTTTCAACAAGTCGGCCGTCAGGTAAGCTTTTTTATTTTGGTGGGTGGCAGAAAAAATCACGATTTAGGCTGATAGTTAGGCCCAGATAAAATTTTTTTTCTACCGATAATTCATTTCTTCAATGCTGGCAAACATACCCTATAATTCTTTCAAATGTACCTATAATTATCATTTCTTGCTCCTCAAATTTCATGTAATCAATAATGAATTTAGTGCATACGAAGTGAATGTCAGTAACTGTTATACTGCAGCATAACTGAAGCTTCAATGTAGTCTTCAAGTGCACTTTCTTGACTCGACTTAAATGAATTGGCTAGTAACAAAACCCACATCCACATTCCATATTACCACAAGTTGACAGAACAGCAGTTTGGTACAGCCCAATATCTGGCTACCAGCAGACCAATAGCTATACTATAAGTTGCTTATAATTCTCAAATATTGCTCATTGCTTCTAGGTACCTATAATGCTCAAAAAAATGCCAGCATTATTTATCTGGGCCTACTGTTAGCGCTTGAACTAAATCAGCTTTACAAAAGCCAAAGAGCTGTACAAATTCTTATGAATGCATTACCATGATGTTAACAAGGATAATTACCCTCAGTGTTTTGGCTTTTATGCTATATTAGTGGATCGGCAACGCTCTCTAACGTGATTGTGAGAGGGGTAATTGGCATGCGCATAATAGATAATTCCGGCGTGACCGTTTTCCTCGTTAGCGCCAAGGTCGAAGGTGCGAGTCACACCTACTCGCGCCTCTCCCAGAGTAATGATTGGCAAAAGCCTATTGCGCATATATGGGAGAACGAGCCTATACAGCGGACAGCATACTCGCTATAGTTCTCACAGGAAAATGACTCCATATGGACGGATTTACTCGGTCTACCGTATTGATGAAAGAAGCGGGCGCTACACTGCCTGGAGATGGCGTACCTGTAACACGGACTCTGTCAGTATTCCGTGTACGATATGCACGGTACATGCGGACTCCTTTGCTTGCAACATGCTTACACAGTTACAACATTCGGTATCCGTCCTCTCGGCTTGCGCTACACGGACGCAGTATAGAGCAGCGCGCCAGACTCTACCCCATGGCCCAGACCAGGCCGGCCGGGCCGCGGGCCCGCGCCCTGGATATTGAATCGCGAATACATATAGAGTAGGGTAGGGTATTTCCGGACGGAGGCAGTTACTGGCCGCCTCGCACATAATTGCGTTTATATGGCCAACGGTATTACGTAATCCTTCACCACTTGCCACGAGGTAGGGGCCATGTAAGTACTAGCTGCACCTCATTTCTTGTGATGTGTATCCACACAGAAGCTGCACAACACTGCTCTAAACAGTTGCAACTTTTTCTCATTTTGGTCCAGAAGCTGGTTTTTTATGGTAGCTAAGATTTTTCATGATTTGTAAATTACACAACGGCATCAATTTTTTATGATTTATTTTTTCATTTGGTATGCGTATACTAGAATGTATGGAGAATTTTTAGAATTTTTTGACCGTATTATAAGTATAAACCAATTTTTTTTTTGTAAAGAGCTTTCAGAGGTAGCAATGCATATATTGCATTACTTTATGTGTTCACGTTGTATTTCACAATTTTTGGATGAATATTCAAATCTAAGGCAGAATGTAAGAAGGATGTTGTTCATGATGCATTTGATGCCATTTACGTGTCATATATTGATAACCGCAGCCGCGATTTTTTTATGTAATTTTTCACCTTCGTCCGGTAATGGTCGACATTGTCCGCTCTCTACCTCCGGAACCAGCGGTACTTTGTGCGCACGCCCTGCATGAACAAAGGTGGGTGGGGCCACGGTTAAGGGCTCGTTTAGTAGGTGGTGCTTGGGCCTATCTGTGGTTGCATACTCGCGATCTAGTGCTGCTCGTTTGTCTGTGATATAACGCTGTCTTTTCTTAGAACTGAGCTTTTCTTTTGCGCCCATGCTGATTTCCGCGAAAATCTTCATACTCAAAAGTATTCACTATCACTGTGAACCAGTAATATCAGCAATGCTCAGGTGCATTAAGGGCCGGGACAAGCACTTTAGATCTACACTTGTGAGCATGTCAGAGATATAAAGCAAACTCCATATGAATGTTTACCTCCTTCCATATTGTAGATAATTCTGGCATGACCATTGGCACTAGGCTCGAGGCGCAAGAAAGCTCTCGAACGTGTGTTAACGCGGGGTGTATCACACTTTCTTGGTTGGCAAGAATAAACTGTCGTCTATGGGAATAAACGCAATATTGATGCTTTTCAAGCGCTACGAAGCGGCTATCAGCAGGAAAGTCCACATGCAGTGAACTTCCCTAGTTGGTTCCTCATAGCTACCATGACAGAATTATAGCGAGTATGCTGTCCGCCGTATAGGCCACCGAAGCCGTTCTCCTATATAGTTAATTCCGGCGTGTCCGTTTGGCCCATTGGCACTAAGTTCGAAGCGCGAGAAAAAAGCGAACATGTGTTAGCGCGGGGTGTATAGCACTTCCTTAGGGCCTAGGGGTGGGAAGAGCCCGAGGCTATGTAACGTTACCAGTTTGCCTGAAGCCTCCACTGGTACGGTACGGTGCTGTTGTTGTCGTTCTAGCCGTATCCTGATTTCCCCACAAGCTAATCTTTGATCCATAAATGTGACACCACGAGGGAAATATTACAAAAATGCACTAAATTAGAGCATGCTGTCGCAGTTGTTTCTGAGCGCAAAATTTCAGCACAAAAGATTGCATGCGACTCCGAACAGAGTCTATAAAGCGGTGCGCGGATGACGGACGTACCAAACATACATACATACATACACCATATTATTGCAGGCATTGCTGTACAGTTTATGTGGGGCTCACTCAGGCTCGCCCCAATAAATCAATAGCTTCAATCACCATGTTGAAGCTGTTGATTGTTGAAGCTGTTGAATCCGTTGTTGAAGCTGTTGATTGTTGTTGGTGTTGATGCCAAATCCGTTGTTGTTGAAGCCGTTGATTGTTGTTGATGTTGTTAAATCTGTTGTTGAATCTGTTGTTGAAGTTGTTAATTGTTGATTATGATTGTTGAAGCTGTTGAATCTGTTGATCTTGTTAGTATAGTCTAAGCTGTTGATTGTTGGTTATAATTGTTGAAGCTGTTGAATCTGTTGATCACCATGTTGAAGCTGTTAATAATATTGTTCTTGATGTTGTTGAATCTGTTACTATTGATTGTTGTTGAATCTGTTGTTGAACATGTTGATTGTTGAAGCTGTTGAATCGGATTGTGCTGAATCTGCTATTGAGGCTGTTGATTGTTGAAGCTGTTGAATCTGTTGTTTAGTCAATTGATCACCATGTTGAAGTTGTTGAATGTTGTTGATGTTGAATCTGTGTTGTTGAAGCTGTTGATTGTTGGTTATGATTGTTGAAGCTGTTGAATCTGTTGTTGAAGCTGTTGATTGTTGTTGGTGTTGATGTTAAATCAGTTGTTATTGAAGCTGTTGATTGTTGTTGATGTTGTTGAATCTGTTGTTGAAGTTGTTGATTGTTGATCATGGTTGTTAAAGCTGTTGAATCTGTAGTTGAATCTGCTGTTGAATCAGTTGTTCTTGTTAGTATAGTTGAAGCTGTTGATTGTCGGTTAAGATTGTTGAGGCTGTTCAATCTGTTGATCACCAAGTGGAAGCTGTTAATTGTTGATGTTATTAAATCTGTTGCTATTGACAATTGTTGAATCCGTTGTTGAAGCTGTAGATTGTTGAAGCTGTTAAATCTGAAGTTGTTGAATCTGTTGTTGAAGCTGTTGAATCTGTTGTTTAAACGGTTGATCACCTTGTTGAAGTTGTTGATGTTGTTTAATCTGTTGTTGAAGCCGTTGATTGTT
The DNA here is from genome assembly GCA_964291365.2 of Stappiaceae bacterium. Classification (GTDB taxonomy): domain Bacteria; phylum Pseudomonadota; class Alphaproteobacteria; order Rhizobiales; family Stappiaceae; genus JBDWFY01. Next base: position 24,130 of record OZ219986.1, read on the forward strand.
GGATAGATTGGTGAGGCTTTTGAATCTGTTAATCTTGTTAGCATAGTTGAAGCTGTTGATTGTTATCGTAAATGTTCGAATTATAGCGCCACCCTAATTTAAGCGCCACTTGGAGGTTAACGACGATTGTTGCACTCTATTTATAGCACCAACTGCAGTCATAAAGCGGCGCTTACTAAATAGAAAACGCTGTGCTTTTGTATGTAGTGTCCTATTCACTAAGCACCACCCTAATTTAAGCGCCACTAGCGAGTTTAGAAGTATTTTTTGGCTCCAATAGAAGCGCCAACTGAAGATTAGGATTAAATTTTTTGGCACTGTAATTAGAACTTTTACGGTAGTACAGTCTATTTTGCGTAAGAGTAGGCTCGCCCCAATAAATCAATAGCTTCAATCACCATGTTGAATTAAGCTGTTGATTGTTGAATCTGTTGAATCTGTTGTTGAAGCTGTTGATTGTTATTGGTGTTTATAATGTTAAATCTGGTGTTATTGAAGCTGTTTATTGTTGATGGTGTTGAATTAGTTGAATCTGTTGTTGAAGCTGTTGATTGTTGATTATAATTGTTGAAGCAGTTGTTGAATCTGTTGATCTTGTTAGTATAGTTGAAGCTGTTGATTGTTGGCTATGATAGTTGAAGCTGTTGAATCTGTTGATCACCATGTTGAACCTGTTAATTGTTGTTGATGGATGTACCAAACATACATACATACATACACCATATTATTGCAGGCATTGCTGTACAGTTTATGTGGGGCTCGCTCAGGCTCGCCCCAATAAATCAATAGCTTCAATCACCATGTTGAATCTGTTGAATCTGTTGTTGATGAAGCTGTTGATTGTTGAAGCTGTTGAATCTGAAGTAGTTAAATCTGTTGTTGAAGCTGTTGAATGTTGTTGATATTGTTGAATCTGTTGTTGTGGAAGCTTTTGATTGTTGGTTATGATTGATGAAGTTGTTGAATCTGTTGATATTAGTATAACTGAAGCTGTTGATTGTTAGTACAGTCTATTGTGTCTAAGAGTAGGCTCGTCCCAATAAATCAATAGCTTCAATCACCATGTTGAAGCTGTTGACTGTTGAAGCTGTTAAATCTGTTGTTGATGTTGATTCTTGAAGCTGTGGAATCTGAAGCTGTTGTTCAAGCTGTTGATTGTTAAAGCTGTTGAATCTGTTGATCTCCATGATGAAGTTGATGATTGTTGATGTTGTTAAATCTGTTATTGAATCTGTTGTTGAAGATGTTGATTGTTGATTATGATTTTTGAAGCAGTTGAATCTGTTGTTGAATCTGTTGATCTTGTTAGTATAGTTTAAGCTGTTGATTGTTAGTACAGTCCATCTTGTGTAAGTGTAGGCTCGTTCCAATAAATTAATAGCTTCAATCACCATGTTGAAGCTGTTAAATCTGTTGTTGAAGCCGTTGAATCTGAAGTAGTTGAATCTGTTGTTGAAGCTGTTGATTTCCATGTTGAAGTTGATGATTGTTGTTGATGTTGAATCTGTTGCTGTTGATTGTTGTTGAATCTCTTGTTATTGAACCTGTTGATTGTTGAAACTGTTAAATCTGAAGTTGTTGAATCCGTTGTTGAAGTTGTCGATTGTTGAAGCAGTTAAATCTGTTGTTTATATCCGTTGATCACCATGTTGAAGTAGTTGATTGTTGTTGATGTTGTTGAAGCTGTTGATTGTTGGTTATGATTGTTGAGGCTATTGAACCTGTTGATCTTGTTAGTATAGTTGAAGCTGTTGATTGTTAGTACAGTCTATTTTGTGTAAGTGTAGGCTCGCCCCAATAAATCAATACCTTTAATCACCATGTTGAAGCTGTTGATTGTTGAAGCTGTTGAATCTGTTGTTGAAGCTGTTGATTGTTGGTGGTGTTGTTGATGTTAAATTTGTTGTTGTTGAAGTTGTTGATTGTTGTTAATATTGTTGAAGTTGTTGAATCTGTTGTTTAAGCTATTGATTGTTGATTATGATTGTTGAAGCTGTTGAATCTGTTGATTACCATGTTGAAACTGTGAATTGTTGTTGATGTTGTTGAATCTGTTTCTGTTGTTGAATCTGCTGTTGTTGAGGCTGTTGATTGTTGAAGCTGTTGAATCTCAAGTTGTTGAATCTGTTGTTGAAGCTGTTGAATCCGTTGTTTAATCTGTTGATCACCATGTTGAAGTTGTTGATATTGAATCTGTTGTTGAAGCTGTTGGTTGTTGAAGCTCTTAAATCTAAACTTGTAGAATCTGTTGTTAAAGCTGATGATCACCATATTGAAGTTATTTGTTGTTGATGTTGAATTTGTTGTTGAAGCTGTTGACAGTTGAAGCTGTTGAATCTGAAGTTGTTGAATCTGTTGTTAAAGCTGTTGATTGTTGAAGGTGTTGAATCTGTTGTTTAATATGTTGATCACATTGTTGAAGTTGTTGATGTTTAATCTGTTGTTGATGCTGTTGATTGTTGGTATGATTGTTGAAACTGTTGAATCTGTTGATCTTGTTAGTATAGTTTAAGCTGTTGATTGTTAGTACAGTCTATCTTGTGTAAGTATAGGCTTGCCCCAATAAATCAATAGCTTCAATCACAATGTTGAAGCTATTGATTGTTAAAGCTGTTGAATCTGTTGTTGAAGCTGTTGATTGTTGTTATTGTTGATGTTATATCTGTTGTTGTTGAAGTTGTTGATTGTCGTTGATGTTGAATCTGTTGTTGATGCTGTTGATTGTTGAAGCTGTTGTTGAATCTGCTAATCTTGTTAGTATATTTAGAGCTGTTGATTGTTGGCTATGATTGTTGAAGCTGTTAAATCTGTTGATCACCATGTCAAAACTGTTAAATGTTGATGTTCAATCTGTTGCTGTTGACTGTTGTTGAATCTGCTGTTGATTAATCTTGATTGTAGTAGCTGTTGAATCTGAAGTTGTTGAATCTGTTGTTGAAGCTGTTGATTGTTGAAGCTGTTAAATCTGTAGTTGAATCTGTTGAAGTTGTTGATTGTTAATGTTGTTAAATCTGTCGTTGAAGGTTTTCATTGATGAAGCTGTTGAATCTGTTGCTTGTTGTAGGCTACATTATGTGCTCTAGAGAGCTATATCTTTATTGAAGTAGTTGAATCTGTTGTTGAAACTGTTGATTGTTGTAGGCTATTATGTGCTCTAAAGAGCTCTAAATTTGTTGAAATCGTTGAATCTGTGGTTAAAGATGTTGATCGTTGTAGGCTACATTATGTACTCTAGAGAGCTCTAGTTCTGTTGAAGCAGCTGAACCTGTTGTTGAAGCTGTTGATTGTTGTAGGCTACATAATATGCTCGACAGAGCTCTAATTTTGTTGAAGCAGTAGAATCTCCTGTTGAAGTTGTTCATTGTTGTAGGCTATTATGTGTTCTAGAGAGCTCAAGTTTTGTTGAAGCTGTTGAATATGTTGATGGTGTAGCTGTTGAATCTGTTGTTAAAGCTATTGATTGTTGTAAGCTATTATGTGCTCAAGTTTTATTGGAGCTGTTGAATCTGTTGTTGAAAATGTTGATTGTTGTAGGCTACATTATGTGCTCTAAAGAGCTCTAGATTTATTGAAGCTGTTGAATCTGTTGTTGTTAAAGTTGTTGGTTGTTGTAGGCTACATTATGTGCTCTAGAGGGCTCTAGTTATGTTGGAGCAGTTGAATCTGTTGTTAAAGCTGTTGATTGTTGAAGGTATTTATGTACTCTAGAGAATTCTAGTTCTGTTGAAGCTGTTGAATCTGTTATTGTTGAAGTTGTTGAATCTGTTGTTGTTAAAGCTGGTGATTATTGTGGGCTATTATGTGCTCTAGTTTTATTGAAGCTGTTGAATCGGTTGTTGAAGATGTTGATTGTTGTAGGCTACATTATGTGCTCTAGAAAGATCTAGTTCTGTCGAAGCTGTTCAATCCGTTGTTGTTGAATCTATTGTTGTTAAAGCTGTTGATTGTTGTAGGCTATTATGTTCTCAGTTTTATTGAAGCTGTTGGACCTGTTGTTGAAGATGTTGATTGTTGTAGGCTACATTAGGTGTTCTAGAGAGCTCAAGTTTTGTCGAAACTGAATCTGCTGTTGTTGAAGCTGTTGATTGTCGTAGGCTATTATGTGGCTCTAGAGAGCTCTAGTTTTGTTGAAGCTGTTGAATCTGTTGTTGTTGAAGATGTTGATTGTTGTAGGCTATTATGTGCTCTAGAGAGCTCTACTTTTGTTGAAGCTGTTAAATCTGTTGTTCAAGCTGTTGATTGTTGTAGGCTATTATGTGCTCTAGAGAGCTCTTGTTTTGTTAAAACTGTTGAATCTGTTGTTGAAAATGTTGATTGTTGTAGGCTACATTACGTGCTCTAGAGAGCTCTAATTTTGTTTAAGCTGTTGAATCTGTTGAAACTGTTGAATCTGTTTTTGTTGAACCTGTTGATTGTTGTAGGCTATTATGTGCTCTCGTTTTATTGAAGCTATTGAATCTGTTGTTGAAAATGTTGATTGTTGTAGGCTATTATGTGCTCTAGAGAGCTCTAGATTTGTTGAAATTGTTGAATCTGTGGTTGAAGATGTTGATCGTTGTAGGCTACAATATGTGCTCTAGAGAGCTCTAGTTCTGTTGAAGCAGTCAAACCTGTTGTTGAAGCTGTTGATTGTTGTAGGCTATTATGAGCTCTAGAGAGCTCTAGTTTTGTTGAAGCTGTTGAACATGTTGTTGAAGCTGTTGAATCTGTTGTTGTTAAAGCTGTTGAATGTTGTAGGCTATTATGTGCTCTAGTTCTATTGAAGCTGTTGAATCTGTTGTTGTTGAAGCTGTTGTTTATTGTAGGCTATTATGTGCAATAGAGAGTTCTAGATTTGTTGAAGCTGTTGAAACTGTTGCTGTTGAAGCTGTTGATTGTTGTAGGCTATTATGTGCTCTAGAGAGCTCTAGTTTTGTTGAAGCTGTTGAATCTGTTGTTGTTGAAGCTGTTGAATCAGTTGTCATTGAAGCTGTTGTTTGTTGTAGGCTATTATGTGCATTAGAGAGCTCTAGTTTTGTTGAAGCTGTTGAATCTGTTGTTGTTGAAGCTGTTAATTATTGTAGGCTAGATTATAGCTCTAGTTATGTTGAAGCTGTTGAATCTGTTGTTGAAGCTGTTGATTGTTGTAGGCTATTATGTACTCTAGAGAGCTCTTGTTTTGTTGAAATTGTTGAATCTGTTGAAGCTGTTGATTGTTGTAGCCTATATTACTCTAAAGAGTTCTAATTTTGTTAAAGCTGTTGAATCTGTTGTTGAAGATGTTGATTGTTGTAGGCAACATTATGTGCTCTAAAGAGCTCTAGTTTTGTTCAAGCCGTTAAATCTGTTCTTGTTCAAGCTGTTGAATCTGTTGTTAAAGCTGTTCATTGTTGTAGGCTATTATGTGTTCTAGCTTTATTGAAGTTGTTGAATCTGATTGTTGTAGGCTATTATGTGCTCTAGTTTTATTGAAGCTGTTGAATCTGTTGTTGTTGATTGTTGTAGGCTACATTATGTGCTCTAGAGAGCCCAAGTTCTGTTGAAGCAGTTGAACCTGCTGTTGAAGCTGCTGATTGTTGTAGGCTACATAACGTGCTAGAGAGAGCTCTAATTTTGTTGAAGCAGTAGAATCTCCTGTTGAAGTTGTTCATTGTTGTAGGCTATTATGTGTTCTAGAGAGCTCCAGTTTTGTTGAAGCTGTTGAATATGTTGATGGTGAAGCTATTGAATCTGTTGTTGTTAAAGCTCTTGATTGTTGTAGGCTATTATGTGCTTTAGTTTTATTGGAGCTGTTGAACCTGTTGTTATTGAAAATGTTGATTGTTGTAGGCTACATTATGTGCTCTAAAGAGCTCTAGATTTGTTAAGCAGTTGAATCTGTTGTTGAAGCTGTTGAATATGTTGATGGTGAAGCTATTGAATCTGTTGTTGTTAAAGCTGGTGATTGTTGTGCGCTATTATGTGCTCTAGTGTTATTGAAGCTGTTGAATCGGTTGTTGAAGATGTTGATTGTTGTAGGCTACATTATGTGCTCTAGAAAGATCTAGTTCTGTCGAAGCTGTTCAATCTGTTGTTGTTGAATCTATTGTTGTTAAAGCTGTTGATTGTTGTAGGCTATTATGTTCTCTAGTTTTATTGAAGCTGTTGGATCTATTGTTGAAGATGTTGATTGTTGTAGGCTACAATATGTGTTCTAGAGAGCTCAAGTTTTGTTGAAGCTGAATCTGTTGTTGTTGAAGTTGTTGATTGTTGTATGCTATTATGTGCTCTAGAGAGCTCTACTTTTGTTGAAGCTGTTAAATCAGTTGTCAAAGCTGTTGATTGTTGTAGGATATTATGTGCTCTAGAGAGCTCTAGTTTTGTTCAAACTGTTGAATCTGTTGTTAAAGCTGTTGATTGTTGTAGGCTATTATGTGCTCTAGAGAGCTCTAGTTTTGTTAAAACTGTTGAATCTGTTGTTGTTGAAGATGTTGATTGTTGTAGGCTACATTATGTGCTCTAGAGAGCTCTAGTTTTGTTGAAGATGTTGAATTTGTTGTTGAAGATGTTGATTGTTGTAGGCTACATTATGTGCTCTAGAGAGCTCTAATTTTGTTGAAGCTGTTGAATCTGTTGTTGTTGAAGCTGTTGATTGTTGTAGGCTATTATGTGCTCTAGCTGTATTGAAGTAGTTGAATCTGTTGTTGAAAATGTTGATTGTTGTAGTCTATATTATGTGCTCTAAAGAGCTCTAGTTGTGTTAAGGCAGTTGAATCTGTTGTTGATTGTTGTAGGCTACTATGTGCTCTAGAGAACTCTAGATTTGTTGAAATTATTGAATCTGTGGTTGAAGATGTTGATTGTTGTAGGCTACATTATGTGCTCTAGAGAGCTCTAGTTCTGTTGAAGCAGTTGAACCTGTTGTTGAAGCTGTTGATTATTGTAGGCTACATAATGTGCTCGACAGAGCTCTAATTTTGTTGAAGCAGTAGAATCTCCTGTTGAAGTTGTTCATTGTTGTAGGCTATTATGTGTTCTAGAGAGCTCCAGTTTTGTTGAAGCTGTTGAATATGTTGATGGTGAAGCTGTTGAATCTGTTCTTGTTAAAGCTATTGATTGTTGTAGGCTATTATGTGCTCTAAAGAACTCTAGATTTGTTAAGGCAGTTGAATCTGTTGTTGTTGAAGTTGTTGAATCTGTTGTTAGAGCTGATAATTGTTGTAGGCTATTATGTGCTCTAGTTTTATTGAAGCTGTTGAATCTGTTGTTGAAGATGTTGATTGTTGTAGGCTACATTATGTGCTCTAGGAAGATCGAATTCTGTCGAAGCTGTTCAATCTGTTGCTGCTGAATCTATTGTTGTTAAAGCTGTTGATTGTTGTAGGCTATTATGTTCTCTAGTTTTATTGAAGCTGTTGGATCTGTTGTTGAAGACGTTGATTGTTGTAGGCTACATTATGTGTTCTAGAGAGCTCAAGTTTTGTCGAAGCTGAATCTCTTGTTGAAGCTGTTGATTGTTGTAGGCTATTATGTGCTCTAGAGAGCTCTAGTTTTGTTGAAGCTGTTGAATCTGTTGTTGTTGAAGCTGTTGAATATTGTAGGCTATTATGTGCTCTAGAGAGCTCTACCTTTGTTGAAGCTGTTAAATCAGTTGTTTAAGCTTGTGATTGTTGTAGGATATTATGTACTCTAGAGAGTTCTAGTTTTGTTCAAGCTGTTGAATCTGTTGTGGAAGCTGTTGATTGTTGCAGGCTATTATGTGCTCTAGAGAGCTCTAGTTTTGTTAAAACTGTTGAATCTGTTGTTGTTGAAGATGTTGATTGTTGTAGGCTACATTATGTGCTCTACAGAGCTCTAGTTTTGTCGAAGCTGTTGAATCTGTTATTGAAACTGTTGAATCTGTTTTTGTTGAACCTGTTGATTGTTGTAGGCTATATTATGTTCTCTAAAGAGCTCTAGTTTTGTTAAGGCAGATGAATCTGTTGTTGAAACTGTTGATTGTTGCAGGCTATTATGTGCTCTAGAGAGCTCTAGATTTGTTGAAATTGCTGAATCTGTTGTTGAAGATGTTGATCATTGTAGGCTACATTATGTGCTCTAGAGAGCTCTAGTTATGTTGGAGCAGTTGAATCTGTTGTTAAAGCTGTTGATTGTTGAAGACTATTATGTGCTCTAGAGAGTTCTAGTTTTGTTGAAGCTGTTGAATCTGTTATTGTTGAAGCTGTTGAAGCTGTTGAATCTGTTGTTGTTAAAGCTCTTGATTGTTGTAGGCTATTATGTGCTCTAGTTTTATTGAAGCTGTTGAATCTGTTGTTGAAAATATTGATTGTTGTAGGCTATAATTATGTGTGCTAAAGAGCTCTAGTTGTGTTAAGGCAGTTGAATCTGTTGTTGAAGCTGTTGATTGTTGTAGGCTACATTATGTGCTCTAGAGAGCTCTAGATATGTTGGAGCAGTTGAATCTGTTGTTGAAGCTGTTGATTATTGTAGGCTATTATGTGCAATAGAGAGCTCTAGTTTTGTTGAAGCTGTTGAATCTGTTATTGAAGCTGTTCAGTCTGTTGTTAAAGCTGTTGATTGTTGCAGGCTATTATGAGCTCTAGAGAGCTCTAGTTTTGTTGAAAATTTTGAATCTGTTGTTGAAGCTGTTGATTGTTGTAAGCTATTATGTCCTCTGGAGAACTCTAGTTTTGTTAAATCTGTTGTTGAAGCTGTTGATTGTTGTAGGCTATTATGTCCACTGGAGAACTCAAGTTTTGTTAAATCTGTTGTTGAAGCTGATGATTGTTGTAGGCTATTTTGAGCTCTAGAGAGCTCTAGTTTTGTTGAAGCTGTTGAATCTCTTGTTGAAGATGCTGAATCTTTTGTTGTTAAAGCTGTTGATTGTTGTAGGCCATTATGTGCTCTAATTTTATTAAAGCTGTTGAATCTATTTTTGCTGAAGATGTTGATTGTTGTAGGCTACATTTGGTGCTCTAGAGAGCTCTAGTTTTATTGAAGCTGTTGAATCTGTTGTTGAAGCTGTTGATTGATGTAGGCTATTATATGCTATAGAGAGCTCTAGTTTTGTTTAAGCTGTTGAATCTGTTGTTGAAGCTGTTGATTTTTGTAGGCTATTATATCTTATAGAGAGGTCTAGTTTTGTTTAAGCTGTCGAAACTGTTGTTGTTGAAGCTGTTGATTGTCGTAGGCTATTACATGCTATAGAGATCTCTAGTTTTGTTTAAGCTGTTGAATCTGTTGTTGTTGAAGCTGTTGATTGTTGTAGGCTATTATGTGCAATAGAGACCTCTAGTTTTGTTGAAGCTGTTGAATCTGTTGTTGAAGCTGTTGATTGTTGTAGGTTATTATGTGCTCTAGAGAGCTCTAGTTTTGTTTAAGCTGTTGAACCTGTTGTTGAAGCTGTTGATTTTTGTAGGCTATTATATCTTATAGAGATGTCTAGTTTTGTTTAAGCTGTCGAAACTGTTGTTGTTGAAACTGTTGATTGTCGTAGGCTATTACATGCTATAGAGAGCTCTAGTTTTGTTTAAGCTGTTGAATCTGTTGTTGTTGAAGCTGTTGATTGTTGTAGGCTATATGTGCAATAGAGAGCTCTAGTTTTGTTGAAGCTGTTGAATCTGTTGTTGAAGCTGTTGATTGTTGTAGGTTATTATGTGCTCTAGAGAGCTCTAGTTTTGTTTAAACTGTTGAATCTGTTATTGAAGCTGTTGATTTTTGTAAGCTATTATATCTTATAGAGAGGTCTAGTTTTGTTTAAGCTGTCGAAACTGTTGTTGTTGAAGCTGTTGATTGTCGTAGGCTATTACATGCTATAGAGAGCTCTAGTTTTGTTTAAGCTGTCGAATCTGTTGTTGTTGAAGCTGTTGATTGTTGTAGGCTATTATGTGCAATAGAGAGCTCTACTTTTGTTGAAGCTGTCGAATCTGTTGTTGAAGTAGTTGATTGTTGTAGGCTATTATATGTTATAGAGAGGTCTAGTTTTGTTTAAGCTGTCGAATCTGTTGTTGAAGTAGTTGATTGTTGTAGGCTATTATATGCTATAGAGAGCTCTAGTTTTGTTTAAGCTGTCGAATCTGTTGTTGTTGAAGCTGTTGATTGTTGTAGGCTATTATGTGCAATAGAGAGCTCTAATTTTGTTGAAGCTGTTGAATCTGTGGTTGAAGCTGTTGATTGTAGGCTATTATATGCTCTAGTGAGCTCTAGTTTTGTTGAAGCTGTTGATTGTTGTAGACTACATTATGTGCTTTAGAGAGCTCTAGTTTTGTTGAAGCTGTTGAATCTGTGGTTGAAGCTGTTGATTGTAGGCTATTATATGCTCTAGTGAGCTCTAGTTTTGTTGAAGCTGTTGATTGTTGTAGGCTATTATGTGCTCTATTTTTATTAAAGCTGTTGAATCTATTTTTGTTGAAGAAGTTGATTGTTGTAGGCTATTATGTGCAATAGAGAACTCTAGTTTTGTTGAAGCTGTTGATTGTTGTAGGCTATTATATGCTATAGAGAGCTCTAGTTTTGTTCAAGCTGTTGAATCTGTTGTTGAAGCTGTTGATTGTTGTACGCTATTATGTGTAATAGAGAGCTCTAGTTTTGTTGAAGTTGTTGAATCTGTTGTTGAAGCTGTTGATTGTTGTAGGCTACATTACGTGCTTTAGAGAGCTCTAGTTTTGTTGAAGCAGTTGAATCCGTTGTTGAAGCTGTTGATTGTTGTAGGCTATTATGAGTTCTTGAGAGCTCTAGTTTTGTTGAAACTGTTGATTGTTGAAGCTGTAGTTGTTGAATCTGTTTTTGAAGCTGTTGAATCAGTTGTTAAATCTGTTGATAACCATGTTGAAGTTGTTGATTGTCGTTGATGTTGAATCTGTTGTTGAAGCTGTTGATTGTTGGTAGTGTTGAAGCTGTTCAATCAGTTGATCTTGTTAGTACAATTAAAGCTGTTGATTGTGAGTACAGTCTATTTTGTGTAAGTGTAGGCTCGCCCAAATAAATCAATAACTTCAATCACTATGTTGAAGCTGTTGAATTTGTTGTAGAAGCTGTTGATTGTTGTAAGCTATTATGTGCTCTAGAGAGCTCTAGTTTTGTTGAAGCTTTTGAATCTATTTCTGGTAAAGCTGTTGATCGTTGTAGGCTATTATGTGCTCTAGTTTAATTGAAGCTGTTGAATCTGTTGTTGAAGAAGTTGATTGTTGTAGGCTATTATGTGCAATAGAGAGCTCTAGTTTTGTTGAAGCTGTTGAATCTGTTGTTGTTGAAGCTGTTGATTATTGTAGGCTATTATATACTATAGAGAGCTCTAGTTTTGTTTAAGCTGTTGAATCTGTTGTTGAAGCAGTTGATTGTTGTAGGCTATTATATGCTATAGAGAGCTCTAGTTTTGTTCAAGCTGTTTAATCTGTTGTTGTTGAAGCTGTTGATAGTTGTAGGCTATTATATGCTATAGAGAGCTCTAGTTTTGTTGAAGTTGTTGAATTTGTTGTTGTTGAAGCTGTTGATTGTTGTAGGCTAGATTATGTGCTTTAGAGAGCACTAGTTTTGTTGAAGCAGTTTAATCTGTTGTTGAAGCTGTTGACTGTTGTAGGCTATTATGAGCTCTTGAGAGCTCTAGTTTTGTTGAAGCTGTTGATTGTTGAAGCTGTAGTTGTTGAATCTGTTTCTGAAGCTGTTGATTGTTGAATCTGTTGAATCAGTTGTTAAATCTGTTGATAACCATGTTGAAGTTGTTGATTGTTGTTGATGTTGAATCCGTTGTTGTTGAAGCTGTTGATTGTTGGTAGTGTTGAAGCTGTTCAATCAGTTGATCTTGTTAGTATAATTAAAGCTGTTGATTGTGAGTACAGTCTATTTTGTGTAAGTGTAGGCTCACCCCAATAAATCAATAGCTTCAATCACTATGTTGAAGCTGTTGAATTTGTTGTAGAAGCTGTTGATTGTTGTAAGCTATTATGTGCTCTAGAGAGCTCTAGTTTTGTTGAAGCTTTTGAATCTATTTCTGGTAAAGCTGTTGATCGTTGTAGGCTATTATGTGCTCTAGTTTAATTGAAGCTGTTGAATCTGTTGTTGAAGAAGTTGATTGTTGTAGGCTATTATGTGCAATAGAGAGCTCTAGTTTTGTTGAAGCTGTTGAATCTGTTGTTGTTGAAGCTGTTGATTGTTGTAGGCTATTATATGTTATAGAGAGCTATAACTTTATTTAAGCTGTCGAATCTGTTGTTGAAATTGTTGATTGTTGTAGGCTATTATATGTTATAGAGAGGTCTAGTTTAGTTTAAGCTGTCGAATCTGTTGTGGAAGTAGTTGATTGTTGTAGGCTATTATATGCTATAGAGAGCTCTAGTTTTGTTTAAGCTGTCGAATCTGTTGTTGTTGAAGCTGTTGATAGTTGTAGGCTATTATGTGCAATAGAGAGCTCTAATTTTGTTGAAGCTGTTGAATCTGTTGTTGAAGCTGTTGATTGTTGTAGGCTATTATATCTTATAGAGAGGTCTAGTTTTGTTTAAGCTGTCGAATCTGTTGTTGTTGAAGCTGTTGATTGTCGTAGGCTATTATATGTTATAGAGAGCTCTAGTTTTATTTAAGCTGTCGAATCTGTTGTTGAAATTGTTGATTGTTGTAGGCTATTATATGTTACAGAGAGGTCTAGTTTTGTTTAAGCTGTCGAATCTGTTGTTGAAGTAGTTGATTGTTGTAGGCTATTATATGTTATAGAGAGGTCTAGTTTTGCTTAAGCTGTCGAAACTGTTGTTGAAGTAGTTGATTGTTGTAGGCTATTATATGCTATAGAGAGCTCTAGTTTTGTTTAAGCTGTCGAATCTGTTGTTGTTGAAGCTGTTGATTGTTGTAGGCTATTATGTGCAATAGAGAGCTCTAATTTTGTTGAAGCTGTTGAATCTGTTGTTGAAGCTGTTGATTGTTGTAGGCTATTATATCTTATAGAGAGGTCTAGTTTTGTTTAAGCTGTTGAATCTGTTGTTGTTGAAGCTGTTGATTGTTGTAGGCTATTATATGCTATAGAGAGCTCTAGTTTTGTTCAAGCTGTTGAATCTGTTGTTGTTGAAGCTGTTGATTGTTGTAGGCTATTACGTGTAATAGAGAGCTCTAGTTTTGTTGAAGTTGTTGAATCTGTTGTTGAAGCTGTTGATTGTTGTAGGCTACATTATGTGCTTTAGAGAGCTCTAGTTTTGTTGAAGTAGTTGAATCTGTTGTTGAAGGTGTTGATTGTTGTAGGTTATTATGTGCTCTAGAGAGCTCTAGTTTTGTTTAAGCTGTTGAATCTGTTGTTGAAACTGTTGATTGTTGTAGGCTATTATATCTTATAGAGAGGTCTAATTTTTGTTTAAGCTGTCGAATCTGTTGTTGTTGAAGCTGTTGATTGTTGTAGGCTATCATACATGCTATAGACAGCTCTAAATTTTTTTAAGCTGTTGAATCTGTTGTTGTTGAAGCTGTTGATTGTTGTAGGCTACATTATGTGCATTAGAGAGCTCTAGTTTTGTTGAAGCTGTTGAATCTGTGGTTGAAGCTGTTGATTGTTGTAGGCTACATTATGTGCTTTAGAGAGCTCTAGTTTTGTTGAAGCTGTTGAATCTGTGGTTGAAGCTGTTGATTGTAGGCTAATATATGCTCTAGTGAGCTCTAGTTTTGTTGAAGCTGTTGATTGTTGCAGGCTATTAAGTGCCCTAGTTTAATTGAAGCTGTTGAATCTGTTGTTGTTAAAGCTGTTGATTGTTGTAGGCTATTATGTGCTCTATTTTTATTAAAGCTGTTGAATCTATTTTGTTGAAGAAGTTGATTGTTGTAGGCTATTATGTGCAATAGAGAGCTCTAGTTTTGTTGAAGCTGTTGAATCTGTTGTTGAAGCTGTTGATTGTTGTAGGCTATTATATGCTATAGATAGCTCTAGTTTTGTTTAAGCTGTTAATAGAATCTGTTGTTGAAGCTGTTGATTGTTGTAGGCTATTATATGTTATAGAGAGCTCTAGTTTTATTTAAGCTGTCGAATCTGTTGTTGAAATTGTTGATTGTTGTAGGCTATTATATGTTATAGAGAGGTCTAGTTTTGTTTAAGCTGTCGAATCTGTTGTTGAAGTAGTTGATTGTTGTAGGCTATTATATGTTATAGAGAGCTTTAGTTTTGTTTAAGCTGTCGAATCTGTTGTTGTTGAAGCTGTTGATTGTTGTAGGCTATTATGTTCAATAGAGAGCTCTAATTTTGTTGAAGCTGTTGAATCTGTTGTTGAAGCTGTTGATTGTTGTAGGCTATTATATCTTATAGAGAGGTCTAGTTTTGTTGAAGTTGTTGAATCTGTTGTTGAAGCTGTTGATTGTTGTAGGCTATTATATCTTATAGAGAGGTCTAGTTTTGTTTAAGCTGTTGAATCTGTTGTTGTTGAAGCTGTTGATTGTTGTAGGCTATTATATGCTATAGAGAGCTCTAGTTTTGTTCAAGCTGTTGAATCTGTTGTTGTTGAAGCTGTTGATTGTTGTAGGCTATTATGTGTAATAGAGAGCTCTAGTTTTGTTGAAGTTGTTGAATCTGTTGTTGAAGCTGTTGATTGTTGTAGGCTACATTATGTGCTTTAGAGAGCTCTAGTTTTGTTGAAGCAGTTGAATCTGTTGTTGAAGCTGTTGATTGTTGTAGGCTATTATGTTCAATAGAGAGCTCTAATTTTGTTGAAGCTGTTGAATCTGTTGTTGAAGCTGTTGATTGTTGTAGGCTATTATATCTTATAGAGAGGTCTAGTTTTGTTGAAGTTGTTGAATCTGTTGTTGAAGCTGTTGATTGTTGTAGGCTATTATATCTTATAGAGAGGTCTAGTTTTGTTTAAGCTGTTGAATCTGTTGTTGTTGAAGCTGTTGATTGTTGTAGGCTATTATATGCTATAGAGAGCTCTAGTTTTGTTCAAGCTGTTGAATCTGTTGTTGTTGAAGCTGTTGATTGTTGTAGGCTATTATGTGTAATAGAGAGCTCTAGTTTTGTTGAAGTTGTTGAATCTGTTGTTGAAGCTGTTGATTGTTGTAGGCTACATTATGTGCTTTAGAGAGCTCTAGTTTTGTTGAAGCAGTTGAATCTGTTGTTGAAGCTGTTGATTGTTGTAGGTTATTATGTGCTCTAGAGAGCTCTAGTTTTGTTTAAGCTGTTGAATCTGTTGTTGAAGCTGTTGATTGTTGTAGGCTATTATATCTTATAGAGTGGTCTAGTTTTGTTTAAGCTGTCGAATCTGCTGTTGTTGAAGCTGTTGATTGTTGTAGGCTATTACATGCTATAGACAGCTCTAGGTTTTTAAGCTGTTGAATCTGTTGTTGTTGAAGCTGTTGATTGTTGTAGGCTACATTATGTGCTTTAGAGAGCTCTAGTTTTGTTGAAGCTGTTGAATCTGTGGTTGAGGGCTGTTGATTGTAGGCTATTATATGCTCTAGTGAGCTCTAGTTTTGTTGAAGCTGTTGATTGTTGTAGGCTACATTATATGCTTTAGAGAGCTCTAGTTTTGTTGAAGCTGTTGAATCTGTGGTTGAAGCTGTTGATTGTAGGCTATTATATGCTCTAGTGAGCTCTAGTTTTGTTGAAGCTGTTGATTGTTGTAGGCTATTAAGTGCCCTAGTTTAATTGAAGCTGTTGAATCTGTTGTTGTTAAAGCTGTTGATTGTTGTAGGCTATTATGTGCTCTATTTTTATTAAAGCTGTTGAATTTATTTTTGTTGAAGAAGTTGATTGTTGTAGGCTATTATGTGCAATAGAGAGCTCTAGTTTTGTTGAAGCTATTGAATCTGTTGTTGAAGCTGTTGATTGTTGCAGGCTATTATATCTTATAGAGAAGTCTAGTTTTGTTTAAGCTGTTGAATCTGTTGTTGTTAAAGCTGTTGGTTGTTGTAGGCTATTATATGCTATAGAGAGCTCTAGTTTTGTTCAAGCTGTTGAATCTGTTGTTGTTGAAGCTGTTGATTGTTGTAGGCTATTATGTGTAATAGAGAGCTCTAGTTTTGTTGAAGTTGTTGAATCTGTTGTTGAAGCTGTTGATTGTTGTAGGCTACTTTATGTGCTTTAGAGAGCTCTAGTTTTGTTGAAGCAGTTGAATCTGTTGTTGAAGCTGTTGATTGTTGTAGGCTATTATGAGCTCTTGAGAGCTCTAGTTTTGTTGAAGCTGTTAAATCTGTTGTTGAAGCTGCTGATTGTTGAAGCTGTAGTTGTTGAATCTGTTTTTGAAGCTGTTGAATCAGTTATTAAATCTGTTGATAACCATGTTGAAGTTGTTGATTGTCGTTGATGTTGAATCTGTTGTTGTTGAAGCTGTTGATTGTTGGTAGTGTTGAAGCTGTTCAATCAGTTGATCTTGTTAGTACAATTAAAGCTGTTGATTGTGAGTACAGTCTATTTTGTGTAAGTGTAGACTCGCCCCAATAAATCAATAGCTTCAATCACTATGTTGAAGCTGTTGAATTTGTTGTAGAAGTTGTTGGTTGTTGTAAGCTATTATGTGCTCTAGAGAGCTCTAGTTTTGTTGAAGATGTTGAATCTGTTGTTGTTAAAGCTGTTGATTGTTGTAGGCTATTATGTGCTCTAGTTTATTAAAGCTGTTGAATCTATTTTTGTTGAAGATATTGATTGTTGTAGGCTACATTATGTGCTCTAGAGAGCTCTAGTTTTGTCGAAGCTGTTGAATCTGTGGTTGTTGAAGCTGTTGATTGTTGTAGGCTATTATATACTATAGAGAGCTCTAGTTTTGTTTAAGCTGTTGAATCTGTTGTTGAAGCTGTTGATTGTTATATGTTATAAAGAGGTCTAGTTTTGTTGAAGCAGTTGAATCCGTTGTTGTTGAAGCTGTTGATTGTTGTAGGCTACATTATGTGCTTTAGAGAGCTCTAGTTTTGTTGAAGCAGTTGAATCTGTTGTTGAAGCTGTTGACTGCTAAGGCTATTATGAGCTCTTGAGAGCTCTAGTTTTGTTGAAGCTGTTGATTGTTGAAGCTGTAGTTGTTGAATCTGTTTTTGAAGCTGTTGATTGTTGAAGCTGTTGAATCAGTTGTTAAATCTGTTGATAACCATGTTGAAGTTGTTGATTGTTGTTGATGTTGAATCCGTTGTTGTTGAAGCTGTTGATTGTTGGTAGTGTTGAAGCTGTTCAATCAGTTGATCTTGTTAGTATAATTAAAGCTGTTGATTGTGAGTACAGTCTATTTTGTGTAAGTGTAGGCTCGCCCAATAAATCAATAGCTTCAATCACTATGTTGAAGCTGTTGAATTTGTTGTAGAAGCTGTTGATTGTTGTAAGCTATTATGTGCTCTAGAGAGCTCTAGTTTTGTTGAAGCTGTTGAATCTATTTCTGTTAAAGCTGTTGATTGTTGTAGGCTATTATGTGCTCTAGGTTAATTGAAGCTGTTGAATCTGTTGTTGAAGATGTTGATTGTTTTAGGCCACATTATATGCTCTAGAGAGCTCTGGGTTGGTCGAAGTTGTTGAATCTGTTGTTGTTGAAGCTGTTGATTGTTGTAGGCTATTATGTGCATTAGAGAGCTCTAGTTTTGTTGAAGCTGTTGAATCTGTTGTTGTTGAAGCTGTTGATTGTTGTAGGCCAGATTATAGCTCTAGTTTTGTTGAAGCTGTTGAATGTGTTGTTGTTGAAGATGTTGATTGGTTTGTAAGCTACATTATGTGGTCTAGAGAGCTCTAGTTTTGTTGAAGCTGTTGAATCTGTTGTTGTTGAAGCTGTTGATTGTTGTAGGCTATTATGTGCTCTAGAGGGATCTAGTTTTGTTTAAGCTGTTGAATATTTTGTTGTTGAAACTGTTGAATCTGTTTTTATTGAACCTGTTGATTGTTGTAGGCTATACTATGTGCTCTAAAGAACTCTAGTTTTGTTAAGGCAGTTGAATCTGTTGTTGAAGCTGTGTATTGTTGTACGCTACATTATGTGCTTTAGAGAGCTCTAGTTTTGTTGAAGCTGTTGAATCTGTGGTTGAAGCTGTTGATTGTTGTAGGCTACATTATGTGCTTTAGAGAGCTCTAGTTTTGTTGAAGCTGTTGAATCTGTGGTTGAAGCTGTTGATTGTAGGCTAATATATGCTCTAGTGAGCTCTAGTTTTGTTGAAGCTGTTGATTGTTGCAGGCTATTAAGTGCCCTAGTTTAATTGAAGCTGTTGAATCTGTTGTTGTTAAAGCTGTTGATTGTTGTAGGCTATTATGTGCTCTATTTTCATTAAAGCTGTTGAATCTATTCTGTTGAAGAAGTTGATTGTTGTAGGCTATTATGTGCAATAGAGAGCTCTAGTTTTGTTGAAGCTGTTGAATCTGTTGTTGAAGCTGTTGATTGTTGTAGGCTATTATATGCTATAGATAGCTCTAGTTTTGTTTAAGCTGTTAATAGAATCTGTTGTTGAAGCTGTTGATTGTTGTAGGCTATTATATGTTATAGAGAGCTCTAATTTTATTTAAGCTGTCGAATCTGTTGTTGAAATTGTTGATTGTTGTAGGCTATTATATGTTATAGAGAGGTCTAGTTTTGTTTAAGCTGTCGAATCTGTTGTTGAAGTAGTTGATTGTTGTAGGCTATTATATGTTATAGAGAGCTTTAGTTTTGTTTAAGCTGTCGAATCTGTTGTTGAAGCTATTGATTGTTGTAGGCTATTATGTTCAATAGAGAGCTCTAATTTTGTTGAAGCTGTTGAATCTGTTGTTGTTGAAGCTGTTGATTGTTGTAGGCTATTATGTGTAATAGAGAGCTCTAGTTTTGTTGAAGTTGTTGAATCTGTTGTTGAAGCTGTTGATTGTTGTAGGCTACATTATGTGCTTTAGAGAGCTCTAGTTTTGTTGAAGCAGTTGAATCTGTTGTTGAAGCTGTTGATTGTTGTAGGTTATTATGTGCTCTAGAGAGCTCTAGTTTTGTTTAAGCTGTTGAATCTGTTGTTGAAGCTGTTGATTGTTGTAGGCTATTATATCTTATAGAGTGGTCTAGTTTTGTTTAAGCTGTCGAATCTGTTGTTGAAGCTGTTGATTGTTGTAGGCTATTACATGCTATAGACAGCTCTAGGTTTTTAAGCTGTTGAATCTGTTGTTGTTGAAGCTGTTGATTGTTGTAGGCTACATTATGTGCTTTAGAGAGCTCTAGTTTTGTTGAAGCTGTTGAATCTGTGGTTGAGGGCTGTTGATTGTAGGCTATTATATGCTCTAGTGAGCTCTAGTTTTGTTGAAGCTGTTGATCGTTGTAGGCTACATTATATGCTTTAGAGAGCTCTAGTTTTGTTGAAGCTGTTGAATCTGTGGTTGAAGCTGTTGATTGTAGGCTATTATATGCTCTAGTGAGCTCTAGTTTTGTTGAAGCTGTTGATTGTTGTAGGCTATTAAGTGCCCTAGTTTAATTGAAGCTGTTGAATCTGTTGTTGTTAAAGCTGTTGATTGTTGTAGGCTATTATGTGCTCTATTTTTATTAAAGCTGTTGAATCTATTTTTGTTGAAGAAGTTGATTGTTGTAGGCTATTATGTGCAATAGAGAGCTCTAGTTTTGTTGAAGCTGTTGAATCTGTTGTTGAAGCTGTTGATTGTTGCAGGCTATTATATCTTATAGAGAGGTCTAGTTTTGTTTAAGCTGTTGAATCTGTTGTTGTTGAAGCTGTTGATTGTTGTAGGCTATTATATGCTATAGAGAGCTCTAGTTTTGTTCAAGCTGTTGAATCTGTTGTTGTTGAAGCTGTTGATTGTTGTAGGCTATTATGTGTAATAGAGAGCTCTAGTTTTGTTGAAGTTGTTGAATCTGTTGTTGAAGCTGTTGATTGTTGTAGGCTACTTTATGTGCTTTAGAGAGCTCTAGTTTTGTTGAAGCAGTTGAATCTGTTGTTGAAGCTGTTGATTGTTGTAGGCTATTATGAGCTCTTGAGAGCTCTAGTTTTGTTGAAGCTGTTAAATCTGTTGTTGAAGCTGTTGATTGTTGAAGCTGTAGTTGTTGAATCTGTTTTTGAAGCTGTTGAATCAGTTATTAAATCTGTTGATAACCATGTTGAAGTTGTTGATTGTCGTTGATGTTGAATCTGTTGTTGTTGAAGCTGTTGATTGTTGGTAGTGTTGAAGCTGTTCAATCAGTTGATCTTGTTAGTACAATTAAAGCTGTTGATTGTGAGTACAGTCTATTTTGTGTAAGTGTAGGCTCGCCCCAATAAATCAATAGCTTCAATCACTATGTTGAAGCTGTTGAATTTGTTGTAGAAGTTGTTGGTTGTTGTAAGCTATTATGTGCTCTAGAGAGCTCTGGTTTTGTTGAAGATGTTGAATCTGTTGTTGTTAAAGCTGTTGATTGTTGTAGGCTATTATGTGCTCTAGTTTATTAAAGCTGTTGAATCTATTTTTGTTGAAGATATTGATTGTTGTAGGCTACATTATGTGCTCTAGAGAGCTCTAGTTTTGTCGAAGCTGTTGAATCTGTGGTTGTTGAAGCTGTTGATTGTTGTAGGCTATTATATACTATAGAGAGCTCTAGTTTTGTTTAAGCTGTTGAATCTGTTGTTGAAGCTGTTGATTGTTATATGTTATAAAGAGGTCTAGTTTTGTTGAAGCAGTTGAATCTGTTGTTGTTGAAGCTGTTGATTGTTGTAGGCTACATTATGTGCTTTAGAGAGCTCTAGTTTTGTTGAAGCAGTTGAATCTGTTGTTGAAGCTGTTGACTGTTAAGGCTATTATGAGCTCTTGAGAGCTCTAGTTTTGTTGAAGCTGTTGATTGTTGAAGCTGTAGTTGTTGAATCTGTTTTTGAAGCTGTTGATTGTTGAAGCTGTTGAATCAGTTGTTAAATCTGTTGATAACCATGTTGAAGTTGTTGATTGTTGTTGATGTTGAATCCGTTGTTGTTGAAGCTGTTGATTGTTGGTAGTGTTGAAGCTGTTCAATCAGTTGATCTTGTTAGTATAATTAAAGCTGTTGATTGTGAGTACAGTCTATTTTGTGTAAGTGTAGGCTCGCCCAATAAATCAATAGCTTCAATCACTATGTTGAAGCTGTTGAATTTGTTGTAGAAGCTGTTGATTGTTGTAAGCTATTATGTGCTCTAGAGAGCACTAGTTTTGTTGAAGCTGTTGAATCTATTTCTGTTAAAGCTGTTGATTGTTGTAGGCTATTATGTGCTCTAGGTTAATTGAAGCTGTTGAATCTGTTGTTGAAGATGTTGATTGTTTTAGGCCACATTATATGCTCTAGAGAGCTCTGGGTTGGTCGAAGTTGTTGAATCTGTTGTTGTTGAAGCTGTTGATTGTTGTAGGCTATTATGTGCATTAGAGAGCTCTAGTTTTGTTGAAGCTGTTGAATCTGTTGTTGTTGAAGCTGTTGATTGTTGTAGGCCAGATTATAGCTCTAGTTTTGTTGAAGCTGTTGAATGTGTTGTTGTTGAAGATGTTGATTGATTTGTAAGCTACATTATGTGGTCTAGAGAGCTCTAGTTTTGTTGAAGCTGTTGAATCTGTTGTTGTTGAAGCTGTTGATTGTTGTAGGCTATTATGTGCTCTAGAGGGATCTAGTTTTGTTTAAGCTGTTGAATATTTTGTTGTTGAAACTGTTGAATCTGTTTTTATTGAACCTGTTGATTGTTGTAGGCTATACTATGTGCTCTAAAGAACTCTAGTTTTGTTAAGGCAGTTGAATCTGTTGTCGAAGCTGTTGATTGTTGTAGGCTATTATGTGCTCAAGAGAGATCTAGATTTGTTGAAATTGCTGAATCTGTTGTTGAAGATGTTAATCGTTGTAGGCTACATTATGTGCTCTAGAAAGCTCTAGTTATGTTGGAGCAGTTGAATCTGTTGTTGAAGCTGTTGATTGTTGTAGGCTATTATGTGCAATAGAGAGCTCTAGTTTTGTTGAAGTTGTTGAATCAGTTGTTATTGAAGCTGTTGATTGTTGTAGGCTAATATGAGCTCTAGAGAGCTCTAGTTTTGTTAAAGCTGTTGAATCTCTTGTTGAAGATGTTGAATCTGTTGTTGTTAAAGCTGTTGATTGTTGTAGGCTATTATGTGCTCTAGAGAGCTCTAGTTTTGTTGAAGCTGTTGAATCTGTTGTTGTTAAGGCTGTTGATTGTTGTAGGCTACTATGTGCTCTAATTTTATTAAAGCTGTTGAATCTATTTTTGTTGAAGATGTTGATTGTTGTAGGCTATATTATGTGTTCTAGAGAGCTCTAGTTCTGTCGAAGCTGTTGAATCTGTTGTTGAAGCTGTTGATTGTTGTAGGCTATTATATGCTATAGAGAGCTCTAGTTTTGTTCAAGCTGTTGAATCTGTTGTTGTTGAAGCTGTTGATTGTTGTAGGCTATTATGTGTAATAGAGAGTTCTAGTTTTGTTGAAGTTGTTGAATCTATTGTTGTTGAAGCTGTTGATTGTTGTAGGCTACTTTATGTGCTTTAGAGAGCTCTAGTTTTGTTGAAGCAGTTGAATCTGTTGTTGAAGCTGTTGATTGTTGTAGGCTATTATGAGCTCTTGAGAGCTCTAGTTTTGTTGAAGTTGTTAAATCTGTTGTTGAAGCTGTTGATTGATGAAGCTGTAGTTGTTGAATCTGTTTTTGAAGCTGTTGATTGTTGAAGCTGTTGAATCAGTTGTTAAATCTGTTGACAACCATGTTGAAGTTGTTGATTGTCGTTGATGTTGAATCTGTTGTTGTTGAAGCTGTTGATTGTTGGTAGTGTTGAAGCTGTTCAATCAGTTGATCTTGTTAGTACAATTAAAGCTGTTGATTGTGAGTACAGTCTATTTTGTGTAAGTGTAGGCTCGCCCCAATAAATCAATAGCTTCAATCACTATGTTGAAGCTGTTGAATTTGTTGTAGAAGCTGTTGATTGTTGTAAGCTATTATGTGCTCTAGAGATCTCTAGTTTTGTTGAAGCTGTTGAATCTGTTGTTGTTAAGGCTGTTGATTGTTGTAGGCTATTATGTGCTCTAGTTTATTAAAGCTGTTGAATCTATTTTCGTTGAAGATGTTGATTGTTGTAGGCTACATTATGTGCTCTAGAGAGCTCTAGTTTTGTTGAAGCTGTTGAATCTGTTGTTGTTGAAGCTGTTGATTGTTGTAGGCTATTATATGTTATAGAAAGCTCTAGTTTCGTTTAAGCTGTCGAATCTGTTGTTGAAATTGTTGATTGTTGTAGGCTATTATATGTTATAGAGAGGTCTAGTTTTGTTTAAGCTGCCGAATCTGTTGTTGTTGAAGTAGTTGATTGTTGTAGGCTATCATATGCTATAAAGAGCTCTAGTTTTGTTTAAGCTGTCGAATCTGTTGTTGAAGCTGTTGATTGTTGTAGGCTATTATGTGCAATAGAGAGCTCTAGTTTTGTTGAAGCTGTTGAATCTGTTGTTGTTAAAGCTGTTGATTGTTGTAGGCTATTATGTGCTCTAGTTTATTAAAGCTGTTGAATCTATTTTTGTTGAAGATGTTGATTGTTGTAGGCTACATTATGTTCTCTAGAGAGTTCTAGTTTTGTCAAAGCTGTTGAATCTGTGGTTGTTGAAGCTGTTGATTGTTGTAGGCTATTATATACTATACAGAACTCTAGTTTTGTTTAAGCTGTTGAATCTGTTGTTGAAGCTGTTGATTGTTGTAGGCTATTATATGTTATAGAGAGGTCTAGTTTTGTTAAAGCTGTCGAATCTGTTGTTGTTGAAGCAGTTGATTGTTGTAGGCTATTATGTGCAATAGAGAGCTCTAGTTTTGTTTAAGCTGTTGAATCTGTTGTTGTTGAAGCTGTTGATTGTTGTAGGCTATTATATGCTATAGAGAGCTCTAGTTTTGTTCAAGCTGTTGAATCTGTTGTTGTTGAAGCTGTTGATTGTTGTAGGCTATTATGTGTAATAGAGAGCTCTAGTTTTGTTGAAGTTGTTGAATCTGTTGTTGAAGCTGTTGATTGTTGTAGGCTACATTATGTGCTTTAGAGAGCTCTAGTTTTGTTGAAGCAGTTGAATCTGTTGTTGAAGCTGTTGATTGTTGTAGGCTATTATGAGCTCTTGAGAGCTCTAGTTTTGTTGAAGCTTTCAAATCTGTTGTTGAAGCTGTTGATTGTTGAAGCTGTAGTTGTTGAATCTGTTTTTGAAGCTGTTGAATCAGTTGTTAAATCTGTTGATACCAATGTTGAAGTTGTTGATTGTCGTTGATGTTGAATCTGTTGTTGTTGAAGCTGTTGATTGTTGGTAGTGTTGAAGCTGTTCAATCAGTTGATCTTGTTAGTACAATTAAAGCTGTTGATTGTGAGTACAGTCTATTTTGTGTAAGTGTAGGCTCGCCCCAATAAATCAATAGCTTCAATCACTATGTTGAAGCTGTTGAATTTGTTGTAGAAGCTGTTGATTGTTGTAAGCTATTATGTGTTCTAGAGAGCTCTAGTTTTGTTGAAGCTGTTGAATGTGTTGTTGTTAAAGCTGTTGATTGTTGTAGGCTATTATGTGCTCTAGTTTATTAGAGCTGTTGAATCTATTTTTGTTGAAGATGTTGATTGTTGTAGGCTACATTATGCGCTCTAGAGAGCTCTAGTTTTGTCGAAGCTGTTGAATCTGTGGTTGTTGAAGCTGTTGATTGTTGTAGGCTATTATATACTATAGAGAGCTCTAGTTTTGTTTAAACAGTTGAATCTGTTGTTGAAGCTGTTGATTGTTGTAGGATATTATATGCTATAGAGAGCTCTAGTTTTGTTTAAGCTGTCGAATCTCTTGTTGTTGAAGCTGTTGATTGTTGTAGGCTATTATGTGCAATAGAGAGCTCTAATTTTGTTGAAGATGTTGAATCTGTTGTTGAAGCTGTTGAAGCTGTTGAATCTTTTGTTGAAGCTGTTGATTGTTGTAGGCTATTATATCTTATAGAGAGCTCTAGTTTTGTTCAAGCTGTTGAATCTGTTGTTGTTGAAGCTGTTGATTGTTGTAGGCTATTATGTGTAATAGAGAGCTCTAGTTTTGTTGAAGTTGTTGAATCTGTTGTTGAAGCTGTTGATTGTTGTAGGCTACATTATGTGCTTTAGAGAGCTCTAGTTTTGTTGAAGCAGTTGAATCTGTTGTTGAAGCTGTTGATTGTTGAAGCTTTAGTTGTTGAATCTGTTTTTGAAGCTGTTGAATCAGTTGTTAAATCTGTTAACAATGTTGAAGTTGTTGATTGTCGTTGATGTTGAATCTGTTGTTGTTGAAGCTGTTGATTGTTGGTAGTGTTGAAGCTGTTCAATCAGTTGATCTTGTTAGTACAATTAAAGTTTTTGATTGTGAGTACAGTCTATTTTGTGTAAGTGTAGGCTCGCCCAAATAAATCAATAGCTTCAATTACTATGTTGAAGCTGTTGAATTTGTTGTAGAAGCTGTTGATTGTTGTAAGCTATTATGTGCTCTAGAGAGCTCTAGTTTTGTTGAAGCTGTTGAATCTGTTGTTGTTAAAGCTGTTGATTGTTGTAGGCTATTATGTGCTCTAGTTTATTAAAGCTGTTGAATCTATTTTTGTTGAAGATGTTGATTGTTGTAGGCTACATTATGTGCTCTAGAGAGCTCTAGTTTTGTCGAAGCTGTTGAATCTGTGGTTGTTGAAGCTGTTGATTGTTGTAGGCTATTATATGTTATAGAGAGGTCTAGTTTTGTTTAAGCTGTCGAATCTGTTGTTGTTGAAGCAGTTGATTGTTGTAGGCTATTATATGCTATAGAGAGCTCTAGTTTTGTTCAAGCTGTTGAATCTGTTGTTGTTGAAGCTGTTGATTGTTGTAGGCTATTACATGCTATAGAGAGCTCTAGTTTTGTTGAAGTTGTTGAATCTGTTGTTGTTGAAGCTGTTGATTGTTGTAGGCTACATTATGTGTTTTAGAGAGCTCTAGTTTTGTTGAAGCAGTTGAATCTGTTGTTGAAGCTGTTAACTGTTGTAGGCTATCATGAGCTCTTGAGAGCTCTAGTTTTGTTGAAGCTGTTGATTGTTGAAGCTGTAGTTGTTGAATCTGTTTTTGAAGCTGTTGATTGTTGAAGCTGTTGAATCAGTTGTTAAATCTGTTGATAACCATGTTGAAGTTGTTGATTGTCGTTGATGTTGAATCTGTTGTTGTTGAAGCTGTTGATTGTTGGTAGTGTTGAAGCTGTTCAATCAGTTGATCTTGTTAGTACAATTAAAGCTGTTGATTGTGAGTACAGTCTATTTTGTGTAAGTGTAGGCTCGCCCCAATAAATCAATAGCTTCAATCACTATGTTGAAGCTGTTGAATTTGTTGTAGAAGCTGTTGATTGTTGTAAGCTATTATGTGCTCTAGAGAGCTCTAGTTTTGTTGAAGCTGTTGAATCTATTTCTGTTAAAGCTGTTGATGGTTGTAGGCTATTATGTGTTCTAGTTTAATTGAAGCTGTTGAATCTGTTGTTGAAGATGTTGATTGTTTTAGGCCACAATATATGCTCTAGAGAGCTCTGGGTTGGTCGAAGCTGTTGAATCTGTTGTTGTTGAAGCTGTTGATTGTTGGAGACTATTATGTGCTCTAGTTTAATTGAAGCTGTTGAATCTGTTGTTGAAGATGTTGATTGTTTTAGGCCACATTATATGCTCTAGAGAGCTCTGGGTTGGTCGAAGTTGTTGAATCTGTTGTTGTTGAAGCTGTTGATTGTTGTAGGCTATTATGTGCATTAGAGAGCTCTAGTTTTGTTGAAGCTGTTGAATCTGTTGTTGTTGAAGCTGTTGATTGTTGTAGGCTAGATTATGGCTCTAGTTTTGTTGAAGCTGTTGAATCTGTTGTTGTTGAAGATGTTGATTGGTTTGTAAGCTACATTATGTGGTCTAGAGAGCTCTAGTTTTGTTGAAGCTGTTGAATCTGTTGTTGTTGAAGCTGTTGATTGTTGTAGGCTATTATGTGCTCTAGAGAGTTCTAGTTTTGTTTAAGCTGTTGAATATTTTGTTGTTGAAACTGTTGAATCTGTTTTTATTGAACCTGTTGATTGTTGTAGGCTATATTATGTGCTCTAAAGAACTCTAGTTTTGTTAAGGCAGTTGAATCTGTTGTTGAAGCTGTTGATTGTCGTAGGCTATTATATGTTATAGAGAGCTCTAGTTTTATTTAAGCTGTTGAATCTGTTGTTGTTGAAGCTGTTGATTGTCGTAGGCTATTATTTGTTATAGAGAGGTCTAGTTTTGTTAAAGCTGTTGAATCTCTTGTTGAAGATGTTGAATCTGTTGTTGTTAAGGCTGTTGATTGTTGTAGGCTATTATGTGCACTAATTTTATTAAAGCTGTTGAATCTATTTTTGTTGAAGTTGTTGATTGTTGTAGGCTACATTATGTGTTCTAGAGAGCTCTAGTTCTGTCGAAGCTGTTGAATCTGTTGTTGAAGCTGTTGATTGTTGTAGGCTATTATATACTATAGAGAGCTCTAGCTTTGTTCAAGCTGTTGAATCTGTTGTTGTTGAAGCTGTTGATTGTTGTAGGCTATTATGTGTAATAGAGAGCTATAGTTTTGTTGAAGTTGTTGAATCTGTTGTTGTTGAAGCTGTTGATTGTTGTAGGCTACATTATGTGCTTTAGAGAGCTCTAGTTTTGTTGAAGCAGTTGAATCTGTTGTTGAAGCTGTTGATTGTTGTAGGCTATTATGAGCTCTTGAGAGCTCTAGTTTTGTTGAAGCTGTTAAATCTGTTGTTGAAGCTGTTGATTGTTGAAGCTGTAGTTGTTGAATCTGTTTTTGAAGCTGTTGATTGTTGAGACTGTTGAATCAGTTGTTAAATCTGTTGATAACCATGTTGAAGTTGTTGATTGTCATTGATGTTGAATCTGTTGTTGTTGAAGCTGTTGATTGTTGGTAGTGTTGAAGCTGTTCAATCAGTTGATCTTGTTAGTACAATTAAAGCTGTTGATTGTGAGTACAGTCTATTTTGTGCAAGTGTAGGCTCGCCCCAATAAATCAATAGCTTCAATCACTATGTTGAAGCTGTTGAATTTGTTGTAGAAGCTGTTGATTGTTGTAAGCTATTATGTGCTCTAGAGAGCTCTAGTTTTGTTGAAGCTGTTGAATCTGTTGTTGTTAAAGCTGTTGATTGTTGTAGGCTATTATGTGCTCTAGTTTATTAAAGCTGTTGAATCTATTTTTGTTGAAGATATTGATTGTTGTAGGCTACATTATGTGCTCTAGAGAGCTCTAGTTTTGTTGAAGCTGTTGAATCTGTTGTTGTTAAAGCTGTTGATTGTTGTAGGCTATTATGTGCTCTAGTTTATTAAAGCTGTTGAATCTATTTTTGTTGAAGATATTGATTGTTGTAGGCTACATTATGTGCTCTAGAGAGCTCTAGTTTTGTCGAAGCTGTTGAATCTGTGGTTGTTGAAGCTGTTGATTGTTGTAGGCTATTATATACTATAGAGAGCTCTAGTTTTGTTTAAGCTGTTGAATCTGTTGTTGAAGCTGTTGATTGTTATATGTTATAGAGAGGTCTAGTTTTGTTGAAGCAGTTGAATCTGTTGTTGTTGAAGCTGTTGATTGTTGTAGGCTACATTATGTGCTTTAGAGAGCTCTAGTTTTGTTGAAGCAGTTGAATCTGTTGTAGAAGCTGTTGATTGTTTAGGCTATTATGAGCGCTTGAGAGCTCTAGTTTTGTTGAAGCTATGGATTGTTGAAGCTGTAGTTGTTGAATCTGTTTTTGAAGCTGTTGATTATTGAAGCTGTTGAATCAGTTGTTAAATCTGTTGATAACCATGTTGAAGTTGTTGATTGTCGTTGATGTTGAATCTGTTGTTGTTGAAGCTGTTGATTGTTGGTAGTGTTGAAGCTGTTCAATCAGTTGATCTTGTTAGTACAATTAAAGATGTTGATTGTGAGTACAGTCTATTTTGTGTAAGTGTAGGCTCGCCCCAATAAATCAATAGCTTCAATCACTATGTTGAAGCTGTTGAATTTGTTGTAGAAGCTGTTGATTGTTGTAAGCTATTATGTGCTCTAGAGAGCTCTAGTTTTGTTGAAGCTGTTGAATCTGTTGTTGTTAAAGCTGTTGTTTGTTGTAGGCTATTATGTGCTCTAGTTTATTAAAGCTGTTGAATCTATTTTTGTTGAAGATATTGATTGTTGTAGGCTACATTATGTGCTCTAGAGAGCTCTAGTTTTGTTGAAGCTGTTGAATCTGTTGTTGTTAAAGCTGTTGATTGTTGTAGGCTATTATGTGCTCTAGTTTATTAAAGCTGTTGAATCTATTTTTGTTGAAGATATTGATTGTTGTAGGCTACATTATGTGCTCTAGAGAGCTCTAGTTTTGTCAAAGCTGTTGAATCTGTGGTTGTTGAAGCTGTTGATTGTTGTAGGCTATTATATACTATAGAGAGCTCTAGTTTTGTTTAAGCTGTTGAATCTGTTGTTGAAGCTGTTGATTGTTATATGTTATAGAGAGGTCTAGTTTTGTTGAAGCAGTTGAATCTGTTGTTGTTGAAGCTGTTGATTGTTGTAGGCTACATTATGTGCTTTAGCGAGCTCTAGTTTTGTTGAAGCAGTTGAATCTGTTGTAGAAGCTGTTGACTGTTTAGGCTATTATGAGCTCTTGAGAGCTCTAGTTTTGTTGAAGCTATGGATTGTTGAAGCTGTAGTTGTTGAATCTGTTTATGAAGCTGTTGATTGTTGAAGCTGTTGAATCAGTTGTTAAATCTGTTGATAACCATGTTGAAGTTGTTGATTGTCGTTGATGTTGAATCTGTTGTTGTTGAAGCTGTTGATTGTTGGTAGTGTTGAAGCTGTTCAATCAGTTGATCTTGTTAGTACAATTAAAGCTGTTGATTGTGAGTACAGTCTATTTTGTGTAAGTGTAGGCTCGCCCCAATAAATCAATAGCTTCAATCACTATGTTGAAGCTGTTGAATCTGTTGTTGTTAAGGCTGTTGATTGTTGTAGGCTATTATGTGCTCTAGTTTATTAAAGCTGTTGAATCTATTTTCGTTGAAGATGTTGATTGTTGTAGGCTACATTATGTGCTCTAGAGAGCTCTAGTTTTGTTGAAGCTGTTGAATCTGTTGTTGTTGAAGCTGTTGATTGTTGTAGGCTATTATATGTTATAGAAAGCTCTAGTTTTGTTTAAGCTGTCGAATCTGTTGTTGAAATTGTTGATTGTTGTAGGCTATTATATGTTATAGAGAGGTCTAGTTTTGTTTAAGCTGCCGAATCTGTTGTTGTTGAAGTAGTTGATTGTTGTAGGCTATCATATGCTATAAAGAGCTCTAGTTTTGTTTAAGCTGTCGAATCTGTTGTTGAAGCTGTTGATTGTTGTAGGCTATTATGTGCAATAGAGAGCTCTAGTTTTGTTGAAGCTGTTGAATCTGTTGTTGTTAAAGCTGTTGATTGTTGTAGGCTATTATGTGCTCTAGTTTATTAAAGCTGTTGAATCTATTTTTGTTGAAGATGTTGATTGTTGTAGGCTACATTATGTTCTCTAGAGAGTTCTAGTTTTGTCAAAGCTGTTGAATCTGTGGTTGTTGAAGCTGTTGATTGTTGTAGGCTATTATATACTATAGAGAACTCTAGTTTTGTTTAAGCTGTTGAATCTGTTGTTGAAGCTGTTGATTGTTGTAGGCTATTATATGTTATAGAGAGGTCTAGTTTTGTTAAAGCTGTCGAATCTGTTGTTGTTGAAGCAGTTGATTGTTGTAGGCTATTATGTGCAATAGAGAGCTCTAGTTTTGTTTAAGCTGTTGAATCTGTTGTTGTTGAAGCTGTTGATTGTTGTAGGCTATTATATGCTATAGAGAGGTCTAGTTTTGTTCAAGCTGTTGAATCTGTTGTTGAAGCTGTTGATTGTTGTAGGCTATTATGTGTAATAGAGAGCTCTAGTTTTGTTGAAGTTGTTGAATCTGTTGTTGAAGCTGTTGATTGTTGTAGGCTACATTATGTGCTTTAGAGAGCTCTAGTTTTGTTGAAGCAGTTGAATCTGTTGTTGAAGCTGTTGATTGTTGTAGGCTATTATGAGCTCTTGAGAGCTCTAGTTTTGTCGAAGCTGTTAAATCTGTTGTTGAAGCTGTTGATTGTTGAAGCTGTAGTTGTTGAATCTGTTTTTGAAGCTGTTGAATCAGTTGTTAAATCTGTTGATAACAATGTTGAAGTTGTTGATTGTCGTTGATGTTGAATCTGTTGTTGTTGAAGCTGTTGATTGTTGGTAGTGTTGAAGCTGTTCAATCAGTTGATCTTGTTAGTACAATTAAAGCTGTTGATTGTGAGTACAGTCTATTTTGTGTAAGTGTAGGCTCGCCCCAATAAATCAATAGCTTCAATCACTATGTTGAAGCTGTTGAATTTGTTGTAGAAGCTGTTGATTGTTGTAAGCTATTATGTGCTCTAGAGAGCTCTAGTTTTGTTGAAGCTGTTGAATCTGTTGTTGTTAAAGCTGTTGATTGTTGTAGGCTATTATGTGCTCTAGTTTATTAAAGCTGTTGAATCTATTTTTGTTGAAGATGTTGATTGTTGTAGGCTACATTATGCGCTCTAGAGAGCTCTAGTTTTGTCGAAGCTGTTGAATCTGTGGTTGTTGAAGCTGTTGATTGTTGTAGGCTATTATATACTATAGAGAGCTCTAGTTTTGTTTAAACAGTTGAATCTGTTGTTGAAGCTGTTGATTGTTGTAGGATATTATATGCTATAGAGAGCTCTAGTTTTGTTTAAGCTGTCGAATCTCTTGTTGTTGAAGCTGTTGATTGTTGTAGGCTATTATGTGCAATAGAGAGCTCAAATTTTTTGAAGATGTTGAATCTGTTGTTGAAGCTGTTGAATCTGTTGTTGAAGCTGTTGATTGTTGTAGGCTATTATATCTTATAGAGAGCTCTAGTTTTGTTCAAGCTGTTGAATCTGTTGTTGTTGAAGCTGTTGATTGTTGTAGGCTACATTATGTGCTTTAGAGAGCTCTAGTTTTGTTGAAACAGTTGAATCTGTTGTTGAAGCTGTTGATTGTTGTAGGCTATTATGAGCTCTTGAGAGCTCTAGTTTTGTTGAACCTTTTAAATCTGTTGTTGAAGCTGTTGATTGTTGAAGCTTTAGTTGTTGAATCTGTTTTTGAAGCTGTTGAATCAGTTGTTAAATCTGTTAACAATGTTGAAGTTGTTGATTGTCGTTGATGTTGAATCTGTTGTTGAAGCTGTTGATTGTTGGTAGTGTTGAAGCTGTTCAATCACTTGATCTTGTTAGTACAATTAAAGTTGTTGATTGTGAGTACAGTCTATTTTGTGTAAGTGTAGGCTCGCCCAAATAAATCAATAGCTTCAATCACTATGTTGAAGCTGTTGAATTTGTTGTAGAAGCTGTTGATTGTTGTAAGCTATTATGTGCTCTAGAGAGCTCTAGTTTTGTTGAAGCTGTTGAATCTGTTGTTGTTAAAGCTGTTGATTGTTGTAGGCTATTATGTGCTCTAGTTTATTAAAGCTGTTGAATCTATTTTTGTTGAAGATGTTGATTGTTGTAGGCTACATTATGTGCTCTAGAGAGCTCTAGTTTTGTCGAAGCTGTTGAATCTGTGGTTGTTGAAGCTGTTGATTGTTGTAGGCTATTATATGTTATAGAGAGGTCTAGTTTTGTTTAAGCTGTCGAATCTGTTGTTGTTGAAGCAGTTGATTGTTGTAGGCTATTATATGCTATAGAGAGCTCTAGTTTTGTTGAAGTTGTTGAATCTGTTGTTGTTGAAGCTGTTGATTGTTGTAGGCTACATTATGTGTTTTAGAGAGCTCTAGTTTTGTTGAAGCTGTTGATGGTTGAAGCTGTAGTTGTTGAATCTGTTTTTGAAGCTGTTGATTGTTGAAGCTGTTGAATCAGTTGTTAAATCTGTTGATAACCATGTTGAAGTTGTTGATTGTTGTTGATGTTGAATCTGTTGTTGTTGAAGCTGTTGATTGTTGGTAGTGTTGAAGCTGTTCAATCAGTTGATCTTGTTAGTACAATTAAAGCTGTTGATTGTGAGTACAGTCTATTTTGTGCAAGTGTAGGCTCGCCCCAATAAATCAATAGCTTCAATCACTATGTTGAAGCTGTTGAATTTGTTGTAGAAGCTGTTGATTGTTGTAAGCTACTATGTGCTCTAGAGAGCTCTAGTTTTGTTGAAGCTGTTGAATCTATTCCTGTTAAAGCTGTTGATGGCTGTAGGCTATTATGTGTTCTAGTTTAATTGAAGCTGTTGAATCTGTTGTTGAAGATGTTGATTGTTTTAGGCCACAATATATGCTCTAGAGAGCTCTGGGTTGGTCGAAGCTGTTGAATCTGTTGTTGTTGAAGCTGTTGATTGTTGGAGACTATTATGTGCTCTAGTTTAATTGAAGCTGTTGAATCTGTTGTTGAAGATGTTGATTGTTTTAGGCCACATTATATGCTCTAGAGAGCTCTGGGTTGGTCGAAGTTGTTGAATCTGTTGTTGTTGAAGCTGTTGATTGTTGTAGGCTATTATGTGCATTAGAGAGCTCTAGTTTTGTTGAAGCTGTTGAATCTGTTGTTGTTGAAGCTGTTGTTTGTTGTAGGCTAGATTATGGCTCTAGTTTTGTTGAAGCTGTTGAATCTGTTGTTGTTGAAGATGCTGATTGGTTTGTAAGCTACATTATGTGGTCTAGAGAGCTCTAGTTGTGTTGAAGCTGTTGAATCTGTTGTTGTTGAAGCTGTTGATTGTTGTAGGCTATTATGTGCTCTAGAGAGTTCTAGTTTTGTTTAAGCTGTTGAATATTTTGTTGTTGAAACTGTTGAATCTGTTTTTATTGAACCTGTTGATTGTTGTAGGCTATATTATGTGCTCTAAAGAACTCTAGTTTTGTTAAGGCAGTTGAATCTGTTGTTGAAGCTGTTGATTGTCGTAGGCTATTATATGTTATAGAGAGCTCTAGTTTTATTTAAGCTGTTGAATCTGTTGTTGTTGAAGCTGTTGATTGTCGTAGGCTATTATATGTTATAGAGAGGTCTAGTTTTGTTAAAGCTGTTGAATCTCTTGTTGAAGATGTTGAATCTGTTGTTGTTAAAGCTGTTGATTGTTGTAGGCTATTATGTGCTCTAGAGAGGTCTAGTTTTGTTGAAGCTGTTGATTCTGTTTTTGTTAAGGCTGTTGATTGTTGTAGGCTATTATGTGCACTAATTTTATTAAAGCTGTTGAATCTATTTTTGTTGAAGATATTGATTGTTGTAGGCTACATTATGTGTTCTAGAGAGCTCTAGTTCTGTCGAAGCTGTTGAATCTGTTGTTGAAGCTGTTGATTGTTGTAGGCTATTATATGCTATAGAGAGCTCTAGTTTTGTTCAAGCTGTTGAATCTGTTGTTGTTGAAGCTGTTGATTGTTGTAGGCTATTATGAGCTCTTGAGAGCTCTAGTTATGTTGAAGCTGTTAAATCTGTTGTTGAAGCTGTTGATTGTTGAAGCTGTAGTTGTTGAATCTGTTTTTGAAGCTGTTGATTGTTGAAGCTGTTGAATCAGTTGTTAAATCTGTTGATAACCATGTTGAAGTTGTTGATTGTCGTTGATGTTGAATCTGTTGTTGTTGAAGCTGTTGATTGTTGGTAGTGTTGAAGCTGTTCAATCAGTTGATCTTGTTAGTACAATTAAAGCTGTTGATTGTGAGTACAGTCTATTTTGTGCAAGTGTAGGCTCGCCCCAATAAATCAATAGCTTCAATCACTATGTTGAAGCTGTTGAATTTGTTGTAGAAGCTGTTGATTGTTGTAAGCTACTACGTGCTCTAGAGAGCTCTAGTTTTGTTGAAGCTGTTGAATCTGTTGTTGTTAAAGCTGTTGATTGTTGTAGGCTATTATGTGCTCTAGTTTATTAAAGCTGTTGAATCTATTTTTGTTGAAGATATTGATTGTTGTAGGCTACATTATGTGCTCTAGAGAGCTCTAGTTTTGTCGAAGCTGTTGAATCTGTGGTTGTTGAAGCTGTTGATTGTTGTAGGCTATTATATACTATAGCGAGCTCTAGTTTTGTTTAAGCTGTTGAATCTGTTGTTGAAGCTGTTGATTGTTATATGTTATAGAGAGGTCTAGTTTTGTTGAAGCAGTTGAATCTGTTGTTGTTGAAGCTGTTGATTATTGTAGGCTACATTATGTGCTTTAGAGAGCTCTAGTTTTGTTGAAGCAGTTGAATCTGTTGTAGAAGCTGTTGACTGTTTAGGCTATTATGAGCTCTTGAGAGCTCTAGTTTTGTTGAAGCTATGGATTGTTGAAGCTGTAGTTGTTGAATCTGTTTTTGAAGCTGTTGATTGTTGAAGCTGTTGAATCAGTTGTTAAATCTGTTGATAACCATGTTGAAGTTGTTGATTGTTGTTGATGTTGAATCCGTTGTTGTTGAAGCTGTTGATTGTTGGTAGTGTTGAAGCTGTTCAATCAGTTGATCTTGTTAGTACAATTAAAGCTGTTGATTGTGAGTACAGTCTATTTTGTGCAAGTGTAGGCTCGCCCCAATAAATAAATAGCTTCAATCACTATGTTGAAGCTGTTGAATTTGTTGTAGAAGCTGTTGATTGTTGTAAGCTATTATGTGCTCAAGAGAGCTCTAGTTTTGTTGAAGCTGTTGAATCAGTTGTTGTTGAAGCAGTTGATTGTTGTAGGCTATTATATGCTATAGAGAGCTCTAGTTTTGTTTAAGCTGTTGAATCTGTTGTTGTTGAAGCTGTTGATTGTTGTAGGCTATTATATGCTATAGA
This sequence comes from Stappiaceae bacterium, assembly GCA_964291365.2. Classification (GTDB taxonomy): domain Bacteria; phylum Pseudomonadota; class Alphaproteobacteria; order Rhizobiales; family Stappiaceae; genus JBDWFY01. Next base: position 59,655 of record OZ219986.1, read on the forward strand.
GAGCTCTAGTTTTGTTCAAGCTGTTGAATCTGTTGTTGAAGCTGTTGATTGTTGTAGGCTACATTATGTGCTCTAGAGAGCTCTTGTTTTGTCGAAGCTGTTGAATCTGTTGTTGTTGAAGCTGTTGATTGTTGTAGGCTACATTATGTGCTCTAGAGAGGTCTAGTTTTGTTGAAGCTGTTGAAATTGTTGTTGTTGAAGCTGTTGATTGTTGTAGGCTACATTATGTGCTCTAGAGAGCTCTTGTTTTGTTGAAGCTGTTGAATCTGTTGTTGTTGAAGGTGTTGATTGTTGTAGGCTACATTATGTGCTCTAGAGATGCCTAGTTTTGTTGAAGCTTTTGAATCTGTTGTTGTTGAAGCTGTTGATTATTGTAGGCTTTTACGTGCTATTGAGAGATCTATTTTTGTTGAAGCTGTTAAATTTATTGTTGAAACTGTTGATTGTTGTAGGCTATTATGTACTCTAGAGGGCTCTAGTTTTGTTGAAGCTGCTGAATCTGTTGTTGAAGCTGTTGATTATTGTAGGCTACATTATGTGCTCTAGAGATGCCTAGTTTTGTTGAAGCTTTTGAATCTGTTGTTGTTGAAGCTGTTGATTTTTGTAGGCTATATTATGCGCTCCAGAGAGCTATAGTTTTGATGAAGCTGTTGAATCTGTTGTTGAAGCTGATGATTGTTGTAGGCTATTATGTGCTCTAGAGAGCTCTAGTTTTGTTGAAGCAGTTGAATCTGTTGTTGAAGCTGTTGATTGTTGTAAGCTATTATAAGCTCTAGAGAGCTCTAGATTTGTTGAAATTGTTGAATCTGTTATTGAAGATGTTGATTTTTATAGGCTATTTTGTGCTCTAGAGAGCTCTAGTTTTGTTCAAGCTGTTGAATCTGATGTTGAAGATGTTGATTATTGTAAGCTACATTATGTGTTCTAAAGAGCTCTAGTTTTGTCGAAGCTGTTGAATCTCTTGTTGAAACTGTTGATTGTTGTAAGATAATATGTGCTCTAGAGAGCTCTAGTTATGTTTAAGCTGTTGAATCTGTTACTGTAAAACCTGTTGATTGTTGTAGGCTATTATGTACTCTAGAGAGCTCTTGTTTTGTTGAAGCTGTTGAATCTGTTGTTGAAGCTGTTGAATCTGTTGTTGATAAAGCTGTTGATTGTTGTAGGCTATTGTCGAAACTATTGAATCTGTTGCTGACGCTGTTTAATCTATTGGTGTTAAAGCTGTACATTGTGGTAGGCTATTATGTGCTCTAGTTTTATTGAAGCTGTTGAATCTGTTGTTGTTCAAGATGTTGATTGTTGTAGGCTACATTAGATGCTCTAGATAGCTCTAGTTTTGTTGAAGCTATCGAATCTGTTGTTGTTGAAGCTGTTGTTGAAGCTGTTGAATCTGTTTTTGTTGAAGCTATTGATTGTTGTAAGCTATTATGTGCTCTAGAGAGCTCTAGCTTTGTTGAAGCTGTTGAATCTGTTGTTGTTGAAGCTGTTGATTGTTGGAAGCTATTATGTGCTCTAAAGAGCTCTAGTTTTGTTGAAGCTGTTGAATCTGTTGTTGAAGCTGTTGATTGTTGTAAGCTATTATGTGTTCTAGAGAGCTCTAATTTTGTTGAAGCTGTTGAATCTGTTGTTGAAGCTATTGAATCTGTTGTTGCTAAAGCTGTTGATTGTTGTAGGCTATTATGTGCTCCTGTTTTATTGAAGCTGTTGAATCTGTTGTTGAAGCTGTTGATTGTTGTAGGCTATTATGTGCAATAGAGAGCTCTAGGTTTGTTGAATCTGCTGTTGCAGATGTTGATTGTTGTAGGCTACATTGTCTGCTCTAGAGAGCTCTAGTTTTGTTGAAGCTGTTCAATATGTTGTTGCTGAAAGTGTCAAATGTGGGCTATTATGTGCTCTAGAGAGCTCTAGTTTTGTTGAAATTGTTGAATCTGTTGTTGACGATGTTGATTGCTGTAAGGTACATTATGTGCTCTAGAGGGCTCTACTTTGTTGAAGCTGTTGATTGTTGTAGGCTATTATGTGCTCGAGAGAGCACTAGTTTTGTTGAAGCAGTTGAATCCGATGTGGAAGCTGTTGATTGTTGTAGGCTATTATGTGCTCTAGAGAGCTCTAGTTTTGTTGAAGCAGTTGAATCTGTTGTGGAAGCTGTTGGTTGTTGTAGGCTTTTATGTGCTCTAGGGAGCTCTAGTTTTGTTAAAGCTGTTGAATCTGTTGTTGATTGCTGTAAGGTACATTATGTGCTCTAGAGGGCTCTACTTTGTTGAAGCTGTTGATTGTTGTAGGCTATTATGTGCAATAGAGAGCTCTTGTTTTGTTGGAGCTGTTAAATCTGTTGTTAAAGCTGTTGATTGTTGTAGGCTATTATGTGCTCTAGAGAGCTCTAGTTTTGTTGAAAGCTGTTGAATCTGTTGTTGTTGAAGCTGTTGAATCTGTTGTTGCTAAAGCTGTTGATTGTTGTAGGGCATTATGTGCTCTACTTTTATTGAAGCTGTTGAATCTGTTGTTGAAGCTGTTGATTGTTGTAGGCTATTATGTGCAATAGAGAGCTCTAGTTTTGTTGAAGTTGTTGAATCTGTTGTTGCAGATGTTGATTGTTGTAGGCTACATTGTCTGCTCTAGTGAGCTCTAGTTTTGTTGAAGCTGTTCAATATGTTGTTGCTGAAGGTGTCAAATGTTGTAGGCTATTAGGTGCTCTAGAGAGCTCTAGTTTTGTTGAAATTGTTGAATCTGTCGTTGACGATGTTGATTGCTGTAAGGTACATTATGTGCTCTAGAGAGCTCTAGCTTTGTTGAAGCTGTTGATTGTTGTAGACTATTATGTGTTCTAGAGAGCTCTAGTTTTGTTGAAGCAGTTGAATCTGTTGTGGAAGCTGTTCATTGTTGTAGGCTATTATGTGCTCTAGGGAGCTCTAGTTTTGTTGAAGCTGTTGAATCTGTTGTTAAAGCTGTTGATTGTTGAAGGCTATTATGTGCTTTAGTTTTATTGAAGCTGTTGAATCTATTGAATATGTTGATTGATGTAGGCTACATTATGTGCTCTAGAGAGATTTAGTTTTGTCGAAGCTGTTGAATCTGTTGTTGAAGCTGTTGAATCTGTTGTTAAAGCTGTTGATTGTTGTAGGCTTTTATGTGTTCGAGAGAGCACTAGTTTTGTTGAAGCAGTTGAATCTGTTGTGAAAGCTGTTGATTGTTGTAGGCTATAATGTGCTCTAGAGAGCTCTAGTTTTGTTGAAGCAGTTGAATCTGTTGTGGAAGCTGTTGGTTGTTGTAGGCTATTATGTGCTCTAGGGAGCTCTAGTTTTGTTAAAGCTGTTGAATCTGTTGTTAAAGCTGTTGATTGTTGTAGGCTATTATGTGCTCTAGTTTTATTGAAGCTGTTGAATCTGTTGTTGTTGAATATGTTGATTGATGTAGGCTACATTATGTGCTCTAGAGAGATCTAGTTTTGTCAAAGCTGTTGAATCTGTTGTTGAAGCTGTTGAATCTGTTGTTGTTAAAGCTGTTGATTGTTGTAGGCTATTATGTGCTCTAGTTTTATTGAAGCTGTTGAATCTGTTGTTGTTGAAGCTGTTGATTGTTGTAGGCTATTATGTGCAATAGAGAGCTCTTGTTTTGTTGAAGTTGTTAAATCTGTTGTTGAAGCTGTTGATTGTTGTAGGCTATTATGTGCTCCAGAGAGTTCTAGTTTTGTTGAAAGCTGTTGAATCTGTTGTTGTTGAAGTTGTTGAATCTGTTGTTGCTAAAGCTGTTGATTGTTGTAGGCCATTATGTGCTCTAGTGTTATTGAAGCTATTGAATCTGTTGTTGAAGCTGTTGATTGTTGTAGGCTATTATGTGCAATAGAGAGCTCTAGTTTTGTTGAAGTTGTTGAATCTGTTGTTGTTGCAGATGTTGATTGTTGTAGGCTACATTGTCTGCTCTAGTGAGCTCTAGTTTTGTTGAAGCTGTTCAATATGCTGTTGCTGAAGTGGTCAAATGTTGTAGGCTATTATGTGCTCTAGAGAGCTCTAGTTTTGTTGAAATTGTTGAATCTGTCGTTGACGATGTTGATTGCTGTAAGGTACATTATGTGCTCTAGAGAGCTCTAGCTTTGTTGAAGCTGTTGATTGTTGTAGGCTATTATGTGTTCTAGAGAGCTCTAGTTTTGTTGAAGCAGTTGAATCTGTTGTGGAAGCTGTTGATTGTTGTAGGCTGTTATGTGCTCTAGAGAGCTCAAGTTTTGTTGAAGCAGTTAAATCTGTTGTGGAAGCTGTTGATTGTTGTAGGCTATTATGTGCTCTAGGGAGCTCTAGTTTTGTTGAAGCTGTTGAATCTGTTGTTAAAGCTGTTGATTGTTGAAGGCTATTATGTGCTCTAGTTTTATTGAAGCTGTTGAATCTGTTGTTGTTGAAGCTGTTGATTGTTGTAAGCTATTATGTGCAATAGAGAGCTCTTATTTTGTTGAAGCTGTTAAATCTGTTGTTGAAGCTGTTGATTGTTGTAGGCTACATTATGTGCTCTAGAGAGCTCTAGTCTTGTAGAAGCTGTTGAATCTGTTGTTGAAGCTGTTGATTGTTGTAAGCTATTATGTGCTCTAGAGAGCTCTAGTTTTGTTGAAGCTGTTCAATCTGTTGTTGAAGGTGTCAAATGTTGTAGGCTATTATGTGCTCTAGAGAGCTCTAGTTGTGTTGAAATTGTTGAATCTGTTGTTGTTGACGATGTTGATTGCTTTTAAGGTACAATATGTGCTCTAGAGAGCTCTAGCTTTGTTGAAGCTGTTGATTGTTGTAGGCTATTATGTGCTCTAGAGAGCTCTAGTTTTGTTGAAGCAGTTGAATCTGTTGTTAAAGCTGTTGATTGTTGATGGCTATTATGTGCTCTAGTTTTATTGAAGCTATTGAATCTGTTGTTGTTGAAGCTGTTGATTGTTGATGGCTATTATGTGCTCTAGTTTTATTGAAGCTATTGAATCTGTTGTTGTTGAAGCTGTTGATTGTTGTAGGCTACATTAGATGCTCTAGATAGCTCTAGTTTTGTTGAAGCTATCGAATCTGTTGTTGTTGAAGCTGTTGTTGTTGAAGCTGTTGAATCTGTTTTTGTTGAAGCTGTTGATTGTTGTAAGCTATTATGTGCTCTAGAGAGCTCTAGCTTTGTTGAAGCTGTTGAATCTGTTGTTGTTGAAGCTGTTGATTGTTGTAGGCTATTATGTGCTCTAGAGAGCTCTAGTTTTGTTGAAGCCGTTGGATCTGTTGTTGTTGAAGCTGTTGAATCTGTTATTGTTAAAACTGTTGATTGTTGTAGGCTATTATGTACTCTAGTTGAATTGAAGCTGTTGAATCTGTTGTTGTTGAAGATGTTAATTGTTGTAGGCCACATTATGTGCTCTAGCTCTAGTTTTGTTGAAGCTGTTGAATCTGTTGTTGTTGAAGCTGTTGTTGTTGAAGCTGTTGAATCTGTTCTTGTTGAATCTGTTGATTGTTGGAAGCTATTATGTGCTCTAAAGAGCTCTAGTTTTGTTGAAGCTGTTGAATCTGTTGTTGAAGCTGTTGATTGTTGTAAGCTATTATGTGCTCTAGAGAGCTCTAATTTTGTTGAAGCTGTTGAATCTGTTGTTGTTGAAGCTATTGAATCTGTTGTTGCTAAAGCTGTTGATTGTTGTAGGCTATTATGTGCTCTAGTTTTATTGAAGCTGTTGAATCTGTTGTTGAGCTGTTGATTGTTGTAGGCTATTATGTGCAATAGAGAGCTCTAGGTTTGTTGATTCTGTTGTTGTTGCAGATGTTGATTGTTGTAGGCTACATTGTCTGCTCTAGAGAGCTCTAGTTTTGTTGAAGCTGTTCAATATGTTGTTGCTGAAGATGTCAAATGAAGGCTATTATGTGCTCTAGAGAGCTGTAGTTTTGTTAAAATTGTGGAATCTGTTGTTGACGATGTTGATTCCTGTAAGGTACATTATGTGCTCTAGAGAGCTCTAGCTTTGTTGAAGCTGTTGATTGTTGTAGGCTATTATGTGCTCTAGGGAGCTCTAGTTTTGTTAAAGCTTTTGAATCTGTTGTTAAAGCTGTTGATTGTTGTAGGCGATTATGTGCTCTAGTTTTATTGAAGCTGTTGAATCTGTTGTTGAATATGTTGATTGATGTAGGCTACATTATGTGCTCTAGAGAGATCTAGTTTTGTCGAAGCTGTTGAATCTGTTGTTGAAGCTATTGAATCTGTTGTTGTTAAAGCTGTTGATTGTTGTAGGCTATTGTCGAAACAATTGAATCTGTTGTTGAAGCTGTTTTATCTATTGGTGTTAAAGCTGTTCATTGTTGTAGGCTATTATGTGTTCTAGCTTTATTGAAGTTGTTGAATCTGTTGTAGTTGAAGATGTTTATTGTTGTAGGCTACAATATGTGCTCTAGAGAGATCTAGTATTGTCGAAACTAATGAATCTGTTGTTGAAGCTGTTTAATCTGTTGGTGTTAAAGCTGTTCATTGTTGCAGGCTATTATGTGCTCAAGTTTGGTTGAGTTGTTGAATCTGTTGTTGTTGAAGCTGTTGATTGTTATAGGCTATTATGTGCTCTAGAGAGCTCTAGTTTTGTTGAAGCTGTTGGATATGTTGTTGTTGAAGCTGTTGAATCTGTTATTGTTTAAACTGTTGATTGTTGTAGACTATTATGTACTCTAGTTTAATTGAAGCTGTTGAATCTGTTATTGTTGAAGATGTTGATTGTTGTAGGCCACATTATGGGCTCTAACTCTAGTTTTGTTGAAGCTGTTGAATCTGTTGTTGTTGAAGCTGTCATTGTTGAAGCTGTTGAGTCTGTTTTTGTTGAAGCTGTTGATTGTTGGAAGCTATTATGTGCTCTAAAGAGCTCTAGTTTTGTTGAAGCTGTTGAATCTGTTGTTAAAGCTGTTGATTGTTGTAAGCTATTATGTGCTCTAGAGAGCTCTAATTTTGTTGAAGCTGTTGAATCTGTTGTTGAAGCTATTGAATCTGTTGTTGCTAAAGCTGTTGATTGTTGTAGGCTATTATGTGCTCCTGTTTTATTGAAGCTGTTGAATCTGTTGATTGTTGTAGGCTATTATGTGCAATAGAGAGCTCTAGGTTTGTTGAATCTGTTGTTGCAGATGTTGATTGTTGTAGGCTACATTGTCTGCTCTAGAGAGCTCTAGTTTTGTTGAAAGCTGTTGAATCTGTTGTTGCTAAAGCTGTTGATTGTTGTAGGCCATTATGTGCTCTAGTGTTATTGAAGCTGTTGATTCTGTTGTTGAAGCTGTTGATTGTTGTAGGCTATTATGTGCAATAGAGAGCTCTAGTTTTGTTGAAGTTGTTGAATCTGTTGTTGTTGCAGATGTTGATTGTTGTAGGCTACATTGTCTGCTCTAGTGAGCTCTAGTTTTGTTGAAGCTGTTCAATATGTTGTGGCTGAAGTCGTCAAATATTGTAGGTTATTATGTGCTCTAGAGAGCTCTAGTTTTGTTGAAATTGTTGAATCTGTCGTTGACGATGTTGATTGCTGTAAGGTACATTATGTGCTCTAGAGAGCTCTAGCTTTGTTGAAGCAGTTGATTGTTGTAGGCTATTATGTGTTCTAGAGAGCTCTAGTTTTGTTGAAGCAGTTGAATCTGTTGTGGAAGCTGTTGATTGTTGTAGGCTGTTATGTGTTCTAGAGAGCTCAAGTTTTGTTGAAGCAGCTGAATCTGTTGTGGAAGCTGTTGATTGTTGTAGGCTATTATGTGCTCTAGGGAGCTCTAGATTTGTTGAAGCTGTTGAATCTGTTGTTAAAGCTGTTGATTGTTGAAGGCTATTATGTGCTCTAGTTTTATTGAAGCTGTTGAATCTGTTGTTGAATATGTTGATTGATGTAGGCTACATTATGTGCTCTAGAGAGATTTAGTTTTGTCGAAGCTGTTGAATCTGTTGTTGAAGCTGTTGAATTTGTTGTTAAAGCTGTTGATTGTTGTAGGCTATTATGTGCTCTAGTTTTATTGAAGCTGTTGATTGTTGTAGGGCGATTATGTGCAATAGAGAGCTCTTATTTTGTTGAAGCTGTTAAATCTGTTGTTGAAGCTGTTGATTGTTGTAGGCTACATTATGTGCTCTAGAGAGCTCTAGTCTTGTAGAAGCTGTTGAATCTGTTGTTGAAGCTGTTGATTGTTGTAGGCTATTATGTGCTCTAGAGAGCTCTAGTTTTGTTGAAGCTGTTCAATCTGTTGTTGAAGGTGTCAAATGTTGTAGGCTATTATGTGCTCTAGAGAGCTCTAGTTGTGTTGAAATTGTTGAATCTGTTGTTGTTGACGATATTGATTGCTGTAGGTACATTATTCGCTCTATAGAGCTCTAGCTTTGTTGAAGCTGTTGATTGTTGTAGGCTATTATGTGCTCGAGAGAGCTCTAGTTTTGTTGAAGCAGTTGAATCTGTTGTGGAAGCTGTTCATTGCTGTAGGCTATTATGTGCTCTAGGGAGCTCTAGTTTTGTTGAAGCTGTTGAATCTGTTGTTAAAGCTGTTGATTGTTGTAGGCTATTATGCGCTCTAGTTTTATTGAAGTTGAATCTGTTGTTGTTGAATATGTTGATTGATGTAGGCTACATTATGTGCTCTAGAGAGATCTAGTTTTGTCGAAGCTGTTGAATCTGTTGTTGACGCTGTTGAATCTGTTGTTGTTAAAGCTGTTGATTGTTGTAGGTTATTATGTGCTCTAGTTTTATTGAAGCTGTTGAACTGTTGTTGTTGAAGCTGTTGATTGTTGTAGGCTATTATGTGCAATAGAGAGCTCTTATTTTGTTGAAGCTGTTAAATCTGTTGTTGAAGCTGTTGATTGTTGTAGGCTACATTATGTGCTCTAGAGAGCTCTAGTCTTGTTGAAGCTGTTGAATCTGTTGTTGAAGCTGTTGATTGTTGTAGGCTATTATGTGCTCTAGAGAGCTCTAGTTTTGTTGAAGCTGTTCAATCTGTTGTTGAAGGTGTCAAATGTTGCAGGCTATTATGTACTCTAGAGAGCTCTAGTTGTGTTGAAATTGTTGAATCTGTTGTTGACGATGTTGATTGCTGTAAGGTACATTATGTGCTCTAGAGAGCTCTAGCTTTGTTGAAGCTGTTGATTGTTGTAGGCTATTATGTGCTCTAGATAGCTCTAGTTTTGTTGAAGCAGTTGAATCTGTTGTTGAAGCTGTTGATTGTTATAGGCTATTATGTGCTCTAGGGAGCTCTAGTTTTATTGAAGCTGTTCAATCTGTTGTTGAAGATGTTGATTGTTGTAGGCTATATTATGTGCTCAAGAGAGATCTAGTTTTGCCGAAGCTTTTGAATCTGTTGTTGAAGCTATTGATTGTTGTTGGTTTTGTTGAAGTTAAATCAGTTGTTGTTGAAGCCGTTGATTTTTGTTGGTGTTGAATTTGTTGTTGAAGAAGTTGATTGTTGATGATAATTGTTGAAGCTGTTGTTGAATCTGTTGATCTTGTTAGTATAGTTGAAGCTGTTGACTGTTGGTTATTATCGTTGAAGCTGTTGAATTTGTTGATCACTATGTTGATCGAAGCTCTTCATTGTTGATGTTGAATCTGTTCCTGTTGATTGTTGTTCAAGCTGTTGAATAATCTGTTGTTGAAGCTGGTGATTATTGAAGCTGTTGAATCTGTTGTCTAATCTGTTCATCACCATGTTGAAGTTGTTGATTGTTGTTGATGTTGTTAATTCTGTTGTTTTTGAAGCTGTTGATTGTTTGTCATGACTGTTGAAGGTGTTGAATTTGTTGATCTTGTTAGTATAGTTGAAGCTGTTGATTATTAGTACAGTCTATCTTGAGTAAGAGTAGGCTCGCCCCAATAAATCAATAGCTTCAATCACCATGTTGAAGCTGTTGAATCTGTTGATTGTTGTTGTTGTTGTTGTTAAATCTGTTGTTGTTGAAGCTATTTATTGTTGTTGATGTTGTTGAATCTGTTGTTTAATGTTCATTGTTGATTATAATTATTGAAGCTGTTGTTGAATCTGTTGATCTTGTTAGTATAGTTAAAGCTGTTGATTGTTGATTATGATTGTTGAAGCTGTTGAATCTGTTGATCACCATGTTGAAGATGTTAATTGTTGTTGATGCTGTTGAATTTGTTGCTGTTGATTGTTGTTGAATCTGTTGTTGTTGAAGCTCTTGATTGTTGGAGCTGTTGAATAATCAGTTATTGAAGCTGGTGATTGATGAAGCTGTTGAATCTGTTGTTTAATCTGTTGATCACCATGTTGAAGTTGTTGATTGTTGTTGATGTTGAATTTGTTGTTGTTGAAGCTGTTGATTATTGGTTAGACTGTAGAAGCTCTTGAATTTGTTGATCTTGTTAGTACAGTTGAAACTTTTGATTGTTTGTACAGTCTATCTTGTGTAAGAGTAGTCTCGCCCCAAATAAATCAATAGCTTCAATCACCATGTTGAAGCTGTTGATTGTTGAAGCTGTTGAATCTGTTGTTGAAGCTGTTGATTGTTGTTGGTGTTATTGATGGTAAATCTGTTATTGTTGAAGCTGTTGAATCTGTTGTTGAAGCTGTTTATTGTTGATTATGATTGTTGAAGCTGTTGAATCTGTTGTTGAAGCTGTTCATTGTTGATTATGATTGTTGAAGCTGTTGAATCCGTTGTTGAATCTGTTGATCTTGTTAGTATAGTTCAAGTTATTGATTGTTGGTTATGATTGTTGGAGCTGTTGAATCTGTTGATCACCATGTTAATTGTTGTTGATGTTGAATCTGTTGTTGTTAAGCTGTTGATTGTTGAAGCTGTTGAATAATCGGTTGTTGAAGCTGATGATTATTGAAGCTGTTGAATCTGTTGTTTAATCTGTTGATCACCATGTTGAAGTTGTTGATTGTTCTTGATGTTGAATCTGTTGTTGTTGAAGCTGTTGATTATTTGTCATGACTGTTGAAGCTCTTAAATTTGTTGATCTTGTTAGTATAGTTGAAGTTGTTGATTGTTGAGTCGCCCCAATAAATCAATAGCTTCAATCTCCATGTGTCCGTAGAACCATCTTGTTGGTATAGTTGAAGCAGTTGATTGTTGGTTATGATTGTTGAAGCTGTTGAAGCTGTTGATTACCATGTTGAAGCTGTTAATTGTTGATGTTGTTGAATTTGTTGCTGTTGATTGTTGTTGAATCTGTTGTTATTGAAGCTGTTGAATAATTTGTTGTTCAATCTGTTGATCACCATGTTGAAGCTATTAATTGTTGATGTTGAATTTGCTGCTGTTTATTGTTGTTGAAGCTGTTGATTGTTGAAGCTGTTGAACATTGTTGTTGAATCTGTTGATCACCATGTTGAAGCTGTAATTGTTGATGTTGTTGAATCTGTTGCTGTTGATTGTTGTTGAATCTGTTGTTGAAGCTGTTGATTGTTGGTTATGATTGTTGAAGCTGTTGAATCTGTTGATCTTATTAGTATAGTTGAAGCTCTTTATTGACAGTACAGTGCATTTTATGTAGGAGTAGGCTCATCCCAATAAATCAATAGCTTTAATCACCATGTTGAAGCTGTTGATTGTTGAAGCTGTTGAATCTGTTGTTGAAGCAGTTGATTGTTGTTGGCGTTGTTGATGTCAAATCTGTTATTGTTGATGCTATTGATTGTTGTTGATGTTTAATTTGTTGTTGAAGATGTTGATTGTTGATTATGATTGTTGAAGCTGTTGTTGAATCTGTTGATCATGTTAGTATAGTTGAAGCTGTTGGTTGTTGGTTATGATTGTTGAAGCTGTTGAATCTGTTGATCACCATGTTGAAGCTGTTGATGTTGATGTTGTTGAATCTGTTGTTGAATCTGTTGGCGAAGCTGTTGATTGTTGATTATGATTGTTGAAGCTATTGAATCTGTTGATCTTGTTATTATAGTTGAAGCTGTTGATTGTTGGTTATGATTGCTGAAGCTGTTGAATCTGTTGATCACCATGTTGAAGCTGTTAATTGTTGTTGATGTTGAATCTGTTGCTGTTGATTGTTGTTTAAGCTGTTAAATCTGAAGTCGTTGATGTTGATGTCGTTGATGTTTAATTTGTTGTTGAAGATGTTGATTGTTGATTATGATTGTTGAAGCTGTTGTTGAATCTGTTGATCATGTTAGTATAGTTGAAGCTGTTGGCTGTTGGTTATGATTGTTGAAGCTGTTGAATCTGTTGATCACCACGTTGAAGCTGTTGATGTTGATGTTGAATCTGTTGGTGAAGCTGTTGATTGTTGATTATGATTGTTGAAGCTATTGAATCTGTTGATCTTGTTATTATAGTTGAAGCTGTTGATTGTTGGTTATTGTTGAAGCTGTTGAATCTGTTGATCACCATGTTGAAGCTGTTAATTGTTGTTGATGTTGAATCTGTTGCTGTTGATTGTTGTTGAAGCTGTTAAATCTGAAGTCGTTGAATCTGTTGTTGAAGCTATTGATTGATGAAGCTGTTGAATCTGTTGATCACCATGTTGAAGTTGTTGATTATTGTTGATGTTGTTGAAGCTGTTGGTCGTTAAAGCTATTAAATTTGTTGATCTTGTTAGTATAGTTGAAGCTGTTGATTGTTAGTACAGTCTATCTAGTGTAAGAGTAGAGATCCCCACAGATTAGTACAGGCACGAGCGTCTGTATTTCGCCACCATACAAATTTGGGTCCTGAATCTCAGCCCGCTCCTCTGTCTGCTGCCATTGCTAAACCATTCGAGTTCCCTCACGAGCCATGAGGTTCCAACATTTGACCTTTGACCCCACGAATTGGGCCCAAAATAAAAAATCGTCCAGGCAGGTGGCTGACCGAGCAGACTGCTGAAACAACGAAGTATAAACTGTTTTTCGATGCTTTCAGCCTCCTGCATGTTCTTATTCGCATAAAATTAATTCTACATAATATTATTGTGTTAGTAAGGTTCTTGTGGCTATAAGTTGCCAGCTATACCATTGACATTGGCCACGCCCACTAATTATTGTACACGCGTGTGTGATTCCAGTCCTTAATGCACCTGAATGTAGGCCGGACAATACCTTGTCATCAATTCTCTAATTGTAAAATTGACGATTCATTTGCGGGATATTGTCTGGCAAAAATTGCTGATGGCACTGATTTGTAGTGATAGTGACTAATAAAGTGAAATCCGCGAAATTAAAAGTATTTCTGCTTAGAACTCTATCCGAGTATTTTTTGCGGCAATGTCCTTAAATCCACAAACGTTTTTAATTATGGTTATGAAGGTTTTGATTATGGCTGACTGTAGATAACTTGCTGTTTCAGCTAGTGCAGTGGCGTAGGCAGAAATTTCTTTCTATATTACTCCGTAGTGTACAGGTGCAATATTGTGCGGGTGAGCATGAGCAAGTTTCATGGCCACACCCCCTTCAGTGTAATGGTGCTCCATCTATATATCAATTACGTACTTCATAGCAATTTTTACTAGGTCTAACGATTTGATCGTTTGCCGGATACTGTGCAGCAAAAAATTTGTGTTACATAGCTTCATAGCATTACTTACTAGGTCTAACGATTCGATCGTTTGCCGGATACTGTCTGGCAAAAATGATTAGGTTACATAGCTTTATAGCCATCCTTATTAATGATTCGATGGTTTGCCGGATACTGTCTGACAAAAAGATTACGTTACATAGCTTCATAGTCAGCCTTACTAACGATTGGATCGTTTGCCGGATACTGTCCGGCAAAAAGATTACGTCACATAGCTTCCTAGCCATCCTTACAACCAGTAAACAGTTACTCTACTCTTTCAGCAAATTCATATCTGTAGCACTCGAGAAAAGGAGATCACTTCTTTAACACTTTTATCTGCCACTACTTTTCCTCAATTTTTGTTTACACTTTTGCTTCTGACTATTGGGCCTCCTGGCCTCTATTTGTCATTAAAATTATTGTCAGATACTGTCCAGCAAAAAAGATTGCATTACTTAGCAACCTTACTATCATTGCCAGCTACTATCCGGCAAAAAAACTACGTTACATAGCTTCATAGCCATCCTAACTAACAATTCGATCATTTGCCGGATACTGTCCGGCAATATGACATACCATTCATAATGATATAATATAGTAACATACTCTAGTAACGATTCAATAGTTTGCAGATCCGGAAAAACGATTTCGTTTCATAGCCATCCTTAGTAACGATTCGATTGGTTTGCCGGATACTGTTAGGCAAAAAGATTACATTACACTATAGTAGCTTCATAGCCATCCTTACTAAAAATTCGGTCATTTGTCGGGTACTGTACGGCAAAAAGATTTCGTTTCATAGCCATCCTTACTGACGATTCGATTTGTTTGCCAGATACTGTTAGGCAAAAAGATTACACTACATAGCTTCATAGCCATCCTTACTAAAGATTCGGTCGTTTATCGGGTACTGTCCGGCAAAAAAAGTTTGTGTCATAGCCATCCTTACTAACGGTTCGATCGTTCGCCGAAAACTGACTTATTTTGTTTCATAGCCGTCCTTACTAACGATTCTATCTTTTGTTGACTGACTAGAATGATTTCGACACAGTATTACTCTGTGCACAGAGTGTACAAACATAATGTCCATACATAGCCACTCAGTATGTGCAGACGTTTTCAAAATTAATTTTATGCTGCACCTGACGATATACCTACAAAATTTGTATAATGCAATAGGTATATCTCTGTACTATTGTATATGCACGGCCGGCAGGACAGTGGAGTCCACTTAATAATTATTACAGTGTGGTCAGTATTAGTGTAAACTGTTATCACTCAAAACTGTAAGTTGTGGCTAGGTAACCATGCACTGTGCTCCTCTATTGCTGTATGTATATGTACAGTGTCCACACTAAAGCAGCCGTGATTAGACATTAATTTGGGCAATAATGTAGGAATGTTATCTAAAGTATCAGTATTTTACCTCTCTTTGAATTAATTAAATTTATGACTAGGAATGTCTAGTGCCCAACGAATGTCCCAACCTTCACTGTCTTCCTCTGCCTATACATGCGTAATGGCTTCCACTTCTCAGTATAAGATCAGTTATATTGAAAATTTTAACAGCTGTTCATGGAAATCAGGTATCAATTACACAGAGTCAAGGATGATATTCATCACCACAGGTATAGTACAGCAATACCTAAATAACATATACTGGTAGCCTAAAATCTTCAAGGTTGTAATATTTTGTGGGTTGGAGTGTGGTCACAAAAAGTTTCTCCCATGAAATTTCAAGTCCATAATAGATGCAATGTATTGCTGGAACCTTGGTCACGAAAATTTTATCCACAAAATTAGTTTTTGAGTAAAGTTTGGCAAGAGCATATAATATCCCCCCCCCCCCCGAACATTTTAGGCTATACAGTAATGCTGTCTGAGAGGGTAGAATTAATGTTATGTGAGACCATCAGCATGGATGTATAATGTAGAAGTTAGAGTGCCGTGAAGGATTCTATAATAAAGACCCTACCAAGAACAGAGGAGAGGCACAAAAGTTACATCAAGAGAGAAACGGAACGTAGTAAAGAGGAGCTGAAGAAGGAAATGGTAAAGACTTTAACAAGTTTACAATGCAATATTATAGTGGGAATATTGCACTTGTATGCCTATAATCCTACGCCTAAATTGATCGAGCCTATTTCGCCAAATTCAACTAATACTCACCAAGGTCACTACCTATACGGTACATATAATTATCTCAAAAAGGCTTCATCAATATGTCCTGCTTGTTAAAGGCACAGTTGCACGGAAATAATTTTGGCGCCAATTTTTTTGAAAAATGCTAGCAGATTTCAATACTCAAATCTGATTGGTTGGGTAAACGTCATTGGTATGCAATGATCACCCGCGCTCGCGAATGTTTTTGGGTGTGCGCTATCTGGAAAGTCACTTCAACGATAAGCTCGAGCGTATACGCGTACAATGCGCATACACATTGTGCGCACAATGGTTTCCGACACGCCTTCGTTATGTAATTCAAATTTGAACTGCTTCCGCTTCCGTGCAACTGCGCCTTTAATATTACTGAAACGAGCCATGGCCAGATAATGCCTCATGCTTATTCACTATGTTGTTAAAAACTCATATAGCTGCATATTCATGGGTGCTGGTGGTTTACATTTAGCCTTGTCCCCAGGCTCCTCCCAGTTTTCATTGAAAAACTGGGAGGAGCCTGGGGATGAGGTTTTAGTTAACACTAACCTGTCAAATACAAAACATCCTAACCACTATGTTGTTAAAAACTCACATAGGTGCATGTTATGGGTGGTTTACATTTAGCTTTGTCCCTAGGCTCCTCCCAGTTTTCATTGAAAAACTGGGAGGAGCCTGGGGATGAGGTTTTAGTTTACACTAACTTGTCCAATACACTAGCTCTACGTGTTTAGTAGCACTTACCATAGCATCACATTTTTCACCACCCAACTAGAGGTGATAGAGGGTTAATGGGCCAGTAGTAAGTGCTACCAAATAGTTAGATGTTGGTTTCGCAATTCTACTCGTGGTTTTACTGCTCATAGAATATGCAAAACCAACATCTAATTATCATATTTGTGTATAAAACATTACAGCAGTGAGTTACTTCATTGTGTTATGATTCTCGACTATAATTTTACTATAGGAAGAAAAGCATCAGAGAGTGCAAGGTCAGCAAGGGGGTATGGGGTCAATGACTTAATCAATTATTTATATTCTTTAGGCATTTCTAGGGAACATCACTCATTCATTGCCTTAGGTATTGTTACTTGTGCTATGCACTCGTAACAATACTTGGCAATGAACTTGTGATATTTCCTGGTATCGTGTTCTACCATGGTAATAACGATTTTATCGTATGGCAAATCTGGCGAATGATTGGATCATACACACGTACCCACACCCCCTAAAAACTAAAAATTAACTTCGAACGCAGCCAGCAACAGCGACTGTGGAATGACAAAATGAACAAAAGAGAAGCCTATCGTTGAGCAAATGGCTGTAAAATTAATAATACCAGAGAGGTGTCTTGGATCATTTGTCGAACAAATTCAGAGTAGACACCACACGGTGACTGAGCAAACACCAGCAGCAGTTACAACCAGCTTCCCTCCAGTACGAAGTTCTCTCCGTAGCATCGATATCGACATACTAGTAAGCGAAGATAGCTAACTACCTATCGCTAACACCGTTCTTCATACTTGCCTACATAGCAGCTAGCTGTCCAAACTCACAGTAATATGGGTCACATGATTCAAACAGGGGTACGGGATGATAACGGTTTTTTTCAAAACGTGTTTGAAATTACTTTCCCCATACATTACTATGTAAAAGAATATTTAGACTATACAATAATTATGATTATTAGTGATTTACCCTGGTGGAGGAGTGGTAGCTGGTCGCTTAGTAACAGCTGTACCTGCCTTGTCAGTAGGTTTTGGATCTTGTGTGTGTGTGTATGTGTGTGATAAAATTTAATATAGCTCCTATGTACATCCAGTTTTACACCTTCTAAGCACACTTTGAATGGATGCTAGGGCTACGTGTACATCTTCTAACCAATTTGCATACAGCTAGCTTAGCAAAGATTGTTGGGCTTGGCAAAATATCTCTCCACTGAAAATGATCCACTGCATGAAAACTATGGCTAGCTATTGTCCAAGTATAAAGATAGTAGTTGTATGTCACCTCATTTTGGACATAAACCAGGCATATTGCCACTAGCATGGTAACAGATACACACATGATGTGCGCACACACACACACACACACACACACACACACACACACTCACACACACACACACTCACACACACACAAGAGGCTTTCAGATATTTACACTTCTGTGGTGTACATACTGGTATGTAGAAACCTCTTGGCCCATTTTTACCTTGCTTGCATTGCTGATAGGAGTGATCTTCCAAGCTGTGGCCTGTCTACTGGGTGATACAGGAATACTCTCAAGTCTGTATGGTAAACTGTTTTAGGATAGACACTAAGGTCATACAAAAATTTTCTGTCAACAGACCCCATATTTTGTACAAAGCTCTCCCCCACCCCCTCCCCAAAATCAAAGTAAGCAACAAGATACAACCATGATGCCCGCCACACACGTATTAACTTTAATTTGTACGAGTTACTCTGAGCTGGCTAATGGAATGTCCTAGGATGCTGCGTTAGGAATCACATCATTTGTACTAATAATATTAAGGACGAAGTAATTACTTCCTTCACTGTCCTTAATAATTTAAATTTTCCTGCTTTTTATAAAACGAGAAATGATGTAATTATTATTATTTTTTCCTAACCTACCAATCCCACCGTCTTGCGCTATGGTTCTATAGAACATGAAATTAAATTGGTGTGGACCGTCTTGTTTGGGCCCTAGCTATATAGCACTATGCAGTGAGCATGTGTAATTAAAATTGAAGCATTAATTTAAAGGGGTAGACACCGCAATGTGCTCTGTACTTCCAGCTGCGACGGCGATCAAAGTGAAATCAAGGGATCAAGCACACAGGCAAGCAATGATCAAGGAATCAAGATGGCGTTCAGGCCACAAATACGATCAAAATCAGAATAAAATGCCAGACGTTGTATATACCATGCACACACTATTAACTCTGATGCTCCATCGAGCAATAGTAGTAATTTTAACTGTACTTTGTCCAGTAGCACGGATATTATGGTTAATTATTAATATCAACTAGTATAAACAATGATAAAATGCTAGCACTATAGGACGATTCCACGCAGACGTGTGAAGGAGTTTTAATGAGATGCAAATGATATTCAATGCCCGTTCAGGAAGTTCCGGCCAGGTTCCTGTCACACCCATTGGTGGGAATCGAATGCATTATGCTCAATGGGATAACATTGCGTTTATCGCGCTAGCCAAGCAAATAGTTGCACTCTCAAAAAAGTGCCTCGGCTATATCATGTACGGCACCCTAGAGTGCTGTAGCTAGCGCCGTTTCTTGGTATCTAACTTGAAGCTCTGCACAGCCTCGAAAATGCACGTTATTCCCATAGAGCATAATACATTTGATTCCCACCAATGGGCGTGACAGGAACCTGGCCGGAGCTTCCTGAAAGTGCGTTGAATATCATTTGCATCTCATTAAAATTTCTTCACACGTCTGCGTGGAATCCTCCTATTATCTTCATGTTATGTATATGCAAATAATATGTGTGGGTGTGTCTTGTAACTTGATTTAGCGTATAACTTTACCACAAATGTACATAGCGACATTGTGTGCTCTGGTATGCAAAACTCAAAGATATTTTGCATGTGGGAGATGGTGCAGTAGTAAAGCTATGGAGATTTGACCCTGCCAAAATTATGGAGAAGGGGAAGCTATGATGATGGGCTGCTTGGTTCTCGGATATTAAGCATTATCAAAAGAGCTGAACCTATCAATAACATCATTTATCATGGCGTGGTCCGCATTATTGTGGTTAAGTCTACTTCAAGTATAGATAGGTGGTGGGCATAACCACTGGGTGTGGTCACTTAACCGATCAACAATCAAGCGTAGAAAGTTCGTCAATCAAGGGATCAAGAGGTGCTTTAAGGCAGGATCAAGCGATCAAGAGCCAATTTTAGCGATCAAAAACTTTGATCGCTGTCGCAGCTGGAAGTAAAGAGTATATTGCAATGACTACCCCTTGAAAATAGGACAAAAGTGAGGGGGCCATGCCCCCCCTTGGCAGGGGTGTATCCAGGGGGGTACTCAAGCACCCCCCTTCCTGCTGAGAACAATACAGTATCTATGAACATGATGAAGCTCATTTCAGTGATAGCAAGCCAACTGAAGGCAACTTTTAATTTCAAATATCATAAGTTTATGAATCAATTGTAGAATAACTTACTCATGATATATTCACAGCAGATTCCAGCTAGAACTACCTCATGTCGCTCCTCTGATCCTTATACGTTATAGAAACATAAACCACACCTCCCCAACGTTAACGGTCAGAGTACGAGTAGCTACCATGACATAAATACACAGCGCATGCGTTAAATGATTTACTAGCGCGGCAATCCAGCGACCATGTCTCTCCTAAGTTTTTTTTCACAAAGCAGCATCACAGCAGACTGCTGGTCCTGGCAATAGAGGATCAACTGGTAGAGATGCTACCTCTACTTTGCCCTTTCAAGTAATGATTTCAGTCAGGGTACGGGGCGACTCACGCGCACGCGCGAACGCATGCATGATGTGGGCGTGGGCAAATTATCGCGTGCGATTATATAATTTTCTATTGCTCAGTACCCTCCTACCAAAAATCCTGGATACGCCCCCGCTTGGCCCCATCGCAGCCACGCCAGTGCTGCATTGTAATATCATTTACAAAGTACAGTGCAGTTGGAAGACAGTGATACACGGTAGTAAAGTCCACACTTAGTTTTGATAATTTTGCCAAAAAAATCTCATCTATAGGAGACAGTCGAACTTTTCCAGTCACTGTGATTCAAGTGGTAACATGAAAGCTTTGAACATGACAGAACTAGAGCTCTCTAACCTGTGCACTCCGTATGACATACAAAAACAGTGCCTGACTCAACTACCCTTACCAATTCGAGCATGCGCATAGGTGTGGTCAATAGGCGTGCCCATTAAAAGCACGATGAAGTGGCTCTTGTTAAGAACTTAATAGAGGCAGACTCGTCGCTATTTCTGATATCTTGACACCATGTACTAGCCACTCACTAAGACACCTACATCTCAACATTTTAGTGTTTGTGCTTATGACAAAACCGATTACTTTACCCCTTGTGCATGCGCGCGCGGACGTCACATAGCAGCAATTACACGATTGTACATAATATTACTTTGTATGCAATGTCATACATCTTAGCATAAAACGAAAATAAGAATTAACTAGCTGCATTGTGATTTGATAGCAGGGACAATAGTAGAAGACAATCTGTATAGGATATGTAGCCACAGCCTGTATCTACCTGTACAGCTACAGGTAGATATGTATAAACTAAATAGAACCCTACATACAGGGCTGTATCTTCATATCAATAACAGGCTGTAGGATACATACATGCAGAATGCAGTATACACAAAACGCAAACTAAACCCTCCAGTTCCAATTTTAGTTTTTAACTACATACTATTACATGTAGTACTTCCAGTAGGCCCAGACTAAATAATGCTGGCATTTTTTAAAAACAGCATAGATATCTAGAAGTATTTGAAAATTATAGGCAACTTAATGCAAATTGAGTCAAGAAAGTGCACTTGAAGACTACATTGAAGCTTCAGTTATACTGCAGTATATGTCACTGACATTCACTTCATGCACACTAAATTCAATTATTATAATTGGATTACATGAAATTTGAGGAGCAGGAAATGAGAATTTTAGGTACATTTGAAAGCATTACAGGGTATGTTTGTAAGCATTGAAGAAATTAATTATAGGTAGAAAAAAAGGATTATTTATCTGGGCCTAGCTTTCAGTCCTACACCAGTATTCTCCCAAAGAATAGTATGATAGGAGGGAGTGGTTTAAGAGTGGCCTGTGGTCACATAAAAAAAATTGGACTACATCAAAGAAAAGTCTGTTTTGAAGGCTTGCAGGGCCAACATTCCTTGAGTACACTGGGGGAGAACACTGTGCGATGGGTCTTGCTTGACTCTTGACTCCAATGACTGGGTCTTGATCTATAGGGAACAATACAAAGGTGATTGTGAAATTTATTATGATCGCTCACAAGTACCAACTATGCATGATTAGGATAGGAAGCAGGGTGGCCGGGACGGCCATGGCCACCCCACTTTTTGGCTGATCAAGTCTACACCCACCAATTTATAGCACATGCGCATAGCCATTCATTGATCCAGCAAGCTACCAATGACCTTTTCCCGCTTTCTACAGCTAAATCTTCTTTATTGAACCATCACCCATTGTATTGGCATGTCTCTGCTTAATCTTTTATGACTGGCTCCATCCTATAGCCCACCCACCATCAAAATCCTTACTATGCCCCTGCCTACTGCCCCACATGAAATTTCACCCCAGTTTTCACAAACCTTGGCCATGCCCTAATCAATTATCATAACTGGAGAGGAAGGACTCTAGATTCAAATAAACGTACTCGATAGTAAAAACCCCCACAAAAGTACATGTGCAGAGGTGCTACCTACATGCACCTTCTTACACAACACATGCACACACACACACACACAAACACATACAAACACATACAAACACATACATGCACATACTCATACACACAAACACATACACACATATAACACACTAGCACTGTGATACACACACATACATGTATGGCTCGAAAAGGAAAAGATGTAGCAAAAAAACGTTAAATTGCTCGTATGATTGTACATACAAGTAAGCACATTTAACCAAACATGTATCATGCAGACAACCAGCTTTATTGTAGTATCTCCCAAGGACAAGTTCACCACTGTAAACACTAGCTAGTTCACACAATTGCTGCTGAAGTCACCTGACAGGTTATATGTACATGACACATACATGTACAACATACAAGCTCATGCACATGCATTTTTGAATTAAAGCTCACCTTGACTTGTCACATGACACACAATGTGACCTCTCCCCCCCCCCCCCCCACACACACAAGCTTAAGCTCATGCACTTGCATACTTGAATTAAAGCTCACCTTGTTCACGTGCATGATCTCCTGGAATCAGTTGCTGGTAAGTCTTTATCATCAGAGGGAGATCTGTAAATTGGGAAATCATCCTCACCAATAACCAGTCTACTGTTAATCGAGCAGGCAGTATAATATAGCAGTAGCAGATATCCAGATATGACCTTTGAGCACAAAGATAGTGGTGAATAATTGAATATAAAATCACATTTTTTACACAATGGAATTTCACCTTAAATTTCTAGAAGACTTGACTTTTGCTGCCTAACCACCCCTCCTCTTATCAATCAATCATTGTATCTGTATGAAGAGAAGTCTGTGAATGACCAACCACATCTGTGGTACATGCAACTACCATATACACTGGCACATACATACACACACCAACATGAAATTGCTTGTGGCTACATGTTAATGTACTCTTGATGTACGATATAGAACACCGGTCAAGACACCTACATGTACTGGTCACATGACACACCATGCAATCACAAACTTTCACACACATACATGTACACATTCTCATGCACACATGATTAAAACACGTACACACAACTAACACACACACACGTACACCAGCTAGTGCACACAACTGCAGCTGAAGTCACCTGACTGATCACATGACACATTCTCATGCATACACACAAGCCTATGCACATGCTGTTTTGAATTAAAGCTCAGAGAGAGAGCACAAACTGGTTATACTTAACAACAACTGTACACATGTACATGTATCTCAAAATTGATCATAGTTTAGGAGTATGTGTAATTACAGGGTTCACCCACAAACAAAATTCATGGACAGATGTGATGGTGTGGCCTGTGACCATATCAAAGCATTTTATACATGCCTTCATCAATCAAAAGAAGAAAAACTAAAGCTCTCTAGAGCACATACCCCACCCCACGTGCACTGTATGACATACAGCAAAGCATAGCTATATATAACGCTCACCCTAGCCTGTAGCCTCCAGCCTATAGAACCAGTATTTCTGACTCAACGACCCCTACCTGTTAGAAAATGTGCAGCAAAAACTGCAGACTAGTATGGCACTACTACATGTAGGTGTGGTCAATAGGCATGGCTGTTCAATAAGCACAATTTGTAGCGTTTGTGGTCCTTGTCAAGCACTTAGAAGCAAAGACTCGTCACTATTTACGACATCTTGACAGCACTGTCCACTTGCTAAAATGCCTACATCTCGAGATCTGGTGATTTTTGTCTTGACAATGACAACAACAACAAAATATTTTATCCCTTGTGCAGGGATAAAATATTATTATAATGAAGAATACTATCAATGCTATGGAGCACGATGCACATGTACACTGGTATGTATGAATTAAGTTCAACAAATTAAAGGGGCTAAAGTTGGGTGGGGGGAGTACATATATGTATATGCATGTAGCATATATTTAAATGTGGAACATACCTGTTGGTTGCCATGCTGCTGCTGATGATGATGAGTATGGTATTGAGGTCTCCTGTGAGCTCTCCTGTAGAGTCTGCCATCACTACCAGTAGTGTATGCATAAATAACTGCAACAATACAGTACAAGGACAACTGTTAAATTAAATAAATTTCCTACTCACACTCTGTTTACATACATGCACATACCCCAAGGGCCTCGTACTTTACTCATAATTTATCTGGCTAATGTTCATTGAAAGTAAATTAAAATTATCACAAGAACAAGCCATACTCTATTTTCAGTAGCAAAACAAAAATAAGATCACTACTAGAAAAACTCTTACAGCTCTCTACTGAGAACACTGCATGAACTATCATGTACATGTGTGATGGTAGAGGCACGTACCAAATTGTTTTTGTGTGTCCACACGCATCACAGTCGGGGAGACCATGCCTTTCAGAACATCACAGTCACAGACACCTACAATATAAAAGACAAGAGAGAGAGAGAGAGAAAATATGAAACTACTTGCAAAACATTTTATTATACACAATATTGTGCTAAAAAAGGATGATACATGCAAGATACACTGTATTATATTAAGAGATTTTTATTTACTGCTATAACTAATTTATATCCCAAGGCTCCCCTCCATAGCAACAAACTACTGCAAATAATAAAGTCAACTGCACAAAGAAGAGCTATCAAAGAAGAATGTACTGTATAGCTGAAAACAGCAGGCCGACTACACAAGCCTTGAGGACTGGCTGGCTACCTCACCTACGTATCGGCCATCTAACTTTCTAAACACTGTACTGTGCTCTCTACTAAAGCATAGTTACTTTCTTACTGCTATGTGTGTACCTGATAGTTGGTATCGACAGTAGGTGTCTTCATAACCAAGACTGACAGAACAATTACAAGGCAAGCACTGTATGTAGCTGGAATGCACATGGCTAGATCTAGCATGGGATAGCTAATGACTTCCTGATTGTTTCAATTATGGTGTCTCACCTTCCTGTATCTATGTAAACAATGTGTGCACACATTGCTGACATTGTACTACTTACTAGTCAGAGATTGTTGCTATGTGAATTCACTCAACAGAATAGTAGACTCTCATTCTCATTGGCCAGTGACCCTGTTACTGTGGGCCCTGAAGAAATTAATATCACACAGTAGATCCTGGGGGGATTAATATCACACTGTTAGGAGTGCGATATTAAGCATAGCTGTATTAGTAATACTATGTACAAGTGATATAAATAATACTTATACAATAAGCTCACAAAAGTAAACAACACTAGTGATCACACATGCTGCTAAAGTCACCAAAATGGTCACATGACACACCATATGATCTCTCTCTCTCTCTCCCACACGCACATACACACACACACTATACCTGGATGGCCAGACATCCAATGTCTTTTACAGGAAACTTTGAGTTCCCAAAGGTAGTCTTCCAACACCTGCTTCTCAATGTGACGAAGCTGGGATCTACTATTACTATATTGGGACTTAAACGACTCCTAGAGAAACAAAAAGGAGGGAGGGAGGGAGGAGAGAGAGAGAGAGATAATTGTAATACATGCAGTACACATGTTGTACGTATGTGCATGTAGGTGATTATATCCAAGCAACAAGTACATGTAAATATACAATCATAACATAGAATGTGATTGTCTCTATTTACCTGAACATAGTAAGGAATACTGAACTCCTTGGTGATTCCTTTCTCTGTGTGGATGCTGCAAAGACAATATCATAATATAAAAAATTGAGTCTATATAAGGCAATGGCAAACATACATGCATGGTATGAAGTCTGCAGCTAATATACACAGTGCACAGGCACATCAAATGCAGTATTATATTATATTGTATTATACACTCCTACTATTTTGGGGGGGGGGGGGGGGGGGGGGGGGGGGGGGGAGGAGTCTGGTGACATTTACCTTCTTTGTAAAAATACATGTACATGCAGATTTAGCAAAAGTTTTGTTTTTGGTTTTAGTATTACATGTACTAGTATGTGGTATGCATGATAAACTGACTGTGATCTGTGTAGGGCATAGGGAGACGGGGGCTGCTGAAAGAAAACACCAGAGAATAGAGACAGGAGAATGATGACGAGAAGCAGCAGCTGACAGACCAATCCATGAAATATCATCTGACTGGAGAGAGAGAGCACAAACTGGTTATACTCAATAACAACTGTACTGTACATGTATCTCAAAATTGATCATAGTTTAGGAGCATGTGTAATTACAGGATTCACCCACAAACAAAATTCATGGACACATGTGAGGGTGTGGCCTGTGACCATATCAAAGCATTTTATACATGTCTTCCCCAATCAATAAAAAGAAAAACTAGAGCTCTCTAGAGCACATACCCCACATGCACTGTATGACACATACATGTATATAGCAAAGCATACATGTAGCTACGTATTTACCCTAGTCTCTAGCCTTTAGTCTATAGAACAATATTTCTGACTTGACAACGTGTGTAGTGAAGCTGCATACTATTATGGCACTACTAGGTGTGGTCAATAGGCATGGCCGTTAAAAAAGCATGATTTGTAGCATTTGTTACTATAAATGCTGTGGAGCATGATGCATACCGGGGTATGTATGTATGTATGTATGAATTAAGTTCAACAAATTAAAGGAGCTATAGATGGGTGGGGGAGTACATACATGTACATGCATGTAGCATACATTTACATGTACGTGGAACATACCAGTTGGTTGCCATGGTAATGATGATGATGAGAGTGGTATTGAGGTCTCCTGTGAGCTCTCCTGTAGAGTCTGCCATCACCACCAGTAGTGTATGAATAAAGTACAGTACAAGGACATTAGTATATCACAAGACTAGAATATATCAGCTAGGAAAATTAATAGGGAATTAAATTTGGTGGTTTGGCAACCGTCAAATTAAAAAATTTCCTACTCACACTCTGTTTACATACATGCACATGCCTCAAGGGCCTCATACTGTACCTACAATGTACAACAATGTACATTAGCCACATGAAATATGAGCAAATTAAAAATTATCACAAGAACAAGCCATACTCTATTTTCAGTAGCAAAAAAAATCTATACTAGAGAACTGTTATAGCTCTCTATTTTTGTACTATCATTTACCTTCATCTCCAAAGTTGAAATTATTTCCAAAAAACATCCAAAATATGTCGTTAGGATCAAACTCATCATCATCATAGGCGTAATGGTGGCTAGCTCGCCCTCCGTTCATGTCAGATGCTTGGAGACCTTCATCACCAAACTGGTCATATCAGTGTCTCTTCTCTTTGCCACTAAGCACAGAGTAGACCTTGCTCACAGCTGCAAGTAAAGACAGACAATTACATCATGAAATTTTCCACGTGAGTTTCATGTATACCAATGCGCATCATTATGGGTGTGTCCCCATAGAGTTCCTGTGTTGAAGCTAAAAAATCGCTGGATCCCCAAGCTAGGGATATCTACATTTAGCTCAAATGTCATAGTTTCAATCGCCAATCACAGTCATATCGTTTTTGCTTGGGAATCCCGAGGGATCACCACCATCAAATATCACCATGGAAGTTTACTATGTACAGTGTATGGGGATAAAAGTGACGACACAGCATTTGTGTCCAAGTATGTGATCATCTCTGATGATGTACAAAAATGGTGGAGAGATGCCTCCTCCCCTCAAATTTTGAGCAGGGCCCAATACATGAAAACTGATACATGCGCATGTACATACACTATAGCAAACCATTTTATCCCATTATCTAAGAAAGATGTATGCATACATGCAGGAATTCAGAACTGGGAGTACTAGAACATCAATGATATCACATAAATGTACAAATCACTTGTAATACCTTAAAGCAAAAAATTTTCATGTTGAAGTTAGCAGCAACAACCCCATACATGTAACATTAGTAATGTGAACGTACTTTCATAAGGTTCACTTTCAATAGCTGACATTCTCACAAACATTTCTAAACTTAAATTTACACATGGTGGTAGCAGTACAGATACCTTTGAATGCTTCGTCCGATTTGGGGGCATGGTTTTTAGCTTGAGAGCTAGTTTCTTGTAGGCTTTCTTGATTTCAACTTCCTCTGCAGTCTTAGATACCCCTAGTATGGCACAGTGGTTACTGCCACATCTTAACACAAAATAACATACAAGAAGGGAAAAGTATATGTAAGTGACGACCATTACCTAATGTGCTTAAAATTGTAATCTACGAGTCTATTCTGCAATTTTTTTTCTGTTTGTTGTGCACTGCACGTGGACAATGTGTATGTACATCTTCGTAACTTCCTCCCTCCCTTACACAGTTAAAGGCACAATCAGATAATTTTGAAAGGGGGAACTTTGATGCAAATTAAAGAAGGTCCCACGGGAACTACCTTATGTGTTGTACACGTACATTTCAAACTCCAAGGGGTCCCATATCATAAAGATCATCACTGCTCAACATGCTATTCAGAACATCAGTCGCAGAGACGACATCTACAGTATAAAAGACAGTAACAGTAGCACCAGAAAAGTATTTCATAACACAAAACAAAGTAGAGGTACATACCATATCAGTCAATTGTTATTGTGTATCCACACCCATCACAACCAGGGTAGGGAAGGACCACATGTCTTCACATCAGCAAGTCACTAAACATGCACATTTGCAATATGAAAAAATTAGAAATGCACATGAGTTTCTAAATAATGCTCACCAAAACTCCTACAGGACAATAACACTCTGTATGAAGAAAAAGGTTTTTGAACCAAACACACAGTACATGCATGCATGCATGCACACAAACACACACATAGTTGCAGCAAAAAAAAGCCCACAAGAATCTCTATTTAGCACACAACTGCACGTATGAAGGTAGAGGTACTTATACATGTACATGTACCATACATGTTTTGCATGTCAGTACCCAACACAGCTGGAGAACCGTGACATCCACTGCTACACACTGCATTACCTGCAAAGAAAGAATGACATACAACATAAACAATGCTTTAGGATACAGTGTTTGTCCACAGTTGCTCCGAGTTCCTTCTAGCCTATATAAAAAAGAAAAGGACTTTGTGAACTCACAAGATTGCAGCATAAAAAGCACACAAAATTCTCTGCTCAGCTACATGTTTATGTCGAGGCATCAGTGACTTGTTTTTATAGCCTAAATAACGCTCACCATACTCCTACAGGACATCATTAAAACAGTATAACCCATTGCTAACCAGTATAGCCCCATCACTCTTCACGTTGCCAACATCTGTCCCATCCATGGCTGCAGGAGTAGAGGTAGACAATCCAGTTGATGTCTCGTTGAATGGATGCATGTAGAGGACATACACGTACAAGTCCAGACCAGCTCAATGCAAGGGTTAACCATAGGTAGAGTCGACAGCTCGAGGTATCACCACATTCACTGTGGACATACCTGCATTTGTAAAAAAAGGAATGACATAAGTACACAATGCTAGACATGTACGTTGGTTCTTCCACAATTGTTCTGCAGTTCATTCCAGCAAATTGCTTGAGGACAGATCTGTTTTCAAATGTAGACAGGTGGATTAATGAGCAGCATTTAAATCGGGGGGGGGGGGGGGATAAATATTGCAAAATGGGTTAGGTATAGGGTCGTCAGTGTTTAAGCATACAGTTAGGCAGTGTGCGTATTGCACATGCGTACCTTGCTGTAGGAGGTTGATACTGCCAGCCTAGCTGCCTGCATGGAGAGAAATATATATGCACAATGAGGACACTGGAGATAACTTAGTCTTGTTCCAAGTCCCTCCCCCCTCCGTAACCATAGCAAGTCAGTAAACAAACGTACTTGCAAAACATATGTACATGATAATAGTGCTCTAAATAGTGCTCACCAAAACTCCTATCACATGAGGGTAGCAACATCTGCTAGTCTATATGAGGAAAAAAGGTCTTTGTCAACACCCAAACACACACACACACCACCACGTACACATACTCAGTTGCAGCATAAAAAGTACATAAGATTCTCTAGTTAGCATGTAATCACATGTATGAAGGTAAAGGCACTTACATGTCATATCAGTGACTTGTTTTTGCATCCATCACATCTGTGCCGTCCCAGATACCTCGCACATATAAAAGACAAAATGGCTCTAACAATAGCACTAGAACAGTACTAAAAAAATAAAAGTGGCACACTAGCGTTCATGCAGGAGCTCGCTAGACTAGTGCCAAAAGAAAGAAAACAAAAGAAAGAAGTGGCACACTAGCGTTCATGCAGGAGCTCGCTAGTGGCACACTAGCGTTCATGCAGGAGCTCGCAATACCAGTAATTAAAGTAGCACTTACCGCTGGTCAGATAATGAATCTACTCCCGATGTTAGCGAAGCGATGCAAGGTAGTTCCATTGTCATCTGACGAGCTGGTATATAAATGTGCAAGCTGTATGAAGAAAATTTTAACCAAACACATAGTGCATACACACATACACTCACACACTACCATATACATGTACATACATAAGGTTGCAGCATAAAAAGAAGCACACAAGATTCCCTAGTTAGCATACAACTGCACATAATTATGAAGATAGAGGTACTTACCACATCAGTGTTTTGTTGGACTTTTGTTCACCTAGCACTTGTCTTTACCTCAGACTTGCTCACCTAGAATGTTTACACTCTAGGGCTTACTTCACTGAGGACTGACTTCACCTTGGACTTGCTAGAGCTTTGTCTTCATCTAGGATTTTCTTCACCAGGCTTGACCTGGACTTTTTCACCTAGATGGCCTTCATCTAGCATGCCAAAGGACTACCGCGACATGATCTGCGTCTACAAATTTAACATAGACAAGTGGATTAACATGTAAATTGGGAGGGGGGGCACATGTCAATTGTTGGTACAGAAACCACCAAAAAAAAAAACAAAAAAAAACACCAATTAAACTAAACAACTGTACTTGGAAGATCACAATGTTGCTCAAACACACAGGACACACATATGCACCATTGTCCCACTATCAACTTGTCATTTGCATGAACTGGCACCAACAGAGTAGTCCCACCTTACCTTACTGGTCCTTTCAACGGGGTGAGGTCAAGTGTAGCACTCTTCACGCTTCTGACATCCATGGCTGCATGAGTAGTGGACAATTCAGTTGATGACATCTCGTTGGACGGATCAGGAGGATGGTTGTAGAGTTGAGGGCAGCTCAATTCAAGGATGAAGACCAGTCCAGATATCAACACCTCGAGTTCGAGTCATAACAGAGGTACAGACACAAAGCTACAACATAAAAAGCACACAAAATCCTCTAGTTAGGATGTTAGAGTTTCATATTGGGGGGGATCACACATGTTAGAAAGAAGACAATTGCATGTGTACAAAATTTGTATACCTCATATACAATACTGTTGAATTTTGATAGTGAAATGTAGCTATACACATGGCATAGTGAATCTTAGTTAAGGCAGCCAGTCTGTTGCAAAGGGAATTTGCTTTAGCTTGCTCCAAGGAGACAAGGCCATGTAGCAATGTATACATAGTATAATTAGTGGCTTCAGATAAGGGTACTTTTCCATGCAGGTGTGCACACCCACATGAACTTGTATGCAGCCACAAATTGCTACATATGAGTACTCAAAATTAATACAACATAAATTAATACATAAGGCCAGGCAAAGTACATTTATAGTTTAGCATCAGCACTGCATGTCTCTTATAGCCTCACTGCTTCAAGCCGATTTGGCTGGGGGTGTGACACCAATTTGGGGGCGGAGTAAGGCATTAGGGGCGTAGTTCAATCATGTTGAACGACCACTAATTTAATTAAATTACCACCTGCCCGCAAATACTTTGAGGATGTGGCGGATGCTAAACTATGAATGTAGTTTGCCTGGCCTAATGTACATTTGACAGGCTTCATGCACGACCAAGGGGAAGATCCTGAAATATAGACTAAATTCAGAAAGACAGTTTAAATGTGCACCAGATATGAAGCCAGAACACAGGCATAGGCTTGACTGGACAGTACAAATGACATGCTAAAGCCCCATCCATATTAGGTTAAGCTTTGAACTATCACGAAATAGCTACACGCCAACTCAGTGTGTTAACTTGCCTTGTGCCAGAACTCCCTGAGGTGGCAGTAGCCATGAGGCATTGGCGAGCGAGACACACCTGCAAATAAATTTCAAAAGAGATAGCAAATTATTTTAAATTTGGCAAAGAGTTTTGCCGATTTAACATTTCCCAAACTATCACAGTCAGGCCTATTGAAGGTACGGGTGCGTATTTGAACTCACAGCATGATCTCAGACACCTGCCTGCTATCCCGCCAGCTGCAAAAACTTGCAGTTTGTCGGCATCTTTGAATCTCAAACAAACTGATAATACTGTGCTTTCAGGTTGGTTGTCCACCCCGCGACATTCGATTTTGAATTGGACCAATCAGCATCGGTATGACATCATCGGTGCGCGCGTATAGCGCACACTGACCGACCGGCCGGCCGCATACTGGGGCGACATTGGCGGGAACATCAGGGCTGCCATAAATTCGGATTTTGTCCGAATATTCGGATTTCTGAAGTCTTAAATTTCTATTCGGACGGATTTGATTGTTATTCGGATTTTTGCGTGTCTTCTAAAAGGTAAGAGGTCATCACAACGGACAATACTAAATTGGTAAAGGTCGTCGCACAGCATAGCAAATGACCTGCATTGTGAAGTTTAAGTGACCATAATGAGGACAGAATAAATCCTAAAGGAATCTAGGTATGATAAATTCAAGTGTGTAAGTGTAGCTATTCCTGAACAACTTGGGCAGTGTTCAATTAGTAGCTATTTGGATTTCTTAGGATTTCTTGGTGTTAGAATCTCAGGATTTCTGAGAGGTGTGTTAGGACAAATGGCATAGAAATGTTGGCAGCCCTGGAACATGTACATGTACATGTACGTGCATGCTGTTCTGACAACATCAACAGGAGAAGATCATGAACGCGGACGTAGCTCGGTTGTTGGCTCAGGTTTGTAACCAGTATGGCATACGTCCTCAGCTTGCATACCAAACGTCAATGCCACCAATGTGACGACCCAAGTATCCCTGCCTAAACCAAGCCAAGCCTCTACTCAAGGTCGGACCTCAACAGCTACGCTAGCGCCAACAAGAATTGCACCACCACAGTATGCGAGCCAGAGCACAAGCTCACAAGGGAGTCATGTGACGAAGACCAGGTGCGCCAGCGTTGATTTGACTATCAAGGTCATCAATCCTAAGTGCAAGCGAGAAGCCAAAACTTACATTTTGCACTCGATTTCTGTGAGCAATATCACAACCTTGAAACGCCTCAAAGAGATAATCCTTGAACAGCTTGGCAAGAGTGTTGTAAGCTTTCGACTTGGCTTTGATGTGGGATATATTGTGAGCATAGGCGTCAGTTAGGCAATGTAAGTGAGGGGTCACAGTGTTGTACCTGATAAAGGACAACTAAGTTACTTGATGTTACCTGGGAAACTTTTCAATAATTGTATGTTCAGATATTGATTCTGGTGCATTCTGAACATGTTTCAGAGCACAGCTTTTTCATTTCACTTAAATAAAGTCTCAAATTAGTAATACTAATGCATTTCCAAAGCAATAGAATGAAGAAAAGTGGGGGGGCCTGTGCCCCCTCAGGCCCCCCCCCCCCAAAATGACGCCTATGATTGTGAGTGGCAATAGGATCTGCTTCAGCCAGAGTGATGATGTGAAGACTGAGTTGGAGAAGATTACGAGTAAAGGGTATGCTCTGTGGTGTGAGGGGCTGGATCTGGGAACACAAAAGCGACCACATGAACCCGATGGTGTAGTTTTGCTTGATGATTCTGATGATGACTGCTCTACTGGTAAGCCACCAGCAAAGAAGGATAAAAAGTCAGCATTTGAAGAGCGGAAGGATGCTGTTCAAAAAATGGCAGACAAGTTACACAGTAAACACAGCAGTACTTTTAATATGGTGCAGTACAAATTATGGACTGAAGCATTGTACAGCAAGCAACACACCAGCTGGGATGAGCCACCAATAGGATTGCCATGGGGTGATGGCAAAAAGAATAAATTTATTAAGTCCAAGGGAGGAGCAGCTGCTGATGTGATGATGCAGTCATTTGCTAATATGGCTACTTCAACTGCAGGTGCTATATCAAAATCATCACATTCTTCAAGCACACCTCAGCCGTCAAGTCCCACATCACCTGAAGGAAATGCTTCCACTCGTTCAAGTGTTGGAATATCTCCTGGTCGTAAAATTGACCTTCAGGAGAAGCTTCTTAAACAGGTTGATTTGCTGCATCAAATGTTTGAGCGTGGTGCAATCACAACAGATCAATTTGAGCTAAGAAGGGAGTCAATCATGAAGCAACTGGAAAGCCTGGACTGCGACTAGGAACAGAGGATTGGTATTGTCAGTCATGTACATTGCAATTGATTGGATTTACTGTGTGGTTTGTCATCAAAATATTGATTAATAACTAAATTTGTGAACAGTGTAAATTTCATTACATAATAAGTGTGTGCACTAGCAATGCATGTGTGCAAAGCTATGCATGTGTGTGCAGATATACATGTGCAGGAGGGAGAATAAGATTAAAAACAAAGAATTAAACACAGTACCCAGCATGACGGATATATCCTAAGCAGTCATCCCTAGTAACAGATGCAAAGGCCATTGTTAGAAGCAGAGACGGAGTGTCTGTTGAAGTGTACAAAACTTCACTTCTCTTTAGAAAGTACTTTAAACACTTCCTCTAGGGGCATGAAGTCGGGACTGTAAGCTGGCATGAATCGAATCATTACTCCTTTGCTATTGGTAAGCTCTATCACTTTGTTCACATGGTGAATACTGGCGTTATCTAAGACAAGGATTGACCTTGGATTGATTCCATTGAAAGGCTGCATAATTGGCAGAATACGATGTTCTAGAAAGGTTGTGAAAGCTTCTCCATTAGTGGTGCCTTCAAGTATGTCGATATCTTCAACACCTCTGGATGACATAGCAGCTATGACTGATAGACGTTTACCATTGATCCCAAGCTTGAAACTGACTGGTGTTATTCCACGAAGGGCATAACCAAACTTCCTGATTCCTTCACGTCTGGTGTCCGAACCAGTTCATCAACCCAGACTATCATATTAGGATCAATATAGGACATTTCCTCAGCAAATTCAGCCCTATCACTTTCTGATCGTCTCAGTACAACATGTTGTAACTTCTTCCTCGTAAACCCCAGCCTTTGGAAAGTACGGCAAATGGTTGACAAGCTAACCATAATTCCAGTACTATAATACAAGTCAGACTGTAGTTCATCCAGATAGATATTAGGCTTACTCATCACAGACTGCACCAGAGTCATCTCTGCAAAAGCATCCAAGGTACATTCAGGTCCATGTCGTTGTTCAGTAGGATCTACTGTGCCATTCTCTTCGTACCGTGCTAAAATTCTCTTGACTGTCTTTGTAGAAATCACCAGAAGATCAGCGATCTCGCCGACTCGATATTGCTTGTAGTGGTACAACCACACGATCCTCCAACGCAAATCAACAGACAGTGCTACTGGCATTGCGCAGCGCAGCTCCGCCTGAAATATATATATACGCGCAGTTTATTTGACTTTTCAAAAACTGTGGGCGCGCGCCCTCGATGTAAATCACGTGATGGGCAACTGTCGGAATTCGATATTCGGAAATGGACAACCAACCTGAAAAGCACGGTATGCATATGCCCGATTAATGTCCTATTCAAACGACCTTTACCAAACGATCGCAGTAAAGATGGGTCGGAGCGAGTTGTCTTTCAAGCGTACCTATGAGAAGGTTGTGTGCCAGCTGTCCTCAGTGCAAATGGGAGAGATATCTTGCCGATTTAACGAGCTCTACGCCAAGGCTGGGGTCCAAAAAGTCGCGTCGCGTTCTCCAAGTACTTGAACCTTCCGGTAGCTGTCAGTGGGTCTTCTATGCCTTCAACGAGAAAAACATTGCCAGCAATGCGCACTGCAGAACGGACATACAATGTTTTGCACGTACGTTGCAAATATTTGTGGCAATGTACGTAATAATTGCATTCCACGAAACGTATGACGTCAGCAGTAGGGCTTCACCATAGTAGCTATGCAGCTATGATCGTTGTGCTGATGGCTCTGGACACTTGTGAGCTCTGCCAGGTCACACCACCAGTCTCTACATTCATTCAGGTACCAAGAATGATGCTGCTTTTCAGAGATGTCATTGAATGGAGGCCAGCACATCTGGGAGTCTACCAGAATGAGTTACAACCTTGAGCATCCGGGCACAAGCTTGAGCCTACATCTAACCATTATGCATGCACATGCAGCTAATTATATCACAGTGTTGAATAATAATTTATTATAACAGAGAGAATATCACCTGCATGAGAAAAGAAAGAATAGTAACTGTACGTCAAGACAGCATGACATTTATGTAGGCACACACTGGCATCTAATTAGTAGCTAGTGAAGGATTATCCACACCTGGTGTGACTGATATACTGTGGTTCAGTCAACACGCAACCCTGGACTCATAGCTAACCTTAGCCACAATCCGTCACACACGGAAAGTTCCCCCTTCCCAAAGCTTTAGCAGTCCTCTGTGACGCAGTCAACACACAGCTCTGGACTTATAGCTAACCTCTGTCACAGATTATGCTGGGAATACCTCAACCCCTCCCGGAACTGTGAATCATCTTGGTTGCTTGCTACATAGTATACACGTACCTCAGAGGTTCCAGATCACGTTACTAACATCTTCATAGTTCATACCTAAATGTGTGTGTGTGGTCTCACAGAGAAACAAAAATTGTTAATGCCTCGAAGATCACAAAATGTCACTATACTGAAGGATACCTACACCTGGTGTGACGGATATACTGTGGTTCAGTCAACACGCAACTCTGGACTCATAGCTAACCTTAGCCACAATCCGTCACACACGGAAAGCTCCCCCCCCCTCCCAAAGCTTTAGCAGTCCTCTGTGACGCAGTCAACACGCAGCTCTGGACTTATAGCTAACCTCTGTCACAGACTATGCTGGCATTTAACAGTGACCCCATATCCTCACTCAAACATCTATGCCATCCGATGATCTGAACATTATACTTACCTCAAATTTGCAAGTCACTTTGCTTGACAGATACACACCGTCATAATCCATCAAACCCTTGCAATTGGATATTGACACGTCTCGCGTCTGTAGTTAATGCCTGTACATCATGATTGTATGTACCAAGTTTGTTCAAACACACATACCAGTCCAAGTACTATTTTAATAGCTGGCTTTATATTTATCAATTAACAGTATGGACTTACCAGTAGGTGATCTTAGATTGCTAACGGCCAAGGAGCATCCTCTCCACTTGTTGGTGCTCGAGCGTGCTCAGATAATCCACACATACATGTAACAATGTCATGGCATTCGTCGCCCATACTTTGCTGTATGGTGCATGCACATGCTTGGTACTACGTCATGACCTAGAAAGAAGGCGTGTCCACTTCCGTCCAATGTGGCTGTCTGGCTCAATTTTAGGCAGGCTGGGACAAAATTTTGAACGATTGAGTAAAAAAATAAGATCCTTAGGCCGTCACATATCATTAAAAATACATGAACCCGGTGGCACAAAGTTAAAATATTTACTGTACAAAAAAATATTTGTGGTCAAAAATTGAAAATGTGCAAATTTGCCAGTCTTGACTATTGTCAGCATAGGGGATGATAGGGCGGCGGAAGTAACCTGCGGGGACAGAAAACAAGACTCTTGAGACATAGATGCGAACAAGAATTGGTATTAGTAGGATACTTACTAGCCATATCCAGTGGCACAAACTCGAGCTCATGCACGAGTAGCGAGCTATCATCGCCTTGATCGCCATTCCCATAGACGGCTGTACTAAACTCGAGTATAGATTACGGAGATCTTTTACGGAGAAAATTTCTCCGTGTCCGCGCATTGCTGGCAATGGTACTAGAAGATGAGTGAGTGTGTGTTAATTTTACGCTTGCTGGATTGTTTGATGCAGGGTTGGGGTCTCGCTGTAAATTTTATGCAGTGATATTAAAGCAAAGTTACGACCACATAACAGGTAGTACAAAGGTTGTAGCTCCGTGGTGCCTCCAAGGATCGTATTACCCTCACTGATAATCAGTGTAGCTTGATCCGCCACCCTTCCTATCCTAGTATATGGGTCTAATGTCATGCATGTGACAGATCCCAGGCTCCCCCTTATTTTCTTGCATGCGTTGAAAAGATCGGGGAAGACTACTGTTTAGTCACTTTTTTGAGTTGATAACTATGCTTATACTATACGTACGTA
Organism: Stappiaceae bacterium; assembly: GCA_964291365.2. Classification (GTDB taxonomy): domain Bacteria; phylum Pseudomonadota; class Alphaproteobacteria; order Rhizobiales; family Stappiaceae; genus JBDWFY01. The sequence goes on from OZ219986.1 coordinate 98,009, forward strand.
CAGTACGTTTATACATAATTATTATATTCCCATGCAGTCATGTGGGGCTGCTGTTGCTCTGGGGCAAGTTGGACAACCTATCATGCACACACACAAGACTCTGCAGCCTACTAGAACTCTGTCCAGCTCTCTCTAGACCAACTGTGTGAACTATAGACTGTCTATGAGCAGATACTCAACCACAAAACTGTCCACACCCACTCACATCATGATCAACGGGGTAAATGTACCTGTTACCACTTATACACAACTTGTAGATACAGTATAGCCGGAAATTTTCGCCATGAGAAATTTTCGCCAATTTCATAACCTGTTCTCAATTATCTGCAATTTTTTTGTCCTGTGTTAATGATTACATAGATGGTATGGCAAACTTTACTGCATTGGTAAAAATTTATTCCACCAAATATTTCTGCAATACAAGGTAGCTGGGCTTGACGAAATTTTTGAGCAGCGAAAATTTTCGGCTATATGGTATATACATGTACTCTTACTATCTATGGCATCTGCTACTAGTTTCACATTAACTGTGTTTGTATAAGAAGAGGGAAGTGGTCTAACAAGTCACATAACTGCTCTTGTGGAGTGCATGGGTGTGGTCTATCTCTGTCTCTCCTACACAGAATTTCCATATGGCTGCTGAAGTGTGCTTCAGGGAGCCTGACCTGGACATTACGGACAAGGCTCACAAAAGATCCCTAAACACTGATGTACTCTTTAAGAAAGGTGACGACCCCTTACCTAACTAATAATGCACCCTTCTCAGGCTTCTGTCTCTTTATCATGTGTATCTTTGCCGACAGCTTACATGTAATTCAGGGATGGTTTTTTATCTATGTCTCTAAATAGCTATGACTGTGAATAGTGTTCTAATTAATGGAAAATCAATTTTATGACCTGTAGATTTGGAAATTTTTGTGTTAGTAAAGTTTCGTATGATAAATTTTTGTATTGAAATTTTTTGTAAGAACGACCCCTTACCACACTAATGTCAATAGTGCGCATGCATTTTTGTAAGATTCATTTTCGTAGCTGTCATTGACTACGAAAATATTTTTACAACAAAGATTTCAGTACATGCATGTACTCTTGGCTGTATATATTCACACTCTTTCTCTCTCCCTGTCTGTCTCTCTCTCTTCGTTATCCCATCCTCCCTCCAGGTTGTATTTCAACGTAACGACCTCAAACTGTTTGTCACCTCAGCTACCATAGATGCTGATAAATTCTCCAAATTTTCAGCAATGTTCCCTGGTCAATCTTTCCTGTTGATATTTACTCGGATGATTACAAAGAGAATGCTGTGTAGCAGGCCATTCAGGTTCACCTTCAACATTCTAAAGGTGACATCATCTTGATTTCATGCCGGTACAGGAGGAAATGGAGGTCACTTGTGAAGCAGTATTGGGTCAGTTGTACATTGTGTGTGAAAGTAGTGTCATGTACTTGTGCATATGAGGTCATTACAACGTTTGAGGTTGTTACAACAAGATACAATCTGGAGGAAGGAGGGGAGCGAGAGAGACAGAGGGAGAGAGAGAGAAAGAGAGTGTGAATCCGCAGTCTGATAGTCTTACAAATATGTGTGTGCACTGTTAATGTAAACATGGTAAGGGATTTTTCCTACGGACATTTTTTAAGCATGAGAATCTGTCATACAAAGGTTTTGTAGCGACGGAAATTATGTACAGTGTAACTACATGTATGCACACATATGTGACCTTCCATGACAAAACCAAGCATAACGCGCTGACAACCGATTTTGAGTTAAGGCCACCATTACCAACTACAACCTTTGAACTGCTGCTCCTGCAAATTTGAAGTACCTAGCCCGTGTAGTCATGGAGATATGAGCCAAAATGTACCCGGATCGCCCGTACTAAAATTTTGGAGAAAGTGCAATGAAACATTGCTACGTACATTGCACGCGGAAGTCCGTATACTCACCGTTTATTAAAAATCAGTGGCCCCGCCCACAAAGTCAATGAACTAGATGGCTGCCAAAATGTTAGAATGAGAGCAGCACTCGCCGTTTCGATGGAAAAGAACGAGAAGACAAGCATTTCTAAGGCTCGTTTGTACACAAAATCGAAGAAGAAAAGTGGCTGGAGACTTTTTTATTTGCAGCTGCCACGGTTGCCTACAGCAACAGATCCGTGCCATGAATGTTCTATGTAGTTACATGGCTGACTTCTTCGAGCCATGACTCGATAAGTATAGTGTTCTAGAAGCTACGAAGCAGATTTACGTGTAGAGGAATGATTCCTCTATCGATCCATGCCAAAAAGTGAAAATCGATAATCATCACCCCAGGTGACTATTATGGTCTGTATCTCAGATTGATGTCCAGCGCATTATGCTTGGTTTTGAAAAAAAGTTTGGAAAGTGTTGCACTCAAGCTCCACCCTCTTTTATTGTAAACAAATATGATTATCAAAGTCATGACAGGAAAATGTCCATTCAGACTCGAACCTGTTCAAACACACTAAACTGCCATGAAGTATACCTTCGTGCATAGTAAGCCCTAAATATTGCATATGCATACTGTATTGTACGATACAAGTTAGTTAGCTCTTTTATTATCACACTTATCAAAGCATTTTTTATAGTGGGTGGAGCTTGGATGTGGCTATTCTGAGCTATTTGCTAAATATTCCACTGTGTGTACACTGCAGTATATGCACACAAACATGCACATGTACACATAGTGCAATATTTTATCCCTACTATGCACGTAGGTATACTTTGTGTTGCTTTCTGGGCATAAGTTGTCTATACCTCTCTTAGAGTGAATGCGAGTGTTATCATTTCTGTTGAAAATGTCAGGTAACTTATGAAAAACTGTCGCATACACTTTCCTTGTTGCCACGAGTTATCTAAGGTGCCCAGTGGTGGGTGATTTACTAATGAGCTACTTGTAGATGCATTGTGCTGAGGTGGTGTGTGTATCCTTTAGAAGGGTGCTCAATCTCAAGCAAAAAAAATTAAGGGATTCTACTCACAACATCAGCCTTCTTACTGTAATTAAAGGGTTCTCCTCTTTCTCATCTCCCTGTGGGTCACAATATCTATTTTGTCAAGTAATTGGTTCTCCATTTTTTATGTCACAGCAATTAAAGGGTTCTATCTCTCTCTCACACACACAGAATTTATGGTATAATGATTGTAGTGGACTGTGGCTATTGCTATTGTAAGGCGAGGTCTACAGTGTCTAATCCTCACTTTGGTATGGATGCTCTTCAAGTATACCAGGTAAGCACTCGTTATCATCATTAATTTAATACAATTTTTTTGGGATAAACCATGTCACCTTCATAACCACAAGCTGTTTGGTGGCTCTGCCTTTGGTAGCGTTTACATAGACATGCTGTGCAGTGATAGACTTGCCAGATGTTGTTCTGCAAGCAGAGAGTGAAATTAATTTTGGTAGTAATGCATTCGTTGAGATTTCCTGATGTCATCTGGCAAGGCTAGTACATGTAGATGGGAGATCATTGAGCTTCAAACTCTGGTATAGGTTGATATAATAGAAAATAAGCCATGGTATACATTGTACATGTACATGTACACATACATGCGGATGTGTACATAATATGCTGCATGTTAGTCACTGTACATACATACATGTACATGTCTCTTTTGTCTTCTCTCCCCCTCAGGCTAATGCTTACCAGCGATCTGGATGAGCTGGGAGGAGAGGGCAGGATGAGTAAGCCCCTTTAATCGATTATACGCGAAGATCACGCTCGCGTATTGTTTCTATTAGAACTAAATTACAGAACATAATTTTTGACACCATGTGACTGAAAGCGGTTAAAACTGCTTCTGGGGCCACATTTGTGCCAGGATGAAGCTATCAAGTTCGAGAGCGATCAATGGGCTCTCAATTGCTACCCAAGTCGATCGTAAACATCAGCTCTGGAAACGAGATTGCTACAATTTAATTCAGGTGAGTATTGCATGTCAAGTTTGACAAGTAGCTATAGACGATAGGAGTGTAAGTAGTAACGATCACTCGAGTATTTGTTCAGTTGGTAGGCTCTTTGTAGGTTCTTTGGCCTACCAAGTTATATATTATATGTTTAGAGCATACAGAGGCAGTATCTGATAGCTGCCTTAAGTAGATAGTAACAAGAAAAAACTACAGTACAATAAAAATTAACTTTGTTGCAGTTCAGGGACGTGTTGAGCGTGCCACATCATGAAGCAGTCTGTGTTCTGCTCTCCTGTATGATACAGCCACACATGACACTAAGGACAGTACCACGAGGTGAATACACTCCGTTTTGTCCAGCTGTAACACCTGGTGCAGTATGCTCGCCTGTGCTTTGCCTTCTTGGAGGGATCGCTCTCAGGAATGGTGGTAGGAACTGTCGGAGAGCGAGAGAACAAACAACTCCTCCACTACGACCAGCTCTTTTCCTGCTGCAGTAGTCTCCTATGAGCTCACTTGCCAGCTTGAGTTCAAATTCCTTGATTGAGCTGAAAGGTGCATCCTCACAATAGCCCTTTTGTAGGATGAAGGCATTTGTGATAGCCACGTCAAGCAGAAAATGAAAGATGTATTTGTAAAATTTTCTGCATTTCGTTCTGCAGCTGTAGTAGCCCCTGACTTGGTCTCCTCTGTCAACGCTGCCCATATAGGTGTTGTAGTCCAAGACAGACATGGGGCAAGGCACAGATATCCTCGAACCATCCTTTTGGCGCCGGAGGACGTTAGTCGACTCGGGCTGGCTGGTGGTGGACATGACTGTGACAACCTTTCTATCCATCCAAGAACTTGCACATACATTGCCTTTCTGGACTGTGAGAAATTCACCTCTATTATGTGTGTATTTAGTTGTTTTGTGTGTAAATTGTACCAAGAGTATATGAAAGGGAGATAGGGAGAGTATTGAACTGTGCAATACTGTGTGTAACAGCTGTTTGTACAGTTAGCATTTGTATTATTTTGTAATGATATCCAATCTTGCTGAGCACATAACATGGTGCTATGCCAACCAGTGCATACCTATACACATGGCTAGCATAGCACCATGTTATGTGCACATTACAGCTTGGCCACCAAGAGTCAATATCATTACAAAAGCCATACAAACAGTTGATACACACAGTATTATGCTGTTCAACATACTTCCTCCTCCCCTTTCATATATGCACACACACAAACTCTGTTATTCATGCATCCACACACTGTTATGTACACATATGCGTACATGTACATGCACACACACATGCACATACATGCACACTCATAATATGTACACTCACCTATTCTTCAGATTTGGTTTCTTCAACTGGGGAGGAAAACCCTTGCGATCTTTTCTCACAGTGCCACAGGCATAGATGCTGTCCTTCTCAAGATCTTCCAGGAGTTTGAGGCTGGTGAAGTAGTTGTCAAAATAGACATGGTGGTACTTTCCTAGCTTGGAGATCAGGTGAGCGTCTTGACAACTCTAGCTCCTGGCCCATGCTCAGTGGTGTTGTTCTTGTTTCCTGTGTAGACCTTAAACCTCGAGAAGTGGCCATTGGTGCTGTCTGCGGCAACCCACACCTTGATCCCATGCTTGGTTGGTTTCAGTGGCATATACTGTTTCAGCGATGATCTACCCTGAAACTTGATCATTGCCTCATCAACAGCAATGTCACGGTGGGGCTCGTAGGCCTGAGCGAACTTGGTGAACTGGTGGTCAATCAGTGGTCTGACCTTCCCGAGACAGTCATGGCCATCCTCTTCATATGGTACCAGTGTGTCGTTGTTGACAAAGTAGAGATACCGTGAGATCTCAAGGAATCGGTCTTGAGTGATGCGATCAGCCACTGGAACATACCTAAGACAGGGATCTCGTGACCAGTAGTCGTTGAGGGACGGAAGATGGTTTATGCCCATCAAAACACTAAATCCCAAGAACGCCTTCAACTCCTCCACTGTTATCTTCGACCATTTGTCATACTTCTCGTCTCCCATTGCTATCTTTGCATATGCATTGCTTTCTTTTACTATTCTTTCCATTAGGTCTGGCGAGAAAAACAGGTCGAAGACTTTCAGTGAAGATGTATTGAGTGGGGCCTACTGGGAAGGTGAAAGGATGGATGGATAGGCATGTGATGGTGGTGCTCCATGTCGAATCTTGGTTACCAAAAGAGCTGGAGGTGCCTGTACTACTTGCTGCTGGAGTATCATGCAGGGTGTTGGGGTCATCTTCATCGATGTCATCAACAAATTCATCCCCTTCCAAGTCACTAAATTTGTCATCACTACCATCCATGAAAGCTCATCTGGATCAAAGTCAGGCTCACAGTCAGCAGCAGCATCATCATCGCTATCAGTACAATACTGTAGCACGTCATCCACAGTCAAGCGGGCCCTTTAGCTGCCATTTAGCTAGTTATTGTGTAATGTATTTATATTCATGAATTGAACTTTACACCATGTACCATCACTTACCGGTTCAATAAGTGCAAGCTTGTAGCGATAAAAGATCGAGAAATCAACGGTGGGAGTGGTCGGTGGAGAGAGTCGATTCAATGTAGAATAGGTCAGTGGCTCCTGCTCTGAAGTACAATATTGACTAAAGATGAGTACGGTACAGCTGTAGTGAATTCGCTACAACCACCTTCTGGTGTTCACGCATGCGTGTAGCGAATTCACGGTTAATAATAATTAAGGTAGAACAATAATAATAGGATGACCATTACTCATGTACATCACGATTCACACACTTAAATTGTATGCGAAAAAAACATGCACTTGTACGTTATACATATTACCCTCTCTTTCTCTTCACACACATTCACATGTTCAAAGGCAGTACTTTCAATAAGGCAGTCTACACGGAGGCCCCACCCAGGGCCGTCGGAGGCGGGGCGGCTGGAGCCGCCCCACTTTTTATGTTTTACATCCGACCTTTGACCCCTAAATCTTACCTAAAATATGCCAAACCGCAACACGTGCACGCAGAACCAGCTGGTGCTGATTCAGCACTCCTGGATATGAGCTCGAGCCACAGTCCTGCGATTATGCATTGAGCATTCAACAGTGTACTTTGTTCGCGCGCGAATGGAGCGATTTTGTGGGCGTGGCTTCAAATTTTGCGCGCGCGCTTAATTGCTACAAACTCTTCTACAGAGAACTTCCCCACTCTTGAACACCTTCCTACGGCCCTGCCACCTACGTACGTGACTACCTCGGGCCAGAGGTCATGTAATCAAACATATGGAATGATAGTCAAGATTTTATTACTGTATATTATTGTCTGTATTTTTCTTATGTTTGTCCAGTAGCTCTTTCTAATGATCGAAATCACGAAAAGAATGATGAAATAGCACACTGTAACCTACAATCTTGGGTAACAGATTCTTGCCCGCGAAATCGACAGGCGCGCGGGTACAATTATGTCTGGAGTCGACTTCAGCTCTTTGGGCAGGTTGATGCCAGGAAGACTCATCCCTTCTCTTTCGCAGTCAAGAAAATATACTTTCAAGACTACACTTTACCACAACAATCTTGGCTATTGCTTGTTGTACGTAGTACTAAACGTCACTGAAAACGAAGAATAATTACCATATATCGGCGTTCACTGTTCTCTAGCTTCGCGATTCAGCATTCCAACTGGCCGAGTTGTTGTAAATATAGTCTCCACTGCAATCATAACAACAAACTACAAGTCTGTATCTACATGTATTCTACTTTTCCCACTATAGATCTATCTGTACACGCGTTCTCTCGGTTTTTCTGTCTCTGCCAACTTCAGCGTTTTGGGCACGCTGATGCGAAAGATCAAAATGATCCCAACTTTGGATGATGTCATCCCTTCAACTTGCACTGCCAGCAGACCAGCCTAGATGTGGATAAGACCTTGTCCGAGGTGCACAAGCTACCGTTAAAAATCCAAAAAGGTGAGTCTAACTTCAATTCTCCATGCCAGGAACGGTTGTGACGTCACGCGTGGGTGTTGCATGCGCTATATTATTATTATGCACGCGCATAACAATATTATTACTCGACCTGTAAGGCAAGCCGTGTGTGCAAAAGAAATTATGCTGTGTCAACTTTGATCTCTCCTCCAATTGGCAAGTATAAATTTGAAGCTTCAAATATCCCTCATTTCCTGCTTGCTTGCTTGTTGCCAGGTGTTTTTCAGGCTGCATGTAACTTGAACTTAGTGTACATGTTTATACAGTGTGGAAAGAAATGTGGATGATAACCATAGCAGAGACTATAATGGAAAACAGAATCACATCAGAACCACTGACAAAAGGTTCTAGAAATATTTATTAATGATCTACGCTTTGTGTGTCCCGATGGCCGATTTCTCAAAATGGAAATGGGAAAATTCCAATACATCAAAAAGTCACGAACATGCATGGATAAGATTAGTCACAGCAGTTCATTTTTACAAACATAAACCATTCTTCAGGTCAAAACCAGTTTTTTGCGGTTATAGTTTAATATGCAATCACCCCAACTCTGACGAAGCTTAATGTATGTCAACTTCTCTACTACTTTGCCTTTTAAAATGGCACAATTTTATCCAAAGTGACTAAATTACATGAGTTGAAGCTGATATCCTCATCACAAGCACTAGTCTTACACTGTAAACAAGCAAATTACATCTTAAAACTAAGTCTTAGCATACCTTTAACTCAGTCTCCTTTCCTTCCATGCTATGAACAATTTGATTGGCACACAACTGATGGGGAGGTAAGCATCACATGGGATGATGGAGACTCTCCAGAGAGTGATGATGAAGAGGAAGAGTCTGAAGATGAACCAGCAGACAAAGATGACCAGTCAGAAACATGAAGATGAACATAGTGATGAGTTTCACGGGCAACAGATCATGGAAGTGACACTGACATTGATTCTAGCTAAACACTGTGACCTTAGTGACCTCTTGTGTATATTATTGCGCATGCATGTCTTCATAATAATATTCATAGCATTGGAGCCTCATACATACGTAATTGTACACACGTGAAGCCCTGTAGTACGTCATTGTGGTTTGTGGTCTGTGGCCAAATACTACATCCCACACTACATTCCTCATCACCCAATCTACCTGGGTCTTAGTGTAGACTGAAAGTGACAGTTCCAGAGATCCATCATATAGTCCATAATGTGATGCTGCTTCTCAAGTTACTTGGTATGGAAGATCTACTAACCTTTCACTTTATGGACCCATCTCCTCAGGTATGTATACATGTGCACATGCATGTACATGTAGAGTTATACATGTATGTACAATGTATAGTGTCATTTTCATGCATGGTGTCCTGACTGTCCTCATTTAAACAATACATGTACATGTTCAGCTCAGAGGAGGTACAAAATCGTTAATATTCCATGTGACTCGCACCCATACCAGTTTGTGTCATCATGGGTGTGTCCCACATACAGTTGCTGTGTTGAAGGTTAAAAATTGTGGGATCCCAAGGGATCTCTAGCTTAAAATAATAGTGTAGTTTCAGTCACTGATCATAGCCATATAATTTTGTTTGGTGATCCCTCGGGATCATCTTTGACAATTGCTGTCGAAGCTTTACTATGTAAAGAATATGGGATAAAAAGTGATGACACAGCATTTTTGAGCGAGCACATGATCCTTTTGTACCTCCTCTGATGCTATCAACACAGACATGAGTGAATGTTAGCCCCATCCACATTGGGCTAAGCCTTGAATTACATGGAGTATGGATTACTATTGAGCTACATGACTTGTACATGTACACAACAATAAAAATTAAGGGATTTAACATTATCCTTCATACCATAATTAAAGGGTTCTCCCCTCTTTCGACTCACCACAGGTCATTGTTTCTTTATTGTCATGTAATTGGTTCTCCATTTTTACAATATACGTCACAATGTCTCTTCTGTGCCTACAGGTCATTGTATCTGTTGTATCAATCTTCTTTTGTTCTAAAGGTCGTGAGGAGAGTGACCACCTCACCTACCTCCATGTCCACCATCAATGGAAAATCAACAAGTAAGCACTCAAGCTAACTAGCTGATAAAGGGATGATGTACAGTGGAAAATGTATACAATATTGCACGACTGTGTACATGCATGTGTTTAAATTTATGTGTGTATGTGTGAATTGGAATGTGTTGATCCATGATGTTGCGTGTTTGTACATTTATATGTGCACGTTTACATGTGTTTAATGTATGCATGTTTCTGATAAGGCTAATGTTTGTGCATGTATGTGTGTTTATGTACATGTGTGGGTATTTGTACATTTCTGTGTACCGTGTGTGCATACGTCTATGAATATGTAGGTGTGTTTGTCCCTGTGTATACATGTATGCATGCACATTTGTGTGTACAGATCTGTGTGTATACATGTTTGTATATGTGTGTACATGTTACGTTTATATGTGTGAATGTGTGTATGTGTGTACATGTGTGTGTTTGTACCTTTATATGTGTGAATGTGAGATGTGTGTACAAGTGTTTATATCTTTATGTGTGTGAATGTATGTGTGTACATTTAGTACCTTTCAGTGTGTGAATGTGTGTGTGTACAGGTATGCTTTTATACCTTTATGTGTGTGAATGTGTACATGTATGTACATTTGTGTGTGAATGTGTGTACGTGTGTACATGTATGTGTTTGTACCTTAATGTGTGTGAATGTGTATATGTGTCCATGTGTGTTTTACCTTCATGTGTGTGAATGTGTGTGTATACATGTGTGTGTTTGTATCTTTATGTGTGTGAATGTGTGCATGTGTGTGTACACATGCGTGTTTGTACCATTATGTGTGTGAATGTGTGTATGTGTCTACATGTGTGTGTTTGTACCTTCATTTGTGCGAATGTGTGTGTGTACATGTACCTTATGTGTGTGAATGTGTGTACATGTATGTGTTTGTACATTTATGTGTGTGAATGTGTCTATATGTATGCCTTTATGAGTGTGTAAATGTCTGTGTACATGTGTGTGTTTGTACCTTTATGTGTGTGAATGAATGTGTACATTTTGTACATTTATGTGTGAATATGTGTACATGTATGTGTACCTTAATGTGTGATTGTATGTATGTGTACATGTGTGTTTTTACCTTGATGTGTGTGAATGTGTGTATGTGTAAATATGTGTGTACCTTTATGTCTGTGAATATGTATGTGTATACATGTGTGTATTTGTACCTTTATGTGTGTAAATGTGTGTATGTGTATACATGTGTACCTTTATGTGTGTGAATGTGTATGTGTACATGTGTGTTTGTACTTTTATGTATGTGAATGTGTATGTGTCTACACCTGTGTTTGTACCTTTATGTGTGTGAATGTGTGTGTGTACATGTGTAGCTTTATATGTGTGAATGTGTATGTCTACATGTGTGTTTGTACTTTTATGTATGTGAATGTGTGTATGTGTGTGTACCTTCATTTGTGCGAATGTGTGCGTTTGTACCTTTGTGTGTGTGAATGTGTGCACATGTGTGTGTACCTTTGTGTGAATGTGTATGTGTGTATATGTGTATGTTTGTACCTTTATGTGTGTGAATATGTGTATATGTGTACATGTGTGTTTGTACCCTTATATCTGTGAATGTGTGTGTGTGTACAGGTGTGTTTTTATACCTTTATGTGTGTGAATGTGTACATGTATGTACATTAGTGTGTGAATATATGTGTGTACGTGTATGTGTGTACATGTATGTGTACTCTGGCACATTAAGGTCTGGGGCACGCGTTACATACATGTAGCGGAGGTGAACAGAATTATTGAAAAGTATATGGGGGTGTGGCCAATGGCTGACAGTGAGCTTTGTCTAGAAACGAGTGGCTAGTAATCTAGAAAATGTCGTGTACGAGATAGCTAGGTGATCGTTAGTGGTAGGATGTAGTTAGCCTTTAGCATAGAGTTTACATCCATAGGCTAGGCTATTCTTGTGCCACAAGCAGTCGTTTGAGTACTAAGCGCTCGAGGCTACACGGAGCAGCTGGAGATGGTCGACTAAGTCAAGAAAGGCGGCGTATAAAGCCACCCTGGGACTTGCTGTGAGGGTGTCCATTGGAAAGAGCAGACATCATTCTGGTATATTCGTTGTTAGCAAACGATCATAAAGCTATTATAAGGCTATGAATATTTAATTAGCTTAAAATTGACTACAATCTCTGATTTCATAAGGTTGTAACTCCCCGAAAGTACGTGCATACAAGACGCTAATTCAGCATTGGTAGTGCTAAACATGCTTGTTAAGAGGACCTCTTCAACTAAAGCCTGCCTGTTGTCTATATACACCGCCTAAGTGAGTGTATGGCTATTTTTAATTACAATTAATTAATTAACCGGTGGGCGTGGCCATTAATCAATTAATTGAATTCTGTAATATATCTAGTATCCATATTTCAAGTGTGAAGTTCATAGCTTGCTCCGTGTAGCCTCTGTGGCCTCAAATGTGACCATTACTCCTGTTCAAGTGGACCTAGGCCTTAACTGTTAGAGTACCTTAATGTGTGTGAATATGCATATGTGTATACATGTGTGTTTTATCTTCATGTGTGTGAATGTGTGTGTACATGTGTGTGTTTGTATCTTTATGTGTGAATGTGTGCATGTACACATGTGTTTGTACCTTCATGTATGTGAATGTGAGTATATATGTACATGTGTGTGTTTGTACCTTCATTTGTGCGAATGTGTGTGTGTACATGTGTGTTTGTGTGTGAATGTGTGTACATGTGTTTGTACGTGTGAATGTGTGTATATGTATATGTGTGTGTACATGTGTGTGTTTGTACCTTTATGTGTGTAAATATGTGTATGTATGCATGTGTCTTTATACTTATATATACATGTGTGTGTTTGTCCCTGTGTATAACTTAATTCAAGCACATGTGTATATGTGTGTGTACGGGTCTGTACGTCGTTTGATTATGCATGTGTGTACATGTGGTTTGTACCTTTATGCATGTGAATGTGTGTAAGTGTGTACATGCGTTTGTACCCTTATGTGTGTGAACGTGTATACATGTGAATGTTTGTACCTTTATGTGTGTGAATGTGTGTATGTGTGTACATGTATGTGTTTGTACCTTTATGTGTGTGAATGTGTGGCCTTTATTTGTGTAAATGTGTATATGTGTGTGTTTGTATTTTTATATGTGTGAAGGGTGTACATATGTTGTGTTCGCACCTTTGTGTGTGAATGTGTATGTGGGTACATGTGTGTGTTTGTACCTTTATGTCCATGAATGTGTGTATGTGTGTACATGTGTGTTTGTACCTTTGAATGTGTGTATGTGTGTACATGTGTGTTTGTACCTTTGAATGTGTGTATGTGTGCACATGTGTGTTTGTACCTTTGAATGTGTGTATGTGTGTACATGTGTGTTTGTACCTTCGAATGTGTGTATGTGTGTACATGTGTGTTTGCTCCTTTATGTGTGTAAATATGTGTATGTGTGTACATGCGAATGTTTGTACTTTTATGTGTGATAATGTGTGTACATGCATGTGTTTATAACTTTATGTGTGTGAATGTGTGTACATTTGTGTTTTTACCTCTGTGTGAATGTGTGTATGTGTACATGTGCTTGTACGTTTATGTGTGTCAATGAATGTGTACATGTATGTGTACCTTTATGTGTGTGAATGTGTGTACATGTATGTATTTATACCTTAATGTGTGTGAATGTGTGTATGTGTACATGTGTGTTTTTACGTTTGTGTGTGTGAATGTATTTGTGTACATTTGTGTGTACCTTTATGAGTGAATGTGTGTATATGTGTACATGTGTGTTTGTACCTTTATGACTATGAATGTGTGTATGTGTGTACATGTGTGTGTGTACCTTTATGTATGAATGTGTGTATGAGTGTACATGTGTACATATATGTTTTGTGAATGTGTGTATATGTGTTTGTACTTTTATGTGTGTAAATGTGTATGTGCGTAAATGTGTGTTTGTACCTTTATGTGTGCGAATATGTGTATGTGTGTACACGTGTTTGTAACTATATGTGCATGAATGTGTGTATGTGTGTACATGTGTTTTTATCTTTATATGTGTGTGTGTACATGCATGTACTTTTATTTGTGTGAATGTGTGAATACATGTGTTTGTACCTTAATGTGTGTGAATGTATGTATATGTGATGTGTTTGTACCCTTATGTGTGTGTATGTATGTACATGTATGTTTTTGCTTTTAAGTGTGTAAATGTGTGTATGTGTGTGTGTTTGTATCTTTGTGTGTGAATGTGTGTACATGTGTACATTTGCACCTTTATGTGTGTAATTGTGTATGTGAGTACATATGTGTGTTTGTACCTTTATGTGTGTGAATGTGCATGTTTACGTGTTTGTACCTTTGTGCGTGAGTGTGCGTGCATGTTTATTTGTACGTTCATGTGTGTGAAAATGTATGTGTGTATTGTGTATATACTTTTATGTGTGTGAATGTGTGTATGAGTGTACACGTGTACATATGTTTGTGAATGTGTGTATATGTACTTTTATGTGTGTGAATTGTGAATGTGTATGTGTGTGAATGTGCATGTGTGTACAAGTGTATGTTTGTACCTTTATGTGTGTGAATATGTGTGTGTGTACATGTGTTTGTAACTATATGTGCGTGAATGTGTATGTGTTTTTATCTTTATGTGTGAATATGTGTATGTGTGCACATGTGTGTGCGCCTTTATTTGTATGAATGTGTGTGTACATGTGTGTTTGTACCTTAATGTGTGTGAATGTATGTATGTGTACATGTATGTGTTTGTACCCTTATGTGTATGTGTATGTGTGTAAATGTGTGTATGTGTGTGTGTTTGTATCTTTATGTGTGTGAATGTATGTGCGTACATGTGTGCATTTGCACCTTTATTTGTGTAAATGTGTATGTGAGTACATTTGTACCTTTATGTGTGTATGTGTACGTGTGTGTTTGTACATTTGTGTGTGAATGTGCGTGCATGTATATTTGTACCTTCATGTGTATGAAAGTGAGTATGTGTATGTACTTTTATGTGTGTGAATGTGTGTGTACATGTATGTGTTTGTACCTTGAATGCGTGTATATGTGTACATGTGAGTGTTTGTACCTTTATATGTGTGAATGTGTGTACATGTGTGTTTGTACCTTTATACATGTTAATGTGTGTGTGTACATGTGTGTTTGTACCATTATGTGTGTGAATGTGAATGTGTGTATGTGTGTACATGTGTGTGTACATGTATATCTTTATACCTTTATGAGTGTGTGAATGTGTGTTTGTACATGCGTCTACCTTTATATGTGATTATGTGTATGGGTATGCATGTGTCTTTATACTTATATATACAAGTGTGTGTTTTGTGCAATTGTATTCAAGCACATGTGTGTATGTGTGTACACGTTTGTGTATGCACATGTGTGTACATGTGTGTACACGTTTGTGTATACACATGTGTGTAAATGTGTGTTTGTACCTTTATGCATGTGAATGTGTATGTATATGTGGTGTATAATTGGTGTGTGTACATGTGTGTACCTTTATGCATGTGAATGTGTGTACATGTGTATGTTTGTACCTCTATGTGTGTGAATGTGTGTACGTGTGTACATATGTTTGTACCTTAATGTGTGTGAATGTGTGAATGTGTACATGTGTGTGTTTTTACGTTTATGTGTGTTAATGTATGTGTGTACATGTATGTGTACCTTTATGTGTGAACGTATGTATACGTGTCATGTGTGTTTGTACCTTTGTGAATGTGTATGTGTGTACATGTGTGTGTACTTTTATGTGTGTGAATGTGTGTATGTGTGTACATGTGTACCTTGATGTGCGTAAATGTGTGTACATGTGTATATGCGTTTGTACTTTTGTGTGTGAATGTATGTGGACATGTGTGTGTTTGTACCTTCATGTGTGTGAATGTGTGTACGTGTGTACGTGTGTATGTTTTGTGTGAATATGTGTGTACATGTGTGTTTGTACTTTTATGTGAGTGAATGTGTGTGTGTACATGTGTGTGTTTGCACCTTTATGTCTGTGAATGTGTGTATGTGTGTACATGAGTGTTTGTCCCTCTGTGTGAGAATGTGTATATGTGTGTACATATGTGTGTTTGAACTTTTATGTGTGTGTACATGTATGTGTTAGCGCCTTCATGTGTGTGAATGTGTATATATGTGTGTTTGTACCTTGTGAATGTATGTGTACATGTGTGTATTTGTGTGTGTGAATATGTATGTATGTGTCTTTATACTTATATATACATGAGTGTGTGTTTGTCCCTGTGCGTAACTGTATGCAAGCACATGTGTGTGAGTGTACGGGTCTGTATGTGTGTGTACACGTTTGTGTAAGCATACATGTGTGTTTGTATTTTATGCATGTGAATGTGTGCATGTGTTTGTACCCTTATGTGTGTGAATGTGTGTATTTAAACTAATCTCTATATGTATGTAGTGCATAATTCTAGAGTGTACATGTGTGTGTACCTTAATGTGTGACTATGTGTATGTGTACATGTGTGCTTTTACATTTATGTGTGTGAATGTGTGTATGTGTGTACAACCTTAATGTGTGTGTATGTGTACATGTGTGTGTCTGTACCTTTATGTCTGTGAATATGTGTATGTGTGTACATGTGTGTGCTTGTTCCTTTACGTTTGTGAATGTGTGTATGTATGCACATGTGTGTTTTTACCCTTATTTGTGTAAATGTGTGTGTGTTTGTATCTCTGTGTGTGAATATGTGTACATATGTGTGTTTGCACATTTATTTGTGTTAATGTGTATGTGTGTACATGTGTGTTTGTACCTTTGTGTTAGTGAATGAGTGTATGTGAGTACATGTGTGTTTGTCCCTTTATGTGTGAAAATGTGTGTATGTGTACATGTATGTGTTTGTACCTTTATGTGTGTGAATATGTGTACATGCATGTGATTTCCCTTTATGTGTGTGAATGTGTGTACATGTACATTTATGTGTGTGAATGTGTGTATCTGTGTACATGTATGTGTTTGTATCTCTATATGTGTGTATGTATGTACATGTGTGTTTTTATCTTTATTTGTGTAAATGTGTGTGTTTGAATCTGTGTGAATGTATGTGTACATGTGTGTGCTTGCATCTTTATGTGTGTGAATGTGTATGTGTGTACATATGTGTGTTTGTACCTTTTTGTGAGTGAATGTGTGTAAGTATGTACATGTGGGTGTTTGTACCTTTGTGTGTGAATGTATGTGTGTAAAGGTATGCGTTTGTACCTTTATTGTGTGAATGTATGTATGTATATGTGTGTTTTTACCATTATTTGTGTAAATGTGTTTGTATCTATGTGTGTGAATGTATGTGTGTACATGTGTGTGTTTGCATCTTTTGTGTGTAAATGTGTATGTGTGTACATGTGTGTGTTTGTACCTTTATGTGAGTGAATGTGTGTATGTGTGCATATGTGAGTGTTTGTATCTCAATGTGTGTGAATGTAGGTGTGTACATGTATGTGTTTATACCTTTATGTGTGTGAATGTGTGTACATGTCTACGTGTGTGTTTGCATATATGTGTTTGTACCTTTAAGTGTGTGAATGTGTGTATATATGCACACGTATGTTTTTACCTGCATTTGTGTAAATGTTTGTGTGTTTGTATCTTTATGTGAATATATGTGTGTACATGTGTGTGTTTGCACATTTATGTGTGAATGTGTATGTATGTACCCTTATGTGAGTGAATGTGTGTACATGTATGTGTTTTTACTTTTGTATGTGTGAATGTGTGTACAAGTGTACATTTGTACCTTTGTGTGTGAATGTGTGTGTGTGTACATGTGTGTTTGTACCTTTGTTTGTGAATGTGCGTATGTACATGTGTGTTTTCACTTTTATTTGTGTAAATGTATGTGTTTGTATCTGTGTGTGAATTACATGTGTGTTTGTACCTTTATGTGAGTAAATGTGTCCATGTGTGTACGTGTGTGTTTGTATCCTTATGTGTGTGAATGTGTGTATGTGTGTATATGTATGTTTGTCCCTTTATGCATTGAATGTGTGTATGTGTGTACATGTGTGTGTTTGTACCTTTTCATGTGTGAATATGTGTATATGTGTACATGTGTGTGTGTTTGTATCTTTATGCATGTGAATGTAAGTGTGTACATGCATGTGTTTGTATCCTTATGTATGTGAACGTGTGAACATGTGTATTTAAAATAATCTATATATATGTGGTGTATAATTCGTGTGTGTACATGTGTGTGTATGTGTGTGTACCTTTATGTGTGAGTGTACATGTGTATGTTTGTAAATCTGTGTGTGAATGTGTGTATGTGTGTACATGTATGTGTTTGTACCTTAATGTGTGTGAATGTGTGTATGTGTACATGTGTGTGTTTCTACGTTTATGTGTGTGAATGCCTGTATGTGTGTACATGTGTGTGCACCTTTAGGTATGTATACGTGTCATGTGTGTGTTTGTACCTTTATGTTTGTGAATGTGTATGTGTGTACATGTTTGTGCAGATTTATACGTGTGAATTTGTGTATGTGTACATGTGTACCTTTACAAATGTAAATGTGTGTATGTGTGTACATGAGTTTGTACTTTTATGTGTGTGAATGTGCATGTGTGTACATGTGTGTGTTTGTACCTTTATGTGTGTGTATGTGTGCACATGTGTGTGTTTGTACCATTATGCTTGTGAATATGTGTACGTGCATGTGTTTGTACCTTTATGTGTGTGAATGTGTGTACATGTGTGGTTGTACCTTTATGTGAGTGAATATGTGTATGTGTGTACATGTGTGTGTTTGCACCTTATGTCTGTGAATGTGTGTATGTGTGTACATGTGTGTTTGTCCCTCTGTGTGAGAATGTGTGTATGTGTGTACATGTGTGTGTTTGAACTTTTGTGTGTAAATGTGTGTACATGTATGTGTTTGTACCTTCATGTGTGTGAATGTGTGTATATGTATATTCGTACCTTTATTAGTGTGTGAATGTGTGTGTACATGTGTGTGTTTGTACGTTTATGTGTGTGAATATTTGTATGTGTATGTATGTGTCTTTATACTTATATATACATGTGTGTGTTTGTCCTTCTGTGTAACTGTATGCAAGCATATGTGTGTGCGTATGTACATGTCTGTATGTGTGTGTACACGTTTGTGAAAGCATACATGTGTACATGTGTGTTTGTAGTTTATGCATGTGAATGTGTGTACATGCATGTGTTTGTACCCGTATGTTTGTGAAAGTGTGTACACGTGTATATCTATGATTATATGTATGTGGTGTATAATTCTTGTGTGTACACGTGTGCGTATCTTATTGTGTGAATGTGTGTATGTGTACATGTGTGATTTTACATTTATGGGTGTGAATGTGTGTATGTGTGTACCTTTATGTGTGAATGTGTGTGTATGTGTACATGTGTGTGTCTGTACCTTTATGTCTGTGAATGTGTGTATGTGTACATGTGTGTGTACCTTTATGTGTGTGAATGTGTGTACATGTGTACCTTTATGTGTGTGAATGTGTGCATGTGTGTGTTTGTTCCTTTATGTGTGTAAATGTGTGTATGTATGCACATGTGTGTTTTTACCTTTATTTGTGTAAATGTGTGTGTGTGTATCTGTGTGTGAATGAATGTATGTACATGTGTGTTTGCACATTTATGTGTGTTAATGTGTAAGTGTACATGTGTGTTTGTACCTTTGTGTGAGTGAATGTGTGTATGTGTGTACATGTGTTTGTTCCTTGTGAGAATGTGTATGTGTGTACATGTATGTGTTTGTACCTTTATTTGTGTGAATGTGTGTACATGCATGTGGTTGTCCCTTTATGTGTGTAAATGTGTGTACATGGTATGCTTATACATTTATGTGTGAATGTGTGTATCTGTGTACATGTGTTTGTACCTTTATGTGTGTGAATGTGTGCATGTATGTACATCTTTATTTGTGTAAATGTGTGCATGTATCTGTGTGTGAATGTATGTGTGTACATGTGTGTGCTTGCATGTGTATGTGTGTACATGTGTGTGTTTGTACCTTTTTGTGAGTGAATGTGTGTAAGTGTGTACATGTGGGTGTTTATACCTTTGTGTGTGAATGTATGTGTGTAAATGTATGTTTGTACATGTGTGTGCTTGCATGTGTATGTGTGTACATGTGTGTGTTTGTACCTTTTTGTGAGTGAATGTAAGTGTGTACATGTGGGTGTTTATACCTTTGTGTGTGAATGTATGTGTGTAAATGTATGTTTGTACCTTTGTGTGTGAATGTCTGTATGTATGTATATGTGTGTTTTTACCATTATTTGTGTAAATGTGTCTTTGTATCTATGTGTGTGAATGTATGTGTGTACATGTGTGTGTTTGCATCTTTTTTGTGTATGAATGTGTATGTGTGTACATGTGTGTGTTTGTACTTTTATGTGTGTGTATGTGTTTGTGCAAATCTGAATGTGTGTGCACACGCTTGTATAAGTGCTTATACTTATGTATAATTGTGACCAGATCTGAGAAAATCCGCCATATTTCCCATTCTATGAAATTTTAGTTAGCTGTATTTTTGAAAAGTTAACTTACCTCCATGTCTGAGACAGAGCGCTCACTTCACTTTGGAGCTAGAGCGCTTTGTTCCTGATCTCGCTACAAGTATAAAAACGAGAAATTACGGTCTGAAGACGTTGCTCTTTATGCGTATAGGGTTTCCGTATACTACGCGTTAATCGTAAATCAATTAGATGGACCTGGGCGGATTGTTCGAAACCAACGCTACGGTCAAGTTAGTCTCGAACTTAGTTGTCCATAACGAGAGCCGCTTCTTTTTCGATGCCTAAGAAGCTTAAAGGGTGAGTGAACGTACAGTACTTCGACGAATCTAGCTGTATCCAGAGAGCTGGCGATCGGGAATTCTAAATAACTCCCTTAGCAACGGGCTCGGTGTACGGCAGCCGTACACTAGGTGGGTAGAAATGAAGGCCTTGGTAACTTACGTTTACCCTCCGTAGGTGACGGCAAAGGATAATAGATTTTTGGCATAAACATGACAAAAACTGGACTTTGACATTGTTTTACTTGTGGTACTAAGAACGCGTATTGTGCCATATGCGCACAATACGCCGGGTATTCTCACATCCGGTGTCACAGCGAATTTGTTCCGCCGGAATTTATTCGCTAGCGGATCTGTTCCGGATTTTCAGAAAATCAGCAAATTTGTTCCGGATGGGCAACGGTCGATGTTTCTTTGACACAGGTGCACCCAGAGTCAAAGTACATGTTCCATTTTAATAATTATTGGAGCTTCTCTGGTGGCCTCAGGAGTGGCATAACCACTTCATACGTCTCTGCACTGGCGCAGAGTGACATGCGCACATCATGGATTTGGTGTGGATGTGCCTTTATACATGTCAAAGCGATTGTCCACAGAAGGCTACAACGAATCATTGATATTATAGTACACAAAAATTTGAAGACGGTGAAGTATTTGTTCGCTTCCTTTCTTCAAGCTACTCTGCAATCTCTATAAGCCTTGACCTTCATGTGTCCTGAATGGGCATGGTTCACTTTTCTTTACTTTTACATTTGTTAAACTTTATCTTAGGTCAGCCCATCTTCATACCCATGCATAGTAATGATTTTTAAAGCGAGTGATATCAAACTGAGAAGTGTAATAGCACATTTTACTAGGCGGAACATTTGCGCCGGCCGGAATATTTACGCGGTCGCGTAGATTATCCGGGCGGAATATGTACGCTAGCGTATTCTTTCCGGTGGAATGTATCCGCCAGCGAATTTATTCCGCCGGAACTTTGGCACGGCGGAACAAATCCGCTATGACACCGGTAACAATTGACGATTCATTTGCAGGATATTGTCTGTCGTTGATAGTACTGATTTACAGTGATAGTGTATATTTTCAAAAATTTCGAGTATTTCACTACATGGCCGCAAGAATTTTCACTTGTAAAATTTCAGTTACGGAATGGCGTCGCCAAAACCTTTACCACATGTTTCTGAGCAGAAATAATCTGGAGTTGTATTTATTTTTGTGCCCATGCTGTGAAATCCGTCAAACCTTTCGTACACAAAAATATTCACTATCACTGTTAACCAGTAATATTAGCAATGCTCAGGACAGGAACAAGCGCCTTAGATCTACACTTTTGCGCATGTTACAAAAACTCCATATGAATATTTACCTCCTACCACATTAATCCGGCGTGACCGTTTAACCACTGGCACTAGGCTCGAGGCACGAGAAAAGTCGTGAACGTGTGTTAATGCGGGGTGTATCACACTCTCTTGGTTGGCAATAATATACAGACAACTATGGGGATAAACGCAATATCGATGTTTTTCGAGCGCTAGGAAGCGGCTGTCAACAGGAAAGTCCACCTGCGGAGACTTTCCCTAACGGGTTCCTCGTGGCTACCATGACAGAAGTATAGCGAGGAGTAGGTGTGACTCGAACCTTCGACGCTGGCGCTAACGAGGAAAACGTTCACGAAGGAATTAATTACCACGCCCACATTCACGTTAGAAAGCGTGACCGATCTTGTACATGCACTAATATAGCATAAAAGCCAAAATACTGAGGACAATTACCCCGGATAGCATCATGGTATGGCATTCATAAGAATTTGTACATCCTAATCTATAATAATGCCCTTTGGCTTTTGTAAAGCCGATTTAGTTTAAGCGCTATTAGCCTAAATTGTGAATATTTTTTCCTGCCATCCATCCAAATACAAAAGCTTACCTGACGGCCGACTTGTTGAAAATACCAAAGGACAGATTACTTCAGGTAGTCACGGTATCAGGGCTTCTTTGTCCTCCGTTCTATACAGAGATGTGTGTGGCACGGGTCAAATGACCAGGCAGGTGGCTGACCGAGCAGACTGCTGAATCAAGTCCTGACACTTTCAAAAGTCATCAAACCCATTTTGCGACATTGAGAGTATTGCTATATTGGAGGCATGGCTTCAAGTGACTTCTGAAAGTTTCAGGACTTGATACTATTGTGGAGTGCTTTCGAGGCAATATCGACCTTTGACCTCTACGTGATGTAACCATACGACCGTGGAGAAGTCGTAAAAATGCCAAGCACTGTGCCAGGATGTTCTACAAAAACGTGAAAAAATCGCTACATTCTCATTGGGCAGTTGGGCTAGTAAGGAGTCGCCCTCTCGATCGTAATACAGCAGCAGAATGCAGTGTATCAACAATTTCATTTCATTGTGTGCGCTAAGTAACGTACACATTGAAAAGGAAACTTCTTAGTAAAGTGTACATCAATAGCGCACTCTAGAAAGGGCAATTCCCTACTAGTAGGGTCTGCGCTGCAGCACAGACAGCGCACTATCCTCTATTTAATGTGCGTATGCTGCAATGAAATCCGTTGAATCATAGATAATAGAGAGAGGGATTGAAAACGCGCATATATCTCTACAGTGACGTCACGGAACATGCTCGTCACGGCACGCCCCCCTTTGCAAGTCAGTATCGTACAGTATAGTACAAGCTCCTATGGCCTTGTACAGCCTAGTATTCAACAGTAACTCGACTAAAAACAAGTGTAGTGCTATCGAACAAGGGATCAAGCAATGAAAAGAGTGATTTGAATGGTCTTGGTAGTCGCGCCTGCTCTTGTACACGCTTGAAATTCTTTTGTGTACTTTTCCTTCACAAACGGTGATCGACCCAGAAGAAAAGTCGATGGGACCTTGTTCACAGTCGAATACAGAGTGCAACTGAAGCATTCGCGAGCTCTGTTGATGTGGTATGTTCCCCAGCGAGCGTTTTAAACGCTGGAGTCTACCCAGGCTCACAACAGATCTGGGCTTAGTGTGTTCATTTTGAAAAGAAAGGCCTTACCTGAAGGCGATGTTTGTATTCTCTATGTGACGATAGTTCATGCCAGGCCTTGAAAGAATCTATTCACTATGTACAGGTCTCGTAAAAAGTACACAAAGCCAATCTGTGAGTGGTAGCTACAAAACCGTTCTGAAAACAGCCTAATTTTTTTGGCTTTTGGCTTTAGATCTCTGGTAGGTTGGTTAGAAAGGTGATACGCATACATGGTGCCCTTGCCATGGCCCGAAAAGGCTGCCTTGATGTGGTTTTATGCCACTCGTGAACTTAGATGAAGTCACGTGACCGCGACGAGCATATATGTACAGGGTATGCGCGCGTTTCCAATCCCTCCTTCCTCTCTATTATCTATGGTTGAATTTCCCTCTCTAGTTTGCGCTGTTGATGTATACTTTACTACGAAGTAAGAAGTTTCCTTATCGATGAAATAATAAGGAAATTGGTCGGTACACTGCTTTCTGCTGTTTTATTAATTGCCATAGCGTAGCACACAATCGAGAGAGAGACTCCTTACTAGTAGACTCTAAGTATACACTGTAGCATACCAGTAGCGCAGTTAAACTTAAAGTCGGTTCACACACCGCGTCGATGCTTGTCGCAACAAAAAGCTAGAAGAGACTGATTCAACCGTTGATTGAGCTTCATTCGAATCCTCGTGAATACGTGCGTGTAAGCCTAAAACGTGAGAGATACTTCATTCACTTCGTTCGCCACTTAAAGCCACTGAAAACGTAGCGTAAGTTTACGTCACAAATTGTGCTGGCCTTGCCCTTGCGTCAGCCTCGTCCTCAGGTCGTTCAGAGCTTTTCAATGGTGCACGCTGAAAAGCGGGAATGCCTGGTACTGTCGATTGCTGTTCACTTGGAACATCAGTGAATGCTTGCCTGTGAGCGTAGCCTTGCCCTCGTGTGAGTGTAAAACTAACGTATGGGTTGGAATGCCACGCAATCATTGGGCAAGCAGTTGGCTTACGCATCGTTTTCCGTGGTTTTACGTGACGAATGAAGTATCTCGTTTGTTCAACGCTCACACGAACGCATTCACGGGCGTTCGAGATAAAGCGCAATCGACAGTACTAGTGTAGCGCATTTATTGTACAAGTCACGTACATGGCGTAACGCGTGGTGAGACCTTCCAGTGTGTCGAAAGTCACGAAGATTTTGAGGGCTCTTGTCGCCAACGATCGAGAGGTATGGTTCAAACGCTAGATACAGAGTGTAGTACGATCCATAAAGACCATAAAGAGTGAAACTTGTTAAGATAGCGTGTGGCTAGCAAAGACTGGCTTTTCGAAGGAACCATCAGACCGATTGTCTTCGCGTCATCGTGAGCCAAAGTCGTGGTTTCTGCTGCCAGGCCTCCCACTTTTCAGTATGCAACATTGAAAAGCTGGGAAGGGCCTAGGTACGAGGCTGCTAGGGTTATCACTTGAAAATTTAAAGCTGAAGCATTTCCCCAGGTATTCCTTCCATACGTCAGTCTACATGTAAGCAATTTAGGGCGCTAGAAGTTTTCTCCTCCACATTATATGGCGGTGGTTATACAGGCCTGTATTATCGCACGCAAATCGACAAAACAATGGGGTAAATCGCGTAATGAATGCCCAATGGGAATGTAGCGATTTTTGTTGATGTTTTTCACGTTTTTGAAGAACATCGCGGCACAAAAAGGTGTGCTGAGCTTTTTTACGGCTTCTTCACGGCCCGTATAGTCACATTACGTAGAGGTCAAAGGTCAAAATTGCCAATGTTGGACCAAAAGCACTCCACGATAAAAGTAACGTGGCAATAGAATCAAGTTATGAAACTTTTAGAAGTCACTTGAAACCATGCCTCCAATATAGCATACTCTCAATATCGCGAAGGTTTGGTTTCAAGTGATTTTTGAAAGAATCAGAACTTGAATCTACCCCTACATTACTTCTATCATGGAGTGCTTTCGATCAAGCGTTGGACCGACTTCGATCTTTGACAAAGAATAAGTGGGCGTGGCCAATGTATGGATGGTAACTTACAGCCACAAGAACCTTACTAAGCCACAGTAATAATATGTAGAATTTATGTAAATAAGAACGTAGGCCTACAGGAGGTTGAAAGCATCGACAAATAGTTTAAACTACGTTGTTTCAGCAGTCTGCTTGGTCAGCCACCTGCCTGGTCATTTTGACCTGTGCCACACCCATCTCTGTATAGAACGGAGGACAAAGAAGCCCTGCATGATGCCGTGACTACCTGAAGTAATCTGTCCTTTGGTATTTTCAACAAGTCGGCCGTCAGGTAAGCCTTTTTATTTGGGTGGGTGGCAGAAAAAATCACGATTTAGGCTGATAGTTAGGCCCAGATAATTTTTTTTTCTACCGATAATTCATTTCTTCAATGCTGGCAAACATGCCCTATAATTCTTTCAAATGTACCTATAATTATCATTTCTTGCTCCTCAAATTTCATGTAATCAACAATGAATTTAGTGCATACGAAGTGAATGTCAGTAACTGTTATACTGCAGCATAACTGAAGCTTCAATGTAGTCTTCAAGTGCACTTTCTTGACTCGACTTGAATGAATTGGCTAGTAACAAATCCCACATCCACATTCCATATTACCACAAGTTGACAGAACAGCAGTTTGGTGCAGCCCAATATCTGGCTACCAGCAGACCAATAGCTATACTATAAGTTGCTTATAATTCTCAAATATTGCTCATTGCTTCTAGGTACCTATAATGCTCAAAAAAATGCCAGCATTATTTATCTGGGCCTACTGTTAGCGCTTGAACTAAATCAGCTTTACAAAAGCCAAAGAGCTGTACAAATTCTTATGAATGCATTACCATGATGTTAACAAGGATAATTACCCTCAGTGTTTTGGCTTTTATGCTATATTAGTGGATCGGCAACGCTCTCTAACGTGATTGTGAGAGGGGTAATTGGCATGCGCATAATAGATAATTCCGGCGTGACGGTTTTCCTCGTTAGCGCCAAGGTCGAAGGTGCGAGTCACACCTACTCGCGCCTCTCCCAGAGTAATGATTGGCAAAAGCCTATTGCGCATATATGGGAGAACGAGCCTATACAGCGGACAGCATACTCGCTATAGTTCTCACAGGAAAATGACTCCATATGGACGGATTTACTCCGTCTACCGTATTGATGAAAGAAGCGGGCGCTACACTGCCTGGAGACGGCGTGCCTGTAACACGGACTCTGTCAGTATTCCGTGTACGATATGCACGGTACATGCGGACTCCGTTGCTTGCAACATGCTTACACTGTTACAACATTCGGTATCCGTCCTCTCGGCTTGCGCTACACGGACGCAGTATAGAGCAGCGCGCCAGACTCTACCCCATGGCCCAGACCAGGCCGGCCGGGCCGCGGGCCCGCGCCCTGGATATTGAATCGCGAATGCATATAGAGTAGGGTAGGGTATTTCCGGACGGAGGCAGTTACTGGCCGCCTCGCACATAATTGCGTTTATATGGCCAACGGTATTACGTAATCCTTCACCACTTGCCACGAGGTAGGGGCCATGTAAGTACTAGCTGCATCTCATTTCTTGTGATGTGTATCCACACAGAAACTGCACAACACTGCTCTAAACAGTTGCAACTTTTTCTCATTTTGGTCCAGAAGCTGGTTTTTTATGGTAGCTAAGATTTTTCATGATTTGTAAATTACACAACGGCATCAATTTTTTATGATTTATTTTTTCATTTGGTATGCGTATACTAGAATGTATGGAGAATTTTTAGAATTTTTTGACCGTATTATAAGCATAAACCAATTTTTTTTTGTAAAGAGCTTTCAGAGGTAGTTTCTGGACAATGCCTATATTGCATTACTTTATGTGTTCACGTTGTATTTCACAATTTTTGGATGAATATTCAAATCTAAGGCAGAATGTAAGAAGGATGTTGTTCATGATGCATTTGATGCCATTTACGTGTCATATATTGATAACCGCAGCCGCGATTTTTTAATGTAATTTTTCACCTTCGTCCGGTAATGGTCGACATTGTCCGCTCTCTACCTCCGGAACCAGCGGTACTTTGTGCGCACGCCCTGCATGAACGAAGGTGGGTGGGGCCACGGTTAAGGGCTCGTTTAGTAGGTGGTGCTTGGGCCTATCTGTGGTTGCATACTCGCGATCTAGTGCTGCTCGTTTGTCTGTGATATAACGCTGTCTTTTCTTAGAACTGAGCATTTCTTTTGCGCCCATGCTGATTTCCGCGAAAATCTTCATACTCAAAAGTATTCACTATCACTGTGAACCAGTAATATCAGCAATGCTCAGGTGCATTAAGGGCCGGGACAAGCACTTTAGATCTACACTTGTGAGCATGTCAGAGATATAAAGCAAACTCCATATGAATGTTTACCGCCTACCATACTGTAGATAATTCTGGCATGACCATTGGCACTAGGCTCGAGGCGCAAGAAAGCTCTCGAACGTGTGTTAACGCGGGGTGTATCACACTTTCTTGGTTGGCAAGAATAAACTGTCGTCTATGGGAATAAACGCAATATCGATGCTTTTCGAGCGCTACGAAGCGGCTATCAGCAGGAAAGTCCACATGCAGTGACCTTCCCTAGTTGGTTCCTCATATATAGCTACCATGACAGAATTATAGCGAGTATGCTGTCCGCCGTATAGGCCACCGAAGCCGTTCTTCTATATAGATAATTCCGGCGTGTCCGTTTGACCCATTGGCACTAAGTTCGAAGCGCGAGAAAAAAGCGAACATGTGTTAGCGCGGGGTGTATAGCACTTCCTTAGGGCCTAGGGGTGGGAAGAGCCCGAGGCTATGTAACGTTACCAGTTTGCCTGAAGCCTCCACTGGTACGGTATGGTGCTGTTGTTGTCGTTCTAGCCGTATCCTGATTTCCCCACAAGCTAATCTTTGATCCATAAATGTGACACCACGAGGGAAATATTACAAAAATGCACTAAATTAGAGCATGCTGTCGCAGTTGTTTCTGAGCGCAAAATTTCAGCACAAAAGTTGCATGCGACTCCGAACAGAGTCTATAAAGCGGTGCGCGGATGACGGACGTACCAAACATACATACATACATACACCATATTATTGCAGGCATTGCTGTACAGTTTATGTGGGGCTCGCTCAGGCTCGCCCCAATAAATCAATAGCTTCAATCACCATGTTGAAGCTGTTGATTGTTGAAGCTGTTGAATCCGTTGTTGAAGCTGTTGATTGTTGTTGGTGTTGATGCTAAATCCGTTGTTGTTGAAGCTGTTGATTGTTGTTGATGTTGTTAAATCTGTTGTTGAATCTGTTGTTGAAGCTGTTAATTGTTGATTATGATTGTTGAAGGTATTGAATCTGTTGATCTTGTTAGTATAGTCTAAGCTGTTGATTGTTGGTTATAATTGTTGAAGCTGTTGAATCTGTTGATCACCATGTTGAAGCTGTTAATAATATTGTTCTTGATGTTGTTGAATCTATTACTATTGATTGTTGTTGAATCTGTTGTTGAACATGTTGATTGTTGAAGCTGTTGAATCGGATTGTGCTGAATCTGCTATTGAGGCTGTTGATTGTTGAAGCTGTTGAATCTGTTGTTTAGTCAATTGATCACCATGTTGAAGTTGATGTTGTTGAATCTGTGTTGTTGAAGCTGTTGATTGTTGGTTATGATTGTTGAAGCTGTTGAATCTGTTGTTGAAGCTGATGATTATTGTTGGTGTTGATGTTAGATCAGTTGTTATTGAAGCTGTTGATTGTTGATGTTGTTGAATCTGTTGTTGAAGTTGTTGATTGTTGATCATGGTTGTTAAAGCTGTTGAATCTGTACTTGAATCTGCTGTTGAATCAGTTGTTCTTGTTAGTATAGTTGAAGCTGTTGATTGTCGGTTAAGATTGTTGAGGCTGTTGAATCTGTTGATCACCAAGTGGAAGCTGTTAATTGTTGATGTTATTAAATCTGTTGCTATTGACAATTGTTGAATCCGTTGTTGAAGCTGTAGATTGTTGAAGCTGTTAAATCTGAAGTTGTTGAATCTGTTGTTGAAGCTGTTGAATCTGTTGTTTAAACGGTTGATCACCTTGTTGAAGTTGTTGATGTTGTTTAATCTGTTGTTGAAGCCGTTGATTGTTGGATAGATTGGTGAGGTTGTTGAATCTGTTAATCTTGTTAGCATAGTTGAAGCTGTTGATTGTTACCGTAAATGTTCGAATTATAGCGCCACCCTAATTTAAGCGCCACTTGGAGGTTAACGACGATTGTTGCACTCTATTTATAGCGCCAACTGCAGTCATAAAGCGGCACTTACTAAATAGAAAACGCTGTGCTTTTGTATGTAGTGTCCTATTCACTAAGCACCACCCTAATTTAAGCGCCACTAGCGACTTTAGAAGTATTTTTTGGCTCCAATAGAAGCGCCAACTAAAGATTAGAATTAAATTTTTTGGCACTGTAATTAGAACTTTTACGGTAGTACAGTCTATTTTGCGTAAGAGTAGGCTCGCCCCAATAAATCAATAGCTTCAATCACTTGAATTAAGCTGTTGATTGTTGAATCTGTTGAATCTGTTGTTGAAGCTGTTGATTGTTATTGGTGTTTAAATCTGGTGTTATTGAAGCTGTTTATTGTTGATGGTGTTGAATTAGTTGAATCTGTTGTTGAAGCTGTTGATTGTTGATTATAATTGTTGAAGCAGTTGTTGAATCTGTTGATCTTGTTAGTATAGTTGAAGCTGTTGATTGTTGGCTATGATAGT
Organism: Stappiaceae bacterium; assembly: GCA_964291365.2. Taxonomy (GTDB): domain Bacteria; phylum Pseudomonadota; class Alphaproteobacteria; order Rhizobiales; family Stappiaceae; genus JBDWFY01. The sequence goes on from OZ219986.1 coordinate 128,576, forward strand.
TGAAGCTGTTGAATCTGTTGATCACCATGTTGAACCTGTTAATTGTTGTTGACGGACGTACCAAACATACATACATACATACACCATATTATTGCAGGCATTGCTGTACAGTTTATGTGGGGCTCGCTCAGGCTCGCCCCAATAAATCAATAGCTTCAATCACCATGTTGAATCTGTTGAATCTGTTGTTGATGAAGCTGTTGATTGTTGAAGCTGTTGAATCTGAAGTAGTTAAATCTGTTGTTGAAGCTGTTGAATGTTGTTGATATTGTTGAATCTGTTGTGGAAGCTTTTGATTGTTGGTTATGATTGATGAAGTTGTTGAATCTGTTGATATTAGTATAACTGAAGCTGTTGATTGTTAGTACAGTCTATTGTGTCTAAGAGTAGGCTCGTCCCAATAAATCAATAGCTTCAATCACCATGTTGAAGCTGTTGACTGTTGAAGCTGTTAAATCTGTTGTTGATGTTGATTCTTGAAGCTGTGGAATCTGAAGCTGTTGTTCAAGCTGTTGATTGTTAAAGCTGTTGAATCTGTTGATCTCCATGATGAAGTTGATGATTGTTGATGTTGTTAAATCTGTTATTGAATCTGTTGTTGAAGATGTTGATTGTTGATTATGATTTTTGAAGCAGTTGAATCTGTTGTTGAATCTGTTGATCTTGTTAGTATAGTTTAAGCTGTTGATTGTTAGTACAGTCCATCTTGTGTAAGTGTAGGCTCGTTCCAATAAATTAATAGCTTCAATCACCATGTTGAAGCTGTTAAATCTGTTGTTGAAGCCGTTGAATCTGAAGTAGTTGAATCTGTTGTTGAAGCTGTTGATTTCCATGTTGAAGTTGATGATTGTTGTTGATGTTGAATCTGTTGCTGTTGATTGTTGTTGAATCTCTTGTTATTGAACCTGTTGATTGTTGAAACTGTTAAATCTGAAGTTGTTGAATCCATTGTTGAAGTTGTCGATTGTTGAAGCAGTTAAATCTGTTGTTTATATCCGTTGATCACCATGTTGAAGTAGTTGATTGTTGTTGATGTTGTTGAAGCTGTTGATTGTTGGTTATGATTGTTGAGGCTATTGAACCTGTTGATCTTGTTAGTATAGTTGAAGCTGTTGATTGTTAGTACAGTCTATTTTGTGTAAGTGTAGGCTCGCCCCAATAAATCAATACCTTTAATCACCATGTTGAAGCTGTTGATTGTTGAAGCTGTTGAATCTGTTGTTGATGCTGTTGATTGTTGTTGGTGTTGTTGATGTTAAATTTGTTGTTGTTGAAGTTGTTGATTGTTGTTAATATTGTTGAAGTTGTTGAATCTGTTGTTTAAGCTATTGATTGTTGATTATGATTGTTGAAGCTGTTGAATCTGTTGATTACCATGTTGAAACTGTGAATTGTTGTTGATGTTGTTGAATCTGTTTCTGTTGTTGAATCTGCTGTTGTTGAGGCTGTTGATTGTTGAAGCTGCTGAATCTCAAGTTGTTGAATCTGTTGTTGAAGCTGTTGAATCCGTTGTTTAATCTGTTGATCACCATGTTGAAGTTGTTGATATTGAATCTGTTGTTGAAGCTGTTGGTTGTTGAAGCTCTTAAATCTAAACTTGTAGAATCTGTTGTTAAAGCTGATGATCACCATATTGAAGTTATTTGTTGTTGATGTTGAATTTGTTGTTGAAGCTGTTGATAGTTGAAGCTGTTGAATCTAAAGTTGTTGAATCTGTTGTTAAAGCTGTTGATTGTTGAAGGTGTTGAATCTGTTGTTTAATTATTATGTTGATCACATTGTTGAAGTTGTTGATGTTGTTTAATCTGTTGTTGATGCTGTTGATTGTTGGTATGATTGTTGAAACTATTGAATCTGTTGATCATGTTAGTATAGTTTAAGCTGTTGATTGTTAGTACAGTCTATCTTGTGTAAGTATAGGCTTGCCCCAATAAATCAATAGCTTCAATCACAATGTTGAAGCTATTGATTGTTAAAGCTGTTGAATCTGTTGTTGAAGCTGTTGATTGTTGTTATTGTTGATGTTATATCTGTTGTTGGTGAAGTTGTTGATTGTCGTTGATGTTGAACCTGTTGTTGATGCTGTTGATTGTTGAAGCTGTTGTTGAATCTGCTAATTTTGTTAGTATATTTAGAGCTGTTGATTGTTGGCTATGACTGTTGAAGCTGTTAAATCTGTTGATCACCATGTCGAAACTGTTAAATGTTGATGTTCAATCTGTTGCTGTTGACTGTTGTTGAATCTGCTGTTGATTAATCTTGATTGTAGTAGCTGTTGAATCTGAAGTTGTTGAATCTGTTGTTGAAGCTGTTGATTGTTGAAGCTGTTAAATCTGTAGTTGAATCTGTTGAAGTTGTTGATTGTTAATGTTGTTAAATCTGTCGTTGAAGGTTTTCATTGATGAAGCTGTTGAATCTGTTGCTTGTTGTAGGCTACATTATGTGCTCTAGAGAGCTATATCTTTATTGAAGCAGTTGAATCTGTTGTTGAAACTGTTGATTGTTGTAGGCTATTATGTGCTCTAAAGAGCTCTAAATTTGTTGAAATCGTTGAATCTGTGGTTGAAGATGTTGATCGTTGTAGGCTACATTATGTACTCTAGAGAGCTCTAGTTCTGTTGAAGCAGTTGAACCTGTTGTTGAAGTTGTTGATTGTTGTAGGCTACATAATATGCTCGACAGAGCTCTAATTTTGTTGAAGCAGTAGAATTTCCTGTTGAAGTTGTTCATTGTTGTAGGCTATTATGTGTTCTAGAGAGCTCAGGTTTTGTTGAAGCTGTTGAATATGTTGATGGTGTAGCTGTTGAATCTGTTGTTGTTAAAGCTATTGATTGTTGTAAGCTATTATGTGCTCAAGTTTTATTGGAGCAGTTGAACCTGTTGTTGAAAATGTTGATTGTTGTAGGCTACATTATGTGCTCTAAAGAGCTCTAGATTTATTGAAGCTGTTGAATCTGTTGTTGTTAAAGTTGTTGGTTGTTGTAGGCTACATTATGTGCTCTAGAGGGCTCTAGTTATGTTGGAGCAGTTGAATCTGTTGTTAAAGCTGTTGATTGTTGAAGGTAATAATATTATTATGTAATCTAGAGAACTCTAGTTCTGTTGAAGCTGTTGAATCTGTTATTGTTGAAGTTGTTGAATCTGTTGTTGTTAAAGCTGGTGATTATTGTGGGCTATTATGTGCTCTAGTTTTATTGAAGCTGTTGAATCGGTTGTTGAAGATGTTGATTGTTGTAGGCTACATTATGTGCTCTAGAAAGATCTAGTTCTGTCGAAGCTGTTCAATCCGTTGTTGTTGAATCTATTGTTGTTAAAGCTGTTGATTGTTGTAGGCTATTATGTTCTCTAGTTTTATTGAAGCTGTTGGACCTGTTGTTGAAGATGTTGATTGTTGTAGGCTACATTAGGTGTTCTAGAGAGCTCAAGTTTTGTCGAAACTGAATCTGCTGTTGTTGAAGCTGTTGATTGTTGTAGGCTATTATGTGGCTCTAGAGAGCTCTAGTTTTGTTGAAGCTGTTGAATCTGTTGTTGTTGAAGCTGTTGATTGTTGTAGGCTATTATGTGCTCTAGAGAGCTCTACTTTTGTTGAAGCTGTTAAATCTCTTGTTCAAGCTGTTGATTGTTGTAGGCTATTATGTGCTCTAGAGAGCTCTTGTTTTGTTAAAACTGTTGAATCTGTTGTTGTTGAAAATGTTGATTGTTGTAGGCTACATTACGTGCTCTAGAGAGCTCTAATTTTGTTTAAGCTGTTAAATCTGTTGAAACTGTTGAATCTGTTTTTGTTGAACCTGTTGATTGTTGTAGGCTATTATGTGCTCTCGTTTTATTGAAGCTATTGAATCTGTTGTTGAAAATGTTGATTGTTGTAGGCTATTATGTGCTCTAGAGAGCTCTAGATTTGTTGAAATTGTTGAATCTGTGGTTGAAGATGTTGATCGTTGTAGGCTACAATATGTGCTCTAGAGAGCTCTAGTTCTGTTGAAGCAGTCAAACCTGTTGTTGAAGCTGTTGATTGTTGTAGGCTATTATGAGCTCTAGAGAGCTCTAGTTTTGTTGAAGCTGTTGAACATGTTGTTGAAGCTGTTGAATCTGTTGTTGTTAAAGCTGTTGAATGTTGTAGGCTACTATGTGCTCTAGTTATATTGAAGCTGTTGAATCTGTTGTTGTTGAAGCTGTTGTTTATTGTAGGCTATTATGTGCAATAGAGAGTTCTAGATTTGTTGAAGCTGTTGAAACTGTTGCTGTTGAAGCTGTTGATTGTTGTAGGCTATTATGTGCTCTAGAGAGCTCTAGTTCTGTTGAAGCTGTTGAATCTGTTGTTGTTGAAGCTGTTGAATCAGTTGTCATTGAAGCTGTTGTTTGTTGTAGGCTATTATGTGCATTAGAGAGCTCTAGTTTTGTTGAAGCTGTTGAATCTGTTGTTGTTGAAGCTGTTGATTGTTGTAGGCTAGATTATAGCTCTAGTTATGTTGAAGCTGTTGAATCTGTTGTTGAAGCTGTTGATTGTTGTAGGCTATTATGTACTCTAGAGAGCTCTTGTTTTGTTGAAGCTGTTGAATCTGTTGTTGAAGCTGTTGAATCTGTTGCTGTTAAAGCTGTTGATTGTTGTAGGCTATTTTGTGCTCTAGAGAGCTCTAGTTTTGTTGAAGCTGTTGAGTCTGTTGTTAAAGCGGTTGATTGTTGTAGGCTATTATGTGCTCTAGAGAGCTCTAGTTTTGTTGAAATTGTTGAATCTGTTGAAGCTGTTGATTGTTGTAGCCTATATTACTCTAAAGAGCTCTAATTTTGTTAAAGCTGTTGAATCTGTTGTTGAAGATGTTGATTGTTGTAGGCAACATTATGTGCTCTAAAGAGCTCTAGTTTTGTTCAAGCCGTTAAATCTGTTCTTGTTCAAGCTGTTGAATCTGTTGTTAAAGCTGTTCATTGTTGTAGGCTATTATGTGTTCTAGCTTTATTGAAGTTGTTGAATCTGTTGTTGTTGAATCTGTTGATTGTTGTAGGCTACATTGTGTGCTCTAGAGAGTTCGTTTTGTTGAAGCTGTTGATTGTTGTAGGCTATTATGTGCTTTAAAGAGTTCTAATTTTGTTAAAGCTGTTGAATCTGTTGTTGTTGAAGATGTTGATTGTTGTAGGCTACATTATGTGCTCTAGAGAGCTCTAGATTCGTCGAAGCTGTTGAATCCGTTGTTGCAAGGAGAGTAGTTTGTGGAGCGCTATGTCTTGAGTGCCTTTTGCAGCTGACGAAGGACCACGGTCCGAAACGTTCTGTCTCTACAGTACATTAAACTACGTTCAATAGCGCTCCACAAACTACTCTCCTTGCATCAACAACGTAGTTATGAGCCTTTATTCTAGAATCCGTTGTTGTTGAAGCTGTTGATCGTTGTAGGCTATTATACGTTCTAGAGAGCTCTAATTTTGTTGAAATTGTTGAAGATGTTGATTGTTGTAGGATGCATTATGTGCTCTAGAGAGCTCTAGTTTTTTTGAAGCTGTTGAATCTGTTGCTGTGAAGCTGTTGAATTTGTTGTTGTTAGAGCTGTTGATTGCTATAAGCTATTATGTGCTCTAGTTTTATTGAAGTTGTTGAATGTATTCTTGTTGAAAATGTTAATTGTTCTAGGTTACATTATGTTCTCTAGAGAAATCTAGTTTTGTCAAAGCTGTTGTATCTGTTGTTGTTGAAGCTCTTGATTGTCAGGATTTTTTGTGTTCTAGATAGCTCTAGTTTTTCTAATGTTGTCGAATCTGTTGTTGAAGATATTGATTGTTGTAGGCTACATTATGTGCTCTAGATAAATCTAGTTTTGTTGAAGCTGTTGAATCTGTTGTTGTTGAAGCTGTTGAATCTGTTGTTGTTAAAGCTGTTGATTGTTGTAGGCTATTATGTGCTCTAGCTGTATTGAAGTAGTTGAATCTGTTGTTGAAATTGTTGATTGTTGTAGGCTATACTATGTGCACTAGAGAGCTCTAGTTTTGTTAAAGCTGTTGAATCTGTTGTTGAAGATGTTGATTGTTGTAGGCTACATTACATGCTCTAGAGAGCTCTAATTTTGTTTAAGCTGTTGAATCTGTAGTTGTTGAAACTGTTGAATCTGTTTTTGTTGAACCTGTTGATTGTTGTAGGCTATTATGTGCTTTAGTTTTATTGGAGCTGTTAAACCTGTTGTTATTGAAAATGTTGATTGTTGTAGGCTACATTATGTGCTCTAAAGAGCTCTAGATTTGTTAAGCAGTTGAATCTGTTGTTGAAGCTGTTGATTGTTGTAGGCTATTATGTGCTCTAAAGAACTCTAGATTTGTTAAGGCAGTTGAATCTGTTGTTGAAGCTGTTGATTGTTGTAGGCTATTATGTGCTCTAGAGAGCTCTAGATTTATTGAAGCTGTTGAATCTGTTGTTGTTAAAGCTGTTGGTTGTTGTAGGCTGCATTATGTGCTCTAGAGAGCTCTGGTTATGTTGGAGCAGTTGAATCTGTTGTTAAAGCTGTTGATTGTTGAAGGCTATTATGTGCTCAAGAGAACTCTACTTTTGTTGAAGCTGTTGAATCTGTTATTGTTGAAGTTGTTGAATCTGTTGTTGTTAAAGCTGGTGATTGTTGTGCGCTATTATGTGCTCTAGTGTTAATGAAGCTGTTGAATCTGTTGTTGAAGATGTTGATTGTTGTAGGCTACATTATGTGCTCTAGAAAGATCTAGTTCTGTCGAAGCAGTTCAATCTGTTGTTGTTGAATCTATTGTTGTTAAAGCTGTTGATTGTTGTAGGCTATTATGTTCTCTAGTTTTATTGAAGCTGTTGGATCTATTGTTGAAGATGTTGATTGTTGTAGGCTACAATATGTGTTCTAGAGAGCTCAAGTTTTGTTGAAGCTGAATCTGTTGTTGAAGTTGTTGATTGTTGTATGCTATTATGTGCTCTAGAGAGCTCTACTTTTGTTGAAGCTGTTAAATCAGTTGTCAAAGCTGTTGATTGTTGTAGGATATTGTGTGCTCTAGAGAGCTCTAGTTTTGTTCAAACTGTTGAATCTGTTGTTAAAGCTGTTGATTGTTGTAGGCTATTATGTGCTCTAGAGAGCTCTAGTTTTGTTAAAACTGTTGAATCTGTTGTTGTTGAAGATGTTGATTGTTGTAGGCTACATTATGTGCTCTAGAGAGCTCTAGTTTTGTTGAAGCTGTTGAATCTGTTGTTGAAGATGTTGATTGTTGTAGGCTACATTATGTGCTCTAGAGAGCTCTAGTTATGTTAGAGCAGTTGAATCTGTTGTTAAAGCTGTTGATTGTTGAAGGCTATTATGTGCTCAAGAGAACTCTACTTTTGTTGAAGCTGTTGAATCTGTTATTGTTGAAGTTGTTGAATCTGTTGTTGTTAAAGCTGGTGATTGTTGTGCGCTATTATGTGCTCTAGTGTTAATGAAGCTGTTGAATCTGTTGTTGAAGATGTTGATTGCTGTAGGCTACATTATGTGCTCTAGAAAGATCTAGTTCTGTCGAAGCAGTTCAATCTGTTGTTGTTGAATCTATTGTTGTTAAAGCGTGTTGATTGTTGTAGGCTATTATGTTCTCTAGTTTTATTGAAGCTGTTGGATCTATTGTTGAAGATGTTGATTGTTGTAGGCTACAATATGTGTTCTAGAGAGCTCAAGTTTTGTTGAAGCTGAATCTGTTGTTGTTGAAGTTGTTGATTGTTGTATGCTATTATGCTCTCTAGAGAGCTCTACTTTTGTTGAAGCTGTTAAATCAGTTGTCAAAGCTGTTGATTGTTGTAGGATATTGTGTGCTCTAGAGAGCTCTAGTTTTGTTCAAACTGTTGAATCTGTGGTTAAAGCTGTTGATTGTTGTAGGCTATTACGTGCTCTAGAGAGCTCTAGTTTTGTTAAAACTGTTGAATCTGTTGTTGTTGAAGATGTTGATTGTTGTAGGCTACATTATGTGCTCTAGAGAGCTCTAGTTTTGTTGAAGCTGTTGAATCTGTTGTTGAAGATGTTGATTGTTGTAGGCTACATTACGTGCTCTAGAGAGCTCTAATTTTGTTTAAGCTGTTGAATCTGTTATTGTTGAAGCTGTTGAATCTGTTGTTGTTCAAGCTCATGGTTGTTGTAGGCTATTATGTGCTCTAGTTTTATTGAAGCTATTGAATCTGTTGTTGAAAATGTTGATTGTTGTAGGCTATATTATGTGCTCTAAAGAGCTCTAGTTGTGTTAAGGCAGTTGAATCTGTTGATGAAGTTGTTGATTGTTGTAGGCTACTATGTGCTCTAGAGAACTCTAGATTTGAAGAAATTATTGAATCTGTGGTTGAAGATGTTGATTGTTGTAGGCTACATTATGTGCTCTAGAGAGCTCTAGTTCTGTTGAAGCAGTTGAACCTGTTGTTGAAGCTGTTGATTATTGTAGGCTACATAATGTGCTCGACAGAGCTCTAATTTTGTTGAAGCAGTAGAATCTCCTGTTGAAGTTGTTCATTGTTGTAGGCTATTATGTGTTCTAGAGAGCTCCAGTTTTGTTGAAGCTGTTGAATATGTTGATGGTGAAGCTGTTGAATCTGTTGTTGTTAAAGCTATTGATTGTTGTAGGCTATTATGTGCTCTAAAGAACTCTAGATTTGTTAAGGCAGTTGAATCTGTTGTTGAAGCTGTTGATTGTTGCAGGCTATTATGTACTCTAGAGAGCTCTAGATTTATTGAAGCTGTTGAATCTGTTGTTGTTAAAGCTGTTGGTTGTTGTAGGCTACATTATGTGCTCTAAAGAGATCTAGTTATGTTGGAGCAGTGGAATCTGTTGTTAAAGTTGTTGATTGTTAAAGGCTATTATGTGCTCTAGAGAACTCTAGTTTTGTTGAAGCTGTTGAATCTGTTATTGTTGAAGTTGTTGAATCTGTTGTTAGAGCTGATGATTGTTGTGGGCTATTATGTGCTCTGGTTTTATTGAAGCTGTTGAATCTGTTGTTGAAGATGTTGATTGTTGTAGGCTACATTATGTGTTCTAGAGAGCTTAAGTTTTGTCGAAGCTGAATCTCTTGTTGAAGCTGTTGATTGATGTAGGCTATTATGTGCTCTAGAGAGCTCTAGTTTTGTTGAAGCTGTTGAATCTGTTGTTGTTGAAGCTGTTGAATGTTGTAGGCTATTATGTACTCTAGAGAGCTCTACCTTTGTTGAAGCTGTTAAATCAGTTGTTTAAGCTTGTGATTGTTGTAGGATATTATGTACTCTAGAGAGTTCTAGTTTTGTTCAAGCTGTTGAATCTGTTGTGGAAGCTGTGGATTGTTGTAGGCTATTATGTGCTCTAGAGAGCTCTAGTTTTGTTAAAACTGTTGAATCTGTTGTTGTTGAAGATGTTGATTGTTGTAGGCTACATTATGTGCTCTACAGAGCTCTAGTTTTGTTGAAGCAGTTGAATCTGTTGTTGAAGATGTTGATTGTTGTAGGCTACATTATGTGCTCTAGAGAGCTCTAATTTTGTTTAAGCTGTTGAATCTGTTGTTGAAACTGTTGAATCTGTTTTTGTTGAACCTGTTGATTGTTGTAGGCTATATTATGTGCTCTAAAGAGCTCTAGTTTTGTTAAGGCAGATGAATCTGTTGTTGAAGCTGTTGATTGTTGCAGGCTATTATGTGCTCTAGAGAGCTCTAGATTTGTTGAAATTGTTGAATCTGTTGTTGAAGATGTTGATCATTGTAGGCTACATTATGTGCTCTAGAGAGCTCTAGTTATGTTGGAGCAGTTGAATCTGTTGTTAAAGCTGTTGATTGTTGAAGGCTATTATGTGCTCTAGAGAGTTCTAGTTTTGTTGAAGCTGTTGAATCTGTTATTGTTGAAGCTGTTGAATCTGTTGTTAAAGCTCTTGATTGTTGTAGGCTATTATGTGCTCTAGTTTTATTGAAGCTGTTGAATCTGTTGTTGAAAATATTGATTGTTGTAGGCTATAATTATGTGTTCTAAAGAGCTCTAGTTGTGTTAAGGCAGTTGAATCTATTGTTGAAGCTGTTGATTGTTGTAGGATACATTATGTGCTCTAGAGAGCTCTAGATATGTTGGAGCAGTTGAATCTGTTGTTGAAGCTGTTGATTATTGTAGGCTATTATGTGCAATAGAGAGCTCTAGTTTTGTTGAAGCTGTTGAATCTGTTGTTATTGAAGCTGTTGAGTCTGTTGTTAAAGCTGTCGATTGTTGTAGGCTATTATGAGCTCTAGAGAGCTCTAGTTTTGTTGAAAATTTTAAATCTGTTGTTGAAGCTGTTGATTGTTGTAGGCTATTATGTCCTCTGGAGAACTCTAGTTTTGTTAAATCTGTTGTTGAAGCTGATGATTGTTGTAGGCTATTATGAGCTCTAGAGAGCTCTAGTTTTGTTGAAAATTTTGAATCTGTTGTTGAAGCTGTTGATTGTAGTAGGCTATTATGTCCTCTGGAGAACTCAAGTTTTGTTAAATCTGTTGTTGAAGCTGATGATTGTTGTAGGCTATTATGAGCTCTAGAGAGCTCTAGTTTTGTTGAAGCTGTTGAAACTCTTGTTGAAGATGTTGAATCTTTTGTTGTTAAAGCTGTTGATTGTTGTAGGCTATTATGTGCTCTAATTTTATTAAAGCTGTTGAATCTATTTTTGCTGAAGATGTTGATTGTTGTAGGCTACATTATGTGCTCTAGAGAGCTCTAGTTTTGTTGAAGCTGTTGAATCAGTTGTTGAAGCTGTTGATTTTTGTAGGCTATTATATCTTATAGAGAGGTCTAGTTTTGTTTAAGCTGTCGAAACTGTTGTTGTTGAAGCTGTTGATTGTCGTAGGCTATTACATTGTATAGAGAGCTCTAGTTTTGTTTAAGCTGTTGAATCTGTTGTTGTTGAAGCTGTTGATTGTTGTTGGCTATTATGTGCAATAGAGAGCTCTAGTTTTGTTGAAGCTGTTGAATCTGTTGTTGAAGCTGTTGATTGTCGTAGGCTATTACATGCTATAGAGAGCTCTAGTTTTGTTTAAGCTGTTGAATCTGTTGTTGTTGAAGCTGTTGATTGTTGTAGGCTATTATGTGCTCTAGAGAGCTCTAGTTTTGTTGAAGCTGTCGAATCTGTTGTTGAAGTAGTTGATTGTTGTAGGCTATTATATCTTATAGAGAGGTCTAGTTTTGTTTAAGCTGTCGAATCTGTTGTTGAAGTAGTTGATTGTTGTAGGCTATTATATGCTATAGAGAGCTCTAGTTTTGTTTAAGCTGTCGAATCTGTTGTTGTTGAAGCTGTTGATTGTTGTAGGCTATTATGTGCAATAGAGAGCTCTAATTTTGTTGAAGCTGTTGAATCTGTGGTTGAAGCTGTTGATTGTAGGCTATTATATGCTCTAGTGAGCTCTAGTTTTGTTGAAGCTGTTGATTGTTGTAGGCTACATTATGTGCTTTAGAGAGCTCTAGTTTTGTTGAAGCTGTTGAATCTGTGGTTGAAGCTGTTGATTGTAGGCTATTATATGCTCTAGTGAGCTCTAGTTTTGTTGAAGCTGTTGATTGTTGCAGGCTATTAAGTGCCCTAGTTTAATTGAAGCTGTTGAATCTGTTGTTGATAAAGCTGTTGATTGTTGTAGGCTATTATGTGCTCTATTTTTATTAAAGCTGTTGAATCTATTTTTGTTGAAGAAGTTGATTGTTGTAGGCTATTATGTGCAATAGAGAGCTCTAGTTTTGTTGAAGCTGTTGATTATTGTAGGCTATTATATGCTATAGAGAGCTCTAGTTTTGTTGAAGCTGTTGAATCTGTTGTTGAAGCTGTTGATTGTTGTAGGCTATTATATGTTATAGAGAGCTCTAGTTTTGTTTAAGCTGTCGAATCTGTTGTTGAAATTGTTGATTGTTGTAGGCTATTATATGTTATAGAGAGGTCTAGTTTTGTTTAAGCTGTCGAATCTGTTGTTGAAGTAGTTGATTGTTGTAGGCTATTATATGCTATAGAGAGCTCTAGTTTTGTTTAAGCTGTCGAATCTGTTGTTGTTGAAGCTGTTGATTGTTGTAGGCTATTATGTGCAATAGAGAGCTCTAATTTTGTTGAAGCTGTTGAATCTGTTGTTGAAGCTGTTGATTGTTGTAGGCTATTATATCTTATAGAGAGGTCTAATTTTGTTTAAGCTGTTGAATCTGTTGTTGAAGCTGTTGATTGTTTATATGCTATAGAGAGCTCTAGTTTTGTTCAAGCTGTTGAATCTGTTGTCGTTGAAGCTGTTGATTGTTGTAGGCTATTATGTGCAATAGAGAGCTCTAGTTTTGTTGAAGTTGTTGAATCTGTTGTTGAAGCTGTTGATTGTTGTAGGCTACATTAGGTGCTTTAGAGAGCTCTAGTTTTGTTGAAGCAGTTGAATCTGTTGATGAAGTTGTTGATTGTTGTAGGTTATTATGTGCTCTAGAGAGCTCTAGTTTTGTTTAAGCTGTTGAATCTGTTGTTGAAGCTGTTGATTGTTGTAGGCTATTATATCTTATAGAGAGGTCTAGTTTTGTTTAAGCTGTCGAATATGTTGTTGTTGAAGCTGTTGATTGTTGTAGGCTATTACATGCTATAGACAGCTCTAGTTTTTTTAAGCTGTTGAATCTGCTGTTGTTGAAGCTGTTGATTGTTGTAGGCTACATAATGTGCTTTAGAGAGCTCTAATTTTGTTGAAGCTGTTGAATCTGTGGTTAAAGCTGTTGATTGTAGGCTATTATATGCTCTAGTGAGCTCTAGTTTTGTTGAAGCTGTTGATTGTTGTAGGCTATTAAATGCCCTAGTTTAATTGAAGCTGTTGAATCTGTTGTTGTTAAAGCTGTTGATTGTTGTAGGCTATTATGTGCTCTGTTTTTATTAAAGCTGTTGAATCTATTTTTGTTGAAGAAGTTGATTGTTGTAGGCTATTATGTGCAATAGAGAGCTCTAGTTTTGTCGAAGCTGTTGAATCTGTTGTTGTTGAAGCTGTTGATTGTTGTAGGCTATTATATGCTATAGAGAGCTCTAGTTTTGTTTAAGCTGTCGAATCTGTTGTTGTTGAAGCTGTTGATTGTTGTAGGCTATTATGTGCAATAGAGAGCTCTAATTTTGTTGAAGCTGTTGAATCTGTTGTTGAAGCTGTTGATTGTTGTAGGCTATTATATGTTATAGAGAGCTCTAGTTTTGTTTAAGCTGTCGAATCTGTTGTTGAAATTGTTGATTGTTGTAGGCTATTATATGTTATAGAGAGGTCTAGTTTTGTTTAAGCTGTCGAATCTGTTGTTGAAGTAGTTGATTGTTGTAGGCTATTATATGCTATAGAGAGCTCTAGTTTTGTTTAAGCTGTCGAATCTGTTGTTGCTGAAGCTGTTGATTGTTGTAGGCTATTATGTGCTCTAGAGAGCTCTAGTTTTGTTGAAGCTGTTGAATCTGTTGTTGAAGCTGTTGATTGTTGTAGGCTATTATATCTTATAGAGAGGTCAAGTTTGTTTAAGCTGTTGAATCTGTTGTTGTTGAAGCTGTTGATTGTTGTAAGCTATTACATGCTATAGAGAGCTCTAGTTTTGTTCAAGCTGTTGAATCTGTTGTTGTTGAAGCTGTTGATTGTTGTAGGCTATTATGTGTAATAGAGAGCTCTAGTTTTGTTGAAGTTGTTGAATCTGTTGTTGAAGCTGTTGATTGTTGTAGGCTACATTATGTGCTTTAGAGAGCTCTAGTTTTGTTGAAGCAGTTGAATCTGTTGTTGAAGCTGTTGATTGTTGTAGGCTATTTTGAGCTCTTGAGAGCTCTAGTTTTGTTGAAGCTGTTAAATCTGTTGTTGAAGCTGTTGATTGTTGAAGCTGTAGTTGTTGAATCTGTTTTTGAAGCTGTTAAATCAGTTGTTAAATCTGTTGATAACCATGTTGAAGTTGTTGATTGTCGTTGATGTTGAATCTGTTGTTGTTGAAGCTGTTGATTGTTGGTAGTGTTGAAGCTGTTCAATCAGTTGATCTTGTTAGTACAATTAAAGCTGTTGATTGTGAGTACAGTCTATTTTGTGTAAGTGTAGGCTCGCCCCAATAAATCAATAGCTTCAATCACTATGTTAAAGCTGTTGAATTTGTTGTAGAAGCTGTTGATTGTTGTAAGCTATTATGTGCTCTAGAGAGCTCTAGTTTTGTTGAAGCTGTTGAATCTGTTGTTGTTAAAGCTGTTGATTGTTGTAGGCTATTATATGCTATAGAGAACTCTAGTTTTGTTTAAGCTGTTGAATCTGTTGTTGTTGAAGCTGTTGATTGTTGTAGGCTATTATGTGCAATAGAGAGCTCTAGTTTTGTTGAAGCTGTTGAATCTGTTGTTGAAGCTGTTGATTGTTGTAGGTTATTATGTGATCTAGAGAGCTCTAGTTTTGTTTAAGCTGTTGAATCTGTTGTTGAAGCTGTTGATTTTTGTAGGCTATTATATCTTATAGAGAGGTCTAGTTTTGTTTAAGCTGTCGAAACTGTTGTTGTTGAAGCTGTTGATTGACGTAGGCTATTACATGCTATAGAGAGTTCTAGTTTTGTTTAAGCTGTTGAATCTGTTGTTGTTGAAGCTGTTGATTGTTGTAGGCTATTATGTGCAACAGAGAGCTCTAGTTTTGTCGAAGCTGTTGAATCTGTTGTTGAAGCTGTTGATTGTTGTAGGTTATTATGTGCTCTAGAGAGCTCTAGTTTTGTTTTAGCTGTTGAATCTGTTGTTGAAGCTGTTGATTGTTGTAGGCTATTATATCTTATAGATAGGTCTAGTTTTGTTTAAGCTGTCGAATTTATTGTTGTTGAAGCTGTTGATTGTTGTAGGCTATTACATGCTATAGACAGCTCTAGTTTTTTTTAAGCTGTTGAATCTGTTGTTATTGAAGCTGTTGATTGTTGTAGGCTACATAATGTGCTTTAGAGAGCTCTAGTTTTGTTGAAGCTGTTGAATCTGTGGTTGAAGCTGTTGATTGTAGGCTATTATATGCTCTAGTGAGCTCTAGTTTTGTTGAAGCTGTTGATTGTTGCAGGCTATTAAGTGCCCTAGTTTAATTGAAGCTGTTGAATCTGTTGTTGATAAAGCTGTTGATTGTTGTAGGCTATTATGTGCTCTATTTTTATTAAAGCTGTTGAATCTATTTTTGTTGAAGAAGTTGATTGTTGTAGGCTATTATGTGCAATAGAGAGCTCTAGTTTTGTTGAAGCTGTTGAATCTGTTGTTGTTGAAGCTGTTGATTGTTGTAGGCTATTATATGCTATAGAGAGCTCTAGTTCTGTTTAAGCTGTTGAATTTGTTGTTGAAGCTGTTGATTGTTGTAGGCTATTATATGTTATAGAGAGCTCTAGTTTTATTTAAGCTGTCGAATCTGTTGTTGAAATTGTTGATTGTTGTAGGCTATTATATGTTATAGAGAGGTCTAATTTTGTTTAAGCTGTCGAATCTCTTGTTGAAGTAGTTGATTGTTGTAGGCTATTATATGCTATAGAGAGCTCTAGTTTTGTTTAAGCTGTCGAATCTGTTGTTGTTGAAGCTGTTGATTGTTGTAGGCTATTATGTGCAATAGAAAGCTCTAATTTTGTTGAAGCTGTTGAATCTGTTGTTGAAGCTGTTGATTGTTGTAGGCTATTATATCTTATAGAGAGGTCTAGTTTTGTTTAAGCTGTTGAATCTGTTGTTGTTTAAGCTGTTGATTGTTGTAGGCTATTATATGCTATAGAGATCTCTAGTTCTGTTGAATCTGTTGTTGAAGCTGTTGATTGTTGTAGGCTATTATGTGTAATAGGAAGCTCAGTTTTGTTGAAGTTGTTGAATCTGTTGATTGTTGTAGGGTACATTATGTGCTTTAGAGAGCTCTAGTTTTGTTGAAGTAGTTGATTGTTGTAGGCTATTATATGTTATAGAGAGCTGTAGTTTTATTTAAGCTGTCGAATCTGTTGTTGAAATTGTAGATTGTTGTAGGCTATTATGTTATAGAGAGGTCTAATTTTGTTTAAGCTGTCGAATCTCTTGTTGAAGCTGTTGATTGTTGTAGGCTATTATATGCTATAGAGATCTCTAGTTCTGTTGAATCTGTTGTTGAAGCTGTTGATTGTTGTAGGCTATTATGTGTAATAGGAAGCTCAGTTTTGTTGAAGTTGTTGAATCTGTTGATTGTTGTAGGGTACATTATGTGCTTTAGAGAGCTCTAGTTTTGTTGAAGCACTTGAATCTGTTGTTGAAGCTGTTGATTGTTGTAGGTTATTATGTGCTCTAGAGAGCTCTAGTTTTGTTTAAGCTGTGGAATCTGTTGTTGAAGCTGTTGATTGTTGTAGGCTATTATATCTTATAGAGAGGTCTAGTTTTGTTTAAGCGGTCGAATCTGTTGTTGTTGAAGCTGTTGATTGTTGTAGGCTATTACATGCTATAGATAGCTCCAGTTTTTTTAAGCTGTTGAATCTGTTGTTGTTGAAGCTGTTGATTGTTGTAGGCTACATTATGTGCTTTAGAGAGCTCTAGTTTTGTTGAAGCTGTTGAATCTGTGGTTGAAGCTGTTGATTGTAGGCTATTATATGCTCTAGTGAGCTCTAGTTTTGTTGAAGCTGTTGATTGTTGTAGGCTACATTATGTGCTTTAGAGAGCTCTAGTTTTGCTGAAGCTGTTGAATCTGTGGTTGAAGCTGTTGATTGTTGTAGGCTACATTATGTGCTTTAGAGAGCTCTAGTTTTGTTGAAGCTGTTGAATCTGTGGTTAAAGCTGTTGATTGTAGGCTATTATATGCTCTAGTGAGCTCTAGTTTTGTTAAAGCTGTTGATTGTTGTAGGCTATTAAGTGCCCTAGTTAAATTGAAGCTGTTGAATCTGTTGTTGTTAAAGCTGTTGATTGTTGTAGGCTATTATGTGGTCTATTTTTATTGAAGCTGTTGAATCTATTTTTGTTGAAGAAGTTGATTGTTGTAGGCTATTATGTGCAATAGAGAGCTCTAGTTTTGTTGAAGCTGTTGAATCTGTTGTTATTGAAGCTGTTGATTGTTGTAGGCTATAGAGAGCTCTAGTTTTGTTTAAGCTGTTGAATCTGTTGTTGAAGCTGTTGATTGTTGTAGGCTATTATATGTTATAGAGAGCTCTAGTTTTGTTTAAGCTGTCGAATCTGTTGTTGAAATTGTTGATTGTTGTAGGCTATTATATGTTATAGAGAGGTCTAGTATTGTTTAAGCTGTCGAATCTGTTGTTGGTGAAGCTGTTGATTGTTGTAGGCTATTATGTGCAATAGAGAGCTCTAATTTTGTTGAAGCTGTTGAATCTGTTGTTGAAGCTGTTGATTGTTGTAGGCTATTATATGCTATAGAGAGGTCTAGTTTGTTTAAGCTGTTGAATCTGTTGTTGTTGAAGCTGTTGATTGTTGTAGGCTATTATATGCTATAGAGAGCTCTAGTTTTGTTCAAGCTGTTGAATCTGTTGTTGTTGAAGCTGTTGATTGTTGTAGGCTATTATGTGTAATAGAGAGCTCTAGTTTTGTTGAAGTTGTTGAATCTGTTGTTGTTAAAGCTGTTGATTGTTGTAAGCTATTATGTGCTCTAGTTTATTAAAGCTGTTGAATCTATTTTTGTTGAAGATATTGATTGTTGTAGGCTACATTATGCGCTCTAGAGAGCTCTAGTTTTGTCGAAGCTGTTGAATCTGTGGTTGTTGAAGCTGTTGATTGTTGTAGGCTATTGTATACTATAGAGAGCTCTAGTTTTGTTTAAGCCGTTGAATCTGTTGTTGAAGCTGTTGATTGTTGTAGGATATTATATGCTATAGAGAGCTCTAGTTTGGTTTAAGCTGTTGAATCTGTTGTGGTTGAAGCTGTTGATTGTTGTAGGCTATTATGTGCAATAGAGAGCTCTAATTTTGTTGAAGCTGTTGAATCTGTTGTTGAAGCTGTTGATTGTTGTAGGCTATTATATCTTATAGAGAGGTCTAGTTTTGTTTAAGCTGTTGAATCTGTTGTTGTTGAAGCTGTTGATTGTTGTAGGCTATTATATGCTATAGAGAGCTCTAGTTTTGTTCAAGCTGTTGAATCTGTTGTTGTTGAAGCTGTTGATTGTTGTAGGCTATTATGTGTAATAGAGAGCTCTAGTTTAGTTGAAGTTGTTGAATCTGTTGTTGAAGCTGTTGATTGTTGTAGGCTACATTATGTGCTTTAGAGAGCTCTAGTTTTGTTGAAGCAGTTGAATCTGTTGTTGAAGCTGTTGATTGTTGTAGGCTATTATGAGCTCTTGAGAGTTCTAGTTTTGTTGAAGCTTTTAAATCTGTTGTTGAAGCTGTTGATTCTTGAAGCTGTAGTTGTTGAATCTGTTTTTTAAGCTGTTGAATCAGTTGTTAAATCTGTTAACCATGTTGAAGTTGTTGATTGTCGTTGATGTTGAATCTGTTGTTGTTGAAGCTGTTGATTGTTGGTAGTGTTGAAGCTGTTCAATCAGTTGATCTTGTTAGTACAATTAAAGCTGTTGATTGTGAGTACAGTCTATTTTGTGTAAGTGTAGGCTCGCCCCAATGAATCAATAGCTTCAATCACTATGTTGAAGCTGTTGAATTTGTTGTAGAAGCTGTTGATTGTTGTAAGCTATTATGTGCTCTAGAGAGCTCTAGTTTTGTTGAAGCTGTTGAATCTGTTGTTGTTAAAGCTGTTGATTGTTGTAGGCTATTATGTGCTCTAGTTTATTAAAGCTGTTGAATCTATTTTTGTTGAAGATGTTGATTGTTGTAGGCTACATTATGTGCTCTAGAGAGCTCTAGTTTTGTCGAAGCTGTTGAATCTGCGGTTGTTGAAGCTGTGGATTGTTGTAGGCTATTATATACTATAGAGAGCTTTAGCTTTGTTTAAGCTGTTGAATCTGTTGTTGAAGCTGTTGATTGTTGTAGGCTATTATATGTTATAGAGAGGTCTAGTTTTGTTTAAGCTGTCGAATCTGTTGTTGTTGAAGCTGTTGATTGTTGTAGGCTATTATATGCTATAGAGAGCTCTAGTTTTGTTCAAGCTGTTGAATCTGTTGTTGTTGAAGCTGTTGATTGTTGTAGGCTATTATATGCTATAGAGAGCTCTAGTTTTGTTTAAGTTGTTGAATCTGTTGTTGTTGAAGCTGTTGATTGTTGTAGGCTACATTGTGTGCTTTAGAGAGTTCTAGTTTTGTTGAAGCAGGTGAATCTGTTGTTGAAGCTGTTGATTGTTGTAGGCTATTATGAGCTCTTGAGAGCTCTAGTTTTGTTGAAGCTGTTAAATCTGTTGTTGAAGCTGTTGATTGTTAAAGCTGTAGTTGTTGAATCTGTTTTTGAAGCTGTTGATCGTTAAAGCTGTTGAATCAGTTGTTAAATCTGTTGATAACTATGTTGAAGTTGTTGATTGTTGTTGATGTTGAATCCGTTGTTGTTGAAGCTGTTGATTGTTGGTAGTGTTGAAACTGTTCAATTAGTTGATCTTGTTAGTACAATTAAAGCTGTTGATTGTGAGTACAGTCTATTTGTGTAAGTGTAGGCTTGCCCCAATAAATCAATAGCTTCAATCACTATGTTGAAGCTGTTGAATTTGTTGTAGAAGCTGTTGATTGTTGTAAGCTATTATGTGCTCTAGAGAGCTCTAGTTTTGTTGAAGCTGTTGAATCTATTTCTGTTAAAGCTGTTGATCGTTGTAGGGTATTATGTGCTCTAGTTTAATTGAAGCTGTTGAATCTGTTGTTGAAGATGTTGACTGTTTTAGGCCACATTATATGCTCTAAAGAGCTCTGGGTTGGTCGAAGCTGTTGAATCTGTTGTTGTTGAAGCTGTTGATTGTTGTAGGCTATTATGTGCTCTAGTTTAATTGAAGCTGTTGAATCTGTTATTGAAGATGTTGATTGTTTTAGGCCACATTATATGCTCTAGAGAGCTCTGGGTTGGTCGAAGTTGTTGAATCTGTTGTTGTTGAAGCTGTTGATTGTTGTATGCTATTATGTGCATTAGAGAGCTCTAGTTTTGTTGAAGCTGTTGAATCTGTTGTTGTTGAAGCTGTTGATTGTTGTAGGCTAGATTATGGCTCTAGTTTTGTTGAAGCTGTTGAATCTGTTGTTGTTGAAGGTGTTGATTGGTCTGTAAGCTACATTATGTGGTCTAGAGAGCTCTAGTTTTGTTGAAGCTGTTGAATCTGTTTTTATTGAACCTGTTGATTGTTGTAGGCTATATTATGTGCTCTAAAGAACTCTAGTTTTGTTAAGGCAGTTGAATCTGTTGTTGAAGCTTTTGATTGTTGTAGGCTATTATGTGCTCAAGAGAGCTCTAGATTTGTTGAAATTGTTGAATCTGTTGTTGAAGCTGTTGACTGTTGTAGGCTATTATGTCCTATGGAGAACTCTAGTTTTGTGAAATCTGTTCTTGAAGCTGTTGATTGTTGTAGGCTATTATGTGCTCTAGAGAGCTCTAGTTATGTTGAAGCTGTTGAATCTGTTGTTGTTAAGGCTGTTGATTGTTGTAGGCTATTATGTGCTCTAATTTTATTAAAGCTGTTGAATCTATTTTTGTTGAAGATGTGTATTGTTGTAGGCTACACTATGTGTTCTAGAGAGCTCTAGTTCTGTCGAAGCTGTTGAATCTGTTGTTAAAGCTGTTGATTGTTGTAGGCTATTATATGCTATAGAGAGCTCTAGTTTTGTTCAAGCTGTTGAATCTGTTGTTGTTGAAGCTGTTGATTGTTGTAGGCTATTATGTGTAATAGAGAGTTCTAGTTTTGTTGAAGTTGTTGAATCTGTTGTTGTTGAAGCTGTTGATTGTTGTAGGCTATATTATGTGCTTTAGAGAGCTCTAGTTTTGTTGAAGCAGTTGAATCTGTTGTTGAAGCTGTTGATTGTTGTAGGCTATTATGAGCTCTTGAGAGCTCTAGTTTTGTTGAAGCTGTTAAATCTGTTGTTGAAACTGTTGATTGTTGAAGCTGTAGTTGTTGAATCTGTTTTTGAAGCTGTTGATTGTTGAAACTGTTGAATCAGTTGTTAAATCTGTTGATAACCATGTTGAAGTTGTTGATTGTCGTTGATGTTGAATCTGTTGTTGTTGAAGCTGTTGATTGTTGGTAGTGTTGAAGCTGTTCAATCAGTTGATCTTGTTAGTACAATTAAAGCTGTTGATTGTGAGCACAGTCTATTTTGTGTAAGTGTAGGCTCGCCCCAATAAATCAATAGTTTCAATCACTATGTTGAAGCTGTTGAATTTGTTGTAGAAGCTGTTGATTGTTGTAAGCTATTATGTGCTATAGAGAGCTCTAGTTTTGTTGAAGATGTTGAATCTGTTGTTGTTAAAGCTGTTGATTGTTGTAGGCTATTATGTGCTCTAGTTTATTAAAGCTGTTGAATCTATTTTTGTTGAAGATGTTGATTGTTGTAGGCTACATTATGTGCTCTAGAGAGCTCTAGTTTTGTTGAAGCTGTTGAATCTGTTGTTGTTGAAGCTGTTGATTGTTGTAGGTTATTATATGCTATAGCGAGCTCTAGTTTTGTTTAAGCTGTCGAATCTGTTGTTGTTGAAGCAGTTGATTGTTGTAGGCTATTATATGCTATAGAGAGCTCTAGTTTTGTTTAAGCTGTTGAATCTGTTGTTGTTGAAGCTGTTGATTGTTTTAGGCTATTATATGCTATAGAGAGCTCTAGTTTTGTTCAAGCTGTTGAATCTGTTGTTGAAGCTGTTGATTGTTGTAGGCTATTATGAGCTCTTGAGAGCTCTAGTTTTGTTGAAGCTGTTAAATCTGTTGTTGAAGCTGTTGATTGTTGAAGCTGTAGTTGTTGAATCTGTTTTTGAAGCTGTTGAATCAGTTGTTAAATCTGTTGATAACAATGTTGAAGTTGTTGATTGTCGTTGATGTTGAATCTGTTGTTGTTGAAGCGGTTGATTGTTGGTAGTGTTGAAGCTGTTCAATCAGTTGATCTTGTTAGTACAATTAAAGCTGTTGATTGTTAGTACAGTCTATTTTGTGTAAGTGTAGGCTCGCCCCAATAAATCAATAGCTTCAATCACTATGTTGAAGCTGTTGAATTTGTTGTAGAAGTTGTTGATTGTTGTAAGCTATTATGTGCTCTAGAGA
Organism: Stappiaceae bacterium; assembly: GCA_964291365.2. Lineage (GTDB taxonomy): Bacteria > Pseudomonadota > Alphaproteobacteria > Rhizobiales > Stappiaceae > JBDWFY01. The sequence continues at coordinate 150,551 of OZ219986.1, forward strand.
GCTCTAGTTTTGTTGAAAGCTGTTGAATCTATTTCTGTTAAAGCTGTTGATTGTTGTAGGCTATTATGTGCTCTAGTTTCTTAAAGCTGTTGAATCTATTTTTGTTGAAGATATTGATTGTTGTAGGCTACATTATGTGCTCTAGAGAGCTCTAGTTTTGTCGAAGCTGTTGAATCTGTGGTTGTTGAAGCTGTTGATTGTTGCAGGCTATTATATACTATAGAGAGCTCTAGTTTTGTTTAAGCTGTTGAATCTGTTGTTGAAGCTGTTGATTGTTATATGTTATAGAGAGGTCTAGTTTTGTTGAAGCAGTTGAATCTGTTGTTGTTGAAGCTGTTGATTGTTGTAGGCTACATTATGTGCTTTAGAGAGCTCTAGTTTTGTTGAAGCAGTTGAATCTGTTGTTGAAGCTGTTGACTGTTTAGGCTATTATGAGCTCTTGAGAGCTCTAGTTTTGTTGAAGCTGTTGATTGTTGAAGCTGTAGTTGTTGAATCTGTTTTTGAAGCTGTTGATTGTTGAAGCTGTTGAATCAGTTGTTAAATCTGTTGATAACCATGTTGAAGTTGTTGATTGTTGTTGATGTTGAATCCGTTGTTGTTGAAGCTGTTGATTGTTGGTAGTGTTGAAGCTGTTCAATCAGTTGATCTTGTTAGTACAATTAAAGCTGTTTATTGTGAGTACAGTCTATTTTGTGTAAGTGTAGGCTCGCCCAATAAAACAATAGCTTCAATCACTATGTTGAAGCTGTTGAACTTGTTGTAAAAGCTGTTGATTGTTGTAAGCTATTATGTGCTCTAGAGAGCTCTAGTTTTGTTGAAGCTGTTGAATCTATTTCTGTTAAAGCTATTGATTGTTGTAGGCTATTATGTGCTCTAGTTTAATTGAAGCTGTTGAATCTGTTGTTGAAGATGTTGATTGTTTTAGGTCACATTATATGCTCTAGAGAGCTCTGGGTTGGTCAAAGTTGTTGAATCTGTTGTTGTTGAAGCTGTTGATTGTTGTAGGCTATTATGTGCTCAAGAGAGCTCTAGATTTGTTGAAATTGCTGAATCTGTTGTTGAAGATGTTAATCGTTGTAGGCTACATTATGTGCTCTAGAAAGCTCTAGTTATGTTGGAGCAGTTGAATCTGTTGTTGAAACTGTTGATTGTTGTAGGCTATTATGTGCAATAGAGAGCTCTAGTTTTGTTGAAGTTGTTGAATCTGTTGTTATTGAAGCTTTTGATTGTTGTAGGCTACATTATGTGCTCTAGAGAGCTCTAGTTTTGTTGAAAATGTTGAATCAGTTGTTGAAGCTATTGATTGTTGTAGGCTATTATGTCCTCTGGAGAACTCTAGTTTTGTGAAATCTGTTGTTGAAGCTGTTGATTGTTGTAGGCTAATATGAGCTCTAGAGAGTTCTAATTTTGTTAAAGCTGTTGAATCTCTTGTTGAAGCTGTTGAATTTGTTGTAGAAGCTGTTGATTGTTGTAAGCTATTATGTGCTCTAGAGAGCTCTAGTTTTGTTGAAGCTGTTGAATCTGTTGTTGTTAAAGCTGTTGATTGTTGTAGGCTATTATGTGCTCTAGTTTATTAAAGCTGTTGAATCTATTTTTGTTGAAGATGTTGATTGTTGTAGGCTATATTATGTGTTCTAGAGAGCTCTAGTTCTGTCGAAGCTGTTGAATCTGTTGTTGAAGCTCGCCCCAATAAATCAATAGCTTCAATCACTATGTTGAAGCTGTTGAATTTGTTGTAGAAGCTGTTGATTGTTGTAAGCTATTATGTGCTCTAGAGAGCTCTAGTTTTGTTGAAGCTGTTGAATCTGTTGTTGTTAAAGCTGTTGATTGTTGTAGGCTATTATGCTCTAGTTTATTAAAGCTGTTGAATCTATTTTTGTTGAAGATGTTGATTGTTGTAGGCTACATTATGCGCTCTAGAGAGCTCTAGTTTTGTCAAAGCAGTTGAATCTGTGGTTGTTGAAGCCGTTGATTGTTGTAGGCTATTATATACTATAGAGAGCTCTAGTTTTGTTTAATCTGTTGAATCTGTTGTTGAAGCTGTTGATTGTTGTAGGATATTATATGCTATAGAGAGCTCTAGTTTTGTTTAAGCTGTCGAATCTGTTGTTGTTGAAGCTGTTGATTGTTGTAGGCTATTATGTGTGGCTATTATGTGTAATAGAGAGCTCTAGTTTTGTTGAAGTTGTTGAATCTGTTGTTGAAGCTGTTGATTGTTGTAGGCTACATTATGTGCTTTAGAGAGCTGTAGTTTTGTTGAAGCAGTTGAATCTGTTGTTGAAGCTGTTGATTGTTGTAGGCTATTATGAGCTCTTGAGAGCTCTAGTTTTGTTGAAGCTGTTAAATTTGTTGTTGAAGCTGTTGATTGTTGAAGCTGTAGTTGTTGAATCTGTTTTTGAAGCTGTTGAATCAGTTGTTAAATCTGTTGATAACCATGTTGAAGTTGTTGATTGTCGTTGATGTTGAATCTGTTGTTGTTGAAGCGGTTGATTGTTGGTAGTGTTGAAGCTGTTCAATCAGTTGATCTTGTTAGTACAATTAAAGCTGTTGATTGTGAGTACAGTCTATTTTGTGTAAGTGTAGGCTCGCCCCAATAAATCAATAGCTTCAATCACTATGTTGAAGCTGTTGAATTTGTTGTAGAAGCTGTTGATTGTTGTAGGCTATTATATACTATAGAGAGCTCTAGTTTTGTTGAAGCTGTTGAATCTGTTGTTGTTGAAGCTGTTGATTGTTGTAGGCTATTATATACTATAGAGAGCTCTAGTTTAGTTCAAGCTGTTGAATCTGTTGTTGAAGCTGTTGATTGTTGTAGGCTATTATATGTTATAGAGAGGTCTAGTTTTGTTTAAGCTGTCGAATCTGTTGTTGTTGAAGTAGTTGATTGTTGTAGGCTATTATATGCTATAGAGAGCTCTAGTTATGTTTAATCCGTTGAATCTGTTGTTGAAGCTGTTGATTGTTGTAGGATATTATATGCTATAGAGAGCTCTAGTTTTGTTTAAGCTGTCGAATCTGTTGTTGTTGAAGCTGTTGATTGTTGTAGGCTATTATGTGCAATAGAGAGCTCTAATTTTGTTGAAGATGTTGAATCTGTTGTTGAAGCTGTTGAATCTGTTGTTAAAGCTGTTGATTGTTGTAGGCTATTATATCTTATAGAGAGGTCTAGTTTTGTTTAAGCTGTTGAATCTGTTGTAGTTGAAGCTGTTGATTGTTGTAGGCTATTATATGCTATAGAGAGCTCTAGTTTTGTTCAAGCTGTTGAATCTGTTGTTGAAGCTGTTGATTGTTGTAGGCTATTATGTGTAATAGAGAGCTCTAGTTTTGTTGAAGTTGTTGAATCTGTTGTTGAAGCTGTTGATTGTTGTAGGCTACATTATGTGCTTTAGAGAGCTCTAGTTTTGTTGAAGCAGTTGAATCTGTTGTTGAAGCTGTTGATTGTTGAAGCTGTAGTTGTTGAATCTGTTTTTGAAGCTGTTGATTGTTGAAGCTGTTGAATCAGTTGTTAAATCTGTTGATAACCATGTTGAAGTTGTTGATTGTTGTTGATGTTGAATTCGTTGTTGTTGAAGCTGTTGATTGTTGGTAGTGTTGAAGCTGTTCAATCAGTTGATCTTGTTAGTACAATTAAAGCTGTTGATTGTGAGTACAGTCTATTTTGTGTAAGTGTAGGCTCGCCCAATAAAACAATAGCTTCAATCACTATGTTGAAGCTGTTGAACTTGTTGTAAAAGCTGTTGATTGTTGTAAGCTATTATGTGCTCTAGAGAGCTCTAGTTTTGTTGAAGCTGTTGAATCTATTTCTGTTAAAGCTGTTGATTGTTGTGGCTATCATGTGCTCTAGTTTAATTGAAGCTGTTGAATCTGTTGTTGAAGATGTTGATTGTTTTAGGCCACATTATATGCTCTAGAGAGCTCTGGGTTGGTCGAAGTTGTTGAATCTGTTGTTGTTGAAGCTGTTGATTGTTGTAGGCTATTATGTGCATTAGAGAGCTCTAGTTTTGTTGAAGCTGTTGAATCTGTTATTGTTGAAGCTGTTGATTGTTGTAGGCTAGATTATAGCTCTAGTTTTGTTGAAGCTGTTGAATGTGTTGTTGTTGAAGATGTTGATTGGTTTGTAAGCTACATTATATGGTCTAGAGAGCTCTAGTTTTGTTGAAGCTGTTGAATCTGTTGTTGTTGAAGCTGTTGATTGTTGTAGGCTATTATGTGCAATAGAGAGCTCTAATTTTGTTGAAGATGTTGAATCTGTTGTTGAAGCTGTTGAATCTGTTGTTGAAGCTGTTGATTGTTGTAGGCTGTTATATCTTATAGAGAGGTCTAGTTTTGTTTAAGCTGTTGAATCTGTTGTAGTTGAAGCTGTTGATTGTTGTAGGCTATTATATGCTATAGAGAGCTCTAGTTTTGTTCAAGCTGTTGAATCTGTTGTTGTTGAAGCTGTTGATTGTTGTAGGCTATTATGTGTAATAGAGAGCTCTAGTTTTGTTGAAGTTGTTGAATCTGTTGTTGAAGCTGTTGATTGTTGTAGGCTACATTATGTGCTTTAGAGAGCTCTAGTTTTGTTGAAGCAGTTGAATCTGTTGTTGAAGCTGTTGATTGTTGAAGCTGTAGTTGTTGAATCTGTTTTTGAAGCTGTTGATTGTTGAAGCTGTTGAATCAGTTGTTAAATCTGTTGATAACCATGTTGAAGTTGTTAATTGTTGTTGATGTTGAATCCGTTGTTGTTGAAGCTGTTGATTGTTGGTAGTGTTGAAGCTGTTCAATCAGTTGATCTTGTTAGTACAATTAAAGCTGTTGATTGTGAGTACAGTCTATTTTGTGTAAGTGTAGGCTCGCCCCAATAAATCAATAGCTTCAATCACTATGTTGAAGCTGTTGAATTTGTTGTAGAAGCTGTTGATTGTTGTAAGCTATTATGTGCTCTAGAGAGCTCTAGTTTTGTTGAAGCTGTTGAATCTCTTTCTGTTAAAGCTGTTGATTGTTGTAGGCTATCATGTGCTCTAGTTTAATTGAAGCTGTTGAATCTGTTGTTGAATATGTTGATTGTTTTAGGCCACATTATATGCTCTAGAGAGCTCTGGGTTGGTCGAAGTTGTTGAAGCTGTTGATTGTTGTAGGCTATTATGTGCATTAGAGAGCTCTAGTTTGTTGAATCTGTTGTTGTTGAAGATGTTGATTGGTTTGTAAGCTACATTATGTGGTCTAGAGAGCTCTAGTTTTGTTGAAGCTGTTGAATCTGTTGTTGTTGAAGCTGTTGATTGTTGTAGGCTATTATGTGCTCTAGAGAGTTCTAGTTTTGTTTAAGCTGTTGAATATTTTGTTGTTGAAACTGTTGAATCTGTTTTTATTGAACCTGTTGATTGTTGTAGGCTATACTATGTGCTCTAAAGAACTCTAGTTTAGTTAAGGCAGTTGAATCTGTTGTTGAAGCTGTTGATTGTTGTAGACTATTATGTGCTCAAGAGAGCTCTAGATTTGTTGAAATTGCTGAATCTGTTGTTGAAGATGTTGACCGTTGTAGGCTACATTATGTGCTCTAGAAAGCTCTAGTTATGTTGGAGCAGTTGAATCTGTTGTTGAAGCTGTAGATTGTTGTAGGCTATTATGTGCAATAGAGAGCTCTAGTTTTGTTGAAGTTGTTGAATCAGTTGTTATTGAAGCTTTTGATTGTTGTAGGCTACATTATGTGCTCTAGAGAGCTCTAGTTTTGTTGAAAATGTTGAATCAGTTGTTGAAGCTGTTGATTGTTGTAGTCTATTATGTCCTCTGAAGAACTCTAGTTTTGTGAAATCTGTTCTTGAAGCTGTTGATTGTTGTCAGCTAATATGAGCTCTAGAGAGCTCTAGTTTTGTTAAAGCTGTTGAATCTCTTGTTGAAGATGTTGAATCTGTTGTTGTTAAAGCTGTTGATTGTTGTAGGATATTATGTGCTCTAGAGAGCTCTAGTTTTGTTGAAGCTGTTGAATCTGTTGTTGTTAAGGTTGTTGATTGTTGTAGGCTATTATGTGCTCTAATTTTATTAAAGCTGCTGAATCTATTTTTGTTGAAGATGTTGATTGTTGTAGGCTACATTATGTGTTCTAGAGAGCTCTAGTTCTGTCGAAGCTGTTGAATCTGTTGTTGAAGCTGTTGATTGTTGTAGTCTATTATATGCTATAGAGAGCTCTAGTTTTGTTCAAGCTGTTGAATCGGTTGTTGTTGAAGCTGTTGATTGTTGTAGGCTATTACGTGTAATAGAGAGTTCTAGTTTTGTTGAAGTTGTTGAATCTGTTGTTGTTGAAGCTGTTGATTGTTGTAGGCTACATTATGTGCTTTAGAGAGCTCTAGTTTTGTTGAAGCAGTTGAATCTGTTGTTGAAGCTGTTGATTGTTGTAGGCTATTATGAGCTCTTGAGAGCTCTAGTTTTGTTGAAGCTGTTAAATCTATTGTAGAAGCTGTTGATTGTTGAAGCTGTAGTTGTTGAATCTGTTTTTGAAGCTGTTGAATCAGTGTTAAATCTGTTGATAACCATGTTGAAGTTGTTGATTGTCGTTGATCTTCAATCTGTTGTTGTTGAAGCTGTTGATTGTTGGTAGTGTTGAAGCTCTTCAATCAGTTGATCTTGTTAGTACAATTAAAGCTGTTGATTGTGAGTACAGTCTATTTTGTGTAAGTGTAGGCTCGCCCCAATAAATGAATAGCTTCAATCACTATGTTAAAGCTGTTGAATTTGTTGTAGAAGCTGTTGATTGTTGTAAGCTATTATGTGCTCTAGAGAGCTCTAGTTTTGTTGAAGATGTTGAATCTGTTGTTGTTAAAGCTGTTGATTGTTGTAGGCTATTATGTGCTCTAGTTTATTAAAGCTGTTGAATCTATTTTTGTTGAAGATGTTGATTGTTGTAGGCTACATTATGTGCTCTAGAGAGCTCTAGTTTTGTCGAAGCTGTTGAATCTGTAGTTGTTGAAGCTGTTGATTGTTGTAGGCTATTATATGCTATAGAGAGCTCTAGTTTTGTTTAAGCTGTTGAATCTGTTGCTGAAGCTGTTGATTGTTGTAGGCTATTATATGTTATAGAGAGGTCTAGTTTTGTTTAAGCTGTTGAATCTGTTGCTGAAGCTGTTGATTGTTGTAGGCTATTATATGTTATAGAGAGGTCTAGTTTTGTTTAAACTGTTGAATCTGTTGTTGTTGAAGCAGTTGATTGTTGTAGGCTATTATATGCTATAGAGAGCTCTAGTTTTGTTGAAGCTTTTAAATCTGTTGTTGAAGCTGTTGATTGTTGAAGCTGTAGTTGTTGAATCTGTTTTTGAAGCTGTTGAATCAGTTGTTAAATCTGTTAACCATGTTGAAGTTGTTGATTGTCATTGATGTTGAATCTGTTGTTGTTGAAGCTGTTGATTGTTGGTAGTGTTGAAGCTGTTCAATCAGTTGATCTTGTTAGTACAATTAAAGCTGTTGATTGTGAGTACAGTCTATTTTGTGTAAGTGTAGTCTCGCCCCAATAAATCAATAGCTTCAATCACTATGTTGAAGCTGTTGAATTTGTTGTAGAAGCTGTTGATTGTTGTAAGCTATTATGTGCTCTAGAGAGCTCTAGTTTTGTTGAAGATGTCGAATCTGTTGTTGTTAAAGCTGTTGATTGTTGTAGGCTATTATGTGCTCTAGTTTATTAAAGCTGTTGAATCTATTTTTGTTGAAGATGTTGATTGTTGTAGGCTACATTATGTGCTCTATAGAGCTCTAGGTTTGTTGAAGCTGTTGATTGTTGCAGGCTATTATATGCTATAGAGAGCTCTAGTTTTGTTTAAGCTGTTGAATCTGTTGTTGAAGCTGTTGATTGTTGTAGGCTATTATATGATATAGAAAGCTCTAGTTTTGTTTAAGCTGTCGAATCTGTTGTTGAAATTGTTGATTGTTGTAGGCTATTATATATTATAGAGAGGTCTAGTTTTGTTTAAGCTGTCGAATCTGTTGTTGTTGATGTAGTTGATTGATGTAGGCTATTATATGCTATAGAGAGCTCTAGTTTTGTTTAAGCTGTCGAATCTGTTGTTGAAGCTGTTGATTGTTGTAGGCTATTATGTGCAATAGAGAGCTCTAGTTTTGTTGAAGCTGTTGAATCTGTTGTTGTTAAAGTTGTTGATTGTTGTAGGCTATTATGTGCTCTAGTTTATTAAAGCTGTTGAATCTATTTTTGTTGAAGATGTTGATTGTTGTAGGCTATTATGTGCTCTAGTTTATTAAAGCTGTTGAATCTATTTTTGTTGAAGATGTTGATTGTTGTAGGCTACATTATGTGCTCTAGAGAGCTCTAGTTTTGTCAAAGCTGTTGAATCTGTGGTTGTTGAAGCTGTTGATTGTTGTAGGCTATAGAGAACTCTAGTTTTGTTTAAGCTGTTGAATCTGTTGTTGAAGCTGTTGATTGTTGTAGGCTATTATATGTTATAGAGAGGTCTAGTTTTGTTTAAGCTGTCGAATCTGTTGTTGTTGAAGCAGTTGATTGTTGTAGGCTATTATATGCTATAGAGAGCTCTAGTTTTGTTTATGCTGTTGAATCTGTTGTTGTTGAAGCTGTTGATTGTTGTAGGCTATTATATGCTATAGAGAGCTCTAGTTTTGTTCAAGCTGTTCAATCTGTTGTTGTTGAAGCTGTTGATTGTTGTAAGCTATTATGTGTAATAGAGAGCTCTAGTTTTGTTGAAGTTGTTGAATCTGTTGTTGAAGCTGTTGATTGTTGTAGGCTACATTATGTGCTTTAGAGAGCTCTAGTTTTGTTGAAGCAGTTGAATCTGTTGTTGAAGCTGTTGATTGTTGTAGGCTATTATGAGCTCTTGAGAGCTCTAGTTTTGTTGAAGCTGTTAAATCTGTTGTTGAAGCTGATGATTGTTGAAGCTGTAGTTGTTGAATCTGTTTTTGAAGCTGTTGAATCATTGTTAAATCTGTTGATAACCATGTTGAAGTTGTTGATTGTCGTTGATGTTGAATCTGTTGTTGTTGAAGCGGTTGATTGTTGGTAGTGTTGAAGCTGTTCAATCAGTTGATCTTGTTAAAGCTGTTGATTGTGAGTACAGTCTATTTTGTGTAAGTGTAGGCTCGCCCCAATAAATCAATAGCTTCAATCACTATGTTGAAGCTGTTGAATTTGTTGTAGAAGTTGTTGATTGTTGTAAGCTATTATGTGCTCTAGAGAGCTCTAGTTTTGTTGAAGCAGTTGAATCTGTTGTTGAAGCTGTTGATTGTTGTAGGCTATTATGAGCTCTGGAGAGCTCTAGTTTTGTTGAAGCTGTTAAATCTGTTGTTGAAGCTGTTGATTGTTGAAGCTGTAGTTGTTGAATCTGTTTTTGAAGCTGTTGATTGTTGAAGCTATTGAATCAGTTGTTAAATCTGTTGATAACCATGTTGAAGTTGTTGATTGTCGTTGATCTTCAATCTGTTGTTGTTGAAGCTGTTGATTGTTGGTAGTGTTGAAGCTGTTCAATTAGTTGATCTTGTTAGTACAATTAAAGCTGTTGATTGTGAGTACAGTCTATTTTGTGTAAGTGTAGGCTCGCCCCAATAAATCAATAGCTTCAATCACTATGTTGAAGCTGTTGAATTTGTTGTAGAAGCTGTTGATTGTTGTAAGATATTATGTGCTCTAGAGAGCTCTAGTTTTGTTGAAGCTGTTGAATCTGTTGTTGTTGAAGCTGTTGATTGTTGTAGGCTATTATATGCTATAGAGAGCTCTAGTTTTGTTTAAGCTGTTGAATCTGTTGTTGAAGCTGTTGATTGATGTAGGCTATTATATGTTATAGAAAGCTCTAGTTTTGTTTAAGCTGTCGAATCTGTTGTTGAAATTGTTGATTTTGTAGGCTATTATATGTTATAGAGAGGTCTAGTTTTGTTTAAGCTGTCGAATCTGTTGTTGTTGAAGTAGTTGATTGTTGTAGGCTATTATATGCTATAGAGAGCTCAAGTTTTGTTTAAGCTGTCGAATCTGTTGTTGAAGCTGTTGATTGTTGCAGGCTATTATGTGCAATAGAGAGCTCTAGTTTTGTTGAAGCTGTTGAATCTGTTGTTGTTAAAGCTGTTGATTGTTGCAGGCTATTATGTTCTCTAGTTTATTAAAGCTGTTGAATCTATTTTTGTTGAAGATGTTGATTGTTGTAGGCTACATTATGTGCTCTAGAGAGCTCTAGTTTTGTCAAAGCTGTTGAATCTGTGGTTGTTGAAGCTGTTGATTGTTGTAGGCTATTATATACTATAGAGAGCTCTAGTTTTGTTTTAGTTGTTGAATCTGTTGTTGAAGCTGTTGATTGTTGTAGGCTATTATGTGTAATAGAGAGCTCTAGTTTTGTTGAAGTTGTTGAATCTGTTGTTGAAGCTGTTGATTGTTGTAGGCTACATTATGTGCTTTAGAGAGCTCTAGTTTTGTTGAAGCAGTTGAATCTGTTGTTGAAGCTGTTGATTGTTGTAGGCTATTATGAGCTCTTGAGAGCTCTAGTTTTGTTGAAGCTGTTAAATCTGTTGTTGAAGCTGTTGATTGTTGAAGCTGTAGTTGCTGAATCTGTTTTTGAAGCTGTTAAATCAGTTGTTAAATCTGTTGATAACCATGTTGAAGTTGTTGACTGTCGTTGATGTTGAATCTGTTGTTGTTGAAGCTGTTGATTGTTGGTAGTATTGAAGCTGTTCAATCAGTTGATCTTGTTAGTACAATTAAAGCTGTTGATTGTGAGTACAGTCTATTTTGTGTAAGTGTAGGCTCGCCCCAATAAATCAATAGTTTCAATCACTATGTTGAAGCTGTTGAATTTGTTGTAGAAGCTGTTGATTGTTGTAAGCTATTATGTGCTCTAGAGAGCTCTAGTTTTGTTGAAGCTGTTGAATCTGTTGTTGTTAAAGCTGTTGATTGTTGTAGGCTATTATGTGCTCTAGTTTATTAAAGCTGTTGAATCTATTTTTGTTGAAGAAGTTGATTGTTGTAGGCTACATTATGTGCTCGAGAGAGCTCTAGTTTTGTCGAAGCTGTTGAATCTGTGGTTGTTGAAGCTGTTGATTGTTGTAGGCTATTATATACTATAGAGAGCTCTAGTTTTGTTTAAGCTGTTGAATCTGTTGTTGAAGCTGTTGATTGTTGTAGGCTATTATATGTTATAGAGAGGTCTAGTTTTGTTTAAGCTGTCGAATCTGTTGTTGTTGAAGCAGTTGATTGTTGTAGGCTATTATATGCTATAGAGAGCTCTAGTTTTGTTCAAGCTGTTGAATCTGTTGTTGTTGAAGCTGTTGATAGTTGTAGGCTATTATATGCAATAGAGAGCTCTAGTTTTGTTGAAGTTGTTGAATCTGTTGTTGTTGAAGCTGTTGATTGTTGTAGGCTACATTATGTGCTCTAAAGAGCTCTAGTTTTGTCGAAGCTGTTAAATCTGTTGTTGAAGCTGTTGATTGTTGTAGGCTATCATGAACTCTGGAGAACTCTGTTTTTATTGAAGCTGTTGAATCTGTTGTTGTTGAAGCTGTAGGCTATTATGTGCTCTAGTTTTATTGAAGTTGTTGAATCTGTTGTTGAAGATGTTGATTGTTGTAGGCTATTATGTACTCTAGAGAGCTCTTGTTTTGTTGTAGCTGTTGAAGCTGTTGAATCTGTTGTTGAAGCTGTTGAATCTGCTGGTGTTAAAGCTGTTGATTGTTGTAGGCTATTTTGTGCTCTAGAGAGCTCTAGTTTTGTTAAAGCTGTTGAATCTGTTGTAATAATATTGAAGCTGTTGAGTCTGTTGATGTTAAAGCTGTTGATTGTTGTAGGTTATTATGTGCTCTAGTTTTATTGAAGCTGTTGAATCAGTTGTTGTTGAAGATGTTGATTGTTGTAGGCTATATTATGCGCTCCAGAGAGCTATAGTTTTGATGAAGCTGTTGAATCTGTTGTTGAAGCTGATGATTGTTGTAGGCTATTATGTGCTCTAGAGAGCTCTAGTTTTGTTGAAGCAGTTGAATCTGTTGTTGAAGCTGTTGATTGTTGTAAGCTACTATAAGCTCTAGAGAGCTCTAGATTTGTTGAAATTGTTGAATCTGTTGTTGAAGATGTTGATTTTTATAGGCTATTATGTGCTCTAGAGAGCTCTAGTTTTGTTGAAGCTGTTGAATCTGTTGTTGAAGATGTTGATTATTGTAGGCTACATTATGTGCTCTAGAGAGCTCTAGTGTTGTTGAAGCTGTTGAATCTGTTGTTGTTGAAGGTGTTGATTGTTGTAGGGTACATTATGTGCTCTAGAGATGCCTAGTTTTGTTGAAGCTTTTGAATTTGTTGTTGTTGAAGCTGTTGATTATTGTAGGCTATTACGTGCTATTGAGAGATCTATTTTTGTTGAAGCTGTTAAATTTATTGTTGAAACTGTTGATTAGTGTAGGCTATTATGTACTCTAGAGGGCTCTAGTTTTGTTGAAGCTGCTGAATCTGTTGTTGAAGCTGTTGATTATTGTAGGCTACATTATTTGCGCTAGAGATGCCTAGTTTTGTTGAAACTTTTGAATCTGTTGTTGTTGAAGCTGTTGATTTTTGTAGGCTATATTATGCGCTCCAGAGAGCTATAGTTTTGATGAAGCTGTTGAATCTGTTGTTGAAGCTGATGATTGTTGTAGGCTATTATGTGCTCTAGAGAGCTCTAGTTTTGTTGAAGCAGTTGAATCTGTTGTTGAAGCTGTTGATTGTTGTAAGCTATTATAAGCTCTAGAGAGCTCTAGATTTGTTGAAATTGTTGAATCTGTTGTTGAAGATGTTGATTTTTATAGGCTATTATGTGCTCTAGAGAGCTCTAGTTTTGTTCAAGCTGTTCAATCTGATGTTGAAGATGTTGATTATTGTAAGCTACATTATGTGTTCTAAAGAGCTCTAGTTTTGTCGAAGCAGTTGAATCTCTTGTTGAAACTGTTGATTGTTGTAAGACAATATGTGCTTTAGAGAGCTCTAGTTATGTTTAAGCTGTTGAATCTGTTTTTGTTAAACCTGTTGATTGTTGTAGGCTATTATGTACTCTAGAGAGCTCTTGTTTTGTTGAAGCTGTTGAATCTGTTGTTGAAGCTGTTGAATCTGTTGTTGATAAAGCTGTTGATTGTTGTAGGCTATTGTCGAAACTATTGAATCTGTTGTTGAAGCTGTTTAATCTATTGGTGTTAAAGCTGTACATTGTGGTAGGCTATTATGTGCTCTAGTTTTATTGAATCTGTTGTTGAAGCTGTTGAATCTGTTGTTGTTCAAGATGTTGATTGTTGTAGGCTACATTAGATGCTCTAGATAGCTCTAGTTTTGTTGAAGCTATCGAATCTGTTGTTGTTGAAGCTGTTGTTGAAGCTGTTGAATCTGTTTTTGTTGAAGCTGTTGATTGTTATAAGCTATTACGTGCTCTAGAGAGCTCTAGTTTTGTTGAAGCTGTTGAATCTGTTGTTGTTGAAGCTGTTGATTGTTGGAAGCTATTATGTGCTCTAAAGAGCTCTAGTTTTGTTGAAGCTGTTGAATCTGTTGTTGAAGCTGTTGATTGTTGTAAGCTTTTATGTGCTCTAGAGAGCTCTAATTTTGTTGAAGTTGTTGAATCTGTTGTTGAAGCTATTGAATCTGTTGTTGCTAAAGCTGTTGATTGTTGTAGGCTATTATGTGCTCCTGTTTTATTGAAGCTGTTGAATCTGTTGTTGAAGCTGTTGATTGTTGTAGGCTATTATGTGCAATAGAGAGCTCTAGGTTTGTTGATTCTGTTGTTGCAGATGTTGATTGTTGTAGGCTACATTGTCTGCTCTAGAGAGCTCTAGTTTTGTTGAAGCTGTTCAATATGTTGTTACTGAAGGTGTCAAATGTAGGCTATTATGTGCTCTAGAGAGCTCTAGTTTTGTTGAAATTGTTGAATCTGTTGTTGACGATGTTGATTGCTGTAAGGTACATTATGTGCTCTAGAGGGCTCTACTTTGTTGAAGCTGTTGATTGTTGTAGGCTATTATGTGCTCGAGAGAGCACTAGTTTTGTTGAAGCAGTTGAATCCGTTGTGGAAGCTGTTGATTGTTGTAGGCTATTATGTGCTCTAGAGAGCTCTAGTTTTGTTGAAGCAGTTGAATCTGTCGTGGAAGCTGTTGGTTGTTGTAGGCTATTATGTGCTCTAGGGAGCTCTAGTTTTGTTAAAGCTGTTGAATCTGTTGTTAAAGCTGTTGATTGTTGTAGGCTATTATGTGCTCTAGTTTTATTGAAGCTGTTGAATCTGTTGTTGTTGAATATGTTGATTGATGTAGGCTACATTATGTGCTCTAGAGAGATCTAGTTTTGTCGAAGCTGTTAAATCTGTTGTTGTTAAAGCTGTTGATTGTTGTAGGCTATTATGTGCTCTATTTTATTGAAGCTGTTTAATCTGTTGTTGTTGAAGCTGTTGATTGTTGTAGGCTATTATGTGCAATAGAGAGCTCTTGTTTTGTTGAAGCTGTTAAATCTGTTGTTAAAGCTGTTGATTGTTGTAGGCTATTATGTGCTCTAGAGAGCTCTAGTTTTGTTGAAAGCTGTTGAATCTGTTGTTGTTGAAGCTGTTGAATCTGTTGTTGCTAAAGCTGTTGATTGTTGTAGGGCATTATGTACTCTAGTTTTATTGAAGCTGTTGAATCTGTTGTTGAAGCTGTTGATTGTTGTAGGCTATTATGTGCAATAGAGAGCTCTAGTTTTGTTGAAGTTGTTGAATCTGTTGTTGTTGCAGATGTTGATTGTTGTAGGCTACATTGTCTGCTCTAGTGAGCTCTAGTTTTGTTGAAGCTGTTCAATATTTTGTTGCTGAAGGTGTCAAATGTTGTAGGCTATTAGGTGCTCTAGAGAGCTCTAGTTTTGTTGAAATTGTTGAATCTGTCGTTGACGATGTTGATTGCTGTAAGGTACATTATGTGCTCTAGAGAGCTCTATCTTTGTTGAAGCTGTTGATTGTTGTAGGCTATTATGTGTTCTAGAGAGCTCTAATTTTGTTGAAGCAGTTGAATCTGTTGTGGAAGCAGTTCATTGTTGTAGGCTATTATGTGCTCTAGGGAGCTCTAGTTTTGTTGAAGCTGTTGAATCTGTTGTTAAAGCTGTTGATTGTTGAAGGCTATTATGTGCTTTAGTTTTATTGAAGCTGTTGAATCTGTTGTTGAATATGTTGATTGATGTAGGCTACATTATGTGCTCTAGAGAGATTTAGTTTTGTCGAAGCTGTTGAATCTGTTGTTGAAGCTGTTGAATCTGTTGTTAAAGCTGTTGATTGTTGTAGGCTATTATGTGTTCGAGAGAGCACTAGTTTTGTTGAAGCAGTTGAATCTGTTGTTGAATATGTTGATTGATGTAGGCTACATTATGTGCTCTAGAGAGATCTAGTTTTGTCAAAGCTGTTGAATCTGTTGTTGAAGCTGTTGAATCTGTTGTTGTTAAAGCTGTTGATTTTTGTAGGCTATTATGTGCTCTAGTTTTATTGAAGCTGTTGAATCTGTTGTTGAAGCTGTTGATTGTTGTAGGCTATTATGTGCAATAGAGAGCTCTTGTTTTGTTGAAGTTGTTAAATCTGTTGTTGAAGCTGTTGATTGTTGTAGGCTATTATGTGCTCTAGAGAGCTCTAGTTATGTTGAAAGCTGTTGAATCTGTTGTTGTTGAAGCTGTTGAATCTGTTGTTGCTAAAGCTGTTGATTGTTGTAGGCCATTATGTGCTCTAGTGTTATTGAAGCTGTTGAATCTGTTGTTGAAGCTGTTGATTGTTGTAGGCTATTATGTGCAATAGAGAGCTCTAGTTTTGTTGAAGTTGTTGAATCTGTTGTTGTTGCAGATGTTGATTGTTGTAGGCTACATTGTCTGCTCTAGTGAGCTCTATTTTTGTTGAAGCTGTTCAATATGTTGTTGCTGAAGTGGTCAAATGTTGTAGGCTATTATGTGCTCTAGAGAGCTCTAGTTTTGTTGAAATTGTTGAATCTGTCGTTGACGATGTTGATTGCTGTAAGGTACATTATGTGCTCTAGAGAGCTCTAGCTTTGTTGAAGCTGTTGATTGTTGTAGGCTATTATGTGTTCTAGAGAGCTCTAGTTTTGTTGAAGCAGTTGAATCTGTTGTGGAAGCTGTTGATTGTTGTAGGCTGTTATGTGCTCTAGAGAGCTCAAGTTTTGTTGAAGCAGTTGAATCTGTTGTGGAAGCTGTTGATTGTTGTAGGCTATTATGTGCTCTAGGTAACTCTAGTTTTGTTGAAGCTGTTGAATCTGTTGTTAAAGCTGTTGATTGTTGATGGCTATTATGTGCTCTAGTTTTATTGAAGCTGTTGAATCTGTTGTTGTTGAAGCTGTTGATTGTTGTAAGCTATCATGTGCAATAGAGAGCTCTTATTTTGTTGAAGCTGTTAAATCTGTTGTTGAAGCTGTTGATTGTTGTAGGCTATATTATGTGCTCTAGAGAGCTCTAGTCTTGTTGAAGCTGTTGAATCTGTTGTTGAAGCTGTTGATTGTTGTAGGCTATTATGTGCTCTAGAGAGCTCTAGTTTTGTTGAAGCTGTTCAATCTGTTGTTGAAGGTGTCAAATGTTGTAGGCTATTATGTGCTCTAGAGAGCTCTAGTTGTGTTGAAATTGTTGAATCTGTTGTTGTTGACGATGTTGATTGCTTTTAAGGTACATTATGTGCTCTAGAGAGCTCTAGCTTTGTTGAAGCTGTTGATTGTTGTAGGCTATTATGTGCTCTAGAGAGCTCTAGTTTTGTTGAAGCAATTGAATCTGTTGTGAAAGCTGTTGATTGTTGTAGGCTATTATGTGCTCTAGAGAGCTCTATATAGTTTTGTTGAAGCAGTTGAATCTGTTGTGGAAGCTGTTCATTGTTGTAGGCTATCATGTGCTCTAGAAAGCTCTAGTTTTGTTAAAGCTGTTGAATCTGTTGTTAAAGCTGTTGATTGTTGTAGGCTATTATGTGCTCTAGTTTTATTGAAGCTATTGAATCTGTTGTTGTTGAAGCTGTTGATTGTTGTAGGCTATTATGTGCAATAGAGAGCTCTTGTTTTGTTGAAGCTGTTAAATCTGTTGTTGAAGCTGTTGATTGTTGTAGGCTACATTATGTGCTCTAGAGAGCTCTAGTCTTGTTGAAGCTATTGAATCTATTGTTGAAGCTGTTGATTGTTGTAGGCTATTATGTGCTCTAGAGAGCTCTAGTTTTGTTGAAGCCGTTGGATCTGTTGTTGTTGAAGCTGTTGAATCTGTTATTGTTAAAACTGTTGATTGTTGTAGGCTATTATGTACTCTAGTTTAATTGAAGCTGTTGAATCTGTTGTTGTTGAAGATGTTAATTGTTGTAGGCCACATTATGTGCTCTAGATCTAGTTTTATTGAAGCTGTTGAATCTGTTGTTGTTGATGTTGATTGTGGTAGGCCACATTATGTGCTCTAGCTCTAGTTTTGTTGAAGCTGTTGAATCTGTTGTTGTTGAAGCTGTTGTTGTTGAAGCTGTTGAATCTGTTTTTGTTGAAGCTGTTGATTGTTGGAAGCTATTATGTGCTCTATAGAGCTCTAGTTTTGTTGAAGCTGTTGAATCTGTTGTTGAAGCTGTTGATTGTTGTAAGCTATTATGTGCTCTAGAGAGCTCTAATTTTGTTGAATCTGTTGTTGGAGATGTTGATTGTTGTAGGCTACATTATGTGCTCTAAATAGCTCTAATTTTGTTGAAGCTGTTGAATCTGTTGTTGAAGCTGTTGATTGTCGTAGGCTACATTATGTGCTCTAAAGAGCTCTAAATTTGTTGAAGCTGTTGAATCTGTTGTTGAAGATGTTGATTGCTGTAGGCAACATTATGTGTTCTAGAGAGCTCTAGTTTTGTTTAAGCTGTTGAATCTGTTGTTGTTCAAGCTGTTGAATCTGTTCTTGTTAAAGCTGTTCATTATTGTAGGCTATTATGTGTTCTAGCTTTATTGAAGTTGTTGAATCTGTTGTAGTTGAAGATGTTGATTGTTGTAGGCTACAATATGTGCTCTAAAGAGATCGAGTATTGTCGAAACTAATGAATCTGTCGTTGAAGTTGTTTAATCTGTTGGTGTTAAAGCAGTTCATTGTTGCAGGCTATTACGTGCTCTAGTTTTGTTGAAGCTGTTGAATCTGTTGTTGTTGAAGCTGTTGATTGTTGTAGGTTATTATGTGCTCTAGAGAGCTCTAGTTTTGTTGAAGCTGTTGGACTGTTGTTGTTGAAGCTGTTGAATCTGTTATTGTTGAAACTGTTGATTGTTGTAGGCTATTATGTACTCTAGTTTAATTGAAGCTGTTGAATCTGTTGTTGTTGAAGATGTTGTTTGTTGTAGGCCACATTATGTGCTCTAGCTCTAGTTTTGTTGAAGCTGTTGAATCCGTTGCTGTTGAAGCTGTTGTTGTTGAAGCTGTTGAATCTGTTTTTGTTGAAGCTGTTGATTGTTGGAAGCTATTATGTGCTCTAAAGAGCTCTAGTTTTGTTGAAGCTGTTGAATCTGTTGTTGAAGCTGTTGTTGTTGTAAGCTATTATGTGCTCTAGAGAGCTCTAATTTTGTTGAAGCTGTTGAATCTGTTGTTGTTGAAGCTCTTGAATCTGTTGTTGCTAAAGCTGTTGATTGTTGTAGGCTATTATGTGCTCTAGTTTTATTGAAGCTGTTGAATCTGTTGATTGTTGTAGGCTATTATGTGCAATAGAGAGCTCTAGGTTTGTTGATTCTGTTGTTGTTGCAGATGTTGATTGTTGTAGGCTACATTGTCTGCTCTAGAGAGCTCTAGTTTTGTTGAAGCTGTTCAATATGTTGTTGCTGAAGGTGTCAAATGAAGGCTATTATGTGCTCTAGGGAGCTCTAGTTTTGTTAAAATTGTTGAATCTGTTGTTGACGATGTTGATTCCTGTAAGGTACATTATGTGCTCTAGAGAGCTCTAGCTTTGTTGAAGCTGTTGATTGTTGTAGGCTATTATGTGCTCTAGGGAGCTCTAGTTTTGTTAAAGCTTTTGAATCTGTTGTTAAAGCTGTTGATTGTTGTAGGCTATTATGTGCTCTAGTTTTATTGAAGCTGTTGAATCTGTTGTTGAATATGTTGATTGATGTAGGCTACATTATGTGCTCTAGAGAGATCTAGTTTTGTCGAAGTTGTTGAATCTGTTGTTGAAGCTGTTGAATCTGTTGTTGTTAAAGCTGTTGATTGTTGTAGGCTATTGTCGAAACAATTGAATCTGTTGTTGAAGCTGTTTTATCTATTGGTGTTAAAGCGGTTCATTGTTGTAGGCTATTATGTGCTCCAGTTTTATTGAATCTGTTGTTATTCAAAATGTTGATTGTTGTAGGCTACATTAGGTGCTCTAGATAGCTCTAATTTTGTTGAAGTTGTCGAATATGTTGTTGTTGAAGCTGTTGTTGTTGAAGCTGTTGAAACTGTTTTTGTTGAAGCTGTTGATTGTTGTAAGCTATTATGTGCTCAAAAGAGAGCTCTAGCTTTGTTGAAGCTGTTGAATCATTTGTTGTTGAAGCTGTTGATTGTTGTAGGCTATTATGTGCTCTAGAGAGCTCTAGTTTTGTTGAGCTGTTGGATCTGTTGTTGTTGAAGCTGTTGAATCTGTTATTGTTAAAACTGTTGATTGTTGTAGGCTATTATGTACTCTAGTTTAATTGAAGCTGTTGAATCTGTCGTTGAAGATGTTAATAGTTGTAGGCCACATTATGTGCTCTAACTCTAGTTTTGTTGAAGCTGTTGAATCTGTTGTTGTTGAAGCTGTTGAATCTGTTGTTAAAGCTGTTGAATCTGTTGTTGCTAAAGCTGTTCATTGTTGTAGGCTATTATGTGTTCTAGCTTTATTGAAGTTGTTGAATCTGTTGTAGTTGAAGATGTTGATTGTTGTAGGCTACAATATGTGCTCTAGAGAGATCTAGTATTGTCGAAACTAATGAATCTGTTGTTGAAGCTGTTTAATCTGTTGGTGTTAAAGCTGTTCATTGTTGCAGGCTATTATGTGCTCAAGTTTTGTTGAAGTTGTTGAATCTGTTGTTGTTGAAGCTGTTGATTGTTATAGGCTATTATGTGCTCTAGAGAGCTCTAGTTTTGTTGAAGCTGTTGGATATGTTGTTGTTGAAGCTGTTGAATCTATTATTGTTTAAACTGTTGATTGTTGTAGACTATTATGTACTCTAGTTTAATTGAAGCTGTTGAATCTGTTATTGTTGAAGATGTTGATTGTTGTAGGCCACATTATGGGCTCTAGCTCTAGTTTTGTTGAAGCTGTTGAATCTGTTCTTGTTGAAGCTGTCGTTGTTGAAGCTGTTGAGTCTGTTTTTGTTGAAGCTGTTGATTGTTGGAAGCTATTATGTGCTCTATAGAGCTCTAGTTTTGTTGAAGCTGTTGAATCTGTTGTTGAAGCTGTTGATTGTTGTAAGCTATTATGTGCTCTAGAGAGCTCTAATTTTGTTGAAGCTGTTGAATCTGTTGTTGAAGCTATTGAATCTGTTGTTGCTAAAGCTGTTGATTGTTGTAGGCTATTATGTGCTCCTGTTTTATTGAAGCTGTTGAATCTGTTGTTGAAGCTGTTGATTGTTGTAGGCTATTATGTGCAATAGAGAGCTCTAGGTTTGTTGAATCTGTTGTTGCAGATGTTGATTGTTGTAGGCTACATTGTCTGCTCTAGAGAGCTCTAGTTTTGTTGAAAGCTGTTGAATCTGTTGTTGCTAAAGCTGTTGATTGTTGTAGGCCATTATGTGCTCTAGTGTTATTGAAGCTGTTGAATCTGTTGTTGAAGCTGTTGATTGTTGTAGGCTATTATGTGCAATAGAGAGCTCTAGTTTTGTTGAAGTTGTTGAATCTGTTGTTGTTGCAGATGTTGATTATTGTAGGCTACATTGTCTGCTCTAGTGAGCTCTAGTTTTGTTGAAGCTGTTCAATATGTTGTTGCTAAAGTGGTCAAGTATTGTAGGTTATTATGTGCTCTAGAGAGCTCTAGTTTTGTTGAAATTGTTGAATCTGTCGTTGACGATCTAGATTGCTGTAAGGTACATTATGTGCTCTAGAGAGCTCTAGCTTTGTTGAAGCAGTTGATTGTTGTAGGCTATTATGTGTTCTAGAGAGCTCTAGTTTTGTTGAAGCAGTTGAATCTGTTGTGGAAGCTGTTGATTGTTGTAGGCTGTTATGTGCTCTAGAGAGCTCAAGTTTTGTTGAAGCAGTTGAATCTGTTGTGGAAGCTGTTGATTGTTGTAGGCTATTATGTGCTCTAGGGAGCTCTAGATTTGTTGAAGCTGTTGAATCTGTTGTTAAAGCTGTTGATTGTTGAAGGCTATTATGTGCTCTAGTTTTATTGAAGCTGTTGAATCTGTTGTTGTTGAATATGTTGATTGATGTAGGCTACATTATGTGCTCTAGAGAGATTTAGTTTTGTCGAAGCTGTTGAATCTGTTGTTGAAGCTGTTGAATCTGTTGTTAAAGCTGCTGATTGTTGTAGGCTATTATGTGCTCTAGTTTTATTGAAGCTGTTGAATCTGTTGTTGTTGAAGCTGTTGATTGTTGTAGGCGATTATGTGCGATAGAGAGCTCTTATTTTGTTGAAGCTGTTAAATCTGTTGTTGAAGCTGTTGATTGTTGTAGGCTACATTATGTGCTCTAGAGAGCTCTAGTCTTGTTGAAGCTGTTGAATCTGTTGTTGAAGCTGTTGATTGCTGTAGGCTATTATGTGCTCTAGAGAGCTCTAGTTTTGTTGAAGCTGTTCAATCTGTTGTTGAAGGTGTCAAATGTTGTAGGCTATTATGTGCTCTAAAGAGCTCTAGTTGTGTTGAAATTGTTGAATCTGTTGTTGTTGATGATATTGATTGCTGTAAGGTACATTATTTGCTCTAGAGAGCTCTAGCTTTGTTGAAGCTGTTGATTGTTGTAGGCTATTATGTGCTCGAGAGAACTCTAGTTTTGTTGAAGCAGTTGAATCTGTTGTGGAAGCTGTTCATTGCTTCAGAAGAAGCTTCTCTTATGAAACACCCCTGCGGTGACGATGCTGTCACCGTGGCACTCAGCTAGATGCTCTAGCCATCAGGCCTAACTCATCAAGGAATCATTACTATAGCACTTGTATGCAAGTCCCGAGATTTTTTTTTCCTTGGAAAAAAATCTCAGGACTTGAGTGGGAATCGAACCCACACTCTCACATCTCCGGTGTGATGCTCTACCAATTAAGCTATCAAGCTCCTTGGGAGCAAGGCGGTGGGAAGGAAGGTATACAAGTGCTAGTTCTTGGTGCCCATTACATCAGAAGAAGCTTCTCTTATGAAACACCCCTGCGGTGACGATGCTGTCAAAAAAAAAAAAAAAAAAAAAAAAAAAAAATCTCGGGACTTGCATACAAGTGCTATAGTACTGTTCATTGCTGTAGGCTATTATGTGCTCTAGGGAGCTCTAGTTTTGTTGAAGCTGTTGAATCTGTTGTTAAAGCTGTTGATTGTTGTAGGCTATTATGCGCTCTAGTTTTATTGAAGTTGTTGAATCTGTTGTTGATTGATGTAGGCTACATTATGTGCTCTAGAGAGATCTAGTTTTGTCGAAACTGTTGAATCTGTTGTTGACGCTGTTGAATCTGTTGTTGTTAAAGCTGTTGATTGTTGTAGGTTATTATGTGCTCTAGTTTTATTGAAGCTGTTGAATCTGTTGTTGTTGAAGCTGTTGATTGTTGTAGGCTATTATGTGCAATAGAGAGCTCTTATTTTGTTGAAGCTGTTAAATCTGTTGTTGAAGCTGTTGATTGTTGTAGGCTACATTATGTGCTCTAGAGAGCTCTAGTCTTGTTGAAGCTGTTGAATCTGTTGTTGAAGCTGTTGATTGTTGTAGGCTATTATGTGCTCTAGAGAGCTCTAGTTTTGTTGAAGCTGTTCAATCTGTTGTTGAAGGTGTCAAATGTTTCAGGCTATTATGTACTCTAGAGAGCTCTAGTTGTGTTGAAATTGTTGAATCTGTTGTTGTTGACGATGTTGATTGCTGTAAGGTACATTATGTGCCGTAGAGAGCTCTAGCTTTGTTGAAGCTGTTGATTGTTGTAGGCTATTATGTGCTCTAGAGAGCTCTAGTTTTGTTGAAGCAGTTGAATCTGTTGTGGAAGCTGTTGATTGTTGTAGGCTATTATGTGCTCTAGAGAGCTTTATATAGTTTTGTTGAAGCAGTTGAATCTGTTGCGGAAGCTGTTCATTGTTGTAGGCTATCATGTGCTCTAGGGAGCTCTAGTTTTGTTAAAGCTGTTGAATCTGTTGTTAAAGCTGTTGATTGTTGTAGGCTATTATGTGCTCTAGTTTTATTGAAGCTGTTGAATCTGTTGTTGTTGAAGCTGTTGATTGTTGTAGGCTATTATGTGCAATAGAGAGCTCTTGTTTTGTTGAAGCTGTTAAATCTGTTGTTGAAGCTGTTGATTGTTGTAGGCTACATTATGTGCTCTAGAGAGCTCTAGTCTTGTTGAAGCTGTTGAATCTGTTGTTGAAGCTGTTGATTGTTGTAGGCCATTATGTGCTCTAGAGAGCTCTAGTTTTGTTGAAGCTGTTCAATCTGTTGTTGAAGGTGTCAAATGTTGTAGGCTATTATGTACTCTAGAGAGCTCTAGTTGTGTTGAAATTGTTGAATCTGTTGTTGTTGACAATGTTGATTGTTGTAAGGTACATTATGTGCTCTAGAGAGCTCTAGCTTTGTTGAAGCTGTTGATTGTTGTAGGCTATTATGTGCTCGAGAGAGCTCTAGTTTTGTTGAAGCAGTTGAATCTGTTGTGGAAGCTGTTCATTGCTGTAGGCTATTATGTGATCTAGGGAGCTCTAGTTTTGTTGAAGCTGTTGAATCTGTTGTTAAAGCTGTTGATTGTTGTAGGCTATTATGCGCTCTAGTTTTATTGAAGTTGTTGAATCTGTTGTTGTTGAATATGTTGATTGATGTAGGCTACATTATGTGCTCTAGAGAGATCTAGTTTTGTCGAAGCTGTTGAATCTGTTGTTGAAGCTGTTGAATCTGTTGTTGTTAAAGCTGTTGATTGTTGTAGGTTATTATGTGCTCTAGTTTTATTGAAGCTGTTGAATCTGTTGTTTTTGAAGCTGTTGATTGTTGTAGGCTATTATGTGCAATAGAGAGTTCTTGCTTTGTTGAAGCTGTTAAATCTGTTGTTGAAGCTGTTGATTGTTGTAGGCTACATTATGTGCTCTAGAGAGCTCTAGTCTTGTTGAAGCTGTTGAATCTGTTGTTTGTTGTAGGCTATTATGTGCTCTATAGAGCTCTAGTTTTGTTGAAGCTGTTAAATCTGTTGTTGAAGCTGTTGATTTTTGTAGGCTACATTATGTGCTCTAGAGAGCTCTAGTCTTGTTGAAGCTGTTGAATCTGTTGTTGAAGCTGTTGATTGTTGTAGGCTATTATGTGTTCTAGAGAGCTCTAGTTTTGTTGAAGCTGTTCAATCTGTTGTTGAAGGTGTCAAATGTTGTAGGCTATTATGTGCTCTAGAGAGCTCTAGTTGTG
The DNA here is from genome assembly GCA_964291365.2 of Stappiaceae bacterium. Classification (GTDB taxonomy): domain Bacteria; phylum Pseudomonadota; class Alphaproteobacteria; order Rhizobiales; family Stappiaceae; genus JBDWFY01. The sequence continues at coordinate 174,966 of OZ219986.1, forward strand.
TTGAAATTGTTGAATCTGTTGTTGTTGATGATGTTGATTGTTGTAAGGTACATTATGTGCTCTAGAGAGCTCTAGCTTTGTTGAAGCTGTTGATTGTTGTAGGCTATTATGTGCTCTAGATAGCTCTAGTTTTGTTGAAGCAGTTGAATCTGTTGTTGAAGCTGTTGATTGTTATAGGCTATTATGTGCTCTAGGGAGCTCTAGTTTTATTGAAGCTGTTCAATCTGTTGTTGAAGATGTTGATTGTTGTAGGCTATATTATGTGCTCAAGAGAGATCTAGTTTTGCTGAAGCTTTTGAATCTGTTGTTGAAGCTATTGATTGTTGTTGGTTTTGTTGAAGTTAAATCAGTTGTTGTTGAAGCCGTTGATTTTTGTTGGTGTTGAATTTGTTGTTGAAGAAGTTGATTGTTGATGATAATTGTTGAAGCTGTTGTTTAATGTGTTGATCTTGTTAGTATAGTTGAAGCTGTTGATTGTTGGTTATTATTGTTGAAGCTGTTGAATTTGTTGATCACTATGTTGATCGAAGCTCTTCATTGTTGATGTTGAATCTATTCCTGTTGATTGTTGTTCAAGCTGTTGAATAATCTGTTGTTGAAGCTGGTGATTATTGAAGCTGTTGAATCTGTTGTCTAATCTGTTCATCACCATGTTGAAGTTGTTGATTGTTGTTGATGTTGTTGATTCTGTTGTTTTTGAAGCTGTTGATTGTTTGTCATGACTGTTGAAGGTGTTGAATTTGTTGATCTTGTTAGTATAGTTGAAGCTGTTGATTGTTAGTACAGTCTATCTTGAGTAAGAGTAGGCTCGCCCCAATAAATCAATAGCTTAAATCACCATGTTGAAGCTGTTGAATCTGTTGATTGTTGTTGTTGTTGTTGTTAAATCTGTTGTTGTTGAAGCTATTTATTGTTGTTGATGTTGTTGAATCTGTTGTTTAATGTTCATTGTTGATTATAATTATTGAAGCTGTTGTTGAATCTGTTGATCTTGTTAGTATAGTTAAAGCTGTTGATTGTTGATTATGATTGTTGAAGCTGTTGAATCTGTTGATCACCATGTTGAAGATGTTAATTGTTGTTGATGTTGTTGAATTTGTTGCTGTTGATTGTTGTTGAATCTGTTGTTGTTGAAGCTCTTGATTGTTGGAGCTGTTGAATAATCAGTTGTTGAAGCTGGTGATTGATGAAGCTGTTGAATCTGTTGTTTAATCTGTTGATCACCATGTTGAAGTTGTTGATTGTTGTTGATGTTGAATTTGTTGTTGTTGAAGCTGTTGATTGTTGGTTAGACTGTAGAAGCTCTTGAATTTGTTGATCTTGTTAGTACAGTTGAAACTTTTGATTGTTTGTGTAAGAGTAGTCTCGCCCCAAATAAATCAATAGCTTCAATCACCATGTTGAAGCTGTTGATTGTTGAAGCTGTTGAATCTGTTGTTGAAGCTGTTGATTGTTGTTGGTGTTGTTGATGGTAAATCTGTTGTTGTTGAAGCTGTTGAATCTGTTGTTGAAGCTGTTTATTGTTTATTATGATTGTTGAAGCTGTTGAATCTGTTGTTGAAGCTGTTCATTGTTGATTATGATTGTTGAAGCTGTTGAATCCGTTGTTGAATCTGTTGATCTTGTTAGTATAGTTCAAGTTATTGATTGTTGGTTATGATTGTTGGAGCTGTTGAATCTGTTGATCACCATGTTAATTGTTGTTGATGTTGAATCTGTTGTTGTTAAGCTGTTGATTGTTGAAGCTGTTGAATAATCGGTTGTTGAAGCTGATGATTATTGAAGCTGTTGAATCTGTTGTTTAATCTGTTGATCACCATGTTGAAGTTGTTGATTGTTCTTGATGTTGAATCTGTTGTTGTTGAAGCTGTTGATTATTTGTCATGACTGTTGAAGCTCTTAAATTTGTTGATCTTGTTAGTATAGTTGAAGTTGTTGATTGTTGAGTCGCCCCAATAAATCAATAGCTTCAATCTCCATGTGCCCGCAGAACCATCTTGTTGGTATAGTTGAAGCAGTTGATTGTTGGTTATGATTGTTGAAGCTGTTGAAGCTGTTGATTACCATGTTGAAGCTGTTAATTGTTGATGTTGTTGAATTTGTTGCTGCTGATTGTTGTTGAATCTGTTGTTGTTGAAGCTGTTGAATAATTTGTTGTTCAATCTGTTGATCACCATGTTGAAGCTGTTAATTGTTGATGTTGTTGAATTTGCTGCTGTTTATTGTTGTTGAATCTGTTGTTGTTGAAGCTGTTGATTGTTGAAGCTGTTGAACATTGTTGTTGAATCTGTTGATCACCATGTTGAAGCTGTAATTGTTGATGTTGTTGAATCTGTTGCTGTTGATTGTTGTTGAATCTGTTGTTGAAGCTGTTGATTGTTGGTTATGATTGTTGAAGCTGTTGAATCTGTTGATCTTATTAGTATAGTTGAAGCTCTTTATTGACAGTACAGTGCATTCTATGTAGGAGTAGGCTCATCCCAATAAATCAATAGCTTTAATCACCATGTTGAAGCTGTTGATTGTTGAAGCTGTTGAATCTGTTGTTGAAGCAGTTGATTGTTGTTGGTGTTGTTGATGTCAAACCTGTTATTGTTGATGCTATTGATTGTTGTTGATGTTTAATTTGTTGTTGAAGATGTTGATTGTTGATTATGATTGTTGAAGCTGTTGTTGAATCTGTTGATCATGTTAGTATAGTTGAAGCTGTTGGTTGTTGGTTATGATTGTTGAAGCTGTTGAATCTGTTGATCACCATGTTGAAGCTGTTGATGTTGATGTTGTTGAATCTGTTGTTGAATCTGTTGGCGAAGCTGTTGATTGTTGATTATGATTGTTGAAGCTATTGAATCTGTTGATCTTGTTATTATAGTTGAAGCTGTTGATTGTTGGTTATGATTGCTGAAGCTGTTGAATCTGTTGATCACCATGTTGAAGCTGTTAATTGTTGTTGATGTTGAATCTGTTGCTGTTGATTGTTGTTTAAGCTGTTAAATCTGAAGTCATTGATGTTGATGTCGATGTTTAATTTGTTGTTGAAGATGTTGATTGTTGATTATGATTGTTGAAGCTGTTGTTGAATCTGTTGATCATGTTAGTATAGTTGAAGCTGTTGGCTGTTGGTTATGATTGTTGAAGCTGTTGAATCTGTTGATCACCACGTTGAAGCTGTTGATGTTGATGTTGAATCTGTTGTTGAATCTGTTGGTGAAGCTGTTGATTGTTGATTATGATTGTTGAAGCTATTGAATCTGTTGATCTTGTTAATATAGTTGAAGCTGTTGATTGTTGGTTATTGTTGACGCTGTTGAATCTGTTGATCACCATGTTGAAGCTGTTAATTGTTGTTGATGTTGAATCTATTGCTGTTGATTGTTGTTGAAGCTGTTAAATCTGAAGTCGTTGAATCTGTTGTTGAAGCTATTGATTGATGAAGCTGTTGAATCTGTTGATCACCATGTTGAAGCTGTTGGTCGTTGAAGCTATTAAATTTGTTGATCTTGTTAGTATAGTTGAAGCTGTTGATTGTTAGTACAGTCTATCTAGTGTAAGAGTAGAGATCCCCACAGACTAGTACAGGCACGAGCGTCTGTGTTTCGCCACCATACAAATTTGGGTCCTGAATCTCAGCCTGCTCCTCTGTCTGCTGCCATTGCTAAACTATTCGAGTTCCCTCATGAGCCATGAGGACTTGCGCCCAGGTTAGCGGCTACGCAGTTAATTAACATACCAATAATATGCACAGCACATGCTACACGTACATGTACTACATGCGAATGGTTATCATGTGATTTTTTTCCGGTTCCAACCTCCTCTGATCTGTGCATCAAGTTCAAAATCCCGTGAGCCTAGGGTTAAAGCAGTCAACATTTGACCTTTGACCCCACGAATTGGGCCCAAAATAAAAAATCGTCCAGGCAGGTGGCTGACCGAGCAGACTGCTGAAACAATAAAGTATAAACTGTTTTTCGATGCTTTCAGCCTCCTGCATGTTCTTATTCGCATAAATTCTACATAATATTATTGTGTTAGTAAGGTTCTTGTGGCTATAAGTTGCCACCTATCCCATTGACATTGGCCACGCCCACTAATTATTGTACACGCGTGTGTGATTCCAGTCCTTAATGCACCTGAATGTAGGCCGGACAATACCTTGTCATCAATTCTCTAATTGTAAAATTGACGATTCATTTGCGGGATATTGTCAAGCAAAAATTGCTGATGGCACTGATTTGTAGTGATAGTGACTAATAAAGTGAAATCCACGAAATTAAAAGTATTTCTGCTTAGAACTCTATCCGAGTATTTTTTGCGGCAATGTCCTTAAATCCACGAACGTTTTTAATTATGGCTATGAAGGTTTTGATTATGGCTGACTGTAGATAACTTGCTGTTTCAGCTAGTGCAGTGGCGTAGGCAGAAATTTTTTTCTATATTACTCTGTAGTGTACAGGTGCAATATTGTGCGGGTGAGCATGAGCAAGTTTCGTGGCCACACCCCCTTCAGTGTAATGGTGCTCCATCTATATATCAATTACATACTTCATAGCAATTTTTACTAGGTCTAACGATTTGATCGTTTGCCGGATACTGTGCGGCAAAAAATTTGTGTTACATAGCTTCATAGCATTACTTACTAGGTCTAACGATTCGATAGTTTGCCGGATACTGTCTGGCAAAAATGATTAGGTTACATAGCTTTATAGCCATCCTTATTAATGATTCGATGGTTTGCCGGATACTGTCTGACAAAAAGATTACGTTACATAGCTTCATAGTCAGCCTTACTAACGATTGGATCATTTGCCGGATACTGTCCGGCAAAAAGATTACGTCACATAGCTTCCTAGCCATCCTTACAACCAGTAAACAGTTACTCTACTCTTTCAGCAAATTCATATCTGTAGCACTCGAGAAAAGGAGATCACTTCTTTAACACTTTTATCTGCCACTACTTTTCCTCAATTTTTGTTTACACTTTTGTTTCTGACTACTGGGCCTCCTGGCCTCTATTTGTCATTAAAATTATTGTCAGATACTGTCCAGCAAAAAAGATTCCATTACTTAGCAACCTTACTATCATTGCCGGCTACTATCCGGCAAAAAAACTACGTTACATAGCTTCATAGCCATCCTAACTAACAATTCGATCATTTGCCGGATACTGTCCGGCAATATGACATACCATTCATAGTGATATAATATAGTAACATACTCTAGTAACGATTCAATAGTTTGCAGATCCGGAAAAACGATTTCGTTTCATAGCCATCCTTAGTAACGATTCGATTGGTTTGCCGGATACTGTTAGGCAAAAAGATTACATTACACTATAGTAGCTTCATAGCCATCCTTACTAAAAATTCGGTCATTTGTCGGGTACTGTACGGCAAAAAGATTTCGTTTCATAGCCATCCTTACCGACGATTCGATTTGTTTGCCAGATACTGTTAGGCAAAAAGATTACACTACATAGCTTCATAGCCATCCTTACTAAAGATTCGGTCGTTTATCAGGTACTGTCCGGCAAAAAAAGTTTGTGTCATAGCCATCCTTACTAACGGTTCGATCGTTCACCGAAAACTGACTTATTTTGTTTCATAGCCGTCCTTACTAACGATTCTATCTTTTGTTGACTGACTAGAATGATTTCGACACAGTATTACTCTGTGCACAGAGTGTACAAACATAATGTCCATACATAGCCACTCAGTATGTGCAGACGTTTTCAAAATTAATTTTATGCTGCACCTGGCGATATACCTACAAAATTTGTATAATGCAATAGGTATATCTCTGTACTATTGTATATGCACGGCCTGCAGGACAGTGGAGTCCACTTAATAATTATTACAGTGTGGTCAGTATTAGTGTAAACTGTTATCACTCAAAATTGTAAGTTGTGGCTAGGTAACCATGCACTGTGCTCCTCTATTGCTGTATGTATATGTACAGTGTCCACACTAAAGCAGCTGTGATTAGACATTAATTTGGGCAATAATGTAGGAATGTTATCTAAAGTATCAGTATTTTACCTCTCTTTGAATTAATTAAATTTATGACTAGGAATGTCTAGTGCCCAACGAATGTCCCAACCTTCACTGTCTTCCTCTGCCTATACATGCGTAATGGCTTCCACTTCTCAGTATAAGATCAGTTATATTGAAAATTTTAACAGCTGTTCATGGAAATCAGGTATCAATTACACAGAGTCAAGGATGATATTCATCACCACAGGTATAGTACAGCAATACCTAAATAACATATACTGGTAGCCTAAAATCTTCAAGGTTGTAATATTTTGTGGGTTGGAGTGTGGTCACAAAAAGTTTCTCCCATGAAATTTCAAGTCCATAATAGATGCAATGTATTGCTGGAACCTTGGTCACGAAAATTTTATCCACAAAATTAGTTTTTGAGCAAAGTTTGGCAAGAGCATATAATATCCCCCCCCCCCGAACATTTTAAGTTATACAGTAATGCTGTCTGAGAGGGTAGAATTAATGCTATGTGAGACCATCAGCATGGATGTATAATGTAGAAGTTAGAGTGCCGTGAAGGATTCTATAATAAAGACCCTACCAAGAACAGAGGAGAGGAACAAAAGTTACATCAAGAGAGAAACGGAACGTAGTAAAGAGGAGCTGAAGAAGGAAATGGTAAAGACTTTAACAAGTTTACAATGCAATATTATAGTGGGAATATTGCACTTGTATGCAATCAATTTAGGCGTAGGATTATAGGGCCTATAATCCTACGCCTAAATTGATCGAGCCTATTTCGCCAAATTCAACTAATACTCACCAAGATCACTGCCTATACGGTACATATAATTATCTCAAAAAGGCTTCATCAATATGTCCTGCTTGTTAATATTACTGAAACGAGCCATGGCCAGATAATGCCTCATGCTTATTCACTATGTTGTTAAAAACTCACATAGCTGCATATTCATGGGTGCTGGTGGTTTACATTTAGCCTTGTCCCCAGGCTCCTCCCAGTTTTCATTGAAAAACTGGGAGGAGCCTGGGGATGAGGTTTTAGTTAACACTAACCTGTCAAGTACAAAACATCCTAACCACTATGTTGTTAAAAACTCACATACATTGTAGGTGCATGTTATGGGTGGTTTACATTTAGCTTTGTCCCTAGGCTCCTCCCAGTTTTCATTGAAAAACTGGGAGGAGCCTGGGGATGAGGTTTTAGTTTACACTAACTTGTCCAATACACTAGCTCTACATGTTTAGTAGCACTTACCATAGCATCACATTTTTCACCACCCAACTAGAGGTGATAGAGGGTTAATGGGCCAGTAGTAAGTGCTACCAAATAGTTAGATGTTGGTTTCGCAATTCTACTCGTGGTTTTACTGCTCATAGAATATGCAAAACCAACATCTAATTATCATATTTGTGTATAAAACATTACAGCAGTGAGTTACTTCATTGTGTTATGATTCTCGACTATAATTTTACTATAGGAAGAAAAGCATCAGAGAGTGCAAGGTCAGCAAGGGGGTATGGGGTCAATGACTTAATCAATTATTTATATTCTTTAGGCATTTCTAGGGAACATCACTCATTCATTGCCTTAGGTATTGTTACTTGTGCTATGCACTCGTAACAATACTTGGCAATGAACTTGTGATATTTCCTGGTATCGTGTTCTACCATGGTAATAACGATTTTATCGTATGGCAAATCTGGCGAATGATTGGATCATACACACGTACCCACACCCCCTAAAAACTAAAAATTAACTTCGAACGCAGCTAGCAACAGCGACTATGGAATGACAAAATGAACAAAAGAGAAGCCTATCGTTGAGCTAATGGCTGTAAAATTAATAATACCAGAGAGGTGTCTTGGATCATTTGTCGAACAAATTCAGAGTAGACACCACACGGTGACCGAGCAAACACCAGCAGCAGTTACAACCAGCTTCCCTCCAGTACGAAGTTCTCTCCGTAGCATCGATATCGACATACTAGTAAGCGAAGATAGCTAGCTACCTATCGCTAACACCGTTCTTCATACTTGCCTACATAGCAGCTAGCTGTCCAAACTCACAGTAATACAGGTCACATGATTCAAACAGGGGTACGGGATGATAACGGTTTTTTTCAAAACGTGTTTGAAATTATTTTCCCCATACATTACTATGTAAAAGAATATTTAGACTATACAATAATTATGATTATTAGTGATTTACCCTGGTGGAGGAGTGGTAGCTGGTCGCTTAGTAACAGCTGTACCTGCCTTGTCAGTAGGTTTTGGATCTTGTGTGTGTGTGTATGTGTGTGATAAAATTTAATATAGCTCCTATGTACATCCAGTTTTACACCTTCTAAGCACAGTTTGAATGGATGCTAGGGCTACGTGTACATTTTCTAACCAATTTGCATACAGCTAGCTTAGTAAAGGTTGTTGGGCTTGGCAAAATATCTCTCCACTGAAAATGATCCACTGCATGAAAACTATGGCTAGCTATTGTCCAAGTATAAAGATAGTAGTTGTATGTCACCTCATTTTGGACATAAACCAGGCATATTGCCACTAGCATGGTAACAGATACACACATGATGCGCGCACACACACACACACACACACACACACACACACACACACACACACACACTCACACACACACACACTCACACACACACAAGAGGCTTTCAGATATTTACATTTCTGTGGTGTACGTACTGGTATGTAGAAACCTCTTGGCCCATTTTTACCTTGCTTGCATTGCTGATAGGAGTGATCTTCCAAGCTGTGGCCTGTCTACTGGGTGATACAGGAATACTCTCAAGTCTGTATGGTAAACTGTTTTAGGATAGACACTAAGGTCATACAAAAATTTTCTGTCAACAGACCCCATATTTTGTACAAAGCTCCCCCCACCCCCTCCCCAAAATCAAAGTAAGCAACAAGATACAACCATGATGCCCGCCACACACGTATTAACTTTAATTTGTACGAGTTACTCTGAGCTGGCTAATGGAATGTCCTAGGATGCTGCGTTAGGAATCACATCATTTGTACTAATAATATTAAGGACGAAGTAATTACTTCCTTCACTGTCCTTAATAATTTAAATTTTCTTGTTATTATAAAACGAGAAATGATGTAATTATTATTATTCTTTCCTAACCTACCAATCCCACCGTCTTGCGCTATGGTTCTATAGAACATGAAATTAAATTGGTGTGGACCGTCTTGTTTGGGCCCTAGCTATATAGTACTATGCAGTGAGCATGTGTAATTAAAATTGAAGCATTAATTTAAAGGGGTAGTCACCGCAATGTGCTCTGTACTTCCAGCTGCGACGGCGATCAAAGTGAAATCAAGGGATCAAGCACACAGGCGAGCAATGATCAAGGAATCAAGATGGCGTTCAGGCCACAAATACGATCAAAATCAGAATAAAATGCTAGACGTTGTATATACCATGCACACACTATTAACTCTGATGCTCCATCGAGCAATAGTAGTAATTTTAACTGTACTTTGTCCGGTAGCACGGATATTATGGTTAATTATTAATATCAACTAGTATAAACAATGATAAAATGCTAGCACTATAGGACGATTCCACACAGACCTGTGAAGGAGTTTTAATGAGATGCAAATGATATTCAACGCCCGTTCAGGAAGTTCCGGCCAGGTTCCTGTCACACCCATTGGTGGGAATCGAATGCATTATGCTCAATGGGATAACATTGCGTTTATCGCGCTAGCCAAGCAAATAGTTGCACTCTCAAAAAAGTGCCTCGGCTATATCATGTACGGCACCCTAGAGTGCTGTAGCTAGCGCCGTTTCTTGGTATCTAACTTGAAGCTCTGCACAGCCTCGAAAATGCACGTTATTCCCATAGAGCATAATACATTTGATTCCCACCAATGGGCGTGACAGGAACCTGGCCGGAGCTTCCTGAAAGTGCGTTGAATATCATTTGCATCTTATTAAAATTTCTTCACACGTCTGCGTGGAATCCTCCTATTATCTTCATGTTATGTATATGCAAATAATATGTGTGGGTGTGTCTTGTAACTTGATTTAGTGTATAACTTTACCACAAATGTACATAGCGACATTGTGTGCTCTGGTATGCAAAACTCAAAGATATTTTGCATGTGGGAGATGGTGCAGTAGTAAAGCTATGGAGATTTGACCCTGCCAAAATTATGGAGAAGGGGAAGCTATGATAATGGGCTGCTTGGTTCTCGGATATTAAGAATTATCAAAAGAGCTGAACCTATCAATAACTTCATTTATCATGGCGTGGTCCGCATTATTGTGGTTAAGTCTACTTCAAGCATAGATAGGTGGTGGGCATAACCACTGGGTGTGGTCATTTAACCGATCAACAATCAAGCGTAGAAAGTTCGTCAATCAAGGGATCAAGAGGTGCTTTAAGGCAGGATCAAGCGATCAAGAGCCAATTTTAGCGATCAAAAACTTTGATTGCTGTCGCAGCTGGAAGTAAAGAGTATATTGCAATGACTACCCCTTGAAAATAGGACAAAAGTGAGGGGGCCATGGCCCCCCTTGGCAGGGGTGTATCCAGGGGGGTGCTCAAGCACCCCCCCTCCCTGCTGAGAACAATACAGTATCTATGAAGCTCATTTCAGTGATAGCAAGCCAACTGAAGGCAACTTTTAATTTCAAATATCATAAGTTTATGAATCAATTGTAGAATAACTTACTCATGATATATTCACAGCAGATTCCAGCTAGAACTACCTCATGTCGCTCCTCTGATCCTTATACGTTATAGAAACATAAACCACACCTCCCCAACGTTAAAGGTCAGAGTACGAGTAGCTACCATAACATAAATACACAGCGCATGCGTTAAATGATTTACTAGCGCGGCAATCCAGCGACCATGTCTCTCCTAAGTTTTTTTTTCACAAAGCAGCATCACAGCAGACTGCTAGTCCTGGCAATAGAGGATCAACTGGTAGAGATGCTACCTCTGCTTTGCCCTTTCAAGTAATGATTTCAGTCGGGGTACGGGGCGACTCACGCGCACGCGCGAACGCATGCATGATGTGGGCGTGGGCAAACTATCGCGTGCGATTATATAATTTTCTATTGCTCAGTACCCTCCTACCAAAATCCTGGATACGCCCCCGCTTGGCCCCATCGTAGCCACGCCAGTGCTGCATTGTAATATCATTTACAAAGTACAGTGCAGTTGGAAGACAGTGATACACGGTAGTAAAGTCCACACTTAGTTTTGGTAATTTTGCCAAAAAAATTTCATCTATAGGAGACAGTCGAACTTTTCCAGTCACTGTGATTCAAGTGGTAACATGAAAGCTTTGAACATGACAGAACTAGAGCTCTCTAACCTGTGCACTCCGTATGACATACAAAAACAGTGCCTGACTCAACTACCCTTACCGATTCGAGCATGCGCATAGGTGTGGTCAATAGGCGTGCCCATTAAAAGCACGATGAAGTGGCTCTTGTTAAGAACTTAATAGAGGCAGACTACTTGCTATTTCTGATATCTTGACACCATGTACTAGCCACTCACTAAGACACCTACATCTCAACATTTTTGTGTTTGTGCTTATGACAAAACCGATTACTTTACACCTTGCGCATGCGCGCGCGGACGTCACATAGCAGCAATTACACGATTGTACATAATATTACTTTGTATGCAATGTCATACATCTTAGCATAAAACGAAAATAAGAATTAACTAGCTGCATTGTGATTTGATAGCAGGGACAATAGTAGAAGACAATCTGTATAGGACATGTAGCCACAGCCTGTATCTACCTGTACAGCTACAGGTAGATATGTATAAACTAAATAGAACCCTACATACAGGGCCGTATCTTCATACCAATAACAGGCTGTAGGATACATACATGCAGAATGCAGTATACACAAAACGCAGACTAAAGCTACACCCGCCAGTTCCAATTTTAGTTTTTAACTACATACTATTACATGTAGTACTTCCAGTAGGCCCAGACTAAATAATGCTGGCATTTTTTAAAAACAGCATAGATATCTAGAAGTAATTGAAAATTATAGGCAACTTAATGCAAATTGAGTCAAGAAAGTGCACTTGAAGACTACATTGAAGCTTCAGTTATACTGCAGTATATGTCACTGACATTCACTTCATGCACACTAAATTCAATTATTATAATTGGATTACATGAAATTTGAAGAGCAGGAAATGAGAATTTTAGGTACATTTGAAAGCATTACAGGGTATGTTTGTAAGCATTGAAGAAATTAATTATAGGTAGAAAAAAAGGATTATTTATCTGGGCCTAACTTTCAGTCCTACACCAGTATTCTCCCAAAGAATAGTATGATAGGAGGGAGTGGTTTAAGAGTGGCCTGTGGTCACATAAAAAAAATTGGACTACATCAAAGAAAAGTCTGTTCTGAAGGCTTGCAGGGCCAACATTCCTTGAGTACACTGGGGGAGAACACTGTGTGATGGGTCTTGCTTGACTCTTGACTCCAATGACTGGGTCTTGATCTATAGGGAACAATACAAAGGTGATTGTGAAATTTATTATGATCGCTCACAAGTACCAACTATGCATGATTAGGATAGGAAGCAGGGTGGCCGGGACGGCCATGGCCACCCCACTTTTTGGCTGATCAAGTCTACATCCATCAATTTATAGCACATGTGCATAGCCATTCATTGATCCAGCAAGCTACCAATGACCTTTTCCCGCTTTCTACAGCTAAATCTCCTTTATTGAACCATCACCCATTGTATTAACATGTCTCTGCTTAATCTTTTATGACTGGCTCCATCCTATAGCCCACCCACCATCAAAATCCTTACTATGCCCCTGCCTACTGCCCCACATGAAATTTCACCCCAGTTTTCACAAACCTTGGCCATGCCCTAATCAATTATCATAACTGGAGAGGAAGGACTCTAGATTCAAATAAACGTACTCGATAGTAAAAAACCCCACAAAAGTACATGTGCAGAGGTGCTACCTACATGTACCTTCTTACACAACACATGCACACACACACACACACAAACACATACAAACACATATATGCACATACTCATACACACAAACACATATAACACACTAGCACTGTGATACACACACATACATGTATGGCTCGAAAAGGAAAAGATGTAGCAAAAAAACGTTAAATTGCTCGTATGATTGTACATACAAGTAAGTACATTTAACCAAACATGTATCATGCAGACAACCAGCTTTATTGTAGTATCTCCCAAGGACAAGTTCACCACTGTAAACACTAGCTAGTTCACACAATTGCTGCTGAAGTCACCTGACAGGTTATATGTACATGACACATACATGTACAACATACAAGCTCATGCACATGCATTTTTGAATTAAAGCTCACCTTGACTTGTCACATGACACACAATGTGACCTCTCCCCCCCCCCCCCCCCCCCCCCCCCACACACACAAGCTTAAGCTCATGCACTTGCATACTTGAATTAAAGCTCACCTTGTTCATGTGCATGATCTCCTGGAATCAGTTGCTGGTAAGTCTTTACCATCAGAGAGAGATCTGTAAATTGGGAAATCATCCTCACCAATAACCAGTCTACTGTTAATCGAGCAGGCAGTATAATATAGCAGTAGCAGATATCCAGATATGACCTTTGAGCACAAAGATAGTGGTGAATAATTGAATATAAAATCACACTTTTTACACAATGGAATTTCACCTTAAATTTCTAGAAGACTTGACTTTTGCTGCCTAACCACCCCTCCTCTTATCAATCAATCATTGTATCTGTATGAAGAGAAGTCTGTGAATGACCAACCACATCTGTGGTACATGCAACTACCATATACACTGGCGCATACATACACACACCAACATGAAATTGCTTGTGGCTACATGTTAATGTACTCTTGATGTACGATATAGAACACCGGTCAAGACACCTACATGTACTGGTCACATGACACACCATGCAATCACAAACTTTCACACACATACATGTACACATTCTCATGCACACATGATTAAAACACGTACACACAACTGACACACACACATGTACACCAGCTAGTGCACACAACTGCAGCTGAAGTCACCTGACTGATCACATGACACATTCTCATGCATACACACAAGCCTATGCACATGCTGTTTTGAATTAAAGCTCAGAGAGAGAGCACAAACTGGTTATACTTAACAACAACTGTACACATGTACATGTATCTCAAAATTGATCATAGTTTAGGAGTATGTGTAATTACAGGGTTCACCCACAAACAAAATTCATGGACAGATGTGATGGTGTGGCCTGTGACCATATCAAAGCATTTTATACATGCCTTCATCAATCAAAAGAAGAAAAACTAAAGCTCTCTAGAGCACATACCCCACCCCACGTGCACTGTATGACATACAGCAAAGCATAGCTATATATAACGCTCACCCTAGCCTGTAGCCTCCAGCCTATAGAACCAGTATTTCTGACTCAACGACCCCTACCTGTTAGAACATGTGCAGCAAAAACTGCAGACTAGTATGGCACTACTACATGTAGGTGTGGTCAATAGGCATGGCTGTTCAATAAGCACGATTTGTAGCGTTTGTGGTCCTTGTCAAGCACTTAGAAGCAAAGACTCATCACTATTTACGACATCTTGACAGCACTGTCCACTTGCTAAGATGCCTACATCTCGAGATCTGGTGATTTTTGTCTTGACAATGACAACAACAACAAAATATTTTATCCCTTGTGCAGGGATAAAATATACATCTTATTATAATGAAGAATACTATCAATGCTATATAGCACGATGCACATGTACACTGGTATGTATGAATTAAGTTCAACAAATTAAAGGGGCTAAAGTTGGGTGGGGGGAGTACATATATGTATATGCATGTAGCATATATTTAAATGTGGAACATACCTGTTGGTTGCCATGCTGATGATGATGATGATGATGAGTGTGGTATTGAGGTCTCCTGTGAGCTCTCCTGTAGAGTCTGCCATCACTACCAGTAGCGTATGCATAAATAACTGCACCAATACAGTACAAGGATAACTGTTAAATTAAAAAAATTTCCTACTCACTCTCTGTTTACATACATGCACATACCCCAAGAGCCTCGTACTTTACTCGTAATTTATCTGGCTAATGTTCATTGTAAGTAAATTAAAATTATCACAAGAACAGGCCATACTCTATTTTCAGTAGTAAAACAAAAATAAGATCACTACTAGAAAAACTCTTATAGCTCTCTACTGAGAACACTGCATGAACTATCATGTACATGTGTGACGGTAGAGGCACGTACCAAATTGTTTTTGTGTGTCCACACGCATCACAGTTGGGGAGACCATGCCTTTCAGAACATCACAGTCACAGACACCTACAATATAAAAGACAAGAGAGAGAGAGAGAGAGAGAGAGAAAATATGAAACTACTTGCAAAACATTTTATTATACACAATATTGTGCTAAAAAAGGATGATACATGCAAGATACACTGTATTATATTAAGAGATTTTAATTTACTGCTATAACTAATCTACATCCCAAGGCTCCCCTCCATAGCAACAAACTACTGCAAATACTAAAATCAACTACACAAAGAAGAGCTACAATGTATCAAAGAATAACGTACTGTACAGCTGAAACAGCAGGCTGACTACACAAGCTTTGAGGACTGGCTGGCTACCTCACCTACGTATCAAGGCCATCTAACTTTCTGAACACTGTACTGTGCTCACTACTAAAGCATAGTTACTTTCTTACCGCTATGTGTGTACCTGATAGTTGGTATCGACAGTAGGTGTCTTGAAATGATGAAGGTTCTCTTGATAGACAACTTGAACTTGAAAACTCATCTTGGCAACGTTTCGACTGGATGCTCCAATCCTCCTCAGGGCGAGATGAACCTAGACTGGATGGGACTCTACTTTTATAGGCTATTTGAGAGGGCAAAGTACAGTGAAATAATTAGTTTTGGTTAGTGCGCATGCCTAACAGGGCGCCCCATGCGTTTGTGTGGGCGCTGTGGGTGCTGCTCAAGCTGGCCCCACTTCTTGTACGTGGCAATCCAACAGTCGGGAAGCTCATACCCGCTGTCTCAATTGAAGCACGTGTCCTCCGGTGTCGTGCGTATGCTCAGCGATTCCTTAAGGACCAGCTCCATGGCCCTGTTTGCTCGTTGTAAAATCTTCGTCTTGGCCCAGTTTATTGGGTGATCGTTTGTCCATGCATGTTCGGCTATGACTGACTTATCCATGAGGTTCTTCACACATGCGTCCTTATGCTCTTTGATTCGTGTTCCTAGCCTGCACTGAGTTTCGCCGATGTACACCTTTCCAAAGGTGCACAGTACCTCGTAGACGAGGTTCGATTGTTTGTCGATCGGGAGGGGTCTTTTGCCTTAGTGAGTAGGTTGCGGAGGGTGGGTCCGGACCTGAACACCGTTCTGATGTTGAAGTCCCGACACACCTTCCTTATCCTCTCACTCACGCCTGCTACATAATTATGGACTATCGGAGGCTTCTCTGTGTCGTTGTCGTCATCGTCACTAGGCTCTCTCGGTGTTCGTGGTGCTGTGGCTGAACGTACGAAGGCTCGAGGATAGCCATTCCCAATGAATGTCTTCATGAGATGGCTCTCCTCCTCCTTTAGGCTCTCATCTCGTTGCGTGATGTTTCGTGCTCGATCGTAAAAGCACCTTACCGCTCTTCTCTTGACGTGTATCAGGTGGTGAGACTCAAAGTGCTGGTACCTCTCTGTGTCTTTTTACGGTAAACAGTAATATCAAGTTTTTCATTAGTCAAACTAGTTACCCTGGTATCTAGGAAGGGGAGGGGACCCCCCTCCTCCAGCTCCATGGTGAATTTTTATGGTGGGTCGTAGGCTGTTAAGGTGATTGAGGAGCCCGTCCACATCACCAGTCTTAAGGATGCAGCATGTGTCATCCACATACCGCTTCCACAAACGTGGTCTAGAAGGTGCTGACTCAAGAGCCAGCTCCTCGAAAAATTCCACGTACAGGTTTGCTACGATCGCAGAGACAGGGGAGCCCATGGCAGCGCCCTCTCTCTGTTCATAAAATTCACCACTGTAACTGAAGTATGTAGATTTCAAGCACAGGCCCAGTAATTCAGCTATCCTATCTGGTGAGAGTGGTGTTCTCTCAACCAGATCCTCGTCTTCCCTTAGTCTATCACGGATGATCTCTACTGCTTCTCCAATGGGTACATTGGTAAACAGAGATGTGACATCAAAGCTGACCAACGACTCATCACTACCTATGGTAACGTCCCCCATTGTCTCAGCAAAATGCTTAGAATTTAAAACATGCGAGCTGGTCTTACCAGCCAGGGGAGAAACGATCGAGGCTATGTACTTGGAAAGCTGGTAGGAGGGGGACCCAATACATGAGACAATGGGCCTAAGTGGGACGGACTGCTTATGGATCTTAGGTAAGCCATGTAACCTAGGGGGTTGGGACCCAGTGAGCCTAAGTCTATTGTATATTGGGGTTGTGATCTCATTTTTTTGAAATTCCCTTAATTTACAACTTATCTTGGTTTCCTGTGCCTGTATGGGATCCTTAGGTAGACATCTGTAAGTGGTGGTGTCACTGAGTAGCTCCCTGACCTTCCCATCGTAGTCACTCCTCTCCATCACCACCGTTGCATTCCCCTTGTCCGCTGCCAGGATGACTTGGTCATCCCAGCCCTTCATTTCCTTCAGAGCCACCTGTTGAGACCTCGTGATGTTGTCTTTGGGAAGCTTGGAACTACTAATGATCCCGCATACACGCATCCGTAAGTCCTGGGCGTCATCTTCTGGAAGCTTCCAGGCTGCCTCTTCCATACCTGCAATGGTGTCCTGCAACGGAAAACTTATGGGAACTGGTGCAAAGTTTAAACCTTTCTTCAAAATTTCTTCCTGACTAGGAGTGAGAGCTCTCTTGGACAGGTTGACTACCCAACGTGCCTGGCCCTCGAGGCAAAGCTCCGCCTTATTTTGCTCCTGCTCAGGAGCACCTCCAGTTTCTTAACATGCTTTCATTTGCAATCCGCGTGCGTCTTCTCCGCTGCTGCGTAGCTAAGCCTGGCGACCTTGACGTAGTTGACCGTATCCAGGTGTCTTCGTGACCGAGACTGACAGAACAGATTGGACTGCACTGTACAATTACAAGGCACTGTATGTAGCTGGAATGCACATGGCTAGATCTAGCTAATGACTTCCTGATTGTTTCAATTATGGTGTCTCACCTTCCTGTATCTATGTAAACAATGTGTGCACACACTGCTGACATTGTACTACTTACTAGTCAAGGATTGTTGCTATGTGAATTCACTCAACAGAACAGTAGACTCTCATTCTCATTGGCCAGTGACCCTGTTACTGTGGGCCCTGAAGAAATTAATACCACACTGTAGATCCTGCGGGGGGGGTGGGGGGGGGGGGGGGGGGGGGGGGGGGGGGGGGGGGGGATTAATATCACACTGTTAGGAGTGCGATATTAAGCATACACATGTAGCTGTATTAGTAATACTATGTAAGCTCACAAAAGTAAATAACACTAGTGATCACACATGCTGCTAAAGTCACCAAAATGGTCACATGACACACCATGTGATCTCTCTCTCTCTCTCTCTCACACACACACACACACACACACACTATACCTGGATGGCCAGACATCCAATGTCTTTTACAGGAAACTTTGAGCTCCCAAAGGTAGTCTTCCAACACCTGCTTCTCAATGTGACGAAGCTGGGATCTACTATTACTATACTGGAACTTAACTCCTAAAGAAACAAAAAGGAGGGAGGGAGGGAGGAGAGAGAGAGAGAGAGAATTGTAATACATGCAGTACACATGTGTTGTACATATGTGCATGTAGGTGATTATATCTAAGCAACAAGTACATGTAAATATACAATCATAACATAGAATGTGATTGTCTCTATTTACCTGAACATAGCAAGAAATAATGAACTCCTTGGTGATTCTTTGGATGCTGCAAAGACCAAAAAATTGAGTGTAGGGCATAGGGAGACGGGGGCTGCTGAAAGAAAACACCAGAGAATAGAGACAGAAGAAGAATGATGATGAGAGACAGCAGGTGACAAAGACCAATCCATGAAATATCATCTGACTGGAGAGAGAGAGCACAAACTGGTTATACTCAATAACAACTGTATTCATGACATTGCACATGTACCTCAAAATTGATCATAGTTTAGGAGCATGTGTAATTACAGGATTCACCCACAAACAAAATTCATGGACACGTATATAGCAAAGCATACATGTAGCTACGTATTCACCCTAGCCTCTAGCCCAGGAGCAGGAGTGTTGAACTGCCTGTAAACACTTTCTGGTAGGATGATGTCTCAAACACCAGCCTAAATGAATAGTGGTCATGGTAAGTCCAGCCCAATAGTGTAGTAGTGTAAACTGAGAGATTTCCCCTGCTGTGTAGCACTCTATGCAGCTGCAGCTGTGGCCTGTCTGTGTTTACATTACGCTGCCATTTTGCCTACATCATCCTACTGGAACGCTATTGCAACAGGAGTCTGTAAACTGTGGACTGGACTACTGGAATGGATTACTGGACTGGACTACTGGGCTGACCTTTGACCTCAAAATCACCCCCCAAAATAACTTTTTTGCACATAAAGCATGTTCAAGAAAGTGTAAAATAGCTACAAGACATGAGATAGGCCCTGCAAAATGTTCAAGGAACTTCAAAGCTATAGAAATGAACCTATAGCTAGCTAGCTACTTGTATGCTTAGAATTAAAATTTTTATTAGTTATGAACAGCAAATGTGGAGCCCAATTACGCCCTGAGCTGGTCTGCAGCAACCAGTATGAACTGGGGAGCTTACAGTGATTTAATGCCGGTAACTGAGTAAGTGTGGCTATTACTATTATCAAGAGTATATATGGCTCTTGCTATTATATTATAGCCACTGTGATTGCCTATCTTCTTTTCAACGTGAATTGCATTTTTAATATTATGTTTGTCCTATACCCACTCCTGCTCCTAGTATTATCCCATGTAGCTGTACTGTACAACTTACTGTATGCACTGTTTAGTGGTAGTATAGTACACACAACCACAGGCAGTAATAAGTATGCTAGTACATGTACACGTACCTACCTGGCAGTGCATGTATGTTTATTGCTATTTACAACACGCAGTTTATATGTTCCGTTAGCTATGTGCATCCACCTGTGCTAGCTACCTAGAGACACCATTGCCTGAATTCACCTACTCTATTAACAAAAATATGAACATACTCCTAGCATTGACTGGGTCCCCTTTCCTCTATCTTTTCTATGCCATGTAGCTACATGCCTTATATTAATCAAGTAGCCCGTGGGGCCTACCACTAACTCAACTGTAAATGGCACCAGTAACTTATTACTTTTACAGAATATGTCGTCGCAACAATAAATCATGTGTCCTAGGTGTCCTATTCTTAGTCTTCTCCACTCTCTCTTCTCCCTACACACACAGTGACACTATGCTTTTCCTTCACAATTTTGCCTTTTTGGGCACTTGGGATAAATTTGAGGTCAAAGATCAGTCCAGTAGTCCAGTCCAGTAATCCAGTCCCGTAGTCCAGTCCACTGTTTACACACTCCCTATTGCAACATTTGTACAGTAGTTAAACACTACTATCTAATCTACTCCTGCCACCAGTAGTGTATGACTAAAGTACAGTAGAGAACATTAGTATATCACAAGACTAGAATATATCAGCTAGGAAAATTAATAGGGAATTAAAATTTGGTGGTTTGGCAACTATCAAATTAAAAAATTTCCTACCCACACTCTGTTTACATACATGCACATGCCTCAAGGGCCTCATACTGTACCTACAATGTACAACAATGTACATTAGCCACATGAAATATGAGCATATTAAAAAAGAACAAGCCATACTCTATTTTCAGTAGCAAAAGAAAATCTGTACTAGAGAACTCTTATAGCTCTCTATTTTTGTACTATCATTTACAATGTACCTTCATCTCCAAAGTTGAAATTATTTCCAAGAAACATCTGAAATATGTTGTCAGGATCAAACTCATCATCATCATCATAGGCGTAATGGTAGCTAGCTCACCCTTCATTCATGCCAGATGCTTGGAGACCTTCATCACCAAACCGGTCATATCAGTGTCTCTTCTCTTTGTCACTAAGCACAGAGTAGACCTTGCTCACAGCTGCAAGTAAAGACAGACAATTACATCATGAAATATTCCACGTGAGTTTCGTGTATACCAATACGCATCATTATGGGTGTGTCCCCATAGAGTTGCTGTGTTAAAGCTAAAAAATCGCTGGATCCCCCAGCTAGGGATATCTACATTTAGCTCAAATGTCATAGCTTCAAATGCCAATCACAGTCATATTGTTTTTGCTTGGGAATCCCTAGGGATCACCACCATCGAATATCACCATGGAAGTTTACTATGTACAGTGTATAGGGATAAAAGTGATGACACAGCATTTTTGTCCAAATATGTGATCATCTCTGATGATGTACAAAAATGGTGGAGAGAGATGCCTCCTCCCCTCAGATTTTGAGCAGGGCAAAAGCACATAGATGGAACAAATATCACCTTATTACTAATACTTTCCCATCCAATACACGAAAACTGATACATGCACATGTACGTACACTGTAGCAAACCATTTTATCCCATTATCTAAGAAAGATGTATGCATACATGCAGGAGTGCAGAACTGGGAGCACTAGAAAATCAATGATATCACATAAATGTACAAGTCACTTGTAATACTTCAAAGCTAGAAATTTTCATGTTGACTAAGTTAGCAGCAACGACCCCATACCACATACAGGTAACATTAGTAATGTGAATGTGCTTTTATAAGGTTCATTTTCAATAGCTGACATTCTCACAAACATTTCTAAACTTAAATTTACACATGGTGGTAGCAGTACAGATACTTTTGAATGCTTCGTCCGATTTGGGGGCATGGTTTTTGTCCAGGTGTAGTTTGAGAGCTAGTTTCTTGTAGGCTTTCTTGATTTTGACTTCCTCTGCAGTCTTAGATACCCCTAGTATGGCATAGTGGTTACTGCCACATCTTAACACAATATAACGAACAAACAGGGAAAAGTATATATAAGTGACGATCATTACCTAATGTACTTAAAATTGCGATCTACATGAGTCTATTCTGCAAATTTTTTATGCTTGTGCACTGCACGTGGACGATGTCTATGTACATTTTCGTAACCTCCTCCCTCCCTTACACAGTTAAAGGCACAATCAGATAATTTTGAATAAACTTAAGGAGAGGAACTTTGATGCAAATTAAAGGAGGTCCCATGGGAACTACCTTATGTGTTGTACAAGTACATTTCAAGCTCCAAGGGGTCCCATATCATAAAAATCATCACTGCTCAAATAACTACATAACTCTGTCCCTGTCTCTCTCTCTCTATATTAATGTGCACACTGTATAATTTGTTCACCCTGACCTTTGCACCACTTCCACTAGCTCCTGAGACTATTCTCTGATTGGTCATTTCCACCACCGCCAACATCAGTAGATCCACCCGACATTCTTGACTCTGAAGCTCTGCTTCTAGCTCCTCCCCCTTACTCACTGGTTGATTTCCTATTTCCACTAGCTTCTACTGAGTCCACAGTTTTGTGTGGAGATACATTGTGTATAAATATACATACATATACATCTAGTGTTCTCCCCAGAATCTTATTAAGGCGTAGTGGGAGGGTGTGCATATGGCATGTCCACAAGCAGCATATTCAAATGTTTAATATAAATGCACCTGTCAATGTGTACCTCCACTATTTCCCTCCCAGGTTGCCCAAGGTACATTGTGTAAGACCAGGGGATTTAACATCTCTCTCACTAAGGCTATTCCAAGTTGTACTTCTGTTTCTGGTCCTGGATTCTTCCAAAGATCATGTGGATGGGTGGAACTACCAGCAACCCAGCAATACAAGCCAATCAGACTCTTGTCATCAAAATGTCTGCACGTCACTTCATGCATGTAGTATACAAACTACTGAGGATGCTGAAAATGTGGAGATTGCCAAAAGCACACAGGCAGGGGATCAAAAACAGAAATACAACTTGGAATGACCTATTAAATAGCCTCTATCTAGGGGCCAAGTTCTTGATACTTTCAAGATAAATTTTGTACGGTAAACTGTACCACTGACCTATGGCTATCAGATCATTCACAGACTTGACAAACTGAGCCAATACAGGTTGAAGAGCCTAGTTGTGAAGTCCCCCCCCCCCCCAGCACAAATGATATAGATAAGCCTACCTTTAGCTTTTGTTGAGGGGAAGAGGCAGTCAGATTTATTAGCTGGTCACTTGGCCACCTCAATCTGTACCGTCCTGTAACCATCCTCAGCCTCTGTTCAGGCAACACTTAGCAGCATCACAATTCACGGCAGGTTCATTTCCTACAACAAAATTTCAAAAATTATGTACAATTAGTTAGGCTCATCCACAGGCAATTAGTATACCGGTAATTTGAGATATAGATCGAGGTACACATGCATAGATTTTTCTTTGATGTGGGAAAGTATAGAGGCTGAAAGCTTGATCATGCTTTGAATTATTTTTGAGAAGAACACTGCATAAACTATTATGTACATGTGTGATGGTAGAGGCACATACCACATCAGTGAATTGCTTTTGTATGTCCACAAGCATCATAGTCGGGGAGGCCATGACATCAACTTCCTTTCAGAATATCACAGTCGTAAGGACAATGACATCTACAATATGTAAAAGACAAAATGGCTCTAACAGTAGCACCAGAAAAGTATTTCATAGCACAAAACGAAGTAGAGGTACATACCACATCAGTCAATTGTTATTGTGTATCCACACCCATCACAACCAGGGTAGGGAAGGACCACATGTCTTCACATCAGCAAGTCACTAAACATGCACATTTGCAATATGAAAAAATTAGAAATGCACATGACAGTTTCTAAATAATGCTCACCAAAACTCCTACAGGACCACAGTAACACTCTGTATGAAGAAAAAGGTTTTTGAACCAAACACACAGTACATGCATGCATGCACGCACACACACACATAGTTGCAGCAAAAAAAGGACACAAGATTCTCTATTTAGCACACAACTGCACGTATGAAGGTAGAGGTACTTACATGTACATGTACCATACATGTTTTGCATGTCAGTACCCAACACAGCTGGAGAACTGTGACATCCATTGCCACACACGGCATTACCTGTAAAGAAAGAATGACATACAACATAAACAATACCTTAGGATACAGTGTTTGTCCACAGTTGCTCCAAGTTCCTTCCAGCCTATATAAAAAAGAAAAGGACTTTGTGAACTCACAAGGTTGCAGCATAAAAAGCACACAAAATTCTCTGCTCAGCTACATGTTTATGTCGAGGCATCAGTGACTTGTTTTTATAGCCTAAATAATGCTCACCATACTCCTACAGGACATCATTAAAACAGTATAACCCATTGCTAACCAGTATAGCCCCATCACTCTTCACGTTGCCAACATCTGTCCCATCCATGGCTGCAGGAGTAGAGGTAGACAATCCAGTTGATGTCTCGTTGAATGGATGCATGTAGAGGACACACATGTACGAGTCCAGACCAGCTCAATGCAAGGATTAACCACAGGTAGAGTCGACAGCTCGAGGTATCACCACATTCACTGTGGACATACCTGCATTTGTAAAAAAAAGGAATGACATAAGTACACAATGCTAGACATGTACGTTGGTTCTTCCACAATTGTTCTGCAGTTCATTCCAGCAAATTGCTTGAGGACAGATCTGTTTTCAAATGTAGACAGGTGGATTAATGAGCAGCATTTAAATCAGGGGGGGGGGATAAATATTGCAAAATGGGTTAGGTATAGGGTCGTCAGTGTTTAAGCATACAGTTAGGCAGTGTGCGTATTGCACATGCGTACCTTGCTGCAGGAGGTTGATACTGCCAGCCTAGCTGCCTGCATGGAGAGAAATATATATGCACAACGAGGACACTGGAGATAACCTAGTCTTGTTCCAAGTCCTCACCATGGTTAATACAGCCTCCCCCCTCCGTAACCATAGCAAGTCAGTAAACAAACATACTTGCAAAACATATGTACATGATAATAGTGCTCTAAATAGTGCTCACCAAAACTCCTATCACATGAGGGTAGCAACACCTGCTAGTCTATATGAGGAAAAAAAGGTCTTTGTCAACACCCAAACACACACACACACCACCACGTACACACACACAGTTGCAGCATAAAAAGCACATATGATTCTCTAGTTAGCATGTAATCACATGTATGAGGGTAGAGGCACTTACATGTACCATATCAGCAACTTGCTTTTGCATCCATCACAGCTGTGCCGTCCCAGATACCTCGCAGATATAAAAGACAAAATGGCTCTCACAATAGCACTAGAACAATACTAAAAAAATAAAAGTGGCACACTAGCGTTCATGCAGGAGCTCGCTAGACTAGTGCCAAAAGAAAGAAAACAAAAGAAAGAAGTGGCACACTAGCGTTCATGCAGGAGCTCGCTAGTGGCACACTAGCGTTCATGCAGGAGCTCGCAATACCAGTAAATAAAGTAGCACTTACCGCTGGTCAGATGATGAATCAAATCCCAATGTTAGCGAAGCGATGCAAGGTAGTTCCACTGTCATCTGATGAGCTGGTATATAAATGTGCAAGATGTATGAAGATAAGGTTTTTTTTAACCAAATGCATAGTGCATACACTCACACACTGCCATATACATGTACATGTACATACATAAGGTTGCAGCATAAAAAGAAGCACACAAGATTCCCTAGTTAGCATACAACTGCACATAATTATGAAGATAGAGGTACTTAAGTACTTACCACATCAGTGTTTTGTTGGACTTTTGTTCACCAAGCACTTGTCTTCACCTCAGACTTGCTCACCTAGAATGTTTACACTCTAGGGCTTACTTCACTGAGGACTGACTTCACCTTGGACTTGCTAGAGCTTTGTCTTCATCTAGGATTTTCTTCACCAGGCTTGACCTGGACTTTTCACCTAGATGGCCTTCATCTAGCACGCCAAAGGACTACCGCGACATGATCTGCGTCTACAAATTTAACATAGACAAGTGGATTAACATGTAAATTGGGAGGGGGGCACATGTCAATTGTTGGTACAGAAACCACCAAAAAAAAAAAAAAAAACACTCAAACATTCAATTAAACTAAACTGTACTTGGAAGATCTCAAATACACAGAACACACATATGCACCATTCTCCCATTATTGACTTGTCGTTTGCATGAACTGGCAGTCCCACCCTACCTTATTGGTCCTTTCAACAGGGTGAGGTCAATTGTAGCACTCTTCATGCTTCTGACATCCATGGCTGCATGAGTAGTGGACAATTCAGTTGATGACATCTCGTTGGACGGATGAGGAGGATGGTTGTAGAGTTGAGGGCAGCTCAATTCAAGGATGAAGACCAGTCCAGATATCAACACCTCAAGTCCGAGTCATAACAGAGGTACAGACACAAATCTACAACATAAAAAGCATACAAAATCCTCTAGTTAGGACGTTAGGGCTTCATATTGGGGGGATCACACAGGTTAGAAAGAAGACAATTGCATGCATACAAAATTTGTATACCTCATATACAATACTGTTTAATTTTGATAGTGAACTGTAGCTATACACATGGCTACCAGTACTCACAGTAAATCTTAATGTGTAGTTCGGATTATTAGAGAGAAAATTTGAATAGCGGTGGGCACTATTTAGAAACAATGCCATAATAGACTTTGCTCTGCAGTAGCTAAACAAAATGTAAGCCATAGGGAGAGTGTATTTGGGGAGGGATATCCCCCCCCCCCCCCAAGGGATGAGGCTATATAACATATGTAACTACATGCAATTATCATGAAACTAAGCATTCAAAATCACCTTGGAGATATAATGGACAAAAGTAGTAGCACCAGAATAGTATACAACTACATGTGTATGAACAAGGACCCCTCTTAACTATGGGCACGGACCATGTGTGACTGTTTTGTGGTGCACATTGATAATCCCACCTGGATAATTCCTCAAATTTGGTCTGTCTGTCAGGATTCAACCTAATTCCTTAGTATATAAACCTAGGATCGTAGGATATCGGTGCAGTTCAGCCTTCTTTATAAATTTTGCACACACCAGTACCACTTGTATACAACACTGTTCCTATACAGTGTGTAAGTACAGCAGATTCACGCACCTTTGCAATAGAAAAAGTGCTAGGACTAAAACCATAGTTGTAGTTCATTTAATAAGCCACAAGCAACAGTTTACACAGCAGGACAAGGTGGTTTTTAAGGCAGCCAGTCTGTTGCAAAGGTGCCTGAATTTGCTGTAGCTTGCCCCAAGGAGAGGTGTGCACACCCACATGTACATGTTACATATGTGTACTCAAACTGCAACATACACATATGTAAATTAATACATAATGTACATTTGACAGGCTTCATGCACTACCAAGGGGAAGATCCTGAAATATAGACTAAATTCAGAAAGACAGTTCAAATGTGCACCAGATATGAAGCCAAAACACAGGCATAGGCTTAACTGGACTGTACAAATGACGTGCTAAAGCCCCATCCACATTAGGCTAAGCTTTGAACTACCACGAAATAGCTACACGCCAACTCAGTGTGTTAACTTGCCTTGTTATTTTCTCCCTGAGGCGGCAGTAGCCACGAGGCATCGGCGAGCGAGACACACCTGCAAATTAATTTTAAAAAAGAAAATTAATGGCGAATTATTTTAAATTTGGCAGAGTCTTGCCGATTTAACATTTCACAAACTATCACAGTCAGGCCTATTGAAGGTACGGGTGCGTATTTGAACTCACAGCATGATCTCAGACACCTGCCTGCTATCCTGAGCCAGCTGCAAAAACTTGCAGTTTGTCGGCATCTTTGAATCTCAAACAAACTGGGAGGTATTCGTCTACCTGCTCGTCCAGATTTTCAAATGCAGTTTCCCTCATATGCATATGCCCGATTAATGTCCTATTCAAACGACCTTTACCAAACGATCGCAGTAAAGATGGGTCGGAGCGAGTCGTCTTTCAAGCGTACCTATGAGAAGGTTGTGTGCCAGCTGTCCTCCGTGCAAATGGGAGAGATATCTTGCCGATTTAACAAGCTCTACGCCAAGGCTGGGGTCCAAAAAGTCGCGTCGCGTTCTCCAAGTACTTGAACCTTCCGGTAGCTGTCAGTGGGTCTTCGATGCCTTCAACGAGAAAAGGTACTAGAAGATGAGTGAGTGTGTATTAATTTTACACTTGCTGGATTGTTTGATGCAGGCTTGGGGTCTCGCTGTAAAATTTATGCAGTGATATTAAAGCAAAGTTACGACCACATAGCAGCTAGTACAAAGGTTGTAGCTTGTCACGACAAATTTGGACCCCCTCTTTTTTGTTCCCCCCGGTCCATATATTTCGAAATATTTGGACCCCCCAGCCCTTATATTTCAGAAATATATGGACCCCAGTTGAAAAATGTGGACCCTCCCCCCCATGCAAACTCTCCTATTGTAACAAGAATTTTGTCCAAGTGTTCAGTTGTTAAAAATTATATTGTTATCAATTATCATGAGCAAAAATTAATGATTATATTACACACTATGCACTATGATCAATGGCTCAATCTTAAACTAATATTACAAGTAAACTTTGCCGATGGCTGATTCACAATGTCTTGATCGATGTTTGGTGGTACCACTCCCTGCATCCCTGAATGCATTGAACCAGGGGTCCATGTTTCCCATCATACTTGTCCCAGGGGAGACGGCATAACAGAAGACATCAACCTTTTTTCTATGTATAATTCTGTGCCTTCCAAGCCTCCTTCTTCCGTTGAAGTTTGGAAAAGACGTCATTTCCTCTCCTCGATGATCCTGCTGTGATGTCCTCCGAATCTCGTCCTGGTCGGTTGTTTCTTTGTCGTCGATCGATGGTCGACGTCGTTGTTCGATGATCCTGATTGAAGTTAGTAAAAGTTTCTTGATAATGGCTGCTGCTGATGCTTCTGCTCTTGAATAGATGTCTGACTCATCGCTGCGATGCTTCTTTTGTACTCGACATCTTCGCACCTCGAAATGCGCTTGCGGCGGTCCTAATATTTCAAAGACGGTCCGCATATTTCAGTAATATTTGGACCGGGCGGTCCAAATATTTTGGGGGTCCAAATATCACGTGACAAGCTCCGTGGTGCCTCCAAGATCGTATTAGGCTCACTGATAATCAGTGTAGCTTGATCCGCCACCCTTCCTATCCTAGTATCTCCCCCTTATTTTCTTGCATGCATTGAAAAGATTGGGGAAGGATACTGTTTAGTCACTTTTTTGAGTTGATAACCATGCTTATACTATACGTACGTACAGTACACTTATACATAATTATTATATTCCCATGCAGTCATGTGGGGCTGCTGTTGCTCTGGGGCAAGTTGGACAACCTATCATGCACACACACAAGACTCTGCAGCCTACTAGAACTCTGTCCAGCTCTCTCTAGACCGACCGTGTGAACTACAGACTGTCTATGAGCAGATACTCAACCACAAAACCATCCACACTCACTCACATCATGATCAACAGCGTAAATGTACCCGTTACCACCTATACACAGCTTGTAGATACTGTATAGCGAAAATTTTCGGCTATATGTTTTATACATGTACTCTTACTATCTATAACATCTGCTACTAGTTTCACATTAACTGTATTTGTATAAGAGGGAAGTGGTCTAACAAGTCATATAACTGCTCTTGTGGAGTGGGTGTGGTCTATCTCTGTCTCTCCTACACAGAATTTCCATATGGCTGCTGAGGTGTGCTTCAGGGAGCCTGACCTGGACATTATGGACAAGGCTCATGAAATATCCCTAAACACTCTTTAAGAAAGGTGACGACCCCTTACCTAACCAATAATACACCCTTCTCAGGCTTCTGTCTCTTATCATGTGTATCTTTGCTGACAGCTTACATGTAAACCCTTCTTTCAGGGATGGTTTTTTATCTATGTCTCTAAATAGCTATGACTGTGAATAGTGTTCTAATTAATGGAAAATCAATTTTATGACCTATAGATTTGGAAATTTTTGTGTTGGTAAACTTTCGTATGATAAATTTTTGTATTGAAATTTTTTGTAAGAATGACCCCCTACCACACTAATGTCAATAGTGTGCGTGCATTTTTGTAAGATTCATTTTCGTAGCTGCCATTGACTACGAAAATATTTTTACAACAAAGATTTCAGTACATGCATGTACTCTTAGCTGTATATATTCACACTCTCTCTCCCTGTCTGTCTGTCTCTCTTCGTTATTCCATCCTCCCTCCAGGTTGTATTTTAACGTAACGACCTCAAACTGTTTGTCACCTCAGCTACCATAGATGCTGATAAATTTTCAGCAACGTTCCCTGGTCAATCTTTCCTATTCATATTTACTCGTAGCCCCTCGGATGATTACAAAGAGAATGCTGTGTAGCAGGTCATTCAGATTCACCTTCAACATTCTAAAGGTGACATCATCTTGATCTTCACGCCGGTACAGGAGGAAATGGAGGTCACTTGTGAGGCAGTATTGGGTCAGTTGTACATTATGTGTGAAAGTAGTGTCATGTACTTGTGCATATGAGGTCATTACGACGTTTGAGGTTGTTACAACGAGATACAACCTGGAGGAAGGAGGGGAGTGAGAGACAGAGAGAAAGAGAGTGTGAATCTGCAGTCTGATAGTCTTACAGTATGCGTGTGCACTGTTAATGTAAACATGATAAGGGATTGTTCCTATGGACATTTTTTAAGCATGAGAATTTGTCATACAAAGGTTTTGTAGCGACGAAAATTATGTACAGTGTAACTACATGTATGTACACATATATGGCCTGAATCCATTCCATGGCTCCAATCTTTAGAGTATTATACACGGAAAAAATGTTCGGAAAGTGTTGCACTCAAACTCCACCCTCTTTTATTGTAAACAAATGTGATTATCAAAGTCATAACAGGAAAATGTCCATTCAGACTCGAACCTCTTCCCACACACTAAACTGCCACGAAGTATACCTACGTGCATAGTAGGCCCTAAATATTGCACTATG
Organism: Stappiaceae bacterium; assembly: GCA_964291365.2. Taxonomy (GTDB): domain Bacteria; phylum Pseudomonadota; class Alphaproteobacteria; order Rhizobiales; family Stappiaceae; genus JBDWFY01. The sequence continues at coordinate 206,171 of OZ219986.1, forward strand.
TGTAAGTATGCATACTGTATATTGTACGATATATGTTAGTTGGCTCTTTTATTATCACATTTATCAAAGCATTTTTTTATAGTGGGTGGAGCTTGGATGTGGCTATTCTGAGCTATTTGCTAAATATTCCACTGTGTGTACACTGCAGTATATGCACACAAACATGCACATGTACACATAGTGCAATATTTTTTTCCCTACTATGCACGTAGGTATACTTTGTGGTGCTTTCTGGGCATAAGTTGTCTATGCCTCTCTTAGAGTGCATGCGAGTGTTATCATTTCTGTTGAAAATGTCAGGTAACTTATGAAAAACTGTCGCATACACTTTCCTTATTGCCACAAGTTATCTAAGGTGCCCAGTGGTGGGTGATTTACTAGTGAGCTACTTGTAGATGCATTGTGCTGAGGTGGTGTGTGTATCCTTCAGAAGGGTGCTCAATCTCAAGCAAAAGAAAAAATCATTGTAAGGGATTCTACTCACAACATCAGCCTTCTTATTGTAATTAAAGGGTTCTCCCCTTTTTCATCTCCCTGTGGGTCACAATATCTATGTTGTCATGTAATTGGTTCTCCATTTTTTATGTTGCAACAATTAAAGGGTTCTATCTCTCTCTCACATACACAGAGTTTATGGTATAATGATTGTAGTGGACTGTGGCTATTGCTATTGTAAGGCAAGGTCTACAGTGTCTAATCCTCACTTTGGTATGGATGCTCTTCAAGTATACCAGGTAAGCACTCGTTATCATCATTAATTTGATACAATTTTTTGGGGATAAACCATGTCACCTTCATAACCACAAGCTGTTTGGTGGCTCTGCCTTTGGTAGCATTCACATAGACATGCTGTGCAGTGATAGACTTGCCAGATGTTCTGCAAGCCGAGAGTGAAATTAATTTTGGTAGTAATGCATTCGTTGAGATTTCCTGATGTCATCTGGCAAGGCTAGTACATGTAGATGGGAGATCATTGAGCTTCAAACTCTGGTATAGGTTGTCATAATAGAAAATAAGCCATGGTATACATTGTACATGTACATGTACACATACATGTGGATGTGTACATAATATGCTGCATGTTTGTCACTGTACATACATACATGTACATGTCTCTTTTCTCTCCCCCTCAGGCTAATGCTTACCAGCGATCTGGATGAGCTGGGAGGAGAGGGCAGGATGAGTAAGCCCCTTTAATCAATTATATGCGAAAATTGGGCTCACGTAGTGTTTCTATTAGAACTATATTAATTTTTTACGGAACGCAATTTTTGACACCATGTGACTGAAAGCAGTTAAAACTGCTTCTGGGACCACATTTGTGCCAGGATGAAGCTACCAAGTTCGAGAGCGATGAACGGGCTCTTGATTGCTACCCAAGTCGATCATAAACATCAGCTCTGGAAACGAGATTGCTACAATTCAATTCAGGTAAGTATTGCATGTCAAGTTTGACAAAGTAGCTATAGACAATAGGAGTGTAAGTAGTAATGATCGCTCGAGTATTTGTTCAGTTGGTAGGCTCTTTGTAGGTTCTTTGGCCTACCAAGTTATATATTATATGTTTAGAGCATACAGAGGCAGTATCTGATAGCTGCCTTAAGTAGATAGTAACATAAGAAAAAACTACAGTACAATAAAAATTAACTTTGTTACAGTTCAGGGACGTGTTGAGCGTGCCACATCATGAAGCAGTCTGTGTTCTGCTCTCCTGTATGACACAGCCACACATGACACTAGGTACAGTACCACGAGGTGAATACACTCCGTTTTGTCCGGCTGTAACACCTGGTGCAGCGTGCTTGCCTGTGCTTTGCCTTCTTGGAGGGATCGCTCTCAGGAATGGTGGTAGGAACTGTCGGAGAGCGAAAGAACAAACAACTCCTCCACTACGACCAGCTCTTTTCCTGCTGCAGTAGTCTCCTATGAGCTCACTTGCCAGCTTGAGTTCAAATTCCTTGATTGAGCTGAAAGGTGCATCCTCACAATAGCCCTTTTGTAGGATGAAGGCATTTGTGATAGCCACGTCAAGCAGAAAATGAAAGATGTATTTGTAAAATTTTCTGCATTTCGTTCTGCAGCTGTAGTAGCCCCTGACTTGGTCTCCTCTGTCAACGCTGCCCATATAGGTGTTGTAATCCAAGACAGACATGGGGCAAGGCACAGATATCCTCGAACCATCCTTTTGGCGCCGGAGGACGTTAGTCGACTCGGGCTGGCTGGTGGTGGACATGACTGTGACAACCTTTCTATCCATCCAAGAACTTGCACATACATTGCCTTTCTGGACTGTGAGAAATTCACCTCTATTATGTGTGTATTTAGTTGTTTTGTGTGTAAATTGTACCAAGAGTATATGAAAGGGAGATAGGGAGAGTATTGAACTGTGCAATACTGTGTGTAACAGCTGTTTGTACAGTTGGCATTTGTATTATTTTGTAATGATATCCAATCTTGCTGAGCACATAACATGGTGCTATGCCAACCAGTGCATACCTATACACATTGCTAGCATAGCACCATGTTATGTGCACATTACAGCTTGGCCACCAAGAGTCAATATCATTACAAAAGCCATACAAACAGTTGATACACACAATATTATGCTGTTCAACATACTTCCTCCTCCCCTTTCATATATGCACACACACAAACTCTGTTATTCATGCATCCACACACTGTTATGTACACATATGCGTACATGTACATGCACACACACATGCACATACATGCACACTCATAATATGTACACTCACCTATTCTTCAGATTTGGTTTCTTTAACTGGGGAGGAAAACCCTTGCGATCTTTTCTCACAGTGCCACAGGCATAGATGCTGTCCTTCTCAAGATCTTCCAGGAGTTTGAGGCTGGTGAAGTAGTTGTCAAAATAGACATGGTGGTACTTTCCTAGCTTGGAGATCAGGTGAGCGTCTTGACAACTCTAGCTCCTGGCCCATGCTCAGTGGTGTTGTTCTTGTTTCCTGTGTAGACCTTAAACCTCGAGAAGTGGCCATTGGTGCTGTCTGCGGCAACCCACACCTTGATCCCATGCTTGGTTGGTTTCAGTGGCATATACTGTTTCAGCGATGATCTACCCTGAAACTTGATCATTGCCTCATCAACAGCAATGTCACGGTGGGGCTCGTAGGCCTGAGCGAACTTGGTGAACTGGTGGTCAATCAGTGGTCTGACCTTCCCGAGACAGTCATGGCCATCCTCTTCATATGGTACCAGTGTGTCGTTGTTGACAAAGTAGAGATACCGTGAGATCTCAAGGAATCGGTCTTGAGTGATGCGATCAGCCACTGGAACATACCTAAGACAGGGATCTCGTGACCAGTAGTCGTTGAGGGACGGAAGATGGTTTATGCCCATCAAAACACTAAATCCCAAGAACGCCTTCAACTCCTCCACTGTTATCTTCGACCATTTGTCATACTTCTCGTCTCCCATTGCTATCTTTGCATATGCATTGCTTTCTTTTACTATTCTTTCCATTAGGTCTGGCGAGAAAAACAGGTCGAAGACTTTCAGTGAAGATGTATTGAGTGGGGCCTACTGGGAAGGTGAAAGGATGGATGGATAGGCATGTGATGGTGGTGCTCCATGTCGAATCTTGGTTACCAAAAGAGCTGGAGGTGCCTGTACTACTTGCTGCTGGAGTATCATGCAGGGTGTTGGGGTCATCTTCATCGATGTCATCAACAAATTCATCCCCTTCCAAGTCACTAAATTTGTCATCACTACCATCCATGAAAGCTCATCTGGATCAAAGTCAGGCTCACAGTCAGCAGCAGCATCATCATCGCTATCAGTACAATACTGTAGCACGTCATCCACAGTCAAGCGGGCCCTTTAGCTGCCATTTAGCTAGTTATTGTGTAATGTATTTATATTCATGAATTGAACTTTACACCATGTACCATCACTTACCGGTTCAATAAGTGCAAGCTTGTAGCGATAAAAGATCGAGAAATCATCGGTGGAGAGAGTCGATTCAATGTAGAATAGGTCAGTGGCTCCTGCTCTGAAGTACAATATTGACTAAAGATGAGTACGGTACAGCTGTAGTGAATTCGCTACAACCACCTTCTGGTGTTCACGCATGCGTGTAGCGAATTCACGGTTAATAATAATTAAGGTAGAACAATAATAATAGGATGACCATTACTCATGTACATCACGATTCACACACTTAAATTGTATGCGAAAAAAACATGCACTTGTACGTTATACATATTACCCTCTCTCTTCACACACATTCACATGTTCAAAGGCAGTACTTTCAATAAGGCAGTCTACACGGAGGCCCCACCCAGGGCCGTCGGAGGCGGGGCGGCTGGAGCCGCCCCACTTTTTTATGCTTTACATCCGACCTTTGACCCCTAAATCTTACCTAAAATATGCCAAACCGCAACACGTGCACGCAGAACCAGCTGGTGCTGATTCAGCACTCCTGGATATGAGCTCGAGCCACAGTCCTGCGATTATGCATTGAGCATTCAACAGTGTACTTTGTTCGCGCGCGAATGGAGCGATTTTGTTGGCGTGGCTTCAAATTTTGCGCGCGCGCGCTTAATTGCTACAAACTCTTCTACAGAGAGCCTCCCCACTCTTGAACACCTTCCTACGGCCCTGCCACCTACGTACGTGACTACCTCGGGCCAGAGGTCATGTAATCAAACATATGGAATGATAATCAAGATTTTATTACTGTATATTATTGTCTGTATTTTTCTTATGTTTGTCCAGTAGCTCTTTCTAATGATCGAAATCACGAAAAGAATGATGAAATAGCACACTGTAACCTACAATCTTGGGTAACAGATTCTTGCCCGCGAAATCGACAGGCGCGCGGGTACAATTATGTCTGGAGTCGACTTCAGCTCTTTGGGCAGGTTGATGCCAGGAAGACTCATCCCTTCTCTTTCTCAGTCTAGAAAATATACTTTCAAGACTACACTTTACCACAACAATCTTGGCTATTGTTTGTTGTACGTAGTACTAAACGTCACTGAAAACGAAGAATAATTACCATATATCGGCGTTCACTGTTCTCTAGCTTCACGATCCAGCATTCCAACTGGCCGAGTTGTTGTAAATATAGTCTCCACTGCAATCATAACAACAAACTACAAGTCTGTATCTACATGTATTCTACTTTTCCCACTATAGACCTATCTGTACACGCGTTCTCTCGGTTTTTCTGTCTCTGCCAACTTCAGCGTTTTGGGCACGCTGATGCGAAAGATCAAAATGATCCCAACTTTGGATGATGTCATCCCTTCAACTTGCACTGCCAGCAGACCAGCCTAGATGTGGATAAGACCTTGTCCGAGGTGCACAAGCTACCGTTAAAAATCCAAAAAGGTGAGTCTAACTTCAATTCTCCATGCCAGGAACGGTTGTGTGACGTCACGCGTGGGTGTTGCATGCGCTATATTATTATTATGCACGCGCATAACAATATTATTACTCGACCTGTAAGGCAAGCCGTGTGTGCAAAAGAAATTATGCTGTGTCAACTTTGATCTCTCCTCCAATTGGCAAGTATAAATTTGAAGCTTCAAATATCCCTCATTTCCTGCTTGCTTGCTTGTTGCCAGGTGTTTTTCAGGCTGCATGTAACTTGAACTTAGTGTACATGTATATACAGTGTGGAAAGAAATGTGGATGATAACCATAGCAAAGACTATAATGGAAAACAGAATCACATCAGAACCACTGACAAAAGGTTCTAGAAATAATTATTAATGATCTACGCTTTGTGTGTCCCGATAGCCGATTTCTCAAAATGGAAATGGGAAAATTCCAATACATCAAAAAGTCACGAACATGCATGGATAAGATTAGTCACAGCAGTTCATTTTTACAAACATAAACCATTCAAAACCAGTTTTTTTGCAGTTATAGTTTAATATGCAATCACCCCAACTCTGACGAAGCTTAATGTATGTCAACTTCTCTACTACTTTGCCTTTTAAAATGGCACAATTTTATCCAAAGTGACTAAATTACATGAGTTGAAGCTGATATCCTCATCACAAGCACTAGTCTTACACTGTAAACGAGCAAATTACATCTTAAAACTAAGTCTTATCATACCTTTAACTCAGTCTCCTTTCCTTCCATGCTATGAACAATTTGTTTGGCACACAACTGATGGGGAGGTAAGCATCACATGGGATGATGGAGACTCTCCAGAGAGTGATGATGAAGAGGAAGAGTCTGAAGATGAACCAGCAGACAAAGATGACCAGTCAGAAACATGAAGATGAACATAGTGATGAGTTTCACGGGCAACAGATCATGGAAGTGACACTGACATCGATTCTAGCTAAACACTGTGACCTTAGTGACCTCTTGTGTATATTATTGCGCATGCATGTCTTCATAATAATATTCATAGCATTGGAGCCTCATACATACGTAATTGTACACACGTGAAGCCCTGTAGTACGTCATTGTGGTTTGTGGTCTGTGGCCAAATACTACATCCCACACTACATTCCTCATCACCCAATCTACCTGGGTCTTAGTGTAGACTGAAAGTGACAGTTCCAGAGATCCATCGTATAGTCCATAATGTGATGCTGCTTCTCAAGTTACTTGGTATGGAAGATCTACTAACCTTTCACTTTATGGACCCATCTCCTCAGGTATGTATACATGTGCACATGCATGTACATGTAGAGTTATACATGTATGTACAATGTATAGTGTCATTTTCATGCATGGTGTCCTGACTGTCCTCATTTAAACAATACATGTACATGTTCAGCTCAGAGGAGGTATAAAATCGTTAATATTCCATGTGACTCGCACCCATACCAGTTTGTGTCATCATGGGTGTGTCCCACATACAGTTGCTGTGTTGAAGAATAAAAATTGTGGGATCCCAAGGGATCTCTAGCTTAAAATAATAGTGTAGTTTCAATCACTGATCATAGCCATATAATTTTGTTTGGTGATCCCTCGGGATCATCTTTGACAATCGCTGTCAAAGCTTTACTATGTAAAGAATATGGGATAAAAAGTGATGACACAGCATTTTTGAGCGAGCACATGATCCTTTTGTACCTCCTCTGATGCTATCAACACAGACATGAGTGAATGTTAGCCCCATCCACATTGGGCTAAGCCTTGAATTACATGGAGTATGGATTACTATTGAGCTACATGACTTGTACATGTACACAACAATAAAAATTAAGGGATTTAACATTATCCTTCATACTATAATTAAAGGGTTCTCCCCTCTTTCGACTCACCACAGGTCATTGTTTCTTTATTGTCATGTAATTGGTTCTCCATTTTTACAATATACGTCACAATGTCTCTTCTGTGCCTACAGGTCATTGTATCTGTTGTATCAATCTTCTTTTGTTCTAAAGGTCGTGAGGAGAGTGACCACCTCACCTACCTCCATGTCCACCATCAATGGAAAATCAACAAGTAAGCACTCAAGCTAACTAGCTGATAAAGAGATGATGTACAGTGGAAAATGTATACAATATTGCACAACTGTGTACATGCATGTGTTTAAATTTATGTGTGTATGTGTGAATTGGTATGTGTTGATCCATGATGTTGCGTGTTTGTACATTTATATGTGCACGTTTACATGTGTTTAATGTATGCATGTTTCTGATAAGGCTAATGTTTGTGCATGTATGTGTGTCCAGTACATGTGTGGGTATTTGTACATTCTGTATACCGTGTGTGCATATGTCTATGAATATGTAGGTGTGTTTGTCCCCATGTATACATGTATGCTGCACATTTGTGTGTACAGATCTGTGTGTATACATGTTTGTATATGTGTGTACATGTTACGTTTATGAGTGTGAATGTGTGTATGTGTGTACATGTGTGTGTTTGTACCTTTATATGTGTGAATGTGAGATGTGTGTACAAGTGTTTATATCTTTATGTGTGTGTATGTATGTGTGTACATTTAGTACCCTTCAGTGTGTGAATGTGTATGTGTGTACAGGTATGCTTTTATACCTTTATGTGTGTGAATGTGTACATGTATGTACATTTGTGTGTGAATGTGTGTACATGTGTACATGTATGTGTTTGTACCTTAATGTGTGTGAATGTGTACATGTGTGTTTTACCTTCATGTGTGTGAATGTGTGTGTATACATGTGTGTGTTTGTATCTTTATGTGTGTGAATATGTGCATGTGTGTGTACACATGCGTGTTTGTACCATTATGTGTGTGAATGTGTGTATGTGTCTACATGTGTGTGTTTGTACCTTCATTTGTGCGAATGTGTGTGTGTACATGTACCTTATGTGTGTGAATGTGTGTACATGTATGTGTTTGTACATTTATGTGTGTGAATGTGTCTATATGTATGCCTTTATGAGTGGTTAATGTCTGTGTACATGTGTGTGTTTGTACCTTTATGTGTGTGAATGAATGTGTACATTTTGTACATTTATGTGTGAATATGTGTACATGTATGTGTACCTTAATGTGTGATTGTATGTATGTGTACATGTGTGTTTTTACCTTGATGTGTGTGAATGTGTGTATGTGTAAATATGTGTGTACCTTTATGTCTGTGAATATGTATGTGTATACATGTGTGTATTTGTACCTTTATGTGTGTAAATGTGTGTATGTGTATACATGTGTAACTTTATGTGTGTGAATGTGTATGTGTACATGTGTGTTTGTACTTTTATGTATGTGAATGTGTATGTGTCTACACCTGTGTTTGTACCTTTATGTGTGTGAATGTGTGTGTGTACATGTGTAGCTTTATGTGTGTGAATGTGTATGTCTACATGTGTGTTTGTACTTTTATGTATGTGAATGTGTGTATGTGTGTGTTTGTACCTTCATTTGTGCGAATGTGTGCGTTTGTACCTTTATGTGTGTGAATGTGTGCATATGTGTGTGTACCTTTGTGTGAATGTGTATGTGTGTATATGTGTACCTTTATGTGTGTGAATATGTGTATATGTGTACATGTGTGTTTGTACCCTTATATCTGTGAATGTGTGTGTGTGTACAGGTGTGTTTTTATACCTTTATGTGTGTGAATGTGTACATGTATGTACATTAGTGTGTGAATATATGTGTGTACGCGTATGTGTGTACATGTATGTGTATTCTGGCACATTAAGGCCTGGGGCACGCGTTACATACATGTAGCGGAGGTGAACGGAATTATTGAAAAGTATATGGGGGTGTGGCCAATGGCTGACAGTGAGCTTTGTCTAGAAACGAGTGGCTAGTAAGCTAGAAAATGTCGTGTACGAGATAGCTAGGTGATCGTTAGTGGTAGGATGTAGTTAGCCTTTAGCATAGAGTTTACATCCATAGGCTAGGCTATTCTTGTGCCACGAGCAGTCGTTTGTGCACTAAGCGCTCGAGGCTACACGGAGCAGCTGGAGATGGTGGACTAAGTCAAGAAAGGTGGCGTATAAAGCCGCCCTGGGACTTGCTGTGAGGGTGTCCATTGGAAAGAGCAGACATCATTCTGGTATATTCGTTGTTAGCAAACGATCATAAAGCCATTATAAGGCTATGAATATTTAATTAGCTTAAAATTGACTACAATCTCTGATTTCATAAGGTTGTAACTCCCCGAAAGTACGTGCATACAAGACGCTAATTCAGACATTGGTAGTGCTAAACATGCTTGTTAAGAGGACCTCTTCAACTAAAGCCTGCCTGTTGTCTATATACACCGCCTAAGTGAGTGTATGGCTATTTTTAATTACAATTAATTAATTAACCGGTGGGCGTGGCCATTAATCAATTAATTGAATTCTGTATATATCTAGTATCCATATTTCAAGTGTGAAGTTCATAGCTTGCTCCGTGTAGCCTCTGTGGCCTCAAATGTGACCATCACTCCTGTTCAAGTGGACCTAGGCCTTAACTGTTAGAGTACCTTAATGCGTGTGAATATGCATATGTGTATACATGTGTATTTTACCTTCATGTGTGTGAATGTGTGTGTACATGTGTGTGTTTGTATCTTTATGTGTGAATGTGTGTATGTACACATGTGTTTGTACCTTCATGTATGTGAATGTGAGTATATATGTACATGTGTGTGTTTGTACCTTCATTTGTGCGAATGTGTGTGTGTACATGTGTGTTTGTGTGTGAATGTGTGTACATGTATGTGTTTGTACGTGTGAATGTATGTATATGTATATGTTTGTGTCTTTATGAGTGTGTAAATGTGTGTACATGTGTGTGTTTGTACCTTTATGTGTGTAAATATGTGTATGTATGCATGTGTCTTTATACTTATATATACATGTGTGTGTTTGTCCCTGTGTATAACTTAATTCAAGCACATGTGTGTATGTGTGTATATGGGTCTGTACGTCGTTTGATTATGCATGTGTGTACATGTGGTTTGTACCTTTATGCATGTGAATGTGTGTAAGTGTGTACATGCGTTTGTACCCTTATGTGTGTGAACGTGTATACATGTGAATGTTTGTACCTTTATGTGTGTGAATGTGTGTATGTGTGTACATGTATGTGTTTGTACCTTTATGTGTGTGAATGTGTGGCCTTTATTTGTGTAAATGTGTATATGTGTGTGTTTGTATTTTTATATGTGTGAAAGGTGTACATATGTTGTGTTCGCACCTTTGTGTGTGAATGTGTATGTGGGTACATGTGTGTGTTTGTACCTTTATGTCCATGAATGTGTGTATGTATGTACATGTGTATTTGTACCTTTGAATGTGTGTATGTGTGTACATGTGTGTTTGTACCTTTGAATGTGTGTATGTGTGTACATGTGTGTTTGTACCTTTGAATGTGTGTACGTGTGTACATGTGTGTTTGTACCTTTGAATGTGTGTACGTGTGTACATGTGTGTTTGTACCTTTGAATGTGTGTACGTGTGTACATGTGTGTTTGTACCTTTGAATGTGTGTATGTGTGTACATGTGTGTTTGCTCCTTTATGTGTGTAAATATGTGTATGTGTGTACATGTGAGTGTTTGTACTTTTATGTGTGATAATGTGTGTACATGCATGTGTTTATAACTTTATGTGTGTGAATGTGTGTACATTTGTGTTTTTACCTCTGTGTGAATGTGTGTATGTGTACATGTGTTTGTACGTTTATGTGTGTCAATGAATGTGTACATGTATGTGTACCTTTATGTGTTGTGTACATGTATGTATTTATACCTTAATGTGTGTGAATGTGTGTATGTGTACATGTGTGTTTTTACGTTTGTGTGTGTGAATGTATTTGTGTACATTTGTGTGTACCTTTATGCGTGAATGTGTGTATATGTGTACATGTGTGTTTGTACCTTTATGACTATGAATGTGTGTATGTGTGTACATGTGTGTGTACCTTTATGTATGAATGTGTGTATGAGTGTACATGTGTACATATATGTTTTGTGAATGTGTGTATGTGTTTGTACTTTTATGTGTGTAAATGTGTAGTGTGTAAATGTGTGTGTTTATACCTTTATGTGTGCGAATATGTGTATGTGTGTACATGTGTTTGTAACTATATGTGCATGAATGTGTGTATGTGTGTACATGTGTTTTTATCTTTATATGTGTGTGTGTACATGCGTGTACTTTTATTTGTGTGAATATGTGAATACATGTGTTTGTACCTTAATGTGTGTGAATGTATGTATATGTGTACATGTATGTGTTTGTACCCTTATGTGTGTGTATGTATGTACATGTATGTTTTTGCTTTTATGTGTGTAAATGTGTGTATGTGTGTGTGTTTGTATCTTTGTGTGTGAATGTATGTGTGTACATGTGTACATTTGCACCTTTATGTGTGTAATTGTGTATGTGAGTACATATGTGTGTTTGTACCTTTATGTGTGTGAATGTGCATGTGTACATGTGTTTGTACCTTTGTGCGTGAGTGTGCGTGCATGTTTATTTGTACGTTCATGTGTGTGAAAGTGTATGTGTGTATATGTGTATATACTTTTATGTGTGTGAATGTGTGTATGAGTGTACACATGTACATATGTTTGTGAATGTGTGTATATGTACTTTTATGTGTGTGAATGTGTGTGTGAATGTGCATGTGTGTACAAGTGTATGTTTGTACCATTATGTGTGTGAATATGTGTATGTGTGTACATGTGCTTGTAACTATATGTGCGTGAATGTGTATGTGTGTTTTTATCTTTATGTGTGAATATGTGTATGTGTACACATGTGTGTGCGCCTTTATTTGTATGAATGTGTGTGTACATGTGTGTTTGTACCTTAATGTGTGTGAATGTATGTATATGTGTACATGTATGTGTTTGTACCCTTATGTGTGTGTATGTATGTACATGTGTGTTTTTACTTTTATGTGTGTAAATGTGTGTATGTGTGTGTTTGTATCTTTATGTGTGAATGTATGTGTGTACATGTGTGCATTTGCACCTTTATTTGTGCAAATGTGTATGTGAGTACATTTGTACCTTTATGTGTGTATGTGTACGTGTGTGTACGTTTGTGTGTGAATGTGCGTGCATGTATATTTGTACCTTCATGTGTATGAAAGTGTGTATGTGTATGTACTTTTATGTGTGTGAATGTGTGTGTACATGTATGTGTTTGTACCTTGAATGCGTGTATGTGTGTACATGTGAGTGTTTGTACCTTTATATGTGTGAATGTGTGTACATGTGTGTTTGTACCTTTATACATGTTAATGTGTGTGTGTGTACATGTGTGTTTGTACCATTATGTGTGTGAATGTGTGAATGTGTGTATGTGTGTACATGTGTGTGTACATGTATATCTTTATACCTTTATGAGTGTGAATGTGTGTTTGTACATGCGTCTACCTTTATGTGTGATTATGTGTATGGGTATGCATGTGTCTTTATACTTAGTGTGTGTTTTGTGCAATTGTATTCAAGCACATGTGTGTATGTGTGTACATGTTTGTGTATGCACATGTGTGTACACGTTTGTGTATACACATGTGTGTACACGTTTGTGTATACACATGTGTGTAAATGTGTGTTTGTACCTTTATGCATGTGAATGTGTATGTGTATGTGGTGTATAATTGGTGTGTGTACATGTGTGTACCTTTATGCATGTGAATGTGTGTACATGTGTATGTTTGTACCTCTATGTGTGTGAATGTGTGTATGTGTGTACGTACCTTAATGTGTGTGAATGTGTGAATGTGTACATGTGTGTGTTTTTACGTTTATGTGTGTTAATGTATGTGTGTACATGTATGTGTACCTTTATGTGTGAACGTATGTATACATGTCATGTGTGTGTTTGTACCTTTGTGAATGTGTATGTGTGTACATGTGTGTGTACTTTTATGTGTGTGTATGTGTGTACATGTGTACCTTGGTGTGCGTAAATGTGTGTACATGTGTATATGCGTTTGTACTTTTGTGTGTGAATGTATGTGTACATGTGTGTGTTTGTACCTTTATGTGTGTGAATGTGTGTACGTGTGTACGTGTATGTTTGTACAGTTTTGTGTGAATGTGTGTGTACATGTGTGTTTGTACTTTTATGTGTGTGTTGCACCTTTATGTCTGTGAATGTGTGTATGTGTGTACATGAGTGCTTGTCCCTCTGTGTGAGAATGTGTATATGTGTGTACATATGTGTGTTTGAACTTTTATGTGTGTGTACATGTATGTGTTAGCGCCTTCATGTGTGTGAATGTGTATATATGTGTGTTTGTACCTTGTGAATGTGCATGTGTGTATTTGTGTGTGTGAATATGTATGTATGTGTCTTTATACTTATATATACATGAGTGTGTGTTTGTCCCTGTGCGTAACTGTATACAAGCACATGCGTGTGAGTGTACGGGTCTGTATGTGTGTGTACACGTTTGTGTAAGCATACATGTGTGTATTTCATGCATGTGAATGTGTGCATGTGTTTGTACCCTTATGTGTGTGAATGTGTGTATTTAAACTAATCTATATATGTATGTAGTGCATAATTCTAGAGTGTACATGTGTGTGTACCTTAATGTGTGAATATGTGTATGTGTACATGTGTGCTTTTACATTTATGTGTGTGAATGTGTGTATGTGTGTACAACCTTAATGTGTGTGTATGTGTACATGTGTGTGTCTGTACCTTTATGTCTGTGAATATGTGTATGTGTGTACATGTGTGTGCTTGTTCCTTTATGTTTATGTATGTGTGTATGTATGCACATGTGTGTTTTTACCCTTATTTGTGTAAATGTGTGTGTGTTTGTATCTCTGTGTGAATATCACAGGGAAACCGCTGCACAAACACGGGCATAACGAACGCCCGTATGCGCTGCAAACACGGGCGCTTTCACGGAAGTCCGTCATTCGAAAGACGGGCGCCGTGTTCGTACGTAGTGGGACCAAATATGACGGGCTATTTTTACGGGAACCGTTCGCGACACGTCTTTGGCCCGTCCAAGCAACCGTGTTCGCCGTAGTATTCCCCGTTAATATCCCGTTCTTTGACTTCGGCATTGACGGGAATGTTCGTTAAAGCCCGTACTTCCGTCTCTCGCGATTGGCACTAGCTACTGCGCACTGTGCGCAATGAATATAATTATCCGCGCATGCTCGCTCGCATATCGCGATTCAAGCTACATGTAGCTTCAAAAAAAGTTTTTTTTTTAAGTTTAGTATAAAGCAATATGTACAAAATGAAACTGACAACAAAAATCATTGAATAAACAGTTCAGATAGGCATGGCAGCGTTCAGAAATCAAGACTTGAATGTGACAACAGTGAGTTTCAATGACAGACAATGAATACCTGTCTTTGATCTAACGTCTTCCAATTCAGTATATGGCACTCATGGTTGAGTGGTTCGTCTATACTGGAGTTCCTGGTTGATCCATATATATATAGTCTGTAGTAATTATTATCTATCATGAAAGCATGCCATAGTAAAGCAAATTATTCAACTAATAACTTACATTTTACAACTATGTTAATCAATTGAAGTTTGAATCATTACTCATATCATATGGGAGTGCCTGCATGAGAGAGAAAGGGGGGGGGAAGAATCAGAGTATTGTCGTAGTAATATATCTGTACTTACTTCGAGAAAAGCAACTGGCAGGATGAAGTCAGAGGAAAGAAGGTAACAGATACTTCACTCCTGAATGGTAGAGCCTGAAAGTCAGAGAGAATACATGGGGTAGTGGACAGAATCATTGATGTTATGGCCAAACGTACCCCTTAAGATTCAAGATGATAAAATCTGAGAAAGTGGGGAAGCCTGAGAGAGAGTGTAGGGGAAGGATAGATTGTTGACGTAACATAAAAGAGAAGATAGTCCAGCTATTGGTGGAAGAGAGAGATAGGAAAAGGGGAGGATCAGATTGTACATGTATACGTCACAATAATAACAGCTGTCATACTAGTTTCGGGAAGGAATGAGATGAAAACTGACAAGAGAAGGTAGTTGATACTTCAATCACAGATGAAACAACCTCAGAGAGAACAGGATCTGATTACATTGAATATATTATAGCCGTACTTATTTGTACCTATAATTTGAGAGAAGGTAGTCCATATACTAGAGGCATTAAGATATAGCCTGAGAGGAGAAAATAGAGAGGTAGGAGGCAATCCTCCAATTAGAAATTATTTACTTACCATGTACCTCCTGGGATTAAGATATGTAGCACTAGCTAGGATGAGCAAGAGGAAAAGACTGCAAAACAACTTCTATGATTTCTATGATATGACCGTGGAATCTCAAGAGTACTGTAGCCAAGATAAGTGAGTAAAATCATAATTATGAAATATTATAGAATGTGTAAACTTAGTTGATGTTAAACTGCTTGATCTTGTAGTCTTGTTATAAAAGTTGATCCTAAAATAAAGTATAGTATATTTGAGTCTAAGAATAATCTTGAATAATGACTTATGCTCAATTGAAGAATTATGATACAGGAGTAGAGGACATGTGTAAAGTATGATAGGCCTACCGAGAGAATGCAAAATTTAATAAATACTTTGTCACAATTAGTTAGCAATAACCACTTACCCGTGATATAAAGTAGTACTCCAAGCTGCTATGAGAGCTCGAAGAGAAACTTACACAATGGTCATTAAAGGCTATACTTAAGAATGATCAGGCTCAAGAGGCTGAAGTGTGGCCATAAAATTTCCTCACACACATGCAGGCTTCACTGGGTCACCTGACGTTAGACGAGGCATCTGGACAGGCTGCTGACGTAGGATGGGACATCCAGACAGATAACGACCCAGCTACACACTGCAAGTGTCACTAATAATGCTCAACAGAAATTCTAACTTCAATCGTCACACACATGCAGGCTTTACTGGGTCACCTGACATTAGATAAGGCATCTGGACAGGCTGCTGACGTAGGATGGGACATCCAGACAGACAACGACCCAAGCTACACACTGCAAGTGTCACTAATAATGCTCAACAGAAATTCTAACTTCAATCCTCACACACATGCAGGCTTTACTGGGTCACCTGACATTAGATGAGGCATCTGGACAGGCTGCTGACGTAGGATGGGACATCCAGACAGACAACGACCCAGCTACACACTGCAAGTGTCACTAATAATGCTCAACAGAAATTCTAACTTCAATCCTCACACACATGCAGGCTTTACTGGGTCACCTGACATTAGATGAGGCATCTGGACAGGCTGCTGACGTAGGATGAGACATCCAGACAGACAACGACCCAGCTACACACTGCATGCACCACTAATGCTCAATTTACTCCTCACACACATGTAGGCTTCACTATAAAACAAATCTCACATAGGCTTCATAGGTCACTTGGCTTAAACTCAGAGCTTGCTTTACATACAAATTGTGAGCTAGCTAAGATGCAGACACATCATATAAACTTATTAAACTTCAGACAAGTAAAGATCAAAACATAAGACTATTAGTTTAATCACTCTACATACACACAGTCACACACTCGGTTGTCAAACCATGCATGATGGACACACTGTAACCCCCTGTAGGCACCACACACAGCCTGAATCAGAACTTACTGCTACCTATAAACCTATATCATGATCAATGCACACCTCTATGATCATAAAACTTACCTATTGACTGTTTAACTTCGAGATTTCTGGGATATCCAGATTTGGCGCCACAACCTTTCACAGGCTCTTGCCCTTGGACGACTCGTTTCTACGAGCCATGGGCGATTTAACGTCCTTTTATGAAGAACGAAGTAAAGGAAGATCAGCTTAGAGGGTAGCAGTTCATGTGTAGGGTCCTGTGGTGCTCCAAGACTTGCTAGCGATAGCTCCCATCTTGTCTCCAACGTTTTTGAACTCGCGCATGCGTTCTGAATAATAGTTGAACGGGCTCCGCCTATCACCGTTACGAGCACGTAGCCCCAGAAACAGCAGTACGGTACGCGTTAACGAGCTCCGTGTGCGTATGAGTTACGCAACTCAATTAGCAGCGGTTTTAGGGCGGGACACATACGGGTCCGTCCAACGATCATCCCGTTTAGCTGCCGTACTTCTTCCCGTCGGCAAAATTCGACGGTTATTCCGTTAGCCCGTATTTGTATAGAGTTTTTCCTGTGTATGTGTACATATGTGTGTTTGCACATTTATTTGTGTTAATGTGTATGTGTGTACATGTGTGTTTGTACCTTTGTGTTAGTGAATGAGTGTATGTGAGTACATGTGTGTTTGTCCATTTATGTGTGAAAATGTGTGTATGTGTACATGTATCTTTATGTGTGTGAATATGTGTACATGCATGTGATTTCCCTTTATGTGTGTGAATGTGTGTACATGTGTATGTTTATACATTTATGTGTGTGAATATGTGCATCTGCGTACATGTATGTGTTTGTATCTTTATATGTGTGTATGTATGTACATGTGTGTTTTTATCTTTATTTGTGTAAATGTGTGTGTTTGAATCTGTGTGAATGTATGTGTACATGTGTGTGCTTGTATCTTTATGTGTGTGAATGTGTATGTGTGTACATATGTGTGTTTGTACCTTTTTGTGAGTGAATGTGTGTAAGTATGTACATGTGGGTGTTTGTACCTTTGTGTGTGAATGTATGTGCGTAAAGGTATGTGTTTGTACCTTTATTGTGTGAATGTATGTATGTATATGTGTGTTTTTACCATTATTTGTGTAAATGTGTGTTTGTATCTATGTGTGAATGTATGTGTGTACATGTGTGTGTTTGCATCTTTTGTGTGTAAATGTGTATGTGTGTACATGTGTGTGTTTGTACCTTTATGTGAGTGAATGTGTGTATGTGTGCATATGTGAGTCTCAATGTGTGTGAATGTAGGTGTGTACATGTATGTGTTTATACCTTTATGTGTGTGAATGTGTGTACATGTCTACGTGTGTGTGTTTGCATATAATTATGTTTGTACCTTTAAGTGTGTGAATGTGTGTATATATGCGCACGTGTTTTATACCTGCATTTGTGTAAATGTTTGTGTTTGTATCTTTATGTGAATATGTGTGTACATGTGTGTGTTTGAACATTTATGTGTGAATGTGTATGTATGCACCCTTATGTGAGTGAATGTGTGTACATGTATGTGTTTTTACTTTTATATGTGTGAATGTGTGTACAAGTGTACATTTGTACCTTTGTGTGTGAATGTGTGTGTGTGTACATGTGTGTTTATACCTTTGTGTGTGAATGTGCGTATGTACATGTGTGTTTTCACTTTTATTTGTGTAAATGTATGTGTTTGTATCTGTGTGTGAATTACATGTGTGTATTTGTACCTTTATGTGAGTAAATGTGTCCGTGTGTACGTGTGTGTTTGTATCCTTATGTGTGTGAATGTGTGTATGTGTGTATATGTATGTCCCTTTATGCATTGAATGTGTGTATGTGTGTACATGTGTGTGTTTGTACCTTTTCATGTGTGAATATGTGTATGTGTGTACATGTGTGTGTGTTTGTATCTTTATGCATGTGAATGTAAGTGTGTACATGCATGTGTTTGTATCCTTATGTATGTGAACGTGTGAACATGTGTATTTAAAATAATCTATATATATGTGGTGTATAATTCGTGTGTGTACATGTGTGTGTATGTGTGTGTACCTTTATGTGTGAGTGTACATGTGTATGTAAATCTGTGTGTGAATGTGTGTATGTGTGTACATGTATGTGTTTGTACCTTAATGTGTGTGAATGTGTGTATGTGTACATGTGTGTGTTTCTACGTTTATGTGTGTGAATGCCTGTATGTGTGTACATGTGTGTGCACCTTTAGGTATGTATACGTGTCATGTGTGTGTTTGTACCTTTATGTTTGTGAATGTGTATGTGTGTACATGTTTGTGCAGATTTATACGTGTGAATTTGTGTATGTGTACATGTGTACCTTTACAAATGTAAATGTGTGTATGTGTGTACATGAGTTTGTACTTTTATGTGTGTGAATGTGCATGTGTGTACATGTGTGTGTTTGTACCTTTATGTGTGTGTATGTGTGCACATGTGTGTGTTTGTACCGCTATGCTTGTGAATGTGTGTACGTGCGTGTGTTTGTACCTTTATGTGTGTGAATGGGTGTACGTGTGTACGTACCTTTTTGTGTGAATGTGTGTACATGTGTGGTTGTACCTTTATGTGAGTGAATGTGTGTATGTGTGTACATGTGTGTGTTTGCACCTTATGTCCTGGAATGTGTGTATGTGTGTACATGTGTGTTTGTCCCTCTGTGTGAGAATGTGTGTATGTGTGTACATGTGTGTGTTTGAACTTTTGTGTGTAAATGTGTGTACATGTATGTGTTTGCACCTTCATGTGTGTGAATGTGTGTATATGTATATTCGTACCTTTATTAGTGTGTGAATGTGTGTGTACATGTGTGTGTTTGTACGTTTATGTGTGTGAATATTTGTATGTGTATGTATGTGTCTTTATCCTTATATATACATGTGTGTGTTTGTCCCTCTGTGTAACTGTATGCAAGCACATGTGTGTGCGTATGTACGTGTCTGTATGTGTGTGTACACGTTTGTGTAAGCATACATGTGTACATGTGTGTTTGTAGTTTATGCATGTGAATGTGTGTACATGCATGTGTTTGTACCCGTATGTTTGTGAAAGTGTGTACACGTGTATATCTATGATTATATGTATGTGGTGTATAATTCTTGTGTGTACATGTGTGCGTACCTTATTGTGTGAATGTGTGTATGTGTACATGTGTGATTTTACATTTATGGGTGTGAATGTGTGTATGTGTGTACCTTTATGTGTGAATGTGTATGTGTACATGTGTGTGTCTGTACCTTTATGTCTGTGAATGTGTGTATGTGTACATGTGTGTGTACCTTTATGTGTGTGAATGTGTGTACATGTGTACCTTTATGTGTGTGAATGTGTGCATGTGTGTGTTTGTTCCTTTATGTGTGTAAATGTGTGTATGTATGCACATGTGTGTTTTTACCTTTATTTGTGTAAATGTGTGTGTGTATCTGTGTGTGAATGAATGTATGTACATGTGTGTTTGCACATTTATGTGTGTTAATGTGTAAGTGTACATGTGTTTGTACCTTTGTGTGAGTGAATGTGTGTATATGTGTACATGTGTGTTTGTCCCTTAATGTGTGAGAATATGTATGTGTGTACACGTATGTGTTTGTACCTTTATTTGTGTGAATGTGCGTACATGCATGTGGTTGTCCCTTTATGTGTGTGAATGTGTGTACATGGTATGCTTATACATTTATGTGTGAATGTGTGTATCTGTGTACATGTGTTTGTACCTTTGTGTGTGAATGTGTGTATGTATGTACATCTTTATTTGTGTAAATGTGTGCATGTATCTGTGTGTGAATGTATGTGTGTACATGTGTGTGCTTGTATGCGTATGTGTGTACATGTGTGTGTTTGTACCTTTTTGTGAGTGAATGTGTGTGTTTACATGTGGGTGTTTATACCTTTGTGTGTGAATGTATGTGTGTAAATGTATGTTTGTACCTTTGTGTGTGAATGTCTGTATGTATGTATATGTGTGTTTTTACCATTATTTGTGTAAATGTGTCTTTGTATCTATGTGTGTGAATGTATGTGTGTACATTTGCATCTTTTTTGTGTGTGAATGTGTATGTGTGTACATGTGTGCGTTTGTACCTTTATGTGAATGAATGTGTGTATGTGTGTATATGTGAATAATTGTATCTTTATGTGTGTGAATGTAGGTGTGTACATGTATGCGTTTATACCTTTATGTGTGTGAATGTGTGTACATATGTATGTGTGTACATATGTGTTTGTAACTTTAAGGGTGTGAATGTGTGTATATATGTACATGTATGATTTTACCTGTATTTATGTAAATGTGTGTATCTTTGTGTGAATATATGTGTGTACATGTGTGTGTTTGCACATTTATATGTGAATGTGTATGTTTGTACATGCGTGTGTGACTTTATGTGAGTGAATGTGTGTACATATATGTGTATTTACCTTTGTGTGTGAATGTGTGTACATGTGTACATTTATATCTTTGTGTGTGAATGTGTGTGTGTACATGTATGTTTGTACCTTTGTGTGTGAATGTGTGTATGTACATGTGTGTTTTCACCTTTCTTTGTGTAAACGTATGTTGGTATCTGTGTGTGAATGTATGTGTGTACATGTGTGTGTACCTTTATGTGAGTTCATGTGTGTACCTGTGTGTGTTTGTACCCTTATGTTTGTGAATGTGTGTATGTGTGTACATGTACGTTTGTCCCTTTATATGTGTGTATGTGTGTACATGTGTGTGTTTATACCTTTATGTGTGTGAATGTGTGTATGTGTGTACCTGTGTGTTTGTACCCTTGTGTGTATGTGTGTACAAGTGTGCGTTTGTACCTTTATGTGTGTGAACGTGTGTGTGTACATGTGCGTGTTTGTACCTTTATGTGAGTGAATGTGTGTATGTGTGTACATGTGGCCTTTATATGTGTGAATGTAGGTGTGTACATATATTTTTTATACCTTTATGTGTGTGAATGTGTGTACATGTGTATGTGTGTACATGTGTGTACCTGTGCGAATGTGTATGTGTGTACCTGTGTGTTTGTACCTTTATGTGTGCATGTGTGTACATGTGTACGTTTGTACTTTTGTGTGTGTGAATGTGTGTATGTGTACATGTACCTTTAAGTGAGTGAATGTGTATTTGTGTACATGTGAGTGTTTGTACCTTTATGTGTAGGTGTGTACATGTACTTTTTATACCTTTATGTGTGTGAATGTGTGTACATGTGTATGTGTGTATGTGTGTACATGTATGTGTTTGTACCTTTATTTGTGTGGATGTGTGTATGATGTATGCTTATACCTTTATTTGTGTAAATGTGTGTGTACTAGTGTCTTTGTGTGTGAATGTGTACATGTATGTGTTTGCACATTTGTGTAAATGTGTATGTTTGTACATGTGTGTTTGTACTTTTATGTGAGTGAATGTGTGTATATGTGTATGTTTGTACCTTTATGTGTGTGAAAGTGTGTGTGTGTACATGTATGTTTGTACGTTTGTGTGTGAATGTGTATATATATGTACATGTGTTTTTACCTTTATTTGTGTTAATATGTGTGTGTTTGCATTAATGTGTGTGAATGTATGTGTGTACATGTGTGTTTGCACCTTTATGTGTGAATGTGTATGTGTGTACATGTGTGTTTGTACCTTTATGTCAGTAAATGTGTGCATGTGTGTACATGTGTGTGTTTGTACCCATATGTCTGTCTTTGTGTGTATGTGTGTACGTGTGTTTGTCCCTTCATGTGTGTGAATGTGTGTATATATGTGTGTTTGTACCTTTATGTGAATAAAAGTGCACATGTATGCTTGTACATTTTTGTGTGTGAATGTATGTGTACATTTAGTACCTCTATGTGTGTGAATGTGTGTACAGGTGTGTATTTATACCTTTATCTGTGAATGAATGTGTGAATGCATGTACATTTATGTGTGTTAATGTGTGTGTGTACATGTACGTATTTATATCTTAATGTGTGTGAATGTGTGTATGTGTATACATGTGTGTTTTTACTTTCATGTGTGTGAATGTGTGTGTGTACATGTACGTTTGTCTATGTGTGTGAATGTGTGTATGTGTACATAAGTGTTTGTACTTTAATGTGTGTGAATGGGTGTATGTGTACAATTGTGTTCGTACCTGTGTGAATGTGTGTATGTGTGTGCCTGTGTGTTTGTATCTTTATGTGTGTATGTGTGTACATGTGTGCGTTTGTACCTTCTGTGTGTGAATGTAGGTGTGTACATGTATGCTTTTATACCTTTATGTGTGTGAATGTGTGTACATGTGTGTTTGTGCCTTTATGTGTGTGAATGTGTGTATATGTGTACATGTGTGTGTGTATCTTTATGTCTGAGTGTGTGTACATGTGGTTTTGTGCCTTTATGTGTGTGAATGTGTGTATATGTTTACATGTGTGTGTACCTTTATGTCTGTGAGTGTGTCCATGTGTGTTTGTACTTTTATGTGTGTATGTGTGTACATGTGTACTTTTGTGTGTGTGTAATTGTGTGTATGTATGTACATGTGAGTGTTTGTACCTTTATATGTGAGAATGTGTGTACATGTGTGTTTGTACCATTATGTGTGTGAATGTGTGTATGTGTGTACATGTGTGTGTACATGTATATCTTTATACCTTTATGAGTGTGTGAATGTGTGTTTGTACATGCGTCAACCTTTATATGTGATTATGTGTATGAGTATTCATGTGTCTTTATACTTATATATACAAGTGTGTGTTTTGTGCAATTGTATTCAAGCACATGTGTGTATGTGTGTACACGTTTGTGTATGCACAAGTGTGTACATGTGTGTACACGTTTGTGTATACACATGTGTGTAAATGTGTGTTTGTACCTTTATGCATGTGAATGTGTATGTATATGTGGTGTATAATTGGTGTGTGTACATGTGTGTACCTTTATGCATGTGAATGTGTGTACATGTGTATGTTTGTACCTCTATGTGTGTGAATGTGTGTACGTGTGTACATATGTTTGTACCTTAATGTATGTGAATGTGTGAATGTGTACATGTGTGTGTTTTTACGTTTATGTGTGTTAATGTATGTGTGTACATGTATGTGTACCTTTATGTGTGAACGTATGTATACGTGTCATGTGTGTTTGTACCTTTGTGAATGTGTATGTGTGTACATGTGTGTACTTTTATGTGTGTGAATGTGTGTATGTGTGTACATGTGTACCTTGATGTGCGTAAATGTGTGTACATGTGTATATGCGTTTGTACTTTTGTGTGTGAATGTATGTGTACATGTGTGTGTTTGTACCTTTATGTGTGTGAAAGTGTGTACGTGTGTACGTGTGTATGTTTGTACCATTTTGTGTGAATGTGTGTGTACATGTGTGTTTGTACTTTTATGTGAGTGAATGTGTGTGTGTACATGTGTGTGTTTGCACCTTTATGTCTGTGAATGTGTGTATGTGTGTACATGAGTGTTTGTCCCTCTGTGTGAGAATGTGTATATGTGTGTACATATGTGTGTTTGAACTTTTATGTGTGTGTACATGTATGTGTTAGCGCCTTCATGTGTGTGAATGTGTATATATGTGTGTTTGTACCTTGTGAATGTATGTGTACATGTGTGTATTTGTGTGTGTGAATATGTATGTATGAGTTTTTATACTTATATATACATGAGTGTGTTTGTCCCTGTGCGTAACTGTATGCAAGCACATGTGTGTGAGTGTACGGGTCTGTATGTGTGTGTACACGTTTGTGTAAGCATACATGTGTGTTTGTATTTTATGCATGTGAATGTGTGCATGTGTTTGTACCCTTATGTGTGTGAATGTGTGTATTTAAACTAATCTATATATGTATGTAGTGCATAATTCTAGAGTGTACATGTGTGTGTACCTTAATGTGTGACTATGTGTATGTGTACATGTGTGCTTTTACATTTATGTGTGTGAATGTGTGTATGTGTGTACAACCTTAATGTGTGTGTATGTGTACATGTGTGTGTCTGTACCTTTATGTCTGTGAATATGTGTATGTGTGTACAAGTGTGTGCTTGTTCCTTTATGTTTGTGAATGTGTGTATGTATGCACATGTGTGTTTTTACCCTTATTTGTGTAAATGTGTGTGTGTTTGTATCTCTGTGTGTGAATATGTGTACATATGTGTGTTTGCACATTTATTTGTTAATGTGTATGTGTGTACATGTGTGTTTGTACCTTTGTGTTAGTGAATGAGTGTATGTGAGTACATGTGTGTTTGTCCCTTTATGTGTGAAAATGTGTGTATGTGTACATGTATGTGTTTGTACCTTTATGTGTGTGAATATGTGTACATGCATGTGATTTCCCTTTATGTGTGTGAATGTGTGTACATGTGTATGTTATGTGTGTGAATGTGTGTATCTGTACATGTATGTGTTTGTATCTCTATATGTGTGTATGTATGTACATGTGTGTTTTCATCTTTATTTGTGTAAATGTGTGTGTTTGAATCTGTGTGAATGTATGTGTACATGTGTGTGCTTGCATCTTTATGTGTGTGAATGTGTATGTGTGTACATATGTGTGTTTGTACCTGTTTGTGAGTGAATGTGTGTAAGTATGTACATGTGGGTGTTTGTACCTTTGTGTGTGAATGTATGTGTATAAAGGTATGTGTTTGTACCTTTATTGTGTGAATGTATGTATGTATATGTGTATTTTTACCATTATTTGTGTAAATGTGTGTTTGTATCTATGTGTGTGAATGTATGTGTGTACATGTGTGTGTTTGCATCTTTTGTGTGTAAATGTGTATGTGTGTACATGTGTGTGTTTGTACCTTTATGTGAGTGAATGTGTGTATGTGTGCATATGTGAGTGTTTGTATCTCAATGTGTGTGAATGTAGGTGTGTACATGTATGTGTTTATACCTTTATGTGTGTGAATGTGTGTACATGTCTACGTGTGTGTTTGCATATATGTGTTTGTACCTTTAAGTGTGTGAATGTGTGTATATATGCACACGTATGTTTTTACCTGCATTTGTGTAAATGTTTGTGTGTTTGTATCTTTATGTGAATATATGTGTGTACATGTGTGTGTTTGCACATTTATGTGTGAATGTGTATGTATGTACCCTTATGTGAGTGAATGTGTGTACATGTATGTGTTTTTACTTTTATATGTGTGAATGTGTGTACAAGTGTACATTTGTACCTTTGTGTGTGAATGTGTGTGTGTGTACATGTGTGTTTGTACCTTTGTTTGTGAATGTGCGTATGTACATGTGTGTTTTCACTTTCATTTGTGTAAATGTATGTGTTTGTATCTGTGTGTGAATTACAAGTGTGTGTTTGTACCTTTATGTGAGTAAATGTGTCCATGTGTGTACGTGTGTGTGTTTGTATCCTTATGTGTGTGAATGTGTGTATGTGTGTATATGTATGTCCCTTTATGCATTGAATGTGTGTATGTGTGTACATGTGTGTGTTTGTACCTTTCATGTGTGAATATGTGTATGTGTGTATATGTGTGTGTGTTTGTATCTTTATGCATGTGAATGTGTGTACATGCATGTGTTTGTATCCTTATGTATGTGAACGTGTGAACATGTGTATTTAAAATAATCTATATATATGTGGTGTATAATTCGTGTGTGTACATGTGTGTGTATGTGTGTGTATCTTTATGTGTGAGTGTAGAGTAAGCGATCGATCCTCGGACGACAGCAATACTCGGACGCTCTAGCGGACGTTGACGAGGGGGTGTGGTCTGGACGAAGGCTCAACCAGGTAGGGCCTTGGCCTAGTATCAACATATATCAGAGTTGGATGCGTACCTTTGCTATCTTCGGTGCTAGAGCCGCTCAAAGGCGATGTCCGATTGCATCAAACCTCGGACAAAAGTATTTGTTTTCGGATCGCTCGAAGAGACGGCTGGGGTGGGGTTCGCACACCTCGGCTGGACCGCTGCATTCCATACAGGTCGAGTCTCAGCTATAAACCACTTTTAGTAGCCCGTCTTGCTGAGTTTTGTAGAGTTTACTCTGGCATTAGCCCGAAATTTTCGGGTAAGCAGGAGAATATGCAACATCGTAGACCACGTTGTCACTCGATCACTGCGATCTTATTGCGATGAGACCACGCCCAAGTACAGTAAATTCTAAATAAAGTGCATTTGGAGCTCGTGCCTACTCGAGCTGTGGTAGTCTCAGTCCGAAAATTTCGGACAATGTCAAGAGTAAAATCTACAAAAGTTAGCAAGACGGGATACTAAACGTGTTTTGTAGCTGAGACTCCATCTGGATAGAATGCAGCGGTCCAGCCGAGGTGTGCAAACCCCACCCCCAGCCGTCTCTTCGAGCGATCCGAAAACAAATACTTTTGTCCGAGGTTTGATGCAATCGGACATCGCCTTTGAGCGACTCTAGCACAGAAGATAGCAAAGGTACGCATCCAACTCTGAAATATGTTGATGCTAGGCCGAGGCCCTATCTAGTGGAGCCTTCGTCCAGATCACACCCCCTCGCCAACGTGCGCTAGAGCGTCCGAGTATTGCTGTCGTCCGAGGATCGATCACTTACTCTACATGTGTATGTTTGTAAATCTGTGTGTGAATGTGTGTATGTGTGTACATGTATGTGTTTGTACCTTAATGTGTGTGAATGTGTGTATGTGTACATGTGTGTGTTTCTACGTTTATGTGTGTGAATGCCTGTATGTGTGTACATGTGTGTGCACCTTTAGGTATGTATACGTGTCATGTGTGTGTTTGTACCTTTATGTTTGTGAATGTGTATGTGTGTACATGTTTGTGCAGATTTATACGTGTGAATTTGTGTATGTGTACATGTGTACCTTTACAAATGTAAATGTGTGTATGTGTGTACATGAGTTTGTACTTTTATGTGTGTGAATGTGCATGTGTGTACATGTGTGTGTTTGTACCTTTATGTGTGTGTATGTGTGCACATGTGTGTGTTTGTACCGTTATGCTTGTGAATATGTGTACGTGCGTGTGTTTGTACCTTTATGTGTGAATGTGTGTACATGTGTGGTTGTACCTTTATGTGAGTGAATATGTGTATGTGTGTACATGTGTGTGTTTGCACCTTATGTCTGTGAATGTGTGTATGTGTGTACATGTGTGTTTGTCCCTCTGTGTGAGAATGTGTGTATGTGTGTACATGTGTGTGTTTGAACTTTTGTGTGTAAATGTGTGTACATGTATGTGTTTGCACCTTCATGTGTGTGAATGTGTGTATATGTATATTCGTACCTTTATTAGTGTGTGAATGTGTGTGTACATGTGTGTGTTTGTACCTTTATGTGTGTGAATATTTGTATGTGTATGTATGTGTCTTTATCCTTATATATACATGTGTGTGTTTGTCCCTCTGTGTAACTGTATGCAAGCACATGTGTGTGCGTATGTACGTGTCTGTATGTGTGTGTACACGTTTGTGTAAGCATACATGTGTACATGTGTGTTTGTAGTTTATGCATGTGAATGTGTGTACATGCATGTGTTTGTACCCGTATGTTTGTGAAAGTGTGTACACGTGTATATCTATGATTATATGTATGTGGTGTATAATTCTTGTGTGTACATGTGTGCGTACCTTATTGTGTGAATGTGTGTATGTGTACATGTGTGATTTTACATTTATGGGTGTGAATGTGTGTATGTGTGTACCTTTATGTGTGAATGTGTGTGTATGTGTACATGTGTGTGTCTGTACCTTTATGTCTGTGAATGTGTGTATGTGTACATGTGTGTGTACCTTTATGTGTGTGAATGTGTGTACATGTGTACCTTTATGTGTGTGAATGTGTGCATGTGTGTGTTTGTTCCTTTATGTGTGTAAATGTGTGTATGTATGCACATGTGTGTTTTTACCTTTATTTGTGTAAATGTGTGTGTGTATCTGTGTGTGAATGAATGTATGTACATGTGTGTTTGCACATTTATGTGTGTTAATGTGTAAGTGTACATGTGTGTTTGTACCTTTGTGTGAGTGAATGTGTGTATGTGTGTACATGTGTGTTTGTCCCTTGTGAGAATGTGTATGTGTGTACACGTATGTGTTTGTACCTTTATTTGTGTGAATGTGCGTACATGCATGTGGTTGTCCCTTTATGTGTGTGAATGTGTGTACATGGTATGCTTATACATTTATGTGTGAATGTGTGTATCTGTGTACATGTGTTTGTACCTTTATGTGTGTGAATGTGTGTATGTATGTACATCTTTATTTGTGTAAATGTGTGCATGTATCTGTGTGTGAATGTATGTGTGTACATGTGTGTGCTTGCATGTGTATGTGTGTACATGTGTGTGTTTGCACCTTTTTGTGAGTGAATGTGTGTAAGTGTGTACATGTGGGTGTTTATACCTTTGTGTGTGAATGTAAGCGTGTAAATGTATGTTTGTACCTTTGTGTGTGAATGTCTGTATGTATGTATATGTGTGTTTTTACCATTATTTGTGTAAATGTGTCTTTGTATCTATGTGTGTGAATGTATGTGTGTACATGTGTGTGTTTGCATCTTTTTTGTGTGTGAATGTGTATGTGTGTACATGTGTGTGTGTACCTTTATGTGTGTGTATGTGTTTGTGCAAATCTGAATGTGTGTGCACACGCTTATACTTATGTATAATTGTGACCAGATCTGAGAATAGCCGCCATATTTCCCATTCTATGAAATTTTAGTTAGCTGTATTTTTGAAAAGTTAACTTACCTCCAAGTCTGAGACAGAGCGCTCACTTCACTTTGGAGCTAGAGCACTTTGTTCCTGATCTCGCTACAAGCATAAAAACGAGAAATTACGGTCTGAAGACGTTGCTCTTTATGCGTATAGGGTTTCCGTATACTACGCGTTAATCGTAAATCAATTAGATGGACCTGGGCGGATTGTTCGAAACCAACGCTACGGTCAAGTTAGTCTCGAACTTAGTTGTCCATAACGAGAGCCGCTTCTTTTTCGATGCCTAAGAAGCTTAAAGGGTGAGTGAACGTACAGTACTTCGACGAATCTAGCTGTATCCACAGAGCTGGCGATCGGGAATTCTAAATAACTCCCTTAGCAACGGGTTCGGTGTACGGCAGCCGTACACTAGGTGGGTAGAAATGAAGGCCTTGGTAACTTGCGTTTACCCTCCGTAGGTGACGGCAAAGGATAATAGATTTTTGGCATAAATATGACAAAAACTGGACTTTGACATTGTTTTACTTGTGGTACTAAGAACGCGTATTGTGCCATATGCGCACAATACGCCGGGTATTCTCACATCCGGTGTCACAGCGAATTTGTTCCGCCGGAATTTATTCGCTAGCGGATCTGTTCCGGATTTTCAAAAAATCAGCAAATTTGTTCCGGATGGGCAACGGTTGATGTTTCGTTGACACAGGTGCAACCAGAGTCAAGGTACATGTTCCATTTTAATAATTATTGGAGCTTCTCTGGTGGCCTCAGGAGTGGCATAACCACTTCATACGTCTCTGCACTGGCGCAGAGTGACATGCGCACATCATGGATTTGGTGTGGATGTGCCTTTATGCATGTCCAAGCGATTGTCCACAGAAGGCTACAACGAATCATTGATATTATAGTACACAAAAAGTTGAAGACGGTGAAGTATTTGTTCGCTTCCTTTCTTCAAGCTACTCTGCAATCTCTATAAGCCTTGACCTTCATGTGTCCTGAATGGGCATGGTTCACTTTTCTTTACTTTTACATTTGTTAAACTTTATCTTAGGTCAGCCCATCTTCATACCCATGCATAGTAATGTTTTTTAAAGCGAGTGATATCAAACTGAGAAGTGTAATAGCACATTATACTAGGCGGAACATTTGCGCCGGCCGGAATATTTACGCGGTCGCGTAGATTATCCGGGCGGAATATGTATGCTAGCGTATTCTTTCCGATGGAATGTATCCGCCAGCGAATTTATTCCGCCGGAACTTTGGCACGGCGGAACAAATCCGCTATGACACCGGTAACAATTGACGATTCGTTTGCAGGATATTGTCTGTCGTTGATAGTACTGATTTACAGTGATAGTGTATATTTGCAAAAAATTTCGAGTATTTCACTACATGACCGCAAAAATTTTCACTTGTAAAATTTCAGTTACGGAATGGCGTCGCCAAAAGCTTTACCACATGTTTCTGAGCAGAAATAATCGGGAGTTGTATTTATTTTTGTGCCCATGGTGTGAAATCCGTCAAACCTTTCGTACACAAAAATATTCACTATCACTGTTAACCAGTAATATTAGCAATGCTCAGGACAGGGACAAGCGCCTTAGATCTACACTTTTGCGCATGTTACAAAAACTCCATATGAATATTTACCTCCTACCACATTAATCCGGCGTGACCGTTTAACCACTGGCACTAGGCTCGAGGCACGAGAAAAGTCGTGAACGTGTGTTAATGCGGGGTGTATCACACTTTCTTGGTTGGCAATAATATACAGACAACTATGGGGATAAACGCAATATCGATGTTTTTCGAGCGCTAGGAAGCGGCTATCAACAGGAAAGTCCACTTGCAGAGACTTTCCCTAAAGGGTTCCTCGTGGCTACCATGACAGAAGTATAGCGAGGAGTAGGTGTGACTCGAACCTTCGACGCTGGCGCTAACGAGGAAAACGTTCACGAAGGAATTAATTACCACGCCCACATTCACGTTAGAAAGCGTGACCGATCTTGTACATGCACTAATATAGCATAAAAGCCAAAATACTGAGGACAATTACCCCGGATAGCATCATGGTATGGCATTCATAAGAATTTGTACATCCTAATCTATAATAATGCCCTTTGGCTTTTGTAAAGCCGATTTAGTTTAAGCGCTATTAGCCTAAATTGTGAATATTTTTTCCTGCCATTCATCCAAATACAAAAGCTTACCTGACGGCCGACTTGTTGAAAATACCAAAGGACAGATTACTTCAGGTAGTCACGGTATCAGGGCTTCTTTGTCCTCCGTTCTATACAGAGATGTGTGTGGCACGGGTCAAATGACCAGGCAGGTGGCTGACCGAGCAGACTGCTGAATCAAGTCCTGACACTTTCAAAAGTCATCAAACCCATTTTGCGACATTGAGAGTATTGCTATATTGGAGGCATGGCTTCAAGTGACTTCTGAAAGTTTCAGGACTTTATACTATTGTGGAGTGCTTTCGAGGCAATATCAATCATTGACCTCTACGTGATGTAACCATACGACCGTGGAGAAGCCGTAAAAATGCCAGCACTGTGCCAGGATATTCTACAAAAATGTGAAAGAATCGCTACATTCTCATTGGGCAGTTGGGCTAGTAAGGAGTCGCCCTCTCGATCGTAATACAGCAGCAGAATGCAGTGTATCAACAATTTCATTTCATTGTGTGCGCTAAGTAACGTACACATTGAAAAGGAAACTTCTTAGTAAAGTGTACATCAATAGCGCACTCTAGAAAGGGCAATTCCCTACTAGTAGGGTCTGCGCTGCAGCGCACTATCCTCTATTTAATGTGCGTATGCTGCAATGAAATCCGTTGAATCATAGATAATAGAGAGAGGGATTGAAAACGCGCATATATCTCTATAATGACGTCACGGAACATGTTCGTCACGGCACGCCCCCCTTTGCAAGTCAGTATCGTACAGTATAGTACAAGCTCCTATGGCCTTGTACAGCCTAGTATTCAACAGTAACCCGACTAAAAACAAGTGTAGTGCTATCGAACAAGGGATCAAGCAATGAAAAGAATGATTTGAATGGTCTTGGTAGTCGCACCTGCTCTTGTACACGCTTGAAATTCTTTTGTGTACTTTTCCTTCACAAACGGTGATCGACCCAGAAGAAAAGTCGATGGGACCTTGTTCACAGTCGAATACAGAGTGCAACTGAAGCATTCGCGAGCTCTGTTGATGTGGTATGTTCCCCAGCGAGCGTTTTAAACGCTGGAGTCTACCCAGGCTCACAACAGATCTGGGCTTAGTGTGTTCATTTTGAAAAGAAAGGCCTTACCTGAAGGCGATGTTTGTATTCTCTATGTGACGATAGTTCATGCCAGGCCTTGAAAGAATCTATTCACTATGTACAGGTCTCGTAAAAAGTACACAAAACCAATCTGTGAGTGGTAGCTACAAAACCGTTCTGAAAACTGCCTAATTTTTTTGGCTTTTGGCTTTAGATCTCTGGTAGGTTGGTTAGAAAGGTGATACGCATACATGGTGCCCTTGCCAAGGCCCGAAAAGGCTGCCTTGATGTGGTTTTATGCCACTCGTGAACTTAGATGAAGTCACGTAACCGCGACGAGCATATATATACAGGGTATGCGCGCGTTTCCAATCCCTCCTTCCTCTCTATTATCTATGGTTGAATTTCCCTTTCTAGTTTGCGCTGTTGATGTATACTTTACTACGAAGTAAGAAGTTTCCTTATCGATGAAATAATAAGGAAATTGGTCGGTACACTGCTTTCTGCTGTTTTATTAATTGCCATAGCGTAGCACACAATCGTGAGAGAGACTCCTTACTAGTAGACTCTAAGTATACACTGTAGCATACCAGTAGCGCAGTTAAACTTAAAGTCGGTTCACACACCGCGTCGATGCTTGTCGCAACAAAGAGCTAGAAGAAACTGATTCAACCGTTGATTGAGCTTCATTCGAATCCTCGTGAATGCGTGCGTGTAAGCCTAAAACGTGAGAGATACTTCATTCATTTCGTTCGCCACTGAAAGCCACTGAAAACGTAGCGTAAGTTTACGTCACAAATTGTGCTGGCCTTGCCCTTGCGTCAGCCTCGTCCTCAGGCCGTTCAGAGCTTTTCAATGGTGCACGCTGAAAAGCGGGAATGCCTGGTACTGTCGATTGCTGTTCACTTGGAACATCAGTGAATGCTTGTCTGTGAGCGTAGCCTTGCCCTCGTGTGAGTGTAAAACTAACGTATGGTTTGGAATGCCACGCAATCATTGGGCAAGCGGTTGGCTTACGCATCGTTTTCCGTGGTTTTACGTGGCGAATGAAGTATCTCGTTTGTTCAACGCTCACACGAACGCATTCACGGGCGTTCGAGATAAAGCGCAATCGACAGTACAAGTGTAGCGCAATTTATTGTACAAGTCACGTGCATGGCGTAACGCGTAGTGAGACCTTCCAGTGCGTCGAAAGTCACGAAGATTTTGAGGGCTCTTGTCGCCAACGATCGAGAGGTATGGTTCAAACGCTAGATACAGAGTGTAGTACGATCCATAAAGACCATAAAGAGTGAAACTTGTTAAGATAGCGTGTGGCTAGCAAAGACTGGCTTTTCGAAGGAACCATCAGACCGCTTGTCTTCGCGTCATCGTGAGCCAAAGTCGTGGTTTCTGCTGCCAGGCCTCCCACTTTTCAGTATGCAACATTGAAAAGCTGGGAAGGGCCTAGGTACGAGGCTGCTAGGGTTATCACTTGAAAATTTAAAGCTGAAGCATTTCCCCAGGTATTCCTTCCATACGTCAGTCTACATGTAAGCAATTTAGGGCGCTAGAAGTTTTCTCCTCCACATTATATGGCGGTGGTTATACAGGCCTGTATTATCGCACGCAAATCGACAAAACAATGGAGTAAATCGCGTAATGAATGCCCAATGGGAATGTAGCGATTTTTGTTGATGTTTTTCACGTTTTTAAAGAACATCGCGGCACAAAAAGGTGTGGTAAGCTTTTTTACGGCTTCTTCACGGCCCGTATAGGCACATTACGTAGAGGTCAAAGGTCAAAATTGCCAATGTTGGATCAAAAGCACTCCACGATAAAAATAACGTGGCAATAGAATCAAGTTATGAAACTTTTAGAAGTCACTTGAAACCATGCCTCCAATATATTATATAGCATACTCTCAATATCGCGAAGGTTTGGTTTCAAGTGATTTTTGAAAGAATCAGAACTTGAATCTACCCCTACATTACTTCTATCATGGAGTGCTTTCGATCAAGCGTTGGACCGACTTCGATCTTTGACAAAGAAACAGTGGGCGTGGCCAATGTATGGATGGTAACTTACAGCCACAAGAACCTTACTAAGCCACAGTAATAATATGTAGAATTTATGTAAATAAGAACGTAGGCCTACAGGAGGTTGAAAGCATCGAAAAATAGTTTAAATTACGTTGTTTCAGCAGTCTGCTTGGTCAGCCACCTGCCTGGTCATTTTGACCCGTGCCACACCCATCTCTGTATAGAACGGAGGACAAAGAAGCCCTGCATGATGCCGTGACTACCTGAAGTAATCTGTCCTTTGGTATTTTCAACAAGTCGGGCGTCAGGTAAGCTTTTTTATTTGGGTGGGTGGCAGAAAAAATCACGATTTAGGCTGATAGGCCCAGATAAATTTTTTTTCTACCGATAATTCATTTCTTCAATGCTGGCAAACATGCCCTATAATTCTTTCAAATGTACCTATAATTATCATTTCTTGCTCCTCAAATTCCATGTAATCAATAATGAATTTAGTGCATACGAAGTGAATGTCAGTAACTGTTATACTGCAGCATAACTGAAGCTT
Source organism: Stappiaceae bacterium (assembly GCA_964291365.2). GTDB lineage: Bacteria > Pseudomonadota > Alphaproteobacteria > Rhizobiales > Stappiaceae > JBDWFY01. The sequence continues at coordinate 241,698 of OZ219986.1, forward strand.
CAATGTAGTCTTCAAGTGCACTTTCTTGACTCGACTTGAATGAATTGGCTAGTAACAAATCCCACATCCACATTCCATATTACCACAAGTTGACAGAACAGCAGTTTGGTGCAGCCCAATATCTGGCTACCAGCAGACCAATAGCTATACTATAAGTTGCTTATAATTCTCAAATATTGCTCATTGCTTCTAGGTACCTATAATGCTCAAAAAAATGCCAGCATTATTTATCTGGGCCTACTGTTAGCGCTTGAACTAAATCAGCTTTACAAAAACCAAAGAGCTGTACAAATTCTTATGAATGCATTACCACGATGTTAACAAGGATAATTACCCTCAGTGTTTTGGCTTTTATGCTATATTGGTGGATCGGCAACGCTCTCTAACGTGATTGTGAGAGGGGTAATTGGCATGCGCATAATAGATAATTCCGGCGTGACCGTTTTCCTCGTTAGCGCCAAGGTCGAAGGTGCGAGTCACACCTACTCGCGCCTCTCCCAGAGTAATGATTGGCAAAAGCCTATTGCGCATATATGGGAGAACGAGCCTATACAGCGGACAGCATACTCGCTATAGTTCTCACAGGAAAATGACTCCATATGGACGGATTTACTCGGTCTACCGTATTGATGAAAGAAGCGGGCGCTACACTGCCTGGAGACGGCGTACCTGTAACACGGGCTCTGTCAGTATTCCGTGTACGATATGCACGGTACATGCGGACTCCGTTGCTTGCAACATGCTTACACAGTTACAACATTCGGTATCCGTCCTCTCGGCTTGCGCTACACGGACGCAGTATAGAGCAGCGCGCCAGACTCTACCCCATGGCCCAGACCAGGCCGGCCGGGCCGCGGGCCCGCGCCCTGGATATTGAATCGCGAATACATATATTGTAGGGTAGGGTATTTCCGGACGGAGGCAGTTACTGGCCGCCTCGCACATAATTGCGTTTATATGGCCAACGGTATTACGTAATCCTTCACCACTTGCCACGAGGTAGGGGCCATGTAAGTACTAGCTGCATCTCATTTCTTGTGATGTGTATCCACACAGAAGCTGCACAACACTGCTCTAAACAGTTGCAACTTTTTCTCATTTTGGTCCAGAAGCTGTTTTTTTTTATGGTAGCTAAGATTTTTCATGATTTGTAAATTACACAACGGCATCAATTTTTTTATGATTTATTTTTTCATTTGGTATGCGTATACTAGAATGTATGGAGAATTTTTAGAATTTTTTTACCGTATTATAAGCATAAACCAATTTTTTTTTTGTAAAGAGCTTTCAGAGGTAGTTTCTGGACAATGCATATATTGCATTACTTTATGTGTTCACGTTGTATTTCACAATTTTTGGATGAATATTCAAATCTAAGGCAGAATGTAAGAAAGATGTTGTTCATGATGCATTTGATGCCATTTACGTGTCATATATTGATAACCGCAGCCGCGATTTTTTAATGTAATTTTTCACCTTCGTCCGGTAATGGTCGACATTGTCCGCTCTCTACCTCCGGAACCAGCGGTACTTTGTGCGCACGCCCTGCATGAACGAAGGTGGGTGGGGCCACGGTTAAGGGCTCGTTTAGTAGGTGGTGCTTGGGCCTATCTGTGGTTGCATACTCGCGATCTAGTGCTGCTCGTTTGTCTGTGATATAACGCTGTCTTTTCTTAGAACTGAGCTTTTCTTTTGCGCCCATGCTGATTTCCGCGAAAATATTCATACTCAAAAGTATTCACTATCACTGTGAACCAGTAATATCAGCAATGCTCAGGTGCATTAAGGGCCGGGACAAGCACTTTAGATCTACACTTGTGAGCATGTCAGAGATATAAAGCAAACTCCATATGAATGTTTACCTCCTACCATATTGTAGATAATTCTGGCATGACCATTGGCACTAGGCTCGAGGCGCAAGAAAGCTCTCGAACGTGTGTTAACGCGGGGTGTATCACACTTTCTTGGTTGGCAAGAATAAACTGTCGTCTATGGGAATAAACGCAATATCGATGCTTTTCGAGCGCTACGAAGCGGCTATCAGCAGGAAAGTCCACATGCAGTGAACTTCCCTAGTTGGTTCCTCATAGCTACCATGACAGAATTATAGCGAGTATGCTGTCCGCCGTATAGGCCACCGAAGCCGTTCTCCTATATAGATAATTCCGGCGTGTCCGTTTGGCCCATTGGCACTAAGTTCGAAGCGCGAGAAAAAAGCGAACATGTGTTAGCGCGGGGTGTATAGCACTTCCTTAGGGCCTAGGTGTGGGAAGAGCCCGAGGCTATGTAACGTTACCAGTTTGCCTGAAGCCTCCACTGGTACGGTATGGTGCTGTTGTTGTCGTTCTAGCCGTATCCTGATTTCCCCACAAGCTAATCTTTGATCCATAAATGTGACACCACGAGGGAAATATTACAAAAATGCACTAAATTATAGCATGCTGTCGCAGTTGTTTCTGAGCGCAAAATTTCAGCGCAAAAGATTGCATGCGACTCCGAACAGAGTCTATAAAGCGGTGCGCGGATGACGGACGTACCAAACATACATACATACATACACCATATTATTGCAGGCATTGCTGTACAGTTTATGTGGGGCTCGCTCAGGCTCGCCCCAATAAATCAATAGCTTCAATCACCATGTTGAAGCTGTTGATTGTTGAAGCTGTTGAATCCGTTGTTGAAGCTGTTGATTGTTGTTGGTGTTGATGCTAAATCCGTTGTTGTTGAAGCTGTTGATTGTTGTTGATGTTGTTAAATCTGTTGTTGAAGCTGTTAATTGTTGATTATGATTGTTGAAGCTGTTGAATCTGTTGATCTTGTTAGTATAGTCTAAGCTGTTGATTGTTGGTTATAATTGTTGAAGCTGTTGAATCTGTTGATCACCATGTTGAAGCTGTTAATAATATTGTTCTTGATGTTGTTGAATCTGTTACTATTGATTGTTGTTGAATCTGTTGTTGAACATGTTGATTGTTGAAGCTGTTGAATTGGATTGTGCTGAATCTGCTATTGAGGCTGTTGATTGTTGAAGCTGTTGAATCTGTTGTTTAGTCAATTGATCACCATGTTGAAGTTGTTGAATGTTGTTGATGTTGTTGAATCTGTGCTGTTGAAGCTGTTGATTGTTGGTTATGATTGTTGAAGCTGTTGAATCTGTTGTTGAAGCTGTTGATTGTTGTTGGTGTTGATGTTAAATCAGTTGTTATTGAAGCTGTTGATTGTTGTTGATGTTGTTGAATCTGTTGTTGAAGTTGTTGATTGTTGATCATGGTTGTTAAAGCTGTTGAATCTGTACTTGAATCTGCCGTTGAATCAGTTGTTCTTGTTAGTATAGTTGAAGCTGTTGATTGTCGGTTAAGATTGTTGAGGCTGTTGAATCTGTTGATCACCAAGTGGAAGCTGTTAATTGTTGATGTTATTAAATCTGTTGCTATTGACAATTGTTGAATCCGTTGTTGAAGCTGTAGATTGTTGAAGCTGTTAAATCTGAAGTTGTTGAATCTGTTGTTGAAGCTGTTGAATCTGTTGTTTAAACGGTTGATCACCTTGTTGAAGTTGTTGATGTTGTTTAATCTGTTGTTGAAGCCGTTGATTGTTGGATAGATTGGTGAGGTTGTTGAATCTGTTAATCTTGTTAGCATAGTTGAAGCTGTTGATTGTTACCGTAAATGTTCGAATTATAGCGCCACCCTAATTTAAGCGCCACTTGGAGGTTAACGACGATTGTTGCACTCTATTTATAGCGCCAACTGCAGTCATAAAGCGGCACTTACTAAATAGAAAACGCTGTGCTTTTGTATGTAGTGTCCTATTCACTAAGCACCACCCTAATTTAAGCGCCACTAGCGACTTTAGAAGTATTTTTTGGCTCCAATAGAAGCGCCAACTGAAGATTAGAATTAAATTTTTTGGCACTGTAATTAGAACTTTTACGGTAGTACAGTCTATTTTGCGTAAGAGTAGGCTCGCCCCAATAAATCAATAGCTTCAATCACCATGTTGAATTAAGCTGTTGATTGTTGAATCTGTTGAATCTGTTGTTGAAGCTGTTGATTGTTATTGGTGTTTATAATGTTAAATCTGGTGTTATTGAAGCTGTTTATTGTTGATGGTGTTGAATTAGTTGAATCTGTTGTTGAAGCTGTTGATTGTTGATTATAACTGTTGAAGCAGTTGTTGAATCTGTTGATCTTGTTAGTATAGTTGAAGCTGTTGATTGTTGGCTATGATAGTTGAAGCTGTTGAATCTGTTGATCACCATGTTGAACCTGTTACTTGTTGTTGACGGATGTACCAAACATACATACATACATACACCATATTATTGCAGGCATTGCTGTACAGTTTATGTGGGGCTCGCTCAGGCTCGCCCCAATAAATCAATAGCTTCAATCACCATGTTGAATCTGTTGAATCTGTTGTTGATGAAGCTGTTGAATCTGAAGTAGTTAAATCTGTTGTTGAAGCTGTTGAATGTTGTTGATATTGTTGAATCTGTTGTTGTGGAAGCTTTTGATTGTTGGTTATGATTGATGAAGTTGTTGAATCTGTTGATATTAGTATAACTGAAGCTGTTGATTGTTAGTACAGTCTATTGTGTCTAAGAGTAGGCTCGTCCCAATAAATCAATAGCTTCAATCACCATGTTGAAGCTGTTGACTGTTGAAGCTGTTAAATCTGTTGTTGATGTTGATTCTTGAAGCTGTGGAATCTGAAACTGTTGTTCAAGCTGTTGATTGTTAAAGCTGTTGAATCTGTTGATCTCCATGATGAAGTTTATGATTGTTGATGTTGTTAAATCTGTTATTGAATCTGTTGTTGAAGATGTTGATTGTTGATTATGATTTTTGAAGCAGTTGAATCTGTTGTTGAATCTGTTGATCTTGTTAGTATAGTTTAAGCTGTTGATTGCTAGTACAGTCCATCTTGTGTAAGTGTAGGCTCGTTCCAATAAATTAATAGCTTCAATCACCATGTTGAAGCTGTTAAATCTGTTGTTGAAGCCGTTGAATCTGAAGTAGTTGAATCTGTTGTTGAAGCTGTTGATTTCCATGTTGAAGTTGATGATTGTTGTTGATGTTGAATCTGTTGCTGTTGATTGTTGTTGAATCTCTTGTTATTGAACCTGTTGATTGTTGAAACTGTTAAATCTGAAGTTGTTGAATCCGTTGTTGAAGTTGTCGATTGTTGAAGCAGTTAAATCTGTTGTTTATATCCGTTGATCACCATGTTGAAGTAGTTGATTGTTGTTGATGTTGTTGAAGCTGTTGATTGTTGGTTATGATTGTTGAGGCTATTGAACCTGTTGATCTTGTTAGTATAGTTGAAGCTGTTGATTGTTAGTACAGTCTATTTTGTGTAAGTGTAGGCTCGTCCCAATAAATCAATACCTTTAATCACCATGTTGAAGCTGTTGATTGTTGAAGCTGTTGAATCTGTTGTTGAAGCTGTTGATTGTTGTTGGTGTTGTTGATGTTAAATTTGTTGTTGTTGAAGTTGTTGATTGTTGTTAATATTGTTGAAGTTGTTGAATCTGTTGTTTAAGCTATTGATTGTTGATTATGATTGTTGAAGCTGTTGAATCTGTTGATTACCATGTTGAAACTGTGAATTGTTGTTGATGTTGTTGAATCTGTTTCTGTTGTTGAATCTGCTGTTGTTGAGGCTGTTGATTGTTGAAGCTGTTGAATCTCAAGTTGTTGAATCTGTTGTTGAAGCTGTTGAATCCGTTGTTTAATCTGTTGATCACCATGTTGAAGTTGTTGATATTGAATCTGTTGTTGAAGCTGTTGGTTGTTGAAGCTCTTAAATCTAAACTTGTAGAATCTGTTGTTAAAGCTGATGATCACCATATTGAAGTTATTTGTTGTTGATGTTGAATTTGTTGTTGAAGCTGTTGATAGTTGAAGCTGTTGAATCTGAAGTTGTTGAATCTGTTGTTAAAGCTGTTGATTGTTGAAGGTGTTGAATCTGTTGTTTAATATGTTGATCACATTGTTGAAGTTGTTGATGTTGTTTAATCTGTTGTTGATGCTGTTGATTGTTGGTATGATTGTTGAAACTATTGAATCTGTTGATCATGTTAGTATAGTTTAAGCTGTTGATTGTTAGTACAGTATATCTTGTGTAAGTATAGGCTTGCCCCAATAAATCAATAGCTTCAATCACAATGTTGAAGCTATTGATTGTTAAAGCTGTTGAATCTGTTGTTGAAGCTGTTGATTGTTGTTATTGTTGATGTTATATCTGTTGTTGGTGAAGTTGTTGATTGTCGTTGATGTTGAACCTGTTGTTGATGCTGTTGATTGTTGAAGCTGTTGTTGAATCTGCTAATTTTGTTAGTATATTTAGAGCTGTTGATTGTTGGCTATGACTGTTGAAGCTGTTAAATCTGTTGATCACCATGTCGAAACTGTTAAATGTTGATGTTCAATCTGTTGCTGTTGACTGTTGTTGAATCTGCTGTTGATTAATCTTAATTGTAGTAGCTGTTGAATCTGAAGTTGTTCAATCTGTTGTTGAAGCTGTTGATTGTTGAAGCTGTTAAATCTGTAGTTGAATCTGTTTAAGTTGTTGATTGTTAATGTTGTTAAATCTGTCGTTGAAGGTTTTCATTGATGAAGCTGTTGAATCTGTTGCTTGTTGTAGGCTACATTATGTGCTCTAGAGAGCTATATCTTTATTGAAGCAGTTGAATCTGTTGTTGAAACTGTTGATTGTTGTAGGCTATTATGTGCTCTAAAGAGCTCTAAATTTGTTGAAATCGTTCAATCTGTGGTTGAAGATGTTGATCGTTGTAGGCTACATTATGTACTCTAGAGAGCTCTAGTTCTGTTGAAGCAGTTGAACCTGTTGTTGAAGTTGTTGATTGTTGTAGGCTATTATGTGTTCTAGAGAGCTCAAGTTTTGTTGAAGCTGTTGAATATGTTGATGGTGAAGCTGTTGAATCTGTTGTTGTTAAAGCTATTGATTGTTGTAAGCTATTATGTGCTCAAGTTTTATTGGAGCTGTTGAACCTGTTGTTGAAAATGTTGATTGTTGTAGGCTACATTATGTGCTCTAAAGAGCTCTAGATTTAATGAAGCTGTTGAATCTGTTGTTGTTAAAGTTGTTGGTTGTTGTAGGCTACATTATGTGCTCTAGAGGGCTCTAGTCATGTTGGAGCAGTTGAATCTGTTGTTAAAGCTGTTGATTGTTGAAGGTAATTATGTACTCTAGAGAACTCTAGTTCTGTTGAAGCTGTTGAATCTGTTATTGTTGAAGTTGTTGAATCTGTTGTTGTTAAAGCTGGTGATTATTGTGGGCTATTATGTGCTCTAGTTTTATTGAAGCTGTTGAATCGGTTGTTGAAGACGTTGATTGTTGTAGGCTACATTATGTGCTCTAGAAAGATCTAGTTCTGTCGAAGCTGTTCAATCCGTTGTTGTTGAATCTATTGTTGTTAAAGCTGTTGATTGTTGTAGGCTATTATGTTCTCAGTTTTATTGAAGCTGTTGGACCTGTTGTTGAAGATGTTGATTGTTGTAGGCTACATTAGGTGTTCTAGAGAGCTCAAGTTTTGTCGAAACTGAATCTGCTGTTGTTGAAGCTGTTGATTGTTGTAGGCTATTATGTGGCTCTAGAGAGCTCTAGTTTTGTTGAAGCTGTTGAATCTGTTGTTGTTAAAGCTGTTGATTGTTGTAGGCTATTATGTGCTCTAGAGAGCTCTACTTTTGTTGAAGCTGTTAAATCTGTTGTTCAAGCTGTTGATTGTTGTAGGCTATTATGTGCTCTAGAGAGCTCTTGTTTTGTTAAAACTGTTAAAACTGTTGAATCTGTTGTTGAAAATGTTGATTGTTGTAGGCTACATTGCGTGCTCTAGAGAGCTCTAATTTTGTTTAAGCTGTTGAATCTGTTGAAACTGTTGAATCTGTTTTTGTTGAACCTGTTGATTGTTGTAGGCTATTATGTGCTCTCGTTTTATTAAAGCTATTGAATCTGTTGTTGAAAATGTTGATTGTTGTAGGCTATTATGTGCTCTAGAGAGCTCTAGATTTGTTGAAATTGTTGAATCTGTGGTTGAAGATGTTGATCGTTGTAGGCTACAATATGTGCTCTAGAGAGCTCTAGTTCTGTTGAAGTAGTCAAACCTGTCGTTGAAGCTGTTGATTGTTGTAGGCTATTATGAGCTCTAGAGAGCACTAGTTTTGTTGAAGCTGTTGAACATGTTGTTGAAGCTGTTGAATCTGTTGTTGTTAAAGCTGTTGAATGTTGTAGGCTATTATGTGCTCTAGTTTTATTGAAGCTGTTGAATCTGTTGTTGTTAAAGCTGTTGTTTATTGTAGGCTATTATGTGCAATAGCGAGTTCTAGATTTGTTGAAGCTGTTGAAACTGTTGCTGTTGAAGCTGTTGATTGTTGTAGGCTATTATGTGCTCTAGAGAGCTCTAGTTTTGTTGAAGCTGTTGAGTCTGTTGTTGTTAAAGCGGTTGATTGTTGCAGGCTATTATGTGCTCTAGAGAGCTCTAGTTTTGTTGAAATTATTGAATCTGTTGAAGCTGTTGATTGTTGTAGCCTATATTACTCTAAATTTTGTTAAAGCTGTTGAATCTGTTGTTGAAGATGTTGATTGTTGTAGACAACATTATGTGCTCTAAAGAGCTCTAGTTTTATTCAAGCCGTTAAATCTGTTCTTGTTCAAGCTATTGAATCTGTTGTTAAAGCTGTTCATTGTTGTAGGCTATTATGTGTTCTAGCTTTATTGAAGTTGTTGAATCTGTTGTTGTTGAATCTGTTGATTGTTGTAGGCTACATTGTGTGCTCTAGAGAGTTCGTTTTGTTGAAGCTGTTGATTGTTGTAGGCTATTATGTGCTCTAAAGAGTTCTAATTTTGTTAAAGCTGTTGAATCTGTTATTGTTGAAGATGTTGATTGTTGTAGGCTACATTATGTGCTCTAGAGAGCTCTAGATTCGTCGAAGCTGTTGAATCCGTTGTTGCAAGGAGAGTAGTTTGTGGAGCGCTATGTCTTGAGTGCCTTTTGCAGCTGACGAAGGACCACGGTCCGAAACGTTCTGTCTCTACAGTACATTAAACTACGTTCAATAGCGCTCCACAAACTACTCTCCTTGCATCAACAACGTAGTTATGAGCCTTTATTCTAGAATCCGTTGTTGTTGAAGCTGTTGATCGTTGTAGGCTATTATACGTTCTAGAGAGCTCTAATTTTGTTGAAATTGTTGAATCTGTTGTTGTTGAAGATGTTGATTGTTGTAGGATGCATTATGTGCTCTAGAGAGCTCTAGTTTTTTTGAAGCTGTTGAATCTGTTGCTGTTGAGCTGTTGAATCTGTTGTTGTTAGAGCTGTTGATTGCTATAAGCTATTATGTGCTCTAGTTTTATTGAAGTTGTTGAATGTATTCTTGTTGAAAATGTTAATTGTTCTAGGTTACATTATGTTCTCTAGAGAAATCTAGTTTTGTCAAAGCTGTTGTATCTGTTGTTGTTGAAGCTCTTGATTGTCAGGGTTTTTTGTGTTCTAGATAGCTCTAGTTTTTCTAATGTTGTCGAATCTGTTGTTGAAGATATTGATTGTTGTAGGCTACATTATGTGCTCTAGATAAATCTACTTTTGTTGAAGCTGTTGAATCTGTTGTTGTTGAAGCTGTTGAATCTGTTGTTGTTAAAGCTGTTGATTGTTGTAGGCTATTATGTGCTCTAGCTGTATTGAAGTAGTTGAATCTGTTGTTGAAATTGTTGATTGTTGTAGGCTATACTATGTGCACTAGAGAGCTCTAGTTTCGTTGAAGCTGTTAAATCTGTTGTTGAAGATGTTGATTGTTGTAGGCTACATTACATGCTCTAGAGAGCTCTAATTTTGTTTAAGCTGTTGAATCTGTTGTTGTTGAAACTGTTGAATCTGTTTTTGTTGAACCTGTTGATTGTTGTAGGCTATTATGTGCTCTAGTTTTATTGAAGCTGTTGAATCTGTTGTTGTTGATTGTTGTAGGCTACATTATGTGCTCTAGAGAGCTCAAGTTCTGTTGAAGCAGTTGAACCTGTTGTTGAAGCTGCTGATTGTTGTAGGCTACATAACGTGCTAGAGAGAGCTCTAATTTTGTTGAAGCAGTAGAATCTCCTGTTGAAGTTGTTCATTGTTGTAGGCTATTATGTGTTCTAGAGAGCTCCAGTTTTGTTGAAGCTGTTGAATATGTTGATGGTGAAGCTGTTGAATCTGTTGTTGTTAAAGCTCTTGATTGTTGTAGGCTATTATGTGCTTTAGTTTTATTGGAGCTGTTGAACCTGTTGTTATTGAAAATGTTGATTGTTGTAGGCTACATTATGTGCTATAAAGAGCTCTAGATTTGTTAAGCAGTTGAATCTGTTGTTGAAGCTGTTGATTGTTGTAGGCTATTATGTGCTCTAAAGAACTCTAGATTTGTTAAGGCAGTTGAATCTGTTGTTGAAGCTGTTGATTGTTGTAGGCTATTATGTGCTCTAGAGAGCTCTAGATTTATTGAAGCTGTTGAATCTGTTGTTGTTAAAGCTGTTGGTTGTTGTAGGCTGCATTATGTGCTCTAGAGAGCTCTAGTTATGTTGGAGCAGTTGAATCTGTTGTTAAAGCTGTTGATTGTTGAAGGCTATTATGTGCTCAAGAGAACTCTACTTTTGTTGAAGCTGTTGAATCTGTTATTGTTGAAGTTGTTGAATCTGTTGTTGTTAAAGCTGGTGATTGTTGTGCGCTATTATGTGCTCTAGTGTTAATGAAGCTGTTGAATCTGTTGTTGAAGATGTTGATTGTTGTAGGCTACATTATGTGCTCTAGAAAGATCTAGTTCTGTCGAAGCTGTTCAATCTGTTGTTGTTGAATCTATTGTTGTTAAAGCTGTTGATTGTTGTAGGCTATTATGTTCTCTAGTTTTATTGAAGCTGTTGGATCTATTGTTGAAGATGTTGATTGTTGTAGGCTACAATATGTGTTCTAGAGAGCTCAAGTTTTGTTGAAGCTGAATCTGTTGTTGTTGAAGTTGTTGATTGTTGTATGCTATTATGTGCTCTAGAGAGCTCTACTTTTGTTGAAGCTGTTAAATCAGTTGTCAAAGCTGTTGATTGTTGTAGGATATTGTGTGCTCTAGAGAGCTCTAGTTTTGTTCAAACTGTTGAATCTGCTGTTAAAGCTGTTGATTGTTGTAGGCTATTATGTGCTCTAGAGAGCTCTAGTTTTGTTAAAACTGTTGAATCTGTTGTTGTTGAAGATGTTGATTGTTGTAGGCTACATTATGTGCTCTAGAGAGCTCTAGTTTTGTTGAAGCTGTTGAATCTGTTGTTGAAGATGTTGATTGTTGTAGGCTACATTACATGCTCTAGAGAGCTCTAATTTTGTTTAAGCTGTTGAATCTGTTATTGTTGAAGCTGTTGAATCTGTTGTTGTTCAAGCTCATGGTTGTTGTAGGCTATTATGTGCTCTAGTTTTATTGAAGCTGTTGAATCTGTTGTTGAAAATGTTGATTGTTGTAGGCTATATTATGTGCTCTAAAGAGCTCTAGTTGTGTTAAGGCAGTTGAATCTGTTGATGAAGTTGTTGATTGTTGTAGGCTACTATGTGCTCTAGAGAACTCTAGATTTGTTGAAATTATTGAATCTGTGGTTGAAGATGTTGATTGTTGTAGGCTACATTATGTGCTCTAGAGAGCTCTAGTTCTGTTGAAGCAGTTGAACCTGTTGTTGAAGCTGTTGATTATTGTAGGCTACATAATGTGCTCGACAGAGCTCTAATTTTGTTGAAGCAGTAGAATCTCCTGTTGAAGTTGTTCATTGTGGTAGGCTATTATGTGTTCTAGAGAGCTCCAGTTTTGTTGAAGCTGTTGAATATGTTGATGGTGAAGCTGTTGAATCTGTTGTTGTTAAAGCTATTGATTGTTGTAGGCTATTATGTGCTCTAAAGAACTCTAGATTTGTTAAGGCAGTTGAATCTGTTGTTGAAGCTGTTGATTGTTGTAGGCTATTATGTACTCTAGAGAACTCTAGTTTTGTTGAAGCTGTTGAATCTGTTATTGTTGAAGTTGTTGAATCTGTTGTTAGAGCTGATGATTGTTGTGGGCTATTATGTGCTCTAGTTTTATTGGAGCTGTTGAATCTGTTGTTGAAGATGTTGATTGTTGTAGGCTACATTATGTGTTCTAGAGAGCTCAAGTTTTGTCGAAGCTGAATCTCTTGTTGAAGCTGTTGATTGTTGTAGGCTATTATGTGCTCTAGAGAGCTCTAGTTTTGTTGAAGCTGTTGAATCTGTTGTTGTTGAAGCTGTTGAATGTTGTAGTCTATTATGTGCTCTAGAGAGCTCTACCTTTGTTGAAGCTGTTAAATCAGTTGTTTAAGCTTGTGATTGTTGTAGGCTATTATGTGCTCTAGAGAGCTCTAGTTTTGTTAAAACTGTTGAATCTGTTGTTGTTGAAGATGTTGATTGTTGTAGGCTACATTATGTGCTCTACAGAGCTCTAGTTTTGTTGAAGCAGTTGAATCTGTTGTTGAAGATGTTGATTGTTGTAGGCTACATTATGTGCTCTAGAGAGCTCTAATTTTGTTTAAGCTGTTGAATCTGTTGTTGAAACTATTGAATCTGTTTTTGTTGAACCTGTTGATTGTTGTAGGCTATATTATGTGCTCTAAAGAGCTCTAGTTTTGTTAAGGCAGATGAATCTGTTGTTGAAGCTGTTGATTGTTGCAGGCTATTATGTGCTCTAGAGAGCTCTAGATTTGTTGAAATTGTTGAATCTGTTGTTGAAAATGTTGATCGTTGTAGGCTACATTATGTGCTCTAGAGAGTTCTAGTTTTGTTGAAGCTGTTGAATCTGTCATTGTTGAAGCTGTTGAATCTGTTGTTGTTAAAGCTCTTGATTGTTGTAGGCTATTATGTGCTCTAGTTTTATTGAAGCTGTTGAATCTGTTGTTGAAAATATTGATTGTTGTAGGCTATAATTATGTGTTCTAAAGAGCTCTAGTTGTGTTAAGGCAGTTGAATCTGTTGTTGAAGCTGTTGATTGTTGTAGGCTACATTATGTGCTCTAAAGAGCTCTAGATATGTTGGAGCAGTTGAATCTGTTGTTGAAGCTGTTGATTATTGTAGGCTATTATGTGCAATAGAGAGCTCTAGTTTTGTTGAAGCTGTTGAATCTGTTGTTATTGAAGCTGTTGAGTCTGTTGTTAAAGCTGTTGATTGTTGTAGGCTATTATGAGCTCTAGAGAGCTCTAGTTTTGTTGAAAATTTTGAATCTGTTGTCGAAGCTGTTGATGGTTGTAGGCTATTATGTCCTCTGGAGAACTCTAGTTTTGTTAAATCTGTTGTTGAAGCTGTTGATTGTTGTAGGCTATTATGAGCTCTAGAGAGCTCTAGTTTTGTTGAAAATTTTGAATCTGTTGTTGAAGCTGTTGATTGTTGTAGGCTATTATGTCCTCTGGAGAACTCAAGTTTTGTTAAATCTGTTGTTGAAGCTGATGATTGTTGTAGGCTATTATGAGCTCTAGAGAGCTCTAGTTTTGTTGAAGCTGTTGAATCTCTTGTTGAAGATGTTGAATCTTTTGTTGTTAAAGCTGTTGATTGTTGTAGGCTATTATGTGCTCTAATTTTATTAAAGCTGTTGAATCCATTTTTGCTGAAGATGTTGATTGTTGTAGGCTACATTATGTGCTCTAGAGAGCTCTAGTTTTGTTGAAGCTGTTGAATCTGTTGTTGAAGCTGTTGATCGATGTAGGCTATTATATGCTATAGAGAGCTCTAGTTTTGTTTAAGCTGTTGAATCTGTTGTTGAAGCTGTTGATTTTTGTAGGCTATTATATCTTATAGAGAGGTCTAGTTTTGTTTAAGCTGTCGAAACTGTTGTTGTTGAAGCTGTTGATTGTCGTAGGCTATTACATGCTATAGAGAGCTCTAGTTTTGTTTAAGCTGTTGAATCTGTTGTTGTTGAAGCTGTTGATTGTTGTAGGCTATTATGTGCAATAGAGTACTCTAGTTTTGTTGAAGCTGTTAAATCTGTTGTTGAAGCTGTTGATTGTTGTAGGTTATTATGTGCTCTAGAGAGCTCTAGTTTTGTTTAAGCTGTTGAATCTGTTGTTGAAGCTGTTGATTTTTGTAGGCTATTATATCTTATAGAGATGTCTAGTTTTGTTTAAGCTGTCGAAACTGTTGTTGAAGCTGTTGATTGTCGTAGGCTATTACATGCTATAGAGAGCTCTAGTTTTGTTTAAGCTGTTGAATCTGTTGTTGTTGAGGCTGTTGATTGTTGTAGGCTATTATGTGCAATAGAGAGCTCTAGTTTTGTTGAAGCTGTTGAATCTGTTGTTGAAGCTGTTGATTGTTGTAGGTTATTATGTGCTCTAGAGAGCTCTAGTTTTGTTTAAGCTGTTGAATCTGTTGTTGAAGCTGTTGATTTTTGTAGGCTATTATATCTTATAGAGAGGTCTAGTTTTGTTTAAGCTGTCGAAACTGTTTTTGTTGAAGCTGTTGATTGTCGTAGCCTATTATATGCTATAGAGAGCTCTAGTTTTGTTTAAGCTGTTGAATCTGTTGTTGTTGAAGCTGTTGATTGTTGTAGGCTATTATGTGCAATAGAGAGCTCTAATTTTGTTGAAGCTGTTGAATCTGTTGTTGAAGCTGTTGATTGTTGTAAGTTATTATGTGCTCTAGAGAGCTCTAGTTTTGTTTAAGCTGTTGAATCTGTTGTTGTTGAAGCTGTTGATTGTTGTAGGCTATTATGTGCAATAGAGAGCTCTAGTTTTGTTGAAGCTGTCGAATCTGTTGTTGAAGTAGTTGATTGTTGTAGGCTATTATATGTTATAGAGAGGTCTAGTTTTATTTAAGCTGTCGAATCTGTTGTTGAAGTAGTTGATTGTTGTAGGCTATTATATGCTATAGAGAGCTCTAGTTTTGTTTAAGCTGTCGAATCTGTTGTTGTTGAAGCTGTTGATTGTTGTAGGCTATTATGTGCAATAGAGAGCTCTAATTTTGTTGAAGCTGTTGAATCTGTGGTTGAAGCTGTTGATTGTAGGCTATTATATGCTCTAGTGAGCTCTAGTTTTGTTGAAGCTGTTGATTGTCGTAGGCTACATTATGTGCTTTAGAGAGCTCTAGTTTTGTTGAAGCTGTTGAATCTGTGGTTGAAGCTGTTGATTGTAGGCTATTATATGCTCTAGTGAGCTCTAGTATTGTTGAAGCTGTTGATTGTTGTAGGCTATTAAGTGCCCTAGTTTAATTGAAGCTGTTGAATCTGTTGTTGTTAAAGCTGTTGATTGTTGTAGGCTATTTTGTGCTCTATTTTTATTAAAGCTGTTGAATCTATTTTTGTTGAAGAAGTTGATGTAGGCTATTATGTGCAATAGAGAGCTCTAGTTTTGTTGAAGCTGTTGATTATTGTAGGCTATTATATGCTATAGAGAGCTCTAATTTTGTTTAAGCAGTTGAATCTGTTGTTGAAGCTGTTGATTGTTGCAGGCTATTATATGTTATAGAGAGCTCTAGTTTTGCTTAAGCTGTCGAATCTGTTGTTGAAATTATTGATTGTTGTAGGCTATTATATGTTATAGAGAGGTCTAGTTTTGTTTAAGCTGTCGAATCTGTTGTTGAAGTAGTTGATTGTTGTAGGATATTATATGCTATAGAGAGCTCTAGTTTTGTTTAAGCTGTCGAATCTGTTGTTGTTGAAGCTGTTGATTGTTGTAGGCTATTATGTGCAATAGAGAGCTCTAATTTTGTTGAAGCTGTTGAATCTGTTGTTGAAGCTGTTGATTGTTGTAGGCTATTATATCTTATAGAGAGGTCTAGTTTGTTTAAGCTGTTGAATCTGTTGTTGTGGAAGCTGTTGATTGTTGTAGGCTATTATATGCTATAGAGAGCTCTAGTTTTGTTCAAGCTGTTGAATCTGTTGTTGTTGAAGCTGTTGATTGTTGTAGGCTACATTATGTGCTTTAGAGAGCACTAGTTTTGTTGAAGCAGTTAAATCTGTTGTTGAAGCTGTTGACTGTTGTAGGCTATTATGAGCTCTTGAGAGCTCTAGTTTTGTTGAAGCTGTTGATTGTTGAAGCTGTAGTTGTTGAATCTGTTTCTGAAGCTGTTGATTGTTGAAGCTGTTAAATCAGTTGTTAAATCTGTTGATAACCATGTTGAAGTTGTTGATTGTTGTTGATGTTGAATCCGTTGTTGTTGAAGCTGTTGATTGTTGGTAGTGTTGAAGCTGTTCAATCAGTTGATCTTGTTAGTACAATTAAAGCTGTTGATTGTGAGTACAGTCTATTTTGTGTAAGTGTAGGCTCGCCCCAATAAATCAATAGCTTCAATCACTATGTTGAAGCAGTTGAATTTGTTGTAGAAGCTGTTGATTGTTGTAAGCTATTATGTGCTCTAGAGAGCTCTAGTTTTGTTGAAGCTGTTGAATCTATTTCTGTTAAAGCTGTTGATCGTGTAGGGTATTATGTGCTTTAGTTTAATTGAAGCTGCTGAATCTGTTGTTGAAGAAGTTGATTGTTGTCGGCTATTATGTGCAATAGAGAGCTCTAGTTTTGTTGAAGCTGTTGAATCTGTTGTTGTTGAAGCTGTTGATTGTTGTAGGCTATTATATGTTATAGAGAGCTCTAGTTTTATTTAAGCTGTCGAATCTGTTGTTGAAATTGTTGATTGTTGTAGGCTATTATATGTTATAGAGAGGTCTAGTTTTGTTTAAGCTGTCGAATCTGTTGTTGAAGTGGTTGATTGTTGTAGGCTATTATATGTTATAGGGAGGTCTAGTTTTGTTTAAGCTGTCGAATCTGTTGTTGAAGTAGTTGATTGTTGTAGGCTATTATATGCTATAGAGAGCTCTAGTTTTGTTTAAGCTGTCGAATCTGTTGTTGTTGAAGCTGTTGATTGTTGTAGGCTATAATGTGCAATAGAGGGCTCTAATTTTGTTGAAACTGTTGAATCTGTTGTTAAAGCTGTTGATTGTTGTAGGCTATTATATCTTATAGAGAGGTCTAGTTTTGTTTAAGCTGTTGAATCTGTTGTTGTTAAAGCTGTTGATTGTTGTAGGCTATTGTATGCTATAGAGAGCTCTAGTTTTGTTCAAGCTGTTGAATCTGTTGTTGTTGAAGCTGTTGATTGTTGTAGGCTATTACGTGTAATAGAGAGCTCTAGTTTTGTTGAAGTTGTTGAATCTGTTGTTGAAGCTGTTGATTGTTGTAGGCTACTTTATGTGCTTTAGAGAGCTCTAGTTTTGTTGAAGCAGTTGAATCTGTTGTTGAAGGTGTTGATTGTTGTAGGTTATTATGTGCTCTAGAGAGCTCTAGTTTTGTTTAAGCTGTTGAATCTGTTGTTGAAGCTGTTGATTGTTGTAGGCTATTGTATCTTATAGAGAGGTCTATCTTTTGTTTAAGCTGTAGAATCTGTTGTTGTTGAAGCTGTTGATTGTTGTAGGCTATTACATGCTATAGACAGCTCTAGTTTTTTTTAAGCTGTTGAATCTGTTGTTGTTGAAGCTGTTGATTGTTGTAGGCTACATTATGTGCATTAGAGAGCTCTAGTTTTGTTGAAGCTGTTGAATCTGTGGTTGAAGCTGTTGATTGTAGGCTATTATATGCTCTAGTGAGCTCTAGTTTTGTTGAAGCTGTTGATTGTGTAGGCTACATTATGTGCTTTAGAGAGCTCTAGTTTTGTTGAAGCTGTTGAATCTGTGGTTGAAGCTGTTGATTGTTGTAGGCTACATTATGTGCTTTAGAGAGCTCTAGTTTTGTTGAAGCTGTTGAATCTGTGGTTGAAGCTGTTGATTGTAGGCTAATATATGCTCTAGTGAGCTCAAGTTTTGTTGAAGCTGTTGATTGTTGTAGGCTATTAAGTGCCCTAGTTTAATTGAAGCTGTTGAATCTGTTGTTGTTAAAGCTGTTGATTGTTGTAGGCTATTATGTGCTCTATTTTTATTAAAGCTGTTGAATCTATTTTTGTTGAAGAAGTTGATTGTTGTAGGCTATTATGTGCAATAGAGAGCTCTAGTTTTGTTGAAGCTGTTGAATCTGCTGTTGTTGAAGCTATTGATTGTTGCAGGCTATTATATGCTATAGAGAGCTCTAGTTTTGTTTAAGCTGTTGAATCTGTTGTTGAAGCTGTTGATTGTTGTAGGCTATTATATGTTATAGAGAGCTCTAGTTTTATTTAAGCTGTCGAATCTGTTGTTGAAATTGTTGATTGTTGTAGGCTATTATAAGTTATAGAGAGGTCTAGTTTTGTTTAAGCTGTCGAATCTGTTGTTGAAGTAGTTGATTGTTGTAGGCTATTATATTCTATAGAGAGCTCTAGTTTTGTTTAAGCTGTTAAATCTGTTGTTGTTGAAGCTGTTGATTGTTGTAGGCTATTATGTTCAATAGAGAGCTCTAATTTTGTTGAAGCTGTTGAATCTCTTGTTGAAGCTGTTGATTGTTGTAGGCTATTATATCTTATAGAGAGGTCTAGTTTTGTTTAAGCTGTTGAATCTGCTGTTGTTGAAGCTGTTGATTGTTGTAGGCTATTATATGCTATAGAGAGCTCTAGTTTTGTTCAAGCTGTTGAATCTGTTGTTGTTGAAGCTGTTGATTGTTGTAGGCTACATTATGTGCTTTAGAGAGCTCTAGTTTTGTTGAAGCAGTTGAATGTGTTGTTGAAGCTGTTGATTGTTGTAGGTTATTATGTGCTCTAGAGAGCTCTAGTTTTGTTTAAGCTGTTGAATCTGTTGTTGAAGCTGTTGATTGTTGTAGGCTATTATATCTTATAGAGGTCTAGTTTTGTTTAAGCTGTCGAATCTGTTGTTGTTGAAGCTGTTGATTGTTGTAGGCTATTAC
This sequence comes from Stappiaceae bacterium, assembly GCA_964291365.2. GTDB lineage: Bacteria > Pseudomonadota > Alphaproteobacteria > Rhizobiales > Stappiaceae > JBDWFY01. The sequence continues at coordinate 260,508 of OZ219986.1, forward strand.
ATGCTATAGACAGCTCTAGTTTTTTTAAGCTGTTGAATCTGTTGTTGTTGAAGCTGTTGATTGTTGTAGGCTACATTATGTGCTTTAGAGAGCTCTAGTTTTGTTAAAGCTGTTGAATCTGTGGTTGAGGGCTGTTGATTGTAGGCTATTATACTCTAGTGAGCTTTAGTTTGTTGAAGCTGTTGATTGTTGTAGGCTACATTATGTTCTTTAGAGAGCTCTAGTTTTGTTGAAGCTGTTGAATCTGTGGTTGAAGCTGTTGATTGTAGGCTATTATATGCTCTAGTGAGCTCTAGTTTTGTTGAAGCTGTTGATTGTTGTAGGCTATTAAGTGCCCTAGTTTAATTGAAGCTGTTGAATCTGTTGCTGTTAAAGCTGTTGATTATTGTAGGCTATTATGTGCTCTATTTTTATTAAAGCTGTTGAATCTATTTTTGTTGAAGAAGTTGATTGTTGTAGGCTATTATGTGCAATAGAGAGCTCTAGTTTTGTTGAAGCTGTTGAATCTGTTGTTGAAGCTGTTGATTGTTGTAGGATATTATATCTTATAGAGAGGTCTAGTTTTGTTTAAGCTGTTAAATCTGTTGTTGTTGAAGCTGTTGATTGTTGTAGGCTATTATATGCTATAGAGAGCTCTAGTTTTGTTCAAGCTGTTGAATCTGTTGTTGTTGAAGCTGTTGATTGTTGTAGGCTATTATGTGTAATAGAGAGCTCTAGTTTTGTTGAAGTTGTTGAATCTGTTGTTGAAGCTGTTGATTGTTGTAGGCTACTTTATGTGCTTTAGAGAGCTCTAGTTTTGTTGAAGCAGTTGAATCTGTTGTTGAAGCTGTTGATTGTTGTAGGTTATCATGTGCTCTAGAGAGCTCTTGTTTTGTTTAAGCTGTTGAATCTGTTGTTGAAGCTGTTGATTGTTGCAGGCTATTATATTTTATAGAGAGGTCTAATTTTTGTTTAAGCTGTCGAATCTGTTGTTGTTGAAGCTGTTGATTGTTGTAGGCTATTACATGCTATAGACAGCTCTAGTTTTTTTTAAGCTGTTGAATCTGTTGTTGTTGAAGCTGTTGATTGTTGTAGGCTACATTATGTGCATTAGAGAGCTCTAGTTTTGTTGAAGCTGTTGAACCTGTGGTTGAAGCTGTTGATTGTAGGCTATTATATGCTCTAGTGAGCTCTAGTTTTGTTGAAGCTGTTGATTGTTGTAGGCTACATTATGTGCTTTAGAGAGCTCTAGTTTTGTTGAAGCTGTTGAATCTGTGGTTGAAGCTGTTGATTGTTGTAGGCTACATTATGTGCTTTAGAGAGCTCTAGTTTTGTTGAAGCTGTTGAATCTGTGGTTGAAGCTGTTGATTGTAGGCTATTATATGCTCAAGTGAGCTCTAGTTTTGTTGAAGCTGTTGATTGTTGTAGGCTATTAGGTTCCCTAGTTTAATTGAAGCTGTTGAATCTGTTGCTGTTAAAGCTGTTGATTGTTGTAGGCTATTATGTGCTCTATTTTTATTAAAGCTGTCGGATCTATTTTTGTTGAAGAAGTTGATTGTTGTAGGCTATTATGTGCAATAGAGAGCTCTAGTTTTGTTGAAGCTGTTGAATCTGTTGTTGTTGAAGCTGTTGATTGTTGCAGGCTATTATATGCTATAGAGAGCTCTAGTTTTGTTTAAGCTGTTGAATCTGTTGTTGAAGCTGTTGATTGTTGTAGGCTATTATATGTTATAGAGAGCTCTAGTTTTATTTAAGCTGTCGAATCTGTTGTTGAAATTGTTGATTGTTGTAGGCTATTATAAGTTATAGAGAGGTCTAGTTTTGTTTAAGCTGTCGAATCTGTTGTTGAAGTAGTTGATTGTTGTAGGCTATTATATTCTATAGAGAGCTCTAGTTTTGTTTAAGCTGTTGAATCTGTTGTTGTTGAAGCTGTTGATTGTTGTAGGCTATTATGTTCAATAGAGAGCTCTAATTTTGTTGAAGCTGTTGAATCTCTTGTTGAAGCTGTTGATTGTTGTAGGCTATTATATCTTATAGAGAGGTCTAGTTTTGTTTAAGCTGTTGAATCTGTTGTTGTTGAAGCTGTTGATTGTTGTAGGCTATTATATGCTATAGAGAGCTCTAGTTTTGTTCAAGCTGTTGAATCTGTTGTTGTTGAAGCTGTTGATTGTTGTAGGCTATTATGTGTAATAGAGAGCTCTAGTTTTGTTGAAGTTGTTGAATCTGTTGTTGAAGCTGTTGATTGTTGTAGGCTACTTTATGTGCTTTAGAAAGCTCTAGTTTTGTTGAAGCAGTTGAATCTGTTGTTGAAGCTGTTGATTGTTGTAGGTTATCATGTGCTCTAGAGAGCTCTTGTTTTGTTTAAGCTGTTGAATCTGTTGTTGAAGCTGTTGATTGTTGCAGGCTATTATATCTTATAGAGAGGTCTAATTTTTGTTTAAGCTGTCGAATCTGTTGTTGTTGAAGCTGTTGATTGTTGTAGGCTATTACATGCTATAGACAGCTCTAGTTTTTTTTAAGCTGTTGAATCTGTTGTTGTTGAAGCTGTTGATTGTTGTAGGCTACATTATGTGCATTAGAGAGCTCTAGTTTTGTTGAAGCTGTTGAACCTGTGGTTGAAGCTGTTGATTGTAGGCTATTATATGCTCTAGTGAGCTCTAGTTTTGTTGAAGCTGTTGATTGTTGTAGGCTACATTATGTGCTTTAGAGAGCTCTAGTTCTGTTGAAGCTGTTGAATCTGTGGTTGAAGCTGTTGATTGTTGTAGGCTACATTATGTGCTTTAGAGAGCTCTAGTTTTGTTAAAGTTGTTGAATCTGTAGTTGAAGCTGTTGATTGTAGGCTATTATATGCTCAAGTGAGCTCTAGTTTTGTTGAAGCTGTTGATTGTTGTAGGCTATTAAGTTCCCTAGTTTAATTGAAGCTGTTGAATCTGTTGCTGTTAAAGCTGTTGATTGTTGTAGGCTATTATGTGCTCTATTTTTATTAAAGCTGTCGGATCTATTTTTGTTGAAGAAGTTGATTGTTGTAGGCTATTATGTGCAATAGAGAGCTCTAGTTTTGTTGAAGCTGTTGAATCTGTTGTTGTTGAAGCTGTTGATTGTTGCAGGCTATTATATGCTATAGAGAGCTCTAGTTTTGTTTAAGCTGTTGAATCTGTTGTTGAAGCTGTTGATTGTTGTAGGCTATTATATGTTATAGAGAGCTCTAGTTTTATTTAAGCTGTCGAATCTGTTGTTGAAATTGTTGATTGTTGTAGGCTATTATAAGTTATAGAGAGGTCTAGTTTTGTTTAAGCTGTCGAATCTGTTGTTGAAGTAGTTGATTGTTGTAGGCTATTATATTCTATAGAGAGCTCTAGTTTTGTTTAAGCTGTTGAATCTGTTGTTGTTGAAGCTGTTGATTGTTGTAGGCTATTATGTTCAATAGAGAGCTCTAATTTTGTTGAAGCTGTTGAATCTCTTGTTGAAGCTGTTGATTGTTGTAGGCTATTATATCTTATAGAGAGGTTTAGTTTTGTTTAAGCTGTTGAATCTGTTGTTGTTGAAGCTGTTGATTGTTGTAGGCTATCATATGCTATAGAGAGCTCTAATTTTGTTCAAGCTGTTGAATCTGTTGTTGTTGAAGCTGTTGATTGTTGTAGGCTATTATGTGTAATAGAGAGCTCTAGTTTTGTTGAAGTTGTTGAATCTGTTGTTGAAGCTGTTGATTGTTGTAGGCTACATTATGTGCTTTAGAAAGCTCTAGTTTTGTTGAAGCAGTTGAATCTGTTGTTGAAGCTGTTGATTGTTGTAGGTTATTATGTGCTCTAGAGAGCTCTAATTTTGTTTAAGCTGTTGAATCTGTTGTTGAAGCTGTTGATTGTTGTAGGCTATTATATCTTATAGAGAGGTCTAGTTTTGTTTAAGCTGTCGAATCTCTTGTTGTTGAAGCTGTTGATTGTTGTAGGCTATTACATGCTATAGACAGCTCTAGTTTTTTTAAGCTGTTGAATCTGTTGTTGTTGAAGCTGTTGATTGTTGTAGGCTACATTATGTGCTTTAGAGAGCTCTAGTTTTGTTGAAGCTGTTGAATCTGTGGTTGAGGGCTGTTGATTGTAGGCTATTATATGCTCTAGTGAGCTTTAGTTTGTTGAAGCTGTTGATTGTTGTAGGCTACATTATGTTCTTTAGAGAGCTCTAGTTTTGTTGAAGCTGTTGAATCTGTGGTTGAAGCTGTTGATTGTAGGCTATTATATGCTCTAGTGAGCTCTAGTTTTGTTGAAGCTGTTGATTGTTGTAGGCTATTAAGTGCCCTAGTTTAATTGAAGCTGTTGAATCTGTTGTTGTTAAAGCTGTTGATTGTTGTAGGCTATTATGTGCTCTATTTTTATTAAAGCTGTTGAATCTATTTTTGTTGAAGAAGTTGATTGTTGTAGGCTATTATGTGCAATAGAGAGCTCTAGTTTTGTTGAAGTTGTTGAATCTGTTGTTGAAGCTGTTGATTGTTGTAGGCTATTTTATGTGCTTTAGAGAGCTCTAGTTTTGTTGAAGCAGTTGAATCTGTTGTTGAAGCTGTTGATTGTTGTAGGTTATCATGTGCTCTAGAGAGCTCTTGTTTTGTTTAAGCTGTTGAATCTGTTGTTGAAGCTGTTGATTGTTGCAGGCTATTATATCTTATAGAGAGGTCTAATTTTTGTTTAAGCTGTCGAATCTGTTGTTGTTGAAGCTGTTGATTGTTGTAGGCTATTACATGCTATAGACAGCTCTAGTTTTTTTTTAAGCTGTTGAATCTGTTGTTGTTGAAGCTGTTGATTGTTGTAGGCTACATTATGTGCATTAGAGAGCTCTAGTTTTGTTGAAGCTGTTGAACCTGTGGTTGAAGCTGTTGATTGTAGGCTATTATATGCTCTAGTGAGCTCTAGTTTTGTTGAAGCTGTTGATTGTTGTAGGCTACATTATGTGCTTTAGAGAGCTCTAGTTTTGTTGAAGCTGTTGAATCTGTGGTTGAAGCTGTTGATTGTTGTAGGCTACATTATGTGCTTTAGAGAGCTCTAGTTTTGTTGAAGCTGTTGAATCTGTGGTTGAAGCTGTTGATTGTAGGCTATTATATGCTCTAGTGAGCTCTAGTTTTGTTGAAGCTGTTGATTGTTGTAGGCTATTAAGTGCCCTAGTTTAATAGAAGCTGTTGAATCTGTTGTTGTTAAAGCTGTTGATTGTTGTAGGCTATTATGTGCTCTATTTTTATTAAAGCTGTTGAATCTATTTTTGTTGAAGAAGTTGATTGTTGTAGGCTATTATGTGCAATAGAGAGCTCTAGTTTTGTTGAAGTTGTTGAATCTGTTGTTGAAGCTGTTGATTGTTGTAGGCTACTTTATGTGCTTTAGAGAGCTCTAGTTTTGTTGAAGCAGTTGAATCTGTTGTTGAAACTGTTGATTGTTGTAGGTTATCATGTGCTCTAGAGAGCTCTTGTTTTGTTTAAGCTGTTGAATCTGTTGTTGAAGCTGTTGATTGTTGCAGGCTATTATATCTTATAGAGAGGTCTAATTTTTGTTTAAGCTGTTGAATCTGTAGTTGTTGAAGCTGTTGATTGTTGTAGGCTATTACATGCTATAGACAGCTCTAGTTTTTTTTTAAGCTGTTGAATCTGTTTTTGTTGAAGCTGTTGATTGTTGTAGGCTACATTATGTGCATTAGATAGCTCTAGTTTTGTTGAAGCTGTTGAACCTGTGGTTGAAGCTGTTGATTGTAGGCTATTATATGCTCTAGTGAGCTCTAGTTTTGTTGAAGCTGTTGATTGTTGTAGGCTACATTATGTGCTTTAGAGAGCTCTAGTTTTGTTGAAGCTGTTGAATCTGTGGTTGAAGCTGTTGATTGTTGTAGGCTACATTATGTGCTTTAGAGAGCTCTAGTTTTGTTGAAGCTGTTGAATCTGTGGTTGAAGCTGTTGATTGTAGGCTATTATATGCTCTAGTGAGCTCTAGTTTTGTTGAAGCTGTTGATTGTTGTAGGCTATTAAATGCCCTAGTTTAATTGAAGCTGTTGAATCTGTTGTTGTTAAAGCTGTTGATTGTTGTAGGCTATTATGTGCTCTATTTTTATTAAAGCTGTTGAATCTATTTTTGTTGAAGAAGCTGATTGTTGTAGGCTATTATGTGCAATAGAGAGCTCTAGTTTTGTCGAAGTTGTTGAATCTGTTGTTGTTGAAGCTGTTGATTGTTGTAGGCTATTATATGCTATAGAGAGCTCTAGTTTTGTTTAAGCTGTTGAATCTGTTGTTGAAGCTGTTGATTGTTCTAGGCTATTATATGTTATAGAGAGCTCTAGTTTTGTTTAAGCTGTCGAATCTGTTGTTGAAATTGTTGATTGTTGTAGGCTATTATATGATATAGAGAGGTCTAGTTTTGTTTGAGCTGTCGAATCTGTTGTTGAAATGGTTGATTGTTGTAGGCTATTATATGCTATAGAGAGCTCTAGTTGTGTTTAAGCTGTCGAATCTGTTGTTGTTGAAGCTGTTGATTGTTGTAGGCTATTATGTGCAATAGAGAGCTCTAATTTTGTTGAAGCTGTTGAATCTGTTGTTGAAACTGTTGATTGTTGTAGGCTATTATATCTTATAGAGAGGTCTAGTTTTGTTTAAGCTGTTGAATCTGTTGTTGTTGAAGCTGTTGATTGTTGTAGGCTATTATATGCTATAGAGAGCTTTAGTTATGTTGAATCTGTTGTTGTTGAAGCTGTTGATTGTTGTAGGCTATTATGTGTAATAGGAAGCTCTAGTTTTGTTGAAGTTGTTGAATCTGTTGATTGTTGTAGGGTACATTATGTGCTTTAGAGAGCTCTAGTTTTGTTGAAGCAGTTGAATCTGTTGTTGAAGCTGTTGATTGTTGTTGGTTATTATGTGCTCTAGAGAGCTCTAGTTTTGTTTAAGCTGTGGAATCTGTTGTTGAAGCTGTTGATTGTTGTAGGCTATTATATCTTATAGAGAGGTCTAGTTTTGTTTAAGCTGTCGAATCTCTTGTTGTTGAAGCTGTTGATTGTCGTAGGCTATTACATGCTATAGATAGCTCTAGTTTTTTTTAAGCTGTTGAATCTGTTGTTGAAGCTGTTGATTGTTGTAGGCTACATTATGTGCTTTAGAGAGCTCCAGTTTTGTTGAAGCTGTTGAATCTGTGGTTGAAGCTGTTGATTGTAGGCTATTATATGCTCTAGTGAGCTCTAGTTTTGTTGAAGCTGTTGATTGTTGTAGGCCACATTATGTGCTTTAGAGAGCTCTAGTTTTGTTGAAGCTGTTTAATCTGTGGTTGAAGCTGTTGATTGTTGTAGGCTACATTATGTGCTTTAGAGAGCTCTAGTTTTGTTGAAGCTGTTGAATCTGTGGTTAAAGCTGTTGATTGTAGGCTATTATATGTTCTAGTGAGCTCTAGTTTTGTTGAAGCTGTTGATTGTTGTAGGCTATTAAGTGCCCTAGTTAAATTGAAGCTGTTGAATCTGTTGTTGTTAAAGCTGTTGATTATTGTAGGCTATTATGTGCTCTATTTTAATTAAAGCTGTTGAATCTATTTTTGTTGAAGAAGTTGATTGTTGTAGGCTATTATGTACAATAGAGAGCTCTAGTTTTGTTGAAGCTGTTGAATCTGTTGTTGTTGAAGCTGTTGATTGTTGTAGGCTATAGAGAGCTCTAGTTCTGTTTAAGCTGTTGAATCTGTTGTTGAAGCTGTTGATTGTTGTAGGCTATTATATGTTATAGAGAGCTCTAGTTTTGTTTAAGCTGTCGAATCTGTTTTTGAAATTGTTGATTGTTGTAGGCTATTATATGTTATAGAGAGGTCTAGTATTGTTTAAGCTGTCGAATCTGTTGTTGAAGTAGTTGATTGTTGTAGGCTATTATATGCTATAGAGAGCTCTAGTTTTGTTTAAGCTGTCGAATCTGTTGTTGTTGAAGCTGTTGATTGTTGTAGGCTATTATGTGCAATAGAGAGCTCTAATTTTGTTGAAGCTGTTGAATCTGTTGTTGAAGCTGTTGATTGTTGTAGGCTGTTATATGTTATAGAGAGGTCTAGTTTGTTTAAGCTGTTGAATCTGTTGTTGTTGAAGCTGTTGATTGTTGTAGGCTATTATATGCTATAGAGAGCTCTAGTTTTGTTCAAGCTGTTGAATCTGTTGTTGAAGCTGTTGATTGTTGTAGGCTATTATGTGTAATAGAGAGCTCTAGAATTGTTGAATCTGTTGTTGAAGCTGTTGATTGTTGTAGGCTACATTATGTGCTGTAGAGAGCTCTAGTTTTGTAGAAGCAGTTGAATCTGTTGTTGAAGCTGTTGATTGTTGTAGGCTATTATAAGCTCTTGAGAGCTCTAGTTTTGTTGAAGCTGTTAAATCTGTTGTTGAAGCTGTTGATTGTTGAAGCTGTAGTTGTTGAATCTGTTTTTGAAGCTGTTGATTGTTGAAGCTGTTGAATCAGTTGTTAAATCTGTTGATAACCATGTTGAAGTTGTTGATTGTCGTTGATGTTGAATCTGTTGTTGTTGAAGCTGTTGATTGTTGGTAGTGTTGAAGCTGTTCAATCAGTTGATCTTGTTAGTACAATTAAAGCTGTTGATTGTGAGTACAGTCTATTTTGTGTAAGTGTAGGCTCGCCCCAATAAATCAATAGCTTCAATCACTATGTTGAAGCTGTTGAATTTGTTGTAGAAGCTGTTAATTGTTGTAAGCTATTATGTGCTCTAGAGAGCTCTAGTTTTGTTGAAGCTGTTGAATCTGTTGTTGTTAAAGGTGTTGATTGTTGTAGGCTATTATGTGCTCTAGTTTATTAAAGTTGTTGAATCTATTTTTGTTGAAGATGTTGATTGTTGTAGGCTACATTATGCGCTCTAGAGAGCTCTAGTTTTGTCGAAGCTGTTGATTGTTGTAGGCTATTATATACTATAGAGAGCTCTAGTTTTGTTTAAGCTGCTGAATCTGTTGTTGAAGCTGTTGATTGTTGTAGGATATTATATGCTATAGAGAGCTCTAGTTTGGTTTAAGCTGTTGAATCTGTTGTTGTTGAAGCTGTTGATTGTTGTAGGCTATTATATGCTATAGAGAGCTCTAGTTTTGTTCAAGCTGTTGAATCTGTTGTTGTTGAAGCTGTTGATTGTTGTAGGCTATTATGTGTAATAGAGAGCTCTAGTTAAGTTGAAGTTGTTGAATCTGTTGTTGAAGCTGTTGATTGTTGTAGGCTACATTATGTGCTTTAGAGAGCTCTAGTTTTGTTGAAGCAGTTGAATCTGTTGTTGAAGCTGTTGATTGTTGTAGGCTATTATGAGCTCTTGAGAGCTCTAGTTTTGTTGAAGCTGTTTAATCTGTTGTTGAAGCTGTTGATTGTTGAAGCTGTAGTTGTTGAATCTGTTTTTGAAGCTGTTGAATCAGTTGTTAAATCTGTTAACCATGTTGAAGTTGTTGATTGTCGTTGATGTTGAATCTGTTGTTGTTGAAGCTGTTGATTGTTGGTAGTGTTGAAGCTGTTCAATCAGTTGATCTTGTTAGTACAATTAAAGCTGTTGATTGTGAGTACAGTCTATTTTGTGTAAGTGTAGGCTCGTCCCAATAAATCAATAGCTTCAATCACTATGTTGAAGCTGTTGAATTTGTTGTAGAAGCTGTTGATTGTTGTAAGCTATTATGTGCTCTAGAGAGCTCTAGTTTTGTTGAAGCCGTTGAATCTGTTGTTGTTAAAGCTGTTGATTGTTGTAGGCTATTATGTGCTCTAGTTTATTAAAGCTGTTGAATCTATTGTTGTTGAAGATGTTGATTGTTGTAGGCTACATTATGTGCTCTAGAGAGCTCTAGTTTGTCGAAGCTGTTGAATCTGCGGTTGTTGAAGCTGTTGATTGTTGTAGGCTATTATATACTATAGAGAGCTCTAGTTTTGTTTAAGCTGTTGAATCTGTTGTTGAAGCTGTTGATTGTTGTAGGCTATTATATGTTATAGAGAGGTCTAGTTTTGTTTAAGCTGTCGAATCTGTTGTTGTTGAAGCAGATGATTGTTGTAGGCTATTATATGCTATAGAGAGCTCTACTTTTGTTCAAGCTGTTGAATCTGTTGTTGTTGAAGCTGTTGATTGTTGTAGGCTATTATATGCTATAGAGAGCTCTAGTAATGTTGAAGTTGTTGAATCTGTTGTTGTCGAAGCTGTTGATTGTTGTAGGCTACATTATGTGCTTTAGAGAGCTCTAGTAATGTTGAAGTTGTTGAATCTGTTGTTGTTGAAGCTGTTGATTGTTTGTAGTGTTGAAGCTGTTCAATCAGTTGATCTTGTTAGTACAATTAAAGCTGTTGATTGTGAGTACAGTCTATTTTGTGTAAGTGTAGGCTCGCCCCAATAAATCAATAGCTTCAATCACTATGTTGAAGCTGTTGAATTTGTTGTAGAAGCTGTTGATTGTTGTAGGATATTATGTGCTCTAGAGAGCTCTAGTTTTGTTGAAGCTGTTGAATCTGTTGTTGTTAAAGCTGTTGATTGTTGTAGGCTATTATGTGCTCTAGTTTATTAAAGCTATTGAATCTATTTTTGTTGAAGATGTTGATTGTTGTATGCTACATTATGTGCTCTAGAGAGCTCTAGTTTTGTCAAAGCTGTTGGATCTGTTGTTGTTGAAGCTGTTGATTGTTGTAGGCTATTATATGTTAAAGAAAGCTCTAGTTTTGTTTAAGCTGTCGAATCTGTTGTTGAAATTGTTGATTTTGTAGGCTATTATATGTTATAGAGAGGTCTAGTTTGGTTTAAGCTGTCGAATCTGTTGTTGTTGAAGTAGTTGATTGTTGTAGGCTATTATATGCTATAGAAAGCTCAAGTTTTGTTCAAGCTGTCGAATCTGTTGTTGAAGCTGTTGATTGTTGCAGGCTATTATGTGCAATAGAGAGCTCTAGTTTTGTTGAAGCTGTTGAATCTGTTGTTGTTAAAGCTGTTGATTGTTGTAGGCTATTATGTGCTCTAGTTTATTAAAGCTGTTGAATCTATTTTTGTTGAAGATGTTGATTGTTGTAGGCTACATTATGTGCTCTAGAGAGCTCTAGTTTTGTCAAAGCTGTTGAATCTGTGGTTGTTGAAGCTGTTGATTGTTGTAGGCTATTATATACTATAGAGAGCTCTAGTTTTATTTAAGCTGTTGAATCTGTTGTTGAAGCTGTTGATTGTAGTAGGCTATTATATGTTATAGAGAGGTCTAGTTTTGTTTAAGCTGTCAAATCTGTTGTTGTTGAAGCAGTCGATTGTTGTAGGCTATTATATGCTATAGAGAGCTCTAGTTTTGTTTAAGCTGTTGAATCTGTTGTTGTTGAAGCTGTTGATTGTTGTAGGCTATTATATGCTATAGAGAGCTCTAGTTTTGTTCAAGCTGTTGAATCTGTTGTTGTTGAAGCTGTTGATTGTTGTAGGCTATTACGTGTAATAGAGAGCTCTAGTTTTATTGAAGTTGTTGAATCTGTTGTTGAAGCTGTTGATTGTTGTAGGCTACATTATGTGCTTTAGAGAGCTCTAGTTTTGTTGAAGCAGTTGAATCTGTTGTTGAAGCTGTTGATTGTTGCAGGCTATTTTGAGCTCTTGAGAGCTCTAGTTTTGTTGAAGCTGTTAAATCTGTTGTTGAAGCTGTTGATTGTTGAAGCTGTAGTTGTTGAATCTGTTTTTGAAGCTGTTGAATCAGTTGTTAAATCTGTTGATAACCATGTTGAAGTTGTTGATTGTCATTGATGTTGAATCTGTTGAAGCTGTTGATTGTTGCAGGCTATTATGTGCAATAAAGAGCTCTAGTTTTGTTGAAGCTGTTGAATCTGTTGTTGTTAAAGCTGTTGATTGTTGTAGGCTATTATGTGCTCTAGTTTATTAAAGCTGTTGAATCTATTTTTGTGAAGATGTTGATTGTTGTAGGCTACATTATGTGCTATAGAGAGCTCTAGTTTTGTTCAAGCTGTTGAATCTGTTGTTGTTGAAGCTGTTGATTGTTGTAGGCTATTATGCGTAATAGAGAGCTCTAGTTTTGTTGAAGTTGTTGAATCTGTTGTTGAAGCTGTTGATTGTTGTAGGCTACATTATGTGCTTTAGAGAGCTCTAGTTTTGTTGAAGCAGTTGAATCTGTTGTTGAAGCTGTTGATTGTTGCAGGCTATTTTGAGCTCTTGAGAGCTCTAATTTTGTTGAAGCTGTTAAATCTGTTGTTGAAGCTGTTGATTGTTGAAGCTGTAGTTGTTGAATCTGTTTTTGAAGCTGTTGAATCAGTTGTTATCTGTTGATAACCATGTTGAAGTTGTTGATTGTCGTTGATGTTGAATCTGTTGTTGTTGAAGCGGTTGATTGTTGGTAGTGTTGAAGCTGTTCAATCAGTTGATCTTGTTAGTACAATTAAAGCTGTTGATTGTGAGTAGAGTCTATTTTGTGTAAGTGTAGGCTCGCCCCAACAAGTCAATAGCTTCAATCACTATGTTGAAGCTGTTGAATTTGTTGTAGAAGCTGTTGATTGTTGTAAGCTATTATGTGCTCTAGAGAGCTCTAGTTTTGTTGAAGCTGTTGAATCTGTTGTTGTTAAAGCTGTTGATCGTTGTAGCCTATTATGTGCTCTAGTTAAATTGAAGCTGTTGAATCTGTTGTTGAAGAAGTAGATTGTTGTAGGCTATTATGTGCAATAGAGAGCTCTAGTTTTGTTGAAGCTGTTGAATCTGTTGTTGTTGAAGCTGTTGATTGTTGTAGGCTATTATATGCTATAGAGAGTTCTAGTTTTGTTTAAGCTGTTGAATCTGTTGTTGAAGCTGTTGATTGTTGTAGGCTATTATATGTTATAGAGAGCTCTAGTTTTATTCAAGCTGTCGAATCTGTTGTTGAAATTGTTGATTGTTGTAGGCTATTATATGTTATAGAGAGGTCTAGTTTTGTTTAAGCTGTCGAATCTGTTATTGTTGAAGCTGTTGATTGTTGTAGGCTATTATGTGCAATAGAGAGCTCTAATTTTGTTGAAGCTGTTGAATCTGTTGTTGAAGCTGTTGATTGTTGTAGGCTATTATATCTTATAGAGAGGTCTAGTTTTGTTTAAGCTGTTGAATCTGTTGTTGTTGAAGCTGTTGATTGTTGTAGGCTATTATATGCTATAGAGAGCTCTAGTTTTGTTCAAGCTGTTGAATCTGTTGTTGTTGAAGCTGTTGATTGTTGTAGGCTATTATGTGTAATAGAGAGCTCTAGTTTTTTTGAAGTTGTTGAATCTGTTGTTGAAGCTGTTGATTGTTGTAGGCTACATTATGTGCTTTAGAGAGCTCTAGTTTTGTTGAAGCAGTTGAATCTGTTGTTGAAGCTGTTGACTGTTGTAGGTTATTATGTGCTCTAGAGAGCTCTAGTTTTGTTTAAGCTGTTGAATCTGTTGTTGAAGCTGTTGATTGTTGTAGGCTATTATATCTTATAGAGAGGTCTAGTTTTGTTTAAGCTGTCGAATCTGTTGTTGTTGAAGCTGTTGATTGTTGTAGGCTATTACATGCTATAGACAGCTCTAGTTTTTTTTAAGCTGTTGAATCTGTTTTTGTTGAAGCTGTTGATTGTTGTAGGCTACATTATGTGCTTTAGAGAGCTCTAGTTTTGTTGAAGCTGTTGAATCTGTGGTTGAAGCTGTTGATTGTAGGCTATTATATGCTCTAGTGAGCTCTAGTTTTGTTGAAGCTGTTGATTGTTGTAGGCTACATTATGTGCTTTAAAGAGCTCTAGTTTTGTTGTAGCTGTTGAATCTGTGGTTGAAGCTGTTGATTGTAGGCTATTATAGGCTCTAGTGAGCTCTAGTTTTGTTGAAGCTGTTGATTGTTGTAGGCTATTAAGTGCCCTAGTTTAATTGAAGCTGTTGAATCTGTTGTTGTTAAAGCTGTTGATTGTTGTAGGCTATTATATGCTCTATTCTTATTAAAGCAGTTGAATCTATTTTTGTTGAAGAAGTTGATTGTTGTAGGCTATTATGTGCAATAGAGAGCTCTAGTTTTGTTGAAGCTGTTGAATCTGTTGTTGTTGAAGCTGTTGATTGTTGTAGGCTATTATATGGTATAGAGAGCTCTAGTTTTGTTTAAGCTGTTGAATCTGTTGTTGAAGCTGTTGATTGTTGTAGGCTATTATATGCTATAGAGAGCTCTAGTTTTGTTTAAGCTGTCGAATCTGTTGTTGTTGAAGCTGTTGATTGTCGTAGTCTATTATGTGCAATAGAGAGCTCTAATTTTGTTGAAGCTGTTGAATCTGTTGTTGAAGCTGTTGATTGTTGTAGGCTATTATGAGCTCTTGAGAGCTTTAGTTTTGTTGAAGCTGTTAAATCTGTTGTTGAAGCTGTTGATTGTTGAAGCTGTAGTTGTTGAATCTGTTTCTGAAGCTGTTGAATCAGTTGTTAAATCTGTTGATAACCATGTTGAAGTTGTTGATTGTCGTTGATGTTGAATCTGTTGTTGTTGAAGCTGTTGATTGTTGGTAGTGTTGAAGCTGTTCAATCAGTTGATCTTGTTAGTACAATCAAAGCTGTTGATTGTGAGTACAGTCTATTTTGTGTAAGTGTAGGCTCGCCCCAATAAATCAATAGCTTCAATCACTATGTTGAATCTGTTGAATTTGTTCTAGAAGCTGTTGATTGTTGTAAACTATTATGTGCTCTAGAGAGCTCTAGTTTTGTTGAAGCTGTTGAATCTGCTGTTGTTAAAGCTGTTGATTGTTGTAGGCTAGATTATGGCTCTAGTTTTGTTGAAGATGTTGATTGGTTTGTAAGCTACATTATGTGGTCTAGAGAGCTCTAGTTTTGTTGAAGCTGTTGAATCTGTTGTTGTTGAAGCTGTTGATTGTTGTAGGCTATTATATTATGTTATAGAAAGCTCTAGTTTTGTTTAAGCTATCGAATCTGTTGTTGAAATTGTTGATTGTTGTAGGCTATTATATGTTATAGAGAGGTCTAGTTTTATTTAAGCTGCCGAATCTGTTGTTGTTGAAGTAGTTGATTGTGGTAGGCTATTATATGCTATAGAGAGCTCTAGTTTTGTTTAAGCTGTTGAATCTGTTGTTGTTGAAGCTGTTGATTGTTGTAGGCTATTATGTGCTCTAGAGAGCTCTAGTTATGTTGAAGCTGTTGAATCTGTTGTTGTTAAGGCTGTTGATTGTTGTAGGCTATTATGTGCTCTAATTTTATTAAAGCTGTTGAATCTATTTTTGTTGAAGATGTTGATTGTTGTAGGCTACATTATGTGTTCTAGAGAGCTCTAGTTCTGTCGAAGCTGTTGAATCTGTTGTTGAAGCTGTTGATTGTTGTAGGCTATTATATGCTATAGAGAGCTCTAGTTTTGTTCAAGCTGTTGAATCTGTTGTTGTTGAAGCTGTTGATTGTTGTAGGCTATTATGTGTAATAGAGAGCTCTAGTTTTGTTGAAGTTGTTGAATCTGTTGTTGTTGAAGCTGTTGATCTACATTATGTGCTCTAGAGAGCTCTAGTTTTGTTGAAGCAGTTGAATCTGTTGTTGAAGCTGTTGATTGTTGTAGGCTATTATGAGCTCTTGAGAGCTCTAGTTTTGTTGAAGCTGTTAAATCTGTTGTTGAAGCTGTTGATTGTTGAAACTGTAGTTGTTGAATCTGTTTTTGAAGCTATTGATCGTTGAAGCTGTTGAATCAGTTGTTAAATCTGTTGATAACCATGTTGAAGTTGTTGATTGTCGTTGATGTTGAATCTCTTGTTGTTGAAGCTGTTGATTGTTGGTAGTGTTGAAGCTGTTCAATCAGTTGATCTTGTTAGTACAATTAAAGCTGTTGATTGTGAGCACAGTCTATTTTGTGTAAGTGTAGGCTCGCCCCAATAAATCAATAGCTTCAATCACTATGTTGAAGCTGTTGAATTTGTTGTAGAAGCTGTTGATTGTTGTAAGCTATTATGTGCTCTAGAGAGCTCTACTTTTGTTGAAGCTGTTGAATCTGTTGTTGTTAAAGCTGTTGATTGTTGTAGGCTATTATGTGCTCTAGTTTATTAAAGCTGTTGAATCTGTTGTTGTTGAAGCTGTTGATTGTTGTAGGTTATTATAAGCTATAGAGAGCTCTAGTTTTGTTGAAGCTGTTGAATCTGTTGTTGTTGAAGCTGTTGATTGTTGTAGGCTATTATATGCTATAGAAAGCTCTAGTTTTGTTTAAGCTGTCGAATCTGTTGTTGAAATTGTTGATTGTTGTAGGCTATTATATGTTATAGAGAGGTCTAGTTTTGTTTAAGCTGCCGAATCTGTTGTTGTTGAAGTAGTTGATTGTTGTAGGCTATTATATGCTATAGAGAGCTCTAGTTTTGTTTAAGCTGTCGAATCTGTTGTTGAAGCCGTTGATTGTTGTAGGCTATTATGTGCAATAGAGAGCTCTAGTTTTGTTGAAGCTGTTGAATCTGTTGTTGTTAAAACTGTTGATTGTTGTAGGCTATTCTGTGCTCTAGTTTATTAAAGCTGTTGAATCTATTTTTGTTGAAGATGTTGATTGTTGTAGGCTACATTATGTGCTCTAGAGAGCTCTAATTTTGTCAAAGCTGTTGAATCAGTGGTTGTTGAAGCTGTTGATTGTTGTAGGCTATTATATACTATAGAGAGCTCTAGTTTTGTTTAAGCTGTTGAATCTGTTGTTGAAGCTGTTGATTGTTGTAGGCTATTATATGTTATAGAGAGGTCTAGTTTTGTTTAAGCTGTCGAATCTGTTGTTGTTGAAGCAGGTGATTGTTGTAGGCTATTATGTACAATAGAGAGCTCTAGTTTTGTTTAAGCTGTTGAATCTGTTGTTGTTGAAGCTGTTGATTGTTGTAGGCTATTATATGCTATAGAGAGCTCTAGTTTTGTTCAAGCTGTTGAATCTGTTGTTGTTGAAGCTATTGATAGTTGTAGGCTATTATGTGTAATAGAGAGCTCTAGTTTTGTTGAAGTTGTTGAATCTGTTGTTGAAACTGTTGATTGTTGTAGGCTACATTATGTGCTTTAGAGAGCTCTAGTTTTGTTGAAGCAGTTGAATCTGTTGTTGAAGCTGTTGATTTTTGTAGGCTATTATGAGCTCTTGAGAGCTCTAGTTTTGTTGAAGCTGTTAAATCTGTTGTTGAAGCTGTTGATTGTTGAAGCTGTAGTTGTTGAATCTGTTTTTGAAGCTGTTGAATCAGGTGTTAAATCTGTTGATAACCATGTTGAAGCTGTTGATTGTCGTTGATGTTGAATCTGTTGTTGTTGAAGCTGCTGATTGTTGGTAGTGTTGAAGCTGTTCAATCAGTTGATCTTGTTAGTACAATTAAAGCTGTTGATTGTGAGTACAGTCTATTTTGTGTAAGTGTAGGCTCGCCCCAATACATCAATAGCTTCAATCACTATGTTGAAGCTGTTGAATTTGTTGTAGAAACTGTTGATTGTTGTAAGCTCTTATGTGCTCTAGAGAGCTCTAGTTTTGTTGAAGCTGTTGAATCTGTTGTTGTTAAAGCTGTTGATTGTTGTAGGCTATTATGTGCTCTAGTTTATTAAAGCTGTTGAATCTATTTTTGTTGAAGATGTTGATTGTTGTAGGCTACATTATGTGCTCTAGAGAGCTCTAGTTTTGTTGAAGCTGTTGAATCTGTTGTTGTTGAAGCTGTTGATTGTTGTAGGCTATTATATGCTATAGAGAGCTCTAGTTTTGTTTAAGCTGTTGAATCTGTTGTTGAAGCCGTTGATTGTTGTAGGCTATTATGTGCAATAGAGAGCTCTAGTTTTGTTGAAGCTGTTGAATCTGTTGTTGTTAAAGCTGTTGATTGTTGTAGGCTATTCTGTGCTCTAGTTTATTAAAGCTGTTGAATCTATTTTTGTTGAAGATGTTGATTGTTGTAGGCTACATTATGTGCTCTAGAGAGCTCTAATTTTGTCAAAGCTGTTGAATCAGTGGTTGTTGAAGCTGTTGATTGTTGTAGGCTATTATATACTATAGAGAGCTCTAGTTTTGTTTAAGCTGTTGAATCTGTTGTTGAAGCTGTTGATTGTTGTAGGCTATTATATGTTATAGAGAGGTCTAGTTTTGTTTAAGCTGTCGAATCTGTTGTTGTTGAAGCAGGTGATTGTTGTAGGCTATTATGTACAATAGAGAGCTCTAGTTTTGTTTAAGCTGTTGAATCTGTTGTTGTTGAAGCTGTTGATTGTTGTAGGCTATTATATGCTATAGAGAGCTCTAGTTTTGTTCAAGCTGTTGAATCTGTTGTTGTTGAAGCTATTGATAGTTGTAGGCTATTATGTGTAATAGAGAGCTCTAGTTTTGTTGAAGTTGTTGAATCTGTTGTTGAAACTGTTGATTGTTGTAGGCTACATTATGTGCTTTAGAGAGCTCTAGTTTTGTTGAAGCAGTTGAATCTGTTGTTGAAGCTGTTGATTTTTGTAGGCTATTATGAGCTCTTGAGAGCTCTAGTTTTGTTGAAGCTGTTAAATCTGTTGTTGAAGCTGTTGATTGTTGAAGCTGTAGTTGTTGAATCTGTTTTTGAAGCTGTTGAATCAGGTGTTAAATCTGTTGATAACCATGTTGAAGCTGTTGATTGTCGTTGATGTTGAATCTGTTGTTGTTGAAGCTGCTGATTGTTGGTAGTGTTGAAGCTGTTCAATCAGTTGATCTTGTTAGTACAATTAAAGCTGTTGATTGTGAGTACAGTCTATTTTGTGTAAGTGTAGGCTCGCCCCAATACATCAATAGCTTCAATCACTATGTTGAAGCTGTTGAATTTGTTGTAGAAACTGTTGATTGTTGTAAGCTCTTATGTGCTCTAGAGAGCTCTAGTTTTGTTGAAGCTGTTGAATCTGTTGTTGTTAAAGCTGTTGATTGTTGTAGGCTATTATGTGCTCTAGTTTATTAAAGCTGTTGAATCTATTTTTGTTAAAGATGTTGATTGTTGTAGGCTACATTATGTGCTCTAGAGAGCTCTAGTTTTGTTGAAGCTGTTGAATCTGTTGTTGTTGAAGCTGTTGATTGTTGTAGGCTATTATATGCTATAGAGAGCTCTAGTTTTGTTTAAGCTGTTGAATCTGTTGTTGAAGCTGTTGATTGTTGTAGGCTATTATATGTTATAGAAAGCTCTAGTTTTGTTTAAGCTGTCGAATTTGTTGTTGAAATTGTTGATTGTTGTAGGCTATTATATGTATAGAGAGGTCAAGTTTTGTTTAAGCTGCCGAGTCTGTTGTTGTTGAAGTAGTTGATTGTGGTAGGCTATTATATGCTATAGAGAGCTCTAGTTTTGTTTAAGCTGTCGAATCTGTTGTTGAAGCTGTTGATTGTTGTAGGTTATTATGTGCTCTAGTTTATTAAAGCTGTTGAATCTATTTTTGTCGAAGATGTTGATTGTCGTAGGCTATTATATGTTATAGAGAGGTCTAGTTTTGTTTAAGCTGTCGAATCTGTTGTTGTTGAAGCAGGTGATTGTTGTAGGCTATTATGTGCAATAGAGAGCTCTAGTTTTGTTTAAGCTGTTGAATCTGTTGTTGTTGAAGCTGTTGATTGTTGTAGGCTATTATATGCTATAGAGAGCTCTAGTTTTGTTCAAGCTGTTCAATCTGTTGTTGAAGCTGTTGATTTTTGTAGGCTACATTATGTGCATTAGAGAGCTCTAGTTTTGTTTAAGCTGTTGAATCTGTTGTTGTTGAAGCTGTTGATTGTTGTAGGCTATTATATGCTATAGAGAGCTCTAGTTTTGTTCAAGCTGTTCAATCTGTTGTTGAAGCTGTTGATTTTTGTAGGCTATTATGTGCAATAGAGAGCTCTAGTTTTGTTTAAGCTGTTGAATCTGTTGTTGTTGAAGCTGTAGATTGTTGTAGGCTATTATGTGTAATAGAGAGCTCTAGTTTTGTTGAAGCTGTTGAATCTGTTGTTGAAGCTGTTGATTTTTGTAGGCTACATTATGTGCATTAGAGAGCTCTAGTTTTGTTGAAGCAGTTGAATCTGTTGTTGAAGCTGTTGATTGTTGTATGCTATTATGAGCTCTTGAGAGCTCTAGTTTTGTCGAAGCTGTTAAATCTGTTGTTGAAGCTGTTGATTGTTGAAGCTGTAGTTGTTGAATCTGTTTTTGAAGCTGTTGAATCAGTTGTTAAATCTGTTGATAACAATGTTGAAGTTGTTGATTGTCGTTGATGTTGAATCTGTTGTTGTTGAAGCTGTTGATTGTTGGTAGTGTTGAAGCTGTTCAATCAGTTGATCTTGTTAGTACAATTAAAGCTGTTGATTGTGAGTACAGTCTATTTTGTGTAAGTGTAGGCTCACCCCAATAAATCAATAGCTTCAATCACTACGTTGAAGCTGTTGAATTTGTTGTAGAAGCTGTTGATTGTTGTAAGCTATTATGTGCTCTAGAGAGCTCTAGTTTTGTTGAAGCTGTTGAATCTGTTGTTGTTAAAGCTGTTGATTGTTGTAGGCTAGATTATGACTCTAGTTTTGTTGAAGCTGTTGAATCTGTTGTTGTTGAAGATGTTGATTGGTTTGTAAGCTACATTATGTGGTCTAGAGAGCTCTAGTTTTGTTGAAGCTGTTGAATCTGTTGTTGTTGAAGCTGTTGATTGTTGTAGGCTATTATGTGCTCTAGAGAGTTCTAGTTTTGTTTGAGCTGTTGAATATTTTGTTGTTGAAACTGTTAAATGTGTTTTTATTGAACCTGTTGATTGTTGTAGGCTATATTATGTGCTCTAAAGAACTCTAGTTTTGTTAAGGCAGTTGAATCTGCTGTTGAAGCTGTTGATTGTTGTAAGCTATTATGTGCTCTAGAGAGCTCTAGTTTTGTTGAAGCTGTTGATGTAGAAGCTGTTGATTGCTGTAGACTATTATGTGCTCTAGAGAACTCTAGTTTTGTTGAAGCTGTTGAATCTGTTGGTGTTAAAGCTGTTGGTTGTTGTAGGCTACATTATGTGCTCTAGAGAGCTCTAGATTTGTTGAAGCCGTTGAATCTGTTGTTGTGGCCGTTGATTGTTGTAGGCTACTATGTGTTCTAGAGAGCTCTAGTTTTGTTGAAATTGTTGAATCTGTTGTTGGAGATATTGATTGTTGTAGTCTATTATGTGCTCTAGAAAGTTCTAGTTATGTTGAAGCTGTTAAATTTGCTGTTGAAGCTGTTGATTGTTGTCGGCAATTATGTGTACTAGAGAGCTCTAGTATTGTTGAAGCTGTTGATTGTTGTAGGCTATTATGTGATCTAGAGAGCTCTAGTTTTGTTGAAAATGTTGAAGCTGTTGATTGTTGTAAGCTATTATGTCATCTGGAGAACTCTAGTTTTGTTGAATCTGTTGTTGAAGCTGTTGATTGTTGTAGGCTATTATGTGCTCTGGAGAGGTCTAGTTTTATTGAAGCTTATGAATCTGTTGTTGCTGAAGATGTTGTTTGCTGTACGCTATTATGTGCTCTAGAGTGCTCTAGTTTTGTTGAAACTGTTGAATCTGCTGTTGTTGGAGCTGTTGATTGTTGTACGCTATTATGTGCTCTAGTTTTGTTGAAGCTGTTGAATCTGTTGTGGTTGAAGCTGTTGATTGTTGTAGGTTACATTATGTGCTCTAGAGAGCTCTAGTATTGTTGAAGCTGTTGATTGTTGTAGGCTATTATGTGCTCTAGAGAGCTCAAATTTTGTTGAAAATGTTGAATCTGTTGTTGAAGCTGTTGATTGTTGTACGCTATTATGTCATCTGGAGAACTCTAATTTTGTTGAATCTGTTGTTGAAGCTGTTGATTATTGTAGGCTATTATGAGCTCTAGAGAGCTCTAGTTTTGTTGAAGCTGTTGAATCTCTTGTTGAAGATGTTGAGTCTGTTGTTGGTAAAGCTGTTGATTGTTGTAGGCTATTATGTGCTCTATTTTTATGAATCTGTTTTTGTTGAAGCTGTTGATTGTTGTAGGCTACATTATGTGCTCTAGAGACTCGAGCTCTAGTATTGTTGAAGCTGTTGATTGTTGTAGGCTATTATGTGCTCTAGAGAGCTCTAATTTTGTTGAAAATGTTGAATCTGTTGTTGAAGCTGTTGATTGTTCTGCTATTATGTCATCTGGAGAACTCTAGTTTTGTTGAATCTGTTGTTGAAGCTGTTGATTATTGTAGGCTATTATGAGCTCTAGAGAGCTCTAGTTTTGTTGAAGCTGTTGAATCTCTTGTTGAAGATGTTGAGTCTGTTGTTGTTAAAGCTGTTGATTGTTGTAGGCTATTATGTGCTCTATTTTTATGAATCTGTTTTTGTTGAAGCTGTTGATTGTTGTAGGCTACATTATGTGCTCTAGAGAGCTCTAGTATTGTTGAAGCTGTTGATTGTTGTAGGCTATTATGTGCTCTAGAGAGCTCTGGTTTTGTTGAAGCAGTTGAATCTGCTGTTGATGCTGTTGATTGTTGTAAGCTATTATGAGCTCTAGAGAGCTCTAGATATGTTGAAGTTGTTGAGTCTGTTTGTTGAAGCTGTTGAATCTGCTGTTGAAGCAGTTGATTGTTGTCGGCAATTATGTGCACTAGAGAGCTCTAGTTTTGTTGAAGCTGTTGAATCTATTATTGAAGCTGTTGATTGTTGTAGGCTATTATGCGCTCTAGAGAGCTCTAATTTTGTTGAAGCTGTTGAATCTGTTGTTGAAGCTGTTGTTGTTGAAGCTGTTGAATCTGTTTTTGTTGAAGCAATTGATTGTTGTAAGCTATTATGTGCTCTAGAGAGCTCTAGTTTTGTTGAAGCTGTTGAATCTGTTGTTGTTGAAGCTGTTGATTGTCGTAAGCTATTATGTGCTCTAGAGAGCTCTAGTTTTGTTGAAGCTGTTGAATCTGTTCTTGTTGAAGCTGTTGAATCTGTTGTTGCTAAAGCTGTTGATTGTTGTAGGCTATTATGTGCTCTAGTTTTATTGAAGCTGTTGAATCAGTTGTTGAAGCTGTTGATTGTTATAGGCTATTATGTGCAATAGAGACCTCTAGTTTTGTTGAAGTTGTTGAATCTGTTGTTGCAGATGTTGATTGTTGTAGGCCACATTGTCTGCTCTAGAGAGCTCTAGTTTTGTTGAAGCTGTTGAATTTGTTGTTGTTGAAGCTGTTGAATCTGTTGTTGCTAAAGCTGTTGATTGTTGTAGGCTATTATGTGCTCTAGTTTTATTGAAGCTGTTGAATCAGTTGTTGAAGCTGTTGATTGTTGTAAGCTATTATGTGCTTTAGAGAGCACTAGTTTTGTTGAAGATGTTGAATCTGTTGTTGTTGAAGCTGTTGATTGTTGTAAGCTATTATGTGCTCTAGAGAGCTCTAGTTTTGTAGAAGCTGTTGGATATGTTGTTGTTGAAGCTGTTGAATCTGTTATTGTTAAAGCTGTTGATTGTTGTAGGCTATTATGTACTCTAGCTTAATTGAAGCTGTTGAATCTGTTGTTGTTGAAGCTGTTGATTGTTGTAAGCTATTATGTGCTTTAGAGAGCTCTAGTTTTGTTGAAGTTGTTGAATCTGTTGTTGTTGAAGCTGTTGATTGTTGTAAGCTATTATGTGCTCTAGAGAGCTCTAGTTTTGTTGAAGCTGTTGAATCTGTTGTTGTTGAAGCTGTTGATTGTTGTAAGCTATTATGTGCTCTAGAGAGCTCTAGTTTTGTTGAAGCTGTTGAATCTGTTCTTGTTGAAGCTGTTGAATCTGTTATTGTTGAAGCTGTTGAATCTGTTGTTAAAGTTGTTGATTGCTGTGGGCTATTATGTGCTAAGTTTTAGTTGAATCTGTTGCTGAAAATGTTGATTGTTGTAGGCTACATTATGTGCTCTAGAAAGATCTGGTTCTGTCGAAGCTGTTCAATCTGTTGTTGTTTAATTTATTGTTGTTAAAGCTGTTGATTGTTGTAGGCTATTATGTTCTCTAGTTTTATTGAAGCTGTTGAATATATTGTTGAAGATGTTGATTGTTGTAGGCTACATTATGTGTTCTAGAGAGCTCAAGTTTTGTCAAAGTTGTTGAATCTGTTGTTGTTGAAGCTATTGATTGTTGTAGGCCATTATGTGCTCTAGAGAGCTCTAATTTAATTGAAGCAGTAGAATCTCCTGTTGAAGCTGTTCATTTTTGTAGGTTATTATGTGTTCTAGAGAGCTCTAGTTTTGTTGAAGCTGTTGAATATGTTGATGGTGAAGCTGTTGAATCTGTTGTTGTTAAAGCTGTTGATTGTTGTAGGCTATTATGTGCTCTAGTTTTATTGAAGATGTTGAATCTGTTGTTGAAGCTGTTGAGTGTTGTAGGCTATTATGAGCTTTAGAGAGCTCTAGTTTTGTTGAAGCTGTTGAACCTGTTGTTGTTGAAGCTGTTGAATCCGTTGTTGTTAAAGCTGTTGATTGTTGTAGGCTATTATGTGCTCTAGAGAGCTCTAGTCTTTTTGAAATTGTTGAATCTGTTGTTGAAACTGTTGATTGTTGTAGGCTACATTATGTGCTCTAAAGAGCTCTAATTTTGTTGAAGATGTTGAATCTGTTGTTGAAGATGTTGATTGTTGTAGGCAACATTATGTGCTCTAAAGAGCTCTAGTTTTGTTTAAGCTGTTTAATCTGTTGTTGTTCAAGCTGTTGAATCTGTTGTTGTTAAAGCTGTTCATTGTTGTAGGCTATTATGTGTTCTAGCTTTATTGAAGTTGTTAAATCTGTTGTAGTTGAAGATGTTCATTGTTGTAGGCTACAATATATGCTCTAGAGAGATCTAGTATTATCGAAACTATTGAATCTGTTGTTGAAGCTGTCGAATCTGTTGTTGTTGAAGCTGTTGAATCTGTTTTTGTTGAAGCTATTGATTGTTGTAAGCTATTATGTGCTCTAGAGAGCTCTAGTTTTGTTGAAGTTGTTGAATCTGTTGTTGTTGAAGCTGTTGATTGTTGTAAGCTATTATGTGCTCTAGAGAGCTCTAGTTTTGTTGAAGCTGTTAAATCTGTTGTTGAAGATGTTGATTGTTGTTGGCTACATTATGTGCTCTAGAGAGCTCTAGTTTTGTTTAAGCTGTTGGATCTGTTGTTGTTGAAGCTGTTGAATCTGTTATTGTTAAAGCTGTTGATTGTTGTAGGCTATTATGTACTCTAGTTTAATTGAAGCTGTTGAATCTGTTGTTGTTGAAGATGTTGATTGTTGTAGGCTATTATGTGCTCTAGTTTTATTGAAGATGTTGAATCTGTTGTTGAAGCTGTTGATTGTAGGCTATTATGTACTCTAGTTTAATTGAAGCTGTTGAATCTGTTGTTGTTGAAGATGTTGATTGTTGTAGGCTATTATGTGCTATAGTTTTATTGAAGATGTTGAATCTGTTGTTGAAGCTGTTGATTGTTGTAGGCTATTATGAGCTCTAGAGAGCTCTACTTTTGTTGAAGCTGTTGAATCTGTTGATGTTGAAGCTGTTGAATCTGTTGTTAAAGCTGTTGATTGTTGTAGGCTATTATGTACTCTAGTTTAATTGAAGCTGTTGAATCTGTTGTTGTTGAAGATGTTGATTGTTGTAGGCTATTATGTGCTATAGTTTTATTGAAGCTGTTGAATCTGTTGTTGAAGCTGTTGATTGTTGTAAGCTATTATGTGCTCTAGAGAGCTCTAGTTTTGTTGAAGCTGTTGAATCTGTTCTTGTTGAAGCTGTTGAATCTGTTGTTGCTAAAGCTGTTGATTGTTGTAGGCTATTATGAGCTCTAGAGAGCTCTAGTTTTGTTGAAGTTGTTGAATCTGCTGTTGAAGCTGTTGAATCTGTTGTTAAACCTGTTGATTGTTGTAGGCTAGTATGTGCTATAGTTTTATTGAAGATGTTGAATCTGTTGTTGAAGCTGTTGATTGTTGTAGGCTATTATGAGCTCTAGAGAGCTTTTGTTTTGTTAAAGCTGTTGAATCTGTTGTTGTTGAAGCTGTTGAATCTGTTGTTAAAGCTGTTGATTGTTGTAGGCTATTATGTGCTCTAGATAGCTCTAGTTTTGTTGAAGCTGTCGAATCTGTTGTTGTTGAAGCTGTTGAATCTGTTTTTGTTGAAGCTGTTGATTGTTGTAAGCTATTATGTGCTCTAGAGAGCTCTTGTTTTGTTGAAATTGTTGAATCTATTGTTGTTGAAGTTGTTGATTGTTGTAAGCTATTATGTGCTCTAGAGAGCAGCTCTAGTTTTGTTGAAGTTGTTGAATCTGTTGTTGTTGAAGCTGTTGATTGTTGTAAGCTATTATGTGCTCTAGAGAGCTCTAGTTTTGTTGAAGCTGTTGGATATGTTGTTGAAGCTGTTGAATCTGTTATTGTTAAAGCTGTTGATTGTTGTAGGCTATTATGTACTCTAGTTTAATTGAAGCTGTTGAATCTGTTGTTGTTGAAGCTATTGATTGTTGTAAGCTATTATGTGCTCTAGAGAGCTCTAGGTTTGTTGAAGCTGTTGAATCTGTTGTTGTTGAAGCTGTTGAATCTGTTGTTAAAGCTGTTGATTGTTGTATGCTATTATGTGCTCAAGAGAGCTCTAATTTTGTTGAAATTATTGAATCTGTTGTAGAAACTGTTGATTGTTGTAGGCTACATTATGTGCTCTAAAGAGCTCTAATTTTGTTGAAGTTGTTGAATCTGTTGTTGAAGATGTTGATTGTTGTAGGCAACATTATGTGCTCTAAAGAGTTCTAGTTTTGTTTAAGCTGTTTAATCTGTTGTTGTTCAAGCTGTTGAATCTGTTGTTGTTAAAGCTGTTCATTGTTGTAGGCTATTATGTGTTCTAGCTTTATTGAAATTGTTAAATCTGCTGTAGTTGAAGATGTTCATTGTTGTACGCTACAATATGTGCTCTAGAGAGATCTAGTATTGTTGAAACAATTGAATCTGTTGTTGAAGCTGTTTAATCTGTTGGTGTTAAAGCTGTTCATTGTTGTAGGCTATTATGTGCTCTAGTTTTATTGAAGCTGTTGAATCTGTTGTTGTTCAAGATGTTAATTGTTGAGGGCTACATTATGTGCTCTAGATAGCTCTGGTTTTGTTGAAGCTATCGAATCTGTTGTTGTTGAAGCTGTTGAATCTGTTCTTGTTGAAGCTGTGGATTGTTGTAAGCTACTATGTGCTCTAGATAGCTCTAGTTTTGTTGAAGCTATCGAATCTGTTGTTGTTGAAGCTGTTTGAATCTGTTTTTGTTGAAACTGTTGATTGTTGTAAGCTATTATGTGCTCTAGAGAGCTCTAGTTTTGTTGAAGTTGTTGAATCTGTTGTTGTTGAAGCTGTTGATTGTTGTAAGCTATTATGTGCTCTAGAGAGCTCTAGTTTTGTTGAAGTTGTTGAATCTGTTGTTGAAGCTGTTGATTGTTCTAAGCTATTATGTGCTCTAGAGAGCTCTAGTTTTGTTGAAGCTGTTGGATATGTTGTTGTTGAAGCTGTTGAATCTGTTATTGTTAAAGCTGTTGATTGTTGTAGGCTATTATGTACTCTAGTTTAATTGAAGCTGTTGAATCTGTTGTTGAAGCTGTTGATTGTTGTAAGCTATTATGTGCTCTAGAGAGCTCTAGTTTTGTTGAAGCTGTTGAATCTGTTGTTGTTGAAGCTGCTAAATCTGTTTTTGTTGAAGCAATTGATTGTTGTAAGCTATTATGTGCTCTAGAGAGCTCTAGTTTTGTTGAAGTTGTTGAATCTGTTGTTGAAGCTGTTGATTGTTGTAAGCTATTATGTGCTCTAGAGAGCTCTAGTTTTGTTGAAGCTGTTGAATATGTTCTTGTTGAAGCTGTTGAATCTGTTGTTGCTAAAGCTGTTGATTGTTGTAGGCTATTATGTCTTCTAGTTTTATTGAAGCTGTTGAATCAGTTGTTGAAGCTGTTGATTGTTGTAGGCTATTATGTGCAATAGAGACCTCTAGTTTTGTTGAAGTTGTTGAATCTGTTGTTGTTGCAGATGTTGATTGTTGTAGGCTACATTGTCTGCTCTAGAGAGCTCTAGTTTTGTTGAAGCTGTTGAATCTGTTGTTGTTGAAGCTGTTGATTGTTGTAAGCTATTATGTGCTCTAGAGAGCTCTAGTTTTGTTGAAGCTGTTGAATCTGTTCTCGTTGAAGCTGTTGAATCTGTTGTTGCTAAAGCTGTTGATTGTTGTAGGCTATTATGTGCTCTAGTTTTATTGAAGCTGTTGAATCAGTTGTTGAAGCTGTTGATTGTTGTAGGTTACTATGTGCAATAGAGACCTCTAGTTTTGTTGAAGTTGTTGAATCTGTTGTTGTTGCAGATGTTGATTGTTTTAGGCTACATTGTCTGCTCTAGAGAGTTCTAGTTTTGTTGAAGCTGTTCAATATGTTGTTATTGAAGGTGTCAAATGTTGTAGGCTATTATGTGCTCTAGAGAGCTCTAGTTTTGTTGAAATTGTTGAATCTGTTGTTGTTGACGATGTTGATTGCTGTAAGGTACATTATGTGCTCTAGAGAGCTCTAGCTTTGTTGAAGCTGTTGATTGTTGTAGGCTATTATGTGCTCTAGAGAGTTCTAGTTTTGTTGAAGCAGTTGAATCTGTTGTGGAAGCTGTTGATTGTTGTATGCTATTATGTCCTCTAGGGAGCTCTAGTTTTGTTGAAGCTGTTGAATCTGTTGTTAAAGCTGTTGACTGTTGTAGGCTATTATGTGCTCTAGTTTTACTGAAGCTGTTGAATCTGTTGCTGAAGATGTTGATTGATGTAGGCTACATTATGTGTTCTAGAGATATCTAGTTTTGTCGAAGCTGTTGAATCTGTTGTTGAAGCTGTTGAATCTGTTGTTAAAGCTGTTAATTGTTGTAGGCTATTATGTGCTCTAGTTTTATTGAAGCTGTTGAATTTGTTGTTGAAGCTGTTGATTGTTGTAGGCTATTATGTGCAATAGAGAGCTCTTGTTTTGTTGAAGCTGTTAAATCTGTTGTTGTTGAAGCTGTTGATTGTTGTAGGCTACATTATGTGCTCTAGAGAGCTCTAGTCTTGTTGAAGCTGTTGAATCTGTTGTTGAAGCTGTTGATTGTTGTAGGCTATTATGTGCTCTATAGAGATCTAGTTTTGCCGAAGCTGTTGAATCTGTTGTTGAAGCTGTTGATTGTTGTTGGTTTTGTTGAAGTTAAATCAGTTGTTGTTGAAGCCATTGATTGTTGTTGGTGTTGAATTTGTTGTTGAAGAAGTTGATTGTTGATTATAATTGTTGAAGCTGTTGTTGAATGTGTTGATCTTGTTAGTATAGTTGAAGTTGTTGATTGTTGGTTATTATCGTTGAAGCTGTTGAATTTGTTGATCACTATGTTGATCGAAGCTCTTTATTGTTGATGTTGAATCTGTTCCTGTTGATTGTTTTTCAAGCTGTTGAACAATCTGTTGTTGAAGCTGGTGATTATTGAAGCTGTTGAATCTGTTGTCTAATCTGTTGATCACCATGTTGAAGTTGTTGATTGTTGTTGATGTTGTTGATTCTGTTGATTGTTGAAGCTGTTGAATTTGTTGATCTTGTTAGTATACTTGAAGCTGTTGATTGTTAGTACAGTCTATCTTGTGTAAGAGTAGGCTCGCCCCAATAAATCAATAGCTTCAATCACCATGTTGAAGCTGTTGAATCTGTTGATTGTTGTTGTAGTTGTTGATGTTAAATCTGTTGTTGTTGAAGCTGTTGATTGTTGTTGATGTTGTTGAATCTGTTCATTGTTGATTATAATTATTGAAGCTGTTGTTGAATCTGTTGATCTTGTTAGTATAGTTAAAGCTGTTGATTGTTGATTATGATTGTTGAAGCTATTGAATCTGTTGATCACCATGTTGAAGATGTTAATTGTTGTTGATGTTGTTGAATCTGTTGCTCTTGATTGTTGTTGAATCTGTTGTTGTTGAATCTCGTGATTGTTGAAGCTGTTGAATAATCAGTTGTTGAAGCTGGTGATTGATGAAGCTGTTGAATCTGTTGTTTAATCTGTTGATCACCATCTTGAAGTTGTTGATTGTTGTTGATGTTGAACTTGTTGTTGAAGCTGTTGATTGTTGGTTAGACTGTTGAAGCTCTTGAATTTGTTGATCTTGTTAGTACAGTTGAAACTTTTGATTGTTTGTACAGTCTATCTTGTGTAAGAGTAGTTTTTAATTATGACTATGAAGGTTTTGATTATGGCTGACAGTAGATAACTTGCTGTTTCAGCTAGTGCAGTGGCATAGGCAGAAATTTTTTTAATATTACTCTGTAGTGTACAGGTGCGATATTGTGCGGGTGAGCATGAGCAAGTTTTGTGGCCCCACCCCCTTCAGTGTAATGGTGCTCCATCTATATATTAATTACATACTTCATAGCAATTTTTACTAGGTCTAACGATTTGATCGTTTGCCGGATACTGTGCGGCAAAAAATTTGTTACATAGTTTCATAGCATTACCAAAAGTACATAATAGAAGAGAGAGGGAGAGTATCCTACTCTGTATACTGCTGTGCAAACACATTGCGGATAATTAAACCCGTATATCCCTGTAAACTGTAGTATACTACACAACCACCTTGTAAGTTAAGTGAGTGTTGGCCAATAATTGGTCTAGGACAGCCCACCTTGACACTAACCAACTACTGCACTGTTGGGTTTCACAGCTTGTTTGAGTCAACCACTCAAATTTAATTATCCGCAATGTGTTTGCACAGCAGTATATGGAGTAGGATACTCTCCCTCTCTCTTCCTATTATATACTCTTGGCATTACTTACTAGGTCTAACGTTTGCCAGATACTGTCCGGCAAAAATGATTAGGTTACATAGCTTTATAGCCATCCTTATTAATGATTCGATGGTTTGCCGGATACTGCCTGACAAAAAGATTACGTTACATAGCTTCATAGCCATCCTTACTAACGATTGGATCGTTTGCCGGATACTGTCCGGCAAAAAGATTACGTCACAGCTTCCTAGCCATCCTTACAACCAGTAAACAGTTACTCTACTCCTTCAGCAAATTCATTTTTGTAGCACTCGAGAAAAGTAGATCACTTCTTTAACACTTTTATCTGCCACTACTTTTCCTCAATTTTTGTTTACACTTTTGTTTCTGACTATTGGGCCTCCTGGCCTCTATTTGTCATAAATTATTGTCAGATACCGTCCAGCAAAAAAGATTGCATTACTTAGCAACCTTACTATCATTGCCGGCTACTATCCGGCAAAAGAACTACATTACATAGCTTCATAGCCATCCTAACTAACAATTCGATTGTTTGCTGGATACTGTCCGGCAGTATGACATACCATTCATAGTGATATATAGTAACATACTCTAGTAACGATTCGATAGTTTGCGGATCCGGAAAAATGATTTCCTTTCATAACCATCCTTAGTAACGATTCGATTCGTTTGCCAGATACTGTTAGGCAAAAAGATTACATTACACTATAGTAGCTTCATAGCCATCCTTACTAAAAATTCGGTCATTTGTCGGGTACTGTCCGGCAAAAAGATTTGTTTCATAGCCATCCTTACTGACAATTTGATTTGTTTGCCAGATACTGTTAGGCAAAAAGATTACACTACATAGCTTCATAGCCATCCTTACTAAAGATTCGGTCGTTTGTCGGGTACTGTCCGGCAAAAAAATTTTGTGTCATAGCCATCCCTACTAACGGTTCGATCGTTCGCCGAAAACTGACTTATTTTGTTTCATAGCCGTCCTTACTAACGATTCTATCTTTTGTTGGCTGACTAGAATGATTTCGACACAGTATTACTCTGTGCACAGAGTGTACAAACATAATGTCCATACATAGCCACTCAGTATGTGCAGACGTTTTCAAAATTAATTTTATGCTGCATCTGGCGATATACCTACAAAATTTGTATAATGCAATAGGTACATCTCTGTACTATTGTATATGCACGGCTTGCAGGACAGTGGAGTCCACTTAATAATTATTACAGTGTGGTCAGTATTAGTGTAAACTGTTATCACTCAAAACTGTAAGTTGTGGCTAGGTAACCATGCACCGTGCTCCTCTATTGCTGTATGTATATGTACAGTGTCCACACAAAAGCAGCTGTGATTAGACATTAATTTGGACAATAATGTAGGAATGTTATCTAAAGTATCAGTATTTTACCTCTCTTTGAATTAATTAAATTTATGACTAGGAATGTCTATTGCCCAACGAATGTCCCAACCTTCACTGTCTTACTCTGCCTATACATGCGTAATGGCTTCCGCTTCTCAGTATAAGATCAGTTATATTGAAAATTTTAACAGCTGTTCATGGAAATCAGGTATCAATTACACAGAGTCAAGGATGATATTCATCACCACAGGTATAATACAGCAATACCTAAATAACATATACTGGTAGCCTAAAATCTTCGAGGTTGTAATATTTTGTGGGTTGGAGTGTGGTCACAAAAAGTTTCTCCCATAAAATTTTAAGTCCATAATAGATGCAATGCATTGCTGGAACCTTGGTCATGAAAATTTTATCCACAAAATTAGTTTTTGAGTAAAGTTTGGCAAGAGCATATAATACTACTCATGGTTTTACTGCTCATAGAATATGTAAAACCAACATCTAATTATCATATTTGTGTATAAAACATTACAGCAGTGAGTTACTTGATTGTGTTATGATTCTCAACTATAATTTTACTATAGGAAGAAAAGTATCAGAGAGTGCAAGGTCAGCAAGGGGGTATGGGGTCAATGACTTAAGCAATTATTTATATTGTTTAGGCATTTCTAGGGAACATCACTCATTCATTGCCTTAGGTATTGTTACTTGTGCTATGCACTCGTAACAATACTTGGCAATGAACTTGTGATATTTCCTGGTATCGTGTTCTATCATGGTAATAACGATTTTATCGTATGGCAAATCTGGCGAATGATTGGATCATACATACGTACCCACACACCCTAAAAACTAAAAATTAACTTCGAACGCAGCTAGCAACAGCGACTGTAGAATGACAAAATGAACAAAAGAAGAAGCCTATCGTTGAGCAAATGGCTGTAAAATTAATAATACCAGAGAGGTGTCTTGGAATATTTGTCGAACAAATTCAAAGTAGACACCACACGGTGACCGAGCAAACACCGGCGGCAGTTACAACCAGCTTCCCTCCAGTACGAAGTTCTCTCCGTAGCATTGATATTGACATACTAGTAAGCGAAGATAGCTAGCTACCTATCGCTAACACCATTCTTCATACTTGCCTACATAGCAGCTAGCTGTCCAAACTCACAGTAATACGGGTCACATGATTCAAACAGGGGTACGGGATGATAACGGTTTTTTCAAAACGTGTTTGAAATTACTTTCCCCATACATTACTATGTAAAAGAATATTTAGACTATACAATAATTATGATTATTAGTGATTTACCCTGGTGGAGGAGTGGTAGCTGGTCGCTTAGTAACAGCTGTCCCTGCCTTGTCAGTAGGTTTTGGATCTTGTGTGTGTGTGCATGTGTGTGATAAAATTTAATATAGCTCCTATGTACATCCAGTTTTACACCTTCTAAGCACAGTTTGAATGGATGCTAGGGCTATGTGTACATTTTCTAACCATTTTGCATACAGCTAGCTTAGTAAAGGTTGTTGGGCTTGGCAAAATATCTCTCCACTGAAAATGATCCACTGCATGAAAACTATGGCTAGCTATTGTCCAAGTATAAAGATAGTAGTTGTATGTCACCTCATTTTGGACATAAACCAGGCATATTGCCACTAGCATGGTAACAGATACACACATGATGCGCACACACACACACACACACACACACACACACTCACACACACACACTCACACACACACACACACACACACACACAAGGGGCTTTCAGATATTTACACTTCTGTGGTGTACGTAATGGTATGTAGAAACCTCCTGGCCCATTTTTACCTTGCTTGCATTGCTGATAGGAGTGATCTTCCAAGCTGTGGCCTGTCTACTGGGTGATACAGGAATACTCTCGAGTCTGTATGGTAAACTGTTTTAGGATAGACACTAAGGTCATACAAAAATTTTCTGTCACAGACCCCATATTTTGTACAAAGCTCTCCCCCACCCCCCCCCCCCCCCCAAAATCAAAGTAAGCAAGAAGATATAACCATGATGCCCGCCACACACGTATTAACTTTAATTTGTACAAGTTACTCTGAGCTGGCTAATGGAATGTCCTAGGATGCTGTGTTAGGAATCACATCATTTGTACTAATAATATTAAGGACGAAGTAATTACTTCCTTCACTGTCCTTATTTTCCTGTTATTATAAAACGAGAAATGATGTAATTATTATTTTTTCCTAACCTACCAATCCCACCGTTTTGCTCTATGGTTCTATAGAACATGAAATTAAATTGGTGTGGACCGTCTTGTTTGGGCCCTAGCTATATAGCACTATGCAGTGAGCATGTGTAATTAAAATTGAAGCATTAATTTAAAGGGGTAGTCACCGCAATGTGCTCTGTACTTCCAGCTGCGACGGCGATCAAAGTGAAATCAAGGGATCAAGCACACAGGCGAGCAATGATCAAGGAATCAAGATGACGTTCAGGCCACAAATACGATCAAAATCAGAATAAAAAGCTAGACGTTGTATATACCATATTATGGTTAATTATTAATATCAACTAGTATAAACAATGATAAAATGCTAGCACTATAGGACGATTCCACGCAGACATGTGAAGGAGTTTTAATGAGATGCAAATGATATTAAACGCCTGTTCAGGAAGTTCCGGCCAGGTTCCTGCCAAACCCATTGGTGGGAATCGAATGCATTATGCTCAATGGGAATAACATTGCGTTTATCGCGCTAGCCAAGCAAATAGTTGCACTCTCAAAAAAGTGCCTCGGCTATATCATGTACAGCACCCTAGAGTGCTGTAGCTAGCGCCGTTTCTTGGTATCTAACTTGAAGTTCCGCACAGCCTCGAAAATGCACGTTATTCCCATAGAGCGTAATACATTTGATTCCCACCAATGGCCGCGACAGGAACCTGGCCGGAGCTTCCTGAAAGTGCATTGAATATCATTTGCATCTCATTAAAATTTCTTCACACGTCTGAGTGGAATCCTTCTATTATCTTCATGTTATGTATGTGCAAATAATATGTGTGGGTGTGTCTTGTAACTTGATTTAGCGTATAACTTTACCACAAATGTACATAGCGACATTGTGTGCTCTGGTATGCAAAACTCAAAGATATTTTGCATGTGGGAGATGGTGCAGTAGTAAAGCTATGGAGATTTGACCCTGCCAAAATCTAGTCTCGCAAGCCAGCCCCTTCACAAAAAAGGAAGGGTCTGGTACAGCGCCGTTACTCGAGTTGTCCTGCTGGAATGCAATTAACACATCACGCGCGCTACGTATTATTACGCATCCCTTGCGCATTGTGGTGACAAGCTAACCGCACACAGGGCTTGTGTACAGCAGGCCAGGTGCGCTGATGCACGTGTGGTTCACGCTTACATACCGCGGTCATGCCGCAGCCACAAAATTTGTATATTCATGTTCCCCAGGATTTCTGGGGAAAAGAACAACTCAAGTAACAGCGCCGTACCAGACCCTTCTTTTTTTGTGAAGGGGCTGGCTCGCGAGACTAGCCAAAATCATGGAGAAGGGGAAGCTATGATAATGGCTGCTTGGTTCTCGGATATTAAGCATTATCGAAAGAGCTGAACCTATCAATAACATCATTTATCATTCGGAGTTTTACTAAACAACTGATAGATGCATATGAACTTGAGCTCAGCTACCTTGTCATAGTGCTGCGCGAGATGTATTAATAGAGGCGTGGTCCGCATTATTGTGGTTAAGTCTACTTCAAGTATAGATAGGTGGTGGGCATAACCACTGGGTGTGGTCACTTAACCGATCAACAATCAAGCGTAGAAAGTTCGTCAATCAAGGAATCAAGAGGTGCTTTAAGGCAGGATCAAGCGATCAAGAGCCAATTTTAGCGATCAAAAACTTTGATTGCTGTCACAGCTGGAAGTAAAGAGTATATTGCAGTGACTACCCCTTGAAAATAGGACAAAAGTGAGGGGGCCATGGCCCCCCTTGGCAGGGGCGTATCCAGGGGGGTGCTTAGTCTCGCGTAGCCAGACCCTTACGCGGGAGGAGAGGGTCTGGTGACTTGCTGTACACGGAGTTGTCCCGCTGGAATGCAATAACTGTCCGTTTTACGTGACGTCACGTTAGGTTTATATTGCGCGGCGCGCGCGCTTGCCTATCATCCCAATAGGCGCGCGATGTTGAATGACAATGCGCGATTATTGCGCCCACGCGTGACCATGGCAACGCAGAAAAGCTGCAATCTGATTGGTGCCGGTCTGTAGGCAACGGCGGAACAACTCCGTGTATAGCAAGTCACCAGACCCTCTCCTCCCGCGTAAGGGTCTGGCTGCGCGAGACTAGGGGGTGCTCAAGCACCCCCCTCCCTGCTGAGAACAATACAGTATCTATGAAGCTCATTTCAGTGATAGCAAGCCAACTGAAGGCAACTTTTAATTTCAAATATCATAAGTTTATGAATCAATTGTAGAATAACTTACTCATGATATATTCACAGTAGATTCCAGCTAGAGAACTACCTCATGTCGCTCCTCTGATCCTTATACGTTATAGAAACATAAACCACACCTCCCCAACGTTAAAGGTCAGAGTACGAGTAGCTACCATGACATACCGTAAACGCAGAAATATTGACGTGCAGAAAATTTGGCGATTCTGTCTGAAATCGGGTAGGATTAAATATTGGCGAACTTTTAATTTGGCGTTTGGGGCATGGAATTAGTCAATATCAATGACGTAATACAAAGTCTTGCGCACGCGCATTAATAAGGCCGAGGGTGTGCCACTGTGACACGATCGATGCCGCAGCTGCCACTAGTCTTACCTCGAGAAGAAAATATGGAAGAGTACGAAGTTTCAAGCGTCGTCAGAGGGTTTCACGTATACCAACGATCGTGGTCTCCTTCACTGGAAGAACAACTTGAGTGTCTAAGGGAGGCTGGCAACGACAAAGATCGATACGCTGTCGCGGTGCGCGCTGAGGCACGGAAGCGTTGTTGGCCACATTCCAAGAAGAATTTCGGCTGCCTGTTCGTTGTTCATCGAAAGGAATGGAAGAATCCACTGCCTAAAGTTATCACCGCTATCCTTTTTTGCAAAATACTTGAGTATAGACATCTCTGATTCTCGAAATCGGCGTGCTCTTGATCCAGGTGCGATCTACGATGACATAATGGTATCTAATTACGTCATTACATTCGTTCGCGCGCGCGCAACATTAATATTGGCGGTTTTTAATTTGGCGATTTGGTGCTCAATCGCCAAATCGCCAAATTAAATGTATCGCCAATATTTCTGCGTTTACGGTAATCACTAAATACACAGCGCATGCGTTAAATGATTTACTAGCGCGGCAATCCAGCGATCATGTCTCTCCTAAGGTTTTTTCACAAAGCAGCATCACAGCAGACTGCTGATCCTGGCAATAGAGGATCAACTGGCAGAGATGCTACCTCTGCTTTGCCCTTTCAAGTAATGATTTCAGTCAGAGTACGGGGCGACTCACGCGCACGCGCGAACGCATGCATGATGTGGGCGCGTTTCCGAGATTTAAAAGTGGGCGTGGCCAAATTATCGCGCGCGATTATATACTTGCTCAGTACCCTCCTACCAAAAATCCTGGATACGCCCCCGCTTGGCCCCATCGTAGCCACGCCAGTGCTGCATTGTAATATCATTTACAAAGTACAGTGCAGTTGGAAGACAGTGATACACGGTAGTAAAGTCCACACTTAATTTTGGTAATTTTGCCAAAAAAATTTCATCTATAGGAGACAGTCGAACTTTTCCAGTCACTGTGATTCAAGTGGTAACATGAAAGCTTTGATCATGACAGAACTAGAGCTCTCTAACCTGTGCACTCCGTATGACATACAAAAACAGTGCCTGACTCAACTACCCTTACCAATTCGAGCATGCGCACAGGTGTGGTCAATAGGCGTGCCCATTAAAAGCACGATGAAGTGGCTCTTGTTAAGAACTTAATAGAGGCAGACTCGTTGCTATTTCTGACATCTTGACACCATGTACTAGCCACTCGCTAAGACACCTACATCTCAACATTTGGTGTTTGTGCTTATGACAAAACCGATTACTTTACCCCTTGCGCATGCGCGCGCGGACGTCACATAGCAGCAAATTACACGATTGTACATAATATTACTTTGTATGCAATGTCATACATTTTAGCATAAAACGAAAATAAGAATTAACTAGCTGCATTGTGATTTGATAGCAGGGACAATAGTAGAAGACAATCTGTATAGGACCTGTAGCCACAGCCTGTATCTACCTGTACAGCTACAGGTAGATATGTCTAAACTAAATAGAACCCTACATATATACAGGGCTGTATCTTCATACCAATAACAGGCTGTAGGATACATGCATGCAGAATGCAGTATACACGCAAACTAAAGCTACACCCACCAGTTCCAATTTTAGTTTTTAACTACATACTATCACATGTAGTACTTCCAGTAGGCCCAGACTAAATAATGCTGGCATTTTGTAAAAACAGCATAGATATCTAGAAGTATTTGAAAATTATAGGCAACTTAATGCAAATTGAGTCAAGAAAGTGCACTTGAAGACTACATTGAAGCTTTAGTTATACTGCAGTATATGTCACTGACATTCACTTCATGCACACTAAATTCAATTATTATAATTAGATTACATAAAATTTGAGGAGCAGGAAATGAGAATTTTAGGTACATTTGAAAGCATTACAGGGTATGTTTGTAAGCATTGAAGAAATTAATTATAGGTAGAAAAAAAGGATTATTTATCTGGGCCTAACTTTCAGTCCTACACCAGTATTCTCCCCAAGAATAATTCACTGCATGACAGGAGGGAGTGGTTAAAGTGTGGCCTGTGATCACATAAAAAAAATTGGACTACATCAAAGAAAAATCTGTTCTGAAGGCTTGCAGGACCGATATGCTTTGAGTACGCTGCACTGGGGAGAACACTGTGCAATGGGTCTTGCTTGAGACTTGCTCTCTTGACTCCAATGACTGGGTCTTGATCTATAGGGAACAATACAAAGGTGATTGTGAATATGAATTTATTATGACCGCTCACAAGTACCAATTATACGTGATTAGGATAGGAAGCAGGGTGGCCGGGACGGCCATGGCCACCCTACTTATTGGCTGATCAAGTCTACATCCATCAATTTATAGCACATGTGCATAGCCATTCATTGATCCAGCAAGCTACCAATGACCTTTTCCCGCTTTCTACAGCTAAATCTCCTTTATTGAACCATCACCCATTGTATTAACATGTCTCTGCTTAATCTTTTATGACTGGCTCCATCCTATAGCCCACCCACCATCAAAATCCTTACTATGCCCCTGCCTACTGCCCCACATGAAATTTCACCCCAGTTTTCACAAACCTTGGCCATGCCCTAATCAATTATCATAACTGGAGAGGAAGGACTCTAGATTCAAATAAATGTACTCGATAGTAAAAATAAACCTGACAGGTTACATGTACATGACACATACATGTACAACATACAAGTTCATGTACAACATACAAGTTCATGCACATGCTTTTGAATTAAAGCTCACCTTGACTCATCACATGATACACCATGTGACCCCCCCCCCCCCCCCCCCCCCCCCACACACACACAAGCTTAAGCTCATGCACTTGCACACTTGAATTAAAGCTCACCTTGTTCATGTGCATGATCTACTGGAAACAGTTGCTGGTAAGTCTTCATCATCAGAGAGAGAGAGAGATCTGTAAATTGGGAAATCATCCTCACCAATAACCAGTCTACTGTTAATCGAGCAGGCAGTATAATATAGCAGTAGCAGATATCCAGATATGACCTTTGAGCACAAAGATAGTGGTGAATAATTGAATATAAAATCACACTTTTTACACAATGGAATTTCACCTTAAATTTCTAGAAGACTTGACTTTTGCTGCCTAACCACCCCTCCTCTTATCAATCAATCATTGTATCTGTATGAAGAGAAGTCTGTGAATGACCAACCACATCTGTGGTACATGCAACTACCATACACTCCCGCATACATACTGCAGATTCATACACCTTAGCAATAGAAAAAATGCTGGGACTAAAACCACAGTTGTAGTTAATTTAATAAGCCACAAGCAACTGTGCAGGAACAGTTTACACAGCAGGACAAGGTGGTTTTAAGGCAGCCAGTCTGTTGCAAAGGTGCCTGAATTTGCTGTACACACACCAACATGAAACTGCTTGTGTCTACAGGTTAATGTACTCTTGATGTACAATATAGAACACTGGTAAAGTCACCTACATGTACTGGTCACATGACACACCATGCAATCACAAACTTTCACACACATACATGTACACATTCTCATGCACACGTTTAAAACATGTACACGTAACTGATACACACACACGTACACCAGCTAGTGCACACAACTGCTGCTGAAGTCACCTGACTGATCACATGACACATTCTCATGCATACACACAAGCCTATGCACATGCTGTTTTGAATTAAAGCTAACCTTGACTGGTCACATGACACACCATGTAATCTCATTACCATGTAGCTCAAAAAGGCAAAGTTGCTGCTCTCATTCACACACACATAAGCTTATGCACATACATTTTTTAATATTAAAGCTCAGAGGAGGTAGGACAGGGTCGAAAGGTCACTAATCAATTACTAACAATATTAACATTCCAATACCCTGAAGGTGTTCTTTACAATTAATCTGAGAGCAATTCCCCCTAAATGGATGATGCTAAGTTCAAAAATTACATCTAGATTTGCTGAAAACCTTTACAAAAAGCCAATATCAGCTCTGGAATGCTTGATCATTAGGCACAACCTTTGGACCCTGTCCTACCTCCTCTGATTAGAGCTCATATTGACTGGTCACATGACACACCATGTGATCTCTCACACACACATAACACAAGCTTATCCACATGCATATTTGAATTAAGCTCACTGTAACTGGTCACATGACACACCCCACTCTCTCACTCACGCATACACACACACACACACACACAATGTACATACATAAGGTTGCAGCATAAAAAGGACATAAGATTCTGCATATAATTACATGTATGTGTACAGCATAGGGTTTGTCTATATCGCCCTTAAAGCTGGAGAGATATTGCGCAGTGGGTTGTGGGGAGTTGTACGCAGCTCAGTGGTCAGAGCACCTGCAGCCTAAACATGAGGCACAAGGTTCGATCCTTGGCAGCTACCCTAGGTTTTTTCTCTTCCAACTGGCTTACAAGTACTTATATATAGATGGGATAGTGCTTTAGTTCAGCAGCTATCAACACAAGAC
Source organism: Stappiaceae bacterium (assembly GCA_964291365.2). Lineage (GTDB taxonomy): Bacteria > Pseudomonadota > Alphaproteobacteria > Rhizobiales > Stappiaceae > JBDWFY01. The sequence goes on from OZ219986.1 coordinate 301,719, forward strand.
ATGAGTGAATACCAAGCCCTATCCATAACCTTGAATCAGTGTTTCCCCAGCATACTTAAGGCATGTTGTTGGCCCTGCAAGCCTTCAACGTAGATTTTTCTTTGATGTGGATGCCAAAAACTTTGATGTGGCCATAGGCCACGCCCAAACCATGCCCTTCCATCATGCTTTGAATTATTTTTGAGAAGAACACTGCATGAACTATCATGTACATGTGTGATGGTAGAGGCACGTACCAAACTGTTTTTGTGTGTCCGCACGCATCACAGTCAGGGAGACCATGCCTTTCAGAACATCACAGTCACAGACATCTACAATATTAAAGACAATAGAGAGAGAGAGAGAGAGAGAGAGAGAGAAAATATGAAACTACTTGCAAAACATTTTATTATACACAATATTGTGCTAAAAAAGGATGATACATGCAAGATACACTGTATTATATTAAGAGATTTTAATTTACTGCTATAACTAATTTATATCCCAAGGCTCCCCTCCATAGCAACAAACTACTGCAAATACTAAAGTCAACTGCACAAAGAAGAGCTATCAAAGAAGAATGTACTGTATAGCTGAAAACAGCAGGCTGACTACACAAGCCTTGAGGACTAGCTGGCTACCTCACCTACGTATCGGCCATCTAACTTTCTAAACACTGTACTGTGCTCTCTACTAAAGCATAGTTACTTTCTTACCGCTACGTGTGTACCTGATAGTTGGTATTGACAGTAGGTGTCTTCATAACCGAGACTGACAGAACAATTACAAGGCAAGCACTGTATGTAGCTGGAATGCACATGGCTAGATCTAGCATGGGATAGCTAATGACTTCCTGATTGTTTCAATTATGGTGTCTCACTTTCCTGTCTCTATGTAATCAATGTGTGCACACACTGCTGACATTGTACTACTTACTAGTCAAAGATTGTTGCTATGTGAATTCACTCAACAGAATAGTAGACTCCCATTCTCATTGGACAGTGACCCTGTTACTGTGGGCCCTGAAGAAATTAATATCACACTGTAGATCCTGGGGGGATTAATATCACACTGTTAAGAGTGCGATATTAAGCATAGCTGTATTAGTAATACTATGTACAAGTGATATAAATAATATTTATACAATAAGCTCACAAAAGTAAACACACTAGTGATCACACATGCTGCTAAAGTCACCAAAATGGTCACATGACACACAATGTGATCTCTCTCTCTTTCTCTCTCTCTCTCTCTCACATACACACACACACTATACCTGGATGGCCAGACATCCAATGTCTTTTACAGGAAACTTTGAGCTCCCAAAGGTAGTCTTCCAACACCTGCTTCTCAATGTGACGAAGCTGGGATCTACTATTACTATACTGGGACTTAAACGACTCCTAGAGAAACAAAAAGGAGGGAGGAAGGGAGGGAGGAGAGAGAGAGAGAGAGAGAGAGAGAGAGAGAGAGAGAGAGAGATAATTGTAATACATGCAGTACACATGTTGTACATATGTGCATGTAGGTGATTATATCCAAGCAACAAGTACATGTAAATATACAATCATAACATAGAATGTGATTGTCTCTATTTACCTGAACAGAGTAAGGAATACTGAACTCCTTGGTGATTCCTTTCTCTGTGTGGATGCTGCAAAGACAATATCATAATATAAAAAATTGAGTCTATATAAGGCAATGGCAAACATACATGCATGATATGAAGTCTGTAGCTAATATACACAGTGCACAGGCACATCAAATGCAGTATTATATTATGTTGTATTATACACTCCTACCATTTTGGGGGGGGGGGGAGGAGTCTGGTGACATTTACCTCCTTTGTAAAAATATGTGTACATGCAGATTTAGCAAAAAGTTTTGTTTTTGGTTTTAGTATTACATGTACTAGTAGTACGTGGTATGCATGATAAACTGACTGTGATCTGTGTAGGGCATAGGGAGACAGGGGCTGCTGAAAGAAAACACCAGAGAATAGAGACAGGAGAATGATGACGAGAAGCAGCAGCTGACAGACCAATCCATGAAATATCATCTGACTGGAGAGAGAGAGAGAGCACAAACTGGTTATACTCAATAACAACTGTACTGTACATGTATCTCAAAATTGATCATAGTTTAGGAGCATGTGTAATTACAGGATTCATCCACAAACAAAATTCATGGACACATGTGATGGTGTGGCCTGTGACCATATCAAAGCATTATATACACGTCTTCCCCAATCAAAAAAAAGAAAAACTAGAGCTCTCTAGAGCACATACCCCACATGCACTGTATGACACATACATGTATATAGCAAAGCATACATGTAGCTACGTATTTACCCTAGCCTCTAGCCTTTAGTCTATAGAACAATATTTCTGACTCGACAACGTGTGTAGTGAAGCTGCATACTATTATGGCACTACTAGGTGTGGTCAATAGGCATGGCCGTTAAAAAAGCATGATTTGTAGCGTTTGTTATTATAAATGCTGTGGAGCATGATGCACACATGTACACTGGTATGTATGTATGAATTAAGTTCAACAAATTAAAGGAGCTATAGATACATGTACATGCATGTAGCATACATTTATATGTACGTGGAACATACCAGTTGGTTGCCATGGTAATGATGATGATGAGTGTGGTATTGAGGTCTCCTGTGAGCTCTCCTGTGAGCTCTCCTGTACAGTTTGCCATCACCACCAGTAGTGTATGAATAAAGTACAGTACAAGGACATTAGTATATCACAAGACTAGAATATATCAGCTAGGAAAATTAATAGGGAATTAAATTTGGTGGTTTGGCAACCGTCAAATTAAAAATTTCCTACTCACACTCTGTTTACATGCACATGCCTCAAGGGCCTCATACTGTACCTACAATGTACAACAATGTACATTAGCCACATGAAATATGAGCAAATTAAAAATGATCACAAGAACAAGCCATACTCTATTTTCAGTAGCAAAAAAAAATCTATACTAGAGAACTCTTATAGCTCTCTATTTTTGTACTATCATTTACCTTCATCTCCAAAGTTGAAATTATTTCCAAAAAACATCCAAAATATGTTGTTAGGATCAAACTCATCATCATAGGCATAATGGTAGCAGCTCGCCCTCCGTTCATGCCAGATGCTTGGAGACCTTCATCACCAAACTGGTCATATCAGTGTCTCTTCTCTTTGTCACTAAGCACAGAGTAGACCTTGCTCACAGCTGCAAGTAAAGACAGACAATTACATCATGAAATACTCCACGTAAGTTTCATGTATACCAATGCGCAACATTATGGGTGTGTCCCCATAGAGTTGCTGTGTTGAAGCTAAAAAATCACTGGATCCCCAAGCTAGGGATATCTACATTTAGCTCAAATGTCATAGTTTCAATCGCCAATCACAGTCATATCGTTTTTGCTTGGGAATCCTGAGGGACCACCACCATCGAATATCACCATGGAAGTTTACTATGTACAGTGTATGGGGATAAAAGTGACGACACAGCATTTTTGTCCACATATGTGATCATCTCTGATGATGTACAAAAATGGTGGAGAGATGCCTCCTCCCCTCAAATTTTGAGCAGGGCGAAAGCACATAGATGAAACAAATATCACATTATTACTACTACTTTCCCATCCAATACACGAAAACTGATACATGCACATGTACGTACACTGTAGCAAACCATTTTATCCCATTATCTAAGAAAGATGTATGCATACATGCAGGAGTGCAGAACTGGGAGCACTAGAAAATCAATGACATCACATAAATGTACAAGTCACTTGTAATACTTCAAAGCTAGAAATTTTCATGTTGACTAAGTTAGCAGCAACGACCCCATACCACATACATGTAACATTAGTAATGTGAATGTGCTTTTATAAGGTTCATTTTCAATAGCTGACATTCTCATAAACATTTCTAAACTTAAATTTACACATGGTGGTAGCAGTACAGATACCTTTGAATGTTTCGTCCGATTTGGGGGCATGCTTTTTGTCCAGGTGTAGTTTGAGAGCTAGTTTCTTGTAGGCTTTCTTGATTTCGACTTCCTCTGCAGTCTTAGATACCCCTAGTATGGCATAGTGGTTACTGCCACATCTTAACACAATATAACGAACAAAATGGGAAAAGTATATATAAGTGACGATCATTACCTAATGTACTTAATTGCAATCTATATGAGTCTATTCTGCAATTTTTTTATTCTTGTTGTGCACTGCACGTGGACAATGTCTATGTACATCTTCGTAACCTCCTCCCTCCCTTACACAGTTAAAGGCACAATCAGATAATTTTGAACAAACTTAAGGAGGGGAACTTTGATGCAAATTAAAGGAGGTCCCATGGGAACTACCTTATGTGTTGTACAAGTACATTTCAAACTCCAAGGGGTCCCATATCATAAAGATCATCACTGCTCAACATAACTACATAACTCTGTCCCTGTCTCTCTCTCTCTATTAATGTGCACGCTGTATAATTTGTTCACCCTGACCTTTGCACCACTTCCACTAGCTCCTGAGGCTATTCTCTGATTGGTCATTTCCACCACCGCCAACACCAGTAGATCCACCCGACGTTCTTGACTCTGAAACTCTCCCTCTAGCTCCTCCCCCTTACTCACTGGTCGATTTCCTATTTCCACTAGCTTCTACTGAGTCCACAGTTTTGTGTGGAGATACATTGTGTATAAATATACATACATGTACGTCCAGTGTTCTCCCCAGAATCTTATTAAGGCGTAGTGGGAGGGTGTGCATATGCCATGTCCACAAGCAGCATATTCAAATGTTTAATATAAATGCACCTGTCAATGTGTACCTCCACTATTTCCCTCCCAGGTTGCCCAAGGTACATTGTGCAAGACCAGGGGATTTAACATCTCTCTCACTAAGGCTATTCCAAGTTGTACTTCTGTTTCTGGTCCTGGATTCTTCCAAAGATCATGTGGATGGGTGGAACTACCAGCAACCCGGTAATACAAGCCAATCAGACTCCCTTCGAATGCTAAGTTTTGTCATCAAAATGTCTGCATGTCACTTCATGCATGTAGTATACAAACTACTGAGAATGCTGAAAATGTGGAGATTGCCAAAAGCACACAAGCAGGGGATCAAAAACAGAAGTACAACTTGGAATGGCCTATTAAATAGCCTCTATCTAGGGGCCAAGTTCTTGATACTTTCAAGATAAATTTTGTACGGTAAACTGTACCACTGACCTATGGCTATCAGATCATTCACAGACTTGACGAACTGAGCCAATACAGGTTGAAGAGCCTAGTTGTGAAGTCCCCCCCCCCAGCACAAATGATATAGATAAGCCTACCTTTAGCTTTTGTTGAGGGGAAGAGGCAGTCAGATTTATTAGCTGGTCACTTGGCCACCTCGATCTGTCCCGTCCTGTAACCATCCTCAGCCTCTGTTCAGGCAACACTTAGCAGCATCACAATTCACAGCAGGTCCATTTCCTACAACAAAATTTCAAAAATTATGTACAATTAGTTAGGCTCGTCCACAGGCAATTAGTATACTGGTAATTTGAGATATAGATCGAGGTACACATGCATAGATTTTTCTTTGATGTGGGAAAGTATAGAGGCTGAAAGCTTGATCATGCTTTGAATTATTTTTTAGAAGAACACTGCATGAACTATCATGTACATGTGTGATGGTAGAGGCACGTACCACATCAGTGAATTACTTTTGTGTGTCCACAAGCATCACAGTCGGGGAGGCTATGACATCAACTTCCTTTCAGAACATCACAGTCGTAGAGACGATGACATCTATAATATGTAAAAGACAAAATGGCTCTAACAGTAGCACGGCCAGAAAAGTATTTCATAGCACAAAACAAAGTAGAGGTACATACCACATCAGTCAATTGTTATTGTGTATCCACACCCATCACAACCAGGGTAGGGAAGGACCACATGTCTTCACATCAGCAAGTCACTAAACATGCACATTTGCAATATGAAAAAATTAGAAATGCACATGACAGTTTCTAAATAATGCTCACCAAAACTCCTACAGGACAACAGTAACACTCTGTATGAAGAAAAAGGTTTTTGAACCAAACACACAGTACATGCATGCATGCACGCACACACACACACATAGTTGCAGCAAAAAAGGACACAAGATTCTCTATTTAGCACACAACTGCACGTATGATGGTAGAGGTACTTACATGTACATGTACCATACATGTTTTGCATGTCAGTACCCAACACAGCTGGAGAACCGTGACATCCACTGCTACACACTGCATTACCTGTAAAGAAAGAATGACATACAACATAAACAATGCCTTAGGATACAGTGTTTGTCCACAGTTGCTCCGAGTTCCTTCTAGCCTATATAAAAAAGAAAAGGACTTTGTGAACTCACAAGGTTGCAGCATAAAAAGCACACAAAATTCTCTGCTTAGCTACATGTTTATGTCGAGGCATCAGTGACTTGTTTTTATAGTCTAAATAATGCTCACCATACTCCTACAGGACATCATTAAAACAGTATAACCCATTGCTAACCTGTATAGCCCCATCACTCTTCACGTTGCCAACATCTGTCCCGTCCATGGCTGCAGCAGTAGCAGTAGACAATCCAGTTGATGTCTCGTTGAATGGATGCATGTAGAGGACACACATGTACGAGTCCAGACCAGCTCAATGCAAGGATTAACCACAGGTAGAGTCGACAGCTCGAGGTATCACCACATTCACTGTGGACATACCTGCATTTGTAAAAAAAGGAATGACATAAGTACACAATGCTAGACATGTACGTTGGTTCTTCCACAATTGTTCTGCAGTTCATTCCAGCAAATTGCTTGAGGACAGATCTGTTTTCAAATGTAGACAGGTGGATTAATGAGCAGCATTTAAATCGGGGGGGGGGGGGGATAAATATTGCAAAATGGGTTAGGTATAGGGTCGTCAGTATTTAAGCATACAGTTAGGCAGTGTGCGTATTGCACATGCGTACCTTGCTGCAGGAGGTTGATACTGCCAGCCTAGCTGCCTGCATGGAGAGAAATATATATGCACAATGAGGACACTGGAGATAACCTAGTCTTGTTCCAAGTCCTCACCATGGTCAATACAGCCTCCCCCCTCCGTAACCATAGCAAGTCAGTAAACAAACGTACTTGCAAAACATATGTACATGATAATAGTGCACTAAATAGTGCTCACCAAAACTCCTATCACATGAGGGTAGCAACACCTGCTAGTCTATATGAGGAAAAAAAGGTCTTTGTCAACACCCAAACACACACACAGTTGCAGCATAAAAAGCACATATGATTCTCTAGTTAGCATGTAATCACATGTATGAGGGTAGAGGCACTTACATGTACCATATCAGCAACTTGCTTTTGCATCCATCACAGCTGTGCCGTCCCAGATACCTCGCAGATATAAAAGACAAAATGGCTCTCACAATAGCACTAGAACAGTACTAAAAATATAAAAGTGGCACACTAGCATTCATGCAGGAGCTCGCTAGACTAGTGCCAAAAGAAAGAAAACAAAAGAAGAAGTGGCACACTAGCGTTCATGCAGGAGCTCGCAAGTGGCACACTAGCGTTCATGCAGGAGCTCGCAATACCAGTAAATAAAGTAGCACTTACCGCTGGTCAGATGATGAATCTAATCCCAATGTTAGCGAAGCGATGCAAGGTAGTTCCACTGTCATCTGACGAGCTGGTATATAAATGTGCAAGCTGTATGAAGATAAGGTTTTTTTAACCAAATGCATAGTGCATACACTCACACACTGCCATATACATGTACATGTACATGTACATACATAAGGTTGCAGCATAAAAAGAAGCACACAAGATTCCCTAGTTAGCATACAACTGCACATAATTATGAAGATAGAGGTACTTAAGTACTTACCACATCAGTGTTTTGTTGAACTTTTGTTCACCAAGCACTTGTCTTCACCTCAGACTTGCTCACCTAGAATGTTTACACTCTAGGGCTTACTTCACTGAGGACTGACTTCACTTTGGACTTGCTAGAGCTTTGTCTTCATCTAGGATTTTCTTCACCAGGCTTGACCTGGACTTTTTCACCTAGATGGCCTTCATCTAGCACGCCAAAGGACTACCGCGACATGATCTGCGTCTACAAATTTAACATAGACAAGTGGATTAACATGTAAATTGGGAGGGGGGGCATATGTCAATTGTTGGTACAGAAACCACCAAAAAAAAAAAAAACACTCAAACATTCAATTAAACTAAACTGTACTTGGAAGATCTCAAATACACAGAACACACATATGCACCATTCTCCCATTATTGACTTGTCATTTGCATGAACTGGCAGTCCCACCGTACCTTATTGGTCCTTTCAACAGGGTGAGGTCAATTGTAGCACTCTTCACGCTTCTGACATCCATGGCTGCATGAGTAGTGGACAATTCAGTTGATGACATCTCGTTGGACGGATGAGGAGGATGGTTGTAGAGTTGAGGGCAGCTCAATTCAAGGATGAAGACCAGTCCAGATATCAACACCTCGAGTCCGAGTCATAACAGAGGTACAGACACAAATCTACAACATAAAAAGCACACAAAATCCTCTAGTTAGGACGTTAGGGTTTCATATTGGGGGGATCACACATGTTAGAAAGAAGACAATTGCATGCATACAAAATTTGTATACCTCATATACAATACTGTTTAATTTTGATAGTGAACTGTAGCTATACACATGGCTACCAGTACTCACAGTAAATCTTAATGTGTAATTCGGATTATTAGAGAGAAAATTTGAATAGCAGTGGGCACTATTTAGAAACAATGCCATAATAATATTATAGACTTTGCTCTGCAGTAGCTAAACAAAAGGTGAGCCATAGGGAGAGTGTATTTGGGGAGGGACATCCCCCCCAAGAGATGAGGCTATATAACATATGTAACTACATGCAGTTATCATGAAACTAAGCATTCAAAATCACCTTGGAGATATAATAGACAAAAGTAGCAGCACCAGAATAGTATACAACTACATGTGTATGAACAAGGATCCCTCTTAACTATGGGCACGGACCATGTGCGACTGTTTTGTGGTGCACATTGATAATCCCACCTGGATAATTCCTCGTCTGTATGTCAGGATTCAACCTACTTCCTTAGTATATAAATCTAGGATCGTAGGATATCGGTGCAGTTCAGCCTTCTTTATAAATTTTGCACACACCAGTACCACTTGTATACAACACTATTCCTATACAGTGTGTATGTACAGCAGATTCATGCACCTTTGCAATAGAAAAAGTGCTAGGACTAAAACCATATTTGTAGTTCATTTAATAAGCCACAAGCAACAGTTTACACAGCAGGACAAGGTGGTTTTTAAGGCAGCCAGTCTGTTGCAAAGGTGCCTGAATTTGCTGTAGCTTGCCCCAAGGAGAGGTGTGCACACCCACATGTACATGTTACATATGTGTACTCAAACTGCAACATAAATTAATACATAATGTACATTTGACAGGCTTCATGCACTACCAAGCAGTGGCGTATTGAAAGGTAGGCTTAGCAGGCACAGGCCTACCCTTCTGTTTTCAGGTAATACTAGCTACTCCTGGTCTCCAACTTCATGATTGCGAGCATGCGCGATGAGCACTGGCAAGTAGCTAGTGGGTGTGGTCTTCGATTATTGCACAATCACATATCAGATGCTCAGAAACATTGAAGCATGATTAGGAGTAAACAGCTGGATAGCCAATATTCCCAACTGAAAATGAAGCACTGTACGTCCCAGCCTTTACTTAGATCATTTTTGAAAAGATACTGAGCTCCTTATTATCTAAGACAAGTTTATCATGCTTTCAGGTTGTTGTTGGGAAGGCTTATTCACCCTCCCTTATCTGATGAGGCTATCATCTAAAGTTCAGCTCATCAAGTTTGACTGCCTCAAGTACAGTTTTGGCCACTATTATCTATAGCTACAAATTTATTCTGTCTTCTACGTCATTAGGTTGCTTCACCTTGATTCATGCTTTCAGTGATGTGTTTATGTTTCAAAATTGATCTGAGCAGGTCTCTAATGTAAAAATTTTCCTGGGGGAACATGCCCCCAAACCTCCTGGCCTACCCACAATTTTTTTCTAGAATCGCCACTGCTACCAAGGGGAAGATCCTGAAATATAGACTAAATTCAGAAAGACAGTTCAAATGTGCACCAGATATGAAGCCAAAACACAGGCATAGGCTTAACTGGACTGTACAAATGACATGCTAAAGCCCCATCCACATTAGGCTAAGCTTTGAACTACCACGAAATAGCTACACGCCAACTCAGTGTGTTAACTTGCCTTGTTCTTTTCTCCCTGAGGCGGCAGTAGCCACGAGGCATGGGCGAGCGAGACACACCTGCAAATAAATTTCAAAAAGAAATAGCGAATTATTTTAAATTTGGCAGAGTCTTGCCGATTTAACATTTCCCAAACTATCACAGTCAGGCCTATTGAAGGTACGGGTGCGTATTTGAACTCACAGCATGATCTCAGACACCTGCCTGCTATCCAGCCAGCTGCAAAAACTTGTAGTTTGTCGGCATCTTTGAATCTCAAACAAACTGGGAGGTATTCGTCCACCTGCTCGTCCAAATTTTCAAATGCAGTTTCCCTCATATGCATATGCCCGATTAATGTCCTATTCAAACGACCTTTACCAAACGATCGCAGTAAAGATGGGTCGGAGCGAGTCGTCTTTCAAGCGTACCTATGAGAAGGTTGTGTGCCAGCTGTCCTCCGTGCAAATGGGAGAGATATCTTGCCGATTTAACGAGCTCTACGCCAAGGCTGGGGTCCAAAAAGTCGCGTCGCGTTCTCCAAGTACTTGAACCTTCCGGTAGCTGTCAGTGGGTCTTCGATGCCTTCAACGAGAAAAGGTACTAGAAGATGAGTGAGTGTGTATTAATTTTACACTTGCTGGATTGTTTGATGCAGGCTTGGGGTCTCGCTGTAAATTTTATGCAGTGATATTAAAGCAAAGTTACGACCACATAGCAGCTAGTACAAAGGTTGTAGCTCCGTGGTGCCTCCAAGGATCGTATTACCCTCACTGATAATCAGTGTAGCTTGATCCGCCACCCTTCCTATCCTAGTATCTCCCCCTTATTTTCTTGCATGCATTGAAAAGAACGGGGAAGGCTACTGTTTAGTCACTTTTTTGAGTTGATAACCATGCTTATACTATACGTACGTACAGTACATTTATACATAATTATTATATTCCCATGCAGTCATGTGGGGCTGCTGTTGCTCTGGGGCAAATTGGACAACCTATCATGCACACACACAAGACTCTGCAGCCTACTAGAACTCTGTCCAGCTCTCTCTAGACCGACCGTGTGAACTACAGACTGTCTATGAGTAGATACTCAACCACAAAACCATCCACACCCACTCACATCATGATCAACAGGGTAAATGTACCCGTTACCACCTATACACAACTTGTAGATACTGTATAGCGAAAATTTTCAGCTATATGTTTTATACATGTACTCTTACCATATGAAGTAATATTGCCCTAAAACGGACACACCAAATCATACCTGTTAACTGCCTGTGAGTAGTGCTAATGACACCTATAAGCGCGAATATCACGCCTAGCCCCTGCAAGCGCGTGCAGCCCCGCCCACCTTTCTGCATTGCGCACGCGCGTACTGCACCGAAGCGATGAGCGCTGGCCTTCTCTAGTAGCTATACAAGCGTCACTGACTAGATTGAAGCTCTCAGGCGGTCAGATGGTACTAAGAAGTACTGGTATTAGTGGTAAAGTCATCAACACTACTTCCAACTCGATGAGCTTCTCGTTTACACCTCCAGCTGCAGTAGCATATACTCTGAGGTGAAGTACGTACTAGAACTCAAAAATGACGCGCTTAAATCAGCAATAATAGCTTTTATTTTCAGTGCAAAATGCGCCCAACACATTAACCCTTCATGCCCTGACCGGTAAATTTGGCCAAAATTCGATCGGAAGGGGTTATGATAAAATTTATATCGCAGCCAAGGTAGTGCCAGTATACTTTTACATAGGTAACGATAGCGTAGTGACTATTTTCAATGCAAAAATGACGCGGCTAAAATTTAGTATATCTCAATGAAATCTACACCAATCTGCTTCTCTTGGCTTCAAAATTGTTGATTCAGGCGGTAAGTTTCTTTATTTGCATTCTAACCTCTGCAAAATAGAAAAATGTATGTAAAACAAGGCAAATTTGGTCAATTTTGGCCTCAAAAGGTGTCAGAAAGTGTTAATTTTAGTGAAATGTCCTCACATTTCTTCATATGTATCTATAGCATCTGCTACTAGTTTCACATTAACTGTATTTGTATAAGAGGGAAGTGGTCTAACAAGTCATATAACTGCTCTTGTGGAGTGGGTGTGGTCTATCTCTGTCTCTCCTACACAGAATTTCCATATGGCTGCTGAGGTGTGCTTCAGGGAGCCTGACCTGGACATTATGGACAAGGCTCACGAAATATCCCTAAACACTCTTTAAGAAAGGTGACGACCACTTACCTAACCAATAATACACCCTTCTCAGGCTTCTGTCTCTTATCATGTGTATCCTTGCTGACAGCTTACATGTAAGCCCTTCTTTCAGGGATGGTTTTTTATCTATGTCTCTAAATAGCTATGACTGTGAATAGTGTTCTAATTAATGGAAAATCAATTTTATGACCTATAGATTTGGAAATTTTTGTGTTAGTAAACTTTCGTATAATAAATTTTTGTATTGAAATTTTTTGTAAGAACGACCCCTTACCACACTAATGTCAATAGTGTGCATGCATTTTTGTAAGATTCATTTTCGTAGCTGCCATTGACTACGAAAATATTTTTACAACAAAGATTTCAGTACATGCATGTACTCTTAGCTGTATATATTCACACTCTCTCTCCCTGTCTGTCTGTCTCTCTTCGTTATTCCATCCTCCCTCCAGGTTGTATTTTAACGTAACGACCTCAAACTGTTTGTCACCTCAGCTACCATAGATGCTGATAAATTTTCAGCAACGTTCCCTGGTCAATCTTTCCTATTGATATTTACTCGTAGCCCCTCGGATGATTACAAAGAGAATGCTGTGTAGCAGGTCATTCAGATTCACCTTCAACAGTCTAAAAGTGACATCATCTTGATCTTCACGCCGGTACAGGAGGAAATGGAGGTCACTTGTGAGGCAGTATTGGGTCAGTTGTACATTATGTGTGAAAGTAGTGTCATGTACTTGTGCATATGAGGTCATTACGACGTTTGAGGTTGTTACAAGGAGATACAACCTGGAGGAAGGAGGGGAGTGAGAGACAGAGAGAAAGAGAGTGTGAATCTGCAGTCTGATAGTCTTACAGTGTGCGTGTGCACTGTTAATGTAAACATGATAAGGGATTGTTCCTATGGACATTTTTTAAGCATGAGAATTTGTCATACAAAGGTTTTGTAGCGACGAAAATTATGTACAGTGTAACTACATCTATGTACACATATATGGCCTGAATCTATTCCATGGCTCCAATCTTTAGAGTATTATACATGGAAAAAATGTTCGGAAAGTGTTGCACTCAAACTCCACCCTCTTTTATTGTAAACAAATGTGATTATCAAAGTCATAACAGGAAAATGTCCATTCAGACTCGAACCTCTTCCCACACACTAAACTGCCACGAAGTATACTTACGTGCATAGTAGGCCCTAAATATTGCACTATGTGTAAGTATGCATACTGTATATTGTACGATATATGTTAGTTGGCTCTTTTATTATCACATTTATCAAAGCATTTTTTATAGTGGGTGGAGCTTGGATGTGGCTATTCTGAGCTATTTGCTAAATATTCCACTGTGTGTACACTGCAGTATATGCACACAAACATGCACATGTACACATAGTGCAATATTTTTTCCCTACTATGCACGTAGGTATACTTTGTGGTGCTTTCTGGGCATAAGTTGTCTATACCTCTCTTAGAGTGCATGCGAGTGTTATCATTTCTGTTGAAAATGTCAGGTAACTTATGAAAAACTGTCGCATACACTTTCCTTATTGCCACAAGTTATCTAAGGTGCCCAGTGGTGGGTGATTTACTAATGAGCTACTTGTAGATGCATTGTGCTGAGGTGGTGTGTGTATCCTTCAGAAGGGTGCTCAATCTCAAGCAAAAGAAAAACTCATAGTAAGGGATTCTACTCACAACATCAGCCTTCTTATTGTAATTAAAGGGTTCTCCCCTTTTTCATCTCCCTGTGGGTCACAATATCTATGTTATCATGTAATTGGTTCTCCATTTTTTATGTTGCAACAATTAAAGGGTTCTATCTCTCTCTCACACACACAGAGTTTATGGTATAGTGATTGTAGTGGACTGTGGCTATTGCTATTGTAAGGCAAGGTCTACAGTGTCTAATCCTCACTTTGGTATGGATGCTCTTCAAGTATACCAGGTAAGCACTCGTTATCATCATTAATTTAATACAATTTTTGGGGGATAAACCATGTCACCTTCGTAACCACAAGCTGTTTGGTGGCTCTGCCTTTGGTAGCATTCACATAGACATGCTGTGCAGTGATAGACTTGCCAGATGTTGTTCTGCAAGCCGAGAGTGAAATTAATTTTGGTAGTAATACATTCGTTGAGATTTCCTAATGTCATCTGGCAAGGCTAGTACATGTAGATGGGAGATCATTGAGCTTCAAACTCTGGTATAGGTTGTCATAATAGAAAATAAGCCATGGTATACATTGTACATGTACATGTACACATACATGCGGATGTGTACATAATATGCTGCATGTTAGTCACTGTACATACATACATGTACATGTCTCTTTTCTCTCCCCCTCAGGCTAATGCTTACCAGCGATCTGGATGAGCTGGGAGGAGAGGGCAGGATGAGTAAGCCCCTTTAATCAATTATATGCGAAGATTGGGCTCACGTAGTGTTTCTATTAGAACTAAATTAATTTTTTACGGAATGCAATTTTTGACACCATGTGACTGAAAGCGGTTAAAACTGCTTCTGGGACCACATTTGTGCCAGGATGAAGCTACCAAGTTCGAGAACGATGAATGGGCTCTCGATTGCTACCCAAGTCGATCATAAACATCAGCTCTGGAAACGAGATTGCTACAATTCAATTCAGGTAAGTATTGCATGTCAAGTTTGACAAAGTAGCTATAGACAATAGGAGTGTAAGTAGTAATGATCGCTCGAGTATTTGTTCAGTTGGTAGGCTCTTTGTAGGTTCTTTGGCCTACCAAGTTATATATTATATGTTTAGAGCATACAGAGGCAGTATCTGATAGCTGCCTTAAGTAGATAGTAACATAAGAAAAAACTACAGTACAATAAAAATTAACTTTGTTACAGTTCAGGGACGTGTTGAGCGTGCCACATCATGAAGCAGTCTGTGTTCTGCTCTCCTGTATGACACAGCCACACATGACACTAGGTACAGTACCACGAGGTGAATACACTCCGTTTTTTCCGGCTGTAACACCTGGTGCAGCGTGCTTGCCTGTGCTTTGCCTTCTTGGAGGGATCGCTCTCAGGAATGGTGGTAGGAACTGTCGGAGAGCGAAAGAACAAACAACTCCTCCACTACGACCAGCTCTTTTCCTGCTGCAGTAGTCTCCTATGAGCTCACTTGCCAGCTTGAGTTCAAATTCCTTGATTGAGCTGAAAGGTGCATCCTCACAATAGCCCTTTTGTAGGATGAAGGCATTTGTGATAGCCACGTCAAGCAGAAAATGAAAGATGTATTTGTAAAATTTCCTGCATTTCGTTCTGCAGCTGTAGTAGCCCCTGACTTGGTCTCCTCTGTCAACGCTGCCCATATAGATGTTGTAGTCCAAGACAGACATGGGGCAAGGCACAGATATCCTCGAACCATCCTTTTGGCGCCGGAGGACGTTAGTCGACTCGGGCTGGTTGGTGGTGGACATGACTGTGACAACCTTTCTATCCATCCAAGAACTTGCACATACATTGCCTTTCTGGACTGTGAGAAATTCACCTCTATTATGTGTGTATTTAGTTGTTTTGTGTGTAAATTGTACCAAGAGTATATGAAAGGGAGATAGGGAGAGTATTGAACTGTGCAATACTGTGTGTAACAGCTGTTTGTACAGTTGGCATTTGTATTATTTTGTAATGATATCCAATCTTGCTGAGCACATAACATGGTGCTATGCCAACCAGTGCATACCTATACACATGGCTAGCATAGCACCATGTTATGTGCACATTACAGCTTGGCCACCAAGAGTCAGTATCATTACAAAAGCCATACAAACAGTTGATACACACAGTATTATGCTGTTCAACATACTTCCTCCTCCCCTTTCATATATGCACACACACAAACTCTGTTATTCATGCATCCACACACTGTTATGTACACATATGCGTACATGTACATGCACACACACATGCACATACATGCACACTCATAATATGTACACTCACCTATTCTTCAGATTCGGTTTCTTCAACTGGGGAGGAAAACCCTTGCGATCTTTTCTCACAGTGCCACAGGCATAGATGCTGTCCTTCTCAAGATCTTCCCGGAGTCTGAGGCTGGTGAAGTAGTTGTCAAAATAGACATGGTGGTACTTTCCTAGCTTGGAGATCAGGTGGGCGTCTTGACAACTCTAGCTCCTAGCCCATGCTCAGTGGTGTTGTTCTTGTTTCCTGTGTAGACCTTAAACCTCAAAAAGTGGCCATTGGTGCTGTCTGCGGCAACCCACACCTTGATCCCATGCTTGGTTGGTTTCAGTGGCATATACTGTTTCAGCGATGATCTACCCTGAAACTTGATCATTGCCTCATCAACAGCAATGTCACGGTGGGGCTCGTAGGCCTGAGCGAACTTGGTGAACTGGTGGTCAATCAGTGGTCTGACCTTCCCGAGACAGTCATGGCCATCCTCTTCATATGGTGATACCGTGAGATCTCAAGGAATCGGTCTTGAGTGATGCGATCAGCCACTGGAACATACCTAAGACAGGGATCTCGTGACCAGTAGTCGTTGAGGGACGGAAGATGGTTTATGCCTAGCCTCGTCCCCAGGCCTTCGAAGGGGAGGAGAGGGAAGGCCTGGTATCGACTGCATGCGCATGCGCCAACTGTTCTCCAGATTCTGTAGAAACCGCCTACGTACGGATACTGTCAGTATACTACACCGTAAATCGCTCGTATTCTAACATGAGATGTCCGTACTACGCCGATCGACGCTACACTTGCCAGCGACACTAACCTCCCACGGCTTATACAACTAACTTGGCTACAGACGATCGACCTCTAACTTGCAAAGGAAGCCATGGGTAAGCTTCAGCGGCAGTAGCACATTCAGTTTGGATGCTTCGTGCTTGCTTCAAGCAACCGGAGCTCTGTACCAGGAAAGTGACACTTTTCCCAGCGTTTGAGGGGCTGGTAAGGCGGAGTCCAGTTTCCAGCAGGCTATGGCGATCCAGTTGGCCGTCTTCCTTGCTCGATTGTAAGCTTGAAAGCAAGAATACTTGCCAGATAGTATCACACTAATAGAGCGCGTGGCTCTCCGTGTACTTGTTCCGTAAAACTTTTCCGTGCACCTGGCCGCCTACTTTTACGGACATTTTTACGGAAAATTTCCGGGAAAGTTGGCGCATGCGCATGCAGTGAGTACCAGGCCTTCCCTCTCCTCCCCCTCAGAAGGCCTGGGGACGAGGCTAGTTTATGCCCATCAAAACACTAAATCCCAAGAACGCCTTTAACTCCTCCACTGTTATCTTCGACCATTTGTCATACTTCTCGTCTCCCATTGCTATCTTTGCATATGCATTGCTTTCTTTTACTATTCTTTCCATTAGGTCTGGCGAGAAAAACAGTTCGAAGACTTTCAGTGAAGATGTATTGAGTGGGGCCTACTGGGAAGGTGAAAGGATGGATGGATAGGCATGTGATGGTGGTGCTCCATGTCGAATCTTGGTTACCAAAAGAGCTGGAGGTGCCTGTACTACTTGCTGCTGGAGTATCATGCAGGGTGTTGGGGTCATCTTCATCGATGTCATCAACAGATTCATCCCCTTCCAAGTCACTAAATTTGTCATCACTACCATCCATGAAAGCTCATCTGGATCAAAGTCAGGCTCACAGTCAGCAGCAGCATCATCATCGCTATCAGTACAATACTGCAGCACGTCATCCACAGTCAAGCGGGCCCTTTAGCTGCCATTTAGCTAGTTATTGTGTAATGTATTTATATTCATGAATTGAACTTTACACCATGTACCATCACTTACCGGTTCAATAAGTGCAAGCTTGTAGCGATAAAAGATCGAGAAATCAACGGTGGGAGTGGTCGGTGGAGAGAGTCGATTCAATGTAGAATAGGTCAGTGGCTCCTGCTCTGAAGTACAATATTGACTAAAGATGAGTACGGTACAGCTGTAGTGAATTCGCTACAACCACCTTCCGGTGTTCACGCATGCGTGTAGCGAATTCACTTATAATCGGTTAATAATAATTAAGGTAGACAATAATAATAGGATGACCATTACTCATGTACATCACGATTCACACACTTAAATTGTATGCGAAAAAAACATGCACTTGTACGTTATACATATTACCCTCTCTTTCTCTTCACACACATTCACATGTTCAAAGGCAGTACTTTCAATAAGGCAGTCTACACGGAGGCCCCAGCCAGGGCGGCTGGAGCCGCCCCACTTTTTATGCTTTACATCCGACCTTTGACCCCCTAAATCTTACCTAAAATATGCCAAACCGCAACACGTGCACGCAGAACCAGCTGGTGCTGATTCAGCACTCCTGGATATGAGCTCGAGCCACAGTCCTGCGATTACGCATTGAGCATTCAACAGTGTACTTTGTTCGCGCGCGAATGAAGCGATTTTGTGGGCGTGGCTTCAAATTTGCGCGCGCGCTTAATTGCTACAAACTCTTCTACAGAGAGCCTCCCCACTCTTGAACACCTTCCTACGGCCCTGCCACCTACGTACGTGACTACCTCGGGCCAGAGGTCATGTAATCAAACATATGGAATGATAATCAAGATTTTATTACTGTATATTATTGTCTGTATTTTTCTTATGTTTGTCCAGTAGCTCTTTCTAATGATCGAAATCACGAAAAGAATGATGAAATAGCACACTGTAACCTACAATCTTGGGTAACAGATTCTTGCCCGCGAAATCGACAGGCGCGCGGGTACAATTATGTCTGGAGTCGACTTCAGCTCGTTGGGCAGGTTGATGCCAGGAAGACTCATCCCTTCTCTTTCTCAGTCAAAAAAATATACTTTCAAGACTACACTTTACCACAACAATCTTGGCTATTGCTTGTTGTACGTAGTACTAAACGTCACTGAAAACGAAGAATAATTACCATATATCGGCGTTCACTGTTCTCTAGCTTCACGATTCAGCATTCCAACTGGCCGAGTTGTTGTAAATATAGCTCCACTGCAATCATAACAACAAACTACAAGTCTGTATCTACATGTATTCTACTTTTCCCACTATAGACCTATCTGTACACGCGTTCTCTCGGTTTTTCTGTCTCTGCCAACTTCAGCGTTTTGGGCACGCTGATGCGAAAGATCAAAATGATCCCAACTTTGGATGATGTCATCCCTTCAACTTGCACTGCCAGCAGACCAGCCTAGATGTGGATAAGACCTTGTCCGAGGTGCACAAGCTACCGTTAAAAATCCCAAAAGGTGAGTCTAACTTCAATTCTCCATGCCAGGAACGGTTGTGTGACGTCACGCGTGGGTGTTGCATGCGCTAAATTATTATTATGCACGCGCATAACAATATTATTACTCGACCTGTAAGGCAAGCCGTGTGTGCAAAAGAAATTATGCTGTGTCAACTTTGATCGTATAAATTTGAAGCTTCAAATATCCCTCATTTCCTGCTTGCTTGCTTGTTGCCAGGTGTTTTTCAGGCTGCATGTAACTTGAACTTAGTGTACATGTATATACAGTGTGGAAAGAAATGTGGATGATAACCATAGCAGAGACTATAATGGAAAACAGAATCACATCAGAACCACTGACAAAAGGTTCTAGAAATATTTATTAATGATCTACGCTTTGTGTGTCCCGATGGCCGATTTCTCAAAATGGAAATGGGAAAATTCCAAACATCAAAAAGTCACGAACATGCATGGATAAGATTAGTCACAGCAGTTCATTTTTACAAACATAAACCATTCTTCAGGTCAAAACCAGTTTTTTGCGGTTATAGTTTAATATGCAATCACCCCAACTCTGACGAAGCTTAATGTATGTCAACTTCTCTACTACTTTGCCTTTTAAAATGGCACGATTTTATCCAAAGTGACTAAATTACATGAGTTGAAGCTGATATCCTCATCACAAGCACTAGTCTTACACTGTAAACGAGCAAATTACATCTTGAAACTAAGTCTTAGCATACCTTTAACTCAGTCTCCTTTCCTTCCATGCTATGGACAATTTGTTTGGCACACAACTGATGGGGAGGTAAGCATCACATGGGATGATGGAGACTCTCCAGAGAGTGATGATGAAGAGGAAGAGTCTGAAGATGAAGCAGCAGACAAAGATGACCAGTCAGAAACATTAAGATGAACATAGTGATGAGTTTCATGGGCAACAGATCATGGAAGTGACACTGACATCGATTCTAGCTATACACTGTGACCTTAGTGACCTCTTATGTATATTATTGCGCACGCATGTCTTCATAATAATATTCATAGCGTTGGAGCCTCATACATACGTAATTGTACACACGTGAAGCCCTGTAGTACGTCATTGTGGTTTGTGGTCTGTGGCCAAATACTACATCCCACACTACATTCCTCATCACCCAATCTACCTGGGTCTTAGTGTAGACTGAAAGTGACAGTTCCAGAGATCCATCGTATAGTCCATAATGTGATGCTGCTTCTCAAGTTACTTGGTATGGAAGATCTACTAACCTTTCACTTTATGGACCCATCTCCTCAGGTATGTATACATGTGCACATGCATGTACATGTAGAGTTATACATGTATGTACAATGTATAGTGTCATTTTCATGCATGGTGTCCTGACTGTCCTCATTTAAACAATACATGTACATGTTCAGCTCAGAGGAGGTACAAAATCGTTAATATTCCATGTGACTCGCACGCATACCAGTTTGTGTCATCGTGGGTGTGTCCCACATACAGTTGCTGTGTTGAAGGTTAAAAATTGTGGGATCCCAAGGGATCTCTAGCTTAAAATAATAGTGTAGTTTCAATCACTGATCATAGCCATATAATTTTGTTTGGTGATCCCTCGGGATCATCTTTGACAATCGCTGTCGAAGCTTTACTATGTAAAGAATATGGGATAAAAAGTGATGACACAGCATTTTTGAGCGAGCACGTGATCCTTTTGTACCTCCTCTGATGCTATCAACACAGACATGAGTGAATGCTAGCCCCATCCACGTTGGGCTAAGCCTTGAATTACATGGAGTATGGATTACTATTGAGCTACATGACTTGTACATGTACACAACAATAAAAATTAAGGGATTTAACATTATCCTTCATACTATAATTCCCTCTTTCAACTCACCACAGGTCATTGTTTCTTTATTGTCATGTAATTGGTTCTCCATTTTTACAATATATGTCACAATGTCTCTTCTGTGCCTACAGGTCATTGTATCTGTTGTATCAATCTTCTTTTGTTCTAAAGGTCGTGAGGAGAGTGACCACCTCACCTACCTCCATGTCCACCATCAATGGAAAATCAACAAGTAAGCACTCAAGCTAACTAGCTGATAAAGAGATGATGTACAGTGGAAAATGTATACAATATTGCACGACTGTGTACATGCATGTGTTTAAATTTATGTGTGTATGTGTGAATTGGTATGTGTTGATCCATGATGTTGCGTGTTTGTACATTTATATGTGCACGTTTACATGTGCTTAATGTATGCATGTTTCTGATAAGGCTAATGTTTGTGCATGTATGTGTGTTTATGTACATGTGTGGGTATTTGTACATTTCTGTATACCGTGTGTGCATACGTCTATGAATATGTAGGTGTGTTTGTCCCTGTGTATACATGTATGCATGCACATTTGTGTGTACAGATCTGTGTGTATACATGTTTGTATATTATGTGTGTACATGTTACGTTTATGAGTGTGAATGTGTGTATGTGTGTACATGTGTGTGTTTGTACCTTTATATGTGTGAATGTGAGATGTGTGTACAAGTGTTTATATCTTTATGTGTGTGAATGTATGTGTGTACATTTAGTACCTTTCAGTGTGTGAATGTGTATGTGTGTACAGGTATGCTTTTATACCTTTATGTGTGTGAATGTGTACATGTATGTACATTTGTGTGTGAATGTGTGTACGTGTGTACATGTATGTGTTTGTACCTTAATGTGTGTGAATGTGTATATGTGTACATGTGTGTTTTACCTTCATGTGTGTGAATGTGTGTGTATACATGTGTGTGTTTGTATCTTTATGTGTGTGAATGTGTGCATGTGTGTGTACACATGCGTGTTTGTACCATTATGTGTGTGAATGTGTGTATGTGTCTACATGTGTGTGTTTGTACCTTCATTTGTGCGAATGTGTGTGTGTACATGTACCTTATGTGTGTGAATGTGTGTACATGTATGTGTTTGTACATTTATGTGTGTGAATGTGTCTATATGTATGCCTTTATGAGTGTGTAAATGTCTGTACATGTGTGTGTTTGTACCTTTATGTGTGTGAATGAATGTGTACATTTTGTACATTTATATGTGAATATGTGTACATGTATGTGTACATGTGTGTTTTTACCTTCATGTGTGTGAATGTGTAAATATGTGTGCACCTTTATGTCTGTGAATATGTATGTGTATACATGTGTGTAAATGTGTGTATGTGTATACATGTGTACCTTTATGTGTGTGAATGTGTATATGTGTACATGTGTGTTTGTACTTTTATGTATGTGAATGTGTATGTGTCTACACCTGTGTTTGTACCTTTATGTGTGTGAATGTGTGTGTGTACATGTGTAGCTTATTGTGTGTGAATGTGTATGTCTACATGTGTGTTTGTACTTTTATGTATGTGAATGTGTGTATGTGTGTGTTTGTACCTTCATTTGTGCGAATGTGTGCGTTTGTACCTTTATGTGTGTGAATGTGTGCACATGTGTGTGTACCTTTGTGTGAATGTGTATGTGTGTATATGTGTGCGTTTGTAGCATCGTTGCTCGGTTACAGTGCCCGGTTTACTATTGAAGCAAATGCTTTGCTCGGTTTGGAAAGCCACGCCCACTGTATAGTACTGTACTGTACTGTATAATAGATATCAGTAGTGGGATGGGCCGGCCGAGGTCATGTGACATGGAAAGGATCCACCCCCAGAGCTAGCTAGCTGGATCGATCGTGGAGGGGGAGAAGACACAAGAGAAGAGGGGCTTCCATGGGCCTTGCAGCTCGAACAGCCGAGGCCACGGGACAAGGTGGGTTGCGTGCATGGTGGTGGTGTCCGTGGTGTGGAGTCCCAGGCATCCCCACAGCTCCCACGCCCTGGGCTGGCTGGGTGCCCACCTATACTGGTCCAGCGGCAATCCATCCCCCTGCACGGCATGGCAAGTCGTGTAGGTCTACTCCTGTAGGGCCAGGCCATGCCATAGTACCGGGTGGGCTCCATTAAGGGTTTGTCGACAGTGATTATTATTGAAACGGTGGAGTAGGTGGTTACGGAGGGGCCTCCATCCCACTCCTTTCCCCCACGCAACAGCACACTCTGTCCACACTTAACTACTGTCTGGACACATGACCTCTCTCTCTCTCTCTCTCTCCCTCTAGTCCACACACCCACACCAATGGCGCCCACAGCACACCTATGATGAGATTGCTGTGGCCACTCTCTCCCTCTAGGCGCTGCGGTGGGTGCAAAGGCCGCCTCCAGCACATGCAACACCCTGGCACCCTGTAAGCCACTCAATATAATGACTGTACTACCCACACTTAAATGATAGGTCTATATTATAGTGCACAGTCCAGCACTCTCACTCCTCGCTCTCTCGCTCTCTCTCTCTCTCTCTCTCCCTCCTAACTACTGTCTAATTGTAGCGCACTCACACACACCCACAGCACACCTACGATGAGATTGTCGCGGCCACTCTCTCCCTCCAGGCGCTGCGGTGGGTGCAAAGGCCGCCTCCAGCACATGCAACACCCTGGCACCCTGTAAGCCACTCAATATAATGACTGTACTACCCACACTTAAATGATAGGTCTATATTATAGTGCACAGTCCAGCACTCTCACTCCTCGCTCTCTCGCTCTCTCTCTCTCTCTCTCTCTCCCTCCTAACTACTGTCTAATTGTAGCGCACTCACACACACCCACAGCACACCTACGATGAGATTGTCGCGGCCACTCTCTCCCTCCAGGCGCTGCGGTGGGTGCAAAGGCCGCCTCCAGCACATCCAACACCCTGGCACCCTGTAAGCCACTCAATGTAATGATTATACACTACCCACACCTAAATGATAGGTCTATAATATTATTATAGTGCACAGTCCAGCACTCTCTCTCTCTCTCTCTCTCCCTCCCTCTCTCTCTAGTACTCTAGGTGCTGGTGTGAGGGGAAGCTGACCCGCACCGGGAGCGTGGCTCCGTTGGTGAGTGTGTGTGTGTGTGTGTGTGTGTGTGTGTGTGTGTACTAGTACACCCGGAAAACAGTAGCATTCATGCTGCTGGTGCACACACCCTAGCACCTATAGTTCCACACTTAACTACTATTACCTCCTCTCTCCCTCTCTCTCCCTACTATCTAGGTGTTGCTCTCTCGACCTGCAGCGGTGGTCACAGGCAGAAGAGCAAGCCACCACGAACAAGGCCCGTTATTCAGTGTACTGTATAATGACTGTACTCATCCAGCTCTAGTGTATCTACATGAGTGTATTAATTGATTGATGTTCTGACGATTGTTTCTTTAATAATGTCAATACAAACGGTCGCACACAGTTGATGGGGTTGTCGGCAGCACACCCATGACAGGATATTGCATGCCAGAATGCCGATCGGCACATGTGCGTCGTGCCACCCATACCTTAATGACCAAACATAACGACGAGCCGATTAGCGGTATGCTCTCACACACACCCACCGATCCGACAGGCGGTCCAACACACGGCCCCCCTATAGCTAGCTGCCACAGCCTGTGCCAGGCCCCAGCATGCCCCTGCATGTGTAGCCTGTAGCCTGTAGCCGCCATGCATGCCATGCCATGGCCCATGCCTGCCGGTGGGAGGGGCTGCAGGCACCCATGTAGCTACGACCAGCACACGCAGCCTCGGCCCCCACGTCCACAAGCAAGACCAAGACACAAAATGATGTAATAATTATTCTATCACAAATGTAATATTATTATACACCGATAATTGTATTCCTCCACAGAAACAGATCGAAATAAAAATTATTATTAATAATTAACATTTCAATAATTATTGTTATTAATTTTATTGCATGCTGCATGCACTGTACTTTATGTGCATGTACTTGGCTGTTTCGACCTTGTTGGGTCTCGTCAGCATAGCGCATTCTAGGTAATAGAAAGCTATGGACAGCCACAACCTGTAAATTGGTAGGACATAGTAAAACGTTTTTGGATGAGAGGGTGTGTGGGGGCATGCAAACTTACTATTGCCAGTGCTACAACACTAGGTTCTTATTCTTGCTGACACCACTCGCAACACCAACAGCACCTCTATTGCAGGGACCAGTCGATCTCTACACGTGAGTCCTACGTGTACGTCTACTCGGGGGAGGTAAAACTGGACAATCTGCATCCAAGTAGTCATCAACCACGTCCCTGTCTGACTCTATATTGTGGAGCGACAACTGTCCTCTTGCCCATACTGTACCGGCCTGGTTACTCTTGCTGGAGAGCAAGAGCCACAGGGTCCTCTTCACCATCCAATGATCGTGGCCGATGGCGTCCCTGTTCCTCAGTATGTATGGTATCCAGTAATTTTGGAGACCATAGTCCACGAACACTTCTTTGCAAGCACTGCTTCCGGCTGGCATCGTTATCACCTTGGTGGTGGCTAGCTTCAGTGTCTTGGTCCTTCCCACAGTCTTGAATGTCACATCTACCTTCTGCTCGACCTCTCTGTTCACTTCTATCCAGTTGAAGCCCACAGGAAGAGTAGCAAGTTCACACATCTTCTTTGTGCCCTCTTCAAGACCACCTTGATTGGCGAATCGTCCATGATTCTCCCCATCAATGATTTTTGCATCGTACGATCCACCCTCTCTGAAGACATAATAGTCACCATGTGTTTCGTCGCTCTCTCCAGGTCTGATACAGTGGGCATAAGTGCAGAGATGAGTGCCCGCTGGAATCACTTTCCTGCTTGCTCCTGGCTTTGGTGGTAGCAAGAAAAGCCCCAGCCCAGCATTCTCGATGGTGCTTTGAGCAACATAGAGATTGGCTTCATTCAGGTGTTCGCTGGAGGCCTTCACCAAGAAATCATAGCGAGCACCGTCGTCATCCTCAAAGTCTTCTCCCACTCGACCATATCCTTCTCCTGCACAAAGGGCCCTCTTGAGCGTCCAGGGCTTATACTTCTCCATCTGCAGGATGTTGTGGTACTCCTTCAACTGCCACACTCCCCTGCAGTTGGATCGGGCGTCATCTTCGGCCTCTCGATAGCACTGTGGGACTTGACTCTGGTTGTACGTTGCGGCATAGCTGTAGCCTTCACGGATACACCGCAATCCGTTCGCCACAGGTGCTGTGTCAGTGTCCAGCTCAGTGACAACTTCCACCAGAAGTCTCAATCCGGATTCATCCACGCCACGTACAACAATGGTGGTCTTTTTCGATAGTCCCACCGAGCGGCGTGCCGAGGCAAGGGCTTTGAGACCAGCAGGCAACAGAAGTGCAGTAGGGGGAGTGTCTTCATCAGTAAACTTGTATTCGTGAGAGAGTTCCACTGCATCATGGAATGCTTCACGAAACTCGACCAGGGTGTGACTTCTACCACCTACTTGGATGTTTTGAAATTGGATGGAATGATCGAGCTGCTGGACGTAATCATATAGTCCAGGTACAAAATCAGTGGTGATGTAGCCACCATCACCGTCCACGTAGGTGATGGCCTCCAAATGGTTGATGTCTGTCTTCACTTCAAAGGACGCCTTGAGGACGCGGGAGTTTGGTGGCAACTGTGAGCAGAGCTGCCTGAGACTGGTTCTCAGGCCAGGACATGCCACCCTCAACACGGGAGAGTGGAGACTGGTGTTGTCGGCAAAAGACAGGCACTGCTTCAGGTGTGACATCGTCAGGTTAGTGTAGCACCTGTCGCTCAAAGATATGAGATACTGGGTATGGAGACAGCACTCTCCCGATCCAGCTGCTGTCGCGTCGACGCAGGCCTGACAGGGACACCTGAGGCGGAGTGGGATAGACTGAAGCCAGATCACATGCAACTACAGTCATACTCAAAATTCCACACCAACGTACCTTGATGCAACATACTTTTGCCTTTCAACTTTCATATCCTCTGCACGTTCACACAGGGAGGTGACGTACTCTTCTACACTGACGGCTGGATTGGCTTCCTTCCCTTTCCTCACGCATCGACCAATGAAGTGGTCGGTGTGGAGCTCTTCGCTGACCTGTTGTTCCAGAGCAGTTTTGATCACTTCCACGACTCTTCCCTCACCCTCGTCTAGGCATTCTGGTGGGCCGTCGTGGATGTTCAATGGCGGCACAGTGGAACTTGCACCAGTAGCTCTGACGATGTCTTCTATGTTTTCTTCCGTGGGCTTCTTTGCCCGGGCAGCTTCCGTGACTGTGAACGTAGCCGTGGCTGGAGTCTGGGTGGTGAAACGATTCGCTCTGTGATGGTAGTTCCTCTTCTCACCGGGATTGGTTCTCCTGCGCTTCGGCGTCACTGATGGCTCTTCCTCGCCTGCTCCGCCACGTCGTTTTCGTCCAGTGCGTCGGCTGCCGCTCGACTGAGAGGACTCTCCAGTACGCGTGCTAGGTGGTGTTGTAGTTGTAGTTGTTGGTGTTGTAGTAGCTCGTCTTGAGCCTGGTGCTGATGTTGAGGCACCTGAGGGTGGGGATTAAATTACACTGTTTTATATATTCTACCAGCATTAACTGGAAGGAAAGAGTGTAGGTGTACACTCTTTCCTGCCAGTGATACTCGGCAAAGAAGGGGTTAAAATAGTGTCTGGGTACACAGAGGTCATTGCCCGTGTGATAGTGGCAGGAAAGAGTGTAGGGGTAGACACTTTTTCTTCCAGTATATGGTGGATCGTAAAAACAGTGTAATACTATTCTATCCATCCCGCACCTGACGACGATGCCTGTAGCCGGGCTATCGTGGTGGCGATCTTCTCGAACAGCACGACAACCTGCTGGAGTTCAGGCATCAGCTTTCTCAGCGATGGATCGCCAAGATTCTTCAGGTCCAACAGGACCTTTTCAATGAGATCAATGATGACAGTAGTAGCAGTAGTAGTCGACATCTTGATCTTAGATTCGAATTTGCACAAATCACATGACCTAAACCACGTGACCTAATTCGAGCATGCGCACACGTACCTACGTGCGTATACAAGCTACCGATGATCTACAGGGATAGGAACCACTCGCTGGAAATTCAAGCAATACAACGGATCAAAAGTGGGGATCTAACCTTCGAGAAGGGTAAGCGGTTGTTAGAGAGTGTCTGGGGATCCCTATTTTTTACCTTCCGTTCCGTCTTTCTGCGTGCAGATGTCGTGAACCAAGGCACCTGGCTGCTAAGCGTACGTCCTTTTCAGCTCACAAAATCCCCATTGGTTAGTAGTTTTCTTGATTTTATGCACACCTCCTGCCACTAAACTGTCCCCAGGCCTTTCCCTCCCGAAGCATGGCCAGTTGAAATTTCTTGCATCTCATTAACTGCCCCATAGACAACAGTGCTTAGGGCCCTGTGCATCTCATTAGACGCTAAGCGGCTTAGCATGTAGGGGATTTGTACAGTAGTGGGTACGAGCCAATGGAGAGGGGGCGCGGGAGATTTGAATTGCGTAGATAAACGGTATTAGCACTATGTAATTACTTTATATAAAGAGAGTCTACAATTGTAACAGCATAATCATTAAATACATGGATGTAACAGCATAATCATTAAATACATGGATGTAACAGCATAATCATTAAATACACGGATGTAACAGCATAATCATTAAATACATGGATGTAACAGCATGATCATTAATTTTTCTGTCCTTTGCAGGATCTCTCGACATCTTACGCCAAATATTTTGAGCATAGACTGGAGGACAAGCTCAAGGCCGAAGCCATCTCCTCTTCTGTCGTAATCATATTATACACTTCTTGTTGGACTCCTTCTCCGTGTCGCATGCTGGTGGCGATTCCACGATGGGTGGAGCCAGCTCCACAGAAGTGGGTGACGAAACTCTTCCGGAGGATGTTGATTCCGGCATTGACGCCAGTAGCTTTTTTCACAACTCTCATGACAAGGCCGGAAAACCTGTTTGGTTCATAGGGACCACCTCCATTCTTGACGAAAAACATAACGGAGTGACTACAGCCAGCACGAAGGGGACGCCACTTGTCAATGTAAGCCAACATAACAGGAATGAGATGTTTACGACACTCCTCGTTACTGGACAAGTCTGTCACCTGTTCCCCGTGTGCCTCTACCGTCTTGTAGTCTCCAAGTCTCAGAGAAACTTGTCCGTCACGGCTGATAACGCAGGCATTCCTATTTCCTGTGATTCGTGTACTCTGTAGGGGGTGGTGGCGCTGATCAACAATTTCCATTGTTGCAAACTCGGCCCCCCTTCCCGGAGGCAGCATGGTGAAGAACAGGTATAGCACATAATGCATGCATGCCGTAGCTTTCACCTTCTCTTCTTTTGCTTCCTCAAACAGGCGTTTTAGGGTGCCTGCTCCTTTTACAACATCAATCCAATCGATCCACCTCCTTTGGAGTGCAAGTTGTGCCCGACCAGACTGGCGTCTTGATGTTTGCCGAGCTGACTGCTTGCGGGCAGTGGCCAGATATTCCTCCGCTTCAGTCGTGTCCATTTGGAGTACGTCGTGGCAGTAGCACACAATCCGTCTCAGGTTCCCTGCATACGACGCCATTGTGGCTGGCTTCTTGTTGGATGCACTCTGTACAGTGTAGGTGAACTATAAATAGTAGCATGAGACATCAAAGGAAAAAAACTCACAAGAGCATCAAAGAAGGTGGCCAGAGCTGAAGCATCTGCACACAGTGCAATACTGCCATCATGCGTGTGGTCAGGTGAAGCTACCCGACTGAAGTCTAAATGGTACAAGTGATTATTTACAACATTTTAAAGGCTTTAAGCTGTCATGCTTCAATCAGTCAATCAACTTACAGTTGCATAGTGACAAACACTGCCCAACTGTTGCACCCCTAATCGGAGCCTTCAATGACTTTCGCCGAGGACAGACAGCATCCGTCAGATACTTTCGTAGTGATTCCATTTCAGCGGTGTTGTCTGTCGTGCAGCTCCGTTTCTTTAGCATCTGGGGAGTGGATTTGCTGTGGCCAAAGGAAGTGAGTATGTCTCTGGCTTGTTTAATTGTCACAACAGACACCTTCTTTGCATCAGCCGAGACCAACTCTTCACCTTTCAACACTCTTAGGAGATTGGCTGTCGCATACTGGTGCCCACCTATGGCTCGTTTGCACCGCCGGCGTAGAGTACACTCGGAGTAGTGGGAAGACAGGCCACTCCTCTCCAGTAACTCTCTTCGTACAATGTATGTGCCTTGTTCCTTACATGTGACAGCGTGCACCGACAGTCGGTCCGATAGGAATGTGCTCTGTACACTCCAGAACCCCCTCCTATGTACAAGGGGTTTCTTCGCCACTACTTCGTCATCATCGCCCATTTGTAGATCATCCCGTTTGTCTGCATCGTCACTGCTCGTTTGTAATTGTAGATCGTCTTCATCATCATCATCATCATCATCATCATCATCATCATCATCATCGTCATCATCCTCCTCCTGTTTGTCTGCATCATCACCACTCGTTTGTAGATCATCTGCATCATCATCATCATCGTCACCATCCTCCTCCTGTTTGTCTGCGTCATCACCGCACCATGTTAGATCGTCATTACTCCACGAATCATCCGATTGCTCTTCATCATCACTGCACCATAGTGGATCGTTGTCACTCGGCGAATCATCCTCATCATCACCTTCTGTTTGTAGATCATCTTCATTTGAGACCGTTGGATAGTGATGTGTCTTATCCATTGTCCTTGCCATTGTTAAACAGTTTGATTTCTCGACTCGTGAACAGTTGGTTAGTATGCATGTGCACGAGTGTGCCTGGCTGCTTTTATAGAGGGTGGACCTGAGAGCAAATCGTTGCTCGGTTACTCCATTGGCCGAGGGCACTGTAACCGAGCAACGGCTATCGGGCGTGATGTAAACCGAGCATGCAAACCGACAGCCAGAACGCGTACGTGTATCGCATCGTTGCTCGGTTACAGTGCCCGGTTTAATATTAAAGCAAATGCGTTGCTCGGTTACTCCATTGGCCGAGGGTACTGTAACCGAGCAACGATTAGCTACCTGCTATCGGCATGAAGTAAACCGAGCACGCAAACAGAAACCGAGCACGCAAACCGACATCCTGGAGGTACATGTGAGTGATTGTATCTTTATGTGTGTGAATGTAGGTGTGTACATGTATGTGTTTATACCTTTATGTGTGTGAATGTGTGTACATGTGTATGTGTGTATGTGTGTACATATATGTGTTTGTAACTTTAAGTGTGTGAATGTGTGTATATATGTACATTTTACCTGTATTTATGTAAATGTGTGTATCTTTGTGTGTGTGTACATGTGTGTGTTTGCACATTTATGTGTGAATGTGTGTGTTTGTACATGCGTGTTTGTGACTATGTGAGTGAATGTGTGTACATACATGTGTATTTACCTTTGTGTGAATGTGTGTACATGTGTACATTTGTATCTTTGTGTGAATTTGTGTGTACATGTATGTGTTTGTACCTTTGTGTGTGAATGTGTATGTGTTTTCACCTTTATTTGTGCAAATGTATGTTTGTATCTGTGTGTGAATGTATGTGTGTACATGTGTATGTACCTTTATGTGAGTTCATGTGTGTACATGTGTGTGTTTGTACCCTTATGTTTGTGAATGTGTGTATGTGTGTACATGTATGTTTGTCCCTTTGTATGTGTGTACATGTGTGTGTTTATACCTTTATGTGTGTGAATGTGTGTATGTGTGTACCTATGTGTTTGTACCCTTATGTGTGTATGTGTGTACATGTGTGCGTTTGTACCTTTATGTGTGTGAACGTGTGTATGTGTGTACATGTGCGTGTTTGTACCTTATGTGAGTGAATGTGTGTATGTGTGTACATGTGACCTTTCTGTGTGTGAATGTAGGTGTGTACATGTATTTTTTTGCACCTTTATGTGTGTGAATGTGCGTACATGTGTATGTGTGTATGTGTGTACACATATATTTGTACCTGTGTGAATGTGTGTATGTGTGTACCTGTGTGTTTGTACCTTTATGTGTGTATGTGTGTACATGTGTGCGTTTGTACCTTATGTGAGTGAATGTGTGTATGTGTGTACATGTGACCTTTCTGTGTGTGAATGTAGGTGTGTACATGTATTTTTTTGCACCTTTATGTGTGTGAATGTGCGTACATGTGTATGTGTGTATGTGTGTACACATATATTTGTACCTGTGTGAATGTGTGTATGTGTGTACCTGTGTGTTTGTACCTTTATGTGTGTATGTGTGTACATGTGTGCGTTTGTACCTTTAAGTGAGTGAACGTGTGTGTTTGTGTACATGTGAGTTTTTGTACTTTTATGTGTAGGTGTGTACGTGTATTTTTTATACCTTTATGTGTGTGAATGTGTGCACATGTGTATGTGTGTATGTGTGTACATGTATGTGTTTGTACCTTTATTTGTGTGGATGTGTGTTTGTATGTACATGTATGCTTATACCTTTATTTGTGTAAATGTGTGTGTACTTGTATCTTTGTGTGTGAATGTATGTGTTTGCACATTTATGTGTGAATGTGTATGTTTGCACGTGTGTTTGTACTTTCATGTGAGTGAATGTGTGTACATGTATGTTTTTATCTATGTGCGTGAATGTGTGTATATGTGTGTGTTTGTACCTTTATGTGTATAAATATGTGTATGTGTATGCATGTGTCTTTATACTTACATATACATGTGTGTGTGTTTGTCCCTGTGTGTAACTTAATTCAAACACGTGTGTATGTGTGTACGGGTCTGTACGTGTGTGTTCACATTTGATTATGCATGTGTGTACATGTGGTTTGTACCTTTATGCATGTGAATGTGTGTGTGTACATGCATTTGTACCTTTATGTGTGTGAACGTGTGTACATGTGAATGTTTGTACGTTTATGTGTGTGAATGTGTGTATGTGTGTACATGTATGTGTTTGTACCTTTATGTGTGTGAATGTGTGCATGTATGTACAGGTGTGTTTTACCTTTATTTGTGTAAATGTGTGTGTGTGTTTGTATTTTTGTGTGAATGTATGTGTGTACATGTGTTGTGTTCGCACCTTTATGTGTGTGAATGTGTATGTGGGTACATGTGTGTGTTTGTACCTTTATGTCTGTGAATGTGTGTATGTGTGTACATGTGTGTGTTTGTACCTTTGAATGTGTGTATGTGTACATGTCCCTTTGTGTGTAAATGTGTGTATGTGTGTACATGTATTTGTACTTTTATGTGTGATAATGTATGTGTGTACATGCATGTTTATAACTTTATGTGTGAATGTGTGTACATTTGTGTGTACCTTTATGAGTGAATGTGT
Organism: Stappiaceae bacterium; assembly: GCA_964291365.2. GTDB lineage: Bacteria > Pseudomonadota > Alphaproteobacteria > Rhizobiales > Stappiaceae > JBDWFY01. The sequence continues at coordinate 335,683 of OZ219986.1, forward strand.
GTATATGTGTACATGTGTTTGTACCTTTATGACTATGAATGTGTGTATGTGTGTACATGTGTGTGTACCTTTATGTGTGTGAATGTATGTATGAGTGTACATGTGTATATATGTTTGGTGAATGTGTGTATGTGTGTTTGTACTTTTATGTGTGTAAATGTGTGTGTTTGTACCTTTATGTGTGTGAATATGTGTATGTGTGTACATGTGTTTGTAACTATATGTGCAGAATGTGTGTACATGTGTTTTTATCTTCAAATGTGTATATGTGTGTACATGTGTGTGTGCTTTTATTTGTGTGAATGTGTGAATACATGTGTTTGTACCTTAATGTGTGTGAATGTATGTATATGTGTACATGTATGTGTTTGTGCCCTTATGTGTGTGTATGTATGTACATGTATGTTTTTGCTTTTATGTGTGTAAATTTGTGTATGTGTGTGTGTTTGTATCTTTATGTGTGTAAATGTATGTGTGTACATGTGTATATTAACACCTTTATGTATGTAAATGTGTATGTGAGTACTTATGTGTGTTTGTACATTTATGTGTGTGAATGTGGATGTGTACGTGTGCTTGTACCTTTGTGTGTGAGTGTGTGTGCATGTATATTTGTACCTTCATGTGTGTGAAAGTGTATGTGTGTATATGTGTATGTACCTTTATGTGTGTGAGTGTGTGTATGAGTGTACACATGTATATATACGTTTGTGAATGTGTGTATGTGTGTGTGAATGTGTGTGTGTACATGTGTGTTTGTACTTTTATGTGTGTGAATATGTGTATGTGTGTACATGTGTTTGTAACTATGTGTGTGAATGTGTATGTGTGTATATGTTTTTATCTTTATATGTGTGAATGTGTGTATGTGTGCACATGTGTGTGCCTTTATTTGTGTGAATGTGTGTGTACATATGTGTTTGTACCTTATGTGTTTGTATTTATATGTGTACATGTGTGTGTACCCTTATGTATGTGTGTATGTACCTTATCTTTATGTGTGTGAATGTATCCCGGGTAAGCGCCCACTCCCGGGTATATAGTGTACATGTAAGCGCCCAGGCACGCTGCGCCTGTGGCAAGCGCCCACCCCCAGAGAGAAGTTCACGAAGACAGCGATGTACCGAGGGTGCTTATGTGTGTATGTGCTATGTAGGGACTTCTCTTTTCTTGTACATACCAGTGTGTTTTTACTTTTGTGTGTGAATCAGCACGCATGTGTGCTTAGTTGTTGTGTACACATGGTGTTTGTATCTTTATGTGTGTGAATGTATGCGTGTACATGTGTGCATTTGCACCTTTATTTGTGTAAATGTGTATTTGAATGCATACATGTGTTTGTACCTTTATGTGTGTATGTGTACGTGCGTGTTTGTACGTTTGTGTGTGAATGTGCGTGCATGTATATTTGTATCTTCATGTGTGTGAAAGTGTATGTGTGTATGTACTTTTATGTGTGTGAATGTGTGTGTGTACATGTATGTGTTTGTACCTTGAATGTGTGTATGTGTGTACATGTGTGTGTTCGTACCTTTATATGTGTGAATGTGTGCATGTGTGTACATGTACCTTTATACATGTTAATGTGTGTGTACATGTGTGTTTGTACCATTATGTGTGTGAATGTGTGTATGTGTGTACATGTGTGTGTACATGTGTATCTATACCTTTATGAGTGTGTGAATGTGTTTGTACATCCATTATATGTGTGATTATGTGTATGGGTATGCATGTGTCTTTATACTTATATATACAAGTGTGTGTGTTTTGTGCAATTGTATTCAAGCACATGTGTGTATGTGTGTATACGGGTCTGTACATGTGTGTACACGTTTGTGTATGCACATGTGTGTATATGTGTGTTTGTACCTTTATTCATGTGAATGTGTATGTGTACATGCAAGTGTTTGTACTGTTACGTGTGTGAACGTGTGAACATGTGTTTAAAATAATCTATATATATGTAGTGTATAATTGGTGTGTGTACATGTGTGTACCTTTATGCATGTGAATGTGTGTACAAGTGTATGTTTGTACCTCTATGTGTGAATGTGTGTATGTGTGTACATATGTTTGTACCTTAATGTGTGTGAATGTGTGTATGTGTACATGTGTGTGTTTTTACGTTTATGTGTGTTAATGCATGTATGTGTACCTTTGTGTGAACGTATGTATACGTGTCATGTTTGTGTTAGTGCCTTTATGTTTGTGAATGTGCATGTGTGTACATGCGTGTGTACTTTTATGTGTGTGAATGTGTGTATGTGTGTACATGTGTACCTTTATGTGCGTAAATGTGTGTACATGTGTATATGCGTTTGTACTTTTGTGTGTGAATGTGTGTGTGTGTACATATGTGTGTTTGTACCTTTATGTGTGTGAATGTGTACATGTGTGTGTTTATGTTTGTGAATGTGTGTATGTGTGTACATAAGTGTTTGTACCTTTATGTGTGTGAATGGGTGTACGTGTGTACGTGTGTGTGTTTGTACTGTTTTGTGTGAATGTGTGTGTGTACATGTGTGTTTGTACCTTTATGTGAGTGAATGTGTGTATGTGTGTACATGTGTGTGTCTGCATCTTTATGTCTGTGAATGTGTGTATGTGTGTACATGTGTTTGTCCCTCTGTGTGAGAATGTGTATGTGTGTACATATGTGTGTTTGAACTTTTGTGTGTGTGAATGTGTGTACATGTATGTGTTTGCACTTTCATGTGTGTGAATGTGTGTATATGTACCTTCATTAGTGTGTGAATGCATGTGTACATGTGTGTATTTGTGTGTGTGAATATGTGTATGTGTATGTGTCTTTATACTTATATATACATGAGCGTGTGTTTGTCCCTGTGTGTAACTGTATGCAAGCACATGTGTGTATGTATGTGTACAGGTTTGTATGTGTGTGTACACGTTTGTGTAAGCATACATATGTATATGTGTGTTTGTATTTTATGCATGTGAATGTGTGCATGTGTTTGTACCCTTATGTGTGTGAACGTGTGTATTTAAACTAATCTATATATGTACGTGGTGCATAATTCTAGTGTGTACATGTGTGTGTACCTTAATGTATGAAAATGTATGTGTACATGTGTGTTTTTACATTTATGTGTGTGAATGTGTGTATGTGTGTACACGTGTGTGAACCTTAATGTGTGTGTATGTGTACATGTTTTGTCTGTACCTTTATATCTGTGAATGTGTGTATGTATACATGTGTGTGCTTGTTCCTTTATGTTTGTGAATGTGTATGTATGCACATGTGTGTTTTTACCTTTATTTGTGTAAATGTGTGTGTGTGTTTGTACCTCTGTGTGTGAATGTGTGTACATGTGTGTTTGCACATTTATTGTGTTAATGTGTATATGTGTACATGTGTGTTTGTACCTTTGTGTTAGTGAATGAGTGTATGTGTGTACATGTGTGTTTGTCCCTTTATGTGTGAGAATGTGTGTATGTATACATGTATGTGTTTGTATCTTTATATGTGTGAATATGTGTACATGCATGTGATTTCCCTTTGTGTGTGAATGTGTATACATGTGTATGTTTGTACCTTTATGTGTGTGAATGTGTGTATGTACATCTTTATTTGTGTAAATGTGTGTATGTATCTGTGTGTGAATGTATGTGTGTACATGTGTGTGCTTGCATCTTTATGTGTGTGAATGTGTATGTGTGTACATGTGTGTATTTGTACCTTTTTGTGAGTGAATGTGTATGTGTGTACATGTGGGTGTATACCGTGAATGTATGTGTGTAAATGTATGTGTTTGTACCTTTGTGTGTGAATGTCTGTATGTATGTATATGTGTGTTTTTGTGTAAATGTGTGTTTGTATCTATGTGTGTAAATGTATGTGTGTACATGTGTGTGTTTGCATCTTTTTATGTGTGTGAATGTGTATGTGTGTACATGTGTGTGTTTGTACCTTTATGTGAGTGAATGTGCGTATGTGTGTATATGTGAGTATTATATCTTTGTGTGTGAATGTAGGTGTGTACATGTATGTGTTTATACCTTTATATGTGTGAATGTGTGTGTGTACATATATGTGTTTGTAACTTTAAGTGTGTATATATGTACATGTATGGTTTTACCTGTATTTATGTAAATGTGTGTATCTTTGTGTGAATATATGTGTGTACATGTGCGTGTTTGCACATTTGTGTGAATTTGTATGTTTTAACATGCGTGTTTGTGCCTTTATGTGAGTGAATGTGTATACATATATGTGTATTTACCATTGTGTGTGAATGTGTGTACATGTGTACATTTGTATCTTTGTGTGTGAATGTGTGTGTGCGTACATGTATGTGTTTGTACCTATGTGTGAATGTGTGTACGTATGTACATGTGTGTTTTCACCTTTATTTGTGTAAATGTATGTTTGTATCTGTGTGTGAATGTATGTGTGCACATGTGTGTCTGTACCTTTACGTGAGTGCATGTGTGTACATGTGTGTGTTTGTACCCTTATGTGTGTACGTGTGTACATGTACGTTGTCCCTTTATGTGTATATGTGTGTACATGTGTGTTTATACCTTTATGTGTGTGAAAGTGTGTATGTGTGTACCTGTGTGCTTGTACCCTTATGTGTGTATGTGTGTACATGTGTGTGTTTGTACCTTTATGTGTGTGAATGTGTGTATGTGTGTACATATGTGTTTGTACCTTTATGTGAGTGAATGTGTGTACATGTGACCTTTATATGTGTGAATGTAGGTGTGTACATGTATTTTTTATACCTTTATGTGTGTGAATGTGTGTACATGTGTGTATGTGTGTACACGTGTGTTTGTACCTGTGTGAATGTGTGTATGTGTGTACCTGTGTGTTTGTACCTTTATGTGTGTATGTGTGCACATGTGTGCGTTTGTACCTTTATGTGTGTGAATGTGTGTATGTGTACATGTGTGTTTGTACCTTTAAGTGAGTGAATGTGTGTATTTGTGTACATGTGAGTGTACCTTTATGTGTAGGTGTGTACATCTATATTTATACTTTTATGTGTGAATGTGTGTACATGTGTATGTACATGTATGTGTTTGTACATTTATGAGTGTGGATGTGTGTATGTATGTACATGTATGCTTATACCTTTATTTGTGTAAATGTGTGTGTACTTGTATCTTTGTGTGTGAATGTGTACGTGTATGTGTTTGCACATTTATGTGTGAATGTGTATGTTTGTACATGTGTGTTTGTACTTTTATGTGAGTACATGTATATGTTTTTATCTTAATGTACGTGAATGTGTGTATATGTGTATATTTGTACCTTTATGTGTGTGAAAGTGTGTATGTGTATACATGTATGTGTTTGTACCTTTGTGTGTGAATGCGTATATATATGTACATGTGTGTTTTTACCTTTATTTGTGTAAATATGTGTGTGTATCAATGTGTGTGAATGTATGTGTGTACATGTGTGTGTTTGCACCTTTATGTCAGTAAATGTGTGCATGTGTGTACATGTGTGTGTTTGTACCCTTATGTCTGTCTTTGTGTGTATGTGTGTACATGTGTGTTTGTCCCTTCATGTGTGTGAATGTGTGTATGTGTGTACATGTGTGTGTTTGTACCTTTATGTGAATAAAAGTGCACATGTATGCTTGTACATTTTGTGTGTCAATGTATGTGTGTACATTTAGTACCTCTATGTGTGTGAATGTGTGTACAGGTGTGTATTTATACCTTTATCTGTGCGAATGAATGTGTGAATGCATTTACGTATTTATATCTTAATGTGTGTGAATGTGTGTATGTGTACATGTGTGTTTTTGCCTTCATGTGTGTGAATGAGTGTGCACATGTACGTTTGTCTGTGTGTGAATGTGTGTATGTGTGTACCTGTGTGTTTGTACTTTTATGTGTGTATGTGTGTACATGTGTGCGTTTGTACCTTCTGTGTGTGAATGTAGGTGTGTACATGTATGTTTTTATACCTTTATGTGTGTGATTGTGTGTACATGTGTATGTGTATGTGTGTACATGAGTGTGTTTGTACCTTTATGTGTGAATAAAAGTGTACATGTATATTTGTACATTTATGTGTGTGAATGTATTTGTGTACATTATGTGTGTGAATGTGTGAACAGGTGTGTGTTTGTAGCTGTGTCTGTGTGAATAAAAGTGTACATGTATGTTTGTTCCTTTATATGTGTGAATGTATGTGTACATTTAGTACCTTTATGTGTGTGAATGTGTGTACAGGTGTGTGTTTGTACCTTTATCTGTATGAATGAATGTGTACATGTATGTATATTTATGTGTGTTAATGTCCGTTTGTGTGTATATGTACGTGTTTGTACCTTAATGTGTAAATGTGTGCATGTGTACATGTGTGTTTTTACCTTCATGTGTGTGAATGTACAAAGGTACAAAGGTACATGTGTACATGTGTGTTTTTACCTTCATGTGTGTGAATGTGTGTATGTGTGTACATGTGTGTTTGTACATTTATGTGTGCAAATGTGTGTATGTGAGCACATGTGTGTGTATGTACCTTTATGTGTGTGATTAAGTGTATGTTTGTACATGTGTACCTTTATGCGTGTGAAAGGGTGTATGTGTGTATATGTGTGTACCTCTATTTGTGTGAATGTATGTGTGTACATGTGTACCTTTATACGTGTGAGTGTGTGTATGTGTACATGTGCATATTTGTACCTTTATGTCTGTGAATGTACATATGTACCTTCATGTATGTGAATGCATGTATGTGTGTATATGTGTATATTTGTACCCTGTGTGTCTCTGTGTGTACATGAGAGTTTGTACTTATCTATACATCTGGGTATTTTTTCCTGTATGTACAAGTATGCTTATATTTATATATACATGTATGTGGTGTATATTTGTACATAGTGTACATGTGTGTGTTTGTACCTTTATGTGTGTGTATGTGTTTGTGCAAATCTGAATGTGTGTGCACACGCTTGTATAAGTGCTTATACTTATGTATAATTGTGACCAGATCAGAGAAAATCCGCCATATTTCCCATTCTATGAAATTTTAATTAGCTGTATTTTTGAAAAGTTAACTTACCTCCAAGTCTGAGACGGAGCTCTCACTTCACTTTGGAGCTAGAGCGCTTTGTTCCTGATCTCGCTACAAGCATAAAAACGAGAAATTACGGTCTGAAGACGTTGCTCTTTATGCGTATAGGGTTTCCGTATACTACGCGTTAATCGTAAATCAATTAGATGGACCTGGGCGGATTGTTCAAAACGAACGCTACGGTCAAGTTAGTCTCGAACTTAGTTGTCCATAACGAGAGCCGCTTCTTTTTCGATGCCTAAGAAGCTTAAAGGGTGAGTGAACGTACAGTACTTCGACGAATCTAGCTGTATCCAGAGAGCTGGCGATCGGGAATTCTAAATAACTCCCTTAGCAACGGGCTCGGTGTACGGCAGCCGTACACTACGTGGGTAGAAATGAAGGCCTTGGTAACTTACGTTTACCCTCCGTAGGTGACGGCAAAGGATAATAGATTTTTGGCATAAATATGACAAAAACTGGACTTTGACATTGTTTTACCTGTGGTACTAAGAACGCGTATTGTGCCATATGCGCACAATACGCCGGGTATTCTCACATCCGGTGTCACAGCGAATTTGTTCCGCCGGAATTTATTCGCTAGCGGATCTGTTCCGGATTTCCAGAAAATCAGCAAATTTGTTCCGGATGGGCAACGGTCGATGTTTCTTTGACACAGGTGCAACCAGAGTCAAAGTACATGTTCCATTTTAATAATTATTGGAGCTTCTCTGGTGGCCTCAGGAGTGGCATAACCACTTCATACGTCTCTGCACTGGCGCAGAGTGACATGCGCACATCATGGATTAGGTGTGGATGTGCCTTTATGCATGTCCAAGCGATTGTCCACAGAAGGCTACAACGAATCATTGATATTATAGTACACAAAAATTTGAAGACGGTGAAGTATTTGTTCGCTTCCTTTCTTCAAGCTACTCTGCAATCTCTATAAGCCTTGACCTTCATGTGTCCTGAATGGGCATGGTTCACTTTTCTTTACTTTTACATTTGTTAAACTTTATCTTAGGTCAGCCCATCTTCATACCCATGCATAGTAATGATTTTTAAAGCGAGTGATATCAAACTGAGAAGTGCAATAGCACATTTTACTAGGCGGAACATTTGCGCCGGCCGGAATATTTACGCGGTCGCGTAGATTATCCGGGCGGAATATGTACGCTAGCGTATTCTTTCCGGTGGAATGTATCCGCCAGCGATATTTATTCCGCCGGAACTTTGGCACGGCGGAACAAATCCGCTATGACACTGGTAACAATTGACGATTCGTTTGCAGGATATTGTCTGTCGTTGATAGTACTGATTTACAGTGATAGTGTATATTTTCAAAAATTTCGAGTATTTCACTACATGGCCGCAAGAATTTTCACTTGTAAAATTTCAGTTACGGAATGGCGTCGCTAAAAACTTTACCACATGTTTCTGAGCAGAAATAATCTGGAGTTGTATTTATCTTTGTGCCCATGCTGTGAAATCCGTCAAACCTTTCGTACACAAAAATATTCACTATCACTGTTAACCAGTAATATTAGCAATGCTCAGGACAGGGACAAGCGCCTTAGATCTACACTTTTGCGCATGTTAGAAAAACTCCATATGAATATTTACCTCCTACCACATTAATCCGGCGTGACCGTTTAACCACTGGCACTAGGCTCGAGGCGCGAGAAAAGTCGTGAACGTGTGTTAATGCGGGGTGTATCACACTTTCTTGGTTGGCAATAATATACAGACAACTATGGGGATAAACGCAATATCGATGTTTTTCGAGCGCTAGGAAGCGGCTATCAACAGGAAAGTCCACTTGCAGAGACTTTCCCCAACGGGTTCCTCGTGGCTACCATGACAGAACTATAGCGAGGAGTAGGTGTGACTCGAACATTCGACGCTGGCGCTAACGAGGAAAACGTTCACGAAGGAATTAATTACCACGCCCACATTCACGTTAGAAAGCGTGACCGATCTTGTACATGCACTAATATAGCATAAAAGCCAAAATACTGAGGACAATTACCCCGGCTAGATTCATGGTATGGCATTCATAAGAATTGTACATCCTAATCTATAATAATGCCCTTTGGCTTTTGTAAAGCCGATTTAGTTTAAGCGCTATTAGCCTAAATTGTGAATATTTTTTCCTGCCATCCATCCAAATACAAAAGCTTACCTGACGGCCGACTTGTTGAAAATACCAAAGGACAGATTACTTCAGGTAGTCACGGTATCAGGGCTTCTTTGTCCTCCGTTCTATACAGAGATGTGTGTGGCACGGGTCAAATGACCAGGCAGGTGGCTGACCGAGCAGACTGCTGAATCAAGTCCTGACACTTTCAAAAGTCATCAAACCCATTTTGCGACATTGAGAGTATTGCTATATTGTAGGCATGGCTTCAAGTGACTTCTGAAAGTTTCAGGACTTGATACTATTGTGGAGTGCTTTCGAGGCAATATCGACCTTTGACCTCTACGTGATGTAACCATACGACCGTGGAGAAGCCGTAAAAATGCCAGCACTGTGCCAGGATGTTCTACAAAAACGTGAAAAAATCGCTACATTCTCATTGGGCAGTTGGGCTAGTAAGGAGTCGCCCTCTCGATCGTAATACAGCAGCAGAATGCAGTGTATCAACAATTTCATTTCATTGTGTGCGCTAAGTAACGTACACATTGAAAAGGAAACTTCTTAGTAAAGTGTACATCAATAGCGCACTCTAGAAAGGGCAATTCCCTACTAGTAGGGTCTGCGCTGCAGCACAGACAGCGCACTATCCTCTATTTAATGTGCGTATGCTGCAATGAAATCCGTTGAATCATAGATAATAGAGAGAGGGATTGAAAACGCGCATATATCTCTATAGTGACGTCACGGAACATGCTCGTCACGGCACGCCCCCTTTACAAGTCAGTATCGTACAGTATAGTACAAGCTCCTATGGCCTTGTACAGCCTAGTATTCAACAGTAACCCGACTAAAAACAAGTGTAGTGCTATCGAACAAGGGATCAAGCAATGAAAAGAGTGATTTGATGGTAGTCGCGCCTGCTCTTGTACACGCTTGAAATTCTTTTGTGTACTTTTCCTTCACAAACGGTGATCGACCCAGAAGAAAAGTCGATGGGACCTTGTTCACAGTCGAATACAGAGTGCAACTGAAGCATTCGCGAGCTCTGTTGATGTGGTATGTTCCCCAGCGAGCGTTTTAAACGCTGGAGTCTACCCAGGCTCACAACAGATCTGGGCTTAGTGTGTTCATTTGAAAAGAAAGGCCTTACCTGAAGGCGATGTTTGTATTCTCTATGTGACGATAGTTCATGCCAGGCCTTAAAAGAATCTATTCACTATGTACAGGTCTCGTAAAAAGTACACAAGGCCAATCTGTGAGTGGTAGCTACAAAATCGTTCTGAAAACTGCCTAATTTTTTTGGCATTTGGCTTTAGATCTCTGGTAGGTTGGTTAGAAAGGTGATACGCATACATGGTGCCCTTGCCAAGGCGCGAAAAGGCTGTCTTGATGTGGTTTTATGCCACTCGTGAACTTAGATGAAGTCACGTGACCGCGACAAGCATATATCTACAGGGTATGCGCGCGTTTCCAATCCCTCCTTCCTCTCTATTATCTATGGTTGAATTTCCCTTTCTAGTTTGCGCTGTTGATGTATACTTTACTACGAAGTAAGAAGTTTCCTCATCGATGAAATAATAAGGAAATTGGTCGGTACACTGCTTTCTGCTGTTTTATTAATTGCCATAGCGTAGCACACAATCGAGAGAGAGACTCTTTACTAGTAGACTCTAAGTATACACTGTAGCATACCAGTAGCGCAGTTAAACTTAAAGTCGGTTCACACACCGCGTCGATGCTTGTCGCAACGAAAAGCTAGAAGAGACTGATTCAACCGTTGATTGAGCTTCATTCGAATCCTCGTAAATGCGTGCGTGTAAGCCTAGAACGTGAGAGATACTTCATTCACTTCGTTCGCCACGTAAAGCCACTGAAAACGTAGCGTAAGTTTACGTCACAAATTGTGCTGGCCTTGCCCTTGCGTCAGCCTCGTCCTCAGGCCGTTCAGAGCTTTTCAATGGTGCACGCTGAAAAGCGGGAATGCCTGATACTGTCGATTACTGTTCACTTGGAACATCAGTGAATGCTTGCCTGTGAGCGTAGCCTTGCCCTCGTGTGAGTGTAAAACTAACGTATGGGTTGGAATGCCACGCAATCATTGGGCAAGCAGTTGGCTTACGCATGGTTTTCCGTGGTTCTACGTGGCGAATGAAGTATCTCGTTTGTTCAACGCTCACACGAACGCATTCACGGGCGTTCGAGGTAAAGCGCAATCGACAGTACAAGTGTAGCGCGATTTATTGTACAAGTCACGTGCATGGCGTAACGCGTAGTGAGACCTTCCAGTGCGTCGAAAGTCACCAAGATTTTGAGGGCTCTTGTCGCTAACGATCGAGAGGTATGGTTCAAACGCTAGATACAGAGTGTAGTACGATCCATAAAGACCATAACGAGTGAAACTTGTTAAGATAACGTGTGGCTAGCAAAGACTGGCTTTTCGAAGGAACCATCAGACCGCTTGTCTTCGCGTCATCGTGAGCCAAAGTCGTGGTTTCTGCTGCCAGGCCTCCCACTTTTCAGTATGCAACATTGAAAAGCTGGGAAGGCCCGCTAGGTACGAGGCTGCTAGGGTTATCACTTGAAAATTTAAAGCTGAAGCATTTCCCCAGGTATTCCTTCCATACGTCAGTCTACATGTAAGCAATTTAGGGCGCTAGAAGTTTTCTCCTCCACATTATATGGCGGTGGTTATACAAGCCTGTATTATCGCACGCAAATCGACAAAACAATGGGGTAAATCGCGTAATGAATGCCCAATGGGAATGTAGCGATTTTTGTTGATGTTTTTCACGTTTTTGAAGAACATCGCGGCACAAAAAGGTGTGGTAAGCTTTTTACGGCTTCTTCACGGCCCGTATAGTCACATTACGTAGAGGTCAAAGGTCAAATTTGCCAATGTTGGATCAAAAGCACTCCACGATAAAAGTAACGTGGCAATAGAATCAAGTTATGAAACGTTTAGAAGTCACTTGAAACCATGCCTCCAATATAGCATACTCTCAATATCGCGAAGGTTTGGTTTCAAGTGATTTTTGAAAGAATCAGAACTTGAATCTACCCCTACATTACTTCTATCATGGAGTGCTTTCGATCAAGCGTTGGACCGACTTCGATCTTTGACAAAGAATAAGTGGGCGTGGCCAATGTATGGATGGTAACTTACAGCCACAAGAACCTTACTAAGCCACAGTAATAATATGTAGAATTTATGTAAATAAGAACGTAGGCCTACAGGAGGTTGAAAGCATCGACAAATAGTTTAAACTACGTTGATTCAGCAGTTTGCTTGGTCAGTTTGACCCGTGCCACACCCATCTCTGTATAGAACGGAGGACAAAGAAGCCCTGCATGATGCCGTGACTACCTGAAGTAATCTGTCCTTTGGTATTTTCAACAAGTCGGCCGTCAGGTAAGCTTTTTTATTTGGGTGGGTGGCAGAAAAAATCACGATTTAGGCTGATAGGCCCAGATAATTCTTTTTTTTACCGATAATTCATTTCTTCAATGCTGGCAAACATGCCCTATAATTCTTTCAAATGTACCTATAATTATCATTTCTTGCTCCTCAAATTTCATGTAATCAATAATGAATTTAGTGCATACGAAGTGAATGTCAGTAACTGTTATACTGCAGCATAACTCAAGCTTCAATGTAGTCTTCAAGTGCACTTTCTTGACTCGACTTAAATGAATTGGCTAGTAACAAATCCCACATCAACATTCCATATTACCACAAGTTGACAGAACAGCAGTTTGGTGCAGCCCAATATCTGGCTACCAGCAGACCAATAGCTATACTATAAGTTGCTTATAATTCTCTAATATTGCTCATTGCTTCTAGGTACCTATAATGCTCAAAAAAATGCCAGCATTATTTATCTGGGCCTACTGTTAGCGTTTGAACTAAATCAGCTTTACAAAAGCCAAAGAGCTGTACAAATTCTTATGAATGCATTACCATGATGTTAACAAGGATAATTACCCTCAGTGTTTTGGCTTTTATGTTATATTAGTGGATCGGCAACGCTCTCTAACGTGATTGTGAGAGGGATAATTGGCATGCGCATAATAGATAATTCCGGCGTGACCGTTTTCCTCGTTAGCGCCAAGGTCGAAGGTGCGAGTCACACCTACTCGCGCCTCTCCCAGAGTAATGATTGGCAAAAGCCTATTGCGCATATATGGGAGAACGAGCCTATACAGCGGACAGCATACTCGCTATAGTTCTCACAGGAAAATGACTCCATATGGACGGATTTACTCGGTCTACCGTATTGATGAAAGAAGCGGGCGCTACACTGCCTGGAGACGGCGTACCTGTAACACGGACTCTGTCAGTATTCCGTGTACGATATGCACGGTACACGCAGACTCCGTTGCTTGCAACATGCTTACACAGTTACAACATTCGGTATCCGTCCTCTCGGCTTGCGCTACACGGACGCAGTATAGAGCAGCGCGCCAGACTCTACCCCATGGCCCAGACCAGGCCGGCCGGGCCGCGGGCCCGCGCCCTGGATATTGAATCGCGAATACATATAGAGTAGGATAGGGTATTTCCGGACGGAGGCAGTTACTGGCCGCCTCGCACATAACTGCGTTTATATGGCCAACGGTATTACGTAATCCTTCACCACTTGCCACGAGGTAGGGGCCATGTAAGTACTAGCTGCATCTCATTTCTTGTGATGTGTATCCACACAGAAGCTGCACAACACTGCTCTAAACAGTTGCAACTTTTTCTCATTTTGGTCCAGAAGCTGGTTTTTTTTTATGGTAGCTAAGATTTTTCATGATTTGTAAATTACACAACGGCATCAATTTTTTGATGTGTTTTTTCATTTGGTATGCGTATACTAGAATGTATGGAGAATTTTTAGAATTTTTTGACCGTATTATAAGCATAAACCAATTTTTTTTTTTGTAAAGAGCTTTCAGAGGTAGTTTCTGGACAATGCATATATTGCATTACTTTGTGTTCACGTTGTATTTCACAATTTTTGGATGAATATTCAAATCTAAGGCAGAATGTAAGAAGGATGTTGTTCATGATGCATTTGATGCCATTTACGTGTCATATAATGATAACCGCAGCCGCGATTTTTTTATGTAATTTTTCACCTTCGTCCGGTAATGGTCGACATTGTCCGCTCTCTACCTCCGGAACTAGCGGTACTTTGTGCGCACGCCCTGCATGAACGAAGGTGGGTGGGGCCACGGTTAAGGGCTCGTTTAGTAGGTGGTGCTTGGGCCTATCTGTGGTTGCATACTCGCGATCTAGTGCTGCTCGTTTGTCTGTGATATAACGCTGTCTTTTCTTAGAACTGAGCATTTCTTTTGCGCCCATGCTGATTTCCGCGAAAATATTCATACTCAAAAGTATTCACTATCACTGTGAACCAGTAATATCAGCAATGCTCAGGTGCATTAAGGGCCGGGACAAGCACTTTAGATCTACACTTGTGAGCATGTCAGAGATATAAAGCAAACTCCATATGAATGTTTACCTCCTACCATATTGTAGATAATTCTGGCATGACCATTGGCACTAGGCTCGAGGCGCAAGAAAGCTCTCGAACGTGTGTTAACGCGGGGTGTATCACACTTTCTTGGTTGGCAAGAATAAACTGTCGTCTATGGGAATAAACGCAATATCGATGCTTTTCGAGCGCTACGAAGCGGCTATCAGCAGGAAAGTCCACATGCAGTGAACTTCCCTAGTTGGTTCCTCATAGCTACCATGACAAAATTATAGCGAGTATGCCGTCCGCCGTATAGGCCACCGAAGCCGTTCTCCTATATAGATAATTCCGGCGTGTCCGTTTGGCCCATTGGCACTAAGTTCGAAGCGCGAGAAAAAAAGCGAACATGTGTTAGCGCGGGGTGTATAGCACTTCCTTAGGGCCAGGGGTGGGAAGAGCCCGAGGCTATGTAACGTTACCAGTTTGCCTGAACTGGTACGGTACGGTGCTGTTGTTGTCGTTCTAGCCGTATCCTGATTTCCCCACAAGATAATCTTTGATCCATAAATGTGACACCACGAGGGAAATATTACAAAAATGCATTAAATTATAGCATGCTGTCGCAGTTGTTTCTGAGCGCAAAATTTCAGCACAAAAAATTGCATGCGACTCCGAACAGAGTCTATAAAGCGGTGCGCGGATGACGGACGTACCAAACATACATACATACATACACCATATTATTGCAGGCATTGCTGTACAGTTTATGTGGGGCTCGCTCAGGCTCGCCCCAATAAATCAATAGCTTCAATCACCATGTTGAAGCTGTTGATTGTTGAAGCTGTTGAATCCGTTGTTGAAGCTGTTGATTGTTGTTGGTGTTGATGCTAAATCCGTTGTTGTTGAAGCTGTTGATTGTTGTTGATGTTGTTAAATCTGTTGTTGAATCTGTTGTTGAATCTGTTAATTGTTGATTATGATTGTTGAAGCTGTTGAATCTGTTGATCTTGTTAGTATAGTCTAAGATGTTGATTGTTGGTTATAATTGTTGAAGCTGTTGAATCTGTTGATCACCATGTTGAAGCTGTTAATAATATTGTTCTTGATGTTGTTGAATCTGTTACTATTGATTGTTGTTGAATCTGTTGTTGAACATGTTGATTGTTGAAGCTGTTGAATCGGATTGTGCTGAATCTGCTATTGAGGCTGTTGATTGTTGAAGCTGTTGAATCTGTTGTTTAGTCAATTGATCACCATGTTGAAGTTGTTGAATGTTGTTGATGTTGAATCTGTGTTGTTGAAGCTGTTGATTGTTGGTTATGATTGTTGAAGCTGTTGAATCTGTTGTTGAAGCTGTTGATTGTTGTTGGTGTTGATGTTAAATCAGTTGTTATTGAAGCTGTTGATTGTTGTTGATGTTGAATCTGTTGTTGAAGTTGTTGATTGTTGATCATGGTTGTTAAAGCTGTTGAATCTGTAGTTGAATCTGCCGTTGAATCAGTTGTTCTTGTTAGTATAGTTGAAGCTGTTGATTGTCAGTTAAGATTGTTGAGGCTGTTGAATCTGTTGATCACCAAGTGGAAGCTGTTAATTGTTGATGTTATTAAATCTGTTGCTATTGACAATTGTTAAATCCGTTGTTGAAGCTGTAGATTGTTGAAGCAGTTAAATCTGTTGTTTATATCCGTTGATCACCATGTTGATATAGTCGATTGCTGTTGATGTTGTTGAAGCTGTTGATTGTTGGTTATGATTGTTGAGGCTATTGAACCTGTTGATCTTGTTAGTATAGTTGAAGCTGTTGATTGTTAGTACAGTCTATTTTGTGTAAGTGTAGGCTCGCCCCAATAAATCAATACCTTTAATCACCATGTTGAAGCTGTTGATTGTTGAAGCTGTTGAATCTGTTGTTGAAGCTGTTGATTGTTGTTGGTGTTGTTGATGTTAAATTTGTTGTTGTTGAAGTTGTTGATTGTTGTTAATATTGTTGAAGTTTTTGAATCTGTTGTTTAAGCTATTGATTGTTAATTATGATTGTTGAAGCTGTTGAATCTGTTGATTACCATGTTGAAACTGTGAATTGTTGTTGATGTTGTTGAATCTGTTTCTGTTGTTGAATCTGCTGTTGTTGAGGCTGTTGATTGTTGAAGCTGTTGAATCTCAAGTTGTTGAATCTGTTGTTGAAGCTGTTGAATCTGTTGTTTAATCTGTTGATCACCATGTTGAAGTTGTTGATATTGAATCTGTTGTTGAAGCTGTTGGTTGTTGAAGCTCTTAAATCTAAACTTGTAGAATCTGTTGTTAAAGCTGATGATCACCATATTGAAGTAATTTGTTGTTGATGTTGAATTTGTTGTTGAAGCTGTTGATAGTTGAAGCTGTTGAATCTGAAGTTGTTGAATCTGTTGTTAAAGCTGTTGATTGTTGAAGGTGTTGAATCTGTTGTTTAATATGTTGATCACATTGTTGATGTTGTTTAATCTGTTGTTGATGCTGTTGATTGTTAGTATGATTGTTGAAACTGTTGAATCTGTTGATCTTGTTAGTATAGTTTAAGCTGTTGATTGTTAGTACAGTCTATCTTGTGTAAGTATAGGCTTGCCCCAATAAATCAATAGCTTCAATCACAATGTTGAAGCTATTGATTGTTAAAGCTGTTGAATCTGTTGTTGAATCTGTTGATTGTTGTTATTGTTGATGTTATATCTGTTGTTGGTGAAGTTGTTGATTGTCGTTGATGTTGAATCTGTTGTTGATGCTGTTGATTGTTGAAGGTGTTGTTGAATCTGCTAATCTTGTTAGTATATTTAGAGCTGTTGATTGTTGGCTATGATTGTTGAAGCTGTTAAATCTGTTGATCACCATGTCGAAACTGTTAAATGTTGATGTTCAATCTGTTGCTGTTGACTGTTGTTGAATCTGCTGTTGATTAATCTTGATTGTAGTAGCTGTTGAATCTGAACTTGTTGAATCTGTTGTTGAAGCTGTTGATTGTTGAAGCTGTTAAATCTGTAGTTGAATCTGTTGAAGTTGTTGATTGTTAATGTTGTTAAATCTGTCGTTGAAGGTTTTCATTGATGAAGCTGTTGAATCTGTTGCTTGTTGTAGGCTACATTATGTGCTCTAGAGAGCTATATCTTTATTGAAGCAGTTGAATCTGTTGTTGAAACTGTTGATTGTTGTAGGCTATTATGTGCTCTAAAGAGCACTAAATTTGTTGAAATCGTTGAATCTGTGGTTGAAGATGTTGATCGTTGTAGGCTACATTATGTACTCTCGAGAGCTCTAGTTCTGTTGAAGCAGTAGAACCTGTTGTTGAAGCTGTTGATTGTTGTAGGCTACATAATATGCTCGACAGAGCTCTAATTTTGTTGAAGACAGTAGAATTTCCTATTGAAGTTGTTCATTGTTGTAGGCTATTATGTGTTCTAGAGAGCTCAAGTTTTGTTGAAGCTGTTGAATATGTTGATGGTGTAGCTGTTGAATTTGTTGTTGTTAAAGCTATTGATTGTTGTAAGTTATTATGTGCTCAAGTTTTATTGGAGCTGTTGAACCTGTTGTTGAAAATGTTGATTGTTGTAGGCTACATTATGTGCTCTAAAGAGCTCTAGATTTATTGAAGCTGTTGAATCTGTTGTTGTTAAAGTTGTTAGTTGTTGTAGGCTACATTATGTGCTCTAGAGAATTCTAGTTCTGTTGAAGCTGTTGAATCTGTTATTGTTGAAGTTGTTGAATCTGTTGTTGTTAAAGCTGGTGATTATTGTGGGCTATTATGTGCTCTAGTTTTATTGAAGCTGTTGAATCGGTTGTTGAAGATGTTGATTGGTGTAGGCTACATTAGGTGTTCTAGAGAGCTCAAGTTTTGTTGAAACTGAATCTGCTGTTATTGAAGCTGTTGATTGTTGTAGGCTATTATGTGCTCTCGTTTTATTGAAGCTATTGAATCTGTTGTTGAAAATGTTGATTGTTGTAGGCTATTATGTGCTCTAGAGAGCTGTAGATTTGTTGATATTGTTGAATCTGTGGTTGAAGATGTTGATCGTTGTAGGCTACAATATGTGCTCTAGAGAGCTCTAGTTCTGTTGAAGCAGTCAAACCTGTTGTTGAAGCTGTTGATTGTTGTAGGCTATTATGAGCTCTAGAGAGCTCTAGTTTTGTAGAAGCTGTTGAACATGTTGTTGAAGCTGTTGAATCTGTTGTTGTTAAAGCTGTTGAAT
>OZ219987.1:0-103563 GCA_964291365.2 Stappiaceae bacterium
CAACGTAGGCTGACGTGATGCTTGTTAAGAATGCACAAAACCTGATGAGGGCTGTGATCAGGACAGTACATGCTGCTGAGGCTGCATGCATGAAGGTATAATACTTGTGATAATATACGTACCACATTTACAATACTTCTAATATACTTGATAGGGGCTGAATGCTCCTGAGGGAGATAGTGAGGCTGCTAGCCTGGCAATGAATTGGAAGCATAAACTCTACCATCAGCGAACAATGGAGACTATCAGAGCTCCTCGGGGAGAGAAGGGGCTCAGGAAGCTAGACAAAAATCACATCTCCACTCCTTCAGTCGTTGATAGCATCAAGCCAGCCCCATCTGCCATGGTCAGCCCAACTAGACAAACTGCAACTACTGGATTTAGATGACTGGAACTTCAAGATACAACTTGTATACTCTAACAATGTCAAGTATACATTGTACAGTGTACGACTAGCATAATACTGTAGGGAAAAAATGAGGTACACAATGTGATTATTTTTACAAAGTATCATAATTATACAGCACCTATACTTGTGTAGGTAGAAAGTTAAAGCATATCATTACTATATTCTGTATACAAAACAGCAGTGATATGTGTAGCTATGATGACAAAATAGACAAGTACATAAACAGTTATATGAACACTTGAACACGGCCATTTAGTCTGTCACAGACATAAACATGTCCAAGGGCATCAACAGCAATGCCCATTGGATGATTGAACAATCCATCAATGTACTTTGCCCACTGACCAAAACGCATCTTGAACTCCCCAGTTGGGTCAAACACCATCACACAGTGTTTATTTTTATCTGTCACATACACAAAGTCATTTTTGTCGATGCAGATATTCATTGGTGCTCGGAAGTGGTAGTACTGATTCCCTTCACCACCAATTTGACGCAGAGGCCTGAAGTCAGGTGTAAAGACCTTGATGCAATAGTGGCTACTGTCCACTATGTAGATATTGCCAGCTGAGTCAAACGCAACGTCTCGTGGGTGCCTAAATTTCGTCTTTCCACTTCCTTTCTCTCCAAATGAACATATAAATTGTAAATCAGAATTCAAGACTTGTACTCGATGGTTGTCTTTATCACACACAAACACGTTTCCATTTCTTGCGACTGCTATGCCCTTTGGCTCATTGAATTCTCCATTTCCCTCCCCATTGATGTACTTTGTACCAGCTTTGGCTAGCAGCTTTCCTTCTGGGGAGAACTTCAATATACGATGGCTACCACTGTCAGATAAAAGAATGTTACCACATTGATCTGAGGCGATTCCAGATGGATGCCAGCATTTACTGTCAGCCACATTTGTGCTCAATTCCAAGGCTGATGCTGAGTCTACCATCTCTTTGACACTGGCATCCTCTGGGTTGTAGATGTGCACCGCTTTCCATCCCGACTGGTCACAGACATATACCTCTCCCTTCTGACTGATGGCTACACTCATGGGGTTCTTTAGTTTATCCAGAATGTTCTTGTAGTGAGTAGCAGTGAAGCTGATATTGACTGGAGGTTGAATGACAGTAGTTAGCTGTGCATTGCCAGACAGTGATCTGGTGATCTTGATGGGGTGGTTGGTTTCCTTGTCTTCTGAGGTGTGATACACTACAATTAGTTGTCCTTCCCTTTGTGTTTCTTTCTTGTTGAGAGAGGTATCAACAAGTTGTGAGATTGACTTCAGTTGCTTCTTCACGGAAATGTCAGTCTGGTTTGGAGGTACTTTTGACTGAATATCTTGCAGCAGTGCCTCGACTTGAAGCTTAACATCTCGAAGAGATGACTCAAGTGAAGCAATCTGTTGTTTGTTATCTTCTATTACTGCCATAGCTTCAATGGAATTCTTAGCGGGTTGATATTCTGACACCAGTTGCTCTAAGCGAGTAGTGATATCGACTAACTCTGGACGGAGTCTAGGGTTGATATCAAGGCACTGCTTAGCAAGAGGTGTGAGTGCATTAGAGTCTCCCATCTGCACAAAAAAGGTTTGTCTTCTATCAACTTCTGACAGTGGAGTGTATCTGCCCGGTACGCTAGGATCAATTGTGAATGCCTCTGAGGGAATTGGACAGACTTGTATCACAGTATGGATGATCAGCACTCCAAAAGAAAAGATATCCATCGTAGCATCATAGCTGGGATTTTGTACAAGTGCTTCTGGTGGCATGTAGCAGAATGTCCCAGGGGCTACGGTTAGCGGTGCAAGTTGAAGATTAAGAATCCTTGCCTGTCCTAAGTCGGCAATTTTTGCCCTCATATCCGCTGTCAGCATGATGTTGTTGGCAGTGAGATCTCGGTGGATGATGGGAGGTGTTTGCTCATGCAAATAGCGAAGACCAAGGGATACGTCCAAGAGAATGCTACACTTAGTTGCCATGGTGATGTCTTTATACTCCTGAAGGCACTTAGTGAGTGAGAATGGCAAGTACTCCATAATGAGCATTGGGATGTTAGCGTTTGACTTAGTGTGAACTCCAAGCAATTGAACAATGTTGGGATGGCGAAGTTGGGCATGTTTAAGGCATTCTTCTTTGAAGCGAGCTATTACAAACTTGTTCTGGGTTTGAGCTTGACACAGAATATTATGAAGCTTCTTCCCAGCACACCTATGTATAAGAATGCAAGATAATATACACAGTCAATTTCTAGGACAAACTACCTGCATGGGAAATACAGTCCTGAAACTAACTAGCTATAAATGGGGTGTAAGATTGATTTAGACGGTGATGGACTCTGTAAATTTTGTTCCCCGCACAATTAGGTTTACCCTCTCCTTGTATGCAAGTGCATGCATAATTTTTGAAAGCTGAAGGTAGCTAACAGAAGGATTGGTTATCAGTTTATGATTTAGCCTCATACCCAGGCTATAGGAGGAGGGGAAAAGAGAGCCTGGTATCAGTTCGGGTTCGGGTTTGCTTAATTTCCCCAGATTCTGGGGAAACTGGGATACTTACCGTAGACTGTACATGTATTTTACCCTTAACCCTGGTGGTCCGTTTAGCAGAAAGCGGGAAACACGATGCCGCAGAGTTTTCAAGTGAAGAGTGAGCTGTATTTGTGTTAGAAAAGCTTACTGATCGTTCTTGGCCTCATCCTGTGTTTTTCTCTGGTCACAAATGTAGGAGGTAAGCTTTTATCTTGACAGATAGATGCCCAATGACGCTCCCTTAAATTCATAAACCTACTCAAGTCAATGCCATGCAGTGAAATAGCTTCGCTGTCAAGATGTACTGCAAATAGCTCATGTGAAATTTCACTGTATTTAATCTTTTTGTGGCTGGTGACCCTTGCTGCAGATGTTTGTATGGACCAATGAGTAATTTGGGTCATGCTTACACTAACAATAAAATTAACGAACTTCCCTATCTATGCATGGTATAAGAGCAACAATCATATGAATGCCATTAAGGTTTAGCAAAAAAGACCCAATCTTTGGACCACACCATCTACCTACTCACTATATTGTCAACATAGCTACTCTCATATCTAGACATCAGCACCCATCTGTTAGCACCTCAAGCATCTCAGCGGCACAGATTGTGTTAAAGCGGGAATGTCAGGCAAGCGACAAGTCAGGGATTTGTTTAGAGCATGCATAGGGAACCCAGAGATTTCCTCTTTTTAGACCAATAGTTTCTCCTGATAGCAGAAAATACTCATTATAATATTAATATTTTTATAGCTATCAATGGGTAGAGTCCAGTAACCTATGTGTATAGATCATATGTAATATCATGGATACTGGTTAATCATCATGAATATTGCATCTGAATGTCGCTGCTCCAATACCAGCCTGTATGCCTCTCAAGTATAATGAAGGCACTTTCAGTGCGAACCCTCAGCATGTTGCATGCTCTCGAGCTCTTTTTGGTTGTACATGTTTGGTCCTGTGCTTGTCTATGCAAGGTTTCAACTAAATTTTTGATGCTCACTTATTGGCAACATGTCTTTGGTCCTAAACAGTTTCTCATGGAATTCCATAGCCCTCTTAATACTCTGACTGGTCAGCTCTATCTGCATGTCTCTTTGCTCTTGCTCCACACTTTCTATGGCTCACTTTTGTGCTTTTCTAATGCTACCTTTCACCTGTCTCAACACAACCTCACCTGCTGATTCTCAGAATGCGGCTCCATTGCTACTCTCTGATTCAAGTTTTAGGCTCTAATTATGCAGTCACGAAGCCTAGCCGGAGTTGAATCGGAGTATAAATGTGCATTGTATGCAAATACACAGACCTTTGGACCATGTGTGCTGCGCATTTGCAATTTGACTGGCTGTCTGTGTAGTGATTATCAATTTTGGGCCCAGTTTGTGGGGTCAAGATCAAACATTGACCGCTTTAACCCTATGCTCATGGGATTTTGAACTTGGAGCAAAGAGCGTGTTGCGGCAGAATAGTTGTGGGTAGAAACAATAAGCAAAGAACCATAAGGTGAGCTAATTAGTATGCAATTACCTCAGATGTTGATTGTTTCCATTCAGTTAGCTATGGGATCAGTAGGTTGGTTTTGCTTCTTCATTTGTAATCTTCCCTTGAAAACAATTAATCCCCCCCCACCCCCACATGGGTGATGCTAATTCTTAATGAGACGTAACATACTGGGACAGTCTAGCAGATCGCCTATGTCCCTTGAAACTGCCTACCTCCTCCCCCCCCCCCCCGACCTCCATGCCTTATTAATGCCAATAATGGGTATGCCATCCGCATAGTAACTATTTTACCATGGTTTTACACCACAGACATAGTCATAGGTGCTAGTCCCTTCCGACAATGGGCTATTCCAGTTAATAGGTGTACACCCCCACGGAGGAGTAATTTAATTAGTCTTAGGGGTACAAAAATGGCTTTTTTAATTAATTCTTTAGGGGTAAAAACAGCTATTTAATGAAATCTCGAGGGGTAAAAACTGTTTTTTAATTAAATCCTAGGGGTAAAACTGCCATTTAATGAATTCTAGGGGGTATGACCAAGATTACTAAGACGCTATTGCCATATTTTAATAATTCTTGGGGGGGGGGGGGTAAATCTGATTTTTAATTGGTTCTTGAGGGGTAATGTCCAATAATTAGGCTTTCTTGGGGGGTAAATCAAAATTTACTCCTCTGTGGGGGTGTATCCCCATTAACTGGAATAGCCCAATGCTGCTGTGGCACCCTACTAAATAAACGGCTCAAAATGATCCCCTTCTTGAGCAAGGGTGTACCCTTAATAAAATGGAATAAAATCCTCAATACTATTAACCAGGTTGCCATGCCGAGTAGTAATTGCACACTAAATAGCTCACCTTGTGGTTCTTTGCTCATCGTTTCTACCCACAACTGCGTCTATACCGCCGCAACATTAACACGCTATTTACTCCAAGTTAAAAATCCCGTGAGCATAGGGTTAAAGCGGTCAACGTTTGACCTTTGATCCCACGAACTGGGCCCAAAATCAAAAATCACGTACGTCTGTGTACTGGTATCACGATCGATGAGTCAGCAAAAAGCCATCGAGCATTGAAGCAAAGATTGTCAAAGAAAGTCGCTCTATTTCAGGTAGTCATCACTTCTAGCTGGAGGTTCATATACACATAGGTGGCTGTAGAGCACAAAATGAGCCCAGGCATGGTGGATTATCAACATACGAAACCTTCATTTTACATTGTATGGCTGAAATTCGATAATTTAAGCCATTTTTATCATTGCAGCAAGGTCTATACCCGGCCATAGCCCTGGTATGCCCTGGCCTGCAGCCACCTATGCATATACAATGTCATTTGTAGTCGTGTCAAGAACCGTTGGTGTGTTTCTCGTCGAGAGAGAGTCTAGTTGCTGATCATCATCACAGGCAAATCACGCCGTCTCTCCCGAACACCATCAGGCTGCACTGCTAGTCATATACTCCCTGATTAATGTAGGAAGTGAGTGAGATGCCCTGATATTGAAAAGACGAGGAGGAGGAAGGGCTATTTCCTCTGGTGAAAAAGAGAATACTCATACCATCTCGGCATCCAGGTCCACTCTGTCCTCTCTTTTGATGTATTCTAGAAACAGGATCACTTGAAAGTGGGAGCTGTCGCTAGTACTGCTTTTCACTAGTAGTAACATTGTGCAACCAATCCCTCCATCAAGGTTTGTGCTCCTTATTCTTGATGGATATTCTCAATCAAAGTGATTGAGTTTGCTAGGAGAAATGACATATGTACCGTACGCACTCTAATTATCTGAACGTTCGAAAATAATTATTCATAGCACTGTTCGGCATTAATTAGAAAGTACATAAATTATACTCATTCGAGTGTAAATAGAGAGGTTTATCATCTCAAGTATGGTGAAAATAGTCACATGCACTTTCTAACCACTATGAAGGAATAATAGGACTTAGTGCTGATCTTTGCTGTCATTGACACCCAGACTCCCGTACTGTGACATCGGCAATGGAGTCATTCATTGAGGCGGGGTCTTCGAAAATCACGATAATCTTAGCTGCAGTGAAGTTAACATAGCGTTTTCTTTGTTGGTTTAACCTAGTTACCAGCGCAAGGTCGTTTAGCTGAAATGGAATGGTAAGAAAACTAGTAACTCTGTATGTTCAACGAATTAGAAAGAAATTAAAATGACCAAGCATGGCATTCGGGTAATTAGAATGTTTGGATAATTAGAGTGAGTATGGTATGCTCTGCAAACCAACTCACACAACTCACATCCTCCAACCCCTCGATGTTAGAGCATTAGATCGTTATAATGAAGCAAGCAAGAAGCAATTAGCAGAACATCCGAATCACATGGTTACCACAGAGTAGATTGCTGGTCTTGTAGGAAGAGCAGGCTATAACACTTGTAAACTTATGCTTGGGTTCAGATAGACAAATTGCACCTTCTACTCTCTTTCCTAGCAATGACAGCTAGGTTGCCTGTTACGAAGCCTAGTGAATGAGATTCATTGTACAGAAAGTGATACGAAGAAGGCTATGATTTGTATGATGATGACTACAGTATTCTCTTCATTCCTGCTATGAGAGACTGTAGAGAATGGAATGGTGAGCTTTAATGTATGGGCTTTGCAGTGGGAGGTGCATCCACATGATTTACTATATGATTTTGGTGTCATAAAACTATATCCAAACCAGAGCGGTATGCATGTTGGAGATGTTTTACAGTTGATCAGTGATAATAACATAAAGCTTCCTTCTACAGATTCCTATACTGCATGCATTTCTGGCTCAAGTTCGCAACCAGTTGAAATGTGCTCTATACATTATGGTGGAAGTGCTAGAAGTTAAGTGAAACTCTAGCCATACCAAAGTAAAATAGAAGAGGAAACAAACAGTGAATGCAAAAATTGCATAACAAGTGCAGAAGTACTAGAAGAATTAAAGCATTGGAAAGAAGAAAAAGAACAGGAGAAGATGAAGAATGAGAAAAGAAACCTAGTAAAAGGCAGGCAAGAATGAATGGTGACAAGAAAGTGGAGGCCAGAGTAACAAGGTCAAAGAGTACTAGAATAAAGCTGCTTCAAGATCTCATCTCAAATTCGGATATCAGCATAACAGAGGAAAGTGAGGACAAAAGTGCCTAGGGTATAGACTGGGATGTGGCAGTGTGGATGCCATTGAAAGTGGGTGCAGTGCAATGTGTATGAGGCCAGGTGGGTGTTAAAGTGTGCTTTGAAGAGAATATTACAAAATTGTTCGTGCCAACAGTTGTTTTGATGATTCTTTGTGGTCAATTAGTGTTTTTTTTGCTGTTTTTTTTGCTACATCCGTTAGTTGAGACATTCACTGAAAAGTATGTTTTTAAATTAATTCATAATATCATCACTGGCACAAAAGTCGGGGGTGGATATTGGGGGGGGGGGGTCATGGGGGCAGATGCCCTCCCCCCTTTAGCATAAAAATGATAGCAAGCTTCAGAAAAACTGAAGCAAAAGAAGGTAAATTTTTCGTCATTTTTGACATTGGCGTGACACTTATAACACACTATGATGCCTAGACCTTGAGATCTGGCGATGTTTGTGTGGACGATAACAACAGAACTGACACCTTACTGACAAACTCATGATGCCAAGTTGATCAGACCCTTTAGGTGAGGCCCCAGGGGCTAACTTGTGAGACTACCATATAACTTGTCAAAACCCTAAGAGCAAAATGTCGTGTTTTACATCTATTGAATTGTCTGAAGTCAACAATGGATAATCATAGAGTCGGTATACTCTATAAGTAGGGATGGCCTGGACACGCCCATATATATATATATATATATATATATATACACACAATATATACAATGTCCTATAGAAAGTTCTCTCCTTAAAAGCAGATGTTTTGCTAATTTTTAATCCACAAATTATCTTCAGCTTTGCGCTCTGCGTGAGAGGGGGCACACCCCACTCCCGTACCTACCCCTTGGTGTTGAACACTCATGCAACTATACCTTGTATACACTATTGTGACGAACATGATTATGAACAACTTCTATTCATGCATCTATATACGTGGACATTAATTATTACTTATCTCTGAAAAGACTGTCTACACTTGTTTTGTACATCATGTTTCGTCTGTGTTCATTGTCACCCCTGATTTTTGCCCTAATCACTCAATCTATGTAAGGGCCACATGTATGCCTATATAAAGCCACTGGCCCAGTATGTATGTCAGATCTTGATTCTTCCCAATATCTACAACTAGCTACTCACTTAAGGGTATCAGAGTGCACCGGCGACCCACAACATTACACTATTATACAAATACATGTAGCGAATTTATATGCCCAAATTATTTCTGGGTTGCTCAAACATGTTCATAGAAGTAGTAATATTCTCCTCGCCCCTCCTTAATTCGGCAATCGTCACTTTTGCCCCCCTTGATGAAAATCCTGAATAAAACCCTGGCAGTGCAAAAAAGGTAACGAAACAAGAGTAGCTGGTAGGAATACCGTAGGTGCTGGTTCTTAGGTGTACCTAGGAATTAAGTGCATACTTTGATTTAGGTACATACATTCTTCCCAGTCTTACTACTTGGCACTAGCTATCTATATAGCCTAGATCTACATGTAATGTAATGCGTGGCTTATCTGTATCAAGCAGAAGCTCTCGTCTTCTTCCTGGTTGCCGTTTTGTAATGAGCCTTCTCAATCATGACTCCATGTGCACGCAAAGTGAGTTTAATGACGATCCCTTACACATCCATGTATGTGGGTGTGGTCAATTTTGTACCAATATTTTAGTGCATCTAAGATAAGATTTAAGCACATAGTTTCTTGCTGATTTTGCAATAGGCACATGCACTTAAAACTTGCGTCTACAGTATTTACAGACTCAAGGTGCATCCTTATAGTTCTTCATAGAAACCCTGTTACTTGGAAATATCTGTGTTGCATGCACCATGAGTTTGCAAATATTCCTACCAGCTACTCCTGTTTTGTTACTTTTTGGCACTGCCATTCTATTACCAAGTGGTCAATGCTGTCAAGATGTAGAAAATGGTGAAAAAGTTACAAATCTGTGTGCTTCAAAGTTCTTAGTAAAGACCATGAACGCTACTATTTGACTGGCCATGTCTATTGACCACACCTAGCAGTATCATTACAGTATGCAGGTCCACTGTGCATCCTTGAGCTCAATACAGGTAAGGGTCATCAAGTTATGCTGATGTAGTACAGCAGAGGCTATACTAAACACTAATACTGTTCAACGGTGATGCCATGAAGTGTGTGTGGGGTGTGCTCTAGAGAGGTCTAGTTGTGGCTTGCTTTGGAATATTGTCGTTAGACTGTGGTATGCATAGTATGCTGTGAGGTATCTGAAATTATCTGGATTTCTAAAACATTGCAGAGTCTCCGCTTAGGGCAATAACCTATACATATCCAAGAAACATACATGTACATTCAATCTAGTATGGTGCCCTATTAATTCTTGAGGGACACCATAAGGAAATATGCACTTAACAGGAAGCATGCGCTTAATTAAAAGGGCTAAGATGAGGTAGGCAGGGCAAACATAACGAACGTGCCTAGGCGATCTTGAGGGTGTGAAGTCCAAGACGGTGGACAATAAGTGAACAGAGAGTGTATTCCTCAAGGTATCTCCTCTCCAGCCGATTACTAGGCTCCAGTCTCTGCATCACGATCGATTGTGGGCCGCTTACTAGGCGTATGTGCTTAATGTTAAAGCTTGCACAAAACAGGCACTTAAAGTATGCGCTTAACAGCAGAGCTGCGCTTAACATAATAACAACCAGTGTCTATGGTAATATAATTTGATTGGCCTTATATGGAAACTGTTGCTGGCTTGAATTTGTATTTCGATGGTACCCAGGTGTACATGGTAGTTGCACGCTCCTTTGCCGCCCTCGGCAACTCATATGCTCCTGGTATGGTTAATGAGTTATGTTTCTAGGGCCTGGAGATACATGAACTTTGCTACTAGTACTAGTAAAAAAAATTGATCAGTGGGCTCTAATAAAAAAAATTTATGATGCCAAACGACAGGATCACCCTCATTACTTTTAGTTGTCTACTTACTTGAGTCCTTTCACATAGACTTCTGTGACAACCCCGTAAGCCCCAGAGCCAAGTTCTCTCCCCGTTTCTTCAACATCGCGGAGCTCCAGCTCAGCAAACAAGCGTGATTGCTGCTGTTCATCCATGCTACTACTGGCACATGCCTCGTTCTGCTCCCTCCTGTGCACTTCGTTCCGGTCATGTGAATTGATGAGCCACTCCGGGTTTGCACATGCGCAATCTGTTGACGCACTTTTAGTCTCAGAGAAGACTATTTCTGTAAGAAACCTATCCAGTTGACTAGAGGGGTTTGCAGACGGCTGCACGAGCCCCGATGTTACAAGTAAATTCAATAGGTAATAATAATATCAAACAGTCACAACTCGATAATAATACTGTGACACTAATAGTCAATAGCACGTGCATGCAATAGGTTCATCAGGTCATAGTTCAAGGAGGTCATTAATGTTCTTACAATTTCTACATGTAACTACTAGAATATTTATTCAGTCACAAAGTATTGATGAGTTTCTGCTCCCTCCAGAAACTGCTACTTTAAAATATCGGGCTTCGTTCCATATAACTAAATAATTTATTAATCTACTCTTGCCCAGACCCTCCTGTGCCCTCAGTATAGGGGATGAGGCTGGCTGTACTCATTACACCAATGGCAATGATGCACAACCGGGAAGATTTGAAGAGGTCACAGTAAGTTGAGTAGATGGTGTTTACGAGATCCTAGTAGGGTAACGTGGTCAATTTCATGTGTGGGTATCTTCACATTCTCTGCTACACAATGCAAATACTTGCAGAGCCGACAAGTGTACTGTGTCCTTACCATGCTACCATTATCTAGTTGTATAGCACGGCTTGCTTTGTAAATGAACACAAACATACAGAATTTCTCTGCATATGAAGTTACTCTAGCTTAACCAAGCTTTCTACCCCACCCCCCCCTCCCCCTGGCCGCCCAAACATGAGCATTAGTTGGATTAAAGGTATCAAAATATCGTAATACTGCACAAGATCAAATCACTAGTCTTTTGTTTCTGCCTCAAAGGTATGGCTCAGAAGGGGGTGTATCTATTCACTGGACTGGACTACTGGACTGGATTACTGGACTCACCATTGACCCCAAATATTAACTAGAAATGGTCATTTTGCACTGGCTGACAGTCCTAGAATGCTGTAGTGTTCCTTTTCTAGTCAGGAAGATACTTACAGACCCATGGGCTCGCTCTGAGTCATATCGGGCCATCGTGGATTGGTAAACTTGGCACTTGTAGGCGCTGATCCAGAAATGCTCCATGGGGGGTGGCTGAGTGGGTGGGTGGCTATTGATACTTTACTATACTGAACTATGGAGGGTAGCTGGTAAACAATGATAGACCTACTCCTATACTATTGTGTACAAACGAGCAAGTGAAAGGTGGGTGGCTAGTCACCCCATCCACCTCCCTGACTTGAGCATATTTTCCACACTTAGGAAAGCCCAGAGCTATTATTCATTCCTGTATCTGTCCCATACCAACTGATGCCCGGGCTGTTTACATAGCTTTCTTTCACAAACCAGGCTCATACAAAATTTGAGCTTGGTAGAGCCCTCTATCATCATCAATATATTAATATCATCTAATCCATCACTTAATTTGGAAATATTCGAGATACATCTATACTACTAGGAGCATGGATGCTAGATAAAGTAACAGTGAACAGAACATGCCGCTCATTTCCTTCAATAGCAGAATAGCTAATGGTGTGCCTTTCATTAATTGTTGTCCATACTAGTGTATTGATGCTGATTGAGTGTTGTGGTATTGTTGTTAAAGGTAGTAGGTTTCCTATGTATCGGTGGGGGGGGGGGGGGACTTGTCCATGTTAGAGCTGTTTAGTATTTTCCGTAATAATTAGAACTGTATATTATGTACATTATGTTAGTTATATCTGATGTATATAATATTTGTTCACTTTAACAAATGACCTATATACATGTAGGTCTGTACAGCCAGCTATCTTACTCATAAAGTTAATGTTTGAGCCTGGTTGACAACATTGGAGCATCATCTGACAGTTAATTGATGAGTCACCATAACAGATCTGTTCTATTGCTAACTTTATTGTATTCAAGTACACTATAGCTGCCAAAAATTTAATATTAGCATAGCTAGTCGGAACTAGACCATTACAAGCAAAATGGGAGGGACCAGCTTGCCAGACAATCCATCAGCACTATAGTTCACAAACTGACACAACCTGGGGGCTAAAAGAGATCCTTGTATGCACAATTTTTTGGGTCAGAGGTGAGTCCAGTAGTCCAGTCCAGTGGTCCAGTCCAGTGAATAGATACACCCGCTCAGAAGGCCCATCTCAGCTTTTCAATGTTGCATACGGAAAAGATTGGAGGGCGCTGGGCCTGGCAGTCGAAATCATGTGTGTGACGCCAACATAGATAGACCATGTGCCATAGACAAAGGTCATCCTGATGGATTTGAGTAGTTTACAATTTCTACGTAAAGAGTGCTAACGTATTCAAGCAATCTACCATTAGACAACTGAGATGCACTAGAAGAAGATACCGGGCAACTGTTTTCGAAGGTAAGATCGGTGTTATATTCAAGTCGCAGGTCCACCCGGCACCCATGCATAAATGTCATGTGATTTTGATTCCCAGGCCCTCCTACTTTTCAGTGTGCAATATTGAAAAGCTGGGATGGGCTTGGGTATGAGGCTAACCTTGACCATTGATGTATTATATCAGTCACTTAACCTCCATACTGAGAGCTCATTAAAGAAAGTGGAGGAGCACTAGACCTGTCTGATTATGACGAAAACACGTTTATATTAAATCTATGTCCATCTTACGTGAGCCTGATAAAGTTGGAAACAAGATAGAAAAGTTAAGTTAGCAAACCAGAGATTGTATATTTACATGGAAAAGGTCTTCCCCACCTCTCCAGCATTAGTACTCTGAGAAGTACATAATAATATTATTAGCAATTTTGGTAAAAATTAAGAATTATTGTGGGGGACAATGTTTACTTAAATTGTTGGCATGGTTTGTGATATGAAATACCTGTAACAGTTGATTATGTTAATTTTAACAATCGTAAATCTGACCACCGTCTGCTGGAATGGAGAAACTTCCCGCAAATCGAACTCTGAACCACGTTGTCTGCTCCATAGCTTTCTCTTTGGTTTGTTTGATATCTGAATAGTTATTAATTTGAGAATGGGACTAAGGTTTGGAAATTGACTTATTAACCCTTATTCCATGTCATTTCCAGGACAGGTAGTGGTATCATCACATTCCGAAATTTCAGTTCCAGCCTCCAGGGCAGTTGTTTATGCATTGCTTATTCTTATAATCCATGTGGTCTCTGTTGCTAGCAGTCACTAGAGTCATATGCATAATTATTGATAACATCTTGTTTGCTCTCCTCTTGCTGCTCAAACTCCAACTCTGATTCTTCCTTTATGGCTTCCAGAGAAAGAGATGGTGTAGCAGATGTTGCTTGGATAGATTTAGGTAAATATCTCCACAACAGACTGGGTCGACTTAACTGGTTTGGGCTGGATTTGGTGAATATTATTAACCCTCGGTGCACACGTGAAAGAGTTACATTGTTTTGTCTTCGTGTATCTGTCTGTTTGTCTGTAGTTGTTACTGCACTAGCTGCTACATACCTCGTTCATACATCAAAATTAAGGTGTCAGTAATTTGTCTCTGAAACTGAGCTTCACACTCCTCCAGCTGCTGGTTGACTTGTCCCAACTGTCTCTCCAATCTCTCAATCACTTGATTCTTCTTTCTCTCAAGTTGTCTCAGCTGCTGTTGTCCAGCTGCTATGGTTGCATCATTGCTCGCTCATTTTGTGTGATGGCTTGACCTTCCTCAGAATATTTTTGATCCTTCTCTATCAAGCGATTCACTTGGTGTAGCAAATGCCGCTTGGATAGATTTAGGTATATAGCTATCTCCATAACAGACTGGGTGGGCTCAACTGGCTTGGGCTGGATTTGGCGAATATTATTAATCCTCGGCGCACATGCGAAAGGGTTGTCTGACAGGGTGTGTATCTGATAGTTTGTTGAAGGCCCTGAATTTGCTGACTGTATTGCTGTCTGAATGTTAGTTCCTTGTCCTCTCATCACTTCTGCTCTGCTCTGCTATACTATTTCCTTCATAGCCCTCACACCTTTGCTGTATTTGTAACTGTGGACCTTCTTTCAGAGCTGCTGAGCTGAGGGGTGTTCCACATCCCTGTCCTTTAGGCAGTCGAGGATGATTTGTAGAAGTGCGTGATGTTTATCAATATGGTTTTATCAACATTCAATCATGTGCACTTTGCCCTTTGGCAATCCTGGATTCTCAATTTGAATTTCCTTTTGCTGATCTCCAGGTTTGGGGAATTCTTGTGTCAAAATCTGGAGAGTGACAACACCAAATGAGAAGCAGTCGATCTTCTCCGTGTACACTGGCTTATCTTGAACAGCTTCTGGAGGCATGTAGACATCTGTGCCTGGACACATGGTGAAGACAAGCCGAGTTGCTTGCGGAGTTTGATCACCCAGCCTTGCCTTTCCAAAGTTGGTCACTTTGGCTCTCACAGTACTGATTAGCAACACATTGTTGCTGGAGAGATCTCTGTGGATGGTGCCATTAGAGTGGAGAAATGAGAGTAAGAGTGACATTGTGACAGATATCAACTTGGATGTGGTAGGGGATTGGCTGTGGGGAGGTTTACAGAAAGTGGGTCAGCCTGTTCGGCATTCATCACTTCCATTAGAAGTGCTGGGAGACCAGTGTCAGGATCTCGATAAATGCCCAGATACTGGACAATATTTGGATGTATTATGATGTTCAAGAACTCGTACTCTTTCTCAAATCTCCTCATTGGTAGCCTGTGCTCTCTCTGACGGTGCTATTAGCTGCTATGCAGTAGGATCAAAGTTTAACAGCATAGAGGAGGTCATCTCATTTTGCTCTGCAGACTTTTCCATAAGATCCAATGCCAAGTGTCTGGTCCTTGAAGAACTGGATAGTTTTGAAACATATCACTTTTGAGCCACTTTTCCCTGCTACTGCCTTTCAACCTCAGCCATGTCATTTGTCATGTGACATACCTCAAAATTAATTGACATTCCTGGTGTATTGTGGTTTTGCTATACACCAACAGTCTTATTGTTTTGAACAGCTCAGTGACTGGAACAAAAAAAGGGTTTTGATAGTAACATGAATAATACACTGATTTGTGAACTTATAGAAATTTATGATTAGCTATTATTCAACTGCACACACACACACACACACACACTGACAAAATACTTAAAGCATGGATATATAATTATTACATGACTAGCTATGTTCTGCCCAGAATGTGCAATTGACTCATCCGGCATTCAAGTTACTGTTATAACATGATAGATCTACACGTATGTTGTGCTGTGTGTTGCTATTCAAATATACCAAATTCTACGGAATCTGAAGATTCACCACCGGTTACAATATACCCTACCATACCCACCACCATCAGTTGGTTGTTAGGGAGGACGGCTGTAAGACATATGTATCGTGGTGTAACACTGTTGCCATGTGGCTAATGACGTCCCAGAAGTCAGTGATTGGGTTGTACATGTGAATAGCTCTGGTGGGCTTCCCATCTAATCAATTCCTCCCTCCAATTGCCAGTGATCGACCATGAATAGACACGCAAGTAGTACTTGTAACTGGTGGTGCAGCAACTGTTGTCCACATTCCTGTATCTTTATGTTGACTAGATGTGATTTGCATGACTGTATGAGGGTAAGCACTGAACATGTGTACGTGTTTGACCCCTTCAGGATGTAAATTTGATCGCCACAGATCGCCGCTGGAGCTAGTAGATCAGCAGTAGTGGACCACTGAAAATTCTCAATGGTTAGTGCTTCAACTAGCTATCTTGAGTATAGCTGAATCCTTATTCTACAAACAGAGTTGCTCCAGCACACAGTACAATAATTGATGTATCTCGTTTTGTTGGCATTGGTGGGAATTCCTCAGTCCACCTCCTACTACTGTTCTCACTAGTGAGGCTGAACAGCTGGTTGGTGAGAATGTTACCATAATAGCCGCCAACAAGAGTGAGAAAGTTGTTGATAATGACTGACGGACATTTGTTTACAGGACTACCAGGAAGTCGAGACCAAGTGGAGGTGCTAGCAGTGTAGCAGTACATTCTATTGTTGTATATCCTAAAGTACAATGACCTGTTATCAACAGTAGCATTCATTGTATGCACTGGATATCTTACATGGTGCTTTCTCCCCCTCCCTCCATGTTAACTTTAATTGCTCTATTTCAGCATTTATGCTCTGAAATTGAATGTTAACTCGTTTGCTCTCTTTTAGCTGCTGGTTGATACGTCCCAGCTGTCTCTCATATCTTTCCCTTTCCTGATTTTTCTCTTGCTCTAATCGATAATATTCACTGATTTGCTGCAATGGTCTCATCTTTATCTCTCAGCTGTCTCTCATATCTTTCCCTTTCCTGATTTTTCTCTTGCTCTAATCAATAATATTCACTAATTTGCTGTCTCAGCTGCAGCTGTGCGGCTGCAATGGTCTCATCTTTATCTCTCAGCTGTCTCTCATATCTTTCCCTTTCCTGATTTTTCTCTTGCTCTAATCAATAATATTCACTGATTTGCTGTCTCAGCTGAAGCTGTGTGGCTGCAATGGTCTCATCTTTATCTCCCAGCTGTCTCTCATATCTTTCCCTTTCCTGATTTTTCTCTTGCTCTAATTGATGATATTCACTGATTTGCTATCTCAGCTGAAGCTGTGCAGCTGCAATGGTCTCATCTTTGTCTCTCAGTGCTTGATCTTTTGTTGAATAATCTGTTGAAGGCCCTAAACTTGCTGAATATGTAGTTATCTCAGTGTTCTTAGTTCCCTGTCTCTTTCATCACTTCTACCCTGCTCTGTTGTACTACTTCATTTAACAGCCTCCATGCTTTCACTGTACTGTGGACCAGTGTTGGGTAATGGTAATTTGTAATTGTAATTAGCTGTAATCATTACACTATTCTCAATAATTATAATTGTAATTGTAATTGGGCAACTGTAATTGCAGAAGTAATTGATCTTCTATCTCACTGTGCTAAAATGCCTTTAAATGGTCAGCCCATTGGGATCACATGATGTTTAATTCTCTGGCAATACAGTGCTAAATGAAATAAGCATGAATTTCACTTTCTTGTACCACTTTTATGATGTAACCTGTAATTGTGTGTAATTCTATCCTTTTTTTTGTTGTAATTGTCACTTTGAGATGTAAATAGTAATTGAAATTGCAATTGGGCATCTTTAAACTGAAGTAATCGTAATTGTAATCAATTACTTCACTCCTGTAATTACCACAACACTGCTGTGGACCTTCTTTCAGAGCTGCTACTCTTTCACTGAGCTGCTGAGCTGAGGGGCGTTCCACATCCCTGTCCTTTAGGCAGTCGAGGATGATTTGTAGACGTGTGTGATTTGGTTCAACTTTAGCAATATGGTTTTGTCGACATTCAACTTCTGATATGCACACTTCGATTAAAGTACCCTTTGGCAATCCTGGAAGCTCAAGTTGAACTTCCTTTCACCGATCTCCAGGTTTGGGGAATTCTTGTGTCAAAATCTGGAGAGTGACAACACCAAATGAGAAGCAGTCAATCTTCTCAGTGTACTGTGGCTTATTTTGAACAGCTTCTGGAGGCATATAGACATCTGTACCTGGACACATGGTGAAGGTAAGCCGAGATTCTTGTGGATTTTGATTGCCCAGCCTGGCCATTCCAAAATCAGTCACTTTGGCTCTCACATTACCAATCAGCAATACGTTGTTGCTGGAAAGATCTCTGTGGATGATGTCATTGGAGTGGAGAAATGAGAGAGCTAGATGACAGATGTTGATTTGAATGTGGTAGGGGATCAGCTGTGGGCTGTGGGTAGCTTTCCAGAAAATGGGTCAGGTTATCGTCCATCAGTTCCATTAAAAGTGCTGGGAGGTCTGTGTCAGAATCTCGATAAGTGCCCAGATATTGGACAATATTTGGGTGTCTTGTGGTACTCAGGAACTCACACTCTTGCTCAAGTCTCCTCATTGGTAGCCCGTGCTCTCTCTGAGGTGTTATTAGCTGCTGTGCAGTTGGATCAAAGAGAGTTTCATGTATGAGTTTAGCGGCACAATGGAGGTCATCACATTTTGCTCTGCAGACTTTTCCATAAGATCCAATAGCAAGGATCTGGTCCTTGAAAAGTTGGATGATATTAAATCCGATTGCCTTGCCTTGCTGCTGCCTTCTAGCCATGTTCTTGGTGACATAATTTAGTTTTACCAATGCATGTGTTATGTCGAACCATTCCATTTATGGTAGTTTAACAAGGCCGCCGCAGGTCAGGCCAAAACTGGATCACTTTTTTCCGCACTTGGTTAGGTAATGATCGATAATTGTAGATCATCACACAAGAAATCACACATACTCCACATTGCAACCAGATGATTGTCCAGACCTACTGTACCCCACCGAGGAAAATTACCTGCCCTAACTTAGTAATGTATTCATAGTATCTTTTGGTCCTAATTCAGAGGTAATTCTTAGGTGTTTTGAACATGATAAGTGGGGATTGTTACATGGAATGAGGCTTGTCATGAATGTGCAGTGTGCTTGTAGCTAAGTGCCTTCAAGTTCAATCATAAAAGCTCAGATCAGCTACATTCTGAATCTTGAGGAAATATACAGATGACCTTAGGATTTTAGTTATACAATGAAGTCTTGTGAGCCTAAATACTGGTCTCAGAAACCACCACAAGCAGTCTCAGTGGTTGTAAATTACAAATTTAATGATTTCCTGGGGGAGCATGCCTCCAGATCCGCCTACTTTTGGCATGCTTACACACACCATTGCTCCAGATTTTGACTAAAACCTAGCTGGACCACATGCAAAATGCTTCCACTGGCCCTGAGTTAGGTTGCTCACAGTTGATGCTCTCTAATTTAACTAGATGCCCAGGCGATGAATAAACTATGGCACATAGCACACAAATTATGGTAAACATTCTAAGATAATCATCTGCATGGTTATCATGATGGCTCAGTAGCTAGCTAGCTATACCTTTATCATGCAACCACCAAGTACTGGCAGCTAAGCAATCAAACATGATCCATTGGCTATATAAAATTGCAGTGAAAATCATAGTATATTTTCACTCATGTACATGTAGTTAATTTGACTTGTAGCTGACTATTGAAAAAAAGCATCAATACTATAGTTGCCTATATTCACTGCACACACAGGAAAAATTCATACCCACTGTAAAAAAAAAAAAAAGTACATATGTACCAGTATTATAATATTATCACAAAATCTCAGCGGCATGCTTAACATAAACAGATAAATGGTCATTGTTGACTCTCCACCAACTTAATAACTGCTCTCTTAGTTCAGATTAGCTATTCTGTCTTTGTCTTGATTGAAGCTGTCAATAAAAAGCAGCAACATTTACGGCAGCAGCACTTGATGAGTCTGTAGGCAGAGTGGGTGAGCAGGAAGGAGAGCAGAAATAGGACAGAGTAGACATCCAGGTTGTAGTAGTGCACACAGCTCCACTCATACTTGGCGTAGGCTGGGATAAGGTGATCATAACCAACTTCAGTGTAGAATTCAACCAAATCTGATGCTCTCCTAGTCCCTCCAGCAAACTGAAATATCCTTCTAAGCTTCTTGGCTTGTTCATGGTATCTGCTAGTGTCAGTAATATTCCTTATAGCCTTAGTGATGTCATCTGGTAAAAATTTTTTACCCTGTTTTAGTGCATTGGTCAGTGAATAGAGGGGAATACCCACTTGCGCACTGGCTACTCTGGCGGCAACATCAAAGTGGTCAAAAGCATGTGGTACACACACCATAGGGAGGCCATTGTACAAACTCTCTTGTACACTGTTCATAGCACAGTGCAGTATCGTCATCACAATTTTTGGGTGTTTGAAGAGTGTTTGTCTAGGAATCCACTTGGAAATGAAGAACCTGTTGTTATTGAAATCCACACCTTCTAGAACAGCTTGGTTGCTCATGGGTAGAGCCCAAACAGCACTGAAATCAGTAGCAAGGATTCCATTGATGACTACTTGAGCTATTGGAGTAGTCATGAAGCCAGTGGCTCCCATTCCAACATAGATGACACTTCTGTTTGGTTTGCTGTCCAGCCATTCTACCAGTTGGTCTTCAAGAGGTGGGAAGTAGCTCATCATGAGTGGACCTACATACTCAGTCAGAGGGTAGCGTGTCTTGGGGTACTCCAAACCAAATGCTGTAGCCATCACCATTGGTATACGAATTCCACTATAAGTAAATCTGTCACCAATTTTAACAATTTCTGTAAGCTCACTGGGCAAAATGAATTGATGATAAGCAAATAGAAACACATATCTTACTAGAAAATAGTGCACAAAGTTTGCAATTTTTGGCAGAAATGGTAAGTTATCAGATAGACCAGTGAAAAGTACTGGACTTGGCCAGTTAGGTATGGTGGCATCTTCATAGTTAAGTGTAGGGCTAAGTATCATCACTTTGAGACTTTGTTTATTGTATTCCAAGCAAATTTCAACTGATAGAACATCACAGACAATAAAGTGAAAATTTACTGCACCAGTTTCTTTGAGAGTTGATTGAAGCTGTGTCACACGCCAGCCAAGTTGAGCTATGAAATTGGACATACCTAGTAACATAACAGAATCATTTTGAAATCCCCTAATCCAGTTGGTATAATTAGTCTGAGTAAGCAGATCTGGGCCAGCGCTGATAAAGTTGATGCCGTATGAGTGAGGTAGAGCAGGGAGAAGGTCAGAGCCCTCCATCACGGTTGCACAGAGGGTCACATTGTGTCCTCTCTTCACTAGTTCTTCTCCTAGAGCAGTGATGGGGTAGATATGGCCTGGATAAGGACTGGTGACTAAAAGAATTGACAGAGCTTGTCCTGGATGAGTGGTATCTTTGGTGTCAGTGAGGCATACAGAGTTTGGATCAGAAGCAGGAACTGTTTCCTGACCTTTAATGATCCACAAAGTTAGAGCAAAACAGCAGCACCAAAGAAGAAATCTGTTTCTCAGAGGAGACTCCATTTGGGATCCTGGTTAAAAGCCTTGAAGTCCCAATATAATAATTATTAAACTGTCACCCCCTGAAGTCCTATTAAACTGTGACCACATGTAGCTCAAAGTACATAATAATTATGCTAAGGTTTGACAGCTGCAAGGTTCAATCATAGGGCTCAATTAAGTCAAATTTTGGATTTCTGGGACAATGAGGTGAATGAAGCCATTCTATGTGAATCACCTTGAGTTTACCACCTAATTAATTTGTACTTGATAGGATCTGAAAGCTCCTGATGGAGCACCTACTGCTCTCAATCTCTAAGTGCCCTGAGGAGTAAAGAAACATCCCTATGGCAACTAAGTGCAGTATTCTCTTGGATGTTCTTCGCTATTTGCACAAGCAAACTCTTTCCATCATCCACCGAGACCTTACTGCCAATGACATCATGCTGAAGGCAGATATGAGGGCAAAGATTGCAGACCAAGAATCCTTAACCTTCA
This sequence comes from Stappiaceae bacterium, assembly GCA_964291365.2. GTDB lineage: Bacteria > Pseudomonadota > Alphaproteobacteria > Rhizobiales > Stappiaceae > JBDWFY01. The sequence continues at coordinate 22,111 of OZ219987.1, forward strand.
ACTTACACCACTAAGTACAGAGGCTGATCCAGGAATTTCTCATCGTGGGTGACTGTTAGTAGCTACTAAACTATGCAGGTGCACAGTGGGTGGCTGGCTAGCAATGGCTCACCATCTCGTATAGCACTGTAGCTACATAAGTGACCAAGTGGAGGTGATGTGGGCTAGCCACCCATTTCATCCCCCTCCCCCTGAACTAAGCTCCTGGGACATCCTGCTAGCTACATGCCACTGGAAGTATTCGTACAAAATCTCAGTTGTGATGCTATGGTGGATAGATTTTCTATTGGAGTGCTGATCATCCAAACTGTGATACAGGTCCATCCAATTCCCCCTGAGGCATCTAATGTGCAAATACATTCCACTATCAGAGGTTAAACCTTCTTTGGCAGACTGGAGACTCTAATGCACTCATCCCTCTTGCTAAGCAGTGCCTTGAAAAAGTCAATAACACTATTCATTTAGAGCAGCTGGTGTCAGAATATCAACCCGCTAAGATGTGACACTATGGCAATAATAGAAATCACTTTATTTGTGATGTTAAGCTTCAAATTGAGGTATTGCTGCAAGAAATTCAGTGAAAAGTACCTCCAAACCATACTGGAATTTCCCAGGTGAAGAAGCAACTGAAGTCAATCTCACAACCCTTTTTTTTGAATGTTGATACCTCTCTCGAAACACAAAGGGAAGGACAACTAATTATTGTGTACCACACCTCAGAAACCAACCATCCACATCACCAGATCACTGTCCAGCAGTTCACAGCTAACACTACTGTCATTCAACCTCCACTCAATATCAGCTTTACTGGTAGCTACTCATATAAGAACATTTAGAATGCCATTAGTGTAGCCATTAGCCAACAAGGAGAGGTGTATGTCTGTGACCATGGCCAGTTGTGACCTTTCACTCTGACAACTTACCCCATAGGCCACAGAGCCCAGTTTCTAGACCTTCCACATCAGGGAGCTCCAGGTCAGCAAATAAATGCAATTGCTGCTGTTCATCCATCCTAGTACTATACTGTCAGCCAGCCACTCTTGTGACACTGTGTGAGTTGATGAGCCACTCCCATCATTTCTTTGGTAGGGTGGATTTGGTGCATGCACAATCCATTGATGATTAACGCACTTTAGACTCAGAGAGAGGGAATTTGTTTCGTGATAAAAGGGCAAAACTCACTCTAACTGCTAGAATATTTATTCAGTCACAATGTATTGATGAGTTTCTGCTCCTCCAGGAACTGCTACTTTAATACCAGATTTCGTTGCCATATTTTAATGCCCAGACTCTCCTACACCCCCAGCATAGAGGAGAAGAGGAGGAGGCTGGCTGATCACTATACTGATGATGCACAAATGGGAAGATTTGAAGAGGTCACAGTAAGTTGAGTAGATGGTTTTCACCAGATCCTAGTACGGTAATTTTCATGCAGGGCACCTCTGCCTCTGTACCTTTGAGTTCTCTGCTACATAATGCAATTATTCACAGAGCAGGCTAGTATCCTACCACAGACTACCATACTACTTGTCATAACACTGACTAGCTTCGTAAATATTTGCATTGTGGCATGTAGTTTGTCTGTTGTCTGGCGGCAGTCCATATCTTAGAGATTCTGATACGGAAGGTTCTACTGTACCCTGATACTAGTGTATTGTAATGGTCCTCACATCGAACCATCCTGTATACATGACGTTGTACATCTATTTCACTATTGGAATGCTGAGCTTATTTTCTTAAGCATAGCAATGAATGTTTACTTCATCAATACCGTAAATCTGGAAATTTTCATTGTAAGAAGATTTTCGTAGTCGATGGCAGCTACGAAACTTAATCTTAGAAAAATGCATGCGCTATCAATGTTAAAGTGGTATAAGGGGTCATTCCTACGAAAGTTTTCAACATGAAATTTTATGAAAGTTTCCTAACACGAAAATTTCCAGATCTACAGTAAATGAAAAAAAATATTAATGTTTGCGTGGGAAGCTGTCACCATCTCTGACACAACCATTTTGATTGTAATGTTCAATAAGCTTTCTCCATGTCCCATCATAAGAGAGAAGATGCTTGTTTCCTGTACCAAACACAGTTATACCAGTATATGTTTAGATTATGTGGAGATACAATATTCCCTTACCAACTATTACTAGCCCATACTTGCAACGTGTGAGCCCAACACAGATTTGGTGACGGTCCGTTACAAATCCTAAGTTTCTTCGGATCCACGCAATATCTGCATTCTTCCTCTCGTTGGGACCATCTTGAATGCTGATTTCATCTTTTGGCTTAGAGCGAACAGTTGAAAGTAGAACAATTCCAGATTCACTTCCTACATAATAATTATTATGATTACAAAGCTGGTGACCATGATTGTGTATAGCTATAGGCTAGTACCTTGACTTTCAGTGATAGTCTTCACTGGAATTCCAGTGAGCTTCTTGTCTTGTAATCTCCTCTTGATTTCTTCCTTTTGTGATGAATACGGAGTCAGAGCTGTTATGCTGGTTGGCATTACATCGTGCCGGTTCACTAGTATAGCTGCTATTTCAGCCTATGTATGTGTGTATGTATGATTATATGCAGATTGCATAGTATGTATAACTGTGGCCACATATTGGTGAAGAGAAACGTTATATACATGCTGTTGGTGAAGCATTCAAAAGCTAGGGCAGTTCTCACTTCATGGCCAAAGAGCCTCATTGCTCACATCAATTATCATGCATAGCCTAGCTGGGATTGGAATGCTTTTTGAATCTGTAACAGCTCTGTTGTAAATGCTTGGCACACTTACGATCTTTCCTGCTTCTTGTTTGTTGTACTTGGACTCCAAGCCTACTCTAGCCTTCCCCTTTCTCCCTGTATGTGATTCACTTTCTGTTCCTTCAACATGTACAAATACAAAAGGTTTTCTGGGACCACGAGGCCAAAACCACAGATAGACTTCTGGATTGTTACGATTTCTGACAGACATGTCAGTCTCAAGTTTTCCATCATAAAATTCGTTAGAAGGAAATTGACAAAGTTCCTCATGCTGTAGATAAAAGCTGTATGAATGTATTATTTTAGTGGTACATGTACTATGCTCACCATTCTGTATTGTATCTTCAACATGTGAGGTTTCTGAAGTGGAAGACCTTCATTGTCTTCCTGGGCATACCTCTCAAAGAGTGACTTACCAAGGCCCTTAGCTTCAGCTTCCCTGCTTTTGATGACAGGTCTAAGCTGTTGATGGTCACCAATGAGAACAACGTGCTCTGCTCTCTGAATTGGAACCATACATTCTGGCTCAGTGCACATAGCACACTCATCAACTATACAGTACACAGGGCAGACACTCTTAGCTATGCGATGACTTGATGCCTCATTGCATGTGCAGAGTATAATATCAAATCCACTCTTTAAGACGTTCATTTCAGCATTAAAAACCGTGGATCGATACTTCCGCCTCATCATAATGCTGGGGATTTTATTCTGTTTATTCAATTCTTCAAACTCTCTGTCCATTGCAGCTATTTCTGGGTTGGTTCTACGAATTTTCTTGTGCAGAGCATATCTCTCATGTTTTGGCTCACATTTAGCTTCAGAAGTGGTGAATTTGGGAAATACTCCATCATGCAGCTTGGGTCCTGGATACTCCCTTTGTTCAATGGTCTTACTGAAGATACGAAGAATTTTTAGGTCATCTTTCACAGGAACCCCGTCTTGAATCAGATAGTCTATTTAAAAAAAATCATTCTATCTTAACTCCTTAAAAAATAGTAGTACTTACTTAAAACAACATTGACTGCTTGGTTAGAAGGACCACAGTACATTACACAGGGTTTCAACTCCTCCACTTTAACCTTTTGGCCAGGCAACCGGGATATTGATGCCTTCAAAGATGATTGCTCCTTACGAAGCTTTTTAGCAAATGCATAAGCTAGATGGGCACCAGTCACACTCTTTCCAGTTCCTGCAGGTATTATTAAGTGCAATCAATAAAATCTAAGGAGTGAATATCCATAATCAGTCTAGAAAACAATTAAGATCGAAGCATACCTGGAGGGCCTTGAATTAATGTGAAGTAATTATTGCAAGCAATTTTGATGGCTTCTTTTTGCCAATGGTTTAGCTTTTTCCTCCCTCTTCCAGCATCTCTTCGTGTTATGGGCCAAATTGCTGTTGAAATGGATGCTTCTTCAGCAGTCATCATGGTATCAATACTCTGAAGATCTACATTATTGTTAGTTAGTATAATATTACAGGATGCATGCTAGATCACCACTAAATTATGCATACTTGTAGTATTTTTCATCCTTGCAGTTCCCATTGCAATTTGCAAAGCCAGTGGAGACGTGTTTGCATCTAATCTTAAGTCATGTAAGCACCGATATATTCTCCTAATTACAGATAATATTATTATGATGACATAATGCATGCATGGATGAAATTGCCTGTTACCTGAATGGTAGGGTGAGGGGCAGTAGTTGCATTTCACACTTCAAACACGCTATGGTGTCTGAAGAAGTGAGTAATTCGGCTATTTGTGGGCTAATAAAATTGGAAGTATTCCCCACAAATTTTAAGTACACCTTCACTTTCTCCACTCTATCATTCTGTTTAGTAGTAGTTTTAGTTCCAGGATCAGAGTCAATATGATGAATCACCATGTGAAGTACAAAACCCAGCCTCTCTTGATTTCTTTCAGTATCATAACGTATGCAAAGTAAATCACCAATTCTGAAGGTGAAGAAGTCATGAGATACTGTCATGAATTCCTTTGGAATTTCCATCACCACTCCAGCCTTAGGCTCTCTAGCTGGGATAACTAACTTATATGATGCTTGGCCTAGTGAATCACATTCATATTCCAGCTTGGGCCACTGCAAAGAAACATCTCTTATTAAAAGTAGTTCACTTTCTGTGAGGCTTTCAATGACAGCTTCATAGAGAAGAACTTGCTCCCAGCATTTAAAATACTCTTCCATTGAGTTATAGTTTCTCTTGGAAGCATTATTCACTAATTTATCTGCAAAACACTCAGATGCATTACGGTTGTGTTGTATGCAAATTCTCAGTTCAGGCCCAACTTCAACCAGTTGAAGTGTGGGAGAGAGAATATACTCAAGGCGTGATGCTGTCAGCTGAGCTTTCAAAACTTCACTCGTGTGGATGGATCTATGGAGCTTGTATATCCACATAGGAGAGGGAGAATTTGTTAACTCTGGAAAAGTCATAATATTTGATGGACTTTCTTTTACAGAAAACATTTTTGTGATAATGTTCCTTATACTAGCTGGATCTTTATCGGAATGATCAGACTTTATTATTTCTTGCAGATGAGTCCACTTACTTGCTGGTACAGCTTGAGTGAGTGGGAAAACTTTTGCAATTAGTTTGTTCTCAATCAAGTTGGAACTTGTGCTAATCATTCCATTTTCGAGGGAAAGCAGACTAATCTCTGCATACCTATTGTGATCATAATCAGATTCAGAGACATTCTTGATCAGTTGCAACATGGGATTTGAAAGGAAGCTCCTTGCTGTTCCTTGAAATGAACTTATCTTTGCCTGCCATATGACTGGATCATTGGTGAGGGACTCAAATTTTTGAGCTGATCCTGATTGCTCACTCTCTTGGATAGGAATTGTCAGGGCATTCAAATACTTCAGAGCAATTGATCTTTCTCGTGCATATAGTACTCTAAGAAGGGGGTCACTGAAGATGAGCTCTACCTCAGCATCTTCAGTAATTTGTTGAACAATACTAACCACCTGATGACTAATACTACGAAGCTGTGTTGCTAGATCTAATCTCTTTACCTCCCTAGCATAGTTGTTTGATCTTTTTACTGCTTCTTTGGTTTGCCGACAGATCTCTTGTAGTTCTTCCCTATTGTATGGGCATCTTTTGCTTTGGATTGCAGCTTGAAGAAGCCGTTGCACCACAATATCTATATATCGCCGAATCGGTGAAGTAAAATGTGTGTACTGAGCACATTGGAGGGTGTCGTGCCAATACTCTTTCTTATCTTCTGTGCTCACGACATAATCAGCTCCACATGACCTCCTACTTTGACGTAATCCAGCTATTGCTGCAGCAGTCTGTGGATGAAGATGCTCAAACTGAATGTGGTGTAATACAGTAAGAATTTGATAATTATCTAAATTCTCCCTGATCTTTGTGTACACATTGCTCAAAATATGTACTTGATCAACTGCAGTCTCATCTGCCTCAATGTAACTTCTTAGTGCAAGAGATATTGCCATGGCTGCTCCGTGCTGTTTTCTCAGATTAGTTAACTCTTCTTCTGATGGTTTATTCTGTACTCTTAAGACAGTCTCCTTTGGAAAGGTGTTCAAAAGTTTGATGGCCACAGATTTATTTGTCCATATCATTAGTTCTTGGATGAGAATGTGAGCTTCTGGGCATCTTTGATCATCAGAGTCCTCAATTATAAAACTATATGCAGCATCTTTACCTATGCGCTTCCGTCGAATGTACATGGCTATCTTCCAAAGCACTGAAAGCTGATCTTCAATACTTAGGTAGTTATTAGACAAGCTTTGGTGGTTGTATTGAGTAACCTTTTCATAGTCAGAAAACAGAGAATCACTGGAAAGGTTTTGTTGCTTGAAAAGTAGCGTCTGGGCTTCTTCATAAGTCAGTGCCAGATTACTGTGTACTCTAGACTCCATAAATGTAATACTATTTGGAACTTCTTCAACAGAACCTTCATTATCTACTGCATATTGAACAACGACTGAGAGAGCATATCTTGTACTTCCTTGTGATATGCTCAGATCATTTTGGATCATTTGTTCCGGGAGCATGCAGCTGATACAGCGATCTGGGGAGCGATAAGCAGCACATCCTCTCTGACATGCTTCCTTGTCAAGCTCACTATCTTTAGGAATGTATCTCTCAACATTTGTAATGTGCACACCAATCTCATATAGACTACTGTTAGCTGCTTTGGTCACTAATCTGCATGTCAGTGCATCATCATGATCAGGTGAACCTTCAGGATCAATAGTGAAGGCTCCGGTGAAAATAACTGTATAAGTATCTTCATGGGTTGAAATTTGTGTTTCTTCACCAGGACAAGAAATTAATGGTATACTATTGCTAATCCTCAGTAGAAGTTCTCCAGTATATGGGGAATGGCCTGATGGTAGTGCTGCTACGATGATACCCAGTGGATAAGAATAGTTCTTTTGCCAACCTAGAAATTTCACCATAAAGAGCATCTTGGTTGCAACCTCTAGTGGGATAAAATTGTTCACCTTTGCACTGCTGTTAATGCTCTTGGGGTCAAAACAGACAACACCATTCTTAGCTCGAACTGATAAAATTGGAAGGTTTACAAATTTTGGATATTTTCGATCAAGGGGAAAGAAAAGAATCGGATTCTTTGGATCAACTTGACAGAGGTATGTCTCACCAAAATGTGTACTTGCGAGAGCTTTTTCTGTATCTTCATCAAAGAGCACACACTTACGTATAATGTCAACTTTTACCATACCACCATGCATGGCACCTTTGCGTCTTGAAATAGTGTATCTTGTAGTATCGCTGTTTGTTGTGCTTGAATTGATTGGTCTTGCAATAGCCTTACGGAAGTCTCTACAGTCTAATTGGCACCAAACAATTCCATCCTCAGGATCTTGTGCTGATTTTTGCTCCACCCATGACATATCTCCCGAAGGACTTTGAACTAGTTGTGTTGCAATTTTATACTCTCGTCTTTCATTCAAATCAGATAAATATCGTTCCACTATTATGTCCACTTCATTGGTATCAAGGGATTGCTCTTCAGCTAGTTGAACGCTTTCATGTAAAAATACTTCCTCACATATTTGACCAACGATTTTTGGCAAATTTTGAGCATCAGAAGGTGCATAATATCTTGGTAGTTCAAAGGACTGGCATTGGATGCAGCGACAAATGTACTCCTTCCAGCAGTTGGTCTTGAAGTGGGAGCCCATGTGAAGGAGAAAGAATGGATTACCGGCGACAACTATAAGAGACTGAGCTCGAGTGACAACTGTATTGAAAACATACTCATTACAGATACTCTTGAACTGGTCAGCCGGAGCTCCATGGCCATCTGTCGGCTCAGATGTACTGAGAAATACTGCAGAAAACTCCTCACCTAACATAATTTATTTAATAATTGAGTTTATGTTTATTAAAGTTTTATGCATGCAAACCTTGAATATTGTAGGTGGGGAGTATTTCAACTTTGAATTGATAGTGAAGGACATAGTGCTGTTTCATTTGCCTCCAAGTCCTTCGAAGACAAGCAACCTGTATAAAAGTGAATAGCTGTCACACCATAATACTATTAGTAACAGCTAGAGTTTCTTTATTACTTGCTGTTTTGTAGATGCAAGCAGGCCAATTGGTTCAGTAGGTATTGAGTGCCATGTTTGGATGAGTTCTATCATTTTGGTTATGAGAATTTTTGCTTCCTCCTCACTTTCTGGTGAACAATTGCTAAACTCATTTTGTCTCACAGAAGTACAAAGAAAGACCAATGGGTAGGGAGCTTTGGGATGAGCTTCCCTTTTATTCTGACTGAGTAATGTACATTCATAAAAAAGGCTTGAGGCCAACATGAGAATGCTTGGATGACAGCGATAATTAGTCAGAAGACTGGATGTGTGTGTCTTGGTCGTGGAAGCATAATTTATAGTTTTATAGTATGAGAACAGTCGCTCAATAAGTGATTCACCAAGTCCATATTTCCGGGCTCTTGCACTATGTATGCGAACTTTAGGTCCCACCTGAAAAAGCATTAGATTATGAACCATATCGTTGACATGGAATGCAATACACTAATTGATGTACCTGTTTGTTGTCCCCCACAATAATTATTCTTGTCTCTGTTGATGCTAATACTAGTGCACCAAGGACTTCTGGTTCAGGACATTGAGCTCCTTCATCAATGAGGATATGGCTGAAGATTAGGTTTCCACTTTCAACAAAGTCGACCAGACTTAACGCCACACCAAATGTTGTGACTAAGACAGTAAAGTTCAGGACTGTTTCATCTGGGTAGATCACTGCAGCATTTTGCCAAAGCCGCGAACCTTCAGAACTTACCACACGAGCAACATGTCTGTTAACATGTTTCATTTTCCCCTGTAGGCCTTTATAAAGGCCATCAGCTCCACGATTCAAGTGGGTGCACACCAGCACACGTACTTGATTTCCACCTGTCTCTATCAGCTTGGCCACAGCAGCTGCTAGCAAGTAGGTCTTACCTGTTCCAAAGGGACCCAGCAAAAGGTAAGGAATGCTCGGATTACATGAAAACATTTGGTTAAGGGCTTTGACCTGATAACGTCTATCTAGTAAGTACTTTCTCTCATCTTGTTTGTTGAATTGCACTTGAGGGAATCTGGAATGATATAATAATTCTCTGGGAAATGTTGGAATAAGTTTCTCAAGAATTTCATCGATTACACAATCAATTCCCTTGTGTAAGCGGTGATAATACTGATGATTGATTTCAAAGTGTGCTGACGCCTTGAAGTCATACACAAGTCGATCAGGAGAGCAAAGTTGAAATAACGTAGATTGAAGCGGAATTTGAAGTATTAGTGCATTTTTGTCGTAGTCTGGGGTTCCTAGAATCTGAGCGGTGTACTGCTGGCCACCTGCTAGCGTAATTGTTACCTCAGCATTATGATGTGATGCGTAGTCCATAGACGTGTAGCTGAGATTCATCAGAAGTACATGAAACTTAAATTCCTCTAAGGACCATTCAAGCCTTACTACAACGTCTTTGCTGTCACACCTAAAGCATACACATAACATGTTTGATTATAAAATTGAATACTTTGCTCCAGCTTGCCATCTTTTTATATAGACATATAGGCATACACACAGTAGACAATAGTAGAGGAGGGTAGCTGTAGGTAAACATTTACTCACAAGCATTTGATTTGTACACCAAAGTATGTGTATTAATTTTGTCTGATACCATGAAAATGGCTACATCTCATTTCCATGTCTAAGATGTAGGGTTCTTTATAATAACATTATTTCATGGTAAACTGGGCAAAAAAGCTTTGTTCAAAACTCCTCTGCCAAGTGTGTATTAATATGAAGGCAAGTAGAACACACACAGTAGTAGTGATTTGACATCATAACCATGACAATAGTGGAGAATGAAGATGACTAGGGTCTACAGCTCTAAGCCCTAAGCCCTAAGCCTAAGCCACGAAGCCTATATACACTTAGTATTTTACTGCTAGTTTCCTGTAACATGATTGGTCAATAGGAAGTAAATAAGTAGCTTAGTTACTTGTAGATTTTATGTAGTTACTTGCAAATTTTACTTAGTTACTTGTAAAAGTTGGTCAGTAGTATCCATGGTATTATGACAGCTCTGAAGCAACTAGCCATAGCAACAGTTATAAAGTTCTAACTTTTGTATGGACAGACAACAGATGGACAAACCTATTGCTTTACCCTTGCACATGCATGTGGGGAACAACTGGACACTCATAAGAACATCTGCCCAAAAGAAAGGATTCCTTGTCCTTAGGGAGGATATACAGATACATCTTCAAGTGGGCAATAAAGTACCCAATTCATACAGTAAGATCATGCCTATCACTCACTACATAATATTGTTAGTACCTGGGTGTTAGTGTTGTTATCACATGGTGATGTCAAGTCCCAAAAGAGGTATTTACTACTTTTGTGTATTATTAAGCCTCGGCGCATGCATCAGGGTTTAATACAGTAGTCATTTTGTGTGTGTGTGTGTGTGTGTATGTCTGTGAGTCTGTTACCGCACTAGCAGCTACATACCTGGTTTATATGTCTAAAGTGAGGCAATATACAGTTTCTTGTAGGCTTTTAAAGATTATATTGTGTGAACTTTGCTGAAAACGTTTCGTTTGGGAGATATGGCATTATTTGCCTGATATGATGATTGGCGACTCGGCTTTTTCTCAACAAAAAACACACCAAAGGCTCTTGACACGATTGCAAATGGCATAGTATATGAACCACTAGCTAGAAGTAATGACTATGTAAACTAGAGTGACTTTCTTTGATTGTCTTGGGTTCTAAGGCTTGATAGCTTTCTGCTGACTCATCGATCATGACACCAGCACATAGTTTGTCCAGCTGGTCAAATTGCAAATGTAGCGCAGCACACGTGGCTGTTTAGTGCACATTCTTGTGGTTACTCCAGTTCATGCAGGCTTGACTCTTACTTCACGACTGCATGCGGTATATCATCCTTTAAGCTCTAATGCACTTAGGTAGCTGATGGTTCAACGCGCTGAGGCTTTTGCACTATAGTACTTCATTAGTATACACATTTCAAGTCCAGTCAGAACTAGCATTAGTCAAAATTGGATGAGACGAAGCCGAGTCTAATTTTTGCTATTGTGTGTACAATTATCCCTAATTGGACGAGAATGTGTGTGATTGCCTATAGTTCCAGTTTCTTTATACGTAGTTGGTAATGAGCACCATAGCTGCCAGTGGCTAATACTGCATAGCCTAAAATTTTCAAGGGGTAAATATTTTGCGACTTCGCCAAATTCTGCTCAAAAACAAATTTTCATGGATAAAATATTTGTGGTCAAGCTTCCAGCCACACATTGCAGCTGTTATGAAATTTTGTGAGAGAAAAATTTGAGGCCATGCTCAGACCCGTGAAATCTGTGAAATTTTTCAACTTCGAAAATTTTAGGCTATATGGTACACTCCAACACAGATGTTGAATGTCTAGTTACAGTGTTTGACAGCTGGGTAGAGAAACAAAGCTAATATTGGGTAGAGAAACAAAGCTTCGTGAAATGAATACCTCTGTAGCTACATATGAGCAGTGACTCTCCGGGAAGCGGGAGTTCATGCACAGTCGCATCTGAGTCTCATCATTGAGTCTACATGGAGTATTTGAGAAAACGAAGGCACGAAAGCGCAAAATGAAGGCTTACATCTTTTAGTTGACAGGGCTGGGTGTCATCAAGACTGACTAGCCTTGTCAACAACTCTGCCATCGTGAATTAGTCAGTGCACGCCATGTTCAGAATAAGAGTACAATTATGAACCACGCCCGGGGCAATAATTTGAGTACAATTAGGGATTAATCGGTACTCAAGTGTATAGGGGAAAGTATAGGACAAATAAGTAACTATATTATGATTACCAGTATACTCATATGCGTACTATGTATTCAATACGATATTGTTGCTACTTCCTCATTCCTATAATTACAAGGAATCGTATTGACTTTCTCTTCAAGACAAAGAGTGTGTATGTTCAGTGAAAGCTCCTATACTCATGGCTATTCAGTACAAAAAAAAAACACTTAAGCTTCTTGGCTTGGCTAGCTATAGGCTAAGCTAGCATTTGTGGCAATAACACTTGTGCTGTACCTGCCATTGTGTGCCAATGGAACGCTCATTTTGTGGTATACATACCCATGTGCATAATGCACTTTTATACGTAGCTGCGTATAGTCTGGCTAACCATCATGATATGATGTGATAGCTTGCCAAGGGTTTAGCACTTTAGAGCTTCATTATTGGCAGTGGGCGCTTCTTAATCCTTGGCACTGTGCTGGAGGTTTACAGTGCATGTGTGTCTTATTGTTACCATGCTAATTGCTACATTATTGGTCTGTTTCAAATAGACAATGTGATATCTCAGGGTTCTCTATGGTAAATTTAATCACGAATTTTGCCACAAAAGGTTAATATCATGATATTGTAGCTGTAGGCATAGTTAATTCTTTCCTGTGAATAGGTATACCAGTATTAATGCCAGTACTCAAAGAATATTTATAATTGAGTTATGATTGGCTCATAAAATAACTATATCATTTGCAGCGTATGTACATGTGGCCACGATAAGCAAACAGATAATTGCTGTGACATCCAATTACAACATATAACTATAACTAGAGCTGTCTAGAGCACATACCCCATGCGCACTATAGCCATGACACTGTAGCATAGCATAGCTTGCACTATAGCCTAGCCTATAGATCACTTTATGACTTGATGACCCTTATGTACTGAACTCAAGCATATGTAGTGGAAACAGTACATGGCATTACTCAATGGGTATGGCCGATCAAAAAACATGATTTGTAGCGTTCATGGTCCTTGACAAGTAGCCTCGCAGCCCCCTTCAGCTTTTTTCACTTGCAGGGAAAAAAAACGAGAGAGGGCCTGGGATCTAAAGTCACGTCATGTTGGCAAAATGGCGTTGCGCTAGCCTTGCCGCAAAGCGTCGATTTCAGACCTGTTTGGGGTCTTTGGTCGATCAAACAAAGCTCTGCGAGGCCTCTAAGGATCGCACTACCCTCGCTGACAGTCAGTGTAGCCTTCTTTTTCACCCGTATGAGCTCGAAAATCGCGCTCGCCCACGCGCAATTTTCACGATCCGCCACCCTTCCTACCCTAGTATATGGGCCTACGTCGCGCACGTGACATTAGATCCCAGGCTCCCCCTCTTCTCTCGCGTGCGTTGAAAAGATCGGGGAGCCTGGGGACGAGGCTACTTGACAAGCACTTAGAAGCAAAAATTCATCATTTTGTCGTCATTTTCAACATATTGACAGCACTGACCACTTACTAAAACTTGAGATCTGGCAATTGTTGTGTGGACAACGACAATAACGAAGAAACTGATAGCTTTACCCCTTCCACATGTGCGTGGGGGTAATGATGATATGGACAAACTGATTATATTACCCCTTGCACATGCCTGAAAGCTAGATAATGACATGCATAGCTAGCTAGCTAGCTTAGTTTAAGCACTGAAGTGTTCAAAACCTTTATGACAGCTTGGTGAGCAAGATCAAAGGATACTAACTAAATTACCAATTTTTAGCTTTCTATGCTATTTCTTAGCCACGTTGGAGCAGTATGAAGTCCTATAAGGTTTTAATTAATATTCTGTTCTATCTGCAACCACCACATAATCACATGGGCACTTAAACATATTGACTCACTATTCTGTTGATGTGGATGCTTACCCGGAATGGAAATAGCATGTTTATATTGAGGTTGATCCCTTAAAATTTGGTACATGGATGCTTTTGTGGGAGTGTGTGGGCACTTACTTGTGACACTATGGTATGAATACTGTACTCCTACAAAACATTTCTTCTGTACATTGTATTTTTTAAAGCATAGCTACATTGATTGTTGATCTTGAATAGACTTACTCTGCAATAATTTTTCGAGAGCTCTCCATTTCTTCAAGGTAGACTAGGTTGTGGTATTTACTGTAGTAATTATCTACTGTTAACTCCTTAGTGATAGCTCTACTGACAACCTCTGAGTGTTCATCAGGATACCCATACACATTATTCAGTTCCGTGAAGAGAATATCCTGTACAAAATATAGCTGTGCTAACCAATTTGGGCTATAATCAGTGCCAGCTATATTATATAGCTAGCTGGTCAGAAACACAGTCACAGTGTAGCAGATAGTGTATAAAATGCATGCAAGGCCTGACCTTTGTGAAGATCCTCTTCTTTGCAACTTGCCACTGCCAATAGAGGAGCTCTCCAATGGAATGTGCACATTTGGATGAACAGGAGCGGCAGATGGCATCCCCATATACTGGCTGCTGACTTGTGCAAATCTTCACCTGATTGAAATTAGTATATCTTGCCGGAAGGGGACGAACCTTGACCAACTGTTTGCCCCTGACAACCACAGTGACCTTACTCACATCCCTGTGCAAATCCATGTTAGTACATTTCACCCATGAAAGCCAGAGAGCTTTAGGGTTGGCTTCAAAGCAAACCTGACACACTTCTGATGGACTCTGACTTTCAAGAGAGAGATCACTGAGTTGTGAAACTAGTTTGCTACCTTTAGTAAAAATTGAGTAAGTCAAAATCTACTGTATATCTAGCTAGTTAGAATCCACTTACCTCTTGCTAGCCTTTTCTTGATATTCCACATGTCAACTTCAAAATCACAGTGTGCGTAACTACATAGTTGTTGCTTTTGGCATGTTCCTTTTTCAAAGTATTTACACATTGTGTATACACCACAGAATGATTTGAAGTTTCTAGGCATCGGGCGTAGAGGTTCTAGCACAATGTTCTCACTGTCTATTACCACATGGATGTAGTCTCTCTGTATGTGTCTGTGGGGCTGAAAGCAACCAACTTTGACTAGCCAGATGGCATAGGGATTGCTGTGATGGCACTGAGAACACACCTGATGCTCCCAGGGTGTCCAATATGACTCAACATTGACAAAATTGTTAGCCATGGGTTATATCTTGTCTTGTTCAGCTATCTGGTCACTGGTTAGCCTAGAGACTACCACATTTATACTGAGACTGTAATTAGCACACTGGGGTAAAAATTTGTCTAATATATAGCTATAGCTAGCTACTATGCTAGTAGTTTTGTCTTTCAACAGGATGGTGAGATTGAGGAGCTCAAAGTCACTACCGGATAGTACTATTCAGAACCACAACTATGTGGCACACCCGATCAAAGCTGATAACCATATATGGTCAACAATCAAGGCACAATCACTAGAGGTTGCTCATGTGATATCCATGTCAGGGATATGAAACGTTTATGATGTACTTTACTGTCAGTTGAATGTATCCCTACACATTCACTATCAAGAGTATACTATTGACAAGAGTATATTAGGAAGAGTATGCAACACACATAGTAGTAGTGACCTTTCTGGATTTGACGTTACAGCTGTAGTAGTAGTGGGGCGTGAATATGGTTAGCAGCTACTTAAAGTACAGCACTACAGCCACAAAGCCATGTACACTTTCTGCCAGTTGTGCACCTGCAGTGTGGCTTCATGGCCTATCCCTACACATCCTACAACCACACAGTGACGTCAAATCCAGAACTTGAAGTCACTACTACTATGTGCTCTTCCTAATGCACTCTTGCTATTGATAATTATAGCTATACAATACTATTCCTCTACTGTATGTATAGTGGTACATGTAGTAAGTCCTGGCATTAGCTATTAACCCTCGATGTAATGGTAATTGCTTTATCTGTCTGCTAACATATAATTGTTGCTATAACCTTAGTATAA
Source organism: Stappiaceae bacterium (assembly GCA_964291365.2). GTDB lineage: Bacteria > Pseudomonadota > Alphaproteobacteria > Rhizobiales > Stappiaceae > JBDWFY01. The sequence goes on from OZ219987.1 coordinate 38,167, forward strand.
TTTTACAGTGCTCTTTCAAGTTTGTCATTTAAAACATCAGCCTGGGGTTTGTTGAAAGTGCAGCTTGATATAGCTAGTGGACATTAAATAGCTACCAACTGACTCACCACTGTTCATTATAAATAATATACAAACCTCTGAATCGCAATTTTGTAATGTGTGCAGTGGTTATAAAGACTCGAGCTCTTGACCGAAGTCATGAGTTTGAGTCCACTCAGTAGCAGGGCACTTTTCTTTCCCTGGAGTCTACTTGCTCTACCCCCAAAAATGAGGTTTTTCACTACATCCTTTGGAGGGGATATAAAGCCATCCTGGGGGAGCTCACCCGATCCATCACAATGGTGGTAAACCCAAAGGGGCAACTACTGTAGATCTGGAAATTTTTGTGCTAGGAAACTTTCGTATGATAAATTTTTGTAGGATCAACCCCTTACCATGTTAACGCTAATAGTGTGCATGCGTTATGGGCTTCGTAAGATTAATTTTCATAGTTGCTATCGACTACAAAATATTTCTACAATGAAATGTTCCAGATTTACAGTAATTACCATATAGCAGGAAATTTTGTATGATGCAAAATTTCGTGGTTTTCGCTGATATAGATCGTCTGCTGTGAAAATAAGAGTCATCAGATTTTCATTATTTAACTGGGGCTTATTATGTATTATCTGTGGTTGTGGTCTCACCAGAGTGCTGGCATGAAATTTAGGATCATAAAATTTTCTTCTGAACATGAGGGAGGCTGCTGATTCCATGAAATTTTGCACCAGTGAAAATTTTGCTATACGGCGGTATTGTAATTACTGACATCTTGTAATCCACAAGCAAGATACTAGATGTGTATTACCATCTGCAGTATGGCAAAGAGAGACTAGTAGATATGTCTTGCATAATACACATGCTCATTAAAGAGCCTCCTCCAGTCTTGTAATCCATAATCACTAAGTACATATCTTGCAAATCTCTGTCACTATCTAAAGTATGGAAAAGAGTGACTGATGTTTCAATATCAGACTCCGCTTATATTATATCCCTTCATGGTCAACTGCTAGCAATTGGTGGGAAGGGCTCAGATAACCGACCCATCATAACTGTCCACATGTACACTCCATCAACCAATGTATGGGGAAGTCTTTCTATAGCCACATGGTAACACCGCGACGTGACTATTGATGGTAAAACTGATACAGTAGAGATTGCAACATCATGCAAGTGATTATGTAGAACCAATTAGTCATTGTATGTGGGACTATAATACTTGTAGACTTTCTGCTTTGTTTTACTGACCTTCAAGTGCTTATGATCTTGACCAAAGGTCCTATCATCTTGTTAGCATTGATATAGGCTATACTTAAGTTTTAACTAAGAGAAACCTTCGATTTATTGGGCAAGTCTTGTCTAATTTCAATGTCCTAGTTAACTATTTGTACAGACTGCACCTCTCTTTCTGATATGTTATCCTTTGATGTAAAAAAATGTTAGTTGTTGATTGGAACTTAGGACAGTAGGATGTAGCAAAATCCTATAGAAGATAGCTACCATGACTGCGGTCTACCGGAAGTTCAAAGACATTAATTTTACTGATAAGGTTATTAATAACTTGTTCTGAGAGCTAGTAACAAATAATTGGTAGTGATACCATATACCTACCTGCTGGGTGCAGCAATTTTCCATGTGCCATCCGATCCATGTAGCTACTCCTGCTCATTGGAAGCCATCCTCCAGTCTTGTAATCCACAGTCGCTGCATGGGATCACATGTTAGCTACAAGATCTTTGTCACTGTCTTCAGAACATATGGAGTAGAGATAACTTAGCTACCAGTATTTCGTATATGAAGAAGAGGGCTAGCCATAGACTCAGCTTAGGTATTTCTGTAGTTCGTGGTCAATTATGATTATCAATTGGTAGCTACATGGGAAGGGCTCAGATCAGATGATACAAAATATTCACCACGTCAATTCAAGAATGTAATTCATCATCTGAGTCAGTGATAAGAAAGGGACAGTTTTGGATCACCTACTTCAATGATTCTGACAACAGTTCAAGTTCTTATTTAATACATCCTTATGCCCTCTTGATTGCTGCCAACCACTGACAAATTCAATTCCTGTCATGATCAATTTAAACCAGCCAATTGGTTTTGCATACTTCCACTTTTTCGGTTGGACACCCTAAGTCTTCTCTTCAGAGCATCTCTAGCTATCTGTATGCCTAAGATTTAGACTAGGGATCCAGAGTAACTTCGACTGCATGAAGTGCACAAATTTCAGTAATATCTACAATTTCACATACACAACTCCTCAATAATATTGTGGCTTTCGCTCCCTCAGTGTGCATGGCCGGTTTGTATGGAATATCTCTTTTGAGTAGATGAGTGTTCAGTGCTTTACTTTGTTAAATGGAAGGGCCTGGAGACGAAGCTGGGATAATATCACGACCGTGAGATGCTGATTTGAATGTGATAGACAGATAGGGGATCGCCGTTGTGGGAAGTCTTCCAGAAAGCTGTTCCGGTCTCGATCTCAGAGCGTTACGTCGTCAGGCACTTGACGATCCTTTACCATACAGTAGGAATTGGTAACTCTACTGTCGTCTGAGCTGAGTCTTGAGTAGAGCATTACCGTGTCGCATCATCAGAACTAGTCTGGCGTCATTGGTGAGTATGATACTTTTCCAGTAGATTGCATTCAATGATTCAGAGATCACAGTACAGTTGAACCTGTTGGCCAGTAAACCATTTTTTAATTTTCTCATTTCGGCCGGGATGTGACTGGTTCAAAGACAGTGAACTTCCCCTTTGTGAACTTTTCATATCTAGCTAATAAGAATAAGTTAGCCAGATCTACAGTAGCTCAACCATAATATTATATTCACGACGAAATCAGACGTCACAGGTAGCTAAAGTGATATCTCAAAGCAGAGAAGTGTACGGAATGAACGGTTGTCAAGAAATTCTTTGTTAGCTATGTGCATTGATGTCTGAACCTTTTTGATCACTATACCAGAAACATAGTGAGTGTGTATCATGATTTTGATGGGCCTTGAGCTTTCCGAGGTTTTCAATGCAATGTTCGGCAAATGTTTCATTGAAACTGCGGCTGGGAAATTTAATGTGGGCTTGGGGACGAGGCTACAATGACTCTTCTTGTGTATATTATAACAGAGGTATACTACCATAATCATCATCACATCTTTTTATCAATCATTGCTGATGGGGAAAAAATGTACTATATAGTTTAGGGAAAAAGGTAGCCTGGTCCCCAGGCTTTCCCATACTTTTCAACGTTACATACGAAAAATTCCCTGTAACATTGAAAAACTTCGATTCATGGGAAGGTCTATTTTTTGCGTGTAATGTTGAAAATATGGGAAGGCCTAGGGATGAGAAAGAGAATCATAAACATAGTACATGCTCATGATGTGGAAGATTACAGCAACTCACTACATTCATAATGATGGTAGCTGGTTCATGTGTCACTCACATCAAACCCTGCACACATGTATACTAGTTATGGTGTCCAATTTAGGTCATGCCACAATTGTGTGATTGCAAACATTCACAGAGATAACTACATACTTGAAACCAAAACTACCACATGCATGTAGTAAAACTCCTCAGTTTAGATTGCAAGGAGGAAGTTTATAGCGAGAGTCAGTACAAAGAGTGTATGAACAAGGAAAGTAGGATTAATAAGGTACATGTTACATATCATTATCACGTACATGTATGAGTTCTAATTTCACACGCAAACTTTCCATGGTTTAGACTCAGACCAGCTTATTTGTAGCTTTTATTATTTTATACTCATAAGTAATGTCTCATTAAGGTTTGCTGAGACCTCAAATTGGAAATCTGATGAGGGAACTGGGATCATGAGCTTTGAGTCATGCAGGACTGACTGATCACTTAGGTGCTTCCTTCCTATGACAAATACTGCCATGCATATATAGTGAAACATTTTTTGGTCGGTAGCTATCTCTGTTCAATTGTTACAAATTTGTAGGAATGTGAAATGCTTAAGACTTAACTTAAGCTGATCACAGAGTGCTAAGCAAGTGCAATCTCCAATGATAGCTGGAGCTTTCTTTTACCAGTATTACAATAGATATATGAGTGCATGGTGGAATTAATCAAAGACTGCATGATAAAATCTTACAACTGTAGCTGATTTTTCTTCAATCGTGATGTATGCATGAGTAACCAATGCTCAGAAACAACACTAAAAATAAAGTCTCTGTGCTTATCTAGATTCAGAAATGATCAAGCGTGCACTTCTTATTCTGTGGATTTCAGAAGTACTTGCTGTCGTACTTTCAGAAGTTTATTATGTTCAACCTACAGAACCTCATGGTTCCGGAGCAGACTGCAGTATCAATGATAGTAGCTGTCCTACTAATCAAAAATGTCATACAATGGATTACTATGCAAGTAACAGTCATACATTCTTTCCACCAGCAGACAATGCCAGTATCATGCTGTATTTTATGTGTGGAGTCCATAACTTGACAAAAAAGTTGTTTATATGTAACATATCAACTCTTTCTGTAGTCGGTACTGAATCAGGAGCAAGTGTGATCATTAATATGCCACTGAGGATTGTATCATATTTTCACGAAGATAATTTCTTCACATTTGTGAACATAAAGAAAATAACAATTGAGAATCTAATTATCAATATCCCCTCTATTAGTTTCGTAGGTGTCAACTGTCATTTAATGATAAAAAACTCAAGTTTACATGGCTATAGTGATTTCAGTACGTCCCTATTTTCAACAATAAATATCACTCATTCCATCACATCACTGATGAACTGCACAATCAAGCAGAATATTTTCATACAAACTACTGCACGGGGAGTGCTCACATTGAAAAACTGCTTGGTTGAACACTACAACCATCCATTGCATTCCGCCATACAGATAACAAATAGCACCATTGTTCTAGCCGGGAATGTCCAATTCACTAACAATGTACCAATGGAATCCACAGAGTCTTCACTCCGTGGTGGAGTTCTTAGAATGTCAGATTCCACTTTATACACCAAAAAAGCTGCAAATGTGTCCTTTTTTGGTAATGCTGCCTCTTTTTGTGGTGGAGCCATTTACATGGAAGACTCTAGAATGTACCTACTAGGCAACTTGCTGTTCATCAACAATACAGCTGGTTTGGAAGGGGGAGCTCTGTTTGCGTTCTCTTCTGTAATAAAACTGGGAAAGAATGCAATGATGAAGTTACTCAACAACTCTTCACCTCATGCTGGAGCTATAAGCATGATTCACAGTCAATTTGTAATTGATGGTGAGAATGCTCATCTCTCTTTCTTGAGAAATAGTGCTAAGGAGGCTGGTGCAATTCAACTGCACTCCTCTACCTTCAACATATCTAAAGGCAGTTTTGTCGATTTCGTCAATAATTCTGCTGAGTTGTTTGGCGGTTCAGCCCTTTTAATTCTCACAACGTTTTGTGTCAGCGGCAATGCTCAAGTCATCTTTGCCAACAACACTGCAATGCAAGGAGGTGCTGCTTATCTTTATTCTTCTGTCATTAAGATCACCAGTGGATCTGTTTGTATAAAAAACAATACAGCATTAGATATTGGTGGTGGTTTATATGCAGTTGTTCAACCAAATGCTCCATGTTTTTATTACCCTAGAGTGGGGTTTACAGAATATATCAATGGTACGATTCAGTTTGAAGCCAATATCGCTAAAAATGGCATTGGGCAACATATTTATGGAAGTAGCGTTCATGATTCCAGGTGCAACTATGAAGTTCATTATCATAACTATCATCTGGAGAAACCTTTTTGCCATCTCTATCATGAAGTTTTTAGCTTTCTTCCAGACCTCACTGGTGACCCTTCAGTTGTATCCTCTTCAGCAATGAGAGTGTGTCTTTGTGACATAAATGGCATACCCAAATGTGCCCAGCTATCGAAAGTGTTTGTAACAGACATTGTTGTCTACTCAGGTGAAACCTTTCATTTATCTATTGCTATTGTTGGTTACGACTTTGGAGTAACAAAAGGAACAGTTCACAGTGGCTTTGTACGTATAAATGGATCTTTGTCATCACAACATCTCCTGCCATTTCAGTATGATCAATGGGCTGAGAGTACAAAATGCACTAATGTTAGCTATACCGTATTTTCCTCCAGCAAACAGGAAATAATGTATCTCCATGCACAAAAAGTTTCAGTTAATGCGTATGGTAACATTACCAGTATGAATCAGTCAATTGAAAATTGGCACCAAAATTATTGCATTGACGAAGGTCTCCTGACCACACCAGTATTCCTCAACATTACCTTTCTAACCTGCCCTCCAGGATTTTATCAAGTGCACACAAGTGGACTGCCCTCAGGATGTATTTGCTATCAGGTACTAGCTGATCACAATTTCAAGTGCTCATTTGTTAATAAAACTGGCTATCACACATGGAACAGCTCCATGTGGATAAGTGCCACTGCTGATGGAGTACTTTACTACAATCCCTACTGTCCTCTTGACTACTGCAAATCAGGGCCCAAGGTTGTTAACCTCGGAAAAGGGCCCAATATGCAGTGCACCTTCAACCATGCAGGTACCCTATGTGGTGGTTGCCAAATAAACTACAGCCTGGCTATTGGATCCTCTAGGTGTATCCACTGTGCCAATGACAACAATGTGGCCCTTTTGATTTTCTTTGTAGCTGCTGGGATTGTGTTGGTTTTCTTCATTCTTGCACTGAATCTGACCGTGACACAAGGTCTAATAAATGGTCTGGTGTTTTATGCTAACATATTGTGGACCTACAAACCTGTTTGGTTCCCTTCTCAACAAAATATTCTCGTATCAGTCTTTCAGGTATTTGTTGCATGGCTCAACTTAGATTTTGGAATTGAAAGCTGCTTTGTTCGTGGCTTGAATGCTCTGTGGAAGACATGGCTGCAGTTTCTGTTCCCTATCTACATTTGGGCTATTGCTGGCTGCATTATTGTTGTAGCACGTCATTCATCTAGGGTCACTAAACTCATTGGCAATCGAGCTGTTCCTCTTCTAGCAACACTTTGCCTTCTCTCATACATGAAGCTGCTTCGTACAGTAATTGAAGCACTTGCTTTTGCAGTGCTCAGATCTTACCCTAAAGGACACGATCATGCTGTATGGTATCTTGATGGTAACTATTCTTATTTCAAGCCTCCTTACATTTATTTATTCATAGCTGCCTTGCTTTCCTTAGCTCTACTTTGGTGTCCTTACACTCTTATTCTGTTTTTGGTCCAGTGGTTGCGGAGAGTATCACACTTAAAGTGCCTGAGATGGATCACAAAATTCACTCCATTTTATGATGCCTGCTTTGCTCCACTAAAAGACAAACACCACTATTGGTTTGGAGTCTTGCTACTTGTTCGTGGCATGCTGCTTCTGATCTATTCCCTTACATTCTCTATTATCCCTGACCTCAATCTCCTCATACTCATTGTGGTTCTGGTGCTCTTACTTCTTTTTACTGTATGTTGTCGTGTGTACAAACAAAAGTCTGTCAAAATTTTTGAGAGTTTACTCCTTGGAAACTTAATTGTGTTGAGTAGTAGTACTAAATTAGTCAGTGATCGATCAGTCATTCTGGTTACTTCCATTGGTCTAGCTTTTATCCAGTTCTGTGGCATTATTTTGTGGAGTTTAATTAAGCCATGTACCAAAAGAAGTGGATGGAATTATGAAGACACTGTGTCCAGTGACTTTGTATATACACGTATTAGCACAACTCCTTGATATTACTTCTATTATACCAGTGTGTATTATTTGCTTCTGTTAATTTTTACCACTTTATGGACTGTATCAATTGTACAGAATTAGAGGCACACTACTATTGCATACATATCCAAAACAGCCATAATTATAGTATTGCATGCCCCACTGTCTCTCTAACCCAGGCCAGGGGGCCTTAATTGGGGTAGGTGCAGGAAAACTGTCAGTGGGATTATGGAGACTAGAGACTGAATAATGGCTATACCTGCCAACAATTATTGGCCATACTCTTTGGCCAACTATGTCAGTTTAATCAAGATGTAATCACAACAGTACAGATTTGCCATTGACTGGAACAGCAAAGTACCAGTTTTACCACTGTACCTCACAACTTTCACATAGCCTCTGACATTGGTCTTGGTTAATTGATATAGGCCCTCAAGACTTGCTTGATGTGGCTACTAGCCAAACTAGCTATATCCTCTAAATAATACTAGTATTATTATGCTATGGTCCAGGAGAAAAGCCTTAATGTCTTGTATTTCTATCATTCAGGGTAACCAATTATTGTACTGACTATGGCAAGCACATACAGTAATAAGCACTCTATCCCACTGTGTGGAGGTATCAAATAATGACCACAATGCACTACAAAGAATATCTCATACTAGTCTCATACATAGTAGTAATGGATGTAATATGCATGTTATTAATCGAGAGGGAGCCGAATATTGTGGATATAACATTTTGCTCCCATTGGGGTTGTAGTTGCACTGGCAGGCCCTTTCATGTCATTTATCCGACAGTGCCACCTCAGAATTAACTCCAATACTGTAGATCTTATTCGTGTGATTATTGTGGAGAACTCAGGGCTTAGTTCACGTATAAATAGAGAAAAGAGAAATTGCCAACATACAATTATGTATACCCCCTGGTACACCACTAGTTTCACAAGTGGCAAACAAGTGGCAACTTGTGCTACTGAATGCTTTTTACAGGAATGACACCAACTTGAAGGCTCCAAAGCTAGCATTCCATGAATTTAGTTTACACTGCTGCCACAGGCTACAAAAGCATTATTGTTTAGGAATTCCAGAAATTTGAATAAATTAACTTGGTTAGCTATAGGCTGTGTATATCATGTATACTAGGCAATTAAGTCGGCTTACTTAGCTATGGCGTACCATTTTCTTCATGTTTATGGCATGTAGAGAGATATTTAGCCTTGAATCCAGGCCTTCTTTTATGTACAGTACTCAGTGAAGTAGGAAGTAATCGTGCATTGCAGGGGCCACAGATACAGGTTATGGGTGTGGTTTTGATCATTGAATTTTGTGACCACAGTATACCTTTTCTAAAAGTCGAATTTTAGTACTTAGGTAACGACTTGTGCAAAGAAAGTCTGATAAATGATGAGAATTGGAAGAATGCATGTACAAAGGGTTATGTATTAAGCTTGATTATTGGGGGGGCCAGGCCCCCCCCCTTCTGAAGTATTGGGGGGGGGGGGCCAGTGGCCCCCCTGGCCCCCCCTGTTCCTACTCCACTGGTACTATAAGAGATGTCTACCATTAACTGCTATAGCCATGTCAGCCCCCCCCCCCCCCCCCCCCAGCTTTTCAATGTTTCATGCAGAAACATTGAATGCGTGAAACATTGAAAAGCTGGGAGGGGCTGGGGACGAGGCTAGCAATATTTGCATAATTATTATTTGGATCAGCCCCTGAAAGGGAGCCCTCTTAAATAATGGTGATGCAATGCTCGTGTCTATAGCCCAGCTTAACTGTCATATGTCTCTAGTAAGGAATCCTTTGGAACAACATTGCATGAAGCAGGCATTCTCATATTGTTATGTCTATGCAGAGGCTAGTCTAAATCGCTCCGTCTGCTAGCCTTGGAAACATCAGTAATTATTGACATAATTATGTCTTTTGACTCAATGCTGCTCCAATTAGTTGAGCAGTAAATTTGTGTCTCCTTGTTCTATAGAGTCACACAGTCAAGTAGACATGTAGGGCAAGCTGGCAGGTAGGAAGGCAGGGCCAGCTAGGGCTGTGAACAGCTGCCAGGGGGTATAAAAAGGAGGCCTGAACCAGAGCAAGAGCACGGTCTTTGGCAGGTTCCAGGCCTCAGCAACCAAGGAAGAGTTCCCCTCCCTGCTCCATTCCTCAGAGTCAAGACTCGGTTTCTCAGCCATCCAGCTACAGTGCATCTATTTCTTATCTCCCTACCAGCTGTTCAGTGCAAGTCCTCATTTCTTCAGTCAACCTTCTATCAAGACAGGAGCAGACTTGCAGCAAAATGCATTCCCTCCACCTACTACTGTGCATTGCTGTTGGTCTGTGCTTTGTCATACCACCACTGGTCCAGTCAACGAAAATGACATTAATGAGCTCCTCTTCTACCACAATGCCATCCGAGCTAGTGTCGAGCCTCCAGCGGCTAACATGAGACAAATGGTATACTTTCAAATTCCTAATCCCTTTATTACTGCACAAATTTGTATAATCATGTCGGTCAATTTGAATTTGATTTTAATTCTGTAATTTTCTTTTGCAGGTCTGGAACAATGCCTTGGCCGATGTTGCTGCAGTGAATGCGTGCGTGTGCAACTTCCAGCCCAACAACTTGCCCCCCATCCCCTACAGGAACCACTACGCTAGGGAGAACCATGTCTACTATCCTGCAAACAATCTGGGCTCCATGGTTGCATACTGGTATTTGGAACACGAGAACTACAACTACTATAGTGGGCAGTGTGATGGAGACGCAAACTGTGAACACTACCTAAACGTAAGTAGCCACTGTGCATGGGCCTATGGAATTTATATGCGAGTTGCATTATATGTATGCGAATTGTTTGCTGTTTTTTTGTTGTAGATCATTTGGGCTCGAGCATGTGAAGTTGGCTGTGCTGTATCTGTTTGTTGCCCTGAAGATATTTATAATGATCCAGTTGAAGGCAACCACGACCCCAACCCTGGTGCTGATGGACAAGGTGCACGGATCCTCGACTATGTATTCATGCTCGTCTGTGTCTACGGTGCTGGGTTCCCGGGAGATGCTGACCTCAGCAGCCATCTTCCCTACTGGGCTGGACAGCCATGCTCGGAATGCCCTACAGATCGATTCCCTATCTGTTTAGATGCTACCAGTCCTGACAGTCCACCTCCACCTGTGGATCTAATCTTTGGGGGGGAGCCAGTGACGCACACACAGCTTCCAAACTTGTGTTGTAAGGGTATAGTTTAATGCAATTTGCAAAATCATGAACGGCTGTTGTGTTTACTCTGATTCCAGACAATGATGAAGAGGCTTGCATTGGCTCTGACCCACACTTTGCCATCAGGTTGTCTGGAGGAGCTTTGCTCTGCTACACCTTCCAAGGTCAATCTAACACCACTTTCAACCTCGTCAGCAACGACCAGTTCCAGATGAATGCACTCTTTGTTCCCGATGACACTGACTATGACAACACCTGGCTGGGTTCCATTGAAATTGCTGTCCACCATAATGGCAAGAAGATGAGCACACTCCAGTTCACAGCTGCTGACCAACTTGTCAGGATTGGAGAGAGAGTCGAGTTTGAAGCCAAGACCATCAAGAAGCTATCCTTCCGCAATGGAAAAATGACCATGCTTGATGTTCCATCCAATCACACTCCAAGATACCCTCGTATTCATGTCGAGTTTATCGACTTTGGTCTTGAGTTCACCATCAAATATGCAAAGAGCAACCATCTTGATCTGTACTGGCACAACACTAGAGTGCCATTGAAAAAGTCGGGAGGAATTGTTGGTTAGTTTATATGATCATTTATGTATAGCGCATCATTTGACCTGACATTTCTGTATCTCTCCCTTGCAGGCCAGTTCTTCCATGAAGGAGTTAGGATTGATGAAGATGCCAAGTTGCTTCGTATGCCTGGTCTTCCTCCAGTGCCAGTGGAAGAGCAGGACTTGTGGAAGTTCACCAAGCAGAGCTTTCACAGTGACTCCAAGTGCTGGGCATCTGCCTACCACAGCAGCCAAGGAGCAGGCATTGTAGCAGGAACCTTTGAAGATTACATTGTTGACGATCTTCTCTCTGTTGGTCATTGATTGCTGGGCCTTGGAACTTTACTGACTGTTGATTCCCTACCCTTGGAAATTTGAAAATCGGAACTTTAAAATTTTGTTTTCGATTTTAAGTTTTAATCTTCATCTTTTGACTCTTTTAATCTTGTATAGATATATAATATAGCTAGCATTGGGAAAAAAATTCAAAATTTAGTGCAACAATTCGAATGCGTATGACATTACACCTCTTGGGTATGCACTTAGAAAAACCTTGTACAAAGCCAAATTTTTTTATCAGCCTCCAACATTTATCATTTACGCCCACCTCCTAGAGCAGATGAACTTTCTTTTGATATGCTGATGAGTCCTGACACACAAAATAGTGTTAGGAATTCACCAGTGATTGATAATTTTTACTATTGGATGTATACAACAGCAAGTCTAAAGTATCTTGTACTATGATGAAGCATACAAGTCAGCTGTACTATGGTTTTCTAATATGTATGGGTTGTACCCTTCGTGTGGTATAATGGAATTCCTCAGGCTTTGCCCTCAAAATACCATTATACCTCACTCAGGATACAATACCCCATACACCTTAGAAAACCATAGTACAACTATTACATACCCTGGAGCTCCATGACACATGTATAATATTATAATTATAATAATATTACAAAAATTTAAGTTGTTGCATATATATGCCTGCATCCCTACATGCTTTTTCATTGTAACCCTGTTGCTTGATTATAAGACACACCATGGGGTGTTGTTTGAGTACTTGTTTATCTTGCCATCCCTACTTACTTCTGCAATTTTTAGTTGCTTTTTTATCACAGAGTATTCTATCAAGTTTAGCCTGCTGCCTGTGTGGTGTGACATAAAAATTTGTCTATCTATGGTCAGAGAATAAGTAACATACTGTTCACTGTCAAACAATGATGAATCATTCACTGTGAGTGCATGGTTGTTTCAATAAATGATTTGATTATATACGGCTTTACTGGTACACTCATATTTACCCTCCTCTACTCACTAATCACGTGTTCTAGATTTGAAATGGCAATTGAGCTGTTTACGGATTGAAATGTAGAGTAGTCAGTAAGACTCTCTCATGTAACACAGATCATGATGATAAGATAACCAACATAGGATAGACAACCATTCATTTTTTTATGTGCATAAAACAATCTTGTATATGATGTACCCTCATCCCCAGACCCTCTCTTTGCCATCAAATTATGCTATAACTATAATATGTATAATATATTATGTACATAGATCATTTTAGACAAGTCATATATATATACTCTTGTGGTATACCACTCAATCTAAACTAGCATATACAAAGAAAGAAAGCCAAGAAGATTTATCAAAATCAGATCCACAACCCTGTTACTAGCTGTGGTGCTTTCTCCAGATTGAGCATTTGTGCTTGTATCAAGTTTGGATTTAGTGGTTGAATGATCCTCTTTAGTCTGAATTGGTGAAGTGTCTATATCAGTTAGAGTGTTTGTTTCATGTGCTTCAGTAGTGGGCTTGGAGTCTGCTTCAGTTGAGATAAAATTGGAAGGTTTATAAATTTCGATCAAGGGGAAAGAAAAGAATCGGATTCTTTGGATCAACTCGACAGAGGTATGTCTCACCAAAATGTGTACTTGCGAGAGCTTTTTCTGTATCTTCATCAAAGAGCACACACTTATGTATAATGTCAACTTTTACCATACCACCATGCATGGCACCTTTGTGTCTTGAAATAGTATATCTCGTAGTATCGCTGTTTGTTGTGCTTGAATTGATTGGTCTTGCAATAGCCTTACGGAAGTCTCTACAGTCTAATTGGCACCAAACAATTCCATCCTCAGGATCTTGTGCTGATTTTTGCTCCACCCATGACATATCTCCCGAAGGACTTTGAACTAGTTGTGTTGCAATTTTATACTCTCGTCTTTCATTCAAATCAGATAAATATCGTTCCACTATTATGTCCACTTCATTGGTATCAAGGGATTGCTCTTCAGCTAGTTGAACTCTTTCACGTAAAACACTTCCTCACATACTTGACCAACGATTTTTGGCAAATTTTGAACATCAGAAGGTGCATAATATCTTGGTAATTCAAAGGACTGGCATTGGATGCAGCGATGAATGTACTCCTTCCAGCAGTTGGTCTTGAAGTGGGAAGGAGAAAGAATGGATTACCGGCGACAACTATAAGAGACTGAGCTCGAGTGACAACTGTATTGAAAACGTACTCATTACAGATACTCTTGAACTGGTCAGCCGGAGCTCCATGGCCATCTGTCGGCTCAGATGTACTGAGAAATACTGCAGAAAACTCCTCACCTAACATAATTCATTTAATAATTGAGTTTAAAGTTTTATGCATGCAAACCTTGAATATTGTAGGTGGGGAGTATTTCAACTTTGAATTGATAGTGAAAGACGTAGTACTGTTTCATTTGCCTCCAAGTTCTTCGAAGACAAGCAACCTGTATAAAAGTGAAATAACTGTCACACCATAATACTATTAGTAACAGCTAGAGTTTCTTTATTACTTGCTGTTTTGTAGATGCAAGCAGGCCAATTGGTTCAGTAGGTATTGAGTGCCATGTTTGGATGAATTCTATCATTTTGGTTATGAGAATTATTGCTTCCTCCTCACTTTCTGGTGAACAATTGCTAAACTCATTTTGTCTCACAGAAGTACAAAGAAAGACCAATGGGTAGGGAGCTTTGGGATGAGCTTCCCTTTTATTCTGACTGAGTAATGTGCATTCATAAAAAAGGCTCGAGGCCAACATGAGAATGCTTGGATGACAGCGATAATTAGTCAGAAGACTGGATGTGTGTGTCTTGGTCATGGAAGTACAATTTATAGTTTTATAGTATGAGAACAGTCGCTCAAGAAGTGATTCACCAAGTCTATATTTCCGTGCTCTTGCACTAAGTATGCGAACTTGAGGTCCTACCTGAAAAAGCGTTAGATTATGAACCATATCATTGACTAGGAATGCAATACACTAATTGATGTACCTGTTTGTTGTCCCCCACAATAATTATTCTTGTCTCTGTTGATGCTAATACTAGTGCACCAAGGACTTCTGGTTCAGGACATTGAGCTCCTTCATCAATGAGGATATGGCTGAAGATTAGATTTCCACTTTCAACAAAGTCGATCAGACTTAATGCCACACCAAACGTTGTGACTAAGACAGTAAAGTTCAGGACTGTTTCATCTGGGTAGATCACTGCAGCATTTCGCCGAAGTCGTGAACCTTCAGAACTTACTACCACACGAGCAGCATGTCTGTTAACATGCTTCATTTTCCCCTGTAGGCCTTTATAAAGGCCATCAGCTCCACGATTCAAGTGGGTGCACACCAGCACACGTACTTGATTTCCATCTGTCTCTACCAGCTTGCCACAGTAGCTGCTAGCAAGTAGGTTTTACCTGTTCCAAAGGGACCCAGCAAAAGGTAAGGAATGCTTGGATTACATGAAAACATTTGGTTAAGGGCTTTGACCTGATAACGTCTATCTAGTAAGTACTTTCTCTCATCTTGTTTGTTGAATTGCACTTGAGGGAATCTGGAATGACATAATTCTCTGGGAAATGTTGGAATAAGTTTCTCAAGAATTTCATTGATTACACAATCAATTCCCTTGTGTAAGTGGTGATAATACTGATGACTGATTTCAAAGTGTGCTGACGCCTTGAAGTCATACACAAGTCGATCAGGAGAGCAAAATTGAAATAACGTAGATTGAAGCGGAATTTGAAGTATTAGTGCATTTTTGTCGTAGTCTGGGGTTCCTAGAATCTGAGCAGTGGCGTAGCCAAGGGCGGGCCTGGTAGGGCCTAGGCCCTACCAAACAACATCCAGACCCTAGCATTCAAAGCTTCTTGCAATGCATATTGAACAAGTATCCACGATATCCTTACAGAATACAAGGGATAAACCAGCTGCTTTTATGCCTAATAAGCCCTGCTTTCTTCTCAGAAGCATCACAATCGATAAAACAGTGCAAATTCTGAAACTGGCTTGCAAGATTTGATTGCGATCGCAAGGGCCTAACGATGTTAATTAGTGGGTGTGGTCAAAGCTTTTGCACATGCGCAACGGTGCCCTACCAGTTCAATAGCTCTGGCTACGCCACTGATCTGAGCGGTGTACTGCTGGCCACCTGCTAGTGTAATTGTTACCTCAGCATTATGATGTGATGCGTAGTCCATAGACGTGTAGCTGAGATTCATCAGAAGTACATGAAACTTAAATTCTTCTAAGGACCATTCAAGCCTTACTACGACGTCTTTGCTGTCACACCTAAAGCATACACATAACATGTTTGATTATAAAATTGAATGCTTTGCTCCAGCTTGCCATCTTTTTAGATAGACATGTAGGCATACACACAGTAGACAATAGTACACTACAGGAGGGTAGCTGTAGGTAAAGGTTTACTCACAAGCACTTGATTTGTACACCAAAGTATGTGTATTTGTCTGATACCATGAAAATAGCTACATCTCATTTCCATGTCTAAGATGTAGGGTTCTTTATAATAATGTATATAAACATTATTTCATGGTAAACTGGGCAAAAATGCTTTGTTCAAAACTCCTCTACCAAGTGTGTATTAATATGAAGCAAGTAGAACACACACAGTAGTAGTGATTTGACATCATAACGGTGACAATAGTGAGAATGAAGATGACTAGGGTCTACAGCTCTAAGCTCTAAGCCCTAAGTCTAAGCCACGAAGCCTATATACACTTAGTATTTTACTGCTAGTTTCCTGTAACATGATTGGTCAGTAGGAAGTAAATAAGTAGCTTAGTTACTTGTAGATTTTATGTAGTTACTTGCAAATTTTACTTAGTTACTTGTAAAAGTTGGCCAGTAGTATCCATGGTATTATGACAGCTCTGAAGCAACTAGCCATAGCAACAGTTATAAAGTTCTAACTTTTGTACGGACAGACAACAGATGGACAAACCTATTGCTTTATGCTTGCACATGCATGTGGGGAACAACTGGACACTCATAAGAACATCTGCCCAAAAGAAAGGATTCCTTGTCCTTAGGGAGAATAGACAGATACATCTTCAAGAGGGCAATAAAGTACCCAATTCATACAGTAAGATCGTGCCTGGCCTATCACTCACTACATAATATTGTTAGTACCTGGGTGTTAGTGTTGTTATCACATGGTGATGTCAAGTCCCAAAAGAGGTATTTACTACTTTTGTGTATTATTAAGCCTCGGCGCATGCATCAGGGTTTAATACAGTAGTCATTTTGTGTGTGTGTGTGTGTGTGTATGTCTGTGAGTCTGTTACCGCACTAGCAGCTACATACCTGGTTTATATGTCTAAAGTGAGGCAATATACAGTTTCTTGTAGGCTTTTAAAGATTATATTGTGTGAACTTTGCTGAAAACGTTTCGTTCGGGAGATATGGCATTATTTGCCTGACATGATGATTGGCGACTCGGCTTTTTCTCAACAAAAAACACACCAAAGGCTCTTGACACGATTGCAAATGGCATAGTATATGAACCACTAGCTAGAAGTAATGACTATGTAAACTAGAGTGACTTTCTTTGATTGTCTTGGGTTCTAAGGCTTGATAGCTTTCTGCTGACTCATCGATCATGACACCAGCACATAGTTTGTCCAGCTGGTCAAACTGCAAATGTGGCGCAGCGCACGTGGCTGTTTAGTGCACATTCTTGTGGTTACTCCAGTTCATGCAGGCTTGACTCTTACTTTACAACTGCATGCGGTATATCATCCTTTAAGCTCTAATGCACTTAGGCAGCTGATGGTTCAACACGCTGAGGCTTTTGCACTATAGTACTTCATTAGTATACACATTTCAAGTCCAGTCAGAACTAGCATTAGTCAAAATTGGATGAGATGAAGCCGAGTCTAATTTTTGCTATTGTGTGTACAATTATTCCCTAATTGGACGAGAATTTGTGTGATTGCCTATAGTTCCAGTGTCTTTATACGTAGTTGGTAATGAGCACCATAGCTGCCAGTGGCTAATACTGCATAGCCTAAAATTTTCAAGGAGTAAATATTTAGCGACTTCGCCAAATTCTGCTCAAAAACGAATTTTCATGGATAAAATATTTGTGGTCAAGCTTCCAGCCACACATTGCAGCTGTTATGAAATTTTGCGAGAGAAAAATTTGAGGCCATGCTCAGACCCGTGAAATCTGTGAAATTTTTCAACCTCAAAAATTTTAGGCTATATGGTACACTCCAACACAGATGTTGAATGTCTAGTTACAGTGTTTGACAGCTGGGTAGAGAAACAAAGCTAATATTGGGTAGAGAAACGAAGCTTCGTGAAATGAATACCTCTGTAGCTACATATGAGCAGTGACTCTCCGGGAAGCGGGAGTTCATGCACGGTCAAGTCTGAGTTTCATCATTGAGTCTACATGGAGTATTTGAGAAAACGAAGGCACGAAAGCACAAAATGAAGGCTTACATCTTTTAGTTGACAGGGCTGGGTGTCATCAAGACTGACTAGCCTTGTCAACAACTCTGCCATCGTGAATTAGTCAATGCACGCCATGTTCAGAATAAGAGTACAATTATGAACCACGCCCGGGGCAATAATTTGAGCACAATTAGGGATTAATCGGTACTCAAGTGGGAAAGGGAAATTATAGGGCAAATAAGTAACGATTACCAGTATACTCATATGCGTACTATGTATTCAATACGATATTGTTGCTACTTCCTCATTCCTATAATTACAAGGAATTGTATTGACTTTCTCTTCAAGACAAAGAGTGTGTATGTTCAGTGAAAGCTCCAATACTCATGGCTATTCAGTACAAAAAAAAAAAACACTTAAGCTTCTTGGCTTGGCTAGCTATAGGCTAAGCTAGCATTTGTGGCAATAACACTTGTGCTGTACCTGCCATTGTGTGCCAATGGAATGCTCATTTTGTGGTATACATACCCATGTGCATAATCATAGGCATCATTTTGGGGGGGTCTGAGGGGGCATGGGCCCCCTCATATTTCTTCATTTTGCTGCTGTGTATTTACTTTAGTTTTACTAATCTGAGATGTTTATAAGTATAATTGAAAAATCTGTGCTCTGAAACATTGTCCAGAATACGCCAGAATTGAATTCTAGGCATATAAATATTGAAAGATAGCTAGCTGGAGGTAGTAGTAAGTAGTTGTCTAATAGTTGTAGTTGTTGTAAGTAGTTGGGATAGCATGAAATAGTAGCAAGTAGTAGTCTAGTAGTTGTCTTAGAGTAGTAGCTAGTTGTCTAGTAGTTGTAAGTTGGTTGGGATGGCATGTTTGATACCATCTGTCAGGTACAACACTGTAACCCCCCACTCATGATTCCTAACTGATGCCTATGTGCATAATGCACTTTTATACGTAGCTGCGTATAGTCTGGCTAACCATCATGGTATGATGTGATAGCTTGCCAAGGGTTTAGCACTTTAGAGCTTCATTATTGGCAGTGGGCCCTTCTTAATCCTTGGCACTGTGCTGGAGGTTTACAGTGCATGTGTGTCTTATTGTTACCATGCTAATTGCTACATTATTGGTCTGTTTCAAATAGACAATGTGATATCTCAGGGTTCTCTACGATAAATTTAATCACGAATTTTGCCACAAAAGGTTAATATCATGATATTGTAGCTGTAGGCATAGTTAATTCTTTCCTGTGAATAGGTATACCAGTATTAATGCCAGTACTCAAAGAATATTTAAAGTTGAGTTATGATTGGCTCATAAAATTATCATTTGCAGCATATGTACATGTGGCCACGATAAGCAAACAGATAATTGCTGTGACATCCAATTACAACATATAACTATAACTAGAGCTCTCTAGAGCACATACCCCATGCACACTATAGCTATGACACTATAGCACAGCATAGCTTGCACTATAGCCTAGCCTATAGATCACTTTATAACTTGATGACCTTTATATATACTGAACTCAAGCGTTCATGGTCCTTGACAAGCACTTAGAAGCAAAAATTCATCATTTTGTCGTCATTTTCAACATATTGACAGCACTGACCACTTACTAAAACTTGAGATCTGGCAATTGTTGTGTGGACGACAACAACGAAGAAACTGATAGCTTTACCCCTTCCACATGTGCGTGGGGGTAATGATGATATGGACAAACTGATTATATTACCCCTTGCACATGCCTGAAAGCTAGATAATGACATGCATAGCTAGCTAGCTAGCTTAGTTTAAGCACTGAAGTGTTCAAAACCTTTAATTTATGACAGCTTGGTGAGCAAGATCAAAGGATACTAACTAAATTACCAATTTTTAGCTTTCTATGCTATTTCTTAGCCAAGTTGGAGTAGTGTGAAGTCCTATATAAGGTTTTAATTAATATTCTGTTCTATCTGCAATCACCACATAATCATATGGGCACTTAAACATATTGTCTCACTATTCTGTTGATGTGGGTGCCTACCCGGAATGGAAATAGCATGTTTATATTGAGGCTGATCCCTTAAAATTTGGTACATGGATGCTTTTGTGGGAGTGTGTGGGCACTTACTTGTGACACTATGGTATGAATACTGTACTCCTACAAAACATTTCTTCTGTACATTGTATTTTTTAAAGCATAGCTACATTGATTGTTGATCTTGAATAGACTTACTCTGCAATAATTTTTCGAGAGCTCTCCATTTCTTCAAGGTAGACTAGGTTGTGGTATTTACTGTAGTAATAATCTACTGTTAACTCCTTAGTGATAGCTCTACTGACAACCTCTGAGTGTTCATCAGGATACCCATACACATTATTCAGTTCCGTGAAGAGAATATCCTGTACAAAATATAGCTGTGCTAACCAATTTGGGCTATAATCAGTGCCAGCTATGTTATATAGCTAGCTGGTCAGAAACACAGTCACAGTGTAGCAGATAGTGTATAAAATGCATGCAAGGCCTGACCTTTGTGAAGATCCTCTTCTTTGCAACTTGCCACTGCCAATAGAGGAGCTCTCCAATGGAATGTGCACATTTGGATGAACAGGAGCGGCAGATGGCATCCCCATATACTGGCTGCTGACTTGTGCAAATCTTCACCTGATTGAAATTAGTATATCTTGCCGGAAGGGGACGAACCTTGACCAACTGTTTGCCACTGACAACCACAGTGACCTTACTCACATCCCTGTGCAAATCCATGTTAGTACATTTCACCCATGAAAGCCAGAGAGCTTTAGGGTTGGCTTCAAAGCACACCTGACACACTTCTGACGGACTCTGACTTTCAAGAGAGAGATCACTGAGTTGTGAAACTAGTTCGCTACCTTTAGTAAAAATTGAGTAAGTCAAAATCTACTGTATGTCTAGCTAGTTAGAGTCCACTTACCTCTTGCTAGCCTTTTCTTGATATTCCACATGTCAACTTCAAAATCACAGTGTGCGTAACTACATAGTTGTTGCTTTTGGCATGTTCCTTTTTCAAAGTATTTACACATTGTGTATACACCATAGAATGATTTGAAGTTTCTAGGCATCGGGCATAGAGGTTCTAGCACAATGTTCTCGCTGTCTATTACCACACGGATGTAGTCTCTCTGTAAGTGTCTGTGGGGCTGAAAGCAACCAACTTTGACTAGCCATATGGCATAGGGATTGCTGTGATGGCACTGAGAACACACCTGATGCTCCCAGGGTGTCCAATATAACTCAACATTGACAAAATTGTTAGCCATGGGTTATATCTTGCCTTGTTCAGCTATCTGGTCACTGGTAAGCCTAGAGACTAGCTACCACTTTTTCAGCTGGATCAATCAATGATTAACAGCAGAATGGATGGCAGGCCCGATGTGCAGTGAAGGAAGGAAGAGAAGGTACCACATATAGCATAGCCTTATTGGTATATTCACCACTGCAGTGGATGGAAATTCTGTCTATACAGTTTGTATTGAAGCAGCTCTGATTATGGTTGGAGGACAGGCAGATCAGAGCTGGTACTGCTGAATTAGCAACAACTGAAGTGCTGAACACTGAAACACTCCAGTGGTCCACTGCTGTTGATTTACCACAGCCAACGTTTGGTGGTTCACTACTGCAAATCAGTCACGTGAGTGATACCACGTACTTTCTGGACGGATAATATGACAAGGATACTTTTCCCTTCAAATCAGTATAATACACATGCATGCTCATTAGATATCCTCTTCCAGTCTTACACAATCGTATCACTAAGGACACGTCTTGCAAGATCTCTGTCACTATCAAAAGTATGGAAAAGAGTGATTGATATTCAATATCAGACTCAGTCACTCAGCCTTTGTATCCCTTCATGGTCAACTGCTAGCAATTGGTGGGAAGGGCTCAGATAATCAACCCACCATAGCTGTCCACATGTACACTCCATTGACCAATGTATGGGAAGTCATTAGCCACATGGCAATGTGATTGTGATACCGTTGTCTTCCCTGATGACCAATTGATAGTTATGGGAGGTCAGATTATTTATGGTAAAACTGATACAGTAGAGATTGCATCATCATGCAAGTGATTATGCAGAACCAATTAGTTGTTGTATGTGGGACTATAATACTTTGCAGAGACTTGTATGGTCAAATTCTGTTTTGTTTTGCTGACTTTCAAGTGCTTGCGATTTTGACCTGGTCAACAGAGAAGGTCCTATTCATGTTAGCATTGATATATAGGCTATACGTAAATCAGATTAACTAAGAGAAGCCTTCCATTTATAGGGCAAGTCCTGTCTAATTTCAATGTCCCAATAACTTTCGTACAAGCAGCATCTCTCTTTCTGATATCTTGACCTAGCTTTGATGTCAAATGTGTTAGTTGTTGATTGGAACTTAGGATAATAGGATATAGCAAAGATCCTGTATAAGATACTATGACTGCAGTCTTCAAAGACATTAACTGATAAGGTTATATTTATTCTAGAGTTAGTAACAAATTGATATTGATACTATATACCTAAAGCCTAAAATTTTTGAGGGGTAAATATTTCGCAGCGTTGCTCAATTCTGCTCAAACACAAATTTTGCAGATAAAATTTCCATGGGCAAGCTGCCAGCCACACATTGTTTTTGTTACGGATGATAAACTGATTGCGAAGTTATGTTACATGGTGATAGTGATACATTATCAATGGTACACCTCAACAGGCATTTTAAGCATGGTTCTCCTTTGTGTTAGGGGTTGACGCGAATGCAAGACCAAAATTTAAGGTTGTTACAGATGATAAACTGATTGCAAAGTTATGTCACATGGTGATACAGTTTCAATGGTACACCTCAACAGGCATTTCAAGCATGGTTCTCATTTGTGTTAGCTAGGGGTTGATGCAAACACATTTAAGGTTGGTACAGATGACAATAGCTAAATGTGAACCAGTTACCTAGCTTACCAGAGATCCATATAGACCAGCAGGCTCGGTTTGATAAATGCTAGACTAAGTTTGATGTAGGAGCAGTATATCTTGCTATATGCAAGTATTTCCTGCTGACTCCGAAGTAGATCTAGTATTGAGTTAATTCTGCTGGTACAACATAGCAAGGATACAAACTTAACATTTAATAGCAATAATAATAATATTATGCTAACTATGCACCCATAATAGAACAACAAAGTCATGATATTATAGGGCACCTACATAATATTATTATGATAACAATGAGTGGAGTGAAATTATTCCATATAAGGAGATAACATGTGGAAAATATATATGAATGCATTTGTTTGTGCAAGTGGTCTCTCTAAAAATAACAACTGAGATTCTGAGTTTCTCAGGAGTTTGATGCAGGGTGAGGGGAGTATTTGGAAATAAGAAGGACCCATTTATCTTGCACCTGGAAAAGATAGCTCAGTTTAAGTAATGGTCTTCTTTCTTTCAAAGTTGGAATCTTGGAATTTATGAGGAGTTCATCAATCGTATGTGCCAGGTCAGTCCTTCTCCACAGCTTGAGTATAAGACTTTGATGGCTAGGCTCCCACACAGGTGCAGCATAGTAACAGTCACTGCAAATATGGTGGAACAAGTGACACATACAGCAGCAGCAGGATTTATTCTTTTCTATAAATCATACCAATTTATTTGGAGGCACCTTCCAGATATCTTCAGTGTGTTTGTTCCAGGTACGGCTATGAGAAAGCCACACTCCTGGGTATTTGAAATGGTAAATTTTCAATTGCTATGTTACTGATGTTGAATGGGACTAAGGGCTGTCTTGCAACTAATGAGTATGCACACGTATTTGCAGTTTGAGGCATTGAATTGGTGAGTTTTCCTGGATCCAATGCAGCTATGTAACAAATTTATATCCTGCTGAATATTGGTCTCGGAGGTCTATGATTGCACAAAGAAGGAGGAGATCATCAGTGTAGAGTAGCATATTGGAAAGCTGGACACTTAGTCTAGTGATTCCATCTATGAAGATCTAAAATATGGGTGGGCCAAGTAGCTATTGATCTCTGAGGCACCCTAGAAATAACGGGTAAGGAAGTAGAGGAAGCACTGTTAACTCCAACAATTCTGTCTCATAAATAAGCTGCTATCTAAAAAGTTTATCCATAAGCAGTTTGTGAGGCACCACTCACCATCAAACACCTTTCTGTGGTTGAAAAAGACAGCACACACATCATTGGCAGCTTCCAGTAATCTGTATCACGCAATATTATTATCAATAGCTATCAAGAGAGCCCCAATTGTGGATTTTTCTTTACTGAAACCCCACTGATTGTCAGAAATTGGGAAGTATTCCTGTAAATGTTTTAGAAGACACATTTGCATGCGTTTCTCCAGTAGTTTGCTGATAATCAGAAGAAGTAAAGAGGGCGATAGTATTTTGTACTAGCTATGATGAAGCCATACTTCAAAGAAAAAACAGCTAGGTACAAAATTCTAGAAATCTCATACATCCTAGGGTGTATGAAAATACACTACAGCTGCATAGTAAAGTACAATGCTTGTGATGGGGGAACCCTCCCCAATGTGTGGGATGTGGCATCATAGTACAAGTCAGCTCTACTATTACATGGATCATAGCTATTGATTTTACATCCACACTTTGGAATTGAGCTCATTCACGCCAGCTTCCATTCAGCTAGTAGTTTAATAATTAAGAGATTGAATCATTTTGTTATTATTGATGGTGTGCTGCTGCTACCAATTGATTTCAGCATTCTCCCGATATACCATCAAGTCCACTGGACTTTGTGTTGTCACTACTAGCTAGACTGGGGCAGCCACTAACATGAGGGCCTATGAGTGAATGCTCAACCTAGTAGCTATAGCTAGCATGGAACACAGTATTGCACAGCTAGTGAACTCACCAATATATAGGTTTCAGCTAATACCAGGCTGCACTGCTTAGCTATTATCATTTGTCTACAATGCCTTTGCAGAGAGGAATTAAGCACCAAAATGTAAAGGGATAGCTATTATCCGAAGCACAGAGCCTACCAATCACTTTAGCTCAAGTAATTGAAACATGGCACTTCTCTTTTTCTTTGGGAGCTTCCCCCCTCCCCCCAAATGATTAGTGAACAGAAGAATTTCAAAGTCGATGACCAAAAAATTGCAGCAATTCAAGAACCAATGTAGACCATGAAATGAAGCCAGTAGACAATAATAATTATAGGTATGTGTATCATAAACACTATCTGTTTGGTTAGCTAAAATGTATGCTAAATGTTATGACATAGTTTGTAACCATTGATTGTGCCTACTTAAATTTTGGTCATGCAGTGGTGTCAATTAACCCTTAATGCTTAATAAATGGCTGTTGAGGTGTACTTAGTCACTAAAAAGTTGATAAACCAGGTCCACACTGTGAAATTAACTTAGCAACCAGTTTATCATCTGTACCAACCAATTTTAAAGTTTAGTCTCGTATTTGCAT
The DNA here is from genome assembly GCA_964291365.2 of Stappiaceae bacterium. Classification (GTDB taxonomy): domain Bacteria; phylum Pseudomonadota; class Alphaproteobacteria; order Rhizobiales; family Stappiaceae; genus JBDWFY01. The sequence goes on from OZ219987.1 coordinate 63,885, forward strand.
TAACATAAATGAGAACCATGCTTAAAATGCCTTTGAGGTGTATCATTCATAATATGTGTTAGTAACCATGCAGTTTATCATCCGTAACAACCTTAAATTTTGGTCTTGCATTCGCGTCAACCCCTAACACAAAGGAGAACCATGCTTAAAATGCCTGTTGAGGTAAACCATTGATAAAGTATCACCATGTGACATAACTTTGCAATCAGTTTTGCATTCGCGTCAATCCCTAACACAAATGAGAACCATGCTTAAAATACATGTTGAGGTGTAGTATAAATATAAGTACCACTGTTGTATCACAGTGTGATGTACATCAACCTAACAGCCAAACAAACCAAAAACTAAACCAATAGAATAATATTATTGTCCTTGAAGTTTAATCAGTTTGGTCTTGCATTTGTGTGAATTCCTAATTGAGAATTAACCAGTGAATGTGGTATAATCTAAGAGTTAATTGACATGCAGCATAGCATATCATATGTAGCTATTACTGTGACATAAATTTGGCAAGTTGGGCCCAATTATTCGCACGTAAATGGGAACTACAGTTACATTTTTGTGCCAGGTATCTTTATGCAAATTCATTGCATTCATTCACATATAATAATTGATTAAAGCCGGAGCCATAATCAGTTGTCATTTTTTCATAGATGATTGTGTGCAAAATTAATGCAATTTTCATGAAAACCTTTTAGCTATCTTGCAGAAACATCCTCTGCATGAAATGTATCAGTGAGACCAAGAGTGCATAAGAACTAAATAAAAAGAGGAAGAGTGTGTAACTTGAACTGGGCAGAATTTTTGAACCGTACTAAAAATAGAACATTCAGTCAAGAGTAGACTGAAAATACGCAAATCAAAGTGCAAAATCTATTCGTGGCATGCTCAAAACTCATTGCTTGATGCTTGGACATTCAATGTATACGTCATCATCACACTATGGTTTTGCACATGACCAGATGTTCTATTTTTAGTATAGTTCAAAAATTCTGCCCTGTACACTAATGTCTATGGGAGTTACATGCTCTTCCTCTCCCTGCATATTAGTTCTTATGCGCTCTTGGTCACGGAGACGTAAACAGCTAAAGCATTGGAGAATTTAAAGACTTTTATCTTGTTGTATAGTTATGTGCACACTAAACATAATATAGACTCACTAGCTGTAACAATCCTGAGTATGCATAATCATAATATATTTGTTGCAACACTATAATAAACCATTATAACATAACTTGATGAGGGTCTCGATTAGCTAAAATATAGTAATAATACTATATTATTATAGTCGGTTAACGTAATTGTAGCAGGCTAAATGTATAGCCTGCAGTTTCATAGGTCTACATTAAACTACATTGATTAGTGTAATGGCAATAATATACTCTATATTGGAGCAAATCTGACTATGACAAAACTCATGGATTGATTGTAGTGAGATGCATGACTGTGTAAGAAAACACTTGGAAAGCAAAGAGCCTGTTGCGGTTTTCTCTGTATACAGTGATTTGAACTGCCACTGTACAGTATTACGGTAGTTGTTATGATATTATGGTCTGATCATTTTGTTCAGTCAGTATAGCTAGCTATAACTACTGGCGGCTGATAGATACTCAGTGAATAACTTATGCACTACACTGATCGCCAGTACAGTATTATGAATGATTCACGGACTGGCATCATTGTCAAAGTCCAACAGATAGCGATCTCTTCGAACATCGCATTTATTTTTAGGTCGTCAGGGGTTATTAGTCTATATTGATACTGCAATTGTGACACATACTCGATTGACGACCATTACGTGTATGCGGACTTTTTGTAGTATACTTCCGGTTGGATCGCGTTCGCGTTTGCGTTCCTACAGGGCACTTTTTCAAGGCTGACACACCCACTCTTGCTTTATGCTAAGCAAAAACACTGAAACTTGTTCTGTCTGTACAAATCTTCTTTCAGTTCTGAGTCAAAATTGTTAGTTTCATTGCTGCTCTGCCTGCCATCGACTGTTTTGCCTGTTATTCTGACTTATTCATCGTTGCTTCTTCAACTCCGCCATGTTTCACGAACTAGTTTACCGTTAATTAATGGGCGTGGCATAACATTTTCGCGCGGAATGTCACACTACCTCGGGCCCCCTCACCTTCAAAATACTTCCGCCGCCTATGACCCCATGTCTAGACAGTAGCTGGAAGCTGACACACTGAAGAAATACTATAGTACAAATTTGCTTCTGTTCTTGGCTATATCTAGCTGTTTTCTTTTCAATGAGTGCTTCTTGGAATGAGAAACACTGAAGTGACACTGAAATTAATGCTAGTACTAGACATCAACTGAACTGAGCTAGCTAAGGATTGAGAATCGTTTAAGAATGACGTCACAATGACAGTATAAAATAATTGGCATGCACATGAGACTACATGAATATGTTGTAGAAGGTGTGGCATTAATGAATATAGATACAATCAGTAATGCTGGACACACCCACAGGTAGAGCTCTATGATAGCTAACTCAATCGTCATGAGTGTACTATGACTTGCCACTACTTGGGGTAGTATAGACACTATCAGCAACAGTTCAAACAAAACTGAGTATAACTTGCATAGAACTAAACCAAAACTTGGAATTATCTCCGACTGGATAAAGAGGTCAGTGTTTTTATAAAAATTAGTAGCTACAGAGATAGAATAATGATACTAGCTACCTAGGGAATCATAAGCAATGTACGTGTCTAGGCAAAATACTTAGATTAGAGACATGATTTGTGGGGGGTGGAGGAGGGGATCAACTGGGGTTACCAGCCAGTTAGGTCCACCTAAGTTAGGTAAGAGTGAAACCGCACCACAAATTGGTGAGACCCTTGAAAGAGTTTGTGAGTTGTTAGGGAGATATTTTATCAAAAGTTAGCAGTGTGACCCAAACAATCCTTCCAAACAATCAATGACATGTCATAGATTATCCTAGAAGTGTCTATACATACCAATATTAATAAGCTTACATAGCTACACACAAATGTATTAAACTTTCCTGTATCAACTGCAGCAGATGGTACGGAACGAAGGGTTCAAGTTAGTCTTCTTAGGTGTTTCCAGTCCATCCTCCCCCTCCACTGTCCGAGGCTATGATGGCAACCACTGAAAGTATTGTGTTGTCAAAAATGCCATGTCTCCATGTTTCCAACTGTCATAGATAATTTTATCGATTTAGCTAAATGTTCAGTAGGCCCATATCAATTATTTTAAGGCTACCGGTAGGCAGCCATAGGTGGTCTGTGCCAGGCTAGCTCATAAAAATGCTGGTAAGTATAATCTATTTATTGACTTGCGTGGGTGGATCAAAGGTGCCACCCGTCCGGTACACGTAGAGAGTGCTCAATATGGCCAATATCGAACGTTCAATATTGGCCCAGACTTGGCTTACATGACCCTACTTAGAAATAGCGTGCTATTTCTGCTATTATGCTATTTCTTTCCCTAACCCCTACCTAGAAATAGCGTGCTATTTCTGCTATTATGCTATTTCTTCACCTAGCCCCTGCCTATTAATAGCATGCTACTTCTGCTATTATGCCATTTCATCACATAACCTACTTAGAAATTGCGTGCTATTTTTGCTATTATGCTATTTCATCACATAACCTACTTAGAAATTGTGTGCTATTTCTGCTATTATGCTATTTCATCACATAATCCCTACTTAGAAATAGCATGCTATTTCTGCTATTATGCAATTTCTTCCCCTAACCCCTACCTTGAAATAGCATGCTATTTCTGCTATTATGCTATTTTATCACTTAACCCCTACCTAGAAATAGCGTGCTATTTCTGCTACTATGCTATTTCTTCCCCTAACCCCTACCTTGAAATAGCGTGCTATTTCTGCCATTATGCTATTTCATCACCTAACCCCTCCCTAGAAATAGCGTGCTATTTCTGCTATTATGCTATTTCTTCCTCTAACCCCTACGTAGAAGTAGCGTGCTATTTCCGCTATTATGCTATTTCTTCCCATAATCCCTACCTTGAAATAGTGTGCTATTTCTGCTATTATGCTATTTCATCACCTACCCCCTACCTAGAAATAGCGTGCTATTTCTGCTATTATGTTATTTCTTCACCTAGCCCCTGCCTATTAATAGCGTGCTATTTCTGCTATTATGCTATTTCATCACATAACCCCTACTTAGAAATAGCATGCTATTTCTGCTATCATGCTATTTTTTCCCCTAACCCATACCTAGAAATCACGTGCTATTAATTTTCTGCTATTATGCTATTTCTTCACCTAGCCCCTGCCTGTTAATAGCATGCTATTATGCTATTTCATCACATAACACCTACCTAGAAATAGTGTGCTATTTCTGCTATTATGCTATTTCATCACCTAACCCCTGCCTAACCTCTACCTAGAAATAGCGTGCTACTTCTATTATGCTATTTTCCCCCCTAATCCCTACCTAGAAATAGTGTGCTATTTTTGCTATTATGCTATTTCATCACCTAGCCCCTGCCTATTAATAGCGTGCTATTTCTGCTATTATGCTATTACATCACCCAATCCCTACCTATGTAGAAATAGCGTGCTATTTCTGCTGTTAGGCCAGACCAAAGTAATTTGTTGTTGCTTGGATTCAATCTTTGCCTTCCTTTTAAAGAAATGTATATGCGCATGCGCAGTGTCGACCCCTTACCAAATAACGTGAAACTGACATTTACCACATGCTGTTGTACAGGACAAGATGGCTGGACACTAATACCAAGCGGTTGCTTATCTATTAACGACTCTATCTTCTTTCACTCAATTTCTTGCTCACCAAACTTTTTATGTGCAGTAAGTCAGTAAGGCCAGACCAAATTAATTGTCTGTTTCACGGATCCGGCGGGTCTATATTCCTAGCTTTTGAAAAAAAAATATTAATTGGATAGGCGTGGCCTTACCAGCAACTCGACAGTGGTATCTAAGAATTACCACTGTTGTTCCTTGTGAACATTGCATGGAAGCAGCTTTAATGAGCCGATGATAGCAGCTAACCGTGCGTTGTTGAAAGAAGGTGCTCAAAATTGTAGTTTCTACAACTTCTGTCACAGTTCGCTTCGTCGATCCGAGGTCAAAGGTTGAACTTAATTAATTTTTTATTATTTTTCTACCTGCCTGCCGGGTCACTACTTCGGGGGAAAAAATCCGTGAAACAGAAAATCAATTTGGTCTGGCCTAACTTGTGATAGACTGTCAGCCAATAAGCATTAAATTTTCGGCTAGGGAATGATAATAGGGACCTGTTTCTCTTTGCATGAAAAGTGTAGTGCCAAATATACATGGGAAGTGCTTCCATCACTTGAGACAAAAATGCACTGTGTCTCGGTCTAATATTTCAATTATGGCTTGTAGCCACTCCCACTTAATTGCTTTTTTTTTTCGGTCGGTCAGTCCAATTTTTTGTTAAAAATATCCGAGCAACAACAAATTAATTTGGTCTGGCCTTATGCTATTTCATCACCTAGCCCCTACCTAGAAATAGTGTGCTATTTCTGCTATTATACTATTTCATTACCTAGCCCCTACCTAGAAAGAGCGTGCTATTTCAAGTCTAAATCATGCTACCATAAAGTCTGGTTAATAAGCACACATCCTTATTAAGCGCATACTTCCTTCCCGTTACTAAGTAATGTTTAATAAGCGTATGCGTTCAATAAAGACAATAGTAATATCGATCACTCGATCAAGAGTTGCCCGCACCAAGTATAACTAGTATTTGTTCTCTAACAAGTTTCTGATAGCTAGCTGCATGAGAGCAAACATTGTGATCCCTACAGCATAATCCTGGGATCAGACTCTTGACCTCGACCGTTCGGAAGCGAGTCTCAGCGCGTAAGACATGCAGCTATTTTGCCAGTTTTCTAGCAGTGATGGCTTCCAATCATACTTTCATGAACTACAACAGTAGTGGTCTCCATACTCACGGACTTCAAACTTGCTGGCTTGGTTAGCTCGAGCGCTCGCTCGTGCCAACAGTGGGCGAAGCCAATTTTGCATTCTCTATTAAGCGCACACCACCTAATAGGCGCATATTTCCTTACTATTTCTAATTGTGCCATGCTATTCGTGCTATTTCAATCCCCAACCCCTACCTAGTAATAGTGTGCTATTTCTACTATTAATAATTCATCCCCTAACCCTTACCTATAGAAATAGTGTGCTATTTCTGCTATTATGCTATTTCTTCCCCTCACCCCTACCTAGAAATAGCATGCTAAATAGCACTGTGTCCTGACTGTTGTGGCTCTGCTATAGCACGCTATTTCTGCTGCTTTAAAGTAGAAATAGCATAATAGCAGAAATAGCATAATAGCGTTGTTTCTAGACTTCCTTAAAGTAGAAATAGCATAATAGCAGAAATAGCATAAATAGTACTGCGTCTAGACTTTATTAAAGTAGAAATAGCATAAAGCAGGAATAGCATAATAGCGCTGTTTCTAGACTTCCTTAAAGTAGAAATAGCATAAATAGTACTGCGTCTAGACTTTATTAAAGTAGAAATAGCATAATAGCAGAAATAGCATAATAGCGCTGTTTCTAGACTTCATTAAAGTAGAAATAGCATAAAAGCAGAAATAGCATAAATAGCGCTGAGTCTTGATTTAAATAGTGAAATAGCACAAGGAACAAATAGCTTACAATTTCTATGCTATTATTGCCACATATTAGAAATAGCACTCTCTTGCTAATAGCAAAAATAGCACTTAACAATAGCATGACTGTTGTCAATGCTATCAGACAAAAATAGCACTGTCTTGCTAATAGCAAAAATAGCATTTAATAATAGCATGTGCTATAGCCAATTCTGCACCTTGATGCATATTAAACTAGCTAGCTAGACGTTCTTGCTGCATGGCTGTCTATGTCAGGGAGCATCTGTAGTCACTATTCGCCTTACTATTGTTCAAAATAACTCATGGTTAGATCGTTTGGCACAAAAATAAGCTTTAAAAGCGTCGGATCAGTGTCACTAGTATAGTACTGGTTGGAGCCAAGGTAGCCATAGCGGTCCAAGTCAGAGAACGTCACAATAAGCCAGTTAATGCGTGCGCTTGGTCGTGCAGTACACGATTTACAGCACTCTGCGCACGTATTAACTATAACATATGAATTTGAGTTTGTGCCTCACATGTTATAGTGTAGTAAAACTCTCGTGAATAATGTATAATCAGGGAGCATTGTGAATCATTTCACGAATGCTGCCTACCTTAAGATGATTGTGGGTACTTCACTGAGTTCATTGATATTTCTGTGGATTGACCAAATTTGTACACGTAGCTGTATGCATCAAAAAACAGAATTGATCGACTCTGCACTAGCTAGCTATTTCCACGTACATGTTGCAAATTTAAATGTGTTTAAACCAAAATCACAAGAAAACTACCTGCAAGTAATTATTAATATTATCATCTTAAGGTGCGACATAGTCTAAGGCTTAAACTTTATCCATACCTTGTAATACCTTATAGGGTCTCTGGTTACTCTTAGTATTGCTCACCATAAGAATCACTGTTAACTTTAACCAAGGAATCCATGGTTTTGCCTTCTGTCAAAATAAAAAGTTATGCAGAAAGTTGATGGTGTTTGGCTTATACTGTTCCTGCTTCTTGGGTATTTGGAGCTTCTATTATGCAAAGTGCATTACATCATACCCTCTGAAGGCTACCCATGTAATGCAGGCTCCTGCCTGACCCTTTCACAGTTTGCTCACAACACTACTAACTATCTTGACTCCAACACAACACTGATCCTCACTGGAGGTAGACATATCCTTAACATAGAGGTATCCGTATCAAATATTAACAGTATTATGCAACAGTTCTCCATGTTATCAACAAACAATATGAGTACTATTATCACTTGCAGTGAATCTGCCAATCTCAGTTTCACTAATATTGCATACGTACACATCCATAACCTGACATTTATTGGTTGTGGTAGCTGTGATTTTAATATGGTCAACCAACTGACCATTGAGCATTCAACTTTTCTGAATAGCAGTGGAACATCAATTAAAGTGAATGGAACTAATGCTAGCATTACTGAAATGTTCTTTGTCTCAAATACAATGGGTATACTTAAAAGCTCTAGAGACCTCATGTTCTTTAGATACTTGCAGATGATCTCAACTCTTGCCTACACACAATCTCTCTTCACAGTGAGAGTTGGAGGAGCAATAATCACAAGTCATAGCACCATTGCAATCAACAACTGTATGTTTGAAGAGAATAGTGCACATGTGGGTGGAGCCATCTTCTCTGAACATGGAAGTAATGTTACTATCAGTAACTCAGAATTTTTCTCCAACCATGCTACGGGTTGTACCTATCAGTTTTGTACTGGAGGAGCTCTCCTTATCGATGGCTCTGGCATAGTCATAGTCCACAATAGCACTTTTAAAAACAATACATCTGACCAAGATGGTGGCATGGCTGCTCTGTTCGATGCTAAACTTTTTATATCGCACAGCATTGTTAGTAATAACACGGCCACCAGGTATGGAGGAGCAATAGCCACTGTAAGTAGCTCCCTCGGGATTGATAATGGTCGTTTAGAATATAATTCTGCAGAGACAGGTGGAGGTGTAATTAGCTCCTATGAGAGTAACACTACCATTATTAATAACACCTATTTATACAACAGTGTACAAACTGATGGAGGTGTGATATACACAAAGAGTAGCTGTAATATTGTGATAAACAATTGCACATTCATCAATAATTCTGCTACTGGTAATGGTGGAGTGCTTTACATAGAGACAGAAAACTCGGTAACTGTTAGAGATAGCATCATCCATGACAACACAGCCAATTTTGGAGGATATATATTTGCCAGTGATGTTGCTAACATATCAGTGAATAGGAGTACATTCATGAACAATGCAGCAGACACTCGTGGTGGGGTTATATACTTGATTAAGAACAGTAGCATAACGGTAAATGGCAGCACCTTTGCCCATAACAGAGCTGATATCGGAGGAGGAGTCATTTCAGTTAAAGAATTTGGAAGCTTTGCTGCTATCACTGCTTGCAATTTCAGTGATAATATGGTAAATATTTATGGTGGAGTTGCAGACATAACTGATGGAGGTGGCATACTTGTTAATGACAGTATATTCCATAACAATACAGCAGGCGATGATGGATCCGGAGGAGTATTTAATGGCTACTCTATGAGTAACATTAAAATTTACAGAAGCATTTTCACCCACAACAGAGCTAAGATAGCAGGAGGAGCAGTGTCCATAAGGCAAGGTGGAAAGCTCTTTGCTATGAACTGTATGTTTCATAACCACAGCGGCGTTGATTTAGGAGCAGTGATTCATGCATTTCAAGGAACGGATACCATTATTCGTGACTGCTATTTTAGTCAAAATTCAGCACTTTTTGGGGGAGTATTAACCATGGTTAGCTATAATAATATGACAATTGATAACAGTGTGTTTTACAGTAATGCTGCTAAAATCGATGGAGGAGTCTTTTATCTGCGTACATGGTGTAGAGTTGTCATCAAGAATAATTGCTTATTCAACAACAATATTGCTAGCCACGATGGTATAGTGCTAACTACTGACAACAGCTTTGTTACGATTGAAAGCACCACCTTCAGTGACAACATAGCTGGTCATGATGGAGGATGTTTATACGTGAATGAAAACAGTGCTGTTGTATTAAATGGATCCAACCTCACCAGAAATTATGCTAGTAACTCTGGAGGGATTGTTTATGGACTAAGGAGCAGCAACATTACCGTTGACACTAGTAGAATTGATGGAAATGCAGCTCAAAATTCTGGAGGAGTGATTCATGCACAGCAAGACAGTAATGTTACAATTAATGCCAGTAATTTTACTAATAACACTGCCGATTATGGTGGCGTACTACGTGTCTATGTCCTCTCCATTGCAAATATCACCAGTAGCATGTTTGCTGGAAACATGGCAAAAGTTGGAGGAGGAGCTATGGCAGTTTATGAAAGTAGCATTCTTTCTGTTTATGCTAGTGAATTCAACTATAACAAAGCGCTCTCGGGAGGAGTGATTTATGCATTTCAAAACACCTTTGAAGACAACAGATCAATTGCTACTTCAATAAACATAGTAGTTGTCACTGAATGTAATTTGTGGAACAATACTGCCAATTATGGTGGAGTACTGAATACTGAGCATTCAAGTGTAACCATAAAATCAACCTATGTTCATCAGAACAGGGCAATATACATTGGGGGAGGAATCTATGCAAGTGGTCTTAGTACCTTCAACATCGATACTTCAAACTTTACTAGCAATACGGCAGAGGACAACGCTGGAGTGATGGCATTAATTGGTGGCAGTATCGTAAATGTGACCAATTCATTCTTTACAGGCAATGTAGCAACTAACAGAGGTGGAGTAGTCTACCTGTATCAATCCAACGCAAGTATCCTTAATGGTACATTCATTTCGTCACTTGCTGGCCAAAATGGAGGAGTTATATATGTCTTACTTCACAGTACAATCAGAATCGATAACAGTTCTTTGACTAATAACACAGCAAATAAACTTGGAGGAGTCATCAGTTCATCGTTGGGTGGCAACTTGATAGTTCTGAATTGTAAGTTTACAAATAATTCAGCAAGCAGCTCTGGTGGTGCTTTGCATATAACAGATAACAGTAGTGCTACCATTGTAGACAGCAACTTTCGACTAAACAGAGCACAGCATCACGGAGGAGCTATCACAACTTCTAACTTGTCAGATGTCACTATTACTGGAGGAAGTAGTCTCAGTCAAAATACAGCACAGAATGGAGCAGCATTGGCAGTTGAAGAAACAAGTCATGTTTTATTTTATACTTTTCCACTGACATCCAACAATATTACTGAGAGGACAAGTGGAGAAATTATAATTCATAACAATACAGCAATTATGTCTGGAGGTGGTATTTACTTGAAAAATAGTTATTTCTATATAGGAATGGAGACCAATATCAGTTATAATCAAGTTTTTATGACAGGTGGAGGAATCCATGCTGCTAATTCACTGATTGATATTGAAAGTGCAGTCTATTTTGACAGTAATCAAGCTACATCTGGTGGAGGAATCAGCCTCGCAGACTCGAAGTTGTCCCAAGGTAGTGATCAAAACATGACAATTGACATTAACTTTGTATCAAACATTGCAGCAGAGTATGGTGGAGCAATTTACGTAGACGATGAACAAGATATTTCTCTCTGTTCTAGTGGGTTAGATCCTTATCCTACGAAGAATGGATGCTTTTTTCAAAATGTGACCAACAGTTTGACATTTAGTTTCTACAATAACTCTGCCAATCTCAGGGGGTATGATCTCTTTGGAGGACTATTGGACAGATGTACCGTTGCCAGTGATATTATAAATATCTCCAGATTGGAGTCTTATGGTACTACTCACTTCGCAAATATCAGCAATATTAGCCAACAGTTTGATACAGTTAGTTCAGAACCTGTTCGAGTCTGTCACTGTGTCAATAATAAACCATCATGTGGTCGTAAAATACCCCCTATCCAAGTCAAAAATGGAAATGATTTTAATGTCTCAGTAGCTGCAGTTGACCAGGTTAATCACATAGTTGCCTCTACAGTATACAGCAGCTTTCCGAACCTTTCTTCCTCTAATGGTCAAACGATTCATAAAGTAGATGCCCGTTGTTCTCATCTGATTTATCGGATGTCATTTTCTCAGTCACCCAAAGAATTTGAACTCCTTCTTTATGCTGACGGTCCATGCCGTGACACAGGGATCTCAAAATTAAGCATTAGTGTCCTTGTTCTTAGCTGTTTGTGTCCATATGGATTCATGCGATCAAATGATAACTCAGCATGTGTTTGTGTATGTGATAAGCGGGACAAAATTTTCACCACATTCATTCAAGAATGTGATTCATCATCTGAATCTGTGATAAGAAAAGGACGGTTTTGGATCACCTATTTCAATGATTCTGACAATAGTTCAAGTCCTTATTTCATATATCCCTACTGCCCTCTTGATTACTGCCAACCACTGACAAATTCAATTCCTGTCAATTTAAATCAGCCAAATGGATCTGATGCACAGTGTGCCAATAATCGCAGTGGACTTTTATGTGGGAGATGTAAACCTGCTTATAGTCTATCACTTGGAAGTTCAAGTTGCATAAAATGTTATAAAAACTGGTACGGTTTGTTTTTAGGGATAATCATTGCTGGCTTTATTGCTGGTATAATATTTGTCATCCTTCTGTTGATGCTTAATATCACTGTTGCTGTTGGATCATTGAATTCGATAATATTTTATGCCAACATTATCTATGCCAATAGAAGTATATATTTCAGTGTTTCTTATTCGGAACCCGTCAATGTGTTCATTTCTTGGTTAAATTTGGAGATAGGAATTGATACTTGCTTCTATAACGGAATGGATACATATGCCAAAACTTGGATTCAGCTAGCATTTCCAATATACATGATATTTCTAGTCCTTGTGGTAATCTGGGTAAGCTCTTGTTCAATAAAATTATCAAATCTGTTAGGAAGAAGAAACCCAGTTGCAACTCTGGCTACACTGATTTTAATTTCTTATACTAAACTTCTGGAAACTGTCATTGCATCTTTCTCATTTGTCTCTTTGAGATATCCAGATGATGCAACAGTGATCAAGTGGCTTCCTGATGCTTCTGTGGAGTATGGGAAGGGAAAACATGTTGCACTGATTTGTGTAGCAATCGTTATTCTTGTAGCTGGTCTCCTATATACAATCATCATTTTTTCTTGGCAGTGGCTTCTTCGTTGTCAAAAATCTGTGCTCTTGAAGTGGACGAGAAATCTAAAGTTTCACTCTTTCGTTTCCACCTACCACACTCCTCATACAGCAAAGCATCGTTATTGGACTGGTATGCTATTGCTAGTTCGAGTCATTGTTTATCTCATTTCTGCGTTCAGTGCATCAGTTGATCCTCGCATTGCACTTCTTGCCACGGTCATCACCATTTCTTGTCTACTAGTATACAAGGCAATGTTTTTGATCCGAGCATACAAGAACTGGGTACTCAATGTGCTTGAGTCATATGTATACGTCAATATCGTCTTGTTCACCAGTATCACATTGTACACATTTGACGATATAAACAAGGAAACCCTTCAAACAATTTGTGCTTACATTTCAGCTGGAACAGTGTTCATCTTATTCCTTTTAGTTATCGCCTTTCATGTGTACAGATTTAGCAGCATAAGACTTTTCTCTTTAAGTCAAAAGTCCAAACTTGGAAGGAAAGTAAATACTCTACTGTCAAATAATCAGGATATAAGCCATCAGATATCATTGGAAAGTTCTATTTTGGATGCTATTGATACTTCAAGGGCTAAATTCGGCTCCAAACCTGATCTTCAGCTTAATTCTGGACCAACTAGTTCCACTGTATCAATGACGGACTGTGCTGAATCACCTACAGTGGAATGTTCTCAACCTCAAGACAAAGTATCAGGAGACAAAGTCTCACTCTCACTGCAGCAGCATGATGACAATAGAGATATTGATAGTGAACAGAACAAAAGGAGTGCAAGCATAACAGATTCTGGGATAATAAGTGAGAGTTGCTCCGTTGTAGTGGCAGAAAGAACTATGCTGAGGAAATCTAAGCCAAAATTATTGAAGTTTGGTTCTTTCAGGAAATCAAATAAGAGTATAACAGAACCTCTGCTCGAAGAGGACAACTTGTAACTGTACTGATTGTTGTGATAGCTACCTTTGAATTACAGAGAAATGTTAATAATTGCATCACTATGCATTAATTAAAGTAATATAATTATTTATTATTCAGTTCAAGTTAAAGTGAACTGGAGTATGTGAGCCGGCACATTGACATTCCAACCAGACACTATAGTACTGGTACTGTAGTCTGACTGGTTAAAATTTGACAGATCACATATACAATGTTATAACCTGTACATTATATATACATACACCGTAGTGTTGTACAGTGTATACAAAAAGGTTGGTATTGTAAATGGAAGGCCGAATAGGACTCACTCTCTGAAGCTGATGTAGTGGAGAGATTTCCAAGAGGCTGGTTGCCATGCCAATGAATATCCCTTGCAAAAACTGTAGTGCCTAATTACCACTGTTTAGTATTACATAACTACATGCCTAGCATAATAATATCATGCAATTCTTGTACAGAGGGCACACACATTTTACAAATTACAGTGAAAAATCACACCAATCCACACACTGGCTAACACCTTCTTCTCTATACAGAAGGTGGTGGTAGAGACCTTGTCATGAGATGTGACCCCAGTGATAATCATGGAGGAGGATATTCAATGAGCAGGAGTACGAAGGGATGTAGACATTTGTCATTAGCACCCATGGTGTATGATATCATCGCCAATTTGTAGTAAATCTACAACTGTAGACCACTAGCTGCATGGAGTGTTGCCGTGTTCAGCACTTCATAATCAGTTGTCGCTAGAGTTTAGCTACCAGTACCAAATTCTCTCTCTTTTCCAGCCAAATCAGAGCTGCTCCAGTGCAGAATACACATTAGTGCTCCCTAACATTAAGTTAGCAAGGTTTGGAATTTTCAGCATACTCTGCTACCTCCTTGCTTTGAGCAACTTCATAATTTTGTTCTGAAACCATCCATTACTCGTCAGTTTGTTTCACAGAAGCTAGAGTCTATACATCTACAAAGCTCTGTTGTTCAACATCTTTGTCCGTTAGCTATTGCTGAGAGAGGATAATGTGGCTTTGTTGCCTCCATTTAGTTCTAGGATAGAATGACCGGGAGTCATTTCCGCCTAGGTTGAAATGACCGGAAGTCATTTCCGCCTAGAATGAAATGACCAAAAGTCATTTCCGCCTAGAATGAAATGACTGGGAGTCACTTCTACCTAGTACTGAATGACTGGGGAGTCACTTGAAGGGGGAGTCATTTGATATTCCGACACCTTTCAATGGGATTATCACAGAGAGAACAGTGTCCGAGCAAAAGTGTTCGGAAACATGAACCCTCAAGCTACTCAACTTAATTACCTTCACCATCATGGTGTCTGTCTATATGCCTCCAGAAGTTGTTAAAGACGAGTCTGGATTAGCTATGACACAATCCTTTCCTCAGCATGGAGATGGAAGAAAGGGAATTGAGATTGAGCATAATATAGGGAAAAGAATATCAGAATGAACTTGACTGACTCCCCCCAGGATAAAATGACTCCCCTTCACTCTCCAAAAACAAAGTTGTTTGATACTAGATTTACTGTTTTAAACACACAGTTTGAAAATACGTGACTATTAAAATATGATGATAATTATTAGCTTTAGTTCAATCCTGAATGCAGTGTTTACAGAACCAGTCTCCAGGTGGAGGCACATTGAATATGAGGTAAGATGGCATCTTGCTTTCATCAAAACTGATGGAGCCAGTTGCAACATGAACTGCTGCAGCAATGCTGAACAACCCACAATTGCTGGTTTCGTGTTGTTATTGAAATGGAGTGACTGCCCTGTGTGCATCACGGCTTGTTGTATAGCTGCACAATCTGTGCCTCCACACTTGACGAAACCCTATTATTGCAGCAGCTGTCGTATATAGAGCCTAACTTCATCATTGGTAAATGATTCAGAAGTTGTTAACCAGTGCCGTCTTTCTCGAACAAACATGATCTGTATCGCTGTATATAAAGAATTGATGTACATATCTGTCTATACAGTGTTTAAATCTTTCACATGTTGACCATCTGCTATAAACTCACTGCTCATCTCAATGGGAGGAAATCCTGATGATGTCTGATTAAGCATGGTAGAATGAAGCCCTTGTAAATGGAGATATTGATGGATTAGAAGTTGTTAAGGTACCACCATAATGCATGGGCAGAGGGTGCAGAACTAGCTATTTAATTAGCAAATCGTGAGGGGTGTGGCCAAAGAAGCCATACATACACTTTGGGTCGGAAATGGGAGTGGTCAGGAAGAGCCAGAGATGAATATGCGAGTGTAATTAGTGACCGGAAATAGCCCCTGAAGAATAGGCCGGTAATTGCCCACATCAAAGCTAAAGCACTCTCTCTTAACTATTCAATTGCTGCTCGATTTACGTATGATAACCTAACGGAAATAAGTAGTGAACGCGTAAAGTTGACAAGGTTCACGAACTTAGCAATGAGCCACTACCACGGCAGAGCTGATCATACTCGCGTCTGTTACTGGCCTTGTAGCTACTAAGCTATCGGGCCAGGCTCTACTGAGAAGGGAGAGGGAAGGGCGGGCTGACTGGTAGCTCCGAGATTCTTTTCATCTATCCGAGGCCTCCACTGGTGCGTATTAAAGGCCTTAATGTTTTATTCTGGGGGTACAGGCTCTGAATCTGAGCTTAGTATTTGAGCTAATCGTGGTGGTGGCGGTGGTGGGGGGGGGGGGGGGGGGGGGGGGGGGAGGGGGGAGGGGGAGCCAGCTGCCCGAGTACAACGCTCCGGCACTGGTAGCTCTGACAATCTTTTCATCTCTCTGAGGCCTCCACTGGTCCATATGGCGTTCTCGTTGACATTCAATTCTGGGGCTAGGGCTGATTTCCCTACAAGCTTTGTACTACTAGCTACAGTAGTGAACTAGCGATACAGTGAAGTGCAGTAAGGGAGTTTCCCCATTGTCACATGGTTGTAAATTGCGCATACACTCTCGATCTCCGAGCTGAGCGAGGAAGCCCCTGCACAGTTGACACGGAAAATATTAGGGGACATCTCCAAATTATTTCTATTTCCTAATCAATGTGATGTTAGTGGGTGAGGGGTCTAGGGGTCCCACCTATAGCTACCTATCCTGTTGTAAACAGGTCATCCAGCTACACAACTGGACGTCCGGTTATGTAACCAGTTGTGTTGTACTAGTATGGCTTTGCTAAGTCTAATTAGTTGTTGTGTTTAATTAAGGTTCTTTCATTGAATCTAATTAGTTTTAGTTTTTAATTAAGGAGTAGTGGATTGTTTTGCTTAGTTTTAGTAATTAAAACTAATTGGATAAATGGTCTATAATGGTCGTTTTAGTTTAGTTAATTAACTACAATGAGCTGATTTGTGCCATTTTCTTAATATATGATATGGTTTGATGCAATTCCCCTACTTTTAGTTTTTAATTATGAAAGGCATGGCACACTTATCTAGTTTTAGTAATTATAATTAAGGCATAAATTGGGCAAAACTAAGGGAGTTTTAGTATTAGTTTTGATTAATTACAACACTAGACTAACCAGGCAGCGGTTGAGCATCCGCGAGGAACATAATTATACTCATATAATATATAGTACTCATATTATACAGAATATGTGACTATTGTACCATATGAATTATTATGTAATAATTATAATAGGCTCGCCCTGATTGTATCATCATACAGTTTACTGTACATGTAATTTGCCACTTGTGTAATCAACACTAAATCACCACCCCCTTCAGTAGTAATATATACCACCCCATGGTGTAATATCAGCACCCCCCGTCATGCTGGGATGTTACAGGAGCACCCTGTGTACCGTGATGGCAGCTGGCTAGCTCATGCATATGTACGTACAATGTTTAACACGTTATACATAATTATACATTATTATGCATACTACCTCTCTCTTGTTTACTCCTGCAGGATAGTCATATTACAATATAATGATTGTAGTCATTTTTTTGCTTTCAAGGACTCATTGACTCCTAAAATACTAAGTCCACTTATCACATAGTCTTTTTGTGTCCTCTTTGATAATAATTATGTGTATTATCTTCCAATAATTATTATACATGTGATGTCACATACACATTCCGTGCATGCATGTGACATATTCTGTTGGTATAATAGTATTTTTCAGACCACTTACTAAAGCGGACACATTCATGATTGGTGACCTTGTGTACTTACACTGCTCAAGACGGTGGACTAGCTAATTTGAGCATGCAGCCAACTGTGTATAAAATATTATGCTATGATAATATTAGCTATATCACAAAACAGAATATCACAGAATGGAGATCTAGTATAGGTAGAAATCTGAATCGTATATTGAATGCACCAGTAACTGTATTTCATCCAATGGCTTTACAAACCGGTCATAGCCAGGTCTTTGACTTGGCAGCCTGCCTCATAGTGATGCCTACAGAGCTGCAGTGGCACCATTGAGAGCACTTAGTACACTCGACCCAATTTCTGCCTGTACTTCTGCACTTTTGTGTGCAAATGCCCTTCAGACGTATTTCCAACTCACCTACTTTTTGGTTTCAGTGATTATGCAAGTGTTGCGAGCTTATAGTTTGATTTCATTTGTTTCTTTAATGTTGACAAGTGCTCAATAAATGTAGAATGCCCTATCGATATATAATAATATAGTGCCTCTTTCAGCTGTTAGTAGGCGGAATGACTTAAGCAATTAAGTCACGCTTTAAACAAGAAGTCTGTGACTTAATTGGTGAGACTTATAAGAATCACAGATCACTACTTTGCAGCAACCTTGATACTTCAATAAAATTACTGGTTAGGCTGATGGCCAACTTCCTGTATGCTCTTGTCATGCCAGTTTGGTACCACCCTAACATTAAGATTAAATGAAGCAGCATATGAATAATATAGCTACATCGTCTACCTTTTGGGCGTCTCCTTGGAGGAGTGTTGTTATAAATTTTCACCATAGATTTTTACCTCCTTATTATTATTGTTATGATGCTTGTTATAATATTATGTCAGTAAGGAGAGAATATAGTTTGGTTTTATAGTATCATTCATTTTGGGTGGTAGAAACGTTCAAACCATTGAATAATATTAAGCAGAGAAAAGGAAGCTTCTGTAGAGGGATTTCAATTTAATTGGAACTGCATTGTCGGGCTTTAATTTAACAGCCTTGATGCACCATGCCGTAGCTAGCTTGTATTATTAAACAGTTGCATGTTATAGATGATTGTCTTGTTTCATTTAGGTGGCCCGGGAGATTCTGCTCCTGAGTAGGAGAACCTTTGTGTCTTCCTATTCCTCTATAGACTTCTTGTTTGATTCTATATAAAGAATCAGAATGCAGACAATATGCATATAGCTAGATATGAGTTAGGAAATTGAACTTGCACATGCATGTACATAACATAATAATAGGAACAAGTTTATAGCAGTGGTTATCTCTTCCAGCTTGATACATGTACACACACACGCACACACATACTCATACTCACATGTTCAGAACACACCTCAACCACATCGCTAGTTAACGAAACACTGGATTATTAGCATCAAGACAAAGGTACTGATCAAATTTGGAGTTTCAGAGATGATGTGTGTATGTAGAATTGAGAGCCAAAAAGCTTAGAAGTGTGTACATGCATTTGTCACAATAGATCTAGAACTGATTGGAATTATGCCATCTCCCAATGAATAGTTAATTAGCATCAAGTCAAACGTAATTTTAAGTGCTGACATTAATTGATAAGGAAACCACCCCGCCCCCATTATCACAGCATACAGTGAATCATAATTTCACATGGTATTGTGTTGCATAAACCAATCCTTTGCTCTGTATTTATCTAATTCCATCAGAACTACTCCAGTGATAGGGTTTCATCCAGAAAATTTTATTTGGGGTGGAAGGGGGCGTGGCACTTACATGTACAGTATATCCATAAAACATTTTTAGGTGAGGTATTACATAGTGCACACTTTTAAACATTAGCTTGGAATCATAGTCAATATGTACAGTTGATAACTTAGTTCCGTGAGAACGCTGTTTATGTATATCATAATACCCGTATATACGTCCCACCATCTACATCAACAGTTGTGAGAACCTTTAGTGATATGAAACTGACAAAATAGTAGATTGGGAGAAGATATCCTTGACCAAACTCTTAGATTATGTATTGAGGGTTCACTTATCTATAGACGAAGATATCAATTCAGTTTGAGCTCGGAATAAGAAACAGCAGAAACCAAGACGATTAGTAATTTGAGTGCTAATGCTCAATTATTTTCATGCAATTAATTAATGTCAAAATCTTGGGGGGGGGGAAGCTTCCCCCTGGATTAAACCCTGAATGATTATGAGTGATACCCCCCGGTAATAACTTGATTAGGAATATACCAGATTAACTCTTTCTCCTTGCATGGGGAATCTCCAGCTTTCTGTTTTTATTGCTATGATATTAATGATTAACCTAACTAGAGTACATCCCTCTTCAAAGTGTTACGTAGTTTGCATTATATTGATTGTACAGTGATCATGAACCACTCCTTTAACTTGGTCAGGATGAGTTATCCATGCCTTACTACTAACAACTCTGTCACATGCTGTACGAATAGTTTTATACTAGCTCATGTAATACTTACTAAAATTACAATCAGAGCTCGAGAGATGATAATAGTTTAGTAATGGCTATTTAAATATGCTAATGTGATCTTGTCTGAGATACAATGTTATGATGCATTGTATTCATAAGTTGTTTGCGGACAATCATGTGGTCCACAATTAAGAGGCTTGTGGTCTACCTTAAGTAGTGTGTGGCTTAGGCTCTAAGTGGCTGGTAATTGTAGCCAATAATGTATCTTAACTCCAAAGCTTAATCACTGTTGAGTTTGTCTAGGCCTCATATAGTTGGCTTAAGTCTTGTCTGCATCTCAATAATTATGTAGTTTAGGATCTAAGCCACCTCCATTAAACTGCACTCTGTTGGCTAAGCAGATAGTTAGATACTATGGCTCATAGATCCTAAGCCGAGAATGGCTTAGATCCTAAGACGTGGGTAGCTTAGATGTTAAATCGAGAGTGGCCTTGGCTTAGATCCTATAAGCCAGATAGTTTGTCCTCAATTGTTTGTCATGTGTATAGCTTAGGCTCTAAGCTTTTTGCCCTTCCTTTCAGTGACAAGTTTTACAGAATCTGGAAAAAAAAAAAAAAATTCTGGATCTTAAATGGATACTGTTATTAATCAAAGTATGTAGCTGCATTAAATTATAGTATAGTATTTTTTGCTGAACCCGTCTGACTTATTACTCATAGTGAAGCATAACTAGTAGATCAAGTTTCAAGGAAAAAATTTAAACATGCACATATTTATGCATTGATTAGACTACATACAGCAAAGTTATTAACTATAAGCTGGATTGTGAACATTTTCATTAATGTGAACCTTGGATTAACATATCTGGTATAACCATAGTGAAGCAATAATTTATTACACTTTGTGAACATTTTTCACTGTTGTGAACCTTTCAATTATGGATTTTAAAAGTAATATTTGTGATAAGTAACATATTCCATGCATCATGAGTTTTGTGAACAATTTTTAGAGTTGTGAACACCCATACAGTCAGTACAATAATTTGTGAACATTTTTCACTGTTATGAACCTTTCAATTATGGATTATATTTGTGATAAGTAACATATTCCATGCATCATTGAGTTTTGTGAACAATATTTAGAGTTGTGAACACTCATACAATCAGTACAATAGTTTATTACACTTTGTGAATATTTTTTCACTCTTGTGAACCTTTCAATTATGGATTATTTAAAGTATTTGTGTTAAGTAACATATTCCATGCATCATTGAGTTTTGTAAACAATTTATAGATTTGTGAACACTCATAGTCAGTACAATAATTTAATACACTTTGTGAACATTTTTCACTGTTGTCAACATTTCAATTATGAATAATATTTGTGATAAGTATATAACACATTCCATTACATTCAAAGTAAGTCTGTAAATAAAATAATATAATGTTTAGAGCATTGGGAGGGGTTTTGCAAAAATTTACATTTTGTAGTATGAGCAATTTGATCAAAGGAGATCTTTTAGTTTTGTTGTAGCATTAAGATACAGACCATAGTAGTTTTAACCACAACCTATGGACCATATTAGTTTTTTAACCACAAACTATGGAATTTAACATGGTGGTGTAGTGGATAAGAGTTATGACTTTCAAGCAGGTGGTTGTGCCACTCTGGGCACTGACTTTTTTTCCTTTCTTTAATTCTGATCTTTTTCCAACATATGTGATGTTATGAAATTATTCCGGAAAAATAAATAATCTAATGACTGGGGAGTTGGGAACACATAGGGTCATGATTTTTATATGGGCACATAGAATAAATGAAAACTTGAAATTTGGCCTGAAAGAATTTTGATTCACACCTTAGAATGGCACTTTGAAGTTTTCCCATATGTTTGTATAGGGAAGCCGATTGTTTTACGTCCACATGTTATGTGAGGTGCAGGGCCACGTGCACATATAAATGTGACGTCCATGACCTGATTTGCTCAAAATTGCACTATAGGTGCTTGCTTGCATTGTGTAGCCCTACTATGCATGTAGCTACACTATGTGCTGCTTTCCGGACATTTTTTTTCCTATACTTAGTGTGTCTGTAGAAAAAAAATTTCCAGGTAGTTACCCTTCTACATGTATGTGCATGCAATCTCTCTCTCTTTCCTCTCACAAGCTTCAATATAGCTAAGATCCTAGCCAGGCTGCACACTCACCAGTATATTTTGTAAACAAGCTCCATTCACACTTCAAGCAATCATTACCTCCTACATGCACTTAGTGCTACAGGATCAAACAATTTATTGTATACAAGATATACAATGCAGAGATGCATAACATCCTACAAGCTATACTCTTATCTCAACTACAAAAATTATGGTTACTTCTCACATGCATAACAACAATAGTCATTAGATATTATTTTGTTGTTTTACTACTTCATGATCAGTAAATGATAGCTCTGACATCATTTGCTAAAACCTTTAGTCCAACTGCATCCAGGAATTCTATCACGTTGTCCCATGTAGCCTTCACTCCGTTTCCCTTCAACCAGTGCTGAAACATGTCCTTACAAGAATCAGCAGGGTCTTTGTTGTTCCTTTTCTCGATTGTTTCAAGATCACATCCCACTGGATCAAAATCAAGATGAAGTCCAAATGCTATCCAATTTGGTGTGACAGCTTTTATGATCTCCACTTCTTTTCCCTTCCCTTTCAAGAGAGACAATTTTGCCATTGAGAGAACTGTGGGGTAGCAAAAGATAAGCAAAATAATGTTGTTATTGTGGTTAAATTAATGTGATGTACTATAATACAGAAGTGTCCATACTACATGTGGTCCAGTTGGAGAAGTCTTAGAATTTAACTGAGTATTTTATGGGAATATATGATGTACACAGATTCTGGGTACAAACAGACGCATGCACAGTTGGTGTGTACCAGGCTCTTCTCCTACGTAGGGAGGGGCCTGGGGACGAGGCTACAGCAGTACTCAGATTGCGGGGTAACACACTGGCATGAATTTATTTAGCTCTCTGATTGCCTGTATTGGCTAAAATTAATACCCATCCAGGCACATGAATGCGTGTACAGTCTGTAGCATGGCAATGTATTGCTATACCTGGTGCACCACTGGGAGCTTCAGCAATTTCCTCTTCTTGAGCAGGTTTAGGTGGTAGTTTTTGTTCTTGCAAAGGTGGTTTATCCGTGGCTATATAGTATTATAGAGCATCAATAATTTAATTGCAGTGTTAACCACATCTACAATATGCATGGATACAACTTGGTGTATATGACTCAGAGCTATATATATATACACAGTATGTGTGATCCAGTGCTGAGGTGGAAACTTTCCGACAATACCCATTCTAATGCAGGATTTACATGCATGCATCCTGTTAATATGGAATATGAAAGGCTTTTCATATGAGATCCTGAAAGTCACAAATACCACATCATATCAATCCTCCTTTTTTCCAAGGACATTGGCTTTATGGAACAAACCACAAGCTGTACCAAATTGAATTACTCAACTATTTTCTCTTAATATCCTTATTAGGCATGCACCTAGAACTACAGTATTTGCTAATTTGTATGTCCGCATCTATAGCTACAGAAAATGAGTATTAAAAATTTTGATCTTTAATTACCTAATTCCAGCTCAGCTGATCCTGATTCTACAGACCAACGACCATTACTGACTATACATGAGTATTTCCCTTGCTCTTTAGCTGAAAATGAACTAATCTTGAGATTAGATTCATCAACTCCTGCATATTTGCTGGTATCAGTGAGATCTCCATTATCCTTCTTCCATTTAAAGGAGAGAAGTTGTGGTCCTGATTGGATAACAGACACAGGAAGGATCACACAGTCACCATCCTTTATACTCTTGTTGCTTTGTGGATTCACAATCCCTAAATCTAATGATATTATGTATGTGTATACAAATTAGAAATCTATAATTATATGTTTTTGTCAGCATCAGACTTACATGATGCATTTTTAATCCTCAATGTTCCATAGCTGATTGCAATGTGGTGAATATTAGTTACTGGCATACCACGATAGTTGAATTTGTATTGAAAGCTATGTCCATCGCATTTGATTAAGAAACCATCACTTTCTGCTTCAATAGTAACGTGAACCTCCTTATCTGGGTGATACATGCAGATAATATTAAATTTTAGTGTCATGATATAAGAATAATGTTATTATTATTCACTGCCTATTGCTACTCCCCATGCAGCCAGAGGAATTAAGTGAACTGGTCAGAGTCCAAAGTGACAGTGTGAATCTAATTAAACATGAATGTTAGGGGTGTAGCTATATCAACTTGTAGCCGTTACTGCACTGTGGTGTGACGGTTCTGTATATTGTACTTTAAAATTAGTTTTATTACTGTGTAAAAGGTCACTACATGAATCTCGTTAAGCCAGTCCTCATCACCTATCCACCTCCTTTATGCTATCAGGAGTGTGGAAGAGAAAATTGATTAATAATATGAACAAGAATTTAATAGGAACACTGCATGACTAGTAGAGGGACTTTGTTGTTTGATTTAAATATGCTTATACAAAGGTCAGTGTATATGTAGGCCTACTAAACATGCAACTACAGCGGCATGTTTACGTGCGCCGATATAGTATAGGCGATCATATTAAATTGCCGAGTAGGATACAGCTTAGCTATATTATGATAGTACTATACATTAATTTACACATGCTACAAGGCTGTACCTATTTCGATAGGGAAACCAGACGGCCTCTCTTCTTTCTCCCAGCCACTGACACCTTTGCGAGTATTTAGCACCAGTGCTTGCTCTTTATGGTAGCGTGGGTTGAAATGAAAGATAGAATCTGCTGATCCTGATTGTCCACTTAAGAAATTCATTACAACTTTCTTTGTATCAGCATCAACTTTGTAGTGCAGGGATACGACCGTACCAACATTAAACCCGTCTATTTTCACCTCCATTTCGACTTTCAGCATCCAGTGACAAGCTCGAACTAAGAGTGCTCACTGTACTCGGCCCTATATACGTATACGCATGCGCACATACCATCGTGGGTGGGGTGTAATGCTCGTGTCCTCGTAATAATTGTAAGCTCACTTATTACCCCGCGCGCATGCGCAAGGGGTAAGGTAATCGGTTGTTGTTACACAAAACTGCCAGATCTGGAGATATAGGCATCTTAGCGAGTGGCCAGTGTTGTCAAGATTTCATAAAATGGCGAAAAAGCGACGAATCTTTGCTTCAAATCGCTTGATAACAAGTAGGGTGTCCAACCGAAATAGTCGAAGTGTGCAAAACGAATTCATCTTGGTGGTTCCATGTAGGTAAGATAGAAACCACGCCGCAAATCGGCTATGCCCTAGCTAAAGTTCGCGAAAACGCACAATTAAATCATAAGCACAAGTACAAAAAATGGCTACGTGACCAACACCATGCGTATAGCCATAGGGGCACTGAGGAGCACTAACTGAAAGGTAAACCACTTTGGAGGTTGTTTGAGGCGTACGCCAGACAACACCTGTTGTTAAACTCTCAAAGTAACCTCTAGAAGTGGTATGCCTGACAGCTTGTGCGCCTGCCTCTTTGTGCATAGTTTTGGTCATGTAGCCATTTTTTTGTACTTGCGCTTATGATTTAATATTGCGTTTTCGCAAACTTTTCCAAGGGCGTAGCCGATTTGTGGCGTGGATTCCATCTTACCTAGGGTGGGTCTACTCGAAACCACCGACTGTAAATTCGTTTTGCATACTTCGGTTGGACACCCTATAACAAGGGGGGACACTGCATAGGCGACTGTACTCCCATCCGCGACTGGGGTCAAAGTGAGGTCAAGCGGTCAAGGCGAAATTTTGAAGCTGGTCAAGCAGTCAAGCTAGGAATCGGGGGCAGCTTAAGAACGGTCAAAGTCTCTCCAGGCGATCGATGGGCGTGGTTAATGCTCGATAGTCAAGGGTCAAGGCCAGATTTTCGGTGCGGTCAAGGGGTCAAGCATGAAAATTTGCTAGGTCAAGATCTTGACCCCGGTCGCGGGTGGAAGTACAGGCGCTAATGTAGTGTCCCCCCCCCCCCCCCCGGATAAGGACCACGAACGCTACAAATTGTGCTTTTTTTAGTTGCCACACCTGTCGACCACACCTAGTAGTATAGGAAATATTCAGGTTGTGTGTTACATTTGGGTAAAATAGCACTGTGAAATAGGTAGCTAGCTATTTGGTTCAAAAATTGTATGAGCGATAGATTTAGCATACAGCCTCACTATCACAAGCTAATAGCTAATATACATGAAGTCAGATAGGTAGACACTAGCTATTTCATCTCAGAATATGAATGGTATTTCAAACTCAGGTTCCCATTTCACTCGTAATATACTTGTAATTAGTATACTAGATTTGTACATGATCGACTATTTGGAAATGCCTGACCACAAGGATGGACCATGCAAAAAGTGCAGATACAAGTGAAAGTAAAAAACATTCTTCAAATGTTTAGGGATATAGGGATGCCATTGGCATGTCTGTAAAAAGTAAAGGAACAAGATTAATGACGACTGTAAAGTCACAGCAATTCCACTTCCACCAGCCATAACTTACACCAGTCATCCCTACATCCTCCCTCCTTTCTAGGGTAGGTTGTGGTAGAACTCTTGGAGGTGGGCTAGGCTGGCCTCACAAGGGTTGTTGGCCAGAACAACACCATCCACGTAGTTGTCACACTCAGAAAAGTAGGTAGGGGTGGCAGAGGTATACCGGGCTACCTTCCAAATAGGATCTATAAAGCAAAAGAGAGATTTGCAATAAATCAACATACATGACATCGTACTGATTACAACTAGCCTTTTGATTAACATCATGACCAAAAAATGACATTTATCTTGTTGGGGCATGTTACTACATAAAACTATAGAGCAACATCTACTTTGAAGTCCTTAATATATTGCTTACAGTCACTAAAGTCACCCCCTAGGCAATTGTTAAACCAATGCAGCTTGAGTGGCATATGGCTCTCGTTAACAGCAGCTACAAACACTCTAAAGTTGGATTCAAAGGAAAAAATTAATCACCAAAACGAACAAAGAGAAGGCACCACTTGCTTACTTTGGGTAGCTAGGTCTTATCAGATATCTTCATATCACAGCCAAGCTCCTTTTTGAGCAGATCCTCCAAAGCTTTGGAGTTGTAACCTCCAACTCTGCTCTTGGAAAAAATCTCATCTTTTAGACAAACAAAGAGCTGTCTTAGTCGAGTCAGCGTCATGTTCTTATGGACGAGTCCAAGGGCAAGGATGCCCTCTGTGCTTGTGCCCATAATTACATCAACAGTTCTGTGATTTTCTTTCCTGTCTCTCTAGCTCACAGTGGATTTCAATTTGAATGAGTCCCCTCATCCCTCCTCTGTCCACACAGAGAATCCTGTTCCCCCCCCCCAGGTTGGGAGTGAAACTTAATGGGGGCTGTAATGCTGCAGAGTGTAGCATGGAGAGAGTCTCCATGTCCACGTCTTGCCCTGGAAATCCAAAAATGATCAACTCACAAAGACAAAATCTTGATAACTACTATTAGCCATTTCTTACATTAAGCATTGAGTAGCCACAAGCATTTCACATAATTTGCAGTGATTACTGACACGTTGACATTGTAGCTGCTTGAGCTGAGGAGTTATGGCTAGTGCTTCATCTTCATCTACAGATGTGGGAACATCTAACTGCTTGGCAAAAAAGTGTTGCAGCTCATCAGGAACCTTTCTGTTTGGGGGATTGGGTGGGGGTGGGGGGGGGGAAGGAGGGAGGGAGAGGGGAAGACAGGGAGTGATACATGCAAGTGTCCATTGTCGCGTGGTTTTTGTACAGTCTGCCCAAGAAGCTAGTCACGGTTTGTGCCTGTAGCTAGTGAGATCGCCCAATTCTAGCTTCTGTTGAATGGCCATACAGCCTCTTGTTTCTACAGGTCAAATCATTTTCACTGACCTCCCGTAACAGATGGACAACTATACATGTATAACTAATAATAATGATGCCAGTCACTTAGCATCCTGCATCTTCTGAGGCTTTAGGGTGTTCAACCGAAAAAGTGTAAGTATGCAAAATGAATTCACCTCAGTGATTTTGAGTAGACCCACCCTAGGTAAGCTAGAAACCACACTGCAAATTGTCAAGGACCTTGAAAATGTCCACACAAATGCAATAATTAGATCATAAACGCAAGTACATTGAAAAATGGCTATGTAATTAAAACTATGCGCACAGGGGAAGAAGCACCAGCTGAATGGTAGACTACTTTCAGAGGCTATTTGAGGTCTATGCTAGAGAATATTGTTAGTAAATCCTTTATAGTGACTTCTAGAAGCAGTGTACCTTGTAGATGATGCTCCAGGCCCTGTGCACATAGTTTTGATCACGTAGCCATTTTTGTACTTGTGCTTATGATTTAATATTGCGTTTTCGCGAACTTTTTCAAGCTTTCGCTGATTTGTGGTGTGGTTTCTGTCTTACCTAGGGTGGACCTAACCAAAAATACCGAGGTGGATTGGTTTTGCATACTTCCACTTTTTCGGTTGGACACCCTAAGTCTTCTCTTCAGAGCATCTCTAGCTATCTGTATGCCTAAGATTTAGACTAGGGATCCAGAGTAACTTCGACTGCATGAAGTGCACAAATTTCAGTAATATCTACAATTTCACATACACAGCTCCTCAATAATATTGTGGCTTTCGCTCCCTCAGTGTGCATGGCCCGGTTTGTATGGAATATCTCTTTTGAGTAGATGAGTGTTCAGTGCTTTACTTTGCCTAGGGACGAAGCTGGGATAATATCACGACCGTGAGATGCTGATTTGAATGTGATAGACAGATAGGGGATCGCCGTTGTGGGAAGTTTTCCAGAAAGCTGTTCGTCTCGATCTCAGAGCGTCACGTCGTCATTCACTTGACGATCCTTTACCATACAGTAGGAATTGATAGATCTACTGTTGCCTGAGCTGAGTCTTGAGTAGAGTATTACCGTGTCACATCATCAGAACTAGTCTGGCGTCATTGGTGAGTATGATACTTTTCCAGTAGATTGCATTCAATGATTCAGAGATCACAGTACAGTTGAACCTGTTGGCCAGTAAACCATTTTTTAATTTTCTCATATTTTGGCTGGGATGACTGGTTCAAAGACAGTGAACTTCCCCTTTGTGAACTTTTCATATCTAGCTAATAAGAATAAGTTAGCCAGATCTACAGTAGCTCAACCATAATATTATATTCACAATGAAATCAGACATTACAGGTAGCTAAAGTGATATCTCAAAGCAGAGAAGTGTAGAATGAATGGTTGTCAAGAAATTCTTTGTTAGCTATGTGCATTGATGTCTGAACCTTTTTGATCACTATACCAGAAACTTAATGACACAGATTTTATTCTTTGTGAATGTATATGTGAGAGTGAGTGTGTATCATGATTTTGATGGGCCTTGAGCCCTCCAAGGTTTTCAATGCAATGTTCGGCAAAATTTAATGTTTCATTGAAACTGTGGCTGGGAAATTTAATGTGGGCTTGGGGACGAGGCTACAATGACTCTTCTTGTGTATATTATAACAGAGGTATACTACCATAATCATCATCACATGCTTTTTATCAATCATTGCTGATGGGGAAAAAATGTACTATATAGTTTAGGGAAAAAGGTAGCCTGGTCCCCAGGCTTTCCCATATTTTTTAATGTTACATATGAAAAATTCCCTGTAACATTGAAAAACTTCGATTCATGGGAAGGCCTATTTTTCGCATGTAATGTTGAAAATATGGGAAGGCCTGGGTATGAGA
This sequence comes from Stappiaceae bacterium, assembly GCA_964291365.2. Taxonomy (GTDB): domain Bacteria; phylum Pseudomonadota; class Alphaproteobacteria; order Rhizobiales; family Stappiaceae; genus JBDWFY01. The sequence goes on from OZ219987.1 coordinate 94,008, forward strand.
AAGAGAAACATAAACATAGTACATGCAGTATGTCATGAAGCCTTTACCTGATCGTGATGTGGAAGATTATAATTACAGCAACTCACTCAGTGGCGTATCCAGAATTGTGGAGACACCTGGGCACTTGTACACTAAGTTAGTAGAATGGTAATACATCCATAGACTCTGTGCTATTTTAGTGTTGTAACAGTAGCCAAAATCATGTTTATGCCTGGCTATTGAGGAGTTTTACCAGGGCGCAGACAAATTTTACCGGGGTCAGTGCCCTGGTAGGCCCTGGTGTAGCTATGCCACTGAACTCACTACATTCATAATGATGCAAACCTTTGAACACTTTCTTAATTCTTATACTCATGGTAGCTGGTTCATGTGTCATTCACATCAAGCCTTGCACACATGTATACTTATTTAGTTATGGTGTCCAATTTAGGTCATGCCAAATTGTGTGATTGTAAACATTCACAGAGATAACCACAAACTTGAAACCAAAACTACCACATGCATATAGTAAAACTCCTCACTTTAGATTGCAAGGAGGAAGTTTATAGCGAGTCAGTACAAAAGTGTATGAACAAGGAAAGTAGGGATAATAAGATACATGTTACATATCATTATTATGTATACATGTATGAGTTCTAATTTCACACGCAAACTTTCCATAGTTTAGACTCAGACCAGCTTATTTGTAGCTTTAATTATTTTATACTCATAAGTAATGTATCATTAAGGTTTGCTGGGACCTCAAATTGGAAATCTGATGAGGGAACTGGGATCATGAGCTTTGAGTCATGCCGGACTGGCTGATCACTTAGGTGCTTCCTTCCTATGACAAATACTGCCATGCATATATAGTGAAACATTTTTTGGTCGGTAGCTATCTCTCTGTTCAATTGTTACAAATTTGTAGGAATGTTAAATGCTTAAGACTTAACTTAAGCTGATCACAGAGTGCTAAGCAAGTGCAATCTCCAATGATAGCTGGAGCTTTTCTTTTACCAGTATTACAATAGATATATGAGTGCATGGTGGAATTAATCAAAGACGAGGCTACATGATCAAATCTTATAACTGTAGCTGAATTTCTTCAATCATGATGTATGCATGAGTAACCAATGCTCAGAAACAACACTAAAAATAAAGTCTCTGTGCTTATTTAGATTCAGAAATGATCGAGCGTGCACTTCTTATTCTGTGGATTTCAGAAGTACTTGCTGTCGTACTTTCAGAAGTTTATTATGTTCGACCTACAGAACCTCATGGTTCCGGAGCAGACTGCAGTATCAATGATAGTAGCTGTCCTACTAATCAAAAATGTCATACAATGGATTACTATGCAAGTAATAGTCATACATTCTTTCCACCAGCAGACAATGCCAGCATCATGCTGTATTTTATGTGTGGAGTCCATAACTTGACAAAAAAGTTGTTTATATGTAACATATCAACTCTTTCTGTAGTCGGTACTGAATCAGGAGCAAGTGTGATCATTAATATGCCACTGAGGATTGTATCATATTTTCACGAGGATAATTTCTTCACATTTGTGAACATAAAGAAAATAACAATTGAGAATTTAATTATCAATATCCCCTCTATTAGTTTCAAAGGTGTCAACTGTCATTTAATGATAAAAAACTCAAGTTTACATGGCTATAGTGATTTCAGTACGTCCCTATTTTCAACGATAAATATCACTCATTCCATCACATCACTGATGAACTGCACAATCAAGCAGAATATTTTCGTACAAACTACTGCACGGGGAGTGCTCACATTGAAAAACTGCTTGGTTGAACACTACAACCATCCATTGCATTCCGCCATACAGATAACAAATAGCACCATTGTTCTAGCCGGGAATGTCCAATTCACTAACAATGTACCAATGGAATCCACAGAGTCTTCACTCCGTGGTGGAGTTCTTAGAATGTCAGATTCCACTTTATACACCAAAAAAGCTGCAAATGTGTCCTTTTTTGGTAATGCTGCCTCTTTTTGTGGTGGAGCCATTTACATGGAAGACTCTAGAATGTACCTACTAGGCAACTTGCTGTTCATCAACAATACAGCTGGTTTGGAAGGGGGAGCTCTGTTTGCGTTCTCTTCTGTAATAAAACTGGGAAAGAATGCAATGATGAAGTTACTCAACAACTCTTCACCTCATGCTGGAGCTATAAGCATGATTCACAGTCAATTTGTAATTGATGGTGAGAATGCTCATCTCTCCTTCTTGAGAAATAGTGCTAAGGAGGCTGGTGCAATTCAACTGCACTCCTCTACCTTCAACATATCTAAAGGCAGTTTTGTCGATTTCGTCAATAATTCTGCTGAGTTGTTTGGCGGTTCAGCCCTTTTAATTCTCACAACGTTTTGTGTCAGTGGCAATGCTCAAGTCATCTTTGCCAACAACACTGCAATGCAAGGAGGTGCTGCTTATCTTTATTCTTCTGTCATTAAGATCACCAGTGGATCTGTTTGTATAAAAAACAATACAGCATTAGATATTGGTGGTGGTTTATATGCAGTTGTTCAACCAAATGCTCCATGTTTTTATTACCCTAGAGTGGGGTTTACAGAATATATCAATGGTACGATTCAGTTTGAAGCCAATATCGCTAAAAATGGCATTGGGCAACATATTTATGGAAGTAGCGTTCATGATTCCAGGTGCAACTATGAAGTTCATTATCATAACTATCATCTGGAGAAACCTTTTTGCCATCTCTATCATGAAGTTTTTAGCTTTCTTCTAGACCTCACTGGTGACCCTTCAGTTGTATCCTCTTCAGCAATGAGAGTGTGTCTTTGTGACATAAATGGCATACCCAAATGTGCCCAGCTATCGAAAGTGTTTGTAACAGACATTATTGTCTACTCAGGTGAAACCTTTCATTTATCTATTGCTATTGTTGGTTACGACTTTGGAGTAACAAAAGGAACAGTTCACAGTGGCTTTGTACGTATAAATGGATCTTTGTCATCACAACATCTCCTGCCATTTCAGTATGATCAATGGGCTGAGAGTACAAAATGCACTAATGTTAGCTATACCGTATTTTCCTCCAGCAAACAGGAAATAATGTATCTTCATGCACAAAAAGTTTCAGTTAATGCATATGGTAACATTACCAGTATGAATCAGTCAATTGAAAATTGGCACCAAAATTATTGCATTGACGAAGCTCTCCTGACCACACCAGTATTCCTCAACATTACCTTTCTAACGTGCCCTCCAGGATTTTATCAAGTGCATACAAGTGGACTGCCCTCAGGATGTATTTGCTATCAGGTACTAGCTGATCACAATTTCAAGTGCTCATTTATTAATAAAACTGGCTATCACATATGGAATAGCTCCATGTGGATAAGTGCCACTGCTGATGGAGTACTTTACTACAATCCCTACTGTCCTCTTGACTACTGCAAATCAGGGCCCAAGGTTGTTAACCTCGGAAAAGGGCCCAATATGCAGTGCACCTTCAACCATGCAGGTACCCTATGTGGTGGTTGCCAAATAAACTACAGCCTGGCTATTGGATCCTCTAGGTGTATCCACTGTGCCAATGACAACAATGTGGCCCTTTTGATTTTCTTTGTAGCTGCTGGGATTGTGTTGGTTTTCTTCATTCTTACACTGAATCTGACCGTGACACAAGGTCTAATAAATGGTCTGGTGTTTTATGCTAACATATTGTGGACCTACAAACCTGTTTGGTTCCCTTCTCAACAAAATATTCTTGTATCAGTCTTTCAGGTATTTGTTGCATGGCTCAACTTAGATTTTGGAATTGAAAGCTGCTTTGTTCGTGGCTTGAATGCTCTGTGGAAGACATGGCTGCAGTTTCTGTTCCCTATCTACATTTGGGCTATTGCTGGCTGCATTATTGTTGTAGCACGTCATTCATCTAGGGTCACTAAACTCATTGGCAATCGAGCTGTTCCTCTTCTAGCAACACTTTGCCTTCTCTCATACATGAAGCTGCTTCGTACAGTAATTGAAGCACTTGCTTTTGCAGTGCTCAGATCTTATCCTAAAGGACACGATCATGCTGTATGGTATCTTGATGGTAACTATTCTTATTTCAAGCCTCCTTACATTTATTTATTCATAGCTGCCTTGCTTTCCTTAGCTCTACTTTGGTGTCCTTACACTCTTATTCTGTTTTTGGTCCAGTGGTTGCGGAGAGTATCACACTTAAAGTGCCTGAGATGGATCACAAAATTCACTCCATTTTATGATGCCTGCTTTGCTCCACTAAAAGACAAACACCACTATTGGTTTGGAGTCTTGCTACTTGTTCGTGGCATGCTGCTTCTGATCTATTCCCTTACATTCTCTATTATCCCTGACCTCAATCTCCTTATACTCATTGTGGTTCTGGTGCTCTTACTTCTTTTTACTGTATGCTGTCGTGTGTACAAACAAAAATCTGTCAAAATTTTTGAGAGTTTACTCCTTGGAAACTTAATTGTGTTGAGTAGTAGTACTAAATTAGTCAGTGATCAATCAGTCATTCTGGTTACTTCCATTGGTCTAGCTTTTGTCCAGTTCTTTGGCATTATTTTGTGGAGTTTAATTAAGCCATGTACCAAAAGAAGTGGATGGAATTATGAAGATACTGTGTCCAGTGACTTTGTATATACACGTATTAGCACAACTCCTTGATATTACTTCTATTATATCAGTGTGTATTATTTGCTTCTGTTAATTTTTACCACTTTATGGACTGTATCAATTGTACAGAATTAGAAGCACATTACTATTGCATACATATCCAAAACAGCCATAATTATAGTATTGCATGCATGCCCCACTGTCTCTCTAACCCAGGCCAGGGGGCCTTAATTGGGGTAGGGTGCAGGAAAACTGTCAGTGGGATTATGGAGACTAGAGACTGTATACCTGCCAACAATTATTGGCCATACTCTTTGGCCAACTATGTCAGTTTAATCAAGATGTAATCACAACAGTACAGATTTACCATTGACTGGAACAGCAAAGTACCAGTTTTACCAATGTACCTCACAACTTTCACAGAGCCTCTGACATTGGTCTTGGTTAATTGATATAGGCCCTCATCAAGATTTGCTTGATGTGGCTACTAGCCAAACTAGCTATATCCTCTAAATAATACTAGTATTATTATGCTATGGTCCAGGAGAAAAGCCTTAATGCCTTGTATTTCTATCATTCAGGGTAACCAATTATTGTACTGACTATGGCAAGCACATACAGTTAGTTAAGTATCATTAACAAGCATTCTATCCCACTGTGTGGAGCTATCAAATAATGACCACAATGCACTACAAAGAATATCTCATACTAGTCTCATACATAGTAGTAATGGATGCAATATGCATGTTATTAATCGAGAGGGAGCCGAATATTGTGGATATAATATTTTGCTCCCATTGGGGTTGTAGTTGCACTGGCAGGCCCTTTCACGTCATTTATCCGACAGTGCCACCTCAGAATTAACTCCAATACTGTAGATCTTATTTGTGTGATTATTATGGAGAACTCGGGGCTTAGTTCATGTATAAATAGAGAAAAGAGAAATTACCAACATACAATTATGTATACCCCCTGGTACACCACTAGTTTCACAAGTGGCAAACAAGTGGCGACTTGTGCTACTGAATGCTTTTTACAGGAATGACACCAACTTGAAGGCTCCAAAGCTAGCATTCCATGAATTTAGTTTACACTGCTGCCACAGGCTACAAAAGCATTATTGTTTAGGAATTCCAGAAATTTGAATAAATTAACTTGGTTAGCTATAGGCTGAGTATATCATGTATACTAGGCAATTAAGTTGGCTTACTTAGCTATGGCGTACCATTTTCTTCATGTTTATGGCATGCAGAGAGATATTTAGCCTTGAATCCAGGCCTTCATTTATGTACAGTACTATAAGAGATGTCTACCATTAATTGCTATAGCCATGGCAGCCACCCCTCCCCCCCCCCCCCCCCCCCCCCCCCAGCTTTTCAATGTTTCACGCAGAAACATTGAATGCGCGAAACATTGAAAAGCTGGGAGGGGCTGGGGACGAGGCTAGCAATATTTGCATAATTATTATTTGAATCAGCCCCTGAAAGGGAGCCCTCTTAAATAATGGTGACACAATGCTCGTGTCTATAGCCCAGCTTAACTGTCATATGTCTCTCTAGTAAGGAATCCTTTGGAACAACATTGCATGAAGCAGGCAATCTCATATTGTTATGTCTATGCAGAGGTTAGTCTAAATCGCTCCGTCTGCTAGCCTTGGAAACATCAGTAATTATTGATATAATTATGTCTTTTGACTCAATGCTGCTCCAATTAGTTGAGCAGTAAACATTGTGTCTCCTTGTTCTAAAGAGTCACACAGTCAAGTAGACATGTAGGGCAAGCTGGCAGGCAGGAAGGCAGGGCCAGCTAGGGCTGTGAACAGCTGCCAGGGGGTATAAAAGGGAGGCCTGAACCAGAGCAAGAGCACGGTCTTTGGCAGGTTCCAGGCCTCAGCAACCAAGGAAGAGTTCCCCTCCTTGCTCCATTCCTCAGAGTCCAGACTCGGTTTCTCAGTCATCCAGCTACAGTGCATCTATCTCTTATCTCCCTACCAGCTGTTCAGTGCAAATCCTCATTTCTTCAGTCAACCTTCTATCAAGACAGCAGCAGACTTGCAGCAAAATGCATTCCCTCCACCTACTGCTGTGCACTGCTGTTGGTCTGTGCTTTGTCATGCCACCACTGGTCCAGTCGACCTGCCTGGATCTCAATGAAAATGACATTAATGAGCTCCTCTTCTACCACAATGCCATCCGAGCTGGTGTCGAGCCTCCAGCAGCTAACATGAGACAAATGGTATACTTTCAAATTCCTAATCCCTTTATTACTGCACAAATTTGTATAATCATGTCGGTCAATTTCCGTAATTTTCTTTTGCAGGTCTGGAACAATGCCTTGGCTGATGTTGCTGCAGTGAATGCGTGTGTGTGCAATTTTCAGCCCAACAACTTGCCCCCCATCCCCTACAGGAACCACTATGCTAGGGAGAACCATGTCTACTATCCTGCAAACAATCTGGGCTCCATGGTTGCATACTGGTATTTGGAACACGATGACTATAACTACTATAGTGGGCAGTGTGATGGAGACGCAACCTGTGAACACTACCTAAACGTAAGTAGCTACTGTGCATGGGCCTATGGAATTTATATGCGAGTTGCATTACATGTATGCGAATTCTTTGTTTTTTTGTTGTAGATCATTTGGGCTCGAGCATGTGAAGTTGGCTGTGCTGTATCGGTTTGTCGCCCTGAAGATATTTATGATACAGTTGAAGGCAACCACAACCCCAACCCTGGTGCTGATGGACAAGGTGCACGGATCCTCGACTATGTATTCATGCTCGTCTGTGTCTACGGTGCTGGGTTCCCGGAAGATGCTGACCTCAGCAGCCATCATCCCTACTGGGCTGGACAGCCATGCTCAGAATGCCCTACAGATCGATTCCCTCTCTGTTTAAATGCTACCAGTCCTGACAGTCCACCTCCACCTGTAGATCTAATCTTTGGGGGGGAGCCAGTGATGCACACACGGCTTCCAAACCTGTGCTGTAAGGGTATAGTTCAATACAATTTGCAAAATCATGAACGGCTGTTGTGTTTACTCTGATTCCAGACAATGATGAAGAGGCTTGCATTGGCTCTGACCCGCACTTTGCTATCAGGTTGTCTGGAGGAGCTTTGCTCTGCTACACCTTTCAGGGTCGGTCTAACACCACTTTCAACCTTGTCAGCAACGACCAGTTCCAGATGAATGCTCTCTTTGTTCCCGATGACACTGACTATGACAACACCTGGCTGGGTTCCATTGGAATTGCTGTCCACCACAATGGCAAGAAGATGAGCACACTCCAGTTCACAGCTGCTGACCAATTTGTCCGGATTGGAGAGAGAGTCGAGTTTGAAGCCAAGACCATCAAGAAGCTATCCTTCCACAATGGCAAAATGACCATGCTTGATGTTCCATCCAATCACACTCCAAGATACCCTCGTATTCATGTCGAGTTTATCGACTTTGGTCTTGAGTTCACCATCAAATATACAAAGAGCAACCATCTTGATCTGTACTGGCACAACGCTAGAGTGCCATTGAAAAAGTCGGGAGGAATTGTTGGTTAGTTTATATGATCATTTATGTATAGCGCATCATTTGACCTGACATTTCTGTATCTCTCCCTTGCAGGCCAGTTCTTCCATGAAGGAGTTAGGATTGATGAAGATGCCAAGTTGCTCCGTATGCCTGGTCGTCCTCCAGTGCCAGTGGAAGAACAGGACTTGTGGAAGTTCACCAAGCAGAGCTTTCACAGTGACTCCAAGTGCTGGGCATCTGCCTACCACAGCAGCCAAGGAGCAGGCATTGTAGCAGGAACTTTTGAAGATTACATTGTTGACGATCTTCTCTCTGTTGGTCATTGACTGCTGGGCCTTGGAACTTTACTGACCGTTGATTCCCTACCCTTGGAAATTTGAAAATCGAACTTTAAAATTTTGTTTTCGATTTTAAGTTTTAATCTTCATCTTTTCTCTTTTAATCTTGTATAGATATAATATAGCTAGCATTGGGGGAAAAAAATTCAAATTTGAGTGCAACAATTCGAATGCATATGACATTACACATCTTGGGTATGCACCTAGTACCTAGAAAAACCTTGTACAAAGCCAAAATTTTGTATCAGCCTCCAACATTTATCATTTACACCCACCTCCTAGAGCAGATGAACTTTTTGATATACTGATGAGTCCTGACACACAAAATAGCGCTAGAAATTCATCAGTGATTGATAATTTTTACTATTGGATGTATACAACAGCAAGTCTAGTACTATGATGAAAACCCATGTACTCTAGAAATCTCATACACCCTAGGGTGTATGAAACTACCGCATAGTACAAGTCAGCTGTACTATGGTTTTCTAATATGTATGGGTTGTACTCTTTGTGTGGTATAATGGAATTCCTCAGGCTTCGCCCCCAAAATACCATTATACCACACTCAGGATACAATACCCATGCATGCACCTTAGAAAACCATAGTACAACTATTATATACCCTGGAGCTCCATGACACATGTATAATAATCATAATAATATTACAAAGTTGTTGCATATAATTATATGCCTGCATCCCTACACGCTTTTTCATTGTAACCCTGTTGCTTGAAAATAAGACACACCATGGGGTGTTGTTTGAGTACTTTTTTATCCTGCCATCCCTACTTACTTCTGCAATTTTTAGTTGCTTTTTTATCACAGAGTATTCTACCAAGTTTAGCCTGCTGCCTGTGTGGTGTGATATAAAAATTTGTCTATCTATGGTCAGAGAATAAGTAACATACAGTTCACTGTCAAACAATGATGAACCATTCACTGTGAGTGCATGGTGGTTTCAATATGGCTTTACTGGTACACTCATGTTTACCCTCCTCTACTCACTAATCATGTGTTCTAGATTTGAAATGGTAATTGAGCTGTTTACAGATTGGAATGTAGAGTAGTCATTAAG
>OZ219988.1:0-69905 GCA_964291365.2 Stappiaceae bacterium
CCGTTTTATCCAGTATTGTCCGTCGTGTGATTCCGTCTCAATGATCCGTCTGTCCGATCGGACCGCATGGACCGTCTCCGTCTACTTGTACGTATCAACTCCGTCTGACGATCCCGTTCCAGTCAGTTCTATCCCGTCCGAAACATATCATATAGCGCATGCGTATAAATTTGCATTAAAATTACAATAATTATTAATAGCATAATAATAATAATAATTAATGAAGAGAGTAGATACATCCACTCAGTTGGTGTAGTTAGTCAATCACAGCTAAAACTTGAATGCTTCCTGCTTTTTCTTTTCCTCTTCAGCACTTTTTCAGCTCTCTCTACCTCCGACATTCACAGTAGCCATGAACTGCTTCTATAATAAATAGTATTACAAATAATAATTGATGCATATAACAACCTACATACCACGTCTATACAATGAGATGGACATTCATCAATGTTAGACACTTGTGGTACAGAGGACTGTGTTCCAAATATTTCCCCATAGCCCACTAAACTGTAGGATAGTCACCCAAATGCTTGGTACATGTACATCTCAATTGCTCACTCTGACGCACAACAAGTGAAGTTTCACATGTACACGAGCCTATTGCTCATACACTCTCATACCCTTTCAGCTTAAAGATGTGCCATCTTCCAATCGCTCGTTCTGATACACAACAAGCTGAAGTTTCACATGTACACACGCACATTACTCACACACTCTTATCTTAGCTGAGTCTTACTGTTGAAAGATGTGCCATCTTAACAGCAGGCTAGTTCTAGATGCTCGGTACATTCCAATCGTTTGTTCTGATACACAACAAGCTGAAGTTTCACATGTACACACGCACATTATTCACACACTCTTATGCTCATTCAGCTTAAAGATATGCCATCTTAGCTGAGTCTTACTGTTGAAAGATGTGCCATCTTAACAGCAGGCTAGTTCTAAATGCTCGGTACATTCCAATCGCTCGCTCTAATACACAACAAGCTGAAGTTTCACATGTAAATGTATGCACGTACATTACTCACACACTCTTATGCTCATTCAGCTTAAAGATGTGCCATCTTAGCCGAGTCTTACTGTTGAAAGATGTGCCATCTTAACAGCAGGCTAGACCTAAATGCTTGGTACATTCCAATCGCTCGCTCTGATACACAACAAGCTGAAGTTTCACACATATGCACGCACATTACTCACACACTCTTATGCCCTTTCAGCTTAAAGATGTGCCATCTTAGCTGAGTCTTACTGTTGAAAGATGTGCCATCTTAACAGCAGGCTAGACCTAAATGCTTGGTACATTCCAATCGCTCGCTCTGATACACAACAAGCTGAAGTTTCACATGTATGCACGCACATTACTCACACACTCTTATGCCCTTTCAGCTTAAAGATGTGCCATCTTAGCTGAGTCTTACTGTTGAAAGATGTGCCATCTTAACAGCAGGCTAATCCTAAATGCTCGGTACATTCCATGTACATTGTACATTACTCACGCACTCTTATGCTCATTCAGCTTAAAGATGTGCCATCTTAGCTGAGTCTTACTGTTGAAAGATGTGCCATCTTAACAGCAGGCTAGTCCTAAATGCTCGGTACATTCCACGTACATTACTCACACACTCTTATGCTCATTCAGCTTAAAGATGTGCCATCTTAGCTGAGTCTTACTGTTGAAAGATGCGCCATCTTAACAGCAGGCTAGACCTAAATGCTTGATACATTCCAATCGCTCGCTCTGATACACAACAAGCTGAAGTTTCACACGTATGTACGCACATTACTCACACACTCTTATGCCCTTTCAGCTTAAAGATGTGCCATCTTAGCTGAGTCTTACTGTTGAAAGATGTGCCATCTTAACAGCAGGCTAGTCCTAAATGTTGGGTACATTCCACGTACATTACTCACACACTCTTATGCTCATTCAGCTTAAAGATGTGCCATCTTAGCTGAGTCTTACTGTTGAAAGATGTGCCATCTTAACAGCAGGCTAATCCTAAATGCTCGGTACATTCCATGTACATTGTACAATACTCACGCACTCTTATGCTCATTCAGCTTAAAGATGTGCCATCTTAGCTGAGTCTTACTGTTGAAAGATGTGCCATCTTAACAGCAGGCTAGTCCTAAACGCTCGGTACATTCCACGTACATTACTCACACACTCTTATGCTCATTCAGCTTAAAGATGTGCCATCTTAGCTGAGTCTTACTGTTGAAAGATGTGCCATCTTAACAGCAGGCTAGTCCTAAACGCTCGATACATTCCAATCGCTCGCTCTGATACACAACAAGCTAAAGTTTCACACGTATGCAAATATATTACTCACACACTCTTATGCTCATTCAGCTTAAAGATGTGCCATCTTAGCTGACTCTTACTGTTGAAAGATGTGTCATCTTAACAGCAGGCTAGTCCTAAATGTTGGGTACATTCCACGTACATTACTCACACACTCTTATGCTCATTCAGCTTAAAGATGTGCCATCTTAGCTGAGTCTTACTGTTGAAAGATGTGCCATCTTAACAGCAGGCTAATCCTAAATGCTCGGTACATTCCATGTACATTGTACAATACTCACGCACTCTTATGCTCATTCAGCTTAAAGATGTGCCATCTTAGCTGAGTCTTACTGTTGAAAGATGTGCCATCTTAACAGCAGGCTAGTCCTAAACGCTCGGTACATTCCACGTACATTACTCACACACTCTTATGCTCATTCAGCTTAAAGATGTGCCATCTTAGCTGAGTCTTACTGTTGAAAGATGTGCCATCTTAACAGCAGGCTAGTCCTAAACGCTCGATACATTCCAATCGCTCGCTCTGATACACAACAAGCTAAAGTTTCACACGTATGCAAATATATTACTCACACACTCTTATGCTCATTCAGCTTAAAGATGTGCCATCTTAGCTGACTCTTACTGTTGAAAGATGTGTCATCTTAACAGCAGGCTAGTCCTAAATGCTCGGTACATTCCAATCGCTCGCTCTGATACACAACAAGCTGAAGTTTCACATGTACACACACACATTATGGACAAGTGAGTCATTGGGCATGGGAAAGTAGTAGAAGTAGTGTAGGACACTCTATTCACATGTGGCAGGACTTAATTCATAGATAAAGCTTATCAGCTTAATAATTAAACCTTGGTGTTGGCTATAGCCTACCAGGTGCAATACAATAATGTGCATGTAAGTTACAGGAATTAACAACCAAGCCTACACATATAAAGCTTAAAGCTCCTATTGCTCATAACGTACACACATACATCACTTAACTTATAATCAGTCGTAGGTGTGGACGCCAACTATGAGGGCGCTAGCCACTGAAATGGAAGTCGGTATCCACAGTTTTGGGTAGTCTTTCTATAAAGAGATACAAACACTGGCTAAATACACATGCATGCATAGCCTCAGTATATGCATGGCATGCTGATACATGCATTTAGCTCTAGTGAGTGTATACCTAATGGCCTACAAACTCTTGACTTGACATCATCATGATCTCATCACTCCGAACTGTCAGACTCACTAACCGATCTGATGTGCGTGTGTGTGTGTGTGTGTGTGTGTGTGTGTGTGTGTGTGTGTGTGTGTGTGTGTGTGTGTGTGTGTGAGTACACGCGCGTGTGTGCATGTCATGGTTCATAATTTTGGCACTCAATGAGCTATTCCATAATTCACATACCAGTAAAGAGTTTTTAGGATCATACCTGCATCCTTTCAAAGGCAAGCTGTGCGATGGATCGTGGTCGAGCCTGGGCTGTGAAGTCCGAATTCTGACTAGAACTGCTCATCGGTTGTTCTCTCGACCATTCTTGCCATTTCTTGTTGTAGAAGGTATCGCGCGGTGGCGACTAAACATGGATTTGCTCACACGCCAAGAGCAATGCTCACAGAATATTTTTGATCGCTGAGCAGTGAGTCTGTATTGCATGCTGGCGCCCTGATCTGAGCTTTAATTATTGAAACCACACCTCTTCTATTAGAGCTAGCTGCGCGGCGCAGCGCGCGCGATCGCTTTCAATTCGCGTACGCGTATATGTATTCGCGATTCAATATTCCGGGCGCATTGGGTGGAGTCTCGCGCGCGGCTCTATACTGCGTCCGTGTAGCGCAAGCCGAGAGGACGGATACCGAATGTTGTAACCGTGCAAGCATAGTGCAAGCAACGGAGTCCGCATGCACCGTGCGTATCTTACACGGAATACTGACAGAGTCCGTGTTACAGGTACGCCGTCTCCAGGCAGTGTAGCGCCCGCTTCTTTCATCAATACGGTAGACCGCGTAAATCCGTCCACATGGAGTCGTTTTCCTGTGTACATTAAAAGTGGTGAGAACTGTGGTGAACATTTCACTACATATTTGTAGTGACAGTCACTAATCATTTTTTACAGTGTAGGAAGTAATATGTAGGTCATGGACTGTAACAGCATAGATTCCAATTCTGGTCATGCACTGTCCCAGCTATGAAACATTCAAGTGAACAATGAGTTATAAAATTAATTTGTAGTTCAGTGAATTTTTATAGGATTTCCCAAGGTGCCTATTGAGTGGATTACAAATGGGTGTTATTAACACTGTTTTGAAGGTATTATAGGTTGCCTGTCTGTTCTGCGAGTCACTACCTTCACTACCACAATATTAACCAACCTGAAGCTCTTCCAATGTGGATGTCCATGATAGCAGCTGTCCTTAACGCTAGGTTAGATGTCTTAGACCAATTAAATGTGCCAAAATATTTCTTAGGTTCTGCAATAGAACTAAAAAATCGTTTAACTAGGCATGAACAAACAACAGGATAGTTAATAAGCTCATATGGCATAATACACTGATCCTGTAATTGAATACTTCCACATTTAGTATTGTGGATGTCCCATAATACAAACTAACGCAAGGCGCATGCACAGTTTGGTAGAGGTCGTCGATGGACCTTAAAAAAAAAGCGCTGTACGGATATTTTTCTGTTCGTTGTCCATTGACAATCCCTCCCGAACACAGCGCATGCGCCTTACACTAGAAACCTTTAGCCAAGGGACCTGGAAAAACCTATCAGGGTGTTGGCCGACTATATTAGCAGTGGTGTGATAGGCTATGGTCACTTCCTAGATTTTGAATGCTATGTTGGAGCTTCAAAACGATCTCGTACAGCCAAAGCGTAGCGATCGCTTTGAACACTAAATAGGCTAACGAACACCTCCCCCTCCCCCCCCCCCCCCCCCCACCCAAAAAAGGGCTTACATTGAGCAACTGACCTCAACTCTCCAAGATACAGCCATATTTCACGATGATGGAATGCCAAAGCGAGCGAGATCGGATCTAAGAGCGCAAAACGCATGCAGATTTCTGTAGAGGTCGTGGCAGTCATTTTCCGGTTGGTTGTACATCGACGATCCCTACCGAACAGCCCAAGCGCCTTAGACTAGCGACCTTTAGCGCAGAGCCTTGGGGAATTAATCAGAGTCGGATGGCTATATTACCAATTGTGAGAAAGGCTATGGCCACTCCCTAGATTTTGAATACTAGGTTAGAGCTTCAAAACGATCTCATTATAGCCAAAACATGGAGATCGAATTGATTTTAATGACAAAAAGAGGCCTAATAGTCAAAAGCAAAAGTGTGAACAAAAACTGAGATAAAGTGGTGGCAGATGATGGTGTTAAAGAAGCGGTGCTACAGAAATGAATTTGTTGAAAGAGTAGAGTAAATGTTTATAGGTTGTATGTGATATAAATTTCCATTCTTCAATGTTGGTCAGGTAGGGAAAGCTATGTTCAGTAATTTACAGTGTTTGATAAATTATTGCCTTTCCTGAGCATATGAACGACAGTTCAGCAAAAATTAGATGTTCAAACTTAACTACTGTCTCTTCATTTTGAACAATATATAGGTTAAATAGGTTGGGCTCACATTGAGCGAGTTACCTTAACTCTCCAAGATACAGCCATAATTCTCAATGATGGATTGCCAAAGCGAGCGAGGTTTGAATCTAAAAGCTCGAGGAAGGTTGGTAGGGGTGGTCGATGTACGGCCAACACAAAACCCGCTGTACTGCGATTTTCCGGTTAGTTGTCCGCTGATGATCCCTAACGAACTCAGCGCATGCGCTTTAGACTTGAGACCTTTATCCAAGGGGTCTGAGAAATCAATCAGCGATTTGGCTGGCTATATTAGCAATGGTGGGACAGGCTACGTCCACTCCCTAGATTTTGAATGTTGTTTGAGCATCAAAACTATCTCGCATAATCAAAACGTAGCGATAGTTTTGAACGCTAACGAACATCAAAAAAGGACTCACATTAAACGAATTACTTCAACTCTCCATGATAGCGCCATAATTCTCAATGATGGATTGCCAGAGCGAGCGAGAATGGATCTAAGAGGGCCAGACGTATGCGCAGTTCCTTAGCGGTCGTCGCAACGGTTTCTCTCTTGGTTGTCTATCGACGATCCCTACAGTTTATGCGCCTTAAATTGGAGACCTTCAGCCTAGAGGCTTGGGAAATCAATCAGCTAGTTGGCTGGCTATATTAGCAGTGATGGGAAAGGCTATGGCCGTTTTTGAATGCTATATTTGACCATTAAAACCATTATATAATTTGGTTGAGAACGCTAAATAGCCCACAAAAATGGATCACATTCAGCGTCTGATCTTAACTCTCCAAGATAAGGCCTTAATTTTCGATGATGCATTGCCAAAATGAGCGAGAATGATCTAAGACTTAAGGCGCATGCGGCAGTTCTCGGTAGGGATCGTCGTCTTAGACCTTTAGCCCAGAGGCTTGGGTAGTCAATCAGCGTTTTGGTTGGCTATATTAGCAGTGGTGGTACAGGCTATAGCCACGCATGAGCTGTTGACTGAAGACATTTAGCCCAGAGGCCAGAGATATCAATCAGCGATTGGCTGACTATATAAGCGGGGGTGGAACAGGCATTGACAACTCCCTATATTTTCAATGCTACGTTTGAACTTCAAAATGAACTTGTATAGCCAAAACGTTACGATCGCCAAGTAGGCTTACGAACCACAGCCCCCCCCCCCCAAAGGGCTCCCTTACTTCTCCAAGATACAACCATAGTTCTCGATGATAGATCGCCAAAGGAGCGATGGAGGATATGAGTCGAAGGCGCACGCGCAGTTCAGTATAGGTAGTCAATGGTTAGTTGTCCATCGATGATCCCTACAGAACAGCTGCATGCGCTGTTGACTGAAGACACTTACCGTAAATGTTCTAATTACAGCGCCAAAAAATTTTAATTCTAATCTTCAGTTGGTGCTTCTATTCGAGACAAAAAATACTTCGAAAGACGCTAGTGGCGCTTAAATTAGGGTGGTGTTTAGTAAATAGGACCATAGATAATGGAGAGGAAGGAGGGATTGGAAACGCGCATACCCTGTAGATATATGCTCGTCACGGTCACGTGACCTCATCTAAGTTCGCGATTGGCATAAAACTACATCAAGGCAGCCTTTGCAGGTCTTGGAAATGGCACCATGTATGCATATCACCTTTCTAACCAACCTACCAGAGACCTAAAGCTAAAAAACCCCCAAAAAATTAGGCAGTTTTCAGAACGGTTTTGTAGCTACCACTCACAGATTGGATTTGAGTACTTTTTACGAGACCTGTGCATAGAGAATGGACTCTTTCAATGCCTGGCACGAACTATCGTCACATAGAGAATGCAAACATCGCCTTCAAGTAAGTCCTTTCGTTTCAAAATGAGCACACTAAGCCCAGATCTGTTGTGAGCCTGGGTAGACTCCAGCGTTTAAAACGCTCGCTGGGGAACATACCACATCAACAGAGCTCGCGAATGCTTCAGTTGCACTCTGCATCTGACTGTAGACAAGGTGCCATCGACTTTTCTTGTGGGTCGACCACCGTTTGTGAAGGAAAAGTACACAGAAGAATTTCAAGCGTGTACAATAGCAGGCGCGACTACCAAGACCATTCATATCACTCTTTTCATTGCTTGATCCCTTGTTCGATAGCACTACACTTGTTTTCAGTCAGGTTACTGGCGAATACTAGGCTGTACAAGGCTATAGGAGCTTGTACTATAGTGTACGATACTGACTTGCAATGGGGGCGTGCCGTGACGAGCATGTCCGTGACGTCACTATGGTGATATGTGACCGGATCTGAGAAAATCCGCCATAGTGCCAATTCTATGAAATTTTAGTTTGCTTTATTTTTGAAAACCTCTACCATAGAGCTAACCTACCTCCTAGTCTGACACAGATCGCGCGCTTCGCTTTATTCGCGATCGCACTACAAGCATAGAAAACGAGAAATTACGGTCCGAAGGCGTTGCTATGTACGCGTATAGCGTTTTCGTATACTACACTTGAATCGGAAGTCAATTAAATGGACCTGGGTGGAGCCGTTCTAAATGAACGCTAAGGTCGAGCTAGTCGCGAACTTCGTCGTCCATAACAAGAGCCGCTTCTTCTTCGATGCCTAAGAAGCCTAAAGGTGAGTGAACGTATTGTAGTTAGACGAATATAGCTGTATCCAGATAGCCCGCTAGCGGGAATTCCAATTAACGCCCTTAGCAACGGGTTCCGTGTACGGCAGCTGTATAGACTAGGTAGATCGAAATGAAGGCATACTTCGCCTTGTAACCTACGTTTACCCTCCGTAAGTGACGGCAAAAAATAATAGAAAGGTTTTCTGACATGAATATGACAAAAACTGGACTTTGACTTTTTTTACCAGTGGCACTAAAAACGCGCATTGCGCCATATGCGCGTTTGGACAGTATGGAGGGTTTTCTCAGATCCGGTCACATATATGCGCGTTTCCAATTCCTCCTCCCTCTCTATTATCTATGATAGGACACTACATACAAAAGAACAGCGTTTTCTATTTAGTAAGCGCCACTTAAAGAAATTTAGCGCTGTATTTGGCGCTATAAATAGAGCACAACAATCTTCGTTAACCTCCAAGAGGCGCTTAAATTAGGGTAGCGCTATAATTCGAACATTTACGGTAGTCCAAAAATCAGGGATATCAATCGGCGTGTTAACAATTTATATTAGCAGCCATTCCTTGAATTTGAATGTTATTTGAGCTTTATCGAATAGCCAAAAAAACGTACGATCGCTAAATAGGCTAACGACCCCCCCCCCCCCCCCCAAAAAAGGGCTCCCATTGAGTGACTGACCTTACCTTTCCATGGTACAACCATAATTCGATGATAGATGGATATAAAAGCATAAGGAGCCTGCGCAGTTTGGTAGAGGTTGTGATTATTCATCGACGATCCCTGCAGAACAGCGCATGCGCTGTAGACTGAAGATACTTAGCCCAACAATCAGTGAATATCAATCAGCAAGTTCAATGACTATATTAGCTGAGGTGCAACGGGCTATGGCCATCCCTAATTTTTAAATGTTTTTTTAGCTTCATTGATTAGCCAAAACGTTACGATAGCTAAAAAGGCTAAAGAACCACCAACCAAAAGAGGGCTTGTATTGAGCGACTGACCTAACCGTTCTAAGATACAACCATAATTCCCGAAGATAGATCGCCAAAGAGAGCGAAAATGGATATAAGAGCCGAAGGCGCATACGCAGTTCAGTATAGGGTGTCAATGGTTAGTTGTCCATCGACGATCCATACAGAACAGCTCATGCGCTGTAGACTGAATGTATTTAGCCCAAAGATCAGGGAAATCAATCAGAGTGTTAGCTGACTATATTACCATAGGTGCAACGGGCCATTGCCTAGATTTTGAATGTTGTTTGAGCTTTATCGAATAGCCAAAACGAAACCATCGCTGATATTTCAGAATTGGCTGTCAATGGTTAGTTGTCCATCGACGATCCCTACAGAACAGCTGCATGCGCTGTTGACTGAAGACATTTACCCCAAATATCAGGTAAATCAATCAGCGAGTTAACTGACGTTGTATCATGGAAGCCATACAAATCAAAGGCGCCGACAGTTGAACATACGCTGAAGAATCCCGGATTTCCGGTGGTGTGTCGATAAACCACCGGAATCGTAGCTTGAAACAGCTTGCGCTAGGCAGAGAAGACCCACAAAAAGCTACTTCCAGTGACAGATAGGCTATGAACAGCTAGTACTAACGATAGGTTGGCTGTAAACTGCTCGCGATTGTGACTCACGAGGCTTGAATAGATCACGCTAACGCCGTGTCGAGTCGATCGACTCGCCATACAACGTAGAAAGCGTGCCAATTCTTTACTTTTGACCTATCAGCGGTGTCTTGGATAGTTTTCTCCATGATACAACAGTCGTTACGCGCGCGTACAGGAAGTCCATATGTTTGGTCAAAATTTATTTACAACGTGAAAGTGCATTACGTCACTCTTGTCTTTGCTCATTAAAAGTGCACTTTTGTGACCCCGACTTTCGCGGATGATATCCCGGGAACTGTAGCAGCTACGGCCCCCAAACAAAAACTAATCGAAAGAGGAGCTTCCCCTTGTGCCATCGACCTCTTGACCTAGCGAGTTGGTGAAAGAACGAAGGCGTCAGCTCCGTTTTTGTTGCTGCATTCTTTTGTTATTCGACGAAAATGGTGTTGCAAGGTGCTACCGAACAGCATACCTGACCAATATTTTTCGTCCAAAACACCTAGAATACTTAGTTAAGAGGTAAAACTAGTGTTCTAGGTGGGTACAAATCATTTTCCTCTGCCTTGTGTGGGGTATAGGAGTGTGTGAATAATTGCTATATTATCTATGCACTGTAAGAGCGTGGGGGCGAATTGGTACGTCAAACAAGATAGACTAACCATAAATATCAAAGCTATGAACATAAACTCTTAATAAAAGGAGTACCAGGGCTTAAAGGTACATGTACAGTTATGTTGTAAGCTTGTACCATGTGTTGTACTGGCCATCCCATGTTTTCTGATATAATGCTGCATGTATTTACCTATATGGTTCAGCTGCTTGTTTGCTTACATGATCTGAGTTTCTTTGGCTTGTGATGTGGCCATAAAACTACCCCAGGCCTTCAAGTTCATCACTGCTACCATTGCTATTGTTTAAGAAACTGTCTCTTGTGGTCCGAAGACACAAGTTCTGTTTAAGGCAGCTGGTGACATTCTCGTGTACATTGTCATAGATGTTGGATTGGACATTTGGGTGGCGTATGAACACTATAATATTGCAGACAGAGATGGCACTGATGAATATGCCAGCTACTACTTATACTCTACCCTATTCTTCATCATTGTCCCACAGATGTATACCTCTCCTACTGTGCCTGGATTCGCTATAGATACTATTTTGCATGTTCTCTTTACCTATCTTTATACAGATGGACAACAGAGTCATGGTACTGTAGTGTGAGGAAGATAGTTGACTCAACAACCACAGACTTGGCTAGCTAACATGTAAAGGTACTGTGTGCACTAGGCAGTTTAGTAGCATGCTTTATTTAGCAACTTCTGGAGCACTGTACATGTGTGATAGAGTAGATACAGCCAGGCAAAGTATTGCTGATGGTTGGGTTTCTTTAAAGTGGGGGGGGGGGGGGGGGGGGGGTGAGTCTATTATTATAGAATACCTGTATCATCATTTGCCGTAGTTATTGCTTGGAAGTCTCAGCTCTGTATCAGCTTAGTTGTAATTGTTGTTAGCTAAACTGAATAACATGATGTTGTTCTGTGTGCCAGTAGAACATACTGTATACTTCAACACTGATAGCTTTCTGGATTTAATTTTTTGGAGGGAGCGTTTATGTCACTTTACATTACATTAAATTGACCATGTGATTTTGCATTCAGTGAATACATCCATGGAGTGTTTTTTTTTTTTATGTTTTTTTTTTTTATAAAAGTTTCTGCATTGCAGGGGTTACATGACTTAGCTAAAAGCTAATGCAAGCATGCAACCAAAGAGAAAATTAATTAACTGAGACAAGGAATTAATGAGTTAATGTTTTAGTGCTGTCTTGAAAGAGGTGATGGAGGGAGCGGAAGCAGTGTCAGAAGGAAGTGAGTTCCATGCAACAATAGTGCTTGGAAAGAACGAATACAGATATTGAGATGAGTGTGCTTGTAGAGGAACTATTGCTTTGGGATGAACTGAGCGACTTGAGTATGTTAGTTGTCTGGTTTGTGTTGGAGCATTGGGAAAGAAAGTTACATTGATGACTATCTTGTATAGGTGACAAAGCTTAGTATCATGCCTTCTAGCTTGCAAGGATAGGAGATTAGATTGTTTCAATAAATCATTATAACTGGAATTCCAAGACTTTAGGCAGACTTTAAGGGCAAATTTTTGCACGTCTTCAATAAGATCTATGTCTTTCTTTAAGAAGGGATCCCAAGCAGCTGAAGCATATTCAAGGTGGGGCCTGATGAAGGAGACATAATTTAAGTAAAGTATTAGGTGAAGAGTACTTATAGAATCGTCTGTAGAGCAGGCCAATGAGTCTCCTAGTCTTGCTGCATATGTTGGCAATATGTATCGACCACATGAGATCAGAGTGTTGGCTTATTTCCTCTCTCTTAGACTAATACTCTGTTTTTCTATTTTATTAGATGTGTGTACTCCTTAAAGAGTGTAGTTGGAGCAGTCTTTATGAAGAAATACCAGAAGGCTTGTCAAGTCTGTCACAGATCCCTGATTCCATAGCTATGGTTGACTGCTAAAGCATGAATAATAATGATTTTGTGTTATTATGCACCTTTGTAATGTTGGGAAAAGGATTCTGTAAACATGCTATAGTAGCAAGATCAAGAATGGGCGTTGTAGCTTGGCTTTTACGCTATTGCATGTACACAATAGGAGCATGCGGGCGGCTAAAATTTATCCAACTTTGAGCGACCATAACATGAAAACGACAATTGCAAAATACTCCTGAGGCGGTTTTCACATAGATCGATCATATAACTAGTAATAACATGAATCTGAGTCCAAAATAATGGTCAGGTACGCTGTTCGGTAGCGAAACTTGGTGGTCATCTAGGAGTACTGGAATAAGTAGGTCCAACGAAGCGGGCTCTAACTCAGCTTTGGCGGCACCTATGAAGTTGAAACAAGCTGCAACGATTATCTTTTGCACAGAGC
Source organism: Stappiaceae bacterium (assembly GCA_964291365.2). Taxonomy (GTDB): domain Bacteria; phylum Pseudomonadota; class Alphaproteobacteria; order Rhizobiales; family Stappiaceae; genus JBDWFY01. The sequence continues at coordinate 13,066 of OZ219988.1, forward strand.
TATAATATAAACTTTGTTCTGAGTTTACAGCATGTTCAGGTCCCGATATATAACTTGAGAAAAAAACCATAATTTTTTTTGGTTTCTGGCTGCCATCCCGCCTGGTCAACCGCAAACTTCCCGTCTGCAAATAAATCTGCCTGCGCGCGTATCGACTGACAAGTCGTTAGACCTTGCCTATTAGGGCTTTCATCCGAAATACACTCTGTAATATTTGAATAAACCATCGGGCTTATTCAAATAATACCTCGTGTATTTGGGATAAAGCCCTAGTAGGCACGGTCTAACTATAACATATTAGCAGAGGTGCAACGGGCTATAGTCATTCCATAGATTTTGAATGTTGTTTGAGTTTCATCGAATGGCCAAAACGTTACGATCGCTAAATAGGCTAACGAACCACCGTCCCCCGAAGAAAGGGCTCAAATTGAGTGACTGACCTTGTATCTCCAAGATACAACCATAATTCTCGATGATAGATCGCCCGAGCGAGCTATAATGGATAATATAAGAGCCAAAGGAGCACACGCAGTTCGATAGGTTGTCAATGGTTAGTTGTCCATCGACGATCCCTACAGAGGAGCGCATGCGCTGTAGACTGAAGATACTTAGCCCAAATATCAGGGAAATCAATCAGCGAATTAGCTTACGATATTAGCAGTGGTGTAACGGGCTTTGGCCATTCTCTAGATTATGCATGTTGTTTGAGCTTCATCGAATAGCCGAAACGTTACGAACGCTAAATAGACAAACGAACCACCCTCCCCCTCCCACAAAAGGGCTTACAATGAGCGACTGACCTTACCTCTCCAAGATACAACCATAATTTCTCGATGATAGATCGCCAAAGCGAGCGAAAATGGATATAAGAGCCACCATGGACGGATCAACGCATGCGCTGTAGACTGAAGATACTTAATTCAAAGATCAGGGAAATCAATCAGCCAGTTAGCTGGCTATGTTAGAGGAGGTGCAACGGGATACGGCCACTCCCTAGATTTTGAATGTTGTTTGAGCTTCATCGAATAGCCATAACGTTAGATCACTAAATAGAGCTAACAAACTAACCTTCCCTCCCAAAAAGGGCTTACATTGAGCGACTGGCCTTACCTCTCCAAGATACAAACATAATTCTATATGATTGATCGCCAAAGCGAGCGAACATGGATATGAGAACCAAAAGCGCTCACGCATTTCGCTATAGGTCGTCTATGGTTACTTGTCCATCGACGATACCTACAGAACAGCGCATGCGCTGTAGACTGAAGATATATAGTCCAAAAGGCCAGGAGAATCAACCATCGAGTTGGCTGACTATATCAGCAACGGTCTATGGCCACTCCGTAGATTTTGAACGTCGTTTGAACTTCAAAATAGGAGTGCTATGGCTACTCCCAATTAGGCTAACGAATCCCCTCCCCAAAAAGGTTCACATTAAGCGACCAACCTTAACTTCCTAAGATACAACCATAATTCTCGATGACAGATCGCCAAAGCGAGTGAAAATGGATATGAAAGCCAAAGGCGCATGCGCAGTTTGGTATAGATCGTTAACGGTTAGTTGTCCATCGACGATCCCTACGGAACAGCGCGTGTGCTGTAGGCTGAAGACATTCAGCCCAAAGACTAGGAAAATCAATCAGCGAATTGGCTGACTATATTAGCAACTGGCTATGGCCACTTCCTGTATATCGAATGTGTTTTAAACTTCATAACAATCTCGTATAGCCAAGATAACGAGTACCGTTGTCGCCTGTGTTGGGACCACTTCACAGAGTCCGCTATTGAATACGTGCTGAGTCTCTCTATTTAACCGTTTTATCCACAATTGTCCGTTGTGTGACACATTCTCTATGATCCGTCTGTCCGATCGGGCAGCGTGGACAACTTTCGTCCGTCCGACGATCCCTTTCCAGTCAGTTCTATACCGTCCGAATCATATCATATAGCGCATGTATATAAATTTTCAGTTTAATTATCAATAGCATAATAATGAAGAGAGTAGATACATCCACTCAGTTGTATTTTAGTCAATCTCAGCTAAAACTTGAATGCTTCCTGCCACTGTTCCTCATCAGCACTTTGTCAGCTCTCTCTACCTACAACATTCATAGTAGCCATAAACTGCTTCTATAATAAATAGTACTACAAAAAAATAATTGATGCACATAACAACCTACATACCAAGTCTTTATACAATGAGATGGACATTTATCAACGTTAGACACTTGTGGTAGAGAACTGTGTTCCAAATAATTTCCCATAGCCAACTAATTTGTAGGATAGTCCCCGAAATGCTTGCTACATGTACATCTCAACTGCTCACTAGGATGCACAACAAGCGAAGTTTCACATATACACGAGCATATTGCTCACACATTCTCATACCCTTTCAGCTTAAATATGTGCCATTTTGACAGCACGCTAGTCATATAGATGCTCGGTACAATCCAATCATTCGCTCTGATACACAACAAGCCGAAGTATCTCATGTACTCACGCACATTACTCACACACTCTTATACTCTAGATCTGCCATCTTAGCTGAGTCTTACTGCTGAAAAATGCGCCATCTTAACTGTAAGTTAGTCTTTAATGATAGGTACATTAAAATCGCTCGCTCTAATACACAACAAGCTGAAGTTTCACGTATACACACGCACATTATTCACCCACTTTTAAACTCTTTAAGGTTAAAGTTGTGATATTTTGGCTTTTTAACAGCAGGTTCGTCCTAAATGCTCGGTACATGTACATTCCACTCACTCGATCTAATTTTAAACAAGCTGAATTTTTACATGAACGAATGTACATTACTCGCACACACTTATGCTCATTCAACTTAAAGATGAGCCATCTTAGCTGAGGTTTACTGTTGAAAGATGTGCCATCTTAACAGCAGGCTGGTCCCTAAATGTTAAGTACATGTACGTTCCAATCACTCGCTCTGATACACAACAGGCTGAAATTTAACATGTACGCACGTACATTACTAGCACACTTTTACGCTCATTAAGCTTCCATCTAATCTGAATCTGTTTAAAGATGTGCAATTTTAACCGCAGGCTAGTCCTCAATGCTCAGTACATGTACATTCCAATCGCTTACACTTATACACAACAGGCTGAAATTTCGCATGTACGCACATACAATAATCATGCTCTTTCAGCTTAAAGATGTGCTACATTAGCTGAATCTTACCGTTGAAGGATGTGCAATCATTACAGCAGGCTAGTCCTAAATGCTCGGTACATTCCAATCTCTTGCTCTGATACATAACATGCTCAACTTTCACGCGTGTGCAGGCACATTACTCACACACGCTTATGCTCATTCAGCTTAAAGATGTACCATCTTAACTGCAGGCTAGACGTAGATACTCTGTACATTCCAAGAACTCGCTCTGTTACACAACAAGCCGAAGTTTCACATGTACACACGCACATTACTCACAAACGCTTATGCTCTTTCAGCTTAAAGGTGTGCCATCTTAGCTAAGTCTTACTGTTGAAAGATGAGTCATCTTAACAGCAGGCTAGTCCTAAATACTCAAAACAGTCCAATCACTCGCTCTGATGCATAATAAGCTGAGATACAAGCCCTTAAACATGGTAATGAGACTGATTTCTTAATGCTGGACCCAATCCTTAACACACCTGAGTGCCCGTAATTATAAAGGGAATATCAAAGGTCTCAAGGAGACATATTCCGAAGCGCTAAATGACCTAAGAAGAAGGCTACTTTCGAGCTCTATATCAGTCAAGCCTACGTGAAGCTTCTGACGATTTAGTAGACCGAATCAATCGAGATCGTCGACGCTATCGATGCTTTTGACCGAACTTTTGTAGCCACGGCCTAAAAGTATGGGGTATAAGACCGGCAATTGGCAGCGTTGTAACCGATAGCTTGGAGGGTATACTCTCGCATTTGGTGTCAGTAGTGCCGTGTTCGATGCTCTCCTCTGTATGTAGTACCTTTTTTCTTTCTTTTTCTAAGTAATTTATAGCCACAGCCTAAAAGTATGGGATATAAGAACGTTTAAAAAACAGCAAATCGCGGCGTTGTGACCGATAGCTTGGAGGGTATACTCTCGCACTTGGTGTCAGTGGTACTGTGTTCGATACTCTCCTCTGTATGTAGTATCTTGATTTTGTTGTTGTTGTTGTTTTTTTTTCCTTTTTTTTCTAAGATTTTTTCTAACTAATTTATAGCCACTGTACCGTGTTCGATGCTCTCCTCTGTATGTAGTACCTTTTTTTTCTTTTTCTAAGTAATTTATAGCCACGGCCTAAAAGTATGGGCTATAAGAACGTTTAAAAAACGGCAATTGGCGGCGTTGTGACCAATACATTTTTAGTGAAATGTATTGGTAGTGAGCTTCACTACATAATGTAATGACATCATAACCACGCTTGCGCATATTAATGAGCGAGTGGCAGCTGCACTTAAGTTTGAAAGTGGTGAAGGGTTTGGCCTCTTTCCATGTGAAAGAAGGTACAGAGCTTTCAAGACAATGAAAATAATTACCAAGCTAAGCTTTCTACTCAGATATGGGGCCCATAGAGTTAGTTTACTTTAGAGTTTACTGACGGCTATGATAGCCTGTAGAAGGGGTTAGTGTAGTGGTCCAGGTTGCTTGGTAATGTCTTTCAGTATTATGGTATGGATTAGCAGCCTGTTTGCCAAGATTTCAAGCTTCCAGTGCCCAACGCAATAACAACAGGACTCATTCAGAGTCTGTTTAAAGTTAATAAAGTAGTTTACTGTTTGTTACTATTTGTTTTACACAAAGATATCACTGCTGTACAAGGCCCTAAGGTGAGAATATCATTGTTATCACCTATCTATATATATGCCTGGTGTGAGAGTAGCTATGCCTACTGTTAGAAATAGTGAAGTTCTGATACTATTAAAACTTGGTGCTAATACTACATAAACTCCATTGTGCTACAACTATCTGTGATATCGAATACCAGTCACAAGTGTATTCTAATTGGAATAGTTTTAAGCATACACCCCTTATCACTGTCTCATGTGATCCCTATTTACACATGTAACTGTCTCTCTCCATCTTACTCCTCCCAACACACACAATTTTATGATTTGTGTCACCATATTTGTTCCTGCAGTTAAGCTGCCATGTTTTCGAGCTAGAACAGCTATTTAGAGTATGCTGGTAGGTCTCTCCCTCTCACTCTCTCTCTTTATATCTTGATTTGTCTCTCTTAATTCCTTTTTCTCCTTTTTCACCTATTGACCATTTGTACTCTTGATTTTCCCTCTTCTTTCACCTCCTCGTTCCCTCTCTCTCCCTCTCCCTGTATAACATTCAGTCTTATCCTCCCTTTTCCTCTTCCCCTGCACACACAATTTCACATGTCTCTGCAGTTAAATAGCCAAGATTCAAGCTTGTACTGCAGCTCAGCTGACAAACTTAACATTTTAAGCTGGTAGAGCTATTGACAGATGGCATATTGCTGGTAAGTCTCTCTCTCTTCTATCTCTTTCTCCAGATCATCTATACACACTTTCATTCTCTCTTCTTATCTTCCCTTGCTCATTCTCTGTCTTTCACTCCTTCGCTCTCTGTCCCCCCCTCTCTATTCAACTTTACTCTCCCCTTCCACACACAATTCATTTTTATGATTTGTATCCCCACGTTTGTCTCTGCAGTTAAGCTGTTAGTTGGTACATACAGCTGTTGAGACTAAGAGGTATTGTGCTGGTACGTCACACTCTATTTAAGATTAAATTTCCTCTGTTCCACCCTCTCTCTTTATCCCTAACTTACTCTCTCCATCCTCTGTGTATTTTCATTCTTATTTCTCACTTCTTTTCTCTCCCTTACTCTCTTCCTCTAGTATCTCTCTCCATTACTGTATAGTGGGAAATTTTTGATGGTGCAAAATTTCACGGAGTTGCTTCCCAGCCCTTCAGAAGAAAATTTCTAATTTCATGCGGTGCTCAGCAAGACCACACCAACCATAGTATATAATAAGTTCTAGCTGAAAAATTTTTATGGTTCTTATTTCACACTGGCTGAGCTATCCACGAGAATCGCAGTTTTGCACCATACAAAAATATTCTGCTATATGGTATCTATTTAATCTTACTCTCCCCTTCTAATTTTTTTCTTTCTCCATGCATGCACTCTAATCCTTGCAATTCGGCCACCAATTTCAAGCAGGTGCTACTTTTGGGAGTGTGCTGGTAGGTCTCTAATTCTCAAATTTCTGTACTACCTATCTTTCAAATTTCTCCCCGTCCTACTTTGTTTCTTTCCTTCCTTCTGTGTACTCCTGATTCCTCCCTTTTTCTCTCTTTCCTTCCATCACTCTCATCATCCCTACCCTTTCTTATGATGTTATTAACATTAATTTTACTCTCACTTTCTTGTTTCCCCTCTGAATATAAAAAACCTTTATGATCGATTTTGTGCATCCATTCGTTCTTGCAGCTTGGTTGACAAGTTATCAAGGTGCTACAGCTGCTGAGAGCATATTATATGCTGGTAAGTTTCTTTCTCTTTCTCTTGATCTTTTTAGTTTATTCTTTTCGCTCTCATCTCTCTTTCCCTCCCTCATATGTTTGCTTCCACCCTCTCTCTACATTTTGTCCATTTCCACCCCCTGCTTGTATCCTCTTTGCTTGATTCTTTTCCATTATTCTTTCTTCCACCCCACTCTCTCTCTCTTATTGCTCTTCCTAGGCCCGCTCTCTCTACCCTCTCTCTCCCCACTCTCTCTTACTTTTTCTTTATCTCCACACCTTGCATGTGTCCTCTTTGCTTAATTCTTCTCTACATTATCCCTCCCCCCACTCTGTCTTTCTCAGATTGCTCTCCCTAGGCCCTCTGTCTCTACCCTCTCCCACTTTGAAGTCATACTCTCCTCACCTTTGCTAACAATTTTATGATCTGCTTCCACACTTTCATTCATGCTGCTCTGCTGACAAGGTTTCAAGCTAATAATGGTTGAGAACAATGCTGATAGTGTGTTACTGAACATTGCTTTAGGCTTTCTTGATATATACAATCTAGCTACCAACTATATAGCTCTTTCTGCTTTGTTTTTGTCTTTCTTGGCCTAGTATTTTGTATGTATAATTCAATGTTGAGTTCAACAAAATCGGTTGTAGTGAAAATCATATTATTTCAATGTGAACCTCACAACAGTTGGTAGTGAACGTCACCTAATTTTTATGTACTGAACGGTTGTGTAGTGACCATCACTACATTAAAAGTGGTGAGAACTGTGGTGAACATTTCACTACATATTTGTAGTGACAGTCACTAATCATTTTTTACAGTGTAGGAAATAATATGTAAGTCATGGACTGTACCAGCATAGATTCCAATTCGAGTCATGCACTGTCCAAGCTATGAGCCACTCAAGTGAGCAATGAGTTATAAAATTAATTTGTAGTTCAGTGAATTTTTAAAGGATTTCCCAAGGTGCCTATTGAGTGGATTACAAATGGGTGTTATTAACACTGTTTTCAACGTATTATGGGTTGCCTGTCTCTTCTGCGAGTCACTACCTTCACTACCACAACATTAACCAACCTGAAGCTCTTCCAATGGGGATGTCCATGATAGCAGCTGTCCTTAACGCTAGGTTAGATTCTTAGACCAATTAAATGTGCCAAGAGATTTCTGAGGTTCTGCACTGGAACTAAAAAATCGTTGTTTCACCGCAACTAGGCATGAACAAACAACAGGATAGTCAATAAGTTCATATGGCATAATACACTGATCCAGTAATTGGATACTTCCACATTTAGTATTGTGGATGTCCCATAATACAAACTGACGCAAGGCGCATGCGCAGTTCGGTAGAGGTTGTCGATGGACCTAAAAAAACGCTGTACAGATATTTTTCGATTCGTTGTCCATTGACAATCCCTTCCGAACACAGCGCATGCACCTTAGACTAGAAACCTTTAGCCCAGGGACCTGGAAAACTTATCAGGATGTTGGCGGACTATAATAGCAGTGGTGGGATAGGCTATGGTCACTTCCTAGATTTTGAATGCTATGTTGGATCTTCAAAACGATCTCGTCATATCAGGAAATGTGTACAGCGTTGTGGACATCCATTATCAAGGTGCTAATTAAAGCTTTCAGCTGTTAATATGTACAAGAATGTCTATGGAATTGTATGATTCAACAATATTATTGACAATGAGAGAGAATGAGAGTCCTAGCTATATGTAATTATTTAAATCTGACTTAGTACTATCTCCTCTAAACTAAATAGGAGTTCTGTTCAGGGTTAGGGTTAGGGTTAAGTTCCGTCGTCATTTCTTACTACCTCCTACTCACTGAGAAGCCTGCCTCTGGTATTATAGGTGGAAGGAAACTGTGCCCAAGATTGCATAGAAAAAATCTCCATTGATATTGAGCACTCTCATGCGCCACTGATTTCCTAGCAACCAATCCAGATCATTGTAGTGGCTTATGCTGTTGGGTTAGTACATTCAGGGACTGCTCCACAAGCATCCATTTTTTACGTCCAACGCATAACTGCTCCTCCATCTTACTTCCTATTGATTTTAGCCATCGCTGGACAACAGAACGACTAGGATTAGTACCATCATCTCGAGTTAAGTCAGAGAAACATGCTGAAGTAAATAAATAAAAAAAGGTCGCTCATATACATTCATATTGCAACTCAAGAATGTTAATGTAATCTTGGCAAATACAGTACATAGGTAATCATAGCTTTCCTAGGTACTACTAACTTATACTGTCATTTCATAGTTTCATGATAACTGATCACTTACTTCGTTAGGCCAGGTAAGCCATATATTGAGTCGAGTTCGCCTGGTTACCATTCCCTGGATCAGCAACACAAAGAGGATGTAGAAAACAATGAGGGGGACGATGATAGTCGTGAAAAGGACTGGTTGAGAGCAAAGATGCAAGCGCATTTACACACCTTAGAACGGCCGAGTGCAGAAACTACCAGGACGCATAAAACTAAGTGCAAGTGGTTGTTGACAGGATTGGCACAACGCTGGGTTACATAATTACACCGTATATGGACAATTAGATATAAATGAGAGTATGTAAAAATTTGACCTTTAACCCTCATAGACGATAGTACATTCAGGGTTTCATCCAGAAAATTTTATTTGGGGTAGAAGGGGGTGTGTCACTTTCATGTACAGTTGCCCCCCATGAGTACATAATGTGTTCTCATACATTAACCTGATATTAGTAATTGTTAGGGAAATGTTACTTACATGTATCATAATACCCAAATAATATATGCTCTCTCCCATTTCCCTCTCTCTCTCTCACTCTCTCTCTCCCCCTTTTCTCTTTCCTTCTCTTTTTCTTTTGGGGGGGAAGTTGGGCAGTTTGGGGGAGAAGCTTCCCCCCACCCCCCTAGATGAAACCCTGACATTACTACTGTAAATATGTGGCCGGTGCTATGTTTACTTGTAGGAGGTGATTTTGAGTGCAATATGCAGCTTGAATAGCAGGTAAATGCATGCAAACTTACAAAACTGAAAGAATGCATGCTTTTCTTTTTATATCAAGTTAAATATAAAATTCTATACTAAGTAGTGGGGTGAGTGAAAAGGCGTGAATGGGTGTTGAAAACGTCTTCATGTCTGTCCATTTCCTGATATGTACAGCCAAAACGTAGCGATCCCTTTGAACGCTAATTAGGCTAATGATCCTCCCCCAAAGGTCTTACATTGAGCAACTGACCTCAACTCTCCAAGATACAGCCATATTTAACGATGATGGAATGCCAAAGCGAGCGAGACTGGTTCTAAGAGCGCAAAACGCATGCAGAATGCGGTAGATGTCGCTGCAGTCGTTTTCCGGTTAGTTGTACATCGACGATCTCTACCGAACAGCCCAAGCGCCTTAGACTAGAGACCTTTAGCGCAGAGCCTTGGGGTATTAATCAGAGTCGGATGGCTATATTACCAGTTGTGGGAAAGGCTATGGCAACTCCCTAGATTTTGAATACTAGGTTAGAGCTCATTATAGCCGAAACATGGAGATCGAATTTATTTTGATGACAAAAAGAGGCCTAATAGTCGAAAGCAAAAGTGTGAACAAAAATTGAGATAAAGTGGTGGCAGATGATGGTGTTAAAGAAGCGCTCACACAGGAAAACGTAGCCGCGTGAACTGTGCACGTATACAGGGAGAACGAGGTCCGCGTTCGCCGTATAGACGAGCTTGGAACGGAATCTCCGATGTCCAGGATAACGAGTACAGTTGTCGTCCGTATTGGGACCACTTTAAACAGACTATTTCACTGAGTCGGCTATCAGATCCGTACTGAGTCCGTCTAGATACTTCGTTTTATTCAGTATTGTCCGTCGTGAGACTCCGTCTCAATGATCTGTCTGTCCGATCGGACCGCATGGACCGCCTCCGTCTACTTACACGTATCAACTCCGTCTGACGATCCAGTTCCAGTCTGTTCTATCCCGTCCGAATTATATCATATAGCGCATGCGTATAAATTTGCATTAAAATTACAATAATGATAATAATTATTAATAGCATAATAATAATAATTAATGAAGAGAGTAGATACATCCACTCAGTTGGTGTAGTTAGTCAATCACCGCTAAAACTTGAATGCTTCCTGCTTTTTTTTTTCCTCTTCAGCACTTTTTCAGCTCTCTCTACCTCCAACGACATTCATAGTAGCCATGAACTGCCTCTATAATAAATAGTATTACAAATAATAATTGATGCATATAACAACCTACATACCAAGTCTTTATACAATGAGATGGACATTCATCAATGTTAGACACTTGCGGTAAAGAGGACTGTGTTCCAAATATTTCCCCATAGCGCCCACTAAACTGTAGGATAGTCACTTAAATGCTTTATACATGTAAATCTCAATTGCTCACTCTGACGCACAAATGAACATGTACACGAGCATATTGCTCACACACTCTCATACCTTTTCAGCTTAAAGATATGCCATCTTAACAGCAGGCTAGTTCTAAATACTTGGTACATTCCAATCGCTCGCTCTGATACACAACAAGCTGAAGTTTCACATGTACGCATGTACATTACTCACACACTCTTATGCTCATTCAGCTTAAAGATGTGCCATCTTAGCTGAGTCTTACTGTTGAAAGATGTGCAATCTTAACAGCAGGCTAGTCCTAAATGCTCGGTACATTCCACGTACATTACTCACACACTCTTATGCTCATTCAGCTTACAGATGTGCCATCTTAGCTGAGTCTTACTGTTGAAAGATGTGCCATCGTAACAGCAGGCTAGTCCTAAATGCTCTGTACATTCCAATTGCTCGCTCTGATACACAACAAGCTGAAGTTTCACATGTACCCACGTACATTACTCACACACTCTTATGCTCATTCAGCTTAAAGATGTGCCATCTTAGCTGAGTCTTACTGTTGAAAGATGTGCCATCTTAACAGCAGACTAGTCCTAAATGCTCGGTACATTCCAATCGCTCGCTCTGATACGCAACAAGCTGAAGTTTCACACATGTACACACGCACATTACTCACACACTCTTATGCTCATTCAGCTTAAAGATGTGCCATCTTAGCTGAGTCTTACTGTTGAAAGATGTGCCATCTTAACTGCAGGCTAGTCCTAAATGCTCTGTACATTTGAATTGCTCACTCTAACACACAACAAGCTGAAGTTTCACATGTACATACACACACACATTATGGACAAGTGAGTCATTGGGCATGGGAAAGTAGTACAAATGGCATAGGACACTCTATTCACATGTGGCAGGACTTAATTCATAGATAAAGCTTATCAGCTTAATAATTAAACCTTGGTGTTAGCTATAGCCTACCAGGTGCAATACAATAATGTACACAGCGTCATCAGGGTTGTTTGCACTTACACGTAAGTTATAGGAATTAACAACCATATAAAGCTTAAAGCTTCTATTGTTCACAATGTATACACATGCATCACCTAACTTATAATCAGTCGTAGGTGTGGACGCCAACTATGAGGGCGCTGGCCACTGAAATGGAAGTCAGTATCCACAGTTTGGGGTAGTCTTTCCATAAAGAGATACAAACACTGGCTAAATACACATGCATACTTAGCCTCGGTATATACATGGCATGCTGATACATACATTTAGCTCTAGTGAGTGTATACCTAATGGTCTACAAACTCTTGACTTGACATCATCATGATCTCATCACTCCGAACTGTCAGACTCACTAACCGATCTGGTGTGTGTGTGTGTGTGTGTGTGAGTACGCGCGTATGTGTGCAGGCCATGGTTCACAATTTTGGCACTCAATGAGCTATTCCATAATTCACATATCAATAAAGAGTTTTTTGGATCATACCTGCATCTTTCAAAAGGCAAGCTGTGCGACCTTTCTTGCCATTTCTTGTTGTAGAAGGTATCACGCGGTGGCGACTAAACATGGATTTGCTCACACGCCAAGAGCAATGCTCACGGAATATTTTTGATCGCTGAGCATGAGCAATGAGTCTGCATTGCTGGCGCCCTGATCTGAACTTTAATTATTGAAACCACACCTCTTCTATTAGAGTTAGCTGCGCGGCGCAGCGCGCGCGATCGCTTTCAATTCGCGTACGCGTATATGTATTCGCGATTCAATATTCAGGGCGCATGGGGTAGAGTCTCGTGCGCGACTCTATACTGCGTCCGTGTAGCGCAAGCCGAGAGGACGGATACCGAATGTTGTAACCGTGCAAGCATAGTGCAAGCAACGGAGTCCGCATGCACCGTGCGTATCTTACACGGAATACTGACAGAGTCCGTGTTACAGGTACGCCGTCTCCAGGCAGTGTAGCGCACGCTTCTTTCATCAATACGGTAGACCGCGTAAATCCGTCCACATTGAGTCATTTTCCTGTGTCAGCGCCATTAAGGCCTGGGTCAGTTCCTTAACCTTATTAATATGCGTAATCAAAATAACTTATGAACCATAAGGAGGATTGACTTCAAAGTTTATCAACAGACATATCTCATAATTCTTAATAATTCTAACCACTAATTAAGTCACGTGAGTGATAAAATTTTGCCGACAATGCAATTTTCATTTAATTAAAGGCGCCATATTAATTAACGCTAATTAGATCTAATTCTTGACTATAAAATTAGGAACTCCTAAACTATGTTTCTGTAGCGTAGATTTCAAAAAAGTTATTTAGAACATGAGATAATCATGATTTTCTATTTAAAGCACACCAAGGGCAAGGGTATTTTCTCAAATTTCTCCTCTTCTAAGCAATTTTATGCTATGAAAACAAAGTTTACGACTTTCCGAATATTTGATGAAAATATTTAATCTAATTAACGTTAATTAATATGGCGCCTTTAATTGAATTAATTTTGTTTTGTCAGCAAAAAGTTAATTAATCACGTGACCTAATTGGTGGTCAGAAAAATTAAGGATATCAAATTATATTAGGTACCAGATTTTGAGGGTTGTACATCAAAAAATTTTCAAGATATTTCAGTTACGCATATTTAATGAGGCTAAGGTGTTGACCCAGGCCTTAATGGTGCTGAGCGGTGCTACAGAAATGAATTAGTTGAAAAAGTAGAGTAAATGTTTATAGGTTGTATGTGATATAAAATTCCATTCTTCAATGTTGGTCAGGTAGGGAACGCTATGTTCGGTAATTTACAGTGTTTAATAAATTCTTGCCTTTCCTGAGCATATGAACGACAGTTCAACAAAAATTGGATGTTCAAACTTAACTACTGGCTGTTCATTTTGAACACTAAATAGGTTAATGAACCACCAATGAGGGCTCACATTGAGCGAGTTACCTTAACTCTCCAATATACAGCCATAATTCTCAATGATGGATTGCCAAAGCGAGCGAGGTTTGGATCTAAGAGTTCGAGGAGGGTTGGTAGGGGTGGTCGATGAACAGCCAACACAAAAACCGTCGTACTGCGATTTTCCGGTTAGTTGTCCATCGATGATCCCTAACGAACACAGCGCATGCTCTTTAGACTTGAGATCTTTGTCCTAGGGGTCTGAGAAATCAATCAGCTATTTGGCTGGCTATAATAGCAATGGTGGGATAGGCTATGTCCCCTCCCTAGATTTTGAATTTTGTTTGAGCATCAAAACTATCTCGCATAATCAAAACGTAGCGATCGTTTTGAACGCTAACGAACATAAAAAAGGACTCACATTGAATGAATAACTTTAACTCTCCAAGATAGAGCCATAATTCTCAATGATGGATTGCCAGAGCGAGCGAGAATGGATATAAGAGGGCCAGGCGTATGCGCAGTTCCTTAGTGGTCGTCGCAATGGTTTCTCTCTTGGTTGTCTATCGACGATCCCTACAGTTTATGCGCCTTAAACTGGAGACCTTCAGCCTAGAGGCTTGGGAAATCAATTAGCTATTTGGCTGGCTATATAAGCAGTGATGGGAAAGGCTATGGCCGTTTTTGAATGCTATGTTAGACCATCAAAACCATTACATAATTTGGTTGAGAACGCTAAATAGCCCACAAAAATGGCTCACATTCAGCGTCTGATCTTAACTCTCCAAGATACAGACTTAATTTTCGATGATGCATCGCCAAAGCGAGCGAGAATGATCTAAGACTTAAGGCGCATGCGGCAGTTTCTGGTAGTGATCGTCGTCTTAGACCTTTAGCCCAGAGGCTTGGGAAGTCAATCAGCGATTTGGCTGGCTATATTAGCGGTGGTGGGACAGGCTATAGCCACACATGAGCTGTTGACTGAAGACATTTAGCCCAGAGGCCAGAGAAATCAATCAGCGATTGCCTGACTATATAAGCATGAGATGAAACAACAATTGACAACTCCATATATTTTCAATGCTATTTTTGTACTTCTAAATAAACTTGTATAGCCAAAACGTTACGATCGCCAAATACGCCTACGAACTACCCTCCCCCAAAAGGGCTCCCTTACTTCTTCAAGATACAACCATAATTCTCGATGATAGATCGCCAAAGGAGCGATGGAGGATATGAGTCGAAGGCGCACGCGCAGTTCAGTATAGGTAGTCAATGGTTGGTTGTCCAACGACGATCCCTACAGAACTACGGTGGCCCTGGAGGTCACGCGTCACGCCAGTAGCTATCACGCACCACTCCAGTGGCTGTCCTCCATCACGCCAGTGAGGCTCCTCCTACCTCTATGCGTCGTCACGCCACTCACTGTACTCGAACCTCCATCATTCCAGCGTCTCTTCGTCGTCGCTCCAGTGACACTCTTCCTACCTCCGTGCGTCGTCACGTTGCCAGAAATGCCCCATAGAGCAGTGGACATCCATATGTTTGCATTGTACAAGCCCTTGTAATTGCCAATTACAAGCTTACAAGAAGTCATGAATATGATTATTTGTTTCACAATAAACAAAAATGAGCATTGTAACATAATTATCGGCTCTTTTTAGGCTTTAGCATACTTATTTTAGCTAGTTGGTACCTCCAGTAGTTCGTTAGTGGCAAGAATTCATGGTCCAGTATGTTCAGTACTGTTCAACAATGATAAACTCTACTGATGACAATCCCTCGCTACTAATCTATGATAGGTTGGCATAAGTAGCCCAACTTCAACTATTTTCAACCTAAATAGTCAAAAAAGTACTCGATCTTGACACTCGCAACAGCTAGCTGCTCGATCTAGAGCTCGATTCAAAATCGCTGACGTCATCAACTGCTGACTCAGCAAAAATTGTGTAATATTGCTGAACTTTGCCCTTGAAAAGGAAAATTTTTAAATGTCGATCTAGTGAAGTTTAAACTAGTTTTTCGAAGTTTCGTAGCTAAATGAGTAGTCTAGATGATCGGAAGTGAAATTTTACGCTACTAGTGGTGCAAACTCATGCAAGTTGACAAGCACTTCGGTGAAAATGTATTGCTGTCTATGGAGAAGTTGATCAAGTATGTTTGCTTAAAAGGCAAATTCTGTGCATACGGTGGGGACAGTCGTAAATCATCCTGAGCTTCCTTTTATTATATCAAAGTAGTCTAGATGATCGGAAGTTTGGTAGCTTATTGTTTTCACTCATCCCCATAGAGAATGTACACATCCAATAGGAATTATGAAATATTTTCGCTATGCCAACTATGGGATGGCCGCGTATTTCTGGCAACGACGCCAGTCGCCAGTACTGTCCTCAAACCTCCGTACCGTCGTCGCTTCAGTGACGCTTCTCCTACCTCCGTCCGTCGTCACGCCAGTTGAGCGCCTTGGTGTGTGGGCATGGCTAATTAATATGTGCATGCGTGTATGCGCGTGAAAAGCGCTAGCGCGGGTCAGACTTGCATGTATATAGTACATGTGCATGTTGGAGGGCATTACTTAGAAACCAAACTACTGCTGGGCAGAATGGAACGCCTGACAAGTGCCCGAAGTCCGTTCTAGACAAGAAGCATGACCTGCAAACTGTTGTATCTGCTTTAGAGAACCTTGCCTTGCCCCCACTTCTCAAGAGAGAAAGCCTGACTGCAGACTGAAGTAGCCGCACTGATATCATATGGGGTGCATGCTGGACAGTGGTTGCCAACCAGAGTAACTCAGTTATAACACTTTGCTATTATTATTTCCCTTAATTCATATGATGACTTGGTTAAGAAGTATTGTGAATCACAGGCTCAACTCAAGAGTGATTCTTGGAAAGTGCTGAGGACTAAGCCTTCTAGTAGTCAAATCTCTGTAGATTTTAATTACTTGCAATGAACAAGGTTTTCTGGAAATAATTTAACAAGCCCTTTACATCTATGTAGTTATGCCACCGTCAAGCATCATGATTTCCAGTATGTCATTTTAGACTGGCAATAGCTATATCACTCAATACAACTAATATAAAGATGAGCATTGCTCAATCCCAGCTACCTTGTCCCACTAAAAATAATTAATTTGCTCACCATCACACTCCTTTTCTTCTCAATTACAGATACTGTGTTATACCACCCCTATCCAATCCCCTAGGAAAAATATTTACAGAAAACCTTGTTCACTGCAAGTACACAGCAAAAATTACAGAAAAGAATTGACTAGAAGGCATAGTCCTCAGCACTTTCTGAGAATCACTCTTGAGTTGAGCCTGTGATTCACGATACTTCTTAACCAAATCATCATATGAATTAAGGGAACCTAAATACTGATGATAACAAAGCAAAGTGTTATGACTGAGTAACTCTGGTTGGCAACCACTGTCCAGCATGCACTCCATATCGGTGCTTACTCTCTGTAGTCTTTAGAAGTAAGGGTAAGGTTCTCTAAAGCAGATACAACAGTTTGCAGATCATGTTTCTTGTCTAGAACAGACTTCAGGGCACTTGTCAGGCCCCGGCGTTCCATTCTGCCAGCTGTATCTAAGTGATGCCCTCCAACATGCACCTGTACATGTACGTGCAAATCCGACCCGCGCTTTTCACGCGCACATACGCATGCGCATATTAATTAGCCACGCCCACACCAAGGCTGATCGATCATGATAATGACTGGCGTGACGACGGACGGAGGTAGGAGAAGCGTCACTAAAGCGACGACGGTACGGTGATTTGAGGGCGGAACTGGCGACTGGCGTAACGACGCACGGAGGTAGGAAGAGTGTCACTGGAGCGACGACGAAGAGACGCTGGAATGATGGAGGTTCGAGTACAGTGAGTGGCGTGACGACGCATAGAGTTAGGAGGAGTCTCACTGGCGTGGTGGAGGACAGCCACTGGAGTGGTGCGTGATGCTACTGGCGTGACGCGTGACCTCCAGGGCCACCGTACAGAACAGCTGCATGCGCTGTTGACTTAGGACACTTAGCCCAAATATCAGCGAAATCAATCAGCGAGTTAACTGACGTTTTATCATGGAAATCATACAGATCATCCCAACCACCGGAATTGTAGCTTGAAACAACTTGCGCTAGGCAGAGAAGACCCACAAAAAGCTACTTCCAGTGACAGATAAGCTATGAACAGCAAGTACTAACGATAGGTAGGCTGTAAACTGCTCGTGATTGTGACTCACGAGGCTTGGAATCGATCACGCTAACGCCGTGTCGAGACGATCGACTCGCCGTACAACGTAGAAAGCGTGCCAATTCTTTGCTTTTGACCTATCAGCGGTGTCTTCGATAGTTTTCTCCATGATACTAGCCGTTAGACCATGCCTACTAGAGCTTTTATCCCAAATACACGAGGTAATATTTGAATAAGTCCGAGATAAAGCCCTAGTAGGCATGGTCTAACTATAACATATTAGCAGAGGTGCAACGGGATATAGCCATTCCATAGATTTTGAATGTTGTTTGAGCTTCATCGAATGGCCAAAACGTTACGATCGCTAAATAGGCTAACGAACCCCCCCCCTCCCCCAAGAGAGGGCTCAAATTGAGTGACTGTCCTTATATCTCCAAGATACAACCATAATTCTCGATGATAGATCGCCAGAGCGAGCTATAATGGATAATATAAGAGACAAAGGTGCACACGCAGTTCGGTATAGGTTGCCAATGGTTAGTTGTCCATCGACGATCCCTACAGAACAGCGCATGCGCTGTAGACTAAAGATACTTAGCCCAAATGTCAGGAAAATCAATCTGAGAATTATCTGACATTATTAGCAGAGGTGCAACCGGCTATGGCCATTCCCTAGATTTTGAATGTTGTTTGAGCTTAATCGAATAGCCAAAATGTTACGATCGCTAAAAAGGATAACAAACCACCGCCCCCCCCCCCCCCCCCCCCCCCCCCCCAAAAAAAAAGGGCTCAAATTGAGCGACTGACCTTATCCCACGTAAAATAAAGGAGCGACTGGCCTTACTTTTCTAGATACAACAATAATTCTCGATGATAGATTGCCAAAGCAAGCTAAAATGGATATAAGGTCCGAAGGCGCACACGCATTTCGGTATAGGTTGTCCATGGTTAGTTGTCCATCGATGATCCTTACAGAAGAGCTCATGCACTGTGGACTGAAAGTGTTTAGCCCAAAGATCAAGGAAATGAATGAGCGAGTTAGCTGACTATATTAACAAAGGTGTGACGGGCTATGGCCAATCCCTAGATTATGCATGTTGTTTGATGTTCATTGTATAGCCAAAACGTTATGAACGCTAAATAGACCAACGAAACACCACCCACCCCCCCCCCCACCCACAAAAGGGCTTTCAATGAGTGATTAACCTTACCTCTCCAAGATACAACCATAATTTCTCTATGATAGATCGCGAAAAGCGAACGAAAATGGATATAAGAGCCACCATGGACAAATCAACGCATGCGTTTTAGACTGAAGATACTTAATTCAAAGATCAGAGAAATCAATCAGCGAGTTAGCTTGCTATTTTAGCAGAGGTACAACGGGCTATGACCATTCCCTAAATTTGTTTGAGCTTCATCGAATAGCCATAACGTTAGATCACTAAATAGGGCTAACGACCTGCCCTCCCCCCCCCCCCCCCCCCCCCCAAAAAAAGAGCTTACATTGAGCGACTGACCTTACCTCTCCAAGATACAACGATAATTCTCGATGATTGATCGCCAAAGCGAGCGAACATGTATATAGGGTGTCCAACCGAAAAGGTCGAAGTATGCGAAACGAATTTATCTCGGTGGTTTCGAGTAGACCACCCTCGGTAAGATAGGACCCACGCCACAAATCGGATACACCCTTGGAAAAGTTTGCGAGAACACAATATTAAATCATAAGCGCAAGTACAAAAAAAGGGCTACGTGACCAAAACTATGCACAAAGAGGCCGGCGCACCAGCTGTCAGGTATACCATTTCTAGAGGTTATTTTGAGAGTTTAACAACAGGTGTTGTCTGGCGTACACCTCAAACAACCTCCAAAGTGGTTTACCTTTGAGCTAGTGCTCCTGCCCCTATGCGCATGGTGTTGGTCACGTAGCCATTTTTTGTACTTGTGCTTATGATTTAGCATTTCGCGAACTTTTCTAAGCCGATTTGCGGCGTGGTTTCTATCTTAGCTAGGGTGGGTCTACATGAAACCACCAAGATCAATTCGTTTTGCATACTTCGACTGTTTCGGTTGGACACCCTAATGTATATGAGAGCCAGAAGCGCTCACGCAGTTCGCTATAGGTCGTCAATGGTTACTTGTCTATCGACGATACCGACACAACAGCGCATGCGCTGTAGACTGAAAACATTTAGTCCAAAAGGCCAGGAGAATCAACCCTCGAGCTGGCTGACTATATCAGCAATGGTCTATGGCCACTCTGTAGATTTTGAACGTCGTTTGAACTTCAAATAGGAGTGCTATGGCTACTCCCAAATAGGCTAACGAATCCCCTCCCCAAAAAGGTTCACATTGAGCGACCAACCTTAACTTCCTAAGATACAACCATAATTCTCGATGACATATCGCCAAAGCGAGTGAAAATGGACATGAAAGCCAAAGGCGCATGCGCAGTTTGGTATAGATCGTCAACGGTTAGTAGTCCATCGACAAATCCTACCGAACAGCGCATGCGCTGTAGGCTGAAGACATTCAGCCCAAAGACTAGGAAAATCAATCAGCGAGTTGGCTGACTATATTAGCAACTGTCTAAGGCCACTTCCTAGATATTGAATGTTGTTCGAACTTCATAACGATCTCGTATATTCAAGATAACGAGTACCGGTACCGTTGTCGCCCGTATTGGGACCATTTTTTACGGACTATTTCACAGAGTCCGCTATTAAATACGTGCTGAGTCTCTCTATTTATCCGTTTTATCCGCAATTGTTCGTTGTGTGACCCATTCTCTACGATCCGTCTTTCCGATCGGACAGCGCGGACCACCTTCGTCCGTCCGACGATCCCTTTCCAGTCAGTTCTATACCACCCGAATCATATCATATAGCGCATGTGTATAAATTTGCATTACAGTAAGTTTAAGTATTAATAGCATAATAATGAAGAGAGTAGATACATCCACTCAGTTGTTGTATTTTAGTCAATCACTGCTAAAACTTGAATGTTTCCTGCCATTGTTCCTCTTCAGCACTGTCAGCTCTCTGTACCTACAACATTCATAGTAGCCATAAACTGATCCTACAATAAATAGAACTACAAAACAATAATTGATGCAGATAACAACCTACATACCAAGTCTTTTTACAATGAGATGGACATTTATCAATCTTAGACACTTGTGGTACAGAGAACTGTGTTCCAAATAATTCCCCATAGCCAACTAATCTGTAGGATAGTCCCCTAAATGCTTGCTACATGCACTGTAAAAAAGTGAATGTATAAGCTAGAATAAGTGTGCTTGTATACTTTTGTTTTCCTTCAGTTATAAGCTAGCTTATATGTGAAAGTGTAATAAGCATGTTATAAGGTGGTTTATACTGCAAGATCATATAAGATGGTGTAATGAACATGTTATAAGACAGCTTATATTGTAAGGCCATATAAGATGGGCTGATAACACTCTTATAACTGTCACATTAGGTATATGCTTGTTAATATAAACACATGCCTATATTATATTATTTAAAGCATGCCCCATCATATATTTCGGTATACAATATGTTGTAATAAAACTGACGTGGCTTGTACTGACTTTGGCTGGATGGATCAGAGTAACATTAATCTAGCACGATCATTGTACCGGTCATGCATGCCATGCCAACGTAATGTCCACTGCTAGAACAACTCCCACCATCTGTTGACAGATAACCGTATATTTGGAATCACACTCCCTAGCAGACCAGGCTTCAAGGGTAATAATTATGGTATATAGTACTTCATATTCGGTGTTTTGATTCAACCACAGTGGAACCTCTCTACATCATATAGACACATTTTGGGATGATGCTGCAATTTCCAGCCGAATAGCAGTGACAGAGGGTTGCTAGTAATGTATACTTCTCAGGACTCTATAACAATTTCCTGATTAAACAAGTGTCCTTATAATATACCGTAGAGTCTGGTTAATAAGCGCATGCGCTTATCACTCTCGGTGGTAAGGAAATATGCGCCTATTAGGTGATGTGCGCTTAATAGACGGTGAAAGTTTGGCCCCGCCCACTGTTGGCACGAGCGCGAGCAAGGTCCCGAGCTAACCAAGCCAGTTTGAAGTCCGCGAGTATGGAGACTACCACTCTTGTACTACTTGTAGTTCATGAAAGTATGACTGGAAGCCATCACTACTAGAAAAATAGCTGTCTTGCCTCGGTGAGATTCGCTTCAACGGTCGAGATCAAGAGTCCGATCCCTGGATTATGGCTGTGGCGATCAACGTTTGCTCTCGTGCAGCTAGCCATCAGAAACTGGTTAGAGAACAAATACTACCTATACTTGGCGTGGACAACTTTCGATTGAGCGATCAATATTACTATCATCTTTATTGAGCGCATGCGCTTATTATACACAGTTACTTAATAACAGGAAGGAAGTATGCGCTTAATAAGCATGTGCGCTTATTAACCAGACTTTACGGTATATTGGGGGTGTCCCCATACAAGGGAAGTTCCACTGTTACTTACCTTCTTTGCTTGTGACCATTTCCCGACATCCTCTTTTCCTTTTTTTTACACATCATAATATATTTAAAATACAATACAGCATGAATGTATACATGTGGATAAGTTAATACAACCATAATTATCTTTCACATCAACCTGTATGAATAAGACAAGTCAATAGTTATTATTAGTCACAAATAGGTGGCATAGCCTGATATTTGTAGGCCACACCTTATCCAAACGCAATTCAGCCAACTACATGCAGTACTAGTAGCTACCATTAAAATTATCTTGCAAAGCAGGACACTTAGTCCTTGGCTCTTTCCGAACGCCATATGCAATTCAGGTAGCATGGGGCTTAACTGTTATTGTACGTTAATCATACGGCTATGACTTGCCAGGATTCAAATTTCAAAAGCAGTAGCTATGCTAGACAGACATACGCTTCACCCTTGTAGACTTAGCTACTAGCATGTAGTCAGCCGTACACAGGTTCAAAGACAACAGTCCAAACCCGTTTCAGCCAACAACAGAACTAGAAGCTACGCCACTAAAACCAGTGTGGGGCTATATCGTATGTATACATTATCATACTAGGCTATATATGTGACTTGTGGCTATGACTTGCCAGGATTCAAATTTCAAAAGCAGTAGCTATGCTAGACAGACATACGCTTTACCCTTGTAGACTTAGCTACTAGCATGTAGTCAGCCGTACACAGGTTCAAAGACAACGGTCCAAACCCGTTTCAGCCAACAACAGAACTAGAAGCTACGCCACTAAAACCAGTGTGGGGCTATATCGTATGTATACATTATCATACTAGGCTATATATGTGACTTGTGGCTATGACTTGCCAAGATTCAAATTTCAAAAGCAGTAGCTATGCTAGACAGACATACGCTTTACCCTTGTAGACTTAGCTACTAGCATGTAGTCAGCCGTACACAGGTTCAAAGACAACAGTCCAAACCCGTTTCGGCCAACAACAGAACTAGAAGCTACTCCACTAAAACCAGTGTGGGGCTATATTGTATGTATACATTATCATACTAGGCTATATGTGACTTGGATTCAAATCAAAGCACACACCACATTCATACACCGTAGGCATCAGTGCATATAGGGTTTTTGTTGTATTATGCCGTATGCAAAGAATTGTTTAGATCGATACATGTATGTTAGCCTAAGTATGACACCCACCAGGCACGCCCCAGGTACGTATTTGGTAGCTACCACTGAGCCACAAACTCTTTATACTTTTGACTAACCTTAGCACAGCAAGTGTTTATGCTAGTCATACGTGTGTAAATCCAGGCTTCTCGCTTGATTCCAGATACACAGCCTGAGACACCACAAATCATCTCAATCATCTATTGGGTCTGTACTAGAGCCTCAGAGTCGAGCTCCTCAGTCTCTGTCCTCAGTCAGGCCAGGCTGTCAGCCCGAGTCACGAGGTAATTTTGTGTCTCGATGGCCACAGAGTGGCAGCAGTATCTCATATGTTTATCGATTATTCCCTGAAAGTTCTTCGTGAAACTTGCAACTAGCATGGAGCACCATGTCCCTGTAAATTCGCGCGCCAAATTGAACGCTGCGCCGCAAGCTCTGGCCGGCCAGCCACGCCCAATGCGCTGTGCATATCCATGCGCTATGCATATCATATCGCGTATTCCATATCGCATATGCATAAGCGCATAATATTAATATTATGCGCAGGGTACAGTGCACGTGACTATGACATGTTCAAAAAAGTTTAATATGGCGCACTTACTTCATGATAGCAGGTTGGCAGCGAAGCAAGACCTTTTATGCGACAGTGTAAGTCCCATCAGTGTATACTTTTAAAAAGGAGCATAATGCCAGCAATTATACTGATGTGCTCATTGATTTTAGGTTATGTCAGATCATGTGTGGTGTGGTTTAAATAGAACACACCGCCGTCTATGGCTCTCGGTTCCATGTGAAATGTAAGTTGCGCTAGATTTCTAGTGCCAAGGTTACAGTCTTTCATTTGCAGAGGATTGTTTGGATGTTTGCTGTACATTCTGAACTTGTGACTTACAAATACCCAGCCAGGTAATGTAGTGACAGCTGATACTGTATACAAATCCATGAAATCTCAGTATTCAACCTGTTTGTATGCCTATATACAGGTATTTTTTCCAAGATACTTCAGTAAGTTGTACCTAATGCTTTTTAACCACCACTATTATGTTGTGTGCACTGTAGAAAATGTCGTGTAGCCGCTATGCCAGCTATCCATTGTTGCCGGACTATGGAACCAAGAAAAGCATAAACATGTGGAAGACTTGATTGGCACAGTGTGTTACCAGATACAGAGATACAAAGTAAGTTTTTAGCAAATGTAATTGTTGTACTTTAGTTGTAACTGTTCATGCTGTCAGGAGTACGTGTGCTTAATGTACAATTATGTACAAGTTCAAGATTTGTGGTGTACCACTGTGATGCTCATTGTAGGCGAAACCACTGGCACGGTAAGCAAGTTTGTATTCTTTTTGTGCAAGTAACCCATCAGTATGTTTTTTCAATATAATAATAGTAATTATGGTAAAGGATGCATGATCTTGTCAGACAAGTATCAACATGATAATCATGATAAATGTGTGTCATAACTTGACTATTTCTTTTCTTAACCAGGCTTGATTGATGTACTGCATCCAACACCAATTCAGTGTGTAGCTGCCACCTATATCATCATCAGTCAAGTTTCTTCACTGCAGGTAGATATTGTGACTAGTATCAAATGTATTGCTCACAAACACATACAAACTCTCTCTATCCATCTCTCTTACACATACACATTCTCTCTCTCTCTCTCTCTCTCTCTCTCTCTCTCTCTCTCTTTAGGTACTAGGTTCAGATTGTACTGATGAGCTATTTTCGTGTACATCCTTTTTTTTTAAGACTATATTTGTATATTACCATTTTTTTTTTACCATTTATGGCAAATCAATATGGCAGCGCTGGCGCAGCGCAGCTAGCTATGCATAGCGCATGCAGTGGTTAATGCATATTCCATGTGGCCATATATGGGTACTCGATCGATCGCTAACCCATGTATTACGTAATGGCATATATGCGCGCGCGCAGTCTAGTCGATCGTATACGCGTATAAGACTTGATATACGTATGGTATAGATCGTTATTCGCCCTAGTATAAGACCAAATAAGTTGCAAGTATATCACATAGATAAGCGCGCTTATACGGCATAGGCTTATACGATATCCTTAAGACCGTATAAGCGCGTATAAGCAACTGAACTACAGACATATAAGCCCGGCGGAAACCAGTCTTAATCCAGTGATATAGTACTGTTTTAAGATTGTAATAAGGCTGCGTATACTCATTGTTTTTCACAGTGATGTACATCTCAACCGCTTACTAGGATGCACAACAAGCGAAGTTTCACATGTACACGAGCATATTGCTCACACACTCTTACACCCTTTCAGCTTCAATATGTGCCATCTTGACAGCAGGCTAGTCAGACATGCTCGGTACATTCCAATCACTCGCTCAGATACACAACAAGCTGAAGTATCACATGTACACACACACACACACACAATACTCACACACTTTTATACCTTTTCAGCTTAAAGATATGCCATATAAGCTGAGACTTACTGTTGAAGAATATGCCATCTTAACAGCAGTCTAGTCACATAGATGCTTGGTACAATCCAATCACTTGCTGTGATACACAACAAGCTCATAAAGTTTATACACACGCACATTACTCTCACACGCTTATACTCTCTCAGCTTAAAGATGTGCCATGCACAGGAAAACTCTATACAAATACGGGCTAACGGAATAACCGTCGAATTTTGCTGACGGGAAGAAGTACGGCAGCTAAACGGGATGGTCGTTGGACGGACCCGTATGTGTCCCGCCCTAAAACTGCTGCTAATTGAGTTGCGTAACTCATACGCACACGGAGCTCGTTAACGCGTACCGTACTGCTGTTTCTGGGGCTACGTGCTCGTAACGGTGATAGGCGGAGCCCGTTCAACTATTATTCAGAACGCATGCGCGAGTTCAAAAACGTTGGAGACAAGATGGGAGCTATCGCTAGCAAGTCTTGGAGCACCACAGGACCCTACACATGAACTGCTACCCTCTAAGCTGATCTTCCTTTACTTCGTTCTTCATAAAAGGACATTAAATCGCCCATGGTTCGTAGAAACGAGTCGTCCAAGGGCAAGAGCCTGTGTAAGGTTGTGGCGCCAAATCTGGACATCCCAGAAATCTCAAGGTTAAACAGTCAATAGGTAAGTTTTATGATCATAGAGGTGTGCATTGATCATGATATAGGTTTATAGGTAGCAGTAAGTTCAGTATCCCATGATTCAGGTTGTGTGTGGTGCCTACAGGGGGGTACAGTGTGTCCATCATGCATGGTTTGACAACCGAGTGTGTGACTGTGTGTATGTAGAGTGATTAAGCTAATAGTCTTATGTTTTGATCTTTACTTGTCTGAGTTTAATAAGTTTATATGATGTGTCTGCATCTTAGCTAGCTCACAATTTGTATGTAAAGCAAGCTCTGAGTTTAAGCCAAATGACCTATGAAGCCTATGTGAGATTTGTTTTATAGTGAAGCCTACATGTGTGTGAGGAGTAAATTGAGCATTAGTGGTGCATGCAGTGTGTAGCTGGGTCGTTGTCTGTCTGGATGTCCCATCCTACGTCAGCAGCCTGTCCAGATGCCTCATCTAATGTCAGATGACCCAGTAAAGCCTGCATGTGTGTGAGGATTGAAGTTAGAATTTCTGTTGAGCATTATAGTGACACATGCAGTGTGTAGCTGGGTCGTTGTCTGTCTGGATGTCTCATCCTATGTCAGCAGCCTGTCCAGATGCCTCATCTAATGTCAGGTGACCCAGTGAAGCCTGCATGTGTGTGAGGAGTGAAGTTAGAATTTCTGTTGAGCAGTAGTGGTGCATGCAGTGTGTAGCTGGGTCGTTGTCTGTCTGGATGTCTCATCCTATGTCAGCAGCCTGTCCAGATGCCTCATCTAATGTCAGGTGACCCAGTGAAGCCTGCATGTGTGTGAGGAAATTTTATGGCCACACTTCAGCCTCTTGAGCCTGATCATCCTTAAGTATAGCCTTTAATGACCATTGTGTAAGTTTCTCTTCGAGCTCTCATAGCAGCTTGGAGTACTACTTTATATCACGGGTAAGTGGTTATTGCTGACTAATTGTGACAAAGTATTTATTAAATTTTGCATTCTCTCGGTAGGCCTATCATACTTTACACATGTCCTCTACTCCTGTATCATAATTCTTCAATTGAGCGTAAGTCATTATTCAAGATTATTCTTAGACTCAAATATACTATACTTTATTTTAGGATCAACTTTTATAACAAGACTACAAGATCAAGCAGTTTAACATCAACTAAGTTTACACATTCTATAATATTTCATAATTATGATTTTACTTACTTATCTTGGCTACAGTACTCTTGAGATTCCACGGTCATATCATAGAAATCATAGAAGTTGTTTTGCAGTCTTTTCCTCTTGCTCATTCTAGCTAGTGCTACATATCTTAATCCCAGGAGGTACATGGTAAGTAAATTGGAGGATTGCCTCCTACCTCTCTATTTTCTCCTCTCAGGCTATATCTTAATGCCTCTAGTATATGGACTACCTTCTCTCAAATTATAGGTACAAATAAGTACGGCTATAATATATTCAATGTAATCAGATCCTGTTCTCTCTGAGGTTGTTTCATCTGTGATTGAAGTATCAACTACCTTCTCTTGTCAGTTTTCATCTCATTCCTTCCCGAAACTAGTATGACAGCTGTTATTATTGTGAGGTATACATGTACAGTCTGATCCTCCCCTTTTCCTGTCTCTCTCTTCCACCAATAGCTGGACTATCTTCTCTTTTATGTTACGTCAACAATCTATCCTTCCCCTACACTCTCTCTCAGGCTTCCCCACTTTCTCAGATTTTATTATCTCGAATCTTAAGGGGTACGTTTGGCCATAACATCAATGATTCTGTCCACTACCCCATGTATTCTCTCTGTCTTTCAGGTTCTACCATTCAGGAGTGAAGTATCTATTACCTTCTTTCCTCTGACTTCATCCTGCCAGTTGCTTTTCTCGAAGTAAGTACAGATATATTACTACGACAATACTCTGATTCTTCCCCCCCCCCCCTTTCTCTCTCATGCAGGCACTCCCATAATATGATATGAGTAACGATTCAAACTTCAATTGATTAACATAGTTGTAAAATGTAAGTTATTAGTTGAATAATTTGCTTTACTATGGCATGCTTTCATGATAGATAATAATTACTACAGACTATATATATGGATCAACCAGGAACTCCAGTATAGACGAACCACTCAACCATGAGTGCCATATACCGAATTGGAAGACGTTAGATCAAAGACAGGTATTCATTGTCTGTCATTGAAACTCACTGTTGTCACATTCAAGTCTTGATTTCTGAACGCTGCCATGCCTATCTGAACTGTTCATTCAATGATTTTTGTTGTCAGTTTCATTTTGTACATATTGCTTTATACTAAACTTAAAAAAAAAACAACTTTTTTTTGAAGCTACATGTAGCTTGAATCGCGATATGCGAGCGAGCATGCGCGGATAATTATATTCATTGCGCAGAGTGCGCAGTAGCTAGTGCCAATCGCGAGAGAGACGGAAGTAGGGCTTTAACGAACATTCCCGTCAATGCTGAAGTCAAAGAACGGGATATTAACGGGGAATACTACGGCGAACACGGTTGCTTGGACGGGCCAAAGACTTGTCGCTAACGGTTTCCGTGAAAATAGCCCGTCATATTTGGTCCCACTACGTACGAACACGGCGCCCGTCTTTCGAATGACGGACTTCCGTGAAACCGCCCGTGTTGGAAGCGCATACGGGCGTTCGTTATGCCCGTGTTTGTGCAGCGGTTTCCCTGTGATGTTAGCTGAGTCTTACAGATGAAATATATGCCATCTAAACAGAAGGCTAGTCCTAAATGCTCGGTACATTCCAATAGCTCGCTCTGGTACACAACAAGCTGAATGTACGCACGTACGTTACACACTCTTATGCACATTCAGCATGAAGATATGCCATCTAATACGGGTCCTCCTGTTGAAAGATGTGCCATTTTAACAGCAGACTTTTTTGTATGTTCGGAACATTCCAATCACTCACTCTGAAACACAACAAGCTGAAGTTTCACATGTACGTACGTGTATTACTCACAAACTCTTATACTCATTCAGTTCAAAGATGTGCCATCTTAGCCGAATTCAACTGTTGAAAAAGGGGTCATCTTAACAGCAGGATAGACATAGATGCTCGGTACATTCAAATCGCTCGCTCTGATACACAACAAGCTCAAGTTTCATATGTACACACGAACATTACTCACACACTCTTATGCTCATCCAACTTAAAGATATGCCATCTTTGTTGAGTCTTACTGTTGAAAGATGTGCTATCTTAACAGCACGCGAATATTAAATGCTCAGTACATTCCAGCTGCTCGCTTTGATACGCAACAAGCTGAAGTTTCATATGTATGCACGTACATTACTCACACACTTTTATGCTAATTCAGCTTAAAGGTGTGCCGTCATAGCTGAGTCTTACTTTTGAAAGATGTGTTTTCTTAACAGCAGGCTAGTGCTTATTGCTCGGTACTTTCCAATTGCTCGCTTTGATACGTAATAAGTTGTAAGTTTCCCATGTACACTCGCACATTACTTACACACTAATACTCCTTCAGCTTAAAAATGTGCCATCTTAGGTGAGTATTACTGTTGAATGATAAGCAATCTTAAACGCAGGCTAGTCATAGTCTCGCGCGCCAGCCCCTCCTACTCTAGACATATGAAGAACTCTTGTACAGAAAGTGATCACACACATTAGGGTGAAAATACGTGTCGGAAGGTGTTAATTAACTCTACTATGTGAGTTGTGGGGAAGCTCTGCGAAAGCTGACCCTGTGACCTTTTGCTAGATTTCATATTTACTGTGCTGTGGTAGTCATTAGAAGGCCTATTATGAGCTAAATGCCATCTCACATCTTGATACTTAAGTATTTTATGTTGAGATCTTAAGAATTGGCAAATGGAGCATGGACAGAGGGAAGACTCCACCCACAGGAAGTTGTCTGTTGAGCTAGTTGCTGTACTAAATCCTAAAAATGTGACCTTCCATGACAAAACCAAGCATAATGCGCCGACAACCGATTTCGAGTTAAGGCCACCATTACCAACTACAACCTTTGAACTGCTGCTCCTGCAAATTTGAAGTCTCTAGCTCGTATAGTCATGGAGATATGAGCCAAAATGTACTCGGATCGCCCGTACTAAAGTTTTGCAAAAAGTGCAATGAAACATTGCTACGTACATTGCACGCGGAAGTCCGTATACTCGCCGTTTATTCAAAATCCGTGGCCCCGCCCACAAAGTCAATGAGCTAGATGGCTGCCAAAACGCTCGAATGAGAGCAGCACTCGCCGTTTCGATGGAAAAGAACGAGAAGACAAGCGTTTCTAAGGTTCGTTTGTACACAAAATCGAAGAAGAAAAGTGGCTGGCGATTTTTTTTATTCGCAGCTGCCACGGTTGCCTACAGCAACAGGTCCGTGCCATGAACGCTCTATGTAGCTACACATCTGACTTCTTCAAGCCATAACTCGGTAAGTATAGCGTTCTAGAAGCTACGAAGCAGATTTTCGTGTAGAGGAATGATTCCTCTATCGATCCATGCCAAAAAGTGAAATTCGATAATTATCAGCCCAGACGATTATTATGGCCTGTATCTCAGATTGATGTCCAGCGCATTATGCTTGGTTTTCTCGTGGAGGGTCACAAATGACAGAACTAAATCAATTGTATGCAAGCCAAAAAATATATCAAGATGAAGATATTTCATCCTAGTATAGTGTTCTGAGTTGCCCTTGTTGATTTTTTGCTAGTATAGAGACATAATTTAACTTGAAGCATCATGACACTTCTCCTTCCCATACCTGACAATACAAACATTACCTACTTCAACCAGGGCGAGATGAACCTATACTGGATGGACTCTACTTTTATAGGCTATTTGAGAGGGCAAAGTACCGTGAAATAATTAGTTTTGGTTAGTGCGCATGCCTGACAGGGCGCTCCGCGCGTTCATGCGGGCGCCTGGGCGGGGCCGACGCTGCTCAAGCTGGCCCCACCCTTCAGTTTTCTTGAACGTGGCGATCCAACAGTCGGGCAGCTATACCCGTTGTCTCGATTGAAGCGCGTGTGCTCTGAGACGGAAGTCGTTAAAACGCTTGAAGGGCGCGCGCGCGCTAACGCGTTGCGTATAATATTATTGTTGCGGCGCCCGACGCGAACGCAAGATCGAGCTACTGTTGATTGCGCTTCACTTCGAACGTCCGTGAATGCGTGTGTGTGAGCGTAGAACAAGCGTATGCGTTTGAATGCTACGCAGACACAAGGCAATCCGTTTTGTGACTTACGCTTTGTCTTCCGTGGCTTTGCGTGGCGAATGAAGTATCTCGCTCGTTCTACGCTCGCACGCACGCATTCACGGATGTTCGAGGTGAACTGCAATCGACAGTATCATGACAGACGCCATCAACGCAAGCAGCGTTTCTGCCTCTGAGTCTCAAGCTCCATCGATTACTTGTGGCTGTAAGAACGGCTGCCAATCGCGTGATATTAATAGTTTGGTCTCGCGTTCGCGATGACGTTGGATTGACCAATCAGGTTTGTGCTTTGAAAACCGATCAGGAATTCAAAAAAAGTAGGGGAGCAGTTCGACTTCCGTTTCAGAGCACCTTCAAGGACCAGCTCCATGGCCCTGTTCGCTCGTTTGTAAAATCGTCTCGGCCCATTTTATTGGGTGATCGTCTATGCATGTTCGGCTATGGCTGACTTATTCGTGAGGCTTTTTGCGCATGCGTTTTTATGCTCTTTGATCTGGTTGAGAGAACACCACTCTCACCAGATAGGATAGCTGAAGTACTGGGCCTGTGCTTGAAATCTACATACTTCAGTTACGGTGGTGAATTTTATGAACAGAGAGAGATCGACGCCGTGGGCTCTCCTGTCTCTGCGGTCGTAGCAAACCTGTACATGGAATTTTTCGAGGAGCTGGCTCTTGAGTCAGCACCTTCTAGACCCCGTTTGTGGAAGCGGTATGTGGATGACACATGCTGCATCCTTAAGACTGGTGATGTGGGTGGGCTCCTCAATCACCTTAACAGCCTACGACCTACCATAAAATTCACCATGGAGCTGGAGGAGGGGGTCCATCCCCCTTCCTAGATACCAGGGTAACTAGGCTGACCAATGGAAAATTTGACACTGCTGTTTACCGTAAAAAGACGCACACAGACAGGCACCTGCACTTTGAGTCTTACCACTTTGAGTCTTTCCTGCTATGGTATCTATTTAATCTTACTCTACCCTTCCACACAAATTAATTTTTTCTTTCTCCATGCATGCACTCTAATCCTTGCAGCTCGGCCACCAATTTCAAGCAGGTACTACTTTTGGGAGTGTGTTGGTAGGTCCCTAATTCTCAAATTTCTGTACTACCAATCTTTCAAATTCCTCCCTGTCCTACTTTGTGTCTTTCCTTCCTTCTGTATACTCCCGATTCCTCCCTTTTTCTCTCTTTCCTTCCATCACTCTCATCATCCCTACCCTTTCTTATGATGTTATTAACATTAATTTTACTCTCCCTTTCTTGTTTCCCCTCTGAATATAAAAAAGTTTATGATCAATTTTGTGCATCCATTTTTGTTCTTGCAGTTTGGTTGACAAGTTATCAAGGTGCTGCAGCTGTTGAGAGCATATTGTTTGCTGGTTTCTTTCTCTTTCTCTTGTCCTTTTTAGTTTATTCTTATCACTCTCATCTCTCTTTCCCTCCTTCATATGCTTGCTTCCACTCTCTCTCTTACTTTTTGTCTATCTCCACCCCCTGCATGTATCCTCTTTCCTTGATTCTTTTCCATTATCCCTTCTCTCCCCACCCCCCCCCCCCACTATCTCTCTCTCATTGCTCTTCCTAGGCCCTCTCTCTCTACCCTCTCTCTCCCCACTCTCTCTTACTTTTTCTTTATCTCCACACCTTGCATGTGTCCTCTTTGCTTTATTCTTCTTTACATTATCCCTTCCCCCCACTCTGTCTTTCTCAGATTGCTCTCCCTAGGCCCTCTGTCTCTACCCTCTCCCACTTTGAAGTCATATTCTTCTCACCTTTGCTAACAATTTTATGATCTGCTTCCACACTCTCATTCATGCTGCTCTGCCGACAAGGTTTCAAGCTAATAGTGGTTGAGAACAATGCTGATAATGTGTTACTGAACATTGCTTTAGGCTTTCTTGATATGCACTATCTAGCTACCAACTATGTAGCTCTTTCTGCTTCGTTTTTGTCTTTCTTGGCCTAGTATTTTGTATGTATAATTCAATGTTGAGTTCCAACAAAATCGGTTGTAGTGAAAATCATATTATTTCAATGTGAACCCCACAACAGTTGGTAGTGAATGTCACCTAATTTTTATGTTGTGAACGGTTGCGTAGTGACCATCACTACACTAAAAGTGGTGAGAACTGTGGTGAACATTTCACTACATATTTGTAGTAGTGACGGTCACTAATCATTTTTTACAGTGTAGGAAGTAATATATAGGTCATGCACTGTACTAGCAGGGATTCCAATTCTGGTCATGCACTGTCCCAGCTATGAGCCACTCAAGGGGGCAATGAGTTATAAAATTAATTTGTAGTTCAGTAAATTTTTTAAAGGATTTCCCAAGGTGCCTATTGAGTGGAATACAAATGGGTGTTATTAACACTGTTTTGAACGTATTATGGGTTGCCTGTCTGTAACGAGTCACTACCTTCACTTCTATAACATTAACCAACCTGAAGCTCTTCCAATGGGGATATCCATGATAGCAGCTGTCCTTAACGCTAGGTTAGATGTCATAAACCAATTAAATGTGCCAAAATATTACTAAGGTTCTGCACTGGAACTAAAAAATCGTTGTTTCACCGCAACTAGGCATGAACAAACAACAGGATAGTTGATAAGCTCATATGGCATAATACACTGATCTAGTATTTGGAAACTTCTACATTTAGTATTGTGGATGTCCCATAATACAAACTGACGCAATGCGCTTGCGCAGTTCGTTAGAGGCCGTCGATGGACCTAAAAACGCTGTACACATATTTTTTGGTTGGTTGTCCATTGACAATCCCTTCCGAACAGCGCATGCGCCTTACACTATAAACCTTAGCCCAAGGTCCTGGAAAACCTATCAGGGTGTTGGCCAACTAAATAAGCAGTGGTGGGATAGGCTATGGTCACTTTCTAGATTTTGAATGCTATGTTGGAGCTTCAAAACGATCTTGTACAGCCAAAACGTAGCGATCGCTTTGCAAGCTAAGTAGGCTAACGAACACCCCCCCCCTAAAAAAAAGGGCTTACATTGAGCAACTGACCTCAACTCTCCAAAATACAGCCATATTTCACGATGGTGGAATGCTAAAGCGAGTTAGATTGGATCTAAGAACGCAAAACGCATGCAGATTTCTGTAGAGGTCGTGGCAGTCGTTTTCCGGTTGATTGTACATCGACGATCCCTACCGAACAGCGCAAGCGCCTTAAACTAGAGACCTTTAGCGCAGAGCCTTGGGGTATTAATCAGGGAGTCGGATGGCTATATTACCAGTTGTGGAAAAGGCTATGGCCACTCCCTAGATTTTGAATACTAGGTTAGAGCTTCAAAACGATCTCATTATAGCCAAAACATTGAGATCGAATTAATTTTAATGACAAAAAGAGGCCTAATAGTCAAAAGCAAAAGTGTGAACAAAAATTGAGATAAAGTGGTGGCAAATGATGGTATTAAATAAGCGGTGCTACAGAAATGGATTTGTTGAAAGAGTAGAGTAAATGTTTATAGGTTGTATGTGATATAAATTTCCATTCGTCAATGTTGGTCAGGTAGGGAAAGCTACGTTCAGTAATTTACAGTGTTTGATGAATTCTTGCCTTTCCTGAGCATATGAACGACAGTTCAACAAAATTGAATGTTCAAACTAAACTACTGGCTCTTGATTTTGAGTACTAAATAGGTTAATGAACCACCAATGAGGGCTCACATTGAGCGAGTTACCTCAACTCTCCAAGATACAGCCATAATTCTCAATGATGGATTGCCAAAGCGAGCGAGGTTTGGATCTAAGAGCTCGAGGAGGGTTGGTAGGAGTGGTCGATGGACAGCCAATAAAAAAAACTGCCGTATTGCGGTTAGTTGTCCGTCGATGATCCCTAACGAACACGGCGCATGCGCTTTAGACTCGAGACCTTTATCCAAGGGGTCTGAGAAATCTATCAGCGATTTGGCTGGTTATATTAGCAATGGTGGGACAGGCTATATCCACTCCCCAGATTTTGAATGTTGTTTGAGCATCAAAACTATCTCGCATAACCAAAACGTAGCGAACGTTTTGAACGCTAATGAACATCAAAGAAAGGACTCACATTGAACAACTGAATTCAACTCTCCAAGATAGAGCCATAATTCTCAATGGTGGACTGCCAGAGGGAGCGAGAATGGATCTAAGAGGGCCAGGCGCATGCGCACTTCCTTAGTGGTCGTCGCAACGGTTTTTCTCTTGGTTGTCTATCGACGATCCCTACAGTTTATGCGCCATAAACTGGAGACCTTCAGCCTAGAGGCTTGGGAAATCAATCAGCTAGTTGGCTGGCTATATTAGCAGTGATGGGAAAGGATATGGCCGTTTTTGAATGCTATACGATTACATAATTTGGTTGAGAACACTAAATAGCCCACAAAAATGGCTCACATTCAGCGTCTGATCTTAACTCTCCAAGATACAGCCTTAATTTTCGATGATGCATTGCCAAAGCGAGCGAGAATGATATAAGACTTAAGGCGCATGCGCCAGTTCTGTAGGGATCGTCGACTTAGACCTTTAGCCCAGAGGCTTGGGAAGTCAATCAGCGATTTGGCTGGCTATATTAGCAGTGGTTGGACAGGCTATAGCCACGCGTAGCCCAGAGGCCAGAGAAATCAATCAGCGATTGGTTGACTATATAAGCAGAGGAGGAACAGGCTTTGACAACTCCCTATATTTTGAATGCTATGTTTGAACTTCAAAATGAACTTGTATAGCCAAAACGTTACGATCGCCAAATAACAACATTTCTTGACTCGTCATATCCACTTGCGGCTAACCAGTGGGGCTTCCTACCAGGGAAATCGACCACTCATGCCTTGCTTTCTGCTGCGCATGATTGGCTCAGCAGTATGGAAGATGGCCATGAAATGGGGGCCGTATTCTTTGACCTCACTAAAGCCTTTGATTCTGTGCCTCATAGGAAGCTAATTTCGAAACTCAGAGCTATTGGTTTGTACGACTACCTGGTTTCCTGGATCACAAGCTATCTCGCTTATAGAAACCAGTCAGTGGTCCTACATAGTGAAACATCTGACCTGCTCCCAGTAACATCCGGCGTACCTCAGGGATCAGTACTTGGTCCACTGCTGTTCTTGCTTTATGTAAATGTGACCATATCCGGGAAAACCCGCCATGTAGCGAATTTTATGAAATTTTAGTTAGCTGTATATTTGATAAGCTCTACCCTAGAGCTAATCTGCCTCCAAGTTTCAGACCGATCGCGCGCTTCGCGTAGGAGCTAGAGCGCTTTGTTTGCGATCGCGCCACACCCTCAAGAAACGAGAAATTACGGCCTAAAGGCGTTGCTATGTACGCGTATAGCGTTCCCGTATACTGCGCGTGTACCGGAAGTTAATTAAATTGACTTGGGCGGAGTCGTTCGAAATGAACGCCAAAGGTCAAGCTAGGCTCGAACTTTGTCGTCGATAATGAGAGCCGCTTCTTCTTCGATGCCTAAGAAGCTAAAAAGGTGAGTCAACGTTTAGTAATTCGAC
This sequence comes from Stappiaceae bacterium, assembly GCA_964291365.2. GTDB lineage: Bacteria > Pseudomonadota > Alphaproteobacteria > Rhizobiales > Stappiaceae > JBDWFY01. The sequence continues at coordinate 50,525 of OZ219988.1, forward strand.
GAATCTAGCTGTATCTAGGATAGCCCGCGAGCGGGAATTCCAATTAACGCCCTTAGCAACTGGCTCCGTGTACGGCAGCTGCACTGACTAGGTAGATCGAGGGGCCTGTAAGTAAAGGCTTATTTCGCCTTAATATCTTATGTTTACCCTCCGTAGGCTACGGCAATAATTAGTAGAAAGATTCTTTGACATGAATATGACAAAAACTGGACATTGACCATTTTCGACCTGAGGTACTAAAAACGCGCATTGCGCGACTTGCACGTTTTCGCGACATGCCGGGTTTTCGCAAATCCGGTCACAAATGATGTTAACGATGTGGCCTTATCAGAACTTCGGGTACAAAGCTAATCTTATATGCTGACGATATACTTTTGTATAGAAGAATTTATACCGAGAAAGACTACGCCGTACTTCAGCAAGGTGTGGACTCTCTTGGTGTATGGAGTCTTCTTAATCATCTGTCATTCAGTCCAGTGAAGTGTAAATTCATGGTGCTTTCCCGAAAGAAAGTAAGAACTACACCACCACCTCTAAATTTGCTCGGTTTTGAAATAGAGCAAGTCGACTCTATCAAGTATCTTGGCTTAACAATCAACGACAACCTATCCTGGTCTGATCACACCAGCAAAAAGCAAGCAGGCTCATTGGTCTGTTGTTCCGACAATTCTACAACTGTGCCGATACATCTACTATTCGAGCACTCTATTTGACGCTCATAAGGCCACATCTAAAGTATGCAAACCAAGTCTGGGATCCATACCTTGTCAAGGACTGCAAGTTGTTGGAGGACGTTCAGAGGTTTGCCTGCAAGGTGTGTCTAAAGAGTTGGAACACAACATATGACGAAATGCTGGACACTTTAAATATCCCAAAGCTCGAGCAAAGAAGGAAGGCGCTCAAACTGTGTTTTATGCACAAACTTGTTGGAACCAATGCTCCCGTATGGTGCCCCTATTTCCACGGCCTTGCGTATACACCACTCGCTACACCCATTCTAAACAGCTAAGCAGTCTAAGTGGTCACACTGCACAATACTTAAACTCTTTTTTCTTTTCCAAATACAATTACTTTATGGAATAAGTTAAGTAGTGATGTTGTGTCCTCACCCTTCTCTACCTTTAAGAATCGTGTTTAAAATAACATTGCATTGCTGTAGTTAATACAAGTATTGTCACTGTATTCATTATTCATTTCAATAACTTAAGTAGTCCTTTCATCTTTTGGATGTACATATTACTTATTAGCATTATCATGCTATTTTTGTGCATCCCTGCATGTTTATAATCATGCAGAATGATACTAAAAAATAGGCTTACGAACCACCCTCCCCCAAAAAGGGCTCCCTTACTTCTCCAAGATACAACCATAATCATCGATGATAGATCGCCAAAGGAGCGATGGAGGATATATGAGTCGAAGGCGCACGCACAGTTCAGTATAGGTAGTCAATGGTTAGTTGTCCATCGACGATCCCTACAGAACAGCTGCATGCGCTGTTGACTGAAGACACCTAGTCCAAAAATCAGGGATATTATTACATATATATATATATGTGCAGGGGAGCAACGGGCTATGGCCATTCCCTGAATTAACCATAATTCTCGATGGTAGATGGCCAAAGCGAGCGAAAATGGATATAAGAGCATAAGGAGCTTGCGCAGTTTGGTTGAGGTCGTCAATTATTGATTATCCATCGACGATCCCTGCAGAACAGCGCATGCGCTGTAGACTGAAGATACTTAGCCCAACGATCAGTGAAATCAATCAGCGAGTTCGTTGACTATATTAGCAGAGGTGCAACGGGCGTGGGCCATACCCTAGATTTTAAATGTTGTTTGAGCCTCATCGAATAGCCTAAACGTTACAATAGCTAAAAAGCCTAAAGAAACACCCACCAAAAGAGGGCTTACATTGAGCGACTGACCTTACCGTTCTAAGATACAACCATAATTTCCGAAGGTAGATCGCCAAAGAGAGCGAAAATGGATATAAGAGCCGAAGACGCACATGCAGTTCGGTATAGGGTGTCAATGGTTAGTTGTCCATCGACGATCCATACAGAACAGCTCATGCGCCGTAGACTGAATGTATTTACCCCAAAGATCAGGGAAATCAATCAGAGTGTTAGCTGACTATATTAGCAGAGGTGCAACGGGCCATTGCCTAAATTTTGAATGTTGTTTGAGCTTTATCGAATAGGCAAAACGAAACCATCGCTAATAGTTCAGTATTGGTCATCAATGGTTAGTTGTCCATCGACGATCCCTACAGAACAGCTGCATTCGCTGTTGACTGAAGACACTTAGCCCAGATATCAGGGAAATCAATCAGAGAGTTAGCTGACGACATTAGTAGAGGTGCAACGGGCTATAGCCATTCCCTAGATTTTTGAGCTTCATCGAATGGCCAAAACGTTACGATCGCTATATAGGCTAACGAACCACCGTCCCCCAAGACAGGGCTCAAATTGAGTGACTGACCTTATATCTCCAAGATGCAACCATAATTCGCGATGTTAGATCGCCAAAGCGAGCTATAATGGATAATATAAGAGCAAAAGGCGCACACGCAGTTCGGTAAAGGTTGTCAAAGGTTAGTTGTCCATCGACGATCCCTACAGAACAGCGCATGCGCTGTAGACTGAAGATACTTAGCCCAAATATCAGGGAAATCAATCAGCGAGTTAGCTGACGATATTAGCAGAGGTGTAACGGGCTATGGCCATTCTCTAGATTTTGAATGTTGCTTGAGCTTCATCGAATGGCCAAAATGTTACGATCGCTAAAAATGCTAACGAACCACTCCCCCCCCCCCCCCCCCCCCCCCCCCCAAAGAAGGGCTCAAATTGAGCGACTGACCTTATCCCACAAAAAAAAGGAGCGACTGGCCTTATCTTTCTAAGATACAACATTAATTTTCGATGATAGATTGCCAAAGCGAGCTAAAATGGATAGAAGATCCAAAGGCGCACACGCAGTTCGTTGTCAAAGGTTAGTTGTCCATCGACGATCCTTGCAGAACAGCGCATGCACTGTAGACTGAAAATGTTGAGCCCAAAGATCAGGGAAATGAATCAGTGAGATAGCTGAGTCATGAACACTCAAGCTGTTGAACATATACCTTGGGTGCATCAAGATAGTCACAGGGATCAGGAGCGTCTTCTGATTCTTCTACAACCAATGCAAGTGGATCATCTCCTGAAAAGGTACCACCATGGGGAATTAGTTGCCTAGGCATATTACTGCAGAGATTAAATGGCTTTCCACGGCTTCCAAATGCTAACGCAATCTCATACAAGACCTGTTTACACAATTATGGCATCACGATAAAAAAAGGTTAGCCCACACTTAACACTAATTGTAGTACACGTAACTTAGGAGTAGCCTTATCAATGGTACACTCAATCTTGGTGGAATTTGGAAATCTCATACTGAATTTCCTACCACCAGGGACACTGGGAATGTGTTGATTCCACTTCTCTTTGTTCCTTACTTGCAGCTGCAACAAAAATCGACACATGATTTGGCAAAAAAAAATTTCAATTCCTGTCATAGTGGAACCCCTCTAGTCTGGACACAGTTGCAACCATGTAAGGTGTCTGGATTACAGAACCTGTACTGCCATCATAATGACCCAATTAAACGAGGTGTCCTTATTACAGACTATACAATATAGAGGCATTCCACTGCGTACAGTGAGAAACTTGAAGGTACCACTCTCAGTCTTTCTGGGATGGGTTAACTACTAATAGGACAATGAATGAATACTGTACGGAAAGTTACTGAATCAGACATTTGAATTTGTGTGGTACATACTCTCCATCACAGACTCATTTCTTCAGTTCTCCTCTTCTTGCTCTAAATAGAGAGCAATTTAGCATATCAACGAAAGATGTGCGATAAGTTAAAACAAGAGTATGTAATAAGAGATGAGAGTATCGAACGCTCTATATGGTCCGTGTAATATGTGTTCGGAGAGTAACGTGACTTCCCGCCTTGCGCACATGACTAAGCCAAGTTGCTAAACACTCGATTATTTCTCAGGACTGCGATGAATAGAGGCGTTTTTCGTGAGTTTTATGCTAGATTCTTCATGAACGTTCGTTTTGTATCGCGATCTGCTCGCGTTTCAGCCACTATTGCACTCGCATTAGTTTGCACTCGAGGTCACGCCCATAATTCGTTATTTGAATCGAGCACGCTCATTAGTCAACGTTTGAATTCCTGGCGTGTGACTTTCTGAACACATATTACACGGACAATATAGCGTGTTCGATACTCTCTTCCTTATCTTACTATATACTCTTGGTTATAGTTATATCCCGGTGTGAGTACAATATCCATATGTTATACACGCATATCCGGGATATAACTGGTTTCTATCCCACAGACCATGGAATCGAAATGTATATGCTACCTGACCTCGCCATGGCAATGGATTCCGAGACAATGACATCATTAGGTCAGCAACCAATCACATTCAAGGTATGGTTTGATCATTAATCTGTGCAGTTCAGTCTCAATCTCAGTAGCTATGTAGCTCTAGTTGGTATGCTTGTTGCCCAGTGAATTTGCCTTCTTTCCTTGGAATGTTACGCTATAACAATAGTGCTGAGGCTATTAATTATGATAGCGAAGACTATGTGATCGTACGACTCAAGATTTGAAACCTTGGGGAATCCGGAAAGAAGCTGTCAATGACAAGTGTGAGGAGGCCTCCGTCACCCTAAAAATCATCGTAAGATGTAAGCTAAAGCGAGGAAGAGCTCACTCAAGGGCTGTATTTTTGTCGACACTACTCAAGGAATTTGATCGATATTCCAAAGCAGGACCAGAGTCAGCAAGTGTAAGCATTGTGTGTGGACTACTGTACCTTCCGAGTGAGCATATTTATCCAGTGCTTCAAGCTGTTCTTGCATGAGTAGAGCTACAGCTACTCCTTGCCTACATTGGTGTTGAAACGATTGTAGACAGTCGAACTACTCAGGGGTGTTAAGGCACGGGTCATGTAGAGAAATCACAATTATGTATAACGCACATGTGCAGACCAGTATGACTCTAAAACTTCACATACGGGTTTGAATCCACAATACAATATAAACCACACCCACAAACATGTCACATGATAGTCATGTGAGCGCCTACAGGTCATATAAATAGGGAAGATAAAAGGCAAAAAAAACATTTGTTCCAGTCCACTTCAACTTATGATTTTACAATCATTGCATGGATAAAAGGTGGTAATATCAAAATCCTGCTGCGCAAGACGAATTAATAAGGTACACGAAAGCGCGAGATTTTAAAATTGTTAACTCACTAGTTGGACCCACGACTGTCTCATGTTCTCTCTAATACGCAAGAAGGTTAGCGTTTGCGCAGCAGGATCCTGGTAGCACTCCACACACTCATCTGCTGCGCCGCATAAACACATCGTCTTCTAGTCGGGAACAAATGTTTTTTTTGGCCATCTTCGTGTACTGCACCAACCATTCGCGCAAGCTGCGGTTCAAAGGTCATATGAGGGCACGTGACCAAAACATGCCCGCGCGCGCAAGCGCACCTTGACCAGATAGCAGCTATGGCTTGCAGGAAACTCCATCTTTGATCATCACTCTTGACTTTCTTATCAGGCTCCTATTATATACTGTGAGTCATAATTGAATGTACAGTGCCACCATTTTTACTTGTAGGTATTATCAAATCTCAAAATAATATTATAAAACAGTACAAACATCTATTAAACAAGCATGTATAACTAAATCTGTGCTCCAGGAAGATGTCCACTGTGCACTTTAAGATCAACTGTGGTTATGCTCGAGTTGCCATTCGAGAGTATTCTGAGGTGGGTAGAGGAAAAGGACATTGTGATACAGTTGAACGAGCACATAAATTCAAAGAGCTATTCTCCCCATCAACCACATACATAAATGATGCTACAATTTTTGACGGCTATGGTCATAGAGACTCTAACTTTGATCGCTACTGCAAAGGAATCAATGGAATGTTCAGGAAGTGGAGTGATAGAGACAGCAAGCAGCAATATATATCCCACTTTTCTTCAAACAATTGGAAGCAACTCTCTTTAAAACAAAAAAAGCGACATTCCCTAGCAAACTGCAAGGAATGTGCAATATCGCATCGAGAACAACAAACAACTTTTCCAGGGGCTATGTACAATCCTGCAACACCTATAGCCGACAGCTTGAAAAATATATTAGAGAGCAACAATGATTCAGCAACAACCACAACAAAACAGATACTAGGAGAAATTCAGCCAGTATTTGAGAAAGCATACGGAAAATCTTTTACCGATACATTAGCCACCTGCCCAGGTAGTGGCCTTCAAATCAAACCCACTGCAGCTGACAACAAAAAGCTCAAACGCAAGCTTAGACGAGAGTGCCGAGACCACATAAGCACACAGTTACAAGAAAATGATGCCTTAACAGTGTTAGCAGAGGGGCAATCAATTGCATCCTACAAAAGAACGCGCTTCTCTCAATCATTTGAGACACCAGAACAAAAACGTGAACGTGCACAGGCTACTCCCTTAGTTCGTCGCAAGCACTCTCCAAATTTTGACAATGTCCAGTGGGACAAAGGTGGTTTACTTAATAGACTACAGAATTGGCCAGAAGGAGAAGTAATCAACTGGACCCAACTAGGTAGGGAATGGAACGTACCTGGAGAAAACAAAGGGCAGACTGTCAAGGAATATGCTATGGAATGTGGAATAGATGTTGAGCAGCTTGATCACCGACCACCAAATACACGAATGAGAGCTCGTCGCCTGAAGCTACCTGGTGGAGAAATTTCAGTGCCGGTACACAAATCTGTGAGAGGTATAAAAGACGATTGGGAAGGTATGATAAATAATGGAGAACTATCACTTGGAGAACCATGTTTTCCTCACACACTCACAAGATACTCAATCAAGGAAGGACAAATACAACACTCCAATATCTCTATATATGGCAGGAAGATTCCTCTGTTGGAACTCCGACAAAAGTTGCTGACCAAACACGAACACCTAATGCACTTGCACACAGATGATCAATTAGCCTCTTTCAGTAAAACAGAGCTACTGGAATATTATGCTAAACATAATATTCAGCTTCCAAGCAATCTTTCGGAGGATAACTTGAGATCAACGTTAGCCACTCATGAACGAACCAGAACAATAATGGTATGGCATGATCATTCAGAAATACTGGGTCATGACTATGTGCTAGTGACAGTTAAAATCGTATATGATCCAGCCGTTTTCAAATCAGTATCAGACATCGATCAAACGACTGCACAATCTATTCCGGACTTGCAAGCTTACATTGAAGAACCAGAAATACATGTACTAGCAATGAACTCATCTTCAATAGAAGACCAAGCAGCACTCATAAGTGATCGGATGGAGTGTATTCGTGAACTAAACACAGACTTGAAAACAGCTGACAATATTACGATTAGCGATAAACTACTTTTTTTTAGCGGTGACAAACCTGCGGCACAATTCGAACGTGGAACCCAAATTGGTGGAAACTATCCATGTGGATCATGCGGAGCACATGTGCCACAATTTGACGACTTTGCATATTGTGCAAACCACAAATGGAGATCACTTCAAGCTATACAATCCACCGTAATTAAAGGTATGGGCTGTGTACAACACGTATATAGATCTGGTAAATACTGTATGCTCAACTGCACACATGTACACATCTGCAATGTATTTTGAGTGGCATACATGCATATACATGCATGTGAACGCACATGTATGTTGTGAGTGCAGATATGGCATAATGTACATGCATGTGCTTTAATTAGAACACAACCTACAACATGTATTTCTCAATTACGAAGGTCAGGACCATAAACATCTACGGGTGATAGCAGTCATGCAGGGTACTCTCCTCCTATGCCAACACTTGTTATACTCACTCCATTATGCATGTACATTATCAAAAGATTGAACACTGAGCCATAATATTCGCACACACATACATGCATATGATACAGGGCCTAGATTCAAGGATAGGCTATACATGTATGCTTGGTGTACGTGTACGAAGGGAGACTAATATAAAAAATTCATATTCATTACAGGAGAAGCAGGTAAACAAGTGGGGTGCTCAAAACCATTTGATGACCTCGACGCTGATCACTTAGGACAAGAACTAGTAGCAAGAGGAATTTATGACTTTGAACGAACAAAAAAGGAGAGGCTCCAACTACTGAAGGAAACACTAAAAGGCATTCAACGCGTTCCGACACTACTACTTAACAACCCAACTGAAACTCTAACACAAGTCCACCTTGAAGGCTACACAATTTTAGACTGTGAGCCGCTACATGACATTAAGGGACATATTGATAACTTACTGCAAGAGCTTCCTCATATTTTGGAGAGAGAACTATCCAATGAGGTTGAACAGTTGCTTCAAGTTGATCTGTGGAGCAAAAAAACCAAAAGAGGAGGAGATTATAGGCTAGCAATTATTCATGTATTAAGCTTGTTAAGAGGACGGCAAACACCACCAAAAATACTACAACTGGTGGAAACAGCTGTAGATTTGTCATGCCTAATATACCAGGAGGAAGCAAATAGATCCTAAAGCAATACTGAGGCTATACAACACAGCATGGCTCCACTATGAACTCTGTGCTGAGTTGTTCACTATGACAAAGTCTGTTACACAGAAAATTCTTTGGAATATACCTCCATGCATTAATTTTACATGCTCCACCTCAGTATGAGATTCTAAATCTTAAGGCAGCAAACACTGAGCATGAAGAAAGGTTGTTTGGACAGGCTAAAACTATCGTCCAAAATGCCTCAAACAGACAACCAAATAATGTCATTCCCAACATTCTCCTACGACTCCAGGCAAAACAAATGAAGGAGGACTTGTATAAATCATATCATGAGAGTAACAGCAGGGTATCTAAGGCAGCTAGAGAACTACAACCAGCAACAGAAAATACACACATTCCATTTACATTCCTTACTGGTCGAATGAGTAGCTGGCAGGAACACCTCAAGAGGATCTCACCGTACTTGGTACCTGGACCTGGAATTTGGTGGAAAAAGACAGAAGAAGGATTTGAATTTCATGACGGTAGAAACACACCAGATACGAACACAAAGGGACCACAGCTGAAATACTTTCGTAGTACAAGTCTTGATCAAATTTACACAAACAAAGAGTCAATATGGAATGATCTGATTCATGGAGGTATTGAACTGCCTACACCATACATCAAACTCTACTCAGAAGATGGCAAATTTCTAGGTTACAAAAGGTTTGATTGTAATGCTCACGATGCATTGGAGGAGATGGATACTGATGTGCCTTTCCAAGATAAAAATACATCGATACACCAACGAGACGTCAACTCCAGGCCACCACAAAGACCACAGGATGTTGAGCTAGCGTCAGGAAGCGAAGCTGAAGATGATCACATCACTCTAATAGTACAAGAGCTAGAGCCACCGACACACTGTATTCAGCTGCAGGACAGCGAACTCCCCTTGCACCTCAAAACGAAGCTTGCAAGTGCTTTATCAAAAGTTTTTGGTGCTACAAAAGCAGTAGTAGATCTTGACAAGCTTCGACACAAAATAAAAAGCCATACAGCTTCATCACAGGAACAGTGTCAACATGCAGCCCTTCTCCAGGTCCTCAAGTACCAACTAAAACAAACTCGAAAAACCAGGAAGCAAGCAATAAAAGAGTTTGAAAGAAAATGTCACAGCTCTACGGGAAGGCTTCCAGACTCAACAGATATGGAGTATAAAGAACTACTTCAGTCAAGTAAATTTGTGTCCCAGTTGTTGGCATATCAAGACTTTAGCAAGACGAAGTAGACTACAAAAGTATCCATAGTATTTAACATTAAAATTATTTCTCCCTTTAAAATATGTACACACACATTAGTTTGTTGTCTCTTTCTTGCGTGTTTAATATTACGGCTTACTCGGATGCCTTCCTCGCTCGATATTCCTCTCTCTTGCTCTCTTTCTCTCTCCATCACTCGATTTAATACTCTCTAACGGACTCTCGCTCACTCTCATCGTTTTATCTCGCTCGCTTACTCTCTCACGGACTCTCACTCACTCTCATCGTTTTGTCTCGCTCGCTTGCTTTCTCACTCTCTCGCTTTCTTATTCTCTCGCTCGCTCTCTCTCTCTCTCTCTCTCTCTCGCTCACATAGTAGCTACATTAGCATGCCATTTCAAACTCGTGTACAGGTAGGGATATTCGAACTTACCATTTAACTGGCTGACTTAATCATGGGTCTGGCGAGATAAGCACATTCATCCCAGGTCTCTGGTCTCTGGGCTTGGATGGCCGAGCGGAGTACCAGCATGGCACTGTACGTGTATTATACACTATTAATACCGGTAGTATTCACGCGTGTAAAATAATATTTCCTAAATTAGAGACACGATTGAAATACGGTACCGTGCAATATTTCGCGACCGTGGACATGCCTTAACAGTCCTAAGTAGAAGATTAGCAATGACTAGACTTGCATATTTAATTCTTTATGTACGTTATTGACAATGTTGAACTTCACATCCGGGTGATAACTGGCGTCAGTATCGGGTGATAACTAAAATATCACCTGGTGATAACTTCTCTACAGTCCAGCTGTTTCCTTTGATACGCCCATGTAGTGGGATAGAACTATACAAGAGCGCATAAGAACTAATGCAAGGAGAGAAAGAGCATGTAACTCCCATAGACATTAGTGTACAGGGCAGAATTTTTGACTGATACTAAAAATAGAATATCTGATCATGTGCAAAACCACACTGAGTGCAATGATGACATGTACATTGAATGTCCAACCACTAGCATCAAGCAATGAGTTTTGAACATGCCATGAAGAGATTTTTACACTTAGATTTACAAATTTTTAGATTACTCTTGACTGGATGTTCTATTTTTAGTACAGTTAAAAAATTCTGCCGAGTTCAAGTTACACGCTCTTCCTCTTTTCTTAGTTCTTATGAGCTCTTGAACTATATTGTATGCATACACGAGTATATACGCATATACCTTTGCCTTTTCTTTTGCCTGGTCTGCGGCCAAAGATTCCGCATATGCCCTATCTTGTTCTGCACGAATCCTTCTGGACTCAGCCAAGTATTCACTCACATCCTATATGCGTTTGATACATGTATATTACATGTTCATAATAATAATCTTATCGTAAGCTCCACAGAAAATAGGCTGCGCATATGAACGAATAATATGACATTATACTAGAGCTCTCCAGAACACATACCCCACTCACACATAGCTATGAATTATTTATGGTAGCTGATCAATAGATCAGTTCATAACGTCAGTGACCATTACCTATTTTGAGGTCACACAAGCAGTTGAAACAGCATTGCAGCTGACATGGCATACATGTAGGTACTAGGTGTGCTTGATAGGCACGTCAGATCAAATGCACGATTTGTACCATTCCTGGTACACACTTGTTAAGCACTTAGAAGAGAGTAATTGTTTTTTTTCCAACCTCTCAACAGCATTGTCTACTCGCTATCACTCGAGATTTGGTGACTTTCATATGGATGACAACACATGACCAGATCAACTACCTTACCCCTTGCACATGCATGCTGGGTATTAATATAAGATAGAAACAAAGCTAGCCTCTAAATAGCATTGGGCTTAGTGTGCCCATTCTCTGATCATAGCTAGTTGTCATCAGATAAATCATAATATTGGGAACAGCAGGCGCACATGGAACAGCAGGCACACTGGGAACAGCAGGCAAACTGGGAACACACTAGGAACATAGAGAACTAGGAACAGCAGGTACGCTGGGAACAGCAGGCTCACTGAAAATAGCAGGCAAACTGGGAATACACTAGGAACATAGGGAATAGCAGACATTCTAGGAACATTAGGCACACTTGGAAAAGCAAGCACACTGGGAATAGCATTCATACTGGGAAATGTTGGAACAGTGAGAACAGTTGGCACTCTGGGAACAGCAGGCACATTGGGAACAGCAGGCACACTGGGAACAGCGGGCACACTGGAACAGCAGGCACACTGAGAACAGCAGGTAAACAGGGAACACACTAGGAACATAGGGAACTAGGAATAGGAGGCACACTGGGAACAGCAGGCAAACTGGGAACACACTGGGAACATAGGAAACTAGAAACAGCAGGCACACTGGGAACAGCAGGCTCACTAAAAATAGCAGGCAAACTGGGAGCACACTAGGAACATAGGGAAGAGCAGACACTTTAGGAACGGTAGGAACATTGGGAACAGCAAGCACACTGGGAATAGTAGGCACACTGGGAAAACTTGGCACAGTGAGAACAGTTGGCGCTCTGGGAACAGCAGGCACATTGGGAAGAGCAGGCTCACCGGGAACAGCGGGCACACTGGAACAGCAGGCACACTGGAACAGTAGGCACACTGGGAACAGCAGGTAAACTGGGAACAGCAGGAAAACTGGAACAGCAGGAAAACTGGAACAGCAGGCACTCTGGGAACAGCAGGTAAACTGGGAACACACTAGAAACAGGGACTAGGAACAGCAGGAACACTAACAGCAGGCACACTGGGAACAGGAGGAAAACTGGGATCATACTAGGAACAAAGGGAACTAGGAACAGCAGGCACACTGGAAACAACAGGCACACTAAAAATAGCAGGTAAACTGGGAACACACTAGGAACATAGGGAACAGCAGACACTCTAGGAACAACAGGCACACTGGGAACATAATAGGAACATAGGGAACAAGGAACAGCAGGCTCACTAAAAATAGGCAAAATGGGAATACACTAGGAACATAGGGAACAGCAGACAATCTACGAACAGTAGGCACATTGGGAACAGAAAGCACACTGGGAATAACAGGCACACTAGTAAAAGTTGGCACAGTGGGAACAGTTGGCACTCCGGGAACAGCAGGCACATTAGGAACAGCAGGCACATTGGGAACAGCAGGCACACTGGAACAGCAGGCACACTGGAAACATCAGGCACACTGGAACAGCAGGCACACTGGGAACAGCAGGAAAACACTAGGAATATAGGAAACTAGGAACAGCAGGCACACTGGGAAAAGTTTGCTCAGTGGGAACAGTTGGAACTCCAGGAACAGCAGGCACATTGGTAACATCAGGCACACTAGGAACAGCAGGCACACATAGAACATCAGACACACTGGGAACAGCAGGTAAACTGGGAACACAATAAGAACATTGGGAACTAGAAACAGCGGGCACACTGGGAACAGCACACAAACTGGGAACAAACTATGAACATATGGAACTAGGAACAGCAGGCACACTGGGAATAGCAGGCTCACTGAAAAATAGCAGGCAAACTGGGAACACACTAGGAACATAGGGAACAGTAGGTACACTGGAAACAGCAAGCACACTGAGAATAACAGGCACACTGGGAACAGTTGGCACACTTGAACAGCAAGCACACTGGAACAGTAGGCACACTGGGAACAGCAGACAAACTGGGAACACACTAGGAACATAGGGAACTAGGAACAGCAGGAACACTGTAACAGCAGGTACACTGGGAACATAGTAGGAACATAGGGAACTAGGAACAGCAGGCACACTGGGAACAGCAGGCTCACTGAAAAATAACAGGCAAACTGGGAACACACTAGGAACATAGGGAACAGCAGACACTCTAGGAACAGCAGGCACACTGGGAACAGCAGGCTCACTGAAAAATAGCAGGTAAACTGGGAACACACTAGGAACATAGGGAACAGCAGACACTCTAGGAACAGCAGGCACACTGGGAACAGTAGGCACACTGGGAACAGTAGGCAAACTGGGAACAAACTAGGAACATAGAGAACTAGAACAGCAGTCTCACTGAAAATACCAGTCAAACTGGGAACACACTAGGAACATAGGGAACAGAAGACACTCTACGAACAGTAGGCACACTGGGAACAGCAAGCACACTTGGAATAACAGGCACACTGGGAAAAGTTGGCATAGTGGGAACAGTTGGCATGCCAGGAACAGCAGGCACATTGGTAACAGCAGACACACTGGGAATAGCAGGCACTCATGGAACAGCAGACACACTGGGAAGAGCGAGTAAACTGGGAACACACTAGGAATACTGAGAACTAGGAAGAGCGCGCACACTGGGAACAGCAGACAAACTGGGAACACACTAAGAACATAGGGAACTACGAACAGCAGGAACACTGGGAACAGCCGGCTCACTGAAAATAGCAGGCAAACTGGGAACACACTAGGACTATGGGGAACAGCAGACACTCTCAGAACAGTAGGCACACTGGAAACAGCAAGCACACTGGGAATAGCAGGCACACTGGGAACAGTTGGCACACTGGAACAGCAAGCACACTGGAACAGTAGGTGCACTGGGAACAGCAGGCAAACTGGGAACACACTAGGAACATAGGGAACTAGGAAGAGGGAACAGCCGGCTCACTGAAAATAGCAGGCAAACTGGGAACACACTAGGACTATGGGGAACAGCAGACACTCTCAGAACAGTAGGCACATTGGAAACAGCAAGCACACTGGGAATAGCAGGCACACTGGGAACAGTTGGCACACTGGAACAGCAAGCACACTGGAACAGTAGGTGCACTGGGAACAGCAGGCAAACTGGGAACACACTAGGAACATAGGGAACTAGGAAGAGCAGGAACACTAACAGCAGGCACACTGGGAACATACTAGGAACATAGGGAACTAGGAACAGCAGGCACACTGGGAACAGCAGGCTCACTGAAAATAGCAGGCAAACTGGGAACACACTAGGAACAGAGAACAGCAGACACTCTGGGAACAGTAGGCACACTGGAAACAGTAAGCACACTGGGAATAGCAGGCACACTGGGAACAGTTGGCACACTGGAACAGCAAGCACATTGGAACAGTAGGCGCACTGGGAACAGCAGGCAAACTGGGAACACACTAGGAACATAGGGAACTAGGAACAGCAGGAACACTGAAACAGCATAGGGAACTAGGAACAGCAGGCACACTGGGAACAGCAGGCTCACTGAAAATAGCAAGCAAACAGGGAACACACTAGGAAGATAGGGAACAGCAGACACTCTAGGAAGAGCAGGCACACTGAGAAAAGTTGGATCAGTGGGAACAGTTGGCACTCCAGGAACAGCAGGCACATTGGTAACATCAGGCACACTGGGAACAGCAGACACACATAGAACAGCAGACACACTGGGAACAGCAGGTAAACTGGGAATACACTATGAACAATGGGAACTAGAAACAGCGGGCACACTGGGAACAGCACACAAACTGGGAACAAACTAAGAACATATGGAACTAGGAACAGCAGGCACACTGGGAACAGCAAGCTCACTGAAAATAGCAGGCAAACTGGGAACACACTTGGAACATAGGGAACAGTAGGTACACTGGAAACAGCAAGCACACTGGGAATAACAGGCACACTGGGAACAGTTGGCACACTGGAACAGTTGGCACACTGGAACAGCAAGCACACTGGAACAGTAGGCACACTGGGAACAGCAGACAAACTGGGAACACACTAGGAACATAGGGAACTAGGAACAGCAGGAACACTGTAACAGCAGGTACACTGGAAACATACTAGGAACATAGGGAACTAGGAACAGCAGGCACACTGGGAACAGCAGGCTCACTGAAAAATAGCAGGCAAACTGGGAACACACTAGGAATATAGGGAACAGCAGACACTCTAGGAACAGCAGGCACACTGGAAACAGTAGGCACACTGGGAACAGTAGGCAAACTGAGAACAAACTAGGAACAGAGAACTAGAACAGCAGTCTCACTGAAAATACCATCAAACTGGGAACACACTAGGAACATAGGGAACAGCAGACACTACAAACAGTAGGCACACTGGGAACAGCAAGCACACTGGGAATAACAGGCACACTGGGAAAAGTTGGCATAGTGGGAACAGTTGACACTCCGGGAACAGCAGGCACATTGGTAACAGCAGGCACACTGGGAACAGCAGGCACTCATGGAACAGCAGACACACTAGGAAGAGCGAGTAAACGGGGAACGCACTAGGAATACTGGGAACTAGGAAGAGCGTGCACACTGGGAACAGCAGACAAACTGGGAACGCACTAAGAACATAAGGAACTACGAACAGCAGGAACACTGGGAACAGCCGGCTCACTGAAAATAGCAGGCAAACTGGGAACACTCAGGTGGTCTAAGGACTGGGACACCCATTTCACAATACAATTTTATCTGTTGCTTAAACCATTATATCTCTTGAACACTACGTGATATGGATAAGGAAGTTTCATCAGAAGATAGGTCAACTATTTCTCTAACCACAAACCAATTCGTGGCCACGCCCATTAATTAGTTGTAACTTAATGACGTCATTCATAAAGACTATTTTGGAGACAAAATCGCAAAAGGCGGCGGTGAAGATCAATCTGGACGACCATCTCTCTTGTCCTTAAATAAAGTTTATATGCCTAACTAATAAATATCACGGGGGCAAGTTGATCTGGCATTGTACTAAGCGGGAATGCCACAATATGTCAGAAATCTGTGGTCACACGAGGGTTATTCACCTGAATATCTCCCGTCCTGTACAGCAGTTCCTTTTGCCCCTGTGCAGTATGCCTTGAAATCAGGATTACTAGCTTCGTATGTCGGAGATATCGTCTCAGCTACGCGTCTTCACCGCCGCCTCAGCCACCCCTGTGTCTTTAGTAGCTTCTATGCGGCCATTGTTCATTAAAGGAGGTGTGACCAGCATCACATGACCAACAATCATCGCGCGCGCGCAATGTTTAACGATAATAATTAATATTGATAATACACGTATGGTATTGGCGGTCAAATTGTGAAAGACAACTCTACTATACCTGTACTGTATCTACACCCTACAGTATCAAAGCTGACTAATCCTTCTTGAGGTAAACTTGAACCAGGAATGACAGTGCCACTTGCAAGCTCTACACGTACCTGTAATTTTTTTGTGTATGCATGAGAGAGATACTTAAAGCAGTTACAATGAAATTGTCATATTCATACACAGCCAAACTCTCATCAACAATGAGCCAAATACCCATCTCTTTGCAAATAAACTGTGGCTATGCCAGAGTGGCAATAAAGGAGCTCACACCAACCAATAATAGTGAGCTTGATCTATCAGTACGAGCTACAAAGTTTCAGGAATTGTTCTCAATCTCAAGCTATGAATTACCCGAGTTACTATTCCAACCAGATGTTAAACATAGAGTACCATTTGACAGAAAGTGCGACCCGGTGTTGGAGTTCATGAAAAAGAAGTGGCATCCTTCAACGAAGCGATTGGAATACCTGTCCACTTTTTCCATTGACAAGTGGAAATCTCTCTCTGGCACACAAAAACAAACTCACACACTTGCCAATTGTGTGGCATGTTATCGCAAACATCAAGATCTACAAGAATCCTTTCCTGGGAAACCCATATTTCTACCACCACCACCAATCATACAATTACCTGAAACAGCTGGTTCAAGCCAGAGGGAAGAAAAGGACCTAGCAAGGAGGGTCCTTTCAGAGCTAAACTCCACATGGGAGGATAAGTTCACACACACATTTTCAATGTCATTACCCAAAAATGCTCCCGAAGCCCAGTTGTGTCAAAAAAAATCAAGAGCCGAGAAGAAGAGAGAAGACCGAACACAAAAACGCAAACTTGTACAGCATATTACTGAGCAGTTTAAGGAAAATGTCACTATGTCCGTACTAGCTGAAGGAGAGTCTTTGTCTAGCTATAATCAAAAGCGATTGGCACTTTCTTTTCAACCACCTCCACAACCCAAACGGAAGAAGTCTCATTCTCCAAGTGAGCAGAATCTAACAGGGGATGTCAATGGTGCTATGGACGAACTAAGAAACTTACCCGATGGTGAGAGGATCAATTGGAGTGCTATGGCAAGAAAGTACAACATCCCACAAAAGAATGGAGGGCAAATTTTGAAACAACTCACTCTAGATAGAGGTATTGATGTGAGCAACCTAGACCAACAGAAAGTCACACCACATCAGAGAAGATGCAAGAAACGCCTCCCGGGAGGAGAAATTTCAACACTTTGTCTTCCAACAAAGGGAGAAATAATGGACGAAAAGAAGAGACTGGTTGAGTCTGGTGAGCTGACCGTTGGAGAACCATGCACCCCCTATGTAATGACCAAATGCAATGTAAATGGAGAGGGGGAAATTGAGGTTAGGCCAACTGAAATTTGTGGTCGCAAAATCCCACTATTAGAACTTAGACAAAAATTGCTAGATAAGCACCTTAAGTACATGCGCATCAGTAATCAAAGGGTCCAAACAATAGAAGAACTACTTGAGATGGCTACGACAGCTGGCTATCAGTACTCCTCTAGTTTAGATCTGGAAGCAGCTTATGCTGAGCTTGAATCATACCAGAGCATCAGAAACCTAGCTATCTGGCATGACCACTCTACAATTTTGCGAACAGGCTACATCTTGTTTGCTGTGTGGGTAGTTTACGATCCAATTGTGTTTCTCACAGATGATGAGTACACTGCCAAAACAGGCCAATCAGTTTCTAACTTACAAGAAGTGATTGAAGAGCCTGCGATCTACATGATAGCACCTAGCAGTTCATCCCCAGAAGAACAGCTAGCTTTGGTCCCTGACAGAGTTGAATGTCTTCAACAATTCTCACAGCCTATACTGTCACAAAGAGGGGTTCAGATCAATGATTGCTTAAGATTTTTCTGCGGAGACAAACCTGCCCAACAATTTGAAAGAGGCACACAGCTTGGTGGCAACTACAAGTGTGGAAGTTGTGGTTGCATTAGTTCTCTTATGCAAGATCTAGGTTATGTTCTTCAGTGTAAGAGACGGACCCTCAGTGACCTACAGCAGCTAGTTTTAGCAGGCAGGTTTGGGAATGCCCCGGGAAGCCTGAAACCATTTGATGGATTGCTTGTTAATGACTTGCGTACAGAGCTACAAGCTCATGGTATGCCTACTTTGGGGAAACTCAAGGATGAGCTTCAAGCCGATCTCACTGCTACCCTTAAGGGAGCACAAAGGGTACCAACACTACTCACCCAAAAGCCATCACAATCCCTAACTAATTTGAACTTGCACAGGTATGAGGTACTAGACTGTGAACCGCTACATGACATAAAGGGTCACCTTCAAAACCTCCTCCCAGAGATTCCTTTCATCCTACCCTCTAATCGAAAGGAGGAGTGTCAGCTTATCCTAGAAACCACTTTGCCCAAAGGGACTGTGTGTGGTGCACTCCTAAGAACAGCTGCTATCAAGTTATTTCTGAAACTATGTGCTTGTGATGACATAGATCCACAGA